>NZ_NCSM01000022.1:0-267969 GCF_002224125.1 Streptomyces sp. NBS 14/10
GGGCGCTTCCCTTCGGTGTTTCAAACACTATCAGACCGATTTCTTTTCTCCGAATCCACGCTTTTCGCAGACATGCGAAAGCTGATCCGAAGATCTGTCGTCAGGTGACTGATGGTGCTGCCCAGACCTGGATGTTCCCGCAGTGGACTGCGGCGCTTCATCCGGGGCAGGGGTACGACAGTACAACCCTCGCGCAGCCGTGGCAAATCGATTCGGGCCCCATGGGTGCCCTTCGGCCTGCGCAGCTTGTGCGGAATCCGAAGTTCCTATGACTTACGCTTCTGGGCAGTGCGCTGCCCTGGACGGGCGGTGACCATGTGTGACGAGTTCTCCACCCCTGGGAGGCTTCCTATGACCACCGTGACCTCCCCGCTCGCCGGGCGTGTGATCGGACTCGCGGCCGCACCCGATCCGGTGTTCTCCGGGGCGATGGTCGGTCCCGGCACCGCGATCGACCCCGTACTCGAGCCCACCGTGGCAGTGGCGCCAGTCGATGGCATCGTCGTCTCGCTGCATCCCCATGCGTTCGTCGTCGTCGACGGGGAGGGGCACGGCGTGCTCACTCACCTCGGTATCGACACTGTTCAGCTGGGTGGCGAGGGATTCGAGGTACTGATCAACAAGGGCGACACCGTGCGGCGCGGGGATCCCGTGGTGCGCTGGGACCCCGCGATCGCGGTCGCTGCCGGGAAGTCACCGGTCTGCCCGGTCGTGGCGCTTGAGGCCACCGCCGAATCGCTGGTGGGCGTCAGTGCGGATGTGGATGTGAAGTCCGGCGACACTCTTTTCAGCTGGACATGAGCTCAGTGCCGGTCGGAGCCGGTCTGATCGGCCGTTACGGCGAGTAGACAACCACCGCGGCGGGTTATCCCGCCGCATCGAACCGGAGACGGGTGTGATGGAGACAACCCTGCGAGGCGTCGGCGTGAGCCACGGTGTGGCGATCGGCGAGGTGCGGCACATGGGGACCGCGGTCCTGGAGCCGCCGGCGAAGCAGATTCCGTCGGACGAGGCGCCCCGCGAGCAGGGGCGTGCCCGGCAGGCCGTCGAGGCTGTGGCGGCCGATCTGATGGCGCGCGGCAACCTGGCGGGCGGTGAGGCGCAGGCCGTGCTCGAGGCGCAGGCCATGATGGCGCAGGACCCGGAGCTGATGGCCGATGTCGAGCGGCGTATCGCCGTGGGCAGCACCGCTGAGCGCGCGGTGTACGACGCCTTCGCCGCGTACCGGGCGCTGCTGGCCGGGGCCGGGGAGTACCTGGCCGGGCGGGTGGCCGATCTGGACGATGTGCGGAACCGGATCGTGGCCCGGCTGCTGGGGGTGCCGATGCCCGGTGTGCCCGACAGCGACCAGCCGTATGTACTGATCGCGCGGGACCTGGCCCCCGCCGACACCGCGCTGCTCGACCCCACCCTGGTGCTCGGGTTCGTCACCGAAGAGGGCGGGCCGACCAGTCACAGCGCGATCCTGGCGCGCGCCCTGGGTGTGCCCGCCGTGGTGGCGCTGCCCGGCGCCGGCGAGCTGGTCGAGGGGACCCTGATCGCGGTCGACGGCAGCACGGGAGAGATCTTTGTGTCCCCGACCGCGGAGAAGCAGACCGAGCTGGCCCTGGCCGCGGAGGAGCGGAAGGCCGCGCTGGCTGCGTCCTCCGGGCCGGGTGCGACCTCGGACGGTCACAAGGTGCCGCTGCTGGCGAACATCGGCGGCCCGGCTGATGTCGCGGCGGCCGTGGAGGCCGGTGCCGAGGGTGTGGGGCTGTTCCGCACGGAGTTCCTGTTTCTCGACGACAGCACCAAGGCGCCGTCGGAGGAGAAGCAGATCGAGGCGTACCGCCAGGTGCTCGAGGCCTTCCCCGAGGGCCGGGTCGTGGTGCGGGTCCTGGACGCGGGCGCCGACAAACCGCTGGACTTCCTCACCCCGGCCGACGAGCCCAACCCGGCGCTGGGCGTACGCGGGCTGCGCACCCTGCTGGACCACCCGGATGTGCTGCGGACGCAGCTGACGGCGCTGGCCAAGGCCGCGGCGGGGCTGCCCGTCTATCTGGAGGTCATGGCCCCGATGGTGGCCGACCGGACCGACGCCAAGGCGTTTGCCGACGCGTGCCGGGAGGCGGGGCTGCGGGCCAAGTTCGGCGCGATGGTGGAGATTCCGTCCGCCGCGCTGCGGGCGCGCTCGATCCTCCAGGAGGTGGAGTTCCTGTCGCTGGGCACCAATGACCTGGCGCAGTACACCTTCGCCGCGGACCGTCAGGTCGGCGCGGTGTCGCGGCTCCAGGACCCGTGGCAGCCGGCGCTGCTCGATCTGGTGGCCGCTTCGGCCGACGCCGCGCAGGCCGAGGGCAAGAGCTGCGGCGTATGCGGCGAGGCCGCGTCGGATCCGCTGCTCGCATGTGTGCTGACCGGTCTGGGCGTCACCAGCCTCTCCATGGGCTCCGCGGCGATTCCGTATGTGCGCGCCACGCTGGCCAAGCACACGCTCGCCCAGTGCGAGCGTGCGGCTGCCGCGGCCCGCGCGGCGGACACCGCCGAGGACGCGCGCGTCGCCGCGCAGGCGGTGCTGTCCGGCGAGTGAGCCGGTGATGGTTGTGAGGCTCGTCCCCAGGGGGCGTCCCGCCGCGATGTGTGCGGTGGGGCGCCCCCTGTGTCTGTGCCTGTCTCGTGTTTCTGTGCGGTCATTCCCCTTCCGGGGCCGTGGGGTCCGGGGCATCCGGCGCGTCCGGTGCGTCCGGGGCGGGCAGTGGGATGCCCGGCCGGTACTCGACGCCGTGCTCGGGCGGGACCGGCTCGCCGGTGTCCGCGTCCGTGCAGTACGCGCTGAAGACCTCCGCCTCGCTCAACGGCCGCAGCCAGCCCTGGTGCAGCGACCAGCCGCGGACCGTGTCCGGGGATCCGGGCGCGCTGGTACGCAGCACGACGCCGCCAGGGCTGTCCGTGGCGATTCCGCAGGCCAGCACGGTGCCGAAGATCAGGGCCTGGGTGCCGTCGAGGTCCGCCGACCGCTCCACCGGCCCCTCCCCCGTCGCTTCCGCGTGCACCACGGCCACGAGCGGGACGCTGCTCGCCATGACGCTGCACACCACGTGGTGGCTGCCGGGCCCGGCAGCCGTGAGCAGTCGCCGCAGCGCGGCCCGGGCGCGGCGGAACGCGGCGTGGCCCGGGTCGTCCGAGCAGCCGCAGCCGCCCGCGCGGGACAGCAGGGCCGTGGCGTACTCCCAGGTGGCCTGCTGCTCGGCCGCGCCGATGAGCCGCTGGAGAAGCTGGTCGAGCGGCTGGCCCTCATACGTCACGGTCGGGCCCGCGGCGGCGACTTCGGCCGTATAGCGGGTGCGGGCGGCGGAGGTGTCGGGGTCGATACCGGAGTCCGCGCAGAACTCGTCGTACTCGACCGGGTCGAACAGCGCGATGGATGTGTGCACGCCCTGCGACGCGAGCATCCGCAGCAGCCCCTCCGTCTGCCGCAGATACGCGGTGTGGTCGTCGAAGGCGAACGACGCGTACTGCCGCATGGCCGCGAAGTCCTCCTCGTCGGCCAGCAGCGCCACCGTGCTGGGCGCCTCTCTGCGCAGCGCGCGCCGCGCGGTGCGCTCCCTCCGCTGTGTGCCGCCCGGTGTGCTGCCTTGTGTGGTGTGCGCCATGACTCCCCCTCAGCGCGGTCGATCAGTGCTCACTCACCGTAACCGGGGGCACTGACAACGCACCGTCGCCGAGGTGGTGTCAGGCGTCCGGCTCGGCCGGCCGCTCGCGCGCCAGGCGCTCGTAGAAGCGCAGCAGCTCGACGTTGTCGACCGAGCCCGGGTTGACGGCCTTGTCCAGGGCGGTGCCCTGGAGCAGGCGCTTGACCGGCACCTCGATCCGCTTGCCGGTGAGGGTGTGCGGTACGCCTGGCACCTCGATGATCTCGTCGGGCACATGGCGCGGGGAGAGCTGTTCGCGGATCGTGCGCTTGATGCGGTCGCACAGCCCCGCGTCGAGGGTGGCGCCCGGGGCGAGGTGGACGAACAGCGGCATCCAGTAGCCGCCGTCGGGCTGTTCGACGCCGATGACGAGGGATTCGCGGATCTCGGGGAGGCGTTCGACGGCCTCGTAGATGTCCGCGGAGCCCATCCGTACGCCCTGCCGGTTGAGCGTGGAGTCGGAGCGGCCGTGGATGACGACCGTGCCGCGCGAGGTGAGGGTGATCCAGTCGCCGTGCCGCCAGGCCCCGGGGAACATGTCGAAGTAGCTGTCGCGGTAGCGGCTGCCGTCCGGGTCGTTCCAGAAGCGGACCGGCATGGACGGCATGGGTTGGGCGACGACCAGCTCGCCGACCTCGTCGATCACCGGTTCGCCGCTCGGGTTCCAGGCCTGTAGGTCCGTGCCGAGCCCGGGGGCCTGAAGCTCTCCGATGTGGACCGGGAGGGTGGGGACCGCGCCCGCGAAGCAGCTGCACACGTCCGTGCCGCCGCTGACCGAGGCGATCCACATGTCGCCTGTACTGCCGGCGGCGAACTCGTCGTGGATCCAGCGGAAGCCGTCCGGCGGGAGCGGGGAGCCGGTGGTGGCCACGCAGGCCACGCGCGAGAGGTCGAAGTCGCGGGCCGGGTGGACCCCCGCCTTGCGGCAGGCCATGACATAGGCCGCCGAGGTGCCGTAGAGCGTGGTCCCGGTGCGTTCGGCGATCCGCCACTGGGCGGCGGTGTCCGGGTAGCCGGGGCTGCCGTCGTAGAGGACGACGGTGGCGCCCGCCAGCAGGCCCGACACCAGGAAGTTCCACATCATCCAGCCGGTGGAGGTGTACCAGAAGAACCGGTCGCCGGGTCCCAGGTCGCAGTGCAGGCCGAGCTGTTTGAGGTGTTCGATCAGGATGCCGCCCTGGGACTGGACGATCGCCTTGGGCAGTCCGGTGGTGCCCGAGGAGTAGAGCACCCACAGCGGGTGGTCGAACGGCACCTGCTCGAAGACCGGTTCCGCCGCCTCGCGCACCACGGCGTCCCAGTCCAGCGCGCCCTCGGGGGCGGGGGTGCCCAGCAGCGGGATGTGGACGACGGCGCGCAGGGTGGGCAGTTCGCGGCGCAGCTCGGCGACGGTCTCGGTGCGGTCGTGCTCCTTGCCGCCGTAGCGGTAGCCGTCCACGGTGAACAGGACCACCGGCTCGACCTGCTGGAAGCGGTCCAGGACGCTGCGCGCGCCGAAGTCGGGGGCGCAGGAGGTCCATACGGCGCCGACGGCGGCGGTGGCCAGGAGCGCGACGACGGCCTGCGGGATGTTGGGGAGGTAGCCGCTGACCCGGTCTCCGGGGCGTACGCCCAGCCGGCGCAGCTCGGCGGCGGCCGCGCCGACCTGGCCGCGCAGCTCGGCCCAGCCGACGGGGCGCGGTTCGTGGCTCTCGTCGACGTGGAGCAGCGCGGGTTCGGCGGCGCGGGCGGGGTCCTCGGCGGCGCGCAGCGCGTGCTCCGCGTAGTTGAGGGTGGCGCCGGGGAACCACTGGGCGCCGGGCATGGCGGCGTCGGCGAGCACGGTGTCGTACGGGGTGACGAAGCGCACCTCGAACCACTCGGCGACCGCCTGCCAGAAGCGCGCCAGCTCGGTCACGGACCAGCGGTGCAGCGCCGCGTAGCTCGCCGCCGGGTCGGCGGGGTCGAGGGCCGGCGCCCCGTGCCGCTCGGCCGCCCAGGTGTGGAAGCGGGTGAGCTGGGCGCGGGCGATCCGCTCGGGGCCCGGCTGCCACAGGGGTCTCGGCAGGTGGTCTGGGTGCGCTGCGGTGGTCATCTGTCGGCTCCCGGCTCCCGGCGGTGCGCGGCTGCGCGTGGTGTGTCCGTTCAGGACGATGCCATGTGATCGACTTGTACACCAGGGCCGCCACTCCATATAGAGGGCCGTGGGGATGTGTGGGGACCACGGGTGAACGGCAGTTGAACAGCCGCACGCACGGGGTGTTGTCAGTGGCAAGGTGATCATCATGGATGCGCGTGACCTGGTGCGGTCGGTGAAGGTGGTCGGTACGGCGCAGGGGCTCAGGTCGCTGCGCTCGGCGTGGCGGCGTCGGCGTTCCGACGCGGTCGGGCTGCCGCGGCGCGGACCGGAGCGCGCGCGGGTGCCGGGCCTGGTGCGGGGCGCGGACCCGGAGCCGGGGGGTGGGGTGGTGCGGTTCGCGCGGTCCTCGCTGCGGGTGCGGGTGACGGCGGGCGGCGCGGTGTTCTGCGGCTGGGACGGCGCCGAGCCGGAGCCCTCGTACGCGCTGGACGGGTCCTGTCCGGACCCGGACGAGCGGGTGCGGCTCGAGCCGGATACGGACGGTGGCTGGCGGGTGGTCGCCGAGCGGGTGACGGTGGCGGTCTCGCGGAACGGGGCGGTGGAGGTGCGCACCCCGGGCGGGGTGGTGCTGCGGCGGGATCTGCCGCCGCGCTGGTGGGAGCCGGTGGCGGGTGGCGATGTGCCGGGCGCGAACCCCAACGGGCAAGCCAATGGGCAGGTGGACGGCCACGAGGCGGGCGGTCGAGGGCCGGGCGTCGGCGGTGTGGCGGCGCGCTGGGAGCAGCGGTCGCAGGTCGCGGCGGACGCGCGGTTCTTCGGGCTCGGCGGGCGGGCGGCCGGGCCGCGGCTGCGGGACGGCTCGTACCGGCTGTGGAACACCGATCCGGGCGGCAGCTTCGAGCCCGGGGACGATCCGCTGTATCTGACCATGCCGGTGCAGCTGGTCGTGGCGGACGCGGGCACGCATCTGGTGTTCCACGACAACTCGTGGGACGGCACGGTCACGCTGCGGGAGGGCGAGGAGGGCGAGGGGTCCGGGCACGACCGGCCGGGCGGCTGCCGGACGCGGATGGAGGGCGGCCCGCTGCGCTACTGGGTGATCGTCGGCACGCCCGCCCGGGTGCTGCAGAGCTGGGCGGCGCTCACGGGCGCCGCCGCCGTGCCGCCGAGCTGGGCGCTGGGCTACCACCACGCCCGCTGGGGGTTCGGCGGTCAGGACGAGGTGCGGCGGGTGGTGGCGGGCTACCGGGAGCGGGGGCTGCCGCTGTCGGCGCTGCACCTGGACATCGACCACCTCGCCGGGCACCGGGTGTTCACGGTGGACACCGAGCGCTTCCCCGATCTGCCCGGGCTTGCGGCGGAGTTGCGGGAGGGCGGGACGCGGCTGGTGTCGATCGTCGATCCGGCGGTGAAGGCGGAGCCCGGCACCGCGGTGTACGACAGCGGCGCCGCGGAGGACGTGTTCGTGCGCGATACGCGCGGGCGCGAGGTGCGCGGGGTGGTGTGGCCGGGCGAGGCGGTGTTCCCCGACTTCACCGAGGCGCGGGTGCGCGCGTGGTGGGGCGGGCTGTACGCGGAGCGGCTGGGGCAGGGCTTCTCCGGGGTGTGGCACGACATGAACGAGCCGGTCTCCTTCGCGGCCTTCGGCGATCCGACGCTGCCGCGCTCGGCCCAGCACTCCCTGGAGGGCCGGGGCGGCGACCACCGCGAGGCGCACAACGTCTACGGCCTGGCGATGGCGCGGGCCGGCTACGAGGGGCTGCTGAAGCTGCGGCCCGAGGAGCGGCCGTTCCTGTTCTCCCGCTCGGGGTGGGCGGGACTCCAGCGGTACGGGGGCAGCTGGTCCGGGGATGTGGCGACCGGCTGGCCGGGGCTGCGCGCCTCGCTGTCCCTGGTGCTGGGGCTCGGCCTGTCGGGGGTGCCGTACTCCGGTCCTGACGTCGGCGGGTTCACCGGCAGCCCGTCCCCCGAGCTGTATCTGCGCTGGTTCCAACTGGCGTCGTATCTCCCGCTGTTCCGCACCCATTCGGCGATATGGGCGGGGCGGCGGGAGCCGTGGGAGTTCGGGGAGCAGGTCCTGGAGCATGCGACGGCCGCGCTGCGCGAACGGCAGCGGCTGCTCCCGTACCTCGTCACGCTGGCGTACGAGGCCCGGCGCACCGGGGCCCCGTACGCGCGGCCGGTGTGGTGGCGCTGGCCCAAGGACCGGGCGCTGCGCGACTGCGAGGACGCGTTTCTGCTGGGGGACGCGCTGCTGGTGGCCCCGGTGCTGGAGGAGGGCGCGGAGCGGCGGTCGGTGCGGCTGCCGCGCGGCCGCTGGTACGACACGGCGACCGGCCGGGCGTACGAGGGGCCGGGGCAGGTGGTGCTGGACGCGCCGCTGTCGCGCGTCCCGGTGCTGGCGCGGGCGGGTGCGGTGGTGCCGGTGGCGGGCGCGGACGGCGGGGTGGAGCTGGAGGTATGGGCTCCGGCGCAGACCCGCGGGCACGGCTGGACGCTGGTCGTGGACCCGGGCGACGGCTGGGGCAAGCCGGAGTCGGTGCGGTTCACCACGCGGCTGCGGGACGGCGAGGTGGTGGTCGAGCGGGCGGGCGCGGCGGAGCCCGGGTATCCGGTGCGGGTGCGCGGTCAGGTGCCGCAGGAGCGGCCGCGCGGGCGGTGAGTCGCGTACTGCCAGCGGGCCGCGTACTGAGTAAGGCAGTCAGCCGCGTGCTGAACAAGGGCGGCCGGGGCTTGTTCGGGACCCCGTCGCCCTGATATCTGAGGGGGCCATGCCGAGATTCACTGCCGCGCTGCGCGCGCTCGCCCTGCCCATCGCCGCCCTTCTGGCCGTCTCCGCCTCGCCCGCCCCGGCGCAGGCGCGGGCCGAACCCAAGGCCCCGAAGGAGTTCGTGGCGCTGAGCGACGTGGACCCGACGATCCTTCAAGAGATCCGCTACTACACCCCGCACAACTTCACCGGCCACCGCGTGGACGGCTACCGCGAGCCGCTGTGCATCCTGACCCGCCCGGCCGCCGAGGCGCTGCACCAGGCGCAGTCCACCCTGCTGCGGCAGGGCTACACGCTCAAGGTGTACGACTGCTACCGGCCGCAGCGCGCGGTCAACGACTTCGTCGAGTGGGCCAAGGACCTCGACGACCAGTCGATGAAGGGGGAGTTCTACCCGGACGTCGACAAGACGCGGCTGTTCGAGGACGGCTATATAGCTGAGAAGTCGGGGCACAGCCGGGGCAGCACCATGGACCTGACCATCGTGAAGCTGCCCGCCGTGCCCACCCGTCCGTACGAGCCGGGCGAGAAGCTGGTGCCGTGCTACGCGCCGAAGGACGAGCGGTTCCCGGACAACTCGGTGGACATGGGCACGGGTTACGACTGCTTCGACACCCTCTCGCACACGCTGGACCCGCGGATCCAGGGTGTGCAGCGGGCGAACCGGCTGCTGCTGAAGGACACGCTGGAGGGGCTGGGCTTTGTGAATCTGGCCGAGGAGTGGTGGCACTACACCTACAAGCCCGAGCTGTTCCCGGACACCTACTTCGACTTCCCCGTCTCGCACAAGGCGCTGCGCGGAAACTGAGACCGCGGGCGCGCCCGGTGGGCGGCACGGCTCCTCACAGCCGTCCGCCCGCCGGGTCGGCGGAGAGCCGCTGGGCGACGTAGACGGGCAGCACGGACAGGGCGACCAGCAGCGCGGCGACCACGTTGACGACGGGGGCCTGGTGGGGCCGGGCCAGGTTTTCGTAGATCCAGATGGGCAGGGTGCTGGTCCCGGGTCCGGCGGTGAAGGTGGTCACCACGATCTCGTCGAAGGACAGCGCGAAGGCGAGCAGCCCGCCCGCGAAGAGCGCCGAGCGGACGGCCGGGAAGGTGACGTACCGGAAGGTCTGCCAGGGGCGCGCGCCGAGGTCGGCGGATGCCTCGGCCATTGAGGGCGCGACGCGGCGCAGCCGCGCCCCGACGTTGTTGAAGACCACGACGACGCAGAAGGTGGCGTGCCCGACGACCACCGTGAACAGGCCGAAGCCGACGCCGAAGGGGTCGAGGACGGTGCGGAAGGCCGCGTTGAGGGCGATGCCGCTGACGATGCCGGGCAGCGCGATGGGCAGCACCAGCAGGAACGACACGGTGTGCCGCCCGAAGAAGCGGTGGCGGTGGACGGCGAACGCGGCCATGGTGCCGAGCACCAGGGCGATGGCGGTCGCGGCGAGCCCGGCCCGTACGGAGGTGAGCAGCGCTTCCCGCGCGCCCTCGCTGTGCAGCGCCGCGCGCCACCACCGGCCGGTCGGGCCGCTGGGCGGCCAGCCGAAGGAGCGGTCGGAGTTGACGGAGTTGAGCAGGACCAGCAGCAGGGGCGCGTAGACGACGGCGAGCCCGGCGGCGGTGACACAGCCGAGGGCGATACGGGCGGTGCGCGACAGCCGCATGGGCCGTACCTCCTTCAAAAGACTGGGCGGGCAGGGCGTCAGAGGGAGTCGAGGGCGCCGGCCCGGCGTACTGCGGCCAGGTAGCAGACGATGAGGACGACGGGCACCGCGGAGAGCGCGGCGGCCATGGGCAGGTCGAGGGTGACCTGTGCGGCGATGACGTTCCCGATCAGCTGGGTCTTGCCGCCGACGATCTGCACGGTGATGTAGTCGCCGAGGCTGAGCGAGAAGGTGAAGACCGACCCGGCCAGCAGCGCGGGGCGTACGGCGGGCAGGACGACCGAGCGCAGTGTGCGCCAGGGCCCGGCGCCGAGGTCGGCGGAGGCCTCGAGCGCCCGTTCGGGGATCCGCTCCAGGGCGGCGTACACCGGCAGGATCATGTACGGCAGCCACAGATACGCCAGCACGATGACGACGGCGGTGGTGCCGTATCCCGGTCCGTGCAGCCCGAGCGGCGCCAGGGCCGCGTTGACGACGCCGTCCTGGCCCAGCATGACCCGCCAGGCATACGCCTTGACCAGGTAGCCGGCCCAGAGCGGGGTGAGGACGGCGACCAGCAGCGGCCGGCGCCAGCGGCGGCCCGCGACGCACGCCATGAAGAAGGCCATGGGCAGGGCGAGGAGCGCGTCGATGAGGGTGACGGCGACCGCGATGGACAGGGTGCGCAGCGCGACGGTGCGGTAGACGGGGGTGGTCAGCAGCTCATGGAAGTTGTCGGTGTTCCAGGTGCGGACGACGTCGGAGGTGAAGGAGTCGGTGGTCCAGAAGGCGGAGATCAGCAGGACGCCGAGCGAGCCGAGATAGGCCAGGGTCAGCCACAGCAGCGGCGGGCCGAGCAGGGCCGCGAGGCGCAGCCGGGCGGCGGCGCGGGGGCCTGGGGCGGCAGCACCGGGGGCGGGGTGGGCATCTGAGGGTGCGCCCGGGGCGGAGCTGGGGCCGGGGGCGGGGCGGGCCGCGGGGGCTCGCATCTCAGCCCTTGATCTCGGTCCAGGCCCTGGTCCATTGGGTGTAGTCGGTGCAGGTGGTGTTCTTACGGCCGTCGAGGCACTGCTTGATGGGGGTGGTCCAGAAGTGGACCCGCTGGTAGTAGCTCTCGTCGTCGGCGTGGTAGACGGCGCAGTGGCGGGGGTCGGCGGTCTTGGCGCATGCCTTGGCGTTGGCGGGGGCCTCGCCGAAGTACTCGGCGACCTGGGCGTTGACCTTCGGGGAGACGATCCAGTCGAGCCATTTGTAGACGCAGTTGGGGTGTTCCGCCTTGGTGGAGACCATCCAGGTGTCGGACCAGCCGGTGGCGCCCTCCTTGGGCAGCACGGCCTTGACCGGTGCCTTGTCGGCCTGGGCGAGGTTGGCGATGACCTGCCAGGTGGTGCCGATGACGCTGTCGCCGCCCTTGAAGGAGGTGATCTCCTTCTGGTAGTCGCTCCAGTACTCCCCGACCGCCTTGTGCTGCTTCTTGAGCAGCGCGACGGCGGCGTCGAGCTGGGTGCGGTCCAGGGCGTACGGGTCCTTGATGCCCAGGGACGGCTTGGTCTTCATCAGATACAGCGCGGCGTCGGCGATGTAGATGGGCGAGTCGTACGCGGTGACGTGCCCGCGGTAGGCGTCGGCGTCGTCGAAGACGGCGCGCCAGGAGTCGGGTGCGGGCTTGACCTTGTCGGTGCGGTACATGAGGAGGTTGGCGCCGCGGCCGTGCGGAATGCCGTACATCTGGCCGTTCTTGGAGTTGAACGGGCGCATCTTGAGGCCCTGGAAGATGTCCTTGTAGTTGGGCACCAGCTTGGTGTTGACGGGGGCGGCGTCGCCGGAGGCGATGAGGCGCAGGGTCGCGTCACCGGAGGCGGAGACGGTGTCGTACTGCCCGGTCTTCATGAGCGAGACCATCTCGTCGGAGGTCCCGGCGACTTTGGTGTTGACCTGGCAGCCGGTCTTCTTCTCGAAGGGATGGACCCAGTCGGCCTTCGGGTCGTTGGAGCCGTCCTCCGCATAGCCCGCCCAGGCGATGATGTTGACCTTGCCCTCGCCCTTGCCGAGCTTTTCCGGGGCCTTCGCCCGCTCGCCGCCGTCGTCCGAACCGCAGGCCGTGACGGCCAGCAGCAGGGCGCACACCGCGGCCGCGGACCTCCCCACAGATGTCTTCCGCATCCTGGTCCTCCCCTATGACATGGCTGTCCGGGATTTCGTCAGTATCGCGCTGTCAGCTCGGTACGGGAAAGGCGTCGTTGTCGTCCCACAGCAGCCGGATCTCGGCGTCCGGGCGGACGGAACGCGGCAGATCGGCCAGGTTCTGCCGGATCACGGTCAGCCGGTCGCCGTCCGGAAGCGCGACGGTGAAGCGGGTGTGCGCCCCGGCGTGCACGATGTCCGCGATGCGCCCGGTCACGGTCCGCTCCCCGTCGGCGGGCGGCTCGGTGAGGCCGGCCAGGCGGATGCGCTCGGGCCGGATGCTGTACGCACCGGGGCGGCCCACCACGCGGACGGCCGCCGGGCCGCGCAGCAGGTTGGTGGTGCCCATGAAGCCCGCGACGAAGGCGGTGGCGGGGCGTTCGTACACCCCCACGGGCGGGCCGACCTGTTCGATCCGGCCGTCCGAGACCACCGCGACGCGGTCGCTCATGGTCAGCGCCTCCTCCTGGTCGTGGGTGACCAGGAGGAAGGTGATGCCGGTGGTGCGCTGAAGCTCCTTCAGCTCGGTCTGCATCTCCCGCCGCAGACCGAGGTCGAGCGCGGCGAGGGGTTCGTCGAGCAGCAGTACGGCGGGCCGGTCGACCAGGGCGCGGGCCAGGGCGACGCGCTGCCGCTGGCCGCCGGAGAGCTCGGCGGGGCGGCGCGGCCCGAAGCCGTCGAGTCGGACCGTGGCGAGCGCGTCGCGGGCGCGGGCGATGCGCTCGGCCTTGCGTACGCCGCGCACCGTCAGGGCGTAGGCGACGTTCTGCTCGACGCTCATATGCGGGAAGAGCGCGTAGTCCTGGAAGACGGTACGCACATCGCGGCGGTGCGGCGGCAGCGCGGTGACATCGCGGCCGGACAGCTCGACGCGGCCCGCGGTGGGCCGCTCGAAGCCGGCGACGAGGCGCAGCAGGGTGGTCTTACCGGAGCCGGAGGGGCCGAGGAGGGAGAAGAACTCGCCTTCCGTGAGGGAGAGATCGACGCCGTCGACCGCCCGTACGGAGCCGAAGTCCTTGACCACGGCCACCAGCCGGACCGCCGCTTCCGTCATGGCCACGCCTGCTCCCTCCATGGGGCGTCGTGAGGGTCCTCCGGGCTCTTGGTCACGCGTCCCGGCCGCGCCGGGAGGCGCCCTCCGTACCGGGGTTACGTGCCCCACGGCCGCTGTGCCACACTTCTGACGTACCGTCAGCTAATCGTCAGCTCATCGAATCCGCAGTCTGGGAGGCGTTGTGCCGCGCACCCGTACCCCGGTGGTCCCCGGGTGGTTCACCACCGAGGGCGAGGAGTTCCGGCTGCTGGGGACGCGGTGCCGGGCCTGCGGCTCGGTGTTCTTCCCGCGCGAGGACTCGTTCTGCCGCAGCCCCGGCTGCGCGTCCACCGAACTGGACGAGGTGCCGCTGTCCCGGCGCGGCCGCGTCTGGTCGTACACCGACGGGCGCTACCGACCGCCCGCGCCGTACGTCAGCGACCCGGACGCCGAGTGGCGGCCGTACACGCTGATCGCCGTGGAGCTGGCGGCCGAGCGGATGGTGGTGCTCGGGCAGGGCGCGCCCGGGGTGACCCTGGCCGACCTGGCCGTGGGGATGGAGGTCGAGGCGGTGCCCGGGGTGCTGAACGAGGACGCCGAGCAGATCTGGACCACCTGGAACTGGCGGCCCGTCGTGCCCGTCACGCCCGTCGTGCCTGTCGTGCCCGTCGTGCCCGTCACCGGGGAGCGGTCATGACCGGCGACGGCCACGATGTGGCGGTGCTGGGCGCGGGGATGCACCCGTGGGGCAAATGGGGCCGCGGCTTCGTCGAGTACGGCACGGTGGCCGCGCGCGCCGCGCTGGCCGACGCCGGTCTGGACTGGCCGGCCATCGGGTCCGTGGTCGGCGCGAACACCGTACGGTCCGGCTACCCCGGGCAGGTGGCGGGCGCGACCTTCGCGCGGGCGCTGGGCTGGCAGGGGGCGCGCGTGACCAGCGTGTACGCCGCCTGCGCCTCCGGTGCGCAGGCCATCAACACCGCCCGCACCCAGATCCTGGCCGGTCTTGCGGACACCGTGCTCATCGTCGGCGCGGACGCGGCGCCCAAGGGATTCTTCGCCCCCGTCGGCGGCGACCGGCCAGACGACCCCGACTGGCTGCGCTTCCGGCTGCTGGGCGCGACCAACCCCGCGTACTTCGCGCTCTGGGCGCGCCGCCGGATGGCCGTGTACGGCGACACGCCCGAGGACTTCGCGCGCGTCAAGGTGAAGAACGCGGCCGCGGGAGCCGCCAACCCCCACGCCCGCTACCGCACGGCCGTCACCGCCGAGGACGTCGCCGCCTCCCCGGTCGTCGCCGATCCGCTGCGGCTGCTGGACATCTGCGCGACCTCCGACGGGGCGGCGGCGCTCGTGCTGAGCAGCATGGACTTCGCCCGGCGGCAGGGCGTCCCGCGGCCGGTGCGGATCCGCGCGGTCTCCACCGTCACCCCGCGCTATCCGCGCACCGCGCTCGACCTGCCGGACATCGCTACCGACTCGGCGGCGGCCACCCTGGACCCGGTCGCCCTGGGCCCGGAGCCCGACACCTTCCGCGCCGCCATCGCGCGGGCGGCGTACGAGGAGGCGGGGCTCGGGCCCGAGGAGCTGTCGCTGGCGGAGGTGTACGACCTGTCCACCTCGCTGGAGCTGGAGTGGTACGAGGACCTGGGTCTTTGCGGGCCCGGGGAGGGCGCGAAGCTGCTGCGCGAGGGCGCCACCGCGCTCGGCGGGCGGCTGCCGGTCAACCCGAGCGGTGGCCTCGCGTCCTTCGGCGAGGCGGTCCCGGCGCAGGCCATCGCCCAGGTGTGCGAGCTGACCTGGCAGCTGCGGGGCCAGGCCGGGGAGCGGCAGGTGACCGGGGCGCGGGCCGGAATCACCGCGAACCAGGGGCTGTTCGGGCACGGGTCGTCGGTGATCGCGGTCCGCTGAGCGCGGCGGCGTGTGTCGGTGTGGGTCGTGGTGGCGGTCCGCTGGGCCCTGCCGCGTGTGTCGGGCATCGCGGTCCGCCGGGCGCGCCGTGCGTGTCGGTGATGGCGGTCCGCCGAGCCCTGCCGCGCGTGTCGGTCATCCCCGCCCGTGGGCGCGCCGCGTGTGTCGGGCAGCGCGGTCCGCCGCGTGCCGCGCATCAGAGCGTGTCGCGCGTGTCAGGCCAGTGACAGGAACAGCTTCTCCAGCCGCGCCCGCGTACGCTCACGGGTCTGCGGCCGGGCGCCGTTCTCCTCGGCGAGGCAGTGCTGCAGACCGTTGGCGATGATCGCGAACCCCGCCCGGTCCAGCGCCCTGGACGCGGCCGCCAGCTGGGTGATCACCTCTTCACAGTCCCGGCCTTCCTCGATCATCCGGACGACCCCGGCGATCTGCCCCTGGGCCCGGCGCAGCCGGTTCAGCACCGCGGTCAGCTCCTCGGCCGCCAGCTCCAGCTCAAGTTCCGGCTCCACAGCCCCTCCCCTTCCAGATACCCGGCGGGCGACCTGCCCGGCCGGAGAAGACCCGAGACACACCACGGCCCGCACCCCGGACGGCGGGGTACGGGCCGTATGGCCGACGCGGCCTGGCCGCGCCTTTGACGACAGACGCTAGCGCCTGGCCGCGGAGGCCATCATCGCGTGCTCGACAACCGAGATGAGCACGTTTTTGGCGGATTCCCGCTCCCGGGCGTCACACAGGATGACCGGTGTGCCCGGGTCGAGGTCGAGCGCGTCGCGCACCGCGTCCTCCGGGTAGCGGGTGGCGCCCTGGAAGCAGTTGACCGCGACCGTGAAGGCGATGCCGCGCCGCTCGAAGTAGTCGACCGCGGCGAAGCAGTCCTCCAGCCGCCGGGTGTCGGCGAGGACGACAGCACCCAGCGCGCCCGTCGCCAACTCGTCCCACAGGAACCAGAATCGGTCCTGCCCCGGGGTGCCGAACAGATAGAGCACCAGGTCCTCGCGGAGCGTGATGCGCCCGAAGTCCATGGCCACGGTGGTGGTCGTCTTGGCCTCCACCCCCGCGATGTCGTCGACCGGCCGACCCGCCTCGCTGAGCAGTTCCTCGGTGCGCAGCGGTTTGATCTCGCTCACCGCGCCCACCAGAGTCGTCTTGCCCGCGCCGAACCCACCCGCCACCAGAATCTTCAGCGTGATGGGGTCAACGACATGAGAGCGGCCCATGTCAGAGTGCCCGTAGACCATTGATCACCTCGCGCAGAATCTTCTCGTCCGGCAGTTCCGCCGGAGGTACGGGCCGGGACACTCGGACGAGTGCCGCGTGCAACAGGTCCCCGATGAGCACCCGAACGACGCCGACCGGCAGGTCGAGTTCGGCTGCCAGTTCGGCGACGGACTGAGGGGAGTCCCGGCTCAGCTCGACGATGTCGATGTGCTCCGGGGACAACGTCTGGTCGGCGACGGGCATGTGGTTGACGCTGTCGGCGACGACCACCGCGATGAGGTCGAGCTTTCCCTCGGCGGCGCTGCGGGTGCGACCCCGTGTCATCGCGTACGGCCGGACCACCGGTCCCGCCGCGTCGTCGAACCAGCGGGCGTCGCCTTCACCGTCTGCGGACATCTCCCCTCTCCCCCGTCACCCGCCGGCTCGAGGCGCGCTGCCCAGATGCACGCCCACCCGCTTGACCAGCAGGGTCATTTCGTACGCCACCTGTCCGACATCCGAGTCGGCGTCGGCGAGCACCGCCAGGCAACTGCCGTCGCCGGCCGCGGTGACGAACAGGAAGGCGTCGTCGAGCTCGACGATGGTCTGGCGGACCCGCCCGACGTCGAAGTGGCGGCCCACTCCCTTGGCGAGGGAGTGGAAGCCCGAGGCCACGGCCGCCAGGTGCTCGCCGTCCTCGCGGGACAGGTCACGGGATCCGCCGGTGGGCAAGCCGTCGCCCGACAGCACCAGCGCCTTGCGGATGCTGCCGACGCGCCCGACCAGTTCATCGAGCAGCCAGTTCAGCTCGCCAGAACCTCTCGGCGAGGCGTTCCGTGCTGCGTGCGGTGCGGTCATCGACCGTCCCCCTCATATGTTGTTCCAGGTGCTGTGTCCGACCCGCCGTTCCCAGTGGCCGTCTGGCGCCGGCCGCGCTGCCATCCCCGTTGGAGCGAGGCCATGGTGGCCCGCGCCTGTTCGGCGTCGCGCTCGGGGTCGGTCTCGGCAGGGTATCGGTCCGCCTCGGTCTGCGGAGCGGGGTCGTTCTTCAACTGGGGTGCCAAGCTGGCCTGCCGCACCCGTTTGGGCAGACCGGACGCCGACCGCTGGGCCGGCACCGGGCGCTCCGGTCTGGTGCGCTCCCCGTTCCAGGCCGCCTGCGCCTGCTGCTCGGGGGCGGGGGCTCGGCCCGCGTTCCAGGACGCGGATCCACCCTGGCCGTCGGCCGGGCCCGGGCCGTCGGAACGGCCCTCCCTCTGGGCCCAGGACGGCTGCGCACCGCTCTGCGTACGGTCCTGCTGTGCACCGCTCTGCGGGCGGGCGTGCCGGCCGCCGGCCGGGGTGCCCCGCACCGGGCGGCCGTTGTCGGAGACCAGCACCGGCGGGACGCGGCGGGGCAGCGGCGCGGGGTCCTGGTCCCGGCCGCCCGGCGCGCCGTCCCGCGCCTGCTGGTGCTGCGCCTCGGGCATCCGCTGATGCGGCACGGGCCCGGTGGGCCTGGCGGCCGCGGGCGGCGTCTGCGACAGCCCGCGGGCGCGGAAGATCGCGCCCACTTCGTCGTCGTCCTCGACGGCGTCCTCGGCACCGGCCTGTGCGAGCGGCGCGACGGACGGCTCGAGTTCGACCGGCCCGTCGACCACCGACACCTTGCGGCCCGCCCGGTCGGAGAAGTCGGAGAAGGAGACCGGCGGCTCCTCGTAGGAGACCGGCGGCCCCTCGACGGCCTGCAGCCTGCTGTCCGGACCCATCCTGACGTCGGAGACGCCGCGCCCGCGGTTCCGGCCGCTCTCGTACGCACCGCTCTCGTAGCTGTCGTCGGCATCCTGGCCGCCCTCGCCGCTGTCGGTGAGCAGGGCGGAGGGGATGAGCACGATCGCGGTGGTGCCGCCGTACGGGGAGGGCTGGAGCGAGACCCGTACGCCCTGCCGCTGGGCGAGCCGGCTGACCACGAACAGGCCGAGCCGGTCGGTGTCGGACAGCTCGAACTCCGGGGTCTCGGCGAGCCGCTGGTTCGCCTCCAGCAGCGCGTCGGACGTCATGCCCAGGCCCCGGTCGTGGATCTCCAGCGTGAACCCCTTGGCGACCCGCTCGCCGTGCACCTGGACGGCGGTGTGCGGGGGCGAGAAGACGGTGGCGTTCTCCAGGAGCTCGGCGATGAGGTGGGTGAGGTCGCCGACCGCCGGGCCGTTGACCGCGAGCCGCGGCATGCGCCGGACCTCGATCCGCTCGTAGTCCTCGACCTCGGCGACCGCGGCTCGGACGACGTCCATCAGCTGGATCGGCTTGCGCCACTGCCGGGAGGGGGCCGCGCCGGAGAGGATGACCAGGCCCTCGGCGTGCCGCCGCATACGGGTGGTCATATGGTCCAGGCGGAACAGGTCGGCGAGCTCGTCGGTGTCGTCGGTGCGCCGCTCCATCGCGTCCAGCAGGGTCAGCTGGCGGTGCAGCAGCACCTGGCTGCGGCGGGCCAGGTTGACGAAGACGTCGGAGACGCCCTGGCGCAGTTCGGCCTGTTTGACGGCCGCCTCGACGGCGGCGCGCTGCAGGGTGTTGAGGGCCAGGCCGACCTGGCCCATCTCGTCCTGGCCGAACTCGCGGCGGGGCGCCTCGGTCTCCACATCGATCTGCTCGCCGGCGCCCAGACGGCGCATCACGTTCGGCAGCCGCACGCTGGAGGCGTCCTGGGCGTCCTTGCGCAGCCGGGACAGGTCCCGGATCAGAGTGCGGCCGATCCTGAACGACACGAAGATCGAGGCGAGCAGGGCCAGCAGACCCAGGATTCCGGCGGCACCGGCCCTGAGCATGACGTCGTCGGCCACCGGGTCGATGCGCTTCTGGAGGCGGTCGGTCGCCTCCTTGCCCAGCCGGTCGTAGTCGTTGAGCATCGGCTGAGCGGCGGCCTCCCAGTGCTTCCGGTCCAGGACGCGGAGCGCGTCGGACGGCTTGGTGGAGGCCATGAGCTTGCCCTCGGCCAGGCGCAGCGCGGCGGGCGCGGCGTTGTTGCGCCGGTAGTCCGAGAAGATCTTCTGTTCGGAGGCGGGCAGGATCGGCAGACTGGTCTCGTACAGCAGGTTGCGCTCGGCGATGAGGTCGGAGATCGCGTGCAGATCCTCCGGGACCATCTTGCGCGCCGTCAGCGCCGAGACATACAGCGCGTCCTCTCGGGAGAGCGCCTCGCGGGCCCGGATGATGGCAACCAGCGCACGGCCCTGCTTGTCCAGGTCCGTATCGGGCACGGCGTGCAGCGAACTGCGGAAGGTGTAGCAGAGGTCGACGAGTTTGTTGTAATACTCATATGCCGCCGCGCGGTTGGCGCGGTGGTCCTCCACTTTGCGGCGCAGGCCGTCCAGGCCCTCGGCCGCCTTGAGAATGGCGGCGAGCTGATCCTCCGAATCGGAGTTCATCATCTCGCGCACATCGCCGTCCGCGGCCGCGTCCCTCAGGACGCCCATGACCTCGTCGGTCTTGCGCTGCAGCGCGTGGAGCACGGGAAGTGCGTCGGCCTGGCGGGGATCGGCCAGGAGGACGAGGGTCTGCCGGCGCTCCTTCTGAATGGCGTGAACGGCCTCCTCGGCCGGCTGACCGGCCTTGTCGATGATGTCGGAGGCGTCCAGGAGCCGAATCGCCTCACGAGTGGTGATCACTGTAGCGAAGGCCCAGATTGCCGTCAGCGAGACAAGTGGCACCAGCAACAGCGCCACGATCTTCCGGCGGATCGATTTCCCGCGAAAGCGCATGGCCTCCCCAACGTCAACCCCGTTGTACGGGGGCGGTGTTCGAGTTCCGACAACAAGCGGCGCGAGCCTACTACTGCCCGTTCGACAACTCGAAGGGCTGTCCGCTTGATGCCGGGGCCGGTCGCCCTGCCGCCATCATGAGTTGTCCGGTGATGGGCTGACTTACCCCCCGGCGCCCAACCCTCTTTTGCCGGCCCCAGCAGGCTGGAATGAGTCAAGCCTTGGCTGGATTTCCCCCCTCCGGGGGAACCTCCCGCCGCTGTTATTCGTGCACTGAGGGGGCACACTAAGGGGGAATACGACCCATGTCCCGCTTTCTGAAACCGCCGGACTTGGGCAGCCGCTGAAAGGTGTAGGGGCTTCATGGACGCCATGGACAAGGATCGCGACATCCCGCAGCGCGCGGTTCGCCCGCTGTGGACAGAGGAGCCGGCCCGAAGGCGCCGGCTCCCCGATCCGGTCCGTACGGCGGCGGTGCGCGCGGTCATCATCGTCGCGGTGACCTTGGTGCAGGCGATGATCGCGGTGCTGAGCGCGCTGGCCGACTCGTGGCTGGCCTTCCCCTCGGTGCTGACCACGGTGGGTAGCACGGTTCTGGCCACCTGGGGCGTGCTGGACGTATGGGTGACGCGGCAGGTGTGGAACCAGCGTTACGGGGTGGTGTCCCGGCCCAGCAGCACGGCGCGGCAGCTGCGCCGGCAGCGCCGCCGGGCCCGCAAGGCGGGGCCGGCCGGCGCGGCCCCGCGGGCCGCGGAGCGCGGACCGGCGCGAGGGGCGGCGGCGTGAGGGGCGGCGGCGTGACGGGCTGAGGTGGTTGCCGGTGCCCGCGCCGAGCGGGGGGCGTGCGCACCGGCGGCGAGCTCCCCGACGACAGCCGCAGGCCCCGCTGTCTCCGTAGGCCCCCGGCGCTGCCTCCGTACGCCCCCGCGGCCCCGGCTAGTCGGCCGGGGCCTCCGCCGGGTCCGGGGCGTCCGGGCGGCGGTACATGCGGGTCGCCGTGATCTGCCCGTGCACCTGGCCGTCCTCCGGGTCCCGCTCGGGCAGCCCCGGCCGCAGATGCTCCTCGACGCTGATGTACTTCAGCCCCGCGCGCAGATCCGCGTCATTGCGCAACCGGATGACCAGCGGGAACTCGGCCAGCGCCGTCGTGTCGAACAGGCCCGTGGTGTAGAGCAGCTGGACGCCCAGCGCATCCGACACCGCCCGCTGAAGCTCCAGCAGATACGTCGCGTTGGCGCGCCCGATGGGGTTGTCGAGGAACAGCGTGCCCGCATGGCGGTGCCGGTCCCGGCCCCGGTCGTTGGAGCGCAGCGCCGCCATCGTGCAGTACAGGGCGATGGCCGCGGTCAGCAGCTGCCCGCCGGAGAAGACATCGCCCATCTGGCCGACCGGCACCCGCTCGGCGCGCAGCACCGCGTCCGGCTTGAGGATCTCCACGGCCACGCCCCGCGGCAGGAGCGCCGCGTGCACCCCGCGCAGCAGCAGCGACATACCGTCACGGCGCAGGTCGGAGTTCTTCCGCACGGCGGAGCGGGTCGCCTCGTCGATGACCTCGCCAAGCCGCTCGGCGAGCGTCGCCTGGTCCGGGTCCTCGAAGCGGATCCGCAGGAACTCCTGCCCAGACCACTCCCCGAGCCCTTCGGGCAGCCGGGAGAGCCGCTGGGCCGAGCGCAGCGTCGTCAGCGACGACTCGACCAGGCCGCGCAGCCGGTCCACGATGCTGTCCCGGTTGCGCTCCAGCTGGGCCAGCTCGTCGGTCAGCACCCGCAGCCGGGGCGCGAACGCCTCGGCCCAGGCCGCGGCGTGCTCCGGCAGGGCGGACGCGGGCAGCTCGCGGATCTGCTGCCGGGCGGGGGTGCGCACCTGCTCGTAACGGTTCGCGTTGGCATGCCGTACGAGCACATCGCTCGCCTCCCGGACGGCGGCCTCGGCCGCCGACAGGTCACCCGCGCAGCCGCGCAGCGAGCGGCGGGTCTCGGCGGCCGCCTGCCGGGCCTCCGCGAGGCTCCCGGCGTACGCCTCGGGCTGCTCGGGTGTTCCGTCGACGGCCGCGTCCTGGTGGTCGCGGAGCAGGTCCCGCAGCAGCGCGGCGGTCTCCTCGAAGCCGCCCGCCGCGTCCTCGGCGGCGCGGTGGGCGCGCAGCAGCTCGCTGTGGGTGGTGCGGGCGGTCTCCAGCGCGTCCGTACGGGTGCTGAGTTCGGCGTTCGCCGAGCGCAGCAGCTCCTTGGCCTGCTCGGCGTCCTGCGGGACCATCCCCTCCGGCAGCTCGGTGTGCGCCTCGCCGTCCGCGGGCGCCAGCCGCTCCGCCTCGCCGCGCAACCGCCCCAGCTGCTCGCTCGCCGCCGACGCGCGCGTCTCCATCATGTGCACCAGCGACTCGGCGCGGGCCGCGGCCGCCTGGCGGGACGGGCCGTCCGCGCCGTCCGTGCTCTCCAGGAGCTGGGCGGCGCGGGTGCGGACCTTGTTGGTGAGCCGGTCCAGGGTGGCCAGCGCGGCGCTCTCATCGCTCTCCGCACGGGCCTGTTCGGCGCGCAGATCGGCGCCGACGCCGACCTTCTCGTACACCTGTGAGGCCGCGCGATACGCCTCGCGGAGCGCGGGCAGCGAGGCGGTGGGCGGCGCGCCGTCCGCCACGTCGTCGGGCGCGCCCGCGATCTCGGCGCGCTCGGCGCGCAGCGCGCGGGCGGTGCGGTGCGCGTCGTCGGCCGCGCGCTGGGCGGCGCGCCGGTCCTCGTCCGCCGCGCGCGCCCGGTCCACGCACGCGGCGGCCCGCTCCTCGTACTCCGCGGCCTCGTCCGCCAGTTCGCGCAGCCTGGTCTGCCAGGCGGCGCGCTCCCGCAGCCGGAACGCGAGCCCCGCCAGCGCGTCGGCCGTGCGGCGGGCCCGCTGCGCCGCCTCCTGCCGCTCATCGCGCACCCGGGCCGCCTCGCCGGCCGCCTCGTCCGCCTCCACCCTCGCCGTACGGGCCTCCGCCAGCTCCCGCTGCGCGGCGTCTGCCGCCTCGCGAGCCGCCTCGGCCGCCTCCGCCAGCTCCGCGAGCCGCCCGGGCGGGCACCCCGTACGCCACGCCGACAGCCGCGCCGCCAGCGCCCGGTCCCCCGCCAGCCGGGCCGCGAGCGCCCGGATCTCCTCGTCCCGCGCGGTGGCCCGCGCGCGCAACCCCCGCCGCTCGTCGTCGGCGGCCCGCTCGTCGTGCATCGCCGGGTTCGGCGGCACCAGGAACACGCCGCTGTCCTGTGCCCCGGGCGGCGGCGTCGGCGCGAGCAGCGCGGCCGCCGTCCCGACGGCCACGGCGGAGCGCGGCAGCAGCGACGCCGTGCCGAGCACCTCGCGCGCCCGCGCGTGGGTGTCGGGGTCGGTGATGACCACCCCGTCGACCAGCTCCGGCCGTGCGGCCAGCACCGCGGCGTGGTCGACGGGGTCCACGGCCTGGGCCAGATACCGCCAGCCGGGCAGCGCGGGGATGCCGTGCTCGCCCAGGTACTCCACCGCGGCCAGCACATCGGGGCTGGGCGGCAGCAGCCCGCCGTCGCCGAGCGCGCCGAGAATCCGCGCGTCGTCGGCCGCGGCCGTACGCAGATCGAACAGCTGCCGCTCAGCGGAGGCGACGCTCTCGTCGAGCAACTCCCGCAGCGCGTCGGCGCTCCGGTCCAGCTCCTCAGCGCTCAGCGGCCCCTCTTCGCGGGCCCGCTCAGCGGCACCACCCGCCGCCTGCCCCGGGCCGGCACCCGCGCCCTGACGCGCGGCACCCTCGCCCCCACCGTCCCGCCGCCCGCCGGCCACGCCCCGGCGGGCGGCGGCCTTGTCGGCCGAGCCTTCGCCGCCACGGGCCGAGTCCTCGCCTCCGTGGGCCGCGTCCTCCTGCCGCCCCTCGGCTCGCCCGCCCGCGGTGGCGCCCCGGTGTGCGGTGGCCCCGGGGGTGCTCCCGCCACCGGCCGTCTCCCCGGCCCCGCGCCCTGCGCCGCCCGTAGCGGCCTCGGTACGGCGGGCCGCGGCGCCCTCGGCCTCACCGGCCTGGCCGACTTCCGCGCTCTCGGCACCGTGGCCCGCGCCACCAGTTACTCCCCCGGCCTGAAGCGCCGCGCCACCCGGCGCGTCCTCGGCGCGGCGAGCCGCACCATCTGTCGGGCCTTCAGCCTGCGCCCCAGCATCACCGGTCAGCCGCTCGGGCTCGGCACCCGCACGGTCCGTCGCGCCCCCGGGCGCATCGGCTGCGCCGCGAGCCGTGGTGCCCGTTGCCGCACTGTCGGCCGGGGCGGCGTCGCCCACTCCGGGATCCCAGCAGTCCTCGGCCTCGTCGGCGGTCCGGGTGCTGTCGTCGGGGTCGTCGGCCGGCGGGGCGTACGGGGTGTCGGCCGCTTGCGTGTCGGTCTCCGTCTCGTCCACGTGGGCCGAGACACGGCCGGGCGGGCGGGCGTCAGCGGGCAGCGAGCGGGCGGAGGTAGCGGGCGCGGAGTGCGGCTGGTCCGGTTCGTCGACGCGCATCGTCACCCGCTTCGGCCGCCCGGCCTCGGCCGCCAGCGGCCGTCCGGCGCGGGGGGCCGGGACGGACGGGGTGGCCAGGGTGGCTCCGGGAAGGCCGAGGAGTTCGACGATGCGCTGTTCGGCGCCCAGGGACTCCGCCGCGCGACGCTCCGCGTCGTACGCCGCCACCGCCGCGCTGGACGCGTCGGCCGCGCGGGCCGCGGCGAGTTCGGTACGGGAGTGCTCGGCGGCGGCCTCCTTGGCGGCGTCCGCGGTGCGGCGGGCCGCCTCGCGGGCGGCGTCCCAGGCGGCGACGGCGGTCTTCTCGGCGTCGCTGGCGGCGAGTGCGGCGCGGGCCGGGTCGGCGTCCGGGGCGGAGTCGTCCAGCCAGCCGGCGCGCACCGCCTCGGCGGTCTCCTGCTCGACCTCCACGAGCCGCTGCCGCAGGTGCTCGGTCTCGCTGCGGGCGCGCTGGGCGGCGGTGGCGGCGGCCGTGGCGTCGCGGTGGGCGGCCTCTCCCGTCTCCTGGAGCGCGGCGGAGCGCTCCTCCTCCTCGTTGGCCAGCCGCTCACCGTCCTCGGCCGCCGCGTGCAGGGTCCGTACGAGGTCGGCGGCGGCCTTGGCGCGGGCGGCCAGCGCGGGGGCGGCGTCCCGCTCGGCCTCGCGGATCGCGGCGGCGACGCGCGCCGAGCGGTCGGCGGCGGCTCGGTGGCGCAGCACCGTCTCGGCGGCCTGCCATGCGGAGTGCAGGGTGCGGGCGTCGTTGACCTCGCGCCGCTGCGCTGCCGCGCCCTTCTCCGCGGCGGCGAGCGCCAATGAAGCGTGCCGGTAGGCGAGTTCCGCGGCGACCAGGGAGCTGCGGCCGCGCGCGCCCTCCGCCTCAGTGACGGCGTGGGCCGCGGTGGCGACCTGCTGGGCGAGCTCGGCGGCGCGCTCGCGCTCCTCGGCGCCGCGCCCCGACAGCCGCCGGGCGAGCGTACGGGTGCGGCGCTCGGCGCCCGCGTGCACCCCGCGGGCCTGCTCGCGCCGCTCCGCGGCGTCGGCGATACGGGACAGCAGGTCGAGCGAGCCGGCCGTGAAGTCGCGCTCGGCCGTCAGCTCCGCGCGGCGGCCGAGCTTGTGGGCGAAGCCGTGCACGAGGTCGGCGAGCCCGTCCGTATCGCGGGTGTCGGTGACGGCGCGCAGCAGCAGATCGGTGAAGTCGGAGTCGTTCTTGACCGCGAACAGGCCGGCGGCCTCACCCTCGTCTGCGTTCATCTCCCGCTGGTAGCGGAAGAGTTCGGGGTCGAGTCCGAGCTCGCCGAGGTGTTCGTTCCAGCGCTCGTGGATCTCCACCCAGGTCACGTCGAGGTGCGGATAGGCCTTGTCCGCCTCGGTGATGGCGTCACGGAAGCCCTTCATGGTGCGGCGGCGGCCGCGGGCCGTGGAGGTGCCCTCGACGAGGGGACGCACGGCCGCGGACTCGGCGACCGGCAGGGAGTCCAGGCTCAGGCCCGGCCCAGGGCGGAAGGAGTACCACGCCTCGGCGAACTTCCGCGGGTCGTTGGACACCTGGCGGCCGCGCCATTCGCTGACCTTGCCGACGACGACCGTCTCACCGGTGACCGTGTGCTGCCACTCCAGCGCGACGTGCCCGCAGTCGTCGGCGAGCAGGAACTTGCGCAGCACGCCGGAGCTGGCGCCGCCCAGCGTGTTGCGGTGGCCGGGCAGCATCACCGAGAAGATCAGCTTGAGCAGGACGGACTTGCCGCCGCCGTTCTCCAGGAAGAGCACGCCGGCGGGCGCGGGACGCCGCGGCGGGCCGACGGGCTCCTCCTCGAAGAACTCCGCCTGGGTGGGGGCGGGGCTGGGCACCGGCTCGCCTACTCCGCGCAGGTCCAGCACGGTGTCGGCATAGCGCGCACCGGCCGGCCCGATGGAGTAGAGGCGGACCCGGGACAGCTCGTACATGGCGGCGGACTCTCGTTGTCGTGAAGGCGGGGGGTGGAGGAGTGGTGCCCGGTCAGGGCGTGTGGAAGGGCAGACCCGCGTCGGCGACCAGCTCCAGGTCGTCGCTGTCGTCCGGCGGCAACAGCGTCGCGCTGCCATCGCTCATGGGTACGACGCCCAGCTCGAGCAGTTCGGCCATGGCGGCGCTGCCCGCCATGTCGCGCACCTGGAGCTGGTAGCGGGCGGTCGTGCGGTACGCGCCTCCGGCGTCGTCCCCGGTGCGCTGGAGAAAGCCGGAGTCGACGAGGAAGGCGACGGCCTTGCCGACGATGCCGGTCGTCGAACCGGCGAGCCGCCGCGCGTCCTTGGTGGCGCCGGTGGCGCTGCGCCGCGCGTACACCCGCCAGGCGGCCTCCAGGCCGGGCGCGTCAGTGGCCGGGTCGGTGTTCTCCCCTTCCTCCTCGGCGCGCTCCTCCAGGCGGCGGCACGCCTGCCGTACGAAGGCGTCGATGCCGTTGACCGTGACCCGGCCGATGTAGCCGTCGTCGGCAAGGTCCTCGGGGCGCGGGAAGGCCATGGCCGCCACGGCGAGATGGGCGAGGCCGTGCAGGAAACGGTCGGCGGAGTCGGTGGAGGCCCGGCGGGCGTAGTCGCCCATACGGACGGCGAAGACGGAGTCCTCCGCGGCGGCCACGGCCATCCCGGCCCGGGTGGAGACCTCGAGCACGATCAGGCCGAGCCCGGCGGCCACGGCGTCGGCCAGCCGCGCGAACGTCGGGTCGTCGCGGTGGCGGCGCAGCAGCTCGGCGTACTCGACGTCACGGGCGGGCAGCAGCTTCGGCTGCAGCCCGAAGGCGACCAGACGCGCCGCGTCGGCCGCGTCGGCGGGTGTGAGGGGCGCGGGGCCTTCCGCCGCGCCTGACACGCCTGACACGCCGGGCGTGCCCGGCACGCCCGGGGCGCTCTGCGCCGAGGACGTCAGCTCCGGCTGCGCGCCGCCGTCTGCGGGGTCGTACTCGCTCACGGGTGAAGCTCCTTGTGGGCCACGGCCTGGTCAGGGCCGCGGGTCGCGGTAAATCCGGTGGCGCCGGCCTGCGCTGTCTGGGTCGCTCGCCGAAGCGGAAGCGGTGGCGGGTGCTGCCCGGCGCGGCGAGCGGCCGCGCCGCCACCCGCTCGCGCGCAGGCGCGCGGCGGCACCAGGGAGGTGGCGCTGGCCCCCGCCGGCAGAGGCCCGCGGGGAAGTACGGCGGAACAGCCGGCCAGCCACGCACCCTGCGGCTCCGCCGCCCGGCCGACCACCGGTGCGGGCCGTCCCGAGCACGGCGCCGAACGGCACCCTCGCGGCCCGGCCCCGCAGGCGCGCGCCGCCTCGCCCCGCCGTACGGCGCACCCGCCGCGGCACAGCGCCGCCCCACGGCAGGGGCAGGGTGCCGCCCCATGGCGGAGCGCCGCCCCGCGGCATGGCACCGCCCAACGGCGCGGCACTGCCCCTCGCCGTGGCACCGCCCCACGGCGGGGCGCCGCCCCACGGCGGGGCGCCGCTACGGCCGGTCCGCCGCATCGGCACGACGCGGGCGTTACGCCACCTCCGCCGCGCCGGCACAACGCGCGCATTACGCCACCTCCGCGCGGTCCGCCGCCATCCCGGCCGCGTCCAGCAGCGCCATGCCCAGTATCAGGTCGGCACCGCCGAACTCCGGATCGTCCAGCGCGGTCCCGTCGTCGACCGCGAACAGCAGCCGCTCCTCGCCCTGGCGGTAGGCGGTGCCGACGGGCGGGCTCGCGGCGTGGACGGCCAGCAGGGCGATGAGGTACGGGAGTTCG
Source organism: Streptomyces sp. NBS 14/10 (assembly GCF_002224125.1). GTDB lineage: Bacteria > Actinomycetota > Actinomycetes > Streptomycetales > Streptomycetaceae > Streptomyces. The sequence continues at coordinate 28,417 of NZ_NCSM01000022.1, forward strand.
GGATCGCGGCGGCGGGCGTCGGCCAGCAGGCCCGAGAGCCGGCGGGGGGCGTCGGCCGGGAGGTCGAGGAGCTGCATGGCGACCGCCAGCTGCTCCTCGCTGAAGCGGCTGTCGTCGGGGGTGGCGATCAGGTCGGGCTCGGGCATCTCCGCGCCCAGGTGCTCGCGCTCCACGGGCGGGGTCAGCAGCATGTCCACGAGGTCGCCGACGCGTACGGACGTCGGGGTGCGATACCCCGTGCCGCGGGCGAAGAACGCGTCGGTGACACGGAGGGCGCGGTCCACGGGGAGCGGCAGCAGGGGCGCGAGGAGCTGCCCGTACAGGTCGAGTCCGGCATGCGCGGCCGGGGTGGCGAAGGCCTGGCGGTCCTGCTCGGCGCGGAACAGCGGCCCGGCCTCCAGCAGCCGGGACTGCAGCTGGGTGTGGCGGCGGATGCAGTCCTTGACTATGTCGACCAGCTCGGCGGCGCGCCGCTTGTTCTCGGCGCTCTCCGCCTCGTCGCGGGCCTTGCGGATATTGGTCAGGATCGCGTTCTCATGGCGGTAGCGGTCGGCGACGTGGTCCAGGGCCTCGCTGATCAGGTCGGGCACCGTACGCAGCCAGTCGACCGCGCGCACATTGCGCCGGGTGGCGTCGAGGGTGCGGCGCAGCGTCTCGGAGTACTGCACGGTGCGGTAGCGGGCCTGTTCGGCGGCGAGTTGGGCGTCGGCCAGGCGGCCGCGGCTGATCAGCACCTCCAGCTTCACCTCGGCGGCGATCTGGGCGCTGGTGACGTCCGTGTCGAGCGCGCCGACCAGGACGTTGACCGCCTCGTCGGTGGTGCGCAGATAGACGCTGCCGCCGGGCCCCGGCACCTCCTCGACCAGCTTGAAGTCGTAGTCGCGGCGCACATAGACGCCGTCGGGGCCGAACGTGCCGTAGACGGCGCGGAAGCCGCGGTCCACACTGCCGACGTTGATCAGGTTTTCCAGCACCCAGCGGGCGACGCGCTCATGCTCGGCGGTGGGCCGGTCCGGGGCCTGCGCGCCGACGCGGGGCAGCAGCCTGGCCACTATCTGCTCGTGGTCGGCGCCGGTGTCGAAGTCCATGTTGAGCGTGACCAGGTCGATCGCGGCGAGGGCGACCTCCGCCATCGCGTACACCGAGTACTCGCCCGCGAGGCTGCCCTTGCGCGCGTCGAGGTCGTGCAGCGGCGCGGTGCAGGCGAGCGCGCGCAGCCGCCGGGCCAGGCCCTCGTCTGCGGCCGGACCCGGGGCCGGGCGTGCGGCCCCGGCGTACCCGTTGAGCTGGGGCGCGGCGGCTCCAGGCGGTGGAGAAGTCACGTCGCACAGATTAGGCGCTCGCACCGACAACGGACGAAACGGCGCGGAGCGGCCGGGCACGCGGACGGATCCATCAGTCTATGACGCCTCCGGAGCCGCTGTGCGGACCCTGGTCGGCCGCCGTGCGGACCTATTTTCGTCAGCCGCCAGCTGTCGGCTCTGCACGGCCCCGTCAGCCGCCGGGCGGGCCCTCGTCCAGGGCGAGTGCCGCGAAGGTGGCGAGCCAGTGGTCCCCGGTGAAGTCTCCGGAGACCACGTACGGCAGTCCGGCCACGAGGTGGTCCTCGGCCGCCGAGGTCAGGACGGGGCCGCGCGGATCGCCCTCGGGCAGCGCCGCGGCGATACGGCGCAGCGCGGCCGCCCTGCTGAGCGAGAGCCCGATGAGATGGCCGATCTGTGGGTCGGCGGGGTCGGAGACGACCGGCGGGGTGAGCAGCGGGGCCGGGGCGCCGCGTTCGAGGCCGGGCAGGAAGCCGTCCAGCCAATCGGCGAACCTGGCCCGAGGGAGCACCCGGCCGACCGCTTCGGCTTCGGTCAAGGCGGGTGAGAGGAAGTCCTGTCCTGAGGGCTCCCAGTGGGCCGGGGCGTCGTGGTCGTCGCCGAACCAGCGGACGACCGCCGCCGCGACCGGTTCGGCGAGTGCCGCCCGCCCGGCCGCGGCGGCGCTGTCGAGGATCAGGCCGAGGGCGAAGGCGCTGTTGGTGTGGACGCCGTGCCGGACCGGGTACGTGGCCCGCCGCAGCCAGTCGTACAGCAGCGTCTCGACGGCGGCGGCCGCCGGCTCCAGGGCCGCCGCCCAACCGCTGCCCGCCGGGCCCAGGGCCCGGCATTCGGCGGTCAGCGCCAGCAGCCAGGCCCAGCCATAGGGACGCTCGAAGGAGGGATGGGCGCGCAGATAGTCCGCCTCGGCCGCCAGGTGCGCGGCCGTGAGGTGCTTGTCCAGCACCCCGGTCACCTCCTCGGCGCGGACCCGGTCGGGGCAGCGGCGCACCAGCCGGACCAGCAGCCAGTGCATATGGACGGAGGAGTGCCAGTCGTACGAGCCGTAGAAGGCGGGGTGGTGGTCGCGCGGCGGCACCAGGTCCTCGGGGCCGCGCAGCAGATGGGCCGGGGCGTACGGGTAGGGCCGGGTGACGTTGGCCGTGGCCACGGCGGCGAACCGGTCGGCGAGTTCGGCGAGTTCGGTGCGTTCCGGGGCCGCCGCGGTCCGGGGTGGCGTCGTATCGGGTCGGCCGCTGCTCAATGGGTGGCTCCCTCGGCGACTCGGAGGTCTTCGCGGGTGGTCACGGCCGCGGTGATGATCGCCCGCAGCGCCTGCGCCACCGTGTCGACGGGCAGCGCGGGCTCGGCCCGGTCCACGACCTGCTCGGGGGCGTACGGGACATGGACGAATCCGCCGCGCAGGGCCGGCTTGCGGGTGGCTATCAGGTGGGCGAGCCCGTAGAAGACGTGGTTGCACACGAAGGTGCCGGCCGTCTGGGACACGGAGGCGGGAATTCCGGCCGCCCGCACGGCCGCGACGCACGCCTTGACGGGCAGGGCGGCGAAGTAGGCGGCGGGGCCGCCCGCGACGACCGGCTCGTCGACGGGCTGCCGTCCGGCGTTGTCGGGGATACGGGCGTCGTCCACATTGATGGCGACGCGTTCCACGCTGATGCCGGTACGGCCCCCGGCCTGCCCCACGCACAGCACCAGATCGGGGTCGGCCTGCTCCACCGCCGCGGCCAGTTCGTCGAGCGCCGTGCCGAAGACACAGCTCAGCCGGGCGGCGGTGACCTGAACGCCGGGCGGGGGCCCGGCGGCGACCAGCGAGACGGCCTGCCAGGAGGGGTTGACGGCTTCGCCGCCGAAGGGTTCGAAGCCGGTGAGGAGCACGCGGGTCACGGGAGTCTCGGGGGGCACGGGGATCGCTGCGGGCACGGGAATCACGGGGGTCCTTGGGGCCCCGGGAGTGGTCACTGACGTCACACGGGCCCCCTCAGAAGGCGAAGAGCGAGATGATGACGATGTTGCAGACCAGCAGCGCCCCGGCGGTGGGGATCTGGGCCTTGATGGGCCCGTACTGGTCCTTGAGTTCGAGCAGCGCGGCGGGCACGAGGTTGAAATTGGCGGCCATAGGGGTCACGAGAGTCCCGCAGAAGCCGGCCAGCATCCCGACGGCGAGGACGACCGCCGGTTCGCCGTGCATCTGCTGAATGAGCACGGGCCAGCCGATGGCGGCGGTCATCACCGGGAACGCGGCGAAGGCGTTGCCCATGATCGTGGTGAACAGGGCCATGCCGACGCAGTAGACGGCCACGGCGACGTACTTCTGGCCGTCCGGCAGCAGCTGCTCGGTGATCTTGCCGACCTGGGTGCCGACCCCGGCCACCTGGAAGATCGAGCCGAGTACGGCCAGCAGTTGGGGCAGCAGCAGCGCCCAGCCCATGGACTCCAGCAGGCCGCGTCCGGCGTGCAGCGGTACGGCGGGGTTGCGCTCGCGGACCACGAGCATGGCGACCACGAGACCGGCGATGGCGCCGAAGCCGAGGCCGAGTACGGTCTCGCTGCCCGGCTCCAGGACCGGTTCGCCGCCGACGCGCCAGTGTTTGAGGGCGGAGGCGCAGACCACCGCGACGATCGGGATGGTGAGGGCGGGGATGAACAGCTTGCCGCGCAGCCGTGCGGCGAGCGCGGTGCGCTGTTCGGCGGTGGTGGTGCGCGGGGTGCCGCGCCCGGTGAGGCCGAAGCCGGCCAGGCAGACCAATACCAGCACGGCCAGGCCCAGCGGTTCGGCCGGGGCCTGCTTCTTCACCACCCAGGTGCTGTAGAGGAAGCATCCGCCCAGCAGGCCCCAGAAGGCCGCGGAGCCGAGGCGCTTGGGGTTGCTGCGGTCGACCGCCATCTGTGCGGCCATGGCGAGGAAGACGGCGCCGACGAGCCAGTAGAACCACTCGACCTTGATCACTTGACATCCTCCGAGGTGCGGTCGCCGGCCTGGGCCGAGCGGGAGGCCGCGGCCGCCAGGTCGCGGTCCAGGGTGCGGTCCAGGCGCAGCAGCCGGGCGCCGTGGATGAGGAAGGCGCATACGGCGGTGGGAATCGCCCACAGCGCCAGCTGCAGGGGCTCCAGGTGGGTGTGGTAGGTGGTGTTGACGAAGCCGGTGATCAGCAGGATCGAGCCGATGGCGAGAAAGCAGTCCTCGCCGAAGAAGAGGCCGACGGTGTCGGCGCTCGACGCGTACGAGCGGACGCGCTCGCGCAGCCGCTCGGGCAGCGGGCCGTGGCGGCGCTCGGCGGCCCCCTCGGCCATCGGCGCGACCATGGGCCGCACGCTCTGCGCCGGCCCGCCGATGCTGGTGAGGCCGAAGGCCGCGGTGAGTTGGCGGAGCCCCAGGTAGAGGGCGAGGAAGCGGCCGGTGGTGAGTTTGCCGAGCCGGCCGATGAGAACGCGGGCCTGCTCCTGGAGGCCGTTGCGCTCCAGGAGGCCGATGACCGGGAGGGTGATGACGAAGATCGTCACCGAGCGGCTGGAGGCGAAGCCGTTGCCGAAGGCCGCGAGGACTTCTTGTGGCGAGAGCTTGCCCAGCAGCCCGGTGACGATGCCGGCGATCCCCACCACCAGCAACGGGTTGCGCCGGGTGGCGAATCCGAGGACCACCACCAGGACGCCGAGGAGAACGATCATGTCCCGCCTTCCGTGCGCAGGACCTCACGAGCGACGCCGTGAGGAAGAATGCACCGGAGGCTAGGCGATCGTTGAACGATCCGACAAGACTTCGATATGCAGTTGTTTCTCGGCCAGGGGATCGTTTACGACTCGGAAACCCGCTGGGCGTAGGCGTCGGCCAATTGGAGCCGGGAGTCCTCGAGGTAGGAGGCGAGCAGCCGCTCGCCCTCAAAGGCGTCCCCGGACTGCAGCACCTCCAGGATGTGCCGATTACGGACCAGATACGGCGCGTGGAAGCGTCGCGGGTCGTCCATGACGTGGAAGACCAGCCGGAGTTCGGCCAGCACGCCGCGCATCAGCTCATCGGCGCGCGGGCTGCCCGCGAGCGCCACGATCCCCTGGTGGAAGCGGATGTTGGCGGTGGACAGGTCCTGCCAGGCCCGCGCCTGCGCGGCACACTCCCCGGCCAGGACGGCCGACTCGACGGCCTCCAGCGGGTACGGCGGCTTGCCGAGGCCGCGTACGGCGCCGCACTCCACCAGGGCGCGCACGCGGTAGATGTCGTTCAGGTCGTCCACCGTCACGACGCGTACGAACACGCCGCGGTTGAGCTTGTGCACCAGCAGCCGCTCGTGCGTGAGCAGCCGGAACGCCTCCCTGAGGGTGTTGCGCGAGACGCCGAGCGCCCCTTTGACGCTGTCCTCGGACAGCCGGGTGCCGGGCGGGAAGAACCCTTCGGCGATGCGGTCGCGCAGGACGTCCGCGACGCGCTCGGCGGTGCTCGTCCGCCCCAGCAGTGCGCGGTCGCCCGCCAACTCGGCCAGTGAGGACGCCTCCGCGATCCGCCGATCCGCCCCGTTTGTCACTCTTGCTCCTCTCTTTGGGTTATTCACCGCTTCTGAATGCCCTATGGCGAGAAGTCAATCCCAGAACCCCTCCCGGAACAACATTCATCTTGTCGGATCGTTCAACGATCGCTTAGGTTGTCATGTCATGGCGGACCTCACCATCGACCTCAACGCCGACCTCGGCGAGGGCTTCGGACGCTGGCGCCTCACCGATGACGACGCCCTGCTGTCCGTCGTCACCAGCGCCAACGTCGCCTGCGGCTTTCACGCCGGCGACCCCTCGACCATGCGCCGGGTGTGCGAACTGGCCGCCGAGCGCGGTGTGCGCATCGGGGCGCAGGTCTCGTACCGGGATCTGGCGGGCTTCGGCCGCCGCACCATGGACGTACCGCCGCATGAGCTGACCGACGAGATCGCCTATCAGATCGGCGCCCTGCGGGTGTTCGCGCGCTCGGCGGGGTCGGACGTGGTCTACGTCAAGCCGCACGGCGCGCTGTACAACCGCTGCGTACACGATCAGGCCCAGGCCGCCGCGGTCGTCGAGGGCATACGGCTGGCCGCCGAGGCCCCGCTGCCCGTCCTGGGGCTGCCCGGCTCCCGGCTGCACGAGGCGGCCGGCGCGGCCGGACTGCCCGTCGTACGCGAGGGGTTCGCCGACCGCGCGTACACCGCGGCCGGGACGCTGGTCCCCCGCGGCGAACCCGGCGCGGTCGTCACCGACCCGGGCACCATCGTCAAGCGCTCCCTCGCCTTCGCCCGGGACAAGTCGGTGACCTCGATCGACGGCCGGCCGGTCGAGGTGGACATACGGTCCCTGTGCGTACACGGCGACACCCCCGGGGCGGCCGATATCGCCCGCCGGGTCCGGGCCGAACTGGAGGGTGCCGGCGTGCGCGTGGAGCCGTTCGTATGACCGGCGGCTCCGGCGGGCGAATCCGCGTGCGCGGTCTGCCGGTCGGGGACCACGCGCTGCTGCTGGAAGTGGACACCGGCGAGGCCGCGCTGGCCCTCCATGCCGAACTGCTGCGCCGCGCCGCGGCCCGGACGCTGCCCGCGGTACGGGAGATCGTGCCCGCGGCGCGCACCGTGCTCCTGGACGGGGTGGCCGATCCGCGCCGCCTGGCGGCCGAGGTGGCCCGGTGGGACATCCCCCCGCCGGCCGGCGGCCACGACGCCACCGTCGATATCGCGGTGCGCTACGACGGCCCGGACCTGGCCGATGTCGCCGAGCTGTGGGGGGTCGCCCCGCACGAGGTCGCGCGCATCCACGCGGACACCGAGTTCCGGGTCGCCTTCTGCGGTTTCGCCCCCGGCTTCGGCTATCTGACCGGCCTGCCGGAGCATCGCCACGTACCGCGCCGCGCCACCCCGAGGACCAGGGTCCCGGTCGGCTCGGTCGCCCTCGCGGGCCCGTACACCGGCGTCTACCCGCGCTCCTCCCCCGGCGGCTGGCAGCTGATCGGCACCACCGACGCGGTGCTGTGGGACACCGCGCGCACCCCGGCCGCGCTCCTGGCCCCCGGCACCCGCGTCCGCTTCGTACCGCAACGGCCCATCGCGGAACCGTCATCGCGGCAGCCCGTACGAGAAGAGACCTCCACATGACGGACAGCGCCTTTGTCGTGGTGCGGGCCGGCGCGCTGACCACCGTCCAGGACCTCGGCCGGGTCGGCCACGCCCACCTCGGCGTACCGCGCTCCGGGGCGCTCGACGAGCCCGCCCTGCGGCTCGCCAACCGCCTGGTGGGCAACCCAGATGGGGCCGCGGCCCTGGAGACCACGCTCACCGGCTGTGCCGTACGGCTGCGCCGCGCCGCGACGGTGGCGGTCACCGGCGCGCCCTGCCCGGTCACCGTGGACGGCCGCCCCGCCGCGTGGGGCGCGCCCGTGCGGGTGCGCTCGGGCGCGCTGGTGGAGGTCGCCGCGGCCACCCATGGCGTACGCAGCTATCTGGCGTTCGGCGGCGGCGTGGAGGCCGAGCAGGTGCTCGGCAGCCGCTCCACGGATCTGCTCTCCGGCCTCGGCCCGCCCCCGCTCGCCGACGGCGCGGTGCTGCGGCTGGGCGCGCCGTACGGCCCGGTGCCCGCCGTGGACGCGGCGCCCTGCCCGGGGCCGCCGCGCGAACTGGCCCTGCCGGTCGCGCTCGGCCCGCGCGACGACTGGTTCACCGCCCGGGCGCTGCGCACCCTGGCGACCGGCGAGTTCCGGGTGTCGGCCGCGAGCAACCGCATCGGGCTGCGCACCGAGGGGCCCTCGCTGGAGCGCGCGAGGGACGGCGAACTGCCCAGCGAGGGCATGGTCCTGGGCGCGCTGCAGGTCCCTCCGGACGGCCGCCCGGTGCTGTTCCTGGCCGACCATCCCACGACCGGCGGCTACCCCGTCGTCGGCGTCGTCCCCGAGGACCGTCTCGCCGCGGCAGCCCAGGCCGTCCCGGGCACCGTGGTGCGCTTCGTGCCACGCCGGGCCCGGTAGACACCCGCACTCTGGGCGGTACGCCGCACGGCACGCCGGTCGGTACGGCGATCGGTACGCCTAGGGGAGGCCCACCGTACGGCCGAGGGTCGCCGCGGCTTGGCCGAAGAACTCCTCGCGCGCCTCGACGACGCCTTTGAACTGGCCGAAGAGCTCAAAGCTGACCAGGCCGAACAGCTGCGCCCAAGCCGCGATGAACCGCGCGAGCGCCGCGTCGGGCAGCTCGACCCCCAGGATCCCGGCCAGAGTTCGCGCGTCTCCCCGCACCGCCTCGGGCACCTCGGCCTCCCCGGGGACGCGCAACGTGCCCGCGGCGTGGGCGTCGCCCACGATGGCGAGCAGGGCGAGGCCCACGCGGGAGGCGGGCACGACGGTGGTCTGGGGCGCGGAGTAGCCGGGCACCGGGGAGCCGTAGATCAGCGCGTACTCGTGCGGATGGGCCAGCGCCCACTCCCGTACGGCCCGGCAGACCGCGCCCCACCGCTCGACGGGCTCCTCGCCGTCCGCCTTCGCCAGGGCCCCTTCCGCGGCGGCGCCGAGGGCGTCGTACGCGTCCACGATGAGCGCGGTCAGCAGCTCGTCGCGGCTCGGGAAGTAGCGGTAGAGGGCGGACGAGACCATGCCGAGCTCGCGGGCGACGGCGCGCAGCGACAGCTTGGCCGCGCCCTCGCGGGCGAGCTGGCGGCGCGCCTCTTCCTTGATGGCGGCGGTCACTTCGGTACGGGCCCGTTCCCTGGCCCCTCGGATCGCACTCATGGCAGCCAGTCTCTCATCCGGACGGAGCACCGGCCAACAACGAGAGCAGTGCTCTTGCGATGGCGCACCGCTTCATGCACACTGATCTCAAGCGAGAGCGCCGCTCTCGAAATGGAGCACAGCGAGCACAGGAGGACACCATGTCGGAGCACCACATCAAGCCCAGCCGGTTCGACAGCGCCATGAACGCCACCGTCGCCTGGCTCGCCCGGCGCGGGGTGAGCTTCTTCGGCACCGCCGAACTGTCCGTGGTCGGCCGGAAGTCCGGTGAATGGCGGCGGGTGCCGGTCAACCCGCTGTCGATGAACCGCGAGCGCTATCTGGTGTCCCCCCGCGGCGCCTCCCAGTGGGTGCGCAACATGCGGGCGGCGGGCGGCGGACGACTTCAGCTCGGCCGCCGCCGGCAGACCTTCACCGCCGTCGAGCTGCCGGAAGGCGCGGAGAAGACCGAGGCGCTGCGCGCCTACCTGGACCGCTGGGGCTGGGAGGTGAAGAGCTACTTCGACGGGGTGACCGCGAAGTCCTCGGACGATGAACTGGCGCGGATCTCCCCGCTCCACCCGGTCTTCCGCATCACCGTCACGGACAGCGCCGCCGCAAACGACGACACCGTCGCCGAGGCCCCGGCCGCCGGGGCGTGAGCGGCCGGCGGCGGGGCCGGCAGCGGCACTACTTGCGGTCGAACGCGGTCAGCGCCCGCCGGGCCGCCGGATGGGTGCGCACGATCTCGGCGAGGGTCGTCGTGCCACGCGTGATCTTCGTAAACGCCCGCCACGCCGGCCTGAAGCCCGTGAGCGCCGCGTGGAACATTCCGGGGCGGCGCGCGAACACCGAGTACAACCGCCGCCCGACCCCCATCTCCACCCCGAGCCCCGCCTTGATCGCGAAGGCGTAGTTCAGCGCCTGGCGCCGGGCGTCGACCGCGTCATGGGCCTCGGCGATCCGCACCGCCCACTCCCCCGCGAGCCGCCCCGAGCGCAGCGCGAAGGAGATGCCCTCCCGCGTCCACGGCTCCAGCAGCCCCGCCGCGTCCCCGCACACCAGCACCCGGCCGCGCGACAGCGGAGAGTCGTCGGAGCGGCAGCGGGTCAGATGGCCCGAGGAGATACGCGGCTCGAACCCGGCGAGCCCGAGCCGGGCGATGAAGTCCTCGAGATAGCGCTTGGTCCCGGCGCCCTCGCCACGGGCCGAGATCACCCCGACCGTCAGCGTGTCCCCCTTGGGGAAGACCCAGCCGTAACTGCCCGGCAGCGGGCCCCAGTCGATGAGCACCCGGCCCGACCAGTCCTCCGCCACGGTCGGCGGCACCGGAATCTCCGCCTCCAGACCGAGGTCGACCTGGTCGAGCTTGACCCCGACATGGGCGCCTATCCGGCTGGCGCTGCCGTCCGCGCCGACCACGGCCCGGGCCAGCACGGTCTCGCCGTCCGAGAGCACCACGGCCACGGTGCGCCGGTCGGGCACGGACGGGCCGTGCTGCTCGACGCGCGCCACCGCGGTGCCGGTACGCACCTGAGCGCCCGCGTCCTTGGCCGCCTCGACCAGCCCGGCGTCGAACTCGGGCCGGTTGATCAGCCCGAACAGAGCCTGCTTGGAGCGGCGGGTACGGGTCAGCTTGCCGTTCAGCGAGAACGTCACGGCGTGTACGCGCTCACGCAGCGGGAGTTCGAAGCCGGGCGGCAGCGCATCGCGCGTGGGGCCGATGATGCCGCCGCCGCACGTCTTGTAGCGCGGCAGCTCGGCCTTCTCCAGCAGCAGCACCCGGCGGCCCGCACAGGCGGCGGCGTAGGCGGCGGAGGCACCCGCCGGGCCCGCCCCCACCACCACGACGTCCCATACCGACTCGTCCGCCGGCTCCGCCGGGGAGGCCCCGTTCCGGGCCGCGTTGTCGCTGCTCACGTGTGCTTCCGCTCCCACTCGACCGACCTGATCGCCCTGCGCCACCACCGCCGCGGGCCACCGTCGCATCCTACGGCTCACCAGGGTGTGACCCCGCTGTGGGATGATCGGCAGCACAACCATCAAGTCGTAAAGTCGTACATCCGTGCCATCGCGCGCATCCCACAGGAGCGTCCCCACATGGAGCAGGCACCTCACGCCCGATCCGACGGCCCCGCGGCCACCACCCCGGCCGACCGCCGGGCCATCGCCGCCACCGTCGCCGCGCTGCAGCCCCGCGCCAAGGCCGAACTGACCGAGCTCGTGGCCTTCAAATCGGTCGCGGACCCGGCGCAGTTCCCCAAGAGCGAATGCGAGGCCGCCGCGCGATGGGTCGCCGACGCGCTGCGCGCCGAGGGGTTCACGGATGTGGCGCTGCTGGACACCCCCGACGGCACCGAGTCGGTCTACGGCTTTCTGGCCGGCCCGGCCGGGGCCCCGACGGTGCTGCTCTACGCGCATTACGACGTCCAGCCGCCGCTGGACGAGGCCGCCTGGATCTCCCCGCCCTTCGAGCTGACCGAGCGCGACGGGCGCTGGTACGGGCGCGGCGCCGCCGACTGCAAAGGTGGCTTGATCATGCACCTCACCGCGCTGCGCGCGCTCAAGCAGCACGGCGGGATCCCGGTGAACATCAAGGTCATCGTCGAGGGCTCGGAGGAGCAGGGCACCGGGGGCCTGGAGCGCTACGCGGAGGCGCACCCCGAGCTGCTGACCGCCGACGCGATCGTCATCGGCGACACCGGCAACTTCCGCTGCGGGCTGCCGACGGTCACCGCGATGCTGCGCGGCATGGCGCTGCTGCGGGTCCGGGTGGACACCCTGGAAGGCAATCTGCACTCCGGCCAGTTCGGCGGCGCCGCCCCGGACGCGCTCGCCGCGCTGATCCGCATCCTGGACTCGCTGCGGGCCGAGGACGGCTCCACGACCGTCCGGGGTCTGGCGGCGGACGAGACCTGGGACGGACTCCAGTATCCGGACGAGGACTTCCGCAAGGACGCCAAGGTGCTGGACGGGGTCGAGCTGATCGGCTCGGGCACGGTCGCCGACCGCGTCTGGGCCCGCCCCGCGGTCACCGTCCTGGGCATCGACTCCCCTCCGGTCGTCGGCGCCACCCCGTCCGTGCAGGCGAGCGCGCGGGCGGCGGTGAGCCTGCGGGTGCCGCCGGGCGTGGACGCGGGCCAGGCGGCCGAACTGCTCACCGCCCATCTGCAGTCCGCCGCGCCCTGGGGCGCGCGGGTCGCCGTCGAACAGGTCGGCCAGGGCCAGCCGTTCCGCGCGGACACCGCCAGCCCCGCGTACACGGCGATGGGTCGGGCCCTGAGCGAGGCGTACGACGGTCAGGAGATGGCGATCGCGGGCGCGGGCGGCTCGATCCCGCTGTGCGACACGCTCGCCTCGCTCTACCCGGAGGCGGAGATCCTGCTGATCGGGCTGAGCGAGCCGGACGCGCAGATCCACGCCGTCAACGAGAGCGTTTCACCGGAGGAGCTGGAACGGCTCTCGCTCGCGGAGGCGCTGTTCCTGCGCTCTTACGCCGACGAGGCCGCGGACACGGCGGCCGCCTCGACGCGGTAGCCGCTGCGGGGGGCGTCTGGCGTCTGGCGTCTGCTGAGCGGGCGTCACGCCCCGCGGGGCGTGGCGCCCGCTGATGCCGCCCGGCCGGTCCGGTCGGGCGCGGTGCCCGGCCGGGCCGGTTCCGGCGGCCGGGCTGAGACATGGCCGGAACAGCTCGGGGCCACGCTCCCGGCGGCCCCAAGCCCGCACCCGAACCGCGACCGACCCTGGCCCCGACCGCCGTCGGCCGCAGCCCCGGACCGGGGCCGGGTGCCCCCCGGCCGGGACAGGCCGGACGGCCCGACGCAGGCCCAGCCGGTCCGCGCCAGGCTCGGCGGCCCAGCCGAAACAGCGCCGGCGGACTCAGTGCCCGACCAGGCCGGTTTCCGGCGGCCGGACCGAAACAGGTCGGAGCAACTCGCGACCACGGTCACGGCGGGCCCAAGGCCGGCCCCCGAAGCGCGACCGGCCCCGGCCGCCGTCGGCCGCGGACCTGAACCGGGGCCGAGAATCCCGGCCAGGACAGGCCGGAGCAGCCCGGCGCAGACCGAGCCGGCCAGGCCGGTTCCGGCGGCCGGGTCGAGACAGATCGGAGCAATTCGGGGCCGCAGCCCCGGCCCCGGCCGCGATCGGCCGCAGGCCCGAACCGGGTCCGAGAGACCCCGGCCAGGACAGGCCGGAGCTCGGCCCGGCCGCTGGAACCGGAGCCCCACGCGAGCTCCCGGAAACCGGGCCGACGCAAGCCGGTCCTGGCCCGGCCGCGCCGGGCTCGGCGGCCCGGCCGGAGCACGCCCGGTCCGGGACAGGGCCGAACCAGCTCAGGGCCGGACCGGGGCCGGGAGCCGCCGGGCCAGGTGGCGGGCTCGAGGCCGGACCAGACGGCGGGCCGTAAGCCGCCCGTACCGCAGCACGGCACGGGCGCCACGGAGCCATGCCGCGCTTGCCTCCCGGCGGTCAGCCCGTCGGCGTCCCCGCCTCGAGGTACAGGGGGCGCCCCTGTTCTCGGGCGCGCAGCGCCCAGCGCAGGCGGCTCAGGCGTACCGGAGGCAACAGCTCCGCGGCTTCCCCCTCCGTGACGAAGCGCCAGGCGCGCAGTTCGGAGGCCGGGAGCAGGACGTCGCGGGCCGCCTCGGCGGTGAGCCGGCCGCCGTCGAAGAGCAGCCGCAGTCCGCCGTAGCCGGGTGGGCAGGGCTGCTCCCAGTCGACGACCAGCAGCCGCAGCGGCTCGGCCGGTCTGAGGCCCAGTTCCTCGACCACCTCCCGGACGCCGGCGTCGGTGGGCGGTTCGCCGGACTCGACGACGCCGCCGGGGAACTCCCAGCCGGGCTTGTACGTGGGGTCGACGAGCAGGACCCGGTCGTCCTCGTCGAAGAGCAGCACTCCGGCCGCCAGGGTCTCGGCTCTGGGCTCCGGGGTCTGCACGATGTCGCAACTGCCCGCGCCCTCGCGGACGGCGTCGGCGATGTGCTCGGCGGTCTGCCGGGGGGTGAGCCCGGTGGTGTCCACGACATACGCGTCGTCGACGAGCCACGGCAGGGCCGAACGGTAGGGCGCGAGGTGGTCCAGGCACCAGCGGCGGACGGATTCGCTGCCGTCCGCATCGCCCGGGATGGCCTCGCGCTCGGCTATTCGCTCGCGCAGTATCGTTTCGTCGGTGTGCAGCAACACATGCCGCACGGGGATGCGCCGGGCCGCGAAGCCACCGAAGATCTCATCGCGGTACTCCTGCCTCAGGACTGTCATCGGCACCACCAGCGGGCCGCCGACCTCGGCGATCAGCGCCGCGCCGGTGTCGACGACGAGCCGCCGCCAGGACGGCAGGTCCTGGTAGTCGGACACCTCGTCAAGGCGCTTGCGCGGCAGCATCATCCGCAGGCCGTCGCCGACAAGTTCCGGGTCATAGAACGTGCTGCCCGGCAAGAAGTCCACCAATTCGCGGGCCGCGGTGGTTTTGCCCGCGCCGAACGCACCGTTCAGCCAGACGATCACATTTCCCCCTATTCCATCGCCCCCTGTCAGTTGCCCGCATCACCCTGTTGTGAAAACGCCCGGGGGCCGGGGAGTGACGGATCGCGCCGCCGCCGAGGCGGCGGCGCAGGCCATCAGCGCGCCCCGGAGCCGCCCTTCAGCCCTTGCTCGCGCCGAGGGTGAGGCCCGCGATGAAGTGCCGCTGGAGGATCAGAAAGACCAGCACAGTGGGCAGCGCAACGATCACCGAGCCGGCCGCCAGCAGGTTGTAGTCCGTGAAGAACTGCCCGCGCAGATTGTTGAGCGCGGAGGTGATGGGGAGTTTGTCGCCGTCGGAGACGAAGACGAGGGCCCACAGGAAGTCGTTGTACATCCAGGTGAACTGGAGCGTGCCGAGCGCCGCCAGCGCCGGGCGGCACAGCGGCAGGGTGATCCGCCAGTACTGGGTCCACACCCCCGCGCCGTCCACCACCGCCGCCTCCAGAATCTCCAGCGGCAGGGTGCGCATGAAGTTTGCCAGGACGAAGACGCAGAAGCCGACTTGAAAGGCGACCTGGACTGCGATCACCGCCCAGTAGGAGTCGTACATCGTCATCGACTCCGACATCCAGTACGGCAGGTTGATCTTGGTGAAGAGCACATACAGCGGGGTGACGATCACCTGCTGCGGCAGCAGGTTCCCGGCCGTGAAGATCATCAGCAGGATCAGCCCGCCGCGCATCTTCAGCCGGGAGACGACGAAGGCGACGAACGAGGCGAAGAAGAGCGTCAGCAGCACCCCGGGCACCGCGATGATGAGCGAGTTGACGAAGTACTTGCTCATGCCCGAGTCGCTGAACGCCTGCTTGTAGTAGTCGAACGACAGATGGCGCGGCAGCGAGAAGTAGCCGTGCTCGGCGGTCTCCTCGTACGGGCGCAGCGAGGCGTAGACGGCCAGCAGCAGCGGGGCGAGGAAGGCGAGCGAGACGGTCATCAGGAAGGCGTGCAGCCCCAGGCGCCCGGGGCGCGTCCGGCGGCGCCCGCCCCCCGCGGGCGTCGCGGGCGCGGGGGTCCGCGCGGGTGCGGTCCGGGTGCTCGCGGTCATCCCCCTGGTCATCGGTTTTTCTCCCCTCGCAGCTCCTGCACCAGATAGGTCACGATGAATCCCAGGGACACGGTGAGCAGGACGACGGCGATGGCGGATCCGAAGCCGATGCGGCTGGCCTCGCCGATGATGTTGTCCGTGACGAGCACGGAGAGCAGTTCCAGGCCGTTGCGCCCGTGGTTGATGGCGTAGACGATGTCGAAGGCGCGCAGCGCCTCGATGACGGTGATGACGCCGACGATGACGTTGACCGGCCGGAGCGTGGGCCACACCACGCGGAAGAAGGTCTGCCGCTCGTTGGCCCCGTCGAGGGCCGCGGCCTCCTTGAGCGAGGGGTCCACGGACTTCAGCCCGGCCAGATAGAGGATCATCACATAGCCGGTGTGCCGCCAGGCGGCGGCCAGCAGCACCACCCAGATGTTGAGGTCGGGGTCGCCGAGCCAGTCGACCGGGTCGTCGGTGTTGCCGATGATGGCGTTGAGCACGCCCTGGTCGCGGGAGAAGACCAGTTGGGCGATGAAGCCGACGATGGCGAGCGAGAGCACCACCGGCATGTAGAGGGTGGACTGGTAGAAGCGGCTGAACCGGACACCCTTGTCCAGGAGTACGGCCAGCAGCAGCCCGAACGGGGTGGCGACGAACCCCAGGAACGCCAGCCACAGCAGGTTGTTGCGGGCGGCCGGCCAGAACGGCGGATAGTCGGTGAACAGGGTGCGGTAGTTGTCGACGCCGACCCAGTGGATATCGCCGATGCCGTCCCAGCTGGTGAAGGACAGACCGATGGAGGCGAGGGTCGGCCCCCAGATGAGGGTGAGGTCGAGCAGTACGGGTATGCCCAGCAGCACGCCGATGACGGCGAGGTCGCGGGTGGTGAACTTCCGCGGACCCCGCCGCCTGGCACGCCGCGCGGTGGTGTGCGGCACGGCGTGTGTCTCCTAGTCGCTGGTGAAGATGGTCTTCTTCTGGGACTCGATGCTCTTCGTCAGGGAGTCGATGTCGTTCGGGCTGTTGATGAACTGCTGGATGGCCCGGATCATCACCTGGGACGCGAAGTCGGGGCGGGTGTCGCGGTCCATGAACTGCGAGATCTGCTTCGCGTCGGCGATGAGCTCGACGGCCTTCTTCTGCAGCGTGTTGTACGAGGAGGTGGACGCGCCCTCGTTGACCGCGATGTTGTTGGGGTCCCGTTTGAGGTAGATCCCCTCGGCGGCCGGGGTGGCGAGGTACTTCAGCAGCTCCTTGCCCTGCTTCTGCCGTTTGGACTTCTTGGACAGCAGGAAGCCGTCGATCGGCGCCTCGACCGCGTCCTGGCCGTAGGCGGAGTCGATCTCGGGGAAGGGGAAGAAGTCGAGGTCGTCCCGGTCGGCCTCGGGGAACTGCTGGCCGGGGTGCGGGAGCCCGAAGACCGCCATGCCCGACTTCTTCTGCGCCAGGCTCTGCGCGGCCTCCTGCCAGGTGCGGCCGTTGGCCCCCTTCTGGTGGTACGGCATCAGACCGCGCCACAGGTCGAAGACATTCTTGACCTTGGGGTCGGTCCAGGACTCCTTGCCCCCCATCAGGGAGATGTGGAAGTCGTAGCCGTTGGCCCGCATATTGAGGTAGTCGAAGGTGCCCATGGCGGGCCAGCCGTCCTTGTCGCCGAAGGCGATCGCGTCCAGGCCGTCCTTGTCCATCCGCTTGGCGAGCGCGCGGTACTCGTCGAAGGTCTTGGGGATCTCGTAGCCGTGCTGCTGGAACACGCTCTTCCGGTAGAAGACGGCCCATGGGTAGTAGTAATACGGCACGAAGTACTGCTTGCCGTCCTCACCGGTGGACTGCTGCTTGAGCGCGTCGGAGAAGCCGTCGAAGCCCTTCCAGAGGTCGCTGATCTCGGCGAGCAGCCCTTGTTTGGCGAAGAACTGCATGCGGTACCCCGCGAACCACATGAAGACATCGTCCGGGGTGCCCTTGAGATAGCGGTTGATGTTCTCCTGGAAGGACTCGTGGTTGACGGTGTTGACCTTGAGCTTCTTGTCGGACTTCTTCTCGTACGCGTCGAACACCTCGGCAAACGCCTTGCGCGGTACGGCATCCGAGGCGTTGGACCCTACCTTCACCTCGTCACTGGGGCCCCCACAGGCGGTGAGCAGCGTCGGGAGGGCGACCGCACCGGCTCCGATCGCGGTGCCCCGGAGCAGAGCACGACGGGAGATCCGATGTTCTGACGAAGACTGTGCCATGTGCCCCTCCAAGGAGGTTCAATCGAACACAACCGAACGCGAGTGAGTGGATCTCACCCGTCGGACGGGGCCCAGTCAAGAGTTATGACGAGATATCGAACAACCGTTACCGGTTCTCTTCCAACAGACTCCAACACGGTCTACCGTAAACGACCGCGAGTTACGTGCTTTGACGCAGCGTCACCCCGTCGAGAACGGAGGACCCGCATCATGCGCCATGTCTCTTCCCTGGCCATCCGCCGAAGAATCATCGGAGGAGTAGCCGCAGCGCTGCTTGGTACGACCGGGGCCGCCGGGCTGACCGTCCCGGCCGCAGCCCAGCCCGCCGACGCCAACGCCGTTGCCGCCGCGGCACCGGGCGACGGGCTCGCCCTCACTCCCCCGATGGGCTTCAACAACTGGAACTCGACCCACTGCCGGGCCGAGTTCAACGAGGCGATGGTCAAGGACATCGCCGATATCTTCGTGACCAAGGGCCTGAAAGAGGCCGGATACCAGTACGTCAACCTCGACGACTGCTGGGCGCTGCCCCAGCGCGACGCGGACGGCAAACTGGTCCCGGACCCGGTGCGCTTCCCGAACGGCATCAAGGCCGTCGCCGACTATGTGCACTCCAAGGGGCTCAAGTTCGGCATCTACACCAGCGCCGGCACCAAGACCTGCAACAGCGCCGGCTTCCCCGGCGCCCTGGGCCATGAGCGGTCGGACGCCCAGCAGTTCGCCGACTGGGGCGTGGACTACCTCAAGTACGACAACTGCAATAACCAAGGCGTGGACGCCAAACAGCGCTATCTCGCCATGCGCGACGCGCTCCAGGCGACCGGCCGCCCCATCGTCTACAGCATCTGCGAATGGGGCCAGAACAAGCCATGGGAGTGGGCCGCGGACGTCGGCCAACTGTGGCGTACCACCGGCGACATCAGCGACAGCTGGGGCAGCATGCTCTCGATCGCCAAGGCGAACCTCCCGCTCGCCCCGCACGCCGGGCCCGGCCACTGGAACGACCCCGACATGCTGGAGGTCGGCAACGGCGGGATGACGCCCACCGAGTACCGCAGCCACTTCTCCCTCTGGTCGATCATGGCGGCGCCGCTGCTGATCGGGACGGATCTGCGCAAGGCCACCCCCGAGACCTACGAGATCCTGGGCAACCGCGAGGTCATCGCCGTCGACCAGGACGGGCTCGGCGAACAGGGCCAGGTGCTCTCCTCCGAGGGCGGGGGCTGGGTCGTCGCGAAGGAACTCGCGGGCGGCGACCGGGCGGTCGCGCTCTTCAACGAGACCGACCGGCCGCGGCACATCGCCACCACGGCCGCGGCGCTCGGCCTGCCGGAGGCGGACGCGTACCAGCTGCGCGACCTGTGGGAACACCGGAGCTACAACACCGCCGGAGACGTGGCGGCCACCGTCCCGGCCCATGGCACCGCGCTGTTCCGCGTCTCGGCCGACCGGCGCTGGGCCGCCTATCCGCCCGCCGTGGAACTGGGCGCCGACGCGGCCGCGCTCGCCGAGGCCGGGACCACCGCCAAGGTCGCCACGACCGTGACCGACCTCGGCCGCACCCCCGCCCGCCAGGTCTCGGTCCGCCTCATCGGCCCTGACGGCTGGCGCGTCGAGGCCACCTCCCCGACCAGGGCCGCCACCCTGCCCACCGGCCGGAAACTGACCACGCGCTGGCAGGTCACCGCGCCCGCCGGTACCCCGGCCGGTGCGTACGAGCTGAAGGTCTCGGCGGACTACCGCTCCCCGCAGGGCACCCGTGCCGCGACACAGCTGCCGGCTCCGGTGCATGTGGTCGTGGCCCCGCCCTCCGGCACCTCGTACGCAAGCGATCTGCCGTGGCTGAGCGCGGTCAACGGCTGGGGTCCGGTGGAGAAGGACACCAGCGTGGGCGAGAACGCGGCGGGTGACGGACATCCGATCACCATCGGCGGCACCGTCCACGCCAAGGGCCTTGGAGTGCATGCGCCCAGCGAGGTGACGTACTACACCGGCGGCCGGTGCACGAGCTTCACGGCCCAGGTCGGCGTGGACGACGAGGAGGACGCCGCCGGGACGGTCGCCTTCGAGGTGTGGGCGGACGGCGAGAAGGTCGCCTCGACGGGGACGCTCACCAACGCCGACCCGGCCACGACCGTCACCGCCGCGCTCGGCGGCGCGACGACCGTCAAGCTGGTGACCACCGACGCCGGGGACGGTGTGACCAGCGACCACGGTGACTGGGCGGAGGCGGCCTTCAGCTGCTGACGCCGCCGCGCGGGCGGAGCCAGCGCGCTCCGCTCCACGGCCGACCGGCCCTTCCCCGCGCGCCCGTCAGCACACGGGCAGCCCGGGGAGGGGCTGGTCGTTGTCCCCGCCCTTGATGTAGACGTCGCTGATGAACACGTTGGTGTGGCCGCTGTCGTCGTCCGTCTTGGCCCACCACACGTTCGTCCACTTGCCGTAGGTCTCCCGACGGCCCAGGTTCTGCTGGCAGTAGAAGTAGTTCAGGCCCTGGTTGAGGGTGCCGACCGGCTCTCCGGAGGCCGTGTACGAGGTGGCGGCGCGCCAGACCTCGCAGTTGTACTTGCCCCCGCCGGCGTCATGGCAGACCGGCGAGGGGTCGGGGTCCGCCGTGCCGCCGCCGGCCCCGCCCCCGTTGGCGGAGTTGCTGTCGTCGCCGCCTCCGCCGCTGCCCGAAGTCCCGTCGCCTCCGCCGCCGCCCTTGCCGTCCTTGCCGCCGTCCGAGTCGTCCTCCGAGCCTCCGGACGCGCCGTTTCCGCGGTCGCCGGGCTTGCCCGAGGCGGACGGGGAACCGGGGCCCGAAGGCTCCGCGGTCTTCTTCCCGCCCTTGTCGCCCTTGTCTCCCTTACCGTCCTCGTCGTCCTTGCCGTCCGTGCTCCCCTGGTCCCCGGCCTTCCCGCCGTCCGGTGAGGCGGAGTGGGTGGGGGACGCCGATGTGTCCTCCTGGCTCCCGGCCGCGGTCTTGTCGCCGTCGTCGCCGACAAGCGCGTACGTCACGCCTCCCCCGGCGAGCAGAACGGCGACGGCCATGGCCGCGATCAGCGCCTTCTTACGCCCGGGCCGCCGCGGCGGCACCGCGCCCCCCGGAGCCCCGCCGCTCACCAGCGGCTCCTCGGGCACCTGCGGCGGCCCGAAGCCGGGCGGGGCCGAGGACAGCAGGGGGGAGGGGGACGGCGGAATGGGCGGCTGAGCGGCGGAAGGCTGTGGGGCAGAAGGCGGGGGGACGGAGGGTGGGGAGTCGGAAGGCTGGAGTGTGGGGGGCTGCGGCTGGGTGGCCCACGGCCCGCCGGACGGGTCGGCGGCCTGACCGCCGGACGAGCCGAGGGACGAGCCGGCGGGCGAACTCCCTGAGGGGCCGAAGGCCGGGCCGCCGAACTGCCCGCCGGGCGAGCCGCCGGACGGACCAGAGGGCGAACCGCCGGACTGGCCGCCCCCCGGGCCGAAGGCCGGACCGGCGGACGAGCCCCCGGAGGAGCCGCCCCCCGGGCCGAGGGCCGGATCAGCGGGCGAGCCAGCAGGCGAGCCGCCGGCCAAACCAGCAGACGGGCCGAGAGCCGGACCGCCGAGCCGACCGCCAGCCGGACCAGAGGACGAGCCAGCGGGTGGACTGCCGAACTGGCCGCCAGCCGGGCCCAAGGCCGGATCAGCAGGCGAGCCAGCAGGCGAGCCGCCGGCCAAACCAGCAGACGGGCCGAGAGCCGGACCGCCGTCCGGGTCGCTGGGCCGGGCGCTGTGCGGCGCCGCGGAGCCCAGCACGTCCGGTGTCGTCGGCGTCCGCCCGGCCCAGCGCGCGGCGGCCCAGGGGTCCTCGCCGGCCGCGACGGCCTCCAGCATCACCCGCGCCTGACCCGCGGACGGCCGCGCCGCCGGGTCCTTGTCCATCATCGCGTGCAGGACCGGTGTCAGCGGTCCTGCCCGCCTCGGCTCCGGGAGCGGTTCGGTGACGATGGCCGTCAGCGTCGACCACACCGACGTACGCCGGAACGGGGACGAACCCTCCACCGCGGCGTACAGCGTCATGCCGAGCGCCCAGATGTCCGAGGCCGGGCCGGGTTCCTGGCCTTGGGCGCGCTCCGGCGCGAGATAGTCGAGGGAGCCGATCAGCTCGCCGCTGCGGGTCAGCTTGGTCGTCGCGTCGTCGCCCGGCGCCTCCATGCTCGCGATGCCGAAGTCGGTGAGGACGACCCGGCCGTCGTGGTCGAGCAGCACATTGCCCGGCTTCACGTCCCGGTGCAGCACGCCGACGTGATGGCCCGCGCCGAGGGCGTCCGCGACCTTCGCGCCGATCGCCGCGGCCTCCAGGGGCTCCACGACGCCCCGCTCGTCGATCAGGTCGTCCAGCGACCGGCCTTCGATGAGCTCCATGACGATGACCGGAAGCCCGCTCTCCTCGGTCACGTCGTGCACCGTGATCACACCGGAGTGGCGGATCCGCGCCGCGGCTCTGGCCTCCCGCTGCATCCGGACGCGCAGATCGGCGAGTTCGGGCCCGGAGGAGTCGGTGTAGGCGCGCAGCACCTTGACCGCGACCTCCCGGCCCAGCACCTCGTCGACGGCCTTGCAGACCACGCCCATACCGCCCCGGCCGAGCGTGCCGGTCACTCGGTATCGACCGCCCAACAGCCTGCCGGTCAGGTCCCCGCTCATGTCCCCCGGTGACACCGTGCCTCAGTCCCCCTTGTAAGCCGTGGTCGCGCAACAGCTTAGGGGCAAGCACCGACAGTCCCGCTCAACTCGCGGGCGTGCGGGCCCTGTCGGGCCGGCCTCCGGGGGTCGCTACGTCCGCCCGGCTGGGGGCACCTCCCAGCGGTAGCTGGGGGGCGCTGTGAAAGGGAGAGCGCGCGCAGGCCCCGAGGAACGAGGGGCCGAGCACGGTCGACCGTCGACAAGGGCTGAGGCGCCCCGGAGGCGAACCGAGCCCTAAGAAGGGCTGCCGAAGCCGTCCAGTCCGGCCTGCTGGGCCGCCGCCGCGGCGGCGCCGACCAGGCCGGCGTCCGTGCCCATCTGCGCCGGGACGACCTCCAGGCCGCTGACGAACGACAGGGTCGCGTAGTCGCGCAGCGCGCGCCGCAGGGGTGCGAAGAGCACGTCACCGGCGCCCGCCACTCCGCCGCCGACCACGGCCACCTCGATCTCGACGAGCGTCGCCGTGGCCGCGATCCCGGCGGCCAGCGCCTGCGCGGCGCGTTCGAAGGAGGCCCGCGCGACCGGGTCGCCGGTCCGGGCCGAGGCCGCCACGGCCGCCGCGCTCGTATCGCCGCCCGGGCCGGGGCGCCAGCCGCTCTCCAGGGCGCGGCGGGCGATGTTGGGGCCGCTGGCGATGCGCTCGACGCAGCCGCGCGCGCCGCACGGGCACGGGTCGCCGTCGAGGTCGACGCTGATGTGGCCGATGTGCCCGGCGTTCCCCGTGGGGCCCGGGTGGAGTCGGCCGTTCAGCACCAGGCCGCCGCCGACGCCCGTGGACACCACCATGCACAGCGCGCCCGTACGCCCGCGCGCCGCGCCCTGCCAGTGTTCGGCCGCCGTCATCGCCACCCCGTCGCCGACCAGCGCGAGCGGCAGTTCGCCGACCGTCTCCCGGACCCCGGCGACGAGGGGGAAGTCGCGCCAGCCGGGGATGTTGACGGGGCTGACGGTGCCGACGGAGGCGTCGACCGGGCCCGCGCTGCCGATTCCGACCGCGGCGACCCGGGACCACTGGGCGCTGCCGGACAGCTCGTCGAGCACCGCCGTGACCTCGCGCATCACGGTCTCGCCCGGCTCCTGGGCGGGGGTCGCGCGTCTGGCCCGTACGACCAGTTTGCCGCTGCCGTCCACCAGGGCACCCGCGATCTTGGTACCGCCGATATCCAGTGCGGCAATGAGGTCACGTGGCATATGAGTCGACTCCCCCGGCAGACCTAGACGTATCGCTGTGGGGCAACAGTCTTCCCTGCCGCTGACAACGTTGTCCAGGGGCTATGCTCGGACACCCTTCCGCACGACCACCAGCGGACGGCCAGCGAACGACCGCGAACGACCAGCGACGGGACAACCGCACCGTGACCGACACCGCTCCGGGCACCGCCACCACCTCGCGCCGCTACGGCACCCGCCCCACCATGAAGGATGTCGCCGCGCGCGCCGGGGTCGGCCTCAAGACGGTCTCACGAGTGGTCAACGGCGAGCCGGGGGTCACGCCCGACACCGAACGTCGCGTCAAGGAGGCCATCACCGCGCTCGGCTTCCGCCGCAACGACAGCGCCCGCATTCTGCGCAAGGGCCGCACCGCCAGCATCGGACTGGTCCTCGAAGACCTCGCCGACCCGTTCTACGGGCCGCTCAGCCGCGCCGTCGAGGAGGTCGCCCGCGCGCACGGCGCCCTGCTGATCAACGGTTCGAGCGCCGAGGACCCCGAGCGCGAGCAGGAACTCGTGCTCGCGCTGTGCGCGCGCCGGGTCGACGGCCTCGTCGTCATTCCGGCCGGGCGCGACCACCGCTACCTGGCCCCGGAGATAGCCGCGGGCGTCGCCACGGTGTTCGTGGACCGCCCGGCCGGCCGTATCGACGCCGACGCCGTGCTCTCCGACAGCTTCGGCGGCGCGCGGGACGGCGTCGCCCATCTGATCGCCCATGGCCACCGCCGCATCGGCTTCCTCGGCGACCAGCCGGGCATCCACACCGCCGAGGAGCGGCTGCGCGGCTATCGCACGGCGATGGCCGACGCCGGGCTGCCGGTCGACGACGCGTGGGTGTCCCTCGGCCCCACCGACCCCGAGCGGGTACGGGCGGCGGCCATCGAGATGCTGGACGCACCTGAGCCGGTCACCGCGCTGTTCGCGGGCAACAACCGGGTGACGGTCACGGTCGTACGGGTCCTGGCCGGGCGCCCCCGACCGGTGGCCCTCGTCGGCTTCGACGACTTCGAACTCGCCGATCTCCTCTCCCCCGGTATCAGCGTCATCGCCCAGGACTCGGCCCAACTCGGCCGTACCGCCGCGGACCTGCTCTTCCGCCGCCTCGACGGGGCGGGGGGCGAGCCCCGGCGGGTGGTCCTGCCGACCCGCCTGATCGCCCGCGGCTCCGGCGAGTTGCCGCCGGCCGCGTAACGCACGCGCAGCCAACCGCACACGCAGCAACCGCACACGGAGACAGGCCGCGCACACAAGCTGCGAACTCAGGCCGCGAGCACCTTGGCCTTGGCGCGCTCGTACTCCTCGGCGGTGATGTCGCCGTGGTTCTTGAGCTCCACCAGCTTGGAGAGCTCCTCGGCATGACCGCTCGCCGCGGTCTCGCGCACGAACTCCTTCAGATCAGCCTCCGCCTTCAGGGCCGCCTTCGCTTCGCGCTCGCCCATTCCGCGGCCCCGTGCGATCAGGTACACGAAGACGCCGAGGAAGGGCAGCACGACGACGAAGAAGCACCAGCCCGCCTTGGCCCAGCCGCTCATCGAGTCGTCCCGGAAGAGGTCGCCGATTATGCGGAAGAGCAGTATGAACCACAGGATCCACAGGAAGACCCAGACCGTGGTCAGGAACACGTCTAGCAACGGATAGCTCATCATCCGCCTCCCATCGGACGCGCCCGGCGGGCCCAACGAAGGGGCAGAAGGCTCCCACCGGGGCCCACTACTCCAAGCGTACGGCGCCTTCTCGGGCCCGGTCGGCGCAGCACCGGATGCCGTAGGCGCACGGGCGCGTACGAATGGAGAGAGCGAAGTCGTCCGGAGGAAGCGAAGTCGCCGCGAGCCGGAGGCCGGAGAGGGCGCCCCATGGACCTGCAGATTCTCCCGCTCGCCGTCACCATGATGGCGGGGCCGCAGATCGTGGCCGCCGTGATCCTGGTGACCGCGCCGCGGCCGGTGCGGGTGTCCCTGGCGTTCCTGCTCGGGGTGGCCATCGCGACGGCTGCGGGGGTCACGATCACTCGGGGGATCTTCGCGCTGCTGGGCCAGGTGGTCGCGCCGGGCAGCCCGTCCGAGCGCGGATCGGCCGGGACGGTCGTCCAGCTCGTACTGGTGGCGCTGCTGGTGTTCGGGGCGGTGAAGGCGTACGTGAGGCGGGAGACGGCCGAGCCGCCGAAGTGGCTGGGCTCGCTGATGGAGGCGGGGGCCTGGAAGGCGTTCACGGTCGGCCTCCTGGTCATCCTGGTCATGCCGTCCGACATCGTGGTCATGCTGACCGTGGGGGCGTCCCTGGAGCAGCACGGCGGGGGTGTCACGGCGGCGCTGCCGTTCATCGGCCTGACCGTGCTGATCGCGGCATTGCCGCTGCTGGTCTATCTCCTCGCCGGTGAGCGCGGGCGGCGGGCCATGCCCCGGGTCCGGGAGTGGCTGACCTCGCACAGCTGGGTGGTCACCATCGCCACCTGTCTGCTCTTCGTCGTGCTTATCCTCACGTAGCGGCCCCTTTGATGACAGGGCTACCGGCCGCCGCGCCCGGTGGGCGCCCGGGGGCGGGCCGCGCGGGGACGGGGCACCCGGCCGGTCGCCGCCAGCAGCGCGATCGCGGCGAGCGCGGCCAGCGGAACCAGCGTCAGGAGCAGCACCGTCGCCGCGGTGGGACGGTTCCAGACGCCGAACGCGGCGGCCGTCGGCAGCAGCACCCCGAACGTCAGCCCCCGGCGGTGGCCCGCGGCCCAGGCGCCGACCCGCCCGGTGCGCAGCCCGCGCGCCGCGCTCCAGCGCGCGGCGGCGTCGGCGCCGCGGTCGGCGCCCTTGCGTGCCGCGCGGGGCAGTCGGCCGGGTCCCGCCAGGTAGGCGCCCAGCGCGACGGCGAGACCGAGCACCCCCGCGGTGCGGACGGTGGTCCACAAACCGCGCAGCAGCGTGTCGTATACGGCCGCGGCTGCCGCCCGGGGCAGCACGCTCGGTGGCAGATGGTCGAGCCAGTACCGGCGGGCGACGGCCAGGCCGGCGCCCAGGGCGAGCGAGGTGACGGCGGTCGCCAGCGCGGCGCGGGCCAGGGCGCGGCGGCGCCGGCGCGCGAGCAGGACGCCCGAGGTGCCGAGCAGCGCGGTCAGCCCGGGCAGCCAGACACCGGCCAGGTCCAGCAGGCGCGCCCCGAATCTGACCCGGCCCAGTTGGTCGGAGTGGAAAAGGACCATGCGCCGGTCGACGTCAGGGATGGCGCTCGCCGAGGAGAGTCCGACGTGTCGCAGCTGCCGTTTGACCTTCTTGACGGCCGCGCCCACGTCCAGGGTCACGGTTTCGCCGTCCACCCCGACCGCCCCGTGCCCCTCCCCGGTGAGCACATGCACGAGAGCGTTGTGGCCGGCCCGGTTGGCGCCGACCCACACCGCCGGGAACTGGTCGCCGCGCACGACATGCGCCGCCACCCTCGTCAACGCCTGGTCGACGGCCGGGTCCAGCCTGAGCCCCAGCCCCTGGACGGCGTCGGCGGCCTTGGGCGAAACCCCCTGGCGGCGCAGCCAGGAAGCGATGTCCGAGGTGAGGTCCCGGCCGCTGCGGCGGGCGTTCAGGGCTTGGCGTACGTGCCGCAGCGCGGCGTCCTGGATGGCCGGGTCCTTGGCGAGCGGGGAGACCGTCGCCATGTAGCGGCCGGTGTCGAGGAGCACGTCGTGGAGCCACACCGACACCAGGGACACCGGTACGAGCAGACAGGCGAGCGAGATCAGCAGCCCCGACGCGGCGGTCCTGGCGATCCCCCCGACGCCCCGGCCCCCGCGACGGCACACCCGGCCGCCCCGTGCCCCAGCGGCTGAGTGGTCGTGCGGCGGCTTCGGTGTCGGGGGCTTCGGTGTCGGGGGGCCGGCCGGTGACTCGTCGGGGGCGCCGGTCATGAGAACATCTCCCGCCTTCCCCGGCGGGACCGCATCCCGGGTGAGGCGTCAGAGTGAACGCATGCGGCGTGGCCTGGCCCCCGGCGGGGTCAACTCGTGGCGGGGGCCCGGCCCGACAGAGCGTTCAGGGCGGCCCGGTCCAGGCCGGTCAGGCGCTCCACCTCCGCGCCGTCCACCGCGCCGCAGTCCAGGCCGCGCAGCAGATAGCCGCTGAGGGCCTTGGCCGTGGCCGGTTCGTCGGCGATCGCACCCCCGGCGCCGCCCGCGCGGTCGACGTACGCGGCCAGCCGGGCCGCGGCCTGGGGCAGGCCGTCCCGGTAGAAGCCGTAGACGGCGGCGTAACGGGTCGGCAGATGGCCGGGGTGCATGTCCCACCCCTGGTAGTACGCGCGCGCCAACGACCGCCGCACCAGGCGGTGGTGGAGCCGCCAGGCCTCGTGGACCTGCTCGGATGAGCCGACGGGCAGCACGTTGGTCGAGCCGTCGGAGAGCCTGACGCCGGTACCCGCGGCGGCGACCTGCATCACGGCCTTGGCGTGGTCGGCGACGGGGTGGTCCATGGACTGGTGGGCGGCGCTGACCCCGCAGGAGGCGCTGTAGTCGAAGGTTCCGTAGTGCAGCCCGGTGGCCCGGCCCTCGGCGGCGTCGATCATACGGGCGACGGTGGCGCGGCCGTCGGGGCCGAGGATCGCCTGGGTGGTCTCGATCTGGATCTCGAAGCCGATCCGCCCCGCGGCCAGGCCGTGCGCCCGCTCGAACGCCTCGCACAGCCGGACCATGGCGGTGACCTGCTCGGCGTAGGTGACCTTCGGCAAGGTGAGAACGAGTCCGCCGGGCAGACCTCCGGCGTCCATCAGCCCGGTGAGAAAGATGTCGAGGGTGCGGATGCCACGGTCGCGGACGGCGGCCTCCATGCACTTCATGCGGATGCCGATGTACGGCGGCGCGGTGCCGTCCGCGACGGCGGCGGCGACGAGCGAGGCAGCGCGGGCGGCCGCGGCGTCCTCCTCGGCGTCGGGGCGCGGGCCGTAGCCGTCCTCGAAATCGATGCGCAGATCCTCGATGGGCTCGCGCGTCAGCTTGGCGCGCATCCGCGCGTAAACCGGCTCGGCGAGGTCATCCTGAATGCCGAGGACGGCGGCCAGCGCGGCGGCGTCGGGGGCGTGTTCGTCGAGCGCGGCGAGCGCCTGGCCGCCCCAGTCGCGGACGGTGCCCGCGGTGTAGAGGTCGGCGGGGACGTAGACGGTGTGAACGGGCTGGCGGGTGCCGGGGTCGCCGGGGTAGCGGCGGGCGAGTTCGGCGTCGACGCCGGCGAGGGAGGCGGCGATTCCGTCACGTACGGCGCTGGGAAGACTGGTCGTGAACGTCTCCTGCTGTCCCATCCCCGTACCTTCCATCACACCAGCCAACCTTTCCGAAATGCGGAATCCATAATCCGCACAGCGAAGTTATCCGTGGCTCGACCCCAGGTCAACACCCTCCCCCCTTCGCCAGAAACGCACGCGGCCCCCACACACGGAGCGTCGTCCGCGCATGAGGGCCGTCCAGTGACACAAGGCCGCCCGGCAGAGGTGTCAGCCCTTGCGGGTCTTGATCTCCTCGGTCAGCTGCGGGACCACCTCGAAGAGGTCGCCGACCACGCCGTAGTCGACGAGGTCGAAGATCGGGGCCTCGGCGTCCTTGTTGATGGCCACGATGGTCTTGGAGGTCTGCATACCGGCCCGGTGCTGGATGGCCCCCGAGATACCGGTCGCGATGTACAGCTGTGGCGAGACCGACTTGCCGGTCTGGCCGACCTGGTTGGTGTGCGGGTACCAGCCCGCGTCCACCGCGGCGCGCGAGGCGCCCACGGCGGCGCCGAGCGAGTCGGCCAGGGCCTCGACGAGGGGGAAGTTCTCCGCACCGCCGACGCCACGGCCGCCGGAGACCACGATCGCGGCCTCGGTCAGCTCCGGGCGGCCGGTGGACTCGCGCGGGGTGCGGGCGGTGACCTTGGTGCCGGTGGCCTGCTCCGAGAACGACACCTCAAGCGCCTCGACGGCACCGGCGGCCGGGGCGGCCTCCACTGCTGCCGCGTTCGGCTTGACGGTGATCACCGGGGTGCCCTTGCTGACCCGGGACTTGGTGGTGAACGCGGCGGCGAACACCGACTGGGTCGCGACCGGACCCTCGTCGCCGGCCTCCAGGTCGATGGCGTCGGTGATGATGCCCGAGCCGATCCGGACGGCCAGCCGGGCGGCGATCTCCTTGCCCTCGGCGGAGGAGGGGACGAGGACGGCGGCCAGGGAGCCCCCGGCGGACACCACCTTGTAGGCGGCCTGCAGCGCGTCCACCTTCGGTACGACCAGGTAGTCGGCGTACTCCGCGGCGTCGTGCGTGAGCACCTTCGCCGCGCCGTGCTCGGCGAGCGTCGCGGCGGTGTCGGCGGCGCCGCTGCCCAGGGCGACGGCGACGGGCTCGCCGATGCGGCGGGCCAGGGTCAGCAGCTCGAGGGTGGGCTTGCGGACGGCGCCGTCCACGTGGTCGACATAGACGAGGACTTCAGCCATGGGAATCGATCTCCTGCGGAAAAAGTGCGGGCGGTTGGCGGTGCGTCGGGCGCGGCCGGGTCAGATGAACTTCTGGCCCGCGAGGCGGCTTTTCAGACGAATTTGCGCTCCGCGAGAAAGGCGGCAAGCTGCTTGCCGCCCTCGCCCTCGTCCTTGACGATCGTGCCCGCGGTACGGGCCGGGCGCTCCGCGGCGCTGTCGACCGCGGTCCAGGCGCCCTCCAGGCCGACCTCGTCCGCCTCGATCTCCAGGTCCTCCAGGTCCCAGGAGGTCACCGGCTTCTTCTTGGCGGCCATGATGCCCTTGAAGGAGGGGTAACGGGCCTCGCCCGACTGGTCGGTGACCGACACGACGGCGGGCAGCGAAGCCTCCAGCTGCTCGCTCGCGGTGTCCCCGTCACGGCGGCCCTTCACCGTGCCGTTGGGGCCACCCTCGACCGAGACCTCCGACAGCAGCGTGACCTGCGGGACGCCCAGGCGCTCGGCGAGCAGCGCCGGCAGCACGCCCATGGTGCCGTCCGTGGATGCCATACCGCAGATCACCAGGTCGTAGCCGGTCTTCTCGACCGCCTTGGCCAGCACCAGCGAGGTGCCCAGCGCATCGGTGCCGTGCAGATCGTCGTCCTCTACATGGACGGCCTTGTCGGCGCCCATGGACAGCGCCTTGCGCAGCGCGTCCTTGGCGTCCTCGGGGCCGACGGTCAGCACGGTGATCTCGGCCTCGTCGGCCTCGTCGGCGATCTGCAGCGCCTGCTCGACCGCGTACTCGTCCAGCTCGGAGAGCAGGCCGTCCACATCGTCGCGGTCGACAGTCAGATCTTCGGCGAAGTGCCGGTCGCCGGTGGCGTCGGGCACGTACTTCACACAGACAACGATCCTCAAGCTCACGCCGGCTCTCCTACTGCATCGTCTCTTCGTGCTGCCTTGTCCAGGCAGCATAGGCGCCTTCGGGTGCGGATTCCGGCCGGTGGACGACCGGGACGACCCCTGCACCGATCGAAATATTACTCGTCAGTACACCCAGGTCGTTCCCCGTAGGCAACCCGGTTGAACTGTGACCTTGCCAACGGCAGCCGTCGGCGGTTCAGACCGCCGCGCCGAGCGCCGCGATCACATCCGCCGTACGCGGCTGCCCGGCCGCGCGGCGCACGATGCGGCCCGCGGCGTCGAGCACCAGCACCGTGGGGGTCCGTACGACATCCAGTCTGCGCACGAGGTCCAGTCGCGCCTCGGCGTCGATCTCCACATGCGCCACGCCGTCCACCATCCGGGCGACATCGGCGAGGACTCGCCGGGTGGCCCGGCACGGCTGGCAGAACGCGCTGGAAAACTGCACGAGCGTCGCCCGCTCCCCCAGCCGCGCACCCAGTTCCGCGGCATCCAGCCGCCCGCCCCGGTCACCCTCGCCCTGTCCGCTTCGCACCCGCTGTCCTCTCGATCGTCCCTCTCGATCGTCCCTCGACGGATGCAGCACCGGATCCCCGGGGGACATTCCTCCCCGCGCCCGCCCCGGCGTACGCCCGTCCGCCGACGTGATGAGTATCTCGCGGCCCCAGGTGTTCGCCCGGTAGGCAGACGGGCGCGATATGGGGCACCATCTGCCAGAAGCCCAGAACCTACGGCCGCGTAACTTCCGTCGGGAGAGCCCTCCCAGGAAAAGAGAAGGGTCCCCCCATGGCAGAGCTCGTCTACCCGCCGGTGATCGGTGCCGCCCGCACCATGTTCAAGGCGCTGGACCTGCGCTTCGACATCAAGGGCACCGAGAACATCCCCAAGCGGGGCGGCGCGGTACTGGTGAGCAACCACATCGGCTATCTGGACTTCGTCTTCGCCGGACTGACCGCGCGTCCGGCCAAGCGGCTGGTCCGCTTCATGGCCAAGGAGTCGGTCTTCCGGCACAAGGTCGCCGGGCCGCTGATGCGCGCGATGAAGCACATCCCGGTCGACCGCGCGGCGGGCTTGGACGCCTACCGCCACGCGCTGAAGTCGCTGCGCTCGGGGGAAATCATCGGGGTGTTCCCCGAGGCGACGATCTCCGAGTCGTTCACCCTCAAGAACTTCAAGACGGGCGCGGCCCGGATGGCCCAGGAGGCGGGCGTACCGCTGCTGCCGATGGCGCTGTGGGGCACCCAGCGGCTGTGGACCAAGGGCCACAAGCGCGATCTGGGCCGTAACCACTTCCCGATCACGATGCGGGTGGGCGCGCCCATGGAGGCCGACCCGACCGAGCCGTCCGACACGCTCACCGAGCGGCTGCGCTCCCGGGTGCAGGAGCTGCTGGAGGCGGCGCAGCGGGCGTATCCGGTGCGGCCCAAGAACGAGGACGACACCTGGTGGGTCCCGGCCCACCTCGGCGGCACCGCGCCCACCCCGGCCCAGGCGGCCGGTCTCGACCGCCGCTGACCGCACAGCGCCGGGCCCTGTCCGGCCGGCTTGCAGAACAGGGCCCGGAGCGGCGCTACGCCTTGCCCATCTCCTCGCGAAGCGCGGCGACGAACCCGTCGACGTCCTTCTCCGTCGTGTCGAAGGAGCACATCCACCGCACATCGCCCGCCGCCTCGTCCCAGAAGTAGAAGCGGTAGCGCTTCTGCAGGCGCTCGGCCGCGTCGTGCGGCAGCCGGGCGAAGACGGCGTTGGCCTGGACCGGGTGGAGGATCCGGACTCCCTCGACCGTACGGACCCCCTCGGCCAGCCGCCGGGCCATGGTGTTGGCGTGGCGGGCGTTGCGCAGCCACAGGTCGCGGGCGAGCAGCGCCTCCAGCTGTACGGAGACGAACCGCATCTTGGACGCCAGCTGCATGGACAGCTTGCGCAGATGCTTCATACCGCGGACCGCGTCCGGGTTGAGGACCACCACGGCCTCGCCGAAGAGCATGCCGTTCTTGGTGCCGCCGAAGGTCAGCACGTCCACGCCCGCCACATTGGTGAAGGAGCGCATCGGCACGTCCAGGGACGCGGCCGCGTTCGCTATCCGGGCCCCGTCGAGGTGGACCTTCATACCGCGCTCATGGGCGTGGTCGCAGATGGCGCGGATCTCGTCCACGGTGTAGACGGTGCCCAGCTCGGTGTTCTGGGCGATGGAGACGACCTGGGGCATGGCCCGGTGCTCGTCGTCCCAGCCGTACGCCTCGCGGTCGATGAGCTCGGGGGTGAGCTTGCCGTCCTCGGTGGGAACGGTGAGCAGCTTCAGCCCGCCCACGCGCTCGGGAGCCCCGCACTCGTCGACGTGGATATGCGCGGTGTCGGCCGCGATGACCGCGCCCCAGCGGTCGGTGAGCGCCTGGAGGGCGACCACATTGGCGCCGGTGCCGTTGAAGACCGGGAAGGTCTGCGCCGCGGCCCCGAAGTGGCTGCGCATCACCCGCTGGAGATGCTCGGTGTACTCGTCCTCGCCGTAGGCGACCTGGTGGCCGCCGTTGGCGAGGGCGAGCGCGGCGAGGACTTCCGGATGGGCTCCCGCGTAGTTGTCGCTGGCGAATCCGCGCAGATCGGGGTCGTGGTGGCGGCGGGCGTCGGTGCGCCCTGGGTTCACGGCTTGGGGGTCAGCCACAGACGGGTTCCGTTCACTTCCCGGGCGGGCCGGTCCCAGAGTCCGGCGATGGCCTCGGCCAGCTCCTTGACGTCCGTGAAGCCCGCGAACTTCGCATTGGGGCGCTCCGCTCGCATGGCGTCGTGCACCAGCGCCTTGACCACCAGGATGACAGCGGCCGCGGCCGGGCCGCCCCCGTCCCCCAGCTTCCGGAAGGAGTCGGCGAGCGCGAGGGTCCATGCCTCGGCTGCCGCCTTGGCGGCGGCGTACGCGGCGTTCCCGGCGGTGGGCTGGGAGGCGCCCGCCGCGCTGATCAGGACATAGCGCCCCTTGCCGCTGCGCAGCAGGGCGTCGTGGAAGGCGAGCGAGGTGTGCTGGGCGGTCCTGATCAGCAGGTTGTGCAGGGTGTCCCAGTCGGCGAGCGGGGCGTCGGCGAAGCTCTTGCCGCCGCGCCAGCCGCCGACCAGATGCACCAGTCCGTCGACCCGGCCGAACTCCTTCTCGGTGCGGTCGGCCCATTCGCGGGCCGCGCGCAGATCGAGCAGGTCGACGGTGTCGCCGGTGACGGTGGCCCCGCCGTGGGCGTAGCGGGCGGCGTCCACGGCTTCGGCCAGCCGGGCGGGGTCCGCGTCGGAGGCGATGACGGTGGCCCCGGCCTCGGCGAGGCGGAGCAGTACGGCGCGGCCCGCCGGGCCCGCCGCGCCGGCCACCGCGACCACGGCTCCGTCCAGGGGCCCCTTGCCGTTCGGCTCGTTCGGGGTGGGGCTCGACGTCGGTGTGGTCATGGTCGTCGCCTCCTCGGGCGCTCCGCTCATCCCTGCCATCGGCTTCCCTGCCATCGGCTTCACGCGGCCGCCTTGACGTCGCTGTCGGCCGTGATGCCCTTGGTGGAGGCGACCACGGCGCGCAGCTTCTTGGCAAGCGCCTCGTAGAACATGCTGAGCGGGAACTCGTCGGGGAGCACGTCGTCCACCAGTTTGCGCGGCGGCTGGGTGAGGTCGAGGGCGTCGGGGCCCTTGGCCCACACCGAGCCGGGGTGCGGGGACAGGTAGGACGAGACCAGCTCATACGCCTTGAACCAGTGGACGAGCTTGGGGCGGTCGATGCCGTCGCGGTACAGCTTCTCGATCTCGCCGCACAGCTGGTTGGTGACCTGCGGGGCGCGGACCCAGTCGATGTGCAGGGTGTTGTCCGTCCAGCGTACGACGTCGTGCTGGTGCAGATAGGCGAAGAGCAGTTGGCCGCCGAGCCCGTCGTAGTTGCGTACGCGGTCGCCGGTGACGGGGAACCGGAACATCCGGTCGAAGATCACGGCGTACTGGACGTCGCGGGCCTGCGCGATCCCCTCGGCCTCCAGCTTCACGGCCTCCTTGAAGGCGGTGAGGTCACAGCGCAGCTCCTCCAGGCCGTACATCCAGAACGGCTGGCGCTGCTTGATCATGAAGGGGTCGAAGGGCAGATCGCCATGGCTGTGGGTGCGGTCGTGGACCATGTCCCACAGGGCGAACGCCTCCTGGCAGCGCCGCTGGTCGGCGAGCATGTCCCGGACGTCGTCGGGGAGCTCGATGCCCAGCGCCTGGACGGCGGCCCCGCTCACCCGCCGGAAGCGGGCGGCCTCGCGGTCGCAGAAGATCCCTCCCCAGCTGAACCGCTCCGGGACCTCGCGGACGGCGATGGTCTCGGGGAAGAGCACCGCGGAGTTGGTGTCGTAGCCGGAGGTGAAGTCCTCGAAGGCCAGGCCGATGTAGAGCGGGTTGTCGTAGCGGGTGCGCTCGAGCTCGGCCAGCCAGTCCGGCCACACCACGCGTACGACCAGCGCCTCGAGGTTGCGGTCCGGGTTGCCGTTCTGCGTGTACATCGGGAAGACGACCAGGTGCTGCAGGCCGTCGGCGCGGCCGCGGGCGGGCTGGAAGGCGAGCAGCGAGTCGAGGAAGTCCGGCACCCCGAAGCCGCCCTCGGCCCAGCGGCGCAGATCGGCGACGAGCGCCTGGTGGTACGCGGCGTCGTGCGGCAGCAGCGGGGCCAGCTCCTCGACGGCCCGTACGACCTTGTCGACGGCGTCCTGGGCGCCGGCCCGGGGTGGAGCGCCGTCGGCCTCGAAGTCGATCGAACCGTCCTTGGACTGCCAGGGCCTGATGGCCTCCACGGCGTCCTTGAGCGCGGCCCAGGACGGGTGCTCCACTACGAGATCCACACGCTCCGCAGGCAGAATGACACCCTCCGCCACCGTAGACGAAAGAATTTCCGCCATAACCACACCTCCACCGAAGAAACTCGCGTAAAGACACCGTATCCATCGACTGTTCTCCGGCTCAAGTGGGGCCGCCGGAAAATATCCTGCCCCGCCACCTCCCCACCGATGTTTTTCCTGTGGGACATGGCTCGTTCATGGACCGGTAGCCGAGCCGCGCCTCTGCCGCGGCCCTGTCGTAACCCCCGCGTCGCGGTGGGCCGTTACGCTGAGCGCCGGTCCGGGCAGCCGCCTCAGCACAACCAGCGCCTCAGCACGACCAGCAGAGCCGACAGAAGAGCGAGACACCGTTGACCTTTCTCACCATCGGACACCGCGGAGTGATGGGCGTCGAGCCGGAGAACACCCTCCGGTCCTTCCTCCGGGCCGAGCACGAGGGCCTGGACGTCATCGAGCTGGACCTGCATCTGAGCAAGGACGGCGAGCTCGTGGTCATGCACGACGCCGACGTGGACCGCACGACCGACGGACAGGGGCCCATCAGCGACTTCACCCTCGCCGAACTGCGCCAGCTCGACGCCGGGCAGGGCGAGCGCATCCCGGTCTTCGAGGAGGTCGTGGACGCCGTGCAGGCGCCCCTCCAGGCGGAGATCAAGGACACCGCGGCCGCGCGTGCCCTCGCTGAGGTGATCACCCGCCGCAATCTGCTGGACCGCGTGGACGTGCTCTCCTTCCACGACCAGGCCATCGCCGAGATCCGCACCCTCCTGCCGACCGCCCGCACCGCGCTCGTCGCCAGCCGCTACGGCCTCGATGTGATCGACCGGGCGCGGGCGGTCGACGCCGGGATGCTGGTCCTCAACATCCGCCGGATCACCCTCGAACTCGTACAGCGCGCCCACGCGGCCGACCTCAAGGTCATCGGCTGGACGGTGAACACCCCGGACCATCTGAAACTGGCCCGCGGCCTCGGCCTGGACGGCGGCACCACCGACTACCCGGAGATCAGGCGAGCGGCCCGCTACACGGCGTGACCAGGCTCCTGGGGTTCGGCTTCCGGTGGGCCGGCCTCACGCCAGCGGCTTGACCAGCAGCTCGAACTCGAGATCGGCGCGGCGCGGGATGCCGAAGCGCTCATCCCCGTACGGGAACGGCGTCATCTCCCCCGTACGGGCGTAGCCGCGCCGCTCGTACCACGCGATCAGGTCCTCGCGGGCCGAGATCACCGTCATACGCATCTCCCGCGCGCCCCATTCGGCCCGCACCCACCGCTCCGCCTCGGCGATGATCACCTTGCCGAGCCCGGCGCCCTGGAGCGCCGGCCGCACCGCGAACATCCCGAAGTAGGCATGGTCGCCGCGGTGCTCCAGCTGGCAGCAGGCCACCATCTCGCCACCCAGCTCGACCACCAGCATCCGGCCGTTCTCCCCCGTCACCACGGCCGCGACCCCCTCGGGATCGGTGCGCCGCCCGCCCAGGATGTCGGCCTCCGTCGTCCAGCCCGCCCTGCTGGAGTCCCCGCGATAGGC
This sequence comes from Streptomyces sp. NBS 14/10, assembly GCF_002224125.1. GTDB lineage: Bacteria > Actinomycetota > Actinomycetes > Streptomycetales > Streptomycetaceae > Streptomyces. The sequence continues at coordinate 65,808 of NZ_NCSM01000022.1, forward strand.
CGACTCGATCAGCGCGACCAGCTCCGGCACATCGGCCGCGGTCGCGGCCCGGAAAGTCGGCTCGGCGGCGGGCCGGGTGGCGTCTACGGTCTCCATGAGGTCGGATGTCCTTCCCTTGCGGTGTGCCTTGCGGCGGCAGTCGACTTTAACCCGCCCCCGATGCGTAAGGTCGCGCCATGGTGCATGTACTGAGCAGCCGCACCCTGCTGCGGCCGACCGATCCGGAACGCTCCCGTGACTTCTACGGCGAGACCCTGGGCCTCGTGGTCTACCGGGAATTCGGCGAGGGCCCCGAGCGCGGCACGGTCTACTTCCTCGGCGGCGGCTTCCTCGAGGTCTCCGGCCGCTCCGACACCCCTCCGGCCCCCGGCCTCCAGCTGTGGCTGCAGGTCGCCGACGTCGCGGCGGCCCATGAGGAGCTGATGGCCCACGGGGTCGAGGTGCTGCGGCCACCGCTGAAGGAGCCCTGGGGGCTGGTCGAGATGTGGATCAGCGACCCGGACGGGGTCAAGATCGTTCTCGTGGAGGTCCCGCACGACCATCCCCTTCGCTATCGACCGGGGACGTAGGACGGCTGGAGCCCGGACGGCGCCGTGCTGACCGGACGGGGCAAGAAGTTCACTTTTATCGAATCGATCGCAAAGGACTTGGTGACGTGATCCCTGCCCTGCTGGAAGCGGAGGCGACCTCGTCGGCGCCCGCCCTCGTACTGCGCCCCTGGGGCCCGGCGGACGCCGCCGACCTCGTCGAGGTGTACCGGGACGACGTATTGCGCCGCTGGACGAGTTCGGCCGTGGACGACGAGGCGGGCGCGGCACGATGGATCCAGGAACAGCAGCGGGGATGGGAGACGGGCGACCGCTTCGCTTTCGCGGTCGTCGAAGCCCGGACCGCGGCGTCCGAGGGGCGGTTGGCGGGCGATGCGGTGCTCAAGAACGTCACCTCAGGCGTGCCGTCGGCCGAGGTCGGCTACTGGACCGCGGCGCACGCGCGCGGCCGGGGAGTCGCCCCCCGGGCGCTGCGGGCGCTCACCGACTGGGCCTTCGCCACCTTCGCCGCCGACGGACTGACGCGTCTTGAGCTGCTGCACCAGGTGGACAACGCGGCGTCCTGCCGCGTCGCGCAGAAGAGCGGTTACGGCCTGGCCACGCTTCTGCCCGCCGCGCCGCCCGCGTTCCCCCGCGACGGCCATCTGCACATACGGTCCCGGTCAGCGCAGGTGAGCGCGCTCGTCGACGCGACGCGTCGGTGAGCCCAGGAAGACATCCGGGGTGGCGGGACCGTAGGCGACGTTGAGGGTGTCGAGCCGGTAGAACCACTCCCCGCCGCAGAGGCCGACGAACCGGTGGTTGATCTGCCACCGCAGCCACTCCCCGGGGGCGAGCCGCACCGCGGGCGGGCGGCGATGGCGGCGCGGCATGCTGAACATCGACACCTGCGGTGGACCGATCCGCAGCAGGCCCCCGTCCTCCTCCCGCAGCGCCACTCCGGCGTCCGACAGCTCCCGTACGGCCGCATGGGGCTCGAAGGAATCCGCCTCCCGCATCACGACCTCGTGCATGGACGACGCCAAACCCGGAGGCAGCGGGAACGCGATGGGGGCCGCGTTCCTCCGTACGGCTTCGGGGCCGCCGCGGGAGGACTTGGTCCACTCGGTGCGCACCCATTGAACGACGGCGTCCATGACGCCGATGATCGGGCAGGGGCTCGCCGCGCCGCCACCGGCTTTTCGCCGGGGCCGGGTCCGAACCGGCGCCGTGCCCGTACCGGCGGCCTACGAGAACGCGTCCAGGTTCGTGAGTTCGCTGGACAGCTCCCACAGCCGGGCCGCCGCGGCGGGGTCCACGGCCCAGGGTTTGACCCCGCCGATCAGCATGTCGTCGGTCGTGGCGGGCTCGGCGATGTCGCAGTCCTGGCAGTACGCGCCCCCGTGGCCGTCCAGCAGGGGCGAGGTGGCGGCCCATGCGGCCGTCGCCGCGCCCTGGGCGGGCGTCTTGAAGCCGTCCGCGGGTGTGCCGTCGGCGGTGATCCAGCCTTGGGCGATCTGCTCGTCGCGGGGGATGTGCCGTTGGAGGGGGGTGAGGATGGAGCCCGGGTGGAGGGCGAAGGCGTGGACTCCGCTGGCTGCGCCCAGGGTGTCGAGGTGCAGGGCGAAGAGGGCGTTCGCGGTCTTCGACTGGGCGTAGGCGAGCCAACGGTCGTAGCCCGCGCCGAAGTGCGGGTCGTCCCAGCGGATGTCGGAGAGGAAGTGGCCCGACGAGGCCACGGACACCACCCGCGCCCCGCCGGGGGCCAGCGCCGGGCGGAGGCGGTTGACGAGGGCGAAGTGGCCGAGGTGGTTGATCGCGAAATGCGCCTCCCAGCCGGGGCCGACGCGGGTCTCGGGGCAGGCCATGACGCCCGCGTTGTTGATGACGATGTCGAGGGCGCGGCCGGTCTCCAGGAAGCGGTCGGCGAAGGCCCGTACGCTCTCCAGATCGGACAGCTCCAGCTGCCACGCCTCCGTCCCCGCGATGCCGCGCAGGGCCTCCTCCGCGGCGGCGGGCCTGCGGGCCGGGACGACGACGTGGGCGCCGGCCCGGGCGAGGGCCCGGGTGGTCTCCAGGCCGAGACCGGAGTAGCCGCCGGTGACCAGGGCGGTCCTGCCCGACAGGTCGATGCCGGTGAGTACGTCGTCCGCCGTGCTGTGCGCGCCGAAACCGCTGCCGATCTTGTGTTGCTCGGTGCTCATGTCCCGGGACGCTAGGACTTGGAGTGCACACAAGGTCAAGATCGCGACTCCGGGCCCTGGGGCGGGGCCCTGGGGCGGGGGGATCGCGCTCCCCCGTTGCCCCCGTGCGCTCCCGTGTGCGGGGCGCTCGCCGGGCAGCCTCCGGGGGATCCGTCCGTCCCGGGAGGTGCGCCGTGCACGGACCGCCGCTGGTCGGCTGGCTGCTGGTCGCGCTGTGCGCGGCCACGGGGTCGTACTGCCTGCTGCGGATGCGCGGCGAGCCGCCCGGCCGGGTGCGGCGGGCCGCGGGGGCGGAAGCGCTGATGGGGTGGGGGATGGCGGTGATGGCGGTGCCCGCCGCGGCGCTGGATCCCCGGCCGTGGGGCCCGCCCCTGCTCGCGGCGGTGTTCGCCGTGGCGGCCGTACGGGCGCTGCTGCCCGCGTGGCACGGCGGCGGCAGGGCGGCACTGGGGCACCATCTGCACCACGCGGTCGGGGCGTTGGCGATGGTCTATATGGCGCTCGCGATGGCGGTGGGCACCCCGGCCGGGGGCCACGGCCACGCCGGGCACGCGGCGCAGGGGCGGGTGCCGGGCGGGGTGCCGGCGCTCACCGCCGTGCTGCTCTTGTACTTCGCGGTGTACGTGGTGTGGTCGGCGACCCGGCTGGCGCCGGCCGGGGCGGGTGGGGCCGGTGGGGGCTCCGGCAGTCTCGCCTGGTCGCGGCGGCCCGAACTGGCCGACGCGTGCAGGCTGTCCATGGGGATCGGGATGCTGGCGATGCTGCTGACGCTCTGAGTCGGCGCCCGGGGCCGATCTCGCCCGGCCTCCGGTGATCGTGGCGTACGTCACTTCCGACCGCAGGACCGTACCCGCCCCGACACCGCGCTCATAAGGTAACGGCCATGATGGTCCCGCTCGCGCTGATGGGCCTCGGCGCCCTGGCGGCGGCAATGGCGCCCCGCCTGCTGGCCCGGTCCGACTGGGCCGACCGCGAACCAGTGCTCGCCCTGTGGGTGTGGCAGTGCGTGGTGGTCGCCGTGTTGCTGTGCTGCGGGCTGACCATGGCGCTGACCGCGGCGGCGGCCTCGCAGGCCGTGCGCGGGAATGTCTTCGCCCCCGCGCCCCACGGCGTGGTGGAGGCGTACGCGCTGTCCGCGTACGGACCCTGGGCCGCCCCCGTCGCGCTCGCCCTGGCCTGCGGCGCCGTATGGACGGCACTGATGCTGACGCGCGAGATCGGCCGGGCGCGGACGCGGCGCAAGCGGCGGCGGGCCGAACTGCTCGACCGCTGCCCGGCGTTGCCCGGCGAGGAGCCCACCGGGGACCGTCTTGTGGTGCTGGAGGGCGAGCGGCCCGAGGCGTGGTGGCTGCCGGGCACGCCGCCCCGGCTGGTCATCACCACGGCGGCGCTGCGCCGTCTCAAGGGCCGTCGGCTGGACGCCGTACTGGCGCATGAGCAGGGGCACGCCCGGGCCCGCCACCACTGGCTGCTGCACTGCTCGTCCGCGCTGGCCACGGGCTTTCCGCAGGTGCCGGTGTTCGCGGCCTTCCGCGACCAGGTGCACCGGCTGGTGGAGCTGGCCGCCGACGACTCCGCCTCGCGCCGCTTCGGGCGGCTGACGACCGCGCTCGCGCTGGTCGAACTGAACGAGCACCGCGGGGTGTTCGGGCCGGTCCCGGCCCAGCTCGCGGAGGTCCCGCGGCGGGTGGACCGGCTGCTCGCCCCGGCCGCGCGGCTCTCCCCCGCACGCCGTCTGCGGCTGACGGCGGCGGCGGCGCTGGTCCCCGTCGTACCGCTCGTGGTCACACTGGTCCCGGCGCTGCGGGTGCTGGGCTGAGCGGAGCGTCACCCCGCGGGCAGGTGGCCGGGGGGCGGGACACGCGTCCCTCTTCCGCGCCCGGCGGCCCTGGCCGACGCGCGCACCCGTCAGTGCGCGATCATCGTCCTATGCACGTCTCGAGGCTCCGTGCCGTAACCAGCGCCGCCGTCCTGACCGTACTGTTCGTGGTCCTGCTGGTCCTGGTCGTGGCCCGCTGGGGTCCGCTGGAGGACGCCGACGGGGACATCGCCGAAGCCCTGCACCGGACGGCGGTGACGCACCACGGCTGGACCGAGGCCAACAAGGTGCTGACCGACTGGGTCTGGGACCCCTGGACGATGCGTATCGGGTTGGCGCTGCTCGCCGGGTGGCTGCTGGGGCGCAAGGAGCGGCTGCTCGCGCTGTGGGTCGTGGCCGTCTCCGCCGTGGGGACCGCGCTCCAGCAGGGCGTCAAGGCGGCGGTCGGCCGGGAGCGCCCGGAATGGCGGAACCCGGTGGACTCGGCGCACTATGCGGCCTTCCCGTCCGGGCACGCGCTCACCACCACCGTCGCGTTCGGGCTGCTGCTGTGGGTGATGGCGCTGTGCGGGGCGCGGCGGGTGTGGCTGAGGGCCGCGGCGCTGGTGGCCGCGGTGTCCGTGGCCGGCGTGGGGTTCACCCGCGTGTATCTGGGGGTGCACTGGCCCTCCGACGTACTGGGCGGCTGGCTGCTGGGCGCCGCCTTGGTCTGCGCCGCGGCGGCCGTGTACCCGTACTCCCGACGGGTCCCGCCGGGCCGTCAGGACGAGCCGGTGGGGGAATCGCCCGATACGCCCCGGTGAGGGGGCTCGCCTGGAACGATGAGGGCATGACGATCAAGGGTGCGCTCTTCGACTTCTCCGGGACCCTCTTCCGTATCGAGCCGGCCGAGTCCTGGCTGCGGGCCGTGCTCGACGCAACGGGCGCGACCATCCCGGAGGAGGAGATTCCGCGGTACGCGCGGCAGCTGGAGGACGCGGGGGCCCTGCCGGGCGGCGCCCCGCCCCAGGCCGTACCGCCTCACCTGACCGAGCTGTGGGGCGTACGGGACCGCCGCGCCGAGGACCACCGCGCCGCCTTCACCGGGCTGGCCCGCGAGGTACCGCTGCCCCGCCCGGAGCTGTACGACGCGCTGTACGACCGCCATATGGAGCCGGCCGCCTGGCGGCCGTACCGCGACACGGCCGAGGTGCTTGCCGAGCTGCGGCGGCGCGGGGTGCGGATCGCGGTGGTCAGCAACATCGGCTGGGATCTGCGGCCGGTGTTCCGGGCGCACGGTCTTGACGAGTTCGTGGACGCCTATGTGCTGTCGTACGAGCACGGCATCCAGAAGCCGGACCCCCGGCTGTTCCGGGTGGCGTGCGACGCGCTCGTGCTGGCCCCGGCCGACACCGTGATGGTGGGAGACGACCGGCGGGCGGACGGAGGAGCGGCGCGGCTGGGGTGCCGGGTGCACTTGGTGGACCATCTGCCGGTGGATCAGCGGCCCGACGGGCTGCGGCCGGTGCTGGATCTCGCGGGCGGCGCCGAGACGGCCTGACATCCCCGCGAATTTCCCCACAACGACCCGTCATAGACGCGGCAAAACCGTCGATTTCGGGCGATCCCCCGCGTCGCCCGAAATCGACGGAGTATCTGGGTCGCCCAGGGCACGATGGCGGACAACCCGAGACCTCACTGAGTATATTGGCCAAGAGCCAGTCAACGCAGGAGTTACAGCATGTCCCCCCGCAGCGCTTCGGTCAATGAGGAGTTGCGCCGTCGGTCCCAGGAGCGACTGCTCCAGGCGACGGTCGAGTTGGTCGGCGAGCGCGGCTACGAGGCGACGACGCTCGCCGATATCGCCGACCGGGCGGGGGCCGCGCGCGGCCTCGTCTCCTACTACTTCCCCGGCAAGCGCCAGTTGCTGCAGACGGCCGTGCACCGGCTGATGCATCTGGAGCTGGCCAAGGGGCTCGAGCGCGAGCCGCTGCCGGAAGGCGAGGAAGCGGGCCGGGAGTGGCTGGCGCGGGCGATCGACGCGATCCTGGGGCTGGCCGTGGAGCGTCCGCGGCTGATGCGGACGCATATGGCGGGCATCCTGACGGCCGAGGGGTTCATCAAGTGCGCCGAGCAGCAGCGGCTGGCCGCGCTGCTCCGCGAGACGATGGTCCGGTACGGATCGTCGGAACCGGACGCCGACTATGTGCTCTTACGCGCGCAGCTGATGGGCGCGGTGGTCGCGGTGCTGCTGCCGGGGGCCCCGGTGCCGGTCGAGCGGCTGCGGGCCGAGCTCTTCAACCGCTACAAGCTGGACTGGGAGTTGGGCGTACCGCCGGGCGCGCGGGCGGGCGATGAAACAAGCACCGAAACAGACAGCGGAACAGACGGCGAAACAGGTGGTGCCGCCCCGGACGGCGGGAAGCCGTCCGGGGCGGACGGTCAGCGGTAGTCGGGCTGCGTCTGTACGTTCAGCTCGCTCAGCCGCACCGACCGGGCGCCGTCGGTGCGCCGGTCGTCGATCTTCAGGACGTCGAAGCCCTTGGCGATGTCGTTCGAGTAGATGTAGCCGTTGTAGTAGTAGGCGGACCAGGAGCCCCCGCCCACCAGCGTGTCGGCGGAGATGGGACCGCGCTCGAAGTAGCCGATCTCCTTCGGGTTCTTGGAGTCGGTGAACTCCCAGATGGACACGCCGCCCTGGTACCACGCCTGGACCATGATGTCGCGGCCCTTGACCGGGATCAGCGAGCCGTTGTGGGCGACGCAGTTCTCGGTGTTCGCCTGGTAGCGCGGGATCTTGTAGTAGTTCCGGAAGACCAGCTTGCGCTGGTCTCCCTTGCCGACGATGTCGTAGATGCCGTCGGCGCCGTGGTCGGGACCGACCTCGGCGTTGCAGGTCGCGGCCCCGCCGCCGCCGAGCTCGTCGGTGAACACGACCTTGTTGCCGCGCTCGTTGAAGGTCGCGGAGTGCCAGAAGGCGAAGTTGACGTTGTCCTCGACCCGGTCGATGACGCGCGGCTTGGCGGGGTCGGCGATGTCCAGCAGGACGCCGTCACCCATGCAGGCGCCCGCCGCCAGCTTGAGCTTGGGGAAGCTGGTGATGTCGTGGCAGCCGGTCGTCTTGGACACGCCCGGGTTGGTGGGCGCGCCCGGGTTGCCGCCGTCCGGGAAGAGCACCGGGAAGTCGACGACCGCCGACTTCTCGGGCGCGCGGCGCGGCACCTTGATGACGGAGATGCCGTCGTGCGGCGGCTGGCAGTCCGGGAAGGTGGCGTCCGGGGAGTACGAGGAGACGTAGATGTAGACGTTGTCCCGCTCGGGTACCAGGGTGTGGGTGTGCGAGCCGCAGGAGGTCTCGATGGCGGCGACGTACTTGGGCTCGGTCTTGTCGCTGATGTCGAAGACCTTCATGCCCTCCCAGGACGACTTCTCCGTGGCGGGCTGCGTGGTGCTGTTGCAGGAGTTGTCGCTGCGCGAGGAGTCCGTGGAGAGGAAGAGCAGGTTCCCGGAGACGCTGATGTCGTTCTGCGAGCCCGGGCACAGCACCTGGCTGACGGTCTTCGGCTGCTTCGGGTTGCTGATGTCGTAGATGACGAAGCCGTCGTAGTTGCCCGCGAAGGCGTACTTGCCCTGGAAGGCCAGGTCCGAATTGGTGCCTTTGAGGGCCTGCTTGGGGATGTTCGTCAGGTGGCTGACGTTGTCGCTGTGGACGATCTCGTCCACACCGGGTATCTCGCCATCCTTGATGGCCGCCTTGACCTCATCGGCCTGCCCCTTGGACACCCGTTCACTCTTCGGAGTGGCTCCGGGGTCGGGCGTCGCGGCCGCCGGGCTCGCGGCGAACAGCGAGGCGAGCAGACCGAAGGCGGCTACGGCGGTGCCGAGGTGCCGGGGGCGCATCGAGGGTCTATGGCGCGTCTGGAGTCTCTGCCACGGCTTCAACTGCGTCCTCCCTTTCTTCCCGTTCAGGATCGAACGATGTGCAGACGTGGGCCGTGGGCAGTATCGCTCGATCCATGTACACCTCAACAGTCGGCAATGAATATGTAACGAAGATTCGTTGCATGGATCAGCCACTTACGTGCTAATACGGTCAGCACAGCTCGTAAAAGTCTCTGGAGGTCACGGTGTTGATCCGGCGTACGACCACGACCGCCCGTGCCGCACGCGCCGCCTCGCTCGCGGTCACGGCGGTGGCCGCGGCCCTGGCGCTGGCCCTCACCGGCTGCGAGGCCGACGGCGGCGACAAGGCCGGCGACAAGGCCAAGGACTCCGGGCCCTCGGTGATCGCGCCCGGCAAGCCCGGGGAGGCGGCCAAGAAACTGACGGCCGAAGAGGCGGCGAAGGCGAAGGACGACGACTCCCCCAACGCGGCCGATTTCAGCTACGTACGCATGATGATCCAGCACCACCGGCAGGCCCTGGTGATGACCGCCCTGGCCCCCGACCGGGCGAAGTCGTCGAAGGTCAAACGGCTCGCCGAGCGCATCTCCGCCGGGCAGAAGCCGGAGATCGAGGCGATGAAGGGCTGGCTGCAGACGAACGGCGGCACCGACGGCGGCACTGGCAGCGGTACTGACGGCGGTACGGAAGGCGGCACGGCGGGCCACGAGGGCGGGCACGACCACGGCTCCATGCCCGGTATGGCCACCCAGAAGCAGCTGGATCAGCTGCGCGCCGCCAGCGGAGCCGAGTTCGACAAGCTCTTCCTCAAGCTGATGATCACCCATCACTCCGGCGCGATCTCCATGGCCACGGACGTGCTGGCGAAGGGCAACAACGTGAAGGTGGAGGAGATGGCGGACGACGTCATCGCGCAGCAGAGCGCCGAGATCCGGCGGATGCAGCAGCTCGGATAGCGCGCATCGCGCGAAGCACGGACAGCTCACGGCGGGCGCACGGCTCCGGGCGCCCGCCTCCGGTCCGGAACGTCAGCTTCCGGCCCCGGCCGTCACCCGGGAGCCTGTTGTCCGGCGCGTAAGCCGGACCTTAGCCCCATCGGGTGCGATGCTGGAGACATCCTGCGGAAGGAGCTCCGCCGTGCTTCGCGTAGCAGTCGTCGGATCCGGGCCGAGCGGGGTCTACGCCGCCCAGGCGCTCGTCCAGCAGCAGGCCGTGCCCGATGTGGCCGTGGATGTGCTGGACCGGCTGCCCTGTCCGTACGGGCTGGTGCGCTACGGGGTCGCCCCGGACCACGAGAAGATCAAGTCGCTGCAGAACACCCTCCGCATGGTCCTGGAGCACCCCCAGGTCAGCTTCCTGGGCAATGTGCCGGTGGGGCCGGCGCCGCTGGTGCCCGAGCGGCTGCTCGGGCTGTACCACGCGGTCGTGTACTGCGTCGGGGCGGCGTCCGACCGCCGGCTCGGCATCCCCGGGGAGGAGCTGCCGGGCAGCTTCTCGGCCACCGAGTTCGTCTCCTGGTACAGCGCCCACCCGGACTCGGCGATCGACGCCTTCGCGCTGGGCGCGCGCTCGGCCGTGGTCATCGGGGTCGGCAATGTCGCGGTCGACGTGTCACGGGTGCTCGCCCGCGGGGCGGAGGAGCTGCGCGCCACCGACGTACCGCACGCCGCCCTCGACGCGCTCGCCGGTAGCCAAGTCACCGATGTGCACATGGTCGGCAGGCGCGGTCCGTCGCAGGCCAAGTTCACCACCAAGGAGCTGCGCGAGCTCGGCGCGCTGGCCGGCGCCGATGTGCTGGTGCGGCCCGAGGAGCTGGCGATGGACCCGGCGTTCGCCGACCCGTCGCGGCTGCCGGGGCCCATCCGGCGCAATGTGGAGGTGCTGCGCGACTGGGCGCGCCACGAGCCCGTGGGCCGGCCGCGCCGGATCCATCTGCGCTTCTTCCTGCGCCCGGCGGCGGTGCTCGGCGAGGGCGCCGTACGGGCGGTGCGGTTCGAGCGGACCGCGCCGGACGGGATGGGCGGGGTCGCCGGGACCGGCGACTTCGAGGACGTACCGGCGCAGCTGGTCCTGCGCTCGGTCGGCTATCGGGGCGTCCCGCTGCCCGGGCTGCCGTTCGCCGCGGCCAGCGGGACGGTCCCGCATGAGCAGGGGCGGGTGGTGCGCGGCGGCGCGCCCTCGGCCGGCGAGTACGTCGCGGGGTGGATCAAGCGGGGGCCGACGGGGGTCATCGGGACGAACCGGTCGTGCGCCAAGGAGACCATCGCCTCCCTGCTGTCCGACGCGGCCGCCCTCGCCGCGCGCCCGGTGGCCGAGGACCCGCGGGCGGCGCTCCGCGCGATGGGTCTGGAGCCGGTGGAGTGGCCCGGCTGGCTGCGGATCGAGGCGGCGGAGTCGGCGCTCGGGCGGGCGTTGGGGCGGCCTCGGGTGAAGATCCCGGACTGGCCCGGACTGCTGACCGCGGCCCGCGACGCCCGGGGCTGAGCCCGCCCCATTCCAGAACACCCGCCACCCCAGAACACACAGCCGCAACGCCGGTGAAATCAACAGACTGTTCAAGGCTTCTATCGTCGCGCCCAGTTGTCGTGCTACCCACTCCCCAGCATTCCCGTAGCCGCAAAAGGAGCCGCCATGAAGCCCGCACGCCACCCCGTGGACGAGGTCCCGCCGCCCGGACAGCTCGCGGCCTTCGGTCTGCAGCATGTGCTCGCGATGTACGCGGGCGCGGTCGCCGTGCCGCTGATCGTCGGCGGCGCCATGAAGCTGCCGCCCGCGGATCTGGCGTACCTCATCAACGCGGATCTGCTGCTGTGCGGGATAGCGACCGTGCTGCAGTGCGTGGGGCTTTGGCGGTTCGGCGTACGGCTGCCGATCATGCAGGGCTGTACCTTCGCGGCGGTCACCCCGATGGTGCTGATCGGCACCGGGGGCGGCGGGCTGCCGGCGATCTACGGTTCGGTGCTCGTCTCGGGCCTCGCGATGATCCTGCTCGCACCGGTCTTCGGGCGGCTGCTGCGCTTCTTCCCGCCGTTGGTGACCGGCACGGTGATCCTGGTCATCGGCCTGTCGCTGCTGCCGGTGGCGGGCAACTGGGCGGCGGGCGGCCAGGGTTCGGCGGACTTCGGGGCGCCGAAGAACCTGGGGCTTGCCGCCGGGGTGCTGATCACCGTGCTGGCCGTACAGCGCTTCGCGCCCGGCTTTCTGGGCCGGGTCGCGGTGCTGGTCGGCATCGCGGCCGGGACGGCGGCGGCCGTGCCGCTCGGCTTCACCGACTTCTCGGGGGTGGGCGACTCCGACTGGGTCGGTGTCTCCACGCCCTTCCACTTCGGCGCCCCGACCTTCGAGGCGGCCGCTGTGGCGTCGATGCTGGTGGTCGCCGTGGTGTCCATGACCGAGACGACCGGGGACTTCATCGCGGTGGGCGAGATGACCGGCCGTGAGGTCGATGCCCGGCGGCTCGCGGACGGGCTGCGCGCGGACGGTGCGGCCACCCTGCTGGGCGGGGTCTTCAACACCTTTCCGTACACGGCCTTCGCCCAGAACGTCGGCCTGGTGGGGATGACGCGGGTGCACAGCCGGTGGGTGGTGGCCGCGGCGGGCGGGATTCTGGTGCTGCTGGGGCTGGAGCCCAAGCTGGGCGCGCTGGTCGCGGCGGTCCCGGCGCCGGTGCTTGGCGGGGCCGGTCTGGTGATGTTCGGGACGGTCGCGGCGAGCGGGCTGCGGACGCTGGCCGGGGTGGACTTCCGGGACAACCACAACCTCACGGTGGTCGCGGTGTCGGTCGCCGTCGGGCTGCTGCCGGTGGGCGTGCCGGGGGTCTACGAGCAGTTCCCGCACTGGTTCCAGACGATCATGACCAGCGGGATCAGCGCGGGCTGCCTCACCGCCATCGCGCTCAACCTGCTGTTCAACCATCTGCCGACCGGATCCGGTCAGGCGGCGTCAGCGCCGGTCGTCCGCCAAGCCACCGGGGACCAGGCCCTGCCGGTCGGCGGCGAGCAGGACGCTGTCGAGCAGTCCGGGGAACAGCGCGTCTAGGTCGTCGCGGCGCAGCGCGTTCATCTTGGCGGTGCCCCGGTAGATCTGGTTGATCACCCCGCACTCCCGCAGCACCCGGAAGTGGTGGGTGGTGGTGGACTTGCTCACCGGCAGCTCGATATCGGAACAGGCCAGCTCGCGGGCCTCCCCCGCCAGGGTCCGCACCACCCGCAGCCGCATGGGGTCGGACAGCGCGTGCAGCACGTCTTCGAGGCGGATGGCGTCGCGTACGGGGTGCTCCAGCGCACGGCTGGTCGACGGTGGCGGGGCGGGGGTCTGCGGCTGCACGGCTGCTCCTCGGTGCCTCGTACCTCGTGACGAGATCCCATTGTACGAGACCCCTCGTAGTTTGACGTTTGGCGTACTACGAGGGTTATCGTACGAGGGATCCACTGGCGAAGACCTGAGACGGAGCCTGCCGTGAGCGCGCTGTTCGAGCCCTACACCCTGCGGTCGCTGACCATTCCCAACCGGATCTGGATGTCCCCCATGTGCCAGTACTCCGCCGAGGTCAGCGGCCCGGACGCGGGTGTGGCGGGCGACTGGCACTTCTCGCACTACACCTCGCGGGCCGTCGGCGGCACCGGCCTGATCCTGGTCGAGGCCACCGCCGTCAGCCCCAAGGGCCGGATCAGCCCCGCCGACCTGGGCCTGTGGAACGACACCCAGACCGAGGCGTTCCGCCGGATCACCGCGTTCCTCAAGGAGCGCGGCACCACGCCGGGCATCCAGCTGGCGCACGCAGGACGCAAGGCGTCGACCGACCGGCCGTGGCTGGGCGGCGGGCCCGTGGCCGAGGACGGGGGCGGCTGGCAGCCGCTCGGGCCCAGCCCGCTGCCGTTCGACGAGGGCCACCCGGTGCCCGAGGAGCTGACGGTCGAGCAGATCCAGGAGATCGTGGGCCAGTTCGCCGAGGCGGCGCGGCGCGCGCTGGCCGCCGGGTTCGAGGTCGCCGAGATCCATGGCGCGCACGGCTATCTGATCGGCGAGTTCCTTTCGCCGTACAGCAACCGCCGCACCGACGAGTACGGCGGGTCCTTCGAGAACCGGACGCGCTTCGCGCTCGAGGTCTTGGACGCCGTACGCGCGGTGTGGCCGGAGGAGCTGCCGCTGTTCTTCCGGATCTCGGCGACCGACTGGCTGACCGAGGACGACTCCGACGAACGCCAGGGCTGGACCGCCGATGACACCGTGCGGTTCGCGCGGGAGCTCACCGCCCATGGAGTGGACCTGCTGGACGTGTCCACCGGCGGAAACGCGGCGCGGGTGCGGATCCCGACCGGCCCGGGCTACCAGGTGCCGTTCGCCGCCCGCGTCCGGGCGGAGACCGGGCTTCCGGTCGCCGCGGTCGGCATGATCACCGAGCCGGCGCAGGCCGAGAAGATCGTCGCGGGCGGCGAGGCGGACGCCGTGCTGCTCGGCCGCGAGCTGCTGCGCGACCCGTACTGGGCGCGGCACGCGGCGCGTGATCTCGGCGCGGTCGCCACGGTCCCGCCGCAGTACGGCCGGGCCGTCTGAGCTGGGGGGACGTGAGGGAGCGGGCCGTTGTCAGTGGTGGGGTGCAGACTCTGAGGTGCTGGCTCTGTGATGCCGGACACATCGCAAGGAGTGATGCGCCATGGATGACGTCCTGCTCGCCATCGGCACCCGCAAGGGGCTGTTCCTCGGGCGCCGCGGGGGCGGGGGCTGGGACCTGACCGGTCCCCACTTCCCGATGCAGGCGGTGTACTCCGTCGGCATCGACACCCGCCGCACCGTGCCCCGGCTGCTGGCCGGGGCCGACAGCTCGCACTGGGGTCCGTCGGTCTTCCGCTCCGACGACCTCGGGCGCACCTGGCACGAACCGCCCGCGCCCGCGGTGCGGTTCCCCGAGGGCACCGACACCTCGCTGGAGCGGGTCTGGCAGCTGCACCCGGCCGGGCCCGCCGCGCCCGATGTGGTGTACGCGGGCACTCAGCCGGGCGCCCTCTTCCGGTCCGAAGACGGCGGCGAGACCTTCGCGTTCGTACGGAGCCTGTGGGATCACCCGCAGCGGCCGGAGTGGGGCGCGGGCTTCGGCGGGCAGGCGGTCCATACGGTCGTCACCGACCCACGCGACGCCGATGTGCTGCTGGCGGCCGTGTCCTCGGGCGGGGTGTACCGGTCCGCGGACGGCGGGGCGAGCTGGGTCCCGTCCAACACCGGGCTGAAGGCGGAGTTCCTGCCCGATCCGTATCCGGAGTTCGGCCAGTGTGTGCACAAGATCGCGCCGGACGCGGTGGACCCCGACCGGCTGTATCTGCAGAACCACGGCGGGGTGTACCGCAGCGACGACGCCGGGGCGACCTGGCTGGAGATCGGCAAGGGGCTGCCCGCCGACTTCGGATTCGCCGTCGCCGCCCATCCCCGGCGCGGCGGTGTGGCCTATGTGTTCCCGGTCAGCGACGGCTCGGACCGCTATCCGCCCGGCTACCGCTGCCGGGTCTTCCGCACCGAGGACGCGGGGGCGTCGTGGTCCGAGCTGTCCGCCGGGCTGCCGAAGGCCGACCACTACGGGGTGGTGCTGCGGGACGCGCTGCGCACGGACGACGCCGACCCGGCGGGCGTCTACTTCGGCAACCGCAACGGCGAGGTGTACGCGAGCGCGGACGACGGGGACAGCTGGCGGCTGGTCGCCGAGCACCTTCCGGACGTGCTGTGCGTACGGGCGGCGGTGGTGGGGTGAGCTGAGGGATCTGCTCGGGTGAGGTGGCGCACGGCCACGCGCTGAACCACTAGAGTGACGCGACGTGGCTGCACGACCCTTGAACGAAATCGTAGAAGCAGGCTGGGCCAAGGCACTTGAGCCGGTCGAAGGACGGATCGCCGCGATGGGCGACTTCCTGCGGGCCGAGATAGCGGCGGGGCGCACCTATTTGCCGGCCGGACAGAATGTGCTGCGCGCCTTCCAGCAGCCCTTCGACGAGGTGCGCGTCCTGATCGTCGGTCAGGACCCCTATCCGACGCCCGGCCACGCCGTGGGGCTCAGCTTCTCGGTGGCCCCCGAGGTGCGCCCGCTGCCCGGCAGCCTGGAGAACATCTACCGCGAGCTGCACACCGACCTCGGCCTGCCGCGCCCGTCCAACGGCGATCTGACCCCGTGGTCCGCGCAGGGCGTGCTGCTGCTCAACAAGGCGCTGACCACCGCGCCGCGCCGGCCCGCCGCGCACCGCGGCAAGGGCTGGGAGGAGGTCACCGAGCAGGCCATCCGGGCGCTGGCCGCACGCGGCCGCCCGCTGGTGTCCATCCTGTGGGGCCGCGACGCCCGGAACGTACGGCCGCTGCTCGGCAGCCTGCCCGCCGTGGAATCCGCGCATCCCTCCCCCATGTCCGCCGACCGCGGCTTCTTCGGCTCACGTCCGTTCAGCCGGGCCAATGACCTCCTGGTACAGCAAGGGGCCCAGCCGGTGGACTGGCGCCTTCCCTGACGGCTTCCTTCCTGGTGAGGGGCGGGTAGTCTGCCCGCCATGACGACACATCCGAACACCCCTGCGGGCTGGTACGCCGACCCGCAGGGCACGCCCAACCTGCTGCGCTGGTGGGACGGCGCGCAGTGGACCGAGCACACCCACCCTGGCCAGCCCGGGCAGGTCCCGCAGCAGCAGGCGCCGGTCGCCGATCCGGCCAAGGTCCAGCGCCAGGTGCAGCAGCAGGCGGGCGTCGCCCCGGTCCATGCCGGCGGCGGCACGCTCTTCAGCGAGCCGGTGCTGGTGGTGAACCAGAAGGCCAAGCTGATCGAGCTCACCAACGAGTACAGCGTCTTCGACCAGCACGGGCGCACCATCGGCTCGGTGGTCCAGGTCGGCCAGAGCACCCTGAAGAAGGTGGCTCGGTTCGTCTCCAGCCTCGACCAGTTCATGACCCACAAGCTCGAGATCCGCGATGCCCAGGGCCAGCCGCATCTGGTGCTCACCCGCCCGGCGAAGTTCATCAAGTCCAAGGTGCTGGTGACGCGCCCGGACGGGCAGCCGGTCGGCGAGATCGTGCAGCAGAACGCCATCGGCAAGATCAACTTCGCCATTCAGGTCAACGGCCAGCAGATCGGCGCCATCAAGGCGGAGAACTGGCGGGCCTGGAACTTCGCCATCGTCGACCACACCGACACCGAGATCGCCCGGATCACCAAGACCTGGGAAGGTCTGGCGAAGACGATGTTCACCACCGCGGACAACTACGTCCTGCAGATCCACCGCCAACTGCCCGACCCGCTGCTGAGCCTCGTCGTGGCCACCGCACTGACCGTGGACACCGCGCTCAAGCAGGACGCGCGCGGGTTCGGCTGACGGTGGGCGACAGTACGGAGCGGGGATTCGTACTCGGCATCGACTCCGGCGGCTCCGGCGTCCGAGTCGCACTCGCCCGCGCCGACGCCCCGTACGAGGGAGACGGGGACGGCGGCGAGGAGCGGGGCGGCGATGGGGGCGACGGCCCGGCGAGCGGGCTGACCTGGTCATCGCCCACGCCGGCCGTGGTCGGCGACCGGGGCATCGACGCGGACAGCCTGCTCGCCCGGGTGCTCCCCGCCGCCCGCGCACTGCTGCGCGAGGCGGGGGCGGACCGTGCGGCGGCGGTGTGCGTCGGCGCCGCGGGCATGGCCTCGCTCGGCGACGATCTGCGCGCCAAGCTGCCGGACGCGCTGGCGAGTTCGCTGGGCACCCGGCGGCTGGCCCTGGCTGCCGACGGGGTGACCGCCTACGCCGGCGCCCTCGGCCAGCGGCCCGGCGCGGTGGTCGCGGCCGGCACGGGCCTGATCGCGCTGGGCGCCCTGCCGGGCGATCCGGGCGATACGGCGGACGCGGACGGCGCGGACGGCACGCGCGGCGCGGACGGCACCGGCGGCGCGGACGGGGACGCGGACGGCGACGGGGACGCGGACGGCGGCGGCGGCGGGGAAAGTACGGCCCGTTCGACTGCCGGTGCCCGCGGGGGCGGCGGCTGGCGCCGTGCCGACGGCTGGGGCCATCTCCTCGGCGACTGCGGCGGCGGGGCCTGGATCGGCCGGGCCGGACTCGAAGCCGCGATGCGCGCGTACGACGGGCGCGAGGGCGGCTCACAGCCGCTGCTGGCGCGCCTGGAGGCGGTCTTCGGACCGGCGGGCGAGCTGCCGGGGAAGCTGTATCCGCGCCCCGACCGGCCCGCCGTACTGGCCTCGTTCGCGCCCGAGGTCGGGCGCTGCGCGGAGCGGGATCCGGTCGCGGCCGCGATCCTGCGGGACGCCGCACAGCACATCGCACAAGCCGCGGAGGCGGTCTGCCCGGATGTGGAGGGGCGTGTGGTGGCACTCACCGGCGGCCTCTTCCGTATGGGCGCGCCCCTGCTCGTACCGCTGCGCGCCCAGTTGGCCGAGCGGCTGCCGAACGCCCGGGTGACCGAGGCGGCCGGGGATCCGCTGGCCGGCGCGGTGCGCATCGCCACGGCGCTCGCCACGAACTCGCTGCGCCTGCCGCTGGACGCCGCGCTGTTGCGCGTCATGGACGTCGGCACGGACGTCGACATGAACGGCGGCTCGGTCGCGCCGGAGTCTTAAACCCGCCATCACCCGGCGTCAAGGCAAACAGCGGTAAAGCGAACAGTGTCGAACAACACGGCTCGGCAAATAGGGACAGAAGACCCCGCGTCGCACCCTCCCGAACAGTCGATCACAACAAGCGACTAACATGCGGCGCCATGAGCTCCCCCACTGGGCCCGCGTCCGGCCTGCCTGTACGAATGCCGCGTCCCCGCCAGCCCGGACGGCACCGCCGACCGGAGCCCGTGGTCGCCCCTGTAGGCGCACCTCCGCTGGTGCTGGCCGTCCC
Organism: Streptomyces sp. NBS 14/10; assembly: GCF_002224125.1. Taxonomy (GTDB): domain Bacteria; phylum Actinomycetota; class Actinomycetes; order Streptomycetales; family Streptomycetaceae; genus Streptomyces. Next base: position 84,094 of record NZ_NCSM01000022.1, read on the forward strand.
GGGCTCGCCTGACGACGCCACCCGGAGCCTGGCCGAGGAGGTCCTGAGCATCGCCCGCTCGGAGCTGCCCGGTCTCGACGCCCGGATCGGGTACGTGGACGGCGACGGGGAGAGCGAGGACTTCCCGGCGCTCGAGGGCGTGCTCACCCGCGCCGCGCAGGAGCGCGGCGAGCGCGCCCGCCGGGCCGCCGCGGCGGCGAAGGCCAAGGCCGAGGCGGAGGCCGAGGCGCTGGGCGAGGAGGGCGCGGCCGCGGTGGCCGCCGCCGAGCCCGCCGTCACCGACGAGGCCGCCTCCGCCGTCGTCGTGCCGCTGCTCGCCGGGCCGGACAACGCGCTGCTGCGCCGGATACGCCAGGCCGTCAAGCACAGCGGCTCCGCCGCCGAACTCACCGACGTCCTCGGCCCGCATCCGCTCCTCGCCGAGGCGCTGCACGTACGCCTGTCGGAGGCGAGCCTCGCCCGCGCCGACCGCGCCCGCCTCTTCACGGTCGCCACCGCCGCGGACGGGATCGTCCTCGCCACGGTCGGCGGCGCCGAGGCGGCCCAGGCCGGTGGCATCACCGGCATGCTGCTCTCCGCCCGCCTGGCCATACCGGTGATGGCCGCCGCGCTGGACGAGGACGGGGCCGTCGTCCGCGTCGCCGAGCAACTGCGTACGGCCGGCTCCACCCGGCTCGCCCTCGCGCCCTACCTCATCGGCCCCGAGGTCGCGGCCGACCTCCCCGCGGCCGCCGCCGAAGAGGCGGAGTGCGCGGCGGCTGAGCCGCTCGGCGCGTACCCGGCCGTGGGCAAGCTGGTGCTGGCGAAGTACGCGACGGTCCTGGGCATCAAGCTCCAGCCGAACCCGGCCATGCGCTGACGCGGCGCTGAGCAGCACGGGTACATGGCGGCCCCGCCCCGGGGCCGCCCCAGTGGCCCCAGTGGCGGGGCCGTCGCTTGCGCAGCGGGGTGGTGGGTCGCCCGCTCAGGCGAAGATCACGCACGAGGCCGCGGGGGCGGCGAGGGAGCCCATCCGGGTCGGGACGCCCGATGACGGGTCGATCCGGAACCAGGTCACATCGCCGGAGCGCTCGTTCGCGGCGTAGAGGTGGCGGCCCGAGGGGGCGAGGGTCAGGTCGCGGGGCCAGTGGCCGCCGCAGGGGGTGGTGGTGACCAGCGTCATCGTGTCGCCGGACGCGTCGAGGGCGAGGGTCGTGACGCTGTCGTGGCCGCGGTTGGCGACCCAGGCGAACCGGCCGTCCGCCGAGACGACGATCTCTGACGGGAAGTTGGGGACGTCCGTACCGCTCGGCAGGACACGTACCTCGCCCAGCGGGTCGAGGGTGCCGGACGCCGCGTCCCAGCGGCACACCGTGACCGTCGGGTCCAGTTCGTTGACGACGTAAGCGCGCTCGCCGCGGGGGTGGAAGGCGAGATGGCGCGGGCCGATGCCGGGGCGCAGCCGGGCCTCGCGGTGAACCCGCAAGGTCACGCCGGCTCCCCCACCCGTACCCGCCGCGTACACCCACACCGAGTCCGTCCCCAGGTCGACCGCGAGCACCCAGCGCCCCGACGGGTCCGGCACGACGGCGTGCGCGTGCGGGCCCTCCTGGCGAACGGCGTCGGGGCCGCTGCCCTCGTGGCGCAGCACCGCCGACGGTTCGGCGAGCGCGCCGTCGTCCCGGACCGGGAGCGCGGTGACGCTTCCGGAGCCGTAGTTGGCGGTGAGGAGATGCCCGGCGGCGAGCGCGAGGTGCGTCGGGGCGGCGCCGCACACCGGTACGGGGGTGCCCAGCGGGACGGGCGGCCGGGTGGGGTCCGCGACGCGGAAGGCGGCGGCCGCGCCGTCATCGGTCTCGCTCACCGCGTAGAGGGTTGCGCCGCCGGGGGCGAGCGCGAGGTAGGAGGGGTTGGGCACGGCGTCCGTACTGTGCAGGGCGACCAGCGCGCCCGTCTCCGCGTCCACGGACGCGACCGTGACGCCGGCGCCGCCCGCCGAGGTGAACGACCCGATGTACGCCCGCTGTCCACTGCCTGTGGTGCTCACCGCACTGCCCTTCCGCCGACTTTACAGATGCAGCCCGACGGTAACGCAGCGGTCTAGACCAACCCGGCCAACTCCCCCAACTCCCGAGTATGTCGCCGCTCGCGCGCGTCACGCCCCGGCGAGCGGCGCCCGCGCGCCGCCGTACAGCGGTGCCGCGAGCCCGGCGAGCGCCGCCTCCAGGCCGTGGAGGTGGGCGAGGGCGCGCTCCGCGCCCGGGTGGTGATGCGGTTCGGCGCCGGGCGCGGTGGGCTCGGCGGCGGGGCGGGCGGCGGGGTTCACCAGGCGCCCCACCGCGGCCTCGACCCGCAGACAGGCGGCGGTCAGCCGGGCGTCGTGGGAGGCGTCCGGGTCGGCGGCGACCTCGGCGAGGCCGCGTACCTGCCGGGCGCAGTCGTCGAGCGCCACCACGACCTGCCGGGCCCGGGACTTACGGGCGCGCAGCGGGCTGAGCGGGTGCAGCAGCGGGGCGATCGACATCCGCAGCCTGACCAGCACCGCTTCGAGTTCGGCCACCCGGGGCGCGGGGTCGGCGGCCGGGTCGCCCGCGAGCCGCCGCGCGGACTCGGCGGCGCACTCCCGTACGCAGTGCAGGGCGCGCCTGATCCAGGCGTCGGTCGCGGCGTGCGTGGTGACCGGCAGGACCGCCGTAACCGCGAGGGCCACGCCGAGGGCGCCGACGACGGTCTGCTCCAGGCGCAGCGCCAGCAGCCCCGGGTGGAGCACGCCGAGGAGCCCGTACAGCAGTCCGGCCATCAGCGTCACGAAGAACATCATCCAGCTGTAGGAGAGCGGCGCGGCGTAGAAGATGCCGAAGACGCAGGCCGCGACGAGGGCGGCGGTGGGCGCGGGCGCGCCGTGCAGCGGTACGGCGATCAGCAGCCCCGCCGCGATACCGCATACCGTGCCGAGGATCCGGCGGAAGCCGCGGACCAGCGTCTCGCCGCGCGAGGCCGTGTTGACGAAGATCCACCAGGCGGTGCCGACGGCCCAGTACCAGCGCTCTCCGGAGACGACCTGCCCGACGGCGAGCGCGAAGCCGCAGGCGGCGACCGCCTGGACGGCCTGCCGGGTGGCTGGGTGAGCCAGCCCCCGCCCGGCCGGCAAGGGCGTCGGCGCGGCGGCGGGCGGCAGGGAGCGGCGCTCGATACGCCAGACGCCGAACCGCACACCGGCCGCCACGGCCAGCGCGAGCAGCACCGCCGCCACCAGCTGCGGCAGCTCACCGGGCACCGCGTGCAGGAACTGGGCGGCGAAGAACATCATGAAGGCGAAGATGCCGAACGCGTTGCCCCGCGGCCCACGGCGCCGGGCGGCGACCCCGCAGAAGACGACCGCGAGGAAGGCCGCGTCACGCGCGAGTGGCCGCCCGTGCAGCGCGGTGGCCAGGGCGAGCACCGGCAGACCGGCCACCGGAAGCAGCGCGGTGGTGACCGCCTGCCCCCGCACCGTGGGATCGGCGACGGTGAACAGCGCGAGCAGCGCCGCGAGCCCGCCCGCGATCGCGGCGGACAGCGGCAGACCGGACGCCACCACGGCGGCCACGGCCAGGCCGATGCCGAGGAGGGCGCGCGCCGAGGTGCGCAGCCGCAGCCGCCCCGGGTCCGCGGCCACGAACACCCCTGCGAACGCCCTCTTCAGCACCGCTTCCCCGCTCCCCTGACGCCCGTACAGCCCGTAGCCCGTACAGCCCGTACATGAAAAAGGCGCCGCGGAATCCGCAGCGCCATCGACGGTGTCATCACAGCATGATGGCGCCGCTGGCTCAACAGAGCCGGAAATCGCTGCGCCATTGGTACAGCCTGAGGCGCGTTTCGCGGCCAGAGCCGGGCCAATGGACTACGGGCGTCGGGCTGCCCCGCCGTAAGATCGCCGCAGCGTGGTGGAGCCCGGAGAAAGGACGCCCGCCCATGGCGGCAGCGGTGGACGCGCTGGACGCGAAGATCCTGCGGCTGCTCCTGGAGCAGCCGCGCACCAGTGTGCGCGAGTACGCCCGGGTCCTGGGCGTCGCGCGCGGCACCGTACAGGCGCGGCTCGACCGCCTGGAGCGGGACGGGGTGATCACCGCCTATGGGCCGAGCGTGTCCCCGGCCGCCCTCGGCCATCCGGTGCTGGCCTTCGTCCATATCGAGGTCACGCAAGGCCATCTGGACGACGTCGGCGACGCGCTCGCCGAGGTTCCCGAGATCATCGAGGCGTTCTCGATCACCGGCGCCGGGGATCTGCTGACCCGGGTCGTGGCGCGGGACAACGAGCATCTGGAGGACGTCGTCCAGCGGCTCATCCAACTGCCGGGCGTGGTCCGCACCCGCACCGAGATGGCGCTGCGCGAGCGGGTGGCCCACCGGGTGCTGCCGCTGGTCGAGGCGGTGGGGCGGGCGGCGGCCACGGCCAGGCAGGAAAGGGCGGCGACCCCGACCGGACGGGACCGGGCGGCGGAATCCCGCCGCGAGGGCTGACCGCCCCGCTTGGCATGCTGGTGCCCATGACGTCCCGCACCACGCCCCGCGCCTCCCGCACCCCGGCGGTCCTCTTCGACCTGGACGGCACGCTCGTGGACAGCGAGCCGCACTACCTCGGCGAGTGAGCCGAAGGGGCGCGGCCGCCCGCGCCGGAGGCGCTGATGTCACTGTGAAAGTGGAGAGCGCGCGGAGGCCCTGAGGCTGCAATCGCCACGCGGCGGAGCCGCAGATCGATACAGTCGGCTCCGCCGCGTGGAGGGCCGAGCACGGTCGACCGTCGACAGGGGCTGTAGCGCCCCCCCGGGGGCACCTCCCAGCGGTAGCTGGGGGAGAACCGAGCCCTGGAAAAGGGGAGGGCGGGGCGGCTGACCCTGGAGCGGTACGGGGTCACCGGCTACACCTGGGAGCACCACTCCCGCTTCATCGGGATCGGCACCCGCGAGACCCTGGAGACCCTGCGCGCCGAGTACGGCATCGACGCGCCCGTGGACGAGCTGCTGGCCGTCAAGAACCGCCACTACCTGGAGCTGGTGGGCACCGCCGCCACGGCCTTCCCCCAGATGCGCGCGTTCGTGGAGCGGCTGCACACCGCCGGGCATCCCCTCGCCGTCGCGTCCGGGTCCTCCCGCGCCCCGATCGACGCCGCGCTGGAGGCCACCGGGCTGGGCTCGCTGCTGACCGTACGGGTCTCGGCGGAGGAGGTCGGCCGGGGCAAGCCGGAGCCGGACGTCTTCCTGGAGGCCGCGCGCCTGCTGGGCGCCGCCCCGGCCGAGTGCGTGGTGGTGGAGGACTCCGCGCCCGGGGTCGAGGCGGCGCGCCGGGCCGGGATGCGCTGTATCGCGGTGCCCTACGTTCCGGACGGCCAGCGGCCCAGGAGCGACGAGGGCGGGGGCCAGGACGGCGCCGCGTTCGCCTCGGCCGGGCTGGTCTTCGCGGGCGGCCAGCGGGAGTTCGACGTACAAATCGCCTACGACTGGGTCACGCAATCGAACTGACGCCCCGATTTCCGTCCCTCCGTCACCCGATGGAATGATGCGCTCGCCCGCGAAATTCCTAGAAGATGGAGGGCATATGAGGAGATTAGGGGGAACGGCGGTGCGTCGCTGGGGAGCGGCCGTCATCGCATCCACGGCGGCCGTATCGGTCGCGCTGCCGGTATCGAGCGCGCAGGCCGCCGGCGGTCCGTCGGGGATCAGCGCCAAGGGCGCTTATCTGCTGGACAACACCGCCAACAAACAGCTGTGGGCCAAGGCCGCCGACACCAAGCGGCCGATGGCGAGCACCACCAAGCTCATGACCGCGGTCGTGGTGCTTGACTCCCGGGGGCTGAACCTCAGCAAGAAGGTCGCCGTCAAGCAGGCGTACATCGACTACGTCGCACGGGTCGGCGGCAGCAAGGCGGACCTGAAGAAGGGCGACAAGCTCACCGTCAAGCAGATGCTGTACGCCCTGATGCTGCCGTCCGGCTGCGACGCGGCCATGGCGCTCGCCGACACGTTCGGCACCGGTGACACCACGGCCAAGCGCACCAAGTCGTTCATCTCCCAGATGAACAAGAAGGCGTCCGCGCTGGGGATGACCAAGACCCACTACGACACCTTCGACGGCATCTCGTACGGGGGGCAGAACTACACCACCCCCCGCGACATGGCCAAGCTCGCCCGGCATGCGCTCGGCAACTCCACCCTCTCCACGGTCGTCAAGTCCGTCGACACCGTTCAGAAGGCGCCGGCGGCCAACGGCAGGACGAGGACGTACTCCTGGAACAACACAAACCGGCTGCTGGGTTCGTACAGCGGCGCGATCGGCATCAAGACGGGCACCGGTACCGCGCCCGGCAGGTGCCTCGTGTTCGCAGCCAAGCGCAACGGGCGGACGGTGGTGGGCGTGATTCTCAACGCCCCGAAGCGGTACCCGGACGCCAAGAAGATGCTCGACTGGGCGTTCAACTCCAGCACCACGGTGAAGTGGCGCCAGCTCCCCAAGGGCGCGCAGCAGGACTGATCCGCTCAGTCCCCCAGCGCCCGTGAGCGCGTGACGCCCCGTCCGGGCCGGTTCCGGGCGGGGCGTCGCGTCGTTCACCGGGCGCCGGGGTGGGGACCGGTCCCCACCCCGGCTGTCTACGGTGACCGGCATGCGGATCACCTGCAAACACGTCGTCGGCTTTCTCGCGATCTCGGTTCTCGCGCTTCTGATCACGCTGTCCCCAGCGTCCTCGGCTCTGACGGCGTCGTCCGCCCGGTCGGAGGCGGCCCCGCGCTGCACCCGGCACGCCACCGGACCCGCCGACGCGGCGCGCTCGGCGCGGCCGGGCGATGTGGTCTGCTTCGACGGCGACCTCTCCCGGCGCCGGCTGGTCATCACCAAGGGCGGCACGCCACGCCACCCGATCGCGTACTCCGGTGGCGGGGGCTCCGTGAAGGGGATCACGGTCGAGGCCGACGACGTGGTCGTCGACGGCTTCCGGGCGGTCCGTCCCCAGGCGCCGGGGGTCGAGCTGACCGGCGACCGGATCACGCTGCGGAACACCACCGTGATCCGGCCGAAGGGCGGGGACGGCGACGGCGTCCGCTTCTTCGGCGACGATCTGACCATCGCGCACAACACGGTGCGCGACACCGACAACAGCGGTGGCCGCCACGCCGACTGCATGCAGACGTTCGCCAGCGACACCCCGCCCAGCCACCGGGTGCGCATCGAGGGCAACCGCTGCGAACAGGTCGACAACATGTGTCTGATGGCCGAGGGGCCCAATGACGGCGAGGGCGACGGGCGGGGCACCACCTCGGACTTCGTCATCAAGGACAACTTCTGCGAGACGCTGCGCGCTTCGCAGGCCCTGATGTTCGAGGACGTCCAGAACGTGACCATCACCAAGAACACCTTCGCCGCGCCCACCCATCACGCCATCGGGCTCGCCATCCACTCCACCGGAGCCCATGTCAGCGGCAACAGGCTGCACGCCGGTATCCGCTACGAGGTCGGTATCGACGCTTCGTCCCGGCGGGGTTACGAGGGCCCGGAGCCCGGCGGAGCTCCGTAACAGCCAGGGGGGGAAGGGGGCAGGCGGGGGACGCGGTCCGCAGGGGTGGCCGCGTCCCCCGCCTCGCCGTACGCCCGCCCGCCTCCACACTTGCGGGGGTTTTGTGAGTGCGCCAGAAACACTGTGTGCCCGACCCCTCACGCAGTAAGTTCGGTGCGCGCGCCCAGTCGTGGCGCGATCCGGTTCCTGTGTGAGGGGGAGTGTCTCTAGTGCGCCCGGGTGGGAAGGTCGGCAAATACCGGCTCACGAAGGGGCCCGTCAACGGAGGCAGGGGCGCGGTCTGGTTCGCCGTCGACACCGAGCTGGACCGGCCCGTCGTACTCAAGCGGACGCTGGCCCAGGACAACAGCCGGGCCGCCTTCGACGAACTGCTGGCCGAGGCCCGCGCGCTGGCGAAGTTCAGCCATCCCAATGTGGTCACCCTCTACGGCGCCGAGCGCGCCGGCTGGGGGCCGAAGGCCACCTTCTGGCTGGTAATGGAGCATGTGACCGGAGGCAGCCTCAACGGTACGGCCCGGCTGCCCGCGAAGCTCGCCGCCCATATCGGCGCCCAGGTCGCGAACGCGCTGGCGGCGCTGCACGCCAAGGGCATCGTGCACTGCGACGTCAAACCGCACAACGTCGTGATCACCGAGGACGGGGTCGCCAAGCTGGCCGACTTCGGCGCCGCGTACCGCATCGACGGCAGTACGACGAACACGCCGAGCGGACCGTTCAGCCTCACCCCCGCCTATGCCGCCCCCGAGGCCTTCCGGGGGGCGCCGGAGCGGGCGTCGGATCTGTTCTCGCTCGGCGCCACCGTCTACGCGCTGGTCACGGGCGAGGCGCCGCCGCGCGGCCCCCGGCGGACGATCCGGACCGACGCGCTGTCCGACGATGTCGGACCGCTGCGCGATGTGCTCACCGCGCTGCTCCAGCGCGATCCGGGGCGGCGGCCCGGCGCCGAGGAGGCGCAGCGGGCGCTGGCGGAGGTCGCGGGGCCGGTGGACCAGCTGCCGCGGGTGCCTCTCGAAGAGGTGACCAAGCGATATCCGCCTCCCGAGGAGCCCGGTGAGCCCGATGAGCACAGTGAGCACGCGGCGGCGGGGGCGGCCCGGCTGCCGTCCCTGTTGCGGCGCCGCCCCCTGCTCACCGGGGGCACGGCCGCCACGGTCGTGGCGATCGCCGTGGTGGCGACGGTGCTGGGGCTGCAGGACGGGGACGGGGGTGGCCCCTCGGCCCACGCCGACGAATCGCCGACCGCCACCCCGAGCGCCACGGCCGGCGTCGGCTTCGGCCTCGGGAACCCCCGTACGGTCGATCCGTGCGCGCTGCTGAGCACCGGCTCGTTCGAGCGGTTCGGACACGAGGCCCAGCTGGATCCCCAGTACGGCAATTACGACCGCTGCGATGTCGTGCTGAGCTCGGACGACGACGATATCGTCGATGTGACGGCGGACCTCGACACCGAGGATCCGCCGAGCACCGCGGCGGCGAGGACGTCGGGGAAGGTCAGCGTCGTCACGCAGCCCGCCGAGAGCGGCTGGTGCGGTCGCACGCTCGTGCTGTCGGGTGTGCGCGACACCGTCATCAGGGTCGAGGCGAAGCTGACCGACGACACCAAGGCGCCGCTGTGCGATATCGCCGACGCCGCCGTCGAGCACGCGGTCACGGTGCTCAACCGGGGCGAGGTCCCCCGCCGTTCGCCGGAGCTCCCGGCCGACTCGCTGGCCCAGCAGGATGCCTGCGGGCTGCTCCACGGCCGGGCGCTCGAGGTCGTTCCGGGCATCGACGCCCGCGACCCGGACGTCGGTTTCGGCCGGTGGACCTGCGACTGGGCGAGCACCACCAACCGTATGACAGTGCGGCTGGTGTTCGACCAGGGCGTCCTCTCGATCCCGGACAACGCCCGGTTCACCGAGCTCGCCGGACACGACGCCGTCGTGATGCCGGAGTACGAGGGCGACGGCAGCTGCACCGTCGATGTGTTCAACCGCCCGTACCGGAGCAGTGACGACAGGCCGACCGAGCGGCTGCGCCTGGTGGTCGGCGGGGCGCGGGCCAAGGACCGGCCCTCCTGCGAGACCGCGACCGACCTCGCCCGGTCGGCGACCGCCGCGCTGTCGGCCGGCTGACCCACGTCAGAGCCGAAGGGGTACGAGCGGGAGGGGTCCCGCCGTGGGCGGGGCACAGTGGACCCGGCACGGCACGACTCAAGGAGGCAGCGATGCACAGCCACCGCCCCGAGACCCTGGCGCGCGGCGCCGAACCCGCCCGGCCCGGCACGCTCCACGCGCGCTCGGTCATCGCCGACATCAGCGTCCCGCCGGTGCCCGGCCGCATCGTCCGGTTCGGGCGCGGCGGCCGGCCCGATGTGGACCTGTCCGTCGCCGAGGGCGATCTGCGGGTGAGCCGCCGCCATGGCGAGCTGACGTACCGCGAGGGCAAGTGGTGGCTGCGGAACACCGGGCAGCAGCTGGTCCGGCTGCCGCGCGGCCGGATGATGCATTCGAGCTCGGGTCCGATCCCCCTGGAGACTGGGTACACCCCGCTGTTCGTCAGGGGTTCTGGCTACCGCGAGCACCTGGTCGAGCTGTATGTGACGGACCACGACGAGCGGGGCGGCGGCGCGCGGCAGGAGGACGCCACCCTGCCGCCCAAGCGGTGGCCGCTCGACGACGAGGAGCGGCTGCTGCTGGTCGTGCTGGGCCAGCACTATCTGCTGTACGAGGAGTGCCCGCGGCCGCTGTCGTACCGGCAGGCGGCCATGGAGCTGGACTATGTGTGCGGCGAGGGCATCTGGGGCGAGCGCCGGATCGAGCGCAAGGTGGGGACGGTACGCCGGCGGATCGAACGCGGCGGGGACTTCCCGTACTCGGTGCTGCGCGAGGACGACGGCGCGGGGCCCAGCGACCACAATCTGCTGCACAACCTGCTGCGCGGGCTCGTCGAGTCGACGACCCTGGTGCCGCCGGACCTCGAACTGCTGGACGGCGATGTCGATGACTGAGGACGCTGATCGTTAAACGCGGGCGTTGCCACGATCATTCGATCTGATGAGTCGCATCCGCCGTCCGCGTCTCAGCCGTTCAACGCCCCCTAGCGTGCTGGGTGTTCGCGCCGAACCCACCCCTATTCCTGGTTTTCCCCGCACGCAAAGGAGACACGGCTGATGTCGGTAGACGCGGCCAGCGAAGCGCAGCCGGAGCGGCAGGAGCAGCTCAGCCTCGGCACCGCCGCCGCACGCAACCTCGCCACCACCACCAAGTCCGTTCCGCAGATGCAGGGGATCACCTCCCGCTGGCTGCTCAAGGTGCTCCCCTGGGTGCAGACCGACGGCGGGGTGTACCGGGTCAACCGGCGCCTCACCTACACCGTCGGGGACGGCCGTATCGAGTTTGTGAAGACCGGTTCGCGGGTGCAGGTCATTCCGCGTGAGCTCGGTGAGCTCGCGGTGTTGCGCGGCTTCGAGGACGTGGGCGTGCTGACGGCGCTCGCCAACCGCTTCGTGCAGCGCGACTTCGAGGCCGGTGAGGTGCTGGCGGAGGAGGGCACCGCGGCCGATCACATCTATCTGATCGCACACGGCAAGATCGTCAAGACCGGCAGCGGTCCGTACGGCGAGCCGACCCGGCTCGGCGTACTGGGCGACGGCGACCGGTTCGGCGAGCAGTGCCTGCTCAGCGCCGACTCGACCTGGGAGTACACCGCCAAGGCCGCCACCGCCGGCACCCTGCTCGGGCTGCCACGGCGGGAGTTCACCTCGATCCTGGAGGGCTCGCCCGCCCTCCAGACGCATGTCGCGGAGTTCGCCGCGCTCCCCCAGCAGCGGCAGAACGCGCGCGGCGAGGCCGAGATCGCGGTGGCCTCCAGCCATGCCGGTGAGGTCGATCTGCCCGGCACCTACGTCGACTACGAGCTCCATCCGCGCGAGTACGAGCTCAGCGTCGCCCAGACCGTGCTGCGGGTGCACACCCGGGTGGCGGACCTCTACAACAAGCCGATGAACCAGACCGAGCAGCAGCTGCGGCTGACCATCGAGGCCCTGCGGGAGCGGCAGGAGCACGAGATGATCAACAACCGCGAGTTCGGCCTGCTGCACAACGCCGAGTACGCCCAGCGGATCCAGACCCACTCAGGCCCGCCGACCCCGGACGACCTCGACGAGCTCATCACCCGCCGCCGCGGCTCCCGGTTCCTCTTCGCCCATCCGCGCACCATCGCCGCCATCGGCCGTGAGCTGAACTCCCGCGGGCTGTACCCCGACCACGTGGATCTGAACGGCAACAAGGTGCCCGCCTGGCGCGGGGTGCCCATCCTGCCCTGCAACAAGATCCCCATCACCAAGGAGCGCACCAGCTCCATCATCGTCATGCGTACCGGAGAGGACGACCAGGGCGTCATCGGGCTGCACCAGACGGGGCTGCCCGACGAGTACGAGCCCGGCCTGTCGGTGCGGTTCATGGGCATCGACGAGAAGGCGCTGATCTCCTACCTCGTCACCGCCTACTACTCCGCGGCCGTGCTGGTGCCGGACGCGCTCGGCGTCCTGGAGAACGTCGAGATCTCCCACGGCCGCGACTAGCCGCCCGTCCCGGAACACGAGAGAGGTGAGGTGAGAGGCGCGGATGTCACAGCCCTTCGAGCTGCCGGACTTCTACGAGCCCTATCCGGCCCGGCTGAATCCCCATCTGGCGGCGGCCCGGGACCACTCCAAGCGGTGGGCCCGCGAGATGGTGATGATCGAGGGGTCGGGCGTCTGGGACGAGGCCGACTTCGACTCCCATGACTACGCCCTGCTCTGCGCCTACACCCACCCGGACGCACCGGCCGACGTGCTGGCGACGGTGACCGACTGGTACGTCTGGGTGTTCTTCTTCGACGACCACTTCCTGGAGAGCTTCAAACGCAGTCAGGACATGGCCGGTGCCAAGGCCTATCTCGACCGGCTGCGGGCCTTTATGCCGGTACACACCGACGGTGCGGGCGGCCGCGCCGCCGAGGAGCCGGCGAACGCGGTGGAGCGGGGCCTTGCCGACCTGTGGGCCCGTACGACACCGGCCATGTCCGGCGGGTGGCGCCGGCGGTTCGCCGAGGCCACCCGCCATCTGCTCGAAGAGAGCATGTGGGAGCTGTCCAACATCAGCGAGGGCCGGATCGCCAACCCGCTGGAGTACATCGAGATGCGCCGCAAGGTCGGCGGCGCCCCCTGGTCCGCCGGGCTCGTGGAGTACGCGGCGGGCGCCGAGGTGCCCGAGGCGGTGGCGGCGAGCCGACCGCTGCTGGTGCTGCGGGACGCCTTCGCCGACGCCGTACATCTGCGTAACGACCTGTTCTCCTACCAGCGCGAGGTCGAGGACGAGGGGGAGCTCTCCAACGGCGTGCTGGTCTTCGAGCGGTTCCTCGGCTGCGACACCCAGGCGGCCGCCGAGGCCGTCAACGACCTGATCACCTCGCGGCTCCAGCAGTTCGAGCACACCGTGTTCACCGAGCTGCCGCCGCTGTTCGTGGAGTCGGGTCTGGACCCGCGGTCCTGTGCGGACGTCCTGACCTACGCCAAGGGGCTGCAGGACTGGCAGTCGGGCGGGCATGAGTGGCATATGCGCTCCAGCCGCTATATGAACGGCTATACGAACGGCGGCGGGGCCGGCGACCCCGGCGGCCCGGTGCCGGGCGGCCCGCTGGGCCTGGGCACCTCGGCGGCCCGTATCGCCACCTCGCTGGCGGCCACCCTGCCCTTCCGGCTCAGGAGCCATGCGCAGCCGCCGCGCCGGGTGGTCGGGCCGGTGCGGGTTCCGGATCTCCATATGCCCTATCCGGCGCGGCTGAGCCCTCATCTGGACCGGTCCCGGGAGCACATCGTGGAGTGGGGGCGGCGGATGGGCATCCTGGATGTGCCGCCGGGCCTCCCCGGCTTCGGGGTCTGGGACGAACACAAGCTGCGGGCCTTCGACTTCGCGCTGGCCGCCGCAGGTATCCACCCGGACGCCACCGGCGAGCAGCTGGATCTGACCACGGGCTGGCTGACCTGGGGTACGTACGCGGACGACTACTACCCCATGGTCTTCGGGCGCGCCTTGGACCTGGTCGGCGCCCGGGTCTGCAACGAGCGGCTGTCGGCCTTCATGCCGGTGGACTCCACCGCCGTGCCCACCCCGGTGACCGGTCTTGAGCGGGGCCTGGCGGACCTCTGGTCGCGTACGGCGGGGCCGATGACGGTGGACGCGCGGCGCGCCTTCCGCACCACCGTCGAGGACATGACCGGCAGTTGGCTGTGGGAGCTCGCGGGCGAGATGGAGCGGCGCGTCCCCGACCCGGTCGACTACATCGAGATGCGCCGCAAGACCTTCGGGGCGGACCTGACCATGGCCCTGTCCGGGCTGTCCCACGGCCGGACGCTGCCGGCCGAGGTGTGCCGGGCCCGGCCGGTCCAGGCCATGGAGCACGCGGCCGGGGACTATGTGGGGCTGCTGAACGACCTCCACTCCTTCCGGAAGGAGGTCGAGTTCTCGGGCGAGATCCACAACGGTGTGCTGGTCGTCCAGAACTTCTTCGGCTGCGGCACATCCGAGGCCCTGCACATAGTCGCCGACCTGGTCAACTCCCGGATGCGCGAGTTCGAGCGCATCGTCTCCACCGAACTGCCCGCGCTGGTCGAGGATCTGGCGCTCGACGCCACGGTCCGGGCCACGCTCTACGGCTATACGCGCGAGCTGCAGAACTGGATGGCCGGGATCCTCGTCTGGCACCGGCAGACCCCCCGCTATACGGAGTCCGAGCTGAGCCGCCCCGTGGGCCTGCCGCCGCGCACCTCGTACGGCCCCACGGGTCTTGGCACCGCGGCCGCCCGGCTCGCCGCGACGCTCGGCGGCGGACGGGCGACGGCACTCGGCTGACAGACGGGCGCTGCTCGACCGTCGCTCCCTCGTTGCCTTCCGTTACCAAGAGCTTCAGTGGCTCTCAGCATTCCTGGCGTTCCCGCCCGGAAGGTCCGTACCGCCCACAAGCCCGGCGGCTCACGGTCCGCGCTTCAACGACCACCGCCCGGACAAACCCCAGGTCTTACACGGTCTCCACGCAGTGTTTCACGTCTCCGAGCCACTCCCGGCGACGGTGGGCCGTGGCCCACAAGCGCGTGTTCAAGCTGCCGCCGCGCTACGACCGGACAGCTTGGCTTTCGTCACCCGGCCAGCACCCAACCTACCAACACCCGCTGACACCGGCTGAGGCCGTGCTCCGGCCGAGGCGGCCTGGCGGACCTGGGCCCGTCCCTGGCCGCCGGGGCGGACCGGATCACGGACTTCGCGGAGCGGTTCCGGCACGGTGTCGAACTCATTGTGCAGGGCCGTGGATCCGGCGGTCGGCGCCGTCCCCGCTAACCCGGGAAGATCCGAGGTCTCGCCCACCTGACGGTCTTTCGTACCGATATCACCCTGTCACCGCCCCTCGCCCATCCGATGTTTATCGTGCGCGAGGGGTTCCGATTCCCCTCAAGGGACTGCATCATGCCCAAGGGTTCAGAGCGTCGAACTGGAGGCATGTACGTGACCACGTCTGCGATGTCATCCACACCGTCCAGAAGATCGGTCCTCGGCGGCGCCATCGCCGCCTCCGCCGGTGCCGCCGGGCTCGCCGCGGCGCCCGCCGCGTACGCCGCCGAACCCACCGAACCCGCCGCGCCTGCCGCGGCCGGCGCCCGCGACCCATGGGCCGAAGTCCTCGACGACGCCGACATGGTGTGGCAGAAGCTGCCGACGACCTGGTACGAGGGCCCCTTCCTCGGCAACGCCCGCCTCGGCTCCGGCATCTACGCCGAACCGGGCGGCGCCAACGCCATCCGCTTCAACGTCCAGCACAGCGAGGTCCAGGACCACCGCCCCGAGTTCGGCTCGCTGTTCGGCCTGGCCCGGCTGCCCATCGGCTGGTTCACCCTGGAGCCGGTCGGCACCATCACCGCCGTCGACTGGCGGCTGCGGCTGCGCGACGCCGAGCTGACCGGCACCATCACCACCGACCAGGGCACCCTCACACTGCGCGCCCTGGTCCACAACTCCCGCTCGCTCATGGCCGTCGAGGTCACCCCGAGTTCCGGCGAGGCCGCCTTCCGCTGGGTCTTCCACCCGGCCGAGGCGATCAGCCCGCGGGTCGCGTTCAAGCCGATCCCGGACGGCTATACCGGCAACCCCCCGGCCGTCGTGGCGGCGCAGGAGGGCGTACACACCGCTGTCCAGTCCCTGCTGGCGGGCGGACAGCATGTGACGGCCTGGCGGGAGCGCGAGTCCTCCCGGGGGCGGACCCTGTATGTGACGGTGGCGCACTCCTTCCCGCGGACCACCGCCCTGGGCGCCGCGCTCAAGGCCGTACGGTCGGCCGCCGCGCTCTCCTACGACGCGCTCGCCGCCACCCATCGCCCCTGGTGGCACGCCTACTACCGGAAGAGCTTCCTGTCCCTCCCGGACGCGCGGCTCCAGCGCTTCTACTGGATCCAGCTCTACAAGGTCGCCGCGGCCGCGCGCGCCGACGCGCCCGTGATGGCCACCTGCGGGCCGTGGCTGGAATCCACCCCCTGGCCGAACACCTGGTGGAACCTCAATGTGCAGCTGGAGTACTGGCTGATCCACGGCTCCAACCACCTGGAGCTCGACGCCGTGACCCGGGCGCTGAGCGAGTACCGCGACAACCTCTCCAACCAGCTCGACGCCCCGTACCGCAAGGACTCGGCCGGTATCCCGCGCACCACCGACCCCCAGCTGGTCAACGGTGGCGACGCCGCGAACGGTGGCTACGCCGTCGGCATCCCGGGCCAGGACCCGCCCACCCCCGAGGTCGGCAACCTCACCTGGGCGCTGCACAACGTCTGGCTGAGCTACCGCCACACCATGGACACCGCGATCCTGCGCGACGTCCTCTTCCCGCTGCTGCGCAAGGCCATCACCTACTACCTCCACTTCCTCACCCCCGGCAGCGACGGCAAGCTGCATCTGCCCGCCACCTTCTCGCCCGAGTACGGCGTGAACGCCCCGGACTGCAACTACGACCTGATGCTGCTGCGCTGGGGCTGCACCACTCTGCTGGAGTCGGCGAAGACGTTGGGCATCGACGACGAACTGGCGCCGCGCTGGCGGGAGGTGCTGACCCGGCTCACCCCGTACCCGGTCGACGAGAACGGCTACATGATCGGCGCCGGGGTCCCCTTCGCCAAATCCCACCGCCACTACTCGCATATGCTCGCCGTCTACCCGCTGTACGAGGTGACCTGGGAGGACCCGGCACACCGCGAGCTGATCGAGACCTCGCTCAACCACTGGGTCGGCTTCGAGGGCGCGCTCCAGGGCTACACCTTCACCGGCGCCGCCTCGATGTCCGCCCAGATGGGGCGGGGCGAGGACGCGCTCAAGTACCTGGGCGAGCTGATGCGCCGCTTCATCCAGGCCAACACCATGTACAAGGAGTCGGGCCCGGTCATCGAGACCCCGCTGTCGGCCGCCCAGTCGCTGCACGACATGGTGTGCCAGAGCTGGGGCGGGGTGATCCGGGTCTTCCCCGCGCTGCCCGCCGCCTGGCGCGAGCTGGCCGTCCACGACTTCCGTACGCAGGGCGCGTTCCTGCTGAGCGCGGCGCGCGAGGGCGGGGCCACCCGCTGGGTGCGGCTGCGCAGCGAGGCGGGCGCGCCCTGCGTCGTACGGCACTCCCTGGGCGGGGACATCGAGGTGCGCGACGGGCACGGGCGGCCCCTGCGGTACGAGCCCGCGGGCGACGGCACCATCCGGATCCGGCTGGCCCGCGGTCAGGAGGCGGTCATCACCGCGCGCGGCGACCGGCCCGATATGCGCGTCCGGCCCGTACGGCCGGGTGAGGAGGCGCCGCGCTGGGGGATGCCGGCCTCCTGACGGGCGGGGCGCGGAGAGAGGGGCGGATCGGCCGTCCGGGCACACCGGGGTGGCGTGCGGGCGGCCGATCCGGATACCCATGTGCCATGAGATTCATCAGCGATCTTGACCGACGGCTGTTCGCGCGGGTCGCGGCCGGCCGGCTCCGCGGCGCCCATCCCCTGCTGCCCAAGCTCACCCACGCCGCCAACCACGGCCGGCTGTGGTTCGGCACGGCCGGGGTGCTCGCCGCCGTCGGCGGCCGGACCGCGCGGCGGGCCGCGGTGCGGGGCGTCGGGGCGCTGGCCGCCGCCTCGTTGGTGTCGAACACCGTGGTCAAGTGGACCGTGGACCGCCGCCGTCCGCTCCTCGACGGCGTGCCGCTGATCCGCCGGCTGGCCAAGCAGCCGTGGACGAGCTCCTTCCCCTCCGGGCACTCGGCCTCCGCGGCCGCCTTCGCCACCGGGGTCGCCCTGGAGTCCACCGGGTACGGGATCGCGGTCGCCCCGCTGGCCGCCGCGGTGGCCTTCTCCCGGGTGTACGTCGGCGTGCACTACCCCAGCGATGTCCTCGTGGGGCTCGCCCTGGGCGTCGGCGCCGCCGCGCTCACCTGCCGCTGGTGGCCGCCGCGGCCACAGACCCCGGCGCGGGCCCGGCCGCGGGTCTCGGCCCCGGCGCTGCCCGGGGGCGACGGGCTGGTGGTGGTCGTCAACACCCAGTCCGGCGTCGGCCTCTCGGGGACCGGTCTCACCTCCGCCGAGCAGCTGCGCGCGCTGCTGCCCGGCGCGGAAATCGTGGAGCGCGAACCCGAGCAGGACCTCGGGCCGCTGCTGGACCGGGCCGCCCGGCGCGCCGCCGAGCGGGGCGGGGCGCTGGGGGTCTGCGGCGGGGACGGCAGTGTGAACGCGGCGGCCGCGGCGGCCGCCGAGCGCGGGCTGCCGCTGGCCGTCTTCCCCGGCGGCACCTTCGACCACTTCGCCCTGGACGTGGGGGTGCCCGCCATCGAGGACACGGTGCGCGCCGTGACCGAGGGCGACGCCGTCGCCGTGGACCTGGCCCGCGTGGCCCCGCTCCCGGGCGACGGTCCGGGCGGCCACTTCGTGAACACCTTCAGCCTGGGGATGTACCCCGAGCTGGTGCGGATCCGCGAGAGCCTGGAGGCCCGGCTCGGCAAGTGGCCGGCCGCCGCGGTCGCGCTGGCCCGCGTGCTGCGCACCGCCACGCCCATGGAGATCGAGGTGAACGGCCGCGGGCGGCGGCTGTGGGTGCTGTTCGTCGGCAACTGCCGCTATGCGCCCGAGGGGTTCGCCCCGGCGTACCGCGAACGGCTCGACGACGGGCTGCTGGACGTCCGCGCCGTCGACGGAAACCAGCCGCTGGCCCGCACCCGGCTGCTGGCCGCGGCCCTCACCGGCACGCTGGGGCGGTCCCGGGTGGTGGCGACCCGGCGGCTGCGCCGGCTCGACCTGTCGGGCCTGCACGACGTGGACGTCCGCGCCCTCGACGGCGAGGTCGCCCCGTCCCCCGCCGAGGCGCTGGTGATCGAGAAACGGCCCGGCGCCCTGACCGTCTACCGCCCGGCCGAGCCCGGGAACGAGCTGGCACAGCGCGCCCGGACGGCCGCCGCGACGGCGCACTTCCGACGGGCCGTACTGCGCCGGTAGTACGCGCAATGGGGGCTCAGGGACGACGACGTGGCGGGCGAAACCCGTCATCGTGAGGACATGGACGACGACCGACCGGCCCTGGGAGCCCTGACGTGACCTCCCTGGCTCTCTCCGTGCTCCTGGCCCTGGCCTCGGCGGTGTGCTACGCCGCCGGCGCCATCCTCCAGGAGCACGTCGCGGCGACGACGCCGCCCCGCCCGTACGCAGCGCTGCGCCGCGGCCGCTGGTGGACCGCGGTGGTGCTCAACGGGACCGGTGCGGTCCTCCATGTGCTGGCCCTGGCGTACGGGCCGCTGAGCGTGGTGCAGCCGCTGGGCGCGCTGACCATCGTCTTCGCGCTGCCGATGGCCGCGGTGTTCGTCCGGCGCCCGGTCGGCGCGGCCGGGTGGCGGGGCGCGCTGCTGGCCACCACGGGGCTCGCCGGGATGCTCTCGCTGAGCGGTTCTTCGGGGGCCAGAGCGCTGGCGGAGGACGGCCGGATCACGGTGGCCGTGGTCACGGTGAGCGCGATCGCCGTACTGGCCCTGGCCGCGCGCTGGTCGCGGCGGCCCGGGGTGCGCAGCGTGCTGCTGGCCGTGGCCGCGGGGACCGCCTTCGCCGTCTCGTCGGTGTTCACCAAGAACGTGACCGTGGAACTGGAGTGGGGGAAGCCGGAGTTCGAGGGCTGGGCCTCCGGGCTGCCCAGCCTGGCGATGATCGGGCTGCTGGCCGGGGCCGGGGTGCTGCTGTCCCAGGCGTCCTACCGGGGCGCGGGTCTTGCCGCCCCGCTGGCGACGGCGACCGTGGCCAACCCCGTGGTCGCCACGGTCATCGGCGTCACCGCGCTCGGTGAACACTTCCGCCACGGCGCCCCCGGCACCCTGCTGGCCCTGCTGGCGGCGGTGGTCGCGGGCACCGGTCTGGTCATGCTGACCGTGCACGGGGTGGAGACGTCGGGTCAGCCGGCGGAGCAGGGTGCCGCCGCGGGCCCGGCCGGGCCGGAAGCCGCCCCGCGGCCGCAGGAGACGGACGCGACGGACGCTACGGGCGGGGCGGATGGGACGGATGGAGCGGATGGAGCGGCCGGGACGGGCGAGGGGCCCGAGGGGCAGGGGCCGGACGACCGGACCGGCGGCCCCGGGACGGGTGGCCCCGGAGCCGGCGCCGCCCCCCGCCCGCGCCGGCTCCCCCGTATCCCCCGCCCGGCGCGCGGCGCCGACGACCGCCTGACCTCCGACCGCCGCTCCCCCGGCCGCCGCTCACGCGACCAGCGGCGGTCCAGCCGGGGCGAGGCCGTCCTGCAGGACCACCGCTGAGACTCGTCAGGTCCGGCTCACGGCCGCGTACGCAACAGCTCCACCAGGCCGGAAAGGTCCTCGTGGCCGTGGCCGTCGGCGACCCGCCGGGCCATCAACGGCCCGAGCGGGGCGAGCAGTTCGGGGCTGACGCCCTGCTCCTCGGCGGCCTCGACGAGGTGGCCGAACCCGGCCGACTGCATGGCGAGGTTGGAGACCACGCCCCCGGCGTGGTCGCCGCTGTCGATCTTCTCGGCGTAGCCGGCCACGGCGCCCGACATGGCGTTCAGCCAGCCGCCGAGCATCGGGGCGAAGTCGGCCGCCTCGATGTCCTCGCTGCGGATCAGCGCGTAGGCGTGCAGGATTCCGGCGAACATCCCGTACATCGCGCTGAGCAGGGCGATGTCGTGCAGCGAGGCCAGCGCGGCGTCCTCGCCCAGGTATTCGCTCCGCGCCAGGGCGTCCAGCGCCGCCCGGTGGGTGTCGAAGACCTCCCGGGATCCGCTGTAGAGCACAAAGGCGGCGGGGGTCGCGATCATCGGAGGTACGGCCATGATGCCGCCGTCGAGATAGCCGGCGCCCTGGTCCGCCGCCCACGCGGCCATCTCGCGGGCCTGCCGCGGGGTGCCGCTGGTCAGGTTGGCCACGGCCTTGCCGGTCAGCGCCTTGGCCACCGGGTCGAGGGTGCCGCGCACGGAGTCGTCGTCCAGCAGGCACACCACCACCAGCGGGCTCGCCTCGACGGCCTCGGCGACCGTCGCCGCGCGCAGCGCACCCTCGGGGACGAGGGCTTCGGCCTTCGCGGCCGTACGGTTCCACACGGTGGTCCGGAATCCCGCTTTCAGGAGGGCGCGGGCCAGTGCCGTGCCCATATCGCCCAGGCCGAGGACGGTCACGGGGGTGTCGCTCATATCGGGTGCTCCCGTTGCTCAATGCTGCTGTTCGTATCGGTCCCGGCGCGCCTGTCCCAGCCTTGCGGCCCGCTGTAGTGTGGGCAAGTACGGATTAAAAAGTGCGTACTTACCTAGAGGTCAGTGGGGATGGGTTCATGGGGATGGATTCATGAGGAAGCGGCCATATGTCTGTGGCCTGGACGCGGCCGTGGATGTCATTGGCGGCAAGTGGAAAGTCCTGATCATCTGGGCGCTGAATCACCAGCGGTGCCGGTTCGGTGAATTGAAGCGGCTGGTTCCCGGGGTGAGCGAAAAGGTGCTGACCCAGCAGTTGAGGGAGCTGGAGGCGGATGGAATCGTCCACCGGGAGATTTACGACCAGGTGCCGCCGAAGGTGGAGTACTCACTCACCGAGCTCGGCGAGGATCTCAATACGGCGCTGAAGCCGCTGGGCGCCTGGGGAAAGCAGCGGATGGCGGTTCTGGAGGACGCCGACGAGAACTGCCGTCACCCCTCGGCATGCGGATGAGGCGGTGGCTTCCGGCAGTGATGGGAGTGACCTGCCGGAGGCCACCGCCTCGTGGCGGGGCGCGTCTTCAGGATGTGCGGTTGCGGCCCACATAGACGTTCCGGGCCCGGTAATACGTGTCCCCGCCGGGGCCCGAGGACCCCGAGGAGCCCTCCATCTGGAGGTTGATGATGAGCCACAGGGGTTTTCCGACAAAACCCGCCCCGCGGTGGACCGCTTTCCAGGTCCC
Organism: Streptomyces sp. NBS 14/10; assembly: GCF_002224125.1. GTDB lineage: Bacteria > Actinomycetota > Actinomycetes > Streptomycetales > Streptomycetaceae > Streptomyces. The sequence continues at coordinate 106,062 of NZ_NCSM01000022.1, forward strand.
GTCGAGGTAGTAGTGAATGTCGACGTCGGTGTTGTTCACCTTGGTGATCCAGGCGCGATAGGTGTGCCAGTTGCCCGGTGACGACACCCCGACAATCGTGCTCGACACGTCCGAGGAGGTGCGGAAGGTATTGAACCAGTTGTTGGAGTTCCCCTTGAATTCCAGGATGTCGCTCTCCGGCGGCCAGCTGTTGACCCCGGTCAGCCAGAAGGCCGGCCAGGTCCCCGCGCCGTTCGGCGCCTGGAATTCTCCCTTCACCTCGTAGTCGGGGAATTGGTTGGTCACCACGATCTGGTTCTTGGCGTGCACCGCGCCCGAGTGGTAGCGGATCGGCAGATGCGGGGAGGAGGAGCTGGTCCCCTCGTCCCAGGTGATCCGGCTGGCCTTCAGGGTCAGCACACCGGAGCCGAGATAGATGTGGTTGTGGTCGCTCGCGCTGCCGTACATCCGGGCGCTGCCGTTGTGGTCGGAGCCCCAGGGGTACAGATAGTTCCACTCCGACTCGAAGGCGCTGTAGCTCCCGAAGGAGCCGTTGATGACGTCCTCCCAGGTCGCGGCCGGGGCGGCGGCCGCCGGACGCGGCCATCCGGTCAGGGCCGCGGCCCCGCCGAGGGCGGCGGCCGTGGTGAGGAATCTTCTGCGTCCGTACGAATCGCTCTGTGCTGACTTGCTCCGTGCTGACATGCCACTCATGGCTGCCTCCCGAAGTCCGAAACTTCGAACACAAGCAAACAGAAGTCAATCGGAATCACCACAGTCCCAAGGGCCCCACGCCTCGTCAAGGGTCTTTGTTAAGCGCAGGTTAGGTCTGGCCCCGGAGGTCTGTACGCCGCCGCCGTCCGCGCGGAAGCTGCCATCCGCGGCGGCGTCCCTCGGGCGGGCCGCCATCCACCCGCATGCTCGAGGAGGCCCCATGTCCGTCACATCCTCCGCGCCACAGGCTCGCACACCATGGCGCGCCGTCATCGGCGGCTCCATCGGAAACCTGGTCGAGTGGTTCGACTGGTTCGTCTACGCCAGCTTCGCCACCTACTTCGCCTCAGCCTTCTTCCCCAAGGGCAACGACACCGCGCAGCTGCTCAACACGGCCGGCATCTTCGCCGTCGGCTTCTTCATGCGCCCCGTCGGCGGCTGGCTGCTGGGCCGCTTCGCCGACCGGCGCGGACGCAAGGCCGCGCTCACCCTGACCGTGACCCTGATGTCGGCCAGCGCGCTGCTCATCGCCATCGCGCCCACCTACGACCAGGTCGGCTACTTCGGCGCGGGCGTGCTGCTGGTGGCCCGGCTGCTGCAGGGCCTGTCGGTCGGCGGCGAGTACGCGGCCAGCGCCACCTATCTGACCGAGGCGTCCCAGCCCGGCCGCCGCGGCTTCGTCTCCAGCTTCCAGTACGTCTCGATGACCGCGGGCCAGCTGATCGGCCTGGGTCTGCTGATCGTGCTCCAGCGCACCATGTCCGATGACTCGCTGCACTCCTACGGCTGGCGCATCCCGTTCATCTTCGGGGCCGTGGCCGCGGCCGTGGTCTTCTGGCTGCGGCGGAATCTGCTGGAGACCGAGGTGTACGAGGAGGCCGGCTCCCACCGGGAGACCGAGCGCGGGAGCGTCGCCGAGCTGCTGCGCCACCGCAAGGAGGCCGCCCTCGTCATCGCGCTGACCATGGGCGGCACGGTCGCCTACTACACCTACACGACCTATCTCACCAAGTACCTGTCCAATACGGCGGGGCTGAGCAAGTCCGACGCCTCGCTGGTCAGCTTCTGCGCCCTGTTCGTGTTCATGCTGCTGCAGCCGCTGGCCGGGGCGCTGTCCGACCGGATCGGCCGCCGCCCGCTGCTGATCACCTTCGGGGTCGGCTCGATGCTGGCCACCGTGCCCATCATGACCGCGCTGTCGCACACCGACACCTTCGGCGGGGCGCTGCTGCTCTCGCTCGCCGCGCTGGTCGTCGTCACCGGCTACACCTCCATCAACGCGGTGGTGAAGGCCGAGCTGTTCCCGACCCACGTCCGGGCGCTCGGCGTCGCGCTGCCGTACGCGCTGGCGAACGCCCTGTTCGGCGGCACCGCGGAGTATGTGGCGCTGTGGTTCAAGAACGCCGGTGCGGAGTCCGGGTTCTACTGGTACGTCTCGGGCTGCGCCGCCGTGTCGCTGATCGTCTATCTGACCATGCGGGAGACCCGGGACACCTCCCTCACCAAGGCCCGCGCCGATGAGCCGGCCGCGTCCGAGCAGGCGGCGCGCACCCCTGTCTGAGCAGTACAGCGCCTGTTTACCCTTACGCCCATGCACATACTCCTGGTCGAAGACGACGACCGGCTGGCGGCCGCGCTGACCGCCACGCTGGACCGGCTGGGGCATCAGGTCGTCCGCGCCGGGCGCGCGGACGACGCCCTGCGGCTCAAGGACGGCGCCGACTTCGTCCTGCTCGACCTGGGGCTGCCCGATATGGACGGCCTGGAGGCGCTGCGCCGGCTGCGCCGCGCCTCCGCCGTCCCGGTGATCGTGCTCACCGCCCGCTCCGAGGAGCGGGATGTGTTGCGGGGCTTGCGCGGGGGCGCGGACGACTACCTCGTCAAGCCGTTCCGTACGGCCGAGCTGGTGGCCCGTATGGACGCCGTCGTGCGGCGCGGTACCCGGCCGCTGACCGGGTCCGGCACGGTGGTGGCCGTGGGCGGCGTACGGATCGACCTGGCCGCGCGGCAGCTGGAGGTGGACGGCCGGCCGGTCGCCCTCACCCGCCGGGAGTTCGACGTACTGGCCCTGCTCGCCCGCGAGCCCGGTGTCGTGCGCAGCCGGGAGGAGATCCTGGACGCGGTGTGGGGCGATCTGCTGCTGTCCGCCTCCCGCTCGCTGGATGTGCACATCGCCGGGATCCGCTCCAAGACCGGCTGCCCATGGCTGGTGGAGACGCTGCGCGGCACGGGGTACCGGCTGGGAACCGGCGGATGCAGCTGAGGATCCTCGGCGTCTACACGGTGCTGATCGCCTGCCTGGTGACCGCGCTCGCCGTGCCGTTCTCCCTGGCGTACTCCTCGCACCGCACCGGCAAGCTGCTGCTGGAGCGGCGCGCGGACGCCACCCGCTTCTCGGAGCTCGCCGATCAGGCGATCCGCGACGGGGACACCTCCGGGCTCGTCCAGGAGGTGTCCCGCTACGAGGAGCTGTACGGCACGAAGGTGGAGATCCGCGACCGGGACGGCCGGCGGGTGGCGGGCGGCGGGGCCTGGTCCAAGGAGCCCGCCGAGCGCGCGCTGTCCGGCCGCACCACCGCAGGACTGCCGCTGGTCACCCCCTTCGGCCCCGCCTCGGCCGTGGTCGCGGAGCCGGTGGGCCGGGACGCGCAGGTGTCCGGCGTGGTGGTCATGAAGGTGTCCACGGCGGCGGCCAGGCGCGATGTGACGCTCGTCTGGGCCGCGGTCGCGGGCGGTTCGGTGGTCGCCGTGCTCTGCGCCCTGATCGCCGCCCGCAGACTGGCGCGGTGGATTCTGCGCCCGGTCACCGAACTGGACCTGACCACCCGCGCCATCGCCGAGGGCAGGATGGACGCGCGGGTGCGCGACGGCGGCCGCGGCCCGGCCGAGCTACGGCTCCTGGAGCGCCGCTTCAACGCGATGGCCGACGCGGTCTCGGCCGCCCTGGAGCGGCAGCGCGCCTTCGTCGCGGACGCCTCCCATGAGCTGCGCACCCCGCTGACCGTGCTGTCGCTGCGGCTGGAGAACCTGGAGCCGCATCTGACGGAGGACGGCAGTTTGGAGTTCGCCGAGGCCCTGGCCGAAGTCGACCGGCTGGGGCGGCTCATGGAGGACCTGCTGACGCTCGCCCGGGTCGAGGCCGGTACGGCGGCGCCCGAACCGATCGCCCGCGCGGCGCTGCGCGGGCGGCTGGCCATCTGGCACGAGGTCTACGCGGCGCGCGAGCTGACCTTGACCGTGGAGCTCGACGACACCGGCCCGTCCGCCGCGCCGCTGCCCGCGGCGCCGCTGCCCGCCGCGGCCGCCCGGATCGCGGATATCGCCCTGGACAACGCCGCGAAGTTCGTACCGCCAGGCGGCACCGTCACGGTCCGGTTGGAACAGGGCGTACTGCGGATCGCCGACGACGGTCCGGGCCTCGAGCCCGACCAGTTCGAGGCGGCACTGGGCCGCTTCTGGCGCTCCCCCGGCCACGGCAACCTCCCCGGCAGCGGCCTCGGCCTGGCCATCGCCTCGGAACTGGCCCGCGCCGCCGACTGCGAGCTGTCCCTGCGTCCCGCCACGCCGCACGGCCTGGTGGTCGAGGTGCGGCTGCCCGAGGCCTAAGCCGCCTCGGGGAGCGTTCAGCCGTACACCGCGCGGTAGTACGCCGCCGCCCCCCGGTGCAGCGGCACCGTCCCCGTGCCGATCGCGTACCGCTCGTCGAGCCGGCTGCCGGGGGCGTCCGGTACGGGGAGGCGGCCGCGGGCCTCGAAGAGGACGCCGGTGACGGCGCGCGCGGTATCCGCCGCGAGATCGGTGCGGCAGACCAGATAGCTGGGGGTGGCGACGGTCGGGGTCGGCGCGTTCAGGCCGTAGACGCCCGCGGGGATCGACACGCTCTCGTAGACCGGACCGTGCTCGCGGCGCAGCGCCGGGGCGAGGCCGCCGAGCGGCACCAGGCGTACGGGCCGGCGCCGGGCCAGTTGCGCTATCGCCCGGGTCGGCGCGCCGCCCGACCAGAAGAACGCGGCCACCTCCCGCCTGGTCAGCGCCGCGATGGACTCGCCGAGTCCCAGCTGTACGGAGCGGACGCGGCGTACGCCCGCGGCGGCGAGCACCCGGCCGGCGGTCACCGAGGTGCCGGACTCGGCGGCGCCGAGGGAGACCGTACGCCCGGCCAGCTGGCCCGGCTCCTTGATCGGCGAGTCGGCGGGCACGACGAGATGCAGATAGTTGAGATACAGCCGGGCGAGCGCGGCGACCGGTTCCGGCCGCTGGAAGAGGCCGCGGCCCGCGGTGGCGTCGGCCGCGCTGTCCGCGAGGGACAGGGCCAGATCGGCCCGCCCGTCGGCCAGCATGTGCAGATTCTCCACGCTCGCCGCGGTGGTCAGCACGCGCACCGCGAGTTGGTCGTGGGCCTGGTGGACCTCGTCGGCCAGCCGGCTGCCGAAGATCGCGTACGGGCCGCCCCGCGGCCCCGTGGCCAGCCGGACCCGGCCGGACGGGCCATCGCCGGAACACCCCTGGAGGGCGCCGGTCGCAAGGGCGCCGGCCGCCAGCGTCAGAAGGCGGCGACGTGGAACGGCGGACATCCGGCCATGTTAGGCCGTGTCTTATGGATCATCCCGGGCTGCCGCTTTTGTGGATCATCCCGGGCTCCTGGCACCGGGCGGGTACGGTCGGGCACGCCCGCCGCGCGGTGTCGTCAGAGGGCCGCGCTCAGCTGGGCCCACACCACCCGGCCGCCGTTCAGCCCCGGCCGGTCCCCCCACGCCGCGGCCATGGCCCGCACCAGCGCGAGCCCCCGTCCGCCCTCGTCCTCCGCGCCCGCCTGGCGCGGGGCCGGTCCGGCCGAGCCGCCGCCCTGGTCGGCCACCTCGACGTACAGGGTGCGCGGCTCCTCGGCGCGCAGGACGCAGAGGATCTGCTCGCTGCCGGTGTGCACGAGGGCGTTGGTGAACAGCTCGGACATCACCAGCTCAGCGGCGTCGCAGGTGTCCTCACAGAAGCCCCACACCGGCACCCGGGAGCGGACCCGGCGGCGGGCCGCGGCCACGGACGCGCCCTGCGCGGGCAGCTGGAACCTCTCCTGTCGGACGCCGGTGCCGAGCCCGCTGCAGGGCCCACCGAGGGGCCCGCCGAGGGGCATGGGGCGGGCCATCGTCATGCGTTGAGGCAGTGCCATGGCCGTTCGCCTTCCGTCCAACGGTGGGGAGGTCCGCATGCCGCAAGTCAGCGTCACGTCAACCACATTGGGCCCAGTCACCCCATCACTATCGGTGCTGTAAGCGTCAGTTGGCAAGCGGCGTTCTGCAAAATGCAGAATAGCCAGAGCACTCTGTTCGGGTTCATCCCGAGCATGGCACACTGAGGCCCACGAGACCGTCCGAGGAGGTAAGGCGTGGGTGAAGCGCGATCTGCCCCGACTGTCGGGCAGATGGTCCTCGGCATGCGCCTGAGGGATCTACGCGAGAAAGCCGGCGTCAGTTACGACCAGGCCGCCAGAGCGCTGCACGTCAACCAGACGACGGTGCGCAGGATGGAGAAGGCCGAAGTCGGCCTGAAGCTCCCGTACGTCGAGAAGCTGCTGCAGACCTACGGAGCCGAAGAGGAGGAGATCGACGCCTTCCTCTCCCTGGCCGAGGACGCCAACAGACCCGGCTGGTGGCACCGCTTCCGCGATGTGCTGCCGGACTGGTTCAGCCTCTATGTGAGTCTCGAGGGCGCGGCAAGCCGTATCCGCTCCTACGAACCCCACTTCATCCCCGGACTGCTGCAGACCGAAGCCTATGCACGAGCGCTGCTGACCATCGGATTCCCGCAGGCCGACACCAAGGAGCTCGATCGACGGGTCGCCCTGCGGATGGAGCGTCAAGAACTGCTCACCCGACCCGACGGACCTCATCTTTGGGTCGTCATGGACGAGCCGGTGTTCCGCCTGCCCATCGGCGGACCGGACGTCATGCGCGCGCAGATCGACCGCCTCATCGAGGCGATCCAGATGCCGAACGTCACCCTGCAGGTGGTGCCGTTCACCGCCGGACCCCATCCGGGCATGGGCGGACCGTTCCAGCTCTTCCGGTTCCATATCCCGGAACTGCCGGACATCGTCTATACCGAGGGGCTGACCGGCGCCGCTTATCTCGACGAACGCGCTGATGTGGCCGCCTACTTGGAGGCCCTTGACCGAATGGGCACCCAGGCCACCCCGGCGCGACGCACGGAGGCCTTCCTCCGTGAGATTCGCAAGGAGCTCTGACCGTGGACCAGGTGGATCACATTTACAACGGTATGCCGGCCAAGCACCTCGGTGCGGAAGGCTGGCGCAAGCCCTGGAGCGGCCCCAACGGCGGCGCCTGCGTCGAGGTCCTCAAGCTGAGCGACGGTCGCGTGGCACTGCGCCAGTCGACCGACCCCGACGGCCCCGCGCTGATCTACACGCCTCTTGAGATCGAGACGTTCATCCAGGGCGCCAAGGCCGGCGCCGCGGACTTCCTTCTCACCACCCGTACCGAACCGAACCTGACCACCCCGGCGGGTACCGCAACAGACTGGAGGGCCGCATGACCGAGCAGAGCGGCGTCGGCCGGATCGACACCACCAAACCGCATTCGGCCCGGATGTACGACTACTACCTCGACGGCAAGGACCACTACGAGGTGGACGCGCAGGCCGCCGCCAAGGTCCTGACCGTCCATCCGACCGTCAAGCTCAACGCCCGCGTCAACCGTGGCTTCATCCACCGGGCGACGCGCTGGCTGGCGCGCGAGGCGGGGATCCGGCAGTTCCTGGACATCGGCACCGGCATCCCCACCGAGCCCAACCTCCACCAGGTCGCCCAGTCCGTGGCCCCCGAGGCGCGGGTCGTCTACACGGACAACGACCCGATCGTGCTGGTGTACGCCCAGGCCCTGCTGACCGGCACGCCGGAAGGGCGTACCGCCTATGTCGAGGCCGATGTCCGCGAGCCCCAGAAGATCATCACGGCTCCCGAGCTGCTGGAGACGCTGGACCTGGGCAAGCCGGTGGCCATGTCCTTGAACGCGCTCTTCCACTTCATCCCGGAGGAGGCGAAGCCGTACGAGATCGTCCGCGAGCTGATGGACGGACTCCCCTCGGGCAGCTACCTGATGATGTCGCACTCCACCCACGACTTCTCCGCGGAGACCTGGCGGAACGTCATCGAGGTCTACAAGGAGAACGGGATTCCCTTCATCACGCGCTCCAAGGACGAGGTCGCGGGCTTCTTCGAGGGCATGGAGCTCGTCGACCCCGGCGTCTCGGAACCGCACCGCTGGAAGCCCGATCCCGACGACCGCCCCGAGGACATCCGCAGCGCGGACATATCCATGTGGGCAGGAGTGGCGCGTAAGCCATGAGTTCCGAGAACACCAAGCACATCGACACCACGAAGCCGCATTCGGCCCGGATGTACGACTACTACCTCGGCGGCAAGGACCACTACCGGGTCGACGAGGAAGCCGCCCGCAAGGTGATGGAGGTCTATCCGGGCATCATCCCGTGCGCCCGGAGCAACCGTGCCTTTATGCACCGGGCGACCCGCTGGCTGGCGAGCGAGGCGGGGATCCGGCAGTTCCTGGACATCGGCACCGCCATCCCCACCGAGCCCAACCTCCACCAGGTCGCCCAGAGCATCGCCCCCGACGCCCGGGTGGTCTACGCCGACAACGACCCGATCGTGCTCGCCTACGCCCAGGCCCTGCTGCACGGCACCGCCGAGGGGCGCACCGCGTACATCGAGGCCGACGTCCGCGAGCCCGAGTCCATCCTGAGCTCGCCGGAGCTGTTGGAAACGCTCGATCTGAGCGAGCCCGTGGCGCTGTCGATCAACGCGACGCTGCACTTCATCCCCGACAAGTACGGAACGTACGAGATCGTGGAGCGGCTGATGGACGCGCTGCCCTCGGGCAGCTATCTGGAGATCAGCCACAGCTCGCCGGACTTCGACCAGGCGAGTGTGGACGCGGCGGTCGCGATCTACCGCAAGGGCGGTATCGAGGCGCAGCTGCGCACCAAGAGCGAGATCGAGAAGTTTTTCTCTGGGTTGGAGCTCGTCGAGCCGGGCATCGTGCCGCCGCACCGGTGGTGGCCCGACGGCCCGGTCACGGTGACCGACGAGGAGGTCTCCTTCTGGGCGGGCGTGGCCCGTAAGCCCTGAGGGCTCTCATGGCCCCTCAAGGTGAACGGGCGCGGCGTCGGTGACCGTGAAGCCCATCACCGCGCCGCCGCCCGGCCGCCGCTCGGCGAAGACCGTACCGCCGTGTGCGGCGGCCACCTCCCGGACGATGGCCAGGCCGAGGCCGGAGCCGGGCAGGCTGCGCGCCCCGGCCGCGCGGTAGAAGCGGTCGAAGACCCGGTGGCGGTCCTCGTCGGCCACGCCCGGCCCTCGGTCGAGGACCGCCACCCGGCCGCCCCTGACGACCACCTCGATGGGCGCGGTGCCCGTCTGGTCGAACTTGGCCGCGTTCTCCACCAGATTGGTGATGGCCCGCTGGAGGGCCGCCGGGCGGCCCTCCAGGACCGTGTCGTCCGCGGCCACGGTGATCTCCCGGCCAGTGCGGCGGCGGGCGAGACCGGCGGCCCGGTGGGCCACCTCGCCGAGCGACGTGGCCACCCGCGGCTCGTCCTCGCCCTGCCCGGCCGCCAGGCTCACCACCTCGTTGACCAGGTCGGTCAGCTCCCGCGTTTCCCCCGCGAGGTCGGCCAGCAGCTCCTCGCGGGCCGCCGGCGGCAGCTCCTCGAAGCGGCGCAGCAGCGAGATATTGGTGCGCAGCGAGGTGAGCGGGGTGCGCAGTTCGTGCCCGGCGTCCTGGACCAGCCGCCGCTGGTCGTCCTTGGAGCGCGCGAGCCGTCCGAGCATGCCGTCGAAGGCCCGCCCCAGCCGACCCACCTCGTCCGCCCCGGCGAGCGGCACCGCCACATCCATCCGCCCGGTGGCCGCCACGCTCTCGGCGACCCCGGTCAGCCGCACCAGCCGCCTGGTGATCCGCCCGGCCAGCCACCATCCGACCAGACCGGCCGCGACGATGGCCGCGCCGACGAACAGCGCGGTGCGCTTCTGGAGCTCCCGCAGCAGATCCTCGATATCGCTGGACTGCTGGGCGACCTGCACCGCGCCCCGGCCGTCACCGAGCGAGACCGTGGCCATCCGGAACTGCTCCTCGCCGATCTCGACGTCCCGCAGCGACACCAGACCCGCCGTACGGGACGCCGCCATCCGGCGCTCGGCCGCGGCCACCGGCAGGGCGGGGCTCCCGGCGTCGGCGACGGTGCCCGTGGGGCGCAGTATCTGGACATTGGTACGGGTCGGGCGGCGCAGATCGTCCCTCGGGCCGTCGTGGTCGGGGTCGGAGGAGACGAAGTCCTTGTAGCCGAGCGGCTGCTGCCGCACCTGGTTCCGCAGATCGTGGATGACCTCGCTGAAGACGGACTGCTGGTCGACCCGGACCAGCCCGGCCGCCGCGTCGTAGCTGAGGAAGCCGACCAGGAGGGTGACGACGGCCGCCACCGCCGCGAAGGAGGCCGCGAAGGTGACGCGCAGACTGGATCTGGACGTGGATCTGGATCTGGGGCGCCGCGGGCGCGGAAGCGGCACGGTCAGGCCCCCCTGAGGGTGTAGCCGACGCCCCGTACGGTGTGGATCAGCGGGACCAGCCCGGGCTGGTCCACCTTGCGCCGCAGATAGCCGATGTAGACGGCGAGGTTCTTCGATCCGGGGCCGAAGTCGTAGCCCCATATCCGGTCGTAGATCGTGGTGTGGTCCAGCACGATGCCGCTGTTGCGCACCAGCAGCTCCAGCAGGTCGAACTCGGTGCGGGTGAGCTCCAGCTCCGCCCCCGCCCGCCAGACCCGCCGGGCCGAGGAATCGAGGCGCAGATCCGCCACCTCCTCCATACCGTCGCCCGGCCCGGTCTCCACCTCGCCCGCCCAGGGGGCGGCGCGGCGCAGCAGGGCGCGCAGCCGGGCGAAGACCTCGTCCACGTCGAACGGCTTGGCCACGTAGTCGTCCGCGCCCGCGTCGAGCCCCGCGATCCGGTCGGCCGTCTCCACCCGGGCGGTCAGCATGAGGATCGGCGTACGGTCCCCCTCCGCGCGCAGCACCCGGCACACCTGCAGCCCGTCCAGGCCCGGCATCATCACGTCCAGCACGATCACATCCGGCTGCTCGCGGTGGGCGGCGGCCACCGCCTCGATACCGTCGGGCACGGCGGTGACCTGGTAGCCCTCCAGCGTCAGGGCGCGCTCCAAGGCGTGGCGGATGGCCCGGTCGTCCTCGGCGAGCAGCACGGTGTTGTACGTCGTCACACCCCGAGTCTGCCAAGCCGGACGGGGTGCGGGCGCCGCGGAGCACCCCGTGGCCTGGCTTCTTACCCGGCTCTCACCTTGTTCTGGCGGCCGGCTTACCGTGCCGGGCCATGGTGTTCACAACGATCCGGGTGGGACTGCGGCCGCTATGTAACCGCGTGGTCGCCCCGGTGTTGTCCCCGGCCGGAAAGACACCACATGAAGATCGCATTCCTGCTCCACAACGTGTACGCGATCGGCGGGACGATCAGGACCACGCTGAACCTGGCGTCGGCCCTGGCCGAGCGGCACGATGTGGAGATCGCCTCGATGCAGCGGCACCGTGAGACGCCGCGCTTCACCGTGGACCCCCGGGTGCGGCTCGTCCCGCTGGTCGACACGCGTCCGAGCGGCCTCGACGCGCACGACCCGCGGCTCGGCGAGCCCGCCCGGGACTTTCCCTCAGCCGAGAAGCGGTACCGCCAGTACAGCCGGCTGCACGACGAGCGGGTCGCGGAGTATCTGCGCACCAGCGACGCCGATGTGATCGTGGGCACCCGCCCCGGCGCGAACGTCTACATAGCCCGGTTCGCCCCGCGCCACGCGCTGCGTATCGCCCAGGAGCATCTGCGGCACGACGCGCACAGCAAGGCCCTGCGGACCGAGCTCGCCCGCCACTACCGCACGCTCGACGCCGTCGTCACGACGACCGAGGCGGACGCGGCGGTCTACCGGACGAAGATGCCGCTGCCGGGCGTACGGACCCTCGCCGTCCCCAACAGCGTCCCCCGGCCCCCGGTCGCCCCCTCGGACGGCACCGCCCCGGTCATCGCCGCGGCCGGCCGACTGGTCCGCGGCAAGCGCTTCGACCTGCTCATAGACGCGTTCTCGGCGGTCGCGGACAAGCACCCCGACTGGCGGCTGCGGATCTACGGCGGGGGCGCGGAGGAGGAACGGCTGCAGGCCCTCATCGACCGGCTCGGCCTCGCGGAGAGCGCACAGCTGATGGGTCCGCACTCGCCGATCGAGGCGGAGTTCGCCAAGGCGTCGCTGGTCGCGGTCGCCTCGGACGCCGAGTCCTTCGGCATGACGATCGTCGAGGCGATGCGCTGCGGCGTCCCCGTGGTCAGCACCAACTGCCCGCTCGGCCCCGCGGAGATCATCCAGGACGGGGTCACCGGCCGGCTCGTCCCCACCGGCGACAAGGACGCCCTCGCCGCCGCGCTCCTGGACCTCATCGCCGACGCCCCGGCCCGCCGGGCCATGGGCACGGCGGCCCTGGAGAGCGCGGAGGCCTACGACCCCGAGCCGATCGCCCTGCGCTACGAGCGCCTTTTCGAGGACCTGACGGCGAGCCGCCTCTCCCGCGGCTGGGAACGCGGCCGCGCCGCCGCGCGCCACCGCGCGGGGCGAGTGGCACGCCGCTGGCTCACCGCGGCCCGCCGCGCGACCCACTCGACCCGCCCGGCCCCAGCGGCCCCTGCGACGGGCGCGAAGCGCCCATGAGGAGCGGTCCCGGCGACCGGACCACCCCGCCCACCGGCCACCGGCCGGACACCTGCGCGCGGCGCGTCGGCGCGCGAGGCCCCGGGCGCCCCGCCGCGCGGCGCGAAGCAGCCGTCATCGCACGCCACGCCGCGTCACCCGGCGCGGTGGCCACCCTCACCCGCCCGAGGCGCGAAACCACCTCACGCCCACTGATGCCGGGCCGCGCGGCTCGCGCCCTCCCGCAGTCGAGCCGGACACACGCCCACCGCGCCCCGGCCGCGGCCGGGGCGCGGCGTGGCGCACCGACCGTCCGGACCGCCCCGCCCACCGGCCACCGGCCGGACACCTGCGCGCGGCGCGAAGCACCTGGCACCCCGGGCCGCCCGCGCGGCTGCGCGCGGCACGCGGCCCCCGCGCGGGAGACGGCACCACCCCATGCCCACCGATGCCCGGGCCCGCGGGGCGCCGCACCCTCGGCGGCGGCCGCGTACGCCGCCGCACCCCGGTGGGAAGCCGACGGGCGGGCCGAGCCGTGACCGCGACGGTGGTGGTCAGGGGCGTCTCCGCCAAGAGCCCGCCCCCGGTGCGGCGGGGCGTGCCGTGGCTCGCGGTTGTCGCGGCGGTGTACGCCGTGGTGCAGCTGGCCATGGTCGTACCGCATATGGGCGGTGGGCTGCTGTGGGACGAGAGCGTCTACGCCTCCCAGGTGGATCCGCACCGTCCCGCGGCCTTCTTCAGCGCGCCGCGGTCCCGCGGCATCAGCTATCTCGTCGCGCCCGTGGTCGCCGCGACCTCCTCGGTCGTGGCGCTGCGGGTGGTCCTGGCCCTGCTGTCGGCGGTCGCGCTGTACGCCGTCTTCCGGGTGTGGGGGCCGCTGGTGGGGCGGGGCACCGCCGCGCTGGCCGCGCTGTTGTTCTCCGGGCTGTGGATCACCCAGATCAGCGGGTCGCAGGTGATGCCGAACCTGTGGGTGGCGCTCGGCGCGGTGGCCGCCGTCGGCTGGTTTCTGCGCGCCCCGGCCGAGCCGCGCGCCCGCTGGTGGCCGGCCGCCGCCGTGGCCGGGGTCACGCTGCTGCGGATGCCGGACGGCGGCTGGCTCGGGCTGCCGCTGCTGGCGGCCGCGGTGTGCGTACGCCGGTGGCGGCCGACGCTGCCCGCGCTGCTGGGCGGGCTCGCGCTGGGCGCGGCGCCCTGGGTGGCCGAGGCGTACGCGCGGTTCGGCGGCGTCGGGGCGCGGCTGCGGGCCTCCAGCGCCACGGAGGGCGGGATGGTGCCGCAGCTCAACGTGGGCACCGCGCTGCGCAGCCTCAACGGCCCGCTGCTGTGCCGCCCGTGCCAGGTGCCGCTGCGCCATCCTGAGCTGACGCTGTGGTGGCTCGCCCTGCCCCTGCTGGCCGCCGCCGCGCTCGCCGTTGCCGTACGGGACCACCGCGCCGGGCGCGGCCGGGCGCTGTCCGCGACCGTGCTGCCGGTGGTCTGCGCCGCCTCGATGGCCGTGCCGTACCTGCTGCTCATCGACTACTCGGCGCCCCGCTTCCTGCTGCCCGCCTACGCACTGCTCGCCCTGCCCCTGGCCGCCCTCGCGGCACACGCCGTACGGGCCGCGCGCTCACCGGTGCCGGTCGCCGCCGCCCTCGGGCTCGTACTGGCGCTGCAGCTGGGCAGCCAGTACGCCGTCCTCGCGGACACCACGCACCAGGCCGCCGCCACCGCCGAGCGGTACCAGCGGGCGGCCGCCGGGCTGCGGGCGCTGGGGCTGCGGCCACCGTGTCTGGTGGCCGGCCCGCGCGCGCTGCCGATCGGCTACGCGGCGGGCTGCGCCTCCGCCGAGGTGAGCGGCAACAACACCTCGACCACGGCGGCCGCGCTGCTGCGCCGGGCCGCCCATGAGCCGACCGCGGTATTCGGCCACACCCCCGGGCACGGTCTGCCGTCGCTGCGCGCCCGCGGCTGGACGCGGCACGCCCTGCCCGGCACGGGCGGGCTGAGCGTGTACGTGGCCCCGGTCTCCGGACGCGCCGAGCATCCGGGGCAGCGGTAAATTGTGAAGGTCCGGGGCGCCCGCCAGCCCACGTGACCACTCCCCTGCGACCACTCCCGGTGTCACCTCTCGGCCGACCCCTCCCGCCGAGCCGAAGGAGTCCGCTCATGTCCAAGGGCTACTGGGTCGTCGCCTACCGCTCGATCTCCGATCCCGCGAAGACGGCCGCGTACGGGAAGCTGGCCGTCCCGGTCATCGAGAAGGCCAAGGGACGGTTTCTCACCCGCGGGGGCCAGGTCGTCGCGCACGAGGCCGGGGTGGCGGAGCGCACGGTCGTCGTCGAATTCGACAGCTTCGAGCTGGCCGTCGCCACGTACGAGAGCGAGGACTACCAGAAGGCGCTGACCGTGCTGGCCGACAGCGCGGAACGGGACTTCCGCATCGTCGAGGGCGCCGGCTGAACAGCCCTTACCACTCCGTGGGGGCGTAGTCCTTCAGGAAGCAGCCGAACAGGTCCTCGCCGCCCTCGCCCCGCACGATCGGGTCGTACACGCGGGCCGCGCCGTCGACGAGGTCCAGCGGGGCGTGGAAGCCCTCGGCCGCCAGCCGCATCTTGTCGGGGTGCGGGCGCTCGTCGGTGATCCAGCCGGTGTCGACGCTGGTCATCAGGATGCCGTCGGCCTCGAACATCTCACGCGCGCTGGTGCGGGTCAGCATGTTCAGGGCGGCCTTGGCCATATTGGTGTGCGGATGGCCCGCGCCCTTGTAGCCGCGGCTGAACTTGCCCTCCATGGCGGATACGTTCACCACGTACTTGCGCCGCGCGGGCGAGGCCGCCATCGCCGGGCGCAACCGGCTGACCAGGATGAACGGCGCCGTCTCATTGCACAGCTGCACTTCGAGCAGTTCGACGGGATCCACCTCGTGCACCCGCTGGATCCAGGTGTTGGTGTCGTCGAGGTCGGGCACAAGACCGCCCGCGTCGATCGCGGTCCCCGCCTCGATCCGCGCGGGTGAGGCGGAGCCGCTGGTCAGGGCGAGGGCGGTGAGGTCCTGTGCGCTCAGCGCGCCGTCCCGTGCGGCCGCCGGCCCCGGCAGAGCCGCCTGCGCGCCACTGCCGAACGCGCCCAGAACGGCGGAGTCCGGCAGCTCC
Organism: Streptomyces sp. NBS 14/10; assembly: GCF_002224125.1. Lineage (GTDB taxonomy): Bacteria > Actinomycetota > Actinomycetes > Streptomycetales > Streptomycetaceae > Streptomyces. The sequence goes on from NZ_NCSM01000022.1 coordinate 121,664, forward strand.
CCGGCGGGCAGCGCGGCCGATTCGCCCGCTATGAGCTCCGCGTACGCGGCGGGCGTACGGCGCACCGTCTGCGCGGCGTTGTTGATCAGGATGTCCAGCGGGCCCGCCGCGCCCACCGAGTCGGCGAGCGCGATCACCTGGGCCGGGTCCCGCAGATCGATGCCGACGATCTTCAGCCGGTGCAGCCACTCCCCGCTGTCCGGCATGGCCTTGAAGCGGCGGATCGCGTCGTTCGGGAAGCGCGTGGTGATGGTGGTGTGCGCACCGTCGCGCAGCAGCCGCAGCGCGATATACATGCCGATCTTCGCCCGGCCGCCGGTGAGCAGCGCCCGGCGCCCGGTGAGATCGGTGCGCGCGTCGCGGCGGGCCCGGTTCTCGGCGGCGCAGTCCTGGCAGAGCTGGTGGTAGAAGGCGTCGACCTCGACATAGCGGGACTTGCAGGTGTAGCAGGACCGGGGCCGCTGCAGGATGCCCGCGATCGGGGTGGTCACCGAGCTGGTCAGGGCCAGGCCCAGCGTCTCGTCGTCGATGCGGTCGGCGGCGCCGGTGGCCGTGGCCTCGGTGACCGCCTTGTCGTGGGCCGTCTTCGCGGCCCGGCGCTCCTGGCGCCTGCGCTGCTTGACCGTCCGGTAGATGCCGGAGGTGGCGCGGCGCACCGCGATGGCGTCGGGGTGGTCGACCGGCAGCCGGTCGAGCTCTTCGAGCACGCTCAGGCAGGTAGCCAGACGCTCCGGGTCGATGCCCGTCTGCTCGGCCCGGCCCTCTTCAGTCACCGTCATTCGCCGCTGCCGCTTTCTGCTTCGCCCGTTCCAAGGGCGGTGCCCTGGGTGGTGGTGGGGTGGGTAACGGCGAAACTTTACGGAAGCGGGGGCGGCAGCGCCAAACCCGGGGCGGGCTCACCCCCGCCCGGGTTTGCGGTAGACGTAGCCCGGGCCCGCCGCGGCGGTGTCGTCGGTGGTGTCGTCCGGCCCGGGCCCGGGGGCTCCGGCGAGCGCGCGGATCAGGCCGTGGTGCGGGGAGAGCCCGCAGGCCGGGTCCGCGGCGGCGGCGTCGCCGGTCAGCGCGTACGCCTGGCAGCGGCAGCCGCCGAAGTCCTCGGCGCGGTGCGCACAGCTGCGGCAGGGCTCCTTCATCCAGGTCTCGCCGCGGTAGTGGTTGAAGGCCCCCGAGTGGTTCCAGATCCAGTCCAGCCGGTGGTCGCGTACGTTCGGCGGGTCCAGGCCGGGGATCGTGGCCGCCGCCGGGCAGGGCAGCGCGGTGCCGTCGGGCGCCACGGTGAGCGAGACCGCTCCCCAGCCGCCCATACAGGGCTTGGCGACCCCGTCGAAGTAGTCGGGGACCACCCACACCAGGTCCATCGAGCCGTCCAGCCGCTCCCGCCATCGCTCGACCGCGTCGCGGGCCCGCGCCAGCTGCTCGCGGGTGGGCAGCAGCGCGGTGCGGTTGCGCAGGGCCCAGCCGTAGAACTGGGTGTTGGCCAGCTCGATCCGCTGGGCGCCCCAGGCGGCGCCGAGCTCCACCAGGTCGTCGAGGGCGTCGAGGTTGTCGCGGTGCAGCACGACGTTGAGGCCGAGCGGCAGCCCCGCGTCCCTGACCAGGGCCGCGGCCCGCTCCTTCGCGGTGAAGGACCGGCGCCCGGCGATCCGGTCGGAGGCGCCCGGGTCGGCGTGCTGGACGGACAGCTGGACGCCGCGCAGCCCGGCGTCCACCAGCGCGGCCAGCCGCGCCGCCGTCAGTCCGACGCCGCTGGTGACCAGCTGGGTGTAGATCCCGGCGGACTCGGCGGCCGCGGTGATCGCCTCCAGATCGGTGCGCAGCAGCGGCTCCCCACCCGAGAGATGGGTGTGCACCACGCCCAGCTCCCCGGCCTGCCGCAGCACCTCCGCCCACTCCTCGCCGGTCAGCTCCCGGGAGCGGCGGACCAGCTCCAGCGGGTTGGAGCAGTACGGGCAGTGCAGCGGGCAGCCGTGGGTCAGCTCGGCCAGCATGGCCCAGGGGGGCGGCGCGCCGGTCATCGCAGCCAGCCCTCCCGCCGTAGTCGGCCGAGGAAGGCGGGGACCTCGGTGGCCACGGGGGCGCCGGGGAAGCGCCCGGCCAGGTCCGCGACGATCGCGTCGACGTCGCGGATGCCGTCGCACAGCCGCAGGATCTCGCCCGCGGTGCCGCGCAGCACCACGACCCGCTCGGGCAGCACCAGCAGGTCCGCGTCGCGCACCCGGTCGTGGCGGAGGTGGACCGCGGGCGCGAGGGCGGGCCGCCACGGGGGTGTGACGGCCGGGGTGGTGTCGGCTTCCTTGGCCGTGCCGGCGGTCACGGCCCCTCCTTGGGGTCTGCGTGGTCGACCGCGTCCAGCAGCGACCAGAGCACATCGCATTTGAAGGCGAGCGCCGCCACGGCCCGCTCCCGGTCGTCCCCGGTGCGCGCCCAGGACAGCACCAGGTCCAGGGCCTCCCGGCTGTCCTGGCGCCCCTGGGTCTCGCGGGTGCGGAAGTACGCGAGCCCGTCGCCGTCGATCCACCGGTAGTGGCGCTCGAAGGCGTCGATGCGGGTGCGCATGATGTCCGGGGCCGACAGCTCGGTGAGCGAGGCGGCGACCGCCTCCAGCGGGGAGCGCAGCCGGCAGAAGTTGACGTAGCCGTCCACGGCGAGCCGCACCCCCGGCAGCACGCTCCGGCCGGACAGCAGCAGGGTGCGGTCGAGGCCCGCGGCCTCGCCGAGCCTGAGCCACCGCTCGATCCCGCCCTCGCCCTCGGCCGCGCCGTCGTGGTCCTGGATGCGCCGCAGCCACATCCGGCGCAGCGCCGAGGTCTCCAGCTTGGCCGTGATCAGGGCGTCCTTGACGGGGATGTGGCGCTGGTAGTGGAAGCGGTTGGCGATCCACCGGCGCAGCTCGTCGGGGGTCAACTCGCCTTGGTGCATCCGGACGTTGAAGGGGTGGCGGTCGTGGTAGCGCTCGCGCGCCACGGTCCGCAGCCGCTCCTCGAACTCCTCGACGTCACTCACAGCACTCACAGCTCGATCACCATCCCGTCGGCGGCCACCTCGAGACCGAGCCCGGCCAGCGCCTCGTACTGCGGCGCCGCCGGGTCGGCGAGGGGGTTGGTGTTGTTCAGGTGGGTGTAGAGGCAGCGGCCCGGAAGTTCGGCGAGCCGCTTGGCGGTGCCGCCGGGGCCGTCGATGGGCAGATGTCCCATACCGGTGGCGGTGCGGGTGGAGAACCCGGAGCGCCGGGGCTCCTCGTCGTCCCAGAACGTGCCGTCGACGATCACACAGTCCGCCTCGGCGGCCGCCCGCTGGAAGGCGTCCGGCCAGGCGGCGAGGGCGGGGGCGTAGAGCAGGGACCCGCCGGTCTCCCGGTCGGTCAGCCGCAGCGCCACCACCCACGCGTCGCCCCCTGCCGTCCCTGCAACATCGGCCTCCATGTCCGCCGCGTAGCGCGGGCGTTTGGCGGAGACCGGTACGGCGCTGACGGTCAGCGGCGAGCCCTCGGCCAGCGGCATCGGCTCGGCGTCGAGGCCACGCCACCGCAGGGTGGTGTACGGGCCCAGGACATCGCCGAGGTGGAGGCCGTCGAGCAGGGCGCGGCGTACCGGCGCGGTGGCGAGTACGTCGACGCCGCCGGCCGCCTCGCGGAGCCGGGCGATGCCGAGGGTGTGGTCGAGTTCCGCGTCGGTGAGGACCACTCCGGCCAGCGGGGTCTGGCGGGGCCGCGGCCCGGGGTGCAGTTCCGGGCAGTCCTCGATCTGGTCGCCGAGGTCGGGGGTGGCGTTGACCAGGTACCAGTGGCCTTCGGTGGCCCGTACGGCGAGGGAGGCGTGGCGGCGGCGCCGGCCGGGGTGGGCGCGTGCCCCGGAACAACCGGGGCACGCGCAGTTCCACTGAGGCAGTCCGCCGCCCGCCGCGGTGCCGAGCACGCGCAGCAGCATGGCGGCGCCGTCAGCGGGTGGTCAGCGAGTAGGCGGTGACCTCCAACGCGGTGTCCACGACCACGTAGTCGGGGGTCTGCCAGGCCGTCTCCTCGATGCGGGGGCGGGTCTGCTCCGCCCCCCTCTCATTGCGCTGCACGGTCTCGTTCATATTTGTGCCTGCCTTCCTGTGTGATGGGGGGTGATCCACGGGACGGTTTCCCGCGGATCCGCACGGAGGGGTTCACGGGTCTTATGAGCTCTTCCCCGCATAGCCGGAACCGATCCGCACCTCGTCGACGAGCAGCTTCTTGTAGCGCTTGGTGTCGGTGGCGGCGGCCCAGGTGCTGTTCACGGTGAGCCGGACATAGCGCTTGGTGGTGGCGGGGATGTCGATGAACTGCACGCCGCGGGCGCTGGGGAGGGTGCCGGATTTGACGGCGCTCCCCCAGTCGGTGCCGTCGCTGGAGACCTGGATCTGGTAGTCGCGGATGCGGGCGGACTGTTCGGTGTCCGAGCGGGCGTAACTGACCGACCATTCCCGCTGGTTGACGGCCAGATACTGAATGCTCTTGGCGGAGCGCAGATCGAAGCTGAGCGAGACGGGGAGCTTGGTGTTGCTGTCCCAGTAGCTCTGCGGATTGGCGTCGAGGACGGCGGAGGCCGGGTGTCCGCTCGCCGCGGAGCTTGCGCTCGCGGTCATGGCGTCGGCGGGGATCAGGCCCTGTCTGCCGTCGGTCTCGACCTTGAGGACCGTGTCGTACGGGTCCCAGTCGGCGATCCCAGTGACGGTGATCTTGCCGCCGCCCTGGCTGAAACTCAGCTGCTTTCCGGTGCGGAAGTCGGTGATCCGCTGGGCCCGGTAGCCGTTGTCGCGCAGCGTCAGGGTGGCGCCGGAGGGCTTGGTCAGGACGTGTACGAAGTGCAGATCCGGATCCGCCTTGGAGATCGTGGTCACGCCGCGGGCCCCGTCGTTCCAGGCCCCGGGCGCGAGCCCGCCATAGCTGTAGCCGCCGCCCTCGGTGCCGTTCAGCGAGCCCCAGATGGCGTCCAGATAGGTCTTGGCGACGTTGTTGAACGCCTCCTGTTTGCTCGGGAACCGGCCGTTCACCTGAGCGGTCTCGGCCATGAGCGATTTGACGGAGGAGCCGGAGTTGGCGATCAGCCGGCGGAGGGTGAGCGCTTGGTCCACCGCCGAGTCGGTGCCGCTGTACCACCAGGCGCCGCTGCTGGGCAGCTTGAAACAGGCCTCGGTCAGCCGGGGCTGGGGGCTCCAGATCGCCTGCGGGTAGTCATAGTCCGGGGTCATGCCGGTCTTCTGTTCATTGCTGACCGTGTCCATGATCGGCGTGTCTTCGTTGTTGTTGCTCAGCAGCCAGCCGGGGCGGTCCGCGCGGATCTTCTCGTAGAGGCCGTGGTCGATCCAGTAGTCGTTGTCGTTGTCGATCCAGAAGCCGGACAGCTTGGGGTAGTTCCGCATGACCTCGACGAAGTTGTCGTACGAGAACTCACCGAACCCGTCGCGCGTGGTCAGATCGACATCGCGCCCCTTGTAGTCCGAGTACGCGGCCGAGTCCAGCCATTCATGGCCGCCCTCGTCGTGCCATTGCGGATCGTCGGTCATATAGAGCACGACCTTGAGCCCCCGGGCGTCGGCGGCGCTGATCAGCTCGCCCAGGAAGTCGCGTTTGGTGGAGCAGCTGCCGGGGATGTCGGACGGCCAGGCGCGGGAGTACCCCAGACGGCTGTGGAAGGAGGCCAGCACCAGGTATTTCGCATGCAGTTTCTCGGCCTCGCGGACCCAGTAGTCCGCGCTCCAGCCGCCGTCGGTCACGGCCTTCTCCCAGGCGGAGCAGCTGGTGTAGCCCGGTGAGGTGCGCATGCCCCAGTGCAGGAAGAGTCCGGCCTGGGAGTCGCGCAGCCACTGCTGCCGCGCATGCACGACTTCGGCCCGCGCGGGGGCGGGGCCTGCGAAGAGGAGGGTGCCGACGGCGAGCAGTGCGGTGGCCAGCCAGGCGCGAAGACGTCCGCGCGGTCTGCGGCTCATGGGATTCCTTCCCCGAGCTGGGGGTGCCGGGCGAGGGGAGACATGGGGGTGGTGTTGGAGGGCGGTGTTCTGTTGAAGAGTTGCGAGCCACTCGGTCCGGGTCAATGGGGCGGACGCAAAAATCCTCCGATCTCTATCCTCCGACCTGACGGATAATCACTTATCAAGTCATCAGAAACCGCAGGCAGTTAGCCATGTCCGGGCCACCGAACACCCTCTACCCATCTTCTGGCCTGTACCAATCCTTGACTCAGCAGACCACACCTCCTACCTTCCGCGATGCATCACACACGGATGCCTCAGCTGCGTTCGAAGGAGATGATCATGCGAGGAAACGTACGATCCGGCGGACTCCGCTCATTGGTCGCGGTGGCCACCGCCACCGCCACCACCGCGGCAGCCGCCATCACCTTCACGCTCACCGCCGGGGCCGGTCAGGCCGCCGCGCTGGACAACGGCCTGCTCCGCACGCCCCCCATGGGCTTCAACAACTGGAATGCCACGCACTGCGACTCCTCGTTCAACGAGTCCATGGTCAAGGGGGTCGCCGACGCCTTCGTCTCGCTCGGTCTCAAGGACGTCGGCTACGAGTACGTCAACATCGACGACTGCTGGGCGGAGACCAGCCGGGACTCGGACGGCAATCTGGTGCCGGATCGCACCCGCTTCCCGAACGGCATCAAGGCCGTGGCGGACTATGTGCACTCCAAGGGGCTCAAGTTCGGCATCTACACCAGCGCCGGCACCAAGACCTGCAACAGCGCCGGCTTCCCGGGGGCGCTGAACCACGAGAAGCAGGACGCCAAGCAGTTCGCGTCCTGGGGCGTGGACTACCTCAAGTACGACAACTGCAATAACCAGGGCGTGGACGCCCAGCAGCGCTACAAGGCCATGCGCGACGCGCTCGCGGCCAGCGGGCGGAAGATCGCGTACAGCATCTGCGAATGGGGCCAGACCAACCCCAAGGTGTGGACCTGGGGCGAGCCGGTCGGGAATCTGTGGCGCACCACCGGCGACATCAGCGACAAGTGGTCCAGCATGATCGACAAGGTGCATATCAACGACGACCTCGCGCAGTACGCGGGCCCGGGCCACTGGAACGACCCGGACATGCTGGAGGTCGGCAACGGCGGGATGACCGCCACCGAGTACCGCACCCACTTCAGTCTCTGGGCGATGATGGCGGCGCCGCTGCTCATCGGCAGCGATATCCGCGACGCCTCGGCCACCACTCAGTCGATCCTGAAGAACACCGACCTCATCGCGGTGGACCAGGACACCCTGGGCAAGCAGGCGACCATCGTGTCCTCCAGCGGCGGCAAGGTCGTGTACACCAAGCAACTGGCCAACGGCGACCGGGCGGTCGCCCTGCTCAACGAGAACTCGTCCGCCAAGACGATCTCCACCACGGCCACCGCGATCGGCCTCGGCGGCTCGTCCTCGTACGGGCTCAAGGACCTGTGGTCCAAGGCGACCAGCACCACGACCGGTTCGATCAGCGCCTCGGTGCCCGCGCACGGCACGGTGGTGTTCCGGGTCTCCCGCGACTGAACCACGGCTGAACCGCGGCGACTCGCGGCAGAACCACGAACCTGCGCCGGGCTGTTGACGGGATAGGAACGTTTCTTTACAGTCCCCCTCAACAGCGATTCACCTCATGCGTCACTCCCCCACCGCGGCCTTTCCATATCCAGCCAGTTCATGGATATGACCAAAGGTCAGACAGGAGAATCACTGATGAAGCGCAAACGGCTGCCCGGACCCCGCACCACGGCGGCCCTGGCGGCGGCGGGCGCGCTGCTCCTCCCCACGGCCGCCGCCCACGGCACGGAGCGCACACCGCAGGCGCCCATGGCTTCCTGGAGCCTCAAGTGGAGCCCCGCGTCGGGGGCCAGTGTCGCCGACTCCTTCGAGGGCGCCGAGGACGACCGCGCCGACTCCCACCCCGGGGTCACCCATATCTACCCGAGCGGCGGCGGGTTCCGCACCGACATCCACTACCCCAAGGACGTGGACACCAGCACCGACCGCCAGCGCAACGAGGTCAGAGGCATGCGGCAGAACGGCGCCGCCGTGAAGATCCTCAAGGACGAGACCTGGCGGATCCAGTACCAGATGTATGTGCCGGACACGCTGGACGCGACCACCGGTTTCACCCACATCATGCAGATCAAGGTGGGGGACGTCGCCGCCCCGCTGTTCACCATGTCGCTGCACCAGCACGACAACGGCCCGAAGGTCGAGCTGCGCACCTCGGACGACGACGAGAACCTGACGGAGGCCGGGGCCGCCGATATGTCGCCGATCCAGGGCAAGTGGAGCGATGTGTCGGTCGAGGTGAAGGCGTCCGACTCCGGGGCATACGTCGACTGGTCGGTCGTCACCGACGGGAAGACGGTGGCCAAATACAAGCGCACCGGTCTCGACATGTGGCGCGGCCAGAACTACCTGCGGCCCAAGTGGGGTATCTACCGCAGCCTCAACAGCAGCGGCTTGCAGACGACTTATCTGCTCACCCGCAACTTCAAGGCGTACAAGCTCCAGTAGGAGGAGACGCGCGATGAAGAGCCATCGGAAACTCGTGGTGGCGGCCACCGCCGCCGCACTCGCCGCCGGGCTGCTGGTCGGAACGGCCGGCACGGGCAACGCCTCGTCCGACAGAGTCGACTCGGCACCGTCCAGCATCAAGACCGTCTCGTCCGGCTGGTCGATCCCCTGGGGGCTCAGCTGGCTCCCCGACGGGTCGGCGCTGATCACCGAGCGGGACTCGTTCAAGGTGTTCAAGCTCACCCAGTCGGGCACCAAGACCCAGGTCGGCACGGTGCCCAACGTCGTGACCACCAGCGGCGAGGGCGGGTTACTGGGGATCGCGGTCTCCCCGAACTGGAACACCGACCACTACGTGTACCTCATGCACACCGCGTCCGAGGGCAACCGGATCGCCCGGATGACCTTCGACGGCTCCTCGCTGAGCGGCTACACCACGCTGGTCAGCGGCATCAAGAAGAACAAGTACCACAACGGCGGACGCCTCAAGTTCGGCCCGGACGGCTATCTGTACGCCACTGCCGGGGACGCCCAGACATCCGACCTCGCCCAGGACAAGAACGCGCTCAACGGCAAGATCCTGCGGATGACCACGGACGGCAAGCCCGCCCCCGGCAACCCGTTCGGCACCCTGGTCTACTCCTACGGCCACCGCAACCCGCAGGGCCTCACCTGGGACTCGGCGGGGCGGCTGTGGGAGGCGGAGCTCGGCAACAGCAAGTACGACGAGCTCAACCTCATCGAGCCGGGCAAGAACTACGGCTGGCCGACCTGCGAGGGCAACTGCTCCACCTCCGGGATGACCAACCCCAAGCGCCAGTGGGCGGTCGGCGATGCCTCGCCCAGCGGGGTCACCTACGCCGACGGAGCGCTCTACATGGCGGCGCTGAGGGGCGAGCGGCTGTGGCGGATCCCGGTCGACGGCACCTCCGCGGGCACCCCGCAGGCGTACTACGTCAGTGAGTACGGGCGGCAGCGCACCGTCGAGACCGTGCCGGGCAAGAACACCCTGTGGCTGTCCACGACCAACGCCGACAACAACGGCGGGGAGCCGGACGGCGCGGACAAGGTGTTCCAGGTGGAGCTGAAGTAGCCTCCGCCATCGGCGCCCGGACACCTCACCTCACGTCGCGCTCCGCGGTCCGCCGCGGAGCGCGACCGTGCGGGTGGTCAGTTAAGCGATCTGCTCGTTCATGAGCAGGAAGGCGCCCAGGCCATGGAGATCATTGGTGTTGCGCTTGCGGCCGAAGTAGTAGGCGAGGTCCCCGACGTTGGTGCCCTCGCTGATGTCGGTGATGTCGGTCAGCCCGTCCGCGTTGACCGTCACCTTCTTCAGAACGCCCTGATAGCCCCTGCGCGCCGCGGACACATAGTCGCCGCCGGCGATGTATTTGCGCTCCAGCGCCGCGTGCAGCATCAGGGTGTACATGCTGGAGGCCGAGGTCTCGGTCCAGTTGCCCGACTCGCTCGCCTTGTCGACCACCTGGAACCAGCGGCCGGTGCTCCGGTCCTGGTAGCGGACGAACCCCTTGGCCAGGTGTTTGACGTTGGCGATGAGCTCGGCGCGCCGCGGGTGGTCCGCGGGCAGCAGATCCAGCGCCTCGATATGGGTCATCGCGGTCCAGCCGATGGCCCGGGCCCAGTGGTAGGCGGAGGTGCCGGTGGTCGGGTTGGGCGACCAGGGGGCGTCGCCGTCCGCGTCGTACGCGTGGTAGAGCAGCCCGTTGGACGCCTTGAGGTGAGTGAAGTACACGGCCAGATTGCGGCTGACCTCGTCGTACGCGTAGGCCTCGTCGCCGTACGCGATGCCGTACCGCAGCAGGAACGGCTGGGCCATGAACACCCCGTCCGCCCACAGCTCGTTGGTCTTGCTGGTGGCGTGCCACATACCGCCGTCGGAGGTGCGCGGATAGGTCGTGATGCGGGTGCGGATCTGGTCGGCGGCGGTGCGGTAGCGCGGGTCGCCGGTCTCCTTGTGGAGGATCAGCAGCAGGTTGCCGGACTGCATGGCGTCGAGGTTGTTGAAGCTGTGGTTGATGTGGCCGTCGGCGTCCACGTAACTGTCCACCCACCCCTTGATGTACGCGAGGTAGGACGGCTCCTTGACCCGCTGGTACACGCGGTAGGTGCCGTAGAGGAACAGCCCCTGTGTGTAGCCCCAGCCGCCGAGCGACTTCGGGTCGGGCTTGCGGGCGATGGTGGAGTCCACCACGGCCCGGGACCAGTCGGTGGGGGCCGCGGAGGCGGCAGTGCCGAGTGCGAGGCCGCCGGTGAGGCCCAGGGTGCTCGCGAGTACGGTCCTGCGTTTGATCACTGGTCGGCTCCCGAGTGTAAGGTTTCCGGATTTGTTCGGGACATGTCATCAATCGTAACGCTTGTGAGCCACGCGCGTTAGACCTCGATGACCCGCGAACACACCGGATGAGCACACCCCGGACAGGAGCCGCCCGTGGACACCGAACACCGCGCACAGGCTCGGGCCCGGGCACGCGAGGCGGCCGGGGAACTGGCCGCGCAGGGGATCGTCGGCACCGCGCTGACCTGGGTGGACAACGCGGGACTCACCCGCGTCAAGGCCGTGCCCACCGCACGGCTCGAACACGCGGCGCAGTGGGGCATCGGCATGTCCCCCGTCTTCGACGTCTTCCTGGTGGACGACTCCATGACCACCAGCCGCCACATCGGCGGCCCCGACGGCGATCTGCGGCTCTTCCCCGACCTCGACCGGCTCACCCCGCTGGCCGCCCAGCCCCGCTGGGCCTGGGCCCCGGCGGACCGGTACGACGTGAGCGGGCGGGAACACCCCGTATGCCAGCGCCGGTTCGCGCACCGGATGGCCGAGCGGGCCCGGGAGCGCGGCCTCGGGGTGCTCATGGGGATCGAGACCGAGTGGGTCGTCGCCACCGCCGACGCGCCGGAGTCGGAGCCGCGCTACCCCACCGCCGGGCCCGCCTACGGGATGAGCCGCCTGGTGGATCTCTCCGACTATCTCGCGGATGTCCTCGACGCCCTCCAGGCCCAGCGGGTCGAGGTGCTGCAGATTCACCCCGAGTACGCCCAGGGGCAGTTCGAGGTGTCCGTGGCGCCCGCCGACCCGGTCGGCGCGGCCGATCTCGCCGTGCTGGTGCGCCAGACCATCCGGGGCGTGAGCGCACAGCACGGCCTGACGCCGTCCTTCGCGCCCGTGGTCACCCCGGACACCGTCGGCAACGGCGGCCATCTGCATCTGAGCCTGTGGCAGGGCGAGCGCGATCTGTGCCGCGACGGGGACGGGCCGTGCGGTATGACGGCGACCAGCGAGGCGTTCCTGGCCGGTGTGCTGCGCGCGCTGCCCGCCCTGCTGGCCATCGGCGCCCCCTCGCCCGCCAGCTATCTGCGGCTTGAGCCCTCCCGCTGGGCCGGGGCGTATCAGTGCTGGGGGCTGGAGAACCGCGAGGCCGCGCTGCGCTTCGTGGCGGGGGCGCCGGAGGACCCCAGCGGGGCCAACGCCGAGGTCAAGTGTGTCGACCAGGCGGCCAATCCGTATCTGCTGACGGGCGCGGTCATCGCCGCCGGGCTCGCCGGGCTCGACTCCGGTCTGACACTGCCCCCTCCGGTGGCCGGCGATCCGGCGCACGAGGGCCATCAGCAGCGGCTGCCGACCTCGCTGCCCGCCGCCCTGGAACACTTCGACGCCTCGGACACGCTCCGCGAGGCGCTGGGCGATCCGCTCTTCGAGTCGATCGCCGCCGTACGCCGCGCCGAGGCCGAGCTGTTCGAGGGGGCGAGCCCGCGGGACATCGCCGCGGCCACCCGCTGGAGGTACTGAGCCATGTCCGGCCACGGCGCGGCGCGGCCCCGGCCGCCCCTGGTGGACCACCACTGCCACGGCCTGCTGCGCGGCGAGCCGGACGCCGCGGCGTTCGAGGCGTATCTGACCGAGTCGGACGCGCCCGCCGCGCCCGGCACCAGCTACTTCGACACCCAGCTCGGATTCGCGGTGCGCCGCTGGTGCCCGCCGCTGCTGGGCCTTCCGCCGCACTGCCCGCCCGAGCGCTATCTGGCCCGGCGGCGCGAGCTGGGCGCGGCGGAGGCCACCCGGCGGCTGCTGCGCGCCGCCGGTATCACCGAGTTTCTGGTGGACACCGGGCTGCCCGGGGATCTGATGGGCCCTCAGGAGCTGGCCGAGGCCGCCGGGGGCGCGGCGCGCGAGATCGTACGTCTGGAACACCTCGCCGAACGGGTCGCGGACGCCTCACGGACCGCCGACTCCTTCCTCGCCGCGCTCGACGGGGCCGTACGGGGGGCCGCGCTCACCGCCGCCGGGTTCAAGTCGGTGGCCGCCTACCGCCACGGTCTCGACCTCGCGCCCACACCGCCCGCCCCGGCCGCACTCCGCGCGGCGGCGGACCGCTGGCTGGCCGCCCGCGCCACCCGCACCGCCCGCACCGCCCGCACCGACGACGGCGGCGGCGACCCGAAAGCGGCGCGGCTCGCCGATCCGGTGCTGCTGCGCCATCTGCTGTGGTCCGCCGCGCGCACCGCCCTGCCACTGCAGCTGCACACCGGGTTCGGCGACCCCGATCTGCGCCTGGACCGCTGCGACCCGCTGCTGCTCACCGACTTCATCCGCGCCGTGCGCCCCACCGGCTGCCCGCTGATCCTGCTGCACGGCTATCCGTACCACCGCGGCGCCGCCTATCTGGCCGCGGTGTATCCGCATGTGTACGCCGATGTGGGCCTGGCCCTGACGCACACCGGGGCGCGGGCCGGGGCGGTGCTGGCCGAGGTGCTGGAGGTGGCCCCCTTCGGCAAGGTGCTCTTCTCCACCGACGCCTACGGCCTGCCCGAGCTGTACGCGGTCGGGGCGCTGCTCTTCCGCGAGGCCCTGGGCGCGACTCTGGCCCGCTGGGTCCGCGACGGCGCCTGGAGCGCGGCGGACGCGGAGCGGGTGGCGGCCCTGGTGGCCGCGGGCAACGCCCGCCGAGTGTACGGGTTGAACAGCACAATCACCGGCAATATCTAGAGTCGACCGTAAAATCATCTGTAACTGACGTGTATGGCGCGGGTTTTCGTCACGATGGTGTCATGGACGAAGAGCACTTCCTGGAGCGCGCCAAGCAGTTCGCCCACCGGCTGGCCGAGCTCCAGAACCGTCTGGACCCCGATTCGTACGACCTCCTGCTGCGCATCCTCCGCGGCATCAACGACGCCATCGTGCACCGCCGCGACGGCGGCAGCGACGGAGGCGGCAGCGTTGACGTGGCGTTCTCCCCGCGCGACCAGGATCGGTTCACCCCCGCCCTCGGCCGGGAGCTGGAGGAGCTGACCAGCCTGCTCGGGCCGCACGGGCTGCGGCTGGTGGTGGACTTCGGGGCCGAGCAGGAGCGCGACCGGATGGAAGTGGAGGCCATCGCGCGGGTGAGCGGCATGGACCCCGGGCGGTGGTGACGGGGGACTCGCGTGCCCCTTCGGCTCGCTGACATGAGCCGCGCCCCGCAGGGCAGTACCGTTCGTCCGGTACGGACCGGCCGTACGGCCACCACCCGGACCAGCCCACTACGCGGAGGAGACACGCATGCGGATCGGCGGCGCGACCGTCCTGCTCACCGGAGCGACCGGAGGCATCGGGCAGTCACTGGCCCGCGCCCTCGCGGCCAGGGGGGCCAAGCTGCTGCTCACCGGCCGCCGCGAGGAGGTGCTGCGGCCCTTGGCCGACCGGCTGGGCGCCCGGGCCATCGTCGCCGATCTGGCCGACCGGGCCCAGGTGGACGACCTGATCGCCGAGGCCGCCGATGCCGACATCCTCATCGCGAACGCGGCGCTGCCGTCCAGCGGTGAAGTCCTCGGCTACGCCCCCGACGAGGTCGACCGCGCCCTGGAGGTCAATCTGCGCGCCCCGCTCCAGCTGGCCAGGGCGCTGGCACCGCGGATGGTGGCGTCCGGCTCCGGCCATATCGTGATGATCGGCTCGCTGTCGGGCCGTACCGCCTCCCCCGGGGCGGCGCTCTACAACGCGTCCAAGTTCGGGCTGCGCGGCTTCGCGCTCGGGCTGCGCCAGGATCTGCACGGCACCGGAGTGGGGGTCTCGGTGGTGCAGCCGGGGTTCGTCCGCGACACCGGGATGTTCGCGGACTCCGGCGCCACCACGCCCCCCGGTGTCCGTACGGTCTCCGTCCGCCAGGTGGCGGTGGCGACACTGCGCGCCATCGAGCGGGACCGCGCCGAGGTGAACATCGCGCCGCTCGAACTGCGCCTGGGCAGCGCGCTGGGCGGGCTCTTCCCGAGCCTGGCGGCGGTGGCCCAGCGCAACTCCGGAGCCGACCGTACGACCCGCCAGCTGGCGGAGGGCCAACGGCACAACCGCTGAGCCGGGGAGCCAGGCCCCTGGCACGGGCTTCGTTCGCCGTACTCCCCCGGGCGCGGCGCCCGTGCTAGGGTCCACGCACCCATGGCCGGACAACGTTGTCACGGAGGTCCCCCTTGAGACCACTGATCGGTCGGATACGTCAGCGCGCGGCGAGAGCGGTCACCCCGCTCACAGCGGCCGCGCTCCTCCTCGGCGGTCTGCTCGGACCGCCCGGCGCGGCGGCGGCCGCTGCGGATGAGCCCGCCGCGCTGGTGAACCCGTTCGTGGGCACGCAGAACTTCGGCAACACCTTCCCCGGCGCGAGCGCCCCGTTCGGCATGGTCCAGGTCAGCCCGGACACCGGCGGGCAGGGCGGCTACGACTACGCGCAGAACACCATCTACGGCTTCAGCCAGACCCATCTGTCCGGTGTCGGCTGCGGTGTGGCGGGCGAGCTGCCGCTCATGCCGACCACCGGCCCGGTGACCGATGTGGACCCGGAGCACTACCGCTCCGACTACTCCCACGACGACGAGGAGGCCACCCCCGGCTACTACCGGGTGGGGCTCTCCCGCTACGGCGTCGACGCCGAGCTGACCGCCACCGAGCGCACCGGCTGGCAGCGTTACACCTTCCCGGCCACCGGCGCGGCCAACGTCCTGTTCAACACCGGCAAGGCCAACCAGAAGGTGTTCGACTCCGAGGTGCGCGTGGTCGGCGACCGCACCGTCGAGGGCCGGGTGCGGGCCGGAAACTTCTGCGCGGGCAAGGACGAGCACACCGTCTACTTCACGGCCACCTTCGACCGGCCCTTCTCCTCGTACGGCACCTGGCGCGGCACCACCGCCACCCCCGGCTCCCGGGAGGCGGCCGGGGAGGGCGGCAACGGCGCATGGGCCACCTTCGACGCGACCGCCGACCGGGACGTCGTGGTCAAGGTCGGCCTGTCGTACACCGGCCTGGACGGCGCCCGGAAGAACCTGGCGGCGGAGACCGGCGACAGTCACGACTTCGACGCCACGCGGGCGAAGCTGCGCGACACCTGGGAGCGGCAGCTGGACTCGGTGCGGATCGGCGGGGGCACCCCGGAGCGGCGCGGCGCCTTCTACACCGCGCTCTACCACGCCCAGCTGCATCCGAACCTGGCCGGCGACGTGGACGGCCGCTACACCGGTTTCGACGGCGGGACGCACACCGCCACCGACTACACGCCGTACCAGAACTTCTCGCTGTGGGACACCTACCGGCCGCAGAACCAGCTCCTGGAGCTGTTGCAGCCACGGGTGGCGCGCGATGTGGCGCTGTCGGTCGTCGGGATCGGCCGGGACGGCGGCTGGCTGCCGAGGTGGGCGCTCGCCGAGAGCGAGACCAACATCATGACCGGGGATCCGGTGACCCCGTTCCTGGTCGAGGCATGGTCCAAGGGCCTGCTCGCCGGGCACGAGGAGGAGGCGTACGGACTGCTGAAGCGGAACGCGACCAGCACCCCGCCCGCCGACTCCCCCTATAACGGGCGCTCCGGCGTGGATTACTACCGCAGGCTCGGCTACGTCCCGTCGGGGCTCGAGCTCGGCAAGGACTGCGCCCACAAGGGCGGCGACAACGACTGTGTCCACCCCGCCTCCGCGACCCTGGAGTACTCCGCCGCCGACGCGTCGCTCGCGCTGATGGCGCGCGGCCTCGGGCACCGCGCCGACGCGCGGATGTTCGCCGAGCGCGGCCAGTGGTACCGGAAGCTGTGGGACGCCTCGATCGCACAGTTCCGGCCGCGCACGGCCGACGGCGCCTGGGTCACGCCGTACGACCCGGTGGAGGCGGGCCGCCAGTTCCATGAGGGCGGCGCCTATCAGTACCAGTGGCTGGTCCCGCAGGACCCGGCCGGGCTGGTCGGGCTGATGGGCGGGCGGCGCGCCACGGAGCGGCGCCTGGACTCCTTCTTCGCCTACGACAAGCTGCTGACCGACCCGGCGGGCACCGCGCGCCGGGACTGGATCTCGGCCCCGTACGACTACTACGGCAAGCCGACCTACAACCCGAACAACGAGCCGGACCTGCACGCCCCGTACATGTATCTGTGGGCGGGCGCGCCCGCGAAGACCGCGACCGTGGTGCGGGCGGCGATGACGCTGTTCACCACCGGGCCCGACGGTATGACGGGCAACGACGATCTGGGCACCATGTCGGCCTGGTACGTCTTCTCCTCGCTCGGGCTCTACCCGACCATGAGCGGCGGTGACTTCCTGGCCGTCTCCAGCCCGCAGTTCGAGTCGGCGATCATCCGTATTGGCAGTATCGGCCGCTACGGCACCCGGCAGGGCGGCACGCTGACCGTCACCGCGCCCGGTGCGAGCGACGAGCGGCGCTATGTGCGCGATGTGTCGCTGAACGGACGGGACCTGCCGCGGACCTGGCTGCCCTGGTCCTCGGTCGCCCACGGCGGTTCGCTCGCCCACCGGCTGGGCACCGAACCGTCCGCCTGGGGCACCCGGCCGGGCGCGGAGCCGCCGTCGGTGGGTGGGGCCGGTCGCCCGGCGTCGAACGTGGTGTAGGTTCTACGGCCCCCACCATGTGCGGCTGAGCGAGGGAGCGGGTCCATGCGCGCTGTGGTCTTCGATGCCTTCGGGCACCGGCCCGAGGTCCGGAACGTCCAGGATCCGACTCCCTCGCGACGCGGCGCGGTCATCCGCGTCGAGGCGACCGGGCTGTGCCGCAGCGACTGGCACGGCTGGATGGGGCACGACACCGACATCCGGCTGCCGCACGTACCCGGCCATGAGCTGGCCGGGGTGGTCGAGGAGGTGGGGCCCGAGGTCCTGAACTGGCGCCCCGGGCAGCGCGTCACCGTGCCGTTCGTCTGCGCGTGCGGGCGCTGCGGCGCCTGCGCGGACGGTGCCCAGCAGGTGTGCGAGCGGCAGACCCAGCCGGGCTTCACCCACTGGGGCTCCTTCGCCGAGTACGTCCCGATCGAGAACGCCGATGTGAACCTGGTCGGCATCCGCGGCGAGCTGGCCTTCACCACGGCCGCCGGTCTGGGCTGCCGCTTCGCGACGGCCTTCCGCGCCGTGGTGGCGCAGGGCCGGGTGGCCCCCGGCGAATGGGTCGCGGTGCACGGCTGCGGCGGGGTGGGGCTGTCCGCGGTCATGATCGCGTCCGCGGCGGGGGCGCGGGTGGTCGCGGTGGACATCTCACCGCGCGCCCTGGCCCTCGCCCGGCGGTTCGGGGCGGAGGTGTGCGTGGACGCGGCCTCGACCCTGGGGTCCGTGGCGGACGCGGTCGCGGACGCGACCGGCGGGGGCGCCCATGTCTCGCTGGACGCGCTGGGCTCCCCGCGGACCTGCGCCGCGTCTGTCAACAGCCTGCGGCGGCACGGCCGCCATGTGCAGGTCGGTCTGCTGCCGCCGGCCGCCGGGAGCCCGATGCTGCCGATGGACCGGGTCATCGCGCTCGAACTGCGGCTGCTGGGCAGCCATGGCATGGCGGCGCACGCGTACGGGCCGATGATGGAGATGGTCGAGGCCGGGACGTTGCGGCCGGATCTGCTGGTCACCGACACCATCGGGCTCGACGAGGTGCCGGAGGCGCTGATGGCGATGGGGGCGGCGGCCGGCGCCGGGGTCACGGTCATCGAACCCCGGCGGCCGGCCACGGCCGCCCGACGGTGAGGGCCTGGCGGTTCAGGGGATCCGTACCGTCTCGTCCGTGATCCTGACCCGGTCCCCGGCGGCCGGGCGGTCCGCGATGTCCGGGACGTTGGCGGGCGTCAGCTCCGGGGCGTGGCCCGGCTCGCCGCCCCGGGGGACGGTCCGTACGACCTGGCTGGGCGGCAGCTGTCCGCGCCCGTCCAGCCGCTGCCACATCAGGTCCAGCGCCTGCTGGTAGTAGTAGCCCAGCGGCACATAGCGGTTGTCGAAGCCAGGTGCCGTGGAGTCGAAGTGGTGCGCGTTGGTGACCTCGACGTAGGCGACGGTCCCGACGCCGTGCTGGGCACGGGAGTTGAGGCCCAGATAGGGCCTGGTGCTGTGGTTGACGGGGACCCGGGTGTCGTCGCGGCCGTGCACGATCAGCGCGGGCTTGCCGTGCAGATCGCCGGTGCGCCTGGTGGCGTCAAGACCCTCGGCGAGCCGCGCCGCCCACTCCCCTTCGGCGCGCGGGGCCTTGTTGAACGCCAGCCGGTAGACGCAGCTCTCGCCGCGCAGGTTGTAGTCATGGCGGCCGTCCGGGCCCTGGGACCTGGCGTCGGCGACGGGCCCGCCCGGCGAGTTCTCGTCGATCAGCACCCCGGGCGCGGGCGCCCGGCCGGAGCTGGTGCCGAAGGCGGCGGCCAGTTCGGCGGTGCGGTACGGGACGGGGGTGCCCGAGGCGTCGGTGCGGGCCCAGCCGTAGCCGCACAGGGAGTCGGCGACCGAGGCGCGGGCGAAGCTCATCGCGTACGAGGCGGGGGTCTGCGGATCGTAGTGCGCGAGCTGAAGGTAGCTGGACTGCGGCTGGTATCCGGCGCGTACCAGGGCCTCCTGGGCCAGCCGGGGCAGCCCGTCAGGACCCGCACGCTTCGCGTCGCGCCGGGAGATCAGCCGGGGGTCGTCGCCGACGAGGGCGGCGCAGCGGCGGTGGGCGGCCGCGGTGTCCAGGGAGGAGTAGCCGGGCGCGGTGGGCTCGGTGAGCGCGGCGCACGGCTGGAGCAGCGAGGCGAGGGAGCCGTACCGGATCAGCGGCAGGCCCGCGGCCGGCACCGCGCGCCCGCCCTGGGTGACCCGTATCCCGTTCAGCGGTGCGAGGTTCATCTGCGGCTCGGAGGCGACGACCGCGTCGATCAGCCCGCCGCGGTCGTCCTCGCCCGCGGCGACGGCCGCACCGCCGCCGTTGGAGACCCCGGTGGCGATGACGGTGGTGGTGGCGGGCGTATAGCCGGCGCGGGGCGCGCCCTGGCGCCAGTCGCGGTCGAGGAGGGCGAGGGCCAGCTCCACCGAGCCCAGCACATCGCGCCCCCAGGTGGCCTGCGGGTTGGTCTTGGCGTGCGCCATCTTGTACGCGACGCGGTAGGGGCGCTCGGCGTCGAACCGGGCCCGCTCGTCGTCGCTCAGCCCGGCGTCGAACGCGGCGCGGTCCGCCGTCTGCGTACGGGGGCCGGTGGTGCCGTCGTGGGCCATGACGGTGCCGGAGTGCAGATCGTCGAAGGCCGGGCCCATGCCCTTGTCGGTGTAGGCGACCGCGCAGCGGCGGTGCAGTCCCCAGGCCCCGGCGGTGCCCACCATGTTGTAGACGCCGCCGAGGCCGGAGGCGGGCGCGGCGACGACGCAGGGGCGGTCCCGGTCGAAGTCGTCCGGGACCTGGACGACGAAGCTGACGCTGTGTGAGCCGCTGCCCGCCACGGCGCGGTACTCGACGCCCGCGACCTTGCCGTCGCCGGGCACGGGGCGGCCGCGGTCCACATTCGGCCCGTAGAGCCGCCCGAGGCCGCCGCCGGACCCGGCGGACAGCCCAGCGGAGGCCCAGATGGCCTGGCGGCGCAGCTCGGCGGCGGTGGGCCGGTCGGGGTCGGCCGGGGCGGGCGGCGTGGCGGCGCGCAGCCCGGAGAAGCCGAGCCCGGCGGTGAGCAGGTCGTCGCCGACGCCGTCGTACCGTACGGAGCTCAGCGCGCTGATGTAGGAGGGGAGCTCGGCGCGGGGGGCGGCGGGCGCGGCCGTGGCGGCCGGGACGAGGGCGGCGGTGAGCGCCGCGGCCAGCAGCGGCGCGAGCGCGGCCGACCGGCGTACGGGTCTGGGCACGGATTCTCCTGAAGGTGAAGTCACAGCGGCAGGGCGCCGGTCAGCAGGGCGGCGGCGGTCATCACGAGCGTGGTGCCGAAGGCCCAGCGGAAGATGAACCGCTGGTGTTCGCCGAGCTGTACGCCGCTCATGCCGAGCAGGATGAAGGTGGCGGCGGTGAGCGGGCTGAGCGGGAAGCCGGTGGTCATCTGGCCGAGGACGGCGGCGCGGGCGACCTCGGCCGGGTCGGTGCCGAAGGAGTCGGCGGTGCCCGCCAGCACCGGGAGGATGCCGAAGTAGTAGGCGTCGGGGGTGAAGACGAGGCTCAGCGGCATGCTGGTGACCGCGACCAGCACCGGCAGATGGCCGCCGAGGCTGTCGGGGATCACCTCGACCATGGCCTGGGCCATCTTCTCGATCATTCCGGTGCCGCTGAGGATGCCGGTGAACACGCCCGCGGCGAAGATCATGGTGGTGACCAGCACCACGCTGTTGCCGTGCTTCTCCAGCAGGGCCTGCTGCTCCTCCCAGCCGGGGTGGTTGACCAGCAGCGCGATCACGAAGGCGAGCACGAACAGCACGGGCAGCGGCATGACCTCCAGCACCAGGCAGGTCAGCAGGGTGACGGTGAGCAGCAGATTGAAGACCGTCAGCGCGGTGCCGGCCCGCGTGGCCACCCGGGGCGTACCGGGGCCGTCGCCGACCACCGCCGCCTCGGCCCGCGGCTCGTCGAGCTCCCCGAGCCGGCGGCGCTCGCGGCGGCCGATGAAGTACGCGGCCAGCAGCACCCAGGCGATGCCGGCGGCGAGGGCGGGCAGCAGCGGGGTGATCACATCCGAGGTGTCCAGCTTGAGCGCGGCGGCCGCCCGGGCGGTGGGGCCGCCCCACGGCACCATGTTCATCACGCCCGCGCCGAGGGCGACCACCCCGGCGAGCACCAGCCGGCTCATGCCCAGCCGCTGGTAGACGGGCAGCATGGCGGAGATGGTGATGAGGAAGGTCGACGCGCCGTCCCCGTCGAGCGCCACACAGATCGTCAGGGCGGCGGTGCCGACGGTGATACGCAGCGGGTCTCTGCGGGCGATCCGCAGGATGCCGCGGATCAGCGGTTCGAACAGGCCCGCGTCGACCATCAGGCTGAAGTAGAGCACCGCGAAGGCGATCATGATCCCGGTGGGCGCGACCTTGGACAGCCCGTCCAGCGCCATCGGGCCGAGATCGTCCCCGTATCCGCCGATGACCGCGGTGATCACCGGGGTGAGGACCAGGGCGACCAGGACCGAGACCCGTTTGGTCATGGTGAGCAGCAGGAAGCCGCCGATCGTGCAGAAGCCCAATGCTGCCAACATGGCCCGCTCGCTTTCTCTTACCTCGGACGCGTTGCCGATGAGTTTCCGAGCGGCGAAAGATCCGCGTCCAGCATCGAACACAGATCTCTCTATGCGTTTAGCGCAACAGTTCCCCCGCGCGCCTGTCGCGTCTACTCTCCCGCTTCATGATGGACGTCACTTTGCGCCAGCTCGCGGCCTACGCCGCGGTGGCCCGCGCCGCGAGCTTCACCGCCGCGGCGGCCGACATGCATGTGTCCCAGTCCTCGTTGAGCCGCGCCGTCGCGGACCTGGAGCGCACGCTCGGCATGCGGCTGCTGGAGCGCGACACCCGCAATGTGCAGCTGACCCCGGCCGGGGCCGAGGCGCTGCGCATCGCGGACCAGATCCTGTCCGCACACCGGGCGGGGCTGGCGCAGCTGGGGCGCTATGTCTCCGGTGAGCGCGGCACGGTGGCGCTGTCGACCCTCCCCTCGGTGGCGGCCGTGCTGCTGCCCCCGGTGATCTCCGCCTTCCGCGCACGGCGCCCGGAGGTGACCGTACGGCTGCTGGACGGGCTTGAACGCCCGGTGCTCGAGCGGGTCGTGGACGGCGACGCGGACTTCGCGGTGTCCACCGTGGCCCGGCGCACGGCCGGGATACGGCTGCGCCCGCTGGTCCGCGACCGGTTCGACGCCGTACTCCCCGAGCACCATCCGCTCGCCGAGAAGCCCGAGGTGAGCTGGGCGGACCTGGGCCGCGAGCCGTTCCTTGCGGTGGGCGCGGACTCCAGCGTGCGCCGGATGACGGACGCGGCCTTCGCCCAGGCGGGCCTGTCGGCGGACCCGGCGGCGGAGGCGTCGAGCGTGGCGACGGTGGGCGGACTGGTCGCGGCCGGGCTGGGAGTGTCCGCGATGCCCGCTCTGGTGCATCCGCTGGTGCCCCCGGGGAAGCTGGTGCGGCGCCCGCTGGTGGAGCCGGTGGTGGAGCGGCGGCTGCATGTGGTGCTTCCGGCGCGACGGGCGCTGCCACCGGGGGCGCGCCGCTTTCTGGAGCAGCTGGAGGAGTTGCGCGACGCGGGTCATGGGCTGCCCGACGGGGTCTTCTGGGAGGACGGTGAGGCGTAGCGAACCCTTGCAAGATCCGCATGAATTGATGCCCGTTCATTGCTGGACCCGCATATGGCCGACCCCGCAGCCTGAGCCGTATGGACCGTGTGGACCGTATGGACAACGACAGCCGCGCGCCTCAGGGACAGCGGGGGCCTCAGGGACAGCAGGGACAGCTGACCGGCTTGAAGGTGGTGGAGTTCGCCCACGTCGTGGCGGGCCCCCTCGCCGGGGCGATGCTCGCCGACCAAGGGGCCGATGTGGTGCATGTGGAGCCCCCGGGTACGGGCGACGCGGCCCGCGCCATGGGGCCCCGGCGCGACGGTGTGCCGCTGTGGTTCAAGGTCGCGGGCCGCAACAAGCGCTCCGTCACCCTGGATCTGCACCACGAGGAGGGGCGGCGGATCGCCCATGACCTCATCGCCTGGGCCGATGTGGTGATCGTGACCCTGCGCGCGGGGCGGCTGCGCGCCTGGGGGTTGGACTGGGAGGCCGTGCACGCGGTCAACCCCAAGGCGATCCTGCTGCAGATCTCCGGCTTCGGCGCGACCTCCTCACGGGCCGACGCCCCGGGGTTCGGCAAGATGGGCGAGGCCCGCAGCGGGGTGGTGCATCTGACCGGGTTCCCGGACGGGCCGCCCGTGCACACCGGGTTCTCGCACGGGGACGCGGTCACCGGCCTGATGGGCGCGTTCGCGATCCTGGCCGCGCTGCACCGCCGCGACACCGATCCGCACTTCGACGGCGAGTGGATCGACCTGGCCCTCTTCGAGCCGCTGTTCCGGCTGGTGGAGTGGCAGATCATCGCGTACGACCAGCTCGGCACCGCGCCGGAGCGGGCCGGCAACCAGCTGGCCGTCGCGCCCGCCGCCGTCATCAACACCTACCGCAGCGGCGACGGCGACTGGCTGACGGTCACCTCTGCGACCACCCGCTCGGTGCTCAATGTGGTGCGGCTGCTGGGCCTGGACGAGGCGGAGTACGCGACCGTGGAGGCGCAGCACGCCGGGCGGGAGGGGCTGGATCACGCGCTGCGCGCGTGGGTGGCGGCGCGCCCGGCGGACGAGTGCCTGGCGGCCTTCGAACGCGCCGAGGTGGTGGCCTCCCGGGTGTTCAGCGCGGCGGACATCGTCGCCGACCCGGTATATGCCGAGCGCGAGGACGTCGTCACCGTCGACGATCCGGACCTCGGCCCGGTCCGGATGCAGGCCGCGCTGCCGCACTTCCGCCGCAACCCCGGCGCGGTGTGGCGCACCGGCCCGGCGCTGGGCGCGGACAACGGCCTGGTGTACGGGGAGTGGCTGGGCATCGACGGGGAGCGGCTGGCGAAGCTGGAGGGCCAGGGTGTCATCTGACCACTCCGTCGACCACGACCGGGATCCGGACCGGGAGCCGCTGCGCTCGCTGCTCTTCGTACCGGGCAGCCGCACCGGCTGGCTGCCCAAGGCCGAGGCGGCCGGCGCCGACGCGGCGATCCTCGACCTGGAGGACGCGGTGCCCCAGGGCGCGAAGGAAGCGGCGCGGGAGGCGGTGGCCGAAGCCATCGAACAGGCGGCGCGGACGGCGCGGACACCGGGTCCGATGCGGCTGCTCGTACGGATCAACCCCCTGGACCACGCGGCGGGTTGGGCGGGGGCCGAGGACCTGCGCGCGGTGGCCCGCCCAGGGCTGTACGGCGTGGTGCTGCCGAAGGTGCGCTGCGCCGACGACGTACGGCTCGCCGACCGGCTGCTGGCCTGGTGCGAACGCGAGACGGGCCTGCCGGAGGGGCGGATCGCGCTGGTGCCGCTGCTGGAGACGGCACGCGGGCTGCGCGAGGCGTACGACATCGGGCGGGCCGCCGGCCGGGTGGCGCACCTGGGCGCGCTGACCGCCCCGGGCGGGGACGTGGAGCGCGCGGTCGGCTACCGCTGGAGCCCGGGCGGCGAGGAGACCCATCCGCTGCGCGCCCGGGTGCTGCTGGACGCGCGCGCCGCGGGCAGCCCGCATCCGGTGGCCGGGCTGTGGGCGGATGTCACGGACCTCGCGGGGCTGCGGCGTTTCGCGGAGCAGAACCGGGCGCTGGGGTACGAGGGGATGACGGTGATCCACCCGTCCCATGTGGCGGTGGTCAACGAGGTGTTCTCGCCGGACGCCGAGGAGCTGGCGCGGTGCGAGCGGCTGGTGGCGGCGGTGACGGCGGCCCAGGCACGGGGCGAGGGCGCGGTGTTGTTCGAGGGGCGGATGGTGGACGAGGCTATGGCGGAGACGGCGCGCCGCACCCTGGCCCGGCGGATTTGACGGCCCTGACCGGTTTAACGACTCTGACCGGCCGTCACCGGCCGGTCACTCTCATCCGCCCAGCCTCTTGACGCACCTCAGCAACGTGGTTACACACGATTGGGAGCGCTCCCATACCCCCACCGAGCCGAGGAGGAACGGCCGTGCGGAGAACGAGGCTTCTGAGAACACTCCTGGCTGTCCCGGCGCTGACCCTGGCCCTGACCGCGCTGCGGCCCGTAGGCCCCGCATCGGACACCGCGACCGCACCACCGGACACCGCGACCGCCGCATCGGACACCGCGGCCGCTCCGGTGCGCATCATGCCGCTGGGCGACTCGATCACCGGCTCGCCCGGATGCTGGCGGGCGGTGCTGTGGAACAAGTTGCAGAGCACCGGCTACACCTCCGTCGACTTCGTCGGGACGCTCGGCCCGCAGGGCTGCGGGGTGCCGTACGACGGCGACAACGAGGGCCACGGCGGTTTCCTGGCGACGGCCGTGGCTCAGCAGAACCAGCTGCCCGGCTGGCTCTCCGCCACGCATCCGGACATCGTTGTCATGCACTTCGGCACCAACGACGTCTGGAGCAATATCGCCCCCGACCGGATCCTGGCCGCCTACAGCACGCTCGTGGACCAGATGCGCCAGAGCAACCCGAACATGAAGGTCCTCGTGGCGCAGATCCTCCCCATGAACCCCGGCTCATGTCCGGAGTGCGCCGCCCGGGTGACGGCGCTCAACGCCCGGATCCCCGGATGGGCGGCCACCAAGAGCACATCGCGCTCCCCCGTGATAGCGGTGGACCAGTGGAGCGGTTTCTCCACGGCCACCGACACCTACGACGGGGTGCACCCCAACGCCACGGGCGACAACAAGATAGCCGCGCGCTGGTACCCCGCGCTCACCAAGCTGCTGACCCCTGGTCTGACGGACCGGGCCCCGAGCACCCCCAGGAGTCGATGATGCGCAGCCCCACCCGCACCGGCACCGCGCTCGGCGCCATCGCCGCCGTCCTGATGTCCGTCCTGGCCCTCGCCCCGACCGCCCACGCGGCCACCGGATTACATGTCAGCAACGGCCGCCTGGTCGAGGGCAACGGCAGCGACTTCGTGATGCGCGGCGTCAACCACGCCCACACCTGGTACGCGTCCAGGACCACCAAGGCCCTGTCCGACATCAAGGCCCTGAAGGCCAACACGGTGCGCGTGGTGCTGAGCACCGGGGACCGCTGGACGAAGAACGACACGGCCGATGTGGCGAACGTCGTCGCGCAGTGCAAGCAGAACCGGCTCATCTGTGTGCTGGAGGCCCATGACACCACGGGCTACGGCGAACAGAGCGGGGCGGTCACCCTCGCCCGCGCCGCCGACTACTGGATCGGTGTCCGCTCCGCCCTGGCCGGCCAGGAGAACTACGTCGTCGTCAACCTCGGCAACGAGCCGTACGGCAACAACAACGCCACCGCCTGGACCGCGGACACCAAGGCCGCCATCGCGAAGTTGCGCGCCGCCGGGATCCACAACGCGCTGATGGCCGACGCCCCCAACTGGGGTCAGGACTGGACCTTCACCATGCGCGACAACGCGGCCTCGGTGCTGGCCGCCGACCCGGACCGCAACACGGTCTTCTCCATCCACATGTACGGCGTGTTCGACACCGCGGCCGAGGTCAAGGACTATCTGACCCGCTTCGTCAACGCCAGACTGCCCATCGTGGTCGGCGAGTTCGGCCATAACCACTCCGACGGCAACCCGGACGAGGACGCGATCATGGCAACCGCGCAGTCGCTCGGGCTCGGCTATCTGGGCTGGTCCTGGAGCGGCAACAGCGGCGGGGTCGAGTACCTCGACATGACCACCGACTTCGACCCGGCCGCCCTCACCAGCTGGGGCCGGCGGATCTTCAAGGGCGTAGGCGGCATCGCCGCCACGGCCAAGGAAGCCACGGTCTACCGCTCCTGACCCTGACGCCTGAAACTCCACCACCCGACACCCGCGACGGCCGGACACCGGCCGCGACAGAAAGGTCCGCCATGCCCGCTCGCCCCCGTCCGCGCGGTGCCCGCGGCGCCGCCGCTCTGCTGGCCGGCGCGCTGCTGCTGATCGCCGCCCCAGCCGCTCCGGCCACCCCCGCCACCTCGGCCACCCCAGCCGCCGCGGCAGCGCCCTCCGCCGTCCAGGTCAACCAGCTGGGATATCTGCCCTCCGGCCCCAAGCGCGCCACCGTCGTCACCCCCGCCACCACCGCGCTGCCCTGGCAGCTACGGGACGCCACGGGCGCGGTGGCCGCCTCCGGCACCACCACCGTGCACGGCGCCGACACCGCTTCGGGCGACGCCACGCACCTGGTGGACTTCTCCTCGTACCAGGGCACGGGCACCGGTTACACGCTCACCGTGGACGGCCGGGCGAGCCATCCCTTCGACATCCGCGCGGATCTGTACGACGGGCTGCGCTCGGACGCGATGTCCTTCTTCTACCAGCAGCGCAGCGGCATCCCGATCCAGGCGTCGCTGGCGGGGGCGGCGTACGCGCGGCCCGCCGGACACCTGGGTATCGCGCCGAACAAGGGGGACACCAGTGTCCCATGCCAGACCGGGGTGTGCGACTACTCCCGGGATGTCCGCGGCGGCTGGTACGACGCCGGTGACCAGGGCAAGTACGTGGTCAACGGCGGCATCGCGGTATGGCAGACGGTGAACTCCTTCGAGCGCGCCAAGCGCTCGGGGCACGAGTCGGCGCTCGGGGACGCCACGCTGCGGGTGCCCGAGCGTGGCAACCGCGTCCCCGATGTGCTGGACGAGGCCCGCTGGGAGCTGGAGTTCCTGATGCGGATGCAGATCCCGGAGGGCAAACCGCGGGCGGGCATGGCCTTCCACAAGATCCATGACGCGCAGTGGACAGGTCTGCCCACCCGGCCCGAGCAGGACTCCCAGCCGCGCGAACTGCACGCCCCGTCGACCGCCGCCACGCTCAACCTGGCGGCGGTGGCGGCCCAGTGTGCCCGGGTGTTCGCACCGTACGACAAGACCTTCGCCGCCCGCTGCCTGGCCTCCGCCCGCCGCGCCTGGACCGCGGCGAAGGCCAACCCGAACGTGCTGGCCCCGGATTCGGACGGCACCGGTGGCGGGGCGTACGGGGACACGCGGGTCGACGACGAGTTCTACTGGGCGGCGGCCGAGCTGTACGCGACCACCGGGGAGAGCCCGTACCGGGACGCGGTCATCTCCTCGCCCTTCCACACCTCGGCCGACGCCTTCACCCCGCTCGGCTTCGCCTGGCCCGACACCGCGGCCCTGGGCCGGATCACCCTGGCCACCGTCCCGAACGGCCTGGCCGCCGACGACCGGGCGCGTGTCCGCGCCTCGGTGGTCTCGGCCGCCGACGGCTATCTGGACGCCATGTCCCGTCAGGGCTACGCGGTGCCGCTGCCGGAGGACGGCTATGTGTGGGGCTCCAACGGCCAGGTGGGCAATAACGCGACCGTCATCGCCGTCGCGTACGAGCTCACCGGCCACCGGCGCTACCGCGACGGGGCGCTGGAGACGCTGGACTATCTGCTCGGCCGCAACGCGCTGGGCCAGTCCTATGTGTCCGGCTACGGCGAGGAGGCGTCCCACAACCAGCACCACCGCTTCTGGGCCCACCAAGCGGACGCCTCGCTGCCCAACCCGCCCGCCGGATCGCTCGCGGGCGGTCCGGACTCGGCGCTGCAGGACCCGGTGGCGCAGGAGAAGCTGCCGGGGTGTGCGGCGGCCAAGTGCTACATCGACGACATCGGCTCGTACTCGACCAACGAGGTGGCGATCAACTGGAACGCCCCGCTGGCCTGGCTGGTCGCGTTCGCCGCGGAGCGCTGAGCGGGGCTGAGGGCCCGGAGTCCGAGCGGGCGCCCGAGGGCCCCCGCTCACCATATTTCGGACCGGCACGCCGCCCAGTGCACGTTGCCCATGTTCGGGTGCAGCAGCTCCGAGAGCCTGGTCTCCTGCGTCACCGTCACCGGATTGCCCATGATCGTCAGATCGTCGGTGGGCGGGCGGAGCGAGTAGTTCCAGACCCGTTCACCCGGTTCGGCGATCCATTTCGGGACCACCGGTTCAGTGCCGAGCTCGACGCGGTTGGCCACTGGATCCTTGAGGATCTCGCCGTGGGGGCAGTACATGTGGAGTCTCGTCCCCTTCGGGACGGTGAACTGGGCCCCTTCGCCCAGATCGAGGTAGTTCAGACTGATGTCGCCGTGGCCGCTGAAGACGAGCTCGCCGTCCGGCCGCCCTCCCGGCCGCGTGCCGGGCGTACACGGGCAGAGCCCCAGCGGATCGACCCAGGCGTGCGGGTTCGCCACATACGCGACGGGGTTGGGCGCGGCGGCCAGGCCGAGCGGGTCGGGGCTGGTGTAGCGGGCGGTCTCGGGGTCGTAGTAGCGGAACAGGTTGTAGTGGAGTCCGGTTTCCGGGTCGTGGTACTGGCCGGGGAAGCGCAGTGGCGTATGCGCCTCCCCGGCCGCCCCGGGGCCGGTCGCGCCCCACAGGGTGGCGTGCTGGCGCGCGACGATGTCGCCGTTCTCGTCGAGGAGTTCGCGGGGGGTGCCCACCAGGTCGGTGACGATGGCGAAGAATCTTCGGTCGATCTCCCGACGCCCCATGTCGTCGGTGACGCGCTCGGTCTGGGCGACCGGGCGGAGCCCGTCGTGGTCCCAGGTGAGGGTGGTCGGCTCGGACCGGGCCTGCCCGGTGGTGGTCTGCTCGACGAGCGTGGAGCCGTCCCAGACGAAGTCCACGCGCTCGACGACGGTGTCGCCGTCGGCGGCGAGCCGCTGTTTGGCGGTGCGCCGGCCCAGCGGGTCGTACAGATAGCGCCAGACGGTGCCGTCGGGGGTGGTGACGGAGGTCAGCCGGTCCTCCGCGTCCCATGCGTACCGCCAGGTGTCCGGCTTGCGCGACAGCCTGTTCCGCTGCCGCAAGGTGATCCGGCCCGCCGCGTCGTACTCGTACCGGACACGTCCCGCGCGGGTGACACGGGTGCCGGTGTACGTGCGGGGGCCGGTGGCGTCGGAGTGCGAGGCGAACGGCGCGGGCCAGGAGGCGTAGGTCTGGTTGCCCGTCTCGTCGTACGCGTAGCTCTCGCCCCGCCCGCCGGCCACGCGCACGGCCGTGACCCGGCCCGCCGGGTCGAGTTCGAAGCCGTGGGCGCCACGCAGCTGGTCGGCGACTCCGGTCAGATGGCCGTCGGCGCGATAGGTGTACTCCCGGCGCTGCACGGTGGCGGCCTCTTCGGCGGACTGGGCGTGGCTGGTGAGGACCTGCTCGGCCAGCCGGCCGGCCGGGTCCCAGACCTGTGCGAGCGTGGCGGCGCGGTCGATGCGGCGGGTGGTCTCGCGGCCGGACTCGTCGTACGCGGAGGCGATGGTGTGGCCGCCGGCCTTGAGCGTGGTGCGGTGGCCGGCGGCGTCGTACGCGAAGGAGGACAGCGCGCCGGAGGGGGTGACGCGCCGGACGGGCCGGCCGAGCGCGTCGTAGGTGTGCGCCAGGACCCGTCCGCCGGACAGCTCCGACTTGACCCGGCCCATCAGGTCGCGGTGGAAGGCGAGTTGCGCGTCCGGGCCCTCGGCCGACGCCAGCCGGCCCGCCGGGTCCCAGTCGAAGGTGGTGGCCCGGCCGTCCGCCGCCTTGCGCGCGATCCGGCCCATGGGGTCCCGGGTGAAGTCGACCGTCTGGCCGAGGGCGTTGGTGCGCGAGACGAGCCGGTCGGCGGCGTCGTACCGGTAGGTGGACGTACGGCCGTCGAAGTCGGTCTCGCTCACCGGGCGGCCCGCCGGGTCGTACTCGTAGGTCCAGGTGAGGCCCTGCGGGTCAGTCACCCGGGTGAGGCGCAGCCGGGTGTCGTAGGCGTACTCGACGCGGGCGCCGTCGGGCCCGGTGCGGGCCGCCACCAGGTCGAAGTGGGTGTACTCGTACGAGGTGGCCTGGCCCAGGGCGTCGGTGTACGCGACGCAGTTGCCCTCGCCGTCGTAACGCCAGCTCTGCCGGGCGCCGCCTGGGTCGGTGTGCGCGGCGAGCCTGCCCTCGACCGTCCACTCCATGCGGGTGGTGGCGCCGAGCGGGTCGGTGACGGTGGTCGGGCGGCCGAAGGCGTCGCGGTGGTAGGTGGTGGTCGCGCCCAGCGGGTCGGTGATCTCCAGCGGCAGGCCGGCCGTGTCGCAGCGGACCCGGGTGGTCCCGCCGAGGGGGTCGATCACCGAGGTCAGGGCGCCGCGTTCGTCGTAGGTGCAGCGGGTGGTGTGGCCGGCGGGGTCCGTGCTGGCGGTGCGGTTTCCGCGTTCGTCGTAGGTGTGGCGCCACACCGTTCCGTCGGCGTCGGTGATCTCCACCGGCAGCCCCAGAGGGTTGCGGGCGATGGTGCGGGTGTGGCCGTCCGGTGTGGTCAGCCGGGCCAGGCGGCCGGCCTCGTCGTAGGCGTAGCGGGTGGTGTGCCCGAGCGCGTCGGTGTGGGCCAGCGGGCGGCCGTGGCGGTCGGACCTGGTGCGGACGGTGTTGCCGAGCGGATCGGTGACGGCGACGATCCGGCAGCGGTCGTCGACCAGATAGCGGGTGGTGTGCCCCTCGGGGGTGCGGACCGCGGTGACCTGGTGGCCGGTGTCCGGGTCGACGCCGTCGCCGCCGCCGTCATAGTCGATGCACAGCGACACATGGCCTTCGGTGCCGCCCTCGGAGACGACGCGGTCGCGCTCGTCGTAGACGTACTCGTAGCGTCGGCGGTTGGTGTCCACCCAGGCGATGACCCGGTGGTCGCTGTCGTACTCGAAGCGCAGCGGGAGGCCGCTGGAGCCGGTGACCTCGGTCAGGTCGCCGTCGGTGTAGCCGTAGCGGACCAGTTCGGTGTCGCCCAGGCGCAGGGCGGTGATCCGCCCGCCCTCGGTGGCGAACGTCAGGTGGTAGCCGCCGTCGTGGACGATGCCGGTGGGGGTGCCGTCGGTGTCGTAGGTGAAGGTGAGGCGGTGGCCGTTGCGGTCGGAGATCTCGGTCAGCGGCGCCTCGCCGTCCGCGCCGGGCGGCACGCCCTCGGGTCCGGTGTGGCGCCGGACGTGGCCGGTGTCCGGGTCGGTGACGGTGTAGTCGCCGTCGGGGGCGCGCTCCAGTGGCCACCGCGGGCCCAGTTCGGGCAGCGTCGGCACACCGGGGGCGGGATGCGGATAGGACAGCAGCAGTCCATCGGCGCCGACGAGGACGACGCCCCGGTCAAGGATCTCCAGGCGCTGATCGGCCGTGCTCGACCACGAGGGGCCGAACCACCGCCCGGCGCGGTACCCGGACTCGGCCCTGCGCTGGAACACCAGCGGCAGCAGGCCCGGCAGGGACACATCGGTCTGCGGCAGGTACATCTTCCCGGTGGCCAGGTCCACCGGGTCGGTGTAGCCGTGAGTCTTGGCGTGGTCGGGGACGCTGTGCGGTGCGGCACCGTCCTTCTTGAGCTGTGCGTGGCCGCCGAACTTCCCCTTCCAGCTGCTGGGTTTCCAGCCCCTGCTCGGTACCCGTTCGGCGATCCTGGCGAGGTCCTTGCCGGCGGTGGCGAGCGACCGCACACCCCCGAGACCCTTGGTGCCGACCAGTTCGGGCACCAGTCTCCCCAGGCCCTCGGCGGGGTCCTTCTCCGCGGAGTCCCACATGGCCTTCAGCGCCGTCTTCGGGTCGTTCGCCATCCGGAGCAGTCCGGCGGCGGTGTCGTTGAGGCGGGTGGCGTATTCGGCGGGGTGGGTGAGGTTGTAGGGGTCCAGGGGGTCCATGGAGCGGACGAAGTCCACCAGCCCCGCCGTGCCCTTGACCACGCCACCGATGAAGTGGCTCCCGTCCAGCCGCAGCCCCTCCGCCCCGTCCGCCACCCGCCGGAGGTACGAGGGTTTACCCGGGGCCTTGTCGCGCGCCGCCGCCACCGCCCGCTGAGCGGTGAGGTGCGCCGTGTCCCGCTGCCGCCGCGCCTCGCCGAGGATGTCCTGGGCCGCCTCGATATCGGCGCTGCCGGGGCCGTGGCCGGCGGAGGTCTCGGTGCGGTGGGCGGCGCGGGCCGCCTCGGACGCCTTCCTGCCCCTGCGATAGGTGCGGACGGCGTCGTCTGCCTGCTTCTGGGCCCACTCCACCGTCTCGGCGAACTCGCGCAGCGCCGCGGCCGCCTTTCCGCAGGCGTCGGCCGCCACGTACCACTTCTTCGGCTCGGCGGACACCTGCCGGGTGAAGGCCGCGGCGGACCGCCCCTTCAAGGTGTCGAGGGCGTGGGGGCCGACGCCTTGGAGCCCCTTGCCGACGTCGTTGAAGGCGTTCTCGAAGGTGGTCAGGTGGTCGGCCGTGGCCCGCAGCTTGTCGGGGCTGCCGTGGACGAGCTGCTTGGGGTCCTCGGTCTGGTCAAGACCCATCTCCTCGACGTCCGCGCCCAGCGCGTTCGCGGCCGAGTCGGACGTACGCCGGAGCCAGTCGGCCCCGCCGGACCAGCCCATGTCGTCCAGCCGGCCGGCGGTGAAGTCGCCCGCCCCGTCGATGGCCTCGCCGACGTTCTCCACCTGGTCGTCGACGAAGCGCTGCACCGGATCAGGTATGAAATCCCCGAGTCCCACCGCGTGTACCCCCGTACGTGTGCTGGTGCCGCCATGAGCCTACTTGCGCCGCGGGCCACCGAGAACGCGCAGGCCACGGGTTTGAGCAGGTTCTGAGGAAGCACATACGCGGCCGGGCCCCCCTTTTTCGAGGCTCGGTTCGCCTCCGGGGCGCTACAGCCCCTGTCGACGGTCGACCGTGCTCGGCCACTCGTACCTCGCGGCCTGC
Organism: Streptomyces sp. NBS 14/10; assembly: GCF_002224125.1. Taxonomy (GTDB): domain Bacteria; phylum Actinomycetota; class Actinomycetes; order Streptomycetales; family Streptomycetaceae; genus Streptomyces. The sequence goes on from NZ_NCSM01000022.1 coordinate 155,721, forward strand.
GCGCGCTCTCCCTTTCGACAGCGGCGCGCCCCTTCGGCTCACCGGCCCGCGAGCATGGTCTACTCGCGGGCCGGTGGGGGGCGTTCGCCCGGTGTGCGGTGGTTGGCCGGCCTCCGGGGCTCAGCGGGGCAGCTGTGCCTCGATCGCCGCGACGACCTCCGCCGCCTCCGGCTCGGTCCGCGGCCGGAACCTGGCGACGACCTCGCCGCCCGGCGAGACCAGGAACTTCTCGAAGTTCCACTGGACGTCGCCCGCGTCGCCCGCCTCGTCCTCGGTCTTGGTCAGCTCGGCGTACAGCGGATGCCGCCCCTCGCCGTTGACCTCGATCTTCTCCATCAGCGGGAAGGAAACCCCGTACGTCGTCGAGCAGAACGTCTGGATCTCCTCGCTGCTCCCGGGCTCCTGACCGGCGAACTGGTTGCAGGGGAAGCCCAGCACGGTGAAGCCGCGCTCCGCGTAGCGCTGCTGCAGCCGCTCCAGGCCCTCGTACTGCGGGGTCAGCCCGCACTTGGAGGCCACGTTGACCAGCAGCAGCGCCGTGTCCTGGTGCGCGCCGAGGGTGGTGGGCTCGCCGGAGAGGGTGTGCAGGGGAATGTCGTACAGACTCATCGGTGCAACTCGCCTTCGTCGTTCCGTCGGTGCATGGCAAATCTATGCGCTGCCGTCGGCCGTCTGCGGTTACGCTCGGTGGTCCGGGGCATCAGGGCGCGAGAGCTCGTCGAGGGGGATGTGTGTCACGGGACGAGGAAGCCGTCGTCGGCAGGCTGCTCATCGTGGAATACGAGCAGGTGAAGGAGGAACAGCGGGCACGTATCGGGTTCCGGGACAATCTGCTCTACGCGACGCTCGCCTCCATGGCGGCCATCATCACCTTCTCGCTGCAAGGCGGCGGCCGGCCCGAACTGCTACTGCTGCTGCCCCCGGCCTCGGTGCTGCTGGGCTGGACCTATCTGGTCAATGACGAAAAGATCTCGGCCATCGGCCGCTATATACGCCAGGACCTCGACCCACGGCTGGCCACGCTGGCCCCCGACCGGACGCGGGTCTTCGGCTGGGAGACGGCCCACCGCGACGACCGCCGCCGGATCTCCCGAAAGCGGCTGCAACTCGCCGCCGACCTGCTGCTCTTCGCCGTGGCGCCGATCGCCGCCCTGATCGTCTACTGGACCAGCGGCCCGGCCAAGGCACCGCTCGTCGCGATCTCGGTGGCCGAAACCCTGCTGATCGCGGTGTTGGCGGTGCAAATCGTGCTGTACGCGGATCTGCACCGGCCCTGACGCCACCTGACACCATGGGACCGCTTGGACATGTGCGACCTAGGGGGACAAGGTGTGGTCTGACGGGAACGGGGGTCCGGCGGGCGGCGCGCGGGCGGAGGCGGTCATCCTCACCGCGCTCGAGGTGGAGTACCGGGCCGTACGGGCGCATCTGGAGGAGCTGCGCACCGTGGCGGCCGAGCGGGGATCCCTGTTCGAGGTGGGCGTCTTCCGCGCGGGCCAGCACCCCGGCACCTCGGTCGCGATCCATATGACGGGCCCGGGGAACCCGAGCGCCGCGGCCCTGGTGGAGCGGGCCTCGGCGCTCTTCGCCCCGCGGACCCTGCTGTTCGTCGGGGTGGCGGGCGGCCGCAAGGACGTGGGCCTGGGGGATGTGGTCGCCGCGGAGGCGGTGTACGACTACGAGACCGGCAAGGACACCGAGGACGCCTTTCTGCCCCGCCAGAAGACCCATCAGTCGACGTACGACCTGGTCCAGCTGGCCAGGATGATCGCGACCAACGACGAGTGGCAGCGCGGAATCCGCCCCGCCGGGGGCGACACCGCGCCGCGCCCGAGGGCCCATGTCAAGCCCATCGCGGCGGGCGGCCGGGTGGTGGCCCACCAGCGCTCGGAGGTCGGCCGCCGGCTCACGGCGGGCGCGGGCGACGCGGTGGCGGTGGACATGGAGGGCTTCGGCTTCCTGGCGGGCGCGTATGTCAACCGGCAGGTCGACGCCCTGGTGATCCGCGGCATCTCCGATCTGCTCGCCGACAAGGACGAGGCCCACGACGAGCACTGGCAGCCCGTAGCCTCCCGGCACGCGGCGGCGTTCGCCTTCGAACTCCTGCGCCGGCTGCCCGCGCTCGCGGCGACAGCCCCCGCACCGGCCCGCCCCGCCGCAGCCACTCGCCGTAAACTGACGATCCGTGAACTGGGAGCACTGACAGAGCTGTTGCTCGCCGTCCCCGGGCTGTCCTCCCCGGCCAGCTGGCAGCAACTGCTGGACGAACTGCCGGGCGTCGGCACACAGGTGGCCAGGCAGTCGGCGAGCCGGGCGGAGGCCCTGGCCCTGCTGCGCACCTGTGAGGCGTACGGTGCATGGGAGGCCCTGGCTGACGTCCTCGCGGTCATCGCGCCGGACGCCCCGGCCACGGCGGAACTGATCGCTCGGCTGAAGCTGCTCGGCCTCGGCTGACCGCCGCGCGGCGCCCGTGACCTGGCATGTCCGGGGCCGGTGCCGTGTGACGGGGGCGACTCTCGCGCCTTACGGGGTGTCAGGTCAGGCGTTCGGGGCATACAAGTTGTCCGGAGTCCGGGCCGGGCGGGAACCGCCTGTGGCAGGGTTCCGGAGAAGATCATCGGCGGCGGGGACCGGTGATGGGGGCACGGGAGGTTCATGCATGGCGGCCACGGGGGAAGGCGGCCTGAGATTGGTCCAACATCTCGTCACGGCGTTGAAAGAGTTCCGGTGTCTGATGGATCCGGACTCCCGTGAGCTGTGTCTGGAACTGGTCGCCAGGGAAATGGATGAGGTGCTGCCCGTCCGCAACCACCGGGTGACGAACTACTTCCTGGTGGAGCTGGCCAAGGAATGCCTGGACAACGAGCGCTTCATGTGGGCGCTACGCGGGTCACTCGCGATCCTGGCCCCGGACGCGCCCGCCATGACGGGGCTCGACTCCGTCATGGAGCAGATGACGGCCCGCCCGGCGCTGCCCACGGACGCGACCGGGCGGCTTCGCGCACTGCTCGAAGGGCTGGAGGTCGCGCAGCTGACGCGGCTGTGCCAGGGCGCGGCGGGGCCGCTGCAGGAGGTGCCGCCGGTCACCGGCCCCTGGCACGCCTTCGAGACCCTGAGCCGGATGAACGCCCGGCCGGACGGACTGCCGCCCAACCTGGCCCTGGTGGAGTACCTGGCCGCGTCGGCCCGGCCGCTGGAACTGGCCGACCACCTGCGGAGCTGGGCGGACGAGCAGGCAGGCGGGCTGTCGCTGATCTCGCCGCTGAGGTCGCTGCGCCAGCAGGTGGGGCACGCGGCGCCGGCCGAGGCGATCGACGCCTATCTGGTGATCCAGCTGCTGCCGCAGGACGAGCCCGGCCGGTACGAGCTCTCCTCGTGGCACGCCTACGACCCGACGGGCTGGAACCCGGTCCGCGGCCCGGCCAGCACGGTCACGGTCGCCACCGCCGAGCGCGCCGTACACGACCTGGTGCGCGAGGCCACGGCGGAGTGGGAGGACGCCCAATGCATCCACCTGGAGTTCGTCCTCAGCGCCGAGGACCTTCATCTGCCGGTGCATATGTGGCGCCACGAGCTGGACAGCGACTTCCCAACCCCGCTGTGCGACACCTACCCGGTGGTCGTGCGGAGCCTGGAGCGCAGCCAGAACAGGCACTGGTACCGCCCCTGGAAGAAGCGGTGGCAGGCTTTCAGCTCCCAGCCGGAGCGGTCCCGGCAGCTCGTCGTCGACGGGCCGGATCCGGACAGTCCGCCCTCCGGTGACCCAGGCGCCCTGCTGGCGCGGCTCAACGCCGACGAGCATGTGGTCGCCCTGGTGCTGAACGCGCCGCCGGGCGCGAGCCAGGAGGGTAGTCTGCAGGCCTTGATGGCGTGGCGGGCGGGCATCCCGGTCGTCGTATGGGACCGGCGGCACCCTCGGGATCCGGACTTCGCTCACCACTTGAGACAAAAGGCCACCGGGGACCTGGCACGCCTCCGTGAAGCCGTGAAAGAGTTGCGGGTGGAGTCCCAAGGGGTAGCCTCCGCGGAACGCGAGCAGCACCTCGGACAACATGTCATGCTCGTTTGGGACGACCCGACCCGTCCCGTGGAGACGCAAGGACGGTTGGCGGGGCCGGACGAGGGGGTGGGCAGTCGATGACCGACGCAGGGCCTACGAGTCGGCACAACGGACACGCGAACGGCGATCCGGGCTCCGCGTCCCGTGTCGGCCCGCCGTCGGCCGGCGTCCCCCGCCCCTGGTGGATCTATCAGGGCACCGGCCGCCCGCTGCACGACGTCAGCCTGGAAGAGATCCTTCCGCCGCCGCCTCCGTGGCGCACCTTCCACGGCGTCTCCCCGGACCCCGCGGACGGCCTCGAGGCCGGAGCACGGGCGTCCACGAGCGAGCTGTTGGAGAACGGAGAAGGCGAGGCGCCGACCGAGCCGCCCGCCCCGCCCGAGGACGAGCAGGACGCCGCCCGGCGGCTGGGCGCCGCTCCCCTGGGCATGCGGTCGGAGCCGGAAGAGGCCGATGTCGTCAACGCGGCGCTGATTCTGCGCCGTCCCCTTCTGGTCACGGGCCGCCCAGGGACGGGCAAGTCCACGCTGGCGTACCGCATCAGCAGGGAACTGGGGCTCGGCCGGGTGCTGCGCTGGCCGATCACCACCCGCACCACCCTGCGGTCGGGTCTGTACGACTACGACGCGGTCGGCCGGGTGCACGCCGCGGCGGCCGGACAGGCGGCGGACGCGGAATTGCACGAGCCGGGGCCGGAGGACATCGGGGACTTTCTCCAACTCGGCCCGCTGGGCACGGCGATGCTGCCGCACCGGCTGCCCCGCGTCCTGCTCATCGACGAATTCGACAAAAGCGATATCGATCTGCCCAATGACCTCCTCGATATCTTCGAGGCCGGCGAATACGCCGTTCCCGAGTTGGTGCGCATCCGCAGCCGCCGCCCGGCGGTCCGGGTGCTCACCGACGACCCCGACCGCAGCACCGTCATCGCCTCCGGCCGGGTGCGCTGTCGCGCCTTCCCCATCGTCGTCATCACCAGCAACGACGAGCGGGAATTCCCGCCCGCTTTTCTCCGCCGCTGTCTGCAGCTGCGGCTGCCCGACCCGGACGCCGACCGGCTCGCCGCGATCGTGGCCGCGCACCTGGGCCGGGCGGACGATCCGCGGGCCCTGGATCTCATCCAGATGTTCCTCGAACGCAGCCGGCTCGAAGGCGGGCTCGCGGCCGACCAATTGCTCAACGCGGTGTACCTGGTGACGTCTCAGGCCCAGGTTCCGGGTCCCGAATGGGAGGAGCTACTGCACGCCGTCTGGCACCGGCTGGATGCAGCAGGCCCAAAGCCATGACACACGACCCAGCCGACGGGTCCTCCGAGCGCGGCCGGCCGGACCTCGACTGGCAGCAGATCGCCGACGCGTTATGGCTCGCGGTCTGCAAGGCGGAGACCGACCGCGAGGCCGCCCGCCCCTCCCCCGCCCCGCCCTCCCCCGCGCCCACCCTGGATCAGCCGCCCCGCACCCCGGACCCGCCGCAGGACTCGCCCACGGACGCCGAGAACAACGAGGCGCCGCGCCCCGAGGGCGACCTGCTCCTGACCGCACCGCGTCCGGTCGAGCTCGTCGGCGTCCCGGCCCCGGCCGACGAGACCCCTGTGCGGGCGATCGCCGCCGAGGTCGTCGCCCGCGCCCCCCGGCTCACCGCCGTCTCCCCGCCGACCGCGGAGCGCGCCCTGTCCCGGGCGCTTCGGCCGTTCAAGCGCACCTCGCCCTCGCCGGTCGAGGACGAGATCGACGAGGACGCCACGGCCGAGCGGGCCGCGCGCGAGGGGCTGTGGCTGCCCGCGTGTGTGCCGGTGCGGGAGCGCTGGATGGACATGGTCCTCGTCGTGGACTCCAGCAGCTCCATGGTGGTGTGGCGGCAAACGGTCGGCCAGTTGGTCACCATCCTCGAGCGGACCGGCGCCTTCCGTACGGTCCGCGTGCAACGGATCAACAGCGACCACCCGCTCCCCGCGGACCCGGCGGACCGCCGGAGCACAGCCGACCGCACGCGGAGCGGCGGCCGCTCCCCGGTTGACGGCATCCCGCCCCGCGGCAGACGGGCCGTCCTCGTCCTGACCGACGGCATCGGCACCGCATGGGCCGACGACAGCGGCAAACAGGCGCTGGCCCGCTGGGCCCGGCAGGCCACGGTCGCCGTACTGCATGTGCTGAACCAGGGGCACTGGCACCACACCGGGCTGATCCCCGAGCGGGTACGGGTACGGGTGCCCGAGCCGGGCGCGCCCAACGGCACCTGGCAGCGCGCCGGGGGAGCCCCCTGGCCCGGGGGCGAACCCCCGGTGCCGATGCTGGAGCTCGAAGCGCGGTGGCTGCACCGCTGGGCACAACTGGTGACCCAGCCGTCAACGCGCGGCCGTGACACCCTGGCGCTGCTGCCGGGGGTGCCCGCCGAGCGCTGGGAGCGGGAGCCGGAACCCACCGCCCGGGACCGGGTCTTCCGCTTCCGTGCCACCGCGTCACCGAGCGCCTTCAGACTCGCCTCCCGGCTGGCAGCCGCCCCGCTGAACATCCCGGTGATGGAATTCGTCCAAGGCATGCACGAGCCGCAGGGCAGCCCCGGCGACCTCGCCGAAATTCTGCTGGGTGGGCTGTTGCGCAAGGTCGGAGCCGCTGATCCCCTGGACGAGACAGGAATTGGCTATGAATTCCACCAGGGGGTACGGGAATTACTGCTGTCGGCCGGAATGCGCGACGAGTCGCTGTACATACTGCGCAGCGTCCTGGACCGGCTCGGCCGCCGCTGGAAACCTTTGCACGTGCTGCGGGACGCTCTCAATCACCCTTCGGGAACCTTGCCCGAATTACCCGAGACCGAACGGCTTCTGCCGTATATGCGCGTTCAGGAGAAAGTCTACCAAGCGCTCTCCGGGCCGTATCTGGAGGGCGCGCGGACTTTCCACGCGCGCGCCGCGCTCGCCCAGCAAGCGCTCGGCCGCTCGGGCGAACGCGGCGCCGGATCAGTTGAAGACCCACCAAATGGGGGAAGTGCGGTGAGTAACGCCAAAATGTCACGATCCAAGCCGACCTCCCCCAAGGAAGAACCATCACCCCCGCAGGCGCACGGCACGCCGGGCGCGGCGGGTGAGCACCCGAGAGGAAGTTTTGTGCCCGTGACCGCTGCCCGGTCCCTGCCCGCCGTGGAGGAGCGCCGCGCCGGGGATCCCCCGGCCATCTGGGGGAACGTCCCGCCCCGGAACAACAACTTCACCGGGCGACAAGCGTTGCTCGACACCCTGCACGAGCGTCTGAGCAGCGAGGGCACCGCCGCCGTGCTCCCCGAGGCGCTGCACGGGCTCGGCGGCGTGGGCAAGTCGCAGATCGCCCTGGAGTATGTGCACCAGCACGCCTCCGACTACGACGCGGTGTGGTGGATCCCGGCCGAGCGCCCGGAGCAGATCCGCCAGGCGCTGGTGCAGCTGGCGGACCGGCTGGGGCTGCAGGTCGGTCTGGAGTCGAACATCGCCGTGCCCAGCGTCCTGGAGGCGCTGCGCACCGGCCGCCCCTGCCGTGACTGGCTCCTGGTCTTCGACAACGCGGAAGAGCTGGATACGGTACGCCCCTTCTTCCCCAACGGCGGCCCCGGCCGCATCCTGGTGACCTCGCGCAACGCCCAGTGGTCCCGGGCCGCGCGCACGGTCGAGGTGGATGTCTTCGACCGGCAGGAGAGCATCGAACTGCTGCGGCGCCGGGGCCCGGAGTTGCCGGACGAGCAGGCGGACCGGGTGGCCGAGGCGCTGGGCGATCTGCCGCTGGCGATCGAGCAGGCGGCCGCGTGGCTCGTCGAGACGGGGATGCCGGTCGACGAGTATCTGCACGTCTTCGAGGACGAGCGGGCCGATGTCTCCACCCGGCGCGCCGAGTTGCTGGCCCAGGGCGTCCCGGTCGACTACCCCGAACCGGTCGCCGCGGCCTGGAACATGTCGCTGAGGCGGCTCGCGGAGCAGCATCCCGGGGCGCTGCAACTGCTGCAGGTGTGCTCCTTCTTCGCCCCGGAGCCCATTTCGCGGCGGCTGTTCTCCGGGGTCCGTGGAGTCTCCCTCTCCCCCGAGCTCTCGGAGGTGCTGCAGGACCCGATCAAGCTCGGTCATGCGATCCGTGAGATCAATCGCTATGCGCTGATCAAAATCAATCACCGGAACAACACCATCGAAATGCACCGACTGGTGCAGGCGGTGCTGATGGGCCAGATGTCCCCACAGCAGCAGGCGGATATGCGGCACAGCGCCCATGTACTGCTCGCCTACGGCGACCCCAACGACGTCGCCCCCGCCAACTGGCCGCGTTACGCCGACCTCTTGTCGCATGTCCGCGCCTCCCGCGCGATGGACTGCGACGACAAATGGGTGCGCCAGATGGTGCGCAACCTGATCAGCTTCCTGTTCGTCTGGGGAGATCACCAAGGCGCCCGCGAGTTCGGCACCCAGGTGGTCGAGACCTGGCGCCAGTCGCTGGGCGAGGACAGCCTGGAGACGCTGACCGCGTCCCGGACGCTCGGCCACGCGCTGACCCAGCTCGGCAACTACGAGGAGGCCCGGGAGCTCAACGACCGGATCCTTGAGCTGCTGCGGGCCCACCCACAGGCCGGCGAGAACAACGAGGACACCATCGCGACCATGGGCGCGGTCGCCAACAGCGCCCGTCTCCGGGGTGATTACGCCAGGTCCGTCGAGTTGGAGAAGGACCGGTGGACCAGGGCCCTCCGCGTCTTCGGTGAGGAGGACCCGTACACACTGGCCGCCGCGAACGACTACGGTCTGGCGCTCCGCGCCGTCGGCGACTTCGCGCTCGCCCAGGAGATCCACCAGCCCGCCCGCGACACCGCGGCCATCGTCCTCGGGGAGGACGCCCTCACCACGATCCTGCTCTCCACCCACCTCTCCAGCGATGCCCGCGGCATCGGCCAGTACCACGCTGCCCGCGCCATGCAGGAGGAGACCTTCGCGCTCGCGCTGCGCAGCGTGCCGCCGAACGCACCCGTGTTCGTGGCCGCGATGCGCACCCTGGCCGTGGCCCGTCGTAAGGCGGGCGATCACGAGGGGGCGATCGAGCTGACCCGGCAGGCCCTGGACAGCTACCGACTGCGCTATATCGAGCCCAACCTCGACATCACCACGGCGGAGATGAACCTCTCCATGGATCTGCGCCAGAACGCCGACCTTTCCGGCGCCCGGGACCTCGGCAGAAAGTCCCTGGAGGACCTGCGGGTCATCCTCGGCCCCCGACACCCTTACACGTCGAGCGCGGCGACCAACCTGGCCGTCACGCTCCGGCTGCTGGGCGAGACCGAGGAGGCGCTGGCGCTCAACAGGGAGACGCTGCCGGTCTTCGTCGAGACGCTCGGGGCCGACCACCCCTCGACTCTCACCTGTGCCATCAATCTGGCCAGCGATCTGTACACGCTGGCGGACTACGAAGAGGCGCACAGCCTGGACACCGACAGTCTGGCCGCCTGCCGGGAGCGGCTGGGAGAGGACCATCCCACCACGCTGGCCTGTGCGGTCAATCTCTCGGCGGACCTGCGCGCCCTGGGCGAGAGCCGGTCGGCGGAGGAGCTGCACAACGACGCCCTGGAGCGGTTCCGCCGGGTGCTGGGCACCCAGCACCCGGCCACCATCGCGGCGGCCCGTGGCATCCGCGCGGACTGTGACCTGGAGGCGTACACGTTCTGACGCGACGCCCCGGCGTTCAGCGGCGGGTCCCGATCCAGTGGGCGAGAGCCACCGGGTCGGGGCCGCCGTACACCGGGGCGCGCAGCGCCCGGTGCACCGCGAGCACGACTTCCGGGCAGTCGAGCAACGCGTCCTTGGCCGGGCCCGCGGGCAGCGTCAGAGCGAGCCCTGACCAGGCGGGAAGGTCGTCGGGGCGCTCGGCCAGACGGTCACGGTAGCCGCGCAGAGCGGCCGCGGTGTCACCGGCGGCCCAGTCGAGGTCGGCCCGCAGCGGGGCGGCCATGCCGTCGAACGGGGGCTCCTCCGGCTTCTCCCTCAGCAGGGCGAAGCCGGCCGGGTCGCGCAGCCGCAGCCGGATCAGGGCCGGGCGCGCCACCACCGCCGTCCGGGACGCGCGCAGCACGGTCGTGGGAAGGGTGTCCGGCGCGGGCCGGCCCATCCGCCAGGCCCGCACCCACTGCCCGGTCCGGCCGGGGTCCACCGACAGATGATGCAGACGGTAGAGCACCTGATGGTCGAGATTGAGGTCCTCGGCGGCGCGCAGCGGAACCTCCGGCACGGGCTCCGTGAGCCACACGGCCAGTCTCTCTTCGAGCCCCCGCAGGAATCGGTCGCCCAGAGCGGTGAGCTCCGCATGGGCGCGCAGCGTCCGCAGCCCGTGCGAGGTCTGCGAGCGCCGCAGCGCGAACTCGAACTCCGCAACGGTCCGCATGGTCTCGTCCGCTGCGACATGCCTGTGGGCCTGCCAGAACGCCGTGACGCCCAAGAAGGCGTATACGCCGTGCAGCAGGCCCCGCAGCGGGCGGGGATCCACGCGCCAAGGCGCGTAGTGAATTTCCTCCAGACCACCGTGGATCAGAGGCACCAGGTCCAGCAGCGCGCTGAGTTTGACGTGCTGGGCTTCGTGGATCAGCGACGCCGCGAGGATGGCCGAATCGGTCGGAGGGTTCACCAGCACGCAGCCGTAGGCCTCGGGTGACGAGGCGCTGAAAGGTTCCGTCCGCGCGGGGTAGCGCACGGGGACGACGGAGATCAGGCAGTCGGCGACACCGGCTGGATCCACATTGCCCTGCCGGGCGACGAGCCCCCAGGCGCGGTCGAAGTGTTCCTGCCACCGCCGCGCCTCCGGTTCGCTCAGCCGCACGGGAGCGGTGGGGCGCAGGAAGTCCCGGTAGGGGTCGAGGTCGTCCAGGTAGGGCGAGCAGGGGTGGACGGGGTGCCGTCCGTGCAGCCGTCTCAGGGGGTGCCAGCCCTTGACGTCCCGGGTGAGGTCGGAAGGCAGCGACACCGTATGCGAACCGGCTCGCACGGCCCTCTCGCACCCGCCGTCGGCGGAGATCTCGGCGACGGGGGAATCACAGCCCGCGAGTTCGACGAAGCCCAGCGCGGGCAGCATGACCCCGCCGTCCCGGACTCCGACCGCGATCCGGAAGTCGATCCCCGCGAGCAGGGCCGCCGAAGCGGCGACGGTGTGCAGATAGCCGGTCTCCAGCCACAGCGGGACCTCGTCGGCCGGCTCCCCCTCGACGCCGCGCAGCCTGCGCAGACAGCGGCTGAGCCAGGCGCCGACCTGGGGGTGCAGCAGCAGCTGCTCCGCGCTCGACGGGCTGCGCCGCTCGGCCTTTATCAGCAGCTCCCACGCCTCACGCGGCGCGGGCAGCGGCCCCGGCACCCGGGGATGGGAGGAGGCGAGGTCGGTCAACGCGCGTAGCAGCAACATGAGGCGGCTGCGCTGGCCCGACCGTAACTCGGCGATCGCCGCCACTCCCCCGCCACCGCGTGTCAGCTCGTCGAGGCACGCTGTGGAAAGCCGGTGGTGACGGTTCATCGGGGACGTGGGGAGCGGCTGTGTGCGGCGCAGAGCCGGGAGCGGGCGAAGAGGGCCAACTGAATAGTCCGCCGGCATGGCCGCCTTTCTCGACGGGATGAATGCTGGTGTGCCATCGCCGGGAATCCGTCAACAGCCCTGTTGGTTCGCGGCGGAGGTCGAGAGGGTCGGCGGGGACTGTACGAGTTTGAGCAACCGCTGGGTCGCGAGAGTGAACTCCTGACTGTCGCCCAGTTCTTCGAGCGTCGTTCCCGAGAGGTCCACCAACTCCGTCTCGACCCCCGTCGCCGCTCGCTCCATGACATCGTTCCCCTCTAGACGCTCCGCGCCGGCTCAGGCGAGGCCTCTTCACATGGTGGCCCACCCGATAATGATTGCGGAAGGGCGAAAGGGGCCAGTGGGTGTCGGGCCCATCAAGATTTTGGGACACCCAGGGGCGTCAGGTGGCCGCGCTTCCCGGCCAATTCATTTCCGGCGCGTCCGGTCGGGCACGGGCGGGGGCTGCGGTTCCGCGCCCGGCCGTGGCGCTCCGGGTCAGGGCTGGGAGCCCGGCTCGAGGGCGGTGACTTCGAATACTTCGCCGCAGACCTGGAGGGAGCGCGCCGACGTCTTCATGGAGCGGTAGGAGTCCGGCGGGTAGGCGCGAATTTCGGACGCGGTCCGCCAACAGGGCTTGTCGGACAGGCCTTTGTTGAGGGTGTGGAGACTCGCGTAGGCGCTGTCGCCGGGTTTCAGGACGACCGTGGGCCGCGCCGGTCCTCGGCGGGCGGCGGGGTCGCCGATAGCCGTGCCGGGGGTGTCGAGCAGGGAAACGCCGGGAAAGCCCGTCAGCGTGCAACTGGTCTCGCCGGTATTGGTGAAGGCCAGGGGAACATAGACATTGCCCGCACCGATATCCATCCGGCCGACGGACAGTTTCAGCTGATCCCGGGCGCAGATGCGGCGCGCTGCGGGCGGGACGCCGGAGGCGCCCTCGGTGGCGACGGACGGCTTGGCCGCGCTCGGCGCCTTCGCGGGGGTCGAGGCCCGGCCGGAGTCATGCGCGCGTCCGCCGGGTTCAGCGGCGCCGGGCCGGCCGGCGCTCGCGGCCGAATGGGGCGCACTCGCGGCGCCGGGCGGCGCGGGCGCCCCCGAGCCCTCGTCGGCGCCGCAGGCGGTGACCGCGGCCAGCGCGCCGATGACCAGTACGGATACGGATAAGACCGGCGGTCGACGCCTCGCGGGCGTCCCGCCGTACCGCTGAGCCATGGGCAACCTCCTGTGGGTCGGGCATCCGGCGGCTCGTCAGCCGCCGCGCCGAGTGCCCCGACTTTCCCCGTCCATTCCCCTTCGGCTCCTCTTCCCCCGATCGGCATCCTTATGTCTGCGACGGCATTAATCGCATAACAGGGGCAATTCGGCATTGCGGATTCCGCGTCACAATCACCCCATCCGTAAAGTGGTGACGCGGATCACAGTTCATCACCGCCGTGATCGATTTCCGGACACAGGTCCGTCGAGACCTTGTCGTGACCTAAACCATGTGTTTACTGTGCCGCACCCGGCGCATTCCATGCACGGGTCTCTCCCTCGCCGGAGCGCCGAGTCCTGCCGTGGCGGAGGAGTGACACGACGACCTGTCACGGCAGGAGCGGGGGAACCAGGTAGGCGCCGTGCCGTGCCATGTCGGGCGGGACGGCTAGGGGTGAAGTCGCGCCACGGTGCCGGGGGCACCGGGAACGGCGCGGCCGGGCAGCTCCCGCCCGAACCCGACAGCTCACCTCGCAGGCGTCAGGAGAGGATGAGCTCAATGGCTGCACGCGGACGTCACCGACGGCCCCGGCCCCGCCGCGTCTCCCGCGCCTCGCTCGCGTTCACCGCGGGCGGCGCCGGCGTGGCACTGCCCCTCATAGGCGTCGGCCAGGCGAACGCCGCCTCCGTCGACACCTGGGACAAGGTGGCGGAGTGTGAGTCCACCGACAACTGGAGCATCAACACCGGGAACGGCTACTACGGCGGCCTCCAGTTCTCACAGTCCACCTGGCAGGCGTACGGCGGGACGTCCTTCGCGCCCCGGGCCGATCTGGCATCCAAGGACCAGCAGATAGCCATCGCGGAGAAGGTCCTCGACGCCCAGGGCCCCGGCGCCTGGCCGGTCTGCTCGGTCAAGGCGGGGCTGACCCGCGGCGGCCAGCCCGCGGATGTCACCCCCGGCACCGCGAGCGGCCGCGCCCAGACCCAGACCGCGCCCAAGGCCACTCCCAAAGCGACTCCGAAAGCCACCCCCAAGGCCACTCCCAAGACCGAGTCCGCTCCGGAAACCGCGCCCAAGGCCACCACCAAGGCCGTCGACCAGAGCGCGGCCACCACCGGGCGGTCCGGCTCCTCGTACACCGTGGTCAGCGGGGACACCCTGTCCCGGATAGCCGACGCGCAGGACATGGACGGCGTCGGCGGCTGGCAGCGGCTCTACGAGGCCAACCGCCGCGTCATCGGCGGCGACCCGGATCTGATCTACCCCGGCCAGAAACTCGCCCTCGACACAAGCCGGTCCCCCGCCACGCAGCCGCGCCAGACCCGCCCCCCAGCCGAGCGCACGGACCAGGGCAAGCACCGCTCCGAACAGGCCGCACAGGCCAACCGGGCCAAGCAGCGCGCCGAGGAGGCGGCCAAGCAGCGGGTCGAGCAGGCCAACAAGGCCCGTGAGCGCGCCAAGAAGAAGTCCGGCTCGGCGGCGCACTCCTCCTCGTCCTTCACCTCGCCCGTCGCCAGCCACGCCGTCGGCACCGCCTACGGCATCTCCGGCAGCAATTGGTCCAGCGGCCACCACACCGGCGTCGACTTCCCCGTCGCCACCGGCACCCAGGTGCGCGCCGTGGGTTCGGCCGAGGTGGTCGCCGCGGGCTGGGGCGGTGCGTACGGCTACCAGGTCGTGCTGCGCCACCCCGACGGCATGTACAGCCAGTACGCGCATATGTCGGCGCTGACCGTCCACGTCGGCCAGACGGTGTCCGCCGGCCAGCAGATCGGCCGGTCCGGGGCGACCGGCAACGTGACCGGACCGCATGTGCACTTCGAGGTGCGCACCGGGCCCGACTACGGCTCGGATGTCAACCCGCTCGCCTATCTCCGGTCCAAGGGCGTCCAGATCTGAGAGGTGTGTGAGCGAAGGGTGCTCTGCCGCGGCCAGGTGCCGCGGCAGACCCGCCCTACATCACCAGATGTGCCTTCGCGTGCGTGACCTCCTCGATGTCACCGCCCGCCTTCGAGATCAGCCGGTGAGCGAGGTTGTTCAGCGCACGCGCCGCCGCGATCTCCTCGCCGACCCGCGGCTGCGCCGGGTCGTCGGGATTCCGGTTGGCCCGGCCCTGTGCCAGGATCTCGGTCCCGTCGTGCATCCTCAGCCGGACGACCGCCTCGGTCAGGGGTCCGAGCTCACGGAACTCCATTTCGATGTCGCATCCCACGATCGTCTCCATCGCGGTCATCACCTCCTGCTTCATTTACCAGGATGCGCCTGACCCGGCATCCCGGTCGACCGGGAGAGCAGCTCCACGACCTCGGCGTCGCTGGTCTGGGAGAAGTCCTCGTACCATTCGCCGACCGCCGAGAACTCCGCGGGGGTGGACAGACACACCACGTCGTCCGCGTCCTGCCGCAGCGCCTCGGCCGCGTCCGGCGGCGCGACCGGGACCGCCAGCACCACCCGGGCCGCGCCCTGGGCACGGGCGACCCGGCAGGCCGCCCGTGCCGTGGCACCGGTGGCGATCCCGTCGTCCACGACGATCACCGTCCGGCCGCCGACCGCGAACCGCGGCCGGTCGCGCCGGAACCGCCGCGCCTGCCGTGCGAGCTCCTCTTCCTCGGTTCGCTCCACCTCCTCAAGCTCCTCTTTGCGCGCCCGGCTCATCCGTACGATCGCGTCGTGCACCACCCGCACCCCGCCCTCGCCGATGGCGCCGAAGCCCAGCTCGCGGTGGAAGGGGACGCCGAGCTTGCGGACGATGATCACGTCCAGGGGCGCCTTCAGCTCCCGCGCCACCTCGAAGGCCACCGGCACCCCGCCCCGCGGCAGCCCGAGCACCACGGGGTCCTCGCCGCTCAGGGGGGACAGCCGGGCCGCCAGCCGCCGCCCGGCGTCCACGCGGTCGACGAAGATCATGACTCACCCCCTGGTACAGGGAGACCCCGCTCTTACGACTCCACCCGAAGATTCCCCCATGCGCAATCCGGCAGGGACCCGGTCGGCCGCGTCGGCGCGCGCGAGCGGGCCGGGGCGGCCCACCCTGGAACCATGGAGAACGCCACGGATCCGAGCGAGTCCGGCCATCTCGTCTTCGTGGCCGCGTACGACGCGGACACCAGATACCGGCGGGTGTGGCTGCGCGGCCTGGGCTGGGAGCCGCTGGAGCGGGAGGAGTTCGAGCCGCGGGTGCGACGGCTGTTCCCGGACATCGACCTGGACGACCCCGAGCAGGTCCACTGGGTCGACCGGCCGGGCCAGTGGCCGCCCTGGCATCCGGGTGAAGCATGACGGTCCTCGTCGGCACCTCGGGGTGGCAGTACAAGGACTGGCGCGACGTGCTGTATCCGTCCGACTGCCCACAGCGGCTGTGGCTGGAGGAGTACGCGCGGGGGTTCGCCACCGTCGAGTCCAACAACGCCTTCTACCGGCTGCCCACCCGCGAACAGTTCGCCACCTGGCGGGAGCGCACCCCCGCCGGGTTTGTGATGGCCCTCAAGGCCAGCCGCTATCTCACCCACATCAAGCGGCTCCGCGACCCCGAGGAGCCGGTGGCGCGGCTGATGTCGCACGCCGAGGGCCTGGGCGACCGGCTGGGCCCCGTGCTGCTGCAGCTGCCGCCCACCCTGCGCGCCGACAGCAAGCTGCTGGACACCGCGCTCGGCTGCTTCCCCGCCGGGACGCGGGTGGCCGTCGAGCCCCGCCACGACTCATGGTGGACCGACGAGGTCCGGGGGGTGCTGGAGCGCCGGGGCGCGGCGCTGTGCTGGGCGGACGCCGCCTCCCGGCCGGTGACCCCGCTGTGGCGCACGGCCACGTGGGGCTATGTCCGTTTCCACCACGGGCTGGCCAGGCCGGCGCCGCGCTACAGCCACCAGTCGCTGACCGCCTGGGCTCGCCGGGTGGCCGACGCCTGGCCCGAGCGCGGCGATGTCTACGCGTACTTCAACAACGACCCGGGCGGAGCGGCCGTCCACGACGCCGTGGTCTTCGCCCGGGCCGTGGCGCGGCGCGGCCGCGAGGTGAGCCGTACCCCCGATCTGTGACGCGCCCCCGGAGGTGTGCTCACTCCTTGACCGCGCCGCCCAGCATGCCCTCGATGAACCGGCGCTGCAGGGCCACATAGACGACCACCACCGGCAGCGCGATGAGCACCGAGGCCGCCGCGAGCAGCGCCGCGTCGGAGCTGTGCTGCCCCTGGAAGAAGGCCAGGCCGAGCGGGACCGTGCGGTGGGCCTCGTCGCTGACCATGACCAGCGCCATCAGGAATTCGTTCCAGGTCCACATGAAGGTGATGACCACCATGGTGGAGATCGCCGGGCGGCCCATGGGCACCAGGACCCGCCACAGCGTGGTCCAGGTGTTCGCGCCGTCGAGCCGGGCCGCCTCGATCACCGACCGCGCGCTGCCCCGGAAGTACGTCCGCATCCAGAAGACGCCGAAGGCGAGGGACTGCGCGGTCTGCGGCAGGATCAGCGCCCAGTAGGTGTCGGTGAGCTCGGCGTACCGGAGATCGAAGTAGAGCGGTACGACCAGCGCCTCCTGGGGCAGCGTCAGGCCGATCACGAAGAGGTAGAACAGCACCGTGGAGCCGGGGAAGCGCATCACCCCGAAGGCGTAGGCGGCGAGTACGGCCAGCACGGTGGTGGCCGCCACCACGGCCACGGTCACCAGGACCGAGTTGCCGAGGTAGGTGCCGAAGTGGCCGCGGTTCCAGGCGTCGGCGAAGTTGCTCCAGTGCAGTCCGCCCTCGGGCAGCGAGAAGCCGGTGTCCAGGGAGTCCTGGGAGCCGAAGGCGGTGGAGAGGATGCCGATGACCGGGGTGAGCGCGATGACCGAGAAGAGGGCGAGGATGCCGTAGGTGACAGTGCGTTCGAGGCGTGTGGTCATGACCGCCGCCCTTCCACGAGCCGGGAGACCGTGACGGTCAGGACGAAGATCAGGACCGTGAGGGCCACCCCCACGGCGGCGGCCGAGCCGACCTGGTTGGTCTCGAACGCCCGGTGGTAGACCTCGTAGGCGGGTACGGAGGTGGAGTTGCCGGGGCCGCCGCTGGTGGTGATGTAGATGAGGTCGAAGTTGCGTAGCCCCGCCACGATCGTCAGGGTCAGCGCGACCGCGATCTGCGGCCGCAGCCCGGGCAGGGTGACGGAGAAGAACTCCCGCACCGGCCCGGCGCCGTCCATCCGGGCCGCCTCGTACAGCTCGCGCGGGATGCGCTGGGCGCCCGCCAGGAAGAGGACCATGCAAAGCCCGGTGCCGACCCAGGTGCCGACGATGCCGACGGCGGGCAGGGCCCAGTCGTAGTCGCCGAGCCAGGGGCGGGCGAGGGAGCCGAGGCCGACCGCGTGGAGCGTGTCGTTGAGCAGCCCGTCCGGGGCGAGGATCGAGCGCCAGGCGACGCCGACCACGATCAGCGCGAGGACCTGGGGCAGGAAGAGGACCGTACGGAAGAAGGTCATACCGCGGACCCGGGCGCGGGACATCAGGGCGGCCAGCAGCAGCCCGATGACCACCGGCAGGGCCGAGTAGAAGACGAGCAGCAGCAGGGCGTGGGCGAAGGGGGCGCGCAGCGCGGGGTCGGTGAACAGGTCGCGGTAGTTGTCGAACCCCGCGGGGGTGGCGACGGTCAGACCGTCCCAGTGCACGAACGACAGCCAGACCGACTGGCCGAAGGGGTAGAGCAGGAAGGCGGCGTACAGGACGAGGGCGGGCAGGATGTAGAGATAGCCGATGGCGCGGGGCTCGCCCGGCGCCCGCCGCCGGTACGCGGCCGCGGAGAGAGGGTTCTTCATTTCGGCTCCGCCGGGGCGGGGGTGGCCGCGTGGCGCTCACGCTGTTTCTTCATGAAGGCGCCGTAGTCCTGTTGCAGGGTGGTGGCGAACTTCTCGGGCGAGGTCTTGCCGCTGATGACGCCCTGGAGGGCCGCGGTGATGGTGTCGAAGAAGGTGGGGCTGGAGTAGTCGAGGTACGGGACCAGACCGTCGGCCGCGCTCAGCCGCTTCCATCCGGCGATCATCTGGCCGTCCACGGTGTCCGGGTCCACCCGCTCGGCGGCGGCTCCGGGCACGGCGGGCAGCACACCGTTCTCGGTCATCACATCGGCCGCGTGCTTGTTGGTGATGAAGTCGAGGTAGGCGGCGGCGACTTCGGGGTGCTTGGAGCGGGAGGTGATCGACCAGGCGAGCCCCTGGCCGCCGGTGGTGACGGGGGCGCCGCCGGCCGAGGCGGGGGGCGGGACCATCAGGCCGAGCTTGTCGCCCATGGCCTTCTTCAGGTCGGCCAGCAGCCAGGTGCCGGTCAGCAGATAGCCGCCGTCGCCGGAGGAGAACTTCTTGGCGGCGTCGTCGTAGCCGAGCCCGTTGGAGCCCTTGGGGAGGTAGCCGCGCTCCGTCCAGTCGGCGAGGGTGGCCGCCGCGCCCTTGGTGGCGGCGGTGTCGAAGCCGGTGCCGCGGCCGAGTACGGTGTCGCGGACCTCAGTGGCGGCGAGCTGGTCCTGGAGTACGCCGAAGGTGTGGATGGCCGGGTACTTGTCCAGGTTTCCGAACTGGATGGGCAGCTTGCCGCGGTCCTTGAGGCGCGGGAGGCTCGCGGTGAACTCGCCCCAGGTCTTGGGCGGTTCGACGCCGGCCTTCGCCAGCACGTCCTTGTTGTAGTAGATGCCCACGTACTCACCGGTCTGGGATATGCCGTAGAGCCGGCCGGTGCCGAAGTCCGTGCCGTCGGCGGAGACCCGGTTGAGGTTGAGCAGCGTGTTCGGGTAGCGGGTGTTCCAGGCGTAGATCCCGGCGTAGTTGTCGAGCGGGGCGAGCAGCCCGGCCTGGACGAAGGACACCATGTCCGGGTAGCCCTGGTTGGCCTGGATCACATCGGGCGGGTTGTTGCCGGAGAGGGCGAGCTTGAGGGTGGTCTTGAGGTCGTTGAAGCTGCGCGCCACCCGCTTGATCCTCACATTGGGGTACTTGCGCTCGAACTCCTTGTTGAGCTGCTGCAGTTCCCCGTTGGTGCCGCCCCGGATCTCCTGGTCCCAGACCGTCAGCGTGACCTTCCCGGCCTTGGCCGGATCCGGTACGGCGACGGCGGGGCCGTTGCCCGGGCCGTAGGCCTGCGATCCGTCGGTGCCCGGCACACAGGCCGTGGCCACCAGCGCGAGCCCGGCGGTGAGCAGGACCGGCACAGCCCTCCGGCGTATCCGGCGCGAGCCGGTACTGGGGAATCCCATGAAGATCTCCTTCAGACGTATCCGTGGACCCGCGGGCATCGTCACGCGCCCCGGAAGCCGATGGTGGGCAGGGCCCGCAGGCGCGGCCACTCGCGCACCCCGGCCGGAATCAGCTCGTTCAAGAACCCGTAGCGGTGGGCCAGTTCGCCGCACGCCGCGCCGTCGTCGGCGGCCTGGGAGGTCAGTGCCCACCACGCGGCCACCTCCGCCCAGCCCGGGGCGGCCAGCGAGCCGCCGAAGTGCTGGACCGAGAGGGCGGCGGTGAGGTTGGCGAAGGCGAGCCGTTCGGCGAGCGGCCAGCCCGCGAGGGTGCCGGTCATGAAGCCCGCCACGAACACATCGCCGGCCCCGGTCGGGTCGAGCGCGGCCACGGGCAGCCCGGGCACCTCGGCGCTCTCCCCGGTGAGCGAGTCGATGGCCACGGCCCCTTCGGCGCCCCGGGTGACCACCGCGATGGGCACCAGGTCGGCCAGCGCCCGTACGGCCTGCTCGGGGGTGTCGGTGCGGGTGTAGCGCTGTGCCTCGGCCGCGTTGGGCAAAAAGGCGTGGGCGTACGCGAGGTCGGGCAGCGCGGCCAGGTCCCAGCGTCCTGAGTCGTCCCAGCCCACGTCGGCGAAGATCCGGCTGCCCTGGTGGTGCGCCTGGCGCACCCAGTCCTCCTGCCGCCCCGGCTCGAAGGCGGTGACACAGGCGCGGGAGGGCGGCGGTGTGGTGTGAGTGGCGGGCGGCGGCGCCGGGTGTTCGTGGGTGACCATGGTGCGCTCGCCGTCGTACGCCATGGACACGGTGACCGGCGAGTGCCAGCCGGGCAGCCGCCGGGAGTGGCTGAGGTCCACGCCCTCGCCACTGGCCAGGGACTCCCAGCAGTAGTCGCCGTACACATCGGCGCCGAAGGCCGCGGCGAGGGTGGTGTGCAGGCCGAGCCGGGCGAGGGCGGTGGCCATGTTGGCGATGCCGCCGGGGCTGGAGCCCATGCCGCGCGCCCAGGTCTCGGTGCCGCGCACCGGGGCGTGGTCGAGGCCGGTGAAGATGATGTCGAGGAACACGGTGCCGGTGAGATAGACGTCGTGCTCGGGGTCTCCGGGGGCGCGCAGGGCGGCCAGCGGGTCTATGGAATCTGCGGTTCCGGCAGTGCTCACCGGTGCGCCCTTCCTGTTCATCGCGGTGTTCTCGCGCTGTTCGCGAGGTGTTCGCAGAGGTGTTCGCTATGTCTTGGTCATGCTGCGCAGGGGGTGTCTGCGTGAGCGACACCTTGCATGGCCCAGCCAACGAATGCAAGAGGTCGGTCACACTCGCGCAAACCCGCTCACGTGGAGTACGTTTGCCGACATGCTGCGAGAGACCCGGCACGAGAAGCTGCTGAGCATCCTCGGTGACGAGGGCGTGCTGCCCATCGGCGAGATCGCCAAGCGGCTCGGGGTCAGCGAGGCCACCGCCCGCCGGGATCTGACCGAGCTGGGCCGGGCCGGCCGGCTCACCCGGGTCTACGGCGGCGCGGTGGCCACCCCCCAGCCGGACGAGGAGCGGCCCTTCGGCGAGGTGGCGGTCGACGACCTGGCCCACAAGACGGCCGTCGCCCGGCGGGCCGCCCGGCTGATCGCCGACGGGGACGTGGTGCTCCTGGACATCGGCACCACCACACTCCAGCTCGCCAAGCTGCTGCGCGGCCGCCCGGTCACCATCGTCACCAGCAACCTCGCCGTCTATGACGAGCTGCGCGACGACCCGGAGGTCACCTTGATCCTGCTGGGCGGACAGGTGCGCAGCAACTACCGGTCCGTGGTCGGCTTCCTCACCGAGTCCAACATCCGCCAGCTGCACGTCGGCCGTCTCTTCCTCGGCGCCAGCGGGGTGCTGCCCGACGGAAGCGTGCTGGACAGCACGCATGTGGAGGTGCCCGTCAAACGGGCCATGCTCGCCTCGTCCCGCGAGGTGGTGCTGCTGGCCACCGCCGGCAAGTTCCCCGGCGACACCGGGCTCGCCCGGATCTGCGGGCCGCAGCAGATCGACACCCTGATCACCAACGAGACATCAGACCCGGCGACCCTCGAGGTGTTCCGCGAGGCCGGTGTGGAGGTAGTGACCGTATGAGGCTGACTGTGCTGGGCGGCGGCGGATTCCGTATGCCGCTGGTGTACCGGGCGCTGCTGGACGACAGCGGGGACGCCGCCGGGCGCTGCACCGAGCTGGTCCTGTTCGACACCGACCGCGGCCGGCTGGACGCGATCGGGGCCGTACTGGCCGAACAGGCCGCCGGCCGCCCCGGCGCACCCGCCGTCCGCGCCACCACCGACCTCGACGACGCGCTGCGCGGCGCCGACTTCATCTTCTCCGCCATCCGCGTCGGCGGCCTGGCCGGCCGGGCGCGCGATGAGCGCGTCCCACTGGCCGAGGGCGTCCTCGGCCAGGAGACGGTGGGCGCCGGCGGGGTGCTGTACGGGCTGCGCACCCTGCCGGTGGCGCTGGAGATCGCCGAGCGGATCGCCGCCGTGGCCCCCGACGCCTGGGTCATCAACTTCACCAACCCGGCCGGCATGGTCACCGAGGCGATGCAGCGGGTGCTCGGCGACCGGGTGATCGGCATCTGTGACTCCCCGGTCGGGCTGTGCCGCCGCGCCGCGCGGGCGCTGGGCGCCGACCCGGGCCGGGCCAGTTACGACTATGTGGGCCTCAACCACCTGGGCTGGCTGCGCGGGGTGATCGTGGACGGGCGGGACCGGCTGCCCGAGCTGATGGCGGACACCGCGGCCCTGGAGTCCTTCGAGGAGGGCAAGCTCTTCGGCGCGCCGTGGCTTCAGGCACTGGGCGCCCTGCCCAACGAGTATCTGCACTACTACTACTTCAACCGGGAGGCGGTGAGCGCCATCCGGCAGGCCCCGGCCACCCGCGGGGAGTTCCTGCGCGACCAGCAGGCGGGCTTCTACGCCGAGGCCGCGGCGGCGGGAACGGCCAAGGGGGCCGGCGGGGCCGGGGCGCTGGAGCTGTGGGAGCGGACCCGTATGGAGCGCGAGGCCACGTACATGGCCGAGAGCCGGGAGGCGAGCGGCGGCTGGCAGCGGGACTCCTGCGACCTGGACGGCGGTGGCTACGACCGGATCGCGCTGGCCATCATGCGGGCCATCGCCCGCGACGAGCGGGCCACACTGATCCTCAACGTACGCAACCGCACCGCGGTCCCCGGTCTTGACGCGGACGCCGTGGTGGAGGTCCCCTGTCTGGTCGACGCGGGCGGGGCGCGCCCGCTGGCCGCCGGGCCCGTGGCGCCGGACCAGCTCGGGCTGATGCTCTCGCTCAAGGCCGTGGAACGTGCCACGATCGCCTCGGCCACCTCGCACGGCCCGGCCGCCCGCGCCGCGGCCCTCCGCGCGCTCGCCGTGCACCCGCTCGTCGACTCCGTCAATGTGGCGAGCCGCATCCTCGACGCCTCAGGAGCGCTCTCAGCCTCCTAGCACATGCCCGAACGGGCTTTCCCTAGTCTCTGAACGCGCCCGGCCGGGCTCCGTTCATGCCCATTTTCCAAAAACGGGCAGCGAACGGGCAGGCCGGGCGCGTCTTCGGTCACCCCACCGCGCAACCACCGCTCCCCGCACCCCGGCCGACCAGGCAAGACAACGGTCCTGCAACGGACGCAGCCGGGCACGATCCGCCCTGCGCCGCCACTGGCGGCCGTGTTGCCCGTTTGTAAAACTGCCACGCAAGTCAGCAGCAGGCAGGAGGTGCGGTGTGGACGCGGAGGAACGCCGTCGGGAGATCCTCGACGCGGCCCGGCGCTCGGGGTCCGTCGATGTCGGGAAGCTCGCCGCGGACCTCGGGGTCTCCAAGGAGACCGTGCGGCGCGATTTGCGGGTGCTGGAGGACCACGGTCTTGTGCGGCGCACCCATGGCGGGGCGTACCCCGTGGAGAGCGCCGGTTTTGAGACCACCCTCGCCTTCCGCACCACCATGCACGTCCCGGAGAAGTCGCGGATCGCGGCGGCCGCCGCGGATCTGCTCGGCGACGCCGAGACCGTGTTCATCGACGAGGGCTTCACCCCCCAGCTGATCGCGGAGGCCCTGCCCCGGGACCGTCCGCTCACGGTGATCACCGCCTCGCTGTCGGCCGCGAGTGGCCTGGCCACCCGCGAGAACACCACCGTGCTGCTGCTGGGCGGCCGGGTGCGCGGTGGCACCATGGCCACCGTCGATCACTGGGCCACCCATATGCTCTCGGGCTTCGTCATCGACCTGGCGTTCATCGGCGCCAACGGCATCTCCCGGCAGTACGGGCTCACCACGCCCGATCCGGCGGTGAGCGAGGTCAAGGCGCGGGTGGTCAAGGTGTCCCGGCGCAGAGTGTTCTCCGGGGTGCACAACAAGTTCGGGGCCGTCAGCTTCTGCCGCTTCGCCGATGTATCGGACTTCGAGACGATCGTGACGGACACCGGGCTCCCGCTGACCGAGGCCAACCGCTACTCGCTGCTGGGCCCGCAGATCATCCGGGTCTGACGCCCCCGTCTCCGTTCTTCTGACTCCCCCTCACTTCCCCTCGCTTCTCCCCCACTTCTTCAACTGTTCCTTCGATTGGACCCGTTATGCCCATCCTGACACTTCGTGCTGCCCGGATACCGGTCGTGGCCATGGCCGCGGGGGCGCTCCTCGCGGGGTGCGCCGGTATGGGGGGCGGTGGTTCCGGTGGCAAGACCATCAACGTCCTGATGGTGAACAACCCGCAGATGATGGATCTGCAGAAGCTCACCGCCAAGCATTTCACCAAGGAAACGGGCATCCGGGTCAACTTCACGGTGATGCCCGAGAACGACGTCCGCGACAAGATAAGCCAGGACTTCTCCAATCAGGCCGGCCAGTACGACGTCGCCACCATCAGCAACTTCGAGGTGCCGTTCTACGCCAAGAACGGCTGGCTGCTGCCGCTGGACGACCATGTCGCCGACGACCGGGCGTTCGACCAGAAGGACATCCTGCCCTCGATGCGGCAGTCCCTGACCGCCGACGACGGCAAGTTGTACGCCCAGCCGTTCTACGGTGAGTCGTCCTTCCTGATGTACCGCAAGGACGTGTTCGCCGAGAAGAACCTGAAGATGCCCGAGCACCCCACCTGGCAGCAGGTCGCGGACCTCGCGGCCAAGGTGGACGGCGCCCGCAAGGGGATGAAGGGCATCTGTCTGCGCGGGCTGCCCGGCTGGGGTGAGCTGATGGCCCCGCTCACCACGGTCGTGAACACCTTCGGCGGCACCTGGTTCACCAAGGACTGGAAGGCGCAGCTCACCTCCCCCGAGTTCACCGCGGCCACCGAGTTCTACGTCGACCTGGTGCGCAAGCACGGCGAATCCGGAGCGGCCCAGTCGGGCTTCGCCGAGTGCCTGAACAACCTCACCCAGGGCAAGACGGCCATGTGGTACGACGCCACCTCCGCGGCCGGTTCGCTGGAGGGCACCAAGTCGCCCGTACGGGGCAAGATCGGCTATGTCCAGGCGCCGGTGGTGAAGACCAAGAGCTCCGGGTGGCTCTACACCTGGGCGTGGGGCGTGCAGAAGGCGTCCCGTAACAGCGACAACGCGTGGAAGTTCGTCTCCTGGGCCTCCAGCAAGAAGTACGAGGCCCTGGTCGGCAAGACATACGGCTGGTCCAGCGCGCCCGCGGGCAAGCGGGCCTCCACCTACGCCAACCCGGAGTACCGCAAGGCGGCCGGCACCTTCTCCGAGGTCACCCGGCAGTCCATCACCAGCACCAATCCGCGCGACCCGGGTGTGCAGCCGCGGCCGACCATCGGCATCCAGTTCGTCGACATCCCCGAGTTCTCCGACCTCGGGACCAAGGTCGCCCAAGAGATCAGCGCCGCCATCGCCGGAAAACAGTCCGTCGAGTCGGCACTCAAGAAGTCGCAGAAGCTGGCCGAGAAGGTGGGCGAGGAGTACCAAGATGACTAATCCACTCACGGCGACGCCCGTGCGCAGCGGACCGCCCCCGACCGTGGCCGCCCCGCCCCGGCGCGCCCCGCGGAAGCCCAGTGCGGCCCGTGCCTGGGCCACCCGGGCGCCACTGATGCCCGCCCTGATCTTTCTGATCGCGGTCACCCAGCTGCCGTTCGTGGCGACCTTGGTGATCTCCCTCTTCGACTGGAACTCGCTCAAGCCCGATGAGCGCGAGTTCGCCGGTCTGTCCAACTACACCTCGGCGGCGAGCGACGAGGCGCTGCGCGAATCGATCGTCACCACCGTGCTGCTGACCGCCACCGTGGTCATCGTGAGCGTGGTGCTCGGGCTGATGCTGGCGCTGCTGATGGACCGTAAGTTCCGTGGCCGGGGGCTGGTGCGCACCATGCTCATCGCGCCGTTCCTGCTGGTCCCCGTGGCGTCCGCGCTGCTGTGGAAGCACGCCCTGTACAACCCGGAGTACGGGCTGTTCAACGGCGCGCTCAGCTGGGTGGGCGATCTGTTCGGCATGGACAACCCGCCCCAGCCGGAATGGGTCTCCGATATGCCGATGCTCGCGGTCGAGGCCTCGCTGGTGTGGCAGTGGACGCCGTTCATGATGCTGATCCTGCTGGCCGGGCTGCAGGGCCGCCCCCTGGAGATGATCGAGGCGGCCCGGCTGGACGGCGCGAGCAACTTCCAGATCTTCCGCTATCTGACCCTGCCGCATCTGCGGCGCTATCTGGAGCTGGGCACCCTGCTGGGCTCGATCTACATCGTGCAGAACTTCGACGCGGTGTTCACCATCACCCGGGGCGGACTGGACACGGCCAACCTCCCGTACACCATCTACGAGACCTTCTACAACGCCCACGAGTACGGGCAGGCATCCGCCGCGGGTGTGCTGGTGGTGATCGGCACGATCATCATCGCCACCTTCGCGCTGCGCGTGGTGTCGTCCCTGTTCCGTGAGGAGGCGTCCCGCGCATGACCTCCTTGACCGCCACGGCCCCGACGGCCCCCGTGACCGCCGACCCGCCGGCCGCCCGCAAGGCCCGCCGCCGCGGCGCCGCGCTTGGCCTGCTGGCCTGGCTGACCGGTATCTTCTTCGCCCTGCCCGTCGCCTGGATGGCGCTGACCTCGTTCCACTCCGAGGCCGACGCCGCCACCAACCCGCCGTCCCTGACCGCCCCGCTCACCCTCGACGGCTACCGCGAGTTCTTCGGGGTGAACGGCGGGGCCGACCCCTGGCCACCGCTGCTCAACTCGCTGGGCGCCAGCCTGTTCTCCACCCTCTTCGTGCTGGTCCTGGCGCTGCCCGCGGCGTACGCGCTGTCCATCCGGCCGGTGCGCAAGTGGACGGATGTGATGTTCTTCTTCCTGTCCACCAAGATGCTTCCGGTGGTGGCCGGGCTGCTGCCGGTGTATCTGTTCGCCAAGAACACCGGTTTCCTGGACAACATCTGGCTGCTGGTCATCCTCTACACCTCGATGAACCTGCCGATCGCGGTGTGGATGATGCAGTCCTTCCTCTCCGATATCCCGGTGTCCATCATCGAGGCGGCCCAGATGGACGGGGCGAAGCTGCCGACCGTGCTGCTTCGGGTCGTCGCCCCGATCGCCGGGCCCGGGATCGCCGCCACCTCGCTGATCTGCTTCATCTTCAGCTGGAACGAGTTGTTGTTCGCCAATGTGCTCACCGGCGTGGTCGCGCAGACCGCACCGGCGTTCCTGACCAGCTTCGTCACCAGCCAGGGCCTGTTCCTGGCGCAGGTGTGCGCGGCCTCCATCGTCATTTCCCTCCCGGTGCTCGCCGCCGGTTTCGCCGCCCAGGACAAGCTGGTCCAGGGCCTCTCGCTAGGAGCAGTCAAATGAGGGCCGCCGTCATCGAAGCCCCCGGCAAGGTCAGCGTCGCCACCGTCCCCGACCCCACCCCCGGGCCGCGCGACGTGGTCATCGATGTGGCGGCCTGCGGGCTGTGCGGCACCGATCTGCACATCCTCCAGGGGGAGTTCGCCCCCACCCTGCCGATCGTCCCCGGACACGAGTTCGCCGGCGAGGTCGTCGGCATCGGCAGCGAGGTCACCGAGGTGGCGGTGGGCGACCGGGTCGCCGTCGACCCGTCCCTCTACTGCCATGAGTGCCGCTACTGCCGTATCGGCCGGGGAAACCTCTGCGACCGCTGGAACGCCATCGGGGTCAGCGTGCCCGGCGGCGCCGCGGAGTTCGCCGTGGCGCCGGTGGCCAACTGCGTACGGCTGCCCGAGCATGTGGACGTGGCGGACGCGGCGCTCATCGAGCCGCTGTCCTGCGCGGTACGCGGCTACGACGTGCTGAACAGCAGGCTGGCCAACGAGGTGCTGATCTACGGCTCCGGCACCATGGGCCTGATGATGCTGGAGCTGGCCAAGCGCACCGGGGCCGCGAGCGTCGACGTCCTGGACATCAACCCCGACCGGCTCGCCACCGCGAACCAGCTCGGCTGCACCCGCTCCGCCGCCTCGGCCGATGAGCTCGACCAGCCGCGCGGCTGGGACGTGGTCATCGACGCGACGGGCAACCAGGCCGCGATCCAGGACGGGCTCGGCCGCGTCGCCAAGGCGGGGACGTTCCTGCAGTTCGGGGTCTCCGACTACGCGACCAAGGCCGTGATCGAGCCGTACAAGATCTACAACCAGGAGATCACCATCACCGGCTCCATGGCCGTGCTGCACAGCTATGAGCGCGCGGCCCAGCTGTTCGCGACCGGGGTGCTCGACCCGAAGGTCTTCATCAGCGACCGGCTGCCGCTTGAGCAGTACCCGCAGGCGCTCGACCAGTTCCGCGCGGGACAGGGCCGGAAGATCGTCGTCGAGCCCTGAGGCCGGCCCTGAGACCGACCCTGAGCCCCCGCGGCTGATTCGACACGCGCCCCACCATGCGCCGTTGACGGCCCAAGCCAGGCACCTCAGGCTTGGGCCGTACTGATCAAAACGGCACGACGAGGGGTGCGGTATGGGCGGCGGCGCGGTGGTGGTGGGCGGCGGTCTGGCCGGAACGCTGGCGGTGGCGGCGCTGCTCGGGCACGTGGAGACGGTGACCGTCATCGAGCGCGACCGCTACCCGGAACAGCCGGTGTTCCGTAAAGGGGTGCCCCAGGGCCGCCATCTGCACGTCTTTCTCTCCGGCGGGCAGCGGGCCCTGGAGAAGCTGCTGCCCGGGACCGTCGCGGAGCTGGAAGCGGCCGGAGCGCGCCGTATGGAGGCGCCGCGCGATGTGCTCACCAGGACCCCGCACGGCTGGCACCGCCGTCTGCACGAGGGCAGACACGCCGTGATCAACTGCACCCGCCCGCTCCTGGACGCCACCGTACGGACCCAGGTCCTTGCCAGGGCCGCCGAGTCCGGGACCCGGGTGGAGGTGTTACAGGCGTGGGAGGCGGTCGGGCTTCTCGGCGGCGCGGACCGGGTGACCGGCGTCCGCGTGCGCTCGCGCGATGCCGGGCACGCCGAGCGCGAGCTGCCCGCCGAGCTGGTCGTCGATGCCTCCGGACGTGGCTCGCGCGCTCCGCGGTGGCTTACGGAACTCGGCCGCCCGGCGCCGCGCGAGGAGGTGATCGACGCCGGAGTCGGCTACTCCACCCAGATGCTCCGGCCCGCCGAGCCGCTCCGCACGGCCGTGGTCCTCGAGCCCAGGCCCGCTCTTCCGCGTGGCGCGGCGTGGTCGCCCGTCGAGGGCGGCAACCGGCTGCTGACCCTCGCCGGGGTGCGCGGCCACCACCCGCCGACCGACGGTTCGGCGGTACCCGACTTCGTGGCCTCGCTCGACGAACCGTATCTGCTGGACCACCTGGGGACCTGCGAAGCGGTGTCCCCGCCGTACGCCTACCGCGACACCGCCAACCGCCGCCGCGACTATCACGCCCCCGGCGGCGTCCCCGAGGGGTTCGTCGCGGTCTCGGACGCCGCCTGCACGTTCAATCCGATTTACGGGCAGGGCATGTCGGTGGCCGTCCTGAGCGGACTGGCCCTGCGCGAATGCCTGACCGACGGCGGTCCGCGCCGCCCCGGCTTCGCGGCCGCGGCCCAGCGCGCCGTCGCCCGCGCGAGCGAGACCGCGTGGCTGACCGCCGCGGGGGCGGACCGCCCGTACTCCGAGGGCGCCGACGCCACTTCCCCGAGGACGGCCGAGCGGCTGCAGACCTGGTACTTCGGCCGGCTGGCGGCTCGGGCGACACATGACCCGACCGTCGGGGCCGCCTTCCGCGACGTCACCCATCTCGCCGCGCCGCCGTCCCGGCTGCTGACCCCCACGGTGGCGCTGCGCACGATACTGCTGCCGCGGCGGCCGGGCCCGGCGAGCATTCCCCTGCGGGTGGAGGGCGCGGCGGGTTAGGCGTTACGCGGTGGTGCGCCGCGCGTACACCTCGATCTCGATCTTCATCCGGGGGTCGGCGAGACCGCACATGAGCATCGAGGCGGCCGGCCGGACCTCGCCGAAGCGGCGGCGCAGAACCGGCCAGCAGGGCTCGAAGTCGGCCCGGTCGGGCAGCAGATAGCGCACCCGCACCACATCGGCGAAGGTGCACCCCGCCTCGGCCAGCGCGGCCCCGATATTGCGCAGACAC
Source organism: Streptomyces sp. NBS 14/10 (assembly GCF_002224125.1). Taxonomy (GTDB): domain Bacteria; phylum Actinomycetota; class Actinomycetes; order Streptomycetales; family Streptomycetaceae; genus Streptomyces. Next base: position 186,242 of record NZ_NCSM01000022.1, read on the forward strand.
TGCTCGGCCTGGACCACCACATCGTCGGAGATGGTCATCGTGGTGTAGTCGAATCCGGTCGTCCCGGACACATGCACCCAGTCGCCGTCGACCACGGCGCGGGCATAGCCGATCTGCTCCTCAAAGGTCGAGCCGCTGAGGATCGCACGTCGCTCCGTCATCCGCCGCACGCTAAGCGACCAGCATTGATACGTCTAATACGAGCACAGGCATAAGCTGATATCTCTAGGCGTATGGAGCGCCCCGAACTCCCCCTGCCCCAGCTGTACGCCTTCGTCGAGCTCGCCGAGGAACTCCACTTCGGCCGTGCGGCCACCCGCCTGGGCATCGCCCAGCCACCGCTGAGCCAGCAGATCGCGCGCCTGGAGAGCAAGGTGGGCCACGCCCTGTTCAGCCGCGAGCCAGGACGCGTGGCCCTCACCCCGGCGGGCCGCGAACTGCTGCCCGCCGCCCGGCGGGCCCTCGGCGGCCTCGCCGACGGCCTGGCCGCGGCCCGCGCCGTCGGCAACGGCCGGGCCGGCTCTCTGCGGATCGGCTTCGCCGCCTCCCTCGCCCTGACCGTCCTGCCCGGCCTGCTGCGCACCTTTCGGCAACGGTTTCCCGAAGTGCGGCTGAACATCCACGAGATGACCACCGCGCCGCAGATCGCCGCCCTGCGCGACAAGAGCATCGATGTCGGCCTGCTCCGCGAGCCCCCCACCGACGAGCCGGACCTCGGCTTCGAGACCATACTCAGCGAGCCCTTTGTGGCCGTACTGCCGTCCACCCACCCCCTGGCCGCCGGGCGGACCGTGGAGACAGCGCAGTTGGCCGACTCACCCTTCGTACTGCTGCCCCGCGAGGTCGGCCCCGGGCTGTACGACCGGATCACCGGCCTGTGTACGGCGGCGGGCTTCACCCCCCGGGTGGCCCAGCACGCAGTGGAGTGGCAGACGGTGTGCGCCCTCGTGGAAACCGGCCTGGGTGTCTCCCTCGCCCCGGCGAGCATCCGGCGCATCCGCCTCAGGGGCGTCGCCTTCCGCGCGGTCAGGCCCGGCACCGCCCGCACCCGGGTCGCCGTCGCCTGGCGCAGAAACGACCCGAACCCCCTGGTCGGGCAGTTGCTCACGGCACTCGGCGAAGATGAGCGCCAGTAGGCAGTGGCGGTCAGTCGTGGGCGCGGGCGTCGCGGAGGTGGCCGGCCGCGGCCTGCTCCAGATGGGCCAGGTCGCTGCTGACCGTGGCGAAGGTGAAGCCCTGGGCGAGCCGCCTGGCGGCCGTGACGCCGTTCGGGCAGTGGATCCCGGCCGCGATGCCCGCCGACTTCGCCGCCTCGGCCACCTTGGCGAGCGCCGCCTCGAACTTTTCAGCGACCGAAGTGTCGGTGGAGGTGCGGCCGCCCAGGGCGATGGTCAGATCGGAGGGGCCGATGTAGACGCCGTCGAGCCCTTCGGTCGCGCAGATCTCCGTGGTGTTGCCGAGCGCCTGGGCAGTCTCGATCATCACGATGCAGGCGACCTGCTCGTTCGCCTCGGCCGGGGTCGGGCCCACCCGCAGCCCCGAGCGCATCGGGCCGTAGCTGCGCACGCCGTGCGGCGGATAGCGGCAGGCGCTGACGGCGGCGGCCGCCTCCTCGGCGGTGTTGACCAGGGGGACGATCACGCCGCGTGCACCGGCGTCGAGGGCCTGGCCGATCCAGAAGCCGTCGTTGGCCGGGACCCGGACCATACCGGCGCTGATGCCGCGCGCGTCGATGGCGGTCATCGCGCCGAGGGTGCCCTTGTAGTCGAGGAGGCCGTGCTGGGCGTCCACGCAGACGTAGTCGTAGCCGAGCCCGGCCAGGCGTTCAGTGCCGACCGGGTTGTCGAGGACGACCCAGTAGCCGAGGATCCGCCGGCGTGCGCGCAGCCGGGCCGCGAAGTCGGCGGGGGAATCGGCGGGGGAATTGGTCATGCTCTCAGCTTCTCTCATCAGCTCCCCACCTCATGCATGTTGTGAGCGAAACGCTCGCATGACTGCACGCAACACGCAAGACTCCGGACAATCGCCCAGGAGAAATGGCGCGTAATGCGCAGGCTGATAAGGTAACCCGCCAATCGCGGCCAGTCGTGGCGGCCAGTCGCGGAGAGGATGACAGGCATGAGTCCGGCAAGTTCGCGCACACCACGCACGACGGCCGCGCCGGCCGGGGCGGAGGATCCCAGAAGGCTACGGGCTCCGGATCGCCGTGCGCTGATCGCCCGCATGATCCAGACCGACGGGACCGTCGTCGTCGAGGAACTGGCCCGCTCCCTGGAGGTCACCCCGTCCACGATCCGCCGGGATCTGGCCCTGCTCACCGAGCAGGGCACCATCGCCCGCACCTACGGCGGCGCGATGAGCGCGGGCCATACGGCCGAGCCGACGCTCGGCCAGCGCAGCGGCCTGGCCGTGGCCGAGAAGGACCGCATCGGGCGCTGGGCGGCCGCCCGGATCGCCCAGGGCGACACCGTCATCCTGGACGCCGGCACCACCACCGGACGGCTCGCCCACCATCTGCGCGGCCGGACCGAACTCACCGTCATCACCAGCGGACTGACCGCCCTGCGGGAGCTGGCCGAGGCCGACGGCATCGAGCTGATCACGCTCGCCGGTACGCTGCGCCACGTCAGCCAGGGCTTCGTCGGCCCACTCGCCGAGCTGACCCTGACCCGCCTCACCGCGGACAAGGTGTTCCTGGGCGCCGACGGCCTCGACGCGAAGCTCGGCATCTGCGAGGCCAGCCTGCAGCAGACCGCGCTCAAGGAGCTGATGGCCCGGCGCGGCGGACAGCTGTACATACTGGCCGACAGCAGCAAACTCGGTCAGTCGCCCTTCACCGCCTGGGCCCCGCTGACCGGGCCCTGGACGCTGGTCACCGACGGCGGCGCCACCGATGACCAGCTCGCGCCCTTCCGGGCCCTGCCCGAGGTGGACGTGGTCACCGTGTGAAGGTGTGCCGCCCCGAGCCCACCTCGAACGGCTCCGCGTCGCCCGGCAGCTGGACCTCGGCCCGGGTGTTCGGCGGCACCAGCACCTCGACGACCAGCCGGTCGCCCTCATACCTCCAGCCCGCCTCGGCCCGCCCGTACGGGGTCAGATGGGCGGCCTTGGCGTGGTCGAGCCCGCTGCCGGGGACGGGCGCGATGCGCAGCCGCCGCCAGCCGGGGGCGGCCGGGGCCAGCCCGGCGACGGTGCGATGCAGCCAGTCGGCGACGGCGCCGAGCGCGTAGTGGTTGAAGGAGGTCATCTCGCCGGGGTTGATGGTGCCGTCGGGCAGCATGGAGTCCCAGCGCTCCCAGATGGTGGTCGCGCCCATGGTGACCGGGTACAGCCAGGACGGGCAGCCCCGCTCAAGCAGCATCCGGTAGGCGAGCTCCGGCTCACCGGCCGCGCACAGCGCATCGCAGATCAGCGGGGTGCCCGCGAACCCCGTGGCGATCCGGAAGTCCGCGTCCCGCACGATCGCGGCCAGCCGCGCCCCGGCCCCCGCCCGCTGATCCTCGGTCGGCAGCAGCGCGAAGCACAGCGCCAGCGCGTACGCGGTCTGGGCGTCGGAGGACAGCCGTCCGGCCGGGGTCACGAACTCCTCCTGGAAGGCCGACCGCGCCTCCTTCGCCAGCTCGTCGTAGCGGACCGCGTCGTCCGCCTCGCCCAGCAGCCGGGCGGTCTCGGCCAGCACCTCGGCCGAGCGCACCAGATAGGCGCCCGCCACCAGATCGCCGTCCGTACGGGCGGCTTCCGGGCGGTCCGGCGGGGCCGTCGGGTCGAGCCAGTCGCCCAGGTGGTGGTGGTCGCGCCACAGCCCGCCGCCCTCGCGCGCGTACCGGGCGGCGGTCTCCACCCAGGCGCACATGCTGGGGTACTGGTCGCGCAGCAGCCCCAGGTCGCCGAAGCGCTGGTGGAGCACCCACGGCAGCAGCACCGCGACATCCGCCCAGACGGCCTGCGCCCGGGGGAAGGGCTCGAACTCCGGCGGTATGACATCGGGCACCACCAGCGGCGGCACCTGCTCGGGGTGGGCCAGCTGTTCGGCGGACAGGTCGCGCAGCCAGCCGGCGAGCATGCCGGAGCAGTCGTAGAGGAAGGCGGCGGTCGGCGCGAACACCTGGATGTCGCCGGTCCAGCCCAGGCGTTCATCGCGCTGTGGGCAGTCGGTGGGGATGTCCAGGAAGTTGCCGCGCATGCTCCATACGACGTTCTCGTGCAGCCGCTCCACCAGCGGCTCGGAGCAGGAGAACCAGCCGGTGCGCGCCATGTCGGTGTGCACCACCACGGCCCGTACGTCCGCCGGGTCCAGCGGGCCGGGCCAGCCGGTGACCTCGGCGTAGCGGAAGCCGTGGAAGGTGAACCGCGGTTCGTAGGTCTCGGTGCCCTCGCCGCGCAGGGTGTAGACGTCGGTGGCCTCGGCCTCGCGCAGCGGCCGCACCCCCAGTTCGCCGCCTTCCAGTACCTCGGCGTGGCGCAGGGTGACGGTGTGCCCGGCCGGGCCGCTGACCGTGATGCGCAGCCGCCCCACCAGGTTCTGGCCGAAGTCCAGGACGGTACAGCCCGACGGGGTGGTGATCACCTCGGTCGGCGCCAGGGTCTGGACGCGCCGGACCGGCGGGCCGGTCGGCGCCACCAGCTCCCCGGCCGGCGGGTCGGTCTGCTCGACCGGGCTCCAGCCGGTGGTGTCATGGCCGGGGCGGGACCAGCCGTCCCGCTCCAGGCGGGCGTCGTACACCTCGCCGTCGTAGATCTCCGAGCGCAGCACGGGTCCGGTGGCGGCCCGCCAGTCGGGGTCGGTGGCCACGGTCTCGCACGTTCCGTCGGCGTAGCGGATCTCCAACTGGGCCAGCAGCGAGGTGCGTTCGCCCCCGATCGCGCGCCGCCCGCCGTTGAAGCCGATGCGGCCCGCGTACCAGCCCTCCCCCAGCAGCGCGCCGACGGCGTTCGCGCCCTCGCGCAGCAGATCGGTCACGTCGTAGGTCTGGTAGCGCAGCCGGTGGGCGTACGAGGTCCACCCCGGGGCCAGTACGTGGTCGCCGACCCGTACGCCGTTGAGCTCGGCCTCGTACACACCGCAGGCGGTGATGTACAGCCGCGCGGAGGCCACAGGGCCGCGGACGGTGAACTCGCGGCGCAGCAGGTCGGCCGGGTGCGGTCCGTCCGCCTGGGCCCGGCCGGACGTGATGGGGCGGGCCGTCCAGTCCTCGGGCAGCAGAAGCCCCGTCTCGGCGTGGGCGGGTTCGGACCACGCGGAGGGCTCGTCGCTGCCGGTGCCCCAGACCCGGACCCGTACGGCCACCCGCTGCCGGGAGCGCAGCGCCGGTCCTGGCCAGGGGACGAGCACGGACTCCGCGGACTCCACCCGTCCGGGCGCGGCGAGTTCGGTGCCGTCCTCGGCGCACACCCGCACCTCGTACGCCGTCTGCTGCCAGCCCTCGGCGTCGGTGGCGGTGCGCCAGCTCAGCCGGGGTTCGGGCTCGCCGATGCCGAGCGGTTCCCGATGGTGTTCGAAGACCGGTGTGGTGACCTGCAACGCTGGTTCACTTCCTTTTCAGTCGTACTGGTCTCTACGAGTCGGACTGGACGAGTCGGACCGGGCCGAACAGGCCCGTGCGTATCTGGCCCGCCGCGACGGCGCGGGTCGGCGAGGCGTCGTCGAGATACCCGGCGAGCGTGCCGCTCACGACGATCTCGATGTCGTTGTCGCCCGCCCTCAGGGCGTCGGTGACCTCGACCGCCCATGGCCCCCACACCCGGCGGCCGACCGGGGCTCCGTTGACGCGGATCTCGGCGGTGCCGCGCACCTCCCCGAGGTCGAGCAGGGTGCGCCCGGCCGGTGCGGCGGGCAGTCGGGCGGTGGTGCGGTAGCGGACCCGCCCGCCCAGGGCGCGCAGGCCGAGCTCTTCCCAGGCCGCGAGAGGCACCTCGGCCTCGGCGACCTCGGCCTCGATCGCCGCGTCGAGCAGCGCGCCGCCCCGGCGGCCGTCCACCGCGACCACCTTGAGCAGCACCGGGGTGGCGGCGGCCAGCGGGGCGGGCAGCCGTACCCATCCGTCGCCGTCCGTCGCGTACTCCCGGCCCTCGACCAGGACCGTGACGCTCAGCGGGGTGGGCACGCGCAGCGCCGTGGTGCCGAGCGGGGCCGGGAAGCGCAGCCACTCCACGCGCTCGGGCCCGGGCGCCAGGTCCGGTACGAGCGGCAGGGCCACGCCGCCGGGTGCGGCGGCCGGCTCCAGCCAGTGGGCGCCGGGCAGCGGATGGGGGCGGGCCCAGGAGCAGATCCACCGCGGATCGCGGCCACCGCTGGCGATCCGCAGCCGCAGCGGCACGGGCGCGCCGTCGTGGCTCGCCTCCCAGCCGCCACTATCACTACCACTGCCGCTGATCCAGCCGAGGCCGCCGCGCGCCGCCGGGGCCGAGTCGAGCGCCGCCCCGGTCGGGGTGGTGCCCGCGTCGGTGACCCGCAGCGTGAGGGTGTTCTCGCCGACGCGCAGCAGTTCGCCGAGGTCGTACGCGTGGACGCGGATGTCGCGGTGTCCCGGATACGGGGCGAAGTCGCCCTGACGGCCCACCTCGACGCCGTTGACCAGCACGGCACACGCGCCGTCGGCGGCCACCTGAACGACCGGGTCGTCCGGGATCCGGTCCAAGCGGGTCCGCAGCGTCAGCTCGTGGGTGCGGCCGGGGACCGAGCCGTCCCCGGCCTCCATCCACTCGGGGCGGCGGTACGCGTCCGGGTCGCCGACCACCGCGAACGAGGCGCGCACCGGCCCGTCCTCGACGGCCGTCAGCTCGATCTCCAGGGCGACGGTACGGCCGCGGGCGGACGGCGGCAGCGGGCTGAGGGTGCGGTACCCCTCCCCCTCCACGGGCAGCTCCGCCCCGTCGAGCAACACCCGGCGGACCGCACCCGCGCCCACCGCGAGCCACAGCCCGTCGGGCCCGTCGGGCCCGTCACGGCCGGGGATCGTCAGATGCGTACGGACCGCGACACGGCCGCCCGCCGGGACGGCCCGCCAGTCCAGGAACTCCTCGGGGACATATCCCTTGGGTCCCAGCCGATCATCGTGCAGCGGATCGTTCTGGATGCCACGCGACAGCGACCACACCGCGGGCCGCCACCCATCTGGGCCCGGGTCTCTGACCAGCGCGAACGGGCCGAATCCTGCCGTGACGGGCGACCAGCCCCGCTCATCCCCCGGTTCCAGGTGTTCCAGCCTCCACACCTCGATGGGCAGCATCCCCGTGCGGTCCGCGGCCGCCAGGTCCCCGTCGCTGTTGTCCAGGGTGGAGGTGGCGAGCCCGCGCCAGGGTCCGGCCAGCGGGACGGTGCCGGCGGTCGGGCCGAGGGGGGCGCGGGTCGGCTCGGGCAGCTCTTCGGCGAGCACCACCAGCGCCACCGCCCCGTCCTCGAACGGCACCTCGAGAAGCCAGGCCCCGTCCGGCGCCCGGGTCACGGCCAGCTCGGTACGGTCGCCGGTGCCCGGGTCCCAGCGCTGGGCGCGCGGCCGGTCCTGGCCCTCCAGGCGCACCCGGGCCGTACGGCCGTCGGCGGGCACGAAGTCATAGCCCTCGGTGCGCAGTTGCTCCCAGTACCGCTCCCAGGAGAAGCCGTCCGTGGGCCAGTCGCCCATGGGGAAGGCGACGATCGGCGCCTTGGTGCCGCTGCGGTCGTCGTGCGCGACCAGGGCCAGGACCAGGGCATCGCCGTGGCGGCGCAGCAGATACGGCGCGTCGGCGCTGACCTGTACCGGGCCCCGGGCCACCGCGGCGGGCACCTGCTCGGCTCTCTCGACGACCGTGACCAGGCCCCGCGCGACGGCGTCGGCAAACAGCCGCCCGGCCTCAGCACCGTCGTCGCCGGGGCCGCCGGGGAACAGCTCGGGCGCCCGGGCCACGCACACCACCCGGCCGCCCGCCGCCGCGAAGCGGACCAGCGTACGGGCCGCCGCGGCGTGCAGGGCCGACGGCCCGGGCAGCACGACGGTGCGGTACCGCTCCTGGCCGATGACCAGGGCGGGGCCCGCCTCATCGGCGGACACCTCGGCTCCGGCGAGGGTGTTCTCGTCGAAGGTGTCGTGGTCGAGGCCCGCGCGCTCCAGCACCCCACGGCGCTCGGCGAACCAGCAGTTGACGCCGTTCAGCTCGTGGTAGAGCCGCCCCGCCTCGGTCGCCGGAGCCAGCGGACCGTCCAGGGTGAGATACGCCTGGGCGGTCGTGGTCGGCGAGAGCAGGACCGTGTCGCACACATGGGTGCCCTCGGTCAGCACGGAGCACAGCCGCGCCACGGCGGTGGCGAACACGTGGTACGAGGACCAGTACGGCTGCCGCCAGCAGGTGGACGGCGGCGCCCACTCCCACCAGCCGCCGACGGTGCTGTAGTAGACGGCGTGCGGGTCGTACAGGGTGGCGCCGCGGCGCAGGAAGGGCGCGAGCCAGTCGTACGTCTCCTCCAGCGTGCCGCCCCAGCCGGAGGAGTGGAACGCCTCGATCCAGGTGCGCCGATGGCCGAAGGCGTGCGCCATCGAGCTGTGCGCCTTGGCATCGCCCCAGTGGTCGCTGCCCGGCGCCCCGTATCCGGCGTGGGTGCCCTGGTAGTCGCCGTACACCCGGACACCGCCCACCGGGTCCCCCTCGCGGGCCGGTGAGGGCTGGTCGAAGCCGCAGACCAGGCCGTGCCGGGCGAAGAACGCCTCCTGCGGGTCGAAGAAGGCCCGGCGGCCCAGCCGGGCGCGGTGTTCCTGGTAGTCGCGGCGCACCCGCGCGGCGTGCGGGTCCTCGCCCTCCCACAGCGCCCACAGCTCGGGCACCAGGTCGTAGCCGTACACCTCGGCGAAGCTCGCGGCGAAGTCGCGGCCCCAGGTGGGCATGGCGGGCAGCTCGTCCTGGAAGAAGCCGCCGATGGCGCGGCCGAACCACTTTCCGACGTGCCGCTCCAGGGTGCCGTGCACCCGGTCGAGCAGCGCCGCGCAGGCGGCCTCGCCGAAGTAGTCGAAACCGCTGACCCCGCTGTGCACCAGGGTGATCTCGGCGGGACCGCCGCTCCAGCGGGCCGCGCCGCCGCGCAGCGGCACCGCGACCCGCCCGGCCGCCGCGCCGCCGGCCCCGGCGGGGACGGCGGCGGGGACGGCGTACGCGGCGAGCGCGGTGTGGCCGGTCGGCGGGCGCAGCACGGTCTCGCCGCCCTCCGCCGATGCGCTCGTACGGTAGAGGGCGAGCCCGGCGAACTCGGGGTTACGGGAGGTCAGCTGGCCCTGGAAGTTGGCGCCGGAGAACCCGATCTGGTCGTACATCCACAGGCTGAACCCCAGCTCGTCGGCGTCCGCGCAGGCCCCGTCGAGCAGCCGCAGCCACTCCTCGCTCAGATACGGCGGGTCGTCCGCCAGCGAGCCGAAGGTCGGTCCGGTCGGCGCGAGGCACATCACCACGGCCTGCCGGATGCCCTGGGAGGTCAGCTCCGCCATCTGCCGGCGCAGCCGCTCCCGGGTCACCTTCGCACCGCTCCACCACCAGATCGGCAGCGGCCCGTATTCGGGTGCGGGGTCGGTGAACCGGGAGAGCAGTTCACGTGCTGCGTCCGTCACGCCGCCGCCCGGCGCTCGGCCTCGATGCGGTCCAGGGACTTCCCGGCCGTGTCCGGCATGAAGAAGTAGCCGATGCCGCCGCTGAGGATCAGGAACGCGGTCAGCAGGGCCGCGATGGTGGAGATCCCCGTGTCGGCGAGGTGGGGTACGAAGTAGCTCCAGATGCCGAGACAGGTGCGCGCCGCGCCGAAGGTGAAGCCCTGGGCGGTGCCGCGCAGCATGGTCGGGAAGAGCTCCTGGCTGAACGTCTTGTAGACCGCCTCACCGGCGATCGCGGCCCCCACGCCGAACAGGAAGGTGTTGAGGAGGATCGTCGGCACGGTGAAGGGGAACCACAGGAAAAGCGCGTAGGCGGCGATCTGCATCACGGCGCCCACGGCCCACAGCATCCGGCGGGTGCGGTGGTCGCGGTCGGTCAGCGGCATGAACACCAGGACGGTGGCGGCGATGCCGACGCCGAACCCGGCGCAGGACAGCGCCACGCTCGTCCCCTGGCCGCCCGCGCCCAGGTTCTTGACCATGTACGGGGTGAACAGGCCCGCGGTGCCGGCGGCCAGGTTCCAGAAGAGGTAGAAGCTTCCGGTCCACAGCAGCGCCTTCAGATGCGCCCCGCGGAACAGCTCCCGCACCCCGGCCGCCGCGGCGGCCGTCCCCTTGGCCGCGTCGCCGGCCTTGTCCGCCGCGGCCTTCCACACCGCCGATTCGGTCATCCCTCTGCGCAGCGCCCAGGTGATCAGCGCGACCACGAACAGATGGAGGAAGACGATGCGGATGCCCAGCAGATCCAGCGAGGAGAGCGCGAGCGCGAGCAGGAGCACGATCATCGGCCCGACGTTCCAGGCGACCTGGGTGAACCCGAGCAGCTTGCCCCGGGCCCTGGCCGGCGAGAACTCCCCCACCAGGGCCAGCGAGGTCGGCACGTCGGCGCCCACCGCCACGCCCACCACGAAGGTGCCGATGAACAGCATCGCCGGGTTGACGGCGAACGCGATGCACAGGATCGCGGCCGCGTAGACCAGCAGATCCCACTGGTAGATCCGCTTACGGCCGAGCTTGTCGCCGAGCCGGCCACCGATGAAGGCCCCGACGGCCGCGCCGATGGCGTTGGGCCCGATGGCCGCGAGCGCGCCGACGCCGGTGAGGCCGGAGTCGCTGAGGCCGAGTTCGTCCTGGAAGAGCGCCAGGCCCGCGCCCAGCGCCACGATCGACCCCGCGTCCAGATACGAGGCCATGCCGGCCAGGACCGACCACTTCCACTGCTGACGGCTGACGGTGCCCTCGGCCTCGGCCGAGGTTGCTTGGGTGGATTGATCCATGGTCATCCGGTGGCTCCCGTCTTCTTTGACATGCTCCGGAGTCCCGACCCGGAGAATACGTGTGTAGAACGTTCTCCGAATTGAAACGACTCAAAGGTGAGGCGCGGACGGCATGGGGGTCAAGTCACGGGCAGGTAACGATGCGAAAAGCACTCCGGGCGGCCATCGGCGGAGCGTCCCCTTCGACGGCGTACAGTGGCGTTCTGTAGACCGTTTCACAGGACACGGGAGGGAAAGACCCCATGGCCCCCACGAGCGGCAAGCGCCGCGTGACGATCACGGATGTCGCGCTGCACGCCGGGGTCTCGACGTCAGCGGTGTCCAAGGTGCTGCGCAACGCCTACGGGGTGAGCCCCGAGATGCGCGAACGGGTGCGCGCGGCCATGGCCGAGCTCGACTACCGCCCGCATGCGGCCGCCCGCGGGATGCGCGGCCGTACGTACACGATCGGCGTGCTGCTGGACAACATCCGCAACGCGTTCTTCGCCGACATCCTCGAGGGCGTCAACACCGAACTGCGGGGCGGCGACTACCAGGTGCTGATCGGCGCGGCCGGCTTCGGCGAGGAGGACCAGACCAGGCTGGCCCGGGCCCTGGTGGACCGCCAGATGGACGGGCTGATCCTCATCGGCCCCGGCTTTCCGCGCACCGAGGTGCTGCGGACGGCGGCCACCGTGCCCACGGTGGTGATCGGCCACCACGACGTGGCGGAGGAACACGACTCGGTCGTCGACGCCGACGCCCTCGGCGCGGGCCTGGTGATCGACCACCTGGTCCGGCTGGGCCACCGCCGGATCGCCCTGACCTCCACCGCCGGCAACCGGGGCAGCGGCTGGTCGGGCACGCCCGAGCGGGTCCAGCGGCGCGGCTATCACGAGGCGATGCGACGGCATGGGCTGCAGGACCTGGCGCGGGTCGCGATGACCGCGTTCTCCGAGGAGGGCGGCTACCGGGCCGGGATGGAGCTGCTGGCCTCGGCGGACCGGCCGACCGCGGTCTTCGGAGGGGCGGACGTGGCCGCCATGGGCGTCTTCCGCGCCGCGCGCGAGCTGGGGCTGCGGATCCCCGAGGACTTCTCGCTGGCCGGCTACAACAACACCGCCGTCGCCGCGCTCGCCCCGGTCCGGCTCACCAGCGTCGACCAGGCGGGCGGCCTGATGGGCACGACGGCGGCCCGGCTGCTGCTGGAGCGCATCGAGGGCCGTACGCGGTCCGTGCTGATGACGGTGTCCCCGACCCTGGTCGTCCGCGGCACGACGGGTCCCCCGCCGGACACCGGCGCCTAGGCAGCTCGCGGGCCGGGAGGAGTGCTCCCGGCCCGCGTGGTGGGTCAGTCCACGAACAGCAGGTCGCGCGTGGCCGCCGCGGAGGCGAGCGCGCCGGCGAAGTTGTCCTCGACCTCCCCCTTCTCGGCCGCGTTCGGGTTGGGGTTGGTGCACGAGGTACCGGCCGTGGAGCCGGACATCAGGCTCGAGCAGGGGCCGGGCTTCATGTCCGGCAGGCCCAGGATGTGGCCGAGCTCGTGGGACGAGATCCGCACGGTGTTGTAGCCCTCGTCGACGGCCTGCCGACCGAAGTAGATCGTGCCGCTGCCCAGGCTGGTCGTGGCGGTACGCGGCCAGCCGTTGTCCGCGATGATGCGGATGTTGGCCCGCTGCCCCGAGGCGACCGGCTTGAGCTCCACGTTCGCCACGCTGTCGTTCCAGATCGCGGCGCCCTTGGTGACGGCGTCCTTGAACTCCGCGGCCTGGGACGAGTCGTACGTCAGCACCCTCGCGGCAATGACCTGCTGCTGCGCCGACCCGGACGCGGGCGCCGCCACCGCCTGGCCGCCCGCCAGGGCGAGCACCGCCACCGCGACGGCGGGTAATGCGCGCAGGGCTTTGCTGGATCTCACGATCGGCCTCCTCGTGGGGGTAAGGGCTGTATCGATATGCGGCTTCGCCGCGCGGTCGTTGACGCGGGCATGACGATACCGCCTGCCTCACGGCCACACTGCCCACTCACAGCCATCCCCAACCGATGCGCCCCGGCGGTCGTCATGCGACGCGATCCACCCTTTCGGCCCACTAGACTCGCCGGGTGCCTCTCCCCGAGATCGATCCCCTCACGAACGGTGACATCAGCGACTCGCCTCCCAGCAGCCCGGACACCATAGAACCTGACACCGGAGATCCGGACCCGGGCGATACGAGCGACGCGCTGCGCGTCCTGCGCCGGGTCTTCGGCTACGACGCGTTCCGGGGCGATCAGCAAGAGATCATCGACCATGTCGTGGCCGGGGGCGACGCCCTGGTTCTGATGCCGACCGGCGGCGGCAAGTCGCTGTGCTACCAGATCCCCGCGCTGGTCCGCCGCGGCGTCGGCGTCGTCGTCTCGCCGCTCATCGCGCTGATGCAGGACCAGGTCGACGCGTTGCGGGCGCTCGGCGTACGGGCCGGGTTCCTCAACTCCACCCAGGACCTGGACGAGCGGCGGCTGGTCGAGGCGGAATTCCTCGCTGGCGAGCTCGACCTGCTGTACCTCGCGCCGGAGCGGCTGCGGGTGGAGTCGACGCTCTCGCTGCTGGGCCGGGGCTCGATCTCGCTGTTCGCCATCGACGAGGCGCACTGTGTGGCCCAGTGGGGGCACGACTTCCGCCCCGACTATCTGGCCCTGTCCGAGCTGCACGAGCGCTGGCCCGATGTGCCCCGTATCGCGCTGACCGCGACCGCCACCGAGGCCACCCACACCGAGATCGCCTCGCGGCTCAAGCTGCAGGACGCCCGCCACTTCGTGGCGAGCTTCGACCGGCCGAACATCCAGTACCGCATCGCGCCCAAGAACGACCCCAAGCGGCAGCTGCTGGAGCTGCTGCGCACCGAGCACCAGGGGGACGCGGGCATCGTCTACTGCCTGTCGCGTGCCTCGGTCGAGAAGACCGCCGAGTTCCTGGTGAAGAACGGGATCGAGGCGCTGCCGTACCACGCGGGTCTTGACGCCCGGACCCGGGCCGAGAACCAGGCGCGGTTCCTCCGGGAGGACGGGCTGGTCGTGGTCGCCACGATCGCGTTCGGCATGGGCATCGACAAGCCCGACGTACGGTTCGTCGCCCATCTCGATCTGCCCAAGTCGGTCGAGGGCTACTACCAGGAGACGGGCCGGGCCGGGCGGGACGGGCTGCCCTCCACCGCCTGGCTGGCGTACGGCCTCCAGGACGTCGTCCAGCAGCGCAAGATGATCGACGGCTCGGAGGGCGACGCGGCCCACCGCCGCCGCCTCGGCAGCCACCTCGACGCGATGCTGGCGCTCTGCGAGACGGTCGAGTGCCGCCGGGTGGGGCTGCTGGCCTACTTCGGTCAGCGGAGCACCGCATGCGGCAACTGCGATACGTGTCTGACGCCCGCGGAGTCCTGGGACGGCACCGTCCCGGCGCAGAAGCTGCTGTCGACCGTCGTACGGCTCAAGCGGGAGCGGAACCAGAAGTTCGGCGCCGGTCAGGTGATCGACATCCTGCTCGGCAAGAAGACCGCCAAGGTGATCCAGTTCGACCATGACGCGCTGTCCGTGTTCGGGATCGGCACGGAGCTGCGCGAGGCCGAATGGCGGGGCGTGGTGCGGCAGTTGCTCGCCCAGGGGCTGATCGCCGTGGAGGGGGACTACGGCACGCTGGTGCTCTCCGAGAGCAGCGGCGAGGTGCTGGGCGGGCAGCGCCAGGTGATGCTGCGGCGCGAACCGGAGCGGGCGCCACGGGCCGCGAAGTCCTCGTCGTCGTCCGCCAAGTCCGGCCGTGCCGCCGCCCCGGTGGACCTGCCGCCGGAGGCGGTGCCGCTGTTCGAGCGGCTGCGCGCCTGGCGCGGGGCCACCGCCAAGGAGCAGGGCGTCCCGGCGTATGTGATCTTCCATGACGCCACGCTGCGCCAGATCGCGACGCTGTCGCCCGGCACCCTGGCGGAGCTCGGCGCGGTCAGCGGCGTGGGCGAGAACAAGCTGGCCAAGTACGGGGAGCAGATCCTGGAAACGGTCGCGGCCGCGGAGGAGTGACGCGTACGGGGGGAGGGCCGGCGGCCGGACCTCCCCCCGTACGGCGTCCGCGCTACAGCGTGCGCTGCAGCCGGTCGGACATCAGCTTGATGAAGCGCGCCGGGTCGCCGAGTTCGCCGCCTTCGGCGAGCAGCGCCATACCGTGGATGAGCTCGGCCATCTCCGCAAGACCGTCCGCGCTCCCGTCCGCGCCGTGGGCCTCGCGCAGGCCGGTCACCAGCGGGTGGGTGGGGTTGAGCTCGAGGATGCGCTTGATCTGGGGCATGTCCTGGCCCATGGCGCGGAACATGTTCTCCAGCGCCGGGGTGACGTCGTGGGTGTCACCCACGATGCACGCGGGCGAGGTGGTGAGGCGGGAGGACAGCCGCACCTCCTTGACCTGCTCGCTCAGGGTCGTCGTCATCCAGGACAGCAGCTCGGCGAAGTCCTTCTGCTGCTGCTCGCGCTCGGCCTCGCCCTCCTTCTTCTCCTCCTCGGTGTCGAGGTCGACGTCGCCCTTGGCGATCGACTGGAACTGCTTGCCGTCGAACTCCGGCACCGACCCGACCCACATCTCGTCGATCGGATCGGTCAGCAGCAGCACCTCGTAGCCCTTGGCCTGGAATGCCTCCATATGGGGCGAGCTCTCGATGATCGAGCGCGAGTCGCCCGTCACGTAGTAGATGTGCTGCTGCCCGTCCTTCATACGGTCCATGTACTGCCGCAGGGTGGTGGGCTGCTCCGCGTCATGGGTCGAGGCGAACGAGGAGATCTCCAGGATCGCGTCGCGGTTCTCGAAGTCGTCGAGCAGGCCCTCCTTGACGGCGCGGCCGAACTCCCGCCAGAACGTCGCGTAGCCCTCGGCGTTGGCGGACATCATGTCCTTGACCGTCGACAGCACCTTCTTGACCAGGCGCCGGCGCATCAGCTGGATCTGGCGGTCCTGCTGAAGGGTCTCGCGGGACACGTTCAGCGACAGGTCCTGCGCGTCGACGACACCCTTGACGAAGCGCAGATACTCCGGCATGAGCTCTTCGCAGTCGTCCATGATGAACACGCGCTTGACGTAGAGCTGCACACCGCGCTTGCGCTCCCGCATGAACAGGTCCAGCGGGGCCTGGGACGGGATGAACAGCAGCGCCTGGTACTCGAAGGTCCCCTCCGCCTGCATGCGGATGGTCTCGAGCGGGTTGGTCCAGTCGTGGCTGATGTGCTTGTAGAACTCGTGGTACTCGTCGTCGGTGACCTCGTCCCGGGAGCGCGCCCACAGCGCCTTCATCGAGTTGAGCGTCTCGACCGCGGGCTCCGCCGGAGTCTCGGCCTCGCCGTCTTCGTCCTTCTCTGTGTCCGTATCCGCCGCCGTGGCCGTCGACTCGGCGGTCATGCGGATGGGCCAGGTGATGAAGTCGGAGTATCGCTTGACGATCTCCTTGAGCTTGTACGGGGAGGCGTAGTCGTAGAGGTGGTCCTCGGTGTCCTCCGGCTTCAGCCGCAGGGTGACGGAGGTGCCCTGGGGCGCCTCGTCGACCGCCTCGATGGTGTACGTGCCCTCGCCCGTGGACTCCCAGCGGGTGCCCTGGCTCTCGGTCGCGTGCCGGGTCACCAGCGTGACCTGGTCGGCCACCATGAAGCCGGAGTAGAAGCCGACGCCGAACTGCCCGATGAGGTCCTGCGAGGCCGCGGCGTCCTTCGACTCCTCCTTCGAGTCCTTCAGCTCGCGAAGGAACTCGGCGGTGCCGGACTTGGCTATGGTGCCGATGAGTTGCACCACATCGTCGTGCGACATGCCGATGCCGTTGTCGCGCACGGTCAGCGTGCGGCGCTCCTGGTCCACCTCGAGCTCGATGTGGAGATCGGACGTGTCCGCGTGCAGGTCGGTGCCACGGAGCGATTCCAGCCGCAGTTTGTCCAAGGCGTCGGACGCGTTGGAGATGAGCTCCCGCAGGAAGACGTCCTTGTTGGAGTAGATGGAGTGGATCATCAACTGCAGGAGCTGGCGCGCCTCGACCTGAAACTCGAACGTTTCGGCCTTCGTGTTCACATGCTTCCTTTCACGAGCGAGCACTTGTAGCGAGTACCTGACGTCAGCTTAGAGGCGAAGGCCCCCCTCAGAGGGCTCGAATGGGGTGCAAACTGGCATGCTGACGGCCGATGAACACGGATACCGTCACCCTCGACGACATCGACCGGGGCCTGGTCCACGCCCTCCAGATCGACGGCCGGGCGCCGCTGCGCACACTCGGCGAAGCCCTCGGCGTCTCCGAGAACACCGTCGCCCGCCGCTACCGCCGGCTACGCTCCGCCGGGGTGCTGCGCGTGGTGGGCGCCCTCAACGGCGGCCGGCTCGGCTACAACGCCTGGACCATCCGTCTGCGGTGCACCCCGG
Source organism: Streptomyces sp. NBS 14/10 (assembly GCF_002224125.1). Taxonomy (GTDB): domain Bacteria; phylum Actinomycetota; class Actinomycetes; order Streptomycetales; family Streptomycetaceae; genus Streptomyces. The sequence continues at coordinate 203,518 of NZ_NCSM01000022.1, forward strand.
ACGCGGCGGGCGCCATCGCCCGGGCGCTGGCCGCCCGCCCCGACACCTCGTATGTCCATCTGCTCTCGGGCGGCACCGAGATCTCGTGCAGCGCGCAGACCCGCTCCAGCGACGAGAGCGACGCGCTGCTGCTGCACCGGCTCCCCCGTACCGGCCGGATCACCGCCATCTCCGCCCATCTGCTGCTCGGCCACTCCGCCCTGCCCGACAGCTGGGCGGGGCCCGCCCGGCTGACCCCGGAACAGACCGCGCTGCTCAGCCCGCGACCTGTCGATAACGCCGCAGCTGACGCCGACGGCGAGGTCACCCTGGACGACGGGGACCAACCGCTGTTCGATGTGCTGTCCCGGGACGGCCGGGCGAGCTATGCCGAACTGGCGTCCGCCACCGGCTGGTCCGACTCCACGGTGCGCCGCCGGCTGACCGCGCTGCGCCGCGCCGGGGTGCTCGCCTTCCTGGTCGACATACCGCCCGCCGCGCTCGGCTTCCGTGCCGAGGCGCGGCTGTGGATGTCGGTGCGCCCGTCGCGGCTGGCCGAGGTGGCGTCGGCGCTGGCCGAACACCCCGAGGTGTCGCTGGTGGCCATGACCACCGGCCCGACCAATCTCCTCGGCGCCGTCAACTGCCGGGACGCCCAGCATCTCGCGCGCTATCTCACCGAGCGGATCGCCTCGCTGGACGCGATCCGCTCCCTGGAGACGGCCCCGGTCATCCGCACCGTCAAGCGCGCCGGGGCGCTGCTGCCCATCTGACCGGGCCATACAGCTGTCCGCCCGTGCTCCCCGCCCCCTTGTCAGGGGCTGTCGCGCGATGGTTTCCTTCGCAACGGCATGAAGGGAGCTGCCTGTCCATGGCCCTGTTCGACCTTCCGCTCGACCAGTTGCGCGACTACCGGCCGCGCGTCCCCGAGCCCGAGGACTTCGACCGGTTCTGGGAGAAGACCCTCGCCGAGGCCCGTGAGCACGATCTGAACGCCACCTTCGAGCCCGTCGCCACGGCGCTCACCGGTGTGGCGGTGTACGACGTCACCTTCGCGGGGTTCGGCGGCCACCCGGTCAAGGGCTGGTTTCTGCATCCGGCCGGGGCCCGGGAGCCGCTGCCGGTCGTGGTCGAGTACATCGGCTACGGAGGCGGACGCGGGCTCGCGCACACCCATCTGCTGTGGCCGGCCGCGGGCTTCGCCCACCTGGTGATGGACACCCGCGGCCAGGGCAGCGGCTGGGCCAGCGGCGACACCCCGGATCCGGTCGGCTCCGGGCCCGCGTTCCCGGGGTTCATGACCCGGGGGATCGAGAACCCCGAGGACTACTACTACCGGCGGGTCTTCACCGACGCCGTACGCGCGGTGGAGGCGGCCCGCTCCCATCCGCTGGCCGACCCGGCCCGTACCGCGGTCACCGGCTCCAGCCAGGGCGGGGGCATCACGGTCGCCGTGGGCGGTCTGGTGCCCGACCTGGTCGCGATCGCCCCCGATGTGCCCTTCCTGTGCCACTTCCGGCGGGCGGCGACGCTGACCGACCGCGATCCGTACCGCGAGATCGGCAACTACCTCAGGACCCACCGCGGCCGGGACGAGCAGATCTTCCGTACGCTCTCGTACTTCGACGGGGTCCACTTCGCCGCCCGGGGGCGGGCGCCGGCGCTCTTCTCGACCGCGCTGGAGGACCAGACCTGTCCTCCGTCCACCGTGTTCGCCGCGTACAACGCCTATGCGGTCGAGGACAAGCACATTGAGGTGTACTCGTTCAACGGCCATGAGGGCGGCGGACCCGTCCATCAGGAGGTCCAGCTGGACTGGCTGCCCCCAAGGCTGCGGTAGCCCCCCAGCCACCGAACCCTCAAGCGCACCGACACCCCCACAGCCCCCACAGCCCCCACAGCCCCCAAGGACGGACGGCCGTGCCCGGAGATGGTTGAGAGCCTTCGGGGAGGCTCCCTCCGGACCGGCCGTCCGTCCTTCTTCCCCCCTTGCGAGGGTAAATCCTGGCTGGTGGCCGAGGGCGAGGGCAGGGCCGACCGGCCCTTGATCCAGGGCCGTCCGGCCCTGGACGGGCAAGGCCAAGCCGACGGACGGGACCTAGCGGCCGAACTGCGCGCCGCCGTTGATGTGCAGCACCTGACCGGTGACATAGGCGGCCTCCGGGGAGGCCAGATAGCGGATGGCGGCCGCGATCTCGGCGGGGTATCCGGGCTGCCCGGTGAGCGTCTGCCCGATTTGCTGCGCGATGAACTCGGGAGTTCCCCGCTCGCCGAAGAACTCGGTGTCCTGGACATAGCCGGGGGCCACCGCGTTGGCGGTGATGCCCTCCGCGCCCAGGCGTTTGGCCAGGTCGTAGGTGTAGACATGCAGATGCGCCTTGGTGCCGCCGTACGAACCGGGGCCGCGCAGCGCCGCCACGGAGGACAGATGCACGATCCGGCCGCCGGGCCGGGTGAGATGCGGCAGCAGGGCCTCGGTCAGCAGCACCGCGGTCAGCACGTTGGCCGAGAAGTTCCGCTGGAACTGGTCGGCTATGCCTTCGAGGGTGCCGTCGTTGCCGGGCGCGACATTGCCGCCCGCGTTGGTGACCACGACGTCGACCGGACCGTCGGCGGCGATGAACTCGGCGGCGCTCCGGGTCTGCCCGGGGTCGCTGAGGTCGGCGCTGGTCCAGGTGACCAGGTCGGCCCCGTGTGCGGCGTTGACCTTGTCCGCGGCCGCACGCAGCACCTCGGCGCGGCGCCCGACGATGACCACCCGGTCCCCGTCCGCGGCGAAGGATTCGGCGGTCGCAAGACCGATGCCCGTGCCGCCGCCCGACACCACGATCCGTCGTCCCATTCCGGCCTCCCCGTACACCTTGTTGAATCCCGGTCATATTCGTGAACAGATGCTAGGGAGCGACGCTAGGGAGTAAGCCCTTTCCTGTCAATGGCCGCAAGGGTGCGGCCGCGACCCGCCGTTCGGCCGCCCGGCCGCGGGGATAACGCAGGACTTGCGCTCGTCCCTCGCCCCGGAGGGTGTTTGACAGTCGACGGGTGGCTCTATTCGGTGTGCCAGCGCGAGCCGGAGCCGGCCGCGGCGCCGGGCGAGCCCGGCCACTAGCGGCCGAAATCTGCGCGCACGGGGCCGCGAAGTTTCTGGCGACCCGAGCGTTATGAGGGGACATATCGGGCACCCGGGGTTCGGAGCGAATTGACCGCAGGAGGCGATCATGACGGAACCGACCCATGCGACCATGGAGTCCCATCCGGACATCCTGGCGATGCGGGAACGCCACACCTGGGCCGAACAGGCCGCTACCACGCCCGTGGTCCAGGCCGTCGAAGCGATATCCCTGATCACCGGTCTGTACCTTGCCGCTTCCCCGTGGATCGTGGGTTTCAACGGCATGATGACGCTGGCCGTGACCAACCTGATCACCGGAGTCGCTTACGCGGTGCTCATGGGCGGCTTCGGCCATGCCTATGAACGCACCCATGGCATGGCCTGGGCCGCCGCGCTGCTGGGCGTCTGGGCGATCATCGCGCCGTGGGTGGTGTCGGGCAGCGTGGCCACCATGCGCACCATCATCAGCAACGTCATCGTCGGCGCTGTCGCGCTGGTGCTCGCACTGTTCGCCAGCTCGAGGGCGAAGGCGAAGGCGTCCACCCCGGGCCGCGGGGGCTCATCCGCTCGCGCGGGGCGCTGACGGCCCGGGACAGAACGGAGGCATGCGATGACTGAGCCCTACCGTTCCACCCCGTCCCAGGCGGAAGGCGAGCGCGAGAACGACACACCCGGCCGCACGGTTCACCCCGATGTGCCGGTGTCGACCCCCTCCCAGGCAGAAGGGGAGCGCGAGGAGGAAGAGAAGAACGAGCGGAAGAAGTAAACAACCAGGCCATGAGGGCTCGGAGGCCCCGGTGCCCGGGCCGAGCCGGGCCGGTGACGGCGGTCACCGGCCCTCCTCGACAAGAAGGAGCCGCCGTGAAGATCGGTGTATCGACCTTCGTCACCGACCAGGGAATCGGGCCCGCCCCGCTGGGGCGCGCCCTCGACGAGCGGGGCTTCGACTCGCTCTTCATCGCCGAGCACACCCATATCCCGGCGAGCCGCCGTACGCCCTACCCGGGCGGCGGGGAGCTGCCGGAGATCTACTACCGCACGCTCGACCCGTTCATCGTGCTGACCACCATCGCCGCGGTCACCGAGCGGCTGCTGCTGGGCACGGGCATCGCCCTGGTGCCACAACGGGACCCGATCATCATGGCGAAGGAAGTGGCCTCGCTCGACCTTGTCTCCGGCGGGCGCGTCATCGTCGGGATCGGCGCCGGATGGAACCGCGAGGAGATGGAGAACCACGGTACGGACCCGGCCACGCGAGGCCGGCTGGTCGACGAGCGACTGCAGGCGATGCGTGAGCTGTGGACCCAGGAGAAGGCCGAGTTCCACGGGGAATTCGTCAACTTCGACCCGGTGTACCTGTGGCCCAAACCGGTGCAGAGCCCGTATCCGCCGATCTACGTGGGCGGCGGCGAGGCCGCCTTCAAGCGGATCGCCGCCCTCGGCGACGCCTGGCTCGCCAACGCCTCGTCGCCGGAGCAGCTGGCCCCGCTGATCGAGCGACTACGGAAGGTGGCCGGCCGGGACGTGCCGGTGACGGTGTACGCGTTGACCCCCACACCGGAGGCGGTCGAGGGATACGGGCGGCTGGGTGTGGAGCGGGTCCTGTTCTATCTGCCGACCATGCCGGAGAGCGAAACACTCGGCCAACTCGACACGATGGCCCAGGTCGCCGCCCGGTTCCGGTGAGCCGCCGGGAGCCGCGCGGTGCCCACGACGACAAGTGCCCGGGCGCGGGAGCGCTTCGCGCGGGCCAGGGTGGCCCGACTGGCGACCCTCGGCGCCGAGGGCCGGCCCCATCTGGTGCCGGTGGTGTTCGCGCTGACCGGCGACACGGTGGCGACGGCGGTCGACCACAAGCCGAAACGCTCGCAGCGGCTCAGACGCCTGGACAACATCCGGGCCAACCCCGCCGTATGCCTCCTGGTGGACGGCTACGACGAGGACTGGGACCTCCTGTGGTGGGCGCGGGCCGACGGTACGGCCCGCGTCCTGCCGCCCGCCGACGAGTCGGCCGCCTCCGCCGCGTACGTACGGCTGCTGGCCGACAAGTACGCGGCGCAGTACGCGGACCGGCCGCCGACGGGGCCGGTCGTGGAGATCGCGGTCGACCGGTGGAGCGGCTGGCAGGCCGCCGATACCACCTGAAACCATCCGGCGCCGCCCGAGACCGCCCGAGACCACTTGCGCCGCCAGGCGAAGAGACCCATCCGGGGAGAGGATGGTGGTGTCGGGTACGTCCTTCTGTTCCATCAAGGAGGTGGACGGCCATGAGTTTCTCCTCCGACGACGCACACGGCGCCGAACAGCGGCGCGAGCAGCCCTACGGCGCCGAACAGCAAGGTGCGGGGCAGCGGGGCGCTGAGCAGCACAGCACAGAGCCGTACGGCACGGCTCAGCGAGGCGAGCGGCCTCCGGAGTTCGAGACCCCGTTCGCCGGTCCCCTGGGCATGTTGTCCAACGCCACCTGGCAGGTCATGGTGACCACGGGCATCATCGCGGTCGCGCTGGGCGTCATGGTGCTGGCCTGGCCGGGGGCAACCCTGGCGGTGCTCGGCGCGCTGTTCGGCGCGTATCTGCTGATCACCGGGATCTTCCAGCTGGCGGGGGCCTTCGGCGCCCATGTGCCGGGGCATCTGCGCGTACTGAGCTTCATCAGCGGCGCACTCGCCGTACTGCTCGGCCTGCTCTGCTTCCGGGGACCGGCACAGTCGATCCTGCTGCTGGCCCTGTGGATCGGGTTCGCCTGGCTGATTCGCGGCGTCATGGTGACCGCCGCGGCCATCTCCCAGGAAGGGCTTCCGGCCCGCGGCTGGCAGATCTTCTTCGGTGTCATCAGCCTGCTGGCCGGCATCATCCTGATCGTCGCGCCCTTCGGCTCCATCACGGCGCTCGCCGTGGTGGCCGGCATCTGGCTGCTGGCGCTGGGAGTGATCGAGGTGTTCCACGGTGTCCAGCTGCGGGTTCACCTGGGCCACCACCCTCCGCGCGAGGCGGCACACCGCCCGCACTTCCCGCGCTTCAGGCCGCATCCCCAGCCGTAGTCCCGGTCATGGCCCTCCCCCCGCGGCTCCCCCGCTGTTAGCCTCTGGTGTGGCAACCGGTTGTCATGCGGTTACCCGGCTCGGGGGCACAGCGAGGGGTGGGCCATGGTGCGGAAGGGCGGCGGCGACGGGGGACGTCGTACGATCCGGGATGTCGCGGCCCGCGCGGGGGTGTCCGCGTCCACGGTGTCGCGGGTGCTCGGCGGCGTGTACCCGGTCAGTACGCAGACCCGTGCCCGGGTGATGCGGGCGGTCCGCGAGCTGGACTATGTCGCCGACGCCCACGCCAAGGCGGTGGCGGGCGCCGGCACCCCGACGCTCGCGTTCGTCCTCGACGACATCACCGGCCCGTCGTTCGCGCATATGGCACACGGCGTGGAGCGCGAGGCGGCCCGGCTCGGCCATCTGTGCCTGGTGTGCAGCACGGACGGCGACGCCGACCACGAACAGCAGTTCATCGAGATGATGCGCGCCCAGCGCGCCGCCGCCGTGATCCTGGTGGGCGGCGCCGCGGACACCCCCGACTACCGCCGGCGCATGGCCCGTATCGCCGAGTCGCTGGCCTCGGCCGGCTCACGGCTGGTGCTGTGCGGGCGGCCGCCGCTGGATCCCGGCACCCCGGTGACGGTCATCGAGTACGACAACGAGAGCGGGGCCTACGCGCTGTGCTCGCATGTCCTCGCCCAGGGCCACCGGCGGGTCCTCTTCCTCGGGGGCAAACCGGAGAACACCGCGGCCCAGGGGCGCGAGCGTGGCTATGTGGCCGCGCACCGCGCCCGGGGCCTGGCTCCGGACCCGGTGCTGCGGCTGTCCGGCGACTTCACCCGCGACTCGGGCCACCGGCTGATGCGCCAAGCCCTCGACGCAGGGCTGGAGTTCACCGCCGTGGTGGCCGCCACGGACATGGTCGCGGCGGGGGCGCTCACCGCGCTCCACGAGGCGGGGCTGCGCGTACCCGGCGATGTGTCGCTCGCCGGGTACGACGACATCCCGTTCACCCGGGATCTGCATCCGCCGCTGACCACGGTCCATGTGCCCTACGAGGAGCTGGGCCGGCTCGCCGTCCGTACCGGCCTCGGCAGAACGCCGGACACCCCGGATGAACACCTGCTCCTGGGCACCCATGTGGTGATCCGCGACTCGGTGGCCCCGCCGGCGGAGTCGGCCCGGTAACCACTGCCCGGCAACCGCTGCCCGGCAACCGGTTTCTGGGCCGTGGCCGTCAGCCGGTGCCGATGGCGGAGCTGGGCCCGGAGCGGGACTTCACGATCGAGGGCACCTGGGCGGCGGGGTCCAGGGTGTACGGGTAGTACGACTTCGGGTCGAAGGCCGTTCCGCCGCTCTCATTGCGCCCGGAGGTGTTCGCGAACACGCTGCCCCGCTGGACCAGGGAGGCGGTGGCGTCCTTGATCACCGGGTTCTTCATGCCCTCGAAGTAGCTGTTCTCCAGCACCATCTTGGTGTTGCCGCGGGCGTAGTTGCCGTACGAGGAGTTGATGCTCGTCCCCGGGTCGTCCTGCAGATAGTTGTTGTACAGATGCGCGTGCGCGACGTTGTCGGTGGACGGGTTGCGCTGTTCGGTCTCGTGGAACCAGTTGTGGTGGATCGTGATGTCGGCGGTCGTGTTCTCCGTCCAGCCGATGCCGAACGCCTTGTTGTGCTGCTCCAGCCGGTTCCAGGACACCGTGAGATAGGTGGTGTCCTTACGGCTGTCGATCAGGCCGTCGGCCATGTGCCGCAGATCGTTGTGGTCGATCCACACATGGTGGGCGCCGTCCATCTGGATGCCGTCCCAGTCGTGGTCCTTGTCGTTCCACGTGCCCTCGTAGGAGTCGCGGATCGTCAGGTTGCGGATGATGACGTTGTGCACGCCCTGGCCGAGGAAGAAACCGCCGCCGACGATCTGGCCCGCGGTCCCCGAGCCCACGATCGTCTTGTTCGAGGCGACCTTGATCTCCTTGCCCTTCGGGTCCATGGTGATCGCCCCGGCCACCACGATGACGTACGGCTCGGCGGCCGTCGCGTACTTCTCCAGATCGGCGAGCGTGCGCACGGTGACGGTCGTCCCGCCGCGGCCACCGTATGTGCCGTTCTGTCCCAGCGCGTTGACCGAGGCGAACCCGTCGGCGACGTCATCGGCCCACGCCGCCGCGTCCATCGCCACCGCCGTACCCGGTCCGCCCCGGTCCGGCGCGAAGGCACCGCCGTCGCTGAGACCCACCGTGGCGCCCAGCGCCAGGGCCAGTCCGGCCGTCAGGCCGAGCCTGCCCCAGCCCCTGCTGCGCCACGCCTTCTGTCGCTCGGCTTCCATGGCTACCTCTTCCACAGCTCGGGGGATGTCGTCCATGCCCCTGTCGCCGCCGCGCGCCGAGAGGTTGCCCCATCGCGTCACCGGGTCGGGTCGGGTCCTCGGGGGGGCCGCCATTCGATCATCAGAATGGTGGCGTCGTCGCTGAGTTCGTTCTTCCGCTGGTCGAGGATGGCGTGGATGAGCAGGCGGAGCACTTCGGAGGCGGTGTGCCCGGCGGCCGTCGACCGGATGATGTAGTCGGCGAAGCGCTCCAGGCCGAACTGCTCGCCACCCTCGTCCCGCCCTTCGACGACCCCGTCGGTGTAGAGCAGGATCCGGTCCCCGGGTTCGAGCGCCGTCTCGTACACCTGCCGGCTGTCGCCGGCCAGGCTGGCGGGCAGGCCGAGGGGCGGTTCGGGGGGCCGCGCCAGCGCCTTCGGGTGCAGCCGGTTGCGGCGGATGAGCAGTGGCGCCGGATGGCCGCAGTTGCACCAGCGGAGCATGCCGGTGGGCATGTGCAGCTGGGTGAAGATGCCGGTGCAGAACTGGTCGGGCAGCCACCGTGTCAGCGCCTGGTCCACCTCCATGACCAGCTGCGCCAGCTCCGCGCCGGTCCGCCGGGCGTTGCGGCAGCCCGCCATGGCCACGGAGGTGGTGAGGCCGGACGCCAGGTCGTGGCCCATGGCGTCGAGGATCGTGGCGTGCAGGATGTCCTCGGTGAACGAGTGGTCGAAGGCGTCGCCACCCAGCTCGTACGCGGGCTCCACGACCGCGGTCGACACCACCCGGCCGGTGCCGATCGAGCGCGGCGGCAGAAACGCCCGCAGCATCTCCGTGTGCAGCTGCATGGGCCGGGTGCGGGTGCGCTGCGCGATGGTGTCGATATAGGTGCGCTTGGAGGTGATGATCAGGGTGAGGATCGAGGTCAGTGCCCGGCAGCGCCAGAGTCTGTGCCCGTCCAGGTTCTTCATCGAGAAGCGCACGAGGCCCAGCCGCTCCGCCGCGTTGATCAGCGGCAGCCATACGACCAGACCGCCGGCGCCGTCCTCGGTCACCCGCAGGGAGTCCGTGCGGTACGCCCAGCCGGCCAGGGTGCCGTCGACCTCCAGCTCCTCTTCGCCCTCGGTCAGCGGCAGCAGCCGCCTTTGCTGGAGATCGATGAGAAACACGACGACCCGGCCCAGGCCCATGGCCGTGACATAGCGGTCCAGGACCTCGGGGAGCTCCGCGGGGGAAGCCTCCTGGGAAGTCCTGACCAGCTCTTCCAGCAGGGCTTCCGCGGTTCCGGCCGATACCGACGCCTCCGCGCCCACCATAGGGTCAACTGTACGGAATCCCGCTCAGGCGGGCAGGCGCGGCACACTGTCGACGAGGCGGCGGGTGTACGCATGCGCCGGGTCGCCCAGCACCTGGGCGGTGTCGCCCTGCTCCACGATGCGGCCGCGCTCCAGGACCGCGGTGCGCTCGCACAGGGACGCGACCACCGACAGATCGTGGGAGACCATGACGATCGTCAGCCCCCGCTCCTGCTGCAACTCGGCCAGCAGCTCGACGACCTTGACCCGGGTCGTGACGTCGAGCGCGCTGACGGGTTCGTCGGCGAGCAGCACCCGCGGGTCGCATACGGTGGCGCGGGCGATCGCGATGCGCTGCCGCTGGCCGCCGGAGAACTCGTGCGGATAGCGCCGCGCCGCGTCGGCCGGCAGCCCGACCCGCTCCAGGGCCTCGGCCACCTTGGGCGCCGCCGTACGCCTGCTGTCGATGCCGAGCGAGCGCAGCGGCTCGGCCACGGTGGCGCCCACGCGGCGGCGCGGGTCGAGCGAGGAGTACGGGTCCTGGAAGACGCACTGCACGCTGCCGCGGAAGCGGCGCATCAGCTTGGCGTCGCGGGGGCGCAGCGCCTCGCCGTCGAAGCGCACGGTGCCGGTGGTGGGCCGGGCGAGCCCGAGCAGCAGGCGCAGCAGGGTCGTCTTGCCCGCGCCCGACTCGCCGACCAGGGCGAGGCTGTGTCCGGCCGCGACGGTGAGGGACACGTCCTCGACGACGGGGGCGGTGCTCCCCCGGTAGCGCAGCGCGACGTCGTCCAGCTCCAGTACGGGGGTCGTCGCGTCCACTGCGGGTGTCGTCGCGTCCGCTGCGGGGGTCATCGCGCGCTCCTCGGGGCCAGGGCGGACTCCAGCTTTCGCGCGCTGGCCACCAGTGTCCTGGTGTACTCCTCGCGCGGCGCGCGGACGATCTCGTCGACGGCGCCCTCCTCCACGGCGCGGCCGTCCTTCATGACCAGCGCCCGGTCGGTGACCTTGGCGACGACCGCCAGGTCGTGGCTGACGAACAGGACGGCCATCTCACGATCGCGCACCAGGGTGTCGATCAGGGCGAGCATGTCGGCCTGTACGGACACGTCCAGCGCGGTGGTCGGCTCGTCCGCGATGAGCAGCTTCGGCTCGCAGGCCAGCGCCATGGCCAGCGCCACGCGCTGGCGCTGCCCGCCGGAGATCTCATGCGGAAAGGCGCGGGCGATACGGCCCGGCTCGGGCAGCCGCACCTGCTCCAGCGCCTCGGCGACGGCCCGTTTGAGGGCGCCGCCGGTCAGCCCCCGCCGCCGGCGGAGCGGTCCGGCGAGCTGCCGGCCCACCCGCATCAGCGGGTCGAGCGCGGTCAGCGGCTCCTGGAAGACGATGGCGGCGTCCCGGCCGCGTACGCCGGTGAGCCGCTTCTCGCTCGCGCCGACGATCTGGGTGCCGCCCAGTTCGACGCTGCCGGTGGCGGTCATGCCCTCGGGCAGCAGCCCGAGGACGGCGAGGGTGGTCAGCGACTTGCCGGAGCCCGACTCGCCGATGACGCCGAGCCGTTCGCCGGGGGCGACGGACAGCGAGAGGTCGTCCACGAGGGTGCGCCCGTCCGCCGTGCGTACGGTGAGGCCGCGTACGTCGAGGAGGGGGGTCATGCGCGCCTCCGCCGGGTCGCCGGGTCGAGGGTGTCGCGCAGGCCGTCGGCGATCAGGTTGACGCCGATGACCAGCAGTACGAGCAGGATGCCGGGGGCGAGCGCACCCGCCGGGGCGGTGGTGAAGGTGGCCTGGGCCTCCTGGAGCATCCGGCCCCATGAGGCGTTGGGCGGCGGGGATCCCAGGCCCAGGTAGGAGAGCCCGGCCTCGGCCAGCACCGCGAGGCCGAACTGGAGCGCCAGGTTGACCACGAGGGTGGGCCAGATGTTGGGCAGGACGTGTCCGGCCACGATCCGGGGCCAGGAGGTGCCCGAGGTACGGGCGGCCGTGATGTAGTCCTGCGCGAGCACCCGTTTGACCAGAATGCGCACCAGGCGGGCCACGACCGCGCTCTGTGCGATGCCGATCGCCAGCACGGCCGACCCCAGGGTGGCCGAGCGGGCGGCGACGATCAGCATGGCGAGCAGCAGCGTCGGGAAGGCGATCAGGATGTCGAGGAACGCGGAGAGCGTGTCGTCGAGCCAGCCCTGCGCGAACGCGGTCAGCACGCCCAGGGTGACCCCGACCGCGGCCGCGATGAGGACGGAGCCGAGCCCCGCCTCGACGGCGATCCGGGAGCCGGTCATCAGCTGGGTGAACAGGTCGCGGCCGAGCTTGTCGGTGCCCAGCAGATGGTCGGCGGCGGGGCCGGTGAGCCGTCCGCCGGAGGTGTCGTCGGCGGCGTACGGGAGCCAGACCAGGGAGACGAGGGCGAGCAGGAAGATCAGACCGGCCAGGACGCAGCCCACGATCAGCGTGTACGACCGCTTGGCCCGGGGCTTGGCCGCGGATTTGGCCTCGGACTTGGCCTCGGACTTGGTGGAGGGCTTCGCCGGGGATGTCGCGCGCGTCATCGGGCGCCTCCCGACAGCCTGCCCCGCAGCCGCGGGTCGATGATCCGCTGGATGAGGTCGGCCGCGAAGCCGATCAGCAGCACCGCGAGCGTGGAGACGAACAGCACGCCCTGGATGACCGGGTAGTCGTGCTGGGCGATACCGGTGGCGAGCATCGAGCCCAGGCCCGGCAGCGCGAAGACCGACTCCACGACGACCGCGCCGAGCAGCGTGGACGCCAGCTCGATGCCGAGGATCGAGATCACCGGCACGGAGGCGTTGCGCAGCCCGTGCTGCCACATGGCCCGCCCGAACGAGGCGCCCAGGGCCCGCGCGGTCCGCAGATAGTCGCTGCCCAGCACGTCGAGGGTGGCCGACCGTACGTACCGGGTCAGCGAGGCGCCCATGACCAGCGCGATCGTGACGACCGGCAGCGCGAGCGAGCGGATCGCCTCGGCGGGCTCGGCCCAGCCGTCCTGAGGGAAGCCGCCCGCGGGCAGCCATCCGGCGTTCAGCGCGAACACGGCGATGAGGATCATGCCGAGCCAGAACACCGGGATCGCGATGCCCAGCTGCGACACCCCGCTGAGCAGCGCGCCGTACCAGGTCCGCCGCTTGTACGCGGCGAGGAACCCGGCCGGGACGGCGATCAGCACCGCCAGTACGAAGGCCGCGAGCGTCAGCGGGATGGTGACGTTCAGCCGCGCGGAGACTTCCGGCCCGACCGGCAGCGAGCTGACGAACGAGGTGCCGAGGTCGCCCCTGGCCAGCTGCCCGATCCAGTGGGTGAACTGCTCGGGCAGCGGCCGGTCGGAGCCGATGGAGTGGCGTGCCGCCGCGATCTGCTCGGGGCCCGCGCCCACCGAGGTGAGCGCGTTGGCGGGGTCCCCGGGCAGCATGCGCAGCAGTACGAACAGCACCACGCTCGCCAGCGCCAGCGACACCAGCAGGAAGGCGAGGCGGCGCAGCAGATACCGCGCCATCAGCCCTTCTTCTGGATGTCGTAGGCGTAGAACTGCGAGTTGAGGCCGTTGACGGGGTAGCCGGAGAGCTTGCTGTTCGCGACGACGATCTGCGGGTACAGGTAGAGCCAGTCGCTGGCCGCGTCCTCGGCGGTCTTGCGGTTGACCTTCTTCAGCAGCTCGGTCTGCGCGGCCGTGGTGGGCGCCGCTTCCGCCTGCTCCACCCAGCGGGTGACCTGCTTGTTGTCGTAGCCCCAGTAGAAGTCGGGGTTGCCGTACCAGACCAGGTCGCGGTCGTTGACGTGCTCCTGGAGGGTGGCCGCGAAGTCGTGGTTCTTGTAGACCTTCGTGTACCACTCATCCGGCGTGATGGTGTTGATCTTGACGGTGATGCCGACCTTGGCGAGCTGCGACTTGATGAAGGTGGCCGCGGTCGGGTGCGGGTCGTAGTTCGGGGTGTCGAGGGTGAAGGTGAAGCCGTTCTCGTAGCCGGCGTCCTTCAGGAGCTTCTTGGCCCGGGCGGTGTCATACGCGTTGACCTTGGTGAGGTCTTCGTACCAGGGGTCGGTGGGCGGCACCATCGAGCCGATGAGCTTGCCGTATCCGCCCCAGACGGACTCCAGCAGCTTCTTGTCGTCGATGGCCGAGGACACCGCCTGGCGGACCCGGACATCGGTGAACGGCTTGGCCTTGTCGTTGAAGGCGAGCAGCAGCTTGGTGGTCGAGTCGCCGTCGTTGACCTTGTAGTTCTGGTTGTTCTTGAACTGGTCGAGGGCATCGGGCGACTGCTCGCTGGTGACCACGTCCACCGCGTTGGTCAGCAGGGCGTTGTTCAGCGCCGTGGCGTTCTTGTAGTAGTGGAAGACGACGCCCTTGTTGGCGGCCGCGCGGCCCCAGTAGCCGGCGAACCGGTCGAGGGAGAGGGCCGAGCCGCGGGTCCACTTGTTCAGCGTGTACGGGCCGGTGCCGTCCTCGCTCGTCTTCAGGCCCTTCGCCTCGGAGTTGACGATCCAGACGTAGGAGAGGTTGTAGACGAAGGAGATCGACTTCTTCGACAGCGTGACCTTCACGGTCTTCGCATCGGGTGTGGCGATGTCCTTGATGACCTCGAGGTTGCTCTTACGGGCGGACTGCGAGTCCTTCCCGATCACCTTCTCCAGGCTGTACTTGACGTCCTGGCTGGTGAGCTTCTTGCCGCTGTGGAACTTCACGCCGTCGCGCAGGGTGAAGGTGTAGGTGAGCCCGTCGCCGCTGACCTTGTAGTCCTTGGCGAGCAGCTTCTCGACCTTGCCGTCGTCGGTGAGCCGGAACAGCCCCTCGTAGACATTGCCGGCCAGCGCCTCGGTGACGCCCTGGCCGCCGCCCGCGGTGTTGTCGAGGTTCTGCGGTTCGTAGAGCGAGCCGACGTCGACGCCGGCGTTCTTGTCGTACGCGCCGCCCGAGGCGCTTCCTCCGTTGCCGCCCCCGCCGCAGGCGGTGAGGGTCAGGGCGAGGGTGGCGGCCGTGGCGCCGCCGTACAGGGCGGACTTGGTGATCTTCATGGCGGGTGAACTCGTTTTCTGCGGAGTGTGCCGCGAACGCTGCGGGGGGGATCAGTGCTGTGCGAGGAAGCCGTCGCGGAAGACGGGGAGCTGCTCACCGGCCTCGACGGGCAGGTGGAAGCGGTTCTGCCGCGGCGGCATCGGACAGTTGTACTGGTCGGAGAATCCGCAGGGCGGCACGAAGGCGCGGTTGAAGTCCAGCCGGACCCGGCCCGGGTCGGCGGTGCGCTCCACGAAGAGGAAGCGTCCGGCGCCATAGGTGGTGTCGCCGTTGGTGGGGTCGCCGAAGACGAGCAGCAGGGTGCCGTCGTCGTCGAAGGCGCTGAGCGTGTAGTCGCGGCCGTCCACGGTGAGCGCGATATCGCCCGGCACGACCAGGTCGCGGGTGCCGCCGTTGTCCCGGATGTGCTCGAACGCGACGCGCCGGGCGCCCGGCACCGGCTGGTACGAGGCTTCGAGGACCCACGCCGGGTCGTACGGGAAGACGTCGGTGCGCTCGAAGTGGCGGATGGCCGGCGACTGGGCGTCCCAGAAGCGCAGACCGTGCTCGGGCTCGCCGGTGACCAGGTCGGTGCGGGCGAGGGCGGTGACGGTGATGTGCTCCGGCTGTCCCGCGCGGGCCGCGTCGAGGTCGGGGCGCTCACCGGCCGGCAGCCAGCGGGTCTCCACGAGGGCGAGGTTCCCGGTGGCGGAGGTGACCGAATGCCGACGCCGGGCTCGCCAGTCCTCCCAGGCCGCGGCGGGGTCCGCGGTCGGCTGGTCGGCGGTCGGCTGATCCTGGGTGGCGGCTGTGCGGGTCACTGCGGGCGGCTCATTTCGGAGTGTGTCACGCCTCGATGATCACGCTGCGTGAAGTACTCAAAGGGCCTTCTTTATCACCCATAAGCCTTCCTAATGTCAAATTCGCGCCAGATGGCGAGATGCCCTCGGCTCATGGGGGGTGCGGGCGACGGATTCGGCGAGGCTTTGTCCTGAGACAGGAGAAAGTCCACAGCGATTGCAGCGTAAGTTCTTCCCACGCCGGACAACCGCTGCTACGTTCCCCCTGAAAGCCCGACGAGTGGCATGCCGATGACGGCGGGAGGGGCAGTGTGAGGCGCATGACGGCACGACCCGCGAACGCCCATCAGGCGCGTCTGCTGCGTCTTCTGCGCGACGGGGGACCCACCTCCCGGGCGCAGCTGGGCGACTGGATGGACCTCTCGCGCTCCCGGCTGGCCGTGGAGGTCGACCGGCTGCTCGAAACCGGGCTCGTGATCGCCGACGGGCTCGCCGCCTCACGCGGCGGGCGCCGCTCGCACAACATCCGGCTCGCCCCCACGCTCCGCTTCCTCGGCGTCGACATCGGCGCCACCTCGGTCGACGTGGCCGTCACCAACGCCGAGCTGGAAGTGCTCGGCCACGTGACCCAGCCCATGGATGTGCGCGAGGGCCCGGTCGCGGTCTTCGAGCAGGTTCTGGCCATGGCCGCGAAGCTCCGGGGGTCCGGGGTGGCCGAGGGGTTCGACGGGGCCGGGATCGGGGTCCCGGGCCCGGTGCGCTTCCCCGAGGGGGTGCCGGTCGCGCCGCCGATCATGCCCGGATGGGACGGCTTCCCCGTACGGGAAGCGCTCAGCCAGGAGCTGGGCTGCCCCGTCATGGTGGACAACGACGTGAACCTGATGGCGATGGGAGAGCAGCAGGCGGGCGTCGCGCGCTCCGCGAAGGACTTCCTCTGCGTCAAGATCGGCACCGGTATCGGCTGCGGCATCGTGGTCGGCGGCGAGGTCTACCGCGGTACGACCGGCAGCGCGGGCGACATCGGCCATATCCAGGCCGAACGCGACGGCCGGCCCTGCGCCTGCGGCAACCGCGGCTGCCTGGAGGCGTACTTCGGCGGCGCGGCGCTCGCCCGCGACGCCGAGGCGGCCGCGCGGGAGGGCCGGTCCGCCGAGCTCGCCGCCCGGCTGGAGGCCGCCGGAAGCCTCGCCGCCACCGATGTCGCGGCCGCCGCCTCAGCGGGCGACGCCGCCGCGCTCGACCTCATCCGCGACGGCGGCACCCGCACCGGCCAGGTACTCGCCTCGCTCGTCAGCTTCTTCAACCCCGGCCTGGTGGTGATCGGCGGCGGGGTGACCGGCCTCGGCCACAACCTGCTCGCCGCCATCCGCACCCAGGTCTACCGCCAGTCACTGCCGCTGGCCACCGGCAACCTCCCCATCGTGCTGGGCGAACTCGGCCCCGTGGCCGGGGTCATCGGGGCGGCCCGCCTGATCAGCGACCACCTCTACTCCCCGGCCTGACCCGGCCCGGCCCGACACGCACCACCCGCAACCACAGGCACCACACCTACGCACCGCACGCACCGCACCACACCACACGCACACACCACGGGCACGCGCGCACGTAACCCGCGCGACGCGCGCCGCACCCGCCGTATTCCGTACGCACCGCACCACGCGCACCACACCAACCCCCCGCCATTCCGCGATCAGCCCTGCCCACTCACCGGCACACCGCCGAGGAGGCCCGCCATGGCACCGCCAGAACCGCCACCACTGCTCACCATGTCCGCCATCGCCAAGTCCTTCCCCGGCGTACGGGCCCTCGACGGGGTCGACCTCGACGTCCAGGCGGGTGAAGTCCACTGTCTGCTCGGCCAGAACGGCGCGGGCAAGTCCACCCTGATCAAGGTGCTGGCCGGGGCCCATCAGCCCGACCAGGGCGAGATCCACTGGCAGGGCCGCCCGGTGCGGCTCAAGTCGCCGGTCGCCGCCATGCGCCTGGGCATCGCCACCATCTACCAGGAACTCGACCTGGTGGAGGGGCTGACCGTGGCCGAGAACGTGTTCCTCGGCCATGAGCTCGCCACCGGCGGATTTCTGCACCCCCGCTCGGCCCGCGCCGCCACCGCCGATCTCCTCGCCCGCCTCGGCCACCCGGAGATCCCCGCGGACGCGCTGGTCGGCTCGCTCCCCGCGGCCGGACAGCAGATCGTCTCCATGGCCCGCGCCCTCTCCCACGACGTACGCCTGATCGTCATGGACGAGCCGTCCGCCGCCCTCGACCCCGACGAGGTGGACAACCTCTTCCGCATCGTCGGCGATCTGACCGGGGACGGCGTCGCCGTCGTCTACATCTCCCACCGGCTGGAGGAGATCCGCCGCATCGGCGACCGCGTCTCCGTCCTCAAGGACGGCCGCGTCGCCGCCCGCGGACTGCCCGCCCGCACCACCCCGACCCGCGACATCGTCGCCCTGATGACCGGCCGCGACGTCGAGTACGCCTTCCCCGAGCGGCCCGCACCGGACGCACCGGACGCACCGGCCGAGGACCCCGGCGGCGGTACGCCCGTGCTGCGGCTCGAGGGGCTGGCCAGGGCGGGCGAGTTCGAACCGCTCGACCTGGATCTGCGCCCCGGCGAGATCGTGGGGCTGGCCGGCCTCGTCGGCTCCGGCCGCTCGGAGATCCTGGAGACCGTCTACGGGGCCCGGCGGCCGACCGCCGGCCGCGTCCTCGTCGACGGACGCCCGCTGCGCCCCGGCAGCGTCACCGCCGCCGTACGCGCCGGGCTCGGCCTCGCCCCCGAGGAGCGCAAGGCGCAGGGGCTGCTGATGCTGGAGTCCATCACCCGCAATGTCTCGGTGTCCTCGCTGGCCCGCTTCTCGCGCGCCGGGTGGCTGGACCGCGGGGCCGAACGGGCCGCGGCCCGGGAGGCCGTACGGGATCTGTCGCTGCGCCCGGACGACCCGGAGCGCCCGGTGCGCACCCTGTCCGGCGGCAACCAGCAAAAGGCCGTGCTCGCCCGCTGGCTGCTGCGCGGCTGCCGCGTGCTGCTGCTGGACGAGCCCACGCGCGGCGTCGACGTGGGCGCCCGCGCCGAGTTGTACGCCCTGATCCGCCGCCTCGCCGACGACGGTGTGGCCGTCCTGCTCGTCTCCAGCGAACTGCCCGAGGTCCTGGGCCTGGCCGACCGGGTGCTGGTGCTCCGCGAGGGCCGCGTCGTACACACCGCACCGGCCCGGGAACTGGACGAACACCGCGTCCTCGACCTCGTCATGGAAGGGAGCCCGTCGTGCTGAATCAACCCGGGGGGCAGCCGGGGTCCGCCGCCCCCGCGAATGCCGTATCCGCAGATGCCGCCGCCGAATCCACCGCCACACTCACCAAGCAGAGCCCGCCGGGAGCGTCCAACGGACGTCCGGCGGCCCGCCGGGCCGCCGGGGGCGGCCGGCTGCGGGCGCTCGTCGATCTGCGCAATCTGTCCCTGGTCGGGGTCCTCGCGGTGCTGGTGGCCGTGGGCGGCTTCACCAAGCCCAATGAGTTCCTGACCACCGACAATCTGCAACTCGTCCTCACCCAGGCGTCCGTGATCGGCGTCGTCACCGTCGGCATGACCTTCGTCATCACCAGCGGCGGTATCGATCTGTCCGTCGGCGCGATGGTCGCCCTGGCCTCCGTATGGGCCACGACGCTGGCCACCCAGGACTTCGGGCTCGGCGGCATCCTGATGTGCGCCGTCCTGGTCGGTCTCGGCTGCGGCCTGGTCAACGGCGTGCTCATCGCGTACGGCGGCATGGTCCCCTTCATCGCCACGCTCGCCATGCTCGCCTCGGCCCGCGGCCTCGCGCTGCACCTCAGCGACGGCAAGACGCAGGTCGTCACCGTGCAGCCGGTCCTGGACCTGGGGCTGCCCGACTCGTACGTCCTGGGCATCCCGCCACTGGTGATGATCTTCGCCCTGGTCACCGTGGTCGGCTGGCTGGTGCTGAACCGTACGACCTTCGGCCGGCGCACCGTCGCCATCGGCGGCAACGCGGAGGCCGCCCGGCTCGCGGGCATCGACGTCAGGCGGCAGCGTCTGATGCTGTATCTGCTGTCCGGGCTGTGCTGCGGGATCGGCGCGTTCATGCTGATCGTCCTCACCGGGTCCGGCCAGAACACCAACGGCAACCTCTACGAACTCGACGCCATCGCCGCCGCGATCATCGG
This sequence comes from Streptomyces sp. NBS 14/10, assembly GCF_002224125.1. Taxonomy (GTDB): domain Bacteria; phylum Actinomycetota; class Actinomycetes; order Streptomycetales; family Streptomycetaceae; genus Streptomyces. Next base: position 223,230 of record NZ_NCSM01000022.1, read on the forward strand.
CGGCACGCTGCTCAGCGGCGGCCGGGGCACCATCACCGGCTCGGTCCTCGGCGTCCTCGTCTTCACCACCATCACCAACCTGTTCGCCCTGAACAACCTGCAGAGCGATGTCCAGCAGATCGCCAAGGGGGCGATCATCGTCGCCGCCGTCCTGGTCCAGAAGGGTCGTACGAACCATGAGGGATAACCCACGCACACCGGCCAACTCCCCGATGAGCCCCAGCCGCAGGAATCTGCTGTTCGGCACCGCCGCCGCGGGTGCGCTCTTCGCCGCGGGCTGTACGAGCAACGAGAACAACGACGACAACGAGAAGAGCACACAGGCCGCGAACACGGCGGACACCAAGCCCGGCAAGGCGGTCACCATCGGCTTCGCCGGCCCGCAGGCCGACCACGGCTGGCTCAACGCCATCAACCAGCAGGCCAAGCGGCGCGCCAAGGAGTACGAGGACGTCACCCTCGAGACCACCGAGGGCTCGAATGACACCGCGCAGCAGATCGGCCAGATCGAGACGCTGATCAACAAGAAGGTCGACGTCCTGGTCATCCTGCCCGCCGACGGCAAGGCGCTGACCCAGGTCGGGCTGAAGGCCATGAAGGCGGGCATCCCCGTCGTCAACCTCGACCGGATCTTCGCCTCCCCGCAGGCGTACCGCTGCTGGATCGGCGGCGACAACTACGGCATGGGGCTCAACGCGGGCCGCTACATCGGCGAACAGCTCAAGGGCAAGAAGAACGCGAAGGTCGTCGAGCTGGCCGGCCTCGACAACCTGGAGCTGACCGGGCAGCGCACCAAGGGGTTCGACGACGCCCTGAAGAACTACCCCAACATCGAGAAGGTCGGCCGCCAGGCCGCCGAGTTCACCGTCGAGTCCGGCCAGGCGAAGATGGCCCAGCTGCTCCAGGCGCACAAGAAGTTCGACGCGCTCTGGAACCACGACGACGACCAGGGTGTGGGCGCCGAGCGCGCCATCCAGCAGGCCGGACGGGACGACTTCCTGATGGTCGGCGGCGCGGGCGCCAAGCGCGCCATGGACGCCATCAAGGCCGACAACAGCGTGCTGAAGGCTACCGTCCTCTACCCGCCGACGATGGCCGCCTCCGCCATTGACCTGGCCCGCGCGCTCGGCCAGGGCAAGGGCGTCGGCGGCCTCGCCGAACTGGAGATCCCGGCGTCCCTGACGCTCTACTCCGCCGTGGTCACCAAGGACAACGTCGACGCCTACCTGCCCACGGGCTTCAGCTGACCGCACCCCCGCCGGACCTGATCCCCCACCGAAGGAGTCCCATGCAACGTCCTGCGGAAACTGCGGAAACCGCGGAAACAACCAAGCCCGCGCTCGGTGTCGGCATGGTCGGCTACGCCTTCATGGGCGCCGCCCACTCCCAGGGGTGGCGCACCGTGGGCCGCGTCTTCGACCTGCCGCTGCGCCCGGCCATGGCCGCCATCTGCGGCCGCGACCCGGACTCGGTGCGGGCCGCGGCCGACAAACACGGCTGGGCCGCCGCCGAGACCGACTGGCGCGCCCTGATCGCCCGCGACGACGTGCAGCTCGTCGACATCTGCACACCCGGTGACAGCCACGCCGAGATCGCGATCGCCGCGCTTGAGGCGGGCAAGCATGTGCTGTGCGAGAAGCCGCTCGCCAACTCGGTCGCCGAGGCCGAGGCCATGGTGGAAGCGGCGCGGCGGGCGCGGGAGCGCGGGCAGATCGCGACGGTGGGGTTCAACTACCGCCGTACGCCCGCCATCGCACACGCCCGCCGGATGGTGCGGGACGGGCGGCTCGGGGTGCTGCGCCACGTACGGGTGTCGTATCTGCAGGACTGGCTCGTCGATCCGGAGTCCCCGCTGGTGTGGCGGCTGCGGCGGGAGCACGCGGGCTCCGGCGCGCTCGGCGACCTGGGCGCCCATATCGTCGACCTGGCGCAGTATCTGGCCGGCGAGCCGCTGGTCGGGGTCTCGGCGCTGACCGAGACCTTCGTACGGGAGCGGCCGCTGCCCGAGGGGGCGGCGGCCGGCGGGACGGCGGCCGGTGGGCTCGGCGGCCGGGCGGGCGGCGCGGCGCGCGGAGCGGTCACGGTCGACGACGCGGCGCTGTTCAGCGGGCGGCTGGCCTCCGGGGCGCTCGCGTCCTTCGAGGCCACCCGGTTCGCGGCGGGCCGCAAGAACGCGCTGCGGATCGAGCTCAACGGCGAACGCGGCTCGCTCGCCTTCGACCTGGAGCGGCTGAACGAGCTGCACTTCCACGACCACACCGAGCCGGCCACCGACGCCGGTTTCCGCCGGATCCTGGTCACCGAGCCCGAACACCCCTATCTGGAGGCGTGGTGGCCGGCCGGCCACGCCCTCGGATACGAGCACACCTTCGTCCACCAGGCGCGCGATCTGGTGCTTGCCATCGACGCGCGGACCGAACCCGAACCGTCCTTCGCGGACGGGCTGCAGGTGCAGCGGGTGCTCGCCGCGGTCGAAGAGAGTGCCGAGAAGAACTGCGTCTACACGCCGGTACCCGCCTGAGGAGGCCCGGATGCCCCGACAATTCACACTCTTCACCGGACAGTGGGCCGATCTGCCGCTCGAGGAGGTCTGCCGGCTGGCCCGCGACTTCGGCTACGACGGACTCGAACTCGCCTGCTGGGGCGACCACTTCGAGGTGGACCGGGCGCTCTCCGAGCCCGGCTATCTGGACGGGCGGCGGCAGCTGCTGGAGAAGTACGGGCTCCAGTGCTGGGCCATCTCCAACCACCTGGTCGGCCAGGCCGTATGCGACTCCCCCATCGACGAGCGCCACCAGGCCATCGTGCCGGGCCGGATCTGGCGCGACGGCGACCCGGAGGGGGTGCGGCAGCGGGCGGCGGCCGAGCTGGCGGACACCGCGCGGGCCGCGGCCGCATTCGGTGTCCGTACCGTCATCGGCTTCACCGGGTCCTCCATCTGGCATCTGGTGGCGATGTTCCCGCCGGTGCCGCCGCATATGATCGAGCGCGGCTACGAGGACTTCGCCGAGCGCTGGAACCCGATCCTGGACGTGTTCGACGCGGAGGGCGTGCGCTTCGCCCACGAGGTGCACCCGAGCGAGATCGCGTACGACTACTGGACCACTCACCGCGCGCTCGAAGCGGTCGGCCACCGCCCCGCCTTCGGGCTCAACTTCGACCCCAGCCATTTCGTCTGGCAGGACCTCGACCCGGTCGGCTTCCTGTGGGACTTCCGGGACCGGATCTACCACGTGGACTGCAAGGAGGCGCGGAAGCGGCTGGACGGCCGCAACGGCCGGCTCGGCTCGCATCTGCCCTGGGGCGACCCGCGGCGCGGCTGGGACTTCGTCTCGGCCGGACACGGGGATGTGCCGTGGGAGGACGTGTTCCGGATGCTGCGCTCCATCGGATACGACGGGCCGGTGTCGGTGGAGTGGGAGGACGCCGGGATGGACCGGCTCCAGGGCGCGCCGGAGGCGCTGAAGCGGCTGAAGGCGTACGACTTCGACCCGCCGGCGGCCTCCTTCGACGCGGCCTTCGGCGGCGGGAACGGCTGAAGGGGGCTGTCGGGAAGGGGCCGGGAGGGGCCGGGGCCGTCCGTGCGGGGGTCACGGACGGCCCTGAGGCCGTTCCTACGTCCGATGGCTCACCATGGTCACATGACCATCCGCGTCCTGCTCGCCGACGACCAGACCCTGCTGCGTGCCACCTTCCGGATCCTGATCGACTCGTGCGAGGACATGGAGGTGGTGGCGGAGGCCGCCGACGGTGCGGAGGCGGCAGCGCTGACCAGCGCACACGCCCCTGACGTCGTCGTCATGGACATCCGTATGCCCGGCACCGACGGCCTGGCCGCGACCGCCGCGATCTGCGCCGACCCGGAGCTGTCCGCCACCCGTGTGCTCATCCTCACCACCTTCGAGACCGACGAATACGTGGCCCGGGCGCTGCGGGCGGGCGCGAGCGGTTTCCTCGGCAAGGACGTGGGCGCCGATGAACTGCTCTCCGGCATCCGCACCGTGGCCTCCGGCGACTCCCTGCTCTCCCCGGTGGCCACCCGCGCCCTGATCACCCGCTTTCTCGCCGCCCCCGACCCCGAGGCCCCACTGGCGCCGAGCGAACTCCTGGCCTCGCTCACCGCCCGCGAGCGGGAGGTGATGGCGCTGGCGGCGGAGGGGAGGCCCAACGCCGAGATCGCCGAGGTGCTTTTCGTCAGCCCGCTGACCGTACGCACCCATGTCCAGCGGGCCATGAACAAGCTCGGGGCGCGGGACCGCGCCCAGCTGGTCGTCATCGCGTACCAGTCCGGTCTTGTGCGTCCCGCGCCGCCGCGCGACCAGTGCTGACTGTCCAGTGCTAACTGTTCAGGCCGAAGAAGGTGATGGCCCGGGCGGCCATACCGGCGAGCGGGAGCGAGTGTCCCGTGCCCTGGATGCTGATGGCCTCGACCGGGGCCCGGTCACCGGTGGCGCCGTAGCGGGTGCGGGTCCAGTTGACCTGCGGACTGTCCGTGCTCACGGGTGTCTGGCTCGCCCCGAGGACGTTGGTCCACTGCTTGATCTCCTCACCGAAGTTCGGATAGCGCAGGGTGGTGTCCGCGGTGCCGTGCCACAGCTGCATCCTCGGCCGGGCGCCGGTGTATCCGGGGTAGGCGCCGCGGGCCAGATCGCCCCACTGCTGCGCCGTCTTGGTGATCGTGCCGTTGGCGCAGGCGGTGTTCCAGCCGGATCCGTCCGTGGTGGCGAAGCAGCCGAAGGGTACGCCGGAGAACGCCGCCCCCGCCTTGAACACGTCCGGGTAGTCGCCGAGCAGGACGTTGGTCATCATGGCGCCCGAGGAGGCTCCGGTGACATAGACCCGGCTGGGGTCGGCGTTGTTGTGCTGGAGGACGTAGCGGACCATCGACACGATGCCCACCGGGTCGCTGCCCCCGTCGTGCCGCAGCGCCTGCGGCGAGGAGACGTCGAAGCAGGAGCCGCTGCGGGTGGCGGACGGGTAGATGACGATGAAGCCGTAGCGGTCGGCCAGCGAGGCGAACTCGGTGCCGGAGTAGAACGCGGGGCCCGAGCCCGTGCAGTAGTGCACCGCGACGAGCACCGCGGGCCGCGCCGCGACGTTGTTCGGCACGTACTGGTACATCCTGAGGTTGCTCGGGTTGTTGCCGAATCCGGTCACCTCGGTGAGCGAGGCGGCGGCCGCGGGGGTCGGTGTCAGCAGGAGCAGCGACGCGAGCAGCGGCAGGATGCCGCCGAGTAACGCCGCGAGCACCGACCTGGGTGTTCTGCGCCGCCTTCCGGCCATGTCGTTTCCGGCTGGCGCGGGGCTGTTGGTCATGTCCCTGTCCTTTCTAGACTGGTGGCTGTGAAGGGCTTGCTGCTGCGGCTCTCGGCGCTCGACGCGGATGCCGCCACCGCGGTTCGCGTGATCGCCCACTTCCAGGCGCTGCTGGGCAGCGGCGCCCTCGACGCGATATCGCTGGCCCGGTCCACCGCGGGGCTCGCGGAGTGCGCGGCGGGCCTGGAGCTGCCCGACGGCCGCACGGCCCGGTTCGGGCCGGGCGGCGCCGCCCTCCCCGGTGAGCCGGAGGCGGTGTCCCAGGGCGCGGAGCTCGGCCCGTCGGGGCGGGTGTGGCTGGAGCGGCCGGGGCCGCCGGGCCCGTTCGACGAGCTGATCCTCGAATGGATGGCCATCGCCGCCCGGACACTGTGCGGCGGCCCTACGCCCTGTGCCCCGCCCGCCCCTCGTACGCCCGGGCAGCCCGGTGCGCCCGACGCGGCCGATCCCGCGCTGATGGAGCTGGTGCTGTCCGAGCGCGAGTCCGACCACGACCGCGCCCGCGCGCTACGGCTGCTGGGCCTGGCCCCCGAACTGCCGCTGCGGATGGTGGCGGTGCGCGGCGCCCCGGCCGTCGACGCGGGCCTGGACGCGGTCGCGCTGCTCGGCCGGGCGGGGCTCGAGGCCGTCGTCCGGGTCACCCGGACCGGCCCATGGGGCACGGTCCTGGTGCAGCCCCCGGATCCGGCGGCCGACTCGCCCGCCCCGGCGCTGCGCGCCGCGGTGGCCGATCCACGCCGTGGCCCGGACGTGGCGCGCGACGCGGCGCGCCGGCTGCGGGTCGGCGTCGGCGGCCTGGTCCCCGCGCTGGCGGCCCGCGACTCCTGGGCACAGGCGTGCACGGCGCTGCGGTTCGCGGTGGCGGGCAGCCCGCGGGAGGCGGTGGCCGACCATGACGCGCTCGGCCCGGTCGCGCTGCTGGCCGACATCCCGGCGGAGCGGCTGGCCGCGCTGCCCGAGGCACGGCAGCTGGACGCGCTGGCCGCCCAGCCGAACGGGGACCTGACCATCGCCGCGCTGGCCGCCTTCTGCCGTACCGGCTCGCTGCGCCAGGCCGCCGCGGAACTGCATCTGCACCACAGCTCCGTGGCCGCCCGGCTGGCCCATGTCGAGGCGGCACTGGGCTGGCGGCTACGCGACCCCGAACACCGCTTCCACGCCCACCTCGCGCTGTACGCAAGGCGATTGGGAGCGGGGCCGTGCTGAGTGCGGGCTCTCATCGGCCCAGTGCTCGCCGCAGGACCGCGACCGTCTCGTCGCTCATCCGCCGCACCACCCCGGCGTACTCCACGGCCACCGCGCCGTGGAAGGTGCCCGGGAAGAGATGGAGTTCGGTGCGGACACCGGCGGCCAGCAGCGCGCGTGCGTAGTCGATGCCCTCGTCGCGCAGCGGGTCGAACTCCATCACCGCGACATAGGCGGGCGGCAGCCCCCGCAGCCCGGCCACGCCCGCCCTGGCGGGGGCCGCGTACGGCGACACATCCCCCGTACCGGGCACCCCGGCCCCCAGATACGCCTCCCAGCTCTGCCGGGCGAGTGCGCGGGTCCATACGGGCGTGTCGGTGAAGGCCCGCGCGCTGGGCGTGTCCAGCCGGTCGTCGAGCGCGGGGCTGAACAGGACCTGGAAGCGGATCCCGGGGCCGCCGCGGGCGTGGGCGAGCATCGTCAGGGCGGTGGCCATGCCCGCCCCGGAGCTGTCGCCGAGTACCGCGATCCGGTCGGCCGCCACCTCCAGCCCCGCATCGCCCTTCGCCAGCAGGCACAGCCCGGCGTAACAGTCCTCCAGACCGGCGGGGAAGGGGTGTTCGGGCGCCAGCCGGTAGTCCGGTGACACCACCACGGCGTCAAGATCACGGCACAGCCGCAGGTTGAAGGCGTGGTCCACGTCCGGCGAGCCCAGCATGAAGCCACCGCCGTGGACGCTGTAGACGGCGGGCAGCGGCCCGGCGGCGCCCAGCGGCCGGTACGTACGCAGCGCCACGTCCGGCGCACCCTCCCACCCGGGCGCCGCCGCCTGTCCGACCTCCACCCCGGTGCTGTCCACGGCCGCGAGCCGCCCGGCCACCTCCCGCGCCTGCGCGGCCCGCGCGGCGGCCAGGTCGGAGAGGTCGACCGGGGGGATCAGGGCGACGGCCGCGGCGAGTTCGGAGTCGAACGGGTAGTCGTGGGCCATGTCTCACACCGTGCCACGGGGTGGCCGCGCGGGTCATCAGACAGGCGTCGGGACAACAGCCCCCGTCACCCGACTTCCGTGCGGCCCCATGAGCCACATCCGCCCCATGGGTTCAGGGGTTCGCGGCTGGTCGGCTGCCGAGGGAAATCACTCGGCGCCTGCCCCGTCGATCAGGCACCATGGCCCGGTGACCAGCAGCTCCCCGACGCATCCGGCTCCCCTGGAGCGCTTCCAGGCCGTGCTGTCCGACATCTCCGAGGGTACGGAGGGGTCCATCGACGACCTGGTCGACGCCCTGACGCACCTCGACGCGACCGGCGACGCCGCCGACGCCACGGCGGCGCTGCGCATGCTCCGCGAGCGGCCGGGCGTCGTCCTGCGGCTGGACGGGCAGGTGCGGTGGTGGCAGTTGCGCGGGGAGTGGTCCAACTCCAGGCACCCGGGGGCGACGACTCCCCCCGCGCCGCCGGAGTACGACCGCCCCGTGGCGCTGGCGTTCGCCTGCCTGCACAGCGACGGGCGGGTCCGTGAGCGCGCGGTCCGCCGGATCGTGGACCGGCCGAGCCCCGAACTCATGCCCTTCCTCGTGCTGCGCACCGGCGACTGGGTCCGTCAGGTGCGCGACCGGGCCCGGGCGGGCCTGACTGACCTGCTGTCGCGGGACCCGGCGCGGTACGTCCCGGCCGCCGCGCCGACCGCGCTGCTCGCCGACCGCCGCCGGCGCGGCCACTTCGCCCGCCGACAGCTCCTCGCCGCGCTGCTGTCCGCCCCCGGAGCGGTCCTGTTGGACGGGCTGCTCGCCTCACCGCTGCGCGAACAGCGGCGGTTCGCTCTGGAGGTGGCGGGCGCGACGGACCGCCTCCCCCTCCGGGCGCTGGTCTCCCTGGCGGAGGGCGACACCGATGTGCGGATACGGGCGCGGGCGGCCGAGGCGGCCGCCCGCGAGGCGGTCTGGACCGACCGGGCCGATCTGCTGCGGCGGCTGGCCGCCGCGCGCCATCGCGAGGTGCGGGCCACCGCCCTGACCGGGCTGATCCGCACGGGACACCCGGACGAGGCCACGGCGGCGCTGGACGACCCGGCGGGCCTGGTCCGCGCCGTGGCGCGGGACGCCGCCCGCCGCACCGGCGCGGACCCGCTGGCCCACTACCGCGCGGCGGTCCGGGCCCCGCAGCCGCCGGTCGGGGCCGTCGACGGGCTCGCCGAGATCGGAAGCGCCGCCGACGCCCCTCTGTTCCTCCCTCTGCTCGACCACCCACAGGCCCCGATCCGCGCCCATGCGCTGCACGCGCTGCGGACCTTCGGCGCCGTACCGGTCGACCGTGTCATCCCCCTGCTGCGCGACCCCTCGGCCAAGGTGATCCGCCAAGCCGTCACCGCACTGCGCCCGCACACCGCGAAGCTGCCGCCCGGCCTGGCCGCCGCGCTGCTCACCGACTCCCGTGCGGCCGTACGCCGCGCCGGCTACCGGTTGCTGTCCGAGCCCGACCCGGTGTCCCGGCTGCGTACGCTCCTGCCACTGGCCGCCGACCCCGACCCCAGGCTGTCCGCCCGCGTGGCCGCGGACATCACGGCCCTGGCCCGCGGTGTGCCGTCCCTCGACACCACGGACGAACAGCGCACGGATCTGCTCGCCCTGACCGATGCGGCCGGAACCGCTCTCCCCCACCGCACCCGCCAACTGCTGTACGAGGGGCTTGACCCGACCTCGTGGACGGCGGAGCTGCTCAGGGCCCGGCACGGCCCGCACTCCGATACGGTCAACCCGCTCCTCGAGCTGCGGGCCACGTACACCTCCCAGGATCCCTGGGCCACGGCCGAGCTGATCCGGGACGTGCTGCGCACCGTCCTCGAACACGCCGCGGCCCCCGCCGGGGAGTGGCCGGCCGAGGACGAATGGCCGACCCTCCTCCCCGAGTGGTTCGTCCAGCGCTGCGCCCCCGAGCCCCCGCCCCCGCCGGAGCGGACGGATCCCGCCACCTGGCTGGCCCGGTGGCGGGGCCTGACGCAGCGTCAGCGACAGGCCGAGGCGATCTCCGCCGCCACCGCTGACTGGCGGCTCGCCGACTGGCTCGCCCTCTTCGAGCCCGAAGGGCTGGCCGACTCCCGCAGCTGGCGCTTCTGGGACGTCGGCACCACAACAACGACCTCCGGCTGGGTACGGGTGGGCGTGGACGGCCATCCGTACGGTGGCCGGGGGGCGCTGTTGTGGCTCATCGAGGCCGCCGGGGGCTACGACATCGACCTGCCCTGACGTGGGCGCCGGTCAGCTCACGTCGGTCACCTTCCAGCGCTGGTTGGCGCCGGAGTTCGGCTGCCAGGTGGAGACGGTGGCCCCGTCCTGCGTGGACTGGCCGGAGACCTCCAGCAGCCTGCCGGTGGCGGCGTTGACGAGGGTCCAGGTGCCATCGCCGGTCGTCGACATGATCCACTGGGTGGCGTTGTCGCGGTCGCCCTGGTCGGGCTCCAGGACGGCGGCGCCGTTACGTACGGCGAGGCGCTTGCCGTCCGTCGGGTTGGTGAACACATACCGCTGCCGGTTGCCCTCGCCGCTGATCTGACGGAGCTGCCAGCGCTGGGTGGTGTCGGCCGCGTCGCCGCTCGCGGTCTTGATGACGAGGCCGGTGCCGCCCTCCGCGACGGTGAGCTCCTTGCCGCTCTGGGCCCCGGTCAGCCGGTAGGTGTGGCCCTCGCGCAGCAGCGCGGCGTCCTTCGCGGTGCCGGAGACCCCCTTGACGAGGAAGGAGGTCACCGACTGGGCCGGGACGGTGAAGGTGGCGCGCCGGTCGGTGACCCGGATCGGGCGGTGCCGCTCCAGCTTGCCGTCGGCGCTGGTCACAACGGGGGTGACGGTGGCGCCACGCGCGACGTCGGCGAACTTGGACAGGTCGATGGTGACCGTGCGCTCGGCGGTGGTGCTGTTGACGTGGACGACGGTGGCGCCGTTGCCCCGCTGGGAGACGGCGGCGGCGCTGGAGGTGTCGTCGACCTTCACCAGCCGGTCACCGGGCTTGATGTAGTGGGTGAAGTTCCGGGCGGTGTCGAACTTGGTGTTGGTGCGGATCGGGCAGGTCTTGAGGGTGTCCTTCGAGGTGCAGCTGAACGGGAGCTGGATGCTGCCCCAGTTGCCGCCCTTCGCGGACTCCCCGCCGGGCTTCATGTTGTCGTAGTCCTCGACCGGCTGCCAGAAGACCCAGGCCCGGGGCTCGAGTTCGCGCAGGTCGTCGACGATGTGCTGGGCCAGTCCGAGGCCGGGGCGCATGTCCTGGAAGTCCTGGCCGTCGCCCCAGTCGCCCTCGACCTCGCTCATCCACAGCGGCTTGTCGGCGGCCTTGGCCAGGTCGCGTACGGCGGTGCGGCCGCCGGTGCCGTAGGTGTGCACATTCATCTGGCCGACCAGGTCACGCACCTCCTTCGGGTACGTGTTCCAGTTCTGGGCGAAGATGTTCGGGTTCGTCTCGTCCATCGCCGAGATCTTCGCGCCGGTCCTGGCCTTCTTCAGGGCATCCGCCAACGCGGGGATGACCTTCTGCTGGAGCTCGGGGCCGATGTGGGCCCCTTCCTGACGGCCGCCGACCGGCTGGCCGTCGGCGCCCAGGCGGGTGCTCCAGTAGCCGGTGTTGGGCTCGTTGAACGGGTCGACGGTGTCGACCTTGATGTCGTGCGCCTTCTCCAGCCGCTTGGTGGCGCCCGCCAGGTAGGCGGCGAAGTCGTCGACGGAGTCGGTCTTGAGCTGGTCGGCGGTGGCGTTGAAGCCGCCGGAGACGTAACCGCTGGTGGTCATGAACCACGGCGGGGAGTTGCTGAACGTCTCCCAGTGGTCGATATCGCCCTTGATCCGGTCCACCCACCAGCGCTGGCTGGCGTCGGCGTCGGGGTTCCAGTCGGCGGGGTCGTCGGCGCTCCACCAGTCGGTGTCCTCACGGGTGGTGCCCTCGGGCGCCTTCCACCAGCCCGGGACCGCCCCTCCGGCGCGGAGGTAGTCCTTGACGTCCGGGGCGTTGCCGCCGCCGATGTTGTAGCGGGCGATGTTCAGGGCCAGGCCGTCGTCGCCGAAGAGGAGCGAGGCCAGCTTCTGGCGTATCTCCTCGGGGTAGCCGCCGGTGACATTGGCGAACCACACCAGGCTGGTCCCCCAGCCCTCGAACCTCTGCTGCTGGTAGGAGGGGTCGGGCCGGACGGTCACGGACCCGGCCTGCGTCTGCGTCTGGGCCTCCGCCTGCGAGGACGGCGCGCTGAGCAGAGCGGCGCCCGTGGCCAGGGCGGTGACGCCGACGGCCCCCAGGAGGCGTCTTGTGCGGGTACGGCGTTCCATCGTTTGCTCCCAACTCGTTGGTGGTCGCTTCGGTGGGACGGCATGCCCAGCGGACATGCCCGTGTGGGGGGTGTGTCAGGTGGCGGGTTGCGCGGGCTGTCGCAGCACGGCGACTTCCCGCGGCCGCAGGGTGAGCGAGCCGTCGGCCGCCGTGGTGCCGCCGGTCAGCGGCTCCCCGGTGAGGGCGGGCAGGCTCACCTGCTCGTCGGTGCGGTTGACGAGGAAGAGGTAACGGGCGTCGGCGGTGCGGCGCACCGTCAGCTCGACGCGCCCGCGCACCTCGGCGGGCAGTTCGCTGTGGACTCCGGCGCCCTCCAGCAGGCCCGGCAGCAGGCGGGCGAGCCCGTCGGGGCCCAGCCGGGTGGAGACATACGCGGCCGAGCCCTGGCCCGCCGCGCGGTGGGTGATGGCGGGGCGGCCGGCGTAGGTGCCGGTGCGGTAGTGGGCGAGGGTGCGCACCTCGGGGTCGGTGACAGTGATCTGGTCGGTCCACAGGGTGCCGGTGGCCAGGGTTCCCGTACCGTCCAGACCGTCCAGTTCGACGGTGTCCTCGGCGAGCAGCGGGCCGAACTCCTCGATGCGGATGCCCAGCAGTTCGCGCAGGGCCCCGGGGTAGCCGCCCAGCCAGACGTGGTCGTTCTCGTCGACGACGCCGGAGAAGTACGTGGTGACCAGGTGGCCGCCCGTCTCGACGTACCGCGTGAGCTCCTTGGCCTGCGCCTGGGGCACCACATGCAGTACGGGAGCGATCAGCAGCCGGTACTCGTCGAGGTCGGCCCGGGTGGTGATGACATCGGCGCGGATGCCCAGCGCGAGCAGGGCGGAGTACCAGTCAAGGGCCTCCTGCCGGTAGTTGAGCCGGGAGCTGGGGTGGGAGTCCTGCTCGCTGGCCCACCACGAGTCCCAGTCGTATACGATCCCGACCCGCGCCCGCTCGCGCTCGGCCCCGGCGACCGGCGCCAGCGCCTGAAGGGTGGCGCCCAGCTCGGTCACCGCGCGGAAGACATCGCTGTCGGCCCCGGCGTGCGGCACCATCGCCGAGTGGTACTTCTCGGCCCCGGCCGCCGACTGCCGCCACTGGAAGAAGCAGACCGCGTCGGCGCCGTGCGCGACGTGCAGCAGGGAGTCGCGCGCGAGGTCGCCCGGGCGCTTGGCCACGTTGATGGGCTGCCAGTTGACCGCGCTGGTGGAGTGCTCCATGAGGAACCACGGGCGCCCGCCCGCGATACCGCTGGTGAGGTTGGCGGAGAAGGACAGCTCGTCGCGGTCCTGGGGGCCGGGGAGGACGTAGTGGTCGTTGGAGACAAAGTCGATCTCGTCGGCCCAGTCGGGGTAGTTCATCCCCTTGGTCTCGCCCATCACCATGAAGTTGGTGGTCACGGGCACGCCCGGGGTGATCTCGCGCAGGACGTCCCGCTCCGCGCGCAGATACTCCTTCAGCGCGTCGGAGGAGAAGCGCTTGAAGTCGAGCTGCTGGGTGGGGTTGGGGTGGGACGCGGCCAGCCGGGGCGGCAGGATCTGCGCCCAGTCGCTGTAGCGCTGGGACCAGAAGGCGGTACCCCAGGCGTGGTTGAGCGCGTCCAGGGTCCCGTAGCGCGCCCGCAGCCAGTCGCGGAAGGCGCGGGCGGCGTCGTCGGAGTAGTCGTAGATGTTGTGGCAGCCCAGCTCGTTGGAGACATGCCAGGCCACCAGGGCGGGGTGGTCGGCGTAGCGCCGGGCCATCTCGGTCACCAGGCGCAGCGCGTGCTCGCGGAAGACCGGTGAGGTGGGGCGCCAGTGCTGGCGCGCCCCCGGCCACACCGTCTCACCGGAGGCGGTGACCGGCAGGATCTCCGGGTGCGCGGTGGTGAGCCAGGGCGGCGGGGACGCGGTGGCGGTGGCCAGGTCGACCCCGATGCCGCCGGCGTGCAGAAGATCCATGACCTCGTCGAGCCATCCGAAGTCCCACTGGTCCGGGGCCGGCTGGATGCGGGCCCAGGAGAAGATCGCCACGGAGACGGCATTGACGCCGGCCTGGCGCATCAGCCGGACGTCCTCCTCCCACACCTCGCGCGGCCACTGCTCGGGGTTGTAGTCGGCGCCGAAGACCAGGCGGGGGGAGGCGGGGTCACCGTCCGACCCGTGCGGCAGCCGGGAGAGGAGGGTGGAGATCATGGTGGTCCTTCCGGTGTACCGCACGGGGCGGCGCGGCGTTGGTGCTGGTGGTGCCGGTGGAGCTGGTGGCGCCGGTGGCGCTCAGGGCGTACGGCAGCAGGGACCGCGGCGTCGCGTTCCCTGCTGCCGCAAGGCCTGCCGTAAGGCCTTACTCGGAGACCGTGAAGCCCTGCTCCTTGCCGTACTTGACGGAGGCGTCCTGCCAGCCCTTCAGCCCCTTGACCAGCGGGGTGTTCGAGACATAGGACTTGCCGACGCTGTCGTTGAAGATCGAGTTGGCGTACACCTGGTAGGGCAGGTACGACCAGCCGCTGCCGACGTTCGCGGCCGACTCGGCGAAGATCTTGTTGGCCTTCTGCCCGCCGAAGTACGGGAACTCGGTGTTCTGGAACGCGTCGGACTGGAGGTCGGCCGTGGTCGCCGGGAAGGCGCCGCCCTTGAGCCGGGTCTGCACGCCCTTGCCGGCGTTCGCGTACTCGACGAAGGCGTAGGCGAGCTCCTTGTTCTTGCCCGCCGAGGGCAGGGCCAGCGAGCTGCCGCCGTTCTCCGCGGTGGTCTTGTCGCCCTTGGTCCACTGCGGCAGCGGGGCCACGCGCCAGTCGCCGGAGGCGTTCTTCACACCGGAGACGAAGTTGGCGGGCATCCAGGCGCCGGTGGTCAGGGTGGCGATGCTGCCGTCGCCAAGACCCTTGTACCAGTCGTCGGTCCAGCCGTTGACGGGCGCGAGAAGCTTCTCGTCAATGAGCTTCTGCCAGGTCTTGGTGTAGGTGGCGGCGCCCTTGTCGGAGAAGTTGATCTTCACCTTGGTGCCGTTGTCCTCGACCTTGTACGGGCGCGAACCGGCCTGCCACAGCAGGCTGGTGGTCATGCCCGCCTCGCCAATGTCGCTGGTGATGTAGACCTTCGGGTCGGCCTTGTGCAGCTTGCGCGCCGCGTCGACGTACTCGTCCCAGGTGGTGGGCACCGCGACCTTGTACTTGTCGAAGACCTTCTTGTTGTAGAACAGCGCCATCGGTCCGGAGTCCATGGGCAGGGCGTAGATCTTGTCGCCGGACTTCACCGAGTTCCACGGGCCGGGCGAGTAGGTCTTGGAGAGCTTGTCGGCGCCGAAGCCGGACAGATTGTCCAGCGACTTGGTCAGCGCGAACTGGCCGAGCGCGTAGTACTCGATCTGCGCGACGTCCGGGACGCCCTTCTTCGCCGCTATGGCGTTCTGCAGGGCGGTGTACTGGTCCTTGTTGGTGCCCGCGTTGACGAGGTTGACGTGGACCTTGGGGTGTTCCTTCTCGAAGTCCTTGACGACCTGCTTGAGCGTGGGCTCCCAGGCCCAGACGGTGATGGAGCCACCCTTCTTCAAGGCCGCCTGGATGTCCCCGGCGGACACCTTCTTGTCGCTGGAGCCGCCATCGTCGGAGCCGCCGCAGGCGGTCGCTCCCAGGGCGAGGGCGCAGACGAGGCCGATGCCGCCAAGCAGGCGGCGGGTCTTCTTGGGCATGGTGCTTCCACTTCTTCGTGGTGGGGTGAGGGTTATTCCTTGACGCTTCCGGCGGCGAGTCCGGACTGCCAGTACTTCTGCAGCAGCAGGAAGGCGACGATCAGCGGGAGGATGGTGATCAGCGAGCCGGTGATCACCAGATTGAAAACGACATCGCCACCGGCCGTCTGGGCCTGGGCGTTCCAGCTGTTCAGCCCCACGGTCAGCGGATACCAGTCCGGGTCCTTGAGCATGATCAGCGGCAGGAAGTAGTTGTTCCAGGTCGCGACCATCGTGAACAGCAGCACGGTCACGATGCCCGGCGCCAGCAGCGGCAGGCTGACCCGGAAGAAGGTCCGCAGCTCGCTCGCGCCGTCGATGCGGGCGGCCTCCAGCAACTCGGTGGGGATGGCCTCGGTGGCGAAGACCCACATCAGATACAGGCCGAAGGGCGAGACGAGCGAGGGGATGATCACCGCCCAGGGGGTATTGGTCAGCCCCATCTTGCTGAACATCAGGAAGGTGGGGACCGCCAGCGCGGTGGTCGGCACGGCGACGGCCCCAATGACGACGGCGAACACGGCGCGTTTGCCGGGGAAGCTGAACTTGGCCAGGGCATAGCCGCCCAGGACCGCCAGGAAGGTGGCGCCACCGGCGCCGAGCCCCACATACAGCAGGGTGTTCAGCAGCCAGCGGACGAAGACCCCGTCGTTGTAGGTGAAGGTCTCACGGACGTTGTCCCACAGGGCGAAGTGGTCGGCGAACCACAGCCCGGAGGAGTCGGCCAGCCCTTCCTGGGTCTTGGTGGAGCTGATGACCAGCCATATCAGCGGCACCAGGGAGTACACCAGCACCAGACCGGTCAGCACGGTCAGCAGCACGCTGCGGCGGGGGCGGCGCCTTCCAGCGGTCCGGGCGTCACGGGCGTTACGGCGCGGGGTGCGCAGCCGGGGCGCGTGGCCGGAGGATCCTGTCCGGGCGGACGCGGCCTTGGAAGCGGTGGTGGCGGGGCTGCTCATGGTTCAGGCTCCCTTGCGCATGCCGCGAAGCTGGACGACATAGGCGACGACCATCGTGATCAGCCCCATGACGATGGCGACCGTCGCGGAGTAGTTGTACTGCTGGCCCCTGAAGGACAGCGTGTACGTGTAGTAGTTGGGCGTGTAGTCGGTGGTGACCGCGTTCAGTGCCAGGGGCCTGAGGACGCTCGGCTCGTTGAACAGCTGGAAGCTGCCGATGATCGAGAAGATCGTCGCGATGACCAGGGCGCCGCGGATCGCGGGGAGCTTGATGGCGGTGATGACGCGCCACTGTCCGGCGCCGTCGATCTCCGCGGCCTCGTACAGGGACTGCGGGATCACCCGCAGCGCCGCGTAGAAGATCAGCATGTTGTAGCCGACGAACTCCCAGGTGACGATGTTGCCGATCGACGCCAGGACCAGGTCGGGCGAGAGCGGATCAGGCAGCGAGACACCGAAGGTGTCGTTGATGTCCCCCACCAGGCCGAAGCGGGTGCCGTACATGAAGGCCCACATCAGCGTGGCCACCACGGCGGGCACCGCATACGGCAGGAAGATCGAGATCCGGAAGAAGTCCCTGCCGTACAGCCGTCCGCTGTCCAGCGCGAGCGCGACCAGCAGGGCGATGCCCAGCATGATCGGCACCTGGACGGCCAGGAACAGCCCCACCCTGGTCACTCCGGACCAGAACTGATCGTCCTGGAGCGCCTGCTTGTAGTTGTCGAGACCCACAAAGGTGTTGCCACCGATCAGCCTGTCCTGGAAGAGGCTGAGCCAGATCGAATACACGATGGGAGCCAGGAAGACCAGGGCGAAGACCGCCACGAAGGGGCCGACGAACCCCCACCCCGTCCAGGACCGTCGGTCCCGTTTCAGCGAAGCCCGTGCCGTGCGGTCCACGGCCGCCGGCGGTTGCAGCGTCGTCATGTCGATCCTCGTTCATCCCTCTCGGAGCCCGGAGGCCCGGCGCCCACGCAATGTTTACGCAAACACCACACCCTGGAAAAGCCCTTGACGGGTGTTATGTTTACGTAAACATCTGGTGGCGGCATGTCTACACTGCCCGAATGTCGACGGTCAAGGGTCGTCGTACGACGATTCCGCAACACTGCGGATGAAAGGGGGCAAGGGTGGACACAACGGACAGCGAATCAGCCTCGGCGAGTACACCGCAGATCCGGGCTGGGGCGGGGGCGAGGGCTGGGGCCGGGGCCGGGGCCACGCGCGCCGACCGGCGGGTCCAGCGCGCTTCCATGGCGGATGTCGCCCGCCTGGCCGGTGTCTCCTCGCAGACGGTCTCCCGGGTCTCCAACGGCTACTCGGGGGTGACCGAAGAGACCCGGCAGCAGGTGCTCGCGGCGATGAAGGAGCTGGGCTACCGGCCCAACAGCGCCGCCCGGGCGCTCAAACGCGGCGAGTTCCGCACCATCGGCGTCATCACCTTCTCCCTCGCCACCACCGGGAATGTGCGCACCCTTGAGGCCATCGCCACCTCCGCGGCCCACGAGGGCTACGCCGTGACACTCCTGCCCGTCGCGGTCCCCACCCAGGACGAGGTGCGCGGCGCCTTCTCCCGGCTCGGGGAGCTCGCCGTCGACGCCGTCATCGTCATCATGGAAGTGCATCTCCTCGACACCGCCACCGTCTCACTGCCGCCCAACGTCCAGGTCGTCGTGGCCGATTCGGACGCGGGCGACCGCTACAGCGTCGTCGACACCGACCAGGGCGGCGGCACCCGCGCCGCCGTACGCCACCTCCTCGACCTCGGCCACCGCACGGTGTGGCACCTGGCCGGCCCCCAGGAGTCCTTCGCCGCGCAGCGCCGCACCGACGCATGGCGCGTCACCCTCACCGACGCGGGGTGTCCGCCACCGCCCCTGGTCCGGGGCGACTGGTCCGCGGAGTCCGGCTACCAGGCCGGCCTGCGCCTCGCCGACGAGGCCGACTGCACGGCGGTGTTCGCCGCCAACGACCAGATGGCGCTCGGCCTGCTGCGGGCCCTGCACGAACGCGGCCGGAGGGTGCCCGAGGACGTCAGCGTCATCGGCTTCGACGACATCCCCGAGGCCGGCTCCTTCCTGCCGCCCCTGACCACCGTCCACCAGGACTTCGCGGAGGTGGGGCGGCGCTGTGTCGAGGGGGTGCTGCGACAGATGCGGGAGGACGTGGCGGAACCCGGCACCACGCTGGTCCCGACCCGGCTCGTGGTACGCGGCAGCACGGCGTCACCGCCGTCGCACCACCTCCGCCGTCAGTAGCGTCGGGTGGGCGGGGTCAGGTGAGCCTCCAGAGTGCCAGGTAGTAGTCCAGGGATTCGACCAGGAGCTTGTTGTCGGGGCTGAAGGCGAGGGCGTCCGCGAAGACATCACCCGACCCGGTCGACGACAGAGCCTCCGCCACTGACTCGGTGCTGTCGTCCAATGTGCGGATGGGGTTCCAGGTGGCGGTGGACCAGATCTGGACCGCCCCGCCCCGCTCGCTGGCGGCCAGGGACTTGCCGTCCGGGCTGAACGCCACGGAGCCGATCATCTGCGAGGTGAAGGTCAGGGTCTCGATCTCCTTGCGGCTGCCGGTGTCCCAGAGCCTCACCCCTTCGGTCCCGGCGTCGGCCGCGACGACCTTGCCGTCCGGGCTGAGCGCGAGGTCGTACAGGCCGTCCTTGCCCCCCTGGACGGTGGCGGTGATGCTCCGCCGGCCGATGTCCCAGAAGTGCAGCTTGTTTTCCGTGGTGGAGGCGATAAGAGTGCGGCCGTCCCGGCTGAACACGACGGACGCCACCCATCCCGTGTTCACATCCGTCGTGGGGCCCATGGGGTCGACAAGGGTGGCGATCTTGTCGCGGGACCTGACATCCCACACCGTGATGGTGGTGTTCGAGCTGTACGCCAGGGTCTTTCCGTCCCGGCTGAACGACACCGAGTCGTACTCGGAGTCCTTCTGGTTCTTGTCGCCGTGGAGCGTGGCCACCTTCTTACCGGGCACGACGTCCCACAGCGTGATCGTCGCGTAGTCGTCGATGGAGGCGAGGAGCGACCCGTCGGGGCTGAACGCCACGTCCCCGGTGGCGTTGTCGCTCCCTCCCTCGCCGGGCGGGCTGAGGATCGCCGCCAGCTTCATGGAGGGGCTGTGCCGCAGCTCCACGCCGCCGTCCAGGTCCCCGAGGGCGATGAACCTGCCGTCCGGGCTGAACTCCACGGCGGTCAGCATGGAGTGCAACTTGTTGGACAGGGTGACCAAGGGCGTCCGCCCGGCGGCGGTCGACCCGGGTCGCGACGCGCTCGGGCTCGGGCTCGCCGTCTGCGACGGCGATGTGCTCGACGACGAGGACGCCCCGGAACCCCCCTTGGCCGAGGACCCGGAGAACCGGTCCACGGCGAGCGGGACGGCGACGGCGGCGGTGACACCGGCGCCCAGCGCGCCGAGCAGGAAAACGCGCCGACTCGCACGCCGAACCCCAGCGGGATCGTCCGCCGGGCGGTCGGGGTGCTGTGGAGCCGCGGTCGGGGCTGCGGTCGGGGCCGCGGTCGGGGCTACGTGCAGGTCCACGGGCAGGTCCGTGGGCGGGTCCACGGGCAGGCGGGCGGTGCCGTCCGCTCCTGGCTCGGCGCGCAGGACGACCGTCCCGGCCCCGGATTCCACAAGCGCGCCACCGTCCTCGGGCAGACCGAGGACCCGGGCGATCTCGGCCTGCTGCGCGTCGATCAGGTCGTGTACGGCGGCGGGCCAGGGTCGCGCGGACGGGGCGAGTTGCCCGACGAGCTCCAGGATCCCGGCCGGAGTGGGCCGCTGGGACGGATCCTTGTCCAGACACCGTTCGACGAGCCCGCGCAACTCGTCCGGGACCGGGGCGAGATCGGGTTCGCTGTGCACGACGTTGTAGAGCATCTGCAGCGTGGAAGAACCGGCGAACGGGACCCGCCCGGTGCACGCCTGGAACAGCACCGCACCGAGCGAGAACACATCGCTGGCCGGGGTGAGTTCACGGCTCTCCGCCTGTTCCGGCGACATGAAGGCGGGTGAGCCGACCAGCCAGCCCGTATGGGTGATCTTGGTGATGTTCTCGCTGTCGATCGCCCGTGCGATGCCGAAGTCGATGACCCGCGGCCCGTCGGCGGCGAGCAGCACATTGGACGGCTTGAGATCGCGGTGGATCAGCCCGGCCCGGTGGATCTCGGCCAGCGCCGCGGCGAGCCCCGCGGCCAGGCGCACCGTCGACTCGGGCGGCAACGGAGCGACGTTTTCGGCGACTTGTCCCAGTGCCGGGCCCGGTACGAACACAGAGGCCAGCCACGGCAGCGGCGCGTCCGCGTCCGCGTCGACCACCGCGGCCGTATACGCGCCGGACACCTTGCGGGACGCCTCCACCTCGCGGCGGAAGCGCGTACGGAACCCGTCGTCCTCCACGAACTGCGAGCGCACCACCTTGACCGCGACCAGGCGCCCGTCCGGCGCGACACCGAGCAGCACCCGTCCCATGCCGCCCCGGCCCAGCTCGGCCACCAGCCGGTACGGACCGGCCACCGGCCGGTCCGCCTCCCCCATCAGCTCCATCGGCCCTCTCCGACTCGTCGTTGCCTGCGGACAGTGGATCCTGTCACGCCCCGTGTGTGCAAGGGATGTTGTCGCAGGCAGGGCCGCTCAGCAGGGTGCCCCCGGGCCGTCCAGGGCTCGGCGCACCTGGTGTGCCAGGGCCGAGGCATGGGGCTCGGTCAGCATGGTCCAGTGCTTGCCCGAGCACGGCAGTACGGTCAGCCCGCCGGGGTGCAGCGCGCTCAGCCAGGTGTTCAGCCGCGCCTCGGTCCGGTGGGTGAGCCCGGCCTTGAACAGCACCGTACGGCACGCCACCGGCCTCGGCCGATAGCCCAGCATGGCCCGCAGATAGGCCCGGAAGACCCGGCTCGCCCCGGGCACCGACCGCACCGTACGGCCCGCGGGCCCGATCTGGAGGGCGACCAGCGCCTGGTGCCACAGGCCCGCGGCGAGGTGCTGGGGGGCGGAGCCCAGGGGGCGGCCGCCGCTGTCCGGTGCGAAACCGTCAAGGAACAGCAGCAGTTCCACCCGCTCACCGGCCCGCTCCAGCTGCGCCGCCATCTCGTGGGCCACCAGGCCGCCCACGGACCAGCCGCCCACCGCGTACGGGCCGTGCGGCCGCACCGCGCGCAACACGCGGATGTGGTGAGCGGCCAGCTCCTCGACGCGGTCGGGGGTGCGCACGCCGCCCAGCAGCCCCGGGGCGTCGATCCCGTATACGGGCCGGTCCCCGCCGACGGCCCGGGCGAACTCCCGGTAGCACAGCGCGCTCCCGGCGGCGGGGGCGGCGAGGAAGAGGGGCGTGCCGTGGCCGCCCTCCTGGAAGCGGACCAGCTCGCGGGGGCCTGCCGGGGTCCGCTGCGGCCGGGTGTCCCCGGTCTCTCCTACCGCCCTGGCGTCCCGGGCCAGCGCGGTCAGTCGGCCAAAGGTCGGCTGTTCCAGGAACTCCGCCAAGGGGACGGTGATCCCCAGTTCTTCATGGACCCGGCCGCGCAGCCGTACCGCCATGAGCGAATCGCCGCCCAGGGCGAAGAAGTCGTCCTCGTCGTGTGCCGAGGCCGTACCCAGGAGCCGGTTCCAGATCGGCGCTAATCCCACCTCTGTGACCGGAATTTGGGCGTCCGACGCCACTCGCGGATCCTGACCAACGACCAGCGCTTCGTCGGCCATCGCTTCGTCGACCGATGCCAGCAGGACCGCGTGGTCCGCCGAGGGCCGCTGCGCCACCGCGACATCCGAGAACCCGGCGTCGTCGAGCGCCTGCCGCCATCCGTGGGCGGGCAGATGGACGGAGTCGGTGCGCAGGTCGTCCTCGAAGTCCCACCAGCCGGGCGCAAGGCCCCACATGAAGTGGGTCCACAGCGCCACCCGGGTGACCTCGACCGCCCCCAGCCAGCCGCCCGCGGCCAGCAGCCACCTGAGCCTGTGCAGTGTCGCCGGCACATCGGGCACCACATGAAGGGCGTTATAGGCGAGCACGATGTCGAAGCCGCCACTGGGAAACCCCTGGGCGCCCAAGTCCTGCCCCAGGTCGAGCCGGGCGCACCGGAACTGTGACTGCCCCAGCTCGGCCGCGCGTTCCCGGGCGCGGCGCACGGCGAGGCCACTGATGTCGGTGAAGGTGTAGAGGTCCTGGGGATGAGCCGGCCAGGACTCCAGCACCCGCCAGGTGAGTTCCCCGCTTCCGCCGCCGACCTCGAGCACGCGCAGCGGCCGGTCCGCCCCGCTCGGCCCCCGGCTCGTGGCCACGGCCGCCGCCAACTGGTCGAGGCAAGGTCCCGCGTCGGCGACGTCAACCGTGTTGTCCATCAGACAGGCGCGCAGAAATGTGTCGTCGCCGTCCGGGTAGAGCACGGAGACCGGCTCGCGGTCGCCGGCCAGCACCTGGGGGTACGCGTCCGCGCAGTGGTCGAGCATCCGGCGCAGCCCGCGCATCTCGTCGAGACCGGCTGGGTCGAGGGCTGAGCGCAGCCGCTCCTCGATGTCGTCGGGGACCTGGAGGTGGCGTCCGCCCGGGGCCGTGTTCGTCGGCTCCGCTTTAAGGAAACCGTGCTCGGTCATGGCCCGGACCATCAGCCGGGCCGGGCCGGTCAGCTTTCCGTCCCCGGCGAGGCGATCCGTCAGCTCCGCTTCGCCCACGGCGTCACCGGGCGCGAGGCGGCCGATCCGCAGCCCGAGCCGGGTGGCCAGGGCCGCGGTGTACGTGTCGAGTCGGTGCACCAGATCGGGCCGCTCGGACAGCGTGGGCCGGTCCGCCGCCGACGGGTCCCGCAGTCCCTCGGCGAGCCGCCGCGCCGTCGCCACGTGCGCCTTCGCCACGTACGGCAGGCGCGGGGCCGGGCCCGATACGGCAGGAGCCCGTACGACCTCGCTCGCGGGCTGGTCGATGCCGGTACCGGTGCCGCAGGGCCTGGAGTCCAGGGGGTGGGGCGGCAGGGAGCAGCGCTGCCGGGACCCGCCCGCGAACTGCCCGACCTCCACGCTCAGCCCGGCCTCCCAGAGCCTGCCGACCGCTTCCAGGACCCGCGCCTCGGCGTCGTCCGTCGCGCCGTCGAGCAGCGGGACCGTGAGGTGGCGCGCGGTGTGGCGGGGGTGGTCGCGTACCGCCCGGCTCATGGAGGCGCCGGGACCGAGTTCGACGAACACCTCGGCGCCGCCCGACAGCAGCGTGTCCAGGCCCTGTCGCAGCCGTACGGTGTCCGTCAGCTGGGCGGCCCAGTAGTCGGCCGATGCCATCTCCTCGGGGGTGGCCCAGCCGCCGGTCACGTTGGACACCAGGGGTGTCCGCGGTGCCTTCGCGGCCAGCCGCGCCACGCGGGCGCGCAGCGCGGCGGCGGCCGGGGCCATCTGCGGGGAGTGGAAGGCCCTGCGGGTCTCCAGCAGGCGGATGGGCCAGCCGTCCAGCAGTTCGGCGAGCCGCTGGACCGCCTCCGGCGGGCCGGAGAGGATCAGGCGGTCGTGGCCGTCCACGGCCACCGCCGGCCGGGGCTCGGGCAGTTGGGTCAGCGCCTGGGTCACGGCCTCGCGGGCGCCGTCCCGTACGAGCTCGACGGCGAGCATCCGGCCGGGGGCGGTGTCCCGGGTGGCCAGCGCCCGGGTGTGCACCAGGCGCAGCGCGTCGGGGAGTTCCCACACACCGGCCGCGAGGGCGGCCGCGTACTCGCCGATGCTGTTGCCCATCACGGCGCTCGGCCGGATGTCCCAGCCGTCCAGGGTGCGGGTGAGGGCGTGTCCGAGGGCGAAGAGACCGAGCTGCTGGTGGACGGGGTCGTGGTACCACTCCGCCGGTGTCCGTGGGCTCAGCAGGGGCGACAGATCCGTATCGGCCTCCTGCCGGGCCCAGTCGCGTACCTCGTCGAAGGCCCCGGCGAACGCGGGCAGCACGGCGTACGCCCCGGCGGCGGCTCCGCCCGGGCGCAGGGTGCCCTGCCCGGGGTAGAGGAAGGCGACCCCGGTCGGCTCGGGTGTCGCCTGGCCGTCCGGCAGATCCGGCAGGGGCTCCCCGAGCGCTTCGGCGGCCCGCGCCACATCGCGGGCGACGACGGTGGCGCGGTGTACGTACCGGCGCCGGCCGTCGGCGAGGGTGCGCGCCACCTCGTCCAGCCGCGGCGCCGGGTCGTCCCGCAGCCGCTGGGCCAGCTCGCTCCGGGCGGTGCGCAACGCCTCGGGCGAAGCGGCGGACACCGTGAGCAGGCGTGGCCCGCGTGCGCCCGCGCGGGTGGCGGGCGGTGTCGGGGCGGCCTCCAGGACGGCGTGCGCGTTGGTCCCGCCGACGCCGAAGGAGCTGACGCCGGCGAGCGCCGGCCGGCCCTCGGGCCACGGGCCGTGGCGGTCGGCGACGGTGAACGGTGTGGTTTCGAGCTTCATCAGCGGGTTGGGCCGCCGGAAGTGCGCGGTCGGCACCAGCTCCCGGTGCCGGAGCAGCAGCGCCGTCTTGATCAGGCCGCTGACGCCGGAGGCCGAGCCGGTGTGCCCGATATTGCCCTTGACCGCGCCCAGGACACAGGTCCCCACGGTGTCCGTGGTGGTACGGAACGCGGCGGTGAGCGCGGCCACTTCGACCGGGTCGCCCAGCCGGGTGGCGGTGCCGTGTGCCTCGAGGTGGCCGATGTCCGCCGGGTCGGCATCGGCCCGGCCCAGGGCCGCCAGGATGACATCGCGCTGCCCGCCCGGCGAGGGCGCGGTGAACCCGGCCTTGTCTCCCCCGTCGTTGTTGATGGCCGTGCCCCGGATGACGGCCACCACCTGGTCGCCGTCGCGCAGCGCGTCCTCCAGCCGGCGCAGCACCACCACGCCCGCGCCCGAGCTGGAGACGGTGCCCGCGGCGGCGGCGTCGAACGGGCGGCAGTATCCGTCGGGCGACAGGATGCCGCCCTCCTCGTACACATAGCCCGTCACCTGCGGGAAGAAGAGCCCCACGCCCCCGGCCAGCGCGGCGTCGCACTCGTATCCGAGCAGGCTCTGCACCGCCTGGTGCACCGCGACCAGCGAGGTGGAGCAGGCGGTCTGCACCGTCAGCGCGGGGCCGGTGAGCCGGAGTTTGTACGCGGCCCGGGTCGCCAGGAAGTCCTTGTCGCGGCCGAGGGTCTGGCTGACGAGCTCTTCCTGCGAGGCGCCCAGGGGCACGGCGTCGCATCCGGCGAACACCCCGATCGGGCCCGGGAAGCGGTGCGGGTCGATGGCCGCGTCGTCCAGGGCGGTACTGGCACACTCCAGGAACACCCGCTGCTGTGGGTCGATGCCACGGGCCTCGCCGAGGCTGTAGCCGAAGTACGACCAGTCGAACCGGTCGGCTCCGGCCACCACTCCGCGCGCGGCCACGAAGTCCGGCCGCTCCGCGAGCCGTCGGTCGACACCCGCGGCGGCGAGCTGGTCCGGGGTGAAGCGGGAGACGGTGTCCCGGCCGGCCACCAGGTTGTCCCAGAACGCGCGGACGTCCCCGGCGCCCGGCAGTCGGCAGGCCATGCCGACGATGGCCACGGCGTCCTCATGCATTGGTCTCATCCCCCTTCCGGCCGGTCGTCGGGCGTCGGTCGCGCTGCCTGGCCCGGCGGCCCTTCCGCGCCCGCTCCCGGAAGTCCTCCGCCGCGGACGCCGCGTGTTCACGCTCGCGCTCGTCAGGCCCGTCGATCGCCCGGGCCATGGCGTGGACCGTGGCGTGTTCGAAGAGCCGCTGGACGGGCAACTCGATGCCGAAGGCGCCCTCCAGGCGGCGTTGCAGGGTGGCCAGGCGCAGCGAGTCGCCGCCGAGGTCGAAGAAGTTGTCGTGGACTCCGACGGTGTCCACGCCCAGCACCTCGCGCCACAGGGCCGCGATACGCCGCTCCCGGTCGCCCTGGGGCGCCACGGCCGGGGCCGCGCCCACCAGATCCGCGCGCCCGGGCCGGGGCAGGGCCGCGTGGTCGACCTTGCCGTGCGGGGTGAGCGGCAACTCGTCGAGCCACACCAGGGCGTCCGGGACCAGTGGCGGCGGCAGCGTCTCGCGCAGCGCCGCGAGTACGGCCTGGGTCGCTGCTGCGGTTGCGGCTGTGGTTGCGGCTGTGTTCGCGGGGTCGGCGCTGGGCACCGCGTACGCCACCAGGCGCGCGGACGCGGCCTCGAAGGCGCGTACGGCGGCCTGGGCGACCAGCGGATGCGCGGACAGCCGGGCCTCGATCTCCTCCGGCTCGATACGGTGTCCGCGCACCTTGAGCTGACGGTCCGCCCGGCCGATGAACTCCAGTGTTCCGTCGGGCAGCCAGCGCCCCAGGTCCCCGGTGCGGTAGACGGGCCCGGGCACGCCCTCGGGACCGTCGGAGAGAAACCGCTCGGCGGTCAGCTCGGGGCGCCGCCAGTAGCCGAGCGCCACTCCGCCGCCGCCGATGAGGATTTCGCCCTTGACGCCGACGGGGCAGCGGTGGCCCGACTCGTCGACCACGTAAACGCGTACCCCGGCCGCCGGACGGCCGACCCGCCCCGGGCGGAAGTCCGCCTCGCCGGGGATGACGGTGTGGCCGGTCGCGGTCACGGTCGCCTCGGTCGGCCCGTAGCAGTTGACCAGCCCGTACGGCAGGCCGGGCGGTGGCGCGGAGCCGAGCGCCGCGCCACCGTAGACCAGTTGGCGCAGCGCGCGGGGCGGCTCGCCGTGCGCCCAGATGGTCTCGGCGAGCGCCGCGGGCACGACGGCGACGGTCACCCGGTGGGCGTCCAGCCACCCGGACACCTCGCCGGGGAACACCGTGCCGCGGTGCGGGACGAGTGCCGCGCCCGCGGTCAGGGTCGGCCAGATCTCGGAGACGGCGGCGTCGAAGCCGACGTTGATGAGCTGGCTCACCCGGTCGGCCGGCACCAGGGCGAGCAGATCGGCGAACCACAGGGCGTGCTGGGCGAGCCCTCCGTGGCGGACGACAACGCCCTTGGGCAGGCCGGTGGAGCCCGAGGTGTAGACGATATACGCCGGGTCGTCGGCGCCGGGCGGCTCGGGCGCCGCGCCAGCAGCGCCGCCCTCCGCGGTGTCCCGGGTCGCCTCGGTCACATCGAAGGCCGTTATTTTGTGCGGCAGTTGGGGGGGCGGTGCCCCGTCGGTGAGGACCACTCGCGCGCCCAGGTCGTCGAGGATGTACGCGACACGCTCCGGCGGGTAGCCGGGGTCCACCGGGCAGTACGCACAACCGGCGTACCAAGCCGCCAGCATCGCCACGACCAGGTCGGGTCCCCGGCCGAGCAGCACGGCCACGACCGGTTCGCCTTGGCGCGCCGGTTGCTTGACGCACGCCGCGAGCCGACGGGCGCGGGTGTCCAACTCGGCGTAGCTGAGCGGGCCCTCGGGGGTGTCGACGGCCGTGGCGTCCGGCGTGGCCCTGACGCGTGCGGCGATCAGCTGCGGCACGGTCGTGGGCGGCGCGGCGGCGGGACCTTCCTCGAGCGCGGCGAGCGCGGCGCGCTCGTCGGTGCCGACGCGGGGCAGCGAGGCCAGCGGGCGGTCGGGCCGGTCCACGAGGTCGGCGAGCACCGCGCCGGTCAGGGCCGCCAGGCGTTCGGCCTCCGCGCGGGCGATGCGATCGCCACGGTAGGCCAGCAGCCCGCGCAGGGCGCCGTTCTGCTCCTGGAAGGACACCGTCACAGCGCCCTTGGCCGCCCAGTCGGCACCCTCGCCGCTCAACGCGAACCGCCGCAGCCGGTGGCCGCCGAGCGACGGGGCCCGGGTCTCGGGGACGACGGGGGTCAGGGCGAGATCGGCGTAGGGGGTGATGCCGTAGCGGCGTTCGGGATTGAGCGCGGCTACGACCTGGTCGAACGGCACATGCTGGTCCTCCAGTGCCTCCAGCACCCGCTCCCGCATGCCGCGTAACAGCGAACCCACCGCGGTGTCCCCGTCCACCACGGACCGGATCACCACCGTGTTCGTACACGGCCCCACCACCGAACCGAAACGCTCACCCGCGCGATTCGCCACCGGGCATCCGAACGTCACATCCCGCTCACCACTCCACCGATGCAACGCCCCCGCAAACCCCGCCGCCACCGCCATGAACCACGACACACCCTCCCGCTCCGACACCCCACGCAACCGCCCTAATACGCCCCTGGTCAGCGGGACTTCAACCACTCCTGACGGCTCTGCCACTCCGGGGCCCGACCACGGCACATACGCGGGCGCCCCCGCAAGCCGCCCACGCCACCGCTCCACACCCGCACGACCCACCGCCGAACCCACCAACTCCTCCTGCACCCGCACAAACTCCCGATACTGCACCACCTCGGCGGCAGCCCCCTGCCGGAGTACGGGAGTGTGCGCGGTGTCGGCCAGAGCGGTCAGCAGGTCGCGAAGCAGCCCGGCGAGCTCCCCGGCGTCCCGTCGGCTCAGCTGGTCACCCCGGTACGACAGGGCCACGCGGTCCCGCCCGTCCTCGCGGAAGACGGTGACGGTGACCGGGAACTTCTGCTCGGCGGCGAGCTGACTGCTCATCACCGGGGTCAGGACGGTACCGCCCAGGGGGTAGCCGTCGTCCACCGGCGCCAGGTTGAGAACCGCGCCCGCGTAGGGGGTGCTGCCGTAGCGGCGTTCGGGGTTGAGCGCGGCTACGACCTGGTCGAACGGCACATGCTCGTCCTCCAGCGCCTCCAGCACCCGCTCCCGCATCCCCCGCAACAACGACACCACCGTCGTGCCCTCGTCCACCACTGACCGGATCACCACCGTGTTCGTGCACGGACCCACCACAGAGCTGAAGCGCTCACCCGCACGATTCGCCACCGGACACCCGAACGTCACATCCCGCTCACCACTCCACCGATGCAACGCCCCCGCAAACCCCGCCGCCACCGCCATGAACCACGACACACCCTCCCGCTCCGACACCCCACGCAACCGCCCCAACACCCCCTCATTGAGCGGAACCTCAACCACCCCCGCCTCCTCCACCACCCCAGGCCCCGGCCACGACACATACGCCGGCGCCCCCGCAAGCCGCCCACACCACCGCTCCACCCCCGCACGACCCGCCACCGAACCCACCAACTCCCCCTGCACCCGCACAAACTCCCGATACTGCACCACGTCATCGCCCGGCCCGCCCGTGCCCGCGCCCTCGTACGCCGCGTTCATGTCCTGGACGAGCGGTACCAGGGACGGGCCGTCGCATACGAGGTGGTGCAGGCACAGCATGAGCAGCTGGCCGTGTTCGCCGAGGTCGATCAGGGCGGGCCGCAGCAGTCGGCCGGACGCGAGGTCGAAGGGCTCACCGGCGATCTCGCGGACCCGTTCCCGCCACCGCGCGTCCTGCTCCGCCGGGTTCATACCCGACAGGTCGACCTCTTCCAGAGGCGGCGACCAGGCTTCCCCGATCCGCTGCCACAGCCTGCCGCCGCGCTCCACAAAGCCGGTGCGCAGCGCCTCATGGCGGGCCACGACGGCGTCCAGGGACCGGCGCAGCCGCCCGGGGTCCAGGCGTCCACCGCGCACCCGCCACACCAGGGGCATCGCATAGCGGTCGGGGCCGGAGGACAGCTGCTCGTCCAGGGCGATACGGCGCTGGAAGTCCGACGCGTGCACCAGCTCCCCGTCAGCCGAGTCAGCCGTGTTCGCCGTGTCTGCTACGGCGCCGGCCTGACCCAAGTAGCGATGTCCGTACGCCGCGATCGCCTCGTCGATCCGGTCCGCGAGATCCCCCAGCCGCGGGTTCTCGAACACCGTGCGCACCGGCAGGTCGACGCCGAAGCGCTCCGCCACCTGGGACAGCAGGGTGGCCGCCAGCAGGGAGTGTCCGCCCGCCTCGAAGAAGGAGGTGTCGGCGAAGATCTCCGGTACGGGCAGCAGCTCGGCCCACAGCGGGGCGAGGGCCTTCGCCGTCTCGGTGCGCGGGGCGCTGCCCGCCCCGTCCGTCAGCAGGGTGCTGCGGGCGGCCAGCTCGGCGAGGTCCACCTTCCCGTTGACCGAGAGGGGGATACGGTCCGCCACCTTGAACACCGAGGGCACCATGTACTCGGGCAGCCGCTCGGCGAGCCGGGCGCGCAGCTCTCTCGCGCTCGGCACGTTGGTGGGGCACCAGACATGGGCCACCAGGCGGTCGGTGTCCGCCCCGTCCGCGGTGACCACGGCCTGCGCGACATCGGGGTGTCCGGTCAGGCAGGTCTCGACCTCGCCGGGCTCGATGCGGTAGCCGCGCACCTGCAGTTGGTCGTCCATCCGGCCCAGGTACTCCAGTGTGCCGTCGGGCAGATAGCGGCCCAGGTCACCGCTGCGGTAGAGGCGGCCGGAACCGTACGGATCGGGCACGAACCGCTCGCGCTCCAGCTCCGGCCGCCCCACATACCCGGCCGCCACCCCTTCGCCGCCGACGCAGATCTCCCCCACCGCGCCGACCGGCAGCAGCCGGTGCCGGCCCGCGGTGGGGTGTGGGTCGAGGAGGCGGACGGTGGTGGTGGGGATGGGTGTGCCGATCGGGCTGCGGTCGCCCGCGATGTCCTCGGCGGTGATGGTCCGGGCGGTGACATGCACGGTGGTCTCGGTGATCCCGTACATGTTGACCACCTCGGTGCCGGGGTGTCCGGCGGGCCAGTCGCCGAGGGTGGCCGGGGCGAATCTGGCCCCGCCGAGGATGACGTACCGCAGGCTCGCCATCCGCCGCGCCTCGGTGTCCGTGACCCGGACCAGCTGCGCGAACATGCCCGGGGTCTGGTTGAGGACCGTCACCCGGTGGCGGCGTACCAGCTCCGCCATGCGCCGTGGGTCGCGCAGTTCGTCGCCGTCCGGCACCACGAGCCGGCCCCCGTGTACGAGACAGCCGAAGATCTCCCAGACTGAGAAGTCGAAGGCGTACGAGTGGGCGAGGACCCATACGTCGTCGGGCCCGAAGCGGAACGGCAGCCGGTCGGCCGCCACCAGCCGCACCACATTGCGGTGGGTGACCCGCACCCCTTTCGGGCGGCCGGTGGTGCCCGAGGTGTAGATGACGTAGGCGAGGTCGTCCGGGGTGGGCTCGGGCAGGGGCTCCTGCTCGGCAGATGCGGCGAAGTGGTCCGAGTGGTCGATTTCGTCGAGGCGTACGGTCGGGCCGGCGAAGCCGGGATCAGCGGTGTGTGCGGCGTCCGTGAGCAGCAGTGCCGCCGCGCTGTCGGTGAGGATGAAGGCCGCGCGGTCCGCCGGGGCGGCCGGGTCGACCGGTACGTACGCCGCCCCGGCCAGCAGCACGGCCAGGACGGCCTCGACCTGCCCGAGCCCCCGCTGGACGCGCAGTCCGACGGTGTCGCCTGGGCGTACGCCGTGGTCGGCGAGGACCCGGGCGATCCGCTCGGCGCGCTCGACGAGCTGCCGGTAGGTGAGCGTGCTCTCGCCGCCGGCCAGGGCCACCCGGTCCGGGTGTTCCGCGGCCCGCTCGCGCACCAGATGGGCGAGCGTGGTGTGCGGGTAGTCGGCGGCCGTGTCGTTCCACTCCTCGATCTGGCGGTGGCGCTCGGCCTCCGTGAGTGGTTCGAAGGCGCCGAGGGGGGTGTCGGGCCGGGTGGCGGCGTCGCGCAGCAGGCGCTGCCAGTGTTCCGCGAAGAGGCGCATCCGGGCCGGGTCGTAGTACAGGCCGTTGAACACCAGCCGCCCGCCGACCCCGTCGCCGTCCCCGTACCCGACTCCGCCTGTGTGTCGCAGTGTCAGGAGCAGATCGCATTTGCCCAGGCCCGCGACGGGGGTGGGCGGTTGGCCTTCGGGCGCGTCGTGCTCAAAGTCGAACACCACGTCGAAGAGGGCGGTCCTGCTCATGTCCTTGGGCGGGGCGACACGCCGCGCCACCTCGTCGAACGGTGCGAGCCCACAGTCACGCACCTCCCTCAGCCCCGCCTCGCACTCCCGCGCCCAGGACGCGAAGGACTGCTCGTGGCCGCCGCGCAACCGCAGCGGCAGGAAGTCGTCCACCGGGCCCACCACATGGGCCGTGGCGGTGTCGCGGCGCGGGTTAGCCACGCCGACGGTGAGATCGGTCTGCCCCGAGTACCACATGAGCAGGGTGGTGTACGCGGCGAGCAGCGCGGCCTCGGTGGTGACGCCCTCGCGCCGCGCGAACTCGGCGACGGCCGTGCTGTCCGGGAGATCGACCGGCAGGGAGTGTTCCTCGTAGATATGGACGGCGGCCCTGGTCCGGTCCTCGGGCAGCCGCAGGGCTCCGCTCCCGCCGTCGAGCAGTTCGGCGAGGCGGGCCGTGTGACGCTCTTCGGCCTCGGTGTCCCGCGCCTGCCACCACTGCACGAACGAGGTCGGTGCGGAGGGCAGTTGGCCACCGTCCAGCAGGGTCGCGATCTCCTGACCGACGGTACGCAGCGAGGCACGGTCGGCCACGGCGAGATGCGCGACCAGCACAAGGGCGCACCCCTCGCCCTCACCGCCTCGCTGCCCGACCGCGACCCGGAACAGCGGTCCCTCGGCCAGGCGGAAGGGGCGGCGCAGCCAGGCGGCGACTCCGTCGGGGGCGGTGTCCATCAGGGTGGCGCATTCGACGGGCACCCGCTCATGGACGCGCTGGGTGCAGGTCCCGTCGGAGAGGTGCACCGTGGTGCGCAGCGCCGGGTGGCGTTCCAGGACCGCGGCGACCGCCCGGCGCAGCTCGGCCTCGCCGGGGGTGGTGTCCAGGGCGAACAGCTGGGACACGTTGTGGTACACGGGGGCGTCCTCGTACACCGTGCCGCGCTCGAAGTGTTCGACGAAGGCCATGCGCTGCTGATGCGGGGTGGCCGGGTGCTCCTCGTACGGGGCCGCCTGGCCGGCCTGCCCCGCACATTCGTCGTAGGCCCGCTCCAGGTCCCGCAGGAAGACCGGTTCGGAGCCGATGTCCCACACCAGGTGGTGCAGACAGCACATCAGCAGCTGGTCCCGGCCGTCCTCCTCCAGGTCCACCAGCATGACGCGCAGCAGCCGCCCCGAGGCGATGTCGAAAGGCTGCTGGGCGAGGGCGTCCAGTGCCGCGCGGGCGTCGGCCAGGCGGGCTTCGTCAGTGGCGCCCTCGGCGGCGCGGTGCACCACCTCCGGGACCCATGGCTCGCCGATGACCTGCTGCGGTCTGCCGTCCGGCTCCCGTTCGACGAAGCTCGTACGCAACGCCTCATGGCGGGCCACGACCCGGCCGAGCGCGGTGCGCAGGGCCGCCGGGTCGAGGCCGCCCCGGACCCGCCAGGCCAGCGGCACGTTGTAGAACGAGCCGGTGCCGCGCAGCCGTTCGTCCAGCCAGATGCGCTCCTGGAAGCCGGACATGGGGAAGCGGTCCCCCGATTCGCCGGACGCTGCCTCCTCCGCCGGCTCCTCCGGTTCGTCTTCGGACACTTCAGCGGGGGCGCGGCGCGCGTCGAGCTCCTGGGCCAGGGCCGTCAGGCGCGAGTGTTCGAAGACGGTGCGCAGGGAGATGTCCACGCCCAGCTGCGCCGAGACCCGCGAGACGAGA
The DNA here is from genome assembly GCF_002224125.1 of Streptomyces sp. NBS 14/10. Lineage (GTDB taxonomy): Bacteria > Actinomycetota > Actinomycetes > Streptomycetales > Streptomycetaceae > Streptomyces. The sequence goes on from NZ_NCSM01000022.1 coordinate 257,113, forward strand.
CGGGTGGCGAGGAGGGAGTGGCCGCCCAGCGCGAAGAAGTCGGGGTGTGCGGCCGGATCGACCTCGCTCCGCAGCAGATCCGACCAGATGGCGGCGAGTTCCCGCTCGGTGGCGGTGACCTCGACGTCTGCCTCATCGCCCGCCCTCGCCGTGTCCGTCCCGTCGCCGGGCTCCGGCGGGGCCCCGGCCGGGTCCGCAACCGGCGGGAGCTCGGCGCGGTTGACCTTGCCGTTGACGGACAGTGGCAGATGGTCGAGCACGACATACGTGGACGGCGTCATGTAGTCGGGCAGCTGCTGCTGTGCGTACGCCTCGATGGCGGCGGCCAGTTCCGGGTGCGGCTCCGGCCGGATCGGCTGGTTGGTGAACGCCTCCGCCGGGGCGTCAGCGGCGGTCGTACGGCGCCTGGGGTAGGTGTCGGAGACGAAGTCCGGCGCCTTCGGCCCGGCGCTCCCGGGCAGCGCCGCGGGGTCCAGGAACAGCACGTCGAGACTGCCGTCCGCCGCCGCCTCCGCCCAGGTGAGCACCGTACGCAGGCCGAGGCCGCGGCCGAGCGCGGCGAAGTCCTCGGGATCGGGGCAACCGCCGTCCGGGAGACCGTCGTCCGGGACACCGCCGTCACGAACGCCTTCGTCGAAGACACCGCCGAAGACACCGCCGTCGAGGGCGTCGCGGGCCGCGGCGACGCCGGTGCCCGCGCACACCTCGTGCTCGGCCCGCAGCAGCGGGAGCACCCTGGCGTTGGGCACCCCCGTGAGCCGTAGCGCGGACGGCTGTTTGTCGCGCAGATAGCGGCCCACATCGGCCAGGTCGGCGACGTCATGGCCCCAGCGCGCCACCGTGGCGTCGGCGCATGAGTAGGGCTCGGTGTCGGCGGACGCCTTGCGCACCACGGCCTCGTAGCGGAACTGGGTGAGTTCGTTGTGCGCACGGCCGTGTTTGATCCGCACATCGACACCGGCGACCTCGGGCAGCGCGCCCAGGTGTTCGGTGAAGAACTCCGGCTCCACCAGGAGTTCCTTCTCGTGCAGCACCGCCCGCTCCACCGCGCGCTTCAGCCCGGAGAGGTCTTCGGAACCGTGCTCGGCCGCCCCGCGGCGCAGTTCCACCCCGGTGCGGAACTCCCGTAGCAGCCGCTTGGGCCGTACGTCTCCGACGAAGAGGTGTCCGCCGGGTGTCAGGGCGTGCAGCGCGCCGCGCAGCGCCGCGGACAGGTAGGCGGCGCTCGGCAGATACTGCACCACCGAGTTGATGACGACGCAGTCGAAGTGTTCCAGCGGGATGCCCGACAGGTCGCGGGCCTCGCGCCGCAGCAGCCGTACCCGGTCCGCGATCCGCTCGTCCTCGCGCACCTTCGCCGCCAGCCGGGTCACGGCGCGCTCGGAGAAGTCGGTGGCCCAGTACTCGGCGCAGTGCGGGGCCAGCCGGGCGAGGAGCAGCCCGCTGCCGGCCCCGATCTCCAGGATGCGGCGCGGGCGCAGCGCGAGAACGCGGTCGACGGTGCGGTCGCGCCACTCCCGCATCTCGTGGCGCGGGATGGGCGTGCCGTGGTAGCTGTCCATCCAGCCGCCGAAGTCCTCGCCGAGCGTGGCCTGGTCGCCCTCGCGGTACATGTCCTCGTACACGTCCTGCCACTCACGGACGCGTTCCAGCTCATCGGCGACTCCGCCGTCACTCCCCGGCGCGGCCGTGCCCTGCTCGGCGGTGTCCTGTACGGCGGTGTCCTGTACGGCGGTGTCCTGTTCGGCGGTGGGCACCAGATAGGCCACCAGGCGCTTTCCGCCGCCCGGGGCGGCCTGGGGCACGACGACGGCCCGCGCCACGTCCGGGTGGCGTTCCAGGCTCAGTTCGATGTCGTGGGGCTCGACCCGGAAGCCGCGGATCTTCACCTGGTCGTCGGCGCGGCCGAGGAAGCGGAGGGTGCCGTCGGGGGCCAGGCGCACCAGGTCGCCGGTGCGGTACATACGGCCGGGGTGGAAGGGGTTGGCGCGGAAGCGCTCGCGGGTGGCTTCGGGGCGGTTGACGTAGCCGGCCGAGACATGTGCGCCGCCCACCCACAGCTCGCCCGGGGCGCCCTGGGGTACGGGGCGCCCGCCGGCGTCGAGCACGTACAGGGTGGCGTTGTCCATCGCCCGGCCGATGGGGACCGGGCCCTCCGGCGCCCGGGTCATACGGTGGCGGGTGGCGAACGTCGTGGTCTCGGTGGGGCCGTAGCCGTTGACGACGACGATGCCCGGGCAGGTGTCGAACACCCGGGCCACGGCCGCCTGGGACACCACGTCGCCGCCGGTCCACACCTCGCGCAGACCGCGCAGAGCGTCGGGCTCCTCCTCGGCCAGGGCGGCGAAGAGCCCGGCGGTCAGCCACGCCGCGGTCACTCCGTGGCGGGCGATCGCCCCGCGCAGCGTGGCCGGGAGCAGCGCCCCCGGCGGCGCCACACAGATCCGCCCGCCGGACAGCAGGGGCACCCACAGCTCGTACAGCACGGCGTCGAAGGCGTGCGGCGAATGCCACAGGACCCGCTGGTGCGCACCGCCCGACCAGCAGCGGTCATGGGCGAGGGCGGCGATGTTGCGGTGGGTGAGCTGGACGCCGGAGGGCACCCCGGTGGAGCCGGAGGTGTACATCACACAGGCCGGCGCGTCCGGGGTCACCGGCTCGTACGGCGCGGGCGGCACGGGCGGCGCGGCCCGTTCGAGCTCGGCCACGTCGGCGACGGGCGGTCTCGCGTCGGACCGCTCGCGCACCACGGGCAGCTCGCGCGTGGCGCCGTCGACCAGCAGCAGGTCGCCGCCTGCCTCGGAGATCAGGGTGCGCAGTCGGGTGGCGGGCTGCCGCTCGTCCAACGGCACATAGGCCGCGCCGGTCTTGACGATGGCCAGCAGGGCGATCAGCAGCTCGACGGACCGCTCCATGAACACCAGGGCGGTGGCGCCGGAGCGCACACCCCGCTCGCGCAGCAGCCCGGCGAGCCGGTCGGACCGCGCGTCGAGCTCCCGGTAGCTCAGCTCCGTATCGCCGTCGGCCACGGCCACCGCGTCCGGGGTACGGGCGGCCTGTCGCCGGAACAGCTCGCCCAGGGGTGCCTCGGGCAGCGGCCGAGGGGCCTCGTTCCATACGTCGAGGAGCCGGCCGCGCTCACGGGGGCCGGTGCACTCGAAGCTCGCCACGGGGCGGTGGACGGTGTCGGGGCCGAGCCCGTCCAGCAGGGTGGCCAGCCGCTCGTGGTGGTCGGCGAGGGCGGCGTCGTCGCACCGATCGGGGTGCGCGTCGAGGGTGAGCCGCAGCTCCCCGGCACCGGTGCCGCCGGTGCTGCCGGTGTGCTGGAAGCAGCACAGGGTGAGGTCTTCGGTCGGCATGATGGAGAGGTTGTGCAGGGTGCCCGACGCACCGCCGAGGTCGACCGTGCCCAGCGGCGGTATCAGGTTGACCAGCGGTCCGGCGACCCGTCTGCGCTCGGGCCAGCCGAGCTCCCGGCGCAGGTCCTCGCCGCGGTAGCGCTGATGCGCCACCGCCTGTGCCACGGCCTCGTGGGTGTCGGCGAGCAGCCCGGCCCAGGTCGTGGCGGCGGTGATGCGCAGCCGCAGCGGCAGGACGTCGGACATCATCCCGGGGAACCGCTCGGCGCCTGGCGTGGCGCGGCTGCGGCTGGCCAGGCCCACCACGATGTCCTCACGGCCGGTCATACGGGCGGTGTACGCGGCGACGGTGGCGATGAGCGCGCGGGGGAAGTTGGTACCCGCCTCCCGCGCCGCCGCGCGCAGGGCCCGGTGCCTGTCGGCGGGCAGTGTGAAGGCCACCCGCCGCACCTCGTGCGCGGCCGGGGCGGTGCCACTCCCCTCGGCCAGGGCCGTACGGCTCCCGTCCGTCAGCTCGAGGGGGGCCGGGCGGTCGGCGAAGCGGTCGAGCCAGTAGGCCCGGCCGGCCGCGTACTCCGCCGAGGTGCGGTAGTGGGCCGCCTCGTCCAGGGCCTCGCCGAGGGTCTGGAACCGGGCAGGGGGGACCGGACCGTCCGCCCGCAGCGCGCGGTAGACCTCGGCGACACGCTGGGCGATGAGGTTGAAGGCGTATCCGTCGGCGACCACGTGGTGGTAGCGCTGTGCCCATAAGGTGCGCCCGGGGGCGACTTCGAGGATCGCGAAGTCGCTGACGTGGCCCACCTCCAGGTCGAAGGGGATGTGCAGGAACCGCTGCAGCCATGTGTGCGCCGCGGCCATCGGGTCCGGCTCGGCGGTGAAGTCGTGCACGGCGATATGCGGGTCGGTGGGTTCCAGCAGGATCTGCCCCGGCGGGTCCGACCGGCCGTCGAAGCGGACATGCAGTCCGTCGACCTCCATGACCACGCGCTTGATCGCGTCGATGAGCAGGGCGGTGTCCACCGCTCCCTGGATGTCGAGGTATTGGAGGCAGTTGTAGACGGGGCTGGTCGGATCCAGGTTCTGCGCGTACCAGATGCCGGACTGGGCCGGGGACAGGGGGTGGGTCGGACGGGAAACCATGGCTGTTCCTGCTTCCTCTTCCTGCGCGCCGGGGTGCGGGTGCCGGGTGCGGAGTGCTGGGGTGCGGGTGCCTGGGCCTGCCGGTCCGGTTACGACACGTCGGGGCCGGGCACCTCAGAGCCAGACGTGTCAGGGTCCGTCACATCGGCGACGATGTCGTCGAGCAGCCCGCCGTGGCCGTCCCCGGTGATCCACCGCTGGGTCACCCGGCCGGTGTCGGGCCGCTCCTCCTCCAGCGCCTCGCGCGCGTATTCGGCGATCCGGCGCAGGGCCCCGGTGCAGTAGATGTCGGCCAGGTCCTGTGCCTCGGTGTCGTGTTCCGCGGTACGCCGGGCCGCCCGTGCGAGGACCAGGCTCGCGGCCATGATCTCGGTGGCCCAGCGGGCGACGGCGATCAGCGTGTGCTCCTGCGCGAACAGCGTCTCGTCGTCGGGGTATGCCTTCGCCAGCGCGGCGCAGCGGGCGCGGAACTCCTCGACGGAGTCGTGCAGTTCGGCCAGATGGCGCTGGTTGCGCGGGGTGAGCGCGGCGGCCAGCAGCTCCCTCGCTTCGGCGGCCTGTTCGGCGCCCCGGCCGTCGTCGAGGACGCCCGCGCGGTGGTAGGAGAAGATCGCCAGCTTGGAGAGCCAGTAGTCCAGCTGGAAGTCCACCCCGCCCGAGATCCGCAGGTTCCTGGCGTCGCGGAAGGAGCGCTCCAAGGGTACGGGCGGCGCGCCGCGCGCCGCCTTGCTGGCCGCGGTCTCGTAGCCCTCCGCCGCGAACAGCGACATGGTGCGGTCCACGACGCCCCAGCACAGCAGCGAGCACAGGTTCTTGGCCACGACCTGCTCGAACAGCGGGTTGAGGCCCGCGTCCTCGCACAGCAGGCTCCACTCGGCGACCGCTTCGAGGGCGAAGGTGTCGGCGAGGGACTGGCCGATGAGGTGCTGGATCTCCTCGTACTCGGCCAGCGGGACGCCGTCCACGCGGCGGCGGCGCACAAAGCCGCGCGACCACTCCAGGCACAGCTTGGCGATCGCGAGCGACGGCGCCGCGATGAGATACATCCGGCCCAGGATCGCCAGCCCGCCCGCCTGGGCGGTGATCCGTACGTCGTGGGCGCTGGGCTTCTCCACGAAGACGTGGTCCCGGGGCACGCGCACCCGGTCCAGGGTGAACCCCCCGTTGGGGAAGCCCTTGATGCCCATGAACTCGTGCTCGGCCGACCGCCGCACTCCGGGCGCGTCCGGGTCGACGACCACCAGTCTGCGCATCTCCCGGCCGTCCTCCTGGACGGTGGCCACCACCCCGAGCAGTTCCGCGAAGGGAGCGTTGCCGCTGAACACCTTTTCGCCGCTGACCAGGTAGGCATGGCCGTCCTCGGTGGGGACGGCGACGGTCTCCCGCCGGAGATTGGCCGCGCCGGAGGGTTCGGTGTCGGCGAAGGCGGATATCAGCCCGCGCGCGACACGCTCGCTGAGCATGTCGCGCAGCGGGCCCTCGGGAAGAATCTGGACCAGGGGGGCGAAGCCGATCGAGTTCTGTACGGCGACCACGAGACCGAGCGGAAGCGACCAGCTGGAAATGGCCTGAATGACGCGGAACGCATTGAGGTCGGACAGGGCGAGTCCGCCGAGCTTCCGGGGGCTCTGCAGTTTCAGGTAACCGCTCTCCCGTAGCCGTTTGATGGCCTCCCGGGGCAGTTCTCCGGACTTCTCCACAAGGGCGGGATCCACTAACCCGCGGGCGAACTCCTTGGCCTCGGCCACCAGTGCGTCGCCCTGTTTACGGTCGCTCTCCGGCTGCGCCGGAAACGGATGAACGAGATCCAGTCGCAGTGCGCCACGGAAGATCTCCTCCAGGAAGCTGGTCCTCCCCGGCACGTTGATGGCATTGAGCGGACGAGACATGAGGCATCCCTCCTGCGAAAAGACAAAATCAAGCCAGCGCGCGGCCAGTGCGGCGCGCGCTCGGTGATGTGATCAGGAGTAAGAAGAAATTGGGAAAGGGATCGCAGAACCGGACAGGGGTACGCGCATCGGGAACCGGCGCGGTGGGCGACCTCGTGCCGGACTTCGGAAATCTTCCACACCCTCGTACGGCCGGGCGTCCGGGGTCAACACCTCGGGTATGGCAGCGAAATGACAACTTCCCCCGACAGCCCCGCCACACGGCCGTATTTATCGGGGCGCAACTACCGTGATTCTCTTCACGGATTGCCCGGGGCGGGGGTGGGGTAATGTGCGGCCAGCAGGAGCCGCCGATGCCTCTCGGGAAGGAACGTGCATGACCTTCGACGCGCGAATGACCGGCGGGCTGCCGGCCGCTTTCCTGGCCGCCGAGACCTCCTCCTTCCTGGATTTCCTGAAGACACAGGCTCCCGAGCTCCTGCCGGCCGAGCGTCAGCTACCGCCCGCCCGGGGCGGCTTCGAGGCCCCGCACGGCACGACCGTCATCGCCGCGACCTATGCGGACGGTGTGCTGGTGGCCGGCGACCGGCGCGTCACGATGGGCAACCTCATCGCGCACCGCGAATACGAGAAGGTCTTCCCGGCCGATGAACACTCGGCGATCGCCATCGCCGGCACCGCGGGCCTGGCGGTGGAACTCGTCAAGCTCTTGCAGCTGGAACTCGAGCACTACGAGAAAATAGAAGGCACGGCCCTCTCCCTGGACGGCAAGGCCAACCGGCTGACCAGCATGGTCCGGGACAATCTCAGCATGGCCATGCAGGGCATGGCGGTGATCCCGCTCTTCGCGGGCTATGACGTGCACAAGGGCGTCGGGCGTGTCTTCTCCTACGACGTCACCGGCAACCGCACCGAGGAGCGGGGCTTCGTCACCACCGGTTCCGGTTCGGTCCACGCCCGGGGCTCGCTGAAGAAGCTCTACCGGGAGGCCATGCCGGAGCGCGATATCGTCACCGCCGTCGTGCAGGCGCTCTACGACGCCGCGGACGAGGACTCCGCCACGGGTGGCCCCGATCTCACCCGGCGGCTGTTCCCCCTCATCGCCCTCATCACCGAGGACGGGTACCGGCGGCTCGACCAGGACGAGGTCGCGGCGGTCGCGCAGGCCGTCGTCGAGGGGCGCCACTCGGCGCCGGACGGGCCACAGGCACCGGTCCTGTAGTCCGTACACATCCGCACACATCCGCACACATCCGCGCACACCGCCCAGCGGCGGATACGTCCCGTTGTCGTTTCACACCGCGAGGAGATACGAGCATGTCCGGGGTCAACCGCCGTCAGCTGCTGCGGACCGCCACCGCCGCCGCGTCCGGGGTCGTCGCAGGGGTGGGCCTGGACACCCCGGCCAGTGCGGCCGAGGGCGCCGCGGAGGCCGGCTGCACACCCCCGCTCGGCCCGGTCAAGGCCGGCCCCGACGACGGGCGTTACGCGTATCTGGTGCGGCGCGGCCAGAAGCGCTGGGTGGGCACACCGGACCACGTATGGGTGGTCGGCTCGACCGAACAGGTCGTCGCGGCGGTCCAGGAGGCCGTGGACTCCGGCAAGCGGATCGCCGTGCGCAGCGGCGGACACTGCGCGGAGGGGTGGGTGGACGACCCGGCGGTGCGGGTGCTCATCGACATGTCCGGGATGACGCAGGTCTCGTACGACCCGGCGCGCCGCGCCTTCGCCGTGGAGCCCGGCGCCACCCTGGGCGAGGTGTACCGGCGGCTGGTGCTGGGCTGGGGGGTGACGATTCCGGCCGGGTGGTGTCCGGGTGTCGGGGCGGGCGGCCATGTCTGCGGGGGTGGCTACGGTGTGCTGTCCCGCGCCATGGGGCTGGTCGTGGACCATCTGTACGCCGTCGAGGTCGTGGTGGTCGACGGATACGGCAAGGCGTCGGCCGTGGTCGCCACGCGTGAGGCGAGTGACCCGAACCGCGAGCTGTGGTGGGGCCACACCGGGGGCGGTGGCGGAAACTTCGGCGTGGTGACCCGGTACTGGCTGCGCACCCCGGGCGCGGAGGGCTCCGACCCGGGGCAGCTGCTGCCGCGGGCGCCCAAGAGCGCGATCGCCTTCTCCAGCCAGTGGCCGTGGCAGGCCCTGAAGCTGGATGAGCCGAAGTTCACCCGGCTGATCCGCAATCACATGGACTGGTGCGAGCGCAACAGCGCGGTCGGCGCGGCGGCCACCCGGCTGTACGCCGACCTGACGGTGGGCCGTAAGGCCAACGACCTCAACCTCGCCAGCGGCCAGGTGTTCGGCCCCGACGCGGCCGAGTTGCTGGACGACTATCTCGCCGCCCTCGGCGCGGGCGTGGGCACCCCGGTCAATGTGACCAGGACCGAGCAGCCATGGCTGGCCGCGGCGCTGGACGGCCCGAACTCGGACATCTACCGGCTCAAGATCAAGTCGGGCTATCTGCGCAAGGGTTTCTCCGACGCCCAGCTCGCCGCCATCTACGAGAACCTGACCCGTGAGCAGGACCCGAAACTGCTCTTCGGCTCGGTGGGCATCGCCAGTTACGGCGGGCAGATCAGCGCGGTCGCCCCGGACGCCACGGCGTTTCCGCACCGCGACGCGGTGATGCGGGTCCAGTACACGGCGGCGTGGGACGACCCCGGCCAGGACGCCGCGTACGTCGAGTGGCTGCGGAGGCTGTACCGCGAGATCTACGCCGGTACGCACGGGGTGCCGGATCCGAAGGACGGCGCCTACATCAACTACCCGGACGACGACCTGGCGGACCCCGCCGTGAACACCTCGGGCGTCCCCTGGTCCACGCTGTACTTCAAGGACAACTACCCGAGGCTGCAGAAGGTCAAGGCCGCCTGGGACCCGAAGAACATCTTCAGCCACACGCTGGGCATCGAGCCCTCGAAGGCCACCCGCTGACCGCCGCCGGGTGACTGCCCCCTGACGGGCCACCCGCGGCGGACGACGCCGGCGCCCACGAGGTGCGCGCCGGCGTCCGCCCGGCACCGCTCAGCGGTTCAGTGGTTCAGCGGTGTGCAGTGGTGTTCAGCGGTGGTCAGTGGCCCAGATGCAGCGGATGTGACACACGGCCGGACACCGCGTCGATCTCTCCATGCGCCTTCTCCAGCAACTTCGTCGCCAGCTCGTTGAGCGCCCTGGCGCCCGCGATCTCCTCGCCGACCCGCGGCTGGTTGGCGTCGGCGGGGGCCCGGCTGGCGGCCCCGTGGCCCCGCACCTCGCTCCCGTCCGCGAGCCGGACCAGGGCGGCGGCGCGGGTATGGCGGCTGTCCTCGGTAAATTCCAGTTCGACATGCCAGCCCACGGTGGTCTGTGGCATGACGATCACCTCCGGAATCGCTCCTGCCAGCAAGTATCCACTCCCAGCGTGCATCCACTGTCCCACGCCCGCACCACCTGGCCCACACCCGCGCCACCCGGCGCGCTCCGCGATCAGGTGGCGAAGATCAGCCAGAGGTCCCAGCCACCGTCCTTGGCCCGGCACTCATAGGCGTCGGCCCCGCCGGGGTTGTGGGGCCACAAGTACTCCTCGCCGACGGCCACGCACTCCTCGTGGGTCGTGTAGTGGCCGAAGTACTGGTAGTAGTCCATGACAGTGGAGCTCGCGGCCTCGGCGTGGTGACCGGCCGACGCGGACGTCGCGGCCACTGCCACCGGGCCGCCGAAGAGCGCCAGACCGACCGCCACGGCCGCGCCAACTCCTAAGGCACGCAAGCGAGTTCTCATAGTTGCCCCTCCCAGGGAATGGTCAGTGCCCCCTCATTCGCCCCTCATTGAAGGAGAGAATCACTCACTCGACAAGACCCGTGAAAGTTAGGTGAGGCACACCTAACTTACCCCTCTATGCTGTTGCCTCATGGACTTCTGGGAACTGACAGGCGTGAGCCTCGGCTACGCGCTCTTACTGGTCGCGCTGTTCACCACCGTCATCGTCGGATCTCTCCACATCGCCCGGGACGCCCTGCTCTCGGACTACCCGCCCGCGATCCAGGAGCGGTACGGGGAGCAGAGCGCACGGGGCCGGCGCACCGCCGCCGCGGCCGGGCTGCTGAACTTGGCGGTGTTCATCGCGGTGCCGGTGGCCGGCGTCCTGGATCTGCACGACCGGGCGGACGGCTCGCTCGGCTTCTGGCCGCCGTTCGCCCTCGGCACGGTCTGTTTCCTCGCCCTCGTCCTCTTCGACCTGGTGGTCCTGGACTGGTGGCTGTTCTGCCGCGTCCAGCCACGCTTCATGGTGCTGCCCGGCACGGAGGGCATGCCCGAGTACCGCGACTACGCGTTCCACGTCCGGGTGCTCGCGCCCCGGCCCGTGCCGTGGCCGCTGGTGGCCATCCCCGGATACGGCGTGGCCGTCGGCGTCACCTCCCTCCCGCTCAGTCTTGGCGCGCTTCAATGCACGGGCTTCCTTCGTCACTGCTCGCTCCTTCGTCGCTGCG
>NZ_NCSM01000022.1:267978-512606 GCF_002224125.1 Streptomyces sp. NBS 14/10
CGCGCCAAGACACGCTCATGCGCCTCGCTCGGCGAGGCGCTGACCGGCTGAGGCAGATACCGGAGCCGACGGAGGTCATGCCCGGGAACGAACTGGTGGACGCCCGGTACTGCATTCTCAGTACCCGCGATTGTCGGCAGCCGCACGACGACGGACGGGCCGCGCGCCGGGAGCCTGGAGGGGTATCCCGAGATCAGATGATGCGGAGACCTCCGTCCCATGGCTGCTTTTCTCTATCGACTGGGCCGACTGGCCTTCCGGCGACGCTGGTGGGTCACCCTGCTGTGGGTGGCCGTGCTGGGCGCCGTCGGCTTCGGCGCCGTCAAGGCGCCCGCCGCCCCCGACACCGGGAACTCCATGCCCGGCATCGAGTCCCAGAAGGCCTTCGACCTGATGGACCAGCGCTTCCCCGGCGCCAAGGCCGACGGGGCGAGCGCCCGGATCGTCTTCGTCGCCCCGCACGGGGAGAAGGTCACCGCGGCCGACAACCGGGCAGCCGTCGAGAAGGTCGTACACGGAGTGGCCGGCAGCGGGCAGGTCGCCGGCGCGGTGGACCCCTTCCAGGCGCGGGCCGTGAGCAAGGACGCCGGGACCGCGTACGCGACCGTCACGTACAAGGTGAAGGCCGACGACCTCACCGACGCGTCCAAGAAGACCCTGGAGGACGCCGTCCAGCAGGCGCGCGACGCGGGGCTGACCGTCGAGGTCGGCGGCAACGCGCTGGCGATCGCCATCGCCGCGGTCGTGCTGCTGATCACCTTCGGCTCGCTGGCCGCCGCCGGGCTTCCGCTGCTGACCGCGGTCGTCGGCGTCGGCATCAGCATCGCTTCGATCATGGCCCTGGCCAGCACCTTCGGTCTGTCCGGTACGACCGGCACGCTCGCCTCGATGCTGGGGCTCGCGGTCGGCATCGACTACGCCATGTTCGTGGTCTCCCGCTACCGCGAGGAGCGGGCCCGGGGACACGAGCCCGAGGAGGCGGTCGGGCTGGCCGCGGGCACGGCCGGGTCGGCGGTGGTCTTCGCCGGGCTGACCGTCGTGATCGCACTGGCCGGTCTTTCGGTGGTCGGCATCCCGCTGCTGACCAAGATGGGCCTGGCCGCCGCGGGCGCGGTCGCCATCGGTGTCCTCATCGCGCTGACCCTGATCCCGGCCCTGCTCGGCTTCCTCCCGCGCGCCGTACTGTCGCGCTCCGCCCGGCGGGGCGGGAAGGCCAAGAAGGCCAAGGAAGGCAGTGAGCACAACGGGGGCAGCCGCTGGGCCCGGTTCGTGCTGCGCCGTCCGCTGCCCGTACTGCTGGCCTGTGTGGCGGGGCTCGGGGCGATCGCCATACCGGTGACGGGCCTGCAGCTGGGCATGCCCGGGGACGAGGCCAAGCCCACCTCGACCACGGAGCGCCGCGCCTACGACGCGCTGGCCGAGGGCTTCGGCCCCGGCTTCAACGGACCGCTGACCATCGTCGTCGACGCCAAGGGCACGGCAGACGCCAAGGGCACGGGAGATGCCAACAGCACGGCGGACACGAAGGCCGCCGCGCGCACGATCGCCGACAGGATCGCCGCCACCAAGGGCGTCGTATCCGTCTCGCCGCCCCGCCTCAACGCCGCGGGTGACACCGCGGTCTTCTCCGCCACCCCGGCCACCGCCCCCACCGACGAGAAGACCAAGGACCTGGTGCGCACCATCCGCGCCGAACGGCCCGCGCTCGAGTCGGCCACCCATGCGAGCTTCGAGGTCACCGGCTCCACCGCGGTGAACATCGACGTGGCCCAGAAGGTGCAGGACGCGCTGATCCCGTATCTCGCGGTCGTGGTGGGCCTGGCCTTCCTGCTGCTGCTGGTGGTCTTCCGCTCCCTCCTCGTGCCCCTCAAGGCGGCCGCCGGCTTCCTGCTGTCGGTGCTCGCGGCTTTCGGCGCGGTGGTCGCGGTGTTCCAGTGGGGCTGGGGCGCGAGCCTCCTCGGCGTCGAGCAGACCGGCCCGATCATGAGCCTGATGCCGATCTTCCTGGTGGGCATCGTCTTCGGTCTCGCCATGGACTACGAGGTCTTCCTGGTCACCCGCATGCGCGAGGCGTACGTCCACGGGGACCGGCCCGGCCAGGCGATCGTCACCGGGTTCCGGCACAGCGCCCGGGTGGTGGTGGCAGCCGCGCTGATCATGATGGCCGTGTTCTCCGGGTTCGTGGGCTCCGCCGAATCCATGATCAAGATGATGGGGTTCGGTCTGGCGACGGCCGTCCTGTTCGACGCCTTCGTGGTCCGTATGGCGCTCGTACCCGCCATCCTCGCGCTGCTCGGCGACCGCGCCTGGTGGCTGCCGCGCTGGCTGGACAGGGTGCTGCCGAACATCGACGTGGAGGGCGAAGCGCTCAGCCGCCGGTCCCCCGTCGCCGCGGTCCCGGCCCCCGACACCGCGTCGGAGCGGGAATCCGCACGCGTCTGACTTGACACCGTCCCGCGCCCACCAGGGCCGCCCGTGGCCACGTCCCGGGCGGCCCTGTCGGCCGTTCCCCCGCGACGTCGGCCACCATGGAGCTAGTGCCGCATCGGCCAAGGTTTGCCCCGCTCGCCGCCCTGGCACGCACGCTCGCCGCGTTGGCCGAAAACCCGAGTAGGCCCTTCCCCAAGCTCTCGGCTTCGCTCGAGCAGGGGATACCCCATCCGAGGGCTTCCGGCCGCCTTGCGATCGCACGCACCAGGACACCTCGCTACCGGACAAACCTTGACCGACGCGGCACTACCCCGACCGGAGACCCCGATGACCACCAGCTTGGAGCGCTATACGGAGCGCCATCACCTCGCCTTCGACCTGATCGTGGCCGGGGTGCTGTTCGGCTTCGTCATCCTCGGCGCCGCGCTCGGCACACCGGGCACCGCCCATCCGAGAACCTTGGTCCCGGCCCTGCTCCTCGCGGGCGTCTCCTGCGCCGCGCTGGTGGGATGCCGCAGCCACCCGCGTACCGCCGTCGCCGTGACGGCGGTCTGTGTCTCGGCCGCGAGCGCGGTCGGGTATCTGCTCACCCCGCTGCTGCTGGCCCCGGTCATGGCGGCGCTCTACTGGCTGGCCGCGCTCACCGAGCGGAAGATCACCTACGCCTGCTGCCTCGCCACCATCGCCGCGCTGGTGACCACCGCGATGATCAGCGACACCGGCCACCACGCGCTGGTACTCAAGACCGTCGGCCCGGCCGTGTGGCTGCTGCTGCCCGTCACCGCCGGGCGCGCGGTCCGGATCCGGCGCGCCTATACGGAAGCCGTCATGGAAGCCGCGCAGGCCCGCGCCGAACACGCCGAGCGCACCCGCGAGGAGGAGGCACGGCACCGGGTCGCCGAGGAGCGTATGCGCATCGCCCGCGAGCTGCACGACGTGGTCGCCCACCACCTGGCCCTGGCCAACGCCCAGGCGAGCACGGCCGCGCATCTCGCCCGTGACCACCCAGAACAGGCCCATAAGATCCTCACCGGCCTGGCCGCCACCACCTCCTCCGCGCTGCGCGAACTCAAGGCCACCGTCGGCGTGCTGCGCCGTACGGACGACCCGGACGCGCCCCTGGAACCCAGCCCCGGACTCGACCGGCTCCCCGAGCTGACCGACGCCTTCGCCTCCGCCGGGCTCCCGGTCACGGTCACCCTGCGCGGCGAGCCGCGGCGGCTGTCCCCGGGAGTGGATCTGACCGCGTTCCGGATCGTGCAGGAGGCCCTGACCAACGTCACCAAGCACGCCGCCGCGCACACCGCGCACGTACGGCTCGACTACGCCCGCGACCGGCTGACCATCACCATCACCGACGACGGAACCACCACGGCCGCCGCCACGACCGCCGCGGCTGCCGCGACTGCCGCGACTGCCGAGGCACCGGCGCCCGGACACGGCTTCGGCCTCATCGGCATGCGCGAGCGCGCCCATTCGGTGGGCGGCGCCCTCACCGCGGGCAGCCGCCCGGAGGGCGGCTTCGAGGTCACCGCCGAACTGCCGCTGCACCCCGACGGCCCGCCGCCCTCCCCGGATACGGAGGTACGGCAGACCTGACGCCTGGGCGTACGGCAGACCTGATGCGCCGGTACGGCATGCCCGCCCCGCCCGTACGGCACACCTGACGCGCGCCCGTACGGCATGCCCGCCCCGCCCTAGGCCGCCAACTCACCCCCATTGCGCCCTGGGTCAACGACTGTGCGCTCGCCGTCAATGCCTTCCGGCCGGGCCCGCGCCAGACTCGACGCACCCCCTTCGTCACCTGAACCTGACCCACCCTGGAGTGACTGCACGGTGCGGATCGTCTATGCCGACGGCAAGACCGAGCGGGAAATGGAACTGCGTGTCGGCCGGCCGAACGCCACGCTGGCCGACCTCGCCGCGACCTTGAACATACCGGCCAGCGGGCTGAGCATCGACGGCCGGACCGCGCCACCGGAGACGGGTCTTGGCGAATCCGGCCTGGCCAATGGATCGCGGGTGGCCCGCGCGGGCTGGGGCTCGGCCGGCGGGCCGCGGATGGCGGCCGCCGTGCTGCGGGTGGTCGGCGGTCTCGAGGCCGGGCGCAGCGTTCCGCTGCGGGTGGGCAGGACGGTCATCGGCCGGGGCGCCGAGGCGGATGTGCGCGTCGTGGCCACGGGGGTGTCCCGACTGCATGCCGCCCTGGAGATCTCGGCCGACGGGCAGGTGCACATCACGGACCTGGACACGGTCAACGGCACCGACGTATGCGGTGAGCGGATCTCCAAGGCCGTCCGGCTCCAGCCCGAGGACCTGGTCTCGCTGGGCGGCGAGGTGATGGTGCGCGTCCTGCCGCAGGACCGGCTCGGCCCCGTACAGCGGGTCAACCCGGTCCGGGAGGTGGGACCAGGTGGCACCCTGCCGTTCAACCGCCCGCCGCGCGGCGGCAGACCGGGCGACCCGCCGCGGATCGCCACGCCGTCGTCGCCGCCGAGCGCGAACAAGGCTCCGTTCTCCATCGCCAGCATGCTCGGTCCGCTGGTCATGGCCGCTGCGATCGTCGGCATGACCGGCGACGTCCGCTACGCGGCCATCGCGGCGCTCACCCCGCTGATGTTCGTGGGGAACTTCCTGGAGGAGCGGCTGCGGGGCCGCTTCACCTTCCGGCGCGGGATGCGGGATCACACCGCCAAGGTCAAGGAGTTCGAGCAGGCGGTGGCCGCGCGCCACGCGGCCGAGATCCGTACCCGCCGGGCGGCCCACCCCGACCCCGCGGAGGTGGTCCACCGGGCGACCGCGCCGGGGGTCGCCCTGTGGGAACGGCGCCCGGGCGCCCCGGACTTCCTCAAGACGGTGGTCGGCACCGCCGACCTGCCCTGGAACCCGCCGCTGGACAACGACTCCGCGGAGCCCGCTCCGGAGGTGGCGGACATCCTGGGCGCGCGCTGCGTGCTGCCACAGGTGCCGGTCGTGGTCGGGGTGTCGGCCGGTGAGGCGGTGGGGTTCGAGGGGGACCGCCGGGCGGCCCTCGGCGTCGCCCGGTCCCTGCTGTGCCAGGCGTTGGTGGGGAGCGGGCCGGCCGATGTGACGCTGGCGGTGTTCGCCGACCCGGAGCGGCTGGCCGACTGGGACTGGACGAAGTGGCTGCCGCACGGCGCGGATCCGCAGTCGGGGACGTCGCGGCTGGTGGCGGTCGGGCCTGAGCAGTCCGACACGTTGGCCCGCGGTCTGCTGTCCGCGGCGCCACGGCGTACGGAGGGCGGCGCCGGGCCGGTGCTGCTGGTGGTCGTGGACGGCGCCACGCTGCTGGAGGGCCGGCCCTGTCCGCTGCGGGACCTGCTCGCCGACCGCACCCTGCGCTGCGGTGCCCTGGTGCTCACCACCCGGCTGCCCGCCCTGTGCACATCGGTGGTCACCGCCGCGCCCGAGGGCCGGGGGCGGATGCGTGACGTGGCCTCCGACGAGGTGGTGCCGGACGTACTGCTCGGCGGTATGCCGGTCGACGAGGCGCGCGCCACCGCCAGGGCGCTGGCCCGTTTCGAGGACCCGGAGCTGCGGGTCGAGGGCGCGGGGCTGCCGGACCGTATCTCCCTGCTGCCGCTGCTGGACCTGACCGCCGTCTCCGGGGCCGAGGTCGGCCAGCGGTGGAAGACACGGGTCCCGGCCCTGCGGGTGCGGGCCGTGCTCGGGGTCAGCGAACGGGACCTGTTCACCGTGGACCTCGACGACGACGGGCCGCACGCGCTGATCGCCGGGACCACCGGCTCCGGCAAGAGCGAACTGCTGCGCACCCTCATCGCGAGCATGGCCACCGACGCCGACCCCGAGCATCTGACCTTCGCGCTGGTGGAC
This sequence comes from Streptomyces sp. NBS 14/10, assembly GCF_002224125.1. GTDB lineage: Bacteria > Actinomycetota > Actinomycetes > Streptomycetales > Streptomycetaceae > Streptomyces. Next base: position 274,264 of record NZ_NCSM01000022.1, read on the forward strand.
TACAAGGGCGGTGGCGCCCTGGACGAATGCGCCGAACTCCCGCACACCGTCGGCCTGGTCACCGACCTCGACGAGCAGCTCAGCGAGCGCGCCCTGCGCTGTCTGGACGCCGAGCTGCGGCACCGCGAACGGCTGCTGCGCGAGGTCGGCCTGAGCCATATCCGCGACTATCAGCGGCTGCGCGACACCGAGGACGCCAAGGACGCCGGCATGGAGCCGATGCCCCGGCTCGCCGTGGTGATCGACGAGTTCGCCACGCTGGTCAAGGCCCTGCCGGACTTCGTCGACTCGCTGGTGAGCATCGCACAGCGCGGACGCACCCTCGGCGTCCATCTGATCATGGCCACCCAGCGGCCCGCCGGCTCGGTCAACGACGCCATCAAGAACAACGTCAAACTCCGTATCGCGCTCCGCCTCGAGAGCACCGGGGACTCGGAGGACGTCATCGACAGTCCGGCCTCGGCCGGGATCGGCACCCGCCAGTGGGGCCGCGCCTACTACCGGCTCAGCGCGCGCGAGGTGCTGCCGGTGCAGACCGCGCTGTCCACCGGAGTCACCCCGCAGGCGGCGGTGACCGCCCCGGTGACGATCGCGCCGTTCGTCCTGGGCATGCCGGTGCTGACGGCGGCCACCGACGGCACGGAGGGCGAAACCGATCTACGGCGGCTGGTCACGGCCGCACGACAGGCCGCCGACCTGTCCGGATTCGCCCCGCCACGGCGGCCCTGGCCCGATCCGCTGCCCAAGGTGCTGCACCGCGCCGACCTCCCCGCGGTCGCCGAACAGGGCCTGCACACCGAGGCCACCGGCCTGCCCGCCTGGGCGCTCGCCGACGACCCCGACCGGCAGCGGCAGTACGCGGTCGGCTGGGACCCGGCCGCCGGAAACATCGTGGTCTACGGGGGCGGCGGCTCGGGCACCTCCACCGCCCTGGCCGCGCTCGCCCTGGCCGTCGCCGGCTCCTGCCCGCCCGACCGGCACCACATCTTCGCCCTCGACCTCGGCGCCGGCGACCTGGCCCCGCTGGCCGCGCTCCCGCACACCGGCGCCCACATCGGGTCCGCCGAACGCGAGCGGCAGGTCCGGCTGATCAAGCTGCTGCGCCGGGAGCTCGACGAGCGCAAGGCCCGCGGCCCGGCCGGCTCCCCGGACTGGCTGGTGCTGCTGGACAACCTCGGTGCCCTGATCTCGGACTTCGACAAGGACGTGGCGGGGATGAACCTGATCGAAGAGCTCGCCCGCGTCTACGCCGACGGCCCCGCGGTCGGCATCCGGTTCGCGGTCAGCGCCGACCGCTCCGGCGCCGTACCGACGGCCTGGTCCGCCCTGACCCAGACCAAACTGCTGCTGCGGCTGGCCGACCCCGCCGAGTACGGATACTTCGACATACCCCGCAACGCGGTCCCCACCTATGTACCGGGCCGGGCGCTCGTGGCCGCCAACCGGCAGGTGATCCAGATCGGTTGGCCGGGCGAGGACCTGGCGACGGCCGTCGCGGAAACCGCCGCCCGGTGGACCGGCGCCCAGCGCAGCGCCCCCGAGGTCGGCCTGCTGCCCACCGACGTCCCCGCCACCGCCCTCACCACACCGGCCCAGACCGCCACCGACCCCTGGTGGCTCCCCGTCGGCCTGGACTCCGACACCCTCGGCAGTGCCGGACTGCGGCTGTACGAGCGCGAACACGCCCTGATAGCCGGGCCGCAGCGGTCCGGCCGCAGCACCGCCCTGTGCACCCTCGCCCGCCTCGTGATGTCCTCGGCGACGTCTCCCGACACCCCGCCCACGGTCGTCGGCTTCGCCCCGCGCCGCTCCCCGCTGCGCGACCTGCCCGGTCTGGCCGCCCTGGTCACCACGTACGACGACCTCGAACAGGCCCTCACGGCACTCCCCCCAGGCCGGCCCGTCCTCCTTCTGGCCGACGACGCCGACACGGTGGAGGACGAACGCGGCTTCCTGGAACAGTGGCTGTCCGCCCCCGCCACCGGCCACCACATGATCGCCGCCGGCCGGGCCGACACCCTGCGCCGCTCCTACGGCCACTGGACCGGGCGCACCCGCGACAGCCGCTGCGGCGTCCTCCTGTGCCCCGACCACGACCTCGACGGCGATCTGCTGGGCACGCAACTGCCACGCCACGACCGCATGGCGCCGCTGCCGGGGCGTGGCTACCTCGTGGTGGACGGCGTGGCGGCGGGGGTGCAGGTGGCGAACTGAACCATCAACACAGGCATATGACGTCTTGCACCGAGCGCACATGGACTGTGCGCTCCAGATCAATGACACGGCGAGGCCCGGGACCGGAGAATTTCGCCATAAGTCACCCCTCCGGGGCCGACTCAAAACAGGTAAAAACAGGAGAAACACCATGGCAGATGACAAGGTTTCAGTCGACCCCACCGCACACCTGGCAAGCAAGAAGTTCCTGACCATCATCGACGGCAGCTTCCAGGATTCCATCAAACAGCTCTCCGACGCCGGGACCACCCTGAGCGACCCGAACCACTGGAGCGGCCCGTACGCCGCCCAGTTCCGTTCCTCCTGGGCCAGCGCCCAGACCGACCTGAACAAGATCAGGCACTCCCTGGACGAATTCCAGCGGAAGTTCGACACGATCCTGAGGAACATCTCCCAGGCCGGCGGCCAGCACAGCTGACCGCCCCCGAGCGTCACAGCGGAAACTCCCTAAGGAAACTCCCATGTCTGAGAGGGACCCGGTCCACCCCTGGACCGGAGAGCTGAGCAGCGCCGACCTCGAACGCCTCGGCGCGGAACCGCTGCGGCGGTCGGACCCGGTGGCGATCGGGCCCTACCGGGTGCTCGCGCGCCTGGGGAGCGGGGGGATGGGCCGGCTCTACCTCGGGCGGGAAGCGGGTGTGGAGGGGGAGGCGGCGGCCCCGTACGGGGCCGGCGCGCTGGTGGCCGTCAAGGTCATCCGGCCGGAGCACGCCGAGGACCCACGGTTCCGGCGCCGGTTCGAGCGCGAGGTCGAGGTCGTACGGCGGGTCCACGGGAAGTACACCGCGGGGCTGGTCGCTTCGGGCTTCGACGAGGAGGAGCGGCTGTGGATGACCACCGCGTACGTCCCGGGGCCGAGCCTCGACGACACGGTGCGCCGCTTCGGCCCGTTCCCCGCTCCGGTGGTGTGGCGGCTGGCGGGCGAGATCGGGGAAGCGCTCGCCACGCTCGCCGCCGCCGGGATCGTCCACCGCGATCTCAAGCCGTCCAATGTCCTGCTGGGCGCCGACGGGGCGCGGGTCATCGACTTCGGGGTCGCCCACACCACTGACGCCAGCGTGCTCACCATGACGGGTCAGCATGTGGGCACCCCTGCGTTCATGTCCCCCGAGCAGGCCGACGGCCGGGAGGCGGGCACCGCCTCGGACGTCTTCTCGCTCGGCTCGGTGCTCGCACACGCGGCGACCGGCAGAACGCCGTTCGGCGAGGGTTCGACGGCCGATGTCATCCACCGCGTGGTCTACTCGCCGCCGAGCGCGGATGTGCTCGCCAAGGTGACGGAGTCCGATCCGGCCCTGGCGGAGTTGATCGGCCGGTGTCTGGACAAGAGTGCGGAGGACCGGCCGAGCCCGCAGGAAGTCGTCGATACGGCGCGGCAGCACGCACCGGCCCAGGAGTGGCCGGCGTCGCTCGCCGAGCTGATCGGGGCCCGCTCCACCTGGAGCGGGCTCGCCGCCGCGGTGTCGCCGATGGACCAGCTGACGATCCTCCGCCGCGGCGCCCCGGTGCGTACGCTCAGGCCGGCGCCGCCCAAGAGCCGCCGTGGCCTGGTCCTGGCCGTGGCCGGGGCCGTCGCCGCCGTGGCCATCGGGGTGGTGGCCTTCGTCGTACCGGGGATGGGCTCGTCGGACGACGGCAAGAAGAACGTCGCATCGACGGCCACGAAGTCCGCACACCACCCGCAGGCGTCGAAGTCATCCGCGGCGAAGCATTCGCCGAAGCCGTCGTCGAAGCCGTCCCCGAGCGCGACATCCGCCCCCGCGAACCCTCCGGGCGGTGGCGGCGGTGACGGCGGTGACGGCGGTGACGGTAACGGTGGGGGCGGTGGCGGTAATGGTGGGGGCGGCGGTGGCGGCGGTTCCGAAGAGAACCAGCCCCCACCCAACCAGCAGCAACCGACCAAGAACACCACCACCCCGGCCCCGCCCAAGCAGACGCAGTCCCCGCCCAAGACCCCGGCGCCGAAGCCGTGGAAGTCCTGCCGCTACTACTCCGGCACCGCGCTCACCATGCAGGGCAGCAACGGAGCTCCCGTCCGCCAGGTGCAGTGCATCCTCGATGCCCGCGGGTACGACATCGGGCCCCATGGCATCGACGGGCAGTTCGGCCCCGACACAAAGGCAGCGGTCGTCCGCTTCCAGAAGCGTCACCACCTCAATCCCGACGGCAAAGTGGGAGAGGACACCTGGCCGGCGCTCCGCGCCTGAGCACAACCGCCATCGAACACCACAGCTGAGCCGGCGGTCCCCCGCCGGCTCAGCCACAGCACCACTGGCGACCGCTACCGAACGGCCACGCGCACACCCTCGCGCCTGCGGTACTCGCCCGGCGTGATCCCGTACTCCTTCTTGAAGGCCCGGTTGAACACCGCCGCGTCCTGGAAGCCCCACCGCGCCCGGATCGCCGACATGCTCTGCCCCGCGAGGCACGGGTTCGTCAGATCGGCCCGGCAGCGCTCCAGCCGCCGCTCCCGGACGAAGCCGCCCACCGTCTGCTCGTCCTGCCGGAACAAGTGGTGGAGATAGCGGACCGAGATGTGGTGCGCCGCCGCGATCGTCGTCGGCGACAGGTCCGGATCGCTGAGGTTCCGGTCGATGTACGTCTTGATCTCCCCCAGGAGCGCCACCTGCCTCGGCAGTCGCGTCGCGTCGTCCAGTACGTCGGTCACGCTGCTGAGAAACGCCACCGCCAGGTCGACCGCGGCGCGCCCCACCCAGGTCGCCTGTGGGATGTCCACCGCCGCGGCGGGTCCGGCCAGCCCCTCCAGGAACCGCGCGAGAAGGGCCGCCGGGCCCGCGTCCGAGGGCACCGGCCGCGCCACCAGGCCGCGCAGCGCGTGGTGCGGCAGCGACAGCGCGCTGCCCGGCAGATGCAGGACCATCGCCCGAGGCGGTCTCGCCCGGTCGGCCGCCGCCGCGTCGAACGGCTCCCATGGGTCCCACAGCACGAGTTGGCCGGGCTCCAGACGGATGGCGCCGGACCGCCGGCGCAGCGTCAGCGGCCCGTCGGACACCAGTACCAGCCGCCACGCCCGCGGATCGCCGCTCCGGGCGAGCAGTGAAGACGGTGCGGGAAGGCGCAGTACGGACAGCCGCACCGGCCCCAGCTCCAGCTCGGCCCGGTACCCGGGCCGGCCAGGATCGCTTGTCGAGGTCGAGAAGGCAGTCGCCGTCGGCTGCCGTGAGCGCAAGAGCGATTGCGATGTAATGGTGTTACCTTTCCCCTATTTTGTCCCGCCCGCTGCGGCTCGCCCGACAGCCCGCCGAAGCACTCGGTCGAGGGGGTCTTGGAACCGGGCCCCGGTGTGTGCCGGGCGACGTGCCGCAGGGGCGCGGCAGGCACGGCATGACCACGGCGCACCTGAGGGGCGCGCCGACACCATTGCCTGCTCAACGAGTCTGCCGAGGTGGTGCGGGACGTGTCCTTAGCGCCCAGCGCCAGCCGCTTAGCGCTGGACGCCAGCCAGGTGCCGGAAGTCCTTGGGCGGCATGCCGTAGGCGGCACGGAAGGCGCGGGTGAAGTCGGCCGGCCGGCGAAACCCCCACCGGACGGCGATGGCGTGGATGGGCCGCATACGCAGCGCCGGCTCGGCCAGCTCGCGGCGGGCCTGCTCCAGTCGCTGGTGGCGGATGTACGCGGAGACCGTCGTCTTCTGGTGGCGGAAGAGTCGGTGCAGGGAACGGACCGAGATGTGCTGAGCCGCCGCGATCTGCTCGGGGCTCAGCTCGGGGTCGGCCAGGTGCTGGTGGATATAGCCGCGGACGCGCATGGCCAGGGCGTGGTGAAAAGTCTCCGGCGCGCCTTGGAGCCCCCGCTGCTGGGCGAGCAGGGCGGTGGCCAGGTCGAGCGCGATGGCGCCCAACCGCGCGGAGTCCGACGCTCCGTAGGGCGTGGTGTCGGTGACCAGGCCGGTGATGAACTGGGCGAGCAGGGCGCCCATCCCGGTCCGCCCCGGTAACCTCATCGCGAACTGCCGCTCGGCGAGGCCGCCCGGCAGCGGCAGCACCGCCCGCGGGATCAGCAGCTCCGCGGCCGAGACCGTACCGTCCGTCGCGTCCAGCTGCCCCCGGTAGGGATGCGAACTGCTCACCAGCACCAGGTCACCCCGCCCGGCCAGAACCTCCTCGCCGCCCTGGGCGACCCCCATGCGCCCGGCCAGGGGCACCGAGAGGTGGTAGATCTCCGGATCGGACTGCCTGATCAGCGCCGGGGTCCGGAAGGACTCCAGCGGCGGGCACGAGAACACGGAAACCCGGACGACGCCGAGGTCCAGCACCCGCAGCGTGCCGCGGAAGTCGGCCGCGTGCTCCGTACGGATGACATGCGGCGAGTGACTCGCGAACGCCAGATCGCGCCAGTTCTCGAACCGCTCCGCCACGGGTAGTTCATCACCCCGAAATAACGTCTCGATCATTCTCCGTGCCTCCCCCGTAGGTCCTGATGCCCCTGGCCGTCACGTCCTGACGGCTGACGGCCCGGGCCCCGACTCGTAGCGAGTCTGGACGGCGAGCGAGTTGTTGCGCAGCCCCGAATCGTCGCGCGCAACAATCCTGACCTCGGCCGATCGCACCGAGCGGGGGTCTGTACCCTCATCCGGAATGCCGTGAGGTCCTGGTACGGGGGTAACTGCGCGTGCGGCTCGGAGACTTCGTTCCGGATGGCGTCAAGGACTGGGTCGAGGACCGGGTCGAGGACGTCGGTGAGGCCGTCGATGACGCGGGGGACTGGACGGGCGACCGGCTGGATGACGTCGGCTGGGAGAGCGGTGCGGACTGGGTCCGGGACAAGTCGGACTCGGCGGCGAACGCGCTGGGCGCGGATGTCGATGAGATGCGGCTGGGCGAGAGCGAGGATCCGAAGAAGCTGATCCACGGCAGTTCGCCGAAACTCCGCTCAACGGCCGGTCATCTCACGGACTTCAAGACGGCGTTCAACAATGTGGGCAAGGGGTTGCGGGGGCTCGGTTCGCGGTCGTTGAAGGGGAAGGCGGCGGAAGCGTGTGAGAAGGCGTCGGGGGCGCCGGAGCGGTTCGCGGGGACGGTGGAGTGGGCGCAGGGTCAGGCGGAGGAGGCGATCCGGCGCTACAAGAAGGGCAAGAAGGCCTCGGAGGACGCCCGCTCCGCGCACAACGACGAGGTGAGCGCGTACAACAAGGCGGCGGACGCCTACAACGCGCTCCCCGCCGACAAGCGGGATCCGTCCTCGCTGCCGGACAAGCCGGGTGTGGAAGGCGGCGGTGGAGACGGCGCGGGACGCCGCGCCGAAGAAGCCGTCGTATGCCCAGCGGGGGGGGACGGGCTGGAGGGGCTTCAGCTGAACGCGAGCCACGTCCTGGATGGTGTGGTGAGGGGGACGGCGGGGCTGGTCAGTTTTGCCTGGCAGTTGGATCCGAAGGACATGCGCAACATCACGCATCCCGCCGAGTACGTGACCGACCTCAGCAACACCGCTGCTGGTCCGCTGCGGATCGAAGGCACCCTCATTGAAACAAGCAACCCCAAGCCCTTGGAGCTCTACAAGCCTGGAGAGCAGCTGCCGGACTATTCGATGTTCCCGGCCAAGGGTCTGGACGTCACCGGCAGGACGGTGCGCCACGAAGTCCGCCTTTCCCAACTGCTCATGCCGAACATGGGCCGCGTACACTGGTCCGCTTGCCGCTCGATCATGAAAGCCGACACTCCACTGCTATGACCCACTACGCGGACCTGTCCCCCTACGCATACACAACAGGATCAGTCCCCGAGGGAGTCGAGGCGGTCAGCGTCGGCTGGCTGGAGCCGGGCGAGGCATTCCCCCGGGGCGCGGTGCCTGAGGAATTCGTCCAGGCCCTCGCGCTGCTGTGCCGGGACGACCGCCATATGGTGATGCGCGGGTGGCACCACTGCGGCCTCCCCCACCCGCCTGGAGAAGACGAGTACCCGGCGGTCATCCACATCGGGCAGGACCGGGTGTCCCTCGGCAGTGCCGAGGTGCGGGTGGTGGGCCGCGGCGGCAGGTGGCTGATCGCGCCCAATCTCGTCCACCACTACATCACCGCGCACTCCTATCTCCCGCCGGAGGAGTTCATCGAGGCGGTCATCGCACGGAGGACGGCCACGCCGCGGGCATGACCCGGCGGCGCGGCCGCTCCCGGAACGGCTCAGCAGCCTCAGCAGCGCCCGGGCTTGGTCCAGGAACACTCCAGGTCCGCGGCCCCGGCCCGCTTGGGTACGGCACTCGGCCGGACAGCGGTCGCCCGGTCCGCCCCGGACTTCGCGAGCGTCACCACGATCGCGTCCTCCAGGCTCTTCACGGACGGGGCGAGGAAGTTGTTGAGGACGACGCTGTAGGCCAGCTCCCTGCCGTCCGCGTCGGTGACATACCCCGAGAGCGCGGAGGCGCCGGTCAGCGAGCCCGTCTTGCCGCGCGCGTTGCGGGCCGCCGGGGTGCCGCACATCCGTGAGCGCAGGGTGCCGCCCACGAACCGGTCCGGGTCGCAGGCCACCGGCAGCGAGCCGTACCAGTCGGCGTACCAGGGCTCATCGCGGACCGACAGCAGCAGTTCGGTCAGCCGCCCCGCCGCGATGTTGTCCATCCGGGACAGCCCGGAGCCGTCGACCTGGCGCACCGAGCCGGTGTCCACGCCCCGCTTCTTCAGCCAGTCGGAAACAGCCGAGAGGCCCGTGCTCCAGGTGCCGCGGCCCGCCGTCTCGTAGCCGATGGTCTTGGTGAGCGCTTCGGCGTGGATGTTGTTGGACAGCTTCATGAACGGGATCAGGAGCTTCTTGAGCGGCATCGACTCATGCGAGGCGAGCGACCGCGCGTCCGGCGGGGTAGCCCGGCCGAGGCGGGTGGCCCCGGTGACGTGGACGCCGTGGCGGGCCAGCGCGCCGGCGAACACCGAGGTGGCGTAGCCGGTGGGCTCCCAGACGCTGACCCACTCCTTGGCCGGGCTGCTTCCCGCGGGAAGGGCGCCGCTGACGGTGATGGTGTTGGAGCCGTGCTGCCGCTCGACGGAGAGGGTGGAACCGCTGCCGGTGGCGGTGGTGGTGGCGCGGTTGTCGATGCGGATGTAGTCCGTCTTGGGGGTGAGCGTGACCTTCGGCCTCTCCCCCGGCGCCGCGCCGGGGGCGGTCTCGACGATGATGCTGCCCGCGTCGTAGTCGGTGTCGGGGGCGAGGGTCAGCGGGGAGATCTGGGCCGCGTAGTAGGAGGACTCGTCGTCGGCGGCCCAGGAGCGGCCGACGCGCTGGGTGTCGAACCGGGTGTCGTCGGCGATCAGCCGTCCGGTGACCCGGGTGATCCCCGACTCGGCGAGCTGCGTGGCGAGCCGTTCGTAGTCCGCGGCGAGCATCGTCGGGTCGCCGGTGCCGCGCAGGTACAGATCGCCCCGCAGCACCCGCCCCTGGCGGCGGCCGTCGGTGAGCACGTCGGTGCGGTACGTGTAGTCGGGGCCGAGCAGCCCCATGGCGGCGGCCGAGGTGAACAGTTTGGTGTTGGAGGCGGGCATCAGCCGGTCGTCGGGGTGGTGTTCGTAGAGGACGGCGCCGGAGTCGGCGTCGGCGACCACCACCCCCGCCGCCCCCCCCCCCCCCGCCGCGCCGCCCTTCAGCAGCGGGTCGGCAAGGAGGGTGTCGAGGGCCGTGCCGAGGCCGGTGCGGGAGGTGTCCGCACCGGCCGGTGAACTCCAGCTGAGGGTGGCGACGAGGCCAATGACGAGGGGCCACATCCAGGCGCGCGTACGGCGGTTCACGCGATCCGCAGGTCTACTCATGCCACCGGAGGATCCCGTACGGCGGCCCGCCGCGACAGAGCGCGGTGCGCGGAACCCTCGGGCCCGTGTCAGGCCGTGTCCCTCGGGTTGCCGGGGACCGGGCCGTCAGCTGGCGCGCTGCCGAGCAGAAAGGCACCCACCGGGATCTCGGTGTGCGCGGCGAGACCGAAGGCGCGTACCGGGGTCTCGCTGTCCCCGCCGCCCACCGCACAGCCTGACAGGCCCATCGCGGTGGCGACGAGGGAGAGGGTCTGGAGCAGGACGCCGGTGTTCTTGAGCGTCAGCGCGTACGAATGCGCCGCGTACTTCCACGAAAGCCGCTTGATACGGGACACCAGTGTGAGGTGCACATCGGGCGGGGGCGCGGCGCCGGTGGCGGCCGAGGCCTCGCGCAGCAGGTCGTCGACGGCTCCGGGGGTGCCGGGCAGGGCGGTCAGGGCGTGGCCCAGGGGGTCGTAGTGGTACAGGCCCCGGTCCAGCCCGTGGCAGCGGTGGACGGCGGCGTACAGCTCCAGTTCGTAGGCGGAGCCGGCGCTCGGGTAGGGGCGGCTGGTGACCGCGTACGGTCGGTCGTCCTCGGGGCGCGCATCCAGCACGGTACGCACCCGGGCGGCCCGATACAGCAGCTCTCCCAACTGGTCCCGACTCAGGGGCCGTTCGCCGTACGTACGCCGGGAGGCCCGCGATTCGAGTACGTCGGTGAAGGTGCGGTCCTCGCGGGCCGCCCTGCCCAGGTCCGGGCGGCGGAGGGGGATCGTACGTCCCGTGGCGGGCCGGGTGACGGGCGGAGGCGGTGGTTCGGTGTCGCGCAGCGGGAAGACCGGCCCGTACACGCGGTCGCGCGGTCCGGCCCGGGCGCCGTCGTAGGCGAGCAGTTCGTGGAAGCTCCAGCCGGGCGGGAGGTCGGCGGTCTCGGCGCGCCTCGCGTCCTGGACAGGGTGCAGGAAGCCGGTCGAGTACAGGAGGGTCAGGAGCGCGGTCCGGGCGCCCTCGGGGAGTTCGTGGCAGTGACGGCCCAGCTCCGCGCGGGAAGCGGGGCGGGCGAGAAGCGCGAGCGGCGTGGCGGCGCGGGGGTCCTCGACCCGGACCCGGAAGCCTGACCGCGGTGATTCCAGGGCGAGTTGGCCGTCGACCGGCCGCAGATGGGCGGCGCGGTCCAGGGTGAGCGGGGTGTCGGGGACGGGTCCGGGGCGCGGTGCGGCTTCGAGGGCGAGCGGCACGGCGGTCGCCAGGGGGCGGGAGCCGTGGGTGGCGTGCCGTTGGAGGGTGTGCCCGAGCCGGTCCAGGCAGTGGTGGAACAGGGCGAGTTGGGGTTCCGGCGGCAGCCCGCAGCTCCGCGCCGTGGCATTGATACGGTCCGCCGCCTCGTCGACGGCCGTGGGGCCCGCCGCGAGGGTGTGCAGCGCTTCGGCCAGGGGCGGGGTGTACGGGCCGAGCGGCGTACGGCCCCAGCGGTGGCGGACGGTCAGCAGGCCCTGGTCGTCGTGGAGGGCGGTGCCGGGGTGCAGGGAGAGAAGCAGCGGCGGGCTCATGGCCGGTGGGCCCCGCTGCCGGCGGTGTGCAGATCGGCCGCCGCGCGTGCGGCGAAGTGGCGCAGCAGCGCTTCCTGCGGTCCGTACAGCCCGAGTCGGTTGCACATCAGATGGGCGCAGCGGTTGGCGGTGAGTGCGGCGCGCGGGCTGGGGAGGTCGAGCAGGGACGGATCGTCGCGCAGCGCGCTCAGGTCGGGCGTGAACTCGCCCCTCCTCTCCAGGGCTTCGAGCGAGGCATACAGCCGCGAGACGCTGTGGCGCCATGCCGCGATGGGCCCCGTGGGACCGTCGGAGCGCGGCCGCGGGTCGGGGGCGAGAAGGTGTCCGGCCCGGCGTACGAGGGCTCCTCGGCCGCTCTCGTAGGCGCGGTCGAATGCCTCGGTGTCATACGCGGGCCCGAGCATACGGCGCCACGCCTCGGCGCCGGTGCGCAGCGCGTCGAGCCGTCGGCGCGGGTCGGGCTCCACCACGGCCCAGGTCAGCAGGGACACCGCGAAGCCCGCCGAAAGCCGCTCGGCGGGTCCGGGACGCCTGGCGAGGACGGCTTCGGCGCAGCGGCTGGCCTCCATGAAGTGTCGTTCCACCGCCGCGAGTGAGGCGCCGGTGCCGTAGCGTTCGTGTTCGGGCAGATAGCCGCGCACCTCCGCGCGGTCGTGCAGCCCGCGCCATGGCTCGTAGCCGGGCAGCCCTTCGCGGGTGGCGGCCTCGGTGGCGAAGCGCAGATAGGCCGCCTCGTCGACGGAGCGCGGCGAGGGGTGGTCGCCCAGCCAGGCGTTCCACCGGTCGACGAGCTCGGTGGCGATGTCCTGGGAGACACTGCGTACGGAGAGGACGCGTACTCGCAGATGAGGACCGCCCTCCCAGTAGCGCAGAAAGAAGTGGCCGTGGATACGGCCGGCCTGGGCGAGGCCGGTCAGGGCGGGGGCCACGGCGTCCAGCAGCAGCGTGTCGAGGTCGCCCTGGTGGAAGAGGTGCACGGCCACCCACTGCCCAGGCGGGGTCGGCGGGTCAGACGGCCGGCTCATGGAAGTCTCCCGGGAGTTCGATGACGAATTCGCTCGTGTACGGGGTGTCGCCGTCGGGCGCGGCCGGGTCCGGCAGTGCCTCCTCGATGTGGACGACGGTGTCCTGGTCGCCGAGGGAGCGGGTGAAGGCGGTGGTCAGGAGGGGCGAGGCGAAGTCGATGTACGCGGGTTTGTAGCCCTTGTCCGCGAAGGTGTCCGCGCCGTGGCTCCCGGGCGCGCGGGTGCGCACGAAGCAGGTGGCGGGAAGGCCCAGTTCACGGCGCCAGGCCAGCAGCCTCAGAAAGTGTTCGTGGTCGCGCTCGCCGGGCGTACGGCGGGGCACCGACCCGGCCCGGGTGAGCCAGGAGCGGCGGCGCAGCACCACGCGCCCGGCCTCGATCCGGGGCAGGCTCACCACGCCGCCCCGGTCCGGCACATCGTCGGCGAACGGCCCCGGCAGCAGCGGGTGTCCGGTGCGGAAGAGCGTATGCGGGTCGCCGAAGAGGCGCAGCAGGGTCGCCAGTGGCGGTGGCAGCAGCAGCGGGCTCATCAGGCCGAGGTGGACGGGCACCAGATCGGCGTCGCAGCGTGGTGAGCGGAGTGCGGGCAGCCCGGTGGCCGGGTCGAGGCGCACGGTCACCTCGCCGAGCGGAATGCGCCCGGGGCCGCTCCGGGGGCCGCGGGTGAACGGGTGGTCGAAGGCGTGGGGCAGGGTGGGGTGCCGGAGGTTGGTGTTCGAGGCGTACAGACCGCCGATGTCCACGGGGATGCGGCCCTGGCCCGTAGCGGGGGCCGGGGGCATAGGCCGCGGCACGGGGCCGTCGGCGGCGCGGGCCAGCATCCGGGTCAGGCGGCCCTGCCAGTGGCCATGCCCGACGGTGATGGAGTTGAGCACGGCGCGCGGCCGTCCGTCCGGGCCGGGCAGCGGCTGGATGTAGTGGGCGAGGCTGAGTGGCGGGCGGGGCGCGGCGACGTCGGTGGGCGGTTCACCGGCTCGTAGGGCCTGGAGGACGGTGGCGCGATGGCCGGCCAGGCGCCGGAGTGCGGGCAGCGGGCTGTCCCGCAGCAGCGTGTCGTCGACGCCGAAGCCGGGCCGCAGCAGGGCCCGGACGTGCTCGGTGGCGGGCGATGGGTCCTCCTGCAGTTCGTGGAGAACGAGCAGCAGCGGCACTTGGGAGTGCGGGCCGTGTCGTTCGGCGAGCCATGCGGCCGCGGCGTACCGGGCGGGCAGATCGCGGTCGAGGACGGCCAGGGCCCGCCCGACCGAGGCAAGGTCGGCGAGCAGCGGGCGCCAGGGGCCGTGGCCGAGGGTGACGGCCGTGCCGTCGAGCACGGAGTCCTCGTGGACGGGGCGGCGTTCGTACGGCTCGCCGGGGGCCGGGAGGCGCAGGGCGCGTTCCACGGCGCACAGCCGGTCGCGGGCCGCGCGGGCCCGGTGGCGGCGCTCGGCGTGGTCGGCAGGGCGGGGGCGGCGTGGCAGCGCGGAGCGCAGGGCGGTCAGTTCACCGAGCGTGTCACTTAGCGCGGAGGGGCCGTTGTCGGTGGGGCTGTTATCGGTGGGGCTGTTATCGGTGGGGCTGTTATCGGTGAGCCAGGCGATGAGCGCGTCGAGGTGGCAGGGTTCCAGATCGTCAAGGGGAAGGTCCTGCTGGACAATTCCGGCGGCCACAAAGCGCCGTACTCCCGGCCCCGCGTCGGCCGCCGTGGCTCCGTCGAGGTTGCTCAAGGTGTCCAGGAGTCGCGGAGTCCGGTCCACGGCCGGGAAGGCGGTGACGCGGGCCCCCGGGCCAGGGGCGATCAGGCGGAGGCTGCCGTCGGCGACGTTCAGCGCCGGGTTGAGGCGCAGCCGCAGGGTGTCCCGCAGGGCCGGATGGGCGCGCAGCAGCCCGTCGGCGATGCGGCGCAGCCGGGCGAGGTTGAGTTCGGCGGTCGTGGCGCGCCGCTCCAGGTCTCCGGTGTGCAGCCAGGGGCCGTCGGCGGTCCAGCGGGCTTGGCCGGTGGCGGTGAACGTGCCCTGCGGGCTGGTCTTCACGGCCGCCCGGGACAGATAACGGGCCAGGCTCACCAGGGCCTTGGTGCCGGGTTGCGGATGGCCCGGGGCGGCGATCCAGCGGTCCAGGACGTCGTCGAGCTCGGGGGTGGCGTGCAGCAGCCCCTGCCGGAAACGAGGGTGCGCGAGGGTTTCCCGCAGGGCGGCGAGCGAGCCGTGTGTCTCTTCCTGGAGTACGGCCGCCAAGGACTCGACGTGTTCCCCGCACTGGGCGCGCCGGTCGAGCCAGCGCCGGATCCGGTCGGCGAGCGGGCCGGGCAGCGCGGCCCGTACGGCCGTGTCCCATTCGGCGGCCCTCGGGGCGCGGCCCTGGTGGACCGCCCGGCGCAACCCGATGACCCGGGGCTTGAGGGCGGGTTCGGGCAGTGCCCCGATGACCGGGTGCAGGGCGTCGGCGATACGGCGGCCTTCCTCGGCGACCTGTTCCCGCGCCTGAAGGACGTGCTCGGCGAGCTCGAAGCTCTTCGGCGTGTTCAGGACGGCCAGCGTGGAACGGGGCACCCCGGCGACGCGCACCACCGGGTCGGGCGGGGTGTTCATGGCTGCGCTCCAGAGGTGGCGAGGCGGACGGGGATACGGAGGCGGGGTTCGGGCGGCGCATGGCCGAGGGTGATGTGGCACGCCACGTCATCCACGCCGGGAATCAGCCCAAGCAGCGCGGCAGCGGCGGGTGTTGGAGCGTCGTCGCACCACGCGGTGAGACCCGCGGCTGACGCGGCGACCCGCACACGCAGCGCTTCTGCGGCGCGCGGGGCCCCGCGCCCGCCGACGAGGTGCACGATGGCCGCCGCGGCGGCGAGGGCCGCGGCGGCGGGGTGTCCGCCACGGGTGAGGACATGGGCGTACGGCGCGGTGGGCCCCCGCCACACGGGTTCGAGCGGCCTCTGAGCGGTGTCCGCCCGGTACACACCGGGGTCCATACCGTCCACGGAGCGTACGGTCAGGCGGTAGGGCGGCTCGGGCGCGGCCTCGCGCAGCAGGGTCAGCAGATCGGAAGCGGCGAGTCGGCCGGGTGCCGCCGTATAGACGGGAGGCTCGACGGGCAGGGCGGCCAACGCGTCCTCCATGCCCCCAGGGGTGGGGGCGGTGGCGGAGGAGGCGTACAGGAGCAAGGTGTCCGGCCCGGCGGCATGGGCGCAGAGGCCGCATGCGGCGGCGACGAGCCGTACGCGTGCGGCCGTCTCCCCCGCCCCGTCGCCCAGCTGCAGCGCGAGCGCCCCGTCGTACGCCCGGGCATGGTCGATACGCATGGGGACGAGCCGGTGCGCCACCGGGTCGTACGCATAACACCCAGGTGTTACGGATGTGTCGGCCCCGGCCGTCAGCCGCGTCTCGGCCATATGTCCGAGCAGGCCGGGGCATTCACCGGGCCGCGCCTCGAAGGGGCCGATGCCGCGGGCGTGGCCGAGCACGGCGGCCCAGCGCGAGAGGGACACCGGGCGCGGGGTCCCGGTGTGGCAGGTGCAGCGGCGGGCGGCCCACAGGGCGTGGTCGACCGTGCCCAGCGCCGGTGGCGGGGGCAGCTGGACGGCGCCGGGGCGGTGGCCGGTCATGGGAAGGGGTGGGGGTCGGCGGACAGGTCACCGGTCAGCCGGGGCAGCCCTTCGGTGCGCCGCATGAGTGGCCCGTAGGTGACCGCGGCGGTGCCTGGGACGACGACCTTGGCCGCCGCCAGGTCCAGCGCGGCCACTTCGGCGGGCGTCTGGTCGACGGCGATCACATCGAGTCCGGTGTCCAGGTATCGGCTGATCAGATCCCGTAGATCGGCCGTGAGGTCCTGGTGGTGTCGCGGCAGGCGCCGACCGCGGTGCACCTCGGTGAACGTGCGGGGCGGCTTGCCGTCGAGCAGGAAGGCGAGCCGTGCGAACGCCTCGGGCGCGGCGGCGGCCAGGGCGTGGTCGGCGGGGTGCGCGATGAGCGAGGGGTCGAGCGCGAGCCGGCGGGCCCGTTCCCGTTCGGCCCGGTAGCGGGAGGTCAGCAGGGTCAGATGGGGCACGAGCTCCATCAGGGCGCGTACGGCGGCCTGTTCCGGGTCGGGATGGGCGCCGGCCGCGACGGCCGCGCGGGGCGTGTCCGGCCGCTCGTCCTCGTCCACGGCGAGGGCCACGACGCAGGGGATCTGCTGTTCCTGGGTGGCGTCGAGGAGATGGACACGGTGTCCGGTGAGCTGGGTGAGGTGTTCGACGAGGAGCGGTACGGCGCGGTCGCGGGCACTGTCCGGGTCGATGGCATCGAGCGGGGTGCGCCGGTACCAGGTGGTGAAGAAGGCGTCCCGTTCGGCCACTTCGAGCAGCCCGTGCAGCTGGGCCTCCTCAAGGCAGCTGCCCAGCGCGCAGCCGTTGGACACCTCGAAGACGAAGGCGCGGTCCCGCGGGGTGGCGGACAGGAAGTAGACGTAGGACTGCGGCAGCAGCACGGGCCGGGCCCGGCCGTACGACCAGCCCCACACCCACTGGGTCACCGCCGTCTCGTCGAAGCGGCGGAACGGGAACCCGGGCAGGTCGTAGTGGCCGTCGGGGTGAAGCCCCAGCGTGCGCGGGTCGACGGCGTCCGCGCGCACCTCGGCGTACGCGGCCCGTACCGCGGCCCGCCGCGCCCGCGGCCGTACGCTCGCATACCGCTCGACGCCTTCCAGCAGCGCGCCCGCCCGTGCGGCGCCCCAGTCGTCGCCCGTCCCCAGGCCCGCCTCGAACTCGCCGCCGCCGGGCAGCGTGAGCGGAGCCCGCGCGAGGGGCACCCCGGCGGACACCGCGCTCACCTCTCGCAGCAGCCCGGTCTCGGGGTCGGCGAGCGCGGTGCGCAGCCGGGTGGCGTCGGGGCGGCGCAGCCGGTGGCCCGGGCGGGGTTTGGGGCGGGGGCGGAGGGTCCGGGGCGCGGCCTGGGGGCCGTCGTCCGGCAGCCCGCCGCATTCGGGGCAGCAGGGGTCGGGGAGGAAGGTGTGGCTGCTGACGTCGAGGGTGCGCAGGCCGATGACGGTCAGTTCCCGGGAGGAGGTGTCTGCGGCCATGAGGCGCGTGGCGACGAGTTGGGCCGTGACCTCGGCGGCCACCGTGGTGAGCAGCGGAGACCGCTCGGGCTCCGGCGGCACCGGCGGCACCGGCGGCACCGGCGGCTCCGGCGGCTCCGGCGGCACCGGCGGCACCGGCTCGGTGGCGTACCGCTCGCGCACCGCCCGTACCACCGGCCAGTCCTCGCGGGCGTGGGCGCGCCGCATGCGCAGACAGCGGTGGCAGCCGGCGGCGTCCGGGCGGACCAGCGGGCCGATCAGGGCGCGGGCGCCCTCGGTCCACACGGGAAGCCAGGGAACGCCGGAGGCGAGGGCGCGGCGCCGGTGGCGGTCGTGTGCCGTGTCGCTCTCCCATCCGTCGCTCACGGTCAGCAGGACGGCGTGTGTGCGTAAGTCCCGCCCCGAGGTCAGGCGCTCGGCGATGGCCTGGTGCAGCAGGCCGCCGTCCCCGACCACGGCCGCCCGCACGTCAGCGGGCCTCATCGAGAACCACCCGGGCGACGAAGGGGATGAGGGTATGGAAGTCCGCGTCGTGGTCGAGCGGCACGGCGTACGCGGTGTATCCCGCAGCCCCCAGGCTCGTGGCGAGGTGGGCGATGTGCTCGCGTGGCCCGGAGCCGGGCAGTGAGGCGGGTAAACAGTCGGCGAGCGGCCCCGGTGCGGCGAGGAGCAGCGGGGTCCCCGCGGCAGGCTCCATTCCGCGTTGCCGGGCGAGCAGCAACTCGCGCGCGGCCTCGGCGAGCGCTCCGGCCGCGGTGGCGGCGCAGCCCACCGAGACGAGCCGGTCCCCGGCCACCAGGCCGATGACCGGCGCCACCAGCCCACCGGAGAGATCCCGTACCTCGGGTACCGGGCCGATCGTGCACAACAGCCGCCAGTGGCGCACCGCTTCGGGCTCGGTCAGCAACCCTTCCGGCATCAGCGTGGCAGGCGACACGTCGGCCGCGCGCCGCCGGGCGAGCGAGCGAGCGGCGTCGAAGAGGGCGGCCTCCACCGCGGCATCCCAGCTCTCGGCGCATGCGGTGCCCGCGCCCGCGGGGCAGCGGCCCGGCTGCTCCTCCCCCGCCGGACGCGGCAGCACCAGCGGCGCGGCCAGCGACCGCACTCCGCCGTCCGTCAGCCGTTCGGCGCGGAAGCAGACGGGGTCCGGAGCGGCTGGCCCGGCCGACCGCGGTGATACGTGCGCGGCGGCGGACAGCGCGTACGACGCCCCGGCGCGGCGCAGCGCCGCGGCCGTGGCGGTCCGTGGGTCCAGGGAGGCACCGACCACCACACCCGCGCCCGCCACAGCACATTGAGCGACGGTGAGCGGTATCTGGCTGCCGTACTCCGTGGTGGCCGGTGCGTACGGTCCCGCCATGTCGTCGGCGCAGTCGGCGAGCCGCGCGGTGAGCTCGTCGGGGTCGAGCGCGGGGGCTTCGCGCAGCTCCTTCATCCGGCCCTCGGCGGCGCACCCCGAGTCGTGGCGCCGTGGGGCGGGGAGCGCGCGGTGGCGGTGCGTGGCGAGCGTCGCGAGGTCGACGCGGAGGATCCCGGGTACGGGGCCGGGGGCATCGGCATCCACGTCGGCGTCCTCATCCGGGACCCCTGTGAGGAGGCGGAAGACGGCCAGGGCGAGCCGTCCGCCGACGAGGGCGGCGGCTGCCGCCGTCATGGGAGTGGGTCCGGCGCTGTCCGGGGCGGCGGTGTGCCGTATCCGATGTCGTACATCGGCCCAGGTGAGGCGGGGTGCGGTGGGCGGTAGGAGCCAGCAGTCGCCGGCCCGGCTCAACGCGCGGAACAACGGCACCCCACTGCAGGCGCGTTCGACGGCCGCGACGCCCGGCCCCTCTTGGGGGGTGGCCGCGTCGCCCGCGTACACCACGGCGTCGGCGGTGTCGTACGGAGGGCCGGCCTCCTCGGTGAACACCTGACGCAGTCCGCAGGCGAGGAGGGCGTGCCGGGTGGCCGCGTACAGCGGACCGTCGCCGAGCAGCAGCACGCGGGCGGTGCGATAACGCTCGAAGCGGTGTTCCGGGGAGTCGAGCCAGTGCTCGATGTAGGCGATCTCATGGCGGTGGCGGTGCAGTTCGGTGGCGGTGAGGCCGTGCGGCCGTGGCTCGGTGGCCTCCCGCAGGAAGTCCCGCCGCTGGAGGGTTTCCAGCAGCCGTGTGGCGACCGCCCGGTGTCCGTTGGGGAGTTGGGCGAGTACGGCGTCCACGTCCTGGGCGCCGTCGAGGAGCGGCCACAGCCGCTCCAGCCACGCGTACACCCCTGCTCCCCGAAGAGCCAGCGCGCCGGACGGCCCGAGCACGGCGGCGCCGTTCTCGGTCGGCGCGTACCGCACCTGCCGCACCAGCTTCAGCCGACGGCCGCCCATGACGGACCTCCCCTCCGAGGAGGCCGGCCCCGGCGGCACGGAAGGCACACCGCCGGGGCCGGCCGTTGTGTCACGACAGCGCGCAGGAACTGCTGGCGCTGTGGCAACAGGCGTACGCCCACGCCGAACCGGCGCCGCCGTTGTCCTCGGTCGTGTCCGACTCGACTACCTCGAACATCTCGTCACCGAGCTGTTCGAGGTCGAGGAGAGAGGTGTTCTCCATTTCCTCATTCCTTTCGATGGACTGCAAAGGACAATCGAATAGTTATCCCGCTCCAAAGGCGTCGGACACCCCTCTTACAGATTTCTTGCACGGCGCTTGCGGAATCTTGTTTCACCGCTGTCGCTCCGCTGACCTCCGTCTGCCCAGTCGTTTCCGTACCAACGCCGATGCTGATGCACATGAAGAAGGTCCATTTCGATGGCACACATCGAGTCCGGCATCCGGAAGAGACCTGGACGCTCATCAATGGGCTGCGGGACAGATTCGGTATCACGCGGGTCGCCGATGTCACCGGTCTCGACACGCTGGGCGTGCCGGTGGTGATGGCCGTGCGCCCGGCGGCCAAGACCCTCACCGTCTCGCAGGGCAAGGGGGCATCGCTGCTGCTGGCCCGCGTCTCCGCGGTCATGGAGTCCGTGGAGCTGTGGCACGCCGAGTACGCGTGTCCGGCCCCCGAGCTCAGGCACACCCCCGCATGCGAGCTGGAGTTGCCGTACGACGTATGCGATCTGCAGCAGCACCACGGGAGTCTGCTGAGCGAACGGACACCGCTGGACTGGGTCATCGGCGTCGACGCCGTCAGCGGCACCAAGACCCTGGTGCCGCGCGCCTACGTCAGGGTCGACTACCAGGTGTCCCGGGCCTGGCAGCCACCGCTCCTCCACGGCTCCACCAACGGCCTGGCCAGCGGGAACACTTACGACGAGGCGTTGACACACGCGCTGTACGAGGTCATCGAGCGGGACTGCACGGCCACCATCGGCTCGCTGCCCGTGGCCGAGCGGCGGCATGTGGATCCGTCGAGCGTGGACGATCCGCTGTGCGCGACGGTGCTCGAGCGGATCGCGGACGCGGGCGCCTGGGTCGAGATCGTGGAGGTGCCCAACCGCTGGGGGCTGCCCTGCTTCGTCAGCTACATCTGGTCGGAGGACTTCCCGGCACTCGCGGTCGGCTCCGGGGTGCACAGCTCACCGGCCGTGGCGCTCAGCCGCGCCGTGACGGAGTCGGCTCAGAGCCGGCTGACCGCGATCGCGGGCAGCCGCGACGACCTGGCCGCGGTGCTGTTCACGGGCGGCCCGTCGGCCGCCGGGCCGCAACCGGTCACCAAGGGCGAGATCGTCCCTTGGCAGGACGTCGCCGGGCGAGGCCGTGAGTTCGCGGAGGACACCGAGGAGACGCGCTGGCTCGCGGGCGAGGTGCACCGGGTGACCGGCCGTCCGCCCGTGGCCGTCGACCTCAGTACGGAGAGCGGCTTCAGCGTGGTCAAGGTGGTGGCGGCGGGTCTTGAGTTCGACGGCCGCCACGAGATTCCCCGGCCCCTGAACGCGGGGTCGCCCATCGCCGGTCCTGTCACCGGTCCTGTCACCGATCCCAAGGGGGCCTCGTGACCGTCCATGTGTTCATCGGGCCCACCCTCTCGGCCGCCGACGTCCTGGCGGTGGCGGACCGTGCGGTGGTGCACCGCCCGGTGCGCCACGGCGATCTGCTCGCCCTGGACACGGGCGCGGCGGACACCGTGCTGATCATCGACGGGGTGTTCCACCAGACCGCCCCGGTGCGGCACAAGGAGATCATCGATGTCCTGGCCCGGCGCACCCGTGTCATCGGCGCCTCCAGCATGGGCGCGCTACGGGCCGCCGAGCTGTGGCCGTACGGCATGGAGGGCGTGGGGCTGGTCTTCGGCATGTACGCGCAGGGCGAGCTGGATTCCGACGAGGAGGTCGCAGTCGGCCATCTGCCGTCGGGCGAACACCGGCAGCTGACCGTTCCGCTGGTCAATGTGCGGTGGACGATCTCCAACGCGGTCACCGGGAAGGCGCTGGCTCCCGAGGACGGCGCGACGCTGCTGAACGCGGCCCGGACTCTGCACTACACCGAGCGGAGTTGGGCGGCGATCGTGCACACCACCCGGCGGCTGCACCCGGCCGCCGCCGAAGCCGCCGTGGCTCTGCGCGAGTTCGCGGAGCGCCACCCCGACCTCTCCGACCTCAAGCGGCGCGACGCGCTGCTGGCCCTGTCGCACTGCGCGACCCCGCGCACCGCCGCCTCCTTCCCCGGGTTCACGCCTGCCTGGATGGTGCCGCGCACGATGTATCTGGACCGCTGGCGCGGGACGTACCGCCCCGCGGTGCGTGATCGGCGCACGGCCGCGGTCTCCGAGCTCGACGTGCTGCGCTTCCAGCAGCTGTACGCGCCCGACTTCCCGCTGCGCTACCGCCGGTTCGCGCTGACCCGGATCGCCGGCGTACCGCAAGCTTCCCCCGAAGACGGCGACGGTGACGGCTGCCTCGTGCGCGCCGCGCTGGAGGCCGCGGACCGGCGCGGCGTCTCCGCGCGGACACTGCCGCACTCCGCCTGGTCGTACTGGCTGACGCCGCGGGAACAGCGCGAGGGCGGCCCCGAACTCCGCCTGTCGACGCTGCTGGTGCGCTCGTTCCGGAGCGCCCCCGGAGCGGTGCCCTTCCACGACGCCCCCGCGGAGCTGCGCGGTACGGACGAGGCGTGGGCCGCGAGCGCCGACGCCGTGGCGGCGGCGGACCGCCTCAACGAGCAGATGGCCCGCACCGGCGAGCGCCGCACCCCGCGCCATCTGCCGCCGCCCCTGGTCCGGCGCCACCTGGCGGACACCTGGGGCGTCGAGGAGCCCGCCGCTTTGACGGCCGTGGCGCGCGACCGGGGGTTCGTCTCCCTCCGGGAGGCCGAGGACGCCGCCCGGCGGTTCGTAACCCTGCGCCGGGCGCGCGGGGATCGGCGTCCCGAAGCCCCCGCCTGCTGAACGGACTATTCACCGCCCCCAGGACGAGGACCTTTCATGTTCATCTCCATTGAAAATCCGACGACCCGCTTGATAAACAAGAGCTTGGGGAAAAACGGTTCGGTCAACATAATCGCGGTATCGATATGCGGCTCCGCCGTGTGTCGCGATCGCGCTCCGCCGACGGGGGAGGACCAGATCCATGAACATCCTGATCGTCGAGGACGACGACAGAATAGCCGAGGCTCTAAAGCAGACCTTACGCGTCCACGGTTATGAATCGAATTACGTGGGCACCGGCGCGGCAGCCCTGACCCGGCTCGCGGACACGGGCCTGGTCCTTCTCGACCTCGGCCTGCCGGACCTCGACGGCCACGAGGTCTGCCGGCGGATCCGCGAGCTGTCGTGCGTACCCGTCATCGTGCTCAGCGGCAGAACCGAGGAACTGGACCGGGTGATGGCCCTGCACATGGGCGCGGACGATTTCGTCGCCAAACCCTTCAGCCGCTATGAGTTGGTGGCCCGTATCCAGGCCGTTCTGCGCAGGGCGGGGGGCTGTCCCCAGCACGCGGCCGACCCGGCGGCCCCCGGCGCGGCGGCCCCCGGCGCGGCGGCCCCCGCCCCGGTCTCCCTGGATACGTCCCTTCCGAAACCGGAACTGCACGGTCCGGAGCACGTCCCGCTCCAGCCTCCGCTCCAGCCCCCGCTGCAGCCTCTCCTCCAGGCCGGCCCGATCCGGCTGGACCCGCGCACCCGCAAGCTGTTCGTGGACGGCTCGGAAGTGCACATCACCCGCAAGGAGTTCGACCTGCTGGCGATGTTGCTCGAAGAGCCCGGAGCGGTGATGGAGCGCCAGGACATCATGTGCCGGGTGTGGGACGAGAACTGGTTCGGCTCCACCCGGACCCTCGACGTCCATGTGGGCTCGCTGCGCAGCAAGCTCGGCCATACGGAGTGGATCGAGACCGTGCGCGGAGTCGGCTACCGGCTGGCGGTGCCGACCGCCGCGCACGCCTGAGACTGGACGTACCACGATGACGAAGAGGCTGCCCGCCCCCGCACCGGTCCCAGCACCGTCGGTCCCGGCACCGCCGCTCCCCGCTGTCGGCTCCCCCTCCATGGCCGCGGTGGCCGCCCATCAGGTGCGCGGCCCGCTGTCCTCCGTACGGCTCCGGCTGGAGCTGCTGCAGGACGCGCTGACCGGTGCGTCCCATACGGCCGCCAGACGCGAGGTCTCCGGTGTGCTCCACGAGGTGGACCGCCTCTCCCATGTGCTGGAACAGGTGCTGGCCTGGGGTACCGTCGACCGCGGCGCCGACACCCCGGTCGAGGCGGTCGACGTCCTGAGCGTGGCCGCGTCCCGCGTCGACGCCTGGTCGGCCCTGGCCTCGGACCGTGGCGTACGGCTGCGGATGGACGGGACCGCCGTCACCGGCAGGCACGTCCGCAGCTCCCTGGAGCAGGTCCTCGACGTCCTGCTCGACAACGCCCTGCATGTGACGCCGGGCGGGGGCAGCGTGCTCGTGGCGGTGCACACCGCCGCCTGCGAGGCCCGTGTGGAGGTCCGCGATCAGGGGCCCGGAATGACGAACGAGGAGATCTCACACGCCTGCGAACCGTTCTGGCGCGGAAGCTCCGGACGCGACCGCAAGGGAACGGGCCTCGGGCTGACGATCGCCGCGGGCCTCCTGGCCGCCTCGGGCGGCCGCCTCGAACTGGGCCGCTCCCCCGTCGGCGGGCTACGGGCGGTGGCGGTGCTGCCACGGGCGGAGTAGGGCGGAGTAACGCCTTCCGCCCCACCCCAGCTCAGCTCAACTCACCTCAGCGGGAGGGCCGCTGGTCGGTCAGGACGATGCTGGTGACCTCGCCGCGCATCCGGTCGTAGGCCATGGGGGCGGTGGTGGAGGGTGTTCAACAGTTGATGGACTGGCCTGGGGATCCTGGGTTTCCGTGGGTTCTCCGCACACCAGACGATCAACCGCTCCCGCAACACAACACCCCGCGCCCGGGAAGCGACGCGGACACGCGGCGGAGCCGCATATCGATGCAGCCTGCCCCGTCCGGATCCACACCGGAACGGAAAGCGTCCGGCAGGGCGGCCTCCACCGCGCCAGACCCTTCCCCAAGCTCTTCGAGCAGGGGATACCCCATGTCCAGCGGCGTCGACAGCAGCAGGAGCCGAACACGATCGGCACCGGCCGCGCCCCGCGGCCGGAAACCGGCTCACACCCGACGGGACTCCAACCCCCGCCGAGCACCCCCGCGAGCCGACCACCCGACGTCGCCCCGAATCACCCAGGACGACCCGGGAAACCCAAGCCGATCAGAGACGCTGCCGTTGTGCTCCCCCTGTCCGGCATGGGTGCCGAGCCCCATGAGCACGGAGGTGAAGTCGGCCGCCGGCGAGGGCCGGGTCGGGTCGCTGATCCGCAGCGAGCCCTGAAAGCCGAGCATGAGGGTCACCGCCCCGATGGGCAGCTCCAGTCGGCGCCGGGGCCGCCCGAGGGCCATCCGGAAGCCGCGATAGCCGTGCACACCCGGCCGCAGCCGCGGATGTGGCCGGGCCGCCACCGTCTCCCACGTTCGCTCGGGACAGACGCCGCGCCGCAGCCCGCCCATGGACGATTCCCCCCGGGACGATCCGAACACCCGTGACGGGTGTGATGGACAGGGCCCAGTCCAGTGGCCGGGGGATTGTTGCGCAAGCCGGATCCACGCCATCGAACAATCGCCTCAACGGGGCAGAAGGGCCGCGTCATACGGTGTGCTCGGCGCACAGACAGCCCACACCCTTCTCGATCCACTCCCGCCCCGCCCACTCCGGGTGCCGTTCGATCATCACCGCCCTGACCTCCTCGACGATCGTCTCCTCGCTCATGGCCGAGTCCCGGCGCACCCAGGTCTCCTCGCGCAGCGACAGGAGGTAGTCGCGCACGTCGGCGAGGAGTTGTGGCCCTCCGATGTCGCCGTGGCCGGGGACCACCACCCGCGGGTCCTCGGCGGCCAGCCGCCGCATCACCTCGATCCAGCGGGTGCCGGACACATCGGTGTCGTGCGGCGGAAACCAGGGGAAGATCGCGAACTGCCCGGCCTCCGCCAGGTCTCCGGTGAACATCACCCCCGCGTCGGGGACCGTGACCACCTGATCGCCCTTGCTGTGCGCCCGGCCGGTGGCCCGCAGCCGCACCACCCGGCCGCCGAGGTCGAGGTCGTACGAGGTGTCGTAGACGACGTCCGGAGCCACCAGTTCGACCCCCTCCAGCTGCCGGGCGACCGGCTCGCCGAGCCTCCTGAACATCTCGAGGTAGCCGGGGCCCTTGGTGGCCAGGTCCTCGGCCTGCGCCTTGTTGACCAGGTACGTCGCCTCCCCGGCGAACTCCTGCGCGCCGAAGGCGTGCTCGGGGTGGAAGTGCGTCGTCGTCAGATAGAGCTTGCGGCCACCGGCGTGATCGGCCGCGAATTTCAGCACGGCGGCGGCGTTGCGCGGGCCCATTCCGGTCTCGACGACCAGTACGGAGTGTGTGCCACCGATGATGCCGACGTTGGGCACCAGCTGTACGCCCCGGTTCGGGATCACCACCAGGTCGCGGGCGAGTTCCCGCGCGTGGGCGGTCCGTACCACGGGCTCGGGCAGCGTGTGTTCGGTCATGACACGGGCTCCTTTCGGGTCCGTCCCACTCCAGCGCGGAAGGCCGGGGCGGTCCAACACCTGTTCCGCAGGCCCGATACCGCGCGGGTATCGTTGCCGGTGATGGACCTACGCTCGCTCCGCTATTTCGTGGCCGTCGCCGAGGAGCGCCACTTCGGGCGCGCCGCGGTCCGGCTGCATATGACCCAGCCGCCCCTGAGCCGGGCCGTCAAGCAGCTGGAGACCGACCTCGGCGCGCCCCTGCTCGCCCGCTCCGCCACAGGAGTCGCGCTCACCGCCGCCGGAAGCGCGCTCTACGACGAGGCGCGCACGCTGCTGGCCGCGGCCGAGCAGGCGCGCGCCCGGGTCACCGCCGCGGCCGGTGCCGCCACCATGACCATCGGCACCCTCGCCGACAGCGCCGAACAGGCCGGTCACCGCCTCGTCGCGGCCTTCCGCCGACGCCACCCCGATATCCGTGTCGGCATCCGCGAAGCCGACTTCGCCGACCCGACCACGGGCCTGCGGGCCGGTCTCGTCGATGTCGCGCTCACCCGGACACCGTTCGACGACACCGGAATCAGCACCCATGTGCTGCGCTCCGACCCGGTCGGGGCGGTGCTGCGCACCGAGGACCCGCTCGCCCGCCACGCCACCCTGCACCTGCGCGATCTCACCGGGCGCCCGTGGTTCCGGCTGCCTGAGGGCACCGATCCCCTCTGGGCCGCCTACTGGACCGGCGCCGTGTCCACCGGTGAGCTCCGGGACGGTCCCGTGGTGCGCACGGCCCAGGAGTGTCAGCAGGCCGTGCTCTGGAACGGTACGGTCGGGCTGATGCCTCTCGCGCATACGCCGCCCGGCGGGCTCACCGTCGTACCGCTGGCCGACATGCCACCCAGCCGACTCGTCGTCGCCTGGAAAACCGACGACGCCGCCCCGCTCGTCCGCTCGTTCGTCGACATCGCCGCGGCCCTCTACCGCTCAGAGCCGTGCCACAGCGCTGCTCTGCGGTAGGAAAACATGGGACATCAGGTGGACAGGCCGAGCTTGCGGCGCAGGCCCTCCGTCTTGGACTCGGTGTCACGGGCGGCGCGGGCCCGCAGGGCGCGCAGGCGCGCGCTGGTCCTCGTTCAGCCGCAGAACACGCGCGATGGCGGACAGCACCGGCTCGGACACCTGCATACGGCCCTGTTCCAGGCGGGTGTAGTAGTCGGTGCTGATCGCGGCCAACATGGCCACTTCCTCCCGGCGCAGCCCCGGCACCCGCCGGTGCGCAGCGCTGTCGGGCAGCCCCACGGTGCGGGGGGTCAGCTCGGCGCGCCGGGTCTTGAGGAACTGTCCCAGCTCGATGGCTGCGCTGCGCGTCATGCCAGCCATTTTCACAGAAATCGACCGCCGCGCGAATGGCTGGGCCACCGCTCCGGGACCGGGGCAGGGGCCGAAGGGGGGAGGGTCTTCTCCCTGGTTAATTGCCTTCCGCGGTGGAACTCTCGTCTGTACGGGCACACGGGGGTACGGGCTCGGGAACGACGGAAACGACGAGAACGACGAGAACGACGAGAACGACGAGAACGACGAGAAGAAAGCACGCACGATG
The DNA here is from genome assembly GCF_002224125.1 of Streptomyces sp. NBS 14/10. GTDB lineage: Bacteria > Actinomycetota > Actinomycetes > Streptomycetales > Streptomycetaceae > Streptomyces. The sequence continues at coordinate 302,407 of NZ_NCSM01000022.1, forward strand.
GAACTGCTGAAGCCACCGCCGACCATGAAACTGCCCGCCGAGTGGTTCACCGGCGACGCCTGGGCCGATGTGATCCACCGGGGCGAGGAGCCCTCCCGCGCCCGGGCCAACATGGTCAGGTTCGCGCCCGGCGCCCGTACCGCCTGGCATTCGCACGGCCTGGGCCAGACCCTCTACATCGTCGAGGGCATCGCGCTGATCCAGTCCCGCGGTGGCGACATCCTCGAGGCCCACCCCGGCGATGTCGTCTACACGCCCCCGGGCGAGCAGCACTGGCACGGCGCCGCTCCCGACCGGTTCATGGCCCATCTCGCGCTGTGGGAGACCGATGAGGTCTCCTGGCTGGAGCATGTCACCGACACCGAGTACAACGGCCCGCGCGTCAGCACCCGCACCCGCCCCTGACGCGCGCGATCGCATACGCGAGGGGGCACCCGTATCACCCGTATCACTCGCAAGACCGGTATCGCGAAGGAGACGAGCCGATGACGACATGGACGAGCGACGAGCTCAGCAACATCGCGGCGGCCGACGAGCTCGAGATGGCTCCGCTCCGCGGGGACGGCACACCGCGCACAGCGGTGCCGATCTGGGTGGTCCGCGACGGCGACGACCTCTACGTACGCTCCTTCCGGGGCAGCGGCGGCGCCTGGTACCGCGCCGCCCAGGCCAGCCACGCGGGCCACATCACCTCCGGCGGCGTCGACAAGGACGTCACCCTCGTCGAGGCGCCCGACCCCGGCGTCAACGACCGCATCGACGCCGCGTACCGCTCCAAGTACAGCCGCTACAGCGGAACGTACGTCACGCCCATGGTCACGGACACGGCGCGCGCCACGACGCTCAAGCTCGTACCGCGCTGACCGGCCCGACCGTACGCCCCTGCGGAAAACCCGCTCGGCCCGGTCGCTGCCGACGGCTACGGTGGTCCCGGCCGGGAGGGTGCCCGGTGCGCAGGCGGCGGATACTTCTGGATCAACGATCCTCGCGGGTTCGAATCCCGCCACCGGCCCGATGGCCGGCGTGGCCGAGCGGCCGAAGGCAAAGGCGCCGCAGCCGACTCTCGATCTCGGGCACCCTCCCCCGGCCCGCCCGGCGCAGCCGGGCCTTCGATATGAGCCAGATGCACCCGCTCGGGGGTAAACGCCCTTGCGAGCGGAAATGCTCTGACGAAGTGCGGTAGTCGAGTCACCGCGAAGGTCCGGGAAGGCTCGAAGGCTCAGGGGGGAGGCGACCGCGGCATGGGCGGCGCCTTGTACCTGGAGCCGCGGTTGGGGCCAAGGCTCGGATCCCTGCTGGAGTCGGACCGTCTGCTGCACACCCTCGCCGACGCGCTCGGCTCGCCGCTGGGCGTGGTGCTGCCCGACCAGCTCGCCGAGAACGTGGAGCGGTTCCGCTCGGTGTACCGCGGCCACCACCTCACGGGCCAGATCTTCCTTGCCCACAAGGCAAACCGGTCCAGCGCCCTGCTGCGGCGCCTCGCCGCCACCGGCGCGGGGGTCGACGTCGCCTCGCTCGGCGAGTTGCAGCACGCCCTGGGCTGCGGGTTCGCTCCGTCCCTGATCACGGCCACCGGGCCCAAGGACCCGCGGTTCCTGTGGCTGGCCGCCCGGACCGGGGCCACCGTGAGCCTCGACTCCCCCGCCGAACTCGACCAGCTCGCCACCCTGACGCGCGCTCACGGCCTGCCGCGCGTCCGGGTGCTGCTGCGGCTGTCGGGGTTCGAGTCGTCGGGCGTCAAGGTGCTGACGCGCCGCAGCCGCTTCGGTACGCCCGTACCGGAGCTGGACACCGTACTGGACACCCTCATGCGGTACGCCGACGCGGTGGAGCTGACCGGTGTCGCCTATCACCTCGACACCACGTCCGCCGCCGAGAAGGCGGTCGCCCTCGAAGGCTGTCTGCTGGCCCTGGAGGACTGTCGCGGCCGGGGTCTGGCGCCGCGGGCCGTCGACATCGGCGGCGGTTTCGGGGTCAACTACCTCGCCGACCGTACGCAGTGGGAGCGGTACACGACCGAGCTCGCGCAGGCCGTCCTGGGCACCCGCCCGCCGCTGACCTGGGGCGGCCATGGCTACGGGCTGCGCGAGGACGGTGGCACGCTGCGCGGCGCGCTCGGGGTGTACCCGGCGTACCGTCCGGTGGCCGGTGAGCGGTATCTGGACGATCTGCTGTCCCGCCCGGCCACCGCCTTCGGTGGCCGCCCGCTGGCCACGCTCCTTCTGGAGCACCTCTACGACCTGCACACCGAGCCCGGCCGCGCCCTGCTCGACCAGTGCGGGGTGACCCTGGCGAGGGTGCTGGAGGTCCGGGACGTGGGGGCGGGCCCGCTGTGGGTGCGGCTCGCGGCCACGGCGGGCGACATCGGGCTTGAGGAACACGGCATCCTCATGGATCCCGTCCTGCTGCCACGTGAACCGCGCGAGCCGGGCGAACCACGCGCGACCGCCAGTTCTGCCGGGCCCGGCGCGTCCGGCGGGCCCGTGGAGACGTATCTGTTCGGAAGTCTGTGCCTGGAGTCCGACCTGATCACCCGGCGAGTGGTGCATCTGCCGCACCGCCCCGCCCCCGGCGATCTGCTGGCCTTTGTGAACACGGCCGGGTACTGCATGGACTTCCACGCCACGCGGGCGCAACGGCAGCCCGTCGCCCGCAAGGTGGCCGTCTGGCAGGACCGCGCCGGGTGGCGCTGGTGTCTGGACGAGGAGTACTGGCCGATCACACCTCCTGGGGGACAGCAGTGAGGTACGACAGCATCACCGGCGCCATCGGAAACACCCCGCTGGTCCGCATCGACCCGGCCGTGCACGGACTGCGCCATATCGACCTGTACGCCAAGCTCGAACTGCTCAACCCCTTCGGATCGGTCAAGGACCGGGCCGCATGGCATATGGCGCGCCCACAACTGGCCGCCGCCATGGCGGCCGACAGCCAGGTCGTCGAGCTCTCCAGCGGAAACACGGCCAAGGCGCTCGCCGTGATCGCAGGCATGCATGGGCTGTCCTTCAAGAGCGTGACCAACCGGATGCGGGTGCCGGAGATCAAGGATCTGCTTCTGCTGCTGGGCGCGGAGATCGAGGAGTTGCCGGGGCAGAGCGAGTGTCTGGACCCGACGGCGACGGACGACCCGCTCACCGCCTTCCACCGCACGCTCGCCGCGTCCGGCAGCGCCTATCTCCACACCGACCAGTACTTCAACGCCCGTAACACCGAGGCTCATATCACCGGCACCGGGCCGGAGATCGTCAAGGATCTGGACGGCAAGGCCCCGGACTGGTTCATCGCCTGCGTGGGCACCGCCGGATCCTCCACCGGCGTCGCCCGTGTGCTGCGCGAACACGACCCCGAGGTCCGGGTCGTCGGCCTGGTGGCGGCCAAGTCCGACTTCATCCCGGGCATCCGCACCCTGGACGAGGTGCACGAGGTCGGGCTGTTCGACCCGGACACCTACGACACCATCGAGTCCGTCAGCGCGGACGAGGCCATCGACGGACTGCTGACCCTGAACCGCCGCTGCGGCATCATGGCCGGGCCCACCGGTGGCGCCGCGTACGTCGGCGCCGTACGCCATCTGCGCGCGTACGACGAGAAGATACGCGCCGAGAACCCGGGCGGTGAGCAGCCGTCGGAGCCGGGGGGCGGCCGCAGGACCGCGGTGTTCATCGTCTGCGACCGGGTGGAGAGCTATCTGAGCTACGTCCGGCAGCGGCGCCCGGAGCTGCTGGGCCGCCCGCGCCGGAAGCACTCCGCCGCCGACGTGTCCGACGCCGAGGTGCTGGCCGCCCCGTCCCTCACGGTCCCCGACGCGCGGGCGTGGATCGACCGGGAAGGGCCGCTGGTGGTCGATCTGCGCAGCCCGTACGCGTACGCCGCGCTGCATATCGACGGCTCGGTGAACATCGTGGACGAGCTGTTCGAGGAGCTGGTCCACGGCGGCCTGCCCTTCAGCCGCAGCCGGCCGGTGCTGCTGGCCTGCCCGGTGGGCGAGCAGTCCGCCCGGTACGCGGCGCTGCTGACCCACATGGGCCACCCCGACATACGCAGCCTCGAGGGCGGCATCATCGCCTGGCGCGACGCCGGCGCACCGCTCGTACGGGACTGATGTGACCGCCGTGCCGAAACCTCTCGAGGAGTTGGAAGAGCTGCGGGAGTGGCAGCGCCGGCTGCGCGCCCAGTTCCCGATCGTCACCGGCCACCCGGACCTGGTCTACCTGGACAGCGCGGCCACCGCGCAGAAGCCGCAGGCCGTGCTCGACGCCGTCTGGGCCTATCTCACCACCACCAACGCCAACGCCGGGCGCGCCACCTACCCCTGGGCCAACCGGACCACGGCGCTGGTCGAGGAGGCCCGGGACCGGATCAAGGAGTTTCTGCACGACCCGGCCCCCGACAGGTCGTGCACACACTTCACCAGCGGTACGACGGAGGGTCTGCGGACCGTGGCCCGCGACTGGCTCCCGGAGTATCTGGCCGACGGGGACGAGATCGTGGTGCCCGTGGCGGACCACCAGGCGAACATCTCCCCCTGGCTGGAGGCGCAGCGGCTGCTGGCCCGCCAGGGTGTCCGGGTGTCCGTCGTCGAGATGCCGTACCAGAAGGGTTCCGGCGACTACGACCACCGCGCCCTGGCCGCACTCGCCGGGCCCCGGACCCGGTTTGTGGCCGTCACGCATGTGCACCACGTCTACGGCGCGGACATGAACGTCCACCGCATCCGCCGGGCCGTCGGCCCGGAGGCGGTCATCTGTCTGGACGCCGCCCAGAGCGTGGGCCATCTGCCGGTCTCCGTGGCCGTTCTCGACGTGGACTTCGTCGCGTTCTCCGGGCACAAGGCCCTGGCCCTGCCGGGCTCGGGCGCGGTGTGGGCCCGGCAGGCGCGCGGGCCGAAGTTCCGGCCCGGCGGCTGGAGCGGCACCCCGAACACCGCGGGCATCGTCTCCCTGGCCGCCGCGCTCGACTGGCTGGACGCGGCGGGCCTCGACCGGATCGAGCGCTGGACCATGGCCCTGGCGGCCCGGCTGACCGACGGACTGCGGCGGTTGGCCGCGTACGAGGTGCTGGGCTGCCGGACCAGCCTCGCCGCGGACTCGACCGTGCAGCGGCGCCAGGGCATCGTCGCCTTCCGGCATCGCGAAATCACCTCCGGCGACCTGGGGTTCATCCTCTTCAGCCATGGCTTCATGGTCCGCTCGGACAGCCACTGCCAGGGCAGCGCGGGCGAGCGGACCGAGTCGGTGCGGGTGAGTCTGCACCTCCACAACACCCCTGAGGAGATCGAGCGGCTGCTCGATGTGTTGCGCGGACTTCAGTGAAGCCCATGGATCAAACTCAGCGAATCGGGTGAATTCTCAGGCCAGATGTGAATGGGAACCGTTTCCATCTGTAGGCTTCAGGCGCGCCGAGAACAGCACAGAGCAGCAGAGAACAGCAAGGTGGTACGACCCGATGGGGCTGAGCAGGGCCGCGGCCGAGCGGTGGGTAGGGCGTTGGGAGCGTCAGCAGCAGCGCTACGCGGTCGACCGCGAGGAACGGTTCACCGTGATCGCCGACGTCGTGCAGCACAGCACGGCCGACCGGCCGCATCCGCTGATCATCGACCTCGGCTGCGGCCCCGGGTCGCTGACCGCGCGGCTGGCCGAGCGGATGCCGGCCGCGGAGATCGTCGCGGTGGACCGTGACCCCCTGCTGCTGGCCCTCGCCCGCACCCGCCACGCCGCCGCGGCCCGCTATGTCGAGGCGGTCATCGGCGAGCCGGGGTGGACCGACGTACTGGGCCTGCACGGCCCCCTGGACGCCGCGGTCTCCACGACGGCGCTGCACTGCCTCACCGAGGAGTCGCTGCGCCGGACCTACCAGCGGCTCGCCGCCCTGCTCCGCCCCGGCGGCGTCCTCGTCAACGCCGACCACTTCCCACCGGAGGACACCCAGCCGGCGCGGATCGCCGCCCATGTCGGGGCGCGGCGCTCCGAGCGGCTGCGCGCGTTCGCCCACGAGGACTGGGAGTCCTGGTGGGCCGCCACGGCCGAGGACCCGGAGCTGGCCGGGCTGCTCGCCGAGCGCCGCGAGAGCCGGCGACCAGCGCACCAGCAGGACACGGGGGTCGGCCACAACGGCCTGTGCCTGTCGCGGCATATCGCGCTGCTACGGCAGGCGGGGTTCGCCCAGGCCGGGCCGGTCTGGCAGTTCGGGGACAGCCATGTCCTCGTCGCCGTCCGCCCGTGAGCCACAGGCAGCGGCAGGGGCGGTGGCAGGTGGCGGTCAGCGGGCGCGCCCAGGCGGCGGCGCGGCCACGCTGTCGCGTACGACGATGTGGGTGCCGAGCACATGGTGGGCGCCCGCGGCATGTTCCGGGTCGCGCAGGGCGATGCGTACGGCGGCGCGGCCAAGTTCCTCGGCGGGGGTGCGGACCGTGGTGAGCGGGGGGTTGAAGTCCTCGGCGAGCGGGATGTCGTTGTAGCCGACGACGGAGATGTCGTCGGGGACGCGCAGACCCGCCTCGGCGATGGCGCGCAGGGCCCCGGCGGCCACCATGTCGTCCCCGGCGAACACGGCGGTGAACTCCGGTGTCCCGCCGTCGAGGAGTTCGGCCATGGCGCGGTGTCCGGCGGCACGGCCCAGGCCGCAGTCGACGACCTGTGCGGCCTCGGGCGGCAGACCGTGCTGGGCGAGGGCGGCCCGGTAGCCGGCGACGCGTGCGTCCAGGGCCGTGTTGCCGGGCAGCCCGCCGAGGAAGACGATCCTGCGGTGGCCCGCGGAGAGCAGATGTCCGGTGAGGGCGTGGGCCCCGGCCTCGTTGTCGAACTCGACGACCAGCGCCGGGATGTCCGGGTCGGGCGCCTGCCGTCCGCACAGCACGAGCCGGGCGCCGGAGGAGTCGAGGGCCTGCGCGTAGTGGGCGACGCGCTCACGGTAGGCGTCGTCCTCGACCACCCCGCCCACCAGGATCACCAGCCGGGCGCCCTCCTCCCGCATGAGCTGCACGATCTCCAGCTCGCGCTGAGGGTCGCCGCCCGTCGTACCCACCAGACACAGCCAGCCGCGCGCGGCCGCCTCGGCCTCCACGCCCTCGGCCACCTGTGCGTAGAAGGGGCTGGTGACCTGGCGCAACACGACCGCGACCATCTTGCGGCCACCGCCGACCAGGGCGCGGGCATGGGCGTTGGCGACGTAGTCCAGAGCCTGCGCCGCGCGCATGACCCGGGTGCGGGTGGCCGGCGGGACCGGGTAGTTTCCGCTCAGCACGCGCGAGACCGTGGCCACGGACACGCCCGCCCGCTCCGCCACCTCGCGGATCGTGACCCGCCCCTTTGCCGCCATCTCGCTCCCCGCTCTCCTCGCCGCGTACGTGTCCGCGACCATTGTGTCGCCCGGCCTCCTCAGCCCAGGAAGCTGAGCCGCACCTGACGGTCGGGGTCCGGGTTCATACTCCTCCCTTCACGGAGGCGGACTGCGTGTTCTCCGCTGCCGTCGCCCGTCCTGGACCTGGGTGCCCCTGGTGGATGAACGCCGCCCAGACCGGGAGACGTTCGAGCCCTGGGCGCCGGATCTCGCGCAACAGCGCGCCGGTCAGCGAGCCCGGATTTTCCCGGTCCGGGTCGAGCATCCACAGCTGCGCGGCCCTGAGTGCGTCCGCCGGTCCCTGCCCCTCGACGGTCAGATAGTGGTGGAACACCGCCATCATCAGCGCCGAGGCCCCGTCCTGAGCGGTCCACCGCGACCCCACGACGTTGCGTGCCCCACCCGAGACGAAGGCCGTCGTCAGGGTCAGGGCCTCGTCGTGGTCACGGGTGCTGAGGTCGGTCTCGCAGGCACTCAGGACCACCAACGGCCCCTGTGCGCCGGGCTGTTCGTGCCACGGCCGGTCGAGGAGCCGGGTCACGGTCAGCATGCCCCGGTCCGGCGCGGCCCCGGGGCCGCCCTCCTCGGCCGGCAGCACGTCGGTGCCGTCCGGAAAGGCGAGATGCAGCGCCGACACCGTCGGACGCACGCCCGCGGAGCCGTGCGAGGCCACATGCAGCAGCGAGGGAGCCTTGGAAGGATCGGACAGGAGCGCCAGCACCTCGTCGGGGGTGCCGGCCGCCACCGGCTCCACGGGCGGTTCGTAGAACTCGCCGTACAGACGCGCCCGCGGGTAGAAGGCCTCGTAGAGCGCCGTGGCCTCCAGCTCGGCGTAGGTCAGCTCCTGCCGGGGATCGGCGATCAGGACCGGGGCGCCGGTCGTGTCCCGGCGGGCGCGCTTCACTGTGCGCAGGAACTGGCCGCCGGACGCCGCATAACTGATGACGGCGATCTGGCAGACGTAGTCGTGGGGCGCCGCCGCGGGCAGGCGTGCGGCGTGCCAGGGGACGACGCCCAGGCGGCCACACGGTACGAGGACGATCCTGGGCGGGCCCGAACGGTTTTCGCGGCGGCTCGCGCCGGCGGTGAGGTGCCGCGTGACGGCTGTGAGGATGTCGTCGAGTGCCGCCCGGTACGCCCAGTCGCAGAGCGTCGACAGGGCCTCCTCCCAGGCCCGTTCGGCGGCCGGTTCGCCGAGCCGCTTGGACCGTTCGGCGGCCGCGTCGAGGTAGCGCTCAAGGGGACCGCTCTCGGTGCCGGACAGCAGCGGAAGGCCACCTATGCCGACGCCGAAGTCCGACCCCACGACGATCCCCACGCCGGGTGCGTCACCTTCGCCGGGCAGCAGATACACCAGCGCATCCGCTCCGCCCTCGGCGACACCGTCCGCCAGCTCATTCAGCGTGGGCGTGGTGAACAGGCCGTGCTGCCGGTAGCCGAGCGCCTCCAGGGCGCGGCGGCGCAGGTTGCTGCGCAGCTCGCCGGGGGGCCCGTCGGGCTCCTCGGCGTCGGCCGTGCCGGCCTTTCGCCATGCCTCGGCAAGCTCCCGCTGCCCGCGCGCTTCGAGGAGTTCGGGCACGGTACGCGACGTGGACGCGGCGTGCAGCACGAGGGCGCGGCCCAGCTCAAGGGCAGCCACCGCCTCCTCCGCATGGTTTTGCGACGCGGCCCAGGTGGCCGCCATGACGCTGCGCGCGGCGCCGGCGCGAGCCGTCAACAGGCCGTGTTCCGATCCCAGTTGCAGGAGTACGTCGGCCGCGAGTGTGTTCAGGGCCTCTTTTGCGGTGGCCGCGGCGGAGGCCTGATCCGCCGGGTCCCGCGTGTGGTGCCAGCGGGCTCGGTATGCCTCTGCCAGCATCCACTGGGCCTTGGCGGCGAACCGGGGCCTTTGGCCCTGCCGTATGTCGTCGCACACCCGCCTCAGCTCGGCGATGAGAGGGTCGAGATCCGGGAGGTCGCGGGTGAGGGTGTACCGGACCATCAGGGACTGTGCGGAGTCCCACCGCTCGCTCGTCGAAGCGTCAGCCGGCGCGACGGTGGCATGCCGCAGCTTTGTCGGGTCGCCGGTGACCCGCGCTCGTACGGCATCGGGGCCGGTGGCGTGCCGGGACAGCGACTCCCTGATGAACGCGGGTGCGTGCGCCGCGGCTGCCAGGCTCTGTTCGTGGTGGTCGGCGCCACGCAACCGCATGTCGTTGTCGTTCGTGAGGTTGCCGAGCGAGAGGCAGGCCTGGGCCAGGGCCAGCTGGATCTGGAAGCGGAATCCGTTGTCCGGCGGGGTGTCCGCCTCAAGTGCCTCGAGCTCGCCGAGGAGGGCTCGCACCGTCGCCGCGTCCTCCGCCTTGTAGGCCGCGTCGATCCGGCTCATCAGGGGGTAGACACGGACCGCGACCGCGAATTCAGCGGTTACCGGAGTCGTGGAGGCCGCTGCGAACGACTGCATCTGGTCGGCCAGCGCCGTCACGTACTCGTGACCGAGGGACTGGTCCTGGAGGTTGCCGCCGACACTCTCCCCCGCCTGCAGCAGCATGCCGATGAAATTCTCGATGGACACGCTCGCCTCATGGCCGGGCGGCAGCTTTCCGTGTGCGGCGCGCAGCCGTCGCAGTGCCCGGTTGATGGCCTCCGGGTCGCCGCCTCGCAAGGCCGCGAGCGCGTCGAGCACTGAGGGCATCATGGCGTCCATGGCGACGACATCGGGGTCGTCGTCGGCTGCCACCGACGTACGGGCCCGGCCCTGCTGCGGGCCGGAGGGGTCCGGAATGGTGCTCATCCGCTGCAGATGGCCGTGCAGTTCCGGCGCCAGCGGCAACTCCAGAGCCTCGGCCAGGAGCGCCGGCATCTCGGCCGCGATGGCCGCCATCTCCTCGGGCTCCTGGTACGCGCGCCAGTCGAGCATATTGAAGAAGCCGGCCTGGCCGACCCCACCCCCTGCCGGTGGGATGGGCATCACCAGACTCAGCAGGGCCAGCGCAGCCCACCGCCGGTCGTCCGCATCCGTCGCCGCCCCGGTTTCGGTCCGGGGATCGCGGGCCTCCCGCAGCAGCAGCCGGGCCCGCTCCCGGTCCTGCGGCACGCCGCCTCTGGCGAGGTGCCGCATCGTGAGGACGGAGCCGAGCTGGACCGTCACGGTGGCCCGCAGTTCCGCGTCGTGCTCCAACAGCCGCAGCAGCTCTTCGAGTTCGGCGATCGAGCTGTCGTACACCTTCGGGTCGGCGTTCGGGGTGCCCGGCGGGTACAGCCGCAGCGCCCGCTTCGTGGCGGCCATCCCCCAGGCACGCAGCGCCCGGACGCCCCCGCCCTCCTCCATCTCCGCGTCGGTCACATCTCCCCCTCGACCTGCCGGGCGTCTCTGTCCGCTGCCCCCAGTTCACAACCAGCATGCGCCCGATGCCGCGGCAATCGGTGCGGCCGGAATTGGACGCAACAGTCCCTTCACGAGCATCAGCCCAGGAAGCTGAGCCGCACCTGGCGGTCGGGGTTGTCCTTGTTGGTGTCCGCCAACCTCCGCAAAGACAACCCTCAGCGTAGACGCACACTTGCCGGGCGAGAGGGGCCACTGACCAGCCGGGCGGGCGAGACACGGCCCACGGCTTCTCCGTCCGGGACGTAGAAGCCGTGGGTTCAAACCCCGGCCCCCCCGATAGCGCAATACCAGGTCAGGGGGCCTGATCCGCTCAGCGGGTCGGGCCCCTGAGTGGTTTCTGAGGGGCTGTTAACACCATGCCCACAAGCTCGTTACAAGCACCGCCGACACGGAGTAAACGTGCAGATGGTGACCGACCCGGTCGGGGGGCTGCTGTGGATCTCGCCGACGATGCCCGGCAGCGTGCACGATCTCATTGCGGCCCGCGGGTGACGACACCCCTGACCGCAGGTCCGCGGCAGTGCTCACTCTGGAGCGGCAATGCTGAAAGTGCTCATTGACTCAGCCGCCGCTCTTGCGCCGGAACGACCGCTGGCTCGCAGCCGGGCCGTTCGTCCTACGGACCTTCGACGCCTCGACGTTCGCAGCGAGGTCAGCGGCGTCCGCCTGCACACCGCGCTTGCGCGCCAGGGCCTCCCGGAACTTGCGCTTCAGGTCGTAGTGGCCGTCGCTGTCGGGCACCAGAGCCGACGTCTCGGGGTCGGTCGGCTCCGAACCTTCTGCGGACGTCTCGGGGTCGGTCGGCTCCGAACCTTCTTGGGATGCAGACTCTGCGGTCATGGCGACCTCCTGGGTTCGGGCAGTGGGAAGCACAGCTTGTCATACCGGCCACACCATGAGGGCGTCCATCTCGTAGGTGTATGCACAGGAGGGTTTCGGGCCGGGCTGGAGGTTCCCCGTTCCTGGGGCGGAAGTATCCGATCATCTGGGCAGCGGCTCTCAGCCGCCGCGACGCACCCGGGCCGCCTTGCGGGCTTCGGCGAGCTTGCGGGCCTCGACAGCCTTTCGGGACTTGCCGCCCGCGCCGCGGGAGGTGTCCTTGCTGGTGCCCAGGCCGCGGAAGGGAGCGTTGGTGTTCTTGGGCCGGGGCGCGGCGGGCGCGGCGTCGAGCGGGGTGCCGGAGGGGGTCTTGGCCCCGGTGATCCGGCTCAGCTCCGCCTCGCCCGAGCGTACCTTGGTGATGGTCGGCTCGATGCCGGCCTCTGCCATCAGCCGGCTCATCTCGCGGCGCTGGCCCGTCAGCACCAACGTGACGACGCTGCCGGACTCACCGGCCCGGGCGGTACGGCCCGCGCGGTGCACATAGTCCTTGGGGTCGGTGGGCGGGTCGACGTTGACCACGAGATCGAGGTCGTCGACGTGCAGGCCACGGGCCGCGACATTGGTCGCCACCAGGACGGTGATCTGGCCGTTCTTGAACTGCGCCAGAGTCCGTGTGCGCTGCGGCTGGGACTTGCCGCTGTGCAGGGCCGCGGCGTGCACTCCGCTGGCTCGCAGATGCCGGGTGAGCTGGTCGACCGCGTGCTTGGTGTCCAGGAACAGCAGTACGCGGCCGTCGCGGGCGGCGATCTCCGTGGTGACGGCGTACCGGTCGGGGCCGTGGACGACCAGAACATGGTGGTCCATCGTCGTGACCGCGCCCGCGGACGGGTCGACCGAGTGGACGACGGGGTCGTGGAGGTAGCGGCGGACCAGGTGGTCCACGTCGCGGTCCAAAGTGGCCGAGAACAGCATCCGCTGACCGTCGGGGTGTACCTGGTCGAGCACCTCGGTCACCTGCGGCAGGAAGCCCATGTCGCACATCTGGTCGGCCTCGTCGAGGACGGTGATCCCTACCCGTCCCAGGCGGCAGGCCCTGCGCTCGATGAGGTCGTGCAGACGGCCGGGGGTGGCGACGACCACCTCGGCTCCATCGCGCAGCGCAGCGGCCTGCCGGCCGATCGACATGCCGCCGACGACCGTGGCCATCCGCAGCCGCAGTGCCTCTGCGTACGGCGCAAGCGCCTCGGTGACCTGTTGGGCCAGCTCTCGGGTAGGCACCAGGATCAGAGCCAGGGGCTGCTTCGGTTCCGCGCGCCGCCCAGCCGTCCGTGCGAGCAGCGGTAGGCCGAAAGCGAGCGTCTTGCCCGATCCGGTGCGCCCGCGCCCCAGGACATCGCGTCCCGCGAGGGCGTTGGGCAGCGTGGCTGCTTGGATCGGGAAGGGCTCGCGCACGCCGAGTTCGCTGAGCGTTCGCAGCAGCTCGGCTGGTAGTTCCAGGCCGGCGAAGGAAGCGACCGGGGGCACCGTTGGCGCAGTGGTCATGAGCGGGGCGAGATCGCTGTGCGAGGTGCCGGGGAGGTCAGGGTGATTCATGAAGAGCCTTCCGCATGCGAACGTACCGAGGAAGGCCCGGTAGGAATGAGCCGTCGACGAACAAGAGGAACCGGACAGGCAGGATCGCCAACCGTCACGAGCACGCAAAACCATTAGGCTAACACGGAGTGACAGCCCCGCGTCCCGAGATCGCGACCCGGCGATCTCGGCCTCAGCCGGCCGTCTGCCCGCTACATCCTCAGGCTGCCAGCCCCTGCGCGGCTGCGCCCTCGACAGCCGCCTTGTCGTCTCTTCCAGAAGGCCGGGGGAGATCTTCTCGCCGGATCCACGTACGGTGAACGGTGGCTCTCCGGGCTTCGTGACGCTCAGTTCGACGGAACGCTTTGTGCTTGAGGTAGAACTTCCCAGCCTCGGTCACCTCTGCCAACGAACCTCCACGGCTACGGCGTATCGCCAGCAGTCCGCGGTCGCGCAGCGCGTAGGCAGAGCGCCTGTCACTCAGCTCCTGCGCGCTCAGCTTCTCGCCTGCAGCCAGGCGACCGAGAAGTGCCCGTTGCCGATCATTCAAAGGGGAGCAGCGATGCATGGCATCAGCTCACACGCTCCCGCCAAGGCAGGCAATCACTCGTTCCGGTCAAGCCACCTCAACGGCAAGCCATCGCATTGCCTCACCGATGCCCTGGCCATCGACGAGGACGTGGTGTGGGCGCTCGATGTCGCCGACGGCATCGCCGCTTTGGTGGTCAACCTGCTGCTCAACCACGGACCGCGGCTGGTCCGTCACACTGGCAGCCCGAGATCCTTCCGGACACCCGTTCAGGAGTCGTAGCGCTCGGTTACCACAGTCGTCGTCCCCGCGAGCACTGTTCCCACCGGCGTCTCGGCCCAAAGTCCCGGTCGACCAGGTCCGGCGGGCGGGGCGCCAACTGTTCGGGCACCGTGGTACGGCGCCGCTGACCCCGGATGACACCTTCAAGGCCCAGCTCGCGCATCAGCCGCTCCACCGTGCCGCGGGCCACCGCCACACCCTTGCACCGCAGAGCCCGGGAGATCCGCCGGACCCCGTAGGTGCCGCCCGATTCCGTGTGGATCTCCCCGATCAGCGCCATGAGCTGCTCGTCCCGCAGCCGGCAGGCCGACTTCGGCCGCTTCTTGTGGGCGTAGTAACCAGACTCGGACAGTTCCAGCACCCGGCAGGTGACGCGGGTCTTCTGGCGCAGCGTGACGCGCCCGGCGGCGTCGTGTTCGTAGCGGGTGGTGCCCGCGGTCCGGATGCGGGTTCCGGTGTAGGTGCGAGCGCCGGTCGAGGCCGCGCCGGGGTGGGTTTCGGGCCAGGTGGCGTGGGTCTGGTTGCCCGCGGGGTCGTAGGAGTAGGACTCCTGCCAGGTGGCGGCCTGTACGTGCGTGACACGGCCGGCCGGGTCCAGGGTGTAGCGGCTGGGGCCGACGGTGGTGTCCTCGCAGGCGGTGAGGTAGCCGTCTTGGCGCCAGCTGTAGGTGCGCCACAACAGGGGCGCCTCTTGCGGGCCTGGGGTGTAGGACTGGCCGATGAGGCGGTTGGCTGGGTCCCATGCCTGGGTCAGGGACAGTCCCCCGGTCCACCTCCGTTGGGTGACGCGTCCTGATCCGTCGTGGGTGGCGGTCAGTCCTCGGCCCGCGGTGGTCAAGGTGGTGCGGTTGCCTGCCCCGTCGTAGGTGTATGTGGTTTGGGCGCCTGCCGGTGTGCGGCGGGAGGCCGGCTGCCCTGCTGCGTCGTAGGTCAGATGCAAGGTGTGGCCGTCCACTGTCTCGGACAGCATGCGGCCCGCAGAATCGTAGGTACGGGAGAGTTCCGTGTCGGGGTTGGTGGCTCGGAGAAGCTCCCCGGCCGGGCCCCCGTGAAAGTTCGATACCCCCGGCCACGTCCTGGGCCACCATGCGGCCCAGCGTGTCGTAGGTGTGGCCGGTGGTATGGCCCAGCGGGTCGGTACGCGAGATGAGTTGGCCCGCCGCGTCGTGCTGGTAAGCCACCGTACGGCCGTCGAAATCTGTCTCCGATAGCAGCCGTCCGGCCCGGGTCGTAGGCGTAATCCCACGTCAGGCCCTGGGGGTTGGTGACCTGGGTCAGCCGCGCCTCGGCGTCGTAACTGCCGCGCGCCGGTCGCGGTCGTCATGAAGGCATCGGGTCAGGTGGCGATGATGCTCCTGCGCGACAGGCGGAGTCAGCCGGCCTGGAACGGTGAGCGTGTGAGGTGTTGGGCGAGGTAGCAGGCGGTGTAGTCGGCGAAGAGGTGGTACAGCAGGGGCGAGAACTCTTCTCGGGCCGTGCCGTGCACGGGCAGCACCGCATGGGCGTGGCGGGACACCGCGGTGTCATCGCTGGCGGTGACCGCGATGACACGCCGGCCGAGGCCGTGGGCCTGGGTAGCGAGCGCGGCTGCCCGGGCGAGGGAGCGCCCGGGCGGTGCGATGACGACGACGGGTGTATCGATGGGGTGAGCGAAGCGTTCGACGTGACTCCACTCTTCCAGGTCCTGTCCCGCCGCGTAGACGCCCGACGCTTCGATGATCTTGGCAGCGGCGAACAAGGCGGTTCCGTATGTGGGCCCGCTGCCAACAACGGTCACGACGGGGGCGGTCGCGATCTCCGCCGCCACCTGTCGGCAGCGGTCCCGGACCGCCTGGGCAGTGGCCTCGACCGCGTCGGCGAGCCCTCTGATTTCTCGGCGCAACCGGTCCGCAGAGCAAGCGGGGGCGCGGTTTTCGGCAAGACGGATGGCGGTGAGCAACATGCCGAGCAGGCTGGCCTGGTAGGTGCGAATGCCGGGAGAGCGCTCCGGGTTCGGCAGGTCGACGACGAGGGAACGGTCGGCCACCTTGGTGACGGAGCTGTCCGGTGTGCCGGTGATCGCGACGGTGAGTGCTCCCTGCTTCTTGGCGTGCTTGATGGCCTCGACGACAGCCTTGGTCGTGCCGGAGGCGGACGTGGCGATGAGCAGGGCCTGGCGGCCCGAGCCGATGGGAGTGGCCGTGGGCAGGGGGCCATAGTGCAGGAAACGGTGGGCGCTGATCGGTTCACAGGGGATGCGGGCGAGGGTCTCGAAGGCCATTTCGGCAGCGCAGGAGGCGTGGTGAGAATCGCCGTCTCCTGTCAGGAACACGTGATCGATCCGTGTCCAACTGGAAGCCGGCAACAGTGCGTGTACGCGCTCGTCGAAGAGAGGCGTCCGCTCGCGCAGGTCGGTCGGCAGCTGTGCGACCTGGCGGATCATCACCTCGGGGTCGAGCGGTTCCACGGGTGCCTCCCTGCTGCGGGTGTGCGATCACGATTCCAGGGAGCGGACGATGCCGACGTACGCCTCGACCTTCCCGACATCGATGGTCCCGCCCCAGCCGCCGTTCTCCAGGCAGGTGCCGACAAAGGCCCCGTCAGCGGCAGCCAGCAGCCGGGCCGCATTGTCGTGGTGGGTGTGGCCGGCCAGGATCACTGGGAGCCCGGGCAGGGCCTGACGCACTGCGGCGATCATCTCCCGTGTGGTGTCGTCGTCGGGATGGCACAGCGACACCGCGTCCGCACCGACATACTTGGCCGCCCTCGCGACCTCGGCGGTGGTCTTGTCGCCACCGAACCAGCGGAAGTGCATGGAGTCCACTTCGGCGATCACCTTGACGCCCATGGCGCCGATCTTCTTCCGGTACTCCATGACGGCCAGCGGATCGGCCTGCACCAGGCCGCTGGCGCTGAGCGTCGCGCCGACCAGGGCCCCGGCACGGATGTAGCTGCCGCCTGCCACCTTCGCCACCGCAAGCGACGCCTGCAACGCGTTGCGCATCAACTGCACACCGACTTGGAAGTCCTCCCCGGTCGCATCCGTGATCGCCCGCACGATCAGCGCCATCGCGGCTGTGCGCGCCGGATCGGACTCGTCCGCGGTGGTGTAGACGCGGTCGACGGTCTGCACCAGGCACCCGTCCGCCCCGCCCTCGTACAGCGCCCGGGCCGACTGAACGGCCGTATCGAGGATCTGTGGCAGGCTCCCCTCGTGGTGGAAGGGCGTGCCCGGCAGGGGCTGCAGGTGGATCATGCCGAGCACCGCCTTGCGCTTGCCCAGCGTGGCGAACTCCCGCATCAGCCATCCCCTTCAGCCTCAGTCATTGGCCTATGGCCAGTCGCAAGGGCGAACCCGGCACCGCTTCTCATACATGTGATCGCGAAGGTGACCGGGAAGGCATCCCCCAGGTGTGCCGCTGCCAATCCCGACCGCGCCATTCCCTCTCCCGACGCGTCTGGAACAGGCCAGATGATCACGCCTTTTGGGGCACCTGAAGGCAGATCGACAGCGGCCACAGCCGGCCAGCAGGACGATGGCGAGCACACACGGCGAACCACTCCATCTGTAGCGTTCGCCGACACCACGCGCCGGCTTGAAGGCCCTGCGCCGCTCCCTATGAATGGAATTCGGCAAGCGGGTTGGTGACCGTCTGCCGCCAGCGCTTCCGGCGGCTGCTCGCGTGGAGCCGGTAGTACACCGTCTCGCGCGGCCTCTCATCGGCCTTGCCAGATCCACAGGTTCCCCCGGTTCGGCCGTTCATGGTCGGTGAGCCGTACGCCAACCAGCAGCGAGAAGGAGCCGGGACGCCCATCCGGCTCACACGGCCTCAGCCCGTCGATGTGCGGGCCGCCCGGCCGATGCGGCCAGGGCGGGGTCGTCATCGCCATACCGTTCAGTGCGGCAGGCAGCTTCTTTCCTCAGCAACCCAACTACCTGTGCCACCCGTTGACGGTCGCGCGGGTGCACCTGTCTCCTTTGCAAGTGGCTCTGGCGGGCGATGACTCAGCCGCGCTCGTGGACGGAGCGGCGGGCGGGGGCAAGGTGAACACCCGGCACTGCGAGCCGTGGATCTCCGTGCCGAAGCTGGAGAAGCTGGACGAGCTCACCGGCCTTCAGTCGCGTAAGGACGAGGTCGTACGCCGGTGGGGCGTCCTCGACCTCCTGGACGTGCTCAAGACCGCCGACGGGCGCGGCGCGAGCAGTGCGCAAGCTGGTCAACGCCACCTTCGCCGCCCGGGATGGCACTGCACGGATGCCGAGATCGAGTCCAACTACGTCGGCACACACGGCGCGAGCGTGGTCGGATTCGGCGGCCCGCTGCCCCGCAGGATTCGCACGATCTTCGGTGCGACTACCTGGCCAGCCGCTCGACACCTTTCAGCCGTCGGCCCAGCCGATGATGTGGCCCACGACAGACGCGGCGGCGGTTCGGCGGTTCTCCGTTTCGAGCACGCAAGGTACGGAGATTTGGCGGCCGCACCCAGGACGATCTTGCTCAGCCCAGGAAGCTGAGCCGCACCTGGCGGTCGGGGTTGTCCTTGTTGGTGTCGACGAGGCATACGGACTGCCAGGTGCCGAGAGCCATCCGGCCGCCGATGACCGGGAGCGTGGCGTGCGGGGGGACGATCGCGGGGAGCACATGGTCGCGGCCGTGGCCGGGGCTGCCATGGCGGTGGTGCCAGCGGTCGTCGGCGGGCAGAAGATCGCGCAGCGCCGCGAGCAGGTCGGTGTCGCTGCCCGCGCCCGTCTCCAGGATCGCGATACCGGCGGTGGCATGGGGGACGAAGACATTGAGCAGCCCGTCCCGGCCGTGGCTCACCTCCCTCAGATACGCCTCGCAGTCGGCCGTGAGATCGGCGACCCGCTCGGTGGAGCCCGTGGTGATCCGGAGGATGTGGGTGCGGAAGGTCTGGGTCATGGCCCCATCCTCGTACGTCCGCCCGTAAAACCGCCGCAACAAAGGTCCGAGTGGCAAGACGCCATTGACCGGATCCGGACCCCTCGCTACGTTCAAGGGCATGTCTACGTCAGCTTTGCTCACCACGCGCGGTCATATCGACCTGCTGCGGGTGGCCTCCGCCGCGTGTCCCGGCGGCTGCTGATCCTGTCACGACGTCGCGCGTAAGAACGCCTGCGCCGACGCTTCTTATCGCTCGCTGAGCTTCTCCTCCCGCGCGTTCTCAGCGCGTTCCCTCACCTTTCCCGCTTCGCCCACCCCGTTTGTGGAGCCTTCATGTCCCCGGTTCTCGAACCGGTCGTTCCGCTGTCCGCGCGCCGCCGCACCGTGCCCCGGTGGCTGCGCCGTACGACCGGTCCCCTTGTCCTGCTCATCGCCTGGCAGGTGTGCAGCGCCACCGGTGTGCTGTCCCCCGACACCCTCGCCTCCCCCGGCACCATCGCCCGTACCGCCTCCGACCTGATCGGGGACGGCACCCTGCCGCACGCCATGCTGGTGTCGGTGCAGCGGGTGCTGGTCGGGTTGCTGATCGGCGCGGTGGCCGGGGTGTCGCTCGCTCTCGTCTCGGGGCTGTCCCGGCTGGGCGAGGACCTGGTCGACGCGACGGTGCAGATGCTGCGCACCATTCCCTGGGTCGGGATGATCCCCCTGTTCATCATCTGGCTGGGCATCGGCGAGGCGCCGAAGATCGCCCTCATCGCGCTCGGTGTGACCTTCCATCTGTACTTGAACGTCTACGCGGGCATCCGCGGGGTCGACGCCCAGCTGATCGAGGCCGGAACCTCGCTCGGGCTCGGCCGCTGGGGGCTGATCCGCCATGTGGTGCTGCCCGGGGCCCTGCCGGGGGCGATGACCGGGTTGCGGTACTCGCTCGCCACCGCCTGGCTGGCGCTGGTCTTCGGCGAGACGATCAACGCCGACGACGGAATCGGCTTTCTGCTCAACCGGGCCCGGGAGTTCTTCCAGACCGATGTGATCGTGGTCTGCCTGATCGTCTACGCCGCGCTCGGTCTGCTCGCCGATTTCATCGTCCGTACTCTTGAGAGGCTGCTGCTGCAATGGCGACCGAGCTTCACGGGCAAATAGGCCCGGTCGAAAAGAATCCGACCGCCGACGCCCACGCCGACCCCGCCGCCGTACGGGTCCATGGGCTGACCCGGACCTTCGACGGCCGCGCCGTGATCGACCGGCTGGAACTGACCGTACGCCCCGGCGAGTTCGTCGCCCTGCTGGGCCACAGCGGCTGCGGCAAGTCCACCCTGCTGCGCATTCTCGCCGGGCTCGACCGGGAGATCGAGGGCGAGGTGCTGGTGCCGCGCGCCAAGGCGGTCGCCTTCCAGGCGCCGCGGCTGATGCCGTGGAAGCGGGTCTGGCGCAATGTGCTGCTGGGGCTGCCCGGCCGCCCCGGGCGGGCGGTCGCCGAGCGGGCGCTGGCGGAGGTCGGCCTCGGCCACCGGTCGACCGCCTGGCCCAAGACGCTGTCCGGCGGGGAGGCCCAGCGCGCCTCGCTCGCCCGCGCGCTGGTGCGCGAGCCCGATCTGCTGCTGCTCGACGAACCGTTCGGCGCGCTGGACGCGCTCACCCGCATCAAGGCGCAGCAGTTGGTCGCCGAGCTGTGGCAGCGGCGCGGCTGCGCGGTGCTGCTGGTGACGCACGACGTCGAGGAGGCGCTGCTGCTCGCCGACCGGGTGCTGGTCATGGACCACGGCGTGATCGCGTACGAGCGGGAGATCGGCCTGGACCGGCCGCGCGACATCTCCGATCCGCGCTTCGCGGAACTGCGCACCGAACTCCTGGACCGGCTGGGCGTGGCCGCTCCCACAGCGGCTACCACGGCGTCGCCCGCCACGGCGGCTACCGCAACGGCTCCCACGGCGTCGCCCGCCACATCGCCCCGCAAGGCCGCATGACACCCCCCGCACCATCCGAACCACCCTCACGAACGGATCTGCCGATATGAGACGGCGTATCGCCCCGGCCCTGCTCTTCCCCATCGCTCTCCTGCTGGCCGCCTGCACCGCCACCTCCTCCGCCGACGACTCGGGCGGTGCGGGCTCGAACACCGACGGCAAGGGCGATCTCACCTTGCGGGTCGGCGACCAGAAGGGCAACGACGAGGCGGTGCTGCGCGCCGCCGGCGAGCTGGACGACCTGCCGTACAAGATCCGGTGGTCGACCTTCACCTCCGGGCCGCCGATCCTGGAGGCGGTGAGCGCCAAGGCGGTGGACATCGGCGGGGTGGGCAACACCCCGCCGGTCTTCGCCGCCGCCGCCAACTCCAACATCAAGGTGGTGGCCGCCAAACACGGCACCGCCGACGGCGAGACGATCCTGGTGAAGAAGGGCTCGCCGCTGAAGAAGGTCGCCGACCTCAAGGGCAAGTCGGTGGCCGTCGCACAGGGCAGTTCGGCGCACTACCAGCTCGTCGCCTCGCTCGCGAAGGCCGGGCTGTCGATCAAGGACGTCAAGGTCACCTTCCTCCAGCCCGCCGACGCGCTCGCGGCCTTCACCCGCGACAGGGTGGACGCCTGGGCCATCTGGGACCCGTACACCTCCCAGGCGCTGCGCTCGGCGGACGCCCGTATCCTCACCACTGGTCAGGGCGTGGTCAACGGCCTCAACTTCCAGGTCGCGGGCCCCTCCTCGCTCGACGACAAGAAGAAGGCCAAGGCGATCGGCGACTATCTCAAGCGGCTGCGCCGCGCCCAGGACTGGGTCTACAAGCACCCGGATGCCTGGGCCAAGATCTGGGCGAAGGAGACCGGGCTGCCGTACGAGGTGGCGCTGGACTCGGTGAAGCGGACCAACGGGACCCGGGTGTATGTGGCCGTCGACAAGGACGCCATCGCCTCGGAACAGAAGATCGCGGACACCTTCGCCAAGCTGAAGCTGACCCCGCGCCGCTTCGCCTTCGCCGATTACGTCGACACCCGATTCAACGCCGGTCTGCCGCCCTCCACGACGGCGCCCCGCAGTTACGGGGCAGGTACGGAAAAGACCGAGCCGACAAAATGAGAATTCTGAATTCACCCGCCAAAGAAAGGCCATAGCTTTATCCGGGAAGAATTCTGTTAACGTGCCGTCATGAAGTCGCAGCCCGTGGCGGAGGGGCACGCCGACCCCGCTCGGCGTGCCCGTCGCCGTGTCCGTACCGCCGGCTCCGAGGGGCCCGTATTCGTCGATTCCTCGGGTCGCAGGGCCCGTGTTTTCCGGCGGGTCGGCGTGGTCGCGGGAATCGCCTCCGTCGGATACGCCACGGTGCTCGCGGTGGCCATCATGGGCGGCACTCCGTTCGCCCCCGAAACGCTGATCCCGGGGAGTTCGGCGACTTCCAAGGAAAGCGAGCAGTCCAATAAGGGCCGTTCCCACAAGGGGAATTCGGGATCGGCCACCCCGTCCCTCGGCCCTTCCGCCGCCACGAACGGCGCCGCGGTCACCGCGCCCACCGCCCGGCAGTCGCCTTCCGCCAAGAAGCCCACGTCCACCCGGAGCGGGCGGGCCTCCTCCTCGGCCAAAGCCACGGCCACGGCCACGGCCACCACGACATCATCCCGCCACACCCCCGGGCCGTCCGGTACCTCCTCGGCATCGTCCTCGTCGTCGTCAACATCGTCCTCGGAGCCGCCGAAGGCGACCTCCTCCACACCCGCCTCGCCCAGCCCCGCCGCCACCGACACCCCCGAGGACGGCGCGACGAGCGAGCCGTAGGGCGTCGGCTCAGTCGGCGAAACCGCCTGGGATCACCATCCCGGTCTCGTAGGCGGCGATCACGGCTTGGACCCGGTCGCGGAGTCCGAGCTTGGTGAGGACGTTGCTGACATGCGTTTTCACGGTGTGCTCGCTCACCACCAGGGCCACTGCGATCTCCGCGTTGGACAGGCCGCAACCGAGCAGCCGCAATGTCTCTCGCTCGCGGGCAGTGAGCACGTCCAGTCGCTCGGTCCGCGGTGGTGGCACCACCGCGCCGGAGGTGAAGGCGGCGATCAGGGTGCGGGTGACGGAGGGGGCGAGCAGCGAGTCGCCGGCCGCGACCATCCGGACGGCGTGCACGAGGTCGTCCCGCCGCACATCCTTGAGCAGGAAGCCGCTCGCGCCCGCGCGCAGGGCGTCGAAGAGGTAGCCGTCCTGCCCGAAAGTGGTCAGCATGATCACCCGGCAGTCCGTCTCGGCGCAGATGATCCGGGCTGCCTCGATACCGTCCATCCCCGGCATCCGGATGTCGAGCAGGACGACATCGGGGCGGTGCGCGCGGGCGGCGCCGACCGCCTCGAACCCGTCGCCGCTCTCCGCGACGACCTCGATGCCGGGCTGCGCGGCCAGGATCATGGCGAAGCCGGCCCGGACCAGCTCCTGATCGTCGGCCACCACGACACGGATCGTCATGACGCCACTCCGATTTCCGGGGCGGCCACGGGCAGCCGCGCTCTCACTTCGAATCCCGGGAGTCGGTCCGCCCGAGGGCCCGCCGTCGCGGTCCCGCCGCAGGCGGCGGCCCGCTCGCGGATGCCGATCAGGCCGTTCCCGCCGGACGGCAGGTTCGTGCCCGCGCCACGGCCGTTGTCGGCGACGAGGATCTCCAGGTCGTTGTCACGCCAGCGGAGCCGCACCTCGGCGCGGTCCGCTCTGGCGTGCTTGACGACGTTGGTCAGGGCCTCCTGCACGATCCGGTAGGCCGCGACACCGCAGTCGGCGGGCAGTGGACGTGGCTCGCCTTCGGTGGTGCAGCGCACCTCCACGCCGGCTCGGGCGACCTTCCGGGTGAGCTCGGGCAGGTCGTGAACCGTCGGCTGCGGAGCTCGCGTGCCCTCCTCGTCCCTGAGCACGGCGAGCATCCGGCGCAACTGGTCCAAGGCGTCGCGACCGGTGCCGGCGATCGCGTCGAACGCGGCCGCGGCGCGGGCGGGGGCCATGTCCAGCACGACCGGGCCCGCCTCGGCCTGGACGACCATGAGGCTGATCGAATGGGCCAGTACGTCATGCATGTCCCGGGCGATGCGGGCGCGTTCGCGCTCGGCGGCGCGTTCCTCGGCTGCCCGGCGTTCGCTTTCGAGGCGGACAGCGCGTTCCGCGAGAACGGCTGCCTGGGCACGGGACCCGGCCGAGGCCCGGCCGAGCGCATAGGCGGCGACGTACAGCACGACGCCGCGGGTCGCGGTGTCCAGCGAGCCGACCGTGGCGAGGCCGCCCGCACACATGCCCAGGAACACGGGTAGCCGGACCCGGGGTGGGCAGGAGGACGCCACCCCGTACAACGCGATGAGAACCGCGTACCACAGCGGCTGCGGAGCGACCGGGTCGGTGAGGTCGTAGAGCATGGAGAAGGCGACGCAGAGCAGCAGGACCGCTATCGGAGCGCGCCGCCGCGCCGCCAGCGGGAGTGACGCCCCGACCGCCGCGATATAGCCCCACCAGTGCCAGGGGCGCCCACTGTCGCTGTGCCGGAACAG
Organism: Streptomyces sp. NBS 14/10; assembly: GCF_002224125.1. Lineage (GTDB taxonomy): Bacteria > Actinomycetota > Actinomycetes > Streptomycetales > Streptomycetaceae > Streptomyces. Next base: position 326,704 of record NZ_NCSM01000022.1, read on the forward strand.
CAGGGGTGAGAGCTGGGCGGCGGCGACGACGATGGCGAGCCCTGCGTCCGACCATGACGAATCCGCCAGACGGCGAAGCGGTGGGAAGGCAGGCAGCGCGGACACGAGGGTGGATTCTCCCACGGGAGGCGTTCGGCGAGGCGTTCGGCGGGACCTTCAGGCGTGCGCCGTGGCGCCACGGGCGGCGCGGCGGGCGAACGGCACCAGTCCGGCGAACAGCAGCGCGCCCGCGACCGGCAGCAGATCGGGCCCGGCCGGCAATACCAGCGCTCCCGTCACGACGGGCGCCGCCTGCCATGCCGGAACGGCGCGGGCCACCGCGAGCCGGCAGAACACGACAACCAGGCCGAGAAAGAACAGCACCGGTCCGACCGTGTAGACGACCATGTCCATCCCGGGGACCTTGATGACGTCGGAGAACATCGCCCGCATGTCGTCGTGGTCGGTGGCCAATGCCCCGATGACGATGTCGACGACGATCTGGACCACGGTGCAGGCGGTGCCGGCGAGGGCCGCGACGACCGTCCATGTGGCGAACCTGCCACCGCCTGCCAGCCGTCTCAGGTCCAGGAACACCGGGACGAACAGCAACAACGCGGCGAGGAAGGCCAGGTGACCGGTCATCCAGGCGAGACCGGGGCCGCGCTCGCCATCCAGACCGTCCAGGATGCGGATGAGCCCGTAGACGGTGACCAGGAGCGGTGCGGCAATGAAAGCGAGGGGTTTTCTCATGCCGACGATCATCATCGCGACGGGTGTTGCCGCACATCGCCGACGTGACCCATCTCCGCTCTCCCCCGGAGGAGGGAAGCGCCAGTCAGCCCAGCGCCTTGCGTATGTTGCTCCGCAACACCTCCACATCGCCGCGGACCGCCGCGTACGTGTCCTCGTGCCGCTGGATGTCCGCGCGCTGACGCTTGGCAAGGGCGGCCCACCACACGCCGAGGGTGTTGTGCTCCCGCTTGCACTCGACGTCGGCGACGGCCGTGGCCACTTCCCGCCGGGTGTGGGGGGTGTTGCCGTCCTCGCCTCGCCGCCACCCCTTGTCGCTGTACGCGGTCATCGGATCCGCGAACCGCTTGCCGCCCTTGTCCACGACACACTTCGACCAGGTGGCGAAGGCCCGGCGCACCTGCCGGTCCTTCGCCACCGCCTTCCGCAGATCGGCATCGTGCGTGGCGGGGAAGGTCCACATGCGCCTGGAGTCCGCGACGCCCTTGAGCAGTTGATTGTTCGCCCGTCCCGAGCACCCCCGCTCGGAGGACTTGCTCCCTTTCGGGGTGGCTCCGTTGCTGGACATGCCGTACAGGGCCGCGAACTCCGCTTGGGTCATCGCCCGTCCGGTCGGCTCCAGGGTTTTACGGAGCCTCGGCTCCCAGCCGTAGCCCCACCGCTTGGCGTGGTCGAGGTCGAAGGCGCCCAGCGATGTCGGCAGGGCGGTGATGATCAAGCCCTTTGCCGTGGTGGAAGGGGCCGGAGGCTTGGGATCGGCGGGGAAGTCGGTGAATCCGAGGCGGATCATGCACCGCTGGGCCAGAAGGCGCTGCGCCTTGCCGAACCGCTTGCTCTCCTCGGTGCCGAGCCGGTAGCGGTCGAGCGGGAGATCCGGCAGGTCCTTCTCCTCCTTGACCTCCGGCACCCCCTTCGCACCGGGCGACGCGGGCCCGTCCGCGCCGGAGCCGCAGCCCGCCACCGCCACCGCGGTCAGAAGGGCGGCGGCACACCGCCGCGTATGACTCGACACCCGCGCAACCATCGCACACCCTCCCCGTATGCCCCACTCAAGGGGTCGGACCCTACCGTCCCGCCGCGTCGGCGACGAAAGCGGCTCGTCGGGAAGATCCGGCCGCACGCCGTAGTTAGTGGAAGCGTGAACGACATAGCTGCGGTGCGTGCGGTGCGCGAGGTGGACGTCGTGGTGATCGGGGCCGGGCAGGCCGGGCTGTCCAGCGCCTATCACCTGCGTCGGGCCGGGTACGAGCCGGGGACCGGCTATGTGGCCCTCGACCACTCCCCCGGCCCCGGTGGCGCATGGCAGTTCCGCTGGCCGTCGCTGACGTACGGCAAGGTGCACGGGATGTACGACCTGCCGGGCATGCGGCTGACCGGCGCGGCTGACGGCCGGCCGTCGTCCGAGGTCATCACGGAGTACTTCACGCGCTATGAGTCCGCCTTCGATCTGCGGATCGTCCGCCCGGTCGATGTCACGGCGGTGCGCGAGGGGGACGGCGGGCGGCTGCGGGTGGAGAGCTCGGCGGGGGTGTGGTCCACGCGCGCGCTGATCAACGCGACCGGCACCTGGGACCGCCCCTTCTGGCCTCGCTACCCCGGGCAGGCCACGTTCCGGGGGCGGCAGCTGCACACCGCCCAGTACCCGGGTCCTGAGGCTTTCGCGGGGCAGCGGGTGATCGTCGTCGGGGGCGGGGCCTCCGGCGTACAGCATCTGCTGGAGATCGCCGAGGTGGCTGCGGAGACCACCTGGGTGACGCGGCGGCCGCCCGTCTTCCGCTCCGGGCCCTTCGGCGAGGAGCAGGGGCGGGCGGCCGTGGCGATGGTGGAGGAGCGGGTGCGGCAGGGGTTGCCGCCGCTCAGTGTGGTGTCCGTGACCGGGCTGCCGATGACGGAGGCGATGCAGCGGGCCCGGGCGAAGGGGGTGCTCGACCGGCAGCCGATGTTCGAGCGGATCACCCCGGACGGGGTGGCCTGGGCGGACGGGCGGTCCGTCGCCGCCGACGTCATCCTGTGGGCCACCGGCTTTCGCGCCGCCATCGACCACCTCGCCCCGCTGAAGCTGCGCGAGCCGGGTGGCGGGATCGCCGTCGAGGGGACGCGGTCGCTCCGCGACCCCCGCGTCCACCTGGTCGGCTACGGCCCGTCGGCCAGCACGGTGGGCGCCAACCGGGCCGGGCGGGCCGCCGTACACGAGATCCGGGAGCTGCTCACGGCACCCGAGAGCGCCACCGCGCTGGTCGCGTCGGTCTGAGCATCGAGTTCACTTTCAGGGCGTGTACGTGGAGCCTCAGTCGTGCCGTCGGGCGCGCCAGGTGTCGGTGGCGGCCCCGCTCAGGACGGCGGTGACCACGTCCTCGGCGAGGGTGTCGGTGATCGGGAGGTGCCCGAACAGGACTCGGTAGTAGGTGGTGGCGGCGAGCATGTCCAGCAGGAGGTCGATGTCGGCGTCCGGCCGGATGTCGCCGCGCTCGATGCCTCTGCGTAGGGCGGCTGCCGTGGAGGCCCGGCGGGGATGGAAGAACATGTCCCGGAATTCGGCGTCCAGTTCGGGGTCGTCGGCGAGGTCGGCGACGAGGGCGGGCAGGACCCGGCGTCCGACGGGTTCGGCGAACGCCTCACTCAGCGTGGTGATGCCCTCGATCAGGTCGCAGTGCGTGCAGCCGGTGTCGGGCGTGGGGGAGGTCCCCGCGGCGCCGGCCAGCGCGTGGACGACGAGGTGCTGCTTGGAGCGCCAGCGTCGGCGCAGCGCGGGCTTGCTGGTGTGGGCCCGGCCGGCGACGGCGTCCATGGTCAGGCCCGAGTACCCCGTCTCCCGTAGCAGCTCAAGCACGGCCTTCGGGACCGCGGCGTCGATGCGTTCGTCGCGGGGCCTGCCCTGGGACGGGCGTTCCTGAACATCGTGAGCGGGCTTGGTCATGGCGACAGTATATATTTACGTTCCGATTCGGAACGGAATATAAGTGAGAGGTGGTCGTGCTGTGACCTCCCGGACCGAGATCCCGGCCACGGGGACGGGTGAAAGTGTCTTCGCCCGGCCCCACAGGGCCCTGACCTGCGGGGTGATCCTCAGTGTCGGCCTGGTGGCCTTCGAATCCCTGGGCATCGCCACCGTCCTGCCCGAGATCGCCGGTGCGCTCGGCGGCCTCGACTCCTACGGGTGGGGGCTGTCCACGCTGATGCTTGCCAACATCGTCGGCACCGTGGCCGCTGGCCGCTCCGCCGACCGGACAGGCGTCCGGCGCCCCCTGCTGCTGGGGCTGGTGGTCTTCACCATGGGATGTCTGCTCGCGGGTGCGGCGGGCAACTGGCCGCTGTTCCTCGCCGGCCGGGCCGCCCAGGGCCTGGGCGTCGGCGCCATCATGGGCATGGCGTACACGGTGGTCGGGCTGGCGTACCCGGAGCGGCTGCGGGCGCGGATGTTCGCTCTGCTGTCCTCCGCCTGGACGGTGCCGTCTCTCGTCGGGCCCACCCTCGCCGCCTGGATCGCTGATGTGGCGGACTGGCGAGGTGTCTTCCTGCTCATGCTGCCTCTGACCGCCGCCGCCACCGTGCTTGTGCTCCCGGCCATCCGCCGCTTCGGCCGCCCCAACGCCCCCGACGCCGCCCAGGACGGACCCTGGTGGCAGGGGCCCGTCGCCGCGAGTTGCGCCCTGACGGCCGCAACCGCCGTCCTTCTGTGGGCGCTGTCCCTCCGCAGTCTGCTCCTGCTGGTGGTCCTCGCACTGGCAGGTCTGGCCGTGGCACTGGCGGCGCTGCGCCGGATCACCCCGCCCGGGACGCTGTCACTGCGTCCAGGCGTGGGCGCGGGCATCGTGGTGCGGGGGCTGTTGTGCGGCGTGTACTTCGGCAGCGAGGCGTTCATCCCGCTGGGTCTGACCGAACTGCGTCACCTCAGCCCCACCCAGGCGGGCCTCGGCCTGTCCGCGGGTGCGCTGGCCTGGGTCGCGGGATCCGCGCTCCAGGCCCGGCAGGATGCGAGGACCGCCGAGGACGGAAGGGGGCGCGGGCGTGTCCAGGGCGTGGCGCTTGGCTGTGCGGTCCTGCTCGCGGGTGTGCTGATCACGGCCCTGGCCATGCTGCTCCCGGCCGTGCCCGCCCTGCTGGCCGTCGTCGGCTGGGCCGTCGGAGGCCTCGGCATGGGTGTGGCGTTCAACGCGGCCACCACGGACACCATGGAACAGGCAGCCTCCGGTCAGGAGGGGGCGGTCAGCGCCGGGCTCCAGCTGGCCCAGACCCTGTCCACCGCTGTGATCAGCGGTGCGGGTGGTGCGGTCATCGCGATCGCGCATGCCCACGGCTCGACCACCCGGGCCGCGCTGCTGTGCGTGTTCGCCGTCACCGGTGTGCTTGCCACCCTCGGCGTCCTTGCCTCCCGCAGGCTGCGCCCGCGTACCGCATGACCGAGAGCCGACCTCTCCGCCGGGGGCCCTCCCACCGCGGTGCCCCCGGCGGTAGCCGTCCACGCCCCGGAACGGAGCCCGCCGTGTCATCCAACCCCCCTGTATCTCCTGGTACTTATCCCGCAGCCGCTGCCCCGCAGGAGCGGACGGCGGCGGCCAGGTCCCTCGGCAGCCCCCTGCTGCTGACGGCTCTGGCGCTGCTCGCGCTCAACCTCCGCGCTCCGCTCACCGCCGTCGCCCCGTTGCTCACACCGCTCCGCGACGACATGGGGCTCGGCGGCGCTGCGGTGGGTGTCCTCACCTCGCTACCCGTGCTGTGCCTGGGACTCTTCGCGTTCGTCGCCCCGCGGCTCGAACGCCGCTGGTCCGGCCGTACCTTGCTGGCCTTCTCGCTCCTCGTCCTCACCGTGGGCGGACTCGTCCGGACCGGCTCCTCGCCCGCCGCGCTGTTCACGGGAACCGTGCTCGTCGCGGCGCCGATAGGGATCGCCAACGTCCTGATCCCGGGCCTGATCAAGCACCGGTACCCACAGTCCGTGCCGCGCGTGTCCGCGTTCTACTCCGGCGCGCTCACCTTCGGTGCGGCGGGCGGCTCCGCGATTGCCGTTCCGCTCGCCCAGGGCACCGGGTCGCCTTGGCGGCTGCCGCTGTTGCTCCTCGTCGTACCGCTCGCGCTGGTCACGGTCGTGGTGGTCCTCCTCGCCCTCGACCGGGAACCGCCCGGCCGGACCTCGAAGACCGCGACCGAGGGTGGCGCTCAGCGGATACGGCTGTGGCGGAGCCGTCTGGCCCGGCAAGTGACCGTCTTCTTCGGTGCCCAGTCGCTCCTGTCGTACACCGTGTTCGGCTGGCTGCCGACCATCTGGCAGGACCGCGGCTCGAGCGCGGCCTCTGCGGGACTCGCGCTGTCCCTGTGCAACGCCGTGGGCGTGCTGGGCGCCTGGCTGCAGGCCGTCTCCGGACGGCGCCTCGCGGACCAGCGGGCGGCCGGGGTGGCGGTTGCCTGCCTGACCGGGACGGGGCTCGTCGGCGTGGTCGTGGGGCCGACGGACCTGCTATGGCCGTCCGCCGCCGTCCTCGGGCTCGGCCTCGGCGCCGGATTCGCCCTCGCGCTCAGTCTGTTCGCCCTGCGCTCCCCGGACGCTCCGACGACCGCGGCCCTGTCGGCCATGGGCCAGGGCGTCGGCTATCTGATCGGTGTCATCGGCCCTCTGGGCGCGGGAGCGCTGCACGACGTCACCGGAACCTGGGCCTGGCCCCTGGCCGTCCTGCTGACCGCCTGCGCCGTACAGGCCCTCGCCGGCCTCGCCGCCGGCAGGGCCCGTACGCTCACCGCGCCGAAATAACCCCTTCGTTCACCGGCCTGCGGCCAAACTCCTCTGACCCGAGCCCTACGCCCCGCGTCCGGGCCGGCCGGCGACCGCGAAGGTCGAGTCGCGGACCACGAGCTCCGGCTGAAGCACGATGCGCCGGTGTCGGTGTGCGTCGGCGTCCTCCCCCGTCTCCTCGATCAGCAGCTCCGCCGCCGTACGGCCCATCCGGAACGCCGGCTGCCGTACGGACGTCAGCGGCACCGCGGCCGCCGCCGCGAACTCGATGTCGTCGTAGCCCACCAGCGCCACCTCCCCCGGCACCGACACCCCGGCCGCGAAGAGCGCCTGCAGCACCCCGAGCGCCAGCAGGTCGTTGGCGCAGAAGACGGCGGTCGGCCGCGGCGACATGCCCAGCAGCCGCGCCCCCGCGTCCCGCCCCGCCGCCACATCCAGCCGCTCGGCCTCGATATGGACCAGGTCGCCGGGCGACATGTTCTCCTCGGCGAGCGCGCTGAGCAGGCCCTTGCGCCGGTCCTGGCACTGCGGCAGATGCATCGGGCCGCTGATGTAGACCAGCGCGCGGTGCCCCTGGGCGATCAGATGGCGGCCGGCGAGGGCGCCGCCCTCGATGTCGTCCACGGACACCGAGCAGCCCTCGGCCTCCGGCATCTCACGGTCCACGAAGACGTACGGGATGTCGTGGCGCCGGAAGCCCAGCAGATTGCGCCCGGTCGCGTCGGCCGGGGTCACCAGCACGCCGCGCACCCGGTGCTCGGCGAACAGCGAGAGGTAGTCGGCCTCCTCGTCGGGGCTCTGCGCGCTGTTGCACACCATCACCCCGAGCCCCGCCTCACGCGCCGCCCGCTCCGCGCCACTGGCCACATCCACGAAGAACGGATTCGCCATGTCCAGCACCAGCAGCGAAATGATCCGACTGCGACCGGCCCGCAGCTGACGCGCCGACTCGCTGCGCACATACCCCAGCCGCTCGATCGCGGCGTGCACCCGGTCGCGGGTGGCCTCGGCGACCATGTCCGGCCGGTTGATCACGTTGGAGACCGTACCGACGGACACGCCGGCCTGCCGCGCGACGTCCTTGATCCCTACCATGCGTCCCACGACCCTCGACCGCCCGCCTTCCCGCGGCCGGTGGAGGCCGCGGGACCCATGCTATGGCGTCCGGGGCGGGTTCCTTCCGCACCCTGGGGCAGGTCTCCCGTACGGGCGGTCCCTCCCGCGGGCAGCCACCCTTACGGGCAGGTCTCCGTGGACCCGCTCGCGTTCACCCGCAACGCACCGCCCGAGGTGTTGGCGCTGTCGCTCACGCAGTAGCCGTTGACGCTCTGGAACATGACGTCGGCTGGGCTGTCGTCGCCGCGCTCCGCCGTGAAGTGGTTGAACTTCAGGCCGCTGGCGGCGTTGGCGATGACCGCCGGGCGGCCGTCGTCGCCGGCGAACCGTACCGAGCTGTCGGTGAAGGTGATGCGGTCCGCGTTGTGGAGGTACCAGCCGAAGGCCGGGCGGGTGCCGATGCTCTTCGGGTTGTAGTCCTTGGCGTCATTGCTGGGCACGCCGGTGGACATGGTGCCGTTGCCGCCGGGGACGGTCAGGTTGACGTTGTTGAAGGTGATGTCGCTGATGTGGTTCGAGCCCGACTCTCCCCACAGGGTGGGGCTGAAGGAGGGGCTGTTGCCGGTCCCGGTGATGTCGTCGAAGGTGACGTTGCTGATGTGTCCGACGCCCGGGTTGTTGCCGCAGCGCTTTCTGGTCCCGATCTTCATCATGACGGGCGAGTGGACCCCGGTCATGGTGATGTCGCGGTAGTGGACGTCCGAGATGTTGGACCCGTCCATGGACACCATGCCGAGGCCGGACTTGTCCGCGCCGTTGATGGTGATGCCCTGGAAGTCGTAGTCGGTGAAGTCGCCGCAGGTCTCGGAGCCGAACATCAGGGCGTTGCAGCACTTCGCGGACAACTTGCTGTCCCGCACCTTCACATGGCCGTTGGCGAGCTTGGCGCCGAGGGCGTAGTCGCTCTTGAAGACGAGCGCGTCGTCGTTGGCGGCGATATTGGCGCCTGTGACGGTGACATTGGTGGTGCTGATGATGTTCCAGCCGTCGCGGTCGCTCGCGGTGTCGATGGTGAGGTGGTCGGAGGTCACGTTGTCGCAGCCGTTGATGAGGGCCGCGAAGTGGCCGCCGCGCCGCAGGGTGACCCCGCTGAGGGTCAGGTCCTTGCAGCGGGTCAGCGAGATGATCTTGTCGGCCTCGCCGGAGTCGGGGTTGCCGGTGATGAGGTTTCCGGCGCCGTCGATGGTGCCGGAGCCGGTGAAGCCGATGTTGGTGAGCTTGTCGCCGTAGAACATCGCGTTGTGGAAGTGGCTGTGCCCGTAGTCCTGGTAGTCGTCGTTCGGGTTGGACTCGGGCTTGTCGTAGGTGTCCGCGCTGGAGCCCTGGATGGTGGCGCCGGAGTCCAGCTGGAGGGTCACATTGCTCTTGAGGTGCACCGTGTTCTTGGACTTGTACTGCCCGGACGGAAACTCCACGGTTCCGCCACCGGCGGCGTTGGCCGCGTTGATGGCCTTCTCGATCGCGCCGGTGTCGTTCGTCGACCCGTCGGCCTTCGCCCCGTAGTCCATGACGTCGAAGGTGGCGGCGGCGCGCCCGGCGGTGGCCGGGGCGGCCGGGGCGGCCAGCGTGGGCGCCTGGGCCACTCCGAAGACGATGGCGAGCGCGGACACCGCTAATGCGGCGATTCTCTTCACCTTTCTCTCTCCTTCGCGTATCGGTCTTGGCAGATCCGATGTATCCGAAGGTCGAGCCGTGATCTCTGCTATCCAATGGGCCATGGAGGGCTACACCGTGCGGATAGATCGGATCTCTCAGTCGGGAATGTAACAGGCACAGAAGAGCTGTCAATGGGCTCAGCGCAGCCGCGCCAGGCTCGATCCGCGGACCACGAGCTCGGGCTGGAGCACGATCCGCTGATGCCGGTGGGCGCCTGCCGCCTCCCCCGTCTCCTCGATCAGCAGCTCCGCCGCCGTACGCCCCATCCGGAACGCGGGCTGCCGTACGGACGTCAGCGGCACCGCGGCCGCCGCCGCGAACTCGATGTCGTCGTAGCCCACCAGCGCCACATCCCCCGGCACCGACACCCCCGCCCCGTACAGCGCCTGCAACACCCCCAGCGCCAAAAGGTCGTTGGCGCAGAAGACGGCCGTAGGCCGCGGCGACATGCCCAGCAGCCGCGCCCCCGCGTCCCGCCCCGCCGCCACATCCAGCCGCTCGACCTCGACATGGCGCAGCGCGTCATCGTCCAGGCCCGCCTCGCGCAGGGCGCGCACCGCGCCGGTGCGGCGGTCGTGGCACTGGGCCAGCTGCATGGGGCCGCTGACATAGGCGATGGAGCGGTGGCCCTGGTCGAGGAGGTGGCGGGCGGCCAGTGTGCCGCCGGTGACATCGTCGACCGAGACCGAGCAGCCCTCCGCGCTGGGCACCACCCGGTCGACGAAGACGAACGGGATGCCGTGGCGGCGGAACGACTCCAGGTTGCGCCCGCTGATATCGGCGGGGGTGACCAGGACGCCGCGTACCCGCTGCTCGGAGAAGAGCGCCAGATACTCGGCCTCCTCCTCGGGGCTCTGCGCGCTGTTGCACACCATCACCCCGAGCCCCGCCTCACGCGCCGCCCGCTCCGCGCCACTGGCCACATCCACGAAGAACGGATTCGCCATGTCCAGCACCAGCAGCGAAATGATCCGGCTACGACCCGCCCGCAACTGCCGCGCCGACTCGCTGCGCACATACCCCAGCCGCTCGATGGTGGCGAGCACCCGGGCCCGGGTCTCCTCCGACACCGACTCCGGACGGTTGATGACGTTGGAGACCGTACCGACGGAGACCCCGGCCTGGCGGGCCACCTCCTTGATGCCCACCGGCCGTGCCATCAAGCCGCGACTTCCACAAGCTCCAGGCCGGTGAGGTCGGCGAGGGCACGCAGCTCGGGCAGCAGCCGGCCGGTGGCCAGCGCCCAGTGGTGGGCGACCCCGCTCGCGCTCCAGGCGTCGGTCCACTCCCCCGGGTCGCAGCCGAAGTCGACGCGGGAGGTGGTGTTGCCGATCTTCAGCAGCGGGCCGCCGACCACCTCGCCCTCGGAGGCGACGATCTTGTAGCGGCCGTCCCGGGTCTGGCCGAGCCCGACGAGGGTGACCGGGCCGTGCCGCACATCGAACTCGACCGACACCCCCCAGCCGCGTTTGCCGTGGTAGACACCGAGTCCGCGCAGCAGCGGCCTGCGCTCGCTGATGGCGAGGTGGCCGGGCCCGTCGTGGCCCATCTCGACCACCGCGTCCCGGAAGTTGAGCGCCTGCAGCTCCGTGAAGGAGCCGCCCGCGCCGAAACGGTCGCAGATCAGCATGGCCAGCGAGGTGCGCAGCTCGTACTCGCCGGCCGCCGGAACGCCGCGCGCGGTGAGCAGCGACGAGCCGAGGATCATGCCCGCGCCCAGTTTCTCGTGGATCTCGCCGTCCAGGCCCCGGTGGTAGTACGCGAGCGAGTCCAGGTCGAAGTCGGCCACCAGCCGGTCCAGGCCGACGGACACCCGCGCCGCCCAGGCCAGATCCTCCTCGACGACGGAGTCGGCGAGCTCGAACACCTCACGGGTCTCGGCCAGCTTCGCCGCCACCTCGTCGTCCTTGACCTGCTCGACCCGCACCCGCAGATCGTCGAACTCCAGGACCTCGACATGGCCGCCGAGGTTGCCGGTGACCATGGTGAGGTCGGTGGACACGTCGTACATCCCCGGGTAGAGGTGCCCCATCAGCCCGTGGCGGCCGTGGCGCAGCACGGACCGCACCCCGGCGGCCCGGATCCAGCGGCCGATACGGTCCCAGGCCCGCTGGTCCTCCAGATATCCGGACACCGAGCGGAAGGGGACACCGACCCGCTCGAAGGCGTTCGCCATCTCGGGCAGCGGACACGCGCCGCAGTAGGCGAGCCAGGCGCCGGTGTCGAACGACGCGTGGTCCATGGCCTCGGTGGGCTGGAGGTTGATCAGCAGCACGGGGGCGCCGCTGCGCTGGGCGATGGGCACCAGCATGGTGGCGGTCATATAGGTGGTGAGAAAGCCGACGATCAGGTCGCAGTCCGCCGCGCGAAGCTTCTCGGCGGCCACCGCGCCCTCCTGGGCGTCGGAGATGAAGCCCACATCGACGACCTCGGCGTCGAACTCCCGCATACGCTCGGTCACCCGGGCCGCGGAGCGGCGCAGTTGCGGCAGCAGATCGGGGAACTGGGGCCAGTACGCCCCGAGTCCGCCCGCGACCAGCCCGATCTTCGGTTTGCGGGCGACGGCGGGGAGACGTTCGGACATGGCGGCTCTCTCATCTCTCTGGCTGGTATCTGGCTGGGGAGACGGGGCGGGGTGTTTCCCCGCCCCGCCCCGTCCCATGGCTAAGCGAGGTGGAAGACCTCCGTCAGCGGCTTCATCGCCTCATCCGGCTTCGCGCCGTCCAGCGCCTCGAAGAACTCCGCCATCTCCGCCTGCCACCTGGCATTGACGTCCGTCTCCGCCATGGCCGCCTGGGCCGCCGCGAAGTCCTCCGTCTCCAGATAGCCGACCAGCAGGCCGTCCTCGCGCAGGAAGAGCGAGTAGTTGTGCCAGCCGGTGGCGGAGAGGGCGTCGAGCATCTCGGGCCAGACGGCCGCGTGGCGCTCGCGGTATTCCTCGAGCCGGTCCTGGCGGACCTTCAGCAGAAAGCAGACGCGCTGCATGCCGAGCCGTCTCAGAAGTCGAAGTCGTCGATGTTGTCCTTGTTGAAGACGGTGGGCGGGCCGAGGATGACCTCGCCGTCCTTGCCGATCGTGTACTCACCGAGCTTGCCGGCCTTGAACTTCTCCCCCTCCGCACCGGTGATCTGCCCGGACGCCAGCGCCGCCGCCGCGTAGGAGCCGAGGTAGCCGAGCTTCTTCGGGTCCCACAGGGAGAACTGCTCGACCGTGCCGTCCTTGACGTACTTGCGCATCTGGTTGGGCGTGCCGAGGCCGTTGATGACGACCTTGCCCTTGTACGAGGAGCCGCTGATGTAGCGGGCGGCGGCCGCGATGCCGACCGTGGTGGGCGAGATGATGCCCTTCAGGTTCGGGTAGGCCTTGAGCAGGCCCTGGGTCTCCTGGAAGGACTTCTGGTCGTCGTCGTCCCCGTAGGCCGTCTTGACCAGCTTCATGTTCTTGTACTTGGGCTTCTTCAGCTCGTCCTTCATGAACTCGATCCAGGTGTTCTGGTTGGTCGCGTTCTGGGTGGCCGAGAGAATGGCGATCTCGCCCTTGTAGTCGAGCTGTTCGGCGATGTGCTGGACCTCGCTGCGGCCGATCTCCTCCGAGCTGGCCTGGTTGATGAACAGCTGGCGGCATTCCTTGGCCGTGTCGGAGTCGTACGCGACGACCTTGATGTCCTTCTTCATGGCCTGCTTGAGCGGGCCGCACACCGCGTTGGGGTCGTTGGCGGCGATGAGGATGGCGTCCTGCCGCTGCTGGATGAGGGTGTTGATGTACGACACCTGGGAGGAGGCGCTGGCGTCGGAGGGGCCGACCTCCTTGCCCTTGCCGCCGAACTCCCCGGCCGCCTCGATGCCCGCGTCGTCGACGATCTTCTCGTACGGGTTGTTGATCTGCTTGGGCAGGAAGGCGAGCTTGAGCCCCTTCTTCAGCGGGGCGTCGGGGTTGGCCTTCGCATCCGTGGCCTTGACGTCGCCGCCGTTGTCGGAGGAGTCCTTCTTGGTGGTGCCGCCGCAACCCGCGAGGGTGACGGCCAGGGCACAGGCCGCGGCGACGGAGGCCGCGGCGCGGCGCCGGGAGGACGTGCGGAGGAACATGGAGAGACCTTTCGGGGAAGCAGGGAAGCGGGACGTGGTGCGGCGACGCGTCAGCTGTCAGCCGGAGGAGGTGGCAGCGGCGGCTCTGCGGTGGCGCCATTCGCTGACGGTGGAGATCAGCCGGGGGGTGAGGACGGAGGCCACCAGCAGCAGCCCGGTGACGATCACCTGGACCTCGTTGGCGACGTCGTTGAGGGTCAGCAGGTTCTTCAGGATGCCGATGAGCAGCACTCCGGCGACCGCGCCGAAGAGGGTGCCCTTCCCGCCGTCGAAGTCGATGCCGCCGAGCAGGACGGAGGCGATGACCAGCATCTCGAAGCCACTGCCGTTGTCAGCGCGGGCGCTGCCGTAGCGGAGCGTGAACACCACACCCGCGAAGGCGGACACCAGCCCGGTGACCACGAACAGGAGGAGCTTGATGCGCTTGACGCGGATACCGGCGAAGTACGCGGCGTCCTCCTGGGCGCCGATGGCGAACAGCGACCGGCCCAGGCCCGTGGCGTGGAGCACCACCGCGGCCACGACCGCCAGCACGATGAACAGCGCCACCGGATAGGTGATGAAGGTGCCGGGGATGGTGGTGGTGTCCACCGCCCACTTGGCGTAGGTCTCGGGGAAGTCGGTGATGGCGTTGGAGCCGAGCACCACGGAGGCAAGACCCCGGTAAAGGGCGAGGGTGCCGATGGTGACGGCGAGCGAGGGCAGCCCGACCTTGGTGACCAGCCAGCCGTTGAGCAGACCGCCGGCCACGCCGACCAGCAGCACCACGGGCACGATCGTCTCGAACGCCCAGCCGGAGTCCCACAGCTGCCCGGTGAGGGCGCTGCTCAGCCCCAGCATCGAGGCCACCGACAGATCCACCTGCCCCGCCACCACCAGCAGCGTCATGGGCAGCGCCATCAGCGCCACCTCGGCGATGTCGTTGAAGGCGAAGGCCAGGTTGTCGCGGCTCGCGAAGCCGTCGGTGGTGCCCAGGCCCGTGACGAAGACCGCCACCAGCAGCACGCCGACCGCGGTGTCCCAGCGCAGCGCTCCGCGCAGCGGGCTCATCGGGCGCTCCTCTTCCTCAGCGCACGGGTCATGCGCACATTGACGATCCGGTCCACGCTGATCGCCGCCAGCAGCAGGGCGCCGGCGATGGCGTCCTCCCAGAAGGAGTCGACCTTCAGCACGGACAGGGCGCTGCCGATGGTGGTGAGCAGCAGCGCGCCAAGCGCCGCGCCCCACACCGTGCCGACGCCGCCGACGATGGCGACACCGCCGACCACGACCGCGCTGACCACGGTCAGCTCCCAGCCGTGTGCGTTGTCCGCGACGACGGTGCCGAAGCGGGCCAGCCACAGCGAGCCCGCGAAACCGGCGACGGCGCCGGAGAAGACATACGCGCCCAGCACCCGGCGGCGGATCGGCACCCCGGCCAGCCGGGCGGCCTCCGGGCTGGAGCCGATGGCGTACAGCTCACGGCCGCTGCGGTAGGAGCGCAGGAAGTACGCGGTCACCGCCAGCACGGCGAAGGAGATCAGCGGCAGATACGGGATGCCCAGAACGCTGCCGCTGCCGAGGTCCAGTACGGACTGCGGCACATCGGCGGCGTTGATCTGCTCGCCCTCGGCCCACCAGTAGTCGATGCCCTGGATGATGTAGAGCATCCCGAGCGTCACCACCAGCGCGGGCACCTTGCCGAAGCTGACCAGCGCGCCGCTGACCAGGCCGCAGGCCATGCCGACCGCGATGCCGAGCAGGGCCACCAGCAGCGGGCCGTGGTCCGTACCGGACACGAACTTGCCGCAGGCGAAGGCGGAGAGCCCCACCACGGAGCCCACCGACAGGTCGATGTTCCGGGTGACCACGACCACCGACTGCCCCACCGCGAGCAGCACCAGGATCGCGGCGTTGAGCAACAGGTCCTTGACGCCCTGGTCGTTGAGGAAGCGGGGCTCGGCGATCCAGGTGAAGAGCACCAGGAGCACCAGGGCCCCGGCGATGCTGATCTCGCGGGCCCGGAAGACGGTGTCGACCAGCGAGCGCGCGGAGCGGCCCGCCTCGGCCTGCGCCGTGGGTTTCTCGATGGTGGCCGTCATGCCGCAGCCCTTCCCTTGCCGGTACGGCCGGTCGCGGCCGCCATGACGGACTCCTCGGTGGCCTCGGCGCGCGGAATCTCCGCGACCAGGCGGCCCTCGTGCATCACCAGGACGCGGTCGGCCATGCCCAGCACCTCGGGCAGATCGGAGGAGACCATCAGCACCGCGAGCCCTTCGGCTGCCAGCGACGACAGCAGCCGGTGCACCTCGGCCTTGGTGCCGACGTCGATGCCACGTGTCGGCTCGTCGACGATGAGCACCGCCGGGTCGGTGGCCAGCCACTTGGCGAGTACGACCTTCTGCTGGTTGCCGCCGGACAACACCCCGACGTGGTCGCTCAGCTTGCCGTACTTGAGCTGCAGCCTGGTTGCCCAGTCGGTGGCCCGGCCGCGCTCCAGGGCCCGTTTGACGAGCCCTCCGCCGCTGATCCGGTCCAGTCCGGTGAGGCCGATGTTCCGCTCGATGGACATCTCCATCACCAGGCCGCGCTGGCGCCGGTCCTCGGGTACGAGCGCGAGCCCGGCGGCCATCGCGGCGTTCGGCGAGCCGGGGCGCAGCGGCGTGCCCGCCACCCGTACCTCGCCCGCGTCCGCCCGGTCCACGCCGAACACGGCCTGCGCCACCTCGGTGCGGCCCGCGCCGACCAGCCCGGCCAGCGCGACGATCTCGCCCCGGCGCACTTCGAAGGACACATCCCGGAACACGCCCTCGCGGGTCAGCCGGTGCACCGACAGCGCCGTCTCGCCGACCCGCGTGTCCTGCTTGGGATACAGCTCGTCCAGATCCCGGCCCACCATCCGGCGCACCAGGTCGTCCTCGGTCAGGCCCTCCAGCGGCTCGGAGGCCACCCAGCGGCCGTCCCGCAGGGTGGTCACCCGCTGGCAGAGCCGGAAGATCTCCTCCAGCCGGTGCGAGATGAACAGCACGGCCGCGCCCTCGGCGCGCAGCGCCTCCACGACCGAGAACAGCCGGGCCGTCTCGCTGCCGGTGAGGGCGGCGGTCGGCTCGTCCATGATCAGCACCCGGGCGTCGAAGGACAGCGCCTTCGCGATCTCCACGATCTGCTGGTCGGCGATGGACAGCCCACGAGCGGGCCGGTCGGGGTCCAGGGCCACCCCGAGCCGCCCCATCAGCGCGGCGGTCGCGCTGCGCACCGCCTTGTGGTCGATCCGGCCGAGCCCCCGCCGGGGCTGGCGGCCCATGAAGATGTTCTCCGCGATCGACAGGTCGGGGAAGAGCGTCGGCTCCTGGTAGATGACGGCGATGCCCACGTCACGGGCGTTGGCGGGGCCGTGGAAGACCACCGGTTCGCCGTCGAGCAGCACCTGCCCGGCGTCGGGGCGGTGGACCCCGGCGAGCGTCTTGATGAGCGTCGACTTACCGGCGCCGTTCTCGCCGGCGAGGGCGTGTGCCTCACCCGGGAACAGCTCGAGGGAGACGTCCCGCAGGGCCCGGACGGCGCCGAAGGATTTGTTCACCCCCTTGAGGGCGAGGACCGGAACTCCGGTCGAATCAGCCTGGCTCACGGTGTCGGTGTCTCCTTGCTTCCTTGCAAGAGCGGCCTTCAGGCCGAAGGAAAATGAAATGTTTCAAAGTCGGTGGCGGGAAGCTAACCCGGCGATTTGCCACCGTCAAGGGGGTATGCGCCAGGTAAATCAAGTCGTTGTCGACCCTCTTGACGCACCGGCGGCGGTGGACCTACGGTCCAGTAGCTTCGAGATTGAATCGTTTTTCCACGTCAGCGACCCCGAGCCTGGGGCCGCACCGCTTCTTGACGCCCGGCCATCCACACGGCTAGCGTCTGTTGAATCGTTTCATAGTTGCTAGTTGCCACAGTTGCCCTCGAGGAGACGTATGTCTGACCTTTCGGCCGTGAAGGCGGCCCTCAAGACCCAGGCCGTCGAGACGCCGTCATGGGCGTACGGCAACTCTGGAACCCGCTTCAAGGTCTTCGCCCAGCCCGGCGTCCCGCGCACCCCGCAGGAAAAACTCGACGACGCCGCCCAGGTGCACGCCTTCACCGGGGTGGCCCCCACCGTCGCCCTGCACATCCCCTGGGACAAGGTCGACGACTATGCGGCGCTCGCCAAGCACGCGGAGGAGCGCGGGCTGAAGCTCGGCGCCATCAACTCCAACGTCTTCCAGGACGACGACTACAAGCTCGGCTCGGTCACCAACCCCGACCCCGAAATCCGCGGCAAGGCGCTCGCCCACCTCCTGGAATGCGTCGACATCATGGACGCCACGGGCTCCCGCGACCTCAAGCTCTGGTTCTCCGACGGCACCAACTACCCCGGCCAGGACGACATCGCCGCCCGCCAGGACCGGCTCGCCGAGGCCCTCCAAGCCGTCTACGAACGGCTGGGCGACGACCAGCGGCTGCTGCTGGAGTACAAGTTCTTCGAGCCCGCCTTCTACACCACCGACGTCCCCGACTGGGGCACCGCCTACGCCCACTGCCTCAAACTCGGCCCCAAGGCCAGCGTCTGCGTCGACACCGGCCACCACGCGCCCGGCACGAACATCGAGTTCATCGTCGCGCTGCTGCTCCGGGAGGGGAAGCTCGGCGCGTTCGACTTCAACTCCCGCTTCTACGCGGACGACGACCTCATGGTCGGCGCGGCCGACCCCTTCCAGCTCTTCCGAATCATGTACGAGGTGATCCGCGGCGGCGGCCTGGGCTCGGACATCGCGTTCATGCTGGACCAGTGCCACAACATCGAGCCGAAGATCCCGGCGATCATCCGCTCGGTCATGAACGTCCAGGAGGCGACGGCGAAGGCCCTCCTGGTCGACCGCGACGCGCTGTCCGCCGCGCAGACATCGGGCGACGTCCTCGGCTCCAACGCGGTGCTGATGGACGCGTACAACACCGACGTACGGCCGCTGCTGGCCGAAGTCCGCGAGGAACTGGGCATCGACCCCGATCCGATGGCGGCGTACAAGGCCTCCGGGTGGGCGGAGAAGATCGTCGCGGAGCGAGTGGGTGGCACGCAGGCGGGCTGGGGCGCGTAGCGCCTCCGGCGGGGCTGTCGCAACGCCGCCGCGGCTCCGCGGCGCGGCGTGTTTCCGGAGCTCCGCCCCGGGGCCCGGGATCGGGGCTCGGCCCCTGGCCCCGGCTGCTCGGCTACGGCGGGGAAGGCCTGGCCGGGGCGGCGGGGCGGATGCCCGCCGCCCCGGCCCTGCGCGGACCCGGGAGTTCCGCACATACCACCGGTCCGCGCGGGGGCTCCGCCCCACCGCCCCGTACCGGCGGACCGGAAACGGGCCCCGGCGGTGGGGCGGCAGCACGGCCTCGGCCGGGCCACGGTCGGGGCGCGCCAACCGCCCGGCGGACGCACCCGGGTCGGGGCGAGCCCGCCGGGTGGGGCAGGGACGGCGAGGCTCCGCCTCGCGGGCGCCGGGAGCGGACGCGGGCTGGCCAGACCCCGCAGCGGGGACTGGCAGCAGGCGGGCAGCGCGACCCCGACCCGGCAGCCGACGCCGCGGCGCACCGACCCGCCGGCGGACGCGTACGCGTCACCGTCCCGCAGCCCCGGAGGGCAAGGCGGAACTGTACGGGCCCAGCCTCACCCCGGAGTGGGCCCGTGCGATGGATTGGCCGACTTCACCAACACACGAAGAAGGAAGAACATGACCGCAGAACCGCACCCCGAAGCGGCCACCCTGCTCGAGCGATCGCATCGTCTCGGAGCCGATCCCCGGAACACCAACTACGCGGGCGGGAACACCTCAGCCAAGGGCACCGCGACCGACCCCGTCACCGGGCAGGGCATCGACCTCATGTGGGTGAAGGGGTCCGGAGGGGACTTGGGCACACTCACCGAGGCCGGTCTCGCCGCGCTGCGGCTGGACCGGTTGCGGGCGCTGACCGCGGTCTACCCAGGGGTGGAGCGCGAGGACGAGATGGTCGCCGCGTTCGACTTCTGCCTGCATGGGAAAGGCGGCGCCGCGCCGTCCATCGACACCGCCATGCACGGCCTGGTCAACGCCGCCCATGTCGACCATCTGCACCCCGACTCCGGCATCGCGCTCGCATGCGCCGCCGACGGTGAGGCGCTGACCAAGGAGTGTTTCGGCAACCAGGTCGTATGGGTTCCCTGGCGCCGGCCCGGGTTCCAGCTCGGTCTTGACATCGCCGCCATCAAGAAGGCCAACCCCGAGGCCATCGGCTGCATTCTGGGCGGCCACGGCATCACCGCCTGGGGTGACACCTCCGACGAGTGCGAGGCCAACTCGCTCCGTATCATCCGCACCGCCGAGCAGTTCCTCGCCGACCGCGGCAAGGCGGACCCCTTCGGCCCCGTCGTCCCCGGCTACGAACCGCTCCCCGAGGCCGAACGCCGGGCCCGCGCCGCCGCGCTGGCTCCCGTCCTGCGTGGCCTCGCCTCCATGGACCGCCCCCAGGTCGGCCACTACAACGACTCCGACGCCGTTCTCGACTTCGTCGCCCGCGCCGAACACCCGCGGCTGGCCGCGC
This sequence comes from Streptomyces sp. NBS 14/10, assembly GCF_002224125.1. Taxonomy (GTDB): domain Bacteria; phylum Actinomycetota; class Actinomycetes; order Streptomycetales; family Streptomycetaceae; genus Streptomyces. The sequence goes on from NZ_NCSM01000022.1 coordinate 346,582, forward strand.
TCGGCACCTCCTGCCCGGACCACTTCCTCCGTACGAAGGTCCGCCCGCTGGTCCTCGACCTGCCGCCCACGGCCCCGCTCGACGAGGCGATCGCCCGTCTGAAGGAGCTGCACACCGCATACCGCACCGACTACCAGGCGTACTACGAGCGGCACGCCACCCCCGACTCTCCCGCGATGCGCGGCGCCGACCCGGCGATCGTGCTCATCCCGGGTGTCGGGATGTTCAGCTACGGCAAGGACAAGCAGACGGCCCGGGTGGCGGGCGAGTTCTATGTCAACGCGATCAATGTGATGCGCGGCGCCGAGGCCGTGTCCACGTACTCCCCCATCGAGGAGTCGGAGAAGTTCCGCATCGAGTACTGGGCGCTGGAGGAGGCCAAGCTTCAGCGGATGCCGAAGCCCAAGCCGCTTGCGACCCGTATCGCCCTGGTCACCGGCGCGGGCTCGGGCATCGGCAAGGCCATCGCGAACCGCCTCGTGGCCGAGGGCGCCTGTGTCGTCGTGGCGGACATCAATACCGAGAACGCGGCAAAGGTGGCCGCCGAGCTGGGCGGCCCCGACAAGGCCGTCCCCGTCACCGTCGACATCACCTCCGAAGAACAGATCAAAGCAGCCTTCGACCAAGCGGTCCTGGCCTTCGGCGGGCTCGACCTCCTCGTCAACAACGCCGGGATCTCCATCTCCAAGCCCCTCCTCGAAACCACCGCCAAGGACTGGGACCTCCAGCACGACATCATGGCGCGCGGCAGTTTCCTCTCCTCCCGCGAGGCGGCCCGGGTCATGATCGACCAGAACATGGGGGGCGATGTCATCTACATCGCCTCCAAGAACTCGGTCTTCGCGGGCCCGAACAACATCGCCTACTCCGCCACCAAGGCCGACCAGGCCCACCAAGTACGTCTCCTGGCCGCCGAACTGGGCGCACACGGCATCCGGGTCAACGGGGTGAACCCCGACGGCGTCGTACAGGGCTCAGGAATCTTCGCGGGCGGCTGGGGCGCGCAACGCGCGGCCACCTACGGCATCCCCGAAGACGAGCTGGGCAAGTTCTACGCCCAGCGCACCCTGCTCAAGCGCGAGGTCCTGCCCGAGCACGTGGCGAACGCGGTCTTCGCGCTCACCGGGGGCGACCTGACGCACACCACCGGTCTGCACGTCCCGGTCGACGCCGGCGTCGCGGCGGCCTTCCTGCGCTGATACGCACGCGAGGGGACGGGGGTGCAGGGGTGGTGCCCTGGACGCTTACGCATATTTGTGGCGCCAAGTTCCGGGCCACTCCGCGCCTCCGGCCACGCGGCGGAGCCGCATATCGGCTGCTGCGGCGCCGTAAATATGCGGTCCAGGGTGACAGCCCCGGAGGCCCCGTCCCCGCCCCGTACCCATGTACAGCAACCACGACCACGAGGCTCCCGTGCCACCCACCGAAACTCACTTCGCCGCCGTCGACCTCGGCGCGTCCAGCGGCCGCGTCATGGTCGGCACGGTCGCCCCAGGCACCCTCGAACTCCACGAGGTGCACCGCTTCCCCAACCGCCCGGTCCGCATAGGCGGCACCCTGCACTGGGACATCCTCGCCCTCTACCAGGGCGTCCTGGACGGCCTGCGCGCCGCGGCCGACGCCGCCCGCGCCGCGAACACGCGCCTGACCAGCGTCGGCATCGACAGCTGGGCCGTCGACTACGGCCTCCTGGGCGCCGACGGCGCGCTGCTCGGCAACCCCGTCCACTACCGCGACACCCGCACCGACGGCGCCGCCGAGCAGGTCGCCACCGTCCTCCCGCCCGAGGAGCTGTACGCGGCCACCGGCCTCCAGCACCTCCCCTTCAACACGATCTACCAGCTGACCGCCGCCCGGGGCAGTTCGACGCTCGCCGCCGCACACCGCCTCCTCCTCATCCCGGACCTCATCTCGTACTGGCTGACGGGCGTGGCCGGCACCGAGCTGACCAACGCGTCCACCACCCAGCTGATCGACCCGCGCACCCGCGACTGGTCCCGCGCCATCGCCACCGTCGCCGACACCCTCGGCATCGACCTGTCGCTCTTCCCTCCCCTCCGCCACCCCGGCGCCCCGGCGGGATACCTACGCCCCGAGATCCTGTCCGCGACCGGGCTCGAAGGCCCCGTCCCCGTCACCGCCGTGGGCTCGCACGACACCGCCTCGGCCGTCGTGGGCGTCCCCGCCACCTCGCCCGACTTCGCGTACATCGCCACCGGCACCTGGTCCCTCGCCGGTCTTGAGCTCGACGCCCCGGTGCTCACCCAGGCGAGCCGGCGCGCCAATTTCACCAATGAGCTGGGCGTGGACGGCACGGTCCGCTATCTGCGCAACATCATGGGCCTGTGGATGCTCCAGGAGTGCCTGCGCACCTGGGAAGCCGAAGGCAGACCCCAGGACCTGGAATCGCTCCTGGACCAGGCGGCCCAGGCCACCCCCCTCCGCTCGGTGGTCGACGCCGGGGCCCCGGAGTTCATCGCCCCGGACCGGATGCCCGACCGGATCGCGGAAGCATGCCGCCGCACCGGCCAGCCGGCCCCCCGCACCCCCGCCGAGACCGCCCGCTGCGTCCTGGACTCCCTCGCGCTCGCCCACCGCCGCGCGATCCTGGACGCCCAGCGCCTGTCCGGCCGTACGGTCCGCACCGTGCATATCGTCGGGGGCGGCGCGCACAACGCGCTGCTGTGCCGGCTGACCGCCGACGCCTGTGGGCTGCCGGTGGTCGCGGGCCCGGCGGAGGCGGCGGCGCTCGGGAACGTTCTGGTGCAGGCCCGGACCGCGGGGGTGGTCGGCGGCGGCCTGGCCGAGTTGCGTGCGCTGCTTCACAGCACCCAGCCGCTGAGGCAGTATGAGCCGTCGGGTGATCAAGCGGCATGGTCCCGGGCGGCCGCCCTCGTCGAACACGTCGAACACGTCGAGAACATCGACAACATCGCGAACGTCGAGTACGTCGAGGGCGGGCGGGCCGAGGGCCAGGAGGAGGAACCGTGCGCGTAGCGCTCTTCATCACCTGCGTCAACGACACGCTCTATCCCCGCACCGGGCAGGCCGTCGTCACCCTCCTCGAACGGCTGGGTGTCGACGTCGGCTTTCCGCCGGGACAGAGCTGCTGCGGTCAGGCGCAGTTCAACACCGGCTACCGCCATGAGACCGAGCCTCTGGTGCGCCGTTTCGCCGAGGCGTTCGAGGACTACGACTATGTGGTGACCCCCTCCGGGTCGTGTGCCGCCATGGTGCGCGACAACTATCCGAGGATCGGGGCGAAGGCGGCCGCCGAGGGCCGTGGCCAGGAGCTGACCGAGCTCGCCGCCGCGGCAGTGCCCAAGACGTACGAGCTCACCGAGTTCATCACCGACGTCCTGAAGGTGACGGACGTGGGCGCGTACTATCCGCACACCGTGACCTACCACCCCACCTGCCACGGCCTGCGGATGCTGCGCCTGGGCGACCGCCCCCGCAAGCTCCTCGCGGCCGTCGCGGGACTGGAACTGGTCGAGCTGCCGGGCGCGGAGGAGTGCTGCGGCTTCGGTGGCACGTTCGCCGTGAAGAACACGGCGGTCTCGGCCGCGATGGGCGCCGACAAGGCGCGCAACATCACCGCCACCGGGGCCGAGGCGGTGTGCACGGTCGACAACTCGTGTCAGATGCACATCGGCGGGACGCTCGCCCGGCAGGGCTCGACGGTCCGCCCGGTCCATATCGCCGAGATCCTGGCGAGCACCGAAGGAGACGTCTGGTGACCGGCACCTATCTGGGCATGCCCGCGTTCCCCGTCGCGGCCGCCACCTCGACCAAGAACACGCAGCTGCGCGCCAATCTGCGGCACGCCACCCACACCATCCGCGCCAAGCGCGCCAAGGCCGTCGCGGAACTGGACGACTGGGGCGAGCTGCGCGCCGCGGGCGCGGCGATCAAGGATCGTACGCTGCGCCATCTCGACCACTATCTGGAGCAGTTGGAGAGCGCCGTGACGGCGGCGGGCGGCCAGGTGCACTGGGCGGCGGACGCGGACGAGGCGAACCGGATCGTCACCGAGCTGGTCCGGGCCACCGGCGAGCGCGAGGTCGTCAAGGTCAAGTCGATGGCCACGCAGGAGATCGGGCTGAACGACGCGCTCGCCGAGGCGGGCATCCGCGCGTACGAGACCGATCTGGCGGAGCTGATCGTGCAGCTCGGCGACGATCTGCCGTCGCACATCCTGGTGCCCGCGATCCACCGCAACCGCACCGAGATCCGCGACATCTTCACCGACCAGATGGCCCGCTGGGGCCGCCCCGCGCCGGAGGGGCTGACGGACGCCCCGGCCGATCTGGCGGAGGCGGCGCGGCTGCATCTGCGCGAGAAGTTCCTGAACGCCAAGGTCGGCATCTCGGGCGCCAATTTCATGGTGGCCGAGACCGGCACGCTGGTCGTGGTGGAGTCCGAGGGCAACGGCCGGATGTGTCTGACCCTCCCCGAGACGCTGATCTCCGTCGTGGGCATCGAGAAGGTGGTGCCGACGTGGCAGGACCTTGAGGTGTTCCTCCAGCTGCTGCCCCGCTCCTCGACGGCGGAGCGGATGAACCCGTACACCTCCACCTGGACCGGCACCACCGACGGCGACGGCCCGCGCGCCTTCCATCTGGTCCTCCTCGACAACGGCCGTACGGACACGCTCGCCGACACCGTCGGGCGCCAGGCGCTGCGCTGCATCCGCTGCTCGGCGTGTCTGAATGTGTGCCCGGTGTACGAGCGGGCGGGCGGCCATGCGTACGGGTCGGCGTACCCGGGGCCGATCGGGGCGATCCTCACACCGCAGCTGCGTGGCACGCAGAGCGAGCTGGACGCCTCGCTGCCGTACGCCTCGTCGCTGTGCGGGGCGTGCTACGAGGTCTGCCCGGTGGCCATCGACATCCCGGAGATCCTGGTCCATCTGCGCGAGCGGGTGGTCGAGGGCGGCCCGGTGTCGGTGCGCGGGACCCGGACCGTCATCAAACCGGCCAAGGGGCATGCCGCGGAGCGCGCCGCGATGCGGGCGGCGCGCTGGGCCTTCGACCATCCGGGCGTGTTGCGCGCCGGGCAGCGGCTGGCCGCCCGTACCCGCCGCTTCCATCCGAGCCGGCTGCCGGGGCCGGGGCGGGCGTGGACGGACACCCGGGAGCTGCCGGAGGTGCCCGCGGAGTCGTTCCGGGACTGGTGGCGCAGGACGCGCGGCGACGAGGGCACGAACACCGAGAAGAACGGGAAGAACGGGAAGAACGGGAAGAGGACGACGACGTGAGCAGCCGAGACCTGGTGCTGGCCCGCGTCCGCCGCGCGCTGGCGGACGTCCCCCGTACCGAGCGCCCCGCCGAGGTCCCCGTGGACCGCGGCTATCTGCGGGCCCACGGGGACCGGACCACGGCGCAGACCGTGGATCTGCTGGCCGAGAACCTGGCCGACTACCGGGCGATCGTCCACCGTACGGACCCCAAGGGGCTTCCGGGCCTGATCGCCCGGCTGCTGGACGGGCGCGGCGCGACGAGCGTGGTGCTGCCGCCGGGGCTGCCCGCAGAGTGGCTTTCGGCCGTGGACGCGCAGCGGGTGGAGCGGATCGCGGACACCGAGGAGCTGACCCCGCACGATCTGGACGCGGTCTCCAGCGTCGTCACGGGCTGTGCGGTGGCCGTGGCCGAGACGGGGACCGTCGTCCTGGACGCGAGCCCTGACCAGGGGCGCCGGCGCATCACGCTGGTGCCCGACCACCACATCTGTGTCATCCGCGTGCCCGAGCAGGTCGTGGACTCCGTGCCGCAGGCCCTGGAACGGCTGGCTCCGGGACGCCCGTTGACCTGGATCTCCGGGCCGTCCGCGACCAGCGATATCGAACTGGACCGGGTGGAGGGGGTACACGGCCCGCGCACCCTGGAGGTCGTGCTCGTCGAGAGCTGAGGCCGCCACGGGGCCACCGGGCGGGGCCTACGGGGGCACCAGGCGGGCCGCTACGGGGCCACTGGGCGGGCCACAACAGAGTCGCGGCCGACCATCCAGAGCCGTGCGCCGGATGCGGTCTTGCTCACATACCCGCGGTAACAGGGCACTTGAACGTTTTGCGCCGGTGCCGTTGTCGGTGTCGGCCCGTACTCTAGTGCGCATGCGTCCGACTCCTACTCACCACGAACCCGCTTTAATCACCACGCCCACCGACCAGGCGAACGAGGCGATCCGCGTGTTTCTGCGCGCGCGGGCCGGCCGGGCGCTGCGCCCTCAGGAGCGCGTCGAATACGGTCGGTTGCTCTCTGTCTACACCAGGGCACTGCGGGGAGAGGTCGAGCAGGCGGCATGAGCCGCGGCGGCGCGCCGAAATGCGTGTCGCGGGTCACGCCGTGCGCTTGTGGCCTGAACTACCCCTTGTGATGGAGTATCACCGTCCATAGGTTGTGAACTCGTTGTGCGCCCTGCCGCTTGACGCGGGGGTGGAGCGGCAGGGCGCCAACCATCATGGGGGGTTGAACCAGGGCATGCGTGCAGCGGGAAGAGCCGTGCTCGGTGTGACAGCGGTTGCGGTCGTGGGCGTAGCGGGCCTCGGCGCGTACAACCTGTACACCGGGCTCATCGGGGGCGAGAAGGGGCCGGGCCACGACGGCGCGGTGACCGCGTCCGAAGTGCGGGAGACCGCCGGGAAGTTTCTGGCCGCCTGGGCCGATCAGAACGATATGCGGGCCGCGCAGCTCACCAATGACGCCGAGTCCGCCGTGGCCGCGCTGAGCGGCTACCGCAAGGACGGCCATGTGTCGAAGCTGACGCTCAAGGCGGGCCGGCCGAACGGCACCCGGGTGCCGTTCGATGTCACGGCCGATATCTCCTTCGAGGACACCCACTCCACCTGGACCTATGCCTCGGAGCTGTCGGTGGTGCGCGGCCGGACGACAGGCCGGCCGCTGGTCGACTGGAGGTCCGCCGTACTGCACCCCAAGCTGACGGCCGAGCGTCCGGCCCTGCGGACCGGGGTCGCCGACTCGGTGTCGATCAAGGTGGTGGACCGGGACGGCAAGGAGCTGACGAAGGACCGCTATCCCTCGCTCGGCCCGGTACTGACCGAGCTCCGCACGAGGTACGCCGCCGCCACGGGCGGCGCCAGCCGGGTCGAGGTGTGGGCGGCCGGCGCGAGCGGCAAGCCCACGACGACGCTCCATGTGGTGGCCAAGGGCAAACCGGGCACGCTGCACACGACGCTCGACGCGCAGGTGCAGAGCCGGGCCGAGAAGGCGGTGGCGAGGCGTACGGGCGCCTCGGTGGTCGCGCTCAAGCCCAGCACGGGCGAGGTACTGGCGGTCGCCAACTCCGACCGCGCCGAGTTCAATCCGGCCTTACAAGGGGCCACCGCGCCCGGTTCGACGTTCAAGATCATCACCTCGGCGGCGCTGCTCGAGTCCGGCAAGGTCACGCCCGGCCGCGCGGTGCCCTGCCCCAAGACCACCTCGTACCAGCAGGGCATGACCTTCCACAACGTCGAGGACAGCGAGAATCCGGCCGCCACCTTCGCCCAGGACTTCGCGGCCTCCTGCAACACCGCCTTTGTCTCACTGGCCGGCGATCTCCCCGACAGCGGCGTCGCGGACGTGGCGCAGGACGTGTTCGGGATCGGGCTCGAGTGGCATGTGGGGGTGCAGACCTTCGACGGCTCGGTCCCCACGGGCGGCGGGGACGACAAGGCCGCCGCGCTGATCGGGCAGGGCAGGGTGCAGATGAACCCGCTCACTGTGGCCTCGGTCGCGGCCACCGCCCAGACCGGTACGTTCCACCAGCCCGTCATCGTGCCGCGCTCCCTGATCAGCGAGGAGCCGGCGACGGCGGTGCGCTCCCTGAGCCCGGCGGCCGCCGGGCAGCTGAGGGCCATGCTGCGGCTCACCGCCACCAGCGGCACGGCGGCGCGCGCGATGTCCGGGCTCACCGGGGACATCGGGGCGAAGACCGGCTCCGCCGAGATCGACGGGCAGCCGACCACGAACGCCTGGTTCACGGCCTACCGGAATGACATGGCGGCCGCCGCCGTGGTCGTCAAGGGCGGCCACGGCGGCGACGCGGCGGGTCCGGTCGTCAGGGACGTACTCACGACCCACGGCTAGAAGACCCGCGGCGCAGGGACGGCCACCGCTCCGTACAGCCACCCGCAGGACCTCCGCCCGGGCATGGCGCGGCCATCGCTTCGTACAATGGTTACGCGAAGGGGTTGTCGAGGTGCGGCGCGCGGCCTAGGGTCTGCCGTCAAAGGGGGCGTCCGGCCGCGAGCGGCGTCTGGCGCGGTACATCGCAAGGCGGAGCGTCGCCCTCGTACTGGACGTACTTGGGCGATGCGACAACGCAGCGAGGTGCCGTGCCAGGCGTCGGGAGCAGGGCGCCCCCATTGACGGCAGGCCCTAGTGTGGCGCGGCGTCATACGGGCCGCACCACCGAGCACGGAGGACCCGGCGTGAAGCGCACGTCCCGCGATATCCGCACCGAGAACCGCTACGACGTGCTGCGCCATATCATCGCCGAATCCCCCGTCTCCCGGCAGCAGTTGGCCGCCGCGACCGGGCTGAGCCTGGCCACCGTCGCCACCCTCGTCGGCGAGCTGCTGGACTTCGGCATGCTGGTGGAGGGCGGATACGAGGACTCCGACGGCGGCCGGCCGCGCGGGCTGGTCGCCGTCAACGCCGCGGGCGGCGCGCTGATCGGCGTGGACGTGGCCGAGACCTACGTCCATGTCGAGCTGTTCGACCTGGCCCTGACCGTACTGGCCCGCGCCGACGAGGAGCTGCGCCCCGGCGAGCGGGACGCGGCGCGGCTCGTCGGGCGTATCGCCGCCGCCGTGGCCGATGTCGTGGAGCGGTCGGCCGTCGCCGCGGACCGGGTGCTGGGCGTCGGGGTCAGCATGCCGGGGCAGGTGGACCGCGAGGGCGGGGTGTCCGTCTACGCCGCCAACTGGAACTGGCACGACGTCCCGCTGCTCGACCTGCTGGCCGAACACCTCCCCTATCCGCTCCACCTCGACAACCCGCTGCGCGCCAGCACCGTCGCCGAGCAGTGGTTCGGCGCGGCGCGCGGGCGCGATGACGCGATCGTGGTCAACCTGGGTACGGGCGTGGGGGCCGGGCTCGCGCTGGGCGGCGTGCTGCACCGGGGGGTGACCAACAGCGCCGGAGAGTGGGGGCACACCACGCTCGTCCTGGACGGGCGGCTGTGCCACTGCGGCAACCACGGCTGCGTGGAGACGTACGTGGGCGCCCCCGCCATCATGCGCACCCTCGGCGAGCTGAGCCCCGGCAGCCCGCTGCTGCACCCGGACGACCAGACCGCCACCATCGAAGCGCTCGGCCGGGCGCTGGCCGACGGCGATCCGGTGGCCGCGCAGGTGGTCCGCGAGACCGCCCGCTATCTCGGCGCGGCCCTGGCCGACCTGGTCAATCTGCTCAACCCGGAGGTGATCGTGGTCAGCAGCTGGGTGGCCACCGCGCTGGGCGAGCCGCTGCTGGTCGAGGTGCGCGAGGCGGTGGCGCGGCGCGCCCTGCGCCGCCCCTTCGCGAGCGTCGAGATCGTGCTGTGCCCGATCCCGTCCAACCCCGTGAGCCTCGGGGCCGCGACCTTCGCCCTGGAGGGCTCGCTCGCCACCATGAAATCGAAGTATCACCGCACGCCCGCCGCCAACGGCGGCCGCGGCGGCGCGTCCTGATTCCCGGCCCTCACCCCCTCCACCCGCCGCCACCCGCACAAGCGCTTGCAACAGACTTCGTCCAACCCCTTGCAAAAGTCTTTCGCCGCTCGTTAACGTCCCGTGCTGACGGCCCGGGCCGAAGTGCTCGGGCCGACGCGCGCTCGGGCCGCTGGGGCGCGTGCCGACCGATCGCCCCCATCGCAGTTCCCTCCATCGCAGATACCTCCAGCGCAGACCGAGGAGACCGATGAGCACCACCCCCGACGCCCCGCTCCCCTACTACGAGGACATGTCCCCGGGCAGCGGAGGGCTGCCGCCCCGCGCCTGGACCGCCGGGTCCGACGCCGCCCGGCTGGGCCTGGGCGGCGACTGGGCCTTCCGGCTGTCGCCGACCGCCACCGCCGAGGACGAGTCCTTCGCCCGCCCCGACTACGACGCCTCCGGCTGGGGCACGGTCGCCGTACCAGGCCACTGGGTGCTGCAGGGCCACGGCGCGCCCATCTACACCAATGTGCTCTATCCGTTCCCGGTCGACCCGCCCCGGGTTCCCGACGAGAACCCGACCGGCGACCACCGCCGGGTCTTCGACCTGCCCGCGGACTGGCCGGCCGACGGCGGCGCCGTGCTGCGGTTCGAGGGCGTGGAGTCCTGCGCCCGGGTCTGGCTCAACGGGCAGGAGCTGGGCGTCTTCAAGGGCAGCCGGCTGCCGCACGAGTTCGCCGTGGAAGAGCTGCTGCGGCCGCGCGGCAATGTGCTGGCCGTACGCGTCCACCAGTGGTCCTCGGGCACCTACCTGGAGGACCAGGACCAGTGGTGGCTGCCCGGGATCTTCCGCGAGGTGACCCTGCTGCACCGCCCGGCCGACGCGGTCGACGACTTCTTCGTCCACGCCTCCTACGACCACGCCTCCGGCCAGGGCACGCTGCGGGTCGACGCCGAGCCCGGCGGCCGGGTCACCGTGCCGGAGCTGGGCCTCGACCTGGCCACCGGCGAGAGCGCGACCGTGGCCGTCGAGCCGTGGACGGCCGAGACCCCGCGGCTGTACGAGGCCACGCTCGCCACCGGTGGCGAGCGGGTGACGCTGCGGGTGGGCTTCCGTACGGTCGTCGTCGAGGACGGCGTGATCAAGGTCAATGGCAAGCGGGTGCTGTTCCGCGGGGTCAACCGGCATGAGTTCCACCCCGAGACCGGGCGCGCCGTGGACCTGGAGACCATGCGCCAGGACCTGGTGCTGATGAAGCGGCACAACATCAACGCCGTACGCACCAGCCACTACCCCCCGCACCCCGCCTTCCTCGACCTGTGCGACGAGCTGGGCCTGTGGGTGATCGACGAATGCGATCTGGAGACCCACGGCTTCGGCGACATCGGCTGGCGCGGCAACCCGGTCGACGACGACCGCTGGACCCCGGCCCTGGTGGACCGGGCCCGCCGGATGGTCGAGCGGGACAAGAACCACGCGTCGGTGGTGATGTGGTCGCTGGGCAACGAATGCGGCACCGGCCGCGGGCTGACCGCGATGGCCGACTGGATCCGCGAGCGCGACCCCTCGCGCGTGATCCACTACGAGGGCGACATGTCCTGCGCCGACACGGACGTCTACTCGCGGATGTACGCCCCGCACGAGGAGGTCGACCAGATCGGGCAGCGTACCGAGGCCGCCTGGGCGGACGCCGAGCTGGACGCCAAGCGCCGCGCGCTCCCGTTCATCCTGTGCGAGTACGCCCACGCCATGGGCAACGGGCCGGGCGGACTCAGCGACTACCAGCGGCTGTTCGAGGCGCATGAGCGCTGCCAGGGCGGGTTCGTCTGGGAGTGGATCGACCACGGCATCGCCAAGCGCACCGCCGAGGGCGAGCTCTTCTACGGATACGGCGGGGACTTCGGCGAGGAGCTGCACGACGGCAACTTCGTCTGCGACGGGCTGCTCTTCCCCGACCGCACCCCGTCCCCCGGGCTGATCGAGTACAAGAAGGTCATCGAACCGGTCCGGATCGAGGGCGACGGCGAGGCGGGCACGGTCCGCGTCACCAACACCCATGACTTCGCCGACCTGTCCCATCTGACGTTCTCCTGGGCCTACGAGGCCGAGGGCGTCGAGGTCGGCGGCGGCGAGCTGGCGGTTCCGCCGCTGGCCCCGGGCGAGTCCGCGGACCTCAAGCTCCCCGACCGGCCCGCGACGGGCGCCGACGGCGAGGCGCTGTGGACCGTACGGGCGCTGCTCGCGGCCGACACCGCGTGGGCGGAGGCGGGCCACGAGGTGGCGTGGGGGCAGATCCCGGCCACTACCCCGACCGCCCCGACCGCCTCGCTCGCCGCGGAAGCCGCTGTTGCCCCGCGCCGCGAGGACGGCGCGCTCGTGCTGGGCCCGGGGGCCTTCGACCCGACCACCGGCGCGCTGCTCTCCCTCGGGGGCCTCGCCGTCACCGGCCCCCGGCTCGATGTGTGGCGCGCGCCCACCGACAACGACAACGGCGCGTCCTGGCAGCCCGATGAGCGCTACGGCCTGATCTGGCACCAGCTCGGTCTGCACCGGATGCACCACCGCGTCGACGCGGTGGAGGCGACGGACGACGCCCTGACCGTCCGTACCCGCGTCGCCCCCGCGGCCACCGACGTCGGCCTGGAGACCGTCTACCGCTGGACCGCCGACGCGGACCGGCTGCGTCTGGACGTCTCCGTCACCCCGCTGGGCGAGTGGACCTGCCCGCTGCCGCGCCTGGGCGTACGACTCGGCGTCCCCGCCGCGCTAGGCCGGGCCGAGTGGTTCGGCGGCGGCCCCGGCGAGGCGTACCCGGACACCCACGCCGCCTCCCGGATCGGCCGGTGGGCGCTGTCGGTCGACGAGATGCAGACGCCGTACGTCAGGCCGCAGGAGAACGGGGCCCGCGCGGACGTCCGCTGGGCCCGGCTGACCGGCGAGGACGGGGCCGGGATCGCGGTGGAGGGCGCGCCGCCGTTCTGGTTCACGGCGCGGCGGTGGACCACGGAGCAGCTGGACGCGGCCGAGCACACCCCGGACCTGTCCCCGTCGGCGGACACGGTGTGGGTGAACCTCGACCACGGGCAGCAGGGCATCGGCAGCCAGTCGTGCGGGCCCGGGGTGCTTCCCCCGTACCGCCTCGGCGCCGCGCCCGCCGAGTTCTCGTTCACCTTCTCGCGGATCTAGGAGGGGAGTTCGTGGTGGGTTCGAGGGACGGCACGCCGTCTCGAACCCACCGCGAACGCGCGCGTGTTCAGGACCCGTGCCGCACCAGCAGCCCGCCCAGCGCGGTGCGCCGGTGCAGCACCGCGCGCCCGGCGCGGACCGTGGTGATCAGACCGGCGCCGCGCAGCGCGGCGGTGTGGGCGGAGGCCGTGGCATTGCTGACGCCCAGTCGCCGGGCGAGCCCGCTGGTGGTGTGTTCCTCGGCGAGCAGCAGCAGAATGCCGAGGCGGGTCCGGCCGAGCACGACGCCGCGGAGCAAGCGCTTGCTAGACCCCTGCGCCCGCGCCCCACACGCCCGGTTACGCCGCCCTGCTGCGCAGCGCCTCGAGCGCCTTGTCCGCGTGCACACTCATCCGGAACTCGCTCTTGACGATCTCCAGCACCCGCCGGTCGGTGTCGATCACAAAGGTGACCCGCTTGGTCGGGACGGCCGATATGCCGCGCTTGACCCCGAACCGCTCCCGTACGGTCCCCTCCGGATCGGACAGCAGCGGATAGCCGAAGGAGTGCGTACGGGCGAACTCCGCCTGCTTGTCCACCGAGTCCGCGCTCACCCCGACCGGCTGGGCGCCCAGCGCCTTGAACTCCCCCGCGATGTCCCGGAAGTGACATGCCTCCTTCGTGCAGCCCGGCGTGAAGGCCGCGGGATAGAAGAACAGCACCACAGGGCCGTTCTCGAGCAGTCCGCTCAGCGTGCGGGCGGTGCCGCTCTCGTCCGGCAGTTCGAAGTCCTCGACGACATCACCGATATCCATGGGGGGAGGCTACTCGGCGGCCGGAAGGCTACTCGCCCAGGGCGGCCCGCAGGGCGGCGGTGCGCCGTTGGTCGATGCGGATGCGTTGGAGTGCGAACCCGCGCAGGGGCGGGCGGCGTTCGGCGGTCAGCGATTCGCGCAGCCGGTCGGCGGCGGCCCCGGGGAGGCTGCCGCCGCCGAGGTCGCGCAGCAGGTCGAGCGCCGTCCCTGGGTGATCGACGGAGTCGACGGCCAGGAGCAGGGCAACCGTCAATTCCTCGCGATCGACCACCCCCTCGGGCCCCACGGCCCCGGGGATGGCCAGCAGGGCGCGCACGGCGGGCAGGAAGGTGGCCAGGGACTCCAGCAGCGGCGCGATCCGCTCGGCCAGGGGCGCGGCGGCCGCGCCCAGCCGGCCGGCCAGGCGGGCGGCCGAGGCCCGGGTCTGGGCGTCCCGGTTCTCCAGTCCCTGGGAGAGGGCCGGGATCAGCTCGTCCGCCGCCGATTCGCCGGCGATCGCCAGGATGGTGGACGCGGCCGACAGACAGTCGCGCGGGTCCCAGCCGACCCGGTCTCCTTCCTCGGGCACCAGCAGCTCGCGCAGCCGGGGCAGCAGCGGCTCGCCGGCCGGCCCGAGCCGCCCGGCCCGGCCCACCGCGGCGCGCCGGCTGTAGAGGATGTCGTCGAGGCCGGGGCGGATGGCCTCGATCAGCTGCGCGGTGTCGCCGGTGAGCCGGTGCAGGGCCTCGGCGATCGGCATGCGGTCGTAGACGGAGGCGCCCTCGGCGGCCTCGCGCAGCCGGTCCACCGCCTCGGCGGCGGCCTCGGTGCCCGCCGCGACGGCGGCCACCGCGCTCGGGGCGTACTGGCGCTGCGTGGTCAGCAGGGAGTACAGCTCGGGGAGGGCAGGGGCCGCCTGCGGCCCCCAGGAGGCGAGCAGGGCGCACAGATGCCGGGGCGCGCCGTAGTTCCGGCGGTCCGGGTTGCGGATCAGGTCGCGGGCGGCGTCGAGGAGCTGGGGATCGAAGGGCACCGACGGCTGGTCGTCGAGCCTCCAGGGCGAGGTGCCGACGGCCGTCTCCAGGGCCTCCTCGCGGTGCGGCAGATCGCGGGCGAGCAGCGGCACGGCCCTGGGGTCGCCGAGGCCGACGAGCGCTCCGAGGGCGTTGTCGGCCACTTCCTCGGCGTCCTCGGCGTCGAACTTGTCCTCCGCCTCGGCGACCCGCTCGCCCGAGGCATGGGTCAGCAGCGCGTCGGCGGCGGGCCGGCCCTCCTCCCCCAGGCGCCGCAGCTGGCCGATGGCCGTCCCGGCCACGACCAGGTCCTGATACGTCACCAGGGCCGCCAGACGCGGGGCCAGCAGCGCCGGGGCGGTGCGGAACTCCGCGCACAGCGGCTCGATGGCGGCCAGCGCCCGGCGGCCGCGCGTACCGGCGCCGGGGCCCTCGGCGGCCAGGACCGCGTCCAGCAGGCGGAGGGCCACGGGGAGCTCGCCGCGGTCGGCGAGCAGCTGGAGCAGCAGCTCGAAGGACTCGTCGTCGGGGTCGGTGTCCTTCCAGTCGCCGGAGTCCGTGTCGAACCACCGCTCGACCTGCTCGAGCTCGCTGCCCCGCAGGGCCCAGGCGGTGGCGGCGGCCTCCAGCTCGTCCGTCCAGGAGGCCCCGTCGCGCACCAGGTTGAGGACGGCCACGAGCCGGATCTCGGGGTCCTGGTCGGGGCCGAGCTCGCCCGCGGCGATCTCCGCCGCGACGTCCGGGTCGGCGATACGGCAGGCCGACAGCAGGGCGGAGCGCAGCGCGGGGTCGGACTCCTCCGCCCAGCGGGCCCGTATCGCCTCGGCGGACTCCCGTGACCGGCCGGACAGCAGGACGATACGGATCAGCCAGCGCCTGATGTCCTCGTCGTCGTGGGCGAGGAGGGGCAGCAGCAGCGGCACCTGCGCGGCGACGGCGGCCGTGAGCTCGCCCTGGTCGTTACGGGGCTGGTCCTCGCCGCCCGCGACGCTGTGCAGGAGCTCGAGCAGCGGCTCCTGATAGATCCCGGCCGCGCAGGCCCGGGCCAGGTACGGGATGACCTGTACGGTCGCGCGGTAGGCGGGGACGCGGGCGCGCATCGCGCCCCAGAAGGACGAGAGCGCGTCCTCGCGGACATTTTCGTCGTCCGCCGAGACCAGGGCGCGCAGCGTCCCGGCCGGGTCGGCGGCGGTGCCGCGGGAGAAGCCGATGGTGGGCCAGTCCTCGTCGGCCAGGCCGGCGAGGATCGTTTCCGGGTCGTGCTGTGCCGTCATGCCTGCGATCTTGGCATGTCCCGGAGGCCCGGCCGGACCGGACCTCCGGGACACCGGTATCAGCCGCCGGCGACGATGGGGTCCTGGAGCTCGGTCACCCACTGGGTGCGGTCTTCGGGGCAGTGCAGGGAGACTTCGCGCGGGTATCCCGTCGTGCGGTAGCCGTGGGCGTCGGTCCAGCGGGCCAGCGCCTGGGCGGTGGGCACCACATCGTCCATGGGACCGCGGTGCACGACGGTGGCGGCGCGCTCGACGCCCGGCAGCTGGACGATCTGGAAGTCCCCGCCGCCGACCTGCGCGCCGACCGGCAGCCCGGCGTGGACGGTGATCGCCCCACCGCCCTCGGGTGCGTCCTCGTAGTAGGCGAGCCCGGGGCCGGTCGGGGTCACGCCCGCGGCGTCCAGCAGACCGCACAGCCGCTCGAACAGGGGGCCGACGACGGGCCCGATGTTCTGCGGTTCGAAGCTTGCCGCGGTGGCGCTCAGCTCGGCCAGGCGGAGCGGCGGCAGGCTCTTGATCACAATGTCTTCGGTGGGCATGCGTCCCTCGTTCTCAATGGTTCGGAGCCTCGCCTCGACCTGGGCCAGCCGGGCCACCGCCTCCGCGACGGCCGACTCCAGCTCCGCCCGGCGCAGCCGCAGCATCCCGCGCAGCTCCTCGGTGCCGATGTCGTCGTCGAGGAGCGCCTTGACCTGGTGGAGGCTGAAGCCCAGGTCCTTGAGCGCGATGACGCGGTTGAGCCGTGCGAGCTGACCGGCTTCGTAGTAGCGGTAGCTGCTGGTCGGGTCGGTGTGGACGGGGCGCAGCAGCCCGATGGCGTCGTAGTGGCGCAGCATGCGGACCGACACCCGTCCGTGCTTGGCGAACTCTCCGATGGTGAACATGACGCCTTCCAGTGCAGGCCCTCACACAGTGAGAGGGTCAAGCGTACGGAGGCGAAAGTTCCGTCGGCGCCCGGCCGGGGCCGGGCGCCGACGTCACCATGTCACCGCGTCACCGCGTCAGCTGCTCGTCAGCTGACCTTGACGTAGTCGACCACCAGCTGCTGCGGGAAGGTGGTCGAGCCGTCCGGGTCGCCGGGCCAGTAGCCGCCGACCGCGAGGTTGAGAATGATGTAGAAGCCGTGGTCGAACACCCAGCGGTTGCCGTTGAGATCGGCCGGGGTGCGGGTCTGGTAGACGTTGCCGTCCACGGACCAGGTGATCTTGTTGGGCGACCAGTCGACCGCGAAGGTGTGGAAGCCGTCGGCGAACTTCTGCCCGTTCGGCAGGGTGTAGCCGGCGCCTATGCCGCCCGAGCCGGAGTAGCCGGGGCCGTGGATGGTGCCGTGCACGGTGCTGGGCTCGAAGCCGACGTTCTCCATGACGTCGATCTCGCCGCAGTTGGGCCATCCGGCGCTGCCGATGTCGTTGCCGAGCATCCAGAAGGCGGGCCACATGCCCTGCCCCCGGGGCACCTTGATCCGGGCCTCCACATGTCCGTACGCGGTGGTGAAGGTGCGTGCGGTGGAGAGCCGGGCCGAGGTGTACTCGCACCGGCCGTACCAGCAGTTGTAGTTGGCCGGGTTCTCCTTGCGGGCGGTGATGACCAGGTTGCCCTGGCCGTCGAGCGCCGCGTTCTTGGTGCCGTCCGTGTAGTACTGGCGCTCGTGGTTGTTGACGTTGTCGCCGGTCTCATAGCCCCATTTGGAGCCGTCGACGGCGCTGCCCGCCGCGCCGTCGAAGTTGTCGGTGAAGGTGGCGGCGACGGCCGGCGGGGCGGCGTCGGCGGCCGGGGCCGGCCAGGGGGCGGCGGCGAGGGCGGCCGCCGCGAGCAGGCCGGTCATGGCGATGCGCAGGGTTTTCCTCATGAAGCGATGGCCTTCCTGTGTGGGGGAACGGAAGGGGGCGCGATGGGGACATCATGCCGAGCCTTGTTCAAGGCATGTCAATAGTCCGGACCAATCGCTTCAAAGAAGTTGAGGCACTTCGCCGTCAGCCGGGTCGATGACGGACAGAAGTCGAATGGGCGCCAGGCCGGACAGGCTGCCCGTACACCGTCAGCCCACTCCGCTCACTCCGCCGCACCGAACAGCGCGAGCAGATCCCGCCGCCCGAACATACGCGCCGCCTCGACCGCCGAGGGCGAGCCCGCCCGCGGATCGGCGCCACCGGCCAGCAGCACCCGGACCACTTCCCCCTCGCCCTTGAAGGCGGCGCCGGCGATGGGCGTCTGGCCGCGCTCGTTCGGGCGGTCGGGGTCGGCCCCGCGGTGCAGCAGGGAGGAGACGGTCGCCGGGTGCCCGTGGTAGGCCGCGAGCATGAGGAGCGAATCCCCCTTGTCGTTGGTGAGGTTGGCCGGGACCCCGGCGTCCACATAGGCGGCGAGCGTATCGGTGTCCCCCTGCCGGGCCAGATCGAAGACCTTGGCCGCGAGCTGCAGCACCTCCGGGTCGTGGGCCGGCTCGGTCTCACGATTCTGGTCGCTCATGGGCGTCTCGCCTCCGGCTTCGCGTCCACACCAGTGAATACACCGATAATCCACCCATTTGCACCTTTTGCCGAGTGGGTACCTGGAGTGACCCTGGAAGAACTCATGGTGACCGTCCCCCACCAGCCAGGAGCCCGTGATGATCCTGTCCATTTCCGGCGTCGTACTGCTCGGTGTCATCGTCTTCGTGTTCTTCCGCAAGGACGGCCTCAAGGCGTCGCACGCCATCATCTGCGCCCTTTTCGGCTTCTATCTCGCGAGCACCGCGATCGCCCCGAGCATCAGAGCCGGTGGCACCAGCCTGGCCAACCTGCTGGGCGGGATCAAGTTCTGACGTGCGCCGACGACCACTCCCCCGTGTCCTCAGCGGCGGCGGCCCGCTGGCCCGCGCCCGCGGGTTCGCCCGCGGCGGCGGGCTGATCCGCGCCGCCGGGCTGATCCGCGCCGCCGGGCCGATCCGCGGCGGCTCATCCGCCCGCCTCGGCAAGCCGCCCCGCGGCGCCAGGTCGGCCCGCGTCCGCGGGTTCGCCCGGGCCGTCGGCGACGGCACCGCCGACGTACTGCATCCGCTGATCGCGCTCGGCCGCGGGCTGCGCGCGATGGCCGCCGCCGGGCGGCGCAAATGGGCGCAGACCCCGAAGGAGCGCCGCGGCCCGGCGCTGTTCCTGATGGCCACCTGCGTGGTGGGCATCGCCCTGCTGCCGTACGGCCCGACGCTGTCGGCCGTCAGCCTGATGGGGGCCGCGTTCTGGGCCGGGCGCAAGGGCCCGGTGAAGGATCCGGGGCCCGACGAGGCCGGCCGGGAGCGCCTGCGGATCCTGTACGAGGCGCTGGTGCCGTACTTCTCCGCCGCCGAGGACCCGAGCCCGCTGTATACGCACGGCGGGGAGTGGTCGAGCGCCTTCGGCTCCTTCGAGTTCGACGACGCCGGGCGGCTGACCCTGCTGAAGCTGCGCTACCCCGCGTACTTCACCGACGGCGACGAGGAGTCCCGCGTCCGCGTCGAGCGGCTGCTGTACGCCAAGTCGGGGCGCGGCCGGGAGTACTTCTTCGAATGGGACGAGGAGGCCAACCGCCTGACGATGACGGTGCTGCCCGCCCTGTCCACCGCGATCGGCGCCCAGCGCTTCGTGACCACGCCAGGCGAGACCGTGCTCGGCTTCACCGACGCCTCCTCGGTGCAGCGCACGCTGCCCGTCACGGAGGCCGCCGACGACCCGGCGGAGGAGGTGCGGCGGGACGCCCCGCCGGTGGTGTGGCGCACCGGGCCGCGGTCCACGGAGCCGCATCTGCTCGCGCTCGGCCCGCCCGGGAGCGGCACCACGACCCTGCTGCGGTCCATCGCCCTCCAGGCGCTGTGCCACGGCCAGGTGCTGGTGGTGGACGGCAGCGGCACCGGCGAGTACGCGTTCCTCGGCGGCCGGGCCGGGGTGCTGGGCGTCGAATGCGGGCTCGCCGGGACGCTGGCGACGCTGGAGTGGGCGGCACACGAGACGGAGCGGCGGCTGATCGCGGCGAACCGGGCCCGCCAGACGGGCCACCCGCCGCCGCAGGACATCCTCCGCCCGCTGTGGCTCGTCCTCGACCGGCCGACGGTGCTCGGCCAGCTCGCCGCGGCCGAGGGCCGCCGCGACCCGCAGGAGCTGCTGCAGGTGCCGCTGCGCCACGGGCGGGCGGCCCACGTGCGGGTGGTGGTGGCCGACCACCTCGACGCCGCGGACGCGCTCGGCGAGGTCGTACGGTCCCACACCCGGGCCCGGGTGGTGCTGGGGCCCGCCTCCGACGACCAGATCCGGGCCGTGCTCGGCGCCCCGCCGCACACCACGCCGACCCCCGAGGTGCCCCCGGGCCGGGGCTACGTACGGCTCGGCGCCGGCCCGGTGCACCGGCTTCAGGTGCCGGCCACCCCCGACCCGTACGACGAGGCGACGAGCGAGGCGCAGCGGCAGGCCGTGCTCGGGCTGCTGCCGGAGCCGGAGCTGCCGCGGGAGGCCGCGGCCCCGGACCCGGCTCCGGACCCGGACCCGGTCGAGGCCGCGGGGCGGATCGACGTGGCGGTCGACATGGTGAAGGCCGGACCCGCGGGGAGCCCGGCGGAGGGGTAGGGAGTGTCCGAGCGGCTTGGTCGTGTCCTGGCGGCCAGGTCGCGGCGGCACGGCCACGCCGTGCCCGGGCGGCCGGCTCGCGGCGGCACGGCCACGCCGTATCCGGGCGGCCGGCTCGCGGCGGCGATGCCTAGCCGATCCGGACAGGCCGGACCGTGCCCGGACAACCAGGCCGTGCTCAGGCGGCCAGGTCGCTGCCGCACGGCCAAGCCGTACCCGGGCGGCCGGCTCGCGGCGGCACGGCCAGGCCCTGTCCGGAGGGTCGGACCATGTCCGGACAACCGGACCGCCAGGCCATACCCGGACCACAAGGTCGCCGCGGCGCGGCCAAGCCGTCCCGGACGGCTGGCGCGCCAGCGCGGCCGTCGAGGCCGCGCCGCAACCGGCTCAGGCCACGTAGCTGCGTGGGACCTGGGCCTCCACCACGGCGCCGCTCGCGACCAGGTCCGCCGCGGCGGCCAGGCGGGTGGCGGCCTTGTCGGCGACCGCGCCGGCGACGGTGAACGGAAGCCGTACGTACCCCTCGAAGGCGCCGTCGACCCCGAAGCGGGGGCCCGAGGGGACCCGTACGCCAAGCCGCTCGCCCGTCTCCGCGATCCGTGACCCGGACAGGCCGCCGGTGCGGGTCCAGAGGGTGAGCCCGCCGTGCGGTACGGCGAACTCCCAGTCGGGGAGGTGGCGGCGGACGGCGGCGACGAGCTCGTCGCGGTTCTCCCGCGCCTGCGCGCGGCGCAGCTCGACCGCCTCGTCCCAGCCGCCGGTGGCCAGCAGCCAGCCCACGGCGAGCTGTTCGACGACCGGGGTGCCCATGTCCGCGTAGGCGCGGGCCGCGACCAGGCTGCGGATGATGTCGGGGGCGGCGCGCACCCAGCCGATGCGCAGCCCGGCCCAGAAGGACTTGCTCGCCGAGCCGACGGTGACGACGGCGCTGCCCCCGGGGTCGAGCGCGGCGACCGGCCGGGGCGGCTCCACCTCGTCGTCCAGCTGCAGCTCGGCCATGGTCTCGTCGACGACGAGCACGGTCCCGGCCGAGCGCGCCGCGTCGACGAGCTGTCTGCGCTGCTCGTCGGTGGCGAGCGAGCCGGTGGGGTTGTGGAAGTCGGCGACGACGTACGCCATCCGCGGCGCGGCCTCGCGCAGCGTCTGCCGCCAGGCCGGCAGGTCCCAGCCCGCGAGCCCGGGCCCCATGGCCACGGGCACCAGCCGGGTGCCGGCCTCCCGCAGGAGCTGGAGGACGTTCGCGTACGAGGGCGACTCGACGGCGACCCGCTCACCGTGGCGGACGAACAGCCGGCAGATGGCGGCCACCGCGCCCATGGCCCCGGTGGTCACCATGATCTGCTCGGGCATGGTCGCTATACCGCGGGCGGTATAGCGATCGGCGAGGGCCTGGCGCAGCGCGGGCAGCCCGGCGGGGTAGTCGCCGTGGGTGTGGGCGTACGGCGGGAGCTCTTCCAGGGCGCCGCGCATGGCCCGGGTCAGCCAGGGCTCGGGTGCGGGCAGGGCCGCACAGCCCAGGTCGATCACGGAGCGCGCGACCTCGGGCGGCAGCGGGTCGAGCCCACGGGTGGGCAGCGGGCTCCCGGCGGGCATCGCGGTCCAGCTGCCGGACCCGCGCCGCGACTCCAGGAACCCCTCCTGGCGCAGCGCCTCGTACGCGGCGGCCACCGTGGTCCGGCTGACCCCCAGGGCCGCGGCGAGCTCGCGCTCGGCGGGCAGCCGCGCGGCGACCGGGACGCGGCCTTCGAGGACGAGCAGCCGTACGCGATCGGCGAGCGAACGGTACGCGGGTACGCGCCGGCCGCCCGTCACCGAGACGATCGCCGCGGCCTCGGCCTCGCGTGTGTGCTCCGGCCCGAGCAGGCGAGCCAACTGGGGTGCTCCCACCGCGGATGTCCACGGACTCATCGTCTGCGGTCCACCTTTCCGGAATTGGCCATAGAACTGGACTGGTCTCGGGGTACAGAGTGACACGCCACAGTCCACTGCCTCCACCGGCAAGGCCACTTCAGCCTCTGGGAGCCTTCTTTGTCCGCGCCACCCGTACCGCCCACGTCGTCCGAGCCATCACCTGAGCCGTCACCTGAGCCGTCGTCCGCGTCGTCCGAACCCCCTGAGCCATCGCCGCCCCCGTCCCCCGGCCCCCGCCTCGCGCGCCGTCTGGTCCACCTCTACGCGGGGCTGGTGCTGTACGGCGTGAGCATGGCGCTCCAGTTGCGCGCCGGACTCGGGCTCGACCCCTGGGACGTCTTCCACCAGGGCGTCGCCGGGCACACCTCGCTGTCCTTCGGCACGGTGACCATCGTGGTCGGCGCCGCCGTACTGCTGCTGTGGATCCCGCTGCGGCAGCGCCCGGGGTTGGGCACGGTGTCCAATGTGGCGGTGATCGGCGTCGTGGTGGATATCACACTCTGGCTGATGCCGGACCTTCACGCGCTGGCCCTGCGGATCCCGCTGCTGGTGTTCTCGGTGATCCTCAACGGCGCGGCCACCGGCCTCTACATCTCGGCCCACTTCGGACCGGGCCCGCGGGACGGGCTGATGACCGGGCTGCACCGGCGCACCGGCCGCTCGGTGCGGCTGATGCGGACCACGATCGAGGTGACGGTGCTGGCGGTGGGATTCGCGCTGGGCGGGTCCGTGGGTGTCGGCACGGTGCTCTACGCGCTGACCATCGGGCCGCTCGCCCAGTATTTCCTGCGCTTCTTCGCACTTCCCTCGCCCGCGGGCGAGCACTCGCCGGTCGTCGCACAGAGCAAAGCACAAGAAACGCAGAAAACAACGAAAACGCAAACAACACGGACAGCGATACATGACCGGATTTAGCCCTCGCGGGTGCGGAGCGGTAGTGTACGCCCTCGGCCCACAAGGCGGACCGTTACTGCGCGCTAAAGTACCAGAAACGCTGGGTGACATCTGCTGCCAGATGTGACAAACCGGGCGCCTGTGGGTAGAACAACGGGGCGGCACGACGGGCGACGCATGTCCCAGTACGGGAATCTTCACCGCCGACCGGACGTTGACCGGATGACGACGACAGCGACACCTGTCCTGTGGGCGACAAGCCCGGGAGGCACGATTCATGAGTGAGCGAGCTCTCCGCGGCACGCGACTCGTGGTGACCAGCTACGAGACCGACCGCGGCATCGATCTGGCCCCGCGCCAGGCGGTGGAGTACGCATGCCAGAACGGACATCGATTCGAGATGCCGTTCTCGGTAGAGGCGGAGATCCCGCCCGAGTGGGAGTGCAAGGCATGTGGTGCCGTAGCACTCCTGGTGGACGGCGACGGTCCTGAGGAGAAGAAGGCCAAGCCGGCGCGCACGCACTGGGACATGCTCATGGAGCGGCGCACCCGTGAAGAGCTCGAGGAGGTGCTGGCCGAGCGGCTGGCCGTACTGCGCTCCGGCGCTATGAACATCGCTGTGCATCCGCGCGACACCCGTAAGTCTGCCTGATCACACGACGGCAACCGACAGCGACAACAGCGACATATCAAGGGCCGGGGCCACTGCCGAGCAGTGGCCCCGGCCCTTGTCGACCCCGCGTAACGGGACGGGAACGCGACGGGACCGGACCGCGAGCGCGTCAGTCCCGGCGCGCCGAGTGCGGGTCCTCGTCGTCCCGTATGACCTCGCCCTGGATGACCTCGCCCTGGATGACCTTGCCGTCGGGGTGGCGCATCCGGTCCTGGCTCGAGTCCGGCCCCGGCCCGAAGCCGCCGCCCATCGGCCCGGGCACATACCCGACCCGGCGCCTGAGCAGCGCCTCCACCCGGCCGCGCAGCAGCGCGCGCGTCGGCGGGAACAGACACACCAGCGCGGCCACATCCGAGATCAGGCCGGGAATCATCAGCAGCAGCCCGCCGAGCATCGTGAAGCTGCTGCCCGTCCCCGCCGCCGGGTCCTGCGGCGCGGCGCCCGGCTGCATGGACCGCGAGAGGTTCTGCCAGGCCCGGCGGCCGGCCCGCTTGATCACGGCCGAGCCGACCACCACTCCGGCGAGCAACAGCAGAAAGACCGTGAACCCGCCGGCGGCCTCCGCCACCACGGTCAGCAGCCAGATCTCCAGCACCAGCCAGGCCGCGATCCCCAGCGGCAGGAAGGTGCGGAGGCGGGAGCGCTTGGGGCGGGTCGGGTCGGTCTGCTGCTGCGACGGGCCGGTCATCATGCTCCAAGTGTGCCCGGCCCGGCGGCAAAGCCGGGCCCCGGGGGCCAAAGATCTCCGCGGGGAGATCCGATGCCGCGGCTGAGCGGCCCCGGGGTCGCTCAGGAGGGGTCGCGCCCCAGCAGTTTGTTCGCCCGGGAGCTCACGCCCCAGGTGGCGACCCGCCAGAACGCCTCGGTGACGATGTCCCGGCTCATCTTGCTGTCGCCCCGCTCACGCTCGACGAACGTCACCGGGACCTCGATCACATGGAAGCCCGCCTTGACCGCGCGCCAGGCCATGTCGATCTGGAAGCAGTAGCCCTGGGAGGCGACCGCGTCCATGCCGAGCCCTTCCAGCGTCTCCTTGCGGAAGGCGCGGAAGCCGGCCGTCACATCGCGGATCGGCACATCCAGCAGGATCCGGGAGTAGGTGCTGGCACCGCGCGAAAGGTACTCCCGCCGCTTGGGCCAGTTGACGATGCGGCCGCCGGGCACCCAGCGCGAGCCGATCACCAGATCGGCGCCCTTGAGCGCGGTCAGCAGCCGGGGCAGCTCCTCGGGCTGATGCGAGCCGTCGGCGTCCATCTCGACCAGTACGCCGTAGCCGTTCTCGATGCCCCAGCGGAACCCGGCGAGGTAGGCGGCGCCCAGGCCCTCCTTGCCCTTGCGGTGCAGCACGCGCACGTGGTCGTCCTCGACCGCGAGCTCGTCCGCGACCTTGCCGGTGCCGTCCGGGCTGTTGTCGTCGGCGACGAGCACATGCGCCTCGGGCACGGATTCCCGCACCCGGGCGACGATCGGCTTGATGTTCTCCGCCTCGTTGTAGGTCGGGATGATCACCAGAACCTTGCCCAGCGGACCGTACTTCCGCCGCCCGCCGTCCCCGTCCCCTTCGGGCACGGCGTCGCCCTTCTCGCTGCTCCCGCCGCGAGGCGAATCCGCGGCGTCCGAAGTCTGGCGCGGCTCGTCCGCGTCCGAAGTCTGGCGCGGCTCGTCGGCCTCGCGTGCGTCGCTCACGGCACCATTTTGTTCGCTTCTCCGCCCGCGAGGCGAATCCGCGGCGTCCGAAGTCTGGCGCGGCTCGTCGGCCTCGCGTGCGTCGCTCACGGTCTTACTGCCCTTTCTCGTCCGTACGTCCCCGACGGCCAATCATGATCGCGGCCGCACAGGAGAGAACGCCCACCATAGCGAGCACCCACTCGGGGGTCGCACCGACGCGGTCGGCGACAGTCTTGCCATCGCGCAGCGGGACGCGCGCGGTGAGCACATCTTGCGTGAATTCTTTCGTCCGCTGCTCGATCGTGCCATCGGGCGCGACGACCGCGCTGATACCGCTGGTGGCCGCGGTGACCACCGTGCGGCCGTGCTCGATGGCCCGCAGCCGGCCCATGGCCAGCTGCTGTTCGGGCTGGCCGGTGCGCCCGTACGTGGCGTTGTTGGTCTGCACGACGATCATGCGGGCGCCCGCGTTGACCGTGTCCCGGACGATCCCGTCGTACGCGACCTCGAAGCAGATCACATCGCCGAGCCGGGCCGGGCCGACCTTCAGCACCCCCGTGTGGTCACCGGGGTAGAAGTCACGCGGGACCCGCTTGAACCGGGTGATGACCTTGGAAAGCTGCTCGCGGAACGGGACGTACTCGCCGAAGGGCACCGGGTGCTGCTTGGTGTAGGAGGCGCCGGGGCCGGTCTTGGGGTCCCAGACGATGCCCTGGTTCAGCACATAGCCCTGCTTGGTGGGGTGGTCGACCAGGGCGCCGACGAGGACGGGCACATCGATCGCCTTCACGGCCTCGTCGATCCGCGCATACGCCTCCCGATACTGGAAGGGGTCGAGGTCGGAGGCGTTTTCCGGCCAAATCACCAGGTCGGGCTTTTTGATCCGGCCGGCCTTCACGTCCTTGGCCAACTCGATCGTGGCGTTGACGTGGTTGTTGAGGATCTTCATGGGGCGGCCCAGGAAGTCCATACCGGGCTTCTGGACATTGCCCTGGACGATCGCGATGTCCACCGCGTCGTCGGCGGCCGTGGGGATCGGCACGGCGAGCCCGGCCACGGTCACGGCCGCGGCCACGGCGACCGATCCGCCGGCCGCCAGCGCGGCGCGCGGCCGCGGGATGCCGCCGCGCATGCCGTACAGGGCCAGGGCCGCGGCGGCCAGCAGCGTGCCCGTCAGGGCGACCGCAAAGCTGACCAGCGGTGCGCCGCCGATCGCGGCGAGCGGCGTAAAGGGCGACCCGGTGTTGGCGAAGGCCAGCCGGCCCCAGGTGAAGCCGCCGAACGGCACCCGCCCGCGGGCCCACTCCTCGGCGATCCACAGGCAGGCCGCCCACAGGGGCCGCAGCCAGGCCACCGGAAGCCGGGAGGTGAGGGCGAGGGCCGCGCCCAGCGGCAGGAAGTAGAGCGCCTGGAGGAGCGCGAGGCCCACCGTGGCGTCCCAGCCGACGACGTGCAGCCACTTCAGCAGGACTATGAAGAACGGCACCGCCATCGCGAACCCGGTCCAGGCGCCCTGCCGGGCCGTACGACCGTGGGTGAGCAGGCTCAGGGCCGCCACGGAGACCAGGGACAGCGGCCACAGCCCGTACGGCGGGAAGGCGAGGCCCAGCGCGAGACCGAATACGGCCGCGATGGCGCTGCGGCGCGCCTCACGGCGGGCGAGCCGGGCCAGCCGGCGCATCCGGCCGGGGCGGGCCGACTCGGAACGTGCCTCAGCCGGGGCCTCAGCGTCGGGCGCCAGAGTCTCGGCGTCGGCCGTGGCAGGCGCGGCGGCGGGCTCCGGCTGCTGCTCCCCCGGTCGGTCTTCGGCCGCGCCCCGGGGGCCGGCCTCGGCGTTGGTTTCGGTACCCGATTGCACGTGCTGCCTTCCTGCAAGTCGTGCTGTGGTGAGGTGACCGTATAACGCGGGGCTCGAATATGTGTCCCGAGGTGCGGAACGCTCAGGCGGACAGGCTGGTTCCCAGGCTGTCACGAGGGCGCCATGAGAGCGACATGAGGGCGATATGAACGCGCCACGAGGGCGTCGTGAGTGCGTTGGTCGTCGTGAGTGCGCCATGAGCACACCAGGGGTGCGGAATCGGGGCCCGGCGCCCTTCGGGCCGGCCTGGGACCCGCTGGCTGCGGATCGACCGAGAGCCGTTGTCTACTGAGCGTCCGGGCCCCTCCCGGGTCGCACCTGCCGACCCGGCGATCCCTCCCTCGCCCCCGTGCGCTGGACCTGGCTCCCAGCGGTGGCGCACCGGTCGGCGCGCCACCCCATGGCCCAGCGGCGTTCGACGACTGCGTGGAGATTCCCCGGTCGGACGTCCTGTGGTGGACTCGGCCGAACCTACCGGCCGCCGACCGCACCCTGTCAACACCGGCACGACCTGCGCCGTTTCCCCAAATGAGCAGGTCAGTACGGACTGTGTTCAGCTACCGCGACAAGCCGGGGGAGCATCGTTCGGCGGTACGACACGGCCGTGCGTCACTCGTCCGGCTGGAGGTGGACGGTCCGCCCGCCGACCACCGTGCGCACGCAGACCGGGAGTTGGCCGCCGGGTGTGAGGTCGGGCAGCCCCGGGGTCCCCGAGCGCGGATCGGTCGACCAGTCGGCGACCCGCGTGTCGGGCACCTGTACGACGAGCTCACCGGTGCGCCAGACCGCGTAGTCGGCGGGCGCGCCGGGCACCAGGACGCCCGCGTCGTCACGCCCGATGGCCCGCCAGCCGCCGCGGGTGTGCGCGGTGAAGGCGGCGCGGGCGGAGACGCGATGCTCGGGGGTGCGGTGGAAGGCGGCGGCGCGGACGGTGCCCCAGGGGTCGAGCGGGGTGACCGGGCTGTCGGAGCCGAGCGCCAGGGGCACGCCGGCGCGCAGCAGCGCGGCGAAGGGGTTGAGGGTACGGGCGCGCTCCGGGCCGAGCCGCTGTGCGTACATGCCCGTCTCGCCGCCCCAGACGGCGTCGAAGGCGGGCTGGACGGAGGCGGTGAGGCCGAGTTCGGCGAAGGCCGCGATGGCCTCGGGGGTGAGCATTTCGGCGTGCTCGACGCGGTGGCGGGCGGCGCGGACGCGGGCGAGGCCGACCTTGTCGGCGGCCGCCCGTACGCCCTCCACGACGGTGGTCACGGCGGCGTCGCCGATGGCGTGGAAGCCGCCCTGCAGCCCGGCCTCGGTACAGGCGATGACATGGGCGGCGACGGCCGCCGCGTCCAGGTGGGCGGTGCCGGTGTGCGGGGCGTCGGCGTACGGCTCGTGCAGATGCGCGGTGTGCGAGCCGAGCGAGCCGTCGACGAAGAGGTCGCCCGCCGCGCCGAGGGCGCCGAGGTCGCGCACCTTGTCCAGGTCTGCGGCGCTCGCGGCGGCCTCCGCCCAGTAGCCGAAGACGCGCGGGCCCGGCTCCTCGGCGGCCAGCCGCAGCAGCCCGGTGAGGTCGTCCTCGGCGGAGATGTCGGGGCCCGCGCACTCGTGGACCGAGCCGATGCCGAGCGAGGCGGCGCGGGCGAGGGCGGCGCGCTGGGCGTCGGCGCGCTGCCGGGCGGTCACGGCGGCGCGGGCCGCGGCGCGTACGGCGTGGTGGGCGGCGCCGGTCAGCGGCCCGCCGGGATGGAATCCGGGCAGCTCGGCGACGCCGGGGACCAGGTCGAGCAGGGCGGTGGTGACGACGGCGGAGTGCACATCGATGCGGGTGAGATAGAGCGGGCGGCCGCCGGCGGCCTCGTCGAGCTCGGCGCGGGTGGGGGGCCGCCCCTCGGGCCAGCCGCTGGCGTCCCAGCCGTGGCCGAGCAGGATCCGGTCGTCGGGGTGGGCCCCGGCGTACGCGCGCACGCGGCCGAGCGCGTCCGCGAGCGTACGGGCGCCCGCGAGGTCGAGGCCGGTGAGGGCGAGTCCGGTGGCGGTGGTGTGCACATGCGCGTCGGTGAACGCGGGGGTGACCAGCGCCCCGTCGAGGTGGACCACCTCGTCCACACCGTCGGCGAAGCTGTCCGCGGCGCCCTCCGAGCCGACCCAGGCGACGGTGCCCCGCTCGACCACCATGGCGGTGGCGAACGGGTCGGCGGGGCTGTGCACCTCGCCGCCGCGCAGCAGAACGGTGCGGCCTTCGGCCTGGTCGGATGTGGGGTCGTTCACGGCGGGCTGCCTCGCGGGGTCGGATCGGGCGTGCATGCGATACGCGTGCGTGCTGGTACGCATGCTCGCGCAAGGCGTAGGTGCGGCACGCGTACGTGCGGTACGCCCCTCAGTCTCGCCCCTCGGCGGAGCCGGGCCGCACCAGGGTGGGCCTTCGCGGGGCGGGATTCACACCCGGGGCGGGCGTGCCTCGTAGGGCGTGGACAGCACGACGGTGGTCCGAGTGGAGACCCCGGCCAGCGAGCGGATCCGGCTGAGCAGGTTCTCCAGCTCGAGCGGCGCGGCGACGCGCACCTTGAGGATGTAGTTCTCGTCGCCCGCCACGCTGTGGCACGCCTCGATCTCGGGCACGTCGGCCAGCCGTTCGGCGATGTCGTCGGGCGCGCTGGGGTCGAAGGGTTTGACGGAGATGAACGCGGTGAGTGGCAGGCCGACGGCCTCCGGGTCCACCACGGCCGCGTAGCCGCGGATGACCCCCCGCTGTTCGAGCCGGCGCACGCGCTGGTGCACCGCCGACGTGGACAGGCCGGTGGCCTTGCCCAGGTCGGTGTAGCTCATCCGCCCGTCCTTGACGAGCAGTTCCACGATCTGTCTGTCCAACTCCTCCACAGCCGGTCACCCTATGCGGTCGGAGGCTGTCCGGCCCAGTCGGCGTTTCCCCTGTGGACACTCGTGGGACATACGCCCATGTTCGCAGCATCTGCAGCAGGCATGTGACGAACGCCACATACATTCGCCCCAGTCCCCGGGGGTGCCGCGATTACCCGCGTAGTGCGGCGGGAAATGCTTGCTGTGGTCGAGGCCGACGCGCCTGACCAGGCCGAGGCCGACGCGCCCGGCCCGCCCACCCGAGGGGGAAACTCATGCCCTATTTGGAGCGCCTCGAAGAAGGCGACAACGATACGGACGAGACTTACGAGATCTTCCGGGTCGTCTGCCCGGACTGCGCTCGTCCAATCGCCATGCTCGCGGACGAGGACGTGCTGCCCGAGCACGCGCTGTGCCCGTCCCCGTGGAACCCGTTCGGGCTCACGGTGTGCCCCGGCACGGGGCGGGGGGTGGCGGAGACCTCCGCCGCCGACGCGTCGCTGGAGCCGTCGGAGCAGGACGCGGCGATGCTGCTGACGCTGCCGGAGACGCTGGACTGGCGGATGCAGCCGTTCTCGCACATCGGTGGCCCCGGATCGCAGCCGATCCGGATGCCGGGTCTGCGCCGCCGCCCGCGGACGTCCCGCGTCTGACACACCGACCGCTCCGCGAGGGGGCCCGGCGCGCCGCGCCCCCATCAGCGTGAGCTTCAGTACGTCACTTCCGCCGTCACCGACGGCACCTCCTCAGCGACTCTCCGGACCCGCGAGATGGCGGGCGATCACGACCCGCTGGATCTGGTTGGTGCCCTCCACGATCTGCAGCACCTTGGCCTCCCGCATATAGCGCTCGACGGGGAAGTCCGCGGTGTAGCCGTAGCCGCCCAGCAGCTGGACGGCGTCCGTGGTGACCTTCATGGCGGTGTCGGTGCAGAACAGCTTGGCCATCGCCGCCTGCTTGGAGAACGGCCTGCCCGCGTCGCGCAGCCGCGCGGCCGCGAGGTAGAGGGCGCGGCCGGCCTCGATCTGGGTGGCCATGTCGGCGAGCATGAAGCGCAGCCCCTGGAAGTCGGCCACGGGGTGGCCGAACTGCCGCCGCTCCGTGGTGTAGGCCAGCGCCTCGTCCAGCGCCGCCTGGGCGAGACCGATCGAGCACGCGGCGATACCGAGGCGGCCCGCGTCGAGTGCCGAGAGGGCTATGGCGAAGCCCTGGCCCTCCTCGCCGATGCGGCGGGCGTCGGGCACATGGACGTCCTCGAGGTGGATCTGTGCGGTGGGCGAGCCCTTCATGCCCATCTTGCGCTCGGGCGCGGCGGCGGAGAGCCCGGGGGCGTCGCCGGGGACCAGGAACGCGGTGATGCCCCGGGTGCGGTCGGGCCCGGTGCGCGTCATGACGGTGTAGAAGTCGGCGATGCCGCCGTGGGTGATCCACGCCTTGGAGCCGGTCAGGGTCCAGCCGTCGCCCCCGCGGGCGGCGCGGGTGGTGAGTCCGGCCGCGTCGGAGCCGGAGGAGGGCTCGGACAGGCAGTACGCGCCCAGCAGCCCGCCGCCCAGCATCGCGGGCAGATGCTCGGCGATCTGCTGCTTGCTGCCGTAGTGGGCGAGCGCGTGGCAGGCGAGGGTGTGCACGCTGACGCCGAGGCCGACGGTGAGCCGGGCCGCGGCCAGCTCCTCCAGGACCTGGAGATAGACCTCGTACGGCTGGTCGCCGCCGCCGAACTCCTCGGGGTACACGAGCCCCAGCAGCCCGGACCGCGACAACAGGGCGAACAGCTCGCGCGGGAAGCGCCCGGCGGCCTCCTCCTCGGCCGCGTTCGGCCTGATCTCCCGCTCGATCAGCTCGCGGACGAGTGCGATCAGGTCGTGGGCCTCCTCGGTGGGCAGCTCACGCTCCACCGGCTGCGGTCGGTGGTCGGTCATGGCGGCGCTCTCCTCTCCCTGTTCCGTACCTGGTTCCCTCTTCCCGTGTCGGGGAGGGGTGCGGCGGCGGCGCGACGCCGGGGGTGTGGGCGGCGGGCCGTCGGGGGTGCTGCCGGGCGGCCGGAGACGCTTCCCTCGGGTTGCGAAGGGGGCGTGACCTGCGCCGTGGCGGTTGGAGTATGCCCGATCCGAGGCCCCGCGTCACCGGTCGGTGGATCTTCAACCAAGTTCTGCGAACGGCGAGCACATTGGTCCAAACCATTGACCTCACTGGTCTAGTCCTTCTACGGTGCTCCCACCGTGCCCTACGCGTTCATGTCAAGTCATGGGCAGGTCACATCAGTGAGCACCACTTCCCCTCACCCCCACGGAGGAGAATCCATGCGCAGACCTCGCGGACTTCGCGGACTGCTCGCCGCCCTCGCGGCGCTGTGTACGGCGGTCCTGGCCGCCACGACGCTCGCCGGCCCGGCTGCCGCCGGTGAAGCACCCCACACAAAGGCCGCGCAGGCCGCCAAGACCACCTCCAAGGCCACCTCCAAGGCCGCCGCGGGCAGCAAGGTGGTCGGCTACTTCACCGAATGGGGCATCTACCAGCGCAACTACCACGTCAAGAACATCGAGACCTCCGGGTCGGCCGCCAAGCTCACCCACATCAACTACGCCTTCGGCAATGTCACCGGCGGCAAGTGCGCCATCGGCGACTCGTACGCCGACTACGACAAGGCGTACGACGCGGCGAGCAGCGTCGACGGCGTCGCCGACACCTGGGACAACGGCGCGCTGCGCGGCAACTTCAACCAGTTGCGCAAGCTCAAGAAGCTGCACCCGAACCTGAAGGTGATCTGGTCCTTCGGCGGCTGGACCTGGTCCTCCGGGTTCGGCGAGGCCGCCAAGAACCCCGCCGCGTTCGCCCAGTCCTGCTACGACCTGGTCAAGGACCCGCGCTGGGCCGATGTCTTCGACGGAATCGACATCGACTGGGAGTATCCCAACGCCTGCGGCAACACCTGTGACACCAGCGGCAAGGACGCCTTCAAGAACGTGATGGCCGCCCTGCGCGCCAAGTTCGGCAGCTCCAACCTGGTGACGGCCGCGATCACCGCGGACGCCTCCTCCGGCGGCAAGATAGACGCCGCCGACTACGCCGGCGCCGCGCAGTACGTGGACTGGTACAACCCCATGACCTACGACTTCTTCGGGGCCTGGGCGGCCCAGGGCCCGACCGCCCCGCACTCCCCCCTCAACTCCTACAACGGCATCCCGCAGCAGGGCTTCAACACCGACGCCACCATCACCAAGCTCAAGGGCCTCGGCATCCCGGCCTCGAAGCTGCTGCTGGGCATCGGCTTCTACGGGCGCGGCTGGACCGGCGTCAGCCAGGACGCCCCCGGCGGGACGGCCAGCGGCGCGGCCCCCGGGACGTACGAGGCGGGCATCGAGGACTACAAGGTGCTCAAGAACTCCTGCCCGGCGACCGGCACGGTCGCGGGGACGGCGTACGCACACTGCGGCAGCCAGTGGTGGAGCTACGACACGCCCTCCACGATCGCCGGGAAGATGAGCTACAAGCAGCAGCAGGGCCTCGGCGGCACCTTCTTCTGGGAGCTCAGCGGCGACACGTCGAACGGCGAGCTGATCAAGTCCATCAGCTGACCCCATCAGCTGACCGCTCCCGATCGGGGGCGTGGGGTGGGGAGCCGGATCACCGGCTCCCCACCCTCCGTTTTTCGGGCCCGTTTTTTTCGGGTCCCTTTTTCGGGTCCCTGTCCCGCTGGCTGGGGCGCGGGGCACCGTGCGAGTCTTGAGACCGTCCCGATCTGGAGGCGGAGGTTCCGGTGACCTGGAGGGAGCGCATCCGCGTATTCGCCAATCGCGTCTTCGCCGTGCTCCTCGTCTATCTGGCGCTGATCGTCCTCATCGACTCCATCACCCCGCGCTCGCTCCGCCTGGACGTCTTCGCCGCGCTGGCCCCGCTCGTCGCCGCCGCCTTCTGCACCTACCGCCAGACGCTGGTGCTCGGCCTGCTCGACCTCGTCGTCATGGCCATCACCCACGGCGTGATCCCCGACACCTTGGTCCCCCTCAACCGCGTCGCCTCGGTCCTCGGCAACACCCTCATGGTCGGTGCCAGCATCGCCGTCGCGCGGCTGCTGCGGGACCGCGAAGAGCTGCTGACCCAGGTCCGCGCCACCGGCGAGGCGGCACAGCGCGCCCTGCTGCGCGAGCTCCCGCTGCGCGGCAGCGACGTGGTCGTGGACGGCTTCTATGTCTCCTCACAGCAGGGCGCGCTGGTGGGCGGCGACATCTACGAGGTCGTCGACACTCCGTACGGGGCCCGGGTGCTGATCGGCGATGTACAGGGCAAGGGGCTGCGCACCCTGGGGGCGGGGGCGGCGGTGCTGACCGCGTTCCGGGAGGCCGCGTACCACCTGCGGAGCCTGAGCGACGGGGTGGACGCCATGGAGGTGGGGCTGCGCCGCTACAACTCGTCGCATACGCGGGAGCGGAACGGGAGCGAGGAGGAGCGGTTTGTGACGGCCCTGGTGTTCGGGGTGGAGCGGGACGATCCCGCCCCCGTGCCCGAATCCCCGGCGGACACCCGGCCCGGTGCTTCGGATCCCGGGGACACCGCGCTCATGGTGTTGATCGACTGCGGACACGTCCAGCCGTATCTGCTCCACGCCGACGGCACGGTCGACGAACTGGACTCGGCGGAGCCCGGTCTGCCGCTCGGCCTCGGCGATCTGACAGGCGCCCCGCGCCCCGTCCAGCGGATCCCGATCGAGCCGGACACCCGGGTGCTCGCCTGTACGGACGGGGTGACCGAGGCGCGCTGCCCCACCGGGGAGTTCTACCCCCTGGCCGACCGCCTGAGCGGCTGGGCCTCGCTGCCGACCCCCGAGCTGCTGGGGCGGCTGAGGAAGGACCTGGACGCCCATACGAAGGGGCGGCTCCAGGACGATGCGGCGGTGCTCGTCCTGGAGCACGTCCCTGGCCTGCCCGGCTAGCGCGAGCCGACCGGCTCGGGCATCCCGAGGCGGGCGGGCCTGCCGGACCGGCCGGCCCGGGCCTCGCGGGTCTCCCGGGCCTCGCGAGCCGAGCAGGTCGCGCAGGCCAACCGGGCCGGCTCGGCCACACCACGACGCCCAGCCACGCCACCTGGCAGCTCAGCCGCGCCGGAAGCGACCCGCTCAGCCGTCGCCAGTTGCTCGATCAGCGCCTCCCGCGCCCGGGCGACCCGGGAGCGGACCGTGCCCACCGGACAGCCGACGACGAGCGCGGCCTCGGCGTACGGCAGCCCGAGCAACTGGGTGAGGACGAATACCTCGCGCCGGTCGTACGGCAGCAGGGCGAGCAGCTGGGTCAGGGCCACCCCCTCGTCGAAGCCGGTGTCCGGCGCCGCCCGGCGCTGGGCCCGCTCGGCCGCCGCCTGCCAGTCGTCGGTGTCGGCGGCGCGCGGCCTGGCCGCGTTGCGGCGCAGCCGGTCCACGACCGCCCGGCGGGCGATCGACAGCAGCCAGGTGCGCGCCGAGGATCTGCCCTCGAAGCGGGGCAGTCCGCGCAGCGCGCGCAGATAGGTCTCCTGGACGAGGTCGTCGGCCGCGTGCGGGTCGTCGCTGAGCCGGTGGACGTACCGCCACACATCGCGCCGGGTGGCCCGTACGAAGCGGTCCACGGCCTCGGGGTCGCCGCCGCCCGCGGCGAGCGCCCAGGAGGTCAGGGTCTCGTCGTCGCGGTCAGACATCGTGGCCCTCCGCGGCATCGGGGACCATGTGGGGGTGTGTTGTGCTCAGTTCCGGGTCGCCGTGTCGGCCCGTGTCGACGGCGAGGCGCCGCCGCCGGAGGTCCCGGACGCGGTGCTCGACGCCCATCT
Organism: Streptomyces sp. NBS 14/10; assembly: GCF_002224125.1. Classification (GTDB taxonomy): domain Bacteria; phylum Actinomycetota; class Actinomycetes; order Streptomycetales; family Streptomycetaceae; genus Streptomyces. The sequence goes on from NZ_NCSM01000022.1 coordinate 382,678, forward strand.
GCTGGAGTGCCCGGAGTGCCGCCGCTGGGGCGAGCGGGCGCGGCGGCTGCGGGAGCTCGCGGCCGGTCTCGACGGGCCGTGACCGTGCGAGCGCGGGTACCGGCCAGGGGGCCGGGATACGGGCAGGGGTCATCGCCTGCGGTCCTTCCTGGAGTCCGGACGGCCCTGCGGGCGGTCCGGTGACGTGGTGGGCCTGGTCGGCCGCCGTCCGTCACAGGACGGCGGCTCCGGGCGGTGGACCACGGGTGGCGATGACATGGGCGAGCAGCAGCCGTCGTAGCCGCTGAGGGCCGCCGTGCCGCACGGGGCGTACGCGGGGCCGCGCGGGCACGCGCGGGGCGCCGTAGAGCAGGGTCAGCAGGGGTACGAAGAGGCCGACGGCCAGGGTCCGCACCAGCCGGAACGCGGCCTGTTCGCCGCCGGAGAGCCACATTCCGCACAGCAGGGCGGCCAGCAGGTGCGCGGACCACATGCCGAGCGCGCCGTACCCCTGGCCCCCGGGCAGCGGCGCCGAGGCCATGGCGTCATGGGCGTGGGCCATGTGGTGGGCATGCCCGGACGGCATGGGCATGCGCATTGGCGTCGCACCGGCACCGGCACCGGCACCGGCCATGGAGTCCTGCGCGAGCATGAACGCGACGTGGAGCGCGGTCTGCGCGCCCACGGTCGCGGCGATCACGGCCAGCGGCCCGCGCTCGCGCCCCGTCAGGCACCAGGCCGCACCGCAGGTGACCGGCAAGGCGGCGCCGACCACCCACCACGGGACGGCGGCCCCCGACATCAGGGCGTGGCCGAGCGCCGCGAGCAGCACGCAGACCGCTGCGAACACCGCGGTTCGCAGCGCCCGCAGTACGAGGCCCGCTTCCATGACGTGCACATCGTTGCACCCGGCCCGTCCCCGGCGCCGCCAGGGGCGCGGAAGTTGAGCATGTTCGGCGCGGACCGAGCCTCAAAAAGAGGGGGCAGCGTCCCGGCTCTTGCGGGCAGGCCCGCGCGCGGGAGAGTGTGAGGAATCGGGGCGTCCGGTGCGGCTCGGCCCGCCCGCGCCGCCCGTCGCCGACCTGACCGACCGTGACCTCGAGTGAGGACCTGTGGGCAATCCCTGGCTGGCGATGGCGTCGGGCGCGGATCCGGCGGAACGCGTCCGCGCGGTGCGCCGCGCCCATGAGGCGTTTGTGACCGAGGGGGCGGTCTCGTCGGCCGTCCGCCCGGTGGTGGCGGACTCCTGGCGGCGTTCGGCCAGAGCGCGGGTGGGCCAGGAGGGGCTGGCGCCGATCGACCTGGCGGACGCCGAGTTGGAGGCGTACCGCGCGGACCATCCGCTGGCCCGGGTGATGCCGCTGTTCCGCGAGCTGCTGGGCACCATCGCCCACGACGGCGCGCATCTGCTCGCGGTCTGTGACGAGCAGGGCCGCATGCTGTGGGTGGAGGGGCACACCGGCGTACGGCACGAGGCCGAGCGGATGAACTTCGTGGCGGGGGCGCGCTGGGACGAACGGCACGCGGGCACCAACGCGCCGGGCACGGCGCTCACCGTGGACCACGCGGTGCAGATCTTCGCCGCCGAGCACTACCACCACGCGGTGCAGCCCTGGACCTGCGCCGCCGCCCCGGTGCACGATCCGCGCACCGGGCGGCTGTTGGGCGCCGTCGACATCACCGGCGGCGACCATCTGGCGGCCCCGCACAGCCTGGCCCTGGTCCAGGCGACCGCGCGGGCCGCCGAGGCGCAGCTGGCGGCCGAGGCGCCGCGCGCGGCGGGCCCGCGGGTGCTGCTCACGGCGCTGGGGCGGGACGAGGCGCTGCTGCTGACGGAGGGGCGGCGGCTGCGGCTCGGGCCGCGGCACAGCGAGATCATGGTGCTGCTGGCCGCCCATCCGGAGGGCCTGAGCGGCGACCGGCTGGCCCTGGAGCTGTACGGGGAGCAGGCGGACCGGCTCTCCCCGGTCACCCTGCGCGCGGAGCTGTCGCGGCTGCGCCGCCTGGTGGGGCCGCTGCTGGGCTCGCGCCCCTACCGGCTGTGCGCGCCGGTGCGGGCCGATGTGGCGGCCGTGGCGGAGGAACTGGCGGCGGGGAACGCGCATGCGGCGGTGCGCGCGTACGCGGGGCCGCTGCTGCCGCTGTCGGAGGCGCCGGGGGTGTGCCGGATGCGCCGGATCCTGGAGGAGGACATCCGTCGCACCGTGCTGGCCTGCGGCGACCTGGAGTTGCTGCGGTGGTGGGCCCGTACGCCGTGGGGCGAGGAGGACCTGGAGGCCGGTGAGGCCCTGCTGGCGGCCCTTCCGGCGCACGCCCAGGGCCGGGCGTCGCTGCTGCCGCGGGTGCGGCGGCTGCGCGCGGCGTACGGGCTGACGGCCGACGGCGGCCCGTACGCTGACGGCCCCCGGGGGCCGGTGCGGCGCGCAACGTCTGTGCAACGTACCGGCCTCTAGCCTGACCGCCGACGTAACCCCTCACGCACACGACTCACGCACACGACGAACTGGGAGGGCCGCCCATGCCTCGTTACGCAAGCCCGGGATCCGAGGGCTCGGTCGTCAGCTACCAGCCGCGCTACGACCACTGGATCGGCGGCGAGTATGTGCCGCCCAAGCAGGGCGGGTACTTCGAGAACCCGACCCCGGTCAACGGGCAGCCGTTCACCGAGATCGCCCGGGGCACCGCCGAGGACGTCGAGCGCGCCCTGGACGCCGCACACGCGGCGGCCCCCGCCTGGGGCCGCACCTCGCCCGCCGAGCGCGCCTCGGTGCTGCTGAGGATCGCCGACCGTATGGAGGAGAATCTCGAAGCGCTCGCGGTCGCCGAGAGCTGGGAGAACGGCAAGCCGGTGCGCGAGACGCTGGCCGCCGACATCCCGCTGGCCATCGACCACTTCCGCTATTTCGCGGGGGCGATCCGGGCGCAGGAGGGCAGCCTCTCGGAGCTCGACGACGACACGGTCGCGTACCACTTCCATGAGCCGCTGGGTGTGGTGGCCCAGATCATCCCGTGGAACTTCCCGATCCTGATGGCCACGTGGAAGCTCGCCCCGGCGCTGGCCGCGGGCAACGCGGTGGTCCTGAAGCCCGCCGAGCAGACCCCGGCCTCCATCCACCTGTGGCTGAGCCTGGTCGCCGATCTGCTGCCGCCCGGCGTGCTCAACATCGTCAACGGCTTCGGTGTGGAGGCCGGAAAGCCGCTGGCCTCCAGCGCGCGCGTGGCCAAGGTCGCCTTCACCGGCGAGACCACCACCGGGCGGCTGATCATGCAGTACGCGAGCGAGCATCTGAAGCCGGTGACGCTGGAGCTCGGCGGCAAGAGCCCGAACATCTTCTTCGACGACGTCTCGGCCGAGAACGACGACTTCCTGGACAAGGCCCTGGAGGGGTTCGCCATGTTCGCCCTCAACCAGGGCGAGGTGTGCACCTGTCCCTCGCGCGCCCTGGTGCAGCAGGGCCACTACCGGGACTTCATGGCCGCGGCCGTGGCCCGTACGGAGAAGATCACCCAGGGCCATCCGCTGGACACCGACACCATGCTGGGCGCCCAGGCCTCCAACGACCAGTTGGAGAAGATCCTGTCCTACCTGGACATCGGCCGTCAGGAGGGCGCCCGGGTGCTGACCGGGGGCGCCCGCGCGGACCTGGGCGGCGAGCTGGCGGGCGGCTACTACGTGGAGCCCACGGTCTTCGAGGGCGCCAACCATATGCGGGTCTTCCAGGAGGAGATCTTCGGTCCGGTGGTGGCCGTGGCCCCGTTCGCCGACTTCGACGACGCGATCAAGATCGCCAACGACACGCTGTACGGGCTTGGCGCGGGCGTATGGACCCGTAACGGCACGACCGCGTACCGCGCCGGGCGCGCCATCCAGGCGGGCCGGGTGTGGACCAACTGCTACCACGCCTACCCGGCGCATGCGGCGTTCGGCGGCTACAAGCAGTCCGGTATCGGCCGCGAGACCCACAAGATGATGCTGGACCACTATCAGCAGACGAAGAACCTGCTGGTCAGCTACTCCCCCAAGAAGCTCGGCTTCTTCTGATGGCCGACTCTGAGTGTGTCGCGGATTCCCGGGTCGCGAGGGTCGCGCTGACCCCGGCCGCGGCGGAGCTGATCCGGCGGCTGACCGAGGCGCACGGCCCGCTGATGTTCCATCAGTCGGGCGGCTGCTGCGACGGCAGCGCGCCGATGTGCTATCCGCTGGGCGAGTTCCGTACCGGGGCGGCGGATGTGCTGCTCGGATCGCTGGCGGTGGAGGGCGTCGCCGAGCCGGTCGGGTTCTGGATGTCGGCCGACCAGTTCGAGCGCTGGCGGCATACGCATCTGACGGTGGACGTGGTGCCGGGGCGGGGCAGCGGCTTCTCCCTGGAGGCCCCGGAGGGCGTCCGGTTTCTGATCCGCTCCCGGCTGCTCGACCCACCGGGCTGACGAGGCCGCCGCCCGCGGCGGGGGGTCTGTTCCATCCCCCTGCAGCGGGCGTGGCCCCGCGTCAGCTCGCGTCGGCCAGGGCGAGGGTGTGCAGGCGCTCGGGCGGGCCCGGGCGGGCGTAGTACCAGCCCTGGGCGGTGTCGCAGCCCAGGCCCCGTAGGCACTCGGCCTGGACCGCGGTCTCCACGCCCTCCACCGTCACCGCGAGATCGAGTGTGTGGGCGAGCGAGACGATGCCCTCCACGATCTTGACGTCGACCGGGTCGATCGGGGCCCGCTGCATGCCCCGGGTGAAGGAGCGGTCGAGTTTGAGCGTGGAGACCGGCAGCCGGCGCAGATACGAGAGGTTGGAGTAGCCGGTGCCGAAGTCGTCCAGGGCGATGTCCACGCCCAGGTCGGCGAGTTGGCGCAGCGGGCGCAGCGCGTCCTCGTCCACGTCGATCAGGTCGTTCTCCGTCACCTCCAGGCACAGCGCGCTCGGGCAAAGACCCGCGTCCTCCAGGACGGCCACGGTGTCGGAGACCAGGCTGGGGTGGCTCAGCTGGCAGGGCGAGAGGTTGACGTTGACCCGCAGCTGGCCGCCGTCGTCCGTGGCGGCGTCCTGCCAGTCGCGGGCCTGCCGGGCGGCCTGCTCCAGCACCCAGCGGCCGAGCGGCACGATCAGCCCGGTGTCCTCGGCCAGCGGGATGAACTGGTCGGGGCCGAGGACGCCGTGCTTGGGGTGGAGCCAGCGGACAAGCGCCTCGGCGCCGCGTACGGTGCCGTCGGCCAGCCGCACCAGGGGCTGGTACTCGATGAAGAACTCGCCCCGCTCCAGGGCCGCGGGCAGACCGTTGGTCAGGCTGTGGCGCGCGATGACCTGGGCGTTGGAGTCGGCGTCGGCGAGTTCGAAGCGGTTGCCGCCGGCCGCCTTGGCCCGGTACATCGTGATGTCCGCGCTGCGCAGCACCTCGGCCCGGCTGAGCTCGCCGGCCAGCCCGTCCACGACGCCGATGCTGGCGCGTACCAGCAGCTCACGGCCGTCGACGCGGACCGGCTCCGCCAGGGCGTCGAGCATCCGGCGGGCGAGCGCGGCGGAGTCCTGCTGGGCCGTGGGGCCGGTGACCAGGGCCAGGAACTCGTCGCCGCCCACGCGTGCCAGCAGCTCGCCGGGGGCGGCCGCACAGTCCCGCAGCCGCTCGGCAACGGCCTTGAGCAGCCGGTCGCCCGCGATGTGTCCGAGGCTGTCGTTGACCGATTTGAAGCCGTCCAGGTCCAGGTAGCACACGCCGAAGCGCTCGGCGTCGGCCTCGCCGGCCAGCAACTTGTCCAGGCGCTCCAGGAACAGGGTGCGGTTGGGCAGCCCGGTCAGCTCGTCGTGGGTGGCCTCGTAGCGCAGCCGCTCGCGCAGCAGCCGGTGCTCGGTGATGTCCTCGGCGAGGGTGAGCTGGTACTGCGGGGCGCCGGTCGAGTCGCGGAGCAGGGTGACGGTGAGATTGGTCCACAGCACGCTGCCGTCGTCGCGGTAGTGGGGCTTCTCGATGCGGAAGTGCTCGCGCCGGCCGGTCACCAACTCGCGGTAGATCTCGTGGACTCCGGGCGCGTCGTCGGGGTGGACGAACTCGTTGACATTGCGGCCGGGGCGGAAGAAGTCCATACCGCCGAACATCCGGGCCATGGCGTCGTTGACGACCAGGATCTCGCCGTCGAGGCCGCAGATCCCGACGCCGATGACCGCGCCTTCGAACACCGCCTGGAACTTGGCCTCGCTGGCGTACAGCGCCTTCTCGGCCTCGGTGCGGGCGGCCTCGGCGGCGCGTGAGATGGCCTCGTGCTGATCGCGTTCGCGCTTTCTCAGCTCGCGGACGAAACCGGCGGCGAGGGCGTGCTGGAGCCGGGTGCAGCGGGCTCGCGCCTCGTCCTCCGCCATGGGCCCGGCCATGGGCCCGGCCATCGGTTCGGCCATCGGCTCGGCCAGGTCTCCGGGCGGGCAGTGCGACACCAGATGGCCGTCGATCGCGCCCAGGATCGCCGGCAGCGCCTCGGGTTCGGTGCACTGCGCGCCCACCAGCGCGGCCCCGACCTCGTACGCCGGGGCGGTGTCGAAGGGCTGGGAGCCGAGCGCGTCGCTCAGCCGCCGGGCCAACGGCACCAGGCGCGCCTCGAATTCGGCACGGGTCAGCGTCGTCGCCGCCACCGGGTGGACAGCGCGGCTCCAGACCTCGGCGAACCGCCTGATCCGGGCGTCATCCGCCGCCGTGCTCTCCCCCGTGTCGCTCGGTCTCCGCCCGCCGCCCGGCCCGGAAGTCATATCGCGGGCCCCGCCGCGGTGCGGCCGCCATGAGCCGCCGCGTCCTCGCCTGCTCCGTCGTCTCCGTCGTCGCCCTTTGGCCGCCAGTACACGTCCTGCACTTCCTCGCCCTCTTCCGGCTTCCGGGGCCGCCCTCAGGGTCGTCCGCGTCCTCGGGGAAGTGGAGCATGACGAATAGCGGCAGGGCAACCCGCTGCTGAGCCGAGATTACTGATCAACCGTCCGTTGTGGAGCGTGAAGTGGAAATCACTAGTCCGCTTCTTGGTCATTTTCGGCGTCAGGAACGGAAAAGCCGGGAGGAGCCGGGCAATTACCCGCGGCGCTAAGGGATGACGGAGGCCAGCGACGACGGCAACCGCGCCTTCAGATCATTCCACTCGCCTTCGCTGACATGATGCTCGAGGGCTTGCAGAACGGTGCGCACCAATTGCTCGGTGTCACCTTCGATCGCGTACGGGAAGTCCGCGCGGACCCGTCTGAAGAATTCTTCGCTGTTCATCTTCACCGGTGTGTGCGCGGGCCGCCACCCGTCGTAGTAGACGCCCCGCAACAAGGTCGGGAGCTGCGCGCCGAACTGCACGGCCTCGTCGACCGGGAGCCGGTCCCGCAGATGGTGCAGCACCGCGCGCAGGGCCGCGTACGACTGCTTGCGGCGCTCCTTGGGCCAGCCGTACGCCTCTTCGATCTCTTTCAGAAGCCGGTTGGCCTTGTCGACCATGGTGTCGAACGAGGAAAAGCCTGTCGCAACCATCTCGTTGTCCTTCTGCCGTCCTTACTGACGTCCTGCTGCGTTCGTCCGCGGCGTTCCGCGTTCGTCCGCCGGCCGCGGCGGAACACACCCGAAGGGGCGGGTCCCACCGCGGGACGAAGCCTCCTTCGGCGGGCTCAGCGGCCCCCGCTCTCGCCGGCCTCGGTGATTTCGATGTGGCGGAGCTTGGTGGTCTCCGCCTTGGGGACGTCGATCGACAACACCCCGTCGGACATGCTCGCCTTGACGCGTTCGGTGTTCACTTCGCTCGGCAGCCGCATCCGGTACTCGAAGCGGCCGGTACGGCGCGTGGTGCGGCGCAGGACGCCCTTGCTCTCCCGTTCCTTGATCTCCCCCGAAACGGCCAGTTCCGGCCCGCTCACCTCGACATCGACGTCCTGCCGGCTGACGCCTGGGAGCTCGATCTGCACGTGGTAGGACTCGTCGGTCTCGGACACGTCGGCGGACGGCGTCCAGGCCGCCAGGGCGGCGCCTGGCATCGTGCCGCCGACCGCGGATTCGAGCAGACCGCCCATCTGGTTGAGCAGATCGTCGAATTCGGCCAGCGGGCTGCGGGCCCAGCCGCGCTGGCGCTCCAGCGCGCCCTCGTTTCGCGTACGTCGGACGGGCATGCTCATCGCCCATCACCTCCGTCCTCTCGGTGATCTGCGGATGTGTTGTGTCCACCGTCCGGCTCGAGGGGCGGGCCGGGCGGAGCATAGGTGGCGAGGTGGCTGAGGTGTTCATGGGCTTGGTGGATCGCCATCGCCCCTTCGCCGACGGCCGAGGCCACCCGTTTGACCGAGCCGCCGCGTACGTCGCCCGCCGCGAACACCCCCGGCAGGCTGGTCTCCAGGGGCATGGTGCCGCGGTCATGGCCCTCCCAGACCGCGGGTCCCGCCCGGGCCCGCGCCGGGGCGCCGGTGACCACGAAGCCGCGGTCGTCCAGGGCGAGGGAGCCGGCCAGCCAGGCGGTGCGGGGTACCGCCCCGATGAAGCAGAACAGTGCGCGGACGTCGAGCTTGCGCCGCTCGCCGGAGAGGTTGTTCTCCACCACGACGGCCCGCAGCGCGTCCTCGCCGATCACCTCGCGCGCCTCGGTGTTGCACAGCACCTTCACCCGGGGGTGGCGCTCGATCCGGTCGATGAGGTAGCGGGACATCTTGGCCCTCAGGTCGGCGCCCCGGACCAGCAGATACGCGCGCGGCACATGGTCCGCGAGGAAGAGCGCCGCCTGGCCCGAGGAGTTGCCGCCGCCGACCACGGCGACCGGGTCGGCGCGGCACTGCTGGGCCTCGCACACGGTGGCCGCGTAGTGCACGCCGGCGGACTCCAGGCGCTCGATCCCCGGCACGTCCAGGCGGCGGTACCGGGCGCCCGTGGCCAGCACGATGCTGCGGCTGATCACCTCGCCGCCGTCGGCCAGGGCGACGCGGTACCGGCCGTCGTCCGGCGCGAGCGCGGTCGCCTCGGCCGGGACACGGACCGCGGCCCCGAACTCATGCGCCTGGAAGACGCCCAGCTCGGCGAGTTCGGCGCCGGAGATCCCGGACGGGAAGCCGAAGTAGTTCTCGATCCGGGACGAGGTGCCGGCCTGGCCGCCGGTGGCGGTCGCGTCCATCACGACGGTGGACAGCCCCTCGGAGGCCCCGTACACGGCCGCCGCGAGCCCGGCCGGGCCGGAGCCGATGACGAGCACATCGCAGCGGCCCTCCTCCGCGGTCGGCGGGGCGGTCAGGCCGATGAGCCGGGCCAGCTCGGCGTTGCTGGGGTTGCGCAGCAGCTCCCGCTCCCGCCAGATGACGATCGGCGTCTCCTCGGGCCTGATGGAGAACCGCCGCAGCGCCGCCTCGGCCTCCTGGTCCGCCTCCAGGTCGATCCAGCGGTGCGGCAGCCGGTTGCGGGCCGCGAACTCGCGGAGCCTGCGGGTGTCCGGCGAATAGCGGGAGCCGATGATGCGGAAGCCGGCGCCCGCGCCGACCAGCAGGGCGCGGCGGCCCAGGTAGGCACGGAGGATGAGGTCGCCGAGGATGGGGTCGCGGGCGACCAGCACGCGCACCCGGTCGACCGGCGCGGACAGGATCTCCCCGGCCTCGCGGGCCTGGGAGGTGGTGAAGGCGGCCTGGCCGCTGAGCAGCCCCACCTCGCCGAGGAAGCGGCCGGGGCCGTGTACCCGCAGGACCCGCTCCCCGGGGTCGCCGAAGTCCTCCACGACGGCCACCGAGCCGCGCAGGACCACCATGAACTCGGTGACCCGCTCGCCCTCACGGATCAGCACCTGTCCGGGCTCGACAGGAACGCGGATCCCGTGCTCGTCCAGGAACCCGATCTGCTCCTCGGTCAGCCGCGGGAACGCGCCGTACAGGTCCGGGGTTTCGAACGGGATCGCCTCGCCTGTCATCAGGCGGGCGGCTCGGGCTGGGTGGCCATGGACATTCACCCTTCCTCGCGCTGGGGCGACGACCTCCCCCTGTCCAGGATGGGCAGCCGGAGGGCCGCCCGCACCTCGGATCATGGCCGAGGCGGGGCGTAGAAGGGCGGAGGGCGGCGCCCGGGGCCGCAGGGCCGGGGCCGGGCGCCGCCGGTGGGCTCAGCGGATGCCCAGCTCCTGCAGGGCCCGGCGCTGGCTCGCGGTCGGCTTGGCCGGGAAGTACAGGTAGCACACGCCCCCGGTGCCGGAGGCCACCTTGCCCTGGGCGTTGTAGCGCTTGGTGCGCAGCCAGATCGTCTCGAACTCGCGCCGCTTGTAGACGTGGCGGACCGCCGCGTTGTCGGCGGACGCCGGGTCGTTGGCGATGACGTCGCCGTCGGCGGTGAAGCCGATCACGGTCATCAGATGGCCCGCGGTGCCGTAACCGGCCCCGGTCAGCTCCTCCTTGAGGAAGGACTGGGAGGTGATCACCGGAATGCCGGCGGCGATCAGCTTCTCGGCGTCGTTCAGCGAGCCGAGCCGGGTGACCACGCCCTGCAGATCGCGGTACGTGGCGGCGTACGCGGCGTTGAACGGCCAGTTGCCGCAGCCCTCGTACTGGTAGTCGAAGGTGTACCGGGCGGCGTGGCAGACCTGCGGATCGGCGTAGTCGGGGTTGACCCAGGCCAGGTCCTCGGCGGTGGGCTTACGGCCCCAGTACTCGACGATCATCTGGGACGAGGTGGGGCTGCACCACGCCTCGCCGCCGTTGTCGTACTCCGGGTACTGGCCCTTGTGGATCTCCTGCGAGTAGCGCGGCACGGGCAGCTCCCGGCCGCCGGCCAGGCCCGGGGTGGAGGCGGGCACCTCGAAGCGGTCGGGGACGTCCGAGCCCATCGCGCCCACGCGCCAGACCTTGGGCGTCAGGCCGCTGCCGGGCTTGCGGTAGAGGGTGAGCCGCAGCTGGTACGAGGCGAGCCGCAGCCCGCTCGCCGCGTCGTCGACGGAGAAGGTGTCGGTCCACACCGCGCTCTTGCCGTCGCTCTGGTCGTCGACCGAGGTCCGCCGGATGGAGTCGGTGCCGTCGCCGGACGTCCAGCGGCCCATCACATACCAGGGAGTGTCGGTGCCGTCGGAGTAGGTGCCCTTCAGCTCGGCCTGGATCCAGGTACCGGCCGGGGTGCGGGCGTTCCAGGAGACGATCACCTCGGTGGCCGGATGGGCCAGGGTGTGCTCAGGGGAGGTCCAGGTCGCGTACTCCCAGGCGGCGGTGGTGCCGGTGTGCGGATCGGCGTAGTCGGCGGTGCCCGCGGGGCGGGAGATGACCACGCCGGGGCGGGCTCCGGCCTCGGCGCGGATGCCGTCGCCCGCTCCGGCCCGCCAGTCGGCGAGGCTGGTCCAGCCGTGGTAGCCGATGGCGGGGGCGGCGGCTCTACGGGCGGCCCGGCCCGCCGGGCGCACCGCCTCGGCGGCCGCGGCGCCCGTGCCGGACAGCGCGGTCGCCGAGGTGACGGCGATGGCGGCGGCGAGCACGGTGCGGCGAGGTGTGAATCCGTCTCCGGATCTGGTCATACGGGGTTCCCCCAGTCGTCGTCCGGGTGGGCCGCGGGTGCGCGACAGTCGCACAACTATGGCCGCTGCGAATGGTGTCAGGCCAGTGATTCCCGGTGCGGCACCTCATCAATATTGGTGTGGACCATTGGAGTGAAGCGGGGTGCGCACAGAGCCCGAATACGGCGGCGCGACCAGCTCTGGGCCCCGGCCGTAAGGTGGTCGGCGATGGACCTCTCTCACATAGCCACCACCCCCGCCGCCCCCGACACACTCGACGCGTTGGCCGGGCGGCTGCGCGCGCTGCCGCCCTCGTGCGGGCCGGTCCGGCTGGTCGCGGTGGACGGGCACGCGGGGTCCGGTAAGACCACGTTCGCCGGGCGGCTGGCGGCGGCGCTCGGCGGCGCCCCCGTGCTGCACACCGACGACCTCGCCACCCATGAGGAGCTGTTCGCCTGGACCGGGCGGCTGCGCGAGCAGGTCCTCGCCCCCTTCGCCCGCGGCGCCGCCGCCCGGTACGCCGCGTACGACTGGGTGGAGCGCCGCTTCGCGGCCGACCGGCGGCGGCTCGCCCCGGCTCCCGTGGTGCTGATCGAGGGCGTGGGCACCGGCCGCCGCTCCCTGCGCCCGTATCTCGCGCGGCTGCTGTGGATGGAGGTGCCCGACGCGGAGTCCTGGCGGCGGGGACAGCTGCGGGACGGACCGGAGCTGTCCACATTCTGGGACGGCTGGCTTCCCGCCGAGCGAGCGCATTTCGCCGTGGACCCTTCGCGCCCGTACGCCGAAACTCTGGTAGTGCAGCGAAAAGAGGGGTACGAGTTGCTGGCGGGGCCTGCCGTGGCGGTCCGAACCTCCCCTCGACCTCACACTGCGTAACCGCGAGGGTCCGGGCCGCACCCAACCGGCGCCGCAGACCCGCGACGCGCGCCTCAACTCGGCTTGACCCGGGGCCCATACAGGTCTTACGTTCTCAATGTGCGACTCGTACGAGTCGCCCCACATCGCGAAGCCCCCGGTTGTTCCCCCGTGATCGGGGGCTTCGTCCTGTCCGGGGACCCCTCCGGGGGTTCGCCGGAAGTCCCTTTCCGCCGCTTTTGCTCCGCACCCCCCTCACCCTCGGTGACCAGCGTCTTCCGGCCTTTCGCGCCCCATGTGCGCCCCCGCGCACGCCGCCCGGCCAGGCAAGTTGGACACGAACAGCCGTGCGGCACCCTCGGCCCATGCGGCCTGCGCAGGTACGATGCGAAAACGGGGCAGCCGCCCCTGCGGCAACCACGGGGGCAGGGTTTGTGGGGGACGTGATGGATTTCGGCACGCAGAGTTCGCACGCCCCAGCCGATCTCGCCTGGCTGCGCGCCGTCGACGCGTACACCATGGGCGCATACGCGCAGGCCGAGGACGAGTTCCGGGCCGCGGTGCGGCACGACCCCGGAATGGCCGACGCCTGGCTCGGCCTGCACGCGCTGCGGGCCGACACCACGACCGCGCTGCTCCGGATGTACCGGCACCGCGACCGCTTCGGCGAGCAGCGCGCCCGCCACCACCGCACCCTGAACTCCTGGTACTGGCTGGGCTGGTGGGTTCAGCCGGTGCTGGAGACCAGCCGGGACCTGCTGCTCGCGCACGCCTCCCACTGGCTCGACGGCCGCCACGTACCCGAGCTGGACCGGGCCCTGGCCGGCTGCCCGCCCGTCGAGGCCGATCCGCAGGCGCGCTTTCTGCACGCCTGCCGGGCCTATCTGGTCAAGGACTGGGAGCAGCTGGTGCGGCACACCGAACCGCTGCTGGACGATCCGTTACTGGGTATCGAGGCGGGGCTGTTCGGCGGGATGGCCCGGGTGCGCCTGGAGATGTTCGGCCAGGCCGAACCGCTGCTCGCCGCCGCCTTGATGCGCTGCCGCAGCGAGCAGCCGCAACGCAAGGAGCTGCGCTACTGGCTGGCCCGCGCCCATGAGGGCACCGGCCGCAGCGCCGCGGCGCTGCCCCTCTACCGCGCGGTGCACCGCATCGACCCGACGTTCATGGACACCTCGGCCCGGCTGGCGGCCATAGCCGAGGGCGACGGCCTGGACGAGACCGCGGATCTGGCCGCCGTATCGCTGGCCGGACTCGGCAGCCAGGACGCCGCCGAGGGCCGCGACGCCGCCGCCACCGACCCCGACCCGCTGGTGGCGGCAGATCCGCCGGACAGCCGCGAGCTGCGCACCACCGGCCCGGATCCGGAGGGCTCGCCGCTGGTGAGCTCCCCCGTGGTGACCCCCGACGGCCCGCGCGAGCGGATCGGCGTGCCCCCGCAGCCCGGCCCCTCCGACCCCGTCCTGCTGGAGAACGCGCTGCAGGAGCTGGAGCGCATGGTCGGCCTGGAGCCCGTCAAACGGCAGGTGCGGGCGCTGTCGGCACAGCTCCATATGGCCCGGCTGCGCGCCGGGCAGGGCCTCCCGGTCCAGCCGCCCAAGCGGCACTTCGTCTTCTCCGGCCCCTCCGGCACCGGCAAGACCACGGTCGCCCGGATCCTCGGCCGTGTCTTCTACGCGCTCGGGCTGCTGGGCGGCGACCATCTGGTGGAGGCCGGGCGCGCCGATCTGGTCGGCGAGTATCTGGGCCAGACCGCCGTGAAGGCCAATGAGCTGATCGACTCGGCGCTCGGCGGGGTGCTGTTCGTGGACGAGGCGTACTCCCTGTCCAACTCCGGCTACAGCAAGGGCGACGCGTACGGCGACGAGGCGCTGCAGGTGCTGCTCAAGCGCGCCGAGGACAACCGCGACCGCCTCGTGGTGATCCTGGCCGGCTACCCCGAGGGCATGGACCGGCTGCTGGCCGCGAACCCCGGTCTCGGCTCGCGCTTCACGACGCGCGTCGACTTCCCCAGCTACCGCCCGCTGGAGCTCACCCGGATCGGCGAGGTGCTGGCCGCCGAGAACGGCGACATGTGGGACGAGGAGGCGGTGGAGGAGCTGCGCTCCATCAGCGGGCACGTCGTGGACCAGGGCTGGATCGACGAGCTGGGCAACGGGCGGTTTCTGCGGACGCTGTACGAGAAGAGCTGCGCCTACCGGGATCTGCGGCTGTCCGGCTGGACGGGCACGCCGACCCGCGAGGACCTGGCCACGCTGCGGCTGCCGGATCTGATGCAGGCCTACGGCGAGGTCCTTTCGGGCCGCGGCCCCATGTACCGCGACCCGCAGGACCCGCCGCTGGAGTGACCCGCCGCCTGCGGCGGGCCCGCGCGGCGGAGCCGCACATCGGATGCAGCCCCCACCCCGCCCCTTCCCGCAGCAGCGATATGCGGCTCCGCCGCGTGTCCTCAGGCGCCGGAGAGGCCGGCGCTTGAGGAGCGGGGTCCGGGGCGGAGCCTCCCACGCGGCCAAGGCCGCATGTCCAGCTGCGGGAAGGGACGAGGAGGCGCAGGGGTCCGCCGCAGGCGCCGCGGCGCTCAGCCGACCATCGCCCGCTCCTCCTCCGACGAGGCCGCGGAAGCCGACGGCGCCGAAGGCGCCAGCTCGCCGCGGGGCTCGGCCACGCGGTCGCGGGTCCCGCCCCGGTGGGCGGGGTCGCGTACCTCGCCCACCAGCATCTCCAGGACGTCCTCCAGGGCGACGAGCCCCAGCACCTTCCCCGAAGCGTCGGCGACGGCCGCCAGATGCGCGGCGGCCCGCCGCATCACGGTGAGCGCGTCGTCCAGCGGCAGTTCCGCCCGCAGCGTCCCGATCGGGCGCCACAGATGCTGGGGTACGGCCCGCTCCCGGGCCTCCAGGTCCAGGACGTCCTTCACATGCAGATAGCCCATGAAGGCCCCGCCGGCCCCGCGCACCGGGAAGCGGGAGTAGCCGGTCCGTACGGTCAGCTCCTCGATCTGCCGGGGCGTGACCGAGGGGTCGACGGTGACCAGGCCCGCCGGGTCGAGCAGGACGTCCGTGACCGGGCGGCTGCCCAGCTCCAGGGCGTCGGCAAGCCGCTCGTGCTCGCCCGGGTCGAGCAGCCCGGCCTGCCGGGAGTCCTCGACGAGGTGGGTCAGCTGCTCGCTGGTGAACACCGCCTCGACCTCGTCCTTGGGCTCCACCCGGAACAGCCGCAGCACCAGCCGGGCGCAGGCGCCGAGCAGCGCGGTGACCGGCCGGCACAGCCGGGCGAAGGTGACGAGGCCGGGCCCGAGCCACAGCGCGGTCTTCTCGGGGGCCGCCATGGCCAGGTTCTTCGGCACCATCTCGCCGATGACCAGGTGCAGACAGACCACCACCGCGAGCGCGATGGCGTAGCCGAGGGGGTGGACGAGACCGCTGGGCAGATGGACGGCGTGGAAGACCGGCTCCAGCAGATGCGCGACGGTCGGCTCGGCGACCGCGCCGAGCGTCAGCGAGCAGATGGTGATGCCGAACTGCGCGGCCGCCATCATCTGCGGCAGGTTCTCCAGGCCGGTGAGCACCGTACGGGCGCGGGCCGAGCCCTCCGCCGCGCGCGGCTCGATCTGGCTGCGGCGTACGGAGACGAGGGCGAACTCGGCGCCGACGAAGAAGCCGTTGGCGAGGACCAGGAGAGCGGCGAAGAGAAGTTGGACCAGGCTCATCGTTCCGCCCCCCGCCCGGCGCCGCCGGCGGCGCCGCTTGCCGTGAGTGTGCCGGTGGCGGCGGCCGCCTCGGCTCCGGTGCCAGTGCCGGTGCGTATGATCCGCACCCGCTCGGCCCGGTGGTGTCCGACCTGCCGGACCGAGAGCTTCCAGCCGGGCAGCTCGGCGGTGTCGCCGACGGCGGGGATCCGCGCGAGGAGGTCGGCGACCAGCCCGGCCACCGTCTCGTACGGCCCGTCCGGCGCCTCCAGGCCGATCCGGCGCAGGGTGTCGACGCGGCAGCCGCCGTCCGCCTCCCAGGCGGGACGGCCGTCCTCGGCCGGGGCCGGCATCAGGTCCGGGTTGTCCGCGGCCTCGTCGTCGTGCTCGTCGCGCACTTCGCCGACCAGCTCCTCGACGATGTCCTCCAGGGTGACCACGCCCGCCGTACCGCCGTACTCGTCGACGACGACGGCTATCGGCTGCTCGCTGCGCAGCCGTTCCAGGAGCGGCTGGACGGGCAGCGTCTCGGGGACGAGCACCGGGGGCTGGGCGATCCGCGCGACCGAGGTGCGCAGCCGCTCCTCCGAGCGCACCGCGAGGGCGTCCTTGAGGTGCACCATGCCGACCACCTCGTCCAGGCGGTCGCGGTAGACGGGGAAGCGGGAAAGACCGGTGGCGCGGGTGAGGTTGAGCACATCCTCCGCGGTCGCGGAGGACTGGAGGGCGCTCACCCGCACGCGCGGGGTCATCACATGCTGCGCGGTCAGGTCGCCGAGGGAGAGGGTGCGTACGAACAGGTCGGCGGTGTCCTGCTCGATCGCGCCGGCCCGCGCGGAGTGGCGGGCCAGGGAGACCAGCTCACCGGGGGTGCGGGCGGAGGCCAGCTCCTCGGTGGGCTCGACGCCGAGCGCCCGCACCAGCCGGTTGGCGACCGTGTTGAGCAGGGAGATGACCGGGCGGAAGAAGCGCGCGAAGGCGTACTGCGGCCCGGCGACGAACCGCGCGACCTGAAGCGGCCGGGAGACGGCCCAGTTCTTGGGCACGAGCTCGCCGACGATCATCTGGACGGCGGAGGCGACCAGCATGCCCAGGACGACCGCGACACCGGAGACGGCGCCGTGCGGCAGCCCGGTGGCGGTCAGCGGCGGGGTCAGCAGCTCACCGAGCGCCGGCTCCGCGAGCATGCCGACCACCAGGGAGGTGATGGTGATGCCGAGCTGGGTGCCGGAGAGCTGGAAGGACAGCTCGCGCAGGGACTCGACGACGGTGCCGGCCCGGCGGTCGCCCTCGGCGGCGGCCCGCTCGGCGTCCGGCCGCTCGACGGTGACCAGACCGAATTCGGCCGCCACGAAGAAGCCGTTGGCGAGGATCAATACGAGTGCTGCGGCGAGCAGCAGGAGGGACAGGGTGGTGCTCATGCCGCCGCCATCGGTTGATGAGGGGCGGCGCAGGTACTACAGGACGATCCGTCCATCTCTGGAGGGAGTCACTCCTCGGGTCGCAGGGGCCTGCCAGGGCGCGCACAACGGCGCGCGGACAGGTGGTACGGGCCGGGGCACTGGCAGCGCCCTCGCAACAGAGTAATCAAGGATCCGGCTTTCCGGGCAGGCCCCGGTACCCGGACAGGGCCGATCGGGCGGCCTCAGTGTGTGCCGTGGTGCTCGGCCAGGGCCCGCAGAGCGCGTGCGTCGTCGATGGCGCGGGCCTTGGCGATACCGGGCTGGATGCCCATCGCGGCCAGGCTGGTGCCGTCGGAGAGATCCAGGTAGACCCAGGGGTCACCGGACCGCAGATTGACCCGGAGGACCTCCGCCCACGCCAGCCGGCGCTTGGTCGCGAGGTTGACCACGGTCACCCCGTCGGCGTCGGCGACCACCTTGGGCCGGCTGAGCAGCGCCAGCACCCCGAAGAACAGCAGACCGGTGAAGACGAAGGTCAGCTTCTCCCCCGGGCTCAGCCGCTCCAGGAGCAGCGCGATCGCGCTGAGGACGACGGCCTGGGCGACCCCCACGGTCAGCAGGACGGCCCGGGTGCGGGTCGGCCGGAAGGTGACGGGGAGGGCGGGGAGCCCGGCAGGGGGCTGCGCGGGCGCCGGCTCAGAGGCGGACACGTGGCGTGGGGTCTCTCCGTGAGAGGAACGGTGGGTCTGGTGCGGGGATGTCCGGGGATGTCCGGGGCTCAGAGGCGGCAGGCGTGGATGCCGGTGGTCAGAATGGCCCGCGCCCCCAGGTCGTACAGCTCGTCCATGATCCGCTGGGCGTCCTTGGTGGGGACCATCGAGCGGACCGCGACCCAGCCCTCGTGGTGCAGCGGGGAGACGGTGGGCGACTCCAGGCCGGGGGTGAGGGCCACGGCCCGCTCCACCTGCTCGACGCGGATGTCGTAGTCCATCATCACGTAGCGCCGGGCCACCAGGACGCCCTGCATCCGGCGGAGGAACTGCTGGACCTTGGGGTCGTCGGCGGGGGCGCCGGTGCGGCGGATGACGACGGCCTCGGACTCCAGGATCGGCTCGCCGATGATCTCCAGACCGGCGTTGCGCAGGGTGGTGCCGGTCTCGACGACATCCGCGATGACCTCGGCCACACCGAGCTGGATGGCGGTCTCGACGGCGCCGTCGAGGTGTACGACGGCGGCGTCCACGCCGTTGTCGGCGAGGTGCTTGGTGACCAGGCCGGAGAAGGACGTGGCGACCGTCATACCGCCGAACTCGCTGACGTCCTTCGCCGTACCGGGCCGGGTGGCGTAGCGGAAGGTGGAACCGGCGAAGCCGAGCTGCATGATCTCCTCGGCCTGGGAGCCGGAGTCGAGCAGCAGATCACGGCCGGTGATGCCGATGTCCAGGCGGCCGGAGCCGACGTACACGGCGATGTCGCGGGGGCGCAGGAAGAAGAACTCGACGTCGTTCTCGGAGTCGACGAGCACCAGTTCCCTGCGGTCCTTGCGCTGCCGGTAGCCCGCCTCATGGAGCATCGCCGACGCAGGCTCGGACAGTGAACCCTTGTTGGGGACGGCGATGCGCAGCATGAGACCTTTTTCCTTACGTGGGCGAGGGCTGGGGCTGTGGGGCGTGCTCAGAGGTGAGCGTAGACGTCGTCGAGGGTCAGGCCCCGGGCGATCATCATCACCTGGAGGTGGTAGAGGAGCTGCGAGATCTCCTCGGCGGCCGCGGCGTCGCTCTCGTACTCCGCGGCCATCCACACCTCGGCTGCCTCCTCCACGACCTTCTTGCCGATGGCGTGCACACCCGACTGAAGCAGGTCGGCGGTGCGGGAGGTGGCGGGATCGGCCGTGAGGGCCTTCTGCTGAAGCTCGGCGAAGAGCTCCTCGAACGTCTTCTTGGGCATGATGCCCGTCATCCTACTGGGGTCACGCGATCCGACTCGGCGCCAGGGTCAGGCGACAGACCGCAGGGTGACGACGGTGGCGACGGCCGCGGTGACGGCCTCGTGGCCCTTGTCCTCGTTCGACCCTTCGAGCCCGGCCCGGTCCAGGGCCTGCTCCTCGGTGTCGCAGGTCAGCACGCCGAAGCCGATGGGCACCCCGGTTTCCACGCTGACCTGGGTGAGGCCCTGGGTGACGCCCTGGCACACATAGTCGAAGTGGGGGGTGCCGCCGCGGATGACGACGCCCAGGGCCACGACCGCGTCGAAGCCGCGGTCGGCGAGGGCCTTGGCGGCCACCGGCAGCTCCCAGCTGCCCGGTACGCGCAGTACGGTCGGCTCGTCGATGCCCAGCTCGCGCAGGGCGCGCCGCGCCCCGTCGACGAGCCCGTCCATCACCTGGGCGTGCCACTGGGCGGCCACGACGGCCACGCGCAGGTCTCCGCCGTTCTCCACGGACAGCTGGGGGGCTCCCTTACCGCTCACGTCTACTTCTCTCCTTGGTGCGGGTGTTGCTCTGGTGCGGGTGTCGCTGGGGTACGGGTGGTGCTGGGCGTACGGGTACGGGGCTACGGCTACTGGTTGCCGCAGGCGGACATCGGCTGCGGGCGGCCGTTCTCCAGCCACGGCAGGTCGTGGCCCATACGGTCGCGCTTGGTGCGCAGATAGCGCAGGTTGTGCTCACCGGCCTGGACCGGCATCGGCTCCCGGCCGGTGACCCGCAGCCCGTGCCGGACCAGCGCCGCGGTCTTCTCCGGGTTGTTGGTCATCAGGCGCAGCGAGCGCACACCGAGGTCGGCGAGGATGCGGGCGCCGGCGGCGTAGTCGCGGGCGTCGGCGGGCAGGCCGAGTTCGAGGTTGGCGTCGAGGGTGTCGCGGCCCAGCTCCTGAAGCTCGTATGCGCGCAGCTTGGACAGCAGCCCGATGCCGCGGCCCTCGTGGCCGCGCAGATAGACCACCACGCCGCGGCCCTCGGCGGTGATCCGCTCCAGGGAGGCGTGCAGCTGGGGGCCGCAGTCGCAGCGCTGCGAGCCGAAGACATCGCCGGTCAGGCACTCGGAGTGGATCCGGACCAGGACGTCCTCGCCGTCGCCGATGTCGCCCTGGACGAGGGCGATGTGCTCGACGCCGTCGGTGGTGGAGCGGTAGCCGTACGCCTGGAAGTCGCCGAAGGCGGTGGGCAGCCGGGTCTCGGCCTCGCGCCGCACGGTGGGCTCGATGGCCCTGCGGTAGGCGATCAGGGCCTCGATGGAGATGATCGCCAGCCCGTTCCGGCGGGCGAAGGCGACCAGTTCCGGCAGGCGCAGCATGGTGCCGTCGGGGCCCGCGATCTCGCAGATCGCGGCGGCCGGGCGCAGCCCCGCCAGCCGGGCGAGGTCGACACCGGCCTCGGTGTGGCCGTCGCGGGTGAGCACCCCGCCGTCGCGGGGGCGCAGCGGGAAGATATGGCCGGGGCGCGCGAAGTCCTCGGGGGCGCTGTGCGGATCGGCCAGCAGGCGCAGGGTGGTGGAGCGGTCGGCGGCGGAGATGCCGGTGCCGACGCCGTGTTCGGCGGTGGCGTCGACCGAGACGGTGAAGGCGGTGCGCATGGACTCGGAGTTGTGCTCGACCATCTGCGGCAGCCGCAGCCGGTCGAGGTCGGCGGCGTCCAGGGTGGCGCAGATCAGCCCGCGGCACTCGCTCATCATGAAGGCGACGATCTCGGGGGTGGCCTTCTCGGCGGCGACGATGAGGTCGCCCTCGTTCTCCCGGTCCTCGTCGTCCACGACCACGACGGGGCGCCCGGCGGCGATCTCGGCGATCGCCCGCTCGACGGAGTCGAGGGACAGTTCGTCGGGCCATTCGGGGGCGCTCTGCGGGCCCGGCACGGCCGGCATGCCCTGCACGCTCTGCACGGGGGTCATGTGTCGCTGCTTCCTGGTGTTGCTGCTGCTCGTGGGCTCCTGGACGTCGCCGACGGGGGCGGTCATGCGACGGCCTCCTCGTCCGTGGCGACCGTCCCGACCGGGGCGCCCGCGCCCTTGCCGAGCAGCCGCTCGACGTACTTGGCGAGCACGTCCACTTCGAGGTTGACGGGGTCGCCGGCCTGCTTGACGCCGAGGGTGGTCAGGGCGAGGGTCGTCGGGATGAGGCTGACGGTGAAGTAGTCGGGGCCCGCGTCGACGACGGTCAGGCTGATGCCGTCGACCGTGATGGAGCCCTTCTCGACGACATAGCGGCTCAGCTCGGCGGGGAGCGAGATCTTGACGATCTCCCAGTGCTCGGAGAGCTTGCGCTCGATGACGGTGCCGGTGCCGTCGACGTGCCCCTGCACCAGGTGGCCGCCCAGGCGCCCGCCGAGCGCCATCGGGCGCTCCAGGTTGACGCGGGAGCCGACGGCGAGGGCGCCGAGGCTGGAGCGGTTCAGGGTCTCGGCCATGACATCGGCGGAGAACCGGCCGTCCTCGAGGTCGACGACGGTGAGGCAGACGCCGTTGACGGCGATGGAGTCGCCGTGCTTGGCGCCTTCGGTGACGACGGAGCCGCTGACCAGGAAGCGGGACGCGTCGCCCAGGTTCTCGACGGCGACGATCTCGCCCAGTTCTTCGACGATTCCGGTGAACATTCAGCTCTCCTCGGGTGCGACAGGGGCGGTGGGCGCCGGCACGGCGGTGATGCGCAGGTCGGGACCGAGCCTGGTGACGTCGGTCAACTCCAGGCGCAGCGCGCGGGTGATGGTGGTGATTCCGGCGTCGGCGAGGGCGGGGGCGCCGGCGCCGAGCAGTGCGGGGGCGAGATAACCGACGACCTTGTCGACGGCGCGGGCGGCCAGGAACGCCCCGGCGAGCGTGGGGCCGCCCTCCAGCAGGACCGAGCGGACCCCGCGGCCGTGGAGCTCGCCGAGCAGCGCGGGGATGTCCAGGCCAGGACCGGACGCGGCGCGCGGCAGCCGTACGGTCTCGGCGCCCGCCGGCCTTACGGCGGGGGCGTCTTCGGCGACGGCGACCAGGGTGGGCGCGGTGCCGTCCAGGACCCGGGCGTCCGGGGCGATGGTGGCCTTGCTGTCGAGGACGACGCGCAGCGGCTGCCGGGCGCCGCCCTGGCCACGTACGGCGAGGTGCGGATCGTCGGCGCGCAGGGTGCCTGAGCCGACCAGCACGGCGTCCGACTCGGCGCGCAGCCGGTGCACATCGGCGCGGGACTCGGCGGAGGTGATCCACCGACTGGTGCCGTCGGCGGCGGCGCTGCGCCCGTCCAGCGTCGCGGCGTACTTCCACAGCACGAAGGGGCGGCCGAACCGCATCGAGGTCAGCCACGCCTCGTTGACCGCGGCGGCCTGGTCGGCGAGCAGTCCGCTCTCGACGGCGGTCCCGGCGGCGGCCAGGGTGGCGGCCCCGCCGGCGGCCTTGGCGTTGGGATCGGCGACCGCGTACACGACGCGGACGATCCCGGCGTCCAGCAGCGCCTGGGCGCAGGGGCCGGTGCGACCGCTGTGGTTGCAGGGTTCGAGGGTGACGACGGCGGTGCCGCCGCGGGCCCGCTCGCCGGCCGCGCGCAGGGCGTGCACCTCGGCGTGCGGTCCGCCGGCCTGCTGGTGCCAGCCCTCGCCCGCGGTACGGCCGTCGGCGTCGAGGATGACGCAACCGACCACGGGGTTGGGGCTGGTGCGGCCGAGGCCCCGGGCGGCGAGCGCTATGGCACGGCGCATCGCTTCGGCTTCGGCGGTGGTGGCCACCGGGTCCTCCTGCCTCTTCGGGCACGGACTCCGGGGCTGTCGAGATGACAGAAGCGGAAAGACGGCATCGGGGAACGCCTGGGCCGGGATACGGTCCGCCACAAAAAGCGGGCCGCCGAGCACGGCGCACCGGTGCACTACTCCCGCCGCGCACTGCCTCCCATCCGGACTTTCACCGTCGGTCCAGGAATTTCACCTGGTCAACCGGCCGCTGGCAGCGGACGGGTCGCGGACTGTAACCGCCGGTTCGGATTTTCACCGACCCCGGAGTGCGCTGACGTCACTGGTACGGCCCCAGTGTGCCACGGGACATCGGCACAGCTGAGGCCGCGGGAGTGTGGCTTGCCTCACCCGTCCGTCAACCAGTGGTGGCGATGCTGTCAAGCTGCTCGACGGCCGGCCGCAGCGCCCACAGGTCGCCGCCGGGCGGCGCCTGGAGCGCGGGGAGCGCCGTCTTGGCCTTGCGGTCGCCCGCGTCGGCCGCCGCGTGCACGATGTCGCCGGCCGCGTAGGCGCGGAAGTCCAGCTCCGGGTACGGCCAGGGCTCGGCCCCGGTGGCCGCGGGGAGCAGTACGTCGACGGCCTTGAAGAGGTTCGCCCCGTCCGGCCCCGTGTAGTGCCACAGGTCCACGCCGACGTGCTCGCCGACGGCCGCGAGGCGGGTGAAGGCGACGAGGTTGAAGGTCGAGTAGTGGAAGCTGCGGGTGCGGGAGAGCTCGCCGGGCTGGGTGCCGTCCGCCGCGATCTGGGCGTCCACGCGCTTGGTGCGGGCCTCGCGGACGACCTGGCGGGCCAGGTCCCGGTCGCCCACGGCGGCGGCGATGGCGGCGATCTGCATATCGGCGAACGTGCCGTGGTTGTTCTTGGCGGCGCTCTCCTCCTTGCCGAAGTCGCTGTTCACCAGCCAGTCCAGGAACTGCTTGTTCCAGGTGCGGAAGCCGTCGTGGTCGCCGCGGGACCAGCCGGGGGCGCCGGTGTCGAGGATGGCGGCGGCGTCCAGCAGGCTGGTGAAGCCCTGGGAGAAGTCGATGATGCCGATCGAGCGGCCGTCGTACTTGCAGGGGATGAACTGGGCGTGGTTGAGGCTGGGGTTCATCCGGGTCGCGGGGTCGACGAACCAGGTACGCAGGATCTCGGCGGCGTGCTCGGCGTAACCGCGCTTGCCCGTGTAGTACCAGGCCAGGGAGAGCTCATAGGCGGACTCGAAGACCTTGCCCACCTCGGGACGGTCCGTCATCTTGTCCACGTCGGGGTTCCGTTGGCCATCCCTCTGAACGTAGGGGCAGCCGTACGGATTGTCTTCGGTCTTCGGCTGGGTGGGCCACCAGTACGGGGCCTGGCTGAAGTAGTCGTGCTTGTCGCCGCTGGGCGGCACCTGGTCCTTGTCGGTGACCGTCCAGGGGCCCTGGTTCATCCACTGGTCGGCCTGGGCGGTCAGATCGCGTACGGTCCGCTTCAGCCGCACGTCTCCCAACTGCAGCTTCACCTTGGTCACGGCCAGCCGTGGGCCGTCGAGCACCACGGTCTTGGGCACCGGGGCCGGATGGCGGGCGGGTTCGGCGCCCTGGGCGGAGGGGGCGGCGGGGAGGGCGAAGACGGCGAGGAGCACGGAGAGGGCGACGGCGGCGCGGGCGATCGGCCCACGTGCCGGAGAGGATGCACCCATCGAGGGACCCCAATCAGCTATCTGAACAGAATTCAGGAGCGCGATCGTGGGTCAGGCTATGCGGAGGCCATGCTCACGACAAGAGATCGCGCATAACTCCGCGGCGGCGAGAAGAGGCGGGAGGAGAGGCACCAGGGCGGCGTGGCACCGGGCCGCGAACCGGCCAAGGGGCGCGGACCGACTATCCGCACCGCGGCCGGGTCGGCTGGCCGCCGCGCTGGGCCGCGGACCGGCTAAGGGGCGCCGAACAGCTGGTTCTGGGCGGCGTCCGTGGCGGTCAGCACCGCGCCGCGCAGCACTCCGCCGCCGCCCACCACCCCGGCCCGCACCTGGGTGCGCAGCGGCGACATACCCCGCAGCCGGTCCTCCACGCGGCGCGCCAGGGCGGCGCCCCCGGCCCGGCCCACCTCTCCGCCGAGCACCACACAGCCCGGGTCGAGCACCGCGCACACCGCGGCCGCCCCCACCGCGATCCGGCCCGCGAGCGCGTCCAGGAACGGCTCGCCCCGCTCCCCCTCGTCCACCGCGGCCCGTACGATCGCCTCCGCCGCGCGCGCGTCGTCCGCCGGGTCGGCCGGCAGCCCCAGGTCGCGGGCGAGTTCACAGACCGCGGGGCTGCCCGCGAGCGAGTGGAAGCCGCCGTCGCAGGCGGTCGCGGACGGCAGCCCGGACGTCCACGGCACCGGCATGAAGCCGATCTCCCCCGTCCCCCCGGAGGCCCCGCGTCTGAGCACCCGGTCGAGCACGACGGCCGCGCCGACACCATGGCCCAGCCACAGCAGTACGAAGGTGTCCCGGTCGCGGACCACACCGAGCCGCTGCTCGGCGACGGCGGCCAGATTGACCTCGTTCTCCAGCAGCACCGGCGCCCCGAGGCCGCCGTGCAGGGCCGCGCTCAGCTCACGGTGCCAGCGGGGCAGGGCGTCGGTGGCGGCGAGTTCGCCGGTCGCCGGGTCGACGAGCCCCGGGGCGCCGATGCCGATGTGGTGCAGCCGCTCGGCCCCGGCCTCCCGGGCGGTGCGCCGCACCAGGTCCACCGTGGCCTCGGCGGCCCGCACGGGCTCGACGTCGGCGGCGACCGGCAGCGACGCCTCGGCGAGGGTGTTGCCCAGCAGATCGGCCACGCACACCGCCACGCTCCGCGCGCGGACGTCCACGCCCGCCACATGCGCGCTGTCGGCGACGATGCCGTACACCCGGGCGTTGGGCCCCCGGCGCTCGGCGCCCGTCTCCCCCACCACCGCGATCAGCCCGGCGTCCCCCAGCCGCTCCACGAGGTCCGCGATGGTGGGCCGGGACAGCCCGGTCAGGTTCTTGAGCTGGCCGGCGGTCAGCGGCCCCTCATCCTTGAGGAGGTGCAGGGCGAGGCGGTCGTTGATCGCCCGCGCCGTACTCGGAGAGGCGATACGGCCCGCCAGGGGCACGCGCGTCGACGTCATGGCGGGATCCTTTCAGAGGTACCGCTCATATGGACTCTATCTATCAGGGAGCCTTCCTGATAGTTTCCGTGGTCGAATCGCGTCTCCAGAAGGTCTCCAAAAGTCTCCGGAAGGGCGGGCAGCGGGGTATGGACAGCGATATGGACGCGAAAGCGCTACGCCGGGCGCGGGTGGCCGTGGCGGCCGTATTCGCCGTCCATGGCGCGGTCACCGGCAACTTCGCCACCCGCGTCCCCTGGATCCAGGAGCACCTGGACCTCAGCGCGGGCCTGCTCGGCCTCGCCCTCGTCTTCCCCGCGATCGGGGCCTCCGTCGCGATGCCCCTGGCCGGGCGGATCAGCCACCGCTTCGGTGCCCGCGCCGCCCTGCGCGGACTGATCGCGCTGTGGTGCCTGTCGCTGGTGCTGCCCCCGCTCGCGCCCGGCCTGGTCTGGCTGTGCGCCGCGCTGTTCGTCTACGGCGCCTCCGCCGGGATGGCCGATGTCGCCATGAACGCCCTCGGCGTGGAGATCGAGACGCGGCTGGGCCGCTCCATCATGTCCGGGCTGCACGGCATGTGGAGCGTCGGAGCGCTCCTCGGCTCGGCGGCCGGCACGCTCGCCGCCCACGCCGACGCGGACGCCCGGCTGCATCTCGGCCTCGCCGCCGCCGTACTCACCGTGATCGGCGCGGTCGTCTGCCACTGGGTGCTCGATCTGCGCAGCGCCCCCGAGGAGCACCCGCCGCCCCGCTTCGCCCTGCCGCCCCGCTCGGCGCTGATCATCGGCGCGGTCGGCTTCTGCGCGGTGTTCGCCGAGGGCGCGAGCCTGGACTGGTCGGCGGTCTATCTCCGGGACGTCCTGGACTCCTCCCCCACCCTCGCCGCCGCCTGCACCACGGCCTTCTCCTGCACCATGGCCGCGGCCCGGCTCGTCGGCGACGCGGTGGTGGGGCGCTTCGGCGCTGTGCGGACCGTACGCGTGGGCGGCGTCCTGTCCACGGCCGGCGGTGTGCTGATCGTGACCGCCAACGGCCCCGCCCTCGCCATCGCCGGATTCGGCCTGCTCGGCCTCGGCGTCGCGGTGGTCGTCCCGCTCGCCTTCGCGGCGGCCGGGCGCAGCGGGCCGAATCCCAGCCAGGCCATCGCGGGCGTCGCCACGATCACGTACACCTCGGGGCTGATCGCCCCGGCCGCGATGGGCTCGATCGCCGACGCGACCTCGCTGACGGCCTCGTTCGGTGTGGTGGCGGTGCTGACGCTGGGGTTGGTGGTGGGAGCGGGCGTGCTGCGAAGCGCGTCGTCCGAGCACACGGGCGCGGCGGCGCGCGACGGCCACACGGACGCCGCGGCCCCGAGCACGACGCCGCGCTGACGGGGCGCCTGAGGGCCGCCCCAGGTGTGGCCCGCCGCGGCCAGGCGTGAGTTCGGCCGGGGCCGAAGTGTCGGGGGCGCATGATGGGCGTATGTCGCAGCCCCATTCCCGCGGCCCGCAGCTCGCCCGGTTCGCCGCGCTGCTCGCGGACGAGACCCGCGCGTCGTTCTGCCTGGCGCTGCTCGACGGGCGGGCCTGGACCGCCGGGGAGCTGGCACGGCTCGCCGGGGTGGCCCCGTCGACCACGAGCGAGCATCTGAGCCGCCTGGTCGAGGGCGGGCTGCTGGCGGAGGAGCGGCAGGGCAGGCACCGCTACGTACGGCTGGCGGGGCCGCAGATCGCCCAGCTGATCGAGGACCTGTCCGGCCACGCCGCGCCGCCGCCCGCTCCCCGGACGCTGGGCGCCGCCAGCGCCGGTGCGGCCATGGCGCGGGCCCGGACCTGCTACGACCATCTCGCCGGGCGGCTCGGCACGGCGATCACCGACGCCATGCTGGAGCGCGGGCTGCTGCAGGGCGCGACGGGCTTCTCGCTGACCGACGCCGGTCTGGTCTGGTTCCGGGACCTGGGCGTCGATCTGTCCGGCACGCCGCGCGGCCGTCGGCCGATGGCCCGCAGCTGTCTGGACTGGACCGAGCGCAGACCGCATCTGGCCGGTGTGGCGGGGGCCGCGCTGTGCCGGCACGCGCTGGACGCGGGGTGGTGTGTGCGGATCGGCAGCCAGCGGGCGCTACGGGTCAGCGAGGACGGGCAGCGGGCGCTGCGCGCGCTGCTGGGCGTGCGGATCGCCGACCTGCAGGACCTTTGATCGCCGGCCTCGAGGAGCTTATCGCTCGCCTCCAGGATCTTTAGGGGGATGAAACACACTTTCGAGCCACTAACATTGCTGCGATCCCCCCTGAGCAATGAAGTGGAGCACAACCATGGGCCTCGGCGTGCGCTGGACCCTGCACGGCGACGGGCGTACGCCCGCCCCCGGAGCCGTCGTCAAACCGGATGAGCGGCTGTCCTGGCCCAGGACGGCGGGTCTTGGCGCACAGCACGTCGTGGCGATGTTCGGGGCGAGCTTCGTGGCCCCGGTGCTCATGGGGCTCGACCCCAATCTCGCGATCATGATGTCCGGGGTCGCGACCATCCTGTTCCTGCTGGCGACCCGCGGCCGGGTGCCCAGCTACCTGGGCTGCAGCCTCTCCTTCGTCGGCGTCGCCGCCGTGATCAGGGCGCAGGGCGGTGGCAGCGCCGCCGTCACCGGCGCGATTCTCGTGGTCGGCGGGGTGCTGTTCCTCAGCGGTCTGGCGGTCCGCAAGTTCGGCGCGCGCATCATCCACGCGGCGATGCCGCCGGTGGTCACGGGCGCGGTGGTGATGCTGATCGGCTTCAACCTCGCACCGGTGACGGCGAACACATACTGGCCCGCCGACCAGTGGACCGCGCTGCTGACCATGCTCTTCACCGGTCTCGCCGTGGTCTGTCTGCGCGGCTTCTGGTCGCGTATCGCGATCTTCCTGGGCCTGGTCTTCGGCTATGCGATCTCCTGGCTCTTCGACCGCGTCTTCGGCAAGATCCACTCGCTGGACGGCAGCGGACGGGCCACCGACCACTGGCGGCTCGACCTGTCCGGGGTGTCCAAGGCGGACTGGATCGGCCTGCCCTCCGTCCACGCGCCCAGCTTCCAGTGGTCGGCCATCCTGGTCGCCCTGCCGGTCGTCATCGCGCTGATCGCCGAGAACGCCGGGCATGTGAAGGCGGTCAGCGAGATGACCGGCGACCCGCTCGACGACACCCTCGGCACCGCCATCGCGGCGGACGGCGCGGCCACCATGCTCTCCACGGCGGTCGGCGGCCCGGCCAACACCACGTACTCCGAGAACATCGGCGTCATGGCGGCCTCCCGCGTCTACTCCACCGCCGCCTACTGGGCCGCGGCCGGCTTCGCCCTGCTCTTCGGGCTGTGCCCCAAGTTCGGGGCGGTCGTCGCGGCGATACCCGGCGGCGTGCTGGGCGGGATCACCGTCATCCTGTACGGCATGATCGGGCTGCTCGGCGCCCAGATCTGGGTGCACAACAAGGTGGATCTGCGCAATCCGCTCAATCTGGTGCCGGTCGCGGCCGGTGTGGTCATCGGCGTCGGCGGGGTCAGCCTCAAGGTCAGCGACAACTTCGAGCTCAGCGGGATCGCGCTGGGCACGGTCGTCGTGCTCAGCGGCTACCACCTGCTGCGCGCGCTGGCCCCGGCCCATATGAAGCGGGAGGAACCGCTGCTGGACTCCGGCACCAGCGCGTACGACGACGAGCCGGCGGCGGCCGAGACCACCACCAAAGCCTGAGGGCCTGAAGGGCCTGAGGCCCTGTGCCCCTGAGGCCCTGAGCAGGGCGCGCGGCGCTATCCGCGCGCCGCGAGGTCCTGGAGGCCCACCACCCGCAGCAGCTCAAGCCGCTCGTACGACTCGGTGCCCGGGCGGGCCGAATGGACGATGAGCCGCTGGGCGTGCTCGGAGCTCAGCAGCACCTCGCACTCCAGCTCGAGCAGCCCCACCACCGGGTGCAGAAACCGTTTGACCGCCGAGCGCCGCACCGCGACCTCGTGCGCCTCCCACAGCGCGGCGAACTCCTGGCTGGCCGCCCGCAGCTCGGCGACGAGCGCCGCCGGTGCGGGGTCGTCGGGGCGGGCGGCCAGCACGGCTCGCAGATTCGCGACATGGTTCCGCGCGTGCTCCTCCTGGTCCTCGGGCGGGCAGAGCCGGCGCGTGTCCGGATCGGTGAAGTAGCGGCGGATCATGTTGCGCTGCCCCGGCGGCCGGGCGCTGAAGTCGCCGGACAGGGCGGCGGCCATCGCGTTCTGCGCCAGCACCTCGCCCCAGTCGTTGATCACCATCGCCGGGGTGTCGTACAGCCGGTCCAGGACCAGCAGCAGACCGGGCCGCACATGCCCGGAGGACGACCGGTCGCGCGGCGGCTCCTCCCCCACCAGGTGGAAGAGGTGGTCCCGCTCGTCGTCGGTGAGCCGCAGCGCGCGGGCCAGCGCGGTCAGCATCTGCCGGGACGGGCGCGGGCCGCGGGCCTGCTCCAGACGGGTGTAGTAGTCGGTGGACATACCGGTCAGCTGGGCCACCTCCTCGCGGCGCAGCCCCGGGGTGCGGCGGCGCGCGCCCGGGCCGAGCCCGACGTCGGCGGGTGAGAGCCGGGTGCGGCAGCGGCGCAGGAAGTCAGCGAGTTGAGTGCGGTCCACGTCTCAAGGATCGCCGGTCCCCGGCTCCCCATCCAGGGTCTGCCAATCCCTGGATCGGCGGTGCTCTCCCGGTCGGCCGCGGACTCCCGCAGGGTCGGAGCCGGCGAACACTGATAAAGGGAGTCAGGACATGTTGACGTTGGTGACCGGGGTGACCGGCCGGGTGGGACAGCGGTTCACGCCACGGCTGCTGCAGTGGCGCGCGCCCGGCGACGAGGTACGGGTGCTGGTGCGCGACGAGGCGAAGGGCGCGCCCTTCGCCGCGCTGGGCGCGCAGGTGGCGGTCGGCGATGTGCGCGAGGAGCAGGACGTGCGCAAGGCGCTGACCGGGGTGGACGCGGTGGTCAATGTGGCGGCGGCGTTCCGGGGGGCGCCGGACGAGGAGGCGTGGGCGGTCAACCGCGACGCGGCCCTCGACCTCGCCCGCGCCGCTCTGGAGGCGGGCGCCTCGCGCTTCGTCCAGGTCAGCACCAATCTGGTCTACGGCGCTGGGCGCGGCCGGCCGCTGGTGGAGGACGACGAGTCGGTGCCGGGCGGGGAGATGTGGGGCGCGTACCCCGCGTCCAAGGCCGAGGCCGAGCAGGGGCTGCTGGAGCTGCACCGCGAGCGCGGGCTCGACGTCCGGATCGGCAGCCTGCCCTTCGTATACGGCGAAGGCGACCCGCATCTGGCGGAGTCGCTGCGCTGGGCGGGGCAGTGGGCGGGCCATCAGCGGCTGCAGATGGCGCATCACGCGGATGTGGCGCGGGGGCTGGTGCGGCTGCTGACCGCGCCGGGGATCGCCGGGCGGAAGTACAACATCGTCGATGACGCGCCCGTCACGGCGGTGGATCTGCACCGGGTCAACGGCGTTCCGCTGCCGGAGGGCATGGCGGACCGCACCGACCCCGACCCCTGGTTCGGGGTGTGCTCCAACGCCCGGCTCCGCGCCGAGCTGGGGTGGCGGCCCCTGTACCCGACGCTGTGGACGGCCCTCGACGCGGGGGCGCTGTGACGAGGTCCTGTGACGAGGTCCTGTGACGAGGTCCTGTGACGGGGGCGCCGTAACGGTGGCGCTATGACAAGGTCTCGTTAGCCCGTTTCGGGGAAGCGGTGGCGTACGGCCGGACGGGCCGCGGCTCGGCTGCAACGCTTGCGTCCATGACGACGTCGGCCGAGCGGCGCGCGCCGCGGACCGTGGAGGGTGTCGTGGCGCGGATGCGCGCGCTCGGCGCCGCGCTGCCGCCCCGGGACGGGGTGGCGGTCTTCAACCGGGTGTATCTGGCGGTCACCGAGGAGGTCGGCCACCGACTCTCGGACGGTTACTTCCAGGACCCCGCCGCCGCCCAGGACCTGGATGTGCGCTTCGCCGCCCGCTATCTGGCCGCGGTCGACGCGGTGGCGGCCGGGCGGCGGCCGTCCGCCTGCTGGCGGCCGCTGTTCCAGCTGCGCCGCCATCCCGGTGTCCGTCCGCTGCAGTTCGCGCTGGCCGGGATGAACGCGCATATCGGCCATGACCTGGCCCTCGCGCTCGTGGAGACCTGCCGGGAGCGGAAGGCCGAACCGGAAGATCTCGAGGGCGACTTCGACCGGGTCGGCACCCTGCTCACCGGTCTCGAGGAGCGGATCCGCGAGGACCTGATGCCCGGCCCCGACCTGCTGGACGTGGCGGACCCGCTCACCCACCTGGTGGGCGCGTGGAGCCTGGACAAGGCGCGGGGCGCCGCGTGGGCGGCGTTCCGCGCCCTGTGGGGGCTGCGTGGACTGCCGGAGCTGACCGAGGAGTTCGTCGAGCGCGTCGACGAGAGCGTCGGGCTGGTGGGACGGTTTCTGCTCACCCCGCTGCCCGGCGACTGATTTGTGGTGAGTATGGGACAGCGACACGCCGTGACGTCGGCGTGTCGCTGTCCCATACTCACCGCAAGTCCACCGGCTCAGTCCTCCGGGAGTTCGACGGGCACGATCTCGTCGTAGACATCGCCCGGGCCCGGGTTCTTCGGGTCCGTCCGCCCGCCGAAGTGGGTCATCACGCCCCACACCGCGTTGAGCGCGGTCTGTATGGCGCCCTCGGCCCACCCCGCGGTCCAGGAGATGTCATCGCCCGCGAGGAAGACACCGCGCCGGTCGGCCGGGAGCCGGTCCTGCATGAAGTGGGTGAACAGACGGCGCTGGTAGCGGTAGTGGCCGGGGAGGTTGGCCTTGAACGCGCCCATGAAGTAGGGCTCGTTCTCCCAGGAGACGGTGACCGGGCTGCCGATGATGTGCTTGCGGATGTCGACGTTCGGATAGATCTCCGACAGCGACTTGAGCATGACCTCCATACGCTCGTTCGCCGACAGCGGCAGCCACTTGAGGCTGTCGTCGCACCAGGTGTACGAGAGGCAGATGACGGCGGGCCGGTCCGGGCCGTCGTCCAGCAGATAGGTGCCCCGGGTCATCCGGTCGGTGAGCGTCATGCTCATCACATCGCGCCCGGTGACCTCGTCCTTGTCCAGCCAGAAGGGCCGGTCCACCGGCACGAACAGCTTGCTGGACTCCATGTAGTGGGTGCGCTCCATCGCCGTCCAGTGGTCGATGGGGAAGAGCGAGTCATCGCAGTCGATCTTCGAGAGCAGCATCCAGGACTGCGCCGTGAACACCACCGCCGGGTACGAGCGGATATCGCCGGCCGCGTCGGTGACGACGATACGGTCGCCCGCCGCGCGGTGCAGCCGGGTGACGGCCGGGCGCGGCCGGCCGCCGTGCAGGGAGGCCAGCGAGGTGCCCGGCGTCCAGTGCACGAGCTTGCGCGGCTCGCGCTCCCACAGCCGCAGCGGGAGCTGCTGGCTGCCGCCGACGATGCCGCGGTGGTCGTCGTCCGCGCCGGTGTAGACGACGCGCAGGATCTCCAGGATGGAGTTGGGGAAGTCGGTGTCCCAGCCGCCGGTGCCGAAGCCGACCTGGCCGAAGATCTCGCGGTGCCGGAAGGAGGCGAAGGCCGGGGAGTCGCAGAGGTAGCCGTAGAAGGTCTGGTTGTCGAGCCGCGCGACCAGGCGGGACCAGATCTCCCGGATCCGCGGGACGTCGCGCTCGCGGATGGCGCGCTGCATGGCGGAGAAGTCGGCGCCGTCTTCCAGGCAGGCGTTCCATGCCTCCATCACCTGGTGGTAGACCTCGGGCAGGTCCTCCAGGGTGCGGGCGTAGTGCGACTCGCCCTTCAGGTCGACGACGGTCGAAGGGGTGCCGGGCGCGAGGGGATTGGGGAAGGGCCGGGTCTCCAGGCCCACCAGATCGATGTAGTGCTGGAGGGCGGTGGAGCTGGGCGGGAAGCGCATCGCGCCCATCTCGGCGGTGAGCGACGGATCGCTGCCCTCGAAGCCGACGGTGCGCAGCCGCCCGCCGATCCGGTCGGCCTCGTAGACGACCGGCTTCAGGCCCATCTTCATCAGCTCGTACGCGGCGACGATGCCGGAAAGACCGCCGCCGATGACCGCGACCTCGGTGCCGTGTTCGGTCGCCGGGATCTGGCCGAGGCCCGCGGGGTGGGCGAGGTAGTCGTCGTAGGCGTAGGGGAAGTCCGGGCCGAACATGGTCAGCGGCGGAGCGGGCTGCCGCTCGTTCTGCTGGTCGTCCTGCTGGTCGTCGTGCTGGTCGGGGACGGCGGTGGGCACCATGGACGTCATCGGGTACGGACTCCTTGCGGGGGTTGAACGAGGGGGCGCGCGGGGCCGAGCGGGTACGGGGTCAGGTCAGGGGTGAGTACAACTCGGGCCTGCGGTCCGCCAGATACGGGTTCGCGGTGCGCGAGGCGGCGAGCAGCCCCGGGTCGACCTCGCCGAAGGCCAGCTCCTCGCCGCGCCCGGCGCGGGCCTTGACCGTGCCGTCGGGCCCGGCCAGACAGCTCAGCCCGACGAAGTCGAAGTCGCCCTCGGGCCCGGTGCGGTTGACGTACGCGATGTACAGCTGGCTCTCGAACGCCCGGACCGGGACGAGGGCTTCGGCCACGAACTGGAAGGGGTGCATCTGCGCGGTGGGCACCAGCAGCAGATCGGTCCCGGCCAGGGCGTGGGCCCGCACGTTCTCCGGGAACTCCACGTCGTAGCAGATCATGATGCCCAGCCGTACGCCGCCGAGCGTGGCCTGGACGACGGGGGTCTCGCCGGGCGTGAACCACGCGCGCTCGAAGTCGCCGAAGAGGTGGGTCTTGCGGTAGTTCGCGAGTTCGGCGCCGTCGGGGCCGACCAGCCGGGCGCAGTTGAAGATCGCGCCGCCCTCATCGACTGCCTCCCCCGCGCGCTCCGGGTAGCCGTAGAGGACGGCCAGCCCGTGGGTGGCGGCGATACGGGCCACCGCCCGGCCGCCCGGCCCGTCGGCCGGCTCGGCCAGCCGCCGTACGCCGTCGCCGATCGCGTATCCGGTGAGGAACAGCTCCGGGGCGATCAGCAGCCCGGCCCCGGCCGCCGCGGCGCGCCCGGCCGCCTCGTCGAGGGCCTTGAGGTTCCGGGCGGTCTCGCCGGGGTGGCCGGAGCTCTGGAGCAGGGCGATGCGCAGCGGGGGCATGGCGGACCTCAAGCGGAAGGAAGGGGAGCGGCACAAAAACGGTACGTCGGCCCGAGATCGGCGGACAAGACGCGTCCGTTGCGCATCCGGCGTCGATTCATTACGTCTTCCGGGCCCGCGACGGCGATTCGTTGCGCCGCCCGCCTCGGGCTGCACCGGTGCTACGCCGGGGCCCCCGAGCCGTAGCGGCGCAGCAGCGGCGAGAGGACCAGGACGGACTTGGTGCGCTCGACGAAGGGCTCGCCCGCGATCCGCTCCAGTACGCGTTCGAAGTGCCGCATATCGGAGGCGAAGACCTGGACAATGGCGTCCGCGTCGCCGGTGACGGTCGATGCGGAGACCACCTCGGGGTAGCGGTTCAGGCCCCGGTGGATGTCCTCGGGCGAGGTGTTGCGGCGGCAGTAAAGCTCGATGAAGCCCTCGGTCTCCCAGCCGAGGGCGGCCGGATCGACCCGTACGGTGAAGCCGGTGATGGCCCCCTCGGCCCGCAGCCGGTCCACCCGCCGCTTGACGGC
The DNA here is from genome assembly GCF_002224125.1 of Streptomyces sp. NBS 14/10. Lineage (GTDB taxonomy): Bacteria > Actinomycetota > Actinomycetes > Streptomycetales > Streptomycetaceae > Streptomyces. The sequence continues at coordinate 418,447 of NZ_NCSM01000022.1, forward strand.
GGGGGCGGACAGGCCGACCTCCTCCCCGATGTCGGCGTAGCTGCGGCGGGCGTCCTCGGCGAGGGCGTGGACGATTCGTTCGTCCAGATCGTTCAGTCGCACTGCGGGGATGTCACTTTTCTGCCGTGGCCAGTCGGGAGCGGCGCATGCCGTATGCGAAGTACAGCACAAGGCCGACGGCCATCCAGACGCCGAAGACCATCCAGGTCACCCGGTCCAGGCTGGCCATCATCCACAGGCACAGCCCGAGGCCGACGAGCGGGAACAGCGGCGCGAGCGGCACCCGGAAGGTGCGCTCCATCGTGGGCCGGGTCCGGCGCAGCACGATCACGGCGATGTTGACCAGCGCGAAGGCGAAGAGGGTGCCGATGCTGGTGGCGTCGGCGAGTAGGCCGAGCGGGATCGCGGCGGCCAGCACACCGCAGAAGAGGGAGACGATCACGGTGTTGGCGCGCGGCACCCCGCTGCCCGGGTGGACCCGGGAGAAGACCTTGGGCACCAGCCCGTCCCGGGACATCGCGAAGAGGATGCGGGTCTGACCGTACAGCACGGTCAGCACCACGGAGGCGATGGCCACGACCGCGCCGGCCGCCAGCAGCACGGCCCAGAAGCTCTGCCCGGTCACATCCTTCATGATCCCGGCGAGCGCGGCCTCGGAGCCCGCGAACCGCTTCCAGGGCAGCGCGCCCACCGCCACGGCCGCGACCAGGCAGTACAGGGCGGTGACGATCACCAGCGAGAGCATGATCGCGCGCGGCAGATCGCGCTGCGGGTTCTTGGCCTCCTCACCGGCCGTGGAGGCGGCGTCGAAGCCGATGTACGAGAAGAAGAGGGTGGCCCCGGCGGCGCTGACGCCCGCCATGCCCAGCGGCATGAACGGCGTGTAGTTCCCGGCCCGGATACCGGTGAAGGCGACGGCGCAGAACAGAACCAGGGCGGCGATCTTCACCCCGACCATGATCGTGTTGACCCGGGCGCTCTCCTTGGCCCCGCCCAGCAGAAACGCCATGGCCAGCAGGACGACCAGCAGCGCGGGCAGGTTGAACAGACCGCCGTCGCCAGGCGGGGCGGCCAGCGCGTCGGGGATGGTGACGCCGAGGGTGCCGTCGAGGAGTTCGTTCAGGTACTGGCCCCAGCCGACCGCGACGGCGGCCACCGACACCCCGTACTCCAGGATCAGACACCAGCCGCAGACCCAGGCGACCAGCTCACCGAGGGTGGCGTAGGCGTACGAGTACGAGGACCCGGAGACCGGGATGGTGCCCGCCAGCTCGGCGTACGACAGGGCGGAGAACAGCGCGGTCAGCCCCGCGATCACGAAGGAGACGATCACCGCGGGCCCGGCGTCCGGCACGGCCTCGCCGAGCACCACGAAGATGCCGGTGCCCAGCGTCGCACCGATGCTGATCATGGTCAGCTGCCACATGCCGAGCGAACGGCGCAGATTACCGCCCTCGCCCTGACCACCCTCGGCGACCAGCAGCTCGACGGGCTTGCGCCGCGTCAGCCGGGAGGAGAGCCCGCGTGGGCCGAGCCCTTGGGAGCGGGTGGGTCGGATGGTGGTGACTGGCGGCGTACACATAGCGCACCCATTGTTGCGCATACACGTACGAACGTTGCATACGGGGTGGCTGTGCGGTGAATCGTTGCGGGAGGCCGGGCCGCGCTGAAGCGCGTTTCACCCGAATGCCACGATACGGCACCAATTTGGCCCTCGTTGGTGGGAACGTGACCCCAGACAGCCTGCAGAGCACCGATCATGACCTCCACGGCCCGGACGGCGAGCGGCTTCCGCTCGAGTACTGCGCCCGGGTGTGGGAGGACTTCCTGCGCACCCTGAACCGCATCGAGACCGACTTCGTCCACCGCTGCGGCACCACGGACCCGGGCGTACAGGCATGACGTACACCGAGCCGAGGCCGGGCGGCTACGGCGCCCCGCCGCCCACCGGCCACCGATCCGCTCCCGGCGAGCGGTTCGCTCCCGGCGAGCGGTTCGACATGGCCCCCGACGACCCGCTGGGCTTCCCGCTGCCGGACCCCGAGACCATCGAGAGCCGATGGGACCTGGAGGGGGACCTGGCCCGGCTGCTCCAGACCTCCGCCCCCGCGTCCGCCCCGGGCTCCTTCCCCGCTTCCTCCTCGTTCGACTCGCCCGTCGGCTCGCCCCTCGACGAGCCGCCCGAACGGACCACCGGGAGCTTCCCCGCCGCCCGCTCCCCCGCGCACGTCCGCGGGCGCGGACGGCGCCGCCGGGTCCGCTTCCGGCTGCCGACCATGCCCTGGCTCCAGCTGATCAGCCTGATCTTCGCGGCGCTGACCACGGTGATCGTGGCCATGCTGAGCGTGCTCGGCGGGATGGTCTCCTACGCACCGCTGCGCTATCTGGCCTCCCCCAGCACCTCGGAGTCCATGGCCGCGTGGTGGCCGCTGCTGGTCTACGGGCCCTGGCTGGTCGCCTCGCTGTCGGTGCTGCGCGCCGCCCTGCACCGCCGGGGCGCGGCGCACTCCTGGGCGGTGGTGGTGCTCTTCTCCACCATCGCGGTCTTCCTCTGCGTCGCACACGCGCCCAAGGACCCGCCCAGCATGGCCGTCGCCGGGCTGCCGCCCGTCGCCGCGCTGGTCTCGTTCCACCAGCTGGTCCGCCAGATCACCCTGAACAGCCCACCGCGCCACGCCCTGCCCCGCACCCGGGGGGCCGAGCCGCGCGACAAACCGCGCGTGTAAAAGGCCCCCGCTCGGCCGAGCGGGGGCCACACCATGTCCATCTGCCCCGTCGTCAGTCCCAGCTGGCGTGGAGCGGCTTGCCCTCCGCGTAACCGGCGGCGCTCTGCACCCCGACCACGGCCCGGTCGTGGAACTCCTCCAGCGAGCCCGCGCCCGCGTAGGTGCAGGAGCTGCGCACGCCCGCGACGATCGAGTCGATCAGGTCCTCGACGCCCGGCCGGGCCGGGTCCAGGAACATCCGGGAGGTGGAGATGCCCTCCTCGAACAGCCCCTTACGGGCCCGGTCGTAGGCCGACTCCTCGCTGGTGCGGTTGCGCACGGCGCGGGCGGAGGCCATGCCGAAGCTCTCCTTGTACGGCCGCCCGTCGGCGGTGTGCTGAAGGTCGCCAGGCGACTCGTACGTCCCGGCGAACCACGAGCCGATCATCACATTGGACGCGCCCGCGGCCAGCGCCATCGCGACATCCCGCGGATGCCGGACGCCGCCGTCCGCCCATACGTGCTTGCCGAACTTCCGCGCCTCGGCGGCGCATTCGAGCACCGCGGAGAACTGCGGCCGCCCCACACCCGTCATCATGCGGGTGGTGCACATCGCGCCGGGGCCCACCCCGACCTTCACGATGTCGGCGCCCGCCTCGATCAGATCGCGCACGCCCACGGCGGAAACGACATTGCCCGCGGCCACCGGCACGCCCGGGTCGAGCGCCCGGACCGCCTTCAGCGCGCTGATCATCGACTCCTGGTGGCCATGCGCGGTGTCCACCACCAGCGTGTCCACCCCCGCCGCGAGCAGCCCCTTGGCGCGCCCCGCCACATCGCCGTTGACCCCGACGGCCGCGGCGATCCGCAGCCGCCCGTCCGCGTCCACCGCGGGCCGGTAGAGCGCAGCGCGCAGCGCTCCCTTACGGGTCAGAATGCCCGCCAGCCGCCCGTCCGCGTCCACGGCGGGGGCGAGCTTGCGGTGTGCGGCGTCGAGCCGGTTGAAGGCCTCGCGCGGGTCGATGTCCGCGTCGAGCAGCAACAGCTCCCGCGACATCACCTCGCTCAGCTGGGTGAAGCGGTCCACGCCGGTCAGATCGGACTCCACGACCACGCCCACCGGGCGGCCGTTCTCCACGACCACGCCCGCGCCGTGCGCCCGCTTGGGCAGCAGCGCCAGCGCATCGGCGACGGTCCCGGTCGGGCCGAGCACGATCGGCGTGTCCAGCACGAGGTGGCGCTGCTTGACCCAGCCGACCACCTCGGCGACCACGTCCAGCGGAATGTCCTGCGGGATGACGACCATCCCGCCACGGCGGGCGACGGTCTCGGCCATCCGGCGCCCGGCGATCGCGGTCATATTGGCCACCACGATCGGGATGCTGGTGCCGCTGCCGTCGGGCGAGGACAGGTCCACATCCTGGCGCGAGCCGACCGCGGAGCGGCTGGGCACCATGAAGACGTCGTCGTACGTCAGGTCGTAGGGAACCGGAGGTGATTCTACGTGGCGACCCGTGCCGGGCTCAATGAAACGCATAAGTCTCACATTTTCGCGCGAAAGGGCGCAGGCTACTCCCACGTAGACACAGCAAAACGCCCCCGCGTTATTTATCCCTCCGAGTCGGAGGGTGCGGAGGCTACGGTGCCAGGCAGTAGCACCTGCCTTACCCCGAAATATTACCGGACCATTCGATCAAATGCGCAGCCTCGAGAGCTGGCCAGTCCTCATAGGGCCTCCTTCCACCGGACCGGACGGGGCTGAGCACCCGCCCATGCGCGCCAGGAGCCATGCCCCGGGGCAGCCTCTCCCAGGTTGTGCCAGAGGTGCCACCGGTCGGCAACCTGGAGGGCCGGTGGGGCTCCGCGGCTGGCACCCTCGGCGAAGAAGGGGGCGCGGTCGCGGCAGACGACCTCGATCCCAGGCCGTTCGGCGAGCCAGGCTGCCAGCGTGTCCGCCTCCCGGTCGGGCAGGAGTTCCACTGGGCGACGTGTCTCAACGTCGACGAGCACAGTTCCGTAGACCCGGCCCTTGCGCTGGGCGTATTCGTCCACGCCAACCACGCGGGGCGTTTCAACGGGAGGATCCGGCAGCGAGGCGATCAACCTCAGCAGGGTGTTGCGGCTGACCGGAGTCCTGAAGGCGTCTGCCATACGGGCACCGGCCCGGCCTGCGAGCGCGAGGCCGACTGAGACCAGCGTCGATCGCAGCCGCTCGGTCCGCCGACCGAACCGGCGAGTGAGCCCGGGCACCTGCTCGGCGAATGTCTTCTGCAGACAGGACTCCTCCGCGCAGACGAACCGCCGTACCCGTAGCGACACCACGACGAACTTGCCGGCCGTCGGCAGATCACGGGGAAACCGCAAGTAGGAGCCATGTATTCGGCCCGACCAGCATCCGCACCCCGGACAGGCCACTCGCCTTGCAGTGGTCCGGGCCTCGATCCGGACAACAGTCTCGGTCACCTCGACCGACTCCACGGACACGCCCTCCACCGAGGAGAACAGCAGTTCATCCAGCTGCGGCCGTACATCGTTCACGGCGCAGCACTGTCGACCACACCGCGTTGGGACCGGGCGATTTTCGGACGGCCTCAACCGCCCTCACACAAAGGTCGACAGTCACGTTGTGTATGCGACCACAGGAAGTGGACCAGAGCCCATTCTCGTGGACAAAGCCAACCTGGACCGGAACCATCGATGGCCAGCCGCGATCAGGAAGCGGCCGTGGCACCAACGTGCTCGTCAACAGCGCCGGAACCTGGCAGATGCTGCACGAACACCTCAGCGCATAACCAGGCGGCAGCACCGATCCACAGGAATTGACAATTACTCCCGTGACAACGGTGATCGCTTGGCCCCCGCAGAGCCGATCTCGCGCGGTCGCCGACCTGGTCCGCGTGGCAACACGTCTGTGACCGGCCGACACGGCCGCTCGCGTGCAAGGCCCGGTACGTCCCACTCCGTATCCCAGACCCCTGACGTTCTCCCTGCTCAGAGCCCATTTCTGTGTCCCAGCGTCCCAGGCCGCCTGTTTTCCGTAGCGGCTGGGACGGGTCGTCCCGCAGGCTCCGGTCATGGCCTGGTCATCGAAGCGCCAGACCTGCCGCACCGCAGAAGGGTCCCGCCCCACATGCCCCGTCACATGCCCCGTGGTTCTCTGACCGCCGCTGCGGCGGTGGCGATCGCCGCCCTCTCCCTGACCGCGTGCGCCGATGGATCGGGTACCCGCGCCGAGGGCTCGTCGACAGCCGTCTCCTCGACCGGGTCGCCCTCCGGCTCGTCCTCTGACGAGGACGAGGAGCCCGCCCCTCACGGTTCGCGGCCGCGCCAGGAGACGCCCGCGGACACGCCCGCGGGAAAGGAGCCCGCGGCGGGACGGAACGGCGAGACCGGCGCCGGCGGCTCCGCGGCGGGAGGGAACGGAAGGACTGATACCGGCGACTCCGGCACGGGTGACGGCGCCCCCTGTCAGGGCTCCCACACCACGACGATCGCGGCTCCCCTGAACCGCCCCGTGAACCACATGCTGCTCATCGTCACCAACACCGGCAGCGCCCCCTGCCGCCTCCACGGCTACCCGGTCCTCCGCTTCGGCGAGGCCCAGTCGCCACCGCCGGCCATCGAGCGCTCCAAGCCGCGGGCCACCGTCACGCTCGCGCCCAGCGAGTCCGGCTACGCCTGCGCGGGCCTGTCGGCCACCGACGGCAGCGGTGCGAACGGCAGAACCGAGACGTCCCTCACCGTCGCCGTCCAGGGCCGCACCGCCGGGGAGGACATAACCGCGATCGCCCACCCGGCGCTGCCCGCCGAGGGCGTCTACGTTGACGACTCTCTGGACGTCACGTACTGGCAGCAGTCGATGCGTGACGCCACCAGATGGTGACACCCGATAGGAAGTCTGGAGTGCTTATGGACACCGTTACCGAAGCCGCCGACCGCGTCGGTGCTCCCGGGGCTTCGCGACCGTACGCGCGGGGGGGCGTGAGATGACCGGACCGCTATACGAACGCGACGACACTTACGCGCTGCTCGCGGCCGAGATCGAGCGCGCGGCCGACGGCGCCGGCGGCACCGTCCTGCTGCGCGGCGCCACGGGCACCGGCCGTACCGCCGCGCTGGAGGCGGCTGTCTCCCACGCCACCGCCCACGGTCTGCACGTCCTGCGCGCGCGCTGCTTCCCGGAGGGGGCGGAGCTGCCCTTCGCCACGGTCCTTCATCTGCTGGGCCAGGGGCGGGAGTTCACCCAGGGGATCCCGGGCGACGAGGCGGGCGACAGCGCGACCGGGCGGCGGCGGCAGGCGGCGCAGCTGTGGCGGCAGTTGCGCTCGTACGCGGCGAGGACCGCGCTGCTGCTGGCCGTGGACGACGTCCACCTCGCCGACGACCCTTCGCGCCGCTGGCTCGTCGACGCCGCCCGCCACATCGACGAGTTGCCGGTGCTGCTGGTGGCCACCGAACGCTGCCAGTACGACATCGACCCGCAGCTGGCCGGCTTCACGCACGCGCTGCCGCCCTCCCTGGTCCGTACCCACACCCTCGCCCCGCTCACCGGCGGCTCCGCGGCGGAGCTGTGCCAGGCCGCCTTCCCCACGGCCGGGGCGCGGTGGGCGGCGGACTGCGCGCGGGCCGGAGCCGGCAGCCCGCTGCTGCTGCGCGCCCTCCTGGAGGACCTGAGCAGCGCCCCGTCGCCGGACCTGCCGGAGACCTGCGCCGCGCTGTACCCGGGGGCGTATACGGCAGCGGTCGCCTGGTGGCTGGACAGCGCTGGACCGGCGACGGCCGAAGTGGCCGGTACGCTCGCGGTCCTGGAGCGGTCATGGCCGCAGGCCATCGCCGAGGACCCGGCGGCGCTGCTCGCCGACGTGGCCGGGGCCGACCCGGTCCGGGTCAGCGGCTGGCTCACCGCGATGACCCGGCTCGGGCTGCTGCGCCCCGACACCACCGGCCGTCTCCGCTACGCGCATCCGCTGTTGCGGGACGCGGTGCTCACCGACTGGTCGGAGGTCCGGCGGCAGCAGGTGCACCGGGAGGCCTACCGGCGCCTGGGCAAGACCGCCGCGGACTCCCTGGAGGCGGCCGTCACCGCCGGACATTCCACGCTCGTGCAGTACGCGGCGACCGCGGGGGACTGCATGGGCCGCTCCGCCTACGAGGCGCAGCGGCCGGGCCTCCAACGGCACTTCCAGCCGCTGAGAGCCCTGGAACGGGAGAACGGGACCGAGCCCGAACGAGACGCGGAGGCCGAAGGATGACGCGACCTCAAGGACACGACGTGAAGACGCTGCCGGAACGCCCGTCCCAGAAATCCGGACCGTCTCTTTCCCCGCCGGTCCTCCCCGGGCAGTGGGCGAATGGACAGGGGAGGACGGTGCACAGCCCACCCCGCGCCACCGACAGAGGCCCCCAGGGCCGGGTGCCCGTGACGGTGAGCGCCCCGGACCCGATCTCCCGCGAGGGCGCCATCAGCCAGCTGCGCCCGCACCCGGGGATCGAACTCCGCGAGCGGCCGGGCCCCGGCACGGTGGCCCTGCTGATCGAGGACACGCTCGACGAGACCGCGCTCACCCGGCTGCGCCGGGCCGTACGGAGCGAGGGTGCGCGCACCGTGCTCGTCACGGGTGCGATCCGCGAGCGCGAACTCCTGGACGTCATCGAGTGCGGCGTCGCCGCCATCGTGTGGCGCCGTGAGGCCACCTCCCACCGGCTGGCACAGGCGATCCTGGCCGCCTCCCGAGGTGACGGCGACCTGCCCGCCGACCTGCTGGGCCGCCTCATCGGCCAGGTGGGCACCCTGCACCGGAGCACGACGAGCGGGCCCGGCGTCTCCTCTCCGGGCCTGGCGCCCCGCGAGGTGGAGGTCCTGCGCCTGATCGCCGAGGGCCTGGACACCGGGGAGATCGCCACCAAGCTGGCCTACTCGGAACGCACCATCAAGAACGTCCTGCACGGAATCACCATGCGCCTGCACCTGCGCAACCGGGCCCACGCCGTGGCGTATGCCATCAGGGAAGGCTACCTGTGACGGGGCGGCGGCCGGATTTCCCGGTTTCCCTTTCGGGCAGTGCGCATTCCCCGGAATCCTCTACCACTGCCCAGCGGAATTCCCTCAGATCCCTCGTCCGCCCTTTTCTGGTCCTAGCCTTTCCGCTTGACCCACCCGCCGCCGCTCAGCGGATAGTCGTAGCCGGGGCCGCCGGTGCCGGCGGCCGTGCGGAACGCGGTGCCCTTGTTGTCGACGCGCACCGTGCCCTGGCGGTCGCCGCTCGACCAGTCCAGGGCGAGGTCCCAGCGGACATCGTGCTCCGAGGTGTGGGCGGTGACGTGGATGACCTGCGCGTCGGACGCGCTGACCGTGAACGGGAAGTTCCGCTGGCCGTTCTTCGCGGTGACCGAGGGGCTGCTCTTGTCGAGGTCGACGTCGAAGGACCTGGCCTTGACGCTGTCCCCGCAGCCGGCGCCCATCGAGTAGTCGGTCCAGGGGAGCGGGTTGCCCTTCGCGATGACGCGCACGTGCAGCGCCTCCAGGGCGACGGTGCCCTTCTCGGGGCCCAGCACGGTGAGAGCGATGCGCTGCTCCCCCGAAGGGACCGCGCCGAAGGCGGCGGCCCACTGGGGCGCGTCCTGCTCGGTGGCGGGCGGGCCGACCTGCCCGGGCTCGCTGTCGACGAGGAAGTGCTGCCCGCACGGATGGTCGTAGACATAGGGCCGGGTGGTGACCTTGACCGGTGGGCTGTCGTGATCGCCGGACCCCGGCGCCGGGGACTTGCCGCTCTTCGTGTCCCGGGGCGGGTTGGGGAGGGTCGATGCGAGCGGGCTCACGTCCTCGTCGGTGCCGAGGTCCCAGGTGTCGTCTCCGGCACGTATCCGGCCGCGGTCGTCGTCTCCGGAGAACGGCAGACCCGCGGCGAGTACGACGCTCCCCAGAGCGGCGATCGCCACGGCGCAGGTGATGAGCGTGTGGCGGCGGCGGCTCCAGCGGAGGCGCGTGCGGGTGGGCGGGGGGACGGACGGCACGGCGTCGCTGACGACCGGTTCATCGCATTCGTCTGGTTCGCATGGTTCGCTGCTGTCGGATGCCGGTGCCGTCCGCTCCGGTCCCGTTCCCTCCGGCTCTCTTCCGTCCTGGCCCGGCCCCCTGCGCGTCCGCGTCGCATCGGCCAGAATCCACCTCCGGTGCAGATCGACCAGCTCCTCGCCGGTCGCGCGGCACTTCCGGGCGAGCCGCTCGACCGGCGCGTACTCGGTCGGTACCACGATGCCGTTGCAGTAACGGTGCAGCGTCGAGTCGCTCATGTGCAGCCGCTTGGCCAGTGCCCCGTAGCTCAGACCCGAGCGTTCCTTGAGTCCCCGCAGCAGTTCCGCGAACGCTTCCGCTTCCTCGGTGGCCCCGGACCTTGTCGATTCCGACACGGTTCTTCCCCAACTCCCCAACCCCCGTGGCCCCCACCGCGCCGCGTTTCCGCGGTTCAGGCTGCTCAGTAAACCCCTGTAACCCATTGCTCGTCAAACGGCGCCCCATTCCCGTATTCCACCCCGGCACGGCACGCCGCGTCTCATTCCCACGTTCCAGACGCCCTGCATCCTGCCTGGTCAGCAGCCGTTTCCCCATCCCAGCGTATCCAATCGACCGCTTCCGTGGCGGATGAAACGGATCCGCGCACACACTCCGTTCGGCCAAGCACCACCCACTGCACCGCAGAAAGGCACCACCCACATGTCCAGTGTCCGGGGCACCCGCCTCCGCCTGCTGACCGCCGCCGCGGCCGTCGCGACCGCCGCGCTCTCCCTCACCCTCACCGCTTGCGGCGACGAGTCGGGCGATGACGGCGGGAAGTCGTCGGCGGGTGGCTCATTGACCGCATCGTCGGGGAGTGGGAACGGCGAGACCGGCGACTCCGGCACGGGCGACTCCGGCGGGAGCGGGAAGCGGGCCGTCGCCTGTGAGGGCTCCGGCACCAGGACGGTCGCGGCTCCCGTGAACAAGCCCGTGAACCACCTGCTGCTCACGGTCACCAACACCGGCAGCGCCCCCTGCGACCTCTACGGCTACCCGGCCGCCGGATTCGGCGAGGCCCAGTCGGTGCCGTCGGTCATCAAGGACTCCGAGCCGGAGGCCGTCGTCACCCTCGCCCCGGGGGACTCCGGCTACGCCGGCGTGACCTTGTCGGCGACCGACGGCACCGGCAAGAACGGCCGCACCGAGACGTCCCTCACCGTCGCCTTCCAGGACCGCACCGGGAAGTACACCCCCTCGGCGGCCCACCCGCCCCTGCCCGCCAAGGGCGTCCACGTCGACGACTCCCTCAGCGTCACGTACTGGCAGCGGTCGATGGACGACGCCCTCACCTGGTGACACCAGCCGGTGACACCGGCTGGTCACACCCACCACCGACCGCGCACCGCCGTGCGGAGAAGGGACAAAGGCTGATGAGTGCAATGGCGACGGAGAAGCGCCCCGCGACGGAGGAGCCCCCCGCGGGGGAGAGGCGCCCCGTGGGCGGAATGAGCGAGCGGCGGCGTGCGCGGCTGCGGCTGGAGATCTCCCGTGAGGCGGCGCGCCTGTTCTGGAAGCAGGGCGTGGCCGGGACCAGCGGCGACCAGATCGCCGCCGCGGTGGGGCTGTCCACGCGCACCATATGGCGGCACTTCCGCAGCAAGGAGGCGTGCGCCGAGCCGATCGTCATGCAGGGCGTCGTCACGTTGCTGAGCCTGCTGCACAGTTGGCCGAGGAACAGTTCCCTCGAAGACCACCTGGCGGCGGAACTGGTCCGGCTCCGGCACGAGACACCGCCGGTCGATCTGGCCGACGAGATGCTGGCGATGAAGATGATCCGGCTCGCCGACACGGAACCGGCGCTGCGCACAGCCTGGTTGATGGCTTGCGACGAGACCGAGCAGCAACTGCGCGTGATCATCGGCGACCGGCTGGGGCGCCCGGCCGGTGATCTGGAGGTGCGGCTGCACGCCGCGGCCACCGCCGCGGTGGTGCGGGTGCTGGACGAGCAGATCGGAGTCGCCTTCCTTGCCGGTGCCGGTGCCGGTGCCGGTGCGGACGCGGGCGCGGGCACCACGGAACCGTCCGATGTGCAGGCCGCCGCCCGGCAGTTCGCCCAGGCGATCCGCACGGCCACCGGCGGGGCCGTCGGCGGCCCCACCGCCTGAAGGAAGGGGGGCGCATGCCCGCCACCGCGTACGAGATCCCGCACCTCACCGTCGAGGACTTCCTCGGCCTGCCCGTCCGCATCGGAGCCTCGATCTCGCCCGACGGCACCAGAATCGCCTACCTGGCGCCGTGGCGGAACCGGCTGAACGTATGGGTGACCGGCATCGGCACGGGCGAGCAGCCGCGCCGCGTCACCGCGGAGGCCCTCCGCAGCGTACGCACCTACCACTGGACGGACGATCCGCGGTGGCTGCTGTACGAGCAGGACCGCGACGGGGACGAGAACTGGCGCATCTACCGGGTCGACCTGGAGAACCCGGACGCCGAGGCGGTCGAGCTGACCCCTTTCCCCGGCGTCCGCGCCATGGGCCTGGAGATGCCCGTCACCTGGCCGGGCAGGGCGATCCTGCGGCTGAACGGCAGAGACCCCGCGGAGTTCGACCTCTACACACTCGACATCGCCACGGGCGAGCTGACGATGCTGGCCAGGAACCCCGGCCTGGTCGCCGACCTGATCTGCACGCCCGACGGCGACGTGTGCGCCCTCGCCCTCACGGCCGACGGCTACATCGAGCTGTCACAGTGGGACGTCGGGACGGGGGCGCTGCGTCGGGTCAGGACGTTCGACGGTGCCGACCACCCGATGGGCGTCCGGCCGTTCCAGCTCACCCCGGACGGCACCGGCGCGTGGATCGGCTCCAGCCGGGGCAGCGACCGGACCCGGCTGGTGCGGCTCGATCTGACCACGGGTGCGGAGACCGAGGTCGACAGCCACCCGGCCCACGACCTCGACACACGTTCCGCCGTCCACCCCGAGGTGCCGTCTCCGCTCATCATCGACCGGTGCACCGGAGATCTGATCGGGGTGCGCTACCTCGGCGAGCGGCAGGTGATCCACCCGCTGGACCCGCACTTCGCCGCCGTGCTGGAGAACCTGGAGCAACTGTCCGACGGCGACCTCGCCGCAGTGTCGTCCGACGTGTGCGGGCAGCGCTGGGTGGTCAGCTTCACCCACGACCGGGCCCCCGGAATCACCTACTACTACAACCACTCCACGGGCGAGAGCCGGATGCTGTTCCGGCCGTATCCGCACCTGGACCCCGACTTCCTCGCCCCCATGACACCGGTCACGATCCCCGCACGGGACGGGCTGGACCTCCCCTCCTACCTGACGCTGCCCGTGGGGACCGATCCGACCGGGCTGCCGCTGGTGCTGCTGGTCCACGGCGGACCATGGACCCGCGACGGCTGGGGGTTCCACCCCGTCGTACAACTGCCGGCCAACCGCGGCTACGCCGTACTCCAGGCCGACTTCCGCGGCTCGACCGGCCACGGCAAGGCGCATCTCAAGGCCGGCATCGGCGAGCTGGCCGGAAAGATGCACCACGACCTCCTCGACGCGGTCGACTGGGCCGTCAAGGAGGGGTTCGCCGACCGCGACCGGGTCGCGATCGTCGGCTGCTCCTACGGCGGTTACGCCGCCTTGGTCGGCGCCGCCTTCACCCCGACGTCTTCGCGGCCGCGGTCGACTTCTGCGGCCCGTCCGACCTCGTCGCCTTCCTGCGCGCGGCGCCGGACTTCGCGAAGCCGCACCTGCTGAACAACTGGCACCTCCACGCGGGCGACCCCGACGACCGGGAGCAGGAAGCGGAGTTGCGCGCCCGGTCGCCGATCAGCCGGGCGGACGCGATCCGTACGCCGCTGATGGTCGTCCAGGGCGGCAACGACACCCGCGTCACCAAGGCCGAGTCCGACCAGCTCGTCAAGGCGCTGCGCGCCCGGGGCGTCGACGTCACGTACCTGGTGCGGGACGACGAGGGCCACGGCTTCGTGAACCCGGAGAACACCATCGACGCCTACCGCGCGGCCGACCGCTTCCTCGCCCGCCATCTGTCACCAAGTGACGGGAGCGCTCTGGCCATGGGCGGAGTGCTCGGCACCGCCGGGCAGGCAGCAGCAGTAAAAGAGATCAACTTCGCTACGTGCCAGTTCAGCGACAAGTACCTGACCTTCACCGTCGAGCAGAAGACCCTTGGCGGACGGCCGAATTACTACGGGGCAACTACTTGTGCGACAACGGCAAGGGGAAGGTCTGGATCCACCACTTCAATAAGGGGGACAGGCACTTCTCCCAGGGAAAATGCAAGATCACATTCATCACCATTTACTGAGTCTTCTCATGTGAGGGCCCGCCGGCAACAAGCCGACGGGCCCTCACACACGTTCCGGCTGAGCCGGGTGGCGGCGTCAACAACCACGCGTGGCCGTCATGCCTCGCCCTTGTTCCTCAGCTGCCACTCGTGGTCGTCGGCGGGAGAGCACGTGTAAATGCCCAGGCGTGCATCGTTGCCGGCTTTGCCGTCCTCGCCCCAGACCTCCAGGCACCGCTGGTCGCTGACGTAGTTGTGGATCCAGAACGTCCGGTTGCCGCCCCGGTTCTCGACCCACCACAGTTGGTTGTCCTGGAGCGTGGAGTTGCAGTGGGTCTGGCTGATCGGAGTCTTGTTCGGCTGGCTGCCGCGGCCGGGCAGATCCAGGCACAGGCCGCTCTTCCTGTTCTTGATCAGGACGAGGTTGCGGCCACCGGGTCCCTTGTTCTTCTGCGCCAGGACGAAGTCCCACGTCTGGTTGTCCCCGTCCCAGTTCTGGACGACGCAGTCGTGCTGGAGGACCGGGCCGTCGACCCTGCCCTTGCCCATGCCGGGCACGTCCGCGCACCGGCCGCTCTTGACGTTCTTGAACTGGAAGTTCTTACGCTGGTCCGGGGCGAGCGCATAGGAGGTGACGGGCTTCATCTTCTGCTTCTTCTTGGCCACCGGCTGCTCGCTGCTCCGCTGAGGCTCGGGCTTGGTCTCCGGTGAAGGGGACTTGGTCTCCGGTGAAGGGGACTTGGTCTCCGGTGAAGGGGACCTGCTCTCTTTACCCTGCCTGGTGGCGGGCGGGGCGGGCGACTCGGCGGTGTACGCACCGGGGCCCTTCCCCTCGGTCTTCAGGACCGTCACGCCCGAGGGGGGCTCGGGCTCCGCCCTGGTCTTGTGATCGTCGTCATCGGCTCCGAAGGCAAGGAACGGCAGGGATATCAGCACCGCGCCCGCGATGGCCGCGGCGGCGAGCAGCGCCTTGGTCGGGCGGCCCGAGGGGGGCTCGTCGCCCTCCTCGCCGGCCTCGGCGTTGGCGCCCGGGGGGCAATCGCCCACGGCCGAGGCCATAGTGTCGGCGGATCCGTGGCCGTCCGCATGGCCCTCGGCCGCGGGGGGCGGTACGTCCGGGACGGCCGGAATCTCCGGCGCCCCGGCGGCGAACGCCACGGTGGCCCCGGTCCCTGCCCCGGACGCAACAGACTCCACGGGCTCGCCGGCAGGCGCGGACTCGTTCAGCGGGACCTTCGGCTGCTCGGCGGCGCCGGCTTCGGCTGCTGCGGCCGCGCCGCTCTCCGTACCCAGTGGCGTCAGCGCGGCGGGATCCGGCGTACCGGCGGTCTCCGGCAAGGTGACGGCGCGGCGGACCGCGGGCCCCCGTGGGTTCTTGGGTTCCTGACTCGACATCATGTCTCCCTTATCCGTTCATGTATCCAGGGGATGGCGGCGCAGCGCCTCGTCCAGCCGGTCGAGCGCGGCGCGGTCGTGGTCATCGAGCCGTACGTCCTGCGGTACCGCCCCGGCGGCAGGCACTTCGCGCAGCAGCACCAGCGGTGCGCCGTCGGCCTCGCGGACGTCGAGGACCCGTAGCAGCGTCCCGGGCGCGAAGACGACCTCGTCCCCGCCGGATGCGGAACCGGCGGAGGCGGGGCGGCCGGTCAGCTGGCGCGTGCGGCGCCCGGTGACCGACCAGATGGCGTACTGCGCGCCGACAGGGCGCGGCACCCCGGCCCCGAGTGGCAGCGCGCACATCGGCCCCGGGTCGCGCAGCAGGGTTCCGGGCACCAGGCCGCCGTCCGCCTCGTGGGTGCCACGGATCGCCGGGCCCCGGTACGACGGCAGGCGCCGCAGCGCGGACGCCACGCAGGCGGCGTACGGCAGCAGCCGCTCGTCGCCCGTACGCATCCCGTGGGCGAGCGCGGCCTGGCTCAGCCGCGCCGCCGGGGAGTCCGGGGCCGGGGCGCCCGGGGCTTCGGGGCCGTACGAGGTGTCCAGGTACACGTGCAGCGCGACCAGGTCGGTGCGCGCCGCCTCCTGCTCAGCACCGCGCAGCGCGGGCATCCGGGTCAGGGCGCGGGTGACCGCGGCACTGTGCCGCTCCCACACCGCGTCCGCGAGCGCGCGGAAGGCGGTCCGCTCGGCCTCCGTACTGACATGCCCCGGGAGGAACGGAACGGGCGGCAACGGCCGGAGGGGCGCGGGCGGCGGGCGGGTGGCCGGGGGTTCGGGGGCCGCCGGTGGCTCGGTGGCCTCGTGCTCGGACATCGCGGGATCCGTCGGTTCAGGCGCCGTGGCCGGCGGTGGCTCCTGTGTGGACTGCGACACCGTGGTGGACAGTGGTGCTGCGGGGCGCACGGGGGCTGCCGGTGGTTGCGAAGGAACCGGACCTTCGTCGGGTGTACGGGGCTCGGGCTGCTCCGACGGCCGGGGTGCGGCCGGAGTGGTGGGGGCCGCGGGGGTCACCCGGCCGTTCGGCACGGCGGGGATGGCGGAAGCGGCCGGGACTGCCTGGCTGCCCGGCACCGCCGGGGCCCCGGGCGCCGCCGTACTCTCCGGGGTCGCCGAACTCTCCCGGCTCGGTAGCGTGTTCGGCGTGACCGGGGCCGCGGGGGTGTTCGGCGTCGCCGGGCGGGCCCGGGCCTGGGACAGGGGGATACCCGGGTCGAGGGGCCCGCGGATCTGGGGGGATGTCGGCGGGGCGGCGGCCCCCTCTCCGTCTCCGCCGCGCGGGCTCTGCGACCGGATCAGGTCCAGCATCGCGTCCAGGCCCATGAGAGGCAGCGACTCGCTGCGCTGGTCCGGCTCCGGTGGGGGTGCGGGCGTGCCGCTCCCCGTCCGCAAGGGGCGTTCCGTTCCCGGGAGTTCGGGCCGCTCGGGGTCCCGTACGCGGGCGGGGCCCGGCAGCCTGCTCGGGCCCGGGCCGCCCGTTCGCGGCCTGGAGGGCTCCGGCCCGGTCCCTGCTGCGGCTCCTGCCCCGGATGTGGCGGACGCGGCGGGCGCGGCGGAGGTTTCGCGCGTGGCCGGGGACGGGGACGACGCCGTGCTGACCATCGACGGTCGCGCCGGCGGGAGCACCGGGCCCGGATCCTCGGCGGCTTCCGGCGGTGTGGCTTCCGGGAGCGCTGCGTCCGGGGGTGTTGCGTCCGGGGGTGTTGCGTCCGGGGGTGTTGCGTCCGGGGGTGTTCCCAGGGACATCGGGTCGCGCTCGTGGTCCGGTTCGGGCTCCGCCTCCTCCGCCTCAACGGCCGCGGCCGCTCGCTCCAGCTCCGCGATCGCCTGGTCCGCTGCCACCGCCGCGACATCCGGCTCCGCCTCAGCAGGGACCACCTCCGCCGGTGTCTGGGCGGACTCGGCCGGGTCCTGGCGCCGCGCCTCTGGCCTGGCGGGCGCGAGGCCCGCCCCGAAGCGGAGTGTCCGCAGGCCGTGTTCGGCGACCGTACGGCGCAACTCGCGCCCTCCGTCCGCGCACGTGCCGAGCACGAACAGCCTGGCCCGGCCGCACACGTCGGCGCCGAGTCCGCCGAGCAGCCTGCCGAGCACGGGGTACAGCGACGGGTCGATCGGCCGCCCGGGGTGGCCGAGTTCGATCGCCGGTCCTTCCGGGTCGACCGGGCGGGCGGTGGCCGGTGGCGGTTCGCTCTCGGTGTCGGTGATCCACAGGCCCGCCCGGGTGACCGTGACCCGCCACCGATCGGAGAGGCGTATGGCACCGTGTTCCGCGCTGCCGCGCCCCGGAACGGGCGGACTCCAGCGCAACAGACGGGGGCTCGGGGCGGTCTCGCCCTCGCGCGCCGGGGCGCACACCACGGCGTCCACGAACGACTGCCAGCGCGGCGCGCCATCGGCGTCCACGAGCACGGACCGCACCGTGCCGGGCTCGGTCGGGCTGCCATAGGACATCAGCGGCATGCCGGTGCGGACGACGAGTTCGACGCCGAGCGAGTCGGCGACCGACTGGCTGGTGCGCAGGATGTCCCGGGGGCCGCCGGGAGCGAGCCGGACGCGGGGCCTGACGGCCTCGGGGAGGGCGGTGAGGAGTTCGGTGAGATCGCCCGCCGGGACGTCCTCGTCCTGTGGCGCGCCCAGCAGCACGGTGGGGCCGCGCGGGTCGGCCGGTACGGCGTAGCAGAGGTCGGCGGGGCGGGGCGGGATCGCGTCCCGGGACCGGACCAGCACGCCCGCCGGGATCTGCTCGACGGCGTACCCGCCGGCGGTGCCGGCCGGCAGGTGCTCGACCGCGGGCTGCCACGCGGGGGCGGGCTGGCGCGAGCCGATCCGCACCGGTTCCGCCCCCGGCGCGAAGCGCCACCATCCGCCGCGCTCGCCTCCGACTCGCTCACTGCCCCAGCCCGAGCCGCCCCGCCCCGTACCCCGCCCCGTACGCCGCTGCGGTACGAACAGGCTGCCGCCGGGCACCACGAGGGCGACGCCGTCGGGGGCGATCACCTCGATCTCCCAGGTGTCGGCGATCCGGCGGGCCACGGCGGGCTCGTCCGGCCGGTCGTCGCCCGCGGCCGACAGGACGAGCCGGACCACTCCGACGCCGTCCGAGCGGAGCGAGTCGAGCACCCCGCGCAGCCGCGGCCACAGCTCACCGGCCGAGGACGCGTCGGCCCCGGCGACCACGGTCACGGTGTGCTCCGGGTCGGCGGCCAGGGCCCGGGCCAGGTCGGCGACGTCGGAGGTGGACAGCGTGTCGTCGGCGGGAGAGCGGAGCAGCATGACGCCGTCGTACTCCTCGACGAGCAGCGCTCCGCCCCGGCCGCGGCCGCCCTCGGAACGCTCGGGTGTGTCCAGCGTGGCCACGGGCGCGGACGACGCGGGGCCGGCGGAGGGCGCCGTACGGACGCGGGCGCCCCGCCTGCTGAACCAGCGCGCTCCGGCGCCCCCGGAGCGACTCATGCCGGTTCTCCCGGGGTAGCACGCCAACTCAGAATCTCGCTCATGCCGTTGTCACCTGGTGAGGGTCGAAGTGTGTGGAGGTTCGGACTGGTGATGACGGTGTGACAGTCAGCTCCCATCCTGGACATCGCCGTCGCGGTCTGCCCTGTCCGTCCGGGCACTGTTGGGGGCAACGTCCACGTCGTCCACGGCCGGAGCCTCTTCCGCCCCTTCAGCCGGGGGCTCCTCCGCCTGGGCGCTCTCCACGGCCGCCAGCGCCGCCACCAGCTTGTCCTTGATCAGCACCATGCTCACCGGGGCCGAGCTGTTGACGCACACGTTGTGCCCCTCGGGGATCCGGTCGAGGACGTCGTTGATCCGCACCCGCTCGAACCCCAGGCCGGTCCGGTGGAGGTAGCGCGCCGAGGTGTAGACCGGGACCACCGCCGTGCCGTCGTTTCCCGACGCGCTCACCGGCCGGCCGTCCGCCGTGACCAGCATCGCCAGTTCGGCCTTGGACAGGGCGGCGGTGACGTCGTCCGCCGGGCCGTAGCCGGTGGTGGCGAGCTGGACGGCGCGGTCCACGTCGTCGGTGGGCTCGGGCCAGCCCCGCGCGCCCGGCGACGGCACGTAGTCCTCGTTGGCCTGCCACTCGACGATCTCGCCGTTCTCGTCGGAGCGCCACTGGCCGACCACCGCGAACTCCGGCGGCGGGGCCTCCCCGCGCCAGGTGGGGTCGGTCAGGTAGAGCCAGTGGTTGGGCGCCGCCTTGGCGGCCTTGACGAAGTCCTCCGGCGGTTCGGGGGTCACCGCGCCGGGGGCGGCGGCTTGGGTGGTGGCCTCGTCGGCCTCGTTGGACTCGTTGGACTCACTCATCGTGTCCTCGCTTACTGTGCTTGTTGTCGTGCTGTTCTGACACCCGCGTGGGCGTCCCTTCATCGTTCTGAGCCGTCATCGCCCTCGTCGCTCTCTGATCCCTCCTCGGCCCCGTCGTCCAGCTCGGCGAACAGCTCCAAGGCGTGCTCGTCGGGGAAGAGCCCGTCGCGCGCGACGTGGGCCCGCAGCTCCTCCTCGGTCAGCGGATAGACGTTCCGGTACCGGTACCAGCCGTCCACGTAGTCCGGGACCCCCGGGTGGGCGACCTCGTCCAGGACGAGCTGGGCGCCGGCCATCACCTCGTGGAGGGTGTGGTCGCCCACGTAGGCCATGGTGCTGACCAGCCCGGCCCTGATCAGGCCGAGGTCCACGGGGAAGCCCGTGAGGTCCGACAGCCGGGCGACGAGCGTCAGGATGTAGTGGGTGCTGCCCGAGGTGCCGGTCAGCACCAGACCGCCGCTCTCTTGGGAGCGCTCCTGGAGTCCGGCGGACATCGGCAGCTCTTCGGACAGCCCGGCGGGCCTCCAGAGCAGTGTCCCGTCGCTGTCCCTGACCGCGATCCGCCGTTCGTCCTGGCTGAGCGGGGGCTGGACGTCCTCCGGCCGCAGCGGCGTTCGCACCACGGCCACCAGGTCCTCCACCTCTTCAGCTATGGCCTCCTCGTCGACGCCCGCCGCGACGAGGTCCGCCTCCTTCTGCTTGTAGCGCTTGTACGCCTCGGTCTTCCTCCGCTCGTCGTGCTCCCCCCTGATAACGGGATGTCTGGGCACGCGGCCACCCATGAGGTCGGGGATGAGTCCGTTGGCCGACCCGGCGAAAAGGAAGTCTGCCCGCTCGCGCAGATTCCCCGATTCCACGACCCTCTGGAGGCTTTCGAAGGACGTCCCCACCGCGCCGTTCTCCGACGGCAGTTCGCTGCCGAACTTCCGGTAGTCCATCCCGTTGTGCAGGACAAGGGCCCAGAACGCCTCCGCCACCCGCGCGAACTCCGCGTTGACCCGCTCGTTGGCCGCCAGGTACGCGGCCAGCCGCTCCTCGTACGCGAGGGCCTCCTCGGCGTAGCGGATGCGCGCCATGTCCCAGGCAGAGGCGGGGGGTGCCTCGGGCAGCGCCGACCGCTCGGCCGACGCGGACCCCTCGGGCGCCTCGGGGCCGCCGTGGAGCGACGGCGGCATCTTCGCGTGCGGCGCGACCGGAGCCGTAGTGGACGGAGTCGTAGTGAGGACGGCAGGCCCGGCGGGCCCGGAGCCCGGGAGCGGGTACGGCCGCGGGGCCGGGCGCGCGGCGGGACCGATGGGCGACGGCGGGGTCTCCGGCTCCGCCTCGTACCAGGCGGAGCCGGTGTCCGCGCCGGACAGCGCGGTGAGCACCGGGTTTCCCTGGTCGTCCTTGCCGGACAGGTTCGTCAGGTCGTCGGTCCACCCCACAGGACGGCCCAGCCCCTGCGACAGCAGCCACGCCACCGCCTCGATTCCGGGAGCGGGCCTTGTGTGCGAGAGCAGGACCCGGGTGCCCCGCGCCTTGGCGGTCAGGACGGGGTCGTTCGCCATCAGCTCCAGGAACTCGGCGACCGGGATCCGGAACTCCTCGTCCGCGATCATCAGCACGACCACGTCCGGATCCAGCTCGTCCATCTCGATCCGCACCAGGTAGGGGACCGGCCCGGCCGCCTTCCGGTCCAAGTCCTGGCTCCGCCACGCCGCGTCCACCAGCCCGCCGGGCGTACGGATCTTCGCCAGGTTCACCCGCGGCCACGACTCTCCCGTGAAGTCGCGGCCGCTCCCCCGGACCCCGTCCATGACCGTGTCGCTGCCGGTGACGGCGAACGCCCGGTTCGCCTCCAGGGCGTACGCGGCCGCCACGTCCGGGTCGGACGCGTCCCGCCCCACGGCGAACGCCCGGGTGAGCATGGCCCGCGCTTCCCCGCGTTCCGGCTCCTCGACGCCGGAGTCCGGGTCCGGGTGGAGCACCCGCCGGGTGAGGGCGTTCACGTCCACACCAGGTGCGGTCAGCAGGTCCATGGTCTTGGTCCACGCCCACAGCATCCGCAGCCGCTCCGCCTCACTCAGCGCACGGGGTTCGGGCAGATTCAGGACGGTGGCGGCCTCGGACCTCGCCTGATCGCCCTGCACCCACTGCGCGCCCAGCCGCACCACCGGCAGCCTCACGAAGTCCCATGTCGTGTCGACGCGTTCGCCGCGCGGGCCCCTCGGCCGCGCGGCCCACCACTCGGCGGCCGCGACCAGCGCGTCGCGGGCGACGTCCTGGTCCACCTCGGCCCCGGGCCCCGCATGCGCCGCGATCACCCGCCGCACCAGATCCAGCGTCAGCGGACCCACCCGCCGGAACTCCGGATCGGCCAGCCACATCTCCTCCACCGCCACCACACCCCGCAGCAGCCCCCCGAAATCAGGACGGTCCTCCACATGGACGCCGAACATCGACTTCAGCGCCAGCACCGCGATCAGCGTGCGCTCCCGCACCGCCGCCCGCACCGCCGCCGGCACCGGACCAGGCCCCGAGTGCAGCCCCGCCATCACCGCATACCGGTCCAGCTCCACGCCCTCCGGGTCCGGCCGCTCCAGCACCCACTCCCGGGGCCGCCCCCGGGGATCGGTGAACAGGGCCCGCGCGTACTTACCGTTCGGCTCAAGCTTCGTCTCCCCCTCCGGACCATAGGGGGCGCGCATCCAGCGCCGCGCCGACCTCGCCACGCGACGCGACACGGACAGCTCCCGCAGCGGGTCGGCCACGAACACCGCGGGGTCGTAGGAGGACGGCAGGGTGGAACGCGGCCCGTCGCTGTCCCCGGGAGACCCGATCCAGCAGATGGGAAGGTCGATCCAGCGGTGCTTGGGCTGCCGGGACACCAGCCACGTCACGAACGCCACCGCCTCGTCCCCATGGAGGAACCGGTTGACCACGCTGTCCCCGCTCCGTACCGCCACCGTCAGGTAGTCCGGGCCGCCGTGCGCGCTGATGCGGACCGCGTCGGCCTCGGGGAACGGACTGCCCGCGGGGCCCGGACGCGGCAACTCGCGCTCCGGTGAAACGGTCTGCAAGGCGACGTGGAGGTCGACGTACGTCGTCATCCGGTCGCTGCGGCGATCCAGCTCCTCGAACTTCTCCGCGTACTCGGCGGGGGCGAACGAGGAGTAGCCCACCTGCTCCCCGGTCGCCTCGCTGACCACCGGCCACAGCAGCACATCGCGGTACCAGCCGGGCACGCTCTCGTCGAGCACCGGCCCGTCGCCGGGCCGCAGCGGGAACCATGTGCCCACGGGCACCCCGGGCCGTCCGGCGACCGTGTCGATGCCGACCGTCCCATCGGTTCGGACGTTGACCATCGCCTCACCGCTGTGCGGCCACACCACCTGCCCCGTACGGTCCGCCAGCTCCTGCAACAGCGCGCTGTAGCGGCCCGCGAAGGGGACGGCCAGCACGATCGGGGTGCCCGGCGGCAGTTCCGCCCGCGCCACGCGCGCCGCCACCAGCTCCACGAACTCCTCGACGTCCACCTCCAGCGTCGAACGGTCCGGCAGCCGCACGACCGCCCTGCCGTCACGCCAACTGGCCCCGACGACGTACGGCCGCTTCTCCTTCGGCCACGGCGTCTGCCGCCTGGGGCCACCGACTGGTGTCAGGGAACCGTCCGGCCGCTGGGTCAGGACCTCGGTCCGGTCCGAGTCCAGCTCCACGGCGTCCGGCACCAGCAGGTTCAGGCCCGGAACCCGGTCTTCCGCCAC
Source organism: Streptomyces sp. NBS 14/10 (assembly GCF_002224125.1). Lineage (GTDB taxonomy): Bacteria > Actinomycetota > Actinomycetes > Streptomycetales > Streptomycetaceae > Streptomyces. The sequence goes on from NZ_NCSM01000022.1 coordinate 441,956, forward strand.
CGTGAAGTGGCCACCGCGGTCCGACCCGATCGCCGCCAGCTTCTCCACATGGAACGCCCCCAGCGCCGCCAGGCTCCCCGCACGCCCCTCCGCCTCCGCGTCCCGCACCAGCCCGAACAGCTTCGTACGCACCGACTGGTCCACCCGCGCGTCCTTCGGCAGACGCAGCACATGGCGGGCCACCACGTCCAGGTCGAACCGGCCGCTCCGGAACCGCAGATCCCGCCCGTGCAGAGCCTCCAACAGCCGCTCCGCCGCCGCCTTGTCCGGGGCAGAGGGCGCGGCGGCCGCCTCCGGGGCGAGCATGATGGGAACCTCGGCCGCTTCCGAGGCGAGCGCGATGGGGATCTCGGCCGTCTCCGGGGAGAGCGGGGCGGGGGATTCGGCCGTCTCCGGGGCGGGGGACGCGGGCATCCGCGGATCAACCGGCGCGACGAACACCCGCGAACCGGAGTCCTCCCGCACGGACGTCAACGGCCCCGCCACCGGTGCCCGCAGCCCCGCACCGTCCGCACGCCCCACTCCGTCCGCACCGGAAGCCCCGGCCGCCTCCGGGGCCACCGCGGCGGGTACGTTCCAGCGCCGCCGCAGGCCCAGTCGGCGCCGGAGCGTGTCGGCGAGGTCCGCGGCGGACCGCAACGCGGCCTCCGCGTCCGGTCCCCCCGCCAGCAGGTGATCGGCGACCGATCGCACCGCGCCGCGGAAGGCGTCCTCGGCGTAACGCGAGTCGGCGAGCACCGCGTGCGGCTCCACCGGCAGCACCAAAGAAACGGCGGCGGCCCAGGCCCGGGCGGCGTCCGTCTCCATGGCGCCACCGGGCGCCGTACCAGATGCCGCGCCCGCCGCGCCCGCCGCGCCCGCGAAGTCCGCGTACGCCGAGGCCCACAACCGCCGCGACACGTTCGCCGCCACGGCGTCCAGCCCGTCAGCCCACGGACCCGGCCGCACCATCAGCACCCGGGCCAGCTCCACCGGCGACAGCACGTCCACCGGCACCCGGCCGTGCACCGGCATGACGCCCGCGGCACGTATGTCGGTCTCGGCCAGGCCGTCGCCCGCGCTCGCGGCAAGCCTCTCCGCGACGGGCGCCACGTCCTGGTCGGTCAACTCTCCCGCGAGCCACCGGCGCTGGGCCTCGTCCCTCGGCACGGCCGGAGCCTCGGCGGCGTCACCGGTAGCGGCACCCGGCGCCCCGACCATGACATCCAGCGGGACACCCAGGGCCCGCGGCCGCGCCTCGGCACTCTCCGGCCGCTCACGCGCCGACTCGCCCCCGGCCCGGTCCGGGTCCACGTCCTGATCCAGGTCCGCCATCAGCGTGTTCTCGCCGCTCGCCCGCCCGTGCGCGTCCCACGCGGAGGCGAGCGCGGCCTCGGAGACATCGGGGGCGGCCCCGGTGGCGTCGACGGCGCCCTCGCCGAGGTCCTCGACCGGGGTGCGGGGAGGCGTGAGCGGAGGCGTGGGGGGCGCCTCCTTCGACGCGGCCGGGGTACGGGCCTCCGCCGCACCGACCCCCCGATCGACGGAGCCCGCCGCCGGGGAGGCCGGCACCGATCCGCCGGCCGGGGCGCCGCGGGGCGTAGCCGGGGCCGGGGTCGCCGGGGGCGCCGCAGCCGGGGGCGTCGCGGGAGCGGCAGCCGGGGGCGTCGCGGGTGCGGCAGACCCGGCGGACTTGTCCAGCGGTGCCGGGACCGGGCGCGGGGCGGGACCGACGGGCGGCACCGGGGCCTCCGGCTCCGCCTCGTACCAGTCGTCGGACCCGGTGAGCACCGGGTTGCCCTGGTCGTCCGTGCCGGACAGGTTCGTCGGGTCGTCGGTGAACAGCACGGGACGGCCCAGCCACTGCGCCAGCGACCACGCCACGTCGCCGATGCCGGGAGCCGGCCTGGCGTGCGACAGGAGGACCTTGGTGCCCAGATTCCTGGCCGTCAGGACGGGGTCGTTCCTCATCACCACCCGGAACTCACTGACGGGTATCCGGAACACATCGCCGTCGATGTCCAGCTCGATGATGTCCGGGTCCTGCGGGTCCGCTTCGATCCGCACCAGATAGGGGGCCTTCTCGGTCGCCTGCTGCGTCCGGTTCCGGTTCCGCCACGGCGCGTCCACCAGACCGCCGGGCGTACGGATCTGCGCCAGGTTCACCCGCGGCCACGACTCCCCCGTGAAGTCACGGCCGTCCCCCCGGACCCCGTCCATGACCGTGTCCCTGTCGGTGGCGACGTACGCCAGGTTCTCCTCCAGGTGGTACGCGCCTGCCTCGTCCAGGTCGGACGCGTCCCGTCCCACGGCGAACGCCCGGGTGAGCACGGCCCGCGCTTCCCCGCGTTCCGCCCCCCCGACCCCGACGCCCGGGTCCACGTGCAGCACCCGCCGGGCCAGCGCGTCCACGTCCACACCGGGCTCGGTCAGCACGTCCATGGCCTTGACCCTGGCCCACAGCATCCGCAGCCGCTGCGCCTCACTCAGCGGATCGGAGCCGGACAGGCCCAGGGCCATGGCGGCCTCAAGCCTCGCCTCATCGCTCTGCACCCACTGCGCGCTCCGCCGCACCCTCGGCAGCCTCACGAAGTCCCACAGCATGTCCACGCGTTCACCCTGCGGGCCACGCGGCCGCGCCTCCCACCAATCCACCGCCGCCTCCAGCGCATCGCGGGCGGCATCCTGATTCACCCTGCCCCCGCGCCCGGCATACGCCGCGACCACTCGCCGCACCAGATCCAGCGTCAGCGGGCCCACCCGCCGGAACTCCGGATCGGCCAGCCACATCTCCTCCACCGCCACCACACCCCGCAACAGCTTCCCGAAGTCGGGGCGGTCCTCCACCCACACGTCGAACACCGACTTCAGCGCCCGCAACGCGATCCGCGTCCGCTCCCGCGCCTCCGCCGACACCGGATCGGGCCCCGAGTGCAGCCCCGCCATCACCGCGTAGCGGCCCAGCTTCTTCTTCCTCGGCCCCGGCCGCAGCAGCTCCCAGCTCCGGGCCCGCCCCCGGGGATCGGTGGTCAGGACCCGCACGTACTTGCCGTTCGCCGTCGTCTCCACCTGCGGGCCGTAGGAGGCACGCCCCCAGCGCCCCGCCGCGTCCACGATGTGCTGCCCCAGAGACAACTCCCGCAGCGGATCGGCCACGAACACCTCGGGCTCGAATCCGGATCTCCCGCCGGGGTCCGGCCCGTTGCTGTCCTTGGGGGAGGCGAGGCTGCAGCAGGCGAAGTCGATCCAGCGGTCCTTGGGCTGCCGGGACACCAGCCACGCCACGAACGCCGGCGCCTCGTCCTCATCGAGGTAGTCGAAGGAGAAGCTGTCCCCGCTCCGCCACACCATGACCAGGTAGCCCGGTATGCCATGCCCGCTGACGCGGATGGCGTGGGCCTCGGGGAACGGGCTGCCCTCGGGCCCCGGACGCGGCAACTCCCGCTCCGGCGAAAAAGTATGCAGGACGCGGTTGCGGTCGACGTACGTCGTCATCCGGTCGCTGTGGCGCTCGTTCTCCTCGAAGAAGTTCGCGTACTCGGTGGGGGTGAACGAGGAGTAGCCCATCTGCTCGCCGATCGCCGCACTGACCATCGGGAACAGCACCACATCGCGGTACCAGCCGGGCACGCTCTCGTCCAGAACCGGCCCTACGCCCGGCCGCAGCGGGAACCAGGCACCCTTGGGAACCCCCGGCCGCACGACGAGCGTGTCGATACGGCCCTTCCCGTCGGGCAGCCGGCTGACCTTGACCTCACCGCTGTGCGGCCACACCACCAGATCCGTACGGTCCGCGAGCCGTTGCAGCAACGGGCCGTACCGGCCCAGGAACGGAACCGCCAGCACGATCGGAGTGCCCGCCCCCAGACCCTCCCGTGCCACATCCGCCGCCACCAGCTCCACGAACTCCTCGACATCCACTTCCGGCGTCGAGCGGTCCGGCAGCCGCACCACCACCTTCCCGTCCCTGCCACCACCCCCGACGACGTACGGCCTCGTGCTCGTCGGCCACGGCGTGACCCGCCCGGCCTCGCTCCAGTCCGTGTCCAGCTCCAGGCCGTCCCACTCCAGCCAGTTCAGACCCGGAACCCGCTGTCCGTCCCACGTGAAGTGACCGCTCTCAGGCGCCCCGATCACCCCCAGCTTCTCCAGGCGGTACGCACCCAGCTCCGCCAGACTCCCCGCGCGCCTCTTCCTCTTGGCTTCCCGCACCAGCTCGAACAGCTCCGCACGCACCGCGTCGTGCACCTGCGCGCCCTCCGGCAGCCCCAGCACATGCCGGGCCACCGCGTCCACGTCGAACGGGCTGCTCCGGAACCGCAAGTCCCGCCCGTGCAGAGCCTCCAACCGCTCCACCGGAGTCTCAGCGGGCCGCACGGGCCGCACGGCGAGCGGAACGGGCCGCGTGGCCGTCGGCGGGGCAACCGGCTTGGTGAACCGCGAAATGCAGCCCCCCTTCATGGACATCACCCGCTGCGGCGCCCATGCCGACAAACCGGCGTCGGTGGCCTCCCCGGGGAGCGGCCGGGCGGCGGGGGGTTGTGCGATCCCCGTGGCAGCCCCGGGCGCGGACGGCGGCGGGGAGGCCGGTGTGGGCGGTGTCTCCGTCAGCGGGATACGGACCGCTGTGGCGCCGGTGTCCGGCTCGTCGGGCACCAGCAGCAGACCGGAGGAATCCGCGGACAGCGTGTACGGCACGGTCGGGAAAGCCTCCAGCACCTCGACCGCGTTGCCCGCACGCCCGATCCACCCGCTGTCCCCGTACAGCAGCACACCGCTGGGCTCGTGCAGGAAATCGGCACCGAACCGCCGCCAGCCCTCCGGCTCCAGCACCCGCCCCACGCCATCGGGATCATCGGGACTATCGGGATCGCCGGGAAGCCGGACCCGGCCCGCGTCACTGACCTCGTAACGCAGCGGCTCCGAGCGGGAATCCGTCCGGCGCTCGAAGCCGAACCACTCCTCCCGGCCCTTTCCCTTGCCCACCGACGCCCCGGCGGACGACCCGGCAGACACCTCGGTAGCGGGCACCTCCGCCGGCGCGGCAGACCGCGGCCCCGCCACCGTCACCACACGCCCGATCGGCCACCCCGCCGCCAGCGGATCCACACCCGCGTCCGGCGAACCGCCCCGCAGGCCCCCCACACGCGAACCCAGCCGCAGCACTTCCGGCCACCGTGCAAGACCACGACGCCCAGAGCCTCCCGACTCACCGGCCGAGCCCGCCCGGCCCACCGCCGAGGACTCCGGTGACTCCGGGGCTTCCTCCCACGCCCGCCGGGGTTCATACCGCGGCGTCAGATCGAAGCCATAGAGGTCCAGGCCCGTCCCGACCTCGCTCGCGGCCCACTCCAGGAGCGGCGGCAACGCCTGTGCCAGCGGCGGGGCGGAATGCCCGGAGGAGGCGAAGTGCTCGTCGGTCAGGACCCGCAGACAGCGCCAGGTCAGCGGGGAAGCATCCCCCCTGCTCGTAGCCCGCCACTCATCCAGCGCGCGGAAACCACGCAACACAGCGTCAAACGCCGCCGTGTCGTCCTCCAGCGCCGGCCCGTACACCAGCCGGACCGCCCGCTCCCACCGCCGCACATCCTCGATCCGGCGCCGGTCACCGGTCACCCGCTCAGCCCGTGCGGCCAGTTGGACCTGCGACGGCTCGCGGCGGAACCCGGCCAGCCAGTCACCCTCCGCCAACTGAAGCCGCACCACCCGCTTCTGCCGCGTGACACCGTCCTCGCCCACCACCTCCTCGACATCCGAGGCGAAACCGAACTCCAGGCCCAGGGCGGAGGTCCACAGCGTCCGGTCAAAACCCGTGCTGTTGGCCAGCATCTGACCCGCCACCGGCCACTCCAGCGGATCACGGCCGGCCGCGTACGGGCCCGCCACATCCGCACCCGCCACCAGCACATCCGTGTCCCATGAGGCCGCCGTCAACTCCGGCGCACGCGCGAAGAGGTAATCGATCACGGCCTTGTAGCCGAACGCCACAGCCGAAACACCCGAGCCGTCCTCGGTCCGCACCGGCAACCGCGCCGCGGTCCCGTCCCCGTCCAGGCCGACCAGGAACACCGGGCCGAACGGCGCCTTCTTCCACGGGCCCTCCGACACCGCCACCGGCGTCTCCGCGCCGCCGTCCGGCTGCTCCCACCGGACCTCCGTGAGGTGGCCCACCTCCGGCAGCAGGCCGTACGACTCCTGCCGCCCCAGCCACGGCCCGCCCCCGCGCAGCGACACCCCCACCGGCGCGCCCGAACCGTTCCAGTGCTTCACGTGCCACATCCGGTCCACCGGAACCGGGGTCCCGTCCAGCGCCACGATCTCCGACTTCCACCCGATCGCGGCCGGTGTCGGCGCCTCGCGGAGAACCTTCAGCGCCTTCTCCGCACCCCTGACCGCCTTCGCGACGTCCCCGCGCTCACGGGCGGGCACGGTCCGGTTCTCCAGGAGCGCGGACGCGTCCCGCACCACCTCGGCCATCAGCCGATACATCGGATCGGTGGTGGGCAACGGGGTGCCCAGGGCGTACTCGCCCAGCGCCTCGGCCGATGCCTGTGCGCCCCGCACGGTCAGCAGCCGCCGCGGCGCGCCGTCCACGTGCGGCACGCCCTCGACGGCCAGCCGCAGGAACCGGGAGAACTCCCGCACCACCCGGTTGTCCAGGATCCGCTGCACGGACCGGCGCAGCTCCTCGGGGGACAGCGGGACCGAGGCCGCCACCGCCCGCCGGTACAACCGCTCGCTGAGGGCCGCCAGTTCGGCGTCGGTCTGCTCGATCTGCTCCTCGGTCATCGTGCGGTCGTCCACCCCGAGCATCCGGAACTCGCCCAGCAGCAGCGGGACCGACAGCCGGCCGCCGTCGGTGTCCAGCGGGTACTCCGCCATGCCGAGCGTCCCGGGAGTGGTCTGCACCCCCTGGGACGTACGCCCCGTCAGCGCGGCGGTCACCTGCTCACGTGGGGAGGGCGAGTCGTAACCCGCCGTGTCGAAGAACCCGTCCGGAACGGCCTCACCCTGCTTGTGCCGCCGGAAATAACTGTCCAACGCCGCCGTCAGCTCGTCGTGGACCAGCTTGCTGAGCGCGTCGTGATCCTCGTCGAGAAAGCCTCGCGTGTCCGGCCGCAGAGCCCGGCGGGCGCTGTCGATCGCGTTCCGCAGCGGCACCGGCAGCAGGTTCTTGGACAGCTGCGGGGGCTTGCTCGCCGGCTGGGCGGCGGCCTGGTTGAACATCTGCCAGGCGTATCCCCACACCTCGTCCACATCCGGGATGGCCGACAGGAACGGCATGAACCTCGCCGGTACCTTGCCGCCACCCATGATCCGGGTCACGATTCGCCGGGCGGCCCACTGCCCGGTCTGCCGCCCCGCGAGGAACAGATCCAGCAGGTCCGGCAACAGCACGTGCCCGAGAGCGTGGTCCTGGGCTCCCCTGAAACCGAACGCCGGGGTGCCCGGAGTGGACTGGTGGTAGGAGCGGCCGTCATACCCCGCACCGGGTGGATGGACGGTGACGCCCTGGCCGAGTTCGGTGATCTCCCACCCCGGAAGGTCTTCCAGCAGCTCCCGCAGCGATATCGGACCGCCCCGCTCGGCCGTACGCGCCAGCCGGTCACGCACCAGCCTCCGCTTGGCCGCCCCCTCCGCCCGAGTCTGCCGTCGCTCACCCGGAATCGAGACCGCCGGGCCGACGACGACCTCCGGGATAGGACTGGTGGCCATTACACTCCCCGGGGGCCGGGGCGCACCGATGTCATGGAGCCGCTGGGTGGCGGGGTCGTGCCAGAAGGGTGTCGTGTCGAGGACGATCTTGATGCCGGGAGCTTCCGCGATGACCTCCCCGCGCATGTCGGGCGCCTCGTCGGGGTTCTCCGGGATGGGGACGCCGAGCCTCCGCAGGACATCGGGGAGGAAGGGGACGGTGAGCGGATAGCGGTACTCGGTCTCGGTGCCGATGGCCCCGTACTCGTCCCGCACCGCCCCGTCCAGCAGCGCGTGTGCCACCGCCGACGACTCCGTGAACGGCTCCAGCGCGTCCGCCACCACCCGCCCGGACGGGCCGATCACCACCGCCCGCGCGTCGAACAGCAGCCCCACGTCCGGCGGACCGTCCAGCACCCGGTCCCCCTCGGGCTTCGACGGGTCCACCCACACCACACCATCCGCCGTGTGGTACGCGGCGAACGCATGCCCCAGCCCGTCCTCCGGCCGCCACCCCCGCTCCGACGACACCGACCCCGGCCGCCGCGCCAGCACCAGCGCCACCGAACCCGGCCCCACACGCCCGGCGTCCCCGGCCTCCCGCAGCGCATCCGCCACCGCGGTCCACGACCCCACCCGGCCCCACCCAGGACCCACCACCAGCCGGGACGCCGCACCCGGCCGGTCCAGCACCGAGTCATCCACCACGCCGGCGGCCCGCACACCCGACGGCAGCATCCCGCGCGGATGCAACTCATCCCGCAACGCCTCCAGCAGCTCCAGGCACCGCCGCTCCGACACACCCGGAGGCACCCGCGACGCCACACCATCCACCCGGCCCGCCAACTCCCCACGGGTCAGTACCCGGGGAGCGGAGCCCGGGGCAGCAGCCCGGCCACCGCCCCGAGCCGCCGCGGGCCGACTCGAAGTCACCGGTACAGCCATCGTGGGAGCGGCAGGTCTGGTGGGGCTGGAGTTCGGGAGCGGGTACGGCCGCGGGACGGGGTGCGGGGCGTACTCGATGGCTGACGGGCTCGCCACCTCCGCCCGGTGCCAGACGACGCCGGAGGCGGCGAGCACGGTGAGCACCGGACGTCCGTCGGCGTCCTCGCCGGACAGGTTCGTGGGGGTCTCGGTAAACAGCACGGGACGACCCAGTTGCGCCAGCCGCCCGGCCACCTCGTCGATGCCGGGAGCGGGCCTTGTGTGCGAGAGGAGGATCGAGGTGCCCGGTTCCTCCAGGTTGGGGTCGTTCGCCGTCAGTTCCACGAACTCACCGACTGACATCGGAAACTCACGGTTGTTGACGATCAGCAGGACGGTGTCCGGGTCGTGCTCGTCCAGTTCGATCAGCGCCAGGTCGGGGGGCGGGTCCTCCTGCCGCCACGGCGTGTCCTCCAGACCGCCGGGCGTACGGATCTGTGCCAGGTTCACCCCCGACTTCGACTGTCCCGTGAAGTCGCGGGCACTCCACTCGACCCCGTCCAGGACCGTGGCCATGCCCGTGTCGGTGAACGCCCCGTACTCCTCCACGAAGAACGCGGCCGCCACATCGGGGTCGTACGCGTCCCGCCCGACCGCGAACGCCCGGGTGAGCACGCCCCGCAGATACGCAACGTCCTGCGGTTCGACGACGAAGTCGGATCCCAGGTGGAGCACCCGCCTGGCCACCTCGTCCACGTCCACCCCGGGCCCGTCCAGCACTTCTCCGGCCTTGACCCGGGCCCAGAACATCCGCGACCGCTCCGCCTCATCCAACCGGCGGTCGGGCCCGGACAGTTTCAGGGCGGAGACGGCATCGGCCTCCGCACCACCGCCGTTCAGCCACCCCGCGGCCTGCCGCACCACCGGCAGATCCACGAAGTCCCCGAACGGCTCCCCCGCCACCCACGCCGACCTCGCCTCGGCCAGCACCCGGCGGACGACATCCTGGTCCACCTCCACCACGAACGCCGCCTCCGCACGCGCCGCCACCACCCGCGACAGCAGATCCAGCGTCAGCGGACCGGCCTGCCCGAAGTCGCCATCGCCCCGCCACATCTCGTCCACCGCCGTCACCCCGCGCAGCAGCGCCCCGAGAGCGGCACGGTCGTCCTCCACATAGATCCCGAACATCGACTTCAGCGCCCGCAGCGCGTCCAGCGTCCGTACCAGCGCCTCCACCGGCACCGGGCCGGGCCCCGAGTGCAGCTCGGCCACCCGCGCCAGCTCCTCCAGACCCGCGCCCTCCGGCTCCGGCCGCAGCAGATCCACCCCGTGAGCCCGCCCCCGGGTGTCGGTGAACAGGGTCCGCACATACTTGCCATTCGCCGGCAGCGGCCACACCTCCTGCGGGCCGAACGACGCACGCGCCCAGCGCTGCGCCCGGTTCACGACGCGCTGCCCCGGAGACACCTCCCGCAGCGGATTGGCCACGAACACTTTGGGGGTGAAGCGGGACTTGCGGACGGGGCCGGGCCTGTTGCTGTCCCCGGGGGAGCCGAGCCAGCAGCCAGGGAAGTCGATCCAGTGGTCCTCGGGCAGCCCGGACACCAGCCACGCCACCCACGCCGCCGTCTCCTCCTTGTCGAGGAAACGCTCGACCACGTCGTCCCCGCTCCACACCGCCACCACCATGTAGCCCGGCTCGCCATGCGTGGAGACGCGGTACGCGTGGGCCTCGGGGAACGGGCTGCCCTCCGGACCCGGGCGCGGCAGCTCGGACTCCAGGGAGTACGTCACCGCGCCCTGGTTGAAGTTGACGAACGTCGACGCCTGGTCGAGGTGACGGTCGCCATCCCCGAAGCCACTCGCGTAGTCGTCGGGGGCGAACGAGGCGTCTCCGATCCGCTCTCCGCTCGCCTCGCTGACGACCGGGAACATCACCACGTCCCAGAACCAGTCGGGCACGCTGTCATCGAGAACCGGCCCCTGGCCCGGCCGCAGCGGGAACCAGGCCCCCTCGGGAACCCCCGGCCGTCCCGCGACCGTGTCGATGCTGCCCTTCCCGTCGGGCAGCGGGGTGACCTTCACCTCACCGCTGTGCAGCCACACCTCCATGCCGGCGCGGTCCGCGAGCCTCTGCAACAGCGGACGGCGACGGCCCAGGAAGGGCACGGCCAGCACGATCGGGGTGCCCGACGGCAGTTCCGCCCGCGCCACGCGCGCCGCCACCAGCTCGATGAACTCCTCAAGGTCCGCGTCCCGCGTCGACCGGTCCGGCAGCCGCACCACCAGCCTGCCGTTCGGGCCGTGCTTGTCTCGAAGCCAGTCGGCCCCGGCGACGTACGGCGCCTCGTCCACCGGCCACGGTGTCTCCAGCGCGGTGGTGTTGCCGAAGGCCAGGGAACCGTCCGGTTGCGGGATCCGGACATGGCTCCAGTCCGTGTCCAGCTCCAGGGCGTCCAGGTCCCCCATGACGTCAGGGCCCAGCCAGTTCAGACCCGGAACCCGGTGACCCCCCACCGTGAAGTAGCCGCCCTGAGCCGGCCCGGCCGCCCCCAGCAGCTTCTCCAGGTGGAACGCGCCCAGCGCCGCCAGACTCCCCGCCCGCCCATCGGCCTCCGCGTCCCGCACCAGCCCGAACAGCTCCGCACGCGCCGCGTCATCCACTGACGCGTCCTTCGGCAGGTGGAGCACCTCACGGGCCACGGCGTCCGCATCGAACGCCCTGCCCCGGAACCGCCGTTCCCGCCCGTGCAAGGCCTCCAACAGCCGCTCTGCCGCCGCCTCCTCCGGGGACTGCGCCGCGGCCGTCCGCACGGCGGGCGCGACGGGTGGCACCGCCGACCGCGGAGCAGGTGAGGCGGGCGGCGTGGCCGACTGCGGAGCACGTGCCGCCCGTGGCGCGGGCATGCGCGAGGCGACCGGTGCGGCGAAGACCCGCGGAGCGGGGTCCTCCGGCCCGGCGCCGTCCGCGGCGGGCGCGTCCCAACGACGCCGCCCCAGACTGGCCCAGTGGTCGTCGGCCAGCGCCCCCGCGGAGCGGATCGTGGCGTCCGAGTCCGGGCCCTGCTCCAGCAGGTGCTCCGCGACCTGGCGCACCGAATTGCGGTACTCCTCGACGGCGTAGCGGTGGTCCGACAGCGGCGCGTGCGGCTCCGGCGGCAGCACCAGGAAGACGGCAGCGTCCCACGCCCGCGCGACATCCGCCCCCACGGCACCCTCGGGTGCCGCGCCCGCGAAGTCCGCGTACGCGGACGCCCACAACCGCCGGGACGCATGCGCCGCCGCCTCGATCAGCTCCTCCGTCCAAGGACCGGGCCGCACCATCAGCGTCCGGGCCAGGTCCACCGGCGCGACACCCGCGGCACGCACCTCGGCCGTGTCCGGATCCGTGCTCTCGCTCGCGGTGAGCCGCGCCGCGACAGGCGCCACGTCCTCCTCGGTCAGCTCCTCCACGATCGGCCGGCGCTGGGAGTGATCGCTCGGTACGTGCCGCGCCTCGGCGGCCTCGCCGGCGGCGGCCCGTGCCCCGGCCAGGGCGTCGAGCGAGACGCCCAGGGCCCACAGCCGCGACTCGGCGACCTCCACGTCCTCCCGCGCACGCCGCCACTTCTCCCGGGCCCGCACGACCCGCCGGTCCCGCGACATCGGCCCGGACAGGGACGCGCACGCGGCGTTGAACTCGGCGGAGGCCTCGACGAGCGCGCTCCACGCCCGCGCGCGCCTGTTCCACGCGAGGACGGAGACCAGGTCGGCGGAGTCGGTGGCGTCCACGGCGAGTGGCCGGGCCGCGGGGAGCTGCGCGAGCCCTTCGGCGGCCCCGGTCCCGGACGGCAGCGGAAGGACCGGGCCGGCGGACACGGGCACCTGCGGGGCGACCGGGGCCGTCGGCGCGTCCGGCCACGGGGCAGGGGACGCCGGTGACGCGGGCACCGGCGAGACGGGCGAGAACGGCACCTGCGGGGCGACCGGTGCGGCGAAGACCCGCGGAGCGGGGTCCTCCGGCCCGGCACCGTCCGCGGCGGGCATGTCCCAGCGCGGTCGCAGGCCCAGTCCGGACCGGAGGTCGTCGGTCAGCTCCGCCGCGGACCGCAGCGCGGCCTCCGTGCCCGGCCCCGACGTCAGCAGGTGTTCGGCGACCTGGCGCACCGCATTGCGGTACTCCTCGGCGGCATAGCGGTGGTCCGACAGCGGCGCGTGCGGCTCCGGCGGCAGCACCAGGAAGACGGCGGTGTCCCACACCCGCGCGACATCCTCCTCCACGGCACCATCGGGTGCCGCACCCGCGAAGGCCTCGTACGCCGACGCCCACAACCGCCGCGACGCATTCGCCGCCGCCTCGATCAGCTCCTCCGTCCAAAGACCGGGCCGCACCATCAGCGTCCCTGCCAGGTACACCGACACGACACCCGCGGCACGCACATCGGCCGGATCCAGGCCCGCGGTCGCGCTCGCGGCGAGCCGCTCCGCGACAGGCGCCACGTCCTCCTCGGTCAGCTCCTCCACGATCGGCCGGCGCTGGGAGGCATCGCTCGGTACGTGCCGCGGCTCGGCGGCCTGGCCGGCGGCGGCCCGTGCCCCGGCCAGGGCGTCGAGCGAGACGCCCAGAGCCCACAGCCGCGACTCGGCGACCTCCACCTGCTTCCGCGCACTCCCCCACCTTTCCCGGGCCGACCTGACCCGCCGGTCCCGCGACATCGGCCCGGACAGGGACGCGCACGCGCGGTTGAAATCGTCGGAGGCCGCGACGAGCGCGCTCCACGCCCGCGCGTGCCTGTTCCACGCGGCGGAGACCAGGTCGGCGGAGTCGGTGGCGTCCACGGCGAGTGGCCGGGCCGCGGGGAGCTGCGCGAGCCCGCCGGCGGCCCCAGGCCCGGACGGCGGCGGAAGGGCCGGGCGGACGGGCGGGGGGCCGCCGGGGGGCTCATCGGCGGTGCCTGCGCTGCTCGCCGCCGAAGGCCGCGGAGCCTCCTCAGCCCTCGGCACGCCCGGGGCCGCCGCCTCACCGGAGCCCTCGGCCGCCACCGGGACCGGCGCGGCGGGCACGTCCCAGCGCGGTCGCAGGCCCAGTCCGGACCGGAGGAGGTCGGTCAGCTCCGCCGCGGACCGCAGCGCGGCCTCCGTGCCCGGCCCCGACGTCAGCAGGTGTTCGGCGACCTGGCGCACCGCATTGCGGTACTCCTCGACGGCGTAGCGGTGGTCCGACAGCGGCGCGTGCGGCTCCGGCGGCAGCACCAGGAAGACGGCGGTGTCCCACGCCCGCGCGACATCCGCCGCCACGGCACCACCGGGCGCCGCACCCGCGAAGGCCTCGTACGCCGACGCCCACAACCGCCGCGACACATTCGCCGCCGCCTCCTTCGCCTCGTCCCTCCAGGGGCCGTACGACACCATCAGCGTCCGGGCCCGCTCCACCGGCGCGACACCCGCGGCACGCACCTCGGCCGTGCCCGGATCCGTGCTCCCGCTCGCGGCGAGCCGCGCCGCGACAGACTCCACGTCCTCCTCGGTCAGCTCATCCGCGACCCACCGGCGCTGGGAGATTTCGCTCGGTACGTGCCGCGCCTCGCCGGCGGCGGCCCGTGCCCCGGCCAAGGCGTCGAGCGAGACGCCCAGGGCCCACAGCCGCGACTCGGCGACCTCCACCTTCTTCCGCGCACTCCCCCACTTGACCCGGGCCCGCAAGACCCCCCGGTCCCGCGACATCCACCCGGAAAGGGACGCGCACGCGGCGTTGAAATCGGCGGAGGCCTCGACGAGCGCGTTCCAGGCCCGCGCGTGCCTGTTCCACGCGTCGGAGACCAAGTCGGTGACGTCCACATTGAGTGGCCGGACCGCGGGGAGCTGTCCGCTCCCACTGGCAGCCCCGGACCCGGACGGCAGTGGAAGGGCCGGGCGGGCGGGCACGGGTGTCTGCGGGGCGACCGGGGCCGTCGGCGCGTCCGGCCACGGGGCAGGGGACGCCGGTGACGCGGGCACCGGCGAGGCCGGCGAGGACGGCGCCGGCGAGGCGAACACCGGTGGAGCGGAGTCCCCCGGCCCGGCGCCGTCCGCGGCGGGCGCGTTCCAGCGCGGTCGCAGGCCCAGTTCGGGCCGCAGCACATCGGCCAGCTCCGCCGCGGACCGCAGCGCGTCCTCCGTTTCCGGTCCCCACATCAGCAGGTTCTCGGCTACCGATCGGACCGCGCCGCGGAAACCCTCCCCGGCGTACCGGGAGTCGGCGAGCACCGCGTGCGGCTCCACCGGCAGCACCAAAGAAACGGCGGCGGCCCAGGCACGGGCGACGTCCGTCTCCATGGCACCGTCGGGTGACATGACAGGCGCCGCATCCCCCGCACCCGCGAAGTCCGCGTACGCCGACGCCCACAACCGCAACGACACGTTCGCCGCCACGTCGTCCAGCGCGTCCACCCATGGGCCGGGCCGCACCATCAGCACCCGGGCCAGATCCACCAGTGACAGCGCGTCCACCGGCACGCGGTCGTCGGCACCACCGAGCATCATCTCGACATCGGCCCACGGGTCGTGGACCGGCGTGACGCCCGCGGCCTGTACGTCAGCCCTGTCCAGACCGTCGCCGGCGTTCGCGACGAGCTGCGCCGCGACGCCAATCGCGTCCTCCTCCGTCAACTGCCCCGCGATCCACCAGCGCTGGGCCTCGTCCCTCGGCACGACCGGGGCCACGGCGCCTTCACCGGCGGCGCCCCGCGCCGCGGCCACAACCTCCAGCGGGACACCCAGAGCCCGCAACCGCGCCTCGGCCTCCTCCAGCCGCTCACGCGCCAGCTCGGCCGCGGCCCAGAAGCCCAGTTCCAGGCCCGCCATCAGCGTGTCCTCGTCGCCTGCCCGCCCGGCCCGCTCCTCCGACGCCGCCCCGGCAACAGCCGCCGCGAACTCGACCCACGCCCCCGCGTGCGCCTCCCAGGCGGAGGCAAGTGCCGGGTCAGCAGACTCGGCGGACTCAGCGGAGCCGGCGGAGTCCACAGCGAGTGGCAGGGCATCCGGGAGCTGCTCAAGCCCTTCGGCAGTCTCGGGCTCCAACGGCAGTGGGGCGGCCGGGCTGACGGGCGCACGGCTGCCGGAGGGCTCGGTGGCAGCACCCGTCGCGGGCGCCACCGGGGGCTCCCAGGACGAGGACTCCGGGGCCTCCTCCCAGGCCCGCACGGGCGCGTACCGCGGCGCCAGATCCAGGGCGTGCAGCTCCAGTTCCATCCCGATCTCGCCCGCGGCCGCCACCAGCGTGAGCAGCAGCCCCTGCCACAACCCGACCGGGTCGTGCCCGGCCTCGGTGAAGCGCGCGTTGACCGCTTCCATGTACGGGTCGACCACAGCCCGCAGGGCGTCGCGGGTCAGCGGGGAAGTATCCCCTCTGTCCGCCCGGCACTGGTCCACCGCGCGGAACCCGTGCAGCACAGCCTCGAACGCCGCCTCGTCGTTCTCCAGCAGCGGCCCATACACCAGCCGGACCACCCGCCACCACCGCTGCACATCCCCGGCCCGGCCCGGGTCACCGGTCACCCGCTCGGCCACCTCGGCCAGTTGGGCCGGCGACGGCTCCGGGCGGAACCCCGCCAGCCAGTCGCCCTCCGTCAGCCGGAGCACCGTGACCAGCTTCGACCCACCGTGCCCGTCCGGCTCCCGACGTGTGGCGAACCCGACCTCCAGGCCCTGGGCGGAGGTCCACACCCACTGGTCCGGGGGCATACCGTCGGCCAGTACCTGACCGGCCACCGGCCACTCCAGCGGGTCACGCCCAGGCGCGTGCGGACCCGCGACGTCCGCGCCCACCACCAGCACCGCCGTATTCGCCGGCTGCCGGGTCAACTCCGGTACATGCGCGAGGAGATAGTCCGCCACCTGCGCGTAGCCGAACGCCACGGCCGCGCCGGGCCCGGGCCTCAACCATGCCGCGGTCCCGTCCCCGTCGATACCGACCAGGAACACCCTGCCGAACGGCGCCCGCTGCGGCGGGCCCTCTGCCAGGACCGCCGATGCCCGGTCCTCGTTGCCCTCATCCGGGGCCCACCGCACCTCAGTGAAGCGGTCCACGTCCGGCAGCGGGCCGTTGGACCTCTCCCGATGCAGCCACCGTCCGGCTCCGGCTCCGCGCAGCGAGACCCCCACCATCGCCCCCGACGCGTTCCGGTACGGCACCGGCCGCACCCAGGCCACCGGGGCCCGGGCTCCGTCCAGCGTCTCGATGTGCTCATCCCACCCCACACGGCCCGGCATCCAGGGAGCGGAGACCGGCGCGGCGCCCTGGTCGCCGTGGAGCGCCACCGCCCCGTCCGCGTCCGGCCCGTGCGGAGCCCGCGGGGCCGAAACCGCCGAGGGCAGAGCCGACGTGGTCGAGATCGTCGGCGCCGAGGCCGTCGCGGGAGCGGCAGGCCCGGTGGACCCGGGGAGCGGGTACGGCCGCGGGACCGGGTGCGGGGCGAGCGGGATGGGCGCCGGCGGAAGCTTCGGCACCGCCAGGTGCCAGACGGGGCCGGAGCCCGCGCTCGCGAAGGCGGTGAGCACCGGCACGCCCTGGTCGTCCGTGTCGGACAGGTCTGTCGGGTCCTCGGTCCACCACACGGGGCGGCCCAGCCGCTGCGCCAGCCGCTGCGCCACCGCGCCGACGTCGGGAGCCCAGTCGGCGTGCGAAAAGACGACCTCGGTGCCGTGCTTCCGCTCCGTCAGTGCGGGGTCCACCGCGGCCAGCTCCAAGAACTCACCGACCGGCGGCTGGAACAGCTGGTTGTGGATGGTCAGCCGGACGGTATCCGGGTCCAGTGGGTCCGGATCGGCCCGCAGCAGGAGGGGGCGCAACGCGGGCGCCTGCCGGTTCCGGTTCCGGTTCCGCCACGGTGCGTCCACCAGACCGCCCGGCGTATGGATCCGCGCCAGGTTCACCCCCGGCCACGACTCCCCCGTGAAGTCACGGCCGCTCCCCTGGACCCCGTCCTGGACCGTGGCGATGCGGGTTTCGTCGAACGCCCCGAACACCTCCAGGTCGTACGCGGCCGCCACGTCCGGGTCGGACGCGTCCCGCCCCACGGCGAACGCCCGGGTGAGCGTCTCCCGCAGCTCCGCACGCTCCGACTCGTCGACGTCGAAGTCCGGGTCCAGGTGGAGCACGCGCACGGCCAGTTCGTCCACATCCGTACCGGGTGTGTTCAGCAGGTCCATGGTCTTGGTCCACGCCCACAGCATCCGCAACCGCTCCGCCTCACCCAACGGACGGGGTTCGGGCAGATTCAGGACGGTGGCGGCCTCGGACCTCGCCTCATCCCCCTGCACCCACTGCGCGCCCAGCCGCACCACCGGCAGATCCACGAAGTCCCACGGCATGTCGACGCGTTCGCCCCGCGGGCCACGGGGCCGGGCCTCCCACCACGCCGCCGCCGCGACCAGCGCGTCGCGGGCGACGTCCTGGTCCACCTCGACCCCGGGCCCCGCATGCGCCGCGATCACCCGCCGCACCAGATCCAGCGTCAGCGGACCCACCCGCCGAAACTCCGGATCGGCCAGCCACATCTCGTCCACCGCCGCCACACCCCGCAGCAGCTCCCCGAAGTGGGCACGGTCCTCCACATGGACCCCGAACATCGACTGCAGCGCCCGCACCGCAATCCGCGTCCGCTCCTCCACCTCCGCCAACACCGAACCAGGCCCCCAGTGCAGCCCCGCCATCACCACGTACCGGCCCAGCTTCGCGCCCTTGGGATCCGGCCGCTCCAGGGCAACATCCCGGGGCTGCCCCTGAGAATCGGTGTACAGGACCCACCTCTGCCTGTTGGTCCCGGGCTGCTCCCCATCCGACAGCTGGCCGTGGAAGGCACGCACCCAGAGATCCGTGTCGTTCGCGGTGCGCTTCGCCATGGACAGCTCCCGCAGCGGATCGGCCACGAACACCTCGGGAGCGAAGGGTGATCTCATGGCGGGCCCCCGGCTGTTGCTGTCCTTGGGAGTCCCGAGCCAGCAGTCGGAGAAGTCGATCCAGCCGACCTTGGGCCGCCGGGACACCAGCCACTTCACCCACGCCACCCCCGCAGCCTCGTCGACGAAGCGGCTGACCACGCCGTTTCCGCTGCGGAACGCCAGCATCATGTAGCCCGGGACGCCATGCGCGCTGATGCGGAACGCGTCGGCCAGGGGGAACGGACTGCCCTCGGGCCCCGGACGCGGCAGCTCCTGCTCCGGCCCGTCGGTATCCGTGGGGAAGTGATAGTGGACAAACGTCGGCATCCGGTCGCTGATGCGCTCGATCTTCTCGTAGTTCCTCGCGTACTGGCCGGGTTCGAACGAGGCGTAGCCGGTCTGCTCTCCCATCGCCTCGCTGATGACCGGCCACATCACCACGTCCAGGTACCAGTCGGGCACGCTCTCGTCGGGAACGGGCCCCTGGCCCGGCGGGAACGAGGCCCAGTCGCCGATGGGAACTCCGGGCCGTCCGGCAACCGTGTCGATGCTGCCCGTCCCATCGGCCCACGTGCTGACCGACACCTCACCGCTGTGCGCCCACACCTCCAGACCGGTACGTTCCGCGAACTGCTGGAGCAACACGCCGTACTGGCCCAGGAAGGGAACGGCCAGCACGATCAGGGTGCCCGGGGGCAGACCCGCCCGCTCCACGGCGGCGGTCTCCAGCTCGATGATCTCCTCGACGTCCGCGTCCCGCGTCGACTCGTCCGGCAGCCGCGCCACCACCATGTCGTCACGCCGGTCACCCGCGACGACGTACAGCGCCGACCCCTTCGGCCACGGTGTCGCCCGCCGGGTACCACTGCCCGTCAGCTTGCCGTCCGGCTGCGGGACGAGGACCTCGCTCAAGTCCGTGTCCAGCTCCAGGGCGCCCATCGCCCCCATGACGTCACGGCCCAGCCAGCTGACGCCCGGGATCTGCTTCCACTGCTTCGTGAAGTAGGTGCTGTGGCCCGGCCCGGCCGCCCCCAACTGGTCGAGGTGGAACGCGCCCAGCGCCGTCAGACTGCCCGCCCGTCCCTTCGCCTCGGCGGCCCACACCAGCCCGAACAGCTCCGTACGCACCGCCTGATCCACCGGCGCGTCCTTCGGCAGGTGCAGCATGCGACGGGCCAGCACGTCCACATCGAACGCCTTGCCCCGGAACCGCCGGTCCTGCTCGTGCAGAGCCGCCAGCCGCTCCATGGCCACCGCGTCCCGGGAGAGGGTGATCCCGACCGTCACCTGCCGTGCCAGTTCCGCACGCGGCACCCCGGCGAGCGCGGCCACCTCGTCGGAAGGTCCCCCGGGAGCCCCCCGCAGGGACACCGCGAAGTCCTGCGCGGTCAGTCGTGCCGTCCCCTCGGCCGGGGGACCCTGAAGGAGGTCCAGCGCCTGGTTGAGCTGGCCGGTGAACAACGCGTGCACGACCCGCGCGCGCCCCTCGCCACCGTCGGCGCCGTACGCGGTGATATGGATCTCCGGCCGCGCGACGTCCGCATCCCGGTTCCGCAGGCCGGCAGCCGCCACCTTGAGGGCCAGTTCCCAGCCAGCCTGCCGCCCGTTCCCGGAAGGGCCCGTCCCGTCCGGCGTGAACTCCACCGCGCTCAGCGGCGGCAGCCCGGGAGCCGGCGCGGCCACAGGCGAGGCAGCCGCCTGCGGAACGGACGGCGCGGCGGGCGGGGCGAGCGCGGCGGGCGGCGCGGGGGACGCGAGCGCCTGCGGGGCGTACGAGGCGGGCGGCTCGAACGCCCGCGGAGCGGGCGACGCGGGCGCGGGCTCCTGCGGGGCGACCGGCGCGACGAGCACCCTGCCGCCGGAATCGGTGGCATCCCCGGTGAGCGGCCGGGCGGCAGCGAGCTGTGCGACCCCCACGGCAGCCCGGGGTCCGGACAGCAGCGGAGGGGCCGGGTGTACGGGCGCGG
Organism: Streptomyces sp. NBS 14/10; assembly: GCF_002224125.1. GTDB lineage: Bacteria > Actinomycetota > Actinomycetes > Streptomycetales > Streptomycetaceae > Streptomyces. Next base: position 462,424 of record NZ_NCSM01000022.1, read on the forward strand.
GCGGTTCGACGGCGGTGAGCGCCCGGCCTGCCGCCGAGGACGCCGGGGCCTCCTCCCATGCCCGCCGGGGTTCGTACCGCGGCGTCAGGTCGAAACGGAACGACGGCCCCAGATCCACCCCGACCTCGGCCGCAGCCGCCGCCAAAGCCAGCGGCAGCGCCTGCGCCGGCGTCGTGGCCCGCCCGGACCCGGAGGCGTACGCGGTGACCAGGCCCCGCAGAGCATTCCAAGTAAGCGGGGAGACATCGCCCTCGCGAGCCCGCCACAGGTCCAGCGCGTGGAAACCGCGCAACAGAGCCTCGAACGCCGCCTCGTCGTTCTCCAGCAGCGGCCCGTACACCAGCCGGGCCGCCCGCCTCCACCGCCGCACATCCCCGACCCGCGTCCGATCACCGGTCAGCCGCTCAGCCTGTGCGGCCAGTTGGACCGACGACGGCTCCCGGCGGAACCCCACCAGCGCGTCGCCCTCCGCCAACTGAAGCCGCACCACCCGCTTCTGCCGGGTGACACCGTCCTCGTCCACCACCTCCTCGACTCCCGAGGTGAACCCGAACTCCAGGCCCAGGGCGGAGGCCCACACCCACCCGTCGAAGCCCGTCTGGTTGGCCAGCACCTGACCGGCCACCGGCCACTCCAGCGGATCACGGCCGGCCGCGTACGGGCCCGCCACATCCGCACCCGCCACCAGCACGTCCGTGTCCTCCGGCCGCCCGGTCAACTCGGGCGCACAGGCGAAGAGACAGTCGATCACCGCCTTGTAGCCGAACGCCACAGCCGACTCGCCCGAGCCGTCCTCGGACCGCACCGGCAGCCATGCAGCGGTCCCGTCCCCGTCCAGACCGACCAGGAACACCCTGCCGAACGGCGCCTCCTCCCACGAGCCGTCCGACACGACCGCGGGAGTCCCGGCCGCTCCTTCGGGCCCCGGACCCCACCGCGCCTCCGGGACGTACTCCACCAACGGCAGCAGACCGTAGGACTCCTGCCCCTGCTGCCACGCACCGTCCCGCCGCGCCGACACCCCCACCGGCACATCCGAGGCGTTCCGGTGCCGCACCAGCGACACCCGGTCCACCAGAACCGGGGTCCCGTCCAGCGCCTCGACCTCCTCCCTCCACTCGATCGTGGGCGGGGGCGCCTCATGGACAGCCGTCAGCACCGTCGCCGCGCTCCTGATCACCTCCTCGACGCGCGCACGCACCCCGGCGGGCACGCTCCCGCTCTCCAGAAGAGCGGACGCCTCCCCCACCGCCGTGGCCATCAGCCGATACTCCGGGCTGTCCGCGGGCAGCCGGATGTGCCCCAGGGCGTAACCGGCCAGCGCCCTGGCCACGGTCATCCCCTCCGCCAAGGTCAGCAGCGGCCGGGGCGGGCCGTCCACCCGCGGCACGCCGTTGCCGGCCAACGGCAGGAACGGGGCAAACGCCAGGACCACCGGATGGTTCACGATCCGTTCCACCGACCGCACCAGCACCTCGGGAGACAACGGGACCCGGGCCGCCACCGCCTCCTCGTACATCCGCCGGCCCAGTTCCACCAGTTCGGCACCGGCCTGCCCGATCTGCTCCTCGGTCATCAGCCAGCCGTCGATCCCGTACGCCCGGAACTCGTCGGCCGCCAGCGGAACGGCCAGACCGCCCTCGGTGTCCAGGCCCGGGAGTTCGTCCATGCCGACCGACTCGTACTGGCCGATCCGCCGCCCCTGGGACGTAAGCCCCGTCAACGCGAAGGTCAGATGCTCACGCGGCGACGGCCTGCGGGCGGTCCCGATGTCGAAGAACCCGTCCGGAACGGCCGTGCCCGGCCGGTGGAACGCGAAGGTGCGCTCCACTTCTCCCCTCATCGCGGTGTGGGCGATCTCGCTGAGCTGGTCGTGACGCCTGTCGAGGAAGTCCCGCGTGCCAGGCCGCAGAGCCCGCCTGACGCTGTCGAACGGGTTCCGGGACGCCACCGACAACCGGTTCTTGAACAGCGTCCCGAGGCCCGCGAACGCGGGCCCGACCGGTCCGGCGGCGGACTGGGTGAACGCCATCCACCCGTATCCCCAGACCTCACTCACATCCGGAATGGCCGCCAAGAACGGCAGAGGGTCCGCAACCGCCGCACCGCGGTAGCCGAGCCAGCCCACCAACTCCCCGGCGGCCTGCGCCCCGAACCGCCTCCCCGCTACGAACAGGGACCGCGTCTGCTCGGTCCCCAACCGGTCGATGGCGTGGTCCCAGGCCATCATGCGGCTCACCGGGGCGCCACCCAGGCTGAACTGCACGTAGTCGCGGCCGTTGTAGCCCAGAGCGAGAGGATTGACGGTGGTCAGGTGACCGGCCTCGGTGAGCGTCCACCCGGGAAGGTCTCCCAGAAGCTCCCGCAGCGGTACCGGCCGCCCGCCCTCCCCGGTCTGGCCCGTCCACGCCAGCCGGTCACGCACCAGCTTCCCCTGAACCGCCAGCTCCGCCCAGGACCGCCGCCGCTCGCCGGGAACCACCGCCGCGGGATCGGTGTCGACCTCCGGAATGAATCGCGAGACCTTCTCGAACCCCGCCTCCGGGGGCGGTTGCACCGTAATGTCGAAGAGCCGGCCCGTGGCGCGGTGCAACCAGAACGGCGTCGCATCGACGGTGACCCTGATCCCGGGTCCCTCCGCCAGCACTACCTTCCGCAGATCGGGCTGCCCCGCCATGTGAGCCGTGACGCCGAGCCTCCTCAGAAGCTCAGGGGTGAGGGGGCCGATGTCGAGCGGATAGCGGTGCTCGACCTCGGTGCCGAGGGCCCCGTACTCGTCCCGCACCGCAAAGTCCAGCAGCGCGTGCGCCACCGACGACGACTCCGCGGACGGCTCCAGCGCGTCCGCCACCACCCGCCCGGACGGGCCGACCAGCACCGCCCGCGCGTCGAACAGCAGCCCCAACTCCGGCGGAGCGTCCGACACCCGGTGCTCTGCGGGCTTCGACGCATCCGCCCACACCACACCATCTGCCGTGTGGTACGCCGCGAACGCGTGGCCCAGCCCGTTCCCCGGCCGCCGCGCCAGCACCAACGCCACCGAACCAGGACCCGCATGCTCGGAGTCGCGCAGCGCCTCCTCCACCGCACCCCACGAACCCACCCGGCCCCACCCAGGACCCACCACCAGACCAGACGCCGCACCCGGCCGGTCCAGCGCCGAATCGTCCACCGTGCCCCCGGCCCGCACACCCGACGGCAGCGGCACGCCCGGACCCAGCTCACCGCGCGGGTGCAACTCATCCCGCAACGCGGTCAGCAGCTCCAGGCACCGCTGCTCCGACACCCCCGGCGGCACCCGCAACGCCACACCATCCACCAGACCCGCCAACTCCCCACGGGACAGCACCCCGGGAGCGCGCCCCGGAGCAGTTGCCGTCCCGTCCTCGTCCACCCCGTACGGAGCCCCCACGGCCAGAGCCGCCGAGCGCGGCGCCGGGGTTGCCGCGGCCGAGGGCGGAGCGGGGGCGGCGCGCCCGGTGGAGCCGGGGAGCGGGTACGGCGGCGGGACCGGGTGCGGGGCGGGCTCGGTGAGGGACGGCGGCTCCACCTCCGCCCTGTGCCAGACGGGGACGGAATCCGCTGTGAGCACAGGGTTGCCCTGGTCGTCCTTGCCGGACAGGTTCGTCGGGGTGAAGGTCCACAGCACAGGAGCGCCCAGTCGCGTCAGCCGCTGGGCCACCGCGGCGATGTCGGCGCCCGGCCCGGCATGCGAGAGGAGGATCTCGGTGCCCGGCTCCCTGTCTGTCAGGTCGGGGTCGTTCGCCATCAGCGCAAGGGACTCGCTGACCGGTATCCGGAGCGCCTGGCCGTCGATGACCAGCCAGATCTTGTCGGGATCCACCCGGTCCGGTTCGGCCCGCAGCAGCGCGGGGACCCGTGCGGACGCCTGCCGGTTCCGGTTCCGCCACGGCGCGTCCACCAGACCACCGGGCGTACGGATCTGCGCGAGGTTGACCCCCGGCCACCTCTCTCCTGTGTAGTCGCGGGCGCTCCCCCGGGCCCCGTCCTGGACCGTGTCCATGCCGGTGCCCGTGAACGCCCCGTAGACCTCCTCCAGGGAGAACGCGGCCGCCTCATCCGGGTCGGACGCGTCCCGCCCCACGACGAACGCCCAAGTGAGCACCTTTCGCAGGTCGTCACGGTCCGCCTGGTCGACGTCGAAGTCCTGGTCCATGTGGTGGACCCGCCGGGCGAGCGCGTCCACGCCCGCCTCGTCGAGTCCGTTCAGCAGGTCCACGGTCTTGAGGTACGCCCAGAGCATCCGCGACCGCTCCGTCTCACCCACCTCACCGGGGCCGGACAGGCCCAGAGCGGTGACGGCCTCGGACGTCGCGCCGGGCCCGTTCAGCCACGCGGCACCCCGCCGCACCGCCGGCAGCTCCACGAAGTCCCACGGCTGCTCCAGGCGTTCGCCCCGCGGGCCACGGGGCCGCGCCGCCCACCACGCCGACGCGGCGGCCAGCACCCGGCGCACCACATCCTGATCCACCGTCCCGGACACGGCCGCCGGATGCGCCGCGACCACCCGCCGCAACAGATCCAGCGTCAGCGGACCCGCCCGCCGGAAACCCGGATCGGCCAGCCACATCTCCTCCACCGCCAGCACACCCCGCAGCAGTTCCACGGAGTCGTCGGCACCGTCCACATGAAGCCCGAACATCAACCGCAGTGCCCGCACCGCCACGAGCGTCCGCACCCGCGCCTCCGCCGGCACCGGGTCAGGCCCCGAGTGCAGCCGGGCCGCCACCGCCAGCCGATCCAGTGCCGCACCCTTCGGCCGCGGCCGGGCCAGCATGAACCCCCGCGTCCGCCCCCGGGCGTCGGCGTCCACGCCCCACACGCTCCTGCCGCTCCCGCGCAGCGTCCCAGTCCGCAGTGGACCGGTGGAGGCACGCACCCAGAACTCCGTCTCGTCCGCGACCCGATCGGCGACAGACAGCTCCCGCAGCGGATCGGCCACGAACCCCCCGAGGGCGAAGTAGCCCCTCCTGACAGGCCCCGGCGGCCTGGTGCTGTCCTTGGGGGTGCCGAGCCAGCAGGCGGCGAGGTCGAGCCAGCGGTCCCTGGGCAAGTGGGCCACCAGCCACTTCACCCACGCCACCGTCTCGTCCTCGGTGAGGCTCCGACTGGCCACGCGGTTCCCGCTCCACACCGCCACCTTCATGGAGCCACGCCCACCATGCGCGTCGAAGCGGAACGCGTCGGTATCGGGGAACGGGTCGGCCTCGGGACCCGGACGCGGCAGCTCGAACTCCGGCCCGAGGGTTTCCGTGGGACGGTAGAAGTGGACGGACGTCCTCATCCGGCCGCCGCGGCGCTCCGTCTCTTCTTCCACCGCGTACTGGCCGGGTTCGAACGAGGCGTAGGCGAACGGCTCTCCGGTCGCCTCGCTGACCACCGGCCACAGCAGCACGTCCCCGTACCACCCGGGCACGCTCTCATCGAGAACGGGGCCCTCCCCCGGCCGGAGCGGGAACCAGGTGCCCACGGGAACCCCGGGCCGCCCGGACACGGTGCCGATACGGCTCTTCCCGTCAGGCCGCGCGCTGACCCGCACCTCACCGCTGTGCGCCCACACCTCCAGACCGGTACGTTCCGTCAGCTCCTGCAGCAACAGCCGGTACTGACCCAGGAACGGAATCGCCAGCACAATCGATGTGCCCGACCGACCGGCCCGTGCCACGGAGACCGCCATCAGCTCGACGAACTCCTCGACGTCCGCGTCCCGCGTCGAACGGTCCGGCAGCCGCACCACCACCCTGCCGTCACGCATATCGCCCCCGGCGACGACCGGCGTCTCCCCCTTCGGCCACGGCGTCGCCCGACGAGGACCACTGACCGCCAGGGAGCCATCCCACTGCGGCGCGAGGACATCACCCCAGTCCGTGTCCAGCTCCAGGGCGTCCATCGCCCCCATGACCTCGGGCCCCAGCCAGTTGACACCCGGGATCCGGCGCGCACCGCCGCTTCCCGGCACCGTGAAGTAGCTGCTCCCATCCGGCCCGGCCGCCCCCAGCTCGTCCAGGTGGAACGCGCCCAGCGCCACCAGGCTCCCCGCCCGCCCTGCCCGCTCCGCGTCCCGCACCAGCCCGAACAACTCCGCGCGCACCGCCTGCTCCACGGACGCGTCCTTCGGCAGGTGCAGCACCCGGCGGGCCAGCACGTCCACATCGAACGCCGTGCCGCGCAGCTTCCTGTCCCGCGCGTGAAGCGCCGCCAGCCGCTCCAGCGCCGCCGCGTCCGGGGCGAGCGTGAACGCGACCGTCACCTGCCGCTCCAGCTCCGCACGCGGCACCCCGGCGAGCGCCACCGCCTCGTCGGAGGGCCGCCCGGCTCCGTCACCCCACGCCAGGCCGAACGCGAAGTCCCCTGCGGTCAGCCGCTGCACGCCCGCCACCGGGGGGCCTTGAAGCCTGTCCAGCGCCTGGTCCAGATAGCCGGCGGCCAACGAGCGCACGGCCCGCACCCGGCCCTCGCCACCGTCAGCCTCACCGGCGCCGTACGCGGTGATGTCGATCTGCGGCGGCGCGACGTCCACCCGCCAGTTCCGCAGACCGGCCGACGCCGCCTTCAGCACCAGCTCCCAGACGGCCGCCCGCCCGCTCTCCGACGGGCGCGACCCACCCGGTGCGAACTCCACCACGCTCAGCGGCGGCAGCCCGAGGGCGGACGCGACCGCGGGCGAGGCGAGCGGGGCGGGTGGCCGCTGGGCGGACGGCGCGGGCGATACGGGCCGGGGTGAGCCGAAGGACGCGGGCGCCTGCGGGGCGACCGGCGCGGCGAACACCCGCGAAGGAGAGCCCCCCGGCCCGGCACCGTCCGGGGCGGGTGCGTCCCAACGGCGCCGCCCCGAACCGGCCCAGTGGTCGTCGGCCAGCGCCCCCGCCGAGCGGATCGCGGCGTCCGAGTCCGGGCCCTGCTCCAGCAGGTGCTCCGCGACCTGGCGCACCGAGTCGCGGTACTCCTCAGCGGCATAGCGGGAGTCCGCCAACACCGCATGCGGCTCCGGCGGCAGCACCAGGAAGACGGCGGTGTCCCACGCCCGCGCGACATCCGCCTCCACGGCACCATCGGGTGCCGCACCCGCGAAGGCCTCGTACGCCGACGCCCACAACGACCGCGACACGGCCGCCGCCAACTCGTTCAGCCCGTCCGTCCAGGGGCCGGACCGCACCATCAGCACCCGGGCCAGCTCCAGCCGCGACAGCACGTCCACCGGCACCCGGTTGTCTCCACGGAGCGCCATCGCGATCTGGATCCGCTGGTCGCCGGCCAGCTCGTTGCTCGCGGCAAGGTCGGCCGCGGCCAGGCTGTCGCCGACACTCGCGGCAAGCCGCGCCGCGACAGACTCCACGTCCTCCTCGGTCAACCACTTCGCGACCCACCGGCGATGGTTGCCACTCCTCGGTACGTCCGGCGCTTCAGCGATCTCACCGACAGCGGCAGCCCGAGCCTCGGCCAGGGTGCCGAGCGGGACGCCCAGGGCCCACAGCCGCGACTCGGCGTCCTCCACCTTCTCCCGCGCACGCCGCCACCTGTCCCGGGCGTTCCTGACCTGCCGGTCCCGCTCCGCCGGCGCGGACGCGGACGCGGCGGTGAACTGGGCGGAGGCCGCGACGAGCGCGCTCCACGCCCGCGCGTGCCTGTCCCACGCGAGGACGAAGACCAGGTCGGCGGAGTCGGTGGCGTCCACGGCGAGCGGCCGGGCCGCGGCGAGCTGTGCGAGCCCGCCGGCGGCCCCGGTCCCGGACGGCGAGGGAAGAGCCGGGCGGACCGGTGCGGGAGCAGGGGGCTCATCGGCCATGTCCGCCGGGCCGGCAACCGCCGGCTCCGGTGCCTGTTCCCACGCCCGCACGGGGGCATGCCGCGGTGCCAGGTCGAAGCCGTGCAGCTCCAGTTCCATCCCGGCCTCGCCCGCGGCCGACACGAGGGTGAACAGCAGCGCCTGCCACCACTCCACCGGGTCCTGCCCGGAGTTGGCACGGTATGCGTTCATCAGCTCCCGGTACTGGTCGACGACATCCCGCAGCCCCGTCCACGTCAGCGGAGAAGCGTCCTCCCGAACAGCCCGCCACTGATCCAGCGCGTCGAAACCGCGCAGCACAGCCTCGAACGCCGCCTGGTCGTCCTCCAGCAGCGGCCCGTACACCAGCCGGACCGCCCGCCACCACCGCAGCACATCCCCGGCCCGCCCCCGGTCACCGGTCACCCGCTCGGCCACCGCCGCCAGTCGGGCCGACGACGGCTCCCCACGGAACCCCGCCAGCCAGTCCCCCTCCTCCAGCCGCAGCCACGTGACCCGCTTCGCCCCACCGTGCCCGTCCGGCTCCAGACGCGTGGCGAACCCGACCTCCCGCCCCAGGCCGGAGGTCCACACCGGCCGGTCCAGGCCGGCACCGTTGGCCAGCACCTGACCGGCCACCGGCCACTCCAGCGGGTCGCGCCCATGCGCGTACGGACCCGCCACATCCGCGCCCACCACCAGCACCGCCGTATCCCACGACGCCGCCGTCAACTCCGGTACGTGCGCGAAGAGATAATCCACCACCCGCTCGTAGCCGACCGCCACAGTCGGCCAGCCTCCGGTCGGCAGCCGCGCCGCGGTCCCGTCCCCGTCCAGGCCGACCAGGAACACCCTGCCGAACGGCGCCCTCTGCCGCGGGCCCTCCGCCACCACCGCCGATGCACGGTGCAGGTTGCCCTCGTCCGGGTCCCACCGCACCTCCGTGAAGTGGTCCACCTCCGGCAGCAGGCCGTAGGACTCCAGCTGCCGGTGCTGCCACGGTGTCGGTGCTCCGTCGCGCCGCAGCGACACCGCCACCCGCGCGTCCGACGCGTTCCGGTACGACACCGACTGCACCCGATCCACCGGAATCCGGGACCCGTCCAGCGCCTCGATCTCCGCCGGCCACTCGATCTCGGCCGGTGGCGGCTCCTCACGCAGAACCCGCAACGCCTCCCGCGCGCCCCGGAGCGCCGCCTCGACCCGCGCACGCGCACCGGCGGGCACCGTCCCGGACTCCAGGAGACCGGATACCTGCTCGGCCGCCTCGGCCAGCCGCTGATATATCGGCACATCGCCGGGCGGCCGGAGCTGCCCCAGGGCGTAACGGCCCAGCGCCACGGCCACGTTCATCCCGTCCCCCGCGGACAGCAGGCGCCGGTTCGGACCCTCCACCTGCGGGATGCCGGGGCCGAGCACGGACAGGAACGGGGCGGCCCCCCGGACCACCGGATCGCCCAGAATCCGCTCCACCGACGCGCCCAGCACCTCGTGGGACAGCGGGACCCGGGCCGCTGCCGCCCGCTCGTACGCCACCCCGCCGAGTTCCGCCAACTCGGTCTCGGCCCGCTCGGTCTGCTCCTCGGTCATGTGCCCGCCGCCGAACCCGTACGTGCGCAGTTCCTTCACCATCAGCGGGACCGCCAGCCTGCCGCCGTCGGTGTCCAGGGCCGGGAACTCCTCCATCCCGACCGCCTCGTACGAACCGATCCGCCTCCCCTGCGACGTGAGCCCGGTCAGCGCGGCGGTCAGATGCTCACGCGCGGACGGCACGTCACCGGACTCGGCGTCGCGGGTGTCGAAGAACCCTTCCGGAACGGCCTCGCCCGGCCTGGCGGCCTGGAGACGGCGGGCCATCTCGGACTTCAGCAGGTCCTGAGCGATCGCGCTGAGCCGGTCGTGCCCGTTGTCGAGGAAGTCCCGCGTGCCGGGCCGCAGAGTCCGCCTGCCGCTGTCGTGCGCATGCCGCGACGCCACCGGCAGCCAGTCCTTGACCAGTTGCGGGAACACGTCGTTGAGCGGCCTGGCGGCGACGTGGACGAACGCCTCCCACGCGTACCCCCAGACCTCGTCCACGTCCGGAACGGCCGCCAGGAACGGGAGAACATCCGCGACAGCCGCGTCGCGGTAGCCGAGCCGGCCCACGAACTCCAGGGCGGCCCTCCGGCCGAATCCCCTCCCGGCCATGGCCAGATGGATCATTTCCCTGGGCCACATCCGATCGAGGGAGTGGTCCCAGAGCGTCCTCAGACCGACCGTGGTGGTGCCCGGGGAGAACCGCGTGGAGGAGCGGCCTTGGTGGCTCTCGGCCAGGGGATGGACCGTGGTCGCCTGGCCTACCTCGGTAATCTCCCACCCCGGAAGATCCCCCAGCAGCTCCGCCAGCGGCATCCGCCACCCGCCCTGCCCGGTCACGCCCACCCCTGCCAGCCGGTCGCTAACCGCCCTCCGCCGGGCGCGCGCCTCCTCCAGCGACTGCCGCCGCTCTCCCCGGACCACGGCCGCCGGATCAACGACGACCTTCGGGATGTGGACGATGACCGATTCGATTCCCAGGGGCGCCTTGTCGACGACGACCTTGATCCCGGGGCCCTGCGCCAGCACCACCTTCATGAGGTCCGGCTCGTCCCCGGGCTCCGGAACGGGGATGCCGAGCCTCCGCAGAAGGTCAGGGGTGACGGCGATGTCGAGCGGGTAGTGGTGCTCGGTCTCGGACCCGAGGGCCCCGTACTCGTCCCGCACCGCCCCGTCCAGCACCGCGCGCGCCACCGACGACGACTCCGTGAACAGCCGCAACGCGTCCACCGCCACCCGCCCGGACGGCCCGATCACCACCGCCTGTGCGTCGAACAACAGCCCCGCCTTCGGCGGACGCTTCGACACCCGGCGCCGCTCGCGCTCCGACGCGTCCACCCACACCACACCGTCATCCGCCGTGTGGTACGCCGCGAACGCGTGCCCCAGCCCGTCCTGCGGCCACCGCCCCCGCACCAGCGACACCGAACCCGGCCGCCGCGCCAGCACCAGGGCGACCGAGCCAGGACCCGCACGCCGCACGTCCCGCAGCGCATCCCCCACCGCGCTCCACGAGCCCACCCGGCCCCATCCGGGACCCCGCACCAGGCGGGTGCGCGGACTCCGGTCCAGCACCGACTCATCCACCACACCCCCCGCCCGCACACCGTCCTCCCCGTACAGCTTGTCCCGCAGCGCGCCCAGCAGTTCCACGCACCGCCGCTCCGACGCGCCCCCCGACGGCAGCCCCGCCACCATGCCGTCCACGAGGCCGGTCAGGTCCGCACGGCTCAGCACCCGCGGAACGGTGTCCGGGTCGGGGGCGGTGACCGGTGCGGGCGCGGGGCGCGTGACCGGCGCGATGGAGACCCAGTCGTCGGCCGTCTGCGGGCGGCCCGCCGCGTCCCGCCCCAGGGCGAGGGTGACCCTGCCGGTGTCCTGGTCCTGGTGGAAGCCGCCCTCGCCGTACGAGGCCCGCGCCAGGTGGCCCGTCGCGAGGCTGGTCGCGAGGAGCAGGGCGTCGACGTTGTCCCTTTCCCCTTCCTCGGGATCCGCGGACGGGAGCAGCCAGACGATCTCGGCGTCCGGCGCCAGCGCGCGCACCTGGGGGTCGTGGGAGAGCAGGGCCGCGACGTCCTCCGGCGGCACCACGCCGGTCAGCAGGTCGTTGCCGAGGGCATCGTTCGCCCAGAGCACCCAGGGCGCCGGGCCACCGGGCCGGTGCCAGGGCGCGGGCACGGAGAGGGAGGCGTCGTGGTCGATCGCGTCGTCGGACCGGTACCGGATCAGGGTGACCCGGCTCGGGTCGAAGTCGAGGCCGCCCCTGCCGTGTCCGTCCAGGTAGCGGCCGAACGCCCGGCCCCCGGTGTCCCGCAGGAGGGTCTCCGAGTCCAGCACCCCTTCACGTTCCAGGTGGAACGCCCCCAGCTCCGCGGTGCTGCCGATGTCGCGCCCGGTGTCCCGCGCCCGGTTCACCAGCCGGTACAGCTCCCCGCGGTGCTCGGGGCCGGAGTTCTCGACGTACCGGTGCAGGACGCGGGCGGCGTAGGTGTCGGCGTCGCCGCCGTGGTCCCAGACGCCCAGGACGCCCTGGCTCGCGAGGTGGAGCCCGGCCAGCGCCGCGAGGCTGTGCGTGTTGTCCGCCGCGTCCAGCGCCACGCGGAACAGTTCGGCGCGTTCGCCGGCGGTCACGGGCCCGAATCCGTCCGGGTCCAGCACGTGCCGGGCGAGCGCGTCCAGGTCCAGTGGCCCGTCGGCCAGTTCGGGGACCTTCGCCCGCAGGGTGTCCAGCCTGCGAAGGACCTCCCGTGCGGTGCCGGGGCCGTGTGCGGCGTACGCGTCGTACAGGCCGTGCAGGCGGGACAGGGCGTCGAACTCGGCGATGGCGGCGGCGTACGGGTCGCTGTCGCGCGAGTCGCGGTCGCGCGGGTCGCTGTCGTGCGGGTCGCGGTCGTCGTGCGGGTCGCTGCCGGATGCCGGGTCCTCCGCAGGCGCGGCCGACTCGGTGGACCGGGCGGGCTCGGCGAGTTCGGCGGCGATGTCCCGGACGGGAGGGAACTCGTTCCGGAAGCCGAGGCCGTCGCCGGCCGGCGGCGCCTTCGGCTCGCCCTTCGCGCCCTCCGGCCCGTCGGGCGGGAGGACCACGATCTCCGGGAGGGTGGGCCTGCGGGGCGGCTCCGGGGGCTTGGTGGTGCGGTGGTCGCGCGGGGGGCGGGGGTTGCGGTCCCCCTCGGGCAGCGCGGCGAGGTATTCGTCGCCGCGCTCGTACAGCGTCACGGCGTTCCCGGCGTCCTCGCCGAGCGCCACGCCGAAGGTGTCGATCGTGCCGTTCTCGTGCACCAGGGTCAGGTGGATGTCCGTGTTGCGGGCGACGAGTTCCGCCGCGAGCAGGGCGGTGGGGCGGTTCCACCGCCGGGCCGCGAACAGCTGGGCCCGGATGAGGGCTTCCTCCTGCCGCCGGGTCAGCGACAGGGGCGGCTCGGGCAACCGGCCGCCGCCGCGCTCGAATGCCCGCCGCTGGTCGTCGGTGAGCGTGATCCTGGCCCCCGCCAGCTCCTGGAGGCGGAAGGTGGCCCGCGGGTCGAGCCGCGCCGTGCCGGGCAGCGGCAGGTAGGCCGACGAGGACAGGTCGAGGGGCTGGAACTCGCCGCCGCCGTTGGGTGACGGCATTCCGGCGTCGTTCAAAGCCATGGCCAGGGCCGTGTAGAAGCGGTTTCCGTCGCCGGGCGGCACGGCGAGCCGGTACGCGTAGCCGTCGGGGTCGGTCAGCCGGGCCGGGTCGGAGGCAGCGTCGTACTTGGGCTCGCCTTCGGACTCGCCGTCGGTCAGGCCCTCCCAGGTCCACGGGCGATGGGCGTGGGCGGGCAGCGCGTCGTCCGCCGGGGGCTCGGCGGGGGTGTCGGCGGCGGGGGCGGCCGGTCCCGCTTCCACCTCCTCCGGCAGTACGGCGCGGAAGCGCTCGTCGGCGAGGTGGAGGACGACGCCGGGGGTGGTGTCGTCGGTCAGGGGTTCGGAGTCCGGGGGGTAGTCGAGGAAGCTGCCGTCCTCGCGGACGACGCGGACGACGGTGCCGTGCATCCGGGCGGCGAGCGCGGGCAGCAGGTCGGCCGCGGCGTTGTCCCAGGTCTGCTTGTCGGCGTGGGCGGCCGGGCGGCGCAGTTGCGCGGCCGCCAGGCCGCGGCGCTGGGCCGGGGTCAGCGGGTGGTGGCGCCGTTCGGGGGTGGGCTGGTCCCCGGCCGAGTGCGGGATCACGCCGAAGTCGTCGAACTCGCGGCGCTCCGGGGTGCCGGTGCCGAGGTCGAGCCCGGCGGCCTCGACCTCGGCCGCGGTGAAGGTGTCCTTCTCGTCCGGGGCCAGGTACGCCAGCAGCGGGGCGTCGTCGGGGAGGGCGGCCAGCGCTTCGGCGAACCGGGTACGGAGGGTGTCGGCGTCGTCGGTGATGCGGCCGTGGGCGGCGATGAACGCGTGGTAGAAGGACGTGCCGTCCTCGGGCACGTCGCGCAGCGGGTGGGTGGTGCCCTCGGGTGAGGTCAGGGCGGGCGAGCCGTCCGCGAGGGCGGTGGCGGGGGTGTAGACCGGGGATTCCTCGGTGACCGTCTCCAGGGGTGCGGTCCCGGTCCGGCCCGCCGGCTCTCCGGCCGTCACCCGGGGTTCGGGCACCCCGGCGCGGGTGCGGCCCGCGCCCTCCGCGCCGCTGTCCGGGTCGTCGGGCAGCTGGTGCCAGCGGGTCAGCCGGCCGGCCTCGCCGTGCAGCCGGTGCAGGGTGTCGGCCGCGGTCTCGGCTTTCGTGCGCTGCTCGGCCAGCTCCGACAGCCGGGCGTCCAGGGCGCGTTCGGCCGTGCGCAGGGTGTGGTGGGCGGCCTGGACGGCGTCGTGGGCGCTCACCACGCGCTCGGCCGCGCCGCGGGTGACCTCGTCGCGCGTCTGCCGCGCCTCGGCGACGAGCCGGTCCCGCGCGTCCTGCCGGATGAAGGTGACGAGGCGATCCGCTTCGGCCTTCGCCTCGCTTGCGCCGGCGAGCAGCCGGTCGGCGTCGGCCTGTCCGGCGGCGGTGGCCAGCAGCGCCGCCAACTGGGCCTCGCGGACGGCCTCGGCGGCCTCCTCCGTCGCCTTCTCGGCGGCCTGGAGGCGGTCCCGGACCCGCTGGTCCCCGACGGCCTCGGGGAAGTTCGCCGCGGGCCCCCGCGCCGTCTCGTCCGCGGCCGCCACGGCGGCGTGGTAGTGGTGGCGGGCGCTGCGGTCGGCGGCCCGTGCGGCGCGCTCGGCCGCGTAGTGGCGCCGCCGGGCCCGGGCGCGCTGGGCCACGGCCACGTCCACGGCCCTGCGCAGGTCGGGGATGTCCCGGCGCAGGCTCCAGTACTCTCCGTCCGCCTCGGTCAGGGCCTCGGCCGCCTCGTTGACCTTCTTCCATGCCTCGGCGAGCTGCTCGGGGAAGTTCTCGTCGGTGATCAGCCCGAGGTGGCGGGCGACGTCCTCGCGTACCCAGGCGATGACCTGGGTCTGGGTCTCCACGGCCTGGATGCCCGGCTTGATGCCGCCGAACGGGCCCATCAGGTGCTCGCGGATCCAGGCGCCGGGTGCGCTGTCCTTGAGCTGCCGGTCGACCTCGGCGACGCTCAGCCAGGCGGTGGGGATGGCGAAGGCGAACATCCGGCCCGTGGTGGGCTTCACCTTCGTCTGGTGCACCTGCTCGTTGGTGACGGCCTGGCCGTCGGAGTCCAGCGCGTTGGCGCCGGTGGCGCTCACACCCATGTTGACCGTGCCGAGCGGCTGGGTCTTGATCAACGGGAAGCCGCCGATGGCGGTGTCCGTGACGCCGCCGTAGTTGGTGTTCGCGGTGTTGTTCTGGGTGTGCTGCTGCGCGGCTTCCATGTCGCCGCCGTCGGCCACCGCCAGCAGTTGGGCGCCGCCGAGGTCCGGCCGCATGTAGCGGGCGAGGTGGCCGGTCGCGGAGTCCAGGATGGTGTTCTCCGTGAGACCCGCGGTGTGGTACCCGCTGTCCCCCGTCGCGTCCTCGGCGAACGTGCTGAGCGCCGTGGTGCCGGAGGAGTCCTCCAGCACCTGCGCGGCGCCGGTGCCCTCGGCGGTGAGCGGGGTCAGCCGCGCCCGGCGCAGGGCCGCTGCGAGCGCGTCGCCGGTCAGCTGTCCCGACACGTGGGCGAGCCGGTTGTCGTACGCCTTGGCCAGGGCGAGGAGGCCCGCGGCCTCGACCCCTTCGGCGCCGATGACGGTGCGGACGTCGAAGCCGCTGGGCGGCATTTCGAACGGCGCCTCGCCGGGCTGCCCTTCGGAGCGCCAGGCGCGCACCCGGTCCCACAGCTGGTCGGACGGGATGCGGTCGGTGGCCGACGTCAGCACGTTCACCGCGGGCGGCTCGTCCGCCGGCTCCGGCGGGCGCAACGGGTCCGTTTCGGCGCCGGGCTGGCCGCCGTCGGCGGGGTCGGGGCGCAGCAGGCTGAGCGGGATGATGTCCTTCAGCGTGCCGACGTCCTGCTCGTGGGAGATCCGGGAGGTGGCCGGGTCGCGGGGCGTGTCGCCGCGCATGCGGCCGATCTCCAGGGTGAGTTGGAGCCGGTAGCGGGTGGTGAACTGGGCGTGCGGCCCCTTGGTGGTCGTCTTCCGCGGCCGGGTGAGGGTGATGCCCGAGGAGCCGGAGAGGACCTGGCGGTTGGAGCCGGTCTCGGTGAGGGACGGGCCCGCCGCCGGGACGTCGGGGGCGCCGGTGCGTACGGCCTCGGTGACGGTCGTGCCCGCGTCGGAGCCGCGGCCCTGCTCGAACGCGCGGGTGCGGGTCTCCACCGCCGTACGGGACTCCCCCACCTCGGAGCCGGGCCACAGCCGGTCGAAGTCCTGACCGTCCTGGACCGGGATGAGCCGGGCCCGGACCCGTACGTCCCGCTTGCCGACCCGGAGGCTCTTCCAGTCGGGGGTGGTCCTGGCGGGGAGCGAGGAGCCGGTTCCGGTCATCTCCTGGCGCAGTGCGCGCGCGACGCGGCCCGACACCAGCCGGCGGACCGCCTCGCGGCTGATGCCGTCGAGGTCGCGCCCGAGGCCGTCCAGCTTCTGGTCGAAGGCGGTCAGTGCCTCGGTGACGTTCAGGGAGTTGACGGGGTACTGGCCGAACGGGTGGCGGCGCAGCCAGCCGGGCAGGGACCACGTCCGGTTCGTGTACAGCGGCCCGGTGCCGAGGTCGTCGCCGGGGATCAGGCGCATCTCGGCGGCGGTCCGCTCGGGGATGTGGCCGAGCCAGCCGCCCTTGATCCGCTGCCACCGGCCGGCCCGGTGGCGCCCCTTCTGCGGCATGAGGAGCCGGCCGGCCGGCTTCAGCAGGCCGATGGAGCGCACGTCGGCCGCGACCCGGTGTTCCGCGTCGCCCGAGGTGAGCACCTGGTGGTCGGAGGTGCTCCAGGAGGTGTCGGTGGTGACGGTCCGGGTGACGGTCTCGGTCTCGCTCCCCACGCGCACCCACGGGCGCCAGAACCCCCCGTAGCCGCCGCTGACGCCGGGCCCCGCGGACTGGGACTGGCCGTAGACGACGCTGCCGCCGACGGCGTGGGTCGCGGACCTGGTCTGGGTGCCGGTCATCGCGGTGCTGGCACCGACCGTCACCGAGGACTTCACCGGCTCGGGCCGTCCCAGGGCGCGCAGCTCGGTGACCCGGATCCGGTGGACGACGGTCGCCAGCCAGTCCAGGTAGGGGCCCTTGCTGAACAGGCCCGTGGCGCGCAGCCCCACCTGTGTCGCGGTCTGGTCGAAGTTGGCCGTCAGAAACTGCGGCTGGTGGGCGCGCACCACGGCCTCGTGCGCGGGCACCCCCTCGTACGTGAGGTGCCACTGCCCCTGGGCCGCCTCGTCCAGGACGTCGTCCACGATCCCCTCGCCGTGCGGCGGCGCCAGGACGGAGACGGTCTGGTGCGGCCGCCCGTCCAGCGGGCCCGGATCGTGGGGCTGAACGGGGGTGGTGGGCGTGCGGTCCACCAGGGCCCTGGTCTCGAGGTCGGACAGCCTGCCCTGGGTGATCCGGCCGGGGCCCCGGTAGGGGTTGTCCGCGCCCTCGGCGTGCGGGTCGGTGTCCGGGCTGTGCTCGGCGGGGACGGCGAGGAGCACCTTGGCGCGCAGGGCGGGGAGCGGGTTGCCCTCGTCGTCCGTGAGGCCGGCGCGCGGGGTGCGGAAGACGAACAGCTGGGTGCCCAGCAGGCCGAGCGAGGTGATGCCGCGCAGCAGGCTGCGGAACCGCCAGTAGCCTCCGGTGCTCACCGTGATGGCCAGGTCGTAGCTGTAGAGGTGCGCGGGTTCGGCGGTGTCCGCCGACGGTTCGGCGGACGCGGTGGAGCCGTAGGGGGTCTCCGCGCGCTGCTGCCAGTTTCCCCGGTAGCCGAGCTGTCCGGTGACGGAGTGCGCGGGGGCGCCGTACCGGTCGGTGGCGCCTCTGTCCATGGACGAGAACAGGGCCTCGAACGTGGCCTCCGTGGCCTGTGTTCCGTACCGTCCGCCGTCGGCGTTGATGACGCCGGGGGTGCTGTACGACAGCAGGTTGTCGGTGGTGCCCTCGAAGGTGCGGCCGGTCATTCTGGCGCCGAGCCAGATGTAGCGGTGGCCGCGGGTGAACCGCCCCGGGTCCTGAAGGGGGACGCGCAGGCCGGTGGTGCGCATCGTCTCCAGGTTCCCGGCCGAGGCGTGGTGGGACAGCGCGTTGTACACCGTCAGAAGGTTGTGCAGCGCCATCTGGTAGTGCGCGTGGTTGCGCCACCGGGAGTCGGCGGGGTCGCCGAAGTCCTCGATCGGGGCGATCATCCCGGGGTACTCGCGGGCGAGCGCCTCCACCACCTGGCGGGTGGCCGTGGCCAGCCGGGTGCCCGCGGGGCTGTCGCCCTGCTCGGGGGTGCCGAGGTACCGGCCGTCGGCGTACAGGAACTGCACCACCCGGCTCATGCCGAGGGTCGGCGGGTCGTCCTCGGTCAGGTAGGCGGGGGCGTACGGTTCCGTGTCCTTGCCGCCGCGCTTGGCGAGGGTGGTGCCGTCGTCCAGTCCGGCCAGGCGGCGCGCCTCCCGGTGCGTCATCCGGTCCAGGCTCCAGGTGCGGAACGCGGTCGGTTCGGCGTCCCCGGTCCTGCGCACGTACACGGTCTTCTCGACCCGGTACAGGGCGGTGCCGGTCGCGCTCTTGCCGGTGGACTTGACGGCGCCGGATCCGCCGACCGTCGCGTACCGGCCGCGGGTGTGTCCCAGGCGCCCGCCCGGGCCGAACTGGAAGCGCAGCCTGATCTTCTCGAAGAACCCGTCGAGCAGGCCCAGCGTCAGGTCCGAGGTGTTGAACGTCGGCCCCAGGACGCCGAAGAACTCCAGGGCGTGGGTCCTGGTGTGCTTGCGGGTGTTCTGCACCGTCAGCTGTCCGGTCTGGGCCAGCTTGGCCTTGTCGCTCTCCGAGGCCAGGACGGCCTCCCCCGGCTCGACCCGCTCGATGACGAACGCGCCCAGCGGAGTGTGCTTCTTGTCGTCGGCGAACAGCGGTTTGCCCGGCACCATGGACCGGGAGAGCCGGTCGGCCATCTGGTGGAAGTTGCCGGAGGAGAAGAACGCGGCCAGTTCGTCGCGGGCGGTGCTGCCCGGTTCGGCGCCGACCCGGTCCGCCGCCCAGTCCAGGATCTCGTGTACGGGCCCGAAGTCCTCGGTGGTGACGTGCCGGTAGTCGGACTCGGCGGTCAGCCGCATCCGTCGCGGGATGCGGACCGCGTCGTACGGGGCGGTGAGGCTGTCCGCCAGCCGCAGTCCGAGCCCGTCGCGCAGGGGCACGCCGGAGTCGAGGTCCGGGGCGCTGGTCCTTTCGGGCCTGGCGCGCCACCGGGTGCCGAGGACGCCCTTCCTGGCGGGGCGCGGGGCCTGGGTGTCGGTGACGTGTACCTCGTAGTACACGTCGTCGATGTGGACGTGTGAGTGGTCGTCGCCCTTGCTCTCCCCCTGGCTGGTCACCTCGTCCTGGAGGGTGTAGGCGGTGTCCCGGGAGCGGGCGAGCCGCGTCCCCAGCCGACCGAAGGCGGCGAAGCCGCCCGGCAGCGGGCCGATCGGTACGGCCGGGCCGACCTGCCGGGTGGTGCTGAGGGACTTGCTGCCGCCGACGGTGGTCTTGGCCCGGTACTGGTTGTCGATCTTGGTCGGCCCGGTGCTGTCGGCGAACCGCTCCCAGGCGCCGTAGTTGCGGATCCGTACGCGCAGCGTGCGCAGCCGCCCGGACTCGGCGCGGTAGATGAATTCCCGGCCGTCCCCGGCGAAGGTGCGCGGCTGTTCCCGCATGGCCCGCTCCAGCCGGTGCTGCACGCCCACGTCGATGTCGCTGGAGCGCGCCGGGTTGCGCGGCGCCGGGCTGTCGGCGGGCTCGGCGGGCCGGGTCTCCTCGTCCTCGCCGTGCAGCAGGTCGGCGATGGCCCGCGCGGCGGTGCCGGGGCCCCGCAGGTAGGGGTGGCCCTGGCCGAAGGCGAACAGGGCGGCCTCGGCCCCCTCCGGCGTGCCGTCGGTGGAGAACGGCAGCAGGCCGTCGACGTACGCGGGCATGCGGCTGTCGTCGGCGAAGTTGCTGGCCCGCTGGACGACCGGAGGGGGCAGCAGGTCGCGGTCCA
Organism: Streptomyces sp. NBS 14/10; assembly: GCF_002224125.1. Taxonomy (GTDB): domain Bacteria; phylum Actinomycetota; class Actinomycetes; order Streptomycetales; family Streptomycetaceae; genus Streptomyces. The sequence continues at coordinate 482,338 of NZ_NCSM01000022.1, forward strand.
CTCGCGGCGGGCGGCGGTCCGTCAGCTCGTCGTCGATCTCCGCTCCGGGGAACGGGGGCGTGGGCTGCAGGACATGGGCCAGCGTCCGCCCCGGCCGCGGGCTGGAGGAGCGGGAGGGCTCGCGGATCTCGTCACCGCTGGGGCCGCGGGGGGAGGCCGGGTCGGCAGGATCCACGGGAGAGGACCCGGCGGCGGTGTCGGGGCCCCCGAAGAACCCGAAGGTGCCGGCCCGCCGCAGGGGGTTCCGCCATCCCGTGTCCCGGGACGCCTTGGCGTGCGACGGACCCGGGGCGGCGGGGAGGGTCAGCGTGTTACGGGCGGCGTGGGCGGGCGCCGGCATCGTCGCGGAGCGGCGGCCCAGGGCGGGCCAGTCGCCCTCGACGGACGACTTCTGGGGCGAGTGCGTGTCGAGGAACAGATGGGGCAGCCGGGGCGGGCGGGCGCTGGAGGGCCCGGCGTCCTCGGTGACCGTACGGGGGGCCGAGGTGGGCGGCGGGGTGGACGAGGCGGTGGGCGGCGAGGTCACTTCCGGGGTGGCCGCCGGGGAGGACGGCGCCGTGAGTGTGCCGGGCAGCGGCAGGCGCTCCGGGCCGCGGGGCGTGTCCACGAGCGTCAGGTGGCCGGATTCGGCGAGGGGCACCGGATGGACGGGCCGCCGCCCGTCGGGGCCGAACTCGATCGACAGGAAGGTGTGGCCCTCGTAAAGGAAGCGGCCGCTGACGCGCCCGTACATGCCGTCGACCCAGTAGATGCGGCCCTCGTGGTTGAAGGCGTTGACCGCGTGGACCTTGCCGCTCGGCCCCTGGAAGCGGACGATCGCCGCCGAGCCGTGCCAGTCGGCGTCGTCCCGGCCGAGCCCGAGCCGCCACTCGATGGTACGGACGGCGTTCACGGTGGCCGTACGGGCGCTGGCGCCCGGCCTCTCCTCGTGGACCCGCCATCCGGTGTTCAGCCAGCGCGCGGTCCGCCCCATGCTGTCCCGCTCGACCTCAAGCCTGCGGCCCGGCCCTGCGGCCTGGACTGGCGCGGCCACGGTGGGTCGGCCGAACCAGGACATCAGCGCCGAGCGGGCCACGTCGAGGCAGTTGAGCTGGCGTGCCGGGTTGCCGATCCCCCTGCCGTTGAGGCGCCGCACCCACGGTGCGCCACCGGCGTCGGTGAAGAGGGAGTTGGTGGGGAGCCAGCGGTTCAGCCTGCGGACGGGCTCGGCCCGCTCGAAGTGGGCGCCGCGCGGGTTGGGGAAGCGCTGGTACGCGCCGTTGCCGTCGACCGGGAAGACGTCCCGCATCCGCTGCTCGTCGGCCTCCGAGGGCCGGTCCAGGCCGCCCGACCCCTGGTCGTACGGGCGGATGTGGTGCAGGCCGTCCCGCAACAGGGCGGGGGCGCGGGTGGCCAGATGCCGCGGGCCGCCGCGGCGGTCGTCGAACGTGAAGGACAGCGTGTCGCGGCCGGTGCCGACCGTGGACGGGCCGCTGTAGTACTCGACGGTGAAGTTGCCGGCGGTGATGCGCGGTCCCGCCGAGCCGTCCTGGAGCCGCTCCAACTCCGTGTCCAGATGGGTCCGGTACAGCGCCGCGACCGCCCTGGCGCGCGCCTTCCCGGCCCCGTCGTGGCCGCGTTCGCCCCCCTCGACGATGACCTTGAAGATCGGCAGCCGCAGTTGGTGATCGACGTTCCACACCGCGGTCAGGGCCGCCACCCTGGCCAGGTTCTCGATGCCTTTGCGCCCGTGCTCGGGCACCTCCACCGCCCGCTCGGGGAAGGTGATGGACGCCGGGGCCGTGTGGTGGCCGCGGAGTGCGACGGCGGTGAGCGGGTTGGCCACCTTCGAGGGGGCGTCACCCAGCAGGTCCGCGTAGACGTCGTGCACGGACTCGCCGGGACGCCGCCCGTACATCCGCAGGTACCAGTGGCGCTTGCCTGGGATGACCGGCCCGACCTCCCCGAGCCCGGACACCGCCACCCTGGTGGCGAGTTCCAGCGCCCGCTCCGCGCCCGCGCGCTCCTCGGAGCCCTCGGGCGCCGCGCGCACCGCTTCCTCCGCCTCCCGCACCTTGATCAGGGCCTTGGTCAGCTTCTCGTAGTCCCGCAGCTCCGCGAGGTGTTCGTCGCCCCCGGTGTCCTGCTGCCGCTCGATCTCCCGGCGCAGCTCCGCCGCCGTCTGCCGCAGTTCGTCGGGGCCCAGGCTGTCGAGGTTCGCCCGGACGGCGCCGCGGCGCCGGTTCGCCCGCGCCGACGTCAGGCTCTGGTTCTCCAGGGAGATCTGGTGGGTGCCGTCCTCGCTGGCGAGGACCACCGTCAGGAAGTGGTAGTTGAAGTAGGCGCCGTCGGCCTGTTCGCCGGGTTTGGCGTAGTTGTGCTCCAGCTGATGACCGTCCGCTCCGGGCGCGCCGATGGACTGCACCACATAGCCCTCGCCGACTTCGGCCCAGGCGTGCTCGTTGACCCCGATACGGCGGGCGGCCTCCGACAGGGCGCCCGGCCGCGGGTCCCCGGGGTCGGCGAGGCTCAGCGCGCTGCCGTACGACCGGCCGGGCAGCGGACCGTCGAACCTGCCCTTGGCCCGGTCGTCCCGGCGCAGCACGTCGGTCGCCCACTCCGGACTCACCGCGCCCGGCGGGGTCTCGCCGTCCGCCACCCGCGCCAGGGCTTCGGCGAGGTGGTGGGTCCCGGTGGTCTCCATGCTGTCGGACGCCGTGACCGGCGCGGTGGTCACCTCTCCGCTCGCGCGGTCCCGGAGGACCAGGTGCGACGTGCGGTTGCCGCCGGACACCTGGTCGGCGAACTCCAGGCTCCCCTCCTCGGCTTCCTCTCCCCCCGCCCTCGATATCACGGGGGTGACCCGGAACAGCCGCCTGCTTCCCCCGTCGGGGGTGGGGAGGATGACGCTCAGGTCTTCGTCGGTCTCCAGCCGCACCCTGCTGCCCACGCGTGTGAGTTGGGCCGACGAGCGGGCGACGGCCTCGGCCGTGGCGAAGACCTGCTGTCCCTGCGCGCCGTCCTCCACGGCGAGCGTGCGGTCGGCGGAGATCCGCAGGGCGGGCCGGTCGGTGGCGAGGATCTCGGCGTAGTCCTGCACCGGCATCGTGAACTCCGGGGCGTCCGCCCTCCCGTCGAACGCGCGGGGCGAGCGGCGGTCGTCCCGCGTGTCCCCGGGCCTGCGGAACAGCACGCCGTCGCCGCGGCCGTCCACGACGGTGTAGTCCCTGGTCGTCAGGGGCCTGGGCCGGCGCGCGTCGGCCCAGGCGCGGGGAGCGGAGTCGTCGGGGGAAGCGGGGTCCTCGGTGTCGCTGTCGCTTCCGTACAGGTCCAACAGGTCATCGATATCCGCTTCGCTGTTCCTGCCGCCGTCGTCGCTGCCGCCGTCGTCGCTGTCGCTGTAGTGGCTGGCGCTGTCGTCGCTGTCGCGGTCGCTGTCCAGCGCGTCCAAGTCCGCCTGGAACGACGCGAGGTCCGCCTCACTGCCCAGCCGGTCCGGACCGGCGACGAGGGCCAGCGAGCCGAGGCGGTGCAGGTGCCCGGCGGTGACCTCGCCGTCGGAGCCGAGGCCCAGGACCCGCCCGGCCAGGCCGTGGATCCTGCCGACCGCGTCCTGGAGTTGGACCGGGCCCTCCGCGCCCGCCAGCGCGAGCCGCCGCAGCGCCCGCGCCGTGTCGCGGAGCGTGCCGGGCTCACGGGCGTCCCTGATCTCGGGCCCGAAGAGCAGCTCCACCCAGTGCTCGTCGTCGATTCCGGCGGTGCTCTCGACATCCGGCGTCGGGGCAGGAGGCAAGCCGGAAGGCAGGACGGTGAGGGCCGCTTCACTGGTCAGCAGGTCCGGGGGAACGGCGAGAGCCAGCGAGCCGAGACGGCGGAGGTGATCGACCCGCACCTCGCCGTCGGGGCCGAGGTCCAGCACCCGCCGGGCCAGGCCGTGGAGATCGCCGAGCGGGTCCGGGGACGAGCCCGGCCGCCCCGCGCCCGCCAGGGCGAGCCGCCGCAGCGCCCGGGTCGTATCCATGAGCGTGTCGATCGGGTGGTGGCCGATGGCGCCGGGCCCGAAGAACTGGTGCAGCGACCACAGGCCCTCGATGTCCTGCCCGGGGGCGGGGGGCGCGGCCAGCGGCACGCCCCCCTCGCTGTCCGTGTCGCCGGACATGTCGGGGTCCCCGTTGCCGGTGCCGGGGTCCGGCGCCGGCAGGGCCACCGGTGCCAACGGGGCCGGCGCGTGCGGCTGCGGCCGGTACACCCCCTCCACGTGGTCCCAGAAGCCGCGGAAGCCCTCCCACAGCCGCTCTTCCCGCGTGTACTCCACGGGGTTCGCCGGACCCGGATCCTGCGGATCCCGGCCGAACAGCCGCTCCAGAATCGGCAGCAGCATCGGCTCGTGCTCCCGCGCCCAGGCCGTCCCGTTGTTCCGCGGCCGCCTGGTGTACGGGTCCCGCCCCGCGTTCACCCCGAGGTACGCGTTCGCCGCCTGCGCGAAATACTCGAACTCGTCCGTCGAGGAATAGTTGTCGGCCGGGTTGCCGTACAGGTCCCGCCGAATCCCGTCCGGCCACTCCACATCGAGCGGATCGACACCCGGCGGCGGGTTCAGCTTGGCCCGGTACGCCTCCCTGATGACCCTCCGGTCGAAATCATCAAGCGCGTAGAAGTGGATCGCGTGCGCGATCTCGTGATCGACCGAGGAGTAACCGTCCGCATACACATCCGAACCCGGCACGCTCGTGGCCTCACCCACGAGGTTCTCCTCCGGTGCCGCCACATCACGCTTGGTCCTGACGCCGCGTACGGTGTCCCAGACACGCCGGTCGTTCGGGCCGACCGGCCGCCCCGCGAGATGCCGGAACGGGTCCAGCGCGGTCATCGCCACGTCCTTGGGGACCGCCACGATGTGCACGTCACTCTTCAGCAGCGCGGCCGCCGTCCCCGGATTGACCAGCATGCGCGCGATGCGCTTCCGCGCCAGGTCCTCGACCGTCTCCGGCCGGTCCATCCCCGGCTCCACCACCACCATCAACCGAGCCGCCGCCTCGGCGAACTCCGCGGCGGGCAGGCCCCGCCGCAACGCGTCCACCAGCACCGGATCAGCCATCACCCGCTGCCGCTCATCAGGCGGCAGCGACGACAGCGCCCGGGACCGGTCCTCCGCCTCCATCCCCAGCAGACGCGACCCGAACTCCCCCACCGGACCGGCCGACACCCCGCCGTGCACCACCGCGCGCGGCAGGCCCCGACCCGCGGCACCGGGCAGGGGCAGCCCCTGCGGACCCGTAGCCGCTGAGCCCTGCGCCGGCGGAGCCGCGTTCGCCCGCTGCCCCGCCTGCTCCGCCGCCCGGTACGCCTCCAGCAACCGGGCCAGCAGGTCCGGGCTCAGCGTCGGGTCCCAGCCCATCCGCGCGGCGTAGCCCGCCGCGACCCGCTCCAGCTCCGCCCACGTCAACGGCCCCATGCCGCGCGCCAGCGCCTGCCGCTCCAGCGCCCCGAAACCCCGGAGCAGCCGCAGGAACTCCCTGCCCAGGGCGGGGTTGTTGTCGTTGTCGACGCCGTGGACCTGCCGCATCGCCCGCACCCACCGCAGTACGCGCTTCGCCCGGTCCGGCGCGTCCCGCGGCAGCCCCGCCTCGTCCGCCCACGCCGACAAGGTCGCCGAGAACGGCTCCGGACGGAACTCCCGCCACCGGAACACCGGGTTGTCCGGGTTGTCGATCCTGACCAGCATCGGCGGATCCAGGTTCCCGAACGTGTCCAGCTCCGCGTCCGTGGCGAGCGCGGTCCGCCCGTGCCGGTTCGCCAGGTTCTGCGCGCCCGGCACGTACGCCAGCCGGTCGGCGCCCAATGGAAGCCTCCCCAGGCAGCACCCCACCGCCCATATCGGCCAGTCCGCCGGAACGGACATCGTCGCCATCTGGCGTTGCAGGAAGCGGGCCAGCTCATCGCTCCACACCTTGTGGTCCTGCCCCGTGCCCGCACGGTGGATCGTCGCCACGCCGTTGTAGGCGTGCCCCACCACGACGAACGCGTCGGTCAGCCCCCGCGGCAGGCGCAGCACGGCACCGCTGCGGGGTCTGGCGCTCCCTACGGGGGTGTGAACGACGTAGTGCTGGATCCGCGACACATTGCGCAGTTGCTCCTCGCGTTCCGCCATGTCCCCGGGGCTGAGCAACGCCACCCCGGTCAGCCGCTGCGCGTCCGGCGTGGTCAGCGGGAACATGTCCACGTCGCTGTCGGGGAACGTCGAACCGTCGAGCGCCCCCACCTCCCGCGGGCCGTCCAGAAGCTGACCCGGATCGCTCGGCACCCACGCACCCACGGGCGTCGACCCCGGGTGCACAGCCGCGAGCACCAGGCGGCGCCTGGGCGTTCCGTCGCCCACCGGCTCCCACCGGAAGCCGCCGTACGAGGACCACGACCGCCCCCCGAGCCGGTCGGCCACCACTCTGGGCAGCAGCCTCGTGCCCGCGGCCGCCTCCGGCAGCAGCAGCACCACCCGAGCGCCCGCCTGCCGCCGGGGGTCGTGCGCCACCAGCTCCGCCAGTGCCGCGTACGTCACCGCGATGCCGCGCACCACGACCGTGCCCGGCTCGGCGCCGAACTCCGCATCCACCAGGTAGGGCCTGCCCCGCCATGGGGGCCGTGTCCAGCTCAGACCGCCGGGACCCTGCCGCCCCACCTGGTCCAGCCGCGGATCCACCGGCCGCCCGGTGAAGTTCCGCCCCAGGAAGCCGCCGTCAGGACCGGTCAGCGCGCTCTCGTCCCCCAGCAGCCCCGCTTGGTGCAGCTGGTACGCCGCCACCGCGGGCAGGCTCCCCGCACGCCCTTCCCGGTGCGCCGCGGCCGCCACCGACAGCGCCTCGGCATACCGCTCCCGCGTCATCGGCTCCCATGAACCCAGGTGCAGGATCCCCCGCGCGATCCGCTCCAGATCGGGGCCCCCGTCCCGGGTGGCCAGTCGCGGGTCCCCTCCGCTGACCGTCTCCAGCGCCCTCAGCCCGCGCACCAGCACGTCGTACTGCGGGTGCTCCGCCACCCGCGCCCCGAACACCGCGCGCAGCGCCCGCGGCACAGCCGACGACCCGCGCGACGGCCCCGCCCCAGGAGCCGGCAGCGGGCGCAGCGGCGGGTCCCCCGCCAAGGGCGTGCCGACGTCGCTGATATCCGGGTCGTCCGGGTCGGTGGCCGGCGATCCGGCGGCGGTGGAGCGCTGGTCCACCGGGGCGCCCTGGTCGGCTTGGTCGGCCGGGGTGTGCGGCTGCGGCCGGTAGACCCCCTCCACCTCGTCCCAGAAGGCGCGGAAGGTCTCCCACAGTTCGTTCTCCGCCTGCGTCTGCGCCCTCGGGTTCGCGGGGCCCGGGCCCTGCGGATCCCGGCCGAACAGCCGCTCCAGAATGGGCAGCAGGGCCGGCTCGTTCTTGCGCACCCAGGCGGCCCCGTTGTTGCGCGACCGCCCGGTGTAGTGGTCCGTCCCGGCGTTCAGCCCCAGGTACGCGTTCACCGTCTGCGCGAAATACGCGGACGGGTTTGTCGAGGAGTAGTTGTCGACCTGCTGGTAGTCCAGACCCCGCCGGATCCCGTCCGGCCACTGCACATCGAGCGGCTGGACGCCCTTCCGCGGGTTCCGCTTGGCCTGGTAGGCGCGCTGGACGACCTTCCGTTCGGCAGCGTCGAGCACGTTCTCGTAGTGGCCGAACAGCCGCCTCATGATCGGCATCAGCGACGGCTCGTGCTCCCTCACCCAGGCCGCCCCGTTGTTCCGCGGCCGCCCGGTGTGCGGGTCCGTCCCCGCGTTCACCCCCAGATACGCGTTCACCATCTGCGCGAAGTACTCGTACTCGTCCCGCGAGGAATAGTTGTCGACCGGAAGGCCGTCCAGGTTCCGCCGAATCCCGTCCGGCCACTCCACGTCGTACGGGTCGACACCCGGCGGCGGGTTCAGCCTGGCCAGATAGGCCCTCTTGATGGCCTTCCGGTCGGAATCACTCAACGCGTGCACATGGAGCGCGTGCGTGAACTCGTGATCGGGCGTGCTGTAACCGTCGGCCTGGTTTTCGGCGTTCGGCACACTCGTGGTCTCGCCGAGAAGGTTCTCCTCCGGCACCGCCACGGCCGTCCCCTCCGTGACGCCCCGCAGGATCTTCCAGTCGGCCTTCGTCTCATAACCTCGGAACTGGCGCAGCCGGTTCATCGCCACGTCCCTGGGCACCACCAGAACCCGCACACCGGTCTTCAGCAGCCGGGCCGCCATCCTCGGATTGACCAGCATCCGTGCGGCCCGCGCCCGCGCGGCCCGCCCCGCCGACACCGGCTGGTCCGCCATCGGCTCACCCGGGCCGTCCTGCACCACCACCATCAACTGGGCCGCGGTCTCGGCGAACTCCATCCCCGGCAGGGCCCGCAGCGCGTCCAGCCACACCGGATTCGACGCCAGCTTCCGCCGCTCGTCGGGCGGCAGCAGGGACAGCTCCCGGAACCGGTCGTCCGCCGGCATCTCCAGCAGACGCGACTCCGACTCCCCCAGCACGCCGGACACGTTCTCGCTCCCGGCGCCGGGCGGCAGGGGCTCCTCGGTGTCCAGGGGCGCCCCGGTCTCCAGGGCCTCCGCGGCCCGGTAGGCCGCCAGCAACTGGCCCAGCAGATACGGCCGCAGCCGCGGATCCCAGCCCACTGGACCGGCGAACTTCCTCGTGATCCGCTCCAACTGCGCCCACGTCAGCGGCCTCTTGCCGCGCGCCAGCGCCCGCCGCTCGTACGCCCCGAAGCCCAGGAGCAGCCGCTGGAACTCCCCGGCCTGTGCGGGGCTGGTGTCGATGTCGGAGCCGTACACCTCCCGCAGCGCCCGCACCCACCGCCGTACCCGCTCCTCCCGGTCCGGCACGTCCCCCGGCAGCCCCGCCACGTCCGCCCACATCGACAGGGCGGGCGGCCACGGCTCCGGAGGGAACTCCTGATAATCGAGCGCTGACCTGTCCGGATCCTCCACATCATCCACGCTGGCCAGATACGGCGGATCCGCGTCCCCCACCACGATCTGCGGCGCGGCCGAGGCGTACACCGTCCGCCCGAGCCAGGTCGCCACCTCCGTCGCGCCCGGCACGGACTCCAGCCGGTCGGTGCCCGGCGGCCGCTTCGCCAGCAGCCCGAGCCCCCGCACCCCCAGCAGCCACACCGGCCGGTGCGCCGGGGCGGACACGGCGATCTGGCGCCACAGGAACGCGGCCAGTTCCGCGCTCGTCACCATGTGGTTCATGCCCGTGCTCAGCCGGGGCAGCCCCGCCTCGCCGTCCCCCACCACGACGATCGCGTCGGCCAGCGCCCGCGGCAGGTTCAGGAAGGGGCCCATGGTGCTGATCCCCCGGTACTGGATCCGGGTGGCGTACCGCCAGATCCGCGACAGGTTCCGCAGTTGGCTCTCCACGGCGGCCATGTCCTCGGCGTTCAGCAACGCCAGTCCGGTCAACTGCTGCCCGTCGGCCGTGGGCAGCGCGTACATCTCCACGTCGCTGTCCGGGAACGTCGAACCGTCGGTCGCCGTCACCTCCCACCGGCTGTCCAGAATCGGACTCGGATCGCTCGGAATCCACGCCCCCACGGGCGCCGGCCCCGGGTTCGGGGACTTGAGCACCAGGCGCCGCCCGGGCGTGCCGTCGCCCATCGACTCCGGGCCCACCGGCTCCGCCCGGAGACTGCCGTACGCGGACCACACCCGCGTCCCGAGCCGGGTGGCCAGCAACTTGGGGAGCACCCGCATGCCCGCGCCCGCGTCCGGCATCAGCAGCACCACCGGAGCGTCCGCCGGCCGCCGGGGGTCGTGGGCCAGCAGCTCCGCCAGTTCCCCGTACGGCACCTGGATGCCGCGCACCACGGCCATGTCCGGCTCTCCGGGCTCCACCACCACCACGAGCGGCGTGCCCTCCCAGGGGGGCGGCGACCAGTCCAGACCGTCGGGGCCCTCCCGTCCCACGTAGTCCAGCAGCAGGTCCAGCGGGTGCCCGGTGAAGTTCCGCCCCAGGAAGCCGCCGTCAGAACCGGTCAGCTCACTCCCGTCCCCCAGCGCCCCCGCCTGCTTGTCCAGCCAGTACGCCTCGACCGCGCCCAGATACTCCGCACGCCCGTCCCCGTGCGCGGCCGCCGCCACCGACAGCGCCTCGGCATACCGCTCAAGCGTCATCGGCTCGTGCGGACGCAGGTGCAGGATGTCCCGCGCGATCCGCTTCAGCCTCAGCTCGATGCCCCCGGTGCCGACCCGCGGATCCCACTTGCGCGCCGACTCCAGTGCCGCCAGTCCGCGCACCATCACCTCGTACCGCGGGTCCTCGGCCACCCGCTCCCCGAACACCGCGCGCAGCGCCTTCGGCGCACGCGGCGGCTGCTGCGTCGGTTCCTCGTCCGGGCGCACATCACCGGTCGTCGCCTGCCGCTTGGCAGACCGGTCCATGAGGTCGGGCTCGCTGGCCTGCCGCTTGGCGGGCCGGTCGGCCGGTGCCTCGTCCGGGCGCACGTCACCGGTCGTCGCGAGCCGCTTGGACGGCCGGTCGACGGATTCGGGCTCGCTCGCCTGCCGCTTGGCGGGCCGGTCGGCGGAGCCGGCCGGTGTCCCCCCGCTGGAGGTGGTGGGGACGGGGGACGCGGGACGCGGGGTGGACGGGTCGGAGGGCGGGGCGGAGAGCGCGTTGGGAGGCGGCGTGGGGGCGCCGCCGCGCACGCGGTGCCGCAGACCGAGACCCGCGCGGAGCGTGTCGGCCAGGGCGATGCCCGACGGCGCGGCGGGCCCATGCGTCAGCAGATGCTCGGCGACCTGGCGCACCGCGTCGCGGAACTCGCTCCCGGCGTGCCGCGAGTCCGCGAGCACCTGGTGCAACTCCAGCGGCAGCACCAGGGAGACCGCCTCGTCCCAGGCGCGGCCGGCGGCCAGCCGCTCCGGTCCGTCCGGCGTCCCGGGTATCCCGTCGGCGAAGTCCGCGTACGCCGACTGCCAGATGCGCCGGGAGGCGTTGGCCGCGGTCTCGTCGAGCGGGGCGGACCAGGGGTCGGGCCGCACCATCTGGACCTTGACGTGGTCCGTCGGCTCCAGGTCGAGGTCGCGCACCGGGAACCGGTCCACGCCGAGGGCTTCGGCGGTCTGCTGCCCGGGGCCCGGCGTGACACCCGCGTTGTCCAGGTCGGCGGTGGTGACGTGGTCGTCCGGGTCGAGGAGCGGCGGGTTCTCCGGCAGGTCGTCCGGGATGACCCGCTGGGCGATCCACTGGCGCTGCGCGTCGTCGCGGTGGACGTCGGGCGCCTGCCCCGGCCGCGACCTCGCGTCCCCTTCGGCGCCCTCCCGTCCCGGGGTGTACGGGTCGCCGTGGTGGCCGTGCGGGTCGATGCCCAGCCCCCGCAGCCGCGCCGCCGCGTCCAGCATCCGCCCCCGCGCCTGCTCGGCCCGGTGCCCGGCGTCCTGGTGCGCGGCGGCGTCGGAGCTGGTGCCGACCCCGGTCTCCAGCCGCTCGCCGATGGAGTCCGCGTGCTTCGCGTCGTTGACGAAGGACTCCCGCGCGTCCTCGTACTCCTGCCGGGCGCGGTCGATCTCCCCCTGGCCCGGGGACGCCGGGATGCTGGCGGGCGCCTTTCCCCGGTCAGCGGGGTCCGTGTCGGGCCTGGTGTCGGTGTCGGACTGTGTGTCGGTGTCCGCGTCGAGGGCGGAGTTGGCAGACGGGCCGCCGAACGTCTCCGTGTCCGGGCGCGGTTGCTGCTCCTGCTGCTGCTCGGCTCGGGGCGCCTGACCCGGCTGCTGTCCCTGCCCCGGCTGGGGGGTGCTGGTGCCGGAGCCGGAGGACTGCCCGGACGACGGCGTGTGCGGAGCGGTGGCCGGGGTGGCCGGGGTGGCCGGTGCCTTGCCCCGGTCTGCGCCCGTGTCGGGCCGGGTGTCGGTGTCCGCGTCGAGGGCGGCGTCGGAAGACGGGCCGCCGAACGTTTCCCTGGCCGGACGCTGTTGCTGCTGCTCGGCAAGGGGTCCTTGGTTCGGCTGGGGGGTGCCGGAGGAGTGCCCTCCGCTGTGGGAGACGGGGGGCGGGGCCGTGTTCTGGCCTGCGGGGGCGCTCTCGCCGTTCTGGTCGGGGGTCCCGTCGAACTCCGTGTCCGGGTTCGAGACGGTGGGGGTGTGTGCGGCCGGTGGTGCCGGGACGCTCGACGCGTTCGGGAGGCCCGAGCTGCCCGGCAGGCCCGGCGAGTTCGGCATGCCGGAGGCACCGCCTGGGAGGCCCGAGGTGCCGGGCAGAGCCGAAGTGCCCGGCAGATCGGGCGTGTTCGGCAGACCCGAAGTGCCCGGCAGATCCGGCGAGTTCGGCAGGGCCGGGGTGTTCGGGAGATCCGGGGTGTTCGGGGAGCCCGGCAGGCCGTCGGGGCCCGGCCGGAACGCACCACCCGCCGGGAACTCCTTGTTCCCCTTGAAGCCCTCGACGCCCCCGGGGTTCGTGAGACCGGACCCTGCGGAGCCGGGCAGGTTCGGCGCCGGGTTCTGGATCTGCGGAGTGGCCTGGAACCCCTTGTCGGCCGGGAAGTTCGCGTGGGGCACATACGGCGACGGGGCCGGGACCGTGGCGCCGTCCGAACCCGTGGAGTCGAAGGAACTGGCGGAGTTGATGGACGCGGCGTCGTCGAAGACCGAGGGGTCGTACGAGGAGCCGGAGGAGCCGGACGAGTCCACGGAGTAGGTGTCGGAGTCGCGGCCCACGGTGAATGTGCTGTCGTCGCCGGGCAGCGGGCCGTTGTCCTCGTACAGCGAGCTGATGCCCTCGTACATCGAGTAGTCGTCCCCGGACGACGTGGTGGGGAGGGAGGACTTCGGGGCGTCCGGGATCGCGCCGGAGCCGGGTCCGGACCCGGAATCCGATCCGGAATCGGAGTGGGCGGCGGCACCGTCGGCATTCATCTTGTTGATGAAGTCGGTGAAGATGTTCCCGTCGGGGAAGAGCTTGCCGTGCAGCGAGAGGGCGGCGGACCCCAGCCCGTCCCCCGCGGCCATGTCCGCCATGCCGCTGGTGCCGGAGAAGACGAACGTCTCCCACTTGAACGCCCAGTTGCCGCGGAGCGCCCCCTCAACGAGCACCTCCGCGAAGCCCTCGCCCATGCCGCTGGCCATGAATATCGCCGGGTAGTCGTAGGCCGCGTTGCTGATCCGGTCGGGCTTCTTGAAGATGTGGTCAAGGTCCGGCGAGTTGATTCCGATGTCCTTGAACCTGCCCTTGAGGTCCGCATCGAACTTGCTGAAGATGTCCTCGTCGAAGTGCTTCTTGAAGAAGTTCGATATGCCCTTCTTAAAGAAGTGGGACGCGCCCAGGAACCCGTGGGTGAGGAAGCCACCCACGAAGCCGAAGAAACCGGCCTCCGCGGCCTCTTTCCCGAGATTGTTGTTCGGCGGCCTGCGGGCCGGGGGGTTGATGGTGAACTGCGCGAGGCCGACCGCGAGCCTCTCGATCATCTCCTGGACCATCTCCAGCAGGCCCGCCCCGACGGGGAAGAAGTTGAGCACGCGCTGGATCGCCAGCAGGATGCCGAGCGCCGCCCGCGACCTCACCAGCGCTTCCATGGACAGCGCCGCCCCGCCGGTGAAGAAGGACAGAGCCGCGAGCGCGGCCAGCTCAAGGAGCATCATCGTGATCTCGGCGATGATCTCCCAGTGCATCTGCTGGATCTTCATCGACTGGGTGCCCCGCTCATTGGGCAGGTCCGTCCGGAGCATCCTGAGCAGGTCGTCCATGCCGCCCGATCCACCGGAGCCGGTCAGTGGCTCCATGGCCTTGGCGAGCGCCTCGCCGACGGGCTTCGGAAACGCGTTACTTACCTCTCGGAGGGCATCCCCGACACTCTCCCGGAACCCGACCAGCCTGTCGGCGAGATGGGGCCACTGGTCCTGGCTGTTCCAGGCCAGGTTCGCCTTGGCGGCGGGCGGCGCGTCGCCGATGAGGATCTGGATCCACATCCGCTCCTCGGGGGTGTAGGCGCTCTCCTCCATCGAGTCAGTGCTTTCCGCCGCCGGACTCGTCGCCGCCGGACGCGTCACCGCTGTCGTCGGACTCGTAGTCCTTGCTCTTCTGCTCGGCGATTCGTTTCTGCTTCTCGATCTTGTCGTGCACGTCGGCATGCACGCCCTTGATGCTGCCAAGACTCGCCAGCAGGGCGGCCTTCGCCGCCAGTATCGCCTGCGGGAACGCGTCAAGCGTTTCGCTGAGCGACCGCACCGTCTTCTCTTCGTCGGGCTGGGTGTTCCTGTAGTAGTCGTCCGGATGCTCGGCGTCGCCGTTCCAGCCCGTGTACCTCGCGTTCTCGCCGAGGTACTCCTCCTTCAGCGACCTCCCCTGCTCCTCCAGACCATCCAGGGCACTGAGCGCTCCCAGCGCCTTGTTCACGTCAACGTCATAGGTGTCGTCGCTCATGGCCGTCCTCCGGAGTCATCCGGGTCCTCGTGGATCTCGTCGCGCAACCGGTCCTTGGACGAGCTGCCGCCACCCGCCCGCCGGCCGCCCTCGAACGCCGGCCCGAAGAGCCGGTCCCAGTCGACCTCGATGTCCCGGGACCCCGGGACATCCGGGTTCGCCGCCATCAGCGGGCGGAAGGTGTCCATCACCCGCTGGGCGACCTCCTGGCGCCCGCGCTGGGCCGCCTCCAGCACCGAGGAGGCCAGTTGCGGCCCGGTCATGCTCTGGTGCTTGTTGTCCAGAAACGTCAGCCCGGCCAGCTCTCCCTGCGGGCCGATGATGACCTCCACCGCGCGGTCCCGCGAACGGGTCTTCACCTTGCTGGCCGCCAGGTCCTGCTCGGCGCGGGCCATGGCGGCCCTCGTGGTTTCGAGGTGGGCCCTGGCCTGACGGATGCGCTCCGCGTACGTATCGTTCAACTCGCTCAAGGGGTGCTCCTCCGGCTGGTGCGACTGGTGGTCGGGTTCGTCGGGCTGACCGCGCGGTTCCCCGGAACGGCGGCGCGGCGGGGGCTCATCGGCCGATCACGGCCGGCGCGCCGCCCTCGTCGCTGCCCCACACGTCGTCGTCCTCCGGCACCCACGACTCGCGCTCGCGGTCGTCGGTCTGGGTCGCCGTCTGGCCGGGCGCCCCGGCTCCGCCCATTCCGCCCGCGCCGCCCATCGGCGGCATGAAGGGTTGACCACCGCTGGTGATCACGTTCTCGCGCTCGTCGAGGAGCCCGCCTCCGGGGCGGCCGGGGCGGGGGGCCGCCCGGCGGTTGCTGACCACGTCGTCGCTGTCGATCACGTTGCGGACCCGTTCGGAGGCGCCGCCCTGGCCACCGCCGGCGCCGGCGCCGGCGCCGCCGCCTCCCGGCATCATCCCGGGGTTGAGGGGCATGCCGCCGCCCGGTGTCCCGGGCTGGTTGCCTGTCTGGTTCCCGAGGCCGGCCGCCGTCTGGTTGCTGCCGTTGCCGAGCGGGTCACCTGGCGACCGGTACGGCTCCTGGTCCCACAACTCCTGCTCGTACGAGGACGGGTCGTACAGCGAATGGGAGTTGCCGCCTCCGCCGCCACCCCCGATGCTGCCGAGGTTGCCTCCGGGGGTCTGGTGCTGGGAGCCCGGGAGTGAGTCGCCGCCCCCGTTCAGGTGCCCTGTGATCGTCTTGCCGTCCGGGTTGCTGATGGACGTACCGCCGGTGTCCGGATCGATCGTGGTGGTGTGGCCGTCCGGGTACTCCGTGACCACCTGCCCCCGGGAATCGATGTGCGACACGCTGCCGTCGGGGTTGTTGAGGATGTCCCCGGAGTTGAGCGGCCCGGAACGCGTGTGCCCGTCCGGGTCGATGATGCTGGAAGTCTGGTGGTCCGGATCGATCGTGGTCCTGTGACCGTCCGGGTACTCCGTGACCACCCGGCCGTGGGAGTCGATGTGCGACTCGCTCCCGCCAGGGTTGGTCAGTGAGTCGTCGCCGTTCACCGGACCGGTGATCGGGTCGTGCGACATCGGCGGCAGGTCACCGTGGTTCAGCTGCCCACTGCCTATGTGGTTGAGCGCCTGCTCCTGCTGCTTCTGGTACTCCCGCTGGCGCTGGTCGTACTCCTCCTGCGCCTGCTCCTGCTTGTGCTGCTGCTCTTCCTGATACTGCTGTTGCTGCTGCTGGTACTGGTCCTGCTTCTTCTGCGCCTCGGCCTGCTTCCGCTCGGCGTCCTTCTCGGCCTGAGCCTGCTTCTGTTCCTGCTCCTTCTCCTGCTGAGCCTGCTCCTTCTCGGCCTCGGCCTGCTTCTGGTCCTGCTCCTTCTGCAGTTGCTCCTGCTCTTGCTTCTGCTCCTTCTCCTGCTGCTCCTGCTTGGCCTCCTGCTCCTTCTGAAGGTGCTCCTGCTCCTCCTTCTGCTCCTTCTGAAGCTGCTCCTGCTCTTTCTGCTGCTTCTCCTGGAGCTGCTCCTGCTCCTTCTGCTTGGCCTCGGCCTCCTGCTCCTTGTGAGCCTGTTCCTTCTGGAGCTGGTCCTGCTCCTTCTGCTGCTTCTCCTGGAGCTGTTCCTGCTTCTTCTCCTGTTCCTTCTGAAGCTGGTCCTGCTCCTTCTGCTGCTTCTCCTGGAGCTGCTTCTGCTCCTGCTCCTGCTTCTTCTGGAGCTGCTCCTGCTCCTTCTGCTTGGCGTCGGCTTCCTTCTCGGCCTGGGCCTGCTTCTGCTCGGCCTCCTTCTCCTTGGCCGCCTGCTCCTTCTCCGCCTCGGCCTGCTTCTGCTCCTGCTCCTGCTGAAGGTGCTCCTGCTTCTTCTCCTGCTCAGCCTGCTTGGCCTCCGCCTCCTGCTCCTTCTGAGCCTGCTCCTTCTCGGCCTCGGCCTGCTTCTGGTCCTGTTCCTTCTGGAGCTGGGCCTGCTTCTGCTCCTGCTCCTTCTGCTTGGCGTCGGCTTCCTTCTCCGCCGCGGCCTGCTTCTGCTCCTGTTCCTTCTCGGCCTGAGCCTGCTTCTGCTCCTGCTCCTTCTGCTTGGCGTCGGCCTCCTTCTCGGCCTCGGCCTGCTTCTGCTCGGCCTCCTTCTCCTTGGCCGCCTGCTTCTGCTCCTGCTCCTTCTGCTTGGCGTCGGCTTCCTTCTCCGCCGCGGCCTGCTTCTGCTCCTGTTCCTTCTCCTTCTGCTCCTGTTCCTTCTTCGCCCGTTGCTGCTCGCTCCTCTGCTGGGCCATCACACCGGCCTGGGCATGCTGTTGCTGCCGCTGGTACTCCTCCTGCTTCTTCTCCTGCTCGGCTTGCTTCTGCTCAGCCTCCTTCTCCTTCTGAGCCTGCTTCTGCTCCTGCTCCTTCTGCTTCTCTTCAGCCTCTTTCTCGGCCTCGGCTTGCTTCTGCTCCTGCTCCTTCTCCTTCTGGCCGGCCTCCTTCTCCGCCGCGGCCTGCTTCTGCTCCTGTTCCTTCTCCTTCGCCGCAGCCTTGGCCTCGGCCTCCTTCTGCTTCTGCTCGGCCTCCTTCTCCTTAGCTGCCTGCTTCTGCTCGGCCTCCTTCTCCTTGGCCGCCTGCTTCTGCTCCTGCTCCTTCTGCTTGGCGTCGGCTTCCTTCTCCGCCGCGGCCTGCTTCTTTTCCTGTTCCTTCTCCTTCGCCGCAGCCTTGGCCTCGGCCTCCTTCTCCTTCTGCTCGGCCTTCTTCTCGGCCTTGGCCTGCTTCTCCTCCCACTCCTTCTCTTTCCGGGCGGCGGCGGCCTCGGCCTTCTCCTGCTTCTCCTCCCACTCCTTCTTCTCCTTGGCGGCGTCGGCCTCAGCCTCTTTCTTCTCCCGCTTCGCGTCCGCCTTCTCCTTGTCGGCCTTGTCGTCCTCGTAGCCATTGGACAGGCTGTCGCCCCCGCTCGACGTCCTGATTTTTCCTACGTCGAAGTTCGCGGGGCTCCACGCGTCGTGCACGGCCGTCAGCGAGTCGGCGGCCTTGTCGATCAGGTATTTCTTGACGGAGTCCATCCACTTATCCACCGCCGCCTGGCCGACTTCCTTCCAGGTGTCAATGTTGTACAGCGGGCCGTAGCTCCGGCCGTCACTATCGACGGCGTCCTGCTTGAAATGATCGGTGGCATGGTAGGTGACTCTGGTCGTCCCGTGCGCAGAAGCGTGCACCTTGTAGGTGATGTTCTGGATGTTGTTATCCCACGTATGCTTCACGATCTCCGTCAGCAGGTCGGAGAGAAAGCTCAGCGGGTTACCATGGCGAATTTCCCACCAGGCCCAGTGCTGCTGGAGTTTCCGGGCCTCCCTCTGGAGCACATCACGTGCGTCCCGGATGGCGTCGCCCGGCACCGACCCCGTACTACCCTTGCGCAGGCTCTCGGCGTAGTCCTCGTACTGCTTGTTCAGCTTGTGGATGAGGTCCCAGAAGACGCCGGCCGCCGTGCCCTTCCACTTTTCGTTCTCCTCTACCCCGACCTGCTTGTGCCATTTCTCCAGTTCCTTCAGGCGGTCGACGTAGAACTGGGCGACGCGGTCGAAGGCGTCGGCCGCCCTGTCGAAGGACGCCAGCTCGACGACCTGATCGGGGGGGACGTCGATTCCGTTCCACTCGAAGTCACGCGTGCCTTCATCCCTGTCGAGCAGGGCCTCAAGGGCCCGGCCCGTTCCGTAGGCGTACTGCGTGTGCTTCTCCGTGTCGTACGTCGTCCCTTTGTCCGTGTCCTTGAAGTCTCCGTCGAGTCTGGTCTCGCTCTTGCCTCCCTCCAACACACCTTTGACCACCCCGTCCTCCTGGCTGAAGGCGCCCAGGAGCGTGAACCTGGCCTTGTAGTACGAGATTTCGTCTCCGGCCGCGTCCGCGTCGGAGTCATACCCGTTCCCCGTCTTGTAGAAGGGGATCACGAAGTTCGTGTTGCTTATGTTTTGACCCGCGTTTTCGCCGATCCAGGAGAGGTCATCCGGATCGACGTAGTCGACCTGTCCCTGCTTGGTGATCTCCACCTTCATCAGCGGGATGTCCTCGTTGCCCTTCCATTCCTTGAACAGCTCTTCGATCGTCGGCGCTTCGTAACCGGTGAAGAGTTTCACCGTCTTCTGCCAAAGGTCGCTGCTGCTGGAAAACGGCACGGCGACGCCTCCATCGGGCGGGGGGAACGAGGGGGGGTGGGGTACTGCGGTGTTCAGCCGGGACGGCTACGGCTCATGTGGCGTCATGGTTCTTCAGCGTCATTCGCTGCCACCGCCGCTGTCCCTGCCGGAGCCGGACCCCGCGGAGCCTCCGCCGGAGCCCGACCGCGCGGAGGCCAGGTCGTCGTCCACGTCTTCGAGGGGGTCGAGGATCTTCTCGCCGTCGATCTTGCCCAGGCTGGCGCCCTGGGTCTTCAGCAACTTGTGGACGGTCTCCCGAAGGTTGTCCTCGATGTCGTCGAAGAGGACCTGCTGCTGCCCGATCATCTCCACGATCTGGTCGATGAGTTCACTCACGACCCCGCGCAGGTTGTCCCCGTTGCTCTCCTCGTCGTGAGCCATGAAGCCGATCGTGAGGGGCAGTTGCGTCCCCGGGGGGACGTGCGCACCCTCCCACTGATGCGGGTTGTCCTTCTTCAGGCTGCTCACCGCGGGGATTTCCCCCCTGTCCTGGAGGATCTTCTTCAGTTCATCCTGAAAGCCCAGCACATCGTGGTTGATGAAGTGTTCCATCCACTTCTTGTCCAACTGGATCGGTTCGGCCATCTCTCTGCCCCTTCTCCTATGCCATCGCTCTCGTGGACGTCCTGCGCCGCACCGGGCGGCCCCGCCCCTGTGTGTCAGTCCGCGGGCTGCCCTGGCTGTCCCCGCAGTTGCCGCCGAGGTCGTCGAGCACCGCCGCACGGTTCGCGAGGAGCACCTTCATGTTCTCCACGGCGCGGTGCCACGACGCCAGATTCCTGACGCAGACCTCCTCGTCGCGGCCCTCCCCGCTGCTGCTGATCAATTCCCGCAGCTCCATTCCGAGCTGGGACAGGATCTTGTCGATCTGCTGAGACTTCGGCCGCTCGCTCTCAGCACGCTGGTGGGCGTGCGGGAAATTCGACTGACACAGCACGTACCTCTTTCCTCGCTGAGGGAGTTGGCTGCGGGGCACCTGTGGGGGGGACCTGCGGATGTCCTGTGCCGAGGCGGGCGGCCGCCCGCGTGTGTCACCGCGCAGACAGCCGCCCGTACCACACCGCGCCTCAGCGGCCGATCTTCACGCTTTCCCAACTGGCCGTGAGATTGCGCTGGTTGGTTCGGTAGTCGTCGCCGATGCGTTCGAGCAGGTCCGAATGGCTCAGGAGGAGCTGCCTCATGTTGTCGACAGCCCGGTTCCACTTCGCCTGCTTCTCGACGTAGACCTGCTGGTCGTCACCTTCCCAGCTGTCGATGAACGGCTTCAGGTGCTCTTCGAGCTGATCGAGGATCTTCGCGATGTTCTGCGTCTGCAGCTTCATGTCCTCAGCCGCGTTGTCGGTTCCGTTGAACTCGACGTAGATGTGCCCGTCGGAGAAGTCCATTGACATGGCACGTACCTCTTTTCACTGCGAGGGGATAGGGGGAGATCGGGATGGAACCGGGCGTCCGGCACCGGGGTTCCGCTCAGCCGTGCAGCGAGTCGAAGATCGACTGCGCCTGCGAGAATTCCTGGTCGACGGCTTCCTGCTGCGAACCCTGCGTCAGGTTGTTCGCCCGGAGCGTCTCGTTCAGCTGGTCGATGACGTCGTTGAGGTTCTTCGAGATGACCTCGGCCTGGTCGTCCCACTGCTGCATCAGTTCCTGGTACTTCTTACCGTCGCTGCCCCCGTAGGCATTGCCCAGGTTCATCTTCGTGCTCTCGACGTCCTGGCGGCAGACCTGGATGTTGCTGAACGCCTCTTCCGTGGAAGAGATTCCGTTGCGGGTTGCGCTCTCTGCTGACCTCGTCAGACTTCCCATGAGATGCCCCTTCGACTGCTATTCGAGTATGACTCACCTAAAGCGATGCTATGGCGCCGCGAACAGCGTTAGCAACCGTTTCTCTTGAAAATTCACCTTGCA
The DNA here is from genome assembly GCF_002224125.1 of Streptomyces sp. NBS 14/10. GTDB lineage: Bacteria > Actinomycetota > Actinomycetes > Streptomycetales > Streptomycetaceae > Streptomyces. The sequence goes on from NZ_NCSM01000022.1 coordinate 503,232, forward strand.
GTTATCAATGTCACTTGGTGTCAGAATGCAAATGCCGGTAAAAGCCCGTCAATTCTTTGTTTCACAGTGCGGGGCCGAGGATTTGCCCCGTCCGGCGCTCGCCGCCTGCGGTGTCAGGTCCGGGCCCGTCGGCAGCATGGCCAGCAGCGCGGACGGCAGGGCCTGCGCCTCACCCTCGCCGTATCCCAGCGCTTTCAGTGAATCGGCCGCGGGCAGCCGGTATTTCATTCCGGTGTCCGTCACCAGGTAGAGCGTGTCGCCGACTTCGCCGCCGCCCGCGCCCAGTACGTGCACGAGCGCGCCGCCGCCCGGCCGTACCGTGATCCGGTTGACCGTCACGCATGCCGGGACGAGCCCGTCCGGCGGTGCCTGTGCGGTCGGGCCGAGGTCCTGGTCGCGGATCAGGGCCACGCTCACCCGCGTACCGTCGCTCCCGGACTCGACTCCGACGCAGGGCGTCCGTCCGGCGCCGAGGTCCACCGGTTCCGGTGGAGTGGCCGGCTGTCGTCTGGCCGTCTCCGTCTCCGGTGTGTCCGGGGCCAGATGGCCGCTCAGCGCGTCGGCGCCGAGGCTCGCGGCCGACACCACTCCGCCCGGATACGCCTTCAGCTTGGTGTCCGGATCGCCGAGGGCCAGCGCCGCGCCGGTGGCGGTCAGGGGGGCGAGGCCCTCCTTGCGCAGCAGGTAGTAGCGGGCGGTGCCGCCCGGTGCGGCGACCTTGAAGACCTGGCCGATCCGGGTCTGGAGCCCGCCCAGTGCAGGACCCTGCCCGCCCCGGCCTGGCACGTCCGGCGGGGTCAGGTCGGGGCCCGCGGGCAGGGAGTTGAGGAACGCGGCCGAGACCCGCACCGGTGTGGTAGAGCCGTAGCCGAGCGCCTCGGCGGCGTTGGCCTTGCGGTCGATCCGCAGTCTGCGGCCCTGCCACACCAGGTAGTCGTCCTTGTCGGGCCCGGTGACCAGCAGCCCCTGCCCGGACTTCAGTCCCGCGCCGTCGGCCTTGGCGCCCACGGCCACGGTGGTGCCGGTCGCTCCGCCGGAGTTGCCGGAGCACACCTGCCACGGGTCACTGGTCAACTTGTCATTGCCCGGCGGCTCGTCGGGGGCGCCGGGGATGCCGACCGGCGAGCCGTGCGGGGTGCCGCGTAGCGACTTGCTCCCGATGGTCATGACCCTCATCCGGTCACCGGCGAGCAGCTTCGCCGAGGTGTAGTTGCGCACCGGGCGCAGCCGTCCGCCCAGATACATGTAGTGGGTGCCGGTCTCCTTGTTGACGACCAGCGTGCCCGGGTCCCGCCACGAACTCTTCGTGCCGGGCTTGAGCAGGCCGAAGACGAACGACCCGGCGAGGAGCAGGATCGCGATGAGGATGCTGATGGTGACGGCCCGGTTGGTCCTGCCCTGCGGGCTCTCCGGGGCGTCCGGGTCGGCGCGCAGCATGGCGGAGGTGAGCCGCCCCATGACGAACATGTGCGCCTGGACCTGGTCCCGCTTCGTCTGCACCGGTCACTCCCTTCCGCGTCCGCTCGTCCCGTTCACGCCGCTCACGCCATCAGCCCGCGCAGCGCGCTGTACGCGCCGAGCGCCCACAGGACCAGGGGCAGCAGGCTGAGCGCCATCAGGTAGTGCAGGATTTCAGCCGCCCGGCCCCAGTACGGGACGAGGCGCCGCCCCGGCACGGTCCAGGAGGCGATGGCGATCACCGCCGTGAGGGCGAGCAGTCCGGCGACCACCAGCGGGCGGCGGTCCGGTGCGTAGTCCTGCGCGCCGACGAGGATCAGCAGGAGCAGCCCGGCCGCGCCGGGGAGGGTCAGGAAGAGCCGCTGCCAGGTGTTGCCCAGGCCCCGCGCGTGCAGCATCAGCAGCAGCGACAGCGCCACGACCGTGAGCACCGAGGGGAGGTTGGCGTACCAGGCGAGCGGGACGACGCAGGCGGCGCAGGTGGCGCCGACCGCCCCGTACAGCGAACTCATCCAGCCGTCCGCGAGCGCCGTGCGGCCGGCGACCGCGGCGGTCGGGTGCGGTTCGATGCCCTCCTGGAGCTGCTGGGCGTTGGTCGGCAGCGGTGGCACTTTCAGCCCCGACATCCGAAAGGACAGGGAGGGGACGAACGCGCCGAGGATCACGGCCGCCAGCGCGATGATCCCGGCGACGTGGTGCGTCGCCAGGTCCGCGGTGAGCATGAGGGTTCCGGCGAGCGCGCCGAACACCGCGACCGCGCCGGTGCCGAGGAACAGCGCGGCGTACGCGGCCACCGCGGCGAGCACGACCGTCGCGCCGCCCGCGCCCGCCACGCACGACGCCAACAGCCGCGCGCCCACGACCTCGTTGGCGTGCGGCCCGGTCAGGTCGCCGCCGGGCACCAGCCAGCCGGCGAACGCCAGGTAGGGGGCGGCCATGAAGCCGAGCGTGGCGCCCGCCGTGGCATCGCCGACCGCCCGGCTCGCCGAGCCCGCGGCCGCGACCAGCAGCAGTCCGACCGCGGCCGCGCACAGGGCGCGCACCCCCACCGAGCCGCCGGGCAGGGAGAGCACCACGAGCCCGGCGGTGAGCGCGGTCACCGTGAGCCCGAGCAGCAGCCGCCGGCTGGACTCGGGGGTCCAGCCGTAGGGGCGGGACCGCATGGTGTCGGAGATGCCGGCCACCAGGTCGTCGAGGTGGACCTCGGGCAGCGCCTCGGTGCGCGGCCGGAGATAGAGCGTCTCGCCGTCGCGCAGGTCGTACGAGTCGAGGGTGCGCTCCTCGTCCATCGGCGCGGCCCCGATGCGTTGGAGCACCCAGCCGCCGTGGTCGATGCCGGTCTCGGCGAGGTCCTCGCCGCCGTAGCCGAGAACGGCGGGCAGCAGATCGGCCACGGGGACGTCGGAGGGCACCGCCAGATCGACGCTCTTCGCGGGCGCGCGGACGGTCAGGCGGCACATGTCGGCGGCCTGGGTGGCGGTCATCTGGCTGGCTCACGCTCCTCCGATATTCCGCCGAAGGACATCGTGTCACTAAATGACGGAATGGCACTGGAATTCCATTGGCAGAATGTCACTGAATGACACTGTGTTCCGGGCGGAAGTTCTCACGGTGGCGAAACGGACTAGGGCTGCTTTTCAGTAGGCATAGTTCCATCCGCACGCCATGGCAATGCACTTGCCTTTCGGCAAAGTACACACCTTCTATTGGGTGCACAATACTATTCCGAACCCCGGGACCGGCACCTGCGGACCCATTGCCCGTATCGCCGGTGCCCCTGCCCGTATCGTCGTTTCCACCGCCCGTAAGGAGACCGTTTTGAGTGTGGTCTTGTTCCGCAGGCCGGCCCGCCGGCGCGGCCCGGACATGCCCGAGGGCGAGTTGAACCTCCAGGAGCCGCCCACGCTGCCGGAGGTGGTGCCGGACAGCTCGGCCGTGTGGACGTACCTGCCGATGGCGCTGATGTCGGTGTCGATGATGCTGATGTTCATGCGGCCTGGCATGAGCCGTTCGTCCGGAAGCCACTTCATGTACCTGGCCGTCGGCATGATGGTGCTGGCCTCCGGCGCCATGATGCTCGGCCAGATGATGCGCAAGATCAGTGAGCGCAAGCAGCGTCTCAAGGGCGAGCGCCGCGACTATCTGCGCTATCTCACGCAGATCCGGCGCAAGGTGCGCACTGCCGTCACCGACCAGAAGAAGGCGCTGGCCTGGCGCCACCCGGAGCCCGCGGCCCTGTGGGCGCTGGTGGGCACCACCCGGCTGTGGGAACGCCGCCCCCAGGACGAGGACTTCGGCGAGGTCCGGGTGGCCGTCGGCGAGCAGAAGCTCGGCCTGCGGCTGACGCCGAAGGCCACCACACCGGTGGAGGACCTGGAGCCGCTGGCCGCGCACGCCCTGCGCAGCTTCATCCGGGCGTACTCCACCGTCCCCGACCAGCCCATCGCCATCTACCTGCGGTCCTGGGCGCGGGTGCTGTTCCGCGGCGACGAGCAGCGGATACGTTCCGTCGCCCGCGCCATGATCGCCCAGTTGGTGACCTTCCACGCGCCCGACGACATTTGGGTGGCGCTGTGCGTGTCCGACGAGCGGCGGGCGGACTGGGAATGGGTGAAGTGGCTGCCGCACAACCTCCACCCCCAGGAGAGCGACGGCGCGGGCCCAGCCCGTATGTGCGTATCGGCCTTCAACGAGCTGGAGGATCTGCTCGGCGCCGAGTTTCTGGAGCGGCCGGCCTTCGACCCGGACGCGGCGGCCGGGCGCGAGGAGCCGTTCACCGTGATCGTGGTGGACGGCGGGAGCGTCCCCGGCGGGCACCGGCTGGACGGACCGGGCTTCCGCAACGCCGTCGTACTGGACCTGAGCGGCGCGCTGACCTGGCGGCCCGGCCGGGTCACGCTCCGCTTCGAGGTGTCCGGGCAGGACTTCACGCTGGTCCGTACCGACCGGGAGCGCAAGGAGCAGCCCACCCGGCTCGGCCGCCCCGACCGGTTCGGACCGCTGGGCGCCGCCGCGCTGGCCAAGCGGATCGCCCCGTACCGGATGGGTATGGGCAGCGAGGTCGCCGAACCGCTGTCGGCAAGCGTGGAGTTGACCACCCTGCTGGGGATCGGCGACCTGCGCCGGCACGACCCGGCCACGCTGTGGCAGCGCAACACCGGCTCCGCCCGGCTGCGGGTGCCGATCGCGGTGTGCGCCGACGGCACCCCGCTGGACCTGGACATCAAGGAGTCCGCCCAGGGCGGTACGGGGCCGCACGGCATGCTCATCGGCGCCACCGGCTCCGGCAAGAGCGAGCTGCTGCGCACCCTGGTGCTGGCGCTCGCGCTGTCCAACTCCTCCGAAACGCTCAACTTCGTCCTGGTCGACTTCAAGGGCGGCGCCACCTTCCTCGGTCTGGACGAACTGCCGCACGTCTCGGCGGTGATCACCAACCTGGCGGGCGAGGCGGCGCTGGTCTCCCGGATGCAGGACGCGCTGCACGGCGAGCTGATGCGGCGGCAGGAGCTGCTGCGGGCGGCGGGCAACTACACCTCCGCGCTGGACTACGAGAAGGCTCGGGCCTCCGGCACCCCGCTGACGCCGCTGCCCAGCCTGTTCGTCGTCGTCGACGAGTTCAGCGAACTGCTTGCCGCGCACCGCGAGTTCATGGAGCTGTTCGTGATGATCGGGCGGCTCGGGCGAAGCCTGGGGGTGCATCTGCTGCTCGCCTCGCAGCGGCTGGACGAGGGCCGGATGCACCAGTTGGAGAGCCACCTGTCGTACCGCATCGGACTGCGCACCTTCTCCGCCATGGAGAGCCGCGGCGTGCTCGGCGTGCCCGACGCCTACCAGCTGCCGCCGCGGCCCGGCAGCGGCTATCTGAAGTCCGGTGTGGAGGCGCTGACCCGGTTCCGCGCGGCGTATGTCTCCGGCCCGTACCAGGAGCGCAAGGCCGGCGCGAACCAGGCCCGGGTCGCCAGCCAGACCGTGCCGTGGACCTCCGGCTACGTGGTGCCCCGCCAGGTGCCCGACGTGCCCGAGCCGGAGCCGGAGGAGGGGTTGGAGGAGACCGGGGAGACGCTGCTGTCCGTCGCGGTGGAGCGGCTGCTCGCCGCGGGGCCGCCCGCCCACCAGGTGTGGCTGCCGCCGCTGGACCTGCCCGCGACCCTCGACCAGGTGCTGCCGCCGCTGACCCCCGACCCCGACCTGGGGCTGACCACCGTCGGCTGGCAGGGGCGAGGCCGGCTGGCCGTGCCGATCGGCATCGTGGACAAGCCCTTCGAGCAGTTGCGGGACCTGCTGACGATCGACCTGTCCGGTGTCGGCGGGCACGTGGCCATCGCGGGCGGCCCGCAGAGCGGCAAGTCCACCCTGATACGCACCATCCTCACCGCGCTCGCCCTCACCCACACCCCGCGCGAAGTGTCTTTCTTCTGCCTGGACTTCGGCGGCGGCACCCTGGCGGGCCTGGCCGAGCTGCCGCACACCGCCGGAGTGGCGGCCCGCCTGGACACCGAACGGGTGGGCCGGACCATCGCCGAGGTCAACTCACTGCTGGCCGCGCGCGAGCGTTACTTCCTCGACCACGGCATCGACTCCATGGCCACCTACCGGCGCCGCCGCGCCGCCGGGGAGCTGACCGACCAGCCCTACGGCGACGTGTTCCTGGTCATCGACGGCTGGTCGACGGTGCGGCAGGACTTCGACCAGCACATCCAGACGTTCAACTCGATGGCCGCCCGCGGCCTCAACTACGGCGTCCACCTGATCGTCACCACCGCCCGCTGGGTGGAGTTGTCCGCGGGCGTACGCGACCAGGCCGCCACCCACCTGGAGCTGCGGATGGGCGACGCGATGGACTCCGAGATCAACAGCCGCCGCGCGGCCACCGTGCCGCGGCTGCCCGGCCGCGGCCTGACCCGCGACGGCATGCTCCACTACCTCTCCGCACTCCCCCGCATCGACGGCGTGGAAGGCGCGGAAGACCTCGCGGACGGCGTCTCAGGGCTGGTCGCCGCGGTCAAGGAGAGCTGGCCCGGGCCCCGGACCCCGCAGGTGCGGATGCTCCCCACCCGGCTTCCGGTCTCCCAGCTCCCGCCCCCCGAGGGCGACCTGCGGATCCCGATCGGCCTGGAGGAGAACGAACTGTCCACGGTCTGGCACGACTTCAGCGAAACCCCGCACATGATCGTCGTCGGCGACACCGAGAGCGGCAAGACCAACATGCTGCGGCTGGCGGCCAAGGCCATCATGGAGCGCTACACACCGGCCGAGGCCCGGATCATGGTCGTGGACTACCGCCGCACCCTGGTGGAGAGCATCCCCGACGCGTACCGCCTCGGCCACGCGGTCTCCATCGACGCCCTGCGCGACATCGTCGGCGGCGCGGCCAAAGCGGTCAAGGCGCGGGTGCCGGGCGCGGACATCGCCCCGGCACGAATGAAGCTGTGCGACTGGTGGACAGGGCCGCGGTTGTTCATCCTCGTCGACGACTACGACATGGTGGGCGGCGACTCGATGAACGCGCCGTTCGAGCCGCTGCTGGCGCACCTCGCGCTCGGCTACGAAGTCGGACTGCACATGCTCGTCGCCCGCTCCGCGGCCGGCGCCTCGCGCGGCCTCAACGACCGCCTGCTGCGGCGCATGCAGGAGATCAACACCCCCGGTCTGCTGCTGTCCTGCCCGCCCGCTGAGGGCTTCCTCTTCGGCAACGTCAAGGGCCAGGTGCTGAATGCGGGGCGGGCCACGCGCGTCGCCCGCCGGAAGGCGACGCGGGTGCAGACGGCGCTTGTGGAAGAGGGGCCGGCGACATGAGGGGCCGGTGCCGGATAACGGCCCGCTCCTGCTGCCCGGGAATTTCGGTCGGGGCAGCTACCCGAATTGCCGCGGAGGCTGCCCGAATTACTCTGCCGGACTGCCCGAAAAGGAAGCGGCCGCGGGCAGGAATTCCGGAGGAACAGGCACCGGGGATATGCGGGCGCTTGGGGCCGTGTGGCCCGTACGGCGGGGACGTGTATGGGCCCCCGGCGCCGTACGGGCAGCGGCTCTCAGGAAATCCCGGCCCCCGCGGGCGCCGTGGGCTCGGCGGGCTCGGCGGACTCCGTCGGCTCGGGGGGCTCCGCCGTCTCCAGGTCCTCCGCGCCCGCCGGGCGCCAGCCCCTGGCCCGGCCGCGGGGGATCACCACGGCACCGGCGGCCACCAGCAGCAGCAGGCCGCCGCCCGCGCCCGCGATGACCAGGGCGCGGTGGCGCGGCCCGGGCGGGGCGGCCGGGGGGACGTGGACGGCAGCCGGCTTCGGGGTGGCGCCCTGCTTGTCGGTGAGCAGCGAACTCACCGCCGCGTACGGGTCCACCCGTGGCGTGTCCGACGGATACGCCGCCACCGTGAGTTGCCGTGCGACCTCGGCCGCGGACATCTCCGGGTACCGGGCCCGTACCAGCGCCGCCGCCCCCGCGACATGCGCCGCGGCGAGCGAGGAGCCAGAACCGATATAGTGGCCCGAGCCCTTGGGCCCGACGCTGACCACCGCGTCACCCGGCGCCGCCAGGTCCGCGTTGCCCAGCGCGGGCGCGCTGTCGGGGCGTTTGCCGTCCGGGCCGTAGTCGATGACCGAGAGCACGCCGGGCGCGGACGCGGGCCAGTACCAGGGCGCGGGCTCGGCCGGCTGGCCGGTGTTGCGGTCCCTGGGGAGGAAGTCCGGGCCGACCGGGGCGACCACCAGCGCGTCGTGCTCGGCCGCGTACGCCGCGGCCTTGGTCAGCTCGGCCTTCCCCGTCGCCAGCACCCATCCGACGTAGATGACGTCGGCGCCCTTGTCGACCGCGGTACGGATGCCCGCCGCGAGGGTCGCGACGGTGGTCTCGCCGCGCGTCCGCGCCCCGCGCACCGCCAGGATCCGCGCCTTGGGCGCGACCCCCGCCACCCCCACGCCCTTGCCGGGCGCCGCCGCGATGAGGCCCGCGGCGAAACTGCCGTGGCCCGTGCAGTCCTGGCCCGCGTCGCCGACCGCGGTGACGCGGCCGGACAGCGCCTGGATGTCCGTGCCGACGCCGGAGTCGACCACGGCGACGGTCACCCCGGCGCCCTGGGACAGCTCCCAGGCGCGGCCGAGCCCGAGCGTGGACCGGGACCAGGTCGCGTCCTCGGCCTTCCCCTTGGATGCCTTGGCGCACGGGTCGTCGGACGGCAGCACGGAGATGAGGGCGGGCAGTTCCACCGAGCCCGAGCCCGGATCCGCTGCGGCGGAGGGGACCACGGAGGCGAGCGAAGCCGCGGTCAGCGCGGCGGCGGCGACCGCCCGCGTCACCAGAGGACGGGAAGAAGGTGTACGTCGCATGACGCGCACGCTACGCAGACCGGGGTGGCGCGCCAGGATCGGCGGTTTGCCCGAACGGGCACCGGCGGTCTGCCCTGATGGGCACCAGGACGTTCACTCGGCGACCCGATCCCCGTCTGACCCCGTCTGACCACCGCGGGATTCCCGTAGCCTGCATCGCGTGTGCGCCTCGTGCGCGCGTCTCCTGCATGCGCGGCCCCTGCGACCGTACCGCCAGCGGCCGGGCCCGGCCGCGGCAATCGCGGCCCACGCCCAGGTCATCGAGGTGCGGCAGGCACCACAACAAGGAGGTCCCAGCGTGTCACGGCAGTTGCTCACGGTCGGCCCGGACCACACGGAGAACTTCCGGACGATCGGCGAGGCCCTGGCGAAGGCGCGTACGGGAGCGGTCATCCGCGTCAAGCCCGGCCGCTACCGCGAGAACCTGACCGTCAGGACCCGGCTCACCATCGTCGCCGACGGCGAGCGCGGCAGCGTGGAGATCTGCCCGCCGCGCGGCACCGCCGTGGTGCTCGTCGCGGACGCGGTGATGCTCACCGACCTGATGCTGCGCGGCGGCAGCGAGGACCTGCCGGTGGTGGACGCGCCGCGCGGCCAG
>NZ_NCSM01000022.1:512713-514729 GCF_002224125.1 Streptomyces sp. NBS 14/10
ACTGCGACATCTCCGGCACCGAGAAGCCCGCCGTCGCCCTGGAGGGCCGGTGTGCCACGCACGTGGCGCGCACCCACGTGCACGACACCTCAGTCGGCGTCTACGTCACCAGCGCCGCCCGGCCGGTGCTGGAAGAGGTCACCGTCAGCGACACGACCGGGCCGGGCATCGTGCTCGCCCAGGGCGCGGACCCTGAGCTGCTGCGCTGCGGCACCGCACGGACCAAGGGCAACGGCCTCGCGGTCACCGAGCGTTCCCGGGGCACGTTCCAGGACTGCGCCTTCGACGCGGCGGCCGCCTCCGCGATCCGCGTCATCGGCTCCAGCGCCCCGCTGCTCTCCGACACCACCGTGCGGGACTGCGCCGACGCGACGGGGGCCGTCCTGCTGTCCGAGGACGCCTCGGCCGAGTTCGACCGGCTGGAGGTGGTGGACGCGGCCGGGGTCGCCGTCTCCATCCGTACCGGGGCCAACCCCCTGGTGCGCAAGGCCCGCCTCATCGCGCCCGGCGGCCACGGCATCGAGGTCGTCGAGGACGGCCGCGGGCGCATGGAGGACTGCACGGTCGAACGGCCCGAAGGGGCAGGGATCCGCGCGGCGGGCGGCGGTGCCCCCGAGATCACCGGCACCGTGCTGCGCGGGACGGCCCAGGCCGCCGTCTGGGTCGGCACCGGGGGTCGCTCCACCGTGCGGGACTGCCAGATCCACGCGGGCACCGCCGCAGGGCTGCATGTGGAGAGCGGCGGCGAACTCTCCGCTGGCCACACCCAGGTGACCGAGGCCGGGGCGCACGGCGTGCTCGTCGCCAACGGCGGCCGGGCCGCGCTGGAGTCCTGCCAGATCAGCGGCAGCGTCGGCGACGGCATCCGCGTCGACAGCTCCGAGCAGGTCACCCTCACCGACTGCGCCGTACGGGACAACCGCGGCGCGGGCCTGAAGCAGACCCGGGCCACCGAGCGCCTCACCGTCCAGGGCCTGAACAGCAGCGGGAACGCCACCCCCGACGCCTGGGGCGAGACCGCCGGGGACCTGGCCCAGGAGGGCAAGGCCGCGGCCGGCCCCGGCGAGAAGAAACCCGAAGGCCCACTGGCGGAGCTGGAGTCGCTGATCGGCCTCGCCGATGTCAAGCACCAGGTGCGCACCCTGGTCAACCTCAACCAGCTCGCGCAGCGCCGGGCCAGCCTCGGCTTGCCCGTCCCGCCCATGAGCCGCCACCTGGTCTTCTCCGGCCCGCCCGGCACCGGCAAGACCACCGTGGCCCGGCTCTACGGCGGCATCCTCGCCGAACTCGGGGTGCTGCGCTCCGGGCATCTGGTGGAGGTCTCCCGCGCCGATCTGGTCGCCCAGGTCATCGGGGGTACGGCCATCAAGACCACCGAGGCGTTCAACGAGGCGCTGGGCGGCGTGCTGTTCGTCGACGAGGCGTACACGCTGCTGTCCGACGGCAAGGGCTCCGGCGCCGACTTCGGCAAGGAGGCCATCGACACGCTGCTGAAGCTGATGGAGGACCACCGCGACGAGGTCGTCGTCATCGCCGCCGGATACACCGACGACATGGGTTCCTTCCTCTCCTCCAACCCGGGCATGGCCTCCCGCTTCACCCGCACCATCGAGTTCGCCAACTACTCGGTGGAGGAGCTGGTGACCATCACCGAGTCCATGTGCGGGACTCACCGCTACGAGTTGGACCCCAGCACCCTGGACGCTCTCGCCCGGCACTACGAGCGGATGCCGCGCGACGCCACGTTCGGCAACGGCCGCGCGGCCCGCCAGGTCTTCGAGGAGATGATCGACCGGCAGGCGTTCCGGCTGGCCTCGATGGCCAGCCCCGCCGAGTCCGACCTCACCCTGCTGCTGCCCGAGGACGTCGCGGGCGCCTCGGCCGCCGCGGGCGCGGACGGCGGCCGCAGCTCCGAGGAACTCCTCGCCGAACTCGACGCCATGATCGGTCTCCAGGCCGTCAAACGCGAGGTCACCGACCTGGTCAACCTGCTGTCGGCCACCAGGCAGCGGCAGG
>NZ_NCSM01000022.1:514884-746689 GCF_002224125.1 Streptomyces sp. NBS 14/10
CCCTCACCCCCGAGGGCGCCGGCTCCGACTTCGGCCGCGAGGCCGTCGACACCCTGCTCAAGCTCATGGAGGACCACCGCGACGAAGTCGTCGTCATCGTCGCGGGCTACACCGAGGAAATGGCCCGCTTCCTCGCCTCCAACCCCGGCCTGGCCTCGCGCTTCTCCCGCACCGTGGACTTCGAGCACTACTCCACGGACGAACTGGTCGAGATCATGAGCCGCCACGCCACGACCTCCGGCTACGACTGTGCACCGGAGACCGTCGAGGCGCTGCTCCGCTACGTGGCCGGGCTGCCGCGCGACCGCTCGTTCGGCAACGCCCGTACGGCCCGACAGATTCTGGAGGCGATGATGACCCGGCAGGCCCGGCGGATCGGCCCGATGACCGCACCGGGCCTGGACGACCTACGGCTGCTGCTGCCGGAAGACCTTCCGGCGGAGACGCGGCAGCCGGCGGGCTGACCAGGGCCGACGGGGAGGGCGGCCAGGGGCAACCGGTCCGCCCTCGGCTCTGTACTCCTGCCCCGTCCCGCTGTCAGTGGTCTGCGGCAGGGTGGCCCATGTCAGGGCTGCGCCGACGACTCGCTCGGCGTAAGGACGTATGGGGACAGGGGAGCGAGCCACCATGCCGGAGATCGAGATGGGCCAGTTCGAGCGCCTCCGGGAGGGCGATCAACTGCGGTCGCCTGAAGGGTGTCTTTATTGCCGTATGGTGGTTGACCTGGGGCTTTGCGATCGCCCAAGTGTGGGCATGATCCCTGATCGTGGGTCTGCGACTGCTTTACCTGATCTTCTGTCGACTACTGGGCTGCTTCCTGTTGCTGGGCCGCTCGACGGCCGCGAACAACGCCGAGATCCTTGCCCTTCGTCATGAGGTCGCTGTGCTTCGTCGGCAGGTACAGCGGCCGCGGCTCTCATGGGCTGATCGTGCCGTGCTCTCCGCTCTCGCACGGCATCTGCCACCCGTCTTACGTCGCCATCGACTGGTCACCCCGGGCACACTACTGACCTGGCACCGCCGTCTGGTGCGCTGGAAGTGGCGCCAAGCACCGGTCAGACCCGGTCGTCCGCCATTGCCGGAAGAGACGGTCGCGCTCATCCAGCGCCTGGCGAGAGAGAACCCGACCTGGGGGTACGTGAGGATCCAAGGGGAGTTGCGTCGGCTTGGTCATCGGGTAGCCGCTGCGACCATCCGACGCGTTCTGCGCCGCTCCGGTCTACCCCCGCACCACAGCGCGCATCCCAGCAGACCTGGCGCTCCTTCCTCCGAGCTCAAGCCCACACGCTGCTCGCTTGCGATTTCATGCACGTAGAGACCGTCTTCCTCAGACGTCTCTATGTCTTCTTCGTCATGGAGATCAAGACCCGGCGCGTTCACGTCCTGGGTGTCACCGCCCACCCGACCGGCGCATGAGTCACCCAGCTCGCCCGCAACCTGCTCATGGATCTCGAGGAGAGGGCTGAGTGCTTCCGGTTCCTCATCCGGGACCGGGACAGCAAGTTCACCACCGCGTTCGACGCCGTCTTCGCCGGCAACGGCACAGCCGTCATCCCGACACCGCCGCAAAGCCCCCGGTCAAACGCGTTCGCCGAACGATGGATACGCACAGCCCGCACCGAATGCACCGACCGCCTCCTCATCACCGGCGAACGACACCTGCGCACGGTCCTTACCACGTACGCGGAGCACTACAACGGGGGACGAGCCCACCGCAGCCTCGGCCTACGAGCACCCGACGACGACCCGAACGTCATCCCCCTGCCTGCTGCCAGGGTCAGGCGCCGGCAGGTACTCGGCGGACTGATCAACGAGTACCACACCATGCCACCCCGGCTACCTCATCATCCACAGGAAACGCCCAGCTCAGCAGCCTGATTGGAATAAAGACACCCTTCAGCGGCCCGTGGGACCGCTCATGTCGACGGGCTCCGTGGCGGAGATCAGCGCGACATTGTGGTCGTCCAGTTTCTTGACGATCTCGGCGAAGCCGAGGAACGACCGCGCGATGCGGTCGATCTTCCAGACCATCAAGGCATCCATGCCCATGACATGGTCGAGGAGTTCCCTCATCCCTGGGCGCTCAAGAGGCGGCTTGGCCCCCGAGACTCCTTCATCCGTCCAGACGCCGACCACTCGCCCGTTCCGTCTGCGCACCTCCACCCGGCACGCTTCGTCCTGGCGTTCGATCGATGTGCTCGCCTCGGTGACCCGGGAGAGCCGCTCGTAGATGCCGTACCTGTCCACCTGGTACGTCCTTCCCAATGACAGTTGCCTTCAGATCCCTACGTCAGGTCGTAGGGCGGCTGCTGATCATTGAGGAAACGCACGCTCGGAACTTCCCAGTCGTTCGGAATTGGCCCTCGACGAAGGAAGCCGAGGAAAACGCACGTACTTCATTCTCCCACGTCGGCCCCGATACCCGGGCCGGGACGATCATCCAGAACGGCCGGGAGCCGCCTGGTCGGATCGTCCAACGCCGCCCGCGTACTACGCCGTCTTACACCCCGTCGGGGTCCGCCCGGTCCAGCGCGGGGCGCGGGCCGGGGCCCGTCTCCAGCAGCAGGTGATCGGCGGCGGCGGTGTCCGTGACCAGGCTGGTGACCAGGCCGGAGCGGAGCACCGCGCCGATCGCGGGGGCCTTGCGGCGGCCGCCCGCGATGGCGACGACCTCCGGGATCCGCCGCAGCCGGTCGGCCTCGACCGTGATGCAGCGCTCGCCCAGGTCCCGGCCGATGCGCCGGCCCTCGGCGTCGAAGAGGTGGGCCGACATCTCGGCGGCGGCGCCGAGGCCCGCGTAATGGGCCCGCTCCTGCTCGGTCAGCATGTCGTACACCGTCGAGATACCGGCCTCCCACGAGCCGATGGAGACGGCGGCGACGGTGACCTTGTCGAAGTACTCGAAGGCGCGGGCGATACCGGTCTGGCCGCGCAGCACATCGGCGGTGGCCGTATCGGGCAGCAGCATCGGCGCGTAGATGGGGTGCGCCTCGCCGCCGGAGACGGCGGCGGCCCGCCGGACCGCCTCGACCGAGCCGCGCTCGGCGGTGCCCGCGTCGTACACGCCGGTGAGCTGGACGACGGTGCACGGGGGCAGCTGGTGCAGCGCCGCGGCCATGTGGATCGTGGACCGGCCCCAGGCCAGGCCCAGCACATCGCCCTCGGTCACCAGCTCGCCCAGCAGATCCGCGGCGACCTCGCCGAGGTTCTCCGGGTCCGGGGTGTCGGCCTCGGCGTCCGCCGGGGACTCGACCACGACCGCGTGACGCAGCCCGTACCGGGCGCGCAGCGCGTCGGAGCGCTCCGCGTCGAGCTCGGCGGGCACCCGGATCTCGATGCGCACCAGATCGCGCTCCAGCGCGGTCTCCAGCACCCGCGCCACCTTGAAGCGGCTGACGCCGAACTCCTCGGCAATCTGGATCTTGGACTTGCCTTCGAGGTAGAAGCGGCGCGCCATGGCGGCCGCCTGCACCAGTTCGGCGGGTCCCATCCGCGTGCCTGAACGGCCCGTCGACACCGCGGTCTCCTCACTGCTTCCTATGTTCTGGACTCACCGTTCATCCTGTCAGAAACGGCGGACTTGATCTGCCCTTTACCGATGAGTTCATCGGGCGGTCACGGGCCCGTCTTCCGTACGCCGCGCGATGGGGGTCGCCTGCCGGGCCAGACCACGCAGCTCCTCCACCGCCTTGGCCGGGTCCTGCGCCCCGTACACCGCGGACCCGGCGACGAACACATCGGCGCCCGCCTCGGCGCACCGCTCGATCGTCGAGGCGGAAACCCCGCCGTCCACCTGAAGCCACATCTCCAGGCCGTGCTTGGAGATCAGCTCGCGGGTGCGGCGGATCTTCGGCAGCATGATGTCGAGGAACGCCTGCCCGCCGAAGCCGGGCTCAACCGTCATCACCAGCACCATGTCCAGCTCGGGCAGCAGGTCCTCGTACTGGTCGATGGGGGTGGCGGGCTTGAGCGCCATCGACGCCCGGGCCCCCTTGGTCCGGATCTCACGGGCCAGCCGTACGGGGGCGGCGGCGGCCTCGGCGTGGAAGGTCACCGAGCCGGCGCCCGCCTCGACGTACTGTGGGGCCCAGCGATCCGGGTCCTCGATCATCAGATGGCAGTCCAGCGGCGTGTCCGTCGCCTTGCCCAGCGCTTCGACCACCGGCACGCCGAGAGTCAGGTTGGGAACGAAGTGGTTGTCCATCACATCGACATGGAGCCAGTCGGCACCCTCGACGGCCTTGGCTTCCTCCGCGAGGCGGGAGAAGTCGGCGGACAGGATGCTGGGGTTGATCTGCACGGCCATGGCACCAGCCTGCCACGGCCGCCGCCGGTCCATGGACCCGGGTGATCACGCACACATGACGCGACACCGAATCTCCACGACACCGGACCGCTCCCGGCTGGTCCAGGGCGTCCTGTCCGTGGCCCTGGCGGCGGGGCTGCTGGTGGCACCGACCGCCGGGGGCGGGACCGCCACGGCGGCCGGTGCCTGGCGGCCGGTGTGCACCTCCGCCCGGCCGGGGCTGGCCATCAGGCTCTCCACGGACATCGCCATGGCGCTGCGCGGCCGGCCCGAGGCGGTCGCGATCGCCCTGCGCGACCCCGCCACCGACACGGTCTGCACCCTGCGCGGGAACCGGGCCTTCGACTCCGCGAGCGTGGTCAAGGTGACCGTCCTGGCCACCTTGCTGTGGGACGCGGACAAGCACCACCGGCAGCTCACCGCGCGGGAGTCCGAGCTGGCCACCGCCATGATCACCAAGTCGGACAACGCCGCCACCAGCACGCTGTGGCGGCAGCTGGGCGCCGCCGAGGTGGCGGTGTTCCTCCGGGCCGCCGGGATGTCCCGGACCGTCCCCGGCGCCGCCAACCACTGGGGCCTGACCCAGATCACCGCGCGCGACCAGATGAGGCTCCTGGACCTGGTGACCAGCCCGAACCCGGTGCTGAGCGACGGCGCCCGCGCGTACATCCTCGATCTGATGGGCAAGGTGGTGCCCTCCCAGCGCTGGGGCACCCCGGCGGGCGCCCCGAACACCGTTCGGAGCCATGTGAAGAACGGCTGGCTGTCCCGCGCCACGCACGGCTGGCGGGTGCACAGCATCGGTGTCTTCACGGGCAACGGCCCCAGCTACACCATCACCGTGCTGACCCAGGACAACCGCACCATGGCCGCCGGAGTCGCCACCGTCGAGGCCGTCGCCCGCGCGGTGCACCGGGACCTCCGCGGCTAGCCAGTAAGGCCGGCTAGCCAGAAGGTCCCGGCCTCCCGTCAGTCCGTGCGCCGCAGCAGCGCCAGATACATCGCGTCCGTGCCGTGCAGATGCGGCCACAGCTGCACATCCGGGCCGTCCCCGAGCGCGGGCACCCCGGGCATCAGCGGCCGGGCGTCGATCCACTCGGCGGCGGGCGCGGTGCCGCCGCGGCCCTTGAGGACGTCGTCGACCACGGCCCGCGTCTCGGCGAGGTGCGGCGAGCAGGTCGCGTAGCCGACCACGCCGCCCACGCGCACCGCGCTCAGCGCCTGCCGCAGCAGCTCCCGCTGCAGCGGCGCGAAACCGGCCAGGTCCTCGGGGCTGCGCCGCCAGCGCGCCTCGGGGCGGCGGCGCAGGGCGCCGAGCCCGGTGCAGGGCACGTCCACCAGGACCCGGTCGAAGGTGCCGGGGCGCCACGGCGGCCGGGTGCCGTCCGCCGCGATCACCTGGTACGGGCCGGGGTTGCCCGCCAGCGCCCGCTCGACCAGGCCCGCCCGGTGCGGCTGCTTCTCCGAGGCGAGCAGCGCCGCGCCCCGCTCCGCGGCCAGCGCGCCGAGCAGCGCGGCCTTGCCGCCGGGGCCCGCGCAGCCGTCCAGCCAGCGCTCGTCCGCCCCGGTGAGCGGCGCGTTCGCCAGCGCGAGTGCGACCAGCTGGCTGCCCTCGTCCTGCACCCCCGCGCGCGCCTCGCGGACCGCGTCCAGCGCCCCCGGCTCGCCGCCCTCGGCGAGCCGCACGGCGTACGGGGACCAGCGGCCCGGCAGCGCGGAGCCCTCGCCGACCGCCGCGATCAGCTCCTCGGTCGTGCTGCGGCCCGGCCGGGCGACGAGGGTGACCTCGGGCCGTTCGTTGTCGGCCTCCAGCAGGTCCTCGACCCCGGCGCTGCCGCCGCCCAGCGCGTCCCACAGGGCGGAGACGATCCACCGCGGATGGGAGTGGACGACGGCAAGGTGCTCCTCGGGGTCCTCGTCGTACGGCGGGGCGACCTTCTCCAGCCAGCCGTCGAGGTCATTGGCCGCGACCTTGCGCAGCACGGCGTTGACGAACTTCGCCCGCCCGTCGCCGAGCACCACCCGCGCCAGCTCGACGCTCGCCGAGACGGCGGCGTGGGTGGGGATACGGGTGCCGAGCAGCTGATGCGCGCCGAGGCTGAGCACGTCCAGTACGGGCGGGTCCACCTCGCGCAGCGGCCGGTCCACGCATTCGGCGATGATCGCGTCGTAGGTGCCCTGGCGGCGCAGCGTGCCGTACACCAACTCGGTGGCCAGCGCGGCGTCCCGCGCGTCGAAGGGCTTGGCCTCGGTGCTGTCCTGGCGGGCCTTGCGCAGCAGGGGCGGCAGGACGAGGTTCGCGTACGCGTCGCGTTCGTCGACGGCCCGCAGCGCCTCGAAGGCGAGGATCCGTACGGGGTCCTTCTTCGGGCGCCGGTAGGGCTTACCGGGGGCGCTGCGGCGGGGACGGCCGGGCTGGGGACTCACGGGAAATGTGCTCCGGGGAGAAATGGGGCTCTGAGAGTCCCAGCCTACGGCGCGTTCCATCAAAGGCTCGGCTGGCCTCAGTTCAGGGCGCCGTTGGCCGCCTGGGCCGGGCCCTCGACGAGCGCCGGCTCACCCAAAGACTCGCTCAGCGCCGACGGCTGCTCGAACTGGGTGCGGTACAGCTCCTCGTAGCGTCCGCCGGCCGCGAGGAGTGCGGTGTGCGTGCCGCGCTCCACGATCCGCCCGTCCTCGACGACCAGGATGAGGTCCGCGGCCCGTACGGTGGACAGCCGGTGGGCGATGACCACCGCGGTACGCCCGTCCAGCGCCTCGGCAAGCGCCTCCTGGACGGCCGCCTCGGAGGTGGAGTCCAGATGGGCGGTGGCCTCGTCGAGGATCACCACGCGGGGGCGGGCCAGCAGCAGCCGGGCGATGGTCAGCCGCTGGCGCTCGCCGCCGGAGAGCCGGTAGCCGCGCTCGCCGACCACGGTGTCCAGGCCGTCGGGCAGGGCCGCGATCAGCCCGTCGAGGCGGGCCCGGCGCAGCACCTCCCACAGCTCGTCCTCCGCCGCCTCGGGCCGGGCCAGCAGCAGGTTGGCGCGGATCGAGTCGTGGAAGAGGTGGCCGTCCTGGGTGACCATGCCGAGCGTCCGGCGGATCGACTCGGCCGTCAGATCGCGTACGTCCACGTCCGACAGCCGTACGGCGCCGCCGTCGGCGTCGTAGAGCCGGGGCAGCAGCTGCGCGATGGTCGACTTCCCGGCGCCCGAGGAGCCCACCAGCGCCACCATCTGGCCCGGTTCTGCCCGGAAGGACACCGAGTGCAGCACCTGCTCCCCGCCGCGGGTGTCCAGGGTCGCGACCTCTTCCAGGGAGGCGAGGGAGACCTTGTCCGCCGAGGGGTAGCCGAAGTCCACCCGGTCGAACTCCACCGCCACCGGCCCCTCGGGCACCGGACGGGCGTCCGGCTTCTCGGCGATCAGCGGCTTGAGGTCCAGCACCTCGAAGACCCGCTCAAAGCTGACCAGGGCGCTCATCACCTCCACCCGGGCGCCGGCCAGTGCGGTCAGCGGCGCGTACAGGCGGGTGAGCAGCAGCGCGAGGGCGACGACCGCGCCGGGGTCCAGCTGGTCGCGCAGCGCGTAGTAGCCGCCGAGGCCGTAGACGAGGGCGAGGGCCAGGGCGGAGACGAGGGTCAGGGCGGTGACGAAGGAGGTCTGCACCATCGCGGTGCGCACCCCGATGTCGCGCACCCGCCGGGCCCGCGCCGCGAACTCGGCGGACTCCTCGTCCGGCCGGCCGAAGAGCTTGACGAGGGTGGCGCCGGGCGCGGAGAAGCGCTCGGTCATCTGGGTGCCCATGGTGGCGTTGTGGTCCGCCGCCTCGCGCCGCAGCCGCGCCAGCTTGCCGCCGACGCGCCGGGCGGGCAGCAGGAACATCGGCAGGAGCACCAGCGCGAGCAGGGTGATCTGCCAGGAGATGCCGAACATCACCGCGAGCGTGAGCAGCAGGGTCACCAGATTGCCGACCACCCCGGAGAGGGTGTCGCTGAACGCCCGCTGTGCGCCGATGACATCGTTGTTGAGCCGGCTGACCAGGGCGCCGGTGCGGGTGCGAGTGAAGAACGCGATGGGCAGGCGCTGTACGTGGTCGTACACGGTGGTGCGCAGGTCGAGGATGAGCCCTTCGCCGATGTTCGCCGACAGCCAGCGGGTGAGCAGCCCCAGCGCGGCCTCGGCGACCGCGATGACGGCGATGAGCGCCGCGAGGCCGAGGACGGTGCCCTGGCCCGAGCGGTGCACGATCGCGTTGACGACCCGGCCGGCGAGCAGCGGGGTGGCGACCGCGAGCACGGCCGTGACGACGCTGCTGACCAGGAAGAAGGCGAGGCGGCGGCGGTGGGGGCGGGCGAAGCCGCCGATACGCCGCAGGGTTTCGCGGGAGAACGGACGTTTGTCGTCGTTCGCCATCGCGGTCCGGTAGAGCGAATGCATGGCGGTGGCTTCCATGTCCATCGCGCACCTCCGTCGGTCTCGGGGTGCCGTCCCTGGATCGCGGCTCTTCCGGACCGGCGGCACACCTCAGGACCGTAAGACTTAAACCTTTGTTGAGGTCAAACTCGCCCGGTCCCGCGCCCGGAGGCGCAGGACGGACAGGAGACGGGGTCGCTACCCGCCCAGCCGCTCCCCCTGGGCGATCCGCACCCCGCGCGCCCAGTCGGCCCCGGGCATCGGCCGCTTGCCCTGCGGCCGCACCCACGTCAGCTCCACCGCGTGGCTGCCCGTGCCCACGTATACGGCCTTCTTGGTGACGGCGAGCTCGCCGGGCGCCAGGTCCGTACGGTCCGTCACCAGCGCCGCCGCGTTCACCTTCAGCCGCTCCCCGCGGAAGGCGGTCCACGCCCCCGGCGCGGGGGCGCAGCCCCGCACCAGCCGGTCGACGCGCAGCGCGGGCGCGGCCCAGTCGATCTCGGCGTCCTCGACGTTGATCTTCGGGGCGAGCGAAACGCCCTCGGCGGGCTGCGGCTCGGCACGCAGGGAGCCGTCCTCGATGCCGTCCATGGTGGCGGCCAGCAGCCCGGCCCCGGCCAGGGACAGCCGCGTCAGCAGATCGCCGCTGGTGTCCGTGGGGCGTACGTCCTCCGTCACCACCCCGTACACCGGGCCGGAGTCCAGGCCCTCCTCGATCAGGAAGGTCGACGCGCCGGTCACCTCGTCGCCCGCCAGCACCGCGTGCTGCACGGGCGCCGCGCCGCGCCAGGCGGGCAGCAGCGAGAAGTGCAGATTGACCCATCCGTGCGCCGGAATCTCCAGCGCCGCCTTGGGCAGCAGCGCACCGTACGCGACCACCGGGCAGCAGTCCGGCGCGATCTCGCGGAGCCGGTCCAGGAACTCCGGATCGCGCGGCTTGGCCGGCTTCAGCACCTCGATCCCCGCCTCCGCCGCCCGCTCGCCGACCGGGCTCGCCACCAGCCGCCGCCCGCGCCCGGCCGGTGCGTCCGGCCGGGTGACGACGGCCACCACCTCATGCCGGTCGGACGCGATCAGCGCGTCCAGGGCGGGCAGGGCGACCTCGGGAGTACCGGCGAAGACGAGCCTCATGGGTGGCGAACTACCTCTCACGCGCAGCGGGGACAGCGCACCAGTCTAGGCGCCGCGCTCCGGGGGGCGTACGAAAGCGGTGGCGCACGCCCCCGGACCGTGACCCGACGGGCGGGTGTCGCGTTGGTCAAGGCAGTCAAGGCAGATTGACCGCGTCGGGCCGCTGCGGCGGCCCGTCGCGTTTCCGACTTCCCGTCCGCTGTCTTCGAGTACCAACTGTCTTCGAGTACCAACGCCGGATTCGAGAGGCTTGTTCATGGCCGACCACGCAACCCACGACGCCCAGGCACGGGCCAGCCTGCACCTCCTGGTCCGGGACATCGAGCGGGTCCGCCGGCAGGTGGACGCGCTGCGCACGCTCACCGCCCAGCTCGGCAATGTCTACCGTCCACGGCGCACGGGCCCGTCCGCGGGCTTCGTCGTCTACGGACGCGCCCCGGCCCCCACCGTGCGCCTGGCCCAGGAGCTGCGGGACAGCGTCGAGACGCTGGTCACGGCCGCCGTGGACTTCGACCGCTCGCTCGGCTTCTCCTGGGACGCGGTGGGCTCGGCGCTCGGCGTCACCAAGCAGGCGGTGCACCGCCGTTACGGGGCGCGCCGGGCCGCCGCGCAGAGCGCCGCCGCCGAGGGCGCCGAGGCGCCGCCGGTGCGCACGGCGGAGCCGGGAGCCGTGCCGTCGGTGCCTTCGGTGCCCGCGGCGCGCTCGATGCCGCCGCAGCCCGCCCCGGCGCTGCGCGAGGAGCCCCGCCCGGGGGCGCTGCCCAACCCGCGCAACGGCTGAACGGGCGCAACTGGCCGATCGAGCACAGCAGTTGAGCAGGCGCACCGGCCGGAGCCCGGCTCGGCCAAGGCCCGACGCGTCCGAAGCCCGACTCAGCACTGAGCACTCAGCACTCAGCACTCAGCCGATGTCGAACGGATCGATCCGCACTGCCGGATCCTTCTCGCCCCGGGCCAGCCGCTGCGCCTTCGCCGCCTTGACCGCGGCCGCGAGCGCGCTGCCCTGTCCGGGGCGTACCCGCAGCAGCGCCCGCTGCCACTCCTCCCCCGGCGGCGGCTGACCGGGGCGGCGGGGGCGGCCGGGCTCCGTCAGGGGCAGCGGGACCGGGCCCAGGGTCTCGGTGCCCTCCGGCAGCCGGGCCGCGGCGATCAGTTCGGCCACCGCCTCGGCGGGGCCGGCGACCGAGGCCATCCGGGAGACCGGCGGAAAGCCCAGCTGGGCCCGCTCGGCCAGCTCCCGCGCCGCGTAACCGGCCGGGTCCCAGCGCACCAGCGCCTGCACCGGCCGCTGCGTCGGCTCGGCCGTCACCACGACAAGGCCGCCGTCCCCCTGGCCCCGTACCAGCGCCGCCGCGTCCAGCCAGCGGCGCAGCGCCTCCTCGCCCGCGCGCAGGTCGGGGCGGCCGAGCAGGGCCCAGCCGTCGAGCAGCAGCGCCGCCGCGTATCCGCCGTCGGCGACCGGTTCGGCGCCCGGGGTGCTGACGACGAGCGCGGGACGGTCCGGCACCCGGTCCAGCACATGGTCGCGCCCGGACGTCCGTACCGGCACGGCCGGGAAGGCCCGGCCCAGTTCCTCGGCGGTGCGCCGGGCGCCGACGATCCGCGCCCGCAGCCGGACGCCCCCGCACTCGGCGCAGTGCCAGGAGGTCTCGGCCCGGCCGCACCAGCCGCACGCCAGCCGGTCCGCGTCCCTGGCCTCCAGGGGCCCGGCGCAGTGCGCGCAGCGGGCGGGCGCTCGGCAGCGCTCGCAGGCCAGCCGGGGTACGTACCCCCGGCGCGGCACCTGCACCAGCACCGGGCCCCGGGTCAGCGCGTCCCGTACGGTCTGCCAGGCGAGCGTGGGCAGCCGGGCGGCGCGCGCCTCGGCGTCCCGGGCCACCTCGCCCTCGTCGACCGTACGGATCAGCGGGGCCGCGGCCCGCACCTGCTCGCGGTCGGCCTCCAGGGGCCTGGCCCAGCCGTTCTCGACGAGCTGGGCGGCCTCCACGGTGCGGCCGAGGTCGCCCAGCAGAAAGCCCGTCCGCTCGTGGACGGCGCGCAGCAGCAGAACGTCCCGGGCGTGCGGCTGCGGCGCGTGGTCGTCGCTGTGGCTCTGGTCGCCGTCGTCCCAGATCCCCACCAGCCCCAGGCCCCTGACGGGCGCGAACATGGCCGCCCGGGTGCCCACCACGGCCCGCACCGAGCCCCGGCTGACGGCCAGCCACCGCCGGTAGCGCTCCTCGGGCCCGAGGTCAGCGGTGAGCAGCACATGGCGCCCCGCCCCGCCGAGCACTTCGGTGAGCGCCGCGTCGACCCGCGCGGCCGTCCGCCCGTCCGGGACGACGACGAGCGCGCCGCGCCCCGAGGCGAGGGCGGCGGCCACCGCGACGGCCCATTCGCGCGGCCAGTGCGGTCCGGGCAGCGCGGTCCACACCGCCCGCGGCGTCCCGCCGCCCGCGAGCGCGTCCAGAAACCCGGGCCCGGCCGGATAGCGCTCCCAGCTCCCGGCCGCGGGCGCCCCCGGCGGCGGCAGCGGCGGCGCGGACGGCTCGCCCTCGGCCCGTACGTTCCGCTTGGGCACGGCCAGCTGGAGTACGTCCGCGAGCGACCCCGCGTACCGGTCGGCGACCGCCCGGCACAGCGCGAGCAGCCCGGGGCCCAGCACCGGCTCCGGCGAGACGACCTGCGCGACGGCCGCCAGCGGCCCCCGGTAGTCGGATTCGGCGACCCGCTCGACGATGTACCCGTCGAGCAGCCCCCCGCCCTCCCGGCGCCCCTCGCGCACCTTCCCCGTACCGGCCCCGAACCGGACCCGCACCCGCACACCCGGTTTGGCCTCGGCGTCCATCTCGGCGGGCACCGCGTAGTCCCACAGCTTGTCCAGGTGCACCGGGCCCTTGTCCACCAGCACCTTGGCGACCGGCAGCTCCCGCGCCAGCGCGGCCCCCCGCCACGTCCGCGGCTTGGCCTTCGGCGCCTTGGCCTTGCGCACGCTCTCCCGAATGAGCGCAAGCTGCTCCCCACCCGGCTCCCCCGCCGCGGGCTCCGGCCGCCCGTTGTCGCTGCTCACAGCTTCAGTCTTAGCAGACGACACGGACACCGGCCCGGGCGTGTGCCCGGGCCGGTGTCCGATTCAGTGCAGGGGGCCTTACAGACCCACGGCCGTGCGGAGCGCGTCCACGCGGTCGGTGCGCTCCCAGGTGAAGTCCTCCAGCTCGCGGCCGAAGTGGCCGTACGCGGCCGTCTCGGCGTAGATCGGGCGCAGCAGGTCCAGATCGCGGATGATCGCGGCCGGGCGGAGGTCGAAGACCTCGGAGATGGCCTGCTCGATCTTCTCGGGGTCGACCGTGGCCGTGCCGAAGGTCTCGACGAACAGGCCGACCGGCTCGGCCTTGCCGATCGCGTAGGCGACCTGGACCTCGCAGCGCGCGGCCAGGCCGGCCGCGACGACGTTCTTGGCGACCCAGCGCATCGCGTACGCCGCGGAGCGGTCGACCTTGGACGGGTCCTTGCCGGAGAAGGCGCCGCCGCCGTGGCGGGCCATGCCGCCGTAGGTGTCGATGATGATCTTCCGGCCGGTGAGGCCGGCGTCGCCCATGGGGCCGCCGATCTCGAACCGTCCGGTGGGGTTGACCAGCAGGCGGTAGCCCTCGGTGTCCAGCTTGATGCCGTCCTCGACGAGCCCGTTCAGGACGTGCTCGACCACGAACTCCCGGATGTCCGGTGCCAGCAGCGAGTCGAGGTCGATGTCGGAGGCGTGCTGCGAGGAGACGACCACGGTGTCCAGGCGGACCGGCTTGTTGCCGTCGTACTCGATGGTGACCTGGGTCTTGCCGTCCGGGCGCAGGTAGGGGATGGTCCCGTTCTTGCGCACCTCGGACAGCCGGCGGGAGAGCCGGTGGGCCAGGTTGATCGGGAGCGGCATCAGCTCGGGGGTCTCGTCGCAGGCGAAGCCGAACATCAGGCCCTGGTCGCCCGCGCCCTGCTTGTCCAGCTCATCCTCATCGCCCTCGACCCGGGCCTCGTACGCCGCGTCGACACCCTGCGCGATGTCCGGGGACTGGGAGCCGATCGACACCGAGACGCCGCACGAGGCTCCGTCGAAGCCCTTCTTCGACGAGTCGTAGCCGATCTCGAGGATCTTGTTGCGCACGAGCGTGGCGATCGGTGCGTACGCCTTGGTCGTCACCTCACCGGCCACATGCACCAGGCCGGTGGTGATCAGTGTCTCGACGGCGACCCGGGAGGTCGGGTCCTCCTTCAACAGCGCGTCGAGGATGGTGTCGCTGATCTGGTCAGCGATCTTGTCGGGATGACCCTCGGTGACAGATTCCGAGGTGAACAGGCGGCGGGACACATCGCTCCCTGGGGTTGCAGCGGCTGCTGGCTGATCATGGTTGGGACCGCTCGAGAGCTGCGCTCGGTGCGGTTCCTCGGCCAGTTTATCCGGCACGGTCACCGGTCGAGCATCCCCGTCCCACAGGACGGGCAGGCCGTGACGTGGAACATACCTCTCTCTGACCGGAAAATCAGCCTTGTCAGGGAGGCAGGAAAGTGTCATTCCCTCCGTTGGCCCGATGGTGACCGATCAGCGGGCCCGACGCCTGCCGGGCAACGCGCCGATCGGCCGGACCGCACCGGGCGCCGATCAGCCGAGGCGGCGGGCGACCAGGTCCCAGACCGTGTCGGCCAGGACCTCCTTGGGTCCGTACGGCACCGGCGTCTCGGTGCCGTCGGCCGCGAGGACGACGGCCTCGTTGGCCTCCGAGCCGAAGGTCTTGTGCTCCCCCACCTCGTTGACGACCAGCAGGTCACAGCCCTTGCGGGCGAGCTTGGCGCGTCCGTTGGCAAGCACGTCGTCGGTTTCGGCGGCGAAGCCCACGATGACCTGCCCGGGGTGGGCGCGGTCGGCGGAGATCTCGGCGAGCACGTCCGGGTTGCGGACCAGGACGATCGGATCGGGCTCGTGTCCGTCCCGCTTCTTGATCTTCCCCTCGGCGTAGGTGGCGGGCCGGAAGTCGGCGACGGCCGCGGCCATCACCACGGCGTCGGCGTCCGCGGCGGCCTTGACCACCGCCTCGCGCAGCTGCACCGCGGTGCCCACCCGCACCACATCGGTGCCGGCCGGGTCGGGCAGCTCGCTGTTGGCCGAGACCAAGGTCACCCGGGCGCCGCGGGCGACGGCGGCCCGGGCGAGGGCGTAGCCCTGCTTGCCGGTGGAGCGGTTGCCGAGGAAGCGCACCGGGTCCAGGGGCTCGCGGGTGCCGCCGGCGCTCACCACGACATGGCGTCCGGCCAGGTCGAGGCGGCGCTCCTCGGTGCCGCGGGCGAGCACCCGGCGGCAGACCTCGAAGATCTCACCGGGCTCGGGCAGCCGCCCCTTGCCGGTGTCCACGCCGGTCAGCCGCCCGACGGCGGGCTCGATGACGACGGCCCCGCGGCGGCGCAGCGTGGCGACGTTCTCCTGGGTGGCCGGGTGCTCCCACATCTCGGTGTGCATGGCGGGCGCGAAGACGACCGGACATCGGGCGGTGAGCAGGGTGTTGGTGAGCAGGTCGTCGGCGAGGCCGTGGGCGGCCTTGGCGAGCAGGTCGGCGGTGGCGGGGGCGACCACGACGAGATCGGCGGACTGGCCGATGCGTACGTGCGGGACCTCGTGGACGGAGTCCCAGACCTCGGTGGTGACGGGGTTGCCGGACAGGGCCGACCAGGTCGCCGCCCCGATGAAGTGCAGCGCGGAGTCGGTCGGTACGACCCGTACCTCATGGCCGGATTCGGTGAGGCGGCGCAGCAGCTCGCACGCCTTGTAGGCGGCGATCCCGCCGCTCACCCCCAGGACGACCTTCGGCTTGTCCATCGCTCGCCTCTCCGCGCGCCGCGTCGCGCGCTGCCCCGTCATGTATGTACCCATGACACACCACGGGCCCGGCGGCCATGCCGCCGGGCCCGTGGTCGGAGTTCCGACTGCTGCGCCGGGCTACTGCGCCGGGGCCTCGATGGCCTCGGAGGTCAGCAGGCCGGCGTTGATCTCGCGGAGCGCGATCGACAGCGGCTTCTCGTGGACGTGGGTGTCCACCAGCGGGCCGACGTACTCGAGCAGGCCCTCGCCGAGCTGCGAGTAGTACGCGTTGATCTGGCGGGCGCGCTTGGCCGCGTAGATCACCAGGCTGTACTTGGAGTCGGTGGCCTCGAGCAGCTCATCAATCGGCGGGTTGATGATGCCCTCGGGCGCGGTGATGGGAGAGGACACTCTCTGCCTTCCGAACGGGTGATGAAGAGATAAGACATTCGATCAGTATTCGATCGGCATTCGATCACTGGCGACCGGTGCTTCGGCCGAGACCGGCACGGTGGATACCAGTAAAGATCAAACGACTCGCATCAAGGTTAGCAGCTCTTGCGCCACGTCCTCGACGGAGGTATTGACCAGGGTCGTATCGAACTCGGGCTCGGCGGCCAGCTCGGTCTTGGCGGCCTCCAGCCTCCGCTCGATCACCTCGGGCGGCTCGGTCCCCCGGCCGGTGAGCCGGCGCACCAGCTCCTCCCAGCTCGGCGGAGCGAGGAAGACCAGCTGCGCCTCCGGCATGGAGTCGCGGACCTGACGGGCGCCCTGCAGATCGATCTCCAGCAGCACCGGCTCACCCGCGGCGAGGCGGTTCTGGACCGCCTCGCGCGGGGTGCCGTAGCGGTTGCCCGCGAACTCGGCCCACTCCAGCAGCTCACCGTTGGCGATGAGCTTGTCGAATTCCCCGTCGTCCACGAAGAAGTACTGAACACCGTGGCGCTCGCCGGGGCGCGGCTTGCGGGTGGTGGCCGAGACCGAGAGCCACACCTCAGGGTGTGCCTTGCGCATATGAGCGACGACCGTGCTCTTGCCGACTCCGGAAGGGCCGGAGAGCACGGTCAGCCGCGGACGTGCGTCCGGGGGTACGGGGGTCGCCCCGCGGGAGTGTGCTGCCATGCAGCGATTATCCAGGTTCCCCGGAGTGCCTGGAAACGTCAGCTGGCGGCGCCGCCGAACTCACGCTCAAGCGATGCGATCTGGTTGGAGCCCAGACCGCGGACACGACGGCTCTCGGAAATGCCGAGCCGCTCCATGATCTGCTTGGCGCGGACCTTGCCGACGCCAGGCAGGGACTCCAGGAGAGCGGACACCTTCATCTTGCCGATGACATCGTTCTCCTGGCCCTGCTTGATGACCTCGTGCAGGGAAGCGCCGGAGTGCTTGAGTCGATTCTTGACCTCGGCGCGCTCCCGGCGAGCCGCGGCGGCCTTTTCGAGCGCGGCTGCGCGCTGTTCAGGGGTAAGGGGCGGAAGAGCCACGCCTACGTCACCTCGGATGTCGAACTTGTCGGATACGGACCGGTGAGGAACCTAGTCGCCCCTCACCTGCGGAGCAACGCGCAACGCAGCTGCGCGTTGGCTCTGGTCGGAGACTAGCGGCCGATCCCGCTCCAGTCAGCGAGAACAGACGAAAAGTCCTGGTCAGACTCGCTCGACTTGGACATTTAGGGGCAAAGTACCCCGCTTATTCGGCCACGGCGCGCACTTGATCAGCCATTCGGAGCGCCGCGGCGGCGAGCGAGGCCGGGTCCGGACCGTGCCGGAGCACCCCTCGACTGACGCTCGGGACCACATTCCGCACCGCCGCCCCGAAGACTCCCGGAAGGTCCGCGGGCGTCGCGCCCTGGGCGCCGATGCCCGGAGCCAGCAGCGGGCCGCCGATCGCCAGATCCGCCCCGGCCTCTCCCGCCGCGCCCCCGAGCGTCGCCCCGACGACCGCGCCGTACGAGCCGAGGAGGCCCGCGCGGGCCTCCTCCGCGTTCTCCGCCTTGAGGTGATCCAGCACCGTGGCGGCGACCGTCGCCCCGTCGGCCCGTACGGCGTGCTGCACCTCGGCGCCCTCCGGGTTGGAGGTCAGCGCCAGTACGAACACCCCCGACCCGCTCACCCGCGCCGCGTCCAGCGCCGGGCGCAGCGAGCCGAAGCCCAGATACGGGCTGACGGTGACCGCGTCCGAGAACAGCGGGCTGCCGGGGTCCAGGTACGCCGAGGCGTACGCGGCCATCGTGGAGCCGATGTCGCCGCGCTTGGCGTCCATCAGCACCAGCGCGCCCGCGGCCCGGGCGTCCGCCACGGCCCGCTCAAGCACCGCGATACCGCGCGAGCCGAAGCGCTCGAAGAACGCGGACTGCGGCTTGAGGACCGCGACCTTGTCGGCGAGGGCGTCGACGACCGTACGGGTGAACCGCTCCAGGCCCGCGATGTCGTCCCCGAGCCCCCAGTCGGCGAGCAGCGAGGTGTGCGGGTCGATGCCGACGCACAGCGGGCCGCGGGCGTCCATGGCGCCGCGCAGGCGCGCACCGAAGGGTTCGGCGGTGTCGGTCACGGGGTCTCCTTGGGGGTTCTGGGTTGCTGACCGTGTGGGTGATGTCCCCTCCCCACCCCTTCCCGATCCTGGAGGCAAGCCCCCAGCCCCCCTGGTCCCACGGGCTGCCCGAGCCCGGAGCGGGGTCCGGGCCCGCCCGGGCGGGGTCTGGGGCGCAGCCCCGGGGCGGGGTTTGGGGCGCAGCCCCGGGGCGGGGTCCGGGGCCAACCCGGAGGTCCGGCCACAGCCCCAGGGGGCCGGGGCACAGCCCCCCGGGGGGGCCGGGGCACAGCCCCCGGGGTCTGGGGCGGAGCCCCGGGGCGGGGTCCGGGGCCAACCCGGAGGTCCGGCCACAGCCCCAGGGGGCCGGGGCACAGCCCCCCGGGGGGCCGGGGCACAGCCCCCGGGGTCTGGGGCGGAGCCCCAGGGTCGGACAGGGCGGGTGGGTGGGGGAAGCCGCTACTCCCGCGGCTCCGCCGCGGCCGCGCCGATCGCGTCGGCGAGCGTGGCGTACGGGCTTGCCGCGAGGCGGGCCGCGAGGCCGCGGTGGATACGACGGCTCCAGAACGGGCCCGCGTAGATGAAGCCGCTGTAGCCCTGGACCAGCGTGGCCCCGGCCAGGATCCGCTCCCAGGCGTCGTCGGCGGTCTCGATCCCGCCCACTCCCACCAGCGTGATCCGGTCGCCGACCCGGGCGTACAGGCGGCGCAGCACCTCCAGGGAGCGGGCCCTCAGGGGCGCCCCCGACAGACCGCCGGTCTCGGCGGTGAGCTCCGGTCCCGAGGCGAGGCCGAGGCCGTCGCGGGCGATGGTGGTGTTGGTGGCGATGATGCCGTCCAGGCCCAGTTCGACCGCGAGGTCGGCGACGCCGTCCACGTCCTCGTCGGCGAGATCGGGCGCGATCTTGACCAGAAGCGGCACCCGACGGCCGGGGACGGTGCGGTCCGCGGCCTCGCGTACGGCGCTCAGCAGCGGCCGCAGCTGGTCCACGGCCTGGAGGTCGCGCAGCCCGGGGGTGTTGGGCGAGGAGACGTTGACGACGAGGTAGTCGGCGTGGCCGGCCAGCCGCTCGGTGGACGTCACATAGTCGGCGACGGCTTCCGCCTCAGGGACGACCTTGGTCTTGCCGATGTTGACGCCGACCGTGGTCCGGAACGCGGGGCGGCCGGCGCGACGGGCCGCGAGACGGGCGGCCACCACCGCCGAGCCCTCGTTGTTGAAGCCCATCCGGTTGATCAGCGCCCGGTCCGCGACCAGGCGGAAGAGCCGCTTCTTGGGGTTGCCGGGCTGCGGCTGGGCGGTGACGGTGCCGATCTCGACATGGTCGAAGCCGAGCATGGCCATGCCGTCGACGCCGACGGCGTTCTTGTCGAATCCGGCCGCGAGCCCGAAGGGCCCGTGCATACGCAGGCCGAACGCCTCGGTGCGCAGCGCCCGGTGGCGCGGCGCGAGGAGGGCCGCGACGAAGGTCCGCAACACCGGGACGCGGGCGGCCAGCCGGATCCAGCCGAAGGCCAGGTGGTGTGCCCGCTCCGGGTCCATATGGCGGAAGACGAGACGGAAGAAGAGCTGGTACATGGCGGGCTTTCTACGACGGTGAGGGCCAAGGCGGTGCGGGCCAGGACGGCCAGGGCCAAGGCGTGCGGGCCAGGGGCGGACACGGAGCGGCGGGCGCCGGAGCGTGTGCCCCGGCGCCCGCCCCTCCGCTACTGCGCGCGGGCCGCGGTCAAATGCTCCGCGTGCTCCTGCAGCGACCGGACGCCGACCTCGCCCCGGCCCAGCGCCTCGATGCCCTGGACAGCGGCCGCGAGGGCCTGGACCGTGGTCAGGCAGGGGACGGAGCGGGCCACGGCCGCCGTACGGATGTCGTAGCCGTCCAGCCGGCCGCCGGTGCCGTACGGCGTGTTGACGATCAGGTCGACCCCGCCGTCGTGGATGAGCTGGACGATGGTCTTCTCACCGTTCGGCCCCTCGCCCTCGCTCTGCTTGCGCACCACGGTCGCGTTGATGCCGTTGCGCTTGAGGACCTCGGCGGTGCCGGAGGTGGCCAGCAGCTCGAAGCCGAGGGCGACCAGCTCACGGGCCGGGAAGATCATCGAGCGCTTGTCGCGGTTGGCGACGGATACGAACGCCCGGCCCTTGGTGGGCAGCGCCCCGTACGCCCCGGCCTGCGACTTGGCGTACGCCGCGCCGAAGACCGAGTCGATGCCCATGACCTCGCCGGTGGAGCGCATCTCCGGGCCGAGGACGGTGTCCACACCGCGCCCCGAGGCGTCGCGGAACCGGCTCCACGGCATCACGGCCTCCTTGACGGAGATCGGCGCGTCCAGCGGGAGCGTGCCGCCGTCGCCGCTGCTCGGCAGCAGGCCCTCGGCGCGCAGCTCGGCGATGGTCGCGCCCAGCGAGATACGGGCGGCGGCCTTGGCGAGCGGCACGGCGGTGGCCTTGGAGGTGAAGGGGACGGTACGGGAGGCGCGCGGGTTCGCCTCCAGGACGTACAGGATGTCCCCGGCCATGGCGAACTGGATGTTGATCAGCCCGCGCACCCCGACGCCGCGCGCGATGGCCTCGGTGGAGGACCGCAGCCGCTTGATGTCGAAGCCGCCGAGGGTGATCGGGGGCAGCGCGCAGGCCGAGTCGCCGGAGTGGATACCGGCCTCCTCGATGTGCTCCATGACGCCGCCGAGGTAGAGCTCGTGGCCGTCGTAGAGCGCGTCCACGTCGATCTCGATGGCGTCGTCGAGGAAGCGGTCGATGAGGACCGGGTGCTCGGAGATCAGCCCGGCGTGCCGCTCCAGGTAGGCGGCCAGGGACGGCTCGTCGTAGACGATCTCCATGCCGCGGCCGCCCAGCACGTACGAGGGGCGGACCATGACCGGGTAGCCGATCTCGGCGGCGATGCCCTTGGCCTCGTCGAAGGAGAAGGCGGTGCCGTACTTGGGCGCGGGCAGCCCGGCCTCGGTGAGCACCCGGCCGAAGGCGCCGCGCTCCTCGGCGAGGTTGATCGCCTCGGGCGAGGTGCCGACGACCGGCACGCCGTTGTCCTTGAGCGCCTGGGCCAGGCCCAGCGGGGTCTGGCCGCCGAGCTGGACGATGACTCCAGCGACCGGGCCCGCCTGCTGCTCGGCGTGGACGATCTCCAGCACGTCCTCCAGGGTGAGCGGCTCGAAGTAGAGCCGGTCGGAGGTGTCGTAGTCGGTGGAGACGGTCTCCGGGTTGCAGTTGACCATGACGGTCTCGTAGCCCGCGTCGTGCAGCGCGAAGGAGGCGTGCACACACGAGTAGTCGAACTCGATGCCCTGGCCGATCCGGTTGGGGCCCGAGCCCAGGATGATCACTGCGGGCTTCTCGCGCCGCGCGACCTCGGACTCCTCGTCGTAGGAGGAGTAGAAGTACGGGGTCTTGGCGGCGAACTCGGCGGCGCAGGTGTCCACGGTCTTGTAGACGGGGCGCACGCCCAGCGCATGGCGCACCTCGCGGACCACGTCCTCGCGCAGCGAGCGGATGGCCGCGATCTGGGCGTC
Organism: Streptomyces sp. NBS 14/10; assembly: GCF_002224125.1. Lineage (GTDB taxonomy): Bacteria > Actinomycetota > Actinomycetes > Streptomycetales > Streptomycetaceae > Streptomyces. The sequence goes on from NZ_NCSM01000022.1 coordinate 536,590, forward strand.
GGAGAAGCCGTGCCGCTTGGCCTCGGCCAGCAGCTCCGGCTCCAGCTTCTCGGCGGCCGCGAGCTCGTCGGCGATCTCCTTGATCAGGAAGAGCTGGTCGACGAACCACGGGTCGATCTTCGTGGCCTCGAAGACCTCTTCCTGCGTGGCGCCCGCCCGGATGGCCCGCATGACCGTGTTGATACGGCCGTCGGTCGGGCGCTGGGCCTCGGCCAGCAGGGCGGCCTTGTCGCCGGGCTCGCCCACGAACGAGAACTGGCTGCCCTTCTTCTCCAGCGAGCGCAGCGCCTTCTGCAGCGCCTCGGTGAAGTTACGGCCGATCGCCATGGCCTCGCCGACCGACTTCATGGTGGTGGTGAGGGTGGAGTCGGCGCTCGGGAACTTCTCGAAGGCGAACCGCGGGGCCTTGACGACCACATAGTCGAGCGTCGGCTCGAAGGAGGCCGGGGTCTCCCGCGTGATGTCGTTCGGGATCTCGTCGAGGGTGTAGCCGACGGCGAGCTTGGCCGCGATCTTGGCGATCGGGAAGCCGGTCGCCTTGGACGCCAGGGCCGAGGAGCGCGAGACGCGCGGGTTCATCTCGATGACGATGACCCGGCCGTCGTCGGGGTTGACCGCGAACTGGATGTTGCAGCCGCCGGTGTCGACGCCGACCTCGCGGATGACGGCGATGCCGATGTCGCGCAGCACCTGGTACTCGCGGTCGGTGAGGGTCATCGCGGGCGCGACGGTGATCGAGTCACCGGTGTGCACGCCCATCGGGTCGAAGTTCTCGATGGAGCAGACGACCACGACGTTGTCGTGCTTGTCGCGCATCAGCTCCAGCTCGTACTCCTTCCAGCCGAGGATGGACTCTTCGAGCAGCACCTCGGTGGTGGGCGAGAGCGTCAGGCCCTGGCCGGCGATGCGGCGCAGCTCCTCCTCGTCGTGGGCGAAGCCGGAGCCGGCGCCGCCCATGGTGAAGGACGGGCGTACGACGACGGGGTAGCCGCCGAGCTGGTCGACGCCGGCGAGGACGTCGTCCATGGAGTGGCAGATGACCGAGCGGGCGGACTCGCCGTGGCCGATCTTGGTGCGGACGGCCTCGACGACGTCCTTGAACAGGTCGCGGTCCTCGCCCTTGTGGATGGCCTCGACGTTGGCGCCGATCAGTTCGACGCCGTACTTCTCGAGCGTGCCCGCCTCGTGCAGGGAGATCGCGGTGTTGAGCGCGGTCTGTCCGCCCAGGGTGGGCAGCAGCGCGTCGGGGCGCTCCTTGGCGATGATCTTCTCGACGAACTCCGGGGTGATCGGCTCGACGTATGTCGCGTCGGCGATCTCCGGGTCGGTCATGATCGTGGCCGGGTTGGAGTTGACCAGGACGACCCGCAGCCCCTCCGCCCGCAGGACGCGGCAGGCCTGGGTGCCGGAGTAGTCGAATTCGGCGGCCTGGCCGATGACGATCGGGCCGGAGCCGATGACCAGAACGGACTGGATGTCGGTGCGCTTAGGCACGCTGGCCCTCCATCAGGGAGACAAAGCGGTCGAACAGGTAGGCCGCGTCGTGCGGACCCGCGGCGGCCTCGGGGTGGTACTGGACGCTGAACGCGGGGCGGTCGAGCAGCTGAAGGCCCTCGACCACGTTGTCGTTGAGGCACACATGGGAGACCACGACCTGCCCGTACGGGGTGTCGGAGGGCCCGTCCAGCGGGGCGTCGACGGCGAAGCCGTGGTTGTGCGCGGTCACCTCCACCTTGCCGGTGGTGCGGTCCTGCACCGGCTGGTTGATGCCGCGGTGGCCGTACTTGAGCTTGTACGTGCCGAAGCCGAGCGCGCGGCCGAGGATCTGGTTGCCGAAGCAGATGCCGAACAGCGGGGTGGAGCGCTCCAGGACCGCCCGCATCACGGAGACGGCGTGATCGGCGGTGGCCGGGTCGCCCGGGCCGTTGGAGAAGAACACCCCGTCGGGCTTGACGGCGTAGACGTCCTCGGCGGTGGCGGTCGCGGGCAGGACGTGCACCTCGATGCCGCGCTCGGCCATCCGGTGCGGGGTCATGCCCTTGATGCCGAGGTCGACCGCGGCGACGGTGAACCGCTTGGTACCGATCGCGGGCACGACATAACGCTCCGTGGTGGCGACCTCACCACTCAGGTCCGCGCCCTTCATCTCGGGCACGGCCCGCACCTTGGCCAGCAGCGCGGTCTCATCGGCGATCTCCTGGCCGGAGAAGATGCCGACGCGCATGGCGCCGCGCTCGCGCAGATGGCGGGTGAGGGCGCGGGTGTCGATACCGCTGATGCCGACCACGCCCTGGGCGGCCAGCTCCTCGTCCAGGGAGCGGCGCGAGCGCCAGTTGGAGGGCACCCGGGCGGGGTCGCGGACCACATAGCCCGAGACCCAGATCCGCTTCGACTCCGGGTCCTCGTCGTTGACGCCGGTGTTGCCGACGTGCGGGGCGGTCATGACGACGACCTGGCGGTGGTACGAGGGGTCGGTCAGGGTCTCCTGGTAGCCGGTCATACCGGTGGAGAACACCGCCTCGCCGAAGGTCTCCCCCACGGCGCCGTAGGCCCGGCCGCGGAAGGTGCGGCCGTCCTCCAGGACGAGGATGGCGGGAATTTTGGGATTCTTCGTGAATCCGGGCATCGGGTTTCCTCCCGGCTGGTACGTTCCGTAGTGGCCGCCGGGCTGGCGGTTACGGCCTGTGGAGCTGATGTAAGACCTCGTCGTGGGTTCGTCCCGGGGGCTGTCGGCTGTGAAGCAGGAAGAGCCTCTGGGCGACTGGGGGCGTCCCCGCCCTTGAGGTGGGGAGGAGGTCAACGTGCGCCTTCCGTGTCTTCGGATTGCGTCTTGACGGGCACAGCGACTGAGGTGAGCCGTCCCACGGCTTCGACCCAGGTGCTGTGCCCGGCCGCGTGGTCGGAGCGGAAGCCGGAGTCGATCAGGCGGTCGCCCAGCTGCCAGGTGATCACCAGCAGGCCGCCCTCGGTGAGGACCTTGCCGGCGATGCCCTTGTCGAGCCGGGCGCCGCGCAGGCCCGCGGCCGGGATGAAGAAGTCGCTCGCCCCGGGGCGTACGACGGCGAGGCCCTGCTCGGTCAGGGTGAGCTCGGCGCGGCTGCGGGTGCCGAGTCCCCGGGCGACGATCCGGTCGAGCCACTGCCCGGCGGTGGTCGAGCCGTGGTAACGGCCGGAGAGGCGCAGCCTGGCGGGCCCGAGCTCCGCCGGGTCCGGGGCCTGGGGCAGCTCGGGCAGATCGCCCTGGAGCGTGCCCCGCCACTTCCAGCCCTCGCGCATCAGCCAGTAGACGAGCCCGATGACGAGCAGCAGGCCCACGACCCAGCCGACGCGCGCGGCCCAGTCCGTCACGTCCTGCGACTTCTGCTCGGCCGCCAGGCCCACCAGGTGGCCCGCCACCGGATGTGCCAGGTTGCTCAGACTGTTCAGACTGCTCAGAGGTGTCACGCCAGTTTCCCGTCCACGACCGTCGCCCGGCCCCGCAGGAAGGTGTACGTCACTCGGCCCGGCAGTTCACGTCCCTCGTAGGGAGTGTTGCGGCTGCGGGAGGCGAAGCCCGCGGGGTTCACCACACCACGGTATGCGGAGTCGAGCAGGGTGAGGTTGGCGGGCTCCCCGGGGGCGATGGGGCGCCCGTGACCGGCCAGCCGGCCGATGGCCGAGGGGCGGTGCGACATCCGGTCGGCGACGCCCGCCCAGTCCAGCAGGCCGGTGTCGACCATGGTGTGCTGGACGACGGAGAGCGCGGTCTCCAGGCCGACCATGCCCATGGCCGCCGCGCCCCACTCGCAGTCCTTGTCCTCGTGCGGATGCGGGGCGTGGTCGGTGGCGACGCAGTCGATGGTGCCGTCGGCCAGCGCCTCGCGCAGCGCCATGACGTCGGTCTCGGTGCGCAGCGGCGGGTTCACCTTGTAGACGGGGTTGTAGGAGCGTACGAGCTCGTCGGTGAGCAGCAGGTGGTGCGGGGTGACCTCGGCGGTGACGTTCCACCCCTTGGACTTGGCCCAGCGGACGATCTCGACCGAGCCCGCGGTGGACAGATGGCAGATGTGCACCCGGGAGCCGACGTGGGCGGCGAGCAGCACATCGCGGGCGATGATCGACTCCTCGGCGACGGCCGGCCAGCCGCCGAGCCCGAGCTCGGCGGAGACCACGCCCTCGTTCATCTGGGCGCCCTCGGTCAGCCGCGGCTCCTGGGCGTGCTGGGCGATGACGCCGTCGAACGCCTTCACATACTCCAGGGCGCGGCGCATGATCACGGCGTCGTCCACGCACTTGCCGTCGTCGGAGAAGACCCGCACGCCCGCGGCGGAGTCGTTCATGGCGCCCAGCTCGGCGAGCTTCTTGCCCTCCAGGCCGACGGTGACGGCGCCGACGGGCTGCACATCGCAGTAGCCGGACTCCTTGCCCAGCCGCCACACCTGCTCGACGACGCCCGCGGTGTCGGCGACCGGGAAGGTGTTGGCCATGGCGTGGACGGCGGTGTAGCCACCGGCGGCGGCCGCCCGGGTGCCGGTGTGGACGGTCTCGGAGTCCTCGCGGCCGGGCTCGCGCAGATGGGTGTGGAGGTCGACGAGGCCGGGCAGCAGGATCTGTCCCGTGGCGTCGATCACGGTGGCGTCGCCCGCGTCGATGCCGGTGCCGACGGAGGCGATCCGCTCGCCCTCGATCAGCACGTCCCGCGGCTCGCCACCGAGGACCTTCGCACCGCGGAGGAGGGTCTTGTGGGTGTCGCTCATGGTTACTTGCTCTCCTCGGTGGCGGTGCGGGACGTGGTGACGGCGGGCTCGTTCCCGCCGAGCAGCAGATACAGGACGGCCATGCGGATCGAGACACCGTTGGTGACCTGCTCGACGGCGGTGCAGCGGTCGGAGTCCGCGACCTCGGCGGTGATCTCCATGCCGCGGTTCATCGGGCCGGGGTGCATCACGATGGCGTGCTCGGGCATACGGGCCATCCGGTCGCCGTCAAGCCCGTAGCGGCGCGCGTACTCGCGCTCGGTGGGGAAGAAGGCCGCGTGCATACGCTCGCGCTGGACCCGCAGCATCATCACGGCGTCGGACTTGCCGACGACCGCATCGAGGTCGTACGAGACCTCGCACGGCCAGCTCTCGACCGCGAAGGGCACCAGGGTCGGCGGGGCGACCAGGGTCACCTCGGCGCCCAGCGTGGACAGCAGATGGACGTTGGAGCGGGCGACCCGGCTGTGCAGGACGTCGCCGACGATCGTGATCCGGCGGCCCGCCAGGTCCTGCCCGGTGCCCGAGGTCAGATGGCGGCGCATGGTGAAGGCGTCAAGCAGCGCCTGGGTGGGGTGCTCATGGGTGCCGTCCCCGGCGTTGACGACCGAGCCGCCGATCCAGCCGGAGGTGGCCAGCCGGTGCGGGGCGCCGGAGTCGTGGTGGCGGATGACGACGGCGTCGGCACCCATCGCCTCCAGGGTGAGCGCGGTGTCCTTCAGGGACTCGCCCTTGGAGACCGAGGAGCCCTTGGCGGAGAAGTTGATGACGTCCGCGGACAGCCGCTTGGCGGCCGCCTCGAACGAGATACGGGTGCGGGTGGAGTCCTCGAAGAAGAGGTTGACGACGGTGCGGCCGCGCAGGGTCGGCAGTTTCTTGATCGGCCGGTCGGCGATACGGGCCAGCTCCTCGGCGGTGTCGAGGATCAGGACGGCGTCGTCGCGCGTGAGATCGGCGGCCGAGATGAGGTGGCGCTTCATCCGGTTGCTCCGTGGGTGAGGGAGATGTTCAGGCGTGCGGTGGGCAGGCGGGGGCGCGGGGGCGTCGTCGTGGCCGGTGCACCGGGCCCGCGGCGGTCACCGGGGCTCCGGTCCGGTCCGTGGGCGGCCGTGGTTCCGCGGTTCCGTGGCCGTGGTTCCGTAGCCGTGGTTCCGTGCCTCGACGGCTCCGTCCGGGCTACTGCCCGTCCGCGGGGGCGGTCCCGCGCACCCCGAGGAGCACGCTGTCGCGGCCGTCCTCCTCGGTGAGCTGGACCTTGACCGTCTCCCGCAGCGACGTGGGGAGGTTCTTGCCGACGTAGTCGGCGCGGATCGGCAGTTCGCGGTGGCCGCGATCCACCAGGACCGCGAGCTGAACGGCGCGCGGCCGGCCGATATCGCCCAGGGCGTCGAGCGCGGCGCGGATGGTGCGGCCCGAGAAGAGCACATCGTCGACCAGCACCACCAGACGGCCGTCGATGCCGTCGCCGGGGATGTCGGTGCGGGCGAGCGCGCGAGCCGGGCGCAGCCGCAGGTCGTCGCGGTACATGGTGATGTCGAGCGAGCCGACCGGCAGCTCGCCGGGCGCCTTGCCGGTGATCTCCTCGAGCCGTGTGGCCAGCCGCCGGGCGAGGTGCACACCACGGGTGGGAATGCCGAGGAGCACCACGTCGTCGGCGCCCTTGGCGCGCTCGACGATCTCGTGGGCGATGCGGGTCAGAACGCGGGCGATGTCCGGTGCCTCGAGCACAGAGCGCGCCGCGTCTGCAGTACGTGCGTCCATAAGAAACGGACCTCCTTCTCCGCCTCACGGGACGGACCTTAAAGGACGTCGGAATTGCGCCATTCACAGTAGCAGGGGCGGCGGGCCGGTCCGGCATCACCCCTGGCCGAGGCCCCCTGCGCTCCGTTCGGCTTGACGAATGGAGATTACGCTGCGTAACCTCACAGTGAGTTACCAGTCTTCGTCCGGGGAGCTTTATGTCCAGCGAATACGCCAAACAGCTCGGAGCCAAGCTCCGTGCCATCCGCACCCAGCAGGGCCTCTCCCTTCACGGTGTCGAGGAGAAGTCCCAGGGCCGCTGGAAGGCCGTCGTGGTCGGCTCGTACGAGCGCGGGGACCGTGCCGTGACCGTGCAGCGCCTCGCCGAGTTGGCCGACTTCTACGGCGTCCCGGTCCAGGAACTGCTTCCGGGCACCAGCCCGGCCGGGGCCGCCGAGCCGCCGCCGAAGCTGGTGCTGGACCTTGAGCGGCTGGCCCATGTGCCGGTCGAGAAGGCGGGGCCGCTGCAGCGGTATGCCGCCACGATCCAGAGCCAGCGCGGGGATTACAACGGCAAGGTGCTGTCGATCCGCCAGGACGACTTGCGCACCCTCGCCGTGATCTACGACCAGTCGCCTTCGGTGCTGACCGAGCAGCTGATCAGCTGGGGTGTGCTGGGCGCGGATGCGCGCCGGGCCGTCCAGCACGAGGACGTCTGACGCCGCGCGCGGCCTCTTGGGAAGTCCACGAGAAAAGCGATAGTGACCAGCAGAAACGTGCCGCCGGGGGCGGTGGGACCGGAAGGTTCCACCGCCCCCGGCGGCTTTGTACGCGTAGAGCTCGGAGCGCTCGGACTCGGACGCTCAGGCTTCCGTAGTGGGCTGCTCGCTGCCCCGGCGCAGGCTCGGCTTCAGCTCCTTGAAACGGCCGAGAAGCCCATTGACGAAGGCCGGTGAGTCGTCGGTGGAGAACTCCTTGGCGAGCTGCACCGCCTCGTCGATCACGACGGCGTCCGGAGTCTCGTCCTCCCACACCAGCTCGTAGGCGCCGAGCCGCAGGATGTTCCGGTCGACGACCGGCATCCGGTCCAGCGTCCAGCCCACCGCGTAGGTGGAGATCAGCTCGTCGATCCGGGCCGTGTACTGGGCGTACCCCTCGACGAGCTGCATCGTGTATTCGCTGACCGGCGGCTGCCGGTCGTCGGTCCGGGCGTGCCGGATCCAGTCCGCGAGGACCGTCTGCACGGAGGTGCCACGCTGATCGGCCTCGAAGAGGATCTGGAAGGCACGCTTACGGGCCTTGTTGCGGGCAGCCACGGTTAGCTGTTCACCCGACCGAGGTATTCACCGGAACGGGTGTCGACCTTGATCTTCTCACCGGTGGTGATGAAGAGCGGGACGCCGATCTCGTAGCCGGTCTCCAGCTTGGCGGGCTTGGTGCCGCCGGTGGAGCGGTCGCCCTGGACGCCGGGCTCGGTGTACTCGATCACCAGCTCGACGGCGGCCGGCAGCTCGACGTACAGCGGGTTGCCCTCGTACATCGCCACGACGGCCTCGAAACCCTCGAGCAGGTATCGGGCGTTGTCGCCGACGACCTCGGGGCTGATGTAGATCTGGTCGAAGGTGTCCATGTCCATGAACACAAAGCTCTCGCCGTCCTTGTACGAGAACTGCATGCCGCGCTTGTCGACATTGGCCGTCTCGACCTTCACGCCGGCGTTGAAGGTCTTGTCGACCACCTTGCCGGACAGCACGTTCTTGAGCTTGGTGCGGACGAAAGCAGGGCCCTTGCCGGGCTTGACGTGCTGGAACTCGACGACGGACCAGAGCTGGCCCCCGTCGAGCTTGAGCACCAGGCCATTCTTGAGGTCGTTCGTGGATGCCACGGTTGCGGGATCTCCTGGACTACAGCTGGTGGGACCACGAAGATGCGACGCGCAGAGTCAGAGCGCCAGCAGCTCCTTGGTCGTGATGGTGAGTAGCTCGGGTCCGCCGTCCGCCTCGGGGCGGACGACGAGCGTGTCGTCGATCCGGACACCGCCCCGGCCCGGGAGGTGGACCCCCGGTTCGACAGTGACCGGCACACAAGCGTCCAGTTTACCCATGGCCGAGGGTGCGAGCCGAGGGTCCTCGTCGATTTCCAGGCCCACGCCGTGTCCCATCCGCGGTCCAAGCCCCTCGCCGAACCCCGCGGAGTCCAGCACCTGACGGGTCGCGCGGTCCACATCCCGGCAGGCCGCACCGGGTACCAGCGCCTCCCGCCCGGCCCGCTGCGCGGCGAAGACCGCGTCGTACAGCTCCACCTGCCAGGTGGCGGGAGACGGTCCGATCACAAACGTGCGCCCCACCTCGCAGCGGTAGCCACCGTAGTCGGCGCCCAGGCCGATAGTGAGGAAGTCACCCTCCTCGACCCGCCGGTCGGTGGGCGTGTGCCCGGCCCGGCCCGAGTTCGGCCCGGTGGCCACGACCGTGGGGAAGGCCGGGCCGTCCGCGCCGTGATCCACCAGCCGGCGCTCCAGCTCCAGCGCCAGATGCCGCTCGGTCCGGCCGACCAGGATCGACTCGAGCAGCTCGCCGAGCGCCTGATCGGCGAGCTCGGCGGCGATCCGCAGACAGGAGATCTCCTCGTCGTCCTTGACCAGCCGCAGCTGCTCCACGGCCCGGCCCAGATCCACCAGCCGCAGCCGGGGAGTGACCGCGGCGAGCGCCCGGTGGCGGGCGACGGTCAGATGGTGCTCCTCGACGGCCAGCGACTCGGCGCCGTCCGCGGCGGCCAGGTCGGCGGCGGCCCCGGCCGGGTCCCCGCCCTCACCGGGCAGCACGAGAATCCGCAGGTCCTCGGGGTGGTACGAACCACCGGGCAGCGGCTCCCAGAACGGCGTCAGGGGCGCCACCAGCACATCCTGGACCGGCCCAAGCAGCAGCACGGCACCGGGCGGCACCCCGCCGCCGCACAGATAGCGCACATTGGCCGACCTGGAGACCAGCGCGGCCTCACCACCCGCCGCCGCGCACTGATCGCGCAGCCGGGCACGTCGGGCCGCGTACGCCTGGGACATGATCCTGAGCCTACGCAGTGCGGCCCGCCGCGGCCGGTCGGGCGACCCGAATGGGGGCTCACCTACCGGCTGAGGCCCACCTACCAGCTGGGCGGGGAGGCGATGCTGCGGGCGACGACCTCGTCGAGCATGCGGGCCGTGGTCTCCACGTCGTACGTGGAGTTGTCGATGATCGGCAGGCCCGAGCCGTACCAGCCGGCCATCCGGCCGTGGATGCGGGCCACTTCCTCGTCGCTCAGCCGGCGGTTGCCGCTCCGGGCCGCGTTCCGCTCCAGGACGATCTCGAGGCCCGGCAGCACGACGACCGGCAGCAGACCGGGGCCGACATGGCGCTTCCAGCCGCCGAGGCCCACGACCGGGCGGTCCGGGAAGACGGCGTCGTCCAGGATGCAGGAGATCCCGTTGGCCAGAAAGTTACGGGCGGCGAAGCCGCAGGTGCGGCGGGCGAGACGGTACTGCGCCTCGGAGTTCTCGTTCCACCCCGACTGAGGGTTGGCGAAACCGGACCTGACCCATTCGCGGACGTCGTCCAGGCTGATATGCGCGGTCGGCACCCGCCGGCGGTCGGCCCAATGGCGGGCGACGGTCGTCTTGCCCGCCCCGGCCGGGCCGATCAGCAGCACCGCCACCGCCGCCTGCGAGGCGTCGGCCATCGCCGCGTCGCCCGCCGGCGGATGCGGCAGCGGCACCGGGCCGCCGGGCGGAAGCTGGATATGGCCGGTGACGCCCGAGGGGTCCATGGGCGGCGGGGCCGGCGTCGGATGGAGCGGGGCGGGAGGGACGGGAGGCGGCGGCGCAGGGTGGGTCGGGTGGGAGCCAGGGGGGCTGGCCGGGTGGGAGCCGGGCGGGCTGGCCGGGTGAGGGCCGGGGTGGTGGGCCTGGTGGGGGCCCGGGTGGTGGCCGGTGCCCTGGGCCCAGCCCGCGCCGCCCGCGTCGGGGGCCGGTCCGGGCTGATGGGGCGGTGGCAGCGGAGCTCCCACTGAGTGCTGCATCCGGTGGCACTCCGTCTCGTGCAGGCGGTCTGGTACTGGCAACTGTCGCGTGAAGACGCGGCGGTGAGGCCGGTTCTACCGAACGGTACCTGCCCCGGCCGCCACTGTGTGAACGGCCGGGGAATACGGTGTGTGCCCAGCGACAGCCGTCATCCGGCCAATTCGTCGGCCAAAGCACGCAATGCGAGGCGATACGACCCGATTCCGAACCCGGCGACGGTGCCGCTGGCGACCGCCGCGATGACAGAGTTGTGACGGAACTCCTCCCGTGCGTGCGGGTTGGAGATATGCACCTCGACCAGCGGTGCGGTGCGCTGTGCCGCCGCGTCCCGCATACCGTACGAGTAGTGCGTGAAGGCACCGGGGTTGATGACGACCGGAATCGCGCCGTCCGCCGCCTCGTGCAGCCAGCGGATCATCTCGCCCTCGTCGTTGGTCTCCCGCACATCGACCTCGAAGCCCAGCTCAGCGCCGAGTTTCCCGCACTCCTCCACCAGCCCGGCGTAGGAGGTCGCGCCGTAGACGTCCGGCTCGCGGCTGCCGAGCCGCCCCAGGTTGGGGCCGTTGAGGACGAGCACCTTACGGGTCACGCGGACACCTCTCCGTACGCCGCGAGCAGCACGGCCGGGTCCGGGCCCTCCAGCACCGCGGGCTTGGCCAGACCATCGAGGACGATGAAGCGCAGCAGGTCGCCGCGGGACTTCTTGTCGACCTTCATGGTCTCCAGCAGCCGGGGCCACTGGTCGCCGCGGTAGGTCAGCGGCAGGCCGACGGAGCCCAGGACCGCGCGGTGCCGGTCGGCCGTGGCGTCGTCCAGGCGTCCGGCGAGTCGGCCCAGCTCGGCGGCGAAGACCATGCCGACGGAGACCGCCGCGCCGTGCCGCCACTTGTAGCGCTCGTTCTTCTCGATGGCGTGGGCGAGGGTGTGGCCGTAGTTGAGGATTTCCCGCAGCCCCGCCTCCTTGAGGTCGGAGGAGACGACCTCGGCCTTCACCCGGATGGAGCGCTCGATGAGCTCGGCGGTGTGCGGTCCGGCGGGGGTGCGGGCCGCCTCCGGGTCCGCCTCGATCAGCTCCAGGATCGCCGGGTCGGCGATGAAGCCCGCCTTGATGATCTCGGCGAGGCCGCTGACGTAGTCGTTGACCGGCAGCGACTCCAGCGCGGCCAGGTCGCACAGCACCCCGGCCGGCGGGTGGAAGGCGCCGACCAGGTTCTTGCCCTCGGCGGTGTTGATACCGGTCTTCCCGCCGACCGCCGCGTCCACCATGCCGAGCACGGTCGTCGGGACGGCGATCCAGCGCACCCCGCGCAGCCAGGTCGCCGCGACGAAGCCCGCGAGGTCGGTGGAGGCGCCGCCGCCGACGCCGATGATCACATCGCTGCGGGTGAAGCCGGTCTGGCCGAGCGCCTTCCAGCAGTACGCCGCGACCTCGGCGGTCTTGGCCTCCTCCGCGTTGGGCAGCTGGATCGCGATGGCCTCGTAGCCCTGCCCGAGCAGGTCCTGGCGGATGGCGTCGCCGGTCTCGGCCAGCGCCTCCGGGTGCAGCACGGCGACGCGCTTGGCTGCCGGGCCGATGAGGCCGGGCAGCTCGCCGAGCAGCCGATGGCCGACCAGGACCTCGTACGGCTCGCTGCCCGCGGTGCCGCCGACCTGGATACGGGTGGGTGTGTCGGTGCTCATGCGTCCTTCAACTCCAGTGCGTCGAGGACCGCGTCGGCGACGTCCTCGGGGGTGCGGCCCTCGGTCGACACGACCGCGCGGGCCACCTCGGTGTACAGCGGACGGCGCTGCTCCATGAGCTCGCGCCAGCGCTGCCGCGGGTTGACTGCGAGCAGCGGACGCGGCGCGTCGAGGCCGGTGCGCTTGACCGCTTCGGCGACGCCCATCTCCAGGAAGGCGACCGGCAGATCGGCCAGCAGGGCGCGGGTCGAGTCGTCCAGGATCGCGCCGCCGCCGAGGGCCAGCACCCCGCGGTGCTCGGCGACCGCGGCCCGCACGGCCTGCCGCTCCAGCTCGCGGAAGTGCGGTTCGCCCTCGTCGATGAAGATCTCGGAGATCGGCTTGCCGGCCGACTCGACGATGTCGGTGTCGGTGTCCCGGAAGCCGGTGCCCAGCCGCTCGGCGAGCACCCGTCCGACGGTGCTCTTCCCCACGCCCATGGGCCCGACCAGCACGATCACCGGCCCGCTCGCTCCCGGGCCGGTCGCCTGGCCGCTCACTTGATGGCCAGGTTGTCGAGGAAGCCCTTGACGTTGCGCCGGGTCTCGGTGACCGAGTCGCCGCCGAACTTCTCCGCGACGGCGTCCGCGAGGACCAGCGCCACCATCGCCTCCGCGACGATGCCCGCGGCCGGGACCGCGCAGACGTCCGAGCGCTGGTGGTGGGCCTGGGTCGGCTCGCCCGTCGTGACATCCACCGTGGCCAGGGCCCGCGGCACGGTCGCGATCGGCTTCATCGCGGCGCGCACCCGCAGCAGCTCGCCCGTGGTCAGCCCGCCCTCGGTGCCGCCGGAGCGGCCCGAGGCCCGCCTGATGCCGTCCTCGCCCGGGACGATCTCGTCGTGCGCCTTGGATCCCGGCACCCGGGCCAGGCCGAAGCCGTCGCCGACCTCGACGCCCTTGATGGCCTGGATGCCCATCAGGGCGGCGGCCAGCCGGGCGTCGAGCCGCCGGTCCCAGTGGACATGCGAGCCCAGGCCCACCGGCACGCCGTACGCCAGCACCTCGACGACGCCGCCGAGCGTGTCGCCGTCCTTATGGGCCTGGTCGATCTCGGCGACCATCGCGTCGCTCGCGTCCGCGTCCAGGCAGCGCACCGGGTCGGCGTCCAGCCGCGCCACATCCGCGGGGGTCGGGTACACGCCGTACGGGGCCTTGGCCGCGGCCAGCTCCACAACATGGGAGACGATCTCGATACCCGCCGTCTCCTTAAGGTACGAGCGGGCGACCGTGCCGAGCGCGACACGCGCGGCGGTCTCGCGGGCACTGGCCCGCTCCAGGATCGGGCGGGCCTCGTCGAAGCCGTACTTCTGCATGCCCGCCAGGTCCGCGTGGCCCGGGCGGGGCCGGGTCAGCGGGGCGTTACGGGCCAGCCCGGCGAGCACGTCCGGGTCCACCGGGTCGGCCGCCATGACCTGCTCCCACTTCGGCCACTCGGTGTTGCCGACCATGATGGCCACCGGGGAGCCGAGGGTGAGGCCGTGCCGTACGCCGCCGAGGAAGGTGACCTCGTCGCGCTCGAACTTCATCCGGGCGCCGCGCCCATAGCCGAGCCGCCGGCGGGCGAGGGCGTCCGCCACCATGTCGGTGGTGATCGGCACACCGGCGGGCAGTCCCTCCAGCGTCGCCACGAGTGCGGGGCCGTGCGACTCCCCCGCGGTCAGCCAGCGCAACCTGCTCAACGGTGCTCCTCATGCTCGCGCCTCGACGTACGGCGGCATGGCCCGGGCAGCGCGCGGCCCTGGCCCGCCACCTCCGATCCTCCCACGTCCGAGCGGCCCTATGAGCGCCGGTCCAACAGGCGGGACTCAGCTCCGGCGGTCGGCGAGGGCCGCCTCGCCCGCTTCGCGCATGGTGGCCAGGGGGGCCGGGGACCGGCCGGTCATCTGCTCGACCTGGAGCACCGCCTGGTGCACCAGCAGGTCCAGGCCGCTGACGACCGCGCCGCCGCGCTCCGCCCAGGCGGCCGCGAGCCGGGTCGGCCATGGGTCGTACAGCACATCGAAGAGGGCACCGGGGCGGTCGGGGACGGACGCGGCCAGCTCGTCCGTGGTGCCCGCGGGGGTGGTGGCGATCACCAGGGGCGCGCGGAACGCCTCGGCCGCGTCGTCCCAGTCGGCCGTACGGACCGCCACCCCCAGCCGCTCGCCCCACTGCCGCATCTCCGCGGCCCGCGCCTCGCTGCGCACATACGCGGTGACCTCGCCCTCGCAGACACGGGACAGCGCGGCCAGGGCCGAGGAGGCCGTGGCCCCGGCGCCCAGCACGGCGGCGCCCGCCACCCGCTCGACTCCGCGCTCGCGCAGCGCCGCGACCATGCCGGGGATGTCGGTGTTGTCGCCGACCCGGCGGCCGTCATCCGTGAAGACAACCGTGTTGACCGCTTCCACCGACGCCGCCGTATCGCTGATCTCGTCGAGCAGCGGGATGATCGCGCGCTTGAGCGGCATGGTCAGGGACAGCCCCGCCCACGGCCGGTCACCGGCCGTCGCGTCCAGCCGCTCGAAGAAGCCGGGCAGCGCGGCCTCGTCCACCTCGTGGCGGTCGTAGGCCCAACCGGCCAGGCCCAGCTTCTCGTACGCGGCGCGGTGCAGCACCGGGGACAGGGAGTGGGCGATCGGCGAGCCGAGCACCGCGGCCCTGCGGTTTTCCGACATCTGTCCTCAGCCGTTCTTGCGCTGCCGGTTGAACTGGTCGACGAGCTTTTGGTGTTCGGCGTACGTCTTGGTGAACTTGGTCGTCTTGCCGTCGAGCGAGATGAAGTAGTACCAGCCCTGGTCGGTGGGGTTCATGGCCGCCTTCAGCGCGTCCTCCCCCGGGTTTCCGATCGGTCCTGGCGTCAGACCCCGGTAGAAGTACGTGTTGTAGGGGTTGTCGTAATTCTTGATCTCTTGCAGCGAGATATCGATCTTGCTCTGGTTCTTGATGTAGTTGTACGTCGAGTCGAATTCCAGCTTGCCGTTGGTCTGGGTGTTTCCGGGTTCGAGGCGGTTGTAGACCACCTCGGCCATCTTGCGGAAGTCGTCGTGGGTGACGCCCTCCGCCTGGACCAGGCTGGCGACGGTGACGAGTTGCAGAGGCGACTTGAGGCCCAGCTCCTTGGCCTTGCCTTCGAGGTCGTAGTTGGCGTAGCTCTTCTTCGCCTGGGCGACCATCTTCCGCAGGACGTCCTCGGGTTTGGTGTCCTTGCCCGCGCTGTAGCGGGACGGGTAGAGGAACCCTTCGAGCGGATCCTTGATCTTGGAGTTGTCGTCGGCCCAGTCCGGCAGCCCGAGGTTTTTGGCCTCCTTAAGGGCGACGTTTTTGGTCGTGCCCGCCTTGAGGCCGATCTTCTTGTCGATCGCGGCGTAGATCTGCGCGTTGCGCATGCCCTCCGTGACGATCAGGCCGTTGCTGCTCGCCGGGTCGACCATGAGCTTCACGGCCTCAGCCGCGGACATCTGCTTGCGCAGCGTGTACGAGCCCGGCTGGATGCTGCCGCCCTTGTCGTTCGCGTTGGCGGCCTCGATGAACGCGTCCGTGCTCTTCACGACGCCCTTGTCCTTGAGGATGTTCCCCATGGCGGTCACGCTCGCCTCTTCGGGGATCTCCACCGTGACCTCACCGCTGCCCGCGCCCGAGTAGTCAGGCGCCGGGCCGAAGCGGCTCTGCCAGAACTGGTAGGCGAAGTAGCCGCCTCCGCCGACGACGCCGACCAGCACCACGGTCACGAACAGGCAGGCGACTCCGCTGCGGCGCTTGGCCGGCTTCTTGTTCCGGCGCCCGCGCCCCTCGTCGTCGTCAGCGTCTTCGTCGTCGTACTCGTCGTCGGGGCGGTCGTCGTTGCCGAGTATGTCGCCTCCGCCGTCGCCGTCCCGGAAGAAGGGGTGGTCGTCGGCAGGTTCGTCGTGCTCGGCCTGCATGGCCTGCTCGGCTACGGGCTCCTGGTGCTGGGGGGCCTGGCGCTGGGGGGCCTGGGAGCCGTCCCAGTTGCCATTGCCGTGCGGCTGCTGGGGGTGCTGCGGGTAGCCGCCGGTGTCGTGGCCGTGTCCGTCCCAGTGGGGCTGCTGCTGGTGCTGCTGCGGCTGCTGGGGCTCCTGCGGGTAGCCCTGGGGGTACTGCTGGTGGGCGTACGGGTCCTGCGCGTACGGGTCATGGCCGTAGCCCTCGTGCCCGTAGCCGTCGTTCCCGTACCCCTGCTGGGGGTACTGCTCCTGCTGGTGACCGCCCTGGCCGTAGGGGTCCTGGTTGTAGGGGTCCTGGTGGTAGCCGCCGTGGCCCTGGGAGCCGGGCTGGGCGTAGGGGTCCTGTGCGTAGGCCTCCTGGGCGTACGGATCGTGACCGGTCGCCGTCTGGTGACCGCCCCATCCCTGATCCCCGTACAGCGGGTCCTCAGGATCCCACGATTGGGAGCCGGTACCCCGGCCGTAGTCAGTCATCGAACCCCTAGCGACGCACGGCGGCAGCCGAGGTGTCACCCATGTCACACGTCACGCGCCAGGCGACGGCTGCCCTGGCCGCGCGGAACGTTACCGTATCGCGATCAGATGACCACTTCGACGGCCTCGCCCGGTGCCCGCCCGGAGACACGCTCGGTCTCCAGTGCGCTTTGCAGAATGACGACGGCGGCCGCCTGGTCAACGACCGAACGGCCTTTCTTCGAGGTCACTCCCGAGGCCCGCAGGCCCTGAGCGGCTGTGACAGTCGTCATACGCTCGTCGACCAGCCGCACCGGAACCGGCGCGACGCGGCGCGCCAGCTCCCGTGCGAAGGTGCGCACCTTGGCCGCGGCCGGCCCCTCCCGCCCGCTGAGCGAGCGGGGAAGGCCGACCACCACCTCGATCGGTTCGTACTCCTCGACGACGGCCGCCAGCCGCTTGTGGGCGGCCGGGATGTCGCGCCCCGGCACGGTCTCCACCGGGGTGGCGAGGATCCCGTCGGGGTCGCACGAGGCGACCCCGATCCGGGCGTCCCCGACGTCGATCGCGATGCGCCTGCCGCGTCGCACGGCGGTCAGGCGGCTTCCGTGACAAGCCGCTCGACGGCGGCCGCGGCCTCGTCGACGGCTTCCGGGTTGGTGCCGCCGCCCTGGGCGACGTCCGGCTTGCCGCCGCCTCCGCCGCCGAGGGCCTTGGCGGCGGCGCGGACCAGGTCACCGGCCTTGAGGCCACGCTCGCGGGCGGCCTCGTTGGTGGCGATGACGGTCACCGGGCGGCCGCCTGCGACAGAGAACAGGGCGACGACGGCCGGGCGGTCGCCAGGAATGCGCCCGCGTACATCCAGCACCAGCTTGCGCAGGTCGTCGGCGGCCGTGCCGTCCGGCACCTGGCCGGTGACCAGGGCCACGCCCCGTACGTCCTTGGCGCCCGCGGCCAGCCCGGCGGCGGCCTGGAGGACCTTCTCGGCGCGGAACCGCTCGATCTCCTTCTCGGCCTCCTTGAGCTTGGCCAGCATCCCGGAGATCTTCTCCGGCAGCTCCTCAGGACGGCCCTTGACCAGGTCGGTGAGCTGGGAGACGACGGTGTGCTCGCGGGCGAGGAAGTTGTACGCGTCCACGCCGACCAAGGCCTCGACCCGGCGCACACCGGAGCCGATCGAGGACTCGCCGAGCAGCTTCACCAGACCCAGCTGGGCGGTGTTGTGCACATGCGTGCCACCGCACAGCTCCTTGGAGAAGTCGCCGATGGTCACCACGCGCACCCGGTCGCCGTACTTCTCGCCGAACTCGGCGATGGCGCCCTGCTTCTTGGCCTCCTCCATGCTCATCACCTCGGCGGTGACGTCGAGCTCACGGGAAAGGACCTCGTTGATCTTCTGCTCGACGTCGGTGAGGACCGCGCCGGGCACGGCGGCCGGCGAGCCGAAGTCGAAGCGGAAGCGGCCGGGCGAGTTCTCCGAACCGGCCTGGGCGGCGGTCGGGCCCAGGGCGTCGCGCAGCGCCTGGTGGGTGAGGTGGGTGGCGCTGTGGGCGCGGGCGATGGCGCGCCGGCGCTTGATGTCGATCTGGGCGTACGCCCCGGCGCCCACGGTCACCTCGCCCACCTGGACGGTGCCCTTGTGCACGCTGACCCCGGGCACCGGCTGCTGGACGTCGCGCACCTCGACGACGGCGCCGGAGTCCAGCCGGATCCGGCCGGAGTCGGCGAGCTGGCCGCCGCCCTCGGCGTAGAAGGGGGTGCGGTCGAGGACGACCTCGACCTCGTCGCCCTCGGTCGCGGCGGGCGAGGGCAGGCCGTCGACCAGCAGGCCGACGATGGTGGACTCGCCCTCGGTGTCGGTGTAGCCGGTGAAGACGGTCGAGCCGGAGGTGTCGGCGACCTCGCGGTAGGCGGACAGGTCGGCGTGGCCGGTCTTCTTGGCCTTGGCGTCGGCCTTGGCCCGCTCCCGCTGCTCCTTCATCAGGCGGCGGAAGCCGTCCTCGTCCACCGAAAGGCCCTGTTCGGCGGCCATCTCGAGGGTGAGGTCGATCGGGAAGCCCCAGGTGTCGTGGAGCAGGAACGCCTTGTCACCGGCGAGCACCGTGCTGCCCGCGGCCTTGGTGTCGGTGACGGCGGTGTCGAGGATATTGGTGCCGGCCTTCAGCGTCTTCAGGAAGGCGGCCTCCTCGGCGAGGGCAACGGTCTCGATGCGCTTGCGGTCGGTCAGCAGCTCCGGGTACTGCTGGCCCATCGACTTGAGGACGACGTCGACGAGCTCGCCCACGACCGGCTCGGTGGCGCCCAGGATGCGCATATTGCGGATGGCGCGGCGCATGATGCGGCGCAGGACGTAGCCGCGGCCCTCGTTGCCGGGGGTGACGCCGTCGCCGATGAGCATCACGGAGGTGCGCACGTGGTCGGCGACCACGCGCAGCGAGACGTCGCTGTCGTGGCCGGCGCCGTAGCCGACGCCGGTGAGCTCCGTGGCCTTGTCGATCACGGCGCGCAGGTTGTCGGTCTCGTACATGTTGTGCACGCCTTGCAGGATCATCGCGAGGCGTTCGAGGCCGAGACCGGTGTCGATGTTCTTGGAGGGCAGGTCGCCGAGGATCGGGAAGTCCTCCTTGCCCTCGCCCGCGCCCCGCTCGTACTGCATGAAGACCAGGTTCCAGATCTCCACGTACCGCTCGTCGTTGACGGCCGGGCCGCCCTCGACGCCGAATTCGGGGCCGCGGTCGTAGTTGATCTCGGAGCAGGGGCCGCAGGGGCCGGGGACGCCCATGGACCAGAAGTTGGGACCCATGCCCAGACGCTGGATGCGCTCGGCGGGGACGCCGACGACGTCACGCCAGATGCGCTCGGCCTCGTCGTCTTCCTTGTAGACGGTGATCCACAGTTTCTCGGGCTCCAGGCCGTAGCCGCCGCCCTCGACGGAGGTCGTCAGCAGCTCCCAGGCAAGCTTTATGGCGCCTTCTTTGAAGTAGTCGCCGAAGGAGAAGTTGCCGCACATCTGGAAGAACGTGCCGTGGCGGGTGGTCTTGCCGACCTCTTCGATGTCCGGCGTACGCACGCACTTCTGCACGCTGACCGCACGGTCGAAGGGCGGCTTCACCTCGCCGAGGAAATACGGCTTGAAGGGGACCATGCCCGCGTTGACCAGCAACAGGGTCGGGTCGTCCGCGATGAGCGACGCCGAAGGCACGACAGTGTGCCCGCGCTCCTCGAAGAAGCGCAGCCAGCGGCGGCGGATTTCAGCCGACTCCATCAGTGGTCCTCATTTCCGGCTTTTGGGTGGTTGTACAAGTAATTCTGCATGAGCTGGGCGCGACCCTGCTGTCCACGCTGGGCGGGCAGCTGCTTGCGGTCGGGCGCGGGCGCCGCGCTCAGGCCCAGGGCGTCCTTGAGCGCCGCCTCCCGGTCGGCCATGCCGTCGCGTACGTCGAGCGCGAACACCTTGATCCGCCGCCCCGCGAGCACCGCCCGGTCGGCGGCCTGCGCCGCCAGGCTCTCCGGGGTCAGCTGATTGAGCTTGCGGTTGACCTTGGTGGTGGCCCACACACCGGCTGCGACCCCGGTGGTGAACCAGAACGTACGGCGGAACATTCCGGTCTCTCAGCCCTTCGATGCACGGTTGCGACGGCCGCCCCGGCGGGCGGACGGCAGGGTCTTGCCGACGACGACGGTGCGCGTGGTCTCGCCGTCCGGGTGCTGCTGCCCCTTGCGGCCGATCGCGCGCCGCACGCCGTAGCCGAAGGCGGCGACCTTCACCAGCGGCCCGCCGAAGGCCGAGGAGACGGTCGAGGAGAGCGCGGAGGCGTTGGAGGTGACCTCCTGCACATCCGCCGCGATCGAGTCCACGCGGGCGAGCTGGGTGTTGGCGGAGCGCACGGTCGCGGACGCCTCGCTGAGCAGCGGTACGGCCTGCTCGGTGACCTCGGCCACCAGCTTGGTCGCGGCCCTGAGCGTCTGGGCGAGCCTCACCAGCGCGAGGGCGAGGAAGGACACGAGAATCGCCCAGAAAACGGCCACGAGGATCCCGGCCACCTCTCCACCGGACACGTTGCACGCTCCCTGCTGCTGCTCGTCGTGGGTAGGTCGTCCGTCGGCCGCCGTCACGGGCGGGTGGGTCGTCATCCGGGACGGGCGGCAGGTATCGACCCTATCGCGCCGGGCACCCCTGCCCGAACCGCATTACGGTCGCCCTTACGGTCGCCCGGAAACGCCTCGCGGGTCCCCGTCGACCGTGTCGAAGGGGACCCGCGAGGTGCGCTCTGCTGCTTGTAGGGCCCGACGCCGCCCGGCCGGATCAGCGGGCGTAGTACTCGACGACCAGCTGCTCGTCGCAGATCACCGGGATCTCCTTGCGGTTCGGGTCCCGGTCCAGGCGGAAGGCCAGGGCCTGCAGGTTGACCTGCAGATAGCGCGGGGTCTCGCCGTCCAGGGCGTAGCCGCCCTCGCGCGCCACCTGGAAGGGGTGCTTGTCGCGGCTGCGCTCGCGGACCATCACCACGTCGTCCGGGCGGACCCGGAAGGACGGCTTGTCGACCTTGCGGCCGTTGACCTCGATGTGGCCGTGGACCACCATCTGGCGGGCCTGGTAGATGGTGCGGGCGATCCCGGACCGCAGGACGAGCGCGTCCAGACGGCGCTCAAGCTCGATGACCAGAGCCTCGCCCGTCTTGCCTTCGGCCTTGCGGGCGCGGTCGTAGGCACGGGCCATCTGGCGCTCGCTGATGTCGTACTGAGCGCGCAGACGCTGCTTCTCGAGCAGCCGGACCTTGTAGTCGCTGTTCTGCTTGCGGCCCCGGCCGTGCTCGCCCGGCGGGTAGGGGCGGGCCTCGAAGTACTTGACGGCCTTCGGGGTCAGCGCGACGCCGAGTGCTCGCGACTTCTTGACCTTGGGACGCGACTGGTTGGGCACGGGGAACGAACCTCCGATATAAGTTAGGTGAGCCTTACCTTAGCCGAGGAGGACGCATGTTTCGACCTGGGATCCCCCTGCCCAGCGCTGGTCAGAGCACCGAGGAGGGTCAGCCGCGTCCCGGGGAAGAAGCTCCGCGGCCATCGGCGGCGGAGCGGGTACGTACTCTCGTGGAGTCCAAGGCTACGGCCTCGCTCACCATTCCCGGCGCCACTCCCGCCGCCAAGACCGTCGAGAGCATGGACGACCTGGGGGCCCACGCCCCCGCCGCCCGCGCCGTCTCCCCCGACGGCGATGTGCTCCTGCTGGTCCCCGGCGGCTCGGCCGCCGCCCGCGCCGCGGCTTACGCCCAGGACGACGAGGCGACCTGCGTGATGGAGATCACGGACGTCGCCCCGGTCGCGGTCGCCCACCGGATCCGCGGACGCGCCTGGGTCGGAGGGTGGCTCACGCCCGTACGCGACCGGGAGCGCGCGGCGGCCGCGGCCCTGCTGGCCCCCGCAGGCGGGCCGCTCGGCGAACTGCTCGGCATCGGCGAGGCGCTGGCCGGGGGCGGCGGCGGATGGGCGCTGCTGCGGCTGGAGGTCGGCGAGGCGTGCGTGGACGACCTGTGGGGCGCGGACGCGGTCGAGCCGGACGACTTCGCGACGGCCGCCCCCGACCCGCTCGCCCCGCACGAGGCCGAGCTGCTGCAGCATCTGCACGCGGCGCACGACGACCAGATGCGCGGCCTGTGCTCCCTCCTCGGCGACCACCCGGACCGCGCCTGCGGCATGCGCGGCCGCGCGATCCCCGTGGCCCTGGACCGCTTCGGCCTCCGCGTCCGCTTCCCCGACGCCCCCGGCAACCCCTTCGACGCGCGCTTCGACTTCCCGGAGCCGGTACGGAACATCTCCGAACTCCGCCGCGCGATGCACGCGCTCTTCGACGCGGCGGCGGACTAGGGGCCCGGCGGCCGACTCCGCCGGACGCCTCACCGTCCACGCCCTCCCCGGGCTGCGCCGCGCGCGACGGCTGCTGTGCCAGAGCCGGGCTCGGCGGTGCCGGGCCGGCCGCGGGCGGCGGCGCTAGGACGCCCCGGCCGTGGCCGGGCCGCCAGGTGCCGGACCGTCCGAACCGTCGGTGTCGGCCGGACCGCCGGAGCCGCCCGGGACCGGCTGGTCGACCGGGGTGGAACCCTCGGCGGCGCCGCCGGGCTGGGCGGCGGGCGATGGCGCGGCTGCGGGCTGCGCCGTGCGCGGGGCGGGGGGCTCCGCCGGTGCGGGCTGGGGCGGGCGTGGGGGTGGGGGCTCCCCGCGGAGGCGGGCGCGTACGCGCTCGACCACGTCCGCGTAGCGCGCTTCCGCCCCGTACCGCGTCGGCTCGTAGTACCGCTTGCCGTGGATCTTGTCCGGCGCGTACTGCTGCGCCGCGATCCCCCCGGGCAGATCGTGCGGGTAGAGATAGCCCTGCGCATGGCCGAGCTTTTCGGCGCCCTTGTAGTGGCCGTCACGCAGATGCGGCGGGACCGGACCGGCCAGCCCCGCGCGGACGTCGGCGAGGGCGTCGCCTATCGCGCGCGTGACCGCGTTGGACTTCGGGGCCAGCGCCAGCGCCACCGTGGCGTGGCCGAGGGTCAGCGCCGCCTCGGGGAAGCCGATCAGCGCGACCGCCTGGGCGGCGGCCACCGCCGTCTGCAGAGCGGTCGGGTCGGCGAGCCCGATGTCCTCGCTCGCGGAGATCATCAGCCGCCGGGCGATGAACCGCGGATCCTCGCCCGCCTCGATCATCCGGGCCAGATAGTGCAGCGCCGCGTCGACGTCCGAGCCGCGGATGGACTTGATCAGGGCGCTGGCCACGTCGTAGTGCTGGTCGCCCGCGCGGTCGTACTTGACCGCGGCGCGGTCGACCGCCTCCTCCAGCGTCGTCAGGGTGATCGCGGGCTCGCCCTTGGCCAGCGCCGCGCCGGCGCCCGCCTCCAGGGCGGTCAGCGCGCGCCGCGCGTCGCCGCCCGCGATCCGCAGCAGATGGCCCTCGGCGTCCTCGGGGAGCGTGACCGCACCGCCGAGGCCGCGCTCGTCGGTCAGCGCGCGGCTCAGCAGTCCGCGCAGGTCGTCGTCGGTCAGCGGCTCCAGGGTGAGCAGCAGCGAGCGGGACAGCAGGGGGGAGATGACGGAGAAGTACGGGTTCTCCGTCGTGGCGGCGATGAGCGTGACCCAGCGGTTCTCGACGGCGGGCAGCAGCGAATCCTGCTGGGCCTTGCTGAAGCGGTGGATCTCGTCGAGGAAGAGCACGGTCTCCCGCCCGTACGCCCCGGAGGAGCGGCGCGCGCCGTCGATGACGGCCCGCACCTCCTTCACGCCCGCGGTGATCGCCGACAGCTCGACAAAGCGCTTCTTGGTGGCCTGGCTGACGACGTACGCCAGGGTCGTCTTGCCGATGCCGGGCGGGCCCCACAGGAAAACCGAAGACGGACCGGCCGGACCGCCGCTGCCCTCGCCGACGAGCCGCCGCAGCGGGGAGCCGGGCCGCAGCAGATGCTGCTGGCCGACAACCTCGTCAAGCGTGCGCGGGCGCATGCGCACGGCCAGGGGACTGCTGGACGGGTCCTTCTCCTGGCGTTCCTCTGCGGCGGCGGTGAACAGGTCTGGCTCCACCCGGGAAGCCTATGTCACCGCACTGACAGCGCCTGGCGGGAAGGGCGCCTCACCCCTCGTCTCACCCCTGGGCGCCGGTCCAGAAGTCCCACCACCGGGTCAGGATCAGCATGCCGATGACGCCGACCCACAGCACCGGCACCACCCAGTGGAACTCCAGCAGCCCGCGCCGCAGCCCGTCCGGCGCGGGCAGGAAGCCGTGCTTGATGTTCTTGCCGGTGACGTAGCAGAACAGCACGATGGTGGCGACCCAGGCCAGGCAGCACCACAGGCACAGCGAGCCGATGACGTACAGCGACTGGTACTGGAGCCAGGTGCAGAATCCGACACCGAACAAAGTGCCCGCGTTGAACGTCAGCCAGTACCAGCGCGGGAAGCGGGCCCCGGCCAGCAGGGACATCCCCACGCAGATCACGATCCCGTAGGCGACCAGGCCGAGCATGGGGTTCGGGAAGCCGAACGCATGGGCCTGCTCGCTCTCCATGATGTTGCCGCAGGAGACGATGGGGTTGAGGCTGCAGCCGGGCGTGAAGCTCTTGCCCACGGCCTTGGCCTCGAGGATCTTGTTCTTGTCGATCGTGATGACCCACGCGGCCAGCAGCCCGAGCGCACCGGTGATCACGAGCAGCAGGGCGAAGGCGCGACCGCCTCCGACCGCGACCCGCGCGTCGTCCTGCCGCGCCTCGTCGGACTGCACCTCATCCACCGCTGTCGTCGCCATATCGCCGTTCCGTCGTCCCACCGAGTCCATGTGTCGCCCCCGTCGGGGCACCGGACATTCTGCCGCATCGGGGACGTCCGGACCGCCCCCGCCGAAATGCGGCACGGTCTCGGCCATCCTCCTCCGTCCCCCGTTCGGTGGGCATAAGCCGCCTCAGCGGGGCACACGCGGAGAGTTTCCGGACCGCCACCATCGCCTCTCTTTGACAGAGTGAATCCGCGCCCGCCGAGTTGACGGTGGGCGCGGATTCGTCAGCGGATTCGTTGGCGAGCCGGGGGCGGCCCCGGGCGTCGGCGGGTCAGCCGAGGCGGGCGTTGACCGCCTCGACCAGGCCGTCCAGCGGGACCGCCGTCTGCTCGCCCGACTCGAGGTCCTTGAGCTGGACGACGCCTTCCGCGAGGTCCCGCTCCCCCGCGATGACCGCGAGCCGCGCCCCGCTGCGGTTCGCGGCCTTCATCGCGGCCTTCACGCCCTTGCCGCCGTACGCGAAGTCCGTCGCGACCCCCGCCCGGCGCAGCCCGGTGACCGCGCCGAACAGCACTCTGCGCGCCTCCT
This sequence comes from Streptomyces sp. NBS 14/10, assembly GCF_002224125.1. GTDB lineage: Bacteria > Actinomycetota > Actinomycetes > Streptomycetales > Streptomycetaceae > Streptomyces. Next base: position 562,065 of record NZ_NCSM01000022.1, read on the forward strand.
CGCCGAGCGGCACCGCGAAGACGCTGGTGGCGGACGGCAGGTCGAGTTCGACGCCCTCGGCCTCCAGCGCCAGCACCGTACGGTCCACGCCGAGCGCCCAGCCCACCGAGGGCAGCGCCGGTCCGCCGATCATCTCCGACAGGCCGTCGTAGCGGCCGCCGCCGCCGACCGCGGACTGCGAGCCGAGCCCGTCGTGGACGAACTCGAAGGTGGTGCGGGTGTAGTAGTCCAGGCCGCGCACCAGCTTGGGGTCGTCCTCGAAGGCCACGCCCTCGGCGGTCAGCAGCTCGCGCACCTGCTCGTGGTACTCCTTGCACGCCTCGCACAGGTGGTCACCGAGCATCGGCGCGCCGACCAGCTGCTTCTGCACCGCTTCGCGCTTGTCGTCCAGGACCCGCAGCGGGTTGATCTCGATCCGGCCCCGGGTGTCGTCGTCCAGCTCCAGGCCGCGCAGAAAGTCCTGGAGGGCGGCCCGGTAGGCGGGGCGGCAGGTGGTGTCGCCCAGGGAGTTCAGCAGGATCCGGAAGTTCCGCAGCCCCAGCGAGCGGTACGCGTCGTGGGCCAGGATGATCAGCTCGGCGTCGAGCGCCGGGTCCTCGGCGCCGATCGCCTCGGCGCCGACCTGCGAGAAGTGGCGGTAGCGGCCCTTCTGCGGGCGCTCGTAGCGGTAGTACGAGCCGGAGTACCAGAGCTTGACCGGCAGGTTGCCGGCCTTGTGCAGGTTGGCCTCCAGCGCGGCGCGCAGCACGGAGGCGGTGCCCTCGGGGCGCAGCGCCAGCTGGTCGCCGCCCTTGGTGGTGAGGGTGTACATCTCCTTGGTGACGATGTCGGTGGACTCGCCGACGCCGCGCGCGAAGAGCTCGACGTTCTCGAAGCCGGGCGTCTCCACATAGCCGTAGCCGGAGCGCTTGAGCGGGGCGGAGATGGCGTCGCGCACCGCGAGGTAGGTCGCGGAGTCCGGCGGGATCAGGTCATACGTGCCCCGGGGGGCCTTGAAGGTGCTCACGGAAGGTCTCTCGTCACATTCCTCGTCGCGGAGCGGGCGCCGGGGCGCCGTCGTCTCCGAGGCCGGCGGCCACCTCCCGCAGAAACGGGTTGGTGGCGCGCTCGCGGCCGATGCTGGTCTGGGGGCCGTGGCCGGACAGCACCACGGTCGAGTCGTCGAGCGGCAGGACCACACGGGCCAGGGACTCGAGGATCTCGGCGTGGTCGCCGCCGGGCAGATCGGTGCGTCCGATGGAGCCGGCGAAGAGCAGGTCGCCCGCGAAGAAGACGGACGGGACGTCCGCCCGCTCGGGCAGCCTGAAGGTCACCGACCCCTTGGTATGGCCCGGGGCGTGCGCGACGGAGAACTCGAGACCGGCCAGGTCCAGCCGGGCGCCGTCGGTCAGCTCCTTGACGTCGTCCGGCTCCCCCACGGTCAGCTCGCCCATGAGCCGCAGCCCGATGGAACGCCCGAAGGCCTTCTCGGGGTCGCTCATCATGTAGCGGTCGGCCGGGTGGATCCAGGCCGGCACGTCGTGGGCGCCGCAGACCGGGACCACCGAGGCGACGTGGTCGATATGGCCGTGGGTGAGGACGACGGCGACGGGCTTGAGCCGATGCTTGGCCAGTGCCTCTTCGACGCCCTGGGCCGCCAAATGGCCCGGGTCGATGATCACGCACTCCTCGCCGGCGGCAGGGGCGACCAGGTAGCAGTTGGTCCCCCAGGCCCCGGCGGGGAACCCGGCAATGAGCACGATCGTCCTTAATAGTCGTCTGGCAGAAGTGAAAGTCGGCCTCTCAGAGCCTACCGGCGGCGCTCCCGCCACAGCGAACCCGTATACGGTACGGCCGAGTCATCACATACGTCAGCGACGGCATACGGCATGAGGGAGACGACCCGGTGGTCAGTAACGAGCAGCGTCGGAGGCAGCTCGCACGGGAGAAGTACCTTCGGCAGCAGAACCGCCGGGAGGCGGCCCGGAACAAGCAGCGCCGGCGCTATGTGGTGATCGCGTCCACGCTCGCCGTGGTCCTGGCGGCGGGCGGCGTGGTGACCGCGGTCAGCGCGCTGTCCGGCGGGGACGGCGACAAGAAGTCCGACAAGGCGGACAAGGCCACCGAGCCCACGATGCCCACGCCCTCCCCCACCCCCACGACCAAGGCGCCGGACCCGTGCGCCAAGGGGGCCAAGGAGGCGGGGGACAAGAAGCCGAAGGCCATGTCGTGGAAGAAGGAGCCGGCGCTCACCGTCGACCAGTCGGCCACGTACGCCATGAAGCTGGAGACCACCTGCGGTGACATGACCGTCACCATGGACGCGGCCAAGGCCCCGCACACCGTGAACTCCTTCAATTTCCTGGCCGGGAAGGGCTACTTCGACCACACCAAGTGCCACCGGCTGACGCCCCAGGGGATCTATGTGCTCCAGTGCGGTGACCCGATGGGCACCGGTATGGGCGACCCGGGCTACACCATCCCGGACGAGAACCTGAAGGATTCAAGGATCAAGGGGAACAAGTACCCGGCCGGTACGGTCGCGATGGCCAACCAGTACGACCCGCAGACCAAGAAGGGCAAGAACAGCGGCGGCAGCCAGTTCTTCCTGGTCTACAAGGACAGCGAGCTCCCGCCGTACTACACGCCCTTCGGGACCCTCGACGAGGAGAGCATGCAGGTCCTCAAGAAGATCTCCGACGCGGGCGCGGCGGCGCCGGACCCCCAGACCGGGAACACCGCTCCGAACGCCACCGTGCTGATCAACAAGGCGACGGTCGGCAAGTCCTGACCGACCCCGGCGCGCGTACTGCGAAATTTCGGTCGCGCAGGATACGGACAGCCGGGCCACCGTTCGCCTATGTTGGCGTTGTGCAGGGTGTCTGCCGCAGCCGGAGCACCCTGCTGCGAGACCGGTGCGGGTGGATCCCGGCCGGAAGAAACTGTGGACGATGCCGGCGGGCCGCGCGCCCGCCCCGGCATCATGTGGAGGAGGCGCTGTGAGCAGCGAGCCTTGGGGCCGCGTCGACGAGGCGGGGACCGTGTACGTGCGTACGGCCGACGGTGAGCAGGTCGTCGGATCGTGGCAGGCGGGATCTCCTGAAGAGGCCCTCGCCTACTTCGAGCGCAAGTACGACGGACTGGTCGTCGAGATCGAGCTCCTCGAGCGCCGGGTGCAGACCACGGACCTGTCGGCCAAGGACGCCACGGCGGCCATCGAGCACATTCGCCACCAGGTCGACGAGCACCATGTGGTCGGCGACCTGGCCGCGCTCAAGAAGCGGCTCGACAAGCTCACGAGCGATGTCGAGGCGCGCCGGGAGGAGCGCCGCGCGGCCAAGGCGGTCCAGACCGACGAGGCCCGCCGGGCCAAGGAGGCGCTGGTCACCGAGGCCGAGGAGCTGGCCGCCAGCGAGCAGTGGCGGTCCGCCGGGGAGCGGCTGCGCGCGCTGGTCGACACCTGGAAGGGCCTGCCGCGCCTGGACCGCCGCACCGACGACGAGCTGTGGCACCGCTTCTCGCATGCCCGCTCGGCGTTCTCCAAGCGGCGCAAGGCGCACTTCGCCTCGCTGGACGCGCAGCGCGAGACGGCCCGGCAGACCAAGGAGAAGCTGGTCGCCGAGGCCGAGTCGCTGTCCGACTCCACGGACTGGGGTCCGACCGCCGCCCGGTACCGGGACCTGATGTCGGAGTGGAAGGCGGCGGGCCGCGCCCAGCGCGAGGCGGAGGACGACCTGTGGAACCGGTTCCGCGGTGCGCAGGACGTCTTCTTCCAGGCCCGCAGCCAGGTCTTCGCCGAGCGGGACGCCGAGCAGCGGGAGAATCTGACCCGCAAGGAAGAGCTGGTCGTCGAGGCGGAGAAGCTGCTTCCGGTCTCCGATCTCAAGTCGGCTCGGGCGGCCTTCCGCTCGGTCAATGAGCGGTGGGAGGCCATCGGCCATGTGCCGCGGGACGCCCGGGCGCGGATCGAGGGCCGGCTGCACGCGGTGGAGCGCGCCCTTCAGGACGCCGAAGAGACCGAGTGGCGGCGTACCAACCCCGAGGCGCGGGCGCGCGCCCAGGGGCTGACCGGTCAGCTTCAGGACGCCGTGGACAAGCTGCGCGGGCAGATCGACGCCGCGCGCGCGGCGGGCAACAACGCCAAGGCCGACAAGCTGGCCAAGGAGCTGGAGGGCCGGCAGGCGCTGCTGGACCAGGCGCTCAAGGGCCTGGAGGAGTTCGGCGGCTGAGCCCCTTTGCGGCTAAACCGCCGCCGCTCTCGCGGAGGTGGTTGCTCGCCATCGGGGTTCCTCAATTGGTGGCTGATGTGCCAAACGGCAGTGGGCCGGGCGCCGGCAGCCGGACGTCCGGCCCGGCCACGCGACCGTAGGGGAACGGCTCCGGTGCACTGCGCACCGGGGCCGTTCGCCCGTTCTCGGCGAGGTCCAGCGCGTGCTTGAGCACTTCGCACGCCTGGATGTGGTTACCGGACTCCTGGAGCAGATCGGCCAGTCTGCGGCAGACGAGGACCGCCTCGGGGCCGAAGCTCCGGTGTGTCTGGTGGAACGCCTGCTCCAGCACCTCGATCGCCTCCCGGGTCTGCCCCGTGTCGGCGAGCAGTTCGGAGAGCTCCAGCTGCACCGCGAAGGTGCTGCCCTCCCCCTGCGGCGTACGCTCCCGCAGCGCCAGCCGCAGCACGGGCAACGCGTCGCGGTGCCGGCCCACGGCGCGGAGCCTGCGGGCCAGGCCAAGACCCGCGGCGACCATGGCCGCGCGGACATCGGAGTCCAGTACGGGCCCCGCCGGGGAGCGCACCGTATCGCGGGCCCGGTTGCGGACGAGTGGGAGCCGCCCGATGTGGTTCTCCTGACGGCGCTGGGGCAGTGGCCGGTTCTTCGCCCTGAGCCGCTGGTGGAGCGCCCCGTAGAGGGTGTCGAGATCGATCAGCTCGGGTCCGCCGTTGATGCCGAGCCGCAGGATGTCCAGCAGCTCCCCGGTGAAGGCGGTGTGCGGTTCGCCGTCGGGCGCCAGCGCCACGCGGTCGCGGGGCGAGGCGGTGAGCACATACGCGCCGTCGACGGCCACATGGGCCGGCAGGGCGTCGTCGCCGCCACCGAGGGTGCGGGCGGCGCGGCCGCTGAAACAGCAGTCGAGGATCAGCACCCGGCGGCGGGCGCTGGAGGCCCGGATGGCGGCGCGCAGATGCTCGTACGCCACCGCCGTATAGCCCGTGTTCTCGCGGGAGCCGCTGAGCGCGAGGAAGAGGTCGGCCGAGTCGCTGTCGCGCAGGCCGTGGCCCGAGAAGTACACGAGCAGGGTGTCGGTGGCCTCCTGCCCGGCCCGGTGCACGGGGTCGAGCATCGAGGGCGGGTCCTGGGGGTCGGCCACCACGGTCCGGTGCTCCCCGGGGAGGCCCCACAGCATGGGGTCGCCGAGGGCTTCGGCGAGGTCGCGGAGGTTGGCGGCGACGGCCGGGAGCTGTTCCAGGTGCTCGTACGCGGAGGTGCCGATGAGCACGGCTCTGGACGCGGCCGGGTCAGGCAGCTGAGTCATCGCTCCCGGTCCCCTCGCCGGTCTCGGGCGCCTCAAGCAGCGCGACGATCCGCCGTACGGTGTCCTCGTCGGCGGCCGCCTGCGGCGGGATGTCCACCTCGATATCGCCGCGGCGCAGGGTGAGCACGGGCCGGGTGCGCCGGGCGTCGCGCCACTGGAGGATGGAGACGGCGAGGGCCGCGCCGGACAGGCCGGTGCCGAGTACGAGCTGCAGCACATCGAAGCCGGTGCCCATCTGGCCGGGCACGGCCGGCCCCGCGGCGCCCACCCGGCCGCCCACCAGCCGCTCCAGCGACTCGTCCTCGCGCAGCCAGCGCAGCAGCGACCGGAGCTCGGCCTCCTGGTCGGCGCCGTCGGCCGACACTCTCAGCTCAGCCACGTCCCTCGTCCCTCCCCGTTTCGATGTGGGTGCTCACCTGCGCGAACAGCGTCAGCGCCGCACCTCCCGCGCCCAGCCGCGCCAGACACACCGCCTGCCAGTACTGGCTCGTCAGGGTGGTGGGGTGGTCGTCGCCCAGCGCCCGGGAGCACACCTTGGTCACGGCGGTGAGCATGCGCACCGCCTCCTGCAGTTCGCCCCGCTGGACGAGATTGACCGCCTCGCGCAGCCGGGACACCGCGTTCTCCGCCGTCATACCGGCCATGACCACCTGCCGGGTGGCATCGCTGAGGGACAGCGGCGCCGGGTGTCCCATGCCCTCGGCGGCCTCGAGGCCCAGGCGGGGCTCGACGGCCAGGGACGCGGCGGACAGCGTCTGGTCGGCCAGGGCGATCGCCTGCTCGCGTACGCAGCGCTGGACCAGCTCGACGACGCGCGCCTCCATCTCGGAGGAGGCCGCGAGCGTGGCCTGCAACCCCGCGGCGTCCTCGGGGCGCGTCTGCGGATCCCAGGCGCAGAGGATGTCGACGAGGTAGGCCAGCCGGTCGGGGATCCCCCGGCGGCCGTACAGCTGCGGCACACCGTGGTCGAGGGCCCGCTCCACGACGGCCCCGATGTCCTCGACCGGGCCGAGCGGCGGCTCGCCGGTGAGCATCAGATACAGGCACAGGCCCAGGCCGTAGAGGTCCGACCGGGGTGCGGGCCGCTCGCCGCGCATGACCTCGGGCGCCATGTACTGCGGGGTGCCGACCAGCCCGCCGGCCCGGGTGATGCCCGCCCCCTCCATCAGCCTGGCCAGCCCGAAGTCCTGGAGGACCACGCGCCCCGACAGGGTGATGCGCACGTTCGACGGTTTGACGTCGCGGTGGAGCACGCCCGCCGCGTGGGCCGCGGTCAGCGCGGCGCTCATCCCCGAGGCGATCCAGCGGGCCACATCCGGCTCCAGCGGCCCGCATACGTCCACCAGCCGCTGCAGCTCCACGCCCTCCAGCAGCTCCATGACCAGATACGGCCCGCTGTCCTGGCGACCGGTGTCGTACACCGCCACCACATTGGGGTGGCTGATCCGGGCCAGGGCCTGGGCCTCCAGGCGGAAGCGCTCCAGCCGCTCGTCCCCGCCCGACCCCTCACCGGCGGCCGACGGCAGGACCTTGACGGCCACCCGGCGGTCGAGCGTCGAGTCCAGCGCCTCGTAGACCACGCCCATCCCGCCGAGGCCGATCTTCCGTAACAGCCGGTACCGGCCGCCCAGGAGATCCCGGTCCGTCATCCCGTCCCCTCCCGCCCCCGTCCGCCCCCGGCCCGCCGGCTCAGCGCTGGCGCGCCGAGGTCACCCGGTACACGTCGTAGACGCCCTCGACGCCCCGTACGGCCTTCAGGACATGGCCCAGGTGCTTGGGGTCGCCCATCTCGAAGGTGAAGCGCGAGGTGGCGACCCGGTCGCGGGAGGTCTGCACGGCGGCGGACAGGATGTTGACGTGCTGGTCGGACAGCACGCGGGTGACATCGGACAGCAGCCGGGACCGGTCCAGCGCCTCGACCTGGATGGCGACCAGGAAGACGGAGGACTGGGTGGGCGCCCACTCGACGTCCAGCATCCGCTCCGGCTGCTGGGAGAGCGAGTCGACGTTGACACAGTCGGCGCGGTGGACGGAGACGCCGCTGCCGCGGGTGACGAAGCCGATGATGGGGTCGCCGGGCACGGGCGTACAGCACCGGGCCAGCTTGACCCATACGTCGTCGACGCCCTTGACCACGACGCCCGGGTCGGCGCTGGAGCGGCGCTTGCCGCGGCCGCGGATCGGCGGCGCGGTCTCGGCGATGTCCTCGTTGGCCGCCTCCTCGCCGCCGAGGGCCTGCACCAGCTTGCCGACGACGTTCTGCGCGGAGACATGGCCCTCGCCGATGGCCGCGTACAGCGAGGAGATGTCGGGGTAGCGCATCTCATGGGCCAGGGTGACCAGCGAGTCGCCCGTCAGGATCCGCTGGATCGGCAGGTTCTGCTTGCGCATGGCCCGCACGATGGCGTCCTTGCCCTGCTCGATGGCCTCGTCTCGGCGCTCCTTGGAGAACCAGGCGCGGATCTTGTTACGGGCGCGCGGGGACTTGACGAAGCCCAGCCAGTCCCGGGAGGGTCCGGCCCCGGGCGCCTTGGAGGTGAAGACCTCCACCAGATCGCCGTTGTCCAGGGTCGACTCGAGCGGCACGAGCCGTCCGTTGACCCGGGCCCCTATGGTGCGGTGGCCGACCTCGGTGTGCACCGCGTACGCGAAGTCCACCGGGGTGGCCCCGGCCGGCAGCGCTATGACATCGCCCTTGGGCGTGAAGACGAAGACCTCGTTACGGGACAGGTCGAAGCGCAGCGACTCCAGGAACTCGCCCGGGTCCTCGGTCTCCTTCTGCCAGTCCAGCAGCTGCCGCAGCCACGCCATGTCGTTGATGGCGTCGTCCTTGCCGGCCCGCTTGGGCACGTCGGTACGCACCTTGGACGCGCCGGCGACGGCCTCCTGCTTGTACTTCCAGTGCGCGGCGATGCCGTACTCGGCGCGGCGGTGCATGTCGAAGGTGCGGATCTGCAGCTCGACCGGCTTGCCGCTGGGCCCGATGACCGTCGTGTGCAGCGACTGGTACATGTTGAACTTGGGCATCGCGATGTAGTCCTTGAACCGCCCGGGCACCGGGTTCCACCGCGCGTGGATGGTCCCGAGCGCCGCGTAGCAGTCGCGGACGGTGTCGACGAGCACCCGGATGCCCACCAGGTCGTAGATCTCGGCGAAGTCGCGGCCGCGCACGATCATCTTCTGGTAGACCGAGTAGTAGTGCTTCGGGCGGCCGGTGACGGTCGCCTTGATACGGGCCGCGCGCAGATCGCCCTGGACCTGGTCGGTGACGACGGCGAGGTATTCGTCCCGCTTGGGGGCGCGCTCGGCGACCAGCCGCACGATCTCGTCGTACATCTTGGGGTAGAGGATCGCGAAGGCGAGGTCCTCAAGCTCCCACTTGATCGTGTTCATGCCCAGGCGATGGGCGAGCGGGGCGTAGATCTCCAGCGTCTCGCGGGCCTTCTTCTCCTGCTTCTCCCGCTTGAGATAGCGCATGGTGCGCATGTTGTGCAGCCGGTCGGCGAGCTTGATGACCAGGACGCGCGGGTCCTTGGCCATGGCGACGACCATCTTGCGCACGGTTTCGGCCTGCGCCGCCTCGCCGAACTTGACCTTGTCCAGCTTGGTGACGCCGTCCACGAGCAGGGCGACCTGATCGCCGAAGTCGCGGCGCAGGGTGTCCAGGCCGTACTCGGTGTCCTCGACGGTGTCATGCAGCAGACCGGCCATCAAAGTGGCCGGATCCATACCCAGCTCGGCCAGGATCGTGGTCACCGCGAGCGGATGGGTGATGTACGGATCGCCGCTCTTGCGCTTCTGGCCGCGGTGCCAGCGCTCGGCGACCTGGTACGCCCGCTCGATCTGGCGCAGGGTCGAGGCGTCGGCCTTGGGATCGTTGCCGCGCACGATGCGCAGCAGCGGCTCCAGGACGGGGTTGTACGGGCTGGAGCGCTGCACACCGAGGCGGGCGAGCCGGGCGCGGACCCGGTTGGAGGAGCCTGCTCTGGGGCTGGGGCTCTGCAGCGGGCGAGGGGCCGGCGCGGGGCGTGAGCCGCTTGTACGCTCCGCCGGGGGGCGCGGCGCGGAAGGCTCCGGCCGAGGGGGCGCCTCGCTGTTCTTGGGCACCTCGGGGGCCGCCGTGGACTTGGCGACGGCGGTCGGCTCTGCCGGTTGCGCGGCGGAGAGCGGCTGGGCCTCGTCTGGCAAGGGCACTCCTCAGGCGGTCCGGGCCTCAAAGAGGCCAGGATGCCATGGTATCGATCCCGCCACTCCACTTGCCTCCCGGCAGCCCCAGAGCCCGCATCACTGAGGGTGGGGACCGTGTCACCACGGCTCCCCACCCTCAAGGTGACGGCACGGCTCAGACCGTGATCAGGGCCTCCAGGGGCGCGCTGTCGAGCACCGGGAGGAGGCGGCTGCGGCCTTCGAGGAAGCCGAGCTCCAGCAGCACCGCGACCCCGGCGACCTCGGCGCCGGAGCGGCGGATGAGCCGCAGCGACGCCTCGGCGGTGCCGCCGGTGGCCAGCACATCGTCGATCACCAGGACCCGGTCGCCGGCGACCAGCGCGTCGGTGTGGATCTCGATCTCCGCGGTGCCGTACTCCAGCTCGTACGCCTGGCCCAGGGTCGCTCCGGGGAGCTTGCCCGCCTTGCGCACGGGTACGAAGCCGATCCCGGCGCGCACCGCGGCCGGGGCGGCCAGGATGAAGCCGCGCGCCTCCAGGCCCACGACCTTGGTGGCGCCGTGCCTGGTGCACAGCTCGGCGAGTGCGTGGGTCAGCGCGCCGAAGGCCGTGGCGTCGGCCAGCAGCGGGGTGATGTCCTTGAACATCACCCCCGGCTTCGGATAGTCCGGCACATCCAGGATCCGGCTGAGCAGCAGCCCGCGCAGCTCCTCACCGTCGAGGCCGCCGAGCGCGGGGTCGGTCGTCCCGGCGCTCATCGGCGCTTCCCCGACGGCCGGCCACGGCCCCGGCCGCGCGACGTCGGCTGGCGGCGCGGGCCCGCACCCGCCGCGGCGGGGGTGGGCGCGTCGCCGTCCTCGGCGCGCGGCTGCGGGGTGACGTCCTGCGGCTGCTGCTCTCCCTCCGTGTCGGCCTTGGCCGCGGCGGAGGCGCGCTTGGCGCGCACCCGCTTGGCCAGGGCCTTCATCTGCGGGTCGCGCTCCTTGAGATCGGCCACCAGCGGGGTGGCGATGAAGATCGAGGAGTACGCACCGGCCGCGAGGCCGACGAACAGGGCCAGCGAGATGTCGTTGAGCATGCCCGCGCCCAGCGCCCCGCCGCCGATGAACAGCAGCGCGCCGACCGGCAGCAGCGCCACGACCGTGGTGTTGATGGAACGCACCAGGGTCGAGTTGAGGCTGCGGTTGGCGATCTCGCTGTAGGTGAAGCGGGTCTGCTTGGTGAGGTCCTTCGACGCTTCCTTGAGCCCGTCGAAGACGACGACGGTGTCATAGAGCGAATAACCGAGGATGGTCAGCAGACCGATCACGGTACCCGGGGTGACCTCGAAGCCGACCAGCGCGTACACCCCGACCGTGATGGTGAGGTCGTGGATGAGCGCGATCAGTGCGGCAAGGGCCATCCGCCATTCGAAGGCGATGGCGAGATAGATCACCACCAGGACCATGAAGATCGCCAGGCCCTGCCAGGCCTTGTTGGCGATCTCCTCACCCCAGCTCGGGCCGACCAGCTGGGTTTCGATCTCGCTGGTCTTGACGTCCAGCTCCTTGGCGAGCTTCTCCTGGACCGGCAGGGCCTCCTTGGTGCCCAGCTCGCTGATCTGGATCCGCAGCCCGCCACGGCCGAGCTCCTGGACGACCGCGGTGTGGCCGCCGGACGCCGACTCCGCCACCTCACGGGCGTGGGAGGCCGACACGCTGGTCTTGGGAGTCTCGAAGACCGCTCCGCCGGAGAACTCGATGCCCAGGTTGAGCCCGCGCACCGCCAGGCCCACGATCGCCGTGATGGTGATCAGTATCGAGATGCCGTACCAGATCTTCCGTTTGGCGACGAAGTCGTAGCCGACCTCGCCTCGGTAGAGCTTGGCGCCGAGAGTTCCGAGTCGCGACATCTCACGCCTCCTTCGGGTCGGCGGGGGCGGGGGCGGTGCTGCGGCGGCTGCGGCGCAGCGGCGGCTTGGCGCCCAGACGCCGCGGATCCAGGCCGGACCACGGGTGACCGCTCGCGAAGAACTTGCGCCGGGCGAGGATCGTCATCAGCGGCTTGGTGAACAGGAACACCACCACGACGTCCAGCAGCGTGGTGAGGCCCAGGGTGAAGGCGAAGCCCTGCACCTTGCCGACCGTCACGATGTAGAGCACCGCGGCCGCGAGGAACGACACGAAGTCGGACACCAGGATGGTGCGCCGGGCGCGCGGCCAGCCGCGCTCCACGGCCGGACGCAGCGTGCGGCCCTCGCGGATCTCGTCCCTTATGCGCTCGAAGTACACGATGAAGGAGTCGGCCGTGATACCGATCGCGACGATCGCACCACAGACGGCCGGCAGGTTCAGCGCGAAGCCGATACCCGGGCCGAGCAGCACCATGATCGTGTAGCTCAGGACGGCGGAGACCGCGAGGCTGGCCAGGGCGATCAGCGCCAGACCCCGGTAGTAGACGACCAGGTAGACCACCACGAGCGCGAGGCCGATGGCGCCCGCGATCAGACCGGCCTCCAGCTGCTCACCGCCGAGCGCGGCGGAGACGGTGGTCTCGTCCGCGATGTCGAACGACAGCGGCAGCGCGCCGTAGGACAGCACGTTGGCCAGGTCCGAGGTGTTCTTCTGGTCGAAGCCAGGGCCGGAGATCTGGGCCCGGCCGCCGACGATGGACTCGTCGACCCTGGGGTCGGAGTAGACCTCACCGTCCAGGACGATGGCGAACTGGTTCTGCGGCGGCTGCTGCTTGGCCAGCTCGCCGGTCACCTTGGCCCACTTCTTCCCGCCCTTGCCGGTGAAGTTGAGCTCGACGATCCAGCCCCCGCCGCCCTGGCTGTCGTAGACGGACGCGGCGTCCTTGACGTCGGTGCCCTCCACCTGGGACGGGCCGAGGATGAACTTGCGCGTGCCGTCCCGGTCACAGGCGACGACGGAATCGCCCGGCTTGGCGCCGGCGGCCTTCTCCCGCGCCTTGGCCCGGTCCGCCGGGGTGGTGCACTCCAGGTCCGCGAGCTGCTTGGTCAGATCGTCGGCCTTGGCGGAGTCGCCCTTGGGGGTCTCGGTCGCCTTGGGCGTCTCGCTCGCCTTGGGGCTGCTGGAGGCGCTGGGGCTCTCCGAGGCGCTGGGCGTCTTGTCGGCCTTCAGGCCCTCGGAGACGGCCCGCCCCTGGCTGCTGCTCGAGGCACTGGACCCACTCGGGGTACCAGTCGCGCCCGAGGTGGCCGTGGCCGTCGGGGTGGACGACGCCTTGCCCTTGTCGTCGCCCTTGTTGTTGTTCTTGCCCGTGCCGGTCGCGGTCGGCGTGGGGCTGGTGGTGGGCTTGGTCTTCTTGCCGTCGGTGTAGGTCACCACCGGGCGGAAGTAGAGCTGGGCGGTGGTGCCGACCTGCGTACGGGCCTGTTTCGCATCCATCCCCTTGGGGATGTTCACGATGATGTGCTTGTCGCCCTGCGTCTGGACCTCGGCCTCGGACACACCCAGACCGTTGACCCGCCGCTCGATGATGTTGACGGCGGTGTTCATGTTGTCCGAGTTGATCGCGTTGGGCTTGCCCGGTTGGTTCTTGGCCTCCAGCGTGAAGCTGGTGCCGCCTGCCAGGTCGATGCCCAGCCGTGGCTTGGTGTGACCGGAGATGAACATCCCCGCGGTGAGCGCCACGATGGCTACCAGGATCGCGACCAGGGCGCGCCCGGGCCTGCCCTGTGACCCGGAGGACCTGCGGCCCTTCTTCGGTGCTGCCACCTTCTCGTAATCTCCCTGTCCAACCGCCCGGCATCGGGTGTGCGCCGGGCGGCCACGAAGTCTTGTGGGACGAACCCCCGCCGGAGCCTAGACCGTCCGGGAACCGCGGCGCGCCGAGCGGTGGCGCGCCACGGTTCCCGGAGCGGTACTACTTGGCGTCGGCGTCGTCGTCCCGCTTGTCCTCCTTCGGCGCGTCGGCCGCGGCCGACGGCTTGCTGAGGTCGGTCTTCTTGTCCTCGTCCGCCGCCTCGGTGTCGGCCGTCTCGTCCTCGGCCTCGGTGAGCGAGGAGGCGTCATCGGGGACGACAGGGGTGTCGTCGGCAGCGTCGTCGGTGTCCAGGTCGGCAGCGGCGTCGGTGTCTTCGGGATCGATCCCGTGCACGATCCGGTTGTACTCGGCGTCGTCGAGGACGGCTCCCACCGCGTTCTTCGCGTAGAAGGCGTGCACGCCGGGAGCGACCTCGAGGAGGACCGCGTCCTCGTGGACCTCCTTGACCGTGGCGTACATGCCGCCGATGGTCCGCACGCCGGTGCCCGGGCCCATCTGGTCACGCATCTGTGCGGCCTGGCGCTGCTTGTTCTTGGCCGACCGGGTCATCAGGAACATGGCCCCGATGAGCACGATGAACGGCAGGAGAGTCATATACACGGGACGGAAATTCCTTCGCACGACCGCGGGGACGCGGCCTGGACTATGGGGTGGTCATGCCGCACCGGTCACGGACGGCATACGAACGGCATCGGCGGAGTCTAAGCGAGCCCGCGCCTATGGAACAACGCCCGGCGCGGCATGTGGGTTCCTCACCCGACCATAATCGGCTATCAGCCGTCTCAGGCCGCTCAGCTCTCCGTCTCCGGCCTTCTCAGCCTTTTAACCCTTTTCAGCCCTCGAAAAGTCCCTGCTGGGCCGCGCCGCCCTGCTGCGGCGGGGTCAGCCCCAGGTGGGTCCAGGCCGCAGGCGTGGCGATCCGGCCCCTGGGCGTACGGGCCAGCAGGCCCTCGCGGACCAGGAAGGGCTCGGCGACCTCCTCGACCGTCTCCCGCTCCTCCCCCACCGCGACCGCCAGGGTCGACAGCCCGACCGGGCCGCCGCCGAACAGCTTGAGCAGGGCGGTCAGCACCGCGCGGTCCAGCCGGTCCAGGCCGCGGCCGTCCACGTCGTACACATCCAGGGCGCGGGCCGCGATCTCGGGGGTGATCAGGCCGTCCGCCTTGACCTGGGCGTAGTCCCGCACTCGGCGCAGCAGCCGGTTGGCGATACGCGGGGTGCCGCGGGAGCGCCCGGCGATCTCGCCCGCGCCCTCGGCATCGATGACGACGTCCAGCAGCCCGGCGGAGCGGTGGATGACGCGCTCCAGCTCGGCGGGGGCGTAGAACTCCATATGGCCGGTGAAGCCGAAGCGGTCACGCAGCGGGGGCGGCAGCAGCCCGGCCCGGGTGGTGGCGCCGACCAGGGTGAACGGCGGCAGCTCCAGGGGGATGGCGGTGGCGCCGGGGCCCTTGCCGACGATCACATCGACGCGGAAGTCCTCCATCGCCATGTACAGCATCTCCTCGGCGGGCCGGGACATGCGGTGGATCTCGTCGAGGAACAGCACCTCGCCCTCGGTGAGCGAGGACAGGATCGCGGCGAGGTCGCCGGCGTGCTGGATGGCGGGGCCCGAGGTGATCCGGATGGGGGCGCCCATCTCGGCGGCGATGATCATCGACAGAGTGGTCTTGCCGAGGCCGGGCGCGCCGGACAGCAGCACATGGTCGGCCGTCCCGCCGCGCTGCCGGGCCGCCTTCAGGACCAGGTCAAGCTGCTCGCGAACCCGCTCCTGGCCGACGAACTCGCCCAGGTCCTTGGGGCGCAGCGCGGCCTCGACCGCCTGGTCCTCGCCGTCGGCGTCGGCGCCCACCAGCCGGCCGGTGCCGGCGTCGTCGGCGGTGGCCGGTGCGGTCTCGTCCCAGTTCACGAAAGTCTCGCCTCGCGATGTCGTATCGGGATGTCGTATTGGGCAGTGCGGCCTGGTGCACGGGGCGGTCGCCGGGCCGGGTCAGGGTCTGCGGGGCGGCCCGCGGTCAGCGGGCCCGGTTCAGGGTCTGCAGGGCGGCCCGCAGCAGCTGCGCCACCTGCGGGCTGCCGCCCGCGGCCACGGCGGCCTCGGCCTGCGGGGCGACGGCCGCGACCGCGTCCTCGGCCTCCCTCGGCGCGTATCCGAGGCCGACGAGGGCGGTGTGCAGCTGATCGCTCCAGCCCGACACGGGGGCGGCCGGCCCGCCGGGGCGGCCCACCGGCTCGCCGAGCCGGTCCTTCAGCTCGAGCAGCAGCCGCTGCGCGCCCTTCTTGCCGATGCCGGGGACGGCGGTCAGCGATTTCTCGTCGCCGGTGGCGACGGCGAGCCGCAGCGCGTCGGGCGAGTGGACGGCCAGCATGGCCTGGGCGAGCCTGGGGCCGACCCCGCTGGCGGTCTGCAGCAGCTCGAAGACCTGGCGCTCGTCGTCGTCCGCGAAGCCGTAGAGGGTGAGCGAGTCCTCGCGGACCACGAGGGAGGTGGCCAGCCGGGTGGGCTGGCCGACGCGCAGCCCGGCCAGCGTGTTCGGAGCGCACTGGACGGCCATGCCGATCCCGCCGACCTCGACGACGGCGGTGTCCGGGCCGACGGCCGCGACCGGGCCGGAAACGAACGCGATCATGAAATACGGCCTTTCGTGGTGCGGTGGGCGGCGACGGCCCGCTGGAGCCGGTTCATCGCGGGCGCCCGCCAGATGTGGCAGATGGCGAGGGCCAGCGCGTCGGCGGCGTCGGCGGGTTTCGGTGGTGCGTCGAGCCGCAGCAGCCGGGTGACCATCGAGCCGACCTGCGCCTTGTCGGCGCGCCCCGACCCGGTCACGGCCGCCTTGACCTCGCTGGGCGTGTGCAGCGCGACCGGCAGCCCACGGCGGGCGGCGCAGAGCATCGCGACCGCGCTCGCCTGGGCGGTGCCCATGACGGTCTGCACATTGTGCTGGCTGAACACCCGCTCCACCGCCACGACTTCGGGCCGGTGGGCCTCCAGCCACTCCTCCAGGCCGCGCTCGATCTCGACGAGGCGATCGCCGATCGGGGCGTCCGCCGGAGTCCGTATGACGCCGACCCCGATCATCCGCAGCGGTCGGCCCGCGACCCCGTCGACCACGCCGACACCGCACCGGGTCAGCCCCGGGTCCACGCCCAGCACCCGCACCGCGCCCCTCCCCATCGCCGCTGTCTCGGCTGTCGATTTCAGCCGTCGATCACCTGCTCGGCAGCGTATCCGGCGCCACTGACAACGACGGGCCGGTGGGGTGTGTGTCCCCGCCGACCCGTGTGCCGCTGGTGTCGCCTCAGGCGTCCACCTTGGCCATGACCTCGTCGGTGACGTCGAAGTTGGCGAAGACGTTCTGCACGTCGTCGCTGTCCTCCAGCGCGTCGATCAGCTTGAAGATCTTCCGCGCCCCGTCCTCCTCCAGCTGGACCTGCATGGTGGGCACGAAGTTCGCCTCGGCCGAGTCGTAGTCGATGCCCTCCTTCTGGAGCGCGGTACGGACTCCGACCAGGTCGGTGGCCTCGCTGATCACCTCGAAGGACTCGCCGAGGTCGTTGACCTCCTCGGCGCCCGCGTCCAGCACCGCGCCCAGCACGTCGTCCTCGCTCAGCTCACCCTTGGGGACGATCACCACGCCCTTGCGGTTGAACAGGTACGAAACCGAACCCGGGTCCGCCATGGACCCGCCGTTGCGCGTCATGGCGACGCGCACATCGGAGGCGGCGCGGTTGCGGTTGTCGGTCAGGCACTCGATGAGCACCGCGACACCGTTCGGCCCGTAGCCCTCGTACATGATCGTCTCGTACTCGGCGCCGCCCGCCTCGAGCCCCGCGCCGCGCTTGACCGCGCTGTCGATGTTCTTGTTCGGCACGGACTGCTTCTTCGCCTTCTGGATGGCGTCGAAGAGGGTGGGGTTGCCGTCGGGGTCGGCGCCGCCGGTGCGGGCCGCGACCTCGATGTTCTTGATGAGCTTGGCGAAGAGCTTGCCGCGCTTGGCGTCGATCACGGCCTTCTTGTGCTTCGTCGTAGCCCATTTAGAGTGGCCGGACATCCGCCTGTCTCCTTCGCTCAACCCATTGCTGTACGAACGCCTGAGATCCTACCGGGACGGCGTCATCCCGCCGACCTCACGATGTCCGCGAACAACGCGTGTACCCGGTGATCGCCGGTCAGTTCGGGGTGGAACGACGTCGCGAGCACATTCCCCTGCCGCACGGCGACGGCGTGGTCCCCGTATGTCGCGAGCACGTCGACCCCCGCGCCCACGGACTCGACCCACGGCGCCCGGATGAAGACACCCTCGACCGGGCCGCCCTCGATGCCCTCGACCTCGATCGCGGCCTCGAAGGACTCGTTCTGGCGGCCGAAGGCGTTGCGGCGGACGGTCATGTCGATGCCGCCGAAGGTCTCCTGGTCGTCCCGGCCGTCGAGGATCTTGTCCGCGACCATGATCATGCCCGCGCAGGTGCCGTACACCGGCATCCCGGCGCGCACCCGCTCCCGGAGCGGCTCCAGCACCCCGAAGATGACGGCGAGCTTGGACATGGTGGTGGACTCCCCGCCGGGGATCACCAGCCCTTGGACCTCGGCGAGCTCCTCGGCCCGGCGGACCGGCCGGGCCTCGGCGCCGGCCGCGGCGAGCGCGGCGAGGTGTTCGCGGACATCGCCCTGCAGGGCGAGCACTCCGATGGACATAAAACCTCTCGGGACGGAGCGGGGAAGAGGCAGACGGCCCGCGCGGGCCGTCCACCGGCAAGCGGTCGGTTCGATACCGGCTGGTCCGTTACCAGCCGGTCCGTTTACCAGCCGCGGTTGGCGTAGCGCTCGCCCTCGGGAAGGGTGTCGCAGTTGATGCCGACCATGGCCTCGCCCAGGTTGCGGGAGACGTCCGCGACGACCTTGGGGTCGTCGTAGAAGGTGGTGGCCTTCACGATCGCGGCGGCGCGCTTGGCCGGGTCGCCGGACTTGAAGATGCCGGAGCCCACGAAGACGCCCTCGGCGCCGAGCTGGCGCATCAGCGCGGCGTCGGCCGGGGTGGCCACACCACCGGCGGAGAACAGCACGACCGGCAGCTTGCCGAGCTCGGCGACCTCCGCGACCAGCTCGTACGGGGCGCGGAGCTCCTTGGCCGCGGCGTACAGCTCGTGGTTGTCGAGGCCCTTGAGCCGGGCGATCTCGCCCTTGATCTGGCGCAGGTGGCGGACCGCCTCGACGACGTTGCCGGTGCCGGCCTCACCCTTCGAACGGATCATGGCCGCGCCCTCGGCGATACGGCGCAGCGCCTCGCCCAGGTTGGTGGCGCCACAGACGAACGGCGTGGTGAAGGACCACTTGTCGCTGTGGTTGACCTCGTCGGCGGGGGTCAGGACCTCGGACTCGTCGATGTAGTCCACCCCGAGGGCCTGAAGCACCTGCGCCTCGACGAAGTGCCCGATCCGGGACTTGGCCATCACCGGGATGGAGACCGCGTTGATGATCCCATCGATCATGTCCGGGTCGGACATACGGGCCACGCCGCCGTCCTTGCGGATATCGGCCGGGACGCGCTCGAGGGCCATGACCGCGACGGCGCCCGCGTCCTCAGCGATCTTCGCTTCCTCGGGCGTGACGACGTCCATGATCACGCCGCCCTTGAGCTGCTCGGCCATGCCGCGCTTGACGCGCGCGGTGCCGGTCTCCGGGGTCTGGGGCGTGCTGGCGGGCGTGATGGACACGTTTGACCTCACTCGATGATGAATGTGTGATGAGCCCATCGTAGGGCCGTTCGATAGACAAAAGCCGCCCGGGTGCTCCCCGGACAAGGGCCAATCGCAGGCCGGTGGCCTCAGCTCACCCGGTGTCGGCCCCTGGTATCGGCCCCGGTCTCAGCTCACCCGGCCTCAGCCCACCCAGGCCGCGCGAAGGCCGCCGGAGGCTCGTCGTCCATCTCAAAGGCCATCGGGAACGGCGCATGGCCCGCGAGCCGGAACCAGCGCACCTTACGGTGCCGGCGCAGCGCCCGCGCCGCGCGCACCGCGTCATTGTGGAACCGCCGGGCCATCGGCACCCGCCGCACGGCCTCCGTCAGCTCGCCCAGCGCCGCCTCGCCCCCCGGCGCCTCGCGCACCACATCGACCTGCGCATCCTCCGCGAACACCGCGCGCAGCGCCTGGCTCAGCTCGCTCTCGGCGACCTCGCGCTGCTCCTCCTCCGCCTGCCGCGCCGCATGCGCGGCCTGGTACAGCACGATCGAGGACGCCGGATCGAGCACCCCGGCGGTGGCCAGCTCCTGCGCGACCGAGGCCCGGCGCAGCAGCTGCGCGTCGAGCGCCGCCCGCGCCGCGTCCAGCCGGCTGTGCAGCCGGTCAAGACGCCCGGCGGTCCAGCTCAGATAGACGGCGACGAGGACCAATACGGACGCGATCCAGATCAAAGTGGTCACGCCGCGCCACGCTACCGCCTAGGCCCCAAACCCCCGCCCACCCGGCGCCCAGGCCCTAATCCCTGGCCAGCCGTCCCAGCCGGGCCCGCAGCCCGACGCGCTCATCGGCGGCCACCGATGCCGCCCCGTCCGTCACCGTCTCGTACACCGCCAGAATGTCCGCCCCGACCGTGTCCCAGTCGAAGCGGCGCACATGCCGGCTCCCCCGCTCCCGCAGCTCCGCGCGCCGCTCCGGGTCGTCCAGCAGCCGGATCGCGGCCTGCGCCAGCGCGTCCGCGTCCTCGTTTCCGAACAGTTGCCCCGCCGCTCCCCCGTCCAGCACCTGCGCGAACGCGTCCAGGTCACTGGCCAGTACGGGCGCGCCCGCCGACATGGCCTCGACGAGGATGATGCCGAAGCTCTCCCCGCCCGTGTTCGGCGCGACGTACACATCCACGCTGCGCAGCAGCCGCGCCTTGTCCTCGTCGCTGACCATGCCGAGGAACTCCACCCGGCGGCGCATCCGCTCGGGCAGCGTGGCCACGGCCTCCTTCTCGTCGCCGCGCCCGGCGACCAGCAGCCGGGTCCGGGGCCGGGCGGCGAGGATCTTCGGCAGGGCCCGCATCAGGACCGGCAGACCCTTCCGGGGCTCGTCGATACGGCCCATGAACCCGATCGTCTCGCCCTGCCACTCGCTCTTGGGCTCGGCGTCGGCGAAGAAGCGCACATCGACGCCGTTGGGGATGACGACCGCATCCCCGCCCAGATGCTCCACCAGCGTCCGCCGCGCGTACTCGCTCACCGCGATCCGGGCGCTGATCTTCTCCAGCGCGGGCTGCAGGATCGGATACGCGGCGATCATCGCCCGGGAACGAGGGTTCGAGGTGTGAAAAGTCGCGACGATCGGGCCCTGGGCCGCCCAGCAGGCGAGCAGGCCGAGCGAGGGCGAGGCGGGCTCATGGATGTGGATCACGTCGAACGCGCCATCGTGCAGCCAGCGCCGCACCCGTGCCGCCGAGAGGAAGCCGAAGTTGAGCCGCGCGACCGAGCCGTTGTACGGCACCGGCACGGCGCGCCCGGCGGAGACCACGTACGGCGGCAGCGGTGTGTCGTCGTCCGCAGGGGCCAGCACCGACACCCCGTGCCCGAGCCGGATCAGATGCTCGGCCAGGTCGCGGATGTGGAACTGCACGCCGCCGGGGACGTCCCACGAGTACGGGCAGACGATCCCGATTCTCATGTCCCGATCCTCATGTCCCGATCCTCACGGCTTCTCCGTTCCGGAGCTGTCGTCGGCGTCCGGAGCGCCGGCGGGACGGGGCTCGAGATCCGCCAGCCACAGCCGCTGGAGCATGTGCCAGTCCTGCGGATGTTCGGCGATCCCGGAGGCGAACACGTCAGCGAGCTCCTGCGTCATGGCCGCGGCCTGCTCCGCGCTGGTGCCCGTCGAGGGGACCTCGATGGGCGGATGCACCCGTCCCCGCATGACCGGGGACGCGTCGTACCAGAGGGTGACCGGCAGCAGCAGCGCACCCGTCCTTGCCGCCAGTATGGCGGGCCCGGCGGGCATCTTGGCCGACTCGCCGAAGAACTTCACCTCAACACCGGATGCCGACAGGTCCCGGTCCGCGACCAGGCACACCAGACCGCCCTCCCGCAGCCGCCGCGCCAGCGTCCCGAAGGCGCTGCCGCCGGTGTGCGGCAGCACCTCCATGCCCAGGCCCTCGCGGTAGGCCACGAAGCGGTCGTACAGCGACTCGGGCTTGAGCCGTTCCGCGACCGTGGTGAACGGCACGCCAAGCTCGGTGGTGACCCAGGCCCCGGCCAGGTCCCAGTTGGCCAGGTGCGGCAGCGCCAGCACCACCCCGCGGCCGCTCGCCAGACCGTCCGTGAGGTTGTGCAGGCCCTCGGGGTCGAAGCCACCGCGGACGCGCTGCTCGCTCCAGGCCGGCAGCCGGAAGGACTCCATCCAGTAGCGCAGATACGAGCGCATCCCGGCCCGGGACAGCTCGGCCAGGCGCCGCGGGGAGGCGTCGGGGACAACGCGGGCGAGATTGGCCTCCAGGCGCAGCACGCCCTTGCCGCGCCGCTTCCACGCCAGATCGGCGATCCGCTGCCCCAGCGCCACAGCGACCGGTTCGGGGAGCTTTTTGACCGTGCTCCAGCCGAGCCCGTACAGCGCGTCGGTCAGCTTCTCGCTCACCGCGACTCGCCTCCCTGGACCACCGCCCGGTCCGCCGCGTCCGCCTCGGCGGCCTCACGGCGCACCGTCACCACACGCTGGATCAAGGTCACCGCGCTGCCGACGGCCACGATCCACAGCGCGATCGGCAGCAGAATGTCGATACCCGGCACACCGAACTTGTGCAGCCCGGAGAAGCCGCAGGCCACCAGCGAGATCACCAGCCGCTCGGCGCGCTCCACGAGCCCGTTGACCTTGACCGGCAGCCCGATGCTCTCGCCCCTGGCCTTGGTGTACGACACCACCTGACCGCTGGCCAGGCAGAAGATCGTCACCGCACACAGCACATTGTCGTCCCCGCTCCCGGCATACCACAGCGCCAGACCGCCGAAGATCGCGCCGTCGGCGACCCGGTCGAGCGTGGAGTCGAGAAACGCCCCCCAGCGGCTGGAGCGCCCCAGCTGCCGCGCCATATTGCCGTCGACCAGGTCCGAGAAGACGAAGAGGGTGATGACGACCGTGCCCCAGAAGAACTCACCCCGCGGGTAGAAGACCAGGGCACCCGCGACCACACCACCCGTCCCAGCGAGGGTCACCGCGTCGGGGCTGACCCCGAGGCGGATGAGCAGGGCGGCGAACGGGGTGAGAACACGCGTGAAGAATGCACGCGCGTACTTGTTCAGCATGGCCTTCCCGGGGGTCGAAACGGGCCGGGTGGTCAACAGGCCACCGGCTGGCCCATCGTAGTCACGCCCCGAGGGGCCGCCGCGCACGCATCGGGCGACGCCCAGATGTGCGACGTATGGACGCACCATGACCTCGGTGGAAAGCTCGAAGTATCGCAGATGTCGACCTGGAGGCGAGACATGGGCGACAAAACGAGCACGCAATCAGGGGCCGCCGGCAGGGCGGCGACGGCCGACCGGCCCGGCTCGGTGCGGAACGTGGTGCTGGTCGGCCACAGTGGTTCCGGCAAGACGACACTGGTGGAGGCCCTCGCGCTGGCGACCGGCGCGATCAACCGGGCGGGCAGAGTCGAGGACGGCGGATGCCTGTCCGACTACGACGAGATCGAGCACCGGCAGCAGCGCTCGGTCCAGCTGTCCCTCGTCCCCGTCGAATGGGACGGGGTGAAGGTCAACCTTCTGGATACCCCGGGGTATGCCGACTTCGTCGGGGAGCTGAGGGCCGGTCTGCGGGCAGCGGACGCGGCCCTCTTCGTCGTATCGGCATCCCAGGACGCCCTGGGCATCGCGGGCGCGACCCGCATGGTGTGGGACGAGTGCGCGGCGGTCGGGATGCCGCGCGCCCTGGTCATCACGCATCTGGAGGCGGCGCGCGCCTCCTTCGAGGAGATGACCGAGCTGTGCCGGCAGACGTTCGGCGGCGATGACCCGGACGCGGTGCTCCCGCTGTATCTGCCGCTGCGCGGCGAGGCAGGACCGGATGGTCACGCCCCTGTGACGGGGCTGATCGGCCTGCTGTCGCAGCAGGTGTACGACTACGCCTCGGGCGTACGGACCGAGGCGACACCGACCCCCGACCAGCTGCCGCTGATCGAGGAGGCGCGCAACCGGCTCATCGAGGGGATCATCTCCGAGAGCGAGGACGAAACCCTCATGGACCGCTATCTCAGCGGCGAGGAGATCGACGTCAAGACGCTCATCGGAGACCTGGAGAAGGCCGTCGCGCGCGGCTCCTTCCACCCCGTGCTGGCCGCCGCGCCCGCCGCCGAGGGATCCAAGCAGGGCCTGGGCACCACCGAGCTGCTCGAGCTGATCACCGGCGGCTTCCCGACCCCCCTGGAACGGGAGGCGCCCACCGTCACCACCCCGCAGGGCAAGCCCTGCCCGCGGCTGACCTGCGACCCCGAGGGCCCGCTGGCCGCCGAGGTCGTCAAGACCTCCTCGGACCCGTATGTCGGCCGGATCTCCCTGGTGCGGGTCTTCTCCGGGACGCTGCGCCCGGACGAGACCGTCCATGTGTCCGGGCACGGCCTGGAGGACCGCGGCCATGAGGACCACGACGTGGACGAGCGGGTCGGCGCCCTCTCCGCGCCCTTCGGCAAGGCGCAGCGCATGCTCAGCCAGGCCATCGCGGGCGATCTGGCCTGCGTCGCCAAGCTGAACCGCGCCGAGACCGGGGACACCCTCTCGGCCAAGGACCAGCCGCTGCTCATGGAGCCCTGGGAGATGCCCGATCCGCTGCTGCCCGTCGCGATCCGGGCCCACAGCAAGGCGGACGAGGACAAGCTCTCCCAGGGACTCGGGCGGCTGGTCGCCGAGGACCCGACGATGCGCCTGGAGCAGAACCAGGACACCCATCAGGTGGTGCTGTGGTGTCTGGGCGAGGCCCACATGGACGTCGCACTGGAGCGGCTGCGCTCCCGGTACGGCGTACAGGTGGACGCGGTGCCGTACAAGGTGTCGCTGCGCGAGACGTTCGGGGCCCGGTCCGCCGGGCGCGGGCGGCACGTCAAGCAGTCGGGCGGGCACGGACAGTACGCGATCTGCGAGATCGAGGTGGAGCCGCTGCCCGAGGGCTCCGGCATCGAGTTCGTGGACAAGGTCGTGGGCGGGGCGGTGCCCCGGCAGTTCATCCCGTCCGTCGAGAAGGGCGTACGCGCACAGGCGGCGCGGGGGGTGGCCGCGGGCTATCCCCTGGTCGATGTGCGGGTGACCCTGCTGGACGGCAAGGCGCATTCGGTGGACTCCTCCGACGCCGCCTTCCAGACGGCGGGCGCGCTCGCGCTGCGGGAGGCCGCCGCCGACACCCGGATCCATCTGCTGGAGCCGGTGGTCGAGGTGTCGGTGCTGGTGTCCGACGACTACGTCGGCGCGGTGATGAGCGATCTGTCGGGGCGGCGCGGCCGGGTCGTGGGAACCGAGCAGTCGGGCGGCGGCCAGACGCTGATCCGCGCCGAGGTGCCGGAGATCGAGATCGGCCGCTACGCGGTCGACCTGCGCTCGCTGTCGCACGGCACCGGACGGTTCAACCGCTCCTACGCCCGGCACGAGGCGATGCCCACGCAGGTCGCCGACCGGATCCGGGAACAGGCCGAAGCCTGAGGCGTCTTCGCCGAGCGCCCGCCCCAACTCGCTTGGGGCGGGCGGCTGTCCACAGACCGGCTCGGTGCGGCCGGGTCGATTGTGGGTAGTTGTCCACAGGGACGTGACGCCCTGGCGACAGGGACGGCACACCCCCGATACGCTGAGGTCGCAGCTCAAGCAGCATGCGGTATTGGGGGCGTTGGTGACGGCGGACGTATTCGACTTCAGCCCGGGAGCGCAGATCCCGCTCTCCGGCGCGGCAGGCCAGACCGAGGTGACGCAGGCGCTCGCCTCGGCCGCCTACCGCGACAGCCCGGTGGCCAAGATTCTCGATGCCAATTCGGAGTGGACGGTCTCCGAGGTCAAGCCACCGAAGATCTCTCTGTTCGAGCCCAACCTGGGCGAGGCGTTCTCGCGCGCGGTGCAGCTGCGGATGCTCGGCGGCGGCCGCGGCCAGGTGATCCAGTCCTTCGGCATGGAGCCGCAGACGGTAGTCGAGCACTGCCTGGCGGCCAACCGCATCCGCAAGACGCGGGACGCCCGGCTCACCGCCGTCATGGTGATCTTCGGGCTGCTCTTCCTCCCCGGAGTGCTGCTGTGGCTCGGCGCCTTCCAGCTGCGGCGCACCATCGCCGGGTCCCAGGACAAGCGGATGGGGGCGCTGGGCACCCTCCTGATGGCGGCGCTCGCCGTGGTGACCCTCATCTTCCTGGTCAAGCTCCCCTTCGACGGGTTCTGGGGCCTGTATCTGCGCGGCGTGGTCGTCGCCCCCGTCATCGGGTGGTACGTGGCCAAGCAGATCAGCGAGCGCACGGCCAAGAACCTCCGGGAGGCCTGGAGCGGCCTCCTCTCGGGCGGCGGGATAGGCGCCAAGGTCCCCGAGACCGTCCCGAACCACCCCGGCCAGACCTCGGCCGAGGAGCTGCGCAAGGCGCTGCACAAGCTCACCGCGGAGCAGTACAGCAATATCGTCTTCTACGCCGGCCCCAAGGGGATACTCGGCATGGGCACGCGCTGGGGCAGCTGGCAGCTCGCCGAGGACCTGGTGTCGGCCGACCCCGACAAGGAGATCGACCCGTTCCGCAGCTGGGACGTGATACGCGCGATCCATGACCAGTTGCGGCTGCTGGAGCGCACCCCGCTGCACACCGGAGGCTTCCCCACCCCCTCCGTGCGCCACTGGGTGGTCTCGCCCATCACCGAAGGGGCCAAGTCGGTGGAGCGCGGCGGCACCTCGGAGGAGGAGGGCTTCCAGATAAAGGGCGTCGAGCTGCAGCGCATCTGCGACGAGCAGCAGTTCAACTCCGGCGACCGGCACTATCTGGGCGTGCAGTTCGTCCTCTGGGACGGCCAGTTGGTGCTCACCCTGCTGATCACGGTGACCCTGCTGCACAAAACGATGCGGATCGAGGTCACCGGCCATGCGCTGGGACCGGTGAACCCCCTGTTCACCACCAAGCCCTCCGCGCCCTCCAAGACGGTCAGCAAGACCTTCAAGTTCTGGGAGACCAAGTCCATACCACTGCCGCTGGTGAACGCGAGGGAGGTGGTGCGGCTGGCCGTCCGCGCCCCCTTCACCTGGTACCCGCCGCTGCTGGACTACCTGGGCGGCAAGCTGGCCCTCCCCGAGCCGTTCGGCCTGCGCCACGCCTGGGCGGACAAGCCCTGGCGGCACCGCTTCATGGCGGACGACGCGCTGCGCACCGCCACCCCGGTGCTGCGGGTGGTCCACGAGGCGGCGATCGGCGTGCTGAAGAACCACGGCGTGGACACCGAGCGCTTCGGCAACCGCTCCCTGGCGCTCAGCGGCCAGGTTCAGGACGTGGCCCCGAAGAAGGCCGACCTCTACGACGCGTAAGGCTCTGCGGCGCGTAAGCGACAGGCGGCCCCGGGCCTCGGCATCGCTGCCGGGGCCCGGGGCCGTCGCTGTCGGGGCCGTAGCCGTAGGAGGGCCGGAGGTTACGCCTGCGGCCAGGCGTCGGCGAGCATCCGGCGGGTGTCGGCCAGCAGTTGCGGCAGCACCTTGGTGTGGCCGACGACGGGCATGAAGTTGGTGTCCCCGCCCCAGCGCGGCACCACATGCTGATGCAGATGGGCGGCGATCCCGGCGCCCGCGACCGTCCCTTGGTTCATGCCGATATTGAAACCGTGCGCACCCGAGGCGGTACGCAGCGCGACCATGGCGCCCTTGGTGAACTCCGCGAGCTCGACCGTCTCGTCGGCGTTCAGCTCGGTGTAGTCGGCGACGTGCCGGAAGGGGACGACCATGAGGTGTCCGCCGTTGTACGGGTACAGGTTCAGCACGGCGTAGACATGCCGGCCCCGAGCGAGAATCAGTCCGTCCTCATCGGACTTCTCCGGAATGGAGCAGAAGGGGCAGCCGTCCCCGGCACCCGGCCCGGTGGGCTTGTTCTCGCCTTGGATGTACGCCATCCGGTGGGGTGTCCACAGGCGCTGGAACGCGTCGGGCGTCCCCACTCCGATCTGCTGCTCCGGCTCACTCGTCATGCGGGCCAGCATATTCGTCCGGGGCTGATCAGGATGCGGTGAGGGGCGACCCCGTTCGGGGCCGCCCCTCGAATGCACCCCGCGCATGCGGGGACCACGTGGTCGGCAGGTGCGGGCCACGGCAAAGGTCCGGATCACCCCCGCGTCGGCGGGGACCACATCACACCTGGATCCGGCGCTCCACAGCGTCAACGATCTCGGCGATGGCCTGGTCACGCGGAATGCCGTTCTTCTGCGAACCGTCCCGGTAGCGGAAGCTGACCGCCCCGGCCGCCATGTCGTCGTCACCAGCGATGATCATGAACGGAGTCTTGGCGCGCTGAGCATTGCGGATCTTCTTCTGCATCCGGTCGGAAGACGAGTCGACCTCGACCCGCAGCCCCTTCGCCTTGGCCTCTGCCGCGAACTCCTCCAGGTACGGCACATGGTTGTCGCCGATCGGGATGCCCACCGCCTGGACCGGCGCGAGCCAGACCGGGAAGGCGCCCGCGTAGTGCTCCAGCAGCACCGCGAAGAACCGCTCGATGGATCCGAACAGGGCCCGGTGGAGCATGATCGGCTGCTGCCGCGAGCCGTCCGCCGCCGTGTACTCCAGCTCGAACCGGGCGGGCTGGTTGAAGTCGACCTGGATGGTCGACATCTGCCAGGTCCGGCCGATGGCGTCCTTCGCCTGGACCGAGATCTTGGGCCCGTAGTACGCCGCGCCGCCCGGGTCCATGACCAGCTCGAGGCCCTGCTTCTCGGCGGCCTGCCGCAGCAGGTCGGTGGCCTCGGCCCACTGCTCGTCCGACCCGATGAACTTGTCGCTGTCGTCGCGGGTGGACAGCTCCAGGTAGAAGTCGTTCAGACCGTAGTCGCGGAGCAGGTCGAGCACGAAGGTGAGCAGGGAGTCCAGCTCGTCCGGCGCCTGCTCCCGGGTGCAGTAGATGTGCGAGTCGTCCTGGGTGAAGCCGCGGGCCCGGGTGAGGCCGTGGACGACGCCCGACTTCTCGTAGCGGTAGACCGTGCCGAACTCGAACAGCCGCAGCGGCAGCTCTCGGTAGGACCGCCCGCGCGCCCGGAAGATCAGGTTGTGCATCGGGCAGTTCATGGCCTTGAGGTAGTAGTCCTGCCCCTCGAACTCCATGGGGGGGAACATGCCCTCCATGTAGTGCGGCAGGTGCCCCGAGGTCTCGAACAGCTTGGCCTTGGTGATATGCGGGGTGTTGACGAACTCGTAGCCGGCCTCTTCGTGCCGCTTCCGCGAGTACGCCTCCATCTCCCGGCGGATGATCCCGCCCTTGGGGTGGAACACCGCGAGGCCCGACCCCAGCTCGTCGGGGAAGGAGAACAGGTCCAGCTCGGAGCCCAGCTTGCGGTGGTCTCGCTTCTCGGCCTCCACCAGGAAGTCCAGATACGCCTTGAGCTCGTCCTTGGTCGGCCAGGCGGTGCCGTAGAGCCGCTGCAGCTGCGGGTTGCGCTCGCTGCCGCGCCAGTACGCGGCGGCGCTGCGCATCAGCTTGAACGCCGGGATGTTCCGGGTGGTCGGCAGGTGCGGCCCCCGGCACAGGTCACGCCAGCACAGCTCGCCGCTCTTCGCGTCGAGGTTGTCGTAGATGGTCAGCTCACCGGCGCCGACCTCGGCCGACGCGCCCTCGGCGGCATCCGCGGCCGACCCCTTGAGCCCGATCAGCTCCAGCTTGTACGGCTCGGCCGCCAGCTCCTCGCGGGCGGCCTCGTCGGTGACGGGACGGCGGGAGAACCGCTGGCCCCTCTTGATGATCTCCTGCATCTTCTTCTCGATGCGCTTGAGATCGTCCGGGTGGAACGGGGTCTCGACGTCGAAGTCGTAGTAGAAGCCGTCCTTGATCGGCGGGCCGATGCCGAGCTTGGCCTCCGGGAAGAGCTCCTGCACGGCCTGCGCCATGACATGCGCGGTGGAGTGGCGCAGGATGTCCAGACCGTCCCGGCTGGTGATCTCGACCGGCTCGACCTCATCGCCCTCGGCCAGCTCGTACGCCAGGTCCTTCAGCTGCCCGCCGACGCGCGCGGCCACGATCGAGCGATCGCCGTCGAACAGGTCCGCCGCCGTAGTGCCCGTGGTCACCACGCGCTCTTCCCGCTCGGAATCGCGTTGGATGCTCACACGGACGTCTGACACCGGTCTCTCCTGACTGATGGATCACTCGGAGCAGCGATTGCTGCGCAGCGTGAATCGTACCGAGCCGGAGGGCCGGACCGCGAAACGGTTACGGGGACGGTTACGGGGAGCGACCGCCGCCAGGGCTCGCGGTCAGGGCTCGGGACAGGGCCCGCGGTCAGGGCTCGGGGCATCCGTCGCCGTGCTCCTCCTCGGGGCCGCCGCAGGCCTCCTCGAAGAAGTCCAGATTCTCCTGGAGCGACTTCAGCAGCCGGTCCCGCTCGGCCTCGTCGACCTGCACCGGGGTGACGTCCCTGGCGCCGGTGATCCGCCGGAACCCGCCCCGGCTCTCCAGCCTGCCGCTCACCCGGATGGGCAGCCCCACCAGATGCGCGTGTCCCGCGATCCGGTAGTCGTCCTCCTCCAGCGCGATCCGCACCTGCCCCACCTCGGCGCCGGCGAGCACCCGCAGCCGGACCGTCCCGGGGCCGCCCGGTCCCGTGCGGCGCAGCCGCACCACCGCACCGGTGACCCGCACCGGCACCGACGGCTCGGCCTGCTCGTAGCGGGCGCCGGCCTCCCGCAGGGCCGGCAGATCGCCGGGGCTGAACTCCACCGGCTCCGGCCGGACCGCCGAGCCGAGCGGCGGACCGGCCCCGGGCGACCACTCCAGCGCCACCCGGGCCCCTTCCGTCCCCTCGACGAGGGCGACGACGGCCTCGGTCAGCTCACGGCTCACGCCCGCCTCCACGGCGGTGTCGAAAGCCTCCTGCCTGCCGGTAGTCCGCTGGTAGTCCACCGCGTCACGGAGCGCGTACAGCGCGCGCAGCAGAGTCCCGGTGACGGCCCGCCCGTGCTCCACCGGTACGAAGACGGTCAGCTCGCGCCCGCCGGGCCCGGCCGGCCCGATCAGCACGTGCTCCAGCCACGCCTCGGCCTCGCGGCGGTGGCGCGCCCCGTAGTAGCCCGCCCGCCCCCGGGCGGCGAGCGCCCCGGCCAGCAGCGTGGCGCGGGCGGCGGCGCGCAGCCGCTCGTGCGCGGTCCAGGCGGGAGCGCCCGTACGGGGCTCGGGCACCTCGCGGCGCCAGCGGATCTCGTCGCTGGGCACCGCCAGGCCGATCAGCACCTCGCGAGCGGACGGGGCGGCGCTGCGGGCCAGCGCGGTCACCGCCTCGCCCAGCAGATCGCCGCTGTCGGGGAACTCCCGGCTTTCGGGCACCAGCACGCTGGTGCCGCCGGACAGGTCGCCGGGCGGTGTCCAGCGCGCGTACCGCCCCACCGCTCCCCCGCGCCGCCGCCAGCCGTGCCGGGCCAGCAGGGCGCCGAGCACGGCCGGGTCCACCTGGTCCGGGGGCGGGGTGGGCACGGCGGGCGCGGGCTCCTCGGTCGGGCGGTACCGGTCCATCAGGGTTTCCCTCCCGCCCCGACCCGGGACATGATCTCGCAGAGCGCGCGGTCGTCGAAGATCCTCGAGGTCGGGATCCGCACGGTGGTCCGGCGGCTGCCCGTGACGGGGTGGCCGGCCAGGTTGGTCCAGTAGCAGCAGTGGCGCAGCGCCAGACGGTCGTGGCCGGCGCGCACCCAGTCGTCCCGGGCGCGCGGCACGATCATCACGACGAGGATCTTGTGGACCGAGACCGGGGTCCGGGCCAGCTTGATCAGGTGGTCGTTGTCGAGGGTGAAGGAGAAGGTCGGCCCCGGCGGGCGGGGGGCGATCTGGTACGTGGCCTTGAGCTGCACCTTGATCGTCACTTCGTCGTCGACGGTGTGCCCGCGCGCGCTGTGGCTGAGGTGCCAGTCGATGCCGTGGTCGGGGAAGGGCTGCGCCAAGGAGCAGCCGGCGGCCGCCGCGACCGCGTGCAGATAGCCGACCTGCAGGGTCTCCATACAGGCGGTGGTGGCGAGGGAGCCTCGCGGCGGTGCGATCCGCTCGGACAGCAGACTGCTCGCCGGCGTGGCCGGGTCGGGCTGCGCGAACGCCATGTCGTCGAGCGCCTTCCGGAATTGCCGGATTGGTACACCTGTGTTGTCTCCGCGTCAGGAGCCCGGCAAACGGCGGCGGTTCGGCCCACTCTCGACGGGTATCACCAGGTGGGGCGGGGTCGTAGTTGCCATTTGGTGAGCGAGCACGAGGAGTTGAGGCCATGCCGTCCTGGTTCGAGGGGCCTCTCGCCGCATTCGACACGGAGACCACAGGGATCGATGTAGAGCAGGACCGGATCGTGTCGGCCGCTTTGGTGGTCCAGCGGGGCGCCGGGAGTCTGCCGGAGGTCAGGCGCTGGCTGGTGAGCCCGGGGATACCGGTGCCGGAGGCGGCGAGCGCCATACACGGGCTGACCGACGCGCATCTCCAGCGGCACGGCAGGTGGCCGGCGCCGGTGGTGGACGAGGTGGCGCGGGCGCTGGCCGAGCAGTCCGCCCGGGGCACCCCGGTGGTGGTGATGAACGCGCCGTTCGATCTGACCCTGCTGGACCGGGAGTTGAAGCGCCACCGCAATGCGAGCCTGTCCACGTATGTCTCCCTGCGCTCACTGGCCATCCTCGACCCCCGCGTGCTGGACAAGCACCTGGACCGTTATCGCAAGGGCCGCCGCACGCTCACCGATCTGTGCGCCCATTACGACGTGGAGTTGACGGGCGCGCATGACGCGGCGGCGGACGCCATGGCCGCCCTGGAAGTGGTGCGGGCGGTGGGCCGCCGCTTCACCTCCCGGCTGGGCACGATGACGCCCGCGGAGCTGCATGACCGGCAGACGGTGTGGTACGCGGCGCAGGCCCGCGGTCTGCAGGCGTGGTTCGCGCTCAACGGCTCGCAGGAGGTGTGCGACCCGGCCTGGCCGATGCGGCCTGAGCTGCCCGCCGCGGCGTAGGCCCGCCGGATACGTGCCGAGGCCCGGATACGTGTCAAGGCCGGGATAGGCGTCGAGGCCCGGATAGGGGTTGAGGCCGGACCGCCTGCTGGCGGCCCGGCCTCATGAGGTGGGCGATACTGGGTTCGAACCAGTGACCTCTTCGGTGTGAACGAAGCGCTCTCCCACTGAGCTAATCGCCCCGGGTGTCCCGGTGGGGTCCTCCCCGGTGGAACGACCTGAACAATACAGGTCGCGGTGGGTTTCGTTCAAACCGAATGCGCCCCGGGCGGCGGCGCGGCCAGGTAGGCCCGCAGCCCTCGCCGCCCGCCGCGCATCATCAGCGCGTGGTTGAGGCGGAAGAGGGGGCGGCCGGGGAGCGCGAAGAGGCGCAGCAGCGGCTTGCGGACCACCACATCCTGCTCGAAGAGGGCGCGCGCGCCGCTGCCGCAGGCGGTCACGGTCCAGCGCGCCCACCCCTCCAGATCGCCGGAGAAGGCCAGCTCCAGCACCCCAGCCGCCGGGTCCTGGCGCGCCTCGCGGACGGTGATGACCAGGTCGTACGGGATCACGGAGCGGAAACGGGCGATGCCGGTCCGCTCGTCGCTCCTGACCGCCTCCCGGACCTGCGGCCACCACCGGGGATACTCGTCGCCCGCGGCGAGCAGCCGATAGACGGCGGCGGGCGGGGCGTCGAGGTCCCAGTGGCTCCGGAAGCGGTAACGGCACCAGTCCATCTCTCCAGTCTGCGGTCTGTCCAGCTTTCCATCAGGCTCAGCCGGGCAGCTTGTCCCCGATCAGCGCGAGGTTCTGGATCGCGGCCAGCCCGTACTGGGCGGTGGAGTTGGTGGACACCCAGACGGCCTCGACCCCGGGCTCCAGCACATCGGGCCCTTCCAGCTCGACCGTCCTCCAGTCGGTCGTGGCGTCGGGGTAGCCGTCGCCCCCGGAGAACTTCTGCCAGGCGCGTTTGATCAGCGCCTCGTCCTTGAGCCGCGCCCC
This sequence comes from Streptomyces sp. NBS 14/10, assembly GCF_002224125.1. Classification (GTDB taxonomy): domain Bacteria; phylum Actinomycetota; class Actinomycetes; order Streptomycetales; family Streptomycetaceae; genus Streptomyces. The sequence goes on from NZ_NCSM01000022.1 coordinate 595,621, forward strand.
CGCGTAGGCGTCGAGCCTCGAGTGGCCCTGGAAGAGCAGCAGCGAGCCGAAGTCCGTACCGTAGCGGGCCTTCTGTTCGGCCTTGGTGGCGTTGAAGTAGCGGCAGTAGTCCAGCCACGCCTCCTTGAACTCGGGTACGTCGATCAGGTCGATCAGCTCGGCGCACATCTCGACGAGGCCGAAGACCGCGGACAGATGGGAGACGCTGACCTTCGCCTCGGTCGCGACGGCGTACTTGCCGGTGGAGAGGTCGTAGAGCCCGGAGCCCTGGACGAAGCCGTTGGGCTGCGCGGCGATGGTCTCCATCGTGCCGCGCAGTCTGGCCTCGGCCTTCTCAGCCTTGGGGCCGCGCCGCTCCCATTCGGTGAGCCACGCCCCGGCCAGCCCGCTCCAGTCGGTGCCGAAGCCGATGTCCAGGGCGTGCGGGTCCGGTTCGTAGTCGGGGTCGGTGCGGACCTTGCGCAGCGGGTCGAGGACGAGGAAGGTCTCATCGGAGTCGACGAGGGCGCTCATGATGTCGCCGACGCGCTCGTCGGCGGTGAGGAAGTAGTACGGACGCCGGTAGACGGCGGTGGAGATGCGCTGCTGTTTGGCGCTGTCCGCGAAGTGCTGTACGCCGTGCCGGGTGCCGAGGCCGGCCCACTTCCCGAGATGGTAGGCGTCCACTTCGCCGGTGTGCCGGGTCATGGCCTCCACGAACCGGAAGACATCGGCCCGGCCGGAGCGCAGATAGGCGTACCAGAGCCATAGGTCGGGTGACAGCTCGGAGTTGTCCCAGGCGTAGCCGCCGACGTCGTACCGCCACTGGTGCCGGTCCTCGTCGTACGTGTGCATGATGTCGCCGTAGTCCCAGAAGCCGTACCAGCGGCGCTGCTCGGCCTGGCCCTTGTGGTAAGTGAAGAGGAAGTCCAGATGGTCCTCGATCTTCGCCTTGGCGGCGGTCGAGCGGTCCACGGGGGCGAACAGGCCGCCGAAGACCTTGGCACGGGCCAGATCGGCGGGTCCGGCGGCCAGTTGGGGCGGGGTGCGTACGGCGGCTGCCTGGGCGACCAGCGTCTCCGCGCTCGGTGTGGCGCCGTTGGCCCAGAACATCAGCTCGCTGGTGCGCGCGATGCCGTACGGGGTGCCGAACTTCGGCTCGTAGTCCTCGTAGGTGATGTTGAGTCCTTCGAGCTGTTCGGCGTAGGTGTCCTGGCCCATGCCGTCGTGGTAGAAGCGCAGATCCATCGGCTGGGCCTCGGGCGACCACAGCCACAGCGTGACCTCGGCCTCGTCGCCCGCGGCGCCCCGGATGTCGAGCTGGGCGGGGAACTTCTCCCAGAAGTCGCGCAGCCCGAAGGACAGTCCGCCGCTGACCCCGCCCACATAGCCGAAACCGCTCGCCCGGCCGCCTCCACCCGCGGGGATCCAGCCGTGGGCCGGTTTGGTGCGCTTGCGCAGTGTGAAGCCGTCGGCGGACAGCTGGGAGAGGGTGTAGTCGCCCCAGGTGGGGATGAGGTGCAGCCGGGTGGTCACCCGCTGGTCCCAGGTGGCCGGGTCCGGCAGCTTCTCGCCCTTGAACTGGGCCTTGCGGACGGCCGCGCCGGGGTCGCGGCGCAGCCCGGTGACGCCCTTGACCGCCTCGGTCAGAAACCCCTTGCCCTCGCCCGCGATCCGGATGTGCCGGTCGTACGCCTCGTCGCGCATGGGCACGGAGAAGCGCACGCCCAGACCGCGGATGAAGTCCTTGCCCTGATCCCCGTCGAAGGTGATGGTGTGGACCATGCGGAACGAGTCGGCGCCCGCGTAGAAGTAGAGCCGGACGCTGAAGGGGAGCCAGCCGCGGCCGCCCTTGCGGTGTTTGCCGTCGATACGGACGACCGCGCGGACGGGGCCCTTCTGCTCGACCTTGGCGCCGCTGATCTCGCCGTCGAACCGCTCCCACTTGGCGCTGCCGTGGTCGCCGTCGTCGATATCGCCCTGGCGGAGCAGGACGAGCCGGCCGTCGCGGGCGATCTCGGTGCCGCCCCGGGTGATGGACCGTACGAGCTTCCCGCCGTCCTTGCCGATCACGGCCTTGATCACCCCGGTGTCCACGGTGATCTTGCCGCCGCTCTCGGAGACGGTGACCTTCTTGGCGGGCGCGGCGGGTTCGCCGGCCGTCAGGCGGTACGCGGTGGCGCCGTCGAGCCCTTCCGCCGCGGCGTGCGCGGTCCACTTGAGCGAGCCGTCGGGCCAGTAGGCGGTGGCCCAGGTCTGCAGGGGCACGTCCTTGCCGTCGGCCGTGGCCAGCGCGAACTTCTGGTCCGCCGGCTGGGCGCCCTTCGGCCAGGGCACGCCGAAGGTGCTGCCCGCGGCCGCGCCGAGGCCGCCGTCCTCCAGCCAGGTGATGTTCACGGGGTCGTCCGCCGCCTTGTCGGCCGTCTCGGCCTTGTCGGCGGCCGCGGCCTGCTGGGCGTTGTCCGCGAGCAGCCAGGAGAAGGGGGTCGCGGCGCCGGCGACGGCGGCTGCCTTGAGCACATTGCGTCGGGGGATCGGAGACATGCGCAACCTTTCAACGGGGGTCAGGTGCGGTGCATGACGTGGATGGCTCGATGGGGGTGGTCGTGGTGTCAGGGGCGGGCCGCTGTCAGGCGCGAGCAGGCCGCCGTCAGGCGCGGACGGCCCACGCCAGGCGACAGGCGCGCCACCGTCAGGCCCGTACGCGCCTTTCCACCGCGACGGCGCAGGCCGCGAGGGCGCCGACCGCGGGGGCGACCAGCGGCAGCAGCTGCCAGGCGGCGACGGTGACCACCGCGAGCCCGCCGACGAGCAGCAGCGACCCGCCCAGGTCGGCGCCGAGGCCGCGGCGTACGGCGGCGCGGGCCACGGCGGGCCAGCCGAGGCCGGGCCGCCACCGCGCGGCCGTACGCAGCCCGAGCACGATCACCGCGAGCGTCCCCGCCACGCTCACGGCGATCAGCGCGGGCCCGCCGGGCAGGGCCCCGGAGCGGGCCACGCGCAGATCGAAGGCGAGCAGCGCGAGGGCCGCCCACCACAGCAGGGAGAACCGCCAGCCGCTGCGCACCGCCTCCCGCAGACCGGAGAGGAAATCGCGCCATGTGGACCGCTCGCCGTCCAGGTGGCGGCGGAGATGTGCGCACCCGGCCGCGAAGGCGGGCAGCAGGGTGACCACGGGCAGGGCGGCGAGCACCACCCACACCCCGGTCAGCAGGGACTCGGCGAACACCGAGAAGAGGAACATCCGCGAGTCCCGCCGCGCCGCCGCCCGCCCGGTCCGCGACCGCGCGCTCGCTTCCCGTACGTCCATCGCGCCCGCCCCTCAGCCCTTGAGCCCGGAGGTCGCCGCGCCCTCGACCAGATAGCGCTGGAAGGCGAGGAAGAACAGCAGCACCGGGGCCAGCGCCACCAGCGACATGGCGACCATGCCGCCGTAGTCCGCGACGGTGTCCTGGTCGATGAACATCTTCAGGGCGAGCGAGACCGTGTACTTGTCCTGGGTGTTCAGATAGAGCAGCGGTCCGATGAAGTCGTTCCAGGACCAGATGAAGCTGAAGATCGCGCTGGTGATCAGGGCCGGGCGGCACAGCGGCAGCACGATGTACCAGTAGATGCGGAGATGACCGCAGCCGTCGATACGGGCCGCCTCGTCCAACTCGCTCGGCAGGTTGCGCATGAACTGCATCAGCAGGAAGACGAAGAAGGCGTCCACGGCCAGGTACTTGCCGAGCAGCAGCGGCACAAAGGTGTTGATGTAGTCCAGCTTCTGGAACAGCACATACTGCGGAATGATCAGCACCTGGAAGGGCAGCAGCAGTGTGGCGATCATGACCGAGAACAGCAGATTGCGCCCCGCGAAGCGGATCCTGGCGAAGGCGTAGGCCGCCAGGGAGCAGGAGAACAGCACCCCGACCACCGAACCCACCGCGATGATCAGCGAGTTGTAGAAGAAGCTGGTGATCGGGATGTCGGCGATGCCCTCGGACAGCCGCCGGTAGTTGTCGGTGATGGGGTCGGTGGGCAGCAGCTGCAGACTGCCGACGATCTTGTCCCCGGGCTTGAACGAGGCACCGATCACCCACACCACGGGGTAGAGGATCACGGCCAGCAGCGCGAGCGCGCCCACATGCCAGCCCACGGACCGCGCCCTGCGCCGGGCCACACCGCTCAAGGCACTCACCGGGCGTCCTCCTCGTAGTGCACCCAGCCGCGCTGGGTCTTGAACAGCACCACCGTCACCAGCCCGATGCCGAGCATCAGCATCCACGCCATCGCGGAGGCGTAGCCCATGCGCAGATTGCGGAAGCCCTGCTCGTACAGGTACCAGGTGTAGACCAGCAGCGAGTCGGCGGGACCGCCCGCCCCGGAGCCTCCGGTGCCGCCGATGACCACCGCCGAGGTGAAGACCTGGAACGAGTGGATGATCTCCAGCAGCAGATTGAAGAAGAGCACGGGGGAAATCATCGGCAGGGTGATGGAACGGAACCGGCGCCAGCGGCCCGCGCCGTCCATCTCCGCGGCCTCGTACAGCTCACGGGGCACCTGCTTGAGCCCGGCCAGGAAGATCACCATCGGGGCGCCGAACTGCCAGACGGTCAGCGAGATGAGCGTGGGCAACATCCAGTCCGGGTCGCCGATCCAGCCGCCCACGTCCCAGCCGAAGAGACTCATCGACTTGTCGACGATCGCGTCGTCCTGGAAGATCGACCGCCAGACGACGCCGATGCTGACGCTGGCGCCGATCAGGGACGGGGCGTAGAAGGCCGAGCGGTAGAAGCCCTGCCCCTTACGGGGCTTGACCAGCAGCAGCGCCACGCCGAGCGCGAGCAGCAGCTTGAGCGGGGTGCCGATGAGAACGTACTTCACCGTCACATCGACCGAGTTCCACCACCGGTCGTCCCGGAACATCTCCCGGAAGTTCCGCAGGCCCACCCACTTGGGCGAGTCGAAGAGGTTGTAGTCGGTGAACGCCAGGTAGAGCGAGACGAGCATCGGGCCGAGGGTGAGCAGCAGGATCCCGATGCACCACGGCGTCAGGAAGAGATACCCGGCCAGCGTCTCCCGGCGCCCCCGCCGCCGCGCGAGGGCGGTGGCGGGGGCGGAGTGCGGGGCCTTGGCCTCCCGCGGCGCGGGGGCCTTGTGCGCGAGGCCGTCCGCCGCGGGGGTCTTGGTGGGGGTCACGGGGGATCTCCTCAGGAGCCGAGCGCGGTCTTCGCCTCGCTGAAGAACTGGTCCACGGCGTCGTCCACCGACGTCTTGCCCTGGCTGACCTGGCCGTAGATGCGCAGGAACGCGGCCTCGGCGACATCCGCGCCGGCCGGGTGCGGAGTGATCGGCTCCAGCTTGTCGGTGACGCTCTCCTCGTACTGGGCGATCTTGGCGTTCACACCGGTGGGCTTGAACGCGCCGTACTGCGCGTTGGTGGGCAGCACCCCGCGGTTGTAGCCCATGATCTTGCCGACCTCGGGGTCATGGGTCATGAAGTCGATGAACTTCGCGACTTCCTTGGGGTGTTGGGTACGCGCGGAACCGCTGAGCATCAGCGAGGAGAGGTACTGCCCGGTCTTCTTCCCGTCCAGGGTCGGGATCGGGCCGAGGTCGAGTTCGGTCTTGGTCTCGGCCGCGTAGCGGACCAGGAAGTTGTCCCAGGTGAACTCGGCGGCGGCGAGATCGGAGCTGATGCTGGACTTGGGCTTGACCTGCTCACTCTTCTTGGCCGGGACCAGTACGCCGTCCTTGTTCTTCCCGTACCAGTCGCCCCACCACTTCTTGAGGTCGTCCTCGGTGAACCCGAGTTTCTTGTCCTCGGTGAAGAAGGCCTTGCCCTGCTGGCGCAGATACAGGTCGTAGAGGTACATCACCCCGGCGTTGTCACTGGCGCCGAAGAGGTCCCCCTTGTCCTTACTGATCTTCTCGGCCGCGGAGAAGAACTGGTCCCAGGTCCAGCCGTCCTTGGGGGTCACCCCGACCTTCTTGAACTCGGCGGGGTTGTAGAACATGGCGAAGGTGTTGACGCCGACCGGCACGCCGTAGAGCTTGCCGTCGACCTCACCGGCCTTCTCCAGGCCGGCCCGGAAGTCCTTCATGCTGAGGTTTCCGGCCTTCACCTGCTGGTTCAGATCGAGCAGGATGTTCTTCTCGCCGTACTTGCGCAGAAAAGCGACGGAATTCTGGAAGACGTCGGGCGGATTTCCGCCCGCGGCCTGGGTATTGAACTTGCTCCAGAAGTCGGCGTACTCGGCGAAGTCCGTCTTCACCTTGATCTTCGGATACTTCTTCTCGAACAGCTTGACCGTCTTCTGGATCAGCTCGGCGCGGTCCTTCGCACCCCACCAGGAGTAGCGGATGGTCACCGTGCCATCGCCCGAGCCTCCGCTGTTCCCACCGCAGCCCGAGGCCAGCAGCCCCAGCCCCAGCAGCCCCACCGCGGCCGCCCGCAGCCCCCTGCTCCCTCTGCCGCTCCCACGCACCCATCGAGCACTCATGAGACGCCCCTCCCGGGCAGGTCGTCCGACTGCCCAACGAGCCTTCACACCAACGATCCTTGAAACGCCCTTGAAACGTTTTAGGCAAGCGCTTGCCGGGCTAAGTTAGGGACGTAGTCGGCGGACGTCAACGGTTCGGACAGGATCAGTCGAAGCGCTTCACCGATCGACCGGGATCCGGCCGTCACTGCGCGTAACAACACGGAGGGCCCGGAGGCATCTAGCCTCCGGGCCCTCGGTTGCAGGGTGGGCGATACTGGGTTCGAACCAGTGACCTCTTCGGTGTGAACGAAGCGCTCTCCCACTGAGCTAATCGCCCTGGCGCACGCCCAACATTAGCGCATGCCGGACCGTGCCCATGACCAGCCGCGTCCGCGCCCCGAGCGGTCGGCCGCGCCCGTCACTCCTTGATCTTCCAGGGCATGACGAACCCGAACTTCCACACATACACCGCCATCGCCGCGGCGCAAATCACCACGGCGATCGTGGTCAGAATGATGTTCCGCTTGCGCACCCGGGGGTCCAGGGCGCGCTGCGCCGCCTCCGTGACCTTCCGCTTGGTCCAGCGCAGCACCAGCTGGGCCCAGACGAACTCGGTGGCCCAGATCGCCATACCGGCGAAGATCACCAGCCATCCGGGGCCCGGCAGCGGCAACATGATGATGCCGATGACCACCACTGCGAGCCCGACCAGGAACACCCCGACCTGCCAGCTCAGATGCAACGCCCGGGACCTCTGGATGAAGTGCGGCGCCCGCGAGCCGAAGACCGGCTCACCAGAGGCACCCTCCCCCGTCGCGGCCCCGGATGCCGCCGATCCGGCGACTTCCTGCCGCTCGTCACTCTCCGCGCTCATGTGACCCAACTTACCTGATCGAAAAGAGTTCACCGGAATGGCGGTACCGACCGTCCGGAGACTCCGCTGCTAGAGCTACAAGAAGGACCACAAAACGGGCAGAGGGGTTTACAACGGCACCGTAGGTGGCATGTCGATTTCGCCGACGTGCGAATCCCCGAGCGCACACTGAGCGAAAGGCCCTGGCGCTTATGAACACCACGGTCAGCTGCGAGCTGCACCTGCGCCTCGTTGTGTCGAGCGAGTCGTCACTGCCTGTACCCGCGGGCCTGCGGTACGACACGGCCGATCCCTACGCCGTGCACGCCACCTTCCACACCGGAGCCGAAGAGACGGTCGAATGGGTCTTCGCCCGCGACCTGCTCGCCGAGGGCCTGCACCGGCCCACAGGCACTGGCGACGTCCGGGTGTGGCCGTCCCGCAGTCATGGCCAGGGCGTCGTCTGCATCGCCCTGAGCTCCCCGGAGGGAGAGGCTCTGCTCGAGGCCCCGGCGCGGGCCCTGGAGTCGTTCCTCAAGCGAACCGACGCTGCGGTGCCACCCGGCACCGAGCACCGCCACTTCGACCTCGACACGGAACTCTCCCACATCCTGGCGGAGAGCTGAGCCCCGGCGAGCGCTGAGCGCGGCCGTCCGACTCGGGGAGACGGCGCGAGCCCGGCCGCGACATGCAGGCAGCGACATCAATGTCATGTCGATATCGACAACGGGCAGACAACGGCAGACAACGGCAGACAACGGCATATGGCAGCAGGCGACGGTGTCGTCGCCGCGGAGTAGTGGTCCGCGGCGACGGCACCGTCGTCTCGTACGGCCGTACGGCGTCACCAGTTGTTGGCACCGTTGTCAGCGGTCACCAGTTGTCATGGGTGGTTGTCATACGGGCCGTAGTTGTCACACATGTGGGCGGACGCCGCTAGAGTCGGTCAGATCGAAGGGCAGGCGAGAGCAGCCTCCGATCCGGCCGGCCAGGGAGCCAACCGTGCTGATCAACCACGACACCCAGGTCGCGCTCGACGCGGTCGTCGCTCTGGTGAACACCACGCCCGAAGGCGAGGGCCCGGACGACCTCGCGGACCTCGCCGCGCTGCGCACCTTCGTCGCGCAGCACGCCATCAGCGACGTCGGCACGCTCGGGGAGCGGGACCTGGTGGCCGTACGGGCCGTGCGCGCCCGCTTCGCCGAGGTCTTCGCCGCGGCCGATTCCCGGCGCGCCGCCGAACTGCTCAACGCGATGGTCGCCGCGGCCGGCACCACGCCCCGGCTCACCGACCACGACGGCTACGACTGGCATGTGCACTACTTCGCTCCAGGGGCGTCCCTGGCCGAGCACCTGGCCGCCGACGGCGGCATGGCGCTCGCGTTCCTCGTGGTGGCGGGCGAGCGGGAGCGGCTGCGGCGCTGCGAGGCACCGGATTGCGGGCATGCCTTCGTCGACCTCTCGCGTAACCGCTCACGGCGCTACTGCGACAGCCGCACCTGCGGAAATCGCTTGCATGTGGCCGCCTATCGCGCCCGGCGCCGGGAGGCGGCAGCGGGCTGAGGCCGCGTCGACGGTCGTGCCGACGCCGGCGCTTCCGGTGGCGGTCACCACCGGTAGAGGTCGTGGACGGCGGTGACGAAGAGCAGGGTGAATATGAACGCGAGGAACAGCATCAGCGGTGGCTGGGAAAGGGCGAAGAGACAGCCACGCGGCTCTTCGCTCGGCGGTGCAGGGGGTCGTTCGATAGGGGATCGCTCCCCGGGTGATTGCAGCATCTCGCGCAAGATCATGGCGTAGGGGAACCCTGCCTGCGACCGGAGAGCTGGTATTGACCGGTTGGGCGTCAGATTCCGTGCTTTTTGAGAATGGCCTCGATATCCGAGAAGTCGTCCGTGCCCGAGCTGCCTCCGGACTTGGCCGCGCCCCTGGATCCCCGCAGCCCGCCGCCCGCGCCCAGCGCGGGGGCCGCGGCCCCGCCCCGCTCCGCCGCCGCCGCGGCGCGCCGCTCCTTGCGGGTGCCACCGCCCCGGCGCTCCACCGCCCGGGTCACCATGAACAGCAGCCAGGACAGGCCGAGCACCCCGAAGCCCAGCCAGACGCTCGGCTTGAAGACCAGGTCGGCGATCCAGTCCAGAATGCCCGTCATCGCCAGGCCCACCGGCAGCAGCGCGTAGGCGGCGATACGGGTCGCGGCCAGGAAACGCTTGCGGTACGCCGTCACAAAGGCGACCGCGAGTCCCGCCGCGGACGCCGCGGCGCAGACGGTGTCGGTCAGCATCGGTCCTCCTGGCGATCGGATAACGGGAATCGGGCCCCGGGTATCCATCGTGCACCCTCGGGGCGCTGTCCCGACCGTCCTGGGGATAAGGATCAGGGACATCTCCGGGGAACGGCTCCTCCCCTGGGCCGAGTCCGCGATGTAGCCCTCGCGGGCCGAAGCGCCCGGTGCTGATTCGGAGGACGCGGCTCCGGGCTGGAAGACTGACCCCATGAGCGACCCCCAGCCAGCCCACCCCGCTGAACCCGCCGAGCGAGCCGAGCGAGCCGAGCGAGCCGAGCGAGCCGAGCGAGCCGAGCCGATCGTGCTCGATGTGTGGTGCGAGCTCCAGTGCCCCGACTGCCGTAGCTCACAGACCGATCTGAGCGCGCTGCGCGCCCGCTACGGCGACGCCCTGGAGATCCGCATACGGCATTTCCCGCTGGAGAAGCACCAGCACGCCCACGCGGCCGCCCAGGCCCTCGAGGAAGCCATCGTGCAGGGCCGGGGCTGGCCGTACGCCGAGGCCGTCCTGGCCCACGCCGAGGAGCTGGGCGCGCGCGGCGAGGTGCTGCTGGTGGAGGTGGCGCGGGAGCTGGGCCTGGACGCCGAGGAAATGGACACCGCGCTGATCGACGGGCGGCACATCCTGATCGTCGACGCGGACCAGGCCGAGGGCAAGGCGATCGGGGTCAACGGCACCCCGACGTATGTGATCGGCGGCGAGCGGCTGGACGGCGGGAAGAGCCAGGAGGGTCTGCGCGAGCGCATCGAGGCGATCGCCGACCGGCTGCTCGCCGGCTGAGTCGGGGTCCGGGCCGGGTGCCCGGGCCCGGGGGGGGTCAGCCGGTGCCCCGGGGCTCAGAGCAGCTGCTTGAACAGGTGGTACTCGGTCGGCCGGTAGCCAAGGGACTCGTACAGCCGCAGCGCCGGGGCGTTGCCGCCGAAGACATGCAGCCCGATCGTGCGGGCCCCCGCCGCCAGGCCGTCGCGCTCGGCGGCCAGCATGAGCGTACGGCCGTGGCCGTGGCCGCGGTACTCCTCGGCGACCTCGACGCCGTAGACATAGCCCTCGAGGGCGCCCGCCGCCTCCGCCGCCTCCTCGGGGCGTATCGCCAGCCACACGGTGCCCACGTCCGTACCGTCGTGGGCGAGGACGCGCAGCAGGGTGCCGGGCGTCGCGGGGCCGTCCGGCAGCAGGGTCGCGTAGGCGGCCTCCGCCTTGGCCCGCGCCGCTTCCTCGGTCACCCCTCGCTCCGTCCAGCTGCGGATGTGCTCGGCCCGCTCGTGCTCGAACCAAGCCTGGTACTCCGCCTCCCCCATGGCCCGCACCTCGCTGCCCGCCGGCAGTTCGGGCGTCTCGGACAGCTCCTTGACCATGTTGCGGCCGCGTTCGCCGAAGCCGAGCGCTCCCGCGAGCCCGAGCGCGGTCGTGGCCTGCGCCGGGATGCTGACCTCCACCTGCGTACAGCCCCAGCCGCGCAGCACCTCCTCGGCGGCCAGCGCGGCGACCGTGCCCCGGCCGCGGTGGCGGTCCGGCTCATCGATGTCCAGCCGCTCGATCCGCCCGACCTCCGGGCCCAGCCGGTCGTCGGTGGCGAGGTGGAGCGAGCCGACGGGGCGGCCGTTGACACAGACCTCGTACGAGCGGGCCCGGCCGCCCGCTTCGGTGCGCTGTTCCGGCCCGGTGGGCCGCAGGATGGTGGTCACGATGGTGTTCTACCTGGCTCGGCGACGATCGTCACCACTTTTTCGGTCCGGCTCAGGGGTCGAGGTCGTCGGCCGCCCGCCGGGCGAAGATCCGCATCGCCTCCGCGGTGACCGGGCCGGGCGCGCCCGGCAGCGGCCGGTCGTCCAGCCGGTGGACGGCCTGGACGTCCCGGGTGGTGGAGGTCAGGAAGATCTCTTCGGCCCGCTCCAGTACGTCGAAGGGAAGATCGGTCTCCTTCGCTCCCACCCAGTCGAGCACGAGCTGCCGCGTGATGCCCGCGAGGCAGCCGGAGGCCAGGGGCGGGGTGTGCAGTTCGCCGTCGAGGACCACGAAGACATTGGAGCCGGTGCCCTCGCACAGCCGCCCGACCGTGTTGCCGAACAGCGCCTCGCTCGCGCCGTGCTCCCGGGCCCGGGCGAGCGCCACGACGTTCTCGCCGTACGAGGTGGTCTTCAGACCGGCCAGCGCCCCGCGCTCGTTACGGGTCCACGGGACGGTGACCACCGCCGTCGTATCGGGCCGCCGGTCGGTGTCGACGAGCGCGACGACCAGGGTGGGGCCCGCCGTGCCGCGGTCGGAGCCGAGCGGCGACACCCCTCCCGTATAGGTGATCCGCAGCCGCCCGAGCGGCGCCGGGTTGGCGCGCAGCACCGCTTCGCAGCCGCGCCGCACCTCGTCCAAGTCCGGTTCCGGCAGCCCGAGACCGCGGGCCGAGCCGGCCAGCCGGTGCAGATGGCGGGTGAGGGCGAAGGCGCGTCCGTCGACCGCCTTGACCGTCTCGAAGACGCCGTCGCCGACCGTCAGTCCATGGTCGAAGACGGACACCTGTGCGCTGTCGGCCTCGCGCAGCGAGCCGTCGAGCCAGATGGCGAGCGTCATCGTGCGATGCCTCCCGTCGGCTGGTAGGCGCCCGCCGCCACCTTGAGCAGCCGGGCGGCCTTGAGTTCGGTTTCGTCCCATTCGCGCTCCGGGTCGGAGCCCCAGGTGATGCCGGCCCCGGTACCGAAGCGCAGCGCGGGGCCGCCGGCCGCCGCGCGGTCGATCCAGAAGGTCCGTATCCCCACCGCCAGCTCGCCGGTGCCGCGGTCGGCGTCCACCCAGCCGATGCCTCCGCAGTACGGGCCGCGGGGCGCGGTCTCCAGCTGTTCGATGATGCGCAGCGCGCTGGACTTGGGCGCCCCGGTGACGGAGCCGGGCGGAAACGCCGCCGCGAACAGCTCCGGCCAGCCCGCGCCGGCCGCCAGTTCGCCGCGCACGGTGGAGACGAGGTGGACAAGGCCGGGGTGCGGCTCGACCGCGCACAGCGCGGGGACGGTCACCGTCCCGGTGGCGCAGCACCGGCCCAGGTCGTTGCGGACCAGGTCCACGATCATCACGTTCTCGGCGTGGTCCTTCTCCAGCAGGTCCGACGCCTCGCGCCCGGTGCCCTTGATCGGGCCGGATTCGACGACCCGCCCGCCCCGCCGCAGAAACAGCTCGGGCGAGGCCGTGGCGACCTCCACGCCATGCGCGGGCAGGCGGACGGTCCCGGCGTACGGGGCGGGGTTGCCCAGGGCCAGCAGCGCGGTGAGCTCGTCCACATCGGAGCGGTCGGGTTCGGGCAGCGGCGCGGACATGACCCGGCACAGGTTCGCCTGGTACACCTCGCCCGCCGCTATGTAGCGCCGGATGCGCCGTACGCCCTCGGTGTAGGCGGCGCGGTCCAGCGATGAGGTCCAGTCCCCGGGGGCGGGCCCCGACCAGCCGCCGGGCGTCGGGGCCGGTACGGGCTCGGGCCGTACGTCCGCGAAGCGGGCGCAGACCAGGCCGCCCTCGAAGTCGGCGACCACCGCCCAGAAACCCTCGGACTCCAGAGCCGCGGGGTCGCTGGTCACATCGCGCAGATCGGTGGCGACGAGGCCGCCGAAGCGGGCGAGAGGGGGGAGCTCGTACACGGTTGCGAGTCTAGGGCGGGCGCCTCCGCGGTGTGGCGGGAGGGCGTACCGACCGCGGCCCACGGCGGCACGCTGCGGAAACGGAGGGAGCATGGTGAGCAAACGGAATTTGAGCTGGCCCCGGAATCCGCTAGAGTTCAACACGTCGCCGGGACGCGGGAGCGCCCCGGAGAAACGACACCTGCGGACGTGGCTCAGTTGGTAGAGCATCACCTTGCCAAGGTGAGGGTCGCGAGTTCGAATCTCGTCGTCCGCTCGGAGTGGGGGTTTCGGCCCCTGCGTCTGGTGGAGTGGCCGAGAGGCGAGGCAACGGCCTGCAAAGCCGTCTACACGGGTTCAAATCCCGTCTCCACCTCGGACGATTAGCTCAGCGGGAGAGCGCTTCCCTGACACGGAAGAGGTCACTGGTTCAATCCCAGTATCGTCCACTCGGGCCCTTGCGGGCCCGCTGGGTTCTTATGGGCCCGCCCGCGCGATTAGCTCAGCGGGAGAGCGCTTCCCTGACACGGAAGAGGTCACTGGTTCAATCCCAGTATCGCGCACACCGCGGTTCCGCGATCTTCGTCGTGGTTCCCCGGGACGATTAGCTCAGCGGGAGAGCGCTTCCCTGACACGGAAGAGGTCACTGGTTCAATCCCAGTATCGTCCACATGATCGGCTGAGGGCCGGGGCATCTCGCCCCGGCCCTCAGCCGTATGCGCTCAGGATATGCGCTCAGGAAGAGAAGAGCATGCGCCCGAAGCCGCGGTGCTGCTTGTGGTGCCCGTGGTGACCGTGCTGCGGGGCACCCCAGGCGGGGGCAGGGGCGGCCGGGTACGCCTGAGGGGCCGGGGGCGCGGGCGGAGCCTGCGTGGACCACTGCGACTCGAGCCGGGTCAGCGCCTCCAGCTCCCCGTAGTCCAGGAAGATCCCCCGGCAGCCGCTGCACTGCTCTATCTGGACACCATTGCGGTTGTACGTGTGCATCGGTGCACCGCACTTGGGACACTGCATGGTCCGCTCAACTCCTCAGCTTTCAGACAAAAGCGCTGCCGGAACGGCTGTCCGGCGGCGTTGACTTCACCCTACTGTCCGGCAAGCCGCGCGATGCGCAGGCAGGCCTCCACCATCGACTCCTCCGCCTCGTCCAACGGGCGCCCCTCCCGCGCCGCCTTGGCGAGCGCCAGCGCGGAGATCTGCACGGTCAGCGCGCGGGCGGGCACGTCAAGACGCGCCCACGGGTCCTCTTGACGCTCCCCTGCGGCGGGGCCGCCCGCCGTACGGTACGCCCCCAGGAAGCGCTCCCAGTCGTCCGGGGCGAGCAGCCCGGCGGCGAACCAGGCGGCGGGGCGGGCGAGATCCCACGCGGGGTCGCCGAGGCCGAGGTCGTCGACGTCGATGAGCAGCCAGCGGGCGAGGGTGCCGGAGGGGTTGGGGTGTTCGGGGGATTGGGGGTGCTCGGGGGATCCGGGTTGCTCGGATGGTCCGGAGTGCTCGGGGCATCCGGATTGCTCGGGCGGTCCGGAGTGTTCGGGCGGTCCGGGGTGCTCAGGAAGCCCTGGGTACTCGGGGGGTCCGGCGCATCTCACCAACTGGCCCAGGTGGAGATCGCCATGGCACAACGCACCACCGCCCCGCGGCGCCGCCCCCTCGCCCCGCGCCCAGCCCGGCAGCGCGCCCCACGCCCGCAGCACCGCCTCCACGGCCCCCGCCGCTCCGACCCCCGTCGCGCCGGCCCCCGCGCGCCGCAGCCTGGCGACGGCGCGGGCGGCCTTGGCGGGTCCGCGCATCGGCGGCAGCGGGCCGGGCAGCGCGGCGGGCTGCACGGAGTGCAGCCGCGCCAGCAGCGCCCCGGCCTCCGCCCATGGCGCGGCCTCCGGGTGCTCGGGCGACACCGGCTCCCCGTACGGCCACAGGGTCACCGCCCGCCCTCCGGGCAGCGCCTCGGGCCCGCCCAGCGGCGGAAGCAGAATGCCGGCACAGCTCGGATGCCCGGCCACCCGCACCCTGATGGTCAGCTCATCGGGGTCCGTGCCGGGGGCGTGCGCCTTCGCGACGACCGAACCATGGCGTATGACGGTGGCGTCGCGGCGGTCCGCCAGCACGATCGCCTCACCGACGGGTCCCTGATGCGGCGCGGACCGGTGGCGGACGACGTCGACCAGTTGCGGGACGACGTCCTCCCGTACGGTTCCGTTCACGGCTTCCCATCTCGTTCCCATCTCGCAGACGCGGTGGCCCTTCCGGCTTCCGGCTTCCGGCTTCCGGCTTCCGGCTTCCGGCTTCCGGCTTCCGGCTTCCGGCTTCCGGCTTCCGGCTTCCGGGCTGGATCCTAGGTCAGCCCGTGTGCCCGCTTCGCCGGAGCATGGCTCCGAACGGCGCGATGCCCGGACAGCTCCCCAGCTGTCCGGGCACTCGTGCCGTCCGCCGCACCCCCGTCCCCACGGGGTTGATGACGGGATGTCCCCGCCCGGGCCGCTCTCCCGGGCCTGGGGCGCTCAGCGCCCCAGCATTCCCGCCACGGACGACGCCTGTGTGACGACGGCCTCCCAGCCGCCGAACACGATGGTCAGGAGAGCGGCCGGCGGCAGCGCCATCGCCGCCGCGACCAAGGGGTGACGCCGGTCGGACCGCTGGTCGCCGAACACCTCCGCCGCGCGGTGTCCGCGCGCTCGGGTGGCCGTCCCTCCAGCCGGATCCGCCATTGCCTCTCTCCTGTCACATCTGGGGCGGCGAGCGTCTGACCTCGGGGGACGAGTGCTGCGCCCGCCGCTTGACCTCAACATTAGGCGTGGCGACCGGGGAGGGCGTCATGCCTTCGTATCGATGCCGGGCCTCCCGGAGGATGACGTCCCGCGCGGGCGACTACTCCCCTGGGTGGAGACCCG
The DNA here is from genome assembly GCF_002224125.1 of Streptomyces sp. NBS 14/10. GTDB lineage: Bacteria > Actinomycetota > Actinomycetes > Streptomycetales > Streptomycetaceae > Streptomyces. The sequence continues at coordinate 611,692 of NZ_NCSM01000022.1, forward strand.
ACGTCAGGACTTGGGGTCTTCCCTGAGGGGACCCTCCTCGCGCTCCCCATCGTCGATCCGCGGCACCGGCTGCTCGACCAGCGCCAGCACCCTGGTGGCCATGAAGCGGGCGGTGCGCACCACCGAACCGCTCCGGGTGACTTCGCTCACTTCCACCACGCCTCGGCGCACCGCGGTCTCCACCCTGCGGCCCGCCCGGCTCGCCACCACTTCATAGGTACGCGTCGTGTCACCGGCGTCAACGACTATCTCCACACGATCACCCTTCACGGGCTCAATCCCCCTTCTGCGACGGTCCCTTGAGATCTCGCATCGTGGATCGGAGCGCGGATTGCCGCGATTCCGCCCCACTTCTCCAAGGATTCCACCCGCCACTGACAATCCATCTGCCGACGCATGCGCGGCCTCTGCGCGCGTCGGGCCGTCAATCCGTAAGCTGTGCACGTCAGACGGCGGCAGCGGATGGGGCCTCCCCGCGAGGGGTACTGGGAAGGGGCCTACCACCGGAGGTAGGGGACGGACATGGCGATGATGCGGCTCCGGCGCGAGGACCCGCGTGTCGTCGGTTCCTTCCGGCTTCACCGGCGGCTCGGCGCGGGCGGCATGGGGGTGGTCTACCTCGGCTCCGACCGGCGCGGGCAGCGCGTGGCGCTGAAGGTGATCCGGCCTGATCTGGCCGAGGACCGTGAGTTCCGGTCCCGGTTCGCCCGCGAGGTCTCGGCCGCGCGGCGGATCCGCGGGGGCTGTACGGCGCGGCTGGTGGCCGCCGACCTGGAGGCCGACCGGCCGTGGTTCGCCACGCAGTACGTGCCCGGGCCGTCCCTGCACGACAAGGTGAACGAAGAGGGCCCGCTGCCCGCCACACAGGTCGCCGCCATCGGGTCGGCGCTGGCCGAGGGCCTGTTGGCGGTGCACGAGGCGGGTGTGGTGCACCGGGACCTCAAGCCGTCGAACATCCTTCTGTCGCCCAAGGGTCCGCGGATCATCGACTTCGGCATCGCCTGGGCGACCGGCGCCAGCACGCTGACGCACGTCGGCACGGCGGTCGGCTCCCCCGGCTTTCTCGCGCCCGAGCAGGTGCGCGGGGCGACGGTGACCCCCGCGACCGACGTCTTCGCGCTGGGCGCGACGCTCGCGTACTGCTCGATGGCCGACTCCCCGTTCGGGCAGGGGAGTTCGGAGGTGATGCTCTACCGGGTGGTGCACGAGGAGCCGCAGTTGGCCGGGGTGCCGGACGCGCTGGCGCCGCTGCTCCACGCGTGTCTCGCGAAGGACCCTGAGGACCGGCCGAGCACGCTTCAGCTCTCCCTGCGCCTGAAGGAGATCGCGGCGCGGGAGGCCCACGGACACGGGGGGCACGGGCACGGAGGGCATGGGCACGGAGGGCACTCCGGCCTTGGCGCACACGGGGGGCTCGGCTCCGCTGGGTCCGGGCACGGGCAGTCCGACGGGCACCACTCCGGAGGCCAGCATCCGGGAGGTCCGCACTCAGGGGGTCCGCACTCAGGGGGTCCGCACTCGGGAGGTCCGCACTCAGGGGGTCACTCGTCCGGCGGGCACCACCCCGGGCCGCGGCGGCCGTCGGAGCGGCCGAGCGGTCGGCGCGCCGACGAGTACACAGGGCAGCGTACGGAGCGGCGCCCCGGTGGCACTCCTCCGCCCGCGCCCCGCGGCCAGGCTCCGCGCGCCTCTGCGCCGCGCCAGGGGCCGGGTACGGGGGGCCGTTCCGCCGGTTCGGCCGGTTCGGCCGGTTCGGCCGGGGCCCCTGGGTCCACTGGGTCCTCGGGCCGTAACTCCGGCGCCCGCCCGACGCCCGCGCGCCCCTCGGGGCGCAACGGCGCGCGGCCGCCCGTACGTACGCTCCGTACGCCGCGGAACGGACGCCGGCCCGTCGGGCCGGACCGTCGGCTGATGCGCCAGCGGCTGATCGTCTTCGTCGTGGTGACACTGCTGGTCGCGCTGGGCATCGCGGCGGCCCAGGGCTGCCAGGGGCCGCCCTTGGGGCTGGGGGCGCCGACGCCCGCGCCCACCGCGCCGTCGTCGCAGGGTGCCGCGCCGCCGTCGCAGAGATGACGTGAGCGGGGGCGGGGCCTTGCCCCCGGCTCCCTCTCAGTCCCGCGGACGGCCCGCCGTGACCGCGTAGAAGGCGACCGCCGCCGCCGCGCCCACGTTGAGGGAGTCGACGCCGTGCGCCATAGGGATGCGCACCCACTCGTCCGCGGCCATAAGGGCCTGTACGGAGAGCCCGTCCCCCTCCGCGCCCAGCATCAGCGCGACGCGCTCGATGCGGTGGGGGGCGGCGTCGTCGATGGAGGTGGCCTTCTCATCGGGCGTCAGAGCGAGGATCTTGAAGCCGGTGTGCCGGACCGCTTCCAGACCCCGCGGCCAGGTCTCCAGACGCGCGTACGGGACGGAGAAGACGGCGCCCATGGAGACCTTGACGGAACGGCGGTACAGCGGGTCGGCGCAGTCCGGTGAGAGCAGCACCGCGTCCATGCCGAGCGCCGCGGCGCTGCGGAAGATCGCGCCTATGTTGGTGTGATCGTTGACGGACTCCATGATCGCCACCCGCCGGGCGCCCTCCAGCAGCTGCTCCGCCTCGGGCAGCGGCTTGCGCTGCATGGAGGCGAGGGCTCCCCGGTGGACGTGGTAGCCGGTCACGCGTTCGGCAAGGTCCGGGCTGACCGCGTAGACCGGCGCCGGGACGTCCTCGATGACGTCCCGCATGACGTCGACCCACTTCGCCGACAGCAGCATGGAACGCATCTCGTAACCGGCCTGTCTGGCCCGCCGGATGACCTTTTCGCCCTCGGCGATGAACAGGCCCTCGGCGGGCTCGCGCCTGCGCCGCAGCTCCACATCGGTCAGACCCGTGTAGTCGCGCAGCCGCGGGTCGTCGGGGTCATCGACGGTGATGAGATCAGCCACAGGGTGATACTGCCTTGTCCTGGAGGTCGTGCCAATGACGCCGACGCGATGCGTTACCGATGGTTACCCGAGGCGAGGGCGGTGACCTCGCCGATCACCACGACCGCGGGCGGCCGTACACCCTCGGCCGCGACCCGTTCCGCCACCGTGGCCAGGGTCGCGTCGACGCGCCGCTGGGTCGCGGTCGTGCCTTCCTGGACGACGGCGACCGGGGTGTTCGCGTCCCGGCCGTGCTCGATGAGCGTGGCGGAGATCGGGCCTATCTTCTCGACGGCCATGAGGAGGACGAGCGTGCCGCGCAGCTTCGCCAGCGCCGCCCAGTCCACCAGCGAACTCGGGTCGTCGGGCGCGACATGCCCGCTGACCACTGTGAACTCATGAGCCACACCCCGGTGGGTCACCGGGATCCCGGCCACGGCCGGCACGCTGATCGCGCTGGTGACGCCCGGTACGACGGTGCAGGGGATACCCGCCTCGGCGAGTGCGTGCGCCTCCTCCATGCCGCGCCCGAAGACAAAGGGGTCGCCGCCCTTGAGCCGGACCACCGACTTGCCCGCCTTCGCGTGCTCGATCAGCGCGTTGTTGATCGCCTCCTGGGCCATGAAGCGGCCGTACGGGATCTTCGCCGCGTCGATCACCTCGACGTGGGGCGGCAGCTCGTCGAGCAGATCGCGGGGGCCCAGGCGGTCGGCCACGACCACATCCGCCTCGGCGAGCAGCCGACGGCCGCGCACCGTGATCAGATCCGGGTCGCCGGGACCGCCGCCGACCAGCGCGACCTGCGGCCCGCGGGCTCGGTGACGGGGCGCGGCGAGGGTGCCGTCGCGCAGCCCCTCGACGACGGCGTCGCGCACGGCGGCGGAGCGGCGCGGGTCGCGGCCGGTGAGCACGGCGACGGTGACGCCCTCGCTGCGCCCGGTGGCCGGGGTCCAGGCGGTGGACGCCTCGGCGTCGTCGCTGCGTACGCACCACACCCGGCGCGCCTCGGCCTCAGCGGACGCGGCCGCGTTGGCCTGGGGGTCGTCGGTGGTGATCAGGGCGTACCAGGCGCCCTCGAAGTCGCCGTCCCGGTACTTGCGGCGCTCCCAGCGCACCTCGCCGGCCTCGGCCATCGCCTCGACGGACGCCGTGGCGGACGGCGAGATCAGCACGATGTCCGCGCCCGCCGCGATCAGCGCCGGCAGCCGGCGCTGGGCGACCTGGCCGGCCCCGAGGACGACGACCCGACGCCCGGACAGGCGCAGCCCCACGGGGTATGCAAAGTTCTCGGACATGGCGATGCGGCTCTCCTCGTGCGAATGCGCTGCCGCTGCGGCGCTGGAGCGGCTGATCGCTGATCGGGCTGATCTGGCTGATCGGCTGATCTGGCTGAACGGTGATGATCGGGCTGAACGGTGCTGATCGGGCTGGTCGGTGCTGATCTGGCTGGTCGGCTGTGGGATGTGCCCCCGCGCACACCTTACGTGGCGGGGGCGGACGTCAGCCCTTCTCCGTGACTCCGGCGGAATCGAAGGTCGCCACCTCGTGCATGGCCCGGGCAGCGCTCTGCACCACGGGCAGCGCCAGCAGCGCGCCCGTCCCCTCCCCCAGACGCAGATCGAGATCGACCAGCGGCCGCAGCCCCAGCTTGTTCAGCGCGGCCACATGTCCGGGCTCGGCGCTGCGGTGCCCGGCGATGCAGGCGGCCAGCACCTCGGGCGCGATGGCCCGCGCCACCAGCGCCGCCGCGCCCGCGCTCACCCCGTCCAGGATGACGGGGGTACGCAGGGACGCGCCGCCCAGCAGCAGTCCGGCCATCGCGGCGTGCTCCAGGCCGCCGAACGCGGACAGGACGCCGATGGGGTCGGCCGGATCGGGCTGGTGCAGCTCCAGACCGCGCCGTACGACATCGACCTTGCGGGCGTGCATCTCGTCGTTGATGCCGGTGCCGCGCCCCGTGACCTCGGCCGGGTCGGCGTCGGTGTAGACGGAGATCAGGGCCGCCGACACGGTGGTGTTGGCGATGCCCATCTCACCCGTGAGCAGCGCCTTGTTCCCGGCGGCCACCAGGTCACGGGCCGTCTCGATACCCACCTCGATGGCGCGCAGCACCTCCTCGCGGCTCAGCGCGGGGCCGACGGTGAAGTCGCCGGTCCCCGCCCGCACCTTGCGCGGCAGCAGCCCCGGAGTGTTGGGCAGCTCACTCGCCACGCCCACGTCCACGACGCACACCTCTGCGCCGACCTGGCTCGCGAAGGCGTTGCAGACCGCCCCGCCGCCCAGGAAGTTGGCCACCATCTGGCTGGTGACCTCCTGCGGCCACGCTGTGACTCCCTGCGCGTGCACCCCGTGGTCGCCCGCGAAGATCGCGACAGCGGCGGGCTCGGGAATCGGCGGCGGGCACTTCCGGGACAGTCCGCTCAACTGCGCCGAGATGATCTCCAACATGCCCAGCGCGCCCGACGGCTTCGTCATACGCTTCTGCCGCTCCCACGCCTCGCCGAGCGCCTTCGCGTCCAGCGGACGGATGCCGCGCAGGGTCTCCTGCAGCAGATTCGCCGGGTCCTCACCGGGCAGCGCGCGCCGCCCGTACGTCTCCTCATGCACAACCCACGACAGTGGGCGGCTCTTGGACCACCCCGTCTTCACCAACTCCGGCTCCTCGGGGAACTCGTCGACATACCCCACGCACAGATACGCCACGACCTCCAGATGCTCGGGCAACCCGAGCGCGCGCACCATCTCGCGCTCGTCGAAGAAACTGACCCAGCCGACGCCAAGCCCCTCGGCCCGCGCGGCGAGCCACAGGTTCTCCACGGCGAGCGCGGAGGAGTACGGCGCCATCTGCGGCTGCGTGTGCCGGCCCAGGGTGTGACGGCCGCCGCGGGTCGGATCGGCGGTCACGACGATGTTGACCGGAGTCTCGAGGATCGCCTCGACCTTGAGCTGCTTGAACTGCTTGGCCCGCCCCTTCGGGAGCGACTTGGCGTACGCATCGCGCTGGCGCGTGGCCAGGTCGTGCATGGTGCGCCGGGTCTCCTCCGAGCGGATGACCACGAAGTCCCACGGCTGCGACTGCCCGACACTGGGCGCGGTGTGCGCGGCCTCGAGCACGCGCAGCAGCACCTCGTGCGGGATGGGGTCGGGGCGGAAGCCGTTACGGATGTCGCGCCGGTCGCGGATGACCCGGTGCACGGCGGCCCGCTCGGAGTCGGCGTAGCCCTCGGCGGGGGGTGTTGTGGGGGAGTCGGCTTCGGGGGCGGCGGGTTCGGCTTCGGCGGTTTCGGGTTCGGCGGTTCCGGGGGCGGGTGCGGCGGCGTCTTGTTCGGGCGCGGCCGTGTCGGCGGATGCGGGCGGGCCTGCGGCTGCGGGCGCGGCGGTGGCCTCGGCGGTCGCGGGCGCATCCGCCGTGGCCGCCTCGGCTGCGGGCGCGGTGGCTGCGAGCTCCTCGCCGGCAGTCGGCGCGGCGGCCGATCCGTCGGCCGAGGTCTCCGCGGACACCTCGGCGGCTGCTTGGGCAGCGGGATCCGTGGCCTCGGCAGGGGCCGCCTCCTGAGACGCGGCGTCGGCAGCCTGCGCATCGGCCGCATCGGCGGCGGCAGGCGCGTCCGGCGTTGCGGTGGCGGTGGCAGCGTCGGTCGTCGCGGCAGCGGCAGCGGCATGACCTGCATCGGACTCGGCGCCCGGTTCGGCAACAGACTCGTCACCCGCAGGGGCGGCGGCATCCCCGTCCGGCTCGGCAGCAGCCGCAGGCGATGCGCCCGACGCGGCGGCAGTTGACGGGGCGGCGGCAGCGTCGCCGCCCGGCGCGTCCGCTTCGGCCGCAGCCGGACCGGCGCTGGAGCCTGCCGCCGCAGCAACAGGTGCAGCAGCGGCAGGGTCACCACCGGGCACTGCCCCCTCGGCCTCAGCCACAGCCGACGCAGCGGCAGCAGCGTCGCCGCCCGGCGCGTCCGCTTCGGCCGCACAGCGACAGCGTCACCACCGGGCACTGCCCCCTCGGCCTCAGCCACAGCCGACGCAGCGGCAGCAGCGTCGCCGCCCGGCGCGTCCGCTTCGGCCGCAGCCGGAGCGGCGCTGGAGCCTGCCGCCGCAGCAACAGGCGTAGCAGCGACAGCGTCACCACCGGGCGCTGCCCCCTCGGCCTCAGCCACAGCCGACGCAGCGGCAGCAGCGTCGGCGCCCGGCGCGTCCGCTTCGGCCGCTGCCGGACCGGCGCTCGAGTCAGCCGCCGCAGCAGGCGTAGCAGCGACAGCGTCACCATCGGGCGCGGCCGCTTCGGCCGGCCCGACACCAGAACCCCCGTCGGCTTGGCCGCCAGCCGACACAGCGGCGGGCGCAGCAGCGGCTGCAGCGCCACCACCGGGCGCGGCCCCCTCCGAAGCAGTCGGCGCGTCCGCTTCGGCCGCAGCCTGAGCGGCGGCAGCGTCCCCGTCGGGCGCGGTGGCAGTCGCAGGCACATCAGCTGCAGGCGCCGCGATCACGCCCTGGGACGCATCCGCAGCCGCACCGGCGGCGTCGCCGCCGGGCGCAGCGGCGGACTCGGTCCCGGCTGCTTCGCCATCCGACGCGGTAGCGGCAGACTCCGCGCCGGAAGCGGCGCCCCCAGGCGCGGCAGCAACCGCACCACCGCCCGGCACTTCGGCCGCGGCGGCTGACTCGCCCCCGCCCGTCTCAGTCGGGCCGTCTGCCGACGCCGTAGCGGCAGGCGCATCAGCCGCAGGCGCGGCTGTGGCGGCACTGCCGCCCTCTGCGTCAGCCGCAGGCAAGACAGTCGCGTCGCCGGCCGGCACGTCCCCCTCGGCCGCAGCCGCATCAGGTTGACCACCCGGTGCGTCCTGTCCGGGCGCGGCCACAGGCGCATCAGCCGTCGGCGCGACGATCGTGCCCTCCTCAGCCGACACGTCGGCAACCGCACCGTTGGCGGCGTCCCCGTTGGGCGCGGCGGCCGACTCGGCGACAGCGTCGCCGGCCGACGCGGTAGCGGCAGACTCCGCACCGGAAGCGGCACCCCCAGGCGCGGCAGCAACCGCACCACCGCCCGATACTTCGGCCGCGGCGGCTGACTCGCCCCCGCCTGCCTCAGTCGGACCAACTGCCGGCTCCGTGGCCGCAGGCGCACCAGCCGCAGGCGCGGCCGAGGCACCGCCACCCTGCGCGTCTCCAGCCGCCGCGGCACTCGCGGCGTCGCCACCCAGCGCGTCCCCATCGGGCGCAGCAGCAGACTGGTTGCCGGCTACGTCGCCATCCGACCCGGTAGCGGCAGAGCCCGCACCGCCGCCCGGCACTTCGGCCGCAGGCGACGTTGTCGCGTCCCCAACAGGCACGGCAGCACCGGCAACCGCCGTCGGCGGGGCGGTCGCGGCTTCCGCGGAAGCATCGCCACCAGCAGCAGGCGAAGCAGCAGTTCCTTCGCCCGGCTCGGCAGAAGCCGCAGTCGCGCCATCCCCAACCGGCGCCTCAGCAACCGCGCCCTCGGCAACAGCCGAGGCATCGGCGGCTGCACCGTCCGCCGGTGCAGCCCCGACTGGGGCCGTGGCGGCAGGCTCCGCGCCGGAAGCACCAGCCGCAGGCGCGGCAGGCGCACCCTCGGCCGCGGCTGCTCCGGCTGAGCCATCAGCCGGCGCGGGGATGGCCACGCTCCCATCTGACGGGGCGCTCACTGCGCCGTCCGCCGCAGCCACCGGTTCTGAGGGCGCTCCCCGGCCCTGCGGTCGCTGACCCTGCTGGCCCTGGCCCCGTGCGGCGCGGCGTCGCGAGGCCCGTCCTTGCGGGGCCTGCGCCGGAGGGGCGTCCTCCACGGCGGCCTGGTCGGCGACGGGCTCGGCCGGAGCCTCGCTCGCCGTGGCCGCGCCTTGTGCGGCGGTCCGGCCCCTGGCCGCGCGGCGGCGTGCGGCGCGGCCCTGCGGGGCCTGCGCCGCGGGGGCTTCCGGCGCGGCGGCGGCCGAACCCGCCTCAGTCGCCTCCTGAGGCTGCTCGGGCTGCCCCTGCGCGGGGTCGTCGGACGAGGGGGCCTCAGCGACTATGGCGTGGCCCGGGGCCACGGGTACGGGCTGCGGCGCGGGCTCGGCCGGGGTCGCGGTGCCGTCCGACTGGGCCGGGATAACGATGCCCGGGGTCGGCTGCGCGGACGGCTCCGCCTGCGGGTGGCCCTGGGCCGGGATATCCGCCACGGGCCCCGCGAAGCCCTCCGCGGCCGGGGCGTTCTCCGGTTCCTGCTGCGGTGGGACGGAGTCCGGGTGGACAGCCTGCGGGGGGATGACGACGGCCGGGTCCACGCCCTGGAATTCGGCCTCCGCGGGGATGGCCTCGGCGACGTCGGCCTGCTCCGCCACGGGCTCGGCGAACTGCTGTGGCTCGTACGGGCCCTGTGCCTGGAGCTCTTCGGCAGCGTCGGGCACGTCCTCCGCCAGAGGCGCGGCCTGCGGGGGCTGGGCGCCCCAGGGGGTGCCGGGCTGCGGACCGGCGAGCGGTCCGGCGTCCTCACCGGGCTGGTCGATGTATTGGGGTCCGGCGGCAAGCGGCTCGGTCTGGTGGACGGGCGCGACCTGAGCGGGGACAGGGGCTGGGGCACCGGCTCCGGCCGGGCCCCGGTCGGCGAGAGAACGCACCACGCCGTTGGTCGGTTCGGGCATCGGCGGGCCCATGTGCAGCGGGCGCCGCGGCGGGGTGGGGGCGGCCTGGGCGAGCGGCCTGGGCGACGGTGCACTGGTCTGAGCAGGGGTGGGATGGGCGGAAGCGGCCTGGGCAGCGGGCATGGGCTGCCCCTGCGCGGGGTGGTCCTGCGCGGGGTGGTCCTGCGTAGGTTGAGCAGGCGCGGGCTCGGCCTGCGCGGGCTCGGCCTCCGTGGGCTGAGCGGACACCGGCTGGGGTTGGGGGTCGGGCGGCCTTACGTCCCCGTGCTCGGCCGGTCCCGCGTCCTCGTACTCGCCCTGTCCCGCGTCTGCGAACTCGGCCTCCGCCCCCGGGTTCCCGTACTCGGCAGGTCCCGAGTCTCCGTACGCAGCCTGTCCCGGGTTTCCGAACTCGGCCTGTCCTGGGTTCTCGTACTCGGCCTGTCCTGCGTTCTCGTACTCACCCGGCGCCGCGTCCACATACTCGGCCGGTACCGCGTCGTAGCCCCCGCCCGGCACCTGGTCATAGGCTCCGCCGGGCACCTGGTCGTAGGGCCCGCCCTGCCCCTGGTCGTAGGGGCCGCCCTGACCCGGGTCATAGTGCTCGGCCTGCCCCTGGTCGTAGGGGCCGTAGCCCTGGGCCGGCACCGCGTCGTAGCCCGCCGGGCCCATCTCGTAGGCCCCGGTCTCGTATCCGCCGGGCAGGTGGGTCATGGGCTGCTGGTACGGGTCCTGCGGGGGGTGGTACTGCGGCTGGTGCTCGCTCCACGCGCCCTGGGCGCCGGGCATGAGGAGCAGGTCGTCCTCTTCGCCGCCGGTGTCGTGCGTGTCGAGGAAGGTGTACGCGGACTGCGGCTGTTCGATGAAGCCGGCGTCGGCAGGGGGGGTGTGGACATCCGTGGGATGCGGCTGCCCGAGTCGTCCGCCCGCGTTCTCCGGCAGTCCCTCGCCCGGGACCTGGCCGGTGTCGGTCATGCGTACCCCTCGCCCATCGCTAGTGCTCCTTCCTACCGCCTACCGCCTAGAGCAAGCCTCAGAGGCAAGAACGAGCGCACGCGGTGCGCGGCACGTAGCACGCCCGAGGCATTGCCTACCGCGGCCCGTCAAGAGGGGGACGCATTCCGGCCATTGGCCGATAAAGCGCCGAACGCCGGGCAGCGGCACAGGCAGTACAACGATCCGCCAGCCTACCTCGGGCGCCGCTCGGCAACGCTCATCGGGGCGAGGGTCACAGGGGCATATCCGGGTGGTGGCCAAGGACAGCGTCAGAGGGCGAAATCACAGGTGCGGGCGGTGACCGCACACCAGGAAGGTCACCGCACGCTCGCGTTCCGCCCACACTCTGGTGTCCAGTTCCACCGATTGCAGGAGGGCGCATTCGACCGCGTAGCCGCCGTCCTCCAGCGCCCGGCAGACGGCTTCCGCCTCGTCCCGTGTCGCGGCATGTGTGACGATCCGCTCGGGGCGGCGGTCGGCGCACGCGGCGACGACCGCGGGGCCGCCGCCGCCGACCCGCACCACGTCCGGCTCGGGCAGGTCTTCGAGGACCTGGGGCGCGGTGCCGTGGACGACCTGGAGCTGTACGCCGAAGCGGCGGGCGAGGGCGGCGGCGCGGTCGCAGGCGTCCCGGTCGCGGTCCACGGCGATGACGGCGGCGCCGAACCCGGCCGTCTCGACCGCCGCCGCGCCGCTGCCCACGCCGATGTCCCAGACCAGGTCGCCGACGCGGGGGCCGAGGCGGGCCAGTTGGGTGGCGCGCAGCTGAGGGGACTCGCTCTCGTCGAGGACGGTCGCGTACGCGGCGGCGGGCAGCGCCCAGCCGCGTACGGCGCCCGGGTAGCCCGGTTCGCGCCCTGCGAGCCACCCTCCGCCCTGCAGTACGCCGCGCGCGGCGCCCGGGGCCGGCGCGCTGCGCACCGCGGCCGCGCCGGAGCCGCCGATGACGATGACGACGTTGGGGTCGCGCCAGGCGTGGTCGACCGCCTTGTCGGAAGTCAGTACGGTCACCCGCTCGTGCCGGGTACCCAGGGCTTCGCAGATGACGAAGGTGCGGTGCACCGGGCCGAGCAGCAGTGCGAGTTCGGCGGGGCCGGCGCCGGGCGAGGTGAGCACGGCGACCTTGGGGTGGGCGCGGCAGACGTTGACGGCGCGGCGCAGGTCGCGGCTGTGGGCGACGACCACCTGGGCGTCGTCCCACGGCATCCCCGCCCGGGCGAAGGCGGCGGCGACGGAGGAGACCGCGGGGACGACCTCGACCTCCAGACCGTGCTCGGGGGCGCGCAGGGCGCGTACGACGCCGAAGTAGCCGGGGTCGCCGTCGGCCAGGACCACGGCGGAGCCGCGGTGCTGGGCGATACGGCGGGCGGCGATGTCCACGCTGCCGAGCCTGATCCGCTCCGCGCCCGGCGGGACTTCGGGTAGCGCCAGGTGGTGGGCGGCGCCGGCCACGAGGGTGGCCGCGCCGAGAGCGGAGCGGGCCACGTCCGTGAGCGGGGAGCCGTCCCAACCGATCACCGTGACGCGGTCGGCCATCGTCGTATGTCTCCCAGGGTGTCGCAGGCGGGCGGCGGGCGGGCGGCCACGGAGCTGGCCGGCGCCGGTGCGCTCGCCGCCGCGCGGGGGCGCGCGGAGCTCGGGCGAGGTGCTTTGGCGCGGTGCTCGGGCCTGGAGAGATTATCCCGCCTGGTCCGGACCTCCGGACGCAGGGCGCATGCGCCCGGGGGCGCGGGGCCCTGGCGGGAGGCTCGGGGCGTGAGTTCAGGGCGCGTTGAGGCGAGGGCGCGCCGGGGCGGGAGTACTTCGGCGGCGGGAGTGCGTACGGAGCGGGGCGCGCCGAGGGCGGGGCGCGCTACCGGTAAGGCACGCCACGGGCCGGGCGCGCCGCGCCGAGAGGCCGAAGGCGCACCAAGGCCGGGCCGTGTGGTCGAGGCAGGCCACCGGTGAGGCACGCCACCGGTCGGGCACGCCCCGGCCGGGGGCAGGGCGTGCGCCGAGGGTGGTCAGTTCCAGTCGGAGTACGTGGGGTACGCGCCGAAGCCGTCCGTGTCCTCCATCGGGCCGCCGTGCACGCCCTGGAGGTCTTCGGGCAGCAGGCTCCAGACGATGACGTCGGTGCGCACCTCGATCCAGCCGCCGCCCTCCGTCTGCGAGCGCGCTATCCAGGCGTTGCGCAGAACGCCCTCGCTGATACAGCCGATCTTCTGGGCGACCTGCTGCGAGGCGGTGTTGTCCGCGGCGGTGCGCAGCTCCAGCCGTTCGAACTTCTGGTCCTGGAAGAGCCAGCGGGCGACGGCCAGCGTGGATTCCGAGGCGTAGCCCTCGCCGCGCGCCCAGGGGGCGGTGACGTAGGCGACCTCGGCGGCCAGTACGCGCCAGTCGGTGTTGCTCAGGTGCACGATGCCCACGAGGCGCTGGGTGAGGAATTCGGCGACGGCGAAGACGATGCCGCGGCCCGAGGTGCGTTCGGCGGGCGCGGTGCGCAGCGCCCACTCGCGCGCGTCGCGGGTGGTGTACGGGTGGGGCACCGAGGTCCAGGCGGTGACGAGTTCGTCGTTCATCATCTCCGTGAGCGCGGGCACGTCCGCTTCCTCGAACGGGCGCAGCACCAGCCGTTCCGTACTGATGGAGATGTCCGGGAAGGTGGATGTCATGCGCCGCTCCATAACCGGGGTCCGGGGTTCTGGGGTCCAAGGTTTCGGGAAGAGCCCAGCATGCAGCATCGCCTGAGAGAAATGCAGCACGGGGTGGCCAAACGGAAGGCTCCGTATCCGTTTGTGACGTTCGGATACGGAGCCATCGCCAGTGCCCGGGCTAACCGCCGGTGACCGGCAGCACCGACCCCTTGTACTTCTCTTGGATGAATTTCCGCACTTCGGGCGAGGTGAGGAGCTTGGCCAGTTTCTTCACCCGCGGATCGTCCTCATTGCCCTTCTTCGCGGCGAGAACGTTGGCGTATTCGTTTCCCTTCACCGACTCCAGCAGCACCGAGTCCTTCGCCGGATCGAGTCCGGCGTCGAGCGCGTAATTGCTGTTGATGACGGCCAGGTCGACATCGTCGAGAGAGCGCGGCAGCTGGGCCGGCTCCAGCTCCTTGAAGGTGAGCTTCTTCGGGTTGGCGGTGATATCGGCGGGGCTCGCGGTGACTCCCGCGTCCTTCTTCAGCTCGATGAGCCCCTTGGCGGCGAGCAGTTTGAGGGCGCGTCCCTCGTTGGTGATCTCGTTGGGCACCGCGACGGTCGCCCCGGTCTTGAGGGCGGAGATGTCCTTGATGTGCTTGGAGTAGGCACCCATGGGCGGCAGATAGATATCCGCCACGGACACCAGGTCGGTGCCCTTCGTCTTGTTGAAGTTCTCCAGGAATGGGACGTTCTGGTACAGGTTGGCGTCCAGCGAGCCTTCCTGGAGGGCGGTGTTCGGCAGAAATTAGTCGGTGAACTCCTTGACCTCGAGCTTGAGGCCTTCCTTCTCCGCCAGGTTCTTCTTGATGTAGTCCAGCACCTCGCCCGCCGGGACGGCGGTGGCGCCGACGACGAGCGTGTCGTCGTCCGAGCCGCCGCCGGAGCCCGCGCCGCACGCGGTCAGCCCGAGGGCGAGTGCGGCGGCGGCGAGAGGGACCGCGATCTTGCGCATGATGTGGTTTCCTCCGGGGTCACGCAGTCCGGGTCCGCGGTCAGAACGAGGCGATGACGGAGCCGTCGTACTTGTCCTTGATGAACTTCTTCACCTCGGGCGAGGTGAGGAGCTTCGCGAGCTTCTTGACGCGCGGGTCGTCCTCGTTGCCCTTCTTCACGGCGAGGAAATTGCCGTACGGGTTGTTCTCGGGCGACTCCAGGACGAGGGCGTCCTTGGCGGGCTTGAGGTCGGCCTCGATGGCGTAGTTGCCGTTGATGACCGCGGCGTCCACATCGTCCAGGGCGCGCGGCAGCTGCGGGGCCTCCAGTTCCTTGAACTCCAGGCCCTTGGGGTTGTCGGCGATGTCCTTCGGGGTGGCCTCGTTGCCGACGCCGCTCTTGAGCTTGATGACGCCGTTGGCGTCGAGGAGCTTGAGGGCGCGGGCCTCGTTGACGGTGTCGTTGGGGATTGCCACGGTCGCGCCGCTCTTGAGGTCGTCGGCCTTCTTCACCTTGTGCGAGTACAGGCCGAGCGGCTCCAGGTGCACGGTGACGACGGGCACGATGTGGGTGCCCTTCTTCTTGTTGAAGTCGTCGAGGAACGGCTGGTTCTGGAAGTAGTTGGCGTCCACCGACCCGTCTTCGGTCGCCGTGTTCGGCGTGTTGTAGTCGGTGAACTCCTTGACCTCGAGCTTGAGGCCGGCCTTTTCGGCCAAATGATCCTTGACGTAGTTCAGGATCTCGGCATGCGGGACGGGGCTCGCGGCGACGACGAGCGCGCCGTTCTTGTCGGAGCCCTTGTCCGCGCCGCAGGCGGTCAGGCCCAGGGTGAGGGCGCCGGCGGTGAGGGCGATGGCGAGGGTCTTTGTGGTGTTACGCACGAAAAGTGCCTTTCTTTTTGGGCATACGAGGCCGCTGCGGGTGCCAGGGCGCTCTGCGCGAAGGGGAGTTACGAGGGGTTGGAGCGGGAGTTCGGCAGGACGGAGAAGGAGACGGAGGTGGAGAAGGGGCCGGGGCTCAGGGGGCCTCGGATGCCTCGGCGACCTTGGCCACCGGGCCGGGCTCCTCGGCCCGCTTCGTGCCGCGCACCGGCCGCAGCCGCGAAGTGGCCGAGGAGCGGCCGCGGTGCGACAGGGCACGGGCGGCGAAGTCACCGGCGAACTGGATGATGGAAATCACCACCGCCAGGATCGCCACGGTGATCCACATCAGCTCGGTCTCGAAGCGCTGGTAGCCGTACCGGATGGCGAGGTCGCCCAGGCCGCCGGCGCCGACCGTGCCGGCCATCGCCGAGTAGCCGATGAGCGCGACGATCGTGGTGGTGGCGCTGGAGATCAGCGACGGCAGCGCCTCGGGCAGCAGGACCTTGCGTACGACGGTCCAGGTGGAGCCGCCCATCGATTGCACCGCCTCGACCAGCCCGCCGTCCACCTCGCGCACCGAGGTCTCCACCAGCCGGGCGAAGAAGGGGATGGCGCCGATCGCCAGCGGCACGATCGCGGCCTCGGGGCCGATCGAGGTGCCCACGATCCAGCGGGTGAAGGAGATCAGCGCGACCATGAGGATGATGAACGGCATGGAGCGGCCGATGTTCACGATCTGGCCGACGACCTTGTTCACCACGACGTTCTGCAGCACCCCGCCGCGGTCGGTGAGCACCAGCAGCACCCCGAGGGGCAGTCCGCCGACGACCGCGATCAGGGCCGACCAGCCGACCATGTAGAGCGTGTCCCAACAGGCCTGCTCCAGCAGGGGCTGCATCTCGGACCAGGTCACTTGGCACCTTCCTTGGTCAGCTCGGTCGACTTGGTCGGCTTGGTCGGCTTGCCGTCATTCGCCGCGTCATTCGACCCGCGGAGCGCCGCCTCGGCGCCGCTGGCCACCTCGATCTGCAGCCCCTGTTCGCGCAGGAACCCGATCGGCACGACGTTCTCCTCGAACGGGCCCGGCAGCTCGATCCGCATCCGGCCGACCTGCCGGCCGCCGACAGTGTCCATGGCGGCACCGAGGATCGAGATGTCGATGTTGTACGTACGCGCCAGCTGGGAAATGACCGGCTTGGTCGCGGCCTCACCGTGAAACGTGACGTCCACCACGGTCCGGTCGGTGCCCGGCAGTTCCCCGCCGACCGGGAAGAGCTCCCGCGCCAGTTCGGAGCCGGGCGTGGCGAGCAGATCGGCGACCGCGCCGGACTCCACGATCCGCCCGTCGCGCATCAGCGCCGCCGAGTCGCAGATGGACTTGACGACGTCCATCTCGTGGGTGATCAGCAGCACGGTCAGCCCGAGTTGCCGGTTCAGATCGCGCAGCAGCTGGAGAATCGAGCGGGTGGTCTCCGGGTCGAGGGCGGAGGTCGCCTCGTCCGACAGCAGCACCTTGGGGTCGCCGGCCAGCGCCCGGGCGATGCCGACGCGCTGCTTCTGGCCACCGGACAGCTGCGCCGGGTACGCCTTGGCCTTGTCGGCGAGGCCGACCAGGTCCAGCAGCTCCTGGGCCTTACGGGTGCGCTGCTTGCCGGATACGCCGAGGATCTCCAGCGGCAGCTCGACGTTGTCCCGGACGGTACGCGACGAAAGCAGGTTGAAGTGCTGGAAGACCATCCCGATCCCGGTACGGGCCTTGCGCAGCGCCGAACCGGCCCGCGGTCCGCGCCCGGCGAGCGCCGTGAGGTCCTGGCCGGCCACGGTGACCGTGCCCGAGGTGGGGCGCTCCAGAAGGTTCACACAGCGGATGAGGGTGGATTTGCCGGCGCCGCTCTGTCCGACGACGCCGTACACCTCGCCCTCGCGGACGTGGAGGTCGACGCCGTCGAGGGCGGTGACCTCGCGGCCTCGTGAGCGGTAGACCTTGGTCAGGCCTGTCGTGGTGATCACAGGGGTTTCCGTCACTGTTGAGTGCACGGCGGATGGTGCCGCCGGGCACGGTTCGTTCATTGCGGAACGCGGCGTGGAGCCCCCCGGGCGCACGCGAGCGCAAGTGCGGGCGCGGCTTCGGGGTTCCGGTGACGCGGGGCGGCGCGGTCCGGCACGGATGGGGCCGGACGCGGCTCAGCTCAGCGGGTCTCGCTTCGGGGCGCGAGGCTCAGGCAGGGGCCCTCAGCGGTCACACATTCGACACATACAGCGAGCACCGGGCGTCTGCATCGCCTCGGTCGCGGTGGCGCGGCTGCTCGTCGTGGTCATGGGCGTAAGTAAAGCAGACACATGTACGGGCCCATCAAACTTGTCCGAATAGCGGACTTGTCAGATCAGTCCGTGGACAGTAGGCGGAGCGGTGAGGGGTCGGCTCACTCCCCCGCCGTGATCTCCAGCCCGCCCTCGATGGCCTTGACGGACACGGCCGACAGGTCCTTGACGACGACATCGGCGACCAGCTGGTCCCGGTCGGCCGTTGTGGTCAACGCCACGGTCCGCATTCCGGCCGCCCGGCCCGCCGCGAGCCCGGCCGGGGCGTCCTCGAAGACCACACAACGGGCCGGGTCGAAGCCGAGCTTGTCGGCGGCCAGCAGGAAGGGCTCGGGGTCCGGCTTGCCGCGCGTGATGTCGTCCGCGCTGATCAGCAGCGCCGGGGAGATCCCGACCGCGGCGAGACGAGCCTCGGCCAGCTCGCGGTTGGCGGACGTCACCACGGCCCAGCGGTCCGCGGGAAGCCGCCCCAGCAGCTCGACCGTGCCGGGCAGCGCCACCACCCCGCCGCCCGCCACATCCGCCAGCTCCAGCTCGTCGATGCGGGTGCGGGCCTCGGGTACGCGGTGTGCGGGGAGCAGATCGCCGATGATGTCGGAGGCGGGGCGGCCGTGCAGCTCGACCCGCTCGAAGTCCTCCGCCGGGATTCCGTACTCCCGCGCCCAGCGGCTCCAGCAACGGTGAACCGACTCCAGGGACGAGATCAGGGTTCCGTCGTTGTCGAACAGCAGGGCGTCAGCGGAGATCTTCATATCGCGTCAGCGTACGGGCCCGCGGCCTCTTATCGCTCGCTTCTCCGCCCGCGCGGCGCAGAGGTGCGGCTTTCGCGGTCGTCTGCGGCCCGGCGGCCGCGCGTGCGTCGCTCACGTGGGCCGGGCACAGGGCGCCCTCCCCGGCCGATTACCCTCGTCCCATGTTTGCCACCCCCTGTGTGCGCCGCCACATCGAGCGGAGGTCCCGTTGATCGACGCGCTGACGGTCGCGCTCGGTGTGACCGCCCTCGCACTCGCCGCGTGGTGCGGATTCGCCACCTACCGCGACCAGCCCACCAAGGACTGGCACTTCATCGGCATGGCCGTGGTGACCCTGCTGGGCCTGGTCCAGCTGGTCATAGGGATCGTCCTGCTGGCGCGCGGGCAGCGGCCCGACGAGAGTGTGGCGATCTTCGTGGCGTATCTGGTCGGCTCGGGTCTCGCCGTGCCGATCGCGGCGTTCATGTCGCTGGCGGAGCGGACCCGGTGGGGATCGGCGACGGTGGCCGCGGCCGCTGTGGTGCTGGCCGTACTCGAGGTGCGGCTGTACGACATCTGGGGAGGCACCGGTGCCTGAGTCAGCGCCCGAATCCAGCACGGCCGACGAAGCCGGGCAGCCGGACCGGGTCAATCAGCCGGACCAGGCCAGTCAGCCGAGTCGGGCCCGCCCGGGCGGGCTCGGCCAGGGGCCGGGTCGGCTGCTGGTGCTGCTGTACGGGGTGTTCACCGTCGCGGCCGCGTCCCGCTCGGTCTACCAGCTGGCCGCGCAGTACCACGAGGCCCCGCTCGCGTACATCCTCTCCGCGGTCTCGGCGGTCGTGTACGCGTTCATCACCGTCTCGCTCGTACGCGGCGGGGAGGGGGCGCGCAAGGCGGCGTTCGTCTGCTGCGCCGCCGAGCTGCTTGGCGTGCTGACCATCGGCACCTGGACGCTCGCGGACCCCTCCGCCTTCCCCGACCAGACGGTGTGGTCGGACTACGGGATGGGCTATCTCTTCATCCCGATCTTCCTGCCGGTCACCGGGCTCATCTGGCTGCGCAAGGCCCGCCAGGACTGATCCCGGCGGGCCTCGAACGCTGTCTCAAACGCTGTCTCAGGCTGTCTCAGGCGCTGGCCGCGTACGCCGAGGGCGTGGCCTCCTTCTCCAGGGTGACCAGGCTCAGCCGGCGGTTGACCTCTTCGGTGCCCACCTGCGCATAGCCGTAACGCCGGTACAGCCGCAGATTGCCCTCGCTGCGGTGGCCGGTGAACAGCCGGTACCGCTTGGCGTCCCGCTCCTCGGTCAGCCGCTCCTCGATCGCCGCGAGCAGCCGCCCGCCCAGGCCGTGCCGCTGCATCCGCGGGTGCACGATGAGCTTGCCGATGGCGGCGGTGCCCTTGTCGTCGACCGTGCCGCGGACCGACCCGACGACCTCCGCGCCGAGCCGGGCCACGAGCACACAGCCCTTGCCCAGTTCGGCACGGAGGTCGTCGAGGGACTGGGTCAGCGGCTCGATCGAGTAGTCCCCGTAGAGCTCGGCTTCCCGCTGGTAGCACAAGTACTGCAACTTGAGGATCTGCTCGGCGTCGTCCGCGGTCGCCGCAGAGATGGTCACGCTCATGCCCATGTGCGCATGCCTCCCCTTGTATCGGTCCGCCGGCCGCGTTGAGGGTAGGGATGCGACCGGGGTGCTGGCCTGACTGGAGCCGTCGTGAGGATGCACGTCCGCCTCCGAGGCGCCGATTGTCTAACGCTCCTTTCCCCAGAGTTCAGGAGCCGCAATCTCCGCCGTGAGCATTCTGCGCAGGCAACCCAGACATCGGGAACGTACCGGGCCCAGGCTGCCCTGTGACATTCCCAACTCCCCCGCGATCTCGCGGTATGTCAGGTCGGCGCGGGACAGCATCGCGCCCAGTAACAGGGGACAGCGGCCGGGCAGCCGGCGCACCGCCGCGCGCAGCGCACGGCCCGTCTCCGCCCGGAGCACGGCGTGCTCGGCGGGCTCGGCATACTCGGCGTGCTCGGCGGTCCGGGAGTCGGGGCCGCGGGGCGGGCCGTCGCCCACCGGGTCGTACGGCACCTCCCGCCGGGCCCGCCGCCTGGCCCCGCGCACCTCGGCCCGGACCGCGCCGCGCAGCCAGGCCGCGGGCTGGGGCGGCGGCCCGTCCGCGCGGGTGCGCTCCAGCAGCCGCAGCCACACCGCCTGTTCGAGCTCGGCCGGTTCGATGCCCGCGCCGTAGGCCTCGGCCGCCGCCTCGGCGGCGAGCAGCGGGCGGAGCTTTTCCAGAAGATCCATACCCGGCGGGACGTGGGCGGGTCGGGACCGGTTGCCGGGGCGCCGGTCTCTCACCCGAGAGGGTGGCCACGCGGACGCGAGTTGACGCGGCGGACGCGGGCCACCGCCCAGGTGGATGGAAACGCCGCGGCGCGCGGTGGTGTCCCCCTTGTGCGGGCAGGGCACCGCCGCGCGCCGGGCGGGTGTTCACCGGCTCTTGCGGAAGTCCTCCGCCGCGAGCAGCGCGGTGTCCGGGTTGTCGGAGAAGATGCCGTCGATGCCCGTCTCGAAGTACTTCTTGAAGGCGCCGAAGGCGTCCCCGTACGCGTTGGGGTCGGTGCCGCGCCGGAAGTCGGCGGGCAGGAAGGTGTTCTCGTTGCGCATGGTGTAGGGGTGCAGCACGAGACCGGCCGCGTGCGCGTCCTTGACCACGCTCGTCGGGGTGCCCAGCTTGCCGTCGGCGGTGCGCGGGATGATCACGGACAGGTCGGGGCCAATGCCCTGGGCGTAGCTCGCGATCCACTTCAGGCCCTCGGGCTTGACCAGGTCCGCGACCGTGCGCGGGTCGTTCGCCTCGACGAAGTCCCAGGGGCGGCTGTTGATGGTGGACAGCAGCACGACCGCCGGGGTGTCGACCAGCTTGCGCAGCCGCTGGATGCTGCTCGGCTCGAAGGACTGCAGGAACAGCGCCGCGTCCTTCCTGTGGCGGCCGTACCTGCGCAGCAGCTTGGCCAGCGGCTCCTCCAGGCCGAGCCCCAGCTTGCGGAAGTAGGTGGGGTGCTTGGTCTCGACGTACAGCCAGATCCGGCGGCCCCGCTTACGGCCCTCCCGCTCGGCCCACTGCAGCACCTCCTCGAAGGTGGGCACCTCCCAGCGGCCGTCGTAGAGCGTGTTGCGCTGGCGGGTGCCGGGGATGCGCTCCTTGGCGCGCAGGGTCTTCAGCTCGGCGAGCGTGAAGTCCTCGGTGAACCAGCCGGTCAACGCGGTGCCGTCGACGGTCTTGGTGGTCTTGCGGTCGGCGAACTCCGAGTGCGCGGAGACGTCCGTGGTGGCCGTGATGTCGTTCTCGTGGCGGCAGACGAGATGGCCGTCCTTGGTGGGGACCAGGTCCTGCTCGATGATGTCGGCGCTCATGTCGAGCGCGAGCTGGTACGAGCCCAAGGTGTGCTCGGGCCGGTATCCGCTGGCCCCGCGGTGCCCGATGACGGTGGGCACCGGCAGGCCGTAGCCCTTCCCTGACGCCTCCCCGGACGCCTCCGCCGCCGTGGCCGTACCCGCCCCGCCCAGCGCCATCGCCCCCGCGCCGAGGGCCGCGGCCCCCAGGATGGCGCGACGTCCAGGCTTCTGCTCCCGCTCCATGACACTCCTCGCTGTGGAGTCGTTACCTGCCAAAACCTGATCAAAAGACGGCCCGATCGTAGGGTGGAGCGGCTTTCCTACGGGAGACGTTGGGCAGAACGCGTGGGAAACGTGGGTCAACAGTGCGTATCAGGTGGGTGAACCCGGTGTGCGCGGGGGCTTGACCGGCGAGTATCGTCTCATCGGCGCAAGTGCCCGGTATCGGGTTGGCTCACCCTGAGTAACCGACCTCCCGCACACGGGCGCCTCAGCTCATGACCCCGACCGGAGGGCCCGTTGTCCCGATTCGCGTTCCTGAAGGCAGTGCTCGGTCCGCTGATGCGCCTGATGTTCCGCCCGCAGGTCGAGGGGGCGGAGCGGATCCCGGGCTCCGGCCCGGTCATCCTCGCGGGGAACCATCTCACCTTCATCGACTCGATGATCCTGCCGCTGGTCTGTGACCGTCAGGTGGTCTTCATCGGCAAGGACGAGTACGTCACGGGCAAGGGCCTCAAGGGCCGGCTGATGGCCTGGTTCTTCACCGGCGTCGGCATGATCCCGGTGGACCGGGACGGCGGGCACGGCGGCGTGGCCGCGCTGATGACCGGCCGCCGGGTGCTGGAGGAGGGCCGGATCTTCGGCATCTACCCCGAGGGCACCCGCTCCCCCGACGGCCGCCTCTACCGCGGCCGCACCGGTATCGCCCGGCTCACCCTGATGACGGGCGCCCCCGTGGTGCCGTTCGCGATGATCGGCACGGACCGGCTCCAGCCTGGCGGCAAGGGGCTGCCGCGGCCGGGCCGGGTGACGGTCCGCTTCGGCGAGCCGCTGGAGTTCACGCGCTACGAGGGCATGGACCGCGACCGCTTTGTGCTGCGGGCGGTGACGGATGAGGTCATGAGCGAGGTCATGCGGCTGTCCGGTCAGGAGTACGTGGACATGTACGCCACGAAGGCGAAGGCCGCCTGACCTTCCTTTTCTTTGTGAGACGAGGCCGCCTGACGATCGCTCAGGCGGCCTCGTTGCGGTGTGTGTCGCCGTGTGTGACGCGGATCTTCGACTGCCGGTGGGGCAGTTCCTCCCAGTCGCCCATGAACCGCGCGGCAAGCCCATGGTTCGCGGCGAGCCGCACCAGGGTGGCCGTGCGGTAGTAGAAGTCCTCGTGCAGCACATGGTGCTCGGGTCCCTCGGTGCGGTTGAAGGTGAAGTCGAAGTACCCGCCCGGGGCGAGCACCCGCCCGACATGGGCCAGGCACTCGTCGATGACCTCCCGCGGCGAATGGGAGAAGACGCTGTGCGCGTGCACCACGGTGAAATGCGCCTCGGGCAGCGCCGCCAGGCGCAGATCGCGCACCAGGCTCAGCACGGGCAGCTTGGCCTGCAGGCCACGGCCCGCCACGACCTCCTGCGCCGCGAGAAGAATGTCCGGCGATATGTCGATACCGTGGTAATGGCCCGCGTCGAGATAGTCGATAAAGCGCCACCCGGCACGCAGATTGCCGCATCCGATGTCCAGCAGCCGGTCGTCGGGCCGCAGACCGTGCCGCAGGAGATAGTCGTACTGCATCTCCCCCAGGGCGAGCCACCGCTCATGCGAGGCGCTGCCCACAGCCGCCTCGGGGTTCCGGGCGGTGTCGTCCCGCATCACCGCCCGGTAGTAGGCGATGTGATCGCGGGTGGCGACGCGCAGCCGCAGATCCCGGGCGAGCCGCCGCATATAGCGTGGCACCCGTTGGGGATGTCGTACGGCGTACCGGACCTTGTGCAGGGCGCTCGCGCGATTCTTGGCCGGCGTGCCGGGCTCCGCGGTGCTCGCGGCCGAGCCGGTGCGTATGGGTACGGGCATTCGGGACCTCGCCTGACGGCAGGGGTTATGTCCTGGTCAGCCCCATCGTCCCCGCCCCCGTACGCCCTCGCCAGCCACGTGTGGCGTACGGGCCCCGCCCGCGAAATCCGGTGGTCGCCCCGGTCGGCTCGGCGTTAGGGCCTGTCGTCAAAGGGGGCGCCCTGCTCCCGACGCCTGGCACGGCGCCTCGCTGCGTTGTCGCACCGCCCGAGTACGCCCAGTACGAGGACGATGCTCCGCCTTGCGATCCACCGCGCCAGACGCCGCTCGCGGTCGGACGCCCCCTTTGACGACAGACCCTAGCGTGCCGCGGATGATCACTGCCGTTCCCGGCTTCCTCCCCCTGCGCGGGCGCCGCGTCGCCTGTCTGGACTTCGGCGGACCGGGCGCCCCGGTGCTCGCCCTCCACGGCCACTTCGGCCGCGGCCGGCTGTACGCGCCGCTGGCCGCGGCCCTCGCCCCCGGCCATCGGGTGTTCGCCCCCGATCTGCGGGGGCACGGGCTGACCGGGGGCGGTGGGCCGTTCTCCCTGGACGAGTACGTGGCCGACGCCGCCGCCCTGCTGCGCGCCCTGCGGCTGGGCCCGGTCCCGGTCGTCGCCCACTCCACGGGCGGGGTGATCGCGTACACCCTCGCCGCCCGCCACCCCGAGCTGGTGAGCGCGCTCGTCATCGAGGACATCGGCGCCGTAACCGACCGCCCGGTGGTCGATCACCCCGTCCTCGACGTCTCCGACTGGCCCACGCGGGCCGCGGACCGGGAGGCGCTGCGCCGCGAGATCGAGTCGCGCGGGATCCCCGACGCCACGTACTTCCTGGACAGCGCGGAGCCGGATCCCGGGGGCGGCGGCTGGCGGCTGCTGTTCTCGCCGCGCGAGCTGATGGAGTCACAGCGCGCCATGTGCGGCGACTTCTGGGCTCAGTGGCTCGGCTCCGACTGCCCCGCGCTGCTGCTCCGCGGCGAACACAGCCCCATGCTCCCGGCCGCCCACGCCCACGAGATGACGGCCCGTCGGGCGGGCACGGTGCTGCGGGAGTTCGCGGGGTGCGGCCACTGGATCCACGACGACGCGCCGGAGGCGTACGCGGGGGCGGTGCGGGAGTTTCTGGCGGGGCGGTAGGGCTGGCGGGGCAGTAGGGCTGACGGCGGCTGCCACGCGGCGGAGCCGCATGTCGACGCTGGTGTCCCCCACCCCGCCCCTTCCCGCGGCATCGATATGCGGCTCCGCCGCGTGGTGGGCTCCGCCCCTGGACCCCGGGCGTGGCGGCCCGGCGCGGCCGGACGGCCAGGGCCGCGCCCGGCCTTCGGCACGCGGGCATCGGCACGCGGGCATCGGCACGCGGGCATCGGGCCCCGACGCGGCGCGCGACCTGACCCGAACCCGCGGCGCGAGCCCTGCGCGGCCGGGAGCACAGCCCGCACCCGAACCGAGGCATCCCGCCCATGGACCCCGAGCGCACCCCCGCGGCGCGGCCCCGCAGAAAACGGGACCGCGCTGCCCTCGCGGCGGAGCCGCGTGGCAATGCCGCGAGGGCAGCCCCTCAGGCCCAGGGCAGTTGTGCGCGGTGGCGCCAGTAGTCCTCCGGGGGCTCGGCCAGGGTCGCCAGAGTCTCCCGCTGCGCCTCGTCCAGCGTCAGCTGCGCCGCCGCCAGGTTGGAGTCCAGCTGGGCGGTGGTCGCCGCGCCCGAGAGGACGACGCTCACCCACGGCTGGTGCAGCACCGCCGCGAGGGCGACCGCGTCGGGGCCCGTGCCCGTCTCCTGGGCGATGTGGCGCAGCGCCTCCGGGAGTTGGTCCGGGGCCGCGAGGCGGCCGTTGGCGACGGCCTCCTTGATGATCACCGCCCGGCCCGCCTCATGCGCCTCGGCCAGGGCCGCGCCCGCCGAGGGGTCGAGCAGGTTGTACGTGGACTGGACCGTACGGAACAGCGGTTCCCCGTCCACCGTGACCTCCAGCGCGGCGCGGATCGCGGCCGCCTGGGCGGGGCCGCTGGTCGACAGCCCGACCGTGACCCCCTCGGCCGCGAGCCGGGCCAGCCGGGCGTGCAGTTCGGGGTCGGTGAGGGCGGGGCTGCCGAGGGTGACGGAGTGCACCTGGTACAGGTCGAGCCGGTCGCCGAGCAGGGCGCGGCTCTCCGCGCTCTGCCGGTCGTACGTCGCGATGCCGTGGTCCTTGACCTCGTGCGTCTTGACGTCCGTACGCCAGTCGGCGACGTAGGTGTAGCCCCACTTGCTGCCGACGACCACGTCCCGCACCTCGGGGCGCCGGTCCAGCCAGCCGGCCAGGAACTCCTCGGCCCGCCCGTACGAGCGCGCGGCGTCCAGATAGCGCACGCCGCGCGCGTACGCGTCGTCCAGCACCTCGTATGTGCGCTCGCGCATCGCCTCGACGGTGCGCTCGGCCGGGAGGTCCCGCTCCCGGCCGAGGTTGATGTAGCCGGGACGGCCCACGGCGGCCAGGCCGAGGCCGATCCGGGCCGTGGGGGTGGTGACTTCCGCGAGGCGCGCGAACGCCATGGTCTGTCTGCCTCCTTGTATCGGATAGCCGGGCAGCCGGGTAGCCGGGGGTAGCCCGGTGGCCGTCAGGCCGGTAGCACCGTACGTCAGCGCTTGGCGTCCGCCCACTCCCGCTGCGCCGCCAGGTCCGCCTTCACCTCGACGAGCTGCGCGGCCACCGCCGAGGGGGCCGTGCCGCCGCGGCCGTTACGGGAGGCGAGGGCGCCCGGGACGTTGAGGACGGTGCGGACCTCCGGCGTCAGATGCGGGGAGATCTTCGCGAACTGCTCGTCGGTGAGCTGGTCGAGCTCGATGCCCGTCCGCTCGCACTCCTTGACGCACTCTCCCGCCGTCTCATGCGCCACACGGAACGGCACGCCCTGCTTGACCAGCCATTCCGCGATGTCGGTGGCCAGCGAGAACCCGGCGGGGGCCAGCTCCTCCATGCGCTCGCGGTTGACGGTGAGGGTCGCCATCATGCCGGTGAAGGCGGGGAGCAGGACCTCCAGCTGGTCGCAGGAGTCGAAGACCGGCTCCTTGTCCTCCTGGAGGTCGCGGTTGTACGCGAGGGGCAGGGCCTTGAGGGTGGCGAGCAGGCCGGTGAGGTTGCCGATCAGGCGGCCGGACTTGCCGCGGGCGAGCTCGGCGATGTCCGGGTTCTTCTTCTGCGGCATGATCGACGAGCCGGTGGAGAAGGCGTCGTGGAGGGTGACGAAGGAGAACTCCTTCGTGTTCCAGATGATGATCTCCTCCGCGATCCGCGAGAGGTCGATGCCGATCATCGCGGTGATGAAGGCGAACTCGGCGACGAAGTCGCGGGAGGCCGTGCCGTCGATGGAGTTGCCCGAGGAGCCGCCCTCGAAGCCCAGGTCGGCGGCGACGGCCTGCGGGTCCAGGCCCAGCGAGGAGCCCGCCAGGGCGCCCGCCCCGTACGGCGAGACGGCCGTACGCGCGTCCCACTGCCGCAGCCGCTCCGCGTCCCGGGAGAGCGCCTGGGCATGGGCCAGGACGTGGTGGGCGAAGAGGATCGGCTGGGCGTGCTGGAGGTGGGTGCGGCCGGGCATGGCGACGTCCGGGTGGGCCTCGGCGAGGCCGACCAGCGCGCCCTGCAGATCGGCGATCAGGCCGCCGACGATCCGGGCGTGGTCGCGCAGATACATCCGGAAGAGCGTGGCGACCTGGTCGTTGCGGGACCGCCCGGCGCGCAGTTTGCCGCCGAGGTCGGGGCCGATCCGCTCCAGCAGGCCGCGTTCGAGCGCGGAGTGCACGTCCTCATCGGCGATGGTGCCGGTGAACTCACCGGAGGCGACGTCGGCCTCCAGCAGGTCGAGCCCGGCCAGCATCCGTTCCAGCTCGCCCTCGGTGAGCAGCCCCGCCGCGCGCAGGACGCGGGCGTGGGCACGGGAGCCGGCGATGTCGTACGGCGCCAGGCGCCAGTCGAAGTGCACGGAGGCGCTCAGCTTCTCCAGTGCCTCGGACGGCCCGTCGGCAAAGCGCCCGCCCCACAGGCGTACGTCACCGTTGTTGCCGTTGCTCACGCGTTGCTCCTTGAGGGGTGTGGATGTGCGGCCGCCTCCCCGCCGGGGGCGAGGAGGCGGCTATGACATGCAGGCTACTGGCTGCCGCGATCAGCCCTGCTCGGCTCAGCCTTACTCGGCTCAGCCTTACTCGGCTCAGCTCTGCTCGAGATCCCGGCCGGCCGCGATCTTGCTGGACAGGCCGAAGATCTCGATGAAGCCCTTGGACAGCGACTGGTCGAAGGTGTCACCGGTGTCGTAGGTCGCCAGGTTGAAGTCGTACAGCGACTGGTCGGACCTGCGGCCGGTGACCACCGCGCGGCCGCCGTGCAGGGTCATCCGGATGTCACCGGAGACATGCTCGTTGGCCTCGGCGATGAAGCCGTCGAGGGCCCGCTTGAGCGGGGAGAACCACAGCCCGTCGTAGACGAGCTCGCTCCACCGCTGCTCGACCTGGCGCTTGTAGCGGGCGAGTTCGCGCTCGACGGTGACGTTCTCCAGCTCCTGGTGGGCGGTGATCAGCGCGATGGCGCCGGGGGCCTCGTAGACCTCCCGTGACTTGATCCCGACGAGCCGGTCCTCGACCATGTCGATCCGCCCGACGCCCTGGGCCCCGGCCCGCTCGTTGAGCTGCTGGACGGCCTGGAGGACGGTGACCGGCTGCCCGTCGATCGCGACCGGGACGCCCTTGTCGAAGGTGATGATCACCTCGTCGGCCTCGCGCGGGGTGGCCGGGTTCGACGTGTACTCGTACACGTCCTCGATCGGCGCGTTCCAGATGTCCTCCAGGAAGCCGGTCTCCACGGCCCGCCCGAAGACGTTCTGGTCGATGGAGTACGGGGACTTCTTGGTGGTCGCGATCGGCAGCTGCTTCGCCTCGCAGAAGGCGATGGCCTTGTCCCGGGTCATCGCGTAGTCCCGGACCGGGGCGATGCACTTCAGGCCCGGGGCCAGCGAGGAGATTCCGGCCTCGAAGCGGACCTGGTCGTTGCCCTTGCCGGTGCAGCCGTGGGCGACCGTCGTCGCGCCGTGCTTCTTCGCGGCAGCGACCAGGTGCTTGACGATCGTGGGCCGGGAGAGCGCCGAGACCAGCGGATAGCGGTCCATGTACAGCGCGTTGGCCTTGATCGCCGGGAGGCAGTACTCGTCGGCGAACTCGTCCTTGGCGTCCGCGACCTCCGCCTCGACCGCCCCGCAGGCGAGCGCGCGCTTGCGGATGACGTCCAGGTCCTCGCCGCCCTGGCCGACGTCCACGGCGACGGCGATGACCTCGGCGCCCGTCTCCTCGGCGATCCAGCCGATGGCGACGGAGGTGTCAAGGCCGCCCGAATAGGCGAGTACGACGCGCTCGGTCACGGGCTTCTCCTTTGGATTCATGCACTAGCTAGCATAAGTATGCACTCCTCCGTATGTTTCGTCAAAGAGCCCCAGCGGTGCCGGGCGGCCCGGCGGCGGCGATTCGCCCGATATCTCATCGTTCACCGCCCCGATTCCCCGAATCCTCGGCACCCGTTGAGACGTCGGCGCCCCCCAGCCGTACTCCCCGGCACCGGAGCCGTCCGGTGACGCGCGGACGCGTGCGAAAGGGGACAGGCCGTTGACGACGGTGACGAACAGCCCGACCGACCGGCGGGAGGTGATGCGGCGCATCCGTCCCCGCCGCTCTCCCGCGGTGCCGCTGATCCTGCTGAGCTGGGCGGGGGCCGCGGCGGTGGTGACGCTGTGGTGGCGGAACACCCCGAACGTGGTCGGCAACGCCGAGTGGCTGGTCGGCGGGGGACGGCTGACCGGGCTGCTCAGCGGGTACTCCATCGCGCTGGTCGTGCTGCTGATGGCGCGGGTTCCGGCGCTGGAGCGGCGCGTGGGGTCGGACCGGGTCGCGCGGTGGCACGCCATGAGCGGCCGGTACACGCTGTGCCTGATCCTCGCCCATATCGTGCTGATCATCTGGGGGTACGCGGCCCAGGCGCAGACGAGCGTCGTCGACCAGACCGTGACCGTGGTGACCGAGTACCCGGACATGATCAAGGCGGTGATCGGCACCGGGCTGCTGCTGCTGATCGGCCTGATCTCGGCGGGCGTGGTGCGCCGCCGGATGCCGTACGAAGCCTGGTACTACCTGCATCTGCTGACGTACGCGGGCGTGTTCCTGGCCTTCTGGCACCAGCTGACCGCCGGCGCCGAGTTCGTCGCCGACGACATGGCGCGCATCGGCTGGTACGCGCTGTACGGCAGCGTCACCGCCGCCATGGTGTGGTACCGGGTGCTGGTGCCGGTGGGGCTGAATCTGCGGCACCGGATGCGGGTGCTGGCCGTCGTCCCCGAGGCGCCCGGCATGGTCTCGGTGGTGATCGGCGGGCGGAACCTCGACCGGCTGGGCGCGGAGCCCGGCCAGTTCTTCCGCTGGCGGTTCCTGGCGCCCGGGCTGCGCTGGGGCTCCCACCCCTACTCGCTGTCCGCGCCCCCGCAGGAGGAGCGGATGCGGATCACGGTGAAGGCGGTGGGCGGGCACAGCACGGCGCTCGCCACACTGGAGCCGGGGACGCGGGTGTGGGCCGAGGGGCCGTACGGGGCGATGACCACCGGGCGGCGCAGCCGCAGCAAGGTGCTGATGATCGCGGGCGGGGCGGGGATCACCCCGCTGCGGGCGCTGTTCGAGACGCTGCCCGGCCGCGGCAGCGACATCACGCTGCTCTACCGGGCCCGCAGCATGGAGGACCTGGCGCTGTGGGACGAGCTCCAGCGGATCGCCGAGGAGCGCGGGGCCCGGCTGCTGTACGCCGTGAACGGGCCGGACGGCGCACGCCCCGAGATCACCCCCGAACGGCTGCGCTCGGTGCTGCCCGATATCGACCGGCACGACGTCTTTCTGTGCGGGCCTCCCGGCCTGACCGAGCACGCCTACGCGGCGCTGCGCGAGGCCGGGGTGCCCGATCGCCGTATCCACCACGAGTCCTTCGAAATGTAGTTCTGCGAACCGTGTAGTCAGTCGAAACGCAAGGGAGGCGGAGTCATGAAGAGGAAACATCCGCTGCGCCGGATCATCCTGGGCACCGCGGCCACCGTCTCCGGGGTCGTGTTGCTGCTCGCGCTGAAGCAGCCCGGGTCGGAGCCGGTCGCCGCGGCCGGTACGCAGAACCCCGGACAGGCGCCACAGGCCCCCGCCACCGCACCGGCGGCACCCGGCGGAGGCAATGACGGCAATGGCGGCGGAGGCGGTGGTGGCGGCGGCAATGGCGGTGGCGCGCGTACGGTCACCGGCGACGAGGCCCAGACCCAGTACGGCCCGGTCCAGGTGAGCGTGACCGTCAGCGGCGGCAAGGTCACCGGAGCCACGGCCGTGAAAACCCCCGACTCCGGCCCGCAGAGCGACCAGATCGCCGCCGATTCGGTGCCCAAGCTGAACAAGGCCGCGCTGACCGCCCAGAGCGCGAAGATCGACACCGTCTCCGGCGCCACGTACACCAGCGAGGGCTACCGCAAGTCGCTGCAGAGCGCGCTGGACAAGGCCGGTCTGTGATGGACGGCGAGCCGCGGCGGATGCTGCATGTCGAGGAGGCCATGGGCACGGTCTTCTCCCTCGACGTCC
This sequence comes from Streptomyces sp. NBS 14/10, assembly GCF_002224125.1. Lineage (GTDB taxonomy): Bacteria > Actinomycetota > Actinomycetes > Streptomycetales > Streptomycetaceae > Streptomyces. The sequence goes on from NZ_NCSM01000022.1 coordinate 642,801, forward strand.
GTGAGGTGCCCGAAGCCGGCCGGCCCCGGGTGCGGGCCGCGCTGGACGGGGCGGCGGCCTGGCTGCACCGGGTCGACGAGCTCTTCTCCACCTGGCGGGCGGACAGCCAGATCAGCCGGTTGCACCGCGGCGAACTCGACGTGTCGCGGTGCGATGCGGACGTACGGGACGTGCTGCGGCTGGCCGAGGAGGCCGATCGGCTCAGCGACGGCTGGTTCAGCGCCCGCTACGCCGGGCAGCTGGATCCGACCGGCCTGGTCAAGGGCTGGGCGGTGGAGCGCGCCGCCCAGATGCTGGCGTCGGCGGGGGCCGGGTCGGTGTGTGTCAACGGCGGCGGGGACATCCAGACGCACGGCGGGCCGTGGCGGGTGGGCATCGCCGATCCGCTGCGCCCCGGGGAGCTGGCCGCCGTGGTGGAAACCCGCGACGAGCTGGCCGTGGCGACCTCGGGCCCGGCCGAGCGCGGCTGCCACATCCTCGATCCGTACACCGGCGCGCCCCCCGCGGATCCGCTCGCCTCGGTCACCGTGGTGTGCCGGAGCCTCACGGACGCGGACGCCTGGGCCACCGCGGCGTGCGCGATGGGCGCCGAGCGGGCCCGCCCCTGGCTGCAGCGGCTGCCGGGTGCGGCGGCGTTCGCCGTCACGTCCGACGGCACGACCTGGCAGACGAGCGGCTTCGCCCGGTACGACGCGGCGATGTGCGTCTGAGGCGCTTGAGGCTCAGCCGCCGACCGCCTCGGCCAGCAGGGGCAGATGGCTCCGGGCCGGGTCCTTGGTCGCGGTGAGCAGGGTCAGCGGCCCGGTGGCCGCCAGTTCGCGCAGCTGGTCCACGGCCGCGCGGCGCTCCGGGTCGGCCAGTTCGGCGCGGTAGCGCCGGCCGAACTCCGCGGACCGCTCCGGGGCGTGCCCGTACCAGCGGCGGAGTTCGGTGGAGGGGGCGGCGGCCTTCAGCCACTCGTCCAGCCGCGCCGCGTCCTTGGCGAGGCCGCGCGGCCAGATCCGGTCGACCAGGACGCGTGTCCCGTCGTCCGGGTCCGGCGTCTCGTAGACCCGCCGGATCCGGATCCCGTGTCCGCCGCTGTCCCGCATGCCCCCATGAAAACATCGGCCGCGCCACCACGTCGCCCGGATAATGCGCCTCATGGGAAAGGTCTATGAACGCATTGACGGCAGGCTGCGCACCTTCATCGAAGAGCAGAAGATCTTCTTCACCGCCACCGCCCCGCTCGCCGGGGACGGCACGGTGAATCTCTCCCCGAAGGGGCTGACCGGCTCCTTCGCCGTTCTCGACGAGCTGACGGTGGCCTATCTGGACTTCGCCGGGAGCAACGCGGAGACCATCGCCCATCTGCGGGAGAACGGCCGGATCACCTTGATGTGGTGCGCCTTCACCGGCCCGCCGAACATCGTGCGGGTGCACGGCCGCGGCGAGCCCGTCTTCCTCGACGATCCGCGCTTCCCGGGCCTGCTGGAGCACTTCCCGGACATCGACGTGGCCGAGCACGGGCTGCGGGCCATCATCGTCGTGACGGCGGAGCTGATCCGGGACACCTGTGGGTTCGCGGTCCCCTTCATGGACTACCGGGAGGACCGTACGCTGCACGCCGACCGCTTCCGGCGCGAGACGGGGGACACGCTGAGCGCGTACTTCGAGAAGAAGGAACACGTGGCCTCGAGCATCGACGGGCTGCCCGGTCTGCCGCTACCGCTCCCGCTGCCGCCGCGTACGGCCTGAGGCACCGTCGGCGGCATCGCCTGAAGCACGGCCTGAGACACCATTTGCACGCGGTGACCCAAATTGCGTGTAGCGACCACATAACGAGACGGTGTTGCGCGGCGCCCCGCCGAGGGCGTTCGATCACGCGGTGCGATCCGAAGATACGAGCCGCAGGGCGGACGCCACGGCGCCGCCGACACCGCCGCAGCCCGCCACCGCCGACCGGGCGGCCAGACGGGCCGTCACCGTCTTCCCCCTCCTGGTCCTCGCCGCGGGCGCGGTGGGCCTGGCCACGCCCGGCACCTTCAGCGGATGGGCGCCGAACGTTCCCTACCTACTGGGAACGATCATGTTCTGCATGGGCTTGACCCTGACCGCGCAGGACTTCTCCGGCGTACTCAAGCGCCCGTGGGCGGTGGCGCTGGGCCTGGTGGCGCACTATGTGATCATGCCGGGCCTGGGGTGGCTCATCGCCCATGCCCTCGGCCTGTCACCGCAGTTGGCGGCCGGTGTGATCCTCGTCGGCTGCGCCCCGAGCGGTACGGCCTCGAATGTGGTGACGTACCTGGCGCGCGGCGACGTGGCGCTGTCCGTCTCGGTGGCGACCGTCTCCACGGTGCTCGCCCCGCTGGTCACCCCGCCCCTGACGCTGCTGCTGGCCGGGGAGTATCTGCCGGTGGACGCCGGGTCGATGGTCACCGACATCCTCAAGACGGTGCTGCTGCCGGTCGTCGGGGGTGTTGTCGTACGGCTGCTGGCGGGGCGTTATCTCGCGCGGGTGCTGGGGCTGCTCCCCTGGCTGTCGGCCGTCACCATCGCCGTGATCGTGGCCGTCGTGGTGGCGGCGAGCGCGGACGCCATCAAGTCGGCCGCCGCGCTGGTGCTGCTGGCCGTCGTGCTGCACAACGGCCTCGGGCTCGCGCTCGGCTACGCGGCGGGCCGCGCCGCCCGCCTCGGCGAGCCCGCCGGGCGGGCCATGGCCTTCGAGGTCGGCATGCAGAACTCGGGCCTCGCGGCGTCCCTGGCGTCCGCCCACTTCAGCCCGCTGGCCGCGCTCCCGGCCGCCGTCTTCTCCGTCTGGCACAACATCTCGGGCGCGCTGGTCGCCGCCTGGATGTCCCACCGCTCGCGCCGGGCGGAGGGCTGACGGCCGGTGTCATGCGACGACCGGGTCCTCCCAGGCCCGGTCGACCACCCGCACCAGACCCAGGTCCGTCAGCTTGATCTGGGGCGACACCGGGAGGGTCATGGTGGACACGCTCATGAAGGCGTTGCGGTGGAGCCAGCCCCACCCGTGCAGCGCCTCCCGTACGGCGCCCGCGCCGGCCGCGACCTGGGCTGCGGGCGCCGTGGACATCACCCCGCCCACGGGCAGTGGCAGATGGACGTCCGGCCGCCCGGTCACCGCCACGCAGATCCCGCCGTGCGAGCCGATGACGCGGTTGGCCGCCCGGCGCAGCGCGCCCGCGTCGGTGGCCACCACGGTGAGGTTGTGGCTGTCGTGCGCGTACGTGGTGGCGGTGGCGCCCTCGGCGAGGTCGAAGCCCACCACGGGGGCCATCGTCCGGCGGCCGGTGCCGTGGTGGCGTTCGTACACCGCGAGCACGGCCGTCCTGCCCTCCCAGTGCACGACACCGCCCCGGACGGGCAGCACGACCTCGGCCGGCTCGGTGAAGGTGTCGACGGGGTTGACCCGCAGCGCCCGGAAGGTGTGCTCCCCGTCGGGGAGGTCGGCGCGCCATACGCAGTCGGCCTCCTCCAGCGGGGTGAGGCGGACGGAGTCGGCGAAGGGGTTGTCGGGCGCCGGCCCGGCGGTTTGCGTCAGCCCGGCGGTGTCGTCCCCGGCCACGACGCGGCCCCCGCAGACCACCGTCACCGGTGTCGGGTCGTCGAGGGCGCGCAGCAGGACCAGGTCCGCCCGCTTGCCGGGGGCCACCACGCCCCGGTCGTCCAGGCCCAGGCGGCGGGCCGGGTGCAGGGTCAGGGCGCGCAGTACGGTGGCCGGGCTCATCCCGGCGTCGAGCGCGACGCGGGCGATGTGGTCCAGGTGTCCGCGGTCGAGGATGGCGTCGGCCGCCAGGTCGTCGGTGACCAGGCAGAAGTCGGGCAGCACGGGGAGCTCGTGGAGGCGGCGCACCAGCTCGGGGCTCAGGCACTTCTCCTGCAGCATCAGCAGCATGCCGAGCCGCGCCTTCTCGACCGCGACCTCGGGGGTGTTCTTGGTGTGGTCGGAGTCGATCCCCGCCCACAGGTACTCGCCGAGGTCGTCGCCGGTCAGATTGGGGCAGTGGCCGTCCAGGCGGACGCCCTTGCGCCGGGCCGCGTCGACGATCGAGCGCATCCGCGGGGAGCCCGCGACCACGGCGCGGTAGTCCATCACCTCGCCGAGGGTGGTCACCCCGTCCCAGTCGAGCATCTCGGCGATGTCCTCGGCGGTCAGCGAGGAGCCCGCCGTCTCGAAGCCCTCCAGCGCGGGCACGCACGACGGCACGGCCCACAGCATGGTCTGCTCGGCCCCGCGGCCCTGCTCGATCATCCAGGCCATGGCCTCGCGCCCCGCGACGTTGACGATCTCGTGCGGGTCGGCGAGGACCGTGGTGGTGCCCCGGGGCAGGGTGATCCGGGCGAACTCGGCGGGGGTGAGCAGCGAGCTCTCGATATGCATATGGGCGTCGATGTAGCCGGGCGCGACGATCAGCCCGTCGGCGTCCAGGACGCGCTCGGCCTCGATCCGCACGCCCGGGGCGGCGACGGCGCGGATGAGGTCGCCGGTCACCACCACGTCGGCCGGCAGGATCTCGCCGGTGTGCACCGAGAAGACGCCGGCGCCACGGATGAGGAGGTCGCAGCGGCTTGGCATCGGCATGGGGTCTCCTGCTCGCTTCCTGCTCTGGGGAGTTGGTGAGGGGGTGCGGCCGTTACGGCGCGGGGGTGGTGGCCGCGCCGTAGTGGCCGCACAGCCGGGACATCAGGAAGGCGCGGAACGCCTCCGCGTCCACGCCGGTCGCCACGCGCGCGTTGGGCGCCAGGCCGGTGCGCCCGTGCACATCGGCCACCAGGGCGCCGCGGGTGAACTCGCCCGCGCACTCGACGGTCACCCACGCCTCCGTCCACTCCAGCAGCTCCGGGCGGACGGCGGCGGCCACGGCGAGCGCGTCATGCACGGCGCAGGCGCGCACCCGGTGGCGGCGGGCGTAGCGGTCGATGAGGTGGCGCAGCATCTGCCCGGCCGCCGTGGTGACGGGCGCGCCGTCGGCGACGAGCGCGTCGGCGTCGGCGAGCGGGGTGAGGGCCTTGCGGGTGACGTCGAGGCCGACGATGCGCAGCGGGACGCCGGACTCGGTGACGTAGCGGGCGGCCTCCGGGTCGGCGTGGAAGTTGAACTCGGCGGCGGGGGTGGTGTTGCCCGGGGCGAACGCCGCGCCGCCCATGACCACGATCTCCCGCAGCAGAGCGCGGGTGTCGGGGTGGATGTGCAGCAGCGCGGCGACGTTGGTGAGCGGCGCGGTGGCGATGAGGGTGATCTCCCCCGGGTCCGCGCCACGCAGCTGCTCGGCCATCCAGTCCACGGCGTGGCCGGGGTGGGCGGCGCGGGCGGCCGCGGGGAGTTCGACTCCGCCGAGGCCGTACGCGCCGTGCACCGGCTCGTCGGGGTGGCGCGGCACCCGGGCCAGCGGCCCGGCGTGGCCGCGGAGCACGGGGGTGGCCGCGGCGGGTCCGCCGATCAGGTCGCACAGCCGCAGCGCGTTGTCGACCACCTGGTCGAGGCCGACGTTGCCCGCGACCGTGGTCACGCCCGCGACCTCGAGCTCCGGCGACGCGTACGCCAGGAAGAGGGCGATGGCGTCGTCGATGCCCGGGTCGCAGTCGATCATGACCCGTCTGGGGGCCTGGCTCATCCGGAGACCTCGCGCTGGAAGCGGTCCACCCACGCGTCGTTGTGCTCGACGGAGTACTTCAGGTCGGGCGAGGTGAACCCGGCGGCGGCCGGGTCGCTCGCGGCCTCGCCGGACACCTTGGTGATGGCGGCGGGGACCTTGGCGTCCTTGTTGACCGGCTTGTCGCTGAAGGAGGCGGCCGCCTTCTCCTGGACGTCGGCGGACAGCAGGTAGTCGAGGAACTTCTCGGCGCCCGCCTTGTTCTTGGCACCCTTGACGATCTGGGCGGTGTTGGCGGCGACGTAGCGGCCCTTGTCGAACGGCACCCAGCCGATGGGCTTGCCGGCCTTGGCCGGGTCCACGGCGAACAGGTCGAGGCCGGGGGCCATCTCGACCTCGCCGCGGTCGAGGAGGCTGACCAGCTCGGTGGAGCGGTTGAAGAACTTCAGCACATTGGGCTTGAGGTCGGAGAGCTTCTTGAAGCCGGTGTCGGTGTCCTTGGGGCCCGAGCCGTACGTCGCGGAGACGGCCTGGAGGAACGGGACACCGGCGCTGGTGGACAGGTCGGGGACGGCGACCTTGCCCTTGTACTTCGCGTCCCACAGGGTCTCCAGCGTGGGCGGCTGCTTGACCTTGTCGGTGCGGTAGAGCATCCCGAGCAGCTGGTAGGTGTAGGCCGGGCCGTAGCCGTCCTGGCTCTTGGCGAAGTCGTAGATCTTCGCCATGTTGGGGACCTTCTTGGGGTCGACCTTGTCGAAGAGGCCCTGCTTCTGGCCCATGGCGGCGAAGAGGTCGGAGATCATCACGACGTCCACAGTGGGGTCGTTCTTGTTGACCCGCAGCTTGGTCAGCCGGTCCGCGTTGGCCCCCGTCTCCAGGGTGACATCGATGCCGGTCTTCTTCTCGAACGGCTTGATCACCGTCTCCTCGAAGCGGTCGGCCCCGAAGCCGAAGGTGCTCACCGTCAGCTTCTTCGGGTCGGCCTTGGCGCTCTCCGCGCAGCCGGAGAGGGTGAAGGCGATCAGGGACGCGGCCAGGGCGCCGGTGGTGAGTCTGGCGGTGCGGATCATGCGGGACACTCCTGACGAGGGTTCTTGCCGAGCCGAGCGGCGCCGTCGTCGCCGGGCAGAGGGATGGCCTGCCCCAGGGGCAGGTGGAGCCGCACCGACGCGCCCGCGCGCAGCGTCTCGTCGGTGGTGATGGCGTGCAGGGTGCGGTCGCCGACGGCGGCGGTGACCGCGAAGTCGGTGCCGCGGAAGCGGACCGCGGTGACGGTCGCCTCCACCACCTCGCCGCCCGCGGGCGGCTCGGCGTCCGGGCCGAGGACGCCGATGTGCTCGGGCCGGATGGTGACCGGGCCGCGCCCGGGGAGGTCGAGGAAGTTCTCGTAGCCGAGGAACTCGGCGACGAACCGGGTGGCGGGCGCCCGGAACACCTCGCGCGGCGGGCCCTGCTGGACGATCCGGCCGCGGTCGAGGATCACCATGTTGTCGGCCAGTTCGAGCGCTTCTTCCTGGTCGTGGGTGACCAGGATGGCGGTCAGTCCGGTCTCGCGCTGGACCCGCAGGAGCTCCTGGCGCATCTGGACCCGCAGCCGCGCGTCCAGGTTGGACAGCGGTTCGTCGAGCAGCAGCACCGAGGGGCGGATGGCCACCGCGCGGGCCAGCGCGACCCGCTGCTGCTGGCCACCGGACAGCTGCTTGGGCTTGCGCCCGGCCAAATGGGCCAGGCCCACCAGGTCGAGGACCTCGGCCACACGGGTGCGGATCTCGGCGGTGGGCACACCCCGCATCCGCAGTCCGAAGGCGACGTTCTTCTCGACGGTCAGATGCGGGAAGAGCGCGTACGACTGGAACACCATGCCGATGTTGCGGCGCTCGGGCGGCAGAGTGGTGGCGTCCTGGCCGTCGAGCAGGATCGTGCCGCTGGTGGGCGGCAGAAAGCCGGCGATCATCCGCAGGGTGGTGGTCTTGCCGCAGCCGCTGGGGCCGAGCAGCGCGGTGAACTCCCCGCGGCGCACCGTCAGATCGATGGAGTCGACCGCCACCGAGCCCGAGAACTCCCGGGTGATGGACCGCAACTGGACCACCGGCGTCGTCGTCTCTGCCGTCGTCGTCTTCGTCGTCTTCGTCGTTGTCGTTGGCATCGTCGTCATGAGTGCATCCCTACTTGCCGAAGACCTTGTTGAAGCCGACGAGCCGCTCGGTCACCAGGGCGACGACCACCGTGGCCGCCAGCAACAGGGTGGACACCGCCGCGACGACCGGGTCGAAGGAGAACTCGACGTAATTGAGCATCTGGACCGGGAGGGTGGTCACGCCGGGGCCGTTGAGCAGCAGCGACAGCGGCACGTTGTTGAAGGAGGTGAGGAAGGACAGCACGGCCGCGGAGACGATCCCGGGCGTCATCACCGGCAGGGTGATGTGGAAGAAGGTCCGCAGCGGGCCCGCACCGAGCCCCCGCCCCGCCTCCTCAAGCGCGGGGTCGGCCATGGCGAGCGAGGCACCGGTCACCCGCACCGCGTACGGCAGCAGCAGCACGGTGTGGCCGATCAGCAGCGCCCCGAGGGCGGTGATCCGCAGGGTGACCATCAGCTGCTGGAACAGCGCGAAGCCCAGGACCAGCTCGGGGACGATCGCCGGGGACAGGAACAGCGCCTCGGCTGCCTTGCGGCCGCGGAACCGCCGCCGTTGGATCGCCAGCGCGGCGGGGATGCCGACGAGCAGCGCGAGCAGCGTGGCCCCGGCCGCCACCAGCGCGCTGGTGGCCAGCGCCTCCTGGAAGGGCTGGTACGCCAGCGCCTTGGTGAACCACTTGCCCGACAGGCCGGGCGGGGGGAACTCCACGGTGTCGCCGGAGGAGAAGGCGATGGCCACCACCAGCAGGATGGGTCCGAGGAGGAAGACCAGGGCCAGCGCGGCCACGGCGGTCAGGAACGGACGTCCGCGCATCAGACGGCACCCACCTTCGACAGCCGGCCGGATATCAGGCCCGCGACGACCACCAGCGCGGTCATGATCAGGGCCACCGCGCTGGCCGCGCCCCAGTCGAGCTTCACATTGGCGTAGTCGTACAGGAGGGTGGCCAGCGTGCGGTTGCGGGTGCCGCCCAGCAGCAGCGGGGTGGTGAACGCGGTGACCGCGCCGGCGAACACCAGCATCGCGCCGACCAGCACACCGGGCAGCGCGATCGGCAGCACCACCCGGCGGAAGGCCCGGCCGGGGCTCGCCCCGAGCCCGCGGGCGGCCTCCTCCAGCTTGACGTCGATATGCGACAGCGAGCTGTACGAGGTCAGGATCATGATCGGGGTGAAGAGCTGGGTGAGCCCGGCGATCAGGGCGAATTCGGTGTAGAGCAGCTGGGTGCCGCCGTCGGCGAGACCGAGGGCGGTCAGCAGGTCGCTGATCAGCCCGTTGCGGCCCAGGATGACCAGCCAGGAGAAGGTCCGTACGACGGTGCTGAGCAGCAGCGGGAACACCGCGAGAGCCAGCAGCAGCCCCTGGCGGCGCCGGGGCGCCCGGGCGATCAGATACGCCACCGGGAAGCCGAGCAGCAGACAGATGGCCGTCGTCAGGGCGGCGACCCGGACGGTGCGGGCCGCGACCTCCAGCACGTATCCGTCGCCGAGCATGCCGCCGAGCTTGCCGAGGACATCGGGGTCCTCGGCGGCGGGCGGCGCGAACAGGGTGACGCCGAAGGGGTAGAGGAAGCCGAAGGCGAGAAGCGCCACGCCCGGCAGGAGCAAGAGGCCAGAAGCCGCTCTGCGTGACACGAGCCGGACCCTCCTTGATGTTACTGATACGTCGTCTGCAACCGGTTGCGGCAACCGGTTGCAGGCAAGCTACGCTGGAGCCGGTGAGCCCGTCAACGGCTGCCGGTAAAGAACGTGTAACCAACAACGGGCCGGAAACGGGCAACGGATCGACAGAAGGCAGGGGCGGATGGTTCGGCTGGCAGATGTCGCACGCGCCGCGGGGGTGTCCACGTCCACCGCGTCCCGCGCCCTCAGCAGGCCCGACATGGTGGCGGCGGAGACCCGGGAGCGGGTCGCCAAGGCGGCCGCCGAGATGGGATTCACGCTCAACGCCACCGCACGGGCCCTGACCACCGGCCACACCGGGCTGGTCGGCGTCATCGTCCCCACCCTCGCCAACCCCTTCTTCCCACCCATCGTCACCGGTGTCCAGGAGTCGCTGACCGAGACGGGCGGAAACGTCCTGCTCGGGGTGTCCGACCGCGCCGAGGAACGCGAGCGCGAGCTGGCGGCGCAGCTGGGCTCGCGGGTCGACGGGCTCGTCCTCGTCGCCCCGGTCAGCGACGACGCGACGCTGCGCGAACTCGCCGAGCGGCTGCCGGTCGTGACGGTCGACCGCACCACCCCGGGCCTGCCCGGGGTGGTGGTGGACACCCCCGGCGGGGTACGGGAGCTGATGACGCATCTGCTCGGCCTCGGCCACCGGCACATCGCCTACCTCGGCGGCCCGCCCGGCTCGTGGATGGACCGGCAGCGCACCAGGGCCGCCCGCAAAGCGGTCGAGGACGGCGGCGGCGAGCTGACCGTGCTGGACCCCGTGCCGCCCCAGGTCGACGCCGGCCTCGCGGCGGCCGAACACCTGGTGCGGCGGGCGGAGCGGGTCACCGCGGTCATGGCGTACAGCAGCTATGTGCTGCTCGGCCTGCTCATGGGGTTGCGCGGGGCGGGGCTGCGGGTGCCCGAGGACATCAGCCTCGCGGCGTCCGACGACCTCACCGTCATCGGAATGACCCAGCCGGGCAGCACCGCACTGCACGTCCCGCTCCAGGAGGCGGGCGCCGCGGCGTGCCGGCTGGTGCGGGAGGCCCCGCAAGCCGGCGAGCGCCCGCCGCGCGTGCGCATCCCCACCCGCCTGGTCGTCCGCGGGTCCACGGCCCCGCCGCCGGAAGGGAGTTAGCTCTCCTTCTGGGCCAGCCGGAGCAGGTGGTCGGCGAGGGCCTGGCCGCCCGTCGACTCACGGCTGATCAGCAGCACCGTGTCGTCGCCCGCGATCGTGCCCAGGATCGCGTGGAGCTCCGCCGAGTCGATGGCCGAGGCCAGGAACTGGGCGGCGCCGGGCGGGGTGCGCAGGACCACGAGGTTGGCGGACGCCTCCGCCGAGATCAGCAGCTCACCCGCCAGCCGCGCCATCCGGGCCTCGCTCGCCGACTCGCCGAGTGGGGCCCTGGGCGTACGGTCGCCGCCCTCGGCCGGCACCGCGTAGATCAGCTCGCCCCCGGTGTTGCGGATCTTCACCGCGCCCAGTTCGTCCAGGTCGCGGGAGAGCGTCGCCTGGGTGACGGACAGCCCGTCATCGGCGAGGAGCTTCGCGAGCTGGCTCTGGGAACGGACCGGCTGCCGGTTCAGGATGTCCACGATCCGGCGGTGCCGGGCAGTGCGGGTCTGCGGCACGGCCGGGCCGTTCCCGTGGGAAGTGCCGTTGGCCTGCGCCTCGGTGTGCTGCGCCTCGGTCATCGTCTCGTCAGTCTCCGGATCCGTCAGTGCCCGTCTCTCCCCTGGGCGGCGTCCAGGGCGCCGGGCAAGGCCCGGAGGAACGCGTCCACCTCCTCGTCGCCGACGACGAGCGGCGGGGCGAGCCGGACCACATCCGGCGCGACCGCGTTGACCAGGAGTCCCGCGTCCTGAGCCGCCTGCTGCACCTGTGGCGCAAGGGACTCTGCGAGCACGATACCCAGCAGCAGACCGGAGCCGCGGACATGGCTGATCAACGGGTGGTCCAGCGACTCGATCCCGTCACGCAGCCGCTCCCCGGCCCGCTTGACCCCCTCGAGGACGTCATCGGCCGCGAGGGTGTCGAGCACGGCCAGCGCGGCGGCGCACGCCACCGGGTTGCCGCCGAAGGTCGAACCGTGCTGACCTGGCGTCAGCAGCTCGGCGGCGGGCCCGAAGGCCACGGTCGCGCCGATGGGCAGACCGCCGCCGAGACCCTTGGCGAGGGTCACCACATCGGGTTCGACGCCTTGCGCCTGGCATTCGAGCCAGTGGCCGGTGCGGCCGATGCCCGTCTGGATCTCGTCGAGGACCAGCAGGGTGCCGGTGGCCCGGGTGATCTCGCGGGCCGCGGCCAGATATCCCGCCGGGGGGACGACCACGCCGTTCTCACCCTGGATCGGCTCCACGATGAACAGCGCGGTGTCGGCGGTGACGGCCGCGCGCAGCGCGTCCACGTCCCCGTACGGGACATGGGTGACATCGCCGGGCAGCGGCAGGAACGGCTCCTGCTTGGCGGGCTGGCCGGTCAGCGCGAGGGCGCCCATGGTGCGGCCGTGGAAGCCGCCGGCGGTGGCCACCATATGCGTACGGCCGGTGCGCCGCCCGATCTTGAAGGCGGCCTCGACGGCCTCCGCACCGGAGTTGGAGAAGTAGACCCGCCCGGGCCGCCCGAAGAGCTGGAGCAGCCGTTCGGCCAGGGCCACCGGGGGCTCGGCGATGAACAGGTTCGAGACATGGCCGAGGGTGGCGATCTGGTCGGACACGGCCCGTACGACGGCGGGGTGGGCGTGGCCGAGGGCGTTGACGGCGATGCCGCCGACGAAGTCCAGGTACTCCTTGCCGTCCGCGTCCCAGACCTTGGCGCCCTCGCCGTGGGTGAGCGGGACCCGCGGGGTGCCGTAGTTGTCCATCAGCGCGCCTTGCCAGCGCTGCGTCAGCTGCTCGTTGCTCACCGGTCCGCCCCCTCAGCCTTGTCGTTCGCGTTGTCCGGGTCGGGCAGGACCATCGTGCCGATGCCCTCGTCGGTGAAGATCTCCAGCAGGATGGAGTGCTGCACCCGCCCGTCGATGACGCGCGCGGTGGTGACGCCGTTGCGCACGGCGTACAGACAGCCCTCCATCTTCGGGACCATGCCGCTGGCCAGCTCGGGCAGCAGCTTCTCCAGTTCGCTCGCGGTGAGCTTGCTGATCACCTCGTCGCTGTTGGGCCAGTCCGCGTACAGGCCCTCCACATCGGTGAGGACCATCAGCGTCTCGGCGCCGAGCGCGGCGGCGAGCGCGGCGGCAGCCGTGTCCGCGTTGACGTTGTAAACTTGGCCCCCCTCGTCAAAGGCGTCGGCGCTGCGGGCGATGGACGAGACGACCGGGATACGGCCGTCGTCCAGCAGGGCCTGGACCGCGCCGGTGTCGATCTCGGTGATCTGGCCGACCCGGCCGATGTCCACCTGCTCGCCGTCGATCTCGGCGAAGTGCTTGGTGGCGGACATCAGATGCGCGTCCTCGCCGGTCATGCCGACGGCGAGCGGGCCATGCTGGTTGAGCAGCCCGACCAGTTCGCGCTGGACCTGCCCGGCCAGCACCATCCGTACGACGTCCATGGCCTCGTCGGTGGTGACCCGAAGCCCCGCCTTGAACTCGCTGACCAGGCCGTGCCGGTCGAGCTGGGCGCTGATCTGCGGGCCGCCGCCGTGCACCACGACGGGGCGCAGCCCCGCGTGGCGCAGGAAGACGACGTCCTGGGCGAAGGCGGCCTTCAGCTCGTCGTCGACCATGGCGTTGCCGCCGAACTTGATGACGACGGTCTTGCCGTGGTGGCGGGTCAGCCAGGGCAGCGCCTCGATGAGGATGCGCGCCTTGGGCAGGGCGGTGTGTTTACGGGCGGTCGGCTGGCTCATGACGAGTAGGCGCTGTTCTCGTGGACGTACTCGGCGGTCAGGTCGTTGGCCCAGATGACGGCGGATTCGCCGCCCGCGGCCAGGTCGGCGGTGATGCGCACCTCGCGGTAGCGCATGTCGACCAGTTCCCGGTCCTCGCCGACGGAGCCGTTCTTGCACACCCATACGTCGTTGATGGCGACGTTGAGCTGGTCGGGGTCGAAGGTGGCGGAGGTGGTGCCGATCGCGGAGAGCACCCGGCCCCAGTTGGGGTCCTCGCCGTGGATGGCGCACTTGAGGAGATTGTTACGGGCGATCGAGCGGCCGACCTCGACGGCGTCGTCCTCGCTCACCGCGCCCACCACCTCGATACGGATGTCCTTGGAGGCGCCCTCGGCGTCGCCGATCAGCTGCCGCGCCAGGTCGGCGCAGACCTCGCGGACGGCCTCGGCGAACTCCTCGGCGGGCGGTGTGACGCCGGAGGCGCCGGAGGCCAGCAGCAGCACGGTGTCGTTGGTGGACATGCAGCCGTCGGAGTCGACCCGGTCGAAGGTGGTGCGGGTGGCGGCGCGCAGCGCCGTGTCCAGGTCCTGGGCCTCGACGTCGGCGTCGGTGGTGAGCACGACGAGCATGGTGGCCAGGCCCGGGGCCAGCATGCCCGCGCCCTTGGCCATACCGCCGACGACCCAGCCGCCGGGCCCTTGCGCCACGGCGGTCTTGTGCACGGTGTCGGTGGTCTTGATGGCGATGGCGGCCTTGTCGCCGCCGTGGGCGGTCAGCTCGGCCGCCGCCTTCTCCACACCGGGGAGCAGCTTGTCCATGGGCAGCCGGATGCCGATGAGCCCGGTGGAGGCGACGGCGATCTCACCGGCGCTGTGCCCCAGGACCTCCGCCACCTTCTCGGCGGTGGCGTGGGTGTCCTGGAAGCCGAGCGGGCCGGTGCAGGCGTTGGCGCCACCGGAGTTGAGGACGACCGCGCTGACCGTGCCGCCCTTGAGTACCTGCTCGGACCACAGGACCGGGGCGGCCTTGACGCGGTTGGAGGTGAAGACACCGGCGGCGGCCAGCCGCGGCCCGTTGTTGACGACGAGGGCCAGGTCGGGGTTGCCGTTCTCCTTGATGCCCGCGGCGACGCCGGAGGCGGTGAACCCCTTGGCTGCCGTAACGCTCACTGTGACTCCGTCTCCTTGTTCGCCCCGTGGGGACAGTTCGTGTGGTGTGCGGCGCTCACGGTGCGATTCCGGTGGTGGGGAGCCCCAGCTCCTCCGGGAGGCCGAGCGCGACGTTCATACTCTGGACCGCGCCGCCTGCGGTGCCCTTGGTGAGGTTGTCGATGGCGCTGATGGCGATGACCCGGCCCGCCGCCGCGTCGTGGGCGACCTGGATCAGCGCGGCGTTCGATCCGTATACGGCGGCGGTGGACGGCCACTGCCCCTCGGGGAGGAGGTGGACGAACGGCTCGTCCTGGAGCGCCTTCTCGTACGCGGCGCGGACGGACTCGGCCGTCACCCCGGGCCGGGCCTTGGCGCTGCAGGTGGCGAGGATGCCGCGGGACATGGGGGCGAGGGTGGGGGTGAAGGAGACCGAGACCGGTTCGCCCGCCGCCGCCGAGAGGTTCTGGATCATCTCGGGGGTGTGCCGGTGGCCGCCGCCGACGCCGTACGGGCTCATGGCGCCCATGACCTCGCTGCCCAGCAGCTGCGGTTTGGGCGCCTTGCCGGCGCCGGAGGTGCCGGAGGCGGCGACGATCACGGCCTCGGGCTCGACAAGACCCGCCGCGTACGCCGGGAAGAGCGCGAGCGAGACGGCGGTCGGGTAGCAGCCTGGGACCGCGACGCGCTTGGACCCCTCCAGCGCATCGCGGGCCCCGGGCAGTTCGGGGAGGCCGTAGGGCCAGGTGCCCGCGTGCGGCGAGCCGTAGAACTGCTCCCAGTCCCCCGCGTCCTCGAGCCGGAAGTCGGCTCCGCAGTCGATGATCAGGACCTCGTCGCCGAGCTGCTGCGCGACGGCGGCGGACTGGCCGTGCGGCAGCGCGAGGAACACCACGTCGTGCCCGGTCAGGGCGTCGGCTTCGGTGGGCGCGAGGATCCGGTCGGCCAGCGGGAGGAGGTGCGGCTGCAGGGCTCCGAGGCGCTGGCCGGCGTTGGAGTTTCCGGTCAGGGTGCCTATCTCGACCTGGGGGTGGGCGAGCAGCAGGCGCAGCACCTCGCCGCCCGCGTATCCACTCGCTCCGGCCACCGCCGCACGTACCGCCATCGATACCTCCCTCTTGATGGCATGACTATACGGCCGACCGAAGCTTTATGCAATGACGCTTTCGAGGGCCCATTCGAAGGGCCCACGAGTGGAGGGGGCCGGTGACGAGATATCTTGATGTCGAGCAATGTTGCAGACGTGGAGCGGAGCACCCGGTGACTGACTCGACCATCATCTATACGCACACCGACGAGGCCCCGGCCCTGGCGACGTATTCGTTCCTGCCGGTGGTCCAGGCCTACGCGTCGACGGCCGGTGTCACTGTGGAAACCCGTGACATCTCGCTGGCCGGACGGCTCATCGCCGTCTTCCCCGAGTACCTGGAGGAGGGCCTGCGGATCCCCGACGCCCTCACCGAGCTCGGCGAGCTGGCCAGGACGCCCGAGGCCAACATCATCAAGCTGCCGAACATCTCGGCCTCGATCCCGCAGCTGAAGGCCGCGATCGCCGAGCTGCAGCAGCAGGGCTACACGCTGCCGGACTACCCGGACGACCCCAAGACCGACGAGGAGCGCGAGATCCGCGCCCGCTACGACAAGGTCAAGGGCTCCGCCGTCAACCCGGTGCTGCGCGAGGGCAACTCCGACCGCCGCGCCCCCGCGTCGGTCAAGAACTACGCCAAGACGCATCCGCACCGCATGGGCGCCTGGTCCGCCGACTCGAAGACCAACGTCGCCACCATGGGCGTCGACGACTTCCGCACCACCGAGAAGTCCGCGGTGATCTCCGAGGCCGGTTCGCTGCGCATCGAGCTGGCGGGCGACGACGGCTCGACCACCGTGCTGCGCGAGTCGGTACCCGTGCTGGCGGGCGAGGTCGTGGACGCGTCCGTGATGCGGGTGGCGGCGCTGCGTGAGTTCCTCACCGCGCAGGTGGCCCGCGCCAAGGCCGAGGGCGTGCTGTTCTCACTGCACCTGAAGGCCACGATGATGAAGGTCTCCGACCCGATCATCTTCGGCCACGGGGTGCGGGCCTTCTTCCCGAAGACCTTCGCCGAGTACGGCGAGGTGTTCGCCGCGGCCGGGCTGACCCCCAACGACGGGCTCGGCGGCATCCTCAAGGGCGTGGAGTCGCTGCCCGAGGGCGACAGGATCAAGGAGTCCTTCGAGGCCGAGCTGGCCGAGGGCCCCAGCCTGGCGATGGTCGACTCCGACCGCGGCATCACCAATCTGCACGTCCCCTCCGACGTCATCGTCGACGCCTCCATGCCGGCCATGATCCGTACCTCCGGCCACATGTGGGGCCCCGACGGCCAGGAGGCCGACACCCTCGCCGTCCTCCCCGACAGCAGCTACGCCGGCGTCTACCAGGCCGTCATCGACGACTGCCGGGCCCACGGCGCCCTGGACCCCGCCACCATCGGCTCGGTCCCCAACGTCGGCCTGATGGCGCAGAAGGCCGAGGAGTACGGCAGCCACGACAAGACCTTCGAGATCCCCACCACGGGCACCGTCCGCGTCCTCGACGAGGCCGGCAACGTGGTCCTGGAGCAGGTCGTCGGCGCCGGTGACATTTTCCGGATGTGCCAGGCCAAGGACGCGCCGATCCGCGACTGGGTCAAGCTCGCCGTCACCCGCGCCCGCGCCACCGGCGACCCGGCGGTCTTCTGGCTCGACGAGGACCGCGCCCACGACGCCCAGCTGATCGAGAAGGTCAAGGCGTACCTGCCGGAGCACGACACCGAGGGCCTGCGGATCGAGATCATGGCCCCGGTCGAGGCGACCAAGTTCTCCCTGGAGCGGATCCGCCGCGGCGAGAACACCATCTCGGTCACCGGCAATGTGCTGCGTGACTACCTGACCGACCTGTTCCCGATCCTGGAGCTGGGCACCAGCGCCAAGATGCTGTCGGTCGTCCCGCTGATGGCGGGCGGCGGTCTGTTCGAGACGGGCGCCGGCGGCTCCGCGCCCAAGCACGTCCAGCAGCTGGTCAAGGAGAACTACCTGCGCTGGGACTCGCTGGGCGAGTTCTTCGCGCTGGTGCCGTCCCTCGAGCAGTACGCGAAGACCACCGGCAACGCGCGGGCCCAGGTGCTCGCCGACACCCTCGACCGGGCCACCGCCACCTTCCTCAACGAGGACAAGTCGCCCAGCCGCCGGGTCGGTGGCATCGACAACCGCGGCAGCCACTTCTACCTGTCGCTGTACTGGGCGCAGGAGCTGGCCAAGCAGACCGACGACGCGGACCTGGCCAAGGCCTTCGCCCCGCTCGCCGAGACGCTGACCGCCCAGGAGCAGACGATCGTCGACGAGCTGATCGCCGTCCAGGGCGAGCCCGCCGACATCGGCGGCTACTACCAGCCCGACCCGGCCAAGGCCGCCGCCGTGATGCGTCCGTCGGCGACCTTCAACCAGGCCATCGCCACCCTCGGCTGATCCGGCGGCCCGCCGCCTCCGGCCCTATACCGCCCCGGTTGGACACCCGTCCGGCCGGGGCGGCGCCTTTTTCACGCTCCGCGGTTTCCCGGTCACCGAATTGGCCTTCAATAGCCGATCCCTACAAAATCCCGATGCCGGGCTGCTGGGATCACAACATCTGTCCGGGTGGAATCACCCTGACAGAGTGGCCGACAAGTCGATCTCCTCCCGCGCTGTATGCGGGAGTTGTGTGTCCACTACACGGGGGTAGTTTCGATGCGCGCTGACACCGACCAGGTGGTGGTCACCGGTCTCGGGGCCACCACACCGCTCGGCGGGGATGTGGCCTCGACATGGTCCGGGATGCTGACGGGGAAATCCGGGATCAGCAGGATCGAGGAGGACTGGGCTCTCGATGCGCCCGTACGGATCGCGGGCCAACTGGCGGTCGACCCGTCCGAGGTCCTGGACCGGGTGCAGGCCCGGCGGATGGACCGCTGCCAGCAGATCGCGCTGATCGCCGCCCGCGAGGCATGGGCCGACGCGGGCGCCCCCGAGGTCGAGCCGGAGCGGCTGGCCGTGGCCATCGGCACGGGCACCGGGGGCACGCTGACCATGCTCCGCCAGAACGACATCATGGACTCCTCCGGGATGCGGCGGATGTCCCCGCACTCCGTCCCCATGCTGATGGCGAACGGCCCCGCCGCCTTGATCAGCATCGAACTCGGCGCGCGCGGCGGCGCCCACGCCCCGGTCAGCGCCTGCGCCTCGGGAGCCGAGGCCATCGCGCTGGGATTGGACCTGATCCGCCTCGGCCGGGCCGACGTCGTCGTCGCGGGCGGCACCGAGGCCTGCGTCAACCCCCTGGTGCTGGCCGGGTTCGCCCAGGCCAGGGCGCACTCTACGCGCAATGACGAACCCGAGCAGGCGTCCCGGCCCTTCGACGTCGACCGCGACGGCTTCGTCATCGGCGAGGGGGCGGCCATTGTCGTCCTGGAGCGCGCCGAGTTCGCCGCCGCCCGGGCGGCCCGCGCCCATGCGGCGCTCGCCGGGGCCGGGGTCACCTCGGACGCCCACCACATCACCGCCGCGAGCCCCGAGGGTCAGGTCCGCGCCATGCGTATGGCGTTGGCCGCCGCGGAGCTGACCCCGCTGGCGATCGAGCACATCCACGCCCATGCGACCTCGACGCCCATGGGCGATCTCGCCGAGGCGGAGTCGATCGCCGAGGCCATCGGCGTCCATCCGTCCGTGACCGCGACCAAGTCCATGACCGGCCACCTCTTCGGCGCGGCGGGGGCGGTGGGCGCGCTCGCCGCGATCCTCGCGGTGCGCGACGGGGTGATCCCCGCGACCCAGAACGTCGACGCCCTCGACCCACGGGTCAAGCTCGACGTGGTCACGGGGCAGCCCCGACGAGGTGCGGCGCCGGCCGCGGCGCTGACCAACTCCTTCGGATTCGGCGGCCACAACACCTCGCTCGTGTTCACCACCGCACCCTGAACCGCCGCACCCTGAACCGCCGCACCTGAACCACCGCGGCCTTACGGGTTCTCGCGCAGCGTCAGCCCGTAGAAGTCCACCTGGTAGTCGTCCACGGTCTGGGCGTGGTCCGAAAGGCTCAGGTCCTTCGGCGACGACACGCCCAGGCCGCGGAGGGTGTCGACGAGCAACCGGGCCAGCCGGGGGCCGTCGGTGTCATCCGGGCCGAAGACACCGGAGTGGTGCGTCCAGTCGATCCAGTGGGAGAGCCGCGCGGGCGTGGTGGCCTCCGGGATCCAGCCCAGGGAGGCCGGGTCGGTGCCGGAGCCCGCGCCGTCCAGCTCCTCCGTGCTGTAGACGATCTCCAGCTGGTCGCCGCAGACGATATGGAAGACGACCGGCCCGTAGGCGCCCGGCACCAGCGCGTGGATGCCGAGGTCGAGACCGATGCCCAGGGCGCTGGTCGCGGCCGGGAGCGAGCCCAGGAAGTCGGTCAGCGCGGTGGTGTAGACGTCCCAGTCGTCCGTCCGCCAGTAACCGGGGAAGCCCAGGCCCCCGTTGGCCGAGACCCGGCGGGAGCCGAAGAAGCCGCCGATCGCGTGGGCCTCGCCGTGGCCCTGCCGCCAGAACCAGTTCTCCGCCGGGTCGGTCGGCTGGAGCAGCAGCTCCGGCCCCCGCTCCCCCGCGCGCAGCTCCAGGGTGTCGGGCTTTCCGCGCCACCGCAGAAACGGGCTCCCCCACACCGGCGTGGACTCGTAGAACGGCCCGAGGTCTCCGTACGCCCCCATGATGGACGCGCGCCCGAACGCCTCCGTCAGCGTCTCCGCCGCCCTGCGGAAGCTCTCCGCCTTGGCGGCGGCCCCGCCCGCTACCAGCTCGACCGGCACACGGAGCCCGACGAACTCCTCGCCGTCATGCACGAAGTCCGTCTCGTACTTCCCCGTCGGCCGCAGCCACGCCTCGCCCGCGTCCCCCGCGGCCTCGCGCCACTCCCATCCGAGCGACGAGACCAGCGCCCGCAGCGCGGGCTGCCGCCACCCTCCGGTGTCCGCGTCCCTGAGCCGCCGCGCCACCTCGGCCAGCCGCTCGCCCTCCAGCGTCACCGTCACGTCCGAACCCCCTGTTACGCAGTGCACTTGACGCCTTCGACGATGCCATACGGCACCGACAACGCGCCCCGGGCCCCCTGGGTAGGGTCGGTGCCCATGACCTCGGAGCACCTGGGCGCCTGGGCGGCGGACGCGATCCGGCGCCTCCACGCGGAAGGCCGCGCCCACGGCCCGACCCCCCTCCGCCCACTCCCGCTCCCCGCGCTGCCGGACATTCAGGTCTACCTCAAGGACGAGTCCGCGCACCCCACCGGCAGCGTGAAACACCGCCTGGTACGGGCCATGTTCCGCCGGGCGATCACAAGCGGCCGGATCACGGCGGACACCACGGTGGTCGCCGCCACCGGCGGCGCGGTCGCCGTCGCGGGGGCCCACTTCGCGCGGCTGCTCGACCTTTCGTTCCGCGCCGTCGTACCCGCGAAGACCCCGGCGGACGCCCTGGTCCGTATCGAGCGGGAGGGCGGCCGGTGGCAGCCGGCCGAACAGCCGCCGGCCGCGGTGCAGCAGGAGGCCCGCGCGCTGGCCGAGCGGCTGGGCGGACACTTCCTGGACCACTTCACCGACGCCGGACCGGCCCTGGCCGAATGCGGCGAGCCGACGATCGCCGACGAGATCTTCGAGCAGTTGCGCGCGGAGCCGCACCCGGTGCCCGCATGGATCGTGACGGGCGCCGCGACCGGCGCCACCTCGGCCTCGATCGGCCGCCGACTACGGCACCACGGCCACCCCACCCGGCTGGCCGTGGTGGACCCGGAGAACTCCGCCTACTTCCCCGCGTGGGCGAGCGACTGCCGCGACTACGCCACCGGAATGCCCTCCCGGATCCCCGGCATCGGCCGCCCCCGCACCGAGCCCGGCTTTCTGCCGAGCGTGATCGACCTGGTGATCCCGGTCCCGGACGCCGCGTCCATCGCGGCCCTGCGGTGGCTCCACGACACGGCCGGCGTCCCGGCCGGCCCGGCGGCCGGCACCGGTCTGTGGGGCGTATGCCACCTCGTGTCGCGGATGCGCGCGGCGGGGGCGCGGGGCAGCGTGGTCAGCCTCGTCGGCGACCACGCCGAGCCGTACCGGAACACCCATCTGGACCCGGAGTGGGTACGCGCGCGGGGGTTCGACCCCGGGCCGTACGCGGACGCCGTCGAGCGGTTCGCCACCACGGGGGAATGGGACGCCGGTTAGCAGCGCCGCCCGCCCGGCGCATGGGGGTGTCAGCCGGCGCGGCGCAGCCGGATGACGTTCCAGGAGACGGGCGGCAGGTGCACCGCGAGACGGCCGTCGGTGACGGGGGCGGTGCCGGCCTCGCGCGGGCGGACCCGGCCAGGAGCGTCCTGGGTGTTGGCCGCGCGAATGTCGGGGTCGCTCAGCACCGAGTGCTCGACAGGCACGTATCCGGTGAATGCCCTGAGGTCCAGGGCGAGTTCGACGTCCTCGACCTGATGCCGGTTCACGGCGAACACGGTGAGCTCGTCGGGGTCGTTGGCGCCGGCGATGTGGGTGGCGACGGCGTCGACGACGGGGACCTCGCCGAAGCGGTTCGTCTCGTACGTCGGCGAGACCGGTTCGACGCGCAGCACGGTGCCCCGGGCGTGGCGGGCGGCCTGGGCGAAGGGGTGGAAGGTGGTCTGCCGCCAGCTCGGGCCGTCCGCCTCACTGCGGATGGGGGCGATGACGTTGACGAGCTGGGCGAGGCTGGCGGCGGTGACGCGGTCGCTGTTGCGCAGCAGGCTGATCAGCAGCCCGCCGACGACGACGGCGTCGGCGACGTTGTACTCGTCCTCGATCACACGCGGGGCGACGGCCCACTCGGCGGGCTTCCCCTGCGCCTCGAAGCGGGTGTTGTACCAGACGTTCCACTCGTCGAAGGAGAGGTTGATCCGCTTCTTCTTGCGCTGCTTGGCCCGGATGTGGTCGGCGGTGGCGACCACCGACTCGACGAACTGGTCCATGTCGACCGCGGAGGCGAGGAAGCTGCCGAGGTCGCCGTCGATCTCCTCGTAGTAGGCGTGGCAGGAGACGTAGTCGACCTGGTCGTACGCCTCCTCCAGGACGGTCGCCTCCCAGGCGCCGAAGGTCGGCATGGCGGAGCTGGAGCTGCCGCACGCGACCAGTTCCAGGTCGGGGTCGATCATGCGCATGGCACGGGCGGTCTCGGCGGCCAGCCGGCCGTACTCGGCGGCGGTCTTGTGGCCGGTCTGCCAGGGCCCGTCCAGCTCGTTGCCCAGGCACCACATGCGGATGCCGAAGGGGTCCCGGGCGCCGTTCTTGATCCGCTGGTCGGACCAGGCGGTGCCGCCGGGGTGGTTGCAGTACTCCAGCAGGTCGAGGGCCTCCTGGACACCGCGGGTGCCGAGGTTGAGCGCCATCATCGGCTCGACGCCCGCCTTGGCCGCCCAGTTGGTGAACTCGTGCAGGCCAAAGGCGTTGGTCTCGGTGCTGTGCCAGGCCAGGTCGAGGCGGGTGGGCCGCTCGGCGACCGGCCCGACGCTGTCCTCCCAGCGGAAGCCGGAGACGAAGTTGCCGCCGGGATAGCGGACGGTGGTCACGCCCAGTTCGCGCACCAGGTCGAGGACGTCACGGCGCAGACCGTCCTCGTCGGCGTGCGGATGGCCGGGCTCGTAGATGCCGGTGTAGACGCAGCGGCCCATGTGCTCGACGAAGGAGCCGAACGTACGGGGACTCACGTCGGCGACACGGAAGGCGGGGTCGACGGTCAGGGAGGCGTGCAGCATGAAGGTCGCTCCGGAAGGTGCGCGAAAAAGAGGGGAAACGGGCAGGCCCGCCACGTCACTTGAGGCTTCCGACGGTCAGACCGCCGCGCCAGTACCGCTGGAGGAGGAGGAAGGTGACGATGAGCGGCAGGATCGCCACCAGGGAACCCGCGATGACCAGAGTGAACAGCGCGTTGGCGCCGGACTGGATCATCGCGCCCTCGTACCAGGACTGCAGGCCGACGGTGAGCGGGAAGAGCTTGTCGTTGTTGAGCATCACCAGCGGCAGGAAGAAGTTGTTCCAGGTGCCGACCATGGAGAACAGCAGCACGGTGACGAGCGCCGGCTTCAGGGTCGGCAGCGCCACCGACCACAGCACACGCATCTCACCGGCCCCGTCCATACGGGCCGCCTCCAGCAGCTCGTCCGGCAGGGACTCCTGCACGTAGACCCGCACCAGGTAGACGCCGAACGGGTTGAGCAACTGGGGCAGGATGACCGCCCACATGGTGTTCGTCAGCGCGACCTTGCTCAGCAGCAGGTAGGTGGGGATGGCCAGCGCGGTGGCGGGCACCATGATGGCGCCGAGGAGGCTGGAGAAGAGCAGGTTCCGGCCGGGGAAGCGGTACTTGGCGAAGGCGTAGCCCGCGAGGGTCGCCACGGCGGTGGCAC
The DNA here is from genome assembly GCF_002224125.1 of Streptomyces sp. NBS 14/10. Taxonomy (GTDB): domain Bacteria; phylum Actinomycetota; class Actinomycetes; order Streptomycetales; family Streptomycetaceae; genus Streptomyces. The sequence continues at coordinate 666,601 of NZ_NCSM01000022.1, forward strand.
CCACCCCGCTCACGCCCGCGTAGATGGCGGTGTTGCCCATCCAGCGCAGGTACTCGCCGTCGTTGTAGGTGAACAGTTGCTGGAGGTTGGTGAAGAAGGAGCCCGGCGAGTGGAACCACAGGGCGGCGGTGGAGAACAGCGCGTCGTTGTCCTTGGTGGCGGCGACGACCAGCCACCAGAACGGCATCAGGAAGTAGAGGATCATCGCCACCATCACGACGTTGACGGTGACGCGTCCGCGGGCGCCTGACCGGCGGTGTACGGCCGGAGAGGTGACGGCGGGGGCGGGGGCTGTGGCGGTCGTCACTTCAGTCCGCTCCTCTTGCGTGTGGCGAACAGGAAGAAGTAGGAGCCGATGAAGACCACCGCTCCGAGGGAGAAGGAGATGGCGGCGGAGTAGTTGAACTCCGAGTACTGGAACGCCAGGTTGTACGCGTACAGGTTCGGCGTGTAGTCCGGCGTGATCACCGAGGAGGCGGTCTTCTCCAGGACCCGCGGCTCGGTGAAGAACTGCAGGGTGCCGATGAGGGTGAACATCAGGGTGAGCACCAGCGCCGAGGAGATCATCGGGATCTTGATGCGCAGGGCCGTCTGGATCCGGCCGGCGCCGTCGAGCTTCGCCGCCTCGTAGACCTCGCGGGGCAGGCCCTGGAGGGCGGCGTACAGGACGATCATGTTGTAGCCGGTCCACTGCCAGGTCACGACGTTGCCGAGCGAGGTCAGTATCAGACTGTGCGAGAGCAGGTCGACCTTGCCAAGACCGAGCGAGTTGCTGATCGAGTTCACCGGGCCGAAGGTCGGGCTGTACAGGAAGCCCCACATCAGCGCGCCGATCACCGCGGGCACGGCGTACGGCATGAACAGGGTCAGCCGGAAGACCTTGGCGAGCCGGCTCGTCACCTCGTCGATGATCAGCGCGCCGAGCAGGGCGAAGCCGAGCATCACCGGGATCTGCACCACACCGAAGACGACCACCCTGCGCACGCCGGACAGGAAGTGCGGGTCGGTGAAGGTCTGCTTGTAGTTGTCGAACCAGCTGAAGTGTTCGCCGCCGACCAGGGTGGAGGTCTTGAGGCTGAGCCAGAAGGCGTAGCCCAGCGGGGCCACCAGGAAGGCCAGGAAGAGCAGGAGGAACGGGCTGACCAGCAACAGGCCCATGCCCTTGTGCCGGGTGCGGGCGGACAGCCCGCCGGTGCGCCGCCCCGCTGCGGGAGTGCGAAGTCCCTTCGCAGGGGCGGTACTCGGCGGCGCCGTCGCGGTGGATCCCTGCTGTCGGAGCAGGCTCATCACTTCTCCTTGCGCGTCGTGCGGGCCCCCGCCGGCGGCGGACGTGCCAGGCGCGGGGCGCCGGCGGGGGCGGTGGTGACTGGGGCACTCGGGCCGGTTACTTGTTGACCTTGAATCCCTGCTTGGCCGCGTAGGAGGTCACCTGGTCCTGGACGTTGTCGTTCACGGCGGACCAGTCGGTCGAGCCCTGGACGGCCTTGCCCACCTCACTGGTGTCGGTGTTGTAGGCGTAGTCCTGGAACGGGCTCCAGTCGAAGGTCCCGATGCCGTTCGCGGCGGGCACGAACACCTTGTTGATCTGCTGGCCGCCGAAGAAGTCGTACTTCTTGTCCTTGAAGTACGCCCCGTTGAGGATCGGGTTGGACAGCGGGAAGAGGTAGGCCTGGTCGATGCCGATCTTCCAGGCGGCCTTGGAGGTACCGAAGAGCTCCCGGGCGACCTCGGTGGCCTCCTTCGGGTGCTGGGTCTGCGAGGTCACGGAGAAGCTCGACCCGCCCCAGTCACCCTGCGCGTTGTCGCCCGCCGTCCACTGCGGCAGCGGTGCGACGCGCCACTTGCCCGCGGTCTTCTTGGCGACGCTGGAGAGGTAGCCCGGACCCCATCCGGCCGCGATGTAGGTGGCGTACTTGCCGGTGCTGAGACCGTTGTAGAAGTCGGTGGTGCCGTACGACGTGGTGTCGACCAGCTTGTTCTTGACCAGGTCGCCCCAGTAGTCGTACACCTTCTTGGCACCGGCGTCGTTCATGTTGACCCCGATGTTCGGCAACTTGCTCGCCGAGTAGGTGTAGGGGCGGGAACCGGCCTGCCACATCAGCCCCTGGCGCCAGCCGCCGGCCGACTCGTCGGGCCCGAAGTCGGTCATGTACGCCTTCGGGTCGGCCTTGTGCAGCTTGGCGGCCTCCTCCTTGTACTCCGCCCAGGTCGTCGGGACCTTCAGGTTGTACTTCTTGAAGAGGTCGGCCCGGTACATCATCGCCATCGGGCCGCCGTCGACCGGGATGGCGTAGACGTGGTCGCCGTCGGAGGCCTGGTTCCAGGCCCAGGAGACGTACTTGTCCTTGTCCGCGCCCGCCCCGTACTTGCCCATGTCGAGCAGGCCCTTGCTGAGCTGGATCGTCGGCAGCTCCTGGAATTCCAGCATGACGACGTCCGGGGCGCCCTGGCCCGCCTTCAGCGCGGTCTTCAGCTTGGTGTACTCGTCCTGGCCCACACCGGCCTGCACCCAGTCGACCTGGACGTCCTTGTGGGTCTTGTTGAACTCCGCGACGACCTGCTTGAACTGTGGGTACCACGCCCACACCTTGATGTGCACCGGGCCGCTCTGCGTGCCGCCGGAGCCGCTGCCGCCGCCGGAGCCGCAGGCCGCGAGGAGCACGCCGGCGAGGGCGGCGGAGGTCGCCGCGACCGCGGTCCGGCGCAGGGAACGGGGCTGTTTGGTGGACGACATGGGCTTTCTCCTGGGTGAGGTGCCTGAGGGGCAGGAAGAAAAGGGAGGTGTGGCTGGGTGCCGCCCTCCCGGCGGGAGGAGCGGGGCTCGGAGGAAGGGGGCGGGCGGCCGGGGCACACGAAGGCGTCCAGGCGCCGGTCGCCCGTGAGCGCGGCGGCTCCGATGCCGGGCATCGTGTGTTGCCGAGCGGACGGGACCCAAGGTGCTGCCGGCCCGGGGATCTGGGCGGGGCGGACGTCAGTGGACGCGGCGGGGTGTGCGTACGTGACGTCGGGGGAAGTGGGGATGGACCGGCACGGACCGGGTCTGTCGGCACCGCAAGTCCTCACGGCGGATGCCGTTGTGATCTCGAACGTCGTTTGAGATCTCGAACATGAAGAAACCGGGCGTCGTCAGGCCACGGCGAGTAAAGAAGGGCCACCCTGTCCAGGGCGGACGACTACCGAACCGGAAGCGGTCGCTGATGTCACTACGGCTCCTACTGATCGTCCCCCGCGAGCACTCCAGGGGATCCGGTCCGTGGCGCGGCGACACCTCGGACCTGTGCCCGGCTCCGGCGGCCACACACCCTGGACCGGGCACGCACAGCCGTCGACGGACAGCGCCCCATCACGAGAAGAAGCGGTACCCGATCATCCACTCGGGCCGCCGCTGCTACGCTCTGCAGCGCTGCAGAAGTCTTAACCGAGGGATTGCCACGCTGCAAGAGCTTGGGCGAAACTTTCCACACTGACCCATCCGGGACGAAGGTGACCTATGGCAAAGGGCGTCACACTCCGCGACGTCGCGGCGTTGGCCGGTGTCTCCAGCCGCACCGTGTCCAACGTGGTCAACGGCTACGCGCCGGTCGCCGAGGCCACTCGCGCGCGTGTGCAGCAGGCCGTGGACGAGCTCGGCTACCGGCCCAACGTGCTGGCCCGCAACCTCGCCTCCGGGCGCTCGGGCCAGATCGCGGTGGTCGTTCCGTACCTGGACACGCCCTACTTCGCCGAGCTGCTGCAGGGCATCATCCGCGCGGCCCGGGTGCGGGGCTACAACGTCCTGATAGACCAGACCGACGGCGACGCGGAACACGAGAAGCTGTTCCTCACTCGTGGCTCCCAGCAACTGCTCTTCGACGGCGTCATCTTCAGCCCGCTGGGCCTGGCCCAGTCCGACCTGTCCGAGCGTGACGCGAGCCTCCCGCTCGTCGTGCTCGGTGAGCGGGTGAGTGACGGCAACTTCGACCACATCGGCATCGACGACGTCGCCGCCTCCCGAGAGGCCACCGAGCACCTGCTCGGCCTCGGCCGGCGCCGCGTCGCCGCGGTCGGCGACCAGCCGTACCGCACCGGCGAGGCCGCCCAACTGCGCACCCGCGGCTACCGCCTGGCCCATGAGCGCGCCGGCGTGCCCGTCCGCGAGGAGTACGTCATCTCCACCCCCCGCTTCAACCGCTCCGACGGCGCCACCGCCATGGCCCACCTGCTCGACCTCGAGGAACCGCCGGACGCGGTCTTCTGCTACAGCGACCTGATCGCCCTGGGCGCCCTGCACACCTTGGCCGCACGCGGACTGCGCGTCCCGGAGGACGTCGCGATCGTCGGCTACGACGACATCGAGGACGCCCGTTATGCGAACCCGCCCGTTACGACGGTCTCGCCGGCCAAGGAGATGATCGCCGAGACGGCCGTGGAGCGACTGCTCAAGCGAATCGGCAGCTCAACACCGGTCCTCGGCATGGAGATCCGGGCACCGCACCGGCTCATCCCACGGGCGAGCACGATGGGGCGGCGGGCGCCGAGGCCGGATACGACTGACGGGCCGTGAGCGCCGGGGGCGTGGGTTACCCGCCCGGCGCGGTCAGGGGGTGTCCTCCGGACCAGCTCGGGAAGCATGCGGACCGTGTGTCGCGACGGTTCATACAAGATCTGACGACGAACCGCCGACGCATCACACTAGCGGGAGGCCGCGAGGTGCCGGGCGCGGTGCAGGCCGGCGGTGACGTCGGCGAGTGTCGCGCAGGGGGCACCGCCCAGCGGTAGCTGGGGGACGGTGAGCGACGCCCCGGCGGGCAGCGGCAGGTCGGCGGGCGGGCGGCGGGCGGCGACCGCGTCGGCCAGGTCCGACAGGGCGGCCCTCAGCCGGTCCGCCAGGGCCGTGTCCGGGGGCGGCGCGCCGTGGTCCAGCCGGACCCCGCACGCCGTCGCCGCGTCCACGATCTCCTCGAGCGCCGCGACCACCGGGGCCCACGCCGCCAGGTCGCGCCCGAACGGCGGGTGTTCGGCCCCGGCCACCTCCACCGCGCGGCGGGCGTCGGCCAGCGCGCGGTACGCCTCGCGGCGCAGCCGGAGCCGTACCGCGTAGGGCGCGTCGGCGGCCAGCACCCGGTCCAGGTGGTCGCGGGTGGCGCGGACGGCGAGCGAGAGCCGTACGGACACCTGGGCGCGCGGGCCGCCCAGGCCCGGCAGCGCCCCGGCCGCCAGCACCACAGCGCAGGCCAGCAGCGTGTCCGCAAGCCGCGCGTACTCCGCGCCGCGGTCGCCGCCGAGGTACACCAGGGACAGCAGCAGGGGCGTGAGCACCGCCGTCTGGAGCGCGAAGTGGCGTACGGACACCGGGATCAGCGCCGAGCACACCGCCGCGACAGCCACCGGCCACACCTCGTCGGCCCCCGCGAGCGGGCCGAGCAGCGCGGCGAGCCCGGCGAAGACGGCCACGCCGACGGCGGTGCCGAACGCCCGGGAGACAGCCCGTGACACCAGGGGGCCCATATCGGGCTTGACCAGGAAGGCGGCGGTGGCGGGGAGCCAGTACCAGTGTTCGCCCGGCAGCGACTTGGCCAGCGCGGTGGCGACGCCCACGCACAGCGCCACCCGGGCGGCGTACTCCCGGCCCGCCGGGCCGAGCACCCGGCGCAGCCGCTGCCGGAGGCACGGCCCGACCGCGCCGACCGCCGGGGCGGGCTCGCCGTCGAAGACGCGGGCGACGAGCAGCACCGCGCGGTGTGCGGCCAGGCCGCCGGCGGTGTGCGGCGCGGGCGCGGGGAGGGGGCCGGGCGGGCGGCCGGTGCGCACCGAGCGGGCCAGCAACGCGGGGGTCCGCGCCACCCGGGCGGGCAGTGGCTCGCCCTCCCACAGCAGCGTCACCGCCGTCTCGCTCAGCGCCCCGGCCACCGCCAGCAGGTCGCGCAGCCGCCGCAGGCCGGCATCGGGGCGGTGGAGCGGGATCCGGTGTCCGTAGAGCGATTCGTAGGCGGTGTCGTACGCGGCGGTCAGCCGGCGCCGGGCCGCCCGGCCGCGTTCGGTACCGACCGCCGCCATCAGGTCGGCGAGCGCGTCGTACACGGCGGCCACCGCGCGCCGCTCGTCGGGCAGGCCCAACCCCGTTCTGCCTGGCGAGTGAGCCGAAGGGGCGCGGCCGCCCGCGCCGGAGGCGCTGATGTGCGCCGTGAAAGGGAGAGCGCGCGGAGGCCGCGAGGAACGAGCGGGCGAGGCTGCAATCCATATGCGGCTACCGCCGCGTGGTCGACCGTCGACAGGGGCTGTAGCGCCCCGGAGGCGAACCGAGCCCGGAAAAAGGGCCATGGCCAGTACCCATGCGGCGCCGGCGAGCAGCAGACCGGCCCGGACCGGCGGGGGTTCGGGGGCGGGCATGCCGGACCCGACCACGCAGACCACCATCAGCTGGACCCCGGCGGAGGAGCAGACCGGCCCGATCGCGCTGATCGCGCCGGACACCAGACCGACCGCCGCCAGCGCGAGCGCGATCCAGACGCCGAGCCACAGCGTGCCCAGCCACGCCCCGGTGAGCATGCCCACGGCCCCGGCCAGGGCGGGGAGGCCGATGCGCACCAGGCGGGTGGCACGGGTGGCGGGCCGGTCGTTGATGTGCGCGAACATCGCGCCGAGGCCCGCGGTCACCCCGGCGGAGGTCTGCCCCGCGGCCACTCCGGCAGCCAGTACCGGCCCCACGCCGAGCGCGCCGCGTGCCACCGCGGCCCAGGGCACGGGTCCGCGCAGCCCCCGCGCGCCGTGCAGCGGGTGGGTGAGCCAGTTGAGGGGTGCGGGCGAGGGGTGCGTTGGGCGCAACGGTGTCCTCCGGGCGGCCGGGCGGGGTGGGTTCCCTCGTCGTCGAGGACGTGTGCCTCGAACGTACGTGGCCAATGCCGACATTCCGTAACCGCGACGTTTCCAGTGTGTGGCCCGGCCGCGCGGCGCCCTTGCCGTCGCGCTGCTACAGCTGTGCTTCGCGGTCCACGCACAGCCGCCACTTCCCGGCCCCGCCGGTCAGCGTGATGGTGGACAGCGGGAGTACATCGACGTTCCAGTAGCAGTGCGGCGGCGCCTTCATCGCGTACGTCACGGCGGCGCGTATCACGCCGGGGTCGGCGACGGCGAGCATCCGGCCGTCGCGCTCGGCGGGCCGGGTGTCCATCCAGGCGCCCACGCGGTTGATGAACGCGAACAGCGATTCGCCGCCGTGCGGTGCGCTGCCCGGGTCGGCGAGCCAGGCGTCGACCGCTCTGGGCTCGCGCATCATCACCTCCTCCAGGGTGCGGCCGCGCCAGCGGCCCATGTCGCAGTCGCGCAGGGCGGGCTGGGCGAGCGGCATGAAGCCGAGGATGTCGCCGGTCTCCCGGCTGCGCGCCGACGGCGAGCAGTAGCGCAGCTCCGCGGCGGCCAGCGGAAGCAGCGTGGGCGCCACGCGTTCGACCTCGCGCCAGCCCCCGGGGTCCAGCGGCCGGTCGTCGTCGAAGCGCTCGGCGAGCCGGGAGGTGCTGCGGGCGGAGGCGATCAGCGTGAGCCGGAAGTTCATCCGGGCATGCTAGATCGGCTGGATTTCACTCAGTGGCCCCCGGTCGCGGTTCCGGGGTGTGGGATCTGTGGCGCGATGTGTGGGGTGTGTGTCGTTGCCGCCATCCGGGACAGACCGCAGGCTGGAGGGGTGACCCGACATGTCGTCTTCGTGATCTACGAGGGGTTCCAGTCGCTCGACCTGGCCGGTCCGCTCGAGGTGTTCCAGCACGCGGGCCAGCTCGCGAACCAGCTCGCGGGCGGCTACTCCTGCCGGATCGTGGCCCCCCGCCCGGGCCCCGTACGGTCGTCCAGCGGGCTGCCGGTGCACGCCGCGCACGGGGTGGCCGATCTCGACCCCGGCGGGATCGACACCCTGGTGGTGGCGGGCGGCCCAGGGGTGGACCGGGCCCGCCACGCTCCGGAGCTGACCGGCTGGATCGCGGCGGCCGCGGCCGGCGCCCGGCGGATCACCTCGGTGTGCAGCGGGGTGTTCCTGCTGGCCGCCGCCGGGCTCGTGGACGGGCTGCGGGTCACCACCCACTGGGGCCGCGAGGAGCAGCTGACCCGCGAACACCCGGAGGTGCGGGTCGACTGCGACCCCATCTTCGTCCGGGACGGCCGGGTGTGGACCTCGGCGGGCGTGACCGCCGGGATGGATCTCGCGCTCGCCCTGGTGGAGGCGGATCTGGGGCGGGAGGCGGCCCACACCGTGGCCCGGGAGCTGGTGTTGTTCCTGCGCCGCCCCGGCAGCCAGTCCCAGTTCAGCGTGGGGCTGTGGGCGGCGCAGCCGGCCACCGACTCGATCCGCGCCGTGGTGTCGGCCATCCACGCCGACCCGGGCGCCCGGCACACGGTCGCGGATCTGGCCGGGTGTGCCGGGCTGAGCACCCGCCATCTTCAGCGCAGGTTCACCGCCGAGCTCGGCACACCACCCGCGGTCTATGTGGAGCGGGTGCGGGTCGAGGCGGCGCAGCGCGCGCTCGTCGAGGGCGGGGACCCGGTCGAGGCCATCGCTCGGCGGTACGGCTTCGGCACCGCCGAAACCCTGCGCCGCGCCTTCCACCGCCATGCCGGGATCTCGCCGTCCGAGTACCGGGAACGTTTCCGATCCACGAGGGAGTACGCATGACCACATACGGCCTGCTGGTGTTCGACGGGGCGGAGGAGCTCGACTTCGTCGGCCCCTGGGAGGTGTTCACCGTCTCGTCGATGATTCGCGACCACGCCGACACCGCGGTGCTCATCGCCGAACGGCCCGACCCCGTCCGCTGCAACAAGGGCATGCGGGTGCTGCCGGACCACACGCTGGACGACCATCCGCCGCTGGACGTCCTGCTGGTGCCCGGGGGCATGGGCACCCGCCGCGAGGTGTCCAACCCCGCCGTCATCGACTGGATCCGCAAGACCTCGGCGCACGTCGGGTGGACCACCAGCGTCTGCACCGGGGCGCTGCTGCTGCACGAGGCGGGCCCGGCGCGCGGTCGCAGGGTGGCCACCCACCACGCTTTCGAGGACGCTCTGGAGGCCCGCGGCGAGGTCACGGTGGTGCGCGACGCGCGCTATGTGGTCGACGGCGATCTGGCCACCAGCCAGGGCGTCTCGGCCGGGATCGACATGGCGCTGTGGCTCGTCGGCCGCCTCCACGGCCGGGACCACGCGCGCACGGTCCGCCGCTATATCCAGTACGAGCCGGCGCCGCCCTACCTCGCCGACGAGCCGCTTTCCGCGTAACCCTTAAGAGGGGGCGAGTGGCCGGGCCGCGTAGGTGATGCGTACGACGCCGTCGGCGTGGCGCTCGGCGGTGGCGGCCACGCCGAACACCTCGCGGAGCAGATCGGGAGTGAGCGTGTCCGGCACCGGCCCCGCGGCGACCACCGCCCCGCCGTGCAGCACCACCAGCTGGTCGCAGAGCCGTACGGCGAGGTCCAGGTCGTGCAGGACGGCGAGGGTGGTCGTACCGGTGGCGCGGATCAGCTCCAGGAGTTCGAAGCGGGCCCGGATGTCGAGGTGGTTGGTGAGCTCGTCGAGCACCAGCAGCCCCGGGCGCTGGGCGAGGGCGCGGGCGAGCAGCACCCGCTGGCGTTCGCCGCCGGACAGGGAGGTGATGTCCCGGTCGGCCAGCGGCCCGGCCCCACACCGGTCCAGCGCCTCGTCCACGGCCTGGTGGTCCTCAGGACCGTCGCGGCCGAGCAGGCCGTGGTGCGGGGTGCGGCCCAGCGCCACGACCTCCCGTACGGACAGCCCGGCCGGGCCGCCGCCGGAGTCCTGGAGCACCGCGGCGGTGCGGCGGGCGGCGGTACGGGCGGGCAGGGCCCATACGTCGTCCCCGCCGACGTACACCGCGCCCCGGTCGGGGCGCAGTGAGCGGTAGACGGCGCGCAGCAGCGTGGACTTGCCGCTGCCGTTGGGCCCGACGAGGCCGACGACGTCGCCCGGGTGGGCCTTGAGGGTCGCATCGCGCAGGATCGGTTGCCGGTCCAGGGCGATGTGCAGCCCGTCCACGGTGAGTTCCATGTGCCGGGTCCTGTCGTTCAGTCGAGGGTGGTGTTGCGGCGCAGCAGCCACAGGAAGAAGGGCGCGCCGAAGAGCGCGGTGAGGATGCCGAGGGGGAGTTCGTTGGGCCGGGTGAGGGTGCGGGAGAGCAGGTCGACCAGGACCATGTAGAGCGCGCCGGTCACCGCGGCCAGCGGCAGCAGCCTGCGGTGGTCGGCACCGAAGGCGAGCCGTACGAGGTGGGGGATCATCAGGCCGACGAAGCCGATGCCCCCGGCGACGGCGATGACCGTACCGGTGAGCAGCGAGGCGAGGACCAGCAGCACGGCCCGCAGCCGGTGTACGTCGACGCCGAGCGCGGTGGCGGACTCGTCCCCGGCGAGCAGGGCGTTGAGCCGTCCGGCGAGCAGGGCGAGCGCGGCGGTGGTGGTGAGGACGACGGTGGCGACGACGGGCAGTTGGTCCCAGCGGGCACCGGCCACGCTGCCCAGCGTCCAGAACATCACGGCGCGCAACTCGGCGGGGGTGGCCCGTAGTTGCAGATAGCTGGTGGCCGCGAGCAGTACGTAGCCGACGGCGACGCCCGCCAGCACCAGCCGGGTGGGGGCCAGCCGCCCCGCGCGCCGGCCGAGGACGAAGACCAGGGCCATCGCCGCGACGGCGCCGAGGAAGGCCGCCGAGGACACGCCGAGCCCGCCGAGCGCGCCACCGGCCAGGGTGAAGGCGAGTACGGCGCCGAGCGAGGCGCCGGAGGAGACGCCCAGGACGTACGGGTCGGCGAGCGGATTGGCGACCACGGCCTGGAGGACCACCCCGGACACGGCCAGGCCGGTGCCCACCAGGGCTGCCAGGACGACGCGCGGGGTGCGGAAGTTCCAGACGATCTGGTCGAGGGCCAGGTCACCGGCCGCCACCTGGCCGCCCAGGAGCCGGCCGAGGACGATCCGCCAGACGTCGCCCAGCGGTACGTTGACCGCGCCGACGCTGATCGCGACCATCATGGCCAGGGCGAGCAGGGCGGTCATGGCGAGCAGGACCGCCGCGGTGGCGGCCTTGCGGGGGCGGCGCGTCATCGGGCGGCCTGTCACCGGGCGTCGCTTCATCGGACGGCCCGTCATCGAACGGCCCGTCATCGGGCGGCCGGGAAGGCGTCGGGGTGGAGCATCCGGGCGATCCGGTCGACGGCGATGTCATTGCTGGGCCCCAGGTACTTGGAGTCCGACAGAACGATGTAGCGCCCCGCCTTGGCGGCCGGCCACTGCGGGAACTGCCGCAGCAGCTTGCGCGCGTATCCCTCCGGATCCCGGTCCCGGTAGCTGATGACGACGAGCGCGTCGACGGGCTCGGCGGCGACCTTCTCCTTGCTGAGGTCCGCGAAGGTGTTCCGGGTGGCGGAGGAGAAGGCGTTGGAGCCGCCGGCCTTGGCCAGGATGTCGTTCCAGATGCCGTTGGCCGCGATCGCGCTGAAGTCGTTCGACCCCATGGACATGTTGGAGAACAGCACCATGACCCGGGGCCGTTTCCGGTCCTTCACCTTGGCCGCGACGGCGTCGATCTTCTGCCGGGAGGCGGCGATCAGCCGTCGCGCGCGGTCGTCCACGTGGAAGATCCGGCCCAGGTCGGTCAGCAGCCGGTAGCTGTCCGCGATCCGCATCCGGGAGGGGTCGTCGTCACAGCCCGCCGGGGAGATATAGGTGTTGGCGCCGGTCGAGGCGAGGTCGTCGCGGGTGGCGAAGCCGTTCTCCGCCCGGAAGCCGTACGAGGTGGTGGACAGCACGGTGTCGGGGCGCAGGCCGAGCATCGTCTCGCGGGGGATGTCGGTGGCACCCCCCTGGTCGATACCGCGGGCCGGCAGCTGCGCGATCGCCCGCGCCCGGCCCTTGACCTCGGACATTCCATAGGACTGTGCGTTGGCCACCACGCGGTCGCCGAGACCGAGGGCGAGCAGGGAGGACACCTCGGCCACCGAGGCGCCGTTCATCACGACCACCCGGCTGGGCGGCTCGCGGTAGGTGGTGGTCCGCCCGCAGTTCTCCAGGGTCACGGGGTAGCCGGCCCGGGCGCCGCCCGCCCCCGGGGAGGCGTCCGGGCTCTGAGCCGGGCCGCCGCAGGCCACGGCGGCCAGACAGAGGGCTCCAGCGAGTGCGGCGGCGGGCCTGGGCGCGGTGGATCGTATCCGTGACATGCGGGTTCCTTGGGGTGGGGCGGGTGTCCGTCCCAGTAGTCGCGGCGGAGCCCGTCTGAGTTCCCCAAGAACACACGGCACACTTCACGAGCCCGCCACGGGCCCCGGCGCCGCCCGTGGAATCCGGTCGGACGCCCGCCGCGTGCCTCCGCGATCCGCGCCCGCCCGGAGCCGTCCGGGCGCGTCCTTCCGAAGGGTGATCGTCTTCTCACCCGGCGACCGCCGGCGCCCGGCCGGCCCCGCTCGATCACCCCTCTGACCCCGCTCATTACCATTTCTTTGCCATTCGGTAGGGTGTGGGGGGACGTCACCGGCCGGCACCGGCCGCCGTACGTCCACCGGTAAGTGGCACATACGACGGAAGGATGGCCGTGGGCGCTCCGCGGATCAGCAGCACGCCGTTGCCCGGAATCGGTGTCCGTTACGACCTGACCACGCGAGAACACCGCCGACTGTCGGTGGTCGCGCATCGCGACGGCGGGCGGACCCTGAGCTCGTATCACGAGGACGATCCCGACGAGTGCGCCATGTCGGTGCGGCTGACGGCGAAGGAGGCGGAGGCGGTCATCGACGCGCTGATGCCCACCCACCACAGCCCGGCGCTGCTGTCCACGACCGAGCTGGGGCTGGTTGCCGAGCGCGTCGAGCTGTCGTCCGGCTCGTACTGGAACGGACGGGTGCTGGGCGAGACGCGGATGCGGACCGAGACCGGCGCCTCGATCGTGGCAGTGCTGCGCCTCGCGGAAGCCATCCCCTCCCCGACGCCGGACTTCCGGCTGGCCGGCGGCGACACCCTGATCGTGATCGGCACCCGCGAAGGCGTGGAAACGGCCGCGGCGATACTTGGGCGGGAGTGATCGATGCACTCCTCCGCTCTTTTCCTGATCGAGTTCGGTGCGGTCATCCTGGGCCTGGGCCTGCTGGGCCGGCTGGCCGGACGTTTTCAGTTCTCCCCGATCCCGCTGTATCTGCTGGCCGGTCTCGCCTTCGGCGAAGGCGGTCTGCTGCCGCTGGGGGCCAGTGAGGAGTTCGTGGCGATCGGCGCCGAGATCGGCGTGATCCTGCTGCTGCTCATGCTCGGGCTCGAGTACACCGCCAGCGATCTGGTCAGCAATCTCAAGACCCAGTACCCGGCCGGTCTGGTCGACGCCACGCTCAACGCCCTGCCCGGCGCCGCCATGGCGCTGCTGATGGGCTGGGGCCCGGTGGCCGCGGTGGTGCTGGCCGGAGTGACCTGGATCTCCTCGTCCGGCGTCATCGCCAAGGTCCTGGGCGACCTGGGCCGCCTCGGCAACCGCGAGACCCCGGTCATCCTGTCCATCCTGGTCCTCGAAGACCTGGCGATGGCCGTCTATCTGCCGATCATCACCGCCCTGCTGGCGGGGGTGAGCGTGGCGGCGGGCAGCCTCACGCTGGCCATCGCGCTCGGCGTGGCCGGTCTGGTGCTCTTCCTGGCCGTGCGCTACGGCCGGCTCATCTCGCGCTTCGTCTCCAGCGACGACCCGGAGAAGCTGCTGCTGGTGGTGCTGGGGCTGACCCTGCTGATCGCCGGGATCGCCCAGCAGCTCCAGGTGTCGGCGGCCGTGGGCGCGTTCCTGGTCGGCATCGCGCTGTCCGGGGAGGCGGCCGAGGGCGCGCACAACCTGCTCAGCCCGCTACGGGATCTGTTCGCGGCCGTGTTCTTCGTCTTCTTCGGCCTGCACACCGACCCGGCGAGCATCCCGCCGGTCCTGCTGCCCGCCCTCGCGCTGGCCGCCGTCACCGCCTGTACGAAGGTCGCCACCGGCTACTGGGCGGCGAAGCGCGCCGGGATCTCCGTCAAGGGCCGCTGGCGCGCGGGCGGCACCCTGGTCGCCCGGGGCGAGTTCTCCATCGTCATCGCAGGGCTCGCCGTCACGGCCGGTATCGAACCGGAGCTGGGGCCGCTGGCCACGGCGTACGTGCTGATCCTGGTGATCCTCGGCCCGCTCACCGCCCGCTACACCCAGCCCCTCGCCATGCGGCTGACCGGCCGGCGCAAGCCCACCGAGCCGGCGGCCCAAGCCGAGGTGGCCGGGACGGTCGAGGCAGTGGAGGCCGCCGAGGAGCCACGGGAGGCCGTGGACCAGCGCGGCGGCCACTGACCGGCCGGCCCGCGGCCCGGCCGCGTCACCTTCCCGGCATGTCCCCGCGGGGAAAGCGCAGGGACATCCATTGGTCCGGCTTGTCCAGGGGTGTGAAGCCGACCTTCTCGTACACCCCGTGGGCGTCGTGCGTCGCGAGCAGCATGCGCCGCAGCCCCAAGGGCGCCAGGTGGTCGCGGACGGCCGTGACGAGCGCGGTGCCGAGGCCCGTCCCGCGCGCGGACCGGTCGACGTAGACATCGCACAGCCAGGCGAAGGTGGCGTGGTCGGTGACGACCCGGGCGTACGCGACCTGGGCGCCCGAGGCCGTGTCGTACGCGCCGAAGTTGAGCGAACCGGCGATTGCGCGGTCCTGCTTCTCGCGGGTGCGGCCCAGCGCCCAGTAGGCGTCGGTGGACAGCCAGTGGTGGATACGGGCCGCGTCGAGGCGGGACGGGTCGGTGGATATCTCATAGCCGTCGGCGGCCGGTCGGCCGTTCGTATCACTCATGTCACTCATGTCGCTCATGGCGGGAGGCTCGCAGGTCAGAGGGGCGGCGTCGAGAGGTTTTCGGCACGTATTCGGCACGTGAGGGATCCGGCGTGAGAGATCCTGCGCGCCGTCAGCCCAGCACCTCGTCGCAGGCGGTGCGGAGCCGGCGCAGCCCCTCCGCCAGCTCGCCCGCGCTCGCCGCCGAGGCGAAGCCCAGCCGCAGATGCGGGGCGGGCGGTTCGGCGCAGAAGTACGGGCGGCCGGGCGCGACGGCGACCCCGGCACGCTGGGCGGCGGCCGTCAGCGCGGCCTCGTCGGCGCCGTCGGGCAGCCGCAGCCACAGGTGGAAGCCGCCGGGCGGGACATGGCGCAGGGCGAGTTCGGGGAAGTCCCGCCGCACACCTGTGGCCAGGGCCTCCCGGCGGATGCGCAACTCGGCGGCGACGGTGCGCAGATGGCGGGTCCAGGCGGGCGAGCCGACGAGTTCGAGCGCCGCCTCCTGAAGCGGGCGCGGCACGAAGAAGCTGTCGACGACCTGGATGGCGCGCAGCCGCTCCAGCGCGGGGCCGCGGGCGGTGAGCGCGCCCACCCGCAGACTGGCCGAGGTGACCTTGGTGAGCGAGCAGACGTGGACGACTACTCCGTCGGGGTCGTCCGCGGCCAGGGTCGCGGGCAGCGGCCCCGCGTCCTCGTGGGCGAGGCGGCGCGCGAAGTCGTCCTCGATCACGAACGCGCCCGCCTCCCGGGCCACCCGCAGCACCTCGCGGCGCCGTTCGGCGGAGAGCACCGCGCCGGTCGGGTTCTGGAAGAGCGGCTGGCAGAGGAAGACCCGTGCCCCGCTCGTACGGAGGGCCTGTTCGAGCAGGTCGGTGCGGACCCCGTCGGCGTCCACGGGGACCGGGACCGGGCGCAGCCCGAAGGCGCGGGCGGCGGCGATCGCCCCGGGGTAGGTGGGGGACTCGACGAGCACGGGCGCGCCGGGCGGCGCGAGGGCGCGCAGCGCGGTGGTCAGCGCGCTCTGGCCGCCCGCGGTGATCAGTACCTCGGAGGGGGCGAGGGCCCCGCCGCCGATCTCGGCCGCGAACCATGCGCGCAGTTCGGGCAGCCCCTCGATCGGCGGGCGGTCCCAGGCGCCGGGCCGCCGCCCGGCGCGGGCGAGCGCGGCGGCCAGCGCCCGCTCCGGCTGGAGCGAGGGGTGGAGATAGCCGCCGTGCAGTTCGAGGGCGCCGGGCGGCGGGACAGCCAGGGTCATCAGCACGCCGGAGGCGTCGACCGAGCGCGGGACCGACTCCCCGGACGTCTCGACGCTGAGGGCCACCTCCTGCCAGGAGGTGTCGCCCGGGCGCGGCGCCTCCTCGCCCGCCCTCGGCCGGGTGGCCCGGAAGGCCCCGGCGCCGGGGCGGGTGACCACAAGCCCCTCGGCGCGGAGTGCGGCGAGGGCGCGGGAGACGGTCACCGGGCTCACCCGGTAGCGGTCCACCAGGGCCCGGCTGGACGGCAGCTTCTCACCTGGAGAGTAGCGGTTCAGCTCCGCACGGAGAATGCTCGCCAGTTCGGCCACACTGCTACGCTCTTGCATGAGAGCCCAAGATAGCGCTACTGCGAGCGGAACGATAGCGGTGAGCGGTGGCGCCGAGCCGCGCCCCGCTGCCCGGCCCCCGCTCGTCCGCCCCCGCCCCGCACCGTCCCCCGTCCGCCGCGGGGGCGTCCTCGGCACCGTCATGGCCGCGCTGGGCGTGGCCGCGTTCTCCCTGACCTTCCCCGCCACCGCCTGGGGTCTCGAGGGCCTGGGCCCCTGGTCGCTGGTCGGCTGCCGGCTCGCCCTGGCCGGGCTGGTCGCGGGCGGCGCGCTGGCCGCCCTGCGCGTCCCGCCGCCCGGCCGCCGCCACTGGCCCGGTCTGCTGGTGGTCGCCGGGGGCGTCGTCTTCGGCTTCCCGCTGCTGTCCACGCTCGCGCTGCGGACCTCCACCACCTCGCACGCCGCCGTGGTCGTCGGCCTGCTGCCGCTGACCACGGCCGTCTACGCGGCGGTGCGCACCGGCTCCCGCCCCACCCCCCGGTTCTGGACCGCGGCCGTCGTCGGCGCGGCGGTGATCGTCGTCTTCGCGCTGCAGCAGAGCGGCGGCGCGCCGACCGTTGGGGATCTATATCTGTTCGGCGCGCTGCTGGTGTGCGCGGCGGGCTACGGGGAAGGCGCCCGGCTGGCGGGCCATATGCCGGGCTGGCAGGTGATCGGCTGGGCGCTGGTGGCCTGTCTGCCGCTGTCGGTGGCGGGCGCGGCGGTCGCCATGACCACCGAGCCCGTACACCTGACGGCGCACGCCGTCGCCGGGGCGCTGTGGCTGGCCCTGGGCTCCCAGTTCCTGGGTCTGGTGGTCTGGTACCGCGGGATGGCCGCCATCGGCGTGGCCAGGGCCAGCCAACTCCAGCTGGCCCAGCCCCTGCTCACCCTCGTGTGGTCCGTACTCCTCCTGGGCGAACACCTGACCTGGGCCGCGCCCGCCGCCGCCGTGGCCGTCCTGGTCTGCATCGGGGTGACACAGCGGGCGTCGACCGGTGCGAAACGGGTACCGGAAGGCGCGAAGCGGGTACCGGAAGGCGCGGACCCGGCAGGAGCAAACCCGGAGGAGCGGCCATAAACTGGCCTCAGGGACCGCAATACCCTCCGGGGCACCGGACAGGAGGTCACGCGTATGGAGGCGACGGTAGGCGACAAGCTGCTGGTACACGGCAGGGTTGTCGGAATTCACGACCGGACCGCGGAGATCATCGAGGTACTCGGGGACCACGGGACCCCGCCGTACCGCGTCCGCTACGAGGACGACGGCCACGAGTGCCTTGTCTCCCCCGGCCCGGATTCGGTCGTGCGTCACCTGCCCACCGGGCGCCCGCGGCCGTAGCACCGGCCCGGGCTGCTCAGCGGGGTCAGCGGGGCGGACGCACGCGATACGGGTAGTGGTCGGCGACCACGCGCGCCATGGCGCCGTTGCGGTCGGCGGCCACTTCCTTCGCGGAGAAGTACACGTTGCCCCGCACCTCCGGATAGTCCCGGTCGAAGGTGAGGTGCCGGGACAGCTCCGCCGGGTCCTGCCAGGGCGCGGGCTGCGCCGGGTCCCCCGCCTTGTACAGCGCCTCGCCGATGTAGAGGTCCACGCCGGTGCCCCGCACCGTCTCCGCCCACCAGGGCACCAGCTTGGCGTAGTCGGCGGCGGCGAAGCCGATGTTCCAGTACACCTGCGGGACGATGTAGTCGATCCACGCCTCGCGGACCCATTTACGCGTGTCCGCGTACAGGTCGTCGTAGGTCTGCACCCCGGCCCGGGTGTCGGAGCCCTGCGGGTCGGTGGCCTGGTTGCGCCAGACGGCGAAGGGGCTGATCCCGAACCGCACCCGCGGGTCGAGCCGCTTGATGCGCACGGCGGTCTCGCGCACCAGCCGGTCGATGTTGTCCCGCCGCCAGGCGGCCCGGTCCGGGAACCCCGCGCCGTGGCGCTCGTACGCTGCGTCGTCGTCGAAGACCTGGCCCGCCACCGGATAGGGGTAGAAGTAGTCGTCCCAGTGGACGGCGTCGACGTCATAGCGCGCCACCGCGTCCAGCATCGCGTCCTGGACGAAGCGGCGGACCTCGGGCAGGCCCGGGTTGTAGTAGAGCTTGCCGCCGTACGGCACCACCCACTCCGGGTGCAGCCGCGCGGGGTGCGTGGGGGCCAGCCGAGTGGGGTCGGTGTGGTTGGCGACGCGGTACGGATTGAACCAGGCGTGCAGTTCGAGGCCGCGCCGGTGGGCCTCGCGCACGGCGGTGCCCAGCGGGTCCCAGCCCGGGTCGCGGCCCTGGACGCCGGTGAGGTATTCGGCCCACGGCTCGTACCGGGAGGGCCACAGCGCGTCGGCGGTGGGCCGGACCTGGAAGACCACCGCGTTCAGCCGGCGCTCGACCGCGGTGTCCAGGAAGGCGAGCAGTTCGGCGCGCTGCTCGGCGGCGGTCAGGCCGGGCTTGGAGGGCCAGTCCCGATTGGCGACGCTGGCCAGCCACATCCCGCGGAACTGACGCTTGAGCTGCCCGCCGCTCCCCCGCGCCTCCTCGCGCCCGTACGCCGCCGTCGAACCCGTCGTGACGGTCGCGGCCAGCGCTCCGACGGCCGCGACCGTCAGTCCCCTGCGCGTGATCTGCCCCATCCTCGCTCCTCGCTCGCTCGCCTGTCGATCGTGGCTAACTCCCGCCGATGATGCGGGTCTTACGGCCGCGCGGCAATCCTTCCCACCCTTCCGGACCACTTGGCTCTTAACCGCCACGCCCTCTTGACGTCACTCTTCTCGCCCGGTCATCCGGCCGCTAGCATCGGTGGTACGCACATATGGGAGCGCTCCCAAGCCCGGACACGGACAGACCCGCACAGACCCGCCCCCGTACCGCCGCGGCCCGCGGCGGATGCCCGGAGAGGAAGTTCCCGTGCGTTTTCATGACCGGCGTTTTCATGACCGGACAAGACCACTCGGCGCGCTCATGGCCGCGCTGGCGCTCGTCGGCGGATTACTGACCGCGGCCGCCGCCCCGGCCGCCGCCCGCCCCGACGACGCCCCGAGCAGACCCACCGCCGGCCTGGCCGCCGCCACCTGGAAGAACGTCCGCGTCGACGGCGGCGGTTTCGTCCCCGGCATCATCTTCAACCGCAAGGAGAAGAACCTCGCCTACGCCCGCACCGACATCGGCGGGGCGTACCGCTGGGACCAGTCGGGTAAGCAGTGGGTGCCGCTGCTGGACTGGGTGGACTGGGACCGCTGGGGCTGGAGCGGGGTGGCCAGCCTGGCCAGCGACCCGGTCGAGCCGAACAAGCTGTACGCGGCCGTCGGCACGTACACCAACAGCTGGGACCCGACCAACGGCGCGATCCTGCGCTCCTCCGACCGCGGCGCCACCTGGCAGACCACCACCCTGCCCTTCAAGGTCGGCGGCAACATGCCCGGCCGCGGCATGGGCGAGCGGCTGGCGATCGACCCGAACAAGAACAGCGTGCTGTACTTCGGCGCGCCGAGCGGCAACGGCCTGTGGCGCTCCACCGACTCCGGCGCCACCTGGTCGAAGGTGACGGCCTTCCCCAACGCGGGCAACTACGCCCAGGACCCCAGCGACTCCAGCGGCTATCTGAGCGACAACCAGGGCGTGGTGTGGGTGACCTTCGACGAGCGCACGGGCTCGTCGGGCACCGCGACCAAGACCATCTACGTCGGCGTGGCCGACAAGCAGAACACCGTCTACCGCTCGACCGACGGCGGCGCCACCTGGTCGCGGGTGGACGGACAGCCGACCGGCTTCCTCTCCCACAAGGGCGTCCTGGACTCCAGAGGCGGCTACCTCTACATCACCACCAGCGACAAGGGCGGCCCGTACGACGGGGAGAAGGGCCAGGTGTGGCGGTACGCCACGGCCACCGGTGAGTGGAAGAACATCAGCCCGATGACGGACGCCGACACGTACTTCGGCTACAGCGGGCTGACGGTGGACCGCCAGAAGCCCGGCACGCTGATGGTGACCGGCTACAGCTCCTGGTGGCCGGACACCCAGATCTTCCGCTCCACCGACTCCGGCGCCACCTGGACCCGCGCCTGGGACTTCACCAGCTACCCCAACCGCTCCTTCCGCTACACCCAGGACGTCTCGTCCGTCCCCTGGCTGACCTTCGGCACCAACCCGTCCCCGCCCGAGGTCACCCCGAAGCTGGGCTGGATGACCGAGGCCCTGGAGATCGACCCGTTCGACTCCAACCGGATGATGTACGGCACCGGCGCCACGGTCTACGGCACCGAAAACCTCTCCACCTGGGACTCCGGCGGCCAGGTCAAGATCACGCCGATGGTCAGGGGTCTGGAGGAGACCGCGGTCAACGACCTGGCCAGCCCGCCCTCCGGCGCCCCGCTGCTCAGCGCCCTGGGCGACATCGGCGGCTTCCGCCACACCGACCTCGACGCGGTGCCTGCCAAGATGTTCAGCTCGCCCAGCTTCACCACGACCACCAGCCTGGACTACGCCGAGACCAACCCGAACACGGTGGTGCGGGTCGGCAACAACGACGCCGCGCCCCGGATCGCCTTCTCCACCGACAACGGCGCCAACTGGTGGCAGGGCAGCGAGCCCTCCGGCGTCACCGGCGGCGGCACGGTGGCCGCGGCGGCCGACGGCAGCGGCTTCGTCTGGAGCCCCGAAGGCACCTCCTCCGTCTACTACACCGTCGGCTTCGGCAACTCCTGGACCGCCTCCAGCGGCATCCCGGCCGGGGCGGTCGTCGAATCCGACCGCAAGAACCCGAAGAAGTTCTACGGCTTCAAGTCCGGCACGTTCTATGTGAGCACCGACGGCGGCGCCACCTTCACCGCCAAGGCCGCCACCGGCCTGCCCACCGACGGCCCGGTGCGCTTCAAGGCCCTGCCGGGCACCGAGGGCGACATCTGGCTGGCCGGCGGCTCCACGAACGGGACGTACGGGCTGTGGCACTCCACCGACTCCGGCGCGACCTTCACCAAGCTCTCGAACGTCCAGCAGGCCGACACCATCGGCTTCGGCAAGGCCGCCCCCGGCGCCTCGTACCAGGCGCTCTACGCCAGCGCCAAGATCGGCGGCACCCGCGGGATCTTCCGCTCCACGGACGCCGGGGCGAGCTGGGTACGGATCAACGACAACGCTCATCAATGGGCCTGGACCGGCGGCGCGATCACCGGCGACCCGCGGGTCTACGGGCGGGTGTACGTGAGCACGAACGGGCGCGGCATCCTGCGCGGCGACTCGACGTGACCGCGGGCGCCGACCGCACCAACGGAGCCCGCCGCCCGCCCACTTGAGATGCCGGGGGAAGCAGCGGGCAAGCCCCCGGGCCGGGGTCCGGACCGCAGGGTTCCGGCCCCGGCCCACCCACCGGACCCGACCGGCAGGTAACGTCTGGAACGACCAGCGGATCAGCGGAAAGGCACGAGGTGACCGACATCGAACGCGTCGGAGTGGTGGGCTGCGGCCAGATGGGCGCGGGCATCGCGGAGGTATGCGCCCGTTCCGGCCTGGAGGTCAAGGTCGCGGAGACCACCGGCGAGGCCCTGGAGCTGGGCCGTACCCGGCTGACCAACTCCCTCGGCAAGGCCGCCGAGCGCGGCAAGATCACCGAGGCGGAGCGCGACGCCACGCTGGACCGGCTGAGCTTCACCACCGACCTCGGCGAGTTCGCCGACCGCGATCTGGTCATCGAGGCGGTCGTGGAGAACGAGCAGGTCAAGACCGAGATCTTCCAGGTCCTCGACCAGGTCGTGACCCGCCCCGACGCCATCCTGGCCTCGAACACCTCCTCCATCCCCCTGGTCAAACTGGCCGTCGCCACCTCCCGCCCCGACCAGGTCATCGGCATCCACTTCTTCAACCCGGCCCCGGTCCAGCAGCTCGTCGAGCTGATCCCGGCCCTCACCACCGGCGACCAGACCATCAAGCGCGCCGAGGCCCTGGTCCACGACATCCTCGGCAAACACGCCATCCGCGCCCAGGACCGCTCCGGCTTCGTCGTCAACGCGCTGCTGATCCCGTATCTGCTCTCCGCCATCCGTATGTTCGAATCCGGCATCGCCAGCCGCGAGGACATCGACAACGGCATGGAACTCGGCTGCGCCCACCCCATGGGCCCGCTCAAGCTGTCCGACCTGATCGGCCTGGACACGATCGCGGCGATCGCCGACTCGATGTACGCCGAGTACAAGGAACCCCTGTACGCCCCGCCGCCGCTGCTGCTGCGCATGGTCGACGCGGGGCGTCTTGGCCGCAAGACGGGGTCGGGCTTCTACGAGTACGCCTGACCCGCTACCGATCACGCCAGCGGGCGCCGATGTGGCCGTCCGGGCGGATGAGCAGCGCTCCGTGGGGGCCGATCTCGCAGAGGTCGGTGTGCTCGCGGGGCAGGGGCTCGATGCGCAGCGGCCACGGTGCGGTGAGGTGTCGCTCCCAGTGGGCGGGGTCCGGGGTGAGCAGGGTGAACCATTCGCCCACGGCGTCGAGCGTGGAGCGGTCGGGTGTGAGCCAGAGGTGCGGCATGCGATGGCCCGGCCGTGGGGCGGGGACGTAGTCCGGGCCCGTGTCGGTGTCGGTATCGGAGTGGTACGTGGTGCCGAGTACGAGGCCGAGCTGCGCGAAGTACCGCTCTGACCAGGGAAGTTCGACCTCGGTCGGCGCCGCACCACCGCCTTGGAGCTGGTCACGGCGCCGGTTCTGTACGTCGAGCATGAGCTGGGTGTTGGCCACCGCTTGCCGGAGCGTCCGGTGGGCGACGGGGTGGCGTTCCGTCTCGTACGTGTCCAACAGCCCTGGATCGGCCCACCCGTGGAGCACACCCGCCAGTTTCCAGCAGAGGTTGTGCACATCGGCGATGCCGGTGTTCATGCCCAGGCCGCCGACGATGGGGATCGCGTGCGCCGCATCGCCGGCCAGCAGGGTCCGGCCGTGGCGGAAGCGCTCGGCGACGAACGCGTTCATCACCCAGTGCTGAACCCGCGACACATCGGCTCGTACGTCGGTGTCGGGGCCGAGGGCGCGCGAGACGAACTCGGGCCAGTCGGTGCGCGCGGCGTCCTCGGGGGTGGGAACGAACCAGGCCCACCCTCCTTCGGGGTAGAGCGGGGCGAACAGTCCGTGCGCGGTGAAGTAGACCCCGGCGGGCTGGTGGGCGCACCAGCGGCCGAGGTCGGCGTCGAACACGACGGTGGTGAAGCCCCCCATGGCCCCGGGTCCTGTGGTGTCGATTCCCAGCCGTTGCCGGACGGTGGAGTTCGCCCCGTCGGCGGCGAGTACGTAACGGGCGCGGATCCGGGTCTCCGCACCGCGTCGATGGTCGACGAGCAGGGCCACGACGCACTCGGCTTCCTCGGCCAGCTCGATGAGCTCGGCCCCGAACCGCACGGGCGCGGCCGCCGCGGCGAGCAGGACGGGTTCCAGCCGGTCCTGCGAGGTGACCACGCCGATCACGGGGCTTTCCGGCACCGGCGCGTTGACCCCGATCATCGCCGCGGTGGCGAAGTCGCGGTCGTGGAGGGTGTCGCGGAAGCGGATACGGCCGAACTCCGGCGCGAACGCATCGGCCGTGATCCTGGCCGCGAGCCCGAGCTGGCGATAGATCTCCATCGAGCGCACATTGACCAGCCGGGCCCGGGGAAAGGGCGACAGCTCGCCGTGCTTCTCGACCAGCAAGGTCCGGATGCCCCAGCGCTCCAGTAGCGCCCGTGCGGTGAGCCCGATCGGCCCACCGCCGACGATCAGTACCGGCACCTCGGCGTCTGCTGCGGGCATGTCGACCTCCCGGACCCGCGGATCGGTCGGACGGGCTGAGAACGCCGTGGGGATCCGCCGGTTACGTGACCGGCGCGCAGAGCACTCCAAGGGGGGAGGCGACCTGGCGGCGCACGGTCACGAGTGGGCGGGTTCTGGGCTGCCTCGGTGGGCCGGGCCGGCGGGGCGGGTGGTGGCGGTGGGGCGGGGCGGGGCGGCCGGCTGAAGGCGGACGGCGGCGTCGAGGCCTCCGTCGGGGGCGGGGCGCAGGGCGGTGTCACCGCCGCTGGCGTGGGTGAGCCGCTGGACCAGGGCGAGTCCCAGGCCGGTGCCGCCCTTGGGCGCGTCGGGGGCGCGCCAGAAGCGGTCGAAGGCGCGGTGGCGCTGTTCGGCGGTCATACCGGGGCCCTGGTCGATGATGTGCAGTTCGACCCAGCTGGGGCGCGGGGTGCGGTGGTGGCGGCGGTCGGCGGGGGCGGAGCGGAGTTCGAGGGTGACGGTGCCGGCCAGTGGGGACGCGCGCAGAGCGTTGGAGAGCAGGTTGTCCACGATCTGTTCGACGGCCCCGGGCACCGCGAGCACCTGTCCGACGAACTCGCCGCGCCGCACCAGCCGGACGCCGTGCTGTTCGAACAGCGAGGTCCAGGCGCGTTTCCGCTCGGCGCACACCCGGTCCAGGTCGACCGGTTCGCGGGTGCCGGCGCTCTCCTCCATACGGGCCATCGCCAGCAGGCCCTCGACCATACGGGCCAGCCGGTCGGTCTCGGTCATGGCGGCGGTGAGCCCGGCGCGGGCGTGCCCGGCGACGTCGGGCTCCAGGTTGTCCAGGCGCAGCCGCAGGGCGGCGAGCGGGGTTTTGAGCTGGTGCGATGCCTCTCCGGCGAAGGCGCGCTGGGAGGCCAGAAGGTGTTCGAGGCGGGCCGCGGTCTGGTTGAAGGTGGCGGCGAGGCTGCGTACTTCGGGTGGTCCTTCGGTGGTGGGGACGGGAGTGGCCAGGCTGCCCTCGGCCAGGCGGCGGGCGGCGCGTTCGAGGTGGAGGATGGGGCGGCTGATCCAGCGGGCCAGCCCGAAGGCCACCGCGGCGAGGGCGGTGAGCACGGCGAGCCCAGCGAGGGCCAGCAGCAGCCAGACGCGGTGGATGCGCGCGGACACCGCTTCCGTCGGCACGATGATGCGTACGGCGCCCTGGAGTTCGGCGCCGTGGGTGACGGGGGCGGCGACGGACAGGGACCGCACCCCGCCGATGGTGGAGGTGCGTACGTCGGCGGTGGACCGGCCGCCCAGCGCGGCCACGATCTCGGGGCGCGCCGCCAGGTCCCGGGACTCGCGGGCGGACAGCTCGTGGGAGGTGGCGAGCGGACGGCCGCGGCTGTCGACGACCAGGACCTTCCCGCCGATGCGCTCCGCGCACATGAGGATGCGGGGGCGCAGTTCGCGTTCCGCGCGCCCGGCCGAGATGGAGAGCGAGGTGTACGCCGACACCGAGTCGGCCTCCTCCTTGGCCGCGGTGACCACCCGTTCCCGTTCGCCCCGGCTGTAGACGAAGCCCAGCGGGATCTCCAGGCACAGCAGCACCAGCGCGGCGAGGCTCAGATAGCTGAGCAGCAGCCGGCGCCTCATGCGGTGTCGAAGGCGGGGGCGGCGAACCACGAGTCGGCGGCGGACGGTGCCGGAGCCGGTGCCGGTCGGGGCTCGGGGGCGCGTTCCGCGGTGCGTACGGCCAGCCGGAATCCCACCCCGCGCAGCGTCTGGATCCAGGCCGGGTCGCCCAGCTTGCGGCGCAGCGCCGCGATATGCACATCGAGCGTCTTGGTCGGGCCGTGGAAGTGCGGGTCCCACACCTGGTCGAGGATCTGCTGGCGGGAGTACACCGCGCCGGGGTCCTCGGTGAGCAGGGCGAGCAGTTCGAACTCCTTGGGGGTGAGGGAGATCAGCGCCTCCCCCACCCACACCTGCCGGGTGCGCCGGTCCACGACCAGGGGCGGGGCGGGCGGCGGCCCGTCCACGGCGGGCTGAGGGGAGGCGGCGAAGGCCACCGGCTCGGGGGCGGGGAAAGGGACAGGGGTGGGGAAAGGGACAGGGGCAGGGAACGGGACAGCGGAAGGGGCGGGGCGGTCGGCCGGGGGCGGCTCTGCCCGCCCGGTGCGGCGGGTGACCGCGCGGATCCGGGCGATGAGCTCCCGGATGGAGAACGGCTTCGCCAGATAGTCGTCCGCGCCGAGCTCCAGCCCCAGCACCCGGTCGGCCTCCTCGCCGCGCGCGGTGAGCATGATGATCGGTACGTCGGAGACCTGCCGGATACCGCGGCAGACGTCGATGCCGTCCATGTCCGGCAGCCCCAGGTCGAGCAGGACGATGTCGTCGTAAGGCCCCGCCAGCCCGGCCGCGCCGGTCGTCACATGATGGATCGTCAGTCCATAGCGCGCCAGCCCCTCGGCAAGTGGTTCGGCGATCGTCTCGTCGTCCTCGATGAGCAGCGCTCGTACGGTCATGGGTCCTGTCTCTTCCGTGAATACGGACAACATGAATCCCCCGCTCGGAGCCGACACGCTACAAGAGGGTCATTGGCCGGGTCCGAGTTTTGTGATGTTGCGCGCAAAAACCGCACTTGGACGAGTTCTGGTCGGGCGCTGGCCTTCGCTTAACCTTCCGCTGACCCAGACCTGCTTACGGTGCATGACACCTGGTCCAGCCAGCTGTCAGGAGGCACGATGAAATCCTTGGTCGAGCACGCCCGCTCTTTTCGGTACCGAGCCGATTTCGCGAGCGACGAGTACCGGAAACTGGCCGAAGGACAATTTCCCGAAGCGCTGTTCATTACCTGTTCGGACTCTCGGGTCATACCCGCGCTCATCACCGGAGCCCGCCCCGGGGAAATTTTCGAGCTGCGCAACGCGGGCAACATAGTTCCGCCGCACGGAATGCATCTGGTCTCCGGTGAGGCCGCCACCGTCGAATACGCCTTGGAAGTGCTCGGGGTGCGGGACGTCGTCGTCTGCGGCCATTCCCACTGTGGCGCCATGGGCGCGCTGGAGTCCGGCGCGGACCTGTCGACACTGCCCGGGGTGAGCGCCTGGCTGGAGCTCGCCCGGCCCGGGCTGGCCCCGGAGATCACCGGTGGCTGCGAGGACCCGTCTCTGAGGGGGCTGGCGCAGCTCAATGTGCGCAACCAGCTCTCGGCGCTGACGGATTATCCGGCGGCCCGCCGACGGCTGGAGGAGGGCCGGCTGCGGCTGCACGGCTGGTACTACCAGGTCGACACCGGCGAGCTGTGGGAGCTCGACCAGGACGGCCGCTTCCGGGAGCATCCGTGCTGACCGGGCAGGGTTCGCCCCGGCGCGCCCGGGGCCGCCATGCGGCGGGGCCACCGGTCACATACCGGGGCGCCGCCCCGTCGTACGGGGGCGCTGACGCGTCGTACGGGGCCGCCGCCCCGGCCTACGGGGGCGCTGACGCGCCGTACGGGCCCGCCGCCCCCTCGTACGGAGCCGCCGCGCCGCCGTACGGGGCCGCACCGCCGCCCGCGCCCGTCGCGCCACCGCCACCGCCCGCTCCACCCGCTCCACCACCCGCCGCACCGACCGGCCGCGGCCCCACTGGGCGCGGTGCCCGGGCGGCCCGCGGTGGCAAGCCCCGCGCGGGTGGCCGTGGCTCCGGCAGGGCCACCGGCGGCATCGATCTGGGCACCGAGATCACCGCCTCGTTCGTCGTCTTCCTCGTCGCCCTGCCCCTGTGCATCGGCGTCGCCGTCGCCTCCGGCACACCGCCCGAGCTTGGCATCATCTCGGGCGTCGTCGGCGGTCTCGTGGTGGGTCTGGCCCGGGGCAGCACACTGCAGGTCAGCGGGCCCGCGGCAGGGCTGACCGCGCTGGTCCTGGAGACGGTGACGGAGCACGGCCTGGCCATGCTGGGGGTGATCGTGCTGGCCTCCGGGGTGCTCCAGATCGTGCTGGGGCTGATCCGCCTCGGCCGGCTGTTCCAGGCGATCTCGGTCGCCATGGTCCAGGGCATGCTCGCGGGGATCGGCCTGCCGCTGATGTTCAGCCAGTCGTATCCGCTGGCCGACGCCCGGGCCCCGGGCTCGCCCCTGGAGAACATGGCGGGGTTCCCCGGGCTGGTCGCCGACACTCTGCGGGACCCGCAGACGATGATCGCGGCCGGGCTCGGCATCGCCACGGTCGTCCTCAGCTTCCTGTGGAAGAAGGTGCCGGGTCCGGTCGGCAAGGCCCCCGCGGCGCTGGTCGCGGTGGGGGTCGGCATCGCCGTCGCCGCGCTGCCCGGGGTCGAGGTGAAGACGCTGGAGGTGGGCGATCTGTTCGCCTCCGTACAGCTGCCGGGGGCGGCGGAGTTCGCGGGGCTGGCGGACGCCGCGGTCCTGGGCACCGTGCTCACCTTCACCATCATCGCGTCGGCGGAGAGCCTGTTCACCGCCGCCGCGGTCGACCGCATGCACGACGGCGCGCGCACCCGCTACAACTCCGAACTGGTCGCCCAGGGCGTCGGGAACACGGTGTGCGGGTTCCTCGGCGCGCTCCCGGTGACCGCGGTCGTGGCCCGCAGCTCGGCGAACGTCCAGGCGGGCGCCAGGACCCGGCTCTCCCGTACGCTGCACGGCCTGTGGCTGCTGGGCTTCGCGCTGCTGCTGCCGAACGTGCTCGCCCTCATCCCGATCTCGGTCCTCGCGGGCGTCCTGGTCCACAGCGGCTGGAAGCTGCTCGCCCCGCAGGAGTTCCCGAAGATGTGGCGTCAGGACCGCGGCGAGTTCGTCGTCATGACCCTCACCACGGTCGCCATCGTCGCCACCGCGCTGCTCGAAGGCGTGCTGATCGGTCTCGCCGCCGGGGTGGTGCTGGCCGCGCTGCGCATGTCGCGCACCCACGTCAAGGAGCACACCGAGGGCGATACGGCCCATCTCACCATGGCCGGCAACGCCACCTTCCTGCGCCTTCCCCAGGTGATCGAGGCGCTGGAGGCCGTCGCCGCGTCCGGTAAGCCGCGGATCCGGCTGGACCTGACGGGGGTGACGCACCTGGATCACGCCTGCCGCAGTCAGATCGAGGAATTCGTCGCCCAGCAACGGACGTCGGACGCCGTAGCGGTGGAGCTGCTGATGCCCGGGGACACGGCGCTCCGGGCCGCGGAACCCGCCCCGGCCGCCGGGCCGGGTCCGGATCCTGTCCCGGGTCCGACGGCGGAGTGGTTCTATCTGGACACCCGCCCGGTCGACGAGGTCCGGGCGCCCGGTGCGGCATTTGCTCGGGGCATGCGGTATTGAGGGCAAATCAACCGTGAAATCTTACGCTGGGTGATCCCTCCCGGCTCCGAATATGGCCGACCACACAACTCGGTCACACGGTTTTCACACGGGGTGTGCGCCGGTGACCCGCGTCCGTCCTGCACACACTCTCCCGCACCACCGTGCGACACGGTTGACTCGGACTGTCGAAAGTGCACGAAAGCACATTCCGGAAGGGGAACAGTCCGTGACCACCGAGCCCGAGCACGCCGCGTTAGCCGTGGAGCTCGCGGAAATCCGCCGCAGGGTCGATGTCAGCCTGGCCCGTGTCGACGGACAACTCGCCCTGCTCGACCACCGCGGGGAACAGTCCGAGGAGGATGTGGAGCAACTGGCCGTACGCGTACGGTACTTGGAGCACGGCCGCTGGCCGCTGCCGTCCATCGCCGCGCTCACGGGGGTATGCGCGCTGGTGCTGGCGCTGTGGCAGGCCGCCGTCCGCTGACGCCCGGCCTGGGGGGCACACGGTTGGGGGGCACGCGGTCGGCAGGCCGCCGGCGGGGGCGACGCCGGCGGTCAGCCGAAGCGGATACGTCAGCGCGGGCGGATGTCAGGCTGATGTGTCAGCCCAGGCGTATGTGGTGGAGCAGCAGCAGCGCGGCCGCCATGTTCGCGGCGGGCACCTCGCCGCGCACCACCATGTCCGGGACGGACTTGAGCGGCACCCAGGCGCGCCGGTCGGATTCGAAGTCGTCCTCCGGCGGCCCGACGTACGCGGCCTCCTCCGCCCAGTAGATGTGGTGCCGGGCGTCGGTGAGCCCGTTGGACGGCTCGACGGAGAGCAGATGGCGCAGCGGGCCGGGGCGCCACCCCGTCTCCTCCTCCATCTCGCGGGCCGCGGCGACCTCGATGTCCTCGCCGTCCTCGACGACGCCGGCCGCCAGCTCCCAGCCCCAGGCGTCGGTGATGAAGCGGTGCCGCCACAGCAGAAGTACCTCGTTGGCCGCGTTGACGACGGTGGCCACGGCCACGGGGCGCAGCCGGATCAGATAGTGGTCCAGGTGGCGGCCGTCGGGGAGTCTGACGTCGGCGAGGTTCACCGAGAACCACCGGTTCTCGTACACGGTCCGCTCCCTGAGGTTCTTCCATCGCACTGTCAGCCACCTTCCGCCGCACAGTTGGCAAGGCTGTCGACGAGGGCGCGGACCGGACTCAGAGAGGCACGCGCAGCGCCCCGTCGATGAGTTCGGCGGCCTCGGCAGTCGCCGCGCTCCCGCTCTCGGCGAGGTGTTCCCGCACGGCGCGGAGCCGGTCGCGTAACCGCCTGGACTCCATACCGCGGGCCCGCTCGGTCATTTCCACCGCCGTGGCCACCGCCCGGTCCGCGTCGCCCTGTCTCAGCGCGATATGGGTGAGCATGGCGAGCCGGTGCACCCGGCCGCGGTCGTGCGCGGGGGTGCCGACCGCGGCGGCGGCGTTCTCCAGAGCGCCGCCGAGGTCGCCCAGGCTCAGCAGCGCCTCCGCGACCTGGACGTTGACCAGGCCGGGCTGGACGTAGCCGGTCTCGTCGGGCTCCTGGCCGGGGCGGATCCGGTCGGCGGCGGTCTCGGCGCGCCGGATGCAGGCCAGCGCCCCCGCCCCGTCGCCCAGCCGCGCGTACGCCTTGGCCTGCATGGCGTACAGGTCGGAGGCGAGCGCCGGGGTGATATGCGTACCGGACGCGCGCAGCGCCGATTCGGCGAAGGCGACCGCCTGTCGGTACTCCTTCATGAACAGGGACTGGTTGACCAGCAGCGCGATGACATACGCGCCGAGCCCGCGGTCGCCGCTGGCCTTGGCCAGCCGCAGGGCCTGGTGGAAGTAGCGCTGGGCCAGGCCGTGGGCGTCCGAGTCGTAGGCGCAGATACCGGCGATGGCCACCAGGCCGCCGGTCGCCCGGTGCAGCTGGCGGCCGGTGGCGTCGGGGTAGCTGCCGCGCAGCAGCGGCGCGGCCTCGGCGTTGAGGAAGCCCACGACGCGGGCTCTGGTCGCCACGCCGCCGGCCTTGCGGTACATCTGCTCGTAGTGGGCGCGGGCGGCGCGGAGCATGTCGATGTCGGACATGCTGACGCGGGTGAGGCCGCGGCGGGAGACGTCCGAGTCCTCCGGCGGGTTCTCCCACTCCCACACCGGGATGACGGCGGGGGTACCGGTGACCGCGGGGGCGGCCACGACATGGGGCCGCTGCTGCTCGTCGGAGCGCCACAGCGCGGTGGCGCGCTCGACGAAGCCGGACAGCGGGGTGGCGGGGGCGCGCGGGGAGCCGGGGGTGCCGAGGCCGATGTCGTCGAGGGTGAGCGCGCGGTGCAGCCGCTCGCCGAGCACTTCGCAGATGAGGTCGGGCACTTGGCCGCGGGGGCGCTGGCCCTTCAGCCAGCGGGCGACCGCGGTGTGTTCGTACCGCAGCTTCATACCGCGGGCCCGGCCCGCCTCGTTGATGTGTGCGGCGAGTCCGGCATGGGAGATCCCGGCCTCGTCGAGTACGGAGTCGAGCAGTGTGTTGGGCTCCATGACCCCCTCCTGATGCGCCCGCAGCCGCGTGCCCCGCATGGCCAGCGTAGTGGAGGTCGATTCGCACGGGGTGTGAACCGACCCGGGGTGTGAACTCCCCCAGGGTGCGAACTGACCCGACCTCAGCCGGCCTTCGTCTCGTTGCGCAGTGCCAGCAGGGCGATGTCGTCGGCGAGTCGGCCGCCGGTGTGCCGCAGCACCGCCGACCGCACCCCGTCGACGACCGCCGCGGGGACGATCGGGCCGGTGCCCGCGGCCTTGACCAGGGCGGGTCCGAGCTCGAAGAAGGTCCCGTGCGCGTCGCGGGCGTCCTCGGCCCCGTCGGTGTGCAGGACCAGCGCGTCGCCGGGCTGCAGCGGGGCGCCGCGGGCCACGGGGAGGTCGTCGGGCAGCGGGAAGGGGCCGAGCGGGGGCAGCACTTCGCCCAGGTCCAGTCGGCGCGCCCGCGCCTCGCCGCCCCGCGCCCGCGCCTCGCCGGTCGTGTCCTCGGAGAGCAGATACGGCCAGGGGTGGCCGCAGTTGAGGGCGGTGAGCTCGCCGTCGGGGCCCATTTCGAGCAGGAGTACGGTGACGAACTCCTCCGCGACCGGGGTCCTCGGCTCCTCCCCGGCCGGGGTATCGCCCAGGGCTCGCTCGTGCAGATGGCGCTGAAGCGCGCGGTCCAGGCGGCGCATGACGTCGGTGAGTTCGGGCTCGTCGTGGGCGGCCTCGCGGAAGCTGCCCAGCACGGCGGCGACGGTGCCGATGGCGCCGACGCCATGGCCGCGCGCATCCCCGATGATCAGCCGGACGCCGTGCGCGGTGGCCAGCACCTCGTACAGATCGCCGCCGACCGCGGCGCCCCGGCTGGCCGACAGATAGCCGGCCGCCATCTCGATACCGTCCAGGCGGGCCGGCAGCGGCCGCAGCACCGCGTCCTGCGCGGCGGCGGCCACCGCCCGCAGCTGCTCCAGTTCGCGGACCAGCCGCAGCCTGCGGCCGTTGGTGAGATAGCTGGCGACGACCACGGCGAGGATGGCGCCGCAGCTGACCAGGCTGGCATGTGATTCCTCCACGTCGCCGTCGGGTTCCAGGGTGCTCGGCGGGCCGAGGGCGAACAGCATGCTCGCGCCGCCGAGCAGCAGGATGCATCGGCGGCGGCCGCTGCTGGCGCAGGCGATGGCGGGTGCGGCGGCGAGGAGCGGAACCACTTCGGTGTCGTGCGGGGTCAGCAGTTCCCAGCAGAGGGCGCCGAGCACCCAGAGGCAGGGGATGACCGTGGTGAAGGCCCGCCTGCCCCGTGCACCCGGTACGAACGCGCCGCCGACTGCCCATGTCCCGATCATGTGTCGTCCCCCAACGCCGGCCAATGAGGCGGTTGGCCGGGCCCTGGTGGTCGGTGCTGCGCGGGCCGTGCGACCGGGACGATTCTTTCGACAGCTTCTGTCAAAATGAGTAGTCGGACTCCGATTCTCACCTGATCGGGTGAGTTGTTCTTCGCCAGGTTGCCGAACGCCACGCCGAAGCAGCGACAAACGGTCCCCTCAACGCGGTGGGGGCGCACCCCGTTTACGGGATGCGCCCCCACCAGCACTCAGGCGAAGAACACTCAGGCGAAGCCGTCAGGCGCCGCGCAGCACCGCCCCGGTGCGCTCGACCGCCGCCGCGATCGCCGCGTCACGGGCCGCCGAGGCCTCCTCGGCCGTCAGCGTACGGTCGGAGGCGCGGAAGCGGAGGGCGTAGGCCAGGGACTTCTTGCCCTCGCCCAGCTGCTCGCCGGTGAAGACGTCGAACAGCCGCAGCGATTCGAGGAGTTCACCCGCGCCGGCCCGCAGCGCCGCCTCGACATCGGCCGCGGCGACCGACGCGTCGACGACGAGCGCGACGTCCTGGGTGGCCACCGGGAAGGTGGACACATGCGGCGCCTGGACCGGGCCCGGAGCCGCCCGCTCCAGGCGGTCGAGCTCGATCTCCATGGCGCAGGTGCGCTCGGGCAGGCCGAGGGCCTTGGTGACCCGGGGGTGCAGCTCACCGGCGTTGCCCACAAGGATCTCCTGGCCGTCGACGACGGCCAGGAGCGCGGCACAGCGGCCGGGGTGCCAGGGGTCCTGCTGGTCCTGGCGGACGATCAGCTCAACGCCCGCCGCACGGGCCACGATCCGCCCCGCCTCGACCGCGTCGGCCCAGCTCACCGGGGTGTCCTTGCCCCACCAGCCGGACTGCTCACGGGCGCCCGCGAGCACGACGGCGGCGCGCCGCGGCTGGCTGGGCAGCGCGGCGTTCAGCTCGGCGATCTCCTCGTCCGACGGACGGTGGTCGACGGGAAGGCTGATCGCCGGGGGCTCGTCGCCGGTGGCGCGGAAGACCAGACCCGTCTCGAACAGCGCGAGGTCGTGCGTCCCGCGGCCGTCGTTGCGCCGCAGCGCGGCGAGCAGCCCCGGCAGCATGGTGGTGCGCAGCGCCGGCTCGGCGTCGGAGAGCGGGTTGACCAGGCGGACCAGATCGCGCCGCGGATCGTCCGCGGCCAGGCCCAGCTGGTCGAGCACTTCCTCGCCGATGAACGGGTAGTTCAGGGCCTCCACATAGCCGGCGCCGGCCAGCGCCCGGCCGACCCGGCGGTGCAGCCGCTGGCGCTCGGTCAGCCCGCGGCCGGCCGGCGGCCGGGGCAGGGTCGAGGGCAGGTTCTCATAGCCCTCCAGCCGGATGACCTCCTCGGCGAGGTCGTTGGGGTCCCGCAGATCGGGCCGCCAGCTGGGGACGGTCACGGTGAGGGTGTCGGCGCCGTAGACGTCGCAGCCGACCTGCTGGAGCCGGCGCACCACGGTCTCCCGGCCGTAGGCGAGGCCCGCGACCTTGTCCGGGTGGTCGGCGGCCACCTTGATCGTATGGGGTGCGCTGGGCGCGACGATCTCGGTGACGCCCGCCTCGGCGGTACCGCCCGCCAGCAGCACCAGCAGGTCCACGGTGCGCTGCGCGGCCGCCGAGGCGGCCTCGGGGTCGACGCCGCGCTCGAAGCGCCGGGACGCCTCGGAGGACAACTTGTGGCGGCGCGCCGTACGGGCGATGGAGACCGCGTCGAAGTGCGCGGCCTCGATGACCACGTCGGTGGTGCCCTGCACGGCGCCGGTCTCGGGGTCGGTCACGGCGTCGGCGATCTCGGTGTTGGCACCGCCCATGACGCCGGCGAGCCCGATCGGGCCGTTGTCGTCGGTGATCACCAGGTCCTCGGCGTCCAGGACGCGCTTGGTGCCGTCGAGGGTGGTGAACTTCTCGCCCGGCTCGGCGCGGCGCACGCCGATCGTGCCGCTGACCCGCGACCGGTCGTAGGCGTGCAGCGGCTGCCCGAGCTCGAGCATCACGTAGTTGGTGATGTCGACGGCGAGCGAGACCGGCCGCATCCCGGCCTTCTGCAGCCGGCGCTGGAGCCAGATCGGGGAGTGCGCCTCGGGGTCGAGCCCGGTGACGGTACGCGCGGTGAAGCGGTCGCAGCCGATCCGGTCGGCGACCTGGACCGGATAGCCGTGCGCGTTGGGCGCGGGCACGTCCAGCAGCGCCGGGTCGCGGAGCGGCAGCCCGTACGCGGTGGCGACCTCGCGGGCGATACCGCGCAGCGACAGGCAGTAGCCGCGGTCGGGGGTGACGGCGATGTCCAGGACCTCGTCGACGAGCTCGAGCGGCTCGATCGCGTCGGTGCCCACCTCGTACTCCGGGGGCAGCACGATGATGCCCTCGTGGTCGTCGGACATGCCGAGCTCGGCAGCCGAGCAGATCATGCCCTCGGAGACCTTGCCGTACGTCTTGCGCGCCGAGATCGCGAAGCCGCCGGGCAGCACCGCGCCGGGCAGGACGACGACGACCTTGTCGCCGACGGCGAAGTTGATCGCGCCACAGATGATGTTCTGCGGCTCTCCCGTGCCGTTCGCCTGGCCCACATCCACCTGGCAGTAGCGGATGGGCTTCTTGAAGCCCTCCAGCGTCTCGATCGCCAGCACCCGGCCGACCACCAGGGGGCCCTTGAGCCCGGCGCCGAGCTGCTCGACGGTCTCGACCTCGAGCCCGGCCGAGACGAGTTTGGCCTGCACGTCGCGGCCGGTCTCACCGGCCGGCAGGTCGACGTACTCCCGCAGCCAAGAAAGCGGGACCCGCATCAGATCTCCATCCCGAAGGGCTGGGTGAAGCGCACATCACCCTCGACCATGTCTCGCATGTCTTCCACGTTGTGCCGGAACATCAGCATCCGCTCGATGCCGAACCCGAAGGCGAACCCGCTGTACTTCTCCGGGTCGATGCCACAGGCGATCAGCACCCGCGGGTTGACCATGCCGCAGCCGCCGAGCTCGATCCAGCCCTCGCTGGAGCAGGTGCGGCAGGGCCGGTCGGGGTTGCCGACCGAGGCGCCGCGGCACACGTAGCACTGCATGTCCATCTCGGCGGACGGCTCGGTGAACGGGAAGAAGTTCGGCCGCAGCCGGGTGGACATGCCCTCCCCGAACAGCGCCCTGACCATGTGGTCCAGGGTGCCCTTGAGGTCGGCCATGGTCAGGCCCTCGTCGACGGCCAGCAGCTCGACCTGGTGGAAGACCGGGGTGTGGGTGGCATCCAACTCGTCAGTACGGAACGTCCGGCCGGGGCAGATCACATAGATGGGCGGCTTCCGGTCGAGCATCGACCGGATCTGCACGGGCGAGGTGTGGGTGCGCAGCACCACCCCGGACTCGCCGCCCTCCTGCCCCTTCGCACCCTTCGCGCCCTGCACGAAGAAGGTGTCCTGCATCTCCCGGGCCGGGTGGTCCGGCGGGAAGTTGAGC
This sequence comes from Streptomyces sp. NBS 14/10, assembly GCF_002224125.1. Classification (GTDB taxonomy): domain Bacteria; phylum Actinomycetota; class Actinomycetes; order Streptomycetales; family Streptomycetaceae; genus Streptomyces. The sequence goes on from NZ_NCSM01000022.1 coordinate 703,248, forward strand.
GCGTCGAAGTTGAACCACTCCGCCTCGACCTCGGGCCCCTCGGCGACCTCGTAGCCCATGGCCACGAAGACGTCCTCGATGCGCTCCGAGAGCGTGGTGATGGGGTGGCGGGCGCCGGCCGGGATCCGGTCGTACGGCAGCGTGACGTCCACCGCCTCCTCGACCAGCACCCGGGCGTCCCGCTCCGCTTCCAGCTCCGTCTGCCGGGCCGCCAGCGCCTTGTTCACCGCCCCGCGCGCCTGGCCGACGCGCTTGCCCGCGTCCGCCTTCGCATGCGGCGGCAGCGCGCCGATCTCGCGGTTGGCCAGCGCCAGCGGCGAGCGGTCGCCGCTGTGCGCGACCTTCACCTCGCGCAGCGCCTCGAGATCACCGGCCGCGGCGACGGCGGCCAGCGCCTCGTCCCGCATCCGGGCGACCTCTTCTGGTTTCAATGCCTCGACCTCGACAGGGTCGTACGACTTATTCGGTGCCGACATCTCTTCCCGTGCTTCCGATTGGCTGTGCGCGGCCCGCCTCGACCACTGGTGCGCCAAAGGTGCCAAAAGCCGAGTCTAAAGGGCGCTGGACCGCGCTGTTCCGGGGGACGCCCCGGGCCCCGGTCGAGTGTGGGCCCGTGGGCTCCTCAGGCCAGATAGGCCGGGGTACCCACGGGCAGGGTAAATCGGAACTCCGCGCCGCCGCCGTGGGCCCGGCCGACGGTGATCGTCCCGCCGTGTGCCTCGACGATGCCCTTGACGATGTACAGGCCCAGGCCGGTGCCGCCGCGCTTGCTGCCCCGCCAGAAGCGGGTGAAGACGCGGCTCATCGACTCCTCCGGGATCCCGGGGCCCTCATCGCTCACGGTGACGGCGGTCCTTTCGGCAGTGGGGCCCTCCGCGGCCGGCTTGACCAGCTCGGGGGCCACCTCAATGGTGACGGTTCCCTCGCCGTGGCGCACCGCGTTTTCCAGGAGGTTCCCCAGCACCTGGTCGACCTTGTCCGGATCGGCCCACAGGCCCGGCAGCGGCTCCCTGACCTTGATGAGAAAGCGCTCGGAGGAGTGACCCGAGGCGGTCAGCGCCTGGACGTGGCGCCGGACCGCGGCCGCGATGTCGACCGGCTGGCGGCGCACCTCGAGACGGCCGGAGTCGATCCGCGATATGTCGAGCAGCTCGGCGATCAGGCGGGTGACGCGGTTGGCGTCGGCGTCGACGGTCTCCAGCATCAGCCGCTTCTGGTCGTCGGTGAAGCGCTCCCATTTCGCCAGCAGCGTCGCCGTGAACCCCTTCACCGAGGTCAGCGGGGAGCGCAGCTCATGGGCGACGGTGGCGATCAGCTCGGCGTGGCTGCGCTCGGTGCGGCGGCGCGCCTCGGTGCCGCGCAGCGAGACCACGACCCGGCGCACCGGCCCCATCGGCCGCTCGCGCACATACCGGGCGGAGACCAGCACCTCACGGCCACCGGGCAGCAGGAGGTTGCGCTCGGGCTGGCCGACGCGGGTGGCCAGGCCCCCGTACGGATCGGTCAGCGCCCACCAGCGGCGCCCCTCCAGGTCCTCTAACGGGAGCGCGCGCTCCAGCTTCCGCCCCAGGGCGTCGGCCTGGCGGGTCGCGGTGATCCGGGCCGCCGCGGCGTTGAAGCAGCTGACGCGGCCGGTCTCATCGGCGATGACCAGGCCGTCGGGCAGGTCGTCCGGGTGCACACCGAGGCCCGCCGTCGCCTCGTCCGGCTCCCACCGCGCATATCCCTGGTACGGCGCCTCCAGGCGCGCTCCGGGCGCACAGGCATCACTCGACCTGGCGCCGGAGGTCCTGACGTCCATCCCCGCACCCCCTCCGCTCGCGGCCGGACGCCCCCTTTGACGACAGACCCTGGGCCCCCAGAGGGGGCAACCCTACTAGGTCGATGTGACGGAGCGGCACCCTCCGGGAGCGCGCTGCGCACGAGCGGAGGCGTAGAGGCACACAGCGGCGGCCGTGGCGAGGTTGAGGCTCTCGGCCCTGCCGTGGATCGGAACGCGCACCACGTCGTCCGCGAGTGCGCGGGTCGGCTCCGGCAGTCCCCACGCCTCGTTGCCGAAGATCCAGGCGGTGGGCGCGCCGAGGACCCCCTCGTCCAGCTCGGTGTCCAGGTCCCGCTCCCCCGCCCCGTCGGCGGCCACCACCCGCGCCCCGGCCTCCCGCAGCCCGCTCACGGCGCGCTCCACGGGCACCCCGACGGCGACGGGCAGATGGAAGAGGGAGCCCACGGAGGCCCGTACGGACTTGGGGTTGTACAGGTCGACGGAGGCGTCGGTGAGCACCACGGCGTCCGCCCCGGCGGCGTCCGCGCAGCGCAGCACGGTGCCGGCGTTACCGGGGTCGCGGACGTGCGCCAGCACCGCGACCAGCCGGGGGCGGGCGCGCAGTATCTCCTCGAACGGCGTGTCCAGGAAGCGGCACAGCCCGACGATGCCCTGCGGGGTGACGGTGTCCGACATCTCGGCGACGACCTCGTCGGTCGCGCTGAGCACGGGGGCGCCCGCGGCGCGGGCGGCGGCGACGATGTCCGCGTGGCGCGCGGCGGCCTCCGGGGTCACGTACACCTCCACCAGGTGCGCCATCGCCTCCCGGACGGCCTGCGGACCCTCGACGAGGAACCTGCGCTCCTTACCGCGGAAGCTGCGCTTGGCGAGCCGTCTCGCCGCGGTCACGCGCGGCGATTTCAGTGAGGTCAGCTCGGGGGTCGCCATGGGGGAGAGTGCACTCATTTCCTGGTTGACGCAAGGACCCGCAGGTGACGGGTCACCTGCGGGTCCGTAGCCGTACAGCTCAGCGCGGCGACTACGCGGCCTTCGGCGCGTTCACGTCGCTCGGCAGCGCCTTCTGCGCGGCCTCGACCAGCGCGGCGAAGGCGTTCGCGTCGTTGACCGCCAGGTCGGCCAGGATCTTGCGGTCCACCTCGATGTTGGCGGCCTTCAGACCCTGGATGAAGCGGTTGTACGTGATGCCGTTGGCGCGGGCAGCGGCGTTGATGCGCTGGATCCACAGCTGACGGAAGTCGCCCTTGCGCTTCTTGCGGTCGTTGTAGTTGTAGACCAGGGAGTGGGTGACCTGCTCCTTGGCCTTGCGGTACAGGCGGGAGCGCTGGCCCCGGTAACCGCTGGCCTGCTCGAGGATCGCCCGGCGCTTCTTGTGGGCGTTGACTGCCCGCTTGACGCGTGCCACTTGTTTAACTCCTTGTACGGGGCCGCGGCTGACTCACGCGGCCCGGAAACGAATAGGTCCCGGTCGGCTCGGTGCACGCCCCGCCGTAGCGGGGCGGGGCGTCACTTGCCGAGAAGCTTCTTGATCTTCTTGGCGTCGGCCGGGGCCATCTCGGTCTTGCCGGCCAGGCGGCGCGTCAACGTGGACGGCTTGTGCTCGAGAAGGTGGCGGCGACCGGCGCGCTGGCGCATCACCTTGCCGGAGCCGGTGAGCTTGAAACGCTTGCTGGCACCACTGTGCGTCTTGTTCTTCGGCATGTCGCCGTTCTCTCCTCGTCGGGACGCCGTCCGGCCGCTGTGGACACGGTGAAGCGTCGGGATGTTTCGGGTTGTGTCCGGGGCGCGCGGCCCCGGGGTGAGGCTCACGCCTCGAATCACGCCTCGGCGTGCTCCTCGGCGTGCTCCTCGGCGGGCTCCTCCGCGGGGCTGTGGCCCTGGCGCTCCGCCTTGCGGGCGGCCTGCGCCTCGCGGGCTTCGGCCATCGCCTCGGTCTTCTTCTTGTGCGGACCGAGAACCATGATCATGTTTCGGCCGTCCTGCTTCGGGTTGGACTCGACGAAGCCCAGGTCCTGGACGTCCTCCGCCAGCCGCTGCAGCAGTCGGTAGCCGAGCTCCGGCCGGGACTGCTCACGGCCACGGAACATGATCGTGATCTTGACCTTGTCGCCCTGCTTGAGGAACCGGACGACGTGACCCTTCTTGGTGTCATAGTCGTGCGGGTCGATCTTCGGCCGGAGCTTCATCTCCTTGATGACCGTGTGCGCCTGGTTCTTGCGCGCCTCACGGGCCTTCATGGCCGACTCGTACTTGAACTTTCCGTAGTCCATGAGCTTGCAGACCGGCGGGCGAGCGTTCGCCGCCACCTCGACCAGGTCGAGGTCGTACTCCTGCGCAAGCTCCAGGGCCTTGGCAAGCGGCACGATGCCGACCTGCTCGCCACTGGGACCGACGAGTCGCACCTCGGGGACGCGAATCCGGTCGTTGATGCGGGGCTCGGCGCTGATGGGGCCTCCTCGGTTGCACCACGCGACCGTCTGGCGGACTGCCGCGTAACGTCTGTTCTTGTCGGACCACCGCGCCGTGACGTGAAAAACGCCCCGGACGGTACGCAGGCGGGGCTCCTCATAGACCGGGAGCACCGCCGCGATATCACCGCGGGGCGCAGCCTGACCGATGACCTGCCGACCAGGGGTCGGTTCAGGTGGGAGTTCGGAGCCTCCACTTGCGGGCCGGGCACACCAGTGACCGGCCGGTCGTTTCCCTACGATACCAGGACTGGCCGAGAATGCTCACCACGGAGGATGCCCACCACCCGCCCCACTGCCCGCCCCACCGCCCGCCGCCGCGCCCGCCCGGCGGAACGGGCCCGCGGCGCGCCGCCTAGGCTGGGTCGCACCATCCACCAGGAAGTGAGCCTCGAGCACCATGAGCGACGCCAACGCCGGTCAGCCCGCACCCGCGCCCGACTTCGACCAGATGACCCGCGACATCGCGGACGTACCCGCGGTCGAGGTGATCACGACGGTCGCGGTGCACCTGATGAGCGCGGCGGCGGTCAATCTGGGGCTGGCCGAGGAGGGTCCGCAGCACAAGGACCTGGACGAGGCGCGGAAGCTGATCAACGCGCTGGCCGGGCTGGTCACGGCCAGCGCCACGGAGATCAGCTCCTTCCACGCCGCGCCGCTGCGCGATGGCCTGAAGTCGCTGCAGCTGGCCTTCCGGGAGGCGTCGGTGGTGCCGGACGAGCCGGGGCAGGGGCCGGGCGAGAAGTTCACCGGGCCGGTCTTCGGGAGCTGAGCGGGGCCGGAGCGGGGACGCCGAGCGGGCCACGTGCTTCCCCGCCTTCCCGCTCTGCGGGCGAGGCGGCGGGCGGCTTACGCGGCCTCCGGCCCCTTGGCCTCCGGTTCGCCCGTCGCGGGACCCCTGCCGCCGGGCCGCCGGTGCCAGAGCAGGTGCGGCCGGGGGCCGGTCACCTGCTCCGCCTCGGCGACCGGCTGCCCGGGGTGCATGAGCATATGCAGACCCGCCGCGAGCACCCCGCCGATCATCGGCGCGATCAGGAACAGCCACAGCTGCGAGAGCGCCCCGCCGCCCGCGAACAGCGCCGGGCCCAGGCTGCGCGCCGGGTTCACGGAGGTCCACGTCAGCGGGATGCCGACCAAATTGACCGCCGTGAGGGCCAGGCCCACCGGCAGCGGCTCCGTGCCGACCAAGGCGACCTTGCTGGTCACCGTGAGGAAGATGAAGACCAGCAGGAACGTCAGCAGCACCTCGGCGAGAAAGGCCCCGCCGCCGCCGATGCCCACGGGCGACCGGCCCCCGTAGCCATTGCTGCCGAACGCGTCGCTGGTCACCAGCCTCGGCACCTGCTTGGCCAGCAGGAAGAGCACCGCCGCGCCCACGATCCCGCCGACCAGCTGCGCCACCCAGTACTCGACGGCCGTACGGATGTCGATGCGCTTGGCCAGCAGCACGCCCAGGGTGACCGCCGGGTTGACATGGCAGCCGGAGATACGGCCGAAGGCGTAAGCGATCGCGATCAAGGTGAAGCCGAAGGCGAACGAGATGCCGACGGCGTTGATGTAGTCGCCCGCGAGGACCAGGGAACCGACACCGAAGAAGACCAGCAACGCGGTTCCGACGAATTCGGCCACGACCGTTCTCGTGTCTGTCGTTCGCGTCTCCGCTGTATCCGCCGTACTCGTAACCATTGGCGCGCTCCTCGATCGGATCGCCAGTTGTCGTCCTTGCATTGTGGGACGAAAGGGGAGATTTCGCCTGTCGGAGATCGCGAAGCCGCAGGGCCTCGCAGAACCGCGGGGCCTCGCAGCACCGCAGGGCTCAGCGGCTGAACAGGGGCTCCCCCGGCACCGGCGTCCCCGGCGGCAGCAGCGCCAGGTCAAGGCCGCGCACCAGCCGGGCCCGCAGCGTCTCGTCCGCGGCCAGGGCCTCCGCGACCCGCCGTACCGCCTCCGGCGCGGGAGCGCCCGGGTCCAGGGTGAGCGCGAGGATGCCGTCCGAGTCCGCGGCGGGCGTCAGATGGGCGCGGAGCACACCGGGCTCGGCGGCCAGCACCGTACGCAGCGCCTCCGCGACCGCCGGGTCGGCGAGCGGATCGGCGCTGGTCCGGCCCTCGGCGAGGGCGAGCAGGGCGGGCCCGGTCAGCTGGTACGGCACCGGCCCGGCCAGATCGAGCACCACGGTGTCCGCCTTCTCGTGCGCGGCGGCCTCCAGCGCCTGGCGCAGCGGTACGGCCACCGGCCGGGCGTCGGCGCGCCAGCGGGCCAGCGTCTCCAGGGAGGTGAAGGCGGGCAGGGCGCGCCGGCCGTCGGGCGCCTGAAGCGTGGGCACCGCCATATCGCTGGTCTTCTCCCGGCGCAGCCCGTCGGGGCCTTCCTCGACCTCGCCGAGAAGCGCGACCACCGGCACCAGCAGCCGCGCCCCGGTGAGCGCGCCGAGCACTTCGAGTTCGGCGGAGGGGTCGTCGGCCCAGGCGGCGAGCGCCGCGGTCAGGCGAGGGTCGGCGGAGCCGTCGTCGCCGGAGAAGCCGGGGTCGGGGATGTTCTTGAGCGCCACCCGATGAGGGTATCGGGGGCCGCCGAAATGATTTCTCACGGGCTCTTAACCTGCCTCTTAACTGGGAAGCAGAACCTCCGCTTAGCGTCGCCCGTCATGGAATCCGGGACCCCAGGGGAAAGAGACAGCGGCGGCGCACACCGTTCCGCCACGCGCCGCCCCGCTCTCTACGCGGCCGTCACGGCGGTGGCGCTGTTGATCGGTGCGGTCGCCGTCGGGACGCATGTACGGCCTCAGGACCGGCCGCGGAATGCCGCTTCGCGCGCCACCACCACCCCGGCCACCGCCTCGCCGTCGGCCACGGCGAGTGGCGGCGGGACCAGGGGAGGAGGCGGCATGGAGCGAGTGGGCAGGCAGAAGACGCAGGCACCGGCGTCGTCGTCACCGCCCCCGTCAGCCGCCGCGCTGACCGCGGCCCTGACCGACGCGCTGGACGCCGTGGCGGACGGTGCCGACGGACAGTTCTCGGCCGCGGTCCTGGACACCGGCTCGGCGGCGGGCGCGGTGTACGGCGACGGGGCGTACGTCACCGCGAGCATCGTGAAGGTGGACATCCTCGCCGCGCTGCTGCTCCAGGCCCAGGACGCGGGGCGGCAGCTCACGGCCCAGGAACGCTCGTACGCCACCGTGATGATCCAGAAGAGCGACAACGGCGCGGCGACCGCGCTGTGGCAGGAGATCGGCGGCGCGGCGGGCCTCGACGCCGCCAACAAGCGGCTCGGGCTGACCGAGACACACGGCGGCCAGTCGGGCCGGTGGGGGCTCACCCAGACCACCGCCGCCGATCAGCTCACGCTGCTGCGGGCGGTTTTCGCGACCGGCACGGAGGGCGGCAAGGCGGCGCTCAGCGAGCCGTCCCGGGCGTATATCCAGCAGCTCATGGGGCAGATAGCCGACGACCAGACCTGGGGCGTCTCGGCCGCCGCCGACGACGCGGCCGGCACCCGGCTCAAGAACGGCTGGCTGCCGCGCAGCGCCACCGGCCTGTGGGTCGTCAACAGCATCGGCCGGGTCACGGCGCAGGGTCGTACGTACCTTGTCGCCGTGCTCTCCAACGGGCACAAGGACATGGACACCGGTGTCGCCCTCGTGGAGTCCGCGGCCCGCGCGGCCGTAGGCGTTTTTTAAGGCTTTGTAAGGCTTTGTAGGGCTTGGAGCCTCAGCCGCCGGGCCGCCGGCCCACGCCCCGCCGCCACCGGGCGAACCCCGCCCCCGGGCCGCGCAGCGGCCCCGACCCGCGCCACAGCGCCACCGCGGCGGCCAGCAGGCCCGCCCCGGCCACTCCGGCGGTGAGCGCGAGGCGGTTCGGGCCGCCCTCGTCGCTCTCCGTACGGGCGTGGTCCGGGCCGGAGCCGAAGTAGCGCTGGGGTGAGGCCCCCACGGCCGGCCGCTGCGGCTGGGGCTTGAGCTTCGCCCCCGCCTTGATCGCCGCCGCCGGGTCCACCAGGCCCGCGCCGAGCTCGTCGTTGCGGCCGCCCTTGGGGCGGTCCTGGGCGGTGTCGATGAGCAGCTGTCTGATCTGCCGGGGGCTCAGCTCGGGGTGGGCGGCGCGGACGAGGGCGGCCGAGCCGGAGACGAACGCGGCGGCGGCGCTGGTCCCCCAGCCCTCGTAGTAGCGCCGGTCGGGGTCGGCGATGACCACGTCGTCGCCGGGCGCGCAGACCGCGGCGTACCAGCGGCGGGTGGAGAAGACGGCGCGCAAGCCGTAACGGTCCACGGCGGTCACCGCGATCACCCCGGGGTACGCGGCCGGATAGGAGGCCCGGTCGCCGTCCTCGCCGCCGTTGCCCGCCGAGGCCACCACGACCACGCCCTTGCGCAGCGCGTACTGCACGGCGGCGTCCTCGGCGGGCTCGGGGTGCGCGGACTTGCTGTCGTCGCCCAGCGACAGGTTGATCACATCGGCGCCGTGGTCGACCGCCCAGCGGATCCCGTTCGCCAGCGCGCCGCCGCGCTGCGTACGGGCCTTCTTGCGGGCCGGGTCGGCCTCCTCCAGGATCACCCGCACCGGCAGGATCTTGGCCTCGGGGGCCACGCCCTTCACGCCGTCGCTGCCGGAGGCGCCGTGTCCGTGCCCCGCGATGATCCCGGCCATGGCGGTCCCGTGCCGGGCCCAGGCGTCGTCGCCGCGCCCGGCTCCGAAGCCGACCATGTCCTTGCCCGTGAGGACCTGGCCCGCGAGGTCCGGGTGCCGGTCGTCCACGCCGGTGTCGAGCACCGCGACCGTCACGCCCGCGCCCTTGGTCGTCTGCCAGGCGGTCGGCACGTGGATGGCGTCCAGCGCCCACTCCCGCGCCTGTATCGCGTCCGCCCGGGCGGACACGGCGGGCAGCAGCGCCAGCCCGGCCGCGGCCAGCCCCACGCCCGCGGCCCGGCCCAGCCGCCGCCAGCGGGTCATCGCAGGACCTCCGTCATCGCGGGTCCTCCGTCTTGGACAGGGCGCGGCGGAAGGCGCGCTCGATCTCGTCGGCGATGCCGCGCGCGTCGTGGCCGAGGCCCGACTGGGCCGGGGCCGTCGTCGCGCCGCCGCGGGTGGCCTCGCCGGCCGGCTGCGGGTCGGAGACCTTACGGCCGTCGGCGAAGCCGGACACGGTGTACACGACGGCCGGGGCGTCGGGCAGGATCCGGATCCGCCAGCTGGCGCGCTGGGCGTCGCCGAAGCCGGCGGCGGCGGTGCCCTTCGCCGCGTACGGGCGGGGCATGAGGTCGGCGCGCTCGCCCAGCCCCTCGGCCTGGAACCGCTCGCTGAGCTTGCGCATGGCCTCCGACCCGGCCTTCGTCACCAGCAGGCCGACGGTGGTCACACCGGTGCTGGTGGCGTCCGTATAGGTGGCGCGCAGCAGCCGCTTGCAGCCGACCGGGGCCAGGGCCTTCTCCAGCAGCGGGTCGAAGGCGCCGCCGCAACTGCTGTCCGGGGCGACCGCGATCCGCGTCCAGTCGCGGTCGGCGCCGCCGGGACCGGCCCCGCGCAGGGTGCGGGGGAAGAGCTCGTCGACGGGGACGCTGTGCCAGGCGCTGCGGGCCCGTGCGTAGCTGTCGCCGTCGGCCGGCCCGGACCCGGAGTCGCCGGTCAGCCAGGATCCGGCCGCCGCGCCGCCAAGCAGCCCGAGGCCGAGCACGAGACTGGCGGCGGCGGCCGCGACCCTGCCGCGGGTGCGGCGGCCGGCCGGCCGGTCCGGGGCGGCGCCGCCGTACGGGGAGTCGAGCGTGGACCGGCCGGGGCGGCGCCATGGACCGAAGGTGGCGGGCCGGGGGGCGAACGCGGGCGCGGGAGGCGGGGGCGCGGAGGTGGGGCGTGGGGGGAGGCTGGTGGGGCGCGGCGGGCTGTCGGCCGACCGCGCCCGCGGTATGCCCGTGCCGCCGCCCGCGGCTGTGCCCCCCGCTGTGTTCCCGCCCGTACCCGCGCCTGCGTTTCCGCCCCGGTTCGGGCGCGGGGTGCGCAGCGGCACGCCCAGGATCGGGGTGTCCGGGTCGCCCAGTGGGCCGGCTCCGGGGGTGGCGCCCGGCGGGGGCGCGGTGTGCGGAGGGTGGGCGGGGCGGGGTGGTGGGATGCGGTGTGGGCTGCGTGCCTGTTCCGCTTCGGTGCTCACCTGCACCCCTCTCGCACCCTCGAAAGACTTCGAAAGACGTGTTGTGTGCGCGACACTCTACGGTGCGCCGGGCGCCATTCGCACCGGTCGCCCTCTACCCGGCGGTAACGGCCGTCTGGCAAGCTTCGGCCATGTCCGCACTCCCCGTTGATCTCTCCGCTGATCTTCCTGCCCAGCGTGCCCGTTACGACCGGGCCACCGCTCATCTCGAGGCACCGCTGGCGATCGTCGATCTGCGGGCCTTCGACGACAACGCCCGGGATCTGGTGCGGCGGGCGCACGGCAAGCCGATCCGGGTGGCGAGCAAGTCGGTGCGGTGCCGTGCGCTGCTCGACCGGGCGCTGGCCAAGGACGGCTTCGCGGGCATCATGAGCTTCACGCTCGCGGAGTCGCTGTGGCTGGCGCGCGAGGGGTACGAGGACGTCCTGCTCGCCTATCCGTCGACCGACCGGGACGGGTTCGCCGCGCTGACCGGCGATCCCAAGCTCGCCGCCGCCGTGACGGTGATGGTGGACGATATGAGCCACCTCGACCTGATCGAGAGTGTGCGCTCCGGGACCGAAGAGGTCCGGGTCTGCCTGGAGTTGGACACCTCGCTGCGGCTGCTGGGCGGCCGGGTGCGGATCGGCGCGCTGCGCTCGCCGCTGCGCGACCCGGCCCGGCTGGCCGAGCTGGCGGAGGCGATCCAGCGCCGCCCGGGGTTCCGCGTCGTCGGGCTGATGGGGTATGAGGGGCATGTGGCGGGCGTGGGCGACGCGCTGGCCGGGCGCCCGCTGCGGTCCCGCGCCATCCGGCTGATGCAGTCCGCCGCGCGCCGTGAGCTGGCCGAGCGGCGCGGGGCCGTGGTGCGCGCCGTTCGGGCGGTGGCGGATCTGGAGTTCGTGAACGGGGGCGGCACGGGCAGTGTGCAGCACACCGCCGCCGAGGGCGCGGTGACGGAGATCGCCGCCGGATCCGGGCTCTACCAGCCCCGGCTGTTCGACAACTACACCTCCTTCCGCGGCCGCCCGGCGGCCCTCTTCGCCCAGCCGGTGGTGCGCCGGCCGGGCGTGGGCGTGGTGACGGTGCTCGGCGGCGGCTACCCGGCCTCGGGCGCGGCGGGCCGGGACCGGCTGCCGGTGCCGTATCTGCCGGAGGGGCTGGCCTACGACCCGATGGAGGGGCCGGGCGAGGTGCAGACCCCGCTGCTGGGGACGCCCGCCGACGATCTGCTGATCGGCGACAAGGTGTGGTTCCGGCACGCCAAGGCCGGGGAGCTGTGCGAGCGCTTCGAGGTGCTGCACCTGGTCGACGGGGACCGGGTGGTGGACACGGTGCCCACGTACCGGGGCGAGGGCCGCACCTACCTGTGACGGCGGATGCCCGGATGCCCCGGGACGCGGACCGGTGACCGGGGTCAGACGGACTCGCCGTTGCCGCTGTCGCCCAGCGCCCTGATGCCCTTGACGATCTTGTCCATGACGGACAGCGACGGCGCCTTGTCGCTGACGTCGAATCCGAAACGCACCAGGACCATGGTGTCGGGCAGGAGAGGTGAGGGGAAGGCGACGGTCTGGACGTAGCCGTCCTCGCCCTTCTTCGTGATCACCTTCCAGCGCACCAGGTAGCCCTTCTGCCCGGCGACCGTGACCGCCTCGGACTTGAGCTGCTTGTGCGAGGTGATCCCGCCGTACGACTCCTTGCCGTTCTGCGGGTTCTTGCCGTAGGAGCTCTCCGCGGCCTGCTTGATGTCCTCCTTGGCGATGCCCTCCGCGGACTTGGCCTTGAACCCCGTGGCCGGCATGGAGAAGACGCCGCCGCGCAGGCAGTTGCTCTTCGCGTCGTTCGGGCAGGGATAGGTGTCCTTTGTGGTGATGCCCGCGCCGCCCGCGCTGCTGCGGCCTTCCTTCCAGCCGTCCAGGACCGGCAGGCTGATGCCGTTCAGGGCGTCCTCGGCGATGCTCGGATCATCGCTGGGCGCGGGGGCTGTGGGGGTGTCGGTGGGGCCGCCCGGGCCCCCTCCGTCGTCGCCGCCGGAGGTGCCCCCGTCGCTGTTCCAGCCGTTGTCCCCGCCGCTGCTGCCGTCCGGGGCGGGCGCGGATGTGGTGGCGGTCGGCCCGGGCTTGGCCCCGCCGCGGTCGTCGGACCCTCCGTCGTCGTCGCCCAGCAGCGCGATGCCGCCCACGATGGCGGCGGCCACGACGGCCGCCACCACGACGGCCGCCGCGATCTTCGGGCCGCGGCCCCGCGCGGGGGTGCCGGTCTCTCCTGGCGTATAGACGGGCACGGGCGGGCCGAACGTCTGGCTCGTCGGTCCCGGGGCCTCACGGGTGTGCTCGGTCCAGCCGAACCCGTCCCACCAGCGTTCGGGGGCGGGGCCGAGGCCGGTGTAGCCGGGGTCCGGGTACCAGCCCGGGGGTGTCGTCATGCTCACGCCGTCACCTTATGGGCACGCGTCCGCTCCGTACACCGGCCCTACCCACCCAACCCCCGGCCACTCACACCGGGGTGACGTACGCCCCCGCGATGCCGCCGTCGACCAGGAACTCCGCGGCGTTGACGAACGAGGAGTCGTCGCTGGCGAGGAATGCCACCGCGGCGGCGATCTCCTCCGGTTCGGCGAAGCGCCCCACCGGGATGTGCACCAGACGGCGCGCGGCGCGCTCGGGATCCTTGGCGAACAGCTCCTTCAGCAGCGGGGTGTTGACCGGACCGGGGCACAGCGCGTTGACCCGGATGCCCTCGCGGGCGAACTGCACGCCCAGCTCGCGCGACATCGCCAGCACCCCGCCCTTGGAGGCCGTGTAGCTGATCTGCGAGGTCGCGGCGCCCATGACGGCCACGAAGGAGGCCGTGTTGATGATCGACCCCTTGCCCTGCCGCCGCATATAGGGCAGCGCGGCCTTGCAGCACAGATAGACGGAGGTGAGGTTGACCTCCTGGACCCGCTTCCAGGCGTCCAGGCCGGTGGTGAGGATCGAGTCGTCGTCGGGCGGCGAGATGCCCGCGTTGTTGAACGCCACGTCGACCGAGCCATAGGTGTCGTACGCGGTCTTGAACAGCGCCTCGACCTGCTCGGGGTCGGTGACGTCCACCCGGACGTACAGCCCGCCGACCTCGTCGGCCGCGGCCTTGCCCGCGCTCTCGTCGATGTCGGCGCAGACGACCCGCGCGCCCTCGGAGGCCAGGCGGCGCGCGGTGGCCAGGCCGATACCGCTGCCCGCCCCGGTGACGACGGCGGTACGGCCCACCAGGCGGCGGCAGACCGGGGCCTCGGGGGGCTCGGAGGTGTTCGGGCTGTCGGTCACGTCACTGCTCCTCGGTGCTGATGAAGACGTTCTTGGTCTCGGTGAAGGCCGCCAGCGCGCCGGGCCCCAGCTCCCGCCCGAGGCCGGACTGCTTGTAACCCCCGAACGGGGTCCAGTAGCGCACGCTGCTGTGCGAGTTGACGGACAGGTTTCCGGCGGCCACGGCCCGCGAGACGCGTACGGCGCGGCCCACGTCGCGGGTCCAGATGGAGCCGGACAGGCCGTAGTCGGTCGCGTTGGCCAGCCGTACGGCGTCGGCCTCGTCCTCGAAGGGCAGGACCACGGCGACCGGTCCGAAGATCTCCTCGACGGCGGCGCGGTGGGTGGGCCCGACGCCCTCCAGGACGGTGGCCGGATACCAGAAGCCCTTGCCCGCCGGGGCCTCGCCGCGGATCGCGACGCGCGCGTCCTCGGTGACGTAGGACCGTACGCGCTCGCGCTGCGCGGCGGAGATCAGCGGGCCCATGGCGGTGCCGGGTTCGGCCGGGTCGCCCACCACGACGGAGCGCACGGCGGGCTCCAGCAGTTCCATGAACCGGTCGTAGACGGCGCGCTGGACCAGGATGCGGCTGCGGGCGCAGCAGTCCTGGCCGGTGTTGTCCAGGAAGGAGCCGGGGGCCGAGCGCGCGGCCAGCTCGATATCGGCGTCGGCGAAGACGATGTTGGGGCTCTTGCCGCCGAGTTCGAGGGTCACGCGCTTCACGCCCGCCGCGCATTTGGCCATGATCCGCTTGCCGACGGCCGTCGACCCGGTGAAGACGACCTTGGCGACGCGCGGGTGCTCGACCAGCGCCTCGCCCGCGACCGGCCCGGCGCCGGGCAGCACCTGGAAGAGCCCGTCGGGGAGCCCCGCCTCGGTGGCGAGTTCGGCCAGCCGGAGCGCGGTGAGCGGGGTGGTCTCGGCGGGCTTGAGGAGGACGGCGTTGCCGGCCGCGAGGGCGGGGGCGGTGCCCCAGGCGGCGATCGGCATGGGGAAGTTCCAGGGCGCGATGACGGCGACGACGCCCAGGGGTTCCTGGAAGGTGATGTTCAGCCCGCCCGGTACGGGGATCTGGCTGCCGGCGAGGCGTTCCACTCCCCCGGCCGCGTACTCCAGCAGATCGCGGACGTTGCCCGCCTCCCAGCGGGCGTTGCCGATGGGGTGTCCGGCCTCGCGGACCTCCAGCCGGGCCAGCTCCTCGAGGTGGTCGTCGACGGCGGTGGCGAAGCGGCGCAGCAGCCGCGCGCGGTCGCCGGGGGCCAGGGCGGCCCAGCCGGTCTGGGCCCGGGCGGCCCGGGTGACGGCGGCGTCGACGTCGGCGGGGGTGGCGGCGGGGACGGTGGCGATGACTTCTTCGGTCGCCGGGTTGAGTACCTGGTGTTCGTGCGGGTGCCCGCTGCTCACGTGCGGGTGCTCGTTGTTCGCGTGCGGGTGCTCGTTGCTCACGTGGTGGTTCCTCACATGCGCTCGAAGGACCGGAAGCGCTCCCAGTCCGTGACGGCGGTGTCGTATGCCTCCTGCTCGACACGCGCCATGTTGAGGTAGTGCTCGACGACCTCCTCGCCGAAGGCGGCCCGCGCTATGGGGCTGGTCCGCCACAGCTCGGCGGCGTCGCGCAGGGTGGCCGGGACGTGTTCGGCGTCGCCGTTGTAGGCGTTGCCGGTGCACACCTCGGGGAGCTCCAGCTCCTCCTCGATCCCGTAAAGACCGGCCGCGACCATGCCCGCGACGGCGAGGTAGGGGTTGACGTCGCCGCCCGGGAGGCGGTTCTCCAGGCGGTGGGAGGGGCCGTGGCCGATGACGCGCAGCGCGCAGGTGCGGTTGTCCGGGCCCCAGGCGACGGCGGTGGGCGCGAAGGAGCCGGGGCGGAAGCGCTTGTAGGAGTTGATGTTCGGCGCGTAGAGGAGGGTGAAGTCGCGCATCGCGGCCAGCTGCCCGGCGAGGAAGTGGCGCATCGTCTTGGACATGCCGTACGGGCCGTCGCCGTCGGCGAGCACGGGCGCGCCCGACTCGTCGCGCAGCGAGAGGTGGATATGGCAGGAGTTGCCCTCGCGCTCGTCGTACTTGGCCATGAAGGTCAGCGCCACGCCCTCCTGGGCGGCGATCTCCTTGGCGCCGGTCTTGTAGATGGTGTGCTGGTCGCAGGTGGTCACGGCGTCGTCGTAGCGGAAGGCGATCTCGTGCTGGCCGAAGTTGCACTCGCCCTTGGCCGACTCGACGGTCATCCCGGCCGCGCCCATCTCGTTGCGGATACGGCGCAGCAGGGGCTCGACGCGGCCGGTGCCGAGCACGGAGTAGTCGACGTTGTACTGGTTGGCGGGGGTCAGCCCGCGGTAGCCGGCGCCCCAGGCCTGTTCGTAGGTGTCCTTGAAGACCATGAACTCCAGCTCGGTGCCCGCGTACGCGGTCCAGCCGCGCTCGGCGAGCCGGTCCAGCTGGCGGCGCAGGATCTGGCGCGGGGAGGCGAGCACGGGCGAGCCGTCGTGCCAGGCCAGATCGGCGGTGATGAGCGCGGTTCCGGGGTTCCAGGGGGTGCGGCGCAGGGTGGCGGTGTCACCATGCATGGCGAAGTCGCCGTAGCCGCGCTCCCAGGAGGACATGGCGTAGCCGTCGACGGTGTTCATATCGGCGTCTACGGCGAGGAGGTAGTTGCACCCTTCGGTGCCGTGCTCCAGGACCTCGTCGAGGAAGAACCGGGCGGCGAACCGCTTGCCCTGGAGCCTGCCCTGCATATCGGTGAAGGCGAGGACGACGGTGTCGATCTCTCCCGCGTCGACGAGCGTGGTCAACTCGTCGACGGAGAGCGGGGGCGTGCGGTCAGCCACGGTGATGCCTCCTGTCGGTACGACTGGGTACGACTCGGTCCGGCCGGAGCCATAAGGTATTCGGGTAGACCATTGATTGGGAAGTAGGTGCGGAAGGTTCCATGAACGGCGGCGGAAGCGGCACGGGGGCCGTGGGCGACCGGCTGGCGCCGGTGCTGCGGCCGGTGCGGGCCGGAAACGGCTTCGAGGAGGCACTGGAGCGGATACTCCGGATCCTTCGGCTGGGCCTGGTCCCCGAGGGCGAGCGGCTGCCGTCCGAGCGGGAGCTGGCCGAGCGGCTGCGGATCAGCCGGGTGACGCTGCGCGAGGTGCTGAAGGTGCTGGCCGACCAGGGTCTTGTGGAGAGCCGGCGCGGCCGCTACGGCGGCACCTTCGTACGGGCCCGGCCGGAGCCGGCCAGGGGCGGCGAGGACGAGCTGCGGCGCCGGATCCGGGAGGTGGACGTCGAGGACACGCTGCGGTTCCGGGAGGTCCTGGAGGTGGGCGCGGCCGGGCTGTGCGCCGCGCACGGGCTGTCCGACGAGCGGGCCGCCCGGCTGCGGGCCGCCCTCGACGCGACGCGCGACGCGCCGCTCGCCGACTATCGCCGGCTGGACACGATGCTCCATCTGACGCTCGCGGAGCTGGCGGGCTCACCCTCGCTCGCCGCCCAGTACGCGGCTGTCCGCGCCACCGTCAACGACCTGCTGGACTGCATCCCGCTGCTGGTGCGCAACCTGGAGCACTCGCAGGCGCAGCACACCGCGCTGGTCGAGGCGGTGCTGGACGGCGACGCCGACGGGGCGCGCGAGGTGATGCGGGAGCACTGCGAGGGCACGGCGGCACTGCTGCGCGGCTTCCTGTCCGACGACACGGCCGACGCCACGGGTACGGATACGGATAACGGGCAGGGTTAACCGGCGTTTTACGCAGAGGTCTTGCGCATACCCGCCGGACAAGGCAAAGGTATGCGTCCAAACCATTGCCCGCGCCTCTCGTGTGGACCAGGAGCATCCATGGCCGACGGAACCGAGTCCCCGCGCACCTCTCTCAGCCCTCCCGACGGCGCCGCGCCCGCCGAGGACGCCTATCTGGAACGCCGCACCCTGCGCCGCGGCAGCGCGGGCCCGCTGCTGCTGACCGGCCTCGGCGTCGCGTACGTCGTCTCCGGCGACTTCTCCGGCTGGAACTTCGGGCTGGCGGAGGGCGGCTTCGGCGGCCTGGCCATCGCTGCCGTACTGATGGGCCTGATGTACACCTGCATGGTCTTCGCCCTCGCCGAACTGGCGGCGATCCTGCCCACGGCGGGCGGCGGCTACGGCTTCGCACGGCGCGCCCTCGGCACCTGGGGCGGCTTTCTGACCGGCACGGCGATCCTCATCGAGTACGTCCTCGCGCCCGCCGCGATCGCCATCTTCATCGGCGACTACGTCGAATCGCTCGGCCTGTTCGGCCTCGAATCCGGCTGGCCGGTCTACCTCGCCTGCTTCGTCATCTTCATCGGCATCCACCTGTGGGGCGTGGGCGAGGCCCTGCGCTTCAGCCTGATCGTCACCGCCATCGCCGTCGCCGCGCTGCTGATCTTCGCGTTCGGCGCCTTCACCGACTTCGACTCCGCCTCCCTCGACGACATCCCGGTCGACCACTCGGCCCTCGGCGCCAGCTCCTGGCTGCCGTTCGGCCTGCTCGGCATCTGGTCGGCGTTCCCCTTCGGCATGTGGTTCTTCCTGGGCGTGGAGGGCGTACCGCTCGCGGCCGAGGAGACCCGCGACCCCGCGCGCACCCTGCCCAGGGCCATGGCCTGGTCGGTGGGCATCCTGCTGGTGCTGGCCCTGCTCACCTTCCTCGCCGCGACCGGTGCGCGCGGCGCGAACGCGGTCCAGGACGCGGGCAACCCCCTCGTCGAGGCGCTACAGCCGGACGGCAAGGCGACCACCCTGTCCCGCATCGTCAACTACGCGGGCCTGGCCGGCCTCGTCGCCTCCTTCTTCTCCCTCATCTACGCCGGCTCACGACAGCTGTTCGCCCTCTCCCGCGCCGGCTACCTCCCCCGCTTCCTCTCCCTCACCAGCCGCCGCAAGGCCCCCTACCTGGGCCTGCTGGTCCCCGGCGCGCTCGGCTTCGCACTCGCGGCGGCGACCGGCGACGGCGCCCGGATGCTCAACGTCGCGGTCTTCGGCGCCACCATCTCGTACGCGCTGATGTCCCTCTCCCATATCGTGCTGCGCCGCCGCGAACCGGGGCTGCACCGCCCGTACCGGACCCCGGGCGGCGTGCTGACCTCCTCCGTCGCCTTCGTCCTGGCCTGCTCGGCGCTCGTGGCCACCTTCCTGGTGGACAAGGACGCCGCCTTCATCGCACTGGGCGTCTACGCCGTGGCCCTCGCCTACTTCGCCTTCTACAGCCGGCACCGTCTGGTCGCGGCGGCTCCCGAGGAGGAGTTCGCGGCACTGGCGGAGGCGGAGGCGGAACTGTCCCGCGACTGAGAGATTGGACCCTGCGTTGTCACAGCCCCCACGGCCCCTCATCGGCATCAGCACCTACCTGGAGTCCGCGGTCAGCTGGGGCGTCTGGCACCAGCCCGCGGCCCTGCTCCCGGCCGGATACCACCGCCTCGTCCAGCGCGCGGGTGGCCTGGCCGTCATGCTGCCGCCGGACGACGCCCCGGCGTCGGCCCCGTCCGTGGTCTCCCGCCTGGACGCCCTGGTCATCGCGGGCGGCCCCGACGTCGAACCCGTACGCTACGGCGCCGAGCCCCACGAGCGCACCGGCCCGCCCGCGCGGGAGCGGGACGCGTGGGAACTGGCCCTGATCGACGCGGCGTTGGCGGACGGCGTGCCGCTGCTGGGCATCTGCCGCGGCATGCAACTGCTGAACGTCACGTTTGGCGGCACGCTCGTCCAGCACTTGGAGGGCCATGTCGGCCCGCCGGGCGTCTTCGAGCGCCACGAGGTCAAGCCGGTGCCGGGCACGCTGCTGGCCCGGATCGCGCCGGAGGCGGTGTCCGTGCCGACGTACCACCACCAGACGGTGGACCGGCTGGGCGAGGGGCTGACGGTCTCGGCGCGCGCGACGGAGGACGGGACGGTGGAGGCGGTGGAGCTGCCGGGGGGCGCGGGCTTTGTGCTCGGGGTGCAGTGGCATCCCGAAGCAGGGGAAGATGTGCGGGTCATGCGTGCGCTGGTCGACGCGGCGGCCGCGGCAAGGGGCTGAACGTCCAGCGCCTCGCCGATCCCCGGCTATGGGCGAGCGGGCCCGCCGGAGCAGCTCCGGCGGGCCCGATCAGAAGAGAAGAGAGGACGCCGACTACGCCCAGAACACGGCCGAGTCTTCGTACTCGAAGGGGCTGCCGGACTTGCTGAGGTAAATCTTGATGGAGTAGCCCGCACCCTCCGTCAAGTCGTGGCCATTCGAGGCACTGTGAGTGACGCAGTTTCCGTTTCCGCCCACGGAAAACTCGTCGTAATAGTGGTAGCCAGAGACCTCCAGATTGACCTTCCAACCGTCGGCCTCGATGTCGCACAGCTCCATGACGTCGCCGTTCGCCCTGAAGCGAACCCGACCGCCCGGGTCGCCGTCGTTGGTGTGCAGCTGATTGTCCCAGGTAGCGGTGGTGGCCGCCCCGGCGGTGGGCGCGCCGAGCAAGGGCACAGCCGCCGCGGCAACGGCCACGGCAAACGCGCTGAGGGTCCTGCGGAACTTCATGTCACTCCCCAAGAGGAAACAAAGCGAAGCAGTGTGCCCGGGGATGCGCACTTTCAATACTCTTGCCATATGCCAGAGTTGAGTGCGGCACATCTGCCTGCTGAGTGGTTGCCGCGAGGAATATAAGAGGCTGGAACAACCATGGTCAACTTCTGGATGCGATAGTTGCGAGCACGGTCGGCCTCAGCGCTCCCCGTCCACCTCGGCACCGGAGATCCGGGCGGTGGTGGCCGTACCACCCGGACCGGTCATCGTCGGCTGGAGGGTGAGGGAGATGCGCTGGGTCTCGCTGGTCGAGTACTTGCCGTTACCGCCCGCCTCGACGACCCAGAAGCGGACCCTGCCGTTCGCGCCGCCCTCTTTGGTGACGGCCACGGTGACTTCGATCTCGATCGGGCCGACGTCGAACTTCAGCGCCTCGTCCGCGCCTGCCGCCGCCGCGGCGGTCAGCTGTGCTCGCAACTCGCGGATCATCTCCGACAGTTCGACCATCTCCGCCACGGGCCCCCCTCGTCACTCGTCCCGGGAGACGAAATCCTACAAGGGGGCACCGACAGCGAAGGCGGACCACAGGCGATCGGCCCGCCGGAAGAATATCCGGCGGGCCGATCGGGAGAGACAACGCTAACGCTGTGGCTAGGCGACCCAGTCCGATACGTCGTCGTACTCCAGGGGGGTACCGGACTTGCTGAGGTAGATCTCGAAGTAGTAGTGCTGGTTCTCCGTCAGGTCGTGGCCGTTCGCGGCAGTGTGGGTGACGCAGCTGCCGTTGCCGCCCACGGACATGCGGTCGACCACGTTCGTGTTCGAGCCGTGGACGATCGTCAGGTTGACCTTCCAGCCGTCGGCCTCGATGTCGCACAGCTCCACTTTGTCGCCGTCCGCCTTGAAGCGGACGCGGCCGCCCGGGTCGCTGTCGTTGGTGTGCATCTGCTCGTCCCACCAGTCGGCGGTGGTGGCGGTGGGAGCGGCACTGGCGGTGGGCGCGGTGAGCAGGGGCGCCCCTGCCGCGGCGATGGCCACCGCGAACGCGGCGAGGGTCTTGCGGTACTTCATGTCACTTCCCAAGAAGAGCATAAGAGGCTTGATCAACAACGGTTCATTATGAACGGGCCGTTGACCGGCAGGGGCCCGGGCTCCCCTGCCGCAGGGAAGGACGGTCAGGAGTTGATCTCGAAGGGGTCGCCGTACACCTTCCACTTGAGCGGGGGCTCGAGCCCGAGGCTGCCCTCGTTGAGGAACTTCCGCTGCTCGGTGTCCACCCGGCTGGTGTCGCTGTGCGCCTCTTCGCTCTGCATGGCCTTCTTGCGGGCGTCCAGGAAGGCGTTGAGGTAGGTCTTCTCGTCGCCACCCTGCGCCGGGGTCTTGGCCTTGGACATGGCGGTCTTGCGGATGCCGCCGAAGCTGTACTTGCTGTCGCCGGGGCCGTGCATGACGATCGCGTCGTAGTAGATGAACTGGCCCAGCGTGCCTATTCCGTCGGCCTTGCCCTGGTTGACGGACGGGTTGAAGTAGACGCGGTCGCGCTCGTGTTCCTGCGCGTCCTGGAAGGCCTTGTCCTCGGCGGCCTTCTTCCAGTCCTTGGTGAAGTTGGGGTCGAGGCCGTCGTGGGAGTCGCTGCCGTCGACGTCGCGCAGCGCGGGCAGGTACTTGGCCAGTACGTTGCCGGGCTTGACCTGGGTGTAGTACTCGACGAGTTCGAGCATGTCGCCGGTGCCCGAGCAGAAACCTATGATCCCGGCGGTGTAGCCGCGGCCGTCGTCTATGTCCTCGATGTACTTGAACTGGGCGCGCCAGTCCAGCGAGGAGTTCTCCGCGCTGGAGACCAGCTTCATGGCGATCTCCTTCTTGGCGGGATCGTCCAGGTTCTTCACCGCGGCCGTCCGGTGGTCCGCCGTTACGGCCTGCGCGGCCTGCGCCGCCTTTCCGGCGGGCGCGGACGCCGACGAGGGCGTGTGCTCGGTGGCCTGGCCGATTCCGACGCTGGTGAGGACGAGCGCCGCCGGGACGGCTACAGCGGCGGCCACGAGGCCGATCCTCTTGGGCATCTGGATCTCCGTTCCTTGTCGTCTGTGGGGGAAGCGCGCACGGATCGCCGCGGGAAGACGCTCCCGACGATCCGTTAGGAACCTTTCCTAACCATTCAACCGAGCATGCCATGCCCGCGACAAGAGCTAGGAACGAAGAAGACCCCGACGGGCCGCCGAAGACCCCGAGTCGCCGACTCCACGTAGACCTTGTACGGCTCCAGCACGGCCGCGCGGTAACGATGCGTCGGCTCATCCGCGAACCCCTCGGGGGACACCGGCGAGTTCCATAGCGCCTTGCTGAGATCTGTCCGCCGACCGCGCGTTCTTCAACGACCCGGAGCCGGCACAGCTCGTCGATCGCCGACCTGCCCCGTGGGGCTCGACACCGTATCCATGCCGTCCCGGCGAAACGGACGGCGCGGCCGGGTGGCCGCTACGTCTGGGCCCGCTACGCCTGGGGAAGGGGAACCGCGGCGCCCGGGCCGTCGGCCTGGTCTCCGGGGCTGCCGGCCGCCGCGGCGCCGCGGCCCGGCACCTGGGGCGAGACCGCCGCCGCCTCCACCGCGCCCGTCGCCGGCCGGGCCGCGATCGCCCGCCACCACGGATCCAGCGGCAGGCCCGCCACCGGCTCGAAGGGCTCCCCCGGCCGGGGGATGGCCACCCGCGCATCAGCCGCCCGCGCGGCGGTCAGCGTGCCCTCGGCCGGCTCCTCCCAGGGGTGCGGGGCGAGGTTGAAGGTGCCCCAGTGGATCGGGAGCATGATCCCCCGGTCCGGCACGCCGCCCTGGAGATCGACATGCGCCTGCATGCCCTCCTCGGGGGTCATATGGATGTCGGGCCAGAAGTCGCTGTACGCGCCGATCTGGATCATGGTCGCGTCGAACGGCCCGTACTCCGCTCCGATCTCCGCGAAGCCGGGGAAGTATCCGGTGTCCCCGCTGTGGTAGACGCGGTGCTCCGGCCCGGCCACCACCCAGGAGGCCCACAGGGTGTGCTGGGTGTTGCGCAGTGCGCGACCGCAGAAGTGGCGGGCCGGGGTGGCGGTGAACCGCAGGCCGGCCGCCTCCGTCGATTCGCGCCAGTCCAGCTCGGTCATCCGCCGCTCGGGCACGCCCCAGTGCTCCAAGTGGGCGCCGACGCCCAGCGGCACCACGAAATGCGCCTCGGAGCGCACCAGGGCGCGGATGGTCGGCATGTCCAGGTGGTCGTAGTGATCGTGGGAGATCACCACCACATCGACCGGCCCCAGCTCGCGCAGCGGCACCGGCGCCGGGTGGATCCGCTTCGGCCCGGCGAAGGAGAAGGGCGAGCAGCGATCGCCCCACACCGGGTCGAACAGCACCCGCCGCCCGTCGATCTCCGCCAGCACGGTGGAGTGGCCCATCCAGGTCAGCCGCAGCCCGGAGGCGGGCGGCGTGGCCAGGTCGGCGAGGGTGGTGGGGTGTACAGGCACCTGCCCGGCCGGGGCCCGGCGGACGCGCTCCTCCTTGCGGAAGTACGTGGGCAGGAACTTCAGCATGGAGCCGGACGGCGCGGTGCGGGCGGCCACGGGGTTCACGAACACGCCGTTCGCGAAGTTCGGCGACCGGCGGATGCGCTCCATGCGCTCTCCGGCCGGGTCCGCCCCGAAGGCGGCGGGGCGCAGGGCGGCGGTGAGCCGGGCACGTTTCTGGCTGGGGCCGGTCACGGCACCTCCTGGGTGAGGGGCGGATGCCCCCGTACGGTCTGCGGTGTGGCAGCGCGGCGGGGACCGCCGCGCTGCTTAGGGACAACTCGCGAGACCGCCGATGTTGTTCCGCTGAGCGCCGCCGATCAGCAGCTGAGGTTGGATCCGGGGGTGGTGCCCAGGATCTGGACGAACCTCTGATAGGCGTTGATCCGGCTCTGCACCTGGCCGGGGTTTCCGCCGTTGCACTCGATGCTGCCGTTGATGCTGCGGATCGTCTCGCCGAAGCCCCGCTGGTTGACCATCGCGTCGTGCGGGGTCATGGTGCCCGGTCCGGTCTGGGTGTTCCAGTACCACAGGGCGGTCTTCCAGGAGACCGCTGCGTCCCGCTCGACCAGGTACGGATTGTTCAGCAGGTCGATGCCGAGTGCGTCACCGGCCGCCTTGTAGTTGAAGTTCCAGCTGAGCTGGATCGGCCCGCGCCCGTAGTACGCGGCCTGGCCGGCCGGGCAGCCGTAGGGCCGGCTCGTGTCGCAGTAGTGCGGATAGTTGGACTGGTTCTGCTCCACGATGTAGACGAGGCCGCCGGTCTCGTGGCTGACGTTCGCCAGGAAGGCGGCGGCTTCCTGCTTCTTCACGGTGTCGCTGCCGGTGTTCGCGAAGCCGGGGTAGGCGCTCAGGGCGGCGGTCAGGCCCTGATACGTGTAGAACGAGTTGCGGCCCGGGAACATCTGGTTGAACTGCGCCTCGCTCACCACGAACCCCGCCGGGTTCTGGCCTCCGGAGCCGCAGTCGTACGGCTCCCAGTACCAGGTGCTGATGATGGGGTCATAGCCCGGGTTGTCGTGTTCGGCGCGGTAGTACTTGCCATCGGTGTACTTCACGATGTCGCCCGTGGCGTACCACTTGCCGGCGGCCCAGTCCGGGTAGGCGCAGGCCGCGCGGGGGGTGGTCGCCGTGGTGGCGGTCGCCGAAGCTGAGGCCATGGGCATGACAAACAGCAGGGCGCACGTCGCCGCGGCGGCGGCGAGAGCGGCCCGGAGGCGTTTCGCTATCAAGACTCCTCCTTCAGGGGGGACTTGAGAGTGGGGGGACCTGATACCACTCAAGCGGACTTGGTCTATACCAGTCAAGGTCTAGACCAAGCCGGGTATACGGGCGGCCAGTCCCGGGCCCGGCCGCCCCTCCCCTCTCGTCCCCTCCCCCTCCCTCCCTGCGGAGGGCCCCGTCAGGTCTGGCGCTCCGGGGCGTACCCGTCGGCGTCCAGGCCGAAGGTCCAGGCGACGCCCTCACGGGCGGTGGTGGTGCGCGGCGGCACGCGCAGCCAGTAGGTGCGATGCGTCCCGTCCGGCTCCGGCGTGGAGTTGACCACCTCGACCATGGCCACCGGCTCGTCACCGGCCATCTCGATGCGCCACAGCACACCGGTCTCGTCGCGGTGCACCGGCTTCGCCCCGGACTCGGTGAGATAGCGGTCGTAGCCGTAGTGCTCCAGCATGACGCGGCGCAGCTCCGCGTTCTCCTCGGTACGGATGCGCTCGGCGGTCAGCTCGGACAGCTGCCCGAGGAAGTCCGCGGGCACCGGCATGCCCCGCCACGCGTACAGCGCGAAACCGTCGGGGTAGTCCAGCGCGGGCCCGGTGCCGCTGTCGAGGCGGCCCGCCTCGTCGCGGTGCAGCGTGACCGGGCGCTCGGCGATGACCACGGCCTTCTCGTACGGCCACCACCAGCCCGCGGACCGCGCCACCGCGGCCGGGCCGGCGAGCTCACCGGCGTCTCCCTCCGCGGCTACCGCCGCCAGCCACGGCGCGTCGTGCTGGCCGAGCACCGCGTCCAGCATGGCCAGCCGGACGGCGGACTCCCGGCCCCGGTCCGACTGCGCGTCCAATGCCTCGACGACTCCGGTGCGGATGCGCTCGGTGAGGGAGCGGGTGACCTCCCACAGCGCCGCGCCCGTCAGGGCCCATCGCTCGGCCCAGCCCGTGCTGCCGAGCGTGTCGTGCAGCCGCTGTCGCGCGGCAGCCCACGGAAGGGTGCGCACCGCCTCCCGGACGCAGGCGCCCGCCGCGCCCGCCTCCGGCTCGACCCCCGCGGCGCGCAGCGCGCCGGCCGCCCGGTCGGCGATCTCCCCCGGCAGCTCGCCGCCCTGGCCGGTCAGCAGCATCGCCGCCGCCGTGCCCGCCAGCGGGGAGTCGACCCATACGATCCGCTCCGGGCGCGCGATCCCGGCCGCCTCGTAGGCCAGCCGCACGCCCTCCTCGGCGGCCTCGCGGTCGGCCGGGCCGGTGGCCGCGGCCACCGCCCGCCACCGCTCGACCAGGCTCAGCGCCGCAGTGTCCGCATCCGCGCTGCCCGCGCCCGCGCTGCCCGGACCCGCGACGTCCGCTGCCGTCGTCATCGAGCTCATGGTTTCCGTCTCCCGTTTCCCAGTCCCGGTTCTCAGTTCTCAGTTCTCGGCGCTCAGTGCTCAGTCCGCCACCACGCGCACGGCGCCCGGCGCGTACTCCCGCTGCCGCACCACGCGGTACCACCCCTTGGGCAGCGGTATCGCCGCGTGTTCCTCGTGCACCACCCGCCCGCCGTCCGGCAGATGCAGATACGACACGCCGAACGGCCCCGACTCGCGCACCAACGTGCCCGGCCCGACCACCGCATGGGCGTGTCCGGTCACCTCGCCAAGCGCCAGCACCAGCCGCCCCCGCGAGTCCCGCGGCTGCCGCGGCAGCGCTTCGGTGTTCGGCGGCAGTGCCTCCTCGGCCACCGGCACGATCAGGACATCTCCCTGTCGGTACATGCGCTTCTCCTTTTCACCACACAGCGGCGTCCGGGCCCACCGCTCGTACGGGGGCCGGTCGATGTCCACGACGTTAGGCGCGGGGTCTGACAACGCGGGGGCCGACAACGCATTGACAACGCCCGCCGCCCCCGCTGTCGGTGGGGCTTGGTAGAACTCTTCGCACGCCCTTCGGAAACGGGCACGCCCACACGAAGCATCAGGAGATCTCCCGGCATGGACTACGCCGAAAACCACGACGCGCTGCACGGCCTCCCGGCCTTCGACTTCCCGGCGCCCGACGAGGTGCCGGAGCTGCCCGAGCCGGAGACCGTGGCATGGCGGCTTTCCTGCAACCCGTACGACGACTCGGGTCCGGACCGCAACTTCGCCGACTGCCTCCAGCGGTTCCTGGACACGGTGGACACCTCCCAGGTGCGCGCGCTGATCTTCGGCGTATGGGGCGAGGCGTACGCGAACGACTCGAGCACGGTCATCGAGCCGCTCGTCGCCGCCAAGGACCGGTTCTCCTCCCTCGATGCGGTCTTCATCGGCGACATCGACGCGGAGCAGGCCGAGATCTCCTGGATCCAGCAGTCCGATGTCACCCGGGTCCTCGACGCCTTCCCTGGGCTGCGGGAGCTGAAGATCCGCGGTGGCTCGGGGCTGGTGTTCCCGGCCGTCACCCACGAGCACCTGCACACGCTCTGCTTCGAGAGCGGCGGGCTGCCGGGCGCGGTGGTGCGCGGCGTCTGCGACAGCGAACTGCCCGCGCTGGAGCGGCTGGAGATGTGGCTGGGGGTGGACGAGTACGGGGGCGACTCGACCGTCGCGGACCTCGCCGGGCTGCTCTCGGGGGGCCGCTTCCCCGCGCTGCGCCACCTGGGGCTGCAGAACAGCGAGATCCAGGACGAGATAGCCACCGCCGTCGCCGCCGCCCCCATCGTCGCCCAGCTCGTCTCCCTCAACCTGTCCATGGGCATCTTGACCGACGCGGGCGCCGAGGCGCTGCTCGAAGGCCAGCCGCTGACCCACCTCAAGACACTCGACCTGCACCACAACTTCTTCTCCGAGGCGATGGAACAGCGGCTGCGCGACGCCCTGGAGCCCTCCGGTGTGCAGCTCGACCTCTCCGAGAAGGGCGACGAGGACGACGACGGAGAGGGCGAGGTGTGGCGTTACACCGCGGTCGCCGAATGACGACCGCCTTACCCAAGCCCTCGACAGCCATGTACTACGACGACCGAAAGGACCGCACCGCCTCATGATCAGCGATCTCCTGGAGTCCTTCGCGGGCCTCCCCGTCACCGACTTCGACACGTCCGGGACCGACGCCTCCGACCTGCCGCCCGCGGATGCCGTGGCCTGGCGGCTGGCCTGCGGCTTTGACGATGAACTTCCCTTCGACAAGCTGTGGCGGGACTTCTTGGAGACCGTCCCGGCGGACCGGGTCCGCGCGATCGTCATCGGCAGCTGGTGGGGCGGGGAAGGATACGAATCCGTGCAGCCGGTGATCGACCGGCTGACGGAGTCCGCCGAGCGCCTGCCGGCGCTGCGGTCGATCTTTCTCGGCGATGTGACGGGCGAGGAATGCGAGCTGTCCTGGCTGGAGATGACCGATGTCACGCCGGTGGTCGAGGCGTACCCGCTGCTCGAGGAGTTCGTGGCGCGCGGCTGCGGCTACGGGGGACCCGATGAGTCGCTGGCCTTCCGCCCCGTGCGCCATGAGCGGCTGCGGACGCTGCGGTTCGAGTCCGGCGGTCTGCCCGCGAGTGTCGTACACGCCGTCTGCGACAGCGAGCTCCCCCGCCTCGAACACCTCGCGCTGTGGCTGGGGGTCGACCACTACGGCGGCGACGCGACCATCGCCGATCTCGCGCCGCTGCTGGCCGGCGGCCGCTTCCCCGAGCTGCGCCATCTGGGCCTGCAGAACAGCGAGATCCAGGACGAGATAGCCACCGCCGTCGCCGCCGCCCCCATCGTCGCCCAACTCGCCTCCCTCGATCTGTCCATGGGCACGCTGACCGACGCGGGGGCCGAGGCCCTGCTCGGCGGTCAGCCGCTGACCCATCTCACGCTGCTCGACCTCCACCACCACTACCTGGGCGAGAAGCTGGCGCAGCGGATGCGTGACGAGCTGGAGCCGCGCGGGGTCGAGGTGAACCTCTCGGAGCAGCAACAGGCGCAGAGGTGGGACTGGGACG
Organism: Streptomyces sp. NBS 14/10; assembly: GCF_002224125.1. Lineage (GTDB taxonomy): Bacteria > Actinomycetota > Actinomycetes > Streptomycetales > Streptomycetaceae > Streptomyces. The sequence continues at coordinate 732,086 of NZ_NCSM01000022.1, forward strand.
AGAGCAATGAGGAGCACCGCTATGTCGCCGTCTCCGAATGAGGTGCGCCATGACGTGCGCTTCGCCGTAGTCGGCAACCCCGGTGGCCGCCGGGTGGAGATGTTCACGGACGCCGTACTGGCGGCGGGCCTGCCCGCGCCCCGGGTGCTGCCCTGGCGCGAGGTGCTGTACGACGGCAGGCCGCGGTTCGAGCCGGGCGAGACGGTGCGGCTGGACTCCCCCGGCGAGGACGAGGACGTCGAGCTGTTGCTGCGCGGCGCCGACGACCCGACCCGCGTCGAGGGCACCGCCCACTGGTACACCCGGTTCACCGGCGCGGCACGCCAGGTCGCCGAGGCGGCCCGTACGGCGGACGCGGTGGTACTGGACGACCCGGACGAGCTGGCCGTGATGTTCGACAAGCGGCTGTGCCACGGCGTGTTGAGCGAGGCCGGGGTCGCGGTGCCGCCGTCGCCGACCTCCGGGCCCGAGGCGCGGCCCGTCCGCGGCTGGGAGGACGTACGGGCGCTGCTGGCGGGCTCCGGCGGGCTGCGCCGCGCCTTTGTGAAGCTCGCGCACGGCTCGTCCGCATCCGGGGTGCTCGCCGTCGAATGGGGCGCTCACGGCCGGGTGCGCGCCGCGACCTCGGTGGAGCGTACGGCCGACGGGCAGCTGTTCAACTCCCTGCGGGTGCGCCGGTACGAGACGGAGGCGGAGATCGCCGCGATCGTCGACACGCTGGCCCCCGACGGGCTGCACATCGAGCGCTGGGTGCCCAAGGCGGCGCAGCACGGCCGCGCCGCCGACCTGCGCGTGGTGGTGGTCGACGGGCGGGCGACCCATGCCGTGGTGCGCACCAGCCGCTCCCCCATGACCAATCTCCACCTCGGCGGCATCCGCGGCGATCTGGCCGCCGCGCGCGCCGCGGCGGAGGCGGCCGGGGTGCCCTGGGACGAGGTGCTGGGCCTGGCCGAGCGGGCGGCGGCCTGCTTCCCGGGCACCCTGTGCGTCGGCGTCGATCTGCTGCCGGGCACCGGATGGCGGCGCTTCTCGGTCGGCGAGGTCAACGCGTTCGGCGATCTGCTGCCCCGGCTGACCGGTCTGCCCGGCAGCGGCGCGGAGGGTCTGGACACGTACGGCGCACAGGTCGCGGCCGTGCTCCGGCAAAAGTCCACGATGGAAGGGGCAGCGGAAGAAGTGGTGGGAGGGGGCGGCGTCGATGCCCTTGGCTGAGCCGGATATGAACAAGGTCGTGGGCAGCAACGATCTGCTGCTGGTCACCTTGGACACACTGCGCTACGACGTGGCGGCCGAGCTGGCCGCCGAGGGCCGGATCCCCCATCTGGCGAGCCGGCTCCCCGGCGGGGTGTGGGACAAGCGGCATGCGCCCGGCAGCTTCACCTACGCCTCGCATCAGGCGATGTTCGCCGGGTTCCTGCCCACGCCGGCCACGCCGGGCCCGCACCGGCGGCTGTTCGCCGCCCGCTTCGCGGGCAGCGAGACCACCGCCGGCGGGACCTTTGTCTTCGACACCCCGGACCTGGTGTCCGGGCTCGCGGCCGCCGGGTACCACACGGTGTGCGTGGGCGGGGTGGGGTTCTTCAACAAGCGGGGCCCGCTGGGCTCGGTGCTCCCCGGCCTCTTCCAGGAGAGCCACTGGGAGCCGGAGTTCGGCGTTCCGTCCCCCACCTCCTTCGAGGCGCAGGTCGCGTGCGCCGAGAAGGTCATCGCCGGGCTGCCGCCGGACCGGCGGCTGTTCCTCTTCGTCAACGTATCGGCGCTGCACCAGCCCAACTGGTTCCATCTGCCCGGCGCGACCCGCGAGGCGGGCGATTCGCGCGCCACCCACGCCGCCGCGCTGGAGTACGTCGACCGGCACATCGGCCGGCTGTTCTCCGCGCTGAGCGACCGCGGCCCCGGCTTCGCCATCGTCTGCTCCGACCACGGCACCGCGTACGGAGACGACGGCTATACGGGCCACCGGCTCGGCCATGAAGTCGTCTGGACCGTGCCGTACACCCACTTCTTCCTCGAGGCCTCATGACCACCAGCACCACCGCCGCCACCGCCACTACCGCCCCCATCGCCCCCGCTGTCCGCCCGTACCAGTCGTACGTCTACGCGTACCCGCACAAGACCGCCTACCGCCCGCTGAATCCGCGCCCCGCGCTGCGCGACCTGTGGGCGGCCGAGCCCAAGGACGCGCTGTCGCTGTATATGCACATCCCCTTCTGCGAGGTGCGCTGCGGCTTCTGCAATCTCTTCACCCGCGTCGGCGCCCCCGAGAGGCTCGTGAGCGCCTATCTGGACGCCCTGGAGCGGCAGGCGGACACGGTCCGCGACGCACTCGGCGACGGGCCCCGGTTCGCCACGGCCGCGTTCGGCGGCGGCACCCCGACCTTCCTGGAGGCGGCGGAGCTGGAGCGGCTGTGCGATATCGCGAGCCGGCGTATGGGGGCCGATCTGGCGGCCGTTCCGCTCTCGGTCGAGGCATCCCCCGCCACCGCCACCGCGGACCGGCTGGCCGTGCTGGCCGAGCGCGGCACCACCCGGTTGAGCCTGGGGGTGCAGAGCTTCGTGGACGCCGAGGCGCGCTCGGCGGTAAGGCCGCAGCGCCGGGAGGACGTCGAGGCGGCGCTGGGGCGGATCCGCGAGGCCGGTATCCCCGTGCTCAACATCGACCTGATCTACGGCATCGACGGGCAGACCGAGCGGAGTTGGCGGCAGTCCCTGGACGCCGCCCTGGCCTGGCGCCCCGAGGAGCTGTATCTGTATCCGCTGTATGTGCGCCCGCTGACCGGTCTGGGGCGGCGCGACACCGCGGCCACGGACGCGGAGTGGGACGCCCAGCGGCTGCGGCTCTACCGGGCGGGCCGGGACCATCTGCTCGCGCAAGGCTATGAGCAGGTGTCGATGCGCATGTTCCGGCGCCGGGACACGCCCGGGACCGGCAGGGAGCCAAGCGGCGGGGACGACTACGCCTGTCAGACCGACGGCATGGTCGGTCTTGGCTGCGGCGCCCGGTCGTACACCTCGGCGCTGCACTACTCGTTCGACTACGCGGTGGACATGCGGGAGATCCGCGGCATCATCGACGACTACACGGCTCGGCCCGCTGCCGACTTCGCGCACGCCGAGGTGGGCCGCGCGATGACCGCCGACGAGGCCAGGCGGCGCCACCTCCTGCAGTCGGTGCTCCAGGCGGAGGGCATGCCGCTCGCCGGCTACCGGGCCCGGTTCGGCACCGACCCGGCCGAGGACTTCCCCACCGAGCTGGCGCGGTTCGCCGAGCGCGGCTGGCTGGATCCGGACGCCGCCCCCGAGCTGCTGCGGCTCTCCCCCGAGGGTCTTGCGCACTCCGACGCGCTGGGGCCCGAGCTGTTCTCCCCCGCGGTGCGCGCCGCCATGGCCGACTACGACCTGAAGTGAGGCGGGCGGCGTGGACCTGACGATCCTCTACCGAGGCCCGCTGGCCTCGTGCGACTACGACTGCCCGTACTGCCCGTTCGCCAAGCGGCGCGACACCCCGGAGCAGCTGCGCGCCGACCGGGCCGCCCTGGAGCGCTTCACGGCGTGGGCCGCGGCGAACACGGGCGACCGGCTGTCGGTGCTGTTCACTCCGTGGGGCGAGGGCCTGGTGCGCTCCTGGTACCGCCGGGCGCTGACCGAGCTCAGCCGACTGCCGCATATCGCGCGGGTGGCGATCCAGACGAATCTGAGCTTCCGTACGGGCTGGCTGGCGGACGCCGATCTGGACACCCTGGCGCTGTGGTGCACCTTCCACCCGGGCCAGACGCCGTACGACCGGTTTCTGGCCAAGAGCCGTGAGCTGGCGGCGCTCGGGGTGCGCCACAGCGTCGGCGTCGTCGGCCTGCCCGAGCATCTGGAGCCCGCCCGGCGGCTGCGCGCCGAGCTGCCCGCACAGGTCTATCTGTGGGTCAACGCCGCCGAGGGCCGCACCTATACGGACGGCGAAGCGGCCGAGTGGACCGCGCTCGACCCGCTGTTCGGCTACAGCCGCCAACCGCACCAAAGCGCCGGTCTGCCATGCCGGACCGGCGCTTCGGTGATCTCGGTGGACGGCGACGGCACGGTGCGCCGCTGCCATTTCGTCCGTACGGATCTTGGCAACCTCTACGACGGCTCGTACCGCGCGGCCCTCGCGCCCCGCCCCTGCCCGCTCGCCGTCTGCGACTGCCACATCGGCTATGTGCACCTGGAGTCGCTGCCGCTGTACGACGTGTTCGCGGGCGGGGTGCTGGAGCGGATTCCGGCCACCGTCGGCACGGGCTCAGGACTTACGCCCCACCCCGCCGTACACGCCGACGTCAGCCCGCTTCCCCTGCTTCGGTAAGGGGCCGTCCGGCCGCCATACCGGCACCTGGACCAGCCCCGGCTCCAGCAGCGGAAACCCGTCGAAGAACGGCAGGATCTCGGCGTGGCCGCGCAGGCTGAGGCTGGCCGCGGACTTCCGGTACACCTCCGCGGCGATATCGGCTCGGTCGGTGAAGTCCAGGGTGCCGTGGCTGATCACCAGACAGCTGCCCGGAACCAGCCGTTCGGTGAGGGTCGCGAGGATCCCGACCGGGTCCTCCTCGTCCTTGACGAAGTGCAACACCGCGACCAGCAGCAGCGCCACCGGCTTGCTGAAATCGATGAACTCCCGCACCGCGGGCCGGTCGAGCACCTCGGCGGGCTTGCGCACATCCCCCAGTGCGAAGCTCGTGCCGCCCGCGTTCGTCAGCTTGGCGCCGGCGTGCGTGGCGACGATCGGATCGTTGTCGATATAGACCACTCGGGTTTCCGGCGCGATCTCCCGGGCAACCTCATGGGTGTTCGGCGACGTCGGGATTCCGGTTCCGATGTCGATGATCTGCCGTATCCCGTCCCCGACGACGGTGCGCACGGCCCGGAGCAGAAACTCCCGGTTGGCGCGGGCGGTGCCGCGGACGGTCGGTGTCACTTCGAGAATGCGGTCGGCCGCCCTGCGGTCGACCTCGTAGTTGTCCCAGCCGCCGAGGTAGTAGTCGTACATGCGGGCCGGATGAGGCGTACTGGTGTCTATCTCCTGCACGGAGAATCCTTGGTCGGTCACACCGTTCTCCAGTTTTATGCGGTTGTTGCGGTCACTCCCCTGTGACCCGTGGCTGCGTCAGGCGAGCAGGAAGTCCGCTTCGCCGGATTTCGCGCCCTGGATAAACCGCTTCATCTCCAGATGCGTATAGATGAGGGCAGGTCCGTCGGGATCCGTGGACTGGCGCAGCGCCACTCGCCCGTCCTTCAGCCTCATCGCCTCGACGCAACTTCCCCCGTTGCCACCGCTCCATGGCTTGTGCCAGCCCTCGGTGCCGAGGTCCGTCGCCGGCATTCCGCTGTAGACGCGGTCCGTGCAGATGCGATCCATCGATCAGATCTCCTTGCGAATGCCACTCAGAATGGCCTGAGTGGTCTGTGCAGGCGCGGCCTGCGCACACATCCGGTCCAAGGCCTCCAGGAACGCCGATACGTCATCGCGCTGGTCGAAATAGGAACCGCTGACAAGCGTCTCCGTATACGCGATGTCCGGCAGCTCCTGAATCGGGAACCGGAAGATATGGAAGGGGCCGTACATCGCCGGGTGCGGCCCGGCGTCGAACGGCATGATCTGCAACCTGATGTTGGGCATCGTCGCGGCTTCGATGAGCCGCGTGATCTGATCGCGCATGACCTCGGGCCCGCCAATGGGTCGGCGGAGCACCGTTTCGTCCATCACCACCCACAGCATGGGCGGGTTGGGACGGGTGAGGAGGGCCTGCCGCTCCATCCGCAGGGCGACATTGCGCTCGGTCTCCGCATCGGCCGCGTGCGGCATTCCGGCGCACATCACCGCACGGGCGTAGTCCTCGGTCTGCAACAGCCCGGGGACATAGTGCGGCTCATAGGCCCGGATGAGATTGGCCTCGCCCTCCAGGCTGACAAAGGTGTTGAACCACTCGGGCAGCACATCCCGGAAGCGGTGCCACCAGCCGGGCTTATTGGCCTCGCGCGCGAGGGAGAGGAACCCCTCGACTTCCTCCGGGTCGGTGACCCCGTAGGTGCGCAGCAGCTTCTCGACATACGGAAGCTTCAGACCGACCTCGGCCTTTTCCATCCGGCGGATCGTGGCATGGGTGACGTCGAGGGCGCGGCCCGCCCGCTCGTACGACAGCCCGGCCTTCTCCCTGAGGTCCTGCAGCCGCTTGCCGAGCACGACTCTCAGGACGGTCGGGGCGCCGCCCGCTCGCGCATCCGCCACTACCGTCCCCCTCCAACTACCTTCACATCGCAGCAGTCTGGCACGCGCTCAGCCGCTACAACAGACTGTCTCTTCGATTCTGCAATTTACAGATTGAACCTTGCCATACGCGAGTGGCGCAGAGCATAGTGTCGGCGTGGCTCCTTCCTATGAGGCTCTCCGGTTAGGGCGCAGCGGCTCGCTCTCCGCTCCGTGCCTGCAAGACGCTTTTCGTCTTCCGGCACTGAGCACTTCCGTCGCGGAGGCGAGAAGGCTGGTCGTGCTGCGGCTGTGCTCATGGGGCGCCAGGCAGGAGATGTGCGACAACGCCGAGTTGGTCGTCTCCGAGCTCTTCACCAACGCCGTGCGCCACACCTCCAGCGAGGAGGTACGGTGCAGCATGCAACTCATGGGCAAGCGCTTGCGGTTGGAAGTGGCCGACCAAGGGTGCGCGCGCACGGAGCCACAGGCCCGGTCGGTGAGCGTCGACCAAGAGGGCGGACGCGGGCTGATGCTCGTCGAAGCCCTGTCCGAGGCTTGGGGCGTCAGACCGGACGCCAATGGCACGGGCCGCGCCGTGTGGGCCTATCTAGCTTAGGCCCCTCCGGCGCGACCCGCTTTGTGTTCGCCGATTCTCCGCGCTGTTTCTCTGCTTCGGGGTTTCCCCGGGGTGTCCGGGACTTCGCTCCGGGAGCCTTCAGGGCCGCAGCGGCAGCAGGTCCGGACGCTTGGGCTCCACATGGTCCCCCGACGACTCCCCGCGCAGCCGTCGGCCGATCCAGGGCACCGCGTATTCGCGCGCCCAGTGAATGTTGGCCCGGCGCACCTCGGCGGCCGAGCGCGGCCCCTCCGGCGGCCACGGCTGGTCCGGGTCGACCGGTACGTCGAGGCCGAGCACCTTGGCGGCGCGCAGCGCGACCCGGGTGTGTCCGTCGGACGACAGATGCAGCCGGTCCTCGCTCCAGGCCCGCCGGTCCTGTACGGAGCGCAGTGACCACAGGTCGAGCACCGGGCACCGGTACCGGTCGGCGATCGCCCGCACATGGGCCGTGTACGTGGCGGCCTTGCCGCGCAGATGGCGCAGCACCGGCACACCGCGTGGGTCGAACCCGGTGCACAGCAGCACCGTGCCGACGTGGGAGGTGAGCCGGTCCACGGCCGCCTCGTAGCGCTCGGCGACGTCGTCGGGGTCACTGCCGGGCCGCAGGATGTCGTTCCCGCCGCCGCAGAAGGTGACCAGATCGGGGCCGAGTTCGATCGCGCGCGGGACCTGCTCCTCGACGATCTGGTCGAGGAGCCGGCCACGTACGGCGAGGTTGGCGTAGCGGAAGTCGGCCGGAGCCGGGCCGCCGATGGACCCGGCTCCGGCTCCGGAATGTCGGTCGGAGAGCAGGGCGGCCAGCCGGTCCGCCCAGCCGATGAAAACGCCCTCGGGATCCGGGTCGCCGACGCCCTCGGTGAAGCTGTCCCCGATGGCGGCGTAGGACCCGATCACTCCGCTGTTGAGTCTCTTCGCATCGTCTGCCACTCCCGACATCCTCCTCCCTGGTGAGTGACCTACGCCACCGTAAGGAGGGGTTGACGGAGGGTGATCTATCCCACCTGGTCAGATTCGCCGAAGGCGGAATACGGCGGCGTCCAGGTCGCGACGGAGCCCGGTCTCGAGGCCGTGGTGGCTGAGCACGGCCCCCCGGTGAACCTCTCCGGTCTCCAGGTCCTCGTACCGGCTCTCGGGGTCGAGCCCGCGCAGCCGCAGCGCGGGCTGCCGCTCGCCGAGGGTCTGGGCCTGCAGCCAGGCCAGCACCACGGTCTCCTCGCCGCGTACGTACTGCACCGCGGTCAGCCCGCCGTCGCCCGGCGGCCGCAGCCGGTACAGCTCGCCGTACTGGACGACGGGCCGGATGCGCTTGTAGAGGGCCACCCAGTCGCGCGCCTCGGCGAGTTCTTCCTCGCTCCAGTGGCTCAGGTCGCCGCCCACCCCCAGCACCCCGGCCATCGCGCTGATGAAGCGGAAGCGCAGCGAGGTGACGCGCTTGCTGCCCATGGCGTTGGGGGTGTCGGTGACCCAGGCGGCCATCACGCGGGCCGGGTGCAGCTGGCTGAAGCCGTGCTGGATGGGCAGCCGGTCCAGCGGGTCGGTGTTGTCCGAGGTCCACACCTGGTCGGTGAGCGCGAGGACACCCAGGTCGATCCGGCCGCCGCCGCCCGAGCAGGATTCGAAGGCGACACCCGGGTGCGCGGCCCGCAGCCGCCCCAAGAGCTCGTACAGCCCCTGCACATGCTCGATCCACAGCCGCTGGGGGTACGGGTCGCCGGGCCACCCCGCGTCGGAGAAGGACCGGTTGAAGTCCCATTTCACATAGTCGATGGGCGCGCTGGAGAGCAGGGTGTCAAGCCGCTCCCACAGGTGCTCGCGTACGTCGGGCCTGGCGAGGTTGAGCACCAGCTGGTTGCGGAACTCGGTGCGGGTGCGGCCGGGGTGGTGCTGCACCCAGTCGGGGTGGGCCCGGTAGAGGTCGCTGTCGGCGTTGACCATCTCCGGCTCGACCCAGATGCCGAACTGCATGCCCAGCGCGTGCACGTCGTCCGCGAGGGGCTTCAGGCCGCCGGGGAAGCGGTCGGGGTTGGGGGTCCAGTCGCCGAGCCCGGCGCGGTCGTTGACGCGCGCCCCGAACCAGCCGTCGTCGACGACGAACAGCTCCACGCCCATCTCGGCGGCGCGGCGGGCGAGTGCGCGCTGCTGTTCCTCGCTGACGTCGAAGAAGGTGGCCTCCCAGGAGTTGTAGAGCACCGGACGGTGCTGGTCCGCGTCGGGGATCACCTGGGCCAGCTGCCAGGCGTGCCAGGCGCGGCTGGCGGCGCCGAACCCGCCGTCGGTCCACAGGCCCGCGAAGACGGGCGTGGTGAAGGACTCGCCGGGCGCCAGGCTCAGCTGGCCCGAGTCGTCGTGGCCGACGCCGCCGACCGCCTGTACGGCACCGATGGGCAGCTGCTGGACGGCGATCCGCCAGGACCCGGACCAGGCGAGGGCGCAGCTGTGCACCTCGCCGTGTTCTTCGGTGGCCTCGCCGCCGTCCAGGGCGATCCAGGGCAGATGCTGATGGCTGGTGTGGCCGCGGCGGCTGCCGAGGACCTTCTCGCCGGGCGTGAGGTCGGCGCGCACCAGTTGGCTCTCGGCGGCCCAGCGCCCGTACAGATGCGACAGCCGCCAGCGGTCGCGCGCCGGGAGTGACCAGGCGGCGGAGTCGATGCGCAGCAGCTCCAGGGGCGCGTCGTCCGGGCCGCCCGCGTGGGCCGCGGTGGTCCAGCGCTCGACCACGTCGTGGTCGTCGCGCATCCGGTAGTGGAGGGTGAGGGCGAGGTGGTGCAGCGGGTCGTGGAAGTGGAGCCGCAGCTCCGCCCCGGAGTCGGTCACCTCGCCCCGCTCGAAGCGCCACTCGGTGCCCCTGACGCCCGGCGACCGCACCGACAGGGCGGGGCGTACAAAGCGGGGCCCGCCTTCCACGGGGAATTCTTCGCGCCCGTCCAGGGGTGATTCGAACCCCCATGAATGGGGGACGGACCTGAGCGCAAGGGCCTCCGCGTCGGGGAGCGCGATGCGCGGGCCCCAGTGGAGGTGAAGCAACTCGTCGTTCTCCGTGAGGTGCAGCGCATAGCTGCTGCCCCGCCCCGACAGCAGCCAGACCCGACCGCTACCACCGATTTCGATCATCACTCTCCCCAATTTCGCACAGGCCAGAACATCATCGGGGCAGCGCACCCGGTGCGCAATCCCCGGGGCGCCCCTCCACCGGTCCCATGGCGACCTGGCCGCCCTCGTACACCCATGTCGTATGGTCAGCACAGTCCGCCTCGCCGACGAGCGGCGCCGGCGGCCGAGCCGAAGGAGCGCCCGTGACGCAGCAGACGCCGCAGGTTCCGTCGACCGAGCCCGAGCTCACCGGGGTGCGCAACTTCCGGGACGTCGGCGGCCTGCCGACCGTAGACGGACGGCGGGTGGGGCGTGGCGTACTGTTCCGCAGCGGCCATCTGGCGCATGCCACCGACACCGACGCCGCGTTCCTCGACTCCCTCGGGCTGCACACCGTCTTCGACTTCCGCAATTCCGCCGACATCAAGCTCGAGGGCCCGGATGTGGCGCTCCCGGGCGTGCGGACCGTCAACCTCCCGCTGTCCGACCCGGCCGACGGCGCCGGGTTCTGGACCATGGTCCGCGAGGGCGATCTGGCCACGCTGCGCGAGATGCTGGGCGAGGGGCGGGCGGCGCAGCGGATGATCGACTCGTATCGGTTGATCATCACCACCCGGACCGCCGAGCACCGCCGGGTGCTCGACGAGCTCGCGGACGGTGCTTCGCCCGCGCTGATGCACTGTTCGGCCGGCAAGGACCGCGCGGGTCTGTCGATCGCGGTGGCCCTGCTGGCCCTCGGCGTGGAGCGGGACGCCATCGAGGCGGACTACCTGGAGTCGGCCGCCGCCCACCGCCGCTATAAGGTGTGGCGCGCCTCACATGCCGAGGACGGGACGTCCCCCGAGGTCATGGCGCTGCTCGCACCGCTCTTCGACGCCCGCGCCGAGTATCTGGCGACCGCCTTCGCGGCCATCGAGGAGACCTGGGGCGACACCGAGAAGTACCTCGCCCAGGGGCTCGGGCTCGACGCGGCCAAGCGGGAGCGGCTACGCGAGCGGCTGCTCGCGAGCTGAGGCCACGGGGCGCCCGAGCCGGCGGGGGCCATGGGGGCGCCTGAGCCGGCGGGGCCGCCGCCGGCACAAGCAAGCGGCGGTCAGCGGTGGGCCATCGCCTGCTTGACGAGCGTCCGCCCGAAGTCCCACATCAGCCCGCCGCCCCCGTGTGCGTCGTCCATGACGGCCGTGAACGCCTCGACGAAGCGGTCCACTTCCCGCTCCCCGATGATCAGCGGCGGAATCAGCTTGATGACCTCCAGATGGTCGCCGGAGACCTGGGTGAGGATGCGGTGCCGCTGCAGCAGCGGTACGACCACCATCTGCGCGAACAGCCCCTTGCGGGCCGCCTGGAGCATCGCCCAGCGGCTGCGCAGCCCCAGCGAGGTCGGCTTCCCGAACTCGATGCCGATCATCAGCCCGCGCCCGCGCACCTCGTACAGCAGCTCATAACGGTCCACCAGCGCGGCGAGGCGGGTGCGCAGCAGATCGCCGGTCTGCCGGGCGTTCTCGACGACCTTCTCGTCCTCCATGACCGCGAGGACGGCCAGACCCGCGGCCATCGCCTGCGCGTTGGCGCCGAAGCTCGCCGAGTGGACCAGTACCCGGTCCATCGACGAATACACGCGCTTGAAGATCCAGTCCTTGCCGAGCGTCGCGCCGACGGGCACATACCCGCCCGACAGCGCCTTGGCCACGCACACCAGATCCGGCTCCACGCCCGACTCATGCTCGTACGCGTAGAAGGCGCCGGTCCGGCCTAGCCCCGTCTGCACCTCGTCGGCGATGAGCAGCGCCTTGTGCTTGTGCAGCAGCTCCTGGGCGGCGCGCAGAAAGCCGGGCGGGGTCTCGTGGACGCCCTTGCCCTGGATCGGCTCGACCACGAACCCGGCCACATCGCCGCGCCCCAGCTCCCGCTCGAGCGCGGCCAGGTCGCCGAGCGGAATGGCCGTGTCCGGCAGCAGCGGCGCGAACCCCTTACGGAAGGAGTCCTCTCCGTTGACCGACAGCGAACCGGTCGTCAGGCCGTGGAAGGCGTGCGTGCAGAACAGCACGCGCGGCTTGCCCGTCGCGTACCGGGCGAACTTCAAGGCGGTCTCCACCGCCTCCGTACCGCTGTTGCCGAAGAAGACCCGGTCCAGGTGCGGGGCGTGGCCGAGCAGCTTCTCGGCGAGCAGACCGGGCAGCGGCTGGCAGTCGAAGCGGGTCAGATCGGCCAGCTGGGCGTCCAGCACGTCGTGCAGCGCCTTGCGGACGACCGGGTGGTGGCGGCCCAGGCCCATCACCCCGAAGCCGGCGAGCATATCGAGGTAGTCCTGGCCCTCGTCGTCCCAGAAGTACGCGCCCTCGGCCCGCTCGTAGACCTTGTCGAAGCCGATGGTGTGCAGCATCCGCGGCAGCTGGTGGTTGAGGTGCCTGGTATGCAGGTCGTACCGCTCGGACCCGCGCTCGGCCAGGAGCTTGTCCAGGTCGAAGCCCGACCCCTGCTCGGCTGCTGTCATGCGTCCTTCTCCTTGCGGGCCGCGGGCGGGGCCGGCCGGGCGGTGGCCGCGCGCCGCCCGGCGCCGGGGGCGGTGGTGACGGGCGCGGTGACGGGAACGGCGGCGGATGCGTCGATACGGGCCAGGGCCGCGCCGATCCGGCCCGCGATCTCGGCCGGGGTGAGCCCGATGTCGGCCAGCACCTCCCCGCGCTTGGCGTGTGCCAGGAACGCCTCGGGGATGCCGAACGTGCGCACCGGCAGATCGACTTCGGCGTCGCGCAGCGCCTGCGCCACCGCCGCCCCCACCCCGCCGGTGCGGCTGTTGTCCTCGACGACGGCCACGGCGCGGTGGCACGCCGCCAGCCCGGGCAGGGCGGGGTCGACGGGCTTGACCCAGCGCGGGTCGACGACCGTGCAGCCGATGCCCCGCTCGGCCAGCAGCTCGGCCGCCGCCAGCCCGACCTGGGCCATCACCCCGGCCACGACCAGCAGCACATCACCGCCGCCGCCCTGGTCGGCCGGTTCGGGCCCGCCGTGCCGCAGCACATCCATGCCGCCGACGCGGCCGAGCGCCGGGATCGGCTCGCCCACCGACTCCTTGGGGAAGCGGATGACGGTCGGCGCGTCAGCCACGTCCAGCGCCTCGCGCAGCTGGGCACGCAGCTGGTCCGCGTCGCGCGGGGCGGCGACCCGCAGACCCGGCACCACCTGGAGGACGGACATGTCCCACATGCCGTTGTGACTGGGCCCGTCGGTGCCGGTGACGCCCGCGCGGTCCAGGACGAAGGTCACCCCGCACTTGTGCAGCGCGACGTCCATCAGCAGCTGGTCGAAGGCGCGGTTGAGGAAGGTGGCGTAGACGGCGAAGACCGGGTGCAGCCCGCCGGTGGCGAGACCGGCGGCGGAGACCGCGGCGTGCTGCTCGGCGATGCCGACGTCCCACACCCGCCGCGGATACGCCTGGGCGAACTCGGTCAGGCCGACGGGGTCCAGCATCGCGGCGGTGAGCGCCACCACATCGGGGCGCTCGGCGCCGATCCGTACCATCTCCTCGCCGAACACCGAGGTCCATGAGCGGCCTCCGGAGGGCGCGAGGGGCGCGCAGGTCAGCGGGTCCATGGCGCCGACCGTATGGAAGCGGTCGGCCTCGTCCTCCAGCGCGGGCCGGTAGCCGCGGCCCTTCTCGGTCAGGCAGTGGACGAGGACCGGGCCGTGGAACCGCCGGGCGCGGCGCAGGGCCGATTCGACGGCCGCGATGTCGTGTCCGTCGATGGGGCCGACGTACTTCAGGCCCAGGTCCTCGAACATGCCCTGTGGTGCGAAGGCGTCCTTGAAGCCCTTCTTGGCGCCGTGCAGCGACTCGTACAGCGGCTGGCCGACCACGGGCGTGCGCTGCAGTACGTCCTTGCCCCAGGCCAGAAAGCGCTCATAGCCGTCGGTGGTGCGGAGGGTGGCCAGGTGGTTGGCGAGGCCGCCGATGGTGGGCGCGTACGAGCGCTCGTTGTCGTTGACGACGATGATCAGCGGACGGTCCCGGGCGGCGGCGATGTTGTTGAGCGCTTCCCAGGCCATACCGCCGGTCAGCGCGCCGTCGCCGATGACCGCGACGACATGCCGGTCGGTGCGGCCAAGGACCTCGTTGGCCTTGGCCAGGCCGTCGGCCCAGCCCAGGACGGTGGAGGCGTGGCTGTTCTCGATGACGTCGTGCTCGGACTCGGCGCGCGACGGGTAGCCGGACAGCCCGCCCTTGCCGCGGAGCTTGGAGAAGTCCTTGCGGCCGGTGAGCAGTTTATGGACGTAGGACTGGTGCCCGGTGTCCCACAGGATGCGGTCCACGGGCGAGTCGAAGACGCGGTGGAGTGCTATGGACAGCTCGACGACACCCAGGTTGGGGCCCAGGTGCCCGCCGGTTCTGGCCACCGCCGTGATCAGGAACTGACGGATCTCCTCCGCCAGTTCGGCCAGCTGTTTCTCGGTCAGTGTCCTGAGGTCACGTGGGCCCCCGACGCGCTCCAGTAGTGGCATGCGCGGATCCCCTCCTTGCGTATGTACGTAGATCAGCTCACGGTGACCTCGGGGATACCCGAAGGGGCCCCGTCCTTCTCCATCTGCTCGGCGATCTTCATGGCCTCGTCGATCAGGGTCTCCACGATCTTCGACTCGGGCACCGTCTTGATCACCTCACCCTTGACGAAGATCTGCCCCT
>NZ_NCSM01000023.1 GCF_002224125.1 Streptomyces sp. NBS 14/10
CCCCGCTGCCGCGCAAACTCCAGGAAAATGCGTGGGGTCGACATGACCGCCACTCCACCCGCCAGTGCCATGGAGCATTCCTCGGCCCGCAGTGCCTGGCAGGCCAGATGCAACGCCACCAGCGACGACGAACACGCCGTGTCCACGGTGACCGCAGGCCCTTCCAAGCCCAGCGTGTAAGCGATTCGGCCCGAGGCGATGCTTCCCGCGCTGCCGGTGAGGATGAATCCCTCGGCGGACTCCGGGGGCCTTGAGGCGTGTCCGACGGGGTAGTCCGGTGGGTTGATGCCGGCGAACACGGCGGTCCGGCTGCCGCGTACGGAGGTCGGGTCGATGCCGGCGTGCTCGAAAGCCTCCCAGGAGGTCTCCAGCAGCAGCCGCTGCTGCGGATCCATCGCCAGCGCCTCACGGGGTGAGGTCTCGAAGAAGTCGGCGTCGAATCCGGCGGCGTCGTAGAGGAAGCCACCGTGTCGCGTGTAGCAGGTGCCGGATCGGTCCGGGTTCGGGTCGTACAGCCGCTCGATGTCCCAGCCACGGTCGGTGGGGAAGTCCCCGATCGCGTCCCGCTCCGCCACGATCAGCTGCCAGAACTCCTCCGCGGACCGTACCTCGCCCGGGAAGCGGCAGGCCATGCCGACAATGGCGATGGGTTCTTGCTCCCGCTCGGTGACCTCGTAAAGACGACGGCGAGTCCGGTCCAGGTCCGCGGTCACTCGCTTCAGGTAGCTGAGGAGTTCGTCTTCGTGCACCAAAGTGGGATCACTTTCTCGAGCGTCCTTGAACACGCATGGCAGCTCGGCAGAGGCAGCAGTCAGAAGCAGACGTTCATGGACTTATATGCCAGTGCGGAAGAACGGCGGTCGCATTGGACTTGAATGCACCTCGAGTAGCGGCGCGAGCGCCGCCGGTCCGTGCCGAAAAGAGTTCGACGCGCCGAAAGTGTTCGGGGAGACAGCTGGGCCCGCTGCTCCCACCACGGGGGTATGGGAACAGCGGGCCCAGGCGGCCGAGATGGTGGCCGGGTATCAGGTGCGGTAGGCGTAGTACGCGGAGTTCGGGTACGACGAGAGGAGGCTGGACAGCGACCGTCGGTAGGTGTCGGTGTCGTGGTAGGTGAGGTACGGGACGCCGCTCGTGCTCCGGTACGAGGTGATCATGGTGTGATCCTTGGCGCCGTCTTTGTCGAAGTCCACCTGAAGGACGTCACCGATGTCCATCTGGTAGGCGTTCGTGAGGGCGGTGGTCCGCTTCGCGGTCTGCGTGAACCAGGACCACTCGTTGACGCCGATCCAGGTGTCGGACTGGCTCGACGTGTTGTACCACCAGGTGTCGTAGTCCTCGGTGGAGGTGGAGTCGTTTTTCCAGCCGCCCGCGTAGAGGGACTGGCTGATGTAGTTGGTGCAGTCCCCGCCTGCGCTGTTGAAGCGGCGGTAGGCGGTGTTGTAGTTCTTCCAGTACTTCTCGGCGTACGTCGCCATCGCCGCGTAGTTGTACGTGGTGCCGGTGCCGAGGTTCTTGGGCTTGGCCGGCGCCGGGTACGTGGTGGCGGCGCGGGGGGCGTCGATGATGGCGCTCGGGCGCACCGGCGCCGTCTTCGTCGCCGGGACGGGCTCGTTGATCGCGCGGGGGCCCTTGTCCGTGCGGCGGACATTCACCAGCTGCCAGGTGCCGTCCGTCTGTGCCGTGAAGGTGAGTTCGTGGTGCGCGGTGAAGCCGGTGGTCGGGGGCTCGTCGCCGCGGATCTTCTCGTAGGTGAGGGTGGTGGCTTCGGTGACGCGGACCGTGGCCTTCCGCCCCTCCACACGGGTGCTGTCGACGGTGGTCTTCGTGTCGGCGTCGCTGTAGGCCTCACCGAGCACGGCCAGCCGGGCGCGCGTGTCCTGCACGGAGGCCAGGCTGGTGCTCTCCGCACGGGAGGCCGCGGGCGAGAGCCGCACGTTGCCCTGCGACTTCACTGCCGTGCGGGCGAGTTGGGGCCGGTCGAGCAGAGCGGCGGTGCGGTCGGTCAGTACGGCGTCCGCTATTCGGCCGAAGGACGCGATGGTCGTCTGCGTCGCCGCGGGCGCCGAGTCGTCGGCGGTGGCGTCGGCTGCGTGGGCGGCGGACAGGGGCAGCAGCGTGGCGGACAGCACTGCCGCGGCCACGGTTGAGTAACGGCTCAACGTCCGAGATCTCACTGGGATTCTCCTTGACCCCGGGTGGTCTGACCCGGGTGTCCGTCATCTTTGCACGTTCTCCTCAACCTCCTCAGTTGCTTCACGATATGTCCGGTCTGACGCGGTCCCTTCGCGGTCGATCGCCGGGCCTGCCCGCCCGCACTACCCGCCGGCCCCACCCGCCGCCCCGGACGGAGATGTCCGTGCCGCCTGCTATCCAGGAGCCATGGAAGACACGACGTACCCCGAATTGCTCGGGACCATTGATGAGTTCGCCGGGACACTGGACCGGAAGGAGCAGGTAGCCCGCCTTTACGACCTGATGGCTCCGCTGCTCGACCGTGTTGCGCAGGAGGATGAGGAGTTCAGCGATGAGCCTGTGCTGACGCCCGGGGATGTGGTGCGCGGGCTCCGTCAAGTTGCCGGCGGCGAGCCGGGCGATGTCGATGCGGTCTATGACCAGCTGACCGCCATGGGCCTGTACTACTGCGAGGATCAGGACCCGGAGCGGCATGTGGTGTCCCAGACGGCGTTCGCGGCGGCGGTCTGGCTGCGCCTGCTGACCGGCCGGGAGTTGCAAACGACAAGCCTTGATGACGACGAGGATCTGGTCCCGCCCTTCGCTCCCTCGGAGTTCGCGCAGATCATCGACCTTCTGGCCTGGACTCGATCGGGTCAGACGTACATGTTCTGGGGGGATGCCCTCACCAATCCCGACTTCTGTGATTTTCCGGCCGCTATACGCGAGCTCGGGGCGATACACATGGAGATCACGGCCTCATGGCGCCGGAAGAATGGGTGACGGTGCTGTCATGGGCGACGCAACACAACACACGCTCCGTGGATTCGCGGAGGTCCTGGTCCGGCTGGGCATAGCGACGGAGGAGCAGACCGCGGTCGGTCTGGCGGAAGCCGCCGGGATCGGCATGGACCTTGATGAGGACTTCGGCAACCCCGACGAGCTGACCTTCCTCGTCGGCGAATGCGGGCTCGGCTTCCAGACGCCCGAAAAGGCGATGGGCGATCTCGAGGACGGCTATGAGGAGTTGCTGCTCGACGCGGCGGCGTGCGTGGGCGGCTCGGTGGTGGTCGACGATGTCGAGCTGGTGAAGGACGAGGACGGAGAGCAGTATCTGCACTTCCGGCGCAACGGCCGGTCGATATGGCACCCGGCGGAACACCTCTCCGACAGCACGCGCTACATGGACTGGAACACCACCTTCGAGGCCATAGGCGACCTCGTGCCCGGCAACGACGATCCACGGAGTTTTTACCAGCTGGACGGGGATGCCTATGACGCCTGGTGGCTTCTGCTCACACCCGAACAGGCCGAGGGCCTGAAGGAGTTCGGTCTGCCGTTGCCGGTGGATGTCGGCAATTGGGTGCGTGACAAGACGCCCACGGCGGAACCCGGCACGCCCGCGTGGTACATGGAGGACGACCGCCTGCACGCCGACAAGGAGTCCCGCCGGTGTCTTGACGCGTGGCTGACCCCCATGGGCGCCGCACTGGACCGGTGGCGTACGGCCCATCTGCCCGATGACTTCCCCTTCGACTACTCACCGGACTCGCTCTTGGTGCTGGAGAGGCTTGTGCTGGACCGTTTCGACGGCCCCGCCGCGCTGCAGGCGGCAGCCGATGCCGGAGACGAGTTCCACGCGGGAGCGGTGCGGTACGTCGGTGAGACCGCGCTGCGGATGTGGCCGTGCCGTTGGACGTACCGGCACTCCGACGACCCCTTGATGGTGTTCGCCAACGAGCCGATGATCTGTCCCAACGCCCCGCAGGGTTTCGCATGGGATGTCTCTCCCCGCTACGCGCTGCACACCCTCGTACAAGACCGCACGCCTCATGGCCTGCGGGAGTACCTGAGCACGGTCGGGGATGCGGTCGACAGCCACCACAAGGCGCTCCGCGCCCGTACCCGCTAGCCGGCCAGCCTCCAGCGGCGTCCGCTTGTCACGCCCGCCAGCTGTACCGGCGCTCCGGCCGGCCGGCGCTGCCGTAGCGCAGTGCGACATCGGCGTGGCCGGTGTCGTGGAAGTACTCCAGGTAGCGGCGGGCGCTCACCCTGGAGACGCCGGTGGCGGTCGCCGTCTCGGTGGCGGAGAGGGTGCCGTCCGTGTCGCGGAGCGCCCGTTCGATCAGGTCGGCGGTTTCCACGCTCATGCCCTTCGGCAGGGCGTTGCCCGCCGCGGGTGCGAACGCCCCGGCCAGGGCGCGGTCCACGTCGGCCTGGCCGCGGACGACGGTGGTGAGCAGGCGCCCGCGCCGGGTTGCGTACCGTTCGAGGCGGGGCTGCAGATCCTCGTAGTCGAAGGGCTTGAGGAGGTAGTCGACGACGCCGTGGCGTACGGCGTCGCGCACCGCCTCGGCCTCGCGGGCCGCGCTGATGACCAGGACGTCGCAGTCGTGTCCGGCGGTGCGCAGCCGCGGGATGACGTCGAGACCGAAGACATCCGGCAGGTACAGGTCGAGCAGGACGAGGTCGGGGCGCAGCTCGTCCACGGCCTTGATCGCCTGCTCGCCGGTGTGGGCGGTGCCGACGACCCGGAAGGAGGGCACTCGTTCGACGAATGTGCGGTGGACCCGGGCGACCATGAAGTCGTCGTCGACGACCAGGACGTCGATGGTGCCGGTCGGCTCGGTCATGGGGTAGCTCCTTCCGCCACCGCGCCGGTGGGGTGGCCGACGGACATGCGCGCGGTGAACATGGCGCCCTCGGCCGTATTGGTGACCGCGATCTCTCCGCCGCGGCGCTCGCAGACGAGACGGGTCAGGGCGAGCCCGATACCGCGCTCGCCCTCCTGCGCGGCCTTGGTGGTGAAGCCGTGTGCGAAGACTTCCTGCGCGAGTTCGGGGGCGACGCCGGGGCCGGAGTCGCGGACCACGATCTCCACGCTGGCTGCGTCCTGCCGCAGCTCGACCTCCACCCACGCCTCGTCACGCGGGACGCCGCCGTGGAGCGAGCCGTGGAGCGTGCCGTCGGGCTCGCCCGCGGTGGCCGCGTCGATGGCGTTGTCGACGAGGTTGCCGACCACCGTCGCCACGTCGGCGGCGTCTTCCGGGGCGAGGCGGCCAAGACCCGTACGGTCGGAGATGCGCAGGGCGACCTTCCGCTCGGCGGCCTGGGCGGACTTCGCCATCAGCAGCGCGGCGACGGCGGTGTCGCGGACCCGGCGGCCGACGGTCATGTCGAGTGACTGGCGGCGCTGGTTCAACGCGCGGATGTAGCGCACCACCTCGTCCTGCTCGCCGATCTGGATCAGCCCGGAGATGGTGTGCAGCTGGTTGGCGAACTCGTGCGCCTGTGCGCGCAGCAACTCGGAGGTGCTGCGGAAGGAACCGATTTCGCGCTCCAGGTGGGCCAGTTCCGTACGGTCGCGCAGGGTGGCCACGGAGCCGAGCAGCCGTCCGTCCTTGGTGACCGTCATCCGGTTCATGACCAGGACGCGGCCGTGGCGGACGACGACCTCGTCGCGCGGGCCCGCGGCGGTGTCCTGCGCCCCGGTCAGCACGTCGAGCAGCCGTCCGTCGATGCCGAGCTCGGCCACGGTCCGGCCCACGCTGTCCTCGGGCAGCTCGAGCAGCCGTCTGCCCACGTCGTTGACGAGGGTGAGGCGGTGCTGTGGGTCCAGGGCTACGACGCCCTCGGCGATGCCGTACAGCATGGCCTCGCGGTGCTCGGCAAGTCCGGTGATCTCGCGTGGCTCCAGTCCGAGTGTCTGGCGTTTCACCCGCCGGGCGAGCAGCCAGGAGCCGACGACGCCGAGCGCACTGGCGACGCCGAGGTAGATCAGCAGATACGAGGAGGCGCCGCTGAGCCGCTGCCACACCGTCGGGGACGCCTCGCCGACCATGACCGTGCCCAGCCTCCGGCCCACGTCGTCCCCCGTCGTGCCGAGCACCGGCACCTGGGCCACCAGCTCCCGGTTGCCGTCCCAGGCCAGCGAGCCGGACCAGCCCCGGCCCGCGCCGACCCCCTCGCCCAGCGGCAGCCGGTCGCCGACCACTGTGGGGTTCGTCGAGCTGACGACACGGCCGTCGCGGTCGGCCACCGTCACCGAGGTGACATCGGACTGCACCTGGGTGGAGTGCACCAGAGGAGCCAGGGCCTCGGCGGGCGCGGGTTTCGTCAGGCGGCTGTGCACGAGCGGGTGGGCGGCCAGCTGCTCGGCCAGCGCGCTCACCCGCCGGCCTTCGACCCGGTTGAAGGTGGCCTCCGACTGTGCGAGCGAGACCGCGGCGACCGCCAGCAGCACCACCACGACGATGGCGAGCTGGAGCACCAGCATCTCGCCCGCGAGCGTTTGGCGACGGAACGCGGCGACCACAATGAACTCAATCTCTCCTGGTGACACAACCTGGGCGACTCTCCCGCCAGGCCGCACAATCATGACGTCCGCCGTGCGAGAAGCGAAAGGGAGGTGCCATGAGAGGACGTACCCGAGCCCTGTCGGGCACCGTCGCCCTCCTGCTCTCGCTGGTGCTCGGCGGCTGCGGCGCCTGGCCGGACACCGGAGCGGCCGATGACGGTCTGCGCATTCTGGTGCCCAATACGGCCGGCGGCGGGTACGACACCACGGCCCGTACGGTGGCCCGTGTGCTGGAGGAAACCGGCACCGCCTCGGATGTGCAGGTGTTCAATCTGCCGGGTGCCGGTGGAACGGTGGGTCTTCGGCGGACCGTCAACGAACGAGGCAACGGCCGGCTCGCCCTCCAGATGGGCCTCGGGGTCCTCGGCGCGTCGCATGTCGTGCACGCTCGGGTGACCGTACGGCAGACCACCCCGATCGCGCGCCTCATCGAGGAGCCCGAGGCGGTGGTGGTCCGCAAGGACTCGCCGTACCGCACGGTCGAGGACCTGGTCACCGCGTGGCGGACGGGCCCGCGGCGGGTCAGGGTCGGCGGCGGCTCCTCTCTGGGCGGCCCGGACCACCTGTTCCCCATGGAGCTGGCCAGGACCGTCGGAATCGCTCCCCGGCAGGTGAGGTACGTCGCCTACGACGGCGGTGGCGGCGATCTGCTGCCCGCGCTGCTTGACGGCAGGGTCGACTTCGCCACCAGTGGCATCGGCGAGTTCCTGGACCAGATCCAGGCGGGCCAGCTGCGGGTGCTCGCGGTCACCAGCGACCGGCCGGTGGCCGCGCTGCCCGGTGTGCCGACCCTGAAGGCGTCCGGTATCGACCTGGTGTTCCACAACTGGCGGGGGATCGTTGCCCCGCCCGGCATCAGTCCCGAGGACCGCAAGCGCTGGATCCGGGCGCTGACCGCGCTGCACTCCTCGCGGCAGTGGAAGGCCGAGCTCATCCGGCACGGCTGGACCGACGCCTTCATCACCGGTGGCGCCTTCGGCGCCTACCTCGAGCGGCAGGACGCCGCGGTGGCCGACCTGGTCACACGCCTCGCACTCGACTGACCGCCTCCCGCACGGTTGACCACCTCTCCCCACGGTGCTCGTCCCGCAGGTCACGCATGCCTTCTTTCCGTCCCTTGGTTCGTATATACGTTCGAAAGGTATTCCGTATGACCACACACACCTGGTGGCTGCTGCTGATCCTGACGGTGGCGATCGCCGCACTGATCTACCTGATCAACTCACGGCTGCGCGTCCACCCCTTCGTCGCACTGATCGTCGTGACCGTCGCCACCGGACTCGCGGCCGGCGAACCGGTGGCCAAACTGATCGACTCGATCGAGGAAGGCGCGGGCGGCACCCTCGGGGACGTCGGTGTCACGCTGGCGCTGGGCGCCATGCTTGGCCGGCTGCTGTCCGACTCCGGAGCGACCGACGCCATCGCCCGCGGCCTCGTCGAACGCGCCGACACCCGCAGGCTGCCCTGGCTGGTCGGCGCGGTGGCGTTCGTCATCGGCATCCCCATGTTCTTCGAGGTGGGCCTGATCGTGCTGCTGCCGCTGATCTTCAGCGTGGCCCGTCGGCTCGAGGGGCAGGGCGGCACCAAGGGCAGCCCGTATGTGCTGCTCGGCGTCCCGGCCATCGCCTCCCTGTCCACCCTGCACGGCATGCTGCCGCCCCACCCCGGCCCGCTGACCGCCATGACCGGCCTGCACGCCGACCTCGGCCTCACCCTCGTCGTCGGCGTCGTCTGCGCCATCCCCACCGTCATCCTGGCCGGCCCCGTCTACGCCCGCTGGATCGCGCCCCGGCTGCCCGAGGTCCGCCCGGACGCTGAGCTCGTGGCCCAGTTCACCGGCGCCGGACAGGGACCCGCGGCGGCTTCGTCGGGGCCCGGCGCGCAGTCGCGTACGGACGCGGCTCCCCGCTCCGGTGTGTCCGTCGGGCTGGCCGTGGCGGCCGTGCTCGTTCCGGTCGCGCTCATGCTGCTGCGTACGCTGGCCGAAACGCTGCTCGACGCGTCCAGCGGGCTGCGCGCCGGCCTCGCCTTCGCGGGGGAACCGCTGGTGGCGATGTTGGCCGGTGTGCTCTTCGCCCTCGGCGTGACCATCGTCGGCGGTGGCCGCTCGGGGGAGGAGACCCACGCCTCCCTGACCAACAGCCTCAAGTCCATCGCCGCGATCCTCCTCATCATCGGCGGTGGGGGCGCGTTCAAGCAGGTCCTTCAGGACTCGGGCATCGGCGACGCCATCGCGTCGGCAGCCGAAGGAGCCCATATCAACGTGATCCTGCTGGGCTGGCTCATCGCGCTGCTGCTCTCGCTGACCACGGGCTCGGCCACCGTCGGCATCGTCTCCGCGACCGGCATCGTGGCTCCGCTGATCGGTGGCGGCGGAGGCATGGAGGCGTCGCTTCTCGTGGTCGCGATCGGCGCCGGCTCCCTCGGCCTCAACTACGTCAACCACGCCGGTTTCTGGCTGGTGAAGGAGTCGTTCGGCATGGACCTCGCCCAGGCAGCCAAGACCCAGACCGTCGTGCAGACCCTGGTCAGCGTGCTCGGCCTGCTCATGGCCCTGCTGCTGTCGGTGTTCGTCTGACTCCGGTCGGCCGTCCTGGGCGAAGACCCACGTGGACGGCCCGCCGCCGGGGTAGATGACCCGCAGCGGCCTCGGCGGGCCGTGCCGGCAGTCGGCGATGTCCACGCGACCCGACCCGCCGGGCCGCGCGGACATCGGACACGGGGGAGCGCCGGGTGGACAAGGAGCACGTGGACAAGGAGCACAACGACGGCGGGGACAGGGCGTCGGTGCTGCGCGCCTGGGCCGACATCGCCACCCGCCACGCCAACGAGGTGATGCGCCGCCCGGCGGACGACCCGGCGCGGAGGGCCGCGCTGTGGCAGAGCGTCCAGCATCTCGCCGCCATCGCAAGACTGTTGCCCGCGGACGATCCGCTCCGGGACGACGCCATCGCCTCGGTGGGCATCCTGGTGTCCGTCTGGCTCGACAGCCGTGGGCCGGGCCGACAGAACGACGCGGTCCGGTCCGCACGGGAGTACGCCCTCTATCACCTGCGCTGGGCCGACCGCACCAGGCCGCTCACCGACCCGCTCGCGGTGCAAGCCCGCAAAGCGCTGCTCTGGCTGCTCATCCCGGAGCACTACGCGCGAGCCATGCGCGCCTCGCGCCAAGGCCCCACATCCTCGGCGCGCCAGGAGCCGCCGCCTCGCGCCGCCGACCCGCGGGCGCTGACCGTATCCAGGCCGGACGAACTGGCGGAGGCCATGGACGTTCTCCGGCGTCTCGCCGAGGCGCCTGAAGATCCGCAGCGGCTCCGACTGCTCGGGTCCGTCGTGTCGGAGATCAAGCTGACAGTGTCCCAAGCGGTGGCACCGCACGAGGAGAACACGACGGAGCCGACGGGGACAGCTCCCCCGGAAGACGCCGACGACCCGTTGGCCGACGCCGTCCAGGGCGTGCTCGCCTGGGCCTTGGAGGACATCCCGCGGTTGACGGGTCTCCTGGTGTGGCTGTCCAGCACGGTGTACGAGGTCAGGATCTCCACCGGGAAGGCCGACGAGGAAGTGGCGGCCCTGGGTCTGGACCGACCGGTCTTCGCACCGCTGCGCGAGTTGCTGGCCAAGCTCAGGTCGGGAGAGGGCGACCCCCGGGCGCTGGCCGACGGCGCCCGTCGCAGTGCGGATGTCGCCCGGTGTGCGCTGCGGGAGCTGCCGGCGGACGTACCCGAACGGGCCCGCATGGCCAAGCTGCATGCCGCTCTGCTGCTGCAGGCCAACTTCTTCGTACCCGGCACGATGGACTTCGACGAGGTGGACGAGGCCGTGTCGGAGCCGGACCCCGAGCCCGCCGGCGGTTTCGGCCGGCCGGGCCAGGTCACTTTGGAACAGTGGCTGACCAGTCTGATCGATGCGGTACGAGTGCAGCAGACCGGCGATCTGGCACACCTGGAGAGGGGTGCCGCCCGGCTCCGGGAGATGATCGACGGGCTGTCCGGGGAAGGCGACAAGGCCACGACTGCCCGGCAGGCCGTGGTCGGCGCCCTTGCCGGGCGCCTCGATGCGGCCGCGACGCTCGGGGGCAGCTTCCAGGCCGCCGACGCCGCCTTGACGATGGCCAGGGACTTGCGCGCCGCCTACCGCGACAACGGCGCACCGCCCTCCACAAGCATGGTCAACGCGGTGATCTTTGCGTCCTACCAAGAGCTGGCTCTGGCGCGCCGCAACGACGACCCGACCGTGCTGCCGCGCCTTGTCGAGGAACTGACCGCCCTGTACACCACCCTGCCGCCCGACCAGGAGAACCGCTTCGCCATCGCCGCCATCCTGGCCGATGCCCACCGGGAACAAGTCAACCGCACCCAGGACCCGGCCGAACTCCGCGCCGCGGCCCGGTACTTCCGGGACGTGGTGGAGACCGACCAGCGGCAGATGGCCGCATTGCTCGCACCGTACTTCCCGGCCCTACGGGCCGACGCGATGATCGAACTACTCATGATCGATCCCAGCCGGGAGGCCGCCGACCGGGCCGTCGCGGAGGTCCATCGGATCCTCGAGGGACCGCAGCCCACCCCCCACCAGGAACTCCGGCTGCGGTCCCACCTCGGCCGGGTCCTGCTGCATACGGCCCGCCACCTCGATGACCCGGTCCTGCTCGACCAGAGCATCGCCGAGCTGTCCCGGGTCCGCGAGCTGATTGGCCAAGGGCACGGCCTGCCGCACACCGCCGACGCGCTGACGCAACTGTCCGAGGCATACTGGCTGCGCCGCGAGCGGCACCGTCCGACCGCGGTCGAGGATGTGAACGCCAGCCTGGCCACCCGAGGCGAGGCACTGATCAGGCTGGCCTTGGACGTCCTTCTCCAACTCGGCTCCGAGCACGGCTTGGCCGTGGCCCGCACCGGGTCTGCGCAGGCACTGTGGCTGGCCTACTGGAACACCGTGTGCTTCCGCCCCGCCGACGCGGTGCACGCGCTGGAACTGGGCCGGGCCCTGGTGCTGCGGGCCGCCGCCGCGTCCCGTGGCATTCCTGAGCTCCTCGAAGCCCGCGGCCACCCGGATCTGGCCCGGCAGTGGCGCGCCGAGGTCGCCGCGGACCGGCCCCCGACCGATACCGCGGCCCCGCTCCTGGGCCGGGCCACGGAGCGGCAGATCCCGGGCACCCTGCGCCGCAGGGCACTTGACGCGCTGGGCGCGGGCAGCGGTGCGGACGCCCGGAAACTGCTCGGCCTTGCGGACCTGGCCGGGCTGAAGGCCGGCCTCACCACCACCGGCACCGATGCGCTCGTCTATCTCGTCCTCGGGCTCCAACCCGGCCAGAACGGCTTCGCGCTGATCCTCCGCCCCGACACCGGCGACGCCCCGCCCACCGTCCTCAAGCTGCCGCTGCTGACCCCCGGCAGCCCGCCCCTGGAGCGCTATCTCGACGTCACGGCCCGACGTTCCCAAGCCACCGCCGCCGCCACGGCCGATGCCACGGCCGCCGACGCCACGGTTGAGCCGAGCGGACAGGCGGCGCTGGACCGGGAATGGGAGGCGGCGCTGCGCGAGCTGTGCGACTGGGCCTGGCCCGCCGCGATGGGCCCCGTACTGGCAGCCGTAGGCCCACTCAACCGGCCGCCGCGGATCGTGCTGGTGCCCTGCGGGGCGCTCGGCGCGGTCGCCTGGCATGCGGCGCGCACCCCGTACGGGCGTGCCGGGCGTGCGCACCGGTACGCCTGCGAGGAAGCGGTGCTGAGCTACGCCCCCTCCGGAGCCGAGTTCCTGCGAGCCGGGGCCCGGGACCGGCTGCCCATCGCCGCCGGACAGGTCCTGGTCGCCGACCCCGAACTCTCCCTCCTGTGGGCCGAGATCGAGACCGAGGCGCTGCGCGCTGCCTGCTACCCGGACGGCCTTTGCTACGGCGAGTTCCCCACGGCCGTCAGCGACGCGCCGGGCACCCCGGAGGACATCCTCGCCGTCCTGCCCGGCGGCAGCGCACCGGCCGCCGCCGTTCTGCACATCTCCTGCCACGCCCTGGTCGGCCCGTATCCCACGCGCTC
Source organism: Streptomyces sp. NBS 14/10 (assembly GCF_002224125.1). Taxonomy (GTDB): domain Bacteria; phylum Actinomycetota; class Actinomycetes; order Streptomycetales; family Streptomycetaceae; genus Streptomyces. The sequence goes on from NZ_NCSM01000023.1 coordinate 12,571, forward strand.
GGCGCTCTGGCTCGCCACCCCGCCGGACGGCCCCCAGGACGCCGGACGGCTGACCGTGGCCCGCATCCTGGACGGCACCGCCACCGGAGCGCCGGACGCCGCGGGCCCGCTGGTGGTGCTCAGCGCCTGCGAGACCGATCTGAGCACCCGCAACCACGACGAGGCGCTGACCCTGTCCACGGCCCTGATCGCCCGCGGCGCGGCCGATGTCATCGGCTCGCGCTGGGCCGTCCGCGATGCCTCGACGGCTGTGATGATGGCCGTCTTCCACGACTTCGTCACCGCGCACGCCCTAGCCCCGGTGGACGCGCTGCGCGCCGCCCAGCTGTGGATGCTCGACCCGCACCGCGAGCCACCGCCCACCCTCCATGACGATCTACGCGGCGAGGCCGCCCGTATCGACCTCGACCAGGTGCACTTCTGGGCCGCCTTCACCCATCAGGGCAACCCGGCGGCCCAGGGCACGGAGTGAACACGTGCATCGCCCTCAGTAGATACGGCGCCCGCGGGCGTCCGGTACGCCGGACTTCCGGAAGAAGTACGTGTTGATGTGGTCGCGCCACTCCCGGGCGCTGCGAAGCTGCTCCTCGTAGCGCTCCGCCACCCGGGCGTGGCGTGCCGAATCCACCAGATCCGCGAGCCCGGACCACACCTGGCGTGCCTCCTCGACCTCCGCCACGCCCTCGAAGTGTGTGTCGTAGATGTGCTGGATCACCGTTTCGCCGCTGTGCAGCACATGTCCGTACGGCACATGGTGGAAGAAGAGCAGCAGCTCGTCCGGGCAGGTCTCGGGCGATTCGTACGTCTCCGCCCACGGCTTCGCGTACTGCCCCGCGTACCCGGTGCCGGTGGCCCGGCTGCGGTCGACGCCGACTCCGTCCCGGTCGGCGAAGTGGTACGTCCCCCACGGGCTGTACTCGTAGCCGTCCACGCTCGGCCCGTAGTGGTGTCCGGGCTGCACCATGAAGCCAATGCCGAGCGGTGCCGTGTACTTCTCGTACGTCCGCCAGGAGCCGTCCAGAACGGCCCGCAGCCCGCTGCGCAGCCGGGCGGGATCGGCGGTCTCCTCGGGGGTGAAGGACAGCTCGATCCACTCGTGCAGGATCGCGCGCGGGTCCGCGTCGGGCTGCCAGGCCAGGCGGCCGACCGCGTACAGGTTGGCCTGCGCCAGCGGATGCCCGGTCCAGAACGGGTCGTCACCGGCGCTCGAAACCGCCACCAAGCCGCCGCCGCGCGCCAGATCCCCGACGCTCGGACCTTCCTCCCCGCCCCGCCGGAACCGCAGCGCGTCGCTCCACATCGGTCCGAGCCAGCACACATGCTTCTGCTGCCCGGTGTACTCCTGAGTGGCCTGTATCTCCACCGCCAGCCGTGTGTTCGGCAGCGCGCCGATCACCGGGGAGACGGGCTCGCGTGTCTGGAAGTCCATCGGGCCGTGTTTCACCTGGAGCACCGCGTTGGGCGCGAACTGGCCGTCCAGGGGTGCGAAGTGGTCGTAGGCCGCGCGTGCCCGGTCCACCGACCGGTCCCGCCAGTCCTGCCGGTGGTTGTAGACAAAGGCCCGCCAGTGCACCGTGGCGCCGTACGGGGCGAGCGCCGCGGCCAGCATGTTGGCGCCGTCCGCGTGGCTGCGGCCGTAGGTGAACGGGCCGGGCTGGCCCTCGGAGTCGGCTTTCACCACATACCCGCCGAAGTCGGGGATCGCCGCGTACACCCGGCCGGTCGTCTCCGCCCACCAGTCGGCCACCGCGGCGTCCAGCGGATCGGCGGTGGGCAGACCGCCGAGCACGACGGGCGCGGCGAAGGAGACGGACAGATGCGTCCGGATTCCGTACGGGCGCAGCGCGTCCGCGATCGCGGCCACCTCGCCGATGCGGTCGGTCAGCAGATGCGCCTCGGTTTCGTGCACATTCACGTTGTTCACGGTGAGTGCGTTGATACCGGACGCGGCAAGCAGCCTGCCGTAGCAGCGCACCTGCTCCAGTTCGTCCCGCGAGCCGCGGGCCAGACCGTCCCGCCAGAACAGCGAGCCACCCGAGTACCCCCGCTCGACCTGGCCCATCACCGGATGCACCGCCACGTTGTCCCAGTGGTCCAGCATCCGCAGGGCCAGCGTCGGCCGGTGCGTCTCGCGCGCCCGCTCGCCACTGAAGGCCGCCTCGCCGAGCCGCACCAGGTGGAACAGCCCGTACAGCAGCCCGGCCTGACCGGCGGCCGTCACCCGGGTGACGCCCTCGGCCCGCCTCAGCGCGAACCCCTCGTCCCCGAGCCGGTCCCCGTCCCCGTCCTCGCCCTGCCGGCCGAGCTCCAGCACCAGGTCGTACGGCGCGCCCTGCGCCCGCGCATCCCGTACGACCTCACCGCCGAACCGTGCGCACGCGTTCGCCACTTCGCTGTACGCCGTGTCCACCAGTGGGCCCGTTCCCAAGATCAGCGTGCGCCGGGAACCGAGCGGGCGGAACACCTCGGGCGGCAGCCACGCCGGGTCCACGCCGCTGGGCAGCGCGGGCACAGGGACGGTAACGGATGCGGATGCTGTCACGGAAACCCCTGGTCAGTGCGGATCGAGCGGGCCGGACCGGCTGGGTGCGGGCGGGCGGCCCAAGTATGCCGTGCGCCGGTCGGGGCCGGGAGAGGCCCGGGGACTTCGACTCTCGACCCGCGCTGTCAGTGCCCACCCCTAACATCCGCCCCATGAGCATGATCGGAAATTACGCGCGGCTGACCCCGGCCGAACTCGAGCGCGTGGTCCACGACCCGGACTGGGGCAGGAAGTTCATCGGCGAGCTGGCCGAAACCGAGCCGGACGAGAGGTCAGGGGCGTCACCGGCGCGCTGCTTCGATACCGACAAGGCATGGCACGCCCTCGACTTCCTGCTACGCCGCCAAGCGTTTCCCGTGGATGTCGTCTTCGGCGAGGAGGAGATCCCCGGGGCCGACGGCTGGGGCCAGGGGCCGCCCTGCTATCTCACGCCGGGGCGCGTGCGGGCGGCGGCTGAGGCGTTCGCGGCGATGCCTGCGGCGGCCTTGGTCAGCGGGGTCACTCCGGACGATCTCGTCCAGGCCGATATCTATCCCGACATCATCTGGGTGGGCGACGAGTCGCTGGACTACGTGACCAACTACTACCAGGCGCTGGTTCCGTTCTTCCAGGCGGCGGCCCACGACGGGCACGCCATGGTCGTCTGGATCGGCTAGCCGACTCGGACGGCGGCGCGAAAGGCCCTTGTGCCGGGCCGTCGGCCTGTAGTCGGCTGATCCTCATGAGGAGCATGAGGGAGCGGAGCACTGCCACGCTGATCGCCACCCTGGTCACGGGGTCCCTTTGCGCGGGTGCGCCGAATCCGGGTGCGGAAGCCGCCGAAGCCGGCGTCGACAGGGCGCGGCCGACCGGTGTGTCCGCGGGGCTGGGAGTCGACCTCGACACGGTGACGATCCCGGAATTACAGGCGCGCATGGCGGACGGTTCGCTGACCTCTACGGCGCTGACCACCGCCTACCTGCGGCGGATCAAGGCCATCGACCCCAAGATCCACGCGGTGTTGCGCACCGACCCGACGGCATTGCGGCAGGCGGCCGCCAGCGACGTCAGGCATCGGAGCGGCGACACCCGTGGCCCGCTCGACGGGATCCCCGTCCTGCTCAAGGACAACGTCAACACCCGCGATACGCCCACGACAGCCGGGTCGCTGGCGCTGGCCGGCAGCCCGCCGGACGTGGACGCCGCCCTGGTGACCCGGCTGCGGAACGCGGGGGCGGTGATCCTCGGCAAGACCAACCTGTCCGAGTGGGCGAACTTCCGCGCGGCCAAGCCCACATCAGGGTGGTCGGCGGTGGGCGGGCAGACCAACAACCCCTATGTACTTGACCGGAATCCGTGCGGGTCGTCCGCCGGTTCGGGCGCCGCGCTCGCCGCGTCGTTGGCGCAGGTGGCGATCGGCACCGAGACGGACGGCTCCATCGTGTGCCCGGCCGGGATGAACGGGGTGGTCGGCCACAAGCCCAGCCTCGGGCTGGTCAGCCAGGCCGGCGTGGTCCCGATCTCCGCCGAGCAGGACACCGCGGGGCCCATGGCGCGCAATGTGATCGACACCGCGCTCACCCTGTCCGTGATCAGCGGCACATCGCGCTTCGGCGTCCCGGACCGGATGACGCACTCCAGCAGTCTGCGTGGCAAACGGATCGGCCTGTGGCGGCTGCCCTCGCTCGGGCCGCAGGTGGACGCCCTGATGTCCCGTACGGCCGAGAAATTGCGCAAGGCCGGGGCCGAGGTCGTCGAGGTGACACCTCCGTATCAGCAGCGCCTCGCCGAGCTCGAATTCCCGGCGCTGCTGAGCGAGTTCCACCGGGACATCGACGCCTATCTCGCCACCCGCGGCGGGCCGCGCAACCTCGCCGAACTGGTCGAGTTCAACCGCACTCATCCGGCGGAGCAGACCTGCTTCGCCGGCCAGGAACTGTTCGAGCAGGCCCTTGCCGCGCCGCCCACCACCGACCCGGGATACCGGGCCATGCGCGCCGAGCTGAAGGATCTCTCCCGGCGTTCCATCGACGAGACCATGGCCGCCCATCGGCTGGACGCCATCGCCGCCCCGACGAACCCGCCCGCCTGGACGACCGACTGTGCGCGGGGCGACAACGATGTGATCCCGTCCTCAACGCCCGCGGCCGTGTCCGGATACCCGTCCTTGTCGGTGCCCGCCGGGTTCGTGGACGAACTGCCCGTGGGCGTGCTGCTGATGGCCGGTGACCACCAGGACGCGGGGCTCTTGTCGCTGGGAGCGGCGGTGGAGCACCGGCTGCACGCCTGGCGAGCGCCGCGCTATCTGCCGACGGTGGGGCCCGACGCCTCCCGGTGAGCGGTGAGCGGCGGTCAGACGGCACGGATGCGGTGGATGAACTCGGCCAGGTCGGCTGTCGACGCGCTGCCTTTTGTGGTGCTGAAGTTGTTGACGAGCCGGATCAGGGCACCGTACGCCTCGGTGTGGTTGTAGGACACGGCGTCCGCGACCCGCAGTGACCACCGCCAGTATCCGTTGAGCGTGTCCGCCAGGGGCATACGGAAGGTGGAGAGCACGTCTTTGAGGTCCGGTATCGTCGCGCCGAGTCCGTGCCGTGTGATGTAGGCGGTGAGGATTTCGGTGTAGAACGCGAAGTGCCGGGCCTCGTCCCTGGCCAGTCGGTGGAGCAGTTCCCGCAGCACTGGTTCGGTAGCGACTGCCTTGAACCGCTGGTAGAAGAGTTGCGTGGCCTTCTCCTGGACCAGGGTGTAGGTGAACGCCTGGACCGGGCTCTCATAAGGCAGCGAGAACTTCTTTCTGCCTTCCTCGGCCAGCTCCCGGAGCAGTGTGTCCGGGTCGCTGATCCCGGCCTCGATTTGATATCTGGTCAGGGCCGAGGCGTGCCGCTCCTCCTCGTTCGCCCAGGAGATCAGAAACCGGAAGTACTCGCGGTTGAAGCAGAACTCCTCGATGGCCAGGTCCTCACCGGACACCGGGAAGGCATCCAGGAAGTACGTGAGATACCCGGGAATGTGGTCCTCGATGAAGGTGATGAACCGTACGACCGAGCGGTCGGTCTCGGTGAGTTCTTCCGGCCGCAGCGTCGTCCAGGGCAGCTCGTCGATGGACCAGTGGTGGGTATCGGCGCGGCTCACCGCCCTCCGGGTCAGCTTCCCGAGCTCCGCGGGGTCGAGGGCGCGCCGGAGCGGTTGCGGAGGGGATTCGGGCGGGGCGGTGTCACTCATGGTGCCTCCGTCGGGCCCATCCGGGACTTCAGCGCGCTCAGCGCATAGTGCTTGGTGGTGTAGCCCCAGCCGGCGTTGGCCGTCCGGAGATAGCGGATCAGCGGCTCGCTCATGCCCGGTGCCGCCCGTTCGACGCGGTCGCGCTCGGCGTGGATCCGCTGTTCCCAGTCTTCGATGGTGCGGTGGTAGTGCGCGGTGAGATCCGAGAGCGCGGTGAGGCTGAACCCGGCCGACTCCACCGCTTCCACGAGCGTGGAGAGCGGCACCATATCGGCGAATCCGAAGATGTCCTCGGTGACGTGCTTGGTGCCCGGCCGCCGCGAGAACTCCTCGTAGGCGGCGTGGTTCCGGAAGCAGCTTTCCGACAGATACAGCGATCCGCCGCGGCGCAGCAGTTCGTGGACCTTGCGCAGCACCGCCGTCCGGTTCGGCATGTGCACGATCGAGCCGAGCATGGTGATCGCGTCATACGGGCCGGCCACCTCGATATCGCTGAAGGAGCCGTGCTCCAGCGTGATCAGGTCCGCCACGCCCGTTGCCTCCGCCTGGGCCCGGATGTACTCGAGCTGGGGGCGTGACGGTGTCACACCGGTGGCGTGGCAGCCGTACTCCTGGGCCATGAACAGGATCAGACTGCCCCAGCCGCAGCCGATGTCGAGCAGCCGCTCACCGCCGGTGAGGCCGAGTTGCCGCGCGACGAAGTGCAGTTTGTCGGTCTGTGCCTGATCGAGGTCGGTGTTCTGGTCGGTGTACAGCCCGGAGCTGTACTTGAGCCGCTGGTCGAGGTAGCCGGCGAACAGCTCAGCGGGCAGCTCGTAGTGCTGGTTGGTGGCCTGGTACGCCGCTTGGGGGGTCACGGTGGTCATGGTGTCGTCAGTTCTCCGCTGACGTAGGTGTGCACCAGGGTGACCAGTTCCTCGACGGTGTCGGCGGCGAAGACGGCCTGGTCGTCGAACTCGATGTCCCACTGGCGCTCCAGTTTGGAGACCACCCGCAGCAGTTTCATCGAGTCGGCGCCGGGCAGTGCCTTGAGGGGGTCGGTGAGACCGATCTCGGCGGGGGAGACCTCCAGTTCGGAGGCGAGATATTCGATGGTGATCGCGGCGATCTGCGCGCGGCTGGCGGGTTCGTGGGCGGTGGGCTCGTGGCCGGTGGGTTCGGCGGTCATGACTCTCCCGTACCGTGGTCGAAGTAGTGCTGGACGCGGCCGAAGGCGGCATCGTCGAGCTGCATGAGTTTCCTGGCTTGTTCGGAGCGGATCGGCTGGTAGGTGCCGGTGGCCATGACGTGCAGTTCGCCGCCGGACCCGGTGATCTCGGCTTCGGTGTGCAGCACTCCGTTGCCCCGGCCGCTGATCCGCGCGACGGTCAGATACGGTTCGCCCACCGCGAGCGGCAGCAGCATCTTGCTGCGCAGGGTCACGGAGAAGGCGAGCAGGCCGTGCACCAGGGCGAGGGTGTCACCCATCACCTCGTCCAGCAGCACGTTCACGATGCCGCCGTGCACGATCCCGGGGTAGGAGGCGTAGTTCTCCGAGAATGTGGTCTCGGCGGCGTGGTCCCCGTTCGGCAGCCGCTTCAGACGCAGCTTGAGCCCGATGGGGTTGCGCGGCGAGCAACCGAAGCAGTTGAAGGAGGGCTCCGCGTGCCAGGGGAGTTCGATCGTCTCGTCGGCGGTGTGCTGTGCGGTGCTCATGCGGGGACCTTGCTGTTCAGCGACTCCTCGGCGATCGCCCGCCGCACATCGGACATCTTGGTCAGCTTGTGGCCGGTGAGCGCGGAGAAGTACTTGAACAGCTGCTCACAGCACTTCGCCCATTCTTTGCCGTCCTCGTCGACCTCGGCGAAGTAGGCGAACATCTCGTCGATGGTCTCGTGGTTCTCCAGCTCGGGCAGGTTTCCCTTGAACCGGCTGACCGGATGGCGGTACAAGTCGCGGGTGGTGCCCATGTAGATGTACAGGGTTTCCACGACCGAGGCGCATTCCTGTGGCCGTTCGGCCAGCTGTTGCGCGGTGTAGTGGACGAACTCGCGGGCGTGGCGGGCCTCGTCGCCGCTGGCCTTCTTCAGGATGGCCGCGAGAACCGGCTCCTTCATGGTGCGGGCCACGCATTTGTACGCGTGGGTGGCAAGGACCTCGCAGATGACGTTGGTGGCCAGGGTGGCCGCCCGGGTGACTCCCGGTGGGTACGCCTCGCGCATCGAGGAGATCGTCCGGTGGTCGATGCCATGGCCCGCCAGCTGCAGCCAGGTCTGGAAGGCGAGATGGTGCTGGATCTCCTGATAGCCCCAGATGCAGGCGAACTGCGAGAAGTCGTAGTCCATGGCGAACTCGTTGAGCAGGCCGTGGGTCGCGGCGATGACGTTCGACTCGCCCACGATGGCTCCCTTGGCGAACACGATGTGCTCGGGTAACACCAGATCGGGCCGGAACTCCTCCCATGGGATGTGGTGCAGCTCCCAGGTGGCGTGCTGATATTCGGCGAATATCCGGGCGCTGTGCATCCGGTCGTCCGCGAGCAGCGGGACCCCGGCCGGTGACTGTGTTCTGCTGTTCACACCCGTTCTCCTCGGTCTGGACTTCCGGTGGCGGGGTACACCACCGCGCTGTCGCCGTCAGCGGCGGCCACCCGCCGCGCGGCCAGCACGCGCTGCCACTTTCCGCTGGTGGTGCGGGGGATCCAGCGGGGTTTGACCGCATAGACCCGCACCTGGGACAGGTCCAGCTCGGCCGCCACCCTTCTGCGGACCTCCGCGAGCACCGGGGCGGGGTCGGCATCGGTCTCCACGATGACGCCGATCCGCTCGCCACCCTCGGCATCGGTGTCGGAGAAGGCGACGCAGCGGTGGCGGTAGACGCCCGGCACGGTGCGCGCGACGTTCTCCACGTCGTCAGGGAAGAAGTTCTGCCCGTGCACCACGACCATTTCCTTGCGCCGCCCCGTGACGTACAGCTCGCCGTCGAGCAGGAAGCCGAGATCGCCGGTGCGCAGCCAGCCGTGGTCGAACACCTCGCGGGTCGCCTCGGGGGCGCGGAAGTAGCCGGTGGTCACCGGCTCCCCGGCGATCTGGATCTCGCCAAGCGTCCCGTCGGCCGCCACTGCCCCGTCGTCACCGACGATCCGCAGCTCGATGCCGTGCACCGCGCGGCCCACCGAAACCACAGGCTTGGCCGCGGGCGCTGCCTCGTCGACCGTGCGCGCGACACCGGTCGTGGCGAGCTCCTCGCGGTCCACCGTACGGATCTTCGGGGTGTCTCCGGGCGCGGGGTAACTGATCGACAAGGTGGCCTCGGCCATGCCGTACACCGGGTACATCACCGAGGGGCCGACGCCGCTGGGCGCCAGTGCCTCGGTGAACCGCCGCACGGTGGCCGAACTGACCGGTTCGGCGCCGTTGAACGCCAGCCGCCAGCTGGACAGGTCGAGCGCGGCAAGCCGCTCGGCCGGCACGCGGTCGACCAGATAGTCGTAGGAGAAGTTGGGCCCGGTCATCACCGTTCCGCGGTGTGTCGCGAAGTGTTCGAGCACCGTGCCCGGCCGCCGGAGAAAGGTGGTCGGCGAGAACGCGTGGACATCGGCCCCGTTGAGCCAGTGGGCCTGCAAACCGATCAGACCCATGTCGTGGAAGGTCGGCACCCACTGGACGAACACGTCGTCCGGGCTGAAGGCGCCCGAGACCACGCAGGCGCGCAGACCGGCCATGGTGGTGCGATGCGGCAGCATCACGCCCTTGGGCAGACTGGTGCTGCCGGAGGTGAACTGGACGATGGCCAGCGAGTCGGGATCGACGGTGGGCAGCGTGAGCGGGCTGCCGGTGCCGCTCGGCGACGGCGGGGGCACAATGGCCACCCCGGTGGCCATTGTGGTGAGTTCGTGGCCGAGCTCGTCGTAGTCGGGATCCAGTACGAGGTGGCGCAGGCCAGCGACGTCCGCGATGCGCGCGAGGCGGTGCGCGGTGTCCCTCGGGTCACCGAAACCGGCCTGGACCGGCAGCACACTGATCGCCGCACCGGCCCGCCAGAGGCCGAAGAGCGTGGTGAAGAACCGGGCGGCGGTGGGCACCAGCACACCCACGATGTCACCGGGCCGCACTCCGGCGCGCAGAAACTCGTGCGCCGCGGCGGCGGAAGCGATATCGAGGTCTGCTGCGGTGATGTCGTCGCCTGCGGTGGGAAAATTCGCGCGGGAGTCCGGTGCGGCTTTCGCCAGCAGGGTCAGGCTTTCTCCCAGGGTCTGTCCGGCCAGTAAGGCAGGTCGCATGGATCGCTGCACACTGATTCCCCTATCGCGGGTCGAAGACCAGATTCATGCATTCCGGACCCTTGATTGATAACGCTTTTGAGTCGGGCAATGACAGTTCTGGAGATCTCATCATGGCATGGCCGCGCGAGGCGCAGCGCCGCCGACGGGAATGACTAGGAGATCTGCTAAACACCCGCTCCACCGAGATGCTGGGCTTGGAAGCGCTTGACCGGAAAGGTTAGCCTGCGGATCTCGCCGCCTCTTCCTGGGAATGCCCCTGCTATTCGGCGGTATTCCCGTCGGCGATACATGTACGGCCTGCGTTCGGCACGATTCCGCCCGACGGTGAGACGGTGAACAGGACAGGTGGTTCCATGCAGCCCGGAAGTACCGCACGCCTGACGCCAGTCGCGGTCATCGGCTTGGCCCCCTGCCTCCCGGGGGTTGCGCCGATCGAGGCGGCGCTGCGGGCGCTGGAGAACGCCGGCATCGTCCCGGAACGGCTCCGGGAGGCGGCGGCCGGTGTGTTCACCACCGAGCAGGCCGATCTGATCGCCGCCGAACTGGGCGTGGGCGGGCCCGCGTTGACGTGCGACACCCTCCCTGCCGGTGTGGTCCACCTGGCCTGCCAGAGCATTCACATGGGCGAGTCCGCGTTGGCGCTCGCCGGGGTCGCCGCACCGGAGGGCGGCAGCGGATTCCTCGTACTCAAGCCGGTTCCGGCCGCGGTGGCCGAAAGCGACCCGATCCACTGTGTGATCAAGGGCAGCGCGCTGGGCCGGGGCGACGTCGTACAGCAGGCTTGTGCGCGCGCCCAGGTGGAAAGCGACCGGATCCAATTCTGGTGGCGGGGCGACTACCGGGCGGGCGACTACCACGCGGGCGAGGTCGCGTCGGACGGCCTGTCAGGCGGTGGCGGCGAGCCGGCCGGCCGGGGCGAGGGCGCGGTGGGCGCGGTGGCGGCGCTGCTGGAGATGCCCGTGCTGCTCTGTCGCGGCCGGGTTCCGGTCCCCGGCGCCCGGCCCGACCCCGAGCGCCGTCTCACCGCGGTCCACAGTTCCTCGGACGGCGCGGGCGTGGCCTGCGCGCTGGTGCTGTCGGAACCGCCCGCGCGCCCGTCGCCGTCGGCACGGACCGCGGTCCCGGCGCTGCCGTTGCTGCTGTCGGCGGGCAGCGAAGAGGCGCTGTGCGGCAAGGCGGAGAGCCTGCGCGTCCATCTGGCCGAGCCGGAGAGCCCGGATCCGCTCGATGCCGCGCACACTCTGGCGGTCGCCAGGCCGCATCTGCCGTATCGCGCGGTGGTCGTCGGCGTCGACCGCGCGGAGCTCGCGGACGGGCTCGGCGAACTCGCCCTGGGCCGGGGCGGCGCGGGGAAGGCCGACGGTGGGCGCAGGGTCGCCTTCCTCTTTCCCGGCGAGGGCGGGCAGCGGCCGGGCATGGGGCGGGAGCTGTACCCGCTGTTCGATGTGTTCGCCGACGCGCTCGACGAGGTGTGCGCCCATATGGACGCGGTCGCCACCTGGTCAGTGCGTGATCTGCTCCTCGGTACGGGCAACGCCACCGAGGTCGCCCCGGCCGATGAGGCGCTGTACACCCAGGACGCGCTGTTCGCCCTTCAGGTGGCGCTGTTCCGGCAGTTCGAGCACTGGGGCGTACGCCCGGACTTCGTGGCCGGGCACTCGGTCGGGGAACTGGCCGCGGCGACGGCGGCCGGGGTGTTCCCGCTGCCCGACGTATGCGCGCTGCTCGCCGAGCGGATTCGGCTGTTCCGGGAGAAGACACCGGTCGGCGGCGCGATGGTCGCGATGCGGATCTCCGAGGCCGAGGCCCTGGAATCGCTGGCCGGGCTTGAGCATCTGGCCGGTATCTCCGCTGTGAACGCCCCGAACTCCGTCGTCGTCTCCGGGGATCGCGAAACCGTGCTGCGGATCGCCGGAGGGTGGGCGGAGCGGGGACGCAAGGTGAAACAGCTGCCGGTCGACCGGGCTTTCCACTCGCCGCATATGGCCGCGATGGCCGGCGACTTCGAGCAATTCGTCCGCGGCCTCGCCCCGCGACCGCCGCGCATTCCGATTGTTCCGGTGCACAACGCGCTGGGATCAGATCCCGGTGTCGTCCACCTGCCCGAATATTGGGGGGCGCAGGTGCGCGGCACCGGGCATTTTCTTCACTGCGTGACCAGCCTCGACGCGGCGGGCGTCGACACCTATGTGGACATGAGCGCGAACGGTGTGCTGGCGGCGCTGGTCGAGGAGACTCTGCCCGAGTCTTCCGCCGCGAACGCGCATATCACCGCCGCGCTGCACGGCGGCGGGTCCGATCTGCGCGCCGTGCTCGGCACACTGGGCGGGTTGCACACCCACGGTGTCCCGGTGGACTGGCCCGCCGTGTTCCGCGGCTGGGGCGGCCGGCGCATCCATCTGCCGACCGGCGTGGCACGGCCCTCCCGTACGGCATCCGCCGTATCCCGGTCGACGGAACTGCGGCGGGTGATCAGGACCGAGACCGAGGCGATGATCGAGGGCGGCTACGGGCCGGACCGGTCGTTCCTGGAACTCGGGCTCGACTCCCTCGCCGCCGTGCAGCTGGTGAACCGACTGCGGAAGCGGACCGGGCTGAAGATCGCCACAGCCGCGCTCTTCGACCACCCGACCCCGAACCAGCTGGCGGCCCACCTGGAGAACCGCACACCCCGGCCGGTGGCCGCCCGCCCCCGCCGGACCGGCCCGGACGAGCCGATCGCCATCACCGCGATGAGCTGCCGGTTTCCGGCCGGGGTGCGATCGCCGGAGGACCTGTGGCGGCTGCTCGCCGAAGGCCGTGAGGTCATATCGCCGATGCCGGAGGACCGCGGCTGGGACCTGGCCGGGCTGTACGACCCGGATCGCAAACGTCCGGGCACCAGCTATGTGCGCCACGGCGGATTTCTCCACGACGCCGCCGAGTTCGATCCCGCCTTCTTCGGCATCGGCGGACACGAGGCACTGGAGATGGACCCGCAGCAGCGGCTGCTGCTCGAACTGACCTGGGAGGCGTGTGAACGGGCCGGTATCGACCCGGCCACCCTCCGCGGCAGCGACACCGGGGTGTACGCCGGGCTGTCATACGGCCACTACGGCACCGGCCCCGGGTACGCGGACATCTGTCTGCGACCGCATCTGGCGATCGGCACCGGGGCCAGCACGGCCTCCGGCCGGATCTCGTACACCTTCGGGCTGAACGGGCCCAATCTCGCCGTCGACACGGCGTGTTCCTCGTCGCTGGTCGGGCTGCATCTCGCCGCAGCCGCGCTGCGCCGCGGCGAGTGTTCGCTGGCGCTGGCGGGCGCGGTGACCGTGCTGTCGTCGCCCCTGGTGTTCGTCGAGTTCAGCCGTCAGGGCGGGCTCGCACCGGACGCGCGGGCGAAACCCTTCGCCGAGGGCGCCGACGGCACCGCCTGGGCCGAAGGGGGTGGCATGTTCGTCCTGGAGCGGTACTCCGACGCGCGCCGCAACGGCCATCCGGTGCTCGCCCTGATCGCGGGCTCGGCGGTCAACTCCGACGGCGCGAGCAACGGGTTCACCGCGCCCAACGGGGCCGCCCAGCACCGGCTGCTGCTCTCCGCGCTCGCCGACGCCCGGCTGCGACCGTCCGATGTGGACGTCGTGGAGGCGCACGGCACCGGGACGATGCTCGGCGACCCGATCGAAGCCGGTGCCCTCCTGGAGGCGTACGGGGCGCACCGGCCCCCGGACCGCCCGCTGCTGGTGGGCTCGCTGAAATCCAACCTGGGCCACACCCAGGCCGCGGCCGGCGCGGCAGGGGTGATGAAGATGGTGCTGGCCATGCGGCACGGGCTGGTCCCGGCGACCGTGAACGTCGACCGGCCAAGCCCGCATGTGGACTGGGACGCCGGGCTGCGGCTGGTGACCGAGGACACGCCGTGGCCCGACCAGGGCCCGCTCCGGCGGGCGGGCGTGTCGTCGTTCGGGATCGGCGGGACCAACGCCCACGTCATCCTTCAGCAGCCGCCCGCCGAGCCACCGGCTCCGGCGGAGCCCGTACGGAGCGTCCCCTCGCTGTGGACCGTCTCCGGCGGCTCACAGGCCGCTCTGCGCGCCCAGGCCGGACAACTCGCCGCGCACTGGGACGCCCATCCCGACCTCGACGCGCGCGACATCGGCTTCTCGCTGGCCACGACCCGCTCGGCCCTGACCCACCGAGCCGTCCTCACCGGCGGCGACCACGATCGGCTGCGGCGCTCGCTGACCGCGCTGGCGGCGGGCCGGCCCGACCCCGACCTCACGGTCGGCGCGGTGGCAGAGGGCGGTCTGGCCTTTCTGCTGACCGGTCAGGGCAGCCAGCGGGTGGGCATGGGACACGGGCTGTACACGGCGTACCCGGTCTTCGCCGAGGCCTTCGACGAGGTGTGCGCCGGGCTGGGCCTGCCGGTGAAGGAGACGGTGTTCGGCACGGATCAGGAGCTGCTGAACCGGACCGAGTACGCGCAGACCGGTCTTTTCGCCTTCCAGGTGGCGCTGTTCCGGCTGCTCGAAAGCTGGGGCATCCGGCCGGACCTGCTGCTGGGACACTCCCTCGGCGGGCTGACCGCCGCCCATCTGGCCGGAGTGCTGTCCTTGCCGGACGCGTGCGCGCTGGTCGCGGCGCGTGGCTCGCTCATGCAGGCGCTGCCCGAAGAAGGGGCGATGTACGCGGTGGCGGCCGCGCGGGACGAACTGAAGGAACTGCCGCCGGGCGTGTCGTTGGCGGCGGTGAACGGCCACCGGTCGGTGGTGATCTCCGGCGTCGAGGAGGCGGTCGTCGCGCTGGCGGAGCGGTTCCGCACCCAGGGCCGCCGGACCGCGCGACTGCGGGTCAGCCACGCGTTCCACTCCGCCTTGATGGAGCCCATGCTCGACGCGTTCCACACGGTCGCCCGGAGCCTGACCTACCACCCGCCCGAGATCCCCGTCGCCTCCGATCTGACCGGGCGGCTCGCCACCGCCGACGAGCTGTGTTCCCCCGAGTACTGGGTCCGCCATGTACGCGGTACGGTCCGCTTCCACGACGGAATGCGCACCCTCCATGACGACGGCGTCACCACCTTCCTGGAGCTGGGACCGGACACCACGCTCACCGAGATGGCCGCCGACTGCCTGACGGAAACCGCCGAGGCGGCGGTGATCCCCGCCCTGTGCCAGGACGATGTGCTCGGCGCCATCGCGGCGTTGCAGGTACGCGGCCACGGACCCGACTGGTCGCGGTGGTACGCCGGAAGCGGGGCCCGGCGCGTGGACCTGCCCACGTACGCCTTCCAGCGCAAGCGGTTCTGGCTGCTGCCCGACGCGGCCGTGACCCGACCCCAGCAGACGGACCGGGAAGCCGCGATGGACCGGCTGCGGTACCGGATCGGCTGGCAGCCCACGGCGGACCGGACCGCCTCCCCGCGCAACTGGCTGATCATCCACTGCGACACCCTCCCCGTGCCACAAGCCCTCGGCGCCACGCTCGGCTCCCGGACACTGCCCCTCGCCATCGACGCGGACCGCACCGAGATCGCCGAGCGCCTGGTGACCGCGGCGAAAGGCGAACCGTTCGACGGAGTGCTGTCCCTGCTGGCGCTGGAGGAGCGGACTCGTCCGGGCACACCCGGCGTACCCGGGGGACTCGCGCTGACCACGGCGCTCATCCAAGCGATGGGCGACGCCGGGCTCGAAGCGCCCCTGTGGTGTGCGACGCAGGGCGCGGTGTCCATGGGCCACGGCGACCGGCTCGGCAGCCCGGTGCAGGCCATGGCGTGGGGGCTGGGCCGGGTAGCGGCCCTTGAGCACCCCGGGCGATGGGGCGGACTGGTCGACCTCCCCGCCACCCTCGACGCACCAGCGGCCGAACGGCTCGTCGGAATACTCGCCTCGACCGAAGACCAGGCCGCCATCCGCACCACAGGAGTGTTCGTCCGCCGCCTGCTGCGCGCGCCGCTGCCCACCGATCCCCGGCGCGAGTGGCCCGTACACGGCACCACTGTCATCACCGGAGCGTTCGGTGCGCTGGGCCGACGCGTCGCGAAGTGGCTGGCCGCCCAGGGCGTCGAACGGCTGCTGCTGACGGGCCGGCACGCCGACGACCCCGAACTGGTCGCCGAGCTGACCGCGCTCGGCGCCGAGGTCGACACCGCCGCCTGCGACGTGGGCGACCGGGAAGCGGTGGCGGCCCTGCTCGCACGCATCCCCGAGGACCGCCCGCTGACCGCGGTGGCGCATGCGGCCGGGGTGCTCGACGACGGCGTGATCGACGCGCTGGACTGCCAGCGGCTCGCACGCGTCCTGCACGCCAAGGCCACCGGCGCCAAGAACCTCCACGAACTCGCGGGTGAGCTCGAGGCGTTCGTGTTGTTCTCCTCCGCCACCGGCGCGGTCGGCAACGCGGGTCAGGCCAACTACGCGGCGGCCAACACCTACCTCGACGCGCTCGCCGAACAACGCCGCGCCGATGGACTCGCGGCCACGTCGATGGCCTGGGGGCCATGGGGGGCCGGTGGCATGGCGGTGGACGGGACCGACGCGCAGATCGTGGGCACCCGGCTGCGCCGCAACGGCATGACGGTGCTCGACCCGGACCTGGCGATCGACCTACTGGCCCGGGCCTACGAACACGACGAATCCGGGCTCGTCATCGCGGACATCGACTGGACGCGCTTCCTCTCGACGCTCGCCGCCACCCGTAACAGCCCGCTGTTCACGGACCTGCCCGAGGCCCAGCAGAGCAAGGCCGCCCCGCCGCCCGCGGAGATCTCCGCGCTGGTACGGCGGCTCGCCGGGATGCCGCGGGTCGAGTGCGTCCGTACGCTGCGCGATCTGGTGTGCCAGAACACCGCGCAGCTGCTCGGGCACGACTCGGCCGCGCAGATCCAGCCCGCGAAACCCTTCCATGAGCAGGGGCTCAGCTCGCTGGGCATCGTCGAACTGCGCAACCAGCTCAGCGCGCAGACCGGACTGCGGATGCCCGCCAGTGTGCTGTTCGACCATCCCACCCCCTCCGCGCTGGCCGGCCACCTCGCCACGGAGCTCGCCCCGGACACCGTTCCACCCCACCGCACACCGCCGGAGGCGGAGCCCGGGACGACCGATCTCGAGGCCATCCTGAGCCTCGCCGAACAGGAACTCTCCCGGGCCGGGGAGGACCGCCACAATGGCTGACGACAGGCTCCTCGACACCGTGCAGCGCCTGACCACCGCGCTGCGGGACACCCGGGAACGGCTGCGCGTGGCCGAGGCCGGCGCCCACGAACCGATCGCCATCGTGGGCGCCGGCTGCCGGTTCCCCGGCGGAGTGAGCGACCCGGAAGGGCTGTGGCGGCTGGTCGGCGAGGGCCGGGACGCCGTCACGCCCTTTCCCACCGACCGCGGCTGGCCGGACGAGTTCACCGGGGCGGGGGCGTTTCTGACCGACCCGGCCTGGTTCGACGCGGGCTTCTTCGGCATCGGCCCGCGGGAGGCCCTGTCGATGGATCCACAACAGCGGCTGATGCTGGAAATTTCCTGGGAAGCGGTGGAGCGGGCCGGAATCGACCCGCTGTCCCTGCGCGGCTCCCGGACCGGAGTGTTCACCGGCACCAACGACCAGGACTACCGTGGCCTGCTGGGCAAGGTCAGCAACCACAACGAACACGCCGACCACCTGGCCACCGGCACCGCGGCCAGCGTGCTGTCCGGGCGAGTCGCCTACTTCCTCGGACTGGAGGGCCCGTCGGCCACGGTCGACACCGCATGCTCGTCCTCGCTGGTGGCGTTGCATCTGGCCGTCCGCTCGCTGCGCTCGGGGGAGTGCGACCTCGCGCTGGCCGGCGGTGTCGTCGTACTGTCCACGCCCGGACTGTTCGCCGCCTTCCGGCGCCAGGGCGCGCTCGCCGCGGACGGCCGCTGCAAGGCGTTCGCCGAGGCTGCGGACGGTGTGGGCTGGGGCGAGGGCGCCGGGGTCGTACTCGTCGAGCGGCTGACCGACGCCCTCGCCCACGGACACCCGGTGCTGGCCGTGGTGCGGGGCACCGCGATCAACTCCGACGGCGCCTCCAACGGGCTGACCGCGCCGAACGGGCTCGCACAGCAGCGGGTCATCCGCGACGCGCTGGCCGACGCCGGGCTGCGCGGCCGGGACGTGGACGCCGTCGAGGCGCATGGCACGGGGACGCGGCTCGGCGATCCGATCGAGGCGTCGGCGTTGCAGGCGGCGTACGGTGGCGACCGGGAAACCCCACTGGCGATCGGGTCGGTGAAGTCGAACATCGGGCACACCCAAGCCGCCGCCGGTATCGCCGGGGTGCTGAAGACCGTACTGGCGCTGCGGAACCGGACCCTGCCGAAGACGCTGCATGTGGACACCCCGTCGTCGCAGGTGGACTGGGACTTGGGCGCGGTGGAACCGCTCACCGAAAGCCGCCACTGGCCGGCCGGCCCGGGCCGCCCCCGGCGCGCGGGAGTGTCCGCGTTCGGCATCAGTGGCACCAACGCCCATGTGATCCTCGAAGAGGCGCCACCCGCCGAAGCGACACCGGCCGCCCAAGTGCAGCCGCTGCCATGGGTGCTCTCGGCACGTACCGACTCCGCGCTCCGTGCCAAGGCGGGACAGCTGCTCTCGTATGCCGACGGCAGGGACGCGGCGGGCGTCGCCTACGCGCTGGCCACCTCCCGCAGCACATTCGAGCGCCGTGCCGTGGTGCTCGATACGGATCCCCGGGCCGGCCTGACCGCGTTGAGCCGCGGCGGGACCGCGCCTGGCCTGATCACCGGCACCGCCGACCTGACCGGCAAAGTGGTGTTCGTCTTCCCCGGCCAGGGCGGCCAGTGGGCGGGAATGGCCGGTGACCTGCTGGAGACATCGCCGGTGTTCCGGGAACACATCCACCGTTGCGCCCAGGCGCTGGCGCCGCATGTCGACTGGGACCTGTCGGCCGTGCTGCGGCAGCGGCCGGACGCGCCCTCGCTGGAGCGGGTGGACGTCGTGCAGCCGGCGCTGTTCGCGATCATGGTCGCGCTCGCCGCCCTCTGGCGCTCCTGCGGTATCGAGCCGGATGCCGTGGTGGGGCACAGCCAGGGGGAGATCGCCGCCGCCCATGTGGCCGGTGCGCTGTCCCTCCAGGACGCCGCGCTGGTGGTGGCCCGGCGCGCCAAGGCGCTGACCCGGCTGTCCGGCAGCGGCGGGATGGCTTCGGTGGAGCTGTCGGCGGACGAACTGTGGCCCCGGCTGGACGACAAGCTGTGCATCGCGACGGTCAACGGGCCGAGGGCGACGGTGGTCGCCGGAGACACCGACGCGCTCGACGTACTGCTGGCGGACTTGGCCGAATCCGGCATACGGGTACGGAAGCTGCCGGTGGACTACGCGTCCCATTCGCCCGAGATGGAGATCGTCCGCGACCGCGTCCTCACCGAGCTGGCGCCCATCTCGCCGAAGGCCACGGACATCCCCTTCCACTCGGCGGTGACCGGCGCCGTACTCGCCGGGACGGAGCTCGACGCCGGGTACTGGTACCGGAATCTGCGCCTTCCGGTGCGGTTCGACCAGGCCATCGCCGGGCTCGCGGCGCCGGAACACTCGTTCTTCGTGGAGGTCGGCCCGCACCCCGTACTGGGCCCGGCGGTCCTGGAGGCCGTCGGCGACAAGGCCGTGGTCGTCGGATCGCTGCGCCGCGGGGAGGATGGCCGCAGGGCGCTGCTCTCCTCGCTCGCCGAACTGTACGTCCGCGGTCTGTGTCCTGATTGGACGGCATGGGCGGGGCCGGACACACCCGGATTCACCGAACTGCCCACCTATCCGTTCGAACGCAAGCGGTTCTGGCTGACACCGGGTGAGTCCAGGAGGGCTGACCATCCCGTGCTGGATCCGGCGGTCGAGCTGGCACAGAGCGATGAGCTGGTGTTGACCGGACGTCTGTCGACGGAGTCGACTCCGTGGCTGGCCGACCACCGTGTACTGGACGAGGTGATCCTGCCCGGCACCGCGTGGCTCGAATTCGCGCTGCACGCGGGCGCCGCGGCGAACTGCGCCACGGTCGAGGAACTGACCCTGGCGGTGCCGCTGGTCCTGCCGGACGAGGGGGCCGCCACGGTGCAGCTGCGCGTCGGCGCACCCGATGGCACCGGGCGGCGCAGACTGGACCTCCATGCGAAAGTGGACGGCGCGGGCTGGGTGCGGCACGGCGAAGGCGTGCTGAGCCCGGCACCCGCCGAGCCCGAAGCGCTGGAGACGTGGCCGCCCGCCGACGCGGAAGTGGTCCCGCACACCGGGCTCTACCCCGCGCTGATCGGCCACGGGCTGGGCTACGGCCCCACGTTCCAGGGGCTGCGCACCGTATGGCTCCGCGGTGACGAGGTCTTCTGCGAGGTGGCCTGCCCGGTGGACACCCACGGCTTCGTGGTCCATCCGGCGCTCCTCGACTCCGCTCTGCACGCTCTCGGCTTCAGCGCCCCGGCGGGTGGCGAGGCCGGGGCGGCCGGCGGACCGGTGCTGCCGTTCACCTGGACCGGTGTCACCGCGCATGCGGTTGGGCCCTCGGCGCTACGGGTGCGGCTGTGCGGATCCGTCGACGACGGGGTGCGGCTGACCGTGACCGACAGCGAGGGCGCGCCGGTGCTGTCGGTGGACTCGCTGGTGCTGCGCCCGGCGGCCGTACGCGGCGGCGCCCCGCGAGACGCGCTGTTCCGGAACAGATGGGTCGAGGTGCGCCCTTCGGGCGGGCTCGCGGCGGAAACCATGGTGGCCGTGGGCTTCGAGCCCGGGCACTTCCCGGTTTTCCCCGATCTCGCGGCGCTGGAGGAGGCGGTCCGCGCGGGTCTGCCGGTGCCGGGCGCGGTGCTCGTCGCCGGCTCCCACGGCTCGGTCAGGGAATCCGCACACCGCGCACTGGGGCTGGTCCAATGGTGGTGCGCGCGCCCGGAGTTCGCGGCGTCCCGGCTGGTGTTCGTGACCTCGGGCGCGGTGGCGGCCAGGACCGGCGACGACGTCCCCGACCTGGCGGGCGCGGCCGTCATCGGCCTGGTGCGGTCGGCACAGACCGAGGAACCCGGCCGGTTCGTCCTGCTGGACGCCGATGAGATCACCCCGCAGACGATCACCGCCGCCCTGGCCGCCGATGAACCCGAGGTCGCCCTGCGGGGCGGGCAGGTGCTGGCGCGCCGCCTGGTGCGGGTCGTCCCCCGGGCTCCCGGAACGTTCGCCGGGCCCGAGGACACCGTTCTGATCACCGGCGGTACCGGCACCCTCGGCCGGCTGCTGGCCCGCCACCTGGTCACCGCGCACGGGGTGCGGCGGCTGGTCCTGGCCGGCCGCCGGGGTCAGGCACCAGGACTGCGGGACGAGCTCGGCGCACTGGGCGCCACCGTCACGGTGGTCGCCTGCGACGTCGCGGACCGGACGCAACTGGCCCAACTGCTCGGCGCACACCGGCCGACGGTCGTCGTCCACGCGGCCGGGGTGCTCGACGACGGCGTGGTGACGGCCATGAACGAGGACCGCGTCGACGCCGTCCTGCGGCCGAAGGCCGAGGCCGCGCTCGCCCTGCACGAGCTGACCCAGGACCTGCCACTGACGTCGTTCGTGCTGTTCTCGTCGGCCGCCGCCACCGCGGGCAGTCCCGGCCAGTCCAACTACGCCGCCGCCAACGCCGTACTCGACGCGCTGGCACACCACCGGCGCGCGCGAGGGCTGCCCGCGGTCTCGCTCGCCTGGGGCCTGTGGCAGGAACGCAGCGATATGACCCGCCATCTCGACTCGACCGCCACCCCACCGTCCACCGCCGACTCACTGTCCACCGAGGAGGCACTGGCGCTCTTCGACGCCGCGGCCGCGCTCGCCGACCCGGTGCTCGTACCCGCCCGGCTCGATCTGCGCGGCCGTCAGGTCAGGCCGCTGCTACGGGAGCTGGTGAACCGGCCGGAGATCCCGGAGGACAATCCGCGTCAGCTGCTCGACCGCCTGGACGAACCGGAGCGCGAACAGGCGCTGCTCGACCTGGTGCTGGACAAGGTCGCGTTGGTCCTCGGGCACGACGGCACGGACGAGCTCAGACCGCATGCCGGGTTCCTGGAGATGGGCGTGGACTCACTGGCCGCCGTGCACATCCGCAACCACCTCAGCCAGGCCCTCGACGTACGGCTGCGGGCGACCGTCACCTTCGACCATCCGACCCCGCCGGCGCTGGTCCGGCATCTGACGGAGGTGCTTGCCCGGCCGGAGGGCGAACCGGCCCCCGAGGAGCACGGCGAGACCGTCGACGAGCTGATCGCCCGGACCAGGGCCACCGCCTGGGCGCGGACGCGCAGCTACTTCACCTCGCCGGCCGAGCTGCCGCGGATCCCACGACCGACCCGGCTGGCCGGTGGCCCGGAGGGGCCGGCGCTGGTGTGTGTCACGTCGGCCGTCGGCACATCGGATCCGGTGCAGTACGCGCGTCTGGCGAAGCCGTTCCAGGGCGAGCGGGACGTCTGGGCACTGCGGCAACCGGGATTCCACCGCGGCGACCCGCTCCCCAAGTCCCCGGAAGCGCTGCTCGAGACGCACGCCGCCAGTCTGCGCGCCGAGTTGGGGGAGCGGTCCTACGTGCTCGCCGGTCTGTCCTCCGGCGGCCTGATCGCCCATATGCTCGCCCGGTACCTCTACGACCAGGGCGCCCCGCCCGCCGGTGTCATCCTGCTGGACAGCTATGCCCCCGGCGAGGACCAACGGCTCGCCCTGCTGGCCCCCGGCCTGCGGGGGGAACTCCAGCACCGGGCCGACGACCCGGACTCCGCGGTGCCCAGCGACGACAGCTGGGTCACCGCCATGCTGCACTACGAGACATTCGACTGGCCGTTCAACGAGCTGCCGGCCCCGGCGCTGTTCGTACGCGCGGGGGAGCCGCTGGAGAGCTGGCCGGCGGACTGGGACTGGCAACCCGTCTGGCCGTACGACCACACCGCCGTCATCACCCGCGGCAACCACTTCACCATGCTGGAGGAATACGCCCCGCATACGGCCGCCCTGATGCGCGACTGGATGCGGGACACCTTCGGCTGAGACCGGCGAGCCGCGTCAGCGCACCAGATGGAGCGGCAGCTCCCGCAGACCGCGAAAGCTGACGTTCGGTCGCCAGACCAGGTCGTCGCCGGTGAGCTCGATCGTGGCATAGCGCCGTAGCAACTCCGTCAGCACCATCGAGGTCTCCAGCTTCCCCAGCGCGGCACCGATGCAGTAGTGCGGTCCACCGCTGAAGGCCAGCGTTTTCACTCCGGTGCGGGTCAGGTCGAGGCGGTCGGGATCGGGATAGCGCTCAGGGTCACGGCCGGCCGCCCCGAAAAGCAGCATCACCTTGGCGCCCGCGGGGAGGGTGACCTCTGCCAAGGGGACATCTTCGTTCAGGAGCCTGGAGACGATCTGCACGGGAGGGTCGTATCGAGTGATCTCATCGATCGAGTCGGTGATGATTTCCGGGTTGTCGCGCAGCATCCGCAGCTGGTCGGGATGGCGGAGCAGCGCCAGGAGGCCGTTTCCGATCAGATTGACCGTGGTCTCATGGCCTGCGACGAACAAGAACTGAACATTGGCGATGATCTCTTCCTCGGTCAGCCGCCCGCCATCGACCTCGGCGTGCAGAAGGAGGGAGAGAATATCGTCTCGCGGTGCTGACCTGCGCTCTTTGAGATGGTCGGCGACGTACTCGCGAAATTCCACTTCCGCCGCGTTCATCTCGACCGCGTCCTCGGCGGTTATCGAGGGGTCGATCACTCGGCTGATTTGTTCCGTCCAGCGGCGGCACTGGTCTCGATCACTCCCGGGTAAACCGAGAAGTTCGCAGGTCACAGTCACCGGAAGGGGCAGGGCGAGACTGTGGATGAGATCCGTCTTACCTTCGCCCACGGCGTCGAGCAGCCGGGCGGTCTCGGCGGCTATACGCGGCCGTAGCCGTTCCACTGAGGCCCGGGTGAAAACCTTGCTGATCGCGCCTCGGATCCGTCGATGGGCGGGGCCGTCGAGCATGAGCATCCATTTTCGTACGCTCTGCACGAGAGGACTGTCCGGACCACCGCGGCGGTTGGCCCAGGTCCGGTCCCGATAGAATTCGCTCGACGCTCCCGGTGCGCGCAGTACGGCATCCACATCGGCGTAGCGCGAAAGAACCCAATAGCCGAAGTGTGATTGATGGAGGGGGTCTGTGTCGCGCAGGCGTCGATAGATGGGATAGGGGTCGGTGCGGACCGATGGATCTCGCGGATCGAAAATTATGGTCATTTCCATGCCGCCTCTGTATGTCGCTTCATTTACCCCCTGAGGCATAACACTTTCCAGAGACGCACAGCCAGGATACGGATCCCGGACTAGGGAAAGTGCTATTCCGGCGCGCGCGGGCTGCTGCCCGGTCTGCTGCGGCTGTGGCGCGAGCAGCTTCCGCACATCGAGATCCGGATCTTCGAGGGCCTTGACGAGGAGATCGAGGAGCGGTTGGAGAGCGGTACGGTCGACGCGGCCGTGCTCATCGACCCGGACCCGCTTCCCCGCGGCGGCCTCCACCTCGGCGTCGCGACACGCCGCCGACATGTCAGGCGGCCGGGCTCCCGACGTCACCACGAGGGCGCCTGCATGAGCAGCCGGGAGCGAACGGCGGCGATCGACGGTGCGTTCTCGGTGCCGACGCGATAGGCGAGGTAGAGCGTGTTGATGGGCGGGATCTCGGGCTCCAGAAGCGGCACCAGGGCACCCGAAGCGAGTTCCTTCGCGCACAGATAGCGCGGCAGCACCGTGATTCCGGCACCGGCGACGGTCGCGGTCAGCACACCCCGCAGATCGGGGACGACGACAGCGGGGCTGCTCGTGGGGCGGGTGCCGAACACGGTGCGCCAGTAGCGGCGGATGATGGGGCGGTCCTCCGCATAGCTGATCAGAGGCAGCTCGCGCAGGGCCACCGGCCCTCCGCGCATGAGCTGCCCACCGTCCACGAGCGCGGCCAGGCGCGGGGCGGCGACCAGGACGAACTCCTCATCCGTGAGCGGCACCGAAGCGATCGCCTTGCCGCGCGGGCGGTGGGTCGAGATGACCAGGTCGAACCGGCCGTCGGGGAGACCGGCCAGCAGCTCGTCGGTCAGCCCCAGGGTCACCCTCAGCCGTAGTCCGTCATGGACCAGCGGCGCCAGCGCGGCCAGCACCCGCGTGCTCATGAGTTCGGCGGGGCCGGCCAGATGCATGGGCTTGGTGAACGGGGTGGTCCGGCCGGCGACGCCGCGCTCGGCGATGGTGGCGAGGGCGTCCACATGCGGACCGGCCTCGGCAGCGAGTTCATCGGCCACGGACGTCGGCACGACCCCCCGTGGCATACGCAGAAACAGCTGCTGCCCCATCTGCTCCTCCAGCGTGCGGATCTGCGCGGTGACGGTGGACTGGGACCGGCCGACCTGGCGCGCCGCCGCTGTGAGGGAACCGGACCGGTGGACGGCCAGGAAGGTCTTCAGCAGGGACAGATCCACCAGGGCTCCTCAGGGTCCGGCACATCCATCGGTTTTCCGATGGATGTGGGGCGATCTTCCCATTGGTCGCCCATGGGTGCGCCGCTCTACGCTGCGGAGACGCAGAGGGGGCCGGGGAGCGGCCCTCTCGATCGGAAGCACATCGGAAGCACAGAGGAGACCGCCATGCCCGGCACCCGAAAGATCCTGCTCGCCCTGACCAGCCACCAGGAACTCGGCGAAACCGGCCGGACCACAGGCTTCTATGTGGGCGAGGCCGCGCACCCCTGGAAGGTCCTGTCGGACGCCGGTTACGAGGTCGACCTGGTCTCGGTCTCCGGGGGCCGTCCGCCGATGGACGGCCGCGACCTGTCCGATCCGGTCCAGAAGGCATTCCTGGAGGATCCGCGCATCGCGGAGAAGCTGGCGGCGACGGCCCGGCCGGAGGACATCACCCCCGGCGACTACGACGCCATCCTGTACGTGGGCGGTCACGGCACCGTATGGGACTTCCCCGACAGCGCCGGCCTCGCCCGTATCGGGCGCGACATCTACGAGGCCGGAGGGGCGGTCGCCGCGGTGTGCCACGGCCCGGCGGGCCTGGTCAACCTCAAGCTGTCCAACGGGGCGTACCTGGTCGACGGCAAGAACGTCGCGGCGTTCACCAACAGCGAGGAGGCCGCGGTGGGTCTCACCGACGTGGTGCCGTTCCTGTTGCAGAGCAAGCTCGAGGAGCGGGGTGCCAAGCACACCGGCGCCCCCGACTTCGAACCGCATGTGGTCGTCGACGGCCGTCTGGTCACCGGGCAGAACCCGGCCTCGGCCACCGCAGTCGGGGAAGCCCTCGTCAAGGTCCTCGTATAGGCCGGGGCACCGATTCGGCCGCCCAGGAATGAAACGGCTGGTGGTCGCTGTTGCGGCGAGAGCCGCCGCCCCGGCGAAGTGTCGGCGCAAGCCCGGCGGGCACGGCCGCCGGACATGTCGGACACTTGGATTACGACGCGAGGTAGAAGTGAGCACCGTCCTGACAGAGCTGCCGAACAACCGGAAGAAGGCCCTCGACGGCCACCGCGCCGACGATATGGCCATGCCGTCCGGGCAGGGCGCGGTGCGCGGCTGATCATGTCCTCCGAGGCCAACGACTACACGGAGCAGACCGCCTGCGCAGCCGACTCGCACTCCCCGCTCCGTGACTTCCTGCGGACCGAAACCGGCAGCGCCGCCGTCCTGGTGACGGCGGCGTTCGCCGCGCTCATCTGGGCCAATCTGACGCCCTCGGCCTATGAGGCGTTCTGGCATACGCATCTGTCCCTGCGGCTCGGCTCCCATGGCATCGCGCTCAACCTGCGCGAATGGGTCAACAGCGGGCTGATGACGGTGTTCTTCTTCGTCGTCGGCCTGGAGGCGCGGCGCGAGTTCGACATGGGGGAACTGCGCGAACGCAGCCGACTGGCCCTGCCGGTCGCGGCGGGGCTGTGCGGCATGCTCGTACCGGTCGCCATCTACCTCGCGATCAACGCCGGACAGGCATCGGCGCAGGGCTGGGGCGCGGCCATGTCCACCGACACCGCCTTCGCCCTGGGGATCCTCGCCGTGGTCGGCCGGCATATGCCCTCCAGTCTGCGGGTTTTCATCCTCACCATCACCGTGGTCGACGACTTCCTGGCGCTGGCCGTCATCGCCATCGCCTACAACAGCGGCCTCTCCGTCCCGGCGCTGCTGGTGGCCATGGGCACCTTCGCCGTCGTCCTGCTGGTGCGGCGGCTGGGTGTGCGCCGCGGTGCCGTCTACGCGGTGCTCGCGGTGGTGGGCTGGGCCGCCATGCTCGAATCGGGTGTGGATCCCGTGGTCATCGGGTTGGCCATGGGGCTGCTGACCTACGCCTACCCCGCGGCGCGCAGCGACCTGGAGCGCGCCACCGGGCTGTTCCGGCTGTTCCGCGAACAGCCCACACCCGAACTCGAGCGCTCGGTCCGCGCCGGGCTGGCCTCCGCGATCTCACCCAACGACCGCCTGCAGCAGATCTTCCACCCCTGGGCCGGCTATGTCATCGTGCCCCTCTTCGCCCTGGCCAACGCCGGCATCCCGATCAGCGGCGAGCAGCTGTCACGCGCGTTCTCCTCACCGGTCACCCTCGGCATCCTGCTCGGGTACACCCTCGGCAAGCCGATCGGCGTCATCGGCGCGTCGGCACTGACCACCTGGCTCAGCCGCGGCCGTATCCGGCTGCCGGTCGGGTGGGGAGCCGTCGCCGTCGGGGGCTCGCTGTCCGGGGTGGGCTTCACGGTCTCCCTGCTGATCGCCACCCTCGCCTTCCACGGCACCGGCCTCCAGGACGCCAAGATCGGTATCCTGAGCGCCGTCCTCTGCTCCTTCGTCATCAGCTGGCTGATCACCCGCGCCGTCGGGGCGCTTCCCCGGGAAGCCCAGCTGCGAGCGGTGCTGGGCAAGGCCGAAATGATCATCGACCTCCCCGTACCCGTGGACCCCCACCGCGACCATGTGCGCGGACCCCGCGATGCTCCGGTGACCGTCGTCGAGTACGGCGACTACGAATGCCCCTACTGCGGCCAGGCCGAGCCGGTCATCCGTGAGCTCCTCGGGGACTTCGGGGATGTGCGCTACGTATG
This sequence comes from Streptomyces sp. NBS 14/10, assembly GCF_002224125.1. Lineage (GTDB taxonomy): Bacteria > Actinomycetota > Actinomycetes > Streptomycetales > Streptomycetaceae > Streptomyces. The sequence continues at coordinate 40,639 of NZ_NCSM01000023.1, forward strand.
GCGCCACCTCCCCCTGACGGATGTGCACGTCCACGCCCAGCTGGCCGCCGAGGCCGCCGAGGTGGCGGCCCTCCAGGGCGGCTACTGGGACATGCACGATCTGCTGCTCAGCCACCAGGGCGCCCTGCGCTTCGACGACCTGCGCGGTTACGCCGCGGACATCGGTCTGGACGTGGCGCGCTTCGAGCGGGACATGCGCTCCCGCGCCGGTTCGGCCCGTGTCGCGGAGGACGTGGAGTCGGCGGATGTCGGCGGGGTGGCGGGCACCCCCACGTTCTTCGTCAACGGGCGCAGACACCAAGGGGCGTACGACATCACCGGCCTGTCCGCGGCGGTGCGCGCGGCCCGTGAGCGGGCGGCCGTCAGCGCCTAGGCGCCCCGTGCGAGCCGAGGACCGGGCGCGGGGCTATGCAGAGAAACGCCCATGCCGTCAAGGTATCGCGCAATGCGAAATGGGGCTTGGACGGGCATAACCGCGGGTCCCTACGGTCGTGACACCAGCGCAGGCAGACCCGGTACGAGGAGCAATGGTGTCCAAACTCGCCGTCGTCATGACCCCCGAGCGCGCCGCCGACGTATGCGGCCCTGATGCCCGGCGTCTGATCGAGGAACACTTCGAGGCGACCTGGGCCGAGGGCGCGTTGGACGACCGGGAAGTGGCCCGGTTGGCCGCCGGCTGCGATGTACTGCTGACCAGTTGGGGCACCCCGCATCTGGACGCGTCGCTCTGGGCCGACGGCGGCGGCCCCAAGGTGGTCGCCCATGCGGCTGGCACCGTGAAGAAGCTCATCGACCGCCAGGTGCTCGACCAGGGCGTCACCGTCTTCTCCGCCGCGGGCCGGATCGCCTGGTCGGTGGGGGAGTACTGCCTGGCCGCGATGCTCACCCTCGCCCGCCGCCTGCCGCGGTTCGACGCCGCGCTGCGCGGTGGCGGCTGGAAACAGAAGGACTTCAGGGGCGGCGAACTCGCCGGCCGCTCCGTGGGCATCGTCGGAGCCAGCTCCACCGCACGCGCCCTGATCACCCTGCTGAAGCCGTTCGGCTGCGAGGTGCTGGTGTACGACCCGTATCTGGACGAGACACGGGCCGCCGCGCTCGGCGTCCGCACCGCCACGCTGGCGGAGACGCTTCGCTGTGCGTTCGTCTCGCTGCACGTACCCGATCTGCCGGCGACCCGGGGAATGGTGACCAGGCAGCTCATCGAGGCGATGCCCGACGGCACGATCGTCGTCAACTCCTCGCGCGGCCCCGCCATCGACCAGCCGGCGCTTCTCGACCACGTCCTGTCCGGCCGGCTCCTCGCCGCGCTGGATGTGTACGACCCCGAGCCCCCGAGCTTCGGCGAACCCGTGCTGAGCTGCCCGAATCTGCTGCTCACCCCGCATATCGCCGGGGACACCACGGAAGGGCATCTCGCGCTGGCCGGATATGTGCTGGCCGATGTCGTGGACTGGCTCGACAAGGGCGTCCACGGCCCGAGCCACGTCGATCCCGCCGCATGGCCGACCGCCGCATGACCACCTGCCGGCCCACCCCCTCAGGTCCCCCGCCTCAGGTCTCCCGCGAAAGGACCCACCCTCCCATGTCGCGTATCACGGCGGTCGACATCTTCCCCGTGGCCGTGCCGTTCGCCCGGCGGTTCGTACTCGGCAGCGGCACCGTCGGCACCCCGGACCAGGCGGGGTTGGTGATCTTCGTCAGGCTCGCCACGGAGGACGGGGTCGTCGGCTGGGGCGAACAGCGGGCCCTGCCGAGCTGGAGCTATGAGACCGCCGAGACGATCGCCGTGGTCATCAAGCGACACCTCGCGCCCCTGCTGCTCGAACTCACCCCCTTCGACGTGGAGTTGTTCCACGCACGCGCGAACCGTCGGCTGAGCCCCGCGGTGTCAAACGGCTTTCCGTTCGCCCGGGCCGCGGTCGACATCGCCATGCACGATGCCGCGGGCAAACTGGCCGGGCTGCCGGTCCACGCCCTGCTGGGCGGCAAGGTACGGGACACCATCCCGCTCTGCTCGGCCATCGGCGTGGGCGAGCCGTCCGCGGTCCGCGAGCATGCCCGAGCGTCCGCCGACTACCCGGCGTACAAGGTGAAGATCGGCGGGGACATCGACGCCGACGCCGCGGCCGTCACGGCCGTCGCCGAGGTCGCGGCAGCCAAGCCGATCTGGCTGGACGCCAACCAGTCCTACCGGCCGAGCGGGCTGAAGCGACTGCTGCACGCGCTGCACGACGTGCCGGGGATCCACTGCGTGGAACAGCCCGTGCCGAGCACCGACACCCTCGGTCTGCAGCGGCTGCGCAGCATGATCGACCTCCCGGTCGCCATCGACGAGGGCAGCTTCACCGCCCAGGACCTGGCCCGTACCCTCCGCCTCGACGCCGCCGACCTGGTGGTCGTCAAGCTCTGCAAGTCCGGCGGCATCCGGAGCGCGTTGAAGACCGCCCAAGTCGCCCTGGCCGGCGGTCTGGAGGTGCTGGCCAGCGGGCTGACCGACTGCGGTATCGGCTTCGCGGCGGCGCTGCATCTGTTCAGCCAGCTGGAACTGGCCCTTCCGGCCGAGCTGAACGGCCCCGAGCTGCTGTCCGATCTCTACGTCGACAACCTGGACATCGTCTCGGCCGTCGCGACCGTCCCCACCGCTCCCGGCCTCGGTGTCGAGGTCGACGAGGAGCGCATCCGCGCCGAGTCGACGGACCTGGCGTTCGCCTGACACCGCACGTCCTCACCGGAGCCCCCCAGCACGCGTCCCCAGCACAGCACGTCCTTGAACAGCGAGGAGACGACGATGTCTTCCAGCCTGTCCCGCCGCACCCTGCTCAGAAGAACCGCCGCCGGAGGGCTCGCCGTCGCGGGCCTGAGCGGCTGCTCGACCGGCCCGCCACCGGGCACCGCCACCTGGTCCATGTGGTCCAACGGCCCGGAGGAGGGCAAGGTCTGGGCCTCGTTCGGCGAATACGTCGAGAAACGCATGCACGTGAAGTCGGTCTCGACGCTCACCCCGTCGGACAGCTACGCCACCAAACTCGACCTCCAACTGGTCAGCGGAACGGCCAGTCTGGTCACCGGCATCAACGGCTGGATGGTGCCGACCTACGCGGCGCGCGGCGCGCACCGGCCGCTGGACGATCTGATCGCCGACGACCCGGACTTCGACCTCGACGACTTCTACCCCGCGATCCGGTCGATCTCGTCCTTCGCCGGCAAGACGTACGGCATCGGCTTCGACGTGGCGCCCACCGTGCTCTACTACAACAAGACGCTGCTGGACAAGCACGGCATCGACCCGCCGTCCCCCACCGAGCCCATGACCTGGGAGACCCTGCGGGAGCTGGCGATCGAGCTGAGCGGGCCCAAGGACAGTTACGGATTCACCTGCGGTCCGGCCATCGACGACCTGGTGTCATGGATCTACTCCGCCGGCGGCAACGTCATCAACGACAAAGGCGACGGCAGCGCCCTGGACGCCCCCGAGGCCCAGCACGCCATCGAATTCGTCATCGATCTGTTCGTCAAGGACCGCGCGACCCCGCCGATCACCAACCTGGTCAGCGCGAAGGCCAGCGGCGCCGCCCTGTCCAACTTCCTCCAGGGCAACGTCGCCTTTATGCAGAACGGGCCCTGGCAGGTGCTCAACGTCCGCAAGGCGCCCTTCGAATGGGACATCGTCCCCTTCCCCGCGGGGCCCGCGGGCAGCAAGCCGCGCGTATCGGGCTCCAGCTTCGGCATCCCCTCCGGCGTCAAGGGCTCCGACCTGGACCTGGCCTGGCGGCTGCTGAAGACCCTGACCAGCACCGGCGCGCTGGACATCTACGCGACGGCCGGGCGCAACAACCCGGCCAGACGCTCGTCGGGCAGCGCCTTCAAACCACCGCCCGCCAACCTCGGCGTCGTCCAGAAGATTCTCAAGGGCGAGGTCGGCGGCGGCCACCCCTTCGACGTGACCACCAACTGGAACCGGGTGCGGCTGCTGATGGGCCAGGAGCTGCCGCGGGCCTTTCTCGGCGATCTGACGGTCGCCGAGACCATCGAGAACATCAACCCCCGGCTGAACGTCCTGATGCGTCAGCACCGGGACGCCGTCCGACAGGCCGACCGGCGCGGTGAGTGAGGATGACCATGGCTGTCGAGACCCGCACCGCCGCATCCCGGACCCCGACTCCGCGGCCCCCGCGCCCCCGATGGCGCCGCTCGGAGGCGTTCGCCGCCTGGCTGTTTCTGCTGCCCAGTCTGATCGGATTCCTCGTCTTCACCGCCGGCCCGGTCATCGCCGCGGGTGTGATCTCGCTGCTCGACTGGAACCTGTTCAGCCCGCCCAGCTTCGCGGGTCTTGACAACTTCACCCGGCTGGGACCGGACGCGACGTTCTGGTCGGCATTCGGCAACACCCTGTACTTCACCTTCGCCAGCGTGCCGTTGACCCTGCTGGTCAGCCTGGCCCTCGCCCTGCTGCTCAACCAGGGGCTCCGGCGCATCGCGGTCTTCCGGTCGCTGCTCCTGCTGCCGTACGCCACGATCACCGTCGCGGTGGCATTCGTCTGGGTCTGGCTCTACATCCCGACCGACGGACTGGTCAACGCCGTGCTCGGCGTGGTCGGGATCGACGGTCCGGCGTGGCTGATCTCGGACGACTGGGCGATGCCGGCCCTGATCGTGATGAGCGTCTGGAAGAGCTTCGGCTTCGGCATGGTGATCTTCCTGGCCGGACTGCAGGCCATCCCGCAGCAGTTGTACGAGGCCGCCAGGGTCGACGGCGCCACACCGTGGCGGACCTTCCGCAGTGTGACGCTGCCACTGCTCTCACCGGCGATGTTCTTCGTCGTCGTCACCTCGATCATCAATTCGTTCCAGGTGTTCGACCAGGCCCTGGTGATGACGGACGGCGGGCCGGGGTCACGTACCACCACCCTCGTCATGTACATCTACCAAACGGGGTTCCAGAACTACGAGCAGGGCTACGCGGCCGCGCAGTCGATCGTGCTGTTCGCCTTCATCGCGGTGGTCACCGCGATGCAGTTCCTCCTCCAGCGGAGGCTCGTGCACTATGACAACTGACATCCCCGTACTCGCGCCGCTGCGCCGCTCGCCCGTCGCCCGTCGGAAACTGCTGGTGTTCACCTGCTTCCTGGCCACGGCGGTCACGCTCACCCCGATCGTGATGATGGTGCTGGTCGCCTTCCAGTCGGACACCGAGTCGATGCAGACCAAGCCCTCGTTCTGGCCGAGCAGTTGGCATACGGAGAACATCAGCCGCGCCTTCGACCTGGTCCCCATCGGCCGCTATCTGCTCAACACCGTCATCTTCGCCGGTGGCACCACGATCCTGGAGACGATCACCGCGGCGCTGGCCGCGTACGCCTTCGCCCGGCTCGCCTTCCGGGGCCGCGAGGTGCTGTTCGGCGTGTATCTGGCCACGTTGATGATCCCGACGCAGGTCACCCTGGTCCCGCAGTTCATCCTGGTCGCCAAGTTGCACGGGGTCGACACCTGGGCGGGGATGATCCTGCCGCACGCCTTCACCGCGCTCGGGGTGTTTCTGCTGCGGCAGTTCTTCCTCGGCATCCCCCGCGACTACGAGGAGGCGGCCCGGCTGGACGGGGCGAGCCGCTGGCAGACCTTCATCCGGGTGATCGTCCCGCTGGCCGTACCGGCCATCGCCACCCTGGCCGTGTTCAAGTTCATCAGCCAGTGGAACAACCTGCTCTGGCCGCTGGTGATCTCCAACAGCGACGCCACCAGGACCGCGTCGGTCGGCCTCCAGGTGTTCCAGTCCACCAACGGAACCCAGTGGAACCTGCTGCTGATGGCGGCCACCATCACCACCGTCCCGCTGATCCTGCTCTTCTTCCTCACCCAGCGATGGTTCGTCAAAGGCATCACCATGAGCGGACTCGGAGGCCGCTGACCCATGACATATCTGTGGTCCGTCTTCACCAAGCCCTGGTCCGCCCTGCCCGGCGACGAACTGGGCAAGCTGGTCTCCGGGCTCGGCTTCAGCGGCGCCGAGGTCCCGGTACGGGACAGCGCCTATGTCACCCCGGCCGAGGCGGAACGGCTGCTGCCGCCCTTCGCCGCACGGCTGAGGGCCGAGGGCGTCGAGGTCATCAGCGTCGCGAGCGGCCTGGACGAGCCCGTCTTCGCGGCGTGCCGGGCGGCGGACGTACCGATGATCCGCGTCATGGCCGAACTCGGCCCCGACGGCTACACCGCCTCCGTACACCGCTTCCGGCAGCGCCTGGAGGTCGCCGCGCCCCTGGTGAAGCGGTACGGCGTGCAGGTGGGGGTGCAGCCGCACCACGGGCGCTTCGTCTCCTCCGCGCTGGGTGTGATGGACCTTCTCGACGGGCTGCCGATGGACGGTTTCCGGGTGGTGTGGGACGCGGCCCACGACGCGCTCGCGGGCGACGACCCCGGGGTGACGCTGCCGCTGGTCGCGGACCGGCTCGGCATCGTCAACCTCAAGAACGTCCTCCACGTGCCGGTCGAGCCCGCCGGGGAGTCGGCCGGCGAGACGGTCGGCAAGTCGGTCGGCGGCCACTGGAAGCCGTGGTTCGTCCCGGGCGCCGAGGGGCTGGCGAACTGGTCGGCCGTCTTCGACCGGCTGGCGGCCATGGGCTGGTCGGGGCCCGTCTGCCTGTCCGGTCAGTACTCCGACCCGAGCGTCCCGGTCGAGGAGCGCCTGGTGACGGACCTGGCGGCGGCGCGCGCGGCGAGCGCCTGACGCGCCGGCGCCAGGCTCAGACGAACTGCTGGATCACCAGCACGGTCGCGCTCGCCACCGCGAGCACCATGGCGGCGGACCTGGTACGCCGCATGTCCAGCCTGCTCGCCAGCGGGCGGGCGAGCAGCACCCCGATCGCCGCGGCCGGGGCCAGCAGGGCGGTGTACCGCAGGCTGTTCGAGTGCACGGCCCCGGTCGCCGCCAGCGTGACCAGACTCATCGCGGAGCCGACCAGGAAGAACCCGCTCATCGTGGAGCGCAGCTTCGGGCCGCTCAAGCGCTGCCAGACCATGGCCATCGGCGGCCCTCCGATGGAGGTGGCCGTGCCCATCACCCCCGAGACCATCCCGGCCAGCAGCACGGACCGCCGTCCCGTACGGGGTACGAAGCCGCGCAGGCTCACCGCGACGCCCGCGAGGACGACCGCGGCGACGAGGAAGGCGAGTTGCCGGGCAGGCAGCAGGGCGACCAGCGCCGCGCCGCCCAGGACGCCCGGCACCCGGCCGACCAGCGCCCACCCCGCTCCTCGTATGTCCGCGTGCCCGCCCTCCAGCGCCATGACCGCGCCCGTGACCCCGGTGGCGAGCAGCAGCACCACCACCGGGGTGAGCGAGGGGTCCAGCGTGGCGATCACCGGGGCGGCGATCAGGCCGAGTCCGAAGCCTATGGAGACCTGGAGCAGCGACCCGACCGCCACGGTGACGAACAGCAGGGCGAACTCCGGCGCGCTCACGCTCCCCTCTGCCCGGTGCCCAGCGGGAAGTGGCACAGCGCCTCATGCGGTTCCCGCCCGGGGTCCGCGGCGCCGTCGCGGGTGATCGCCAGGGGAGCGTGCTCGGCGCACCGGGCCTCGCTCTTCCAGCAGCGGGTGCGGAACCGGCAGCCCGACGGAATATCGAACGGGGAGGGGATCTCCCCGCGCAACTGGATCTCCTCGTCGCGTGCCTCTCCCGAGACGTCGAGCGTGGGCGCGGCCGACATCAGGGCGGCGGTGTAGGGGTGCAGGGGCCGGTCGAAGACGTCCTCGGTGAGGCCGTGTTCGATGACCTTGCCCAGATACATCACCGTCACCCGGTCGGAGACATGTCGGACCACTGACAGGTCATGGGAGATGAACACATACGAGACGCCGAGCCTTTCCCGCAGCTCGGAGAGCACATTGAGCACCTGGGCCTGCACCGACAGATCCAGCGCGGACACCGGCTCGTCGCACACGATGAGGTCGGGGTCGAGCGCCAGCGCGCGGGCGATGCCGATGCGCTGCCGCTGCCCGCCGGAGAACTCGTTCGGGTAGCGATGGGCGTCGCTGTCCCGCAGCCCGACGAGGGACAGCAGCTCACGTACCCGCCGCTCCCGGTCCTTGGCCGTGGGCACGATGTCGCGGTGGGTGCGCCATGGCTCCCCGATGAGGTCGGCCGCGGACATCCGGGCGTTGAGCGAGGCGAACGGGTCCTGGAACACCATCTGCACCCGACGCCGCCAGGCCAGCAGTTCCTTGCCCTTGAGGGTGAACGGGTCGGTGCCGTCGAAGCGCACCGTCCCCGTGTCCGGCCGCTCGAGCCCGAGCACCACCCTGGCCAGGGTCGACTTACCGCATCCGGACTCGCCGACCAGGCCAAGGGTCTCCCCGCGCTCGAGCCGCACATCGACTCCGTCCAGCGCGGTCAGACGCCGGCGCCCATGGCCGAACGACTTGGTGATACCGCTGACCTCGAGCAGGGGCGGGGAGCCGGCCGAGCTGTCACGGCGCGGGCCCGTGGCGGCGGTTTCGGTGACGGGGGCCCCGGAGGTCGGGGCCCCAGAGATCTCAGACACGGTCGAGCTCCTCGGAAAAGTGGCAGGCGGCCGAGCGCGAGGCGTCGACGGACACCAGAAGAGGACGTTCCTGGGCGCAGCGCTCCCTGGCCAGCGGGCATCTGGCCTGGAAGACACAGCCGGAGGGGACCGCGCTGAGCTCGGGCGGGCTGCCCGGCACGGCGGGCAGCGGGCGGCCCCTGACGGCATGCTCGGGTACGGAGTCGAGCAATCCCTTGGTGTACGGGTGGCGGGGGCGGGCGAACACCTCTTGTACCGGGCCGGTCTCCACCACATTGCCCGCGTACATGACCACCACATCGTCGGCGCGCTGGGCGACCACCGCCAGGTCGTGGGTGATCAGGACGATCGCCATGTCCCGCTCGGTCTGCAGATCCCGCAGCAGCCGCATGATCTGCGCCTGCACGGTGACGTCGAGCGCGGTCGTGGGCTCGTCGGCGATCAGTACGTCGGGGTCGAGGGCGACGGCCATCGCGATCAGCAGACGCTGGCGCATACCGCCGGAGAACTGATGCGGGTACGAGCGGGCCCGCAGTCGCGGTTCGGGGATGCCGACGCGGGTCATCAGCTCGATCGCCTTCTCCTTGGCCTCGCGCCGCGACAGCCCGCGATGGATGCGGAACGGCTCGGCGAGTTGCCTGCCGACCGGCTGTACGGGGTTGAGCGCGGTCAGCGCGTCCTGGAAGACGATCGACAGACCGGGGCCGGCGAGCTTTCTGCGGCCCGCCGGGCTGAGCCGCAGCACATCGGTGCCGGAGACCCGTACGGATCCCTCGGTCACCTCGGCCACCGGGTCGAGCAGCCCGGCGATCGACAGGGCGGTCATGGACTTTCCGCAGCCGGACTCGCCCAGCAGCGCCAGTGTGCGGCCCTTGCGCACGCTGAAGCTGACGTCGTCCACGGCGCGGACCGTGCCGGAGGGGGTGCGCAGTTCGACGCGGAGCCCTTCGACCTCGAGCGCGGCGCCTTCGGCCGCGGCGGGCGCGGGCAGGGTTGACGGCTTCACGCGATCACCTCCGGGGAAACAGCGGCTCGGGCCCCGCGCCGCTTCTTGGGCAGCGTCAGACGCCAGCGCTGCGCGGGATCCGTGGCCAGGCGCACCCAGGCGGCGAGCACCGTGGCCGACACCGTGGTGAGTACGATGGCGATGCCCGGCAGCACGGCGATCCACCAGGCGGTCTGCAGATACTGGCGGCCCTGGGCCACCATCAGCCCCCAGCTCACATCGGGGGGCTGGATCCCGATGCCGAGGAAACTCAAGCTGGACTCGGTCAGCATGACGAAGCAGAAGTCGAGCGTGGCCACCGTCAGCAGCGTCGGCAGCGCGATCGGCAGGATGTGCCGGTAGATGATCTGCCGGCTCGGGGTGCCGAAGGTCCGGGCCGCGTCGACGAACAGCCGGCTCCTGAGCTCGGCCGACTCCGCGCGGGCGGTGCGCAGATAGACGGGGATACGCGCGACGGCGAGGATCAGCACGATGTTCAGCGCGCTGGGCGAGAAGACATACAGCACGACCACCGCGATCAGCAGGGACGGGAAGCTGAGGATGACATCGGCGGCGCGCATCGCGATGTTCTCTCGCCAGCCTCCGTGGTAGCCGGCCCACATCCCCAGCGCGGAGCCGATCAGCAGCGAACACAGCACCGCGGGCACCGCGACGTACAACGTCGTCCCGGCGGCCTCGATCAGCCGGGCCAGCACGCTGCGGCCCAGTACGTCCGTGCCGAGCAGCCCGTAGAAGCCGTGGTCGAAGGACGGCGGGCGCAGCGAGGCGCGTAGGTCCTGCCGTATCGCCCGGTCGCCGATGAACAGCCGGCCGAGCAGCGCGACCAGGAACACCAGGGCGAGGATGACGGCCGCGACGGCCGCGCCCCGGTCCCGGCCGAGCAGCAGCCACCAGCGGGGCGGGCGGGTGCGCGGCGACGCGGCTTCAGAAGTGGCAGTGGTTTCAGGTGCGGAGGCGGTGCCGTCGGAGGGACGGTCAGCGGGATCGGTCATGGTGGCTCCTTCGCTCACGCCGGCACCGCCTGGCGTACTCGGGGGTCGATCAAGGCGTGGCAGACGTCGACGAGGATGTTCAGCGCGAAGATCGTCACGGCGGTGATCAGAACGGCGGCCTGGAGTACCGCGAAGTCGCGCTGCAGAATCGAGTCGATCATGAGCTTGCCGATTCCGGGCCAGCCGAAGATCGTCTCCACGATCACCGCGCCGTTGACGAGACCGACGGTGAGGTCCCCGGCGACGGTCAGGACGGGCGTGACGGCGTTGCGCAGGGCGTGTCCGAACACCACGCGCCCGGCGCCGGCCCCCTTGCTGCGGGCGACCTTGACGTACGGCGCGGACAGCGCGCCGACCATGCTGCCCCGGACCACCTGGACGAGCACGCCGAACGGGCGGATCAGCAAGGTGGCGATGGGCAGCACCCACACCTCGGGGCCGCCCAGGGTGCCGGAGGTCGGCAGCCAGTCCAGGCCCACTCCGAAGACCAGCACACCCATGATGGCGAACCAGAAGTCGGGGATGCTGGCCGCGATCATCGACAGCAGACCGGCGATCCGGTCGATGAGCGAGTTGGGCCGGTACGCGGCGAGGCTGCCGACCAGCAGCGCGCCGAGGATCGCCAGCAGCATGGTCATACCGGCGAGCTGGAGCGTGACGGGAAACGCGTCGAGCACCATCGTGGCGGCCGACTGCCCGGTGCGCAGCGAGGTGCCGAAGTCGAACTGCACGGCCTGGCCGAGGTAGTCCCACAGCTGCACCGGGATCGAGTCGTCGAAGCCGTGTGCGGCGGAGAACTCCGCGCGCTGCTGCGGGGTGGCGCTCAGTGGGAGATAGAGGTCGACCGGGTTGCCGGTCAGGCGTGCCAGGCAGAACACGCCCAGCACCACGAACACCAGCGGGATCGCGCTGGAGATGATCCGCTTGCCGAGGAAGGACGTCATATCAGTGCTTCCCCGCCTTCACCGGGCTGGCCTCGGCCAGCCGCATCTCGTCTCCGGTGGCGGAGTTCGGCCGGTACCGGACCGACGGCGACAGGCCGAGCAGTCCGCGCATATGAGCCAGATAGGCGAACTGCGCGACTGTCTTGTTCTGATAGGCGAGCAGATCCGCGAAGGCCTTCGCACGGGCCTTGCCGGACAGCTCGTTCGCCGCGGCGATCCGCCGGTCGAGCTCCTTGGTGCCGAACGTGGACTGCGGGCCGTTGCTCAGCAGGTACTGACTGGTGGTGAAGGCCGCGTCCCCGGCCTGGTTGCCGTGCATGACCAGCATCGCGATCGGCCCGACACCGCGGGGCAGCGGACGCAGCTGGTACTGAAGACTGGTGGCCGTGTCCGCCATACGAATCCTTACGTTCAGCCCTATCTGATCCATCTCGTACTGCAGGGCCTCGGCCGTCTCCGCGATCCCGGCGAACTGGCCGTTGCGCGCGACGATGGTGATCCGCCGGTTGACGGGGACACCGTCGGCGGCCGCCTCCTTGACCAGCGCACGGGCCTTGGCCACGTCGTACGAGGGAGGGACGAGGTCGTCGTTGTGGCCCACCACACCGGGTGGGACGAGTTGCGCGGCGGGTTTGGCCTTCCCGTCGAGCAGGGCGTCGATGATGCCGTCGCGGTCGATGGCCATGCCGATCGCCTTGCGCACCCGGATGTCATTGAGCGGTGCCTCGCGGCCGTCAAGCCGCAGGGCGGTCGTCTCGTTGTTGGGGTAGGCGACCGAGTTCTCCTTGGTCGCGTCCATGGGGTCCAGCGATGTGGTGATGTCGGCCTCGCCCTTGTTGATCATGGCGGCTCGGACGCTGGCATCGCTGCGCCAGACATAGGTGGCCCGGGGGTAGGCGGGAGCCTTCCCCCAGTACTTGTTGTTGCGGGCCAGGGAGATCGAGACACCGGTCTGCCACTTCTCGACGGCGTAGGGGCCGGTGCCGATCGGTATGCGCACCTTGGCCTTGGTGTCGGTGGTGCGCGGTACGACCTCGATGAAGCTGATCCGCAGCGGGAGGATGGGGTCGGCCTTCTTGGTGGTGACGGTCAGCCGGGTGGGGCTGACGGCGCGCACATCGAGTTTCTCGTCGCCGAAGACATAGCCGTCGACGTTGCAGGCGAGATCGGAGTTGACGGCGCGGTCGATGGAGAAGGCGGCGTCTTTCGCGGTGAACGGCTGCCCGTTCTGGAAGGTCACGCCGGTGCGGATGTCGAAGGTCCACGTGGTGGGCTTTGTCTGCCGCCAGCCGGTGGACAGCAGCGGTTCAAGTTTGCCCGAGGTGGGGTCCCGTTCAATCAGCGGTTCGGTGATGTTGGAGCGGACCACGACACCGGTCGCGGTTGTGGATGACTCGCAGGGTTCCAGCGTCGGGGGTTCCTGGGTGAGAACCACCCGCAGCGTGCTGCCGTCCGCGCTGCCGGCGTCACCGGCGCTGTCGCTGTTCGCCACGGTGCACGCGCTGGTCAGCAGCATCGTGCCCGAGGCGAGAACGCTGAGAACGGGGTGTGCTCGGGACCTTCTTGGGCGAGGCAAGGAGCGTACGGAGGACTTCATCGTCGGCGTATCTCCGAAAGGGCTGAAGTGGTGCCGCCGGAGACGCGATTGCTGACATGGCTGTCCATACATGCGTACCCGGTCTGCATTTGTAAACGCCGAAGCTAAGGCCGAGGTGCAGGGGCGTCAAGGGGTGCGGCCAAAGCGTTGGTTGCGCGGTCCGCCGCAGGTCGGGACGGGCCCCGCGGCCGCCCATTGATATGGAGAAGGTATCGAGCGATACAGTTTTGAGCTTAGACACGCATCGAAATCAGCCATACGCTCCCGCCCATTCCACAAGAACGGGAGTGGCCCCATGCCTTCCTCAACTGGCACCGCCGGCACCGTGTTGCAGGTGTGTCCTCTGCTGCCGACGCTGGAGTCCGCGCTGGCCGAGCACCATCACACCGTGCGGCTCGCGGAACTGCCCGATCCCGAGGCCTATCTGCGGGACCACGGCGGCGAAGTGGTGGCGGCTGTGACCAGCGCCCGGATCGGCGTGTCGAACGAGCTGATGGACGCCCTGCCCGAGCTCCGCGCGATCGTCCACTTCGGGGTCGGCTACGAGACCACGGACGTCGCCCGGGCCAGGTCGCGCGGTATCGATGTCAGCAACACCCCGGACGTCCTCACCGACTGCGTGGCCGATCTCGCCGTCGGTGCCCTGATCGATGTGATGCGCCGGCTGTCGGCCGCCGACCGCTTCGTCCGCCGCGGCGACTGGCTCCAGGACGCCTTCCCCCTCGCGTCCAAGGTGAGCGGAAAGCGCGTGGGCATCCTCGGGCTCGGCAGGATCGGCCGCGCCATCGCCCGGCGGCTCGAGGGCTTCGATGTCGAGCTCCTTTACTGCTCACGTACGCCCGTCGAGGACGTGAGCTATCGCCGCGTGTCCTCGCCCACCGAGCTCGCCGCGGAGTGCGACGCGCTGGTCGCGGCGGTCTCCGGAGGCGGTGCCACCCAGGGCCTGGTCTCGGCGAGTGTGCTCGACGCGCTCGGCCCCCAGGGCTATCTGGTAAATGTCTCCAGGGGCAGTGTCATCGATGAGCCAGCTCTGGTGAACGCCCTGGTCAACGGTGGGATAGCGGGCGCGGCGCTCGATGTCTTCGCGGATGAGCCCCGTGTCCCCAAGGATCTGCTGGACCTGGACACAGTTGTCCTGCTTCCGCATATCGCCAGCGCCACCCATGAGACACGTGAGGCCATGGGCGAGCTCACCTTCCGCAATCTGCACCGGTTCATGACCGAGGGCAGCCTCCTCACACCGGTGCCGGAGCATTGACAGCCGGATCGCCCCTGTTTACAAATGAAGACGTCAGCTACATATGAGGACGGTGTTCATGGCTGGGACGGCTGAACGCATCGCCGAAGTCACGGTGACCCCGGTGGCTTTCCGGGACTACCCCTTGCTCAACACGGTGGGAGTGCATGAGCCGTACGCGCTGCGCACCATCGTCGAAGTCACCACGGAAGGCGGCGTCACCGGCATCGGTGAGACCTACGGCGGCAGCGTGCACCTGGAGCGGGTGCGCCGGACCGCCGAGGAACTCGTCGGCATGGACGTCTGGAGCCTGAACGACCTGCTGCTGCGCACCCGCCGCGCGCTCGGTTCGGACACCTCCGGAGGCGATGGCATGTCCGGCATGGTCACGGGCAGCAGCACGGTGGACCGCGTGGTGTCCCCGTTCGACGTCGCCGCGCTGGACATCCAGGGCAAGCTGGTCGGGCGGCCGGTCAGCGACCTCCTCGGCGGCGCCGTGCGTCCCTCCGTCCCCTACAGCGCCTACCTCTTCTATAAGTGGGCCGGACACCCGGATCAGCCGGACGACGACTGGGGCGCCGCGCTCGACCCGGAGGGGCTGGTCGAACAGGCCCGGCGCATGATCGACCAGTACGGCTTCTCCTCCATCAAGGTCAAGGGCGGCGTCTTCGCTCCCGACGAGGAGATCGCCGCGATCCGCGCCCTGCGGGAGGCCTTCCCCGAACTGCCGCTGCGGCTCGACCCGAACGGTGCGTGGAGCGAGGAGACCTCGCTCCACGTCGCGCGGGAACTCGACGGAACCCTCCAGTACCTGGAGGATCCGACCCCGGGCCTGGCCGGAATGGCGGCCGTGGCACGGCAGACCGACACACCGCTCGCCACCAATATGTGCGTCGTCTCCTTCGACGACCTCGCCCCCGCCGTCGCGCAGGGCTCGGTGGGCATCGTGCTGTCCGACCACCACTTCTGGGGCGGTCTGCGGCGCGCTGCGCAACTCGGTGCGATCTGTGAGACCTTCGGCCTCGGCATGTCCATGCACTCCAACTCCCATCTGGGCATCAGCCTCGCCGCGATGACCCATCTGGCCGCCGCCACGCCACGGCTGACCTACGCCTGCGATACGCACTGGCCGTGGAAGCGGCCGGACGAGGACGTGATCGCCCCCGGAGTCCTGCGGTTCACCGAAGGGCAGGTCGACGTGCCCACCGCCCCCGGACTCGGCGTGGAGCTCGACCGGGACGCGCTCGCCCGGCTGCACCAGCAGTACCTCGACTGTGGGCTGCGCGACCGCGACGACACCGGCTATATGCGCCGCTTCGACCCCGACTTCGACCCCACCACCCCCCGGTGGTGACCGCGCCATGCGCATCATGCTCAACCACCGGATCCTGAGCAGGTTCAGCGAGCGGCTGAGGACGCGTACCGAGGGTCACCACGAGTGGCTGGAGGCCTCCGACTGGGACGCGGAGCGGATCGCCGACGCCATCGGCGACATCGACGTATACATCGGCTCACAGCTCACCGAGGACGATGCGCGGCGGGCCCGACGG
Source organism: Streptomyces sp. NBS 14/10 (assembly GCF_002224125.1). Classification (GTDB taxonomy): domain Bacteria; phylum Actinomycetota; class Actinomycetes; order Streptomycetales; family Streptomycetaceae; genus Streptomyces. The sequence continues at coordinate 56,501 of NZ_NCSM01000023.1, forward strand.
CTCCGGCTCGTCCATGTGGTCGGCGCGGGCTACGACGGCATTCCCCTGGGGGCACTGGGGCCGGATGTGATCGTGGCCAACACCCACCACCACGGCAGATCGATCGCCGAACACGTCCTGATGTGTGTGCTGATGCTGTCCCGGCGTGTGCTCGCGGCCGATCAGGAGCTGCGCGCGGGGCGGTGGCGGAACGTCGCCGTCGACGCCACGCTGCCGTTCGGGGACACCCTGCGGGGGCGGCGCGTCGGCGTGATCGGCTTCGGGGAGACGGGGACGGAGATCGGCCGGCTGTGCCAGGCGGTGGGCCTGGGCGTACGGGCCGTACGCCGCGATCCGTCGGCCCCCCTGCCGGACGATCTGCGCCCCGACTGGGTGGGCGGCACGGACCGGCTGCCGGAACTGCTGGCCGACTCCGACATCGTCGTGGTCACCGTTCCGCTGGGCCCCGCGACCCGCGGGCTGATCGGACCGGCCGAGCTGGCCGCGATGGGCCGCCACGCGCTTCTCGTCAATGTCGCCCGCGGCCCCGTCGTTCAGGAGGAGGCACTGTACGAGGCGCTGTCGGCCGGCACCATCGCCGGCGCGGCCCTCGACGTATGGTGGGCCGGCCCGCCGCACGCCCCGAGCCGGCTGCCGTTCCACACCCTGCCCAATGTGGTGATGACACCGCACAACTCCGGCCATACCGAGGAAACCTTCGCCGACCGGGCCACCGAGATCGCCGCCAACATCACCCGTCTGGCGAACGGGAGTCCCCTCACCCATGTGGTGCGTGGAGCTGAGCTGTCGAGGTGATTCCCGGTACCCACACCCACGCAGCGGAACTCACGTAAACTTCCCGTCCGTTATTGCGCTTGGTTAAGTTCGGGGACGGGGGTCCGCTGCATGGTGACTTTCGCGCAGTTGAAGGCGGTCGATCCTGGCCAGTTCGAGCAGGCGGCGGACGGCTGGCACAAGGTGAGCAGCAGTGCCAGTGCGGCCAAGGACCGGCTGGACAATGAGATCAACGCGAAGCTTCGCGGGGGGCTCAAGGGGCAGGGGGTCGGTGCGGCGCTGGGGCGGCTGGAGCGGCTGAGCGGGAACTTCCACTACATGCAGGTGGAGTGCGCGCTGATCCTGACGGCGTTGAACGGGCTGGCCTCTGAGTTGCGGGCGGCGAAGAAGAAACTGGACAACGCCGTTCAGGACGCGCGGGACGCGGGGATGACCGTCAAGGAAGACGGTTCGGTGGAATACCGGCCCCTGGTGCTGCTTCCGGGCCAGGAGTACGAGCCGCCCGGGAGCGGCCGTACGCCGTTTGTCACGACGACGCCGAAGCAGCGGGCCCAGGGGTTCGCCGACCGGATCGGTGACGCGCTCAAGGACGCGACCGAGGCGGACGGCAAGTACGCCAAGACCCTGGGCAAGCTGATCACGACGGCCGATCTGTCGGTCACCAAGGACGACTGGATCGACGCGGACAACGACCGGGGGGCGGTCGAGAAGACGGTCGGGGACTATCTGCGCGACGTTCCCGAGGACAAGTCACCCAAGGACAACGCGGCCTGGTGGAAGAGCCTGAGCAAAGAGGAGCAGGCGGAGTACATCTCCCTCTTCCCGGCGAGCGTCGGCAAGCTGGACGGCCTCCCCGTCGAGGACCGCGACGAGGCCAACCGCGTCGTGCTCAATGAGCAGCGGGCGAAGTACCAGACCGAGCTGGCGGATCTGCCGCCCGAGCCCAAGCCGAAGAATATCCTCGCCGGGCGCTCTTACGTGATCAACCCGGAATGGCTCAAATGGGACAACCACAGGAAGCATGTGAAGTCCTCTCTCGACGGCCTGAACGCCATTCAGGAGCGTTTCGATGTCACGGGAAAGGTCGACCCTTATCCCAGCAAGAGACCTTCCGGTTACAAACCGACCGGCGACGGGCTGCCGCCCGCGTATCTGCTGGGTATCGACCCCGAGAACAACGGGCGCGCGATCATCGCGAACGGCAACCCGGACACGGCCGACCACACCGCGGTGATGGTCGACGGCACCAAGAGCAAACTCGGCTCCATCCGCACCCCCATCGTCAGGGGCACCAATCTGTGGCAGGCCGCCAGCGCGATGCCGGGCGAACCCGAGGTGTCGACCATCACCTGGCAGGGCTACGACGCTCCGCAGAACATGTTCCCGGAAGGCGCGTTGGACAGGTACGCCGACCGGGCGGCGGGAGATTTCAACGACTTCCTGTCGGGGCTGCACACCTCCCACAGCCCGTCGGCCAATGACCATCTTTCGGTGCAGGCCCACAGCTACGGGAGCGTGGTGGCGGGTTCCGCCGCCCGCCAGGGCACCCTCGAGGCGGACGATGTGATGTTCAGCGGCAGCCCCGGCGTCCAGGTGGGGCGGGCCGAGGACATGGACGTACCCGCGGGGCATGTGTGGAACCAGAAGGCGAAGGACGACCCGGTCCCCAGGCTGGGGGCGCCCACCCACGGCCACCACGAGGGTCTGACCCAGTTCATCACCCCCCACGACCGCATCTTCGGTGCCAACCAGATGTCCACCGACACCAGGGGGCACGGAAACTACTGGGTGGCCGGTTCGGAGAGCCTGGAGAACCAGGCGCGCGTCGTGGTGGGGCGCTACGACGAGGTCCAGCTGAAGTAGGCGCTTCCTGCCGCGGCCCTGTGCGGCCCTCCGTCGAGCCGCCCCGCATACGCGCGCTAGTGTGCGGGTGAGCCTCCATGTCGTCATAGGGTCCGGGCCAGCAGGGGCCGCCACCGCTCGGCTGCTGGCCGAGCAGGGTCATACGGTGCGGGTCATCACCAGGTCGGGCCGGAGCCCGGAGACCGGCATCGAACACATCGCGCTGGACGCGACGGACAGCGAGCGGCTGACCGCGGCCGCGCGGGGCGCGGCCGCGATCTACAGCTGTGCCGCACCGCCCTACCACCGCTGGGTGGGCGAATGGCCGGCGCTGGCCTCGTCGCTCTGCGCCGCGGCCGAGGCGACCGGGGCCGTCCTGGTCATGCTGGGCAACCTCTACGGCTACGGTCCGGTGGACGGCCCCATGACCGAGGAGCTGCCACTCGCCGCGACCGGCCCCAAGGGGCGGGTCCGCGCCGCCGTGTGGGAGCAGGCGCGGACACTGCATGAACAGGGCCGTATCAAGGCGGTCGAGGTACGGCCCTCGGACTTCTTCGGGCCCGGCGTGACCGACGGCGGCCACCTGGCCGCCCGGGTCATGCCGCGGCTGCTGCGCGGCAAGCCCGTCTCCACGCTCGGCGATCCGGACGCCCCGCACAGCTGGAGCTATCTCCCCGATGTGGCCAGGGCCCTCGTCGAGGTCGCGGGCGAGGAACGGGCCTGGGGACGGGCCTGGCACGTACCGACGGAGCCCGCGCGGTCCACCCGGCAGATGGTCGACCACCTCGCCGCCCAGGCGGGAACGGGACCGGTCGCGGTGCGCCGGCTGTCGCCGGCCGTACTGGGCGTCGCGTCGCTCTTCTCCCCGCTGCTCCGCGAGCTGAAGGAGATCCGTTACCAGTTCGACCGGCCGTTCGTGGTGGACGCGAGCGCTTACGAGGCCGAGTTCGCCGTACGGGCCACCCCCGTCGACGAGCAGGTCGAGGCGACGGTGGCCTGGTGGCGGGAGCGGCCGGCCACCACCGGGTGACATCCCCGACGGCGACCACGACCGCCACACCCCGCCGTGGCGGTCAGTCCTGCACGTCGACCACCGTGGAGTACGACGAGCCGTCGGTGCTGCCGACGTCCTGCGAGCCGGTCGCGGTGGCCGGCCGGCCCTTGAGGAGGTTGCGGGTGGGGTCCGGATCGGGGCTGCCCTGCCCGGGCTGCGGCCAGATGGAGCAGTCCGACCAGGTGCTGCTCCAGCCGGAGTTGCCGCCGCCGTCGGTGAGCGCGAAGGAGCCGGAACCGGCAGGGTAGGGGCAGTTGTAGACGCCCGCCACGCCGACGCCGGTGGCCGCCACACCGCCGAGCTTCGCCGCCCCCTGCGCCTCGGCCTGGACGACGACGGTTCCGGTGTTCTTCACGGTCGCGCCGGTCACGTTGACGTTCTTGACCGCGTAGCCGTGGCCGCCGCCGGAGACGAACTCGAACGCGCTGTAAGGGCTGTCCGTGATGGTCGTGTTGGTGATGTTGACGGTGGCGTTGATGGCGCTGTCGTAGGAGTCGACGCGCAGGGCCCCCATCGGGTGGTTCCAGTTGGGGTTCATGGCGCCGGTGCGCACCAGCGTGTTTCCGTCGACCGTGATCGTGCCGGAGAGCGGATGGAAGGGGTCGAGGAACTTCTGGTTGGAGATGGCGATCCCGCTGCCGAGCGCGTTGGTGTCGGAGATCAGGTTGTTCTTGACCGCGATGTCGGTGCCGCCGTAGATCGCGATGCCGTTGGCGAGGTTCGGTTGCGAGATGGTGTTGTTCTCGAAGCTGCTGTCGGTGTCCGGCGCATTCAGCGACCACATGGCGAGCGCGTCGTCGCCCTGGTTGCGCAGGAAGTTGTCGCGGACGCGCACGCCCTTGGCACTGCCGTTGAGGTTGAGCCCGTCGGCGGTGGTGTCGAGGATGCGGTTGTGCTCGACGACGAGGTTGTCGTTGTTGCCCATCAGCCAGAGGCCCACCTTCAGGTGCTGCAGCCACATGCCCGACACGCTGGAGTTCGGGCCGAGCGAGCCGTTGACGAAGTTGTCGGGGTTGGAGTCGACGCGCTCGGTGACTTCCCCGATGACCGCGAAGTCCTTGATGTGGACGCTGCCGGACGAGCTGGACTGGTCGATGAAGCGCGAGGTGCGCACGGTGGAGTACCAGTGCCCTGCGCCCCGCAGAGTGACGTTCTGGACACCGCTCAGGGAGGAGGTCAGCTTGTAGTCGCCCGGTGGGATCCACACCACGCCGCCCTGGGCGGAGGCGATGGCGTCGCGGAACGCCTGCGTGGAGTCGCCCTGCCCGGTCGGGTCGGCGCCCTTCGAGGTGACGGAGACCGATCCCGCGGGCTGCGTGGCGGCCGGCTCCGCCCGCTCGAAGTCGACCACGTCGATGGTGGCCTGGATGTTGCCGGCCTCGAAGGCGATCTTGTCGCCGGCCTGGACGTTCTGGCCCAGCACAAGCCGGGCGTCGTCGTAGAAGTGGTGGGTCCTCGCCCCGGCGATCCAGCCGGTGTCCACGTACGAGTACTTGGAGGTGACCGCCAGGGACTTGGCGAGCTTGGTTCCGTTGACGTACACGCTGAGCGTGCCGGACTGGCCGTCGGGCACGCTGTAGGCGACGTTCACGGCGTTGGCCGCGCGGGGTGCGGTGAATTCGACGCGCTGGCCGGAGGCGAGACGGACGGCCTGGCGGCCGGATGCCTCGGAGGCGAGGGTGCCCTGGGTGTAGTCGGGGCCGATCTTGGTGCCGGTGGTGGTGGCCGATTCGGCCTCGACCGAGGTGAAGGGGAGGGCGGCGCCCGCGGCGGCGTGCGCGGCGGTGGGAGGCAGGACGAGCAGCATGCCGGCCGCCAGGGCCACGGTCGCGCCGATCGCCGGCATACGCCCGACCGATCCGAAGGTATTGCTGCGCATGTGCTGATGCCTTTGTGTGGGGGGAGAGAGAAGGAAGCGCCGTGCAGTGGGGGTGGGGGGCTCAGGCGCGCAGCCAGGCCGCGGTGTCCCGCGGCAGGCGGCCACGGTCGTCCAGCGGTCCGCTGGCCAGCAGGAGCCGGGAGTGGGCGGGCAGCCGGGCCGGCGTGTCCGCGAGGTTCACCACGCAGATGAGCCCGTCCGCACCGGCGAAGGCGAGGACGTCATCGGGGGCGGGGAGCCAGGTGAGCGGGGTGTCGCCGAAGCCGGACGTGGCGCGGCGGATACGGAGGGCCGCGCGGTAGAGGCTGAGCATCGAGCCGGGGTCCTGCGCCTGGCGGTCGGCCGCGTAGCCGGGCCAGTCGGCGGGCTGCGGCAGCCAGGGCTCGACGCGGGAGCCGAAGCCGGCGTACGGCGCCTCGGCCGCCCACGGCAGCGGCACCCGGCAGCCGTCCCGGCCCGGGTCGGTGCCGCCGGAGCGGAAGTGCATCGGGTCCTGGACCCGGTCGCGAGGGATGTCCGCCTCGGGCAGTCCGAGTTCCTCGCCCTGGTAGACGTAGACGGCGCCGGGCAGGGCCAGCGACAGCAGGGCGGCGGCCCGCGCCCGCCGGGTGCCCAGAGCGAGGTCGGCGGGGGTGCCGAAGGCCTTGGTGGCGAAGTCGAAGGCGGTGTCCTCGCGGCCGTAGCGGGTGACCGTGCGGGTCACATCGTGATTGCACAGCACCCAGGTGGCGGGCGCGCCCACCGGAGCGTGCTGGGCCAGCGTCTCGTCGATCGACGCCCGCAGCCGCCGGGCGTCCCAGGGGCAGGCCAGAAAGGAGAAGTTGAAGGCGGTGTGCAGCTCGTCGGGGCGCAGGTAGCGGGTGAAGCGTTCGGTGTCCGGCAGCCACACCTCGCCGACGAAGATCCCGCCGTATGCGTCGGCCACCGTCCGCCAGGAACGGTAGATGTCGTGCAGTTCGTCGCGGTCGACGTAAGGGTGCCGGTCACGACCCTCGACGAAGTCGGGCAGGCGGGGGTCCTTCACAAGCAGGGCGGCCGAGTCGACGCGGACGCCCGCGACGCCCCGCTCGAACCAGAAGCGCAGGATGTCCTCGTGTTCCTGGCGGACGGCCGGATGGCTCCAGTTGAGGTCGGGCTGCTCGGGGGCGAACAGATGCAGATACCAGCCACCCTCGGGCAGCCGGCTCCACGCCGGACCGCCGAACTCTGATCGCCAGTCGTTGGGCGGCAGCTCACCATGGTCGCCGCGGCCCGGCCGGAAGTGGAACAGCTCGCGCTCGGGACCGCCGCCGAGCGCGGCGCGGAACCAGGGGTGCTGGTCCGAGACGTGATTGGGCACGATGTCGACGATCGTGCGGATGCCAAGCTCCCGCGCCTCGGCGATCAGCTTCTCCGCCTCGGCCAGGGTGCCGAAGGCCGGGTCGATGGCGCGGTAGTCGGCGACGTCGTAGCCGCCGTCCTTCAGCGGCGACAGATACCAGGGCGTGAACCACAGGGCGTCGACGCCGAGTTCGGCGAGATACGGCAGCCTGGCGCGGACGCCCGCGAGGTCGCCGGTGCCGTCGCCGTCGCCGTCGGCAAAGCTGCGCACGTACACCTGATAGATGACCGCGGAACGCCACCAGTCGCGGTCCGTCCGGGCAGGGGTGGGCTGTGCCACGGCGGTGCCTTTCTTCTCGAGGGGCGGGGCGGGAGTCGGCCCTTCGTGCTGCGGACGGGGTCAGCCCTTCGTGCTGCCCGCGCTGATCCCGGCGATGATGTGCCGTTGGAAGACGAGGAACAGCGCGACCATCGGGACGCTGGCGATGACCATCGCGGCGATGAGCACGGTCAGCTGGATGTTCTGGGACAGCTGGACCAGTGCCACGCTGATCGGCTGCTTGTCCGGGTCGGAGAAGACCATCAGCGGCCACAGGAAGTCCTGCCACACCGCCACCAGCGCGAAGATGGACACCACGCCGAGCACGGGACGCGACATGGGCAGCACGACCGACCACAGGGTGCGCAGCTTTCCGGCGCCGTCGATCTCGGCGGCCTCCAGCACATCGCGCGGGATCTGGTCGAAGAAGCGCTTGAGGAGATACAGGTTGAAGGCATTGGCGACCGCTGGAAGCCAGATGCCCAGAGGGTCGTTGAGCAGGCTGGTGTGGAGCAGCGGCAGGTCGGCGACCGTCAGGTACTTCGGTACGACCAGCGCCTGGGCCGGGACCATCAAGGTGGCGAGGATGCCGCCGAGGATCACCTTGCCGAAGGCGGGCTTCAGCTTGGACAGGGCGTAGGCGGCGGCCGTGCAGAACACCAGCTGGAACAGCCAGGCCCCGGCCGCCTGGACCACCGTGTTCCACAGGTGGGTCGGCAGCTGCATGAGCTCCCAGGCGTCGGTGTAGCCGCTGACGCGCCAGTGGGACGGGACGAGGGTGGGCGGCGTCCGGGCCACCTCGTCCGGTGACTTCGCGGCGCCGGTCACCATCCAGTACACGGGGAACAGGAAGGCGAGCGCGAAGAGCACGACGACGCCGGCGAAGACGGTCCAGTAGACGGCCTTGCCGCGGGGGCGGGCCAGGGCGGCGGGGGAGACAAGGGTCCGGGTGCTCATGCGTCCTCCTCCCCGGATCGGGTCAGTCGCAGATAGAGGGCGGAGAAGAGCCCGAGCAGCACCAGGAGCATGACGCTCAGCGCACAGGCGCCGCCGAAGTCGTTGTAGAGGAAGGCGTACTTGTAGATGAGGTACAGAACGGTGACCGTGGCATCCTCCGGGCCCCCACCGGTGATCACGAAGGGCTCGGTGAACACCTGCATCGTCGCGATGATCTGCAACAGCATCAGCATGAGGATGACGAACCGGGTCTGCGGAATGGTCACATGCCGGATGCGCTGCCACAGGTTCGCGCCGTCCAGCTCGGCGGCCTCGTACAGCTCACCGGGGATGGACTGCAGCGCCGCCAGATAGATCAGGACCGTGCCGCCCATATTGGCCCAGGTCGCGACGGCGACCAGGGATATCAGGGCGGTGTCGGCGCCATTGGTCCAGTTCGAGGTGGGCAGGTGCAGAAAGCGGAGAGCCTCGTTGGCCAGACCGGCGCCGGGGTCGTAGAACCACTTCCACAGCAGGGCGGTGACCACCGGCGGAATCATCACCGGCAGATAGACCACGACCCGGAAGAACGCCTTGGCGTGCCGGAGTTCGTTCAGCACCAGCGCCAGTACGAACGGGATCGCGAAGCCGATGAGCAGGGCGAGCACGGTGAAGGTGAGCGTGTTGCGCCAGGCGGCACCGAACTCGGGGTCGTGCAGGACCTGGGTGAAGTTGGCGGTGCCGACCCACTCGGGCGCGGAGCCCGGTGTGTACTTCTGGAAGGCGATGACCACCGCGCGGATCGCCGGATACCAGGAGAAGAGGGCGAAGCAGAGCAGGCCGCCGAGGAGGAAGGCGTAGGCGCGGGCCTGGTCGTGCAGGCGCCGCCGCCCCCGGCCCGCCACCGGGGGCGGTGCCTGGACGGGCCGTACGGCGATCGCGTCGGCGGGGCGCCGGGTCGCGGTCCTGGTCATCGGTGTCAGCTCCGCGCCAGAATGCTGTCGATCTTGCCGGAGGCGTCATCGAGGAGCGCGTCGATGTCGGCGTCCTTCTTGGTCAGGACCGCGGAGACGGCTCCGTCGAGGACGGAGTAGATCTGCTGGGCCTTCGGCGGCTCGATCTTCATCCGCAGGTCCTGGTTGCCGTCGAGGAAGGCCCGGTAGTTCTCCACGGGGACATTGGCGTTGGCCATCTTGACCCGCTGGTCCTTGGCGTCGGCGGCGCCGGTGAACAGCCGCGGCTCAGGCAGGCCGACGGGGGCGTCGCGCTTCTTGGCGCGGGCGTAGTCGCCGAGGAAGCCCTTGCCCGGTGTGAGGAACATGTGGTCGAGCCACTTCAGACCGGCTCGGATCTGGGCGGGGGAGTCTCCCTTGTGGAACATGTAGCCGTCGCCGCCGATGAGCGTGCCCTTGCCACCGGGCATGGGGGCGATGGCGAGGTCCTTGTAGTCGCCGCCCTTCTCCTTGACCAGGATCGGGATGTTGTCGGGCGCGGCGAGGTACATACCGAGCTTGCCGGAGCCCATCAGCTGCTGGACGTCGTTGAGGATGAGGAGCTGCTTGCTGCCCATGGAGTCGTCCACCCAGCGCATATCGTGCAGGTTCTGCAGGACGGCGCGCCCCTCGGGGGTGTCGATGGTCGCCTTCTCGCCGTCGGGGCTGACGACGTCGCCGCCTTGGGAGTACAGCTCCGCCGTGAAGTGCCAGCCGCCCTGGTTCTGCGCGCTGTAGTCCGCGTAACCGACGGTTCCGCCGCCCAGCTCCGCGATCTTCTTGGCGTCGGCGCGGACCTCGTCCCAGGTCGTCGGCGGCTTGTCGGGGTCGAGGCCGGCCTTCTCGAAGAGCTTGCGGTTGTAGATCAGGCCCATCGAATAGCCGGTGCGCGGGATGCCGTAGACCTTGCCGTCGACCGTGTAGATGTCGCGCAGTTCCTTCCGGATGGTGTCGTAGCTCTTCAGCTCCTTGAGGTACGGGGTGAGATCGGCGGCCTGACGGATGTCGACGACGTGCTTGGCGTCGGTGAAGTACGTGTAGAAGACGTTCTCCATCTGGCCGCCGGCGAGCTTGGCGTCGAACGTCTTCGGGTCCTGGCAGGGGAACGCGTCGTGTGTGACAACATCGATGTCCGGGTTCCGCTTTTCGAAGGAGGCGACGTCCTCCGCGAATAACGCGTGGTCGACCCTGGCGCTCTTGGGCGGCATGCAGTTGACGGTGATACGCGTCTTTCCGCTCGCGGCGTCGTTGTCCGAGCCGCATGCGGTGAGGACGAGGGCGCAGGCACTCAGCACGATGAGGCGACGACGGAACCCGGTGCTTCTCATGGTGGACCCCTCTGGACAGGAGCAGGGAAGCCCCACGCCGGTGGGCGGAGCGCACACAGCCGTGGGTGCGCCGCACACTCAAGCACCGTCGACATCGTGCTGCAAGATGTCGCGCAGAAACTGAAAACAATCGACAGGAAGCAGCTTTGTCCGGGGTCGGGTCGAGTTCACCCCTGCGGGGCTTGCGCGGTGGAGGCGCGCACCACCAGTTCAGGCTCGAACAGCAACTCCTCGGCCTGTACGGCCAATCCGCTGATCTGCGCGTTCAACAGCTCCACCGCCGCCCTGCCCATGGCCTCGATGGGCTGGCGTACGGTCGTGAGCGGCGGCTCGGTGCAGCTCATGAGCGCGGAGTCGTCGTAGCCGATGACCGATATCTGCGACGGCACGCCGAGCCCCTTGCGGCGCGCGGCCCTGATGGCCCCCAGGGCCAGCGGGTCGCTGGCGCAGACGATGCCCGTGACCCCCCGGTCGATCAGCCGGGAGGCCGCGGCCTGGCCGCCCTCGATCGAGAAGATGGCCCGGGCGACGAACTCGTCCGGCAGATCGCCGGCGACGGCTCGGGCGGCGGCAAGCTTGCGGGCCGACGGCATGTGGTCACCCGGCCCGAGCACGAGTCCGATCCGCTCATGGCCGAGGGAGGTCAGATGGCGCCAGGCCTGCTCCACCGCCACGGCGTCGTCGCAGGAGACACCGGGGAAGCCGAGCTGCTCTATGGCCGCGTTGACCAGTACCACCGGGATGTTGCGGTCGGCGAGCAGCCGGTAGTGGCCGTGCTCCGCGTCGCCCTGTGCGTACAGGCCGCCGGCGAACACCACACCGGAGACCTGCTGTTGCAGCAGCAGGGTCACATAGTCGGCCTCGGAGACCCCGCCCTTGGTCTGGGTGCACAGCACCGGAGTCAGCCCCATCTGGGCCAGTGCCCCACCGATGACCTCGGCGAACGCCGGGAAAATGGGGTTCTGCAGCTCGGGTAGGACCAGTCCGACCAGGCGGGCGCGGTCGCCGCGCAGCTGCGTGGGCCGTTCGTAGCCGAGGACGTCCAGGGCGGCCAGCACCGACTGCCGGGTGGTTTCGGACACCCCGGGCTTGCCGTTGAGCACCCGGCTGACCGTGGCCTCGCTGACCCCCACCTTTTTCGCCACTTCGGCAAGTCGTCGCGTCATACACGCAAGAGTATCGCAAGTTATGCAAGTCGCTTGCGTAAATGCTCCATCGGCTGCCTCGCCGTCTCCGGAGGGTGGCTCACCCGCCCTGTTGGGCTTCGCCATCGGCGATAGAGTCCATTTCCGGGCGTCGAAGGGGGCGAACGGATGCCGGAGCGAGGACACGGCGAGGGCCAGGGCCCACAGCCGCCCGCGAGGCCGGGCGCCCGGCCCGGCCTCGAGCAGCGCAAGCGGCTGGTTCTGGCGCTGGAGGCGGTCCCGGTGATGTCCGATCCGGCCGCACGCGCCCAAGTACTCGGACTGCTCCCACCCGAGATCCACGGCAGTCTGCCCCGATCGCCGATCACCCGGGTGGACCTGGTGGGCGTGGTGGAGACCTGCCTGGCCTTTCCCGGCGGTCTCACCCTGCTGTGGCAGGCCGTCGAGATGGCGGACTCCGGGTCGTATGCGCTGGGCGAGTTGGCCGAGGTGCTGGCCGAAATGCCCGGTTTCGACGCTGGTTGAGTAGTGACCCTGGTGAAAAGGTGTCCGAGACGCGGCTACCCGTCGCTCCCGCGCTGGGACATGATGGGTGGACGGGAGAGGTCAGGCCCGGAATCGGGGAGGTCAGCGCGGGATGGATCGGCCTGGGACCGTGATCGAATCGGAACTGCTCGATCTGACGGGCGTCAGTTTTGGGAACCTACGCGCGGATTCCGGACTGGAGTGGGATCAGATCGAAGCCCAACTGCTGCGGAAGCTCTGCGGTTCGGCCGCTGTCCTCGCCGGTGACACCACCAAGCCCAGTTGGACCGTGTGACGCCAGTCGGCAGCGGCGGCGAAGATCCTTTCCAGCGGCACCGTCCTCCGACTTCGGCGCGCGCTCCGCGGCATGGGCTTCCCCCGCGCCACTTCGACGCCCTGGCCGCCGGTGGCGGTGGGGCGGTGGTCATCGCCCACCTCTGGGACGCGGAGCGCAGCCATCGCTTGCTTCTGCTGGGACTCCTCATGGCCATGGCGGCCGACCGTCCGGATGCCATCGGCCCCCTGGAACATCTCGACCACGCATGGGAACTGCTCAGCGACGCAGAGCGGCTGAGCCGCGCGGTGACCGACGACCTCCTGCTGCTGCCGGAGACCGGGGTCTGGCTCCAGCACACGCTGCGCCGATTACGTGAGGATGAGGTTTCGCCGGACGAAGATCAGCCCCTGTGGGCGGACACCGGGCAACTGCATCTCATCGCCGCGGCTTCCGCGATACGGACCGGCCTGTCCTTCTCGCTCCCCCTCCCCTCGCGCTCGGGGACGGTCTGGCTGCCCTCGCTGGGCCGCGCCACCCTCCCCGGCGAAGCGGGTTCGGGGGCCGTACAGGCGGACTTCGACGGTGCCGCGCTGACGCTCCGCCACGGCGGCGAAACGCTCCACGTGGCCTTTCCCTGCCGACAGGCCGCCCCCGGATGGCAGCCGCCGACCACGTTCGTACTCGAACTCCCCGAAGGGCCGAAAGAGGTTCACCTCAGCGACCTCGGCCCGTATCGCATCTTCCCCGCGGACCCCGCCGCGGAGCATTCGCTGTCGCCGGGCGAGCAGGCCGACCGCTGGGGTGAACTGCTATGTCGTGCCTGGCCGTTACTGGGGCGTGCCGATCCGCAGGCGGCTGAGGACGTCGCCGCCTGCCTCCGCTCCATCGAGCCGTTGCCCGCGTCGACGCCGTTCCGCTGGCACAGCGCCACCATGGGCGGGGGCATGGGTGGCCTTGCCGCTTCAGAACCGACGGCGGTGGAGCCCGCTGCCGCGGCCCAGTTCGCGGCGATCCTCACGCATGAGATCCAGCACAGCAAACTCAGCGCCTTGATGCATATGTACTCCCTGCACACGCAGGAGAACCGGCCGCGGCTGTACGCGCCGTGGCGGGACGACCCGCGGCCGCTGAACGGGATGTTGCACGGGGTCTACGCCTTCTCCGCCGTGGCCCGGTTCTGGCGCGGGTATGTGCTCGGCGGTGGTGCGCCGCCGGACGAGGCGGTGCTGGCTCAATTCGAGTTCGCCCTGCGCAGGGAGCAGTTGCTGCGGGTGCTGCCTCCGCTGGGCAAGGATCGGGAGCTGACCCGGCTCGGCCGCCGATTCCTGGGGCAGCTGGCCGAGACCGTGTCGGACTGGGCGGACGCCTCCGTCCCCAAGGCGCTGGTGGACGAGGCCGAGCGGGTGGCCGAGGACCACGCCGTGAGCTGGCGGCTGCACCATCTCGCACCGGATCCTTCGCTGGTGGCAGAGCTGGTCGAGCACTGGATCACGGGCGGTCACACCGGCCGCCCGTTTCCGCGGGCCATCCCCTGGCAAGGCTGCCCGGCGCCCCGCCTGGTGCCGGACCCCACCGCCAGGAACCTGGACGCCCGGGCCGTCCTCACCCGGATGCGGCTCATGGAACCCGCACTCGCGAAGCTCCGAGCGGATCCCGAGCGCCTTGCCGCGACCGTCGAGGGCGCCAGGCCCGCTGATCTCCTCCTGGTCGCCGGGGACGCCACCGCCGCGAGGGAGCTGTACGCGCGGGAGATCAGCGCCGGGCCGGGCCCGGTGCCAGGCGGCGGGGCGGTCTTCCACTCCACCGCCGGTGCCTGGGCGGGGCTGCGTCTCGCGCTGGACTCTTCCGGCAGGCACCGGGCGGCCGGCCTGGCGCTGCTTCGGTGCCCGGAACTGGTCCGTGCGGTGCACCGGGCGATCGGGGACACGACGGGAGAGCCCGCGGACCCCGTCGCGGTCGCCGCATGGATCGGCCGTGCGGCCGAGTCGCCGGCCTGAGGCCGACGCCCGGCTCGCGGCCGGTGACCTCAGAGCGGCATGGGGTCGGCATCGCAGTTGCCGCGCCGCCAGGCCGCCGTGTCGGCGCAGGCGGGGTGGTTCTCGCCGAGTTTGGCCTGGAGCTCCTTGACCGCCGTGGCATGCAGGGTCTCGGCCTTGTCGTTCCGGCGCAGCGCCCTGAGATCGCAGGCCAGGTTGCCCATCACCACCAGTGCCGTCGGATGTGTCTCACCCAGGGTGGCATTGATCACCTCAAGGTTTTCCCGGTCGAGTTCGGCGGCCGCGGCGGCATCACCTTGCGCAAACATGTCACTGGCCAGATTGGCGGAGGCGATCAGCACATAGGGGTGGGTGTCGCCAACGGCCTCGCGGGCCCGCCGGAGCGCCGACTCGTTGATGGCGCGCGCGGTGTCCACCTCGTTGAGCAGCCGCAGGGTGATGGCCAGGTCCACATCGGCCGCGGCGGTGTCCGGGTGGTCCTCGCCGAAGACCTCCTCGTAAAGCTCCCTGGTCGACTGCCCCAGCTGCATGGCCTCGTCGAGGGCTCCTGTCTGCCGCAGATCCACGGAGAGGCTGAGGGAGGAGATCAAGGAGTCCGGGCTCCGCTCGCCGTAGCGCTCGGTGAGGGCCTTGCGCACCGGCCTGCTGAGCTCCAGCGCTCCCGGGTGGTCTCCCGCCTTGCGCCGGGAGACCGCCAGCCGTCCCACGGTGCGCAGCGTGTTCGGGTTCATCTCGCCGAAGACTCTGCGGAACTTGTCGACCAGTTCCTCGAACATCCGGGCCGCCAGGGCGTATTCGCCCGCCTCCCGCCGGTCGAGCGCCAGCCCCATCTCCGAGAGCAGGCTGTCGTACGTCTCCTCGCCGTAGAGCAGCACGGTACGCCGATGGGTCTCCTGGTCGAGCTCCGTGGCACGGTGGAACTGGCCGGAAGCCCGCAGAGCGACGGCCATGTTGTGGGAATGGGACAGCGTCAGCGGGTCCTCGTCGCCATACGCCCGCACGGCTCGCTCGTACACCTCCTCGGAGATCTCCAGCGATCCCCGGAAGTCGCCCTGGGCACGGCGGTCGGCGGCCACCTGGCCGAGGGTGGAGAGCAGTTCCTCCTCCGCGTCGGCGCCGAGCTCCCGCACCTGTGCGAGCATGCGCTCGCTCAGGTCCGCGGCCTCCTGGTAGCGGCCCATCCGCCACAGCACGTACCACAGATCGCGGCAGAGCAGCAGGGTGTGCTGATCGTCCTCCCCGTACTTCTCCCGCCAGATGTCGTATGCGTGCTGGCCGAAGTCGCGCGCGGCCTCGTGGTCGCCCCAGAAGTAGAGGTACTGCGCGAGGTTGATGACCATCTGCCGCACGTTCCGGGAGTCCGACTCCACGGCCCTGGAGACCACCACATGCGGATACAGATCGGCGAACCGCCCCCAGTGCTCGGGGTCCCCGGGGTCGCGCGGGGCATTGGCGGCGAGCAGCATATGGGCGCCGCGCCGCATCCGCTCACGCTGCTCCTCGGTCATCCGGGCGATCAGCACGGACTGCACCAGACGGTGCATCAGGATGGAGTTGTTGCGGTGGTCGATCTTGGCCAGAGAGTAGCGGTTGATCTCCCGGATGGCGCGGCCCAGCCGCAGCGGGTCGGTCAGCGCTCGGTCCAGGTCCGAGGCGATGGGCTCGACGGCGGCGCCGGAGAACAGCGACCGGGCCACCGGCTCGGAGGCGAAGTAGGCACAGATCTGCAGCAGTTGCAGTGCCGCCGGGTTCTTGCTCGCCAGGTGGTCAAGCGAGACGTTCCACGCGGTGGCCACCGTCTGCTCGTAGTGGGTCGGCGGGGACACCGACATCAGTTCGGCACGCTTCTCCTCGAAGAGCCGCAGATATTCCGCCGCCGGCATTCCGGTCTCCGCCCGCCAGGCCGATGCCTGCTCGACCGCCAGCGGCAGATCGCCAAGGACCTCCGCGAGTTGGTCCGCCTCCGCGTCGGGGAGATCGGGGTTGCGACGCTGCAGGAGCTGAATGCTCTCGGAGCGTTTGAACACATCCACCTCCAGTGGATGGGCCAGGGTGTTCCACTGGGGGTTGCGGGAGGTGACCAGAATGGATCCGGAGGGGCCGCCTGCCGGGCTGCTCGGGAAGAACTCCTGCACCGATTCCGGACTTTCCGCGTTGTCGAACACCAGCAGCCAATTTCCGTAAGGATTCCCGGTCCGCAGCGCCTCCAGGACCGCGGGCACCGCGGTGATGGCCTCGGCGGTCACCGGCAGGTGCAGCCGCTGGGCGAGTTCCACCAGTGCCTGGGCGATCTGGGTGGGCCGCTCGGCCGGAATCCACCAGACGACGTCGTATCGGGCGGCATGTCGATAAACGTATTCCAGGGCCAGTTGGGACTTTCCGACACCGCCCATGCCGTGCAGCGCATGCGGAAGCACCGCGGTCGGGCCGTCACGGAGATCACGTTCCAAACGCTCGAGCAATGCCTCGCGCCCGGTGAAAACGAGGTTCCGCGGCGGCATGTTCCCCCAGACGGCGGGGCGTGTCGACGGTCCGGAGGAACCTCGTTCGAGCGACGCGCCCGAATCCGGCGTCGTCGCGCCCTGGGAAACCGCGGTCAAATTCGTACCTCCTCGAAGTGCGCCGTCGCCGCCTACACCTCCCTGCTGTGAGGGGACAGGCGTCTCGGGCGTTCCTGGAATATTCACTGTGACAGGGCCTTCGTTGTGTTCGGCAGGGTTGATCTCTCCGCGCGCCGTTGGGGCAATCCTTTGATCCGATGAAGCGCGGGTGGTGCGGATGATGTGCTGGATTCGGCGAGCCCGACGCAAATGGGCCCCGGACAGCGCCTCCAGTACGACATGTTCTATTTCTCGGAAATGGAGGTTGTCCCCGGTGATCTCGGGTTCCGGTGGAACGTCCCCACCGCTGAGGTGGATCAGCAGCTCACGGGCCGCACCGCTGTGTGGTGCCAGGAACTCCGCGGCGATCCTCGACGCCATTTCCGTCGCCTGCCGGGTGCTCGAGGCAAGCAGTTCCTCACGCACTCCCTGACCGAAGAGAAAAGAATTCCCGCCGCTCTCGGGCACGGGTTCGACAAGGCCGCTCATAAAGAATTCAGCCAGATGGGCCGGGCCCGTTCGGGGCGGGGTGCGGCGCTGAACGGCGTACATGACGGGAAGGTCGAGCGGGACCGCGGCCAGCCGGGTGGCGAGCGAGAAGGCCTCCGGTGAGGCCCACACCCGGAAGCGGGCGACGCGCTCCGCGGCGCCGACGGGGGACCTGGTGCGCTCCGGCCGCGGGGCGGGGGCCTCGGATCGGCGCGGGGACACGAGAAGCGCGGCCACCTCGGTCCAGCGCGGCCCCTCGCCGGCGATGAAGCGGGCCCAGGGGGCGATCCACTCGTCGGCGACCTCCAGGACGGGCACCGGGACCGGGCGCCGACCGCGGGGCGCTTCCGCGGCCGGCTCCGCGATAGGGGCCTCGGTGAACTCCCAGTCCATTCGCGCGCTCCCGGCCCAGGGGCCGGAGGCGCGCAGTCTGACCCGCCGTGGGTCGAGGGCGGTGCGGTGCCACAGCCGCTGCGGGAGCGTCGCGAGTACGGCCACGGGCTGATGCCGGCCCCATATGGCCAGCGCCTCCTGGACGGCGCCCGCGCGCCAGGCGGGGGCGAGGCCGTCGGTGAGGACGAGCACGATCCGGCGCCCGGTGGGATCGGCCAGGCTCCTCGGCGGCTGGGGCCTCGACCGGCGGTTCGGGCCCCGCAGCACGACCTCGCCCGGGCGGTCGGAGTGGGTGTCCATGAAGCGCAGCCGCAGATCGCGGAAGCCGCCGTGGTGGCGCAGCGCCGCCATGAGGCGCCGGGCGAGGGCCGCCCAGAGCGTCATCTGCGGGCCCGCGTCCACCACCAGGACCGCGTCCCAGCGGCGTTCGTTTCCCGGGCCCATCGCCGGGGGCAGCCCGGGGGCCTCGGCCAGCCGCTCGGCGGTCGCCTCCTCGTCCAGCTCCTGATGGCGCGTCGACCGCGTCCACTGGCGCAGGGGGCGTAACGCGGACGCCACCTCGCCCGTGGGGAGGCCGTCGGCGGCGCCGGGGCGCGGTGAAGGCCACCGCCGGACGGCATGGGCGTCGGATAAGCGGGCCGATCGCGCGGGGGCGGGGTCATCGGCGGGATGGACCACAGGGGATGGCGGCGGCTCGGGCTGTGGACGGCCCTCCGATAAACGCCCTTGTGGTTCGCTACCGCCGCCCGTGGGCGACGTGGAGCGCCCTGCGGCCGGAGGCGGGATCTCGGGCTCCGGTGTCGACACGGCGGGCGGTGTCGGCATGGCGGACCGCGGCTCCCCGGGCGCCGGTGGCTCGTCGGCCGGCGGCTGAGCGTCGGAGCGCGACGGCCCGGCCAGCTCCGGGTGGTGGCGGGCCAGCCACAGCGCATCCGCGACCTCCCACCAACGCAGCCCACCGACCGGCAGACGTCCGTGGCCCGGGGAGGTGGCAGGGCCGTCAGCCGCACCGTCCGCCCCGGACCGCTCGGGAACCGGCGGACGTTCAGGCACGCGGTTCCGCCCCGTCGGCGCGTACGTCGGTACTCAACGGGTGCCAGATGGCGCTGAGCAGGGCCTGCCACTCGGCGTCGTCGCCCTCGGCAGGCGTATACGCGCCGGAGGTCGCCAGATGGGCGGCGTTGAGCAACTGATCGGCCGCCAGGCCGTGCACCTGCTCGCTGCGTGTCATGAAGTCCCGGACCAGCCTGTCGTGCATATCGCCCAACTGGTCGGCGAAGTGCGCGGCGACCAGCTCGCCCAGTGCCTCCGGGCCCGGGTCCGGTATATCGAATCGGAGGCTGCGACGCATAAACGCCTCCGGGAACTCGCGCTCCCCGTTCGAGGTCATGATGACCAGAGGGAATGACCGAGTGGTGACAAGGCCGTCCACAATGGGGGCGGTTCTGCCCGGATCGGCGGTGTGGACGATCACTTCGGGGGACCGGCGCTTCACCCGGACGAGTGGGGGCACGGCGTACCAGCCGTCCTCGAAGAGCGTGAGCAGATCGTTCGGCAGGTCGGCGTCGCCCTTGTCGAGTTCATCGATGAGCAGGACCCTCGGCAAGCGGTGGGGGAGCAGCGCGGTGCCCAGCGGGCCGAGCTGCAGGAACTCGCCGATGTCAACGCGGGCTTCGTCACCGGAAGCCGGGTCGCCGCCCCCGTCCGGGCCGTCCGCCGGACCGCTGTGCTGCCGCGCCGTGTACCAGGCCTGGCCCGCCTGGGCGCGGCCGATCACATCGTATTCGAACAGACCCGAGGCGAGGGTCGTCCGGGAGGTGATGGGCCACTGGAGCACCCGGCCCAGCCGCAGCTCACGGGCGATGCGATAGGCGAGGGTGGACTTGCCCACGCCGGGGCGGCCGGTGACCAGCAGTGGACGCCGCAGCAGAATCGCCGCGTTGACCAGGCGGACCTCCTCCGCCGAGGGGCTGCGCACCGCGCCGATGGGGCCGAGCCGCCGGTCGGCCTCGTCGTCGTCGGGCGGCTGAGGCAGACAGGGTCCGCCGTGGAAGGTCCGCCAGCGGGGCCCGTCCGGCCACTGGCGCTCCTCGTACGGGACGTCGGGCAGCACCGCTCCCGTCCCCTGGTACCGGACTGCGGCGGTGGCGGCCGGCACGTCCGCCCCTCCGGTTCTCTCGGGCGTGTTCAATCGATCCCCCCTACGAAGGTGGCGGGAGCACACGGCCCACCGTCCAGGAGCAGTTCGGGGTTGTCCCAGATCACGCTGAGATCCCTGACCGGGTCATCCTGTGAACCGATTCCACCTGCGGCGCAGTCGCTCTTCCACTGTCTCGCACGCTCGGGAAGCTTCGACAGACCGTCCTCGGCCAGTCCTTCGCGCACCACGCTGCGGAAGGCCTCCGACAAGCTGTCCGCACGATGGTGGATCAGCACGGGGACCCCGAGATCGAGCCCGAGCCGCAGCTCGCGCAGCCCCAGCCCGCTTCGCGGCCTCGGGGGCTCGCTGAGCACCATCGCCACCACCTCGTTTCGCCGCCCGATCCGCGCGTCCAGCAAGGCGAGGTGTTCATCGGTCGAGCGGCCCTCGGCGTCGCACCAGTGGACGTCCGCCTGCTCGGGCCGACTCCGCCACCGGGCCCAGCGCATACGCCAGGCGTGATGGAGCTCGCGCCGCTGCACTCGCTCGAGGCTGTGGATGAATATCTCGTGGTACTTGCTCAAGATGGGGTTCGCATAGCCTAGTTGGGGATTCCGATTCCACCACTCGACGGGCTCGTTCAGCAGCTCCGTGGGTAAAAAGAACTCCAACACCACGTCTTCCGCACGCGACTGCCACAGCTCCGCCATCCGGGTCAGCAGCTCCGCGACCGCGACGGGGATCCTGCTGCGTGTCACCAGTTCGCCCGGCTCGCCCTGCGGCTCCCGGTGCAGCCCGGAGGACTCCGCGTAGCGCACCCGGGCGGCGAGTGTGTAACGCGCCTCTCGACGGCCCTGCTTTCTGCCCTTGGCGTCCACCGGGGTCAGATCGGGCGCCACCTTGACGTACAGCCTGATCACCGGGCGCTCCGGTTCGGCGTCCATTCCGTCCACGCCTCGGACACCCGGGCCGCAGTGCAGAACATCGGCCGTACGGCCACCGGCCGGGCCCGCGCGCATCGCGATCAGCCCCTCCTCGCCGTCGGCGAGATCCCACTCGTGGGCGAAGTGCTCATTCCAGGCGTACAACTCGCCGACCGAGGCCGCCAGATCGGCGTGCAGGGCAAGGTGCTCCAGCAGCACCATGCTGGGCGGCAGACCCCCGGGCGGGGTGTTGCGGCAGGCCAGATGGAGAAAGGCATGCCAGGCGGTGGTGCAGTGGGGAGGGAGGCGGAACCGGTCCCCGCAGACCTCGGCGACGATCGCGTTCAACTCCGGTATGCCGATGTCGAGCGCCTGCCGCAGCGCCGACCAGTCACGCCCCCGGTACAGATCGGCCGCGTCCCACTCGTCGACCAGGGGCCGCAGCCGATGGGGGAGTGCCGGGGCCACAAAGCCGGTGATCTCCACCAGCGTCTCAAGGCCCCCGGGGCGCTCGCCGCAGGCGCGCACCGCCTCGAAGAACTCCTGATGAGCGGTCGGATAGGGCTCCAGCTCCAGCCCGCCGAACGCCTCGGACAGCTCACGCCGCCACTGGTGCCGCCCTCGGGCGTCGGCCAGTGCCGCCGAGTCTCCTAAGACATTCACCATCTCCCCCAGTACCCGGCGCCGCGCACGGATTTCCGCGAACCGCTCCGACACGTGCGTCCCCCCTCGCACCCGACAAACGCGTTCGTGCATCGCGCTTGTTCGGCATACCCATCGTCACGAGCGTTTAGCGTAGAGGCACAATTGGCCGGTTGGGCACGATCCGCGCATGAATCACACGGACCCCGGACGCTAAGCCGGATTCCGGTACGCGGCGAGCAGGTCCTGCGCGAGCTGAGCGACCACCTCGGGGATTTGGCTGCGCAGGTAGTGGTGGCCTCCGGGATAACGGTGGACCCGGGTGCCGGCCGTCGTACCCGCGCTCCATTCGTACAGCGACTCGGGGTCGACCATCGGGTCGTCATTTCCGCCGAAGACGCTCAGCCGCGCGCGCAGCGTCGGCCAGATCTGCCGTGTGTGTTGCAGCAGGGCGACCGCATCCGCGAGGAAGGGGGTGTAGACGGTCCGGGTGAGCGCGTCGTCGGTCGGCTCCTCCCAGCCCATGATCTCGGTGATGGCGGCGATTCCGGAGCCGAGGTTGCGCGCGATGTGGTCGTCGAGACCGTCGCGGTTCGGGGGCGGAACGGCGGACAGCGCGAGCAGATCCGGTTCGGTGCGCAGGTCCGCCCTGAGCCGGTGGGTGGCCTCGAAGGCGAGCAGCGCGCCGAAGCTGTGGCCGAAGACCGCGTAGAAACCGTCGGCGGGTGGCCGATGGCTCAGGTCCGCGGCTATCGCTTCCGCGATGCCCGCGGCGGCCCAGTTGATGTCGGTGATCGACGGTTCCCCGACGCGGGTGCCGCGGCCGGGCAGGCGGACGGCGACCAGGTCGATCAGCTGGGAGAATTCGGCGACCCAGGGCAGGAAGAACTCCGAGCCCGCGCCGGACGGCGGAACGCAGTACAGCCGGATCCGCGCGGTCTGCCGGTCGGTGAGGCGGTTGAGGTCGACGGTGGGGAAGGGCGGGGGCATGGTCACGCGCCCCGCCTGATACGTCCGAGAATGCGCGGGGCGAGCTGCCGTACGCCGGCCGCGGTGGCCAGCTCCATCGCCGGGACGACGCAGCCCAGCCTGCGCTGCAGTACGGAGCTCAGCTCGGCCGCCATCAGCGACTCCAGGCCGAGCTGGTCGAGCCGGGTGTCCGCATCGATCCGCTCCGACGTGGTCTGCAACACCGTGGCCAGTGCCGAGACCAGCACATCGGTGACGATGCCCAGCGCCTCTGGCCCGGCCAGCGAACGCACCAGCTCCGGTATGTTCCCGTCGGCGCCAGCGGTGTCACAGGGGCTGGCGTCGTGCGCGGGCAGCACCTCGGTGAACCGCGGCGCGGCGACGGTGGGCAGGAGTTTCGCGGTCTGCGCCCAGTCCGTGTTGCCCACCATGATGACGTCCACATCGGGATCGGTGATCAGCTCGCCGAGCACCCGGGTGGCGGTGACGGAGTCGAGCTCCCCGAAACCGGCTTGTCGCATGGTCTCGACCATACCGGCGCGGTCCGCGTAGCCGGTGTCGGAAATGGCGCACCACTGCACGGCGAGTCCCGGCAGCCCCGCGGCCCGGCGCTGCCGGACGACCGCCTCGCCCGCCAGATTGCCGGCGGCGTAAGTGCTCTGCCGGAGATTGCCGGCGAGCGCGGAGATCGAACTGTAGAACACGAAGAAGTCCAGGGGCAGTTCACGGGTGAGCCGGTCCAGGTGTGCCGTTCCGGCGAGTTTGGGGCTCACCACCGCGCGGGTCCGCTCGTCGTCGAGCTCCACCGCGGTGGCGTCGTCGAGGACGTCGTCGAGCACCATGGCGGCGTTGACGACCCCCCGCAGCGGATGGCCGGTGGCCTCGATCGCGTCCAGCAGAGCGCGGGTGGCCGCGGGGTCGGTGATATCGGTGGCGTAGGCGGTCGCCGTCGCCCCTTCCTCGGCGACGCGGTCGAGCACGGTACGGGCCTCCGGGTGGGCGGCGCCGCTGCGGGAGGCCAGCGCCAGGTGCCGGGCCCCGCACCGGGCCAGCCAGCGGGCGGTGGCCGCGCCGAAACCGCCCAGCCCGCCGGTGACGAGGTACGTCGCCTCGGGGTCCAGGGCGACCGGGGGCCGCGGAACGCGGACCGGGACCGGTTCCGTGGGGTCGAAGGTGATGACGATCTTGCCGATGTGCCGGGAGTCCCGCAGCAGTGCCATCGCCTCGGCGATCTGCTGCGCCGGGTAGGTGACATGCGGCAGCGGCCGGTAGACCCCGGACCCGACGCGCTCGGCCAGTTCGGCGACCATCTGCTCGGCCACCGGGCTGTCGCCCTGGAGCAGACTGGTGAGGTCGACACCGAAGAAGGAGAGGTCACGGGAGAACGGGCGCAGGGCGAGCGTGTTGTCGGCGAGAATGTCGCGCTTTCCGAGCTCCACGAACCTCCCGTGCGGGCGCAGCAACTCCATACCGCGGCCCAGCGCTTCCCCCGCCACCGAGTTGAGCACCACGTCCACCCCGCGCCCCGCGGTGATCTCGCGGACCTCGTCGGCGAAGCCGAGGCTGCGCGAGTCCAGCACATGCCGGTAGCCGAGCAGGCGCAGCAACTGGCGCTTGGCGGGGCTGCCCGTGGTGGCGACGACGGTGGACCCGACGTGCTCGGCGTACCGCAGCGCGGCCAGCCCGACCCCGCCGGCGGCCCCGTGCACGAGGACCGTCTCGCCCGCGCGGAGCCGGGCCAGATAGTCGAGGCCGTAGTGCACGGTGGCGAACACCGTCGGGATGGTGGCCGCCTCGGTGAACGGCATGCCCTCGGGGATCGGGATGGTGAGCCGGGCCGGGCAGCGCAGATGTGAGGTGAGGCTCCCGGAGTGCGCGACCATCACCCGGTCGCCGACGGCCCGGTCGGTCACACCGGCGCCGACGCGGGTCACCACTCCGGCGCATTCGAGGCCCAACAGGGGGATTCCCGTGTCCGGCGCCTCGGCCATCGGCGGCACCAGCCCCCGGGAGACCATCACATCGGCGTAGTTGAGCGCCGCCGCCCGTACCTCGACGACCACCTCTCCCGGTCCCGCTTCGGGCACGGTCACCGCCGTCCAGGCCGGTCCGTCGTCCGCCACGGCCAGCGCGAAGGGGCGGCCGGTGCGGGTGGCGGGGCGGCGCTCGGTGATCCGCGGTACGAAGCGCCCGCCCGCGGTGAGCACCACCTCGTCCTCGTCGGTCTCGGCGAGCAGTTCCGCGCACACGTCCGCTTCGGTCGTGCCGGGGGCCACCGCGACCCTGCGGACCCTCAGCAGAGGGTTCTCGCTGGTCAGGGTGCGCGCCTGGGCCCAGGCGGCGGCCGGTACGGGGTGTTCGGGGACCGCGGTGCGCTCGCCGCCGGTCAGCACCCAGGCCCGCACCTCACGGCTCTCCGGCAACGCCTGGCAGGCGGTGACCATCGCCCTGAGGACCGCCGCCTGCCGGACCACCGGATCGACGGCGCGGGCCGCGTCCCCACTGGCCTGCTCGCCCAGCATCACCACGATCCCGACGCTCTCCTCGGTGCCGCTGAGCGCGGCGCCCCAGCGCGCGGCGTCGGCGGCGGCGTCGACGCGGCTCACCGAGCGGCCCAGTGTGCGCAGCCGCGCCACCACGGCGTCGGGCAGGCCCTCGACGCCATCCGCGGCGACGAGGAAGTGACCGGGAGCGGCGGCCGAGGGCGTCGGTGGGTGTTGTTCTCGCTCTCCCCGGTCGGCGAACAGCACCGAACAGGCCGGCTCCTCGCCGAGCTGGACCACGCTGGTGAACCCACCGGAGCGCAGCACCCCGGGCCACTGCTCACGGGCGAGCAGGGTGTCCTCGCGCAGCTCCGTGTCGGTGAAGCCGGTGGCCGACCCGAGCAGCCCGTAGCAGGGGGCGAAGAGGTCGTTGTCGTGGAACTCCACGGCGAGCAGCCGGCCACCGCTGTCCAGGAGTTCGGCGACGTGGCCGACGGCGCGGCGCACATCGGTGGTGGCGTGCAGGACGTTGGCGGCGATCACCAGATCGAAGGAAGCGGCGGCGAAGCCCTGTTCGACGGGGTCGCGGTCCAGATCCAGTGTCCGGTAGTCGAGGTAGCGGTATGCGGCGAACCGGTGGCGGGCTCGGGGGAAGAACGCGCTGGAGATGTCCGTGTAGGCGTAGGTGGTGCGATCGGCGGGCAGCCGGGGCAGCAGCCAGGCGGTGGTGGACCCGGTACCCGCGCCGACCTCCAGAATCCGCAGCGGCCGGTCCGCGGGCCAGGCATCGACCAGCCCGGTGAGCAGTTCCCTGGCCATCCGGTTCAGATACTGGTGTGCCACGGAGGTCGTGTAATGCAGCTCGGCCAGCCGCTCGGTGTCCGAGAACAGCAACTGCATCGGATCCACGTCCCCGGTGAGCACCCCGGCCAGTTGCGGACCACACCGGGCGTACAGCAGCAGCTCCGGCGCCATGGCGGGGAAGTCCCGCAGCAACTCGGCGAGCAGTAGGCCCGGCTCCGGTGTCCGGCCCAGCACACCTTCCCGTTCGGCGAGCGCCCGCAGCTTCTCGTACAGCCGCCGGTTGCCCGGCCGTACGCCGCTCGCCTCCAGTTCGGCGACCGCGGCCGCCACGAAGTGGCCGGTCAGATGGGCGACGCGGCGGACGAACGAGGGGCTGTCATAGCGGCGGGCCGCCGCGGTCAGCGCCGCCACCTGCCCGGCCCGCGCGGCCGCGAGCTCGGTGGCGGTCGGCAGCCCGGTCGGGCCGGTGGCCCCGGGCAGCGGAGCCGCCCGGAGGGTGCTGACGATACGGTCGACACCGCTCCCCGCCGCCTTGTTCCTGCGTACGCGGACACCGTGCAGCTCCATGGCTATGGTGCCGTCCGGATCCGCGATGGTGATGTCCACCACCGCCTCACGCAGCGACAGCCCGCGCGCACGGATCAGCGCCACGCCCCGGTCGGCGGGGGTGCGCCAGAACCGGACCCGCTCGAACTCGGCGGGCAGGAACTGGTGGACCTGCCCGTTCTCGGTGCGGGGGAGGAGCGCCCCGATGGACTGCAGGGTGGCGTCGACCAGGGCCGGGTGTGCGTGGAACTCCTGCGCCCCGCTCGGATTGGCGTAGTCGGCGAGCACCGTATCGTCGGCGACGGCGAGCTGTTGGACACCGCGGAACGCGGGCCCGTACTCCAGCTCGACCCGGCGCATCCGCGCGTAGTGCCGCTCCCCGGAGATCTCGGTCTGCGCCGCTGCCCGTATGCCCGCCACGTCCAGCCGCGCGGGCGGCCCGGTGTGCAACCGGCGTACCCGCGCCCTCGCATGGTCCTGCCAGTCCTCGTCGCCCCGGCGGGAGGCCATGCGGGCCACCTCGCCGATGAGCCACGTCTGTACGGACATGGTGGCGCTCGGGTCGTCCCACGGCAGCACCAGCGCCTTGCCGATGTCCAGGCCGGTGATCTCCAGCGCGCCCTCGTGGGTGGTTCGGCCGGCCGCGAGCGCCATCTCCAGATACGCGGCGCCCGGCATCACCACCGCCCCGCCGATCCGGTGGTCGCCGAGCCAGCCGAGCCGCGCCGGCTCGACCGGTGTCCGCCAGGTGGGTTCCACACTCGGCAACCGGTCGCCGAGCAACGGGTGTCCCGACTCCTCCTCGGCGCCCGATCCCGCCGACCACCAGTTGGCGGCGCCGTTGAAGTGGTGCTCCCGCTGCCACGGGTAGGCGGGCAGCGGCACCACCCGGCCGCGCACCGGGAACCAGGCGTCCCAGTCGATGTCGGCCCCGGCCGCGAGCACCGTGGCGCAGGTGGTCGGCACCGCGGCCGAGTCGCAGGCCGCGCGGGACAGCGAGCCGACCGTGGTCACCGGCCGGCCCGCGGTGGCGCACTGCCTGCGCAGATAGCCGAGCAGCACCGGGTGGGGGCCGACCTCCACGATCGTGCCGCAGCCGTGCTCGTCCACCAACGTGGTCACCGCCGGTCCGAAGAGCACCGGCTCCCGGACGTTGCGCCACCAGTACGTGGCGTCGAGCCCGGTGCCCGGCAGCGTGCCACCGGTGACGGCGGAGACGAACGCCACGGTTCCGGGCCGTGGCGCCAGCCCGGCCAGCGCGGTGTGCAGCCGGTCCCGGATCGAGTCCATGGATCGGCTGTGGAAGGCATAGTTCAGGGGCAGCTCCCGGAAGAAGACCCCGCGGTGAAGCAACTCGTCACCGAGCGCGGACAGTTCCTCGGCGGACCCGGACAGCGTCACGTCCGACGGACTGTTCACACCGGCCAGCTCCAGGTCCCGGCCGGCGATCAGCTCGGCGGCCTCGGCGGCCGGAAGTCCCACCGCCGCCATCCGTCCGCCACCCGCCGTCTCCGCCTGGGCGAGACCGCGTTCGGCGATCACCCGGCAGGCCGCCGCCAGGTCCAGGGCCCCGCAGGCGTATGCGGCGGCCACTTCGCCCACCGAGTGTCCCGCCACCGCGGCGGGCCGGATGCCGCGCTCCCGCAGCAGTGCGGTCAGCCCGATCTGTACCGCGAACAGCAGCGGTTGGGCGATCTCGGTCCGGTCAAGATCCGGCCCCGGTTCCGTGGACCGCAGGGCCTCGAGCACCGACCAGCCCAGGTGCCCGCCCAGTTCGGCGTCCACCTCGGTGACCGCGTCGAGGAACACCGGTTCGGTCGCCAGCAGCTCCGCGCCCATGCCCGCCCGCTGGGCGCCGTTTCCGGAGTACACGAACGCCACGGGCCCCGGACTCGCCTGTCCCGCCGCACCGCCCGGCACCGGGGTGCCCTCGGCGAACGCCTCCAGCAGGGTCGCGGCCTGGCCGGGGCTGTCCGCCAGCACGGCAACCCGTTCGCGGTGGTGTCCGCGCCGCACGCAACTGGTGAAAGCGAGGTCGTAGAACGCGTCGGTGTCCCGGAGCCGCGCGGCGGTGCGTAAGGCGGCCTCGCTGAGCGCCTGAGGAGTGGCCGCCGAGACCAGCACCGGCAACGGCCTCGCCTTCGGCGGCGCGGGTACACGGGGCGCGGGTGGCGGGCCGAGAACGGCGTGCGCGTTGGCCCCGCCGAAGCCGAACGAGTTGATCGCGAGCGCTCCCGGCGGCAGCGCCCGTGGCGCGGCCACCGGCTCCAGGCCCAGCGCGGAGAAGTCGATGGCGGGATTGAGCGGTTCGGCGTGCAGCGACTGTGGAATCACCCCGTGCCGCAGCATGAGCACACACTTGAGCAGACCGGCGATTCCCGCCCCGGACTCCAGGTGGCCGAGGTTCGACTTCACCGAGCCGATGGGCAGCGGGGCGCGGCGACCCACGCCGAGGGCACCGCCCAGCGCCCGGCACTCGATCGGGTCGCCCGCCTGGGTGCCGGTGCCATGAGCCTCCACATAGGCCAGGTCCTCGGGCCGCACCCCGGCCCGGCGGTGCACCTGACGCATCAGCTTCTCCTGAGCCTCCGCGCTGGGCAGCGAGAGCCCAGGGGTACGGCCGTCCGCGCCCACTCCGGTGCCGAGGACCACGGCGTGCACGGTGTCCCCGTCCGCCCGTGCGTCGGCGAGGCGCTTGAGCACCACCACCGCGCCGCCCTCGGCACGGACGTATCCGTCCGCGTGCGCGGAGAAGGAGCGGCAGCGGCCACTGGGGGACAGCATGGACGCCTTGGAGAACCCGATGAAATCCCCCGGGTTCAGCAGCAGGTTGACACCGCACGCCAGCGCGATACCGCCCTCGTCGGCGCGGAGCTGCGCGCAGGCCTGGTGCAGGGCGACCAGGGACGAGGAGCAGGCGGTGTCCACCGCCATGGACGGCCCCCGCAGATCGAACAGATGCGAGATCCGGTTGGCGGTGTTGCACAGCGCCGAGCCCGCCATCGTGTACGCCGTGACCGTTTCGGGGCGGGCGTACTGGAGTTGGCCGTAGTTGCCGTTGCTCACCCCCACATAGACCCCGGACTCCGATCCGGCGAGTGTCCCCGGATCGACACCGGCGTCGTCGAGGGCTTCCCTGGCCATCTCCAACAGCAGCCTCTGCTGCGGGTCCATCCGGCTCGCCTCGCGCGGCGACAGCCCGAAGAACGCGGCGTCGAAACCCGTGATGTCGTCCAGGAACCCGCCCGCGGCCGAGTACGACTTGCCGGGACGCCGCGGATCGTCGGCCACGAAGCGGCGCGCGTCGAACCGGTCCGCCGGCACCTCACCGACCAGATCGCGCCCAGCGGCAAGCGCGGCCCACAACTCCTCGGGCGCCGCGATGCCACCCGGCAATCGACAGCTGAGCCCGATGATGGCGATATCGCCGGACCGCTCTTCACGAGCGAAGCGGGGACGCGGATTGGAGATCGTCTTTTCTGACATCCCTGCGGACAGTACCCATGCGCGCCCCCGCTGATGCCGCCGTCAGACCGTGCCGTCCTCGTGTGTGACCCTGACGACGATCTTGCCGACCTGGACGTTGGACTCCATGTAGCCGTGGGCCTCGGCGATGTCCGCGAGGTCGAAGGTGCGGTCGATGACCGGCTCGAAGGAACCGCTGCTCAGGCCCGAGTTGACGAACGCGACCGCGCGGCGCAGGCGCTCGGCGTCCGTCGTCAGTTCGAAGAGCGTGTACGTGCTGGTGCTGAGCGCGGGGAACGACTGCGCGTTGGGCAGCGGAGTGGGGCGGGGGTCGAGGGCGCCGTAGACGACCAGGAAGCCACCGGGGGCGATGCCCTGGGCGATGGTCTCGACGCCGGGGCCGGCGACCGGATCGAAGGCCAGACGCACCCCTTCCCCGTTCGTGAGCTCCTTGATGCGGGAAGGAAGGTCCTCGTCGTCGGTGACGATGACGTGGGCCGCGCCGGCGTCCAGGAGGGCCTGCTTCTTGGCGGCGCCGCGCGTGGTGGCGATCGGGATCGCGCCGATGTGGTTGGCCATCTGGATGGCGGCCAGGCCGACGCTGCTGGAGGCCGCGGTGATCAGCACAGGGTCGCCCGGGCGCACCTGGCCACCTTCGGCGAGGGCGCCGTACGCGGTGATGTAGGCCATCCACACGCCCGCCGCCTGGACCGGGTCGACGTCCCCGGGGCGGGGGACGATGACGTGGTCGCCGTACGTGCCGTAGTCGGTCTGCAGAAACGCCGGCACCACACCGACGGGGTCGCCCTCGGCGAAGCCGTCCACGCCCTCGCCGATCGCCTCGACGACGCCCGCGGCCTCGTAGCCGAGCGAGGAGGGGAAGGTCGGCTCTAGAAGTAGCCGCCCTCGCGGAACATGACCTCGGCCCGGTTGAGGCCGATCGCGTCCACGCGAATGCGGAGCTCACCGGCGCCGGGAGCGCCCACTTCGACATCGCGCAGGGTCAGGACCTCGGGGCCGCCGATCCGGTCGAACTGTACGAGCTTTGCCATGGTGCTGCTGTCCTTGCGGAGGGGATGGGGGAGTGCGCCGAAGTGGTTCGGCGCCGCAATCCACACTGCCGCGTAGTTCGATGCGTGTCAAATTTTGACCCGCGTCGAACTATATTCCCCGCCGCTCCTCACCGTGAGGATTTGCTCACGGTGAGTTTCGGTCGCGCACAGTCCGTCCCGGAGGGTGCCCTACTTCACGAAGTCCGAGACGACCCGGGCCGGCCAGGTGCCCACAGTGAGCATGCCGGCCGCGTATGCGCGGGATATCAGGGCCGCGCGGTTGCGGGCCTTCATCTTCCGGAGCATCGAGCCCACGTGGTATTCGACGCCCTGCCTGCTGAGATAGAGATTGGAGGCCATCTGGATGGTCGACGCGCCGGTGGCCACGCCTTCCAGGATCCGGGCCTCCAGGGGTGAGAGCAGCAGGCGGCGCTGGGTGCCGGGATCGTTCTCCGGTGTGTGGTTGTCCGGTTTGACGAGGACGACGATGGCGGACAGCCCGTCCGATGAGCCCTGGACGGCGGTGGCGGTCAGTACGCCCGAGAACGGGTGTCCGCTTGAACGGTGTCCCACGACCCGCTCGCTGAAGCGGGTCCGCCGGCCGTCGTGCAGCCTCAGGAAGTGTTCCCGGAGGACCGCGGGCGAGCTGGGACGCAGCAGCTCGAACAGGTTCCGCCCACACAGCTCGGCCGAGGATCCGGCGAAGCAGCGGAAGAAGTCGTCGTTGCCCGCCTGGACCCGCAGGTCCGAGTCGAGGGTGGCCATGCCCGTGCCGTGCTCGGTCGTGGACGCGCGAGTCCGGATCCCGTTGTCGCTCTGACCGGAGGTCGAGGAAGTCATCGGGATGGTGTGGGAGAGAGTCAAGAGGAGTCACCTCTTTCGGTCGTTTCAACGACGACGCGAGGGGCGTTGCCCGTGAATTGATCAGGGCGCTGACCTGATAATCGGCCTCGGCGACGTCAATTGTCCATGCTTTAAGTCGGCTTTCCGCGACAGCTGTGCGGTCACGTTTCGTGCTGCCCCCGTGAGCGTCAAACTGGTCGTACCCAAAAGGGGCACAGTGACGGGTGTTAGGTTCAGTTCCAAGTGTATATCGGAACCGTGCCCTCTTTCGCTGCCCGTATGCCACGTTGTGGTGACCGTTCTTGCCCGATTGCCCGCGTCGGTCACCCGTACGGGCCCCTTGTTCGTGGGGTGTTGAGTGTAAGAGGAGGGCATGATCGCGGTGTGCCGGGAGTCTCGGTGCGTGGACCTGATCATGATCACTTACGGGCCTTGAACTGGCCGGTATTCCCTCGCTGCCTGCAAGGACGCGGATAGTGGTGCACCCGGCGACGCGCCTCAAGTCTCGGAAATCCCCTAGCGTATTCGCGCTTCCTTGACATCATTCCGGAGCGGCTGTGAAGGTTGAGCTAGACAACCTCGCATTCGGATCCGGGCAGCCGACCCATGGCCATTGCGGGTGTGCCTCAAGCAGTGGAATGCGTCGAATTCCCTGCGCCGCCCACTGCGTGAAAAAACCACTCGACGGTCTTTCCGTGGTCGTGGAAGGGATCCTTTATGTCCAAACGTGCGTTGATCACCGGAATTACCGGCCAGGACGGCTCGTATCTGGCCGAGCACCTCCTTGCGCAAGGGTATCGAGTCTGGGGATTGATCAGGGGCCAGGCCAATCCCAGAAAGCTGCGGATCAGCCGGCTGGCCTCGGACGTCACCTTTGTCGACGGCGATCTGATGGACCAGGCGAGCCTGGTGGCGGCCCTCGACGCGGTGCAGCCGGACGAGGTGTACAACCTCGGCGCCATCTCGTTCGTACCGATGTCCTGGCAGCAGTCCGAACTGGTCACCGAGGTCAACGCCATGGGTGTGCTGCGGATGCTGGAGGCGATCCGCATGGTGAGCGGGCTGGACAAGTCCCGCGGTGGCGGCGGGGGCCGCGGAGGGATCCGCTTCTATCAGGCGTCGTCGTCGGAGATGTTCGGCAAGGTCACCGAGACACCGCAGCGGGAGACCACGATCTTCCACCCCCGCAGCCCGTACGGCGCGGCCAAGGCGTACGGCCACTTCATCACCCGCAACTACCGTGAGTCCTTCGGGATGTACGCCGTCTCCGGGATGTTGTTCAACCATGAATCGCCGCGCCGTGGCGCGGAGTTCGTGACCCGGAAGATCTCGCTGGCGGTGGCCCAGATCAAGCTCGGGCTGCAGGACAAGCTCTTCCTGGGCAACCTGGACGCGGTACGCGACTGGGGCTTCGCCGGGGACTATGTCCGCGCGATGCATCTGATGCTCCAGCAGGACGAGCCATCCGACTATGTGGTGGGCACCGGTCGCATCCATTCGGTACGCGACGCCGTGCGCATGGCCTTCGAGTCCGTGGACCTGGACTGGGAGGACTACGTGGCCATCGACCCGACCCTGGTCCGCCCCGCCGAGGTGGAGACGCTGTGTGCCGACAGCACACGGGCCCGCACCGAGCTGGGCTGGGAGCCGACCGTGGACTTCCGTGAACTGATGAGCATGATGGTGGAGTCCGACCTCCGCCAGGCCTCCCGTGAACGCGACTACGGCGATCTCCTCTCGACCACGAGCTGGTGAATGCCGCCGCATAGGTTGCCCGGTGGCGTGTCCAAACGCCACCGGGCATTGTCGTGTTCCCCCGTGTTTCCCTCGCAATCCCAGGTATTCCCTGGTGTTCTCGCGCGTTCCATCGGTTCCCCGGCCACCGGGGACGAGGAACTAGGGGTTTCCTCGCGGGCCCGTGATGACACTGGGCGAGGGGAGCCCTTGACCGCCATCACCTGCGGCCACCCCGAGGGGCCGCCGACCGCCGTTTCCCGAGTGGGGGGAAACGGCCGGTCGCGGCCCCGGTCGGTGGCCCCGGCGCCACCCCGGCCGCGTATGTCCGGTGGGTTCGGTCGCGACGAATCCCTCCCCTGCCTGTGCGGATTGCCTGCCGCCAGCGTCGAGACGGGTTGAGTGAGATGGACAACGAACAGAAGCTCAGGGACTATCTCAAGCGGGCGAGCGCCGATCTGCGGCGGACCCGACGCCGGCTGGGCGAGATCGAGGCCGCCGCACAGGAGCCGATCGCCATCGTCGGCATGAGCTGCCGCTACCCGGGCGGGGTGAGCGGCCCGGAGGACCTGTGGCACATGGTCGAGTCCGGTGAGGACGGCATCACCGCCCTGCCGACCGACCGCGGCTGGGACCTCGATGAGCTGTCCGGGACGGCCGTCCGCGGCGGATTCCTGCACGAGGCCGTCGAGTTCGACGCCGACTTCTTCGGCATCTCACCGCGCGAGGCGCTGGCGATGGACCCGCAACAGCGGGTGCTGCTGGAGGCCGCCTGGGAGGCGTTCGAACGGGCCGGAATCGAACCGGGCACCCTCCGTGGCAGCCGGACCGGCATGTTCGTGGGCGCGATGGCGCAGGACTACCGGGTGGGCCCGGCCGACGGCGTGGAAGGCTTCCAGCTCACCGGCAACACCACGAGCGTCATGTCCGGCAGGCTCTCCTACACCTTCGGTGTCGTGGGACCGGCCGTCACCGTGGACACGGCGTGTTCGTCATCGCTGGTGGCCCTGCATCTGGCGACCCAGTCGCTGCGCGCGGGGGAGTGCTCGCTGGCGCTCGCGGGCGGCATCACCATCATGTCGAGCCCGGCCACCTTCATCGAGTTCGGCCGCCAGGGCGGTCTTTCGGCCGACGGCCGCTGCCGTTCGTTCGCCGACACCGCGGACGGCACCGGCTGGGCCGAGGGCGTCGGCGTACTCGTCCTGGAACGGCTGTCGGACGCCCAGCGCAACGGACACGAGGTGCTGGCGGTGGTGCGGGGCACGGCCGTCAACCAGGACGGCGCGTCCAACGGCCTGACCGCGCCCAACGGCCCCTCGCAGCAGCGGGTGATCGAGCAGGCGCTGATCAACGCACGGCTGTCCGCCGATCAGATCGACGCGGTGGAGGCACATGGCACCGGTACGACGCTGGGCGACCCGGTCGAGGCCCAGGCGCTGCTGGCCACGTACGGTCAGAGCCGCGGCGACCGGGGCCCGTTGCTGCTCGGATCGGTGAAGTCGAACCTCGGGCACACCCAGGCCGCGGCCGGTGTCGCGGGCATCATCAAGATGGTCATGGCGATGCGGCACGGGGTGCTGCCGCGTACCCTGCACATCGACCGGCCCTCGACCCATGTGGACTGGGAGTCGGGCGCCGTGGAACTGCTGACCGAGCCGACCGCCTGGCCGGTCACCGGTGAGCCGCGCCGGGCCGGGGTCTCCTCGTTCGGTATCAGCGGCACCAACGCCCACACCATCATCGAACAGGCCCCCGCTCCCGCTCCCGCCGAGGCACCGGCCGAGGACGAGCCGACCGGGTCCGATGGCGCCGTGGCCGGGCCGGGCGGCGCTGCGGGCAGGCCGGATGGCGCCGCGGCCGGGCCCGGTCCGGACGCCGACCACGCCGAGGCGCCCGAACCCGTCGTGATGCTCGACCCGGGCGTGGTGCCGCTGCCGGTGTCGGGCCGGACCCCCGAGGCGCTGCGCGAGCAGGCCGCCCGGCTCCACGCCCACCTGGACGCCCGCCCCGGGATCGGCCTCGCCGACCTCGCCTTCTCGCTGGCCACCACCCGCGCGGGCTTCGAACACCGCGCCGTCGTCACCGCGGGCGATCGCGCCACGGCGGCCGCCGCGCTGTCCGCACTGTCCTTGGGCGATTCCCCCGCCGGCCTGGTCAGGGGCACCGCACGAGCCACACGGAAGCTGGCTTTCCTGTTCGCCGGGCAGGGCAGCCAGCGGCTGGGCATGGGGCGCGAGCTGGCGGAGCGTTTCCCGGTGTTCGCCCAGGCACTGGACGCGACCGTCGCCGCGCTGGACACCTGGCTCGACCGCCCGCTGCGCGACATACTCTTCGCCGCCGAGGGCACCCCGGAAGCCGCCCTGCTGGACCGCACCGCATACGCCCAGCCCGCGCTGTTCGCCGTCGAGGTCGCCCTCTTCCGGCTGGTCGAGTCCTGGGGCATCACCCCCGACTTCCTGGCCGGGCACTCCATCGGGGAAATCGCCGCCGCCCACGCCGCCGAGGTGTTCTCGCCGGCCGACGCGGCGCGGCTGGTCGTGGCGCGCGGCCGGCTGATGGAGGAGCTGCCGGCCGGCGGGGCGATGGCGTCCGTACAGGCCACCGAGTCCGAAGTGGCGCCGCTGCTGACCGGGCGCGCCGACCACGTCTCCATCGCGGCGGTCAACGGCCCCTCGGCCGTCGTGGTGGCGGGCGACGAGGACGCGGTGGCCGAGATCGAGGCACACTTCGCGGGCGAGGGCCGAAAGACCAAGCGGCTGCGGGTCAGCCACGCCTTCCACTCGCCCCGTATGGAGCCGATGCTCGAGGAGTTCCGCGCCGTGGTCGCGGAGCTGTCGCCCCAGGCGCCGGTCGTGCCGGTCGTATCGAACCTGACCGGCGCCCAGGCCACCGTGCAGGAGCTGACGTCCGCCGACTACTGGGTGGACCACGTACGCCGGGCGGTGCGGTTCGCCGACGGCATCGGCTGGCTGCACGGACACGGCGTCGACACCTACCTGGAGCTGGGCCCCGACGGCGTCCTGTCCGCGCTGACCCGGACCTGTCTCGACAACACCGCCACCGACGGGGACCTGGACGAGGACGCCGAGGGTCCCGGCGCCGCCGTACCGCTGCTGCGGCCGGGCCGCCCCGAGCCGGTGGCCGTCACCACCGCGCTCGCCGGGCTCCACGTACGCGGCGTCCCGGTCGACTGGGACCGCTACTTCGCCGGGACCGGCGTCCGCCGGGTGGACCTGCCGACCTATCCGTTCCAGCGTCGGCGGTACTGGCCCAAGGGCCTCGCCACCGCGGCGGGCGACATGCGGGCCGCGGGCATGGGCGCCGCGCACCACCCCCTGCTGGCCGCCGCCGTGTCCCTGGCGGACTCCGACGGCTTCCTGCTCACCGGCAGGCTCTCCCTGCGGACCCACCCCTGGCTGGCCGACCACGCCGTACGCGGCACCGTCATCCTGCCCGCGACCGCCTTCCTGGAGCTGGCCATCCGCGCGGGTGACGAGGTCGGCTGCGACCGGGTCGAGGACCTGACCCTCGCCGCGCCGCTGGCACTGCCCGAACACGGCGGCGTCCAGGTGCAGATGTGGGTCGGCGGCCCGGACGAGTCCGGTCGGCGGACCCTGAACCTGTACTCCCGGCCCGACGGCGAGGGCGAGGGCGAGGGCAGCGACGAACTGCCGTGGACCCGGCACGCCACGGGCGTGCTCACCACCGGCGGGCACGACATCGCCTTCGACACCGCCCAGTGGCCGCCCGCCGATGCGCAACCCCTCCCGCTCGACGGCCTCTACGACCGGCTGGCGGCGGAGGACGGCCTCGAATACGGACCGCTCTTCCAGGGGCTGCGGGCCGCCTGGAGCCGCGGTGCGGACACGTTCGCCGAGGTGGCGCTGGAGCCTACGGCCCAGGCCCCCGACGGCTCGTTCGGACTGCACCCCGCGCTGCTCGACGCCGCCCTCCACGCGATGCTCGCCGACCCCGGCCGGGCCCCGGCCCCCGACGGCGGGGGCACCGTCCTGCCGTTCTCCTGGGAGGGCGTGTCCCTGCACGCGACCGGCGCGTCCGAGATACGCGCACGGATGTCCCGAGCCGCCGACGGCACCCTGTCGATCGCGGTCGCGGATCCCTCCGGCCAACCCGTCGCCTCCGTCGAGGCGCTGACGCTGCGCGCCCTGCCGGCCGGCGGCCCCGGAGAGGGTGCCGTGGCCGGGCGGGACTCGCTGTTCCGGGTGGACTGGACGCCGCTGCCCGCCTCGGCGACGGACGGGACACCGGCGGTGGCCGCGTCCGGGCCCGTGGTGGTGCTCGGCCCGGATGTCCTGGGCCTCACCGAGACGCTACGGGCTGCCGACACCGAGGCGCGCGTCCATGACGACCCGGCTGACCTAACCGACCCGGCCGTGCTGACCGGGCCGGATGGAGTATCGCCCGGTGCGGTGCTGGTCCCGATGCTCGGCGACACCGCCGGGGAGATGGCCGACGCGGTCCGTACGCTGACATCACGGGCGCTTGACCTGCTGCGCGTCTGGTCGGCCGAGGAGGGGCCCGCGGGCACCCGGTTGGTCTTCGTGACCCGTGGGGCGGTGGCCGCCGACGGCGGAGCAGCCACGTCCGGGGAATCTGGCGGTGAAGACTCGGGCGCGCCCGTCGACCTCGCCGCGGCGGCCGTCTGGGGCCTGGTGCGCTCCGCGCAGGCCGAGGCGCCCGGCCGGTTCACCCTGGTGGACCTGGACCCCGGGGACTCCTCGGCCGTCCTTCCCGCGTCGGCGCTGACGGCGGACGAGCCCCAACTGGCCGTCCGCCAGGGCACCGTGCTGGCCCCGCGGCTCGCCCGGGTCACCGCCCCCGTGCCGGATGCGGCGGACACGGGCAACGCGGCGGATCCGGAGCCCGGCTGGAACACCGACGGCACGGTCCTGATCACCGGCGGCACCGGCGGTCTTGGCGCCCTGGTCGCCCGGCATCTGGCCGCCGAGCGCGGCGTACGCCATCTGCTGCTGCTCAGCCGCCGTGGCGGCGCGGCCGAGGGCGCCGCCGACCTCGTCGCCGACCTCGCCGACCACGGGGCGGACGCGACCGTCGTGGCCTGCGACGTGGCCGACCCCGCCGCCCTGGCCGCCGTACTGGCGCGGATCCCGGCCGAGCATCCGCTGACCGCGGTCGTGCATGCGGCCGGCGTGCTCGACGACGGCATGATCGGCTCGCTGACGGCCGGGCGTATGGACGCCGTGCTGCGGCCCAAGGTCGACGCGGCCTGGGCCCTGCACCGGGCGACCGACGGGCTGGAGCTGTCCGCGTTCATCGTCTTCTCGTCGCTGGCCGGCACCGTCGGCACCGCCGGTCAGGGCAACTACGCGGCGGCCAACGCGTTCCTGGACGCGCTCGCCCGCCACCGCAGGTCCCAGGGCCTGCCGGCCCAGTCCCTCGGCTGGGGGCCCTGGGCCCTGTCGGACGGGATGACCGGCGCCCTCACCGAGACCGACCTGCGGCGGCTGGCCCGTATGGGCACCCCCGCCCTCTCGCCCGAGCAGGGCCTCGCCCTGTTCGACACCGCGGTTTCCAGCGGCCACCCCGTCCTGCTGCCGGTACGGCTCGACCTGGCGGCGCTGCGCGCCTCCGCCGACGTACCGCATCTGCTGCGCGGACTGGTCCGCAAGGCCCACCGCCGGGCGGTGGTGGCGGGCTCGGGGACCGCCTCGGGGCTGGCGCAGCGGCTGGCGCGGCTCGACGGCGACCAGCGCACCCGGGCCGTGGTGGACGTGGTCCGGGCCCAGGTCGCCGCCGTACTCGGCCACGCGGGTTCCGAGGCCGTGGACCCGGACCGCCCCTTCCAGGACCTGGGGTTCGACTCGCTGACCGCGATCGAGCTGCGCAATCGGCTGAGCGCGGCCACCGGGCTGCGCACCTCGGCCACCGCCGTCTTCGACTACCCCACGGTCACCGCGCTCGCCGTCCACGTACGCGATGAACTCCTCGGCAGCCGTGCCGCGGCAGCCCCCGACCCGGCACGGCCGAATCCCGTCACGGCTGTCGAGGACCCCATCGTGATCGTGGGCATGGGCTGCCGCTATCCGGGCGGCGTCGGCTCGCCCGAGGAGCTGTGGCGGCTGGTCAGCGAGGGCACCGACGCGATCTCCGGGCTGCCCGCCAACCGCGGCTGGGACCTGGAGACGCTGTACGACCCGGACCCCGACCACCATGGCACCACGTACACCCGTGGTGGCGGATTCCTCCACGACGCGGGCGAGTTCGACGCGGCTTTCTTCAATATGAGCCCGCGCGAGGCGCTGGCCACCGACACCCAGCAGCGGCTGCTGCTGGAAACCTCATGGGAGGCGGTCGAACGGGCCGGGATCGACCCGGTGTCGCTGCGGGGCAGCCGGACCGGTGTGTTCACCGGAGTGATGTACAACGACTACGGCACCGTGCTCGCGGGCGGTGGCGACTTCGAGGGCTTCCTGGGCAGCGGCACGTCCCCGAGCGTGGCCTCGGGCCGGGTGTCGTACACGCTGGGCCTGGAGGGCCCGGCGGTGACCGTGGACACCGCGTGCTCGTCCTCGCTGGTGGCCATGCACCTGGCGGCGCAGGCGCTGCGGGAGGGCGAATGCTCGCTCGCGCTCGCCGGCGGCGTCACGGTGATGTCGACACCCGCGTCGTTGATCGAGTTCTCGCGGCAGCGGGGGTTGTCGCCGGACGGGCGGTGCAAGGCGTTCTCGGAGTCGGCCGACGGTGTGGGCTGGTCCGAGGGCGTGGGCGTGGTGGTGCTGGAGCGCCTGTCGGACGCGCGCCGTCATGGTCACGTAGTGCTCGCCGTGGTGCGGGGTTCGGCGGTCAACCAGGACGGCGCGTCCAATGGTCTGACGGCGCCGAACGGCCCGTCCCAGCAGCGGGTGATCCGCCAGGCGCTGGCCACTGCCGGTCTGTCGGCCGCGGACGTGGACGCGGTGGAGGCGCACGGAACGGGCACCACGCTGGGCGACCCCATCGAGGCGCAGGCGCTGCTGGCCACGTACGGGCAGGATCGCGAACGACCGCTGTGGCTCGGGTCGGTGAAGTCGAACATCGGTCATACGCAGGCCGCGGCGG
The DNA here is from genome assembly GCF_002224125.1 of Streptomyces sp. NBS 14/10. Lineage (GTDB taxonomy): Bacteria > Actinomycetota > Actinomycetes > Streptomycetales > Streptomycetaceae > Streptomyces. The sequence continues at coordinate 97,052 of NZ_NCSM01000023.1, forward strand.
GCGTGGCGGGTGTGATCAAGATGGTGATGGCGATGCGGCACGGTGTGCTTCCGGGCACGCTGCATGTGGACGCGCCGTCGTCGCATGTGGACTGGGAGGCGGGCGAGGTCGAACTGCTCACCCGGGCGGTGGAGTGGCCACAGGCCGGCCGGGTGCGCCGGGCGGGTGTGTCCTCGTTCGGGATCAGTGGCACCAACGCCCACCTGATCGTCGAACAGCCCGCGCCGTCGGGCCCCGAGCCCGAGGAGTCCGCACCCCGGGGTGGCAACGGCTCCGTCGTCTGGCTGCTCTCCGGCCGTGGCCGCGCGGCGCTGCGGGCCCAGGCCGCCCGCCTGGCGGCGCGCGTGGACACCGACCCCGGGCCGGACGCCGCCGATATCGCGCTCTCGCTCGCCACCACCCGCCCGGCCTTCGAGCAGCGCGCCGCCGTGGTCGCGCCGGACCGGTCCGGGCTGCTGCGCGCGCTGGCCGCGCTCGCCGAGGGCCGTCCCGACCCCGCCGTGATCGAGGGCGAGGCGGGCGGCACGGACAAGCTGGCGCTGCTCTTCTCCGGCCAGGGCAGCCAGCGGGCCCGGGCGGGCCGGGAGCTGTACGCGGACTTCCCGGTGTTCGCCCGGGCGCTGGACGAGGTCTGCGCCCAGCTGGACCCGTACCTGGACCGCCCCCTGGGCGAGGTGCTGTTCGCCGACGAGGGCACGCCCGAGGCCGAACTGCTGGACCTGACCGGCTGGACGCAACCCGCGCTGTTCGCCGTCGAAGTGGCGCTCTTCAGGCTCATGCTCTCGTGGGGTGTCCAACCCGACTACGTCGCCGGCCACTCGATCGGCGAACTGGCGGCGGCCCACGCCGCCGGTGTGCTGTCCCTCCAGGACGCCTGCGCCCTGGTGGCCGCGCGGGCCCGGCTGATGCAGGCCCTGCCCGCCGGCGGGGCGATGGTGTCCGTACAGGCCACCGAGGACGAGGTGGCGCCGCTGCTGACCGGCCGGGACCACGAGCTGGCGGTCGCCGCCGTGAACGGCCCGTCCGCGCTGGTCCTCTCCGGTGACGAGGAGGCGGTTCTCGAGGTCGCGGCACACTTCCGCGACCTGGGCCGCAAGACCAAGCGGCTGCGGGTCAGCCACGCCTTCCACTCGCCCCGGATGGACGCCATGCTCGACGGCTTCCGCGAGGTGGCACAGGGCCTGGTCTACGCGGCGCCGACCATCCCGATCGTGTCGAACCTGACCGGCGAGATCGTCACCGAGGAGCAGATCTGCTCCCCGGACTACTGGGTGGAACACGTCCGCGGGACGGTCCGCTTCGCCGACGGCGTACGCACCCTGCGCGACGCGGGCGCGACCACCTTCCTCGAACTCGGCCCGGACGGCGTCCTGTCCGCGATGGCCGAGGACACGCTCGGCGAGGATTCCACGGCCGAGGCGGTGCCCGCCCTGCGGGCCGACCGCGCCGAGGAGCTGACCGTCGCGGCGGCTCTGGCCAAGCTGCACGTCCGCGGGGTGCGCGTGGACTGGCCCGGATACTTCGGCGGCAGCGGGGCACGCCGGGTCGATCTGCCGACGTACGCCTTCCAGCACGACTTCTACTGGCCCGACACCGCCACCGCCGCGCCCACGGGCCCGGAGGCGGTGGCGGATCCGGCGGACGAGCGGCTGTGGAGCGCGGTCGAGCGCAGGGACGCGGCGGAACTGGCCACCGTGCTGGGGCTGGAGGACGAACACCACGCGTCGCTCTACGCGCTGCTGCCCGCGCTCTCCTCCTGGCGCCAGAACCGGCATGAGAAGGCCGTGCTGGACTCCTGGCGGTACCAGGTGGAGTGGCAGCCGCTGCGGGTGTCCACGGCACCGGTGGCGGCCGGCACCTGGCTGGTCGTCACCGCGGACGGTACGCCCGACGGCCCGTTCCAGGACGATGTGGTGGACGCCCTGCGCGGGCACGGCGCCCGCGTCCACCGGGTGGTGCTGGACGATACGTGCGCTGACCGAGCCGTCCTGGCCGCACGGCTCGGGGACGTTCAGCCAGATGTTCAGGGGGACGCCGAGGAAGGGGTGCGCCTCGACGAGGTGTCCGGAGTGCTCTCGCTGTTGGCCGTCGCCGAGCAGCCCGTCCCCGACCACCCGGCCCTGCCCGCCGGACTGGCGCTCACCGTCGCCCTGGTGCAGGCGCTCGGCGACCTCGGCGTCACCGCCCCGCTGTGGAACGCCACACGGGGCGCCGTGTCCACCGGGCCCTCCGACCCGGTCACCAGCCCGCTCCAGGCGGCCGTCTGGGGCCTGGGACGGGCCGTCGCCCTGGAACACCCCGGGCGGTGGGGCGGACTGGTCGACCTGCCCGAGGTGGTCGACCGGCCCGCTGCTCAGCGGCTCATGAGCGTGCTGGCCGGATCCACCGAGCCCGCCTCAGCCCACCACGACGAGGACCAGGTGGCGATCCGCGCCACCGGAGTGTCCGCGCGCCGACTGGCCCACCGTACGGTGGACGATCTGCCCGCAGCCCGTGACTTCACCGCGCGCGGCACCGTCCTGGTCACCGGCGGCACCGGCGCCCTGGGGGCCGAGGTCGCCCGGTGGCTGGCGCGGGCCGGCGCCGAACACCTGGTGCTGACCAGCCGCCGGGGCGCACAGGCCCCCGGCGCGGATGAGTTGCGCGCCGAACTGGAGGCCCTGGGGGCCGGGGTGCGCATCGTGGCCTGCGACGCCGCCGACCGCGACGCGCTGGCCGCCGCCCTCGCGGACCTCCCCGCCGCCTCTCCGCTCACCGGGGTCGTGCACACCGCGGGCATCGCCTCGGCCGCGCCCCTGGAGGGCATGGCGCCCGCGGAGTTCGAGGAGGCGGTCGCGGCGAAACTGGCCGGGGCCGCACACCTCGACGCCCTGCTGGGCGACCGCGACCTGGAGCTGTTCGTCATGTTCGGCTCCATCGCGGGCGTATGGGGCAGCGGCGGCCAGAGCGCCTACGGCGCGGCGAACGCCTACCTGGACGCGCTGGCGGAACACCGCCGCGCCCGCGGACTCGCCGCCACCTCCGTGGCCTTCGGCCCGTGGGCCGAGTCCGGTATGGCCACCCACGACGCGATGGCGGACGGCCTCAAACGGCGCGGCCTGCGGTTCCTGGCGCCCGAGCGGGCCATGGCCGAACTGCGCCGCGCCGTGGTGCACGGCGACACCACCGTGACCGTCGCCGACGTCGACTGGGATCGGTACCTCCCCGTCTTCACCTCCGTACGGCCGAGCCCGCTGCTCGGCGACCTGCCCGAGGCCCGGGAGCAGGCGCGGGCACAGGCAGGTCAGCGGTCCGCGTCCGAGGCCGCGGACGGTGCGTCGGAGCTGGCCCGGCGGCTGCACGGGCGCACCGAGGCCGAGCAGGAGCGGCTGCTGACGAGCCTGGTACGCGCCGAGGCCGCCGCCGTACTCGGACACGCCTCCGCCGACGGCGTACCCGAAGAGCGCGCCTTCCGCGATCTGGGGTTCGACTCGCTGACCGCCGTCGAGCTGCGCAAACGCCTGGTCACCCTGACCGGCCTGAGCCTGCCGAGCACCACGGCCTTCGACTACCCGAGCCCCCTGGCCCTGGCCCGGCATCTGCGCGTGCTGCTCCTCGGCACCGGGGCGGCCGGCACCGGGCCGGCGGCTGGATCCGGGCCCGTGGCGCTCTCCTCGGCCCACGACGACGAGCCGATCGCCATCATCGGGATGAGCTGCCGCTTCCCCGGCGGCGTACGCTCCCCCGAGGAGCTGTGGCGGCTCGTGGCCGACGGGACCGACGCCATCTCGGACTTCCCCGCCGACCGCGGCTGGGACACCGCCGCGCTGTACGACCCCGACCCCGACCGGGCGGGCAGGACGTACTCGACACTGGGCGGTTTCCTCCACGAGGCGGGCGAATTCGACCCGGCGTTCTTCGGGATCTCGCCGCGTGAGGCGCTGTCCATGGACCCGCAGCAGCGGCTGCTGCTGGAGACGGCCTGGGAGAGTTTCGAACGGGCGGGCATCGACCCGCGGTCGCTGCGTTCCAGCCTCACCGGCACCTTCATCGGATCGACCTACCAGGACTACGGCACCGGGGTCGCGGACGGCACCGAGGGCCACATGGTCACCGGGAGCAGCCCCAGTGTGCTCTCCGGCCGACTGTCCTATGTGTTCGGCCTCGAAGGCCCCGCCGTCACTGTGGACACCGCGTGTTCGTCGTCGCTGGTGGCCCTGCACCTGGCGTGCCGGTCGCTGCGCGAGGGGGAGAGCTCGCTCGCCCTGGTGGGCGGCGCGACCGTGATGGCCACGCCCGCCTCGTACCTCGCCTTCAGCCGCCAGCGGGCGCTGGCCGCGGACGGCCGGTGCAAGGCATTCTCCGACGCCGCCGACGGCATGACCCTGGCCGAGGGCGTCGGTATCCTGCTGGTCGAACGGCTCTCCGACGCCCAGCGCCACGGCCACCCGGTGCTCGCGCTGGTCCGCGGTTCGGCGGTCAACCAGGACGGCGCCTCGAATGGTTTGACGGCGCCGAACGGACCGTCCCAGCAGCGGGTCATCCGGCAGGCCCTGGCCAACGCGCGCCTGTCGGCGGGCGACGTGGACGCCCTCGATGCGCATGGCACCGGCACAGCGCTGGGCGACCCGATCGAGGTCCAGGCGCTGCAGGCGGTCTACGGTGACGACCGCGCCCCGGACCGACCGCTGCTGCTGGGCTCGGTGAAGTCGAACATCGGGCACACCCAGTCGGCGGCCGGTGTGGCAAGCGTGATCAAGATGGTCATGGCGATGCGCCACGGGCTGCTGCCCAAAACCCTGCACGTCGAGCAACCGTCGTCGCATATCGACTGGTCACCCGGCACGGTGGCGCTGCTGTCCGACTCCGTCGCATGGCCGGACACCGGAGAACCGCGCCGCTGCGCCGTCTCCTCGTTCGGTGTCAGCGGCACCAACGCGCACGCGCTGCTCGAGCAGGCGCCCGAGGCCGTGCCACGGACCCCCGTCGAGGAGTCGGGCCAGGCGGGGCCGGGGGCCCTTCCGTGGGTGCTGTCGGCCCGCGGCGCCGACGCGCTGCGCGAACAGGCCGCCAACCTGCTCTCCCATCTGGACGGCCACCCCGAGACCACACCGGCCGACATCGGGTATTCGCTGGTCACTTCGCGGTCGCTCTTCGAACACCGGGCCGTGGTCGTCGGCGAGCACATCGAGGACTTCCGGCGGGAACTGGAGGCGCTGTCGAAGGGCACCTCGTCGGCCGCGGTGGTGCGTGGGGTCGCCGATGTCGAGGGGAGGTCGGTGTTTGTCTTCCCGGGGCAGGGTTCGCAGTGGGTGGGGATGGGTGCCCGTTTGTTGGACGAGTCTGCGGTGTTCGCGGAGCGGTTGGGGGAGTGTGCTGCTGCGCTTGCGTCGTTCATCGACTGGTCGTTGATGGATGTCGTGCGGCAGGTCGAAGGCGCGCCGTCGTTGGAGCGGGTGGATGTGGTGCAGCCGGTGTCGTGGGCGGTGATGGTGTCGCTCGCGGCCATGTGGCGTGCGCATGGTGTGGAGCCGGATGCGGTGGTGGGTCACTCGCAGGGTGAGATCGCCGCCGCGTGTGTGGCCGGTGCGCTGTCGCTGGAAGACGGTGCCCGCGTGGTGGCGCTGCGCAGCCAGGCCATCGCGCGCCGGCTTGCCGGTGCTGGTGGCATGGCGTCGGTGCCGCTGCCGGTTGCCGAGGTCGAGGCGCGGCTGGAGCGCTGGGGCGGCCGGGTGTCGATCGCGGCGGTCAACGGGCCCCGGTCGGTGGTCGTGTCGGGTGACCGGGAGGCGCTGGACGAGCTGGTCGAGGAGCTGACGGGCGAGGAGGTGCGTATCCGCCGTATCGCGGTGGACTATGCCTCGCACTCCGCGCATGTCGAGGGGATCCACGAAGAGCTGCTGGAACAGCTGGCACCGCTGTCTCCGCGCACAGCAGAGGTGCCGTTCTTCTCCACGGTGGCCGGCGACTGGCTGGACACCACGGGTATGGACGCCGACTACTGGTACCGCAATCTGCGGCAGACGGTGGGCTTCGAACCGGCCATCCGCGCCCTCCTGGCCCAGGAACACCGGGCGTTCATCGAGGTCAGCTCCCACCCCGTACTCACCGTCGGGGTCCAGGAGACGGTGGACGACAGCGACTGCCAGGCCGTCGTCTGCGGCACGCTGCGCCGCGACCACGGCGGTCTCGACCGGTTCCTCACCTCGCTGGCCCAGGCGTGCGTGCGCGGTGTGCCGGTCGACTGGGCGGGGATGTTCGCGGACTTCGACGCCCACCATGTGGAACTGCCCACCTACGCGTTCCAGCGGGAGCACTTCTGGGCCCTGCCCGCCGGGCCGGATCCGGACGGCCGGGCGGACCCGGAGGACACCCGTTTCTGGACCGCGGTCGAGCAACAGGACATCGCGTCCCTGACCTCCGCCCTGCATATCGACGAGACCTCGCTGGCCGCGGTGTTGCCCGCGCTGTCGTCCTGGCGCCGGCGGCGCCAGGACCGGGCCACCGTGGACGGCTGGCGCTACCGGGTCGCCTGGCGCCCGCTGCGCGGCGTCCCCACCGCGTCCCTGTCCGGCACCTGGCTGGTCGTCACCGCAGAGGGCATCGCGGACGGTGAGGTGACAGAAGCTCTCGCGGGACACGGCGCGGACGTACGCCGACTGGCGCTGGACGAATCCTGCGCCGACCGCGCCGTGCTGGCGGCACGCCTAAGCGACGTCATATCACCCTCTGAGGACGGCTCCCCGGGCCTCGCCGGGGTCGTCTCCCTGCTCGCCGCCGCCGAGGAACCGCACAGCGACCACCCCGCGCTGGCCACCGGCCTCGCACTGACCGTGGCCCTGGTCCAGGCCCTCGGTGACGCTCGTATCGAGGCGCCGCTGTGGTGCCTCACCCGGGGTGCGGTGTCCACCGGACGCTCCGACCGCGTGATGAGCCCCGTCCAGGCCCAGGTGCACGGCGTCGGCTGGACGGCCGCGCTCGAGCACCCCGACCGCTGGGGCGGTCTGGTCGATCTGCCCGGTACCCTCGATCAGCGCGCTGCCCAGCGGCTGGCAGCGGTCCTGGCGGGGGCCATCGGCGAGGACCAACTCGCGATCCGTGCCTCCGGTGTGCTCGCCCGGCGTGTCGTACGCGCGTCCGCGGGCGACACCGAACCGGACCGGCCCTGGACTCCGCGCGGGACCACGCTGATCACCGGCGGCACCGGGACACTGGCGCCGCATCTGGCCCGCTGGCTCGCCGGACAGGGCGCCGAGCACATCGTGCTGACCAGCAGGCGGGGCATGGCCGCGCCCGGTGCGCCCGCGCTCGTGGCCGAACTGGCCGAGCTGGGCGTCGAGGCCGATGTCGTGGCGTGTGATGTCACCGACCGCGCGGCGCTCGCCGCCCTGCTGGCGCGGCTCAAGGAAGACGGCCGTACGGTCCGTACCGCCGTGCACACGGCCGCGACCATCGCGCTGCACAGCCTGGACGAGACCACCATGGCCGAGTTCGCCGAGGTCATCAACGCCAAGGTGGCCGGCGCCCGGCACCTGGACGAACTGCTCGACGGCGATGAACTCGACGCCCTCGTCCTCTACTCGTCCACGGCTGGGACCTGGGGCAGCGGCCGGCACGCGGCCTATGTGGCGGGCAACGCCTTCCTCGGCGCGCTCGCCGACCACCGCCGCGCCCGCGGGCTGCCCGCCACCTCGCTGGCCTGGGGCATCTGGTCCGATGACACCCGGCTGGGCCGGGTCGACCCGGAGCAGATCCGCCGCAGCGGCCTGGTCTTCATGGACCCCGAACCGGCCCTGGCCGGGCTGCGGCAGGCCCTGGACGACGACGAGACCGCGCTGGTCGTCGCCGATGTCGATTGGGAGCGCTACTACCCGGTCTTCACCTCGGTGCGGCCGACGCGCCTCTTCGACGAGGTGCCCGAGGTACAGCGGCGGACGGAGGCCGCCGAGCCGTCCGGTGGCGCCCAGGGTGAGTTCGCGGCGAGGCTGCTGTCCCTGCCCGGCGCCGAGCGGGACCGGCTGCTGCTGGAGCTGGTCCGTACCGAGGCGGCCGCGGTCCTGGGACATGGCTCGCCGGAGGCGCTTACGGAGGAACGGGCCTTCCGCGACATCGGGTTCGACTCGCTGACCGCGGTGGATCTGCGCAACCGGCTCGCCACCGCCACCGGCCTGACACTGCCGACCACCCTGGTCTTCGACCACCCGAGCCCGGCCGCCCTCGCCACGTATCTGCGGGTGCTGATCGCCGCCGACCGGGACGCCCCGGCCGGGTCCGGCCCCGCGCCCGCCGCCGTGATCGCCGCCGACGAGCCCATCGCCATTGTCGGCATGAGCTGCCGATACCCGGGGGGTGTGGCCTCCCCCGAGGAGCTGTGGGATCTCGTCGTCGGCGGAGGAGACGGCATCACCGGCTTCCCGGCGGACCGCGGCTGGGACGCCGATGCCCTCTACGATCCGGACCCGGACCGCAAGGGCAGGACGTACTCCACCCAGGGCGGCTTCCTGCACGATGTGGCCGACTTCGACGCCGCGTTCTTCGGGATCTCGCCGCGCGAGGCCGTGGCGATGGACCCGCAGCAGCGGCTGCTGCTGGAGACCGCGTGGGAGGCGTTCGAACGTGCCGGGGTCGACCCGGCCACGCTGCGCGGCAGCAACACCGGGACGTTCATCGGCGCCAGTTACCAGGACTACACCACGGGTGTGAGGGGGGCCGCCGAGGGCTCCGAGGGCCATATGATCACCGGCACTCTGTCCAGTGTGCTGTCGGGCCGGGTGTCCTATGTGTTCGGGCTCGAGGGCCCCGCGGTCACCCTCGACACGGCGTGCTCGTCCTCGCTGGTGGCGCTGCATCTGGCCTGCCAGTCGCTGCGTGACGGGGAGAGCTCCCTTGCCCTGGCGGGCGGTGTCAGTGTGATGGCCACCCCCAGCGCGTTCGTGGGCTTCAGCAGGCAGCGGGCGATGGCCACCGACGGCCGGTGCAAGGCGTACTCCGACGCGGCCGACGGCATGAGCCTGGCCGAGGGCGTCGGGCTCGTCCTGATCGAGCGGCTGTCCGACGCGCTGCGCAACGGCCACCCGGTGCTCGCGCTGGTCCGCGGCTCCGCGATCAACCAGGACGGCGCGTCGAACGGGCTGACCGCCCCCAACGGCCCGGCGCAGCAGCGGGTGATCCGGCAGGCCCTGGCCAACGCCCGGCTGAGCGCGGGGGAGATCGACGCGATCGAGGGCCACGGCACGGGCACCGCGCTCGGCGACCCGATCGAGGCCCAGGCGCTGCTGGCCACCTACGGGCAGGACCGCGAACGCCCGCTGCTGCTCGGCTCGGTCAAGTCCAACATCGGCCACACCCAGATGGCCTCCGGCATGGCCGGTGTGATCAAGATGGTCATGGCCATGCGCCGGGGGCTGCTGCCGCCCACCCTCCATGTCGATCAGCCCTCCTCCCATGTGGACTGGTCGGCCGGCGCCATCGAGCTGCTGACCGAACCGGCCGAGTGGCCCGCCACCGGGCGCCCCCGGCGGGCGGCCGTCTCCTCCTTCGGCCTCAGCGGCACCAACGCCCACACCGTGCTCGAACAGGCACCCGGGGCAGCGGAGCGCGCCGGGGACGGCACCCTCGCCGCCCCGGCGCCCGTCACCCTCTCCGCCCGCGGCGACGAGGCCCTGCGCGCCCAGGCGGCCCGGCTGCTGTCGCTGCTGGAGACACGGCCCGAACTGCCCCTGAAGGATGTGGCTTTCTCCCTGGCCACCACCCGCTCCGCACTGGAGCGGCGCGCCACGGTCGTGGCGGCGGACCGGGCGGAGCTGCTGAGCGGCCTGTCCGCGCTGCGCGACGGAGCCCCGCACGCCGCCCTCGTCCAGGGAGGCGTGGCCGGTGGCCGGACCGCGTTCCTCTTCTCGGGCCAGGGCAGCCAGCGGGCCGGCATGGGCCGGGAGCTGTACGAGGCGTTCCCGGTGTTCGCCGAGGCCCTGGACGAGATGTGCGCGCATCTGGACGGCCACCTCGAACGGCCGCTGCGCGAGGTGTTGTTCGCCGAGGAGGGCTCGGCGGAAGCGGAGCTTGTGGACCGTACGGGCTGGACGCAGCCCGCCCTGTTCGCCATCGAGGTGGCGCTGTACCGCCTCGTCGAATCCTGGGGGATCACGGCCGACTATCTGGCGGGTCATTCGATCGGCGAGATCGCCGCCGCGCATGTGGCGGGGGTGTTGTCGCAGGCCGACGCGTGCGCACTGGTGGCGGCCCGGGCCCGGCTGATGCAGGAGCTGCCCCCGGGCGGGTGCATGGTGGCGATCGAGGCGGCGGAGGACGAGGTCGTCCCCGAGCTGGGCGAGGGGGTGACGATCGCGGCGGTGAACGGGCCGCGTTCGGTGGTGGTGGCCGGCGAGGAGTCCGCGGTCGAGCAGATCGCCGCGCGGTTCGCTGAGGAGGGCCGTAAGACCCGGCGGCTGACCGTCAGCCACGCCTTCCACTCGCCGCTGATGGAGCCGATGCTGGCCGAGTTCCGGCAGGTCGCGGAGGGACTTTCGTACGAGGCCCCGCGTATCGCCCTGGTCTCGAACCTGACCGGAGGTCCTGCCTCGGCCGAGGAGGTGTGCTCGCCGGAGTACTGGGTGGAGCATGTGCGCCGCACCGTGCGGTTCGCCGACGGGGTGGAGTGGCTGGCCGGGCAGGGCGTCACCGCCTTCCTGGAGCTGGGCCCCGACGGGGTGCTGAGCGCGATGGCCCAGGAGAGCCTGGCGGACCGGCCTCGGACGGCGCTGCTCCCGGTGCTGCGCAAGGGCCGTGCCGAGGTGTCCGCGCTCGTCTCCGCGCTGGCGCGGCTGCACACCCACGGCGTCGGCGTGGACTGGACCGCCTTCTTCGCCGGATCCGGCGCGCACCGCGTCGACCTGCCCACCTACGCGTTCCAGCGGAGCCGCTTCTGGCCCGAGACCGTCGCCGGGGCGGACGGCGACGGTGTGCCGGCCGCGGCGCGGGCCGAGGACACCGAGTTCTGGTCGGCCGTGGAACGGGCCGACCTGGAGACCCTGTCCTCCGCGCTCGATCTGGACGACGGTGTGCTGACGGCGATGGTGCCCGCGCTGTCGACCTGGCGCAAACAGCGCCGCGACCGGTCCGCCACCGACAGCTGGCGCTACCGCGTCACCTGGAAACCCGTCACCGGCAACGCGCCCGGTGCCCCCGCGCTCTCGGGGCGCTGGCTGGTCGTGGCGCCGCCCGGCGCGGCCGAGGACGCATGGGCGTGCGCGGTCCTCGACGGCCTCCGCGTGCCGACCGTACTGGTCGAGTCCGCGGCCGAGGACCGGGCCACGCTGGCCGAGCTGCTGGGCCAAGCGGACACCGAGGGCGCGGGGTTCTCCGGCGTCCTGGCGCTGCCCGCGCACCACACACCCGGCGACGAGGGCGATCCGGCCACCGCCGCGGCAAGGACCGCCACCGTGGTCCAGGCCCTGGGCGACGCGGGCATCGAGGCCCCGCTGTGGTGCCTCACCCGGGGCGCCGTGTCGATCGGCCGCTCCGAGCCGGTCCTCGATCCGGCGCAGGCCGCGGTGTGGGGTCTAGGCCGGGTGGCCGCCCTCGAACACCCGGAGCGCTGGGGCGGCCTTGTCGATCTGCCCGCGGATCCCGAGCCGAAGGCCGTACGCCGACTCGCCGGGGTGCTGGAGCGGACCGGCGGCGAGGACCAGGTGGCGGTGCGCGCCTCCGGCGCCTACGTACGGCGGCTGATCCGCAACCCGGTCGAACCGGCAGCTGAGCAGGGGGAGTTCACCCCAACCGGCACCGTACTGATCACCGGCGGGACCGGTGCGCTCGGCGGACACCTCGCCCGCTGGCTGGCCGCCGAGGGCGCCGCGCATCTGGTGCTCCTGAGCCGCCGGGGACCGAGCGCGCCGGGCGCCGACCACCTCGTCCGGGAGCTGACAGAGCTCGGCGCCCGGGTCACCGTCGAGGCATGCGACGCCGCGGACCGCGACGCTCTGGCCGCCGTGCTGGACCGGATCCCCGCCGACACCCCGCTGACGGCCGTGATCCACACCGCCGGCGTCCTGGACGACGGGGTGGTGGACGCCCTCACCCCGGACCGGTTCACCGCCGTGATGCGGTCGAAGGCGCAGGCCGCCCGCAACCTCGACGAGCTGACCGAGGACCACGACCTCGCCGCGTTCGTCCTGTTCTCCTCGGTCGCGGGCACCATTGGCGCCCCGGGGCAGGGCAACTACGCCGCGGCCAACGCCTATCTGGACGCCCTGGCCCAGCGCCGCCGGGACCGCGGTCTGACCGCCACATCCCTCGCCTGGGGACCGTGGGCCGAGGCCGGGATGGTGGCCGACGGCGCGGCGCTGGAGGGCCGCGTACGCCGGGGCGGCTATACGCCGATGCCCCCGCGGCTGGCCGTCGCCGCGCTCCGGCAGGCCCTCGAACGCGACGAGCGGGTGCTGACCGTCGCCGACATCGACTGGGACCGTTTCCTCGACGCGTTCGCCACGGCACGGCCCGCGCCCCTGGTGGCGGACCTGCCCGACGTACGGCGCGCCCGGGAGGCGACGGACACCGGCCGCGGCGGCGCGCCGTCGGACGGGCAGGGGCTGCACGGCCGGCTGACCGGCCTGCCCGAGGCCGAGCGCCGCGCATACGTACTGGACCTGCTGCGCGGCCGGGTGGCCGCCGTACTCGGACACGGCGACACCACGGCCATCGCCCCCGACCAGGCCTTCCGGGATCTGGGCTTCGACTCGCTCACCACGGTCGAGTTGCGCAACGCGTTGTCGGCGGAGACCGGGCTGACCCTGCCGTCCTCCCTGGTCTACGACTACCCCACGCCGTACGCGCTGGCGGACTTCCTGCTCGCCGAAGTGCTCGGCGCGGCGGCGGACACCGCCTTGGCCCCGGCGGCTGCGGCAGCGCCCTCCGCGGCCGACGATCCGATCGCCATCGTCGGCGTCAGCTGCCGGTTCCCCGGCGGCGTGGCGTCGCCCGAGGACCTGTGGCGGCTGCTCGCCGACGGCGGCGACGGCATCACACCGTTCCCCACCGACCGGGGATGGGACCTCGACGCGCTCGCGGGCGGCGCCTCCGCCACGCGGGAGGGCGGTTTCCTGCCCGGCGCGGGCGACTTCGACGCCGCGTTCTTCGGGATCTCCCCGCGCGAGGCCCTGGCCATGGACCCCCAGCAGCGGCTGCTGCTGGAAACCTCCTGGGAGGCGCTGGAGCGGGCCGGGATCGACCCCGCCACCCTCCGGGGCAGCGACACGGGTGTGTTCGTGGGCACCAACGGGCAGGACTACGCGGGTGTGCTGCGCAAGGCCACCGCCGATGTGCGCGGCCACGTGGCCACCGGCAACACGGCCAGCGTCATGTCCGGCCGGCTGTCGTACACCCTGGGGCTCGAAGGCCCGGCGGTCACGGTCGACACCGCCTGCTCGTCCTCGCTGGTGTCGCTGCACTGGGCGGCCCAGGCGCTGCGGCGCGGTGAGTGCTCGCTCGTCCTGGCCGGTGGCGTGTCGGTCATGTCGAGCCCGGACTCGTTCACCGAGTTCAGCGTGCAGGGCGGACTCGCCCCGGACGGCCGGTGCAAGGCGTTCGCCGACGCCGCCGACGGCACCGCCTGGTCCGAGGGCGTCGGGGTGCTGGTCCTGGAGCGGCTGTCGGACGCCGTACGCAACGGACACGAGATCTGGGGCGTGGTGCGCGGCACCGCGGTCAACCAGGACGGCGCGTCCAACGGGCTGACGGCGCCCAACGGTCCCGCGCAGCAACGGGTGATCCGGCAGGCCCTCTCCGATGCGCGGCTGACGCCGGCCGACGTCGACGCGGTCGAGGCGCACGGCACCGGCACCACTCTGGGCGACCCCATCGAGGCGCACGCCCTGCTTGCCACCTACGGCCGGGAGCGCCCGGAACCGCTGCTGCTGGGCACCGTGAAGTCCAACATCGGCCACACCCAGGCCGCGGCCGGGGTGGCGGGTGTCATCAAGATGGTCATGGCGATGCGACACGGTGTGCTGCCCAGGACCCTGCATGTGGACACGCCGTCCTCACACGTCGACTGGGCATCGGGCGCGGTGTCGCTGGTGTCCGAGGCCACTTCGTGGCCGCGGACGGGCCGGCCGCGGCGGGCCGGTGTGTCGGCCTTCGGCGTCAGCGGCACCAACGCCCATGTGATCGTCGAACAGGCACCGACCGCCGAACCCTCCAGGCCACACGAGCCCGGGGAGATCCCGGCCGTGGTGCCATGGGTGGTCTCGGGCCGTGGCCCCGAGGCGCTGAGCGCGCAGCTCGACGGGCTCACCTCTTTCATCGATGGTTTCGCTGAAAGGAGCGATCCGCGGCCGTCCCCCGTGGCCGTGGGGTTCACCCTGGCCACCGGCCGCCCGGCGTTCGACCACCGCGCGGTGCTGCTGGCCACCGGCGACGGGGTCACGGAGGCGGCCCGCGGGGTGATACGCGCACCCGGCGGCAGGACGGCGTTCCTCTTCTCGGGCCAGGGCAGCCAGCGGCCCGGTATGGGACGGGCACTCTACGACCGCTTCCCGGCCTTCGCCGAGGCGCTGGACGACGTACTGGCCCATCTGGACGTGGAGCTGGACCGCCCGCTGCGGGAGGTGTTCTTCGCCGACGCCGGGACGGCCGAGGCCGAGCTGCTGGACCGTACGGGATACACCCAGCCGGCCCTGTTCGCCGTCGAAGTGGCCCTGTTCCGGCTGCTGGAGTCGTGGGGAGTACGGCCGGACCTGCTGGCCGGACACTCCATCGGGGAACTGGCGGCGGCCCACGTCGCCGGGGTGTTCTCGCTCGCCGACGCGTGCCGGCTGGTGGCGGCGCGGGCGCGGCTGATGGAGGCGCTGCCGGCTGGTGGCGCGATGGTCTCGCTGGAGGCCGCCGAGGACGAGGTCGCTCCGCTGCTGGCCGGACACGGCGAGCTGGTGTCCATCGCGGCGGTCAACGGCCCCACCGCGACGGTGATCGCCGGTGACGAGGAGGCGGTGGCGCGGATCGCCGCGCGGCTGGAGTCCCGGGGGCGCAGGACCAGGCGGCTGCGGGTCTCGCACGCCTTCCACTCGCCGCTGATGGAGCCGATGCTCGACCCGTTCGTCACGGTGGCCGGACACCTGGCGTACCAGGAGCCGCGGATCCCCGTCGTCTCCACCCTGACCGGCCGCCTCGCCACGGCCGAGGAGCTGTGCTCACCCGCGTACTGGGTGCGCCAGGTGCGGGAGACCGTACGGTTCGCCGACGGCGTACGCACCCTGCGGGACGCGGGCGCGACCGCCTTCGTCGAGCTGGGCCCGGACCGGGTGCTGGCCGCGATGGCCGGGCACACGCTGGCCGACGAGGGGCCCGAACCGCTGGTGACCCCGCTGCTGCGCGCGGACCGCGACGAGGAGGCCGAGATCACGGCGGCGCTGGGCGCGCTGCATGTGCACGGGGTGCCGGTGGACTGGACGGCGTACTTCGGCGGCACCGGCGCGCACCTGACCACCCTGCCGACGTACGCCTTCCAGCGCGAACGCTTCTGGCCCGAGTTGGCGCCGGGCGCGGTGGAGAACGCGGCGGCCGATCCGGTGGACGCGGAGTTCTGGTCGGCCGTGGAGCGGGAGGACCTGGAGTCGCTGGCGTCCACGCTGGAGCTGGACGGCGACTCGCTGACCGCGGTGGTGCCCGCACTCTCGTCGTGGCGCCGGTCTCGCCACGACGAGTCCGTCGTGGACGGCTGGCGCTACGAGGCGACCTGGACACCGCTGACCGGCCCGGCCTTCGCCGGTACGCCGTCCGGTGCTCTGGAAGGCACCTGGCTGCTGATCGTCCCCGCCCCCGACGAGGCCAGGGTGGTCGACGAGGAGTGGTTGGCGGCCGTCGCCGAGGCGATGGGGCCGGGCACCGTACGCATCGAAGTGGCGGACGCCGACCGGGCCGCCCTGATCGCGCGGCTCGGGGAGATGCGGGAACGGTTCGCGGGTGTGCTGTCCCTGCTCGCCCTCGGGCGGACCGGGCCCGAAGCCACCGCGCTGACCTGCGCCTTGATCCAGGCATTGGGCGACGCGGACATCGAGGCACCGCTGTGGTGCGCCACCGTGGGCGCGGTCCGCGTGGGCCGCGGTGAGGGCCCGGCGGATCCGGGGCAGGCCGCGGTGTGGGGACTTGGCCGGGTGGCCGCGCTGGAACACCCGGAGCGCTGGGGCGGCCTCGTCGACCTGCCCGGCTCTCTCGACCAGCGGGCCCGTGCCCGGCTCACGGCCGTACTGGCGGGCGGCGCGGGCGGCGCGGGCGACCCCGCGGAGGACCAGATCGCAGTGCGCTCCGGCGGAGTGTTCGGCCGACGTCTGGTCCGGGCCGCGGCGCCCGTCCCCGACGGGCGGTGGCGGCCACGGGGCACCGTCTGGGTCACGGGTGGCACCGGCGATGCGGCCGGACAGCTCGCCCGGTGGCTGGCCGCGGAGGGGGCCGAGCATCTGGTGCTGACCGGCCCGCCGGACCCCGACGCGCCCGACATCGCAGAACTGGCCGAGTCGGGTGTCCGGGTGACCGTGCGGGCGTGTGATCCGGCCGACCGCGGCGCCCTGGCGGCGCTGCTCGACGAGTTGCCGCCGGACGCGGTCGTGCACGCCGGACAGCCCGACCTGTCGCCCGTCACGCCCGGCGCCACGGACCGTATCGACGCGCTCGGGCCCGCCCCGCTCGCGGCGGCGGTGGCGCACCGGATCACGGCGGCGGCACACCTCGACGAACTGCTGGGCGACCGGCCCCTGGACGCCTTCGTGCTGCTCACCTCGGTCGCGGGGGTCTGGGGCGTGGCGGGGCGGGCCGCCGACGCGGCCGTGGACGCCGCGCTCGAAGCGCTGGCCCGCCGGCGCCGGGCGCGCGGGGCCTCGGCCACCTCGGTGGCCTGGAGCGCCTGGGACACGTCACCCACCGACACCCCCGATGGGATGGCGGCACATCTGCGGCTCAGCGGACTGCCCGCCCTGCCGCCACGGCTGGCGCTGACCGCGCTGGGCCGGGCGGTGGACGGCGAGCCGGACGCGGTGACGATCGCGGACGTGGCCTGGGACCGGTTCGCCCCGGCGTTCACCGCCGTACGGCCGAGCGCGCTGTTCGCCGCGCTGCCCGAGGCCCGTACGGCGCTGGAGGCCGCGGCGGCCGGCCGGGACACCGGCGAATCCGGCGCCACGGGCACGGCGGTCGAGCTGCGGACCCGGCTGCTTGGCCTGCCCGGTGTCCAGCGCTCCCACGTCCTGCTGGACTTGGTGCGCGGCGAGGTCGCCGAGGTGCTGGGCCATGGGGGTGCCGAGGCGATCGAGGCCGACCGGGCCTTCTCGGACCTCGGGTTCGACTCGCTGACCGCGGTGGACCTGCGCAACCAGCTGACCCGGGCCACCGGTCTGCCCCTGCCCACCACCCTCGCCTTCGACCACCCGACCCCGGCGGCGCTCGCCGACCACCTGTACGCCGAACTGCTCGGACAGGACGGCGCCGACGACACGGCGGCGCTGCCCGCCCCTACCGCCGACGACCCGATCGTGATCGTCGGCATGAGCTGCCGCTACCCCGGCGGTGTGCGCTCGCCCGAAGACCTGTGGCAGCTGGTCGTGGACGAGGCCGATGCCATCGGACAGCTGCCCACCGACCGCGGCTGGGACCTGGACACGCTGAGCGGCGGCACCCGGGACGGACGCGGGCGCAGCACGGCTCAGTCGGGCGGGTTCCTCTACGACGCCGCCGACTTCGACCCGGGCTTCTTCGGTATCGCGCCGCGCGAGGCCATGGTGATGGACCCGCAGCAGCGGCTGGTGCTGGAGGCGGCGTGGGAGGCGCTGGAGCGGGCCGGTGTCGACCCGCATACGCTGCGCGGTGGCGATACGGGCGTCTTCGTCGGCGCCACCAGTGGCGACTACCGCCCGCCCGCCGACCAGCGCGGCCACGCTCAGACCGCGCAGGCGGCCAGCCTGATCTCCGGCCGCCTCTCCTACAGCTTCGGCCTGGAGGGCCCGGCGGTGACCGTGGACACCGCCTGCTCCTCGTCCCTGGTGGCGCTGCATCTGGCCGCCCAGGCGCTGCGCTCGGGCGAGTGTTCGCTGGCGCTGGCCGGTGGTGTGACGGTGATGTCCACACCGGTCGGTTTCGTGGAGTTCAGCGACATGGGCGCCCTGTCCCCGGACGGCCGGTGCAAGGCGTTCGCCGAGGCCGCGGACGGCACCGGCTGGTCCGAGGGCGTCGGCATGCTCGTGGTGGAGCGGATGTCCGACGCCCGGCGCAACGGCCACCGCGTCCTGGCGGTCCTGCGCGGCTCGGCGGTCAACCAGGACGGCGCCTCGAACGGGCTGACCGCCCCCAACGGCCCCTCGCAGCGCCGGGTCATCCGCCGCGCCCTCGCGAACGCCGGGCTGTCCCCCGCGGACGTGGACGTGGTCGAGGCCCATGGCACCGGCACCACCCTCGGCGACCCGATCGAGGCCCAGGCGCTGCTGGCCACCTACGGTCAGGACCGCGACCCCGACCAGCCCCTGCTGCTCGGCTCGGTCAAGTCCAACATCGGGCATACGCAGTCGGCGGCGGGCGTCGCGGGCGTGATCAAGACGGTCATGGCGATGCGCCACGGCGTGGTGCCCAGGACCCTCCATCTGGACGCCCCCAGCTCGCATGTGGACTGGTCGGCGGGCGCCGTGGAACTGGCCGCCGAGGCCACCGAGTGGCCGGGGACCGGGCGGCCGCGCCGGGCCGGGATCTCCTCGTTCGGCGCCAGTGGCACCAACGCCCACGCGATCATCGAGCAGGCGCCCGACGACGAGCCCGCCCGCACCCCGGCCGCGCCGCGGAGTGATGGTGCGGCGTGGCGTGATGGCGCGGCGTGGCCCGTCGCCCTGTCGGCCCGTACCGCCCAGGCGCTGCGCGACCAGGCCCGGCTGATGCTCCACCATGTCACCGCGGACCCGGATCTCGGCCTCGCCGACCTGGCGTTCTCGCTGGCCGCCACCCGGTCGGCCTTCGAGGAGCGGGCCGCGGTGCTGAGCGCGGACCGCGACGAGTTGATCGAGGGCCTGGCGGCGGTGGCGGACGGACGCCCGTCCCCACGGGTGATCGAGGGCACCGCGGCCGGTGGCCGTACCGCCTTCCTCTTCTCGGGCCAGGGCAGTCAGCGGGCCGGGATGGGCCGGGAGCTGTACGAGACCTTCCCGGTGTTCGCCGAGGCGTTCGACGCGGTGTGCTCGCATTTGGACGCCCATCTGGAACGGCCGTTGTCCGAGGTGGTGTTCGCGGAGCCCGGTTCGGCCGAGGCGGAGGCGCTGGACGAGACACGGTGGACCCAGCCCGCGCTGTTCGCGGTGGAAGTGGCGCTGTTCCGGCTGCTGGAGTCCTGGGGGATCGTCCCGGACTATCTGGCGGGGCATTCGATCGGCGAGATCGCGGCCGCCCATGTGGCGGGGGTGTTCTCGCTGCCGGACGCGTGTGCCCTGGTGGCCGCGCGCGGCCGGCTGATGCAGGAGCTGCCGCCCGGGGGAGCGATGGTGGCGTTGCAGGCCGCCGAGGAAGAGGTGGCTCCCCATCTGGGCGAGCGGGTCTCGGTCGCGGCCGTGAACGGTCCGCGGTCGGTGGTCGTGGCGGGTGACGAGGCGGAGGTACTGGATGTGGCGGCCAGGTTCGAGGAGCAGGGCCGCAGGACCAGGCGGCTGACGGTCAGCCATGCGTTCCACTCCGCGCTGATGGAGCCGATGCTGGCGGAGTTCGGGCGGGTCGTACGCGGTCTGTCGTTCGAGGCGCCACGGATCGCGCTGGTGTCCAATCTGACGGGCGATGTGGTGTCGGCCGAGCGGGTGTGCGCGCCGGAGTACTGGGTGGAGCACATCCGCCGTACGGTGCGGTTCGCCGACGGCGTCAGCCGGCTCGCCGCCGAGGGCGTCACCACCTTCCTGGAGGTGGGGCCCGACGCCGTACTGACCGCCATGGCACAGGAAACCCTCGGCGAACGGTCGTCCGACGCGCTTCTCGTCCCCGCGCTGCGCAGGACGCGTGGCGAGGAGACCGCCCTGGTGGCGGCCGTGGCCCGGCTGCACACCCACGGCGTCGGCGTCGACTGGGCGGGCTTCTTCGCCTCCTCCGGCGCCCGACCGGTCGACCTGCCGACCTACCCCTTCCAGCACCAGCGCTTCTGGCCCGAGAACCCCGAGGACGCCGTCGGTCAGGAAGCCGCGGCCCCCGATGCGGCGGACGCGGACTTCTGGGCCACTGTGGAACGGGCCGACCAGGCGGACATCGCCTCGCTGGCGACGACGCTCGACGTCGACGACGAGGCGTTGACGATGGTCCTGCCCGCGCTCTCGTCCTGGCGCCGCCGACGCCAGGAGCAGTCGGTGGTCGACAGCTGGCGCTACCGGATCGGCTGGAAGCCGCTCACCGGCCCGGCCCCGGCCGCCCCCTCGGGGACCTGGCTCGCCGTGGTCCCGGCCGGACACGCCGAGGACCCCTGGGTGAACGCGGTGGTCGAGGCGCTGGGCACCGAGACGGTACGGCTGGAGGTCACCGGACCCGACCGCGCGGCGCTGGCCGAGCGGCTGCGGGCACAGCTGGCCGAGGGGCCCCGGGCAGTCGGCGTGGTGTCGCTGCTGGCCGTGGCCGACTCCACGGGGCCGGTCGTCCCGCCGGGACTCGCCCTGACCGCCGTACTGGTGCAGGCCCTGGGCGACGCCGAGGTCGAGGCCCCGCTGTGGTGTGTCACCCGGGGCGCGGTGTCGGTCGGCCGTACGGAGCGGGTGGCCGACCCGCGGCAGGCCGCGGTATGGGGGCTCGGCCGGGTGGCCGCGCTCGAACACCCGCAGCGCTGGGGCGGGTTGGTCGATCTGCCCGAGGATCTTGACGGGCGGATCGCCGCCCGGTTCGCCGCGGTGCTGGGCAAGACCGGCGGTACGGAGCCGGCCGAGGACCAGGTCGCGGTGCGCGCGTCGGGCGTGTTCGGCCGCCGACTGCGACGGCCGGTCGGCGCCTCGCCCAAGGACGGCTGGCGGCCCTCGGGCACGGTGCTGGTCACTGGCGGCACCGGGACCCTGGGCGGCCATGTCGCCCGGTGGCTGGCCCGCGGTGGCGCCGAGCACATTCTGCTGGCCAGCCGCAGCGGCCCTGAGGCCGAAGGGGCCGAGGAGCTGCGGTCCGAGCTGGCCGGGACGGGAGTGCGGGTGTCCATCGTGGCCTGTGACGTGGCCGACCGCCGACAGGTGGCGGACCTGCTGGCGGACATCCCCGGCGACTGCCCGCTGACCGCCGTGGTGCACGCGGCGGGGGTGCTGGACGACGGGGTCCTCGACGGTCTGTCGCCCCAGCGGTTCGAGACGGTGTTCCGGTCCAAGGTGGAGTCGGCGACCGTCCTGGACGAGCTGACCCGGGACCTGGACCTGACGGCCTTCGTGCTGTTCTCCTCCGCGTCCGGCGCCGTGGGCAACGCCGGCCAGGCCAACTACGCCGCCGCCAACGCGGTGCTGGACGCGCTGGCCGAGCGGCGCCGGGACCAGGGCCTGCCCGCCACCTCGGTGGCCTGGGGCGCCTGGGCCGGTGGCGGCATGGCGGCGAGCGCCCGCGCCGAGGAGACGTCGCACCGCACCGGGGTGGCCGCGATGGCCCCGGAGGCGGCGCTGTCGGCCATGCGCAGCGCGGTGGGCTCCGATGAACCCACCTCCGTGGTGGCCGATATCGACCAGGCCCGGTTCATCCACGCCTTCACCACCCTGCGGCCCAGCCCGCTGCTGCGGGAGCTGCCCCGGTACGCCGAGCTGACCGCGGGCGCCACCGTCTCCCCGCACGACCAGGCGTCGGCCGCGGCCGAGCTGCGGGAGCGGGTGCTCGGGCGGGCGGCGGCGGAGCGGCCCCGGGTGGTGCTGGACCTGGTCCGCGCCCAGGTCGCCGAGGTGCTGGGGTATGCGGGGCCCGAGGCCGTCGGCGCCGACCGGGCGTTCAAGGACCTCGGCTTCGACTCGCTGGCCGCGATCGAGCTGCGCAACCAGCTCACCGCGACCACCGGGCTGAGCCTGCCCGCCACGCTCGTCTTCGACCACCCCACGCCCGTCGCCCTCGCCGAGCATGTGCTGCGGGAGCTCGTACCCGAAACGGCCGGTGGCTCGCCCGCCGACGAGCGGGAGAACGAGATCCGGGCGCTGCTGACCTCCGTACCCCTCGCCCGGCTGCGGGAGGTCGGGCTGCTGGAGCCGCTGCTCCAGCTGGCCGGCCATCCGGCGGCGACGGCGGAGCAGGCACCGGGTGACTCGATCGACGCGATGGACCTGGACGACCTGGTCAGGGCCGCGCTTGACGGCAACGAGCACTGAGCGCAAGCCGGGGGCGGCCCCCGGGCCCGTCGAGCGGACGGGCCCGGGGGCCTCTCGTATGCCCCCGGTTCCGTCGGGCACCCCCGGACACGCCACGTCCGTCGGCGTCCCCCGGACACGCCACGGCCACCGGCGGGCCCGGCACATGGCAAACGGCCCGGATGACGGCTTCCAGCGGGGCTGGGGCGCGTCATCCGGGCCGCGAGGTCCGGTCAGGAGCCGTCCGGGTCAGGAGCCGTGGCGAGACACCCAGGAAGGCAACGGGGCCATCACCCCTCCTCCAAGGTGATGGCCCCGGACGGGCAGAGGTGGACGGCCTCCCGGGCCGCGTCCTTCGTGGCCGCGCCGGGCTCCGCGAGCACCGTGACGGTGCCGTCGTCGTCCTGGTCGAACAGGTCCGGCGCGGCGAGCACACACTGGCCCGCCCCGACACAGCGGTCGGCGTCCGCGTTGATTCGCAACATATTCACCTCCGTCGGAACTACCAGGTGACCGGCAGTTCATGCAGGCCGAACAGGATCCCTTCGTCCTTGAAGGGCAGTTCCTCGGGCGGCACCGCGAGCCGCAGGGTCGGAATCCGCTCGAACAGCGTCCGGTACGCGATCCCCATCTCGGACCTGACCAGGTGCTGGCCGAGACACTGATGCACGCCGTATCCGAACGCCACATGGTGGCGGGCGGTTCGGCCGGGATCGAACTGGTCGGCCCGCTCGAATGCGTTCTCGTCATGGTTGGCCGCCGCGCCCAGGGGCACGATGCCCTCCCCGGCCTTGATCAGCTGACCGCCGATCTCGGCGTCCTCGACCGCCACCCGCAACGCCACCCGGTCGGCGACCGACAGATAGCGCAGCGCCTCCTCGACCGCGCGCGGATCCCCGATCCACTCCCGGTTCAGCAGCAGCATGACCACACCGAGGGCGATGTTGTTGGCCGTGGTCTCATGGCCGGCGATCAGCAGCAGCAGCGCGATGCCGGAGACCTCCTGGGCGGTCAGCGTCTCGTTCTTCAGCAATCCGCTGATCAGATCGTTGCCCGGGAACTTGTGCTTGATGGAGATCAGCTTGGTCAGATAGGTGATGAGCTCCTTGGCCGCGCTCTCCCGCTGCTCGTCGGTCGAGGTGAACGTGACCAGGACGCGAGTCCGGGACTCGAAGTACTCATGGTCGGAGTACGGCACCCCCAGCAGCTCACAGATGACCAGCGACGGCACGGGCAGCGCGAACTGGGACACCAGATCCGCGGAGTTTCCGCCCTCGAGCAGGGCGTCGATGAGCTTGTCCACGATGCGCTGGATGGCCGGCTGCATCTCCTTGATGCGCCGCACCGTGAACTCCGGGATGAGCGCCTTGCGGAACCGGCCGTGTTCCGGCGGGTCGTACGCGACGAACCAGCCGGGCACCTGGTCGGGCGGCGGCACCGTGCCGTTCTTTCCCATGCTGGGAAAGCCCTCGTGCAGCGGGTTGGAGCTGATCCGGGGATCGGTGAGTACATTCCGTACGTCTTCGTGGCGGGTGACGAGCCACACCGTGCTGCCGTTGGGCAGTGAGGACTTGACCAGCCCCTCCTGCGAGCGCAGCCCGGCGTACTCGGCCGGCGGGGAGAGACGGCCTGGCTGCCGCCTCGGAAACTCGATCGGAATTGCGTCAGCGGTTGCCATCTTCACGCTTCCCACGTAGGTGGTGTTCGGACAAGGAGTGTCGGCCGGTTGTCACTTCAGCGCGCCGCTACTTCAGCGCGCCGCTACTTCAGCGCGCCGCTACTTCAGCGCGTCGCTACT
>NZ_NCSM01000024.1 GCF_002224125.1 Streptomyces sp. NBS 14/10
ACCACAATGGGCAACAGGATCCCTGCCCTTCCCGGAAACCTCATCCGTGCAGGTCAAGCCGCATGCCGATACTCGTGGAGGATGCCTCCGAGGCGATCGTGTCGCCGTATATTGAGGCGGGCTAATGTGTCCGGGTCGTCGATCGGCGGGGGCAAGGGCTCTAGCGGTCTGGCGTTGGTGATGCCCTGGTGCGGTCGGTGTCCGTTGTAGAACTGCTCGAACTCGCGCAGGGCGTGGAGGATATGTCGCTGGTTCCAGATCAACGTCCGGTCCAGGAGTTCACGGCGACAGGTCTGTATCCACCTTTCCGTGATCGAGTTCATCCTTGGCATTTGGATGCCGCTGAGCACGACCTCGATCCCCGTGTCCTTGAGGACGGTATCGAAGAGGGCGGGGTACTTCCCGTCTCGGTCCCGGATCATGAATCGTGCCCGGCAGCCGAGGTCTTTGAGGTCCATGACGAGGTTCTTCGCCGCTTGCGCTACCCAGGATGCGCTCGGACGCGTGGTGGCGCCCAGGATGCGGATCCGGCGACTGCTGTGTTCGATCACCGCGAGCACGTACATCCGTACCCCCGACAGGGTGGCTGTTTCCATGAAGTCGCAGGCCAGCAGGGCGTCAGCCTGGGAGCGAAGGAAGGTGGCCCAGGTACTGGAGTTCCGCTCGGGCGCCGGGTCGATGCCTGCCTCCTTCAGGATTTCCCAGACGGTGGACGCGCCGACCTTCACCCCAGCACGAGCAGCTCGCCGTGCAGACGTCTGTACCCCCAGTTCGGGTTCTCCTTCGCCAGCCGCAGCACCAGGAGGCGGATGGAGCGCACGGTGCGCGGCCGTCCCGGGCGTTTGGGCCGGCAGGGGG
Source organism: Streptomyces sp. NBS 14/10 (assembly GCF_002224125.1). Classification (GTDB taxonomy): domain Bacteria; phylum Actinomycetota; class Actinomycetes; order Streptomycetales; family Streptomycetaceae; genus Streptomyces. The sequence goes on from NZ_NCSM01000024.1 coordinate 859, forward strand.
CGGCATGGCGGCGCGCGACGAGGGTGCGGGGCCAACGCAGCACCGTGTCGGGGCGGAGCAGTAGCCGTAATCTTCGCAGGACGTGCAGTGGCAGCCGGTGCAGCAGGGCCGCCAGGAATGCCTGATCGCTGGGCGTGAACCGGATCCTGTCCTTGCTGAGTTGGCGTGCCGGCACGGTGATCTGGTGGTGCAGGGCGAGGATCTCCGCGTCTTTGCCCCGGTCAAAGCACGCTGGGCCTTGGCCGCCCGGTATACAGGGTCGAACGCCTCGGTGGCGTCCGGAATGAGGTGGCCGGGGCAGGGGATCGGCAGCTGCTGCATAACGAGCATCGTGCCAAAAATCAGCCCGATTCGCCGCCGGCCTCGCTCCCGGCCGCGGACGGCGGTCCAGAGCCCGGTGCCGGACGCTATCGGTGGTGCGGCGGGTGCGGTGGCGGGGGCGGGATGGTGGCGATGCCGGGTGCCGCCTCGGGCCAGACCAACAGGATGGGGCAGGGGGCGTGGTCGACGATGAAGCGGCTGGCGGGCCCGAGGCTGCGCGGCCCGAGGTGGGTGCGCTCGCCGTCGCGGGCGAGGATGAGCAGGTCGGCGCCCTCGGCTGCGGCAACGACTTCCCGCTCGACGCGGCCGGTGCGCTCGATGCGGGTGCACGAGCGGCCCAGACGCTGCGCGGCCTGGTCAAGGAGCGTCTCGGCGGAGGCGGCGGCCAAGTGTTCCAGCCTCGTGCCGGGGTCGCGCTCTCGGCGGCCGCGGCCGAGCAGACCGGCGAACGCGCCGTGCGCCGCGCCTGGGACGTCGGCCGGGGTGACGTGGAGCAGCACGATGTCGGCGTCGTCGGGGGTGTGGGTGCGGGCGGCGTCGATGCCGGCGGGCCAGGTGCCCTCGGTGATCCAGGCGATGACTCTCATGGTGGTCAGCCTCCGATGAGGGTGAGCGAAGTCCACAATGCCACCACTGACAGCCCCAGGGCGGCCGGCACGGTGAACACACCGAGCCGGGTGAACTCGCCGAGTTCGACGTCACTGTCGTGTTCGTGCACGATGCGCCGCCACAGCAGCGTGGCCAGGGAGCCGGCATAGGTGAGGTTCGGCCCGATGTTCACCCCCAGCAGGACCGCCAGGACCGCGCCCGGCCCCGACGGGGCGGTCAGCGGCAGCAGCACCAGCACGGCGGGCAGGTTGTTGATGACATTGGCCAGCACCGCAGCCAGGGCCGCGATGCCGAGCAGAGCCCCCAGCCCCGTGCCGCCGGGGATCAGATGACCCAGCCCGCTCGCCAGCCCGTTGTCGACGACCGCGCGGACCACCAGGCCCAGGGCCAGGACGAAGGCGAGGAACGGCACCGCGGCGGCGCGCACGAGGGCGCCGGGGGTGGTGCGGCGCTGGGCCAAAGCCCTGATGGCGAGCACCACGGCGCCGGCGAAGGCCGCCCAGGCGGGGTTGATGTCCACAGCCGAGGTCAGGATGAACCCGGCCAGCGTGCACGCCACTGTGACCAGGGCGAAGACCGGCAGCTCGCGCGGCTCGACGGCGAGAGGGGCCTGAGCTCCGGCGTCCAGGTCGGTGGCGAAGAACCGGCGGAAGACCACGTACTCGGTGGCGATGGCCACCAGCCAGGGCAAGGCCATCAGGGCGGCGAAGCGCGTGAAGCTCAGCCCGCTGGCGGCAAACGCCAGAAGGTTCGTGAGGTTGGAGACCGGCAGTAGCAGCGACGCGGTGTTCGACAGGTGGGTGCAGGCGTAGACGTGCGGTTTCGGCCGGGCACCGAGCCGGGCTGCGGTGGCGAACACGACCGGGGTGAGCAGCACGATGGTGGCGTCCAGACTGAGCACCGCGGTGATCACCGATGCGGCTGCGAACACCTGCACCAGCAGGCGGCGCGGGCGCCCCGCCGAGCTCCGGGCCATCCAGGCTCCGCACGCGTGAAACAGCCCTTCGTCGTCGCACAGCTGGGCGAGGACCAGGACGGCTGCGAGGAACCCGATCACGGGCCCGAGCCGCTCCGTCTCCTCGCGGGCGTGCTCCAGCGAGATTGCTCCGGTAGCGATCACCACGCCTGCGGCTGGGACGGCGACAACCGCCTCCGGCCACCCGAACGGGCGGATGACGGCGCACGTCAGCACCGCCAGGAGCAGAACGACGGAGAAACCCTCCGCCACAGATGAGTTCACCACCAGATCTTCTCCCGGGTACGCGGCGCGTCGACGGCACGTCCGCCTTTCGGGAAGCGGGCGGGCTGCGCTGCCGCCACCGGCGCCCGGTACGGCCACCCCAGTAACAGCGACGCATCAGGACTCAGGAGCTTGATCCCTCGGTATGGTGCCGCGCGAAGCGATCTTCTGAAGTCATCTCATAGCAGGTTCGCGTGGCGCAGCCAGGTGAAATGTCCAGGCGGCCGTGAAGGGCTCAGCTGATCTCGATGCGGGCCGCAGGATCGGCCGAGAGAGCTGCCGTCGTCTCCTGTGGGTCAAGGACATCGGCCGCGAAGTGGACGCCGGGTGGGATGCCGCCTGTGAGCAGCGCTCGCGTCGTGGCCGCTGTCATGAGGCCGCTGAGCTCGTAGGAGTCGTCGGCGCGCAGGGTGAGCGTGTGCGCGGGCGGGCCGTCCGTGGTGCCGGTCCACAGGTGGAATTCCTGTCCGTACCAGGAGCCGTGACGTCGTACGTCCTCGGCGGCGGCGGTCACCAGGGCCGCTGGGTCGGTGCTGCCCAGAGCCCAGGCCATAGCCAGTTCCTCGGGTAGCCGGTCGCCCCCGAAGACCGTGTACCAGTGGACCTCGCCGATGTTCAGCGCGCGGGCCAGTCGCCCCGCCTCGGTGGACAGGAAGGGGAAGGCGTTCACCGGCTGGGGGAAGGCGGTCAGGGAGAGGCCGCGGCGGGGTTCGAGGGTCCGCGGGCGCACGCCGCCCTCGCGCCAGGCGGCTGCGGGGGTGCCGTGTTCGGGGCCGTGGCTGAGCAGGACGTCACCCGCGGCCGCCGGGGTGAGGGCCGCGACTCCGCCCAGGTATGCGTCGAGGCGGACCGGGTGGTCGGTGTCGGCGGCCAGGGCGCGCGGCAGGAGTCCGGAGAGGCCCGGCAGCGCCCCGGCGGACAGGACGGCCGTTCGTCCGGCCGTGAGCCAGTCGCGCCAACCGCAACGGGCGCGGAGGCGGATGGCGGCCGGGTCGTCGCCCGCGGCGTCCACGTAGTCGGCGCCGCGGCGCAGCGCGGCGCGGGCGACCGTGTCCAGGACGCGGTAGGAGGGGCCCGCGCAGTTGACGACCAGTCGGCAGCGGGCCGCGAAGCGGTCGAGGGAAGCTGGATCGTCCAGATCGACGGCAAGTGCCTCGACCGGGGGGCCCGCGGGGCCGAGGGAGCGGACGAGGGCAGCGGCCCGTGCGGGGTCGCGCCCGGCGATCAGTAGCGGGCCCGTGCCCTGAAGGGTGTCATTATTCCGATCAGGCTGCTGAGCTGGGCGTTCTCTGTCGATGGTGAGGCGGTTGGGGCGGCGTGGTGTGGTACTCGTTGAGCAGTCCACTGAGCACCTGTCGGCGCCTGACTGTGCCGGCAGGTAGGGGGATGATGTTCGGGTCGTCGTCTGGGGCTCGTAGGTCCAGGCTGCGGTGGGGCCGTCTGGCGTTGTAGCGCTCGGCGTACCTGGTGAGGACGGTGCGCAGGTGTCGTTCGCCGGTGATGAGGAGTCGGTCGGTGCATTCGGCGCGGGCTGTGCGTATCCATCGTTCGGCGAACGCGTTTGACCGTGGGCTTTGCGGCGGCGTTGGGATGACGGCTGTGCCGTTGCCGGCGAAGACGGCGTCGAATGCGGCGGTGAACTTGTTGTCACGGTCACGGATGAGGAACCGGAAGCACCCAGCCCTGTCCTCAAGGTCCATGAGGAGATTGCGGGCGAGCTGGGTGACCCATACGCCGGTCGGGTGGGCGGTGACGCCCAGGACGTGAACGCGCCGGGTCTTGATCTCCATGACGAAGAAGACATAAAGACGCTTGAGGAAGACGGTGTCCACGTGCATGAAGTCGCAGGCGAGCAGCGTGTGGGCCTGGGTGTGGAGGAAGGAGCGCCAGGTCTGTTGGTTTGCTCGTTGCGGTGCGGGCGGCAGACCGGAGCGGCGCAGGACGCGCCGGATGGTGGCGGCGGCGACCCGATGGCCAAGCCGGCGCAGTTCACCCTGGATCCTGACGTATCCCCAGGTCGGGTTCTCTGTCGCCAGGCGCTGGATGAGCGCGACCGTCTCTTCCGGCAACGGTGGCCGACCGGGTCCGACCGCCGTCTGACGCCACTTCCAGCGCACCAGACGGCGGTGCCAGGCCAGCAGTGTGCCCGGAGTGACCAGCCGATGGCGGCGCAAGGCGGATGGCAGGTGCCGTGCGAGAGCGGAGAGCACGGCACGATCGACCCATGACAGCCGCGGCCGCTCTACCTGCCTGCGAAGCACAGCGACCTCATGGCGAAGGGCAAGGATCTCGGCGTTGTTCGCGGCGGCCGACCGGCCCAGCAACAGGAAGCAGCCCAGCAGGCGGCAGAAGATCAGATAGAGCAGTCGCAGACCCACAATCACTGATCATGCCCACACTCGGGCGTGCACAAAGCCCCAGGTCAACTACTGTACGGCAATAAAGACACCCTTCAGGTGTCGGTGATGGTCATCCCGACCGAGTAGGACAGCCATCGGCCTCGTGCGGTGAGCCAGTTGAGGAAGTCGTGGGTGCCGCCGGCGGAGTCGGTGCGGATCAGGGTGCGGCGTCCGCGCCGGTACTTCTTCGGCAGCTGGGCCAGGGCCAGGCGGGCGGCCTCGATGTGGTCGGCGGCCGTGTTGCTGCCCGCGTTCCCCGGCCGCAGGAGCCCGGCGACCGGTTCTCCGGACCCGCCCGGGCCGTGGTCGACGAACGCGAACAGCGGGTGATGGCCGAAGGTCTTCTTCCAGGTCTTGGCCGCGTCCTGCTTCTCGGAGTGTGCCACGACCAGCACTCCGTCGATGTCCACGACCACCTCGCCGCCCGCGTCCGGGGCCGCTTCGCCGGCCAACCGCCAGATCCGCTCGCGGACTTCGGCCCGCGCCCGACGGATCGCCGTGAGTGCACGGGGCCCGGCCGCAGCGAGGGTGTCGACGAGTCGGGAGACGGTCGGGTCGGAGGCCACCAGCCCGAACGCGGCGGGCTCGGCCCGCAGGATCGCGACGTCGGCCAGGCAGTCCCCGCCCAGGGCCACTGCGAGCGCGACGTCCAGCAGGATCTTGCCGGGGTCGTGGACCGCCCGGGCCTTACGCCACGGCGCCAGGGCCGCCGATATCGCCGCATCCAGCCCTGCCTTGCGGGCGGTCTCGACCAGCAGCACGGCGCCGGACTGCGAGACCACCCCGCGACCACCGCCCTCGACGCGCACACGTGGGTACGACCCGATACGCTTACTCACCTGGGAAGTGCCTCCGACGGGCGCGGGAACAAGGGCCTAGACAATCCTTATTCTCGCTGGTCAGAGGCGCTTTCTGCTCTGCTGATCACCTGTCGGGCAGTCACTTCCGAGGAAGCGCGAGGCTAGAGCCGGCACCGTCCTTCGTTGATCCGTGGGACACAGCGGCACTCAGGGTCGAACCGGCTTGCCGGACTGAGCGCCGCCCCCCTTCTCACCCGTCGAAATCCCCAGTGGCACCGCCGTGATCGCCGGTACTGTGCGACCGGCACGGCCACGATGCACTGGGGGTAGACAATGCTCGACGCCACACCGCTCACCGGCACGCACGTGCGGCTGGAGCCGCTCGAACACCGACACCACGACGGCCTGTGCGAAGCGATCCGCGACGGCAAGCTGTGGGACCTCGCGGTAACGATCGTCCCGCATCCCGGCGATGTCCGGGCCTTCATCAACGAAGCCCACACCGCCCAGGCGGCCGGCACCCAGCTCGCGTACGCCACTCTCGACCTCGCCACTGGCAAGATCGCCGGCTCTACGCGGCTCCTCGCCATCAACGAGCCCTGTCGACGGCTGGAGATCGGGTTCACCTTCCTCGGCCGGTCCTGGCAGCGCACTGCGGTCAACACCGAGGCGAAGCTGCCAACGTCCACCGAATCACGCACACCTGGGAACTCGCGCTCGCGCCCGCCGTCATCCCGATCCCCAGGGCCTCGCGCTCCGCAAGCATCCGCGACTTCGCAGCCGCGGCCGATCTCGAGCTCATAGCCGACCAGTTCGCACTTTCTTCGGTCTGAAACGTTCAAGTCACAGCGAAAGAGTCACATGAAGACCTTCATCCTGCCCGGCACCGACATGGTGGTCCCCAACGTCGTCCTTGGACTGATGCGCATCCAGAACATGACCGACGAGGCGGTGCGCAGGCTCGTGAACACTGCACGCGACACCGGCATCACGTTCCTCGATCACGCCGACGTATACGGCTCGGACGACCACGGTTGCGAGCGTCGGTTCGCTGAAGCCATGAAACTCAGCCCGTCGGAGCGTGAGCAGTTCGTCATTCAGTCGAAGGCCGGAATCGTCAAGGACGCGTCATACTTCGACTTCTCTCATCACCACATCATCGAGTCCGTGAACGGTTCACTCCGGGCACTGGGCACGGACTATCTCGACATCCTGCTGCTGCACCGTCCCGACGCTCTCGTCGAGCCGGAGGAGGTGGCCCGTGCCTTCGACGAGCTGTCGGCGGCAGGCAAAGTCCGTGCCTTCGGCGTCTCCAACCAGACCCCCCGACAACTCGACCTGCTGCGCAAACACGTGACGCAACCAATCGTGGCGAACCAGCTGCAGCTGTCGATCACTCACGCCCCGATGATCGCGCAGGGCGTCGCCGCGAATATGCAGGGCCTCGATCAGTCGGTCGTACGTGATGACGGAATCGTCGACTACTGCCGCCTGCACGACATCACCATTCAGGCGTGGTCGCCTTTCCAGGCCGGATTCTTCGACGGCCCGTTCCTCGGTTCCGAACGCTTCCCCGAGTTGAACGCCGTAATCGACCGGCTGAGCGACAAATACGGCGTGCCGGCCGAGGCGATCGCGGTCGCCTGGATCACGCGCCATCCCGCGCAGATGCAGGTCGTGCTCGGCACGACCACGCCAGAACGTGTCACGGCCGCCGCGCTCGGTTCCGACATCCCGCTCACCCGATCCGAATGGTATGAACTGTTCCGTGCCGCCGGATACAAAGTGCCCTAATACTCCAGCCGAACTTCTGTATTTCTCCTGGTCAACGGCCTGGCGGTGGGGAGTGTAGCGAGGGTGCGGCGTGTGCGGGGCGGTCTTGGGCCGGCCGTCCCACCATCGTGTGCCCGCGCCGCATGTAATGACAGCGCGGTGAGCAGTCCATTGTCGTGATCCACGACGTACCGACGAACGCCTGGGACCTGGAACTCGAAGAACTCTTCCTCCGGACCGGAGCCCGCTTCGCACGGGTGGAGGCCCGGCGACGGATGCGGGACTACGTCCGCGGGCTGCTCGGCCCAGTAGGCAGGAAGAACAGCTGGCAGCTCGCCGAGTACGCGGGCCACACCACCCCGCACGGCTTGCAGCACCTGCTCTCCCACAGCCGCTGGGACACCGACGGCCTCCGCGACGACCTGCAGGCGTTCATCGCCGAACAACTCGGCTCGCCGGACGGCGTGTTGATCCTCGACGACACCGGCTTCGTGAAGAAGGGCACCTGAAGGGTGTCTTTATTGCCGTATGGTCGTTGACCTGGGGCTTTGTGATCTTCCTTGTATGGGCATGATCAGTGATTGTGGGTCTGTGACTGCTCTACCTGATCTTCTGCCGACTGCTGGGCTGCCTTCTTTCGCTGGGCCGGTCGACCGTCGCGAACAACGCCGGGATCCTTGCCCTTCGTCATGAGGTAGCTCTGCTCCCCGGGCTGGCGGGGATGGTCCCTGGCCGTCGAGCCTGGCAGCGCCTCGGCCAGCAAGACGCCTGCCGAGGGTCGGCCTCGGCTGGGGTTCCGGGCGTCCGGCTTCACGGATCGGGAAGGGAGGGTCGATGGCAGTGGACTCGGCCCTCACGGGGGTCAAAGTCCTTGCGGCGGCTCGCGTCACTCGAAAGAGGGATGCGTCGTCCGACTGCGCCTCGGTGGCACCGACTGGCGCGTAGTTTGCGGGGTGTGTGCTTCTTGGGCACCGTGGCACGAGTGCGGAGAGTGTGCCAGTCCGTAACCCTCGGCTGTTGGATCCCTGGTGGGGTGATCGTGGTCCAGAGCTGTGCCCTCTTGTCTTCTCGTCCCATGAGTGCTGATACCCAGCCTCACCAGCAGTCAGCACGCCGATCATCGACACCTTGACTCGGACCTTCTGAACTTGAACAAGATCACTGCGTGATGCCGCATAGCACCCGCCAGCCTTCTGCGCTCCGGCAGATCCGAAACCGCATGTCACCTCGGGTGGCACAGTCTCCGGCACCTGCAGAGGTTTCTGACACCTACGGCGGCCGCCTCACCGCTCGGTGATGTGCTACGCGGGAAACCCAGGTGGTGCTGGTGGGACCGGTTGATAGTGGAGTCCACCGACACCGTCCATTCCAACGCTCCGACAGAGTCGTCCCGCACCTGCATCTGCTCCAGGAGGGCGAGCCTAGGTCCCGTCCCGCTTCCAACGGGCGAACCGCTCATACACCGTCTGCCAGGGCCCGTAGCGTTCCGGCAGGTCACGCCAGGGGGCACCTGTCCGTAACCGCCATAACACGCCGTTGATCACCTGCCGATGGTCGCGCCACGGACGGCCTGGTCCATCAGCGTTCGGCAGCAGGGGCTCCAACGTCTGCCATGCGGTGTCCGTCAACTCGCCATGTTCCATTACCGGTTCGGCCGCGAACAGGGCTTCAGGCGGCCGTGACCGTCTGCGCCTTGACCTCGCGCACCCCGCGCAACGCTGTCCTTGCCGAGAACTTCATCCATGCAGGTCATGCGGCATGTCGGTATTCATGGAGGATGCCGCCGAGGCGATCGCGTCTTCGTATGTCGCGGCCGGCGATTTGGTCCGGATCGGTGATCGGTGCGGGTAACGGGTGCAGTGGCCGGGCGTTCGCGATGCCCTGGTGGGGCCGATGAGTGTTGTAGAACTGCTCGAACTCCCGGAGTGCGTGGAGGAGGTGGTGCTGGTTCCAGATCAAGGTCCGGTCCAGGAGCTCGTGTCTGCAGGTTTGCACCCACCGTTCCATGATCGAGTTCATTCTCGGTATCTGGATGCCGGTGAGGACGATCTCGATCCCCGCGTCTTTGAGGATGTCATCGAACAATCCGGGGAACTTCCCATCCCGGTCTCTGATCATGAACCGTGCCCGGCAGCCGACGTCCTCGAGGTCCATGACCAGGTTCTTCGCCGCCTGCGCCACCCAGGAGGTAGTCGGGTGTGCGGTGGCACCCAGGATCCGGATGCGACGGCTGCTGTGCTCGATCACCGCGAGAACGTACATCCGGGCGCCGGACAGGGTGACCGTCTCAAAGAAATCGCAGGCCAGGAAGGCGTCGGCTTGGGAGCGCAGGAAGCCGGCCCAGGTGCTGGAGCTCCTGTCGGGCGCTGGATCGACGCCGGATTCCTTGAGGATCTTCCCAGACAGTCGAGGCGGCCACCTTCACTCCCAGCACGAGCAGTTCGACCTGGGGATCCGCCTGACCCGGCAGGGTTTCACCCTCCGGGCCCAGCCGGACGCCGGGGTCGTGCACGACAGGCTCAGCTCCGAGACGGTGCGCAGTGTGTGGCGCAGGCTCTACGGGTACGGCAGGTCGGAGCAGTGGCTCACCACGGTCCATCCCGACCGGCGCGCGCCGCGCTGCAACCCGGCCGTCGCCCTGGCAGCGGTGTCCGCGGCAGCACTGGCGGCCGCGCCTGCGACCCGTGGCCGCACCACCGTGCTGATCCCGGTGACGGCGGTACTCACGCTCGGGCTGCGGGCCCGTCTCGCCGTCGGCGGTGGTCCGCGCGCGGTTGCCGATTCCCTGGCGTGCGCTGCCCTGGAGTGTGCGTTCGATCTCGGTGCAGCGGTCGCCGCTGTGCAACTGCGCCGGCCCGGACTGTTGTTCACCGGCTTTCGCCCGACCCCGAAGGGAGGCACCCATGCGTAAGGAGCGTTGCGCATGGGCTCGGCGGCGGTGCCGTATCACTACGGCGCCGACTGTCCCGATGCCCTGTGCGAGGGCATCGAGGCCCTGCGGCCCGCGTCCGCGATCGTCGCCCTCGATGAGGCGGTGCGGGTGCACGCGGAACCACTGCTGGCGCGTCTGCGGCGGCGGATGCGGGTGCCCCCGTTCGTGCGCGGGAGGAACACAAGCAGCTGTCCCTGGTGGAGGTGCTGATGGACCACGCGCTGGCTCGGAGCGGGGACCGTACGTCCGTGATCCTCGCGATGGGCGGGGAACTCGTTGCGCATGTCGACCGTGAGGCGCTGGCCGAACGGCTGGCCAGTGACAACAAGCGCGGCCACATCCCGTCCTCTCCCGGCTCGGTCTCGATGTTCCTGTTGCGCCTTCTCAGTGAGCCGGTGAAGGATGCGGACGGCTGGCCCCTGACTCCCGTACCCCTCGACATGGCCCTTACGGCGTTCGAGAAGGTCGCGGCATCCGAGGTGATCTGACATGAGGGAATGGCAGGGAGCCGGGAAGCGGCCGACGGCGGCGCTCCTGGCCCTCTCGGTCGCAGCGTTCTGCTACGTGTCGGTGGAGACCGTTCCGGTGGGTCTGCTGTCGGTGATGTCCTCGGACCTGGGAGTGTCGTCATCTCGGATCGGTCTGCTGGTGACCGGGTACGGGGCCACGGTCGCGGTCGTCTCGCTGCCGTTGGCCTGGGCGGTGGCGCGGGTGCCGCGTCGGCCCTTGCTGCTCGGGCTCATGGCGGTGCTGGTGGCGGCGACCGCCGTATCGGCCATGACGCCCGGGTACGGATCGCTGTTCACCGCCCGTCTCCTGACCGCGCTCAGCCAGGCCGTCTTCTGGGCGGTCGTGACACCGGTCGCCGCCGGCATGTTCCCCGCCCACGTACGCGGAAGGGTGACCGCCGTCGTGTTCACCGGCGGTTCGCTCGGTCCGATGCTGGGCGTTCCCGCGGGGACCTGGCTGGGGCAGGAAGCCAGTTGGCGGCTGACGTTCCTCGCCCTGGCCGCACTGGGACTCCTCGCGTTGCTCACCCTGGCCGTGGCGATGCCGGCCAGTCCGGCGTACCACGAGCACGCTGGGCGCGGCACCACACCCGACGCCCGGCGCTACGCGCTGGTACTCGCCGTCACCACGCTGTCGGTGGCGGGGTTCTTCACCCTCTTCACCTACACCTCCACGTTCGTCACCGTTGTCGCCGGGATACCGGCTGCGCTGCTGAGTCCACTGCTGGTGGCTCGAGGGCTGGCCGACTTCGGCGGGGTCACGGTCGGAGGTTATCTGTCCGACCGTGACCAGCGGCTCTCCGTGGCACTCCCCGCTGCCCTCCTGACGGCCACCCTCCTCGCGATGTTCGCCGTGGGAACCAACCCTCTGGTCACCGCCGGCGCACTCGTGCTCACCGGGTCCGCCATGGGGGCATTGACTCCGGCGCTGCAGAACCGTGTGATGGAGTTCGCACCCGGTGGCACGGACACGGCCTCGGCCGGGAACTCGATCGCCTACAACGTTGGCATCGCCGTCGGCTCCTCCCTCGGCGGCCTCACCATGACGCACTTCGGCCCCCGCAGTATCGCCCTGGCCGGCGCCGCCCTGGCGGCAGCCGCCACGCTGATCGCCCTCTGGCCGTCCGCACCAGGTCACCCTGGCACCGCACGCACGAAGGAAGAAGCCCGTGGATGAGGTCGCACCGTGGACATGGGACGAAGCCGACACCGACGAGGAGTTCCCCTGTGAACAATTGACGGACACCGGTCCGATGGCTCCCGTCTCCGGCACGGACCTGGCAGCACTGGGCGTGCGCGGCATCCAGTTCGGTTCGTGGGACGGGCAGGCGGCCGGCTGGCTCAACACCGACGCGGTCGGACTGCGCTGCGGCGATGTCCGTACGGAGACCGGCCGTGTCTACCACGTGGACGGCGCAACCTACTTCACCAAGGCCGACGCCCGGCAACGGCTGCCTTTCGCCGACGGGGCCACCCGGTGGGTCTACGCGGAACACTTCATCGAACATCTCTCGCTCAAAGAGGGCATTCGCTGGCTGCGCGAGGTCAGACGCATCCTCACCCCCGGCGGGCTACTCCGGCTGACAACCCCTGACCTGGCCCGATACGTCGACGGCTACCGCCTCGACGACGGCTTCTACTCCACGCACCGAGAACGACTGTTGCTCCTCGGGGCGCCGCCGCACGAAGTCCCGGAACGGCGGGCGTTCATGCTCAACCAGATCTTCCACTTCCACGGACACCAGTGGATCTACGACGAGGACGAGCTGATTTTCGCCCTGACCACCGCGGGTTTCCCTGAAGGACTCTGTTGGTCGATGTGATGTGGGTTTTTGTCGGTCAGGCCGCGAGGCTGAGGACGAGCTGTTCGTAGTGGGAGACTCGTGTCGTGCCCAGGGGGGTTCCGGTCCACCAGGCGTCGAGGCGGTGGAGGTTGAGTGCGGCCGCGGTCAGGACCTGGGCCAGTGAGGTCTTGGCGTGGCCGCGGTAGCGAGTGTGCCGGGTGCCGGTGCGTCGCACCGCCTGCGAGACGCTGCCCTCCACTCCGGCCCTGGTGTGGTAGCGCTTCTTCCACTGATCGGTCTGCTGTTGCGCCCGGCGTTGTTGGAGGAGTTCGTGCTCTTCACGCGGGAGCAGTGTCAGGACGCGGTAGGCGGCCGTGGTGCAGGTGTCCTTGGCCGGGCAGCTGGTGCATCCGGCGCGGGAGAAGTCGATGTGGATGCGGGGTTGGCCGCCGATGGTGGTGTCACTCCAGCGGGTGCTGATCCGGCCCTGCGGGCAGGTTGCTTGCCGGGTGTGCCAGTCGATGTGGAAGTCGGTGGCGGCGTAGCCGCTGCCGTGTAGGGCCGGTCGTCCGCCTGCCTGTTTGACCGGCCCGATGACCTCGATGCCCTGTGCACGGGCCGCAAGGATGATTTTCGCGCTGGTGTAGCCGCCGTCCACGTAGTGTTCGGCCGGCTTCAGGCCCCGCTCCGTCAAGGTCTGGTGGACAGCGGCGGTGAGCTGGTGGTCGTCCGTCGTGGCCGGTGTGGTGGCCACGTAGGTGATCAGGTGCGGGAGGTCGTCGTCGCAGCTTTCGGTCAGATGGGTCTTGTAGCCGTCCCAGGCTGATCCCCGCTTCACCCCGCAGCGCGCCTCCACATCGTGCGGGGAGACGATGCGTGCCGCTCCCGCCGGGCGTTGTTTGTGTCCGCGCCAGCGCACCCCGCGGGCGTCACGCTGGTACTCCTGGGCCCACACGGTGCGCAGGACCACGATCGCATCGAGGCCGGCCAGGTGGGCGGGGGCCGTGGGATCGTTGAGCGTGTCGAGGAGTTCGTAGCCGTCGCCCCCGACGTTCTCGGCGAACGCGGTGCGCTCGGCCTCGCCCTTGGGCAGCCGGTAGGAGTCAGCGCGCTGCCGGTAGCGAGCGAGCCAGTCCGCGTTGACCGCGTCGGTGCCGGCCAGCCAGGCGGGAGCTGCCACAGCCAGAGCCTTCGGCCAGGCTCGCCGAGTTGTCAGCCCGCATCGGCGGTCCCCTCCCTGTTGGCGAGGCTTGTCGAGGTGTGGTCAGCAGCCGGGGACAGCTCGTCGTGCTCCTGGTCGGTGATGCGCGTGATGACGTGTTCGACCGCGGCTGCCAACCGCTCGTTGACCTCGGCGGCCCGGGACCGGCCTGCTGTCGTGGCCGCACAGCAACGACGTCTTGCCTGCATCGAGCGCGTCCAGGCTGTCCTGGACGCCCTGGAGCGCGACGGCGGCGCGGTGACCGTCGCCGGCGTCGCCGCCCGAGCCGCACCTTCCTCTACGACCCTGCCCAAGTGCCCTTGCTGAGCCGGCTGCGTGACCTCGCTGGCAAACAGCCCTCCACGGGGAGACCTGCTCTGCCGGACCAGCAGCGGATCACCACCAAGTCACACGAGACGGTGGTCAGAGCCCTGCGGGACGCCAACCGCAAACTCAGCGAGGAGAACGAACGGCTCCGCAACGAACTCGCCGTGGCCGTCGGCCAGCTCCGCGACCTCCGCCGGGGTATCCCTGCGCAGGGCGAGTAAATTCCTGGGCGCAACTACCGCTCGACGGACCACACTTCAGGCAGGAACGGACATGTCTTCGAACCCTCGCCCGCGGTTCAGTCGAGTGAGCTGCTGGGGTCCCCTCCCGACGCCCGGGTGCTCATCGTCAACTGCGACGACTTCGGAATGCACGACGCGATCAATACCGCGGTAGTCGACTCGATCGAGAAGGGGATCGCCACTTCGTGCAGCCTGATGGTGCCATGTCCCTCAGCGCCGCACGCCATCCACCTGCTCCGCCAGCGGTCGGAGATCCCGTTCGGGATCCACCTCACTCTCGTCTGCGACACGACCCACTACCGATGGGGACCGCTGACCGCGAAGGACAAGGTGCCCTCGCTACTCGACGACGCAGGCCAACTGTTCACTCCCACACCCGCCGGGCGTTCCGAACTCCTCGCGCGGGCTCGTCTCGACGAGGTCGAGGGGAACCTCACTCCTTGGAGTGACTCCCGGGGCGGAGGGCCCCCTTCGGAGGAGCGATGGGCGGGGCGATAACCGCGCGACAACGAGTGACGATCTTGCGTCGCGCTCCTGGCTGAATGGTTCTCAGACGGCGGACACGCCGCAGGGGAAACCGACCCAGGAGGAACAATGGCTCGTCGACTCGTCTCGAAGCACCTGCTCACCCGCCGCGCCGGCATGGCGGTGGCCTCGGTCCTGGCCGCGACGGCCGGGCTCGCGGTCTGCGCCACACCGGGCGACGCCGCCGCGCTGAACACGGCGAACGCCGCCGACGCCGGCCGAGTCGGCCATGCCACCGCAGCCAAGCGGCTGGCCGCGCTGATGCGGCAGGACCTGGACGCGGGGGCGCCCGGGGTCGTGGTGCGGGTGAACGACGGGAGCGGCCGGATGATCTCGCTGGCGCAGCAGGCGACGTGGACGAAGCGGGACCACAAGCTGTCGGCGGACGACCAGTTCAGGATGGGGTCGAACACCAAGACGATGGTGGGTGTGCTGGCCCTGCAACTGGCCGCCGAGCACAAGCTGTCGCTGCAGGACCCGGTGGACAAGTGGCTGCCGGGCCTGGTGCCGAACGGCCGGAACATCACGCTGAAGATGCTGCTGAACCACACCAGCGGGCTGTACGACTACATCAACGACCCGAGCGCCCTGGCCCGCGTGATCGGCGCGGACCAGTCCCCCGTGCAGCCGGAGGCGCTGCTGGCGGTCTCGGCGAAGTACCCGCCGCTGTTCAAGCCGGGCGCCGAATACTCCTACAGCAACACCAACTACATAACCCTGGGCCGGGTGTTGGAGAAGGCGAGCGGCCAGAGCCTGGCGACTCTGCTGCAGCGGCGGATCATCGGGCCGCTTGGGCTGCGCGACACCTATCTGGCGGCCAACGGCACCTCGCGGGACGGGGCCAGGCTGGCCGCCGCGTATGAGCCGGACGCCGAGCACCTGGCGCCGCTGCTGCCGCCGGGCGTGCCCGAGGGCACCTCGTTCGCCGGGCCGGCGCGGGGCGAGCATGTGCTGGTGACGTCGATCAGCCCCGCGTGGGCGTGGGCGGCCGGCGCGATCGTGTCGACGCCGGCCGACGAGCAGCGGTTCCTGCGGGCGCTGGCCTCCGGCAAGCTGCTGCGGCCCGCGCAGCTCAAGCAGATGAAGACGACCGTGGTGGAGACGCCCGGGGACCCGAAGAGCTCGCGGTACGGACTTGGGATCGAGGAGTACAACAGCCCGTGCGGACCGGTCTGGGGGCACACCGGCGGGGTGCCCGGTTACTCGAGCCAGAACTACACGGACGCGACCGGCAAGCGCTCGGTCACCGTGGTGACCACGACGCTGTTCGGGCTGCACGACAAGAAGTTGGGCGCCGCGGACCAGAAAGTGGTCGACGCCGCGGTCTGCACGATGCTCGGCAAGTCCCTTCCGGCCACATCCAAGTGACGTCGTATCACTCAAGGAGCCGAGGGAGGCCACGTAGCGATGGTGGAACGCGGGATGACGGTGCAGGTCGCGAGATGGAGCGCGACGCACCCGTGGCGGGCGATCTGCGGCTGGGTGCTGTTCGTCGTGGTCTGCGTCGGGGTGGGCGCGGTGGCCGGTACGAAGTCGAGCGACTCGGCCATGTCGCCGGGCGAGTCGGGCCGGGCGATCGAGATCGTGGACAGTGGCCGGTTCCATGACCCGGCGATGGAGAACGTGCTGATCAGCGCCCGGTCCGGCGCGCTGGACGAGTCGGCCGCCCGGCGGGCCGCCGCCGATGTGGCCGCCCGGCTCCAGGCCCTGCCGGGGGTGGCGAAGGTGGAGCCGGCCGTGGCGGCGCCGAACGGGTCGGCCCTGCTGGTCCGGGCCGAGATGACGGGAGCGCGCACCGACGCCGGGTCGCAGGTCCAGCCGCTGCTGGACGCGACGGCGGCCACCGCGAAGGCGTACCCGGGGCTGCGGGTCGAGGAGGTCGGGGACGCCTCGATGGACGAGGCTCTCAACGGCCGGATCAAGGGCGACTTCCATCAGGCGGAGCTGATCAGCATCCCGGTCACGCTGGTGATCCTGCTGGTGGCGTTCGGCGCGGTGATCGCCGCCGGGGTTCCGGTGCTGCTGGCGCTGTCGTCGGTGGGGGCGGCGATCGGGCTGTCGGCGCTGGCCTCGCATCTGGTGCCGACGACCGATGTGCTGAACAGCGTCGTCCTGCTCGTCGGGATGGCGGTCGGGGTCGACTACTCGCTGTTCTATCTGAAGCGGGAGCGCGAGGAGCGGGCCAAGGGGCGCAGCAATATCGACGCGGTCGAGATCGCGGCGGCCACCTCCGGGCACGCGGTCGTGGTCTCGGGCCTCGCGGTCGCGGTCGCCATGTGCGGCATGTACCTGGCGGACGGTGCGACGTTCCACTCGCTGGCGACCGGCTCGATCCTGGTGGTGACGGTCGCGGTGCTCGGCTCGGTCACCGTGCTGCCCGCGCTGCTGGCCAAGCTCGGCCGCCGGCTCGACCGGCCGCGGGTCCCGCTGGTGTGGCGGCTGACCGCCCGCAAGGGGGGCGAGGGCCGGTTCTGGCCGACGGTGCTGCGACCTGCGCTGCGGGCCCCGAAGCCGACCCTCGTGGTCTCCGTCGTCGGCCTGCTGGCGCTCGCCGCCCCGGCGCTGGGCATGACGCTGCGGCTGACCGACGACGCCGACCTGCCCCGCTCGATCCCGATCATGCAGAGCTACGACCGGCTGACCGGGGCCTTCCCGAGCACCGGCTCGTCGTTCCGGATCGCGGTCCGCGCACCGGCGAAGGACGCCGCCCAGGTGCGCAAGGCGCTGACCGAACTGGGCCGACGCACCCAAGCCGAGCCGCTGTTCGCCCACGACCAGCTGCCGCAGCGGCAGACCTCGGCGGACCGGACGGTGTCCGTGCTCGACATCGGCGTGCAGTACGCGGTCGGCAGTGACAAGGCCGCCAAGGCGCTCGACGAGCTGCGGCAACGGCTTGTGCCGTCGGCGCTCTCCGGGCTGCCGGGCGCGCAGTACGCGGTCGGCGGACTGATCGCGACGAACGCCGACTTCACCGCCGACGTGTCCGGAGCGATGCCGTGGACGATCGCCTTCGTTCTCGTGCTCACCTTCGTCGTACTGCTCGCGACCTTCCGGGCACCGGTCATCGCGCTCACCGCGATCGTGCTCAACTCGCTCTCGGCGGGGGCCGCCTACGGGCTGCTCACGCTGGTCTTCCAACACCATTGGGCCGAGGGTCTGTTGGGCTTCCGGTCCAACGGCGGGATCGTGACCTGGCTGCCGCTGTTCCTGTTCGTGGTGCTCTTCGGGCTCTCGATGGACTACCACGTCTTCGTGGTGAGCCGGATCCAGGAGGCGGTCCGCGCCGGGGTGCCGACCCGGGAGGCGGTGGCGCGCGGCATCACCGGCTCGGCCTCCACCGTGACCAGCGCCGCCGTGGTCATGGTCGCCGTCTTCTCGATCTTCGGCACGCTGACCACGCTGGACCTCAAGCAGCTCGGCGTCGGACTCGCCACGGCGATCCTGCTGGACGCTACGATCATCCGGGCCGTGGTCCTGCCCGCAGCGATGATCCTGCTCGGCAAGTGGAACTGGTGGACGCCGCGGCCGCTGCGCCGCGAGCCGCACGCGACGGCGGAACCGTTCGCCACCGCCCCGGTGGGCATCGGATCTAGCTCCTAGGAGTGACGATGACCGCGTTGAATCTCGCTAGGGTCGGCCGGGTGACGGAGTATTCGAACCGGTGGCGTTCGGGATGGCGCCCGCGGGGTGTCGATGCCGGATTGGTCGCACTGACCCTGTGCGCACCGTTGTTGATGCAGCCGAGTGCCGATCCCTCGGCGCGGGCCTGGTGGTTGCTGCTGGGCACCGAGGTGGTGGCCGCGGTGGCCCTGCCGCTCCGGAGCAAGCTGCCGGTGACGGTGTTCCTGGTGCTCATCGCCACCCTGGTGGCGGCGGTCGTCGGGGGTGCGGCCGCAGGTGTGAAGCTGTCCCCGCTGATCTTCCTGTCGCTGGCCGTCGCTCTCTACAGCGTGGGCAGTTACTGCACCAGCTGGGCCCGCTCCTGGCTGGTCGTGCTCGGCGGCGGCGCGGTTGTCACCGCCGGAATGTGGATCAACCAGCTGACCGCCGTCTCGGCGCAGTACCGGGGCAGTTCGGATGTGATCGCCGTCCTGGCCCCGATGCCGCTGGCCTGGGCCACCGGGTTCGCCGCCCGCACCCACCGCGCGAACCTCGCGGCGGCCGAGCGGCGCATGGAGGACGTACTGCGCGAGCAGCGGTTGCGCGAACAGCAGGCCGCGCAGCAGGAGCGGGTGCGGATCGCCCGCGAGATGCACGATGTCGTCGCGCATTCGCTCACCCTGCTCGTGGTGCAGGCCGAAACCCTGCGCGCTCGCGGCGGCGAACTCCCGGCCTGGGCGCGTACCCAGATCGACGGACTCGCCGTCGCGGGCCGCCAGGCCGGCGGCGAACTCCGCGACCTGCTGCGGGTGTTGCGCGGCCCCGAGGACGCGGCGCCGCTGGCCCCGATGCCGGGACTGCGCGATCTGCCCGAACTACTGGACCGCAGCCGGGCCGCCGGCACCCAGGTCGACGGGCGGATCGGGATCGAGGCCGACACGGGCGCGCTGCCGCGGCCGGCGCAACTCACCGTCTACCGCATCGTCCAGGAGTCGCTCACCAACGCCCGCCGCCACTCGCCGGGGGCCCGGGTCCGGGTCGACATCGCCGAGGACGCGGGGCAGTTACGCTGCGAGGTGGTCAACTCCCGCCCCGCCGAGCCCGTAGCGGCCAGTTGGGGCACCGGTCTCGGACTGGTCAGCATGCGCGAACGAGTCGACGCGCTCGGCGGCGAACTGCGCGCCGGCCCGACCGACGACGGCGGCTTCCAGGTGCTGGCCACCCTGCCGCTGAGCATGGTCCCGCTGGACGCCGCCGGTGTCTGAGCCGATCACCGTGGTCGTCGTGGACGACGAGCGAATCATCCGCGACGGCCTCGCCGCCATCCTGGGCAGCCAGGAAAGCATCACCATCGTCGGCACCGCCCAGGACGGCGAGGAAGCCGTCGAGGTGTGCGGCCGGCTCAAGCCCGACGTCATCATGCTGGACATCCGCATGCCGCACCGCGACGGCCTGTGGGCGCTGGCCGAACTCGGCCGACGCGCCCTGCTCGGCCCCGGCCGCACCCAGGCGCTCATGCTGACCACCTTCGACCTCGACGAGTACGTCGACCAGGCGCTCGCCTCCGGCGCCACCGGCTTCCTGCTGAAGAACAGCTCCTACGAGGAGCTGACCGCCGCCGTGCGGGCCACCGCCGCCGGGCACAGCGCGCTGAGCCCCGCCGTCACCCAGCGGATCATCGCAAGCCACCTCGCCGCCGCCAGGCAGCAGCCCGACAACGGGGACCTGACTCGGCTCGCCGAACTCACGCCGCGAGAGCGCGACGTTCTCCGCCTGGTCGGCGACGGGCTCAGCAACGCCGAAATCGCCGACCATCTCGTGGTCAGCCTGCACACGGTGAAGACCCACGTCAGCCGCATGCTGACGAAAACCGGCTGCCACAGCCGCGCACAGGCCGCCGTGCTGGCCCGCCGCACCCTGAACTGACCGCCCGCCCAAGCCCCGGGGCCGACGCACGTCCCTCTGCGGGGCCCACCACACGACGGGATGAACGATGAACAAGGCCGACCGACGAGGCCGCAGTTCGCGCCGGAGCTCGGAATCCCCCTCACCGGATGTCACCGGCTGCGCTCTCTGAGCGTCGCGAGGGCTTCGGTGAGGGGCAGGCGGGCCGCACGGATGGCGGGGTACACGCCGGCGAGCATGCCGATCACGACCGCGCCGCCGAACCCGGCTGTCACCGAGCTGAGCGGGATGGCCGGTAGCCAGTCCTGATGGGTGGCACAGCCGACGGTGGCCAGAGCGCCGAGTACGATGTCGCCGGTGATGACCGGCGGCCGGCCGCCGTGCTTGCCCTTGCGGGCCGCGATGTCGAGCCCCTCCAGCGTCGGCTCGCGGATGTTCTCCCGCTCGGTCTTCGCCATCGCCGCGACGAACGCAAACAGCAGCTTCCCTGGCCCGGTGGGGTCGTAGATGCCGGGCAGGGGACCGGCGAGCATCTCCAGGACCAGGCCGTGGGCGGTGAGGCGGTCGGTGAGTGCGGTCAGTTCGGCGGCGTCACGGCCCAGCCGCTTCATCTCATACACGGTGACGATCACCCGGCAGTGCAGGGCGTGCGCCTTGATCTTCCGCGCCGTACGCAGTGCCTGTTCGAACTGGGGGCGCACCCGGACCCGGGTGCTGATCTTCTCGCTGAACACCTTGTCGCGGGGGATGCCGTGGGCGGTGAGCGCGTCGAGCTGGGAGTCGAGTTCCTGACTCAGGCGCGAGCAACGGGCGTAGCCGATACGGATGTCCGCCCCCCCGGGGTGTCCGGCCGGGGCCGGAGGCGGGGTGCCGGGCCGCCAGGGCTGCCCCCGGCCCCCGGTCGGCGGGGTCTGCACCCGCAGAAGCTTCGCGCGCCGGGGCACCTTCGTGAACCGGCCCCGGCTGGTAGGCGCTGGCGACCGCGCCGCCGCGCGAGCCGCACGGCGAGCCTGGCTGAACATCACAGCGGGGGCAGGGGTGGCGCTCGACGTCGTCCGCGTCGCGCGGCGCGGGGTCCTGCGTGTCCGTCACGGCCCCGGATTCTCGCTCAACACAAGTCTCAGAAGGGGGTCCGCACCGCTTTTGAGTGAGAACAGGTTCTGAGAACCGATTGAAGATCAGTCGGGGTTCGGTGGGAGTTGTTGATCTTGCTCGGGCAAAGGGGTCGTTTATGAGAATCTTTGAGGTGTGGGGTGGCTGCGGGCCGGACAGAGGCCGGGGTGACGCCGCCCACCCGGCCGCCCCATGCGGGGTTCCTCGTGGACGGCGGGTGGGTGCGCCGTAGCCGACTGGACGTCAGAAGGTGATGTCCACTAGGACTTTGCCGACCAAGTGGCTCTCGATCGCTCGGTGCGC
>NZ_NCSM01000025.1 GCF_002224125.1 Streptomyces sp. NBS 14/10
CAGGAAACGGCCGAGTCCGCCCTCGTCCCGGCGCAGCGTACCGGCGACCACAGCCGCCACATCGACGTCGTCGATGGTCTCCTGGACCCCGACCGTCAGCACGGCATGCGCGCTGATCTCGATGAACGCGCGGTGGCGCTGTGCCAGCAGCTCCCGTACGGCGGGCTCGAAGCCGACCGTCTGCCGCAGATTGCGGTACCAGTAGTCCGCGCCCAGCTCACCACCCTCAAGCCACTCACCGGTCACCGTGGACAGGAATGGCACCTCCGCGGTGCGCGGAGCGACCGGCGCGAGCTCCGCCAGCAACTCCTCGTGAATCCCCTCGACGTGCGCGGAGTGCGAGGCGTAGTCCACCGCGATACGGCGGACACGCACCTCCTCACCGGTCAACTCCTCGACCAGCTCATCCAGCGCCTCCCGGTCACCCGACACGACCACCGACCGAGGCCCATTGACCGCCGCGACCGACACCCGGCCGTCCCACCGCTCCAGCCGCGCCTCAACCTCGGCGACCGGCAGCGCCACCGACGCCATGCCACCAGCACCCGCGAGCCGACGCGCGATCGCCTGGCTACGCAAGGCCACCACCCGCGCGCCGTCCTCCAACGACAGCGCACCCGCCACACACGCCGCGGCGATCTCACCCTGCGAGTGACCCACCACCGCGTCCGGCTCCACACCATGCGCACGCCACATGGCGGCGAGCGAGACCATCACCGCCCACGACACCGGCTGCACCACATCCACTCGCTCCAGCGACGGCGCGCCTTCGACCTGCCGTACGACGTCCATCAACGACCAGTCGATGAACGGCGCCAGAGCCGCCGCACACTCCCCCAACCGTTCCGCGAACACCGGAGACTCATCCAGCAGCCGGGCACCCATACCCGCCCACTGCGAACCCTGCCCCGGGAAGACGAACACCGACTTCCCCTCGACATCGGCAACCCCACGCACCACACCCACCGCGGGATCGTCAGCACCCAGAGCACGCAGCCCGGACAGCAACTCCTCGCGGTCACCACCGACCACCACCGCCCGGTGCTCCAACACCGACCGCGTGGACACCAGCGAATAGCCCACATCCACGGGCTCCAGCTCAGAGTCGGCCTCCACCCGCGCCAGCAGACCGGCCGCCTGCCCACGCAGCGCCTCAGCCGTCCTCGCCGAGACCACCCACGGCAAGGCGGCAGGGGTCACGGCGGGTTCGGGCCGCGTGTCGGCGGAAGGCGGCTCCTCGGGCAGCGGGGCCTGTTCGATGATGGTGTGGGCGTTGGTGCCGCTGAGGCCGAAGGACGAGACCGCGGCCCGGCGCGGACGGCTGTGCTCCGGCCACTCCACGGACTCGGTGAGCAGCTGGATGTCCCCCATCGACCAGTCCACATGCGTGGACGGCGTGTCCACGTGCAGCGTCTTGGGCAGCACACCGTGCCGCATCGCCATCACCATCTTGATCACACCGGCCACACCGGCCGCCGCCTGGGTGTGCCCGATGTTGGACTTGATCGACCCGAGCAGCAGTGGGTGTTCGCGGTCCTGTCCGTAGGTGGCGAGAAGTCCCTGTGCTTCGATGGGGTCGCCCAGCGTGGTGCCGGTGCCATGCGCCTCCACCGCGTCCACATCCGCGGGAGCCAGACCCGCGTTCGCCAGCGCCTGACGGATCACCCGCTGCTGCGACGGACCATTCGGCGCCGTCAGGCCATTCGACGCACCATCCTGGTTCACCGCCGAACCCCGCACCACCGCAAGCACCTCATGCCCGTTGCGTACGGCGTCCGACAACCGCTCGAGCACCACCAGGCCGACACCCTCCGACCAGCCGGTCCCGTCGGCACCCTCCGCGAACGCCTTGCACCGGCCGTCGCCGGCGAGCCCGCCCTGAGCGCTGAAGTCGATGAACGGCCCGGGGGTCGCCATGACGGTGACGCCGCCGGCCAGCGCGAGGGAGCACTCTCCCGACCGCAGGGCCTGCACTCCGAGGTGCATGGCCACCAGGGATGATGAGCATGCCGTATCGACCGTGACCGCCGGACCCTCCAGGCCCAGCGTGTAGGAGACCCGGCCCGACATCACACTGCCGGCCGTCCCGGTGCCGAGGAAGGCACGCACGTCCTGCGGGAATTCCAGGCGCCCCGACGCGTAGTCGTGGTGCAGCGATCCGACGAAGACACCGGTCTGGCTACCGCGCAGTGCGGTAGGAGCGATTCCGGCTCGCTCGATGGCCTCCCAGGACACTTCCAGCAGCAGCCGCTGCTGCGGGTCCATCGCCAGCGCCTCGCGCGGCGAGATGCCGAAGAACCCGGGGTCGAACTCCCCCGCCTCGTGCAGGAACCCTCCCGCTCGTACATAGCTGGTGCCCCGGCGAGCACGGTTCGGGTCGTACAGCGAATCCAGGTCCCACCCACGAGACGTCGGAAACTCCGAGATGCCGTCGCCCTCGGCGAGCACCAGATTCCACAGATCCTCCGGCGAGAGGACCCCGCCCGGATAGCGGCAGGCCATGGACACGATGACCACGGGGTCGTCGTCCGTACGGACCGCCCCGGCCACGGGGGCCGCGACGGCGCTGTCGGTTCCGACCAGTTCCGCCACCAGGAAGTCGGCCAGCACGGCCGGCGTCGGGTAGTCGAAGACGAGTGTCGACGGCAGGCGCAGCCCGGTGGCCGTGTTCAACCGGTTGCGCAGCTCGACCGCGGTCAGCGAGTCGAAGCCCAGCTCGCGGAACTCCCGCCGGATCTCCACCGCGTCCGGCGACGCGTATCCCAGGACGGACGCGACCTCGGCGCGCACCAGGTCCACCAGGATCTGGACCCGGTCGGCGCCCCGCAGCCCCGCCAGGCGCCGGGTGAGCTCGGCGGCGGCGCCGGAGGCGGGCAGCGCCGCGGCCGCCGTACGCCGTGTCGGCCGGACGAGCCCACGCAGCAGGCCCGGTATCTCGCCGAGCGACCGCAGGGCCGTGAGGTCGAGCGGTACGGGGACGACCATCGCGTCGTGCAGCGCGGTGGCGGCGTCGAAGAGGGCCATGCCCTGCTCGGCGCTGATGGCCGGGAGTCCGGCGTTGCTCATCCGGTGCAGGTCGGCCTCGTTCAAACCGCCGGTCATCCCGCTGTCCTGGGCCCACGGCCCCCACACCAGCGACTGCGCGGCGCACCCCTCCGCCCGTCGACGCATCATCAGCGCATCCAGGAACGCATTGCCCGCCGCGTAATTCGCCTGCCCCGGTGCACCCATTGATCCGGCCACCGACGAGAACACCACAAACGCCGCCAGATCCAGCTCGCGTGTCAGCTCATGCAGATGCCACGCCGCGTCCACCTTCGGTCGCAGTACGGCGCTCAACCGCTCCGGCGTCAGCGCCCCCACCACACCGTCGTCCAGCACACCCGCCGCATGCACCACCGCCGTCAGCGGATGCTCCACCGGAACCGACGCCAGCACACCCGCCACCGCGTCCCGATCCGCCACATCACACGCCACCACCGACACCTCGGCACCCAGCTCCGCCAACGCCGCCCGCAGCTCCACCGCACCCGGAGCATCCAGCCCACGACGGCTCGTCAACAGCACATGCCGCGCCCCACGCACATCCACCACATGCCGCGCCAGCACACTGCCCAGACCACCCGTACCCCCGGTGATCAGCACGGTGCCCTCGGGGTCCCACTCACGCGGCATGGTCAGCACGATCTTGCCCGTGTGCTTGGCCTGACTCATGAACCGGAAGGCGTCCCGCGCCCGCCGCACATCCCACGCCCTCACCGGCAACGGACTCAACACACCCGCACCGAACAGTTCCATCAGCTCGACCAGCATCCGCTGTGTCCGGTCGAGCTCCACGTCCGCCAGGTCGAAGGGGAGGTAGTCGCCGTCCACCGTTTCCGGGTCGCGGATGTCGGTCTTGCCCATCTCCAGGAACCGGCCGCCCGAGCGCAGCAGCCGCGCGGACGCGTCGATGAACTCACCCGCCAGCGAGTTCAGCACCACATCCACGCCCCGCCCACCGGTCACCTCGAGGAATCGCTCCTCGAAGTCCGTCGTACGCGAGGAAGCGATGTGGTCGTCCGGGATCCCCAGCGAGCGCAACGCATCCCACTTGCCCTCACTCGCGGTGGCGAACACCTCGGCGCCCAGATGCCGGGCCAGCTGGATGGCCGCCATCCCCACACCACCGGCACCCGCATGCACCAGCACCGACTCACCCGACGACAACCCCGCCAAATCCACCATCCCGTAATACGCCGTCAGGAACACCAGCGGCACCGCCGCGGCATCCTCAAACGACCACTCGTCGGGAACCTTCACCAGCGCACGCTGGTCCACGGCGATGCGGGGGGTGAAGGAGCCGGCCACCAGGCCCATCACCCGGTCGCCGACGTGCAGCCCGGTCACCTCGGGGCCGGTCTCGACGACCACTCCGGCCGCCTCACCGCCCATGGGCGCGGCCTCTCCGGGATACATGCCCAGGGCGCTGAGCACATCGCGGAAGTTGAGGCCGGCGGCGCGTACGGACAGCCGGACCTCGCCGGCCGCCAGCGGCCTGGTGGCCTCCGGGGCGGTCTGCAGGGCGAGGTTGTCCAGCCGGTCCCGCTGCCCGCTGTCCAGCCGCCACGGCGCACCCGCCGGGGGCATCAGGTTGGTCCCCGTGACCATTCGGGCGAGCCGGCCGGTGCGTACGACGCCGTCGCGCACCACGACCTGGGGCTCGCCCGAGGCGAGTGCCGCGGGCAGCGCGGACATGGAGGTCTCCCGCTCGTCCACGTCGACGAGCAGGAACCTGCCCGGGTGTTCGGACTGTGCCGAGCGCACCAGCCCCCATGCCGCGGCCCCGCCCAGGTCGGTCACCATCGCACCGTCGTCGGCCGCGATGGCTCCCCGGGTGACGAAGAGCAGACGGGAGTCCGCGAACCGGTCGTCGGCCAGCCATTCCTGGATCAGGCCGAGCACCCGTGCCGTGACCTCGTGCACGGTGTCGGGGGTGGCGTCGGGGGTGACGATCGAATCAGCGGGGTCGAGTGCCACGACGACCAGGTCGGGGCGGCCTTCCAGGGACGCCACGTCGGTGCTCAGCTCGGCCACGTCCAAGGCGGCGACCGCGTCCATGGGGGAGGTCAGCGCGGGTGCCGGCACCCACTCCAGGCGGTACAGCGAGTCCTGTCGCGCCGTACCGGAGCCGGCCAGCTGATCGGCGGTCACCGGGCGCAGCGCCAGCGACTCGACCGAGATGACCGGCGCGCCGACCCCATCGGCGGCGGTCAGGGACACCGATTCGGCGCCGGACCTGGCCAACCGCACCCGCAGTACGGAGGCCCCTCCTGAGTGCAGGGACACACCGTTCCACGAGAACGGCAGCAGTCCACGCCCCGGCTCCCCGAGATCCACGAACGAGACGGCGTGCAAGGCCGCGTCCAGCAGTGCGGGATGCACACCGAACGACTCCGCGTCCGCTGCCTGCTCCGGCAGCGCCACCTCCGCGAACACCTCGTCGCCGCGCTCCCAGGCCCCCCGGAGCCCCTGGAACAGCGGGCCGTAGCCGAACCCGCCCTCGGCGAACCGCTCGTAGAAGCCGTCGAGGTCCAGCGCGGCAGCTCCCTCGGGCGGCCATACGGACGCGTCGAAGTCCGCGGTGCGCTCCTCCGTGCCCAGGACGCCGGAGGCGTGTTCCACCCACGGTTGCTCCACCGCGTCGGCGGGACGTGAGTACAGGTGTATGTTCCGGTGGCCCGAGTCATCGGCCGGACCCACCCACAGCTGGACTGCGACCGCGTCCCGCTCGCCCAGCACCAGCGGCTCGGCCAGGGTGAATTCCTCGATCCGCGCGCAGCCGACCTGGTCCCCGGCGCGGATCGCCAGCTCCAGGAAACCGGTGCCCGGGAACAGCACCACACCGCCCACGGCGTGGTCGGCCAGCCACGGGTGTGACCGCAGCGACAGCCGGCCGGTGAACAGTACGCCGCCGGAGTCCGCCAGGCCGACGGCCGCGCCGAGCAGCGGGTGTTCGGCGGACATGAGTCCCAACCCGCCGGCGTCTCCGGTCCTCACCAGCGCGTTCGGCCAGTAGTGCTCATGCTGGAAGGCGTACGTGGGCAGGTCCACCCGCTGCGCCCCGGTCCCGGCGAAGAACGCCGTCCAGTCCAGTTCGACGCCGGCGATGTGCAGCCTGGCCAGCGCCTCGACCAGGGCTGCCTCGTCCTCACGGCCCTTGCGCAGGGACGGGATGACGACCGTGTCATCCGACTGGTCGGGCAGGCTGTCCTGCGCCATGGCGGAGAGCACACCGTCGGGTCCGACCTCCAGAAACGCGGTCACCCCCGCAGCGCTCAACGCGGCCACGCCGTCGGCGAACCGGACGGTCTCCCGTACATGCCGCACCCAGTAGTCCGGCGTGCACACCAGCTCGGCCGACGCCACCTCACCGGTCACATTCGAGACGAACGGAACCTGAGGCGCCGCGAACGACAGCCCCTCCACCACACGCCGGAACTCATCCAGCATCGGATCCATCAACGGGGAGTGGAAGGCGTGGCTGACCGTCAGCCGCTTGGTCTTACGTCCCTCGGCCTGGAACCGGGCCGCGACCTCCAGTACGACCGTCTCATCGCCCGCGATCACCACCGAGCGCGGTCCGTTGACCGCCGCGACCGACACCCCATCCGTCAGATACGGAGCGACCTCGTCCTCGGTTGCCTGAAGCGACACCATCACCCCGCCGGACGGCAACTCCTGCATCAGCCGGGCCCGCGCCGCCACCAACGTGCACGCGTCCGCCAGCGAGAACACCCCGGCCACATGCGCCGCCGCGATCTCACCGATCGAATGACCCGCCAGATAGTCCGGCCGGACACCCCACGACTCCACCAGCCGGAACAACGCCACCTCAACGGCGAACAACGCGGGCTGCGTCCACCCCGTCTCGTCCAGCAACCCCGCCTCGACCGACCCGGGTTCGGCGAACATCACCTCCCGCAACGGCCGGTCCAGCTCCCGGTCCAGATGCGCACACACTTCATCCAGAGCCTCCGCGAACACCGGGAACCGCCCGTACAACTCCCGGCCCATCCCCGCCCGCTGACTGCCCTGCCCCGAGAAGAACACCCCGAGCCCACCGCCCGACCGCACTGCCCCGCTGAGCAGTCCCGGCGCGGAGGTGCCGTGCGCGAGCGCGCGCAGACCCTCGACGGCACCGGCACGGTCGGTGGCCAGCACCACGCCCCGACGCTCGAACGCCGATCGTGTGGTCGCCAACGAGAACACCACATCGACAAGGCGGGCGTCCTGGTCCTCGCCCAGACGCTCGGCGATACGCGCCGCCTGTGCGCGCAGCGCGCCCACCGTCTTTCCGGACACCACCACCGGCAGCACGCCGGGGGCCGCGGTCGGCGTCGCCGTATCGTCCCCGGCCTCCTCCGCCGGGGCCTGCTCGATGATGGTGTGGGCGTTCGTACCGCTGATACCGAACGACGACACCGCGGCCCGGCGCGGACGCCCGGTCTCCGGCCACTCGGTCCGCTCGGCCAGCAGCTTCGCCGCACCCGCCGACCAGTCCACATGCGAGGTCGGCTCGTCGAGGTGCAGGGTGGCGGGCAGCGTGCCATATCGCAGCGCCATGACCATCTTGATCACCCCGGCGACACCGGAGGCGGCCTGGGTGTGGCCGATGTTCGACTTGATCGAGCCCAGCAGGACGGGGTGTTGCTCGTCCCGGCCCTGACCGTACGTCGCGAGCAGCGCCTGTGCTTCGATGGGATCGCCCAGCGTGGTACCGGTGCCGTGCGCCTCGACGACGTCGATGTCCGTGGCGGACAGCCCGGCGCCGGCCAGGGCCTGCTTGATGACGCGCTGCTGGGCCGGGCCGTTCGGCGCC
The DNA here is from genome assembly GCF_002224125.1 of Streptomyces sp. NBS 14/10. Lineage (GTDB taxonomy): Bacteria > Actinomycetota > Actinomycetes > Streptomycetales > Streptomycetaceae > Streptomyces. The sequence goes on from NZ_NCSM01000025.1 coordinate 7,862, forward strand.
GTGAGCCCGTTCGAGGCACCGTCCTGGTTCACCGCCGAACCCCGCAACACGGCCAGCACCTCATGGCCATTGCGCTGGGCGTCCGACAGCCGTTCCAGCATCAGCATGCCGACGCCCTCGGACCAGCCCACCCCGTCAGCACTCTCGGAGAAGGACTTGCACCGGCCATCGGCCGCCAGGCCGCCCTGGGCGCTGAAGTCCACGAAGGGGCCGGGCGTGGCCATGACCGTCACACCACCGGCCAGCGCCAGGGTGCATTCGCCACCGCGCAGCGCCTGAGCCGCCAGATGCAGCGCCACCAGCGACGACGAGCATGCGGTGTCCAGCGTCACCGTGGGGCCTTCGAGCCCCAGGGTGTAGGAGATCCGGCCCGACATCACGCTGCCCGCGGTGCCGGTGCCCAGGAAGGCCATCGTCTCCTGGGGGAACTCCGCGCCGGAGCCGTAGTCGTGGTACATCACTCCGGCGAAGACACCGGTCCGGCTGCCCTGGAGCGTGAGCGGGTCGATCCCGGCCCGCTCGATCGCCTCCCACGAGGTCTCCAGCAGCAGCCGCTGCTGCGGATCCATGGCCAGCGCCTCACGCGGCGAAATCCCGAAGAACCCCGGGTCGAACTCGCCAGCCGAGTGCAGGAAGCCACCCTCACGCACATAGCTCGTGTTCCCGCGGGGGTCCCGGTCGGGGGCGTACAGCGTGTCCAGGTCCCAGCCGCGGGAGGTGGGGAATCCGGAGATGCCGTCGCCTTCGCCGATGACGAGTCTCCACAGGTCCTCGGGCGATGCCACCCCGCCCGGGTAGCGGCAGGCCATCGATACGATCGCGATGGGTTCCTGCTTGCCCGCCTCGACCTCCTGGAGCCGCTGACGGGTCTGGTGCAGATCGGCGGTGACCCACTTGAGGTAGTCGACGAGCTTCCGGTCGTCAGGCATGGGAAGTGATCCTCCGTGTTTGGCTGAAAGCTGGGCGCCGGGGTCACCGGTCGTTCATTCGGCCCAGTTCGTTGTCGATGAAGTCGAGAATCTCGTCGGCACTGGCCGATTCGAGCCGGTCGGTGGCGCCGGGACCGTCGCTCTCCGCCTCGGCCTTGGTCACCTTCGTGAGCAGCTGCCGGAGCCGGATGGCGACACCGGTCCGGGTGATCTCGTCGGAGAAGCCATCCGACAGCGCGGCGTCCAGCCGGTCCAGATCCGCCATCCAGGACGGTGTCGGATCGGGGGCGTCCGCGGGAACGAGTTCATTCACCAGATATCCGGCCAGCACCGCCGGTGTCGGGTAGTCGAAGATGAGCGTGGACAGCAGGCGCAGCCCGGTGCCGGAGCTCAGCCGGTTGCGCAGCTCGACCGCGGTCAGCGAGTCGAATCCCAGATCGCTGAACCGGTGTGCCGGGTCGATCTTTTCGGCCGACGCATACCCCAGGACCATGGCCGACTGCTCCTGCACCAGACGGACCATGTGCTCGGCGCGCTCGTCGGCCCGCAGGTTCAGCAGCCGGTCCCGCAGTGACTCGGACGTCTCCACGACGGTGGACCGCGCCACCGGACGGGGCCCGGCGCCGAGCAGGCCGCGGAGCACCGGGGCCGGTGCGCCCTGGGCGCGGAGTGCGGCGAGGTTGAGTTGGGCCGTGAGCACCACGGGGTGTCGCAGGGTGGTCGCCGCGTCGAACAGGGCCATGCCCTGCTCGGTGCTGATGGGCGGCATTCCGGCGGCGCTCATCCGCTGGATGTCGGTCTCGGTGAGCCCGCGGGTCATGCCGCTGTCCTGCGCCCACGGCCCCCACACCAGCGACTGCCCCGCGACACCCTCGGCCCGGCGGCGCATCATCAACGCGTCCAGGAACGAGTTGGCCGCGGCATAGTTCGCCTGCCCGGGGGCACCCATCGAGCCCGCCACGGACGAGAACACGACGAAGGCGGCGAGGTCCAGGTCGCGGGTCAGCTCATGCAGATGCCACGCCGCGTCCACCTTCGGCCGCAGTACCGCGCTGACCCGCTCCGGCGTCAGCAGACCCACCACGCCGTCGTCCAGCACACCGGCCGTATGCACCACCGCCGTCAGCGGATGGTCCACCGGAATCCCGGCCAGCAACCCGGCCACCGCATCCCGGTCGGACGCATCACACGCCACCACCGACACCTCGGCACCATGCGCGATCAACTCCGCCTGCAACTCCACCGCGCCCGGAGCATCCAGCCCACGCCGGCTCGTCAGCAACAGACGCCGCACACCGTGCTCGGCCACCACATGCCGCGCCAACTCACTGCCCAGACCGCCTGTGCCTCCGGTGATCAGCACGGTGCCCTCGGGGTTCCAGCGAGGCGGCATGGTGAGCACGATCTTGCCCGTGTGCCTGGCCTGGCTCATGAACCGGAAGGCGTCGCGCGCCTGCCGCATATCCCAGGTCGTCACCGGCAACGGATGCAACACACCCGCGCCGAACAGCTCCATCAGCTCGACCAGCATGCTCTGTGTCCGGTCCAGACCGGCGTCCGCCAGGTCGAAGGGCAGGTAATCGCCCTCTACCGCTTCCGCCTCGCGGATGTCGGTCTTGCCCATCTCCAGGAACCGCCCACCCGACCGCAGCAGCCGCACCGACGCGTCGACGAACTCACCCGCGAGCGAGTTCAGCACCACATCCACACCCCGCCCACCGGTCACCTCGAGGAACCGCTCCTCGAAGTCCGTCGTACGCGAGGAAGCGATGTGGTCGTCCGGGATCCCCAGCGACCGCAACGTGTCCCACTTGCCCTCACTCGCGGTCGCGAACACCTCGGCGCCCAGATGCCGCGCCAGCTGGATGGCCGCCATCCCCACACCACCGGCACCCGCATGCACCAGCACCGACTCACCCGACGACAACCCCGCCAAATCCACCAACCCGTAGTACGCGGTGAGGAACACCAGCGGCACCGCCGCGGCATCCTCAAACGACCACCCATCAGGGACCTTCACCAGCGCACGCCGATCGGCCACGGCGACCGGGCCGAACGCGCCCTGCACCATTCCGAGCACCCGGTCACCGACCCCAAAAGCGGTGATCTCGGAGCCGGTTTCGAGGACCACACCGGCGGCCTCGCAACCCATCCATCCGGCGTCTCCGGGGTACATGCCCAGCGCGTTGAGCACATCGCGGAAGTTCATCCCCGCCGCCCGTACCGCGAGCCGGACCTCATCGGCCCGCAGCGGTTCGGTGGCTTCCGGGAACTCCACCAGCGAGAGGTTGTCCAGCCTGTCCTTCTGCCTGCTGTCCAGGCGCCATGCCGCGTCTGCCGGGGGCACCAGGTCCGTCGCGGTGGACATCCGGGCCAGTCGGCCGACGCGTACGGCTCCGTCACGCACCACGACCTGCGGCTCGCCGGAGGCGAGGGCCACCGGCAGCGCGGACCTGGATGCCTCCCGCTCATCCACATCGACGAGCAGGAACCTGTCCGGGTGCTCGGCCTGGGCCGAGCGCACCAGTCCCCATACCGCCGCTCCGGCCAGATCCCTCACCGGTGTGCCCTCGTCGACCGCGATGGCTCCTCGGGTGACGAACGCCAGGCGGGAGTGCGCGAACCGGTCGTCGGCCGCCCATTCCTGGATCAGGCCGAGCACCCGCGCGGTCTCCTTGTGCACAGACGTGACCACATCGTGGGCTCCGGCTGACCCGGCCGCGACCGTCACCACCTCCGGCACTGTCTCCAGCGCCGCCAGGTCCGCGGCCTCGTCGGCGGTCAGCCCCACCGTGTTCAGCCCGGTGCCGGCCACCGGGTCGGCCGGGGCGGGCACCCACTCCAGCCGGAACAGCTCGTCCCGCTCGCCGCGATGTGCTCCGGCCTGCTGCTCGGCGGAGTGTGGCCGCAAGGTCAGCGATTCCGCCGACAGGACCACCGCGCCCGCCATGTCGACCGCCGTCAGCGACACCGACTCGGCCCCGGCCTTGGCGATCCGTACCCGGAGCACGGAGGCTCCGCCGGCGTGCAGGGACACCCCGCTCCACGCGAACGGCAGCCGGCCCCGGTCCGACTCTCCGAGGTCCACGAAGGACACCGCGTGCAGGGCCGCGTCCAGCAGCGCGGGATGGATCCCGAACGACTCGGCGTCGCTCCCCTGCTCCGGCAGCGCCACCTCGGCGAAGGTCTCTTCGCCGCGCTGCCAGACGGCTCGCAGCCCCTGGAACAGCGGTCCGTAGCCGAAACCTCCCTCGGCGAACCGCTTGTAGAAGCCGTCCAGTTCGACCGGGGTGGCCTCCGCAGGAGGCCAGGTCGACATGGTGGGTTCGGCGGGCCCCTGCCCAGCGGCCAGCACACCCGTGGCATGGCGGACCCAGGGCTGGTCCGTGGCGTCAGCGGGCCGGGAGTACAGGTTCACACCGCGGCGGCCGGACTCGTCCGGCTCGGCCACCCAGAGCTGGATGGCCACCGCGTCTCGCTCCTCCAGCACCAGCGGTGCGGCGAGCGTGAGTTCATCGACGCGGTCACAGCCGACCTGGTCCCCGGCGCGGATCGCCAGCTCCAGGAAACCGGTCCCCGGGAACAGCACCACACCGCCCACCGCGTGGTCGGCCAGCCATGGGTGGGACCGCAGCGACAGCCGGCCGGTGAACAGCAGACCGCCGGCGTCCGCCAGCTCCACCGCGGCGCCCAGCAGTGGATGCTCCGGCGCCCCCAGCCCAGCGGCGGTCACGTCCCCGGTGCGGGCCGCGGGGGCCGGCCAGTACAGCTCGTGCTGGAAGGCGTAGGTCGGCAGCTCGACCCGACGGGCTCCGGTCCCGGCGAAGAACCGCTGCCACTCGACAGCCACGCCATGAGAGTGCAACCGGGCCAGCGCCGTGACCAGCGCGCGCTCCTCGTCCAGATCCTTGCGCAGGGCCGGGACGAGAACGGCGCCGGCGGCCGACTTCTCGGACAGGCTCTCCTGTGCCATCGCGGAGAGCACTCCATCCGGGCCCAGCTCCAGATACGTGGTCACTCCACGTTCGTCCAGCCACCGCATGCCAGCGGCGAACCGGACCGTCTCCCGAACATGGCGCACCCAGTACTCGGCCGAGCACACCAGCTCCGGGTCGGCCAACTCACCTGTCAGATTCGAGACGAACGGAATCGCCGGGGCCTCATACGAGATGTCCCGGGCCACCCGCCCGAACTCCGCCACCATCGCATCCATCAAGACTGAGTGAAACGCATGCGAGACTCGCAAACGCCTAGTCTTCCGCCCCAACTCCTCGTACGTGGCCGCCACCTCCAGCACCGCGGACTCGTCACCGGCGACCACCACCGAACTCGGCCCGTTGACCGCCGCGATCGACACCCCGGCCGTCAGATACGGAGCGACCTCCTCCTCGGTGGCCTGCAGCGACACCATCACCCCGCCGGACGGCAACTCCTGCATCAGCCGGGCCCGCGCCGCCACCAACGTGCACGCGTCAGCCAGCGAGAACACGCCCGCCACATGCGCCGCCGCGATCTCACCGATCGAATGCCCCGCCAGATAGTCCGGCCGGACACCCCACGACTCCACCAGCCGGAACAACGCCACCTCAACGGCGAACAACGCAGGCTGCGTCCACCCCGTCTCGTCCAACAGCGCCGCCTCCGGCGAACCGGGCTCGGCGAACATCACCTCCCGCAACGGCCGGCCCAGCCCCTGGTCCAGATGCGCGCACACCTCATCCAGAGCCTCCGCGAACACCGGGAACCGCCCGTACAACTCCCGGCCCATCCCAGCCCGCTGACTGCCCTGCCCCGAGAACAGGAACGCCACCACCCGGTCCTCCCGGGCCACGTCCTGCACTACACCGGCAGCCGCACCGCCTACGGCAAAGGCACGCAACCCCTCCATGGCCTCACCACGGTCTCCGGACAACACCACACCGCGCCGCTCGAACGCCGACCGCGTGGTCAGCAAGGACAACGCGAGGTCGGCAGGGGGCAGCCCCGGATTCCGCTCCAGGTGCGAGAGCATCCGCGCCGCCTGGGCCCGCAGCGCCTCCGCCGTCTTGCCCGACACCGCCACCGGCACGACGCCGGGCGCCGCTGCCAGCATGACGCCCGGCGCGGCATCCGGTGTGTCGTCCTCGGCTCCGGCAGCCGCCGGCGGCGCCTGCTCCAAGATGGTGTGCGCGTTGGTGCCGCTGATCCCGAACGACGACACCGCCGCTCGCCTGGGGCGGCTGCCCTCCGGCCACTCCACCGGTGCCGTCAGCAGCCTGACAGCGCCGGACGTCCAGTCCACATGCGAGGTCGGCTCATCGAGGTGCAGAGTGGCGGGCAGCGTGCCGTATCGCAGCGCCATGATCATCTTGATCACCCCGGCCACACCCGCCGCCGCCTGCGTATGACCGATATTCGACTTCACCGACCCCAGCCACAACGGACGCTCCGCGTCCCGATCCCGGCCATACGTCGCCAACAGCGCTTCGGCTTCGATGGGGTCGCCCAGCGTGGTGCCGGTGCCGTGTCCTTCCACTGCGTCGATATCGATGGGCGAGAGACCGGCGTCGGCCAGGGCCTGCTTGATGACGCGCTGTTGGGACGGGCCGTTCGGCGCCGTGAGCCCGTTCGAGGCACCGTCCTGGTTCACCGCCGAGCCCCGCAAGACGGCCAGCACCTCATGGCCATTGCGCTGGGCGTCCGACAACCGCTCCAGCACCAGCATCCCGACGCCCTCGGACCAGCCCACCCCGTCAGCACTCTCGGAGAAGGACTTGCACCGGCCATCGGCCGCCAGGCCGCCCTGGGCGCTGAAGTCCACGAAGGGCCCCGGAGTGGCCATGACCGTCACACCACCGGCCAGCGCCAGGGCGCATTCGCCGGCCCGCAGCGCCTGAGCCGCCCAGTGCATGGCCACCAGCGACGAGGAGCACGCGGTATCGACCGTCACCGCCGGGCCCTCCAAGCCGAGGGCGTAGGCGACCCGGCCCGACATCACGCTGCCCGCCGTACCGGTCCCGACGAAGCTCATCACCTCCTCCGGGAACTCCGCGCCGGAGCCGTAGTCGTGGTACATCACTCCGGCGAAGACACCGGTCCGGCTGCCGCGCAGCGTCAGCGGGTCGATTCCGGCCCGCTCGATCGCCTCCCACGAGGTCTCCAGCAACAGCCGCTGCTGCGGATCCATCGCCAGCGCCTCACGGGGCGAAATCCCGAAGAAGCCCGCGTCGAACTCCCCAGCCTCGTGCAGGAACCCACCCTCACGCACATAGCTCGTGTTCCCGCGAGCGTTCCGATCCGGGTCGTAGAGCGCGTCCAGATCCCATCCCCGGGTGGTCGGGAATCCGGAGATGCCGTCCAGTCCGTCACTCACCAGCTGCCACAGGCTCTCCGCGGAATCCACACCACCGGGGTAGCGGCAGGCCATGGACACGATCGCGATCGGGTCGTCGTCGACGGGCGTACGGCGCGGCGCCGGCGCGAGCGGGCCGCTGTCGGTGCCGAAGAGTTCCGCCACCAGGTGTTCTGCCAGCGCCAGCGGTGTGGGGTAGTCGAACACGAGGGTGGACGGCAGGCGCAGTCCGGTGGCGTTGGCCAGCTGGTTACGGAGCTCCACCGCGGTCAGCGAGTCGAAGCCCAGCTCACGGAACTCATGTCGGACTTCGACCGCTTCCGGCGACTCGTGCCCGAGAACCGAGGCCACCTCCGTACTCACCAGGTCCACCACGGCACGGACCCGGTCCGCCGGGCGCAGCTCCGTCAGCCGCTGGGTGAGCGTGGCCGCTGCGGCCGGGTCGCTTGCGGCGGCGTGGCGGCGCGGGGTCCGGTCGGCGTCGGAGCGCACCAGCCACGGCACCTCACGCCCGGCCCGCAGCGCGGCCACATCGACGCGGGCGGGCACCAGCAGCGCGTGGCCCAGCGAGCACGCGGTGTCGAACAGCGCGAGGCCCTGCTCGGCGGGCAGCGGCGACATCCCGCCCCGGGCCATCCGTTTGACGTCCGCTTCGCCGAGGTCGCCGGTCATTCCCGCGCTCTGTTCCCATGGGCCCCACGCCAAGGACGTCGCGGCGAGACCGTGCGCTCGCCGGTATTGGGCCAGGCCGTCCAGGAAGCTGTTCGCCGCGGCGTAGTTGGCCTGCCCGGCGCCGCCGACGATGCCGGTGACCGACGAGAACACCACGAACGCCGCGAGATTCATGTCCTGGGTGAGATCGTGCAGCTGCCACGCGGCGTCCACCTTGGGCCGGAAGACGGTGTCCAGCCGGTCCGGTGTCAGCGAACCGATCACACCGTCGTCCAGGACACCGGCGGTGTGGACGACCGCGGTGAGCGGATGCTCCTCGGGGATCCCCGCGAGCAATTCCGATACGGCGGCCCGGTTCGCGACATCGCATGCGACGACCCGGACCTCGGCTCCGTGGGCGGTCAGTTCGGCGACCATCTCGACGACCGCGTCGCTCTCGCCACCGCGCCTGCTGGCCAGCAGCAGATGCCGCACACCGTGCTCGGCCACCAGGTGCCGTGCGAGCAGGCGCCCCAGACCGCCCGTACCACCAGTGATCAGGACCGTCCCGGCCGGATCCCACTGTCGCGGCTCGAGCTCCCCGGTGGCCGGGCGGCCGAGCCGTCCGACCCGGACGGCGCCGTCACGGATGACCGCCTGCGGCTCTCCGGAAGCGAGCACGGCGGGGATCGCCTCGGCGGCGTTCTCCTTCTCGTCGAGGTCGATCAGGACGAACTGGTCAGGGTTCTCCACCTGCGCCGCCCGCACCAGGCCCCACACCGCGGCGGCGCCAAGGTCGAGGACCGCGTCCCCGTCCTCCGCCGCGACCGCGCCCCGGGTCACGAACACCAGGCGGGACCGGGCCGGCCGGTCGTCGGCCGTCCAGTCCTGGATCAGCCGCAGCGCCTTGGAGGTGAGTGCTCGCGCCGTGTCGGCCACCGTGTCCGGGCCCGCCTCGTCGCCGTGGGCACGTCCGTCGATCGGGACCACCACGGCGTCAGGTGCATCCTCGGTGCCATGGGCGGACCCGGGCGTCGGCAAGGGTGTCCATTCCAGTTGGAACAGCGAATCGTGGCGACGCGCGGAAGCAGCGGCCATGTGTTCAGTGGACACCGCCCGCAGCACGAGCGAATCGACCGACACAACCGGGTCCCCGGCCGGGTCGAGCGCCATCAGCGACACCGATTCCGGACCGGCCTTGGTCAGCCGTACCCGCAGCGTCGACGCGCCACCGGCGTGCAGACAGACCCCGTTCCAGGAGAACGGCAACCGGCCGGCCGCACTCGCGTCCAGGTCCACGAACAACGCCGCGTGCAGCGCGGCGTCCAGCAGCGCGGGATGCACCCCGAAGGATTCGGCATCGGTCACTTGCTCGTCCAGGGCGACCTCGGCGAAGATCTCGTCCCCGCGCCGCCATACCGCCCGCAGCCCCTGGAACACCGACCCGTAGGCGAAACCGCCCTCCGCGAACCGCTCGTAGAACCCCTCAAGATCGACCTCGGTCGCCCCCTCAGGCGGCCACACCGCGCCACGGGACTCCACCCGGCGCTCCCCGGCCGCGAGCACGCCCGTGGCATGCCGTACCCAGGGCCCCTCCGCGATATCGGCGGGACGGGAGTACACCGTCAGACTGCGGCGTCCGGAGTCGTCCGGCTCGCCCACCCGCAGCTGTACCGCCACCGCATCCCGCTCCGGCACCACCAAAGGCGTCGCCAGGGTGAGTTCCTCCACCGAACCGCAGCCGACCTGGTCACCGGCGCGAATCGCCAGCTCCAGGAAGCCGGTGCCGGGGAACAGCACGACCCCGCCGGCCGCGTGATCGGCCAGCCACGGGTGGGTGGCCAACGACAGGCGACCGGTGAACAGCAGACCGCTGGAATCGGCCAGCTCCACCGCCGCGCCCAACAGGGGGTGGAGCGCGGAGACCAGGCCAAGACCCGAGGCGTCTCCCGTACGGAGCGAGGTCGCCGGCCAGTAGCGCCGGCGCTGGAAGGCGTAGGTGGGCAGGTCCACCCGTCGAGCGCCCGTTCCGGCGAACAGCGCCTGCCAGTCGACCCGCACACCGATGACGTGCAGTCGGGCCAGCGCGGTGAGCAGCGCCCGCTCCTCTTCCTGGTCCTTGCGCAGCGCCGGGATCACGACGGTGCCGGCGGACGGCTCGGGCAGGCTGTCCTGGGCCATGGCGGCCAGCACTCCGTCGGGGCCGACCTCCAGGAACGCGGTCACCCCGGCCGCGCTGAGTGCGGCCACCCCGTCGGCGAACCGCACCGCCTCGCGCACATGGCGCACCCAGTACTCCGGCGAGCACACCGACTCCGCCGAAGCCATCTCACCCGTCACGTTCGACACCAGCGGGATCCGCGGAGCCTCGATGGACAGCTCCTCCACCACCCGCCGGAATCCGTCCAGCATCGGCTCCATCAACGGCGAGTGAAACGCATGCGACACCCGCAGCCGCCTGGTCCTGTGCCCCTCCTCCGCGAACCGGGCCGCGACCTCCGACACCGCGGTTTCCTCCCCGGCGATGACCACCGAGCGCGGTCCATTGACCGCGGCGATCGACACCCTGCCGGTCAGATACGGACTCACCTCGTCCTCGGTGGCCTGCAGCGACACCATCGCCCCGCCCGACGGCAACTCCTGCATCAACCGGCCCCGCGCCGCCACCAATGTGCACGCGTCCGGCAGCGAGAACACCCCGGCCACATGTGCCGCCGCGATCTCACCGATCGAATGACCCGCCAGATAGTCCGGCCGGACACCCCACGACTCCACCAGCCGGAACAACGCCACCTCGACGGCGAACAACGCGGGCTGTGTGAACACCGTCTGGTCAAGCAACTCCGCGTCGGCCGAGCCCGTCTCCGCGAACAGCACATCGCGCAGCGGCCGCTCCATGTGTGCGTCCAGCCGCGCACACACCCCGTCCAGCGCATCGGCGAACACCGGGAACCGCCCGTACAGCTCCCGGCCCATCCCCAGCCGCTGGCTGCCCTGTCCCGAGAACAGGAACGCCACCGTGGGCTCGGTGTCGGCGGCGCCCTCGGCGACCGCCGCCACGCCTTCCCCGTCGGCCAGCAGCACCGCACGGTGCTCGAACGCCGACCGGCTCGTCGCCAGCGAGAAGCCCACATCCACCGGCGCCAGACCGGGGTTCGTGTCGACGAACGACATGAGCTGGTCGGTCTGGGCTCGCAACGCGGGCTCGTTCTTGCCCGACACCAGCCACGGCACCAGCCGCGGCACCAGGCCGGGAGCCGCGGAAGAGTCCTCGGGCGCCGCGGGTGCCGGTCCTTGCTCAAGGATGATGTGGGCGTTGGTACCGCTGATCCCGAACGACGAGACACCTGCCCGACGCGGCCGATCGGCCTCCGGCCACTCAATGCGCTCGGCCAGCAGCTCGACCGCGCCGGCGGACCAGTCCACATGCGAAGTCGGCGCATCCACATGCAGCGTCGGGGGCAGCACCCCGTGCCGCATCGCCATGACCATCTTGATCACACCGGCCACACCCGCCGCCGCCTGCGTATGCCCGAGGTTCGACTTCACCGACCCCAGCCACAGCGGCTGTTCGCGCTCCTGGCCGTACGTGGCCAGCAGCGCCTGCGCCTCGATCGGATCGCCGAGCCGGGTCCCCGTACCGTGCGCCTCCACCGCGTCCACATCCGACGTGGACAGCCCCGCGCTCGCCAGCGCCTGCCGGATCACCCGCTGCTGCGACGGCCCGTTCGGCGCCGTGAGTCCATTGGACGCGCCGTCCTGGTTGATCGCCGAGCCCCGCACCACCGCCAGTACCTCGTGGCCGTTGCGCCGGGCGTCCGACAGCCGCTCCACCACGAGCATGCCGACACCCTCGGACCAGCCCGTACCGTCCGCCGCCTCGGCGAAGGCCTTGCACCGGCCGTCCGGCGCCAGCCCACCCTGGCGGCTGAACCCGGCGAATCCCACCGAGGTGGACATCACCGTCACACCGCCCGCAAGGGCCAGTGAACACTCCCCCGACCGCAGCGCCTGGGCCGCCAGGTGCAACGCCACCAGCGAGGAAGAACACGCGGTGTCCACGGTCATCGCCGGGCCTTCCAGGGCCAGCGTGTACGAGAGACGTCCGGACGCCACGCTCGCGGCGAGCCCTGTACCGGCGTGCCCGGCCAGCTCCTCCCCGGCGTTCATGACCAGGGTCGAGTAGTCCTGGCCGTTCGTACCGACGAACACACCGGTCCGGCTGGACCGGAGCGACACGGGGTCGATCCCGGTGCGCTCGAACGCCTCCCACGCGGCCTCCAGCAGCAGCCGCTGCTGCGGATCCATCGCCAGCGCCTCACGCGGCGAGATCCCGAAGAAGCCCGCGTCGAACTCCGCCGCGTCGTAGACGAACCCGCCCTCGCGGATGGCCCCGCCACCCCGCCCGTCGGGGTCGTCGGCGAGTATGCCGAGGTCCCAGCCGCGGTCGGTGGGGAAGGCCGAGATCGCGTCACGGCCGTCGGCGACCAGGTCCCACAGCTGCTCGGGAGAGCGCACACCGCCTGGGAACCGGCAGCTCATCCCGACGATGACGATCGGGTCGTCCATGAGTGGGGCGGTCGACATCGCCGGGAGAGCGGTCTCGGTCCCGGTGCCCATGAGCTCGGTCAGCAGGAGCTGTGCCAGCGCCGCGGGCGTCGGGTGGTCGAACACCAACGTGGACGGCAGGCTGAGACCGGTCGTCGCCGCGAGCTGATTGCGCAGCTCGATCGCGGTCAACGAGTCGAAGCCCAGATCCTTGAACGCCCGGTCGGCGCCGATGGCCGCCGTCCTGGAGTACCGCAGCACTTGGGCGACCTCCGTACGCACCAGGTCGACCAGGAACCGCGACCGCTCGTCCTCCGGCAGCGCGGCAAGCCGTTCGGCGAGGCCCGCCCGGGACAGCTCCGCGACACCGCCCGCGGCCTTACGACGACCGGGCCGCACCAGTCCGCGCAGGATGGCGGGGACACCGCCGGGCAGCCGCAACGCGCCGCTTCCGATCCCGAGCGGCAGGACCAGTGCCTCGTCACAGGCGGTGGCGGCGTCGAACAACGCCAGTCCGCGCTCGACCGAGAGCGGTGGCATGCCCGCTTCGCTGATCCGGCGCATCTCGTCGTCGCTCAGGGTGCTGGTCATGCCCGTGCCCTGCGCCCAGGCTCCCCAGGCGAGGGAGATCGCGGGGAGGCCGTGGGCACGCCGGTGCTGGGCCAGGGCGTCCAGGAAGACGTTGCCCGCGGCGTAGTTGGCCTGACCCGCGGTGCCCATCACACCGGACACCGAGGAGTAGCAGACGAATGCGGCCAGGTCGAGGTCACGCGTGAGTTCGTGCAGATGCCATGCGGCGTCGACCTTCGGTCGCAGTACCGTGTCCAGTCGTTCCGGGGTCAGCGATCCGATGACTCCGTCGTCCAGTACGCCCGCGGTGTGTACCACCGCGGTGAGCGGGTGTCCGGCCGGGACGGCGGCGAGCAGTTCGGCGGTGGCGGCTCGTTCGGAGAGGTCGCAGGCGGCCACGGTGACCTCGGCGCCGTAGGCGATCAGCTCGTCCCGCAGCTCCACGGCGCCGGGGGCGTCGAGGCCACGCCTGCCGGCCAGCAGCAGGTGTCGGTGGCCGCGTCGGGTGACCAGATGCCGGGCCAGCTCGGCACCGAGCCCGCCGGTGCCCCCAGTGATCAGTACGGTGCCCTCGGCGTCCCAGCGGCGGGGCATGGTCAGGACGACCTTGCCGATGTGCCGGGCCAGGCTCATATGGCGGAACGCCTCGCGGGCCCGGCGCACATCCCAGGTACGCACCGGAAGCGGCCGCAGAGACCCGTCGCGGAACAGCCGTACCAACTCGACGAGCATCCGCTGGATGTGCTCATGGTCCACCAGCCCAAGGTCGAACGGCTGGTAGTGGTACTCCGGCAGCGCCTCTGGGTCGCGGATGTTCGCCTTATTCAGGTTGTCCAGCTCCAGGAACCGGCCGCCCGGCGCCAGCAGGCGCAGCGAGGCGTCGACGTGCTCCCCCGACAGGGCGTTGAGTACGACATCGACCCCGCCACCGTCCGTGGCAGCGGCGAACCTCGGCTCGAACTCCGTGGTGCGCGAGGAGGCGATGTGTTCTTCCGCCACGCCCAGCGAGCGCAGGGTGTCCCACTTGCCCTCGCTCGCGGTGGCGAACACGTCCGCGCCCAGATGGCGAGCCAGTTGGATCGCCGCCATGCCGACGCCACCCGCGCCCGCGTGAATCAGCACCTTCTCCCCGGCTCGCAGACCGGCGAGTTCCACCAGTGCGTGGTTCGCGGTCAGGAACGCCAGCGGCACCGAGGCGGCGGTCTCCCACGTCCAGCCCTCGGGTACGCGGGTGAGGAGCCGTTCATCCGTCACCCCCACGGGGCCGAACCCCCCGGAGAGCAGGCCCATCACCGGGTCGCCCGGCCGGAGCCCGGTCACCTCGGGGCCGATCGCCTCGACCACACCTGCGGCCTCGGAGCCGAGCGGCCCGGCTTCGCCCGGATACCTGCCGAGCGCGCCCAGGACATCGCGGAAGTTCACCCCGGCGGCGCGTATGGCCACCCGCACCTCGCGGCCCGTCAGTGGCTCGAGCGTGTCCGGGCACGCGGCGAGCGTCAGCCCGTCCAGGCTGCCCTTCTCGTTGGTGTCCAGGCTTTCCTTCGCGCGGATGTCCAGCCGCCACGGCGCACCGGTCGGCGGGACCAGGCTGTCGGACGAGGCCAGCTGCGTCATACGTGCGACACGTACCGCGCCCGCGCGGACGACTGCCTGCGGCTCCTCGGCATCAAGCAGCCCGGGGAGTGCGGGCAGCACAGCCGCGGACTCCGCCGAGTCGTCCAGGTCCACCAGCAGGAACCGGCCGGGGTTCTCCGACTGGGCGGACCGTACGAGGCCCCACACCGCCGCGGCCGCCAGGTCGGTGATGTCCTGGTCCGCGTCGGCCACCGCTCCTCGGGTGACGAACACCAGGCGCGACCGGGCGAACCGCTCCTCGGCCAGCCAGTCCCGCAGCAGCTCCAGCGCGTGGTGGGTCAGTTCGCGCACCGACTCGGGGCCACGAGCGGGGTCGTCGCCCACAAGCGGTTCGCCCATGAGCGGGGCGACCACGACCTGGGGGGCCGCGGCGCCTTCGGGCCCGGTGAGGTCGGCCAACGCCCGTACCGGCGTGGTGTCCCGGGTGACGCCCGCGGACTCCAGCACCGCGGCCAGATCCCACGCGTCCGTGCCGAGCACCGCCCATTCGGCGGCCCCGGCCGCGCCGTCCAGCTGCCGGGGCACCCACTCGACCCGGAACAGCGAGTTCAGCTCGTCGCGGCCCGTCGTCGCAACCGTACGCGTCGATACCGGCCGCAGCGCCAGCGAGCCCACCGAGATCACCGGTGCGCCCTGCACATCGACGGCTGTCAGCGCGACCGTGTCCGGGCCGCTCCTGGTCAGCCTGACCCGCAGCGTCGATGCCCCCGAGGCGTGCAGCGACACCCCGCTCCAGGCGGACGGCAGCAGGCCCGGTTCGCCCCCGTCGGCGTCCGTGAACACGGCCGCGTGGAGTGCGGCGTCGAGCAGCGCCGGGTGCACACCGAAGGTTTCCCCGTCCCGTACGTCCTCGGGCACGGCGACTTCGGCGAAGACCTCCGCGCCACGCGTCCAGACCGCCCGCAGTCCGCGGAAGGCCGGTCCGTAGGCCAGCCCGGCCCGTTCGTGGTGTTCGTACAGGCCGTCCAGGTCCATCGTGGTCGCCCCGTGCGGCGGCCATGCCGTCGTATCGAAGTCGGCAACCTCCGCGCCCTCCGTGAGGACTCCCGTGGCGTGCAGGGCCCACTCCTGCCCGGGGCCGTCGGCGGGGCACGAGTGGAACCGCAGTTCCCGGTGTCCGAGGCTGTCCCGGCTCCCCACCCAGAGCTGCACCCGCACCGCGCCCCGCTCGGGCAGCACCAGGGGGGTGGTCAGGGACAGGTCCTCGATCCGATCGCATCCGGCCTGGTCGGCGGCGCGGACCACCAGCTCCAGGAAGCCGGTGCCGGGGAAGCACGCCTGCCCGCCCACCACGTAGTCGGCCAGCCAAGGGTGGGTGGTCAGGGACAGCGTGCCGGTCAGGACCAGCTCCTCGGAGGCCGCCACCGTCATGGCGGCGCCCAGCAGCGGGTGCCCGGCCGGCTCCAGTCCCGCACCGGTCAGGTCCGCCGCGCTCACCGAGGCGGACGGCCAGAAACGCTCGTGCTGGAAGGCGTAGGTGGGCAGGTCGACCCGGCGCGCACCGGTTCCGGCGAAGAACGCGGACCAGTCCACGCCGACGCCTGTCACATGCAGCCGGGCCAGCGCCGCCACCACGGCGGACCGCTCATCCCGGTCCTTGCGCAGCGCCGGGACCACCACGGCGTCCTCGGGCACCGACTCCTGGGCCATCGCCGACAGCACGCCGTCCGGGCCCAGCTCGACCAGTACGGAAACACCTTCCTCGGTCAGCGTCCGCAGGCCGTCGGCGAACCGCACCGACTCCCGTACGTGCCGCACCCAGTACTCCGGCGACAGCAGCTCCTCCGCCGTGGCGAGGCGGCCGGTCAGATTGGACACGACGGGGATGGCCGGCTCCTGGGGCGACAGACGTGCCACCACATGCCGGAAGTCCGCCAGCATCGGGTCCATCAAAGGGGAGTGGAAGGCGTGGCTGACGGCCAGCCGCTTGGTCTTGCGGCCCTCGGCCTCGAGGTCGGCCGCGACCCGATCCACCTGGGACTCTTCACCGGCGATCACCACCGAACGCGGTCCGTTGAGCGCGGCGATCGACACCCGCTCGCCCAGATACGGGACGACCTCGTCCTCGGTCGCCTGTACGGACACCATCGCCCCGCCGTACGGCAGCTCCTGCATCAGCCGGGCCCGGGCGGCCACCAGCGTGCAGGCGTCCGCCAGCGAGAACACACCCGCCGCATGCGCGGCCACGACCTCGCCGATCGAATGCCCGGCGAGACAGTCCGGCCGGACACCCCAGGACTCCAGCAGCCGGAACAGCGCCACCTCGACGGCGAACAGCGCGGGCTGCGTCCATCCCGTCTCGTCCAGCAGCGCCGCGTCGGCCGAACCGGGCTCGGCGAAGAGCACGTCCCGCAGCGGGCGGTCCAGTTCCCGGTCCAGATGCGCACACACCGCGTCGAGGGCTTCGGCGAAGACCGGGAAGCGACCGTACAACTCCCGTCCCATACCGGCACGTTGGCTGCCCTGGCCGGAGAACAGCACCCCGAGTTTGACGCCGCTCCTCGCCCCGCCACGGGCAATCTCCACCGGGCCGTCGTCATCAC
Organism: Streptomyces sp. NBS 14/10; assembly: GCF_002224125.1. Lineage (GTDB taxonomy): Bacteria > Actinomycetota > Actinomycetes > Streptomycetales > Streptomycetaceae > Streptomyces. Next base: position 25,069 of record NZ_NCSM01000025.1, read on the forward strand.
CGATGTCCGCCAGCAGCACGGCGCGGTGCTCGAACAGCGACCGGCCCGTGGCCAGCGAGTAGCCCACGTCCAACGGCGCCGGGCCGGGGTTCTCATCGGCCCATTCCCGCAGCCGCTCCAGCTGCGCCGCCAGCGCCTCTTCGCTCTTCGCCGACACCGGCCACGGCACCGGCCCCGCGACCACCGGCACGGTCTCGGACACCACACGCGCCGGACCCTGCTCGAGAATGATGTGCGCGTTGGTACCGCTGATCCCGAACGACGAGACACCCGCCCGGNNCCACTCGGCCGGCTCCCGCAACAGCTCGACCGCACCCGCCGACCAGTCCACATGCGAAGACGGCTCATCCACATGCAGTGTGCGCGGCAATATCCCGTGCCGCATCGCCATCACCATCTTGATCACACCGGCCACGCCCGCCGCCGCCTGCGTATGACCGATGTTCGACTTCACCGACCCCAGCCACAGCGGCCGCTCACGCCCCTGCCCGTAGGTGGCCAGCAACGCCTGCGCCTCGATCGGATCGCCCAGCGTGGTCCCCGTGCCGTGCGCCTCCACCGCGTCCACGTCCACCGGCGAGAGACCGGCGCTCGCCAACGCGGCACGGATCACCCGCTGCTGCGACGGACCGTTCGGCGCCGTCAAACCATTCGACGCGCCGTCCTGATTCACCGCAGAACCACGCACCACCGCCAGCACGTCGTGGCCGTTGCGCCGGGCGTCCGACAACCGCTCCAGCACCAGCAGCCCCACGCCCTCGGACCACCCCGTGCCGTCCGCCGCATCCGCGAACGCCTTGCAGCGACCGTCCGGGGCCAGTCCGCTCTGCCCGCTGAAGCCCACGAACCCGCCGGGGGTGGACATCACCGTCACACCGCCCGCCAGGGCGAGCGAGCACTCCGCCGACCGCAGCGCCTGCGCCGCCAGATGCAGCGCCACCAGTGACGCCGAGCAGGCCGTGTCGACCGTCATCGCGGGGCCCTCGAGGCCGAGCGTGTACGAGAGCCGGCCGGACGCCACACTCGCCGCGATGCCCGTACCGGTGTGCCCCGACATATCGGAGTTCGCCGCCCTGACCAGGTCCGAGTAGTCCTGGCCGTTCGTCCCGACGAACACCCCGACCTGGCCGCCGCGGAGCGATACCGGGTCGATTCCGGTGCGCTCGAACGCCTCCCACGCGGACTCCAGCAGCAGTCGCTGCTGGGGGTCCATGGCCATCGCCTCACGCGGGGAGATCCCGAAGAAGTCGGCATCGAACCCGGCCGCGTCGTAGAGGAAGCCTCCCTTGGCGGTGTCGCTGCTCCCGGAACCGCCGCCGGAGAGTCCGTCGAGGTCCCAGCCACGATCGGTCGGGAAGCCGGAAATCGCGTCCTGTCCCTCGGCGACCAGTCGCCACAGATCCTCGGGGGACCGCACATCGCCCGGGAAGCGGCAGCTCATCCCGACGATCACGACCGGGTCGTCGGCGACGTCGGCCGCGACGACCGCCGGGCCGGGCCTGTCGTCGCGGTCTCCCGTCAACTCGGCCACCAGGAAGTCCGCGAGGACAGTGGGGGTGGGGTGGTCGAACACCAGGGTGGCGGGCAGGCTGAGCCCGGTCACGGTGGCGAGCTGATTGCGCAGCTCGATCGCGGTCAGCGAGTCGAAGCCCAGATCCTTGAACGCCCGGTCGGGCTCGATCGCCGCCACGCCGGAGTACCTGAGCACCGCGGCGACCTCGCCACGGACCAGGTCCAGTACGGCTGCGGGGCGATCCGCCGCGGCCAGCCCGGACAGCCGCTCCACGAGGGCGGACGCGGCCTGTGCGGTCTCCCGGCTGCCGGCGGTTCCCGCCTCGGCGTGCTCGCGATAGCCGGGCAGGTCGGACAGGACCGGGCTGGGACGTACGCCGGCGAACACGCGCAGAAACTCGGGCCGCTGGATGTCGGCGATGACGACCACCGCGTCCGGCCCGACGACGGCCCGGCTCAACGCGGAGATCGCCATCTCGGGTTCCAGGGCCGAGGTGCCGGTACGCCGCGTAAGGGCATCGCCCCGGCCGTCCCCGGCCATGCCGCCACCGGCCCAGGCACCCCAGGCCACCGAAGTGGCGGGGAGGCCCTGAGCGCGGCGCCGCTCCGCCAGCGCGTCCAGTACCGCGTTCGCGGCGGCGTAGTTCCCCTGTCCCGGGTTGCCCAGCGCGCCCGCCGCCGACGAGAACAGCGCGAACACCGCGAGGTCCATGTCCCGGGTCAGCTCGTCCAGGACGAGGGCGGAGCGCACCTTGGACCGGAACACCGCCTCGAACCGCTCCGGCGTCAGCCCTTCCAGCACCCCGTCGTCCAGCACACCCGCCGCGTGCACCACACCTGTCAGCGGGCAGTCGTCGGGAACGGCGGCCAGCACGGCCGCCACCTCGTCCCGGTCGGCGACATCGCACGCCACCACCGAGACCCGCGCGCCCAAGGCCACCAGCTCGGACCGCAACTCGTCGGCACCCGGGGCCTTTTCGCCGCTGCGACTGGCCAGCACCAGGTGTTCGGCGCCACTGCGCGCCAGCCATCGGGCGACATGGCCGCCCAACACCCCCGTACCGCCGGTCACCAACACCGTGCCCGACGGCTCCCAGGCCCCCGCCCCGGTCCCGACCGGCGCCGCGACAAGTCGGCGGCCGAACACTCCGGACCTCCGGACCGCGATCTGGTCCTCGCCCTCGAACCCGGCCAGCACCGCGGCGAACCGCGATGCCACCCGCCCGTCCATGGCCTCCGGCAGATCGACCAGACCGCCCCAGCGCTGGGGGTACTCCAACGCCGCTACGCGCCCAAGGCCCCACACCGCGGCCTGGACCGCATTCGTCACCCGCTCCGAACGCCCCACCGACACCGCGCCCCGGGTGACCGCCCACACCGGCGCGTCAACACCCGCGTCGCCCAGCGCCTGCAGCAGCGACGTCGTCAGCGCGACGCCCGCGGGTACGGCCGGACGCTCCGCCGTCGCCGACTCCAGCAGCGCCAGCAGCGACACCACGCCCGCGGGCGGCCCGGCTTCCGCCACGACCTCACGCAACCGCGCCGCCAGGACCGTACGGTCCGTGTCACCGACCTCCAGCGGCACCACCCCGGCCCCCAGCGCGGCGACCACCGAGCACACCCACGGATCCTCCGCCAGCCCCTCCGGCACCACGGCCAGCCAGGTGCCCGACACCACGCCCTCGGGCACACCGGTCAGTGGCTTCCAGGTGACGCGGTGTCGCCACCCGTCCACGACCGACCGCTCCCGCCGCTGCCGACGCCACGACGACAACGCCGGTACCAGGGATTCCAGCGCCGCGCCGTCGACATCCAGGTCGACATCCAGGTCGGCCGCCAACGCGCCGAGGTCTCCCCGTTCCACCGCGGCCCAGAACTCCGCGTCCACCGGATCCGCCGCACCGCCCGGTGCGGCCACGGCGGCCTCGGGCCAGTACCGCTGGTGCTGAAACGCGTAGGTCGGCAGATCCATGCGCCGCGCCCCGGACCCGGCGAAGAACGCCGTCCAGTCCAGACGAGCCCCGGCGATGTGCAGCCGGGCCACCGCCTCGGTCAGAGCCTCCTCTTCGGTCCGGTCCTTGCGGAGCGCGGGGACGAGGGCCGGGGCGGTGGGCCGGTCACCCAGTGACTCCTGGGCCATGGCGGACAGCACGCCGTCGGGGCCGACCTCGAGGAAGGTGGACGCACCGGCCGCGCTCATCACCGTCACCGCGTCGGCGAACCGCACCGGCTCCCGGACGTGCCGTACCCAGTACTCGGGGGAACACACCAGCTCGGCCGTGGCCGGCTCACCGGTCACGTTCGATACGAACGGGATCTGTGGCGCCTCGTACGAGATCCCACGCGCGACCTCGTCGTACTCGGCCAGCATCGGGTCCATCAACGGCGAATGGAACGCATGCGACACCCGCAGGCGGCGGGTCTTTCGGCCCTGCTCCTCGAACCGGGCCACGATCTCCAGCACCGCGGTCTCATCCCCGGCGATCACCACCGAGCGCGGTCCGTTGAGCGCGGCGATCGACACCCGCTCGCCCAGATACGGGACGACCTCGTCCTCGGCCGCCTGCAGCGACACCATCGCTCCGCCCGACGGCAACTCCTGCATCAGCCGGGCCCGCGCCGCCACCAGCGCACACGCGTCCGCCAGCGAGAACACCCCGGCCACATGTGCCGCCGCGATCTCACCGATCGAATGACCCGCCAGAGTGTCCGGCCGGACACCCCACGACTCGACCAGCCGGAACAGCGCCACCTCGACGGCGAACAGCGCGGGCTGCGTCCATCCCGTCTCGTCCAGCAGCGCCTCCTCCGGCGAACCGGGCTCGGCGAACACCACCTCCCGCAACGGGCGCTCCAACCGCTCGTCAAAGTGCTCGCACACCGCGTCGAACGCCTCGGCGAACACCGGAAAGCGCGCGTACAACTCCCGTCCCATGCCCGGCCGTTGGGCACCCTGGCCGGAGAACAGCACCCCGAGCCCGCCGTCCGGCCGGGCCAACCCCTGGAGCGCACCCGCCGTGGTCCGCCCGGAGAGCCAGGAGCCCAGCGACGCGCGGAGGCCCGCCGCATCCTCGGCCAGCACCGCCAGCCGGTGTTCGAAGCCCGACCGCGTGGTGGCCAGCGACAGCGCCACGTCCAGCGCGTCCGTCCGCGGCGCGCTGGACGTGGCGCCGTCGAGGAAGGACACGAGGCGGGCCGCCTGGGCGCGCAGCGCGGGTTCGGTTCTGCCGGACAGCACCCACGGCACCACGGCGGGGCGCCCGGCGGGGGCGATCTCGGGTTCGGGCTCGGCCGGTGGGGCCTGCTCCAGGATGGTGTGCGCGTTGGTGCCGCTGACCCCGAACGAGGAGATCCCGGCGCGGCGCGGGCGCTCCCCGTCGGGCCAGGCCACCGCCTCGGTCAGCAACTCGACCGCGCCCGCCGACCAGTCCACATGCGAAGAGGGGGCCGCCACATGCAGGGTGGCCGGGAGCACCCCGTGCCGCATCGCCATGACCATCTTGATGACACCGGCCACGCCCGCCGCCGCCTGCGTATGCCCGATGTTCGACTTCACCGACCCCAGCCACAGCGGCTGTTCGCGCTCCTGGCCGTAGGTGGCCAGCAGCGCCTGTGCCTCGATCGGATCGCCCAGCTTCGTGCCCGTGCCGTGTGCCTCCACCGCGTCCACATCGGCGACGGACAGCCCCGCGTTCTCCAGCGCCTGCCGGATCACCCGCTGCTGCGACGGCCCGTTCGGCGCGGTGAAGCCGTTGGACGCGCCGTCCTGGTTGATCGCCGAGCCCCGTACCAGCGCGAGCACCTGATGTCCGTTGCGGCGGGCGTCCGTCAGCCGCTCCACCACCAGAACGCCGACGCCCTCGGCCCAGCCCGTACCGTCCGCCGCCTCGGCGAACGACTTGCACCGGCCGTCGGCGGCCAGCCCGCCCTGGCGGCTGAACTCGATGAACGAGCCCGGAGTGGACATCACGGTCACACCGCCGACCAGCGCCAGCGAGCACTCCCCCGACCGCAGCGCCTGGGTGGCGAGGTGCAGGGCCACCAGCGAGGAGGAGCAGGCGGTGTCCACCGTGACGGCGGGGCCTTCGAGGCCGAGCGTGTACGAGAGCCGTCCGGAGGCGGCACCGGCGCCCATGCCGGTGCCGACGTTGCCTTCCAGGTCGGTCAGCGAGTTCACGGTCAGATACGAGTAGTCCTGGCCGCTCATGCCGACGAAAACCCCGGTACGCGAGCCCTTCAGCCGTATCGGGTCGATCCCGGCCCGCTCCACCGCCTCCCAGGAGGTTTCCAGCAGCAGCCGCTGCTGCGGATCCATGGACAGCGCCTCGCGTGGCGAGATCCCGAAGAAGCCGGGGTCGAAGTCGGCGACACCGTCGAGGAAACCGCCCTCCAGGGTGGCGCTGGCGCCCGGACGGCCGTCACCCGCGTCCAGCGCGTCCAGGTCCCAGCCGCGGTCGACGGGGAAACCGGAGATCGCCTCGCGGCCGTCGGCGACCAGTTCCCACAGCTCCTCCGGGGAACCCACCCCGCCCGGGAACCGGCAGCTCATTGCCACGATCGCGATCGGCTCCGTTGCCGCGGCAACGAGAGTCTGGTTCTGCCGACGCAGCCGCTCGGTCTCCTTCATGGAGGCTCGGAGCGCTTCGACGACCTTGTCGCTGGGCGTAGCCATGATCAACTCCGTAGTTCGGCATGGATCCGTGGACATCGCTCACGGGCGCAGCGCCGCGTGTGCGGTTTCCCAGTGCGCGCCGTCGAACCAATCGGCGTCCCTGGTTTCGAAGTGAAAGCGACGAGCCACTGGCAATCCCCTAGTCATTGCCGCAGCGCGCGTCAGCCAGCAGCTCAGCGCCCCGGTGTCGGCCAACTACTGGGGATTTCTTTGACCGTGTGGCGGTAGCAAAGAAGTCTGGCTGCCGATCGAGTACCGATCGCCTTGTTCGCGCGCCGCAACGCGCGAACGCGCTCGGCATGCCTCCCGTCATCCAGCCCGCAACCGCGGAGGTGTTGATCGTGACCTCGTCCCGACGGCCGATCCTGTTTGTGAGTTCACCGGAGAGCGGGTTGTTCAACTCGCTGTTCACCATCGCCACCGAGTTGTCGCGGCGGGGGGTGCCGGATCTGTGGTTCGCCACCGACGAGAAGCGGCGTGCGGACATCGAGGGCATCAACGAGGACAGCCCGGTGCGCTTTGCCTCCCTGGGCGAGGTGGTGCCCGAGTTCTCCTCCCCCACCTGGGACGACGAGACGTATCGGCGCGTCACTCAGCCGTCGCGGTGGAAGGCCCACCGCGCGCTCGTGGAGCACACCTTCAAACCGCAGCTGCGGGTCCCCAAGTACCGCGCTCTGGACGCGGTGGTGGATGAGGTCGAGCCCGCGCTGATGATCATCGACAGTGTGTCGTTCTTCGGTGTCGAGGTGGCCATCACCAGGAAGATCCCGTTCATGCTGAGCGTCCCCTTCCTGCCCAGCAACCTCTTCATGACCAGCCTGCGCTCCAACTTCCCCTCGGCACACTCCGGTCTGTCGCTCCACATGTCCTCCGCACAGCGGATGGCCAATCGCTGGTTCAAGATCCGCAAGGTGGCGATGTTCTTCAAGCCGAGCATGCTCAAGACGCTCGGCGCCTTCAACCAGGTGCGCAAGGACCTCGGCATCGCCCCCGAGGCGGCCAAGATGACCGCGCGGACCGACCTGGCCGAACAGATCCTTTGCTTCTCGGTCACCGGCCTGGAGTATCCGTTCCCGTTCCCCGACAACATGCGCCTGCTGGGCGCGATCGTGCCGCCACTGCCCGAGGCGCCGGACGACGGCGGGCTGTCCCGGTGGCTCGATGCCCGGGACTCGGTGGTCTACATGGGCTTCGGTACGGTCACCCGTCTGACCGCCGACCAGGTGCGCTCCCTGGTGGAGGTGGTCCGCCGGCTCGAGGGGCGCCACGATGTGCTGTGGAAGCTGCCCAAGGACCAGCAGCAGTTTCTGCCGCCGGACGGCGAACTGCCGGGCAATCTGCGGATCGAGAGCTGGGTGCCGTCCCAGCTCGATGTGCTGGCCCACCCGAACGTCAAGGTGTTCTTCACCCACGGCGGGGGCAACGGCTTCCACGAGGGCATCTACTTCGGCAAGCCACTGGTGGTCCGGCCGCTGTGGATCGACTGCTACGACCAGGCCGTACGCGGCGCGGACAGCGGGGTCAGCCTGACGCTGGACCGGCCGCAGACCTTCGACGTCGACGATGTGGTCGACAAGCTGACGCGGGTGCTGAACGAGGCCTCGTTCCACGAGCGGGCCCGGCACTTCGCCCAGGTGCAGCGGGAGGCGGGCGGTTTGAACACCGCGGCCGATCTGATCCTCGGTTCCCCCGCGCTGAAGTAGCGAAACGCTGAAGTGACGACGCGCTGAAGTAGCGACGCGCTGAAGTAGCGGCGCGCT
>NZ_NCSM01000026.1 GCF_002224125.1 Streptomyces sp. NBS 14/10
CCGTTCGTCGCGCTCGCGCACCCAGTCGAGCGCACCGCTGGGCTGACCGGCTTGGCCACTGCGCGGCAGCAGCTGCGGCGGAGCGCAGCGGAGCCAGCCGTAAGCTCAGCCATCCACCGGGCCGAGGAATCGGGACAACGGGCCAGCCGCCCCCCTTCCCCCTTCTCGCTGGCGCTTTGGACCCGGAGGGTCCGAGACGAAACCCGCACCCGCCCGAGCCGAATGCCGCGAGACGGCGCACAGGCGCAGGCGACGCGCAGCGAAGCCGACGCGCAGCGAAGCGGAGCGCACCCACTCGCAACGCGGAGCGCAGCGAAGCCCACCGCGCACGCTGAGACGTCATCGAATGTGGGTCAGGGCAGTGGCGGCGACCGACGCCCCCGCGGGACACGTTCCATCCTGCGCCACCCCGCGGTCCGGAATGGTCGTGGTGCCGACCAAGTGGTCTGTGTCGCGCAGTGCGACGAAGATGAAGCAGATCCTCTGGAATTCGGCCTGCACGGCCTGGTGCTGCCCCACCGGCACCTGCGTGACGCGCCCGTTCTTGGTCATGGTCTTCGCGTAGGACAGTGGTAGATCCAGTGCGAGGCTGACGTTCTGGCCCGCCAACTTCCACGCGCACGTTGCCCCGTGCTTGCCGGACTCCTGTTTCCCCTCGCCACTGATTCTGAGGGCGGCGAGGTCGTGCCTGTCGAGGGCGAGGCACGGCCGCGATGCCAACTGCGCCTGGGTGTACTTGCTCGGCTGCGCTGCGGCTGAGGGCGCGGCGGAGGGCGAGGCGGAGGACGAGGGCGCGGCGGAGGCGGAGACGGAGTACGAGGCGGAAGACGAGGATGTCGGCCGGGGGGACGATGGCTGCGACGCGTCCTGCCCGCTCGAACACCCGGCGCTGAGCATGCTTACGGCAAGTACAACCACAAGGCCGCCTGTTCGGCGGGAGCGCCCGCCCCGGGAACGCTGATCGAGATCGAATCGCGGCATATCGGGACGGTAGTGGCGCCGTGCAGGGACCGGTCCCGGCGGTGACTGCCCGGGCCGGATTGGCCTCGTAACGCCGGCGTAGGCCGCCGCTTGGCCAACCCCTGGCCAACCCCTGGCCAACCCGTGGCCAACCCCTGGCCAACCCCACCTCTAAGCACGCCGCAGACTTTCCGCAGGCCCGGGTCCATATAGTCAACCAGTCACCTTGGCGAAGAACTCCGCGACGTTCGAGACAGTCCGCGCGACCTTCTCCTCCAGCGTGAGCGATTCCTGGATCCGCCCGTCCGCGCCCGCGTCCTTCTTGCCCCGTACGTACAGCGAGCAGGCGAGGTCGCTGCACATGTACGTGCCGACCGAGTTGCCCTGCTGTCCGGCCTGCCGGGCCTTCGGGGCGACCATCAGGGAGACGCCGCCCGTGTGGGAGGTCAGGCATATCGAGCACATGCCGCGCCGGATCTGCCAGGACGCGGGGCTGGGGCAGCGCAGCTGGAGGCCTTTGGGGCTGCCGTCCAGGATGGCGACGAGGTAGGCGCGTTCGGAGGCCTGGGGGTCTCGCCAGCCGAGGAAGTCCAGGTCGTCCCAGGGGCGGTCGGCCAGGTCGCGGGGGATGGAGAGGCGTTTGGCCTCGCCCTTGGTGCAGTTCACGAACGCGGTACGGATCTCTTGCTCGGTCAGTGGCTTCATGAGAGCCAAGCTAATTTGCCTAAGAGTCCTAGGCAAATTAATAATACGTTCTGTCGAGTGAAGGGAAGGGTATGGCAAACGAAGTACTCACCATGGAGCGTCTGATCCAGGCGGGCGCGGAGCTCGCCGACGAGGCCGGATTCGAACAGGTGACCGTTTCGGAGCTCGCCCGGAGGCTCGACGTCAAGGTCGCGAGCCTGTACTCGCGGCTGAAGACCTCCCAGGACCTCAAGACCGGGATCGCCCTGCTCGCCCTGGAAGAACTCGCCGACCGCGTCGCCGCCGCCCTGGCCGGACGGGCCGGCAAGGACGCCCTGGCCGCCTCCGCCAACGTCTACCGCGACTACGCCCGCGAGCACCCCGGCCGCTACGCCGCCACCCAGCTCAGGCTCGATTCCAAGACGGCGGCCGCCAGCGCGGGCGTCAGGCACGCGCAGATGACGCGGGCCATCCTGCGCGGCTACGAGCTGACGGAGCCGGACCAGACGCATGCGGTCCGGCTGCTGGGCAGCGTCTTCCACGGCTACGTCAGCCTGGAGCTGGGGGGCGGCTTCAGCCACAGCGCCCCCGACACCGAGGAGACCTGGTCGCGGATCCTGGACGCGCTCGACGCCCTGCTGCGGCACTGGCCCGCGCCCTGACCAGCCAGAATCCACGTACTGAGAGCAACAGAGAGCGACAGGTCGAGACGATGCACACCACCGACCACGGCTGGATCAGCACACCCGTCACCGCCGACCTGCTGCGCGGCGCCCTCGACCTGGAGCGCACCGCGCACGGGCTGCTGCCGCACCGGCTGCCCGCCCGGGCCCGTGCCCAGTGTGCCGACGGGCAGCTCGCCATGGTGGAGTCCCAGCCCTCCGGCGTGCGGCTGGTCTTCCGGACCGAGGCCACCGCCGTGGAACTGGACACGCTGCCCACCAAGCGGATCTACGTGGGCGCCCCGCCCCGGCCGGAAGGCGTGTACGACCTGCTGGTCGACGGCCGTCTGGCCGGGCAGGCCAGTGTGGCCGGCGGCAACACCCTGACCATCGACATGGCCACCGGGGCCACCGAGCACCGGCCCGGCCCGGTCGGCACGCTCCGGTTCACCGGACTGCCCGACGGCGTCAAGGACGTCGAGATCTGGCTGCCGCACAAGGAGACCACCGAACTGGTCGCTCTGCGCACCGACGCCCCCGTCGAGCCCGCACCGGACCGGGGCCGGAAAGTGTGGCTGCATCACGGCAGTTCGATCAGCCACGGCTCCGATGCCGCGAGCCCCAGCACCACCTGGCCCGCGCTCGCCGCCTCCCTCGGCGGCGTGGAACTGATCAACCTGGGTCTGGGCGGCAGCGCCCTGCTCGACCCGTTCACCGCCCGCGCCCTGCGGGACACCCCCGCGGACCTCATCAGCGTCAAGATAGGCATCAATCTGGTCAACGCCGATCTGATGCGGCTGCGCGCCTTCACCCCCGCCGTCCACGGCTTCCTCGACACCATCCGCGACGGCCACCCCACCGCACCGCTGCTGGTCGTCTCGCCGATCCTGTGCCCCATCCACGAGGACACGCCCGGCCCCACCTTCATGGACTTCACCGAACTCGGCGCCGGACGGCTGCGGTTCCGGGCCGCGGGCGATCCGGAGGAGCGGGCGAGCGGGAAGTTGACCTTGGGCGTCATCCGGGACGAGCTGGCCGGGGTGGTGGCGCAGCGGGCGGTCGAGGACCCGAATCTGTACTACCTCGACGGCCGTGACCTCTACGGCCGGGCCGACGCCGCCGAACTGCCGCTGCCCGACGAACTCCACCCGGACGCCGCCACCCACCGGCGTATGGGCGAGCGTTTCGCCGAACTGGCCTTCACCGCCGACGGCCCCTTCGCGCGCCGCGCCGCTCTCACGGACGGCGGCGCTCTCACGGACGGCGGCGCTCTCACGGACCGCGGCGCTCTCACGGACCGCGGCGCCTGAGCCGGCTCAACCCGCCGCGGCTCAACCCGCCCCGGCACGCACCGCCTTGGCGAGTGCCACCCGGGCCGGCAGCACGCTCGCCGCGAGCGCCAGCACCAGGCAGCCCGCCACCGCCGCCGCGACGGGCGCGGCGGGCACGATCAGCCGGACCGGGACGCCGAAGGTGCCGGTGAGGCCGGCGCGGACGCCGAGCAGGGACGGGAGAGCGGTCAGGGCGCCGAGGACGGAGCCGAGGGCGACCACGAAGGTGGTCTCCGCCGCGACGGTCCACAGGACTTGCCGGAGCGTCGCGCCGGACAGGCGCAGCAGGCGCAGATCGCGCAGCCGGTCGGCGGTGGACATCAGGAGGGTGTTGGCGACGGCCACGCCCGTGCACCCCGCCGACATGGCGACCAGCAGCAGGGTGAAGACCTCGACCAGACGGTCCTCCTCGGCGTCCGCGCGGCGCGCGTAGTCGGCCACGCTCACCTCCTCGGCCCCGAGCCCCCGGAGCGCGGCGGACGACGTGGCCGGGCCGGTGCGGTAGACGACGTCGGTGAGGGCGGAGGGGTCGTGGGCGCGGACCGTGGCCCTGGGGAGCAGCGCGGTGTACGGGGTGGGGGCCGTACGGTCGGCGAGGACCGCCACGATCCGCAGCCTCTCGGTGCGGCCGTCCTCGAAGGTGACCTCGGCGGTGGTGACCTCGGTGGAGGTGACCTCGGCGGTGGTGACCTCGGCGGAGGTGACCTCGGCCGTGGTGTGTCCGCCCAGCGTGGTCAGCGCCGACTCGGTCACGGCCACCGTCCCGGGGCCGCGCAGCCGGGCGAGCGATCCGGAGACGGTCCGCAGCCGGTGATGGACGTCGGCGAAGGCGCCGGGGTCGATGCCCGCGGCCTCCATGGGGGTCTTCGCCGCGCCTCCGTAGACGGTCGTGGCCAGCAGCCCCGTCCCCGGGACGGATCCGGCGGCGGCGTCGGACAGCCCCGGGGTGCCGTCGCGGGCGACGACGGCGGCCTCGGCCCGTACGGAGGCGGTGTCGCGGGTGGCGTAGGAGTGCACGGAGGTCTGGGTGTTGCCCGTGATCAGGACGACGAAGCCGACGGTGGCCAGGACCGGGGCGGTGGTCGACGCCGTACGCCGCACCGCCGTCAGCATCCCCTCGCTCACCAGCATGCCGCCTGCGCCACGCCCGCGGACGAGGGGCCAGGAGACGGCCCGTACGAGGGGCGGGACCACGGCGGGGACGAGCAGGGTCACGCCGGTGATCAGCCCGACGGCCGTGCACAGGGCGAGGGTGGTCATATCGGTCGGGTCGGCGAAGCCGGTCCCGGCCGCGGCCGCGCAGCCCAGGGCGGTGAAGGCGATACCGGTCAGCGCGCGGGCGCGGGTCATCGGGCGGTCGTCCGCGGCGGCCTCGCGCAGCGCCTCCAGCGGACCGGTCCTGGCGGCCCGGCGGGAGGCGGACCAGACGGCGGTCAGCGCGACGGCCAGACCGGCGGCGAACGTCGCGGCGAGCACCCACGCCTGACGGCGGACCGCGAAACCGGGCGGCAGGAAGCCCGCGTCGGTGAACACCGAGCCCAGCGCGGGGGCCAGCGCCGCGCCGAGCAGGGCCCCGGCGGCCGCGCCGGCCGCGCCGACGGCGAGCGCCTGCCCGTACAGCAGACGGCGCAGCTGGCGTCCGGTGGCGCCGACCGCGCGCAGCAGGCCGAGTTCGCGGCGGCCCCCGGCCACGCTGAAGGCGAACGTCGAGGCGACGACGAAGACCGTCGCGAAGGCCGACAGCGCGCCCATGGCGGTCAGCACCTGGCCACCGATCCAGCGCGTCTTGGCGTCCTGTACGGGGGCCAGTTCGCTCCGCGCGGCGCCGTCGAGCACCGTGCCCGAGCCCGCGGCCGCCGAGTCCTTGGCCGCCGAGTCCTTGACCGCCGAGTCCTTGACCGCCGAGTCCTTGACCGCCGAGCGCGCCGCCGTCGCGACCGCGCCGGGGTCCGCGCCCCGCTCGGTCAGCAGGCCGATGACCCGCACCCCGCCGGACAGCTCGGCGGCGCGCTCGTCGGTCAGGTAGTAGCCGGGCCCGTCGACCGTGCCCGAGACGGTGAACCGCTCGGGCCCCGCCGCGGTCAGCAGCGTGATCCGCTCGCCCGGCCGGGCCCCGAGGGCGCGGTCGAGGGCCACCTCGTCGGACCGGTGCGGCGCGCGGCCCGCGGTGAGCCGGTACGGGGCGAGGGCCGCGCTGGACCAGCCGTGGCCCAGCCGGTCACCCTTCCGCTGCCCGGCGTCGCGTATGGGCTCGCCGTCCGCGACCGCCTGCGCGTAGAAGGACCGGTCGGGCACCGCGCGCCGCACCCCGGGCACGGCGGCCAGCGCCCGCGTCAGCTCCTCCGTCTGCCGGGCGGACCAGGGGGCTCGCTCCAGGAACACCCCGTCGGGGCCGGTGCCGCCCTGGGCGCTCCGTACGAGCACGGGGGCGCCCGCGTACCGGCCGGGCACCCCGCCGTCCCCGGACAGCAGGATCAGCGCGCTCATGGTGAGGACCGCGACGCCCAGGCACAGGGCGGTGAACGAACCCGCGAAGGCCGTTCGGCGCGCCCGTACGGTGGCGACGGCCAAGCCGAGCATGCCGCCGCCCCGGCGTCCCCTTCCGGCCCTCGTACCAGCCCTCCTACCGGCCCTCATGCCGCCGCGCGTACGGTCGCCGTTCCCCACCCTCATGCCGCCGCCTCCAGCACCGACATCCGCGCGGCGATGGCCGCCGCCCCGGGCCGGTCCGCCAGCTCGTCGGCGACCCGCCCGTCGGCCAGGAAGACGACCCGGTCGGCCCACGCGGCAGCGGCCGGGTCATGGGTGACCATGACCAGCGTCTGCCGGTGGCGGTCGACCAGGCCGCGCAGCAGGCCGAGCACGGCGCGTGAGGTGGTGATGTCCAGCGCGCCCGTCGGCTCGTCGGCGAAGAGCACCGCGGGGCGGCTGATCAGCGCCCGTGCGATGGCAACCCGCTGCTGCTGGCCGCCGGAGAGCCGGTCCGGGCGGTGTCCGGCGCGGTCGGCGAGGCCGACCTCGGCGAGCGCGGCGGCCACGTGGGCGGGGTCGGGGCGGTGGCCCGCAAGACGCAGCGGGAGGGCGACGTTCTGCTCGGCGGTGAGGGCGGAGACCAGGTTGAAGGACTGGAAGACGAAGCCGATCCGCTCCCGCCGCAGCAGGGTCAGGGCCGTCTCGTCCAGCTCCCCGGTCTCCGTGCCGCCGATGACGACGCGCCCCTCGGTCGGCCGGTCGAGCCCCGCCGCGCAGTGCAGCAGCGTGGACTTGCCGGAGCCGGAGGGGCCCATCACGGCGGTCATGGTGCCCTCGGCGAAGTCGAGCGTGACCTGGTCGAGGGCGGTGACGGCCCGCTCCCCCGTCCCGTACCGCCGGGAGACGGCGCGCAGTTCTATGGGGTGAGGGACGGGGTGGGGCGAGGGTGTTGCGGTGGTGGGCATGGCGCCGAGTGAACCGGCGCGGGGCGGGGCGGCACACGGGTGGCCGGGCTAGTCCCGATACTCCATCTGGCACTACTGTCCGCGGCCCGCCGCGCGGCTACGGTCGAGCGGTGATCCCCCGAGACCCACTGGAAGCGCTGACCCGCGGGCCCGCCGGTTTCCTCCGCTCCTCCTGGCCCTGGCGGTCCGCCGGCTATCTGCTCGCGGGCGGGGTGCCGGGGGTCGCGTGCGGGCTCGCGGTGGCGGGCGTGGCCGCCTCCTGGGCGCGGATCGGCGCGGCGACGGCCGTGGTGTGCGCGCTGCTCGTGCTGGGCTGCGCCACCGTCGCGGCCCGCCCGTGGGAACGGCGGCGGCTGCGCCTGGTCGCGCCCCACACCAAGCTCAACGCCAAGCTCAACGCCAAGCCGTACGCACAGCCCCTCGCCAAGCCGTACGGACAGCCGTACGCGCGCGAGATCGGCCACGGCGCGCTGTCCGTCCTCGCCCTCGGCTGGGTCGATCTGGCTGTGGTCCTGGTGTCGTTGGGGATCCCCGGCGCGCTGCTCGCCGCGCCGCTGCAGCCCGAGGCCCCGCCCTGGGCCCGGCTCGGCGGCCCGCTCGCGGGTGCGCTGCTGCTGCCGGTGGCCGCGTATCCGATCGCCGCCTGGGCGGGGGCGCGGGCGGCCGTATCGCTGGCCGTACTGGCGCCCGGCGACGCGGAGCTGACGGAGGTACGGCGGTCCCGGGCGCGCCTGGTGGACGCGTACGAGGCGGAGCGGCGCCGGATCGAGCGGGATCTGCACGACGGGGCCCAGCAGCGCCTGGTCGCGCTGACCATGAAGCTGGGCCTGGCGGGGCTCGACCTGCCCGCCGGGTCGCGCGCGGCGCGCGAGGTGGCGGAGGCGCACCGGATGGCCAAGGACGCGCTCGCCGAGCTGCGCGAGCTGATCCGCGGGGTGCATCCGCAGGTGCTGACCGAGCGGGGGCTGCCCGCGGCGGTGCGGGACGTGGCGACGCGCTCGCCGATGCCGGTGGACCTCGATGTCGACCTGGAGCGGCGGCTGCCGCCCGCCGTGGAGGCCGCGGGCTACTTCGCGGTGTGCGAGGCGCTGGCCAACGCGGCCCGGCACAGCGGCGCGGACCGGCTGCGGGTCGGCGGGCGGCTGCGCGGCGGGGTGCTGGTGCTCGAGGTGACCGACGACGGGCGCGGGGGCGCGGACCCGGCCGCCGGGACCGGGCTGACCGGGCTCGCCGACCGGGTCGCGGCCGTGGACGGCAGAATGCTGCTGTCCAGCCCGGTCGGCGGGCCGACCCGGCTGCGAGTGGAGATTCCGTGCGGCGGTTGAGCGTGGTGATTGCGGAGGACGCCGTACTGCTGCGCGAGGGCCTGGTGAGCCTGCTTGAGCGGTTCGGGCACCGCGTTCCGGCGGCCGTCGGCGACGGCCCTTCGCTGGTCGCGGCCGCCCTGGAGCATGAGCCCGACGTCGTGATCGCCGATGTGCGGATGCCGCCCGGCTTCACCGACGAGGGGCTGCGGGCGGTGCGCGAACTCCAGGCGCTGCGGCCGTCCCTGGCGGTCCTGGTGCTCAGCCAGTACGTCGAGCAGACCTTCGCCGAGGAGCTGCTGGCGGCCCGGCGCGGCGCGGGCACCGGCTATCTGCTCAAGGACCGGGTCGGCGACGTCTCCGAGTTCACCGACTCGCTGGCGCGGGTGGCCGACGGCGGTACGGTGATCGACCCCGAGGTGGTGCGGCAGCTGCTGGCCCGCGGGAAGGACCCGCTGCGCCGCCTCACCCCGCGCGAGCGCGAGGTGCTGGCGCTGATGGCCGAGGGCCGCTCCAACTCCGCGGTGGCCCGGGCCCTGGTGGTCACCGAGGCGGCGGTCGCCAAGCACATCGCGAACATCCTGCTCAAGCTGGATCTCCCGCCCGCCCCGGACGACCACCGCCGGGTGCTGGCGGTCCTGGCGTATCTGCGGGGCTGAGGCGGGGCTGAGGCGCGGCTGAGACAAAGGCCGGTACCGGGCGGCTCAGGTCCAGGGAATGGTGGCGGTCTGGAGCCGCCCGGACCCGTACCGGCCGCGGGCTGTCGGCAGGGCCACGACGGAGGCGCCCACGGGGGCGCCCGCGACCTCGTGTGAAGGGCTGGGGACCGGGTGTGTCTCCAGCTCCCGGAGCCGGTCGAGCAGGACCCCTTCGCGCAGCGCCCAGGGGCAGATCCGCAGCTGTTCGATGCCCAGGACGTCCATCGCGGCCTCCGCGACGACCGCACCGGCCAGGGCCTGGTGGGCGCGGGCGGCGGAGATCCCGCGCAGCCGGGCGCGCTCGGCCGCGCTCCTGGCGGCCAGCCGCGGCACCCAGGCGCCCAGCCGGTCCCGGTCCAGGACCCGTTCGGCGTACGGCCCGGCCTTGGCCTTCGGCGCGCCGGTCAGCCGGGCCAGCTGGGCGAAGGTCCTGGAGCTGCCGACGTGGGTCCGCGGCTCGGGCTGGCCGAGCAGCTCCTCGGCGGTTTCGCTGATGACGGACCGTACGAACTGGCGCAGCGCCTTGACGTCCCCCTTCTTCACCGGTCCGGTCTCGGGCAGATGATGGCGGGTCAGCCGCCCGGCGCCCAGCGGTACGGACAGGGCGACGGCGGGCTCGGCGCGGCTGCCGCAGGCGAGCTCCAGGGAGCCGCCGCCGATGTCGAGCAGCAGCATCTCCCCGGCCGACCAGCCGTACCAGCCGCGCGCCGCCAGGAAGGTGAGCCGCGCCTCCTCCTCGCCGGTCATGAACGTCAGCCGGATCCCGGTCGCGTCCTCGACCTCGGCGAGTACGGTCGGCCGATTGGCGGCGTCGCGGATCGCGGAGGTGGCGAACGGCACCATCGTGTCCACGCCGTGGGACTCGGCGACCGCCGCGGCCTCGGTCACCGCGGCGACCACCCGCTTGATCGCCTCCTGCTCGATCACGCCCTGCCGGTCGGTGGACTCCGCCAGCCGCACCGGCCGTTTGAGCGAGGTCACCGGTTCGGGCGGACCGCCCGGCGTGAGGTCGGCGATACCGAGATGGGCCGACTGGGAACCGATGTCGAGCACTCCGAGACGCATGTCTGCTGACTGTCCGTTCCCTGGAATTTCACTCATTGTTTCCTTTCCGTCGGAAGGTTCCCGGCCATCCGACCTGTGATGCCGGGTTTGATGCGGGTCGGCAGGAAGGTGTCACCAGGGCGGGTGATACGCGCCGGCCCCGCTCATGGGCCGCCGACACCGTCCCGGCGGGGCCCGTGTGCCAGTTGACAACGCGGTCAGGCCCGGAACCATCGGGGGGATTGGGCCGGATTCACGTCGTGCCTACGATCATGGACAAGACCGTCATGGTGAGCGGCACCGTCAGAGTGAGAGGCAGCGGGACACAGCGATGAGCGAGTCGATTTCTCCGGGAGCCTTGGCCGTGCGCTATCTGGGAGGGCCCACCGCGACCCTCGACATCGGTGGCGTACGACTGCTGACCGATCCGACGTTCGACCCGCCCGGGGACTATCCCATCGGCGAGCGCAAGCTCGTCAAGACCGCGGGCCCGGCCGTCGCGACCTCCGGCCTCGGCCCCGTCGACGCGGTGCTGCTCTCGCACGACCAGCACCCGGACAACCTCGACCGGGCGGGCCGCGCCTATCTCGACCACGCGGACCTGGTGCTCTCCACGGCGTCCGCGCGGGAGCGG
The DNA here is from genome assembly GCF_002224125.1 of Streptomyces sp. NBS 14/10. Taxonomy (GTDB): domain Bacteria; phylum Actinomycetota; class Actinomycetes; order Streptomycetales; family Streptomycetaceae; genus Streptomyces. Next base: position 10,755 of record NZ_NCSM01000026.1, read on the forward strand.
CTGGGCGCGACCGTAACGGCGCTGCCGAACTGGGAGACCTTCGAACTGCCGCGCCCGGCCGGCGGCACGCTGCGGATCACCGGCGTCCCGGCCCAGCACGGCCCGGACGGCACCGAGCATCTGGTCGGCGAGGTGACCGGTTTCGTGGTGTCGGGGGGCGGGCTGCCGACGGTGTATGTGAGCGGCGACAACGCCTCGCTGGACGTGGTGCGCGCGATCGCCGAGCGGATGGGGCCGGTGGATGTGGCCCTGCTGTTCGCGGGCGCCGCCTCGACCCCGCTGGTCCCCGGGGGCTTTCTGACCCTGGCCAGCGATCAGGCGGCCCAGGCGGTGCAGATCCTCGGCGCGCGGCAGGTCGTACCGCTGCACTTCGAGCACTGGGGGCATTTCACGCAGGGCGCCGACACGCTGGTCGACGCCTTCGAGGCGGCGGGTCTGACGGAGCGGCTGCACCTGCTGAAGCCCGGCGAGCGGATCGAGCTTTGAGGACCATTCCTGACCATTCCTGAGGGCGCTCGGCGCCTTCAGGAACCGGCGCTGAACCGGCGTCGAATCGGCGTTTTCACGTAACGTTGGCCGACCGGCGGGCCCAGGGCCCTTGTCGGTCCATATCTACGCGCGTATTTTTGGCCCGGATTCCAAGTCGTCGCATTTCCCGCGCATTTCCTCCGCTTCTTCCCCGATTCTTCCCCGCGTCCCGCCATTCCCTCGTGCGAGAAAGAGCTTCATCGTGCCCGAACACATACCCGCGGCGCTGCGTGGCCGTGGTGTCAAGGTTGCCGTCCTCGTAGCGCTTCCCGTCGGTCTCGTCGGATCGCTCATCGCCCTCCCCCTCACCGCCCAGGCCGCGCCGTCCGCGGACGCCGTCATCTCCGAGGTCTACGGAGGCGGCGGCAACTCGGGCGCGTCCCTCACCCATGACTTCATCGAGCTGGGCAACTCCGGCACCGGGTCGTTCGACCTGAGCGGCTGGTCCGTCCAGTACCTGGGCGGTTCGCCCAGTTCCTCCTCCAAGTGGCAGGTGACCCCGCTCACCGGCAACATCCCCGCGGGCGGCACCTACCTGGTCCAGGAGGCCAAGGGCTCCGGCGGCGACACCGCCCCGCCGACCCCCGACGCCACCGGCACCATCGCCATGTCGGCGACCAGCGGCACCGTGGCACTGGTCCACTCGACCACCGCGCTCACCTGCCTGACCGCCGAGGACTGCGCGGCGGACGGCACCGTCAAGGACCTGGCCGGCTTCGGCACCGCCGCGGTCCGCGAGTCCGCTCCCGCCACCGGCGCGGGCAACACCACCTCCGTCTCGCGCGACGCCGGGTTCCATGACACCGACGACAACGCGGCCGACTTCACCGGCTCCGCCCCGAGCCCCCGCAACACCACGGGCACCGGCGGCACCCCGACGCCCGAGCCCACCCCGGAGCCCACCGACACCAACCCCGGGCCGCTGCGCGTCCACGACATCCAGGGCACCACCCGGATCTCCCCGCAGAGCGGCAAGTCCGTCACCAATGTGCCCGGTGTGGTGACCGGCGTGCGCTCCACCGGCTCCAAGGGCTACTGGATCCAGGACCCCGGGGCCGACGGGAACGCGGCCACCAGCGAGGGCGTCTTCGTCTTCTCCGGCTCCACCACCCCGCAGGTCAAGGTCGGCGACTCGGTGCTGGTCTCGGGCAAGGTGAGCGAGTACTACCCCGGCGGCAAGAGCAGCGGCACGCAGTCCGTCACCGAACTGACCGCACCCACGGCCGTGGTGCTCTCCTCCGGCAACGAGCTGCCGGAGGCGGAGGCCGTCGACCCGGCCACGCTGCCCGACGCGTACGCGCCGCAGGCCCAGGGCGGCGGCATCGAGTCCCTGGAGCTGAAGCCCGACGCCTACGCGCTGGACTGGCTCGAGGCGCACGAGGGCATGCGGGTGCGGATCGGCGACTCCCGCGTGGTGGGCGCCACCAACGGCTACGGCGAGACGTGGATCACCACCAAGCCGCGGCAGAACCCGACCCCGCGCGGCGGCACCGTCCTCACCGGCTACGACAACCCCAACTCCGGGCGCCTGCTGATCGCCTCGCTCACCGGCGACCAGCTCAAGGCCGATGTCGGCGACACCCTCACCGGCACCACCGAGGGCCCCGTGGACTACGCCAACTACGGCGGCTACAACATCCAGGCGACGGCCCTCGGGAAGGTCACCTCAGGCGGGCTCACCCCGGAAGTGGCGAAGAAGGGCAAGGCCAACGAGGTCTCCGTCGCCACGTACAACGTCGAGAACCTCGACCCGACGGACCCGCGGAGCAAGTTCGACCGGCTCGCCGAGGGCGTCGTCAAGAACCTGGCCACCCCGGACATCGTGAGCCTGGAGGAGATCCAGGACAACAACGGTGCCAAGGACGACGGCACGGTCGCGGCCGACAAGACCATCGCCCAGTTCATCGACGCCATCAAGGCGGCCGGCGGCCCCACCTACGACTGGCGCTCCGTCGACCCGGTCAACGACGCGGACGGCGGCGAGCCCGGTGGCAACATCCGCAACGTCTTCCTCTTCAACCCGCGGCGTGTGAGCTTCGTGGACCGTCCGGGCGGCGACGCCACCACGGCCGTCGAGGCGGTCGGCGACGGCAGCAAGGGCGTCAGGCTGTCGGTCTCGCCGGGCCGGATCAACCCCACCTCCGACGCCTGGAAGAGCAGCCGCAAGCCACTCGTCGGCGAGTTCACCTTCCGCGGCGAGAAGCTCTTCGTGGTCGGCAACCACTTCAACTCCAAGGGCGGGGACCAGCCGGTGCACGGCGCCTTCCAGCCCCCGACGCTCGGTTCCGAGACCCAGCGCACGGCCCAGGCCAAGGAGGTCAACACCTTCGTCTCCGGTCTGCTCGCCAAGGACGCGAGGGCCCGGGTCGTGGTCCTCGGTGACATGAACGACTTCCAGTTCTCCAAGCCGCTGGCCACGCTGACCGAGGGCGGCGTCCTCACGGACCTGATCAACACCCTTCCGGCCGGCGAGCGGTACAGCTACGTGTACGACGGCAACGCGCAGACGCTGGACCACATCCTGGTCTCGCCCGCCATCAAGAAGCCCGAGTACGACGTCGTCCACATCAACGCCGAGTTCTCCGACCAGAGCAGCGACCACGACCCGCAGGTCGTCCGCTTCAAGTAGGCGACGTTTCGTGTGGCGTGCACACCGTGTGCACGCCACACGTGCGTTGGGGCAGAAACAAGCCGGCCCCGCCTACCGCGTGTCGCAGCGGCGCCCGTTGAGCGCGAGGTCGGTGGGCGCGGCGTTTCCGGCGTCCCAGGAGCCGAGGAAGCCCACCTCAAGGGCCTCCCCGCCGCGGGCGGTCTCGTTGTAGTCGGCCGGGGTGACGGTCACCTTGCGCCCGTGCTGGACGAATTCGCCGTTCCACATCTGGGTGATCTGCTGTCCGTTCTCGAACTCCCAGCTCAGCCGCCATTCGTGGACCGTCTTACGGGGTGTGAGGGTGACCTTCGCCTGGAAGCCGTCGGGCCACTGGTTGTCCAGGCTGTAGCGGGCCGTGCAGGTGACCCCGACGGGCTCGGCGTGCTTGGGGGGACGCGTCTTGGACGGCTTGTCCGGGGACGAGCCACCGCTCGGCGACGGCGTCTTGGCCGGGGACTTCGTCGGGTCGGGCTGGTGGCCGACGGCGGTCGTGTCGGACGCGGGCGGGAGGGGCGACTGGGTGGTGGGGGCGCCCTTGGACGGGAGGGTGGGGCCGACCGTCGGAATGGTGTCCGGTCCCATGCCGCCGTCGGGCGGGAGCCCGTCGTCCCGGTTCCCGTCCGTGCTGGTGTAGGCGATGACGGCGATCACGGAGACCGCGGCGGCTGCCGCGAGGATCCCCGCCGCCCTCGTCCTGCCGCCCTTCCGGGGCCTGCGCCGCCGGCCCCCGCCGCCGCCCCGCCTCCGGCTCGGCACGCCGTGCCCGCGGATCACCCCGGTCGCGGCCGTCGCGCCGACCGCGGCGGCGGCGCCGAAGGCGCCGGCCGTGCTGGTGTCGGCCGTGCCTGCGGTGGTGAACGGGTCGGTGCTGCCGGTCGTGCCGAAGGGGTCGAACGTCTCGAACCCGTCGACCGAGTGCGCCGTGTTCTGTGCACCGGCGACCGTGCCGAACGGGTCGAACGCGTCGAAGGTGTCCTCCATACGCGGCGTGTCGGCCCCATGACCCGCATGCGCGTTACGGGCCTCATGGGCCGTACCGGACGTACGAGCCGCCGAGGCCTCCGCCGCAACGCCCGCCGCAGCCGCGCGCCCCGTACGGGACTTCCCGCGCCCGCCCCGTATCCCCTTGACGCGGTCCCACAGCGGCGGTCCCACGCTGCGCGCGAGCGTCTGCAGCCGCTTGCCGCCGGTGTGCTCGGCCGCGACCCTGCGCCGCCGCTCCAGGTAGGGCAGCCCGCCCCAGCCGAGGACGCCCCCGGCCAGGGCGCCGGGCAGCCCGCTGCCGTGCAGATACAGGCAGGCGGCCGCCTCCTTGCAGTGCACACAGCGGGCGAGGTGCTGCCACAGGTCCTCGGGCGCGGCGGCGTCCGGTGAGCGGGTCGCGGCGTCCAGCAGTCCGGCGTAGCTGCGGCACTCCTCGTCGTTGAGCGTGTCGACGTGGTTGCGCTGGCACAGCTCGCGGTACCGGGCACGGACCCGGGCGATCTCCTCGTCGGCGTAGGCGGAGTCCCAGCCCAGCCGACGGGCCACCGTGGTGAGGGACTGCGACTCGACTTCGACGGACCACAGCAGATCGGCGTCGACCTCCGGCAGGTCGCATAAGCCGCGCAGCGCGAGCGGCTGTTCTCGCCGTGGTGTGGCGTAGCGTCTGGCCCGGTCGGAGGTCAGCCAGATGCGCAGGGCCGGGTCGAGCCGGACGCCGGCCTGCCGGGCCTGCCAGTCGGCGGCCGTCTTCCGTACGGAGCTCAGGAGCAGTGGGAGCCAGGGCAGACGCGGCCCCCATGCCCGCGTCCGCGAGGTGCGGGTCTCCCGGATGCCGCGCCGGAACGCCTCGGTGGCCAGCCGCATTCCGTCCTGCGGACTGGTGGTGCACAGGTTCGCGTAGTCGAGTACCGCGTCCCAGTATTCGGAGAGCAGAGCAGTCTCGGATATGGCGTCAGGAGATGACTCGTGGGGCATGGAGGGTTTCCTCACTGACGAAACAAAAGGCGCCCCCGCCGGGCAACACTCTTATCAGGCCGGGCAGAGGATGGCCAAGAGGTCAGTGTTTTTCTCGGAGTTGAGGGATGTTCCACTGTGGGGCCGCCCGAGCCTTTCACGGTTTCGTCACAAGTGGCAAGACACGAAACCCCCGGGCCGGGCCGGGGGTTTTGGTCTATACCTGACGCAACGTCAGGGCCGGTTGGCGCAGTGTAGGTCAGAGCGTCAGCTCGACCTCGTACTGGCGCAGCCACGCATTCAGGCCGAGGACCATTTCGATCGGTTGCCGGGCGTCCTGGTTCGCCGCGTCCGCCGTGCGCCGGGCGGCGGCGATATCGAGCAGCGGGCGGACCGGAGCGTCGTCGTCGGCCAGCAGCTCGCGCAGCTCGGCCCGGATGGCGTCGGCGTACCGGGGGTCCTGGGTGCTGGGGTACGGGCTCTTGACGCGCTGGGCGACGGAGTCGGGGAGGAGATCGCGGGTGGCGGCGCGCAGCAGGGACTTCTCGCGGCCGTCGAAGGTCTTCAGCGACCAGGGCGTGTTGAAGACGTACTCGACCAGCCGGTGGTCGCAGAAGGGCACCCGCACCTCCAGGCCCACCGCCATGCTGGCGCGGTCCTTGCGGTCCAGCAGGAACTGGACGAAGCGGGTCAGGTGCAGATAGCAGATCTCCCGCATCCGCCGCTCGGTCGCCGAGTCGCCCTCGCGGTACGGGACCTCGGACAGCGCCTCGCGGTAGCGGTCGGCCTGGTAGGCGCCGAGGTCCACCTTGGCGAGCAACTCCGGGTGCAGCAGGGCCTCCCGGCCGCCGGTGCGGCTGCCGGTGAAGCCGAAGTCGCGGAACACCGCGAGCCAGGGGAAGGTGTCGGCGGCGACCGCCCGCGGATCGTGGAACCAGGAGTAGCCGCCGAAGACCTCGTCGGCCGACTCCCCGGACAGGGCCACCGTGGAGCGGTCGCGGATCGCCTTGAACAGCAGATACAGCGAGGTGTCGCTCTCGCCGGAGCCGAACGGCAGATCGCGGGCGGTCAGCGTGGCGCGGCGGTGGGCGGGATCCATCAGGGCGGCGGTGTCCAGGACGATGTCCTGGTGGTCGGCGTTCACATGCTCGGCGAGCGCATGGGCATAGGGGCCGTCGGGGGTGGCGCGCAACGCGTCGGCCTTGAAGTTCTCGGTCTGGCCGACGAAGTCCACCGCGAACGAGCGCACCGGCCCTTGTTTGTTCTCCGCCAGCCCGCGGGCGGCCAGCGCGGTGATCGCGGAGGAGTCGAGCCCGCCGGACAGCAGGGTGCACAGGGGCACATCGGCGATCAACTGGCGGGCGACGATGTCGTCCAGCAGCTCCCGCACCCGGTGGACGGTGGTGTCGGTGTCGTCGGTGTGGTCGCGGGTCTCCAGGCGCCAGTAGCGGTGTTCGGCCAGACCCTGGCGGCTGACCCGTACGACATGGCCGGGGCGCACCTCGTACATCCCCCGGTAGACCGCGTGGCCCGGGGTCTTGGTGAAGGCCAGCAGCTCGGCCAGGCCGTCGATGTCGACGGCGGGGCGTACGGCGGGGTGGGCGAGGATGGCCTTGGGCTCGGAGCCGAAGAGCACACCGTCGGGGGTGGGGCAGTAGTACAGCGGCTTGATGCCCATGCGGTCGCGGACCAGCAGGAGCTGCTGTTCGCGCGGGTCCCACAGGGCGAAGGCGTACATGCCGTTGAGGCGGTGGGTGAAGTCCTCGCCCCACTCCAGGTAGGCGTGCAGGGCCACCTCGGTGTCGCTGCTGGTGCGGAAGGCGTGGCCGCGGCCGAGCAGCTCGGCGCGCAGCTCGCGGTAGTTGTAGATCTCGCCGCTGTAGGTGGTCACCAGCACCGTGCGGCCGTCGCGCTCGACGGACATGGGCTGTTTGCCGCCCTCGATGTCGATCACGGCCAGCCGGCGGTGGCCGAGGGCGGCGTGGGTGTCCGTCCACATGCCTGCCGCGTCGGGGCCGCGGCAGGCCATGGTCGCGGTCATGGCGGCCAGGGTGTCGCGCTCGCGTTCGGCGGTGAGGTCCTGGTCGTACGAGATCCATCCGGTGATGCCGCACATCGCGGTGTCGCTCCCTCCGGTCGGGTCGCCCCGGCGGCCACCGTACGCCGAAGTGATTGCATCGACCACCGGTAGCCTGGGGCAACGAAAAGTTCCGGCCAGAGGCGGGGCGGGGGCAGGTTGCTCAGCCAGTCCGGCTCTCGCGCCACTCCCGTACGACCCCGTCCACGTCGAACGGCACCAGATTCAGCGGCGGACCCTCGGGCGGCCGGCGCAGCGCCTCGCGGATCTTGTCGTTGATGTCCGCCAGGATCCGCCGCACCTCGGCCTCCGACCCGGCCGTGTGCGCCGCGGCCAGCGCGTCCTCCGCCTCCTTGCGCAGTACGAGCGCCGGGGGCAGGTAGGACAGGCCCTCGCGCCGTATCTTGTCCTTGACCCACCACATCGCGTCGTACGGCCTGTCCAGGCCCTGCAGCGGCTTGCCCCGCCCGGGCAGATCGTCGAAGTCGCCCCGCGCCTCCGCCTCGCGGATCTGTCGGTCGGCCCACGTCTCGAAGCTGATGCCGGGCGGCTTGCGTTCGGTCACGGTGTGCTCCTCGTTCAGGTGCCCGCGGTTACTCCCATGGTGCCGAACGTGGTGCCTGATGTGGCGCCGAACGTGGCGCGCCGGGCGGTATCGACCGGGACCGGAACACCTGGCGGTAGGTCTGCGGCGAGACGCTGGTCAGCCGCCGGAAGTGGTGGCGCAGATTGGGCGCGGTGCCGAAGCCGGTGCGGCGCGCCACGCTCTCCACCGGTTCGTCGGTGGTCTCCAGCAACTCCTGCGCCAGCCGCACCCGCTCCTGAAGGATCCACTGCAACGGCGTGGTCCCGAGGGCGTCGCGGAAGCGGCGCGCGAAGGTGCGCTCGCTCATATGGGCCACCGCGGCCAGCCCGGCCACCGTCAGCGGCTCGTGCAGCCGCTCCCGCGCCCACTGCAGCACCGGCGCGAGACCCTCGCCCCCGCCCGCCCGCGGCCGGACCGGGAGCTTGGCGTACTGCGTCTGCCCGCCCTCCCGGTGCGGCGGTACGACCATCCGGCGGGCCACCTCGTTGGCCACCGCCGCGCCATGGTCCTGGCGCACCAGATGCAGACACAGATCGATCGCGGCCCCGGTGCCGGCCGAGGTGAGGATGGAGCCGTCCTCGACGTACAGGGCCGTGGGGTCGAGGTCGACCTCCGGGAAGCGGAAGGCGAAGTCCGCGGCGTTCATCCAGTGCGTGGTCGCCCGGCGGTCCGCCAGCAGCCCGGCGGCGGCCAGGACGTACGCGCCGCTGCAGATGGAGACGATCCGCCGGCCCAGCTCATGGGCCTTGCGCACCGCGGTGACCAGCTCGGGCGGCGGGGCCAGCTGGACGGCCCGGGGGCAGGCGGCCACCACCACGGTGTCCGCCTCGACGAGGTCGTCGAGGCCGTACGGGGTGGGGATGCCCAGGCCGGCCGAGGTGCGCAGCGGACCGGGCTCGGCGGCGCACAGGCGCAGCTCGTACCACGGGTCGACGATGTCCGAGCGGTCGATACCGAAGACCTCGCAGGGGACGGCGAGCTCGAAGATGGGGGCGCCGTCGGCCACGGCGACGGCGACGATGTGGCGGGGCGTGTCGGCGGGGTGGGGCGTGTCGGCGGATCGGGGCGTATCGGCGGGACGGGCCATGGCGGGAATTTAGCGCACCATGGCATTTCCGCCGATGGTCGGCGGGTGGCCGCATCGGCGAGGCTGCCGGGCATGAGTGAACCGGGCATGAGCGAACCGCCACCAGCGCCACCAGGGCCACCACCGTCACCTCACCGCCCCGCGCCCGCCGGGCGGCTCACCGCGCTCCAGGGCACCGCGCTGTACGTGGGGGCGGTACTGGGCACGGGCGTCATCGCGCTGCCCGCGCTCGCGGCCGAGACCGCGGGCCCCGCCTCGCTGCTGGCCTGGCTGGCGCTGGTCGTGGTGTCCGCGCCGCTGGCCGCCACCTTCGCCGCGCTCGGCGCCCGCTACCCCGACGCCGGGGGCGTGTCCACGTACGCCCGGCTCGCCTTCGGCGAGCGGACCGCGGCGGTGGTCGGCTGGTGCTTCTACCTCGCGGTGCCCCCGGGCGCGTCCGCCGCCGCGCTGTTCGCCGGCTCGTACACCGAGGCCGCCGTGGGCGGCGGGACCGCGACCCGTACGGTCACCGCGGTGGTGCTGATGGCCATCGTCACCGCCGTCAACACCGCCGGGCTGCGGGTGACCGGGCGGCTGCAACTCGCGCTCTCGGGGCTGCTGATCGCCCTGCTGCTGGGCGCCGTCGCGCTGTCCCTGCCACAGGCGCGTACGGAACACCTCGAGCCCTTCGCCCCGCACGGCTGGGCCGCGATCGGCTCGGCGGCGGCGCTGCTGGTGTGGAGCTTCGCGGGCTGGGAGGCGATCACCCACCTGGCGGCGGAGTTCCGCGACCCGGCCCGGGACCTGCCCCGGGCCACCGCGGCCGCCGTCGTGATCGTCGGGGTGCTGTATCTGGCCGTGGCGTTCGCCGTCGTCGCGGTGCTCGGCACGGGTGCGGCCGACGCCGACGCCCCGCTGGGCGAGCTGATGGCCCGCGGCATGGGCGGCAACGCCCGGCTGCTCGCCGCCGTGGCCGCGCTCCTGCTGACCATCGGCACCATGAACGCGTACTACGCCGGCGCGGCCAAACTCGGCGCGGCCCTCGGCCGGGACGGCGCGCTGCCGGGGTGGCTGGGGCGCGGCGGCAGCGCGGGCGAGATCCCGCGCCGCAGCCTCGGGTTCGTCTCGTCGCTGGCCTTCCTCAGCCTGCTCGTGGTGACCGCCGCCCACACGGACGCCCGGCCCCTGGTGCTGCTCACCACGGGCTCCTTCGTCACCGTGTACGCGATCGGCGTCGCCGCCGCGCTGCGCCTGCTGCCCCGGCGCGGGGCGATCCGCGCGGCGGCGCTGGCGGCGCTCGTCGCGGTCGCCGCGCTGCTGGTGATGTCGGGCCGGTATCTGCTGTGGCCGCTCGGCGTGGCCGGTGCGGCGCTGCTCTACCAGCGGCTGAGGGGGCGGGTGAAGGCCGGGCGGGGGAAGACCGGGCGGGTGGAGGCGGGGCCGGTGAAGACCGGGCGGGTGAAGACCAGGCCGGTGAAGACCGGGCGGGTCCCAGAGGAGTCGGACACCCCCGTCGAAGTGGCGGAAACGGGCTGAACGCCCCCAGCTGTCGCCCCAGTCGTCGGCCCCCCGGTGCCCCGCGTTCCGGTTGGCGGGTACGGTGCCGATCAACGGCCGGAGGCAGGCCGCTGCGACGGTGCACGGGGGTAACTGCGCGTGGGTATCGGGGATTTCATCCCGGATGGGGTGGAGGACTGGGTCGAGGACCGGGTCGAGGACGTCGGTGGGGCCATCGACGTCGCCGGGGACTGGACGGGCGACCGGCTGGATGACGTCGGCTGGGAGAGCGGTGCGGACTGGGTCCGGGACAAGTCGGACTCGACGGCGAACGCGCTGGGCGCGGATGTCGACGAGATGCAGCTGGGCGAGAGCGAGGATCCGAAGAAGCTGATCCACGGCAGTCCGTCGAAACTCCGCTCAACGGCCGGCCATCTCACGGACTTCAAGACCGCGTTCAACAATGTGGGCAAGGGGTTGCGGGGGCTCGGTTCGCGGTCGTTGAAGGGGAAGGCGGCGGAAGCCTTCCGGGAGAGCGTGTCGGTCGAGCCGAAGAAGTGGTTCACGGCGGCGGATGCGTGTGAGAAGGCGTCGGGGGCGCTGGAGCGGTTCGCGGGGACGGTGGAGTGGGCGCAGGGTCAGGCGGAGGAGGCGATCCGGCGCTACAAGAAGGGCAAGAAGGCCTCGGAGGACGCCCGCTCCGCGCATAACGACAAGGTGTCCGCGTACAACAAGGCGGCGGACGCCTACAACGCGCTCCCCGCCGACAAGCGGGATCCGTCCTCGCTGCCGGACAAGCCGGGTGCGTTCCACGATCCGGGGGCCGCTGACATCAAGGCCGCGCAGGATGTGCTGCAGGAGGCGCGGCGGCAGCGGAACGAGGCACATGGAGTGGCGAAGACGGCGGTCGAGGCGGCGCGCGATGCCGCACCGAAGAAGCCGTCGTACGCCCGGCAGGTGGGGGACGGGCTGGCGGGGCTGTCCCTGGACACCAGCCACTTCCTGGGCGGAGTGGTCAAGGGCACAGCGGGTCTGCTGAACTTCGTCCGGTCGGTGAACCCGATGGACCTGTACAACATCACACACCCCGCCGAGTACGTGACCAACCTCAACAACACCGCCGCTGGTCTGCTGCGGATGGCGAATGACCCGCGCACCGCGCTCAAGGGAATGTGGGACACCTTCCAGAAGGATCCGTCGGAGGGTGTGGGGCGTCTGGTGCCGGAGTTGATCGGGACCAAGGGTCTTGGAGGGGCGAAGGCGGCGATCACGGCTGCTGAGCGGCTGCCGGGGACCTTGGTCCGGGCCGAGCGGTCCGGGTTGCAGACGCTTGCCAAGGACGGGGCGGCGCCGCACGCCACGCCGGATGGGGCGAAGACCGCGGGTCATACGGATCCGGTGGATCTGGCGACGGGGCGGATGTTTCTGTCGCAGCGGGATGTGGTGCTGCCGGGGGCGTTGGCGCTGGTGTTTGTGCGGCGGGTGGAGTCGGGGTATCGGGCGGGGCGGTGGTTCGGGCCGATGTGGTCGAGCACGGCCGATCAGCGGCTGGAGATCGGTGCGCGGGGTGTGGTGTTCGTCGCCGAGGACGGGCTGCTGCTGTCGTACCCGCACCCGGCGCCCGGCGTGCCGACGCTGCCGGAGCTGGGCCCCAGATGGCCACTGGAGCGCACGGTGGAGGGCGACTACACGCTCACCGATCCGGACACCGGCCGCACCTGGTACTTCACCGGCCCGGAGGGCGGGGGTGACGGCGAGGCCCTGCTGGCGGAGCTCGGCGACCGCAACGGCCACCGTCTGACCTTCGAGTACGACGTGCATGGCGCGCCGACCGGGATCGTCCACAGCGGCGGCTACCACCTCAAACTCACCACCGCCGACGGCCGCATCACCGCTCTCCACCTGGCAGGCGCGGCACCGGACGGCGCCGACCAGGAGCTCATCCGTTACGCGTACACGGACGGCAATCTGACCGAGGTGGTCAACTCCTCGGGGCTGCCGCTGCGGTTCGAGTACGACGCCGAGCGCCGGATCAGCGCGTGGATCGACACCAACGACCGCCGCTACGACTACGTCTACGACAACCGCGACCGGGTGATCGGCGAGGGCGGCACCGAAGGACATGTCTCGGTGCGTATCGACTACGGTCCGGCCGACGAGCGGACCGGTCACCGGATCACCACCGTCACCACGCCCGAGGGCCATGCCACCCGCTATCTGATCAACGACCGCTGCCAGGTCATCGCCGTGACCAACCCGCTCGGCCACACCACCCGTACCCAACGCGACCGTTACGGCCGGATCCTGTCCCGCACCGATGCCCTGGGCCGGACCACCACCTACACTTACGACGCGGCCGGCCGGCTGACCTCCCTGACCACCCCCGACGGACATCAGCGGACCGCCGCCTACAACGACCTGGGCCTGCCGGTGGAGGTCACCCACGCGGACGGGGCCACCTGGCGCTACGCGTACGACGAGCGGGGCAACCGCACCGCCACCACTGACCCGTTGGGCCACACCACCCACTACGCCTACGACGACCACGGCCACCTGACCTCGACCACCAACCCGCTCGGCGACACCACCCACATACGCTGCGACGGGGCCGGGCTCCCCGTCGAGATCACCGATCCGCTGGGCGCGACCACCACCTACCACCGCGACGCCTTCGGCCGCCCCACCGCCGTCACCGACCCGCTCGGCGCCACCACCCGCATGGAGTGGACGGTGGAGGGCCGTCCCGCGCGGCGCACCGCCCCGGACGGCGCCGAGCAGACCTGGACCTACGACGGCGAGGGCAACGTCACCGCTCACGCGGGCGCGGGCGGCGGTGTGACCCGTTATGAGTACACCCACTTCGATCTGCTGGCCGCCCGGACCGACCCGGACGGGGCCCGCTACGAGTTCACGCACGACACTCAGCTGCGCCTCACCGAGGTGACCAATCCCCAGGGCCTGACCTGGACGTACACCCACGATGCGGCCGGCCGCCCGCTCAGCGAGACGGACTTCGACGGCCGCACCCTCGCCTACGACTACGATCCGGCGGGCCAACTGATCTCCCGCACCGACCCGCTGGGCCAGACCATCCGCCTCGCATACGACGGCTGCGGCCGGATGGTCCGCAAGGACGCCGACGGCCAGGTCACCACCTGTACCTACGATCAGGCCGGGCGGCTGATGGAGGCCGTCGGCCCGGACGCGGCGCTGACATACCGGCGGGATCGTATGGGCCGGGCCATATCGGAAGTCGTCGGCGACCGGGTCCTCACGCGCACCTACGACGCCCTGGGCCGCCCCGTGCGCCGCACCACCCCCTCCGGCGCCAAGTCCACCTTCGCGTACGACGCGGCGGGCCGCCGCACCACGCTGACCACCTGCGGCCACGCCCTCGACTTCACGTATGACGCGATAGGCCGGGAAACCGCCCACCGACTTGGGCCTAACGCCTCACTCGCGCAGATCTGGGACCCGGCCGGACGACTGACAGAGCAGACCCTGAGCGACCCAGAGGGCGGAACCCTCCAGCATCGGGCGTACACCTACCGCCCCGACGGCCACCTGACCGCCATCGACGACCAACTGCGCGGCCCCCGCACCTTCGACCTGGACGCGGCGGGCCGGGTCACCACCGTCCGGGCCGAGGGCTGGACGGAGACCTACGCCTACGACGACGCGGGCAACCAGACCCACGCCACCTGGCCACACGAACACCCCACCCCGGAGGCCACCGGCCCGCGCACCTACACCGGCACCCGCATCACCCACGCCGGACGCCTCCGCTACGAACACGACACCGCCGGCCGCCTCACCCTCCGCCAGAAAACCCGCCTATCCGCCAAGCCCGACACCTGGCGCTACACCTGGGACGCAGAGGACCGCCTGACCACCGTCACCACCCCCGACGGCACCCTCTGGCGCTACCTCTACGACCCCCTCGGCCGCCGCACCACCAAACAACACCTCGCACGCGACGGCAAAACGGTCCTCCAACAGACCGACTTCACCTGGGACGGCACCACCCTCGTAGAACAGACCACCACGACACCGGACCTGCCTCACCCGGTGACGCTGACTTGGGAACACGACGGCAACCGCCCCCTGACCCAGACCGAACGCGTCACCGAGGCCACCACCCAGCGCGAGATCGACCGCCGCTTCTTCGCCATCGTCACCGACCTCGTCGGCGCCCCCACCGAACTCATCGACGAGACGGGTGACATCGCCTGGCGCGCCCGTCCCTCGCTCTGGGGCACCACCACGCCCGAGGACCCCACCGGCACACCCCACACCCCCCTGCGCTTCCCCGGCCAGTACCACGACCCCGAAAGCGGCCTCCACTACAACCACCACCGCTACTACGACCCCACCACCGCCCGCTACCTCACCCCCGACCCCCTCGGCCTGGCCCCCGCCCCCAACCCGGTCGCCTACGTCCCCAACCCCCACCGCTGGGCCGACCCGCTGGGGCTCACGCCCTGCCACTTGCTGGATTACCTCCCCGAGGAGCGCCCGGACGGAGAGCTGGTGTTCGCCGGTCATGGCGGCCTTGAACCCGACCTGCCGACGTTCGAGGTGCCCGAGGGCACGAGCGTCGCCGTGTACTCCGATGTCGGCGAGCCCCTGACGCTCTGGGAGGCGAATCACGTCATTGCCGGGCACCCGAGTGTGCCGATTGCGCATGTGTACCAGCCGGGGGACATAATGCCGGACTTCACCCTGGCCCCGAAGGACGATATGGCCCTCCGTGGCAATTACATCGGCACGGAGAAGAACCCGGTCCCGTTGTCGTTCATGCTCGATCCGCACATGGGCCGAGTGCACTGGGCCGCGTGCAGCACGATCATCGAATGACCGGTCGTACGGAGCAAGGAGCACACGACATGACCGACCGCGTCGAGCTGGTGTGGCCGACCACATTGGACGACGCGCTGCGCGCGAGGACCCACCGGATGGTCCACGCCGTCAGCGAGACCGGCGGGGCCATCGGCTATCTCGCGCCGCCCAGCCGCGCCGAGACAGACGGCTGGCTCGACGGCGTCCTGGCCGACGTACGGACCGGGGACGCCGCGTTCGTCCTGGCGACGTCGGCGGACGGGTCGGGCGAGGTGCTGGGCTGCGCGCTGTGGCGGCGGCGCGCGACCGTGGCCAGCTACCGTCACACCGCCGAGCTCCAGCAGGTCATGACCCACCCCGCGGCCCGGGGCCGGGGCATCGGCCGGCTCCTGGTGTCCGCGCTGATCGAGAACGTACGCACGGCCGGTCTGGAGCTGCTGCTCCTGGGCGTACGCGGCAACAACCACGGCGCGATCGCGCTGTACGAGGACCTGGGTTTCCGGGAGTGGGGCCGGCTGCCGAGCGGGATAGCCGTGGGCGACGAGCGTTTCGACGACGTCAGGATGTACCTGGAGCTGGGCCGCCCCGACGGGGTCGCGGTGCACGGCTCGGCGGCGGTCGGCGCGGGGGCCTCGGCGCGCCGCGCGTGATCGAGGGCCCGGCGTGGCGGCTCCGGGTCCTCACGGCGTCACGGCGGGGGTGTGAGTGAGGCCAGCGCGGCGGGCCGTACCGCACCAGCAGCGACCGAGCCGCGCAGCAGTTCGGCCAGGTCATGGGGGCGCGCCTGCTCACCGGTCGGAGCCGCCGCCGCGATCCGGTCCAGCCGGAAACCCCGGCCGGCCCGCCGTATGCGGCACCAGGCGATGAGGTACCACCAGCCGTCGGCGGTGAGCAGCCCGGCCGGTTCCACGACGCGGTCGCTTTCGCGTCCCGCCGCATCGACGTAGGACAGCCGCAGCACCTTGTTGTCGCTGACGGCCTGTTCCACCGCGGCGCGGACCGCGGCGTCGGTCCGCGACGGCAGCGCGACGATCCGTGCGGCCAGTTCCCGGGCCGCCGCCGAGGCGGGACCGGTCAACGAGGCCGTGATCTTCTGGTAGGCCGTACGTGCCGCACCGGCGTAGGGAGCGGCGGTGTCGGCCGCGGCCAGCGCGGCGGCCAACGCCCAGGCCTCATCGGCGGTGAAGTGCATCGGCGGCAGAGTCATCGCCGGGTCGATCGTCCAGCCCCCGCCGCGCCCGGGTGTGGTGCGCACCGGGACACCGGACTCCATCAGCGCCTGAAGGTCACGCTGCACCGTGCGCGTGCTGACTTCGAACCGTGCGGCGAGCGCCGCGACCGTCAGCGGCCGCGGCGCCGCCGCGCGCAACTCTTCCACCAGCGCGTAGAGCCGGGCAGTGCGGTTCATGAGGCCGACGCTACCGTCACGCGTTAGCCAGGAACTCGCGCTGACGCTCCTGCTCCCGTTCGGTGATGGTCAGCGGGAACAGGGTGAAGCCGTGCATCGCGCCGGCGACGACGCCCAGCTGCACGGGAGCGCCCGCCGCCTGCCACCGCTGGGACAGAAACAGAGAGTCGTCCAGCAGCGGATCCTCCGTACCGACGACCATCCGGGCGGGCGGCAAGCCGGTCAGGTCGGCGAACAGCGGCGAGATCTCCGCGGCGCGGCGCCGCTCCGCCCCCATCCCGGGTGTGACCAGCTCATAGCTGCCCCGCAGCGTGTCGGTGTTGCTCAGCAGCCGCCTGGAGCCGAACGACCGCTGGCTCGGCGTCATCGACAGGTCGTACGGGCCGAAGAGCAGGTTGGCGGCCCGGAAGGCACCCGTGATGCCGTGCCGGTCGCGAAGGCGCAGCAGCGTCACGACACTCAGGTGGGCGCCGGCCGATTCGCCGCCGATCAGCAGCCGCCCGGTGCCGAACTCGGCCGCGGCGTGGCCCACCAGCCACCGGGCTGCCGCTTCACAGTCGTCGGGCCCGGCGGGAAACGGGTGCTCCGGCGCCAGCCGGTACTCCACGCTCACAACAGCCAGCCGCGCCCGCACGGCCAGCCGCCACAGCCTCTCATCCTGCCTGTCCGCAGAGCCGAACGCCCAGCCACCCCCGTGTAGGTGCAGATACACGCCGTCGACCTGCCCCGGCAGGAACACCCGGACCCCCACCCCACCAGCAACGACGCGATCTTGGCCATGCGGCAGCCTCACGGGTGGTGTGTCGCCACCGAGGCGGTTACGCCGCAGGCGCGCCAGCACGGTCGCGTCCGGTGTTTGCTCGCGGGGCGGGCGGTTCGCGGCAGCGGCCTCGAATTGCTCGTTGAACGCCAGGGTCTCGCCGAGGCAGTCCTCATCGGTGATCGTCATGCCGTCGACAGTCGCAGCTGTCCGCGACAACACCCTGTCACCGTTTCCTGGTGAGCTGCGTCATAGCAGTGAGGGCGGGGCGTTAGTGGGACGTTAGCGGCT
>NZ_NCSM01000027.1 GCF_002224125.1 Streptomyces sp. NBS 14/10
AGTGGCCTTTGCCTTTCGGCTGACCCGACTTTATCAGAATTCTCTGAGCCGGATTCCCACCCCGCCTTCCGGTTCCTCCCTCGCACGCTGAGTGTTCGGGGTTCCCTTCCGGCGGAGCCGTAAACGTACTGGAGCGGGGCTCCCGGATGCAAATCGGGGAGCCCCGCTCGTGAGTCGGCGCAGTGCGAGTGCTGAGGCTGCGTCAGACCTCGACCACGACGGGGAGGATCATCGGGCGCCGACGGTAGCTGTCGGACACCCACTTGCCCACCGAGCGGCGCACGAGCTGCTGGAGCTGATGCGGCTCGACGACGCCGTCGGAGGCGGACTTGGCCAGGGATTCCTCGATCTTCGGGATGACCGCGGAGAAGGCGGCGTCCTCGATACCGGAACCCCTCGCCTGGATATGCGGGCCGCCCACGATCTTGCCGGTCGTGCTGTCGACGACCACGAAGACCGAGATGATGCCCTCCTCACCGAGGATGCGGCGGTCCTTGAGCGAGGACTCCGTGACGTCTCCGACCGAGAGGCCATCGACGTACACATAGCCCGCCTGCACCTTGCCGACGATCTTCGCGACGCCGTCGACCAGGTCGACCACCACCCCGTCCTCGGCGATGACGCAGCGGTTCTTGGGTACGCCGGTCAGGGCGCCCAGTTCGGCGTTGGCGCGCAAGTGGCGCCATTCGCCGTGCACCGGCATCAGGTTCCGGGGCTTGCAGATGTTGTAGAAGTACAGCAGTTCCCCGGCCGAGGCATGCCCGGAGACATGGACCTTGGCATTGCCCTTGTGGATCACGTTCGCGCCCCAACGGCTCAAGCCGTTGATCACGCGGTAGACCGCGTTCTCGTTGCCCGGGATGAGCGAGGACGCCAGGATCACCGTGTCGCCCTGGACGATGCGGATCTGGTGATCGCGGTTGGCCATCCTGGACAGCGCGGCCATCGGCTCGCCCTGGGAGCCGGTGCAGACGAGGACGATCTCGTCGTCCGGCAGATCGTCGAGCGTCTTCACATCGACGACGAGCCCGGCCGGTACCCGTAGATAGCCCAGGTCGCGCGCGATGCCCATGTTGCGGACCATCGAGCGGCCGACGAAGGCGACCCGGCGCCCGTACTCATGGGCCGCGTCGAGGATCTGCTGGATGCGGTGGACATGGCTGGCGAAGCTCGCCACGATGATCCGCCGCTGTGCGTCGGCGAAGACCTGACGCAGCACGCCGGAGATATCGCGCTCGGGCGGGACGAAGCCGGGGACTTCGGCGTTCGTGGAGTCGGAGAGCAGAAGGTCGATGCCTTCCTCGCCGAGCTTCGCGAACGCGGGCAGGTCCGTGAGGCGGCCGTCGAGCGGCAGCTGGTCCATCTTGAAGTCGCCGGTGTGCACGGCCATGCCGGCCGGGGTGCGGATGGCTACCGCGAGGGCGTCGGGGATGGAGTGGTTCACCGCCACGAACTCGCAGTCGAAGGGGCCGATCCGCTCGCGCTGGCCCTCCTCCACCTCGAGTGTGTACGGGCGGATGCGGTGCTCCTGAAGCTTCGCCTCGATCAGGGCGAGGGTCAGCTTGGAGCCGATCAGCGGGATGTCCGACTTCTCGCGGAGCAGGAACGGGACGCCGCCGATGTGGTCCTCGTGGCCGTGCGTGAGCACGATGCCGTCGATGTCGTCGAGCCGGTCCCGGATACACGTGAAGTCCGGCAGGATCAGGTCGACTCCGGGCTGCTCCTCCTCGGGGAAGAGCACTCCGCAGTCGACGATCAACAGCCGACCGCCGTATTCGAAGACCGTCATGTTGCGGCCGATCTCGCCGAGCCCGCCGAGCGGGGTGACGCGGAGTCCCCCCTCGGGGAGCTTCGGCGGAGGGCCAAGTTCAGGATGCGGATGGCTCAAAAGACTCTCCTCACCACGCGCGCCACGTGCCCCCCTGGGGCACATGGCGCGCGTGACATTCGTGCACTTGCTTGATGTGTCTGTATGAAGTTGTGAAGTACGAAGTTGCGAAAATCGCCGCTAGTTACAGCTGTACCCCGCCAGCGGCCAGATCGCGCTTGAGCTGCCCCGTTTCCTCGGCACTGAGCTCGACGAGCGGCAGGCGCAGCGGCCCGGCCGGCAGCCCCTGAAGGGTGAGTGCGGCCTTCGTCGTGATGACGCCCTGGGTGCGGAACATCCCGGTGAAGACCGGGAGGAGCTTCTGGTGGATCTCGGTTGCCTTCGCGACATCGCCCGAGAGGTGGGCTTCGAGCAGCGCGCGCAGCTCGGGCGTGACGAGGTGGCCGACCACCGAGACAAATCCGACGGCACCGACGGACAGCAGCGGCAGGTTCAGCATGTCATCGCCGGAGTACCAGGCCAGGCGCGAGCGGGCGATGGCCCAGCTTGCGCGACCGAGGTCGCCCTTGGCGTCCTTGTTCGCGACGATGCGCGGGTGCTCGGCGAGCCGGACGATGGTCTCGGTGCTGATCGGTACACCACTGCGGCCGGGGATGTCATAGAGCATGACCGGCAGCTCGGTGGCGTCGGCGATGGCGGTGAAGTGCCGAAAGAGGCCTTCCTGAGGGGGCTTGCTGTAGTACGGCGTGACGGCCAGCAGACCGTGGGCGCCGGCCTGCTCGGCGGCCCGGGCGAGCTCGAGGCTGTGCCGGGTGTCGTTGGTGCTCGCTCCGGCCACGACATGGGCACGGTCACCGACCGCCTCCACCACGGCCCGTACAAGCTGGGCTTTCTCCGCATCGCTGGTGGTCGGGGACTCGCCGGTGGTCCCGTTGACCACCAGACCGTCATTGCCTGCGTCGACCAGATGGACGGCGAGTCGCTGAGCGCCGTCGAGGTCGAGCGCGCCATCAGCTGTGAATGGCGTGACCATGGCGGTCAGCATGCGCCCGAAAGGGGTCTGCGATGTGGATGTCGGTGCCATGGGTCCCACGCTACTCGTAGCACGCCTCGCGGTGCGCCCTCGGGGCGGCGACCGGGACGGCGGTCATGGGACCCGGCACTGCCTGCTCGGGGGTTCAGACAGTGCCGGATCCGTTTGTTCAGCCTAGATGAACTTCACGAAACGCCGCAATACGGACACCGCTCGCGCATGGCCCGTCCGGGGAGTGTCCAGGGAGTGTCCGAGGACCGCCATGCGCCGCGGTGCGGGCGGCGCTACGGGGCGATGCGCCCGTTGGCGTTGAAGGCGGCGTGGGTGAGCGGCATCAGCTCGGCCCAGATCGCCTCCATCTTCTCGCCGACCATCTCGATCTCCCGCTGCGGGAAGGACGGCACGGCGGCCTGCTCGTGCTGGGTGCGCAGACCGAGGAAGTGCATCAGCGACCGCGCGTTGCACGTCGCGTACATGGAGGAGAACAGGCCGACGGGCAGGACGGAGCGGGCCACCTCCCGGGCGACGCCAGCCGCCAGCATCTCCTGGTACGCCTCGTACGCATGGCGGTAGGCGTCCTCCATCACGCGGCCGGTCAGCTCGTGCTGCGCCGCTGTGCCCTCCACGAACTCGTACTTGCCCGGGCGGCCCTGCTGGATCAGCTTGCGGGACTCGCCGGGGACGTAGAACACCGGCTGGAGTTCGCGGTAGCGGCCGGACTCCTCGTTGTACGACCAGCCCACGCGGTGCCGCATGAACTCCCGGAAGACGAAGATCGGGGCGTTGATGAAGAAGGTCATCGAGTTGTGCTCGAAGGGGCTGCCGTGCCGGTCCCGCATCAGGAAGTTGATCAGCCCCTTGGAGCGCTCGGGGTCCTTGGTGAGCTCCTCGAGGGACTGCTCGCCGGCGGTGGACACCCGGGCGGCCCACAGCACATCGGAGTCGGCCGCGCTGTGCTTGACCAGCTCGACGGTCACATCGCTGCGGAAGCCGGCCTTCTCGCTCTCGGTGGGGATATCGGTCACCAGCGGGTCCTTCCATGGTTCATCGCTCAGGGCGCGCCCAGCTTACGGGGCGGCTCCGACATCCCCTCCGACCGGTCGTAACGCTGAAAATGCCGAAGGAAGTCGTTGAAAAAGGGCACCTCGTCACTCGATCACGCGTCCTACCTACTGAAGTACCCACGTTCGAGGTTCCAAGGAGAGCCCCCGCATGTCCCGCCGGCGCGAGCCCGTCCCCTTCGCCTTCATCGCCGAGGCCGACCAATTCCGCAGCAATGTCACCCCACCGCCCCGGCCCCGGGCCACCCCGTCGCAGATAGCGGGCCGCACACTCATCACCCTGACGATCATCGCCGGGTTCGTGGGCTCGCTCATGTTCGGGTTGCCCGCGCTCGAGAGCGGGCCGCGGACCACTCACCAAGTGCAGCAGTCGGAGGCGTCGGACGGCCGCTGAGCCCCTGGGATAGCCTCAGCCAGCACAGGCCCATCCGGACGTGTGTGTGAGTGAGGACCTTCCGTGCCCCTGCCCTTCCTGACAGCGGACCGCGCCCTTGACGAAGACGGACCGGCGGCCGGAGACGCCTCCTTGCCGTACGAGGACCCGAGCCGCCGGCGCCGTCCCTACCGGCCGGGTCCCTGGAGGATCGGCGGGGGCGCGCTCCTGCTGCTGCTCGCCTCGTATGTGCTCTTCTCCGCGATGATCATCGCCCTCGCGGGTTCGGTGCCCGCCGCCGGCGTCTGTGTCGGGGGCGCCGCGGTGGTGATCCTGTGCGCCGTCCGGCTGGTGCGTGCGGGGGTGTGGGTCGATGAGAAAGGGCTGCGGCTGACAGGCCTGTTCTCCGCCACGACGGTGCCCTGGTCTCAGATCGCGGCGATACGCACCACCCAGCAGCCGGTGCGGTGGCTGGGGCTGCCGCGCAGCGTCCAGGGGCAGGCGGTGCTCATCGAGCTGACGGGGGGCGGGGCCCCGCGGGTGGCCTTCACCGACCACAGCGCCGACTTCCTCGGCCGCCCCGAGGCCTTCGCCATGGCGGCCGACGCGATCGAGGGCCGGGCGGCCCGATACCGCTGAGGCCCCCCGAGCCGCCTGACAATCCCGCCGCCGTCTGACGATCCCGGGCTCCCTGAGCCCGGGATCAGCCTTGGGCCCGAGGTCAGCTCTGGGCCCGTACCGGCCGGCCGTCGTGCAGGGCGATGGCGCGCTGCATCGCCTTGCGGGCGCGCACCGTGTCACGCGCGTCGTGGTAGGCGACGGCCAGCCGGAACCAGGAGCGCCAGTCGTCCGGCGACTCCTCCGTCTCGGCCCGCCGTTTGGCGAAGACCGCGTCCGCGGAGTCCCGGTCGATCCGCCCGCCGGGCGTCCGCACCAGTTCGTCGACCGGGAGGCCGCCCTCGGCCTCCAGCTCGCGGGCCAGCCGGTTCGCACTGCTCGCGAATACGGTCGTCTTCCACAGGAACCACGCGCCGATGAACGGCAGCACCAGCACGGCCACGCCGAAGGCCACCGTCAGCGGTGTGCCCTGCTCGATGAGCAGCACGCCCCGGCTGCCGACCAGGACGAAGTACACGACCAGGACGGCCGCGAGGACGAAATACGTGATCTTTGCGCGCACCGCTGTGCCTCAGTCCAGATCGAGGAAGTGTTCCAGGCCGAGGGTCAGGCCAGGAGCGGACACCACACGCCGCACACCCAGCAGCACGCCGGGCATGAAGCTGCTGTGGTGGGTCGAGTCGTGCCGGATGGTGAGGGTCTCGCCCTCCCCGCCCAGCAGGACCTCCTGGTGGGCGAGGAGCCCGCGCAGCCGCACCGAGTGCACCCGCACCCCGTCCACATCGGCGCCGCGCGCCCCCTCCAGCGCCGTGCTCGTGGCGTCGGGCTGCGGTGCGCACCCCGCCTGCTCCCGAGCCGCCGCGATCAGCTGCGCGGTGCGGGCCGCGGTGCCCGAGGGGGCGTCCACCTTGTTCGGGTGGTGCAGCTCGATGACCTCGACCGACTCGAAGAAGCGGGCCGCCTGTCGGGCGAACTGCATGGTCAGCACGGCGCCGATGGAGAAGTTCGGCGCGATGAGCACACCGGTGCCCGGCGCGGCCTCGAGCCATCCCCGCAGCCGCGCCAGGCGCTCGTCCGTCCAGCCGGTGGTGCCCACCACGCCGTGGATGCCGTGGCGGACGCAGAATTCGAGGTTGCCCATCACCGAGTCGGGGTCGGTGAGCTCGACCACGACCTCGGCGCCCGCCTCGACCATGGTCTCCAGCTTGTCGCCCCGGCCGAGCGCGGCGACCAGCTCCATGTCCTCGGCGGCTTCGACGGCCCGTACGGCCTCGGAACCGATCCTGCCCTTGGCACCGAGAACGGCCACGCGGAGCTTGCTCATCGTTCGAATCCCTTGTGTCGTCCGCCGGTGTACGGCGGGGTCTTGCGCGGTCTCGCCAGGCGCCAGGCGCTAGGCGACGGCCTCGTGCAGGCGCGACGCCTGCTTGTCCTTCAGCGGGCCGATGACGGACAGCGAAGGACGCTGTCCCAGTACATCGCGGGCCACCTCACGCACCTCGTCCGGGGTGACGGCCGCCATCCGCGCGAGCATGTCGTCCACCGACATCTGGTCGCCCCAGCACAGCTCGCTCTTGCCGATGCGGTTCATCAGCGCGCCCGTGTCCTCCAGGCCCAGCACCGTGGAGCCCCGCAGCTGGCCCACCGCGCGCCGCAGCTCCTCATCGGTCAGCCCGTGCTGCGCGACCTGGTCGAGCTCGTCACGGCAGATCTTGAGGACGTCCGCCGCCTGGCTCGGGCGGCAGCCCGCGTAGACGCCGAACAGGCCGCAGTCGGCGAAGCCCGAGGTGTACGAGTAGACGCTGTAGGCGAGCCCGCGCTTCTCCCGCACCTCCTGGAACAGCCGGGAGCTCATACCGCCGCCGAGCGCCGTGTTGAGCACGCCGAGCGCCCAGCGCCGGTCGTCGGTGCGCGCGATGCCCGGCATGCCGAGGACGACATGCGCCTGCTCGGTCTTGCGGCCCTGCACCTCGACTCGCCCGGCCGCCCGGATGGTGCGGGTGCCGTCGCGCGGGGCGACGGGGACCGCGTCCGTACGGGACAGGGCGCCCGCCTTGTCGAACGCCTTGCGCACCTGCCGGACGACCGCGGCGTGGTCCACATTGCCTGCGGCGGCGACCACCAGATGGGTGGGGTCGTAGTGCTTCTTGTAGAAGCGGGCGATCTGGTCGCGGCCGAGGCCGTTGACCGTGTCGACGGTGCCGAGGACGGGGCGGCCGAGGGGAGTGTCACCGAGCATGGTGTGCGCGAACAGATCGTGCACACAGTCGCCCGGGTCGTCCTCGGTCATCGCGATCTCTTCCAGGACGACGCCGCGCTCGGCCTCCACGTCCGCGGCGTCGATCAGCGAGCCGGTCAGCATGTCGCAGACGACGTCGATGGCCAGCGGCAGATCGGCGTCGAGCACCCGCGCGTAGTAGCACGTGTACTCCTTCGCCGTGAAGGCGTTCATCTCGCCGCCGACCGCGTCGATGGCGGAGGAGATGTCGAGCGCGCTGCGCCGCTGGGTGCCCTTGAAGAGCAGATGCTCCAGGTAGTGGGTGGCGCCGTTCAGCACGGGGGTCTCGTCCCGGGAGCCGACGTGCGCCCAGATCCCGAAGGTGGCCGAGCGCACGGACGGCAGGGTCTCGGTGACGATGCGCAGCCCCCCGGGCAGGGTGGTCCTGCGGACCGTCCCGATGCCGTTCTCACCCTTGAGAAGCGTTTGGGTACGGGCGACGGCCCGCCCCTCCGAGGAGGGGCGGGCCGTCGCCGCATGGGCGCGGGACGTCACTTGGCGTCCGCGGCGGAGCCGCTGTCGGCGGCGTCCTTCGCTTCGTCCTTCGACGCGTCCGAGCCCTCTTCGTCCTCGATGACGGGGATCAGCGAGAGCTTGCCGCGCTGGTCGATCTCGGCGATCTCGACCTGGACCTTGGCGCCGACCTTCAGCACGTCCTCGACGTTCTCCACGCGCTTGCCGCCGGCGAGCTTGCGGATCTGCGAGATGTGCAGCAGGCCGTCCTTGCCCGGGAGCAGGGAGACGAAGGCACCGAAGGTGGTGGTCTTCACGACCGTGCCCAGGTAGCGCTCGCCGACCTCGGGCATCGTCGGGTTGGCGATGCCGTTGATGGTGGCGCGGGCGGCCTCGGCGGCCGGACCGTCGGCGGCACCGATGTAGATGGTGCCGTCGTCCTCGATGGTGATGTCGGCGCCGGTGTCCTCCTGGATCTGGTTGATCATCTTGCCCTTGGGGCCAATGACCTCACCGATCTTGTCCACCGGGATCTTGACGGTGATGATCCGCGGCGCGTTCGGAGACATCTCGTCCGGGACGTCGATGGCCTCGTTCATCACGTCGAGGATGTGCAGCCGGGCGTCGCGGGCCTGCTTGAGGGCCGCGGCCAGCACGGACGCCGGGATGCCGTCCAGCTTGGTGTCCAGCTGCAGGGCGGTCACGAACGTCTTGGTGCCGGCGACCTTGAAGTCCATGTCGCCGAAGGCGTCCTCCGCACCGAGGATGTCGGTGAGGGTGACGTAGTGGGTCTCGCCGTCGATCTCCTGGGAGATCAGGCCCATGGCGATACCGGCGACCGGGGCCTTCAGCGGCACACCGGCGTTCAGCAGCGACATGGTCGAGGCGCAGACCGACCCCATCGAGGTCGAGCCGTTGGAGCCGAGCGCCTCGGAGACCTGGCGGATGGCGTACGGGAACTCCTCGCGCGACGGCAGCACCGGCAGCAGCGCCCGCTCGGCCAGCGCGCCGTGGCCGATCTCGCGACGCTTGGGGGAGCCGACGCGGCCGGTCTCACCGGTGGAGTACGGCGGGAAGTTGTAGTTGTGCATGTAGCGCTTGCGGGTCTCGGGCGCGAGCGTGTCCAGCTGCTGCTCCATGCGGAGCATGTTCAGCGTGGTGACGCCCAGGATCTGGGTCTCGCCGCGCTCGAACAGCGCCGAGCCGTGGACCCGCGGGATCGCCTCGACCTCGGCGGCCAGCGTACGGATGTCCGTGACACCGCGGCCGTCGATGCGCTTCTTCTCCTTGATCACGCGCTCGCGGACCAGGGTCTTGGTCAGCGACCGGTACGCGGCGGAGATCTCCTTCTCGCGCCCCTCGAACTGCGGCAGCAGCTTCTCGGCGGCCAGGCCCTTGACGCGGTCCAGCTCGGTCTCGCGCTCCTGCTTGCCCGCGATGGTCAGCGCCTGGGCGAGCTCGTCGCGGACGGCGGCGGTGAGCGCCTCCAGGATGTCGTCCTGGTAGTCGAGGAAGATGGGGAACTCGCCGGTGGGCTTGGCGGCCTTGGCGGCGAGGTCCGACTGGGCCTTGCAGAGCACCTTGATGAAGGGCTTCGCGGCCTCGAGGCCCGCTGCCACGACCTCCTCGGTCGGCGCCTCGGCGCCGTCCTTGACCAGCTGGATGGTCTTGTCGGTGGCCTCGGCCTCGACCATCATGATCGCGACGTCGCCGTCCTCCAGGACGCGGCCGGCCACGACCATGTCGAAGACGGCGTCCTCGAGCTCGGAGTGGGTCGGGAAGGCCACCCACTGGCCCTTGATCAGGGCGACCCGGGTGCCGCCGATCGGCCCGGAGAAGGGCAGGCCGGCCAGCTGCGTGGAGCAGGAGGCGGCGTTGATCGCGACCACGTCGTAAAGGTGGTCGGGGTTGAGCGCCATGATCGTCTCGACGATCTGGATCTCGTTGCGCAGGCCCTTCTTGAAGGACGGGCGCAGCGGGCGGTCGATCAGGCGGCAGGTGAGGATCGCGTCCTCGGACGGGCGGCCCTCACGACGGAAGAACGAACCGGGGATGCGCCCGGCGGCGTACATCCGCTCCTCGACGTCGACCGTGAGCGGGAAGAAGTCCAGCTGGTCCTTGGGGTTCTTGGATGCGGTGGTGGCCGACAGCACCATGGTGTCGTCGTCCAGGTAGGCCACGGCGGAGCCGGCGGCCTGACGGGCCAGGCGGCCCGTCTCGAAACGGATGGTGCGGGTGCCGAAGGCGCCATTGTCGATGACGGCCTCGGCGTAGTGGGTCTCGTTCTCCACCAGGAAAATCTCCTCTTCTGCGTCCCTCGTCCGTGTGACGGAGGAACGGTGGTGGAGCAGCGCCCCTGGCCTTGGTCCGGCGGCCGGGCCGGTCTTCGATCGAAGCTACCGGAATTGCCAATTCCGGGAGCCACTACCGAGGACCGGCTCCTATGGCGCCGGTGCCGCGGGAATGAGGCGCTCCTCCTCGTTCGTTATGACGTTGTTGGGACCAGACTACAAAGCTTCGCCCGTCCTCACGACGGCTGTGGATATCGACGAGGACGGTGCGTGCGCTGCGCGGGCGTCGGCAGGTCCCGGGGCGCGCCGCCCCGCGCGGGTGTTACGGCTCGTACGGCAGCCGATCCGCGGCACGTACGGCAAAGGGAGCGGCCCCCTGTTCCGGGAACCGCTCCCTACCACGGCGTCTTACTTGGCGCCCGCCGCACCGCGGCGGATGCCCAGGCGCTCGACCAGCGCACGGAAGCGCGTGATGTCCTTCTTCGCCAGGTACTGCAGCAGACGGCGGCGCTGGCCGACCAGGAGCAGCAGACCACGGCGGGAGTGGTGGTCGTGCTTGTGGGTCTTGAGGTGCTCGGTCAGGTCGGAGATGCGGCGCGACAGCAGCGCGACCTGGACCTCGGGGGAACCGGTGTCGCCCTCCTTGGTGGCGAAGTCGGCCATGATCTGCTTCTTCGTAGCGGCGTCGAGCGACACGCGGTACTCCTTCAGGGTTCTTCTGTTCAGCCGCCGAGTGCCCCTGGTCTTGGTCTCAGGGGAGCTTCCGTGACTCGGGAGGCGGGGTCCGCTGGGCGCTGTCTCCAGAGCGCTCATACGAGAGCTCCGGGGGCGCGTACACAAACGGCCGTCACACAGCGTACCAGCCGACGGCCATCCGTTTACCCGTCGGCCTCAGCTGAAGGCTTCACCCACGGCCCCGCTCCTGCCCCGCCCCTGCTTCAGCTGGTCAGGTCCCTGCTTCAGCTGGTCAGGCTGCGCGCGGAGGAGTAGACGTCCAGCACGGCCAGGGCGAGGGGCACCAGGGACAGCAGCAGCGCGCTCTCGGCCAGGTCGGAGAAGCGACCCCAGAACGGAGAGAGCCCCTTCTTCGGAATGATCAGCGCGATACCGGTGATCAGCGCGGCCCCCGCCACGACGGAGGCGGCGAGCCAGATCGTACGGACGTCAAGCGGCCCGCTGTCATGCCGCACCAGCAGCTTGAACATGGCGTCGGCCGGCGGGTTCAGGGACAGCCCGAGCACGAGCAGCCCCAGGCCGACCAGGCCCGCGGCGAGGACGGAGGCAACCTGCGCGGTGTAGCGGAAGAGGCGGGCGCGCAGCAGCATCGCGA
Organism: Streptomyces sp. NBS 14/10; assembly: GCF_002224125.1. GTDB lineage: Bacteria > Actinomycetota > Actinomycetes > Streptomycetales > Streptomycetaceae > Streptomyces. Next base: position 11,266 of record NZ_NCSM01000027.1, read on the forward strand.
GGCCGGAGACGAGGGCCAGCACCTGGCCCCAGACGTTGTCGGAGAAGCCGAGCACGGCCGAGGCGCCGACGACGACGGCTGAGCAGCCGCCGACCAGGCCGAGCAGCATCTCGTGGCCGCGGCGGGCCTGGGCGGCGATCCGTTCGGCGTCCACGGGCTCGGGGGCGGGCCCGGACACCGGGTCGAGGTCGTCGTCCTCGGCCGCCGAGCGCGGCGCGGCGTACCCGATGGGCAGCCGGGCGACGCGCGCCGACAGGCCCGGCAGGAACGCGACGGCGCCGATCGCGACGGCGGCGCACACCGCGGCGGTCTCGGTGGGGCTGACCTCGGTGAGGATCGCGCAGAAGGTGGCGAGGGTGCCCACGGTCGAGGCGAAGACCGCGGCGACGAACGGCGCGTCACCGGTCGGCATGGCGACCACCAGGGCGACCGAGACGACGAGGACGGCGACACACCCGAGCAGGAACTGCAGCCGGCCGATGCCCTCGCCCTTGTCCAGGGCGAGCAGCCCCGAGCCCGCGATCATGGCGTGCGGCAGAGCGGCCAGACCGAGCGCGATCGCGGAGGCGCGGTCCTCATAGACCCGCGCCCGTACCCCCGCGAGGGCCGTGAGCAGCACCGCGACGGCGGCGGCGATGATGCCCGGCAGGCCGTGCATATCGTGTTTGAGAGGATCGGCGAACCAAAGCACGAATCCCATGAGGACCAGCAATAGGGAGCCGCCGAACAGCCCGAAGGCACGCAGGAACCGATCGCTCCACAGCGTGCGGTCACGGGTGACGGCGGAGGCGATCGCGTCCGAGACGTCGTCGTAGACGGCGGGCGGCAGCGACTCCGCGAAGGGGCGCAGCGACAGCAGTTCGCCGTCGAGCACCTGCTGGGCGCCCAGCGACAGCGCGCCGTCCAGGACCGTGCCGTCGCGGCGCACCAGGTGGTAGCCGGTGGGAGCGCCCACGGGCTGGGTCTGTCCGGTCAGGCGGAGGATCTCGGGGTAGACGTCGGCGACGGCGATGTCCTCCGGAAGAGCCACATCGATCCGACTGTCAGGTGCGACCACGGTCACCCTGCAGAAGCCGGTCGTGGCGGACGTACTCACCTTAAAGGCCCCCTGTTCGCTGTGGCGCGGCACCGGTACCACCGCGTGCGGCGGCCACCCTACCGGGGCCTGGCTGCTCATACGTCGGTAGGATCGCCGTCTCGCAGAGGGAGTCCGTCGCCACGGGGGTGCCGGAGAGGAACTGTTCATCTGCGTTGAGGGGTTGAGAGATCCGGTGAGCCAGGTCGTCGTCAAGCGCCAACCGCGGGCTCTCCCGCCCGAGGTGCCGAGCGAGGAACTCCGCCTCGAATCGCCCCCTGAGCTGCCGCGCGGCCAGCAAGAGGGCGTCCTGATGCAGCTGCTGCCCACACTGGGCATGGCTTCGTCGATGGTCTATTTCTTCATGCCCGGCGCCGCGCCGATGATGAAGATCATGGGCGTCATGATGATGTTCTCCACGCTCGGTATGACCGTGGCGATGTTCATCAGGCACCGGCAGGGCTCGCAGGGGCAGCTGGCGGACATGCGCCGCGACTACCTCAAGTACCTCGCGCAGACCCGCCGTACGGTACGGCGCACCGCGCGGGCACAGCGCGACGCCCAGTTCTATCTGCACCCCTCCCCCGACCAGCTGTGGTCGGTCGTGGCCGAGGGCAGCCGGGTGTGGGAACGCCGGGCGAACGACAACGACTTCGGACAGATCCGGATCGGGCTCGGCTCGCAGCAGCTGTCCACCCCGCTGGTCGCCCCCGACACGGCCGCGGTCGACGATCTGGAGCCGCTGACGGCGGGCGCCATGCAGAAGTTCCTGGCGACCCAGGGGTCGCTGGAACACATGCCGATGGCGGTGTCGCTGCGCGCCTTCTACCACGTGACGGTGTCCGGCGAGCCGGACTCGGTACGGGGCACGGCGCGAGCCCTCGTCGGCGAGCTGGCCACCTTCCACTCGCCCGAGGACCTCGTCATCGCGGTCGTCGCGCCACGCAGCTCGGCGGCCTACTGGGACTGGACGAAGTGGCTGCCCCATCTGCAGCTGCCGGGCGCGCTCGACGGGGCGGGCTCGCGGCGGCTGTTCAGCGACTCCCTCGCGGAGATCGAGGAGCTGCTCAAGGGGCGCCTGGAGGGGCGGTCCCGGTTCAGCAAGGACGCCCAGCCGCTGCTCGACCAGCCGCATCTGGTGGTCCTGCTGGACGGTGGAATGGTGCCGCCGGAGTCGGCGTTCGCGGCGCAGGAGGGCCTGCAGGGCGTCACCGTCATCGAGGTGGTGGCGGGCGACCTCGACGAGCTGCGCGGCGGGCTCTCGGTGATCGTACGGCCGGGCAAGCTGGAGCTGCTGTCGCAGGTCGCGGCGTACGACGGGGCCCCGGACTCGCTGTCCCTCGAGGCCGCGGACGCGCTCGCGCGGCAGCTGGCGCCGCTGCGCATGGGCGGGGGCGACGACGACGAACCGCTGCTGGCCAACCTCGACTTCACCGACCTGCTGGGGCTCGGCGACGCGGGCTCGGTGGATGTCTCCCGCACCTGGCGGCCGCGCTCGGTGGCCGAGCGGCTGCGGGTGCCGATCGGGGTCGGCGAGGACGGCGCGCCGGTCATGCTGGACCTCAAGGAGGCGGCGCAGGACGGTATGGGCCCGCACGGCCTGTGCGTCGGCGCCACCGGCTCCGGCAAGTCCGAGCTGCTGCGCACCCTGGTGCTGGGGCTCGCGGTCACCCACTCGTCCGAGACGCTGAACTTCGTTCTCGCGGACTTCAAGGGTGGTGCGACCTTCGCGGGCATGTCGCAGCTGCCGCATGTGGCGGCGGTCATCACCAACCTCGCCGACGACCTGACGCTCGTCGACCGTATGCGCGACTCGATCACCGGTGAGCTGCAGCGCCGCCAGGAGCTGCTGCGCGCGGCGGGCAACTACGCCAACATCCACGACTACGAGAAGGCGCGGGCGGCCGGCGCCCCGCTGGAGCCCGTGGCCTCACTCGTCCTGGTGATCGACGAGTTCAGCGAGCTGCTGACGGCCAAGCCCGACTTCATCGACATGTTCATCCAGATCGGCCGTATCGGCCGCTCCCTGGGCGTACATCTGCTGCTGGCCTCGCAGCGGCTGGAGGAGGGCCGGCTGCGCGGCCTGGAGACCTACCTGTCGTACCGCATCGGTCTGCGGACCTTCTCCGCCGCCGAGTCCCGTACGGCGCTGGGCGTGCCTGACGCGTACCACCTGCCGTCCGTCCCCGGCTCCGGCTATCTGAAGTTCGGCACGGACGAGATGACGCGCTTCAAGGCCGCGTACGTCTCGGGCGTGTACCGCACCGGGGCGGCGCCCGCCGACTTCGACGGCACCTCGCTGCCCATCGAGCGCCGCCCGGTCATCTTCACGGCCACCCCGGTCCCGGTCACCTACACCACCCCGGACCCGGCGGCGCTCATCACCCCATCCCGCCAGGAGGACGACGCGCTGGCCGATACGGTCCTCGACGTCATCGTCCGCCGTCTGGAGGGCCAGGGCGCCCCCGCCCACCAGGTCTGGCTCCCGCCGCTGGACGAGGCCCCCTCGCTGGACCAGCTGCTGCCCGCGCTGTCCCCGGTCGAGGGCCGCGGCCTGACCGCGCCCGAATACCCGCGCCTGGGCAACCTCGTCGTCCCGCTCGGCCTCATCGACAAGCCCTTCGAGCAGCGGCGCGACGTGCTCTACCGCGACTTCTCCGGCGCCGCGGGCCACATGCTGGTCGTCGGCGGCCCGCAGTCCGGCAAGTCCACGCTGATGCGCACCCTGATCTCGGCCTTCGCGCTCACCCACACCCCGGCCGAGGTGCAGTTCTACGGTCTGGACTTCGGTGGCGGCGGTATGAGCGCCGTGGCCGACCTGCCGCATGTGGGCGGCATCGCCTCCCGACTGGACCCGGAGCGGGTACGACGCACCATCGCCGAGGTGGCCGGCATCCTGGCCCGGCGCGAGGAGTACTTCCGCGCCAAGAACATCGACTCGATCGGCACCTACCGTCGCCAGCGGTCCCGCGGCGAGCACGCGGAACAGGGCTGGGGCGACGTCTTCCTCATCATCGACGGCTGGGCCAACTTCCGGCAGGAGTACGACATGCTGGAAGGGGTCGTGGCCGATATCGCGGGCCGCGGCCTCGGCTACGGCATCCACATCGTGGTGACCGCTTCCCGCAACATGGAAGTCCGCGCCTCTTTGAAGGACCAGCTCCTCAACCGCCTCGAGATGCGCCTCGGCGACACGATGGACTCCGAATTCGACCGCAAGGTCGCCGCGAACGTCCCCGTGGGCGTCCCCGGCCGCGGCCAGCTCCCCGAGAAGCTGCACTTCATGGGCGCCCAGCCGCGTATCGACTCGGGCAGCGACCCCGAGGAGATCACGGACGCCGCCGGCGAGCTGGTCCGCGCGGTGACCACCAACTGGAACGGCCCGCACGCCCCCCGCGTACGCCTCCTCCCCCGCCGACTCCGCGCCGAGGACCTGCCCAAGGGCTTCGAGTACCCCCAGCAGGGCGTCGCGATCGGCATCGACGAGACCAACCTCGAACCGGTCTTCGTCGACTTCGAATCCGACCCCTTCTTCCTCATCTTCGGCGAGAGCGAATCCGGTAAGACGGCCCTGCTGCGGCTCATCGCCAAGCAGATCACCGAGCGGTACGGCCCGGACGAGGCGAAGATCGTGGTCGGCGACTACCGCCGCTCCCTGCTCGACGTCATCCCCGACACCCACCTCCTGGAGTACGCCCCGATCGCCTCGGCCCTCCAGGTCCACACCACGGCCCTCAACGGCCTCATGGAACGCCGCGCCCCCAAGCCGGACATCACCCCCCAACAGCTGCGCGACCGCAGCTGGTGGAGCGGACCGCAGTTCTTCATCATCATCGACGACTACGAACTCGTCTCCACCAGCAGCGGCAACCCGATGGCCGTCCTCACCGACAACCTGCCCTTCGCACGCGACGTCGGCATGCGCTTCATCATCGCCCGCAACTCCGCGGGCGCCTCGCGCTCGATGTTCGAGTCCTTCATGCAGCGCATCAAGGAACTCGGCGCCCAGGGCGTCATGCTCTCCGGCGACCCCACCGAAGGCGACCTCCTCGGCGGCGTCCGCCCCCGCCCCATGCCCCCGGGCCGCGGCTTCTTCGTCTCCCGCAAGCGGGGGACGCCGCTGGTGCAGCTGGGGTGGCTGCCGGACCAGTAGGCGCACTCGCTTCGGTCGCGGCGCGGCGAAGCACACTCAGCACTCACCAACCTCTGCCCCGGGCCGAACTGGTCCGGGGCAGAGCGTTTTTCATGGCGACACGCCCATCCGATTACCCGCACGTACGGTCAACTGTCCTAAGCTGAACGTGACTTGTAACTTTGGGTCCCAAACACGCACACCAGGGGAGAGAAGCGTGTCGTTCGACGAGGAGTGGAGTGAACTTCGCTCGCAGGCAGCGCAAGGACAACCAGCCCAGATGCGGCTCAACCACGCCGATGACGGAAGCGGCGGTCGGGGCCTCCCAAGTGGCGGTGGGTCGGCGCAGCCGGACTTGAGCGTGAAGAGCGACGAGCTCGGCAAGATCGGGCACGACGCGTTCCTGCTGTATGACAGGGTCATGTCGGATGGCGGATGGGCCCAGATAACCACGCTCCGGGCGTCCGTCGACCTCGCGGAAGGACACCTTGAGACAGGGGCGGCACTCAGCAAAGCCGATGAAGTGTGGCATACAAAGCTCGGCACCTTACAGGAAGCCTGCGCCCACATCTCCAATCACCTCGATTTCTCGGCCAAGTCACATGCCAAAGACGACGCCGAGATCGCGTACACGATGCGCGACGTCGACGGCGACCGGATGGCCGTGTCCAAAATCAACAAGTACTTCCGCTGAGGAGCTTCAGTGCCATCGTTCGAGGATCTGTATCACCTCAAGCTGAAGTCCCTCAGCGAGGCGGTCACCGACTGGACAGAGACGATCAAGAAGCTCACAACGCTTGCAGAAGAAGCCGACAAAGGGATGCTGGCCAAGGCGAAAAGCGCCGACTGGGCGGGCAAGAACGCCGGTGTGACCAAGCCCTTCATCGAGAAGACCGCCAAAGAATTTCACGACGCCATCACCGAGGCCACGAGTCGCCGCAACATCCTGCGCGATGTGCACACCGCCTTCAAGGGCGCCAAGAGTCGGCTTCAGTCCCTGGTCGACGAAATGCCAGCGCATATGACCATCAGCCCCGGCGGCGTTGTGGGTCATACCCGTGCGGACAGCCTGAGCAAGGATAATAAAGACGCACTGCCGAGCGCAGCGGAAATCGAGAAGTATCAAGCCCGAATTGACAAGGTCGTCAGAGAAGCGACCGAAGCGGACCTAGCAGCATCGCGGGCTCTCCGTACCCTTGCTGATAAGAACTCGCACGACTTCGCCGACGTGCAGTACGACTCACTTCGCGCAGCCGACGCCAAGCGGTCGACTGCGGACGCCAACGCGGCTCTGCGTCTTGCTCGCAAGGTCGATGACCTGTCCAGCGAAGAACTGATCAAGCTGGATCGCCTCTTCGATATGCACGCAAACGACAAAGTCTTCGCGACGAGGTTCTATGGGCAGTTGGGGCCGGAGGAGACGCTCCGCTTTAATTCACTGCTTGCCACTTCTATAAGCCTGCGCGGCGACGCAGGAGATAACAAGACAGGCGCAGACATTCAAAAGCACCTGGGTACCACTCTCGCAGCCGCCACCAAGCATGTCGGCCAAGACGGATATTTGGACGCCAAGTGGGTGGAAGGTCTGAAGAAGGCCGGCCATGAGCGCATCGTGATGCAATCCGATCACTTCCTCCAATCAGTAGCCATGCCATACGGATATCAATCCCTCGGCCCGCTACTCAAGCATGGCAACTTCAGCGCTGATTTCCTCAAGCGGATCAACCATGACATGCTTAAGCTGGATAGAGAGGATTGGGATTGGCCAAAATCGAGCGATAGCAGGTGGCGCATTGATCTCAACACCGAAAATCATTACAGCAAGTCCCTCGGAGGTGATCCGATCGCTGGACTTCTCGACGCCAACTCCCGAGCCCCCGAGGCCGCACAGGATCTGTTCAAAAACAAGGACGACTTGAACTACCTGCTGCATTCCCCGGAAGGCGGCCAGCGCCCGAATGTACTGGGTCACGCTCTCGAGTCGGCCGTATACGGGTACCGCTACGATGCCGAATCTCCACCGCTGACAGCTCCGGAACGCAACAGTGCCCAGGGCCGCATCATGCAGAACGTCATTGAGGCGATCTCCAAGGACGCTTCGCTTGTCAACAAGCACATCGGAGACAGTTTCGGCCACATGGCCGCCGCTTACATGCCGGAAATCAATCGAACAATTGCAGGTAGTGGCGAAAAATCCATAGATTCAATTTTTCCGACGAGTGGCCCTGTCAATAGGTTCGACGAAACCGACACGCATCGATTCCTGTACGCACTCGCACGTAACCCCGACGCATACGCCGCGATCACCTACGCCCAGAACGCGTACACCGGCAACATGTTCGAATACCATCTGAGCCATCCTAATGCCGTAGACGCAGAACCGCGAGAGGTAGTCGAGCAAATAGCTCAGAATACGGGGCAAATTCAAGGAATTCTCGGCCACTCCCGAGCCGACGCCTCGCTGGCTGACCAAATTTCTGCAGACAAGGCAACAAACGAGGGCTTCAAAAATCAATCCGATTGGTTCAAGACCTTCGCTTCCGCAGGAATCTCAACCGCTGCCGCAGCGTATACACCACAGACCGCAGCAGGCAGCACCCTTGGCGGACTAGCAAGCGCTTTCGGCTCGAGCACAGCAGGTCAAATCATCGACAACATCTCCAACGGTCGTGAAGTCGACGGTCGAGAAGAAGTGATTTACCGCACCGGCCATGACCTGGGCGACATAAAGGATTCCACCTTGACTTCAACTCAATGGGCTGGGCAATCCGCCCTTGCCGCCCACGACTCCTCAATCAGGGCAGGATCCATGGACCTCATTATCAGCGAAGGCATCAGGACGGGCTGGGATTGGTCCGACAGCAATCTGAACACCTATGTAAACCGCCCAAAGTGACTAACGGCATGAATTTCTTCAAAAAATTTCAGAATGCACCGAGGAAGAAAGTAACGCTCGCATCAGCGCTGCTTGCGGCTGCCGCGATCACGCTGGGATGCGTTACCTACATATCCTTCTTCCAAAAAGATGGGCTGGATAAGCTGCCAGCTAAGCCTTGCCATGGCGCCATCTCTCGAGAGACGATACGAAAGATGCTCAAGGACACAGAGAGCGTCGACTTGCGAACCTTCCAGACTAAACCGGATGCCTCCTTCTGGACAACATGCAATGTTTTCACCCAGGAGGGATCCGGTTTCCATGTCGAGGCGCGAATCAACGATTCGGGAATCCCTAGGTGGCGCGAGTGGCAACTCTCACAGGGAGAAGACGAAGGGAAGCCGGTTATAGACTTCAAAGCCGGTGACCGGGCTATCTCCTGGCCTCGCAGAGCGAGCCTGTATCTAAAATGCACCCCCGAACTCGAAAAAGATAAGCCCAGCGAGCAGTACGCCATTGCGATAGAGACCCACATACGCGGCAGTATGCGTATCGACGGAGAAGAGTTGAGGCAGACTCTGGCCAACATTGCGATAGAAATGGCACATTATGCCCAAAGGAAGGTGAAATGCCAGGAAAAAACTTATCTTCCAGCCCCAGGTCATCCAGTTCCATCCTGAGCATCAGCCGTCGATACCAAACCATATCTCGGAGGTGCTCTGGCGAGATCCATGAGAAAGGCTCAACCTGAAGGATCAAGAGGCGCTGGGAGGTCATGGCTGCCAGCCCAAGGCTTAGGCCCTGCCGCTGTCCGAGGCTCCATACTGTTGACGGCGATCTCATTTCTGAGCCAACACAATAATTACCGCCTGCATCGCTGTCTGTCGGAGTCAACGCCAGGCGGTGACGATCTGGACATACGGGCTGCTTCAGCGTCCCGTCAAGCGAGCGAACTCGGCATCGTTGAGGTCGTCGAAGAGCTCATCCGGGCCCACCGCGAAGTCAAACTCCCAGAGGGCGTCATAGTCACGCCTGCTGACCGGCACGCCGAGTTCGGCAAGCCGGTCAGCCAGTCGCGCGAACTCTGCCGCCGGTCCTAGTTATAGGAGGCGAGATCCGCGGCGAACGCCTCTGTGAGAGTGCATCCGCTCATGCGCCACGTGGCCTCGGTATCGATCTCGACGATCGGTGTGGGCTGGTTCTGGGGCTCATAGGGGTGCGTCCAGTAGCCGATCCCGCCGTTGCCGCCTTCGGCGACCATGTGCAGGCGGTGGCTGAGCTCCTAGGCGGCGGCAAAGAGGCCTTCGAACGGGGTCGTCGCGTTCCCGGTCGCCGAGGTAACTGTCATCTGCCAACGGGTGGACCTGATCCGGTTTCAGAAGGATGATGCCGAGCAACTGGGCCAGCTCGCTGCGGCCCTCTCAGTGAGCCGTCAGCAGCACGTGGAGGTCCTCGGCCTCAGGGGTGGCCAGTGGTCCACAGCCCCGCGCCGTCCGGGTCAGCCAATGTCGTCATGCGGCGACGATGCCAGATCCCTTCAACTCCCCCCATGGACCGATGCGCCCGATATGGAGGAAACTCCTTCAAGATCAAGTGAGCCACGGAAGCGCGTCGAGCGGCAGGATGATTTTGCACCACACCTGCTTCAGATCCGCGCCAATGCGGTGCCACCCCCAGCTGGCCGTCAGCGCCGTGACCATGAGTAGTCCTCGCCCATGTTCGCCGAGCTCGGCATTGGGATCGCCGGCGATCCGAGGGTGCGCATACGGCAGGTAGTCGCCGACCAGGACGCGCAAACTGGGCGGGCAATAAGCCGTCTCCGGGCAGAGGATCAGGTCCAGCGAGGCGAGGCCACCACCGTGCCGCAGGGCGTTTGCACATAGCTCACCCACAACGGTTTCGGCTTGGAAGGCCGCCTCGGGCATGCGCCACTGTTCGCGGACCCATGACTCGACCCGATGTCTCGCGTGCGCCACGACACGGTCGCGGCCCAGGAGCGGGCCCTCCCAGCCGACTCGCATCGGTGGGCATCCGGACCAGGTTAGGCATGAGGGCACACCCATGTGATCACCTCGCAAGGGGGTGGCAGCGACAGGGGTTGCGTTCACAGCCACGCCGACCGTGACGCACGGCAACCATGGCACTGCGGTGTGTACTGAGGCAAGCAAGTCAGGAAAATTGCCCGTTCTGGTTGCTGGTGGGGTCTCCGGCCACCACACTGAGCCCATGACATGGAAGAAGAGCGTCATGCCCAAGTCGGTGTACCGCCGTCAGCTCGCGGCGCGTCTCCGAGAGTTGCGGGAGGACTCGGAGCTGACGCTCGCCGAGGTCTCGGGTCGGGTAGAGGTCAGCGCCGGCTCGCTCAGCCGCATCGAGACCGGGGACCGAGGGACCACTCCCGTGCTCGTCAAGGCGCTCCTCGACTGCTACGGGGTCAATGACGAGGCAGTGCGCGAAGACATCCTCGATCTGGTCCGCGCGGACCAGGCCCGGAAGCGACCGTGGTGGAAGAAGTACGCCGCAGTGGTCAACACGACGCAGTACGGGGGCTACCTGACCCTCGAAAGCAGTGCGGTCTCCATGCGTAGCTATGAACCGCTCCTGATCCCCGGCCTGCTACAGACCGAGGACTACGCGCGAGCGATCATCACCGAGATGCGCAGCGACCTCACCGCACGCCAAGTCGAAGCACTGGTCAAGGTCCGCCTGCGACGACAAGAGCTCTTGCGCGGAGAAGCGCCACCGAAACTGTGGGTCGTCATCGATGAAGCCGCCATCCGTCGCCATGTTGGATCGGCGGAGGTGATGCGACAACAGATCGAGCACTTGCTCGCCACTTGCGAGCAGCCCCACGTCACCATGCAGTTCCTTGCCTTCGAGCTGGGTGGGCACGCAGGGCTCTACGGCTCGTTCGTGCTCATGGACTTCCCGAATCCCACGCCGGAAGTAGTGTGGACGGAGAACCTCACCAACTCCGTCTGCTTCGAGGATCCAAAAGATGTCGAGCGATATGCAGACGTCTTCGACCATCTGCGAGCACGCGCACTTGGCCCATCGGAGACTCGACGACGGTTCCGCGAACTCAGCAAGGAGCTCGAGTAGTGGGTATAGGCCCCGTTCCGACGTCTAGCAATCTGAATAACCGTCAGTGGCTGAGAAGCTCGTACAGCGGCGGGAATGACAACTGTGTCGAGATCTCTGGTTTCCAAGGCCGAGTTGCCCTAAGGGACTCCAAGCGCCCCGACATCACCCACACCTCATTCACAGCCCCCGCTTGGCGTGAGTTCGTCTCCGCCATCACGGCGGGCACCCTTGCCTGAGAGCGCCGGACGAGAAGCATCCTCAACTTAACGTTCCGCTAACCCAAGGCGCCGACGAGATGACTTAGGGTGTCGGGCTACTACGGCTTGGGCCACAGCCACTTCATAGCCCGTGAATGGCGCCCGCCGTGGAACCCAAAGAGACGCGCACGCGTCTCACCCCATAAGTTTCCCTTCCGGACACCACTGGTTCGAGCCTCCGACACGGCGCGTAGTCGGTACGTCATTCTCCGCGAGGAGAAGCCGTGCACTCAAGGACCGAAACGCACAAACCGACCGATCGGTCGACCAGTGTGCCCGGAAAGGGGTGAATAACAAGGCACCGGCGTGCTAACTTCGGAAGGCTAATCGCCGTATGCGACGCGCCACTTGATGCCTAGCCATGGGGGAATCATGACCTTTGAGGACGAGTGGTCCAAGCTCCGCACCGACGCCGCGGCGGGGCGGAAGTCCACCCACATGCAGCTCAACCAGACTGACCCCCCTGGTCCGAGCCTTCCTGGAACGCTCACCCTGAAGTCGAGCGCATCCAAGAAGAAGAGCGCCGTCAATGCTTTGACAACCGACGTCGAGCCGGACACGAAGAAGGCTGGCGAGTGCGTCGACGAAACGACCGAGAAGGCCGAGAAGGAGTTCAAGGACTGGGCCACCGGGAGTGGACTCACCGAGGCCCTCAAGGGCTGGCACACCTCGGTCAAGGCACTTCAAGCACGGCTCTCGCAGGAGAAATCCGCGCTGAGCGGGACCAACAAGTATTTCCTGGGCAATGACTTCCAGGTTGGGTCGGAGCTCACCACGGCCGTTCCGCCTGCCCAGTACTCGGACAACACTCCGTTCTCCTCTCGTATCTCGGACTACTACCGCTAGGGGGGCTCGTGCTCACGTACCACCAGGTCATGACCATCGACCTGTCCCTCCTCGAGACGGCCGCCACCAAGTGGGATGAGGCCGCCAAACAGTTCGAGGCAGTCCGGAAGATTTACGACAGCAAGGTCAAGTCGGTCGGGCTCGACGGGACTTGGAATGGTGTGTCGCTGCTGGTCGCGCGCCCTAACATGCAGGTGACAGACGAGCAGTTCACCGCGGCGCCGAAGGAAGCTCGTGCCATCGCCTCGATCCTGCGGGACGCGCACACCCAGTTCGTCGATTTGCGCGGGAAGGTGAAGTCTGCGGTCGCGGACGCCGTGAAGGCCGGTATGAAGGTCTCGGAGGCCGGCATCGCGAGCTATGACTATTCGAAGGCCAGCGCCTCCGATGCCAATGCCGCGCGTCATGACCCGGATCTGCACAGCACCGAGCAGTCATGGACCCGGTACATCGAGGCGGCGGTCAGGGCGGTCGACGACGCCGACCAGGGCGTGAAGCTCGCACTCAAGGCGGCGGTGCAGGACCCCAACATCCTCGACCCCGCGGCCAGCGGGTTCAACGGCAAGGCGGAAGGCGACATCGAGAAGGTCGAGGCCAAGGAAGCCGAAGACCTCGCGACCCGGATCAACTCCGGCGACAAGCTCAGCGACAAGGAGATGGCCGAGTTCCAGCGGCTGTTCCGGGACAACGAGCACAACAAGGTGTTCAGCCAGACGTTCCTGGCCGGCCTCGGCCCCAAGGGCACCATCGATCTGAACCTCAAGTTCAACGACCTGGCCAAGGGCGACGACAAGAAGGACTTCCGCGCCCTCCAGGAAGGCGTGGCCACCTCCCTGGCCACCGCCACCAAGTCCCCCTCCGACCCCTTCTACAAGAAGTGGCGCGAGGACCTGCGCAAAGCGGGTGCGAAGGACTTCGACGGGGGAACGGTCCCGCTCTACGGGTATCAGTCGTTCGTCGAGCTGATGACACACGGAAAGAACTACGGAAAGCAGTTCTTGACCGATGTCGGCAACGACATCATCGCCCTGGAGAAGAGCGATGATATGGGGACCGGCAGATGGGACTCATGGGTGGGCGCCGGATTGTCCCCCCACAAGAACATAGCGACCGACCCGCTCGACACCCTGCTCGGCATCATGAGCCAGCAGCCCGACGTCGCGACATCGTTCCTCGACCCCGGTGCGGACGGCAAAAACGATCACCTGCAGTATCTGCTCAAGGATCGTCATTGGCCGACGACGGCCTCGCCCAACTCCATAGGCATCAGCCACATGGACCTCCCCGGCACCCGTATGGGCTTTGGCGCGGCGCTGGAGGCGGCCGCCACCGGGAATGTCCCAGGTTCTGACCACACGCTCGGCTACCACACCGAGGCCGAGTCCCGGGTGATGCACGACACCATCAAGATCCTCGACGACGGCCGGAAGGGCACCGACGTACCCTACAATCTGCGGTCGAACCTGGGCCGCATGCTTGTCGACTACACGCCCGAAACCCATGAAATCCTGAGCGGCACTGGTCCGTACATGGACAAGGACGGCGTGTGGCACGACGGCACGGGTGGCAAGGACGCCCACATGTCCGTTCCCAAAGAGAGCCTCACCCGCATCATGCGTGGTGTGGCAGAGGACGGTAAGGCGTTCGGCGAGATGTTCGAGGCCGAGAAGTTCTACTCTGCAGGGACCCTATCCCAAACGAACTTCAGCGATCCGAACGAACGTGCTGCAGCCATCGAAGGGGCGTCGCACGTCTTCGGCTTCTACGACGGCATCAACTCCGACATTGTTCGCGACGACAAGGACCACGCCGTCGCGCGAGCGAATCACATTCAGACAGCCGAATTCGTCGTCACAGGCGGCATGCAGGCTGCTGCCAGCGCCCTCAAAGGCCAACCCACCGGCTTCATCACGGATGCCGCCTACCGCGTTCTCTACGCGGCCGCCTACGACTGGAAAGAGGACCAGATCGCCCAGGCGAACGCCGCGGCGGCCCAGAAGACCGAGTATCACTTCACCACCGGCCAGAAGCAGGTGAACCATATGGTCGCGGGGTGGGCCCAGGAGAACGGCTACGACAAGGAAACCGGGCTGTCGCGGCACCTCGTCGGCTCCGGGCAGGAGCGTTACGACAGCGCGCGGTCGGAAGCCCTCATTTATCTGGACTGATGAGCCGACGAGCCGATCGTCCGGGTAACCGCTCGGCTCGCTGGCTCAGCTGCCTTCTTCCGTCCGCCGGCCGCCGGTGGGGCCTCTGCCTCCCCGGCGGCTTTTACATGTGGTGCGAGAACAGGTTGCCGTCCACCGTCCAGCACATGTACGGGCTTCGTGAGAACGCCGATGGGGTGGGCGGCGGTGTACCGCTGCCCACCCCATCGCGGAATCGCGGAGGCAAATCGCTCAGAAGTCCAGGGAGAAGAGCCTCGACGCCTTCACGTCGGTCGCGCGGTACTGGTCCTTACCCGACGCGACGAGACCCGCGACCTGCGTTATGAGAGCCTGGATGTGGTCGGCCCGGGCCTTGAACTGCGCCTCAGCTGCGAGCATGGCCTGGTGGGCCTCACCCTCCCAGCCGCCGGTCACCCGCTTCACGGCCGCCTGGATGTCGTCCATTTCCTTTTTGACGTTCTTGGCCGCCAACCGCAAGTCTGCGGCCAGTGACTCTACCGACTCGTAATCTACGAGAATTCCGTCACCCTGTACCACTTGTCCCCCAACTCCCAGAGTTGTCTTGGTTCTTTGTTGTCGGTTGTCTGGGGCGCCAGAGCACCCGTCTTCCGGGAGTTCTAGTAACCCGCGATCTTCGAGACACTCGCGATGTTGCCGTCAGTTCCGGCACCCAGGCCATCCACGGTGCTGCCCGGGGTGATGTGTCCACCGGCAGCGGCACCGTTGACGTCAATGCCCTTCAGCTGAGCGGCGATGTCGTCGTCGTTCGCGCCACCGTGACGGTGAGTCTGCACCACGGCTTCGCGGATGCCCGCGACCAGCCGACGGACAGCGTCGTGGTCCAACTCCAGGTCCATCTGCGCCTTCTTGAAGGCGCCGGCGCCCACGCCCTGCCACCCCGCGTCCACCGTGGCGAGGATATCTGCCATGAGCTTCATGTTGCTGGCAAAGCCCTGGATGGACTGGTCCAGCTCATTCGTGAATGTCTGGAACGCGGAGTCGCTAACCTTCTGCTTGCTCATTTTCCACCTTCCCCCATGAAGTGTTGGTGAGTTGACATGGGGTTTCGCTCTTCAACTCACCGCTGTGCGCGAACCCCTTGGGATTCATCGTACTGCTTACAGGTGTCCTACACATTGTAGTAAGCGTCCGCAACACCTCGCTCAACGTTCACTGCTATTTCATTTGTTGAACGAGAGCTCAGTGTGCGGCAGCCCCCCAACTCCCCGGGGGTGACTTGGCGGAGTACCCAGTACGGTACCCAGCAGCGGCAACTGGTCATAGGCCGACCGATGCGCTGCTGCGGCGACGGACGAGCACGATGGCGACGGCAGCCGCGAGGAGGACGGCGATACCTGCGCCAATGGCGATCCAGAGGGTACTGCTGTTGTCGTCGTTTTTCTTGGGCTCCGCGACGGTTTTCTTGTCGCCTTTTTTATCGTCGGGGGCCGTGGGAGTCGACTGTGGGTCGGAGCTCGGGGACTTGGAGGCGGAGGCCGATGCGGAGGGGTCTGGCTTTGTCGCGCCTTCGCGGGCCAGGAGAGGGTTGACGTTGGCTGGGCCGGGGTCTCCCTCTCCTTCCAGGAGGACCTTGCGGGGGCGGATGGTTCCGTAGCCGACGTAAGAGCTCGGGATTTCTCCGGTTTCAGGCCTTCCAGCGGTCTGCATCATGACTCGCAGAACCTGATTGTTGTTCCACTTGGGATGCTTGGCCCAGATGAGGGCCGCTGAAGCGGAAGCGATGGCGGTGGACTGGCTCGTGCCCCACGAATTACAGAGTCCCTTGGACTTGGTGCAATAGGTGGTCATATCAACCCCAGGTGCGACCAGCGCTACTTGGTCACCAGCAGTAGACCACTTGGGCGCCTTACCGGTGCTGTCAATCGCACCTACGCCAACAACCCCGGACAGTCCCGCCGGCTGCTCGACCACGTTGTCCGTATCACCGCTATTCCCTGAAGAAGCAAAGATCAGACTTCCTCTTTTAAGCGCATGCTTAACAGCTGCTTGAGTCAGAGGAAACTGCTGAGCGATCGCCTTTGCCCCCCAGGAGATGTTGATGATCCGCGCGCCATGGTCAGCGGCATACCGAATAGCCCTGTCCATAACCCGGTCGGCAGAATCACTTCTCCCGTCCACGACGTTCCTTACAGGAAGGATCTTAGCCTTGGGGGCAAGCCCACGGATGCCCCCGCCAACCCCTGTACCAGCGATAAGGGCGGCCATGTTAGTGCCATGACCGTCTGTGTCCTGACGGGGGTTCTTCGGCGTGTTTGATGCGTCTGCACCTCGCAACACCTGGCCACGCAGCTCCGGCGTCGAGGAGTCGACCCCTGAATCGATGACGGCGACGGTTATTCCTTCGCCCTGACTCACCTTCCACATGTCGTCCGCCTTCATTGCGGTGAGATACCACTGCCGTGAGCGGACATCCTCTGCCTCCGCGGGAGGGGCCATACCTCCCGCGGAAACGAGTACGGCACCGGCCAGAGCCAAGATGGCCCGACGCCGCACTCCAAGGGATGAAGGCATCATGTAGTGGTAACTCCTCAGGTGAGCAGCTTTTCCCGGGCTATTCGATGACCGGCGGGACCGTGTTGCGCCGACCGCCAGACCAGGTCTCCTCGTCCTCTACGAGGTAGTCCGGCCTGACTCCGGCGTTGCGCTGGTTACCACCGTGCGGAAGAGCTGTGGAGTGCGGTGCCACGGCGGGGCCGTGGTTACCGCGTACAAGCCCCGAACCTCCCTGAGTGAACTCGGAGCGCCCCTCACGCGGGACCCGCGGCCCTCCTGTGATACCGCCAGGCTCCGACGTCAACCGTCGACCCGAGCTTGTGCCGCCGGGAGTGTGCGTACTGCCGTCGGCCTGATGAGCTCCCGCACTCAGAGGCCCACGAGGCAGAACACCACGCTCCTCTCCCACGACCACGCTGCGCGGCAAACTCCGCCCAGGCGGGTTCGTTCCCTTCGGGCGGTCAACCATGCCTCCCGGCTCCGTCACAAGTCGTCGTCCGGAACCGCTGGCCGTAGTGGGGGTGGGGCCGTGAAGGAAATGACCGCCCGGTCCGACGGGGCCACGTGCCATCGGGGCGTGCGGTTCCTCACCGACCACCATGCCACGCGGAATCCGGGGAGCGTTGGTCGGCCCGACGGCGCGCTTTCCTCCGACAATTCCCTCGTTCGTCGGAATACGCGGGGGCAGACTCGACGTCCGCGGTGTGCTTGGGGCGGTCGGGGGGAGCTTGCCCAGCTGCCCGGGTCCAGGGATCGGTGCAGTTCGACCAACAGACGGAGCAGTGGGGATGACCGGCCTCGGCCCGGGGAGGCCGGGGACCGAGGGCATCGAGGGGCCCTGCGACGGCACGTTGGGAACGTCGGGCATCGGATGAAGAGTGCTGGGCCTGTTGATCGTGTCCGGCGCCGGCGGGACCTTGACGGAGTCAATAGCAGTGTTGGTCGGATCCGGGACGCCCACTCCCGGGATCACGCTGCCGCCGTTCGGGGTCACAGGTGTGTGGGGGCTCACCTCAGCCGGGTGTACTGGTGCGGCCTTCGGCCCCGTGACGGTGTGGTCACCGGCGGAAAGCGGCGCAGCGTAAGCAGCGTTTCCGCTGCCCGACGCTGTCGCTACGGACGGCGAACTCCCAAGGGGTGTCTCGCCTCCCTCTCGGCCACTCCCCTGGACCAAATCTTGAGGAAGGACGGGGAAGTTTGGCTCCTCAAGCCCCGCTATATCCGTCCGCGTCGTGGTGTAGTACGAATCAAGCTTCTCGATCTGCTTGATGGCTTCTTGCCGGTTAGGCTCCGCATTCTTCAGCCGAGCCTTCTCCTTCTCCTCATCCGCGTAGCACATCGTGTCCGGCTTCGGCATGGCCGACTGGACCTCTGATAGACCGTCACCCGCGATGCTCATGTTTGTGCCAACGAGCAATGTGTAGTCAGCCATCTTGCGGGTCTGCTTGGACATCTCTTCGACCCACGTACGGAAGGACTGGCTTCCCTCGCCCCGCCACTTGACATTGTCGGCGTGGGCCAACATCTCGTCCGCAATGCTGTCCAGGTCGGTGTAGGCCGTCATCAACGCGAGACCCGCGGCACTCAGCTGAGTCGGCTTCGCACCCTGCACCATGTCGTAGAGCTCATAGTGACTGGCGTTCTCGAACTTACCGCTCTTCCCCTCACCCATCTGTCTCTACCCCCTCAGAGTGCGCCGCTGGAGCCACTGCCGTGCTTCTCCCCGGCCGCCGGCTTATCGGTCTTGGGATCACGGTAGTACTTCGCCGACTCAGCTTGGATCTGCTGCAGGCGGCGCCTCTGCTCAGCGTCGACGCCGTCAATTCCCTTTTCGGCGATCAGTGCCGTAATGCCCATCGCTTCAAGCTGATCGCCAAAGATCTTGGACCAGCTCTTGAGCTTCTCGTGAACCTGATCGTAAAGCTTAGACAAATCGTCAGCAGAGCTGATCTTGCCGCCGTAAGCAGCCCTGGTGATTGTTTGCTCGTCAATCTTCTTCTTGGACGCCGGCGACTTCTCAAGTTCGGACAAAACCTTGTCAATCCGGCCCTTGAACTTGGCCAAGGTCTCGGCTTCCTTGGCCATGCTCTTGCCGAACGGCGACTGTGGAGCCGGACCGCCTGGTTCGACTGGTTTCGCCATCGCATCCTCCCCGTATGACATCCACGATGCCCTAAGCCACTCTAGTGGTCTCACCAGTGCGGCCCAACTAGCATATGGTCAAACTAACTCGACGACTCTGTAACAGACGTTATCCCTTGGTGTCCATAAGTCGTCAGGCGCGTCGCGCAGTTGCGGAGCGGCGTCGCTTGTGTTCGTGGAGTACGGCTGCCGCGCCGGTGATCATGGCGACGAGGAGGGCTCCGCCGCCCAGGGCGTAGGTGGCCAGGCGTTCACGGCGTTCCTGGGGGGTTTCGCCGAGGGTGAGGGTGGCGGGTTGGGGGGCGTCGACGTTGTGGGCGGCGCCTTTGTCGAGGGTGACGTGGTCGATGGGGTGGTCGTCTTCGGTGAGGGCGCGGACGGGGTCCACGACGCCCCAGCCGACGTAGGGGTCGTGGCCGTTGACGGCGCGTTCGGCGGTCTGCTCGATTTGAGCGACGACCTGGTTCTGCTTCCATTCGGGGTGCTTGGCGCGGATGAGGGCCGCGACGCCGGCGACGTAGGGGGCGGAGAAGCTGGTTCCGTTGTCGACGCACTGGCCGCCGCCGGGGACGGTGGAGACCATGTCGACGCCGGGGGCCGCGACGCCGACGAAGTCGCCGGCCTGGGAGAAGGGGGCGCGCTCGTTGTTGCGGTCGGAGGAGCCGACGGCGAGGACGCCCTTGTAGGCGGCGGGGTAGGTCTTCTTGACCTTGCCGTCGATGCCGTCGTTGCCGGCGGAGGCGATCACGACGACGTTGTTCTGAAGGGCCCTGTTGATCGCGCGTTCGAGGTTGTTGTTGGCCTGCAGCGGTTTGACGGTGTCCTGGGAGATGTTGATCACTCGGGCGTGCCTGTCGACCGCCTTGTCGATGGCGTCCGCCATCGTGTCCGTGGTGCCCGAGCCCTTTTCGTCGTTCTGGCGGATCGGGAGGATCTTGGCGTCCGGAGCGATGCCGACGAAGCCCGTGCCGTCGTGGGGACGGGCGGCGATGATGCCGGCGACCTTGGTGCCGTGGCCGACCAGGTCGTCCGTGCCGTCGCCCTTCTTGCCCTTTTCCAGGCTGTTCTTGCCGGGTTTACGGACCTCGAAGCCGAGCTTGGCGTCGACCGCGTCGGTGAGCTGTGGGTTCTTGTTGTCGACGCCCGTGTCGATGACGGCGACAAGGACGGGTCGGCCGGTCTTCTTGTCGATGCCCTTGGTGTCCTGCCACAGCTGGTCGAGCAGGACGCGCTGCAGCGACCAGGGGGTGCCCTTGATCTGCTTGGCGGGATACGTGCACTCGCCCGTGCCCGCCAGGGAGAGGGGCCCCGCCGGTATCACCGGTCCCTGGGGCGCGGAGAGGGCTGTGAGGGCGGCCGCTGTTGACAGGAAGAGTGCCTTCTTCATGTTCCTCATGCGCTACGACCCCTGCGGCTGCTTGGCGCTGTTGGTGTCCAGGCGCGGTCCCCTCGGCAGGAACTCCGACCAGTTGGCGGGTACGGGCACCGGAATGAGTTCCTTGTAACCGAGCCTTATCTGAGCCTGATTGACGTCCTGCTGCGCGGAATTGGTTCCCGACTGATCGGAACTGCCATCGCTGATCTTCGACTTGTCTGTATCGCTGTCGTTATTGGACTGGACCACATAGCGAAGCCCGGTGTCCGTGACGAGAAAGATCGCGCCGCTCGTGTTCTGGCGGCCGGCGACCTGGCGATAGAGCAGGCCGGAGCCCGGGGTCACGTACGCGCTGGTGGCGCCGTCCGGGATGGTGGCGGGGAAGTCGGTGCCCGCCCAGGTGGCCAGTTCGGGCGTGTGCTTGGACGTCATTCCGCTCATGATGCTGCAGACGGTGTCCCGCTCGGCGCTGCCCTGGGTCTCCTGCTGCTCGATGGAGTTGGCCTGCTCCGGGATCTTCGTCGGCCACTCGTACTTGTCGTAGAAGTCCCCCTCAGGGGTGAAGGTCGCGCCGCTCACCCGCTCCGCCCGGCCGGCCTGGCCGAGATCCTTGAGCTGTTCGCTGTTGAGGAGGAGCTTTTCGATGAACTCCGAGATGCGCTGCACCTTGCCCTGCAGGACGACGTAGTACTGGGTACCGGTGCCGGTGTTCGCTTCGAGGACCATGCCGACCTTGTTGGCCTCGTCCGGGAGGGTGCCGACTCCGGCGTCGGCGCCGATCCGGCCCGGGACCTCGGGGAAGGAGATGGGCGCGCCGTCCCGGAAGGTCGCCAGCCAGTCCTTGGTGACGCGCTGCGGTTTGGCGCCGTCCCGGAAGATGGAGCGGAGCAGGAGGTCGTACTTCTGCGACGGCAGCTGCTTCCACTTGGCGCCGCCGATCAGATACTTGGTGCCCTGTGGGTCGACCAGATAGCGGGCGTCGTCCTGGCCCTGCACATAGAGGGCCTGGGCGCCGCTCAGCCGCTGCGAGCTCCGCAGCTTCTTGCCCTTCGGGTCGCCGTCAGAGAAGAGGAAAACCGCCTTTTGGACGGTTTTCCCCTTGCCGCCGGGCTGCTCGCAGACGGCCCACTCCTTCTGCTTGCCCGCCTCCTCGGCGCTGGGCAGGCGGTCGGGAGCGTACGGGATGCCGATCGTCGGGCCGCGCGGGATGTGGCCGTTGTCGAGCTCGGACTCCTTCACCTTGACGACGCTGGACTTGTCGCCGGTGAGCAGGAGCTTGGCGGACGCGAAGTTGAGGACGGGGTGCAGCTGCACCTTGCCGTCGGTCTTGAGGATGACATAGCGGGTGGTGGAGTTGGAGCCGACGATGACGTGAGCGCCCACCTCGTCCCAGCCCTTGGGGGCGACCGGCTTGAACATGCCCCAGGCCCCGAATCCGGCGAGGATCAGGGCGCCTATGACGACGCCGGGGAGGATCGTACGCAGCGGGCGCGGGGCGCCCTCCTCCGTACCGCTCGGTGAGGGTTGCAAGAACGCGGCGACTGTCCGCTTCTTCGCGAATGTATAGGCGTTGAGCTCATCCCGCCGTGATGCCATCTTTAGCCGTATCTCCCCGCTTTTCGGCCTCGGCCTCCGGGCACTGCCCTCGGTCCGGGTGTCGTACCGACCCTCTACTATGCCGGGAAGGAATTGGCTCGTGTCGCTCGGGGACGATCCGGCCACGGACGTCCGCCGGGCCTTTCGGGTGTGTTTCGGACTTTAAGGGGCTGACGGGGATGGCTGCCGCCACGCGCGCACGCACCGCGGGGAGCGGATCCGGTCGGAGGGGGTCGGGCGAATCTCGCCCGCGGGGTTCCTCCGGGTCTTCGCCCGCCCCCGCGCCCGCATCGGCGGCGCCACCCGCCTCGGGAGCGGTCACGCCGCGGCCGGCCTCCCGGTCGGGCAGTTTCGGGCCGGTGCGGCTGCAGCAGCTGGTGCTGATCGAGGTGGCCGCGGCGATCGTGCTGGTCGCATGGGTCGTCGACGAGCTGATGCTGGTGCCGGCCGCCGCCGTGGGCCTGGTGCTGGTGCTGCTCGCCGTCGTACGCCGCCGTCAGCAGCCCATATCGGAGTGGCTGAGCACCGCCGGCTCACTGCGGCGGCGCAAGCGGCTGGCGGCGAAGCCGCTCGACGCGGGC
Source organism: Streptomyces sp. NBS 14/10 (assembly GCF_002224125.1). Classification (GTDB taxonomy): domain Bacteria; phylum Actinomycetota; class Actinomycetes; order Streptomycetales; family Streptomycetaceae; genus Streptomyces. Next base: position 33,911 of record NZ_NCSM01000027.1, read on the forward strand.
ACGGACCCCGGCTTCGCGATCGCCGTGGAATGCGAACCGGCGCTGCGCACCCTGACGTTCATCGACCGCGACCGGCGCGCGGTGGGCATGGTGGGCGACGGCACCTTCCTGACTGCGGTGATTCAGGTGGAGGCGGTGGACGCGCCGCTGCGGCCGCAGCGCGCGCAGCAGCCGCTCCCGCTGGCCCTGCTGCGGGACGCCATGGAGGTGGACGGGATCCTGCTGGAGTCGGTGCAGGTCGTCCAGCACACGCTGCCCGCCCCCGCGTACCATCTGCCGGCCCAGTCGCTGGCCCTGCGCAACTACGCGCCGCTGCAGGCGCAGACCGGCGCGCCCGCCGTCCGTATGACGTGGGTGGCGCTGAAGTTCGACCCGGAGCTGTGCCCGGAGGCCGTGGCCGCGCGCGGCGGCGGTATGGGCGGCGCGCAGCGGTGTCTGCTGCGCGCGGCGGACCAGTTGGCGAGCAGGCTGCAAGGGGCCGGCTTCGGGGTGACGGTGCTGACGGAGGAGTCGCTGACCGCCGCGGTCGCGACGGCCGCGAGCGCCAACCAGCGGGCCACGGCGCAGGCCGGGCGGCGGGACACGCTCAACCGCCGCACCCTGGAGAGCGCGCGGGCCTGGCGGTGCGACGACCGCTGGCACACCGCCTACTGGATCGGCCGCTGGCCGCAGTTGGACGCGGCGTCGGCGCCGCTGCCCCAGCTGGCCGCGCTGCTGACCTCGCTGCCCGCGCTGTCGACGACCCTCAGCCTCACGCTGCGCCGCGGCGGCAAGCTGGGCGGTCGGCACGCGCCGACCATCAGCGGCCATGTGCGGATCACCGGCCGTAGCGCCGATGAGCTGGTCAGCATCCGCAAGGAGCTGGAGCGTACGGCGCGCGGGGTGCGGATCGGGCTGGTGCGGCTGGACCGCGAGCAGGTGCCCGGCGTCCTCGCCACTCTGCCCCTGGGAGGGACCCGCTGATGGCCACGCCCGCAACCGCCCCGAACGGGGCAGCTTTCCCCGGCCCCGGCCCCGGCCCCGGTCCTGGACCTGGTCCTGGCCCTGGTTTCCCTGGCCCTGGATTCTCCAGCCCTGGCTCCGGTCCGGGTTTTCCCGGCCCCGGGCAGGCGCCCGAGCCGGAGCCCGCGCCCGCGCCGCCGCGCAAGCAGTGGTCCGGCTTCGGGCTGCTCGGGCCGCGCCGGCAGCGCCATGAGGTGCCGCCCGAGCAGTTCGAGTCGCTTGCGCTGCCCGTCGGCGACGACGGCATCGTGATCGGCGCGGACGGGCAGGGGCAGCCCGCGGTGCTGGGGCTGCACCGCCCATCTCCGTTCAACGTCCTGCTGGTCGGCGGCCTGTGGACGGCGCAGGTGATCGGCCTGCGCGCGGTGGCCACGGGCGCCCGGGTCACCGTGGAGACCGGCCGGCAGCAGATGTGGACGTCGCTGGCCCAGGCCGCGAACAACAACCAGCAGTGCATCACCCTGCATGACGTGGGGCGGGTGCCGCCGCAGGGCGCCTCGGTCAGCAGCCCGGTGCTGGTCGTCCGGGACGCCGGTATGCGGCCGCCGCGGGGTCGGGTGACCGCCGCGCCCTGGCAGTCCGTACTGACGCTGCTGCCGTATCTCAGCCCGGTCGCCCCCCGGTTGATGGAGAACGCGGGCCTGGTCGGCATCCAGCGGGTGTCCCCGGACGAGGCGACGCAGATCGGCCGCATCATGGGGCTGCCCGCCGTCGACGTGTCCGCGCTGTCCACGCTGGCGGACGGGGTCACCCTCTGGTGCACCCGCCATGCGCGGCTGTACGTGGCGACGCAGCCGACCGACGCCGAGTCCGGTCTGCTGGGCGCGCCGCGCCGTATGGACTGACGCGCAGATGGACTGACGGGCAGATGGGCCGAGTCAGGCGAGCGAGGGGCCGGTTCGCGCTTCAGGGCTCCGGGGCGGCTGTCAAGTTCGATTGCCTCGGCGCGCTCGGCGGACGACACTGGCCGCGACAGTGTCCACGCGGCTCCTTTCCGTGAGCACGTTGGTTTCCGCAGTTTCCGAAGGGACGTACGCACCAATGGCCGACGCCAACGAGAAGGCAGAGCTGTACGCGCTCGACATCTCCGATGTCGAGTGGCTCAGCGCGCCCGGCAGCGCCTCCGAAGACCGGGTGGAGATCGCCTATCTGCCGGGCGGCGCGGTCGCCATGCGGAACTCGGCCGATCCCGAGACGGTGCTGCGCTACACCGAAGCCGAATGGCGCGCCTTTGTGCTCGGCGCGCGGGACGGTGAATTCGACCTGCAGTGAGCGGTCCGGAGTGAGCGGTCCGACGGCGATCAGGGGACGGCGGTCAGGGGCAGAACGCCATGATCATCTCTTCGGCCGCTCCCGAACCCGTCAACCGGTCGGACGCGATATAGAAAACCCCGTTCCGGTAGACCCGGGTCGCGGAGGCGAGGCCGGCCTCCGCGCCCCTGGTCGCGTTCGGCAGCCGCAGCAGTGTCCTGGGCCTGCCGCCGCCCGTGCCGATGCCCACGACGGAGCCCGCCGTACGGTCCGTCGGCTCCTCGTACGCGATCAGGGCCCCGCCCTCCACGCTCAGCGGAAACAGCGTCCGGCCGGGCACCTTGGCCGCCCACTTCCGCTGCCCCGTCCTCAGGTCGAAGGCGTGGACTTCGCTGCTCGGGCGCCCATCGCGGGCCAGCGTCAGCTCGGTAGGGAGGTAGAGCGTGTCCGAGGAGACCGCGACGCCCCGGCAGCCGCCCAGCTTGGTGCCGAAGAGGTCCAGGCCGCACTCCGGTTGATAGGACCGCTTGCCCAGCTCGAGGGTCGAGCGCCGCTTGCCGCGATCCGATAGCGCGAGAACGCCACCCGACTTGTGGTGGTCATCGGCGAGGGCGATGACGACGGGGGCGGTCGAGAAGATCGTGCTGACCTTGTAGCCCTTGCGTACGGGGTAGGTCCAGGAGACCTCGTCCGTGGATGTGTTGATCCGCTGCAGCCCCGCGGTGCCGTCGTCGCAGGAATAGGCGCGCAGCAACGCCCGGCCGCCCGCGAAGCCGTCCACATCGCAGCCCGGGCCGGGTGCGCCGGGCGAGACCTGGCGGCCGTCGTCGACCTTGAGGACGGCCGAACCGCCGTACCAGGAGAGGCCGACCAGATCACCGCTCTGGGCCAGGCCCATGCCGAGGTGGTCGCCGCCGGAGGCGGTGGGGGCATGGGGAGTGGAGGCGCCCTGAGTGGCGGCTCCTGGGGTGGGGGCGCCCGGTGCGGAGGGGGCCGTATACGGGGCGCGCCGGTCCCAGAGCTTGACGCCCTTGTCGAGGTCGATGAGCGCCAGCCGACCGCACTCGTCCTTACCGCCGCCGCGGTAGGCGATGACCACCTTGCCGTCGGTGGGGGATTCGGGGACCGCGCACACCGCGTCGCGGAGCTTGACGGTCCACTTGGGCTCGCCGTGGTCGCCGTAGGCGATGACCCTGTTCCGGACGGGCTTGACGACATAACCGTCCATCACCCAGAAGCCGGGGATGTCGGCGCCGGTCTTGGGGGCCTGGGGCGCGGGTTTCCGGAACAGCACCCTCGCCTCGCCCGGCCGGCGCGCGTCGTCGGGGCCGCTCTCACCGCCGTGCCGACCGCTGGTGGTGCCGGTCCCGCCGCTGGGCCCGGTCGGGACCGCGTCCGTATGCCGTCCGGCCCGGTCGGTGTCCCGCGTCCTCGGCCCGGCGTCGGACCGCCCGCCGCCGTGCCCCACCGCGGCCCACACCCCGGCTCCCACCGCGAACAGGGCGGCCACGGCCGCGCCGACGACAAGGGACTTGCGACGTCTGTCACGCTCTCGTCCGCCGCCCGCCGGAGGCGACGGCGGAGGCGACGGCGGCCGGTCGGGGGGCTGGGGCGGCTGCGGCATCGCGCTTACCTCTTACCCGGGTCCACGGACCGGTCGGTCTCCCCCCGCGATCCAGAAGGCCGTTCCTCCCGGAAAGGAGCGATTCGGTCGGGATCCCGCTGTACGAAGGGCATTCGAGCGGGGAATCTTTGTATCACCCGGGGCAGGGGTACACCGATGGTCGTGCGGCCACCTGTTGGCGCCGCCCGGTCCGTACGCGCGCCGGGCCATGGGCGTATTGACGGGCACAGCGCGCGGAGATGTACAAGGAGAAAGTGTGCGCGCGGCATACGAGATGTTGCCATGACACGTGCGTCCGGTACCGGACAGGTTTGAGGGCGGGGACGGGCCTGCCCCCACGGCGCCCATGGTGATTAGTCTTGGTGTGCACGATGGAGAACCTGATCTCGGGTTCCCGGCGTCGCAACGGGGAAAGCCGAGCGGTCGGACGACAGTAACGATCGGCAACGATCGGCCTCGCCAAGAATTTCAAAGGTGCTCGACCACACCAGGAGGCATTGTGAGTAGCGATCGGGACGAGATCCGCGCGGGCGGAACCACACCCGGCGATGATCGGTCCGACGCGGAGACCGAGCACACGGGCGAATTCACCATCGATTACACCCCGCCTGCCTGGTACACGCAGAACGCCTCGTCGTCGGCGACGCCGGGCGGTCCGGGTGCCGGGATCGGCGGGAGCGCATCGGCACCGCCTCCGCCCCCGGCGGGCGGCCCGGTGACTACGCCCGGGGTTCCCGAGCCGAACGGCTTCACACCCGCGTGGCCGGCGGCGGGTGCGCCCGCCCCCGGTACTCCCCCCGCCGGAACCCCGGTGGGACAGGCCGCAGGCGAGTTCGCTGCCGAGCGCCCCCAAGCGTCGGGCGCACCGTCGGATTTGCCGGATTCATCCGACTACACGCTCCAGCCCAGCGTTCCCGCGCCTCCCACGGCTCCCGCCCATCCCACGGCTGACGCCCCGGCAGCTGACACCGCGTCGCCGTCCGGGGCCGGTGGGGAGGGACCGGCCGGGGACGGCCACGCGGCGGGCCAGGCCCCGGGCGCGGGCGACGCCCCCGAGGGGCGGGAGCCCGCGGCTCCCCAGGTCGCCGATGTCGCCGAGGCCCCCACGACAGCGGACGCCGGCACGGCCGCCGCCGGTTCCGGCGACGTCCGGGACGACGCGGCGGCGCAGCCCGGCGGTTCCGGTTCCAGTACTGGTTCCGGTTCCGGTTCCGGCGACGTGAGTGGCCACGCCACCATGCGGTTCTCCCCCGCCGCCCTGCACCGTGAGATCGCGGAGCGGGCGGGCGACGGGGCCGGCGGCGCTGATGGTCCCGGTGGCCCCGGTGGCGTCGGCGCGGCTGGTGGACCCGCAACTGGTGGGGCCGAGCCGTCCGATGCTGTTCCCGCCGACGCGCCCCCCGCCCCTCCCGCGCCCGCCGACGCCGCCCCGCCCGCCGACGCCGCCCCGCCCGCCGACGCGGCGCAGAGCGGCGATGTGCGCAGCGAGGGCACCCTGCGGTTCTCCACCGCCTCCCTGCGCCGCGACATCGCCGAGCGCAGAGCCAAAAGCACCGAAGGGGCGGGCCCTGTGCCGCCTGAGGGCCAGGGCTCCGAGCCCGGGCCTCAGGACGAGCCGCCCGCCGGGCAGCCGCCGCAGTCCGGCCAGCAGCCCGCCGCGTGGGCCCCGCCGGGCGCTCCGCAGGCCGGTCTGCCCCCGCTGCCCCCGGACTTCCAGCCCGCCGCGCCGCAGAGCGCCGGCGGTGCTACGGGCGCGCCGGGCGCGGCCGAAGTGCCGGGTGGCGGCGCACAGCCCGTCCCGGGCGCGGCGTGGCCGGCCCAGGGCGCCACTGCCGCGGGTCCGGGCGCACCACTTCCGCAGCAGCGTACGGACGCCCCGCAGCAGGCGCCCGGTGCGACCGGCGGGCCCGGTGCGGACGGCTCGTTCGCGCAGCAGGCCGCCGCGTGGCCGCCGCCGGCCCCGGGCACCGAGGGGCAGCCCGCCCCCGGCACCCCGACCGGCCCTCATGCCTCCCCGGCGGCCCCCGGCCAGGCCCCGGCGGGCCCGCAGCAGGGCGGCTACGGCTTCCCCGGCCCGGCCGCCGGTCCCGGAAATCCACAGCAACAGCCGCAAGGCCAGGGCGCGCAGGGACCGGCCGTACCAGGACAGCAGGGCCAGCCAGGCGGCTACGGCTTCCCGCGCCCCGTTGACAGCACTCCTGTCGACGGCACCCCGATCCCCGGCACCCCCGTCGCCGGCACCCCGATCCCCGGGCAGGCCGTACCGCCCCAGGCCATGAACGCGCCTGGTCCGCACGGCGCCGTGCCACAGGGTGGTCCGGCGCAGCCCGGTCCTGACAACCGTGGCTACGGATATCCGCAGCCCGGAGCCCCCGTCCCGAATCCCGCACAGCCCACGCCCCCGGCCGTCGGCCAGCCCCCGGCGGGCCCGCAGCAGGGCGGCTACGGCTTCCCCGGCCCGGCCGCCGGACCCGGAAACCCACAGCAACCGCCCCAAGGCCCCGGCCCGCAGGGCCAGCCGGGCGGCTACGGCTTCCCGCGCCCCGCCGACGCCACCCCCACCGGTGGCACCCCCGCTGCCGCGCAGACCGGGCAGCCCGGCCCCGCCGCGCCCGGCCCCCAGGCCGTTTACGGCTACCCGCAGCAGAATCCGCAGGACGGCTACGGCTACCCGCGCCCCGGCGAGGCCGCGAACACGCCCAGCAGTGACAACAACGACTCCCCCCTCGACCCGCGCACCGGCGGCTGGCCCGTCATCAACCCTGAGCAGCGGCAGCGCCCGGCGGGCGGCGCGGGGGCCCCGCTCGGCTACACCGCCGCGGTCGAGCTGTCCTCGGACCGGCTGATCCGCGGCAAGCAGAAGCCCAAGAAGAACAACAACAGCGGGCCCTCGCGGTTCAAGATCGGTGGCCGGAAGGAGGAGGCCGAGCGGCAGCGCAAGCTCGAGCTGATCCGTACGCCCGTCCTGTCCTGCTACCGCATCGCGGTGATCAGCCTCAAGGGCGGCGTCGGCAAGACCACCACGACCACCGCGCTGGGCTCCACCCTCGCCAGTGAGCGGCAGGACAAGGTCATCGCGATCGACGCCAACCCGGACGCGGGCACGCTCGGCCGCCGGGTGCGCCGCGAGACGGGGGCGACGATCCGCGACCTGGTGACCGCGATCCCGTATCTCAACAGCTACATGGACATCCGGCGGTTCACCTCGCAGGCGGCCTCCGGTCTGGAGATCCTGGCCAACGACGTGGACCCGGCGGTCTCGACGACCTTCAACGACGAGGACTACCGCCGCGTCATCGACGTACTGGGCAAGCAGTACCCGATCATCCTCACCGACTCGGGCACCGGCCTGCTCTACAGCGCCATGCGCGGGGTCCTCGACCTCGCCGACCAGCTGATCATCATCTCCACCCCCTCCGTGGACGGCGCCAGCAGCGCCAGCACCACCCTCGACTGGCTCTCCGCCCACGGCTACGCCGATCTGGTCTCGCGCAGCATCACGGTCATCTCCGGGGTGCGGGAGACCGGCAAGATGATCAAGGTCGAGGACATCGTGTCGCACTTCGAGACCCGGTGCCGGGGCGTGATCGTCGTACCGTTCGACGAGCATCTGTCGGCGGGCGCGGAGGTGGACCTGGACATGATGCGGCCCAAGACCCGGGAGGCGTACTTCAACCTCTCCGCCATGGTCGCCGAGGACTTCGCCCGCGCCCAGCAGGCACAGGGGCTGTGGACGGCGGACGGCAGCCAGCAGCCGCCGCAGATGGCTCCGCCGCTGCCGGGGCAGCAGCACGGCGACGCGTACGGGCAGCAGCCTCAGCAGCCGTACCCGCAGCAGCACCAGCCCCAGTACCCGGGACAGCCGGGGTACCCACAGCCCGGGCAACCCGGTCAGCCGGGGCAGCCACAGCCCGGGTATCCGCAGCCCGGGTATCCGCAGCCCGGCCAGCCCGGTCAGCCGGCCCAGCCCGGTTACCCGGGTGCACCGCAGCAGGGCTGGCAGCCTCAGCAGCCCTATCCGGGCGCGGCGCAGCCGGGCCAGCCGGGACAGCAGGCCCAGCAGCAGGGCCAGCCGGGCCAGCCCGGCCAGCCCGGCCAGCCCGCTCAGCACGGCCAGCAGCCGGGCCAGCCCGGGCAGCCGTGGCAAGGCTGGCAGCAGCAGCCGGGCGGGCCTCAAAACTAAACGCAGCGCCGACGAGGCAGGTACGAAGACGCCGGACGGGCTGGATGGATCCAGCCGTCCGGCGTCTTCGTCTTCGTCGTCCGGTTGCCGCCCGGGCCGCCGCCGCGCAGGCAGCGTCAGCGGCTGTCGCCGGCCCGGAAGGCGGCCTCGGGAGAGTCGGCGGCCTCGACCAACTCACGGGCCCGCTTCACATCGGCCGCCATGCGCTCGAGCAGGGCCTCGATGGACGAGAACGTCTCCTGGCCGCGCAGATAGGCGAGGAAGTCCACCTCGACGTGCAGGCCGTACAGGTCCAGGCCCACGCGGTCGATCGCGTACGCCTCGACCGTCCGCTCCGTACCGTCGAACTGCGGGTTCGTGCCGACCGAGATCGCCGCCGGCATGGCCTCGCCCTGAGCGGTCAGCCAGCCCGCGTACACCCCGTCGGCCGGGATCGCGGTGTGCGGCAGCGTCTCCAGGTTGGCCGTCGGAAAGCCGAGCTCGCGCCCGCGCTGGGCGCCGCGCACCACCACGCCCTCGACGCGGTGCGGCCGCCCCAGGACCTCCATGGCGCCCGCGACGTCCCCCTCGGCGACCAGCCGGCGCACCAGGGTGGAGGAGAACGGCTCGCCGCCGCCCGCCGCCCCGCGCTGGTACAGGTCGACGAGCTCGACCTCGTAGTCGTACGTCGTGCCGAGTTCCTGCAGAAACGCGACGTTCCCGGCGGCCTTGTGGCCGAAGCGGAAGTTCGGGCCCTCCACCACGGCCCGCGCGTGCAACTTGTCGACCAGCACCTTCACCACGAAGTCGCCGGGCGACAGCCGGGAGAACTCCGCCGTGAACGGCAGGATCAGCACCGCGTCCACGCCAAGTCCGGCCATCAGCTCGGCCCGCCGGTGGTGCGGGGCGAGCAGCGGCGGATGGCTGCCCGGCCGCACGACCTCGCTGGGGTGCGGGTCGAAGGTCACCACGACCGCCGGTACGCCCAGCTCACGAGCGCGCGCCACCGTACGGCTGATGATCACCTGGTGTCCCCGGTGCACCCCGTCATAGGAGCCGATGGTGACGACGCTGCGTCCCCAGTCCTCGGGGATGTCCTCCAAGCCACGCCAGCGCTGCACTGTGCCCGCTCCTCGCCCGAACTCATGTCTGTCCACTTCGCAGGTCTAAGACTGCCATGTCGTCGGCGTACGCTTCGCATCGGTCGGCACGACGGGCCGCCCGGACCGGCGTCCGTGCAGGTGACAGCGGTGCCCACAGTCGGCCCGACAGGCAGCCTCAGGTGAACACGGCCAGGCTCTTCGCCTTGCCCTCGTGCTCCTCCACCAGGGCCAGAAAGCGCCCCTCCGGACCGAAGACCGCGACCGGCCCGGTCTCCTCCCGCGCCGGCATGCCGATCCGTACGCCGTTGCCCAGCAGCCGGGCCCGGTCCTCGTCGACGTCCCAGCGCGGGAAGGCGGCGGCCGCGGCCTCGGCGATGGGCATGATCTGAAGGGACTCCTCCAGCTGCGGCAGCGTCCTGGCGGCGGCCAGCCCGTACGGACCGACCCTGGTGCGCCGCAGCGCGGTCAGATGGCCCCCGACGCCAAGACCGGCGCCCAGGTCGCGGGCCAGCGCCCGGATGTAGGTGCCCGAGGAGCACACCACGGTGACGTCCAGGTCGAGGACGGGGGTGCCGTCCTCCGCCTTGGCCTCGCGGTGCGCGTGGAGGGTGAAGGACGACACGGTCACCGGCCGCGCCGGGATCTCGAAGTCCTCGCCCTCCCGCGCCCGTGCGTAGGAACGCTTGCCGTCGATCTTGATCGCGCTGACCTTGGAGGGCACCTGCATGATGTCCCCGGTCAGCGCGGCGATCCCGGCCTTGACGGCCCCAACGGCCTCTTCGGCCTCGACGGCGGTCAGGGCCGTCCCGGCGACGCCGGCGGAGGAGGTGATCTCCCCCTCCGCGTCGTCCGTGACGGTCGTCTGGCCGAGCCGGATCGTCGCCGAGTAACCCTTCTCGGTCAGCGCCAGATGCCCGAGCAGCCGGGTGGCCTTCTCCACGCCGATCACGAGCACGCCCGTGGCCATGGGGTCCAGCGTCCCGGCGTGGCCGACCCGCCGGGTCCCGGCGAAGCGGCGCATCTTGGCCACGACGTCGTGTGAGGTGAAGCCGGCCGGCTTGTCGACGATCACCAGGCCGTCCGGGGCCGTGGAGCCGGCCCGTCCCTTGCGCGTCATGCGTCCGAGGAGCCCTTGCCATCGGTGCGGGCGCCGTCACGGGCACCGTCGGCGACGCCAGGACCCTCCCCGGCCTCCCCGGCCTCCGCCGCCTCCTCAGTGTCCTCGCCGGGCTTCCGGTACGGGTCCGCGTCACCGGCGTACGTGGCGCCCGAGGACGCCTCGCGCACCTGGGCGTCCGCCGCCTTGGCCTTGGCGAGCAGATCGTCGATCGTCCGGGCGTTGTCCGGCAGCGCGTCCGGCACGAACGTCAGGGACGGGGTGAACCGCACCCCGGTCTGCCGGCCGACCTCGGACCGCAGCACGCCCTTGGCGCTCTCCAGAGCCGCCGCGGAGGCCGCCCGCTCCTCGTCGTCACCGAAGACCGTGTAGAAGACGGTCGCCTCCCGCAGGTCACCGGTGACCCGGGTGTCGGTGATCGTGACGTAGCCGAGCCGCGGGTCCTTGATCCGCCGCTGCAGGGTCTCCGCGACCACGACCCGGATGCGGTCAGCCAGCTTGCGTGCCCGCGCGGTGTCGGTCATGCGTCTTCTTCTCTCTTCTTCGGTTCGACAATCGATGGTCGGGGACGCTCAGCGTTCATGCGGTCACACGGCTATGCGGTCACACGGCTATTCATCGTGGCTGCCGTGGAACCGGCGCCGCACCGACAGCAGTTCCACCTCGGGCCGTGCGGCGACCCAGCGCTCGCAGCGGTCGAGTACGTCCGTCAGATGGCTCGCGTCCCCCGAGACCACCGCGAGGCCGATCTCGACCCTGCGGTAGAGGTCCTGGTCTCCGACCTCCGCCACGCTCACCGCGTAGCGGCGGTGCAGTTCGGCGACGATCGGGCGGACGACGGAGCGTTTCTCCTTGAGCGACCGTACGTCGCCGAGGAGCAGGTCGAAGGACAGCGTCCCTACATACATGCAGTCCGGGTCAAGCCACCCGTGGGGCCTTAGGTGTGCAGGCTCTTCGAAACCGTACACGCAATGGCCGGGGCCGATCGACGGAAATACTTCCGCCGACCGGCCCCGGATGAGCAGCAGCGCGTCAGCCGCGCGGCTTCTCGCGCATCTCGTAGGTGGCGATGACGTCGTCGACCTTGATGTCGTTGTAGCTGCCGAGGTTGATACCGCCCTCGAAGCCTTCGCGAATCTCGGTGACGTCGTCCTTGAAGCGGCGCAGACCCTCGATGTTGAGGTTCTCCGCGATGACCTTGCCGTCGCGGATGAGGCGCGCCTTGGTGTTCCGCTTGACCTCGCCGGAGCGGATGAGAACACCCGCGATGTTGCCCAGCTTGGACGAGCGGAAGACCTCGCGGATCTCCGCCGTACCGAGCTCGACCTCTTCGTACTCCGGCTTCAGCATGCCCTTCAGGGCCGCCTCGATCTCCTCGATCACCTGGTAGATGATCGAGTAGTAGCGGACGTCCACGCCCTCGCGCTCGGCCATCTGCGTGGCACGCCCCTCGGCGCGCACGTTGAAGCCGATGACGATGGCGTCGGAGCCGGTCGCCAGGTCGATGTCGGTCTCGGTGACCGCACCCACACCGCGGTGCAGCACGCGCAGGTCGACCTCGTCGCCGACGTCGAGCTGGAGCAGCGAGGACTCCAGGGCCTCGACCGAACCGGACGCGTCGCCCTTGATGATGAGGTTGAGCTGCTGCACCTCGCCGGCCTTGAGCACCTTGTCCAGGTCCTCGAGCGAGACCCGGCGGGTCCGCTTGGCGAAGGCCGCGTTGCGCTCGCGCGCCGCGCGCTTCTCGGCGATCTGGCGGGCGGTGCGGTCCTCGTCGACGACGAGGAAGTTGTCGCCCGCGCCGGGGACGTTGGTGAGACCGAGCACCAGGACCGGGGTCGAGGGGCCTGCCTCCTCCAGCGCGTTGCCGTTGTCGTCGAGCATCGCCCGGACACGGCCGTACGCGTCGCCGGCCACCATCGTGTCGCCGACCCGCAGGGTGCCGCGCTGGACCAGCACGGTGGCCACGGCGCCGCGGCCGCGGTCGAGGTGCGCCTCGATCGCGATGCCCTGCGCGTCCTGGACGGGGTTGGCCCGCAGGTCGAGCGAGGCGTCGGCGGTGAGGACGACGGCCTCCAGGAGGCTGTCGATGTGCAGACCCTGCTTGGCGGAGATGTCGACGAACATGGTGTCGCCGCCGTACTCCTCGGCCACCAGGCCGTACTCGGTCAGCTGACCGCGCACCTTGGTCGGGTCCGCGCCCTCGACGTCGATCTTGTTGACCGCGACCACGATCGGCACATCGGCCGCCTTGGCGTGGTTCAGCGCCTCGACCGTCTGGGGCATCACACCGTCGTTGGCCGCCACCACGAGGATCGCGATGTCGGTCGACTTGGCACCGCGGGCACGCATGGCGGTGAACGCCTCGTGACCCGGGGTGTCAATGAAGGTGATCTTCCGGTCGTCGCCGTTGACCTCGGTGGTGACCTGGTACGCACCGATGTGCTGGGTGATGCCGCCGGCCTCGCCCGCGATGACGTTCGTCTTGCGGATCGCGTCCAGCAGTCGGGTCTTACCGTGGTCGACGTGACCCATGACGGTCACGACCGGCGGACGGGAGACGAGCGCTTCCTCGCCGCCCTCGTTCTCGCCGAACTCGATGTCGAAGGACTCGAGAAGCTCGCGGTCCTCCTCCTCCGGGCTGACGATCTCGATGTTGTAGTTCATCTCGTCGGCGAGGAGCTGCAGCGTCTCATCGGCAACGGACTGCGTCGCGGTGACCATCTCGCCCAGGTTGAACATCACCTGGACCAGGGACGCCGGGTTGGCGTTGATCTTCTCCGCGAAGTCGGTGAGCGAGGCACCCCGCGACAGCCGGACCGTCTGGCCGTTGCCGCGCGGCAGCATCACGCCGCCGATGGACGGGGCCTGCATGGCCTCGTACTCCTGGCGACGCTGCCGCTTCGACTTACGGCCACGACGCGCCGGACCGCCGGGACGGCCGAAGGCGCCCTGCGTGCCACCACGGCCACCGGGACCACCCGGACGGCCGCCGAAGCCGGGACGGCCACCGCCGCCACCGAAGCCGCCGCCACCACCGCCGCCGCCGGGACCACCCGGACGGCCGGCGAAGCCGGGACGGCCGGCGCCGCCACCGCCGCCACCGGGACGACCGGCGAAGCCGCCGCCGCCCGGACGACCGCCGCCGCCACCGGGACGACCGGCGCCGCCGGGACCGCGACCGCCGCCGCCACCGGGGCCCGGACGCGGGCCCGCGGCGGGACGCTGCGGCATCATGCCCGGGTTCGGGCGCGGGCCGCCGCCGGGACGGGGACCGCCACCCTGCGCGCCCTGGGGACGCGGCATTCCGCCCGGGGTGGGACGGGGACCGCCACCGTGACCGCCGGGGCCGCCACCGGGACGGGGACCGCCACCCTGGCCGCCCTGCGGACGCGGACCGGCGCCGCCCTGGCCGCCGGGGCGCGGGGCGCCGCCGGGACGGGGCGCCTGCGGGCGCGCCATACCGGTGGAGCCGCCGGAGGTGAAGGGGTTGTTGCCCGGACGCGGACCGGCCGGGCGGGCACCGCCCGGACGCGGGGCGCGCTCGCCGCCGGGGCGCGGAGCGCCGCCGGGACGGCCGCCCTGACCCTGGTCACGACCCTGTCCCGGGCCACCCGGACGGGCGCCGGGGCGCGGGCCGGGGGCACCGCCGGGCTTGCCCGGACCACCCGGCTTGGCGCCGGTGGGCCGCGGGGCCGCCGGGGCCGGCGACGGCGGGGCGGTGAACTCGGGCTGCGCCGGAGCCGCGGGCTGGGCCGGAGCCGGCTTGGGGCCGGGGGTCGGCCGTGCACCAGGGGCACCAGGGGCGCCGGGGGTGGGCCGCGGGCCCGGAGTGGGCGCCGACGGCATGCTCTTGGGGCCCTCCGCCACGACCGGCTTGGGGCCGGGGGTCGGGGGCTTGGGGCCAACAGGACGTGCCGCCGACGCCGGAGTGGGCGCGGACGGCTTGGCGGGCGCCGCCTTGCGCGGCGCCGAGGGCTTACCAGCGGCCCGGCCGGAGCCGCCCTGCTGGAAAGCGTCAGTCAACTTGCGAACAACCGGCGCTTCGATCGTCGAAGACGCCGAACGGACGAATTCGCCAAGTTCTTGGAGCTTGGCCATGACGACCTTGCTCTCAACTCCGAACTCCTTGGCGAGCTCGTATACCCGGACCTTAGCCACTTCGCTCCTTCTGGTCCGGGGTGGTCGTCCGCCGGACCGTCGCTACTTCATGGGCGTACTCATCGCGTACTCATCGAGTGCTCATCGCAATCTCGACCTACTTCCGACTCGCGAGGTACCTGACCGCACGGTGACCCGTGCCGTTCTTCTTGCTTCTTACGGCTGCTTACGCGCCTTCTTGCTGCGCCGCTGCCTGCTCGGCGTGCTCGACATAGCGGCGCAGTGCCGTGGTGTCGAGCGGCCCCGGCCCCCTGAAGGCCCGGGGAAAAGCCCGGCGGCGGACCGCCAGGTCGAGGCAGACCCGTGTGAGATGCACATAAGCACCCCGACCGGGCAGCGTACCGCGCCGGTCGGGGACGCACGCGCCCTCAGCCGTCACGATCCGCAGCAGATCGTCCTTGGCCGCCCGCTCCCGGCATCCCACACAGGTTCTCTCAGGGCATGCGCAAGCACGCGTGCGGCCAGACACTGGTTAAGTCTACCTCCCTGAGCCGACCGCACCCCTTGGGGGATGTGATCGGACAGCCAGATGTTTTCGGCTGGATCCCGGACGGCCGTCCGGTGAATCAGCCTTGCTCGGCGGGCTGTTCCGTATCGGGCCGGATATCGATCCGCCAGCCCGTCAGCCGGGCAGCCAGCCGGGCGTTCTGCCCTTCCTTCCCGATGGCGAGGGAGAGCTGGTAGTCGGGCACGGTGACGCGCGCGGAGCGCGCCGCCATGTCCACCACCTCGACCTTGCTCACCCGGGCCGGTGACAGCGCGTTCGCCACCAGCTCCGCCGGGTCGTCGGACCAGTCCACGATGTCGATCTTCTCGCCGTGCAGCTCGGCCATCACGCTGCGGACCCGGCCGCCCATCGGGCCGATGCACGCGCCCTTGGCATTCAGACCCGAACGGGTGGAACGAACGGCGATCTTGGTGCGGTGGCCCGCTTCGCGCGCGATCGCCGCGATCTCCACGGAGCCGTCCGCGATCTCCGGCACCTCGAGCGCGAAGAGCTTCTTCACCAGGTTCGGGTGGGTGCGCGACAGGGTGACGGACGGGCCGCGCACGCCCTTGACGACGCGCACGACATACGAGCGCAGCCGGGTGCCGTGCGCGTAGTCCTCGCCCGGGACCTGCTCCTGCACCGGCAGGATCGCCTCGAGCCTGCCGATGTCCACCAGGACGTTCTTCGGGTCCTTGCCCTGCTGGACGACGCCCGTGACGACATCGCCCTCCCGCCCCGCGTACTCGCCGAAGGTGATCTCCTCCTCGGCGTCCCGCAGCCGCTGCAGGATGACCTGCTTGGCGGTCATCGCGGCGATCCGGCCGAAACCGGAGGGGGTGTCGTCGAACTCCCTGGGCTCCTCGCCCTCCGCCAGGTCCTCGGCGTCCTCCCTGGCCCACACCGTCACATGGCCGGTCGCCCGGTCCAGCTCCACCCGGGCCCGGCGGCGGCTGCCCTCCGTGCGGTGGTAGGCGATGAGGAGGGCCGACTCGATCGCCTCGACCAGCAGGTCGAACGAGATCTCCTTCTCCCGAACCAGACCCCGCAGGGCACTCATGTCGATGTCCACGGCTACGCCTCCTCCTTGCTCTCGTCGCTCGCGCCCGCGGCCTTCTCGGCGGGCTCAGCGGGCTTACGGTTGAACTCGATCTCCACGCGCGCCTTGGAGATCTCCTTGAAGGCCAGCCGTCGGGCGGTGGGCCTGCGCCCCTTCACGCCCGGCACCTCCACGTCGAGCCCGTCGTCGTCCACCGCGGTGATCCGCGCGACCAGCTCACCGCCCTCCGCCAGCCGCGCCTTGATCAGACGGCCGGCGGCCCGGCGGTAGTGGCGCGGCTCGGTCAGGGGCCGGTCGGCACCGGGAGAGGTGACTTCCAGAACGTACGGGTGCTGGCCCATCGCGTCGGTGTCGTCGAGCGTCTGCGAGATCGCCCGGCTCAGCTCCGCACACGCGTCCAACTGCACGCCGTCGTCGGAGTCCACCACGATACGGAGCACGCGCCGCTTCCCGGCCGGCGTCACCTCGACCTCTTCCAGATCCAGGTCCCGCGCGCTGACGAGCGGTTCCAGCAGTCCGCGCAGCCTCTCGCTCTGGGTCGTGCTCATCCGGGTGACTCCTCGGCCGCGTGTGCTGTTGTGGGAAGGTCGCGTGTCAGGTCAAAGCCTATCCGTTCCGACGGCCGACTGACGATTCGGTGGCTGGTGCCAGGTGGTCGCCCCGCGCGAGGGTACGCTCGCCTGCTGTGATCACCAATGGCGGCCGTGAGCGGCCGCAGCCTCGGCGGAATCTCCTGCTGGCCGGCGGTGCGATCGGGGCCGCCGCGCTGCTGGCCGGCTGCTCCGACGGCTCCGGGGCCCGGCCCGACGCGGCCGGGGCCCGGGCGGGCGAGGAGCGGCTGCGTACCCGGGGCGCGCGCGACTCCGCCGCGCTTCTGGCACGCTACGACGCGACCGCCGACGCGCATCCGAAGCTGGCGGACCGGCTGCGGCCGCTGCGCGAGGAGACGGCCCGCCACCTCGAAGCCTTCCGCGCGCCCGCATCCGCGTCCGCCTCGCCCTCCTCCGCTTCGCCTTCCGCTTCCGCTTCCCCGTCTGCTTCCGCGTCCGCTTCCGCGGGCGGGGCGCGTGTCCCGGATGTCCCGAAGGACGAGAAGAAGGCCCTGGCCGCGCTCGCCCGAGCCGAACGCCACACCGCCGACACCCGCACCGCCGCGCTCCGCGACGCCCCACCCGAGCTCGCCCGCCTCCTGGCCTCCATCGCCGCCTGCGGCGCCGCCCACGCCTACCTGCTCACATCGGGCAACCGAACGGCGGCGCCGGGCGCCGCGGAAGGGGACTGAGATGACCGCCTCGACGGCTCGCATGCGTCGCGAGGAGCGCGCCATGGCGCTCAAGGCCACGCAGGCGGCGCTGGCCGCCGAGCATGCCGCGGTCTACGGGTACGGCGTGGTCGGTGGGCGGATCGGTGACGACCGGCTGCAGGAGGCCCGGGACGGGTACGCCGCGCATCGGGCGCGGCGGGACGCGCTCGCGCGTACGGTGCGCGATCTGGGCGGGACACCGGAGGGCGCGGCACCCGCTTACGCGCTGCCGTTCGCGGTCCCGGACGCCGCGGCCGCGGTGCGGCTCGCCGCGGAGCTGGAGAACCGGGTGGCCGCCGTCTACGCCGATCTGGTGCGGTCCGCCGACGGCGCCCTGCGCCGCGAGGCGGCCGGGGCGCTGCGCGAGGCGGCGGTCCGCGCGGTGCGCTGGCGGGGCAGCGGCGTAGCCTTCCCTGGGCTCACCGAACGCGCCGCCGCGCCAAGTCCGTCAGCCTCGGCGAGCGCGTCCGCGGGCGAGTTGTGACGGTCGGCCGCGACTGTTGGATCATGGTCTGTCGGCAGTCTCGACCGAGTCCGTACGGGAGCCGGTGAGCCGCAGACGTAACCACACACAAAGCAGATGAAAAGGGGACAGCTCGGCGATGGTATCGGCACCGCAGCCCGGAGACCCTGAGGCGGCCCCCATCACCCTGCCGCAGCGGCTGCTGGACTCGCTGAGCAACGACCCCGAGAGCCCGGCCCGCGGCTGGCTGGCCAAACTGCCCGAGCTGGTCGCGCACCAGCTGCGGGCCTGGGAGCTGACGCTCGAGCGGGTACCGAGCCCGGGCGGCCGGAGCAGCCTCATCGTGCTCGTACGGCAGGCCGACGGCACGCCCGCGACGCTCAAGTTCCCGGCGCCGGGCCCGTACGCGGGGCATGAGCGGGCGGCGCTCGCGCACTGGAACGGCTGGGGCGCGGTGCAGCTGCTGCGCGACGATCCCGAGAACGGGGCGCTGCTGCTGGAGCGGCTGCACGGCGCGGTGTCGCTGCGCTCGCTCCCCGAGGCCAAGGCGCTGCTGGAGGCGGCGGGCGCGGTGCGCCGGCTGTGGGTGCCACCTGCCGAGGGGCACCCCTTCGACTCGGTCGCGGCCCGGACCGGCAAGGGGGTCGAGACGCTGCGGCTGATCGCCGCCGGGACCTGGGCGGTGGACGCGCGGCCACTCGTCGACGAGGCGCTGGAGCTGCGCGAGGCGCTGTCCGGGCAGGCGCCGGAACACCTCCTGCTGCACGGCGACTTCCGCCAGGGCAAGATGCTGGCCGGGGAGCGCTCCCCGTGGCTGGCCGTGGGGCCCGCGCCGCTCGTCGGCGAGCGGGCGTACGACCTGGCGCAGCTGGTGCTCGACCGCTTCGAGGACCTGGCGGCCGGTTCGGGGCCCGCCGCGGCCGCGCGGCGCCGTGTCGCGAAGCTGGCGGACTCACTGGACGTCGACCGGGACCGGCTGCGGGGCTGGACGCTGTTCCGCGCGGTCGAGGCCGGGCTGCGGCACGCCGCGGTCGGCGACCGGCGGCGGGGCGAGCTGCTGCTGGAGTTCGCGGGCTGGTTGTAGGCCCGCCCGCCCCGCCCGGCGCCCCTCCCGCGTCCCTTTCCGTGCCCTGGTCGCTCCGCGGAGCGACCAGGGCACGGAAAGGGCGCCGGGCCTCTGAAGCCCGTCAGACGGTGAGGCGGGACAGCGCCTCGTCGACCGGCAGCTCCTCGCGCTCGCCCGTGCGGCGGTCCTTGAGCTCCACCACGCCGTCCTTCGCGCCACGGCCGACGACCAGGATCGTGGGCACGCCGATCAGCTCGGCGTCGGTGAACTTCACGCCCGGGGAGACCCCGGCCCGGTCGTCGACCATGACGCGGACGCCCGCCGTCCCCAGCTTGTCCGCGAGTTCCAGGGCCAGCTCGGTCTGGAGCGCCTTGCCCGCCGCGACGATGTGGACGTCGGCCGGGGCGACCTCGCGGGGCCAGCACAGCCCGGACCCGTCGTGGGTCTGCTCGGCGAGCGCGGCCACGGCGCGCGAGACGCCGATGCCGTAGGAGCCCATGGTGACCCGGACCGGCTTGCCGTTCTGGCCGAGCACATCGAGCTGGAAGGTGTCGGCGTACTTCCGGCCGAGCTGGAAGATGTGGCCGATCTCGATGGCCCGGTCGAGCTCGATACCGGCGCCGCAGCGGGGGCAGGGGTCGCCGGGCCTGACCACCACGACGTCGAGGTACTGGTCGACCTCGAAGTCCCGGCCGCAGACGACGTTGCGCGCGTGCTTGCCGGGCTTGTTGGCGCCGGTCACCCACGCGGTGCCGGGCGCGACGCGCGGGTCGGCGAGGTAGCGGAAGGACTTCCCGGCCAGGCCCTGCGGGCCGATGTAGCCGCGGACCAGGTCGGGGCGGTCGGCGAAGTCCTCGGCGGTGACGACCTCGACCTCGGCGGGGGCGAGGTGTTCGGCGAGCTTGCCGAGGTCCACCTCGCGGTCGCCGGGGACGCCCACCGCGGTGATCTCGCCGTCGACCTTGACGAGGAGGTTCTTCAGGGTGGCGGAGGCCGGGATGTTCAGGTGCTCGGCGAGGGTGTCGATGGTGGGGGTGTCGGGGGTGTCCAGCTCCTCGACCGGGCCGTGCTCGGCGCCCTCGACGGGCGTGAGGGCGAGCGTGACGGCCTCGGTGTTGGCCGCGTAGTCGCAGTTCGGGCAGTCCACGAAGGTGTCCTCGCCGGCCGCGGCCGGGGCCAGGAACTCCTCGGAGGCGGAGCCGCCCATGGCGCCGGAGATCGCGGAGACGATGCGGTAGTCCAGGCCGAGGCGTTCGAAGATCCGTTGGTAGGCCTCACGGTGCAGCCGGTAGGACTCGGCCAGGCCCTCGTCGGTGGTGTCGAAGGAGTACGAGTCCTTCATCTGGAACTCGCGGCCGCGCAGCACACCGGAGCGCGGCCGGGCCTCGTCCCGGTACTTGGTCTGGATCTGGTAGAGGATCACGGGCAGGTCCTTGTAGGACGTGCACTGGTCCTTGACCGTCTGGGTGAAGATCTCCTCGTGGGTCGGGCCGAGGAGGTAGTCGGCGCCCTTGCGGTCCTTGATCCGGAACAGCAGGTCGCCGTACTCGTTCCAGCGGCCGCTGGCCTCGTACGGCTCACGGGGCAGCAGGGCGGGCAGCAGGACCTCCTGGGCGCCGATGGCGTCCATCTCCTCGCGGACGATCCGCGCCACGTTCTCCAGGACCTTCTTGCCGATGGGCAGCCAGGTCCAGATGCCCGCGGAGGTGCGGCGGACATAGCCGGCGCGGACGAGCAGCTTGTGGCTGGCGGTCTCGGCATCGGCCGGGTCCTCGCGCAGCGTCTTCAACATCAACCTGGACATGCGCTGGACGTGGGCCTGGGCCATGGTTCTTCTCCTGCGTACGAGATGGGATGTCCAGGAGATTAACCGCTGCCGCCACCCACCGGGAAATGAACCGAATGAACCAGGGGAAGGCGTACCGGGGGAAGGCTACGGGGAATCAGCGGCGCAGCGGGAGCGGGGCGCCCATGACCGCGTACGGGGTCGGCGCGCTCGGGAAGAGCACGGGGCGGGCGAGGTCGCGGTAGCCGAGGGTGCGGTAGAGGTGGCGGGCGGGGCTCTCGACGTCGATCGCGGAGAGGATGGAGCGCGGCTGCTCCGCTCCGTCGGTGATGGTGGTGATCAGCGACCGGCCGATGCCGTGCTGCTGGTAGTCGGGGTGGACATGCAGTTCGGTGATGACGAAGGAGTCGTCCAGCCAGTCCTCGTGGCCGGTGTCGCGCAGATACGGCTCGACGACGGTGGACCACCAGTGCGTGCGGTCGTTGGGCATGCCGTAGACGAAGCCGACGAGCCGCCCGGCGGGGGTGGTGGCGCCCAGCGCGCGGGCGCCCGGGCTGGTGAGGTGGCGCAGCACGATGTGGCGCCGCACTCCGGCCTCCTCGTCGGTGAGCCCGAAGGCGATCGCCTGCACGGCAAGGGCCTCGTCCACGCGCGCGGCGAGGTCGAGCGGCCCCACGATGACGCCCTGCGGGTCCGATGGCCCCTCGCCTGGTTGATGCAGCATGGGCGGCACCCTACTGGGCCGTTACTGGGCCGTCGATCAGAACAGCACACTCATGAAGGCGCCGACCTCCTGGAAGCCGACGCGGCGGTAGGCGGCGCGGGCGGCGGTGTTGAAGTCGTTGACGTAGAGGCTGACGACGGGCGCGACCTCGTTCAGCGCATAGTGCAGGACGGCGGCCATACCGGTCTCGGACAGCCCGCGGCCGCGGTATTCGGGGGCGACCCAGACGCCCTGGATCTGGCAGGCGTGGCGGGTGGCGGCGCCGATCTCGGCCTTGAAGACGACCCGGCCGTTCTCGATCCGGGCGAAGGATCGCCCGTGGCTGACGAGTTCGGCGACCCGGGCCTGGTAGAGCAGCCCGCCGTCGCCGGCGAGCGGCGAGACGCCGACCTCTTCGGTGAACATGGCCACGCAGGCGGGCATGATCACGTCCATTTCGTCCTTGCGGACGCGGCGGACGAGCGGGTCGGGCGCGATACCGGCGGGCATGGTGGTGGCCATGAGCGGCTGGTGGGCGCGGACCTCGCGGGCCGGGCCCCAGCTGGGCTCGAGCAGCGACCAGAGCTCGGTGGTGGTGTCGGCGGGGCCGACGATGGAGGAGCAGCGACGGCCGGCCCGGCGGGCGCGCTCGGCGAAGCCGCGTACGGCCTCACGGGTGGCGCAGATGGGGACGAGGTTGGCTCCCGCGTAGCAGAGCGATTCCAGCCGGCCACCGTTGTACCAGCCCCACATCTCGCCGCCGAGCCGCCAGGGGTCCAGGCCGGCGACCTGGACGCGGGCGGCGACGAAGGCGTTGGAGACCGGGTCGCGGTCGAGGACCGCAAGGGCCTCGTCGAGCTCGTGGGGCTCGAGCACCCTGGTGGTGGACGTCGTCAGCACGTGTCGGTATGCCTCACCGGTTGCGGCCGAGGGCCAGAAGATTCGATTCTCCGCACTGTACCTCGGGGGTCGCCCAGGCCACCGCCCGCGTTCACCGACGGGGCCGTGGTCCGGTCGGGTGCGGGCGGTGTGGCCGCGGGCGCGCGGTGGCGTCAGCCGGTGACGGAGACCTCGGGCTCTCCGGAGGCGATGCCGTCCTTCTCCATCTGCTCGGCGATCTTCATGGCCTCGTCGATCAGGGTCTCCACGATCTTCGACTCGGGCACCGTCTTGATCACCTCGCCCTTGACGAAGATCTGCCCCT
>NZ_NCSM01000028.1 GCF_002224125.1 Streptomyces sp. NBS 14/10
TACCCAGGACCGAGGCATTTTTATTTTTCGTCGCCCCGGATCTCCGCGGCGTGAGTGAGCTCCAGGTCGAGGGCTTCGCGGCGGATGCGCTGGTCCACGTAAAGGAGCGCGATGACACCCGCGCTGACCGGCAGGGTGATGGTTGAGGCGAGGACCCCGCCGACTCCGATGACCACCAGAAATGTCCAGCTGACGGAGACGGACTCGCCGGAAAGCCAGTCCATCGCATTGTCGCCGCCGATGGCCATTCCGACGATGCTGGTCGGGATCTCGACGATGGCGGAGACGACAAAGGCGATGAGTAGCGCGAGGAGCTGGATGCCGAGCACTCGCCACCACGCGCCGCCCACGAGCTTGGCGGAGCGGCGCATGGCCGCGCTGAGTCCTTGCTTCTCCAGCATCAGGGCGGGCGCGGCGAGGCTGTAGCGGATCCAGAGCCACAGGGCGGCGGCTGTCGCGCCGAGCCCGCCCAGCAAGGCCAGCGCCGCGCCTTCGCTGTCCGCGCCGACGGCGATGAGCAGAAGTCCCGGCGCCAGGCCGGCGGCGAAGGTGGCGGCCACGAGTCCGGGCAACAGGAGCAGCAGACCGCACAACTGGAGCAGGCGCGGGCGGGCATCGCGCCACACCTCACCGGGCGACACGGACCGTCCCAGTACGGCCCGGCCGATCACGATCGTCAGCAGCGCCGTGGTGACCATCGTGCCGAGGACTCCGGCCGCCAAGGGGACGGCACTGCCCTGCAGAGCGTGGCCGAGGGCGTCCAGGGCCTCTCGTACGCTCGGATTCGGGTCGTTCTCGATCGAGTCGAGCCCGTTCGTGTCCCGGAACCACAGTCCCGTGGCGACCGTGGTCGCGGCCTGGGTGACGAGGGCGATGGCAAGGGACACGCCGAGCACCGGCCGCCAGTGGGCGCGCAGGGTGGACATCGCCCCGCCGAGGATTTCGCCGACGCTCAGGGGCCGTAGCGGGATGACGCCGGGCCGCGGTGCGGGCGGCGGCGGAGTCCAGCCGGCCCCCCAGCTTCCGTACGAGGCAGGGCCTGCTGGACCGCCCGGACCCGCGGGGCCCGGCGGAGGGGCGGGTGGTGGCGCGGGGACGCCGCCTGGGTGCGCCGTCCAGTGCCCTGCGGGTGGTTGCCGCTCCGCCCACTTCGCGCCCCATGAGGGTCGGTCCGTCGCCACCTGATCCGCAGCACTCCCGTCGGCCGCAGGGCCGTCCGCCGTGGGGCTTTCTGCCGTAGCGCGGTCCGGTCCAGGCTGGTCGGGCAGGACAGGGCCCGGGCTCTGTCCTGTCGAGCCCTGCGTCGGCTGCTGTGGTGGCTGCTGCGGTCCATCGGTGGGGGACGGTCCGGGCGGTGCCCAGCCCGGAGAGTCGTTCATCGTCGCTCCATGAGGTCGGTCCCGTAAGGGCGAAGGGCGGCCGCCGGGCTGTCGCGAGTGCGCGGCGGCGGCAGGTTGGCAGTCATCGTGCCACGGTGGACGTGGCCGGACGGTGGGCGTCGGGCGTGGCGGACGTTTCAATACGTGGGGCCTCCCATGCTGGGGCCTTCAATACTTGGGGCCGCAGAGGGCAGACTGGACCAATGGCTGATCAGCACTCAGTGGACCGGGGCGCCGACGTATCGCCCGCCGCGCTCGCCCTGCGCTGGGAGGAACCGCCGGAAGGTCCCGTGCTGGTGATCCTGGACCAGACGCGACTTCCCGCCGAAGAGGTCGAGTTGGTGTGCACCGACGTACCGGTGCTGGTGGAGGCGATCCGTTCGCTCGCCGTGCGGGGCGCTCCGCTGCTCGGTATCGCCGGGGCCTACGGCGTCGCCCTCGCCGCGGTGCGCGGTTTCGATGTGGACGAGGCCGCCGAATCGCTGGCGCACGCCCGGCCGACGGCCGTCAACCTCGGCTACGGGGTGCGCCGCGCCGCCGCCGCGTACCACGCGGCGGCGAAGGGCGGGGCGGACGCCGAGGGGGCCGCGGCCGCGGCCCTGGCCGAGGCCCGCGCGCTGCACCGGGAGGACGCCGAGGCCAGCGATCGGATGGCGGAGCACGGCCTGGCCCTCCTCGACGAGCTGCTGCCCGCGGGCGGCTACCGCATCCTGACCCACTGCAACACCGGCGCACTGGTCTCCGGCGGCGGGGGCACCGCCCTGGCCGTGGCCGCGGCGGTGCACCGGGCCGGGCAGCTGCGGCGGCTGTGGGTGGACGAGACCCGCCCGCTGCTGCAGGGCGCGCGGCTGACCGCGTACGAGGCGGCCCGCGCGGGCATGGCGTACACACTGCTCACCGACAACGCGGCGGGTTCGCTGTTCGCGGCGGGAGAGGTCGACGCGGTTCTGATCGGCGCGGACCGGATAGCCGCGGACGGCTCGGTGGCCAACAAGGTCGGCAGCTATCCGCTGGCGGTGCTGGCCCGCTACCACCATGTGCCGTTCGTCGTCGTGGCGCCGACCACCACGCTGGACCTGGCCACCGCGGACGGCGCGTCGATCGAGGTCGAGCAGCGCCCGGGGCATGAAGTGACAGACATCACAGTTCCCTATGCTCCGGCCGCGGGGGCGCACGCGGGCACCGGGATACCCGTCGCGCCGCTGGGCACACAGGCCTACAACCCGGCTTTCGACGTCACACCACCGGAGTTGGTGACGGCCATCGTCACCGAGGCGGGGGCGGTCTCGCCGGTCACCGGGGACGGTATCGCGGAGCTGTGCGCCAGGTCACGATCGGGTAATGGGATGATGGCCAAATGAAGGGACGCGTCCTTGTCGTCGACGACGACACCGCACTGGCAGAGATGCTCGGCATCGTGCTGCGCGGCGAAGGCTTTGAACCGTCGTTCGTGTCGGACGGCGATAAGGCTCTCGCCGCTTTCCGCGAGACCAAACCGGATCTGGTACTGCTCGATCTGATGCTCCCCGGGCGGGACGGCATCGAGGTGTGCCGGTTGATCCGGGCCGAGTCCGGGGTGCCGATCGTCATGCTGACCGCGAAGAGCGACACGGTCGATGTGGTGGTCGGTCTTGAGTCCGGGGCGGATGACTACATCGTCAAGCCGTTCAAGCCCAAGGAGCTGGTGGCGCGGATTCGCGCGCGGCTGCGGCGGTCGGAGGAGCCGGCCCCGGAGCAGCTGGCCATCGGCGATCTGGTGATCGATGTGGCCGGCCACTCGGTGAAGCGGGACGGCCAGTCGATAGCGCTGACGCCGCTGGAGTTCGATCTGCTGGTCGCGCTGGCGCGCAAGCCGTGGCAGGTCTTCACCCGTGAGGTGCTGCTCGAGCAGGTGTGGGGCTATCGGCATGCCGCCGACACCCGGCTGGTCAATGTGCATGTGCAGCGGCTGCGCTCGAAGGTCGAGAAGGACCCGGAGCGGCCGGAGATCGTGGTGACCGTGCGCGGCGTCGGCTACAAGGCCGGGCCCAGCTGAGATGCCGGAGGTCGGCTCGGCTCCGCCTGCCGGCAGACCGGCGGGTGGAGCCCCGGAGGGCGCGCGTCCGGGGCGGCCCGTCGACCCGGCGGCTGAGATTCCGCTGCTGCGGCGGCTGTGGAGCGGTGGGCAGCTGCTGCCGGACGGGGCGTCCGGCGGCCCCGCGCATCCGTTGATCCGGCTGTTCGGGCGGTGGGTGCGCCGTCCGCTGCTGCCCGCTGCCCGGCTGTGGCGGCGCAATATCCAGCTGCGGGTGGTCGCGACCACCCTGCTGATGTCGCTCGGTGTGGTGCTGCTGCTCGGCCTGGTCGTCATCGGGCAGGTGCGCAACGGGCTGCTGGACGCCAAGCGGCATGCGGCGCAGGGGCAGGCGGCCGGCGGGTTCCAGGTCGCCGAGCAGATGGCCGACCGCACCAGCGACAACCGCAGCGGGGACGGGGCCGACGCCAGTGGCCGGGGCCGCCAGGACGCCGCCAGCTGGCTGAACGAGCTGGTGGCGCAGCTCGCCAGCGGCGGCAAGGGCGCGTACTCGGTGGTGGCGCTCAGCTCCGCCTCGGGCGAGACGCCCCGCCTCGTCAGCCGTGGGGCGCGCGTCTCCGGCGATGTCGAGCAGGACAGCGTCCCGGCCGAGCTGCGCAAGAAGGTGGACGACGCGCGCACCACGCCGTACGAGCAGTACGGCCGGATCCGGCACAACAGCTCCAAGGACTCCGAGGCCGCGCTGATCATCGGCAAGCGGCTCAACGACAACCACGGCGATCCCTACCAGCTGTACTACCTCTTCCCGTTCACGCAGGAGGAGAAGTCGCTCAGCCTGGTGAAGGGGACGCTGGCGACGGCCGGGGTCTTCGTGGTGGTGCTGCTCGGCGCCATCGCCTGGGTGGTGGTCCGGCAGGTGGTCACGCCGGTGCGGATGGCGGCCGGGATCTCCGAGCGGCTGGCGGCCGGGCTGCTGCAGGAGCGGATGAAGGTCACTGGTGAGGACGACATCGCGCGGCTCGGCGAGTCGTTCAACAAGATGGCGCAGAACCTCCAGGTCAAGATCATGCAGCTGGAGGAGCTGTCCCGGATGCAGCGCCGCTTCGTCTCGGACGTCTCCCATGAGCTGCGGACGCCGCTGACGACCGTACGGATGGCGGCGGATGTCATCCATGACGCGCGCGAGGACTTCGACCCGATCACGGCGCGCTCGGCCGAGCTGCTGTGGGGCCAGGTCGACCGGTTCGAGTCGCTGCTGTCGGATCTGCTGGAGATCAGCCGGTTCGACGCGGGCGCGGCCGCTCTGGAGGCCGAGCCGATCGATCTGCGCGATGTGGTGACCCGGGTGGTCGACGGGGCCGAGCCGCTTGCCGAGGCCAAGGGCACCCGGATCGTGGTGCGCGGCGCCGACCAGCCGGTGATGGCGGAGGCGGACGCCCGGCGGGTGGAGCGGGTGCTGCGCAATCTCGTGGTCAACGCCGTGGAGCACGGCGAGGGCCGGGATGTGATCGTACGGCTGGCCGCTGCGGGCGGGGCGGTCGCGGTCGCGGTGCGCGACTACGGCGTCGGGCTGAAGCCGGGCGAGGCGACCCGCGTCTTCAACCGCTTCTGGCGGGCCGATCCGGCCCGTGCCCGTACGACGGGCGGCACCGGCCTCGGCCTGTCGATCGCGGTGGAGGACGCGCGGCTGCACGGCGGCTGGCTGCAGGCGTGGGGCGAGCCCGGCGGCGGTTCGCAGTTCCGGCTGACCCTGCCGCGTACGGCGGGCGACTCGCTGCGCGGCTCGCCCATCCCGCTGGAGCCCGAGGACTCCCGGCGCAACCTGGCGTCGGGGCGGGGTGCGGAGGCCACCGGGGCCGCAGGGTCGGCTCCGCGCGAGGGCGCGGGGGAGCGGCTGGCGGCCGTACCCGCGCAGCCGAAGTCCGCGCTGTCCGGCGCCGACCT
Organism: Streptomyces sp. NBS 14/10; assembly: GCF_002224125.1. GTDB lineage: Bacteria > Actinomycetota > Actinomycetes > Streptomycetales > Streptomycetaceae > Streptomyces. Next base: position 5,338 of record NZ_NCSM01000028.1, read on the forward strand.
GCCGCGGCTCCCCGGCGGCGCGGGCCTGCCCACGCCGACGGCCGACCCCACCGCGCTGCCGGGCAACGGCGCCCGCGTGGTGCCCCGGGGTGCGGCCCGAGGCACGCCGGCTACGCCGGGCCCGCGGCCGGGTGCGGTCGACGCGGCGGCTGATACCGCGGCTGATACGGCGGCTGGTACCGCGGCTGATGCGGCACACACGACACCGACCGAACGGGAGGGCCGCCCCCGTGGGCGCTGACCGCTACCGCCTCCGCCGCACGCGCCGGCTGCCGGGCGCGCCCGCGCTGCTCGCCTGCGGCGCGCTGCTGCTCACCGGCTGTGCCTCGATGCCCGACAGCGGGGATGTGCGCCGAGTGGACTCCTCGCCGCGTACGGGTGTCGATACGCGAGTGCAGGTGTACGGGGTGAGCCCGGGCAAGGGCGAGCAGCCCACCGAGCTCGTCAACGGCTTCTTGGAGGCGACGACCAGTGACGAGGGGAACCTGGCCACGGCCAAGGAGTACCTGACCAAGGGCGCCGCACGGCAGTGGGCCCCCTTGGCCGCCACCACGGTGCTCGAACAGGCGCCGGAGGTGCGGGTGGAGGCCGATCCGGGAGACCGGGACAGCGACGGAAGGACCGTGGTGCTCTCCGGCAAGCGGATCGCCACGGTGGACGCCACGCATGCGTACCGGTCCTCCGGCGGCGATTACCTGGAGCGCGTCCATCTGTCGAAGGTCGGGTCGGAGTGGCGGATCGACCGACTGCCGCGCGGCCTGGTGCTGGGCGAGCCCGACTTCCAGCGCATGTATGAGTCGGTCAACAAGTACTACTTCGCCGAGCTGGGCCCGGACGCCGGGAGCGCGCGGGCGGGGCAGGGTGTGCTGGTCGCCGACCCGGTCTATCTGCGGCGGGGCGTGGACCCGGTCACCGCGGCCGTGAAGGCCCTTCTCGACGGGCCGACGAGCTGGCTGAACCCGGTGGTCAGCACCTCCTTCCCCGCCGGTACGACGCTGGGCAGCCAGGACGAGCAGGTGGACCTCGACGACTCGAAGGCGCTGAAGGTGCGGCTGAGCGACCGCGCGGTACATGTGGGCCAGGCGCGCTGCTCCCGTATGGCGGCCCAGCTGCTGTTCACGGTCCAGGGCATGAAGCAGCCGGCGTCGGAGGTCCGCAGCGTACGGCTGGAGCGGCAGGACGGCGCGGAGCTGTGCACGCTGTCCCGCGACGCGGCGCGCTCCTTCGCGCCGGAAGGGGTTTACGGCCGGGGGGACCATCAGTACTTCGTGGACGCCGACAACCGGGTGGTCCGGCTGTCCGACGACGCGCGGCAGCCGCAGGCCGTGCCGGGGCCGTTCGGTGAGGACGGCGTCGGCCTCGGGTCGGTGGCGGTGTCCCGGGACGAGCGGCTTGCCGCGGGGGTCACCAAGGACGGCCGCTCGCTGTATGTGACCGAGCTCACGTCCGGCGTCCAGCTCGGCAAGGCGAGGCTGCGCAGCCAGGGCGGCAGCGCGGAGCACGGGCTGTCGGCGCCGAGCTGGGACGGCCTCGGCGGTCTGTGGGTCGCCGACCGCAATCCGCAGCAGCCCAAGCTGCTGCGGCTGCGCGAGGGCGAGGAGAAGGCGGACGAGGTCCAGCTGCCGGATCTGGACGGCGGCGTGATCACGGCGCTGCGGATGTCCGCGGACGGCACCCGGATCGCGATGCTGGTCAAGCGCGCCGGGCATACGACGCTGCAGCTCGGCCGCGTCGAGCGGTGGGGCGGCGAGGAAGCTCCCAAGCTGTCGGTGCGGGGGCTGCACTCGGTCTCCCCGCGGCTGGAGGACGTGGACGCCGTCTCATGGGCCGGGGGCAGTCGGCTGGTGGTCGCGGGCCGTGAGTCGGGCGGGGTGCAGCGGCTGCAGTACGTGGAGACGGACGGCTCGCCGGCTGACGTCCCGGCCGTACCCGGGCCGAACGGGGTGGAGTCGGTCGCGGCTTTCGAGGGGTCGAACCGGCCGTTGATCGCCGAGACGACGAACGACGGGATCGTACGGCTGCCGCCGAATTCGGACTGGAAGACCGTGGCCAAGGAGGGGTCGCTTCCGGTGTATCCGGGGTAACGGTCCGCCTCCTCCGCGCCCTCCGCCTCCGAGCCGGCTGGGCGTCGACCAGTCGGCTGTCAACAGGATGGGGGCGCGTTCACCCGGATGGGCGCGGCCACACCGTGGTTGGCCCGTAGTTATCCACAGGGTTGTCCACAGGAGTGGCGGGGCCGTGAGGGTGACGCGACAGTGGGCCCATGTGGATGTGGAGTCGGGAGATCGCCGGACTGGTGCTGCCGACCGGCTGCGCGGGATGCGGCCGGTCGGGCGGCGCGCTGTGCGGGCGGTGCCGCGCGGCGCTGTGCGGGGCCGGGGCGCGGCCGGTGCGGCCCAGCCCGCCCCCGCCGGGGCTGCCGCCCGTCCATGCGGCGGTGGCCTACGAGGACGAGGCCAGAGCGGTGCTGCTCGCGCACAAGGAGCGGGGAGAGCTGCGGCTGGCGGCGGCGCTGGGCGAGGCGCTGGCGTCGGCGGTGAGCGCGGCCTGTCCCCATCCGCATCCCCATGCCCGTCCCCATGCCCGTCCCCATGCCCGTCCCCATCCCCACGCCCGTCCCCCTGCCCGTCACCGCTCCTGGCGGCCGCTGCTGCTGGTGCCGGTGCCCTCGGCGCGGCGGGCGGTCGCGGCGCGCGGCCATGATCCGGCCCGGCGCATCGCGCTGGCGGCGGCGGGGGTGCTGCGGCGCGGCGGGCGGCCCGCGCGGGTGCTGCCGGCCCTGCGGCAGCTGCGGGCGGTGACCGATCAGGCGGGGCTGGACGCGCGGCGGCGGCTGGAAAATCTCACCGGGGCGCTGGGCGCGGCGCCAGGCTGCGGGCGGCTGTTGGCGGAGGGCCCGGTGGTGCTGGTGGACGATCTGATGACCACGGGAGCGTCGCTCGCGGAGGCCGCGCGGGCGGTGCGGGCCGCGGGCGGCTCGGTCGCAGGCGCCGCCGTCGTGGCGGCCGCGCCCCGCGCGTTCGCGATGGGTGCCCCACCCTCGATCACCTTGGGCGTCCCGCCCTCGATCACCAGGGCCGTCCCGCCCGCGTTCACCAAGATCGCGGCGCCCTCACCAAGTGGAACTGAATACGAACGCCCATCGTTGCTGATGATAAGCGGACGTAAACACCTGATCGGAGGTACGTGCCGGTAGGGGGTGCCGACTTCCGGTCGGGCGAGCTATGTTCGGTTGTGAGGAACGGCGAGCGCAATAGCTCGCATTATCCGCTTGGCGTGCTTCGTGTGCCTTTTGGCTTTTAATGACAAGAAGGGGTGGCGATCTTGGCCATCGGGGAGGAGGGGGTGAAAGCCGCCAGGCAGCAAGCTCCGGAGAAATTCCGGAGCCCAGTGCACAACGGATGAGCTCCGACTTTGACGGAGCGACCCGGGAACGGAGTTCTGCGTGGACATCGTCGTCAAGGGCCGTAAAACAGAGGTGCCCGAGCGGTTCCGGAAGCACGTGGCCGAGAAGCTGAAGCTGGACAAGATCCAGAAGCTCGACGGCAAGGTGATCAGCCTCGACGTCGAGGTGTCCAAGGAGCACAACCCCCGGCAGGCCGACCGCTGCGACCGAGTGGAGATCACCCTCCGCTCCCGTGGTCCGGTGATCCGGGCGGAGGCCGCGGCTGCCGATCCGTACGCAGCGCTTGACCTGGCAGCCGGCAAGCTGGAGGCGCGCATGCGCAAACAGCACGACAAGCGCCACACGCGCCGTGGCAACGGCCGCATTCCCGCCAGCGACGTGGCCGTGACGGTGCCGAACGCGGCCCGTATCAACGGCCATGGGGAAATCGCCGCCCAGCGCACGTCGGAAACCGTCCCCACCACGAGGATGGGGCCGCTGGAGGTCCAGGGCGAAGGTCCCCTGGTGGTCCGGGAGAAGACCCACGCCGCCGCCCCCATGACGCTCGACCAGGCGCTCTATGAGATGGAGTTGGTCGGGCACGACTTCTATCTGTTCGTCGACTCCGACACTGGCCAGCCCAGCGTCGTCTACCGGCGCCATGGCTATGACTACGGGGTCATCCACCTCAAGCCCGAGGCGTTCGTCGGGGAGGAGCCCGGCGGCGCCGGTGGCGCGCTGGGAGGCTGATCGGGACGGACGGGACCGTGTGGCGGGTGTGCCGCACGGTCCCGCTGTGGTCCGTGGTCGCATCTGGCGTGATGCCCCCGAGCACCGATGCGCCCCCGGGGCGCCCCCGGGGCACCTCCGTGCGACCACGGCGGCACCACAGCGTCCGCCAGGCATGAAATCATGGCTCAGCGGCCAACCCTCATATCGAGAAGACCGGTTGTCGCCGCCGTATAGCACCATGCACAGCCAAGTGCGGACAGCAGGGGCCATGGCCTTCAGGGGGAGGAACGATGGCGGACAGCTTCGGGCCCGCGACCGACGGCGATGACCACGGCGTCGCACGGGACAGGGACGAGCCGCGCGGTGAGCCGCGCAAGGAGCCGATCCGGGTCCTCGTGGTGGACGACCATGCGCTTTTCCGGCGCGGCCTGGAGATCGTCCTGGCCCAGGAGGAGGACATCCAGGTCGTCGGCGAGGCGGGGGACGGCGCCGAGGCGGTGGACAAGGCAGCCGATCTGCTGCCGGACATCGTGCTGATGGATGTGCGGATGCCCAAGCGCGGCGGCATCGAGGCATGCACCTCCATCAAGGAGGTGGCGCCCAGCGCGAAGATCATCATGCTGACGATCAGCGACGAGGAGGCGGACCTCTACGACGCGATCAAGGCGGGCGCCACCGGCTATCTACTCAAGGAGATCTCGACCGACGAGGTGTCCACCGCGATCCGGGCGGTCGCCGACGGGCAGTCGCAGATAAGCCCGTCGATGGCGTCCAAGCTCCTCACCGAGTTCAAGTCGATGATCCAGCGCACCGACGAGCGGCGGCTGGTGCCCGCGCCGCGGCTCACCGACCGGGAGTTGGAGGTGCTCAAGCTGGTGGCCACGGGCATGAACAACCGTGACATCGCCAAGGAGCTGTTCATCAGCGAGAACACGGTGAAGAACCACGTCCGCAACATCCTGGAGAAGCTGCAGCTGCACTCCCGGATGGAGGCCGTGGTCTATGCGATGCGGGAGAAGATCCTCGAGATCAGGTGAGCGGTCAGGAGACCGCCGCCGTGAGCGCGGCGGCGAGCTCCGGGTGGTCGACGCGCTCGATCCGCACGGAATCGCACCCCACCCACCCGGCCGCCTCCAGCAGCGCCTGGGCCATGGGCGCCACGGCCTTGGGCCCCTCCAGCGACACCTGTCGGGCCACCAGGGTCTTCCCCTCGCGGGCGGGGTCGACGCGGCCGAGCAGCCGCCCGCCGGACAGCAGCGGCATGGCGAAATAGCCATGGATCCGCTTGGGCTTGGGCACATACGCCTCGAGCCGGTGGGTGAAGCCGAAGATCCGCTCGGTGCGGGCGCGGTCCCATATGAGGGAGTCGAAGGGCGACAGCAGGGTCGTGCGATGGCGGCCGCGCACCGGGGCGGCCAGTGCCTCCGGGTCGGCCCAGGCCGCCTTGTCCCAGCCGGCCACCGTCACCGGCACCAGGCCCGAGTCCGCGATCACCGCGTCCACCTGCTCGGCCTTCAGCCGGTGGTAGTCGGCGATATCCGCGCGGGTGCCTACCCCCAGGGCCTGTCCGGCGAGCCCCACCAGCCGCCGCAGACACTCCGCGTCGTCCAGGTCGTCATGGCGCAGGACGTCCGGCACGGCGCGCTCCGCCAGGTCGTACACCCGCTTCCAGCCGCGCCGCTCGACGCACACCACCTCGCCGTACATCAGCGCCCGCTCCACGGCGACCTTGGCCGCCGACCAGTCCCACCACGGGCCGCCGTTCTTGGCCCCGCCCAGCTCCGTCGCGGTCAGCGGACCGTCCTCGCGCAGCCGCTTCACGACCGTCTCGTACGCCCCGTCCGGCAGCTCGTGGTACCAGTGCGGGCGGGCGCGGTAGGCGCGGCGCCGGAACGCGAAGTACGGCCACTCCTCGATCGGCAGCACACAGGCGGCGTGCGACCAGTACTCGAAGGCGTGGGTCTCGGTCCAGTACGCCGACTCGACCGCCGCCCGGCCGACCGCGCCGAGCCGCGCGTACGGAATGAGCTCGTGGGAGCGGGCCAGCACCGAGATGGTGTCCAGCTGCACCGCCCCCAGATGGCGCAGCACCCCCCGCACCCCGGCCCGCCGGTCCGGCGCCCCGAGCAGCCCCTGGGCGCGCAGCGCGATCCGGCGCGCCTCGTCGGCGGACAGGGTGACCTCGGGCTTGGGGCTCTTGGGGCCGGACGCGGACTCGGACGCTGCAATCGTCATGCCGAACACCGTAGAGGGCGCCACTGACAGCGAGGGCCGCGACGGCGCGTGCGAGGTGCTAGGTGCCAGGTGCGAGGTGCGAGGTGCGGGTCAGGCGCGGGCGGGTTCGGCGTTCTGCTCGGGCGCGGGCAGGTACGGCGTCGCCTGGGGCAGCCCCCAGTCCGAGGGCAGGACCGCGGCTCGCCAGGCGTCCCGCCGGGTCCCGTTGTGGACGATCCGCGCCCGGTCGATGCCCTCCATCCGGAACCCCGCCGCCAGCGCCACCGCCCGCGAGCCCTCGTTGCCGACCTGGGCGCACCACTCCAGCCGCTCCACCCCCAGCCGAGTGAAGGCCCACTCGACCGCGGCCCGCGCCGCCTCGCCGGTGTACCCGCGCCGCCGGTGCTCCGGCGCCGTCCAGTAGCCCAGCTCCGCCTGGCGCTCCTCGGTGCGCAGCCAGGTCAGGCGTACCAGGGCCATGGCGCCGACCAGCGCGCTGCCGTCCCGGGTCACCACGGCGAAGCGGTAGCCGATGTCGTCCCGCCATTCCAGTGGGCAGATCCGCCGGACGAACTCCTCCGCGTCCGCTCGCCTGTACGGGACGGGCACGGGGGTCCAGCGCTGGATGTCCGGATCCTGGCAGGCGGCGTGGACCGCGTCGGTGTCGGAGGGCTGGAAGGGGCGCAGCAGCAGGCGCTCGGTGGTGAGGGTGACAGGTTCCATGGCCAGAGTGTGAGCCGCGGCCGGGAGGATCGCAGTGGTTTTCCCGGTTCAGGGGCACCTGCGGCGCGCCTCGTACGTTCACGCAGAGAGGTGACAACGGTTCCTCGTAGTGACGGACCTCCCGGCGTGGTGGGGTCCTGTCTTACGATGGCCGTTGCGGCGGGGCCTGCGCCCCTTGATAATGCCGCGCCAGCGCACCCGACCGTGCCAGGCCCGACCGGCAAGGAGTCAGCCTACGTGTCCGTCCTCAACAAGCTCATGCGTGCAGGCGAAGGAAAGATCCTGCGCAAGCTGCACCGCATCGCGGACCAGGTCAATTCCATCGAAGAGGACTTCGTCAACCTCTCCGACGCCGAGCTCCGCGCCCTGACCGACGAGTACAAGGAGCGGTACGCCGACGGCGAGACCCTTGACGATCTGATGCCCGAGGCGTTCGCCACTGTGCGCGAGGCGGCCAAGCGGGTGCTCGGGCAGCGCCACTACGACGTCCAGCTGATGGGCGGCGCGGCGCTGCACCTGGGGTATGTGGCCGAGATGAAGACCGGTGAGGGCAAGACCCTCGTCGGCACGCTCCCCGCGTATCTGAACGCGCTGTCCGGCAAGGGCGTCCACCTGATCACGGTGAACGACTACCTGGCCGAGCGCGACTCGGAGTGGATGGGCCGGGTGCACAAGTTCCTCGGCCTCGAGGTGGGCTGCATCCTCGCCAATATGACGCCCGCGCAGCGCCGTGAGCAGTACGCGTGCGACATCACCTACGGCACCAACAACGAGTTCGGCTTCGACTATCTGCGCGACAACATGGCGTGGTCGAAGGACGAGCTGGTGCAGCGCGGCCACAACTTCGCCGTCGTCGACGAGGTGGACTCGATCCTCGTCGACGAGGCCCGTACGCCGCTGATCATCTCCGGCCCGGCCGACCAGGCCACCAAGTGGTACGGCGACTTCGCGAAGCTGGTCACCCGCCTGACCAGGGGCGAGGCGGCGAACCCGCAGAAGGGCGAAGAAGAGACCGGCGACTACGAGGTCGACGAGAAGAAGCGCACCGTCGCCATCCACGAGTCGGGCGTCACGAAGGTCGAGGACTGGCTGGGGATCGACAATCTGTACGAGTCGGTCAACACCCCGCTGGTCGGCTACCTCAACAACGCGATCAAGGCCAAGGAGCTCTTCAAGAAGGACAAGGACTACGTCGTCATGGACGGCGAAGTCATGATCGTCGACGAGCACACCGGCCGTATCCTCGCCGGTCGCCGCTACAACGAGGGCATGCACCAGGCGATCGAGGCGAAGGAAGCGGTGGAGATCAAGGACGAGAACCAGACCCTCGCCACGATCACCCTGCAGAACTTCTTCCGCCTCTACAGCAAGCTCTCCGGTATGACCGGTACGGCGATGACCGAGGCCGCCGAGTTCCACCAGATCTACAAGCTCGGCGTCGTCCCGATCCCGACCCACCGCCCGCTTGCCCGCCTCGACCAGTCCGACCTGATCTACCGCACCGAGGTGGCCAAGTTCGACGCGGTCGTCGAGGACATCGTCGAGAAGCACGAGAAGGGCCAGCCGGTCCTGGTCGGCACCACCTCCGTGGAGAAGTCCGAGTACCTCTCCCAGCAGCTCGCCAAGCGCGGCGTGCCGCACGAGGTGCTCAACGCGAAGCAGCACGACCGTGAGGCTTCGATCGTCGCCCAGGCCGGGCGCAGGGGCGCGGTCACCGTCGCCACGAACATGGCCGGCCGCGGCACCGACATCAAGCTCGGCGGCAACCCCGACGACCTCGCCGAGGCGGAGCTGCGCCAGCGCGGCCTCGACCCGGTCGAGCACGCCGAGGAGTGGGCGGCCGGGCTGCCCGCGGCGCTGGAGAAGGCCGAGGCCGCGGTCAAGGCCGAATTCGAGGAGGTCAAGGAGCTCGGCGGGCTGTATGTGCTGGGCACCGAGCGCCACGAGTCCCGCCGCATCGACAACCAGCTGCGCGGCCGCTCCGGCCGTCAGGGCGACCCCGGCGAGTCCCGCTTCTACCTCTCGCTCGGCGACGACCTGATGCGGCTGTTCAAGGCCCAGATGGTCGAGCGCGTCATGGCCATGGCCAACGTGCCGGACGACGTCCCGATCGAGAACAAGATGGTCACCCGCGCGATCGCCTCCGCGCAGTCGCAGGTCGAGCAGCAGAACTTCGAGACCCGTAAGAACGTTCTGAAGTACGACGAGGTGCTCAACCGGCAGCGCGAGGTCATCTACGGCGAGCGCCGCCGCGTCCTGGAGGGCGAGGACCTGCACGAGCAGGTGCGCCACTTCATGGACGACACCATCAAGGCATACATCGACGCCGAGACCGCCGAAGGCTTCGCCGAGGAGTGGGACCTCGACCGGCTGTGGGGCGCCTTCAAGCAGCTCTACCCGGTCAAGGTCACCATCGAGGAGCTGGAGGAGGCGGCCGGCGACCGCGACGGGCTGACCGAGGACTTCATCGGCGACGCGGTCAAGGACGACATCCACGAGCAGTACGACGCGCGCGAGGAGCAGCTGGGCTCCGACATCATGCGCGAGCTGGAGCGGCGCGTGGTGCTGTCCGTGCTGGACCGCAAGTGGCGCGAGCACCTCTACGAGATGGACTACCTCCAGGAGGGCATCGGCCTGCGCGCGATGGCCCAGAAGGACCCGCTGGTCGAGTACCAGCGCGAGGGCTTCGACATGTTCCAGGCCATGATGGACGGCATCAAGGAGGAGTCCGTCGGCTACCTGTTCAACCTGGAGGTCCAGGTCGAGCAGCAGGTCGAGGAGGTCCCGGTCGAGGAGGGCGAGAAGCAGCCCGTGGCGGCCGGCGAGGACGTCCAGGACGCGGTCCCCGCGGCCGTGACGGCCGGTTCGCCCAACGGCCGCCCCGAGATCCACGCCAAGGGCCTGGAGGCCCCGCAGCGCCCTGATCGGCTGCACTTCTCCGCCCCGACGGTCGACGGCGAGGGCGGCGTCGTCGAAGGCGACTTCACCAACGGCGACACGCCCCCCGCGCCCCGCTCCGAGTCGGACGGCATGACGCGCGCGGAGCGGCGCAAGGCGAACAAGGGCGGCCGCCGCCGCAAGAAGTGACCCGGCTGGGTGGCTGACAGCTGATTCGGCTCAGGACGGGCCGGGACCCGCGCGGATGGCGCGGGTCCCGGCCCGTCGGCGTGGGTGGGTGCGGGCGGGGCAGCTGTGTGGTGGGGCTGTGCGGGCGGTTCCGGGCCGCCCGCCATGGGATCGGGGCAGAGAGGCGCGGGGCCGCTCCGCGGCCCCAGAGCGGGGCTGTGGGGCTTTTACGGGTACGGCCCAGGCGGGTACGGCCCAGGCGGGTACGGCCTAGGTGGTCGGGCCGATGTCGACGGCGGCGCAGCGCCAGCGGGCGTCGGGACCGAGTTCCAGGCGGAAGGCCAGCGCACGCAGCCGGTCGCCGCAGGCGATTCGGGCGAACGCCTCGATGACCCCCTGACGCGGCTCGTACTCGCCGCAGCGCTGTACGACGGGGGCGCTGTCGCGGGCTCCCGGCGGCCGCAGCGGCGCCTGGGGCGCGAGCTCGATCAGCCGGTCGTACGCCGCCGGGAGCGTGTGGCCGAGCAGCGTGTGGACGGGGCGCTGGCCGCTCAGGGTGAGCAGCAGCTGGTTGGCGAACCAGTAGCGCGGCAGCCGCTCCCGCTCCCTTCGGCGGGCGGCCACGGCCGCCGTACGCGAAACCGACCCGGGTGCGTACGACACGGGGCCGGGGCCCGCGGGCCGCCGCGAGTCACGGCGCCGCGGCGGCCCGCTCCGGGGTGCCCCGTTTCGCGTCGGTCCGGTCGGCGCCAGCCCGCCGCGCAGCGGTCCGCCGAGTGCCGGCCCGCCAAGGGCTGGTTCGCTTCCCGTCGGCCCGCTGCGCGCCCCAGTGCCGGACTCGGGGCTTCCGGCGCTCCTGGGCGCCGTGCCGCGCTTCGCGTCGCCGGCCGTGGCGGATTCGGTCGGGGACGTCGTTCGGGGGGTCCTGTTCATGCGCCTCGCCGCTCTCCCGGGCCCGGTGAAGATACCGGGCAGTAGCTTGGGTCGGCAGTCTTCTATCGGCGCGCTTCCGGGACCGGCAAGGAGCGTCGGCCCCGGTGCGGTCCGGTCCGTGGGGTTCACCTATCCGGGTGGCCCGGCGCCCGAGGCCGGGCCCGGACGCCGTCGCGGCCCGGCCGTACGGGTCCCGGCGGGCCGTCCGGGGGCCGCTCTGACCAGGGCGGACTCCCTCCCGGCCGAGCGAGCGGCGGTGGATGCCCGGCGCCCGGCGTACGGGGCGGCATGGGGGCGTACGGGCGGTGGGGCGCGGCGGGGATTACCCCCAATGGGGGACTGCGGGGGCCGGACGCGGGCCGTGGGGTCATGGGGCATCGGCTCCCCGCGGGTGGGCCCCGGGGAGAGGGTGGCGAACGTATGCTGGCTGGCAGCTACAGGAACTTCAGGAACTCCAAGGAACTCCAGGAAGCAGCGGCCATGCGCGTCTACGTCCCCCTGACCCTCCCCGGTCTCGCCGAGGCGCACAAGGCGGGCGAACTGGGCCCGGCCCCGCTGATCGCCTACGGGGTCACTCCCGCGCTGCGCGAGTGGTACGTCTCCGACGACATCGAGGAGCTGGAGTACGCCGCGCTGAGCCGCGCCGCGCAGGCGTCGCTGCGGCAGCTGGCGGTCGACCGGCAGGCGCCCCGGCGGCGGGTCGTGGTGGCGGTGGACGTGCCCGACGCGGACGCGGTCGCGGACCCGGACCGCGGGCTCGACCACTCCTCCCTGGGGGAGGTGCGGATCGCGCTCCCCGTGCCGCTGGCCAAGGCCGCCGCGGTGCACGTCGACTCCGACGACGCCGAGCGGGACGTCGCCGCCGCGGCCGAGGCCCTGGGCGCGGCGGACATCGGGGACGACGACGCGCAGTTCACGGTGGACGGCGCGGAGGATCACGAACTGCTCTGGTACGACGCCAAGGAGATCCCCGATCTCGTCGGGTGAGGCAAGGGGAGACCGTCATCCGTGTCAGGCCCCTTGGGTACGTTCGTGAGATGGGGAAGAACGTGACGCACATCGTCTGGGACTGGAACGGCACCCTCTTTCACGACATCGACGCCGTGATCTCGGCCACGAACGCCTCGTTCGCCGAGATCGGTCTGCCCCCGATCACCATGGAGCGCTACCGCGAGCTGTACTGCGTCCCAGTGCCGCGCTTCTACGAGCGGCTGATGGGGCGGCTGCCCACCGACGACGAGTGGCTGGCCATGGACGCGGCGTTCCACCGTCACTACTGGGTCCTGGCCGAGGAGGCCGGTCTGGCGCTCGGGGCCAGGCAGCTGCTCGCCGACTGGCAGGCGGCCGGGCTCACCCAGTCGCTGTGCTCGCTGGCCGAGCACGAGCGGCTGATCCCCTTGGTGCGTACGCACGGCATCGAGCCGCACTTCATGCGCGTGGACGGGCGTACCGGCCAGAGCGATACGGGCAAGGCGGAGCAGATGGTGCGCCATGTGGCCGCGCTGGAGGGCGTGCCGCCGGACCGCGTCGTGGTGATCGGGGACGCGGTCGACGACGCCGTCGCGGCGCAGCACGCGGGCGCCCGTGCGGTGCTGTACACGGGGGGCTCGCACAGCCGCGCCAGCCTGCTGGCCGCGGGCGTGCCGGTCGTGGACAGCCTGGAGGAGGCCGTCGCCGAGGCCGGGCAGCTGGTCGGCTGAGCGCTTGGCCGGTTAGCCGGCCGTCCGTCGGTCCGTCGGCCTGTCGCCTGCCGCCCGTCGCCCCGTCAGCCGTCGCCTGTCGCCTGCCGCCCCGTCAGCCGTCGGCCTGTCGCCCGCCGCCCTGTCGGCCGTCGGCCCGTCGTCCCGTCAGCCAGTGGTTCAGCCCCGGCCGGCCGGCCGTACAGACGCCCCGGCTCCCCTACGCCTTCGCTCGCAGCACCGCCAGAAACTCCCGCATCCACGCCGGATGGTCCGGCCACGCCCGCGAGGACACCAGCGTCCCGTCGACCACCACCTCCGCGTCCTGGAAGTCCGCCCCCGCCGACTGCATGTCCGGCTCCAGCGCCGGATACGCGGTGACCCGGCGCCCGCCGAGCCCTCCGATCGCCGCCGTCAGCAGCGGTCCGTGGCAGATCTGGGCCACCGGCTTGTCCGCGTCGAAGAATGCCTTGAGGATCTTGCGGAGCTCGGGGTCGTTGCGCAGATACTCGGGGGCCCGCCCGCCGGGGATCACCAAGGCGGCGTACTCTCCGGGGTCGACCTCGGAGAAGGCGAGGTCGGCGGGCCAGGTGTAGCCGGGTTTCTCGGTGTATGTGTCGAAGCCCTCCTCGAAGTCGTGCACGACGAACCGCAGCGTCTTGCGGGTCGGGGCCGCCACATGGACCTCGTAGCCCTCCTCGCGCAGCCGCTGGAGTGGGTAGAGCACTTCCAGGGATTCGGCCGCGTCGCCGGTCACGAGCAGGATCTTCGCAGGCAAGCCGTCCACCTCCACAGGTCAACAGGGCACGTCGACCGCCGGACGCGACACGCCGAGCACACGCCGAGCGCACCGGGCACACCGCGTGCCGGACCCGACACGCCGACGGTCGAACAAGCCTCACCAATCACCGCATACGGCCACAGTGCCCCCGCGGCCGGGCTTTGCCAAGAGGCCCCGCCGGACCTGCGTCGCTGTCCATTACGTCAAACTTCAAGGCCCGGTTTTGTACACGAACGGCTCATGACGCTCCCCTGGGGTGGGGCGATAGCCTTACTGCGTGATCAGCGCGATAGGCCGTGGGGGCGATGAGGCCCCCGCACCGATCCCGGACTTCCACCGGGCTCGGGCCTCCGCTGACCGGTGCCGCCTGGGGCCTTGGTCACTTTCGGCCGAGTCCGCCCCGGCCATCCCCCGCACGGGCATATCGTCGTCCCAGACCGGATATCCCGCGTCGCGACGTCATGCCACCGCTATCGATGTCACGCAACGGCGCGCGACAGGAGCCAGAGGACATGCAGACCAAGCTGGACGAAGCCAAGGCCGAGCTGCTCACACGGGCCGCCCGGGTAGCTGAGAGCAGTCCTGCCGGGGGACAGCAACCGGTACAGGGACCAGGCCCCGAGACCCTGACCGCCTACCTTCAGCACTACTACCAGCACACGCCACCCGAAGACCTCGCGGGCCGCGACCCGGTCGATGTCTTCGGCGCCGCGCTCTCCCACTACCGCCTGGCCGAGTCGCGCCCGCAGGGTACCGCGAACGTCCGGGTGCACACCCCGACCGTCGAGGAGCACGGCTGGACCTGCAGCCACTCCGTGGTCGAGGTGGTCACCGACGATATGCCGTTCCTGGTCGACTCCGTCACCAATGAGCTGACGCGCCAGGGCCGCGGCATCCACGTCGTCATCCACCCGCAGATCCTGGTCCGCCGCGACCTCACCGGGAAGCTGATCGAGGTCCTGGACGTCGCCCCGGAGGGCCGGCCCGAGAAGCTGCCGCACGACGCGGTGATCGAGTCCTGGATCCATGTCGAGATCGACCGCGAGACCGACCGCGGCGACCTGAAGCAGATCACCGCCGATCTGCTGCGCGTGCTCTCCGACGTACGCGAGACGGTCGAGGACTGGGAGAAGATGCGTGAGGCGGCGCTGCGCATCGCCGAGGGCCTGCCCGAGGAGCCCACGGCCGGCGAGGTGCGCCCCCAGGAGATCGAGGAGGCCCGCGAGCTGCTGCGCTGGCTGGCCGACGATCACTTCACCTTCATCGGCTTCCGCGAGTACGAGCTGACGCAGGCGCCCGCCGAGTCCGGTGGCGAGGAGGATGTGCTGAGCGCCGTGCCCGGCACCGGCCTCGGCATTCTGCGCTCCGACCCGCACCATCGGGACACGGACGAGAGCGCGCACGCCGGGCTGCCGGCGGCCGCCGACGGGCGCCCCGTCTCGCCGTCGTTCAACCGGCTGCCGGCCGACGCCCGCGCCAAGGCGCGCGAGCACACGCTGCTGGTCCTCACCAAGGCCAACAGCCGCGCCACCGTCCACCGCCCCTCGTACCTGGACTACATCGGCGTCAAGAAGTTCGACGCCAAGGGCAATGTGATCGGCGAGCGGCGCTTCCTGGGCCTGTTCTCCTCCGCCGCGTACACCGAGTCCGTGCGCCGGGTCCCGGTGATCCGCCGCAAGGTCGAGGAGGTCCTGGAGGGCGCCGGGTTCCAGCCCAACAGCCACGACGGCCGGGATCTGCTGCAGATCCTGGAGACCTACCCGCGCGACGAGCTGTTCCAGACCCCGGTCGACCAGCTGCGGTCCATCGTGACCAGCGTGCTCTACCTCCAGGAGCGCCGCCGGCTGCGGCTGTTCCTGCGTCAGGACGAGTACGGGCGCTACTACTCCGCCCTGGTCTACCTGCCGCGTGACCGCTTCACCACCGAGGTGCGGCTGCGGCTGACCGACATCCTGCTGGAGGAGCTGAACGGCCGGGTGCCGGTCGACTTCACCGCCCTGCACACCGAATCGGTGCTCTCCCGGCTGCACTTCGTGGTCCGCGTCCAGTCCGGCACCGAGCTGCCGGACCTGACCGACGCCGATGTCGAGCGCATCGAGGCCCGGCTGGTGGAGGCCGCCCGCTCCTGGGCCGACGGCTTCGCCGAGGCGCTGACCTCCGAGGTCGGCGAGGAGCGCGCCGCCGAACTGCTCCGCCGCTACCAGCACGCCTTCCCCGAGGGCTACAAGGCCGACCACTCGCCGCGCGGCGCGGTCGCCGACCTGCAGCACCTGGAGCGGCTGCAGGAGAGCGACCGGAACTTCGCGGTCAGCCTGTACGAGCCGGTGGGGGCGGCGCCCGCCGAGCGCCGCTTCAAGATCTACCGCGTCGGCGAGCAGGTCTCGCTGTCCGCGGTGCTGCCGGTGCTCACCCGGCTCGGCGTCGAGGTCGTCGACGAGCGCCCGTACGAGCTGCGCTGCTCGGACCGGACCAGCGCCTGGATCTACGACTTCGGGCTGCGGCTGCCGCGCCACGACGGCGACGGCCTGGCCGACGACGCCCGCGAGCGCTTCCAGAACGCGTTCGCCGCGGTGTGGACCGGGCAGGCGGAGAACGACAACTTCAACGAGCTGGTGCTGGGCGCCGGGCTGACCTGGCGGCAGGCGATGGTGCTGCGCGCGTACGCGAAGTACCTGCGCCAGGCCGGGTCCACCTTCAGCCAGTCGTACATGGAGGACACCCTCCGCACGAATGTGCACACCACCCGGCTGCTGGTGAGCCTGTTCGAGGCACGGATGTCCCCCGAGCGGCAGCGGGCCGGCACCGAGCTGACCGACGCCCTGCTGGAGGAGCTGGACGCGGCGCTGGACCAGGTGGCCTCGCTGGACGAGGACCGCATCCTGCGCTCCTTCCTCACCCTCATCAAGGCCACCCTGCGCACCAACCACTTCCAGAAGAACGAGGACGGGCAGCCGCACGCGTACCTGTCCATGAAGCTGGACCCGCAGGCCATCCCGGATCTACCCGCGCCGCGCCCGGCGTACGAGATCTGGGTCTACTCCCCGCGGGTGGAGGGTGTGCATCTGCGCTTCGGCAAGGTCGCGCGCGGCGGTCTGCGCTGGTCCGACCGGCGTGAGGACTTCCGTACCGAGATCCTGGGCCTGGTCAAGGCGCAGATGGTGAAGAACACCGTCATCGTGCCGGTGGGCGCCAAGGGCGGCTTCGTCGGCAAGCGGCTGCCCGACCCGGCCGTCGACCGGGACGCCTGGCTGGCCGAGGGCATCGCCAGCTACAAGACCTTCATCTCCGGTCTGCTCGACATCACCGACAACAATGTCGGCGGTCAGGTCCAGCCGCCCAAGGACGTCGTCCGCCACGACGGCGACGACACCTATCTGGTCGTCGCCGCCGACAAGGGCACCGCGACCTTCTCCGATATCGCCAATGAGGTCGCCCAGGCGTACGGGTTCTGGCTCGGTGACGCCTTCGCCTCCGGCGGTTCGGCCGGCTACGACCACAAGGGCATGGGCATCACGGCCCGCGGCGCCTGGGAGTCCGTCAAGCGGCACTTCCGCGAGCTGGGCCACGACACCCAGACCGAGGACTTCACCGTGGTCGGCGTCGGCGACATGTCCGGCGACGTGTTCGGCAACGGCATGCTGCTCAGCGAGCACATCCGGCTGGTGGCCGCCTTCGACCACCGGCATATCTTCCTCGACCCCAACCCGGACAGCGCGGTCTCCTACGCCGAGCGCCGCCGTATGTTCGAGCTGCCGCGCTCCTCGTGGGCCGACTACGACACCTCCCTGCTCTCGCAGGGCGGCGGCGTCCACCCGCGTACCGCCAAGGCCATCCCGATCACCCCGCAGGTGCGCAAGGCCCTCGGCATCGAGTCGCGGGTCGCCAAGATGACCCCGGCCGATCTGATGAAGGCGATCTTCAAGGCCCCGGTCGACCTGCTGTGGAACGGCGGTATCGGCACCTACGTCAAGGCGTCCACCGAGTCGCACGCCGATGTGGGCGACAAGGCGAATGACGCCATCCGGGTGGACGGCCAGGACCTGCGGGTCAAGGTCGTCGGCGAGGGCGGCAACCTGGGCCTGACCCAGCTGGGCCGGATCGAGTTCGCGCTCAACGGCGGGCGGATCAACACCGACGCGATCGACAACAGCGCCGGTGTGGACACCTCCGACCACGAGGTGAACATCAAGATCCTCTTCAATGAGCTGGTCCGCGAGGGCGATATGACGGTCAAGCAGCGCAACAAGCTGCTGGCCGAGATGACCGACGAGGTCGGCGCGCTGGTGCTGCGCAACAACTACGCCCAGAACGTCGCGCTCGCCAACTCCGTCGCCCAGGCCCCCAGCCTGCTCCACGCCCACCAGCGGGTGATGCGCCGGCTGGGGCGCGAGGGGCGCCTGGACCGGTCGCTGGAGTTCCTGCCCACCGACCGCCAGATCCGGGAGCGGCTGGCCGCCGGACGCGGGCTGAGCCAGCCCGAACTGGCCGTGCTGCTCGCCTACATCAAGATCACGGTGGCCGAGGAGCTGATCACCACCGATCTGCCGGACGACGCGTATCTGCAGCGGCTGCTGCACGCGTACTTCCCGCAGGCGCTGCGCCAGAAGTTCTCCGAGCACGTCGACGGCCATGCGCTGCGCCGGGAGATCGTCACCACGGTGCTGGTCAACGACACGGTCAACACCGCCGGTACGACCTTCCTGCACCGGATGCGCGAGGAGACCGGCGCCTCGACCGAAGAGGTGGTGCGTGCCCAGACCGCGGCGCGGGCGATCTTCGAGCTCGGGGAGGTCTGGGACGAGGTCGAATCCCTCGACAACAAGGTCCCGGCCGATGTCCAGACCCGGATGCGGCTGCACTCCCGGCGCCTGGTCGAGCGCGGCACCCGCTGGCTGCTCGGCAACCGCCCGCAGCCGCTGGAGCTCGCCGAGACCATCGAGTTCTTCGGTGAGCGGGTCGCGGCGGTCCGCTCCGAGCTGTCCAAGCTGCTGCGCGGCGCGGATGTGGAGTGGTACCAGAAGATCCACGACGAGCTGACCGCCGCCGGGGTGCCGGACGACCTGGCCTCGCGGGTGGCGGGCTTCTCCTCCGCCTTCCCGACGCTGGACATCGTCGCCATCGCCGACCGGGTGGGCAATGAGCCGCTGTCCGTCGCCGAGGTGTACTACGACCTCGCCGACCGGCTGCGGATCAGCCAGCTGATGGACCGGATCATCGACCTGCCGCGCGCCGACCGGTGGCAGTCCATGGCCCGCGCCTCCATCCGCGAGGAGCTGTACGCGGCGCACGCCGCCCTCACCTCCGATGTGCTGTCGGCGGGCGACGGGGGTGCCTCGCCCGAGCAGCGGTTCAAGGCGTGGGAGGAGAAGAACGCGTCGATCCTGCAGCGGGCGCGCACCACGCTGGACGAGATCCAGGGGTCGGAGACCTTCGACCTGGCGAATCTGTCCGTCGCCATGCGCACCATGCGCACGCTGCTGCGCACCCAGCGCTGAGGGGGCTGCCGTGAGGCGCCGTGAGGCGCTGAGCGGCACCGCCGAGCGTTGACCCATTTGCCGCGCCGCCCGGGGCTCGCCCCGGGCGGCGCGGTGCGTTCATCAGGGCGCTCTCGTCAGCACTTCGCGATCTTTTCACCCCATACATCGCCTTATCGGGCCTAACCGGACGCGTCACCCTATAGTGGGCAGACGGTGAGCGCTGTTCTCTCCTGTCCGGAGGTGTCCCATGCCCCGATTCAGCATCGTCATCGCCGCCTATCGAGTGCAGGGTTTTCTGAGCAGCTGCCTGGACTCGGCGCTGACCCAGTCGTTCGAGGACATCGAGGTGGTGGCGGTCGACGACTGCTCTCCGGACCACTGCGGCACGATCGTCGACGAGTACGCGGCCCGGGACAGCCGGGTCGTCCCCGTCCACCAGCAGGTCAACTCCGGTCCCGGCCACGCCCGTAACGCCGGGGTCGACCAGGCCACCGGCGACTATCTGCTCTTCCTGGACGGCGACGACACCCTCGCCCCCGGCACCCTCCAGGGCCTCGCCGACCGGCTGGACCTCTGCGAGGACCCGGACATCCTCTACTTCAACCACGTCCGCACCTACTGGTGGGACCGCGCGGAACCCAGTCTCTTCGGCGGGCTGCTGGCCTCGGCCGGGACCGATGTCTTCTCCATCCAGGAGCGCCCGGAATTCCTGCGGATATTCGCGATGTCGTCCAATCGCGTCTACAACCGTGCCTTCTACACCCGCCACGGCTTCGCGTTCAGCGAGGGCATCTACGAGGACGCCCTGCTCTCGTACAAGACGATGCTGACCGCCGAACGAATAGCCTGCGTGGACCTGGTTGGTCTGGAATACCGCCAGCGGCGCACCGGCGCCAGCACCGGCACCCCCGGCGAGAAACACTTCGCCATCTTCAAGCAGTACGCCCGCCTCTTCGAATTCCTCGACGGCAGACCGCAGCTGGAGCCGCTGCGCCCGATGCTCTTCGAACGGGCCGTCTCGCACTTCCTGTTCTGTCTCGGCCGCCGCTCCCGGGTGGCGGCCCAGGACCGGCCTCGCTTCTTCGACCGGGCCGCCGCGTGGTACCGCAGCCATGTACCCGACGGATTCACCCCGCCCGCCGACGCCGAATGGCGCTTCGAGGCGCTGGCGCGCGGCTCCTTCGTCCGCTACCGGGAGCACGAGCTGACGGAGCGGGCGGCGGCCGGGGCCCGCAAGCTCAAGCGGATGACCCGGCGGCCCCTGGCCGCCCGCGCCAAGCGGAGCCTGTACCGGGTCCACCGGCGCCGGTCGGTCGACCCCAACCTGGCCGTGTACTCCGCGTACTGGGGCCGTGGAGTGCTGTGCAACCCGGGGGCGATCTACTTCAAGGCCAAGGAGCTGGCCCCGGAGGTGCACGGCCTGTGGGTGGTGCGCAAGGCGGCGGTCGACTCGCTTCCGGAAGGCGTCGACTACGTCATCTCCGGGACCCGGGACTTCTATTGGGCGATGGCGCGCGCCAAGTACTTCATCAACAACGTCAATTTCGCCAATGACGTGGTCAAGCGGCCGGGCACGGTGCATCTGCAGACCTTCCACGGCACACCGCTCAAATGCATGGGCCTCGACCAGCAGCGCTATCCCGCCGCCGCGTCGGGAATGAGCTTCGGCAATCTCCTCAAACGCGTCGACCGCTGGGACTACGCGCTCTCCGCCAACCGG
This sequence comes from Streptomyces sp. NBS 14/10, assembly GCF_002224125.1. Taxonomy (GTDB): domain Bacteria; phylum Actinomycetota; class Actinomycetes; order Streptomycetales; family Streptomycetaceae; genus Streptomyces. Next base: position 26,048 of record NZ_NCSM01000028.1, read on the forward strand.
CATTCCAGCGAGGTGTGGGAGCGCGTCTATCCCGCCTCGTACCGGCTGCTGGAGTACGGATATCCGCGCAACGACGTCTTCTTCTCGGCCTCGGCCGAGGACGTCCGGCGCATCCGCAAGGAGCTGGAGATCCCGGACGGAGCCCGTACGGTCCTCTACGCCCCCACGATCCGCGACTACCAGAAGGGCTTCACGCCCCGCCTGGACCTGGAGCGCTTCAGCCGCGCCCTGGGCCCGGACGCGGTGCTGCTGGTGCGGGCCCACTACTCGTACCAGCCGCAGGCCGGGCTCCGGCAGCTCCAGGAGGCGGGTCTGGTGGTCGACGTCTCGCGCCACCCGTCGGTGGAGGAGCTGTGCCTGGCCGCGGATGTGCTGGTCACGGACTACTCGTCGATCATGTTCGACTACGCCAACCTGGACCGCCCTATCGTCGTCTACGCGGACGACTGGGACATCTACCAGGCCACCCGCGGCGTCTACTTCGACCTTCTCTCGGGGCGGCCGGGCGATACGCCGGGCCCTGTCGCCCGTACGGAGGACGAACTGATCGCCGTCTTCCGCGAGGACCGCTGGCGCGACGACGACGCGACCGCGCTGCGCACCGCCTTCCGGGCCCGCTTCTGCCAGTTCGACGACGGGCACGCGGCGGAGCGGGTCGTACGGACCCTGATGCTGGGCCAGGACGCGGCCGAGGCCGCTGACAGCGCAGCCCAGCCGTCGGTGTTCCAGCGCCATGACCTCCCCGTCAAACGGGGCCTGATCACCGGCGTGCCGCCGCATGCGGCGCGGCCCACCCCGCTGTCTCCCGACCACAACTGACCCAGCCACGACCATGCCGTGAACCCGGAGACCGGAGCACCCATGCCCTCTGCGCCCCCTCCCCGCGTCAGCGTGATCGTCCCCGCCTACAACGCCATGCCGGAGCTGACCCGCGCCATCACCTCCGCGCTCGACCAGACCCTCGGCCCCGACCGTATCGAGATCATCGCGGTGAACGACGGCTCGACCGACGGCACCGGGGCTGAGCTGGAGCGCCTTGCCCAGGGGCAACCCGCGCTCCGCGTCGTCCACCAGGACAACTCCGGCTGCGCGGGCGGCCCGCGCAACACCGGTCTCGACCTCGCGCGCGGCGACTTCGTCTTCTTCCTCGACGCCGACGACTACCTGGGTCCTGACGCGCTGCGCCGCATGGTCGCCATGGCCGACGAGAACGGCACCGACGTCGTCCTGGGCAGGATCGCCTCGGTCGGCGGGCGCGCCGTCCCCCGGGCCGTCTTCAGCCACAACCAGCCCCGCACCGACGTCTTCTCCTCCGCCGCCTATCTGACCCTGGGCCCGTGGAAGCTGTTCCGCCGCTCCCTCATCGAACGGCTGCGGCTGCGCTTTCCGCTCTTCCGCAACTGCGAGGACAAGCCGTTCACCGTGGCCGCCTATCTCAACGCCGCCGGTATCTCCGTGGTCGCCGACTACGACTGCTACTACGTCCGCTACCGAGAGGACCGCTCCAATCTCACCCTCACCGCCGGCAACCTCGTCCACCGCATGGACGGCATCGGGCTGTGCTTCGAGACCGTGGCCCGCTATCTGGAACCCGGTCCGCGCCGCGACCGCGTCATGCGCCGGCACGTCGAATGGGAGCTGTGCGGACCGCTGCGCGGACTGCTGCCCCGCGAGAGCGAACAGGACGCGCGCGAGCGCTTCTATCCGCGGTTCCGGCACTGGGCGCGGACCTGGGCGAGCGACGCGATCTGCCGGCAGATCGACGCGCCCGACCGGCTGCTGATCCATCTGCTGCGCGCCGACCGCTTCGCGGACGTCCTGACGGTCGCGCGGAACGCCAAGGAGGACGCGCGGCGCGGCCATGTCATCGACAAGGGCCGCGTCTACTGGGCGCACCCCTTCTTCCGCGACCCGGACGCCGCGGTCCCCGACGACTGCTTCGACGTCACCGACCGGCTGCCGGTCCACCACCGCCTCGACGCGGCGCGCTGGCACGGCATCAACGGCGACGGCGGTGTGCTCCGGCTGATGGGCCACGCGTACGTCGAGCATGTCGCGGCCCTCCAGCCGTGCACCGAAGTGGTCCTGCGCAAGTACCAGTCCGACCGCCCCGAGGTCCGGGTGCCCACCACCCCCCGCGCCGCCGCCGGTCTGCCCGGCGACGGCGCGTACGAGGACGCGGGCTTCACCGCCGACATCGACCCGGCCACCGCCGACGGCGGGGCACCGCTTGAGCGCGGGCTGTGGAACGTCTACCTGGACGTGCGCGCGCAGGGCGTCAGCCGGACCGTACGGTTCGGCGGCACCCGCGAGGGCGGCGAGGCCACCCATCCGAAGCCACGGAGCGTCAGCGTCAGCGTCACGGCGGGGCCCGACGGGCGGACCACCGTCGTCACGCCGTACTTCACCCCGTACGGCAACTTCTCCCTCGACGTCGGCCAGGTCGCCCACCACCTCGACGCCCCGTGCCAGGTCACCGAGGCGTCCTGGCGCGGGGGGAGGAGCGGCGTCCTGGCCGTCAGCGGCCGGCTGACCGCCGCGGAGGGCAGTGGGCTGCTGCTGCGCGCGGAAAACGGAAGCGGCGAGGTGCGCGAGATACCGGTGCGGTGGCATGGCGAGCCGTCGGGTGATTTCACGGTCCTGTTGCCCGTCAGAAGGCTCACCCGGGGCCTGTGGACGCTGACCCTGGTGATGGCGGGCGACGACGGCCCCGAGCCGTGCCGCGCCATGGCCGTGCCCCGCTTCGGCGGTCTGGCCGGGACCCGCTGGTTCCGCTTCGGCCGCCCGTACTACGCCAAACCGCTGTGCTGGGGCCCGGCCATGGCGCTCGCCTTCGAGGTGGCGCCGGTCAGGGCCGCCACGGCCGCGCGGCGGCGACTGCGGCGGGTCCGTCTTTCCTGGGGCGTCGCGCGACAGGGTGGTGGTGTTGCGCGGCCCGGGACAGACGGGACAGGTGGATCGCCCGTACGAGGTACGGGGCGAGCGCCAGCAGGGTGAGCAGACAGGCCCCGGTGGCGGCCGTCAGCCCCGCCACCACCCACCGGGCGTCGCCGGTGGCCAGCGTCCCGGTGAGGCCGAGCAGCGCGGTCAGCTCGTATACGAGCATCCGCTGCCCCGGCCATTCGGTGAGCGACCGCAGCGGCCGGTCGGCGATGCCCGGCAGGCGCGGCGCGACATCGCAGGCCGCGAGCGGAAAGCGGAGCCGTCTTCGAATCATCGTGCGCATCGCGGAGTGCAGCGCCTGGCCGCCCAGCAGACACATGACCAGCGTGATGGCGGCGGTCAGCCCCGTATGGCCCGCCAGGTCCAGCCGGGCGAGCAGCAACAGCAGAACGACGCTGCGCACCTCGAAGCGGTGGGTCTCACCGACGTGCAGCCGGCTCAGCCGGTCCATCAGCCCCGGTTCGGTGCGGTGCAGGAACAGGTCGCACACCACGCCGAGCAGCGCCGCCGCGGCGAACGGCCAGCCCGCGCCGCACAGGGCGGTGAAGGGGCTCGCTGCCAGGCAGCCGACCATCAGGACGAAGGCCGCGAGGCCGAGGGTGCTTCGTATGCCAAGGCGCTCCATGATGTGTGCCCTTCGCTATGGATCAGACATGCTGTTGATCAGACGTACTTACGCAAACATTAGGTGAATGATCGCTTCTATACCTTTTGCATGGTTCTGGAGGGGTATGGAGTTGCGGCATTGGTGTGACAAGCGCCGCCCCTACGGCCCAGGCGCGCGGCGGGCCAGCGCCGCCAGGGCTGCCAGGCCCGCCCGGAGCCTGCGGGCGGCGTACGGCCGGCGGGGGGCCGGGGCGCGGGCGGACGGGACGTACGGGGCGTTCCAGGCGTCGGGGAAGGGCGAGCCGCCGGGGGTGAGGAGGTTCGTCGTCTCGTCGCATGCCAGGATCGCGATCAGCCACCGCCGTACGGCCCGGTGGAAGTCCGGGGTCAGCGGGGCCGGGGCGAGCAGCCAGTCGCGGCACTGGCCGCTGACGGCGCGCCGGTAGCCGCTCTCGTCGTAGCGCAGCCAGGGCGCCTCGGGGGTGATGGGGTGCAGCCCGTATCCGCGGGCGACCAGCGGGGCCAGGGCCCGGCGCAGGGCGTCGTGGTCGGCGCTGGGCAGCAGTTCGCAGACGATCCAGGGGCGGTGGCGGTCGACGGTGCGCAGCGCGCCCTCCAGCACGGCGGCCTCGAAGGTCTCCACATCGATCTTGACGAGGTACGGGGCGGCGTCCCGCTCCGCCGTGAACGCGTCGACGGTGGTGACCGGGACCCGCACCGAACCGCTGTGTCTGCGGTGCGCGCTGTTCAGCGAGTTCGAGGACTCCGTCTTCTCCGACAGATACAGCTCGGCGGTCCCGGGCGCCGAGGACACCGCGGACTCCACCACCTCGTAGGACAGCCGGTTGGAGGCGCGGATGCGGCGGCAGAGCCCCGCGGTGTCCGGCGTCGGCTCGAACGCGTACGTCCGTAGCCTGCTGCCGCGCCCGTAGACCGCGCTGATCAGCGCCGAGTACAGCCCGATATGCGCGCCGATGTCGTACACCGCGCTGCCCGTCGGCGCCCGCTGGGCCAGGGCCAGCAGGGTGGCCTGCGTGGTCGGCTCGTACCCGGCGAGCCCCGCTCGGCGCAACTGCCGCTGCACCGCCGTCTGTTTGCGGCTGAGCACGTTCAGCGCCCGCGGATAGGGGCCCTCGGCGGCGATGACGTCCGGGTTCAGCGGGAGGGTGATGGCGAGGGGCATGGCTGACGGGCCTCCTGACGGGCGATGGCCCGCTCCAGCGGGCTGGGGACCGGGAAGTAGGCGTCGAGGAAGGGGCGGAGCAGCGCCAACTGGTCCGCGAGATCCCGCTCGCACGAGACCGTGTCGTTGAGGCAGAACGCCTGGCGGTGCCGCAACCGCAGCAGCCTGGCCAGCCGGGCCGGGATACCGGGCTGGGCCAGGTCGAAGTAGTCGTAGCGCAGCGGCGCGGGGACGGCCCGGCCGGTCAGGAAGGCGTAGTAGTGGTGGAGCGCGGAGGGCAGCGAGATGTCCGAGACGCTGCGCACCCGGCTGGCCATGGTGGTGCGGTACGGGCCGGGGAACTCGCGCTCGATCTCGGCGAGGACGCTTCTGCGCAGCGCGTGCGGGGTGTGCTTGAGCTTCTGCGTCACCGTCGTTCCAAACCTCCCTTCCAGCAGCGCCCGGTTGTTTTTTCCGGCCGCCGAGACCGGGACGTCGCCGGGGTGGGTGGGGCCGAGCGGGATCAGCGCGCGGGAGAGGAAGAACTTCGTCATGCCGTTGGCCAGGAAGAAGTCCTGAGGGGTCACCGGCGAGCCGAGGAACACATCGTCGTTGAAGTACAGGAAGTGTTCGGCCAGCCCGTCGATGTGGTGCAGCCGGGTCTCGATGGCCTGGGAGTTGAAGGTGGGCAGGGCCCGCGGGTCGTCGAAGATGTCGCGGTGGTCGACGACGGTGATCCCGGGGTGCGCGCTCGCCAGCCATGGCGGCACCTGGTCGTCGGTCACCAGGTAGATATGGCGCACCCAGGGGGCGTACATATGCAGGGAGCGCAGGGAGTAGCGCAGCTCGTCCCGGTTGGCGTAGCGGGCCTCGTTGGCCGCCTGCTCGTGGTACGGACCGGCCGCGTCGTCGCCGTCGGCCGTCCATTCGGCGCGGCGGCTGCGCCACGCGGGGTCGGCGCCGTCGACCCAGGTGTAGACGACGTCGATGGGGAAGCGGACCTCGTCGGGCAGGCGGGTGGTGAACTCGGGGCGGGTACGTACCAGCGGGCCGGGCTGCCAGCCTTCTGCCGGGGCCAGTCGGGTGAAGAGGTGGCCCGGAGCGTGTACGGCGGTGCAGGCGGCGGGCACGAAAGCGGTTGTGCGGTTGGGGCGGGGCGCGATGAGCAGGTCACCGCCTCCGCCCTGGTCCTCATCCTCAGCCCTGCCCCGCCGCCAGAACTCGATATCACAGCCGTGCGCCACACCGAGCACCAGACCCGCGCCGGTGCTCACGCCGGTGCCTGCGCCCGGGCTCGCGCCGGGGTTTGCGCCAGGGCTTGCGTAGAAGCGGGTGAAGCGGACGACGGGGGCGGTGGACAGCCGCCGCCAGGCCCGCGCGGTCCGGCCGTCCCGGGGCACCGTCCCCGGGCGCTTGCCGCGCCCGGGCAGTGACACATAGCCCGCCTCCCGGGCGCACAGCTCGCTGAGCGCCGCGACCACCCGGGGCCGCTCATCGGCGGGCACCCCGACGGCCGAGGAGACATTGCCGTACGCGCGGACCACGAAGTGGTCGATCCCCGCCCGCTCCAGCGCCTCGCACACCAGCCGCAGATTCTCGGCGCGCGCGTGCAGCGGGGTGGGCACGGTGGCGACCTGGGCGACCCGCGGCCCGTGCCGGTCGACGACCACGATCCGGTCCGGTTCGGACAGCAGCCCCGCCCGGCGCAGCCGGCGCCGCCCCCACCGCAGCCGCAGCGCGCCGGACGCCGCCGAGAGGCGGCCCAGGCCCCGCATGGCCGCCCGGCGCAGCCCGGCGCCGGTCACCGCGACGACGGCGCGGCGGATGCGGTACGGGACCCGGCGCCGGTAGCGGCGCACCAGGGGTGGGACGTCGGAGCGCCAGGGCAGGTGGGGGGCGGGCGGTGCGGTACGGGGCATCCTGGGTCCTGGTTCTCGCGTCGGTGCTGCTGCTTGCGTCAGGGAAGGCTGCGAGGGAGTCGGCGGGGGAGTCGTTGGCGGGTGGGGGCTGCCGGGCGGGCTACGAGGGCACCTGGGCCGAGGAGGTGGCCGGTGCCGGCGCCGGGCGGTGCGCGGCGGGGGCGGGGCGGCGGTCGGCGAGCGGGAGGATGGGCGGCAGGTCGCCTGCGGCCGCGCCGAGGAAGACCCGCCGCACCACGCGCTCGGCGGCCCGCCCGTCGTCGTGCGGGCAGAAGCGCGCCCGGAAGGCGGCGCGCTGGGCGTCGTGGCGGGGATCGCACCAGGCGGAGGTGGCGAAGAGGTCGATCAGCTCGTCCTCGGAGCGGGAGACCGGTCCTGGCGGGGCGGCGGTGATGTCGAAGTAGGTGCCGCGGGCGGCGCGGTAGGCGTCCCAGTCGTCGGCGTGGACGACGATGGGGCGGTCGAGGTTGGCGTAGTCGAACATGATCGACGAGTAGTCGGTGAGCAGCGCGTCGGCGGCCAGGCACAGCTCCTCGACGCTTGGGTGCCCCGAGACGTCGATGACCTGGCCGCTCCGCGCCTCGGCCGGGCCGCCGTGTGCCTCGTAGAAGTAGTGCGGCCGGACCAGGAAGGTGAAGCCGGACCCCAGCGCGCGGGCCATCCGCTCCAGGTCGAGACGCGGCAGATAGCCGCGCTGGTAGTCGCGGTGCGTGGGCGCGTACAGCACCGCCGTACTGCCCTCCGGGACGCCGAGCCGCTTCCGCAGCCGCGCCACGTCCTCGGCGGTGGCGCGGTGGAAGACGTCGTTGCGCGGAAAGCCGAACTCGAGCGTGGCGTAGCCGGACGGATAGACCCGCTCCCACACCAGGGTGGAGTGGCGGTTGGCGGAGAGGCTGTAGTCCCAGTTGTCCACCCGCTCCAGCAGCTCATGGAAATCAGTGGAGCGGGCGGCGGCCGGGCGGTCGAGCAGATCCAGGCCCATGTGCTTGAGCGGGGTGCCGTGGTGGGTCTGGAGATGGATCTGGCCGGGCCGCTTGCGCAGCCGGGGCGTGAAGTTGACGTTGTTGACCAGGTACGCGGCGCGGGCGAGCGCGGTCCAGTACGCGGGCGAGCCGGGGTGCAGGCGGCGCACGCCGGGCGGCAGGGTGTGCGCGTATTCGCGGGTGGTGACCCAGGCGGTGCGGATATGCGGGGCGAGTTCGCGGACCTTCGCCTCGATCGCCGCCGGATTGCAGGCGTAGCCCTTGTGCCAGTACGCCGCGAACACCGCGAGCCGGCGGTCGATCGGGCGCAGCCGCTGCAACCGGTAGTGCGCCCGCAGCGCCACCGCGCGCGCCCGGACATACCCGGCCGTCCCCAGCTCCCCCGCCCGCCGCCGCATCCGGTCGGCGCCGCGCAGGAACTGGAACGCCCGGCGGGCCCCGATGCGTACCAGCAGCCCCCGCCACCAGGCACGCCCCGGCGGGCTGGCCGCCCCGCCTGGCCGGTAGCGCCGGTGGTGCGCCCCGGCCCGGCGGAAGAACTCGGCGCGCGCCCCGCGCGGCAGCCGCCCGGGCGCGGTGAACACGGCGGCGAGGTGGTCGAGCATCCGCTGGAACAGCGCGGGCCGCCAGTGCGCCAGGTCCGGGCGGCTGTCCAGGAACAGGAAGACCCGGTCGTACTGGTCGAAGACGTCCAGATGGCGGCGGCTGGGCGTGCGCAGGATGCCACCGCGCCGCCGCTGCCGGTAGTGCACGCACACCCGGTCCAGTACGGCGAGCGAACGGGCGGTCAGCAGCACGGGGTAGGTCCAGGGCGTGTCCTCGTAGAACCCCGGCGGGAAGGTGAACCCCTCCCGCTCCAGGAAGTCCCTCCGATACGCCTTGTTCCACGCCACCATCAACAGCCGCAGCAGCTCGGGCCGGTCGTCCAGCCGGAACGTCCCGGGCCCGCTCTGGCGCAGCAGGTCCGCCCGTACGTTCCGCTCCGCCCGGCCTGTCCAGTACACCCGTGCGTAGTCGAACAGCAGCACCTCCGGATCCCCGGTGGCCGCCAGCCGCTCGGCGATCGCCCGCAGCGCCCCGGGCACGAGCGTGTCGTCCCCGTCGAGGAACAGCACGTAGTCCCCGGTGGCCTGCCCCATCCCGACGTTACGGGCCGGGCCGAGCCCCATGTTGTCGCTCAGATGCACGGGCCGCACCCGCGGATCGCGGGCCGCGGCGTCGTCGATGATCGAGCCGCAGGCGTCGGGGGAGCGGTCGTCGACCGCGATCAGCTCGAGGTCGGTGAAGTCCTGCGTGAGTACCGAGCGCAGGCAGTCATGGAGGTAAGGCTGGACCTGATACGCGGGCACGATGACGCTGAACCGGGGCAAAGCGCATCCCATCGGTTGAGGCGGTGCGGATGTGGTTTATCAGCATCATCGGAACGTACGCACAATGCCGGGCGACGCGTGCCGGGGAGGCGCGGAAAGCAACCCGTTCGGCGCAGCGGCGCAGGCCCGGGTGGGCGGGGGCACCGCCACCCGGGCCTGCGCGCCACGACCCGCCGGCCGGCTCAGCCGGTGGTCAGGACCATGGCCCGGGGTGTGGGGCTTTCGGCGGTCGCGATGCTGCCCACGACGGTGATCCCCTTCTTGGAGACGACGACCCCCGACGGCGTGCGTTCGGTGCCGGAGGCGGTCGGCAGCGCGAGGTTGCGCCAGCCGTAACCGGTCCACCGCATGCCGTAGGCGTCGCTCTCCGAGGGGACGTCCGTGGCGGCCGCGGCCGATCCCACGGTGACCGGGCCGCCGGGGGCCGCGGTCACCGAGCGCACCGTGCCCGCGTCGGCCGGGGTGGCGACCTGCTTCCACGCGTGGCCGTCCCAGTGCGCGAGCAGCGCGTGGCCCCGGTCGTCCTCGTCGAGCACCGCCCGGCCGGCCGCCCACACGTCGTTCGGGCCGTAGGCCGCGACGCTGTTGAACTCGCCGTTGATCCCCTTGTAGGAGGGGGTCGGCGTCTGCTTCCACGACCGACCGTCGTAGTGCAGCAGGATCGGCTGGTCGTCGATCATGTCGGTGCCCACGGCCCACACGTCGTCGGGGGCGATCGCGGTCACCGCGTTCAGAACCCAGGATTGCGCGACGTCCGGCAGCGGCATGATGGTCCAGGATGTCCCGTCCCAGTGCTCGGCCAGGCCCTGGAAGTCGACGTCGTTCGAATCCGGCTTCTGGGTCAGCTGGACCCAGCCGACGGCCCATACGCCCTCGGCCGACCGCCCCGACACGCCGAGCAGCCCGCCCCCGTCCACTTCGGTGTTCTCCGGCACGGGTGCGGTGACGGCTTCCCAGGACGTGCCGTTCCAGTGTTCGGTGAGAATGCCGCCGAGGGCGGCACTGCCGTCGCCGACGATCCAGCCGTCCTGGGCGGAGGTCGCGGTGATCGCGTTGGCCCGGCTGTTCACACGGGGGGCCAGCGGCGCCGTGGGGGTCTCGGTCCAGCCCCCGCTGCCGTCACGGGTCATCAGCAGCGGCGCCATCTTGCTCACCCTGCCCTCGTAGGTGACGCGCACTCCGGCCGCCCAGGTGGTGTGGGAGTCCGGTTGGGCGACACCGAGCAGGCTGCTCTCGCCGTCCGCGAGCGTCTGCTGCCAGTCGGTGGCGGCCAGGGGCCGCTCGGCGGAGGACCCCGCGGCCGGGGCCGCGACGGCGGGGGCCGCCGCGCCCGCGGTGAGCAGCGCGGTGGTGAGTACGGCGGTCAGCAATCGGGTGGGGGACACGACTGATCGGTCTCCTCGTGTGTGAGATGTGTTGTGGACGGGCCATGACTGCGGCCCGGGAGTGATGGCGCGGGTGGTGTCCGGGGGAAAGAGACGGACCGTCACCAGGCGTCGGTGGTCGCGGGACCGATCGTGCGGAAGGTCGTCCGTTCGATGATGTCGCCCGGGTGGAGGGCGGGCCGGCCGGCGAGCCCGTCGAACCCCCAGGGGACTCCGCCGGTCACGGAATCCGGCCGCGGGGTGGAACTCGCCGGGACGGCGGGCAGCTCCCGCGCGGCGATGACGACGGTCTCCAGCAGCCGCCCGTCGGACGGGTCGATGAGATAGCGGATGACGACTTTGCCCTCACCGCGCTCCACGGCCCTCCCCGTCCGTCCGGCGCTGTCGGTCGCCTTCTCGCCCAGCAGGCGGACGCCGGGCAGCCGCGCGGCCACCTGGTACAGCGCCGCGCGCAGCTTGGGCGAGGCCGGCGAGGTGAGGAGGTCACCGACGATGGCGTACAGCCCCTCGGCGGGCTCCTCGACGGGGTTGTGAGAGGACCTCAGCAGCTTGTCCAGCGCCGCCGGGTCGGTGGGCAGCGCGTTGACCTCGTCCCAGGTGAGGCTGCGGGTGCCGACCGGGAAGAGCCCCGGGCCCGCCGACGGCCTGTCGCGCCGCTGGTCCGCCCTCTTCACCCGGAGGTGCGACAGGCGACCGGCGTGGTGCGCCAGCAGGGTCTGCTTCTCGGTGCGGGAACCGTCGGCGGTGGTGCGTTCGACGACGATCTTCCAGTAGGGGGCGTCGTTCCAGTCGGCCCGCTTCGCCGACTGAGCCTCGGCGACCTCGCTCAGGAAGTCGTGCGCTGTACCCGCGGCGACCGTCGTGGTGGGGCGGTGACGCTCATCGCGGCCGTCGACCGCGATGAGCGTCACCGCCGCGGCCACGGCGGCGGCCGCCACCGTGAGCAGCGTCCGCGAGGCCGTCCGGCGCCCGAACCGTCCGGTCCCGGGGGACCGTCCGGATCGCGCGAACGCGCGTACCCTGCCCTCTCCCGCGCGCTCGGCCTCGCGGATCGCCGCGCGCACCGCTTCGCGCGTGGCGTCCATTACTTCCGGCCGCGGGGGCGGCACCCGGCCGGCAGCCACCAGCCGGTCCATGCCGGGCATGTCGTCGTGGGCATGGGGATCGTTCATGCGCATGCTCCGGGGCTGGTGACGGGGGTGGAGTCGGCGAGCGGATGTGACGGGTCGGTCGGGAGCGGGTGGGTCCGGCCATGGCCCGGCCCATCGGGGCGGCCGCGGCCGAGCAACTGCCGCATCCGGGCCCGCGCCCGGTGCAGCCGCGAGCGGGCGGTCCCCGCCGGGATTCCGGCGACCCGGGCGGCCTCGGCGGGCGTGAGCTGCTCCCAGGCGGTCAGCAGCAGCAGTTCCCGCTCCGGCTCGGGCAGCTCACGCAGGGCGGTGAGCATCGCGGGAAGCAGCGCGGCGGCGTCCAGGCGCGCGTCCGCCGCCTCCCAGCCCGCCCCGCCGTCCCCCCGGTCCCCGCCGTCCACCGTGGCGTACTCGGCGGCGGCCGACGCCCTGGACGCCTCCCGCCGCCAGTGGGCCAGCACATGGTTGCGGGCGATGCCGAACAGCCAGCCCCGCACCGACCCGAGTCCGGGGTCGTACCCGGCCCGCTGCGCGAAGGCGGCCAGCCACACCTCTGCCAGCAGATCCTCGGCGGCCCGGCCGCACCGCCGCACCAGATAGGCGTGGAGGGCGACCGAGTGACGGTCCACCAACGGCTCGAACGCCGCAGGTCTGCGTTTCGAGCGGGTCACCAACGCCTCATCGGAGTCCACACGTGCTCCTTGTCCCGGCCCTCTCGCGGGGCCCTCATCAACCACTTGTCGCGAGCGGCCCAACCGTTCGCACCGACTGTGCGAACCGGCCGGTTTCCGAGCCGTTGGCATCGCGGGACCGGCCGCGAGGAACGGAGGTTCACCTGTCTGTCACCTGCGCGTCGGCGTCGCCATCCTGGCCATGGGCAGTCGCCCCGCCGAGCCGCGGGGCCTGCTCGATTCGGCCGCGGGGCAGGACACGCCCGCCGCGCGCGTGGTGGTCGTCGGCAACGGTTCGCCGCTGCCGCCCCTGCCCGAGTGGGTGATCACGGTGGAGCCGGCGGAGAACCTGGGCATCACCCGCATCGCCGGCGGGCCGGACGCGTTCTTCTACGCCCACGAGGAGACCGACCTCGCCGGCCCGGCACGCGGTCCACTACCGCATGGTCGCCCGCAACCGGGTCTCCGGCCGTCCTGCCTCCCACCAGGGCCAGAGCCCAACGAAGCCCTACTGGCCAGGAACCGGCACCGGCAGGCCCTGCCCCCGTTCGGTGACCGCGGGCGCGGACATCCCGACGCGGCGGGCCAGGTCCGACATCGACAGGCGCGGATCGCCGTGGAGTTCGGAGAGAAGACGCACATTGACCGCGTCCCATGGGCGGCCGGCCTCCTGCAGGTGCGGACCCGGTTCAGGGTCCGACGGGCTTTCCCGCCCTGCTGCCGCGCTGCACAGGCGGTGCTGTCGGTGACCGTCCATCACCTCGACGGCCGGACCCGGCCGCCTGCCCCGGGGGAACACGGCGTCAGGCGCCGCTGGGGGACCGCGCGCCCCTCGGCGGCTGGGGCACGGGGCAGACGGCCCTTTCAGGGCCGCCTGAAGCGGTCCGGGGTGTTGTGTGTCATCAGCCGCTGCCTGCCTGCGGCCAGGCGGCCAGGCGGCCAGGCGGCCAGGCGGCCAGGCGGCCACGGGGCGCGGTCGGCGCGGCAGCGACCGGCCATTGTCCCGTGCGCCGCGAGCGGACGAAAATCTCGCCGGCGGTCGCATCGACACGCTCGGCTTCGGCGTGCGTCACGCGTCGACGGGGCGCCAGACGAGGCTGTCTCCACCGGGGCGGACCTGGCCGAATACCACGTCGGCGAAGTGGATACCGAAGCCGATGGTGTCGGGCTCCTGGAGCTCGGCGACGAGTCGGCGGCGGAAGTCGGCGGACTGCGCGGTGTCGTGGTCGGCGGCCGCGCCCCACTCCGGGTGGGCGACCTGGATCGGTGAGTGCAGGGCGTCGCCGAAGGCGATCAGCCGCTTTCCGCCCGCGGTGATGACGTAGGCGGCGTGACCGGGTGTATGGCCGGGGATGAACCGTACGCGCACGCCGGGGAAGATCTCCTGGCCGTCCGAGGTGGTCCGGACGTACGGCTCCAGGGCGGCGAGCGTCTCCTTGCTGGTGCCGTGGGCCTCGAGGAGGTGGCGCTGGGACCACTCGGGCTCGGTCACCAGGTAGTCGGCGTGGGCGAAGGCGGGGCGATCGCCGCCCAGGGCGGGGTGCAGGGCCCAGCCGAGGTGATCGATGTGCAGATGGGTGAAGGCCACCGCTTCGATGTCCTCCGGGCGGCGGCCGAGTTCGGCCAGGTTGTCCAGGAGCGCGCCACCGTGGATGGTGCCGCGTACGTCGCCGGTTTCGGCCGGAAGTGACAGCGGTCCAAAGCCGGCGTCGATCAGCAGGGCCCGACCTCGGGTCTCCACCAGCAGGCCGCCGATGCTCGCCACGAGATTGCCGGAGCCGTCCAGGTACTCGGGGTGGGCGGCCCACACCGCGTCGGTGGTGTCCGGCAGCCAGCCGCGCGGTGTGAGCGGCACTGCGCCGTCCGGCACGTACGTCACCTTTGTCTCGCCGAGCCGCAGTGATCGCAGTCCACTCGGCCGGTGCAGCCGCTCGTTGTCGCTCATGGTTGTTCATTCCTCCCGATGACGGCGTGGGTCATGGCCGCAACCATAAGCATCAAGCTAGAAGTATTCAAGCTTGCAATATCCAGGCTTTACGCACTTGCTATGATGGAACGCATGACGAACCCGGAAGCGCAAGCCATGGCGGAACGGCAGCTGTGCGGCCTGGTGAACGGGATGGCCGACCGGATCGCCGACCATCTGCGGCAGCGCGCGGCCACACTGGGGCTCACCGCGCCCCAGGCGACCGCGCTGCGCGAGCTGAGCGGGCCGATGACTATGCGAGAGCTCGCCGACCGCATGAGCTGTGAGCCCTCCAACGCCACCTTCGTCGTCGACAAGCTCGAAAAGCAGGACCTGATCGAACGCCGCCCGCATCCGACCGACCGCCGTGCCAAGCAGCTGGTGCTCACCCCGCAGGGCACCGCGCTCCGGGACCGGCTCCTCGAACTCCTGGGCGCGGACTCCCCGCTCGCGGGTCTCACCCAAGAGGAACAGCGCGCCCTGCACCAGCTGCTGGAGCGGGCCATCACCCACCCCGTCGTACAGCACTGAGCCGGCCGGCCCTCGGCGGGCCGACCGGCTCAGCGGTCGAGCAGTGCTTGTGGTTCAGCGGTTCAGCAGGCTCTGGTCACTTCACCGCGCCCGCCATCACCCCGGCGACGAACTGCCGCTGGAAGGCGAAGAAGACGGCCAGCGGGATCACCATCGAGATGAAGGCGCCGGGCCCCAGGATGTCGATGTTGTTGCCGAACTGCCGCACCTGCTGCTGCAGCGCCACTGTGATGGGCGGGTTGCCGCTGTCCGCGAAGATCAGCGCGATCAGCATGTCGTTCCACACCCACAGGAACTGGAAGATGCCGAGCGAGGCGATGGCCGGTCCGCCCAGCGGCATCACGACCCGTACGAACAGCCGCAGCTCGCCCGCCCCGTCCAGCCGCGCCGCCTCCAGCAGCTCACGCGGGATCTCCGCGAAGAAGTTCCGCAGCAGGAATATCGCGAAGGGCAGGCCGAAGGCGGTGTGGAAGAGCACCACGCCCGTCGTCGTCTGGAAGATGCCCATCTCGCCGAAGAGCTTGGCGACGGGGATCAGCGCGACCTGCACCGGGACGACGAGGAGGCCGACGACGACCAGGAACCACCAGTCGCGGCCGGGGAAGTCCATCCAGGCGAAGGCGTAGCCCGCCAGGGCGCCGAGCACCACCACCAGGACCGTGGCCGGGATGGTGATCGCGAGGGTGGTCCACAGCGAGTCGGTGATCTGCTGGTTGGACAGCAGATCGTCGTACGCGCTGAAGGTGAGCTGCCCCGGATCGGTGAAGACCTTCCACCAGCCCGAGACGGCCACCTCGGAGGGGTCGCGCAGCGAGGAGAGCAGCAGCCCGACCGTGGGCATCAGCCAGAACAGCCCGATCAGGATGAGGACGACCCGCATCACCCCGCCGCCGGCCCGGGCCGCGATCCGCGCGGCAAGCGACTGCTTGGCTTGTACGACCGTGTCCGCGCTGGTCATCGGCGGCGCTCCCTTCGGATCCGGCGGATGTTGAAGAACATGACGGGCGCTACGAACACCAGCAGGAACACGGCGATCGCGCTGCCGAGGCCCTGGTTGACGTCGGTCCCGAAGGAGGACTGATACAGCTGGAGGGCGAGCACATTGGCCTCGTCCTGACTGGTCTGCGGCGCGATGATGTACACCAGGTCGAAGATCTTCAAGACGTTGATCATGAGCGTGACGACGACCACCGACAGCACCGGCGCCAGCAGCGGCACCGTCACCCGCCGGAAGACCTGCCACTCATTGGCGCCGTCCATCCGCGCCGCCTCCAGCAGCTCGCGCGGCACGCCCGCGAGCCCCGCCGCGATCAGCACCATCGCGAAACCGGCCCAGATCCAGACGTACGAGCCGATGATGGCCGGGGTGACCAGCGACGGGCCGAGCCAGTCCACCCCGTTGTACGGCTGGCCGAAGTTCCAGGCGGGCAGCCGCAGCTCGGCGCCGTCCGCCTTGGCCGGCAGGGTGTACGTACCGTCGGCGCGGGACGTCGTCGTGGCGACGACCTTGCCGTCCTTGACCGCCTCGATCTTGACGTCGGCGAGCGCCTTCTCGCCCTTGTCGAGCACATTGTGCTGCCCGCGGTCGCCCTTGGTGAAGTCGAACCAGACCGTGCCGGTGACCTTCCCGGCCTCCGGCTTCGCGGCCTTGGCCTCCTGCGCGCCGCTCACATCGTCGCGCTTGGCGGCGACCAGCGGCAGCGAGACGGGGGTGCCCGCCTTCGCCGTCGTGTCGGTGGTGAACGACCCGTTCGACGACTCGGTCAACCCGGCGCCCGGCCGTGGATGGGCGCCGGGGAAGGGTGGCGACTCCTTGAAGGTGTCATGCACGCTCACCCAGATGGCGTTGGCCACGCCCCGGTCCGGATCGGCCTCGTACACCAGCCGGAAGATGATGCCCGCCGCCAGCATCGAGATCGCCATCGGCATGAAGACGACCAGTTTGAAGGCCGTGCCCCAGCGCACGCGCTCGGTGAGCACGGCGAAGATCAGGCCGAGTGCGGTGGCCACGGACGGGGCGACGATGACCCAGACGATGTTGTTCTTGATCGCCGTCATCGTCGCGTCGTCGCTGAACATCTCGCGGTAGTTGTCCAGACCGACAAAGCCGTCGCCCGACGCGTCGAAGAGACTGCGGTAGACGGAGTAGCCGATCGGGTAGACGACGAGCGCGCCGAGCAGCACCAGCGCGGGCAGCAGGAAGATCCCCGCCACCCACAGCCGGGTGCCCGTAATGCTTTTCCTCTTCTTGTTCTTGTCCTGCGCAGGCGCTACGCGGCCAGGTGCTGCCGCGCCGCCCGCTGTCGCGGTCGACATGATGTGGATCTCCCGGTCGCGTCGTCAGTTCCCGTACGCCTTGGCGGCATCGCGCTCCAGCTGGCGCTGGATGCCCTCGACATCCTTGGGGTTCTTCAGGAAGTCCTGGAGCGCTTTCCACTCACCCTGGGCCGGCTTGCCGCCGAACGAGGCCGGGGCCTGGTCGGACATGTCGAAGCGGAAGTTGTCGCCCGCGTCTATCACCGCTTTGGCGATCTTGCGCAGCGGTTCATTGGGGTAGACGCTCAGGCTGAGCTTCTTGTTCGCCGAGATGAAGCCGCCCGCCTGGGCCCAGATATGGGCGGCGTCGGGCGAGGCCAGGAAGGTCAGCAGCGCCTGCGAGGCCTCGCTGTCCTTGAGCGCCACGGCCACATCGCCGCCGGTGACCACCGGGGCGGTCGCACCCACCTTCGGGAACGGGAAGACCTTCGCCTCCGAGCCCAGCTTCGCCCCCGCGTCGGAGACATTGGCCGCGGCGAAGTCCCCCTCGAAGACCATCGCGGCGTCCGGCTGGGCGGCGTCGGCGAAGGCCTTGACGACCGAATCCGGGAACGCCGTCTGCAGCGCGCCGGACCTGCCCCCCGCGAGCAGCCCCTTGGCGCCCCACAGCTCGGCCAGCGTCTTGAGCGCCCGCGTCACCGAGGGATCGGTCCACTTGATCTTGTGCTGGGCCAGCAGATCGTACTTCTCCGGCCCCGCCTGCGAGAGATAGACGTTCTCGAACCAGTCGGTGAGCGTCCAGCCGTCCGCACCGCCGACCGAAACCGGGTCGGTGCCGGAGTCGGAGATCAGCTGCGCCTGGGCGAGGAAGTCCTTCCAGGTCTTCGCCTCCTTGGCCCCCGCGTACTCGAACGCGGAGGTGTTGTACCAGATCAGCGACTTGTTGCTGACCTTGAAGTAGACGCCGTACTGCTTGCCCTTGTACGCGCCGAGCTCCTGCCAGCCCTTCGAGAAGTTCTTGGACAGCTGCTCCTTGGTGGCGGCGTTGACCGGCTTGGCCCAGCCCTTCTGCGCGAACTCGCGCAACACGCCGACCTGCCCGACCAGCGCGACATCGGGCGGCTGACCGCCCGCCATCTTCGAGCCGACGAAGCCCGCCATGTCGTCGCCGCTGGGCACGAACGACACCTTGGCGCCGGTGCGCTTCTCGAACTCCGTCAGCACCTTGGTGAAGTTCTTCTGTTCGGTGCCCGTCCATACGGCCGTGACCTCAAGATGCTTGCCCTTGAGGTTGGGCAGCTTGACGGTCACGGGTGGTGGGCTGCCGCTGTCGGCCTCCCCGTCGTCGGTGCCGCAGCCCGCGGCGGTGAGCATCAGCGCCCCCGCCGAACAGAGGGCGAGCGCGGCTCGCGCCGAACGCCTCGTGCGCTGCTGGCGAGTCTGGCCCGGCTGGCGCTGCTGGCGCTTCCTGCGAAGCGGTGTGAGCATCCCCGTTTTCCTCCCAAATCGGCCGTCCCCCGCCGCGGCCGTATCCCGTGCCGACAGTCCTACGCCCGGTCACGGTCCGTCGCAATACCGTTTTCTGCGGTAACTCTCCGATTGTGACCGGGCCGTGATGAACAGTCAGGAAGGAACGGGGCAGGGCGGTCAGACAGGAGGATCGGACGATCAATTCCGAAAGTCGGACGGGTCGGATGGGTCGGCTGGGGAAGCGGGCGTTCCGGGCGGGCGGTAGGCGCGCTTGAGCGATTGCGGTTTGGCTTGGACGGTAGCGGTCAGATCAGCGCGGGCGCGGTCGGCGCGCCAGCCGACTGCGCCGCGCGCTGCAGCGCGCTGGCGAGCAGGGCCAGGTCCGTCGGCCCGTTGCCCAGCTCCCGTACCGGGCGCCGGGTGGGCGGGTCGCCCGTACGCTCCCAGTCGACCGCCACGACGGTGGGACGCTGCGTCGCCGTACGCGGTATGCGCCCGGTCACCCGGCCCGCCTGGAACGGAGTGGCCGCGCTGTCGTCGCGCCGCCGGTACAGCCGGCCGCGGCCGATGGCCGCTTCCGCCGCCCCGGAGCCGGTGGGCGAGTCGGCGGCGGAGCCGGTGGGCGCTCCGGAGGCAGTGGCGGACAGGGGGCGGGCCTCCAGCGTGATCCACAGCCCGGCGCGCTCGGCCGCCGCTGTGTCCGCCGTACGGTCCGGGCGGCCGGACGCCGCGACCAGATGCACCCCGAGGCGCGCACCGTCGCGGGCGACGGCCTCCAGCGCCCGGACGACCGACCCGGCCGCCGGCCGACCGGTGCTGCCGAGGGAGGGGGCGACCAGCGCGTCGAAGTCGTCGACGAGGACGACGAGCCGGGGCAGCGAGGCCCCTGCCGCCGCCTCCTCCGTGTGCTCGCCGCCGGGCTGGGTACGCAGCCGCAAGGTGCCGCTGGAGGCGGAGTCGAGGTCACCGGCCCGCCGCGGCGCGACCACCCGCGCACTGCCCCTGTTGTCGCCGCCCGCGCCTCCGGCCGGGGCGCCGCTTGGGCACCCGCCCGTGCCACGGGCCGGGTCGTCGAGATGGCGGGCCGCGGTGCTGTCGGCGCCGCCACCCAGGCGCCCGCCCGTGCCGCCGCCCGGGGAGTGGGGGTGGCGGGTCGTACCGCCGTCGGCGTTCGCGGTGCCACCCGGGCGCGCGCCGACGCCGGTCGCGCTCCGCGCGGAGGCGGCGCTCCCCGCGTCGTGGACCGGGGCGGCACCGGGGCCGCCCGCCGGGTGTCCGGCCGCGGCGGCGCCGCTCGCGGTCCAGGTGACGAAGTCCTGGTCGCCCAGCAGTTCGGCGCGGTGCTTGAGCTCCGAGCTCAGCGCCTGGGCGAACTCCCGCATCCGTACCGGGTCGGAGGCCGCCAGATACGTCGACACCTGCGGCAGGTCCGTACACACCCGCAGCCCCTCGCCGCGCTCCGCGCCGCCGCCGTCGACGAGCACCAGCCCGAGCCGGTCCGGGCGCTCGGCGGCCGCGAGGGAGGCGGCAACGGAACGCAGCAGCTCTGTCTTGCCGGTGCCGGGGCCGCCGCCGATCAGCAGATGCGGGCCGTCGGCCACCAGGTCGACGGCGAGCGGGCCGCGCGGGCCCGCGCCCAGCACGGCCAGGGCCCGGCCGCCGGCCGGGACCTCGTCCGCGGCGGCCGCCCAGCGGGCCAGCAGCGAGGCGGGGGTGGCCCGCGCCAGACCCAGCTCGTCCAGCAGCCGCGACGCGCGCGGCAGCGGGGCGGCCGCCGGGCGGCCGGAGCCGGGGGCGCCGCCCTCCAGGGCGGAGTCGGCCGGGCGCAGGGGCGCCAGGGCCCGTGCGAACCGCTCGGCCCAGGCCACCGACACCGCGTCCACGGTCGCCGCCACGCCCGCCGCCCCGTCGTGGCCGCCGCGGCGCACGATCTGCAGCCCCGTCGCCACGTCGCCGCTGAGCAGCGCCGCCATCCCGCACGCGGCGAACACCGGAGACGCCGCACGGGCGGCCCCATAGCTCGCCGACAGCGGAGACGCGGGGGACGTGGCGGGCGCCTCCACCAGGGACAGGAGATGAATTCCGGCCGCCGGGCCGCCCAGCGCCAGCGCCGCGAGCGTTTCGCGCAGCGCCGCGGGGCCGGGGTCGCCGTCCACGACGACCACGGTGTGCGGGCCGGAGTGGCGGGCCGCGGCGGCGGCCACGGCCGCCGGGGACGCGGTCGCCCAGCCCGGGCCCGGCCGCCCGTCCTCCAGCCTCCGCACCAGCTCGTTCGTACGGGCCGTGGCCTGCTCCGGGTCGTACGCCAGCAGCAGTCGGCAGTCCTGCCCGCGCAGCGGCTGGAGGTGGGGCAGCCAGCCGAGCCAGGACCACTGCGCGAGCCGTTCGGAGACGCTGCGCCGACTGTCCGTGCTGACCAGGATGATCTCCAGCTCGGTGGGCGCGTGGAAGGCCGCCAGCTGCGCCACGACGGAGCGGGCGAGCCCGGCCAGCCGGGCGCGCGGGCCCGCCAGGCCCAGCGAACCGGCCTCCCGCAGATCGACGGTCACGGGTGCGGCGGGCAGCAGCCCGCCGCCCGCGGTGGGCCGGTCGGCCGACCCCAGCCGCACGCTCAGCGCGTCCGGGTGCCCCGGGCCGCGCTCCCACAGGCGAGGGCCCGGACCGAGCGCCGTCATCAGTACGGCGGCGGGATCCGGCCACCGCCGGTGCAGCGCGGCTGCCTCGGCGGCCGCCTGCCCCGCGGCGCCTCCGCCCGGCCCGTCGCCGCACGCCTCGTCCCGCTCGCCCGCGCCGAGCCCGGAGGCGAGCCGCCGCGCCCAGGCCCCTATGCCGCCGCGCCGCCGCACCTGCGCCCCGGCGACGTCAGCGATGTCATACGCGCCCGGCCGGCCGCCACGCGCTCCGGCGCCCCGGTCGTCCTGGGCGCCGCCGCCCGTGGCGGACGCCCCGCCTGGTGCCCCGGCCTGCCGGGGGATTTGGGCGCCGCCGTCTGGTTGCGGGTGGTGCGGCGTCGTGTGCGAACGGGCCGCGCCGCCGCCCATGGCCGGGCCGCCCGGCGCCCCCGCGCCCGGGCGCGACACCGGGCCGTCGGCCCGGTCGTACCCCGGAGCGGACTCCGCCCACGCCGCGCCCCCGCCGGTGGCGGCCCACGGCCCCTGGCTCATTCCAGCGGCGCCGAAGTGCGTCGGGCTCTCGTCCGTCCCCGGCAGGGCTCGGTCGTCTGCAGGCTGCCATCCGCCGTCGCCGCGCGCGGCGGAGCCGTGTCCTTGGCTTCGGTTGCCGTGGCTCCGGTCGCCGCCCGGGGCGGCCGGAGCGCCGCCGGACCGGCCGTCCGAGGCACCCCCGGGCGCGGGGCGGCTCGGCAGGCCGCCGCGTGCGGCGGAGCCGTACCCTGCGTGGCCCCGGTCTTCGCGGCTCCGGTCGCCGCCCGGCGCGGCGCCGGCATACGGCTCGCCTTGCGCCGGCACTGCACCGCGGCCCCCGGGGGCGGAGTGGCCCGTCATGCCGCCGCGCGCGGCGGGGCCGGGCCCCGCCGGGGCCCGCTGGCCGCCGCGCTGCCCGGCCGGGCCGGCGCCCGGCGCGGGGCGCCCGGCGCGGTCGCGGCCGTCCTGGGCCGCGTATGGCTCGAACGCGTCCCCGGCCCTCGTGGGGTGGCCGGACATCCCGCCGTGCCCGGCGGAGGCCCGCTCGGCGGGCAGCCAGTCGCCCTGGCCCGTCGTGGTGGCCGCGGGGGCGTGGGACGGGGCTTCGGGGGCCGCGCCGGGGTGAGCCCCCGGGACGACCCGTAGGTGGCCCTCGCCGTCCGGGTGGGCCGGAAGGCGCTCGGGCGGGGCGGGGGAGGGCGACGGGGTGTGCAGCCGCAGGGCGGATTCGCCGATGCGCAGCAGGGCGCCCGGAGACAGAGGGACGGCGTGGGGGCCGACGGGCGCGCCGTCGACCGCCGTGCCGTTCGTCGAGCCGAGGTCGGTGATGGTGACCCGGCCGTCGTCGGCGACCGTCACCGCGCAGTGCAGCCGGGACACATCGGGGTCGTCGAGGGGGACGTCCGCGTCGGCGGAACGGCCGATGCGGACCTGGCCGCCGTGCAGCAGATGGACGCCGCCCGCGTCGGGCCCCGCCACCACGTCGAGCCGGACGGTCGCGTCCGGCGCCGCGGCCTCAGGCAGGCCCGGGTACCCCGGGTAACCGGGATAGCGGTCGGGGTCCGCCGGGCCGTTGAGCGCGAGGACCGCGCCGTCCACCAGGGGCGGCTCGCCGACCGCGCAGCGCTGCGCGTCAAGCCGCTCGGCCCCCGCGTACAGCACGGCGCCGCCGCTGCCGCCCGCGTCGCAGCCGGAGGCGGCGAGGGCGGCAGCCAGCCCGCTGGCCACCGAAGCGAGGGCGGTGCCGGCCGGGGCGGTCACCAGCACATCCACGGTGCAGGGTCCGGTGTGAGCGTGGCCGGGCGCGGCCTGGCCCGGACGGCTCGGGTGGGCGCTGCGCGGCCCGAGGACGGTCAGCCGAATCTGCATAGCCGTCAACGGTCCCTTCTGTCCGGGGGGCCGGGCAGGGGCGCCGTTTCCCCCCACCGCCCCCAGGCGCGTCGGCACGTACAAGCTCCGTACGAGCGCACGAGCACGCGCGTACGGGCACGGCGCGCGCGGGTCCCCCCGGCTCCCCACCGCATCCGTGCTGCGTGCATCCTCGCACCTGCCACTGACATTCCGCCCGCCGACCGTCGCTTCATGATCTTGATTGGTCGGCTGACTGGCCGAAAGTGGTTGATTGTGACTGGGTCGGCTGTCTGTCGGTTGTCCTTTGTGACGCTGAATGGTGCGGATCCGCCTGACCTTGGCAACCATCTGTTCGGATCGTGCGTCTTCCCCGCAAGCCGTGCTCTGCGCGGCTCATCTGCGGCTCGTACGGAGATCAGTACGGCATGTCGTACCGCCCCACTACAGTGGGGCCGACGCAGGCGATGTTGGCGACATCAACCAGCCGTCGGCAGAACGCAGACAAAATGGACCACGACCAGGGAGCGCATGACGTGCGGCCGGTAGGCAGCAAGTACCTGCTCGAGGAGCCGCTCGGACGCGGAGCCACGGGCACCGTCTGGCGAGCCCGCCAGCGGGAGGCGGCAGGCTCCGAGGCCGCCGTGGCCGGGCAGCCCGGCGAGACCGTCGCGATCAAGGTCCTCAAGGAGGAGCTGGCAAACGACGCGGAGATCGTGATGCGCTTCCTGCGCGAGCGCTCCGTGCTGCTGCGGCTCACCCACCCCAACATCGTCCGCACCCGCGACCTGGTCGTCGAGGGCGATCTGC
The DNA here is from genome assembly GCF_002224125.1 of Streptomyces sp. NBS 14/10. Lineage (GTDB taxonomy): Bacteria > Actinomycetota > Actinomycetes > Streptomycetales > Streptomycetaceae > Streptomyces. The sequence goes on from NZ_NCSM01000028.1 coordinate 49,740, forward strand.
TCGCCCTGGTCATGGACCTGATCGACGGCCCGGACCTGCACAACTACCTGCGTAGCAACGGCCCGTTCACCCCCGTGGCCGCCGCCCTGCTGATGGCCCAGATCGCCGACGCGCTCGCCGCCAGCCACGCGGACGGCGTCGTGCACCGTGACCTCAAACCCGCCAACGTGCTGCTGGCCGGCACGGGCGAGGGCGAGGAGATGCACCCGATGCTGACCGACTTCGGCATCGCGCGCCTCGCGGACTCGCCGGGCCTCACCCGCACCCATGAGTTCGTCGGCACGCCCGCCTATGTGGCGCCGGAGTCCGCCGAGGGCCGCCCGCAGACCTCCGCGGTGGACATCTACGGCGCCGGGATCATGCTGTACGAGCTGGTCACCGGCCGTCCGCCGTTCGCGGGCAACACGGCGCTCGAGGTGCTGCACCGGCATCTGAGCGAGGAGCCGCGCCGCCCCACCACCGTGCCCGAGCCCCTGTGGACGGTCATAGAGCGCTGTCTGCGCAAGAGCCCGGAGGAACGGCCCAGCGCCGAGAGCCTGGCCCGCGGGCTGCGCGTGGTCGCCGCGGGCGTCGGGGTGCACGCCACGCCCGCGCAGGCCGAGGCCGCGCTCGGCGTCGGCGCGCTGCTCGCCCCGGACCCGGCGCCCGCCCCGGTGCCGGACGCCGACCCCGGGGGCGCCGCCGACCCGACCCAGGTGCTCCCGTCCAACGCGCCGGGCGCCTTCGACCCCGCCGCGGCCACCAGCGTGCTGCCCCAGACCGGCGGACCGGGCGGCGGCCCCGGCGGCGGTGCGAACGCCGACCCCACCCAGGTGCTGCCCGCCGGCTCCGGCCCGGCCTCCGGCGCCGACCCGACCCGCGCGATGCCGCCCGTGCCGCCCGGCCAGGGTCCGGACGATCCGCACCCCTGGCAGAACCAGCTGCGCGCGGCCCGCGACCGCAACGAGCAGACGCAGGTCCAGTACCTCGACCCGAGCCAGGACCCGCTGCGCCGCCGCCCCCAGCGCCGCCCCGCCCCGCAGCAGCCGCCGCAGTACCAGCAGCCCCAGCAGCCCCAGCAGTACCAGCCGCAGCAGCCCCAGCAGCCGCCGCGCAGGCAGCAGAGGCGCCAGCAGCCGCCCCCGTACGCCCAGCAGCAGCCCCAGAACTACGCCCCGGCGCCGCACCACCCCCAGCAGCCGCAGCCCCAGCGCTACGCGCCGCCGCCCCAGCAGCCGCAGCAGCCCGAGCCGCGCCAGCCCCGGCAGCGCAGCTCCAGCCCGATGAAGATCCCCGGTATGGGGTGCCTCAAGGGCTGTCTGTTCGTGATCGTGATCCTGATCGTGGGTTCCTGGCTGATCTGGGAGCTGACCCCGCTCAAGGACTGGGTCGCCGAGGGCAAGAGCTACTGGGACGCGGTCACCGACTGGGTCACCGAGGTGAAGGACTGGATCTCCAAGCTCGGCGGGCCCAGCTGACCCAGCACCGTGTACGGCGCGGGGCCCGCGGCCAAGGGCCCCGCCACTAAGGGGATTTGTCGACATCTGAAGGGTGTTTTCCGCGCAGAAGCGGACAGTTGGCGCTGTCCGAGGCCCCCAACCTGCCGGTAGCCGCGTAGCTTTGTCGCCAACGTGCCCCTGTCGGAGGAGTCGGAGCAGTCTTGTCACGGAAGATCGGCAGCCGGTACACCGCCAACCAGGTCCTGGGCCGCGGCAGTGCCGGCACGGTGTGGCTGGGCGAGGGTCCCGAGGGCCCGGTCGCCATCAAGCTCCTGCACGAGGAGCTCTCCTCCGACCAGGAGCTCGTCGGCCGCTTCGTACAGGAGCGCACCGCGCTGCTGAGCCTGGACCACCCCCGGGTGGTGGGCGTACGCGACCTCGTCGTCGACGGAAACGACCTGGCCCTGGTCATGGACCTGGTGCGCGGTACCGATCTGCGCACCCGGCTCGACCGCGAGCGGCGGCTGGCCCCCGAGGCGGCGGTCGCCATCGCCGCGGACATCGCCGACGCCCTGGCCGCGGCCCACGCGGCCGGGATCGTGCACCGCGACGTCAAGCCGGAGAACGTCCTGCTGGACATGCAGGGCCCGCTCGGCCCCGGCGGCTCCCACCCGGCCCTGCTCACCGACTTCGGTGTGGCCCGGCTCGTCGACGCGCCGCGCCGGGTGCGCCCGCAGGGCACCGCCCAGGGCCGGGTCCAGAACCCGCGCAGCGTCATCGGCACCCCGGACTATCTCGCCCCCGAGATCGTCGAGGGGCTGCCGCCGCGGGCCAGCGTGGACGTATACGCCCTCGCCACGGTCCTGTACGAGCTTCTGGCGGGCTTCACCCCCTTCGGCGGCGGCCACCCCGGCGCGATCCTGCGCCGCCATGTGACGGAGACCGTCGCGCCGCTGCCCGGCATCCCCGACGAGCTGTGGCAGCTGCTGCTCCAGTGCCTCGCCAAGGCGCCCGCCTCCCGGCTGCGCGCCTCCGAGCTGGCGGCCCGGCTGCACGAGCTGCTGCCGTCGCTGGCCGGCTACCCGCCGCTGGACATCGACGAGCCCGACGAGCCCGGGGCCGAGCCGGAGGGCCGGTACGACGAGGCGCCGACGCCGCACCGCGGCGCCCCCGCCGCCGAGGAGCCGCCGCGGCGGCGCGGCGCGGTGCCGCTGGTGCCCGGGGCGGTGCCCGACTCCAGCCGGGAGACGCACACCAGCATGCGGGTGCCCAGCGCGGACGAGCTCGCCGGCGGCCCGCACGGCACCGCCCGCGCCCCCCGCGTCAGCGGCCAGCGCCGCGCGGGCTCGGCCCGTAACCGCCCGGTCTCGGAGGCGGTGCGCCGCCGCCGGGTCAGGCTCGCGGTGGTCGCGGGCGCGCTGCTGGCCGCGGTGGGGATCGGCGGCTGGCTCGCATCGGGCGGCGACGACGACGGCGAGCCCCCCAAGGGCGGCGAACACTCGGCCCCAGCAGACCCCGGCGACCGCTGAGCGGCCCCTTTTTTGAGGCTCGGTTCGCCTCCGGGGCG
>NZ_NCSM01000029.1:0-248 GCF_002224125.1 Streptomyces sp. NBS 14/10
TGTTGGAGGCGCCCTTGGTGGTACCGGAGCGTGGCGGTGTGGCGGTCCATGTGAGTGTGGGCGCTCGGAGTGAGGACGGGCGACGCGCGGTAGTGGTGCGCTCGCGTCGCTCCGATGGTGACGCCGCCGTTGAGGATGCGTGGCTGGTGCATGCGCGTGGTGTGCTGTCCGAGACTGGCTCCGGTCTGGGAGCCCAACAGGGGGTGTGGCCGCCGGTTGGTGTGGGGCGGGTTGATGTGGACGGGCTG
>NZ_NCSM01000029.1:391-137656 GCF_002224125.1 Streptomyces sp. NBS 14/10
GCGCGCGAACGCTGCGCGTACGGTTGCGCGCGACCGGCCCTGACACGGTGTCGCTCCAGGCCACCGACGAAACCGGAACCCCCGTAGCGTCCGTGGAGTCGCTGGTCCTGCGCCCCGTCACTCCGGAGCAACTGGTGAGCAGTCGCCGGGAAGATGCCCTTCACCACCTTCGATGGGCACCAGAAACCCCTGCCATGTCGACCGTGCGGCCTTCAGAGTCTCAGCAGTGTGCGGTGCTTGGCGCTTCGTCGTTGGTTCCATCGAGCGAGGGATGTCCGGTCTTCGCTGACCTGGCCGCGTTACGAGACACGGTGGAGAACGGCGCGCCAGTGCCCGACGTGGTGGTGGCCGTCTTCATCTCGCAGGAGGCGCCATCCTCGCAGGGACTGGCCGTTGCGGCGCGACGGAACACAGCAGCCGCCCTCGCGCTGGTGCGGGGGTGGTTGGCTGATGAGCGGTTTATGGAGTCGCGCTTGGTGGTGGTGACTCGGGGCGCGGTGGCGGTGGGTGCGGGGGAGGATGTGGTGGATCTGGCGCATGCTCCGGTGTGGGGGTTGATGCGTTCGGTACAGCGTGAGCATCCGGATCGGGTGTGGCTGGCGGATGTGGAGGAGGCTGATGAACTCCCGCTGCCGTTGTTGGCGGGGCTGGCGGATGGCGCGGAGCCGCAGGTCGCGGTGCGCGACGGGGCTGTGCGAGTGCCCCGGCTGGTGCCTCGTTCCGGAGGCGCTCCCCCCGCTCCGGAAGCTGCGGTGGGGTGCTTGGACCAGTGGTCGGGGACGGTGTTGATCACGGGTGGTACGGGGACGTTGGGTGCGTTGCTGGCCCGACATCTCGTGGCTGTGCATGGGGTCCGGCATCTGGTGTTGACCAGTCGCCGGGGTGAGCAAGCGCCTGGAGCGGCAGAGTTGCGGGACGAGTTGACCGGGTTGGGCGCCGAGGTGTCCGTGATGGCCTGCGACGCGGCCGACCGGCGGGCGCTGGAGAAGGCGTTGGCGGCCATTCCAGCGGCGTACCCGCTCAAAGCGGTCGTGCACGCGGCGGGTGTGCTCGACGACGGCGTGGTCACCGGGTTGACGGACGAGCAAATGGACGCGGTCCTGCGGCCCAAGATCGACGCGGCGGTCAACCTCCACGAACTGACCCGCCACCTCGACCTCTCCGCCTTCGTCCTCTTCTCCTCCGCCGCCGGTGTGCTCGGCACACCCGGACAGGGCAATTACGCGGCGGCCAACGCCTTCCTGGATGCCATGGCCGCCCATCGCGCCGCCCAGGGGCTCCCGGCCACCGCCCTCGCATGGGGCCTGTGGACCGAGAAGAGCGAGCTGACCTCGTCACTTGCCGAGTCTTCGGCTCAGGGGACCGCACGGCCCGGGCGCCACGGCGTACTCGGATTCTCCTCCGCCGAAGGTCTCGCGATGTTCGACGCGGCCCAGCTCACGGGCGAACCCCTTGCCGTGCCCATCCGCTTCGACCGTACGGAACTGCGCCACGGGGACATTCCCTCCGTACTGCGAAACCTGGTCCGAGCACCGAGGCCGGGCGCGCGGCCGAGCGAAGGAGCGGCCGCGACGGCGGCGGCCGGACAGCGGCTGCTCGAACTGCCCGCCGCGGAACGCGGACCGGCCCTGGTGGAGCTGATCAGGTCGCATACGGCCACTGTTCTGGGCCACTCCGGCGCGGCGGCCGTGGACGAGGAACGCGCCTTCAAGGAGATGGGCTTCGACTCCCTCACCGCGGTCCAGCTACGCAATCGGCTCGGCACCGCCACCGGCCTCAAGCTGCCCCCCACCCTGGTGTTCGACCATCCGACACCCGCGGCGCTGGCCGGCCATCTGATGGAGAAGCTGTTTCCGGAGAACACGGATCCGGCCCTCCCGATATTCAAGGAAATCGACCGCCTGGAGGCTCTGCTCCGCTCGATGGAGTCCTCCGGCGGGGGACATGACCAGATCGCGGCTCGACTGCGCGTACTCGCCACGAAGATCGAGACCGCCGGCGGTACGGGAAGCCAGGCAGCACCGACCGCGAATGGTGCCCCGGAGCAGGAGATCACCGCCGCCACCGCCGATGAACTGCTCGACCTCATCGACAAGGAGTTCGGATCGGTGTGACCTGCCGAGCGTCAATCACTACCGGGGCTATCGCTGAAGAGGGGCGGGCACATGGCTGACGAAGCAAAGCTTGTCGAGTACCTCAAGCGGATGACGGCTGATCTGCGGCAGGCGCACCAGCGGCTGAACGAGATGGACGAGCGTACGCACGAGCCGGTCGCGATCGTCGGGATGGGGTGTCGTTTCCCGGGTGGGGTGGCGTCTCCGGAGGACTTGTGGCGGTTGGTGGTCTCCGGTGGTGGCGCGGTGTCCGGGTTTCCGGAGGACCGTGGCTGGGATCTGGACCGGCTCTTCACCATGGACCCGGAGGCTCCGGGAGCGGTGTACGCGCGCGAGGGCGGGTTCTTGTATGACGCGGGGGAGTTCGACGCGGGGTTCTTTGGCATCTCCCCGCGTGAGGCGTTGGCGATGGATCCGCAGCAGCGGTTGCTGTTGGAGACGTCATGGGAGGCCGTCGAGCGGGCCGGCATCGCCCCGGCGACCCTGCGCGGCAGCCGGACCGGTGTCTTCGTCGGGCTGATGTATCACGACTATGCCGCACACACGGCGGTTGCCCCGGAAGAGCTGGAGGGCTACCTCGGCAGCGGCACGGCCGGGAGCATCGCCGCCGGGCGTCTGTCGTACACCTTCGGCCTGGAGGGGCCGGCGCTCACCGTGGACACGGCGTGTTCGTCGTCGCTGGTGGCGTTGCATCTGGCGGTGCAGGCGCTGCGGCGCGGCGAGTGCTCGTTGGCCTTGGCGGGCGGTGTGACGGTGATGTCGTCGCCGTCGTCCTTCGTGGACTTCAGCCGTCAGCGGGGGCTTGCTGCCGACAGCCGTTGCAAGGCCTTCGCCGAGGCGGCGGACGGCACCGGACTGGCCGAGGGCATTGGCATGCTGGTGGTGGAGCGGTTGAGTGACGCGGTGCGCAACGGCCATCGGGTGTTGGCGGTGGTGCGCGGTTCTGCGGTGAACCAGGACGGGGCGTCGAACGGTTTGACGGCACCGAGCGGTCCGTCGCAGCAGCGGGTGATCGGGCAGGCGCTGGCGGATGCGCGGTTGGACGCGTGTGACGTGGATGTGGTGGAGGCGCACGGGACGGGGACGACGCTGGGCGACCCCATCGAGGCGCAGGCGCTGCTGGCCACGTACGGCCAGGGCCGGGCGGCGGCGGGGCCCTTGTGGCTGGGGTCGCTGAAGTCCAACATCGGACATGCGCAGGCGGCTGCGGGCGTGGCCGGTGTCATCAAGATGGTGATGGCGATGCGGCACGGCCTGCTGCCCCGGACCCTGCACGTGGACGCGCCCACCTCGCGGGTGGACTGGTCGGCCGGGGCCGTGGAACTGCTGACCGAACAGCGCGACTGGCCGCGGACCGGACACCCCCGCCGCGCGGCGGTCTCCTCGTTCGGCCTCAGCGGCACCAACGCCCACGCCATCCTGGAACAGGCACCCCCCGAAGAAGACGAAGAGAACGAGGAACGCCCCGCCACGCACCCCACCGTACTGCTGTGGGTGGTGTCGGCGAAGTCGGAGGCGGCGCTGCGCGCGCAGGCCGTCCGCCTGCACGCGTATGTGTCGGAGCGCCCCGATCTCGACCTGGCGGAGGCCGCGTACACGCTGATGGCGACCCGTACGGCCTTCGAGCACCGGGCCGTCGTCCTGGCCGAGGACCGGGACGAGCTGCTGCGGGGCCTGGCGGCCGTGGCCGCCGGCGACACGGCTGCCGGGGTCGTCCGGGACACCGCCGACACCGCCCGCAAGAAGGATCGACTGGCGTTCCTGTTCACCTTCCAGGGCAGCCAGCGCTCCGGGATGGGCCGGGAGCTGTACGAGGCGTTCCCGGTGTTCGCGGCGACCTTCGACGAGGTCTGCGCCGAACTCGACAAACACCTCGACCGGCCCATCCGCGACATCGTCTTCGCCGCCGACGGCACTCCCGAGGCGGAACTGCTCGCAGGGCCCCAGTACGGACATCCGGCCGTCTTCGCGCTGGAGGTGGCCCTCTACCGGCTGCTCGAACACTGGGGCATCCGGCCCGATGTGCTCTTCGGCGGTTCCAACGGCGACTCGGCCGCCATTCACGCCGCCGGTGTTCTGCCACTGGCGGACGCGGCCGCTTTCGTGGCGGCGCGGGGCCGACTGCTGCAGGAGACACCCGACGGCGGCGCGATGGTCGCCATCGAGGCGTCCGAGGACGAGGTCCGCGCCTCGCTCGAGACATCGACCGGCACGGTCGACGTGGCGCTGATCAACGGCCCCAGGGCCGTGGTGATATCCGGCGACGAAGAGGCCGTCTGGGAGATCGGCGACCAGTGGAAGGCCAAAGGCCGCAAGACACACCGGATGAGCTTCGGGAAGGCGTTCCACTCGGCGCGGATGGAACCCGTCCTGGACGCCTTCGTCCAGGCCATCGGGGACATCGCGTTCCACGAGCCGCGCATTCCGCTGATCAACTGCCTGGACGGGCGGCCGGCCCGGCCGGAGGAGCTGTGCTCGCCCGCCTACTGGGGCCGCCATGTCCGTGGCGCGGTGCGCTTCTACGACGGCATACGCACACTCGAGGCCGACGGGGTCCGCAACTTCCTGGAGCTTGGCCCGGTGGCGATGCAGTCCCTCATGGCCCGGGAGTGCCTGTCCGACGGCGTTGACGCGGCCCTGCTCCCGAGCCTGCGCGAGGGCAGACCGGAGGTCCGGTCGCTGCTGACGGCGGTGGCCCAGCTGTACGTACGCGGCGTGGCGCTGGACGCTGACGGGTTCTTCGCGCCACGGCGGCCGCCCCACCCCGCCGAGGTCCCCACCTACGCCTTCGAGCGGCAGCACTACTGGCTGCGGCCTTCCCCGGCGGCCACCGCCGTGCGCCCCGGCGACCTGGGCCTGGGGGCGGCGGACCATCCGCTGCTGGGCGCCACGGTGTCCATGGCGGGAGGCGGCGGCTGGCTGCTGACCGGCCGTCTGTCGCCCGCGGAACACCCCTGGCTTGGCGACCACGCCGTCGCGGGCCGGGTGCTGCTGCCCGGAACGGCGTGGGTCGAACTCGCCCTCCGGGCCGCTGAGTTGGTCGGCTGCGATACGGTCGAGCAGCTCACGCTGGAGGCCCCGCTGCTGCTCCCGGAGCACGGTGGCGTCCATGTGCAGCTGGCGGTCGCTGCGGCCGACGAGGCCGGGCGGCGCGGCCTGACGGTGTACTCCCGTGGCGAGGACCTGCCGCACGACGCGCCGTGGACCCGGCAGGCCAGCGCCGTACTGACCTGCGCCGACGACCCGGCGGAGGAGTCCGGGGCCGCGCCAGGGCCGCGGGCCTGGCCGCCGAAGGACGCGGAGCCGGTGTCCGTGGAAGGGCTGTACGACCGGCTGGCGGCGAACGGCCTCGGCTACGGCCCGGCGTTCCGGGGAGTACGGGCCGCGTGGCGCCGAGGCGACGAGGTGTTCGCCGAGGTGACCCTCCCGGAGGAGTTACCGCCCGGCTCGGACCGGTACGGCGTGCACCCCGCCCTGCTGGACAGCGCGCTGCACGCCTGGAGCCTCAGCGGCGGCGCCGCGCGGCCCGGCCCGCCCCTGCTGCCGTTCCACTGGTCCGGGGTGCGGATCCACGCCACCGGCGCCCGTGCTCTCCGCGTACGGCTGGCCCCCGCCGGGCCGGACGCGATGTCCGTACTGGCCACCGACCCGGCCGGCCGTCCTGTCGTTTCGGTGGAGTCCCTGGCGCTGCGGCCCGTGACGGACGCGCAGCTGCGCCGGTCCTCCGTACAGGAGTCGATGTTCCGGCTGGAGTGGCGTCCGGTGGCCACGGCTCCGGAGCTGGCCGCGAGCCGGTACGCGGTGCTCGACGGCGGTGGCCACGGCAGCGGCCTGACCGGGTTGCGGGCCCGGATGGACGCCGGTACGCCCGTCCCCGAGGCCGTCGTCGCTCGCCTGACCTCCGGCGACGCTCCGGCGTCCGGGATCCCCTCGGCCGACGCCGTGCGGTCCGCGGTGCACCACGCTTTGGCCCTGGTGCGGGAGTGGCTGGCGGACGAGCGGTTCGCCGCCTCCCGCCTGGTCGTGGTGACCACCGGCGCGATGGCGGCAGAGACCAAGGAAACGCCGGACCTCGCGGGCGCCGCCGTATGGGGTCTGGTGCGGTCGGCGCAGGCCGAACACCCCGGGCGGTTCGTCCTCGTGGACACGGGCCGGCCCGCCGAGCCACTGACGGAAGCGGTGCTCGGAACCGAGCCGCAGCTCGTCGTGCGTGAGGGGCAGTGGTCTGCCGCCCGCCTGGCCCGCGCCGCGCTGCCCGCCGACGAACTCGCGCCGCCTCCCTTCGGGCCCGCCGGCTCCGTCCTGGTCACCGGCGGCACCGGCACCCTGGGCGCCGTCGTGGCCCGGCACCTGGTGTCCGCGCACGGTGTCCGCCACCTGGTGCTGACCAGCCGCCGGGGCATGCGCGCCGAAGGCGCCGCGGCCTTGGCAGCCGAACTGGCCGAAATGGGGGCGTCGGTGTCCATCACCGCCGCCGACGCCGCCGACCACGAGGCCATGGCACGCGTTCTGGCCGCCATCCCCGCCGAGCATCCGCTGCGCGGCGTGGTGCACACCGCCGGGGGCGTGAACGACGGCCTCCTCACCTCGCTGACGGCCCAGGACACCGATGCCGTACTGCGCCCCAAGGCGGACGCCGCGCTGAATCTGCACCATCTCACCCAGGATCTGAATCTGTCGGCGTTCGTCCTGTTCTCGTCCGTCTCCGGCGTGTTCGGCGGGGCGGGGCAGGGCGGCTACGCGGCGGCCAACGCCTTCCTCGACGCCTTCGCGCGGTGGCGCCGGTCGGCCGGGCTTCCGGCGGTGTCGCTGGCGTGGGGGCTGTGGGCCGAACGCAGTGGAATGACACAGGGACTGACGGACGCCGACCTGGACCGCATGGGACGCGCGGGTGTCGGCGCCCTCGGTCTCGATGACGGCCTCGCGCTGTTCGACGCGGCCTGTACGGCGGACGACCCGGCGCTGATCCCCGTACGTCTCGACCTCACGGCCCGGCCGGCACAGGCCGTGCCGCCCCTGCTGAGCGGGCTGATCCGGCCCGCGCGGCGGATCCGTGGCGCGGACGGTGGCCCAACGGGCGCAACCTCCCTCACGGACCGCCTCCTCGGGCTGCCGGAGGCGGAGCGCGACGCCGTGCTGCTCGACCTCGTGCGCACCCGTGCCGCGGCCGTGCTCGGCCATGCCACCCCCGACCAGATCGGGCCGCAGCAGACCTTCCGCGACCTGGGGGTCGACTCGCTCAGCGCCGTCGAGCTGCGCAACGCGCTGGGCCCGGCCACCGGGCTGCCCCTGTCACCCACCCTCGTCTTCGACTTCCCGACCCCGGCGGCCCTGGCGGCCCATCTGCGGCAGGAACTGCTGCCCGAGGAGGGCGTCGTCTCCGGTCCCAGCGTCTCGGTGGCGGCGGACGAGCCGGTCGCGATCGTGGGGATGGGGTGCCGTCTTCCGGGCGGGGTGGCGTCTCCGGAGGACCTGTGGCGGTTGGTGGTCTCCGGCGGTGACGCGATGTCGGGGTTTCCGGAGGACCGTGGCTGGGATCTGGACCGACTCTTCGCCACGGACGGGGAGGCTCCGGGGGCGGTGTATGTCCGTGAGGGTGGGTTCTTGTATGACGCGGGGGAGTTCGACGCGGGGTTCTTCGGTATTTCTCCGCGTGAGGCGTTGGCGATGGATCCGCAGCAGCGGTTGCTGCTGGAGACGTCATGGGAGGCGATCGAGCGCGCGGGCATCGACCCGGCGACCCTGCGCGGCAGCCGGACCGGTGTCTTCGTCGGCCTGATGAACCGGGACTACCTCACCAGGCTCCGTACGATCCCCGAGGAACTGGAGGCGTTCCGCGGCACCGGCACCGCGGGAAGCGTGGCGGCCGGCCGTCTGTCGTACACGTTCGGCCTGGAGGGGCCCGCGCTCACCGTCGACACGGCGTGTTCGTCGTCGCTGGTGACGTTGCATCTGGCGGTGCAGGCGCTGCGGCGGGGTGAGTGTGCGCTGGCGCTTGCCGGGGGTGTGACGGTGATGTCGTCACCGGCGGCCTTTCTGGACTTCAGCCGTCAGCGGGGGCTTGCGGCCGACGGCCGGTGCAAGGCCTTCGCCGAGGGGGCGGACGGCACGGGATGGTCTGAGGGTGTGGGTGTGTTGGTGGTGGAGCGGCTGAGCGATGCGGAGCGTAACGGCCATCGGGTGTTGGCGGTGGTGCGTGGTTCGGCGGTGAATCAGGATGGTGCGTCGAATGGGCTGACGGCGCCGAACGGCCCGTCGCAGCAGCGGGTGATCGGCCAGGCGTTGGCGGATGCGCGGCTTTCTGCTGGTGAGGTGGATGTGGTGGAGGCGCATGGGACGGGTACGGCGCTGGGGGATCCGATCGAGGCGCAGGCGTTGCTGGCTACGTACGGGCAGGGCCGCGACACGGACGTGCCCTTGTGGCTGGGGTCGTTGAAGTCGAACATCGGGCATGCGCAGGCGGCTGCGGGCGTGGCCGGTGTCATCAAGATGGTGATGGCGCTGCGCAACGGTGTGCTGCCCCGGACCCTGCACGTCGATGAGCCGTCCTCGCGGGTGGACTGGTCGGCCGGGGCGGTGGAGCTGCTGACCGAGCAGCGCGACTGGCCGGAGACCGGACACCTCCGCCGCGTGGGCGTTTCGGCCTTCGGCCTGAGCGGTACGAACGCGCATGTGATCCTGGAGCAGGCGCCACCCGAAGCGGAGGCCGGCGAACACCCGGCCGACGCCCCCGGCCCGGACGCGGCGGTGCCATGGGTGGTGTCGGCGAAGTCCGAGGCGGCCCTGCGGGCCCAAGCCGCCCGCCTGCGGACGTATGTGTCGGAGCGCCCCGATCTCGACCTGGCGGAGGCCGCGTACGCGCTGATGGCGACCCGTACGGCCTTCGAGCACCGGGCCGCCGTCCTGGCCGAGGACCGGGAGGAACTGCTGCGGGGCCTGGCGGCCGTGGCCGTCGGCGACAGCGCCACCGGAGTCGTCCAGGGGCCGGGACGACAGGGCAGGCTGGCGTTTCTCTTCACCGGACAGGGCAGCCAGCGCCCCGGTATGGGCCGGGAGCTGTACGACGCGTTCCCGGTGTTCGCGGCGGCCTTCGACGAGGTCTGCGCCGAACTCGACAAACACCTCGACCGGCCCATCCGCGACATCGTCTTCGCCACCGCCGACACCCCCGAGGCGGAACTGCTCCAGCGGACCGAATTCACCCAGCCCGCGGTGTTCGCCCTGGAAGTGGCGCTCTACCGGCTGGTCGAGCACTGGGGAGTCCGCCCGGACGCCGTGGCCGGACACTCGATCGGCGAGCTCGGCGCGGCCCATGCCATCGGCCTGCTGAGCCTGGCCGACGCCGCGACCCTCGTGGCGGCGCGCGGCCGGCTGATGCAGACGCTGGACGAGGAAGGCGCGATGGTCGCCGTCCAGGCCTCGGAGGACGAAGCCCTGCGGCTGCTGCGGGAGAGCGGCCGGGACGACGTGGGCATCGCCGCGGTCAACGGTCCCACGGCCGTGGTGCTCTCGGGCGCCCGCGAACCGCTGCTGGACCTCGCCGAGGGCCTGCGCCGCGAGGGGCGCAAGATCAGGCGGCTGTCGGTCAGCCACGCGTTCCACTCGCCGCTGATGGAGCCCATGCTCGACGCCTTCGCGGAGGTCGTACGGGGAGTGTCGTTCCAGGACACCTCCCAGGACACCTCCCAGGACACCTTCCAGGGCACCTTCCAGGGCACCTCGAAACTGTTCGTCTCCACGCTCACCGGTGAGGCCGCCTCCGCCGAGGAACTGCGTCGGCCGGACTACTGGGTGCGCCACGCCCGGCAGGCCGTACGGTTCCACGACGCCGTCCGCCGCCTGGACGACGCGGGCGTGACCACGTACCTGGAGCTCGGACCGGACACCGTGCTGTCCGCCATGGGGCCCAACTGCCTTCCCGTACGCGAGGACGGCCCGGTGTTCTCCGCGACCCTGCGCGGCGGCCACCCCGAAGTACGGAGCCTGACCAGCGCGATCGGCGGGCTGCATGTGCGCGGCGTGGCGCTCGACTGGCAGGCGTTCTGCGGTGTGCCGGTGGACTGGGCCACCGCGCTGGGCAGCCGGCCGCGGGCCACCGATCTGCCCACGTACGCCTTCCAGCGCCGGCGCTACTGGCTGGAGGCCCCGCCCACACCGCCCGAGGACCTGGGCTCGGCGGGCGTGGCGGCGGCCGACCACCCCCTCCTGGGCGCGGCCGTCGAACTCCCGGACACCGATGGCCTCGTCCTCACCGGTCGCCTGTCATCAGGCACACAGACCTGGCTCGCCGACCACACACTCGCGGGCACGGCCGTGCTGCCCGCGGCCGCGGTGACCGAGCTGTTCCTGCGGGCGGGCCAGCACATCGGGTGCGATTTCGTCGAGGAACTGTCCCACGACGCGACGCCGTTGTGGCTCATGAACGGCGGCAGGGTCCACATCCGCGTGACCGTGCGGCGCCGGGACGGCGGGGACCGATGGGATGTGCGGCTCCACTCTCGCCCCGAGGGAGCCCCGACCCAGGCAGCCCCATGGACGCGGCACGCCACCGGAACACTGTGTACCGCCGCCCCCGCCCTCGCGTTCGACCTGGTGGCCTGGCCCCCGGCGAACGCGACCGCGATCCCCGTCGCGGCGCTGTACGAGCCACGGGACGGCCGGGACCTCGACCTCGGCCCGGCGTTCCAGGGCGTACGGGCCGCATGGCGGCTCGGCGACGTACTCTTCGCCGAGGTCGATCTGGCGCCGGACGAAGCGCGCGACGCCACGCGGTTCGGCCTGCACCCGGCCCTGCTCGACAGCGCCCTGCACCCCGTGACCCTGCCTCCCGGGCAGGCCGACCCGACGACACCGCCGCGGCTGCCCGCCGCCTGGTCGGGCGTGTCGCTGTACGCCACCGGGGCCACCAGTCTGCGGGTACGGCTCACGCCGACCGGGCCGGACACGGTGTCCGTCGCGATGGCCGATCCATCGGGAGAACCGGTGGCGTCGATCGCAGCGCTGACACTCCGCCCGGCCTCCGCAGCACAGCTGCGCGGACCCACAGCGGCCGAGACAGCCACCGAGACGACCACTGGCTCCGCCACCGAGTCCGCCGCCAAGCCGGCCCGGCGCCGGGTACGCGACGGCGAGGCGGCACAGGGCCTGCTGCAGCGGCTGCTCGGCCTGTCCGAGACCGAACGGCATGCCACCGTCGCCGCAGTCGTACGCAAGGCGACCGCGCTCGTCTTCGGCCATGCCGACCCCGCCGATGTCCAGATGACCCAGTCGTTCAAGGAGATGGGCATCGACTCGCTGACCGCCGTGGAGCTGCGCAACCGCGTGGTGGCGGCGACGGAGCTGAGGCTGCCGCCCGCGCTCCTCTTCGACTGCCCGACCCCGAGCGCGCTCGCGGACCGCCTGCTGGAGGAGATCGCCGCAGAACAGACCGGGGTGTCCACGGTCCACCGGGAACTGGACCGGCTGGAAACCCTGCTGGCCGCGCTGGACCGGGACACCGACCAGGGGCAGGCCATCGTCTCCCGGTTGACCACCATCACGGACGCGTGGCGCCGGCCCGCGGACCGGCCGAAGGACGACGACCTGGCCTCGGCCACAGCGGAGGAGATCTTCGATCTGCTGGACGCGGAACTGGAAGCGCCATGACCAGCGCCATGACCTGTGCCGCGACCAGCGCCATGACCTTCGGCGGCCCCTGCTCGTTCCCTGATCGGAGCCATCCACAGTGACCAGCGAAGAGAAGTACCTCGACTATCTCAAGCGGGCGACCTCGGAGCTGCGCGAGACCCGCCGCCGGCTGAGCGAACTCGAGGACCGGAGCCGCGAACCCGTCGCGATCACCGGTATGAGTTGCCGGTATCCCGGCGGTGTGGACGACCCGGACAGCCTGTGGCAGCTGGTCTCCGAGGGCCGCGACGCGATCTCCGGCTTCCCCGGCAACCGAGGCTGGGAGACCGCCGACGAACCACCGGCCGACGAGGGGGACACCGGGCACCGGCAGGGCGGATTCCTGCACGACGCCGACGAGTTCGACGCCGACTTCTTCGGCATCTCGCCCCGCGAGGCGCTGGCCATGGACCCACAGCAGCGGCTCCTCATGGAAACCGCGTGGGAGGCGTTCGAAGCGGCCGGGATCTCCCCGACCTCCGTACGTGGCACGGAAGTCGGAGTGTTCACCGGGGTGAACCTCCACGACTACGCCACCCGCGCCCCGGTCATTCCGGCCGAGACCATGGGCTATCTCAGCACGGGCAACTCCGGCAGCGTGGCCTCCGGACGCATCGCGTACTTCCTCGGTCTGCAGGGCCCGGCGGTCACCATCGACACGGCCTGCTCCTCGTCGCTCGTCGCGCTCCACCTCGCCGTACAGGCCCTCCGGCGCGGTGAGTGCACCATGGCCCTGGCCGGCGGCGCGACGGTCATGAGTTCCCCCGGCGCGTTCGCCGACTTCGGCGCGCAGGGCGGACTGGCCGCGGACGGCCGCTGCAAGTCCTTCTCCGACGCGGCCGACGGCACCAGTTGGGGCGAGGGAGTCGGCCTGCTCCTCGTCGAGCGGCTGTCGGACGCCGTACGGAACGGACGCCGCGTACTGGCCGTGGTGCGCGGCACCGCCGTCAACCAGGACGGCGCCAGTACGGGGCTGACCGCACCCAACGGACAGGCACAGCGCCGGGTGATCCGGCAGGCGCTGGCGGACGGACGGCTGTCGCCGGGCGACGTCGACGCGGTGGAGGCGCACGGGACCGGCACCCGGCTGGGGGACCCGATCGAGGCGGACGCCCTCCTGGCCACGTACGGGCAGGGCCGGGAGGCGGACCGGCCGTTGTGGCTGGGCTCGCTGAAGTCCAACATCGGGCACACCATGGCAGCCGCGGGTGTGGGCGGCGTCATCAAGATGGCGATGGCGATGCGGCACGGCCTGCTGCCCCGTACGTTGCATGTGGACGCGCCCACCTCGCGGGTGGACTGGTCGGCGGGGGCCGTGGAGCTGCTGACCGAACAGCGTGACTGGCCGAGGAACGGACACCCCCGCCGGGCGGCGGTCTCCTCGTTCGGCATGAGCGGCACCAACGCGCACATCGTCCTGGAAGAGCCCCCCGCCGAGGAAGGCCATGAGGACGCGACGGCTGTCGCGCCCGCCGTGCCGTGCCTGGTCTCCGGGCGCACGGCCACCGCGCTGCGGGCACAGGCGGCGCGGATACGGGAGTTCGTCGCGGAGCGCCCGGAGCCCAGCCCCGCGGATGTGGGCTGGTCCCTGGCAGCGGGCCGGGCCGCCCTGGAGCACCGTGCGGTGGTGGTGGCCGGGGACCGTGAGGGGCTGTTGGGTGGTTTGGGCGTGCTGGCGGAGGGCGGGGTGGGTGCGGGTGTGGTGGCCGGTCGGGTGGTGGGGTCGGCTGGTCGGGTGGTGTTGGTGTTTCCGGGGCAGGGGTCGCAGTGGTTGGGGATGGCGACGGGTTTGCTGGGGTCGTCTGTGGTGTTCCGGGAGCGGATGGTGGAGTGTGAGGCGGCGTTGGCGCCGTTTGTCGACTGGTCGCTCCTGGAAGTGGTGTCGGGGGGCGATGGGGGTTGGCTGGATCGGGTGGATGTGGTGCAGCCGGTGTTGTGGGCGGTGATGGTGTCGCTCGCGGCGGTGTGGGCGTCATACGGGGTGATACCTGGTGCGGTGGTGGGCCATTCGCAGGGTGAGATCGCGGCCGCGGTGGTGGCGGGGGTGTTGTCGTTGGCTGATGGTGCGCGGGTGGTGGCGTTGCGTAGCCAGGTGATCGGTCGGTTGGCGAAGGGTGGGGGGATGGTGTCGCTGGCCGTATCCGAGGCCGAGGCCAGGGACTTGGTGAAGGGCAGTGAACTGTCGGTGGCGGTGGTGAACAGTCCGTCGGCGGTGGTAGTGGCGGGGGAGTCGGCAGCGCTGGACGGGCTCTTGGCGCTGTGTGAGGGACAGGGGGTACGGGCGCGGCGGGTGCCGGTGGATTACGCGTCGCATTCGCCGCAGGTGGAGGTGGTGCGGGAGGAGTTGTCACGGGTACTCGGGCCGGTGGCCCCCGGCCCGGGTGAGGTGCCGCTGTACTCCTCGGTGACCGGCCGCCCGGTGGACGGCAGCGAACTCGACGCCGGGTACTGGTACACCAACCTCCGGCAGACGGTCCGGTTCGAGACCGCTGTACAGTGCCTGCTGGAGGACGGATTCCGGTTCTTCGTCGAGTGCAGCCCGCACTCCGTACTCGGCACCGCCGTCCAGGAGACCGCCGA
Organism: Streptomyces sp. NBS 14/10; assembly: GCF_002224125.1. Classification (GTDB taxonomy): domain Bacteria; phylum Actinomycetota; class Actinomycetes; order Streptomycetales; family Streptomycetaceae; genus Streptomyces. The sequence continues at coordinate 14,752 of NZ_NCSM01000029.1, forward strand.
GCACACCCTCACCGGCGGCGCCGGAGTCACCGTCGTCGAAACACTCCGCCGTGACGAAGGCGGTCTCGATCGATTCCTCCGCTCGGCCGCCGAACTCCATGTCCGCGGGGTCGACATCGACTGGTCCCCGGCCTTCTCCGGGACGACGCCCCGTCATGTCGAACTTCCGCGCTACGCCTTCCAGCGGAGGAGCTTCTGGCTCGCGTCCACCCCGGCCGCCGTCATCGCGACACCCAGCGGTCAGGATCCGCTGCCGGCGCCGGAGGAGAGCGACGACGCCCTGCTGCGCAAGCTCGAGTCCTGTTCCGCGGCCGAAGGCCAGGCGCTGCTGGCCGACCATGTCAGGGCGGTCGCGGCGGCCGTTCTGGGCCATCCCACTCCGGACGGAATCGACCCGGAGCGCTCCTTCGTGGAATCCGGGGTCGAGTCGCTGACGGCGCTGCAACTGCGCAACCGGCTCATGGCGGACACCGGGCTGACCCTGCCGGTCACGCTGGCCTTCGACTACCCGACCGTGACCGCGCTCGCCGAACACCTCCACACCGCCCTGCGGCCTGTGGCGGCCGCGCCCGAGCACGGCAGCGGGGCCGTGACCCGGCTGTTCCGCCAGGCGTACGCCGCGGACCGGCTCGCCGAGGGCTTCCGGCTGCTGGACGCGGCCGCGCGGCTCGGGCCCGACTTCGAGGACCGGGCCGAGGCGGAACGCTGGCCCGCGCCGGTCCGGATCACCCCCGGGGCGCGACGTACCGGCGTGGTGTGCTTTCCCTCGCTCAGCGCCGCATCGGGCCCTCAGGAGTATCTGCGGCTGGGGGCGGCCCTCGGGGACCACGCCACCGTGTGGGCGCTGCCGCACCCGGGCTTCCTGCCCGGTGAGCCGCTGCCCCGCACCCGGGAGGCCCTGGTCAGGGCCCAGGCGGAGATCGCGGTCGAGACGGCGGCCGGCGGGCCCCTCGTACTGCTCGGCCGCTCCTCGGGCGGCTGGATCGCCCATGCCGTGGCCGAGTACCTGGAGGACTCCGGTACGCCGGCCGACGCCGTGGTGCTCGCGGACACCTTCGCCCGGTCGGCCGACCGGCATGCCACCCGGCTGATGACCTCGGCCATGCTGGACGACGAGGACGCGGCGGCCGTGGTCGACGACCACCGGCTGATCGCGATGGGCGGCTACTTCCGGGTCTTCGCCAACTGGACTCCCCGCCCGGTGTCCACGCCCGTCCTGCTGCTGAGCGCCACCTCCGCCCTCACCGGGCTGTCGTCCCCAGGTTCCTCCGGTTCCCCGGCTGCCGGCGGCCGAGGTGAGAAGGCGCGCTGGGAACACGCGCACCACGTCGTGGAGGTACCGGGCGACCACTTCTCGATCCTCGACGAACACCATCGAACCACCGGGGACGCCATTTCCTCCTGGCTGCGCGAGGAGGTTCACGTTTGAGACCTGTTTCCGGTCGGCCGCCGACCGGAAACGAGCCGTGTCCGGCACCTTTCTCCAGCTCAATACACGTTTCTCCATCTCAATACACGCAGGGAAGATACGCATGGCAACTGAGCCGGGTGTGAACTCACGCCCCTCATTCGGACTCACCGTCCTGGCAGTGTCACTGCCGATGTTCATGGTGGGCCTGGACAACCTGGTGGTCACCAACGCGCTCACCAGGATCAAACAGGACCTGGGCGCCTCGGTCCAGGGACTTCAGTGGGTCACCAACGGGTACATCCTCGGCTTCGCCAGCCTGCTGCTCGTCGCGGCCGGACTCGGTGACCGGTTCGGCCGCCGCCGGGTGTTCCTCTCCGGTCTCGTCGGCTTCACCGTGTTCTCCATCGGCTGCGCCCTGTCGTCCTCGTCCGCCGCGCTCATCGCCTTCCGCGCGCTCCAGGGCATGTCCGCCGCCGCCGTGTTACCGCTCTCGCTGACCCTGCTCACGGTCGCGGTACCCGCCGAGAAGCGGGCGGCGGCCATCGCCCTGTGGGCCGGTGTCAACAGCCTGGCCGTCGGGCTCGCACCGCTGCTCGGCGGCGCGATCACCACCGGCATCGGCTGGCACTGGCTGTTCTGGGTGAACGTACCCGTCAGCGTCGTCGCGGTGCTTCTGGTGCTGCGCGTCCTCCAGGAGAGCCACGGCACGGCCTCCCGGCTGGATCTGCCCGGGCTGCTGCTCGGCTCCACCGGGGTGCTCGCGCTGATCTGGGGGATCGTCGAAAGCAGCGAGGAGGGCTGGACCGCCGGCCAGGTGCTCGCCAAGTTCATCGCCGCCGCCGTGCTGCTGGGCTCCTTCATCGCCTGGGAACGCAAGGCGCCCCAACCCCTGCTGCCCCTGCGCATCTACCGCAACCGCGCCTTCACCCTGGCCAATGCGTCCTCCCTGACCGTGTTCTTCGGCCTGTTCGGCTCGGTCTTCTTCCTCGCCCAGTATCTGCAGGTCGTCCGCCACCACTCGCCGTTCGTGGCCGGCCTGTGGACCCTGCCCTGGGCGATGGCGCCCGCCATGGTCGCCCCGTTCGTCGGCAAACTCATCCCCAAGGTGGGCGCCGGCCGGCTGATCGCCCTCGGACTGGTCCTGTCGGCCCTCGGCGTGGGCTGGTCCGCGCTGGCTGTCGGGCCGGACACCCCGGACTGGCACATGATCGCGCCGTGGTTGCTGGCCGGGATCGGCACCGGCCTGATCTTCGCGCCGAGCACCACCGTGGTCGTCACCTCGGTCCAGCCGCAGGACATCGGCAAGGCATCGGGCACCAACGCGACCGTGCGCGAGATCGGAAGCGCCCTGGGCATCGCCGTGGCCACCACCGTCTTCGCCACCCACGGCGACTATCTCTCACCGCAGAGCTTCACCGACGGCATGGTCCCCGGCCTGTGGATCTGTGCGGCGGTCCTCATGGGAGGCGCCGCGCTGGCGCTGGGCATCCCGGCGCCGACACCGCCCAAGGCCGCGCCCGCATCCGCCCCGGCCGGAAAGCCGGCGGTCGATGCCCGCGACTGACCACCGTCCCCGCGGCCACAGACCGGACACCCCTGGGAGGAGCCCAGCATGACCACCTTCGCCGATCTCTACACCGAGTACGGCGTCACCTCACCCCATGAACTCTTCGACCAGTTGCGCGACGACCGCCCGCTCAGCCAGATCTCACTGCCCAACGGCGTGCCCCTGTGGCTGGTGACCCGGTACGCCGACTGCCGTACCGCCCTCGGCGACGCCCGGCTGTCCAACCGGATCGGCGCCCGTGTCGTCGCCAAGGAGATTCTTCCGGCGGAGATCCGCGCCAGCATGGGCACCCATATGCTGCGCGTCGACGGCGACGACCACACCCGCTTGCGGCGCCTCGTCTCCTCGGTGTTCACGGCCCGCCGGATCGAAAAGCTCCGGCCCATGGTCGAGCGGATGACGAGCGATCTGCTCGACGCCATGGCCGCGACCGAGCATCCCGATATGATCCGCGACCTCGCGTTTCCGCTGCCGATGCAGGTCATCTGTGAACTGCTCGGGGTGCCGATAGCCGACCGCGATCGTTTCCGGGCCTGGTCCAACAGCTATCTCGCCGGGGTCGGCACCCAGAACTTCCCCGTCGACGTGGTGACGGAGTTCGTGATGTATCTGCGCGACCTCGTCGCGCACAAGCGCACGGAGCCGGACGACAAGTTGCTCTCCGCGATGATCTCCGCCCGTGACAACGAGGACCGGCTCACCGAGAACGAGCTGACCTCCATGTGCTTCCTGCTGATCATCGCGGGCTACGAGACCACCGTGAACCTGATCGGCAACGGCGCCTATCTGCTGCTGGACAATCCGGAGCTGGCGGACCGGCTGCGCCACCACCACGACCACATCCCGGCGGCGGTCGAGGAGTTCCTGCGCTTCGAAAGCCCCGTCCCCGGCGCGAGCTTCCGGGTCGCGACCGAAACCCTCGAACTGGGCGGTGAGACGATCGAGGAAGGGCAGATGGTGCTGATCTCCCTGCTCTCCGCCAACCGCGACCAGGAGCTGTTCACCGACTCGCACCGCCTCGATGCCGAACGAACCCCCAACCAGCACATCGCCTTCGGCTATGGAGTGCACTACTGCCTCGGCGCTCCGCTGGCCCGGCTGGAAGCCCAGATCGCCTTCCGGCAACTGCTGGAGCGCTTCCCGAAGATGGAGCGGACCGATCCCACCGCCGATCTGAAGTGGCGGCCCGGCCTGGTCATGCGAGGCCTGACCGAACTTCCCGTACGGCTCACTCCCTAGCGTGGCCACGGGGTGGCCGGGGCGGCGCGACATCCGCCCCGGCCACCCGACATCCGTCGTCATCAGCCGTTTCAGCAGGAGAGATCGCATGACGAACGCACTGGTGGAAGCTATCGAGTCTCCGGAAGCGGCTGAGGGCGACTTCATGTCCCTCCCCCTGCCGGAGTCCTATCGGGCGGCGGTCCTTTTCCGGGACGAGCAGGACATGTTCGAGAACATACCGGTCATGGACCGGGCGCCGAGCAAGTCCCTGCATGTCCGTGAGGTGCCCGTGCCCGAAGTCGGCCCCGGCGAGGCGCTGGTGGCCGTCATGGCCAGCTCGGTCAACTACAACTCCGTCTGGTCCTCGATCTTCGCGCCCATCCCCACCTTCACCTTCCTCGAGCGCTACGGCAGGCTCTCCCCGCTCACCAAGCGGCACGATCTGCCGTACCACGTCATCGGCTCCGACCTCGCGGGCGTGGTCCTGCGTACGGGGCCCGGTGTGCGGAAGTGGAAGCCGGGGGACAAGGTGGTGGCCCACTGTCTGTCCGTGGAGCTGGAGTCGGCCGACGGGCACGACGACACCATGCTCGACCCCGAGCAGCGCATCTGGGGCTTCGAGACGAACTTCGGCGGCCTCGCCGAGCTCGCGCTGGTCAAGTCCAACCAGCTCATGCCCAAGCCCAGGCATCTGAGCTGGGAGGAGGCCGCCGCCCCCGGCCTGGTCAACTCGACCGCGTACCGGCAGTTGGTCTCCCGTAACGGTGCCGGGATGAAGCCGGGGGACAACGTGCTGATCTGGGGCGCGGGCGGCGGTCTCGGCAGTTACGCCACTCAGCTGGCGCTGGTCGGCGGCGCCACTCCGATCTGTGTGGTCTCCTCGCCCCGTAAGGCCGAGATCTGCCGGGCCATGGGCGCCGAGGCGATCATCGACCGCAGCGCCGAAAACTACCGGTTCTGGAAGGACGAGCACACCCAGGACCCGAAGGAGTGGAAGCGCTTCGGTAAGCGCATCCGCGAGCTGACCGGCGGCGAGGACGTGGACATCGTCTTCGAGCACCCGGGCCGGGAGACCTTCGGCGCGAGCGTGTACGTCACCCGCAAGGGCGGCACCATCGTCACCTGCGCGTCCACATCCGGCTACACCCATGAATACGACAACCGCTACCTGTGGATGTCGCTCAAGCGCATCGTCGGCTCCCACTTCGCCAACTACCGCGAGGCCTGGGAGGCCAACCGCCTCATTGTCAAGGGCAAGATCCACCCCACCCTGTCCAGGACCTATCCGCTCGCCGAGGTGGGCCAGGCGGTGGAAGACGTCCACCGGAACAGACACTTGGGCAAGGTGGGCGTGCTCTGTCTCGCCGCGGCCGAAGGGAAGGGGATCGAGGACGCCGAACTGCGCGGGAAGCACACAGGCGCCATCAACCGCTTCCGCGCGGGCTGACACCCCTGACACCCGACGCCGCCGGCTCGCGCCCCGGAGCGGTCGTCAGCAGGGCGGGGCGGGCCGGCTCCGGCTGCCGCAGGTGGCCAGGGAGCACCAGCGGCGCCGACCGCTCCCGTCGAGGAAGAGCCACCCGCAGTCCTCACTGGGACAGCAGCGGATCGTGAACCGGCGGGGATCCGCCAGGAGGCCGGCGGCGCTGTGGGCGGCGGCGAGCAGGGGCAGCGGCAGCCCGACGGCCGGGGGCAGCCGCCACCGGCCCAGGCCGTCCTCGCCCCGGGTGAAGACGGCGGCTCCGGCGGCGCGCCGCGCGACGGCGGCCACCGCGTTGAACGCGCGGACATCGTGTGGATCGGTCAGGCAGGCGTACAGATCGGCGCGGAACACCCGGGCCTCGGCCAGGACGGCGGCCGCCTCGTCGGGCCGCTCCCGCGCCCGCTGGAGCAGCCGGTCGACCAGCGGGGTGTCCACCAGGTCCAGATGGCCGGCCCATACGGCCAGGGTGGCGTATCCGCGCAGCCACTCCGAGCCGGGGAGCTCCGGGCCGCACCAGCCCGCGTACGTATTGCAGAGCTCCAGCGCCGGATGGCCGCTGGTGTTCCACGGCAGCCACTCCTCACCGACCCGCACCGCGTACAGGGGCGCCGGAGGCCGCTCCAGCCGGGGGTCGTCCCGCAGGACGCGTTCATGGAGGGTGGTCAGCGCGGGGCCCGGTTCGATGCCCAGCTCGGACACCAGCGCCTGGCGCGTACGCCGGTAGAGCTCGAGGGCGTCGGCCCTGCGGCCGTCGCGGTACAGGGCGGTCATCTGGGCGACGACCAGCCGCTCACGGGCCGGGAACTCCCGGGCCAGCGGCGTCAGATCGGCGAGGACCCGCTCGTGCAGCCCCATGGCGAGCCGGTCCTCGGCCAGCTGTTCCAGGGCGGACAGCCGCAGTTCGCCGAGGTGTCCCTCGAGCCGGCCGCGCAGCTGATCGTCGATCACGTCGGCCAGCAGCGGCCCGCGCCACAGCGCCAGGGCCCGGTCCAAGACGCGAACCCGCTCCCCGGGGTCGTGTTCCGCGGACGCCTTGCCGACGAGGTCGCGGAACTCCACGACGTCGACGGCGTGCGCGCCGGGGTCGACCGCGTAGCCGTCGTGGCGGGTCTCGACGCACAGCCCGTACGGACCGAGGCGGGCCCGCAGCCTGCCGATGTAGGTGTGCACGGTGGAGCGGGCCGAGGCGGGCGGAGCGCCGTTCCACAACAGGTCGATGAGGCGTGCGGTGGTCACGGCGCGGCCGGCGTCCAGCAGCAGGATGCCCAGCAGGCACCGCTCCTGACGGCGGCCGGCCACCACGACGCGCTCTCCTTCATGGCGCGCCTCGAACGGGCCGAGCAGCTGGAACTCCATGGTTGCGGTCAGCCTAGTCCCGTGTGGTGAGAATCTGGTCAGCGGCGGGGGCGAGGCTGAGGTCCGGATCTCGGACACCTCACCTCGCCAGGAGAAAGCATGCGACGAACCTGGGCCGCTCTGCCCGCCCTTGCCGCCGTCCTCGTCGGCGCGACACCCGCGTCGGCCGCAACGCACCCGTCCTCGTCCTCGTCCAGCGGGTCGGGCTGGGAACCCGCGCCGCAGGCTCCGTTCGACACCGCGGCCGGCGCCCGGTGCGATTTCCCCGTCCACGGTGAACCCATCGTCGACGAGGTCGTCCAGCGGGTGCTGGACACCTACCCCGACGGCGCCCCGAAACGAGTCGAGTACAAGGGGGACTTGATCGTGCGGGTCATCAACACGGATACCGGCGCCTTCTGGGACGCGGACGCCGGTGGCCGGGCCGTCGTCGACCACCGCGCCGACGGTTCCGAGCTGTGGTCGGTGGTCGGACCCGTGCTGTTCGGCTTCGCCGAGAACGGGGGCACTCTGGCGCGGGGCCTCTACATCGTCGACGGCGTTTACACGATGGACATCAGCCCCACCCGGTACAAGACGCTGACCATGCTGCACGGGACGACCGACCCGCTCTGCGCCCGTATCGACTGAGCGGTTGCGCCTCGGGGTCCGGGGCCCGCGGATGGGGGTCCGCGAGCCCCGGGGCATGGCTCACCGGGTACGAGTCACCCGGTACGGCTCACCTTGCGCCGCTCCCCGCGTGGCGTGTCCGCGTACGGCGTGGATGCCGGGGTCGTGGCCGGCCAGGGGCGCGATATGCGCTGCGGCCGCGGTGCCGGGGGCGGTGCAGGACTTGCCGTTCAGCGTGTAGTTGCCCGGCGCGAGATTGGTGCCGGTGTAGGAACCGTTGAAGCCGATGGTGGTGGAGGCGCCGGTCGCCAGCGCGGCGTTCCAGCCGGCGTCCTTGACGGTGACCTGGGTGCCGCTCTGGCTCCAGGTGCCGTTCCACCCCTGGGTGACCTTCTGACCGCCGGCGAGGGAGAAGCCCAGCTGCCAGCCGTTGAGGGCGGGGCCCTTGTTGGTGAGGGTGACGGTGGCGGTGAAGCCGGAGCCCCAGTCGTTGCTCACCCGGTAGTCGACCGTGCAGGTGGCGGCCGGGGCCGCGGCGGTGGTCAGCCGCACCGTGGCCGAGGGTGGCGAGCTGCGGCCCGCGGTGTCCTTGGCCACGACGCGGAAGGTGTAGGCGGTGGACGGGGCGAGGCCGGTGACGGTGGCGCTGGTGGCGGGGGCGTCGACCGTGGCCACCGGGGCGCTGCCCGCGGGGTCGCCGGAGTACACCTGGTAGCTCGCCACCGGGGACGAACCGGCGGTGGACGCGGCCCAGGACAAGGTGGCCCGGTCCGGACCGACCGCGGTGGCGGTCGGCGTACCGGGGGCGGTGGGCGGCTTCGCCTCGGACGAGCCGGCGGGCAGGACGTACTCGGTGATGGAGTACGCGGGGAAGGTGGTGGTGAACCCGCCGTTGGTCAGCGGCTGATCGGCCAGGTGCTTGATCGAGGTGACGTCGTCCTGGCCGTAGCGGTAGACCTGCGCCGAGCCGGCGAGCCCGGTGCGTCCGGTCACGGACACCGGGGCGGTCAGATCGCCGGTGGTCTTGTTGACGACCATCACGGTCAGCGCGTGGTCGCTGTCGCGCTCTGCCGCGTAGACCGAAAGCTTCTCCTGATCGGCGCTGGCCGCCTGGACCGCGGTGTCGCCGAACGCGCCGCCGTTGCCGTCGTAGTTGCGGAACATCCGGAAGGCGTAGGCGCCGGGGTCGGTGGACTTGGGCGGCGACCACAAGGTGGCCAGGTCAAGGTCCTCCCGGCCGAAGATGCCGAGCACATCGGCCTGCGCCAGGGCGCCGTCGATGTGGTCCAGCGCGCCCCAGTTGTACTCGGTGATGGCGAGCTTGGTGCCCGGGTAGTTCTCGTCGACCAGGGAGCGCATCCGCGGGATGTACTGGACGGGCTGGTTGATCCAGCTCTCGTCCACATACGTGGGGTCCCACAGCTGTCGCGTGGAGCGCAGCCGCAGCTCCTGGGTGGCGGGGTCGTCATTGCCGCTGGACACCCCGGACTGCTGCGGATAGATGTGGTTGTCGAAGTAGTCCAGGATGCGGCGGCCGTGGCTCTGCTCGTACGCCTTCATCTGCTGGAGGTACCAGGGGGCGAACTGCTGCCCGCCGTGGGCCGCCCGGTCCGGGGGGTTGGACCAGCAGTCGCCGCCCTTTTCGTTGCACGTCTTCTGGTCGAGGCCGGAGTAGATCAGGGAGTTCAGGCCCCAGCCGACCGGGCCGAGGGTCTGCGCACCGGGGTCGGCTTCCTTGATCGCGGCGGCGGTGGCATAGGTGCTGTCGCGTATCTCGTCATAGCCCGCCCCGGCCGGGTGGACATCCCGGTGGGTGGTGAACCACAGGTCGGGCTCGTTGTCGAGGTTGTAGAAGCGCACCCCGCCGGCGTTCGCGGACCCGTAGGCGCGGTTCAGATACTCAACCCAGCCCTTGGTGAACTCCGGGCCGGCGGCGACGCTGGTGTCGGCGGGGTCGTTGCCGGTGACGTTGGTGTCGTCGCTCTTCACGCCGTTGCCGCAGTCCGGGCGCCACTGGGCGTCGCTGCCCTTCTGGGGCCCGTACTTGGCGATGCTGAAGCCGCAGGCGGCGTTGCGCGCCGCCGTCGTCGAGCCGACCATCGGCACGGTCAGTATGGTGTCGGTGCCCGTGCGGCGGTTCTGGTCGACGAACTTGTCGGCTTCCGAGCCGTCCGGCAGCTGGGCGGTGCCGTTCTCGTAGTAGAGGTTCTCGAAGTACCAGTCGGAACCGGCGTTGTAGGCGTCGAGCTTGTAGTTGTAGCGGGTGGTGGCGTTTCCGCCCCAGCGCCGCACCGGCAGTCGCAGCTCCTTGGCCAGCGCCTCCTCGGCGAAGTTGATCCCGTAGACATGCGGGTCGATGGCGTGGCGCCCGGTGGTGGCGTCGACCCTGAGGGCGGGGCCGTCCGCGGCGGCGGAGGACCGAGTGCCTTTGCCGGATAAGTCGCTGGCCTGGACGGGAGCGGCCAGACCGGCACCGGCCACCAGCAGCGCCGCGGCCACCAGCGCGGCTCTTCGAGTCATGCGCATGGTCTCCTTCCATGCGGCCATGCGACACGGCTCAGCCACGCTCGCCCCGCATGGCGGGACACGGGCGCACGGGCCATGGCACCGAGGGGGCAGTGCCGTACGGCCTGACAACGGGGGGAATGGTGCGCGAGAGCACATGGGAGCGCTCCCAAGAGCCTTCACATGGTCAGCGAGGCCCGGGGCGCTGTCAAGGGGCTCGAGCGGCAGAGCACCCCTGACCGGGGCGCGCTACAGTCGGCCACGTACGGGAAACTCCTTGAACTCCTCCGCCGGAACCGTCCCGGCCCGGCCGCTCAGCGACGTATCGCCATCGATGCCTCTGACGTGGAGCCACTTATGACCACACCGCGGGACTTGTTGATCGTCGCCATGGGCACGGTGCCCGACCGCCCAGTGGAGCGCGGAGATCTGTCGCTCGCGCTCGCGGGGGCCGAGATGATCGACCTCATCGGCGCCCATGCGCTCAGCCTGGACGGCGATGTCATCGTGCCGGGCCCGCAGCCGGCGATCGCCGATCGTCTGCTGGACGAGGCCGCGTCGTCGCTGGATCGACAGGCGCCGTACGAGGCGGTCGGCGACTGGCTGTGGCGCAGAGGCCGCGGTCTGTCCGCGGCCTACGCGGCCGAGCTGGAGCAGGAGGGGGAGATCACCCGGCGCCGCCACCGCTGGACACCCTTCCGGACCAGCCGGCCCGTACTGGCCGACTCACCCGCACACCACGAGGCGGCGGACCGCTGGACATCGGATGAGCCCGTCCTCGCCGCGCTCGCGGCGGCTGTCGGGATCCGCGGCGAGCCGTCCGAGGACGCCCCGGCCGTGGCGGACGAGGCGGTGGTGACGGTGCTCGCCGCGGTGAACGACGCGGTCATGGAGCTGGGGGCCGTACGGCAGCGGCGGGCCATCGAGGAAGCGGCCTTCGACAACATCTGGCGAGGCGACTAGCGGGGCGACTCGCGGGGCGGTGCGAGGCGTTGCGGGACCGCTCACAGACAGTTGCGGGTGAGCCATTCGTCGGCGTTGTAGGTGTCCTTCGCCGGGTCCGGTGCGATGGCGGGCTGTTCCTCGACGGTGTCCTCCAGGCGGATGCGCTGGGGCAGGGTGCCGAATCGAGCACGTCGTGCGGCCTCGGCGTTATCGCGTATCTGCTCGGGCTGTGCCATGTCGTCGCCTTCCGTCACCGCTCTGGTGGGTGACGAGCCTTGCAGAAGTTTCAGTCACCCGTCAAGATGGTGACGTGAATCTGGATCACGTATTTCTCTGCGGCAACCCCGCTCTCGACCTCGCCGCGACGCTCCGCGCCCGCCGTTCGGTGCGGTTCGAGATGTTCGTGTCGCCGGACCGGCTGGACGCCTGGTATCTGGGGTCGGGAATCGTCGACGCGGTCTCCGCCAGTCAGGAGGCCGATGTCGAGCAGGCGATCGCCGTACGGGAGGCGATCTACGGGCTGGTCAAAGCCCGCGTCGCCGGGGACGCGTACGACAGCGAGGCGCTGGCCCTGGTGAACGGGATGGCCCGCAAGCCTCCTGCCACGCCCCAGCTCACCGCGTCGGGCCGGTGGACCGAGGCGACGCCGGAGGAGGCGCTGGCCACCGTGGCGCGGCACGCCGTCGAGCTTCTCGGCGGGCCGGATGTGCCGCTGCTCAAGGAGTGCGGCAACCCCGAATGCACCCGCGTCTACATCGACCGGTCGCGCGGTATGCGACGCCAGTGGTGCGGCATGGAGTCCTGCGGGAACAAGGTCAAGGCGGCGGCCTATCGCGCCCGTAAGAGGCAGGCGGCCGCGGCCGGCTGACGCGACACGGCCGGCGCCATCGGTCGCGTGGATGGCGCCGGCCGGGCGCCGTGTCGGCTGCCCTCCGCGGCGCTCGGGCCGGTCGCGCCGGCGTACTGCGCCACCCCGTGGTCGAACGACCAGTTGATTGACCCGCTCAGGATTGTCGTCGACCCCCTTGTACATACTAGTAGGTACAGTCAGACCCCCGGCCGTCCGGCTATGCAAAGTCGCCTTCCGTCGGTGCCCGCCATTGCCCTCGATATACCCCCCGGGGGTATGTTAAGGTCTCGCTTCACATACCCCAGGGGGGTATGAAGACAAGAAAGGGGCAGGGTCATGTCGGATGTCAACCCACGGCGTTGGTGGGCGCTCCTCGTGCTTGCCGCCGCTCAGTTCATGGTGATCATGGACACGTCGATCATCGGGGTGGCGCTTCCCGAGATGCAGCGGGATCTCGGCTTCTCGCAGGGAGAGCTCCAGTGGATCTTCAATGCGTATGTCATCTCCTTCGGCGGGCTCCTCCTGCTCGGTGGCCGCCTCTCCGACCTGCTCGGCGCGCGCAAGGTCTTCACCGCAGGCTGGGTGGTCCTGATCGCGGGTTCCGTGGTCGCGGCCGCGGCTCAGAACGTCGGGGCGGAGGTCGTCGGCCGCGCCGTCCAGGGCGTGGGCGGCGCGCTGATCGCGCCCGCGGCCATGACGTTGCTGATGATGCTCTTCGCACACGACCAGAAGGAGCTCGGCAAGGCCATGGCGCTGTACGGTGCCGCGGCCCCCGCGGGCGGTACGGCCGGCGTCTTTCTCGGCGGCGTGTTCACCGAATGGCTCAGCTGGCCATGGGTCTTCATCATCTACGTGCCGATCGGTGTCGCGACCCTCGCGGCCACCAAGCTGCTGCCGGCCGTCGGCGGCCGACGGGGCGGGGTGGACGTGCTGGGTGCGGTGGCGGTCACCGCGGGGCTCGCGCTCGCCGTGTTCGCCGTCGTCCGGGCTCCGGAGGCCGGCTGGGGCTCCAGTGGCACCGTGCTTCAACTGCTGGGCGCCGCCGCCCTGTTGCTGCTCTTCATCGTGATCCAGAAGACGGCGCACGAGCCGCTGATGCCGCTCGGCATCTGGCGCGTCCCGCGGCTCGGTTCGGCCAACCTGGCGATGACCCTGCTGGGTGCCGCCTGGATTCCGATGTGGTACTTCCTCAACCTGTATCTGCAGCAGGTCCTCGGTTACGGGGCGTTCGAGTCCGGGGCCGCCCTGCTTCCGATGACCGTCCTGCTGATGATCTTCATGACGGCGATCACGGCGAGGCTGATGGCCAGGTTCGGCGCGAAGGCGCTCATCGGTGGCGGTTTGCTGGTCCTTGCCGCGGGTCTCGTCTGGTTGTCGGCGGTCGAACCCACCGGAACGTTCGCGGTCGATGTGCTGCCCGCCTCGCTGGTCTCCGCGCTGGGCATGTCGCTGGCGTACATCCCGGCCATGATGGCGGCGATGTCGGGGGCCCCGCAGGAGCAGGCGGGTCTGGCATCGGGCATCGTCAACACGACCTATCAGGTGGGGTCGGCCCTGGGGCTCGCGGCACTCACCGCGGTGGCCACCTCGCAGGGCGCCGGCCGGCTGGGCAACCTGCCCGCGCTGACGGACGGCTTCAGCGCGGCCTTCCTCTGGGCCGCCGCGATCGCCGCGGTGGCCGGTCTGAGCACGTTGCTGCTGATGCGTGGCGAAAGGGCCGCGGAGGCGCCTCAGGCCGATGGCGCTCCGACCGCTCAGGGAGACCGGGTCGCCGTCTGAGCCGACCTCGGGAAGAAACCCTGCCGACCGCACTCTCGGCGCGTTCACCAGGAACACCACAACAGCAACACGCAAACACGGACAGGGCCGTTCGATGCCGGGCCACCGGCATCGGGCGGCCCTGTCCGCCGTGGCGTACTCATGTCAAGGCGTGGATGCGCACCCTCTCTGGGCGGGGAGACCCGGTGCCTGTCTGCCACTCTGGTGATCGGCTTCCCTTTCCTCGCAGGTCAAAGGGGTTTCTGCCGTTCTGTGTTCCGACCGGGGGAGTGGTGACCGTGCCCTGGCAGCCGCTCGCCCCACCGCCAAGGAGGTCCGTACATGAGCGCCCCACTGTGGATCACCGCCACCCCGCCGGCCAGCCACGGCGAACTGCACATCGGGCACCTCGCCGGTCCTTACGTGGCCGCCGATGTGCTCAGCCGCCATCTGCGTGCCGACGGACAGCCCGTGCTGTTCAGTACGGGTATGGCCGACCACGCCGACTCGGTGCGGGTGCGAGCGCTGCGAGGCGGCCGCAAGCCGGAGGAGGTGGCCGAAGGCTACGGGGCCGCGATCGCCGCTGACTGGCTGCGCGCGAAGGTCGCCTTCGATCAGATCGTCCGGCCACGTCAGGACCGCGGCTACCGGCGTTGGCTGCAGAACCTGTTCCTGGAACTCTACGGTCAGGGCATCATCGTCGCCCGCACCCGGCTGCAGCCCTACTGCCCGTCCTGCGAGCTCTGGCTGACCGGCGCCATGGTCATCGGCGCCTGTCCGACCTGCGGCGCCCGCAGCGAAGGCAGCCTCTGCCATGAATGCGCCCGGCCGACGGACGCCGAACTCATGGACCCCGTCTGTGCGCTGTGCGGCTCTCCAGGGCGCCCGCGCCGCTGCAGGCGCCCGTATCTCCCGCTCGAGCCGCTGCGCGAACCACTGGCCGAGTATTGGGCCTCCACCGTGTCCTCGCCCCGCCTCGCGGTGCTGTGCGAAGGCCTCCTGGAGGACGGCCTGCCGGAAGTCGGTGTCGGACACCCGGGTGACTGGGGCGTGCCGGTCCCGGTCGACGACTTCCGAGACCAGCGGATCGACGCCTGCTTCGAGGCCGCGGTCATGCATCTCTTCGGATACGGATACGTCAGCGGCAACGAACAGCGGTCGCTGCCCGAGCGCGCCCTCCACTTCTGTGGATTTGGGCACTCCTTCTGCCACGCGGTGCTGTTGCCCGCGATCCTCATCGCACGGGGGGTGAAGCTTCCGCAGGAGATGCACGTCAACGAGACCTACCGCATCGACACCGAGCGGGCATGGGATTCCGGCGGCGGGCCCGGCCTGTGGGCGCTCGACGTGCTCACGGAGTTCGGGTCCGACACAGTGCGCCGCCACGTTCTGGAGGCACGGCCACTCGGCCGCCGCACCGACTTCCGCCGCGACAGGCTCGACCGTACGAGGCAGGTGCTGGAGGAGACCTGGAACAGCTGGCTCGGGCGGCTGTTCGCGGCCGTGCGCGAGGAGTGCGCGGGGCTGGTCCCCGACACGGAGCCCGGAGGGGCTGGTTGGGAAGCGCTGCGCCGCCGGCTGCTTCGGGCCGCCGAGGACCTGCGCGAGGCGTACGGCCCGGAAGCCTTCGACCCGCGTCGTGCTGTGGCGCTGCTGGACGAAGTGGTGAGCTGCGCGGCCGACTTCGGCTACGTCAATGTCTCCGAGCGCCGCAGGACGAGAGGAGAGCATCTGCCGCCGATCGTCGCGCAGCTCTCGGTGGCCGCCGCACTGACGTCATGGGCGTGGCCCCTCATGCCCGAGGGCGCGGGGCGGCTGGCAGCGGCGCTACGGATGAGGGCCGGTGGTCCGGTGGGCCCGGGAGCGCTCAACCCTCCCTGCCCCGGAACCCGGTTGGATCCTCCGTCCGGACCGGTCTTCGGGTTCTGAGGGACAGCCACCAGTGTCGCGATCGTGTCCTCAGTCGAGCCAGCCCAGACGGGTGGCTCGTACACCGGCTTCGAAGCGGCTGGAGGCCTCCAGCTCCTGCAGGAGGTCGGAGATCATCCTGCTCACCGTGCGCAGGGAGACGCCCAGATGGCGGGCGATCTTTTCGTCCTTCATGCCCGACGCCAGCATGCGGAGTGCGGCCCGCTGCTGCTCCGTGAGGCTGTCCCTGCCGTGTGGCGGACGCCGCTGTTCGTTGACCGGCATCGCCATGTGCCAGCTGTGCTCGAACAAAGCCCGATAGGAACGCACCAGGGCGGATCCGCGAGCGAGGATGGCACCCGCAAAGCGGTCCTCGGGGTCCACGGGGAGAACCGCGAACTGCTCGTCGGCAATGATCATGTTCATGGGAACATAGGGTGCGAGCCGCACCTGCACCCCCAGTTCGGCCTTGGCCCGCAAGTGTCCCGCGTCCTGCGGAACCGACATGAGGTGTCGGCTGAAGATGGAGCGGACCTGGACTCCGTTCTCGATCTGCCGGCGGTCACGGCTGAGGGCTCGCTCGGGTATTTCCCGGCCGCCTACGATCGGGTGCATTGAGGAGAGGCTGTCTCGCACCGCGTCCGTGATGTCCTCGAGCACCTGCTGGATGCGCCGGTAATCGTGGATGATCTCGACCTCCACGCCGGCGGTCAGCGAGAGAGTCTCCGCGTGCAGGAAGTTACCGGCCAGCGTCTTCAGGGTGCGGTGCGCGCGGTCCGCCTGGTCCAGATGGTTGCGCAGGCGGGTCCGCTCCCGCTCCAGCAGCCGCAGCAGTGCGATCTCCGGTGGGATGACGGTGAGCGCGTCCGACTCCTCCTCCGACGCCATGCCCGCGTCCAGCTCGAGGCGGTTGTCATGGCTCGGCCCCGTCGGGACGACGAGCCCGAGCCCGAGCAGCTCATCGCGGCATCGGTCCGTCTCATCCTCGGACAGACCCATCTCGGACGCGATGTCCTGCAAGCCGGACGCTCCGCGCGCCCTGAGCTCCTGGTAGAGAGCGAGTACCAGATCATGGGGTAGCGCGCCCGCTCTGCCACCGAAGTTGACCATCGCGAAGTATCCCCTCGTGCTGTCCGAACCACCCCCTGTGCGCATGGTTCCTCCATACCCCCGAGGGGTAGATGGGATCATGTTCTCATTTACTCGGGAAATCGCCAACGGCACTCTCGGGAAGCCCTGCGCGGCGCTGGTTGCCGACTGCCCGCCGCCGGAGTCAAGTTCGGGCGATACTCACCTGCTCGAACCGGGTGGTGCTGTGGGCCAGGGGATCACGGGAGCAGACCACGAACCCCACGTAGTAGGGCGCGTCGCCGAAGGCGGGAATCGCTCCCTCGGCGAGTGCGGTCCAGGTGACACCGTCATCGCCGGAGACGGCGGCGGCGAAGGCCGTCCCGGTGCGCCTCAGCCGCAGCAGACAGGGGAGCCGGACACTGCTCGTACCGGGGAAGCCGGTGAACGCGGAGGCACCGGCCACGGTGGTGCGCAGCATCAGCTGCGCCGTGGCCCCGCCCGTGACGATCGCCCCGGCCGCCTGGTCGAACGGCGACAGGGACTTGGCCATGAGCAGCCCCACCCGGTCCGAGGTGGCGGAGCCCGCGCGGGAGACGAGCCGGGCGGTGATCTCACAGTCGCCGGTGACGGGCCGCCGCACGAACTGCCCGGTCATTCCCTGGCCGTTGACGTTGAGGTCAACCCCGGCGCCGCGTATGACGAAGGCCCCGTCGTCGTACGCGGTGCTTCCGGGCGTACGGATCGCCACCACGCCGAACGTCCCGAACGCGCGGTCGTCGAGGACGGTGTCGCCGAGATCGCCGTACGACCAGGGCTCGGGCGGAGGCGTGCCCACCGCGAGCGTGAGTGTGCCCGTCGCGGTCCCGGCCGCGTTGCCCGCGGTGGTGGTGACGTGGAACTCGCCGGTTTCGGTGGGTGTTCCGGAGATGAGGCCGGTGCGCCGGTCGACGCTCAGCCCCTTGGGCAGACCGTCGGCAAGGAACCGTACGGGCTCGTGCGAGGCCCGGAGCAGATGGCGGAAGGGGACACTTCGGTTCGCGAACGCGGTGGTGGGGGAGGTGAGTTGCGGCGTGGCAGGGGTGGGCATCCGGGCCTCGGCGGGGGCCGAGCGCGGGCCGTGGCCGCCGCTGTTGGTCTTCGCGACGGCGTAGTGGTACGCCGTACCGGGCGAGCCGGTGGCGTCGGCGTACCGGATGCGGGTGCCGAAGCCGACCGGGCCGATGCCGGTGGCGACGGTCTCGTACGGGCCGTCGGCGCGAGCGGCCCGCAGCACCGTGTACCGGGCCGAGAGATCCGGGTCGGTCCAGACCAGCTCGACGGCGTCGGCGCCGGTGGTCGCCCGCAGGTCGGTGGCGGTGCGCGCGGGGCGCGGCATGGACCAGACCGGGCCGGTGGCGGAGGTGACGCTGACGTTGTCGAAGGCCCCGGTGCCGGTCTCGGCGTAGGACTCGGCCACGCCCAGACAGGAGGTGAGGACCAGTCCCGCGTACACCGTCCGCCCCAACTCGACCTCGCTGGAGCCGACTTCGGTCCACCGGACGCCGTCCGGGGAGATGGCTCCGGTGCAGCGCCCGCCCTTCCGCCGCAGCCGCACCCAGTACGGCGCCCGCAGCCGGTAGCCGTCGCCCGCGCCCTCGACATACGGGGCCTCCAGGGGCGTCGCCGACTCCGGAAGGGTGCCGAGATCGGAGATCGGGAAGGCGGCGGCGGTGGTGATCGCCCGCTGCTGGGACGGTGGCACGGGGGTGCTCCCGGTCGCCGAGGTGGCGGCCCCGGCCGCGGGGCGCACCGTCCACACCCCGCTCCAGGTGTGCAGCGGCAGCCCCTGGATCAGCATCGAGGCGTGCGGGGCGGCCGCGTCGAGGGAGCCGCGGAGGGTGACCCCGATCTTCGAGTACTGCGAGCTGAGCGGCCATACGACGCGCGCGGTGACGGTGCCGTCGCCGGTCAGCGGGAGGTGTACGAGGCGGTGGGCCTCCGCGGTGCCGCTCGCCTCCAGGACGAAGCGCTCACCGTCGAAGGTGGCCGAGCCGGGGACCGTCGCGTCCCCCACGTCCCGAGTCGACCAGGGGCGGGGGAGCCCGGCGGTCGCCGCGACCCAGCCCGAATCGCCGCTGCTGCCAAGTGTGTTGGTGGCGCTGACCATGTAGTAGTACGTCCGGCCCGCGCGCACATCCCGGTCCGCGTACGCCGGGGTGGCCACACCGGACGCGATCCGCTCGTACGGCCCCGTGGGACGGGTGGCCCGCCGCACCGTGTACCCGGTCGCCCACGCGGACGGCAACCAGGACACGGAGATGGCGTGGTCGTCGCCGGTGGCGGTGGTCCCGGCAGGGGCCGTCGGCGCGGCGGGCGAGCCTTGCGCCCCGGCGTAGCTGAGCGTGCCCCAGCTCGGCAGGTCGTCGTTGCTGCCCTCCACCACGCGCGCACCGCCCGCGCCCCGGAAGACGACCCGCTTGGTGTTCGGGGCGTCGAGGCCGCGCACACCGGCGTAGTGCGCGTACGCCATCTCGTAGATCGGGGGCAGGGCGCCGCGTACCTTCTCCGACACGGTCGTCTTGATGTACTTGCCCGTCCGGTCGAGGTCGGGGGTGAAGGGGACGTCGTCGCCGAGGTTGTAGCGGGCGGCGTACTCGACGTTCGCGAGGATGCGGTGGTCGTCGTAGCCCCACAGATCGACGCCCTGGTTCCAGGCGACCTGGGCGGCATCGCCGAGCAGGCCGACCGCGAGCTGTTCATGGCCCTGGTCGCGCCCGCTCTCCTGGCCCTGGCCCGCGTCGGTGACGATGCGGTGGCGGACACTGCCGTTGCCCGCGCCGGCCGCGGCGAAGCGCAGGGCGTCCTCGAAGAGGGTGCGCTCCTCGCAGAAGACGCCGATGGCCAGGATGGTCTGGAGGGCCGTGAGGTCCCAGTTGCCGTTGGCGTAGAGCATGTAGCCCGACACGGCCGGATACCAGACCCGCAGGAAGGACTCCTCGCAGCGGGCGATGTCGGCCGGCACCCAGCCGTCGTAATCGCCATGGCGCAGCAACTCGGCCGCGTTGACGAACTTGAACGCCTGGAGCCCGGCGCCGAGCGGGCCGTCGGCTCCGGTGACGGCGGTGAGCGAGGCCGACCAGGCGTTGAGGATGTCGCGGGCCTTGTCGGCGTGGGCGCGTTCGCCGGTCACACACCACATGAGGGCGTTCTGATACGCGGCGGCCGAGTCGGCCACGGCCTGGTTCATGAAGTTCGAGGGGCCACGGCCCCAGGAGGTGATCTGGCCGGTGTTCTGCACGGTGTACGACGCCGAGGAGCGGGCGTGTGCGGCGAGCGCCAGATACCCGTCGTGGATCGGCGATTCCTTGGCGGCCACCGCGGCCTTCATCCGGGCGAGGTCGGCGGCGCTGTGCAGCAGCCCGGGGTGGGCGAAGGTCCGCGGCGCGGTGTTCTCCTGGGCCCGGGCCGAGCCGGGCGCGAGCAGGCCGCTCGCGCCCGAGGCGAGCAGCAGGGCGGCGGTGCCGCCGAGGAAACCCCGGCGGCTGGGTGTGGGGTTCGTCATGACGCGGCGGCCTCGGCGGTGGTGATGAACTTCAGATTGGTCACATGCTCGTTGGCGTGCATCGGGATGTAGTCCGTGGCGAGATACCAGCCGGGTTTCTTCATTGAGTCGGCGATGACTTTGCCGCCCACCACCAGGTTCTCGAAGGTGACGTTCTTGATGGCGTGTTCGGCGTCGTAACCGAGCAGCAGACAGGTGTTGGTGCGGGTGCCGGTGTAGCTGAGGTCCTTGATGTAGACGTCCTCGATGCCACGCCCGACCGAGGTGTTGTACTTCGTGTTGTACATGATCCGCATATGGATCAGCTGGCCCTCCCGGAAGTCCTCGACCCGGACACCGTCCACGCGCACGTTTCTGATGAGGTTGCTGTCCCCGGGGTTGAGCGCGATACAGCCCTGGTAGCCCATCTGGGGTTCGCGGTGGTCGCAGATGTCGAGGTTCTTGAAGGTGAGGTTCTCCAGTACCTCGGGGCTGTCGGTGTTGCCGTGGGTGCCCACGTTGATGGGGTGGGCGACATCCGCCCACAGGGTGGAGTTCTTGACGGTGACGTGGCGGGTGTCGCCGTAGTAGTCCCAGCGGTGGGTGTAGATCGCCACGCAGTCGTCGGCGTTGCGCATGAAGACGCCGTCGATGGTGACATGGGAGCTGGAGAAGATGTCGATGCCGTCGCCCCAGCCCTTGGAGGAGAAGGAGCCCATGCCGCGGATGGTGACGTCCTTCGACTCGCCTACGGTGACCGCGTAGCCGTTCGGATTGAGCATGGTGACCTCGCCGATGGAGATGTCCGAGGAGCCCTCGACGGTGGCGCCCCCGCCGGGCGCCGCGTGGATCACCCCGCGCCCGATCAGCCGGGCGTCCCGGACGTCCTTGAACACCACCCGTGACTTGAGCATCGCCCCGCCGTGCAGATACACGGTCTTGCCCGAGGGCACGGTCACCGTGCCGTCAGGGGTGGTGTGCACACCGGGGCCGAAGTAGATGACGTCGGGGTCGTCCTCGGCGGGCCGGTGCTTCTCCAGGGGGCGGGCGAACAGATGCAGACAGTCGAAGATGTCGTCGTTGACCTGGACGACGACATTGCGCGGCTGGTCGAGGGTGAACCGCAGCGTGTCGCCGAGGAGGTCGGGCTTGATGCCGTACGAGTCGGGGCGGACGCGCACCGTGGTCACGCCGCCCTTGATGTAGGTCACCTCGACTTCGACTTCGCCCGAGAAGTCGAAATACGCGAGGGACGACTTCTGCTGCTGGCCGGAGCCGGTGGTGGTGTTGACCAGGTTCAGGGTGGCCAGATAGGTGCCGAGTCTCTGCCAGGCGCCGCCGGGGTTGCGGACCTTGACGGCGAAGCTGTCCGTCTTGACCGGAGCTCCGTTCGGTATGTCGTAGGTGACCAGCGCGGGCGTGGGGTCGCCCGCCTGCTGCGCCCGGGCGGACCCGGCCGCCGCGGTGCCGGTGAGGCCGGCGGCGAGCGCCGTGGCGCCCGCCGCCTGGAGGGCGGTACGGCGGGACAGGGGCGTGTTCATGCCTGACTCCTGACTCCTTGCGAAGCGTGAAAACGTATAGCAACCGGTTGCTGAGACCGAGTGGCCAGAGCTTCTTCCTGTCGCGAAACGACGTCAAGAGTCATGGCAGACTTTCGAAAAAACTGTGCCAAGCAGCCCACAACCGGTTGTGCGCCGTGTTTGAGAGCACGTCTGCCGGGCAACGATGCGACAGCCCCCGGCGGGGCAGGGCGGATCACCCGCGATCACCCGCTGATCACCCGCGGATCACCCGTCAGGAACGGAGAGGACGACCTATGACGCGCATCGTGCGCTTCGCCGACGACACCGAGACCGTACGGACCGGAGTCGCCGACGACACCGGCGCGATCCGGGCCTTCCCCGGAGCACCGCTGGTCGCCGAGCTGCTGCGGCTGTCCGTGGCGGAGCTCCGGACCCTGGTCGAGGACACCGCCTCCGGCCCGGCCGCCGCCGATGAGCGAGACGTTCTGCTGCTGCCGCCGCTGGACGGGCTGATGGAGCTGTGGGCCGCGGGGGTGACGTACGAGCGCTCGCGCGAGGCCAGGGTGGAGGAGAGCACCGAGCAGTCCGTCTACGAGCGGATCTACGACGCCGAGCGCCCGGAGCTGTTCTTCAAGTCACAGCCCTGGCGGGTGGTGACGGACGGCGAGCCGATCGCCGTACGGGACGACTCCGAGCTGAACGTCCCCGAGCCCGAACTGGCGCTGGTCCTCAACCGGCACGGCGAGACCGTCGGCTATCTCGTCTCCGACGACGTCAGTTCACGCTCCATCGAGGGCGAGAATCCGCTCTACCTCCCCCAGGCGAAGATCTACGCCGGAAGCGCCGCGGTGTCCCCGGGCATCGTGCCCGCCTGGGAGATCGAGGCACCCGACGCGCTGGACATCAGCCTGGTGGTATGGCGCGACGGTGAGGCGGCGTACCGGGGGACGACCTCCACCACCGCGTTCCACCGCACCCCGAGGGGTCTGGTGGACCACCTGTGGCGCTCCCAGCCCTTCCCCGACGGCGCGGTGCTGTCCACCGGTACGGGCATCGTGCCCGCGCTCGACTTCACGCTGAGCGCCGGGGACGTGGTGGAGATAGCCATCGACGGGGTCGGCACGCTGCGCAACCCGGTACGGGCCCGCCAGGCCGAACTGGACTGGCTGGTGGAGGCGATCAGCCACCCGCTGACGCGCCGTGCGCACCGGAGCCGCGGCTCGGGGTGATCCCGCCGGGGCCGAGGTGTACGGGGGCGGCGGTGGTTCCCCGGACGACGAGGTGGAGAACGACGACGGCTTCACCACCGGGCGCGTACGTACCGGATGTGTCCCCGCCGGACGTCCCGGCGGATGTCCCGGCGGCGGACGGCTCGGCTCGATCGGGGGTTGTTCGCCGACCCCGGCATCGAGACGTTGGTCATCGCCACCCGGGCGCGCACCCACGCCGACCTCGTCGAGGCCGCAGCCCGGCAAGGCAAGGCCATCTATCTTTGGTCCCGCGCAGTGTGCCGCCCTTCAGGGCGGTGAAGTGCATCCCGAAACTCTCTGACCCGCACGTGAGCATGGGCTCGCAGTGGTGGCTCAGTTGGCTACACGGGGCGCTGCTGGTTCTCGTTGTACTGGCGTACAACGGTCAGCGGTGCTCCGACGCATGATCTGGCGATGTAGGAACCGGACCAGAAGTGTCCGCCCCACAGGTGGCGGCGTACGTGAGCGTCGTACTTCTCGCGCAGGTAACGCGATGAGACGCCTTTGAATGAGTTGACCAGCTTGGAGAGCCGGACCTTCGGTATCGTAGTCACATGGCCACGGAACGTGCATGCGAGAAGCGGCAGTTCGGGCATCGCGCCCGGCTGGCGCTGACACCTGCGCAGGTCGTGCTCATGGATGGTCAGGCGCACTCGGCCCGCACGCTGTGGAACCTGCTGCACGACTGGTGGACGATGCTGCCCAGGGGAAAGCGTTCCCTCGCGGCGGCGGACGCGGCGATCCGCCAGGCGCGCAAGGAGATTGACTGGATCGCCCATCTCCCCGCCCAGGCCGCCCAGGCTGTGCTCAAGACGTACTTTCAGGCATGGAAGAATTGCTGGGAAGGCCGCGCGGCAGCGCCGGACTTCAAAGCCCGCTTCCGCACTGTGATGTCCGTGGACATCCCTCAAGGCCGGGACCTGTGCATCACCCGGGCACACCGCCGCTGGGGCATGGTCAACATCCCCAAGGTCGGCCGGGTCCGGTTCCGCTGGACCAAGGGCCTGCCCGTGGGAAAACGCGCCAACGCCGACAACCGGATCACCGGTGCCCGGCTGGTCAAAGACGCGCTCGGCTGGCACATAGCCTTCCGCGTGCAGACCCTCGAACCCACTCCCGAACCGCACACCGGCCCCGAAGTCGGCATTGACATGGGCGTCACCGTGCCGCTCGCCCTCTCCGACGGCAAGACATACGACCACGACGCATGGCTGACCTCGGAGGAACAGGTCAAACTGCTCCAGATGGAGAGGCGGGCCGCGCACCGCAAGAGCTTCCGCAAGCGGGGAGAGCGCACCTCCCGCCGTCTGCGGGCCACCTATGACCAGATCGCGGGGATCCGCGCGAGAGCCAAGCGCAGACGCCTGGACTGGCAGCACAAGGCCACCACCGCCATCGCCGCGAAGTACAGCGTGGTCGTGGTGGAAGACCTGAACGTCACGAACATGGTCAGGAGCGCCAAGGGGACCGTGGAGGCCCCAGGGAAGAACGTCGCGCAGAAGTCCGGCCTCAACCGCGCCATCAGCGGCGAGGCATGGGGCCGCACGGTCGGACTGGTGATGTACAAGACCGCCCGCAACGGCGGCACCCTGCACAAGGTCCCCGCCCCCGGCACCTCCCAGCGCTGCTCGATGTGTGGCTTCACCACACCGGGCAGCCGGGAGTCCCAGGCCGTGTTCGTGTGCAAGAACTCGCCGCCGACTGTGTCGGCTACGACCAGGACCTGTTCCGCGACGCCTATGTCGCCGAACTCGCCGACTTCACCGAGCGCGTGCGCACCGCGGGCACCCCCTCCGTCACCGGCCAGGACGCCCGCGCCGCGCTGTCCATGGCCCTCGCCGCCATCCAGTGGGTCTCCGCTGCGCGAGGGTTACGGGAGGCTACGGGAGGATGGAGTCGACATAGCCGCCGTCGACGCGCACGGCCCCGCCCGTGGTGGCCGACGCGAAGGAAGAGCTGAGGTAGACGGCCATATTGGCGATCTCCTCCGGCTCGATCAGCCTCTGGAGCAGCGACTGGGGCCGGTGCTTGGCCATGAACTCCCGCTGCGCCTCGTCCCAGGGCAGGCTGGAGTCCACCAGTTCGTACACGAACTCCTCGACGCCGCCGGTGTGCGTCGGCCCGGCGATCAGCGAGTTGACGGTCACCCCGGAACCCGCGGCATCCTTGGCGAAGCCGCGGGTCACCGCGAGCAGCGCGGTCTTCGACATGCCGTAGTGGATCATCTCGGCGGGGATGACGACGGCGGAGTCGCTGGCGACGTTCATGATCCGGCCCCAGGACCGGCTCTTCATCGCGGGCAGATAGGCGCGGATCATCCGTACGGCCGCCAACACGTTCACCTCGAAATAGCGGCGCCACTCGTCGTCGCTGATCTCCAGCGCCGGAACGGCGCCGAAGATGCCCAGGTTGTTGATGAGGATGTCGACGTCCGGGACGGCCGTGGTGACCTGCTGGGCGCCGTCTTCGGTGGTGATGTCACCCGGGGCGGGGACAAAGCTGCCACCGCCGTCCGCCGCCCCCTCCAGTTTCGCGATGGCGGCGGCCACGGACTCCTCCCGGCGTCCGTTGACGGCGACACGGGCGCCCGCCCGCGCCAGTCCGGCGGCGATGGCGAAGCCGATGCCCTGGGTCGACCCGGTGACGAGGGCGGTTTTGCCGGAGAGATCGATCAGCACGGTGCTCCTCCAAAGGGATGCGGTACGCGGACCAAGAGACGTTGCGTGTCGGGTGTCCATGCCGGTGCCGCGGAAACAGCGGCCCGGGGTGGCCCGGGGTGGTGTGCGGTCGCGGGGCCACACCGGGTGACAAGCGATCACGGTAATTGCATACGCGTTTAGTTGCAAGCGCGCTCTATCTGTGTTCCGGTGGCGCACGGATCACCACCTGTTGACCCGCTCGGACGCGAGGGGCGGCACGTAGAGTGGATCGGATACGGAGGCGGTCCGGGCCGCGGACGCGGGGGGTGCGGAGTGAGTGATCACAGCGAGGCGGGGGCGGTCGCGTGACTCAGTGCGATGCGATGTACCGATTCGTCGAGGACGAGACGGAGCGGGAGATTCTGACCGCGACCGATGTCCGAGGCTTCTTCGTCGAGCCGTCGGTCGGTGAGTCGGAGATCATCACGGCGGTCGGATCGGCACTGCGGCCGGAGCGGGTCCCCGTGCTCTTCGAGGACGTCGAAATGCAGGTAAGAGACGTCCGAGGGCGCGAGATCGGCGGCTACTACATCGGCAGAGTCGAGGTGACGGACTTCAGGGACAGTGTGAGCGTCCCGGGCGGGACCGATCTGGCCCTGTCCTTCTTCGGATTCGGCTCCCCCTATCCGTATGCGGGGGAGATCTGGCAGGCGTGGGCGCAGAGTTCTCCGGCGGAATCCGGAATGTGGAAGAGGCTTCCCCCCGAAGCACATGACAGCTGGCTCCACGTGGTCCAAATGGCCTGGTTCCGCACGGGCCACCAGGCCAAACGCTATGGGGATACGACCACGTGTGAAATCGCGGGAGCGGATCTCGCCGATATCGCGGGCTTTTACTGCGAGCTGGGCGAGGCGGTCAATGGACCGGGCGGCTATTTCGGCTCCAATCCCAGCGCACTCGACGACTGCCTCATCAACAGCGGTGCCCGCCGGGAATCGCCTTTCCGGCTGGTGTGGCGCGACTTCGAGAGCTCGCGGCGCGCCATCGGCGACGAAGATCTGGACGTTGTGATCTCCGTGCTGCGTGAATACGGAATCGAGATCGAGTACCCGTCCTCCGGCTGATGGCCCGGCTGATGGCGTGGTCGGCGCCGGGCCTCGGCGCGGTGGGAATGCCGGGGCCCGCCAGGCGTTGAACCGTGTGTGAGCTCTGTGATCGCCTCGGCCCGCTTCTCGATCCTCGACCGCTCGCGGATCCGGGAGGGATTCGGCGGTCCGCAGGCGCTGCGCGACACCGTGCGCCTGGCCCAGGAGGTGGAACGGCTCGGCTACCACCGGATCTGGGTCGCCGAGCACCACGGCGTGCCCGGTGTCGCGGGCTCGGCGCCGACCGTGCTGGCCGCGGCGATCGCCGCAGCCACGCATACGATCCGGGTCGGCACCGGCGGGGTGATGCTGCCGAACCACCAACCGCTCGTGGTCGCCGAGCAGTTCGGCGTCCTTGAGTCCCTTTTCCCCGGGCGGATCGATATGGGCCTGGGCCGCTCGGTCGGCTTCACCAACGGCGTGCGCAGGGCGCTGGGCCGGGACAAGGACGACGCCGACGACTTCGCGGGGCAGTTGGCCGAGCTCCTTGGCTGGTTCGAGGGCACCTCGCCGACCCGCGTCCATGCCCGCCCCGCCGAGGGGCTGCGCGTGCCGCCGTACGTCCTGGCCACCGGCGAGGGCGCGGCGATCGCCGCCGAGGCCGGGCTTCCGCTGGTGATCGGCGACCTCAGGGGCCGCGAGAAGCTGCTGCATGCGATCGAGCGCTACCGCGGCGCCTTCCGGCCGTCCGCATGGGCCGACGAACCGTACGTCATCGCCGCGGGCACGGTCGCCGTCGCCGAAACCCCCGAACTGGCGCGCCGGCTGCTGATCCCCGAGGCGTGGGCCATCGCGTACTCGAGCACCCACGGCACGTTCCCGGCGCTCGCCCCGGCCGAGGAGATCGAGCGGCGGACCATGAGCCCGAAGGAGCGGGATCTCTACGAGTCGCACCTGCGCGGCCATATCCATGGCACGGAGGAGCAGGTGGCCGATGAGCTGGAGACGGTGATCAAGGAGACCGGCGCCCAGGAGATCATGGTCACGACCAGCACCTACGACCGGGACGCCCTGATCGCATCGCACCGCGGGCTGGCCCGGATCGCGGGGCTCAGCGGCGGCCGATGAGTGGGTAGCCGATGAGCCCGCAGCCGATGGGCGGGTAGGCGTTCCCGTTCCGCGTCCCGCGGGATCGTCTCGTTGCCCGCCATCCCCGCAGGTCACAGCGGTGGTCGTCCCTCTTTGAGCTCAGCTGTCCTGCAACGGTGGCCGCCGCCGGGCCCCGTCCCCAAGCTCGGTCGGAGCAAGGGGACGGAGCGGAAGGACAGCAGCCATCACCATGTGCGGCACCACACAAGACCCGCCACACCAGCCGACCGAGTTGCACCTCGGCCCGGTGCGCCTGCTGATGCCGCGCTCTGCCGGCCCGTCCGCGGGTTCCGCAAGAGACGGCGCATCGTGGGGTCGCGCCCGTTGGGGGACGGCGGAGGTGTGGCAGGTGGTGCTGGCCTCGGGCGGGCCGCTCACGCTGGGCCGCGGCCACGACGCGGTCCGCCTCGCCCCGGGGGCTCTGGCCCTGTGGGCCCCGCCGGATGCCGCGATGCCCCTGACGGTCCGCGGCGCGCCATCGGCTCGGGCGTTGGTGGTGTGTCTGCCGCGCCGGGCGTTACCGGTCCCGGCGCGGCTGGTGTGCTCCCCGGCGGCCCGGCCTCTGGAGTCGGCGGGCGGCGCGGGGGCGCTGTTGGCCGGCCTCCTCATGGGCCTCGCCGCCCAGGCGGCGGAGGTGGAGGAGTGGCAGGCGACATGGCTGGGCTCGGCGGTGGTCGACCTCACGGTCGCCCTCCTCAGCGGCGTGGCCGACTTGGGGGACCGCGGGCGGTTGGGGGACCCCGGGCGGGCGATATCGCGGCGGGCGGCCCTGCTGGACGAGATCAAGACGTATATCGACCGGCGACTGACGGATCCCGACCTGGACCCGGCCGGTATCGCCAGAGCCCATCACATCTCCCTGCGCTATGTGCACCAGATCTTCCAGCGGGACGAGCGGACCGTCCGGGGCTATATCCGGGAGCGGCGGCTGGAACACTGCCGGGCCGATCTGCTCAGCCCCGGCCGCGCCGCCGAGAGCGTAGGCCGGATCATGGCGCGATGGGGGTTCCGGGACGCGGCGGTGTTCGCGCGGGCGTTCAAGCGCGCGTACGGACTGCCCCCGGCGGAGTACCGAAGGCGTCTGGCACCCATGGCACACGGGGCTCGGGACAGCTGAACTCAGCGGTTGCCGGCGCTGGGGGAGAGGGTGGGATCGGGGGCCTCGGTGAGATGGGTCGAGCCCCCTGGTCGGGTGCAGCCGTGCGCGCCCGAGGTGAGGACGGTGCACGCCCTGGCGGCCGACGGAGTGGCGGAGGCGACCATGGGGCTGTAGATGTCGGTGTCGTAGTGGACCTTGTCCTGGTACGAGGCGTGTTCGGCCGCCACCACCTTCGCGATGTCACCGGGGTGTCCCCAACTGATGCGGGACCACGCCGCCTTGCAGGAGTCGCTGTACCGTAACTCCACATACACGCCGTGGACCCTGGTCATGGCCGCGGTCCAGGCGTCTCCTGCGCAGCCCGTCTCCTTGGGGTTCTTTCCGGCGCAACTCTCCTGGAAGCAGTGCGTGTACAGCTGCCCGGCCGACGAGGGGGAGGCCGAGTGTGCGACGGTGCGCGGCCCGGTGGAATCGCCCGGTCCCCACCACACGACGGCGGCAGCGCCCAGTGCCAGGACGGTCACCACCGCTGCGGCGATCAGGAGAAGCTTGCCCCGCGCCGTGCGTCCGGCGGGCGGTGCGACGTCCTCCGTGTGCGCGGAAGGGGCAGTGGGGGCGGTGGAATCCGTGGACGTGGGGGAGTCCGCGGGCGATCCCCGTCCCGGTGCCTCACGGCCGCTCCAGGCCCGTTCGGCCAGCTCCCACAGCGCGGCCAGCCGGGCCGAATCGGCTCCCACGGCGCTGCCCAGCGACTCCACGGCCTGCCGCGGGGGCAGCGCCTTGCCGTTGAGATACCGCTCCCAGGAGGACTTGCTGTGCAGGGTGCGCTCCGCGAGAGCGGCCAGGCTCAGCCCGCTGCGGTCCTTGTACTGGCGCAGTTGCTCGACGAGGTCGCGGACATCCGGATCGAGGTCCTGCGGCAGCGATTTCCAGTTGGCCATGGCCACATCCCAGCCTTGGTTTCCGCGTGATGCATACTCCTCTTTACGCCACTCTGGTTTCAGCGGGTCGGACAGCAGCCGTTTTTCCGCCAACTGTCAGGGCCTCAGGCCGTTCAGGGGAGGAATGAGCATGGCGCGCGGCGCCGTCGCGTCGAGGACGGTCACGGTGTTGGCGATGTCGGCCGTGCTGGCGCTGGGCGCGGCTCCCGGCGGCGCATCGCCCCCGCCCTCGTATGTGGACTCGTATGTGGGCTCGTATGTGGACGGGCAGGGGGCACTCGCCGACGACTGGCGGGACGAGCCGCAACTCGCCGTGGGACGGGTGCCACGCAGCGATCTGGTGGGGATGTGGCAGGGGGTGCTGTGGGCGGACGGCTATCTGCCCCGGTCCGGTGTCAGCTGTACGTACGACGCGGCGACCGCCGGGGCGACCCGGGTGTGGCAGAGCAATCACGGCCTGGACGCGGACGGCATCGTGGGCACCGCGACCTTCGGCTTCGCCGGTCGGCGCCTCACCCGGATCCCGCCGTGGACGGCGTATCAGGGCGAGGAGCGGAACCTGCCGCTGCGCCGGTCGGGCAGCGGCGTGTACGAGGTGTACGACGGCGGCCGATTCCATGCCCTGCGGAGGGATGCCGTCACCCTCGTCCAGTGCCGCCACTGACCGGGCCGATCCAGCTGTCGTGCTCGGTCACGCCGAGCTGCCGCCCCGCCACCACCACACAGGCCCGGGCCCGGTGCTGGTCGGCCGCCACCATCGCGGTGCGGGTCGCGCCCCGGGCCGCGGTCTGCGTAGCGGCCCCCGCGGCGGCGGCCAGCAGCCGTGCGGTGCCGCCCGCCGGATCCACTTCCGCCCATACCGTCCGGCACACCGGGCTGTACCGCAGGCGCAGGGTCCGGCCGTCCGCGCTCAGCGCATGGACCGTGACGCTGTCGCGGTCGCACCCCTCCCGGTAGGGATCCCGGCCCTGGCATGAGCGGCCCGCGCAACGCCCGGCCGCGGAAGCCGACCCCGGGGCGCGCAGGTCCCAGGGCCAGGCGGGTGAGCCCTCGGGCGCTCCCGGTGGCGCGCTGCGCGGGCGGGTGTCGCCGCTCCAGGGGCGTACGAGGAGCAGGAGGAGCAGTACGGCGAGCAGACCGCACCCCGCCACCGCGGCGCCGACGACCGTCCTGCGGGACAGGCGCCGCACCCGGCCGGGCAACCAGGCGCGACCGGCAGCGCTTCCCGCCCCGCGATGTGCGGCCTCCGCCGCTTCTTCTGCTTCCGGCTCTTCCGCCGCCTTCGGATCTTCGGGCTCCTTCGGGCCCTGTTCCGCCGTCCAGGCGTCCGAGGCCGATTCCCACAGCACGCGCAGCAGCCCCCGGTCCGCCCGGGTGAGCCGGCCGAGCGCGTCGACGGCCTCCCACGGCGGCAGTGCCCGCCCGTTGAGATAGCGGTGCCACGACGAACTGCTGTACGCCGTCTTGGTCGCGAGCGAGTTCAGGCTCAGCCGTGAGCGGTCCTTGTGCAGTCGTAGCTCTTCGGCCAGCCGCCGTGCCTGGGGCGGAAGTTCACCAGGCAGCGGTCGCCATCGGGCCATCTGCATTCCCCTCCGCTGCCCTACCTGTCGCCCATGCGGTATCCTACTCAGCAGTTGTTGAGCCTTCTCGCCGCGGAACCGCCTCCGCCGAGGAGGCTTTTTTCATGTCTGAAAACCACACCACTGAGGGGACGACCACGTGAGGCCGAGCATGACCGAAGAGCCGAGCACGACCGAAGAGACACCCACCGCCGCGGCCGCGGGCACGTGGAAACTCGGCGATCTGACCGTCAACCGCCTTGGCTTCGGGGCGATGCGGCTGACCGGCAGCGCCGCCTTCGACCTCGGCACCCCGAGCGACCGCGACCGGTCGATCAGGGTGCTGCGGCGGGCGGTCGAGCTCGGCGTCAACCACATCGACACGGCGGCGTTCTACTTCTCGTCGCTGCGGTCCGCCAACGAGCTGATCAACCGGGCGCTGGCGCCCTACCCGGACGATCTCGTCATCGCCACGAAGGTCTGGCCGGCCAGGGACCCGTCGGGTGCTTGGTGGTGGGCCACACCGGACCAGTTGCGCGGTCAGGTCGAGGAGAATCTGCGCCAGCTGGGCCGTGACCACCTGGATGTGGTGAATCTGCGTGTCCCGCCGAGCCGCAGGTCCGGCTCCATCGCGGAACACTTCGGTGCGCTGGCCGACCTCCGGGACGCCGGGCTCATCCGCCACCTCGGCCTGTCCAATGTCACGCCCGAGCAGCTGGCCGAGGCTCAGGCCATCGCGCCGGTGGTCTGTGTGCAGAATGCCTATGGCGTCGGCGCGCCGGCCGAGGAGCGGGATTTTCTGCGGGCCTGTGGTGAGCAGGGCATCGCCTATGTGCCGTTCTACGCGATCGCCGGCGCCGGGCGCGATTCCGGAGCGAGCGCGACCGACGGTGAGGCGGTGCTCGCCACCGCCCGCGCACACCAGGTGACTCCCGCGCAGGTGCGGCTGGCGTGGACGTTGCGGCAGGGGCCGCATGTGCTGGCCATCCCCGGCACCGGGAACCCGGACCACCTCGTGGAGAACGTGGCCGCGGCGTCGCTGCGGCTCTCCGACGACGAGGTGTCGGTCATAGATACCGACGAATAGATGTCGGCGAAATAGATGCCGACGAGCTGTGACACCGAGGCGGTGACAGACAACACAGACAACTCGGTATGACACGCCAACACGCGCTCGCTCCGGCACCGGAGGGGAACCGGCGTCGGAGCGAGCGCGTGGGTGATCGAACGATGGCGGTGGAGGTAGCTAGACGCCTAGGGCGTCGAGGCAGGCCTCGACGGCCAGGACGCCACCGAGTCCGAGGACCGCGAGGGTGGTGGTGTACGTGGTGCGCGCCTTGATGGCGTCGATCACGGAGAGGTTGAAGTACTCCTTGAACATCCAGAAGCCGGGGTCGTTGACGTGGCTGAAGGCGATGGACCCGCAGGACACGGCGAGCACCATCATCTCGGGGTGGACTCCACTGCCCGCGACCATCGGCGCCACCACACCGGCGGCGGTGACGACGGCGACCGTCGCGGAGCCGAGGGCGATACGGAGGATGACGGCGATCAGCCACGCCAGGATGATCGGCGAGATGTCCCAGCTTTCGGTGACGTCCTTGATGTAGTCGGAGATCCCGCCCTCGACGAGGACGCCCTTGAAGGCGCCGCCCGCGCCGATCACCAGGAGGATCATGGCCATCGCCTGGGCCGCCGAGTTGCAGGACGCGCTGACCTCGGCGAGCGACCGGCCGATGCGCGGGCCGAACGCCCAGACGGCCAGCAGCAGCGTCAGCAGCAGGGCGACCGGCGCCGAGCCGATGAAGGTGATGAAGGGCCGCGCGGGGTTGGATTCGGACACCGCCATGTCGTACACGGCGGCGAACGCGATCAGCACCACCGGGACCAGCGCCACCGAGAGCGACCAGCCCATGCTGGGCATCTCTTCCTCGGTGAAGGTGCGCTCGGAGACCAGGCCCTTGGGCATGGTGGGGTTCATCTTCCTGACGAACGGGAGGCGCGGCCACACCAGCGCGATGAGCGCTCCGAAGGGGATGGCGAAGAACAGGCCGTAGAAGAGGGTCAGCCCGACGGAGGCGTGGAAGGTGGCGGCGACGGCGGTGGGGCCGGGGTGGGGCGGCAGGAAGCTGTGCATGGTGGACAGCGCGATCGACATCGGGAGGCCGACCCACAGCAGGTTCTTGCCCGTCACCCGGACGATGGTGAACGCCACCGGCACGATGATCACGAAGGCGACCTCGTAGAACATCGTCACGCCCAGCAGCATGGCGGTGACCACCATGGCTATCTGGACCCGGCGCAGGCCGAAGGTGTCGATGAGTTTGCCGGATATTCGCTGGGCGGCGCCGGAGTCTCCCATGACGCGGCCGAGCATGGCGCCGAGCCCGACGACGATCAGGGTGTCGCCGATCTGCCCTCCGACACCCTCGCCGAGGACGTCCGGGATCTTCTCCATCGGGACGCCTCGGACCAGCGCCACGGCGACGGCCACGAGGAGGAGGGAGATGAAGCCGTTCAGCTTCACCTTGGTCATCAGGAAGAGCAGCGCCAGGACGCTGATTCCTACTACGACAAGAGGCATGGGTCAGTTCCCCTTTGAACTGCGCTCAGGAGGGTGGCTTCCGATCCGTGGGACGTACGCGGATCGCGTATGCGGCTCGCGGATGCGGACCGCGTAGGCGGATCGGACGGAGGGGGTGTGGGGGATGGCCCGGTCATGGCCGGCAGCCGTGCCGGTCGGGCCCTCGTCGCGGGGATGCGGCGGAAGGCTGGGCCGGGCGGCGTACGGGGCCGCCCGGATCCCATCGGTGTTCTGTCGTCCCGGTCAGCGGTCGGCGGCCACGAGGCTCAGACCGGTCTCCAGGAGCTTCTTGAGGTCGGCCAGATCTTCGGGGCCGGGGTCGATGAGCGGGGCGCGCACCGGGCCGACCGGTTTGCCGCGCAGCCGGGCGGCGGCCTTCACCAGCGATACGGCATAGCCCGGCACCCGGTCCCGCAGTTCGACCAGCGGCACGTAGAAGTCACGCAGCAGCGTGTCCACGGTCTCGTCGTCGCCGGCCTGGAACGCGTCGAAGAACGCGCCCGCGATCTCGGGTGCGAAGGCGTGGACGGCGGAGGAGTACGCGGGCACGCCGACGGTGGCGTACGCGCGTGCCTGCATCTCGGCGGTGGCGGCTCCGTTGAAGAACAGGAGGTGGTCGGGGGCGGCGAGGGTCAGCCTCTGGAGCCGGTCCAGGTCGCTGTGTCCGTCCTTGACACCGATGAGGGTGGGGATCTCCGCGATCTTTCGCAGGCCGTCGATGGTGAATGCCACGTGGTCGCGCTGGTAGGCGATGAGCGGCAGCCCGGTTCCGGCGGCGATCCGCCGCAACTGCTCCACCAGGCCGTCCTGCGGGGCCTTGACCAGATAGTGGGGGAGCACCAGGGCGGCGTCGGCGCCGGCCTCCTCCGCGATCCGGGCGAAGCGCAGCGCCTGGGCGTAGCCGTAGCCGATGCCGGCGACCACCGGCATACGGCCGTCGGCCACCTCCACCGCGGTGGTGATCACCTGGCGGTACTCGTCCTCGTCCAGGGCGGTGAACTCCCCGGTGCCGCACGCGGGAAACACCGCGCCGGGGGCGGTGGCCAGCTGAGCGGTCAGATACTCACGGTAGGCGTCCAGATCGAGGCTGCCGTCGTCACCGAAGCTGGTGAGCGGGAAGGACAGCACACCGCGCGCCATGCCATCACGCAGTCGCTGCGCGACATCCTGGACCGCCGTGTTCATAGTCATGAACTGTTCTCCACATACGTGAATTCTCGATATGAGAATGGAGGTTAGGGTGGCTCAACCAACAGGTCAATGGGTGTGCGACCCGATTTCGACCCGATTTCCGCGCCGGCGGTACGTTCAGGGACGCGTACCGAGCTCGTGGTCCGCCTGTGTCCAGGCCCGGGCCTGCTCGCTGAGGGTGATACCGAGACCCGGCCGGGAGGACACATGCATACGGCCGCCACTGATCTCCAGCCGCTCGTTGAACAGCGGCTCCAGCCAGTCGAAGTGCTCCACCCACGGCTCGTACGGGTAGGCGGCGGCGAGGTGGAGGTGGATCTCCATCGCGAAGTGCGGAGCGAGCTGGAGGTGGTGGTGTTCGGCGAGGGTGGCCAGCTTGAGGAACTGGGTGATACCGCCGATACGCGGCGCGTCGGGCTGGATGATGTCCGCGGCCTCGTTGCGGATCAGCTCCCAGTGTTCGGCGACGCTGGCCAGCATCTCCCCGGTGGCCACCGGAGTGTCCAGCGAGGCCGCGAGGGCGGCGTGGCCACGGGCGTCATACGCGTCCAGCGGCTCCTCGATCCAGACCAGGCCGAACTCCTCGAGCGCGCGCCCCATGCGCTGGGCGGTGGGCCGGTCCCACTGCTGGTTGGCGTCCACCATGAGCGGCACCTCGTCGCCCAGGTGCTCCCGTACGGCGGTCACCCGGCTCAGATCCACCTTGCCGTCGGGGTGGCCGACCTTGAGCTTGATGCCGCCGATGCCCTCGGCCACCGAGCGGGAGGCGTTCTCCAGCAGCTGCTCGGTGGGCGTGTGCAGAAAGCCGCCGGAGGTGTTGTAGCAGCGTACGGAGTCGCGGTGGGCGCCCAGCAGCTTGGCCAGGGGCAGACCGGCCCGCTTGGCCTTCAGATCCCACAGGGCGATGTCGAAGGCCGCCACCGCCTGGGTGGACAGCCCGCTGCGCCCGACGGAGGCGCCCGCCCACACCAGCTTCGTCCAGAGCTTGGCGATGTCACTGGGGTCCTCGCCCAGCAGGGTGGGGGCGATCTCCTTGGCGTGTGCGAACTGGCCGGGGCCGCCGGCCCGCTTGGAGTAGCTGAAACCGATGCCCTGGTGTCCCCCCTCGGTGGCCAGCTCGACGAAGAGGAAGGCCACCTCGGTCATCGGCTTCTGCCGCCCGGTGAAGACCTTCGCGTCGCTGATCGGAGTGGCCAGCGGAAGGGTGACCGAGGACAGCTTGATCCAGGAGAGCCTGTCGAGGGTCGCCTCCCCTGCCTGCTGCGCGGCGTGTGCCGTCGTTTCCGGTGTGCTCATACTTGGCGTCCCCTGTGGGTGCGGGCGGGGCGGCCGGTCCCTGACGTGGCCGGTCGCGGTGTCGGCGGGCGTGTCCGCTCGTCGGTCCCTTGACGCTAGGTGGTCGATTGATCTCCGTCTAACTTAAAGTTTGTATGCGTTGATACAGGGAGAGCATCATTGTTCACACTCGCCCAGCTGGCCAGCTTCGTGGCAGTGGCCGAAGAACTGCACTTCACCCGGGCCGCGGAACGGCTGAAGATGACACAGCCACCGCTGAGCCGCCAGATCCAGCTCCTGGAGAACGACCTGCGGGTCCGGCTCCTGGACCGCACCAACCGATCGGTGCGGCTCACCCCCGCCGGGCGCGCCTTCCTCACCGAGGCCCGCCGTATCCTGCGCCAGTCGGAACACGCGGCGCTCGCCGTCCGCCAGGTGTCGACCGGGGAAGCGGGCAGCATCGCCATCGGCTTCACCGCGGCCAGCGCGTACTCCACGCTCGGCACCCTGCTGGAAACCGCCCGCGCGGCCATGCCCCGCGCGGAGATCGTGCTGCAAGAGATGGTCACCCGCGACCAGTTGGAAGCCCTCACCCAGAACCGCCTGGACCTCGGCCTCGGCCGGCCCTCGGTCACCGGCCCGGACCTGCGGTCCCGCCCGGCCGTACGGGAGCGGCTGCTCGCGGCGCTGCCCAAGGAACACCCGCTGGCGGCGCGTGAAGGAGCGCTCCAGGTCGCGGACTTCGACGGTCAGCCGTTTCTGATGTACTCACCCACGGACGCCCGGTACTTCCACGAACTGCTCATCAGCATCTTCAGCGTGGCGCATGTGGCCCCCGTCTTCTCCCAGTATCTGAGCCAGGTCCACAGCATCCTGGCCCTGGTCAACTGCAGCCTGGGGGTGTCCCTGGTCCCCGAGGCCGCCGCGCGGCTGCGCTATGCCGATGTCGTCTTCAAACCGGTCGAGCTGGAGACCCCCAACCCCGTGGAGCTCAACCTCGTCTGGCGCGCGAACACCGACAACCCGGTGCTGCACGCGCTGCTCCGCCACCTGCCATGGCCGGAGCCGACCCCGACCCCGACTCCGACCCCGACCCTGGCACTGGAGCCGGAGCCTGAGCCGGCACCGGAGCCCGGGGCTCACCCCGGCCGGTAGAGCGCCGTGAGCAGTTCGATCACGGCCGGGGCGGCGGGATGCGGATCGTCCCGCCACCAGGCGAGCCGCACCGCGATCGGCTCGGCGTCGCGCACCGGCCGGTAGACGACACCGGGCCGCGGATACTGGTGCGCGGTGGACTCCGCCGTGATCCCCACCCGCCGGCCCGTGGAGATCATGATGAGCCAGTCGTCGATGTCGTGTGACTCCTCGGTCGCCGGGCGGGAGCCGGAGGGCCACAGCTCCGCGGTGGTGGTGCCGGTCCGCCGGTCGACCAACAGGGTGCGCCCGCTGAGGTCGGCGAGCCTGACCGAACGGCGCGAGGCCAGCGGATCGTCGGCGGCCAGGGCACACAGCCGCCGCTCGAGCCCCACGATGGCGGAGTCGAAGCGCCGGTCGTCCAGCGGTCTGCGGACGACGGCCAGATCGCAGACACCCTCGGCCAGCCCCGCGGTGGCGGAGTTGACGCGGATCAGCTGCAGCTCCGTCTCGGGGACCGTCTGGGCCCAACGGCGCTGAAACGCCAGCGTATGGCGGCCCACCGCCGACCAGGCGTAACCGATCCGCAGCCGCCGGTGGCCCGAGGCCGCCTCCCGGAGCAGACCGTCCACCTCGCCGAGCACCCGCCGGGCGTGCGCCACCACGCGCAGACCGGTGCCCGTCGGCGTCACCTCACGGGAGGTACGCAGCAGCAGCCGCACCCCGAGTGCCCGCTCGAGCGAGGCCAGCGTGCGGGACACGGATGCCTGGGAGACACCGAGCGCGATGGCGGCATCGGTGAAGCTGCCCTCGTCGACGATCGCCACGAGACAGCGCAGCTGACGCAGCTCGATAT
The DNA here is from genome assembly GCF_002224125.1 of Streptomyces sp. NBS 14/10. Lineage (GTDB taxonomy): Bacteria > Actinomycetota > Actinomycetes > Streptomycetales > Streptomycetaceae > Streptomyces. The sequence continues at coordinate 53,241 of NZ_NCSM01000029.1, forward strand.
CCATGACTCAAGCGTATAGATCCCGCCGTCGATGCATTTTGCGCAAGTGCGGGGGCGCCGCACGATCGGGGCATGCGAACAGCATCCGTACGCGCGGCAGCCCCCGCCCACCGGGCCGTCCCGGCCGCCTCCGCCACCGAGCCCGGGGGAGCACGCCTGGCCGGTATGGCCACCATGATCGGCAGCGGCCTGTCCAACCAGATCGGCGCCGCCACCGGGTCCTTCGCCTTCCCCGTGCTCGGCCCCCTCGGCGTCGTCGCGGTACGCCAGTACGTCGCCGCCATCGTCCTGATCGCCGTCGGCCGCCCCCGGCCGCGCGGCTTCACCTGGCGGCAGTGGTGGCCGGTGCTGCTGCTGGCCCTGGTGTTCGGGACCATGAACCTCTCGCTCTACAGCGCCATCGATCGGATCGGCCTCGGACTGGCGGTGACCCTGGAGTTCCTCGGTCCGCTCGCCATCGCCCTGGCCGCCTCACGCCGCCGCGCCGACGCCTGCTGGGCGGTGCTGGCCGCGGCCGGTGTCATCACCCTGATGCGCCCACGGCCCTCCGCCGACTACTTCGGGATGGGCCTGGGCCTGCTGGCCGCCGTCTGCTGGGCGTCCTACATCCTGCTCAACCGCACCGTCGGCCGACGCATCCCCGGCGTGCAGGGATCGGCGACCGCCGCCACGCTCTCCGCCCTGATGTTCCTGCCCGTCGGGATCGTCCTCGCCATCAGGCAGCCGCCGACCGCGTCGGCCGTCGGCTGCGCCGTCGCCGCCGGGGTCCTCTCCTCGGCCGTGCCGTACCTCGCTGACCTGTTCACCCTGCGCCGCGTACCGGCACCGGCCTTCGGGCTCTTCATGAGCGTCAATCCCGTCCTCGCCGCCGTGGTCGGATGGATCGTCCTCGGGCAGCGCCTGGGGTGGATCGAATGGGCCGGAGTGGGAGCCGTCGTGGTGGCCAACGCGCTCAGCATCGCGGGCCGGATCAGGGCGGATGCCGTACCTCAGCAGGCGCCCCAGCACACGCCCCAGTAGATGGCCGGCCGCTAGCGGCGGTCGGGCGGGCCGGGGCACCGCGCCGTCGTGCCGCGGATCTCGAGGGCCGGGGCGGTCAGAACGGTCTCGCCGGGGCGGGCGGGGTCGGCGATCCGGTCGAGCAGACACTGCGCGGCGCGGCGGCCGACCTCATGGCTGGAATTGTCCACGGTGGTGAGCCACAGATGGCGCAGCCGCGCGAGATAGGTGTTGTCGTAGCCGACGAGGGACAGGTCGCGGGGCACCCGCAGGCCGAGCTCTTCGGCGGCCGACAGGGCGCCGACACCGGCTATGTCGTTGAACGCGAAGACGGCGGTGGGCCGTTCACGGGCGCCGAGCAGCCGGACCGTGGCCCGGTAGCCGCCCTCCTCGGTCAGGTCGCCCTGCTCCACGGCCGCCGTCGCACCCAGTCCGTGCTCGCGCATCACCGCCTCGAAGCCACGGCGGCGCAGCTCGCCGACCGCCCCCTGCCCCGCGATATGCGCGATGCGCCGGTGGCCGAGGCCGATGAGGTGTTCGGTGGCCAGCCGGGCGCCGTGTTCGTCGTCGCCCGCCACGATGTCCACCCCGGGCAGTACGGGCTCACGGGCGCCCGCCACCACCGTGGGCACCTGCCCGGCCGCGGTGCGCAGCGCCTCGGGGGCCGACAGCGTACCGACGGCGATCAGACCGTCGACCCGCAGATCCGTGAAGGTGCGGGTGAGGTCTTCGCCGAGCCGCCGGTTGAGGTGGCCGTCGGCCAGCAGCATGCGCAGACCTGAGTCGTGCAGCCGGGAGTTGAGGCCGTCCAGCAGCTCCACGAACCAGGGGTTGCGCATGTCGTTCAGAAGCACGCCGACGGTGCGGGTGCGCCGCTCGCTGAGGCTGCGGGCGGCGGCGTTGGGCCGGTAGCCGAGCTCTTCGACGGCGGCCAGCACGGCCTGCCGCTTCTCCGGGCGCACCTGGGCGGAGCCGCGCAGTACGAGGGAGACCAGCGATTTCGACACTCCGGCGCGTTCGGCGACATCGCGGATCGTCGGTGGTCTCATGTCCTGCATGCTCTGGACCGTTCCATGAGGCGCGCCGGGTTGTCAAAGGGATTGACAGCTGCGGAGACGGCCCTCAGGGTGGGCCGGGAACGTTGTGGACCGGTCCAAAGCAGATGCGGTCCCAAGCAGGCCGGAGTCCTGCGCAGGCCACATTCCGGAGCAGGCCACGGTCCTGATCAGGGCAGTCATGGGAGAGCAGTCATGGTGAGTACGCTCGGCGTCGCCGTCGTGGGATTCGGCTGGATGGGACGGGTGCACACCCAGGCGTACGCCCGCGTGCCGCACCACTTCCCCCAGCTGTCCGTGCGGCCCAAACTGATCGCCGTCGCCGACGAGGTGCCCGGCCGCGCCGACGAGGCCGCCGAGCGGTACGGCTTCGCCACCGCGGCCCGTAACTGGCGGGAGGTGGCCGCCGACCCCCGGGTCCAGGCGGTGAGCATCGCCGCCCCCAACTTCCTGCACCGCGAGATCGGCACCGCCATGGCCGAAGCGGGCAAGCACATCTGGATCGAGAAGCCGGTCGGCCTGACCGCCGAGGACGCCCGAGCGGTCGCCGGCGCCGTGGCCAAGGCCGGTGTCCAGGGCACCGTCGGCTTCAACTACCGCAACGCGCCCGCCGTCGCCGCCGCCCGCGAACTGATCGCCGCCGGGGAGATCGGCGCCGTCACCCATGTCCGCATCCGGCTGTTCAGCGACTACGCCGCCCACCCCGAGGGCGCCCTCACCTGGCGGTACGAGCGCGAGCGCGGCGGCAGCGGAGTGCTCGGCGACCTGGCCTCGCACGGCGTGGACCTGGCGCGCTTTCTGCTCGGCGAGATCGAGTCGCTGGCCGCCGACACCGCGGTCTTCGTCCCCGAGCGAGCCCGCCCCACCGGCGCCACCGCCGGCCACGCCCGCTCCGCCGGCGGCGAGTTGGGCCCGGTGGAGAACGAGGACTACGTCTCCTGCCTGCTGCGCTTCGCCTCCGGTGCGCGGGGTGTGCTGGAGGCGTGCCGGGTCTCGGTCGGCGAGCAGAACAACTACGGCTTCGAGATCCACGGCACCAAGGGCGCGGTCTTCTGGGACTTCCGCCGCATGGGCGAGCTCGGCATCAGCCGCGGCACCGCCTATCAGGACCAGCCCGTCAGCACCGTGTACGTCGGCCCCGGACACGGCGAGTACGCCGCCTTCCAGCCCGGCTCGGCCAACAGCATGGGCTATGACGACCTCAAGGTCATCGAGGCGTACCACTTCCTGCGCTCCATCGCCGAGGGCACGGCGTACGGAGCCACCCTGGGCGACGCCGTCCGCAGCGCCGCCGCGCTGGACGCCATGGCCCGGTCCGCCGAGCGGGGCGGCTGGGTGAACCCGGCCTGAGCGCCTACGCGTTCGCCCGGCCGGGGGTCGGGCCCATGCGAGGCGAGCAAGGGCTTGCCGATCTCTTGACTCTGACGCACCGTGGGGCCCACCGTGATTCAGCCACTGATCACTTGGCGACGGGAGCCCTGGTTGTCCCCCGAACTCATCTCGATCATCGTGCTGGTGGCGGTCTTCGTGCTGGCCACCACCCGCTCCGTCAACATGGGTGCCCTGTCCTTCGCCGCCGCCTTCGGCGTGGGAGAGCTGGTCGCCGACCTTGACGCGGACGGTATCTTCGCGGGCTTCCCCGCGGACCTGTTCGTGGTCCTCGTGGGTGTGACGTATCTGTTCGCCCTCGCCCGGGCCAACGGCACCACGGAGTGGCTGGTCCACGCCGCCGTCAGACTCGTGGGCGGGCGGGTGGCGCTGATCCCCTGGGTGATGTTCGCGATCACCGGCGTGCTCACCGCGATCGGCGCGGTGAGCCCGGCCGCGGTCGCGATCGTCGCCCCCATCGCGCTGAGCTTCGCCGCGCGGTACGACATCAGCCCGCTGCTGATGGGGGCCATGGTGGTACACGGCGCCCAGGGCGGTGGCTTCTCGCCGATCAGCATCTACGGCTCGATCGTGAACGGCATCGTGGAACGGGAGAAGCTGCCGGGCAACGAGATCACGCTCTTCCTGGCCAGCTTGGTGGTCAACCTCGTCATCGCCGCCGTCGTCTTCGTCGTCTGCGGCGGCCTGAAGCTGCCACGCCACGCCGCCACCGCACCCCGATCGGCCGGCCCGGGCGCTGCCGCCGCCGAGTCCGCACTGGACGACGACGGGGGTGGCCAGGCGCCTGCCGGCGCGCCCGTCGAGGAGTCGGCGATCGGCCTGACCCCCGACCGGGTGGCGACCCTCCTCGCCCTGGTCGCCCTCGTCGTCGCCGTGCTCGCCTTCGACCTCGACGCGGGCCTCGCCGCGATCACCCTCGCCGCGCTGCTGAGCCTGTTCTGGCCCAAGGACGGCAAGAAGGCGGCCAACGAGATCTCGTGGCCGACGGTGCTGCTGATCTGCGGTGTGCTCACCTACGTCGGCGTGCTCCAGGAGATGGGCACCATCGACTACGCGGGCCGGGCGGTCAGCGACATCGGCGTCCCCCTCCTCGCGGCCCTCCTGCTCTGCTACATCGGCGCCCTCATCTCCGCCTTCGCCTCGTCCGTCGGCATCATGGGCGCGCTGATCCCGCTCGCGGTCCCCTTCCTGGCCAAGGGCGACATCGGCGCGGTCGGGATGGTGGCCGCCCTCTCGGTCTCGGCCACCGTCGTCGACGTCAGCCCCTTCTCCACCAACGGCGCCCTGGTGCTCGCGGCCGCCCCCGACGTCGACCGCGACCGTTTCTTCCGCCAGCTGATGGTGTACGGGGGCGTGGTGGTGGCGACGGTTCCGGCCGTGGCCTGGCTGGCCATGGTGGTGCCGGGCCTTGGCTGACCGGCCCCGAGCCGAGGAGGGCGACCATGACGAAGCCGCGGAGAGCGACCGACACGCCTGAGGAGCGCCCTGTGGACTGCTTCGTGTGCCGGAAGCACCGCGATATCACGCTGATGCCGGGAGGGCCGGTACACGAGGACGAACTGGTGGTGGTCTCACACGTGTCCCCGCGGGCTCCGGGACAGTCGGCAGAGGTCTATCTGGGACACCTCCTCGTGGAGCCGCGCCGGCACGCGGCCGGGCTCGCCGACCTCACGGACGAGGAGGCCGAGCGCATGGGGCGCTGGAACACCAGGTCCGCGCGTGCGCTGCGGGAGGTCGCGGGCGCCGAGCATGTGTACGCGGCCGTGATCGGTGACCGCGTGTCCCATCTGCACCTGCATCTCCTGCCGCGCTACCCCGGCACGCCCCGGGAATACTGGTGGACGCGCGTCGACGAGTGGCCACAGGCGCCACGGGGCGGTGAGGAGGCCGCCGCGGAGCTCGTACGACGCCTGAGATCCCGCTGGTGAGGGGCGCAGGCGCGTTGTCGCGGCCCGGTCGCCACGCACTCATGAGCCGTCCAGCCTGCGGTTGGCCAGGACGGACACCGAGCGCCGCACCGCGGCGACCTCGTCGGGGTCCACATCCCCCACCAGCAGCCCCGGGCCCGCCCCCAGCCGCTCCCGTACGGTGCCGTCGGGGCCGATGAGGGCGCTGTGGCCGATGCCGGTGGGGGCGGAGGTCGCGGGGGCGAGGCCGGCGGCCGCGGGGTCGGCCTGGCCCGCGGCGGCCAGCCAGACGGTGGCGTCCAGCGCCCGGGCCCGGGTCAGCAGCTCCCACTGCTCGCGTTTGCCGGGCCCCGCGCCCCAGGAGGCGGGCAGCAGGGAGAGCTGTGCGCCGGCGTCGGCGTGGGCCCGGAACAGCTCGGGGAAGCGTACGTCGTAGCAGGTGGCCAGGCCGATCCGGAGGCCGTCGAGGTCGAAGGTCACCACTTTGGAGCCCGGGGCCACGGTCCTGGACTCGGTGAAGCCGAACGCGTCGTACAGGTGGATCTTGTCGTACGACGTCTCGACGCCCGGGCCGGTGACCAGCAGGGTGTTGGTCACCCGGCCGTCGGGCGCCGGGGTGAACATCCCCGCCACGACCACCAGACCCGTGTCCTTGGCGAGCTGCCGCACCCCGGTGGCCCACGGTCCGTCCAGCGGCTCGGCGAGCGGGCCGAGCCGCGTACCGAAGCAGGCCATCGCCGCTTCGGGGAACACCACGAGACGGGCGCCGGCCTCCGCCGCGCGGTGTGCCTGCTCGCGCAGGGCGGCCAGGTTCCGCCGGGGCTCCGGGCCGGTGGTGAGCTGGCTCAGGGCGATACGCATGGGACATGGGCCTCTCTGCCGGGGACGGTGGCTGTGGCTGAGCGGGGAACTGCATACCCCTCGTGAGCAGGGTTACCCGACGGTCACCCGCTTTCCGGCGAAGGGAGAAGGCCATGTATCCCGTGATGAGACCCCACCACATCGCTCCTCGGCTCACGACCGGAGCGTTCATGCTGAACTCCGGTCTGCGCAAGCTCGGCGCCGACGAGCAGACCGAGCAGGGGCTCCACGGCATGGCCGCCGGCGCCTATCCCATAGTCAACCGGATGTCGCCCCACCAGTTCACCAGGCTGCTGGCCTCCACCGAGATCGCTCTGGGCGCGGCGCTCCTGTCGCCCCTGGTGCCCACCGCTCTGGCCGGGGCCGGGCTGACCACTTTCGCCACCGGGCTGGTCGGGTTCTATCTCCGTACCCCCGGCACCCATCAGAAGGGCAGCCCGCTGCCCACCGACGAAGGCGTCCCCCTTGCGAAGGACTTCTGGCTGCTCGGTATCGGCCTGGGATTCCTCAGCGACCGCCAGGCATGGGTGTGGCCGTGCCCGGCGGCCTGCCGACGCCGGAGGCCGTGTCGGCACCGAAGGTCGTGCCACCACACAAAGCCGTGCCACCACAGAAAATAGCGGAGCGGAGACTCGGCGGCGTACGCCCCGCAGGTCAGGGTGTGTACGAGGCCTCGCGCGCGGTGCGCACCACTGCCTGACCCTCGGCCCGGCCGAGCAGCCCGGCCGTCACCCACGTGTCCACCGTGGCCGCCACCTGCCGGACGAGTCCGGCCTTGGTGGCGAACGGGGCCGCGGCCCAGATCTCGTCGAGGAGCGTGGTGCCGTCGGGCTTGACGGGGTTGGCGACGCCGGACGAGGTGCCGCCGAAGACGACGTCGTAGCCCCGGCAGTAATCGAGCATCAGCCGGCGCTTGCCGGCGAACAGGCCATCGCCCAGCGCCACGTCCTTGAGCGCGAACGGCCGCACGGGGCGCGCCACCGCCGCCGAGGCAGCCGCGGCGGAGCCGAACGTGCCGCCGGGCCGGTGCCGATGGCGGAGACGAGGGGCGCCGCGGCGGCTCCTGTCGCGGTGCGGAGGAAGACACGCCTTCTCAGCGGTGCGGTCATCGGGCCTCATTCCAGGGAGGCTTGTTCGAGGTGTCGAATGAGGTTCGAGAGGTCGACCAAAAGGTAGAGGCCCGCTGAGAGTGCGTCAATGCTTCGGGTGATCCAGAGAAGCCGGGATCTCTGTGGCCGGGGGCGGTGCGGCGGCCCGTGCCGCCCCCGGCCCCGCCTGTCAGGCGTTGGGGTCGAACGGAATCCCGGACGGCTTGGCCTTCGCGAGATGGCTGTTGAAGTTGCCGTCCTTGAGGCCGAAGGTGGCGCTGCCGAAGTCGGCCTGGCTCAGCTTGTCACGGATCCCCGCGGGGTAGCCGTTCCAGCCGACCAGGGTGGGGAACTGCCACGTGTGGTAGTGGTTCTCCGGCGGTTCGTCGCCGGTGGTCGCGGCGCGGAAGGCGTGGGTGCTCAGTCCGTCCTTGTGGTAGACGACCTTCGGGTGCGTTCCGTCCCACTGCATCTGGTCGCGGTTGTGGATCTGGAAGTTGCCGTGGGCGGAGGTGGAGACGTACTGCGCCTGGTTGTTCTGCACCCACACCACGACGTGTTCCCAGTCGTGGCGGTGCCCGCCGATCGTGGCCTGGTCCTTCTCGAAGTAGAGGCCGTAAATGATCGCGCACCAGCCGTTGTTGCACTTGTAGCGCGCGTATCCGTTGGTGTTGTCGAGGTCGGACTGGTCATGGCACTGTCCGTTGGGGTTCCCGGACGGGTTGAGGCCGCCGTTGAGGGTCCCGTCGGGTCCGATGGCGGGGGTCGGGTAGCAGCCGTCCGTGTCGTAGTCGAAGGCCGGCTGGAACGTCTGCTCCATTCCGTCCGCGTTGCCGGGCAGCGCCTTCGGGGGGTCGGCGAGCGCGCTGCCCGGAAAGGCGATGACCAGCGCGACGGCGCTGCCGAGGATGAGCGGGACCTTGCGGATGCGCGACCTTCTGTTCACTGCGTCCTCCTGAAGGACCGGGGGGTGGGGGTAGGCCGGTCAGCGTTGGCATGCCCAAGTCAGCTTGCTGCCACGCGACGGAGTCGCATATTGGACGCTGCCCCCTGACAACGTCAGTGGCGACAGATGGCGCCGGGGTGAAGAGTCAACCAATGTGGAGTGCGGGGGAATTGGGCTCGCTCAGACGGCGGCGATGGCGGCGGCCCTGCTCCTCGGCCCTCAACTCCCCGGGCGTGTGACCGGGGCCAGCCACATCCCGACGATCGCGTCGATCAGCCCGGTGGCGGTGTCGTGCCATGTGGCGCGGGGCGTCGGGGTGTTCTCGGCGAGGGCGCGTTCCCGCTCGGCGCAGATGTGCAGGATGAGCTCGCGCGCCATGGCGCCGCGCTCGGCGCGGATTTCGGCGGGCAGATCGGGCAGACGCCGGTTCACCCCTTCGACGACCTGCGGAAGCGACCCGGAGGACACGGACTCCTCGACGATGATGTCGTGGAGTGCGGGATCGGTCATCACCTGAGCGCAGAACCGCGCGTACCACGTCGGGCTGCCCAGGGCCGACAGATGCTCGGGGATCGGTCGCACCAGGCAGGCCACCCAGTCGCGGATGTCGTCGGAGTCGCCGATCTCGGCCAGCAGCCGGGTGCGGATCCGCTCGACCTGTTCGGAGTGTTTACGCGCGATGGCCCGCACCAGGTCGGCCTTGGTGCCGAAGTGATAGCCGACCGCGGCGTTGTTCCCCTGTCCCGCGGCCTCGCTGACCTGCCGGTTGGACACCGCGTACACCCCGCGTTCGGCGAACAGCCGCTCCGCCGCGGTCAGGATCAGCTCCCTCGTCGCGCTGACCTGCTCCGCCCTTGCCGTCCTGCCGGCCATGATCACCACCCTCCTCGGCCACATGGCCAGGCAACCGCATCCGCGCGGCTAGAGTCAAGCAGTTGCTTTAAATTCCTCGCTGACGCCTTCAAGCAGCGCCGCACCGCGGGGACGGCGGCTCCCCGTTGACGTCGGCCAGCCGGCCGCTCACCAGCTCGCGCAGGGCGACGGTCGGCGGCCGCTCCTGGCACAGGAAGACATGGCCGCCGGCGAAGTCCCGTGGCTGGGGCGAGGACGGTGTGCTCAGCCGCCACCGCTCCAGCTCCGCGGGGGACAGGCTCTCGTCGTCACGGCCGAACCACACGTGGTAGTCCGTGCCGCCACCCGCCGGCATGGCGGGCGGTTCGCGGTACGTATCCAGGAGATGCAGGTCCTGGCCGAGCATCGTGACCGCGACGTCGAGCATATGCGGATAGTCGAACAGCTCCGCGGGGCAGCCGCCGTGCCGCCGCAGCTCCGTGACGAGTTCTTCCCGGGTCCTGGTCAGGAACGGCGCGCGCGGATGCGCCGCCAGCCGCGCGGTCGTCGCCGGGGACCGGGCCCCCGACAGCACGACATCCCTGACGTGGCTCCGCCGTTCGCAGGGCAGCGCCGAGACCAGGGCGTGGGCGAGGAGGGCGCCCAGGCCGTGCCCCACCACCACGGCGGGCCGGTCGACCCAGCTGCGGAACGCCGGGAGGAGCCGCTTGACCGCGTCGTCGAAGCTGCGCACCGGGGGAGCATCGGTCAGCTCCCCCCGGCCGTCCAGCTCGAACGCGACCGCGGCACAGCCCGGCGGCAGGGCCCGCGCCAGCGGAAGCATGGACAGCGCGGTCGCGCCCGCGTAGTGGAAGAAGAGCACCCTCAACGGCAATCGGGGGTCTCCGATCAGGAGGTGACCGTCAACCGTCCTGACACGCATGCCATTCCCCCTGTCTGCTGTGGCTGTCCGCTTTTCCGGTCCCGGCTGTGCGACGGTCGGCCATTAATGGACGCGGGACTCCCGGAACGTACGCTTCTTGTCAGTGAATTCTCCTGGCGCGGGCCGCGGAAGAGCTCGTCCGGCGTCAAGGAAACTCCTTTACCGAAAAAACGGGTCTACTTGATCAGGAGTTGTGCTGAACCCAGGGTGTGTTGCGAGCGAGGAGATCCTGTAATACGTCCGTCGACACTGTCAACTAATTCAGCCGACCTCGGACACATCTTCCCCATATCGGGCAATCCAGGGCCGACCGGTCGCAGTTTTTTTTGGATCCGGCGCGGATGAACTGGCAGTGGCCCGCTTACGGTTCGCTTAGGATCCACGGTTATGTCGCCCCCCCAGCACAACCCCGGAGAGCGTCCACGGATGTCAGGACGTCATGACGCGGCAGAGTGCTTCGCGCGGCGCTTCCAGCGCGTGCAAGAGGTCATCTACCCCGCCGACTTGGGCAGGCCGTACACGGAGCGGGAGATCGCGGAAGCCGTCGGGATGTCCGTGAGCCAGATCAGCAATCTGCGCAACGGCCGCTCCGTCCCCCGGGCCGACCGGGCGGTCGCGCTGGCCACCTTGTTCGGGGTGCGCGTGGAGTACTTCTTCTCCCCGGACGAGGACCCCTACGCACGCGATGTCGAGCGGCACCTGCGGGCCATCGAACAAGAGCGGCGTGGCGAGCCCATCGGTCAACTGAACCGCGCCGCCGGCGGCTCGACCCTGCTCGTCGGCGGTCCGACACCGGCGAACGCCGGGCTGCTCGACGACGACCAGGTCCGTCAGATCGCCGAGGGCGTGGCCGTACTGCCCCACGACATGCGCGAGACCGTCTGCACCCTGGTGGACCAGCTGCGCCGCGTCGCCCGCCAGCACAAGAGCCGCGAGGGACAGCCACGGTGAACCGGCCCCGTCCGAAATCTGCGTGGGGACCGGCCTCCTGACAGCGCGCCGAAGGAAGGGACTACAGCGTGGGCATGCGGTCCGAACGGCGCAGGGTCCGGGCCTTGTTGAAGGACCTGGGGCTACCGCCGCATCCGACCCTCGCCGAGCTGCACGCCGCCTACGAGGCCCGTTTCCAGCGGGCGCTGCGACTGATCGAGCAGGACGTGGCACCCGGCGAGCCGACCGGACGGTACGAGCAGTACCTGACGCACGACCGCATCTACTACCCCATGCACACCAGTCGCGCCCATCAACTGCTGGTCGTCTGCCATGAACTCGCGCATCTGCTGCTCGGCCACCTCCCCCGGTACGACGCCATCGACCCCGCCGTGGTGCGCCGGGTGTTGGGGCGGTCCCACTACGACGACCCCACCGAGCACGAGGCCGAGACCATCGGCACGCTGCTGTACCAGCAGCTGAACCTCGCGCCCGAGGTCGGCCCGGCCGCCCGGCTCGCACCGTCCCTGGTCCACCGCGAGGGGCGCCATGTCTGAGGCGGGTGACGTTCACACCCTCGCCTACACCACCGTGAGCGCCGTCATGTACGGGCTGGCCGGGTACAAGGCGCTGGCCTGGGCCGCCGAACGGATCCCCGCCCTGCTGCTGATGGCCATAGGGGCCCTGGCCGGCGGCGCCGCCTTCACCGCCGCCACCCCGGCGGTCTACCGGTGGCTCGGGGAGACCAGCGGAATCTCCGATCTCGCGACCCTCATCGGCTACACCCAGGTCATCGTGTGTTTCGCCTGCCTCCGCACGCTGGCGCTGCTGTGGTCACCACGGCGGCTCCCCGCTGGCAAAGGCAGCAAAGCCGGCAACGGCGGCCGGCCGCACCGGGGGATCGGTATGCGCGGTGCCCTGCGCCGGGTCCTGCCGCGCTACGGCGCCGCCGTCGCCGTGATGTGGGCGCTGTTCCTCTCCGCCGACCTGCCCACCGGCGAAAGGCCCCTGACCTTCGACACCGCCTTCGCCGACCGCCCGCCCGTGTTCGCCTTTCTGCTGGTGTATCACGCGGCCTTCGGATGGGCGCTGTGGTCGATGGTGTACGTGTGCTGCGAACGTTTGAAGGATGTTCACGATCCGATCCTGCGGGGCAGTCTGCGCCTCCTGGTCATCGGCTGCACATTCATCGGCAGTTACGGCGTATGCAAACTCATCGCGATTTTCGGCGTGGTGCTCGGCTCCCACACCCTGGACGCCCTGTCCTCCCATGTGGCCACCGCGCTGTCCTCCCTCGGCGGGGTGATCACGGCCACCGGATGGACCCGTGCCGCGCTGCGCACCCGGCGACAGCGCCGACGTGACTTCTACGCCCTGGAGACCCTGTGGACCACCGTCACCCAGGCCGACCCCGGAGTCATCCTGCACAGTCCTCCCTCCGGCTCCGCCTGGGAGTTCCACACCCTGCGCCGGGCGCATGAAATCCGCGACGGACAGCTCGCACTGCGCCCCTGGACCTCCCAGCACATCGTGAACGCGGCACGGCGCCTCACCGACGAACACGGCCTCGGCTCACCCGACCGCGACGCGCCGGAACACGACGCGCTGGCCGCGGCGGCGGGCATCATGGGAGCTCTGGAAGCCCTGCGGTCCGGGCGGCCCCCGGGCATGCCCTGTGAGCGGCTGCCGGGCATCGACGTACCGCCGCAGGCCGAGCGCCGCCATCTGGTCGCCGTCGCTCGTCAGCTCGACAGCCCACTCGTCGCGCGCGTGCTCGCGGAGGCGGAACAGTGAACTCCGCCTGACGCGCCGTATGGTGGGAGCGGTTCAGTGCCATCCGCGTTCGTTCCCCCCGACTCGTCCCCCAGCGTGAGGTTCCGGTGTACACACGGCTCGCTCTCGGCATGCCCGATCGCGCCTCCTGGTTGATCCTCCTCGGCTTCCTCGCCGCTTTGACCCTGCTGGTCTGGCTGATGGCGCGGTTGATCAGATCCCAGGGCGGCCTGCGGCCCACCTGCCGCCGTATCGTCTGGGAAGTGCGGATGACGCGACGGGCGTTCGCCGAGCCCTTCCGCGTCTTCAGCCGCCACCGCCGATGGGCCCGGATCCTCTCCGGCTATCTCGCCGATCCCGCCGCACCCGGCACGGCGCTGGCCGCGCTCGATCACGCCGACTCCACCACCGATGACGGCTGTTACGCCCTGGCGGTGCAGCTGAGCCCGGCCCGCGACCAGGTCCGCGTCGTCGTGGCCGGGCGCGATCCGCTGCCCCCCGCCGGGCCCTGGCAGAAGGCCACCGCCGAACCGGGGGAGTGGTCCTGGTCGGCCCCCGCCGCCTCCGTCGACCCGTCCGATGGCCCGGAACGCATGCTGCTGGCCGTCGGCGTCGACCGACGGCAGCCCGGTGCCGTCCTCGTGGACTGGATGCGCGGCCCCGCCGCCCTCGCGGTCGAGGGCGACCCCCACGCGTCGCGCGGTGTGCTGCACGCCCTGGCCGCCCAGATCGACCATCTGCCGGACGGCCCGCCGGTCCAGGTGGCCCGCGGTGTACACCCCCGGCACCCCGGCCCCGACCTCGACACCCTCCTCGACGCCCAACCCGACCCTCTTTCCGGCCCCCTTCCCGACGGCGTGTGCGCCGAGCCCTCGCTGACACCGGTCGTCGTGTGCTGGTCCCCGACCCCGGAGCAGGCCGCCCGGATCTCCGAACTCTGCGCCGCGGGCCGCCTCCGGGCCCTCGTCGGCGGCCGTGTCCCCGGCGCCTCCTGGACGTTCCACGCCGAGCCCGGCGGCCGCCTCCTGGCCCCCGGCCTCCACCTCGATCTGGAGTCCGCCGCTCTGCCCCGGGCCATCGCCCGCACCATCCGCCGCGACCGCCGGCAGCCGCCCGCCGGGACCGCCGTCCTGCGCCCGGGCCCGGCCGCGCGGGCCACCGTGCCGGCCGACGCGGTGCCCGGACCCCGTACCGAGGCCGCGCCGCCACGGGACGCGCGCGCCGACGGGCAGCGGGACGCGGTGATCCCGGCCCAACCGGCCTACACCGACCCCGACTTCACGGCCGACTACGCAGCTGATTTCGACGCGGACTTCGCGGAGCCCGCCCCCGCGCCGGCCCTGGCTCCCGAACCGGCCCCGGCCCCCGCGCCGGCCCCGGCTTCGGAATCGGCCCCCGCCCCGTCCCCGCTCTTCTCTGTGACCCCATCCGGCGGAGGGGCCGCAGAAGAGAAGCCCGGGAAGGCCGAAACAGCCGCCCCGCCCGAGCACGCCGAGACGGACCCGGCCAGCCTCGAAGACTCCGGGGACGACGGCGATCTCGCCGAACCCGCTCCCGCCGTGCCGCCGTCGCGGTCCGGCGGCATCTCCGCCGCATCCGGCACGACAAACGAACGGACTTCTTCGCAGCCGTGAGACTTTTTGTGAGCGTTGCCGAGAGCGACGTCATGCTCGATGTGAGCGGTACCACCACCGCCCGGGCCGTCGCCGTCCGGCTGGCCGAGATGGGCCATGCCACGGGTCCCCAGGGCGCCGAGCTGTTCCTCGGGGACCTGCCGCTGCCCGCCGGGCTGCCGCTGGCGGCGGCCGGGGTGCGGGACGGGGCACGGCTGGGGCTCGGTGGGCCGGCGCCCGGGGACGGGGGTGCGTACGGGCCCGGGCGCGAGGAGTTGCCGCCGCCCTCGCGGTCCGCCGACGGCGAGCGACTGCCGCGCGGCCCCCAGGTCGAGCTGCAGCTCGTGGGCGGGCGCGGCGCGGGGCGGGTATGGCTGCTGCGGCCCGGTACGTACACGGTGGGCCCCGAACCCGGCAGCGCGGTGCGGCTGGAGGGCCGTGACGTACCGCCCGCGGGGATCCGGGTGACGGTCCGGCCGGACGGCGGTGTGCTGCTGAACACCGGGCAGGCGGGCCCCGCCGTGGCGCTGTCGGTGCCCCAGCCGCCCCCGGAGCGGCCGCGCGCCGACGCGGCCCCGCTGCCGCCCGCGCCGCGGCCCCCGCTGCCGGATCCGGACGCCGACCGGCACGAGCCGGTGCCGCGTGGCTGGACCGAGTGGCCGCTGGACGGCGAGTTGGTCTTCGGGGAGTACCTGCTGCGGGTCGCGGAGCCCACCGAGGCCGACGCGGCGGTGACGGTGTCGGCCGACGGCGCGTTTCTGGACTTCAACCGGCCGCCGAGGATCATCCCGCCGCTGACGCCGGAACGGTTTGTGCTGCCCGCGCCGCCGACCCCGCCGTCGCGGCGGTCGATCCCGGTGCTGGTGGTGGTGGCGCCGATGTTCCTCGGCATCGCCATGGTGACGTTCCTCGGGTCGTACTTCTACCTCATGTTCGCGGTCTTCAGCCCGTTCCTGGCCATCGCGAACTATGTGACCACCCGCCGCAGCGGCAAGCGCGAGTACCTGGCCGGCGTGGCGAGTTACCGTGCGCGCCGCGCCTCGCTGGAGGCCGACGTACGGGAGAAGGTCGACCGCGAGCGGCGGCTGAGGGTCGACGCGGGGCCCGATCCGGCCACCGCCGGGCTGTGGGCGGTCGGTCCCGGGGCCAGGCTGTGGGAGCGGCGGCGCGGCCACCCGGACCACCTGGCGCTGCGGGTGGGGACGGTCGCCCAGTCCTCGCTGCTGACCATCGACGACAGCTCCCGCGAGGACAATCACCGCTCGGTGAACTGGCGGATCCCGGATATGCCGGTCCAGGTGGACCTGACCGCCGACGGCGTGGTCGGCATCGCGGGGGAGCGTGAGGCGGCCCGGGCGCTGGCCCGCTGGGCGGTGGCGCAGGCGGCGGTCCTGCACAGCCCCCGGGACGTACGGGTGACCGTGCTGACGGACATGGCGGGGGCGTCCGCCTGGGAGTGGGTGCGCTGGCTGCCGCATGCCCGCCCGGGCCGCGGCGGGGTGGCGGCGGCGCGCTCCGGCGGCCCGTCGGTGACGGTCGGCAACGATCCCGAGACCGTCGCAAACCGGGTCTCCGAACTGGTCGCGGCCATCCGGTCGAGGATGCGCGCCCGGGACTCCGCGATGAGCGGTGCCCTGCTGAGCGAGCCGGATCTGGTGGTGGTGCTCGACGGGGCGCGGCGGCTGCGCGATGTGCCCGGTGTGGTCCAGGTGCTCAAGGAGGGCCCGTCGGTACGGGTGTTCCTGATCTGCCTGGACCAGGAGGAGCGCATGCTCCCCGAGGAGTGCGTCACGGTCTGCGCGGTGGGCGCCCGTGAGCTTACGGTGCGCCGCACCGGCAGCGCCGATGTGACCGGTATCCGCCCCGACCAGGTGGACACCGAGTGGGGTGAGCGGATCGCCCGCTCGCTGGCGGCCGTACGGGACGTCACACCCGACGGCTCGGACGGGCTGCCCGACCAGGTGCGGCTGCTCGGGCTGCTGGACCTGGAGCCGCCGAAGGCCGAGGACCTGGTCCGCCGCTGGGGCAAGCGGCCCGCGTCCACCGGGGCGCTGCTGGGCGTCGGCTACACCGGACCGGTCACCTTCGACCTGGTCAAGGACGGCCCGCACGGGCTGATCGCGGGCACCACGGGCGCCGGTAAGTCGGAGCTGCTGCAGACCCTGGTGGCGTCGCTCGCGGCGGTGAACCGGCCGGACGAGCTGACGTTCGTGCTCATCGACTACAAGGGCGGCAGCGCCTTCAAGGACTGCGTACGGCTGCCGCATGTGCTCGGCATGGTCACCGACCTCGACAGCCATCTGGTGGAGCGGGCGCTGGCCTCGCTGACCGCCGAACTGGTCCGCCGCGAGCGGGCGCTGGCGGAGGCCGGGGCGAAGGACCACGCCGAGTACCGGGCGATGCGGCGGCGCGATCCGGCGCTGCCCCCGCTGCCCCGGCTGCTGCTGGTCATCGACGAGTTCGCGACGCTGGCGCGCGACGTCCAGGAGTTCATCCCCGGTCTTGTCGGCATCGCCCAGCGCGGCCGCTCCCTGGGCCTGCATCTGCTGCTGGCCACGCAGCGGCCCGCCGGCGTGATCACCGCCGACATCCGGGCCAACACCAATCTGCGGATCGCGCTGCGCGTCACCGACGCGATGGACAGCCAGGACGTACTGGAGGTCAACGACGCGGTGACGATCTCCGGCGCCACCCCGGGCCGGGCCCTGGCCAGGACCGGCCACCGCTCGGTGCTGCCGTTCCAGACGGCCTTCGTGGGCGCCCCGCGGCTGGACGAGGCCCCCGGGCCCGCCCCGGCCGAGGCGCCCGAAGCGACGGTCTGGGCCGCCGAGCTGACCTGGTCGCTGCTGGGCCGTACGGCGGTGGAGCCGGGCCCCGCGCACGAGGCCGAGGACGAACTGCCGCTGCTGGACGCCGATGAGGTGCCCACCGATCTGACGGCGCTCGTGGAGTCCGTACGGGAGGCCGCGGCCTCGCTCGCCATCGCGGCGCAGCCCAGCCCGTGGCTGCCCCCGCTGCCGCAGACGATCACCCTGGAGGAGCTTCCGGACCGGCCGGATCAGCCGGGTGGCGGGCTCGCGCCGGTGCCCTGGGCGCTGGCCGACCTGCCGGGCGCCCAGCGCCAGGAGCCGCTGGAGCTGGACCTCTCCCGCTTCGGGCACCTCTACATCATCGGCACGCCGCGCTCGGGCCGCTCCCAGGCGCTGCGGACCATCGCGGGCGCGCTGGCCCGCCGTCACTCCTGCGCCGACGTCCACCTCTACGGCATCGACGCGGCGGGCGGCGCGCTGACGGCGGTGACCGATCTGCCGCACTGCGGCGCGGTGGTGCCCCGGGCCGACCTGGAGCGGCTGAACCGGCTGCTGGCGCGGCTCATCGCCGAGATGGGGCGCCGGCAGGAACTGCTCACCTCGCACGGCGCGGCCAACTTGGCCGAACTGCGCTCCATCCTGCCGCCCGCCGAGCGCCCCGCCCACACGGTGCTGCTCATCGACGGCTGGGACTCGCTGACCGCGCTGCTCGGCGACCACGACGGCGGACGGCCGGTGCAGGAGCTCACCGCGCTCATTCGCGAGGGCGCCCCGATGGGCCTGCATGTGATCGCCACCTCCGAACGCGCCCTGCTGTCCGGGAAGGTGGCGTCGCTGAACGACGAGCGGCTGCTGCTGCGGCTGACCGACCGCAGCGAGTACATGCTGGCGCAGATCCCGTCCAAGCAGATCCCGGCCGTCGTACCGCAGGGGCGCGGCTGGCGCGGCGGCAGCGCCACCGAGGTGCAGGTGGCCATGTTGAGCGCCGTGGGCGCCGGGCGCGACCAGGCGGAGACGCTGCGGCGGATCGGCGCCGAGGCCGCCCGCCGGGACCTCGAGGTGCCCGCCGCGCTGCGCCCGGGGAAGGTGGCGAGCCTGCCGAAGCGGGTGACGTTCACCGACGCCTACGAGAAGGTGCCCGCCGGTTTGCGCCGCCCGCTGTGGGGGCTGCTCGGGGTGGGCGGCGACGACCTCGGCCCGGTCGGGGTGGACTTCGCGGCGGACGCCCCGTCGTTCATGATCAGCGGGCCGCCCGGCGCGGGCCGCTCCACGGCGCTGGCGAGCCTCGCGGTGTCGCTGCTCGCGGGCGGGGCGCGGGTGGTCGCGCTCACCCCGCGCGAATCGCCGCTGCGGGGCCTGGGCAGGCATCCGCGGGCCCAGGTCATCGAGACGCCCGACCCGGGCGCGGACGAGGTGCGGCAGGCGCTGGAGGCCGAGGCGGGCCCCGCGGTGGTGCTGGTGGACGACGCGGATCTGCTGGCCCAGATGCCGTCCGCCGACTCGGTGCTGCGGGAGATCGCCTCCACCGGCCGGGACCGCGGCCACGGGCTCGCGGTGGCGGCCACCGCCGAAACCCTCACCTCCGCGGGCATCGGCTGGCTCGGCCAGGTCCGCCGGGTCCGCAAGGGGCTGCTGTTGTCCCCGCAGTCGCCCGGCGAGGGCGATCTGCTGGGGGTGCGGGTCCCGTACGACCTGCTGCGCGGGCGGCCGGTGCCGGGGCGCGGGCTGACCGTCGACCCGGTCAGCGGCGCGCTGGTGTCGGTGCTGGTCCCGGAGACGGTGCTGCGGTCGGACGGTATGGGCTGACCCGACTGGATCGCCCCGGGCTCCCGCTCCGCGGTCAAGCGGGAGCCCGGTGGGCGCCAGGTCAGCCGTTGTTGGTGCTGGCGGCGATGTCCTTGTCCATCTGCTCGACGGACTCCTTGATCTTGGTGAACTGGGTGGCGAAGCTGTTGATGCTCTCCACCGCCTGCTGCAGCGAGGCCGTCAGCTTCTCGTAGGCGGCCTTCATCGCCGGGCTGCTCTGCTGCATGAACAGGCCGTTGTCCAGCAGCCCCTCCACCGAGGTCTTGGTGGACAGCAGATGCGGGTTGATGTCGTTGACGGCCTGGTTCATGACCCCGGAAACGCGCATGATCTCGGCGTAGTCGAGGTTGATGTTGCCTGCGGGCATGGTGTGGTTTCCTGCCTTGTCTAGTCGTCTTCTTTCGGGACCCAGCCGGAGTTCTGGTCAGCGTGGTCGCTGGTCCACTCCTCCTTGCGGCCGTCCGTCTCCACCGTGCGGGTGCCGCTGCCGTCCTCGTGGACCTCGATCGTCTCGATCACCTCATGGCCGTTCACATCGAGCGAGGACGTGGTCGTGCCGTGCACGGTCTGTTCGTTGCCGTCGTCGTCGGGCCCCGTGGTCGTGTAGGTCGTGCTGGAGTCCCGGTGGCCGGTGGTGGAGTTGTAGTCCGAGGTGGTGGTCCCGGTGGTGGTGGACTGTTTGCCGTCCGGGGTCTTGGTGGTGCTGGAGAAGGTGTCCGTGGTGTTCTTGTGGTCCCCCGATTCGGTGGTCTGCGAGTTGCCGGTGGTGGTGGTGACGTTGCCGTAGACATCGGTGGCGGTCGAGTCGTACGTGCCGTCGGCGTGGTAGTTGGTGGTGTCGGTGGAGGTCAGCCCGCTGCTGGTGGTGATGGTGGTGGTGATTTTGGTGGGCTTTCCGTCCGGGCCGTACTCATAGGTCGTGGTGGTGGTGTTGCCATGGCCGTCGGTGGTGCTCCACTGGCTCTCGCGCTCGCCCGGCGGCTTCGGCGCATGTGGGTCGTTCGGGTCGACGTACCCCTTGGCAACCGCTTCCTGCCAGTCGTCCCAGATCTCCTTCTGCGTGCGATAGAGATCCGCGGCCAGCGACGCCTCCTGTTTGCCGGCCTCCCCGGCCAGCCGGAAGTCCCAGTCCGCCCAGCCCCGCGCGACGCCCTCGTACAGGTTGTGAAGCTGCTCCAGCTTCTCCTCGGAGCGCTTGAAGGAGCCCTTCCAGACCTCGTAGTACGCCTGGATGGCATAGGAGACGCCCCCGCCCACCTGCTCGGTGGTGTAGTTCTGATTGCTCTCCCGGGCCTGCTTGACCTGCTCCTTGAGGCTGCTGGCCTTCTGCGCGACCTGGTTGAGCAGCTCGTAATCGACGACGATGTCAGGCACGGTCCCCCCTGGGTCGGCTCGCTGCGGGCTCATACTGCCCTACCGTGACCAACGGCCCAAAAGCGTGGTCCGGTTCAGGAATCAACCATGTCTGACGTACCGTTCATTCCGATGAACGGTTCTCGCTCGTCGGCGCGTTACCCAAGTGTAGGTTCCCACCGGTGAAGCGCTTGTGCCACAACTGACCGTCAAGGGGGAGGAACAGCGTGCCGACCCGTCCCGGCGACTGGAGCGCGCTCGGTCTCAGCGGTGACCCGGTCCCGGGTGACCCCGCCATGCTGAACACCATCGCCGACACGATGCGCGACCTGGCGACCTCCGCCGGGGTCATCAACACCGGACTGCGCGAACTGCAGACCACCGCGGGCGACGGACAGCGGTTCATCGGCGTCACCGCCGACCGGCTGCGCGAGATGGTGGACAGCCATCTGTACAACTTCGTCGGGCATGTCGAGGAGTCCTTCCGCAAGGCCGAAAACGCCATTCGCGTCTACGCGACCGCCGTCGAGACCGCTCAGGGCGAGGCCGACCAGGCGCTCTCCACCGCCCAGGGGCTGCCCGAGGACGATCCGCAGCGGCAGCAGCTCACCCAGCGCGCCGAGGACGCCCGCACCGACGTGGCAGGCGCGGCGGGCGAGCTGCGCCGTCAGCTCCATGACGCGGGTGAGCTGATGGTCCAGCCGGTCAGCGACTGCGATCTGTTCTGGGAGGCGTTTCAGTGGCTGACGATCATCATCTCGGTGATCGCGGTCTTCACCGGCGGCATCCTCGGCATCATCGCCTGGGGTATGAACGCCGTCCTGCTCATCAAGACCATCGTGGACTTCAGCCAGGGCAAGGCCAGCGGGCTCGAACTCGGCCTGGCCTTCCTCGGCGTGCTCTTCCCCACCACCAAGGCCATCAACGTCGGCGCCATCATCAAGGGCCTCGGCAACGGCCTCAAGGGCGTCGCGGGCGGCCTGACCGGCGCGGGACGTGGCCTTTTCGGCCAGATCAGCCACTTCTCCTCGCTCACCGGCCTGCCCAAGATCGTCGTGGCCCCGATGGTGATCGGCGCCCATCTCGCCCCGCTGGTCAAGATCGACGTCATCGCGCTGGGCAAGGGCTTCGGCAACGCCCTGAAGGGCGGCTGGAACAGCGCGATCGGCGCGATCGGCAGCGACTGGGCACGCGTCACCGCCTCCTCGACCGGCGCCTGGGCCAAGGCCGGCGCCTACTCACTGGCAAATCTGCAGCGCCTCGCCCGGCTCGGCGCCGCCACCCTCCTCCCGCTGAACTTCACCGAGCTCAGCGTCCTCGGCATCGGCGGCGCCGCCCGGCTCGCCTTCGGCGAGCGCGTCCTCGGCATCGCCCAGCCCGAGTTGCACGCTCTGCTGGCCAACGCGGGACGTACGGACGCGGCCCTGCACGGCATCCCCCCGGTGCGGACCGGCCCCGGCGCCCTGACGCCCACCGGGCTCATCCGGCCGCCCGGCGCGTTTCTGCCGGGGGGCGGCCTCCACCTCGGTGGCCTCGGTACGGGCACATTGGGAGCCGTACCGCTGACCCCGCTGACCGAGCTGCCCACCGTCAACCTGGGTGCCCTGACGCCACAGGGGCTCGGCGCGTCCCACGGCCTGACCACCGCGCCGCTGCCCCACGGGATGACCACCAGTCCGGGCGGCCTGGTCGTCCCGGCCGCCCACGCGGCGCCCGGCGGGCAGGGCCTCCAGACGCTCCATCAGATGGACTTCGCGGCGGGCCAGGTGCGGCTGGACAACAATCTGCTGCTGCCCGGCAACACCGCCATCGACCTGCTGCGCGACGCCCACACCTCGTCCGCGGTGTCCCACACCGGCCAAGGGTCCGTCCCCGGTGTCGCCTCGGCGGGCGGGGTGTCCGACAGGGTCACCATGGCCCGTGGCGCGGTGGGACACGCCGAGGCGCTGAACGATCTGACCTTTCCTGAGCTGAACGCCCTCGCCCACGGGGATGTCGCCGTCACCGCCATCCGGGGCGACGGCATCACCCTGCGGATCGGCGACGCGGCCCCCCGGACCGTCGACGCGCACACGGTCGCGGGCACCGCCCCGGTGCCCGCCGGAGCGGCAACGCCTCCGGCGTCCGCGGGCGCTCTGGCCGCGACCCCGCCGCCGGGGGTCGTCGGCGGGGCCGCGGCCACCTCTACGCCGGGGGTTGTCGGGGGCCACGCGCCGGGCGCCGCGGCGCACACGGCGCCGGCGGGCTCCGGGGCGCACGGCTCGGGTGCGGTGGCCCATGCGGACACGGGCGTTCACGCTGCCCCGGGTGCGGCGGCGGGCGTGGCGCCGGGCTCCCCGGCTCACGTCGGAGCGGGCGCGGCGCCCCCTGGTACGGCAGTGGCCGCGGCGCCGCAGGGCGGCGTCGCCCGCGTTTCGGCCGAGACCCCGTCCGCGGGTGTCGTCGGCAGCTCCGCGCCGGGGGCCGGGGCGCATGGCCCGGCACCGGCCGCCCATGCCGCCGCCGGCACGCCCGCGCCGAGCGTGCCGCCGGGCAGTACGGCCGCGGCCTCCGCGCCTCCGGGCGCCCCCGGGCGTGGTGGCGCGGTCGGTGCGGGCGCGGCACCGGTGGGTTCCGGGGCGCACGCTTCGGGTGCGGTGGCGCACGCGGACTCGGGCGTTCATGCTGCCCCGGGCACGCCCGCATCTGCGGGCGCGGCGAGCGCGCCGCCGGGCGGCCCGGCCCACGCCGCGCCGCCGGGCAGTACGGCCGCGGCCTCCGCGCCCCCGGGCGCCCCCGGGCGCGGCGGTGCGGCCGTGCCGCCGCCGGGCGGCGTTGTCCGTGCTCCGGAGCCGCTGTCCGCCGCGGCGGCGCATGACCTGGCCATGGATCTGTTGCGCGGCGAGCGCGCCGCGCCACCGCCGCCCTATTCGGCATCCGCATCCGCGTCCTCGGCGGGCGGCGTAGGCGCGCGGTCGGTGCCGCCCGCCGGCGGAGTGTCCGCGCGCGGTCCGCTCGACGCCGCGGGGAGCGGGGGCGCCAAGGGGGCGGGGGACGCGCTCGACCTCGTCGCGCACCCCGGCCGCCCGCCCGAGACCGCCGCACCGCACACCAAGCTCGTCAAGACGGGCGAGACGGCCGTGCAGCCGCCCCCGCCGTACCGGGAGGCGACGGCCGATATGCCGCCGCCGTACGCCTCGCCGCCCCCGGGCAAGGGCCGGTTCGGCGGGCTGTCCCCCATGGCCGCGATCAACCAGCGGATCCGGGAGACCCACCAGCTCATCATGGGCGGCACCACCGGCTCCGAGGCCGCCACGCGGCTCAACGCGTGGGCGTCGTACGAGCGCGCCCTGTCCGATCTCGGCAAGGCCGAGCGGCAGGTGGAGCTGACCACGCCCCCGCCGGGGCAGGGTGGCTCCCGGGGGCCGTCCGCCGCCCAGCTGGACGCGCTGGACAAGCTGGGCGCGGTCCGCGCCCGCGTCGGCGCGGCCGAGTCCCGGCTGGACGGTCTTGGCATCGACCCGCGCGGCACGCGCCGGCAAATGCAGGCCATCACCGTCCAGATGTTCCACGAGCGGGGCGGACTGCCGGGCGGCTCCCGGCACTCGCCCTCCCCGTCCGACACCTCCATGGCTGACACGCCGCCGCCGTCCCCGGAGACCCAGACCGCCGACGACGCCATGGACGACATCACCGACGGCGGCACGGACCCGGGCACGCCACGCGGCACCGCGCCCGACCAGACCCCCGAGCCGGGCGCGATGGACGTGGACCCGGCCCCGCCCGGCCAGGTCGTCACCGCCCCGACCGGCGGCTCCCACGTCTGGCCGCCGCCCGGCACCGTGCCGGGCGGCGCCACCCCGGCGCACGCCATGGTGAACGACGCCTTCATGCAGCTGACGAACGGCGGCCACGCGGGCATGACGGGCGCGGACTATATGACCTGGGTCCGCGCCATCGAGACCCAGCCGCGGGAGCTCGGCTTCGTGGTCACCGCGATCGTCCGGTTCGACCAGCTCGGCGACGGCCTTCAGGGCTTCCTGGACGCCCTCACCCGCCAACTCAACGGCTTCGACGGCCGGATCGGCGTGGTGATCGGGGTCAACGGCCCCCACGCCCAACTGCCCTTGATTCGCCAGGCCATCGCGAACGCCCTCGGCCAGACCACCTTCGGGCATCCGCTGGCCCTGGTGGCCACGCCGCTCGGCCCGTACCCGGCCGGCCACTTCATCTACGGGACCGCCCGCAACCTCACGCTCGACAGCCAGGCCACCCGCCACATGGTCCGCTCGATGATGGCCGACAATCTGCACCCGTACCACGCGATCATGGACTTCGACAACTATCCCCACCTGGTCCCCGGCGGCCAACACGTCTTCGAGTACTGGGAGGGCGCGCTGAAGGTCGTGGAGGACGGACACGAGGTGGCCAACCCGCTGCGGCCGCTGATGATGGCGGGCGGCTACCGGGCGCCCGAGCTCCCGCCCGTCGGCGGCGCCGACCGGCTGATCGACGACACCCAGGCCAGGCTCGAGAACCTGACGCTGAAGGAGCGGAAGAACCCTAGGCCCCCGCTGGAGGAGATGCGGCTGGAGTTCATCCGCCGGATCGAGCAGGACATGCGGATCCGCGACCGGCTCCGCGGCCTCCACCCGCAGTTGGCGTACGGCCCCGAACCCAACCTCTTCGTGGACGCCGCCGCGACCCTGCTCACCGACGATCTGATCCGGGTGCGGTTCGGTCTCGGCGGCGCCGAGTTCGGCGAGCTGAGCGAACGGCTCAACCGGCTGAACGCCTGGGAGCTCGACCAGTCGCTGCGCATCCCCTCGGGGAACATCGGGCAGCGGGCGCTCGATAATTTGCGCACCCTGCGCGAGATGCACGCCGCGAACAACACCTTGCCGCACCGGGGCGTGCCGTATCTGACGAGGTTCCGGGAGGCGTCCACCGAGACCGACCTGTCCCGGCTGATGAAGACCTGGTACGACGAGGGCAAGCTGCCGCAGGACCACGCCGGTCTCAAGAACCCCCTCGACCGGCTGTTCAGCCGCGACGAGCTCGGCGCGGGCCAGAACAGCCAGGCCGCCCGCGAGGGCATCGAGCTGAAGCCGGTTCGCGACACCTTCAAACAGACCATCAGGGAAGGCAATTGGAACGACCCCCTGTGGCCGCTCCACCACCCGCCCGGCGAACTGCCCAGCACCCGGATCGCCGCCGACCTGTCGGCGGCGCTGGACGACAGCCTGGGGATCGTGGGCAAGAACCGGGTGGGTCTCGCGGTGTCCGCCCGGGTGCCCGGCGACGGGCAGCGGCTGTTCGCGGGCATCGACCCCGAGCAGATGCGGCTTGCCGCGCAGTCTCTCGCGCTCAGCCACGACGAGGGCTATCTCGCCCGCCACCTGGCCTACTTCAACCATGAACACCTGGCGCGCGGACAGCTCCCCACGCCCGCCGGCACCTTCTTCCACGCCCTCCGGCAGGCGGCCGACGCCTCCGGGGACCTCTCGCTGCACCCGCTCCAGATGATGCGCAACCTGGTCGGGCGCGCCTTCCAGGACCTGCGCCAGGGCGGCGCCAACTCGCTCGGCCGGATGCTGGACCAGCTCAACGCCGCCGGCATCGATGTCGAGAGGTTCTTGCCACGGCTGGTGGGCGGCAGGCTGCATCCGCCGACGGCCGACTTCGCGACGTTCCGCGCCTCAGGGGGCGCCCTCGCCCACGACCCGGCCCGGGGTGTCCTGCTGACCCAGTACGCGGCGGCGCTCGGCCGGGACATCCGGGTCACCGCCGGGGACGGCACCACCTTCACGGTCGAGGCCGTCGGGGTCGCGGCCAGAAACCGCCGACCGACCCTCGAGCTCACCTGGAACTCCGGCCCCGACGGCAGCGGCTGGTCGGCGCACGTCCCCGACCAGCCACCCCCGAAGCGCGGGGGCGGCCGACGCGGCGCCGGGGGCGGACAGGACGGCGGCAACGCACCCACCCCGAAGGGCAAACGCCCGCGCGGCGCGGACACCTCGGGCTCCGTCGACGCGCCCGGGCCGTCCAAGCGCCCCCGCCCCACCCAGGACGGCTCCACCGACCCCGCGCCCACGGGCAAGGGGAAGGGCAAGGGCAAGGCGCGGGCCACCCGCGCCCCCGCGCAGCCCGCCCCGCCCATTCTGCAACTCCCGCAACTCCCGCAACTTCCGCAGCTCCCGCCGCCCGTGGACCCGGCCGTACTGACCGCGGCCCACCAGGCCGTCGGGGCAGCCCAGACGGCGCTGCGCCGGGCGACCGAGTGGCGCGAGACGGTCGCGGCGCGCCCCGGTCGGGCGGCCGGGGGAAGTTCCGGGCCGAGCGAGCTCGAACGCGCCCTCGCCGCGGAGCAAGAGGCCTTGGCCAGGCTCCAGGAGGCCCAGAGGAACCTGGACCGGCTTCAGCACCCAGGCCCCGGAAACCCCCGGCCGCCCGGCTCGTTCGGAGGTAGCGCATGACGCCCATCGGCCTCGACGCCCCGGTGCGCCTGGTCTCGGCGCATGGGCACCAGCCGTACGGGACCATCGCCGCGGCGCTGCGGGACGCGGCGGACGGCGACGAGATCCGTATCGCCCCCGGCCGTTACGAGGAGACTGTGCGCATCGCCGGCCAGGTGACGCTGGTCGCGGCGGACCCGGACGGCGGCGACATGCCCGCGCCCGAAGGTCCGCCGCCGGGCGCCGCCGTGACGCTCGCCGCGCCCGCGCCCGGCCGGCCCGCCCTGGAGGTGCTGCCCGGCGCTCGGCCGACGCTGCGCGGGGTGACCGTGCGCGGCGCGGCCGCGGACCAGCCCGCCGCCCTGCTCGCGGGCGGCGCCACCGATTGGACGGGCGGCGGGGTGCGGTACGGGCGGCTGGAGGTGCGCGGCGACGCCGCGCTGCGGATGGCCGACGCCGTGCTGTCCGGGGCCGCGCTGGCCGGGGTGCTGCTCCGTACCACCGGCGCCGTCCACTTCACCGGCTGTCTGCTGACGGACATCGACGGCACGGGACTGGTGGTCGGCGGCACCACCCGTGTGGAGCTGGTGCGCACCGAGATCCGGGCCGCGGCGGGCTCGGGCATACGGGTGCGCGAGGACGCCCGCGCGGTGTTGCGCGGGTGCCTGGTCGACCGCCCGGGCCGCAGTGGACTGCTCACCGAGGACCGGGCCGCCGCGCTGCTGACGGACTGCCAGATCCGGGACACCGGGGGTGAGGCGGTCCGCGCGCTGGGCAGTTCACCGCTGCCGGAGCCCGGAACCCCCGACTCCGCCGACGCGACGGGCGGGGTCGTACTGCGCGGCTGTGAGCTGACCGGCCCGGCGGCCGACGCGATCGGCGTCACGGGCCCCGCGCAGCTCCAGGTCACCGCGTCCGTGCTGCGCGACTGCGCGGGCTCCGGTGTGGCGGCGGGCGACGGCGCCCGGGTGCTGCTGGCCGCCGTCGCGGTCGTACGCACCGGGGCCACGGCGCTGGTCGCGCACGGCTCCGCCGCGCTGACCGCGCGCGAGGTGACCGTACGGGACTCGGCCGCCAACGGGCTGCTGGCCACCGGCACCGCGGCCGTCGACCTCACCGACAGCGAGCTGACCGGCTGCCGCTACAGCGCGGTCCACCTCGGTGAGCGGACAACGACCGCGCTCACCCGGGTGCGGGTGGGCGCCACCCCCGAACACGGGGTGCACGCCGTCGACGAGGCCACCGTGACGCTGACCGACGCCCGCCTCGCCGACTGTGGCATGTCGGGCCTGGACCTGGCGGGCGCCGCGCGCGCCGAGGCGTCCGGGCTCGCCGTGACTCGCTGCCTGGCGGGCGTCACGGCCGGGGCGGACGGCGCGCTGCGGCTCACCGACTGCGAGGTGACCGACGCCGAGCGGGCCGGGATCACCCTCGGCCGCGGCGACGCCGAGGTGTCCGGCGGCCGGATCCTGCGGCCGGGCACCGCGGGTCTGGTGTGCACCACGGGCGCCACCCCGCGCGTCACCGACACCGAGATCCGCGAGGCCACCGGCTCAGGACTGGTCGTGGCGGGCGAGGCCGCGCCACGCGTGACCGGCGTACGGATCGTCAGACCCGGTAAGAACGGCCTGATCCTGGACGGGGGCGCCGCCGGGGTCTTCGAGGACCTGGACATCGTCCGGCCCGGCTTCCCGGCGGTGCACCTGGCCGACCGGGCGGCGCCCACGCTGCGCCGGATCCGGGTCCGGGACGCCGCGGAGGACCTGAGCGCCGAGCCCGGGGCCCGGCCGGAGGTGGTGGACTGCGTCTCGATCCGGGTGAAGTCCGCGCGGTGGCCCGCGCCGGAGACCCCCGGGGGCGTACCGGGGCCGAAGCCGGCGGGGCCCGGAGCCGGGCAGTCCTCCGGGGCCGAGGGGGCCTCCAGATCCGAAGGGTCGGCGGAGTCACCCGCCTCGGAGGAGACCCTTGAGGAGCTGCTGGGCGAACTCGACCGGCTGGTGGGCCTCGCCCGGGTCAAGCAGGACGTCGCGTCGCTGGTCAAGCTGATGCGTACGGTCCAGCGCCGGGAGAGCGCCGGGCTCGCGGCCCCGCCGCTGAGCCGCCATCTGGTGTTCGCGGGCAACCCGGGCACCGGCAAGACCACCGTCGCCCGGCTGTACGGCCGGATCCTGGCCGCCGTGGGGCTGCTGGAGCGCGGCCATCTGGTGGAGGCCGACCGCTCCTCGCTGGTGGGCGAGTACGTCGGCCACACGGGCCCCAAGACCCAGCGGGTGTTCCAGGAGGCCATGGGCGGGGTGCTGTTCATCGACGAGGCGTACTCGCTGGCCCCGGCCCAGGGCGGGGGCGGCAACGACTTCGCGCAGGAGGCCATCGCCACCCTGGTCAAGCTGATGGAGGACCACCGGGACTCGGTGGTGGTCATCGTGGCGGGCTATCCGAACGAGATGGAGCACTTCATCGACTCCAACCCCGGTCTGTCCTCCCGGTTCAACCGCACGCTGATGTTCGAGGACTACGACACCGAGGAACTGCTGCGCATCGTGGAGCGGCACGCCACCTCGCACCAGTACGATCTGACCGACGCCGCCCGCGCCTCCCTCACCGGCTACTTCGAACTCCTGCCCAGGGACGGCCGGTTCGGCAACGGCCGCTCCGCCCGGCAGGTGTTCCAGGCCATGACGGAGCGGCAGGCCTACCGGGTGTCGGAGATCGAAACCCCCTCGGAGAGCGAGCTGATGACGCTCTCGGAACTCGATGTGCCCGAGCTGCCGGAGCCACCGCGGTGACCGCGGCAACACCCCGATCGACGAACAACAGCTCTCAGAAGGAGGCCGCGGTGTCCGAGCCGAGCGGCGAGGAACAGGGCAACACACAGGGCAGGGAGCGGACGGCACAGCGCGGGTTCGCGGACACCTTCGCCCGGCGGACCCGGGTGCCGCTGCGCGGTCTGGCGCCGGGCCGCCGGGTGTGGTCCACGGTGGTCGGGCTGCCGGTGACCGCCGGGCTCGCGGTCGGCGCGGTGGTGCTGGTCTCCACGGGCGTGTCCCAGCTGCACTTCGAAGACGACGGGGACAGCGCCAAGACCGTCGCCGCGCAGCACAGGGCCGCGGACAAGGCCAAGGGCACCTCCTCCGCCCAGAAGCCGGACGGCGGGGCCGAGGACGGCGGCGAGGCACCCTCCACCGGCGACAAGGGCGCTCCGGGCGGGACCAACGGCGGGGGCGGCTCCGGCGGTGGCAGTGGCAGCGGCGGCGGAAGCGGCAGTGGTGGCGGCGGTGGCGGCGGCAGCGACACGGGGGCGCCGTCCTCCTCCGGGGGCGCCGGTTCCGGCGGGTCGAAGAGTGGCGGCGCCGACACCCCGGCCACGAGCGGCGGCGGGGGCGGGGGCGGGGGCGGAGCGCCCAAGCCGGCGGGCAGCAAGGTGATCTACACCGACTACGCCGGGCCGAGCTGCCCCACCCCGCCGAAGGGCGGCTACTACGAACAGAACCGCTTCACCGACGGCGACGGCGGCTGGTACTCCCTCGGCGGTGGCGGCTATGTGGGCCACGGCTGCAACGGCGTGTTCGCCTCCGTGCCCATGTCCGGCGACCCGGCCAAGGACGCCAACAGCCGGGTGATGTGGTGGTGGGAGCCGGGCACCTCGGCCAAGAGCTGCCAGCTGTCGGTGTACGTCCCCAAGGGCCCCAACGACCGCGATGTCGCCGGCCACCCCACCACGTACCACGTCCTCACCGACCCGTTCGACCGGACCACGAAGTACGACTCCTTCACCATCAACCAGGCCGGCCACCGCGCCCAGTGGGTGAACGCGGGCAGCTTCGCGGTGAAGCAGGGCAAGATCGGCATCAAGCTGCTCGACCGCGGTGACGACTGGTCGGCCGGCTGGAACCTGGCCCATCACGCCGCCGCCCAGATGAAGGTCACCTGCCGGACCTGACCCCGGGGCCGGCCGGGCCAGGAGCTGCTGATGGCCGGACGGCCCCGCCCGGATCAGGGGCGGGGCCGCCGACGGGCTACCGGGGCGGTGTCCCGGCGGTCGCCGCGTCGGGCGCCGGGGCGTAACCCGCGGGCCGGGTGGTGAAGGTGCCCCGGCCCTGGGTCCGGCTGCGCAGCCTGGTCGCGTAGCCGAACAGCTCGGCCAGCGGCACGGTCGCCGTGATGACCGCCGTGCCCGTTCGCGCGACCGTGCCCGAGACCCGGCCGCGCCGCGCCGCCAGATCGCCGAGCACCGCGCCCACCGCGTCCTCCGGCACGGTGACCGTGACCTCGGCCACCGGCTCCAGGAGCACCATCGCACCCGCGCGCAGCGCCGCTTGCAGCGCGAGCCGCCCGGCCGTACGGAACGCCATCTCCGAGGAGTCCTTGGAATGCGTGGCCCCGTCGGTCAGGGTGACTCGTACGCCGGTCACCGGGTGGCCGCCGAGCGGCCCCTCGGCCAGCGCGTCCCGGCAGCCGGCCTCGACCGCCCGTACGTACTCCTGCGGCACCCGTCCGCCGACGACGGTCGAACGGAACGCGAAGGTCGTGCCCCCGGCGGCTGGTGCGGCGTCGGGCGCTGCCTCCAGCGGCTCCGTGTCGAGCACGACATGGGCGAACTGCCCGGCGCCGCCGTCCTGTTTGACATGCCGGTACACCAGCCCGGACACCCCGCGGACGACGGTCTCCCGGTAGGCCACCCGCGGCCGTCCGACGGCCACGTCAAGACCCTGGGCGCGGCGCAGCTTCTCCACCGCCACCTCCAGATGGAGCTCGCCCATCCCCGACAGCACCGTCTGCCCGGTCTCGGAGTCGGTCCTCACCGTGAGCGAGGGATCCTCCTCCACCAGCCGCGCCAACGCCGTGGCCAGCCGGTCGGCGTCGGCGCGCCCGCGGGCCTCGACCGCCACCGAGACCACCGGGTCGGCGACCGTGGGCGGTTCGAGGAGCAGCGGAGCCGACGGCGCGCACAGCGTGGCCCCGGCGCGGGCGGCCTTCGGCCCGACCACCGCGACGATGTCCCCGGCCACCGCCCGGTCCACCTCCGAGTGCCGGTCGGCCTGGACCCGCAGAATGCGGCCGATCCGCTCGGTGCGCCGCGCGCCCACGTCCAACACCGCCTCTCCCTTGTCGACCGTCCCCGAATACACCCGCAGATACGTCAGCCGCCCGGTGGCGGTCGCCGTCACCTTGAACACCAGCGCCGCGAACGGCCCGTTGGGGTCGGCGGCCCGCTCCTCCACCGCATCGCCCCGGGTGCCGCGCACCGCCGGTACGTCCAGTGGCGAGGGCAGATACGCCACGGCGGCGTCCAGCAGCGGCTCGATACCGCGGTTGCGGTACGCCGAACCGCACAGCACCACCACACCCTCGCCGCCACGAGTCAGCTCGCGCAGCGCGGCGGCCAGGGTCGGTGTGGAGACCGCCGAGTCCGCGCAGAACTCCTCCAGCGCGCCCGGGTGGAGTTCCGCCACCGCCTCCTCCAGCAGCCGGCGCCGCCGCAGCGCCTCCTCCCGCAGGGCGTCGGGCACCGGGCCCTCCTCGTACGTGTCCTCGCCCGTGCCGTGGCCGTCGGGCCACACCAGCGCGCGCATCCGCAGCAGATCCACCACCCCGGTGAAACCGTCCTCCCTGCCGATCGGCAACTGGACGACCAGCGGCGCCGGATGCAGCCGCTCCCGGATCGACTCGACCGCCGTGTCCAGATCGGCACCGGCACGGTCCATCTTGTTGACGAAGGCGATCCGCGGCACGCCGTGCCGGTCGCACTGCCGCCACACCGACTCGCTCTGCGGTTCGACCCCCGCGACGGCGTCGAACACCGCGATCGCCCCGTCGAGCACCCGCAGCGAGCGTTCCACCTCGTCCGAGAAGTCGACGTGGCCGGGGGTGTCGATGAGATTGATCCGGTGGCCGTCCCAGGCGCAGCTCACGGCGGCCGCGAAGATGGTGATGCCACGGTCGCGCTCCTGGGAGTCGAAGTCGGTGACGGTGGTGCCGTCGTGGACCTCGCCACGCTTGTGGGTGGTCCCGGTGAGGTACAGGATCCGCTCGGTGACGGTGGTCTTGCCCGCGTCCACATGGGCGAGGATGCCCAGGTTGCGGACCGTGGCAAGCGGGTGAGCAAGCGCGGTGGCGAGATGGCGGTGGCGGTTGAAGTCGGTACGCACGGCCCAGGGCCTTTCAGGGTGATCCAGAAAAGGGCGGCGCGATTCCCGGACGACATGGCCTGTGCTCAGGCCAGGCGGAACTCCCAGGGAGCCGTCATACGTTCGTCACGGGCATCCGGAACCGGCCGCGCAGCCGGCACCGGGCGCCCGAAGACACCAGGATCACCTCGTACTGTGACGGGAAAACGACAACAGGGGTACCAGCGGTGTGGTCACACACGGCCGACTCCCCTCATACGTCACGTCATACGTCACGGTGCGCGCCCTCATGCGGTGGTGGCGCGCGGTTCGTGGCGAGTGTAGGGAATGCGGCGCGGGCGGGGCACCCGGTTTTTCGTCCTCGTGTTCCAGGCCGTGGTCCCGTGGGTCAGACCAGGGGCTCGTAGCGGAGGGCGGGGAAGTAGTCCTCGCAGGTGCCCTCGCGGCGCACATCCCAGGTGGCGCAGTGCAGCGAGCCCCCGTACTCGAAAACGTGGCGGAACGGCACCGTGAACACCTCGAAGTCGAGCTTGGCCAGCAGGTCCTGGAGCGGCTTCTCCCGCTCCTCACAGATCACCTTGGTCGGCGACATGCTGAGCACGTTCATCGAAAGCCACTTGGAGGACTGGCAGTACTTGGGCATCTCGTCATTGCCCAGCACGGGTTGCGGGGCGTCGACCAGCTCCCAGTCGTTCGCGAGGAACATCTTCTCCTCGCCTTCGCGCAGCGGCCGCTCGGGGTTGGTGAGGACCAGGCCCGGGCGCAGCGGCACAAAGGTGCAGTCGATGTGCGAGGGGAAGAAGTCCAGCGGGAAGTGGACCGTGTGGACCCGGAAGCCGCGCGGCTCCAGATGCCGCCTCAGCCAGCGGATGCCCGCCCGGTTGGTGGTCATCGACTCCTGGACCAGGATATCGCGCCCCAGCCGGCTCATATCGGCGGCGTCGAAGACCACCTCGTCCTGGCCCACGCAGAACTCGAAGGAATGCATCCGGGCATGCCGCTGCTCCAGCGGCCACTCCCAGAACTCCTCGCGGTACATACCGTCGCGCATCGACGGCTTGGGTGCGGTCGTCCACTCGACGCGCGGATCGGCGTTCCAGTACTCGTACACCAGCTTGCGATAGGGCTCGTACTCAAAGTATCGGGCCCGGCGCGACATGGTGGCCTCGATGATCTCGTTGCCCATCGTGATCATCACATCGCGCGGACAGACCGCGCAGTACTGGTTCTCGACCTCGAAGCCGGGGGTGCGGACGGGGGCCGAGAAGTCATGCGGTTCCGGGCGGCGCACGGTGATGCCCTGGGACTCCAACAGAGCTGCCAGACCGGCCAGTTCCTCGTTGGCCCGCTCGATGGCTTCCTGGGATTTCGGTCCGGTGGGGAACGGTGTGTCGGGGGAGTCGCGGATCGCGGGGCGGCTGCCCGGCTCCGTCGGTTCGAAGCAGGCGTTGTCGGCGGAGCCGACCACGATCTCCTGGAGCGGGTCCCATTCGTTCCATGAATTGACGACCGCCGAATATCGCATATGCGGGTCCACCTGCCTGTTCCGTAAGACGTGGTCAGAGTGCGTCGCCGAGGGACCGCGCGGTGCGGCAGCGGAACACGGTCGCGACATCGACGGTCCGACCCAGCTCCGCTTCGATCCGGCCCGCCAGGCGCAGCGCGGTCAGCGAGTCGCCGCCGAGGGCGAACACATCGTCGTCCGCCCCGACGGACCCGCGTCCCAGCACCTCGGCGATCAGCTCGCACAGCCGCCGCACCGCGGGTTCGACGGCCGGTGTGGTGACATCAGTGACATCGGTGAGTAGGTGTCCGGTCGGGACCGTCAGGGCCGCCGGCAGGTCGGTCAGGAGTTCCCGCAGCCGCGCCACCACCTGCCGGCCGTCCTCGGCGTCGAACAGGTCGGGGCGGTAGCTGACCTCGAGGAGCAGCCGTCGGCCGGGCGCGACCATCAGCTTGAGGGGGTAGTGGTACGCGTCGTGCCCGGCCACATCCGTCAGCCGCAGACCGTCCTCCGGGCTGGGCAGGGCCTCGGCGGTCGGGAAGTTCTCGAAGACGACGCAGGTGTCGAACAGGGTGCCGAGGCCCGCCGCCCGCTGGATGTCCGTCAGGGCGAGGTGGTGGTACGGGAGGAGTTCGGCGTGCTCGTCCTGTAGCCGCGCCAGCAACTCGGCCACCGGCTCGGCCGCGTCCAGACGCACCCGTACCGGCACGGTGTTGACGAACAGCCCCACCATCTCCTCGACGTTCGGGAGCTCGGCCACTCTCCCGGAGACCGTGGCCCCGAAGACGATGTCCCGGTGTCCGGTCCGGCGGTGCAGACACAGCGCCCACGCGGCGCGCAGCAGTGTGTTCAGCGTGACACCGGCTCGGCGCGACGCGTCGAGCAGCGCGGCGGTGTCCGGTTCGGACAGCTCGACGGCGATGCGCTCCGGCAGGACGCGGATCCGTGCGGTGTCCTGGTCCGGGCAGACCAGGGTGGGGTCTGCCAGGCCCGCCAACGCGCCGCTCCAGGCGGCGTGCGCCTCCTCGCGGTCCTGCGCGGCCAGCCACCGCAGATAGTCGGGGTAGTGTCCGGGGGTCGGCAGACCGGTGTCCTCGCCATGGTCGAAGAGCGCGAGCAGATCGCGCAGCAGCAGCGACGTGGTCCAGCCGTCCACCAGCAGATGGTGCATGCTCAGGGCCAGTGTCTGCCGGTCCTCGGCGAGCGTGATCAGGGTGCAGCGGGCCAGCGGAGGCCGGGCCACATCGAAGCGTTGCCGCCGGTCGGCATCGAGCAGCGCCTCCAGTCGCGCGTCCCGCTCCTGTGCGTCGAGGCCGGTCAGGTCATGGGTGTACCAGTCCATCCGGACCTGTTCCGGGATGGCCTGCACCGGTTCCCCCGACCGCCG
This sequence comes from Streptomyces sp. NBS 14/10, assembly GCF_002224125.1. Classification (GTDB taxonomy): domain Bacteria; phylum Actinomycetota; class Actinomycetes; order Streptomycetales; family Streptomycetaceae; genus Streptomyces. The sequence continues at coordinate 88,998 of NZ_NCSM01000029.1, forward strand.
CTGGAGAAAGGCCGCGCGCAGCATCGGGTGGCGGCGCAGCAGCGCGTCACACGCGCCCCGGAACCGCTCGGCGTCGAGCCTGCCCCCCACCTCCAGGGTGATCTGCACGTTGTAGACGTCCAGGTCACCGCTGTCGTACCGGGCGTGGAAGAGCAGCCCCTCCTGCGTCGGGGTGAGCGGCAGCAACTCGGCGACCGGCATGCCGATCCGGGCGCCGAGCCGGGCCAACTCCGCCGCGTCCTGCTCCCCGGCGTCCTCGACGGGTTGTGCGCGCACGGGCGCGCGCTTGGGGGCCTCCGCGCTCGTTCCGTACGCCACCAGGGCGCGCAGCGCGGCGAACCAGAGCCGGGCCAGCTCACCGACGTCGCCCTCGGTCAGCAGACGAGGGGCCCACAGCCAGTGGGCGGCCAGCCGTGGCCCCGCCGGGCCGTCCTCGACCGCCGCGTTCACCTCGACGACATGCGCCATCGGCATCCGCGGATCGGCTCCGCTCGGCAACGCGTCCGACTCGGGCGCCACGCTCCAGTCCCCGTCGGCGGAACCGTCCTGCCGGCCCAGGTAGTTGAACCCGAGCTGCGGGGCCGGGTAGGCCGCCAACTCGTCGGCCGTGTCCCGGTTCAGATGGCGCAGCAGGCCGAAGCCGATGCCGCGCCGCGGGATCTCCCGGACCTGGTCCGTGACCCGGCGTACGGCCTCGCCGAGGCGCGCGGGCGCCGGATCACCGTCCGGGTCCCAGCCGGCGAACCCGGCGTCGAGCCGCACCGGATAGAGGGAGGTGAGCCAGCCGACGGTGCCCGACAGGTCGATGTCCTCGCCGATGGGTTCACGGCCGTGTCCCTCCACATCCACCAGCACCCCGGTGTCGGCGCCGGGGCGCCGCCAGGCGGCGACGGCGAGCGCCAGGCCGGTGAGCAGCACCTCCCTGGTGTCGCTGGACAGGGCGGCCGGCACGGTGGTGAGCAGCGGCGCGGTCAGGTCCTCCGGGAGGGTGAGGGTGAGTTCCCCGGCCGTGGCGTGGATGTCCCGGGACGGCGAGAGCCGGGCCTCGGCGAGCGCGACCCCGCCCGTGCGCAGGATCCGCCGCCACAGGGGGAGTTCGTCCAGCACGGTGTCTGCCTTCGCCGCGGCGTACAGCCGGTGGCTCCACTCCCGCAGCGGCACGGGCACCGGGTCCGCCACCGAGGCGGCGTCGGCCGCCGTACGACCCGTACGTTTCTGGCAGGCGGTGTACAGATCGGTCAGCAGGATGTGCCACGAGACCGCGTCGACGGCCAGGTGATGGACGGTGACGAGCAGCCGCCCCGGTCGGCTCGCGCCGCCGTCGAACCAGGTGGCCCGCAGCATCACGCCGTCGCGCGGGGCGAGAGCGTCGGCGTCCTCGCCGGCGCAGTCGGAAATCCGGCGGCGGAGGTCGCCCGAGGCCAGCCCGGAGACATCGACCCGCCGGACCGCCGCGCGCAGCCCGCGCGGGTCCACCGGGGTCAGCGCGAGGGAGCCGTCGTCGCGCAGGCGGGCGCGGAGCGCCTGGTGGCGCTCCACCACGGCTCGTACGGCGGTGGCCAGCCGGTCCGTGCCGAGCCCTGGCGCCACGCGCAGCAGCGTCGACTGGTGGAAGGCGTCGATCGCGCCACCGTGTTCCAGCAGCCACCGAGTGATCGGCGTGGCGGGGACGGTGGCGGACGCCTCGTCGGGGGCGGGGGAGCCGGCCGCCGGGGCCGGGGTCGGCCGCGCCTCCTGCCGCAGGAACGCTGCCAGGGCGTCGGCCGTGCGATGGGTGAAGACCTGCTTGGGGGTGAACCGCAGCCCCGCCTCGCGCGCCCGCGCCACCAGTTGGATCACGGTGATGGAATCGCCGCCGAGGGAGAAGAAGTCATCCGAGGCCCCGACCTTGTCCGCGCCGAGGACCTGCCCGAAGAGCCCGGTGAGCGTGGCCACGGCGTCTTGCTGAGCCTCCGGACCCGCCTCCGGCTGGGTCCCCACGGTCTCCTGTCGTGGCGGTGTTGTCGGCTCCGCCGGGTCCGGTTCGGGCAGCGCCGCCCGGTCGACCTTGCCGTTGGGGCTCAGCGGCAGTGCGGGCAGGGTGACGAAGGCCGAGGGGAGCATGTACGCGGGCAGCTTGGCCGCGATCCGTTCGGCAAGCGTGGCCAGTTCGCCGTCGCGTCCGGGCGCCGCCACGACGTACGCCACCAGGCGCGGCGCACCGGGGCGGTCCTCCCGTACCGCCGCGGCCACCTGGGCGACGGCGGGGTCGCTGCCGACCACGGCCTCGATCTCGCCCAGTTCGATCCGGTAGCCACGGACCTTGACCTGGTCGTCGGCCCGGCCGCCGTAGACCACGGTGCCGTCGGGCCGCCACCAGGCGATGTCTCCGGTCCGGTACATCCGGCCGCCGGGCGCGCCGAAGGGGTCGGCGACGAAGCGGCCCGCGGTGAGCCCCGGCCGCCCGACATAGCCGCGGGCCAGCACCTCGCCACCGATGTACAGCTCGCCGGGGACACCCGCCGGGACCGGGCGCAGCCACGGGTCCAGGACATAGATCCGGGCGCCGGGGACGGGACGGCCGATCGGCACCGCACCCCGAGGCAGCGGGTCCCCGGGCTCCAGGCGGTGTTCCACACAGCCCACGGTCGCCTCGGTGGGGCCGTACTCGTTCACGACCGTCACCTGTGGGTGGCGGGCCCGCCACGCGGCCAGCGCCTCCCCGGTCAGCTGCTCGCCGCCGATGATGAGTTCGCTGCTCGGCGAGTACCACGCGTCGGAGGCGACCAGCACCGGCAGATGGCTGGGCGTGGCCTTGACGAACGCGGGTCCGTCGCCCTCGGCCCCGGGCGGGGCGTCGAAGTCGTCCAGATCGACCACGCGTACCAGGCCGCCCGACGTCAGCGGGCCGAAGATACCGGTGACGGTGAGGTCGAAGGACGGCGGCGAGTGCACGAGCGCCTGGGTGGCCAGGCCCGGGTAGGCGGCGCGGGCGAAGGCCAGGTAGTTGTCGACCGTGCGGTGTTCCACCGCCACCCCTTTGGGGCGGCCGGTCGACCCCGAGGTGTAGATGACGTACGCGCGGTCGGCGGGGCGGATCGGCGCACCGCGTTCGGCGTCGTCCACCCCGTGTCCCGGCAGCTCCGCCAGCTCAGCGCGCACGGCGGGGTCGCCGAGCGGGACCGCCGACGGGTGTGCGGCGAGCGCGGGATGGCCGGTGTCCGCGCAGACGACGGCGGACGGGGCGGCGTCGGCGAGCATGAACGACACGCGCTCCGGCGGATATCCGGGGTCGACCGGCAGATATCCGGCCCCCGCCTTCAGGGCTCCCAGCAGCGCCACGATCAGATCGACACCGCGCGGCAGCGCCACGGCGACGAGGTCTCCCGGCCGTACGCCGCGCCGCAGCAGGAGCCGGGCCAGCCGGTTGGCGGCCTCGTCGAGCTGCCGGTAGCTGAGGGTGTTCGCCCCTTCCGCCACGGCCGGGGCGTCGGGGGTGCGGCGCACCTGGGCCTCGAAGCGCTGGGGGAGCGTCACCCGATCGCGTCCGTACGCCTCGGGCGACGGTGCCTCCGAGCGGTGGGCCCACGCGCCCAGCACCTGCTCACGCTCCCGGTCGGTCAGCAGCGGAAGGTGTGCGACGGGGGTGGTGGGGGAGCGGACGAAGGCGTCCAGCAGCAGCCGCAGCCGGGTGCGGATCAGCTCCAGGCGGGCGTCGTCGAACAGACACCGGCGGTAGCTGATGTGCAGGCTCAGCCGGGGGCCGGGGATGGCCACCACGCTCAGCGGGTAGTGGGTGGCGCCGGTGATCTCCTGCTGACCACTGGCCTCAGTGTCCGCCCCGTCCGGCGCGTCGGCGGAGTCTTCGGCGAGCGGGGCGATCCGCAGGCCCGGCACGGTGTCCCGTACGGACGCCCAGTCGAAGGGCGCGTCGCCGAAGCCGGTCGAGGTGTCGTACAGCGTGTCAAGACCGGACAGCCGCCGCACCTCGGTCAGCCCGAGGTGCTGATGCGGAGCCAGCGCGAACTGCTCGTCCTGGACCCGGGCGAACAGGTCGGCCATCGGTTCCGCCGGGTCGATCCGCACCCGGACCGGGAGCGCGTTCATCAGCAGGCCCACCACCGAGTCGGCGCCGGGCAGCTGCGGCGGGCGGCCGTGCACGGTCTGGCCGAACACCACGTCGTCCCGCCCGGTCAGCAGGGACAGCAGCAGCGACCAGACGCCCTGCACCACCGTGTTGAGGGTCAGCCCGTGTTTCCGGGCGGTGGCTGTCAGCGCCTCGGTGGCGTCCTCGGGAAGTGTGACCAGGGTCAGGCCGGGCATCTCCCCGTCGCCCGCCACGGGCGCGCCGGCGGCGACGAGCGTCGGCTCGGACAGCCCCTGGAGGGCCGACCGCCACGCCTCCTCGGCAGCCGGGCGGTCCTGCCGGGAGAGCCACCGCAGGAAGTCGGAGAACGGCGTGACCGGCCGAAGCCCCGCCTCGCCGGCGCCGTCGTCCCCCTCCGCCGCCTCCGTTTTCCGGTGGTAGAAGGTGAACAGATCCTCCAGCACCAGCGGCAGTGACCAGCCGTCGAGCAGGATGTGATGGTACGTCAGGACGAACACGTACTGGCTCTCGGCCAGCCGGACGAGCGCGAACCGCATCAGCGGCGGGGCCGTCATGTCGAAGCGGCGCGACCGCTCCTCCTCGAGGAAGGCCAGCAGCTTCTTCCGGCGTACGGACTCGGGGTCCGTGGAGAGGTCGAGCTCGGTCCACGGTGTCCGTACGGTCCGCCGGATCAGCTGCACCGCCTGCCCGTTCCCCCGCTGGCGGAAACCGGCGCGCAGCACGGCGTGGCGGGCGAGGGTGGCGGCGCAGGCCGCGCGCAGCGCCTTCGCCGAGACGTCTCCGAGCAGTTCGAGGGGGGCCTGGATGGTGTAGACGTCCGCAGCCTCGGAGTCGTACAGAGCGTGGAAGAGCATGCCCTCCTGGAGCGGAGTGAGGGGCAGCACGGACTCGATCGGCGACTTGGACACTTCGTTCACGCGACGATGGTGTCGCGCGGCCGATCCGCGGGCCAGGCAGCCGACCGGCAGCTTCCCTGCCCGCCGACGGCCCTGCCCACGTACGGCATTGCCGGTGTGCAGCTCAGCGGCAGCAACTCACCCGCGCAGGGCGGGCTGTGCCAGGTCGGCCCTGCTGATCAGGTCGGACATGGACACCAGCACCCGGCGCTCCCCGGTGAACGCCTCCCGGCCGTGCGACCAGCGCATGTTGTCGATCACCAGCAGGTCGTGGCGGTGCCAGTCGAAGCGCTGCGCACGGCGCTCGAAGGCCGTACGGACCGCGGCGACCGTCTCGTCGGGGATCGGGGTCCCGTCGCCGAACAACACGTCGTTGGGCAGCCCGCCCTCGCCGAACAGCGCCACCAGGTCCCCCCGCAGCCCCTGCGGCAGCGAGGACTGGTGGAACAGCACCAGGTGGTTGAACCACGCCCGGCGCCCGGTGCGGGGGTGCGCCACGGTCGCGGGCGCCCTGCGCACCGTACGCAGCCGGTCGTCCTCCAGCCACTCCCACTCCAGGCCGCCCGCCGCGCAGAACCGGGCCACCTCGGCGCGGCTGTCGGTCTGGAACGCCTCGCGCCAGTCGAGGCCGACCCCGCTGCCGTAGTTGCGCACATAGCGCAGCCCTCGCGCCTCCACGGCCCGCACCACCTCGTCCGGGATGTCCTCCAGCACCCGCGCCACATCCGTGATCGGGGTGGCACCGCCGGTGGCCGCCGGGGTGGCGCAGAAGAAGGCCAGCCGGCCTGGCCAGGCACCGGCGTACGACGACTCGCAGTGCTGCGGGATCACCTCGCGCGCCGGGTACTCGGTGGAGGTGAAGACACCGCCGCCCACCTCGCTGCGCGGCGTGGAGCGCTCGGTGTACTCCAGTGGCTTGAACCCGAGCCCGTCCAGGGCCTGTTGGAAATCCTCGACGCCCTCGGCGCCGGCCCCGCGGATCAGCGCGGCCCCGGTCCCGGCGACGGCCTCGTCGATCGCCGTGACCTGCCGGTGCACAAAGGACCCCAGCCGCTCGCCGTCCGCCTCCAACACGGTGATGCCGGTCAGCTCGTCCACGCGTCACAACTCCCTGGGGAAGGGGCCCGGTGTCGGTGCCCCGGTATCGGTGAGAACACCACCGGTCAGCCGAGCACCGCCGTGACGGCGTCGAGTACGGTCGGAGCACCGGTGAAGAGGTAGTCGTGCCCGCCGGGCAGCAGCTGGAGGGTGAAACCGGCCGAGGCACACGACCGCCACCGTTCCAGCTCGGCCCTGCCCACCAGCGGGTCCTGGGCGCCGCCGAACACGTGCAGCGGGCAGCCCACCGGCACCGGCCCGGGGCTGCGGTACGCCTCGGTGAGCGCGAGGTCGCCCCGTACCGTGCGCAGCGCGTACCGCAGATACGCCGGATACTCCCGGAGGTCGGGCGGGAAACCGCCGAACCCCTCCAGCCAGGCGAGCAGTTTCTCGTCGTCCCGGTCCGAGATCCGCTTCGGCACCGGGGTGTGCGGCGCCCGGGACGCGGAGACCAGCAGCGCGCGGGGCGCGGGCAGGCCACGCCGGACGGCGCGGACGGCGATCTCGTAGCCCAGGAGCGCGCCGAAGCTGTGGCCGAAGAGCGCGTACGGCAGGTCGAACTCGCCCGCGATGCCGTCGAGCACCGCGTCGGCCAGCTCCTCCAGGGTGTCCGGTACGGGCTCCCCGGCGCGCACACCACGGCCGGGGAGCTCCACCGTCGCCAGTTCGATGTCGTCGGGCGGGGTGAGCCGCCAGGGGGCGAACGACCCGGCGCTGCCGCCCGCCTGGGGCAGACAGAACAGCCGCAGCCGGGGGCTGGGCGCGGTCACCCGGCCGACGATCCACGGAGTGTCCACGCCACGCGGTGTGCCGGCGGAGTGGGAGGGTGGTACGGCGGCATGGGTTCGCATCCCGCTCCTTTCGTCGCCCGGCACTCCTCGGGGCGGTGGCCCTCGCGGCTCCGGGTGGTCGCCCTCGCGGTTCGGGGAGGTGGCCTGGTGGCTCGGGGTCGCTTAGGCCATCGTGGCCCGGTGGCGGCGCCCGGACCAGGCACGGGGACCGGCAACCGGTCTGCCGCGAAGTTGCCCCCGGGCCTGCCTGGCCGGTGGTGGCCGGGCCCGGTGAGGATCGTGGCGACCGTCCGCCCTTGTGCCCGAGGGGATCGCACTCCCATGACCGCTCCTCCTGACGAGGCAGCCGACTCGCCCTTCTTCGTTCTGGACGCCGTGACGGCGGACCTGATGAAGGTCGAATCCCTCACCCAGGCGTGCCTGAACTGGGACTACGGCAAGCGCGACAGCCGAGTGTGGCGCCTGTACGAGAAGAACAAGGCCGGGCAGTGGAACGCCGCCACCGATATCGACTGGGACCACGATGTCCGGTTCGGGGCCGAGCTGACGGAGGAGAACGGGGCGCGGCTCGCCGGCTTCGTGGTCGGCGAGGGCAGCCCGGTGCCACGCGAACTGCTCACCCAGTTCCGCTGGGAGTACCAGGCCTGGATGTGCAGCCAGTTCCTGCACGGCGAGCAGGGCGCGCTGGTGACCACGGCCCGGCTGGTGGAGACCGTGCCCGACATGGACGCCAAGACGTACGCCGCCTCCCAGGTCGCCGACGAGGCGCGGCATGTCGAGGCCTTCGCGCGCTACATGGACGAGAAGCTGGGCACCGTCTACCCGGTCAACCCCGGCCTCGGCACACTGCTCCACGATGTGCTCTCGGAGTCCCGGTGGGACATCGTCTACCTCGGTATGCAGGTCGTCATGGAGGGCCTGGCGATCACCGGGCTGCGGCTCGCCAGCAGCGGCTTCGGCGATCCGCTGATCCGGCAGATCACCAAGATGGTGGCGAGTGACGAGGCCCGCCACATCGCGTTCGGCGTCACCTCCCTCACCGGCATGTACGAGCAGGCCACCTCGGCCGAAATGCGCGAGCGCGAGGACTTCCTGCTGGAGTCCATCCGGCTGATGTCCCGCCGTTTCATGCTCCGCGAGGTGTGGGAGCGGATGGAGCTCGACGTGGCCAAGGGGCTGCACTTCGCCCGCACCAACCCGATGATGGCCACCTACCGGCAGCTGCTGTTCCAGCAGGTCATCCATGTGCTGCGGCAGCTGGGCCTGTTGTCGGAGCGGGTGAAGGGGCTGCTGCTCGCGGAGAACCTGGTACGTCCGGAGATGATGACGAGCCGCTGACCGCGGCCCCGCCTCCGGCTACTGCCTGCGGCCCCCGACCCCGGCCACTGCCCGGCGCGCACCAGCGCGCCGGGCAGCCGTATGTCCGCGCCGGGAGCGTCGGGTCAGTCCGCGGTCAGCGGCTGGGTGGCCGCCTCGTACGCACCGGAGCACACCGCCTGCCAGATGACGCGCCGCCGGGGCTTGCCGCTGGAGGTGACCGCGATCCCGCCCTGGGGCACCTCGACGGACAGCAACTCGGCGTCGCCCAGCCATTCGGACAACACCTCATGGGCGATCCGCCGCCACTCCGGCCGCACCCCCGCGAACACGACCACCCCGATGGGTGTGGCATCGCGGACCCCGAGGAGGACGGCGACCCGGCGCTCGGGGACACCGCGCTGATGCAGCAGGGTCTCCAGGCTCTCCGCGAACACCATCTTCCCGCTGACCTTGAGCCCGTCGCCCAGCCGGCCGATCACGAACAGCTGCCCGTCGCGCAGGAACCCCGCGTCTCCGGTGCGCAGCCCTTCCTCGCCGAGGCTGGTGCCGGAGGCGGAGCCGGTGTCGCCGAGGTATCCGCTCGCGATCGACACCCCGCTGACGACGATCTCGCCGACCCGCCCGTCGGGTAGCCGCCCCCCGTCCTCGGACACGACGGTCACCGTACGGCCCGGCAGCGGCCGGCCGCAGCCGACCACCGCCGTCCCGGCCAGGGCAGTGGCGTCGCCACTGCCCTCAGCGTTGTCGTCGGGTCGCCCCGTCGTCCAGCCCTCGCCAGGGGGCAGACCGGTCACCGCGAGGGTGGCCTCCGCGCTTCCGTACGCGGGGACCAGCGCGCCGCGGTCGAGGCCGTACGGGCCCAGCAGCGCGTGGAAGTCGCGCAGCACCCGCGGGTCGACCCGCTCCGCGCCGATGATCACGGCCTGGAGTGCATCGAAGCGCAGCCCCTCCAGATCGGCGGGCCTGACGCGGCGCAGGATGTACGACAGGCCGAAGTTGGGCATGGCCGTCATGACGATGCGCCGCTCGCTGAGGCAGCGCAGATAGCGCAGTGGCGAACGGATGAAGTCGTCGGGCTGGAGCATCCACCCGTCGAAGCCGGTGACGACGACGTTCAGCAGAAAGCCGACCAGGCCCATGTCGTGGTGGACCGGCAGCCAGCTGGCCGCGGGGCGGTGCGGGGCGCAGCCCAGCCAGGTGCCCATCCCGCCGATGTTGGTGCGCAGCGCCTCGGCGGAGATCCGCACCCCGCGCGAGAAACCACTCGACCCCGAGGTGAACTGGAGCAGCGCGGTCTCGGGAGGTGGCAGTGGCCGTTCCAGCGGCTCGGTGTCCGCGATGAGCTGGTCGAACGCCACCGGTTCGTCGATGCCCAGGTCGGCGGCGATCTTACGCAGCCGCTCCAGCGACTCGTCGTCGCAGACGACGGCTGCCGGGCGCACGGTCCGCAGCAGATGGGCGGCGTGCACCTCGTACTCGTCGGCCCGCTGGTAGGCGAACGGCGGGGCGATGGCGCACGGTGTCGCACCGGCGGCCAGAGCGCCGAAGAACCCGGCGACGAAGCCCGGGCTCGAGCGCTGCACCAGCGCCACCACCTCGCCCCGTCCGACCCCGTTCGCCCGCAGCGCGGCGGCGGTGGTGAGCACCAGCCGGCCCAGGTCGCGGTAGGACCAGAAGTCCCAGCCGTCGTCGTGGTTCGCGTAGTACAGGCCGCGCTCGGTGGACGCCTCGTCCAGCCAGTCGAGCAGGCCCCGGTCCGGGTTTCCCAACGTCCCCGTCACGTCCCCGTCCTTTCAGGAGTGCACGGGCCACGCCCGTACGTCCTTCGGGGCGCGACCGCGTGCCCGGCTGTCGCACAGCATCGCCACGAGGCCACACCGCCACCAGGCAACCGGCCGGTAACTTGCCCGGGCCCGGGCGGCATTTCGACCAGCAACCGCGATTGCCGGTCGATTGCCTGGAAAGCGGCCGCGCCACCGATGCAGCATCGACCGAGATTGCGAGCCCTTGGTGAGTCCGGCAGCCCGGCAGTCCGGCGGAGCGGTCCGTCGAGCGCAGGAGAGAGCGGTTACGACCCGATGACTTCACGCGACACCGAGCTGCTTCCGCTCACGGCCGCCCAGCGGGGCGTGTTCCACGCCCAGCGCCTCCAGCCCGACAACCCGGCCTACAACACGGTGGCCGCCATGGAGCTCCGGGGGCCGGTGGACGGGGAGCTGCTGCGGCGGGCGATCCGCCGCGCGGAGGGGGAGAGCGGCAGCTGGGACGTCGAGCTGGTGGAGCGGCCGGACGGGCTGTACCAGCGGCCGGTCGGGCCCGGCTGCTCGACGTGGCGGGAGATCGACCTCAGTGGCGAGCCGGATCCGCTCGCCACGGCCCACGCGCTGATCGACCGCGACCGCGCCACCCCGCGCGATCTGTTCCAGGACGCGCTGTCCGGCCACGTCCTCATGCGGATCGGCGCCGACCACCACGTCTGGTACCAGCGCAGCCACCACATCCTGTCCGACGCCTTCGGCTCCGTACTGCACTCGCGCCGGATCGCGGCCCACTACGAGGCCCTGGCCGCCGGGGCGGAGCCGGCGGGCGAGCCGCTGGGCCGCCTGGAGGAGCTGCTGGCGGAGGAGGCGGACTATCGCGCGTCGGACGACTACGCCACCGACCAGGAGTACTGGAACGAGGTCTACGCCGAGCGGCCCGAGGCCGTGTCACTCGCGCCGGGGGTGCCGACCGGCGCCACGGGGCGCGCGCTGTCGGTGACGACGGCGTTGTCGGCGGCCGAACTGCGGGCGCTGGGGGCCGCGGGGCGGGACGCCCGCGCCCCGTGGACGGTGGCGATGCTGGCGGGCGTCGCCGCGTATCTGCAGGGCATGACCGGGGCCCAGGACATCACCGTGGGCGTCCCGGTCACCGCGCGTGTCGGGACTCGCACGCGCAACGTGCCCGGCATGCTGTCGAACACCCTCCCGCTGCGGCTCACCGTCAGCCCGGCGGCAGGCCGGACCGCGCTGGTCCGGCAGGTCGCACGGCGGCTCGGCGAACTCCTCACCCACCAGCGCTACCCGTACGACGAACTCCGCCGCGACCTGCGGCTCCTGGGCACCGACGAGCAGCTTTTCGGCGTGCTGGTGAACATCGTGCCGGCGGGCTCCGAGACCGCGTTCACCGGGCTCGAGGCCCGCCTCACCGCGCTGTCCGGCGGACCGGTCACCGACCTCAACATCACCTGCCACCCCGGGCCCGACGGGCAGGGCGCGCGCGTCGAGTTCGAGGCCAACCCCGACCGGTACACCGCGGCCGAACTGGCCGCGCATCAGGCCCGGTTCACCGCATTCCTCGCCCGGTTCCTCGCCGCCCCGCCGGACCTCCCGCTCGCCCGCGTGGACGTCCTGACGACTGCCGAGCGCGTCCAGGCGCTGGCCGTCGGCCGGCCGCCGGGGCCGGCGCGGGACATCGCGCCACGGACCTTCCCGGAGCTGTTCGAGGAGCAGGTCCGCCGGACACCGGACGCCCCCGCGGTGCTCACCCCCGACGCCGTCCTCGACTACGCCGAGCTGAACTCCCGCGCCAACCGCCTCGCCAGGGCCCTGGTCGCACGCGGCGCCGGCCCCGAGCGCCTGGTGGCTGTCGCCCTGCCACGCGGCATCGCGGCGCTGACGGCCGTGATCGCGGTGATGAAGGCGGGCGCCGCGTACCTCCCCGTCGACCTCGGCTATCCGCGGGCGCGGATCACCGCCATGCTCGACGACACCGAGCCGCTGCTCCTGCTGACCACCCGGGCGGCCGACGACACCACAACAGCCCCCAACGTGCCGCGGCTGTATCTGGACGAGGCCCCCAGCGACCAGTTGGCAGGACCACCGGACACCAACACCAACACCAACACCGACGCCGATCTCGACGACCGCGACCGCCGGGCGCCGCTGCGGCCGGGCCACCCGGCGTATGTCATCTACACCTCCGGTTCGACCGGCCGCCCCAAAGGTGTCCTCGTCACCCATACGGGCCTGGCTGCCCTGCTGCGCCACCAACAAAACCAACTCCGGCTGACCCCGGACACCCGGGTGCTGCAGTTCGCGTCGCCGAGCTTCGACGCCTCCGTGTGGGAGCTGTGCGTGGCGCTGCTCACCGGCGCCGCCGCGGTGGTCGCCCCGCCCGAACGGCTGGTGCCCGGGCCGCCGCTGGCCGAGCTCGTGGCCGAACTGGGGGTCGACTGTCTGCTGCTGGCCCCCTCGGCGCTCTCCGCCATGCCACCGGACAGCCTGCCCCGGGGCATCAACCTGGTCGTCGGCGCCGAGGCATGCTCGCCGGAGCTGGTCGCCCGCTGGTCCCCGGGGCGGCACATGGTCAACGCGTACGGGCCCACTGAGGCGACCGTCATCGCCACCCAGACCGGGGCGTTGTCCGGCCGTACCGTCCCGCCCATGGGGCACTCGGTCCCCGGCGGCCGGATCCGGCTGCTCGACTCCGCGCTGCGGCCGGTGCCACCCGGGGTCGCGGGCGAGGTGTATCTGAGCGGCGACGGGCTCGCCCGCGGCTACCTCGGCCGCCCCAAGGTCACCGCCGAGCGGTTCGTCGCCGACCCGTTCGGCCCGCCCGGCGCGCGGATGTACCGGACCGGCGATCTGGCCCGGTGGACCGCGGACGGCGAGCTGACTTACCTCGGCCGCGCCGACAGCCAGGTCAAACTGCGCGGCCATCGCATCGAGCCGGGCGAGGTCGAGGCCGTACTCGCGCAGGCGCCCGGGGTCGGCGCGGCTGTCGCGGTCGTCCGCGAGGACCGGCCGGGGATCCGGCACCTGGTCGCGTACGCCGTCGCCGCCGGGGACACCGACCCCGGCGGGTTGCGCGAGTTCGTGGCGCGGCGGCTGCCGGCGTACATGGTCCCGGCGGTCGTGGTGGTGGTCGACGCCCTGCCGCTCACGCCAAACGGCAAGCTGGACCACGCGGCGCTGCCCGCCCCGCGGTTCCAGGCCACGAGTGCGTACCGCGCCCCGACGAGCGAGCGGGAGCGGGTGCTGCACGAGGTGTTCAGCGATGTGCTCGGCGGGGAGCGGATCGGCATGGACGACAGCTTCTTCGACCTGGGCGGCGACTCGGTCGTCGCCATGCAGCTGGCGGCCCGCGCCCATGCGGCGGGGCTCGCCGTCACCAGCAACGACGTCTTCCGCCACAAAACCATCGCCCGGCTCGCCGAAGTGGCCCAGGACACCGTCCCCGAACCCGGGGCACCGCGGGACGCCGGGAGCCTGCTGCACCTCGACGCGGAAGAACTCGACGAGCTCGAAGCCCAGTGGGAGACAACACGGTGAAACAGACATCCCTGGAAGCGGTGCTGCCGCTCTCGCCGTTGCAACAGGGCATCCTCTTCCACGCCCTCTTCGACGAGGGGGACACCGAGCGTGGCCCAAGTGGGCCGGTTGACTTCTACACCGTGCAGACCCCCCTGGAGCTGGTCGGGCCGCTCGACACCGAGGCGCTGCGCCGCTCCTGCCTCGCCCTGCCGGCCCGCCACGCCAGCCTGCGCGCGGGGTTTCTGCGGCGCCGCTCGGGCGAGGCCGTCCAGGCCATCGCCCGAGCGGTCGAGCCACCGTGGGAGGAGGCCGACCTCTCCGGCCACGGCGCCGAGGAGCCCCGGGCGCGGCTCGCCCGGCTGCTGGCCGAGGACCGCGCCCGGCGCTTCGAGATGACGAAGCCGCCGCTGCTGCGCTTCACCCTGGTGCGGCTGGCACCCGACCGCCATGTCCTCGTGCTCACCAACCACCACATCCTGCTGGACGGCTGGTCGCTGCCCCTGGTCCTCGCCGACCTGTTCCGTATCTACCGGGACGGCGGCACCGCCGAACGACTGGAGGCGGCCCCGTCGTTCGGCGAATACCTCGGCTGGCTCTCCGAACAGGACCACGCCGAGGCCGAGCGCGCCTGGCAGACCGCGCTGTCCGGGCTCGACGGCGCGACGCTGGTGGGCGGCGGAGCGGGCACCGGCACCTCCGACCGCGGCCAGCAGCGCGTCGTCGCGGAGCTGTCCGAGGCCGATACGGCACGGCTCAGCGACGCGGCCCGCGCGCGCGATCTCACCACCAACACCATGGTCCAGGGAGCGTGGGCGCTGCTGCTGACGGCGCTCACCGGGCGGCGGGACGTCGTCTACGGAAACACCGTCGCCGGGCGCCCGCCCCAGCTCCCGGGCAGCGAGCGCATGGTGGGCCTGATGATGAACACGGTGCCCGCCCGGGTACGGGTCGACCCGGTTGAGCCCGTGGCGGAGCTGCTGGCCCGTATCCAGCGCGAGCAGGCGGCCCTGACCAGGCATGAGTACCTGGGACTCGCCGATATCCAGCGCGCCGTCGGCGCCACCGAACTCTTCGACACCACCGTCGCCTTCGAGAACGTCCCCGTCGACGAGGCCGTCCAGGGGTCCTCGGTGGCGGGGCTCACCGTCGCCCTGCTGCGGGACGCCGTCGAGGACGCCTTCGAGGGCACCCACTATCCATTGAGCCTGGCCGTCCACCCCGGCGCCCGGCTCCGCTTCGAACTCAACTACCGCGAGGACGTCTTCAGCGGCGAGGCGGCGGCCGAGGTGCTGCGACGCCTGTGCGCCCTGATCCGGGACATCGCCGACCGGCCCGAGGCTCCGGCCGGGCGGCTGCCGCGGTGCTCCGACGCCGAGCGGCGGCGGATCCTGGGCGCGGCGAGCGGCCGGACGGTGGCGTACCCGGACCAGACCCTGCCCGAGTTGTTCGAGGCGCAGGCCCGTACGACCCCGCACGCGATCGCCGTCACCGACGCCACGACCAGTCTCACCTTCGAGCGGCTGGACGCCGACGCCACCCGGCTCGCCCGGCTGCTCGTGGCCCACGGCGCCGGCCCGGACCGCCTCGTGGGCGTCGCGCTGCCCCGTACCGCGGCCGCCGTGACGGCGATCTGGGCGGTGTGGAAGTCGGGGGCCGGATATCTGCCGCTCGACACCGAACACCCCCCGGAGCGGATCGCGGCGATCTGCGCCGAGGCCGGACCGGCCCTCGTGCTGGCCACAGCCGAGACCGCGCACGCCGTGCCCGAAGGGGTGGCGACGCTGCGGGTCGACGAGGCCACGCCGCCCGAAGCCACGGACCTGGACACCGCTGGGAGCTTCGGCGCGCCGCTGCCCGGCCACCTGGCGTATGTGATCTACACCTCCGGCTCCACCGGACGGCCCAAGGGGGTCGCCGTCGACCACCGCAACCTGGCCAATATGTTCCACAGCCACCGGGCGAACTTCTTCGACCCGGAGCGGACACGGGCGGGCGGCCGGCCGCTGCGGGCGGCGCTCACCAACTCCCTCGGCTTCGACGCCTCCTTCAGCCAGCTGCTGTGGATGGTCGCAGGACATGAACTGCACATCGTCGACGACACCGTGCGCAAGGACGCCCTGGCGCTGGTCGACCGTGCCGTGGCGGCCGAGGTCGACGTCCTCGACACCACGCCGTCCGTCGCCCGCCAGATGCTGGCCGCCGGCATGTTCCAGGCGTCGGAGGAGCGGCACCGGGTGAGTGTTCTGGCGCTCGGTGGCGAGGAGGTCGCGGACGACCTGTGGGCCGAACTGCACGCGGTGCCGGGCCTGTCGGTGTACAACCTCTACGGCCCCGCCGAGTGCACCGTCGACGCGATGCTCTGGCACGGCGAGGGCCGGCCCGCCATCGGCCACCCCGCCGACAACGCCCGGGTGTATGTGCTCGACCCGTTCCTGCGGCCGGTGCCGGACGGGGTGGTCGGCGAGCTGTACATCGCCGGTGCCGGGGTCTCCCGGGGCTACCTGGGGCGCCCGGGCCCGACGGCGGAGCGTTTCGTGGCCGATGTGTTCGGCCCGCCGGGCGCCCGGATGTATCGCACCGGTGACCTGGGGCGCCGCGGTCCGGACGGGGCCGTGGAGTACTGCGGGCGAGCGGACTCCCAGGTCAAGATACGCGGCCACCGCGTCGAACTGGGCGAGATCGAAGCCGCGCTGGCGGCGGAGCCCGCGGTGGCGGCGGAGCCCGCGGTGGCGCGGGCGGTGGCGGCGGTGTCCACCGACCCGTCCGGTGTACGGCGCGTCGTGGGCTACGTATGCCCCTCGCCCGGCGCCCGGCCCGACCCCGTCGCGCTGCGCGACGCGGTGGCGCGCCGGCTGCCGGCGTATATGGTTCCGGCAGTCGTCATGGTGGTCGACACCGTGCCGCTCACGCCGAACGGCAAGGTGGACCGGGCGGCGCTGCCCGCGCCGAGCTTCCAGGCCACGGGCGAGTACCGGGCCCCCTCCTCCGAGCGGGAGCGGGCGCTGCACGAGGTGTTCGCCGATGTGCTCGGCCGCCCCCGGATCGGCGTGGACGACAGCTTCTTCGACCTCGGCGGCGACTCCATCATCGCCATGCAGCTGGCGGCCCGCGCCCACCGTGCCCGACTGGCCATCACCACCAAGGACATCTTCCTCCACCCGACCATCGCCCGGCTCGCCGAAGTGGCCGAGGACACCGGCGTACGGGACGAACCGCCAGGTCAGGACCGTGCGCCCGCGGGCCCGCTGGTCACGCTCTCCGACGCCGAGCGGGCGGAACTGGCCCAGGACGGGCTGCGGATAGCCGAGGTGCTGCCGCTGACGCCCCTCCAGCAGGGCATGCACTTCCACGCGGTGCTCGCCGCTGACGGCGTCGACGTGTATACGGCCCAGGCCCCCGTACGGCTGACCGGCCCGCTGACACCGGACGCGCTGCGCGAGGCCGTCGGGGCAGCCGTCGCCCGCCACAGCGCCCTGCGGGTCTCCTTCACCCTGCTGAGCTCCGGCCGTCTGGTCCAGCTGGTGCACGAGGAGATGAGCGTGCCCTGGCGGGAGGCCGATCTCTCGGGGCTCGCCGAGGACGAGCGCCGCCACCGCCTCGCCGAGCTGATCGACGAGGACCGGCTGCGCCGTTTCGACCTCGCTGAGCCGCCGCTGCTGCGGGCCACCCTGGTCCGGCTCGCGGCCGACGACCACCTGCTGCTGGTGTCGTACCACCACGGGCTGCTGGACGGCTGGTCGCTGCCGCTGTTCTTCCGCGACCTGTTCGCCCTCTACGCGGGCGGCGCCGCCGCGGCGGCCCCTCCGCCCGTGCAGTTCGCCGACTTCCTGCGCTGGCTCGCCGCCCAGGACGCGGAGCGGGCGGCGCGGGCCTGGGCCGAGGAACTGGCCGGCCTGGACGAGCCGACCCTCGTCGCCCCCGACGCCGAGGCCGCCTCCGCCACCGTGCCGCACCTGGTGACCGAACTCCTCGACCCCGAGCGGACCACCGCGCTGGCCACCGCGGCACGGCGCGCGGGCCTCACCCTCAACACCGTAATCCAGGGCGCCTGGGCGGTGGCGCTCGGCCAGCTGCTGGGCCGCGACGACATCGTGTTCGGCGCGACCTGCGCCGGACGCCCGCCGGAGCTGCCGGGCTCCGAGGACATCGTCGGCCTGCTCATGAACACCGTGGCTGTCCGGGTGCGACTCGACCCGGCACGGCCACTCGTCCAGCTCCTGGCCGACCTCCAGCGCCGACAGGCCGAGCTGGGCCCGTACCAGCACCTGGGCCTCGCTGAACTGCAGCGGACCCTGGGCCTCGGGGAACTCTTCGACACCGTCGTCGGATTCGAGAACACCCCGGTCGACGGCGAAGCCGTCCAGAAGCACATCCCCGGCCTGCGGATCTCCGTCGACGACCGGCCCGTGCCCGGCGCCACCCACTATCCGCTCAGCCTGGTCGTGGTGCCGGACGAGCGCCTGAGCCTCGAACTCAGCTACCGCGCCGACCTGTTCACCGCCGAGGCATCCCAGGCCCTGCTGACCCGGGTGAGCAAGGTCCTCGACGGCTTCGTGGCCGATCCGGCGGCGCCGCTGGGCCGTATCGACCTGCTCACGGCGGGGGAGCACAAGCGGTTCCGCGCCGCCGCCGACGGCCCGTCGCACCCCGTCGCGCGGACGTTCCCCGAGCTCTTCGAGGAGCGGGTCCGGGCCCGGCCCGAGGCCGTCGCGGTGTACGAAGGGCCGCTGGCCGTCAGCTACGCCGACCTCAACGCCCGGGCCAACCGGCTGGCCCGGGCGCTGGTGGCGCAGGGCATCGGCCCCGAGGACACCGTCGCGGTCGCCATACCCAAGTCGGCCCGCTCCGTGCTCGCCGCCGTCGCCGTACTCAAAGCGGGCGCCGCCTATCTGCCGCTGGACCTCGGATACCCGCCGGAGCGGCTGCGCCAGGTCATCGCCGATGCTCGGCCCGCCCTCGTCCTGACCACCGCCGAGGCGGCCGGGCCGATGGCCGAGGCGGGCGCCGGGCGGACCCTGTGCCTGGACGACACGAACACCCAACTGTCCCGGATAGACGAGGAGTTGATCGACGGCCTGTCGGGCGAGGACCTGGCCGACGCCGACCGGGTGGCGCCGCTGCGGCCCGAGAACACCGCGTATCTCATCTACACCTCCGGGTCGACCGGCCGCCCCAAGGGTGTGCTGGTGCCCCACCGCGGCCTCGCCGCCCTGGTCGCCCAGCAGCGCACCGGCCTGGCCCTGCGCACGGACGAGCGGGTGCTGTTGTTCGCCTCGCCGAGCTTCGACGCCTCGGTGTGGGAGCTGACGACCGCCCTGCTGACCGGGGCGAGCGCGGTCGTCGCGCCCGCCGACCAGCTGCTGCCGGGTCTGGCCCTGGCGGCCACCGTGGCCCGCCACGGCGTGACCACGCTGCTGCTCCCGCCGTCCTCGCTCGCCGTGCTGCCCGAGGACGGTCTGCCGCCGGGTGTCACCCTCGTCGTGGGCGGTGAGGCATGCCCGCCCGAGCTGGTCGAACGCTGGTCGTCCGGGCGCCGCATGGTCAACGCCTACGGGCCGACCGAGGCGACCGTCATGGCCACGATGAGCCGCCCGCTGGCGGGCCGGACCAGACCGCCGCTCGGCCACCCGGTGGCGGGGGCGCGGGTCCATCTGCTGGACGGCGCGCTGCGGCCGGTGCCGGTGGGGGCGCCGGGTGAGCTGTATCTGGCGGGCGAGGGGCTGGCGCGCGGCTACTTGGGCCGGGCCCGGCTCACCGCGGAGCGGTTCGTGGCCGACCCGTACGGCCCGGCCGGCTCGCGGATGTACCGCACCGGCGATCTGGCGCGCCGTACGCCGCACGGCGCCCTGGAGTATCTGGGCCGGGCGGACCAGCAGGTCAAGGTGCGTGGCTTCCGGATCGAGCCCGGCGAGATCGAGACAGTGTTGGCCGACGACCCCGCGGTCGCCCAG
The DNA here is from genome assembly GCF_002224125.1 of Streptomyces sp. NBS 14/10. Taxonomy (GTDB): domain Bacteria; phylum Actinomycetota; class Actinomycetes; order Streptomycetales; family Streptomycetaceae; genus Streptomyces. The sequence goes on from NZ_NCSM01000029.1 coordinate 108,435, forward strand.
GCGGTCGTGGTCGCCCGCGAGGACCCGGCCGGCCGGCGGCTGGTGGCGTACGTGTCCCCGGCCGCCGACGCCCGGCCGGATCCGGCGGCCCTGCGCGGCCGGGCCGCCGCCGCCCTGCCGGACCATATGGTGCCCGCGGCCGTGGTCGTCCTGGACCGGCTGCCGGTCACGCCGAGCGGCAAGCTCGACCGGGCGGCCCTGCCCGCGCCCGACTTCTCCGGCACCCCCGCCTCCCGGGCGCCCCGTACCGCCCTCGAGGAGCGGCTGTGCGCGCTGTTCGCGCAGGCCCTCAATGTCGAGCGGGTCGGTATCGACGACAGCTTCTTCGACCTCGGCGGCGACTCGATCAGCTCGGTCAAACTCGTCACCCTGGCCCATGCGGACGGCCTGGACATGGCGCCGCGCGATGTGTTCACCCGCAAGACGGTGGCCGCGCTCGCCGACGCGGTGAAGGAACTCGCTCCGGACACCGACATGGCCACCGGCACGGCCACCGACGCGGACGAACCGGAAGAGCCGCTGATCACCCTGTCCCAGCACGAACTCGACGCCTTCGCCGAGGACTGGCAGGAGCCGGTCTGACCGTCGGCGACGGCCGGACACTTCCATCGCACGACCACTGGGCCGATACGGCCGGGACCCTGCTCGGCCGGCCCCGTGAGGCACCACCACGCGGCCCGGCAGCGGTGCGCGGGCCGCACAGGACCGAACGACGGACGACCCGAGCGGTCACGACCCGGTGGAGGACCATCGACATGACAAGCACGTACCCCGCTGCCCGCGCCCTCCGCCCGGGAGCGGCCGATCCAGTCCCCGGCGGTCCGGTCCCCGGCGGCCCCGACACCCCCGATACCCCTCTCGAATACCACCTCGACGCTCGCGAGGCCGCCGAACTGCGGGCCGTCGCGGCCCGGTTCGCGGACACCCAACCCGCCCCCGACCAGCCGGAGTTCTACGACGGCGACCACGCGGCCGAGGAGCTGCTGCCCGCCGGGCTGCGCGCCTTCCTCCTTTCCTATCGCCGCACCGAGAGCACCGCCGCGTGCCTGGTGCACGGCTTCCCGGTGGACGACGCCCGGCTCGGCCCCACCCCCGGCCACTGGCGCGAGGCCATCGGCGGCCGGGCGGCCAGGGCGCAGGAGCTGTGGCTGGCGATGTGCGGTCTCGCGCTGGGCGATCCGTTCGGCTGGGTGACCCTCCAGGAGGGCAGCATCATCCAGAACATCCTGCCGATCCGCGGCGACGAGCGGCGCCAGAGCGGCTACGGCAGCGAGAGCCTGCTGGAGTTCCACACCGAGGACGGTTTCCACCCCAACCGCTGCGACTATCTGCTGCTGTTCGGGCTGCGCAACCGGGACCGGGTGCCGACCGTCGTGTCCTCCGTCCGCGACGTCCGGCTGAGCGATCACGACCGTACGGTGCTCGCCGAGGAGCGCTTCCACATCCTGCCGGACACCGAACACATCCGGCAGCTGGAGGCGTCCGCGCCCCGCCACCCCGCGCTGCCCAGGCTGTACGCCATGACGGACCGGCCGGTGCCCAGCGCGGTGCTCTTCGGCGACCGGCTCAATCCGTATCTGCGCATCGACCGCCCCTTCATGCGCGTGGGTCCCGGGGACACCGAGGCGGCGGCCGCGCTGGACCGGCTCATGGACGAACTGCGGCGCGTCCAGCGGGAGATCGCGGTGGGCCCCGGCTCGCTGCTGATCGTGGACAACTACCGCGCCGTTCACGGCCGCCGCGCCTTCACCCCGCGGTACGACGGGACCGACCGCTGGCTGAAGAAGCTGACCGTCAGCCGCAATCTACGGCGTAACCTCAGCGGATACGCCCTGGAGCACCCCCGTGTCATCGTCTGAACCCGGCCCCGACACCACCCTGCCGACTCCCGAGGAAAGGCGGCAACACCCCATGCGCACCGTCATCGTGTCCGGCGCGTCCAGCGGAATCGGCCACGCCACCGCCGAGAGGTTCGCCCGCGGTGGCGACTACGTGGTCAACCTCGACCACCAACCGCCCGCCCCTGGCACGGTGGAGGGCCCTCGCGAGGGCGGGGGCCAGGTCCGCTGGGTCGAGCTGGACGTCGCCGACTGGTCGGGCGTCCGCGCCGTGGTCGATCAGGTGCACGCCGAGCGGGGCCGGATCGATGTCGTCATCGCCAACGCCGGTATCAGTGTCCGGCACGGCATCCTCGACCTCACCGAGGAGGAGGCGCGGCGCACCCTGGACGTCAATCTGATGGGTGTCCTCGCGCTGTGGCGCCACGCCGTCCCGCATATGCTGCGCCGCGGCGAGGGCGTGCTGCTCGCCACCGCGTCCGTGAACGGCTCCCGTGGCTATCCGCTGTACGCGGACTACAACGCCAGCAAGGCGGGGGTGGCCTCGCTGTGCCAGACCTTCGCCATCGAGCTGGCCCCCCTCATCAGGACCGCCTGTGTGGCGCCCGGCGCCGTGCTCACGCCCATGCAGCGCGCCGAGTACACCGACGCCATGCTCGACGAGGTCAACGAGCGCATCCCGGCCCGCCGCCACGCCCTCCCCGAGGAGATCGCGGACATGTTCCACTTTCTGGCCTCCCCGCAGGCGTCGTTCGTATCGGGCCAGCAGTTCGTGGTGGACGGGGCCGAGACAGCCGGGGCGACCACCGCGTTCTTCCCCGGCCCGACCAAGCCCCTGGGCTGAGCGCCCCCATACCCCGTACCGCAGCGTCCCGCCACCACGACTGAGGAAACCGCCATGGACACCCGCCGGGCCCTCGCCCCACAACCGCTCGACCAGCTGGATCTCGCCGATCCGCTGCTGCACGCCCACCACGACCTGGGACCGCTGTGGCGTCGGCTGCGCGCCGAGGCCCCTGTGCACTGGCAGCCCGAGACCGCGCGCGGCCCCGGGTTCTGGGCGGTGAGCGGCTACGCCGATGTGGTCTCGGTGCTCAACGACAGCGAGACCTTCACCTCAGAGCGCGGCAATGTGCTCGACACCCTGCTGGCGGGCGGCGATTCGGCAGCCGGGCAGATGCTCGCCGTCACCGACGGCAGACCGCATCAGGCGCTGCGCAGCGCCCTGCTGAAGCCGTTCTCGCCGCGCTCCCTCGAGGTGGTGGTCGAGAGCGTCAGGCGTGGCACCCACGCGCTGGTCGAGGAGGCGGTGGAGCGCGGCGAGGTGGACTTCGCCGCCGAGGTGGCCGCGCATATCCCGCTCGCCGCCATCTGCGATCTGCTCGGTGTCCCGGCCGCCGAGCGGCAGCACATCATCGACCTCACCTCCGGCGCGCTGTCCTCGGCGGACGGCGCGCCCACCGAGGAGGCCACCTGGGCGTCCCGGAACGGCCTGTTGCTCTACTTCTCGGAGCTGGCCGCACAGCGCCGCGCCAAACCGTACGACGACGTGGTCAGCCTCCTGGTGACCAAGGAGATCGACGGCCGGCCGCTGACCCACGAGGAGATCGTCTTCAACTGCTACAGCATCATCATGGGCGGCCATGAGACGACCCGCTTCGCGATGGTCGGCGGCCTGCGGGCGCTGATGGAGCACGAGGACCAGTGGCAGGCCCTCAAGTCCGGCCGGGTCGCCACCGCCTCGGCCGTCGAGGAGGTGCTGCGCTGGACCACCCCGGCCCTGCACAGCGGCCGGACGGCGACCCGGGACGTCCTCCTCGACGACCGGTTCGTCGAGGCGGGGGACATCGTGGTCACCTGGCTGGCCTCCGCCAACCGCGACGAGCGGGTCTTCGAGCGGCCGGACGAGTTCGACCTGTCCCGCACCCCCAACAAACACCTGTCGTTCGCGCACGGTTCGCACTTCTGCCTCGGCGCCTTCCTGGCCCGCGCCGAGCTGACGGCCCTGCTGGAGAGCTTGCGGGAGCTGGTCGACAAGGCCGAGCCCGCGGGCCAGCCGCGCTATGTGTACTCCAACTTCCTGAGCGGCATGTCGGCGCTGCCGGTGTCCCTCACGCCGAGTTGCCGTGTGCTTGCCGGGCCAGTTGCCTGGGAGGGTCCCCCGGCTGGGCTTACCGTCGGAAACATGACTCACACTCCTGCCGCCGTCGGCGCCGAAGCCGTCTCCGCCGTGGTGTGCGGCATGGTCCGGCTGGTCGCCCCGCGCAAACTCGACCAGGTCGAGCTCGACCACCGGCTCGTCGGCGATCTCGGCTTCCACTCCCTCGTACTCGCGGAACTCGGCTACAACCTGGAGGATCTGTACGGCCTCCGGGCGCTGACCCCGGAGGAGACCATGAAACTGGAGCGCGTCAAGGACGTGATCGAGTTCGTCTCCACCGAAGTGGCGAGCGGCCGGGCGCAGCTTCCCGACGAGGAGGAGCTGTCCGACCTCTTCGCCCGCTACGGCGCCGACGCCCCCACGGCATGACGGGCGAGGTGTCCGACCGCCCCCACGGCATGACCGGCGAGGTGTCCGGCCGCCCCTCGTACGCGCTGGCCGCGGACTTCGAGCGGGTGCTCGGCGACCCGGCGGCGAGCGGCGGTCCGTTCAGCCACCCGGAGACGGTCGAGCACGAGGAGCTGGGCGCGCTGCCCCCCGGGGCGGTGGACCTGGTCCGCTCCTGGGGGTTCAGCCGGTATCTGGTGCCCGAGCACTTCGGCGGCGGGCTGCGCAACCTGGAGCAGCTGGTCCTGCTGACCCGTGCGCTCTCGCGCCGCAATCTGACCGTCGCGGTGATGTTCGGCTCGGCGCTGCTCGGCGTCAACCCGGTGTGGCTGTGGGGCGACGAGGAGCAGCGGGCCCTGGTGGCGCGGGGCGTCCTCGACGGGGATCTGGCGTGTTTCGCGGTGTCCGAACCGGACCACGGCAGCGATCTGGGGACCAACGAGACGACGGCGTCGACGGACGGTGACGGATATGTCCTCACCGGGGAGAAGTGGCCGGTGGGCAACGCCACCCGGGGCCGGTTCCTCAGCGTCTACGCGGCCGTCGAGGGCGTCGGCCCGTCCCTGCTGCTGGTCGACAAGCGGCAGCTCGCGCCCGGGAGTTGGGACAACCACCCCTTCGTCCGGACGGTGGGCCTGCGCGGCCACGATCTGAGCGGGATCACCTTCCGGGACACCGAGGTGCCTGCCGGCGCGCTGCTCGGCCGCCCCGGCGCGGGCCTGGCCCAGATTCTTCAGGTGCTGCAGATCACCCGCACCGCCATCGGCGCGCTGTCGCTCGGCACCATGGACTCGGTGCTGCGGATCGCGCTGCGCCACGCACGCGAGCGGGTGCTGTACGGGCAGGAGATCTACCGCATCCCCGTCATCCGGCGGCACTTGGTGCACGCGCATCTCGACCTGCTGATCGCCGAGTGCACCACGCTGCCGGTGGCACGCGCGCTGTCGGTCGCCCCGTCCCGGCTCAGCCTGTGGTCCTCCGTGGTCAAGTACCTCGTACCGACGCTGGGCGAGGAGGTCGTGCAGGAGTCCGCCCGGGTCCTGGGGGCCCGTGGCTATCTGCGCGAGGGCGTGGCCTCCGGTGTCTTCCAGAAGCTCCAGCGCGACCACGCGATCGCGAGCGTCTTCGAGGGCACCACCCATGTCAACCTCCATGGCATCGCCTCGCAGCTGCCCACCGTGGCCCAGGTGGCCGACCGCCCCGCGCCCGGCCAGGACGGGGTGCTGCGGCAGCTCTTCGACTGGTCCGAGGAGGCCCCGGTGTGGCACCCCTCGGGCCGGGCGCTGCGGCTGACCAACGCCACCGAGGACGAGATCACCCGGGGGTGGGGCCCGGCGGTGGCCGAGGCCCGCCTGATCGCGGAGCGCGAGCTGCCGGTATCCGAGGCCGATGCGCTGCTGAAGGTCCTCGACGCGCTGTCGGCCCGCCGGGCGGCCTTCTACACGCGGATCGCCGCCGAGTCGCTGGACGCGGCGACGACCGAGGGGCAGGACCGGGCCGCGGAGCACTGCGTCCACCACGCGGCCGCCTCATGCCTGTACACCTGGCTGTACTCCTTCGCGGGGGAGCGGGCCTCGGCCGGGGGTACGGGATGGCTGGTCCTCGTACTGCAACGGCTGCTCGCCCGGCTCGACCCCACGGCCGGTCTTGAGGAGAGCCTGCTGCCCTGGCTGGAGGAGCTGATGTTCGGCTGCCTCGACGGCCCGGAGTACTTCTCGCTCCGGGCCGTCAAGGCAGCCGCCGGAACGGCGGAGGGCTGAGCGGGGGCCGGCCGCCGCTCAGGCGGCGGTGTTCTGGGAGTGGCGTGCCAGCTGTGTCACGACATGCCGCACCAGGGCATGGACGCGATAGGTGTACTGCCGCTCCCGGTGGGTCTGGACCAGCGAGGCGTCCGCGAGCTCGGCCAGTAGATGGGCCACCCGCACCATCTCGGGGCGGCGGCTCGGTTGGGCGGTCAGTACGTCGTCGAGCGAGAAGCCGTCGGGCAGGGCGACCAGGTCGTGCAGCAGTTCACGGTGTGGCGCGGGGAGCAGATCGTAGCTCCATCGCACGCTGTCGGACAGTGTGCGATGCGCGCTCAGGCCCCCCGTATCGGCCTGGCCGAGCAGATGGAAGAGCGTGTCTTCCTGGAGGAGAGAGGTCAGCGGGAGCGATCGGAGCCGCTGTGCGGCGATCTCGATGGCCAGCGGCACCCCGTCCAGGAGTTGGCACAACGTGGTGACCAGCGGGAGGTGATGGGCGAGATCCAAGGTCGGCAGGGCGGCCTGCACCCGGCGCAGCAGGAGCTCAACGGCGCTCGGCACCGGCATGTCACGGCCCTTGGGGCCGTCCACGCGCAGCGGTTCGACCTCCCAGGTCTCGGCTGCGCTGGCGGCCAGGGCGCGGCGCGAGGTCACCAGCAGATGGAGCCCGGGATGCTCGTCGAGCAACTGCCGCGCGGCGCGGGCCGTCTGCTGCGCGACATGTTCGGCGCCGTCGAGCACCAGCAGCCGTCGGCCGCCGCGCGCGCCCGCGAGAGAATGTCCGGTTACGCCGGTGAACTCCCGTGTGACGCGCGTCAACTCGGCACGTGCGTGTGCCGGGTCGAGATGTTCGGGCGGGCAGTCGCGCAACTCGACGACGGCGACTCCACCGCGGAACAGCGGGCGCAGCCGGGACGCCGCCGCGAGGGCCAGCCGTGTCTTGCCCACCCCGCCAGGACCGGTGAGTACGACCAGTCGGCTGCGCTGGGCGGAGGCCAGGACGTGGCGCATATCGAGCTGTCTGCCCACTAACGGATCGCCGAGCGGCCGTGGGCCGTGCCACGGCGAGGGCTCCGACGAGCGGCCGCGGTGCGCCTCCGGGCGCTGTTCGGGCAGCGCCGCCATGTCGTCCGCGCCCCACGGCGCCGTCTCAGGTGGCGCCGCGGGCGCCGCGCCCAAGGCGCTGAGCAGCAGGGCCACCGAGGTTCTGCGCGGGTTGGTGTTGGAGCCCGTCTCCAGATTACGGATCGTCCGCACGCTCACCCCGGAGCGCTCGGAGAGCTCTTCTTGGGTCCAGCCGGAGATTCGGCGTTGGCTGAGCAGAAAGTCGCGCAACTGATGAATGTCGGTCCCGTCGAACGACATGAATTCATTTGGAATCACCATGGAGTGAATCCCCCTTGCTTCCCCGCTTGTGCATGCTCCAGAACCCGAAAAGTCATGTGCACGCAATGACAATGTCCCCGTAGAACAGCAAGAAGACCGAGGTGTGACGGTGTGGCAAGAACCGGACCCTACTCGACAACTCGGCCGAGTGGGAGTGGTAGTCTTGACATGAAAGCGCCAAGTGTCCACTAGTTGACAACTCCGCCAATGCGGCCCGAAGTGGACATCCCGACATTACGCGCTCTTGAAACATTCTTTCTTCGTCACCCGACCACTCCCCTCGGTGAGCGGCAAATCTCCCCGTGAATTGCCGGTGCACTGCCTGGCCCGGGTCAACGCGCATCGACCAGCATGCTGCGCGGGATCCACGCGGGGCCCGGAGCCCCAACGGGCGAGACGGCGAAGGAACAGGGGGGGCGCAGTCGATGGCGCGGTCACGTCCCGAGGAGTTCGAGGAGTCCGAGGAGTCCGAGGAGTCCGAGGAGACACAGGGCGCTCAAGGGAAGCGACCGTCGCTCTGGCGCAACCGCGACTACCTGTACTGGTGGTCCGGAAACGGTCTGTCCACCCTGGGCACCAGCGTCTCCACGCTCGCCTTCCCGCTGCTCATGCTCTACGCCACCGGGTCCGCGACCCAGGCCGGCACCATCACCGTGCTGCATATGCTCGGCAAACTCGGCACCCTCGCGGTGGGCGGAGCGCTCGCGGACCGCGTGTCACGCCGCGCCATCCTGTGCCTGGTCCCCCTGGTCGAGGCGGTGGCGATGGCCGCCGTCGCCCTGCTGGTGTACCGGGGCGACCCGCCGGTCCTGGGGCTCGACGCACTGGCGCTGGTCAGCGGATTGGCCGCCGGGCTGAAGGTCGGCGTCTCGACACCGGTGCTGCGCCGGATCGTCCCCAAGGAGCAGATCGCCACCGCGACGGCGCAGGGCATGGGCCGCGACATGGTCGTACAGCTCGTCGGCGCCCCCCTCGGCGGGCTGCTGTATTCCATGGCCCGCTGGATCCCGTTCCTCTTCGACGCGGTCTCCTTCGTCTTCATCACCCTGAGCTCGCTGTTCATCCGCCGCCCCCTCGGCCCGGACCGGCACACCGACGGTGAGCGGCACACCGGCCTGGCCGAGGACATGAAGGACGGTCTCCGGCTGATCAGACGCAGCGACTATCTCGTGTTCACCCTCGCGTGGGGAGCCCTGCTCAACACCGTGGCGCAAGGGCTCACCCTGCTGTTCGTCGTGCTGGTGCGGCACCGCGGTGGCGGGCCGACCGAGGTCGGCGTCGCGACCTCGCTCGCGGTCGTCGGCGGTGTCATCGGGGCCGTCGCCGGACCGTCGCTGATGCGCAGCCTCGGCGCGCGGCGGGTGCTGCTGTTCTCCGCCTGGGTGTTCGTGGCCTCCTTCGCCGTGGTGGCGCTGGTGCCCGAGCCGTGGCAGATCGGCCTGGTCCTGATGGCCGGCATGATCAGCATGGTGCCGATGAACGTCGTCATCGAGTCGTACGAGGTCCGGCTGGTCCCGGACGCGTATCTGGGCAGAACCGCCGCGACCAGCCAGTTCTTCTTCCAGGCACTGCAGTGGATCGGTCCGCTGGCGGCCGGTGTCCTCGCCGACGCCCTGGGGGTGGAGACGGCCGTGCTGATCCTGGCCGTGGCCATGGCCCTGCTGGCGCTCACCCTGCACACCGCCCGGCGCCAACTGAGCGTCCTGGACATCCCGCTGGCCGAGGTGCCCGAGCTTCCGGCCCCGCCCCCGGCGGCGGGCCGTCCGTCCGAAACCGAACCCGAACCCGTTCCCCCGCACGCCGGGGGCTCGACCCTGAAGCGGTGAACACCCACCGTGGGAGCGAAGGGACAACACGTGGCCACTTCAGTGGAGATGGGCATCGTCGCGACGGGCACGTCCTTCGGTGAACAGCGCGGTGTGGCCGAGACGGCCGGTGCGTATGTGCCCGACCCCGAGGCCGTCGGCGGCCTGGGGTACTGGACCTACCACCGGGTGGCCGACGGTGTCACCGCCACCGACCTCGCCGCCGAGGCGGCTCGCGAGGCGCTGGCGAACGCGGACCTCGACATCGTCGACATCGACCTGATCGTCGTCGGCCACTCCGACGTTCCCGAGTATCTGGGCTGGGACTCCTCGGCGGCCGTGGCCCGGGCGTTGGGCGCGTACGGCACCCCCACGGTGCTGTGCACGCAGGTGTGCGCCGCCTGGTCGGTGGCGCTGGACCACGCGGCCGGTGCGATGGCGCTCTCGGCCGACACCGAGACCGTACTGGTGGTCCTGGTCAACGCGGCCAGTGAGGCGCACACCAACAGGATGGACTTCAACGGGGCCATCGCCAGCGACGGCGCCGTCGCCGCCGTGCTGCGGCGCGGACACCCACGCCTGCGCCGGCTCTCCTCCGCCCACTTCACCAACCCCGAGTACGCGGACTTCTTCCGCGTCGAGTTCGGCGGTTCCGCCGCTCCCGTACCGCCCGCGGGCCGCGCCGATCTGCACGCGGACCCGATGGTCGGCATCTTCCGCCACTTCGACCGCGACCCCGGGCGCTTCCAGGCGTTCATGAAGGAGATCAGCGGGCGGATCGCGGACGTCGTCGACCAGGCCCTCTCGCGCGCCGGCAAGGACCGGACCCAACTGGCCCGGCTCATCTACCTCAACGACAACCAGCAGGCGATCCGCGAGGCCGCCGACGCCGTCGGCCTCCCCATCGAGCGCACCAACGCCGAACTCGCCCGCGAACTGGGCCATATGGGCGCCGCCGACCAGCTGATCTGTCTGCGGCGCCATATCGAGGACGGCGAGCTGGCGCCGGGGGATCTCGTGGCACTGGTGGGCGTCGCAGCGCCGGGCATGCACTGGTTCTGCACGCTCATCGAGGCGTGAGCCCACCGATGTGCGATGACGTCAGGAACCAGTGGAGGGAAACAGCATGCCCGCACAGCCCCACACCGCACCGCCGGCCACTCCCGCCGTCTCCGAGGAGGACATCGCGGCCTTCGTCGTCGAGCGGTTTCTGCCCGGCGTCGACGTGGCCGAGCTCGATGCGGAGTACGACCTGCTGGCCACCGCCGTGATCGACAGCCTCGGTGTGCTGCGGATCGCCGAATGGCTGGCGGACCGCCATCGCATCGTCGTCCCCGACACGGAGCTGACCAGCAGGAACTTCCGCTCGGTGAGCGCCATCCGGACCACGGCCGAGCGCGCGGCGGCCGGAGCGGGACCGGCCGGAGAGGGACACGTATGACGGACACGTTCGTCACGAGGTTCGCCCAGCACGCGGCCACCCGGCCCGCCGCGCCCGCGCTCATCTGGGAGGACCGCGCGATCGGCTACGCCGAGCTGTGCGCCATGGCCTGCCGGGCCCGCGCCCAGGTGGAGACCGCGGCCCCGGACGCCTCCCGCCCGGTGGGCCTGCGGATGCGTAAATCTCCCGAGGCGGTGGCCCTGGTGCTGGGCGCCCTGATGGCCGGGCGCCGCATTCTGCTGCCGTCCCATGAACTGCCCGACACTCCCGCGAAGGAGCTGTACGAGCAGGCGGGATGCGGCGTCGTACTCGGCCTGGCCGCCGGTCCGCTGATCGACCAGGTGGTGGACCCGCACATGGACCCGCACATGGACCCGCACATGGACCCGTACATGGACCCGCACATGGACCCGTACATGGTGTCCGGGAGCGCCGGAGGGCCGCCGCCGACACCGGTCGCTGACGACGCCATCGGCTTTATGCTCACCACCTCCGGCTCGACCGGCCTCCCGAAGATCGTCCCGCTGTCGTTCGGGGCCGTCACCCGGTTCACCGCGTGGGGTGCCGAGACCTTCGGGATCACGCCGGGCACGGCCGTACTCAACTACGCGCCGCTCAACTTCGATCTGTGTCTGCTGGATGTGTGGACCACCCTCGCGTACGGCGGCACGGTCGTCCTGGTCGACCCCGACCGGGGCGCCTCGGCCGGCTATCTGCGCGATCTGGTGGTCGACCACCGCGTCTCGCTCATCCAGGGCGTACCGCTGCTGTTCCAGCTGCTCGTGGAGGCGGCGGCCGGCGAAGAGCCGCCGGCCGGGCCCGAACACCTCGTCTTCGCCGGTGACAGCATGCCCGCACGGGTGCTGGCCGGGCTCTTCACGGTCTTCCCCAAGGCCCGCTGGTACAACAACTACGGCTGCACCGAGACGAACAACAGCTTTCTCCACGAGGTGGACCGCGCCCACCCGGTCCGCACCCCGCTGCCGATCGGCCGCCCCCTGCCGGGTGTCAGCTGGCTGATTGTCGGCGGGAACGGGCGCGCGCTGACCGGCCCAGGACAGGGCGAGCTGCTGGTCAACACGCCCTTCCAGAGCACCGGTTACGCGAATGTGCCGAGCGAGGAGAAGTTCGGCCCGCACCCGGACGGCGTCCCCGGCCTCGTCTATTACCACAGCGGCGATATCGCCACCCGGCACGAGGACGGCTCCCTCAGCATCCTCGGGCGCACCGATTTCATGGTGAAGGTCCGGGGCTTCCAGGTGAGCACCCAGCAGGTCGAGGGCATCCTGCTGGACCACCCGGCGGTCGTCGAGGCCGCCGTCGTCGCGATCCCCGACCCGGTGGCCGGACACCGGCTGCACGCCCGGCTGCGCCTCGCCGAACCGGGCTCGGTGGGGGTGCTGGCCCTGCGGCAGTACTGCGCGGAGCGCACGGTGCGGGCGGCCATCCCCGGGGTGATCGAGACGGTGGCGGATCCGCTGCCCAGGACCTCCACCGGCAAGATCGACCGGAACCGGATCAGGGAGTCCCTGGCCGGGGCGAGCGTCACCCACGCGCCGCGCGGAAGCTCTTGAACACCGCGCTCACGCCCAGGGCGAGCACGATGAGTGCCGTGCCGGCATAGGCCTGGTCTGTTGACGACCACAGGGTCTCGGCGTCCTCGAGGAAGTCCGGGTTGAAGACGGACTTTTCGTTGAACACCCAGGCCAGCGGAAGCACGAACATCGCCTGGGCCACGGCGTTCCCAGCGGCCAGCGGGACCGTCCAGCCGCGCGCGGCCACCCGGGCCAGCTGGACCACCACAAGCCCCGCGAGCCCGGCGAGCATCGGCCAGACCCAGCCCGACCACAGCTGCGGATCCAGCACCTCGATCCGCTTGCCGTCGCCGCCCGCGCCGTCCACCCGGTAGGGCTCGGCGGTGTGCTGCCAGATGATCAGCCCGAACAGCAGCCCGTACCACACCGCCGCCGCGCAGGCCGCCACGCCGCCCTTGTCCGGCTGCCGGACCTCGGGCAGATCGTCGGGTGTCCACGTGGCGGCATCGACCACGCCCTTGCGGTGCCGGACCCGCTCCATCACGCCGAACACCACGGTGAGCACGGCGATCATCTCGCAACCGAGCGTGAACAACGTGCCGATGCCGGAGCCTATGGCCGAGCCGAGGTTGTCGTCGTCCAGCACGTCCAGCACGACGAGCCCGAAGGTGACCGCCGGCAGTAACGTGCACAGCAGGGTGACGAGCAGTCGGATGTACGTCGGATAGAGGTCGGGGCCGATCAACGCGAGCGGCCGCTCCGTATAACGAGCGGCGTACCGGACCGGATCGCCCAGTTCGCTCAGCACCTCGCGCTCCGCCACCCGCGGATCGGCCGAGCCGCGCCCCTCGACGGTGTCGGCGATGGTGGTGCGCAGCTCCTCGGCGATATCGTCGCGCTGCTCGGCCGGGAGCCGCCGGACCACCTCGTGCACATATCGCTCAGTGAGCACGCTCGTACTCATCCGCTCTCCTTGGTAAGTCGTGAAATCGAGGAGACAAGGTCCTGCCACTCGCGCACCAGACCGGTGCGGACCCGGGAGCCGTCGGGGCTGACCTGGTAGAACTTCCGTGGCCTGGACTCGTCGGTGTTCCACTCGCTGGTCAGCAGGCCCTGCTTCTCCAGCCGGCGCAGCAGGGGGTACAAGGTGTTGCCGTCGACGGTAACCCCCGCGTCGTTCAGCGTCTCCAGGAGCGCATAGCCGTAACTCGGCTTCCGGAGCAGCGCCAGACAGGCCAGTACGACCGTCCCGCGGCGAAGCTCCTGAGCCTGGGCAAGGGTCAGTTCTTCTACGGACACACGTCGCACGATACTGTGCGGCACACACTAATGTCACCCCTCGGGGTCGGGGTGGTATGCCTCAGGGTGATATGCCACGGTCGGGAGCGTGATCGTCACCGACGCCGCCCCGCCGCCGGCGGCGTGTTCCACGGTGCCGCCCATGGCCTCGGTGAGGTCGCGGGACAGCCGCAGCGACGGGCTCTCGCGCTCGCCGTCCACCGCCGCGCCGGTGGTGTCGCCCGCGATCCGGACCGTCAGCCGGTCCGGCAGCGCCTCGGCCGTGAGGGTCGGCGGGGCGTCGGGCGGGCTGTGGCGCAGGGCGTCGGCCACCAGCGTGGCCAGCACCCGGGCGAGGAGGGCGGCGTCGGCGATGACATCGGGCAGCCGCTCCGGAAGTCGCAGCGAGATGGAGTGGCCGCCGGGGCCGAGGTCGTCGAGGGCCGCGGTCAGCGCCTCGTCCAGGTCGACCGGGCGCAGATAGAGCGCTCCGGCACGCGGTCGGACCTGCTCGTCGAGCTCCGTCCCCGCACCGCGCCGGGCGAGTCCGCCCCGGGTGTGGGCGACGCCGATCTGCGCCGCACACGCGGTGAGGATGCGGCGGTCGTCGCCGCTGAGGCCCCGGCCGCGGGCGGCCAGGGTGAGGCGGTCGTCGATGGGCGCCTCCACATCCGCGTCGTACGGTCGCTCGGGTGGCCGGACACCGGTGCTGGCGACGACGTACCAGCGGGGTTCCGGGCCGTGGCCCGTATCGCGTTCCAGCAGGCTGACCGCGGTGAGGGAGAAGTTCTCCCGCACCTGCTCCAGCAGGGTCGGCAGGGGCTCCCCGCGCATCATGGCCGCCGCCATCCGGCTCAGCGCCCGGGCCTCGGACGTCGCGCGGACGGCCTGGTGCGTACGGCGGGCGGCCGTCCCCGCCACGGTGCCCACCAGCCACGCGGCGGCGAGGAACACGACCAGCCCGACGACGTCGACGCCCCGTTCGACCTTGAAGGAGTGCGGCGGCGGGGTGAAGTAGTAGTCGGCGAGCAGACCCGCCGCGACCGCGGTGAGCAGCGCGGGGAGACGTCCGCCGACGAGCCCGGCCAGCACGACGGCGAGCATGTAGAGCACCAGGGCGCCGGACAGACCGACGCCGGTGCGCAGCCCGGTGAGTACGAGCGTCAGCAGGGGCAGCAGCAGCGCGGCTCCCACCAGCGCGGACCAGTACCGCACCGGTCCGGTGCCGCCGTGGCCGGGCCGGGGCAGCCGGGGCGCGGAGGCGCCCGCCGCCGCCTCGTGGGTGACGATATGGACGTCGATGGGGCCCGAGTCATGGATGGTCCGCTGTCCCACACCCGCGTGCAGCAGCAAGGAGAACCTGCCGCGCCGGCTGGCGCCGAGCACGACCTGGGTGATGTTCTCGGCCTCCGCGAACTGCAGCAGCGCCTCGGGGATGTCCTCGCCGGTCATCTGGTGGTAGCTGCCGCCCAGCGACTCCACCAGGGAGCGCTGGCCGGACAGCGCGGCCGGATCGCCCCGCGCGAGCCCGTCGCCGGGCACGACATGGAGGGCCAGCAGCTCACTGCCGGGCGTACGGGCGGTGATCCGGGCGGCGCGGCGGATCAGCGTCTCGCCCTCCGGGCCGCCGGTCAGGCCCACCAGAATGCGCTCCCGGGTCTCCCACGGGGCGGTGATGCCGTGTTCGGCGCGATAGCGCTGCAGACCCTCCTCCACCCGGTCGGCCAGCCACAGCAGGGCCAGCTCGCGCAGCGCGGTGAGGTTGCCGACCCGGAAGTAGTGGGTCAGCGCCGCCTCGATCCGGTCCGGGGGATAGACGTCGCCATGCACAAGGCGTCGGCGCAGCGTCTCGGGCAGGAGATCCACCAGCTCGATCTGGTCGGCGCGGCGCGCCACCTCGTCGGGCAGGGTCTCGTGCTGGGTGACACCGGTGATCTGGCGTACGACGTCGTTCAGGGACTCCAGGTGCTGGACGTTGAGCGTGGTGACCACGTCGATGCCCGCCTCCAGCAGCTCCTCGACGTCCTGCCACCGCTTCGCGTTGCGCGACCCCGGCACATTGGTGTGCGCCAACTCGTCGACCAGCGCGACCTGCGGGCGGCGGGCCAGCACCGCGTCGAGGTCCATCTCCGTGAAGGACACCCCGCGGTGGACCAGAGTGTGGCGGGGGATGGTCTCAAGCCCCTCCGCCAGCGCCGCGGTCGGGCGCCGCCCGTGCGGTTCGACCAGGCCGATGACCACCTCGGTGCCCAGGGAGCGCAGCCGCTGGCCCTCTTGGAGCATGGCGTACGTCTTGCCGACCCCGGGGGCCGCCCCGAGATAGATCCGCAACCGTCCACGGGCCATCGGCGGACTCCTGTCCCTGCGCGACGCGACGCGACGCGATCACGCGCTCCGCACTTCCATGGTGCGCTCGCGGAAACGGCCCGGCCGCCGCGCGCCGGCCCGGGCGGCACCAGCTCACCGCGGCACAGGGCCTGGCGGCGCTCTCACTGGACGCGATGGCGTCCGTCGCCTACGGCCTGCGCTTCCGGCCGCCGACGGTGGGCTGAGGGGCGCGCGCGGCACGGCACACTCACTCGATCGGTCCGATTTGAGGCAAGACACGCCGACGTCCCCGGACCAGGAGGCACCGGCGCGCTAACAAGGGGCGTCGGCGGTGGCGTCCGGCGCTTGGGCGAGGGCGCCGGTCACCGCCGACAACCGCCCACCCCGCCGGGGGGAGCGGTCCCCTCACGACCTGTCGGGGTGCTGCCCATATGCCGGATCTGCTGTTCATCGCGGTGACCGTCGTGGTGTTCGCCGTCATCGGCCTGTTGGCGAAGGGGGCCGGGCGACTGTGAGCGTCGACAACGTCGTCGGGCTCGTGGTGGCCGTGGCTCTGCTCGGCTATCTCGTGCTGGCCCTGATCTTCCCGGAGAAGTTCTCGTGACCGGCGCCCTCGCGGGCTGGCTGCAGATCCTCGCGCTGGTGGCCGCGCTGGCCCTGTCGTACCGGCCGCTGGGCGACCACCTCGCGCACACCCTGACCACCACCCGGCATCTCGCCGCCGAGCGGCTGGTCTACCGGCTCGGCGGCGTGGACGGCGACGCCGACCAGGGGTGGTCGGCCTATCTGCGCGGGGTGCTCGCGTTCTCCGCGGTGTCCGTCCTCTTCCTGTACGGATTCCTGCGACTGCAGAACCATCTGCTGCTCTCGCTCGGCAACCGGCCGATGCCCGCGGACCAGGCCTTCAACACCGCGGTGTCCTTCGCCACCAACACCAACTGGCAGTCATACTCGGGCGAGTCGGTGCTGGGCCATCTGGTGCAGATGGCCGGGCTCGCGGTGCAGAACTTCGTCTCCGCGGCTGTGGGCATCGCCGTCGTCGCCGCCCTGATCCGCGGTTTCACCCGGGAGCGCACCGAGCAGGTCGGCAACTTCTGGGTGGACCTCACCCGGATCGTGCTGCGGGTGCTGCTACCCATCGCCTTCGTCTTCGCGATCGTGCTGGTCGCGGGCGGGGTGATCCAGAACTTCCACGGCGTCGAGTCGATCCGGACCGTCGCCGGGGGCCATCAGAACCTCATCGGCGGCCCGGTGGCCTCACAGGAGGCGATCAAGGAGCTGGGCACCAATGGCGGAGGCTTCTACAACGCCAACTCCGCCCACCCCTTCGAGAACCCCAACCCCTTCACCAACTGGCTGGAGATCTACCTCCTGCTGGTGATCTCGTTCTCCCTGCCGCGCACCTTCGGGCGGATGGTCGGCGACCACCGCCAGGGCTATGCGATCGTCACGGTCATGGCCGTGATCTGGTCCGCCTCGATCGCCGTCGTGACCGTGGACGAGCTCCACAGCGTCAGCAGCCAGGCGGGCCATGCGGCGGGCGGAATGATGGAGGGCAAGGAGCAGCGCTTCGGCATCTGGGCCTCGGCCCTGTTCGCCGCGTCCACCACCCTCACCTCCTGCGGAGCGGTCAACTCCTTCCATGACTCGTACTCGCCGTTCGGCGGCGGGATGACGATCTTCAACATGATGCTGGGCGAGATCGCGCCCGGCGGCACCGGCTCCGGCCTCTACGGAATCCTCATCCTGGCGATCATCGCGGTCTTCGTGGCCGGGCTGATGGTCGGCCGCACCCCCGAGTACCTGGGCAAGAAGCTCGGCAGCCGGGAGATCAAGTTCGCGTCCCTGTACATCCTGACCACACCGGCGATCGTGCTGGTGGGCGCGGGTCTGGCCATGGCGCTGCCGGGCGAGCGTGCCGCCATGCGGGGCCATGGGCCGCACGGCTTCTCCGAGGTGCTGTACGCCTTCACCTCGGCCGCCAACAACAACGGCTCCGCCTTCGCCGGGCTCGGCGCGAACACCACCTGGTACAACACCGCGCTCGGCCTGGTCATGCTGTTCGGCCGCTATCTGCCCATGGTGTTCGTGCTGGCGCTGGCCGGGTCGCTGGCGCGGCAGCAGCCGGTGCCGGTCACGGCGGGCACCCTGCCCACCCACCGGCCGCAGTTCGTCGGGCTGCTGACCGGCGTGGTCCTGATCGTCGTCGGTCTCACCTACTTCCCCGCACTCTCCCTGGGCCCGCTCGCGGAAGGTCTTCAGTGATGTCACCGGTGATGTCCCCGTCCACCGCCGAAGTTACGGCGCACCGGGTCTCGGGCGGTCTGCTCGACCCCCGACAGCTCTTCACCTCCCTGCCCGACGCGGTCGGCAAGCTCGACCCCCGGACCATGGTCAGGAACCCGGTGATGTTCGTCGTCGAGGTCGGGGCGGTACTCACCACCCTCTCGGCCATCAAGAACCCGAGCGTCTTCGCCTGGGTGATCACCGTATGGCTCTGGCTGACCGCGGTCTTCGCCAACCTGTCCGAGGCCGTGGCCGAGGGCCGCGGCAAGGCCCAGGCGGAGACCCTGCGGCGGACCAAGACCGCCACGGTCGCCCGCCGGCTCACCGGCTGGCGGCCGGGTGCGAAGACCGCCAACGGGGCCGCCGGCGACGCGGTGGGCGAGGAGTCGGTGCCCGCGGCCGACCTCCGGCTGGGCGACCATGTGGTCGTCGAGGCGGGGCAGACCATCCCGGGCGACGGCGATGTCGTCGAGGGCGTGGCCTCGGTCGACGAGTCCGCGATCACGGGCGAGTCGGCCCCGGTCATCCGCGAGTCCGGGGGCGACCGGTCCGCGGTGACCGGCGGCACCAAGGTGCTGTCCGACCGGATCGTCGTCAAGATCACCTCCAAGCCGGGGGAGACCTTCATCGACCGCATGATCGCCCTGGTGGAGGGCGCCGCGCGGCAGAAGACACCGAACGAGATCGCGCTGAACATCCTGCTCGCCTCGCTCACGATCATCTTTCTGCTCGCGGTCGTCACCCTCCAGCCGTTCGCCGTCTACGCCCACGCCGAGCAGACCATCGTCGTCCTGGTCGCCCTCGTGGTCGCGCTCATCCCGACCACCATCGGCGCCCTGCTGTCCGCGATCGGCATCGCCGGGATGGACCGGCTCGTCCAGCGCAATGTGCTCGCGATGTCCGGCCGGGCCGTCGAGGCCGCGGGCGACATCAACACCCTGCTGCTGGACAAGACGGGCACCATCACCTTCGGCAACCGCCAGGCCGCCGAGTTCCTGCCGGTCGACGGGGCGGGCGTCGACGATCTCGCGGACGCGGCCCAGCTCTCCTCGCTCGCCGACGAGACGCCCGAGGGCCGTTCGGTGGTCGTCCTCGCCAAGGAGCGGTACGGACTGCGCGCCCGCGACGAGGGCGAGCTGGCCCGCGCCGAATACCTGCCCTTCACCGCCCAGACCCGGATGAGCGGCGTGAACGTCGAAGGCCGACAGGTCCGCAAGGGCGCCGCCGCGGCGGTCACCGCCTGGGTGAACGAACACGGCGGGCGGCCCGGCGACGAGGTCCAGGGCGTCGTGGACCGGATCTCCGAATGGGGCGGCACCCCGCTGGTGGTCGCCGAGCGTACGGAGGGGACCGCCCGGGTCCTGGGCGTCATCCATCTCAAGGACGTCGTCAAACACGGTATGCGGGAGCGGTTCGAGGAACTGCGCCGGATGGGCATCCGCACCGTCATGATCACGGGCGACAACCCGCTGACCGCCCGGGCGATCGCCGACGAGGCGGGGGTCGACGACTTCCTCGCCGAGGCCACGCCCGAGGACAAGATGGCGCTCATCAGAAGGGAGCAGGCGGGCGGCAAGCTGGTGGCGATGACCGGCGACGGGACCAACGACGCCCCGGCGCTGGCCCAGGCGGACGTGGGCGTGGCCATGAACACCGGCACCTCGGCCGCCAAGGAGGCCGGGAACATGGTGGATCTGGACTCCAACCCGACCAAGCTGATCGAGATCGTCGAGATCGGCAAACAGCTGCTGATCACCCGTGGTGCGCTGACCACCTTCTCGATCGCCAACGACGTGGCCAAGTACTTCGCGATCATCCCCGCGATGTTCGCCGCGGTCTACCCCGGCCTGGACAAGCTCAACGTCATGCGGTTGCACAGCCCCACCTCGGCCATCGCCTCGGCGATCGTCTTCAACGCACTGATCATCGTCGCGCTGATCCCGCTCGCGCTGCGCGGAGTGCGCTACCGGCCGTCCTCGGCGGCGTCCCTGCTGAGCCGCAACATCCGGGTCTACGGCCTGGGCGGGCTCGTCCTGCCCTTCCTCGGCATCAAGCTGATCGACCTGATCGTCCAGTTCATCCCGGGACTGCGCTGACCCCTGACACAGGAAGAAGGCGACCCCATGCCCGGCCCCCTTCCCCGCACGGTCCGCCGCCATCTGTCCGCCCTGCGGCTGCTGCTCGTGTTCACCGCGGTGACCGGCATCCTCTATCCCCTCGCCGTCACCGGCGTGGCGCAGCTGGCGTTCCGGGACCAGGCGGACGGCTCGCGGATCGAACGCCGCGGCAGGACCGTCGGCTCCAGCCTGATCGGCCAGAACACCGGCCCCGGCCCCCAGTGGTTCCGGCCCCGCCCCTCCGCCGGCGGATACGACCCGCTGGCCTCCGGCGCGTCCAACCTGGGGCCGAACAACCCGGACCTGGTCAAGACGGTCGAGCAGCGGCGCGTCGCCGTCGCCGGGTACGACAAGGTCGACCCCGAGGACGTACCGGTCGACGCCGTCACCGCG
The DNA here is from genome assembly GCF_002224125.1 of Streptomyces sp. NBS 14/10. Lineage (GTDB taxonomy): Bacteria > Actinomycetota > Actinomycetes > Streptomycetales > Streptomycetaceae > Streptomyces. The sequence goes on from NZ_NCSM01000029.1 coordinate 129,132, forward strand.
TCCGGCTCCGGCCTCGACCCGCATATCTCACCGACGTACGCCTATCAGCAGGTCAACCGCGTCGCCAAGGCCCGCGGTCTCAAGCCAGCGACGGTACGGCGGCTCGTCGCCGCACACGTCCAGGGCCGGGTCCTCGGCTTCCTCGGCGAGAAGCGGGTGAACGTCGTCGAGCTCAACGCCGCGCTGGCCGATGACAGGTGACGTCGAGCGGCCACCCCGGAGGCCGGGCCCGGTGGTGGCTCAGCCGACGTGTACGTGGGGGCGGCGGGTCCGGTCGGGCTCGGCCTCGCGCAGCACCTCGCGGGTGACCGGGGCGACCTCGCCCTGGCCGAACAGGAAGAACCGCAGGAACTGGGCGAAGGGGCTGCCTTCGGTCCACTCGAAGTAGATATGCGGCCGGCACCCGGTCAGGTCCCGCACCTGCAGCAGCAGCGCGGCCAGCGAGTTGGGGATGCTGGAGCCGTCGAGGGTGAGCACCCGGTAGCGCCCGTGCAGTACCTCGCCCCGGACGCGCAGCGCGGATTCGAAGTCGGAGGGGTCGCGGACGGTGACCTCGACGAACACGAAGTCCTCGTCGACGGGGACGTCGTTGTCCGCCCGGATCTGCTGGATCTTGTCGCGGTACTCGGCCGCGTCGCGGCTGTCGGGCTCATTGGCGATGAACCGCATCCGGCGGGTTGCGGTGTCACGGACGAACCGCTCGGCCATGGGGTCCAGGTCCACCTCGGTGACGCGCAGCTCGAAGGCGCGGGCCAGCCGGGACAGCAGGGAGACGGCCATGATGCCCGCGATGAAACAGGCGCCGATCTTCACACCGTCGGGCCGCTCCACGACATTGACCGCGGTCGTGTACCCGAAGACGGCGGAGATGACGCCGAAGCCGATGGTCCAGCCACGCTGCCCGGCGCGCCGGGCAGCGATGGTGACGGCGATCGCGGCGGAGGTCATCAGGACCAGCACCCCGGTGGCGTAGGCGCCGCCCTGGGCGTTGACGTCGGCGTCGAAGATCCAGGTGACCAGGAAGGCGACCAGGATGAAGACGATGACCATGGGGCGTACGGCGCGGGCCCAGTGCGGCGCCATGCCATAGCGGGGCAGATAGCGCGGCATGAGGTTGAGCAGCCCGGCCATGGCCGAGGCGCCGGCGAACCACAGGATGCCGATGGTCGCGGCGTCGTAGACGCTGCCGAACGCGGACCCCAGATACTCATGCGCCAGGAAGGCGAGCGCGCGGCCGTTGGCCTGGCCGCCGTCCTTGAACTCGTCCTGGGGGATGAGGAGGGTGGTGATGAAGCTGCTGGCGATCAGGAAGACGCTCATGATCACGGCGGCGGTGGTGAGCAGCTTCTTGGTGTCCCGGATCCGCCCTGCGAGCCGCTCCTCGGTGTTACCGGGGCCGCCGTCGACATGGGGCATGACGGCCACGCCGGTCTCGAAACCGGACAGGCCGAGCGCCAGCTTGGGGAACACCACCAGCGCCAGGCCGACCATGACGAGCGGATTGCCGTGTTCGGCGGTGAGCGCCTGGGACCAGTCGGTGACCACGTGGGAGGCGGTGGCCACATGCCACAGGCCGACCAGCACCACTACCGCGTTGAGCACCAGATAGACGCCGACCAGGACCACCGCCACCCCGATGGCCTCCGTGAAGCCCTTGAGGAAGACCGCGCCGAGGAGGGCGACCAGGCCCAGCGTGATGACGACCTCATGGCCGTGCAGGGTGCTGGTGAAGTGCGGGTTCTCGACCAGGTGGGTGGAGGCGTCGGCCGCGGAGAGGGTGATGGTGATCAGGAAGTCGGTGGCGGCGAACCCCAGCAGCGTCAGGACGAACAGCTTGCCCTTCCAGAAGGTCAGCAGCCGCTCCAGCATGGCGATGGACCCCTCGCCGTGCGGGCTCTCCTGCGCGACCCGCCGGTAGACCGGCAGTGCGCCGGCCAGGGTGACGACCACCAGCACCAGGGTGGCGATGGGGGACAGCAGCCCGGCGGCCAGGGCGGCGATACCGGGCTGATAGCCGAGGGTGGAGAAGTAGTCGACACCGGTCAGGCACATCACCCGCCACCATCGCTGACCGCGGTGGCCCTCGGCGTCCCCGGAGCCCTCGGAGCCTTCGGAGTCCTGGGTCTGCGTGCCCGGCTTCTTGCCCATATCGGACAGGCCCTTGAGCATCCAGGCGCGCAAACGACTCTCACCCGGCCCCTCCGGAGGGGCTTCCACTGGGGTGGAAGTGGTCATCGTGCACTCCTGTCGCTGCCCAAAACCGAACACACCGCCGAGAGGGCGGCCAGATCAGGGTAGACGTGCCCCTCTCCGGTACCCCACGGCGGTGTGGTCAGGCCCGGCGTGTCGCGCCCGCTTCACGGCGGGGATGCGCGCACGGTGTGCGCGGCGTCACTTGAGGCTGCCGAGCGTGATGCCCGACCGCCAGAAGCGCTGCAAGGAGATCATCAGGATCACCATGGGCAGCAGCGAGACGATCGAGCCGACGACGACCATGCCGGTCAGATCGGTGGAGGTGTCCATCTTGACCTTGAGCCAGGAGTAGAGGCCCAGCATCACGGTCCACTTCTCCTGGCTGCGCAGGAAGATCAGCGGTCCGAAGAAGTTGTTCCAGCTGGCGACGAAGCCGAGCAGAAAGATGGTGGCGGCCCCGGTCGACATCAGACGGACACCGATCTGGAAGAAGATGCGGTACTCGCCCGCTCCGTCGATCCGCGCGGCCTCCAGCAGTTCGGGCGGGATGGCCCCTTCCGCGTACACCTTCGCCAGATAGACGGAGAAGGCGTTGAAGAAGCCGGGCAGGATGATCGCGTAGGGCGTGTCGATCAGCTGGAGGTCGCTGTAGAGGAGGAACGAGGGGATGGTGAGCAGCGCGCTGGGCACCAGGAACGAGCCGATGATGCAGCCCATCAGCACGCCCCGGCCGCGGAACTCGTACATCGCGAGCCCATAGCCGCAGGCGACGCAGATCAGTGTCATCCCGGCGGTGCCGACGACGCCGTAGTAGACGGTGTTCCACATCCATCGGATGAAGATGCCGTCCTGGTAGGTGAACAGCTGGTGCAGGTTGTCCCCGAGGTGGATCCGGGAGAACCACAGGCCGTCGGACGTGTACAGATCGTTCTGGCTCTTGGTGGCGGCCACCAGCAGCCACCACACCGGGGCCAGCGAATAGATGACGAAGAACGCCAGACCAGTGATGACCAGGACCTTGGTGCGCGTGCCATGCCGGACCGCACCGGGCGCGGTGCGGCGGCGTACGGCGCGCCGCTTGGCGGACGCGGATGCGGGCGCGGGCTGGAGTGTCGCTGTCATACGGGGGCCTTGTTGGTGAGTTTGTAGAAGACGGCGGACGCGGCGCCGACCACCAGGGCGAGGATGATGGACAGCGCGGCGGCGTAGTTGAACTCGCCCTGCTGGAACGCCCAGTCGTAGATCGCCATGATCGGGGTGAAGTCGCGGGTCACGGTCTCCGGGGTCATGGTCCGGAACAGCATCGGATCGCTGAAGATCTGCAGGGTGCCGATGATGCTGAGCACGGTGATCAGCACCAGGGACCGGCGCACCAGCGGCACCTTGATCGACCAGGCGATACGCCACTCGGAGGCGCCATCCACCCGGGCGCTGTCGAAGATCTCGCGCGGTACGGCCTGCAGCGCCGAGTAGACGATGAGCATGTTGAAGCCGACGCCGCTCCAGGCCAGCAGATTGCCGAGCGAGATCCAGATCATCTCGCCGCTGTAGAAGTTCGCGTCGATCCCGAAGAGGGCGAGAAACGGCGTCAGCGGCCCCACGACCGGGCTGTAGATATAGATCCAGATCAGAATGGCGACAATGCCCGGAATCATGTACGGGATGAGCAACGGCACCCGGAAGCGGGCGGCCAGGCGGTGGCTCAGCGCGTCGAGCAGCAGCGCCATCATCAGGCTGAGCAGCATGATGGTGGGGATGGCGACCGCGGCGAAAAGCGCCACCCGCAGCATCGCGGCCCAGAAGTGGGCGTCCTCCAGACCCCGCGCGAAGTTGTCGAACCCGGTGAACTCGACGGTCTTCTCGCCGAATCCGAGCCCGGAGCTCTGCTTGGAGTAAAGGCTCTCGCGCAGCGCGAGGAGGACGGGGGCCAGGGTGAAGAGGGCGAAGCCGATGAAGAAGGGGGCGGTGAAGGACGCCCCCTTCAGCGCCATCATCCGCCGCCACGGCAGCCGCGGCGCGGCGGCGCCGGGCGTACCCGGCGCGCCGGCCGCGGGCTGACGGCCCGCGGCCATGCCCTCGGCCCTCGACGTCTTGGCCCTCGACGTGTCGGCCATCGACGTGTCAGCCATCGACGTTGATGTTCTTCCGCTTGAGGTCGGCGATCGTCCACTTCTGCATATGCTCCAGCGCCGCCTTCATGGTGGTCTTCTTCGCGGTGACCTTCGCCCACTGGTCCTGGAGCTCGGCGAACATGCCGGTGTAGTTGGGGCCCGCCACCCAGTTGTCCCGGCCCGCCTTGACGGACTTGAGGATCACGCCGCGCGCCTCGGACTTCCTGGGGCCGAAGAGCTTCTCCGGCACCGCCGAGTCGACCCACGGGGAGGGGTCGGGGATCGCGCCCGGCCAGGTGTACTGCTTGGTGTCCTTCTGGTACGAGGCGTCGGTCGAGTCCTTCGAGGTGTTCAGCCACACCGCGGCCTCGACCGCCTCCTTCGCGTGGTCGCAGCCCTTGGGCACGATCAGACCGCTGGTCGGCGAGTGCATCGGGGTGACGAACTCGGTGGCGTCCTTGAACTGCGGCCGGTCCACCGGTTCCCAGTCGCCCAGCGACTTCTTGTACTCGCGCTCGTAGTTCTGCAACTGCCAGGTGGAGGTGGGCAGGGACACCATCTTCCCGGAGTCGAAGTAGTTGATGAGCGCGGGCCTGTCCGTATACGTCTGATGGGCCACCAGGTCGTTGTCGACCAGTTGCTGGATGACATCGGCGGCCTTCAGCGACTCGGGAGACAGGAAGTCAAGCTTCCACCTGTCTCCGTCGATCTTGTACCAGGAGCCCCCGGCCTGCTGCACCAGTTCGATGAGGGTGCTCGGGTCTTCACCCGCCAGATTCATGACGTAGATGCCGTGCTTCTTGAACTCCTTGCCCGCGGCGATCACATCGTCCCAGGTCTTGGGCGCCTTGACGCCGTACTTGTCGTACACCTTGCGGTTGATCATCATGAACGGGGGCGTGGCGCCGCCGGGGACCGCGTAGTACTTGTCCACCGCCCGCGCGGAGGGCAGCGCAGACTCGGCGAACAGGCCCTTCTTCAGATACGGCGTCAGCTCCTCCGTCACGTCCTGGGCCAGCCCCTCGGAGGCCAGGGACGGCGCCTCGCCGAAGTTCTGGACCAGACACGGGACGTGTTTCTGGGCGGCGACCGCGTTGCGCAGATTCTGCTGGGTGCCGGGGTTGTCGGCCTGCTTCACAAACTTGAGCTTGATGTCCTTGTGCGTCGCGTTGAACTTGGCGACCACCGGGTCGACGTTCTTGGCCTCGAGCCAGTTCCAGTACTCGATGGTGACCGGGCCCTCGGCCTTCCCGGTCGAGCCGCCATCACTGCCGCCGCAGCCGGTCAGGACGACGGAGAGCACCACCGCCGCACAGGTGGCCACTCTGACCCGCTTGCTGTTCATGGGTTCCTCCCGGGAAGCCGGTGTTTCAGACCATAGAAATCGGTCTCTATGGAAGCTAGAGGTGGGGGTTCCACTGGACAAGATGTCGTACGCGGAAATTTTCGGGCCCGGCAAATTCGCTGCTCATGGTCGGTGGTACGAACCGGTAGCTCGGAGTCCGGCGCGATTGGGGATAGAGATCGATTGCTAGCGAGCGGGGCAGGCACCGGCCAGGGCAGGGCGGGCGTCGGCCGAGGCAGGGTGGCCGTGGACCAGGGCGGGGCGGGCACCGGCCGGGGCCGCCTGGCTCACGCGGCGCGTTCCAGTTCCGTGTGATCCACCTGATGGGACAGCGGCACCCCGGCCAGCAGCCGCTCCAACTCACCCACCGCGGACAGGCCGAGCCGGCGTACCTCGTTGCCCTGCGACCCCGCCAGGTGCGGGGTGATGAAGACGCCCGGCGATTCGAAGAGGGGGGAGTCCGCGGGCAGCGGCTCCGGCTCCGTGACGTCGAGGACGGCGCTGAGCCGCGCCGTGCGCACCTCCTCGGTCAGCGCGTCGTGGTCCACCAGGCTGCCACGCGCGGTGTTGATCAGCACCGCGCCGTCCGGCATCAGCGCGAGCTCACGGCGGCCGATCAGGTGGTGGGTCTCGGGGGTCGCGGGGGCGTGGATCGAGACGATGTCACTGTGTTGGAGCAGCGCGTCCAGCGACAGCAGTTGGACGCCCAGCGCGGCCGCCTCGGCCTCGCCGACGTACGGATCGGCGAGGAACACCTCGAAGTCCAGCGGGCGCAGCAGCTCGATGACGCGCCGTCCGATCCGCGAGGCGCCGACGATGCCGACGCGCCGCCCGAAGTTGCCGATGCCGGGGATGATCTCGGCGAGGGGGAAGGTGCGCAGCGAGCGGTAGCGCTCGCGGGCGGCGAAGAGGTCCTTGCCCGCCAGGATGATCATGCCGAGGGTGTACTCGGCGACCGGCAGCGCGTTGGCGTCCGCGGCGGACGAGACGACCAGCCCGCGCTTCCACCAGCCGGGGGCCATGATGCCCTTGACCGAGCCCGCGGCGTGCAGCACGGCACGCAGCTTGGGCGCGGCGTCGAGCACCGCCGCGTCGATCAACGGGCAGCCCCACCCGGTCAGCAGGATCTCGGCCCGCCCGAGGGCGCTCCGTACCCGCGGATCCCGGAAATCCTCGGCGATCAGCGACGGATCGACCTCCACGGAGGTCCGCAGCCGGTCCAGTACCTCGGGCGGGTAGACGCTGGGCAGGGTCTTCGTACTCATGGCGAACAACGCCAGTGGGCGCTCGGGCAAGGCATGGCCTCCGGCTCGGGGGATGTCATAGCAACCGGTCTCTATAGCAACCGGTCTCTACGGTATGGCCGCGCTCGCGAGAGGGTCAATGGATCCGGAGCGAACGGCTGAGCCAGGGGATGCGACCGGTTGCCATGAATGGATTGGTGTGGGGAGGGAGACCGCACATGACAAAGGGCCCGGCGTCGGCGGTGTGCCGACGCCGGGCCCTATGGTCCTTTGGCAGGTACTTCGGGGCCTGAGGCGGCCTCAGTCGAAGCCTTCATGGGTGACGCGATCCGCGCTCAACCCCGATTCGGCAAGGAACTCCGTCAGCACGGCGCGCGGGTCCTCACCGCCGATGGCCGTCAGGATGTAGCCGGGGCGCGGGGCGTGTTCGACCTCCCGTACCAGGGCCGCGAGGGATCCGCTGTCGAGCGCGAAGGCGAAGGTGAACCAGTCGCCCAGGTCATCCCTGGTCAGCTCATGAGGGCCCCAGCGGGACTCCAGGCCCTCGGTCGTCACATCGAGTTGGGCGACATATGCCTGAGAGGACCCCTGGAAGGCCGCCGCATCAATGCGCCGCACGCTACCGCACCTCCGTGACGAAGACAGGGATCGAGGCGAAGTCCTCGCCGCCGTGGTGGACTCTACCCACCCCCGACTCGCTGCCGAGCTCCCACGCCACATAGCCAGGCGGTGTGTTTCTCAGCGGCTTGGGCTCGACCGAGGTGTAGAACTCGAAGCTTCCGGGTGGCGCGCTGTTCGGAATGGCGCCTCGGTGGGCCTGCACCATCTCCTCGCCTCCCCAGCGTGAGGCGCGTCCCCACAACTCTCCCGACTCGACGACCTGCTGTGTCACCCCGACCGTCTGCGTCGGCGAGCCCAGCCGGTGGAACGGGCCGTACAGGTCGCTGACCGCACCGATGCCGGGGTTGGGTGACTCCAGCATGAGAGGCGGCCGGGCAGCCGCCGGCTCCGGTGCCGGCGTCTGCGGGGCCCCGGAATCCCGGCCGAACATGGACCTCAGACGATCCTTGAGGGAGGGCTTGCAGGGCGTCAGACCGTGGGGGTCGCTCCAGGTGGTGGGGTTGTGGACGTAGGTGGTGGGGTTGGGGGCGGGGGTGAGTCCGAGGGGGTCGGGGGTGAGGTAGCGGGCGGTGGTGGGGTCGTAGTAGCGGTGGTGGTTGTAGTGGAGGCCGGTTTCGGGGTCGTAGTACTGGCCTGGGAAGCGGAGGGGTGTGTACGTGGTGCTGGTGGCGGCCCAGGTGGTGGTGCCCCAGAGGGTGGTGCGGGTGTTCCAGGCGATGTCGCCGGTTTCGTCGATGAGGTGGGTGGGGGTGCCGACGAGGTCGGTGACGATGGCGAAGAAGCGCTGGTCGACCTGACGTTGGGTGGTGGTGTCGGTGATGCGCTCGGTCTGGGCGATCGGCTGCAGGCCCTGGTGGTCCCAAGTGAGGGTGACGGGCCGGGGGAGGCCGGTCGTCGTGGTGGTCTGCTCGACGAGGACGGGCCCGTCCCAGGTGAAGTCCACCTGCTCCATGACCGTTTCGCTATCGGCGGCGAGGCGTTGTTTGGTGGTGCGGCGGCCGAGGGGGTCGT
>NZ_NCSM01000029.1:137798-140037 GCF_002224125.1 Streptomyces sp. NBS 14/10
TGGCGTGGCTCTGGTTGCCCGCCTCGTCGTACGCGTAGCTCTCCGTCCAGCGCCTCGCGTGCACAGCGGTGACGCGGCCCGAGTCGTCGAGGTCGAAGGTGCGGGGCCCGGCGTGCTGGTCGTCGATGGCGGTGAGGTGGCCGTCGGCGCGGTAGGTGTAGGCGCGGTGGTGGAGAGGGGCGGTGGCGGCGGCTGGGCCGGTGAGGGTCTGTTCGGTGAGCCGGCCGAGGGGGTCCCAGGTGTGGGTGAAGGTGAGGGTGTCGTCGAGGCGGCGGGCGGTTTCGCGGCCCGCGGCGTCGTGGTCGAAGTCGAGGGTGTGGCCGGAGGCGGTGAGGGTGGTGCGGTTGCCCGCCGCGTCGAAGGTGTAGGTGGTGGTGGCGCCGGTGGGGGTGATGCGGCGGATGCGGCGGCCCAGGGCGTCGTAGGTGTGGGTGAGGACCCGGCCGTTCACCATCTCGGATTTGACGCGGCCCATCCGGTCGCGCTGGTAGATCAGCTCGACGTCGGGCCCGGTGGCCGAGGCCAGGCGCCCGGCGGGGTCGTAGTCGTAGGCGGTGGTGCGGCCGTCGGTGGTTTTGCGGATCGTACGGCCGAGCGTGTCGCGTTCGAAGGCCAGGGCCTGGCCGAGTGGGTTGGTGCGGGCGGTGAGGCGTCCCGCCGCGTCGTGTGCGTAGCTGAGGGTACGGCCGTCGAAGTCCGTCTCGGACACCATGCGGCCCGCCGCGTCGTACTCGTAACTCCACGTCAGGCCCTGGGGGTTGGTGACCTGGGTGAGGCGCAGCGCGGCATCGTGGGCGAACGCGTAGCGCACCCCGTCCGGGTCGGTGCGGGCGGCCAGCAAGTCGAAGTGGGTGTACTCGTAGGTGGTGGTCGCGCCGGTGGGACCAGTGTGGCTGGTGCAGTTGCCCTCGCCGTCGTATGTCCAGGATTCGGTCGTGCCGTCTGGGTAGGTGCGGGCGGTGAGCTTGCCCTCGACGGTCCACTCCAGGTGGGTGGTGTGGCCGAGCGGATCGGTGATGGTGGTGGGGCGGCCGAAGACGTCGCGCTGGTAGTGGGTGGTGGCGCCGAGTGGGTCGGTGATCTCCACCGGGAGGCCCGCCGGGTCACACATCACGCGCGTGGTTTGCCCTAGCGCGTCAGTGGTGGCGATCAAGCGGTCGTCGTAGGTGTAGCGGGTGGTGTGGCCGGCGGGGTCGGTGAGGCTGGTGCGGCGGCCTGCCTCGTCCCAGGTCTGGTGCCAGGTGGTCCCGTCCGGGCCGGTGATGGTCACCGGGAGGCCCAGGGCGTTGTAGGTGGTGTGTGTTTCCAGGCCGTCGGGGCGGGTGAGGGTGGTGAGGTGCCCGGCCGCGTCGTAGGTGTGGGTGGTGGTGTGGCCGAGGGGGTCGGTGTGGGTCAGGGGGCGGTGGTGGCGGTCGTAGGTGGTGCGGGTGGTGTGGCCCAGGGGGTCGGTCTGGGCGATGACCTGGCAGGCGTCGTTGACGACATAGCGGCTGGTGTGGCCCTCGGGCGTGGTGACCGTCGTGACCCGGTGGCCGGTGGCGGGGTCGGCGTCGTGGTAGTCGATACGGACCGATATGTGGCCCGCCTCGCCGCCCTCCGCGATACAGCGGTCGCGGTTGTCGTAGACGTAGTCGTAGCGGCGGTCGTTGGTGTCCGTCCAGGAGATGACCCGGCGCTCGTCGTCGTACGCGAACCGCAGCGGCAGCCCTGAGGAGTTGATGACCTCGGTCAGGTTGCCGTCGGTGTACCCGTAGCGGACCAGCTCCTGATCCGAGCCGTCCGCTGCCGCGCCCGCCAGGTGGAGGGCGGTGATCCGGCCGTCGGCGGTGGTCAGCTTCAGGTGATAGCCCGCGCTGTGGCGGATATCGGTGGGCGCCCCCTCGTCGTCGTGGTCGAAGGTGATGACGTGGCTGCTTTGGTCCATGACCTGCGCCAGCCGCGCCACCCCGTCACCCCCGCCTTCCGGGCCGGTGAAGTGGAGGACGCGGCCACTGGCGGGGTCGGTGAGGGTGTAGTCGCCGTCGGCGTCCCGCTCCAGCGGCCAGCGCGGACCCGCCTCGGGGAGGGTCGGCAGGCCGGGGGCGGGGTGCGGATAGGACAGCAGCAGGCCGTCCTCGCTGATGAACACCACACCCTCGGCGTCGATCTCCAGCCGCTGGTCGGCCGTGCTCGACCACGACGGCCCGAACCAACCCCCCGCCGCATAGCCCGACTCCACCCGGCGGCGGAAGACCAGCGG
>NZ_NCSM01000029.1:140193-177948 GCF_002224125.1 Streptomyces sp. NBS 14/10
ACGGGTCCTTGGCGAAGGCGTCGAGCATGGTCTTGCCCGTCCCGACAGGATCATTGGCCATCGTCACCAGCCCGGCCGCGGTGCTGTTCAGGTTCGTGACGTACTCGGCGGGGTGGGTGATGTTGTACGGGTCCAGCGGATTGAGCCCACGGGCGAAATTGACCAGCCCAGCCGTCCCCTTCACCACACCACCGACGAAATGCGACGCGTCCAACTGCAGCCCGTCCAGCCCATCGGCGACCTGCTCGCTGTACGACGGCTTGGGCGGAGCGGCATCCCGGGCCTGCGCCACCGCCTTGACCGCCGTCTCCTCCGCCCGGTTCCGCTGCCGCCGCGCCTCGTCCAGCTTCTCCTGCGCAGCTTTCGCCTTGGCGGGGCCCGGGTCGGCGAAATCGCCCGGCTTCTTCGGCTTCGCCCCCGGTTCCTTCCCGTCCTCCACGGCGGCGTTGTACGTGTCCACGGCCGCGTTGTACGCGTCCACCTTCCCGTTGTAGGCCGAACGCGCCTCCTCCGACGCCTTCTTCGCCGCCTTGTACGCGTCGATCGCGTCTTGCGCCTGACCCTGCGCCCACTCCACGGTCCCCGCGAAGCCCTCCAGCGCCAGCGCGGCCTTTTCACACGCGTCGGCGGCCTTGAACCACTTCTTCGGTTCGACGGACACCTTGTTGCGGAAGGCGTCCGCGCTCTTGCCCTTGAGATGGGAGGCGTCCAGCCCCTTGAGGCCGTTGCCGACCTGGTCGAAGGCTTTGTGGAAGTCCCGCAGATGCGTGGCCGTGGACCGGAGCTTCCCGGCACTGCCGAAGATCAGCTTCTTGGGGTCCTCGGTCTCGTCCAGCTGGAACTCGGCGACATCGGCGCCCAGGGCGTTCGCCGCCGAACGGGACTTGTCACGGACCCAGTCCGCCCCGCCCTCCCAGCCGACCTTGTCCAGACCCTCCGCGGACTTGTTCCCCAGCCACTCCACACCGTCCCCGACGGCCTCAGTGCCCGACTCGACCGCGTCATCCAACCAGTCGGGGGTCAGATCCCACCCCATCAGCCGTTGTCTCCCTGCCCCGGGGCGTGACTTGCCCAGACTTGCGTTTTGCAACCTTGTGCACCGTACAACAAGGTGTCCTGCTGCAAACGACGCGGAATGGGCTGGTCTGGTTCCCGCGATCACGCCCCGGTCAGAAGCCGGGCCCTCAGCTGTCGGCCGGTGCTGTCCGCTCGGCCCGGATGTCGTGGCCGTCGGCGGTCAGACAGCGGCCGGTGGACAGGTCGTAACGCCAGCCGTGCAGGGTGCAGGTGAGCTCGTCGCCGTCGAGCTGTCCGAACCGGCCGAGGTCGGCGCGCAGATGCGGGCAGCGCCGCTGGACGCGCCAGTCGCCCAGTTCGACGTGTTGGCCGTCGTCGTGCCCGGAGTCGTAGTAGTTCTCCACGTACTCGACGCGCTCGCTGGACAGACACTTGAAGAACACGTACAGGAATTCGTTGTACGGCCCGATCCGACTGGCGCTGAAGCGCAGGGACAGCAGCAGACTGTTCGACCAGTCGACCTCGCGCCGGGCGATGTTGGTGGCCACCAGGTCGCCCGTGGTGGAGAGCGTGTAGCGGCAGCGCTCACCGTCCCAGCGGCGGACCTGGCGGGCCGGGAAGTCGATCACGATCGGGGTGTCGTCCACATCCAGCCGCACCGGGCCGCCGACCCCGTCGCAGATCCGGTCCGCGCGCGCCAACAGCGGTTCCCACCACTGCTTGAGTTCGGCCAGCAGGCGTTCGGGCGGCAGCGCCGGGGCGCGCGAGGCGCGCTCGGCGGCGAGCGCGGGCTGCTGTCTGCGGGCGAAGTCACGTAGATATGCGTCCTTGTGCTCGAAGATGTGGTCGATCTCCTTGGCGGTGTAGCGGTGGGTGAGCTTGCACGCGGTGTGCAGCGGTTCGGCGACGGTGCCCGGTAGCAGCAGATGCGCCGAGGTGTCCGGCCGCGCCTCGGCGAGCTCCGCCAGGAACTCCTTCTGGTCGACGAAGATGCTTGTCCCCTCACGGCCGGTGCCGTTGAACTGGAACAGGTCCTCGTCGAGGAAGCAGGGCGGGCCGGCGTTGGGGAACACATGCTTGGCCTCGACGGCGTCGATATAGCGCAGCGCCCGCTCGGACTGCCCCTCGCGCTTACGGGCGGCGAACTCCCGCTTCGCGGTGTCCGGCAGTTGATAGACCATCGGCCACCAAATGGCGCCGGAGAACTGCAGGAAGTGCGCGTCGACCTCGCCGAACGCCCGGATCGAGGGGATGTCCAGCGGGTGTGCGTCGTTCTGGTTGAGCAGCACCGTCTCCCCGTCGTCCAGCGACAGCGCGGAGTCGCCGATGGGGCCGTCGCCGGGGCCGGTCAGGGCGGTGATCATGATGCGCAGGCCATCGCGCTCGACCGGGACACCGCTTTCGGTGCGCAGGAATTCGCTGAATCCGAGCGCACGCAGCTCGAACTCCAACTCGTCGGTGGCGAAGGCGGGGAGCAGTACGGTGAGGTCCTTGCGCACATTGCGGCGCAGGTTCTCCGCGTCGAAGTGGTCACGGTGCAGATGTGATACGTACAGGTAGTCCGCGGCCCGCCCGTAGTGGTCCCAGTCCAGGTCGGTGTTGTCGGGGAACGGGAACCACGAGCCGAAGAAGGCCGGGTTGACCCAGGGGTCGCAGAGCACCGTTCCGGCGGCGGTTTCGATGAACAGTCCAGCATGCCCAAGTCCGGTTACACGCATAGCGCAGCACCTCAGCCCGGCTCCGTAGGTCACCCGCCCCAACCGTCACGGAAGGGGCCGGTACATCACGTTTTTCACTGTGTGGGGATTTCGGGGCGTGTGCACCCGCAGCGCGCGTGTCCCAGGACACCGGGATACGCGGATGGCCAGGCCAGGGGCGGTGGCCCGGATTTGGTTTCCCCTGGTCGAGCGTCGCCCGGTTGCCGTAGCCCGGCGTGTCGAGCGGTGTCGATCGGTGGCCGACTGATCGGTGGCCGGCCCCCGGGCCGGGTGTCCCCGGCCGTCGCGCACCCACGCCACGTACTCCACCGGGAGTACGTCCGGCCACCGCCCCGGGGCGACGCCGTCGCGGCCCGGGCCGGTCTAGCGTTGCGGGTATGCGTGAATTCTCCCGAGGATGGCACCCTGGATCCGGCCAGGCAGCCGCCCGGCCCTGGGGGCCTCCGCGGTGGAGCGCGGGCCCCGCCGCCCGTCTGCCGTGGCGCTCCTCGCTGGTCGTCGCGTTCCTCCAGCTGGTCGGGACGCAGTTCGCCGCGCACAGCCAGCCCGAGCGGGCCGACCTCGGCCTCGCCGGCCGGGCGCTGCTGGTGGCCGGGCCCGCGCTGCTCCTCGTGCGCCATCGACACCCCCAGCTCGCCGTCCTCGCCACCTCGGCCGTCACCGCGCTCTACCTCGGCGCCGGATACCCGTACGGCCCGGTTTTCCTCAGCGTCGTCGTCGCCTGCTTCGCCGCCGTGGCCGCCGGGCGGCGGGCGGCCGCTTGGAGTGCGCTCGGGGGGCTGTGGGCCGCCCATCTGCTCATCGCCCACTGGCTCTATCGATGGCTGCCGCCCGCAGGCGACGGTCCTGCCGCCTGGGGGCCGGAGGCGGTCGTCGTGGCCTGGGTGGTGGCGGTCGTCGCCGCCTCCGAGCTCGCTCGCGTACGGCGGGAGCAATGGGCCCGCGAGCGCGCCGAGCGGGAGGCGGCGGAGCGGCGCCGCGCCGACGAGGAGCGGCTGCGCATCGCCCGCGAGCTGCACGACGTCCTCGCCCACAGCATCTCGGTGATCAACGTCCAGGCGGGCGTCGGCCTCGCCCTCCTCGACCAGGACCCCGAGCAGGCCCGTACCGCCCTGACCACGATCAAGGCGGCCAGCAAGGAGGCGCTGGGCGAGGTCCGCCAGGTCCTGGACACGCTCAGGACGCCCGGGGACGCGCCCCGCTCGCCCGCCCCCGGCCTGGACCGGCTGGACGAGCTGACCGAACAGGCTCGTGGCATGGGCCTCGCGGTGAGCGTCGAGGTGGACGGCGTACGGACCGCCCTGCCGCCCGGCACCGACCTCGCCGCCTTCCGTATCGTCCAGGAGGCCCTGACCAACATCGTCCGCCACTCCGGCTCCCGCACCGCCCGGGTCCTGCTGCGCTACGCCCCGGCCGAGCTGGAGCTGCGGATCGACGACGACGGTCCGGCGACCGCCGTCGGCCCGACGCACGGGGTCGCCGGCGGTGGCAACGGCCTGGTCGGCATGCGTGAGCGGGCCGGCGCGCTCGGCGGCACGGTGGTGGCCGGGCCACGCCCGGACGGCGGCTTCCGGGTCCGGGCCCGCCTTCCGCTCACCGCCGCTACGGTGTCCCCGACACCGAGGCACGAGACGCCGTCGGGCGACGCGACCACCTTGGAGGCCCCTTGAGCTCCCTGATCCGTGTAGTGCTCGCCGACGACCAGGTGCTGGTCCGCGCCGGGTTCCGCGCCCTGCTGGACGCTCAGCCCGACATCGAGGTGGTCGGCGAGGCCGCCGACGGCGAGCGGGCGGTGGCGCAGGTCCGTGAGGTGCGCCCGGACGTGGTCCTGATGGACATCCGCATGCCACAGCTCGACGGCCTCGCCGCCACCCGCCGGATCACCGAGGACCCCGCGCTCGCCGAGGTGAAGGTGGTCATGCTGACCACCTTCGAGCTCGACGAGTACGTCTTCGAGGCGATCCGCTCGGGCGCCTCCGGGTTTCTGGTCAAGGACACCGAGCCCGAGGAGCTGCTGCGCGCCGTACGGGCGGTCGTCGCGGGCGACGCGCTGCTCTCGCCCGGCGTCACGCGCCGGCTCATCGCCGAGTTCGCCGCCCGGTCGAAGGAGCCGGCGCCCGCCACCGTGCTCGCGGAGCTGACCGAGCGCGAGCGGGAGGTGATGGCGCTGGTGGGCATCGGGCTGTCGAACGAGGAGATCGCCCGGCGGCTGGTCGTCAGCCCGCTCACCGCGAAGACCCATGTCAGCCGCACGATGATCAAGCTGGGCGCGCGCGACCGCGCCCAACTCGTCGTCCTCGCCTACGAGTCGGGCCTGGTACGCCCGGGCTGGCTCGGCTGATTGATTTCCGGCTCGGGTTCCCCCCGGCCCGCCGGGCCCGCCCCGCACCGCCCGGTCAGAACAGCCCCTCCGGCTCGGCCGCCTCCCGCACCGGCGCGGCCACCTCCGCCGTGGTGGCGGCGTCCGCGGGGGCCGCGGCCAGCGGCCAGCCCGCCAGCTGCCGGGTGTCGAGCAGCAGGGCGCGGTCCGCCGAGTCGGTCAGGTGGACATCCGGCCCGGCCACGGCCTCCACCTGGCCCGCCACCGTACGGCCGGGGGCGAGCCGGATGACGCCGTGCACCGGGCGCACACGGTCCAGGTGGAAGACGGCGTCATGGTGGACGGGCGCACATGGACACAGGGCGAGGGATTCCGGGAGCCCGCCCAGGGCGCACGCCCGCGCGTGCAGCGCGGCGAGCGCCGCCGCGCGCTCCCGCTGGGGCGGCGGGGCCTCACGGGCGGCGCGCTTGGCGGCGTACGGGAAGCGGTCCGGCACCCCGAGCGCGGCGCCCAGCACGGCCTCCGCCCGGCGGGCGGCCATCAGCGGGCCGCGCCCGAGCAAGGTGTAGGAGAGCGCGGCCTGTTCGAGCAGCCGGGCCCCCTCGCGTTCGGCCGCGGTGATCCCGACCTTGATCAGATCCGCGCCGAACCAGGCGAGATAGACGTCGTACGGGCGCGGGTCGTCGGTGCGGGTGTCGGCGGCCACCGAGTACGAGCGGTCCAGCCGGGCGCAGTCCGGGCACTGGGCGGAGACAGCGGACGCGGGCACCTCGGCGCCCACCGGGCACGGCGTGTGCCGGGCGCCCCTGCGCACACCGACGCACAGGCGCCCGGACCCGGCCGTGAACCCCATCGGGCGGCCCGGCGACAGCGGGGAGGCGCGGTCGCCGTGGGCGGGGTGGTGCCAGGCCAGCGCGGGGCCCGACCGGCCCCAGCGCAGCCCCGCGCACCGCCAATGCGTCATACCAGGATCTCTTGCCTCAGGACCTCTTGCCTACGGGGGGAGAACGTCAGCCGCGCCGCTTGCGCGGCAGCCACCACAGGACCTGGAGGACCCGGGCGGCGAACCCGACGGTGGCCGTGATGGCGGCGCCCGTCAGCCAGGTCTTCTCCGCCGCGCTGCCCAGGTCGCCGAAGAGGGCCGGGCTCGCGCAGACGAAGAACAGCAGGGCCGCCAGCAGGGCGCCGGTGACGACCGCGAACATGATCTCCACGGTGACGGCGTCGCGTTCGTCCTGGGTACGGGGACCGCTCACGGGGTGCAGGCCTGTCATGCCACCAGCCTAAGGTCTCGCCGAGGGGTGCAGTGGGGCGTACACCGGAAAGCCCGGCGTACGCCCCACCCGTCTCAGAAGCCCGAGCGCTCCCGCCACAGTTCGGCCAGCGATGTGTCGCCCGTGGCCCGCAGCCGCGCCATCGGCAGGCGGTTCCACAGCGTCAGATACAGCTCCTCCGCCGAACCGGACAGCTCGCAGTCGGCCTCTCCGGCGTCGCCGACCTCGGCGCGCGGAGGGGCGTCGGTCAGCCGCACCGTCCAGACGACCTCGGCGTCCGTGGCCCGCAGCCGCAGGGTGCGCGGTGTCTCCGTGCGCACCTTGCTCCGCTCGGTGGCGTGGAACCCGGCCAGCAGCTCGCCGAGGCCGTCGGCCGCGAAGGCCGGGGTGACGGGGGAGAGGTCCTTGCCCGCCGCCGACTCCGCGTCGACCCGGTGGATCGCCGTCTCATGTGCCTGCCGCCGCGCCCAGAACGCGAGCGGCGAGTCCGAGGTGGGCAGGATGGTGAAGTACTGTCCCTCGGGGTCGGCCTCGTTCAGCGCCTTGACCAGCGCGCCGTGGCCGTCGCGGAACCAGGGCGTCAGATCCGCGTCCTCGGGCTCCTGGCCGGGCTGGGGTCGCACCCTTTCGGTCAGCCCCTCGGTGAGGGTACGGGTCACCCAGCGGTGCACCATCCCGATGTGTGCCAGCAGGTCCCGTACCCGCCAATCGGGGCATGTGGGCACCTGCGCGTCCGGCCCGGCCTGCTGCGCGGCGTCGGCCAGCAGTCGGCCATCCCGGTCCAGAGCGTCGATCAACTCGGCAATGTCCATGGCGGAATTCTGCCAGTTTTGATCGAACATCCCGTGCCCGGGCAGTGGACTTGGGCTCACGTCGGCTCGTCGGCGGGCTGACCTGCCCGGCGCGCACCGTACGCCACGGCTGCCGCCACCGCCGCCAGCAGGGCGACCGTGGTCAGGGCGGTCGGCAGGGAGAGCCCGTCGGCCAGGAAACCGATGGCCGGCGGGCCGAGCAGCATCCCGCCGTAGCCGAAGGTGGAGGCCGCGGCGACCCCGCTCGGCCCGGTCAGGGCGCCCGCCCGCGCGATGGCGACCGGGAAGAGATTGGCGAGGCCGAGACCGGTGACGGCGAAGCCGAGGAGCGCGAGCCAGACGGTGGGGGCGAGCGCGCCGAGCAGCATGCCGGCCGCGGCCGTGGTGCCGCCCGCGACCAGCGTGCGGGTCTGGCCGAGCCGTTCGAGGAGCGCGGTGCCGCTCAGCCTGCCGACGGCCATCATCAGGGCGAAGACCGAGTAGCCCGCCGCGGCGACCCCCGGGGACGCGTCCAGGTCCTGGTCCAGATGGAGCGCGGCCCAGTCTGCCATCGCGCCCTCGCCGTACGCCGTACACAGCGCGATCAGCCCGAAGACGGCGACCAGCCGGCGCGCCGCGCTCCGGGAACCGCCCCCGGGGGTCCGCCCATCCGGAGCCGCGCCCACTGTGCCTTCCTCAAGCGGCGCCGGTACGGGCACGGGGACCGGGAGGCGGATCAGGGCCCGGCCCGCGACCGCCGCGAGCAGCAGCCCGCACGCGGCGAGGAGCGACAGGTGGGTGGTGGGGCTCAGCCGCCCCGCTATCAGCCCGCCCAGGGCCGCCCCGGCCATCCCGCCCAGGCTGAACGCGGCGTGGAAGCTGGGCATGACGGGGCGGCGCAGCGCGGCGATGAGATCGACGGCCGCGCTGTTCATGGCGACGTTGAGCCCGCCGAACCCGGCCCCGAAGACCAGCAGGACCAGCCCGAGGGCGAGCGCGGAGCCGGTCAGCGGCGGCAGCGCGACGCTGAGCGAGAACAGGACGGCCAAGGCCACCGTCGTGGCGTGGCTGCCGAAGCGGCGGCAGAGCCGACCGGTGATCATCATGGTGGCCACCGCGCCCGCCGAAACGCCCAGCAGAGCGAGCCCGAGGACGCCTTCCGACGCGCCGGTCCGGTCCTTGATCGCGGGGATCCGGACCACCCAACCGGCGAATATGAATCCGTCGAGGGCGAAGAACGCGGTGATGGCGGTGCGCAGTTGAACGAGCGATCGGTCGGCCACGGCGGGGCGCCGCCTCCCCGGAATGGCCGTCCATGTTTTGTTTCGTGTCGGCACAAAGTGAGAATAGGGGCGTGACCCAGACACGGACAAGGCTCGAGCGGGGCCGAAGCGCTCTCGGCCCGGCCCTGGAGCTCGTACACACCGGCCGAGCGCCCACGCGGGCGGTGCTCACGACCGAACTCGGCGTGACCAGAGCGACCGCGGGCGCCGTCGCCGCCGAACTCGAAGCGCTCGGCCTGATCCAGGTCGACTCCCGCCCGCTGGGGGCCGCCGGGGCGCAGGGCCGCCCCTCGCACCGCCTCGCGATCGCCCCCCACGGCCCGGTGGCCCTCGCCGCCCAGGTGCACGCCGACGGCTTCCGCGCGGCTCTGGTCGGGCTCGGCGGCCGGATCGTGGCCACCGACCCCGGCTGTATGACCGTGCCGGCCGATCCGGCACATGTCATCGACGCGGTCGTCGAGGCCGGGGCCCGGCTGCTGCGCGCGAGCGGCCGCCGCTGCGTGGGCGCCGGGCTCGCGGTCCCCTCCGCGGTGGCCGAACCGGAGGGCACCGCCCTCAACCCGCTGCATATCGCCTGGCCCGCGGGCGCGCCCGTACGCGAGCTGTTCACCCGGAGCCTCGCCGCGGCGGGCGTCCGCGGCCCGTCCGGGGCGCCCCTGACCGGCCTCGCCGGCAACGACGTCAACCTCGCGGCCCTGGCCGAGCACCGCCACGGGGCGGGCGGCGGCGCCCAGCACCTGCTCTGCGTCGCCACCGGCCACCGCGGCGTCGGCGGGGCGCTGGTCCTCGACGGGCGGCTGCACACCGGCAGCGCGGGCCTGGCCCTCGAGGTCGGCCATCTGACCGTCAACCCGGAGGGACCGCCCTGCCACTGCGGCAGCCGCGGCTGTCTGGACATCGAGGCCGACCCGCTGGCCTTCCTCGTCGCCGCCGGACGCGACCCGGGACCCGAGGTTTCGCTCCTCCAGCAGGCGCGCGACCTGCTCCGCGAGGAGTACGCCGACCCGTCCGTGCGGGCCGCCGCCGACCTCCTCATCGACCGGCTCGGCCTCGGCCTCGCCGGGCTCGTCAACATCCTCAACCCCGACCGCATCATCCTCGGCGGGCTGCATCGCGAGCTCCTGGAGGCCGACCCGGAGCGGCTGCGTGCGGTCGTCGCCGAGCGCAGCCTGTGGGGGCGCAGCGGGGGCGTACCCGTCCTGCCGTGCACCCTGGACCACAACAGCCTGGTCGGCGCGGCGGAGTTGGCCTGGCAGGCGGTGCTCGACGACCCGCTGGAGGCGCTTGGCGCGGCGTGACCCGGGGCGGTGCGATACGACCGACCCCCGGGCCCGCCCTCGGCCCGCCCTCAGCTCGCGCGCCGGGCCCGTACGCCAGCTCATGCGCCGGGCCCGTACGCCAGCTCATGCGGCGGGCCCGTACGCCAGCTCAAGCGTCGGGCCCGTACGCCAGCCCGTACGTCAGTCCGCGCGCCAGACCGTGGCCAGGGCGCGGGCCGGGTTGGCGGTGAGGATCCGGTGCACCACGTCGGCACCCACGGCGAGTTCGAGCCGTGGGCGCAGCCGGCGGAGCAGATACGGCATGCCCGGGCCGCCGTTCACCGACCGGGCCGCGGCCGTGGTCGTATCGCCACCCAGCAGCAGCTGGTCGGCGTGCCCGGCGTCGACGAGCGCGACCAGCGCGTCGGGCAGCCGCCAGTCCGTGGCGTGGTTGGCGCGGGAGGGCCCGTCGAAGGCGAGGAACGCCCCGGCCCGGGCCGCCTGTTGGTGCACGACCGAGTCGGGCGAGCGGTTCAGGTGGCCGAGGATCACGTGCTGCGGCGCCACCCCGTGCTCGTCGCACAGCAGGTCCAGGACGTCCAGGGCGGCCGTCCCCAGCTCCAGGTGGACGGCGATGGGCGCGCCGGTGCAATGGTGGGCCTGGGCGGCCGCGGCCATGGTGCGGCGGGCGTGGGCGTCGAGGCCGTGGAAGCCGCCCGCGACCTTGATCAGCCCGGCGCGTGGCCCTGTGCCGCCGATGCCGCGCGTCAGCTCGTCGACGAAGAGCTCGGCGAGCCCGTCGAGCACCGCCTCGACGTCGCCCGGCGCGTAGTGGTGGGCCTGGTGCAGCCCCGTCGCGGCCACCAGATGGACGCCGGTGGCCCGGGAGAGCCCGACCAGCTCACCGGCCGTCCGCCCGAGGCCGTAGGGCGTCCACTGCACCACCGCCCGCCCGCCGAGCCCGTGGAAGGCCCGCAGCTCCGCGTCCGCCGCGGCCACATCGGCCAGCTCCTGCCCGGGCAGCAGCACGCTGCGGAAGAACAGGTGGTCGTGCGCGTCGCAGACGCCCAGCGCATCGCCGGGGACATCGCCGAGCACGGTCCGTACGGCGGTCTGCGCGGCGGTCTGCTCCGATGTCTCTCCCATGGCCTGCTGGGCCTGTCCGGTCGCGCTCACCACTGGCGCCCGCGGGGGAGCCGGGCCAGGTCGGGCGCCGAGAGGTGGAGCACTTGGTAGCGGTCGCCGGGGGCGCCGGGCGGGGCGGTGTCTTCCCAGAGGGTGAAGTGCAGCAGCTCCC
Source organism: Streptomyces sp. NBS 14/10 (assembly GCF_002224125.1). Taxonomy (GTDB): domain Bacteria; phylum Actinomycetota; class Actinomycetes; order Streptomycetales; family Streptomycetaceae; genus Streptomyces. The sequence goes on from NZ_NCSM01000029.1 coordinate 151,153, forward strand.
AGCCGCGCGGGTCGATGCCGAGGGCCGTCGAGTGCACCCCGTCCGTACGGGCCAGCCGCCGCAGCTCCTCCAGCGCGTCCTCGACCGCGCCCGCCGGAGCGCTGCCCGACGGGTCGGCGCCCGCAGGGACGGCCACGGCGTGGCGGGTGGCGGTGCGCGGTACGGAGGCCAGGGCCGGGCCGTGCTCGAAGGCGAGCCCTTGCCAGTTCTCGACCGCGGGGCGGCCGAAGTCCCGGACGACGCCCTGGAATCCGGGTCCCCACAGAAAGCGGTTCATGGCTTCCGGGTCGGCCCACAGGTAAAACGGCGCGTATTGGTTGACCGGGGAGCCGTCGACCCCGCGCTCGCGGATGCCGTACGCCTTCAGTCCGAGCCCCGGAAAGTCGTCCAGGGCTGGGCCCTTCGACTCCACTCGGCGCCGGATGATCTTCATGTCGTAGTCGGCGGGCAGGGTGATCCGGTACTGCATGGCGTGCAAGGAGAACTCCTGTCGTGTCAGACCGGGGGAGCGCATGGCGCCTTGATGAGCCGGCGCCGTGCGCGGCGGAACGGCGGGGGCTTTGCGAAGCGGGCCTTACGAAGCGGGTCGGCGAGGCACGCGGGCGGCGAGCAGATCCAGCAGGCCCTGTATGGCGGCGTCGAAGGGCGCCGTCGACCCCGCGGCGCGGGCCACCACATAGCCGCCCTGGATGGTTGCCACGACCGAGGCGGCGGTCCGCTCCGGGTCAAGACCCGCGTCGAACTCCCCGCGCTCCACGCCCTCGGAGACGATCTGGGCCAGCCTGGCGCGCAGCCAGTCGAGCGTTTCCGTCACCGGCTCGCGCAGCGCGGGGTCGGCGATGATGTCCGGATCCATCGTCAGCCGGCCGATCGGGCAGCCGCGCAGCACCTCACGCTCCCGCAGCAGATAGGCGCGGATACGGTCGTACGCGGTCCCGGGGGCGGAGAAGCACGCCTCGGCCGTGGCGCGCATCTGCTCCGCGGTGCGGCGGATGGCGGCGAGCGCGAGGTCGGGCTTGCCGCTGAAGTGGTGGTACATGCTGCCCTGGCCCGCGCCGGCGCGCTGCTGGATGGCCTTGGGGCTGGTGCCCACGTAGCCGCGCTCCCACAGCAGGTCCTGGGTGCTCTCGATCAACCGCTCCGCAGTGCTCATGAAGCCACTGTACATACTAGTAAGTACAGATAGGGTGTGGTGCCGGGTCCGACACGGCGTCGGACCCGGGGGTGCGCGGTCAGTGGTGCACGGTCGGTGGTGCGCGGTCAGTGGTGCGCGGTCAGTGGTGCACGGCGGACCGGGCGGCGGGCGCCCGCTCCCGGATCACCCCGGCCGGCGGCGCGGGGCGGGCGAGGTCGGTGCGGTCGGGCGGGGCGGTGCGGCCCGCGCCATGCGTCGCGAAGGGGGACTTGGCGGGGGTGGCGGCCTGCGGCACGGCCAGCGTGAACCACACGACCTTCCCGCTGCCGTCGTCCCGGGCGTGCATGCCCCAGCTCTGGCTGACCGCCGCGACCAGGGCGAGCCCGCGGCCATGGGTGGACAGCAGATCGCATTCGCGGACGCGCGGCAGCCGCGGATCCTGATCGCGGACCGAAACCGTCAGGCGGTCCATCATGAGGACGATCTCCACCGTGCACTGCTTGTCGGGCTCGGCGTGCCGGTGGACGTTGGTGAGCAGTTCGGTGACGGCGAGCGCGGCGGGATCGATGAGCGGATCCAGATGCCAGTAGCGCAACTGCGCGGACACGATTCTGCGGACCTGTCCGATCCGCGACGGCAGGGCCTGCAGCTCCACCGTGCAATGCCTGCTTGGACGACTGATCACGGCTGCGACTCCCTGAAGAAGTTGGGGCTAGCCTGATTCAGATGCGGGCGTCGAACACGTTCAGCAGTGGTGGCTGCTGGGCGCGACCGGGAAGGGGCCGGTTCTCAGCGTCACCGCCCGTTGACCCTCAGTGATAACTGATGTGCGTCCAGGGTCAGCCCCGCCGCCCGCATGCGCAACTCAGGGGGCACCTCCCGGCGGTGGCCGGGGGAGGCGTCAGCCCTTGGGCGAATGGCCTCGCGCGCTGCGGATCGCGTCGAGGAGGCGATTGGCGGCGCCGGGCGCGGCGGCCTTCGCCGCGGCGTCCCGCTGGCCCAGAGTCAGGCGGTAGCGGGTGCCGTTGACCGTCGCGAGGGCCTGGTCGCCGTCCGTGAACCACGGCCTGCTCGCATGGACCGACTGCACGGGGGCGCTGTCGATCTCCCGGCCGTAGCTGGTCAGCAACTGCAGCCTGCCGTCCTTGATCAAGACCTGTCCGGCATGCGTGACCGAGCGCAGAAACCGCTCGATCCGCACCCCGCGGGCGTTGAACTCGGTATCGGCCACGGTGACCGCCTCCCCGCTCTGTCTCGCCGGCATGCGCGCCGCTCTCCCATGTCCTTCATATTTTCCCTGCTGCGCAGTGTGCCCGGGACGGGCACGGGATGCCAGGGCGCACTGGTGCCCACTTATGATCCGAAAAGGTCCAAGTTCACCACCGGGCCGCCACAAGAGGCAAGGGGCGGCGCGTGGAGAGCGCGGTGAGCGCTGTCGATGAGACCGTCGGCACCGCGCTCTGGAGCGGGCCATGGGGTGCGAAGCGGGCGGCTCTACGGACGTCAGGCCGTGGGGCGCGTTGAAGGCCGTCGCGGGGAGGGGCGCCGGGGGGCATCGGGGGCGCACGGGGAGCGGGGTCGCGCTCCTGTGCGACCCTGGCGGCCGGTGTCCCGAAAAGTGCTCCTTGCGCTGTCTCGACAAGCGCTGCGCAGCGAGGCTCAGGACGACCCCCGTACGACTCAGGACGACCCCGTACGGCTCAGGAAGGCGCGCCGCCGACCTGTGCCAGTCCTTCAGTCGGCCAGTCGGCGGTCCAGTGCGCGCACCGCGTCGCGGAAGGCGCGCCGCAGGCCCGGCCGCAGCAGCCGCAGGGCGCCCCGTAGCGGTGCCACCCCGTCCACCGCGAAGGTGTACCGCACCACGGAGCCGGTGCCGGAGGGGGACGGCATCAGCCGCCACTCCTCCAGCAGGGCGCGCAGTCCCGGCGCATTCGTCCGGTCCACGCGGTAGGCGTAGCACTCCGCGGGGTCCGCCGCCATGACCGTCTCGATGAAGCGGGTGCCGCCCTTCAGCCGGATCTCACGGCCCTTGCCGTCGTCGGTGGAGCGGGCGGCGGCGACCTGGCGGTACCAGCGCGGCCAGTTCTCGACATCGGCCAGCGCCTTGAACACCGCCTCGGGTGGGGCGGTGGTCTCGGCGACGAAGACCAGCCGCAGCGGGGCCGTGCGGACGTAGTCGAGTCCCACGGGACGCAGACGATGCCTCATGCCGCCACGGTAACTGACTACCCGTCAGATGTCTGCGGCCCCAGCCGACTCGCCTCTCCCCGCGCAGCGCCCCGAGACACGCGCCCCTCTCCCCGCTCACATGGCGGCCTCGCCCGCCACCACCAGCTCCCCCGGCAGATGCTCCAGGATCTCCGCCCGCGCCTCCCCGGGCAGCCCCGGGTCCGTCACCAGCGCGTCCACCTCGTCCAGCGAGGCGAAGGAACTCAGGCCCACCGTGCCCCACTTGGTGTGGTCGGCGACCACCACCACCCGCCGCGCCGAGCGGACGAAGTGCCGGTTGGTCTCCGCCTCCGCCAGGTTCGGGGTGGACAGGCCGGCCTCCACCGATATCCCGTGCACCCCCAGGAACAGCACATCGAAGTGGAGCGAGCGGACCGCGGCGTCCGCGACCGGACCCACCAGCGTGTCCGAGGGGGTGCGCACCCCGCCCGTGAGCACCACCGTCGCCGCCCCGGGGCGCGGCCCCGCCCCGCCGCCCGCGGCCGACCGCTGCGCGTTGTAGAAGACGTCCGCCACCCGCACCGAGTTCGTCACCACGGTCAGATCCGGCACATCCAGCAACTGCTGCGCCAGCGCGAACGCCGTGGTCCCGCCCGCCAGCGCGATGGCGGTGCCGGGCGCGGCCATCGCCGCGGCGGCCTTCGCGATGTCCTCCTTGGCGCTCAGCTCAAGGCCCGACTTGGCCTCGAACCCCGGCTCGTACGTGCTCGCCTCGGCGACCGGCACCGCGCCGCCGTGCACCTTCTCCACCATGCCCAGCCGGGCCAGGGCGTCCAGATCGCGACGGACCGTCATATCCGACACGTTCAACTTGCGGGTCAGCTCGTTGACCCGCACCCCGCCGCGCCGTCTCACCTCGTCGAGGATCAGGGCACGCCGCTGCTCGGCGAGGAGATTCTGGTTGTCGCTCACCGCGGCCCGTCCCTTCTCGTCTCCCTCGGCCTTCCACCGCTCGCGGGCACATCTTCGCATGCCGCGGGGACACACGATCGTCTCCGAACCCGGGGATTACGATTTCGCCACGCCCGGCGCGGCCGCGTCGGACGCCCGTGCCGAGGGCACGATCCTGGACGGAACGACCACACCGGGATCGGGGGACACGGTGGCACAGGCGATGCGTACGAGTACCGAAACGGCGGCGGAAGCGGGCGGAGGGCCCCCGCCCGACCTGGAGTTACTGGTCCACGGCGTCGGCGGGACCACCCCGCAGGAAATGCTCACCGACCCGCGGACCGTGCTGGTCACCGGCGACGAGACCGCGGGGATCTACCGGCGCATCGAGGACACCGACGCCGAGGACCGCCCGCAGGACTACCGCGAATCGCCGGTCCGCGAGGCCTACTGCTGGTCCAACCTCACCTCCGGCAACGGCGCCCGCGCGCTGTGGCTGCTCCTGCTGCCCTTCATGGTCGCCAACCTCGCCCACTGGATGCGGCCCGCCGCCGACCGCCGCGAGCGCACCGTGCGCGCCTACGGCCTCCTGGTGCGGCTGATCGCGCTGAGCCTGACCGTCCTGCTGCTCGCCGGGGCCTGCGAGGTGGCGCTCGACCTGGTGGCCTGGCAGTGCGCCGGCTCCCATTCCTGCGGCGGCCACAGGTCCTGGCTCGGCTTCATGTCGCCCCGGGACCACGGCTGGTGGAGCCAGCCCGGCCGCCGCCTCGCCCTGGCCGCGCTCGTGCCCACCGCGCTCGGCGGGCTGCTGTGGTACCTGTCCAACCGCACCTGGAGCGCGTACGAGTCACAGCCCCCGCTGCGCCGGCCGGTGGACGAGTCCGACCCCGCCTCGGGCAACCGCGCCGCGCTGTGTCTGCCGGGCTTCTGGTACGGCCGCAGGATCGTCGCCCGGCTGCGCGCCGCGCACACCGCCGCGTGCTTCCTGACCGTCGCGGCGGGCCTCACCGTGGCCACCGCCGCCCATGACCGCGAGCCGGGCGGCAGCGCCCTCCTCGACGCCATCGGATGGCTGCTGCTCGCGCTGCTCGTCGCAGGCGGCGTGCTCGTGGTGTACGTGGTCTGCCGCCGGGGCCGCAGCGAGACCAAACTCGACGACGAACTGGACCGGGTCACCACCACCGCCCTGCCCGGCGCCGCCCTCGGCCTGCTCGCCCTCGCCATGCTGTACGCCGGCTGGTCCCGGCCCGGCTGGACCTCCCAGGGGCGGCTGCCGGGCGACGCGGCCTTCGGCGTCCTCGCGGTCGTCCAGGGCACCCTGGTCGTCGCCCTGGCCGGCTGCGCCCTGGCACTGCACCGCGCGGCGCCGGCCGGGCGCACCCCGCTGCGCGGTCTGGCCGGTCCGGCCGTGGCGATGCTGGCCTGCGGGCTCGGCGCGGTGCTCTGCGGCGGCGTCGCCCAGCGCGTCGCCGACTGGCTGGACGGCGACGCCACACCCGGTATGGACAGCGGCGCCCCGATGGACGGGCCGCCGGTCCTGCTGTCCTGGCAGGCCGCGGTCATCCCCACCGTGCTGCTCGTGGTGGTGCTGGTGGCCCTGTTCTTCGCCGTCCGGGTGTGGCGGGTGCGGCGCAGGCTGGTGCGTACCGTGCCCGACGGCTATCCGGGGGAGCGGCCCGACGCCGTACGTACCCGCAAGATCGCGGGGGTGATCGCCCGCGCCGGGCTCACCGACTCCGCCCCGGGCATCGTCGGCCCCGTCGCCCTGGCCACCCTGCTCCTCGGCGCGGCCGCGGTCGTCGGGGCCTGGGCCAGCCACCAGGTGCCGGGACGGGCCGCCGACGGCGCGCCCCCGGTGATCGAGGCCGCCGCCCAGACCGCGCAGGCGCTCGGCTCCTGGCTGATGGGCCTGGCGTTCCTGCTGCTCGTCACCTGGGCCCGGCGCGCCTACCGCAGCCCCTCCGCCCGCCGCACCATTGGCATCCTGTGGGACGTGGGCACCTTCTGGCCGCGCGCCGCCCACCCCTTCGCGCCCCCCTGCTACGCCGAGCGCGCCGTCCCCGACCTGACCTGGCGGATGGAGACCTGGACCCGGCGCCACGGCGGCCGACTGGTGATCTCCGGCCACTCCCAGGGCAGCGTGCTGGCCGCCGCCGCGGTCTGGCAGGTCGACCGGCGCACCCGCGGCCGGGTCGCGCTGCTGACCTACGGCTCACCCCTGGAGCGGCTGTACGGGCGCTGGTTCCCCGCCTACTTCGGCACGGCCGAGCTGTGCTCCCTGCACGACGAGGTGCGCTGCTGGCGCAATCTGTGGCGGTACACCGACCCCATAGGCGGCCCCATCCGGCTGCCGGACGGCACCGGGCCCGAGGTGGACCAGGACGGGCTCAAGGACCCGCTCGCCTACGGCCGCACCCCCGACCACCCGCTGCCCGCCCCGATCCTCGGCCACGCGGACTACCAGGCCGACCCCGCCTTCGACCGGGAGCGGGCCGGGCTGCTGGCCCGCCTCCCGGAACAGCACCCGCCGTCTCGCAAGAGCTCCGGCCCGCCGTCTCACAAGAGCTCGGGCAGGTCCTCCGGATAGAGCAGCGTGAGGTCGTCCGTGCTCGGGTCGGTCAGCTGCGCCACCCGGCCCGCGTGCCGCTCGACCATGGCCTCGAAGGTCTGGCGGGCGGTGCGGCCGTTGCCGAACGCCGGGCCCTTGGGGATCGCCGTGAAGTACTTCAGCAGCGCCTCGACCGCACCCTCGCCGATCCGGTACTCGTGCTCCTCCGCCTGCTGCTCCACGATCCGCAGCAGTTCCTCAGGGGCGTAGTCCCCGAAGGTGATGGTGCGCGAGAAGCGGGACGCCACGCCCGGGTTGACGGACAGGAAGCGCTGCATCTCCTCGGTGTAGCCGGCCACGATGACCACCACCGCTTCCCGGTGGTCCTCCATCAGCTTCACCAGCGTGTCGATCGCCTCACGGCCGAAGTCCCGGCCGGAGTCCTCCGGCGACAGCGCGTACGCCTCGTCGATGAACAGCACGCCGCCGCGCGCCCGGTCGAACGCCTCTTGGGTGCGGATCGCCGTCGAGCCGATGTGCTCGCCGACCAGGTCCACCCGGGAGACCTCCACCAGATGGCCGCGCTCCAGCACCCCGAGCGAGGCCAGGATCTCCCCGTACAGCCGGGCCACCGTCGTCTTGCCGGTGCCGGGGGAGCCGGTGAAGACCAGATGGCGGCGCACCGACGCGGCCTTGAGCCCCGCCTCCTGCCGGCGCCGGCCCACCTCGATCATGTCGGTGAGGGCGCGCACCTCGCGCTTGACGCTCTCCAGGCCCACCAGCGTGTCCAGTTCGCCCAGCACGGCCTTGGAAGCGCGCACCTCCACCGCGGGGGCGGCGGGCGCGGCCGGAGCGGCGGCGCTCGCGGCGGTACGCTGCGCCGGAATGCTGCCCAGCAGCCCGCCCGTCGACGTGGCGGTCTCCACCGCGGGCGTCCCGGCCGCCGGGGCGGCCGACCGCGCGGCGGGTGTGGCCGCGCTCTCGTCGCTCGTGCAGTCCTCCACGATCGGACCGGCCTCGGAGAACTCGTAACCGCCGCGCGAGCACCGCTCGGTGCGGCACCGGGTCAAGGTGGACCGGCAGCCGTCGATGATGTGGAAGCCGTAGCCGCTGCTGCCGGTCACCCGGCAGTTGTGGAACGTGCCGCGGCCCTCGGCCGACACATAGAAACCGGCCTCGGTGGGGGAGGTGACCGTGGTGCGCTCGACCCTGGGGTCGGCGCCCTTGGTGACGATCACGCCGGTCGAGGCCCCGTCGATGGTGCAGCCCGCCAGCGTGCCGCCGCTGCCGTGGTCACGGAACCAGGCGCCCGTCGCCGCCTCGCGGATCCGGCAGTCGTCCAGCTGCGCGGTCGCCCCATCACTCACCGACACCGCCGTGTTGCGCACCTGCGACAGATCGCTGTCGACGACGTCCACGCGTGAGCCCCGGTCGAGTACGAACAGCGCGTCCGGTACGTCGTGCACCCGGCACGAGTCGAGGACCGCCGTCGCCCCGTCGCTCACCCACACCGCGGGATAGTCGCCCGTACTCTCGTGCAGCTCGCACTGGTTGGCGTCCACGCGGGTGCCCGGGTCCCACACCGACAGGCCGTTGCGCCCGAACCGGCGCACCTTCGAGCGGGTCAGGGTCAGCACCGACCGGGACCGCAGATCGATCGCGTTCTCCGGGACGTCATGGATATCGCAGTCCGCGAGGGTCAGCACCGCGTCCGTGTCGAGGTTGATGCCGTCGCCGGTCGTACGGTGCACCCGGCAGTCGGTCAAAGACCCCGTGGCACGCCCCGAGACCTGCACACCGGCGCCCTTGACCTCGTACACCTCGCAGCCCACGGCCTCCAGCGCGCTGCCGTCGCCGGTCAGCGACAGCCCCGCGCCCGAGGCGTGGTGCACCCGGCAGCGCTCGAGCCGCGGATGCCCGCCGCCGCGCACATCGACGCCCGACTGGCCCGCCGCCACCACCTCACAGTCCTCGAACACCCCACCGGCCCCGTCGAGCACACTGACCCCCACGCCCGCCGGATTGTCCACGGTGCAGCGCCGCACGGTGGGCCGGGCGCTGCCGCGCACCTCGATCCCCACCGCCGAACGCGTCGCCACCCGCACATCCGAGACCTCCGGGGCGCCCTCCTCGACGAGCAGCGCGGGCGAGGCCGAATCCTGGCCCTCGATATGCAGATCCTGGATCACCGCGGACGCGCGTATGGTCAGGGCGACGCCGTCGGCCGGGGCGATCCGTACCGAGCCGCGCCCCGAACCCTCGGGGCCGCGCAGGGTGACGGCCCGGCCGACCACCAGATTCTCGCGGTAGGTGCCGGGGGAGATGGAGAGCACATCACCGTCCCCCGCGGCCTCCAGGGCCGCCGAGAGGGAGGCGTACTCTCCTGTGCGCCGCCGCCACCGCGACGTTCCGCTGTGCGTCACCTGGACGACCGAGCCCTGTGCCATGGTGCTGCTGTGCCCCCACCTCGTGCGTATGCCGGCTGCGTGCGACTTTGCCACTGTGCTGTGAAGGCCCAACCGTAGCGTGCGTGGCGGGCGGTGTGTTGACGCGGCCGTGGCCGGAACGCTTCGCTCCGGTCCCGCGCCTCAGCGCGGTACGACGCGGTGGCACAGGGCCGTCAACTGCTGGCACACGGCCGTCAACTGCCGGCACCCGCTCGGCCCCAGTCCTGGCCGGCCCGCTCCCACTCGATGTCCCACTGGGCGTAGCGCCGACGCATCAGCCGCCATACGACCAGCCGCCGTGCGCCCTCGAACAGCCCCGCCGAGGCGGCTCCCGCCGCCAGCCCGGCCAGCACGGCATGGGTGGCGGCGGTCGCCTCGTCCAGCGGCCGGCCCGTCGGCCGGCCCTGTCCGTCGGTCCAGAGCCGGAACTGCTCGCCCGGGTCGGCCCCCGGGTGGGTGCCGAGCGCCCCGGAGTGCCTGCTGCCGTCCGGCCCGGTCCACTTGGCGAATACCCGGCGGTGCGCATCACGCGCCGAGGCGGTCTCCGGGTCGGAGTCGATACGGGGGTGCGGCAGGACCTTCACCACGGTCGCCGTGACCAACTGACGATGCGCCCGCTGCTCACGTACGGCCTCCTGGAGCGCCCCATTCGTGAGGGAGCCCGCCATCCAGCCGACCGCGGGGGCCACGAGGACGATGAGCAACACGGCGAGCAGCGCCGCCCACGCCTCGGCGAGGTCCGTTCCACGGCGCAGCGGGTTGCGCCGCCAGCGCCACAGTCCGCGGATCGTCCGCATGCTCACGCACCCCCTTCCCCATTTGTGGATACCGCATGCCGGGCCGGAAATACGTGGATTCGTCGAAGAGAGAGCAATATCACGAGGTCGGGCTCTCCGTCGCGTAAGGTCGGCCGGATGCCAGGGGTACCCGCCACACCAGCCGCGTACCCCCCGCCTCGGGCGCCTCGATGTGCAGCGTGCCGTCGTGGAGTTGGGCCCTGGAGCGCATGTTGACCAGGCCGCCGCTGGGCGCGCTGCCGCCCATGCCCACCCCGTCGTCCGTGACGGTCAAGGTGACCTCCGCCCCGGCGCTCAGCCGTACGTCCACCCGCCGCGCCTGCGCGTGCCGGGCGGTGTTGCTCAGCGACTCGGCGAGCACCGCCAGCACCTGATCGGCCACCTCGTCCGGCACATCCGTGTCCACCGGCCCGTCGACCACCAGCGACGGGGTGAAGCCGAGCACATCGGACGCCGACCGGATGGCCTTGACCAGACGCCAGCGCAGACCGGTGGCCTCGGCGTCGCCGTCCCCGACCACCCGCAGCGCGAAGATCGTGGAGCGGATGATCTTGATGGTCTCGTCCAGATCGTCCACCGCCCGCCCCACCCGCTCCGCCGCCTCGGGGTGCTTGATCAGCCGACCCGCGCTCTGCAGTGTCAGGCCCGTCGCGAACAGCCGCTGGATCGCCAGGTCATGCAGATCGCGCGCGATCCGGTCGCGGTCGTGGCGCAGCGCCAGCCGCTCCGACTCGGCGCGGTGCCGGGCCAGTTCCAGCGCCAGCGCCGCCTGCGCCGCGAACCCGGAGAGCAGCGCCACCTCGTTGTCGTCGAACGGCGGCCGCCCGGCGAGCCGGCACAGCCGCAGCGCCCCCGAACTCCGCTCGCCCGCGACCAGCGGTACGGCCACCAGCGGGCCGAACTCCCCCTCCCGGGCCGGGATCGGCCAAGCCCGCGGATCGTTCCCTATGTCGCCGCTGACCGCAGGCCGGCCGGTACGCGCGGCAAGTCCGGCCAGCGACCCGTCCGACGGCACCACCTGCCCGCCCAGCCGCTCCGCGTCATGGCCCTCGGCCACCTCCACCAGCAGGCTGTCCGTCCCCTCCGCCGGCAGCAGCACCGCCGCCGAATCGGCCAGGGACACCTGGAGGGCGAGGCGGGCGATCAGGCTCAGCGCCTCGCCCGACGGGGCGCCGGCCAGCAGCGTCCGGGTGATCACCCCCGACGCCTCCAGCCACTGCTCGCGGCGCCTGCTCTCGTGATACAGCCGGGCGTTGTCGATGGCCACGCCCGCGGCGACCGACAACGTGGTCAGCACCGCCTCGTCCTCCGGGTCGAAGCCCGCGCCGCCGCGCTTCTCGGTCAGATACAGAATCCCGAAGACCTCGTCGCGGATCCGGATCGGCACCCCCAGGAACGACCGCATGGGCGGATGGTGATCCGGAAAGCCCTGGCTGGACGCATGCGCGGCCAGATCGGTCAGCCGCAGCGGCTGCGGACGGCGGATCAGCTCGCCGAGCAGCCCATGGCCGCCGGGCAGCGGCCCTATGCGCCGTGCCAGCTCCTCGGATATGCCCACCGGCAGAAACTGCGACAGCCGGTGCTGGTCGACCACGCCCAGCGCGCCGTACTCCGCATCGGCCAGCACCACCGCGGCCTCCACGATCCGCCGCAGCACCTGCTCCAGATCCAGCTCACGGCCGACGCTGAGCACCGCCTCGAGCAGGTTGTGCGTACGGCCCTGTGTGGCGCGCGCCGCGTCCAGCCGCGCCTGCAACTCGTGGAGGAGCTGGTCCAGACTCAGTTGGGGCAGTGCCGGATGGCGCCCCTGATCCGCAGTGCCCGACACCTGGCCTCCGTCGTGCCCGTCAGCCGCTTGACGGCAGCCTAGCCGCGCGGAGGCTTTTCGGGGGCGCGAGTGCCCAAGTCGTCCGAGTGTCCGAGGCGTCCGGGTGCGCGCCCGGGTGCTCAAGCCGCCCGAGTACTCAAGCCGCTCGCCGTGCTCAGCTCTGCGGGACCACCGCCACCGGGCACTGGGCATGGTGCAGCACCGCGTGATTCACCAGGCCGAGCTGCATACCGAAGTGGCCGTGCCGCCGCCGCGCCCCCACCACCAGCAGGTCGGAGTGCGCCGAGGCGTCCAGCAGCGCCTTGCGGGGCGATGCCTCGACCACCCGGTGCGCCACCGGTACGGGCGACAGCGCCGCCGCCGAGGCGCCGCCAAGCGCCTCGTCGAGCAGTTCGCCGGCGCGCCGCGCCCGGTCCTCGGGGCTCCCGTGCTCCCCGGCCGCCTCGGCGGCCGCGAAACGCCAGGCGTGCACCGCCTCCAGCTCGCAGCCGCGCAGCCGCGCCTCGCGCAGCGCGAAGGCGTTCGCGGCCGCGCCCGCGGCGTATTCGGGCCCGTTGGGGCGCTCGCGCTCGGCGATGCCCACCGTCACCCGGTTCAGCCGACCCTGCACATTCTCCGGGCGGCCGCGGACCACCACCACCGGACAGTGCGCGCGGGCCGCGATGCCAAGACCCACCGAGCCCAGCAGCAGGGAAGCGAACTCCCCGCGCCCTCGCGAACCCACGACCACCGCGTCCGCGCTCTGCCCGGCGCGCAGCAGGGCCGTCACCGCGTCGTCGGGCGCCACGTCGGTCATCACCTTGAGCGCCGAGGCGCGCCGCCCCGCCCGCTCGGCGGCCATGGCCAGCACGGCCTCGCTGTGCACCCGCTCGGCCGGGCGGTCCGGCGAGGTCGTGGGGATGTAGCCCTCGTAGCGCTCCCACAGGGACGCGTGGACGATGCGCAGCGGCAGCCCGCGCCGTGCGGCCATGCCGGCCGCCCAGTCCAGTGCGTCGAAGGCGGCGTCCGAACCGTCCACCCCCACCACGACGGGTAGCTCCACCGCGCCCACCGCCTCTCATGTCCGCACATGGATGTGTTCCTTCCCATTGTCCTGCCGGGAGGCGACCGGGGGAGCAGGGACCGGTCAGCGCGCGTGGCGGGCCGGTGAGCACAAGAGGCCGGGTGAGCACGGGCGGCGGGCACGCGCGGGCGGCACGGGCGGGTGGGTGCGTATGGGTGGCCGGCGGAGCCGTTCAGCGCAGCCGCATGGCGAGCGTCACCACGGCCCCCACCGCGCCCGCGCTGACCGCGAGCCGGTCGGTGACCAGGCGGGTCAGCCACAGCCCGCGTCCGCTGGTCGCGCCGTCCAGGCCCGGCAGGATCCGGGGGATGACGTCCTCGGAGAAGCCGGGGCCGGAGTCGCTGATCCGGCACTCCAGCTCGTCGCCGACCCGCCGCAGCAGCAGGGCCCCCTGCCCGCCCGCGTGCTCCACCGCGTTGGTGGCGACCGCGTCCACGGCCAGGACGAAGTCGCCCCGGCGCGCCTCGGCCAGCCCGGCCCAGGCCGCGCACTCCTCGACCTGCACGCGCAGCAGCGGCAGCTCGCGTGCGGTGAAGCGGCGCTGCAGCAGACGTTCGGCGGCTTGATCGGCTGGATCGGCGGACCACAGGCGGGGTTGCGCCGGCACCGGTGCCTCCCGTTGACGAGTGCGAGCGACAGCAGGGTCGATGAAGGAGCCGAGGGTACGGGCCATGGGCCGCCCGCGCACGCAAGGACCGGCGATGACGACTCGGACGCCATTTGTGACCGGAAGTGGACGTGCGACGCCCGCAACCTACTCGGTCGCGTACCGCTTCCTATCGGCTACCGCTGCCCAGCAACTCGGCTACCGCTGCCCGGCAACCCGATCAACCCGGCCAGCTCCACTGGACCACCTCCGGCAGATCCACGCCGTGCCGCCGGATCCAGTCGTGGTGCCGGTGGCGCATGTCCTCCATGGCCTGGCGCAGCCCGGCGGCGCGCACCCCGAGCCCAGGCACCCGGTCCAGCACGTCCATGACCAGCCGATAGCGGTCGAGGTCATTGCGTACGACCATGTCGAACGGCGTGGTCGTGGTGCCCATCTCCTGGTAGCCGCGCACATGGAGCCACGGGTGGACGGCCCGCCGGTAGGTGAGCCGGTGGATCAGCCACGGATAGCCGTGGTACGCGAAGATCACCGGCCGGTCGCGGGTGAACACCGCGTCGAACTCGAGGTCCGTCAGCCCGTGCGGATGCCGCTGACGCGGCAGCAGCTTGGTCATGTCGACGATGTTCACGACCCGGACGGCCAGCTCCGGCAGCCGCGTACGCAAGATGGACGCCGCCGCCAGCACCTCCTGGGTCGGCACGTCACCCGCGCAGGCGAGGACCACCGCCGGCTCGTCGCCCGGCCGCTCCGTCCCCGCCCACTCCCAGATGCCGAGGCCGCGGGCGCAGTGGTCACGGGCCTGCTCCAGGCCGAGCCAGTCGAAACAGGGCTGCTTGCCCGCTACCACCACATTGACCACGTCCCGGGTGCGCAGCACATGATCGGCGACGCACAGCAGGGTGTTGGTGTCCGGCGGGAGGTACACGCGCACCGTGTACGGGTCCTTGTTGAGGACGTGGTCGACGAACCCGGGGTTCTGATGCGAGAAACCATTGTGGTCCTGCCGCCACACATGTGAGGTCAGCAGGTAGTTCAGGGCGGCGATCGGGGCCCGCCAGGGGATCGTACGGGCGGTCTGGACCCATTTGACGTGCTGGGCGGCCATGCTCGCGACGATGTCGGTGAACGCCTCGTAGGAGGAGAACAGACCGTGCCGCCCGGTCAGCAGATACCCCTCGAGCCAGCCCTGGCACAGATGTTCGGACAGCACCTCCATGACCCGACCGTGCGGCCCCAGGTGCTCATCCGTCTCCACCGTCTCGGCCTGCCACGCCTTGTCCGTCACCGCGTACACGTCCTGCAGCCGGTTGGACGCCGTCTCGTCCGGCCCGACCAGGCGGAAGTCGCGGCGCCCTGCCGTGTCGGCCATCACCTGGCGCAGCAGCCCGCCGAGCACCCGCGTCGGCTCGTGCAGTCGGGTGCCGGGCTTGTCCACGGCGACGGCATACCCGGCCAGATCGGGCAACGGCAGCTCGCGCAGCAGCCGCCCGCCGTTCGCGTGCGGATTGGCGCCGAGCCTGCGGTCGCCCGACGGTACGTAGGCCAGGACCTCCGGGCGCGGGCGGCCGTCGGCGCCGAAGAGCTCGTCCGGCCGGTACGAGCGCAGCCACCGCTCCAGCTGCCGCAGCCGCCCCGGATCCTCCCGGACCCCGGCGAGCGGCACCTGATGGGCGCGCCAGGTGCCCTCCACGGGCACCCCGTCCACCTCGGCCGGGCCGGTCCAGCCCTTGGGCGTACGCAGCACGATCAACGGCCAGTGCGGCCGCTTCCGCGCCCCGTCACCCGCGCGCGCGGCCCGCCGGAAGGCGGCGATCCGGTCCAGCGCGAGATCGAGCGCCGCCGCCATGTCGTGGTGCGCCTGCGCCGGGTCCTCGCCCGCGGTGGCGGTGACGTACAGCGGCTCATGGCCGTAGCCGCGCAGCAGCTCGTCCAGCTCGCCTTCGGGCAGCCGGGCCAGTACGGCCGGATTGGCGATCTTGTAGCCGTTCAGCTGCAGCACCGGCAGCACGGCGCCGTCGTACACCGGATCCAGGAATTTGTTCGAATGCCAGGACGCGGCCAGCGGCCCGGTCTCCGCCTCTCCGTCGCCGATCACACAGGTGACCACCAGATCGGGGTTGTCCAGCGCCGCGCCATAGGCGTGCGCGAGGGAGTAGCCGAGCTCGCCGCCCTCGTGGAACGAGCCGGGCACCTGCGGCGAGGCATGGCTGGGCACTCCACCGGGCGTGGAGAACTGGCGGAAGAGCCGGTCCATCCCGGCGAGGTCCCGCCCCACGTCCGGACACAGCTCCCCGTACGTGCCGTCCAGCCAGGCCCCGGCGAACACGGCCGGCCCGCCGTGGCCCGGGCCCCAGACGCACACCGCGTCCAGGTCACGTGCCGAGATCACCCGGTTCATATGCGTGTAGACCAGGTTCAGCCCGGGACAGGTGCCCCAGTGGCCCAGCAGCCGCGGTTTGATGTGCTCGGGGCGCAGCGGCTCCGCCAGCAGCGGATTGCCGGTCAGATAGATCTGGCCCGCCGCCAGATAGTTCAGCGCCCGCCAGTGGGCGTCCAGGCTGTGCAGCTCGCGGTCGGTGAGCGTGGCTTGCGGTCCCATGCGCGACTCCGTGAGAGACGGCGGCCTCACGACCCATGTACGACCATGCCACAAGCCGGGCACGGCCGCCCTTCGGCCGCCCCTCACCCACCCGCCCCGAAGGGCGCGCAGGGGCGGGAGACGGCACAGTGAGGACATGAAGGGACTACTCAGCCCGCTCAAGACGGAACACCGCGATCGGCTGATGGCGCTCGCCCGCGAGGTGTCCTTCCCCGCGGGCAGCCGCATCTTCGAGGAGGGGCGCAAGGCCGACCGCTTCTGGATCATCCGCACCGGCTCGGTCACCCTCGATCTGCACGTCCCCGGCCGGCGCGCCGCCGTGATCGAGACGCTCGGCCCCGGCGAGCTGATCGGCTGGTCCTGGCTCTTCCCGCCGGACACCTGGCACCTGGGCGCGGAGGCGCTCAGCCCGGTGCGCGCACACGAATTCGACGCGGAGGCGGTACGCCGACTGTGCGACGACGACACCGAACTCGGCTACGCGCTCGCCCTCGCCTGCGCCCAGGTGATCGGACGCCGGCTCCAGTCCGCCCGCACCCGCCTGCTGGACCTGTACGGGCCGTACGCGGGTGGCATATCGCCATGACCGGCGGCATATTGCCGTGAACGGACCGGGACCCGGGCGCCGGGGCGCCCCCGCGACCTGCGAAGCTGATCGTATGAACACCCGTCATTTCACCTCCGGTTCGGCCGCTGTACTGGCCGCCGCCCTCCTCCTGTCGGCCTGCGGGATGGGGACGAGCTCTGCCGGGGATTCCGGGGGCTCCGGGGATTCCGCGGGCTCCGGGGGCGACTCCTCGAAGCCGGGCGGCGGCAACGAGGTGATCAGCAGCTACGCCCCGGGCGAGCGCGAGCAGCTGCGGGAGATCTCCGGCAAGACCCTCGAGGGCAAGCCGCTGGACCTCGCGGACTACAAGGGCCATGTCGTCGTGGTCAACCTCTGGGGCTCGAACTGCGGGCCGTGCCGGGCCGAGGCGCCCAATCTGGTGAAGGTGGCCAAGGAGACCGAGGCCGAGGGCGTACGGTTCGTCGGCATCAACACCCGGGACCCGAGCCGGGAGGCGGCCATCAGGTTCGAGGAGGAGTACGGCGTCTCGTACCCCAGCCTCTACGACCAGATGGGCCGGCTCGTGCTCAAGCTCCCCCGGGGCAGTGTCAACCCGCAGGCCATCCCCTCGACCATCTTCCTCGACGGCAGTGGACGGCTCGCCGCCCGAGCGCTGGTGCCGCTCAGCGAGCGGGATCTGCGCGGGGTGCTGCGGCCGCTCATCGCGGAGCAGAAGAAGGCTTGAGGCGGCCCGCGGCCAGGTGTTCGGGCGGCCGGGGGCCGAACGGCCCCTTACCCCGCGCCGCGACGGGACGGAAAGCTGGGCGGCGGATCACGACCGGCGCGCCCCGCGCGCCACGAAGGGAGAGGCAGTGGCACAGGCGGCCGAACCCGCGAGGCCCGCGACACGTATCGGGGTCTTTCTGCTCGACGACCACGAGGTGGTGCGCCGCGGACTGCGCGATCTGCTCGACGCGGAGCCCGACCTGTGCGTGGTGGGGGAGGCGGCCAACGCGCGCGAGGCCATCGCCCGCGCGCCCGCCGTCCGGCCCCGGGTCGCGGTGCTCGACGTACGGCTCGGCTCCTCGGCCGAGGGCGGCGACCACGAGGGGATCGAGGTGTGCCGCGAACTGCGCGCCCGGCTCCCCGACTTGGCCTGTCTGATGCTCACCTCCTTCGACGACGACGAAGCGCTCTTCGACGCCATCATGGCGGGGGCGGCGGGCTATGTGCTCAAGCAGATCAACGGCTCCGACCTGGTGTCGGCCGTACGCACCGTGGCCGGCGGCCGGTCCATGCTCGACCCGGGCGCGACCGCGCGGGTGATGGCCCGGCTGCGCGGGCCGCAGCCCAGCGGGCCGGTGGAGCTGGAGCGGCTGTCGCCGCGGGAGCGGGAGGTCCTGGAGCTCATCGGCGAAGGGCTGACCAACCGCCAGATCGCCGAGCGGCTGTTCCTCGCCGAGAAGACGGTCAAGAACCGCATCTCGACGATCTTGTCCAAGCTGGGCGTGGGACGACGTATTCAGGCCGCGGTCATCGCCGAGCGGATCAGGGACCGGCGCGCGGCCGAGTGATGTCTGGCGTTTGCGTGGGGCGCGAGGCCGGACTCCCCTTCCGGTCTCGCGCCCCACGCGCGCACGGGGGCACGCCCGTCCGTGTGGCTCCTCACCGCAGTGGAGTGGGAGCCAGGCACGCCCCGGTGGCGAGGGTGGTTCCCAGGCACTGGTGATCAGCATCGGGGGTCGCGTACCCACCGGGAAGGGGCCGAACGGCCCTGATGGCCGGGCCGGACGGGGTCATCGGCTACTCGAGGATCTCGACCCGGTCGCCCAACCGCAGTGTCCCCAAGCCGCGACCTTCCCCCAAGAGCCCGACGGCCGAGGGGAGCTCGGGGAACTCCGGGACGAGGTTCTGCCCGAAGAGGAGCTGATCGCCGGCGCGCCGGTGGCGGGCCAGCGTACGCAGCGGCTCCTTGCCGCGCTCGGCGGTCTCCTGGTCGGTGGTGGTGATCACACACCGGGCACAGGGCTTGGTGACCCGGAAGACGACCTCGCCGATCCGTATCCGCTGCCAGTCGTCCTCGGCCCAGGGAGCGGTGCCCTCGACCACCACATTCGGCCGGAAGCGGTTCATCGGCAGCGGCCCCTCGTCAGGGTGATCCCCTTGAGCGATGAGCGAGTTGAGCGCGTCCAGCGACGCGGTGGTGGTCAGCAGCAGCGGAAACTCATCCGCGAGGCTCACGGTCTCGCCCCCGCGAGCGAAATCCGGAGCCAGCGGCCTGCGGCGGGCCGGATCGTCCAGATGGACCAGACGGACCGGAGAGCCCAGAAAGCCGCTGAACCACTCGTCGGCCGCCGCGCCCGCCGACACCACCTCGACGGCTTCCTTGTGCAGCCACACGGTCGACACCGCCGCGGCGTCCCCCGGCTCGGGCACGGCGACGGTCAGCGGCTCATGGCCGGCAGCGCTGAGCCGGATGCCGCCACCGGGCAGCGGCTCGGCGGAAACCAGCGCCATCCGGGCCTGTTGGCGCTGCGTCACATACCGTCCGCCGGGCTCGACGACCATCCACCTCCGGTCTCCCGCAAGCCCCCACGGCTCGACGACCGCCTCGAGGGGAGCGGCCCCCGCGGCCGACTTGACGGGGTACACGTGGATAGCGCTCAGCGCTGGATTGACCATGCCGACAATCTTGCCAGCCGGGTCCGACAGCGTCGTGTCAAACCCACCCCACGGCTCCCGGCCGGCCCGGCCCCCACCTGGGGCCGGGCCCCGCCGCGCGGGGTGGCTCAGTAGCCGGCCCCCGGCTGCTGCGGCCGGCCCTGGTACTGCTGACGGCCGTAGGGGTCCTCGTACGGCGACGGCGCGGGCGCCGCCGGCCGGGGCGCGGCGGGGCGCGGCATGGCCGGACGCATCGCCTCGTAGCCGTTGGGCGCCGCCGGACGCTGCTGCTGCGGGGGCTGCTGCTGCCCCGGGTAGCCGCGCGGACCCGTCGCCTGCGGCGGGATGTACGGCGAGGGCGCCTGCTGCAGCCCGCCGGGCTGCGGCTGTCCACCACCCGTCTGGTATCCCTGCGAGGGGTTGTACTGCGAGGAGGAGGGCGCGGCCGGCAGCGCGGGCAGCGCGGAGGGCAACGCCGGGAGGTGGCTGCCGGTGTCGTACGGCGGGGCCACTCGGATGGGCGCGATCTGCGGTGTCCCCCGCTCGGCGACGAGACTGTCGTAGATGGGGGTGTCCGGGAAGGACGACGAGGAGTAGTAGCCGCTGCCGTAGCTACCGCGGGGGGAGGTCATAGCCCATAAGTTAAGCCCACGATGTGCCGATTGGGGAGTCCGGTAAGAGGGTTGTTTTACCGGCTGGGAGCGGTCGGCGTTCCCCAATCCGAGCGAATCTGGCAAAAACGGTCGGCAGGGTACGTTGAGATCCTGTAAAGAGCTCGTTTTCGACGGGTTACCGATCGCGGTCCGATGATCGTGTGTCCGTGGCCGAAATGAACAGATCAGAAAGGCAGAGGGACAGCATGGCGATGCGCAAGGGCAGCAATGTTCCGGTTCCGGTGTCGGCGGTGCGGGTCGAACTGGGCTGGCGCACCGGCCCGGGGGTGCCGGACGTCGACGCCTCGGCGCTGCTGCTGGTATCCGGAAAGGTCCGTTCCGACGCGGACTTCGTCTTCTACAACCAGCCGGCACACTCCTCGGGCGCCGTACGCCACGAAGGCAAGCGAACCGCCGGTGACACCGTGACCGACACCCTTTCGGTGGACTTCGGCCGGGTGGAGTCCGCCATCGAGACCGTCGTGCTCGCCGCGTCCTCGGACGGCGGCAGCTTCGGCCGGGTCCCGGGCCTGTACATCCGGGTGCTGGACGCCTCGGGCGGCGCGGAGCTCGCCCGCTTCGACAGCGAGGACGCCACCGTCGAGACCGCGTTTGTGCTCGGCGAGCTCTACCGGAGGCAGGGCGCGTGGAAGTTCCGCGCCGTCGGCCAGGGCTACGGCAGTGGACTCGCGGGCCTCGCCACGGACTTCGGCATCAGCGTCGACGAGCCCCAGCAAGCCCCCGGCCCCGCCTCCGTCCCCGCCCCGGCCGCCGCCCCCGCGCCCGTACAGCCGTCCGCGCCCCTTCCGCCCCCGCCGCCCACGGCGCCCGCCGCGCCGCTTCAGCCGCCGACCGCGCCCGCGTACCCGCCCGCCGCGCCGCCGGCCCCCGGGTACCCGGCTCCCGCTGCCGCTCCCGGTTCCGCCCCGGTGAGCCTGTCCAAGGTCACCCTGACCAAGGAGGCCCCCTCCGTCTCGCTCACCAAGCAGGGCGGTACCTCCGGCGCCATGCGGGTGAACCTCAACTGGCAGGTGCGCAAACAGTTCCAGGGCTGGGGGCAGAAGCTCGGCAGGGCCATCGCCATGCACGGGGACCTCGACCTCGACCTCGGCGCGCTGTTCGAGCTCTCCGACGGCAGCAAGGGCGTGGTGCAGGCGCTCGGCAACTCCTTCGGCTCGCTGCACCAGCCGCCGTTCATCCAACTCGACGCCGACGACCGCACCGGCGCCCGGACATCCGGCGAAAACCTCACCATCAACCTCGACCAGAAGAACGCGTTCCGCCGCATCCTCGTCTTCGTCACGATCTACGAGGGCGCCCGCAGCTTCGCCAACCTCAACGCCACAGTCACCCTGCAGCCACAGCACGGCGCGCCCATCGACTTCTCGCTCGACGAGTGCACCGTCCCCTCCCCGGTCTGCGCCCTCGCGCTGATCACCAACAACGGCGGCGACCTCATCGTCCAGCGCGAGGCCCGCTATCTGGTGCCCGAACGCGGCGTCAGCCCCCAGCGCACCCTCGACTACGCCTACGGCTGGGGCATGAACTGGACACCCGGCCGTAAGTGAGGCGGGCCGTCAGGGCGCGGCGCCGGGGCGGGCGTAGGTACGCCCCTTCCACGCGGCGCCGCGCCCCTGATAGTGCCGGACCGCCGAATCCACGGTCATCAGCAGATACAGCAGCGCCGTCAGCGGCAGCAGCGGCGCCAGCCACAGCGTCTGCCGGTAGTAGCGCAGCATGGGGACGTACGTCGCCGCCATCAGCGCCCAGGCGGCGGCCCCCGCCGCCCACAGCGCCGGACGGCCCGCCGGCAGCCCCGCGCACAGCGCCACCGGGGGCACCAGGTACACCAGCGCGAGCCCCGCCACCGTGGCCACCAGCAGCAGCGGATTGTGCCGCAGCTGCGCATAGGCGCTGCGCGAGACCATCCGCCACAGCTCACCCAGCCGCGGATACGGCCGTACGCTGTCCACCCGGTCCGCGAGCCCCAGCCAGATCCTCCCACCGCTCCGCTTCACCGCCCGGGCCAGCGCCACGTCGTCGATGACCGCGTGCCGGACCACATCCGGGACCCCGGCCCGCTCGGCCGCCTCCCGGCGCAGCAGCACACACCCGCCCGCGGCCGCCGCCGTCCGCGCCCCCGCCCGGTTGACCCACCGGAACGGGTAGAGCTGCGCGAAGAAGTACACGAACGCCGGGACGATCAACCGCTCCCACGCCGTCGCCACCCGCAGCCGCGCCATCTGCGACACCAGATCGAGCCCGGAGCCGCGCGCCGCCCGCACCAACTCGCGCAGGGAGTCCGGTTCATGCGCGATATCCGCGTCGGTCAGCAGCAGATACTCCGTGTCCGGGCGGGCCTCGGCGAGCGTCATGCCGTGGCGCACCGCCCAGAGCTTGCCCGTCCAGCCCGGCGGCGGCTCACCGGGCGAGTCCACGGTCAGCGGCAGCCCGCCGTGCTCATCGGCGAGTTCGCGGGCCAGCTTGCCCGTGTCGTCCGTACTGCCGTCGTCGACGAGGAAGATCTCGGCCGGCCCTGGATAGTCCTGCGCCAGCAACGACGGCAGGCTCACGGGGAGGACGGCGGCCTCGTCCCGGGCGGGGACGACGACGGCGACCGGCGGCCAGCACTCCTCGGCGGCGAGGTCCGCCGGGTCCTCGCCGGGGACGACGGACTCACCGCCGGGGTTCGCGCGGGCACCGCTGGAGTCCAGCCGCGCACCGGGGACCAGCCGTGTACGGGGGTGCAGCCGTGTACGGGGGTCCAGCCGTGTACCGCCGCGGGGCAGCCGGACGTCCGTACGCCAGAAGAAGCCCTGGCCCAGCAGCAGCCACGCCCATACGACAAGTGACCCCACGGCGATCCACGTCAGCGCGTCCACCGTGGCAGTCTGCCCGACCAGGAGCCCGGTCGCCGGGCGCATCAGGGCGATCCATTAAAGTGACCGGGTGAAGATCGCGCTCATGGACTCCGGAATCGGCCTGCTCGCGGCAGCGGCCACGGTGCACCGGCTCCGGCCGGACGCCGATCTCGTTCTCTCCTCGGACCCCGACAGCATGCCCTGGGGCCCGCGCACCCCCGAAGACGTCACCCAGCGCGCGCTGGCCTGCGTCCGCGCCGCCGCCGAGCACGGCCCCGACGCGCTGATCGTCGCCTGCAACACCGCCTCCGTGCACGCCCTGCCCGCGCTGCGGGCCGAGCTGGAGCCCGGGCTGCCGGTCATCGGTACCGTACCCGCGATCAAGCCCGCGGCGGCGGGCGGCGGACCCGTCGCGATCTGGGCCACCCCCGCCACCACGGGCAGCCCCTACCAGCGCCGACTCATCAGCGACTTCGCGGACGGCGTCACCGTGACGGAGGTGGCCTGCCCGGGGCTCGCCGAGGCCGTACAGCGGGCCGACTCGGCGGCGATCGACGCCGCGGTGGCCGACGCCGCGGCCCGTACCCCGCGCGACATCCGCGCCCTCGTCCTGGGCTGCACCCACTACGAACTGGTCGCCGACCGCATCCGGGCCGCCGTCCAGCCGGCCGACACCCCGCCGATCGCCCTGCATGCCTCCGCCGGGGCCGTCGTCGCCCAGGCCCTGCGCCGGATCGGCGCCACGCCCACCCCGTCGGGCGAGGCGGCGGCCTCGTCGGTGCTCGCGGACCTTCCCCAGGGGCGGCTCACCGTGCTCCTCAGCGGCCGCGAGGCCGCGATGCCCGAGGCCGCCCTGGCGTACGCGGAGGGGCGTCTGCTGGCGGCCGAACCCCTGGCGCGGGGCTGACGCGGGGCTGAGGCGGCTGGCGCGGGGCTGACACGCGCGGCCCAGGACGCGGCGCAAGGCTGGGCTCGCCCCGGACTGGGCTCGCCCCGGAAACCTTTCATGCTCCCTACCACAGTCCTCTGCCGGGGTAGCGGAACGTGGGTACCCTGCCAGCTATGAGGCACCACGGCGAGGACGACGAGCGCGACAGGCCGGCCGGGGCCGGGAGGCCCCCTGAGATCTGGACCGGGCGGGCACACAACCGCGCCCAGTGGCTGCTTGCCGCCGGGGGCGCCGCCTGCGTGGCGCTCGGCATCGACCTGGCCGTCGCCTCTCCCTGGACCTCGGGTCTGGCCCCGCTCCTCATGGCCGTGATCGGCTGCCTCGCGGCCGGACTGCTGATGCTCTTCGGCACCCTGGCCTTCGTCCACGTGGCCGTGCGGGTCGACGAGGAGGCCCTGGAAGTGCGCTGTGGCCACATTGGGCTGCCCCGGCGCCGTATCCCGCTCGACGATGTGGTCCACGCGGACTTCGCACCCCGGGTCACCCCATTCCAGTGGGGCGGCTGGGGCTACCGCTGGCGCCCGGACAAGGGCACCGCGGTGATCGTCCGCCGCGGCGAGGGCCTGGTGGTCCGGCTCGGCGACGGCCGGATCTTCACCGTCACGGTGGACAACGCCGAGACCGCGGTACGCGTGATCCGCGACCGGCTGCGCGGCGTCGCGGCCGGGGCCTCGCAGGCCTAGATTCCGTCCGAGGACACCGGCTATACATGATCCTGATAACGGCCCGGAAGGTACGTCCTTCCGGGCCGTTCCCCCGTTCGGCCCCGTTCCGTCAGCACGCCCCGTTCAGCCCGTTCCGTTCACCCTGCTTCCGTTCGACAAACAGAAAACGGAGGAAAACGATATGAGAGAGGTCGGCAGATGAGCGCACTGACACCAGAAGCACTGCTCGCGGATTACCTGGCCCTGGCGGACGACAGCTGTGTAGCCGTGCTGCCGCACGTGCTGCGCATTACGGCCGAACTCGGCATCGCCGATGTCATAGCGGCGGACACCAGGACCGTCGAGGACATAGCCACCGCCACGGATGCGGACATCGAATCCCTCTACCGCCTGCTGCGTGCCCTGGTGTCGGTGGGCGTGCTCCTGGAGGACCCGTCCCGCTCATTCCGGCTGACCGAGACCGGACACCGCCTCCGCGCGGACGCCCCGAACAGCGTCCGCGAATCCGTCCTCAACGCCGACTCCCAGCGGGCCTGGCTCCGCGGTATCGACACCATCCGCAGCGGGCGCTCGGTCTTCGACAGCGTCCACGGCGGGGATTTCTTCGCACACAAGAATTCCGACGGCGACGCCGATCGCGCTTTCCTGCGCCGGATGCGGGAGCGCACCGGACGGTTGTACGGGCAGTTCTCCGCGACGCCCGACTGGCGGCAGTCGGACGTCGTCATGGACATCGGGGGCGGCGACGGATTTATGCTGGAGCGCGTCCTGCGCGAAGCCGATCATGTCCGGGGAATTCTCTTCGATCGGCCGTCGGTCGTCGACATGGTCAAGGATTCCGAGCACATCCGGTCGCTCGGAGAGCACTGCCGGCTCGAAAAGGGCGACTTCTTTGAATCGCTGCCCGCAGGGGCCGACACCCATATGCTGTGCAGCGTGCTGCACGACTGGACGGATAGCCAAGTGGTCGCCATTCTGCGCAACAGCAGGAAGGCGCTGAGGGACGGCGGGCGGCTACTGATCGTGGAGATGCTGGTGCCGGAGGACCAGGAATGGCACCCCAGCCGATGGAGCGACATCGGGATGATGGTGCTCACCGGCGGCCGTGAACGCACGGCAGCGGAATTCGAGGCCTTGCTGAGCGATTCCGGATTCAGCCTTTCGAGCGTGACCCCGATTTCCGGCTCTTACTTCTCGGTTCTGGAAGCGAAATAGAAGGTTTTGGGTAGTTGCCGATGTGACGTCTTTCGGCGTGATTCGATGGGCCTGGTGGCGTGGCGTAGCGCATACGCCACGCCACCAGGCCCATCTGCGTCGACTGTGACTTGATCGACTACTGTTCCGGCCGTTCCGGCCGCTCCCTCAGCGCTGCGGCGAGAGTTCGGCCGATCTCGGCGAGCGGACCGGGCTGCATCATGTTGACGTGCTCACATGGAACCGCGTGTTCGTGCACGTGCCCCGTGATATACGGAGCCCACGCTCGGGGAGCGGCCACCGGCATATGGTTGTCGACGCCTGCGGTGAAGAACAGCGCATCGCCGGAGAACTTTTCCAGCGTGGCGGAGCGCCCGAGCGCCCGGTTGTTACCGACCGCGACGGCCAGCGCGGATATTTCGTTCTCGCTGAGAGTGATGCCTCCCGTCATCTCGCCCATGTGCTGCCTGGCGTAGTCGTGGAGGAGGGCGGAAAGATCCGCCGCATCGGCATCCTCCGGGATTGTGTATCCGGCGCCCTCCGCCAACGCGTATATAAGGTCCTCTTCTTTTTCCGGGCCCGATGGAAGAACCCCGTCGTTTGGATAGGCGTCGAGCATGGTCAGCAGGCTGACGACTTCTCCCTGACGCTGAAGCAGTACCGCCGCAGCATGGGCGACCAACCCTCCGAAGGACCAGCCGAGCAACCGGTAGGGACCGACGGGCTGAACAGAACGCATCAGCGCTACGTAGTCCCGCGCCATTTCCTCCAGGGAGGTCGGCAACGGCTCCTTCCCCATCAGGCCGCGCGACTGGAGCCCGTAAATGGGGACTTCTTCTGGGATGTGCCGCAGCAGACCGGCGTAACACCAGCTGAGCCCTGATACCGGATGTACGCAGAACAGCGGTGGCTCTTTGCCGCTCGAGCGGATCGGGAGGAGCGGATCGAACGGATCCTGGCTCGCCCCGTCTTCGATGCGCTCGGCGAGGCCGGCGACGGTGGGGGCTTCGAAGAGGGCGCGGATGGTGAGTTCGACGCCCAGAACACTGCGAATACGGCTGATCAGGCGGGTGGCGAGAAGCGAATGTCCGCCTAGTGCAAAGAAGTTGTCGTCGATTC
>NZ_NCSM01000003.1:0-10723 GCF_002224125.1 Streptomyces sp. NBS 14/10
CGTGGTCGGCTGACTCGCCTGCGCCGCGGACCGCAGCTTCGCTGCGCGTGGGCTCCGCTGCGCTGCGCCTGCGCCTACGCCGTCGTCTCGCGGCATTCGGCTCACGCGGGTGCGGGTTTCGTCTCGGACCCTCCAGGTCCAAAGCGCCAGCGAGAAGGGGGGAGAGGGGGCGGCTGGTCCGGTGTCCGGATTCCTCGGCCCGGCGGGCGGCTGAGCTTAAGGCTGGCTCCGCTGCGCTCCGCCGCAGCTGCTGCCGCGCGGTGGCCGGGCCGGTCAACCCAGCGGTGCGCTGGACCGCAGGCGCGCGAGCGCGACGAACGGCCCAGCAAACGCTGGACGGCATGGTCCCAACGCCGCGCGCGGGCATCGTCTCGCGCCTGCGGCGCACAGCGGCCAACAGCGGGAACGGGGAGGGAGCGCCGAGGCATCGTCGCCGTCCAGCCCAAGGGGTCCGGTTAAGGCCCTCCACCCACCTGCTCTTAAAAAAATGCTTGCTTTATATCAAGTACTGCATCAAGCGTTTTTCTTAGAGCAGGTGGGTGGAGAGCCGATCCCGTCCCCCGGTGCCCGCCCATCCGTCACGCTCCCGCGCCCCGGCCCAGCGCACCGCTGCTCCCCTCCATCGGCCACCGCGCGGCAGCAGCTGCGGCGGAGCGCAGCGGAGCCTCTTTGAGCTCAGCCGCCCGCCGGGCCGAGGAATCTCGACACCGGGCCGGCCGCCCCCTCTCCCCCTTCTCGCTGGCGCTTTGGACCCGGAGGGTCCGAAACCGAATGCCGCGAGACGGCGCACAGGCGCAGGCGAAGCGCAGCGGAGCCCACGCGAAGCGAAGCGGAGCGCTCAAGCCGCGATGCCGAAGGCATCGCAGGGCGTCGGCGCGAGTTCGAACCAGAGCAGCTTGCCGCTGATCCCGAAGAGCTCGTCGGCGAGGGCGTAGCCACCCCAGTTGTCGGCGCAAATCCGCACGATGAGCAGCCCGCGCCCGTACGTGGCCTTGGTGTTCGCGGCGGCTTCGGCGAGGGCGGCCGAGCGGTCGAAGAGGGCCGGTGGCTTGTCGAACGGCGGTGGGATATCGGGGTTGGTGTCCCAAATGCTGACCCGGAGACGGCCCTCTTCGACGGCCCGGATACGCATCTCCGCCGGGCCGGTGGTGTGGCGATAGGCGTTGGTGACCATTTCGCTGGTCACGAGCGTGGCTGGGTCGGTGAGTTCACCCATGTCGTGCCGGGCGAGCACGGCCCGCAGGGTGATCCGGGCGATAGCGGCGGCGCGGGGGTCGTGAGGCAGACGGAGGGAGTACGACCAGGGGTTTTCCAGATCCTCCGGGGATACGGTGGGCATGGAAGTCTCCTGTCTGAAGGTGGAGTTGACTGTGTCCCGGGTCACACCGTAGCCCCAAGCCCTTAAGGTATTTACCGCTGCCAGAAAAAGGGCTGCATTTGCCACTCGTGTGAGTGACGCGCCTGTTGCATGTGAGCAGAGAGAATCGGTAGATGCCCATGAGAAGTCTTCCGACCGCACGTCAACTGCGTCTCGGTACTGAGCTGCGCAGGCTACGGGAACGCGCCGGAATGTCGTCGACCGAGGCCGGGCGCCTGCTCGGCACGAACCAGACGACGATCAGCAACATTGAAGCGAGCCGGTTGGGTGTGAGCGCGGATCGGCTGCGAGCACTGGCACGTAACTACTCGTGCGCCGACGAGGCGCTGATTACGGCGCTCATCGGCATGGCGGTACAGCGCAGGCGCGGCTGGTGGGAGGAGTACCGGGAAATCCTCCCCACCGGCCTGCTCGACCTGGCCGAACTTGAGCATCACGCCTTAGCACTGCGCACCGCCTATATCGCGCACCTGCCCGGCCTGCTCCAGACCGCCGAGCACGCCCGTGAGATCTTCCGCCAGGTCGTACCGACGCTGCCTCCACCAGAGGTGGAGCATCGCGTCTCACATCGCGTCAAACGTCAGGCCATCCTGTACGGGGGCAAGCCCACGGCTTATACGGCGATCGTCCATGAGGCGGCGCTGCGTATGCGCTTTGGTGGGCCCGACACGGCACGGGCGCAGCTGCAGCACATCCTCGACATGAGCGAGCACGAGCACATCAAGGTGGCCGTGATCCCTTTCGAGGCCGGATCGTTCCCCGGATCGGGGCAGTCAATGCTCTACGCCGTTGGGCCCGTTCCACAGCTGGACACCGTGCAGCTCGATACGGAGTATGGCTCCGAACTGCTCGATGCTCCCGCACAACTGGAGAGGTACCGCGTCGTGTTGGACCGCATGGAGACGGTCGCACTCCCGGAGAGCAGATCTCGCGATCTCGTCCAGAGCATCATCCGCAGCCTGAAAGGTGAATGAGTTGACCGCTCGCGATTGGCAAAAGTCCTCGTACAGCGGGGAAGGCAACGCCTGCCTCTACGTCTCCTCCACCGCCGACGCCACCATCCGGCTCCGCGAAAGCGACGCCCCCGACACCATCCTCACCACCACCCCCGCCGCCCTCCGCTCCCTCATACGCAGCGCCAAGGCCGGCCACCTCGACCACATCGGCAAGGTGTGAGCCAAAAACACACTTTGCCTTCTCTTTACAACCCGCCCCACCGCCCCCTCGTCTCTCCGCTCGATCCGTAACTCAGCCCGCCGCGTACCCGTACCCGTACCGGCCGGGCGGACCGACGAGAGAGAGCGATCCCATGCGCCGAACCGTCCTCAGTGCCGTGGCCCTCGCGTGCACCGCCGTGCTGGCAAGCACGGTGCCCGCGTTCGCCGACGAGGCGACCCCGGTTCCGAGCAAGACCCGGGCCACCGCCGTCCCGTCCCCCCGCGAGGAGCCGACCAAGACCCCGGAAACCGCCGCGCCCGCCACCGCCGTCCCGACTCCCCGCGACGAATCGCGCCAGAAGCCGGCCGACTCCCAGGTCCGCGCGGTGCCGAAGGGCGCGCCGAACACCGGGGTGGCGGAGGAGTCCTCGGATTCCGGGGTTGGCGCCGGGCTGATCGGCGGCGGCGCTGCCGGGGTGCTCGTCGCGGGTGGTGCGGCGGTGTTCGTCGTACGTCGCCGGCGGGCGACCGGGGCATGACCCTGGTCTCCAGGCGCGCGTTCGCCACGGCGGCGATGGCCTCGCTGCTCGTCGGGTGCGGCGGCGGCCACCAGGCCAAACAGGCCACACACGCCGATCAGGCCGCGCAGGACGCGCGGACCGGCGGACGCTCCGGGAGTACGTCGTCGCCTTCTTCGAACCCCGTGAAGGCGGCGCGTGCCCTTGGGCGTTCGGTCCCGGTCAGGCTGCTGATTCCGGCCATCGGGGTGGACACCTCGGTCATGCGGCTGGGGTTGGCGGCGGACGGGACTGTGCAGGTGCCCCCGATCGCGGCGCACGACCGGGCGGGTTGGTACCGGCACTCGCCGACGCCGGGGCAGGTCGGCCCGTCGGTCATCCTCGGCCATGTCACGGTCGGCGCCTACGGGGACGGGGTCTTCCGTCGCCTCTCGCGGCTGAACCGGGGAGACAGGATCGAGGCGCGCCTGGAGAACGGCAAGGCGGCGGTGTTCACCGTCAGCTCCGTACGGACGGTCGCCAAGGCGGACTTCCCGGCGGAGGACGTCTACGGGAACGTGGACCGGCCGGAGCTGCGGCTGATCACATGTGGTGGCCCCCGCAGCGGCGACGCGTACCGCGACAACGTGATCGTCTTCGCCGCGCTGAGCTCCACCAGCCCCTGACCCGCCACCCCTGACGCACCCACCCCCCACTGGATCCCGGGCCGATGGAACGTACACCCGACGGAACGTATGCCGACGGAGCGTACGCCCACGGCCCGGGATCCCTCCCGACACGTGCCGCCACGGCAATGGAGAGTGTTGAAACGGTCCCGTGACAAGGCGGCGTCCGAGCTGTTCGCCGCCCTCTATCCGCGCCTCGCCGGCTGGTGCCGCCGGCTCGTCGACGACGACGAGACGGCCCACGAGATCGCCTCGGAGGCGTTCACCCGGCTCTGGGCCCGCTGGACGTCCGTGGAGGAACCCCGCGGCTTCCTCTACGTCACCGCGGCCAACCTCGTCCGGGACCACTGGCGCAAGCTGGAGCGCGAGCGCAAGGCCCTGCGCCGCGCCACCGCGGAAGCCGCCACCCGCCCCCACACCGAACAGGCCGACCCGTCGGTGCGCCTGCTCGTGCAGTCCCTGCCGGAACGGCTGCGCGTCCCGATCCTGCTGCACTACTACGCTGACATGCCGGTCCGGGAGGTGTCCGTACTGACCGGGCGCAAGGAAGGAACCGTCAAGGCCGACCTCCACGCAGCCCGCGAACTGCTCCGCGCCCACCTGAGGAGAAGCCTTGACCACACGCCTTGACGAGGGCTCGGAGTACGAACCCGACGACCCGCTCACGGTGATCCTGCGCCCCACCGCCGACCACCTGAGCCCGCCCCCCGGCCGATACGAGACCATCCGCCGCACCGCCGCCCGCCGCCGACTGCTCCGTACCGCGGCCGGAGTCGGCCTGGCCTGCGCCGCCGCGGCTCTCGTCGCGCTGCCGCTCAACCTGGTGACACGCGAGACACACGATTCACCCGCACCCCCGACGGTCCCCCTCGTCCCGCCGGCCACCAGCGGTCGTACCGCACACCCGACCGCGACCCCGACCCCGAAGCCGAATCCGCCGACCCCGACGGCCACCTCCACCCCGTCGGAGGCACCGGGACGCGTCAGCCCCCGCCCCACCCAGGAGCCCGGGCCCGCCGACTCCACCCGCGCACCGTCGGCGACACCGGTCTCGCCACGGGACGCGCCGTCGAAGCAGCGGACCGGCCCCGTCGACGTACCCAGGAGGAACGCTCAGTGATCCACGGTGTGGGGGCGTGCCGTCCCGCGTGCCGTCCTGCCGCGGATGAGGCTGATCAGTGAGGGACCGCCTCGCAGACACCACAGGGCGATGACGGGGTCGCAGATGGCGCAGGCCATGGAGGACTCGTGGTAGAAGGGCATGATCGGGTTGCCCTTGATGTGGTGGAGCAGGTCCCAGGCGGTGTGCATCAGCCACGCGATGCCGATGAAGGTCCAGGATTCCAGCCCGCGGTAGGCGGCATAGGTGATGGCGGCGGTGGCGGGGAACTCCCAGACGCCGAAGCCGCCGCCGCTCAGATAGGCGGCGCCCGCCCCCGCCACCATGACCGCGTTGAAACGGCGTCGGTGCGGTTCACGGATCAGCGACATCAGCAGGGCGTAGAGAACGCCGACCAGGATCGGCGAGAGGTAATTCATGTCTGCGTAAGCTAATCGGCCGCCACCTCGCCCCCCAGTGGCGTGAGTGACACCTTTCAACGGGATATTGCCACGTCGCAGAATCGGGCCATGCACACCGTCGCCGTACTCGCGCTGGACCAGGTGATCCCTTTCGACCTGTCCACCCCGATCGAGGTCTTCACCCGCACCCGGCTCCTGGACGGGCGCCCCGGCTACCAGATCCGCGTATGTGCCGAACGGCCGGAGATCGACGCGGGCGCCTTCACCCTGCGCGCGCCCTGGGGGCTGGACGGGCTCAAGGGCGCGGACACGATCATCGTGCCCGGTATCGCCGCCCCCATGGCCCCGCTCCCTCCCGCCGTCCGCGGCGCGCTGCGCGCGGCCGCCGAGGAGGGCACGCGTATCGCCTCCATCTGCTCGGGGACCTTCCCGCTGGCCGCGACCGGGCTGCTCGACGGGTTGCGAGCCACCACCCACTGGGCCGCGGCCGACCTCCTGGCCGGCGCGCACCCTGACATCGAGGTCGACCCGGAGGTCCTGTACGTCGACAACGGGCAGATCCTCACCTCGGCCGGCGCCGCCGCGGGCCTGGACCTGTGTCTGCATATGATCCGCCGCGACTACGGGTCGGCCGTCGCCGCGGACGCCGCCCGCCTGTCCGTCATGCCCCTGGAACGCGAGGGCGGGCAGGCGCAGTTCATCGTCCACGACCACACGCCCACCCCGCAGGGCTCCGCCCTCGAACCCCTGCTCACCTGGCTCCAGGACAATCTGGCCGACGACCTCACCCTCGCCGATATCGCCGCCCAGGCCGGCACCAGCACCCGGACCCTGATCCGCCACTTCCGCGACCAGACCGGCACCACCCCGCTCCAGTGGCTCCACCGCGCCCGCGTCCGCCAGGCCCAGCACCTCCTGGAGACCACACACCACTCCGTCGAGCGCATCGCCGCCCAGGTCGGCTTCGGCTCAGCCACCGCCTTCCGCGACCGCTTCAAACGCACCACCGGCGTCAGCCCGCACACCTACCGCCGCACCTTCAGCTGACATGCGGGAGACTGCCGGTATGGACATCACGATCAGGCGGGCGCGGGACGAGGAGCTGGACGGGGTCGGCGAGCTCACCGCGCAGGCGTACCTCGGGGACGGGCTGCTGGAGTTCGGCGAGAGCGACGGGTATCTGGCCCAGCTGCGCGACGCGCGGCGGCGCGCCGAGCTGGCGGAGCTGCTGGTCGCGGCGGACGCGGAGAGTGATGAGGTGCTGGGCTCGGTGGCCTTCGCGGTGTACGGCGGGGCTTATGTGGATCTGGCGCGGCCGGGCGAGGGGGAGTTCCGGATGCTGGCCGTACGGCCCGAGGCGCGGCGGCGCGGGGCGGCGGAGGCGCTGGTGCGGGCGTGTCTGGGCCGGGCGCGGGAGCTGGGTCTGGAGCGGATCGTGATCTCCAGCCAGCAGAAGATGGCCGCGGCGCACCGGCTGTACGGGCGGCTGGGTTTCGTACGGGCCCCGGAGCGGGACTGGGAGCCGGTACCGGGGATCACCCTGTGGGCGTTCACCGTGGAGGTGTGAGGGCGAGGCGGGACGCGGCTCCCGGCCAGTCACACTGTTGCGCCGGAGAGCAGCCACCGCCAGCGTCGGCGCTCCGTGACGAGGGTGATGACGGCCATCAGGGTCACCGGGCCCGCCGCCCACGCGGGCCAGGCCAGCCACGAGGAAGCCACGGCCGCGGCGAGCTGGAGAAGCACCAGAAGGATCGTGACCCAGCCCGGTACCGCGATGATCACCTTCGCCTTGTCACCCGGGGTGGAGAAGCAGGTGGGAAGGCCGATCAGGAGCACCAAGGACAGGGCGGCAAGCAGCCACGAGTGGCCGGACAGCGCCCAGGGGGTCGCCACCCAGGCGACCAGTTCCACCGCGAAGCGCAGAACGGACGCGGTGCGGTCGTCGGGTCGCGTCGAAGTCGTATCCCCAGCAGCGTCGATCACCTGCGGACGATCTCACGGCGCATGCCCGACGGCCAAGAGCCGGGCCCCGCTGCCCACACAGCGGGACCGAACCGCAGACCTTCGTGGAACTTCTAGTTGTTCTCACACTTCTTGGTGTCCCTGTTGATGTCGATAATCTCGTTGATGTGCCCGAATTTGTACTTTCCTTGGGTCATTCCCTGGAAGGTGACGCACTTGTACATGGGCGTCGATCCGTCGTTGTAGAACACGAAGGCAGCGGTGATACGCGTGCCGCCCAGGCAGTGGTTGTTGTAGTACACCGTGGTGGTCGTCCAGCCGGTCTTCCACGAGAAGTTGACCCGTGCGTTGGACTCATTGCACTTGATGCTGTCCTTCCCCGACTTCGGCGGGGCGGCCTGTGCCGCCGATGCGGTCGGGGCGGGCGCCGCGAATGCCGGGGCGGACATCAGACCGAAGGTGAGGCCGGCGGCGGCGAGGGTGGCTCCGGCGGATATGAGAGTGCGCATCAATTCCCCCAAGGGTGGTCGCACATCACTACACGAGTGATCGTTCCAGGGTGGTCGCGATCACTAAAGGCTCCGGGCCCGGCGGGCGTCAAGCCCCGGGCGCTGCGGCCTCGTCACGCGCCCAACAGAGCAGCGCGGCGGGCGCATTCGCCCGCCGCGCTGCTCTCCATTTATTTCC
Source organism: Streptomyces sp. NBS 14/10 (assembly GCF_002224125.1). Lineage (GTDB taxonomy): Bacteria > Actinomycetota > Actinomycetes > Streptomycetales > Streptomycetaceae > Streptomyces. Next base: position 7,889 of record NZ_NCSM01000003.1, read on the forward strand.
GGATTTCTTTTCGGGTCGGCTTTTCCGGATCAGCCGGACTCGTCCCAAGGGTCCACCCCGGCCGCCATGAGACGGGCTTCCTCTCTCACGCCGAGGAAACGGGGCGAGGCATTGCCCCACAGGCCGGTGTCACTGATCGGGCAGTCGTCGAACTCCGCGTGGAACAGGCCGAGCAGGAACTCGGCCATGCCGCAGTCGTAGAGGTTCCAGCCGCCGCCGTGCCGGGCCCACACCGCGACCGGCCACCGCTGGGGGTCCGGGTCCTCGGTCAGCCAGCACAGGGTGTCCGCGGCCGCGGTCAGCCCCCATACGAGCATGTCCTCGGCCCGGTGCCGCCGACCCAGGTGTGACGGGTTCCACTGCCGCCACTCCGGGGCTTCCAGGACGCGGGGGGACAGCCGTGACACAGGCATCACGGCCGGCACCTCCGGGTCCGGGCTCAGCACGATGAGCATCCCGTCGATCGTCCCGGCCCCGTAGCGGGCCAGGAACCGGCGGAAGTCCTCGGGCAGGGCGGTGCCCAGACGCTCCTCGACCGCTGTCCAGTTCACGGTGTCTCCCGCGCCCGTTTGCGGATCCATCAGCTCGCCCAGCCGGCGCAGCGCCCATTCGGTTCGCGCGTTGTCGTCCATACGCCTCCCCCCGGAGCGTTCGGTCACTTTTCGCCTGCCACGGGTACGGGCTTCCCGTCTTCTGTGAAGAGGCCCAGATTGACGTAGTACTTGTACTTGTTGCTGTAGATCATGTTGGGCACGACCTCGTCGAGTACCAGCCCCGGCTTGCCGTCGGCCGTGATGCCCAGTGCCGTCATCTCGTACGAGACGGGTACGGTCCGCGGGCCGGAGTACTGCGGCGTCACCTGGTAACGGACGATCTGGTCACCGTCTATTGCCTTCTTGACCTTGTCCTCGAAGGTCGTCATGGGCTCCGGGAGGCCCGGGTCGTCGGGGGTGTTGGGGTTCGCGTTGGCGGCGCGGGAACACGTGGAGATGTTCTGGAGGTTCAGGCCGTCGCCGGTCAGTTGCTTGGCCAGCAGATGGCAGGCGTTGCGCCAGTACTGGTGAGACGTGTTCCCGAGTTCGTACGTCTTCGCCACCGCCCATTGGTAGGCGGGAGGCTTGACCTCTTTGGTTTTCGTCGCTGTTCCCGCGTTTGCCGGGTCGTTGATGAACGCCTTGTCCAGGCAGGCCACCATCGGGGTCGCCCGGTCCCCGTTCGCGGTGTCCAGGTCTCCGTACTTCCGCCAGCCCCTGCCGCCGACTCGGCAGTCGGGCACCTGCGGCTTGTACTGCCGCTCGAACGGGTTCTTCTTGATCTTCTCCAGCAGGTCCCGGTACTTGGTGAGGGAGTTCCGGGCATTCGAGACCTTGGTGGTGTACTTGGGCAGCTCACGGCTGACCTTGGTGACGGCCTTGGCGACCTGACCCGACTTGCGGATCGCGGTGATGATGCCGCTGAGGTTGGCCGCGGTCGACAGACAGCTCGCGACCTTTCCGACGTCGACGCTCAGCTCGGTGCCGATGGACAGGCACTCCACGGCGTCCTCGGCCCCGAGGAGATCGAGGAGGATCTTCCCGCCGTTGTCCTTGAGCCAGTCGGTGACGTCGGTCTCGGTCAGCGTCCTGGCCTCGCGGTACTCCTCCACACAGCTCCCGCACTCCTGCCGGAGCATCTCCTCGTCCCGCTGCTCCTGGAGCATCTGCGCGGGCCCGCCGGCGTACGACCACTCCCCATCGCCGCCGCGCCGGAAGACCGCGGACCGGTCGGGGGTCAGACCGTAGAGGTGATCGTCACTGGCGGCGAAGGCCGCGCCGGGGCTGCCGACGTGCTTCCACGGCTCGTCCTCGCCGTCGTACTGGAAGATGTGGCCGTCGGCGGGGCTGGTGGCGAACAGGCCCGCGCCCGCCGCGTACAGATCCTGGGCGGGGCCGCCGATGCGCTTCCAGGGTTTGCCCTTGCCGTCGTACTCGGTCACCGCGGAGCGGTCGGGGGTCAGGCCGTAGAGGTGATCGTCGCTGACGGCGAAGGCCGCGCCGGGGCCACCGGCCTCGGTCCACTCGTCGGGGTCACCGTCGTACTTGTAGATGTTTCCGTTGTCCGGACGTGTGGCGAAGAGCCCGGCGGCGCCCGCGTAGATGTCCTTGGCGGGACCGCCGATCCGATCCCAGGCCGTTCCCTTGTGTGACCACTCGTAGACGGCGCTGTGGTCGGCGGCGACGCGGTAGACGTGGTCGCCCGTCACCTCCAGGCCGGCCGACGGCTCGCCGATCTCGGTCCACTGGCCCGAGTCCTCGTCGTACTTGTGGACGCGGCCGGTGTCGGGGTGGAGGGTGAAGACGCCCGCACGTCCCGCCCGGATGGTCTCGGCGGGCCCGCCGATCCTCACCCACTCGGTGTCCCCGTCCCGCTTCCACACACTGCCGTGATCGGCGGCGAGGGCGTACACGCCGTCCTTGGCCGTGACGGCCAGCTCGCGCCCGTACGCACTGCCGGCGGCATTCGCGGCAGCCGCCTGCGGTGGGCCCTCCTCCGGTGGCGCGGCCTCCTCCGGTGCCGGCGGCGCGGTGGAATCCGGTGTCGGTGGCGCGGTGGGATCCGCGGGCGTCGGCTGGGTGGGGGACGGTTCGGCCGTGGCCTTCACCGGGGCGCCCAGGGCGGTCCAGCCGGTGCCGTCGCCGCTCCATCGGTGGACGCCGCTGCCGTCGGGGGTCAGGCCGTAGACGCCTCGGTCGCCGACGGCGAAGGTGGCTCCCGGTCCGCCGGTCTCGGTCCACTGGTCCGGCGTGCCGTCGTAGCGGAACAGCTTCCCCGTGTCGGGGTTGGTGGCGAACAGAC
>NZ_NCSM01000003.1:10820-131715 GCF_002224125.1 Streptomyces sp. NBS 14/10
CACCGCCGACGTGGATGGCCTTGGCCGCGCCGCCGATCTTGGTCCACGTGCGATTGTCCGGAGACCATTCGTTCACGGCGGTGCCGTCGGGGGTGATGGCGTAGACGTGGTCGGCGCCGACGGCGAACGCGGCTCCCGGTCCGCCTATCTCCGTCCACTGGTTCGGTGTGCCGTCGTACCGGAGCAGGTTCCCGGTGTCCGGATTGGTCGCGAACAGACCGGCGCCGCCCACGTAGATGTCCTTGGTGCGGCCGCCGATCCGGTTCCAGGCTGCGGCGTCACCCTGTCGTTCGTAGACCGCGGAGTGGTCGGCGGCCAGCGCGTAGACGCGGTCCGCTTCCGCCGCGACCGAGGTCAGGGGCACGGGTTGGGGCGGCTCATCGGCGCGGGCGGGTGCCGCGGTGAGCAGGCTCGCGACGACGGCCCCGGCCAGTAAGGCGCCGATGCGCCGCAGCGCGGTCGGCCGACCGCGGCCCCGGTGCGGGAGAAAAGACATGTGCCCTCCCAAAAGGAGTTGGAGACGGAGAAGAACGGAGAAGAGAGGACGAGGGCGTCAGCGGGCGGCGGGGGCGCCGATACGGGCCCAGGCCGTGCCGTGGCCGGTCCACTGGTGGACCGAAGTGCGGTCCGGGGAGAGGCCGTAGAGGCGGTTGCCCACGACGGCGAAGGTGGTTCCGGGGCCGCCGACCTTGGTCCAGGACTGGGGGCGGTTCTCGTACGCGTAGATCCGGCCGGTGTCGGGGTTGGTGGCGAAGAGACCGGCGCCGCCGCCGTAGATCTCCCCGGCCGCTCCGCCGACGCGCTTCCAGGCGGTGCCGTGCCCGCTCCACTGGTAGACCGCGCCGCGGTCCGGGGACAGGCCGTACAGCCGGTTCCCGGCGATCGCGAAGGAGCCTCCCGGCCCGCCGATCCGGCTCCACTGGCCGGGCCTGGCGCCGTACCGGTAGAGGTCACCGGTGTCGGGGTCGGTGGCGAACAGGCCGAGCTTGCCCGCGTAGATGTCCTCGGCGGGCCCGCCGATGCGCGTCCAGGCGGTGCCCCGGCCGGTCCACTGATAGACCGCGCTGTGGTCGGGGGACAGACCGTAGAGGCGGCTGCTGGTGACGGCGAAGGTGGCGCCGGGGCCGCCGATCCGGGTCCAGGAGTCGGGGCGGCCGTTGTACTTGTAGATCCGCCCGTTGTCCGGGTTGGTGGCGAACAGCCCCAGCTCGCCCGCGTGGATCTCCCCGGCCGGACCGCCGATGCGCCGCCAGCCGCCCTGGCGGCCGCGCCACTCGTACACCGCGCTGTGGTCCGCGGCGAGGGCGTAGAGCCGGCTGTGGCCGGTGAGGGAGACGAGGGCGATCGTCCTCGCACCCGTCCGGGGCTTGGCCGGAACCGCCTTGCGCTTGGGCGGAGTGGCCTTCGGCGGGGCGGTCTTGGACGGGGCCGTCTTGGGCGACCTGGTCGGGGCGGTCGGGGCGGGCGTACGGGAGGGGGCCGTCGGAGTCCGTGAGGCCTTCGGGGCCGGCGGGGCCGGGGTCGCCGGGGCCGGGGAGTCGACGACATGGAGGTAGCGGCGAGCGGTGTAGCTGCTGAGCGGATGCCCGGCGAGCCGCCCGGACGTGAGGTTCCCGATGTCCTTGCTGGTGGGCCGGGAGCGGCTGCTCTGCTGGTAGTAGCTGAAGGTGCCGCGCCGCTGGTCGATCCAGCCGCCGAAGATCACAACATGCTGGGGGGAGTTGAGGATGTCGCCGGGCTTCAGGTCGCTGATGCGGATCGCCGTCGACACGCTGGGCAGGGAGTGGGTCGACAGGCTGCTCCTGAGCTGCCAGGCCATCGACACATAACCGGAGCAGTCCTGCCGGTAGGACCTTCCGGTGGCCTCGTCCGGCCACCAGCTGAACGGCGCGCTGGTGCCGTTGGCGCTGTAGGGCACCTTGCGGGCGACCCAGGCCTGGGCGCGCTGGATGATCTGCCGGCGGGTCACCTTGGCCCCCGGGACGGCGTCACCCCCGGTACGCCCGGTTTCGGTGACCGTCTGCGAGGTGGCCCGGACGCTGTCGGCCTGGACTGGGACGGATGCCACGGCGGTGGCGGCGAGCGCGGCCCCGATCAGGCCGTACGCGCCGCGCAGCGCCACTGTGCGGAGAGGGGAACGGGACAACGGTGTCTCCTCCGGTGAGTCATGGAATGTGGAGACCACCGTGCTGATCGGAGGAGTTGGCCACCCGGTGGCCGCGACGACGTCGCAGGTCAGGGGGTGATGGACGATGGACAACGCCATTTGTCCACGGACAAAGGCCCCCGCTCCCGGGATCTGCAATGTCCGGGAGCGGGGGCCTTGATCGGGTTAGTTGGTGTTGTTGGCGTGGGTCAGGGTCTCCCAGGCCACGAAGAGGTTGTTGGTGCCGGCGGGGCGCTGTTGTTCGGTGAGCTTCTGGGTGTTGTCCATGGGGTAGCCGAGGCGGTTGTGCAGGGCGTTGAACCCGACCTCGGTGATCGGGCCCAGGCCGCGCTTGACCGTCCCGCCGCACAGCCAGGAGGGCGGGGCCGTGCCCAGCTCGTACTTGGACTGGAAGCCCAGCGCCTGGCGGAGACGTTCGCCGACCTGGGGGTAGAGATCCGCACCCTGGATGCGCGAGGTCTCCGCGATATGCGAGATGGCGGAGATGCCGTATCCGGTGTGGGTGAAGTCCCGGCAGGTCTCCTGGGTCAGCCCGGTCACGAACGTGGACTGGCCCTGCCAGTACTTGACGATCTTGTCCTTGGTGTCCAGGCCGCTGCCCGGCACGGTCTTGGGCAGCGCGCCGTCGGATTCGAGGTAGACGTACGCCTGGGTGCGGTTCAGATAGCGGGCGACCGCCTTGTCGTAGCTGGTGCGGTCGTCGAGGAAGACGGAGATGCCGACGGCGGCCTCCATCATGGACAGCTCCCAGTTGCCGTTGCTGTTGGAGCCGTTGATGACCTTGGGGAGGTAGACGTTGCGCAGCATCGTCGCGAAGCGGTTGACGTTCGGCCAGCTGGTGTACGTGTAGCGGATGATCTCCGCGGCGCGCGGCCACACGGACCCGGCCCAGCCGGTCTGGAGGGGTGCGTTGCTGTTGGTGTGGTCTTTGATCGTGGCCGACCAGGCGTCCATGATCTCGATCGCCTTCTTCGCGTAGCGATCGTCGCGGGTGACGTACCAGGCGAGCGCGTGGGTGTACGCGGCGATGGCGTCCTGCCGCTCGTCGGTGCAGCCGTAGTTGGGGTCGGAATACGGGCCGCACTCCACCACTGCCCGCGGCTTAGGCGTGTACGACAGCGAGCCGTACTTGCTCGCCATCATCTGGTCGTACGCGCCTTTCCACGGCGCCGCGCCCGCCTGCACCTTGCCTCGTATGAAGTCGAGTTGGGAGCTGCCGACCAGGACGCCGGGGTGGGTGAACGCGGCCTGGGCCCGGGTCTGGGCCTGGGTCTGGGCCTGGGTCTGGGTCTGGGTCTGGGCCTGGGTCTGGGTCTGGGCCTGCGCCGGGCCGACGAGGGCCCCGGCCAGGCAGGCGGCTGACAGGGCGGCGGCGGTGAGCGTGAGGACCTTTCGGTTGTGGGGGGTTCGCGGGTGGGTCGATCGGTCAGGAGTTGCAGGCATGGGGGGTTCCCTTCCGGCGGCAGATGCCCAGGCATCTGTTTGTGGACCCGAATTCCGATCACATATGTGATGAGTGGGCGCGGGGGAGAAGATAGGTATAGACCAAGTCGCCGTCAAGAGACCTGACACCCGCCGCCGGTGGTCATACGATGCGCTCACACGACCACAACATCTCTCCCCCACGGCGGCGTCCATGAGCAACGCGTACTCGCCCATCCCCGAGCTCAACCTCCTCAAGGAGTTCGACGACGAGTTCAGGGCGGAGGGCTACGCCGACGGCTTCGAACTGCGCGGCTACGACGACAAGAAGTGGCTCAATGGCTGGCTGCGCGATCCGGAGAACCCCAACCGTGCCGAGTTCTTCGACGGTCTGATCCCCTTCGCGGACGCCACCGGCAGTGGTTCGGTCTACGCGCTGTGGCGGTGCGACGACCGGGCCGACCTCGCCGACCTCCCCGTCGTGTTCCTCGGCGACGAGGGCGACGTCTGGGTCCACGCGAGCAACCTACGAGAGCTGTTCCGGCTGCTTCCCATCGAACGCGACATGGCGTACGAGGACGAGGACCTGGACGAGCTCTTCCCCGCGCGTCAGGAATACCTCGCCTGGCTGAAGCGGAACTTCAACCTCACGCCGCCCGACGAAGACGAGGAAGAGGCCCTGTTCAAGGCCGCGATGCAAGCATTCGCCCCGCAGTTCGCCACATGGCTCGGGCCGTTCACGGGCGAAGAGGCGGTCAAGGACATGCTCCAGATATCGCTCTGAGGTTTCAACGCTCAGAGCGTCAAAGAGACGCGCGCCGGCCGAGCCAGCCGCGTTCGCGCAGGGCGGCGGTGAAGGCGGCGTACGACTCGTCGAGCGCCGCGCGTTCCGCTTCGTCCGGCTCGATGTCCCGGCCCGTACGGACCATCGCCGCGGCGCTCGCCTCGAGGTCGGGATGGAGCGTGCCGGAGGCGGCGAGAAGCGCGGCGCCGAAGGCGGTTTCGGCGTGGTCGGCGACGCGTAGGGGCATACCGAGGGCGGTGGCGCGGATACGAGTCCACAGCGGGCTGCGGCTGCCGCCGCCCGCGGCCCATAGGGGTCCCTCAACGGGTACGCCCAACTCCCGTACGCGCTCGATGGCCAGGCGTTCCAGGAAGGCGACGCCCTCCAGCTCGGCGCGGTGGCGGTCGGCCTCGTCGGCCGGGGTGCCGAGGAGGAAGCCGCGGGCCTCGCCGCTGACGAAGGGGAAGCGCTCGCCCTCGCGGCGCAGGGGGTAGGCGACGACGGACGCGGGTCCGCGGGCGGCCGCGGCGCGGTCGAGGGCGGGGAGTCGGTCGGCGGGGACGTGTGCGAGGGCCTCGCCGCCGGTGTTGGACGCGCCGCCCGGCAGCCACCAGCCGTCGGGGTGGCGATGGCTGTAGAGCGCGCCGGACGGGTCGGTGACCAGCTCGCGGGTCACGCCCTTGAGGACGTACGTGGTGCCGAGGACGCCCACGAACTGGCCCGGCCGGACCGCCCCGGTGGCGATCTGCCCGGCGCATCCGTCCGTCATCGCGAGCCGGACCGAGCAGCCGACCGGCAGCCCCGTCTCGTCCGCGGCGGCCGCGCACACCGTGCCCGCCTCGGTGGCGGGCGCCTGTACGGGCGGCAGCCACTGGGGCGGTACGCCCAGCGCGTCCAGGACCTCGGCGGGCCATTCGCCGACGCGGGCGTCGTAGCCGGTCTTGAGGGCGTGGCTCCAGTCGGTGACGACCGGGCCGCCGGTGAGCCGCCAGGCGATGAGGTCGGGGGTGTGGAGGAGGTGGCGGGTCCGGGCGGCGGCGGTCGGCCTTCGGCCGGTGGCGGGCGCGGGCTGGTCGCCGGGCGCGCTGTCCGGTGCGTCGGCTCGGGCCGTGGACACAGGCCCGTCGGCGGGCGCGGGCATGTCGGCGGGCGACCCTCGGCGGTCACCGGGCGCAGGCAGGGCGGCGCCCGCCGGGCCGCCGCCGGGCGCCGGGCCGCTGCCGGGCGGGCCGTCCGGTGTGTCGGCTCGGGGCTCATGGCCCAAGGGCGACGGGCCGCCGTCGCCCTCCTCCCCCGCCAGCCACGCGATGCGGCCGAGGGCCGCCGTCGGGCCGACCGAGAGGCCGAGGGCCTGCCAGCGGGGGGCGCCGATGCGCTGGGCCCGGGCGTTGAGTTCGGCCGCGCGGCGGTCGTCGTACATCAAGGCGGGGCCGACCGGTTCACCCGCGGCGTCGGCCAGGACGACCGTGCCGGAGGTCGCCGACGTGGCGACGGCCACGACCTCCCGGCCGCCCGCCGGGAGCGCCGCGGTCGCCCGCCGCAACGCGGCGGCGACGGCGGGCCACCAGGCTCGGGCGTCCTGTTCGCTGTGGCCGCCCGCGCCGCGGCGCGGTGGGGGCAGCGGCTCGCGGGCCTCCGCGCGGACCTGTCCCCGTGCGTCGACGCACACCACGCGGACCGCCGCCGTGGCGATGTCGATGCCCGCCACGACCTCCGGGGAGGACGACGTTGTGCTCATAGGGGTCGGCTCCTTCGGTGCGCAGCGCGGCCGTACAACGGTGGGCCTTGGGGCTCCCCGGCGCGCCCAAGGCCCACCAGCCCCATGTGCGAAGTGAAGTTAACACGGATGACGTTAAGAGTGTGCCCCCGCCACCTTCGCCGACCTCACATCCGTACGCTCCCGCAGCTCCGCCAGCAGCCCCGCGTCCACCCCGTCGTCGACCACCAGATGGTCGAACTCGTCGACCGGGCACAGCCGGTGCAGAGCCGTGCGCCGGGTCTTCGACGCGTCCATGAGGAGCACCTTGCGGCTGCCGGCCGCGAGCATGGCGCGCTTCACGAGGACCACGTCCTGCTCCTGGTGGTAGGTGGTGTGCGCGTCCACCGCCGAGGTGGAGACCAGCACCATGTCCACCGACAGCGCCTCGATCGCCGCCACGCAGGGCACGCCGAGGAAGGAGTCATGGGTGTGCGAGTACTCCCCGCCCAGGCCGATCAGCCGGGTCTGCGGCACCCCGGCGAAGACCTCCTCCACGCGCCGGGCGTTGGTCACCACGGTCAGCGGGGCGGCGTCGACCAGGAGCCGGGCCAGGGCGAGGGCGGTCGTGGAGTCGTCCAGCATGATCGACATGCCGGGCTCGACCAGCTCCGCGGCGGCCACGGCCACCGCCTCCTTCTCGGCCCGGTTCACGCCCATCCGGTAGTCCAGGCTGGACTCGAAGACCGAGGACGGCAGCGCGGAGACCCCACCCCGGAACTTGCGCACCACGCCGAGCCTGGCCAGCTCGTCCAGGTCCCGGTGCACGGTCATCAGGCTGACGCCGGTCAGCTCGGCGAGCTCGGCCGCGGTGGCGGTGGAGTGCTCGAGCACGTACTCGGTGATGGTCTGCCTGCGTGCGGACTGGGAGCGGGGCGGGACGTCGGACGCGCCGGTCGTGGTCATGAGCCGGATTCTCCCCCACGGGCCGCGGCACCATCCCCCGTCGGCACGTTCAGCGAACGCAGCGCCGTCCGCTCCCCCGCCACCTCGATCTCGCTCACCGCCGCGTTGTCCAGCCGCGGGAACACCTGCCGGTAGCGGCCGACGGGGATGCCGAGCAGCGCGCACAGCGCCATCCGGAGCAGGGAGTTGTGCGCCACGACGAGCACCGTGCGGCCCGGGTGCGCGGCGGCCAGGCCGCGCAGGGCGGCCGCGGCGCGGGCCGCCGCGGTGGCGGGCGGCTCCGAGCCGGGGAAGGCGCCCGCTTCCGCGTCCGCCCGGAAGGCCCGTACGGCCGCCGGGTCCGCCGCCTCCATCTCGGCGATGGTGCGGCCCTCTCCCCAGCCGAAGTCGATCTCGCGTAGATCCTCGACGACCTCGGGGACGAGCCCGAGCGCGTCGGCGGCCGGGCGCGCGGTCAGCCGGGCCCGGCTCAGCGGGGAGCAGGCGACCGCGTGTACGTCGCGTCCGCTCACCCAATGGGCGAGCGCTTCCGCTTGCCGAAATCCTCGTTCCGTCAGGGCCACGTCGGAGATCCCCGCGTACCGGTTCTCCGCGTGCCACACCGTCTCGCCGTGGCGAACGAGCAGTAGACGAGCCGTCACAGGACGTTTCCTCTCCTCAGCCTGTATGACGCGCGGACCATTGCTTTGTCACGTCAACGATGTTAAATCTAGCGTCGCCTCTGTGATGGAACGCCGAAGAAAGGCCACCCATGCGTGTCCTCGCCGCCGGAGACCACTTCGTACGCCCCGACCTCATCATCGCCGCGCTCCGCGACGAGCCGGGGCTGGCGGACGTCGACGTCGCCGAGCTGACGCTGCCGTGGCCGCATGAGCCGTTCGGCCCCGTGGGCGGCCCGGAGAGCCGGGTGATCGAGGCCAGCGGCACCGAGGAGCAGCTGATCGAGGCGCTGGCGGGGGCCGAGGTGTGTGTGACGCAGATGGCGCCGTTCACCGCCGGGGTCTTCGCCGCCCGCCCCGAGCTGCGCATGGTCGCGGTCTCCCGCGGCGGCCCGGTCAACGTCGACCTGCCCGCCGCCACCCGCGCCGGCGTCGCCGTCAGCTTCGCGCCCGGCCGTAACGCCACCGCCGCCGCCGAGTTCGCGATCGGCATGATGCTCGCCGCGATGCGCCGCATCCCGACCGCCGACGCCGAGCTGCGCGCGGGCCGCTGGCGCGGGGACTTCTACGCGTACGAGGAGGGCGGCATCGAGCTGGACGGCGCGACCGTCGGCCTGGTCGGCTACGGGGCCATCGGCCGGATCGTCGCCCGGGTGCTGCGCGCCTTCGGCGCCCGGGTGCTGATCGCCGACCCGTACACCGACCCCGAGACCGCCCGCGCGGACGGCGTCGAACCGGTCGAGCTGGACGAACTCCTCGCCCGCAGCTCCGTGGTGAGCCTGCACGCCCGGCTCACCCCCGAGACCAAGGGGCTCATCGACGCCGACCGGATCGCCCGGATGCGGCCCGGCGCGGTCCTGGTGAACACCGCGCGCGGCGGCCTGCTGGACTACGCGCCGCTGCCGGAGGCGCTGCGCACCGGCCGCCTCGGAGCCCTCGCCCTCGACGTGTACGACCTCGAACCGCCGCCCGCCGACTGGCCGCTGCACTCCGCGCCCAATGTCGTCACCACCCCGCACCTCGCCGGCGCCACCCGGCAGACCGCCCACCGCGCCGCCGCCATCACCGCCGCCGAGGTCGGCCGCTACGCGCGCGGCGAAAAGCTCGCCCACCCCGCGAACTAGCGCCATCATCGGCCCAGCCACTCCGCACACCAGCGCCCACCAGCTCAGCCCCCGCCCCGCAGTCCCCACCCCGCAGGCCCGCCCCACAGTCGATGCCCCAAGGAGGGCCGTACGCATGAGCATCGTCCTCGGAGTCGACGTCGGCACTTCCGTCACCAAGGCCGTCGCCTTCGGCCGCGACGGCCGGTCCCTGGCCGCCGCGAGCCGTCCCAGCCGGCTCGACCGCCTGCCCGGCGGGCGGGTCGAGCAGGACCTGGAGGACGTGCTGCGCACGGTCGCCGAGGTGGTCCGCGAGGTGACCGCCGCCCTGGCCGCGGGCGGCCTGGCGGCCCCGGTCGCGCTCGCGCTCACCGGGCAGGGCGACGGGCTGTGGCTGCGCGACACGGCGGGCCGGGCGGTGCGCCCGCCGATCTCGTGGATGGACGGCCGGGCGAACGACACGGTGACCCGCTGGGGCGAGGACGGCACCATCCGCGAGCTCTACCGGCTCACCGGCTCCGGGGTGTTCCCCGGCTGCCACGCACCGCTGCTGCGCTGGCTGGCCGACCACGAGCCGGAGGCGCTGGCGCGCGCGGAGGTCGCGGGCTACTGCGTGGACGCGGTGGCGCAGCGGCTCACCGGCGTCATCGGCGTGGACGCCTCGGACGCGTCGATGCCCTTCCTGGACGTGACCACGCGCGAGTATGTCCCCAAAGCCCTGGAAGCGTGTGGAATCGCCGAATACGCCCGGCTGTTGCCGCCGCCCGCCGCACCCGGCACCGTACGGCGGCTGGACGAGGCGGGCGCGAAGCTGCTCGGGCTGCCGGCCGGACTGCCCGTCACGGCGGGCCCGTACGACCTTCCGGCCTGCGCGATCGGCAGCGGGGTCGAGGAGGTGGGCGACGGCCTGCTGATCGTCGGCACCACGCTGGCCAGCCAAGTCCTCACCGACAGCGCGCGGATCGACCCGGCCGCCGACCCGGCGGGCATGTGGCTGTGCGTACCCGACCGGGACCGCTGGCTGCGCGGCATGCCCGCCATGGTGGGCACGGCGGCCCTGGAGTGGGTCCTGGAGTTCGCCGGGGCCACCACCGCCGACCTGGACGCGCTGCTCGCCGCGAGCCCGCCAGGGGCGCGCGGGGTGACCGCGCTGCCCTTCCTGTCCGACGCGGGCGAGCGCGCCCCGTTCGTGGAGCCCGCCGCGCGGGGCCGGTTGGACGGGCTGACCCTCGCGACGACACGCGCGGACGCCGTACGGGCCGTCTGTGAGGCCGTGGCGTACGCGGCCCGGCACTGCCTGGAGGCCGCGGGGCTGACGGCGAGCCTGGCGGCGTGCGGGGGCGGCACCCGATCCGCCGCCTGGACCCAGCTGTTCGCGGATGTCCTCGGCCGGCCGGTGCGCATCCCCGACGAGCCCGAGGTGGGGGCGCGCGGCGCGGTCGCGGTCGCCTGGCGGGCGCTCGGCGACCCGGTGGACGCGTCACAATGGCGAGCCGATTCGCGTACTGTCGTACCGGACGCGGACCGCGCCGAGGCATACGAGCGCGGCTACGCGGAGTACCGGGCCAGGCTGGCCCGTACCCTCGCGGAGTGGCGGGCAACGACGCCCGCTTAGAGTTCCACCCGGAGTTCGGCCCGGCGCCGCGCCGGACCCGATGACGAGCCCTTGCCGGGCCGTGTCGGGCCCTGCCAGGCTCGCGCCTGGCCCGCCCGTGCCGGACCCTCGCCAGGACCGCCCCAGGGCCCGTATCGGGCCCGCGCAAGGGCTGCCTCAGGCCCGCGTACGGCTCGCGCCAAGCGCGCGTCAAGACCGCGCCAAGTCCGGCACGGAATAGCACATTCGTACGAAACACTCCACCTCGCGACACAACATGTGGTGGCGCGTGCGCTCGCCACCACAAGATGTATGCTCATGCTCGCTGTCGCCGCAGGGGAATCCGGTGGGAATCCGGAACTGTCCCGCAACGGTGTACGCGTACGCTTTTGCGTACCCGCAAGTCCGAGGGCCTGCCGACAGCCGTCTCATACGTCCGGGCCTCGCGGGTTGGGCCGGTGGACGCTGCGCGGTATGCCGTCCGCTGTTTCGGCATGCCCGTACGCGCCCATCGCTCACCGCCCCGCAAGGCCCCTAGCCGAGCGAGGGAGAGCACTTCAGTGACCATCGCGCCAGCCGATCCGGTTTCAGAGGCAGCGGCTATTCAGGGAGCGGACGACGCGCCCGGGACCGCCCTGCTGCGGACCCTGACGGAGCTCACCGCCGACCTGCCCGCCACCGACCCCGGCAAGGTCGCGGCCGCCGCCCTGCGCGGCCGCCATCCCGGTTCGGACGAGGCGGAGTTGCGCACTCTCGCGACCGAAGCGGCGGCGGGGCTGATCGCCGAGGAGCCGGAGTACTCGAAGCTCGCCGCGCGGCTGCTGACCCTCGCCATCGCCGAGGAGGCGGCCGGGCAGGGCGCGGTCTCCTTCTCCGCCTCGGTGGCCGTGGGGCACCGCGAGGGCCTGATCGCGGACGGCACGGCCGAGTTCGTGACCGCCCACACCGCCCGCCTGGACACCCTGGTCGACAGGGCGCTGGTCGACGGCGCCGACGACCGCTTCGGCTACTTCGGGCTGCGCACGCTGCACAGCCGCTATCTGCTCCGCCACCCGATCACCCGCCAGGTGATCGAAACCCCGCAGCACTTCCTGCTGCGGGTGGCCTGCGGGCTGGCCGAGGACCACTCGGAGCGGGCGCTCGACGACGTCGCCGAGCTGTACCGGCTCACCAGCACGCTGTCCTACCTGCCCAGCTCCCCCACCCTGTTCAACTCCGGCACCCGGCACCCGCAGATGTCGTCCTGCTATCTGCTGGACTCGCCGCTGGACGAGCTGGACTCGATCTACAACCGCTACCACCAGGTCGCGCGGCTCTCCAAGCACGCGGGCGGCATCGGCCTGTCGTACTCGCGCATCCGCGCCCGCGGTTCGCTGATCCGCGGCACCAACGGGCACTCCAACGGCATCGTGCCGTTCCTGCGCACGCTCGACGCGTCCGTCGCCGCCGTCAACCAGGGCGGCCGGCGCAAGGGCGCGGCCTGTGTGTACCTGGAGACCTGGCACGCGGACATCGAGGAGTTCCTGGAGCTGCGGGACAACACGGGCGAAGAGGCCCGCCGCACCCACAACCTCAACATCGCGCACTGGATCCCGGACGAGTTCATGCGCCGGGTCGAGGCCGACGCCGACTGGTCGCTGTTCTCGCCGGTCGACGCGCCCGCGCTGGTCGACCTGTGGGGCGAGGAGTTCGACACCGCGTACCGGAAGGCCGAGGCGGAGGGACTTGCCGTCAAGACCGTCCCGGCGCGCCAGCTGTACGCCCGGATGATGCGCACCCTCGCGCAGACCGGCAACGGCTGGATGACCTTCAAGGACGCCGCCAACCGCACCGCCAACCAGACCGCCGAGCCCGGCCGGGTCGTGCACTCCTCCAACCTGTGCACCGAGATCCTGGAGGTCACGGACGACGGCGAGACGGCCGTCTGCAACCTGGGGTCGGTCAACCTGGCCGCGCACCTGGGCAAAGACGGCGGCGCCGGGGAAGAAGTAATGGACTGGGAGCGGCTGGACGCGACCGTCCGTACCGCCGTCACCTTCCTCGACCGTGTGGTGGACATCAACTTCTACCCCACCCAGGAAGCCGGGGCGTCCAACTCCCGCTGGCGGCCGGTGGGTCTGGGCCTGATGGGCCTCCAGGACGTCTTCTTCCGGCTGCGGCTGCCCTTCGACTCGCCCGAGGCGCAAGCGCTGTCCACCCAGATCTCCGAGCGCATCATGCTCGCGGCGTACGAGGCGTCCTGCGCGCTCGCCGAGCGCCACGGCCCGCACCCGGCCTGGTCCGCCACCCGCACCGCGCGCGGTGTGCTGCACCCGGACCACTACACGGACGCGGTGGCGACCTGGCCCGAGCGGTGGGCGGCGCTGCGCGAGCGGATGGCCAAGTCCGGTATGCGGAACTCGCTCCTGCTGGCCATCGCCCCGACCGCGACGATCGCCTCGATCGCGGGCGTGTACGAGTGCATCGAGCCGCAGGTCTCCAACCTCTTCAAGCGCGAAACGCTCAGCGGTGAGTTCCTTCAGGTCAACTCCTACCTGGTGAACGACCTGAAGAAGCTCGGCGTCTGGGACGCCCAGAGCCGCGAGGCGCTGCGCGAGTCCAACGGCTCGGTCCAGGACTTCTCCTGGGTGCCCGAGGACGTACGGCAGCTGTACCGGACCGCGTGGGAGGTCCCGCAGCGCGCCCTGATCGACATGGCCGCCGCCCGCACCCCGTACCTCGACCAGAGCCAGTCGCTGAACCTCTTCATGGCCTCGCCGACCATCGGCAAGCTCAGCTCGATGTACGCGTACGCGTGGAAGCGCGGCATCAAGACCACGTACTACCTGCGCTCGCGCCCGGCGACCCGAATTGCTCAGTCCGCGCGCGCCGCCGCCCCCGCCACCATCCCCGTACAGCAGGTGCCCGCCGACCCCGAGGTCATCGCCTGCTCCCTGGAAAACCCCGAGTCCTGCGAGGCCTGCCAGTGACCACCGCCCCCCACCGCACCAAGAACCTCCTGGACCCCGGGTTCGAGCTCACCCTGCGGCCGATGCGGTACCCGGACTTCTACGACCGCTACCGCGACGCGATCAAGAACACCTGGACCGTGGAGGAGGTCGACCTCCATTCGGACGTCGCCGACCTCGCCAAGCTCTCCCCCGGCGAGCAGCACCTGATCGGCCGCCTGGTCGCCTTCTTCGCGACCGGCGACTCGATCGTCGCGAACAACCTGGTGCTCACCCTCTACAAGCACATCAACTCGCCCGAGGCGCGGCTGTATCTGTCCCGGCAGCTCTTCGAGGAGGCCGTGCACGTCCAGTTCTATCTGACGCTGCTGGACACCTACCTCCCCGACCCGGACGACCGGGCCGCCGCGTTCGCCGCGGTGGAGAACATCCCGTCCATCCGGGAGAAGGCGGAATTCTGCTTCCGCTGGATCGACTCGGTCGACAAGATCGACCGGCTGGAGACCAAGGAGGAGCGCCGCCGCTTCCTCCTCAACCTGATCTGCTTCGCGGCGTGCATCGAGGGCCTGTTCTTCTACGGCGCCTTCGCCTACGTCTACTGGTTCCGCTCCCGCGGTCTGCTGCACGGTCTGGCGACGGGCACCAACTGGGTGTTCCGCGACGAGACCATGCATATGAACTTCGCGTTCCAGGTGGTGGACACGGTCCGCGAGGAGGAGCCCGAGCTCTTCGACGACGAACTCCAGCAGCAGGTCACCGACATGCTGCGGGAGGCCGTCGAGGCCGAGCTGCAGTTCGCCCGCGACCTGTGCGGCGACGGGCTGCCGGGTATGAACACCGAGTCGATGCGCCAGTACCTGGAGTGCGTCGCCGACCAGCGGCTCGCCCGTCTGGGCTTCGCCCCGGTCTACGGCTCGGAGAACCCGTTCTCCTTCATGGAGCTGCAGAACGTCCAGGAGCTGACCAACTTCTTCGAGCGCCGCGCCTCCGCGTACCAGGTGGCGGTCGAGGGCTCGGTCTCCTTCGACGACGACTTCTGAGCCGTTTCTGATTCAAACCCGAAATGCGCGTGCGGCGCCCCTGGGATCTCCCGGGGGCGCCGCGCCGTATGTACGCGCTGTCGGGCGTCAGTCGTTGGGCACCGTCTCGTAGCGCGGCGTGCCCTCCGCCATCTGCCGCAGCGCGTCCTTACGGTCGCGCTTGGAGAGGCGGTCGATGTAGAGACGGCCGTAGAGGTGGTCGGTCTCGTGCTGCAGGCAGCGGGCGAAATAGCCGGTGCCCTGGACCGCGATCGGCTTGCCCTCGGCGTCCTGGCCGCGCACCACCGCGTAGTCGGGGCGGGCCAGCGAGGCGTACGCGGTGGGCACCGACAGACAGCCCTCATTGGAGTCGTCCAGGACGCGGCGGTCGGCCGGCAGCTCGTCCAGCACCGGATTGCAGACCACGCCGACGTGGCGGACGCCGTCGTCGTCCGGGCAGTCGTAGACGAAGACCTTCAGGCCGACGCCGATCTGGTTGGCGGCCAGGCCCACGCCCTCGGCCGCCTTCTGGCTGGCGAACATGTCGTCGATCAGCGCGGCGAGCTTGTCGTCGAACTCCGTGACGTCCTGGCACTCCTTGTGCAGCACCGGATTGCCGACGACCGTGATCGGACGGGCCGTGCCGCGCTCGCGGTACGCACGCTCGCGCTCCTCACAGTCCTCCGTGTCCACGATGAACTCGTCGTCCACCCGCTGCTCAGTCCCTTGCTGCGCCATCGTCCGCCGCACGCCTTCCTCAAAACCAGACTCGTCGCCCTACAGGGTAAGGCCCGCGCGGGATGGACGGGTATGTCAGCAGACCTCTGGCGACCTCTGGCGGGTATGTCAGAGACCTCGGGCGGGTATGTCAGCAGACCTCTTCCAGGTCCCGCCACTCGCGGGTGTCCGGGCTGTCCGCGACCCAGCCGTCCAGCAGCCCGCGCACCAGCCCGCTCGGCGCGGCGATCCCGCACTCCCGTTCCGCCACCCACAGCGAACCCGAGCCCGCCATCCGGTGCCCCAGCGGGCCGGGCTGGCCGGGCTCGCTGTGGTCGTGCGGGTCCAGGTGCTCGCCCTCGCCCTCGTCACTGGGCATCCGGCTCTCCGAACAGGAGCGGCACAGCAGCCGCACCGAGGACGACCAGTCCTCGGCGGCGAAGCCCGCGTCCGCCGCCAGCCGCTCCAGCGCGTCCCGGTCGGCCTCCGTCGCGGCCTCCAGCAGCACCACCCAGGTCGGCACCGGGGACGGGGCCCACAGCTCGATCTCGTCGAAGACCGGGTAGGCAGGGCCGGCGGAGGTGACGCGCTCGCCGTGCGGAACGCCGTCGTGCAGCACCACCTCGCCCCAGCGCCGCCCGGAGGACGGCAGCGGGATGGACAGCACCTCGATCCGGGCCGGGTCCAGGCGGCGGCCCCAGACGACCTCCGACTCGCCCTCCGGCGACAGCCGCACCGCCGCGCTGCCCAGTTCCATCCCCAACGGCTCACCGGACGCGGACGCCTCGCCGGGCACCTTCAGGCCGTACGCCTGCCAGGCGCGGCGCGCCAGCGGCCAGTCCTGCAGGGCGGTCGCGGCGATCCCCACGTTCCACCAGTCAGGAGCGCCGGTCTCGCGGTCGAGCAGCGCGACCGCGCGCAGCCCGGCGGCGCGCGCCTGCTCCCAGTCGTGCCGGAACTTGTGCAGCAGCGCCAGGTTGAACCAGGACTCCGACAGCCACGGCTCCAGGTCGGCGGCGCGGGTCAGCAACGCGCCCGCGTCCTCGTACCGGCCGTCTCCGATGAGCGTGAACGCGCGGTCCGTGGCCTGCCGCCATGACGCGGACGGCCGGTGCCGCACCTTGCCGAAGATCTTCACGATTCCCGCCTGCCGGTATCGAAGTAGTCCCGCACCAGATGCCTTCGCGGACGGCCTGGCCCTCCCTCGACGACAACCTGCCACACATTCGCGGACATCTCAGCCCGGCCCCTCACGGTTCGGCCTGGGGACGATGCCCACCACACCTCCTTGCCG
The DNA here is from genome assembly GCF_002224125.1 of Streptomyces sp. NBS 14/10. Lineage (GTDB taxonomy): Bacteria > Actinomycetota > Actinomycetes > Streptomycetales > Streptomycetaceae > Streptomyces. The sequence continues at coordinate 27,190 of NZ_NCSM01000003.1, forward strand.
CTGGCCATAGGCCCGACACCCCCTCTCTTCGCATCCAACCATGCCCCTCGGGGCAGCCGCTCATTACCCGTGAGTTCTCACTTCGGGTGACCACGGACCTCGTCGTGCACCAGGTCATGCGCCGGATCGTGCTCCGGGTCGTACTCGGGTTCGTGCTCCAGATCACGCTCCAGTTCACGCTCTGGGTCGTACTCCGGGTCCGGGTCGTGCTCCGGGTCGTGCTCCGGCCGCGACACGACCGTGGCCAGGGCCTCCACCACCGCCGGGTCGAAGTCACGGGCCGTGCCCCGCCGCAACCGCTCCAGAGCCCCAGGCCCGACCGCGCCCCGGCCCTTCTGAGGGTTTCCCAGTGAGGTGCCCGAGGAACCTCCCACCAATTCGGTGTAGGCGTTTACCGCCCGCACGATACGGGCCGGAAGCGGCTGTTCCCGATACGGGTCCGCCTGCCGCTCCACGATCTCCGCGACCTCGTCCGGCACCCCGGTCTGCCGTACGACAGCGCCGCCCAGCAGCGCTATCCGCCGCCGCTCGGCCTCCGGCAGCGGCTCGGTGGCCCCGGCCGGCACCGGGTCGAGCAGCGACAGCTGCCCGACGTCGTGCATCAGCGCCGCGTACTCGAGCACGGTCAGCGACGGAGCGGACAGCCGCAGCTCACGGCCGACGGCGCGGCTGAGGCCGGCGACCTGGCGGGCGTGGCCCGCGGGGGTGTAGCCCGCTATCTCCGTCGTCCTCGCCAGCGAGGCGACGGTCTGGCGGCAGGTCGCCCGTATCCCGGCACAGCGGCGGAAGGAGTACTGGACGAGCAGCAGCGGCACACAGAGCGCCGGCAGCGCCCACAGCCCGGCCACGGCAACCGCCGGGGCCGTCACCGCCGCCGTCGCGCAGACCGCGGCCCCGGCGCCGGGCAGCGCGCGCAGCTCGTCGCGCAGCAGGGGCGCGTAGGGCCGGCCCGTACGCGCCCGGGCCAGGGCCGCGGCCAGGGCGGCGTCGCCGAGCGCGGCCAGCGCCAGGACGAGCAGCAAGGCCGCGACGAGGCACGGACCGTGACCGGGCCGGCCGGACCAGGAGGGCAACCGGCCGGTGTGGTGAAGCGGTTGGCAGCAGATCGCGACTAAGGCGACGGTGAACACCCGGCGCGCGGCACGGTCGGGGTCGGCCGGGTGTCCGAGGGCCGCGCGCGCCACCAGGGCGAGGAGGGATGCCGCCCCGACGACGGCGACGGTCTGGAGGACGCCGTACGTGGTCGGCGCACCGTCCAGCGGTCCCAGCGCGGCATAGCCGAGGGCCGCCGCGGCGGCGACGGGCGCGGGCTCGCGCTCCCCGGCCTCCGGCTCGTCGGCCCGCCCGTGCGCCCCGGCCGCACCCCTGTCCGCGCCCGCGCCCGCGCGCACGGCCGGGCGCCCGTCCCACCGCATGGCCTCCCCCAGCGCGACGAGCGCTCCAAACGCAAGCGCCACCCCCGGCTGGCGCACGCTCACCCGCTGCGTCCATATGAGAGCGACCACGACCAGCGCGCCCGCCGCCCCGTACACCGCGCCCGCGCCGGGCCGCGGCACGGCGCACCGCCACAGGCTCATGCGCCACCACCCCGGCCGGGCCGCGCGGCCTCCGGCGGTCGCGCGGAAGTCCGCCCAGACGGGACGTTTCCGCGCTGGTCCGCTGCGTAATCCGGGCCGCTGTCCGGTGCGTAGGCAGGTACTCGGTCCGGTGCATGGCCCACTGCACGGCCCAGTACTTGGTCCCGGACCGGGCGAGCCTCCTCCGGGGACGTGGCGGGCCAGCCGTGCCGGTCCAGGGCGCGGGCCAGCGCGACCACCATCCGTGGGTCGAACTGCGCACCCGCGCACCGTTTGAGCTCTTCCACCGCCGCGGGCACCGGCCGGGCCCGTCGGTAGGTCCGGGTCGAGGTCATCGCGTCGAAGGCGTCGGCGACCGCCACCACCCTCGCCGCCTCCGGGATGTCCGCTCCCGCGAGCCCATAGGGATAGCCGCTCCCGTCCAGCCGCTCGTGGTGGTGGAGGACGGCCTCCCGCGCCTCGCCCAGGAAGCCGATGCCGCGCACCATCTCGTGCCCGTACTCGGGGTGGAGCTCGATGGCGCGGCGCTCCTCGGGGGTCAGCGGACCGTTTTTGCGCAGCAGCCGGGTGGGGACGCCGAGCTTGCCGACGTCGTGCAGGACGCCCGCGATGCGCAGCGCCTCGAGCCGGTCCCCGTTCATCCCCAGCTCGCGGGCGATCATGGCGGAGGCACGGCCGACGCGCTCGCTGTGGCCGCGGGTGTACCGGTCCTTGATGTCGACGGCCTGGACGAGGGCGCGCACGGTGGCCTGATGGGCGGCACGTTCGCGCTGGCACAGCGCGAAGACGCGGGCGCAGACGTACATCGGCGGCAGCACGAGCAGCGCGGCGGGCGGCCCGTACGGGCTGCGCCACAGCACCGCCATGGTCAGCCCGGCCAGGCCGTGCACCAGGTGGGGCACGAGCGAGCAGAGCACCCGGCCGCGCCAGGCGGCGCGGGGCGAGCGGCCCTCGGCCGTCATCAGCACGCCGCCTTCCAGGGCGGCGGCGGTCAGGCCGAGGGCGAGCGCGGCGACGGCCGCGGGCACCAGGGCGTACGGAGAGAAGCCCGGCTCACCGGCGGTGGCGGGGTCGGCGAGGGTGGCGGCAAGGGCCTCCCTGCCGCCGCAGAGCCCGAAGACGAGCGAGGCGGCGTACGCGGCGAGGGCGAGCCGCGCGGCGCGCCACAGCCGCCGCACCCCGGCGGGGCGCCGCGCCACGGCGCCGAGCAGCGCGCCGGGCACCGCGACGAGCGCGGCGGCGGGCGCGGGCAGCAGAAAAGCCCCGGCCAGAAGGGCGGGGCCGCACCAGTCCGGCGACGCCGTCACGGCAGGCGCGACGGCGGGCGGCGGGGGTGACAGGGGTGGACAGGCGTGGGAAGGGGGCCTGCGGGCCCCCGCCGCGTAGAGCGCGGCGAGCAGCGCGGCCGTGGCCCACGGAACGTCCGCCGCAGGCGTCAGGGCCGGGGCGGCGCACACCGCGGCCAGGAGCGCGGCGCTCACCACGTAGACGCGCGCCGCCAGAGGAACCGCCCGCATACCCCCTCCTCCCCGTCCGTCGAACGGCCCCGGTCGGGGCCGTCAGATTGGGGAGGATAGAGCCGGGCACGCGGGGTTCGTCCGTATGCTCCGCCCGATTCCACACCTTCGGGTGATGATCGGGCGGGTTACGACGAGCGGCGCCGGTCCTGCACGAGGCGAGGGGTCAGTCCCGCACGAGGCGACGGGTCAGTCCTGCGCGGGCGTCGGCGCGTTCGCCTCCGCGACGACCTCCCGCTCCGGCGCGACCTCGCCGGAGCGGATCAGCTCGATGCGGTTCATGACCTTCGAGCGCAGGTCGCTGGGCACGTCGTCATGGCCGCAGCACCGCTTGACCAGCTTCTTCACGGCCTGCTCCAGGCCGTACTTCTCCAGGCAGGGGGAGCACTCGTGGAAGTGCACCTCGAGCTTGGCGCGGTCGACGTCGGGCATCTCCCGATCGAGGAACTCGTAGAGGTGGTCGAGGACCTCGGAGCAATCCGTCTCGTGCGGCTCTCCGCAGCTCATGAGTCCGCGCCTTTCCGATCGTTCGACTCGTCCGCCGCGGCGGACGCGCCGGCCGGGACCAGTCCGCGCCCACGGGCGTAGTCCTCGAGCAGACCGCGCAGCTGGCGGCGCCCACGGTGCAGCCGCGACATCACGGTACCGATGGGTGTCCCCATGATGTCTGCGATCTCCTTGTAGGCAAACCCCTCGACATCCGCGAGATAGACCGCGATGCGGAACTCCTCGGGAATGGCCTGGAGCGCCTCCTTGACGTCCGAGTCGGGAAGGTGGTCGAGCGCCTGCGACTCCGCGGAGCGCAGACCGGTCGACATATGCGACTCGGCGCGCGCCAGCTGCCAGTCCTCGATCTCCTCGGCCGCGCTGCGCTGAGGCTCCCGCTGCTTCTTGCGGTACGAGTTGATGAAGGTGTTGGTCAGGATGCGGTACAGCCACGCCTTGAGGTTGGTGCCCTCACGGAACTGGTGGAAGGACCCGTACGCCTTCGCGTACGTCTCCTGCACCAGGTCCTCGGCGTCGGCCGGATTGCGCGTCATACGCAATGCGGCGGAGTACATCTGGTCGAGGAAGGTAAGGGCATCCCGTTCGAAGCGCGCGTTGCGCTCGACGTCCGTCTCCTGCGGCTGCCCGACCGGCCGGCCCTCGGTCACGCCGTCGGTCCCCGCGTCGGTGCCAGTGACCTGACCCACCTCCTCCGCCTTCGTGGCGAGGCCGCCGAATGCGGACCCGCTCGAATCGGAGAATAGACGACGATCCGGTCCGCCCGCCGCTTCGTTCCGGGCAGTCCACCCCGTCTGCGGCTGCGACCAGTCCAGGTCAGCGGCGCGCGGACGGGCCGGGCAAGCGAGCGAACCCATACTGGGGACTCCTTCTGCTGGTGCGGGTACCTGAGCCTGTTCCTGAGGTTCCTGATCCATATACGCCCGCTACAACAGATCACGGCCCCGCCGCATTCCCGAGCGTCCCCGCCACCCCTATACGGCGCATCCGCGCAGCTCAGAGCGGTACGCGGACCAGCCATTCGGCCACGGCGCCGGTGATCCGCGCCAGCGCCTCCTGCTGGCCGATGTCCGCCTTCTTGGGCACGACGAAGCTGTGGTCGCCGTGCGGGATCCCGACCAGTTCCGTCCCGGCAGGCAGCTCGGGGAACTCCTCGGGGCGGCCGAACGGATCGCGGCCGCCCTGGACCACCAGCGTCGGCAGACCGGCGCCCAGCAGTTCGCCGGCCCGGGACCGCTCCGGCTTGCCCGGCGGGTGCAGCGGGAAGGACAGCGCCAGCACGGCGCTCGCGCCCAGCTCGCGCGCAGTACGGCAGGCCACCCGCGCCCCGGCGCTGCGGCCGCCCGCGACGACCGGCAGCCCTGGCTTCTCCAGCGCGGGCCACAGCGCGCGCCACCCGACGTCCAGGGTCTTCGGCGCGGGCGCGACCTTCTTGCCCGCCACCCGCCACGGCTGCTCGACCAGCGCGACACTGATGCCCAGCGGCGGCAGCGCGGCGGCCAGCGCCTGTAGGTCCCGTGCCTCGATCCCGCCCCCGGCGCCATGGCTCACGGCCAGCACGGCGCGGGCGCGGGGGGCGCGGTGCCAGGTGATCCTGGCGTCCCCGGCGGGGGTCGGCACGGTCTCCCCGGTCTTTCCGGTTGTGCCGCTCTCGGTCGTTTCGCTCTTGGCTGATTGCTCGGTCTGCTCGGCGCTCACATGCCCATCCTGCCGCTTCCGGACGACCACGCCCGGAAGGCGCTCAGAAGCTCAGAAGAGCGTGCTCGTCTCCGGCGCCTCCAGCTCGGTCACCAGCTCCGGGCCGTTGTTGCGTACGTCACTGACGGCCGTGGCCACCGGGTAGGCGCGCAGCAGCCCCGCGGGCGGCGGGGCGAGCAGCGGGCGCAGTTCGTCGGGGTCGGTGTGGGAGGGGTCGAGCCAGTCGGCCCAGCGGTCCTCGGTGAGCACCAGCGGCATCCGCGGATGGATGTCGGCCAGCGACCGCGGCCCCGCGCCGCTCTCGTCCCCGCCCTTGCCCAGCAGTGGAAACGGCTCCTTCTCCGCCTCGGTCGTGATGACCGTGCAGGTCACCCACCAGGCCCGCGGATGGTCGTCCGGCAGCGTCCGGTCGCGCCAGAACTCGTACAGCCCGGCCATGGCCATCACCGAGCCGTCCACCGGGGTCACGAAGTAAGGCTGCTTACGCGGCCGCTTCCGCTTCCCCTGCTCCTCCATCTGCCGCTCCCCCGAGCCGGTGACCCACTCGTAGTAGCCGTCGGCGGGCAGCAGACAGCGGCGCGAGGCGAAGGGGCGGCGGTAGGAGGGCTTCTCGTGCACCGTCTCCGCCCGTGCGTTGATCATCTTCACGCCGGTGTCCGGTGACTTGGCCCAGGACGGCACCAGTCCCCACTTGAGCGCCCTCAGCTGGCGGACCGGGCTCGGATCGTCGGCGTCCTTGACGGGGCGTTCGAGCACCGCGTACACGCCCTTGGTGGGCGCGACGTTCCAGTCCGGGGCCAGCGCCTCCTCCGGCTCCCAGTGCTGCACCCCGAAGATGCCGACGAGGTCCTCGGGCTTCCGGCTCGCTGCGTATCGACCGCACATAGGTGCCACACTGCCACGACGCCCACGGCCGGTGACGCCGGGCCGTCGAAACCGAGCGGCCACGAATCAACGTACTGAAGAGCAGAAGCACCGAAGACGGACGCGAGGAGTCTCCCGCACATGGACAGCACGAACGCCGCCGATCTGTGGGACCGCGTCGTCGGCACCCAGCCGGACCCCACCACCTGGCTGGTCGCCGCCACCGGGCTGGTCGCGCTCTCGGTGGTCGTCTCCCAGATCGGCTGGCGGATCGCCCGTAACGCGATCACCATCGCCCACGAGGGCGGCCACGGCCTGGTGGCGCTGGTCAGCGGCCGGCGACTTGAGGGCATACGGCTGCACTCGGACACCTCGGGGCTGACCGTCTCGCGCGGCAAGCCCACCGGCCTCGGCATGATCCTCACCGCGGCCGCCGGCTACACCGCGCCGTCCCTGCTCGGACTGGCGGGCGCGTGGCTGCTGGCCGCAGGGCATATCACCGCGCTGCTGTGGGGGACGACGGCGCTGCTGGCGCTGATGCTCGTCATGATCCGCAATGCGTACGGCGTGCTGACCGTGGTCGTCTCCGGGGCCGCCTTCTTCCTTGTCTCCTGGCTGACCGAGCCGGATGTGCAGGCGGCCTTCGCGTACGTCGTGGTGTGGTTTCTGCTCCTGGGCGGCGTACGCCCCCCGTTCGAGCTCCAGCGCAAGCGCCGCTACTCGGGGGCGCACGACTCCGACCCCGACCAGCTCGCGCGCCTGACCAACGTCCCGGCCACGATCTGGCTGCTGCTCTTCCACGTGGTCTCGCTGAGCTCGCTGATCGGCGGCGGTCGCTGGCTGCTGGAGCTGTGACCACGGCGCCATCGGGCCATGAGCCACCCGTAAGGTGTCCATACCAGCGGCGTGTTTCGACTGGGTTTCGCCGTTTTTGATCAAGAATCTCACTCTCGGCGAGCCACTAAAGTGAGAGCCATGACCGGCATTGAGACCCCCTCGGGCGCGCACACCGCCCTCTGGCCCGCTCCGCTCGCCGACGGAGCGGTCGACGCGACCGTCACCGTGCCCGGATCGAAGTCGGTCACCAACCGCGGCCTGATCCTGGCCGCGCTCGCCGCCGAGCCCGGCTGGCTGCGCCGCCCGCTGCGCTCCCGCGACACCCTTCTGATGGCCGAGGCGCTGCGCGCTCTGGGCGTGGGCATCGAGGAGACGGTGCCCGACCACTCCCCCGGCTCCCAGGGCGCCCACGGCGCGCCGGGCTCCGCGGGCGGTGGCGAGGCCTGGCGGGTCATCCCGGCGGGCCTGCACGGCCCGGCCACGGTCGACGTCGGCAACGCCGGCACGGTGATGCGCTTCCTGCCGCCGGTCGCGGCGCTGGCCGACGGCCCGGTGCGGTTCGACGGCGACAAGCGCTCGCACGAGCGCCCGCTGCACGGGGTGATCGACGCGCTGCGCGCGCTCGGCGCCCGCATCGACGACGACGGCCGCGGTTCGCTGCCGATGACCGTGCACGGCGGCGGGGCGCTGGACGGCGGCCCGGTGCGCATCGACGCCTCGTCCTCGTCGCAGTTCGTCAGCGCGCTGCTGCTGTCCGCGCCGCGCTTCAACCAGGGCGTCGAGGTGCGCCATGTGGGCGCCGCGCTGCCCTCGCTGCCGCACATCCGGATGACCGTCGACATGCTGCGGGCAGCGGGCGCGGCCGTGGACGCCCCGGAGGCGGGCGGCGAGCCGAACGTATGGCGGGTGTCGCCCAGCGCCCTGCTGGGCCGCGACCTGGTGGTCGAGCCCGACCTGTCCAACGCGGCGCCGTTCCTGGCGGCCGCCCTGGTCACCGGGGGCCGGGTGACGATCCCGGACTGGCCGGAGCGCACCACCCAGCCCGGCGACTCGCTGCGCCGGATCTTCACCGACATGGGCGGGGCCTGCGAGCTCACCGACGCCGGGCTGACCTTCACCGGCACCGGCCGGATCACCGGCATCGACGCCGATCTGCACGAGGTGGGCGAGCTCACCCCGGTGATCGCGGCGGTGGCGGCGCTGGCCGACTCCGAGTCCACGCTGAGCGGCATCGCGCATCTGCGGCTGCACGAGACCGACCGGCTCGCCGCCCTGGCCAAGGAGATCAACGAGCTCGGCGGCGATGTCACCGAGACCGCCGACGGGCTGCGGATCCGCCCGCGCCCGCTGCACGGCGGGGTCTTCCACACCTACGAGGACCACCGGCTGGCCACCGCGGGCGCGGTCATCGGCCTGGTCGTCGAGGGCGTACAGATCGAGAACGTGGCCACCACGGCCAAGACCCTGCCCGACTTCCCCGGGCTGTGGACCGGCATGCTCGACGCGGCGACGGCCCCCGCGCGGAGAGCCTGAGGCGCCCCCGCCATGCGTCGCTACGGCAAGCACACCGACGAGGACGACGTCCGGGTCCGCCCCAACCGCAGGGGCAACCGCCCCCGCACCAGCATCCGCCCCAAGCACGAGGACGCCGCCGAGGGCTTTGTGCTGACCATCGACCGCGGCCGGCTGACGGTCCTGGTCGAGGACCGCACGATCATCGCCATGAAGGCCCGCGAACTGGGCCGCAAGGGCGTGGTGGTCGGGGACCGGGTCGCGGTGGTCGGGGATCTGTCGGGCGCCAAGGACACCCTCGCGCGGATCGTACGGGTCGAGGAGCGCTCGTCGGTGCTGCGCCGTACCGCGGATGACGACGACCCGTTCGAGCGGGTGGTCGTCGCCAACGCCGACCAACTGGCCATCGTCACCGCACTCGCCGACCCCGAGCCGCGCCCGCGGCTGATCGACCGCTGTCTGGTCGCCGCCTTCGACGCCGGTCTCTCCCCGCTGCTGGTCCTCACCAAGTCCGACCTCGCCCCGGCGGCCCCCGTGCTGGAGACCTACGAGCCGCTGGGCGTCCCCTATGTCGTCACCAACCGCGAGGAGCTGGCCGACGGCGGCGCGGCCGACCGGGTGCGCGAACGGCTCGCGGACCAGGTCACGGTCTTCGTCGGGCACTCGGGCGTCGGTAAGACGACCCTGGTCAACGCCCTGGTGCCGGAGCGCAAACGGGCCACCGGCCGGGTCAACGCGGTCACCGGCCGCGGCCGCCACACCACCACCTCCGCGCTCGCGCTGCCGCTGCCCGACGACGACGGCTGGGTGATCGACACCCCGGGCGTACGGTCCTTCGGACTGCACCATGTGGACCCCGCGCGGGTCATCCACGCCTTCCCGGACCTGGAGCCGGGCACCGAGGGCTGTCCGCGCGCCTGCAGCCACGACGAGCCGGACTGCGCGCTGGACCAGTGGGTCGCCGACGGCCACGCCGATCCGGCCCGGCTCTACTCCCTGCGGCGGCTGCTGGCCACGCGGGAGCGGCGAGAGGGCGACTGATCCGCCCGCCTCCGCGACGTTTGCCACCCCCCACCACATGGGAGGTAACTGGATAATCGCACCGGGCTGATCCAGACCACATCCACACAGGAGGACTCTGTATGGCGTGGCTGCTCGTCGTGGTCGCCGGGCTTCTCGAAACGGGCTTCGCCGTCTGTCTCAAGCTCTCGCACGGCTTCACCAGAATCTGGCCCACCGTCGCCTTCTGCGCCTTCGCGCTGGGCAGCTTCGGCCTGCTGACGCTCTCTCTGAAGAAGCTGGACGTGGGCCCGGCGTACGCGGTGTGGACGGGCATCGGGGCGGCCGGGACCGCGATCTACGGCATGATCTTCCTCGGCGACCTGGTCTCCACGCTCAAGCTCATCTCCATCAGCCTGGTGATCGTCGGCGTGATCGGGCTCCAGCTCTCCGGCTCGGCGCACTAGGCCAACGCCACCCGCACCAGGGCCTCCACCTCCTGCTCGGACACGGGCGCGACCACGTACGACAGCGCCAGGCGCGCGACCGTCTCGCACGCCTGGCTCAGATCCGCCACCCCGCCCCGTGGCCAGTCCCCGGCCAGCAGGCGCACCGCGCGGTCCCGGATCTGCGCCAGGAGATCGACGGGCGAGGGCAGCGCATCCGGGATGCCAGGGCGCCGCGAAAGGGTTCCTGGGCTTTCCGGGCGTACGGGCGAGGGCAGCCGTTCGCTCCAGCAGCCGGTGAGCACCGCCCGCACCAGGGGGTTCGCGGCCGCCGCCCGTACGGTCCAGCCCGCCGCGGCCACCAGCCGCTCGTTCGGTCCTGCGGCGCCGGTCGCTCCGGACAGCGCCCGCTCCACGCCGATCAGATACGCCTCGGCCTCGCGGCGCACCAGAGCGCGCGCGAGACCGTCCTTGCTGCCGAACTCGTTGTAGAGCGTCTGCCGCGAGACCCCGGCCGCCACGGCCACATCGACCATGCGGACCACCGCCCAGGGGCGGTCGGCGAGCGCGGTGAAGGCCGCGTCGAGTAAGGATTCACGTGCTGCGGGCATCGTCGCCTCCCAGGCCATGCGTCCCTTTTCGGCGGCACGTGCGGACAGAATTGACGCACCGCCAGGTAGTGTCAATAGCCACGGCGTGCGCCCCCGGCGCCCCCCGTCCGGCCGTGGTCGTGTGGATCGGCCGATTCCGTGTCGATACTGTTCGGCCATGCCCGACTACCACGATGACCTGCGTCTCGCCCATGTACTCGCCGATGCGGCCGACGCCACCACCATGGAGCGATTCAAGGCGCTCGACCTCAAGGTCGAGACGAAACCCGATATGACGCCGGTCAGCGAGGCCGACAAGGCGGCCGAGGAGCTGATCCGCACCTCGCTCCAGCGCGCCCGGCCGCGGGACGCGGTCCTCGGCGAGGAGTTCGGCATGCAGGGCAGCGGTCCGCGCCGCTGGGTCGTGGACCCGATCGACGGCACCAAGAACTATGTGCGCGGGGTGCCGGTCTGGGCCACGCTGATCGCGCTCATGGAGCGCGGCGAGGGCGGCGACCGGCCGGTCGTCGGGGTGGTGTCGGCACCGGCGCTCGGCCGTCGCTGGTGGGCGGCCGAGGGGCTGGGGGCGTACACCGGCCGGAGCCTGTCGTCCGCGAGCCGACTGGCGGTGTCGCAGGTGGCGCGGCTGGAGGACGCGTCGTTCGGGTACGCCTCGCTCAGCGGCTGGGAGGAGCGCGGCAGGCTGAACCGTTTCCTCGATCTCACCCGGGCCTGCTGGCGGACGCGCGGCTACGGCGACTTCTGGCCGTACATGATGGTCGCCGAGGGGTCGGTGGACATCTGTGCCGAGCCCGAACTGTCGCTGTGGGACATGGCGGCGACCGCGATCATCGTCCAGGAGGCAGGCGGCCGCTTCACCGGGCTCGACGGGGTACCGGGGCCGCTCAGCGGGAACGCGGCGGCGTCGAACGGGCTGCTGCACGGCGAACTGCTGAGCTACCTGGGCGGCTAGGGCCCGTCCGGGCCCCGGACCGGCTCATGCATCAGGGGGTACGGGGGCGCGTAAGGCGGTAGATCGGCTTCCGCACGCCTCTTGTAGGCGTCCGCACCCCCATGTGAACATGTGAATCCGCGCGCTTGTGAACTTGTGCAGCCGTGGACTGTCGCGCGGCGCCGCGGTGTTCGCGGCGCACGCGGTTCCGCAGTGCGCGGCCCCCGCAGTAAGGATTCGCCAAGGAGGTGGCACGACCATGTCCCCGCCCATGCTCGTCCGCGACGCCATGAGTTCGGTGGTCCTCACCATCGGCCCCGCCCACACCCTGCGCCAGGCCGCCCGGCTGATGTCCGACCGACGCGTCGGCTCGGCGATCGTGCTGGACCCCGATACCAGCGGGCTCGGCATCCTGACCGAGCGCGATGTCCTCAACTCACTGGGCGCGGGCCAGGACCCGGACCGTGAACGGGCCCATGCCCACACCACCTCCGACGTCGTCTTCGCCGCCCCTCAGTGGACGCTCGACGAGGCGGCGCGCGCGATGTCCCACGGCGGCTTCCGCCATCTGGTCGTCCTGGAGTCGGGCGATCCGGTGGGCGTGGTGTCCGTACGCGACATCATCCGCTGCTGGACCGGCGCATGTCAGCCGGCGCCCGCGATGGCCGGGTAAGAGCCGGGCAACGGGGCCCGCGAGGAGGCGAGATGCCCTCGGCCCCGAGCGCGCGAAGAGGCCGCAAGCCCTCCGCCCCGGGGCGCGCGAAGAGGCCGGAGCCCTTCGGCATCCGGCCTCTTCGGGCCAGTACGGCAAGCGTCCGTCAGCCGCGCAGGGCCTGGACCGCGGCCTCCAGCCGCTTGCCGTAGTCCGCGTCCGCCCGGCGGAAGTTGTCGATCGCCCGCTCGGCGATGTCGTCCCGCGACACCTTGGCGATAAAGCCCGCCAGGTTGCCGATCAGGCGCTCCTTCTCGTCCTCCGACATCAGCCGGTAGAGGTTGCCCGCCTGGACGAAGTCGTCGTCCTCGGCGTGCGAGGGGGCCTCATGGTCACCGGTGACGCCGGAGACCGACAGCGGCTGCCACAGCGGCCTGTCGGTCTGGGCCGGGCCGCCGAAGCTGTTCGGCTCGTAGTTCCTGGCGCCCGCGTGACGCCCGTCGTACAGGTAGCCGTCCCGGCCGTGGGTGCGCGCCTCCGCGGCGTGCGGGCGGTTCACCGGCAGGTGGTCGGCGTTGATGCCGACGCGGTAGCGGTGGGCGTCACCGTACGCGAACAGCCGGCCCTGGAGCATCTTGTCCGGGGACGGGCCGATGCCCGGCACGAAGTGCGCCGGCGAGAAGATCGACTGCTCGACCTCGGCGAAGATGTTCCGCGGGTTGCGGTTCAGCTCCAGCTTGCCGATCTCGATCGGCGGATAGTCCTCGTGCGGCCACACCTTGGTGAGGTCGAACGGGTTGAAGCGGTAGTCGGCCGCCTCCGCCGCGGGCATGATCTGGACCTGCACGGTCCAGGTCGGGAAGTCGCCGCGCTCGATCGCCTCGCGCAGATCGCGCTGGTGGCTGTCCGGGTCCTCGCCGGCGAGCCGGTTGGCCTCGTCCTGGGTCAGGTTCTTGATGCCCTGGTCGGTCTTGAAGTGGTACTTGACCCAGAAGACCTCACCGGCGGCGTTGTTCCACTGGTAGGTGTGCGAGCCGTAGCCGTTCATCCGGCGGAAGGAGGCGGGAATGCCGCGGTCGCCGAACAGCCAGGTCACCTGGTGGGTCGACTCCGGCGACAGACCCCAGAAGTCCCAGACGTTGTCCGCCTCCTGAGAGCCGGTGTACGGGTCGCGCTTCTGGGTGTGGATGAAGTCGGGGAACTTGATGGCGTCCTTGATGAAGAACACCGGGGTGTTGTTGCCGACCAGGTCGTAATTGCCGTCCTCGGTGTAGAACTTGAGCGCGAAGCCGCGCGGGTCGCGCACCGCGTCCGCCGAGCCGAGGCTGCCGGCCACCGTCGAGAAGCGCAGGAAGGTCTCGGTCTGCTTGCCGACCTCCGAGAGGAACCTCGCCCGGGTGTACTCGGTCACATCCGCGGTCACCGTGAAGGTGCCATAGGCACCCGCGCCACGGGCGTGCACGATCCGCTCCGGGATGCGCTCGCGGTTGAAGTGGGCGAGCTTCTCGATCAGGTGCTGGTCCTGGATCAGGACCGGCCCACCGACGCCCGCCGTCTCGCTGTTCTGGTTGTCCGCGACCGGAGCGCCGGACTCCGTCGTCAGCGGGCCAGTGGTCTCGTCCTGGACCGTCACATCTCCTCCTACATCTTTTGTCCGCTTCTTTCGATAACGGATCCTACATTGGACAATGTCTAAGTCAAGAACGACTGGAGAGTGATACGAGATCTGGTCATGGATCGGTCCGCTGCTACCCTTGCCTTATCTGACTGATAGGTGAATGGCATGAGTGACCTGCTGGAACGGCTCCGGGGACGCGGCTGGCGACTGACGGCCCAGCGACGTGTCGTCGCCGAGGTCCTCGACGGGGACCATGTGCACTACACCGCCGATGAGGTGCACGCCCTCGCGGCCGCCCGGCTGCCGGAGATCTCGCGCGCGACCGTGTACAACACCCTCGGGGAGCTGGTCTCGCTCGGCGAGGTGCTCGAGGTCAGCACGGACGGCCGGGCCAAGCGCTACGACCCGAACGCCCACCACGCGCATCAGCACCTGATCTGCGCGCGGTGCGGCACCATCCGCGATGTCCACCCCTCCGGCAACCCGCTGGCCGACCTCCCGACGGAGGAGCGCTTCGGCTTCGCGGTCTCGGAGGTCGAGGTCACCTACCGCGGACTCTGCCCCGACTGCACGGCCGCCTGAGCCCTCGGGCGGCCGCCCCGCCCGGGGCGCACGGGCGCCTGTGCGCACGGGCGCAACACGAAGGGCCCGGATCCTTGTGGATCCGGGCCCTTCGCCTTGGTAGCGGGGACAGGATTTGAACCTGCGACCTCTGGGTTATGAGCCCAGCGAGCTACCGAGCTGCTCCACCCCGCGTCGATGTGCCGTAATGCTAACCGCACGGCGACGGCTGGGGCAAATCGAGAGGAGAGGGGGCTGCTACGCCGTGAGCTCCTGCTGCAGGGCGTCCCGCAGCCGGGCCGCGCGCTCGGCCACCTCCGCCGGCCCCAGCTCGACCGCGCGGGCGCACCAGCGCTGGCCCTCGGACAGGGCGCCACGGCGGGCCGAGAGCAGGGCCAGGCGCAGCGCGGCGCGTCCGTGGCCGGCCTCGGCGGCGCGGGTCCACCACAGGGCGGCCTCCGGCTCGCTGCCCTCGCGGGCGAGCAGCAGACCCAGGTTGAAGGCGCCGTTGCTGCTGCCCGCCTCGGCGGCCTCGCGGTACCAGCGGGCGGCCTCCACCACATCGCCCCGGGCCGCCGCGAGCATGCCCATGCGCACCTGGGCGCGCCGGTGGCCCTGGCGGGCGGCGCGCTCGTACCACTCCTCGTACTCGGGCACGGCCGGCTCCATCTCGGGGCGCTCGGCGCGCCCCAGGGACCCGCGCGGCGCGTCCCCGTCGGCGGACGGCCGGTCCAGCAGCGCGCCCAGCCGGAAGGCGGCCTCCGCGCTGCCGCCCCCGGCGGCGCAGCGCAGATGGCGCTCGGCCTCGCGGCCGTCGCCCTCCCGCAGCAGGGCGATGCCGACCTGGAGCGCGGCGTCGGTGTGCCCGGCGGCGGCGGCCCGCTCGTACCACTGCTGGGCGGCCCGCTCCTCGCCCCGCCCGGCGTGCAGGATGCCCAGGTTGAACGCGGCGTCCACGCTGCCGGCCTCGGCGGCCTTGGAGAACCACGGCTCGGCGCCGGCCGCGTCGCCGCGCTGCAGCAGCATGACGGCCACGGCGTTGGCGGCCTCGCGGTGCCCGGCGTAGGCGGCGCGGCGGTACCACTGCTCGGCCTGCGCGGTGCGGCCCTGCTCGGCGCAGAGCAGCCCCAGGTTGTACGCGCCGTTGATGTCCCCGGCGTCGAGGGCGCTGCGGTACCAGCGCTCGGCGGTCTGGGTCTCACCGCGGTCGGCGTGCAGGGCGCCCAGCGCGTTGGCCGCGTTGCCGTCGCCGTCCTGGGCGGCGCGGTGCCACCAGACGGCGGCGCTGTCGGTGTCGCCCGCGTCGCGCAGCAGGAAGCCGAGCGCACAGGCGGCGCGGGCCTCGCCGTCCTTGGCTGCCGTCAGATACCAGCGGCCGGCCTCTTTGACCTCGCCGCGCTTCTCCAGCAGCGTGCCGAGGTGGAGGGCGGCCCGGCGGTGGCCGCGCGCGGCGGCCTGCCGGTACCACTTCTCGGCCTCCGACTCGGCGCCGGGACCGGCGCGCCCTCTGGCGGCCTCGTCCTCGCGCTTGTCGAGGATGCGGGCGAGCCGGTACGCGGCCTCGCGGTGGCCGCGCTCGGCGGCGGACCGGAACCAGCGCTCGGCGCCGATGTCGCTGCGGTGCTCGAGCAGATCGGCGAGGGCGTACGCACCCAGGGCGTGCCCGGACTCGGCGGACTGGCGCAGCCAGTACTCGGCGGCGGGCTCGTCCCCGCGCTCGCGGTGGTGGCGGCCGAGGGCGTGGGCCGCGGCGGCGGACCCGGCGACGGCGGCGATACGCCACCAGCCGGCCGCCTCGTCGGCGTAGCCGCGCTGGTGCAGGAGGACGCCGAGGTTGTTGGCCGCGGCGCGGTCGCCCGCCGCGGTGGCCGCGCGCAGCTGCGGCTCGGCGCCGTCGAGGTCGCCGCGGCGCAGCAACAGCGAGCCCAGGGCGCTCATCGACGCGATGTCGCCGGACTCGGCGGCCCGGCGGTGCCGGGTCTCCTCCTCGTCCTCGGCACCGTCGTGCGTATGCACAAAACGCCCTGTCTCCAACAGACTGACCCTGTCCCCCATAAATTCCATCGTGTCATCACCTGCAACCCGGGTACACCTTGGTATACCGCAGCCGGTGAGGTCACTTCAGCGTTTTGTCGACATGCCCACAGAGAGACAACCCAAACGCTTGTATCGCGATTCTTTGAGTGGACATCCCGGTGGACACACGACAAGGCCCGGATCCTTTCGGATCCGGGCCTCATCTGTCAGTAGCGGGGACAGGATTTGAACCTGCGACCTCTGGGTTATGAGCCCAGCGAGCTACCGAGCTGCTCCACCCCGCGTCGTTGTGCCTCTACGTTACCACGGCGCGGAGTGGCCACCGCTCGGGTGTTCGCTCGAGCGGTGCCTGGGCTACCTCAGGTGTCTTCTCTTCTGGCCTTGTCGTCGGCCTTATCGGCGGATTGGCTCTGCTTCTGGTCCTGCTGCCCGGCGCCCTGGCTCTGGCCCTTCTTCTTGGCGGCCTCCGCCTCGGCCTTGGCGGCCCGGTCCAGCGCGTCCTTCAGGGCCTTCTGGGCCTTGCCGTAGGCCGTCCAGTCCTGCGGGTCCTTCTTGAGCGCGTCCTGGGCGTCCTGATAGGCCTCCGCGGCGTCCTTCAGGGCCTGCGCGACCGTGGCGTCACCTGTCGGTGGCTTGGTGCCGCCACCGTCACCGCCTCCGCCACCGCCGTTGTCCTGGCCGTCGTCCGTGGAGTCCGTTGGTTCGCTCTGGCCGAAGACCACGTCCAGCGCCTTGCTGAGCGAGCTCTCGAGGGCGGTCTTGTTCCCGTAGCTGACCAGCACCTGCCGCAGCAGCGGAAGGTCGGTACTGGCGCCGCGCAGATAGACCGGCTCGACGTACAGCAGACCGCCGCCGAGTGGGACCGTCAGCAGATTGCCGTACTCGATCTCCGAATCGCCTCTCTTGAGGATGTTGAGCGTATTGGCGATCTTGTCATCGGAGTTGAAGTTGGCCTGCACCAACTGTGGACCT
Source organism: Streptomyces sp. NBS 14/10 (assembly GCF_002224125.1). GTDB lineage: Bacteria > Actinomycetota > Actinomycetes > Streptomycetales > Streptomycetaceae > Streptomyces. Next base: position 44,526 of record NZ_NCSM01000003.1, read on the forward strand.
GGCACACCGGTATCGGATGGCAGCTTCAGGATTCTGATCTTGCCGTAGCTGTCGCTCTCCGAGTCCGCGTCCACCGCCACGAACGCGCCGAGGTTGTCCCGGCCCTTGGGGGTGAGCGTCGTGGTCAGGGAGAACGTCTGCTTCTTCTGGTCCGGCATCTTCATGCTCAGGTAGTACGGCGGAACCGAGTTGCCCTTGTTGGTCGGGTCATCCGGCACCTGCCACACCTCACTGCCGCTGTAGAACGTCACCGGGTTGGTGACGTGGTAGCGGGTGAGCAGTTCGCGCTGCACCTTGAACAGGTCCTGGGGATAGCGCAGATGCTCCATCAGGCTGTCGCTGATCGCGCTCTTAGGCTTGACCGTCCCCGGAAACGCCTTCTTCCAGGTCTTCAGCACCGGGTCCTTGGTGTCCCACTCGTACAGTGTGACCTTGCCGTCGTAGGCGTCGACGGTCGCCTTGACCGAGTTCCGGATGTAGTTGACGTTGTTCTGCTGGGCGACGACCGAACGCTCGCCGTCCTGGTCGTTGAGCGAGTCCGCGGTCGTGTCGCCCAACGTCGTACGGGACGCGTACGGATAGCCGTCCGTCGTCGTGTAGGCGTCGACTATCCACTTGATCCGGCCGTCGACCACCGCCGGATAGGCGTCGCCGTCGATGGTCAGCCACGGGGCGACCGCCTCGACGCGCTCCTTGGGCGTGCGGTTGTAGAGGATCCGCGAACCGTCCCCTATGGCCCCGGAGTAGAGGATCTGGGGCTCGCTGAAGGTCAGCGCGTACGCGGCACGGGTGATCGGGTTGGACAGCTTGACGCCGCTGTCGCCCTGGTACCGGTAGGTCTTCTCACCATCGCGGCTGGAGTAGTCCAGCTCCTTCTGCGGACCGCCGACGATCGAGTACTGAGTGGTCTTCTCGCCGTAGTAGATCCGCTGCTCGTAATCCGGGAGCTGGCCCCTGGCGGGCAGGTCGTCCTCGATGAAGTCCGGGGCGCCGCGCCGTGTCGTGGACGTCGTGGTGCCCTTGGCCGCGACCGCGCCGTACCCATGGGTGTACTTGAAGTGGTCGTTGATCCAGTTGTGCTCGGGGATGCCGTCCGCGTTCAGCTCGCGCAGACCGATGACGGTGTCCTGCTCCTTGCCGTCCGGGGTCTTGTAGCGGTCCACGTCCAGGGTGTGGGGGAAGCTGTAGTAGTCCTTGACCTTCTGAAGCTGCTGGAAGGTCGGGGACACCACGTTCGGGTCGAGCAGCCGCAGGCTCGCCGTGTTGTCGGCCTCGGCACGCAGCTGCTTGCGGTCCGCGTCCTTGGACGCCTCGCCCTCGTAGGGCGACACCTCGGATTCGTCGAGGCCGTACGCCTTGCGCGTGGCCTCGATGTTCTTCTCGATGTACGGCGCTTCCTTGGCCTGCTCATTGGGCTGGACCTGGAACTTCTGCACGATCGCCGGGTAGAGCCCGCCGATCAGGATCGCCGACAGCACCATCAGGCCGAAGCCGATGACCGGCAGCTGCCAGGTGCGCCGCCACAGCGTCGCGAAGAAAAGCACCGCGCAGATCGCCGCGATGCAGAAGAGGATCGTCTTCGCGGGCAAATAGGCGTGGGCGTCCACGTAGCGCAGGCCCGTCCAGTTGCTCGTCGCCTTGAAGTCGCTGGACTTCACCGCCAGGCCGTACCGGTCGAGCCAGTACGCCACGGCCTTGAGCGAGACGAAAATGCCCAGCAGCACCGACAGATGGCCGGTGGCCGCGCCCGTCGCGCGGGCGCCCGGGCTGGTGACGCGCAGCCCCCCGTAGAGGTAGTGCACCAGCGCGGCGGCGACCAGCGAGAGCACCGTCGCCGCGAAGCCGAAGCTCAGCAGGAAGCGGTACCAGGGCAGATCGAACGCGTAGAACGACACGTCCTTGTGGAACTGCGGATCGTACTGGTGGAACGGCACCCCGTTGACCCACAGCAGCCAGGTCCGCCACTGACCGGACGCGGACGCGCCCGCGATCAGGCCGACCAGCACGGTGACCGCCAGCAGCACCCACTTCTTGTAGGGGGCGATACCCATGCGGTAACGGTCCAGGCTCTGCTGCTCCAGCGACATCGCGCTCAGCGGCGGCCGTAGCCGGTGCGCCAGCCAGATGTTGATCCCGACGGCCAGGGCCATCAGGAAGCCGAAGACGAAGAACAGCCCGATCTTGGTCCACAGGGTGGTGGTGAAGACCGAGGAGTAGTGGACAGAGCGGTACCAGAGCCAGTCCGTCCAGTACCCCGCGAACATGACGAAGAGCATGGCCAGCACGGCCAGCACACCCAGGGTCATGAGCAGGGTCCGGACTCGCCGGGACGGTCGGCCGACTCTGATCCGCGGCCCTGTCGGGCCTCCGCCGCGGTCCGGCATCTGGAAAGCCAAGGTGCGCACCTCGAAGTTCGCTGTCGACTGAGCGGGTCCGGGCAGTAGGACCCAATGGAGCAACTTACTCAGGCTTTACTCAGTTCCCGTTTCCGGGTCCGATCAGGGCACGATATGACCCATGTCGAACGTTCCCCCCGCCTCCGGGCCGCTCTCCGCCAATCCGCTGACCCGTGCCGTCCTCGAAATCGACGAGTACGCCGCCGGGCTCGGCTGGGACCGCCCGGCCCGTCTCTTCGCCCTCGTCGACACCGCGCGGCTGCGCACCCAGGAGCCGGGCCTCGCCGCCCAGCTCGGGCTCGACGAGGAGGCCGAAAGCGCCCCCGCCGCCACGCTCACCCCCATCGAACAGGACGAGCTGCCCGCCAACACCCCCCTGGACGAGTTCCTGGCCACCATCGCCTGGCCCGACGCGGTGGTCGGCTGCGCACTGACCGTCGAGCGGCTGATGCTGCCGCCCTCCGCCGAGGGCTCGATGCCCGAGGGCCTGAACGAGAAGCAGCTGGCGGCATGGGTCGCGAAGCACCCCGAGCGCCAGGAGGTCCGTATGACGGTCGCGGTGCTGCGGGACGGGGGGCGCGAGGCGGCGGTACGGCTGCGCGAGAAGGACACGCCCACCGAGGTGCTCACCGGCGCCGGCCTGGTGCCGGGTCTTGCCGAGGCGCTGTCCGCCACCTTCGCCGAGTGATCGCTGTGTTTGTCGGGTGACCGTTGTGGGCCCCCGGCCCGCCTCCGCGGGGTGGCCGGGGCGGGGGCCGCCGCTCAGCTCTTGGTGCGGTTCAGCTCTCCGCTCGGTTCAGCTCTTGGTGCACTTGGGCAGCGCGGCGGTGTCCCCTTCGCGGATCTGCTTCAGGGCCTTCACCGCGCCCTTCAGGGTGTGGACCTTGACCAGCGTGAGGCCGTCGGGCTTGTCCGACGCGGCCGCCGCGCAGTTCTCCTGGGGCGTGAGGAAGTACTCCGCGCCCGCCTCCCGCGCCCCGATGGTCTTCAGCTGGATCCCGCCGATCGGGCCGACGGTGCCCTTGTCGTCGATGGTGCCCGTGCCGGCGATGAACTTCCCGCCGGTCAGATCGCCCGCCGACAGCTTGTCCACGATCCCCAGCGCGAACATCAGCCCGGCGCTCGGCCCGCCCACATCGGCCAGCTTGATGTCGATCTTCAGCGGGAAGGTGTAGTCGACCCCGGCCTGGATGCCGACGATCGCCCGGCCGTCCTCCGCCTTCTCGGTGGTGACGGTGACCGACTTCCGGGCCGTGGCCTCCTGGTTCTTCTTCTCCGCGGCGGCCGCGTCCTTGGCCGGGACGATCGAGAAGGTCACCTTCTCACCGGGCTTGTGCTTCGTGATCAGCTTGGCGACGTCCTCCGGGGCGCGCACCGCCGAGCCGTCCACCTCCTTGATCACATCGCCCGCGTGCAGCCGGCCCTGGGCCGGCTTGTCCCGCTGTACGACGCCCACGATGACGTGGGTGTCGACCTGCTTGCCCAGCTGCCTGAGCGCCGCCACCTTGGCGTCCTCCTGGGACTGGGTGAACTCCTCGGCGTTCTCCTGGTTCACCTCGTCCGGGGTCTTGTCGTCCGGGTAGAGGGTGCTGTGCGGCACCACCACGTCGTCATGGGCCAGCCAGCCGTAGACGGCCTCGAAGAGGTTCATCTTGTACTCGGAGCCGGTGACGCTCACCGTCGTCATGTTCAGATGCCCGCCGGTGGTCGCACAGCCCTTGTGCCCGGAGATCTGCAGCACGCACTCGCCCTCGTGCGAGCCCAGGGTGTTGTACGTCGGGCCCGGCGACATCTCCGCGTACGGCGCCGGAAGCAGGGCCCCGGTGCACAGCAGCGCGATCAACATCAGCAGGGAAGCGAGCATCGTCGCGGTGCGGCGTGGCATGGAACGACAGTACGGGACACGCCCGTCAGTCCACCGCCCGGGCCGTCCGTACGAGCCGACGACCGCTAGGCGGCATCCGAATCGGAATGTGCGCGCTCCATCGCCTCACGGAACCGCGCGTACCCGGCTAGCTCGGCGACATCCCCGGTCTTACGGGTGCGCGAGGCCCATGCCGTATAGAGCACGGCGGCCAACGCGGCGAGAACCGGAATAAGCAACCACAGAAGCACACCCACGGCGGCCTCCCGTCCCCTGACACAACCGCGACTGACAGATGAGCAGATTAATCCTCCGCCAGCTCAACGCTCAGGGCAGGGTGCGGGTTACGCAATCGGAGGACACCCGTCCGCATTACATCTGCCCCGGGCGTGCCTCGCTCACCTTGCGCGAGGCGCCCGAGGTGCTATGCGCCCCCTACGCGCCCACCCGCCCTCCCGTCGCCCGACCACCACCCCTCAATTGAGACGCTACGCGCCCACCCACTCGTCTGTACCGTCCGCGAAGGTCTGGTGCTTCCAGATGGGGACCTCGCTCTTGAGGTCGTCGATCAGGCGGCGGCAGGCCGCGAACGCCTCGGCGCGGTGCGGGCAGGCCACGGCCACGACCACGGCCAGGTCCCCGACCGCGAGGTCCCCGACCCGGTGCACCGCGGCGAGCGCCCGCACCGGGAAGTCCGCCGCGACCTTCTCGGCCACCCGGCGCAGCTCCGCCTCGGCGGTGGGGTGGGCCGAATAGCCGAGGGCACCCACGTCGGTGCCTCCGTCGTGGTCGCGTACGGTGCCGACGAACAGCGCGGTGCCCCCCGCGGCGGGGTCGCCGACGGCCCCGAACACCTCGTCGACGGACAGGGGGGTGTCACGGATGGCGAGCAGGCGGATCGGATCGGCGGCCGCCAGCTCACCCGGATGGTCGTACCTACGTCCCATGCGCCCCATCGTGCCCCACGCGCCCACTCCGTGGAATGCCGGATGGCGGAACCCCGTTTCCGCTCACGCCCTACGGCGCGCCTTACGGGCGCGGCGGACGATCGCCGCGGTGCCCACCAAGGCCACCGTCGCCCCCGCGGCGCCCAGCGTCGTGGCGTCCTTGCGGCCGAGCCGCCGCCCTGCGACCGTACGGCGGCCGGAGACCTCCTCCAGCAGCTCGGCAAGGACCTCCTCGTTCGTCCAGCGGGGGCGCCAGCCCGCCTCGTGCAGTCTGCTGCCGCTGACCGCCCAGGGGTGCATGGTGTACGCCAGGTCGCCCGCCGGGGACGGGGTCAGGCCCAGCCGGTGCAGCCGGGAGGCAGCGCCCAGGGCGACCGCCGAGGGCAGCTCCATCCGCCGGATGCCGGACAGCTCCTCGACCTCCTCCTGTTCGAGCCACCCGTCACAGCCGACCGACAGCTCGCCCTCGACCTTCTCCAGGGCGGCGTACTCCAGCGCGCCGACCAGGTCCTCGACATGGCAGAACTGCCAGGTCGGGCGGGAGCCGGCGACCACCAGGAGGCGCGGCGACTCGAAGTAGCGGGTGAGCGCGGTGTCCGTGCCGCCGACCAGGATGGCGGGGCGTACGACGGTGACGTTCAGGCCGGGGTGGGCCCTGGGGGCGCGCTGGGCGAGCCGTTCGATCTCCAGCAGGTCGCCGACGCCGGTGGCCTCCGCCGTGGCGCGGAGCTCCGCGTCCTCGGCGAGCGGCACGTCGTTGTCGGGCAGCGCCCCGTAGACCATCGCGGAGGTGCACAGCACCACGCGGCGCACCCCGGCGGCCGCGGCGGCGGTCAGGACGGTCTGGGTGCCGCGCACGTTGTAGGCCGTACGGGCGGCCGGGTCGGTGCCCAGGTCCAGGTCGACGGCGAGGTGGACGACGACGTCGACGCCCCGCAGCTTGTCGGCGATGGCCGGGTCGCGCACGTCCAGGATGTGCCACTGCGCCTCGGTCACATCGCCGCGGCGCTCGTCGATGGCCAGGACGTGCTTGGTCTCGTCGGATTCGGCGAGCCGCTGCGTGAGCAGGGCTCCGGCGCCCGACGCGGCGCCGGTGACCGCGACGACAGGGCGTCGTGCGGTGCGCGGCGGATCGTTTCGCGCTGCGCGAACTTCTCGGTCTGGGGAACTCACCGGGCGTCTCCAGCGGTTGTCTTCAGTACGCAGCGCACTGACGCATACGTACCAGGTGACGTCCATCCTGCCGCAGGCCCGCTATCAGCGAAGCACTGAGCCCGCAAACCGGCGAGGTGTCTAGGCTGGGTGGTGATGCAAGGGCATTCGCCGCCGGCCAGGCCGGCGGCCCTACGAGCCGAGGGAACCCGTGAGTGACACCCCATTCGGATTCGGCCTCCCGCCGGAGGAGCCGGAGGACGGCGACGACGGCAAGCAGAAGGGCGGCCACGGCGGCAGTCAGGGCCCCGCGAATCCGTTCGGGTTCGGCGCGGGCGGTGGCGGAGGGGAGAACCCGTTCGCCGCGATGTTCGGGTCGCTGAACCCGGGCGACCTGGGCGCGGCCTTCCAGCAGCTGGGCCAGATGCTCTCCTATGAGGGCGGCCCGGTGAACTGGGACATGGCCAAGGACATCGCCCGGCAGACGGTGGCGCGCGGCACCGCGGACGGCACCAAGGACGCGAGCGTCGGCCCGGCCGAGCGCGCGGCGGTCCAGGAGGCCCTGCGCCTGGCCGACCTGTGGCTGGACGGCGTCACGTCGCTGCCCTCGGGCTCGGGCTCCGCGGTGGCCTGGAGCCGCGCCGAGTGGGTCGAGGCCACGCTGCCGGTGTGGAAGGACCTGGTGGACCCGGTCGCCGAGCGGGTCGGCGCGGCCATGGGCGATGTGCTCCCCGAAGAGATGCAGGCCATGGCCGGCCCGCTGCTCGGGATGATGCGCTCCATGGGTGGCGCGATGTTCGGCACCCAGATCGGGCAGGCGGTGGGCGTGCTGGCCGGCGAGGTCGTCGGCTCCACGGACATCGGGCTGCCGCTGGGGCCCGTGGGCAAGGCGGCGCTGCTCCCGATCAACATCGCGGCGTTCGGCTCCGGGCTCGGCGTCCCCGAGGACGAGGTCCGGCTGTATCTGGCGCTGCGCGAGGCGGCCCATCAGCGGCTGTTCTCGCATGTGCCGTGGCTGCGCTCGCATCTGTTCGGCGCGGTCGAGGGGTACGCCCGGGGCATCAAGGTCGACACCGCGAAGCTGGAGGACGCGGTCGGCCAGCTCGACCCGACCCACCCCGAGCAGCTGCAGGAGGCCCTGCAGCAGGGCATGTTCCAGCCGGAGGACACCCCGGCCCAGAAGGCCGCGCTGGCCCGTCTGGAGACCGCTCTGGCGCTGGTGGAGGGCTGGGTGGACGCGGTGGTGCACGCCGCCGCGGCGCCCCATCTGCCGTCGGCCGACGCCCTGCGCGAGACGCTGCGGCGGCGCCGGGCGAGCGGCGGCCCCGCCGAGCAGACCTTCGCCACGCTGATCGGCCTGGAGCTGCGGCCGCGCCGGCTGCGCGACGCCTCGCGGCTGTGGGCCTCGCTGACCGACGCCCGCGGCCTGGACGGGCGCGACGGGCTGTGGGCCCACCCCGACATGCTGCCGACGGCCGAGGACCTGGACGACCCGGACGGCTTCGTCCACCGCGAGCAGCTGGACTTCTCCGAGCTGGACAAGATGCTCGGCGAGGCCGCGGGCGGCGAGAAGGACGCCAAGAGCGACCGTAAGGACGACGACAGCGACCTTAAGGACGACGAGAAGGACAGCGGGGAAGACGGCGGGAAGGGCGAGAGCGGCCGGTGAGCCTGCACGAGGACGCGGCGCGGGTGCTGCGCGAGTGGTCCGCGCCGGACGACGGGCAGGAGCGGCTGCGGCTGGATTACGGCGACCATCTGGCCGCGTATCCGGACGGGATGTGGAAGGCGTGCCAGGACGGGCACATCACCGCCAGCGCGCTGGTGATCGACCCGTCCCAGGGGCGCGTTCTGCTGACGCTCCACCGCAAGCTGAAGATGTGGCTCCAGATGGGCGGCCACTGCGAGCCCGGCGACGCCACCTTGGCGGACGCGGCGCTGCGTGAGGCCACCGAGGAGTCGGGCATCGAGGGGCTGACGCTGCTGCCGGCCGGCCCGGTGAAGCTCGACCGCCATCTGACGCCGTGCGCCTGGCACCTCGATGTGCAGTACGCGGCGCTGGCCCCGCGGGACGCGGTGGCGGCGATCAGCGAGGAGTCGCTGGACCTGCGCTGGTTCGGCTATGACGAGGTGGCGGGCGTGGCCGACGAGTCGGTGCGCCGCCTGGTGACCCGTACCCGCGCGCTGGTGTGAGGGAGGCGCGCGGGTACGGTACGCCCGGGGCCGCCCCGGGCCGTCGTGCCCGGGGCGTCGGCTGCGGTCGATGTTTCGGCCGCCGTCAGTTGCTGAAGATGTTGCCCTGGTTCTGCCCGCGGGCGCCCTGCTGGCCCATGCCGAACTGAGCGGCCGCCCCGCCGCCGATCACCGCGTTCTGCGGCGGCAGCAGCTCGCTGGGCTGCACCAGCGCGTAGCCCTGGCCGAGGAAGCTGAGCTCCCAGCCCTCCCCCGTGTTGCCGCGGCGCCGCCACACCCCGCTGGAGTGCGTCTGCGCCTGCATCTGGACCCGCAGCGAGGTGGACCAGGCGACGATGGCGTCCGCGTCCACGTTGACGTACTTGTCGGGGGTGACCTGCATCATCAGCGGCTGGCCCGAGGTCATCAGGGCCACCTTGCCCCGGCCGGAGATGTTGAGGTTGTACTTCCCCGAGCCGGAGATGCCGTACTGGCTGTCCACCGCGATCGACTCCCAGTGCAGGGTGGAGTCGAGCGCGAGCACATAGGAGCTGTCGACGGTCAGCCCCTCGTGGTCCACATCCACGACATGGACGTGCTGTGCCAGGTTGGCCAGGTAGACCGTGCCCTGCCCGGAGCAGCGCATCAGGTCCAGCGCCTCCCCGGTGCGGGCCCGGGCGCGCTGCTGCCCCTGCGTCTGGTACTCGCCGTCGAACTCGATCAGCCCTTGGTAGGCGACCATGGTGCCCTTGCGGGCCAGTACGTCCTCGTGGCCGCTGAGAGCGACCCGCAGCAGCTGCGGGTTCTGCAGCGCGTAGCGGTCCTGGGTCTGGGCCTCGGTGAGGCCGAAAAGCGGGCTCTGCATGATGTCTTCGCTCCCCCTCAGCCCCGCGCCCGGAGCCGGTCAGTGCTGTCCTCGCTGGGCTGGACGACGACGAAGCCCTGCCCGGAGAAGCCGAGCTGATAGGCCTCGCCGCTGCCCCGGCCGATCAGGGACGACGCCTTGAAGCTGCGCTTCCCCTTCACCTTGAGGTTGGTGGACCAGGCCACGAGCGCGTCCGGGTCCACGTACGTCTCGTCCTCGCCGCGGCCGCAGTCGACGACGATGGGGGTGCCCCGGGAGGTCAGGGCGACCCAGCCGGTGCCGGAGACGCCCACGTTGAACAGGCCCTGCCCGGCGAACTTGGCGATGCCCTTGACCCGCTCGACGCCCCACTGGAGGTGGGCGTCGAAGGCGAGCAGATTGGTCCCGTTGACCGACAGGGAGTCGCCGTTGAGGTTGACGCAGACGACGTCCGCGCCGTAGTCGGCGAGGTAGAGCAGGCCGTCGCCGCTGCACTTCATGAGCGGGGCGCCCTCCCCGGTGAGCCACTGGGAGGCCATCTGGCGCACCGCGGGCGGGTTGGGCTCGTACTGGACGAAGCCCTCGTAGGCGACCATCGAGCCGGTGCGGGCGAAGAGGTCCTGGCCGCTCTGCATGGCGACCTTGAGCATGCTGCTGCCGTGGTTCTCCATCCGGGCGGAGACCGGGGCCGGCGCGTAACCGGTGATCAGTTGCTGGTCCATGGCGGTCCCTTTAGACCTCGTAGGGCTGGACGACGATGAAATTGCCGGGCGCGCCGCGGAACTGGAGGTTCACGGTCTCCCCGCTGTGGCCGGGATAGGCGTTGCGGCGCAGCCGCACCTGGCTGGAGATGATCACCTGCGAGGCGGCGGACCAGGCGACGATGGCATTGGCGTCGGCGAAGGTCGTGGGGGTGACCGGCAGTACGACGGGCGTGCCCAGGGTCTTCACGATGACGGTTCCGGTGCCCTGGAACTGCATGGTGAACAGCGCACCGCCGGGGATTCCGTGGCCCTCGATCCGGCGCACCTCGTGCTGCAGCCCCTCGTCGAAGGCGAGCACGCTCTCGGCGGACACACAGATGGCGTCACCCTGGAGCTCGATCGGGTGAAGTTCGGCGGCGTTCTCCGCGAGGAAGACCTGGCCCTGGCCGGAGCAGCGCATCAGCTGCATCTCCTGGCCGGTCGCGTTGCCGACGATCCGGCCGCGGAAACCGGCGCCCTTGTAGCTGAAGTCGACCTTGCCCTGGTAGAGCACCATCGTGCCCTGGCGGGCCAGGATCGGCTGACCGCCGACGCCCAGGTCGGCCCGGATGAGCCGCGGGTTCTGCGGCGTCCAGCGCTGGCCGGTGGGCGCCTCGCGGTACTTGGCGAGCGCGGCCTGGACACCGGGTGCGGCGGCGCCCTGAGGCTGGCCGTACGGACCGGGCTGACCGGGTTGCGCGGCACCGGGGTACGGGGCGGGCTGACCGGGCTGGCCGTACGGGCTCATCGGCGGCTGGCCCGGCTGGCCGCCGGGATACGGGGCGGGCTGGCCCGGCTGACCGTACGGGGCCGGGGCGGGAGGCGCCTGGCCCGGGGTCTGGCCGAACTGCGGCTGCTGGCCGGGGAACTGGCCGGGCTGGCCCGGAGGCGGCACCTGTCCGGGCGGCGGCACCTGACCTGGGGGCGGCACCTGGCCGGGGGGCATGATCGGCGCGGCGATGGTCGGCGCCGCGTGCACCTGGGGCGCGGTGGGGGCCGACGGAGGGGGCGTACCGCCGGGCGGCGGCGCGAAGCCCTGCGCGGGCGCGGGCTGCGGGGCCTGCGGTGCGGGCTGCGGCGGGCCGAAGTCCGGGGCGGGCTGCGGCGCGGCGGGGGCAGCGCCCGCCGGGGGCGCGAAGCCCGGGGCGGGGGCGGCCTGGCCGGGCGGCGCGAAGCCGGGGGCCGCGCCCTGGGCCGGGGCGGGGGCCGGCTCCTCCTCCGCGACCTCACCGCCGAAGTTCTTCAGCAGCGCGTCAAGGCCGCCGTCGAAGCCCTGGCCGACCGCGGCGAACCGCCATACGTCCTTGAGGTAGAAGTCGCCCAGCATCACGGCGCGCTCGGTGCTGAACTCCGCCCCGGTGAAGGAGTACCGGACCACCTCCTCGCCGCCCGCGACGACCCGGATGTAGCCGGGGCCGACCTGGGACATCTGGCCCGCGCCGTCGATGGTGGCGGTGAAGGCGAGCTTGTGGATATGCGACGGGATGCTGTCGAGGGTGACGCGGAACGACTCGGCGTCCCCGGCCTGCGGCCCGAGCTGCTGAATCGCTTCCTCGGGGGACTTGGGCTGGTTGAAGAAGATGAAGTAGCTGTCGTCCGAGAGCCGCTCGTCCGCGTCGAGGCCGAAGCAGCTGATGTCGAAGGTCAGACCGGGCCCGGCGATCTGCACGCCGACGTACAGGTCCCTCCCCGCTGTCAGATCACTGAGCTTGGCCTTGTGGCCGCGTTGGAATTCCCTGGCCATACGTAACGACCGTCCCCCATCCCGATAGCGGAGATTGCATTGCGCGCCAGGCTAACCGCTGCCGCTGAGAAGGAGCGACGCCGGGGAGCGAGGTGTGGTTCCAGTGACTACTCAGGCGGGGCCGAGGGGAGGTGCGGCAGCCTTCCCGCGGCCACCACGCCTTCCAGGTACCCGCGCGCCCGCTCGGTCCGCGGATACGACTCCAACAGCCGCCAGAAGCGCTCGCCGTGGCCGGGCACCAGCAGATGGGCGAGTTCGTGGACGAGGACATAGTCCACCACGTACTCCGGCATGCCCTGGAGGCGGTGCGAGAGGCGGATGCTGCCCTCGGACGGGGTGCACGACCCCCAGCGGGTGTTCTGGTTGGTGACCCAGCGGACGCTGGCGGGGCGCGCCCGCCCGCCCAGATACTGCTCGGCCAGCCACTCGGCGCGATCCGCGAGCTCCGCGTCGCCGAGCATCCGCTTGCTCTCCTGCGCGGCGAGCTTGTCGAGCATGACCCCCACCCAGCGCTGCTCCTCCGCCTCGGACATACGGGCGGGGATCAGGACGACGGTGCGGTCCCCCTCGCGGTAGGCCGAGACCGTTCTGCGCCGCCGTGTGCTCCGACGGACCTCGACATCGGCCGCGCCCGGGCCCCGGCTCTGTGGGCCCTGGGCGCCGCGTGAGGTTCTGGCGGCGCTGTGCGATGGGGTCTCCCCGGCGAAGCGGGGGGAACGGTCGGCGGACACCCCTTGACGTTACCCGCTGGCAGCCGGGGAAGTCCCGCCGCGCACCGGGTTGCGGGGCGAACCACTCCACAGCGTTCACCGCTTGTACGACTATCGCCAGGGGCTGTGGATAACTTTCGGCGGCGGTGTGGCGGGGCCGCGCATGCTGGGGGCAGTTCGGCGACGGCGAGGGGGATCCGATGACGGGGGCGGAGATGACGGGCGCGGAAATGACCAGGGCGGGGACGGCCAGGGCGGGGGCAACGCGGACGGCAAGGACAGGGGCGACGGGGGCGACGGCGAGCACGGCGCATCCGATGCTCAAGCCCGCGCTGCGGCGCGGCTGGCGGAGCCGGGACACCGTGCAGTTCGGGGTGGCCCGGGCCCATGCGGTGGTGCTGGGGCCGGTGGACACGGCGACGGGCAGCTTTCTGGAGTTGCTGGACGGGACGCGCGGGCTGCCGCTGCTCCGGCAGGAGGCCAGGGCCCTGGGGCTGCCGGAGGGGCGGGCCGACGCGCTGGTGGAGCGGCTGACGGCGGCCGGTCTGCTCGACGATCCGGTGGAGGGCGGCGCGTGGGCGGCCACGGCTTGGCGCCGCGGCGCCGCGCTCGACCGGCTGCGGCCCGATCTGGCGGCGCTGTCGGTGCTGTGTCCCGCGCCGGGGGCCGCGGCGCGGCTGTTGGCGGCGCGGGGCGCGATGCGGGTGCAGGTGAGGGGCGCGGGCCGGGTCGGGGCGGCCGTGGCGGCGCTGTTGTCGGCCTCAGGGGTCGGGCAGGTCGATGTGGTGGACGGCGGCTGTGTCGAGCCATGGGATGTGACGCCCGGTGGGCTTCCGGCCGAGCGGATCGGGGAGCGGCGGGACGCGGCCGCGCGGGGCCTGGTGCGGCAGGCGGCGCCGGGTCCTCGACCACGCCGGTCGGCGGCGGGGTCGGCGGCAGAGGCGGCCTCCGGCGAGCCGGGGCTGACCCTTGTGGTGATCGCCCCGCGCGACGGGCTCGCGGCATACGCACCGGATCCGGCGGAGGCCGAGCCGCTGTTGGCGTCCGGGACACCTCATCTGTATGCGGGAGTCCTGGAGGCAACGGGGGTGGTGGGGCCGCTCGTATTGCCGGGGATCACACCGTGCGCCGGATGTGCCGCAGCGGGGCGCACCGATCGGGAGCCGGTCTGGCCGAGGATGCTCGCGCAGTGGCGGTCCGGCCGCCGCCGGCCCACCTGGGCCTGCGACACCGCGTTGGCCACAGTGGTCGCGGGGGTCACTGCCGTGCATGCGCTGGGGTTTCTGGACGGGCGGCTGCCGGCCAGTGCCGGAGCCCGGCTGGAGGCGGCGCTGCCGACTCTCACCTGGGACACCCGGCGGATCGAGCCGCATGCGGAGTGCGACTGTGGTGCGGCCGGACGGACTGATGCGGTATATGCCTCGGTTGTCGAACCGCCGCACGCGACAATGTCCGGGTGACCGACGTCCGCCAAGTGGGCGACGGGGGTCCGGGGGGCCACCCCCGGGAATGGCTCAGCTGTAGTTGGAGGGGCGCATGTCAGATCTGCCGCGCAAGGCGATCACCCGTACCGCCAAACTGGCGGCGCTGCCCTTGGGATTCGCCGGGCGCGCCACGTGGGGGCTCGGAAAGCGGATAGGGGGACGACCGGCGGAGATCGTCGCGCGCGAGGTGCAGCAGCGCACGGCCGAACAGATGTTCAAGGTGCTCGGGGAGCTCAAGGGCGGGGCGATGAAGCTCGGCCAGGCGATGTCGGTCTTCGAGTCGGCGCTGCCGGAGGAGATCGCCCGGCCTTACCGGGCAGCGCTGACCAAGCTCCAGGAGGCGGCGCCGCCCATGCCGACCCGCACGGTCCACACGGCGCTGGAGCAGCGGCTGGGGCCCGAGTGGCGCGAGCTGTTCGCCGAGTTCGACGACAAGCCCGCGGCGGCGGCCTCGATCGGACAGGTGCACCGGGCGGTGTGGCACGACGGGCGCGCGGTCGCGGTCAAGGTGCAGTATCCCGGGGCGGGCGAGGCACTGCTCTCCGATCTGAACCAATTGAGCCGATTTGCCCGAGTATTGGGGCCGCTGGTGCCGGGCCTGGACATCAAGCCGCTCATCGCCGAGCTGCGCGACCGGGTGTCGGAGGAGCTGGACTACGAACTGGAGGCCGAGGCCCAGCGCATCCATGCGGAGGAGTACGCCGACGATCCGGATGTGCTGGTCCCGCAGGTGGTGCACCACGGCGATCAGGTGCTGATCACGGAGTGGATGGAGGGGATACCGCTCTCCGAGGTGATAGCGGACGGCACCCCCGAGCAGCGGGACCGGGCCGGACAGCTGCTCGCGCGCTTTCTGTTCTCGGGCGCCTTCCGCACCGGGCTGCTCCACGCCGACCCGCACCCGGGCAACTTCCGGCTGCTGACCGGTGACGCCCCGGAGGGACCGGCGGAGAAGTGGAAGCTGGGGGTCTTGGACTTCGGCTCGATGGACCGGCTCCCCGAGGGGCTTCCCGAGCCGATCGGCATCGCGCTGCGGATGGCGCTGGAGGGCGACGCCCAGGGGGTGTACGAGCTGTTGCGAGGCGAGGGGTTCGTCAAGCCGACCATCGAGCTCGACCCGGACGCGCTGCTGGACTTCCTGCTGCCGATGCTGGAGCCGGCCCAGGTGGACGAGTTCACCTTCGACCGGCAGTGGCTGCGCCGCCAGGCGGCGCGGGTGGCGGATCGCCGCTCGCCGGTCTACGAGCTGGGCAACCAGCTCAATCTGCCGCCCTCCTATCTGCTGATACACCGGGTCTGCCTGAGCACGATAGGGGTGCTGTGCCAGCTGGGCGCGGAAGTGCGGCTGCGCAATGAGCTCGAGGACTGGGTGCCCGGCTTCGCCGAGCGATACGAGAACGAAGCAGACGAAGCGAACGAGGCGGAAGAGGCGGCGGAAGCAGACGCTGAAGCTGAGGCCGACGGGACCGAAGAGCCGGACGGGGCGGCTGCCGAGGTCATGGAAACCGTGGAAATCGTCAAAAAGGCGCCCGAGAAGACGGCCGAGGCTTCTGCCTGACGCGTGAGCGGGCAGCCGAAGGGGCCGGTCCGATCGGACCGGCCCCTGGCGTCCCCCCTGTTATCGCGGCATTCCCCCGCTATCGCGGCTGTCCCCCCGCAGCCGCTTGCTGTTGCCGCTTACTGCATGACCGCTATGGCCAGAGCACGGCGGGCGCGGAGCGAGGCGCGCTCCGCACGGCGCTGCATCCGCCGGGCGGCGGCCAGCCTGACGGCGCTGCGTTGAGACTCGGCCTCGTGCAGTCGTTCACGCATATGCGCACGGGCCAGGGCTTCTGGGATGAGTTGCATTTCACGGGTCCTGTTCTGGCGCGACTCGGTCGCACCCGAGGTGTTACGGGCTGGGGTGTCGGAGACGGACGGGGTCATCGTCGGGACCTGTTTCATCGGGTCGTGCGTCGCGGGGCGATCGATCGTTCCGGTGGTGTTCATGCCATGACCGGGTTCTTGCGCGGGCGACCACGCGGCCGCTTCCGGGCGACGACGACCCCCTGGACGAAGAGCTCGCCACCCCACACGCCCCAGGGCTCACGACGGTCCTTGGCCCCGGCGAGGCAGGCCTCCCGCAGCGGACAGGTCTGGCAGAGCGACTTGGCGTACTCGACGTCGGCCGGCGACTCGGCGAAGAAGACCTCCGGGTCGTAGGAGCGGCACGGAACGGCTACACCGAGGTTCTCGATGGCCTCATCCAACTCGGTGAGGGCGGTGAGCGGCGTCAAGGAGTCCTCCGAAGGGTCAGGCGGGGGGATCAGGTCGGTAGCTACGGACGGCGTGTGTGCCTTGAGTTGCACGGTCGTCAGTTCCTCGTCTTTTCGGTCCGGCTGGTGGCCGGACGCTGGCAAATCAAAAGGGCCGCGGATCCCGGTGTGGGTTCCGCGGCCCTGGAAGGTGCCGACCTGATCGAGGATCAGGCTGGATAACTCCAGGGTCCAAGCCCGCGGAGGGCCCACTTCTGGTGGTGCTGCTGCTGCGTCTTCCGGGATCCGGCACCATTGGCCGCAAAGGCATAGGCAATTGCCCGTGCCGTTGCTGCTACCGCAGGTGCCTGGATCGGTCGCTCGCTGAGACGTGCTTCACTGGCGCCGGCGGACACACCGGTGCCAGGCAGCTCGAAGCCGAGCAGGCAGGTGGCGACGACCGAACGATCGGTCATTTTGATGGTGTTCATGAAGCTGATCATTGGGCTCGCCTCCTCTCGGCGTCTCAGGGACCGACTCGAAACCGGTCCGGCTTGTTCAGTACAACACGGATTCCTCGGATCCCGGAAGGGCCCTTGTCTCCGTGCTCGGAAGGCTATGGGTATGCGCTCCGCGCGCGCAAACTATTTTTCCGTCGAGTTTCGCGCGGGTTCTTCGGAACCGCTTCCACTGGTCCCGTCGATCCCCTCCGCCCGGGTGAGTTCCCGCCCGGAGCAGAGCGCGAGGACGTCGGCGCCGAACTTGTCGAGCTTCCGCCTCCCCACTCCAGGGATGCCCGACAGCTCCCCTTCGGTTCCCGGTACGGCCTCGGCAATCGCCAGCAGTGTCTTGTCGGTGAAGACGCAGTAGGCGGGCTGGCCCAGCTGCCCGGCCTGCTCGGCCCGCCAGTCCCGCAGCCGCTCGTACAGCGCCTCGTCCAGCTCCGAGGGGCAGTCCTCACAGCGCCTCAGCTTCATCTCACCCGCGTCCGTCAGCGTCCTGCCGCACACCCGGCAGTGCACCGGGCCGCGCCGCTTGCGGACCGGGGCGGTCGCTCCGCCGCTGCCGCGCTCGATACCGCCGGCCCCGCCCGGCGTGCGGGGGGCGGGGGCCGCTGAGCCGGGACGCAGCCCGTTCAGAAAACGGCTGGGGCGGCGGTTCGCACGGCCTCCGGGAGAGCGCGAGAGGGCCCAGGAGAGGGCCAGATGGCGGCGGGCACGGGTGACCCCGACATAGAGCAGCCGACGCTCCTCCTCCACCTGCGGATCGGTCTTGGCATAGGTGATGGGCACCATGCCCTCGGTGAGCCCGACCAGGAAGACCGCGTCCCACTCCAGGCCCTTGGCGGCGTGCAGTGAGGCAAGCGTCACACCCTCGACGGTCGGGGCGTGCTGGGCCGCCGCCCGCTCGTCGAGCTCCGCGACCAGATCGGCCAGCGTGACCTGCCGGCCCGCCGCCAACTGGCTCGCGCAGAACTGCTCGGCGAGCCGCACCAGCGCCGCCAGGGACTCCCAGCGGTCACGGACCGCGCCCGACCCGGCCGGGGGCTCCGGCGTCCAGCCGCGGGTGCCGAGCACGGCCCGCACCTGGGAGGGGATATCGGCGTCCGTCAGCGCGGGGTCGGCGTTTCCCGCGCGGGCCGCGCCGCGCAGCAGCAGCCCGGCCTCGCGCACCTCGGGGCGCTCGAAGAACCGCTCGGCGCCGCGCAGCTGGTAGGGCACCTGGGCGTCGGCCAGCGCCTGCTCATAGACCTCCGACTGCGCGTTGACCCGGTAGAGGATCGCGACCTCGCTCGCCGGGACCCCACCGCCGCCCTGCTCCACGGGGGTGATCAGCTCACGGATCCGGCGGGCCACCCCCTCGGCCTCGGCCGGCTCGTCCGCGTAGGCCGTATAGACCGGGTCGGGCCCCGGCTCGCGCTGTGAGACCAGCTCCAGGCGGTGGTCGGCCGCCCGGCCCCGGGCCTGCGCCAGCACCCCGTTGGCCAAGTGGACGACCTGGGGGGTGGAGCGGTAGTCGCGGACCAGCTTGACGACCGTCGCACCCGGGTGCCGGGTGCGGAAGTTCAGCAGATGGTCGGGGGTGGCGCCGGTGAAGGAGTAAATGGTCTGGCTGGCGTCGCCGACCACGCACAGGCTCTCCCGGTCGCCGAGCCACAGTTCGAGCAGCCGCTGCTGCAGCGGGCTGACGTCCTGGTACTCGTCGACCACGAAGTGCTGGTACTGGCGGCGCACCTGGTCGGCGATGTCATGCCGCTCCTGGAGCACCCCGACCGTCAGCAGCAGCACATCCTCGAAGTCGATCACCCCGCGCTCGCGCTTGAGCTGCTCGTACATGGCGTAGATCCGGGCGATCTCGGCGGCGTCACGCGGGGCTTCCCGGCCGGACTTGGCGGCCGTGGCCGGATAGTCCTCGGGCACGGTCTGGGTGACCTTCGACCACTCGATCTCCCCCGTCACATCCCGCAGCTCATTGCGGTCCAGCCGGACCCGGCAGCGCGCCGCGGCCTCCGCGACCAGCTGCACCTTGCGCTCGAGCAGCCGCGGCACCTCGCCGCCCACCGCCTTGGGCCAGAAATACTGCAGCTGGCGCAGCGCGGCCGAGTGGAAGGTGCGCGCCTGCACCCCGCCCGCACCCAGCTGCCGCAGCCGCCCGCGCATCTCCCCCGCC
Source organism: Streptomyces sp. NBS 14/10 (assembly GCF_002224125.1). Classification (GTDB taxonomy): domain Bacteria; phylum Actinomycetota; class Actinomycetes; order Streptomycetales; family Streptomycetaceae; genus Streptomyces. Next base: position 63,486 of record NZ_NCSM01000003.1, read on the forward strand.
GCACGGTTGGTGAAGGTGACGGCGAGCACACTCGCGGGCTGGAAGACGCCCGCCCGCACCCCATAGGCGATCCGGTGGGTGATGGCACGGGTCTTGCCCGTCCCGGCCCCGGCCAGCACGCACACCGGGCCGTGCAGGGCCGTGGCCACCTCGCGCTGCTCGGGGTCGAGCCCTTCGAGCACCGCGTCGGCGTCGCGCGGAACCGCCGCGTACTCGGCCGGCGTGGAGACCCGCGGGAAGAGAGGGGAGGGCGTTGCTGCTGTCACCCCGCCATGCTGCCAGGTCCGCTGAGACCGCCGGGACGGTTGTCCACAGCCGTGCCCTTTTGGTCATCTCATCCGCTTGTCGGATCAGCGGGGTCGCGGGAATGCCGGTCACGGGAATGCGGCGAGGACCGCGAACGTTCCACCACTGCCATCACGCCGAGCCTCACGGAGAGGCCGACCCTCGAGGAGAGATAAGACCGATGTCCGGCACCGTGACGATGTACAGCACCACCTGGTGCGGCTACTGCCGCCGGCTGAAGGGCCAGATGGACCGCGAGGGAATCGCGTACACCGAGGTCAACATCGAGCAGGACCCGGAGTCGGCAGCCTTCGTCGAGAAGGCGAACGGCGGCAACCAGACCGTACCGACGGTTCTGGTAGTCCCCCCCAACGGTGGCGACGACATCGTCATGACGAACCCGAGCCTTGCCCAGGTGAAGCAGGCGCTCGGCGTCTGACCGCCACGACACGCAACCCCTGATCGGCCTGGAGCTGATCGGGGTTGCGCGCGCTCCGGGGACTTTCCCGCTTGGGAAAGCCGGGGATCGCGGGCCCGGCGCCACAGCGACCTCGCCGGCTGACCGGGGGCGGGCCCGATCACGAGCCCGACCCTTCACTGCGGTTGCCTCGTGGGCCGCGCGGTCAGCGCTTCTTGTAAGCGGCGGTGACCTCGACTTCGACGACCCAGCCCTTGACGGCCAGCGAGGCGACCTCCATCGTGGCCCGCGCCGGGCGTGCCTTGTTGGCGACCAGTGGTGCCTTGGGGGCCGAGGTACCCATCGGCACCGGCACCACCTCGTTCGACGTGAGGTCGATGTTGGCGAAGTACTGCCGGTACGCGCGGTTCCAGCCCGCGTAGTCGGCGGTCTCGGCGCCCGGCGGCTTCATCAGGTAGCACTTCATGGTGATGACGTCGGCGAGGGTCAGCCCCGCCGCCTCAAGATTGGTCTTGATGTTGCGGAGGACGACGAGGGACTGCGCCTCGGTGACCGTGACGCCAGTGGCCCCCTGGGTGAGGGAGGGGTCGGTGTAGAGCTCGGGTGAACCGGGCGGCGCGGACGGGTTGAGCGCGGTCGGGCCGAGGCCGCTGCTCTGGTAGATCGCCACTTCTCCGCCGGTCGCCACGCCGGTGGCGATGGCCGGGTTGGACTGCCCCTCGGGCAGCATGACGCGGACTTCTTTGGGGGTGAGCCACCAGCCCTTGGCGTCGGCGAGGGCGGTACCGCCGGTGAGGAGCGAGGCGGTCATGGCCGTACCGATGACAACCTTCGTACGTCGCTTCATGCGGCCATCACCCTCTCGTGGATGTCGGTCACCACTTTGCGGGCCGAGGAGAACGCGCCGTGCTGCCAGGCGATGACGTGGCTGAGCCAGTCACCGGCGAAGTAGACGTGCCCGGCGGGCTGGTTGAGCAGCTTGTACTCGGGGCCGGTCTGCGAGGGCCAGCCGACCCAGCCGGCCTCGATGTGGGGCGTACGGTGCCAGGCCACGCTGAAGGAGTGGTCGAGTTCGGTGCGGTACTTGTCGCCGTGGATCTTCACACCCCGGCTCACCGCCCGCTCCACCCGTCGGCTGTGCGGCAGGTCGCCGTACGCGACGGCGTTGGCTCCGAAGTTGTAGTAGCCGATGAGCGTGCCACGGCGGCCCTGATAGCCGTACGAGGGGTACCAGATGGTGGAGAGGTCCGTGTCCGTCGGCGTGATGCCGCCGTATATGTGCTCGTCCGACTCCCACCAGCGGCTGCGGTACTCGAGCCCCACCTTGCCGACGGGGGTGGGGACGGCGTACTTCAGCGCCTGGGTGATGTCGGTACCGAGGTTGTGCTTGAGGCGGGCCATGACCATCGGCGGCATCGCGGCCACGACGAAGTCGGCGCGTTGGGTGCGGGTCCGGCCGGCGCCGTCCTCGTACGTGACCTCGGCACCGTCCTGGAGGTCGTTGACCTCCAGCGCCTTGGCACCGTAGGTGATCCGGTCCTTGCCGATCGCCTTGGCCAGTGCGTACGGGATCGCGTCCATGCCGCCCACCGGCTGGAACATCAGCATCGCCTGGTCGTAGCCGAACTCGAAGGTGAAGCGCTGCCCCACGCCGCTGGCGATGACGTCCGACAGCGACGGCACCGGCCTGAGGACCGTGCCCGCCTCGAACGCCGCGCCCGGCTCGACGGAGTAACCACGCCGGTCGGTGCCGGCGTAGGCGTAGCCGTCGGCCTTTCCCTTGAGGTCGCCGAAGCTCTGCAGGAACGCGATCAGCCCCTCCTTGTCCTGCCCGGTGAGCTGCTGGTCGAGGGCGCCCTGGTCGGTGGCCTTGGCAAGCAGCTCGGAGACGTAGCCATAGACGTCGGCCTTCGCCGTGCGCCAGCGCATGGGCTTGCCCGCGAGGGCGGCGCTGTTCTCGTGGTAGATGTACGCGTTGGCGTTCTGGTTGGTGAACACCTCGAGCGGTACGCCGAGTTCACGGCAGTACTCGAGGGTGACGTGGGACTGCGGCAGCCGGGCCGGGCCCGCGTTCATGTACTGGCCCTTGGTGAACGACGCCGTCTGCGTGCGCCCGTCCAGATCGGTCAGCGTCGTACCGCCACGGACCGTCCAGTTGCGGCCGCCGGGCCGGTCCTTCGCCTCCAGGATCCGGCAGTCGTAACCGGCCTTGCCCAGCTCGTACGCCGTCGCGAGCCCGGCTATACCGCCACCGAGGATGAGCACTTTCTTGCCGCTCCGCCCAGTGAGCGCGAAGTCGCTCCGCCCGGGCGCCCGGTACCCCTCCGCCCGAACGTCGGGGACCGGGGCGAGCCCGAGTGCGCCCATCGCCGAATACAGCACGCCCGCGCCACCGGCGACGCCGACAGATCTCAAGAAGTCGCGGCGGGACGCCTGGAATTGCTCTGTAGCCATCAATTTCCTCCTCACCCGCAGCCCGGGCGCGCTGCCGACCGGGGAGCGGTCGCTCAATCAACCCGGTCACGTGGGGGGATGCGAAAAACTGAGGAGACCGGAGGTGCGCCATGAGCTTCCGCCAGGGGTGTTACGGGCATATGCCACTGGCGTACCGGTGAAGTGACCAGGTGAGCCCGTCGCATCCAGGACCGGCCCCGACCCACGGTGGGCGGGTTCCTCGTGGGCGGTTCCGGCGAGGTGGGCTGCCGCCGTTCAGGGCGGGGACGGTGGGGTGTTAGTGGCGTTTCGGGCGTACGTCGGAGTCCGCGCGGACGTCGGGTGAGGGCCGTGCGGACAGACTCGGGGGCCGGGCCCGCCCCGGGCTCAGGCCCGGGGCAGGGGCTCCCCGTACCAGAGTTCGATCAGACGGGCCGCGATCGAGATCCCCGAGGGCGGAAGCACCTCGCCGGACTTGAACGCGGCCCGCAGCTCGTCCCGCGAGAACCAGCGCGCCTCGTGGATCTCCTCCCCGTCCACCTGGATCCGGGAGGAGGTCGCGCGCGCCATGAAGCCCAGCATCAGGCTGGAGGGGAACGGCCACGGCTGGCTGGCCACATACTCGACCTGGCCGACCGTGACGCCCGCCTCCTCCGCCACCTCGCGGACCACGGCCTGCTCGATCGACTCGCCCGGCTCGACAAAGCCCGCGAGCGTCGAGAAGCGCCCCTCGGGCCAGTGCATCTGGCGGCCCAGCAGCGCCCGGTCCTGATCGTCGGTCACCAGCATGATCACGGCCGGGTCGGTCCGCGGGTAGTGCTCGGCCCCGCAGGCCGGGCAGCGGCGGATATGTCCCGCTGCCGCGATCACCGTGCGCTCACCGCAGCGCGAGCAGAAGCGGTGCAGCCGCTGCCAGTTCTCCAGCGCCACCGCGTGCACCAGCAGCCCGGCGTCCCGCGGCGACAGCAGGGCGCCCGCCTCCCGCAGCCCCGCGGGGCGCGCCGACTGGTCCATCCGGCCCGGCAGCGCGTCCTTCTGGAGCGCGAAGTAGCGCACCCCGTCGTCGTCGGTGCCCAGGAAGTAGCGGTGGGTCTCGGTGGGCGGCGCCTCGAAGGACGGGGTCATCACGAGTTCGGTGCGCCCGTCCGGCGCGTCGTCGACCAGCGCCTGACCGCCGGAGACCACGAAGACCCGTGTCGTCGGGTGGCTCCACGCCGCGGCCAGCCACGCCTCGTCCAGGCGGTGGTGGGCGGCACGGTCGATACCGCTCGCGCCGCTGAGCGTGATCGGTTGAGCGGCGGTGCGATCGGTCCAGGTGGTCACGGCTGCTTCCAACTCCCCCTGAGAAACGGGTGCTTTACATACATACGCGCTACACGGGCCGGTTTTCCGCGAATTCGCCCCACAGGTACGCGGCCGTCTCGGCGCCCTTCAGGAGCAGATCGAGCTCGACCTTCTCGTTCGGCGCGTGCCAGCCGTCGGAGGGCACCGAGATGCCCAGGAACAGCACCGGCGCGCCGAGTACGTCCTGGAGATCGGCGGCCGGGCCCGAGCCGCCCTCCCGGGTGAAGCGGATCTTCGTACCGAAGGCTCGTCCCATGGCCCGCGCCAGCGACTGGAGCGCGGGGTGGTCCAGCGGGGTCAGACAAGGGCGGGTCGCGTTCCCGAAGGCGATCTCATGGCGGATTCCGTCCGGGATCCGGGCCGCGACCCAGTCCCGCACCGCCAGCTCGACCTTGTCCGCGTCCTGGCCCGCCACCAGCCGGAAGGACAGCTTCAGCTGGGCGTACGACGGCACGATCGTCTTGCCACCCGGCCCCTGATAGCCCCCGCCGATCCCGTTGACCTCCGCGGTCGGGCGGGCCCAGATCCGCTCCAGGGTGGTGTGGCCCGCCTCGCCGAGCGTGGCGTGCGAATGCGCGGAGCGCAGCCAGGCACCCTCGTCGAAGGGCAGTTCGGCGAACAGCTCGCGCTCGCGGTCGGTCAGCTCCACGACCCCGTCGTAGAAGCCGGGGATCGCCACCCGGCGGTCCGCGTCGTGCAGGGCGGCGGCCAGCCGGGCGGCCTCGGTGGCCGGGTTCGGGACGGCGCCGCCGAACGAGCCGGAGTGGATGTCCTGGTCCGGCCCGTGGAGATCGATCTGGCAGTCCGCTAGCCCGCGCATACCGGTGCAGACGGTCGGGGTGTCCTCGGACCACATGCCGGTGTCGGAGACGATCACGGTGTCGCAGGCGAGCCGGTCGGCGTGCGCCCGGATCAGCTCGGCGAAGTGCGGCGAACCGGACTCCTCCTCGCCCTCGACGATCAGCTTGAGGTTCACCGCGGGGGCGGTACGGCCGGTCGCCGCGAGGTGGGCCCGTACGCCCAGGGTGTGGAAGAACACCTGCCCCTTGTCGTCGGCCGCCCCGCGCGCGTACAGCCTGCCGTCCTTGACCGTCGGCTCGAAGGGCTCGGTGTGCCAGCCGTCCTCGCGGGCGGCGGGCTGGACGTCGTGGTGCCCGTAGACCAGCACGGTCGGGGCGTCGGGGTCGTCGGACGGCCACTCGGCGAAGACGGCCGGCGCCCCGGCCGTCGGCCATGTCTCGACCACCGGAAACCCCGTGGCGGTCAGGCTCGCCGCCAGCCACTCCGCGCTGCGCCGGACGTCGTCGGCGCGGGCGGGGTCGGCCGACACGGACGGGATGCGCAGCCACTCGGCGAGGTCGTCGAGGAACGCGGCGCGGTGAGCGTCCACGTAGGCGCGGACGGCGATGTCCGTGTCCGGGGTATTACTCATGCACTTGAGCCTATCCGGCCCGGGAGGGTGCCACGGCCGGGGTCCGCGCACGGCCGCTGCCGCTATGTGTTCTCCGTCACGTGTTCATCGTGGGGTTGCTCACCAGGTTCATGGGGTTCATGCGGCTCGGCGGGCTCATGCGTCTCCTGTGGCTCGCCGAGCAGGATGCGCTCCAGCTCCGCCCGGCCCGGCAGCGCCGCCGGGCGGACGATCTCGCCGCCGCGTACGTAGACGAACGCCGCGGAGACCGCCGACAGGGGCAGGCCCTGCTGTTCCGCCCAGGCCAGGCGGTAGACCGCCAGCTGGAGCGGGTCGGCGTTCCGCGACCGGCCGGTCTTCCAGTCGACGATCTCGTACCGCACCCCCGGCCCGGCCCCCACGGCCCGCGGCGCGCGGTACACCGCGTCGATCCGGCCCCGGATCGTCCGGCCCGCCAGCGCCAGCTGGAACGGCGCCTCGACGCGATAGGGGGTGCGATGCGCGTACGGGGTGCGCGCGAACGCCTCCTTGAGCTCGGCCAGGTCCCGCTCGTTCACGATCTCCGGCTCGTCGTCCTCGCCGCCCGGCAGTTCGTCCGGGCCCAGGAACGGAAGCGGCAGCGCCTCGAAGCGCGACTCCACCCACGCGTGGAACCGGGTGCCGCGGCGCGCTGCGGGGCGCGGCGGGCGCGGCATGGGGCGGGCCAGCTCCCGCGCGAAACCGTCGGGGTCGGCGGCCAGGCGCAGCAGCTGCGAGGCGCTGAGCGTGTACGGCATCGGCACGTCCCGCACCGTGGCGCGGGCCCGCCGCAGCTCGCCCGCGAGCGCGTCCAGGTCCCGGTCCCAGGAGGCGACCAGCCGCGCCTCCTCGGGGGCGGCCCTCTCCTCCGGGGTGGCCCAGCCTGCCCACAGGTCGCTGTCCTCTGCCTCGGGTTCGGGTTCGGGTTCGGGCTCGGGCTCCGCGATGTCGTCGGCGTACGGGTCGTCGGCGTACGGGTCGTCGTCGGCGTACGCCTCTGGCGCGTACGGATCGTCGTACGCGCCGTCGTACGCGTCCTCGGACGGGCCGGACGGGGGCCCGCCCGTCGACGGGTGCTGCGTGTCGTGTGCCGACGGGCCGTCCGCCGCCGTCGGCTCGCTGTCCGCCGCCGCGAGGCGGTCCAGGTGGGCGAGGACCACGTCCGCGGCGTGGCGGCGGCGGGCCAGGCCCTGCGGGTCGAGGGGCAGCGGCCAGGCGCGGTCGGCGGCCGCGGCCTTGAGGGCCGGATTCTCCTCGTCCTCCTCCGGGGGCGGCGCCCACGCCTCGACCTCGCCGTGGCCCGCCTCACAGTGCTCGCGCAGAGCCTCCAGAAAGGCCGAAGGGCCGCGCGGCTTCTTCTGCGTGGGCCCCCACCAGTGGCCGGAGCCGAGCAGCAGGGAGCGGGGGCGGGTGAAGGTCACATAGCCGAGCCGCAGTTCCTCGGTCCTCTGATGCGCCTTCATGGACTCCTTGAAGGCGGTCAGCCCCTTGGCGTTCCAGGCGGCGACGTCCGGAAGCGTCTCCGCGTCGCCGCGCAGCGCGTGCGGCAGGACCCGCGCGTTCGCCGTCCAGGACTCGCGGGCCTGGTCGCTGGGGAACTGCTTGTCGACCAGACCCGGCACCGCCACCACGTCCCATTCAAGGCCCTTGGACTTGTGCGCGGTGAGCACCTTGACCGTGTTCTCCCCGCCGGGGAGGGAGTTGTCGAGCCCCTTCTCGTACTGCGCGGCCGTACGCAGGAAGCCGAGGAACGCCAGCAGGGTGGCCTCGCCGTCCAGGGCCGCGAAGCCCGCGGCGACGTCGAGGAAGTTGCCGAGCGTCTCCCGGCGGCGGGCGGCCAGGGCCTGGGGCGACGCGGACAGCTCGACCTCCAGGCCGGTGGTGGCCAGCACCCGGTGGAGCACGTCCATGAGCGGGTCGGCCAGCGAGCGGCGCAGCTCGCGCAGTTCGGCGGCGAGGCGGGCGAAGCGGACCCGGGCCTCCGCCGAGAACGGCAGCCCGTCGTCCGGGCCGTCAGGGGTGAGGAAGGTGTCCAGGGCGTCGGCGAGCGAGACGATCTCGGCCGGGTCGACGCCCTCGACTGCTTCCGCGAGACGCCGGTCAGGGTCCTCGGCCCCATCTGCCGCAGGCCCTGCCGTCTCGTACCGTACGAGGGCCCGGGCGCGGCGGCCGAGCAGCGCCAGGTCGCGGGGGCCGATCCGCCAGCGCGGGCCGGTCAGCAGCCGCACCAGGGCGGCGTTGGCGCCCGGGTCCTGCAGCACCTCGCAGACGGCCACCAGATCGGCGACCTCCGGGAGGTGCAGCAGCCCGGAAAGGCCGACGACCTCCACCGGAACCTCCCGCTCCACCAGCGCGCCCTGGATCCGGGCGAAGTCGCCGGCCGTACGGCACAGCACCGCGATCTCGCCGGGCGGGGTGCCGGTGCGCACCAGATGGGCGATGGAGTCGGCGAGCCAGGCCAGTTCCTCGGCGTGGGTGGGCAGCAGCGCGCAGCGCACCACACCGTCCCGCTCCGCCCCCGGGGCCGGGCGCAGCGCCTCGACACCCTCGTGCATGGCGCGCAGGGGCGCGGCGAGCCCGTTGGCGAGGTCCAGGAGGCGGCCGCCGCTGCGCCGGTTCTCGCTGAGCGCGAAGCGGCGCGCCGGGCTGCCGTCGGCGTGCGGGAAGTGCTCGGGGAAGTCGTCGAGGTTGGCCACGGAGGCGCCGCGCCAGCCGTAGATGGCCTGGCAGGGGTCGCCGACGGCGGTGACGGCATGGCCCGTGCCGCCGCCGAAGAGGCCGGAGAGCAGCAGCCGCTGGGCGACCGAGGTGTCCTGGTACTCGTCCAGGAGGACCACCGCGTACTGCTCGCGCAGAATCCGGCCGACCTCCGGGCGGGTGCGGGCCAAGGTGGCCGAGAGCGCGATCTGGTCGCCGAAGTCGAGCAGATCGCGGCCGCGCTTGTCCGCGCGGTACGCCTCGACGAGGCCCAGGAGTTCCAGGCGGGCGTGGGCGGCCTCGGGCACCTTGCGCAGCTCGGCGTTGGTCAGCTTCACCCCGTCGAGGGTGTGCAGCAGCTCGCCGTCGTACGCGCGCAGCCGCTCGGCGGGGACCAGGTGCTCGGCCAGTTCGGCGTCGAGCGCGAGCAGATCGGTGACCAGGTCGGCGAAGGGGCGGATGAGCGCCGGGAACGGCCCGGGGGCGGTGCGCAGCACGCGCGCGGCGAGCTGGAAGCGGGTGGCGTCGGCGAGCAGCCGGGCGCCCGGCTCCAGGCCGATGCGCAGGCCGTGCTCCTTGAGCAGCTGCCCGGCGAAGGCGTGGTACGTGGAGATGTTCGGCTCGCCCGCGGCGGTCTCCGGGGCCTGCGCGGCCCCCGCGGCCCCCGCTCCGGTCGGCGGCGGCACCGGATCGGGGTCCGTAACCCCCGCCTTGACCAGGGCCTTCCGTACCCGCTCGGACAGCTCCCCGGCCGCCTTGTTGGTGAAGGTGAGGCCGAGCACCTGCTCCGGGGCGACCTGGCCGGTGCCCACCAGCCACACCACCCGCGCCGCCATCACCGTGGTCTTGCCCGAACCCGCTCCGGCCACGATCACCTGCGGGGAGGGCAGCGCGGTGATGCACGCGATCTGCTCCGGGGTGAACGGAATGCCGAGGAGCTCCTTGAGCTGCTCGGGGTCGGTGATGCGGGCGGACATTCCAGTGAGGCTATCGGGGCCCGCTGACACCGCCGTCAACACCGAGGTCGTGGCGCCGGTTCCCACCTGCCCACAGACGGGGCCGGTGTCGCGAACGCCACATCGCTTGCTCGCTCACTCACTCCACGACGTGCTGCCCCTCCGCCCGCGCGCTGCACGCCCCGCGGAACGAACAGCGGTTGCAGTGCTCGCCCGCGCTCGGGGAGAAGCGCTCGTCCAGGACGCGCCCGGCCGCCGTGGCCAACAGCTCGCCCACCCACTCCCCCTGCAGTGGCTCCTGCGCCTGCACCTTGGGGACGTCGTCCCCGCCGTCCTTGCGGGCGGCGCCCTGGCGCAGCTGTACGAGCTCCGCGCCGCCCGGCTCGGGGTGGCCGTCCGCGAAGAGGCCGTCCACCGCGCCCTCCCGCACCGCGAGCTGGTACACGGCCAACTGGGGGTGGTGGGCGACGGCGTCCCGCGTCACCGACTGCTTGCCGGTTTTGAAGTCGACAACGTAGGCGCGGCCTTCCCCGTCCGCCTCGACCCGGTCCATACTGCCGCGGATCCGTACCTGGTAGGCGTCCGCCTCCAAGGTGACGTCGAATTCGTGCTCGGTGGCCACCGGGGCGCGGCCGCCGCGCTCCATCACATGCCAGCGCAGGAATCGCTCGAGCGCGGCGCGCGCATGCTCCTTCTCCTGCCGCGACTTCCAGGGCGCGTCGAAGGACAGGGCGTCCCATACGGAGTCCAGCCGCTCCATAAGGACCGCGAGATCGGCCGGGGTGCGGCCGGAGGCCACCTCGTCGGCCAGGACGTGGACGACGTTGCCGAAGCCCTGGGCGGCCGTCGACGGCGTGTCGGCCTTCACCTCCCGCCCCAGGAACCACTGCAGCGAGCAGGTGTTGACGAGTTGGTCGAGCGCGCTTCCGGAGAGCGCCACGGGGCGGTCGCGGTCGCGCAGCGGGACCGCGCTGTGCGTCGGCTCGTACAGGCCCCACCAGCGGTACGGGTGCGCCGCCGGGACGAGCGGCTGGCCGTCGTCGTCGCGCAGCGCCGCGAGCCGCGCCAGACGGCGCGCGGCGGCGTCCCGCAGGGCGTCGGAGGCCGCCGGGTCGACGGTCGTGGCGCGCAACTCGGCGACCAGCGCCGCGACCGACAGCGGGCGGCGCGGGCGCTGGGTGACGTCCACCGGCTCGACGCCCAGCTCGGCCAGAAAGCGGGAGGGCTGGTCCCCGTCGTCCGCGGCGCCCTTGACGGCCGTGGCCACCAGCCGCTCCTCGGCCCGCGTCGCCGCGACGTAGAACAGCCGCCGCTCCTCGGCCAGCAGCGCCCCCGGGGACAGCGGCTCGGCCAGCCCGTCCCGGCCGATCCGGTCCGCCTCCAGCAGCGAGCCACGGCGCCGCAGATCGGGCCACAGCCCCTCCTGTACCCCCGCCACCACGACGAGCCGCCACTCGAGCCCCTTGGAGCGGTGCGCGGTCATCAGCCGTACGGCGTCGGGGCTGACCATGCGGCGCGAGAGGGTGTCGGCGGCGATGTCCTGCGCGTCGATCTCGTCGAGAAAGTTGAGCGCGCCCCGGCCGCCGACGCGCTCCTCCGCGCGCGCGGCGGTCTCGAACAGCGCGCACACCGCGTCCAGGTCGCGATCCGCGTTGCGCCCGGCGGCCCCGCCGCGGTGGGCGGCCCGCTCCAGCCGCTGCGGCCAGGACGTGCCGTCCCACAGCTCCCACAGTGCCTGCTCGGCCGTGCCACCGCCCGCGAGCAGTTCGCGCGCCTTGCGCAGCAGCAGGCCGAGGCGCTGCGCGCCGCGCGCGTACGCCGGGTCGTGCGCGACCAGGCGCTCGGGCTCGGCGAGCGCTTCGGTGAGCAGTACGTCGGAGGGCCGCGGCACGACCCGCCCCGCCACCCGCTCCTCCTCCCGCAGCGCCCGCCCCAACCGCCGCAGATCAGCAGCGTCCATGCCCCCGAGGGGCGAGGCGAGCAGCGTCAGCGCGGTCTCGACGTCGAGCCAGGCGGCGTTGCCGCCGCCGCCCACGGCCCCCGGCCCCCCGGCCGGCGGCGCGCCCGCGTCGGCGTCGGGCCCGGCCGCTTCGGCCGGCCCGGGGTCGGCGGCCTCGGCCTCGCCCGGGGCGGGTGAAGCCGCGCCCGGCGCCCCGGCGGGCCCTGCGGGCGCCTGGTCGCGGGCCGCCGTGGGCGCGCCCCGGCCCGCAGGCTCCCGCAGCGCGGCCGTCGCCGCGGCGCGCAGGGCGGTCAGGAGGGGGGCCAGTGCGGGCTCATGGCGCAGGGGGATGTCGTCGCCGTCGACCTCCACGGGCACGCCCGCCGAGGTCAGCGCGCGGCGCACGCCGGGGAGCGAGCGGCCTCCCGCGCGCACCAGCACGGCCATCTCACGCCACGGAACGCCGTCCTCCAGGTGGGCGCGGCGCAGGATGTCGGCGATGTTGTCGAGCTCGGAGCCCGCCGTCGGGTAGGTGTACGCCTCGACCCGCCCGCCGCCGCGGACGGCCGACAGCTCCCGGTGGGCGCGCACCGCGTCCGCCGGGAGGCGGGTGAGCGGCATCCGGTGGGTGAGCAGGCGGGTGGCCGCGAGGAGCGCGGCGCCGGAGCGGCGGGAGGTGGCCAGGACCTGGACGGGCGCCGGTCTGCCGTCCCGGCGCGGGAAGCTGTAGGGGAATTCGAGGATGCCGCCCACGTCGGCGCCGCGGAAGGCGTAGATCGACTGGTCCGGGTCGCCGAAGGCGACCAGCGTCCTGCCGCCGCCCGCCAGCGCGCGCAGCAGCCGCAGCTGGGCCACGTCCGTGTCCTGGTACTCGTCGACGAAGACTGCGTCGTAGCGCGCCGCCAGCTCCGCCGCCGTGTCGGACTGCTCGGCGAGCAGCACCGCCCGGTGCACCAGCTCCGCGTAGTCCAGCACCCCCTGGGCGTCCAGCACGTCCAGGTACTCCGCGAGGAAGGCCGCCGCCGCGCGCCAGTCCGGCCGGCCCTGGCGCGCCGCGAAGTCGCCCAGCGCGCGGGGGTCGAGCCCCAGCTCCCGGCTGCGCGCGAGCACCGCGCGCACCTCGTCGGCGAAGCCGCGGGTGGTCAGGCAGGCGCGCAGCTCGTCCGGCCAGCGGACCGCGGCGCGCCCCTCGCGCTCCAGCTCCGCCTGCCCGGCCAGCAGGTCACGGACGACGACGTCCTGCTCGGGGCCCGACAGCAAACGCACCGGATCGGCGAAAATGTCCATGTCCTGGTGTGCGCGGACCAGGGCATAACAGAATGAGTGGAAGGTCGTGGCCTGCGGGCCGCGGGCACCCGCCAGGCGCGCCGCCATCCGATCGCGCAGCTCGACCGCCGCCTTGCGGCTGAAGGTGAGCACGAGGATCCGCTCGGGGTCCGCACCGCCCCGTACCCGCTGGGTCACCGCCTCCACGAGTGTCGTCGTCTTACCCGTGCCCGGACCCGCGAGCACCAGCAGCGGCCCGCCCGGGTGGTCGACCACGGCGCGCTGCGATGCGTCCAGGGCAGGCGGAGCCACCGGGTCCGGCCGGGTGCGGACCAGCCGGTACGTACCCGGGGGCGGCTGCCGCGAGGACGGCTGTCGAGCCTGCCGCTGGCGCGGAAGGGACGAGGAGGAGGAGCTCACGTGGATCGCCGGTCCTGGTGGGTGTGCTGGGTGCGGCACAGCCTCTCATGTGACGCGGGACGTCACCCGTATGGCTGTGGATACGGCCGCGGGCGCGCCGCGGCGCTCAGGCATGGCTCCGGCCGGCCGGGGAACCGGCGGGCGCGCCGCCCGTCGTCAGTCGGCACCGGCCCCGTCGTTCCCACCAGCCCCATCGTTCCCACCAGCCCCACCGTCCCCACCGGCCTCGCCCTCACCGCCCCCACCAGCCCCGCCGTCCCAGCGGGCCCCGGTCAGGTCGAGCCGCGGCAGATGGCCCTCGGCCGAGCGCGCCGCCTCGCGCAGCGGCGTGCCCTCCTCCCGGTAGTGGTCCAGCGCGCGCAGCTCATGGCCGGACAGCAGCACGCCGTCCGCGCGCACCACGCGCCACCAGGGCACGGCACCCCCGTAGAGCGCCATGACGCGGCCCACCTGCCGCGGGCCGCCCTCGCCCAGCCATTCGGCAACATCGCCATACGTCATCACCCGGCCGGGCGGAATCAGCTCGGCGACCTCCAGCACTCGCTCCGCGTACTCGGGCAGCTCATGCGCGGCCCCCGTCCGCTCGCCCTCGGCGCGTTCACCGCTGTGATCGGGAATCCGGCTCATCCGGCACATCCTGCCGCATCCCACCGACAGCCCCGCCGGCCCTCCACAGGGCCCTCCCCCGATCCCCTCACCGAGGGTGCACCGAGCCCATACACGACGTACCATCCGAATTTCACGCCCCCGAAATGCACCCTGATGCCCACCTCCCCAGCCCGGGCATGCCACCATCTTCCGGGCGGTGACTGGTGATACGAGATCAAGAAGAGACGGCCGAGCAGCAGGGTGCGCAGCCTCCTGAAGGGGAGGCCCGCGCCCCCAAGGCGCTGCCCCGCGCCAAAGAGCCCGAGGCGTCCGCCGTCACCCCGGATCCGTCCCCCGTCACCCCGCATTCCCACGCTTCTCCCGATTCCCCCGACTGCGACGACCCCCATCCGCACGTCGACCGCGTCTCCGGCGACGAGCCGCTGCTCCCCGCCCGCGTCCACCGCCCCTTCGACCTGCTGCGGCTGCTGCTCGGGATCCTGGGCATCGGCGTCGTGCTGGCCATCGCGGCCTTCGCCCACGGCACCACCGCCGGTCTGGAGAAGGACATCGGCCAGGGCGCCGACCAGGCGCCCACGCTGCTGATCGACTTCGCGGGCCTGGCGGCCAGCGTCGCGGTGCTCCTCCTCCCGATGGCCTTCGCCATCGAGCGGCTGATCAAACGCGACGGGCTACGGATCGCCGACGGCGTGCTGGCCGCGGTCCTCGCCCATGGCGTATCCCTGGCCACCGACCTGTGGGTGGCCCGTGGCGCCCCCGAATCGATCCGGGAGGCGCTCACCCAGACCGCGCCCGGCGGCACCCTCAGCGACCCCGTACACGGCTATCTGGCACCCGTCATCGCCTATATGACGGCCGTCGGCATGGCCCGCCGCCCGCGCTGGCGGGTGGCCATGTGGTTCGTGCTGCTGCTCGACGCCTTCGCGGTGCTGGTGGGCGGCTACACCACACCGTTCTCGATCATCATCACCGTGCTGATCGGCTGGACCGTGGCCTACGGCACGCTGTACGCCGTCGGCTCGCCGAACGTACGGCCCACCGGACAGCATCTGCTCGCCGGGCTGCGCCGCGTCGGCTTCGCCCCGGTCAGCGCGCTGCGATACGACGACTCCGACGCCGCGGACGGCGAGCACGGGAACCACAACGACCGCGGCCGCCGCTATCTGGTCACGCTCGAGGACGGCCCGCCCCTGGACGTCACCGTCGTGGACCGCGAACAGCAGGCCCAGGGGTTCTTCTACCGCGTCTGGCAGCGGCTGACGCTGCGCACCATCACCCCGCCGCGCAGCCTCCAGTCGCTGCGCCAGGCCCTCGAGCAGGAGGCGCTGCTGTCGTACGCGGCCATCGCGGCCGGCGCCAACGCGCCGAAGCTGATCGCCACCTCCGAGCTCGGCCCGGACGCCGTGATGCTGGTCTACGAACACCTCGGCGGCCGCCCGCTCAACGCGCTGCCCGACGAGGCGATCACCGACGAGCTGCTGGCCGAGGCATGGCAGCAGGTCCAGGCGCTGCAGTCCCGCCGTATCGCCCACCGCCGCCTCGACGGCGACGCGCTGCTGGTGGACCGCTCCGGCAAGGTCGTGCTGACCGATCTGCGCGGCGGTGAGATCGCGGCCGGCGACGTGGTGCTGCGGATGGATGTGGCGCAGCTGCTCACCACGCTCGGGCTGCGGGTCGGCGCGGAGCGGTCCGTCGCCGCCGCGGCCCGGGTCCTCGGCCCCGACGCCGTCGCCGACAGCCTCCCGCTGCTCCAGCCGCTCGCCCTCAACCGCAGCACCCGCGCGACGCTGCGCCAGCTGGCGCGCGAGCGCGCGCAGCGGCAGCGGGAAGCCGTCCTGGAGGCCTCGCGCGCCGCCAAGGAAGCCCGGGAGGCCAAGGCCGCCAAAGAGGCCGAGGAAGCCGGGGAGGCGGCGGAGCGGGCCGAGGCCGCGGACGAGACCGCGGAGAAGGCCAGGCGTCGCGTTGAGACGGCCGCGGTCGACCGCAAGGTGCTCAAGGCCGAGAAGCAGGCGGAGAAGCGGGCGATCGACGAGGCCCTGGAGGGGGCCCGGGAGGAGGACCTGCTCTCCCAGATCCGTCAGCAGGTGCTGCTGATCAGGCCGCAGGCGCCGATAGAGCCGGTACGGCTGGAGCGCATCAAGCCGCGCACCCTGGTCAGCTTCTGCGCGGGCGCCTTCGCCGCGTACTTCCTGCTGTCCCAGTTCACCCACATCAAGCTGGGCACGGTGGTCGGCGAGGCCAACTGGATCTGGGTGGTGGCCGCGCTGCTGTTCTCGGCGCTGACGTACGTCGCGGCGGCGCTGAGCCTGCTGGGCTTCGTACCGGAGAAGGTGCCGTTCGGGCGCACCGTGCTGGCGCAGGTCGCCGCGTCGTTCGTGAAGCTGGTGGCGCCCGCCGCGGTCGGCGGGGTCGCGCTCAACGCCCGCTTCCTGCAGCGCCAGGGGGTGCGCCCAGGGCTCGCGGTGGCCAGCGTCGGCGCGTCCCAGCTGTTCGGCCTCGCCAGCCATATCCTGCTGCTGCTGACCTTCGGCTATATCACCGGGACCGAGCGCACCCCGACCCTCTCGCCGTCCCGCACGGTGATCGCCGGGCTGCTGACGGCCGCGGTGCTCGCGCTCGTGGTGGCCGCGATCCCGGTGCTGCGGAAGTTCGTGTCCACACGGGTGCGGTCCCTGTTCGCGGGCGTCGTCCCGCGCATGCTGGACGTGCTGCAGCGGCCCAAGAAGCTGCTCACCGGCATCGGCGGGATGCTGCTGCTGACGGCGGCCAACGTGCTGTGCCTCGACGCCTCGATCCGGGCGTTCGGCGGCGACATGAGCTACGCGAGCATCGCCGTGGTCTTCCTCGCGGGCAACGCCCTGGGGTCGGCGGCGCCCACCCCGGGCGGCGTGGGAGCCGTCGAGGCGGCGCTGATCGCGGGTCTGACGCTGGCCGGGCTGCCGTACGAGACGGCCGCGCCCGCGGTGCTGCTGTTCCGGCTGATGGTCTTCTGGCTGCCGGTGCTGCCGGGCTGGCTGGCCTTCACCCACCTCACCCGCAAAGAGGCCCTGTAGGGCCCTGTAGGGACCTGTAGCGGGCCGGGCGTGGCGGATCTCACCCGTACGCCCCACCCCTCACCCTTACGCCTCACCCGTACGCCCGCACAGCGCGCGCCGGGCCCGCGCAGGCCCGAGGATGGCGGCACGCCCCCACTCCCGGAGAGCCGCCGTGTCCCGATCCGTACGCGCCGGTGCGTCGGCCGCCGTCGCCCTGCTGCTGACCGCCGCCGTCGGCTGCGGTGGAAGCGAGGGCGGACGGCCGGACACCTCGGCTCATCAGAAGCTGAAGTGGTCCACCTGCCCCGCCCCCGACGACAGCGAGGACGGGGCGACCAAGGCCCCCGGCAAGCAGTGGGAGTGCGCGACGCTCCACGCCCCGCTGGACTACGGCAAGCCGCACGGGGACACCATCGGCATCGCCCTGATCCGTGCCAAGGCCACCCAGCCGAAGAAGCGGATCGGCTCGCTCATCTTCAACTTCGGCGGCCCCGGCGGCTCCGGCGTGTCCACCCTCCCCGCCCTCGCGAGCGGCTACAAGGAGCTGCGCACCCGCTACGACCTGGTCAGCTTCGATCCGCGCGGGGTCGGCCGCAGCAGCGGGGTGAGATGCCTGGGGAACAGGCAGCTCGACGCCTTCTACGCGGCCGACTCGACCCCGGACGACTCCGCGGAAGTGAAGTCCCTGGTAAGCCGCGTCAAGCGGTACGCCGCCGCCTGTGAGAAGAACTCCGGGAAGGTGCTTCCGTATGTCGGCACCGCCAACGCCGCCCGTGACATGGATCTCATGCGCGGCGTCCTGGGCGACGACAGGCTCCACTACTTCGGCGTCTCCTACGGCACCGAACTGGGCGGCGTCTACGCCCACCTGTTCCCCAAGAAGGTGGGGCGCGCGCTCTTCGACGGCGTCGTCGACCCGGCGCAGGACCCCGCCCAGGGCTCCCTCGGCCAGGCGAAGGGCTTTCAGCTGGCGCTCAACGACTACATGAAGGCGTGTGACGCCACCGGCAACGTCTCCACCTGTCCCACACAGCCGGAGGTCCGCGCGCTGCAGAAGAGGCTCGACCGGCGCCCGGTGCCCGGCATCGGCAACCGCAAGCTGACCGAGTCCCTGGCCAACGGGGGCATCGCGCAATCCCTCTACTCGCAGGACTTCTGGCAGTACCTCACCCAGGGCATCGCGGACGCCCAAAAGGGCGACGGCAAAATCCTGCTGGCCCTCGGCGACGCCATGAACGGCCGTAACCCGGACGGCAACTACAGCACCCTGCAGTCCTCCCTCACCGCGATCTCCTGCGCCGACTTCAAACAGCGCTACACGGTCGACGACATCAAGGCGAAGCTGCCCGAGTTCCGCAAGGCGTCCCCGGTCTTCGGCCCGTACCTGGCCTGGAGCCTCACCCAGTGCACCGGCTGGCCGGTGCACGGCGCCTGGCGCACCCCGGACGTCAGCGCCCCGGGCGCCGCGCCGATCCTGGTCGTCGGCAACACCGGTGACCCGGCCACCCCGTACGCGGGCGCCCGGAAGATGGTGGAGGAGCTGGGCCCGGGCGTCGGCGTGGAACTGACGTACCGGGGCGAGGGGCATGGAGCGTACGACAGCGGCAACGCCTGTGTCCGCCGTACGGTCAACGACTATCTGCTGCGGGGCAAGGTGCCGCCGAGCGGAAAGGTCTGCGGCTAGACGCGCCCAGTGGGGCCCGCGTTGAGCAGGCACCCTCACGTTCCGTAATCTGTGACCGAATTGAGAAGGGACCTGAACCTTCCAGGTCATACCGTGCTCATAGGATCCTCGGCTATGTCGAGTTCCATACGCACCATACGGGCCAGGGCACTGGTCTCCGCGGCCGTCGTGGTCGCACTCACCGCCGTCGCGGGTTGCAACGACGGCGGCGGCTCCAACAACGGCAAGGGCGGCAAGGACAAGGCGTCAGAGGCGCCGTCGGCCTCCGGCCTGCCCAGCTCCCTCACGGAACAGAAGCTCAGCTGGAAGTCCTGCCCGGCGCCCACCACGCTCCAGGGCGCCGGCGAGGCCCCGGGC
Source organism: Streptomyces sp. NBS 14/10 (assembly GCF_002224125.1). Taxonomy (GTDB): domain Bacteria; phylum Actinomycetota; class Actinomycetes; order Streptomycetales; family Streptomycetaceae; genus Streptomyces. The sequence continues at coordinate 82,358 of NZ_NCSM01000003.1, forward strand.
AGCGAATGGCAGTGCTCGACCATGCGCGTTCCGCTGGACTACGCCAAGCCGGACGGCGAGACGATCGACCTCGCCCTGATCCGTTCCGAAGCCACCAAGCCGAACAAGCGGATCGGCTCGCTCATCTTCAACTTCGGCGGCCCCGGCGGCTCCGGCGTCTCCACCCTCCCCGGCTTCGGCGCGGACTACCAGCGGCTGCGCGCCCGCTACGACCTGGTCAGCTTCGACCCGCGCGGGGTCGGCGAGAGCGCGCCCGTGAAGTGCCTGAGCGACAAGGAGGCCGACGCGTCCGACGCCGTGGACGGCTCGCCGGACGACGCCACCGAGCTCGCGGCGGCGACGGCGGACCAGAAGAAGTACGTCGCCGCGTGCCAGAAGAACTCCGCCAAGGTGCTCCCCCACGTGGACACCGTCAGCGCCGCCCGCGACATGGACCTGATGCGGGAGGTGCTCGGCGACAAGAAGCTGCACTACTTCGGCATCTCGTACGGCACCGAACTGGGCGGCGTCTACGCCCACCTCTACCCCAAGAACGTCGGGCGCGCCGTCTTCGACGCCGTCGTCGACCCGACCGAGGACCCCGAGCGGGGCAACTTCGGCCAGGCGAAGGGCTTCCAGCTCGCCCTGGACAACTACCTCAAGGACTGCGCCAAGAAGGGTCTGACCTGCCCGCTCGGCAGCGACCCCGACAAGGCCGAGCAGACGATCATCTCGCTGCTGAAGCGGCTCGACAAGAACCCGCTGCCCACCAGGAGCGGCCGCGAGCTCACCCAGGACCAGGCGGTGGGCGGTATCGCCGCCGCGCTGTACAGCAAGGACAGCTGGCAGTACCTGACGATGGGGCTGACCGAGGCCCTGCAGGCCAAGCAGGGCAACATTCTGCTCCTGATGGCGGACTCCATGGCCGGCCGCGACGAGAACGGCCACTACAGCAACATCGGGCCCGCCAACGTCGCGATCAACTGCGTGGACGACAAGCAGCGCTACACGGTCGCCGATGTGAAGGCGAAGCTGCCCGAGTACCGCAAGGCGTCCCCGGTCTTCGGCGAGTTCCTGGCCTGGGGCATGCTCTCGTGCATGGACTGGCCGGTGGCCGGCAAGACCGACCACCCCGAGGTCAGCGCCCCGGGCTCGGCGCCGATCCTGGTCGTCGGCAACACCGGTGACCCGGCCACGCCGTACGAGGGCGCCCGGAAGATGGCCAAGGGTCTTGGCGAGGGCGTCGGCGTGGAGCTCACCAACAAGGGTGAGGGCCACGGCGCGTACAACGGCGGCAGCAAGTGCACGACGGCGGTCGTGGACGACTATCTGCTGAACGGGAAGGTGCCGGCGGACGGCAAGGTCTGCTCATAACCCTTTCCCCGTTCTCCCGCATACGAAGGGCCCCGCACCGTCGACAAACGGTGCGGGGCCCTTCGGCGTCTCTACGGTGCCTCTACGGCGCCTCTTACGGCCGCGTCAGTAGACGGGCTTCTCGGGCTCGATCTGGTGGACCCAGCCGATGACGCCGCCGCCCACATGGACCGCGTCGGAGAAGCCCGCGGACTTCAGGACGGCCAGGACTTCCGCCGATCGGACACCCGTCTTGCAATGCAAGACGATCTTCTTGTCCTGCGGCAGGTCCTGGAGGGCGTTGCCCATCAGGAACTCGTTCTTCGGGATCAGCCGGGCGCCGGGGATCGAGACGATCTCGTACTCGTTCGGCTCGCGGACGTCGATGATGTCGATGTTCTCACCGTCGTCGATCCACTCCTTGAGCTGCTTGGGAGTGATCGTCGAACCGGCCGCCGCCTCCTGGGCCTCCTCCGACACGACGCCGCAGAACGCCTCGTAGTCGATCAGCTCGGTGACGGTGGGGTTCTCACCGCAGACCGCGCAGTCGGGGTCCTTGCGGACCTTGACCTGGCGGTAGGTCATCTCCAGGGCGTCGTAGATCATCAGACGGCCGACCAGCGGCTCACCGGTGCCGGTGAGCACCTTGATGGCCTCGGTGACCTGGATCGACCCGATGGAGGCGCACAGCACGCCGAGCACGCCGCCCTCGGCGCAGGAGGGGACCATACCGGGCGGCGGGGGCTCCGGGTACAGGCAGCGGTAGCAGGGACCGTGCTCGGACCAGAAGACCGACGCCTGGCCGTCGAAGCGGTAGATCGACCCCCATACGTACGGCTTGTTCAGCAGCACGCACGCGTCGTTGACCAGGTAGCGGGTGGCGAAGTTGTCCGTGCCGTCCACGATCAGGTCGTACTGGGAGAAGATCTCCATGACGTTGTCGGCCTCGAGGCGCTCCTCGTGCAGCACAACGTTCACATACGGGTTGATGCCGAGCACCGAGTCGCGCGCGGACTCCGCCTTGGAGCGGCCGATGTCCGCCTGGCTGTGGATGATCTGGCGCTGCAGATTGGACTCGTCTACCTCGTCGAACTCCACGATGCCGAGGGTGCCGACACCGGCCGCGGCGAGGTACATGAGCGCGGGCGAGCCGAGACCGCCCGCGCCCACACACAGCACCTTGGCGTTCTTCAGCCGCTTCTGCCCGTCCATCCCCACATCAGGGATGATCAGATGGCGTGAGTACCTGCGGACCTCGTCGACGGTGAGCTCGGCGGCCGGCTCGACCAGGGGTGGCAGCGACACGGGGACTCCGTAGTGGGTGGGAGCAGGGTTGTTCTTCTGGTAACACTGCCATGGCCCATCTCATTCCGAGACGGGTGGTCCGGTCCGCGAGACGGATCCGTCCCATCACCCGGGCAACCCCGCCGCCGGCCCTCACACCGACCGTCGGCCCGGCCTTCCCGACGGCCCTCAGATCCGGCACGCCGCCTCCATCCAGATATCGGCCAGGGACTCCTCCAGCACGATCCTGGAGCGCCAGCCGAGCCGGTCGCGCGCGGTGCGCACATCCGCCTGCTGCCAGCTGCCGCAGCCGTCCGGGTACGGATAGCCCGCCCCGCCGCCCACATGCTCGATCTGCGCCCCGGCCGGACCACCCGGGCCGCCCGGGGCGGTGTGGTGCAGCGGCCCGCGCCCCGGCGGGCCGTCGATCTCGTGCAGCGTGCCGCCGTAGCCCGCCACCCGGGCGAGCACGGCCGCCGCGTCGCGCAGCCGGACGGCCCGCCCGCTGCCGATGTTGACGACCCCCTGCGCGGCCGAGAGCGAGGCCGCGTGCACCGCCCGCGCCACGTCCCGTACGTCCACGAAGTCGCGCTGCACCCCGAGGCCGCTCAACTTCAGCTCACCGTCCCCGGCCTGCATGGCCCGGCGCATCGCCTCGGCCAGCCGGCCCAGCGGCGACCCGGCCGGGGTGCCGGGCCCGACCGGCGAGAAGACCCGCAGCACCACCGCGTCCAGGCCCGACCCCAGCACCAGCTCGGTCGCGGCCAGCTTGCTCACCCCGTACGGACCTCCGGGGCGCGGCACCGCGTCCTCCGCCGTCGACGAGCCGGGCTGGGACGGCCCGTACTCCGAGGAGCAGCCGACCTGGACCAGCCGGGCGCCGCAGCCGCTGCGCCGCAGCGACTCGCAGATCGTCGCCACGGCCACGGTGTTGTGCCGGGTCAGCTCGCGCGCCCCGCCACGGGTCGCGCCCGCGCAGTTGATCACCACTCCGGGGTGGACGGCGTTCAGAAAGCGGGTCAGCGCGCCGGGGCTGCCGGTGGACAGGTCGAACCGCACATCGGCGTCGTCACCGCGGCCGAGCGCGGTGAGCTGGACGGCGGGGTCGGCGAGCAGGTGTTCGGCGACGTAGCGGCCGAGATATCCCCCGGAGCCGAGCAGCAGGACTCTCATCGGTCACGCTCCCGTGGCTGTGGGTCGGTCATGTCGTCGCTCATGTCATGTGCTCCTAGTGGTGATGGAAAGCGGTGAGATACGGGTGCCTGAAGTGCCTGGGGTGCCCGGGGTGTGGGCCGAGGCGCGGGAGAGCGCGGCGAACGCGTACGCCAGCAGCGCGAGGGCCGTGACGCCGCAGACCGCGGCCGGGAGGCCGGCAGGTCCGCAGACGGCCGAGGCCCTGGCCACCGCCTCGGCGAACGCCCCGCCGCCCGGCAGCCGGCCGGCCGCGGCCCCGCCCAGCACAGCCGCCTCGGCCGCGCAGGCCATGGCGGTGCCGGTGGCGGCGGCCCGGCGGAAGCCGTGGACGGCGAGCAGCCGGGCGACGAACAGCAGGACGCACACGGCCACCACATCGGACGCGACGGCTGTCGGAACGGCCCCGGGCGGGCGGCCGGGCAGCGGCAGCGCGAACCGGACGGCGAGCTGGACCGCGAGCACCAGGGGCGGCAGGGAGCAGAGGAACAGCGCCACCGTGCCCGCGAGCAGCGGCCGCACCCCCGCCGCGAACTCCGCGAGCCCACGGCTGCCCACCAGCCTCCGACGCGCCCGCCGGGCGAACCAGTGCGCACACCACGCGGCGGGCGCGACGGCCAGGGCGAGGACGACGGCCGCCTCTGCGACGGGCCGGCCGGCGGGCGCGACGCCGTAAGGCCGCCACGCGCCGGTCCGGGCCCCCTCCAGCAGCCAGTGCAGCCAGTCGCCGCACAGGGCGTACGCGATGAGCCAGCCGACGCGCAGCACCCCGGCCAGCCGCCCGGCCAACCCGCCGCCCCGCACCTTCAGCGGCCCGCGCGCCAGGCACAGCCACAACGCGGCCATCACCAACGCGCCCCCACCCACCCCGGCAGCCACCCGCTCCCCCACCGCCCCGCCCCGCGCCCTGGCCAGCCCGACGACGGTCGCCACCCCCAGCGCGCCGGGCACCAGATGCAGCGCCCCCACAGCCAGCCGCCCGCCGATCCGCCCACGCGACGGCACGGCCGCCGGGGCGCCCGGGCCCTCGTCGTCGCGGGGGACGCGCGCGTACAGCTCCTCGGCGAGTGAGAAGACATCACGATGCCGAAACCGGGCGGCGGTGCGGTCCGTCACGCCATGAGCCTCGAGCCCGGCGGCGATCTCCAGCGGATCGACAGCGCCCGCACACAGCTCGCGATGACGCCGCATCAACCCCCGCACAGGATCGGCCGACCCCCGCCCCGCGGGTTCTGTGGCGGCATCGGGCCCTTCCTGCGCCCCCGTCAACGGACGACGTCCGCCCTCGCCGCCCCCACCAGCGACCTCGCCCCGGCCCGGCGCGCCGTCGCCGCGGCCCGCGGCGCGTCGGGCGTCATCGACGCGCCGCGGGCGCTGGCCGGAGCCGGAGCAGGGGATCGGGCCGGAGGCCGGAACGGAGCCGGAGGCGGCAGCCGCCTGCGGCCTGGCCGACGACGCGGGGCCGCTGCTCCCGAGCCCTTCATGCGGCGCCCCGCCCGCCTCCGGCTGGGGCGCCCCGCTCACGAGCGCGCGCGACTGCGTGTCCCAACCGCCAGGGCTTCGCGGAGTCCGCGGAGCGTCCGCCCGACGTCCCCGCCGCGCACCGGGGCGGGAAGACTCGGCAGAGCTGGAAGTCCCGGAGGCCGCCCCGGCGTCGTCGCCGTCCTCCGAGCCCGCAGCGCCCGGGCGGCGGGTCATGGGCGCGCTTCTTCCGGCTGGGGGGCGTACGGGCCCACGGCCAGGGGTTCCGGTTCGTGGCCGGGTGGGGCCGTGGCCCAGGTGGGGGTGTGGGTGGCGGGTGAGGGGGCCGGGCCGGCGCCGCCCGCCCAGCGGCCGGGGATGTGGGCCTCCGCCGGGCGGGCGAAGGGCACGGGTTCGCCGTCCGGGCCGTACTCCCCGCGGCGCACCGGGCAGTGCGACATGAGCTCCAGATAGATGCCGCGGAACGCCGCCACGTTCTGTTCGGCCGTGAAGAGCTCCAGCGCGCGGGCGCGCGCCGCGGCGCCCAGGCGCTCGCGGCGCTCCGGGTCGGCGAGGAGTTCGAGGCACGCGTCCGCGAGCGCGCGCGGGTTGCGCGGCGGGACCACCAGGCCCGTGCCGCCGATGACTTCGCACACCGCGCCGACGTCCGTCGACACCGTGGCGCGCCCGCAGAACATCGCCTCCACCAGCCCGACCGGGAAGCCCTCGACCACGCTGGACAGCACCACCACGCTGCCCGCCGCGTACGCGTCAGCCGCCGACGGCAGCCCGGGGTCGCCGAGGCGGTCGAAGGAGACCGGGTTGTCAGCGGCCTCGTCGGGGAAGAGGTGGGCGGCGAGGGCGCGGCAGTGGGCCGGGTAGCCGTCGGCGGCGGGGGCGGAGGCGGGGCGCCCGGTCTCGACGAGGCGCAGCCGCGCCCGGGGCACCGCACGCCGCACCTGGGCGAAGGCGTGCAGCAGGGCCGCGACGTCCTTGGCGGGCTCGAGACGGCCCAGCCACACCAGCGTCCAGCCGTCGTCGCCCCGCGCCCCGGCGCCGTCGCCCGCACCCGCCCCCGCGCCGCGCTCGCCGACCTCCGCGAAGCGGCTCGCGTCCATGCCGGGGTAGACGGTGCGCAGCCGCTCCGGGGCGGCGCCGCAGCGCTCCTGCCAGCGGCGGGCATGGGTGTTACCGGGGGTGGTCAGCGCCGCGCGGGCGTACGCCTCGGCGGTCAGCCGGCCCTGGAACGAGGCGAGCAGCGTCCGCACCGGGGCGGAGAGCACCGCGCCGCCCGGACCCGCCGCGCTCGCCAGGTAGTACTCGCGCAGCCGTACGCCGTATTCGGTGATCAGGAGGGGCGTGCCGAAGAAGCGCCGGGCCAGCAGCCCCGGGAGCGCGGCCGGGCCCGCGGAGGAGGCATGGCACAGGTCCACGCCGGACAGGCCGGGCTCGCCGGAGGAGCCCTCACCGCCAGGGCCCTCGCCGCCAGGGCCCTCGCCGGCTCCCCTGCCGACTCCCTCGCCGTCGCCGTACCAGTCGAGCGACAGCGGGCGCAGCGCGCGCTCCAGCGCGCCGGTCACGGTCAGCAGGTCGGCCACCCGCGCCCGATGCGCACCCTGAAGCGCACCGGGCGTGTGGCAGGCCCGTTCCAGGGCGCGTACGGCCGTCTCGGAGCGCAGCGCGGCGGGCAGCCCGCCGTGCTCGCGGGCCAGCTCGGCGAGCCCGTACAGGCCGCTGGCGAAACGGTCCGCCTGCGATCCCGCGGCCCCTGCGGCGGCCGCGGCCCCCGCGGTTCCGGCCGCCCCGGCGGCAGCGGGCGCGCCGGGGCTCCCGGGGCCGCCCGGCGCGCTGATCGCCGCCGCCAGCTCCCCGAAGCACTCCGCGAACCGCCGCCGCTCGCGCCGCCCGTACCTCCCCCGGTCCCGGCGCGCCGCCCGCGCCGCCTCCCCCCACAGCGGTGCGGTACGGACCCGCCGCACCGCGCCGGGCAGCTCCATGAAGCCCCCCGCCGTCTGGCGGGCGCTCCGGCTGAGGGCGTAGACCTCGAACTCGTGCTGGGCCAGCCCCCGCACCAGCCGGTCGCACCACAGCCGCGCCTCACCATCCGCGTACGGATACCCACCCTCCGTGAGCAGTCCCACGCGCATGAGCGCACCCCCGATCTCCCATGTCGGCAAGCCGTCGCGCCGCCGTCCGGCAGCGGGAGCACGTTATGCGGGCAGGGTGGTGGTGCGACGGACGGTTGTCCGTCGCACCACCGGAAGGGGTGAACGCCCGTGACCTTCCCGGACGTCAGGCGTTGTGGGGCTCCGTACGCGGGTACGGCCGCCGGCTACCCGCGGCCGCCGGTCACCTGGGATACGGCCAGGCGTTCGGCCGACAGGTCGCCCCATCGGTCGTCAGGAACTTGGTCTGCTGCATCATCACCGGCGCCAGCGCGCCCTGCCGGGAGCAGATCTCGTGGTTGTGCCCGAGCCGGTGGCCCACCTCGTGGTTGATGAGCATCTGCCGGTAGGCATGCATCTTGTCGTCGCCGAAGGTCTTCGCGCCCTGCGCCCACCGATAGGCGTTGATCATGACGCGCTCGGTGGAGGCGGAGTCGCACGAGACGTTGTCCTGGGTGGTGTCCAGACCGGATTTCAGACACCACTTCGCGGTGGTGCCGGGGCTCGCCAGCGTGATCACGAAGTCGGCCCGGCCGGAGGAGACCCGGTCGAAGGAGCTGGTCCCGCCGTGGCCCCAACTGCGTTCGTCGTTCAGCGTCTTGTGCACGGCCTGCGCGAACAGCTCGCCGTCCAGCGGCAGGCCCTTCTCCACGTCCACGCGATAGCGCCACACCCGGCCCCGGCCGGTCCCCTTGTCCTGCCCGGCGACCGTCGTGAACGCCCCGGATCCGCTCAGCTTCGGGTCCAGCGGGAACTTCTGCGTCATCAGCGCGGCGTACGAAGTGGCCTTCGGGGCCGGGGTGGTCGGGGTCGACCGCGCCGCACGCCCGCCGTTCCCGTCGTCGTCGCCCGCGGCCTCGGTGCGCTCCGCGCCGCCCTGGGCGCGCGCGCTGTTGCCGCTGTCCTGCGGCCCGTTGGCCACCTGCCCGGCGACCACGACCGCCAGCACGGTGGTCACGGCCGCGGCGGCGACACCGGTGAACGTCCGCCCCTTGCCGCCCTTGGCCGCGCCGGCCGCCTCTTGGGGCTCGTCCTCACCGTCGTCGGCGTCGGCGTCCGTGCCCTCGGCGCCGTCCGCCCTGACGCGGCGCGGTGCTCCCGGGGCGCCCGCGGCGAAGACGTCCTCGCCGTCGCAGTCGAGGGCTTCGGAGGTGTCGAACGCGTCGACGTACTCCTTGCGCGGGCCTGGCATCAGGCCGCCCACCGTCGCGCCCGGCGCAGGGCTCGCGGTCCGCGCCCCAAAAGACGCCCGCGCCCCGCCAGGCATACCGCCCGGACCACCGGGACCACCAGGGCCGCCGGGCACACCGCTCAGACCGCCGCGCCGCACCGGACCGCCAGGACCGCCAGGACCGCCAGGACCGCTCTGACCACCGGGACGCGGCTGGCCGCCAGGCCGTCCCGGTCCGCCGAAACCGCCGGGACCGGCCGGACCACCAGGCCCCCCGGGCCCGCCCGGGACCATACGACCGCCCGGCCCGCCCACAGCACCCCAACCACCGCCCGGCTCACGGTGCTCCGGGTGCCCGCCCCTGGCCCGCGGCACACCGGGCCCCTGCGGACGCATCCGCGGCACGCCCTGCGGCGGCGTCACACCAGGATCCACACCAGGCTCAGGACCAGCCCCAGACCCAGGCCCCGGTCCGGGCACCATCCGCCGCCTGCGGCCCGTGCCCGGGCCTCCGGCCGGACCAGCCGGACCGGCCGGCCCAGAGGGCGTGTACTCCACAAAGCCGGGACCGGCACCGGGGCCACGGCCGCCGCCGGGGGCGGAGCCTGGGCCCGCCTGCCCGGACCGGCGGTCGCGGTCCTCCTGGCTCTGGCTGCCACGTGCGCTGTGTTTACCCACGCGCCGCACCGCTCCCGTCCGTGCCGGGCACCGGGGCGGTCCGCATCCCCGGGTCACCCCGGCGGCCACCGTCCTCCCGGCCCTCCCGGCCTGCTCTGCCTTCTCGGCCTGTCACGTCGTCGAGCAGTTCACGCACCCCCTGCGCCACTGCCTCGGGATACTCCATCATCGCCACGTGCCCCGCGTCCACCAGCGTCAACAGCCGCGAGTCGCGGAAGGCCGCGCCGGCCCGCTGCGCCATTCGGTAGGACACCAGCTGGTCACGCATCCCGTACACCAGCAGCGTCGGCGCCAGCACCCGCTCGGCCTGCCGCCACATCGAGTGCCGGCCGCCGAGCGTGTACGAATCGACGAGGCCGCGCGCCGAGCGCGTCAGCGCGTCCCAGAAGTACGGGAGGGCGAGCTTCCGCTCGAACTCCTGCACCGCCAGCGCGAAGTTCTCCGGGCTGACCCGCGACGGGTTGCCATAGGTGAGCGCCATCGCCTCGCGCGTGCGCCGCTCCGCGTCCCAGTCCCGGGTCAGCCGGGTGAACAGCCGGGTGACGCCGGGGATCGCGAGCAGGCTGGTGGGGACCGCCGTCATTTGCGGGGGCAGCTCGGGCAGCGCGGGCGAGACGAGGGTGAGGGTGCGCACCAGGTCCGGCCGCAGCGCGGCGACGCGGGTGGAGACCGCGCCGCCCAGCGAATTGCCGACCAGGTGCACGGGTCCGCGCCCGCTCGCGTCGAGGTAGCGGATCACGGCACGGGCGTGGCCCGGTATCGAGTAGTCGCCGTCGTCGGGCGGCGGGGAGTCACCGAAGCCGGGCAGGTCAAGGGCCTCTCCGTCCACTCGCTCGGCAAGCGGCTCCATCAGGAGGGACCAGTTCTGCGAGGAGCCGCCGAGCCCGTGCACATAAAGCGCGGGCGGCAGACCGTCCCGGACCGGCGGGCGGGACCGTACGGTGAGGGTGAGACCGGAGAGGCGCACCGTACGCAGCCGCTCCCCCGCTCCGACGCGAACGGGCCGGGCGGGCGGGACCGCGGAGAGGATGCGGGGAACCGGCTGCTCGGTCGAAGACATGCGGCAATGTTACGAGACGATCACACTCGGAGCCCTGTGTTCGCACTCACAGCCCGCGTAGCGTCCGAAAGTGAGCTCTCCTAGGCTCGTAAATACAGGGACGATCACTCCGGGCCGGGGCGGGCGGGAGAAACGCCCGCCCCGGGCGCCCGAGGAACGCCTGAGGAAGGGGAGAAATGTCCGTCGACCCCAGCGACCCCGAGACCTTCGAGGAAAACGACGCCGCCGAATTCGTCGTGGAGGACGTCGAAGCACCGGAAGTGGACGCCGCGGAGCAGCACCACGACCTCCTGCCGAACCGGGACGAGCCCGTGAACGCGGACGCATTGGCGGAGGCGAACGAGGCGGACCGCATGGAGCAGGCCCGGATCGTCGAGGTGGACGAGGACGACTACTTGTGAACTGCGCCATTTGTCAGCTTTATCGACTTTCCACGGAGTGTGGTCCGTGAAATTCTCCGTACGGACCGCGCGCCGCCCTGTTACCCAAAAGTACGATGGCGGGCGCGGTGCACACCGTGTACAGAACACTCATTGGGAGGCGGCGTGACAGCCATCGAGCAGACCGAGGCGCGCCCGCGGGGCACGCGCCTGCCGCGCCGAGCCCGACGGAATCAGCTCCTGGGGGCGGCCCAGGAGGTCTTCGTGGCACAGGGCTATCACGCGGCGGCCATGGACGATATCGCCGAGCGCGCCGGGGTCAGCAAGCCGGTGCTCTACCAGCACTTCCCCGGCAAGCTCGACCTCTATCTGGCCCTGCTGGACCAGCACTGCGAGGCGCTGCTGCAGTCGGTGCGCACCGCGCTGGCGTCGACGACCGAGAACAAGCAGCGCGTCGCCGCCACCATGGACGCCTACTTCGCGTACGTCGAGAACGAGGGCGGCGCCTTCCGGTTGGTGTTCGAATCGGACCTCACCAACGAGCCGGCCGTGCGCGAGCGCGTGGACCGGGTCTCGCTGCAGTGCGCCGAGGCGATCAGCGAGGTGATCGCCGAGGACACCGGCCTGCCGAAGGACGAGTCGATGCTGCTGGCGGTCGGCCTCGGCGGAGTCTCGCAGGTCGTCGCGCGCTACTGGCTCTCCAGCGAGAGCCAGGTGCCGCGCGATACGGCCGTACAGCTGCTCACCTCGCTCGCCTGGCGGGGCATCGCGGGCTTCCCGCTGCACGGCGCCGACGGCGGCAACTGAGAGCCGCGCGCGGCGGCCGGGGCGGTGTGCGGGTGTCCGCCGCGCCCCCGGCGGCAGCGTGTTCGCTGCGGGCGTGCGCCCGTACGGCTCGTCCGGTCTCCGCACCGGGCTAATGTGTGCTGCGTACGGCGCGGCTGGCCGCGCACCCCAACTGACCGTCGGAGGGACAAAGCCGTGGAGGTCAAGATCGGCGTGCAGCACGCGCCCCGCGAGATCGTTTTGGAGAGCGGACAGTCTGCCGAGGAAGTCGAGCGCGCCGTGGCCGACGCGCTCGCCGGCAAGGCGCAGCTGCTGACCCTGGTGGACGACCACGGCCGCAAGGTCCTGGTCCCGTCCGACCGGCTCGCATACGTCGAGATCGGCGAGCCGGCCGCCCGCAAGGTCGGCTTCAGCGCGCTCTGAGCAGCGTCCGCGCCAACGGAACGCGGCGGGGCCCGGTGAGAACCCTCACCGGGCCCCGCCCCTTTTCCGGCGCGTGCGGAAGGCCGTCTTCAGGTTCGGCCGGCCGGGCAGGGTTGCCCGCCACTGGCCGAGGGTAGGACGGCTGCGACCGGGGCTCGGCACCGCCGTACCACGAGGCCTCGATCCCGATCCACGCACGGGAGGACGCACCATGATCTTGGAAGCGCTCGGCTCCGTACTGATCGGTCTCGCCATCGCATACGGGGCGGGCCGCTGGCAGCCTCGAAGGTTCCATTCCCGACGGCTGCTGCTGTCCACCGGCCCCGGCGCCGCGCTTCTCGGCTCGCTGCTCGCCCACGCCGTGCTGGGCGCGGGACATACGCCGACGGTGCTGATCGCCGCGCTCGGCGTCTCGGTGGCGCTGCTGTCGCTGCTGGTCCGCCCGGCCCGCAGGCTCCGCCGCTCCGCCACGGCCTGAGAGCCCTCCATACGCACCACGGCCCGCACCCCTCCAGGGGCGCGGGCCGCGCGCTACAGCTCAGAGCACCGGACTCAGGAGGGCACCGGGCTCAGGACGCCAGACCAAGCGCAGCCATCCGCTTGGTGTGCGCCTCGGTGATCCGGGAGAACATCCGGCCGACCTCCGCCAGGTCGAAGCCGTCCGCGACCCCGCCCACCAGCATCGTGGACAGCGCGTCCCGCTCCGCGACCACGCGCTGCGCCTGCGACAGCGCCTCGCCCATCAGCCGCCGCGCCCACAGCGCCAGCCGCCCGCCGACCCGCGGGTCCGCCTCGATGGCCGCCCGTACCTTCTCCACCGCGAACGAGGCGTGGCCGGTGTCGTCGAGCACGCTCAGCACCAGCCCGCGGGTGTCCGAGTCCAGCCGGGCCGCCACCTCGCGGTAGAAGTCGCTGGCGATCGAGTCGCCGACGTACGCCTTGACCAGGCCCTCCAGCCAGTCCGACGGCGCGGTCTGGCGGTGGAAGCCGTCCAGCGCCGCCGCGAACGGCTCCATGGCCGCCGTCGGCTGCTCGCCCACCTCCGCCAGCCGGTCTCTGAGCTGCTGGAAGTGGTGGAACTCGGCGGACGCCATCTTCGCCAGCTCCGCCTTGTCCTCCAGCGTGGGCGCCAGCTTGGCGTCCTCGGCCAGGCGCTCGAAGGCGGCCAGCTCGCCGTAGGCGAGGGCGCCGAGCAGGTCCACCACGGCGGCCCGGTACTGCGGGTGGGCGGCCGCCCGCGCCCAGTCCTGGGCGGCGATCCCGGTGCGCTCCCCGTCGGCGTGTCCCTCGGTGCGCTCCCCGTCGGCGGGGTCGTTCTCCGGTGTGTCAGACGTCTCCATGGTGGGCACAATAGCCCGCTGAGCGCCCTGCGGAAGGCCCTGGTCAGCCGGGCCCGGCAGCAGGGCGCAACCGGCATCCCGGTCACAGATGCGCGGTCTCGGGGTACAGTGCTATTGGCGCCCGTCGTATCGGCGGGTCGTTCCACGCATACGGATGCCCGGTCGGTGGCCCGATCGGCTCCAAACCGACCGCCCTCCGCGCGGCGCGCATGTAATCGTGCGCACGGCAGGAGGGATCCGCTCGCGGTATGAGCGCTCGAGCGAGGGCAGTGGTCCCGCGCCGGACCGGCCACCCCAAGGCCGGTTGTACTCGGGGCGCCGTGCGACCCCCTTCGCCGCCTCACGCCGCGTCTCACAGAAGAGGCAAGCATCCTGACCACTTTCCGAGACCTCGGGATCCTCCCCGAGACGGCCGAGGCCCTTGAGGCCGTCGGCATCACGTCCCCGTTCCCCATCCAAGAGATGACGCTCCCCGTGGCCCTGTCGGGCTCCGACGTCATCGGCCAGGCCAAGACCGGCACCGGCAAGACGCTGGGCTTCGGCCTCCCGCTGCTGGAGCGCGTCACCGTCCCCGCGGACGTCGAGGCGGGCCGGGCCAAGCCCGAGCAGCTGACCGACGCCCCGCAGGCGCTCGTGGTCGTCCCCACCCGCGAACTCTGCCAGCAGGTCACCAACGATCTGCTCACCGCCGGCAAGGTCCGTGCCGTGCGCGTCCTGTCGATCTACGGCGGCCGTGCGTACGAACCGCAGGTCGAGGCCCTGAAGAAGGGCGTCGACGTGGTCGTCGGCACCCCCGGCCGGCTGCTCGACCTGGCGGGCCAGAAGAAGCTGCGGCTCTCCTCCGTCAAGTCCCTCGTCCTCGACGAGGCCGATGAGATGCTCGACCTGGGCTTCCTGCCCGACGTCGAGAAGATCATCCAGATGCTGCCCGCCAAGCGCCAGACGATGCTCTTCTCGGCGACCATGCCGGGCCAGGTCATCTCGCTGGCCCGGCGCTATATGTCGCAGCCCACCCACATCCGCGCCACCGCGCCGGACGACGAGGGCGCGACCGTCGCGAACATCACCCAGCATGTCTTCCGGGCCCACTCCCTGGACAAGCCGGAGGTCGTGGCGCGCGTGCTGCAGGCGGAGGGCCGCGGCCTCGTGATGATCTTCTGCCGTACGAAGCGGACCGCCGCCGACATCGCCGACCAGCTCTCCAGCCGCGGCTTCGCCTCCGGCGCGGTGCACGGTGACCTCGGCCAGGGGGCGCGCGAGCAGGCACTGCGCGCCTTCCGTAACGGCAAGGTCGATGTGCTGGTGGCCACCGACGTCGCCGCGCGCGGCATCGACGTCGAGGGCGTCACGCATGTGATCAACTACCAGTCCCCCGAGGACGAGAAGACGTATCTGCACCGCATCGGCCGCACCGGCCGCGCGGGCGCGTCCGGCATCGCCATCACCCTCGTCGACTGGGACGACATCCCGCGCTGGCAGCTGATCAACAAGGCGCTCGACCTGCCCTTCAATGAGCCGGAGGAGACCTACTCCACCTCCGAGCACCTGTTCGAGCTGCTGAACATCCCGGAGGGCACCACCGGTGTCCTGCCGCGCGCCGAGCGCACCCGGGCGGGCCTGGACGCCGAGGAGGTCGAAGACCTCGGCGAGACCGGCGCCCGCGGCGCCCGGTCCGCACGCGGCGGCCGCCGCCCCTCGGCTGCGGCAGCGCCTGCCGAGGAGCGCCCGGCCCGCGCCCGCACGCCGCGCCAGCGGCGCCGGCTGCGCGGCGGCGTCGTGGTCGACGGGGTGACCGACGACTCGACGCAGGCGGCCGAGGCGGCCGTGGACGCGGCGGAGGGCACAGCCGAGGCCCCGGCCCCGGAGGCCACCGCCGAGCCGCGGCAGCCCCGCCGCCGTCGGCGCACCCGCGCGGGGGCCACGGCCAAGGCAGCCGACAGCGGCACCGACGCCGAGACGGCGGTCACCACGGCCGAGGGCCCGACCACGGCCGTGACCGACCCCGCACAGCCCGAGGCAGCCCCCGATGCCGCTGAGGCCCCGGCCAAGTCGCGCCGCCGCCGCACCCGCGGCGCGGCAACCGCCAAGGCCACGGAGGCGACGGCAGCAACGGCACCGGCGCCGCAGGCCGAGACGGCCCCGGTCGAGGCCGGGGACGGCGAGGCCAAGCCGGTCCGCCGCCGTCGCCGCACCCGGTCGGCGGCGTCGAAGGCCGAGGCCACCGAGACAAGCTGACGCCACCCGCAACCGCCGAAGGGCCCGATCCGCTCCCCCGGACCGGGCCCTTCGGCGTCCCCGGAGCCCCCAGCCGGCGCACCAGGTCACCACGGCGGAGGGCCCGACGACGGCCGTGACCGACACCGCGCTGGCGGCCCGCGCACGCGAAGACGCGTGGGGCGCGGAGCACGCGGGGACGTGGCGGCACACGTCATGGCGGGTTGGCCGGGATTTTCTGTGTGCGCGCTAGCCTCGGCGCATGAGCAGGCCGCCGTTCATCACGCTGCCCGGGTGCGCCCGTGCGCACCGTCTTCGTACCGCCCGCGGGGAGTTCGCCGTACATGACGCGCGCCCTGAGGGGGCGGCGCGGGGGACGGTGCTGCTGGTGCCCGGGTTCACCGGGAGCAAGGAAGACTTCATCGCGCTGCTGGAGCCGCTGGCCCGCGCCAGGTTCCGGGTGGTCGCGGTCGATGGGCGGGGGCAGCACGAGACCGGCGGGCCGCCGGACGAGGCGGCGTACGCGCAGCAGGAGCTGGCCCGGGACGTCCTGGCGCAGGCGGCCGTGCTGAACGCCGGCGCCGACACCACCGCCGCCGCTGAGGCACCGCTGCACGTACTCGGGCATTCGCTCGGCGGGCTGGTCGTACGGACCGCCGTGATGATGGCCCCGGACGCCTTCGCCTCGCTGACGCTGATGTGCTCCGGCCCGGCCGCCATCTCCGAATCGCAGCAGGCCCGCACCAAGCTGCTGATCGACGCGCTGTCCGTGACCGATATGGAGACCGTCTGGCAGGCGATGCGCGAGCTCGACCCGCCGGAGGCGCCCGTGGAGACCACGCCGCCGGGCGTCGAGGACTTCCTCCACCAGCGCTGGCTGGGCACCGTCCCCGAGCAGCTGATCGCCACCGGGCGGCAGCTGAACAGCGAGCCGGACCGGGTCGCGGAGCTGGCCGGGGTGGGGCTGCCCAAGCATGTGCTGTCCGGGATCGTGGACTACGCCTGGCCGGTGCCGCTGATGGACGAGATGGCCGACCGCCTCGGCGCCCACCGCACCGTCATCCAGGGCGCGGGGCACTCCCCCAACGCGGAGCGGCCACTCCCCACCGCCGAGGCCCTGATCGACTTCTGGCGCGGTGTCGACCGCAAAAGCTGACAGCTGACGCGTCAGTACTGGGCCTGAAGGTGCTCCCAGAAGCCGTCCCGCAGCGCCCGCCGCAGATCGGCATGCGTACGCAGCGACAGCCGCAGCAGGGCCTCCGCGTCGATCAGCAGCTCCTGGTCGACCGAGCCCGGCAGGTAGGGGTGGCCGGGCAGCAGCTCGGCGAGTGATTCCCGGCCGCGCGAGGACAGCCATCGCGCGGCGATCTGTGCCCCGACGAAGCGGACGTCGTCGCGGCTGGGGGCGGGCGCGCCCGGGCCCGGTTCGGCTCCGTACGGTTCGAAGCCCGCCGGGCGGCGGGTGACGTACGGCTTACAGAAGTCGAGGTCGAAGGTGCGCTGGCTGTCGACCTCCCACAGCAGCGGCTCGGCCTGATTGCGCCCCTCGACGGCCTCGATGCCCCAGAGGTGCACCCGCGCGCCGTACCCCTGGGCCGCCTCGACCGCGGAGACCAGGTCCTCGTCCCCGCCGATCAGCACCGCGTCGCCGATGGCGCGGTGCCGGGCGAGGGATTCCAGGTCGGAGCGGATGAGGGAGTCGACGCCCTTCTGCTGGTTGTTCGCGTTGAGGTTGCCGAGCCGGACCTTGACGTCGGGCAGCTCGGCGATGCTCTGCTGCTCGGAGGTGTGGATACGGCGCCGGGCGCCGTCGTACCAGTAGACGCGCAGCAGCCTGCTGTCCGGGAAGATCGTGCGGGCCTTGTCGATGAACGCCTCGATGAGCCCCTCGGCGTCGAGCTCGAAGGTTCTGCGGTCCTCGGTTCCTGCGACCAGTCGGCCTGCGGCCGCGTAGACATAGCCGGCGTCCACGAATATCGCGTGGGTGGACGGTGTGGTCGCGACCTCTGCGAGCACACGCTGCAGCAGCTCATTGGTGCGCTCGATGCCTGCGACGACCGAGGCGAGGTCTGGTTGGCCCGGAGGCGTGACGTCACTCATACGCGCTTCATTCTCCGGGCCGACGCGCTCAGGACACAACCGGACCTGGTACGAGACGGTAATTAGGCTCCCGAAAATTTTCTTTAGCGTAGGGAATGTTTTCCATGGCACCCTCTGTTGAACCGTACGGAAGCTCGCGGCACAGGCGCCGCGCGCATCCGTCTCACACCACAGTTCTCCTCAGGAGGATCAGACGAAGGGAGAAGCCATGCGCTTCGAGATCATGCGCCTCGACGATGTCGACGGGACCGCCGTGGACAGCACCGTTGTAGACGCCGCCTCCGTCAACCGGATCGTGCAGCAGGCCGCCGCAATCGGTCAGCGCATCTACATCCGCCCCGCCGAAAGCTCAGCCCGGTAACGCCCCGTTTGTAGTACGCAGCAGTAGCTCGCAGTACGCAGCTTCCGGCGCCCTCGTGCCTCGTCGCACGGGGGCGCTTGTGCGTACGGGACGGGCTACGGACGGACCGCTCAGCCGGCCCCGCCCGGCACCGGGGACGCCCCGGTCGCCCGGCGGACGAGCTCTCCGTAGATCTCGGGATCCGTCGTGTACTCGCCGAGACGACAGGTCTTACGGCTGCCGTGGTAGTCGCTGGAGCCCGTGGTGAGCAGGCCGAGCTCGGCGGCGAGTCCGCGCAGCCGCTCGCGCGTGGGCTCGTCGTGGTCCATATGGTCCACCTCGATCCCGTCAAGCCCCGCGGCGGCGAGCTCCGCGATCGCGCTCTCGGGTACGCACAGCCCGCGCTTGAGGGCCAGCGGATGCGCGAAGACGGTGACCCCGCCGGCCGCCTTGACCAGGCGGATCGCCTCGAACGGGTCGAGCTCGTGCTTCTCGGCGTAGGCCCGGCCGCCGTTGGCGAGCCACTGCGGAGTGAAGGCGTCCGAGACGCTGTCGACGACGCCCAGCTCGACCAGCGCGGTCGCCACATGCGGCCGCCCCACGGCCCCGTCACCGGCGATCCGGGCCACCTGCTCCCAGGTGATCGGCACGCCCAGCTCCCGCAGCTTGTCGACCATCGCCCGGGCGCGCGGCACCCGGTCGTCGCGGACGAGCTCGCGCTCGCGCGCCAGCTCCGGCTCGACCGGGTCGAAGAGATACGCCAGCATGTGCAGGCTCACGCCCGCCGCGCCGTCTTCCGACGTACCTGAGGCAGTACCTGAAGTGCCCGAGCCGCCGTCGGACGGCGGGACCATCAGCCGGCACGACAGCTCGGCGCCGGTCACCAGTGTCAGCCCCGATGAAACGCCGCGCAGCGCCCGCTTCGCCTCCTCGTACCCGCCGACGGTGTCGTGGTCGGTGAGCGCGACGACGTCAAGACCGGCCGCGGCGGCGCCCAGCACCAGCTCGGCGGGGGTGTCCGTACCGTCGGACGCAGTGGAGTGGGTGTGCAGATCGATGCGCACGACGCGGGCTCCCAGCTGCGGCGGTGGAACGGAGGGGACGCTTCAGAATAACCGGCCGCGATCGAGATGATCAGCGCGGCCGAGATGATCAGCCCAGGATGCGCGGCGACAGCGCCCCGCACGGCACCAGGTCCACCTCGGCCCCGGCGTCCCGCAGATCGGTGAGCACCATCTCGTCGTACATCATCAGACCGGTCTGCTCGGGCCAGACGATCGCCCACAGCCACAGCCCGCACGCCTCCCCCGCGAACACCGCGCGGTCGTCCGGCGTGCCCTCGACCAGCCACAGCGGGGTGGGCCGCCCGGCGGCCAACACCTTGACCTGCGGCGCCCGGTCGACCCGCATACCGGGCCCCGGGTCGGGGCCGCGGATCCCGGCGTATCGCGCACCGAGCCCGACCCCCAGCTCCTCCGCGACCAGCAGCAGCTCCCCGGGCCCGCCCAGCGGGCCGGGTCCTGAGCACGCCACTGCTGTGGCCCGGCCGCCGCTGCGGTCGTCGCCCGCACAGGCGACGCCAGTGAACAGCCAGCCGACCGGAAGCGGCCACGGCATCCACACCGGAACCCGGGCACGGTTGGTGACGACCACGAGTGCTTCGACGCTCGGCGGGACGACCGGCTGAAGCGGATGCACTGTGCCGTGCACCCCGCACTGCCAGGAGTCGGCGAAAAGACCGGGCGCCCGCACCCGGCCACCGCACTTCGGGCAACTGGGTTCGCCCCTCATAGGGCCCCACGGTCCTCCCCGGGCGTCGTCACGTCAAGGACGATCACCCGTCCGGATGCGACCCGGGCCGGCACACGAGCCGCCCCCCTCATCTCAGCTCGCCAGCGGCACCCCGGAGCGTCTCGGGTCCCGCAGATCCGTGCCGTGCCTGAGCCAGCGGTCCTGCAGCGCGCCCGCGCCGTGCACCCGCTTCCACGCCGCCTCGTTCCCGGTCATGGGCAGCAGCGGCAGAAACCGGACCGGTTCCCTCGGCTGGTCGAGCTCCAAGTCCTCGACCAGCCCGCCCGGTTCGGCCACCAGTACGGAGGTGAAGGGCGCGCCAGGCCACAGCGGTCCGCCCAGGTCCAGCGAGGCGCCCGGCGCCACCACCACGCCCTCCACCTGGGGGGACGCGGCGAGGACGGCGAGCGGGCGCAGCACCTCGTCGAGTACGGGGAGCCCGGGGCCCACGGCCGCGCCGCCGATCCGCACCGTCAGCACCAGCTCGGCGCGCGGACCGCGCAGCGGGTCGGCGACGACGGCGGTCGGGTCGGCCATCGGCCGGTCGGCCATGCCGAGTGTGGCGTAACGTACGACGTCCGCGTCGCGGAAGCGCAGCACCTCGATGCGGTCCGTGCCGACGAAGGTCACGGCGGCGCGGGCGTCAGGCTCGCCGAGCGCCGTCCGCAATCGGGCCTCGACCAGCTGAAGAACGTCTGACATGCGGCGAGCATAGATCGCGTATCGAACGGGCAAAGCGGCGACTTATCGGTTCAGACGGCTGGTAGCCTTGGCGCCTGCCCAGGGAGTTATACGTCATCCCTCAAGGGGGACCGACCGGAGGAGGTGGGGCTGCGGTGGATCCTAGTCGACCGTGCAGTACCGACAGTTCTCCCGTCCTCTTCCCCTCGGTATGCGGCTGTTCTTGATCTGAAACCTTCCGTACCCCACCGCTCCGCGGTGAAACACGTGAAGTTGATTCGCATCCAGGGCACTTGACGGTAGAGCGCCTTCGTAACGCTTTGTCTCTTTTCTACCGCGAACTTCCGTCAGCGCCATCGCACGGAGTGCCGCCCGCTTTGCGGACGTACGGCCACCGGAGCCCGTACGCCCACCTTCCGGGCCGCGCTGCGCCGCGCGCCCGCCGCTGACGGCCGGCCCTGAAGGAGCCCGTCATGTCGATGATCCGCGACCTGCGCGCAGCCGTCCGCCCCGCCCTGCGCCGCCCCCGCGCCACCAGCAACTACGACACCACCCGTGACCCCTCCGTCTCCAGCGCGGTGATCGACTGCGCCGTCTACCGCGACGGCCGGCGGGTCAGCGACCACTGCAGCCCGGCCGAGGCCATGAAGCGGGTGCGCGCCGAGGGCGGCTTCGCCTGGATCGGGCTGCACGAGCCGACCGAGCGCGAGTTCGCCGGAATCGCACAGGAGTTCGGACTCCACCCGCTGGCCGTGGAGGACGCGGTCCAGGCGCACCAGCGGCCGAAGCTGGAGCGGTACGACGACTCCCTGTTCACCGTCTTCAAGACGATCCACTACGTCGAGCACGCGGAGCTCACCGCCACCAGCGAGGTCGTCGAGACCGGCGAGGTCATGTGCTTCACCGGCCGGAACTTCATCGTGACCGTCCGGCACGGCGGCCAGGGCTCGCTGCGCGCGCTGCGCCACCGCCTCCAGGAGGACCCCGAGCTGCTGGCCAAGGGCCCCTCGGCGGTGCTGCACGCGATCGCCGACCAGGTCGTGGACGGCTATCTCGCGGTCGCCGACGCGGTCCAGGACGATATCGACGAGGTCGAGATCGACGTCTTCTCGGCAGCCAGCTCCCGGCGGGGCGGCGACGCGGGGCGGATCTACCAGCTCAAGCGCGAGGTGCTGGAGTTCAAGCGGGCCGTCTCGCCGCTGCTGCGGCCGATGCAGCTGCTGAGCGAGCGGCCGATGCGGGTGGTGGACCCGGACATCCAGAAGTACTTCCGGGACGTCGCGGACCACCTGGCGCGGGTCAACGAGCAGGTGCTGGCCTTCGACGACCTGCTCAACTCGATCCTCCAGGCCAATCTCGCGCAGGCCACCGTGGCCCAGAACGAGGACATGCGCAAGATCACGTCCTGGGCGGCGATCTTCGCCGTGCCCACGATGATCGCCGGGATCTACGGTATGAACTTCGACTACATGCCGGAGCTGCGCTGGAAGTTCGGCTACCCGGCGGTGCTCGTCGTCACGGTCTCGATCTGCTTTGTGATCCACCGCGGCTTCAAGCGCAACGGCTGGCTGTAACCTCAGCCTGGCTTTCTGCGGTCCGCCAGCACCACCAGCGCCAGGCCGACGAGGATCACCCCGAGCGCCGGGTAGGCGACCGCATGCGGCGTCTGGCCCAGCCAGAGGGCGGCGATCAGGGCCGCGCCCGGCGTCTCGAGCAGCAGCGAGGTCGAGGTGATGGACGGCCCCAGGCCCTTCACCACGCGGTTGATGAGCGAATGGCCCAGCAGCTGCGCGGTGACCGTCAGCGCGGCCAGCTTCAGCCAGGTCGCGCCGCTGTAGCCGCCCAGGGCCGTACCGGAGGCCAGGCAGGTGATCAGCAGAAGCACGCTGGTGGTGCCGTAGCAGACATACGTGTACGCCGTCGTGCTCACCGTCCGCCGCACCTCGGCGCCGAGCACCACATACCCCGCGCCCGCGATACCGCCCACCAGCGCGAGCGCATCGCCCGCGAGCGCGCGGGTGGACAGCGACAGATCGACCCCGGTCAGCAGCACCACGCCGAGGAGGGCGACCGACATGCCCGCCCAGACCAGGCCGGACGGGCGCTGCCCGCGCAGCCGCAGCAGCAGCGCGGTCCAGATCGGGGTCGTGGTGACGAGCGCGGTCGACGAGGCGACGGAGGTCATATGCAGGCTGGGCAGCCACGCCCCGAAGTGCAGCGCGAGCAGCGCCCCCGACCCGACGGACAGCAGCACCCCGCCGCGCCCCATCCCGCGCAGCTCCCGCCGGTGGCGCAGCAGCGCGAAGGGGGTGAGCGCGCCGACGGCCATGGCGTTGCGCCAGAACGCGACGGCCAGGGCCGGGGCCGCCGTCGCGGCGACCAGGGGCGCGGAGAACGAGACCGAGGCGACGGCGAGCGCCAGCAGCGCCACATCGAGGGTGGCGGCGGGGTGAACGGCGGGGGCCTGCGGGACCGGGGCCATGGGTCCGGCCGGACCGGCCGGACCGACACCGGCGGAGGTCCCGGAGCGGCTGGAACTGGCATTGGACACCGCCTCAGCGTAAGAGGCATGAGGACCTTTCGGAACTGTCCGCCCATCTGCTGGGACGGCCGTCCGTACGGCGCCCGTCCCACCTGGCCATAGGCTGTCCGCATGACGCAGACCCCGTTGGACCGCGCCCTCATCGAGGAAGCGGCCAAGAAGTCCGCCCTCGTCTGGGTCCGTGGCGCGGCCGGCGCCCAGGCCGTCGCCGACCGCGCGCTGTGGCACGTATGGCACGAGGGCGCGGTCTGTCTGGTCGGGGACGGCCCCGGGGAGCAGCCCCTGCGCGACCTCGGTCTGGTGGACGGCGGCGCCGCCACCGTCACCGTGCGCAGCAAGGACAAGGGCGGACGGCTCGTCACCTGGCCCGCCCGGGTGGCCGAACTCGCGCCCGGCGGCGAGGCGTGGACGGCCGCCGTCGACGAGCTGAAGGGCAAGCGGCTGAACGCCCCGGACTCCGAGCGGATCGCCGAGCGCTGGGCCCGCGAGTGCCGGGTGCTGCGCCTGGAGCCGACGTCGGCCCCGGTCGAGGAGCTGCCGTCCGGCTCCCTGGCCGCGCCCCCGCCGCCGAGCCCGGCCACCACCCGCCGCCCGATGCCCGCCGGGCTCCCCAAGCTGCTCGCCCGCCGGGGCCGCGCGCGCAAGGGCCGCTGAGCGGTACGTACCGCTGGGGCGTTAAGCACCGCTGAGGGGTACGTACCGCCGGGGCGTTACGTGCCGCTGGGGCGTTACGTGCCGCTGGGGATCTGCTGTCCGTAGTCCACGACATCGCCCTTGTCCGGCGCGGCCAGCGTGAAGTCCTTGTCCCAGTCGGCGAGCCGGATCACGCCCGCGCGGCCCGCCCGCTCCAGCCGCAGCGGATACGGCGTGCCCTCCAACGACACGTCGAGCGCCCCGCCGCTACCCTCGCCGCCGCGGATCCGGATGGTCCGTACACCGTCGACCTTGCCGCGGTCGCCCGTGGAGATCTTTCCGTGCAGGCCGAGCAGCCCGTCGAGCAGCAGGGTCTTGTCCGTCAGCCCGCTGAGCTGTTTGTACGAGGGGTCGCCGGCCGGGATCTTCACGTACTTGTCGTCGAGTTTTTTCGCGGCGGCCGCGTCGCCCGCGCTCTGTCCGCCCCCGCTCTGCCCGCTGCCGCTGCCCCCGCCGCTCTCGTTCTTGTGCGCCCAAAAGCCCGCGTCGGCCTTGAGGTAGAGGTCCTTGCCGACGCGCAGCAGCTGGAAGGTGCTGCCCTCGGCGGAGACCTGGCCGGTGCCGCCGTCCGCCTTGAGCCGCATATCGACCTTGTAGGTGCGCCCCTTGGTGACGAGCTCGCCGGACAGCCGTACCGCCTCGGCGTTCCCGGCGGCCTTCTGGGCTCTGGCCTCGATCTTCGCGGCGGGGAGCTTGCCCACGCCGTTGGTGCCCGCGTCGGGGTCCTCGCCGCCGCCGTCGCCGCCACATCCGGCGAGCGCCGCGGCCAACCCCGCGCACATCGCCGCCACGACAGCTGGGTTCCGGGTGCGCACGTCTGCTCTGCCTCCTGAAGCCGATGCAGGGGCAGCGTACCGGTGCCGTCCAGGGGTGCCGCCCCGGCGGCAGGGCAGGGCCGGGCGCGCTAGCCTGAACCCGGCATTCAAAGCGATAGCCACACACATCGACAAACCTCACATCAGCGGAAGAACCCACGACACAGGGAGGCGCATGACATGCCCGCAGGCGCCCCCAGGGTGTTCGTCTCGCACCTCGCGGGTGTTCCCGTCTTCGACCCCAACGGCGACCAGGTGGGCCGGGTCCGCGATCTGGTGGCCATGCTGCGCCTGGGCGGCCGGCCGCCGCGCCTCCTGGGTCTGGTGGTCGAGGTGGTCACCCGCCGCCGGATCTTCCTGCCCATGACCCGGGTGACCAGCGTCGAGTCCGGCCAGGTCATCACCACGGGCGTGGTCAACATGCGGCGCTTCGAGCAGCGCCCGACCGAGACCCTGGTGCTCGGCGAGCTGCTGGACCGCACCGTACGGATGGTGGAGACGGGCGAGGAGGTCACGGTCCTCGACGTGGCCATGGCGCAGCTGCCCGCGCGCCGGGACTGGCAGATCGACAAGGTCTTCGTACGGCGCGGCAGGTCGGGCGCGCTGCGGCGGCGCGGGGAGACGCTGACCGTCGACTGGTCCGCGGTCACCGGCTTCTCCCTCGAGGAACAGGGGCAGGGCGCGGAGAACCTGCTGGCCACCTTCGAGCAGCTGCGCCCCGCCGACCTCGCCAATGTGCTGCACCACCTCTCGGAGAAGCGGCGCGGCGAAGTGGCCGCGGCGCTGGACGACGAACGGCTCGCGGATGTCCTGGAGGAGCTGCCGGACGACGACCAGGTCGAAATCCTCGGCAAGCTCCAGGAGGAGCGCGCGGCCGACGTCCTGGAGGCGATGGCCCCGGACGACGCGGCCGATCTGCTCTCCGAGCTCCCCGAGGAGGACAAGGAGCGGCTGCTGGCCCTGATGCGGCCGCGCGACGCGGCGGACATGCGGCGGCTGATGTCGTACGAGGAGGGCTCGGCGGGCGGGCTGATGACGCCCGACCCGATCGTGCTGCGCCCGGACGCGACGGTCGCGGACGCCCTCGCGCGCGTACGCAACCGGGATCTGACGCCCGCGCTCGCCGCGCAGGTGTATGTGTGCCGGCCGCCGGACGAGACGCCGACCGGCCGCTATCTGGGCCTGGTGCACTTCCAGCGGCTGCTGCGGGAGCCGCCGTACACGCTCGTCGGCTCGGTCGTCGACACCGATCTCCAGCCGCTGCGGCCCGAGGCCCTGCTGCCCGGGGTGACCAGCTATCTGGCCACGTACAACCTGGTCACGGCGCCGGTCGTGGACGAGAGCGGTTCGCTGCTCGGCGCGGTGACGGTCGACGATGTGCTCGACCACCTGCTGCCGCCGGACTGGCGGGAGCGGGAGCTGTACGGCATGGCCGCGCCCACGGTCCCCGGAGGCCCGCCTACGGTCCCCGGGGGCCGGCCCGCGGTCCGTGGCGGCTGGCCGGAGGTCCCCGATGGCCGGTGACGGAACCCGGCTCGACCGGCCCAGGGAGCGCCGCCGCGCACCGCTGCCGCGGTGGGACCCGGAGGCGTTCGGCAGGGCGTCGGAGCGGATCGCCCGCTTCCTGGGGACCGGCCGCTTCATCGTCTGGATGACGGTCTTCGTCACCGTATGGCTCGGCTGGAACGTCCTGGCCCCGGAGCGGCTGCGGTTCGACTCCTTCCCGTTCATCTTCCTGACGCTGATGCTCTCGCTGCAGGCCTCCTACTCGGCCCCGCTGATCCTGCTCTCCCAGTACCGGCAGTCCGACCGCGACCGGGTCACCCTGGAGCAGGACCGCGCCCGCGACGAGCGCTCCATCGCCGACACCGAGTTCCTGGCCCGGGAGATCGCCGCGCTGCGGATGGGCATGGGCGAGGTGGCGACCCGCGACTGGATCCGCTCCGAGTTCCAGGATCTGATCAGGGAGGTGGAGCGGGAGGGCGCCAAGGGGCGCGCCGCCCCGTCCCCGGCCCCGTCGCCGGCCCCGCGTGACGAACGCGACCGCTGACCGCCCTTACCGCCCGGTACCCGGCGCGCCGTACCATCTCCGTATGGCTACCGACACTGCCCCCACACCGACCGAGGACGCGGTGCGCGCCGCGCTCGCGACGGTCAACGACCCGGAGATCCACAAGCCGATCACGGATCTCGGCATGGTCAAATCCGTCGAGATCGCGGCGGACGGCACGGTCGCGGTGGCGGTCTACCTCACGGTCTCCGGCTGTCCCATGCGCGAGACGATCACCGCCCGGGTGCAGGAGGCGGTGTCCAAGGTCGCGGGTGTGGCCGGCGTCACCGTCGAGCTGGATGTGATGAGCGACGAGCAGCGGCGCGAGCTGGCCACCTCGCTGCGCGGCGGCCAGGCCGAGCGCGAGGTGCCCTTCGCCAAGCCGGGCTCGCTGACCCGGGTGTACGCGGTGGCGTCCGGCAAGGGCGGCGTCGGCAAGTCGTCGGTGACGGTCAACCTGGCCGCGGCGATGGCCGCCGACGGTCTGAAGGTCGGCGTCGTGGACGCGGACATCTACGGCCACTCGGTGCCGCGCATGCTGGGCGCCGACGGCACCCCCACCCAGGTGGAGAACATGATCATGCCGCCGTCGGCCAACGGCGTGAAGGTCATCTCGATCGGCATGTTCACCCCGGGCAACACCCCGGTGGTGTGGCGCGGGCCGATGCTGCACCGCGCCCTCCAGCAGTTCCTCGCCGATGTCTACTGGGGCGACCTGGACGTGCTGCTGCTCGACCTGCCGCCGGGCACCGGCGATATCGCGATCTCCGTGGCCCAGCTCGTGCCCAACGCCGAGATCCTGGTCGTCACCACGCCGCAGATGGCCGCCGCCGAGGTCGCCGAGCGGGCGGGCTCGATCGCGGTCCAGACCCATCAGAAGATCGTCGGCGTGGTCGAGAACATGTCCGGGCTGCCCTGTCCGCACTGCGACGAGATGGTCGACGTCTTCGGCACGGGCGGCGGCCAGACGGTCGCCGACGGCCTGACCCGGGCCACCGGCGCCACGGTGCCGGTGCTCGGCGCCATCCCGATCGATGTGCGGCTGCGCGAGGGCGGCGACGAGGGGAAGCCGGTCGTGCTGACCGACCCCGACTCCCCGGCGGGCAGCGCGCTGCGGGCCATCGCGGGCAAGCTCGGGGGGCGGCAGCGCGGGCTGGCGGGTATGTCGCTGGGCATCACGCCGCGCAACAAGTTCTGAGCGGGCTTCAGCGGGCTCGGCGAGCGGGCGCGAAGAAGCTGCGGGCGGCCTCCTGAGGGGGCCGCCCGGTCTTTTCGTACTGCCTGCTTGTCCGGCTGTTCCGCCTCGGCAGCTGCCTGGTCTCGGCTCTTCGTACGCGGTGCCCGGCTACTCGTACGGGGTGCTCGGCTACTCGTACGCGGTGATGTCCTTGATCACCGCGAAGCCCAGCCCGTACGCGCTCATCCCGCGCCCGTACGCGCCGATGTGCACGCCCTCGCGGGCCGATCCGGCCAGCACCCAGCCGTACTCGGACTCGCGGTAGTGGAAGTCGGTCGGCACCCCGTCCACCGGCAGCGACAGCTGCGACCAGCCCGGGCCGTCGAGGTCGTCCGCGAGCTCCCAGGCGATCGCGGTCTGCTGGTCCAGCCAGTCCTGGCGCAGCGCGCGCTCCATACGCGTCGGCCAGGTCGACGACAGCAGGCCGGAACCGGCCAGCCAGGCCGCCGAGGAGACCGAGGTGGCCTCCAGCACGCCCGTACCGTCCGCGCTGTCCCGCACCGGGCGGCTGGCCACGGTCACCACGACCGCGAAGCGCTGCTGGTCCTGCTCGGTCTCGGCGCGCAGCGACGGCTCGTCGCCGTGCCCGGTGGAGCCGTGCTCGACCGTGCCGTCCGCGGCCGCGCCCACCTGCATCAGCCGGCGCCGCCCCGTGAACGCCTCGTCAAGGCCGTACCACGGGAAGGCGGCCATCAGATAGCCGTCGACCCTCCGCCGAGCGTCGGCGGGGATCCCTTGAGCGGCCGACGCGCCGTCCTCGGCGGGCGCGCCCGCTGTACCAGCCACCCCTTGCTCCCCTAGCCGACTCGTCGTCTCCATCTGCGCGGAGCCTCCTCGTTGCCCTGCTCGTGGGCGGCCCGCCCCCCTCAGGCGACCTCACCCCGGACAAAGGGAGGATAGCCATACGGGTCAACCAGGCCGGGCATACGGGGGGATCAAGTGGCGTCGGAGTCGAAAGGCGGACGCTCCTCGCGCCCCGGCTCTTCGCGCTTGCGCAGCAGGTCAGGGGTGCTGGAGCCGCTGTCGGAGCCGGATCCGCCGCCGGACTTCGAGGTCGGGGAAGAACCGGAAGAGCCGTGTGCTGCGTCACTCTCCCGGCCGTTCACCGCGTCCGCGACCTCGGCCATCTCCTTGCGGAGGTCGAAGCCGTTACGGATCTCCTTGAGGCCCATCTCGTCCGAGTCGAGCACATGCTTGCGGACGAAATTCTTCGGATTCAGGTCCTCGAACTCAAAGTCCTTGAACTCCGGGCCCAGCTCGGAGCGGATGTCCTCCTTGGCGTTGTCGGAGAACTCCCTCACCTTGCGTATGAACCGCGACACATCCTGGATGACCTTCGGAAGCTTCTCCGGGCCGAAGACGAGCACCGCAAGGATGACGAGCGCGATCAGCTCGAGGGGTCCTATGTCGAAGAACACCTTGCAGCTCCTAGGGACGTCTGTGGCCACGGTCCAGGCCACTGAACACGGTACCTGTCGGCAGGGGCGGGGCGGGAGACGCCCGGACCAACATCGGGCGTCTCCCCCCGGACATCACCCTCCCCCAGCTACCGCTGGGAGGTGTCCCCCGGCGTCACCAGCCGGGCGTGTCAGCCGCTGCCGCTGGCCGAACCGAGCGTCAGCTCCACCGTCCGCTCCCGGCCGTCCCGGCGCAGCGTCAGCCGGAGCCGGTCGCCGGGGCGGTGGCTGCGGATCTTGACGATCAACTCCTGGCCGCTGTGCACCCGTACGCCGTCCACCTCCGTCACGATGTCACCGGCCTTGATCCCGGCCTTGTCGCCCGGGCCGCCCGGGTTGACCGGCGAGCCGTCGGCGCCCCGGGCGTGCACCCGCGCGCCGTCCCCCGCGTACTCCATGTCGAGCGTGACACCAATCACAGGGTGGGTGGCCTTGCCGGTGTTGATCAGCTCTTCGGCGACCCGCTTGCCCTGGTTGATCGGGATCGCGAAGCCCAGGCCGATGCTGCCGCCTTGGCTGCCGCCGAGCCCCGAACCGTCGTCGGCCGCGCGGATCGCGCTGTTGATGCCGATGACCCGCGCCTTGGAATCCACCAGCGGGCCGCCGGAGTTGCCCGGGTTTATCGGGGCGTCGGTCTGGAGCGCGTCGACATAGCTGACATCGCTGCCGTCCCCCTGCTCACCGCCCGCGGTGATGGGGCGCTCCTTGGCGCTGATGATCCCGGAGGTCACGGTGCCCGCCAGGTCGTACGGGGCGCCGATCGCCACGACGGGGTCGCCGACGCGCACGGAGTCGGAGTTGCCGAGGGCCAGCGGATGCAGTCCTGAGACACCGTCGACCTTGATGACCGCCAGGTCGTAGCCGCTGTCCCGGCCGATCACCTTGGCGTCCGCCACCTCGCCGCCGCTGAACGTCACCGATATGGCGCCGCCCGAACCGGCGGGCTCCACGACGTGGTTGTTGGTGAGGATATGGCCCTTGTCGTCGAGCACGAAGCCGGTGCCTGTGGCCTGCTCCGTGCCGCCGCTGACATGGATGGTCACCACGCCCGGCAGCGCCCGCGCGGCGATGCCCGAGACGCTGTCCGGGTCGACGGCACCCTGGTCGGCCGACGCCTGCGGGAGGTGCACCGCGCTGTCCTCGGTGGTCCGCTCATGCTCCAGATACGCGCCGATGCCGCCGCCGAGGCACCCAGCGATCAGCGCGATCAGCACGGCCCCGACCAGCCCGCGGCGGCGCGAGGGCTTCCGCGGCACGTCCGGCGCCGAGGTCCACGGGTCGTAGTGCTGCCACTGCGCGGTCTGCGCCGGCTGGGACTGCAGGGGCTGCCCGGACTGCTGCGGCAACTGGGCGGTGGCGGCGGCCGGGTCCGGCTGCGCGCCCGGCGGGAGTTGGGTGCCCGGCGGGAGCTGGGGGCCCGGCGGGAGTTGGGTGCCGTGGGCCGGGGTCATCCCGGTCGGGGCCATCGCGGCCGGGGGCATCTGGGTGCCCTGGGCCGGGGTCATCCCGGGTGGCGGCATGGCCTGGGCCGCCGCGGGCGGCACCTGGGTGCCGTGCGCGGGGGTCGCGCCGGGGTGGATGCCGGGCGGAAGGGTGGTGCCATGGGCCGGGGTCGGCATGGGCCGCTGCACAGGAGGGGCGGGCGCCCAGGGGCCGGGACCGCCGTAGGGCGGTGTGCTGTACGGGTCGGGGGCGTGCAGCGGATGGGCGGTCTGCCCGCCCTCGGCACCGGACTCGGCTCCCGCCGCGGCTCCGTCCCCGCCGCCCTCACCATCGCCGCTGTGGCCACCGGCCGCGGGTGACGGCTGCTGGTCCGACACACCATCACCGGCAGCGTCGTCGATGGAGGCTTGGGCCATGGGCGCCGGTCCGGACTCGGCCCCGGCGGCCATCGCGCCGCCCGGCACCGAGTCACCAGCCGCCGTATCGCCCACCGCCGCGGCGGCCGACGCTCCGTCAGCTGTGCCCGGCGCGTGCCCGACGCCGCCGTCGGCCGCGCCCGACGCCGCCGTCGAATCCCCGGCCGTGGTGTCTCCCGCGGGCTGCGCATCGGCCTCGGATGACGACCGGCGACCGGGTCGTGTGACCGGGCGGCTCCACCACTTCGGCTTGGGCCCGGTGGCCTTACCCTCGTCCATGATCTCCCCAGGTTTCCCGCGACACGACGCGGACTGCGCCGCCTCGGGACAGCCGCCACCGCCACCGGGTGGCGCTGCCCGGTAGCCGATTCAATCAGGTCCGCCGACGCCCGCGCAGTGCGTACGCCACGAGCCGCCCCGCACCCGCGGGGCACGGGCCGGGGCGCGCCGCCCATCGGCCCCTGCCTACTTCGGGGGCGCGCTGAATCCGTGGTACGGCGGGGTCCGCGTCGCCGGCTGGGAGGGGTCCGCCATCTGGGTCGGCGCGGGCGTGGCAGCTGCGGCGCGCAGCAGCCGGGTGGCCGCCAGGATGGGCTGGATCAGCGGGTCCGGGACGCCGCCGGAGGCCTCGCTGAGGGTCCTGGAGTGCGTCGTACTCGGGGAGGTCGTGTCCACCGGAGCGGCCACATCCAGCAGCCCCACCTCACGGCGGGTGCGCTCGCGCAACCCCATGGTCTCGGTCTCCTCGACCGCGGAACTCACACCGACCGGGCTCACCGCACTGTCCGAGCCCTCCGCCTGGCTCCCGGGCGAGTCGACCGCCGCGTCCAGCGGAAGCGCGGCGCCGAGCGCGAACGCGGCCAGCGATACCGCTCCCGCGGCCGCGAAGGCGAACCGCCGGCGCGGGGCGGGGCGACCGACCTCATGGATCCGGAACCCGCGCTCACGCGGGACGGCGGCGGACGAGGCGGCCGGGCTCACCGCCCGGCTCGTGGGCAAAAACGCAAACGCCTGCTCCCGCGCCTCGTGCACGCCACGAACACCCCGGGTGTCCGGGACGCCGAAGACGCTTGAGCCGCCGAACGGCGAGGTGTCGCCACCGCCGCCGTCGGCCTCGTCCGCCGACAGGCCCG
The DNA here is from genome assembly GCF_002224125.1 of Streptomyces sp. NBS 14/10. Classification (GTDB taxonomy): domain Bacteria; phylum Actinomycetota; class Actinomycetes; order Streptomycetales; family Streptomycetaceae; genus Streptomyces. The sequence continues at coordinate 114,541 of NZ_NCSM01000003.1, forward strand.
GCAGGCCCTGGAGCCGCGCCAGAAAGCCCTCCGAGGGAGCGGGAGGCGCCGTCTGCGCGAATACATTTTTCAGCCGCCGCTGAGCGTCGGCCTCCGCCTTGCACTTGCAGCACGTCGCGAGGTGTGCGAGCACACGCTCACGCGCGTCGTGCCCCAGCTCGCCATCGACCAGAGCTGCAAGGCGGTCGCCGAGATGCTGCTCGGCGGGGGACTGACCGCCTGACCGGGTCACGCGATTCCGACCTCCCCGCTCAACCGGGGCGCGGCGGCGGGGCGGGGCACCGCCGTCACCGTGCGCTGCTCGGCCCGGGCCTCGGGCGAGCGGTGCTTGAGGGCCTTGCGCAGATGCGAGCGACCACGGTGGATCCGGCTGCGCACCGTGCCGAGCTTCACACCGAGGGTCGCGGCGATCTCCTCGTACGACAGCCCCTCGATATCGCAGAGCACGACCGCCGCGCGGAACTCCGGCGCGAGGGTGTCGAGGGCCTGCTGCACATCGGCGTCGAAGTGCGTGTCGTTGAAATGCTGCTGGGGAGAGGGCTCACGGCTGGGCAGCCGCTCGGCCGCGTCCTCACCGAGCGCGTCGAAGCGGATGCGCTGGCGGCGGCGGACCATGTCGAGGAAGAGGTTGGTGGTGATGCGGTGCAGCCACCCCTCGAAGGTCCCGGGGCTGTAGGTGGACAGCGAGCGGAAGACCCGGACGAAGACCTCTTGGGTCAGATCCTCGGCGTCGTGCTGATTGCCGGTGAGGCGATACGCGAGGCGATAGACCCGTGCACTGTGCGTGCTGACGATCTCCTCCCAGGTAGGAGGTGTCCACGCCGGAGCGTCCGCGTCGGTGGCGAAGGTCGCGGTCGTAGCGGTATCGACGGAACGAGGACGGTCAGCAATGTCGGTCACGGATTTCGGCTCGCCCGCTGACCTGCGAAAGCGCCTCAGCACTCTCCGGTCACCGGCCGCAGCCGCACCTCCCCTGTCGGCTCTGGTGGTGTCCAGTAGAGCCCCTACCATATCCACCTCGCCCGTTAGCTCCGGATAAGCATTTTTGACCTGCATTTGTTCGTGATCCATATGCTCCCCCCCTCCCCTTCCAACGCCCGGTCCCATCTGCGGGTTCCCGGGCGCAGCGGCTACAGTCACGCTTGCGTCAACTACGGGGACAGGAGAGGGCCATTACCGCCAACCGGCAGACGAGCTGGGCGTTCGCCGATGCGTTCGTCGCCGAGGACGCAGCCCTGCGCTGGGCCCGTGACCGGGCCCGGGAGGCGGGGATGCGCTCGGTGTCGTCCGGCACGGGCGCGGCGCTGCGCCTGCTCGCCGCCGCCGCGGACGCCAAGGCCGTCGCCGAGATCGGCACCGGGACCGGGGTCTCGGGCATCCACCTGCTGAACGGCATGCGGCCGGACGGCGTGCTGACCACCGTGGACTCCGAACCGGAGATGCAGCAGTTCGCCCGGCAGGCGTTCCGCGCCGCCGGCTTCACCGGGAACCGGGCGCGCTTCATCCCCGGGCGGGCGCTGGATGTCCTGCCGCGGCTCGCCGACGGCGGCTACGACCTGGTGTTCTGCGACGGCGACCGCTCCGAGTGCCTCGACTACCTCGGTGAATCGTTGCGCCTGCTGCGACCCGGCGGACTGGTCTGCTTCGAGGGCGTCTTCGCGAACGGGCGGACCGTGGACTCCGCGGTGCAGCCGGCCGAAGTGCTGCGCCTGCGCGAGCTGCTGCGCACCGTACGGGAGTCCACCGTGCTCCAGTCCTCCCTGCTGCCCGTGGGCGACGGGCTGCTCTGCGCGGTCAAGCGCGGCTAGCGGTCAAGCGCGGCTGGCCGCGGCTGGACGCGGGGACAGGCAGAGACCAGGCGGGGGCCTCGAAATCAAAGCACCGCCCCGGCGGCCGGTATATGTCCATACCGGCCGCCGGGGCGGCACACGGGTGGTGGTGGGACCGATGGCTTCAGCCGACAACCTTCTTCAGGGCGTCGCCGAGCGCGTCGGCCTCGTCCGGTGTCAGCTCGACGACGAGCCGACCGCCGCCTTCGAGCGGAACGCGCATGACGATGCCCCGCCCCTCCTTGGTCACCTCGAGCGGGCCGTCGCCCGTCCGCGGCTTCATGGCCGCCATGCTCGTTCCCCTTCCTGAAACCAGCTCATCGCAGCCGACAACCCAGGTGTCACCGGCATCGAACACGTTGCTTCCTTGTCATTATCCCGCATGGCACGACCCGATGACCAACATCGGTCGGCAACCCCTGCACAACGCGCTCGCCCAAAACCACCCAATTCGGGGAGGGGTCGCGATACCGTACGGGCGCCGATGCCCGGGACGCGTCCCGGCGGCGGTTCACGAAGCGCCGGATTCTTTGACGCAGGTCACATGTCGGTCGCGCCGATCTTTCGGCATGCTGAGCGCTGACCGCCGCGCCGGGGCCCGGACCGGGCCGCCGATGCGGCGTCACCCGAGCCGCGACCCAGCCGCACCGGAGGACCCACCATGGCCGACACCGTGCTCTACGAGCTGACCGACGGAGTCGCGACGATCACCCTCAATCGTCCCGACGCCATGAACGCGCTCAACATCGCCACCAAGGTCGCCCTGCGCGACGCCCTGCAACAGGCCGCCGGGGACCCGGCCGTACGGGCCGTGCTGCTCATCGGCACCGGCCGCGCCTTCTGCGTGGGCCAGGACCTCAAGGAGCACATCGAGCTGCTGGCGGCCGACCGGGCGGGGGAGGGCGAGGGCTCGACCATGAGCACCGTCGGGCTGCACTACAACCCGATCGTGACCGCGATCGCCGGGATGCCGAAGCCGGTCGTCGCCGCGGTGAACGGGGTCGCGGCGGGCGCGGGCGCGGGCTTCGCGTTCGCCGCCGACTACCGCCTCGTCGCCGACACCGCCTCGTTCAACACCTCTTTCGCCGGGGTCGCCCTCACCGCCGACTCCGGCGTCTCCTGGACCCTGCAGCGGCTGATCGGCCACGGCCGCGCCGCCGACCTCCTGCTCTTCCCGCGCTCGATCAGCGCTCAGGATGCCTACGACCTGGGCATCGCGAACAAGGTCGTCCCGGCCGCGGAGCTGGCCGCCGAGGCTGCGGCGGTGGCCCGGCAACTGGCGGAGGGCCCGACCGCGGCCTATGCGGCGATCAAGGAATCCCTCGCCCACGCGGCCGGGCACGGCCTGACCGAGGCGCTGGCCAAGGAGGAGGAGCTCCAGCGGTGCGCGGGCGCCTCGGAGGACCACCTGGCCGCGGTGGACGCCTTCGTCAAGAAGCAGAAGCCCCACTTCACCGGCCGCTGAACCGGGTCAGGCGCCCCGGACATGGCAGTCGGCCAGGTGGTCGTTGACCAGGCCGCACGCCTGCATCAGGGCATAGGCCGTGGTCGGCCCGACGAAACGGAAGCCGCGCTTCTTGAGGTCGCGGGACAGCGCCGTCGACTCCGGGGTGATCGGGGCAATGTCCTCGAAGGTCCGCGGCGCCCGGCGGCCGACCGCGTTCGGAGCGTGGGACCAGATCAGCTTGTCCAGCTCGCCCGGCGCCAGCTCGGCGGCCACCCGCGCGTTCGACACGACGGCCGAGATCTTGGCCCGGTTGCGGATGATGCGGGAGTCGCCGAGCAGCCGCTGCTCATCCGCTTCCGTGAACTCCGCGACCGCCGCGATCTTGAACCCGGCGAACGCGGCACGGAAGCCCTCGCGGCGGCGCAGGATCGTCAGCCAGGACAGACCGGACTGGAACGCCTCCAGGGAGATCCGCTCGAACAGGGGGTCGTCGCCATGGACCGGGCGGCCCCATTCGGTGTCGTGGTAGACGCGGTAGTCGGCCATGCTCTCGGTCTCCAGCCCACCCCATGGGCAGCGCAACAGCCCGTCCGGCCCCAGCACCACTTCCCCGGCGCTCATACCCCTCCCACCCGCTCAGTCTCGGCGCGCTTCCACGCGCGGGCTTCCTTCGTCACTGCTCGCTCCTTCGTCGCTGCGCGGCTCCTCAGTCCAGCCCGCACAGCGCGCCAAGACACGCTCATGCCTGGTCCCCTTCCGGTCCGCGCGGCGGGACGTCCGGCGCGGGCGGATGCTGCGGGGGCGGGTCGTACGGGTGCGGGGACAGGCCGTGAGCAGGCAGGTCGTGCGCAGGCAGCCCGGGCGGCGGCAGATCGCGCGGGAGACCCGGCGCCGCGATGTCGTGCGGCGGCAGGCCCGGCGGGGCGATGTCGTGCGGTGGGAAGCCGCCGGGCTGCTGCAGCAGCCCGGGCCCGCCGTGGGCCGACGCCTGCGCCCCGGCCAGGGCCGTCTCCAGCTCGGCGATCCGGGCGTCGCGCTCGGCGAGCTCGGCGCCGAGCCGGCCCAGCGCATCGTCGACATCGGCCATGCGGTAGCCCCGCACGGCCATCGGGATGCGCAGGGCCTCCACATCGGCACGGCCCAGCGGCCGGTCGGCGGGCAGCGCGTCATCGAGCCGGTCGGGGGGCGCCTCGGCCAGCGCGCCGCCGTCGCCACCTCCGACGACCGCGACCGTGACCGCGCCGACCACCACGACCAGCGCGATCAGCAAGAACCAAAACACGACGATCGTCTCCCCGGGTGCGCGCGTACGTCCTACCAGTCTGCCTCGATCGTGCCATGCCCCACCGACAGTTATCGTCGCTCGCAGCCCCTCTGGGGAGGAAGCGAGAGGAAGTGCGGATGCTACGGCTCGGACGGCGTGAGTTCGGCGAGAACGAACAAGTGATCATGGCGATCGTGAACCGGACGCCGGACTCCTTCTACGACCGGGGGGCCACCTTCCACGACGGGCCCGCCCTGGACCGTGTCGAGCAGGCGGTGGCGGAGGGCGCCGCCATCGTCGACATCGGCGGAGTGAAGGCCGGTCCCGGCGACGAGGTGAGCGCCGCCGAGGAGGTGCGCCGCACGGTGGGCTTCGTGGCCGAGGTGCGCCGGCGCCACCCCGACGTGGTGATCAGCGTGGACACCTGGCGCCACGAGGTCGGCGAGGCGGTCTGCGAGGCGGGCGCGGATCTGCTCAACGACGCATGGGGCGGGGTCGACCCCAAGCTGGCCGAGGTCGCGGCCCGGTACGGCGCCGGTCTGGTGTGCACCCACGCGGGCGGCGCCCAGCCGCGCACCAGGCCGCACCGGGTCGCGTACGACGATGTGGTGGCCGACGTCCTGCGGGTCACGCTGGAGCTCGCGCGGCGCGCCGTCGAGCTGGGCGTGGAGCGCGAGTCGATCATGATCGACCCGGGCCACGACTTCGGCAAGAACACCCGGCACTCGCTGGAGGCGACCCGGCGGCTCGGCGAGCTGGCGGAGACCGGCTGGCCCGTGCTGGTCTCGCTGTCCAACAAGGACTTCGTGGGCGAGACGCTGGACCGGCCGGTCAAGGAGCGGCTGCTCGGCACCCTCGCGACAACCGCGATCTCGGCCTGGCTCGGCGCCCGGGTCTACCGGGTGCACGAGGTGGCCGAGACCCGCCAGGTGCTGGACATGGTGTCCTCCATCGCCGGTCACCGGCCCCCGGCGGTCGCCCGGCGCGGCGTGGCCTGACGGCGACGGGCGACGGGCGACGGGTGACGGGTGACGGGTGACGGGTCGGCCCACAGGCGAGCCGGCGGGGCGGCAGGTAGGTCAGCCGCCGGACTCCTTCGTCATCAGCTCGACGACCTCGTCCACGTCGTCGGTGAGGCGGAACAGCTCCAGGTCCATCGGGCTCGCCTTGCCCTGCGCGACGAGCGTGTCCTTCACCCAGGCCACCAGGCCCTGCCAGTAGGCGCTGCCGTAGAGGACGATCGGGAAGCGGGTCACCTTCTTGGTCTGCACGAGGGTCAGCGCCTCGAAGAACTCGTCCAGGGTGCCGACCCCGCCGGGCAGCACTACGAACCCCTGCGCGTACTTCACGAACATCGTCTTGCGGACGAAGAAGTAGCGGAAGTTCACGCCGATGTCGACGTACGGGTTCAGGCCCTGCTCGTACGGCAGCTCGATGCCGAGCCCGACGGAGACCCCGCCCGCCTCGCACGCGCCCTTGTTCGCCGCCTCCATCGCCCCCGGGCCGCCGCCCGTGATCACCGCGAACCCCGCCTCCGCGAGGGCCCGCCCGATCCGCACCCCCGCCTCGTACTCCGGCGACCCCTCCGGCGTACGGGCGGACCCGAAGACGCTGACCGCCCGGCCGAGGTCGGCGAGCGCGCCGAAGCCCTCGACGAACTCCGACTGGATGCGCAGCACCCGGAACGGGTCCTCGTGCACCCAGTGGGTCGCTCCCTGGCTGTCCAGCAGCCGCTGGTCGGTCGTGCCGGGCCGCATCTGCTGGCGTCGGCGCACGACCGGGCCCTCGCGCTGCTCCTGCAGCGTCCGCTCGTCCTCGGCGTTGCCCATGTGTGCTCCCTTCGCCACGATCTGCCTCCGAACAGCCGCAGATCTGTCGTTCAGCGTAGGCCCCTGTTCTCGGCGCGTCAGCCAAGTCGGAACCGAGCCCTCAAAAGGGCGCCAAAAGGGCTCTGAAAGGGCGGTCAGGCGGTCAGCCAGGCCCGCAGCCGCTGCTCGGCCTCCAGCACCGCCGCGGTGTTCACATGCTCCTCGCGGGTGTGTGCGAGGAGCGGATCGCCGGGGCCGTAGTTGATCGCGGGCACGCCGAGCGCCGAGAAGAAGGCGACGTCCGTCCAGGCGTCCTTGGGGGCCGGCTCCGTGCCGATCGACTCGACGAAGGCGGCCGCGGCCGGGTGGGACAGGCCCGGCAGCGCGCCGGGCGCGCTGTCCGTGGCCTCCACCTCGAACCCGTCGAAGACCTCGCGTACATGCGCGAGCGCCTCCGCCTCGGAGCGGTCGGGGGCGAACCGGTAGTTGACGGTCACGGCGCAGAAGTCCGGGATGACGTTGCCCGCGTGGCCACCCTCGATACGCACCGCGTTGAGCCCTTCACGGTACGTGAGCCCGTCGATGTCCACGCGGCGCGGCTGGTAGCCGACCAGCCGGTCGAGGACGGGCGCGGCCTTGTGGATGGCGTTCTCGCCGAGCCAGCTGCGCGCGGAGTGGGCGCGCCTGCCGCTCGCGGTGACCCGCACCCGCAGGGTGCCCTGACAGCCGGCCTCGACCTTGCCGTCGGTGGGCTCCAGCAGCACCGCGAAGTCGGCGGCCAGCCACTCGGGGTGCCGCTCGGCCAGCCGGCGCAGCCCGTTGAGCTCGAGGGCGACCTCTTCGTGGTCGTAGAAGACGAAGGTCAGATCGCGGTTGGGGGCGGGCACGGCCTGGGCGACGCGCAGCTGTACGGCCACGCCGGACTTCATATCGGAGGTGCCGCAGCCCCACAGCACGCCTTCACCGTCGAGGCGGGAGGGGACGTTGTCGGCGATCGGCACGGTGTCGATATGTCCCGCGAGCACCACCCGTTCCGCCCGCCCCAGGTTCGTCCGGGCCACGAGGGCATCCCCGTCGCGGTCGACGGTCAGATGCGGCAGGGCGCGCAGCGCCTCCTCGACGGCATCGGCGAGCGCCTTCTCGTCGCCGCTGACCGAGGGGAAGTCGACGAGCTGGGCGGTGAGCCGGGCGGCGTCCAGGGACAGATCAAGTGCGGGATGTGCCATGGAACCGACCCTAGCCCGTCCTCCCCGACGGCGGCCGGGCAGTGGCGGTGCGGTGGCGACGGTGGCCGGGCAGCAGCGGTGCGGTGGCCGGGCAGGGCGGTGGTGGCGGGGCCTTCCGGGCCGGTGACGTGCCTCTTGACACATGTCGGTCCGGGGCCGGGCGGCCCTCAAGTAACGTGTGCGCCGTGCCCCTGCCCGTCCTCGCCAGCCGCGCCCGTCGGACACGCGCCGCGATCGCCTGCGCCGTACTGCTGGCCCTCGCCGGATATGTGGCGGCGCACATCGCGACCGGCGGCTGGGGCCCGCCCCGCTGCTTCGTACGGGCGGAGGGCGAGTATCTGGCACTCACCCCCGAACAGGCGGCGAACGCGGCCACGATCGAGGCGGTGGCCGCCTCCCGGGGGCTGCCGGAGCGGGCCGTCACCATCGCGCTGGCCACCGCGCTTCAGGAGTCGGGGCTGCGCAACATCCGCCATGGCGACCGGGATTCGCTGGGGCTCTTCCAGCAACGGCCCTCGCAGGGCTGGGGCACCGCGCGGCAGATCCAGGATCCGGTCTACGCCACGGGGCGGTTCTACGACCACCTGGTGAAGGTCCCCGGCTACTCGCGGCTCCCGCTCACGGTGGCCGCCCAGCGGGTGCAGTACAGCGGTTACCCGCAGGCGTACGCGAAGCACGAGACCGAGGCCGTGGTGTTGACCGGTGCGCTGACGGGGCGTTCCGCGACCGCCTTCTCCTGCCCCGGCCCGCCGGACGACGGGGTTCCGGGCGATCCGGCGCGGGTCCGAGCGGAGTTGAAGCGGGAGTTCGGCCCCGAGGTGGCGGCGGCGGTACGGCCGGCCGGGCAGGGCGGCGGGCGCGCCGCGACCGCGCATACGGTGCGGGTGTCGACCGGGCCGACCCGGGCCCGCGGCGGGGCGGAGCGTAACGGCTGGGAATTGGCCTATTGGGCGGTGGCCCACTCGGACGAGTTGCGCATCGAACGCGTTTCTTATGGCAACCATGTATGGACCGCTGGGAATTTGCGGGCCGGCTGGCATACCACCGACGAGGACTCCGGACCGGAAGTTCGTATCGCCATCGCCCGATAACGCGGCAGATCACCACTGGTGACGGAGGGTCAGAGCGGGTCCGGTGACATTTACAGATGCTCGTTCACATCCGAAACGGATTATGCGACGCATTGCCAATTCTTTACCTCGGCGCACCGCAACCTTCCCGCTTCTCACGCGGTATTCACTGCGTCCGGCTGCCGGACATCCACGCCAAATGTCCCTCCGTCAAAGGAGCATCATGTCCCTCCCCCTCACGCGTCGGATCGCCCGGACCGCGCTGCTGGTCGCAGCGGGCGCCGCTCCCGTGGTCGGTGCCGCCGGCGCCGCGAGTGCAGCGGACCTGTCCCTGACGCAGGCCCCCAAGCTGGGTGGGTTGAGCGCGCTCGACACCGCCGCGGTCGGCAGCCTCGCGGACGCCGCCTCGCAGCACGTCGGAAGCGCGGCGGGCGAGGTCGGCGGCAAGGCCGGCGGGACCGTCACGCGTGCCCTCCGGGGCCCGGAGCAGACCGCTCCGGCCGCCCGGTCCGCGGACAAGGCCGCTGCGGGCAAGGCCATCTCCGAGGCCAGGGCGGCCTCCGGCAAGGCGGCCTCCGGAGCGAAGTCGGTCGCCGGCAAGACCGGAAAGGTGGGGGCGGCGAAGGCCGACAAGGGCGACCACGGCAAGGCGGTGGCCGACAAGTCCATGCCCGAGGCCAAGGCCAAGGCCAAGGGGGGCAAGGGCCGCCACGCCGCCCCGAGCCGCGGCAAGGCCGTCGCGAGCAAGGTCGGCAAGGCTGTCACCGGCAAGGCCGGCAAGGCCAGGAAGGCCGGCAAGGCCGCCGCCGGAAAGGCCGCGGCGAGCGAGCCCGCCCAGGCCATCCCGGCCGCCCCGAGCACACTGCCCACCAGCTCCCTGACCGACGGCCTGCCGGTCAAGGGCCTGCCGATCCTCGGCGGCTGAACCTCCCCCTTTTTGAGGCTCGGTTCTCCCCCAGCTACCGCTGGGAGGTGCCCCCGGGGGGCGCTACAGCCACGGTCGACGGTCGACCACGCGGCGGTAGCCGGCTGTGTCGATCTGCGGCTCCGCCGCGTGGCGATCGCGGCCTCGCCCCCTCGCGCGGCGGAGCCGCATATTGATCGCAGCCTCGGGGCCTGCGCGCTCTCCCTTTCACAGTGACATCAGCGCCTCCGGCGCGGGCGGCCGCGCCCCTTCGGCTCACTCGCCGGCCCCACGCGCGAAACACCCGGGCCCGGGGAGCATCCGCTCCCCGGGCCCGTCGCCTGTCCCTGTGGCCGCGCGCTCAGCGCCTGGGCAGGCCGCCGCCCAGCCGCTGGACCGCCGCCGCGACCCGCTCGTCGGTGGCGGTGAACGCGACCCGTACGTTCCGCTCCCCCGCCACGCCGTAGAAGTCGCCCGGCGCCACCAGGATGCCCAGTTCGGCGAGCGCGCCGACGGTGTCCCAGCACGGCTCGTCCCGCGTCGCCCACAGGTACAGCGACGCCTCGCTGTGCTCGATGCGGAAGCCGCACCCTTCAAGCGCCTCGCGCAGCTCGGCCCGGCGGCGGGCGTAGCGCTCGCGCTGCTCGGCCACGTGCGCGTCGTCGCCCAGCGCGGCGACGGTGGCGGCCTGGACGGGCGCGGGCACCATCATCCCGCCGTGCTTGCGGATCTGCAGCAGCTCGCCGAGCACCGCCGCGTCACCGGCGAGGAACGCCGCGCGGTAGCCCGCCAGGTTGGAGCGCTTGGAGAGCGAGTGCACCGCCACCAGGCCCTCGAAGCTGCCGCCGGAGACCTCGGGGTGCAGTACGGACACCGGGTCGGCGTCCCAGCCGAGCTCCAGGTAGCACTCGTCGCTGGCCAGCAGCACGCCATGCGCGCGGGCCCAGGCCACCGCGGTCCGCAGCTCGTCCTTGTCCAGCACCCGGCCGGTCGGGTTGGACGGGGAGTTGAGCCACAGCAGCTTCAGCCCCGCGGGGTCGAGCTCCGTAGGCTCGTCGTACGGCACGGGCTCCGCGCCCGCCAGCCGCGCGCCCACCTCGTACGTCGGGTAGGCAAGACGCGGGAAGGCGACCCGGTCGCCGGGGCCGATACCGAGCTGGGTGGGCAGCGACGCCACCAGCTCCTTGGAGCCGACCACCGGCAGCACCTGGGTGTGGTCCACACCCGTCGCGCCCAGCCGCCGCTCCACCCAGCCGGTCAGCGCGTCCCGCAGCGCGGCGGTGCCCCATACGGTGGGATAGCCGGGGCTGTCGGCCGCGCTGGTCAGCGCCGTGCGGATCAGCTCGGGGACCGGGTCGACGGGGGTGCCCACCGACAGGTCGACGATGCCGTCCGGATGCGCCGCGGCGGTCGCCTTGTACGGTTCGAGCCGGTCCCAGGGGAAGACGGGGAGGCGGGCGGAGACGGGTGGCACAACTGGCTCGCTTTCTTGGGAAAAACAGCCCGGCCCCGCAGGCCGTGGTGGCATGCGGGACCGAGGGCTGCGCGGTGCTGGGGCGTCTTCTAGAACGCGCCCGCGCGCCGCGAGGTCACTCGTCGTGCTCCTGCGGGGGCAGGGCCGCGATGAAGGGGTGGTCACGCTCGATCAGGCCCAGCTTGCTCGCGCCACCGGGCGAGCCCAGCTCGTCGAAGAACTCGACGTTGGCCTTGTAGTAGTCCTTCCACTCCTCGGGAGTGTCGTCCTCGTAGAAGATCGCCTCGACCGGGCAGACCGGCTCACAGGCCCCACAGTCGACGCACTCGTCCGGGTGGATGTACAAGGACCGCTGGCCCTCGTAGATGCAGTCGACGGGGCACTCCTCGATGCACGCCTTGTCTTTCAGGTCGACACAAGGCTGCGCGATGACGTAGGTCACGCTGTCGTTCCTCCTCTTAGGGCTGCTATCGCGCGGGAGCGCGGCGTCGTCGATGCCCGCACCTAGTATCTCCGTTCTTGGGCACCAGACGCACGTGAGGGGCGAGCAGAGCTGTGGATTTCACCACTGGCGGACGACTTGAGGTCCGGATTACCCCGTCTGACGTGGGTAGACGCGTGTCCGTCAGGCTGACGATCGAGGGTGGCGACAGCGGCGCGCGGTTCACGGACGTGGTCGGCGTGCTCACATCGTGGACACACGGTGTGCTGTGCGTCACTCGGCGCACGGGCGAGGAAGTCCGCATCGCGGAATCCTCGCTGGTGGCGGGCAAGGTCGTGCCCGCGGCTCCGGCCCGCCGCCGCGGCCCGGCGGCGACCGCGGCCGAACTGGACCGGGCCGCCGCCCGCGCCTGGCCGCCGGTGGAGAGCGTACGGCTCGGGGAGTGGGAGCTGCGCGCGGCGGGCGGCTTCACCCGGCGCGCCAACTCCGCGCTGCCGCTCGGCGATCCGGGCGTACCGGTCGAGGACGCGCTGCGGCAGGTGACCGCCTGGTACGCCGAGCGCGGACTGCCCGCCTATATCCAGGTCAGCACCGGCGCCGAGGGGACACAGGAACTGCTGGCCGCGGAGCTCGCGGCGCACGGCTGGGTCCGTGAGGTCTCCGTGGACATACGGATCGCCGCCCTCGCCCCCATCGCGGACAAGGACGCCGATGTCTCCCGGGTCACCCTCTCCCGCGATATCGACGACGCCTGGCTGGCCCGCTATCAGCGCTCCGCCTCCGGCGAGCCCTCCCCCGAGGTGCTGCGGGTGCTCCGGGGCGGCCCGTCGGTGTGGTTCGCGACCATAACGACGGCAGACGACGCCTCAGGCGTCCCGGCCGCGATCGGGCGGTGCGTGGTGGACGGCCGCTGGGCCGGGTTCACGGCCGTGGAGACCGATCCGCTGCTGCGCCGGCAGGGCCTGGCCAGCGCCGTGATGACGGCGCTCGCCCGCAAGGCCCTGGAGGAGGGCGCCTCGGCTGCGTATCTGCAGGTCGAGGCGGACAATGACGGTGCCAGGGCGCTCTACGAGGGCATGGGCTTCAGCACACACCACAGCTACCACCACTGGCGCGGACCCCACGAGAACAACCCCCACGAGAACCACCGCTGATCGGGTACGAGGCACCTATGCCACGCAGAGACGACACCCCGGCCCGGCGCCGGCGCTTCGCGGAGGCGGCCCGCGAGGAGCGCCCCGATCTGGCGCTGCTGTGCCTGCTGGTGGCTCAGGAGGCCGATCCGGAGCTGGACGACGACGGAATCGACGCCGTACAGATCGAACTCGACCGGCTGGCCGGTCTGGTGCCCTACTCCCCCGGCGGGCCCGGCGACTGGGCCGCGGCGCTGGCCGGGCTGCTCGGCGACCGCCTCGACTTCCGCGGCTCCGCGGCCGACTACCGGCGGCTGGAGTCCTCGCTGCTGCACGAGGTGCTGCGGCGGCGGCGCGGACTGCCGATCCTGCTGTCCGTGGTGTGGCTGGAGGTGGCGCGGCGGGCGGGCGCACCGGTGTACGGGGTGGCGCTGCCGGGCCACTTCGTGGTCGGCTTCGGCGATCCGTACGGGCGTCATGTGCTGGCGGATCCCTTCGACGGCGGGCGGGTGCTGTCCGACGAGGACGCGGCGCTGCTGGTGGCGGGGGCGCTGGGGGTCCCGCCGGCCGCGACGGTGGCGGCCCCGGCCACTCCGCTGGAGATCGTGCTGCGGATCCTGAACAACATCCGCGCCTGGGCCGCCGCCCGGCCCGAGCGCACGGATGTCCAGCTGTGGGCGGTCGAGCTGTCCCTGCTGCTGCCCAGCCACCCGGCCCGGCTCCGCTACGAGCGGGCCAAACTGCTCGTGGAGCGCGGGGACTTCGTGGCCGGCGCGAAGGAGATGGAGGAGTACGCGGAGGTCGTGGCCGCCATGGAGCCGAACGCGGCGGAGGCCGTACGGCGCCGGGCGCGGGCCGCCAGGGCAAGGCTGAACTGAGCAGCGCACCGCGCCAGGTCAGCCACCGCGCCTAGACGGCCGCGAACCGGAACGGCCACCGCACCGGGACGGTGGCCGTGCCGACCCGGACGGCCGGGCACTCACGCGATCAGAGCCACCCCTTGTCGCGGGCGATCCGCACCGCGTCGGCGCGGTTGCGGGCGGCGGTCTTCTGGATGGCCGTGGACAGGTAGTTGCGGACCGTGCCCTGCGAGAGGTTCAGCCTGCGCGCCAGCTCCGCGTTGGTCGAGCCGTCCGCCGAGGACCGCAGCACCTCCCGCTCCCGCTCGGTCAGCGGGCACGCCCCGTCCACGAGCGCGGCCGCGGCCAGTGTCGGGTCGATGACCCGCTCACCGCGCAGCACCCGGCGCACCGCGTCCGCGAGCTGGGCGGCGGGGGCGTCCTTGACCAGGAAGGCGTCGGCGCCGGACTCCATGGCCCGGCGCAGATAGCCGGGGCGGCCGAAGGTCGTCAGGATCACTATCCTGAGCCCTGGGAACGCCGGGCGAAGCGCGGCGGCCGCGTCGAGACCCGTCATACCGGGCATCTCGATGTCCAGCAGCGCCACATCCGGCCGGTGCTCCCGGGCCGCGTCCATCACCTCGTCCCCGCGCGCCACCTGGGCGACGACCTCTATGTCGCCCTCCAGCCCGAGCAGCGCGGCCAGCGCCTCCCGCACCATCGACTGGTCCTCGGCGAGAAGCACCCGAATACGACCTCCCGGCACCACGGCCGGCTCCCCCGTCGCTCCGTTCATGGGCCCAGCGTAAGCGGCGCCTCTGACAGCCCCGCCCCGGCCCGACTGCCGCCCCGGGCTACCCGGGCGTCGGCGGGGCGAACTCGGAGGCGGTGGCGCGGCGGGAGAGGGCGACGTACGCACGGAGCACGAACCCGCCCTGCTCGCCCGTCCCGGTCTCCAGCCGCCCGCCGGCCAGTTGCAGCCGCTCGGACAGCCCGGACAGCCCGTTGCCCGGCGGGCCTTCGGGGCCCCGGCCGTCGTCGCTGATGGTCAGGCAGAGCTCGTCACCGGCCTCGATGAGCGTCACCGTGCAGCGCCGCGCCCCGCTGTGCCGCACCACATTGGTGATCCCCTCGCGCAGCGCCCACGCGAGGGCCCCCTCCTCATCGGGCGGCAGGTCCGGATGGCCGTCGGCGGTCCGGCCGAGATCGGCGGCCATGCCCGCGGCGGTCAGCGCGATCCGGGCCCCGGCCGCCTCCGCCTCCAGCGTCGGGCGGCGGAACCCGCTGACCGCCTCCCGTACGTCGACGAGCGCCTGGCGGCTGACCCGCTCGATATCGGCGACCTGCCGCCCGGCCTGTTCCGGCTGGTCGGGGAGGAGCCGCCCGGCCAGCTCGCTCTTGAGCGTGATCAGCGACAGGGAGTGGCCGAGCAGATCGTGCAGATCGCGGGCGAGCCGCAGCCGCTCCTCGTTGGCGGCGAGATGGGCGACGGTGGCCCGCGCCTCCCGCAGCGCCCTGGTCGTACGGACCAACTGCCGCACCCCGCTCATCGCGAACCCCCCGAGCAGGGCGGGGATCCCCAGGACGGCCAGCAGATGCGGGGCGTCCCCGGCCGTCAGGCCGACGAGCATCAGGACGACGGTGACCAGCGGGACCGTCAGCCGCGCGGCCTTGAGCGGGAGCACCGCACCGCAGGCCACCGACACATAGACGAAGAGCACCAGCCAGGTGTCGCCGAGCGTCAGCGCCAGGGCGGCGGCCAGCGCGGCCATCGCGACCAGCGCCCCACCGGCCTTTCTGAGGTCCAGGGGCCGGCCGGCATTGCGGAACAGGAGCTGGCAATAGGCGGCGAGAAAGGCCAGCAGCCCCAGGCAGCCCAGGGCCGTGGCGAGGGGGCGGTGGCCGCCGTCCAGCAGATCACCGACCGGGCCGGTCATATACGCCATCCAGATGCCGACCCACAGCAGCCTGATCATGGCCTGCCTGCGATCGCTGACCTCGCGGCCGACGCCGGTCAGCACATCGTCCTCCCGCGTCAGCGACCGGCGCCATGCCACCCAGCGGGCGCCGCCCCGCTCGGCCGGTCCGCTCGCCGCCGCACGCCCGCTCCCCTCCGTACGCCAGCTCCCCTCCGCACGCCGCTCGTCCGTGCCGCTCATGCCTTGCGGGTGTCCTTGCGGTACAGCCAGGCGGCCGCGCCCGCGAAGAGCACCAGATAGCCGACCAGGAGGGCGATGTCCTTGGTGTGCGGCGCGCCGCCCAGCTCGATCGCCTGACCGAGCGCCGCATAGGCATGGGTGGGCAGATAGTCGGATATGTTCTGCAGCCACTGGGGATACGCGGTCGTCGGCGACCACAGCCCGCCGAGGATCGAGAGGCCAAAGTAGATGATCATCGTCAGCGGGCGTACGGCGTCACCGGACGCCAGATAGCCGATGGCCACGCCCAGCGCGGCGAACACCAGGGAGCCAGCCCATATCGCGCCGGTCAGGGCGAGCCACTGCCACGCGGCGTCGAGCCGCACGTCCTTGACGGCCGCGGCCACGACGAAGACGACCACGATCGCGGGCAGGGTGGCCACCGCCGCCGAGGCGATCTTGGCCATCACATAGCCGCGCCCGGGCAGCGCGGTGAGCCTCAGCTGTCTCACCCAGCCCGATTCGCGCTCCTTGGCTATGCGCTCGCTGTTGCCCATCAGCACGGCCGTCAGCGAGCCGAAGGAGGCCATCGCCACCATGTAGTACAGCGGCATCGTCAGATGGGTGTGCGGCACCAGGGAGGTGGTGTCGCTGGTCCCCGCGATCACCAGGAACAACGCCGAGGGGTAGACGACCGTGAAGAACATGAACTTCTTGTTGCGCAGGGCGCGGGTGATCTCCAACTTGATCAGGGTGGTCATCGTCCCGCCTCCTCAGCGGTCGCGGCGTCGGTGATGGCGAGGAACGCCTGTTCAAGGCCGAGGCCCGCGACCTCGATACCGCGCGGATACACCCCGAGGCCGTAGAGCGCGTGGACCGTCGCGTCGGCGTCGCTCGACCGCATCCGGACCGTACGCCCCGATATCTCGATCCCGGTCAGGCCCGGCAGTATGCGCAGCGCCGCCTCATCGGCCGGCTCGTCGAGCTCGAAGGAGATCCGCCGGGCCCCGGCCATCGCCTTGATCTCCGCGGACGTGCCGTCGGCGAGCACCCGCCCGCGGTGCAGCACGATCACGCGGTCGGCTATCGCGTCGGCCTCTTCGAGGTAGTGGGTGGCGAAGAGGATGGTGCGGCCCTGCCGCGCCTGTGACCGCATCGCGGCCCAGAAGGTCTGCCGGGACGAGACGTCCATGCCGGTGGTCGGCTCGTCCAGCACGATCAGGTCGGAGGCGCCCGCGGTGGCCAGCGCGAAGCGCACCCGCTGCTCCTGGCCGCCGGAGAGCTTGTTCACCTTCCGGTCGGCGATGTCCGTGATGCCCGCCTCCTCCAGGACCTGCCGCACCGGATGGGCCCGGGGGTGCAGATCGCAGGCGAGCCGCACCAGCTCCTGGACCGTGACCTCCTCCATCAGCCCGCCGCTCTGCAGCATCGCGCCCACCCGGCCGCCCTCGATGGCCTGGCGTGGGGTGGTGCCGAAGATCCGGACCAGGCCGGAGTCGGGGGTACGCAGCCCCAGCAGCAGATCGAGGGTCGAGGACTTCCCCGCCCCGTTGGGCCCGAGCAGCGCGACGGTCTCGCCCGGGTGCAGCGTGAGATCCAGG
>NZ_NCSM01000003.1:131746-549430 GCF_002224125.1 Streptomyces sp. NBS 14/10
CGGCACGGCCGCCGGATCCGGCGGCCGTGCCGGGAGCGGACTGAGCGGTTGTTGCGGTCATGGCCCAAGCTTCGCCCAGCGCGGCTCGTCCCGGCAGTGTCAGCGGTCGTGGCCTCGGCATGACAGATGTCATGGTCCGCGCCTGACCCCGCGCCCGGTGCCGGGCATACGACGGCCCCCGCCCGGTGCCGGACGGGGGCCGTACGCGCCTCGCTCAGTTGCCGTTGGTCTCGATGATGCCGATCCGCTCGGCCGGGGTCTTGCCCTTCAGCGCCTGGCCCAGCGCCACCGCGACGTCCGTCGGGGCGACCGGCTGCTTGCTGCCGTTGCCGCGCTGGATCAGCACGCCGTCGAAGAGGCCGCCGTACAGCTCCTTCAGGGCCTTCAGGTCGTAGTGCTCCACCAGCTTGCCGTCCACCACCCGCACGGACAGGATCTTCCACAGGGAGTTCTGCGGGCTCAGCGGCAGCGAGTGTGCCGGGTCCGTCTGGACCTTGACGAAGTCCGACATCGCGGGCTGGGCGAAGGTCCGCATCTTCCGGTCGACCTCGGCGTTGCTGATCTGCGGCTGCTTGGTGACGACGGGCAGGGTGATGACCTTGTTCTCACCCGTGGCGGCCCGCTGCCGGAACGCCTCGTCCACTGCCGCGACCGCCTTGTCGACGTCCAGCCCCTTGCCCGCCTTGCCATACACCGCGACGGCCTTGCCGGGCTTGAACTCGATCGTGCCCTCGCGCGCCGTGCCCGAGGTGCCCGCGAGCCGTTCCAGCGCGTCCTTCAGCTTCTCCTCGTCGACCGTGACGACGGGATCGGCCTCGTGGGTGCCGCCGAACAGCGAGCCGATCACGGTGATCGGGTTGTAGTCGCGGCCGGCGACGCCGCGGACCGTGGCCTCGGTGTCCAGCGTCAGGCCCGCGACGGACGGCTTGATCTGCTTCTGCTGGCCGTCCACGGACACCTTCAGCGGGGCGGTGGTACGGCCCTCCAGCGCGGTGTCCAGCTTCTGTACGGCCGTCTCCTTGGAGGTGCCGCCGATGTCGACGCCCAGGACGGTGGTGCCGTTCGGGACATCGGCGTGGTTCATCACCAGGCCGGCGCCGTACGCGCCGCAGCCGACGAAGACGAGCGCGCCGACCGCCAGAACCAGCTTGGAGCGCCCCTTCTTCTTGGGGCGGGCGGCCGCCGGGGCGGCGGGCGGCTTGGGGCTGCTCGCCGGAGCGCCGGCCTCATCGGACGGAGCGGGCGCGGCGGGGCCGGTCCCGGGGGGCGGGAAGGGCGAGCCTGGCCGGTTCTCGGCGGGCGGGACGACGGGAATGCCGCTGACCAGCGTCTCTCCGGAGACATGCTCGGCCGGCACGCCCCCGCCCGGGGTCGGGTCGGGGTCGCGGAACAGCGGCCGGTCCGCGGCGGAGTCCAGGCCCGGCTTGCCGCCGAGGCCGTCGAACGGCCCGGCCGACGGCGCGGGGCTCGCGCCGGTGGTGGCGCCGAGGCTGCCGGACAGCGGCGAGCCGTTCGGCGGGGTGGGCGGCTGCCCGGCGAGCCCGGCGCCGCCGCCGAGCGGCGGCTGGGTGGCGCCCGGGCTCCGCGTGGGCAGCCGCATCCCGCCGGTGACCGGGCCGGTCGTCGGGCCGCTGGGCTCCGCCACCCCGGGGAAGCCGCTCTGCGGGGTGTCGGTGAAGTACGGCAGGTCGGCACCCGCCCCACCGCCCAGCGACGGGGCGGGGAACTGCTGCGTGGTCTCCGGAGCAGAGAACGGGCTCTCCGGGGCGGAGAAGTCGGGGGCCGGGAACGGCTGCGTGGTCTCCGCGGCCGAGGGCGCGGCGGAGGCCTCGGGCGCGAACGCCCCGGCCCCGAAGGGCTCGGCCCCGAACGGCTCGGCCCCGAACGGCTCGGCCGCGGCGGGCCCAGGGGCCGGCGGCGTGGCGGCCGGCGGCACCGGGGGCTGCGGCGTGCTCCCCGTCGACGTGTTGCCCTTGCCCTTACGAGGCGCGAACCAGTCGCTGGTCCGGTCCTCCTTCTTCTTCTCGGGTTTGTTCGCCGAGGGCTCCCCGTGCTCCCCCCGCGCCGGTCCGGCCGCGCCCGGGCCCGCCGGGGCGGCGTCCGGCCCGGCCGGGCCGTCGGCGCCCTCGGGGTCGTCGGCGGAGCGCTGGTTCGGCACGCCCTCCTCGCCGACCGGGGTGCGCATGACCACCGGCGGGATGGGCCGCGACCCGGGGATGTTGATCCGGATCCGGGTCGTCAGCGTGGTCTCGGTCTTGGGTTCCTCCGGCTGGGCCGCGGCACGCGCCTCGCCGTCACCGGAGCCCTGGGCCTCCTGTGCCGGGTTCGGCGAGGGGTACTGGCGGGATCCGTACGGCGGGGTGCCGGGCGGGTAGGCGGCGGCGCCACTGCCCTTGCGGGTCCCGGAGGACGAACTGTCAGATTCACGGCTCAAAGCAGGTTCTCCCAGTTAGCTCCGCCGCCCGTCAGACTCGCGCGGGCGGCTCGGCGGCGGGACCACCTTACTGGGCCCCGCGGGCAGGCACTTGACGACCGCTGTAACAGCACGTCCCGCACACCGGCGGGCACGGTCCGTCATCCTGGCGGACGCCCAGGCGAAAACGTGACGTCACTTACCAAGTCGGGCCGGGCCGCTGCCCGGTTGCGACACCTTCGGCATCGTGGCGCACATCACACCGGCGAACATTCCGCCCAGAAGAAAAGCATAGGAGCCCGCTCCGGCGCCAAAAAGAAAGTCTCCCTCGGGGCGGCTCACGGTGAGAAACAACACGGAGATCACCCACGCCCCGGCGGGCACCACCCCGCCCGCCCGGGTGTCGGTCGCCTTGGCCCCGCCGTAACACAGCGCGCCGATCGCGAGCAGCGCGAGCAGCAACCCACCGGGGAACCAGGCCGCTTGGACCAGCGCGCCCGCGGCGGCGACCAGCACCCCCACCACGCCGAGCAGCGCATACGCCCCCAGGCGCGCGGCCGTCATGCCGACACCCCCGCGAACAGATCGTCCTCACGGCCCCGGTCCGAGCCGGAAGCGGCGACCGCCTGCCCTCTGATGAGCAGATAGTGCTCCATGGCGGACAGCGGCTGCCCCAGATCGTTCGAGAGTGCGAAGAAGGGCCCGTCGACCGTGATCTGGGTGGCGTGGGCGCGCATGGCTTCCGCCTTCGCCTCGGCGTACGCGGCGCCGTCCACCGTCGCCGTCACCCGCGCGTCGTCGACCACGCCCGGCACATCCCCGGCCGAGGCGATCCCCGGGAAGGGGGCCCCGTCGCCCTGGGCGCGCAGCCGGGCGAAGCCCTCCTCGAGTTCCGAGCGCGGGACGCAGTTCCAGTAGATCTTGCCGATCTGGTGCGGGGCGCCCAGGTCCCGGCGGTAGGCCGGTTCCGCGGCGAGCTCCGCCGCGCGCATGGCGACGCGGTGCGCCTGGATGTGGTCGGGGTGGCCGTAGCCACCCTGCGGGTCGTAGGTGACCAGGACCTGCGGGCGCACCTCACGGACCACCTCGACCAGGTGGGCGGCGGCGTCGTCCACCTCCGCCCGCCAGAAGCACTCCGGGCGGGCGTTCTGCGGGGCGCCCATCATCCCGGAGTCGCGGTACCGTCCCGCACCGCCCAGGAAGCGGTGATCGCTGACCCCCAACGCCTTCATCGCCACGGCGAGTTCGCCGATCCGGTGCGGGCCGAGCGCATCGTCGCGGTCGGCGGCCAAGTGCGCCAGGGCGGGCGGGATGATCTCGCCCTCCTCGCCGAGCGTGCAGGTCACCAGTGTGACCTGCGCACCCTCGGCGGCGTACTTGGCCATGGTCGCGCCGTTGTTGATCGACTCGTCGTCCGGATGTGCATGTACCAGGAGCAGGCGACGGGCGGGAAGGACCGGGGTCATGAGCACAGCCTACGAGCCCCGCGGCCGGAGCCGCGGGTCAGCCATGCGTCAGAGATCCACGTCCCCGATCATGTTCGCCACGTTCGTCGTGAGGTCGTCGATCGTCGGGGCGATCGACGAACTGGCGAGGTAGAAGCCGAGCAGCACACAGAGGACCGCGTGCCCCGACTTCAGCCCAGCCTTCTGGACGAGCATGAAGACGATGATCAGCAGCAGCACGACCAACGAAATCGAGAGCGCCACAGCGGCTCACCTCCAGGTACACGCGCTCGAACGGACAACATATTCATGCCACAGGGGGCCTACCCACTATGCGCAATCGATCATAACTATGGGCCCGCGCGCACGACTCGGTGCACGGGAGCATGACAGGGGCGCATGCCTGTTCGCACCATTGGCCTCGTCATCTGGCCTGATTCTCGCCACATTCGGCGAGTTGATCTCCGCGGCCGCCGCGGGCGGAACATGCCCGCGGCAACAGGGCCGGAGCGGCGCGCCCCAGGTCGTAGGCTCGGCCCATGACCGGACAGCTCTCGTTCCCTCGGCAGCACGCCCGCACCCAGCGCTTCACCCTTGGGGCGCCGCGCGCCTTCGTCGTGGCGCCCGACGACTCGCGGGTGGTGTTCCTGCGCTCGCGCTCCGGCACCGACCGCGCCAACCTCCTGTGGGTGCACGACCTGACCGAGCGGCGGGAGTACCCGGCCGCCGACCCGGCCGCCCTGCTCGGCGGCGCCGACGAGCAGTTGTCCGCCGAGGAGCGGGCGCGCCGCGAGCGCAGCAGGGAGGGCTCCGGGGGCGTCATCGGCTACGCCACCGACCTGACCGCCGAATTGGCCGCTTTCGCACTCTCGGGCCGGCTGTTCGCCTCCGAGTTGCGCGCCGGCGTAACCCGCGAACTCCCCGTGCCGGGGCCGGTGATCGACCCGCGCCCGTCTCCGGACGGACGCCGCATCGCCTATGTGGCGCAGGGCGCGCTGCGCGTCACGGATACCGAGGGCGGCGGCGACCGGGCGCTGGCCGAACCGGAGGGCGAGACGGTCACCTATGGGCTCGCGGAGTTCATCGCGGCCGAGGAGATGGACCGCTCACGCGGCTTCTGGTGGTCGCCGGACAGCGATGCGCTGCTGGTCGCCCGGGTCGACGACGCACCCGTACGGCGCTGGTGGATCGCCGACCCCGCGCACCCCGGCCGGGAGCCCGCCGAGGTCGCGTACCCGGCCGCGGGCACCGACAACGCCGAGGTGCGGCTGGTGCTGCTGGGCCTGGACGGGGCCCGCACCGAGATCGAATGGGACCGGCGGCGCCATCCGTATCTCGCGCGGGTGCACTGGTCCTCCTACGGCCCGCCGCTGCTGCTGGTCCAGGCCCGCGACCAGCGCAGCCAGGTCTATCTGGCCGTGGACACCGCCACCGGGCGCACCCGTACCGTCCATGTGGACGAGGACGCGGTCTGGCTTGATCTTTTCCCTGGTGTACCGGGGTGGACGCCGGACGGACGGCTCGTGCGCATCGCGGACGAGGGCGGCGCACGGGTGCTGATGGTCGGCGACCGCAAGCTGACCTCGGGCGCGCTGCACGTCCGGGCGGTCCTCGACATCGGTGAGGAGGACGTGCTCTTCTCCGCCTCGCCGGGCGCGGACGCCGAACTGCCCGAACAGCCCGGCGACATCGGGGTCTTCCGCGCGTGGTACCGCGGCAGCGGCGACCAGGGCGGCTGGGAGGCGGTCGACAAGCGGCCCGGCCCCGCCGTGCGGTCCGCGGTGCGCGGCGGCGAGGTGATCGTCCTGGCGTGCGCCGAACCGGACCGGCCCGGCGCGGCGGTGGAGGTGTTCGGGCTCACCGCCGACGGCTCGGCCGGCCGCCTCGCCGAGATCGCCTCGTACGCCGAGCGGCCCGTCATAACCGCCCGCCCGCAGCTGGTCCACGCGGGCGAGCGCCAGATCCCCTGCGCCGTGCTGCTGCCGGCCGGCCACACCGCGGACGACGGGCCGCTGCCCGTCCTCATGGACCCCTACGGCGGCCCGCACGGCCAGCGCGTGCTGGCCTCCCACAACGCCCATCTGACCTCGCAGTGGTTCGCCGACCAGGGCTTCGCGGTGATCGTCGCCGACGGCCGCGGTACGCCCGGCCGCTCCCCCGCCTGGGAGAAGGCCGTCCGCGACGACCTGGCGGGCGTGAGCCTTCAGGACCAGGTCGACGCGCTGGCGGCGCTGGCCGAGCGCTATCCCCTCGACCTCTCCAGGGTCGCCATCCGCGGCTGGTCCTACGGCGGCCTTCTGGCGGGGCTCGCGGTGCTGCGCCGCCCCGATGTCTTCCACGCGGGCGTCGTGGGCGCCCCGGTGACCGATCAGCGGCTGTACGACACCCACTACACCGAGCGGTATCTCGGCCACCCCGACGAGCAGCCGGAGGTCTACGCCGCCAACTCGCTGGTCACCGACGAGGGGCTGTACGGCGCGGCGGAGCCGCACCGCCCGATGATGATCATCCATGGCCTGGCCGACGACAATGTGGTCGCCGCGCACACCCTGCGGCTCTCCTCGGCCCTTCTCGCGGCCGGCCGCCCGCACGAGGTGCTGCCGCTGTCCGGGGTGACCCATATGACCCCGCAGGAACAGGTCGCCGAGAACCTGCTCCTGCTCCAGGTGGACTTCCTCAGGCGCTCGCTCGGCGTGAGCTGAGCGGAACGGAGCCTGCCTACCAGCCGGGCGGCGGCGGAGGCGGCGGCGAGGAGGGCGGCGGCGGGGCGGCGGGCGGGGTCGCGGGCGGCGGGCCGGGCGGGGCCGTGGGCGGGCTGGGAGGCGGCGGGGTGTAGCCGGAGCCACCGCCCGCTCCGCCCGTCGGCCCATAGCCACCGTCCGCCGGCCCGTAACCGCCGCCCGCCGCGCCGCCGTAACCGCCGTCCGCCGGCCCGTAACCGCCGTACCCGCCGTAGCCCCCGTACGGCTGAGCCGCGGGCTGACCCCATCCGGCGAGCGGAGGGTTGTCCGCGGGGTCGGCGGGCTGCGCCAGCACGATCAGCGCGACCAGCCCGACGATCCCCTCGAGGAACGCGGTCAGCACGGAGAGCACGCCCACGGTCGGCAGGTCGTCGAAGTGCTCGAGGTAGTCGAACTTGATGTACGCGGAGATCGCGCTGACCCCGTCGCCCAGCACCAGGGCGGCCGCCGTCATCCCCAGCGGCCGGGCCAGCGGCGCCCGGCCGATCGCCGCGAAGGCGGCCGTCAGCGCGAGCGCGATCGCCGTCCAGGCCGCCCATGCCCCGGGCGGCGAGAGCAGCGTGGTGAGCATGTATTTGCCGGTGAGCTGGTGCTCGTAGATGTCCCAGCCCCGCTTCTGGGCCCAGTAGATCTGCCAGGCGCCCTCGACGACCGCGACGGCCCCCAGGAACAGCGCCGCCGTCACCGCGGCCCCGGGCCTCGGCCGGCCGGGCGGGCTGTCGACGGGCGAGACGGCGTAGTCGGCGGCGGTCCCATCGGCCGGGCGCCGGGCGGCGGCCACGACCGCCAGCAGAACGCCCCCGAGCACGACCGCCGCCCACGAGCTCAGCTGCGCGCGGGTCTTCAGTCCGTCGGGGATGCCCTGCATCCAGTCGGCGTGCAGATTCCAGAGGCTGGGCAGGCGCAGCACGACCGTGGCGGCGGCGGCCGAGCCCAGCGCCCCGGCGGCGGCCGACGAGCGCAGCGCCGCGATCCCGGCGGCCACGTACACGGCGAGCAGGAGCGGATCGGCGAGGGAGGTGCCGAAGATGCTGTCCGGGAGCCGGTACGGTATCCCGGCCCAGGTCCACCAGACATGGCTGGCCTCGTCGGCCTTGTCGAAGTCCCGGACGATCCACGCCAGTGAGATCAGCCCGAGAACAGCGCATACCAGCGCCCCGAAGGTGCGCGCGCCGCGATTGAGTATCCGTCCCTGCCCCATGGCTGTAGGTTTGCCCCGCCCCGGCCCCTGATCAACCGTCCCGGCGTCAGCAATGTGCCGACACAAGCGACCGGCCGGGGCGACATGGCGCGCCCCGGCCGGTCTACGGCACCCGCACGGCCGTACGCAGTTCAGCCTGACGCGTCCGTATATCGGTATCGCGTCAGCCAAGTTGCTTGCGTGTTAACGCGTTTGATGTGCCTTGCTCACTCTTTGTCGCCATCCAGGGATCTCTGTCAAGCACGCCGGGACCTCGATCTGCAAAATGTTCGCTCAAGGTTGCCGCGAGCACCCCTTCCGCTTCCGCTGGCCCCTTGACTGAGCTGTTATTCGGTTGCGAAAGTCCGCTCATCCCGAACCGCGCACGACCACCGGCGGACGGGAACGACATGACGCGAGTAGACCAGCGCGAAACAGACACAGCGATCAGTGCGGGGGGCGCTACGCGATGACGAGTCCTTCCCAGGCCGCCGTGCCCGGGGCGAACGCGCCCGGCCCGGATGCCGTGCCGACGGCACAAGTCGGCAAAGACGGCGCGCCGTTGGTGGGGCGGTCGCCCGGCCAGTTGATGTGGCGGCGCTTCAAACGCGACAAGACAGGCGTGATTTCGGCCTACGTCGTGATCTTCTTCTTTCTGATCGCCTTACTTGCGCCCGTGATCGCCTGGCTGTACGGCAAGGATCCGTACACCACTTACGGACTCGACAGGCCCGGGCTGCTCAACGAGTTCTACTATCCCATCAAGCCCAACGGGGGCATCGACGGCGAGTTCTGGTTCGGCCTCCAGCCCCAGCTCGGCCGGGATGTGTTCACCCAACTCCTGTACGGCATACGGACCTCGCTTCTGATCGCGGTCGCCGTCACCCTCCTGTGCACCCTCACCGGCATCCTCGTCGGCGTCACGGCCGGCTATATGGGCGGCAAGACCGACTACTTCCTCGGCCGCTTCATCGATCTGCTGCTCGCCTTCCCGGCCCAGCTCTCGTTCGTGGCCTTCACGCCCGTCGTCTACTCGCTCTTCGTCAATCCGGAGAAGGAGACGCCGACCTATCTACGGGTCATCACCCTGATCCTGGTCCAGTGGGCGCTGGGCTGGATGGGCCTGGCGCGGCTGCTGCGCGGACAGGTGCTCAGCCTGCGTGAGCGGGAGTTCGTGGAGGCCGCGAAGGTGACCGGCGCCTCCCCGTGGAGGATCATCCGCAAGGAGCTGCTGCCCAATCTGTGGACGCCGATCCTGGTGCAGTCGACGCTGATGCTGCCGACCTTCGTGACCGCCGAGGCCGGGCTCTCCTTCCTGGGAGTCGGGCTCGTCGAGCCGACCCCCGACTGGGGCCGGATGTTCGCCACCGGCGCCAGGCACTACCAGAACGACATCACGTACATGTTCTTCCCGGGCGTGGCCATGGTGATCTTCGTGGTGGCCTTCAACCTGCTCGGGGACTCGGTCCGGGACGCATTCGATCCGAAGACTAAGCGCTAGGCAGGTGCAACGACACATGACCTCATCCACACGGGGCAGAGGGCGGCTCGCGGCCGTCTCTCTGGCGATCGGGGCCCTCGTGCTCTCGGCCTGCAGCAGCGGCGGGGGCAACGAGGAGGATCCCGTCGAGAACAAGCCCGACAAGGCCAGGGCCGAGAACTACTCGCTCGGCACCGCGACCGACTCCACCGGCCCGGCGGCCGACGTGCCCGGCGCCAAGAAGGGCGGGACGGTCAACGTCCTGCAGCGTGACGCCTTCACCTATCTCGACCCGGCACAGATCTACTACGCCGACATGCTGACCGTCCAGATGCTCTACAACCGGTCGCTGACCACCTACAAGGTCGACGACAAGGGCCAGGTGAAGCTGGTCGGCGACCTCGCCACCGACACCGGCAAGTCCTCGGACGGCGGTAAGACCTGGACGTACACGCTCAAGGACAACCTCAAGTTCGAGGACGGGTCCCCGATCACCTCCGCCGATGTCCGGCAGTCCATCGAGCGGCTCTACGCCAAGTGGGCCACCGACGGTCCGCTGTACATCCCGCAGTGGCTCTCGGGCGACGGCCAGAGCTTCCGCAAGGCGCTGCCGGACGGCCCGTACAAGGGCAAGCACCTGCCCAAGGACGTGCTCGACACCCCGAACGACAAGACGATCGTCTTCCACTTCAAGGCGCCGCACGCGGACACCCCGTACGCGGTCGCCATGCCGAACGTCGGCGCGGTGCCCTCCGACGGCAAGAAGGACACCGCCGACAAGTACAACAACCACCCGGTCTCCTCCGGCCCGTACAAGATCGAAAAGCTGAACCCGGGCAAGTCGCTGACCCTGGTGCGCAACGACAAGTGGGACCCGCAGACGGACGCGGTCCGCCACCAGTACCCGGACAAGTTCGACATCCGCTTCGGCATCCAGGAGCCCGACTCCGCCCGCCGGCTGCTGGCCGAGCGGGGCAGCGACAAGCAGGCGATGAGCTTCACCAACGCGGTCACGGTCGAGGCCGCCCAGGAGGTCGCCAAGGACGCGGGTGCCAAGTCGCGCACCTTCCTGGAGGTGCAGCCGTACGTCGACTACATGGCCATCAACATGGACCGGATCAAGGACAAGAAGGTCCGGCAGGCCCTCGCGTACGCCATGCCCAACGACCAGATCCTCGGCCAGTTCGGCGGCAAGCGGGCCGGGCAGGTGGCGGGCAACCTGCTGGCTCCCTCGCTCGCCGGGTGGAAGAACTTCGACCCCTTCGGCAAGACGAAGAAGGGGAACGAGGGCGGCGACACCAAGAAGGCCAAGGAGCTGCTGAAGGAGGCGGGCAAGGAGGGGCAGGAGATCGTCTACGCCTACCCCAACACCACCGAGTACCAGAACGTCTCCGTGGTCGTCGTCAAGGCTCTGGAGGCGGCCGGGTTCAAGGTGGAGAAGAAGGAGATCGACTCCAACAACTACACCACCGAGATCGCCAAGGTCGACAACGGCTTCGACATCTACCGCGCCTCCTGGGGCGCCGACTGGCCGGTCGGCTCGACCGTGGTCCCGCCGCTGTTCGACGGCAAGAACGTCGCCGACGGCTCGCAGAACTACTGGCACCTCAAGAACAGCACGGTCGACGCCGAGATCGCCCGCATCCTGAAGATCACGGACGTGGAGAAGGCGTCGGGTGAGTGGGTCACGCTGGCCAACAAGATCCTCACCGACGATGTGCCGGCCGTTCCGCTCTTCTACAACCGGCAGTGGAACATCTGGGGTTCGGGCCTCGGCGGCATCAAGTACCACTCGGTGTACGGAACCGCAGACCCGACCGCGGTGTATGTGAAGTAGCAGTCGGTTACCCCATCAGCCCCCAGGGCACGCTGTCCGCCACCCTCCGCGGGTGGCGGACAGCGCCGCCCGTCCGATCCGCCCTGGTCGCCCAAGGCGCCCGTACCGGAAGACCCGCGACGCCATGCTTCGTTTCCTCGTACGCCGCTCTCTCGGCGCGATCGTCATCATCCTCCTGATCAGCGCGATCACGTTCTTCCTCTTCTTCGCGCTGCCCTCCGAGCCGGCGCAGCTGGCCTGCGGCAAGAACTGCGGCCCGGACGCCATCGCCCTCATCAACAAGAACCTGGGCCTCGACGAGCCCGTCCCGCTCCAGTACTGGCACTATCTCGTCGGCATCTTCGCCGGCCGGGACTTCGAGATCGGCCACTGCCCGGCCCCCTGCTTCGGCTACTCCTTCCGCAACTCCCAGCCGGTCTGGGAGACCATCCTGGACCGCTACCCCACGACGCTCTCGCTCGCCGTCGGCGGCGCCGCCGTGTTCCTGATCATCGGGGTGTCCATCGGCATGATCGCGGCGGCCAAGCGCGGCACCTTCACCGACAAGTTCTTCAGCTCCCTGTCGCTGATAGGCAACTCGCTGCAGATCTACTTCGTCGGCGTCATCGCGCTGTGGCTGCTGGTCGACACCTGGGGTCTGATCGACCGGCCCGAGTACACGCCGATCACCGAGAATCCGGCCAAGTGGTTCAGCGGGCTGCTGCTGCCCTGGCTGGTGCTCTCCATCATCTTCATCGCCAACTACAGCCGTATGACGCGCTCCCAGATGGTCGAGCAGCTCAACGAGGAGCATGTGCGCACCGCGCGGGCCAAGGGGATGTCGGGGCGTACGGTCTTCTTCCGCTACGCCTGGCGCGGCGCGATCGCCCCGATCATCACCATCGTCGGCATCGACCTGGGCTCGCTGTTCGGCGGCGCGATGATCACGGAGTTCACCTTCACCCTGCACGGCCTGGGCCGGCTCGCCGTGGAGTCGGTGACCGAGAAGGACCTCCCGATGCTGATGGGCGTGATGCTCTTCAGCTGCACGGCGATCGTCATCGCCAACATCATCGTCGACGCGCTGTACGCCGTCATCGACCCGCGCGTGCGCCTCGCCTAGGAGTACGACCGACGTGACCACCCTGACCAAGTCCGAGGCCACCCCGGCCCCCGCCGCGGGCGACGCCTTCCTGTCCGTGCGCGACCTGTATGTGCGCTTCGCCACCGAGGACGGCGTCGTCAAGGCCGTGGACGGCCTCTCCTTCGACCTCGAGCGCGGGCGCACCCTCGGCATCGTCGGCGAGTCCGGCTCCGGCAAGTCCGTCACCAACCTCGCGGTCCTCGGGCTGCACGACCCGCGCAACACGGAGATCCGCGGCGAGATCGCGCTGGACGGCCAGGAGCTGACCGGGGCGCCCGAGCGCGCCCTGGAGAAGCTGCGCGGCAACAAGATGGCGATGATCTTCCAGGACTCGCTCACCGCCCTCTCGCCGTACTACACCGTCGGCCGCCAGATCGCCGAGCCCTACCGCAAGCACACCGGGGCCTCCAAGCGCGAGGCATGGGGGCGCGCCATCGAGATGCTGGAGAAGGTCGGCATCCCGAACGCCAAGCTGCGGGTGCGCGACTATCCGCACCAGTTCTCCGGCGGTATGCGGCAGCGCGCGATGATCGCCATGGCCCTGGTCTGCGACCCTGATCTGCTCATCGCCGACGAGCCGACCACCGCCCTGGACGTCACCGTCCAGGCCCAGATCCTCGACCTGCTCAAGGATCTCCAGCAGGAGTTCGGCTCCGCGATCATCCTCATCACCCACGATCTGGGCGTGGTCGCCAACACCGCCGACGATCTGCTGGTCATGTATGCCGGCCGGGCCGTGGAGCGCGGCACGGTCCGCGAAGTGCTCCGGGCCCCCCAGCATCCGTACACCTGGGGGCTGCTGGGCTCCATGCCGCGGCTGAACTCCGCCGTCGACGAGCCGCTGAGCCCCATCCCCGGCGCCCCGCCCAGCCTGCTGTCCCCACCGCCCGGCTGCCCCTTCCACCCGCGCTGCGCCCACACCCAGGAGGTCGACGGCGACCGGTGCGCCACCGAGCGCCCCTCGCTGCCCGACGGGCGGGGCGCGGCCTGCCATCTGGCCGCCGACCGCAAGCAGACCATCTTCATCGAGCAGATCAAGCCCCGGCTGGCCTAGGAGATGTTCCATAATGCCAGGTCAGGCGTCTGTCTCGGGGTGGGTGTCGTGGTGTTCTTGCTACGCGGTGACCTCCACGTCTTGATGATCTTCCCGCCCGGTCCGCGGTGCGGAGAGCGGATGGTGCCGATACCCCGCCGCCCACCGTCACCGGACAGGCAGGGGTGGGCCAGCAGGGTCTGGCCGAGGGTTTCCCGGAAGACCACCACATCATTGCGGTTGCCGGGCCAGGTCCTGCCGACCGCGACGACACGCCGTCCCGGGCCCGGCACACACCACCTGGGCGTTGGCACTGCGCCGATAGTTCTTGGACTTCGCGGTGCGCTTCTTGTCGTGAACGCAGGTTGGCGCAGTAAGCCAGTGCAACCAGCAGCAGCCGGTCGCATAGGTCAGAGCCCATGGGCGTCCCCGGCCGCAGTCGGGGCGGCGGTTCCACAGCCGGGTGATCAGCATCTGCAACTGCGGGCCTGACAGGTCGGTCCAGGCTCGCAGTTCGAAACTGGAGCACGAGGCCACACGAAGATGCGTACATCAGACCGTAACCCGAACTGACAACCCGGCGTTGTACCTGACGTTGACGCTGGTCCGGGAAGAGGGGGGAAGATGAAGATGCTGCCGCGACAACAGCCTGCCTCTGCCCCTGGGGAGGGTCGGCGGTTTCGGGGGCCGAACAAGGCCGAACCATGGCGGCGGGAGAAGGATGCCGCGGCGTCGGTGATCCGGCTGCCGCTGGTGGCGGACGACCCGGGGACCCGGCGCCGGGTGGAGTTGCTATTCGGAGCGATGTGGCAGGTCAAGCGGGCCTTGCAGCGCGACGCACGGGCGGTGGTGGACGCTTACTGGGCCGGTGACGTGCGCCGCGAGAGGGACGCGAAGGCGTGGCGGGCCGAACTGGGCTTGTCCCGTACCGGTCTGGAGCACCGCGCCTACGCCCATGTGGGGCGCTCACGCTGGCTGGGCGACCATGTCTCCAAGGCGCTGGCGATGCATCAGGCGGATGAGGTGTGGATCGGGGTAGCCCGGCACCTGCACCCCGATGCTTCCGGACGGCGGGCCGGACGCCCGCGCACCGGCAGCTGGTGGGAGTACACCCGTATCCCCGGCCGGGCCCGCTCCCACACAGTGGAGCGGAAATGGGAGACTTTCCGCCTGCACGGCACCCTGACCGGCCACCTGAACGCCTTCCGGCACCCCGCACTGCCCGGCCACATCACCACCCCCGCGCAGGCCGCGGCACTGCCCCCGGGCACCTCCGTCCTGGCCCAGCCCCGCAACCTCCCCGCGCTGTCCCGCCCCACGGGCTGCATCCCCACCGGCGCCGTCGACGACCGGGAGCGTGCCCGCACCCGGGTAGCGAGCTGGTTCGACCACACCGGGCCGCTGTCCGTGGTCTTCGCCAGCGGCCCGAACAGCGGGGATGGGGACCTGGTGCTGCCG
Organism: Streptomyces sp. NBS 14/10; assembly: GCF_002224125.1. Lineage (GTDB taxonomy): Bacteria > Actinomycetota > Actinomycetes > Streptomycetales > Streptomycetaceae > Streptomyces. Next base: position 146,457 of record NZ_NCSM01000003.1, read on the forward strand.
GTCCGGCTGCCTCAGGGCGCCGGCCGCTGGTCCTACCTGGCGCACTACCTGTCGGACCCCGCCGGGTGGCACAAGGTCGATCTGGTCCGCCGCCGCGACGCCACAGCCCCCGGTGGCTGGACCTACGAGGCCCATCTGATGGTCCTCACCCCCGGCTATGCTTCCCCGGCCACCCGCGCCCGCCGCATCCAGGCCGCTGCCCTGGGCAGGGTCGGCGGGGTGGACGGTAACGTCTCCAACCTCGCCGTGGTCTCCTTCCCCGCCAGCGGCGATCCGGACCACGGCCCCGTCGGGGTCGACACGATCACCCTCACCGAAGCCGAGCAGCACGCCCTGATGGTGCGGCGGCGCAAAGCCAAAGGCCGTCAGCGTGCCCTGGACCGCTCCCGTCGTTCGGCCAACCCCGCCCAGTACCGGCCCTCCCGCCGCCAACAGCAGCGCGACGAGCGCCGCCACACCGCCGGGCTGCCGCCCAGGACCACCGCCACCCCGGCCGGGCCACGCCGCACCACCACCGGAAAGCCCACCCAGCCCTACTGCCGCGACCAGCTCAGCAACAGCTACCGCACCCTGCGAGCCCGGCACGCGATGGCTGCCGCCCGCGAAGCCGAAGCCAAACACCACCGTGCGAAGAAGACCGCCGCCGCACTGGTCGCCGTCCACGGCCCGAACTTGACCATCGAGGACTGCGACATCCGCACCGGGTTCCGCCTGTGGGGCCGCGCCTGCTCCGCCACCACCCCCGGACGGCTGATCACCGCACTCGCGGCTGAGTGCACGGCCACCGGCGGCCGGCTCCTGCGCGCCTCGACCTTCACCACCGCCCTGTCCCAGCACTGCCTGTGCGGCCGCCGCGTCCCCAAGTCCCTGCGCGACCGCGTCCATCACTGCGACCCAGCGGGCGGCGGATGCGGGCTGCGCGGAGACCGGGACCCGGTCTCCGCCGCCCTGGCCGCCTTCACCACCCTCGCCAACCCTCACGACCCCGCCACCGCCCGCCTGGACCACGCGCGCGCCCGGGCCGCCCAGATCCTCTTCACCCCAGGGCTGCAAGAAGCCCTGTCCGAGTCAACCGCACCGAAGTCCGCGCCCTCGGGCCGGACCCGCGCGGCAGCCCGCACTCCGGAGACCTCCATCCCTGGACAGCGGGCCTCTGCTCGGCGAAACGCCGGAAGTGCACCGTGGCAACCCCGGATGAGACCCGACCCACGCCCAAGCGGCCCAAGGCCCACGCCGGAACGACACGACCGCACACCGCACTACCCCGAACGACACCACGGCTACGGGATAGCTCTTAGGAGACACGGACCATGAGCAACGGCAACGACACGTCGGCCGCGTCCGGGGAACCCCTCCTGGTCGCGGAGAAGCTGACCAAGCACTTCCCGATCACGGGCGGCTTCCCCTTCAGACGGAAGGTCGGGGCCGTCCAGGCGGTGGACGGCATCGATCTGACCGTGCGGGCGGGCGAGAGCTTCGGCCTGGTCGGCGAGTCCGGCTGCGGCAAGTCCACCACCGGCCGTCTGCTGACCCGGCTGCTGGAGCCCACCGCGGGGACCATCAGCTACCAGGGCCAGGACATCACCCACGCGGACCGCAATCAGCTGGCGCCGATCCGCTCCGAGATCCAGATGATCTTCCAGGACCCGTACTCCTCGCTGAACCCCCGGCAGACCGTGGGCGCGATCATCTCCGGGCCGATGGAGATCAACGGCATCGAGCCGCCGGGCGGCCGCGAGGCCCGGGTGCGCGAGCTGCTGGAGACCGTGGGCCTGAACCCCGAGCACTACAACCGCTTCCCCCATGAGTTCTCCGGCGGCCAGCGCCAGCGCATCGGCGTCGCCCGCGCGCTCGCCCTCGAACCCAAGCTCATCGTCGCCGACGAGCCGGTCTCCGCGCTCGATGTCTCCATCCAGGCCCAGGTCGTCAACCTCCTCCAGGAGCTCCGCCGCGAGCTGGGCATCGCCTTCCTCTTCATCGCCCATGACCTCGCCGTCGTGCGCCACTTCTCGCAGCGCGTCGCGGTCATGTACCTCGGCAAGATCGTCGAGGTCGGCGACCGCGACTCCATCTACCTCCGCCCCCGCCACCCCTACACCCACGCCCTGCTCTCCGCGGTCCCCGAGGCCGCCCTGCTGGCCGAGGAGTCCGACGACGGCGAGGCCGCGGCCTCCGAGACGAGCGGCACCGCGCGCCGCGAGCGCATCCGCCTCGCCGGCGACGTCCCCTCCCCCATCGACCCGCCCTCCGGCTGCCGCTTCCGCACCCGCTGCTGGAAGGCCCAGGACAAGTGCGCGCGGGAGGAGCCCCCGCTGATCCGCCTCGAAGGCAACCACGAGGGCCATCTGTCCGCCTGCCACTTCCCCGAGGCGCCCAGCGTCGCGGCCCGCGAGCAGGATGTGATCCTCGACCCGGCGCTGATCGCGGCGGAGGACATACACCAGGAGATCCACCAGGACGTTCGCAAGGACTGAACCCTGCTAGCGTCCACCTACGTGAACGACAGCGTGTATGTGGGCAACGCGGGCAAGGACGCCGCACTGGACCGGGGCTGGATCCTCGGTCACTTCAAGGAGGCCGACGATCCCCGCCACAGCGATGCCGTGGAGATCAAATGGGGTGTGCACCCTCCGGGTGACGAACGAGCCGAGTGGGTGCGCGGCGAGGAGCGGACCGCGCTCCTGGTCCTCATCAGCGGCCGCTTCCGCGTCGAGTTGCCCGGCCGCAGCGTTCTCCTGGAGCGGCAGGGCGATTACGTGGTGTGGGGGCGCGGAGTCGACCACTCCTGGATCGCGGAGGAGGAGTCGGTGGTGCTGACGGTCCGCTGGCCCTCCGTGCCCGGCTATGCCGTGGACGCGGCACGGCCGCACTGATCGTCAGGTCTCGGCCGATCCCAGGACCAGCACCTGGATGGCCAGAACGGCGGCGCCGCGGGCCCAGTCGTGGAAGTCGGAGACCTTGGTCTCCAGATTGACCGGGGCGGCTTGGGGGTGGCGGTTGGCGAGGATCGCTTGCTCCACCGCCGGGCCGACTACGTCGACGAGGCCCACCCCCTCACCGGCCAGCAGGATCTTCTGCGGCATCGCGAAGTTGGCGATCTGGGCCACGAGCGTGCCCAGTGCCTGGGCGGCCTCGTCCACGACACGGGCGGCCATGGGCTCGCCCTCCGCGGCCGCGCCGAGGATCTCCTCGTACGTCATCCCACGGCCAGTCGCGGCCTGGAGTTGGTAGCGGATGCTGGGGATGGTGAGCAGGGAGATGGCGCTGCCCCGTTCGCCATAGGGGGTGAGCGGTCCGAAGGGGTTGACGATCCAGCGCCGGCCGAAGCCCTCACCGTCCTCGGAGGAGGCCACCCGCCTGCCGCCGATGACAAGTCCATAGCCCAGCCCGGCCCCGATGGTGAGCACCGCGAACCGCTCCAGGCCTCGCCCCGCGCCGAACCACGACTCGGCCTCAACCAGCGCCGCCACGTCGTTCTCGACGACCACCGGCAGCCCCGTGCGCTTCTCGACCAGTTCGGCCAGCGGCACCTCTGCCCAGTCGAGAAAGGGTGAGTCGACGACTGTCGAACGGTCCCGGACGCTGCCGCCGACGCCGATGCCGATCCCGGCCAGGCGGGGAAACGCACGAGCCGGCTCGTCCGTCATCTCGTGCAGCAGATCGGCCACCCGCGCGGGGTCGTGCGTGGTGAGCGGGCGGTCGTAACGGGCCACGATATCGCTGCGCAGCGTGGTGACGACCCCGTACACCCTGTCCTCGGTGATCTTGAACCCGAGGAAGTACCGGGACGCGGGGACGATGTCCAATGGCTGCGAGGGCCGCCCCTGCCGTACCTCCGCGAGCGTCGTGTCCTCGGCCGACTCGATCAGCAGGCCCGACTCGATCAGCGGCTTGGTCAGCCGGGTGAGGCTGCCCGCCGAGAGATTCAGCCGGCGGGCGATCTCGCTGCGTGACAGCGGGCCGTGCACCAGCACCTCGATCGCCACCGCGCGTTCACCGGGACTCAGCGGCGGCCAACTCGCCGCAAGTGTGGCCATGAACGGTCAGACCCCCACAAGATTTTTTCCACCAAGGAAGTAATGAGGCCACCCTACGCCGAAAGCTTCGGACGGAAAACAGGTTCGCACGACTCTTGACGCATGGATTCTTTTGCATCAAAAGTAAGTGCCCTCACCCCGAGGACGCCGCAGACGAGGGAGTCTCCGATGACCGTCGCCTCCAGCAGCCCTCCTTCGCCTCTGCCGCTGCGCAGCGCCGACGGAGTCAGACGGAAATCCAAAGTCCGAAAAGCCCGGGAGCGCGGCGACGGGGCCCTCGCGGCCCTCTTCATCGCCCCCGCCCTGCTGGGCTTTCTGGTCTTCCTGCTCTGGCCGACGCTGCGGGGCATCTACCTGAGCTTCACCCGCTTCAACCTGCTCACCCCGCCCGAGTGGGTGGGCCTGGACAACTACACCCGACTGGTCCATGACCCCCTCTTCTGGGACTCGCTGAAGGTCACCGTCGAGTACGTGGTCATCAACATCGGTGTGCAGACGGTGTCGGCCCTCGCCATCGCTGTTCTGCTCCAGCGGCTGACCCAGTCGGCCGTGCTCCGGGGCATCGTGCTCACCCCCTATCTGATGTCGAACGTCGTCGCCGGCCTGGTCTGGCTGTGGATACTCGACAACCAGCTCGGCATCGGCAACCAGATCCTCCAGAGCCTGGGCTTCGACCGCATCCCGTTCCTGGCCGACGAGACCTGGGCCATCCCCACCATCGCCCTGATCAACGTCTGGCGGCACGTCGGCTACACCGCGCTGCTGCTCTTCGCCGGCCTCCAGGCGATCCCGAACGACATGTACGAGGCGGCGAAGGTGGACGGCGCGAGCGAGTGGCGGATGTTCTGGCGGATCACCATGCCGCTGCTGCGGCCCGTGCTGGCGGTCGTGCTGATCATGACCGTGATCGGTTCGTTCCAGGTCTTCGACACGGTCGCCGTGACGACCGCGGGCGGCCCGGCGAACGCCACCAACGTGCTCCAGTACTACATCTACGGCTCCGCCTTCGGCCGCTTCCAGTTCGGCTACGCCTCGGCGATGTCCGTCGCCCTGTTGGTCGTCCTCAGCGCGATCACCGTCATCCAGTACCGGCTCACCCGGGCCGGCCAGACCGACCTCGGCTGACGGAAGGAACTCACCGTGGCCGCCATCACCACCACAACGACCGGAATGCCGACCGGAATACGGCCGGCCAGGCGCAGGTTCTCCCTCGGCCGGACCGCCGCCTGGACCGTGATGGGCGTGATCGTCCTCATCACTCTGCTGCCGTTCTACTGGATCCTGCGCACCGCGCTGTCCACCAACGCCGGTCTCAACACCGACCCCGCGAACCCCCTGCCGGTCGGCCTCAGCACCAGTGGCTTCGAACGCGCCCTCGGGCTGCAGTCCGCCAAGGAGGCCATCGCCCAGGGCGGCGCCGGTGGCGGGCTCGACTTCTGGCGCTATCTGCTCAACTCGGTGTTCGTCTCGACGCTGATCACCGGCTGTCAGATCTTCTTCTCCGCGATGGCCGCCTACGCCTTCGCACGGCTGCGCTGGCGCGGCCGGGACAAGGTGTTCGGCCTGTTCCTGGCCGGGCTGATGGTGCCGACCATCTTCACGCTGCTGCCGAACTTCGTACTGATCAAACAGCTCCACCTGGTGGACACGCTGCTCGGCATCGCGCTGCCCAGCCTCTTCATGACGCCGTTCGCGGTCTTCTTCCTGCGGCAGTTCTTCATGAACATCCCCCGCGAGGTCGAGGAGGCGGCGCTGCTCGACGGCGCGGGCAAGATCAAGATCTTCTTCCGGGTGATCCTGCCGATGGCGGCCACACCGATCATCACGCTGTCCGTGCTGACGTACATCACCTCCTGGAACGACTACTTCTGGCCGCTGATGGTCTCCTACAGCGACAGCTCGCGCGTCCTGACCGTGGCCCTGGCGATCTTCCGGGCGCAGACCCCGGCGACCGGCGTCGACTGGTCCGGGCTCTCGGCGGCGACGCTGATCGCCGCGCTGCCGATGCTCGTGCTCTTCGCCTGCTTCGCCCGCCGCATCGTCAGCTCCATCGGCTTCACCGGGATCAAGTGAGGAACGGGCCATGCGACTTCGTACACTGACCGCGCTGGCCGGAGCGCTGACGCTGTCCCTGGTGACCGGCTGCGCCAAGGGCGACGGCACCGGAGCGTCCGCGAACACCGTGACGTACTGGCTGTGGGACGCCAACCAACTGCCCGCCTACCAGGCCTGCGCGAAGGGGTTCGAGAAGGAGAACCCCGGGCTCAAGGTGAAGATCACGCAGTTGGGCTGGAGCGACTACTGGACCAAGCTCACCGCCGGGTTCATCGCGGGCACCCAGCCGGACGTCTTCACCGACCACATCCAGAAGTTCGGCCAGTTCGCCGATCTGAAGGTGCTGGAGCCGCTCGACGACCTCGGCATCAAGGACTCCGGCTACCAGCCGGGGCTCGCCGCCAACTGGATCGGCCAGGACGGCAACCGCTACGGAGCCCCCAAGGACTGGGACACCGTGGCCCTCTTCTACAACCAGAAGCTGGCCAAGGACGCCGGGCTCACCGCCGGACAGCTCAACGACCTCTCCTGGAACCCGAAGGACGGCGGCACCTTCGAGAAGGCCATCGCACACCTCACCGTCGACAAGAACGGCAAGCGGGGCGACGAGCCCGGCTTCGACAAGAACAACGTCAAGGTGTACGGGCTGGCCAGCAATGGCGGCGGCTACGGCGACGGCCAGACCCAGTGGAGCATGTTCACCGCCTCCGCCGGGTGGAGCTACACGGAGAAGCCCCGTTGGGGCACGAAGTACCAGTACGACAGCAAGACCTTCCAGTCCGTCATCAAGTGGTACTTCGGACTGGCGAAGAAGGGCTACATGGCCCCCTTCTCCGACTACAACGTCCAGTCCAACCAGGCCAACACGCAGGTTGCGGCGGGTAAGGCCGCCGCGGCGTTCGACGGCGCCTGGATGATCTCCACATACAGCGGCTTCAAGGGCAGGGACATCAAGACCGCCCTCACCCCTGTCGGCCCCACCGGCAAGCGCGCCACCATGATGAACGGCCTCGCCGACTCCATCACCAAGTCCGCCAGGAACAAGGCGGGCGCCCGCAAGTGGGTGGCCTATCTGGCCTCCGACCAGTGCCAGACCGTCGTCGGCGAGTACGGCGTCGTCTTCCCCGCCACTTCGGCCGGCACCGAGGCCGCCATTGCGGCGTACAAGAAGAAGGGCATCGATGTCACGGCGTTCACCGAACCGGTGGCCGACAAGAAGGACTTCCGGACCTTCTCCTACCCGATCACCAACTACGCGGCGGACGTGACCGCGCTCATGATGCCGCAGATGGAGGACATCTACGGCAACGGCGCACCCGTGAGCAGCCTCGATCAGACCAACAGCCAGATCAACCGGATCCTCTCGCAGTGATCTCCCGACCAGTGAAGGACACGCCCACATGACTTTCTCGCTCGGCATCGTCGGCGCCGGCCAGTTCTCCGGCCAGTTCGCCACGCTGTTCCAGGCCCATCCCGGCGTCGGCGACATCTATGTCACCGATCTGCTGCCCGAGCGTGCGGAACAGCTCGCCGCCGCGCAGGGTCTGGCGGGCACCTTCCCCTCGTACGAGGCCATGCTGGAGTCGACGGCGGTCGACGCGGTCGCCATCTTCACCCAGCGCTGGACGCACGGTCCGCTGGTGCTCCAGGGCCTGAACGCGGGCAAGCACGTCTACTCCGCCGTCCCCATGGCGATCAGCACCGAGGAGATAGCGGCGATCATCGAGGCCGTACGCGCCACCGGCCTGACGTACATGATGGGTGAGACCAGCCAGTACAACCCGGCGACCGTCTACGCCCGCAACCAGATCGCCGAGGGCGCCTTCGGACGGCTCTTCTACGCCGAGGGCGACTACGTCCACGACATGGATCTCGGCTTCTACGAGGCCTACCAGTACAGCGGCGGTGAGAACTGGAAGGCGACCGCCAGCTATCCCCCGCTGCTCTACCCGACGCACTCCGTCGGCGGGGTGCTCGGCGCCTGGCAGACGCATGCGGTGAGCGTGTCCGCGATCGGGGTCAGGGACGACCGCGGGGACGGCGTGTTCGACCGGGAGATCAGCCAGTTCGGCAACGACTTCTCCAATGCCACCGCGCTGTTCGAGGTGGCGGGCGGCGGCTCGTTCCGTACGAACGAGTTCCGGCGAGTCGGCTATCCCTCATACATCCGGGAATCACGGTTCCGGTTCTTCGGTACGGAGGCCAGCATGGAGCAGCTCGCCACCGTCGGCTTCTGGCAGGACAAGCAGGGCGTGAAGGACATCACCGAGCTGCTGGAGCCCAAGCCCACCATGGCGCCCGACGATCCGCAGCTCGAGCACATCGCCCCGGCCCTGCGGGCCGCCTTCACCTCGGGTTCCGCGCCCGTGCACGACCGGTCGCGGCTGCCGAGGGAGTTCGACCATCTGCACAACGGCCACGAGGGCAGCCACCACTTCCTGGTGGACGACTTCGTGACCGCGGTCAACACCCGCACGCTGCCGTCCGTGAACGCCTGGGTCGCGGCCCGCTACACCCTGCCGGGCATCGTCGCGCACGAGTCGGCCCTCCAGGGCGGCGCCAGGCTGGACATCCCGGACTTCGGGGACGCGCCCGAGGCGTAGCCTCAGCCGCTGGGCGAGCGCAGGCGTTCCCCGGCGAAGTGGCAGGCCGACGGGTGCGCGGCCGGGCCGCCCGGAGCCCGGAGCCCCGGGGGCACCACGAGCCGGGGCACTTCCGCCGCGCAGCGGTCCTCGGCCCTCCAGCAGCGAGTGCGGAAGCGGCACCCGGAGGGCGGGTTGGCCGGGGAGGGGACGTCACCGGCCAGGAGGATGCGCTCACGGCCCTCGCGGGGCTCCGGATCGGGCACCGGGACCGCGGACAGCAGGGCCTGGGTGTACGGATGGGTCGGGTGGTCGTAGATCTCGGTGTCGGTGCCGAGCTCGGCGAAACGGCCCAGATACATCACCGCCACCCGGTCGGAGATATGGCGGACGACGGACAGATCGTGGGCGATGAAGAGGTAGGAGAGGGCGAACTCCTCCTGGAGCCGCGCCAGCAGATTGACGACCTGGGCCTGCACCGACACATCCAGCGCGGAGACCGGCTCGTCGCAGATGATGATCTCCGGGTTGAGGGCCAGGCCGCGCGCGATGCCGATGCGCTGGCGCTGGCCGCCGGAGAACTGATGCGGATAGCGGTTGATGTACTCGGGATTCAGCCCGACCACATCCAGCAGCTCCTGCACCTTGCGGCGGCGGTCCCCCTTCGGAGCCACCTCCGGGTGGATCTCGTAGGGCTCACCGATGATGTCGCCCACCGTCATCCGCGGATTCAGCGAGGTGTACGGGTCCTGGAACACCATCTGGATGTTCCGCCGCACGGCCTTCAGCGCCCGCCCCGACAGCCTGGTGATGTCCTCGCCCCGATAGCGGATCTCCCCCGCGGTCGGCCGCTCCAGGTTGACCAGCAGCCGGGCGAGGGTGGACTTGCCGCAGCCCGACTCTCCGACGACGCCCAGGGTTTCGCCGCGCCGCAGCTCGAAGGAGACACCGTCGACGGCCTTGACCGCGCCGACCTGGCGCTTGAAGACGACGCCCTGGGTGAGCGGATAGAGCTTGGCCAGGTCGCGCACCTCCAGGACAGGTTCGCCCGGTTCGCGGGCGGGCTCAGGGGGCTGCGATGGCGTCGCGGGCATCGAGCTCGTCCTTCCAGAAGTGGCAGGCGCTGGCCCGGCCCACGGGCCCGTCCCCGTACGTCACCTCGTACAGCGGCGGCCGTTCGGTGCGGCAGATGTCCTGGGCGCGGGGGCAGCGCGGGGTGAAGGGGCAGCCGGGCGGGAGGTCCGCCGGGCCGGGCGGCAGGCCCTTGATCGCGTACAGCTCCCCGCCCCTGTCACCGTCGAGTCGCGGCACCGAGTCCAGGAGCCCGCGGGTGTACGGGTGGGCCGGGCGGCGGTAGAGGTCGCGTACGGGCGCGGTCTCGACGATCCGGCCCGCGTACATCACCACGATGGTGTCGGCGACATCGGCGACCACACCCAGGTCATGGGTGATCAGGATCAGACCCATGTCGTACTCGCGCCGCAACTCCGCGAGCAGGTCCATCACCTGAGCCTGGACGGTGACATCCAGCGCGGTCGTCGGCTCGTCCGCGATGATCAGGTCCGGCTCCAGCGCCAGCGCCATGGCGATCATGATCCGCTGGCGCATACCGCCGGAGAACTGATGCGGATAGTCGCCCGCCCGCTCCCTCGCCGCCGGAATGCGCACCCGGTCCATCAGCTCGACGGCCCTGGCCCGCGCGGCGCGGCGCGACAGTCCCTGGTGCACCTCGTACATCTCGGCGAGCTGGGCGCCCACCGACACCACGGGGTTCAGCGCGGAGAGCGCGTCCTGGAAGATCATCGCCATCCGGGCGCCACGCACCCGGCGGCGCTCCTCCTCGCCCAGCTCCAGCAGGTCCCGCCCCTGGAAGAGGATCCGCCCGCCGGTCACAAAGGCGGGCGGCGAGTCCAGGATGCCCATGATCGCCTGGGCGGTCACCGACTTGCCCGAGCCCGACTCGCCCAGCACCGCGAGCGTCCGGCCCGCGTCCACCCCGTAGCTGACCCCGCTCACGGCCTCGGTGACGCCGTCCCTGGTCCGGAACTCGACCCGCAGATCCCGTACGTCCAGCAGCCGCGGCACTGCGGGCTGCGACCCGGATGGTGCGCTCATTTCCCGCTCCTCAGCGCAGCTTCGGATCGAGCGCGTCGCGCACCGCGTCGCCGAGCATGATGAACGCCAGCACGGTGACGCTCAGCGCTCCGGCCGGCCACAGCAGCATGTGCGGGGCGTTGCGGATCTGGGTGGAGGCGGAGGAGATGTCGATCCCCCAGGAGACGGTCGGCGGTTTGAGCCCCACGCCGAGGAAGGACAGCGTCGCCTCCAGCGAGATGTAGGTGCCGAGCGCGATGGTGGCGACGACGATCACGGGGGCCACGGCGTTGGGCGCGATATGCCGCAGCAGCGTCCGGGTATCGCTCGCGCCCAGCGCCCGCGCCGCCTGGACGTAGTCGTGCCGTTTGGCGGTCAGCACGGCCCCGCGCGCGATACGGGAGATCTGCGGCCAGCCCAGCAGCACGATGAAGCCGACCACCGGCCACACCGACCCGCTGGTGACCACGGACAGGAAGACCAGCCCGCCCAGCAGGATCGGGATGCCGAAGAAGACATCGGCGATCCGCGACAGCAGGGCGTCCCACCAGCCGCCGTAGTACCCGGCCAGCCCGCCCAGCACGCTGCCGAGCAGGGCCGCGCCCGCGGTGGCGCAGATGCCGACCGCGATGGAGGCGCGGGCCCCGTAGACGGTGCGGGTGTAGACGTCGCGGCCCTGGAGGTCGTAGCCGAAGGGGTGGCCGGGCGCCGGGCCGTCCTGCGCCTTGGACAGATCGCCGCGGTACGGATTGCCGTCCGTGATCAGCTCCGGCCAGATCGCGATCAGTACGAGGAAGACGATGACCAGGGCGGAGACCACGAAGACCGGATTGCGGCGCAGGTCCCGCCAGGCGTCGGACCACAGCCCGCGGGGCGCCGCGGCCCGCCCGGCGGGGCGCCCCGGACCGCGTCTGCCCGCGGGCACCACCGGTGTGGGCGTGGGGGCGCCCCGCAGCGCCTGGGTGTCGGTCGCGGCCAGGGCCTGTGCGCCGCCGCCGGCCGGGGCGATGGCTTGGGGGGTGTCAAACGGCTCAGGCATACCGGATCCTCGGGTCGAGCACGGCGTAGAGGAGGTCGACAAGCAGGTTCGCCAGCAGGAAGACGATCACGAGGATGGTCACGAAGCCGACGACCGTCGGGGAGTTCTGGCGCAGGATGCCCTGGTAGAGCTGGTAGCCCACGCCGTGGATGTTGAAGATCCGCTCGGTGACGATGGCACCGCCCATGAGCGCGCCGATATCGGTGCCGAGGAAGGTCACCACGGGGATCAGGGAGTTGCGCAGCAGATGGCGGACGATCACCCGGCGGCGCGGCAGCCCCTTGGCGACGGCGGTGCGCACATAGTCGGCGTGGGCGTTCTCCACGATGGAGGTACGGGTGAGCCGGGTGGTGTACGCGAGGGAGACCAGGCCCAGCACGACGCCCGGCAGCAGCAACTGGCCCAGCGGCGCGTCCGGCGCGACCGAGGGCGTGGTCCAGCCCCACTTCACCCCGATCACGTACTGCAGCACCGAGCCGCTGACGAAGGTCGGGACGGAGACCACGACCAGGGTCAGCAGCAGCACCGAGGTGTCCAGGCCGCGCCCCCGCCGCAGCCCGGTCGCGACGCCGAGGGTGAGCCCGAGGACCATCTCGAAGAGCACGGCGACGAGGGTCAGCCGGAGGGTGATGGGGAAGGCGTCGGCCATCAGGTCGGTGACGGGCCGGCCGTCGAAGGCGGTGCCGAAGTGGCCGCTGAAGACCTGCCCCATGTAGTGCGCGTACTGCCGCCACAGCGGCTCGTCGAGGTAGAGGTCCTTGCGGATGCGCGCGGCGGTGGCCGGGTCGGGGGCCCGGTCGCCGAAGAGGGCTGCGACGGGGTCGCCCAGCGCGTACACCATGAAGAAGATCAGGAAGGTCGTGCCCAGGAACACGGGGATCATCTGGAGCAGCCGCCGAAGCGCATGACGGCCCATGGCTCAGCCGACCTTGATCCGGTCGTAGACCGGAACGCTGAACTGGTTGAGGGCCACACCGGCGAGCCGCGACGAGTAGCCCGCGCTGCCGTTCTGGTACCACAGCGGGATGGCGGGCATCTGCGTGGCGAGGATCTTCTCGGCGTCCTGGAAGGCCGCGATGGCCGCTCCGTCTCCCGACTCGCCGTTGGCCCGGTCGACGAGCCGGTCGAAGGCGGTGTCGCTCCAGTGGCCGTCGTTGGAGGAGGCGTCGGTGTAGTACAGCGGCTGCAGGAAGTTCTGGATCAGCGGGTAGTCCATCTGCCAGCCGGCCCGGAACGGCCCGGTCATCCGCTTGTTGGTCATCTTGTTGCGGTAGTCGGCGAAGGTGCCCACCGGTCTGCCCACGCAGGCCCGGTCGCTGCGCAGCACGTTGTTGACGCTGTTGCAGACCGCGTCGACCCAGTCCTTGTGGGAACCGGTGTCGGCGTTGTACGTGATGGTCATCCGGCCGCCGGGCAGCCCGCCGCCCGCCTTGATCAGCGCCCTGGCCCGTACCGGGTCGAAGGAGCAGGCGTCGCCGCACAGGCCCGGCCGGTAGCCGCCCTGGTGGCGCAGCACCGGGGAGGTCCAGTCGGTGGCCGGGGTCCGGGTGCCGTGGAAGATCCGGTCGGTGATCTGCGCGCGGTTGATCGCCATGGAGATGCCACGCCGCAGCTTCGCCGAGCCCGGCCCCCGCCAGCGGCGGTCGTACATCGGGAAGGTGAGGGTCTGGATGATGCCCGCGGGCTGGTTGATGTACCGGTTCCCGAGGTCGGAGCGGACGAACTTCAGCTGGGCGGCGGGCACATCGTCCACCAGGTCGAGATTGCCCGCCTGCAGATCGGTGTAGGCGGTGTTGCTGTCGGTGTAGACACGCAGCTCGACGCCCTTGTTGCGGGGCTTGTCGGGGCCCGGGTAGCCGTCGCGGGCGCGCAGCTTCATCACCGAACCCTTGGCGTACGAGACCACCTCGTACGGGCCGTTGCCGACGGGTTTGCGCAGCCAGGCGGCGTGGTCGTCGAAGAAGGCGCGGGGCAGCGGCGCGTAGGCGTTGTAGCCGAGCGTCTTGGGCCAGCTCGAGAACTTCTGCGTGAGCTTCACCGTGAAGGTCCGCTCACTCCTGACCCGCAGTCCGGACAGCGTCTTCGCGGTGGGGCGGCCGGTGGCCGGGTGGACCTTGTCGTAACCCTGGATGTACTCGAAGAAGTACGCGTTGCGCTGCTTGTTGTCGAGCAGCGCGCCGTAGTTCCAGGCGTCCACGAAGGACTTGGCGGTGACCTTCTCGCCGTTGCCGAACCGCCAGCCGTCCTTGATGGTGACGGTGAAGGTCCGCTGGTCGGCGGACTGGATCCGGTCGGCGAGCGCGTTCCTGGCCTCACCGGTCGCGGGGTCGTACCGCTTGAGCCCCCGGAAGATCATGTCCAGGACCTTGCCGCCCTGGACGTCATTGATATTGGCCGGCTCCAGCGGGTTCGGCGGGTCACCCCAGGAGGACCGTACGACGCCCTTGGGCGCGTCGCCGCCACCGCAGCCGGTCGCGGCGAGGGCCAGGACCAACAGACCGAGAACCGGCCGGGCGGTTCCCACCGGCACACAGACGGCCCGCGATCCACGCCGAAGGCACCGAGCACGCGCGGCGATGCGCATGGGTGCCTCCCTGGGGCCGATCCGATGTACTGGCTCAGGCCCATATGACATCCCATGAGATGACTTGTCGCACTCGGGATACCACCGTCCGTGTCAACCCCGGGTAACCAGCCCCCTCTGCCGGCCCTGGCGGACGCGACCTGTCCTCAAGGCTCCCTACCGTGCGCACCATGGACCACCAGGCACAGGGCGCCGCCCACCCCATCCGCCCCTTCCGTATCGCCATCCCTCAGCCCGACCTCGACGACCTGCGCGAGCGCCTCACCCGCACCCGCTGGCCCGATGAGCTCCCCGGCGTCGGCTGGTCCTACGGCGTTTCGCTCGACTACGTACGCGAGGTGGCCGACCACTGGGCCGGGGAGTTCGACTGGCGGGCGCAGGAGGCTCGGCTCAACGCGTTTCCGCAGTTCACCACGGACATAGACGGGCAGCGGGTGCACTTTCTCCACATCCGCTCCCCCGAGCCGGCCGCCCTGCCGCTGCTGATCACCCACGGCTGGCCCGGCTCGGTCGCCGAGTTCACGGAGATCATCGGCCCGCTGACCGACCCCCGCGCCCACGGCGGCGACCCGGCCGACGCGTTCCACCTCGTCATCCCCTCCCTCCCCGGCTTCGGCTTCTCCGGCCCGACCCGCGAGCCCGGCTGGGGCATCCGCCGCATCGCCGCCGCCTGGAGCGAGCTGATGCGCCGCCTGGGCTACGAGCGCTACGGGACGCAGGGCGGCGACTTCGGCTCGCTCATCTCCCCCGAGGTGGCGCGGGTGGCCCCGTCCGGGGTCATCGGCGTGCACGTCAACGCGCTGGTGACAATCCCCTCCGGCGACCCTGCCCAGTTGGAAGGACTCACCCCCGCGGAGCAGACCCGCCTGGCCGGGACCCAGCGCTGGCGCCGCGACCTCTCCGGCTACGCCGCCATCCAGGGCACCCGCCCCCAGACCCTGGCCTACGGCCTCGCCGACTCCCCCACCGGCCAACTCGCCTGGAACCTCGACTGGTTCGCCGCCCACGGCAACAAGCCGGACGCGCTCGACCGCGACGCCGTGCTGACCAACGTCTCGATCTACTGGTTCACCAATACGGCAGGATCGGCGGATCGGCTCTACAAGGAGGCGGCGTCGGTGTGGACCACACCCCCAAAGCGCTCCAAGATCCCCACGGGTGTGGCGGTATTCCACGGCGACGGCGCCATCCGCCGCCTCGCCGAGCCACACCACACGATCACGCACTGGTCGGAGTTCGACGCGGGCGGGCACTTCGCGGCGATGGAGGTGCCGGAGCTGCTGATCGGCGACGTACGGGCGTTCTTCCGCACGCTGCGCTGACCACTGTCCTTCTAGGCCAGGGTCTGACCTAGAAGCCACATAGCGTCGGGAGGAGCAGCGGGAACTCAGGAGGAAAGCACATGACCGTAAAGCCGATCCCGGACGGCTATCGCACCGTCACGCCGTGGATCATCTCGCACGACACAGCCGCTCTCATCGACTATCTGAAGGCGGCGTTCGACGCCGAGGAGACCGCCCGGGTCGTCGGGGAGGACGGGCGGATCGGACACGCGGAGGTACGGATCGGCGACTCGATCGTCATGCCGTTCGACGCTCCGCCCGGCTGGCCACCGACGCCCGCCTTCCTGCGCCTCTACGTCGAGGACGCCGACGCCACACACCGCAGGGCCGTCGCGGCCGGCGGCACTTCCGTGACCGAGGTGACGCACCTCTTCTTCGGCGACCGGGTCGGGCGCGTACGCGACCCCCTGGGCAATCTGTGGTGGCTCCAGACGCGGGTGGAGGACGTCACCCCGGAGGAGATGGAACGCCGCCTCGGCGACCCGAAGTGGACCGAGGCGATGGCGTACGTCCAGGGCGCCGACTTCTTCCCCGAAACCTCTGCTCTCGGAGGGTGACTCGCCTCCGGTGACTTCGCCTCCGTCTGCCGGGCTCAGCCGTGGCTGATGACGACCTTCCCGAAGCCGCCGCCCGACTGGACGTACCGGAAGGCATCCGGCACCTCGCCGAACGGGAACACCCGGTCGATCACCGGACGCACCCGATGCGCCGCGACCGCCCGGTTCAGCTCGGCGAAATGGGCCCGGCTCCCCGTGGCGACCCGCCGCAGCACCGCGCCCGCGCCGAACAGGACCGCCGGGTCGAGGGGCTTGGCCCCCTCGGCCCCGGACAGCCAGCGGCCGACGAGCGCCACCTCGCCGCTGACCGCGACGGCCTTCAGCGACTGCTCCAGTGGACCCGACGGATCGACGACGCGATCGGCGCCGTGGTCATCGGTCAGGGCGCGTACGTCCTGCCACCACTGCGGGCTCTCCCGGTAGTTGATCACATCGTCGGCCCCGAGTTCCCTCAGCCGCTCGGCCTTGGCCGCGCTGGAGGTGGTCACGATCACCCGGGCGCCGGCCAGCTTCGCGAACCGCAAGGTGAACAGCGAGACGGCTCCCGAGCCGAGGGTCAGCACGGTCGAGCCGGGGCGCGGCGCGCCGCCCGTGGTCAGGGCGTTCCAGGCGGTCACCGCCGCCAGCGGCAGCGTCGCGGCCTCCTCGTACGACAGATGCTCCGGGATGGGCACGACGCCGTCCTCGCTCAGCACCGCGTACTCGGTCAGCATGCCGTCGATCATGGTGCCGAGCTGTGCGGCGTTCTCGCGCCGGAACGGGCCGTCCTGCCAGCGCGGAAAGACGGCGGCAGCCACCCGGTCGCCCACCTTCACCCGCCCCACGTCCTCGCCGACGGCCACGACCTCGCCGACTCCCTCGCAGCCGGGCACCACGCCGGGCGTGATCGGCAGCGGATAGTTGTCGGCCAGCACCATCAGATCGCGGAAACCGATCGAGTTCGCGCGCATCCTGACCACGACCTGTCCGCGCCCCGGCTCGGGCTCGTCCCGGTCCTGGACGGTCAGCCCGGCGAGGTCATGGCCCGGAACAAGGTGGTAGCTCTTCATCGAACGGCCTTCCCAGTCGCTCAGTGGTTGTGCCGAGCGATCCTGCGAGGCGGCCCGCCGTGCGGCAATTCCCTCAAGGGAATCGCCGCCTGCCACGACATCCGGATACAACTACGAGGGTGAACAGCACCGTCAGCAATCGGGTGTCGGCGCCGAGCTGAGACGCTGGCGCCGGGCGCGCCGGCTCAGCCAGCTCGAACTGGCCGCGCTGGCCGACACCACCCAACGCCACCTGAGCTTCATCGAAAGCGGCCGCTCCCAGCCGGGCCGCGCGATCCTGATCCGGCTGGCCGAATCGCTCCGCCTGTCCCTGCGGGAGCGCAACGACCTGCTCGGCAAGGCCGGTTACGCCCCCGTGTTCGCCGAGTCGGGCCTGGACGAGTCCGCGCTACGGCCGGTCCGTACGGCCCTCGAGCAGATCCTGCACGGCCATCTCCCCTACCCGGCGCTCGTCATCGCGCCGTACGGACGCGTCGTGGCGGCCAATGACGCCGTCGAGGTCTTCACCGAGGACGCGGCCCCCGAACTGCTCGTGCCCCCGGTCAATATGCTCCGGCTCATGCTCCACCCGGACGGGATGGCCCACCGCGTCCGCAACCTCCCCGAGTGGGGCCGCCACGTCATCGAAAACCTCCGCGCCCGGGCCCGGCGCAGCCCGGACCCCCGCCTCGACGCGTTCACCGACGAACTGGCCGCCTACGTCCCCCAGTCCCCCATCGGCCCCGACCACCTCGGCTTCTCCGTCCCCATGCGGCTGGCATCGGCGGACGGTGAGCTACGCCTGATCACCACGCTGACCTCCTTCGCCACCGCGACGGACATCACCCTCGCCGAACTCCACCTGGAGGCGTTTCTGCCCGCCGACCAGGCCACGGCGGAACTGCTGCGGATGCGGGCGGCGCACCGCGCGGGCAGCAATCGCTGTGGTCCTCTAGCGCTCTTCTAGCGCAGGGCTGAGATACCGGCCAGGAAGATGTCGACTCCGACGAGGAATTGTTCGCGGTCGTCGTGCTCGCGCAGCTGCGTCGCCGCCGCGTGCACGAACGGGTACCGGCCGGGGTCGATCTGCGCCCATTGCGCGGCGGCGTGCTCCAGGAAAGTCTCTCGGTCCGTGTCGCTGCCGGCGCGGAGCCGTGCGTTCGCGGCGTTCTGCGCAGCGACGCCGAGGACGTAGTTCATGAGCGTGCCGGCCGCGTCGACGCGCGCTTTTTCGGGGACGTCGAGGGCGTCCAGCGAGCGGCCGATGGTCTCGTAAAAGTCCAGCAGTGCGGGCCGCCACGGTTGGCGGGAGAGTTCCGCCCCGACCCAGGGATGAGCGTCGATCGCATCGAACAGGCCCAGGGCGAGGCGGCGCAGAGCAGTGCGGGGATCCGCATCGGTGACCGCGCCGGACAGCACTCCGGTGATGACGTCGTCAGCGGCCGTCGCGAGTAGATCGTTCTTGTCCGCGACGTGGTGGTAGATCGCTCCGTAGCCGGTGCTCAGGCGCACGGTGAGCTCGCGCAGCGTCAGCGCCTTCTCGCCGCCGCTGTCCAAGAGCTCGATCGCGGTCTCGATGATCAGCTCTCTCGACAGGCCGGCCGTGCGCCGCGGGGCCCGCGCAGATCCCTTCGCTGTTCTCCTCACCATGGTCCCCAGCATCCCACGTAATGGATCGTCGATCCAACATGGTGCCAGCGTTTTGGAGTGGCGATCCAACGGGACCGTCGCAGCGCCCCGCAATGCCCGCACGCCTGGGAGGAAACCCATGACGACACCGGTCACGATCATCGGAGCAGGTCTAGGCGGTCTGACGCTGGCCCGCGTGCTGCACGTGCACGGCATCCCGGCCACGGTCTACGAGGCGGAGCCCTCGCCGGACGCCCGCCGCCAGGGCGGCCTGCTCGACATCCACCCCCACAACGGGCAGGCGGCCCTGGAAGCGGCCGGCCTGATCGAGGAGTTCCGCAAGCTGATCCTGCCCGGCCGCGAGGCGTACCGGGTCCTGGACCAGGCGGGGAACGTGCTGCTCGACCTGCCCGACGACGGCACCGGCGAACACCCCGAGGTGCCGCGCGGAAAGCTGCGGCAGCTGCTGCTCGATTCACTGCCCGCCGGCACTGTCCGCTGGGGGCACAAGGTCTCCACGGTGCGAGACCTCGGCGAGGGCCGCCACGAGGTGAGCTTCGCCGACGGCCCCACGCTCGTCGCGAGCCTGCTCATCGGCGCCGACGGCGCGTGGTCGCGGGTACGCCCGCTGCTCTCCGAGGCCACCCCCGAGTACTTCGGCGTCTGCAGCGTGGAGACGTTCCTGTTCGACGGCGGCACCCGCCACCCCGCTTCCGCGAAGGCAGTCGGGGCCGGATCGCTGTTCGCGCTCGCACCGGGAAAGGGGCTGCTGGCCCATCGGGAGGGCGGCGGAACCCTGCACACCTATGCGCAGCTGAGGAAGGTCCAGGACTGGTTCGCCGGCCTCGACACCACCGATGCCGCAGCCCTGACCGCACGGGTCGTGAAGGAGTTCGACGGCTGGGCCCCTGAACTCACCGCCCTGATCGCCGACAGCGACACCCCGCCGGTCCTGCGCCCCATCTTCACACTGCCGCCCGGGCACCGCTGGGACCGCGTGCCGGGGGTGACCCTGCTCGGCGACGCCGCGCACCTCAGGGCGCCGAACGGCGAAGGCGCTAACCTGGCCATGCAGGACGGCGCCGAGCTCGGCCAAGCCCTCGCCGCGTACCCCGACGATGTGGAGGCCGCGCTCGCCGACCACGAACGGGGCATGTTCGCCCGCGCCGCCGCCGTAGAGGCATCAGACGACGACTTCTACACGATCATGATCGATGACGACGCGCCCCACAGCCTGCTCACCCTGATGACTGGAGCCGAGCAGGACTCGTGACCCACGGCCGCGCTCCGGGGCGGTCGCGGAAGGCGGGCCCGCCCGCCGAGGCGCTGCCTGCCGCCTCGGCGTCCAAGCCGATCGGGCTGGCGCGTATACGGGAAGCGGGGGAAGGCGGTCCGGTTCGGGGCTCCCCCACACCCCCCTTGCAGAAAAGCGTTTGATGCAGAGCAAGTAACCGGGCAAGCAACTCTTTTAGAGGGGGTGGCGGGAGGCGCCTCGGGGGGTTGGACTCATGGGGTGGAGCAGAGCATCCACGAGGCGGCGCGGCGCCCGATGCGCTCCGGACGGCAACGGCGCCCCGGCCCCTCCCCCGCTCCCCGTAGCCCGCCTTCTTTGCGCCAAAGGCGCGAGACGAAAGCGGCACCCGACCACGCCGAATGCCGCTCAGCCCTGCGCGTGATCGACGTGCGTCCTTGCCGAGAGCGAGCGAAGAATTGAAATAAAGGCAGTTCAGAGTCGATCTGAGAAGGTGACAGTGATGCGGAACTCGATCGTACGCACCTTGGCCACCGGTGCTGCGGCGGCCCTGCTGGCCAGTGGAGTGGCAGTGACCTCCACGAGTACCGCTTCCGCGACCCCATCGCCCACGCCTTCGCCCACCATGACGGGCAAACACTGCAAGGAGATGAAGTCCAAGACCAAGACGGTCACCCACAACGGCAAGACCTACAAGGTCTGGATCGAGGGCCACAAGATCTGCGTCATGAAGTGACGGTCATCGGGCACTAGATCAACCGGTCGAACCCCCCAGCCTTCGCCGCCCGCAGGAACGCGCGGAGCGCGGCCGGGGTCGTGGCTATGACGACCTCCGGGTCGTCGCTCTCGCGGAGGTGGGGGGTTCCCGTGCGGTCTGCGGCGAGTTCCACGCAGTTGGCGGCCTCGCCGGTGCTGAAGCTGGACTTCCGCCATATGAGCCGGGACATGTGCGCCTTTCTGGAATCACTAGAGCAAGGAATAGAGGATGTGCTGGATGAGGCCCAGTGAGTCCTTCGCCCTCCGGGCCTCCGGAGCCAACGCGGCGTCAATGTGAGGCAGAGCCAGCTCTGTCAGCTTGCAGAACGTCTCCCGGTATCCGCCGACCACCTCTTGGTCGCCGACGTACTCGGACATGCCCAGCTGATCGGCGGATACCGTGCTCAGCTCGGCCACGTGCGGCTCGATCACCATGAACGCGTGGTTGAAGGCACCGCGCTCGATATCGAGCGGGAAAACCTGGATCGTCACGTTGGGGAGGCGGGACATCTCGATCAGATGCAGTAGCTGATCGCGCATCACCGTCCGGCCGCCCCAATGCACACGTAGAGCGGACTCATGGACGATGGCATGGATGCGTGGGGCACGCTCGCCCACCAGCACCTTCTGGCGCTCCATCCGGAACTCAACTGCCCGCTCGCGCACGGACTGCGGGTTCTCGACGTAGCTCCCACTGTGGACCGCGGCTGCGTAGCCGCTGGTCTGGAGCAGCCCGGGGACGTACATCGGCTCGTAGTTCCAGAGGTCGACCGCACCGGCCTCCAGCTCCGCGAGATCGAGGTAGGACGGGCCCAGCACCTCGCGGTAGCGGCTCCACCAGCCTTTCCCCGGATCCTGCGCCATGCCCTCAAGGGCGTCAACGTAGGCGCCACTCATGTCACCTACAGCCTGCGCAAGCGTGCGGACTCGTTCCAGGGACATCCCCGTCCGTCCGGCCTCGATCTTGCTGAGCTGAGGCTGCCGCATCCCGAGCAGAGCCGCGCCATCCGCCACGGACATTCCCGCGCGCTCACGCATTTTGCGCAGCTCAGCGCCGAAACGCCGCTGACGATACGTTGGGTTGACCCTCAGCCCCATGCGCCCCTCCCTGGCCGTCCGCGCATGCAGTGTCGCTCAGCGCGCTCACGCCCGTCCATTTCCCCATCACCCGTTCGGCAGAGCAGGTTGAATACATGACGCCCCCCACATTACCTTGAGTGCGGCGCCAGTCACAGAAGGTACTCACCTGGAGGCTGCCACATGCGCACGCCCGAAGAGCCCTGGTCCTACGGCCTGTTCATTCCCCACGACCCTCGCGCCGTGGGCGTCGTCCGGGCCACCATCCGCCACGTTCTGAAAACAGCCCGCCTCGACTGCATCGTCGACACGGCGGAACTGCTCGTCTCCGAGTTGGTCACCAACGCGTACCGCAACACCGAGACCGACTCCTACGTCAGCATGGACTGGGAGCCCGCACCGCCCGACTTCCGCGTCACCGTGTGGGACTCCGGCGACAGCCTCCCGCAGTCGGCGCCCGCCCGGGCAGACGACGAGAACGGCCGGGGACTCGCTCTCGTCGAGCACTGCTCGGACGCGTGGGGTGTGCACGACTACACCGACAAGGACGCGGGCGTCACCGGCAAGGCCGTATGGTTCACGCTCAACCCGCCGCCGCCCGCGATCGGGCAAAATGGATGAACATTGGCCTGCAGCGATCGACCCACATGGACGGCCTACGACACACCGGAGGAGACAGCGCCGTGAGTACTCAGCCCATAGAGGACTCCCACCACGACGAGCCGCTGTTCCCCATGCCGCCGCTGACCGAGCAGGCGCTGCGCGTCGCCGTGCGCTCCCTGGACCTCAGCGCGGCTGTGCGGTTCGAGGAGGAGTTCCACCGCGCCTGGCAGGAGGCGGTGCAGACCGACAGCACCGTCCCCATGCACACCTTCCTGCACCGCTGGGGGGTATTCGTGGCGCTGCGGCGCTACCCGGAACGGGCGCGGCGGCTCCACGAATTGGAGGCGGCCGTAGCCGAGGCGCCCAGCATCGAGGATGCCCGGCGTGCCTCGGCCGAGATCGGAAAGCTATTGGACGCCGCGCGCCGCGAGGTCGCCGCGTGAGCGATTGGACCTGGGAGTACCTGCCCGACGCGGAAAACGTGGTCGGCGGACTCGACCCCCAGATCAAGCACGATGTGGAGCGGCTTGCTCAGCGGCTGGCCGACGCCGCTGCCGTCAAGTACCTCGGTGACCCACCGGTCCATGAATCCGGGGTGTCGGGATTACTCGACCACGCGGAGGGCCGACTGATCGTCTGGTATCAGGAGCACCGTCGCTTCACCACCGTCTTCATCATCCGGGTGCAGCATTGGCCCGAATCGGGCGGGGCCTGAACAACCACGAGGGCCGCCGGGACCGTCAACACGGTCCGGGCGGCCCTCGTCATGGCCAAAGCAACGCTACGCGTGGACCACGTCCTTCTCCTCCGCGAAGTGGCACGCCGACTCGTGCGCCGCGGGCGAGTCCGAGCCCGCGAAGCGCTCGGGGATGGCGAGGAGGGGGACCTCCTTCGCGCAGCGGTCCTCGGCCTTCCAGCAGCGGGTGCGGAAGCGGCAGCCGGAGGGCGGGTTGGCCGGGGAGGGGACGTCGCCGGCCAGGATGATGCGCTCGCGGCCCTCGCGGGATTCCGGGTCGGGGACCGGGACCGCGGAGAGCAGGGCCTGGGTGTACGGATGGGTGGGGTGGTCGTAGATCTCGGTGTCGGTGCCGATCTCGGCCATCTTGCCCAGGTACATCACGCCGACGCGGTCGGAGATGTGGCGCACGATGGACAGGTCGTGGGCGATGAAGAGGTAGGAGAGGTTGAACTCGTCCTGCAGCTTCTCCATCAGGTTGATGACCTGTGCCTGCACCGACACATCCAGCGCGGAGACCGGCTCGTCGCAGATGATGATCTCCGGGTTGAGGGCCAGGCCGCGCGCGATGCCGATGCGCTGGCGCTGACCGCCGGAGAACTGGTGCGGATAGCGGTTGATGTACTCGGGGTTGAGGCCCACGACGTCCAGGAGGTCCTGGACCTTCCGGCGGCGGTCGCCCTTCGGGGCCACCTCGGGGTGGATCTCGTAGGGCTCGCCGATGATGTCGCCCACCGTCATACGGGGGTTCAGCGAGGTGTACGGGTCCTGGAACACCATCTGGATGTTGCGCCGGACGGCCTTGAGGGCACGGCCGGACAGCCTGGTGATGTCCTGGCCCTTGTAGAAGACCTCGCCCGCGGTCGCGGTCTCCAGGGTCATCAGCAGCTTGGCGACGGTCGACTTGCCGCAGCCGGACTCGCCGACGATGCCGAGGGTTTCGCCCTGGTAGAGGTCGAAGGAGACGCCGTCGACGGCCTTGACCGCGCCGATCTGGCGCTTGAAGAGGATGCCCTGGGTCAGCGGGAAGTGCTTGACCAGGTTCCGTACCTGGAGGATGGGCTCGCCGCGCTCGACGGGGGCGTCGATGGCGGCGACGGCCGCTTCCTCGGTGGCGGCCTCGACGACCTCGACCTCGGTGACGTTGGGGGTGGCGTCCACGGCCTCGTCGTTCTTCTCAATGTCAGCCATGGATCGTCTCCTTCCAGAAGTGGCACGCGCTGCCGCGGCCCGGCAGCGGGGTGCCGTCCTGCTCGGTGACCGGCTCCAGCACGGGGACGTCGGTGCGGCAGATGTCCTGTGCCTTGGGGCAGCGCGGGTTGAAGGCGCAGCCGGTCGGGATCTTGAGCAGGTTGGGCGGCAGGCCCTTGATCGCGTAGAGCTCCTGCCCCTTGCGGTCCAGGCGCGGGATCGACTCCAGCAGGCCCTGGGTGTACGGGTGGGCCGGGCGCTTGTAGAGCTCGTGGACCGGGGCGGTCTCGACGATGCGGCCCGCGTACATCACCGCGATCTTGTCGGCGACGTCGGCGACGACGCCGAGGTCGTGGGTGATCAGGATCAGGCCCATGTTGTACTCGCGCTGGAGCTCCGCGAGCAGGTCCATGACCTGGGCCTGGACGGTCACGTCCAGGGCGGTGGTGGGCTCGTCGGCGATGATCAGGTCCGGCTCCAGTGCGAGCGCCATGGCGATCATGATGCGCTGGCGCATACCGCCGGAGAACTGGTGCGGATAGTCGCCGACCCGCTCCTTCGCCGCCGGGATACGGACCCGGTCCATCAGCTCGATGGCCTTGGCCTTGGCCGCCTTCTTGGACAGGCCCTGGTGGACCCGGAACATCTCGCCGAGCTGGTAGCCGACGGAGAGCACCGGGTTCAGCGAGGAGAGCGCGTCCTGGAAGATCATGGCGATCCTCCGGCCGCGGATCTTGCGGCGCTCCTCGTTGGACATGGTGAGCATGTCCTCGCCGCGGAACAGGATCTGGCCCTGCGGGATCTTCCCTGGCGGCATGTCGAGGATGCCCATGATGGCCTGGGCGGTCACCGACTTGCCGGAGCCGGACTCGCCGAGGACGGCCAGGGTTTCGCCCGCGCTGACGTTGTAGTTGACGCCGTTGACGGCCTTGGCGACGCCGTCCCGGGTGTGGAACTCCACATGCAGGTCACGGACTTCCAGCAGCGGGGTGCCGTCGTCGTCCTCGCGCCGCCCTGCGGGGGCGCTCGCGGTCTTTTCGATGGTGGTCACGTACGCCCTCCTCAGCGCAGCTTGGGGTCGAGGGCGTCGCGCACCGCGTCGCCGAGCATGATGAACGCGAAGACGGTGAGGCTCAGCATCCCCGCCGGGAACAGCATCACATGCGGGTTGTCCCGGATGGCGTCCCTGGCCGAGGAGATGTCCACACCCCAGGAGACCGTCGGGTCGGCGAGACCCAGGCCCAGGAAGGACAGCGTGGCCTCGGCCGAGATGTACGCGCCGAGGGCGATCGTCGCGACGACGATCGTCGGGGCGATCGCGTTCGGCAGTACGTGACGCAGCAGGATCCGGGGCGTACTGGCGCCGAGCGCCCGGGCCGCCACCACGTAGTCCGCCTGCTTGGCGGTGATCACCGAGCTGCGGGTCACGCGGGTGATGGTCGTCCAGCCGAGGAACGCCAGCGCGCCGATGACGACGTACACCTTGCGCTCGGTGAAGGCGTTGAGCACGACCATCGTGCCGAGCAGGTACGGCAGGCCGAAGAAGACGTCGGTGATCCGGGAGATGACCGAGTCGATCCAGCCGCCGAAGTAGCCGGCCAGCATGCCGAGCGCCCCGCCGACGATCGTGACCGCGACGGTGGTGCCGACGCCGACCAGGACCGAGGCGCGGGTGCCGTAGATGACACGCGCGTAGATCGAGCGCCCCTGACCGTCGTAGCCGAACCAGTCCGCCTGGAAGAAGTGCGCCAGCTCCGGCTTGGTCAGGAAGTGGTTGGTCAGGTCGCCGTCGCGCGGGTCGGCGCTGGTGAACATGCCGGGGAAGGCGGCGATCACGAGCAGCAGCACCAGCAGGACCGCCGAGATCCAGAACATCGGCCGGTGGCGCAGGTCGTACCAGGCGTCGCCCCACAGGGAGCGCGGCTTGTCCTGGGAGGCGGGGCCGGCGGCCGGGGCGGTTGCCACCTCGGTCGGCGGGGCCACGGCGTCGAGCGCCGTGTCGGTCTTGGTCTTGGTCACGTCAGGCATAACGGATCCTCGGGTCCAGGACCGCGTACAGCAGGTCGACCAGCAGGTTGATCAGCAGGATGATGAGCACGAGGACCGTGACGATGCCGACGATCGTGGTGCCCTCCCGCTGCGTGAGCGCCTTGTAGAGCAGGTTCCCGACGCCCTGGACGTTGAAGATGCCCTCGGTGACGACCGCACCGCCGATCAGGGAGCCCACGTCGGTGCCCAGGAAGGTGATCACCGGGATCAGCGAGTTGCGCAGCAGATGGACGCCGACGATGCGGCGCCGCGGCAGGCCCTTGGCCATCGCGGTGCGCATGTAGTCGGCGCGCAGGTTCTCCGCGAAGGTGGTGCGGGTCAGCCGGGCCACGTACGCCATGGACAGCATGGCGAGCACGAAGCCGGGCAGCAGCAGCTGTTCGAGGTTCGTGGAGTCCTGGACGTTGGGCGGCAGCCAGCCGAGCTCGTCCGCGAAGAGGAACCGGGCGAGGTAGCCGAGGACGAACACCGGCATCGAGATGACGATGAGCGTGAAGATCAGAACGCCGGTGTCGACGGCCTTGCCGGCCTTGAGCCCGGCCCAGGCGCCGAGGCCGATGCCGACGATCATCTCGATGATGATGGCGACCGTGGCCAGGCGGAGGGTCACCGGGAAGGCCTCGGACATCTCGTCGATGACCGGACGGCCGCCGAAGGTCTTGCCGAAGTCTCCCTGGAACAGGTTGACCATGTAGTCGTAGTACTGCCATGGGAGGGCCTTGTCGAGCCCGAACTCATGGCGCAGCTGCGCGACCTGTGCGGGGTCCGCCGCCTTGTCGCCCCACATCGCTCTGATGGGGTCGCCGGGAAGGACGTGGACCATGAGGAAAATCAACAGAGTTGTCCCGATGAAGACCGGGATCATCTGGAGCAGTCGCCTGATGACGTAGCGCCCCATTATGCCTCCATGCCGTTGGGGGGCGGCGAAGGCCTCGTCGTCTCGTCTACAGCCACCGGGTGGGGGGACAAGGTGCGGGGCCTTGACGCCTGCGGGCCGGTGCCGCCGCTGCCCGGGGTGAGGGGCAGCGGCGGCACCGGCCGGCGGTCCCGATGCTTACTTCTTCTTCACCTGAACGTCGGTGAAGATGGGGTCGCCGTCCTGACCGTAGGGAATCTTCCCGTAGATCTTGTTGGACTGGCCGCTGTTGACCTTGTAGAACCACAGCGGGATCGCCGGCATGTCCTTGGCGAGGACCTGCTCGGCCTGCTGGTACAGCTTGACGGTCTCGTCCAGCGTGGCGGCCTTGTCGGCCTTCGAGGCGAGCCCGTCGAACTCCTTGTTGGAGTAGCCGCTGGTGTTACCGGCGGCGGTGCTGCCGTACAGGTCGCGCATGAAGTTGGAGTTGACCGGGTAGTCGAGCACCCAGCCTCCGCGGTACATCGACTTGACCTGGTGCTTGTCACGGGCGTTCAGGTCGGCCTGGAAGTCCGGCTTGGAGTCGCCGACGCACTCGATGCCGAGGCTCTTGCGGATGCTGTTGCAGACCGCGTCGACCCAGGGCTTGTGGTCCTGGTCCGCGTTGTACTGGATCGAGATCTTGTTGCCCGGGACGCCGCCACCCTCCTTGACGAGCTCCTTGGCCTTCTTCGGGTCGAAGGTGACCTGCTCCTTGAGCGCGCCGGCCTGGTAGCCGAGCACGCCGCGGGCGACGAAGCTGTCGGCCGGGGTACGCGAGCCGTGCAGCACGGTCTTGGTGATCGTGTTGCGGTCGATCGCCATCGACAGGCCCTGGATGACCTTGGGGTCGATGTCCTTGAACTGCTTGGTGTAGAACGCCGGGACGATCGACTGGACCGCCGAGTACTCCTCGTCGATCGCGCGCTTGCCCAGGTCGCTCTTGTAGTTGGTGAGCGCGGTGGTGGGCACCTGCTCGATCCAGTCGAGGTTGTTGGAGCGCAGGTCGGAGTAGGCGGCGTCGGCGGTGGTGTAGTTCTTGAAGTCGATGCCGCCGTTCTTCGGCTTGTCCGGGCCCTTGTAGTCGGCGAACGTCCGGACCTTGATCAGCTTCTTGTGGTCCCAGGAGACGAACTTGTAGGGGCCGTTGCCGATCGGGTGCTCACCGAACGCCTTGGGGTCCTTGTAGAACTCGCTGGGCAGCGGGGACCAGACGTCGTAGCCGAGCTTGTACGCGAAGTACGAGACCGAGCTGGACAGCTCGATCTTGAACTCGTTGTCGTTGACGACCTTCAGGCCGGACATCTTGTCGGACTTGGGGTCACCCTTCTCCGGGTGGACGTCCGCGTAGCCCTTGATGTCCTGGAACCAGCTGGAGTTGGTCTGGTTGTTCTTGGTGTTGGCCGCCCAGTTCCACGCGTCGACGTAGGACTTGGCGGTGACCTTCTCGCCATTGTGGAACGTCCAGCCCGGCTTGAGCTTCACGGTCCAGACCGAGGAGTCCTTGTTGGGGGTGACGGACTCGGCGTTGACATAGGTGAGCTTGCCGGTGCCCGGCTCGTAGCCGACCAGCTGGGAGAAGACCTGCCGGATGACGCGGCTGCCCTGGCTCTCCTTCTGGTTCGCCGGCTGCAGCGGGTTCTGCGGCTCGCTCAGCTGGGCGGTCAGGATCCCCTTCGGGTCCGCCGCGCCCTTGTTCATGTCGTTGCTGCCGCTGTCACTGTCGTCGCTACCACCACAGGCGGTTGCGGCCAGCGCCACAACCGCGGCCATCGCGACCCACTTGGCGCTCATGGCACCGCGCATGGGTTTGCCTCCTCAGGAGTCCACTGTCACTACGAATAAGGGGCCGCCGGAGACACGCTGACACCCCTGACAGCGAATGGGACCGGAACCCCCCGTGTGCTCGTAGGCCGGCGCTCCCCACAGCGCGTGACCCATCGACCCGAGCCCAACGGACCCCATAATTGAGCACGGCAGTCCCGTAAACCACACTTAAAGGGTCTCGCTTTGGTCACGAGATCTACGCGCGGAGCTTCGAAATCCGGACAAAACTGCCGCAGACAGACACACGCGAAACGGACTGTTAACACATCATGCGGAGCGCAGTCACCGATAATCGGACGCTGATCGCCGGATAAGTGCTTGACTGACAACTTGCTGACATGACAAGAGCCCGGATCCCGCCCTCCGTGGGCAGGAATTCCGGGCTGTTGGCATATGCAGGACGCCTTACCGGCCGATTACTCCAGGTAATCGGCCGGTATTACTTTTGCTGGTGCTTTTGCGTTAGCGCTTCGCGCGGGCGGCGGTACGGGCGCGGTCCTTCTGGTCCAGTACGACCTTGCGGATACGGACCGTCTCCGGGGTCACCTCGACGCACTCGTCGTCGCGGCAGAACTCCAGGGACTGCTCCAGCGAGAGCAGCCGCGGCGGGACCAGGGACTCGGTCACATCCGCCGTGGAGGAGCGCATGTTGGTGAGCTTCTTCTCCTTGGTGATGTTCACGTCCATGTCGTCGGAGCGGGAGTTCTCGCCGACGATCATGCCCTCGTACACCTCGGTGCCCGGGGAGATGAACAGCGTGCCGCGCTCCTGCAGATTGGTCATCGCGAAGGCCGTCACCGCGCCCGACCGGTCGGCCACCAGCGAGCCGCTGTTACGGGTGCGCAGCTCGCCGAACCACGGCTCGTGGCCCTCGAAGATGGAGTGCGCGATACCGGTGCCGCGGGTGTCGGTCAGGAACTCCGTACGGAAGCCGATCAGACCGCGGGCGGGGACGACGAACTCCATCCGGACCCATCCGGAGCCGTGGTTGGTCATCGTCTCCATACGGCCCTTGCGCGACGCCATCAGCTGAGTGATGGCGCCCAGGTGCTCCTCCGGGCTGTCGATGGTCATCCGCTCGACCGGCTCGTGGACCTTGCCGTCGATCTCCTTGGTGACCACCTGCGGCTTGCCGACAGTCAGCTCATAGCCCTCGCGGCGCATGGTCTCCACCAGGATCGCCAGCGCCAGCTCGCCACGGCCCTGGACCTCCCAGGCGTCCGGGCGCTCGGTCTGCAGTACGCGCAGCGAGACGTTACCGACCAGCTCCTTGTCGAGCCGGTCCTTGACCATCCGAGCGGTGACCTTGTGGCCCTTGCCGCCCTTGCCGACCAGCGGCGAGGTGTTGGTCCCGATGGTCATCGAGATGGCCGGCTCGTCGACCGTGATCAGCGGGAGGGCGATCGGGTTCTCCGGATCGGCCAGGGTCTCGCCGATCATGATGTCCGGGATACCCGCGACCGCGCAGATGTCGCCGGGCCCGGCCACCTCGGCGGGCTTACGGGTCAGCGCCTCGGTCATCAGCAGCTCGGTGATCCGGACGTTGGAGATCGAGCCGTCGCGCTTGATCCAGGCGACGGTCTGCCCCTTCTTCAGCTCGCCCTGCTCGACGCGGAGCAGCGCGATACGGCCGAGGAAGTTGTCCGCGTCCAGGTTGGTGACATGGGCCTGGAGGGGGGCGCTGGCGTCGTACTCGGGGGCCGGGATCGTCTCCAGGAGGGTGGAGAAGAACGGCTGCAGACTGTCGCTGTCGGCCGGGACGGTGCCGTCCTCCGGCTTGTTCAGCGAGGCCACGCCGTCGCGGGCGCAGGCGTAGACGATCGGGAACTCGATCTGCTCCTCGGTCGCGTCCAGATCCAGGAAGAGGTCGTACGTCTCGTTGACGACCTCGTCGATCCGGGCGTCCGGGCGGTCGGTCTTGTTGATGCACAGGATGACCGGCAGTTTGGCCTGCAGCGCCTTGCGCAGCACGAAGCGGGTCTGCGGCAGCGGGCCCTCGGAGGCGTCCACCAGCAGCACCACCGCGTCGACCATGGACAGACCGCGCTCGACCTCGCCGCCGAAGTCGGCGTGGCCGGGGGTGTCGATGATGTTGATGGTGACGGGGTCCCCGCCGCCCGCCGGGTGGTACTTCACGGCGGTGTTCTTGGCGAGAATGGTGATGCCCTTCTCGCGCTCCAGGTCGTTGGAGTCCATGACCCGGTCGTCCACGTGCTGGTGGGCGGCGAACGCGCCGGCCTGCTTGAGCATGGCATCGACGAGGGTCGTCTTGCCGTGGTCGACGTGGGCGACGATGGCAACGTTACGGATGTCGTGGCGCGTGGGCACTGCGGCGCTTCTCCCGGAATCGTGGATGGCGGCGCACCGTCCGGCACGCCCGCCTGCCGGGCAGATCACGCCACGGCCTCACCCCATGGTACGTGGGCGGGGAGGTAACGGGCGCCCCGCCCACGTACGGCCGGTGGGCCGTGCTCAGGCGCGCGCGGGGTCGCCTTCGCGGCAACCCAGGCGGGCGGCCTCGCGCTCGCCCTCGCTCGCCTCCTTGTCCGGCTTCCCGCCGCAGGCGACGGTGATCACCTCATAGCCGTCGGTCCACGTCACCACGTGGCCCGAGGAGACCGTCCGGCCCTTGCAGGCATAGCGGTAATCGCCCTCGACCAGCTCGACCGCGCGGGCCGTGACATAGCGACCGGACGCCTCGGCGGCCTGCTCTCCGTACCCTCCCCTGTCGTACTTGGTCGTCCGCCCGCTGTCGTCTTCCCTCGTGACCCCGTCGCCGATGAGCCCCAGCTTCAGGTGCCGGCCGAGATCGCGGATCAGCCGCTTCTCGGGCAGTTCAGTGCCCCTGGTGCGGACGGACACGGTGTAGCGGGCGACCTCCTTGACGTCCCGGGTGCTCACCTGGTCGCCCTTGTCGTAGTGGGTGCCCGGCGTCATGTCGGTCAGCACCGAGCGCCGGGAGACGTTCAGCCAGGTGTACGTGCCGTCGGCGCACGCCTTGGCGGCCGCGAGTTGCTGGGTGCCGCCGCCGGCGGCCCCATCGGAGCCGCCCGACGTACAGCCCGCGGCCCCCGCCATGATCGCTACGGCCGCGAACGCCGTGGTCAAACCGCGCTTCATACCGTCCTCCCCCTGTGTCCGGTGTCGTGGTCACACGCCATGTTTCACGTCAATCGACGTGCCGGACAAGGGAGTTGAGGCAGTCCTGAGGGTTACTTCCGGAAGCCGATGTCCTGGTAGCGCGGGGTGGCGAAGCCGAAGGCGCCCGCGTTGACCACCGTCTTCCTGGCCGCGACCAGCTGGGGGCGCTGGTAGAGGGGGATGGACCCGGCCGCCGCCCAGATCCGCGCGTCCGC
Source organism: Streptomyces sp. NBS 14/10 (assembly GCF_002224125.1). GTDB lineage: Bacteria > Actinomycetota > Actinomycetes > Streptomycetales > Streptomycetaceae > Streptomyces. Next base: position 179,147 of record NZ_NCSM01000003.1, read on the forward strand.
GCGGCTGACCAGGGTCCGGGAGGAGCCGGAGTCCAGTTCGGCGACGGCCTCGTCGAAGAGCTGGTCGATCTGGTCCGTGCCCACCCGGGTGTAGTTCTGCTCGACGACCAGCGAGCCGTCGGCGGCGGGCTGCGGTTTGGCGTAGATCGGGCGGGCGTCGGTGGCGGGGTAGGCGCTGGCGGGCCAGGAGTAGAGGGCGAGGTCGTAGTTGCCGGAGGCGATGTGGTCCTTGAAGTAGCCGCTGCCCGAGACCTTGGTGATCTTGGTGCGGACGCCGATCGCCTCCAGCATCCGCGCGATGCGCGCGCTGACCTTGCCCAGCGGGGCGGTGCCGGTGCCGGTCGGCACCACGAAGCGCAGCTCGAGCGGCTGGCCGTGCTTGCGCACCACGGCCGCTGGGGCGCGCCCGGAGCGGCCCGCGTCGCCCGCGTCGGGGCCCGCGCCCCGGCCGCCGTCGCGCTGCCCGCCGTCGCGCTTCCCGCCGTCCCGGGCGGCGTCGCGGCCCTGGTCGTCCGTCTTGGCGCCGAGCGCCTTCTGCCGGGCCGAGGCGGGGGCGGCGCGCCAGCCGGCGTCGGCGAGCAGGGCCTGGGCGGCGTGGGTGTCCTTGCCGCCCAGGGCGGCGCTGTGGTCCTTGTAGCCCTGCTGGCCGGCCATCAGCAGATGGTTGCCGAGCGGCTTGGCCGGCAGCCCCAGGGGCCCCAGCACCAGCTTCGCGAGGTCCTTGCGGTCGATCGCGCGGGCCACGGCGCGGCGCACCCGCTCGTCGGCGAGCGGGCCCTTGGTGCCGTTCAGGGCGAGCTGGGTGTACGCGGGCTCCAGGGCCTTGCGCACGATCAGCCTGCGCAGGGCCGCCTTCTCGGCCCGTGCCTCCTTGGAGGAGTTCTCCTCCGCCCAGGCGCGCATCGCGTCGGCCGCGTCCCGGCCGCCCGCCGCCAGGTCCGTCCCGGCCTCGGCCCCGTGCTGGGCCGACGGCTCGGCCGCGGCCTGTTCCTCCGTCCCCCTCTTCCCGTTCTCCGCCTTCTGAGCCTTCTCCGCCGCCTTGCCCTTCTTCTTGGGCACCTCGGCCGCGTCCTCGATCCGCTCGGCCATGGCCCGGTCGACCTCGGCCAGATCGAGCTTCCCGGCCAGCAGCGCGGCGGGCCTGTCCTTGACCGGTACGGCCTTGAAGACCAGCTTGTCGAGCCGGGCCCGGTCGCCCCACCAGCGGGGGTTGCGCACCAGCGTGACGCTCTTCGTACCGCCCGTGATGCTGCGCATCAGATACGGTCCCGCGCTGACCGCGAGCCCCCGGCGCCGCCCGTCGTTGAAGGCCGTCGGGTCGCTCATCACGCTCTTCGGGTAGAGCGGGGTGAACAGCGAGCGCCAGTCCGCGTACGGCTTGGCGAAGGTGACCTCGACCTCGTGCTCCCCGTCGCCGGGCTCGACCTTGGCGATGCGGTCGTACCCGGCGTTACGGGCCGTCCAGTACGCGCCGTCCGCGCCGCGCAGCGCCTTCCACTGGGCGGTGAAGTCCTCGGCGCCGATCGTGCGCCCGTCGGTCCACACGGCCTTCGGGTTGAGCTTGTAGCGCACGACCTGTTTGGGCTCGCGGTCCACCACGTCGGCGGCCTGGAGATAGTCGGAGTTGCGCTGCGGGCGGCCCCGGCCGTCCAGGGTGAACAGGGACGGCAGGACGGCTCCGGCGATCCGCTGGGTGCCGCTGTCGGCGTTGGTCTGGAAGGCGTTGAACGTCCCGGGCGCCGCGTCCAGGGCCCAGCGCAGCGTCCCCGTATCGGCCACCCGGTCGCGGGCGGCCGTGGCCACGTCCCGTCGGGCGGCGGCGGGCGAGCTGTCGTCGCCGCCGGAGCTGCATCCGCTCGCCCAGGGCAGCGGCAGCAGCACTCCCGCGGCGAGCAGCACGACACGGCGGCGCTTGGCGATGGACATGGCGCGGTACCTCCGGGGTGGGCCTGCTCGGCCGGACGGGCCGGGCGAGCCGGAATTGTGCATATTTGGCATATTGTGACGCTCATCGCATATACTCCTCACTCAAAGCGACGGTTCAGGAAACAGCACGCCGAGACGGCCATGGAGGGGAAAGGATCACCCGAGCGGGTCAATCCGGTGGGCGCGTACCCCCGCGCGCGAAGGTGCCTTCGCTCCGGTGGCCGCGCCAATCCCGACAGATCCCTTCCCAACCGCGACCATGACGCGTAACACTCGCTGTCGCATGAGCGTCGCCAACCGCAACCGCGGAAGTGAGGGCAAGTCATGTCCTTGAACGACGACTTGACGGCCGTCCAGCGCTGTCTCGACGATCTGGTCCGCTCCGTCCACCGGCTGGAACAGTCGGTCGGCCCCGGAGGCCTGGAAATACGTCGCGTCCGTACCGACGCGGACCATCTGCGCGAAAGCCTGGCCCTGCTGCGCGCGACCGCCCCCGGTGAGCGGTCGAGCCCGGAAATGGTGCTGGTCCCCGACGCGCCGTACAACAGCGCGCTCTGGTTGGACGTCGACGACGAGGGGCTCGGCGCGCGCGACCGCCACGCGCCCTGAGGCGCGCACGCGGCGTGACCGGCGCCCCGCCCCCACCAGGCGACCCGCCCCACCAGGCGATCCGCCCCACGGGGCGACCCGGCACCCGGCGCCCCGCCCCAGCGGGCGACGCGCCACGAGGCGACCCGGCAGCCGACGCATACGGGCGTCTACCCGAGGTGTCCCGCCCGCACGCCGCGTGAGTGCCGCCCCATCACCCACCCGCACACTCCACCACGGAGTCCCTTTTGGCCACAGGCACCGACCCCCAGGCCCGTACGGCCTCCGGAAAAGACCCCGCCACGCACGGCGTACACGCGCCCTCGCGCGCCGCCGTCCCGGCCCGCCATCTGCGCACCGACCGCTGGTGGCTCTCGCCCGCGGCGACCGCCGCCGGTCTTTTCGCCTTCGTCGTCTACTCGACCTGGCGGGCCTTCTCCGGAGACGACTACTACGCCGAGCCGTATGTCTCGCCGTTCTACTCGCCCTGCGTCGCGCAGAACTGCGTGCCCATGAAGGGCGGCGCGAACTGGGAGATCTTCGGCGCGTGGTGGGGCCTGTCCCCCGCCCTGCTGATCCTGATCTTCCCGCTGGGCTTCCGGCTGACCTGCTACTACTACCGCAAGGCGTATTACCGGGGCTTCTGGGCCTCGCCGCCGGCCTGCGCGGTCCCCGAGCCACGCGCCAAGTACTCCGGCGAGACCCGCTTCCCGCTGATCCTGCAGAACATCCACCGCTACTTCTTCTACTTCGCGGTGATCGTCGCCGGGATCCTCAGCTACGACACGGTGCTCGGCTTCCGCGATGAGCACGGCCGGTGGGGCCATATGGGCCTCGGCACCCTGGTGCTGCTCGCCAACATCGCGCTGATCTGGGCGTACACCCTCTCCTGCCACTCCTGCCGGCATATCGTCGGCGGCCGGCTCAAGCACTTCTCCCGGCATCCGGTGCGCTACCGCCTATGGGGCTGGGTCAGCAAGCTCAACGCCCGCCATATGCAGCTGGCCTGGGCGTCGCTGGTGAGCGTCGCCGTGGCCGACTTCTACGTCTATCTGGTGGCCAGCGGCGCCTTCGACGACCCGCGCTTTTTCTAGGAGAGGTGCCCAACAAGATGACCCAAGTCGAACGGCAGTCGTGGGACGTGGTCGTGATCGGCGCCGGCGGCGCCGGGCTACGGGCCGCGATCGAAGCGCGCGAACAGGGCAAGCGCTGCGCCGTCATCTGCAAATCGCTCTTCGGCAAGGCCCACACCGTGATGGCCGAGGGCGGCATCGCCGCCAGCATGGGCAATGTCAACGAGGGTGACAACTGGCAGGTGCACTTCAGAGACACCATGCGCGGCGGAAAGTTCCTCAACCACTGGCGGATGGCGGAACTGCACGCGCAGGAGGCCCCGGACCGGGTCTGGGAGCTGGAGACCTGGGGCGCGCTCTTCGACCGCACCGCCGACGGAAAGATCTCCCAGCGGAACTTCGGCGGCCATGAGTATCCGCGCCTCGCCCATGTGGGCGACCGCACCGGCCTGGAGCTGATCCGCACCCTCCAGCAGAAGATCGTCTCCCTGCAGCAGGAGGACAAGGCCGAGTTCGGCGACTACGAGGCGCGGCTGAAGGTCTTCCAGGAGTGCACGGTCACCCGCGTCCTCAAGGACGAGGCGGGCGAGCGGGTCGCCGGGGTCTTCGGCTACGAGCGCGAGTCCGGCCGCTTCTTCACCATCGAGGCCCCCGCGGTGGTGCTGGCCACCGGCGGCATCGGCAAGTCCTTCAAGGTGACGTCCAACTCCTGGGAGTACACCGGCGACGGCCACGCACTGGCGCTGCTGGCCGGGGCGCCGCTGGTGAACATGGAGTTCGTGCAGTTCCACCCGACCGGTATGGTCTGGCCGCCCTCGGTCAAGGGCATCCTGGTGACCGAGTCGGTGCGCGGCGACGGCGGGGTGCTGCGCAACAGCGAGGGCAAGCGCTTCATGTTCGACTACATCCCGGATGTGTTCAAGGAGAAGTACGCCCAGACCGAGGACGAGGGCGACCGCTGGTACGAGGACCCGGACCACAACCGCCGCCCGCCCGAACTGCTCCCCCGCGACGAGGTCGCCCGCGCCATCAACTCCGAGGTCAAGGCGGGCCGCGGCTCCCCGCACGGCGGGGTCTTCCTCGATGTCTCCACCCGGATGCCCGCCGAGGTCATCAAGCGGCGGCTGCCCTCCATGCACCACCAGTTCAAGGAGCTGGCGGACGTCGACATCACCGCCGAGCCCATGGAGGTCGGCCCGACCTGCCACTACGTGATGGGCGGCGTGGACGTCGACCCGGACACCACGGCCGCGACCGGAGTGCCAGGACTGTTCGCCGCCGGCGAGGTCGCGGGCGGGATGCACGGCTCCAACCGGCTGGGCGGCAACTCCCTCTCCGACCTGCTGGTCTTCGGCCGGCGCGCGGGGCTGCACGCGGCCCGGTACGCGGGCGAGACGGCCTCCTCGGGGGCGCGGCCGAGCCCGGACGACGCGCAGATCGACCTGGCGGCGGCCGAGGCGCTGCGCCCGTTCAGCGCGGAGGGCGGCGACCCGTCGAGCCGGGCTCAGTCCACGGTTCCGGCCGAGAATCCGTACACGCTCCACCAGGAGCTCCAGCAGACCATGAACGACCTGGTCGGCATCATCAGGAAGGCCGGCGAGATGGAGGAGGCGCTGCACCGCCTGGCCGCCCTGCGGGTGCGGGCGCGGCGCGCCGGGGTGGAGGGGCACCGGCAGTTCAACCCCGGCTGGCACCTGGCCATCGATCTGCGCAACATGCTGCTGGTCAGCGAGTGCGTGGCGCGCGCCGCGCTGGAGCGGACCGAGAGCCGCGGCGGGCACACCCGCGACGACTATCCGGAGATGGACCGCGAATGGCGGCCGGTCAACCTGGTGTGCCGGCTCGCCGACCCCTCCGGCGGGCTGGCGGCGCCGGACGCGCGCCAGGGCCAGATCCGGCTGGAGCGGCGTCTGACCCCGCCCATCCGGCCCGATCTGCTCGGCCTGTTCGAGAAGGATGAGCTGGCGAAGTACCTGACGGACGAGGAGCTGACCCAGTGAGCGCGTACGAGGCCCACTTCAAGGTGTGGCGGGGCGATGTGGAAGGCGGCGGTCTGAAGGACTTCCACGTCGAGGTCAATGAGGGGGAGGTCGTTCTGGACATCGTCCACCGGATCCAGGCGACCCAGGCCCCGGACCTGGCGGTCCGCTGGAACTGCAAGGCGGGCAAGTGCGGCTCCTGCAGCGCCGAGATCAACGGGCGGCCCCGGCTGCTGTGCATGACCCGGATGTCGGTTTTCGGCCGCGACGAGACGCTCACCATCACCCCGCTGCGCGCCTTCCCGGTCGTACGGGACCTGGTGACCGATGTGTCGTTCAACTACGAGAAGGCGCGCGAGGTGCCGTCCTTCGTGCCGCCGGAGGACCTGGGGCCGGGCGAGTATCGGATGTGGCAGGAGGACGTGGGGCGGTCCCAGGAGTTCCGCAAGTGCATCGAGTGCTTCCTGTGCCAGGACACCTGTCATGTGGTGCGCGACTTCGAGGAGAACAAACAGGTCTTCGCCGGGCCCCGGTTCCTGATGCGGGTCGCCGAACTGGATATGCATCCGCTGGACGGGGCGGCCGAGACCGGGCTCGACCGCAAGCGCACGGCCCAGGAGGAGCACGGTCTGGGCTACTGCAACATCACCAAGTGCTGTACCGAGGTCTGCCCGGAGGGGATCAAGATCACGGACAATGCGCTGATCCCGCTCAAGGAGCGGGCGGTGGACCGTAAGTACGACCCGCTGGTCTGGCTGGGCAACAAGATCCGCCGCCGCGAGTCCTGACTGTTCACGGATGGGCCGGGCCCGAACCGAGCCGCAAAAGGAGGGGCCCGGCCCGTCACCACATGCTCAGCAGCGCCTCCACCGAGTCCGGGCCGGACGACTGCCCGTTGGGCAGCGCCAGCTCGAACCAGACCGTCTTGCCGTGCGGCGTGCGCCGGCTGCCCCAGCCGGCGCTGAGCAGGCCGACCAGCTGCAGCCCGCGCCCGCCCTCGTCGGTGTCGCGGGCGCGGCGGCGCCGGGGCTGGACCAGGCCGCTGTCCCAGACCTCGCAGACCAGCGTGCGGTCCAGCAGCAGGCGCAGCCGGATCTCGCCCTCGCCGTACCGCAGTGCGTTGGTGACCAGCTCGCTCACCAGCAGCTCGGTGGTGTCGACCAGTTCGTCCATGCCCCAGGACTCCAGCTGCTGCCGGGCCAGTTCACGGGCGCGGCCGACCGACTTGGGCTCGCTGGGCAGCTGCCAGTCGCCGACCGCGTCCGCCGACATGCCCTGCATCCTGGCCATCAGCAGGGCGATGTCGTCCTCGCCGTGGTGGGTGTCCAGGGTGGACAGCACGTGGTCGCAGACGTCCTCCAGGGACACCACGCTGTCCGGGGTGTTGAGGGACGCGCGCAGGGCCTGCAGGCCCTCGTCGAGGGTGTGGTCGCGGGACTCGACCAGGCCGTCGGTGTAGAGGGCGAGCAGCGCCCCGTCGGGGAGCTCGACCTCGATCTCCTCGAACGGTTCGCCGCCGACGCCCAGCGGCATCCCGGGCGGGACCTCCATCAGCAGGGCGGATTCGCCCGGTTCGACGAGGACGGGGGGCGGGTGACCTGCGTTGGCGAACGTACAGCGGCGGGTGACCGGGTCGTAGACGGCGTAGACGCAGGTGGCCAGGTACACCTCGGCCAGGTCGGAGGAGCCGTCGGCGGCCTTGCCGCGGGCGAGGGCGCGCGAGCCCGCCCGGCCGCCGGCGTGCGAGCCGCCGGGCGCGCCGAGCCCGGCGGCGATCTCGTCCAGCGCGGACAGCACCTCGGCGGGCTCCAGGTCGAGCAAGGCGAGGGTCCGTACGGCGGTGCGCAGCTCGCCCATGGCGACGGCGGCGCGCAGACCGCGGCCCATCACATCGCCGACCACCAGGGCCGTGCGGTGGCCGGGCAGCTCGATGACGTCGAACCAGTCGCCGCCCACCTCGGTCGCCGCGTTGCCCGGCAGATAGCGGCAGGCGATATCGAGCCCGGCGGCCTCCGGGTCGCCGGGCGGTAGCAGGCTGCGCTGGAGTATCAGCGCACGCTCGTGCTCTCTGCGGTAGAGGCGGGCGTTGTCGATGGAGACGGCCGCGCGGGCGGCCAGCTCCACGGCCAGGGCGGTGTCCCGCTCACCGAAGGGCTCGCTGCCCTTGGTGCGGGAGAACTGGGCGAGGCCGACGACCGTGTCCCGCGCGACCATCGGCACCACCAGGGTGGACTGGAGCATGGTGCCCATCTCCAGGCTCTCGCCGCCGTCCCGGCCGGGGACGACGCGGGCGCGGGCGGTGCGCAGGGCCACGGCGCTGGGCGAGTTGAAGGGGTAGCGGTGCACCTCGCCGACCTGGACGGGCTTGGTGGCGCCGCCGGCTCCGTCACCACTGGCTCCGCTGCCGGACAGATAGCTGTCGCCGAAGCCGACCGGCCCGGCCGATACGGCGCTGGCGAAGGCCACCCGTCGCAGCTCGGCGCTGCCGTCGGCCAGTCCGGACGGGGTCTCGTCGCCGACGAGCAGCCCCTGGTAGAGGTCCACGGAGGCCAGGTCGCAGAACTGCGGTACGGCCACGTCCAGCAGCTCGCGCGCGGTGGTCTCCAGGTCGAGGGAGGTACCTATTCGGGCCCCCGCCTCGTTGAGCAGCGCCAGGTTGCGGCGTACGCCCGCGGCTTCCTGTTCGGCGCGGCGGCGGCCGGTGACATCGGTGGCGAGACCGGCGACGCCGATGGGCCGGCCCGAGCCGCTGTGCAGCCGGTACAGCGAGATGGACCAGCGGCGCCGCTCGGGGTTGCCGGGCACGGTCCCCACAATGGGCATATCGGTCAGCGACTGCCCGCTGTCGAGGACTTGGCGCAGGGCGGCGGCGAGCCGGTCGGCCTCGCCGCGCGGCAGCAGGTCGTACGCGGAGGCGCCGCGATACGCCTCGGCAGGGCGGCCGAAAACCGTGGCAAACCGCTCATTGACGCGAAGCATGCGCAGATCGGTACCGAAGAGAAAGAAACCGAGCGGAGATTGACCGAAAACGGCCTGCGACGCGGCGAGGTCGGTCTCCAACCCCCGTAGAGCCGTCACATCCACGGCGATACACAGCGCGGACCGCTCACCGTGCTCGGTCTCGGCCGGCATCACATAGACCTCGGCGATGCCATGCGCCTGCGGCGCCTGCGGGTTGTAATACGGGACGAGCCCGGTCCACTCCCTGCCGTCGAGGATGTCGGCGACCGTCCGGCGGCTTGCCTCACGCAGCTCGGGCGGTACGAACGCCTCCACCGGGTCCTTGCCGATGGCCTCTTCATGGCTCAGACCAAGGAGCTCGGTGGCGCGCCGGCTCCACTGGGCGATCCGGCCGTCGGGCCCCAGCGAGAAGGAGGCGACCCGGATGTAGTCGTAAATCGAGCCGGGCGGGCTGCTCTGCCAGACCGACGGGGCGGAGGACAGTGAGGATTCCGGCGATCGGTACGGCACGGGCAAAGACGACGAATTGGACACAGAAGACGAAGATGGCGATGAGGAAGGCAAGGCGGGCGCGATGGGCGAACGCGACGATGAGGACGTACGGGACTTTGGCGACATCTGCGAACCAACCGCCTCCTCGGGCATATCCGCCCCCGCTGGCTTCTCGCTCATGCGCCCGTCCCCTCCGGCTCAGGTGCTCCGACCGGCTCTCAGATAGCGAGTATCCAGCACCTCGGCCATCCGGAGTACGGTCTTCACGATCACAGCACTATCTCAGCCCGCATTCAGGTTCCGTCCTGGCTTTTTGACAAGCGCTCAAGATCAGCGCTCACTCACACTCTTAACCGGGCAGAGCCAGCTCGAACCACACCGTTTTCCCGGTGGCGCCGGCCCGGGCGCCCCAGCGCAGCGCGGAGCGGGCCACCAACTGCAGGCCACGGCCGCTCTCGTCCTCCGGGGTGGCCACACGCTCGCGCGGCGGATCGGTGAGCGGGTCGGAAACCTCGACCAGCAGGACCGGGTCCCCCGCGGCGCGTTCGCGACGGGCGTACATGCGGACGCCGATCGGGCCGCTGGCATGCCGCAGCGCGTTGGTGACCAACTCGCTCACCAGCAACACCGTCATATCGCCCAGCGGCGCAAGCCCCCAGCGCTCCAGCGCCTCGCGCACCTGGGAACGGACCACCCGGACGGCACCGGGCTCGGCGGGGAGGACCCACTCGACGGGGCCGGGCCGGCCGGGCCCGGAACCGGCCGCTCCTGTGCCGTCCGTCACGCCGATCACTTCCCCCGACACGTCCAAGCCCCGCCGGAATGTATGGATTCAGGGAGGTTAATCAGTACATACCCGATATCCGGGCGGGGTACCGTCGACCATCTTGCCGGGTACATCAGCGCGGGCCCCTTCGACGACAGGCCCTACGCGCTCAGCAGCCGCCGTACCGCCTCGGCCACCGCCGGACGGTCCTCGTCCAGCCAGTCGACCTCGTCCACGCGGTCGGGCGGCAGCCAGCGCAGCTCGTCGTGGTCCTCCAGCGGGCGCGGCTCACCGGAGCAGAGCTCCGCGGTCCACACCTGTAGGACGTACCCCGGCTTGAGGGTCCACTCGCCGGGCAGCCGCTCCAGCGGCCGCACCTCGACGCCCAGCTCCTCGCGCAGCTCGCGCACGAGGGTCTGCTGCGGCGTCTCGCCCGGCTCCGCCTTGCCGCCGGGCAGCTCCCAGCGGCCCGCGAGCTCGGGCGGGGCGCTGCGCCGCGCGGCCAGCAGCCGCCCCTGGTCGAACACCGCTCCGCCCACCACCACGCGCACCGTCATGCGCCGCACCCTACGGGAGGGAGTCCCCCGGGATGCGGCGCGGGCGATGACGGTGAAAGGCGGCGGCGGGAACGCGGGCCGGGGGCCGCTCAGCGGGCCTGTCGGGAGGCCGCGGTCCGCTCGACGACGTAGAGCTGCTCCTTGCTCTGCGAGTCGAGCCGGTCGGCCACTTCCTGGGCCTCGGTCTTGGTGGCGTAACGGCCGACGCGATAGCGATTGCCGTTGTCGTCCTGGCGGATGACGAGCCATGGCAGGACGGCATTGCTGTCACTCATCGGTCCGCCCCCTCCAATCTGGCGCGCCCCCGCGCACGCCTCTGTGACTCCGGTAAGGAATTCCCGATCCGCATATGCCCGAGCCTACGCCCAACCTTCACGCACCGGATACGCCTTCTTACAACGAGGTACTCATCCGGCCAGCCGCCGGTCATCGGCGGCGTGGCCGGTCGAGGTGTCGTCCCGCCAAGGCGGCACCCTCGTCCGGCCCGCACCGTGTCAGACGCCCGCGGCCGCCTTCTCGCGCCGGTCGTCGTCCGCCTCGCCCGCGGCCTCATTCGCGGCCTCCGCGGCCTCGGCCTCGGCGTCGGCGGCCAGCTCCTGCTCAGCCTGCACCAGGGACGGGTTGCGCCATGCGCTGCCCACGCCCCAGGCGTAGAAGACCAGACCGATCACGGCCACGATCAGGAAGTCCCAGCCGTTGGCCAGACTGCCGCGGCCGCCGTACTTCTTGCTGCCGAGGTACGAGACCGTGGCCATGACCAGCAGGTACGACACCATCCAGGCGCCCCCCTTGAGGTGCGGCTTCAGCTCGGCCCACGGCTTGCGCAGCTCGTACCAGGCCCAGATCGGCAGACCGATCGCCATGATCAGGATGACCTTGCCGGTCAGCGGCCAGCGGGCCCAGTACAGGACGAGCGAGCCGAAGACCATCGCGATCGGCGCGATGATCGGCATCGCACGCAGCTTCACCGGGCGCGGCAGGTCCGGGGAGAGCCGGCGCAGCGACATCACGGCGACCGGGCCGGTGATGTACGAGATGACGGTCGCGACGGAGACGATCTCGGCGAGCGAGCCCCAGCCGCGGAAGACCGCGAGGAACGCGAAGGCGATCACCAGGTTGAGCAGCAGCGCCGGGCGCGGGATACCGGTCTTGGGGTCGACCTTGCCGAAGATCTTGGGCAGGTGACCGTTCTCCTGGACACCGTGGATCATGCGCGAGGTGGTGGCCGCGTAGATCATGCCGGTGCCGGACGGGGAGATGAAGGCGTCCGCGTACAGCAGCAGCGCCAGCCAGTTCAGGCCCCAGGCGGTGGCCAGGTCGGCGAGCGGGGAGTTGAAGGTCAGGCTCGACCAGCCGCCGTGCGACAGATCGGCGGCCGGGACCGCGCCCAGGAAGGCGACCTGCAGGGCGACGTAGATCACCAGCGAGATGAGGATGGAGCTGATGACGGCCTTGGGCAGGGACTTGCCGGGGTTGCGCGCCTCGCCCGCCATGTTGAGCGGGGACTGGAAGCCGTTGTACGCCCAGACGATGCCGGAGACCGCGACGGCGGTGAACACCGAGCTCCAGCCGTTGGGGGTGAAGCCGCCGTTGTTGCTGATGTTGCCGCTGTCGAAGTGGGCCAGCAGCAGGGCGCCCGCGGTCAGCGCCGGGACGACCAGCTTGAAGACGGTGATCGCGGTGTTGGTCTTCGCGAACAGGGTGATCGCGAACCAGTTGAGGAAGAAGTAGAAGACCAACAGGACGGAGGCGAGGATGACGCCGGTGCCGGTCAGCTCCTTCCCGTCGTACAGCTGCTTCGCCCAGCTGAAGTCCCAGGAGCTCATGTACTGGATGGAGGCGGTGGCCTCACCCGGGATCACCGAGACGATGGCGATCCAGTTGGCCCAGGCGGCCAGATAGCCGGCGAGCGAGCCGTGCGAGTACTGCCCGAACCGGACCATGCCGCCGGCCTTGGGGAACATCGAGCCGAGCTCGGAATAGGTCAGGGCGATGGTCAGGGCGACCGCGGCGCCGATCACCCAGGCGAGAATGGCGGCGGGGCCGGCCAGTGACGCGGCTCGCTCGGCACCGAAGAGCCAGCCGGAGCCAATGATGGAACCGAGGCCGACCGCGGTGAGCGACACCGTTCCGAGCGACCTTTTGTAATGCGAGTGGGAACCTTGTTCATTGCTCAACGTCCCTGACACTCCCTTCGTCCCCCATAGCTGTACCTGATGCAAACGGCCGTCATCGTACATACGAATTGAAGGGGTGCTTCGCGGGTTTGAGCTGAGTTTGAGGTCCGGCTCTCACGGATGTGCGCTGGAGTGCATCAGCGCAGGTCAATCACTGGTAAAATCCATGAGAAGCATAAGTCAAGGGCGGTTTGGCGGGCCCTTCGCGGAATCTTTACCGGCCGGGCACGGGACTTATTAATCCCGCCCGTAATCGCCGGTACCTCACCGGGGAAGAAGCGACTCTTCCGTAAAGTTCGTGCCCAGCTGCCGCGAATGAACCCGGATGGTTGAGTGACGCGAGTTGAGCACGATGTGCCGCTTTTCATGTAGCAGGCACGGAGCTCAAATCTACCTCAAATTCCACTGAGCTCAAATTCAGCTCAAATCCTTTTCCGATTACCTGGGTTGAGGAATGTTTCCGCTCACTTCACTGGGAGGTGGTACGCGACGCGGTATCGCTCGGCCAGCACCACCACATCGGCCGTCTCTACGGGGCGGCCGCCCGCGAAGTACGTACGTGAGATGACGAGTACGGAGTGGCCCGGCACCCCGCCCAGCGTCAGCACCTCCTCGGCCCGGCCGGGCCGCGCGGAGACCTCCTCCGTCACGTTGTCCACCACGACGTCGATCGCGGCCATCCGCTCGACCACACCGCGCCCGGCCAGCGGCCCCTCCTCGGGCAGCACCACGGGCGAGCGGCCGGTGAGGGCAAGCGGCTCCCAGGAGGTGGAGATCATCACCGCGTCCCCCGCGGCCCGGAACACATACCGGGTGCGCATGACCCGCTCCCCGGGCGCGATACACAGCCGCAGCGCGGTCTCGCGCCCGGCCTCCTCCTGCTCGCTGCTGGACTCCCAGGTGCCGATGATCCGGTCGTCGGCCTGCTCCTGGCGGAACGGATTGGACCGGTCGCCGTCACGGAAGCCCGTACGGACCAGACGGCGCGGGACGGGCCGCGCACGGACGTAGGTGCCGGAGCCGGAACGGCCCTCGACCAGCCCCTCGGCCATCAGGACCTTGCGCGCCTCGAGGGCGACGGTGTCGGAGACCCCGTACTCCTCGCGGATCCGGGCCTGGGAGGGGAGGCGGGTGTGCGGTGGCAGCTCGCCGGTGGTGATCTTCTTCCGGAGGTCGTCGGCGACTCGGAGATATGCGGGCTGATCACCAAAGGCCACGAGCGCTCCCAGTGGTTGACAATCGGCAACAGCTTCGCAACCGAGGGTTGTCATCCGCAACCGAGGGCCAGAGCTTCACCGGAAGTGGTGAACTGCAGCTCAGAGACGTTTACTTCGACAACGACGCATAAGGTCGGTATCAATGGCGATCAACACCTGACCATCGCCGTAAGGCAGCGTTGCATCGCCGTACACCGCCGCCACACTGGCGAGCATCGCCGTACACCGCCGTTCATCCGCCGGTCCCCCACAGGAGCCCGCCGTGCGCACTCGCCCCACCCCGCGGCCGCTGCCCGCCGCCCTCGCCCTGCTGCTGTGCGCCGCGTGCACCGGCGGCGCGGGGGCCAAGGACGCCGCCGACGACATCCCCGGGGCACGGCCCGGCACCGCCGGGGTCGGCGATCCGCTCTTCCCCAAGCTCGGCAACGGCGGCTACGACGTATCCCGTTACCGCCTCACCCTCGACTACGCCCCCGACTCCCACCGCCTCAAGGGCACCGCCGAACTCACCGCCCGCACCACCCGCGCCCTGACCTCCTTCCACCTGGACCTCGCCGGACTGCGGGTGCGCGAGGCCACGGTCGACGGCCGGCCCGCGAAGACCGCGCGCAGCGGCACGGAGCTGACGCTCACCCCCGCCGCCGCCCTCCCCAAGGGCCGTACGTTCAAGACCACGGTCGTCTACGACGGCAAGCCGAAGACCATCACGGACCCGGACGGCTCGGAGGAGGGCTGGATCAAGTCGGCCGACGGGGCCGTGGCGGTCGGCGAACCCACCGGCTCCATGGCCTGGTTCCCGGGGAACCACCACCCCTCCGACAAGGCCGCGTACGACATCACCATCACCGTCCCCCAGGGCTACACCGCCGTATCCAACGGCGAGTTGACGCAGCGCGGCGAACACGGCGACCACACCACCTTCCGCTGGCACACCGGCGAGCCCATGGCGAGCTATCTGGCCACCGTCGCCATCGACGACTTCGACATCCACACCACGACCACCGACGGCACGCTCCCCCAGTACGTCGCCGTAGAACCCGAACTGGCCGACCGGGCCGCCGACGTCCCCGACCAGGTCACCGATGTCATCGACTGGGAGACCCGGACCTTCGGCCCGTACCCCTTCTCCTCCACCGGCGCGATCGTCGCCGACCTGCCCGACCTCGGCTACGCCCTGGAGACCCAGACCAAACCGCTCTATCCGTCCCCGCCCAGCGAGCCGCTGATCGTGCACGAACTCGCCCACCAGTGGTTCGGCAACTCCGTGACGCCCCGGACCTGGAAGGACATGTGGCTCAACGAAGGGTTCGCCACCTACGCCGAGTGGCTGTGGGAGGAGGACCACCACGGCCGCACCGCCCAGGGGGTCTTCGACGACTTCTACGACGGCACGGACGACGAGAGCGAGGGCATCTGGGACTTCCCGCCCGCCGCCCCGCCCAGCGCCGGCCGGGTCTCGGACCCGCCCGTCTACGGCCGCGGGGCGATGGTGCTGCACAAGGTGCGCGAGGCCGTCGGGGACAAGACCTTCTTCGCCATCCTGCGCGCCTGGACCCGGGACCACCGCCACGGCAACGCCGACACCGCGCAGTTCATCGCGCTGTGCGAGAAGAAGTCGGGCAAGGATCTCAAGGACCTCTTCGACGTCTGGCTGTACGCGGACGCCAAGCCGAAGAAGCCGTGACGCGCCGCCCTCAGCGCCCCGCGCCGGGTGCCGGGATGGCGAGGACGCGGTCCCGCAGGACTGGAAGCTCCGTACGGATCGCCGCGACCGTGTCCATCTCGACCTCAACGGTCAGGATCTCCTCGCCCGCCCCGGCCTCGGCGAGCACCGTGCCCCATGGATCGACCACCAGACTGCCGCCCGCCTGCTCCATCCCACCGTGGGTCCCCGCGGCGCAGCACGCCAGGACGACGGCCTGCTCCTCGACCGCGCGGGCGCGCACCAGGATCCGCCACTGTTCGCGGCGCCGGGCCGGCCAGGCGGCGGGCACGGCCAGGATCTCCGTCCCGGCATCGACCAGGGCCCGGAACAGCTCGGGAAATCGCAGGTCATAGCAGGTGGCGAGGCCGAGCTCGCCGAGTTCGGTGGGGACCGTCACGACATCCCGCCCGGCGGCCATCCAGGCGGCCTCACCGGTGTCGAAGCCATAGCGGTGGATCTTGCGGTACGTACGGCGCAGCGCCCCCGTCCGGTCGAAGACCAGCGCGGTGTTGTAGAGCGCGCCGTCGCCGTCGCGCTCGACCACCGTGCCCGCGTGCAGCCACACGGCCGCGGACCTGGCCGCGGCCGACATGGCGCGCAGGGTCGGCCCGTCGGTGCTGATGGGCTCGGCGCCGGTCTGCCAGTCGTCGTAGGCCCAAGCGCCGGTCGTCCAGAGCTCGGGGAGCACCACGATGTCGTCGCCGGCCCGGCCGCGGACCAATGCGGCGGCGCGTGCCCGGCGGTCGTCGGCGGATTCGGCGTCCGAGACCGAGAGCTGGACCAGAGAAACGCGCATCAGTGACATTCTCCCCGCCGGCCGTACAGCCTGCTACCGCACCAGAGCACGGCTACCGCGCCAGAGCAAGGGCGAGAGCCGCGACGGCCAGCCCCAGATACCCCACGGGAAACGCGATGTTGTGGAAGACGCGCTTGCGCATATGCGCCCCGACGGCACCGACGAAGAACAGCACAAGCCCCACCGCGGCGGCCACCCCGATGAACCGGACGCCTGCAAGCCCCAGCAGCAGCCCGGCGGCCCCAGCGGCCTTGAGCCCGGCGAGCCAGGGGATCCAGCCCCGCGGAACGCCCACTTCCGCCGAGTTCGCGAGCACGAACTCCGCCTTCGCCAGATCCACCACCGCGTTCCCGGCGTTCGCCACGATCGCGACGACGGTGACGGCCGCATACACGCTGAACACTCGCGCCCCTTCCTGTCTGTCCCCGCCGACCAGCCTCGTCAGGGCTCGGAGCGCCGTCCAATACCTGCCTCCATAACCTGACGGCATGGACATCGACACGCGGTTGCTGCGCTACTTCGTCGCCGTCGCGGAGGAAGGGAACCTCACCCACGCGGCCCAGCGGCTGTTCGTCTCCCAGCCCGCGCTGACCAAACAGATCAAGCAGCTGGAGACCCAGCTCGGCACGGCGCTGTTCACCCGCTCCCGGTCCGGTATGGCCCTCACCGAACCGGGCCGCGCCCTGGCCGAGCGGGCACCCGCCCTGCTGGCCGGCTGGGACCGGATCCTCCGCGAGACGAAGGCCGCCGCGAGCCGGGCCGCCCGCGTGCTGCGCGTCGGCTTCGTGGCCAGCGGGGCCAACGAGGCGACCCAGCCCATCGTCGCCGAGTTCTCCCGCCGCCGACCGGGCTGGCGCGCCCAGATGCGCCAGGCCTCCTGGGCCAACCCCTCGGCGGGCCTGGCCGACGGAGAGGCCGACGTCGCCCTGGTACGCCTCCCCTTCCCCGGCCAGGACGCCCTGCGCGTGACGCCTCTGTTCACCGAACCCCGCTGCGTCGCCCTCGCCGCGGCACACCCGCGGGCCGCCGGCGCCGACGTGATCCCCTTCCGAGACCTGTGGGACGAACCCTTCGTCGCGGCCCCCGCCGAATCGGGCCCCTGGCGCGACTACTGGCTGGCCGCCGACGAACGCGAAGGCCACCCGGTCCGCATCGGCGCCGTCACCGACCAGCCCGACGACTGGCTCAACGCCATCGCCAACGGCTACGGCGTCGCCCTCGCCCCCGAATCCGCCGCCCGCTTCTACGCCCGCCCCGGCGTCGTCTACCGCCCCGTCACCGGAGTCAGCCCGAGCCGGGTCGCCGTCGCCTGGACCCCGGCCGACGACGACAACCCGGTCGTACAGGACTTCGTCCACTGCTGCCTGGACCTGGGGGACGGCGGCCGCACGGTTGCGCTTTAGATCCGCTTAAAGGCACTCCGGCACCTTTGGCCCCCTATCCACATCCATAGGAGTCGCGGAAAACGGGCGACGAAGGGGGAGAGAGGCAATGCGGGAGCAGACCACCAGACGTTCCGTGCTGCGTTCGGCGGCGGCGGTCGGTACCGGGATCGGGATCTCGGCCGCCGGGACCGCGGGGGCGACGGGGGCGCAGGCAGCGGGCGCGGCGCACCAGCTGGGGCAGGAGGGCACCTGCCCGCCGCCGCTCGGCCCCGTGCGGGTCGGCAGCAAGGATCGGCGCTACTACGAGCTGGTGCGTCGCGGCGCCAACGCGCGCTACACCGGATCGCCCGATCAGGTGCGCATCGTGGGCAGCACCGAGCACGTGGAGGAGGCGGTACGGGACGCGGTACGCGGTGGTCTGCGCGTCGCGGTGCGCAGCGGCGGACACTGCTTCGAGGACTTTGTCGACAATCCCGAGATCCGGATGATCATCGACATGTCCGGAATGACGGCTGTCTACTTCGACCCGGAGCGCACCGCCTTCGCGGTCGAGGCGGGCGCCACGCTCGGGGAGGTGTACCGCAGGCTGTACCTGGGCTGGGGCGTGACCATCCCCGGCGGCTGGTGCCCCTCGGTGGGCGCGGGCGGCCATGTGCAGGGCGGCGGCTTCGGCACGCTGAGCAGACTGCACGGGCTCACCGTCGACCATCTGTACGGGGTCGAGGTCGTCACCGTGGACGGCGGCGGGCGGGTGCGCACGGTCGTGGCCACCCGCGAGGACGGCGACCCGCACCGGGACCTGTGGTGGGCGCACACCGGAGGCGGCGGCGGCAACTTCGGGGTGGTGACCCGCTACTGGTTCCGCTCCCCCGACGCCGACGGCTCAGACCCGGCCCGGCTGCTGCCTAACCCGCCGCGGCATGTGCTGACATTCAGCGCGGCGTGGCGCTGGGAAGACCTCGACAAGGCGGCGTTCACCCGGCTGATGGAGAACCACGGCGCCTGGGCCGAGGCCAACAGCGACGCAGGCTCGCCCGCCGCCGCGCTCCACTCCGACTTCCTCCTGGTACCAGCCCAACTCAGCGGCCCGTACATCCTGGGCCAGGTCTCCGCGGAGTCGAACGCCGAGCGGCTGATGCGCCAGCACCTCGACGCGATCAGCGCGGGCACCGCGGCCTACTCGATCACCCAGCTGAGAAAGGAAGTGCCCTGGCTCGAGGCCGCGCTGATCGGCCCCGGGGGCGGCGTGGCCCGCCGCTATACGAAGATGAAGTCGGCCTACGCGAAGAAGACACTCAGCCGCCCCCAGATCGAGGCGGCCTTCTCGCACCTGACCGAGACCGACCCGGGCCGCATATCGGGCGTGATGACCCTGTCGACGTACGGCGGCAAGGTGAGAGACGTCGCCCCGGACGCCACCGCGTACGCCCACCGGGGAACCCGCATCAAGATCGGGTACGTAAACGTCTGGCCCAGCCCCTCGGACGCCGACGCTTACGAGGCGAACGTCAGGAACTTCTACCGGGCTGTGTACTCCGACACGGGCGGTGTCCCCGTCCCGAATGAGATCAACGACGGGGCGTACATCAACTACCCCGACGCCGACCTGCGGGACCCGGCCTGGAACACCTCGGACACGCCGTGGCATTACCTCTACTACAAGGACAACTACCGGCGTCTGCAGCGAGTGAAGGCGCAGTACGATCCCACGAACGCCTTCCACCACCGCCTGTCCATCGAGCCGGCCTGACCCGATCAGCGCGGCGCGGTGTTATTTCACCTGCTCACACGTTGAAGCGGAACGTCGGGAACAGCGAAGTCACCTGCGGAAACGGCAAATCCGGCCGGACCATCCAGCGCCGATCCAGCAACAAGCATGGAATCGCTGGATCACTCCACCGGCCCCACTGCCCGTCAGGGGCTCAGCTGCCACAGGGCGTCCATGGGCAGAGCCCGGATCCGGTCGCCGAACGGCAAGGTCTGCTGTCCCGTATAGAGGACGTAGCCGGCGACGAACCGGTCCCCGAGCAGGTTGGCGAGATTGCGCAGCCCCGAGAGGTCCTCGGTGCGCACGGTGGCCCCGGCCTTGACCTCAATGCCGATCACGTCGCCTCGCGGCGTCTCGATGACCGCGTCTACCTCGACCTTGTCCTTGGTCCGATAGTGGAAGAGGCGGCCTTGCTGCTCGGACCAGGTCAGCTGGCGGGCGAGCTCCATGACGACGAAGTTCTCCAACATGCCACCGGCCGCGCCGTCGGGCTCAGCGAGCCGGGCGGCGTCCTGGCCCGTCAGATGGCAGGCGATCCCGGTGTCGACGAAGGCGAGCTTGCCAGTCCCCACCGTCCTTCCCGTCAGCCCGGAGGTCCAGGCCGGAATGGTCTTGATCAGAAAGACTGAGGTAAGCAGTTCCAGGTAGCGCACCAGCGTGGTGCGGGGAATACCCGAGGCGGTGGCGAGCGCCGCAGGGACCAGCAGCCCTCCAGTCCGCCCGGCAAGGAGACCGAGGAGTTTCAGGATCTCGCCGTGCCGCTCAATACTGGCGAGCTCCAGCACATCACGTTCGACAAGCGTCGAAAGATAGGCGTTGAAGAACGCGGTCCGGCGCCGGGGCGTGCGCTTGACGGCCTCGGGGAATCCGCCGACGACCGCGCGGTCCAGATAGTCGCGCTTACGCAGAGCGGAGGTGCGGCTGAGGCCGGGGCCGTGAGTGAACGCCGCGTCGACGAACCGGTCCGGACCGCCGCTGATCTCCCCTTGCGAGAACGGCCACAGTTCGATGACCTCCATACGGCCGGGCAGCGCATCCGGCAGCGTCCGCATGGCAAGGATCCGCGAGGATCCGGTCAGCAGGAAGCGCCCCGGCGTCGGATCGAGGTCGACGGCCACCTTGATCGCACGGAGGAGTTCCGGCGCAAGCTGGATCTCGTCGATGAGCATCATCGAGTCGTGCTCGACGAATCCCGTGGGATCGTCCATCGCGGCACGCAGGGTCGCCGCGTCGTCGAGCAGACGCAGGACGGGCTCGCGCCGACGGGCGGCGGTCAAACGAGTCAAGGTCGACTTCCCCGCCTGACGGGCGCCGTTGACCAGCACCACGCGTGTGTCATCGAGCGCTTCCGCGACAAGGCTCTCGGCATGGCGCCGAACCAGATCATTGCGAGTTGCCATGCATCACAGAGTGCCACCACGACCAAGATCAATGGTCACTTAGACGGAATGACTGTGGACATATAGCCGACAGAGTTATGGGCATTCGGACGAGCGATGGCCTATCGATCACTCGAGCGACCAACAGCTGAAGATCCTGGTCGGCCAAGCAGCTTGGAGAGCAGCTGCCAGGCAACGGGCACGTCACCGCCACCGCAGCCGCCATCAGCCCGGGCCGCCACACACAACAGTCGGTACGCGACGAGTGAGCGGCACACCTCAGCCGTGACGGTCGGGACCATCCCCGCGGGTGCGGGGAGCAGCCGCGGCCTTGAGCGAGGCCATCGCCCGCCTGGGGGCCATCCCCGCGGGTGCGGGGAGCAGACTGCGTGACCTGTGGGTTTAGCACAGCGAGAGGCTCGTTTCCCACACTTTCATCGATTCCGGCAATTCAGTCACTTAGTTGGTTATTGGACACGCCAGCCGAGGTGGCGACGCTCGAAA
Source organism: Streptomyces sp. NBS 14/10 (assembly GCF_002224125.1). Taxonomy (GTDB): domain Bacteria; phylum Actinomycetota; class Actinomycetes; order Streptomycetales; family Streptomycetaceae; genus Streptomyces. Next base: position 200,420 of record NZ_NCSM01000003.1, read on the forward strand.
GCCTCACTCCAACCTGCCGACGGTTCCTCAGCTCGATCCAGCACGGATCCAGCAACGGGTACAGCGACGGGGTCGGCCCCATGCGGGCCGACCCCGTTTGACCTGCGCGTTTGCTAGATCACCACGCCGATGCTATGGCGGCCGCTAAACGTTGAAGCGGAACTCCACCACGTCCCCGTCCCGCATCACATAGTCCTTGCCCTCCATCCGGGCCTTCCCCGCCGCGCGGGCCTCGGCGACCGAGCCCGTGGCGACCAGGTCTTCGAAGGAGATGACCTCGGCCTTGATGAAGCCCTTCTGGAAGTCGGTGTGGATCACACCGGCCGCCTCCGGGGCGGTCGCGCCCTTCTTGATGGTCCAGGCGCGGGACTCCTTGGGGCCGGCCGTGAGGTAGGTCTGCAGGCCGAGGGTGTCGAAGCCGACGCGGGCGAGGGTGGCGAGGCCGGGTTCGTCCTGGCCGACGGACTGGAGGAGTTCGAGGGCTTCCTCGTCGTCGAGTTCGGCCAGGTCGGCTTCCAGCTTGGCGTTGAGGAAGATCGCCTCGGCGGGGGCGACGAGGGCGCGCTGCTCGTCTTTGAAGGCCTCGTCGGTGAGCTCGTCCTCGTCGACGTTGAAGACGTAGAGGAAGGGCTTGGTGGTGAGCAGGTGCAGCTCGTGGAGGACGGCGGCGCGCTCGGTGCCCTGGACGATGCCGGCGGAGAAGAGGGTGCGGCCCTCATCGAGGATGGCCTTGGCCTCCTCGACGGCCTTGACCTGGGCCTGCTTGTCCTTCTGGATCCGCGACTCCTTGACCAGGCGCGGCAGCACCTTCTCGATGGTCTGGAGGTCGGCGAGGATCAGCTCGGTGTTGATCGTCTCGATGTCGTCCTTGGGCGAGACCTTGCCGTCGACATGGACGACGTTCTCGTCCTTGAAGGCGCGGATGACCTGGCAGATCGCATCGGACTCACGGATGTTCGCCAGGAACTTGTTGCCCAGGCCCTCGCCCTCGGAAGCGCCCTTGACGATGCCCGCGATATCGACGAAGTCGACCGTGGCGGGGAGCTTACGGGCCGAGCCGAAGATCCCGGCGAGGGTGTTGAGGCGGGGGTCGGGGACGCCGACCACGCCGACGTTGGGCTCGATGGTGGCGAACGGGTAGTTGGCCGCCAGCACGTCGTTCTTGGTCAGGGCGTTGAACAGGGTCGACTTGCCGACATTCGGCAGACCGACGATTCCGATCGTGAGCGACACGTTGGCGACTTCCCGTAACTTCCCATAGCGAGAATGTGACGACAGGGACGAGGCCCGCTGCGGGGCCGATGCACCAGTCTACGGGGCCGCTCCGTGTCACCCGGCCGGACTGACAATCGGTCGAACACACTGCCAAGGTCCTGCGAAGGGCGTGTCCAACGCCGGATTCTCGCCTTCCCTCGACCTACGTTGGTCGGGTGGAGCCATACAGCACCCGTCCCCCGCGACGTTCATACGCCCCGTCGCCCCGCCCGGCGGCGGACGACAGAGACGTGCGCCGAGGCAGCCAGCAGACCCGGGACAGCCGGGACGACCGGGAGAGCCGGGAGAACCGCGAGAGCCGGGACAAGGAGAGAAGCGAGGCGGCGCGGCGGCCGGCGCCCGCGACCGCGACCGCGGCGGGCGCCGTGGGGCCGGCCGTGCGGCGGGCGGTGGCCGGGCTGCGCTATCCCACCCCGCGCCTCACCGGCTTCGGGGCGGGGCTGCTGGCCACCGTCGCCATGCTGGCCTTCGGCTGCCTGGACGCGCTGCTGTTCGCCGGCTCCACCACCTCGTACGGCGTGGTCTTCCTGCTGGTGAGCGCGGCCTGCGGGCTGTGGGTGCGGCCCGTGGACCTGGCCGCGGCGCCGGTCGGGGTGCCGATCGCGTTCGCGTTCGGGCTGCTGCCGATCAACGAAGGGACGGCGGGCCTGGCCGGGCAGACGATGGGCATGTTCACCTCGCTGTCGCTGACCGCCGGCTGGCTCTACGCCGGGACGCTGCTGACCTCGCTGATCGTGCTGGCGCGCAAGGGCGCCCTGGTCAGTCGGCGGAACCAGCGCCAGCAGTGGGAGCAGCAGCAGAGTCGCGGGTCGCGGACCGACCAGCCGTCTCGGCCGGACCAGCCGTCCAGGCCCGACCAGCCGTCGCGGCCCGATCAGCCGTCTCGGCCTGGGCAGCCATCGCGGTCCGGGCAGCCATCGCGGCCCCCACGATCCCCGCGTTATTCAACAGCTGCGCAGGCACGATCTCGGCCTTGATGCCCTCGATCAGCGGCAGGAACTTCGACGCCTTGCGGCTCACCCCGCCGCCGATCACGAACAGCTCGGGCGAGAACAGCATCTCCACGTGCTCGAGGTACTTCTGCACCCGGTGCGCCCAGCTGTGCCAGCTCAGGTTGTGGTCGTCCTTGGCCTTGGTCGAGGCCCGCTTCTCCGCCTCGTGACCGGACAGCTCCAGATGGCCCAGTTCGGTGTTGGGCACCAGGCGCCCGTCGATGAAGACGGCGCTGCCGATGCCGGTCCCGAAGGTGAGCAGGATGACCGTGCCCGTACGGCCGCGCCCGGCGCCGAAGGTCATCTCCGCGATACCGGCCGCGTCCGCGTCGTTGACCACCGTGACCGGCGATCCGAGGCGCTCGCCGAGCAGCGCCGCCGTGTCGACGTCGATCCAGCTCTTGTCGACGTTGGCGGCGGTGCGCGTCGTACCGCTGGTCACCACGCCCGGGAAGGTCACCCCGACCGGCCGCCCGGACCAGCCGAAGGAGTCGACGACTTCCCTGACGCTCTCCGCCACCGCTTCGGGCGTGGACGGCTGCGGGGTGAGGACCTTGAAGCGCTCCACGGCCAGGTCCCCGCGCGCCAGGTCCACCGGCGCGCCCTTGATGCCCGAGCCGCCGATGTCCACGCCCAGGACGCTGACGGCGTCGCCGGGACGGACGGCGGCCTCGGGCTGCGACTGCGCTTGCTGCGGCGCCTGCTGCTGCGGTGCGGTGTGCGTCGATTCCATGATCAGAAGGCTAGAGGGTTTCGGCAGGAGCGGCCTCCGCCGCCGCGACCGCCGCCTCGGCCCTCAGGTCGCGGCGCAGCTCCTTGGGCAGCGAGAAGGTCAGGCTCTCCTGCATCGGCTGGACGACCTCCACATCTCCGAAGCCGCGCTCGGCCAGCCACTCCAGCACGCCCTCGACCAGCACATCCGGCACCGAGGCGCCCGAGGTCACGCCGACCGTCGTGACGCCCTCCAGCCATGCCTCGTCGATCTCGCTGGCGAAGTCGACCAGATGCCCGGCCTTGGCGCCGGCGCCGAGGGCGACCTCGACCAGCCGTACCGAGTTCGAGGAGTTCTTGGAGCCGACGACGATGACGAGGTCGGCCTCGGCGGCCACCTGCTTGATCGCGGTCTGGCGGTTCTGCGTGGCGTAGCAGATGTCGTCGCTCGGCGGGCTGATCAGCGCCGGGAACCGCTCCTTGAGCGCGTCCACGGTCTCCATCGTCTCGTCGACGGAGAGGGTGGTCTGGGACAGCCAGACGACCTTGGACTCGTCGCGGACCTCGACGTTCTCCACGTCCTGCGGGCCGTCGACGAGGGTGATGTGGTCCGGTGCCTCGCCGCTGGTCCCGATGACCTCTTCGTGGCCCTCGTGACCGATCAGGAGGATGTCGTAGTCCTCCTTGGCGAACCGGACGGCTTCCTTGTGGACCTTGGTGACCAGCGGGCAGGTCGCGTCGATGGTGGCGAGCCGGCGCTGCCTGGCCTCCTCGTGGACGACGGGTGCGACGCCGTGGGCCGAGAAGATCACGATGGATCCCTCGGGCACCTCCTCCGTCTCGTCGACGAAGATCGCGCCCTTCTTCTCGAGGGTCTGCACGACGTATTTGTTGTGGACGATCTCCTTGCGCACGTAGATCGGCGCCCCGTACTGCTCGAGGGCCTTCTCGACGGCGATCACGGCACGGTCCACGCCTGCGCAGTAGCCGCGGGGGGCCGCGAGCAGGACCCGGCGGGCTGTCGTTGCGGTCATGTTCCCCATGGTAGGGGCCATGGCCCCGGGTCTTTGTCAGTGGCGGCCGATACGCTCGCGGACATGGCTGTCAACACGTCCGCGGAGACGCCGATTCCGGTCGGCGAGGTGTCCCGGCTGATCGGCGGGTGGATCGACCGGCTCGGGGCGGTATGGGTGGAGGGGCAGATCACCCAGCTGTCCAGGCGCCCCGGCGCCGGGGTGGTGTTCCTGACCCTGCGCGACCCCTCGTACGACATCTCGCTCACCGTCACCTGCTTCCGCGCCGTCTTCGACAAGGTCGCGGACACGGTCACCGAGGGCGCCCGGGTGGTGGTCCACGCCAAACCGGAGTGGTACGCGCCGCGCGGCCAGCTGTCCCTGCGGGCCGCCGAGATCCGGCCGGTCGGGGTCGGGGAGCTGCTGGCCCGGCTGGAGCTGCTGAAGAAGTCGCTGGCGGCGGAGGGGCTGTTCGCGGCCGACCGGAAGAAGCCGCTGCCGTTCCTGCCGCAGCTGATAGGGCTGGTCTGCGGGCGCGCCTCGGCCGCCGAGCGCGACGTGCTGGAGAACGCGCGGCTGCGCTGGCCCGCGGTCCGCTTCGAGGTGCGCAATGTCGCGGTGCAGGGCGTCCATGCCGTGCCGCAGGTGATCGAGGCGGTCCAGGAGCTGGACGCGCTGCCGGAGGTGGACCTGATCATCGTGGCGCGCGGCGGCGGCAGCGTGGAGGATCTGCTCCCCTTCTCCGACGAGCAGCTGGTACGGGCCGTGGCCGCCTGCGCCACCCCGGTCGTCTCGGCGATCGGGCACGAACCGGACTCGCCGCTGCTTGACCTCGTCGCCGACCTGCGCGCCTCCACGCCCACCGACGCGGCCAAGAAGGTCGTCCCGGACGTGGGCGAGGAGCTGATGCGGATCCAGCAGCTGCGCGAGCGCGCGCTGCGCAGCGCGCGCGGCCTGCTGGACCGGGAGGAGCGGGGGCTCGCGGCGGCGCTGGCCCGGCCCTGTATGCGGCAGCCGCACCGGATGGTGGACGAGCGGGCCGAGCAGATCGCGGGGCTGCTGGACCGGGGCCGGCGCTGCCTCGGCCATCTGCTGGACCGGGCGGACTCGGAGCTGACGCACACCCACGCCCGGGTGGTGGCCCTGTCCCCCGCCGCGACGCTGCGGCGCGGCTATGCGGTGCTGCAGCGCGCGGACGGGTCGGTGGTCCGGGCGGCGGCCGAGGTGAGCGAGGACGAAGAGCTCAGGGCGCGGGTCGCCGAGGGCGAATTCACGGTCCGCGCCGTTGTCAGCCCCTCTGAATAGGCTGTGCGACATGGTGAAGACCCAAGAGAAGGACGAGAAGGCGGGGAAGGCGAAGGCCGCGCAGTCGGCCGGGGACCCGGCCGAGGCGTCCACGCTCGGCTATGAGCAGGCCCGCGACGAGTTGGTCGAGGTGGTGCGCCGCCTGGAGGCGGGCGGGACGACCCTCGAGGAGTCGCTTGCCCTCTGGGAGCGCGGCGAGGAGCTGGCCAAGGTCTGCCGCCGCTGGTTGGAAGGCGCCCGGGCGCGGTTGGACGCGGCGCTGGCCGAGACGGCGGAGGGGGACGACGGCGGGGCGGACGGCGACGAAGGGAGCGGGGGGAACGGCGGGAGCTGACGCGGTCCGGCGGGCTGCGGGCTGCGCTCGACGGGCGGCTGTCGGCGGGCGGCGGGCGGCGCTCGACGGGCTCGGGTGCTGCCGGCAGCGGTCGGCGGGCTCGGGTGCTGTGATTCGGAGCACCCCGCCCGCTATTTAGTTGAACATTAACCTAATCCGCGTATGGTGGGGCTCCGTAAGCACACCCCCACAGCAAGCAGAAGGTTGTTCACGCTCATGTCTCTGGCCCTCGACCCCGCCGCCCAGGACCTCCTCTTCCGCGAGGCCCACACCGCCAACACCTTTACCGACGAGCCGGTGACCGAAGGGCAGGTGCAGGCGATCTACGACCTGATCAAGTACGCCCCCACCGCCTTCAACCAGTCGCCCCTGCGGGTCGTGCTGGTCCGCTCGACCGAGGCCCGCGAGCGCCTGGTGCCGCATATGGCCGAGGGCAACCGGGCCAAGACCGCCACCGCCCCGCTGGTCGCGATCCTCGCCGCGGACAATGAGTTCCACGAGGAGCTGCCGGCCCTCTTCCCCCACTTCCCGCAGGCCAAGGACATGTTCTTCAGCGAGCGCGCCGCCCGCGAGCAGGCCGCGGCGCTGAACGCCTCGCTCCAGGCCGGCTACTTCATCCTGGGCATCCGCGCCGCAGGCCTGGCCGCCGGCCCGATGACGGGCTTCGACGCGGCCGGTGTGCAGAAGGAGTTCCTTGACGACGACCACACCCCACTGATCATCGTCAACATCGGCAAGCCCGGCGAGGACGCCTCGTTCCCGCGCGGCCCGCGGCTGGCCTACGACGAGGTCGTGACCGCCGTCTGAGGACCCCGTCTCAGGGCCCCTGCCCGAGACCCCCGACCCGCCCCGCTCCCCCCGGCGGCAGGGGGCACCTCCCAGCGGTAGCTGGGGGAGAACCGAGCCACAAAAAAGGGGGGGCGCGGTTGGCCGTCGCGCTCAGCCCTTCCCCGTGTCGAGCGCGGCGGCCATTTCCGTCAGCTGTCCGAACGACGCCGTGCCGGTGACCACCGTGGTCACGCCCGGCTCCGCGCTCACCAGCGCGTCGTACTTGTCGCCCTCGTAGCGGATCCACTCCTTGCCGTCGATCCGCTGCTTCTTGTCCGTCTTCTTCGCCTGCTGGGTCACATCGGCGATGTACGGCCCCGCCTTGGCGTCGCTCTGCTCGACCGCGACGTAGTCCTCCTTCGGGGTGAGGAAGCCGAGGTGCCACGCCGTGCCCTCCGCCTGCGACGACTGCACGGGTCCGTACGTCACCGAGGTCGCGCGCCAGCCCTTGGGCAGGCTGCCGGGCTCCGGCGCCGCCACCGGATACGGCGCCGCGCGCCGGGCGGTGATCAGCTCTACCCTGTAGTCGACCGTCTTCAGCGGATTCTTGCTGTCGTCGTGCGGAATGGCGAAGACGTAGATGCCCGCTGCGACGGCGCCTATTGCCGCCACCGACAGCACCATGTCCCGCACCGTCTCTTTGCCTCGCATACCTGCCACGCCCCCTATCGTCCCTCATGGCAGTCGCGCTCATGCGTGGGGCCCTCTGCTCACATTCCTAATCAGCGGATACTGTGCTTTTCGGGGGGCTGTCCCCAGCTCCCGCACAATGCACGAATCACCCTCACATCCGGCCGTCGCCGTACAGAAAGGTGCGATCCGATGACCGAGCATCATCTGCCGTCCCAGCTGGAAGTCAGCCCCGAGGCCCCCGACCGCAACCTCGCCCTGGAACTCGTCCGGGTCACCGAGGCCGGTGCCATGGCCTCCGGTCGCTGGGTGGGACGCGGCGACAAGAACGGCGCCGACGGCGCCGCCGTGAAGGCCATGCGCTCCCTCGTCCACACCGTGTCCATGAACGGTGTCGTGGTGATCGGCGAAGGCGAGAAGGACGAAGCGCCCATGCTCTTCAACGGAGAGCGCGTGGGCGACGGGACCGGCCCGGAGTGCGACGTGGCCGTGGACCCGGTGGACGGCACCACGCTCACCGCCAAGGGCATGGCGAACGCGGTATCCGTCCTGGCCGTCGCCGATCGCGGCACCATGTTCGACCCGTCCGCGGTCTTCTATATGAACAAGCTGGCCACCGGCCCCGAGGCCGCCGAGTACGTCGACATCACCGCACCGCCCGGCGTCAATATCCGCCGGATCGCGAAGGCGAAGAAGTCCAGCCCCGAGGACGTCACGGTGGTCGTGCTCGACCGGCCCCGGCACGAGAACATCGTCAAGGAGATCCGGGAGGCGGGCGCCCGGATCAAGTTCATCTCCGACGGCGACGTGGCCGGCGCGATCATGGCCGCCCGCGAGGGCGCCGGCGCGGACCTGCTGCTGGGCATCGGCGGTACGCCGGAGGGCATCATCGCGGCCTGCGCGATCAAGTGTCTGGGCGGCACGATCCAGGCCCAGCTGTGGCCCAAGGACGACGAGGAGCGGCAGCGCGCGATCGACGCGGGCCATGACCTCGACCAGGTGCTGGAGACGGACGACCTGGTCAGCGGCGACAACGTGTTCTTCGTGGCCACCGGCATCACCGACGGCGATCTGCTGCGCGGGGTGCGGTACCGCGCGGAGACCGCGACCACCCAGTCGCTGGTGATGCGCTCCAAGTCGGGGACCATCCGGCAGATCGACTCGGTCCACCGGCTGTCCAAGCTGCGCGCCTACGCCTCGGTCGACTTCGACCGCGCGCGCTAGCCGCCAGTACGCGCCGCGGTTACGGGCGGGCCCCTCCTCCCCGGCGGGGCCCGGCCCCCCTTTTTTCAGGGGCTCGGTTCTCCCTCAGCTACCGCTGGGAGGTGCCCCCTGCCAGGAGTTGCCCGGGAGTCAGCCGGCGGCCGCCACCCGTACGGCGCGCTGCAGCTCCGCCTCGCGCCGCCGCCGGCGGGCCAGTACGACGCGGCGCTCGGCCGCGGTCAGCCCGCCCCACACCCCGTACGGCTCCGGCTGCAGCAGGGCGTGCTCACGGCACTCGACCATGACCGGGCAGCGCGCACAGACGCGTTTGGCGGCCTCCTCCCGCGACAGCCGCGCAGCCGTGGGCTCCTTCGAGGGCGCGAAGAACAGCCCGGCCTCGTCCCGGCGGCACACCGCCTCCGAGTGCCAGGGGCCTGCCTGATCCCGAGCGGGGATGCGCTGCGGGGGCACGGCGGCGTCCAGCAGGGGCTGATGCGGTTGCAGCACGGTCTACTCCTGACGACGGCTCCGGTGGTCACCCTTGCCCGCCTGGCCCGTACGGCCCGTTAGCACCCCCATCAGCCGTACGAGAGACGATGCACCAAGCCTTACCCGCTGTGCGCGTGCTTATGCACACCGTTGCCCCGCCCGGGAATTCAATATGAACGTAGGTTCTTCAGGCGTTTTCCGCGCTTGCGCTTGACCTCGGCACCGCCAAAGACCGTGAATCCCCGCACCACGATGGCCGGGGCGTCCGGATCCGGCGACTCGAACGTCTTGATGTCGAATCCACCGAAAATGCCCCCGCCGTCGCCGCTGACCGTGACGTTTTCCGGGACCTTGATCTCGACTCCGCCGAAGATGGCGCAGACGTTGATGACGATCTCCCGATGCTCGAACAGCGCCTCGGTCAGGTCGATTTCGACACCGCCGAACAACGCGAAGGCGTTGGTGGTGCGCCTGACCCGCCAGCGGCCCTTGCGCGCCGCGCCACCGAAGACCGCCATCAGGTTGTCGGAGGCGGGGAGGGCGCGGGGCCCCCAGGGCCCCAGATCGGCCGGTGCCGGGGCGGCGGCGCGGCCGGCCGCCGCGGCCGCGGGCAGATCGCGGACCAGGGGGTCCAGCTCGCCCACGGTCTTGGCCCGGTAGACCGCGTCGATCCGGTCGGCGTGCTCCTCGGGGTCGAGCCTGCCCTCGGCCAGGGCCTCGCGCAGGATGTCCGCGATCCGGTCACGATCCGCGTCCGAGGCGCGCAGCTCCCCGGCGGGCACGGGCGCGGGGGCGACGGCCGTCTTCGTGGGCGCGGCGGTTTTCGTCAAAGGCACCGGCTGCTGCTCAGTCACCCGGCCAGAGTACCTAGTCGCGATGTATCGCGACTAGGGGTTGTCGCCACTGGACGTTCGTATGCCCGACCTCACAGGTCCCGCCCTCCCGCCCCGTTCTACGCTGGTGTGCGCTGTCGACGAAGTCAGCCGTAGCCCCGTCGAGTGAGGAATGGCCGCGCCATGCCCCCTGTCCCCCCGCCCGCCCACCCTGCGTTTGCCTATTCGGACCTGCTGCCCCTGGGCGAGGACACCACGCCGTACCGCCTGGTGACCTCCGAGGGCGTGAGCACCTTCGAGGCCGGCGGGCGTACGTTCCTCAAGGTCGAGCCGGAGGCGCTGCGCAAGCTCGCGGCCGAGGCGATGCACGACATCTCGCACTATCTGCGCCCGGCTCACCTCGCCCAGCTGCGCCGCATCCTGGACGACCCCGAGGCCAGCCCCAACGACCGCTTCGTCGCGCTGGACCTGCTGAAGAACGCCAACATCGCGGCCGCGGGCGTGCTCCCGATGTGCCAGGACACCGGCACGGCCATCGTGATGGGCAAGCGCGGCCAGAACGTGCTGACCGAGGGCGGCGACGAGGAGGCCCTGTCGCGCGGCGTGTACGACGCGTACACCAAACTCAATCTGCGCTACTCCCAGATGGCCCCGCTGACCATGTGGGAGGAGAAGAACACCGGCTCCAACCTGCCCGCCCAGATCGAGCTGTACGCGACCGACGGCGGCGCGTACAAGTTCCTCTTCATGGCCAAGGGCGGCGGCTCGGCCAACAAGTCCTTCCTCTACCAGGAGACGAAGGCGGTCCTCAACGAGGGCTCGATGATGAAGTTCCTGGAGGAGAAGATCCGCTCGCTGGGCACCGCGGCCTGCCCGCCGTACCACCTGGCGATCGTGGTCGGCGGCACCAGCGCGGAGTACGCGCTCAAGACCGCGAAGTACGCCTCGGCGCACTACCTGGACGAGCTGCCCACCGAGGGCTCCCCCACCGGTCACGGCTTCCGCGACAAGGAGCTGGAGGAGAAGGTCTTCGAGCTGACGCAGCGGATCGGGATCGGCGCGCAGTTCGGCGGCAAGTACTTCTGCCATGACGTACGGGTGGTCCGGCTGCCCCGGCACGGCGCGTCCTGCCCGGTGGCCATCGCGGTCTCCTGCTCCGCCGACCGCCAGGCGCTGGCGAAGATCACGCCCGAGGGCGTCTTCCTGGAGCAGCTGGAGACCGACCCGGCCGGGTACCTGCCGGAGACCACCGACGAGCACCTGTCGGACGACGACGTGGTCCGCGTCGACCTCAACCGGCCGATGGACGAGATCCGGGCGGAGCTGACCAAGTACCCGGTCAAGACCCGGCTTTCGCTCACCGGCCCACTCGTCGTCGCCCGCGACATCGCGCACGCGAAGATCAAGGAGCGGCTGGACGCGGGCGAGGAGATGCCGCAGTACCTGCGCGACCACGCCGTCTACTACGCGGGCCCGGCCAAGACCCCCGAGGGCTACGCCTCCGGGTCCTTCGGGCCGACGACGGCGGGCCGTATGGACGCGTACGTGGAGCAGTTCCAGGCGGCCGGCGGTTCGTACGTCATGCTGGCCAAGGGGAACCGCTCCCGGCAGGTCACCGACGCCTGCCAGGCGCACGGCGGCTTCTACCTCGGCTCGATCGGCGGCCCGGCGGCGCGGCTGGCCCAGGACTGCATCAAGAAGGTGGAGGTCCTGGAGTACGCGGAGCTCGGCATGGAGGCGGTCTGGAAGATCGAGGTCGAGGACTTCCCGGCGTTCGTCGTGGTCGACGACAAGGGGAACGACTTCTTCACCGACCCGGGCCCGTCCCAGCCGTTCGTCACCAGCATCCCGGTCCGCCCGCAGGGCTGATCAGCCCACAGGGCTGATCCACGCGCCCGGCCGGGCCCGCTCAGCCGGCCAGCACCGCCTCGAACGCCCCCGGGCGCTGGACCACGCCGCTGCAGGCGGGGTCAGGACCGGGGGCGCCCTCGCCCGCGGGGCACGGGCGGTCGCGCTCCGCGGACCACATGGACAGCCGGCCGATCCCCTTGGCCGCCGCGAACCGGGCGAGCCCGGCGGCGTCCTCGAGCGTGAAGACCTCTCCGGAGACGTCGTTGACCCCGATCATCGGGGTCACGGTGAGGGTCTTCCAGGCCGCGGCCTCGGAGAGGCCGAGGACGCCGCGGATCCGGCCGTGGGCGTTGATGGCGGCCTGGACGGCGTACCGGCCCATGTCGCCGGTGTGCTCGCCGCCGTAGTTCATGGCCATGATGTTCACGCCCGAGACATCAACGCCCTGGGCGCGGGCGTTGGCGAGCAGGGCGCTGCTGTCGTCGGTCAGGCCGTAGGGCATGGCGGGCAGGGTGAAGGAGACCTCCAGGCCGGGGCGGGCGCGCTGGAGGAGCGCGATGGCCTGCGCCCGGCGGGTGGCGGATACGGGGTCGGCGAGGGTGGCGCCCTCGATGTCGAAGTCGGCCTTGGTGAAGCCGTAACGGTCGATCACCGCGGCGTAGGCGGTGGCGAGTTCGGGTACGTCGGCGCAGACCGTGGCCAGTTCCCGCCCGGCAGCGCCGCCGAAGGAGACCCGTACGTCGCTTCCGGCCCGGCGCACGGCGGCGATCCGGGCCATCAGCGCCCGGTCGGCCAGCGGGATCCCGCCGTCCCAGACGGGGACGCAGCTTCCGCCCGCGATGACGAACCCCAGCGTGAACTCCTTGACGCCGCGCGCGGCGGCCTCGGCCATGTCGTATCCGGCCGCCCAGGCGCTGACGTACGGCGCCAACGGGACGTCAGGACGGGCCACCGGCGGCGCGGGTGGGGGCGTGGGTGGGGGCGTGGATGAGTGGGTGGGCGGGTGCGCGGTCGGGGGCGCGAGCCGCGGGGGCGGGCGCTCGCCGCCGGCCCAGACGGCGACGGCGGCGCAGACCGCCGCGGCGAGCATGGTGCGGCCACCCAGGCGCGGGGTGGAGATGGCCCTCACGCGATGTGCTCTCCTTCCGGTACGGGCAAGCCGGGCGCGCTCCTTCAGCTCAGCGGCGGCGCTTCGGCCGCTCTTCAAAGCTCGCACATCGAACGAACCGTCATGGGCTATGACACACCGCACCGTTTACGTATATGCGGAAAATCCTATTTGCTGCATTAGCCTCTGGCTCATGGACCCTCAGTCAGACGCGGGGCCCGTGTTCGTGGACCTCTCCGGGCGCCGCGCCCGCCTGCTGCGGCACGCGGGCGTGGTCGCGGGGGCCGCGGTCATCGGATACACGGCCCTCCTGGGAACGGGCATCTCGGGCGGCACCGCCGTCGCCCCCGACACCCTGGCGCCCGGCGCTGTCGCCGACCGGGCCGGCCGGGACGCGAAGGACGCCCGCCGGGACGCCAAGGACGCCCGGCGCGGCCACCCCTCGACCCGTAAGCCTTCAGAGCCTTCAGCCAGGGCCGGAGCCGACCGGCACGCCGACCGCCGGGCGGAGGCCGGGGCGCGATGAGCGGCGGCAGGCAGCCGAGGCTGCCGCGCCCGCGCCGGGTCTCCCGGCACACGGTGTCCCGGATGGCCGCCGCCGGGCGGCACGCCGTCCCCCGGCTGCGCATCGTGCTCGGCGTGGCCACGCTGGTCGCGGTGGTCTGCGGGATGCTGCTGGACGGCTATCTGCACGCCGAGGTCGGCAACGACGCCCGGGTGCACCGCTCGTACCGCGCCCACGACGTCCCCCACCGGGTCCGCACCGGCGGCCCGGTGCTCACCTTCGACGACCACGGCAGGCCCACCGGCCACCGCATCCCGGCCCGGACCATCGCGCTGACCTTCGACGACGGCCCGGACCCCCACTGGACCCCGGAGGTCCTGAAGGTGCTGCGCGCACACGACGTGCCCGGCACCTTCTTCGTGCTCGGCCAGATGGTGGTCCGCAACCCCTCCCTGGTGCGCCGGCTCCGGGCCGACGGCCATGAGATCGGCGTGCACACCTTCACCCACGCCGACCTCGCCTACCAGGACCGCGACCGGGTGGACCGCGAGCTGGCCCAGTCCCAGCTGGCCCTGGCCGGTGCGGCCGGGATCAACAGCTCGCTCTTCCGCGCCCCGTACGCCTCCACCCTCGGCGCGCTCGACGACCGGACCTGGCCGGTCCAGCGGTATCTGGGCGACCGGGGCTACATCAGCGCGTTCATCGACGTCGACAGCCGGGACTGGCAGCGCCCGGCCGTCGAGCGGATCGTCCGCAACGCCACCCCGAAGGCCGGGAAGGGCGCCGCCGTGCTCTTCCACGACGCGGGCGGCGACCGCTCGCGGACCGTCCGGGCGCTGGGGACGTACATCGAGCGGATGAAGGCGAAGGGCTACACCTTCACCACGGTCACCGGGGCGCTCGGCGCCGAGGCCGCCGTCCACCCGGCCGACGGGGCGCGCGTCTGGCAGGGCCGGGCCCTGATCTGGGCGGCGGCGGTCACCCAGTTCGCCATGCCGGGGCTGGCCTGGCTGCTGGCCGTGGTGGGCCTGGCGGTGCTCGCCCGGCTGCTGATGATGGTGGTGCTGGCCTGGTGGCACCGGCGCGCCCGCGACCTGCGGCGCTTCACCTGGGGCCGGGCGGTGGACGAACCGGTGAGCGTGATCGTGCCCGCGTACAACGAGAAGGAGTGCATCGCCAACACGGTGAACTCGCTGGCCGCCAGCACCCATCCGATCGAGATCCTGGTCGTGGACGACGGTTCGACCGACGGCACCGCCGATATCGTCCAGGCCCTCGGCCTGCCGAACGTACGGGTGCTGCGCCAGGAGAACTCGGGCAAGGCCGCGGCCCTCAATCGCGGTATCGCCGAAGCCCGCTTCGACCTGATCGTGATGATGGACGGCGACACCGTCTTCGAGCCCGGCACCGTATGCGAGCTGGTCCGCCCCTTCGCCGACCCGGGCGTCGGCGCGGTCGCGGGCAACGCGAAGGTCGGCAACCGCGCCGGTCTGATCGGCGCCTGGCAGCACATCGAGTACGTGATGGGCTTCAACCTCGACCGGCGGATGTACGACCTGCTGCGCTGCATGCCCACCATCCCCGGCGCGATCGGCGCCTTCCGCCGCCGCGCCCTGCTGGACGTGGGCGGTATGAGCGCCGACACCCTGGCCGAGGACACCGACATCACGATCGCCCTGCACCGGGTCGGCTGGCGCGTCGTCTACCAGGACAGCGCCTGCGCCTGGACCGAGGCGCCCGGCACGGTGGGCCAGCTGTGGCGGCAGCGCTACCGCTGGAGCTACGGCACCATGCAGGCGCTGTGGAAGCACCGCCGCTCACTGGTCGACCACGGCCCCTCGGGGCGCTTCGGCCGGGTCGGGATGCCGCTGGTGGTCCTCTTCCAGGTGGTCGCGCCGCTGTGCGCACCGCTGATCGACCTGTTCACGCTGTACGGGGCGGTCTTCATCGACCCGGTGAAGGCGCTGCTGGCGTGGTCGGCGCTGCTACTGGCGCAGCTGCTCGGCGCGGCGTACGCCTTCCGGCTGGACGGCGAGCGGTACGGCCCGCTGCTGGCGCTGCCGCTGCAGCAGATCGCCTACCGGCAGCTGATGTACCTGGTGCTGCTGCACTCCTGCGTCACCGCGGCGACCGGCGCCCTGCTGCCGTGGCAGAAGCTGCGCCGCACCGGCGAGGTCGACACCCCCCGTACGCCGGAGCCCAAGGCCGTACGGTGACCTGGCTCACGCATTCACTGAGGCCAGGTCGGGAACAGGCCGGGCGCGGCGGGCGCTGTGATCAGTGGAGGTGGGACGGTCATGTCCGACGAGAAGTACCGCATCGAGCACGATTCCATGGGTGAGGTGCGGGTCCCGGAGCACGCCAAGTGGCGCGCCCAGACCCAGCGGGCGGTGGAGAACTTCCCCGTCAGCGGGCAGCGTCTGGAGCGTGCGCATATCGAGGCGCTGGCGCGGATCAAGGCGGCGGCCGCCACGGTCAACGCGTCGCTCGGCGTGGTCGACGCCGACGTCGCGGAGGCGATCGCGGACGCGGCGGCGCAGGTCGCCGGGGGCCGCTGGGACGAGCACTTCCCCGTCGACGTCTTCCAGACCGGCTCGGGCACCTCCTCCAACATGAACATGAACGAGGTGCTGGCCACCCTCGCGAGCGAGCGCCTGGGCCGTGACGTCCACCCCAACGACCACGTCAACGCCAGCCAGTCGTCCAATGACGTCTTCCCCTCCTCCATCCACATCGCGGCCACCGCGGCCGTCACCGCCGATCTGATCCCGGCGCTGGACCACCTCGCGGCGGCGCTGGAGCGCAAGGCGGCTCAGTTCGCGGACGTCGTCAAGGCGGGCCGTACGCATCTGATGGACGCGACGCCGGTGACGCTGGGCCAGGAGTTCGGCGGATACGCCGCCCAGGTCCGCTACGGCGCCGAGCGGCTGCGCGCCACGCTGCCGCGGCTGGCGGAACTGCCGCTGGGCGGCACGGCCGTGGGCACCGGGATCAACACCCCGCCCGGCTTCTCCGCCACCGTCATCGCCGAGCTGGCGCGCGCCACCGGGCTGCCGCTCACCGAGGCCCGCAACCACTTCGAGGCACAGGGCGCGCGTGACGGCCTGGTGGAGACCTCCGGTCAGCTGCGCACCCTCGCGGTCTCCCTCACCAAGATCGCCAACGATCTGCGCTGGATGTCCTCCGGGCCGCGCACCGGGCTCGCCGAGATCGCCCTGCCCGATCTCCAGCCGGGCTCCTCGATCATGCCGGGGAAGGTCAACCCGGTGATCCCCGAGGCGGTGCTGATGGTCGCCGCCCAGGTCACCGGCAACGACGCGACCGTGGCCTGGGCCGGGGCGGCCGGGAACTTCGAGCTCAATGTGATGCTCCCGGTCATCGCCAAGAACCTGCTGGAGTCCGTCCGGCTGCTTGCCGCCGCCTCCCGGCTGCTGGCGGACCGTACGGTCGACGGGATCACCGCCAACGTGGAGCGCGCCCGCGAGTACGCGGAGTCCTCCCCCTCCGTCGTCACCCCGCTCAACCGCTATATCGGCTACGAGGAGGCCGCGAAGGTCGCCAAGAAGTCGCTGGCCGAGCGGAAGACCATCCGCGAGGTGGTCCTGGAGTCGGGGTATGTGGAGCGCGGGCTGCTGACCCTGGAGCAGCTGGACGAGGCGCTGGACGTGTTGCGGATGACCCACCCGTAACGCGGTGTTGCGGTACCGGTCACGGCGTGGTGCGGTCGGCCCACCTAAGATCTGCTCATGACAGCGGACATCGTGGAGACGACGGAGACGGCGGACACCGCTCGATGGGCGCCGGGGGACCACATCCTGTGGCGCTACCGCGCCAACGCCGCGACAAGCATTCACATCTGTCGTCCCGTGACCGTCGTCCAGGACACCGCCGAGCTGCTGGCCGTCTGGCTGGCAGCCGGCACCGCCTGCGTCAAACCGCAGCTCACCGACGGCACCTCGGTCCACCGCGAGCCGCTGTCCACCCGCTACACCAAACCGCGCACCACCGCGCTGTCCACCTGGCTGGGCACCGGCGTCCTCAAGCTCGCCCGGCCCGGTGAGCCGTGGTCGGTGTGGCTGTTCTGGGAGCACGACTGGCGGTTCAAGAACTGGTACGTGAACCTGGAGGAGCCGCGGCTGCGCTGGAGCGGCGGCATCGACTCGGAGGACCACTTCCTGGACATCGCGGTCTACCCGGACCACAGCTGGGAATGGAAGGACGAGGACGAGTTCGCGCAGGCCCAGCGCGTCGGCCTGATGACCCCCGAGCAGGCCGAGCGCGTACGGGCCGCGGGCCGGGCCGCCGTCGGTCTCATCGAATCCTGGGGAGCGCCGTTCCGGGAGGGCTGGGAGGACTGGCGTCCTGACCCGGCGTGGACCATCCCCGCGCTGCCGGCCGACTGGCACCGTACCGGCCGGTATCGCACGTCGGCGCACTCGAGGTCCTGAACCTCTTGCTGCGCCCCTGTGTTTCAAACGTAGGATCGTCGTCCGGAAGACTGCACTCGTGAAAACTCGTGGAAACCAGACAGCGGCGCAACTCACGAATGAGGCGTGACATCTGACGCGGTCACAGGAGGGGGCGGAGGCGTGAGCGGTGAGGGAGGCCGGCACGTCCACGGCGCGGCGGGAGACGGGGGGCCGGTGACGGTGACGGAAAGCCCAGAAGGCCCACAAGGCACGGGCGGCGCAGGCGGTACTGGCGGCACTGAACGCGCGCATGGCGACTGCGACGAGTACGCCGACGACTACGAGGGGTTCGAGGACTTCGACCGCCTGGCGCTGGACCGCAGCGGGCAGGCGGAGGCCTTCGACGGGATCGGCGACCGCTACGACGAGGCGTTCCCGCACAAGGACGGCCAGCTCGCGGCCGGCCGATGGCTGGCCGGCGCCCTCGCGCCCGGCTCCCGGGTGCTCGACGTCGGCTGCGGCACGGGCCTGCCCACGGCCCGTCAGCTCGTCGACGCCGGACACGAGGTGGTCGGCATCGACATCTCCCCGGGCATGCTCAAACTGGCCCGGAGCAACGTGCCGACCGCCACCTTCCAGCAGGTGGACATCGTCGACCTGCGCTCCGGCGGCCGCTACGGGCCGGGCGGATCGCGCGAACTGGGCGAATTCGACGCCGTCGTCGCCTTCTTCGCGCTGCTGATGCTGCCCCGCCCGGAGATCCCGTACGCGCTGCGGGCGCTGCGCGGGCTGCTGAGACCCGGGGGCCTGCTGGCCCTGGCCATGGTCGAGGCGGACGTGGACGACTTCGCGATCCCGTTCCTGGGCAACTCGGTGCGGGTATCCGGTTACCTGCGGGAAGAACTGCGGCGGGTCGTGCAGGACGCGGGCTTCGAGATCACCGGGGAGGACTCGCACTCGTACGCCCCGGCCAGCATCGACGTACCACCCGAGATCCAGCTCTATCTGCACTGCCGACGACGTGTCTGACACTCGGTGCGCCCGGAGGAACAGGGCGCATGGCCCCGGACGGATGGAAACCCACGCGTGACGGAGCACCCCACCTCCCACAATGAGCGGCAGGCCACCAGCCCAGCCGCCGCCTCGGGCGCGCCCGAGGACGCGCACGGCGCGGTCCCGGACCCGCGGACCGCCGTGCGACGGGCCGCCGCCCCCGGCCAGGAGCCGGACGGCGGGCGGCCACGCCCTGCCTTCCCCGCGGCCGGACCGGCGAGCGGCCCGGCCTCCGGCCAGGGCCCGGCCGCCGACCCGGGCCCCGGCGCCGCCGAGCCGGGCGCTGCCCGCCCGCGCGGCGAGGCCACGCCCGAGGAGCAGCCCGCCACGGGCCGACGGCGGAGCCGCGGCCAGGGGGCCGCGCAGCGTGGCTCGGGCGCGGCGGGCGGACAGCGCGGCAGCGGTACGGCCGGGGGCGGTGGCACCGCCGGGCAGCACGGCGGCCGTACGACAGGCCAGCGAGGCGGCGGCACCGCCGACCGGCGCGGTGACGGCGACGCCGGACAGCGCGGCGGCACCGCCGCGGGGCGCGGCAGCGGTACGGCCGACCAGCGCGGCGGCGGTACGGGCGACCGGCGCGGCGGAGGCGCGGCGGGCGGGCAGCGCGGTGGCGGCACCGCCGCCGGGCGCGGTGGCGGTACGGCGGGGCGGCGGGCCGGCGCGGACTCGGACCGCCGGGGCCCGGCGGCCGGAGATTCGGCCAGTGACGCGGTAAGTGAGCACCCGGCGCAGCCGGAGCACGGCACACCGGAGGGCGAGCCTGTGTGGGACGCGGACCACAATGCCGCCAGGGCCGCGGCACGCCGGCCCGGGGCGCGGGACGGCGATCCCGGCCTCGGCGCCGAACCCCCGGCCGCCGGGGGCGACGGCACGGGCGGGCGGCGCGGCCGTGACGGCCGGGGAGCCGCCCGGCGCGGCCCGGCCGCGGGTGAGCATCCACCGGCCGACGTGGGCGACGCCAGGGCCGCGGCCGAGGTCGGCTATCGCGCGCCCGAGAGCGGGGTGCCCGCGGTGCCGACCGCGCCACCCCCGGGAAGCACCGTCGCCACCGAGGCGGCCGCCGCGCGGGACCGCGGCGGGGACCGGCTGCGGTTCGTCGGCGCGGCGACCCGGCGGATCGCGCGCGGTATCGACCTGGACGAGATCGTGCTGGGCCTGTGCCGGGCCACCGTGCCGACCTTCGCCGACGCGATCCTGGTCTATCTGCGCGATCCGCTGCCGGTCGGCGACGAGCGCCCGGTCGGCCCGGTCGTGCTGCGGCTGCGCCGTACCGACCGCATCCCGCTCGACCCGGACACCGAGAGCGGTCGGCTGCCGCTGCTGCCCTCGCAGCCGGATCTGTCGCCCGCCGTGGGCGGCGGCCCGGCGGCCGAGCTGTGCGAGGTGGAGGCGGGCGGTCCGCTGAACGAGGTGCTGCGCGGGGTGCGGCCGGTCTTCGGCGACTCCTCGGCCGCCCGCGCCGCGCTGCCCGAACTGCTCGGTGACCACACGTCGGTGGCCACGGGCCAGCGCACGGTCCTGGCGCCACTGCGGGGGCGGCGCCGGGTGATCGGCGCCGCCGTGTTCGTACGCCGCCCGGACCGGCCGCCGTTCGAGCCGGACGATCTGCTGGTCGCCGCCCAGCTGGCCACGCACACCGCGCTCGGCGTCGACAAGGCGGTGCTCTACGGCCGCGAGGTGTACATCGCCGACGAGCTCCAGCGCACCATGCTGCCCGATTCGCTGCCACAGCCCACGGGCGTACGGCTGGCCAGCCGCTACCTCCCGGCCGCCGAGACGGCGCGGGTCGGCGGCGACTGGTACGACGCGATCCCGCTGCCGGGCAACCGCGTCGCGCTGGTGGTCGGCGATGTGATGGGCCACTCCATGACCTCGGCCGCGATCATGGGCCAGCTGCGCACCACCGCGCAGACCCTGGCCGGGCTCGACCTGCCGCCGCAGGAGGTGCTGCACCACCTCGACGAGCAGGCCCAGCGGCTGGGCACGGACCGCATGGCGACCTGCCTGTACGCGGTCTACGACCCGGTCGCGCACCGCATCATGGTCGCCAACGCGGGCCATCCGCCGCCCCTGCTGCTGCACCGCGGCGGCCGTGCGGAGGTGCTGCGGGTGCCGCCGGGCGCGCCGATCGGGGTCGGCGGCGTCGACTTCGAGGCGGTCGAGCTGGACGCGCCCGCGGGCGCCACCCTGATGCTCTACACCGACGGTCTCGTCGAGTCGCGGATGCGCGATGTGTGGACCGGGATCGAGCAGCTGCGCGAGCGTCTGACGGCGACCGCCCGGCTCACCGGCCCCAACCCGCCGCCGCTGGAGCCGCTGTGCGACGAGGTGCTCGACATGCTCGGCCCGGGCGACCGGGACGACGATGTGGCGCTGCTGGCGGCCCGCTTCGAGGGGATCGCGCCCAGCGATGTCGCCTACTGGTTCCTGGACCCCAAGGCGCAGACGGCCGGGCAGGCGCGCCGGCTGGCGCGGCGAGCGCTGGCCCGATGGGATCTCGACGAGCTGACGGACGCGGTGGAGCTGCTGGTCAGCGAGGTGGTCACCAACGCCGTGCGGTACGCGGAGCGGCCGGTGACGCTACGTCTGCTGCGGACGGACGTACTGCGCTGCGAGGTCGGGGACGATGTGCCGCAGCTGCCGCGGCTGCGCCAGGCCCGGCCGTCCGACGAGGGCGGGCGCGGGCTGTACCTGGTCAACCGGATGGCGCGGCGGTGGGGCGCGACGCGGCTGAGCACGGGCAAGGTCGTCTGGTTCGAGCTGGCGATGCCACCGCGGTCCTGAGGTTCTCGAAGCGCGGCACACAGCAGCGGGCGGGGCCGCGAAGGCCCCGCCCGCTGCTGTGTGTCTGCCCGGTGTCAGATCACCCGTGGCCGCGCTGCTTGGTGCGCAGACCGCGCGTGTCCAGGGAGGGCGAGGTCGGCGGGGTCGTCGGCGGCGTGGTGGTGTTGGTCGGCGACTCACCGCCCGTGGTCGGGGGCGTCGTCGGCGGCGTGGTGGGCGGGGACGAGGACGCCGTCGGGCTCTCGCTCGTCGGCGGAGGGGATGTCGTCGGTTCCGTCGACTTGCTGGTGGGCGAGGTGCTGCTGGGGGTCGTGCTCGACGGCGGCGGAACGGCCGCGCCCATGTCCGTGTCCAGGTCGAACTTGGCGGCTCCCGCGCCGTCCAGCGCCGATCCCATGTACGCGGCCCAGATCTCCGCCGGGAAGCCACCGCCGTTGACGCGTCCGCCGCCGGCGGTGCCGGTCAGCGTCACCTGCTTACCGCCCTTGGCCTCGCCGAACATCCCGACCGAGGTGACCAGGTCCGGGGTGTAGCCGGTGAACCAGGCGGACTTGTTCTCGTCGGAGGTGCCGGTCTTGCCCGCCATGGCCTGGCCCTTCTGCCGTACGGCCGAGCCGGTGCCCTCGTCGACCACACCGGTCAGGACCGAGGTCACGGAGTCCGCCGCGGTACGGCTGATCACCTCGCCTCCCGTGGTGTCGGGCAGTTCGGCGCTCTCGCCGCCCTTCTCCGCCGACTTCACGATCGAGGGGGTGACCTTCTCGCCGTGGTTGTCGAGGGTGGCGTACACCCCGGCCATGTCCTTGGGGCTGGCGCCCATGACGCCCAGCGACATCGCGGGGGCCACATCGAAGCCGCCCGCCTTGGAGTTCATGCCCAGGGCGGTGGCGGTCTTCTTGACCTTGTCCAGGCCGACGTCCACCGCCATCTGCGCGAAGACCGAGTTGACGGAGTTGTTCATCGCTTTCTGGACGTTGATCGGGCCGTAGTCCTTGTTGTCCTCGTTCGGCGGGGCGAAGCCGACCTCGCCGCCGTCGTCCTTGACCGGATGCTTGCTGTCGCCGTCGTAGACGGTGTTGGCCCTGATCGGCTGGCCGTCCTGGGTGGTGGAGTCGTTCTCCAGCGCGGCGGCGAGGATGAGCGGCTTGAACGTCGAGGCGGGCTGGTAGTCCTCGCGGGTGGCGTTGTTGGTCCAGTGCTTGGTCGCGCCCGCACCGCCGTACATCGCCACGATCGCGCCGTTCTTGGGGTTCACCGAGACCGCGCCGACCTGGGCGTGCCCGTCGACCGCGCGCGTCTTCGGCTTGAGCTTGGAGGTCAGCTGGTTGTGGACGGCCTTCTCCAGGGCCTTCTGCTTCTTCTTGTCGATGTTGAGGGTGATCGTCCAGCCGCCGGCCGCGAGCTCGTCCTCGCTCACCCCGGCCTTGACCAGCTCCTGCTTGGCGACCTCGACGAAGTAGCCCGTCTGGCCGTCGAGGCCGGAGGTGGGCCGGGGCTCGATGGGCTTGGGGAACGTCAGGCCCTTGCGCTCACCCGCGTCCAGCCAGTGCTTGTCGACCATGTTGTCGAGGACGTAGTTCCAGCGCTGCTCGACCAGCCGCTTGCCGTTGGGTCCTGCCACCGAGTAGTCGTACTGGCTGGGGGCCTGCAGCAGCGCGGCGAGGTAGGCGCCCTGCGCCACGGAGAGCTCGCCGACGTCCTTGTCGTAGTACGCGCGGGCGGCGGCCTGGATGCCGTACGCGTTGCGCCCGTAGTAGCTGGTGTTGATGTACCCCGCGAGGATGTCGTCCTTGGACTGCTGCTGATCGACCTTGAGGGAGATCACCAGCTCCTTCAGCTTGCGGCTGACGGTCTGTTCCTGGCTGAGGTAGTAGTTCTTGACGTACTGCTGGGTGATGGTCGAGCCACCCTGTTTGCCGCGGCCCAGAAGGGTGTTGACGATGCCGCGCGCGGTGCCCGTGAAAGAGACGCCGGGGTCGGAGTAGAAGTCCTTGTTCTCGGCGGCGACGAAGGTGTGCTGCACCTCTTTGGGGATTTTCGACAGCGGTACGGACTCACGGTTGATCTTGCCCGTCTTCGCCATGATGCTGCCGTCGCTGTACTTGTAGACATTGGCCTCGGCCGTGGCGAGGGCGTTGGCATTGGGCACATCGACCATGAAGTAGAGCACCAGGAACGCGCCGATGAGCAGCAGCCCCATCGAAAGGAAGTAGCCCAGGACCATCTTCCATGTGAAGAAGCGGCGTATGCCGGTCTTCTTGCCGCTCTTACCGGCGCCTTTCTTGGCTCTGCGAGCGCTCTTCTGCCGCGCCCGCCGCTCTTCCGCTCTGCCCATCTCTCCCGCTGCTCCTGTACGTCAGCCCCCAACCCAGCTCACGAAGCTAACACCGCAACTGACGTCAAATACTCATCGATCAAGCTTTTTCCGAAGGTGACAAAGAGCACCCACTCTGTAGGAACTGACGCCCCACCGCGGCCAGGGGTTGCCTTCTCGCCAAAAAGTGCTATCACTTTGATAGGAGCCGGGCAGCCGCGCACCACCACGTACCAGCGAAAACGGGGGAACCTCCATGCCTGACATGACCGACATCACAACCACACCCGACATACCGGCCCCGCCCCGGCCCCAGGTGCGCGAGCGGCCCGCGCGCAGCATCGGCGGCGGTCTCGCGCTGCTGCTCAGCCTGGCCGGACTGATCGCGGGCCCGCTGCTCATCGCGGCCGGAACCGACACCTCCGAGTACGACTACGAGGACAACAGCAACCCCGCGCTGATCATCCTCGGCATCGTGGTGATCATCGCCTCCTTCGTCGCGATGCGCGGACTGTGCTCGATCGCACCGGGCCAGGCCCGGGTCGTCCAGCTCTTCGGCCGCTACAAGGGCACCCTCCGCACCGAGGGGCTGCGCTGGGTCAACCCCTTCAGCAGCCGTAAGAAGATCTCCACCCGGGTGCGCAACCACGAGACCCCGGTGCTCAAGGTCAACGACGCCTACGGCAATCCGATCGAGCTCGCCGCCGTCGTCGTCTGGCGGGTCGAGGACACCGCGCAGGCGGTGTTCGAGGTGGACGACTTCCTGGAGTTCGTCTCCACCCAGACCGAGGCCGCGGTGCGCCATATCGCCATCGAGTACCCGTACGACGCACACGACGAGGACGCGCTGTCGCTGCGCGGCAACGCCGAGGAGATCACCGAGAAGCTGGCGCACGAGCTGCACGCCCGGGTCGAGGCGGCCGGGGTGCGCATCGTCGAATCGCGCTTCACCCACCTCGCGTACGCCCCCGAGATCGCCTCCGCGATGCTCCAGCGCCAGCAGGCGGGCGCGGTGGTCGCGGCCCGGCGCGAGATCGTGGACGGCGCGGTCGGCATGGTCGAGGCCGCGCTGGCGCGGATCGCCGAGGAGCAGATCGTCGAGCTGGACGATGAGCGCAAGGCCGCGATGGTCAGCAATCTGATGGTCGTGCTGTGCGGCGACCGCTCCCCGCAGCCGGTCCTCAACACGGGCACGCTCTACCAGTGACGGAGCCGAACGAGCGGGACGAGGCAGCGGAGCCGGCCGCGCGCGAGGGCGCGCGGCCGGCTCCGCGCCCGCGTAAGCAGGTGCTGCTGCGGCTCGATCCCACGGTCCACGACGCGCTCGCCCGCTGGGCCGCGGACGAGCTGCGCAGCGCCAACGCGCAGATCGAGTTCCTGCTGCGCAAGGCGCTCGCGGAGGCGGGCCGGCTGCCCCGCGCCGCGGCCCCCATCCCCCGCCGCGGCCGCCCGCCGCGTAACCCCCAGCCCCCGGAGCCACCTCACGAGGCTTAGCGGGGGAAGACCAGGGAAAACGCCTCTCACCTGCAGAAACGCCCACCCTCGGCCATCTATACACACGAGGTATACGCATGGTGTAGAGTGCTGCGCATGTCAATCGGCCACACCCTGCTCGGACTTCTGGAGTCCGGCCCACGCCATGGCTACGACCTCAAGAGAGCCTTCGACGAGCGGTTCGGGCACGACCGCCCGCTCCACTACGGACAGGTCTACTCGACCATGTCCCGCCTGCTGAAGAACGGCCTCGTCGAGGTCGACGGCATCGAGCACGGTGGCGGCCCCGAGCGCAAGCGCTACGCCATCACCGAGGCCGGCATCACCGATGTGGAGCAGTGGCTCAGGCAGCCCGAGAAGCCCGAGCCGTACCTCCAGTCCGTCCTCTACACCAAGGTCGTCCTCGCGCTGATGACCGGCCGCAACGCCGCGGACCTGCTCGATGTGCAGCGCGCCGAGCATCTGCGTCTGATGCGCGAGCTGACCCAGCGCAAGCGCACCGGCGACCTCAGCGATCAGCTCATCTGTGACCACGCCCTCTTCCACCTCGAGGCCGACCTGCGCTGGCTGGAGCTCACCGCCGCGCGCCTCGGCCAACTCGCCAAGGCGGTAACCCCATGACCCCCGCGGGCTCGCTCCTCATAGCCGAAGGGCTGCACAAGTCCTACGGGCCCACCCCCGCCCTGGACGGCGCGGACTTCTCCATCCACCCGGGTGAGGTCGTCGCCGTCATGGGCCCCTCGGGCTCCGGCAAGTCGACCCTGCTCCACTGCCTCGCCGGGATCGTCACCCCGGACTCCGGCACGGTCAACTACAGCGGACGGGCGCTGTCGGCGATGCCGGACTCCCAGCGCAGCGCGCTGCGCCGCGGCGAGTTCGGCTTCGTCTTCCAGTTCGGCCAGCTGGTCCCGGAGCTCAGCTGCGTGGAGAACGTCGCGCTGCCGCTGCGGCTGAACGGTGTACGGCGCAAGGAGGCCGAGACCCGCGCCCTGGCCTGGCTGGAGCGGCTGGAGGTCGACGACGTACGCGCCAAGCGGCCCGGCGAGGTCTCCGGCGGCCAGGGGCAGCGCGTCGCCGTGGCCCGCTCCCTGGTCACCAACCCGCGGGTGCTGTTCGCCGACGAGCCGACCGGCGCCCTGGACTCGCTCAACGGCGAGCGGGTGATGGAGCTGCTGACCGAGGCCGCCCGGGAGACCAGCGCCGCCGTCGTCCTGGTCACCCACGAGGCGCGCGTCGCCGCGTACTCCGACCGCGAGGTCGTCGTACGGGACGGCAAGGCGCGGGACATGGCGGGCGTGCGGTGAGCGGCACCGGAAACGTGACCCCGCTACGGGGTGCGGAGGAGCAGGCGCGGAAGCACGCCCCCGGGACAGGGCAGGCGCCCGAGGCGCCCCCCGCCCGCCCGGAGCCCCGCCAGCGGGTCGGCCCGGCCCGCTGGGCCGCCGATCTGGCGACGGGGGCGCGGTTCGCCGTCTCCGGCGGCCGGGAGAGCTGGGCCAGGACGCTCCTGACGGCCGTCGGCGTCGGGCTCGGCGTGGCGCTGCTGCTGATCGCCGCCGCCGTCCCGCATATCGTCTCCGCGCGCCAGGACCGCACCGACGCGCGCTCCTACGCGAGCAGCTACTCGAGCGACGTCAAACCGGGCCCCCACACCGTGCGGCTCGGCTTTGGAAGCACCACCTTCCGCGGCTCCGACATCTCGGGCCTCCTGCTGACGCCCGACGGCGACCGGCCGGCCCTGCCCCCGGGCGTCGACCGGATCCCCGCGCCCGGCGAGATGGTGGTCTCCCCCGCCCTGAAGAAGATGCTCACCGACGGCGACAACAAGCTGCTCAGGGAACGCCTGGACGACAAGATCGTCGGCACCATCGGCGACGAGGGGCTGGCCGGACCGACCGAGCTGTTCTACTACGCGGGCGTCGACCCCGACGCCATCGAGGTCGACGACAGCACCCGTCTCGACCACTGGGGCAACAACGCCCCGAAGCAGCAGGAACTGGACCCGATCCTGCTGCTGCTGATCGTCGTGGGCTGTGTCGTGCTGCTGCTGCCCGTGGCCATCTTCATCGCCACCGCCGTACGCTTCGGCGGCGAGCGCCGCGACCGACGGCTCGCCGCGCTGCGCCTGGTGGGCGCCGACAGCCGGATGACACGGCGGATCGCGGCCGGTGAGTCACTGGTCGGCGCCCTCCTCGGACTCGCGGTCGGCACTGGGATCTTCCTGCTGGTCAGGCAGTTCATCGGCGGGGTCACGGTGTTCGGCACCAGCTTCTTCCCCGCCGACGTCCAGCCCGCGGCCACGCTCACCGCGCTGATCATGGTCGCGGTGCCCACCTGCGCCGTCGTGGTCACCCAGATCGCGCTGCGCAGTATCGCCATCGAACCGCTCGGCGTCGTGCGCAACACCGCGCCCAAACCCCGCCGCCTGTGGTGGCGGCTGCTGTTCCCCGTCCTCGGCCTCGCGCTGCTGCTGCCGCGCCTCAGCTCGGGAGCGGGGAGCAGCAACGCCGACATGTTCCAGGTCGCGGGCGGTGCGGTGCTGGTGCTCGTCGGCATCACCGCGCTGCTGCCGTGGCTGGTCGAAGCGGTCGTCAAGCGCTTCGGCGGCGGCCCCGTCCCCTGGCAGCTCGCCACCCGGCGGCTCCAGCTCAGCAGCGGCGCCGCCTCGCGCGCGGTCAGCGGCATCACGGTCGCGGTGGCCGGCGCGATCGCGATCACCATGCTCTTCGCCGCCGCGGAGAGCGACAACACCACCTCCACCGGACAGGACCCGACCCGCGCCGACGTGACGTCGTACTCCGACGTGGACACCGGTGCGCAGGCGCGGGACGTCATCAGGCAGTACGCCGGCACCAAGGGCGTACGGGACTCGCTCGGCTTCGTCAGCGGGTCGGTCAGCGACCCGCGCAGCAAGGTCAAGGACCGGGGCGACATCCCGGTCGGGAGCGTGGCGGTCGGCGACTGCCGCACGCTCAAGCAGCTCGCGCGGATCGGCGACTGCCGTGACGGCGATGTCTTCGTCACCGAGCCCGGCGAGTACGACGACGAGGGCACGTACTTCATCAAGCCGGGCGCGACGGTCAACCTCGCCTTCGACAAGGACTACAACCCCTCCCGCAGCAAGCCCCGGCTGTGGACGATCCCCAAGTCCACGCCCGTCGTGGACCTCAAGAAGGACCCGCAGGGCAGCGAGCGCTCCGGCATCCTGGCCACCCCGGCCGCGCTGGACGTCGCCGACCTGCACGGCCCCTCGGTGCAGATGATGCTCCGGCTCGACTCGAAGGTCCCGGACGCCATCGAGTACGCCCGCAACACGGCCGCCCGGGTCTCCTCCCAGTCGGACATCTACGAGCTGCGGAGCACCACGCAGTCGGACGAGTTCCGGACCATCAAGCGCGGCCTGTTCATCGGCGCCTCCGCCACCCTGCTGCTGATCGGCGCGAGCATGATCGTCTCCATGCTGGAGCAGCTGCGCGAACGCAAGAAGCTGCTCTCGGTCCTGGTCGCCTTCGGCACCCGCCGCGCCACCCTCGGCTGGTCCGTCCTGTGGCAGACCGCGATCCCGGTGGTCCTGGGCCTGGCCCTGTCGGTCGCGGGCGGCATCGGCCTGGGGGTGATCCTGCTCAAGATGGTCGAGATGCCGATCGCCGTGGACTGGGCGAGCGTCGCCACGATGACCGGAATCGGCGCGGGCGTGATCCTGCTGGTGACCCTGGTCTCCATGGGGCCGCTGTGGCGCATGATGCGGCCGGAAGGGCTCCGTACGGAGTAGCGCGCGAGCGGTGCGCTTGTGGCCGCCGGGCCCTTCCCACCTGGGGAAAGGGCCCGGCGGTTGCGTGTTTCGGGGTTTATGCCACCCGTTGGGGTGAATCCCTTGGTACGGGACACATGACGGTGGTCCGGCCTTCGACGATGGTCTCGAACACCAGCCGCTGGGAGGCCCACCTTGTCCGCAACCGCCAAGCCGCGCGCTCAGCGCAAGCCGATGACCCTGCTCGAGGAAGCCGACCTGCTCATGGACCGGCTCCCGGGGTGGCGAGCCGAGATCATCGGCGGAGTGCTCACCGTGACCGCTCTCCCCGATATATCGCATGCGGTGGTGCTGACCGACCTCATGAGGCACTTCATCGCAGCCGACCTCGATGGGCAGGAAACGGAGGTGATCCAGAGGATCGGCCTGTGGCTGCCGACCGGACCGGACGACTACGCCATTCCGGACCTCGCGATCGTGGACGCCGACATCATGGAGCACCAGCGTGAGAACAACTGCTACGGCCCGGAAGCGTTCCGCCTGATCGTCGAAGTCACCTCGAACAACTACAACAACGACCTGAGGAACAAGGTCGCCGCATACGCCGAGGCCAAGATCCCGGTGTATCTGATCGTCAACCGTAAGCACGGCCGGGTCCATGTGCTGACCGACCCCGCAGCGGGCGGATACGACACGCACCGCGTCCATGCCCCCGGCGAGCAGATCACCGTGCCCGACTCGATCGGCGCCAAGGTCACCCTCGACGTGGCCGAGTTGCTGGCGGCAGGAGAGCGCAAAGGCTGACCCGCTACCCCTTAACGATCCGCACCGGCAACACCCCCAACGCCCCCCGCAACGCCCCCGCGAACGCCTCGAACTCCTCCTCCCGCGCCGCCCCCGCCCGCATCGCGAGCGCGATCCGGCGTGCGGGTGCCGGGTCGGCGAAGTAGCCGGTGGCCAGCTGGTCGCTGCGACCCGTCTCGACACGCAGTGCCGTACGCGGGAGCAGCGTCACCCCGAGGCCGCCCGCGACCAGCTGCACCAGCGTGGAGAGCCCGGCGGCGCTCGTGGTCACCGGGGCGCCCTCCGTACGGCCCGCCTCGCGGCAGATGTCCAGGGCCTGGTCGCGCAGGCAGTGGCCCTCGTCGAGCAGCAGCAGATCCAGTTCCTTCAGCGCCGCGCGCGGGATGTCGCTGCGCCCGCCGAGCCAGTGGTCCTGGGGTGTGACGAGCACGAAGTCCTCGTCGAACAGCGGTAGTTCGACCACCCCGGGGGCGGCCAGCGGGACCGCGAGCAGCAGCAGGTCGAGCCGGCCCTGGGCGAGCCCGTCCAGCAGTGAGGCGGTCTGCTCCTCGTGCACCTGGAGGTCGAGCAGCGGATAGCGGTCGCGTACCAGCCGCAGCACGGTCGGCAGCAGATACGGCGCCACGGTCGGGATCACCCCGAGCCGCAGCACCCCGGTGAACGGCGCCCGCGCCGCCTCCGCCTCCTCCATCAGCGCACCCACCGCCTCCAGCACCGTACGGGCGCGCGCCGCCAGCCGCTCCCCCGCCGGACTGAGCAGCACCTTGCGCGTCGTACGCTCCAGGAGCTGCACCCCGAGCACCTCCTCCAGCGCGGCGACGGCGCCCGACAGCGCGGGCTGGCTCATGCCGATGGCGGCCGCGGCATCGCGGAAGTGCAGCTGCTCGGCGACCGCGGCGAACGCCCTGAGCTGGGAGAGGCTGGGCTGCCGTGACTTCCCTCCGGGGCCTCCGGGTATGACTGCCGCAGCCACTGATAACCACCTCCGATCAACAGCACCCAGTCTAGCTATTTCACTGATCAATGCCTTGTGTGCCAGGGTGGTCCAGTCCAACCCCGAGGAAATCACCACATAACGGTTTCCTCTGCTGAATGCTGCAAGGAGAGCGCGTGCTCACTGTCGGTGACAAGTTCCCCGCGTATGACCTGACCGCCTGCGTGTCGCTGGAGAGCGGCAAGGAGTTCGCGCAGATCAACCACAAGTCCTACGAGGGCAAGTGGCGCGTGGTCTTCTTCTGGCCGAAGGACTTCACCTTCGTGTGCCCGACCGAGATCGCCGCGTTCGGCAAGCTGAACGACGAGTTCGCCGACCGCGACACGCAGATCCTCGGCGTCTCCGGCGACTCCGAGTTCGTCCACCACGCCTGGCGCAAGGACCACGCCGACCTGCGTGACCTGCCCTTCCCGATGCTGGCCGACTCCAAGCACGAGCTGATGCGGGACTGCGGCGTCGAGGGCGAGGACGGCTTCGCGCAGCGCGCCGTCTTCATCGTCGACCAGAACAACGAGATCCAGTTCACCATGGTGACCGCCGGTTCCGTGGGCCGTAACCCCAAGGAGGTCCTGCGGGTCCTCGACGCCCTGCAGACCGACGAGCTGTGCCCCTGCAACTGGAGCAAGGGCGAGGACACCCTGGACCCGGTCAAGCTCCTCTCGGGCGAGTGAGCTGACCGATATGGCACTCGACGACCTCAAGTCCGCCCTGCCGGACTACGCCAAGGACCTCAAGCTCAATCTGGGCTCGGTCATCGGCAATTCCGACCTGCCGCAGCAGCAGCTGTGGGGCACCGTGCTGGCCTGCGCGATCGCCTCGCGCTCGCCGCGCGTGCTGGCGGAGCTGGAGCCGGAGGCCAAGGCCAATCTGAGCCCCGAGGCCTACACCGCCGCCAAGTCGGCCGCCGCCATCATGGCGATGAACAACGTCTTCTACCGGACCCGGCACCTGCTGTCGGACCCGGAGTACGGCACCCTGCGCGCCGGTCTGCGGATGAACGTCATCGGCAACCCGGGCGTGGAGAAGACCGACTTCGAGCTCTGGTCGCTGGCGGTGTCCGCGATCAACGGCTGCGGCCAGTGCCTGGACTCGCATGAGCAGGTGCTCCGCAAGGCGGGCGTGGACCGCGAGACGGTCCAGGAAGCCTTCAAGATCGCCGCGGTGGTGCAGGCGGTCGGCACCACGCTCGACGCCGAGGCCACCCTGGCCGCGAACGGCTGACGGCACCCAGCCAAGGCGCACAGGCTCACAGGCGCATACGGGGCGTTCCCACCGAACCGGTGGGAACGCCCCTCGCGCATACCCGTACGCCTCCGCCGGATGTCCGACCCCGCCGGTAAGGTCTCGGGCCATGGCTCAACACACGGACCACACCGACCCGTTGGCCGAGGCGAGTCGGCTGCTGACCGAGGTCGCCAATGACGCGGAGTACGTCGGCGAGGAGGACGAGGAGTGGGCGGACGACGCCCGCACCGCCCGCGAGGCGTACACCCGCGCCCTGCAGATGGACCCGGAGAGCCTGGAGGCGGCCGCGGGACTCGCCGTGCTGGCCGGTGCCGAGCTGCGCTTCCATCTCGTCAACCACGTGGACGGGGCCTGGTGGGAAGAGGACTCGGGCCCGCTCACCGAGATACCGGCCCACGACGAGACCGGGCGCCGGCTCGTCGACGAGGCGATCCGCGCGGCCCGGCACACGCTGTCCCTGGAGCCGGAGAACAACCTCGCCGTCTACCTCGAAGCGCTGGCCCATGAGTGCGGGGGCGCCCACGACGAGGCGCTGGCCGGCTATCTGCGCGCCGTGGAGCTCGACCCCTGGGACCATGTGGCCAAGGACCGCGCCCAGGCGCTCGACGACGCCTACGACCCGCCGCGCCACGAGGGGCCGGACCCCAATCCGCACTCCCGGCACTTCTGGCTGCTCCGCGACAGCGTGTGGACCAGCAACTCCGGTGACGAGGAAGTGGCGTACTGGCGCCTCGGCGACCCGGCCGACGTGCGGGACGCGATCGAGACGGTGGTGGCGAACAAGGCGCGGTACAACCCCGATCTGCCCTCCGTACGGGACGGCGGCATCAGCCTGATCACCTACGCCCCGGGCCGGCCGCCGAGCACGGTCGACATCTACGAAGCGCTGCGCCCCACGCCCTCCGGGCCACCGGCGGTGGACTGGACGGCCGTGGCCCTCGAAGAGCCGCCGCCCGGCAGGTGTCTGCCGACCGGACAGCCGGTGCGCGTCGGCGGCCGGGTGCACTTCGACGGGGAGGGCGAACGCGCCGAGGAGTGAAGGCCGGCCGGGGCGCCCCGGTCAGGGCACCACGACCGGCGGCTCACTCGCCCCCGTCGTGCCGCGTCGGCGCGATCTCCGCCGCGGTGGAGCCGTGCGGCCCCTGCGTCGCGCGCAGCGCGGCCTCCTTGTTGTACGTCCGCAGATAGCCGACGACCGTGTTGGCGACCGCCACCAGCGGTACGGCCACCACCGCGCCGCCGATCCCGCCGATCAGCGAGCCGGCCGCGACCGAGAGCACCACGGCCAGCGGATGCACCCGCACCGCCCGGCCCAGGATGAAGGGCTGGAGGATGTGGCCCTCGATCTGCTGCACCGCCAGCACCACCACGAGCACCATCGCCGCCGTCCACACGCCCTGGGTGACCAGTGCGACCACGACCGCCAGCGCGCCGGAGACGACGGCGCCGACGAGCGGGATGAAGGCGAAGAGGAAGATGAAGACGGCGAGCGGGACGGCCATCGGGACGTCGAGGAAGAAGATGCCGACGCCGATGAAGATGGCGTCGATCAACGCCACGATCACCGTGCCGCGCACATAGGCGGTGAGCGTGGTCCAGGCCCGCGGGCCCGCGCCCGCCACGCCCTCGCGGGCCGGGGCCGGGACGAGCTTGAGGAACCAGGCCCAGATCTTCGGCCCGTCGTACAGCAGGAAGAGCGTGCTGAACATCGCCAGCAGGATGCCGGTCAGCACCTCCACGATGACGGTGACGCCTTCGAGCCCGGCGGAGGTGAGCTCTTCGGTGTTGGCGCCGATCGCGTCGCGCAGGTTGTTGGCGATCTGGTTGATCTGCTTCTCGGTGACGTGGAAGGGGCTGTTGAGCAGCCAGTCCCGCAGATCGTCGATGCCTGCCTGGACCTTGCTGGACAGGTCGTCGATGTTCTCCATGACCTGCCAGACCACGAACCAGATGACCAGGCCCATGATGATGAAGCCGGAGATGAAGGTGATGGCGGTGGCCAGGCCGCGGGGGACGCCCCGGTTCCGCAGGCGGGTGACGGTCGGCTCCAGCATCGCGGTGATCAGCAGCGCGACGGTGAAGGAGAGCACGACCAGTTCGACGGCGCTGATGACGGTCATCAGCACATAGACGGTCCCCGCGAGCACCAGCAGCCGCCAGCCGACCTCGGCGGCGACCCGGACGCCCCAGGGGACGGCGGCGACGGGGTCGGGTTTGGCGGAGATGGCGGGGGCGTAGGCGGGCGGGGCGGGCACGCTGGCCGGCTCCCGGCGGGCCGGGGCCGCGCCATCGGGGCCCGCGCCCGCCGCGATCGCGGGTTCCAGGGCCGGGCGGGCCGGGCCGGAGCCACGCACGGCGGAGCCGTAAAAGTCAGAGGGGTCGGCGGAGCCGTTGGAGTCAGGGGGGTCGGCGGGACCCTCAGGATCGGCGAGCGCCGGATCGGCGGGGTCGGCGGGGCCGTTTACGCCGTCGGCCCTGCCTGCACCCCCAGCCCTGCCGGCACCCCCAGCCCTGCCGGCGTCGCCCAAGGTCTTGCCGGCGCCCTGGCCCCGGTCGGCCCGCCGGCTCCTGCCGTCGTCGGTGTGCGCGGCGTCCGGGTCGGCGGCGTCGGCCTGGGCGGCCTCGGCATGGCGCTCCAGCCGCTCGGACAGCCGGGTCAGGCCGGCTCCCATTCTGCCGACCCAGTGTGGCAATGCGGACATTTCGCTTCCCCTACCCCCAGTTCCCCCGCGGTCGTCGGGAAGACGTTACAGCCTGAGGACGCGGGAAACCCCCGGCCGGTTGCGGTCGGGGGTTTCGCGAAGTGGGACGCCGGAGGCGACCGAGTGAGGCCGGAAGCATCAGTAGTAGTTGTTGGCCTGCCAGAACGACCACGCGCCGCAGGGGCTGTCGTAGCGCTCGTTCATGTAGTTCAGGCCCCACTTGATCTGGGTGGCCGGGTTGGTACGCCAGTCGGCGCCCACGGAGGACATCTTGGAGCCCGGCAGCGCCTGCACCAGACCGTACGCACCCGAGGAGGGGTTCTCGGCGCGGTAGTTCCAGGTGCTCTCGTGGTTCACGATGTTGCTGAAGCACTGGAACTG
Source organism: Streptomyces sp. NBS 14/10 (assembly GCF_002224125.1). Taxonomy (GTDB): domain Bacteria; phylum Actinomycetota; class Actinomycetes; order Streptomycetales; family Streptomycetaceae; genus Streptomyces. The sequence continues at coordinate 235,428 of NZ_NCSM01000003.1, forward strand.
GTCGGCCGGGACGATCTGCCGCGCCATGGCCTGGACCTCGGCGACGGTGTACGAGGCCTGCTGCGGGAAGCTGCTCGCGTCGCGGGTGGCCGAACGGCTCGCCGCCTCCTCGAGCTTCTTCTTCTCCGCCGCGCGCTCCTTGGCGAGCTTGGCCTCGGCGGCCGCCTTCTCGGCGGCCAGCTTCTTGGCCTTGGCGTCCTTGGCGGCCTGCTTGCGGGCAGACTCCTCAGCGGACTTCTTCGCCTCCGCGTCCGCCGCGGTGGACTGCACGTCCGCCTGCTGCGTCAGGGACGCGGTCTGCGCCACGGCCTGCTGGCCGGCGGGTATGTCCGCAAGGAGCGTCGTGTCGGCGGCGGTCGCCTCGACGGGGTCGGTTGAGCTCTGCTGCTCACCGCCCGCGGCAACACCAACGACAGCGCCCACAGTGGTGACCGCGGTGGCGGAGGCCACTGCGAATCCCCGGACCGAAATCCGGCTCACACGGTTTCCTTCCAGCATCGCCCGCTTAGGTGACCTCGCGGACGCAATCGTGCCCCTGGCGCTGACCTCCCCTTGTTCCGTCCCCCTGTTGCACATGGGGATGGCTGGTCACGGGAGGCACTGGCCCGGTGGACCCTCCCTCGGGAGAGCCGCAAGGTGCTCGGGCGGCATACGGCGAACGCTGTTTAGTTCTGGTACTGCTGTTGCTCCGTACCGCTGGGGGTACTGGTGTGCCGTATGCGGGGCCTGACAGGACCCACACACTGCCGGAAGCGGACGCCCGGAGGCAATTCTCCGTTGAGTGTGAAAGCTCACACCCCGTTTACACCCTGGGATTTCCGGAAATCCGAGCGCACCAAGACGCCGCGCGGCTAAGCTCTTTCGGCTCAGCCGCGCGGCGCCGGGGTCGCGCTTCCCCCTCAACTACCTCAGATATGACCGTCTTCGAGCATTTCGGTCACCAGGGCGGCGATCGGCGACCGCTCGGAGCGGGTGAGGGTGACATGGGCGAACAGCGGATGCCCCTTGAGCTTCTCGACCACCGCGACGACGCCGTCATAGCGCCCGACGCGGAGATTGTCCCGCTGTGCCACGTCATGGGTGAGTACCACCCGGGAGTTGGAGCCGATACGGGACAAAACGGTCAGCAGAACGTTCCGTTCGAGGGACTGCGCCTCGTCCACGATCACAAAGGCATCATGGAGCGAGCGGCCCCGGATGTGGGTGAGCGGCAGCACCTCCAGCATCCCGCGCCCCACCACCTCCTCGATCACATCCGAGGTGGTCACCGCCGACAGGGTGTCGAAGACGGCCTGGGCCCACGGGCTCATCTTCTCCGCCTCGGAGCCCGGCAGATAGCCCAACTCCTGCCCGCCCACCGCGTACAGCGGCCGGAAGATCATCACCTTCCGGTGCTGCCGGCGCTCCAGCACGGCCTCCAGGCCGGCGCACAGCGCCAGCGCCGACTTGCCCGTACCGGCCCGGCCGCCCATCGAGACGATCCCGATGTCCGGGTCGAGCAGCAGATCCAGCGCGATGCGCTGCTCCGCGCTCCGCCCATGGATGCCGAACGCCTCGCGGTCGCCGCGCACCAGCCGCACCTGCCCGTCGGGCGCTACCCGGCCCAGCGCCTTGCCGCGCTCCGACTGCAGCACCAGACCGGTGTGCACCGGCAGCTCCGCCGCCTCGGGGACATACGCGGTCTCGGCCGCGAAGAGGTCGTCCACCTGCTCGGCGGTGACGGCCAGCTCGGCCATCCCGGTCCAGCCCGAGTCGGTTATCGCCAGCTCCGCGCGGTACTCCTCGGCCAGCAGCCCGACCGAGGATGCCTTGATGCGCAGCGGGAGGTCCTTCGAGACGACCGTGACGTCGTACCCCTCGGCCTGAAGGTTCCTGGCGACCGCGAGGATCCGCGAGTCGTTGTCGCCCACCCGGCCGCCATGGGTCAGAAAGGCGGCCGGCAGGAGGCTCGGGTCGGAGTGGTTGAGCTCGACACGCAAGGTGCCGCCCAGATCGCCGATCGGGATCGGGGCGTCCAGACGGCCGTGCCGGATCCGGTACTCGTCCAGCAGGCGCAGCGCCTGCCGGGCGAAGTAACCGAGCTCCGGGTGGTGCCTCTTGGACTCCAGCTCGGTGACCACGACGACCGGCAGCACGACCTCGTGCTCGTCGAAGCGGGCCATGGCGTTCGGGTCGGCGAGCAGGACGCTGGTGTCGAGAACATAGGTGCGCCGGTCTTGCTCGCGGCGTTTCTTGCTGGTCACCACGGGTGGACGAACCCCCTCGGGAGAGGTTGGGGTGCGACGGCGTCGCGGGAACATGTCCCCCGGCCCGCAGGCGGGGGACGGACCGGGCTCAGGCCCACGTGGGAGGGCCGAGCGCCGGCCCTCCGCGTCATACGCACGATCCGCATCGTCCGTGTGCAAAGGGCCTCCCGGGCGAACGAGCACATGCCGTCCGCTGGCAGTTCGACACCCCTAGGACAGTTGGGGCAGGGCGTCGACCTGGAAGGGATATTCCCTCGAACGTGCGCAGCCATGCAATGGCATATGACGGCGCGCACGTGAACGTTGTGAAACCCGCACGTTTCGGGGCGGGATGAGGCCGTAGCCGAAACCGTACGGACGCATCAGCCGTCCGGGCCCGACTGCCGTACCGCGTACGGGACTAGTAGCCGTACCGCCGGTGCCGCGCGGCGTAGTCACGCAGCGCGCGGAGGAAGTCGACCTTGCGGAAGGCCGGCCAGAAGACCTCGCAGAAGTAGTACTCCGAATGGGCGCTCTGCCACAGCATGAAGCCCGACAGCCGCTGCTCGCCGCTGGTGCGGATGACGAGGTCCGGGTCGGGCTGGCCGCGCGTGTACAGGTGTTCGGAGATCAGGTCGATGTCGACGACCTCGGCAAGCTCCTCGAAGCTGGTGCCCTTGCTCGCGTGGTCGAGCAGCAGCGACCGCACCGCGTCGGCGATCTCCTGCCGGCCGCCGTAGCCGATGGCGACATTGACGAGTATCCCGTCGATGTGCTCGGTGTCCCGCTCGGCCTCCTTGAGGACCGTCTGGGTCCGGTCGGGCAGCAGATCGCGGTTCCCGACGTGGTGCACCCGCCAGCGGCCGTCTGCGGCCAGGTCGCGCACCGCGCCCTCGATGATGCCCAGGAGCGGGATCAGCTCCTCCTCGGGGCGGTCGAGGTTGTCGGTGGACAGCATCCAGAGCGTGACGACCTCGACGTCCGTCTCGTTGCACCAGCCGAGCAGCTCCTGGATCTTGCTCGCGCCGGCCTTGTGACCCTGCATGGTCGTGCCGCCGGCCGCGCGGGCCCAGCGGCGGTTGCCGTCGAGGATGACACCGATGTGCTTGGGCACCTGGGCGTGGTCGAGGCGGCCTTCCACCCGGCGTGCGTAGAGCCCGTACACCAGGTCGCGCAACTTCACGTCTTCCAGCCCCTCAGTGCCTTGCATGGCTTGCGATGGCGGTCCGCCCAAGGCCGCACCCTACTGCGGCAGGGGGGCGCTGGCGAACCGGGTGCGCCCCCTGATTACCGCACCCATCCCGCAAAACATCACGCTCCGTAGTCGACCGGTGTGCGTTCCGTCCGGGTCGATGGCCGGTACGCCCCGGAATCGCCCGGAAAAGAAGCGGGCCGGTCCGTGGGGGGGGATACGGACCGGCCCGAGGGGGGGCTTCCACCATAACGCTTTGTGAGGGATAGTCCAGGCATCGACGAGGGTGACAATGAATGTCGCCGAGAATCCCGTCGGGAATGCCGTCGGCGAGTCAGGCCGTGAGCCCCCCGAGCACCAGCCCCGCACCGGCTCCGAGGATCATGAAGGGGCCGAACGCCATCCCGGTTCCACGGGTCGCCCGGCGTGTCGCAAGCAGCGCGATGGCGTAGCACGAACCCAGCAGCAGCCCCGCGAAGGCGCCCAGGACCAGCACCGCCCAGCCGTACCAGCCGAGCGCGGTGCCAAGACCCAGGGACAGCTTCACATCGCCGAACGCCATCCCGCCGGGGCTGATCAGATGGAGCACGAGGTACGCGCCGCCCAGCGCCGCCCCGCCCAGCAGCGCCCGCCGCCACGACCCGGCGCTGTGCGGCAGCAGCGTCGCCACGCCGAGCAGTACCGCCGCCCCGCCTGCCAGCGGCAGCGTCAGCACGTCAGGCAGCCGGTGCACCGCCCGGTCCACGCCCGCCAGCAGCACCGCCGACGGCGTGAGCAGCAGCCACACCGCCAGCTCGGGGCGGTCGCCGACGGCCGCCGCCAGCACCGCGCACACCAGCGCGGTGAGGGCCGCGGTCAGGGCCGCGCCCGTACCGTAGTCCCGCTCGCCCGCCCGGCAGCCCGGGCAGCGGGCGAGTCCCAGCCAGCCGCGGGCCGCCCCGGTGAGCGCGTGCCCGCGCGGGCAGACCCCGCGCCACGGCTCCTCGGGCTGCACGGCCAGCCGGTAGCGGGCACGGGGCACAAGCATTCCGGCCGCCGCGCCGTACGCGGCGGCGAAGATGATCAGGGGCACGGACACGGGCCGAGCCTACGGAAGCGGGGCCGGGTGCGACACTCGCATCGGGCACCGGACGCGGGACGGGAGATGGACGGAAAGGCGGGGCGGGGATGGGCCGTTGGCGGGACGGCACGGGGACGCTGCGCGTGCGGGGCGGCGCGCATGACGACGTACGCGAGGACTTCGGCGATGTGGGCGGCGGCGCGCACGGCGATGTACGCGATGGCGCGCATGGCGGCGTACCTGGCGGTGTGCTCGACGCGGACGTCCCCCTGGAGGTCGCCGCCTCGTACCGGGCCCGCACCCGCGGGCTGCTCGGCCGGGACGGGGTGACGGGCGCGCTGCTGCTCACCCCCGCGAGCAGCGTCCACACCTTCGGGATGCGCTTCGCCATCGATGTCGCCTACCTCGACCGCCGGCTGACCGTCCTGGCCGTGCGCACCATGCGCCCCGGCCGGCTCGGGCTGCCCCGGCCCCGCGCCCGCCATGTCCTGGAGGCCGAGGCGGGCGCCATGGAGCGCTGGGGGTTGCGGGCCGGCGCCCGTGTCACGATCCGGTGCCCGGGCGCATAGCCGGGGCAAGGCCCGAGCTGTACGCTGTGGCACCGGTGTCATGGTTGGACACCCTCGATCGCGTATCGGGGTCATTGAGGTAGAGGTACAGGGGTAGGGGTTGCACGGTGACAATCACGGGCAAAATTCTGCGGTTTGACGAGTTTCGCGGCTACGGGTTCATCGCTCCCGACGACGGCGGCGAGGACGTCTTCATGCACGCCAACGACCTGCTGGACGAGAAGCATCTGTTCCAGCCGGGCAGCAAGGTGGAGTTCGTCCCGGAGTACGGCGACAAGGGTCCCAAGGCGGCCGAAGTACGGATCGTCCAGCGGGCCGCCGTGGTCCGGACCCACACACCGGGACCGGCCGCCGACTCGGGCGACGACACCATGTGCGATGTGCTGTCGATCTCCGAGTTCCGGCAGGAGCTGACCGAGGCGCTGGTCGAGGTGGGCGGCACGCTGACCGCCGACCAGATCAAGCAGGTACGCAGACGCGTGCTCGAACTGGCTCAGGCGCACAACTGGATCGAGTCCTAAGGGGCTTGGAGCGCCACACCGAACCGCCGCGCGGGGCATCGCCCCTGCCGCGGCGGTTCTTTTTTCAGCGGGACTCTTGCGAGGAACCCCGGCCGTTCACGGCCGGGAGGAATCGCATCCTGTGATGGCGACGCGGAGCGTCGCGGCATCGTCTCTGCCGGGTGCGGAGCACTGCATCGCAGCCCGGCGGAGCCGGTGAGGCGAATGCGTGTGCGATGGGGTCGCGCGTGCGAGTGAACTGACGTTCGGAACCGGAGTGTTTGTGCGTCTGACCACGTAGTGTCGCGGTCATGAAGCTGACGGTCCTGGTGAAGCTGCTGCCGACGCCCGAGCAGGCGTCGGCCCTGGAGGCGACCCTGACCGCCTGCAACGAGGCCGCCAACTGGGCCAGTTCGCTCGCCTACGAACGCGGCGTCAGCCGGAACTTCGGCTTGCGCAAACTCACCTATACGCAGATCCGTGCCCGGTGGAAGCTCGGGGCACAGGCTGCCCAGCACGTCATCAAGAAGACATGCGATGCGTACGCCACCTTGAGGGCGAACCTGAAGGCCGGGAACTTCGGCAGGCCGGGCTCGAAGCGCTACCGCAAGGCCACCGGGAAACCGATCACCTTCCGCCCGGAGGGTGCCCAGCCGTATGACGACCGGATGCTGTCCTGGCAGATCGCTGAGCGGCGGGTCTCGATCTGGACACTGGCCGGCCGCATCAAGGACGTGGCGTTCACTGCTTCCGTGGAGCAGCTTGCCACTCTTGCCCTGCACCGCCGGGGCGAGTCGGACCTGGTGTATCGCGACGGCATGTGGTTCCTGATGGCGACCTGCGAGGTGCCCGAGGCGCCGCTGAACACCGAGCCTGCGGACTTCCTGGGCATCGACCTGGGCGTCGTCAACATCGCCACCACCTCGGACGGCGAGATCCTGGCCGGGCGCTGTCTCAACCGCACCCGGGTGCGCGAGCGGGCGCTACGCACCAAGCTGCAGCGGAAGAACACGCCGTCGGCCAGGCGCCGGTTGAAGAAGCGGCGCCGCAAGGAGGCGCGGCGGGCGAGGGACGTCAATCACAAGATCGCGAAGCATGTGGTGGCCGTGGCAGAACGCACCGGTCGCGGGATCGCCCTTGAAGATCTGACGGGCATCCGTGAGCGGGTACGGCTTGGTAAGCCCCAACGGGCCACCGTGCACTCCTGGGCCTTCGCCCAACTGGGCGGCTTCATCGCATACAAGGCCCGCAAGGCGGGGGTGCCGGTGGTGCACGTCGATCCGGCGTACACCTCCCGCACCTGCGCCGAATGCGGCCATATCGACAAGGCGAACCGGGTGAGTCAAGCCTGGTTCGCGTGCCGGTCCTGCGGATTCGTTGATCACGCGGACCGGAACGGCTCCCGCAACATCCGCGCCCGCGCGCGACAGTTGTGGCGACGCGGGGCCCCGTCAACGGCCCCCGCCCCATCACCGCGTCAGCGGGATGGGGCTGGACGCAAACGCAGCGCCACAGCCAGTGGCGCCCGTTGCGCAAGCCCGTCACTTTCAGTGACGAGCAGTTGACGCCCCGGTGACCGTCAGCTACTCCCCCGAGCGGGCGAAGCTGACCTCGACCCGGCGGTTCTTCTTGCGCCCCTCCTCCGTGGAGTTGTCCGCGATCGGGTACTGCTCGCCGTAGCCGCGGATCTGGTACTGGACGGAGGAGTCCAGGTTCGCGGAGAGCGCGTGCTGGACGGCGTTGGCCCGTTCCTTGGAGAGCTTGAGGCCGTGCAGCGCGGAGCCGAGGTCGTCGGTGAAGCCGAAGACGCGGACGCTGGTCGCGTTCTGCTTCTCGATCTCCTGGGCGATGGCCCTGATCCGGGCGTTGGCCTCGCCGCCGAGCTTGGAGCTGTCCTTCTCGAACAGCACCTCGGCCTGGAGGGCGAACTTGACCTTGGCGTTGGTGTCCTCGCGGCGCTCGTCGCCGTCGTCGGTCTCGACGACCGACTTGATGTCCAGCACCCGGCCGGGGGCCAGCTTCGCGCTCCCGGGCAGCCGCAGATCGGGGTCCTTCGCGTCGATCTTGACCGGTGGCGTGGTGTCGGCGGGGGCGCCGGGGCCGCTGTCTGCGTGGGCCGCCGGGGCGGGGGTGACCAGGAGCGCGGTGGAGGCGAGCGCGGCGGCGATCAGCGCGGCCCGGCGGACGCGGGCGCGGCGGTCGGCGGCGCGGCGCTCGGCGGCACGGCGCTCGGCGGCACGGCGGTCACGGGCGTCGGAGGCGCTGCGGTCGTGGGCGCCGCGGTCGTCGAGTGTGGTCATCGCCGGCTCATCCCGTGAGCTCGATGCTGACCGACGGCATGGTCGGAATCTGGAAGTCGACCTTGGTGACGTTCGACGGCGGGGCCGGGAACTGGGCGAACAGCGGGCGGCTCGCGTTCGGCTTGATCCCCGAGAGCCCCGTCGTACACAGGCACTCCCCGTCGGTGTCCCGCAGCACCAGATAGCGCTTCTTGCCGGCCGAGTCGACGAGCGAGGCGCCCGACACGGACGACCGGGACTTCATCTCGGTCTCCTTGGAGCGCCAGTCCACCGCGTTGAAGAGCTGATCGCCGCGGTTGGTCACCGTCGCGTTCACCGTGACGAACCCGCCGCCGTCCCGGATCGCGGAGTGCACGGTGACCACGATCCCGTTCGGGCCCTTGATCTCGCCGATGGTCTTGTCGGAGTCGGCCGCGGGCTCGCTGTCCTTGCCGTCGCCGTCGTCCCCGGCCCGGCTGTCCTTGGCGGCCGTGGACTTCTGGCCCGCGCCGTCGTCCGGCTTCTTGCCGTCGTCGCTGCCGCACCCGGCCACGGCGAGGGCCAGGGCCGCCGCGAGCACCCCCACGGCGGCCCCCCTCCGGGCCTTCGTCGTGTGCCGAATGCTCATCGCTCGGTGTCCCTCACTCTTCGTTGATGCTTCGTTCGCAGTCGTCAGTCGGCGTCAGTCGGCGAGATGGACGGAGAACAGGTCCTTGGCGTCGGGGAAGAGATCGAGGTGCTCGGGGTCGATGGTGATGTCCTTGCCCTCGCAGACCAGACCGATGACGGGCTTCTCGTCCTTGCCGCCCTCGTCCTTGCCGTCACCGCCGTCGCCCTTGCCGCCGTCGTCCTTGTCGTCGTCGCCCTTACCGTTGTCGCCCTTACCGTCGTCGGTGGGGTCGGGCAGCGGAGCCGGCGCCTCGTACGTACAGCGCGGCTCGACGACCGCCTTGGCGCGCGCGGTCGCGTGCTTGGTCTCCGTACCGGGGATGACGGACTTGCCGACCGCCTTCTGGGTCTCGACCGTGACGGTGAACGAGACGGGCAGATAGCCCGGGACGCACCCTCCGTCGGTGACGTCCGCGTCGTTCTCGCCGGCGAACCACTGGGCCTGGTCGCACGGGTCGCGCAGCGGATGGAAGCCCCGGCCGTTCAGCAGGTCTTCCAAGGTCTGCTCGTCGGTGATCGCGCCTGTGATCGCGTCCAGCAGGCCCTTGCGCAACTGGGCGCGGAAGTCCTCGGCCGCGCCGAGCGCCGCCGCGTCGGCCGCGGTCTGGCCGCCGTTGCGGGTGGCGCCCGCCTGGCCGACCGCGAAGAGGGCGAGCGCCAGGAAGAGCAGGCCCGCCACGGCTGTGATGTAAATCGGGAACGCCTGCCCCGCGTCACCGGCCAGGCGGGGGTGGCGAAAGCGGCGAGGGGTCACGGGGCCGGTCAGATGCCGACGACCTCGGAGATCTTGTCGGAGATGGCGTTTGCGATCATGCTGCCGAAGTCCGTCGTCGACAGGACGAGGACAATGGCGACCACCACGGCGATGATGCCCAGATACTCGATCGAGGTCTGCCCCCGGTCGTTCCGCATGACGCGCTTCCCCATTGTGTTCCCCTCCATGGGTGGCCGTACCGCTCCGGTCCGGCGACTCAACCCCCGTGGTGCCGCTCGCGACACGAGCAAAGTACGCCGAAACACCTGCCCGGGAACAGTGCCTACGGCACCATTGCATGCCCATTTCGAGGCGTTCGAACCGCGTCGTCATCTTCCGGCCGACCTTCAGATCGGTATTCCGGCTGGCGCGACCCATACGTTTCACCCCCTCCCGGCCCGAGGAGTCTCCGTGTCCAACTGTCCCATATCCGATTGCAATCGCGAAGACACTTCGCCGAATCCAGCCGGTCAATCCCCGGTGATGGAGCCGAAATCCGTGCCCGATCCGATGAAGAAGCCCGCGATGAGCAGGATCATCGTGCCCGGCACCATAAAGGTCGTGACCACCATGGTCGCCTTGGGCACCGCACGGGCCGCGCGCCGCCGGGCGTTCTGCGCATCGGTGCGCCGCATATCGTTCGCAATGGCGATCAACGTCTCGACGATCGGCGCGCCGAGCTCCTCGCCCTGCTGCAGCGCGGTGACGAACTGAGCGACCTGCTCGGAGTCGTTCCGCTTCCGCAATTCCTCGAACGCCTGTCTGCGGCTCACCCCCATGTCCATTTGCCGAAGCGTGATGCGAAGTTCATCCGCCCAGGGGCCCTCGTACTTCTCCGCCACCCGGTCCAGCGCCTGACGGAAGCTCAACCCGGCGCTCACCACCACCGCCAGCACATCCAGAAAGTCCGGCAGCGTCCGCTCGATCGCGTGCCGGCGCTCCCGTACAGCCGCCCAGATGCCGACCTCGATCCAGAACAGCCCGAAGGCGACCAGCACCAGGGCGAGCAGCAGCTGCCCCTTCATCAGCATCACCAGCGCGCCGCCGAAGCCGAGGATGCCGTACACCGCGCGCCGCGCCGCATAGCGGTCGACCGTCAGCCCGCCCGGATTGCCCGCCAGATCGATCCGCCGCCGGACCTTGCCGACCCGCTTCTCGCCCATCACCCGCAGCACGAACGGGGCGTAGCGCATACCGAGCCGGTCGACGGCCGAGCCGACCACCGTCGTACGCGTCGCCCCGACCTCCAGCGCCACCGCCAGGTCGCTGGGCAGCTTGGCCTCGCTGCGGTAGAGCGCTATGCCGTACGCGACGCCCGCCACCGACAGCCCAGCCACCAGCGCCAGCAGCACACCGATCGCCATGCCTTCCGCCCCTCTCAGACGTCGATCTTCGACATACGGCGAATCAGGAAGAAGCCGACCCCGTACAGCGCGAAGGCCACCACCACCGCGGCCTGGCCCCAGAAGTTGGAGGTCATCCGGTCCAGGGAGCCGGACGCGATCCGGTTCATCAGCAGCAGCGTGCCGATGCCCATCAGCGGGACCACATACGCGGTGACGGTGACCTGGGACAGCTGGGTGCGGACCTCGCGCCTCGTCTCCTTGCGCTCCTCCAGCGTCTGGGTGAGATTGCGCAGCGAGCTGACGACGGTTCCGCCCGCCCGGTTGGACAGTACGAGCGTGGTGACCAGCACGACCAGCTCCCGGGACGGCAGGCGCTCGGCCAGCTCGCCCAGCGCGTCGTCGATCGAATGGCCGACCGCCAGCTTGTCGGCGACCTTCGCCAACTCCTCCCCCGCCGGGGCCTCCATCTCGTCGGCCGCCATGCCCAGCGCGGTACGCAGCGCCAGCCCCGCCTGCGTGGCGTTGGCCAGGATCCGCGACAGCTCGGGCAGTTGGTTGATGAACTTCTCGATCCGCTTCTGCCGCTGCCAGTTGAGGAACGCGAACGCGGACCAGACGGCGACCACGGCCGCTATCGGCCCGAAGAACGCCGCGAGCAGCGCCGCCGCCACCACCCACAGGCCGATCGCCGCGCCCGCCATATAGACGAAGAACTCACCGGGGGTGACGTCAAGACCCGTCGAGGCCAGCCGCAGCTCCAGCTTCCGCCCGAGCCCGGTGGAGCGCAGCCGCCGGTCCACCCGCGCGAAGCGGCGCGGCCGGCCGGACAGCGGCAGCGACCCCGTATCGGAGAGCCGGTCGAACAGCGCCTGCTGGGCGGCCTTGCCCCGGGCGTACGTATGCACGCCCGCGACGCCCAGCGCGCCGCACACCAGCGTCGCCCCGACCGCCACCACCGCCAGTTGGTCCATGCCCGGCTACCTCCGCTCACTCGGGCTGTACACGGCCCCGCGCACGCTCAGCTGCGCCGGGAACGCGGCCACACCGAACGCGGGCGGCACCGACTCGCTCGCCAGCCGCAGCCGGTCCGCGGCCCGCTCCGGCAGCGGGAAGTACGAGAACCGCCCGTGCACGATACGGTCCGCGCCCATCGGCTCGGCGTCGAACCGGCAGACGGTCGCGATGCGGTACTCCTCGTGGCCATGGCTGTCGAGCAGTGCGACCTCGCTGATCCGCCGCGAGCCGTCGGCGTGCCGGACGAGCTGCACGATGCAGTCGACCGCGCTGTTGATCTGGTCGCGCAGCGCCTCGTACGGAATCGCCACATCCGACATCGAGGCGAGCGTCTGCAGCCGCATCAGCGCGTCCTCCGCGCTGTTGGCGTGCACGGTGGCCAGCGAGCCGTCATGGCCGGTCGACATGGCCTGCAGCATGTCCAGGGTCTCCCCGCCGCGCACCTCGCCGACGATGATGCGGTCGGGGCGCATACGGAGTGAGTTGCGCACCAGGTCGCGGATGGTGATCAGGCCCTTGCCCTCGACGTTGGGCGGGCGGGACTCCAGGCGGATGACGTGCGTCTGCTGCAGCTGAAGCTCCGCCGCGTCCTCGACGGTGATGATCCGCTCGCCCTCCGGGATCAGCCCGGACAGGGAGTTGAGCAGCGTCGTCTTCCCGGAGCCGGTCGGCCCGGACACCACGACGTTGAACTTCGCCCGCACCAGCGCGGCGAGCAGCAGCAGCGTCTGCTCGTCCAGCGTGCCCATGCCGATCAGCTCGTGCAGGGTGTACGCGCGCGGGAAGCGGCGGATGGTGAGCGTGGCGCCGGTGAGCGCGAGCGGCGGGATGATCACGTTGACCCGCTCGCCGGACGGCAGCCGGGCGTCCACCATCGGATTCGACTCGTCCACGCGGCGGTTGACCGTCGAGACGATCCGCTCGATGGTCTGCATCAGCTGCTCCTCGGACGCGAAGCGCACGGGGACGAGCTCGACCCGGCCTGAGCGCTCCACGAAGATCTGGTCCGGGCCGTTGACCATGATCTCGGTGATGGAGGCGTCCTCCAGGAGCGGTTCGAGTACGCCGAGGCCCAATGCCTCGTCCACGACCCGGCGGATCAGCTGCGACCGCTCGGTGGTGGACAGCACCGGGCCCTCGCGGCTGATGATGTGCCCGAGGACGCGCTCAAGCCGCGAACGCCGCTCGCCGGCGGCGAGCGAGGACATCTCCGCGAGGTCGATCTCCTCGAGCAGCTTGGCGCGGTAGACGGAGACGAGATGCCCGTCCTCCCGCCCCTCACCGGGCCCCTCGGGCGCGGTGATGCGTGCCCGCAGGCTCATCGGTGTCCTCCTTGTACTGGTATGCGGCTCCGCCGCGTGATGGGCTCCGACCGCCGGTCCCCTGACGGGGGCCGGTCCCCTGACGGGCCGCCGGTCAGCCGTCGTCGCACGGCATCGTCGCGCTCCTCTTCGCGTTCCCGAAGCTCACGCCGGGAATCACCGACGGGATGTCCACCGTGGCGGTCGCCCGCGTCTGCCCGTCCCCGCACGGGGTGACGCCGACGTCCGTCCCGTCCGCCAGCCATCCGCTCATCGCCGCCAGCCCCGCGGCCGCAGGGCTGGTCTTCACCTCGTCGAGCGAGGCCGTACGCGCCGCCGCGCGGGCCGCCGTGCCCGCCTGCTGCACGGTGTACGCGGCAAGGCCCAGCTGAACGGCGGCCAGCGCGACCAGGATCAGCACCGGCAGAAAGCCGAGGAACTCGATCGAGGCCGACCCTCGATCGCGGCGCTGGGCGCGACGTCGGTCGCGCGCGAAGCCCGCCGCGCGAGCCGAGCGAGCCGCCGCCGCGCGCAGCGCACTCCCCGCGCGCCCGGGCGCCGTCTCGCGCCCCCGCGTCTCGGGTGCCACCGCCGAGCCCCCGGCGCGCGCCGCACCCCCGACGGACACGGCAGCCCCAGCCGCCGCCGCGCGTCCGGCGCCCGCACCAGGGGCCACCACCGCGCGCCCCGTACACACCTCGCCCCCGACGGCCGCGACAGACCCGGCCGCCGCCGCGCGTCCGGCGCCCGCACCAGGGGCCACCACCGCCCCGCCATCCGCAGCCCCGCGCCGGGGCACCGCCGTGCGCCGTACGAGCGCGGCGCGCTCCGCGCGAGCCGCTGCCCCACGCCGTACCGCCGCCCGGGCACGCCCCGCACGCCCGGTCGCCGTCTCACGCCGCCGCGCCTCGGGTGCCACCGCCACGCCTCCGGCGCGCGCCTCACCCCCGGCGGCCGCGGAAGGCCCGGCCACTACCGCGCGCCCGGCCCCCGCTCCAGGGGCCACCGTCCCGCGCCCGCTCACCGCCCCACGCGCGGCCATCGCCTCACACCCCCTCCGCCTGCTCATCCACCGCGCCCGCGGTCCCCGTCACCGGCCACGGGAAGTCCGCGGCCCCGGGGAAGAGCACCGGGACGTGGACCTTCACCGTGGCCTTCCAGACCCCGTCCGCGCCCTGGCCGCAGGTGATCTCCGCGCTCTCCTGCCACGCGCTCGGGAGGTCCTTCAGCGCCGCCTCCTGGCAGGCGCCCGCGTCGCCGCCCACCGCGGCGCCCGCTCGGGCGGCCTTGTCGGCGGAGTTGCCCGCCAGGGAGTACGTATAGCCGAGCAGCACGAACTGCCAGATGACGGCCAGCACCACCAGCACCAGCGGCAGCACGCCCAGGAATTCGACCGCGACCTGGCCGCGGTCGCCGCCCCGCTTGCGCTGAAAGCGCCTGGAGGGTGTGGAGGGGACCTCCCGCAGCGACTCCGGACCCGTGCCCGTACCGCCGTCGGCCGCGCCCGCGCCGCCCCCGGCGGCCGGGGCGTCGCCGCCCGCTCCTATGGCACGGCGCCGCCGCATGCCCGGGAGCGTGCGGTGGTCCGCCGGGCCGGGGTGCGCCCCGCGAGGCGCGCCCCCGACGGGGCCCGCGCCGCCGCCGGGCGGCTCGACCAGGGCCAGCTCCCCGGCCAGGCCCCACAGGGCCTGCTTGACGGCCGACTTGGCGTCCAGGTCCTGCATCCGGCCCGAGTCGACGGCCGGCTGGAGCTCCTTGAAGCCGGCCGGGACGACCGTACGGGCCATCCGGGTGCCCGTCGCCCGCTCGATCAGCTGCGGCTGGATCTCCGCGCTGCGGGTGTGGCGGTTGGCGATGGTGACCGTGTCCTCGGCCTTGCGGATCTGGAGCCGGTCCCAGAGCCGGACCATGCGCTTGGCGGCGCGCACCGCGACCACGTCCGGGGTGGTCACCAGCAGCGCGAGGTCGGCGATCTCGACGACGGCCGCGCCCGCCGAGGTCATCTGCGTACCGCAGTCGACGATGACCACCTCGAAGCGCGACCGCAGCGCGCTGACGACCTGGCGTGCCGCGCGGTCGGAGACCTCCTCGCCGCGCTCGCCCTCGCCCGGGGCGAGCAGCAGCCCGAGGCCGGTCTGGTGGGTGAACACCGCTTCCTGGAGCACGCGCGGCGTGATGTCGCTGATCTGCGCCAGGTCGGCGATCGACCGCCGGAACTGCACATCGAGGTAGGAGGCGATGTCTCCGGACTGCAGGTCCATGTCGACGAGCGCGACCCGGCGCCCCGCCGCCTGCGCGGCCAGCGCGAGCTGTACGGCGGTGACCGTCGTGCCGACCCCGCCCTTGGCGCCCGCGACGGCGACCAGCTTCCCGCCGGGCCCGGTGGCCAGCGCCTCGCCGCCGCCTCCGAGGTGGCGCCGTACGCCGGTGGCCCACTGGGCGGCGGCCTGGACGCGGGCGGCGAGCTCGTCGTACGACAGCGGCAGCCCGGCGATGCCCCGGGCACCGGAGTCCATGGCGGCGGAGTACAGCGCGGGCCCGGCGTCCGCGGTCACCAGCACCACGCCCACGGCCGGGAAGCGCAGCGCTATCTCGCGAATGAGTTCGAGCGCGGGGGCCGGGCCGATGCGCTCATGGATCAGGACGACCTCGGGCAGGTCCTCCAGGGAGGCGGCGGCCAGCGCGGCGAGGATGTCGAGCAGCCGGGTCGAGTCACCGACCGGCGGGGATGGTTCGGCGCCCGGCAGCTGGCCGAGCAGCCCGCTGAGCGCGCGGGCGGCGTCGGGGTCGCCGACGCCCGGAAGGATTCTGATCGTCACCGGGGCACCGCCTCACTCATGTTCCTGCGGCACGCCGCTGGTCGGGTCGTCGTGCCGCTCATCATCTGTCGCCGTCGTCGCTGTTGAGGGAATAGGTGCGGTCGCGGGGAGAGACGGTGTCGTCGCCGCCGGGCGCGACGAGGGCGAGCCGTACGTGTGTGGCGAAGGACTCCGCGTACGCCACGCGCTGGGCGTCCCCGGTGTCCAGCGCGAAGGTGATGGGCACCGCCTTGTTGAGGCGCCGGGTGTCGTCCTGGTCCGGTTCGAGCGCGGTGAGCTTGCCGACATCGATGACCTCCGCGCCCGCGACGATGATCTTGGAGACCGGATCGTCGCGCTGGCTCCGGCCCTCGAAGGTCGCGTAGATGTTGACCTTCGAACCGGGGTTGATCTTGCCGGCGACGCCGGTGGCCGCGTCGATCATGATCGCGATCTCCTGCTGCCCCGGCTTGAGCGCCGGACGTTCCACGATCATGTCGTCCTGGAGCAGCGACCCCTTGCGCAGCGGGGTGACGGCGATCTTGCCGCGTACGTCGGCCAGGTCGGTGACGGCCGTGGACGGCAGCCAGCGCTCGGGCATCGATATCTTCTCGAACTGGCCGACGTCCAGCGCCTGGTAGGCCGGAACGTCCGACTTGAGCTTGTACGCGGTGGTCTCGGGACCGACCTTCGACTCCACGTCGCGGATGACGGACAGCACTCCGGCGAACGCGCCGCCGGCGCACAGGACCGACAGGAGCAGCAGAATGACTCCGCGGCGCTGGCGTGAATTCATGGACGCGTAAACCTCGTTCGGGGACGTTACCGGCTCATCAGAGCGGGTCGCTCGGTCTGGGTCAGGGCAAGGATGTCATCGCCGCGCGGCACCGGGGCGGAACAGAACGCACAGCGGTCCCCGATGAGTTCGAAGCCGCACCAGTGGCACTCCTCTCTCCGTACGGACGACACCAACTGGTAGAGGACGGAGAGATCGGGGATGGCGGCGGCGAACTCGATCAGCTTGGGGGTGCCCCACCACTGGGCCGACTCATGCGGCAGCGGCACCTCCTGGACGCCCTGCGCCCCCCATCCGGGGGCGAGCTTGACGTTCACCCAGTCGCCGCCCGCGTGGCCGTGACCGTGGCTGTTGAGGTTGCCGCGGGCGACGGTGAGGTGGGTGGCGTACCCGGGTGCGGGCAGCGCGGCCTCGTTGCCGACCTTGACCAGCTGCGGGGTGGGGTGGGCGAGCACAGCGAACTGGGCGCCGGGCACCCAGGACTTGACGTGCGAGGTGAGGCTGACGGGCACCCGGTCCAGCCTGGCGACGGAGCCCAGCAGGGCGCCCGCGTGGACGTAGTGCGTCAGCAGGCGCGCGGCGCAGGCGAGCACGCCGGGACTGAAGTCGCACACCGACAGCTGGCGCAGCTGACGGGCGACCACGGCGACGGCCAGCGGCGGCAGTTCCAGGGGCAGCAGCGCGATGCGGTCGCTCTCCAGGACCGACCGTACGGTGTGCAGCCGGCGGACGAAGGGCGCGGGGGTGGCCGCGGGGTAGAGCACGATGAGATAGCCCTGCTGGTCGAGCAGGGCGGCGGTCTCGGCCAGCGCGTCGTCCAGCGGCTCGGCGTCGGGCGGCATCAGCACGACGGCCGACGGGGTCTGGCCGTCGGGCGGCGGAAGCACCAGCTCACGGCTGGTGACTGCTATCGCGGTGGGCACGTCGGCTACCCCGTCTCACGTCGGCGCCGGGGAGAGCGGCGGCCGCAGGTCGTTGCTGCTGTCCTGGTGCATCAGCACTTTATCCACGAAAGCCGCGTGAGAGAACAGTTCCCCTGGGTTACGGGCTCATGCCGATCCCCTTGACAACCCTATTGGTCTGGACCATTTTGAAACGGTCGTGCGGTGGCCACCGTCCTCAATGCTCCTCCTTTCAACTCTCCCCCATGGAGGCAGTCGTGGACCGTGCTGCGATACCCCCCGAGAGACCCGAGAGGTCTAAAAGACGTCAGAGACGCGGCAGCCGCCGACTCACCCGCTTCCTCTCCGCCGCCGCCGCGGCCGTACTCGGGGCGGGCGCGCTGGTCGCCCTCGGTGGCAGCACCGCCGGTGCGGCCGACGCCAACCTCGTACAGAACTCCGGCTTCGAGTCCGGCCTGAACGGCTGGACCTGCTCCGCCGCCTCCGGGACCACGGTCACCAGCCCGGCGCACGGCGGCTCTTCGGCGCTCAAGGCGACCCCGGCCGGTCTTGACAACGCCCAGTGCACCCAGACCGTGAGCGTCAAGCCCGACTCCTCGTACACGCTCAGCGCCTGGGTGCAGGGCAGTTACGTCTACCTCGGGGCAAGCGGCACCGGCACGACGGACGTGTCGACCTGGACCCCGTCCGCCTCCGGCTGGCAGCAGCTGACCACCAACTTCAAGACCGGCCCGAGCACCACCTCGGTCACCGTCTACACCCACGGCTGGTACGGACAGCCCACCTACTACGCCGATGACATCAACCTCACCGGCCCCGGCGGCTCCGACCCCGGAGACCCCGGCGACCCCGTCCCGACCGCCCCGACCGGCCTGAAGACCGGCGCGGTCACCTCCTCGTCCATCGCCCTGTCCTGGTCCACGGTCAGCGGCGCCACCGGCTACAACGTCTACCGTGACGGCAACAAGGTGCAGGCGGTCAGCGGCACCTCGGCCACGGTGACCGGGCTCGCCGCCGCCACCTCGTACCAGTTTCAGGTCACCGCGACCAACGCGGCGGGCGAGTCGCCCAAGTCCGCGGCCGTCACCGGTACCACCTCGGCCGGCAGCGGCGGCGGAGGCGGCGCCGTCCCCAAGCACGCGGTCACCGGCTACTGGCAGAACTTCAACAACGGCGCGACCGTCCAGAAGATCAGCGATGTGCAGAACCAGTACGACATCATCGCCGTCGCCTTCGCTGACGCGACAGGCACACCCGGTGCGGTCACCTTCAACCTCGACTCGGCCGGGCTCGGCGGCTATACGGTCGACCAGTTCAAGGCCGACATCAAGGCCAAGCAGGCGGCGGGCAAGTCCGTCATCATCTCCATCGGCGGCCAGAACGGCACCGTCTCCATCAACGACTCCGCCTCCGCGAACAACTTCGCCAACTCCGTCTACTCGCTGATGCAGCAGTACGGCTTCGACGGCCTCGACATCGACCTCGAGAACGGCCTCAACGCCACCTATATGACGCAGGCCCTGCGCTCCCTGTCAGCGAAGGCGGGGTCGAAGCTCGTGATCACCATGGCTCCGCAGACGATCGACATGCAGTCCACGTCGAACGCCTACTTCCAGACGGCGCTCAACATCAAGGACATCCTCACCGTCGTCAATATGCAGTACTACAACAGCGGCTCCATGCTCGGCTGCGACGGCAAGGTCTACTCCCAGGGCTCCGTCGACTTCCTCACCGCCCTGGCCTGCATCCAGCTGGAAGGCGGCCTGTCCCCCTCCCAGGTCGGCCTCGGCCTGCCCGCCTCGACGCGCGGCGCGGGCAGCGGCTACGTGGCGCCGGCGGTCGTGAACAACGCCCTGGACTGCCTGGCCCGGGGCACGGGCTGCGGCTCGTTCAAGCCCGCGAGGACCTATCCGGGTCTGCGCGGCGCGATGACCTGGTCGACCAACTGGGACGCGCTGGCGGGCAACGCCTGGTCCAACGCGGTCGGGCCGAAGGTTCACGGCCTGCCGTAAGCCATCGCGTCCGGCCCCTTCGGGGGAGGGCTCACCGCCCTCCCCCGAAGGGCCGGGCAGCGCGCTCTCAGAGCAACAGCGGTTCGTTAGCGGCACGTTAATGGCACGGCAGCGGTGGCCCGCAGGATGAGAAGCACACCGGGAGAGACACCTCCCCGGGTCTCTTCCCTCCTGACGAAGAAGGTCTCCCATCATGCGTGCCTACCGCTCCCGGGTCCGTAAGTTCGCCGCCATGGGCCTGCTGGTGACCGGGGCTCTGTTCGCCACCGCCTGCCAGCCGTCCGACGCCGACGCCTCTGGGCCCGACAGCTCGTCCACCGCCCCGTCCGCCCCGGGCGGCGGCTCGTCGGACGGTGGCGACGCCCCTGCCGGGAAGCCCGTCAACGGCACCTTCTCCGGCGAACTCGCCTACCTCGCCCCCGGCAAGCACACCGTCGGGAACCAGGGATTCTTCGTCGCCGACGACACCAAGATCACCGGCGCCGGCCGGATCTGCGACGCCAACACCGCCTGCACCCCCGACCAGCTCGACACCGTACTGAAGGACGAGAACGGCATCATGGCCACGGTCGTCATCAAGGACGGCATCGCCACCAGCATCGACGAGTACGACGCCGAGTAATGGCCGATTGATCCCCGCTGCCGGCTGCCGCGTTCGGGGGGAGGGCCGAGAGCCCTCCCCCGAACGGCGCCGTCAGCGGAACGCGTCGGCGTTCTCCGCGGCCCACTGCCGGAACGATCTACCCGGCCGCCCGGTGACCCGCTCCACCGTGTCGCGCACCGCGAGCAGTTCATCGTTGACGTCCCCGCCCATCAGGTCCAGCACCGCACTCGCGGCCTCCTCCCCCAGGAAGGCCGCCATGTCACGTTGGGCCTCCTCGCGCCCGATCTCGGCAAACGGCACCTCCCGCCCCAGGGCCGCCGCGATGGCCTCGATCTGCTGCCGAGCCGTGACCCGCTCCGGCCCGGTCAGCGCGTACGTCCGGCCGCGGTGCCCCGGCTCGGTCAGCGCCACCCGGGCCACCGCCGCGATATCCGCTGGGTGGACGGCGGGGAGCCCGACGTCCGCGTACGGCAGGCGGACCGGCTCGCGCCCGCGGATCGCGTCCGCCCACCACAGCGCGTTCGAGGCGAACTGCGTGGGCCGCAGGATCGTCCAGGCCATGCCGCTGTCCTTCAGCAGCCGCTCGACGGCAAGGTTCTCCTCGGCGGGGCCCAGGTGGGGATGGGTCTGGACGGTGATGGACGATACGAGCACCACATGCTCCACCCCGGCCCGCCGGGCGAGGTCGAGGATGTCGCCGTCCGGGCCCATCCGCGACGGGAGGAACAGCGCACGCACCCCGTCCAGCGCGGGCTTCAGCGTGGCGACCCGCGCGAAGTCGCCCTCGACGGCTTCGACTCCGGCCGGGAATCCGGCCCGTGCGGCGTCCCGCGTAAGACCACGCAACGGCCCGGCACCGCTCGCCCGCGACTCCTTCAGCAGGGCACTTCCTATGTTTCCGGTGGCTCCCGTCACGAGGATCACGGGCACACTCTCCTGTCGCCAGACGGTGATCAATCCGGCGCCAACGCTAAAACTTCAACCTTGCTTCAGGTCAACCACGAGCTTTCTGTCAGGGACTTGACACACGCATTGGTCTGGACCACGGTGGATCACATGCCTCAGGGGCCCCTGAACGCGTAGCCGCACCACTCTCCCCCCACATCCCCCCACGCTCGGAGGCACCTGTGGCACGCGCACATTCACGTACGTTCCCCCGGAAGCTGCTCGGCGGCATAGCCGTGGCGGCCCTCGCCGCCGGTGGGCTGCTGGCCGCCAACACCGCGGGCGCGGCCGAGGAGCCCGTCGGCGCCGCGGCCGTCCCCAAGCACGCGGTCACCGGCTACTGGCAGAACTTCAACAACGGCGCGACCGTCCAGAAGCTCGCCGACGTCCAGGACGACTACGACATCATCGCCGTCGCCTTCGCCGACGCGACCACCACACCCGGGGCCGTCACCTTCAATCTCGACTCGGCCGGGCTCGGCGGCTACAGCGTCGACCAGTTCAAGGCGGACATCAAGGCCAAGCAGGCCGCGGGCAAGTCCGTCATCATCTCCATCGGCGGCCAGAACGGCACCGTCTCGATCAGCGACGACGCCTCCGCCAACGCCTTCGCCGACTCCGTCACCAAGCTCATGGACGAGTACGGCTTCGACGGCGTCGACATCGACCTGGAGAACGGCCTCAACGCCACCTACATGTCCAAGGCGCTCAAGGCGATCCACGACAAGAAGAGCGATGTCGTGGTGACAATGGCGCCGCAGACCATCGATATGCAGTCGCCGCAGAACGAGTACTTCAAGACCGCGCTGGCCACCAAGGACTTCCTGACGGTGGTCAATATGCAGTACTACAACAGCGGTTCCATGCTGGGCTGCGACGGCAAGGTCTACTCGCAGGGCTCCGTCGACTTCCTCACCGCCCTCGCCTGTATCCAGCTGGAGAACGGCCTCGACCCGTCCCAGGTCGGCATCGGCGTCCCGGCCTCCACGCGCGGCGCGGGCTCCGGGTACGTGGAGCCGGGGATCGTCAACGCCGCCCTGGACTGCCTCACCAAGGGCTCCGGCTGCGGCTCGTTCAAGCCCTCGAAGACGTACCCCGGGCTGCGCGGCGCGATGACCTGGTCGACCAACTGGGACGCGGCGAACGGCAGCGCCTGGTCGAAGGCGGTCGGACCACACGTCCACGGTCTGTCGTAGGGCCCGCCCGTTCGAGGGGGACCGGATGCTGGCATGCAGCTTCGCTTCCAGTACCGCGTCACCTTGACGCCCGCCCAGCGCATCCACGCTGCCCGGGTGTTCGGGTGCAGACGCGTGGTCTGGAACGACGCCCTGGCAATGCAAATCGGCAGACGGCGCTGACCAGGGGATGCCCTGGCAGCGCGCACAACCCCCACCCAGGTGAGGAGGAAACAGGAACCCGCCCGAAGCCGGTGGTCTCTCACTCCAGAGAAGCCACCGCCAGACGGAGAATCCACGGCCTACAGGCCGATGGAGGAGGTCAATACCAGGCCCAGTGGTGACGCCCGCCTGACCCGCACCGCCGTCTCTCTCCCGGCCCCCTCCCCCGGCCCCCTCCCCCGGTCGGCAGATCTCCGTCGGGCTACCGCAGCTCGTCGAGCCAGCGCACGATGGCCGCGGTGCCCCGGACGTTGGACCCCAGGTGACGGGAGCCGTTGTAGTCGACGGCTCCCAGGTCGACGACCGGCGCGGCCACACCGTGGCGGGCGAGCGCGGTGCGGCAGTGCGCGGTGTTGGCGACGGTCGCCTGCTCGTCGCCGCTCGCCATGTACAGGCGTATCGGCACGCGGGGCGCCCAGTCGCAGACGTCGTCGGTGGTGCGCAGGGCCGCGGCCATGGGGCCGCTCGGGTGGGCGAGGAGGTCGCGGCCGTGGGCGGTGAGCAGCTTGTCGACGGTGTCCGGGGTGCCCTCCATGAGCTGTCGGCCGGTGTGCGCGCCGTCGAACAGCGCCTCGATGGTGTCGGCGTACGGCGCCTGGAACACCTCGGCCGGGCTGTCGTACAGATGGTGCAGCCGGTTGAAGGCGACCAGAGTGTAGGCCGCGTACAGCACGCTCGACTTCGGCTCGAGCTCGCCCGCGAGCAGCGCGGGCAGCTCAGCGCCGCCGAAGTCGTACGCACCGCTGACCGGGGCCAGCGCGCCCAGCCGGAACCAGCGGTCCTCGCCGGACTGCAGGGCCCGGGCAAGCCCCATCGCCGCCGAGGCGCCCTGGGAGAAGCCGGTGACCGCCACCTCCCGGTCCAGAGTGCGGCCGGTACGGGGCATGAAGGCGCGGGCGGCGCGCAGCATGTCCAGGGACGCGGTGGTCTCGGAGGGGACGTCCATCCAGGGGTGCGGTCCGGGGCCGACGCCCATGCCGAGGTAGTCGGGGGCGATGCCCGCGTACCCGGCGGCGGCGTAGGTGACCGGCGGCGCGGGCAGGAAGCCGCCCGTCTGCTTCGACGGCGAGTCGTCCTTGTGGCTGCCGGTGCCATGCGCGAAGGACACCGGGCGCAGCCGGCCCTCGCCCCCGCGCGGCAGGACCAGCAGCCCGCTGGCGGTGGTGGGCCGGCCGTACGGGTCGACCGTGCGGTACACCAGCCGGTAGGCGTCGACGCCATACCGCACGGTGCCCGCGTCGAACTTGGCGTCGGTCAGCCAGGCGGTGACGTCCTCGGGCTTCTCCAGCGAGTAGAGAAGGTCGAAGGACACCAGGGTGCCCCGGCCGGACCGCGACGCGTCGGCCGTCGCGCCCGCGGTCGCCGCCGTACCGCCGGATGCCGCGGCCACGGCCGGGGCGGCGGATCCGGCCAGCAGCAGCGCGGTGCACAGGGCCGCGGCCCGGGTGTGGGCCCTGACGCCTGCTCGGGCGCGGCGTGGCGAGTTGCGCATGAGGTCCCCATCTCTTCTCGAGATCAACAATGAGGACCTCAGCGTCGCGCGGGGCGCTCCCGGGCCGCACTGGTGCCATCCCCCGGGTTCATGCTGCGCCCGGCCCCCGGTCCGGCCGGGGGAAATCCCGGTGGACCGGAGGTCCAGGCGCATAGGGCCTACGGCTGTACGAGCTACGGCTTGGGCAGCTCACACCCCGCCAGGCTCAGATTGATCTTGTTGCCCGCGGCAACGCACTTGGTGATGCCGTACGTCTCCTGGGCGTAGTTGATGCCCTTTCGCACCGTCACGGTCCCGTTGGCGTCGACCTCGCACGGGTTGTTGAGGGTGCACCGTCCGCCGTCCTCGTTGCCCGTGTTGTTGATGGCGACGACCTTGCCGGAGGCGGAGTCGACAACCGGCGAGCCGGAGGTTCCCCCGATCGTGTTACAGGCGGAGGTGTAGCGGACCGAATCCTTCCAGGTCCATTCATCCTCTTTAAGACGGTAGACAAACCCGTCGATATTGCAGGAGTAGATCTTCTTCCAGTAGCCGGAGACCACATTGATGCCAGTGCCCTGGACCGGGTGGCTGTCCGCCAGCTGCAGTGCCTTGATGCCGTACGACTGCTGGATCTGGGCGTACGTCGAGCTCAGTTGGTACAGCGACACATCGGTGTCGGTCATCGTCGCGTACGCGATCTTGGTGGCGCGGAGCGTGGCGACGCCGCTGCCGGAGCTGTTGAGCAGGGTGAAGCTCCGGGTGGACGCCTTGTCGACGATCACCTGTCCGGCGGCCGGCATACCGGACTCCAGGCAGTGGCCGTTCGACATCACGAACGCGGGGTCGCTGTCCGCCGAGTTCGGCATCCGTACCACCGAGCCCGAGCAGTTGCTCAGCGCCACGGTCCCGGCGAAGTCGACCGCCTTGACCTTGGGCGCGTTCGAGGTGTCGGGGGCGGCCGCGGCCGGGGTGACGCCCGCGGTGGCGAGGCCCGCGCCGCCGAGCAGCAGCGCGGAGAGCGCGCCGATCAGAGGTCTACGCATGTGGTTCCCCTCCCATGACGAGGCTTCGGACCGCGCCGCGACCGGTCATGTCGCGGCGGCTCGATCCGGAGCCGCACGAATGTTCCCTCGGCTTCGACCATTTCCCGCCCTTGACCATGTCATGCGCATGGCCGAACACTGGCGCAGCAGTCGCTCGCCTCAGACCACCCCCCAGGAGAATTCATGCGACTTCGCATTCGCGGCAGAAGGGCCACCGCCCTCACCGCCTTGCTGACCCTCGCCCTAGCGGCGCCCGTCGCGGCCCAGGCCGACGGCTCGGGCTCCGCGCCCAGGGCAGCCGCCGCGGCCGACCCCTCAGCCGACACCTCGGCCGACGAGAGCGTGCGGCAGTACGAGATCTCGGGCCCCGCCACCCCGGCCGAGCGCTCCTCCATCGCGGCCACCGGCGTCTCCATCGACGAGGTGGACGCCCGCTCCGTCGTGGTCACCGCCGACGCGGCCCAGGCCCGCGAGCTGCGCTCGCGCGGCTACGACCTCACCCCCCTGGCCGCCCCGCAGGCCCGCACCGAGGGCCGGGCCGCCAAGCCCTTCGACTTCCCCTCCGCGGACGCGAAGTACCACAACTACGCCGAGGCCAACACCGAGATCAACGCGGCGGTCGCCAAGTACCCGAACATCCTGAGCAAGCGGGTCATCGGCAAGTCGTACGAGGGCCGCGACATCATCGCGCTGAAGATCAGCGACAACGTGGCCACGGACGAGTCCGAACCCGAGGTGCTGTTCACCGCCCACCAGCACGCCCGCGAGCACCTCACCGTCGAGATGGCCCTCTACCTGGTGCGCGAGTTCACCCAGGGCTACGGCAGCGACTCCCGGGTCACCGGCCTGGTCAACAGCCGCGAGATCTGGATCGTCCCGGACGTCAACCCGGACGGCGGCGAGTACGACATCGCCACCGGCTCCTACCGCAGCTGGCGCAAGAACCGCCAGCCCAACTCCGGCTCCTCCAACGTCGGCACCGACCTCAACCGCAACTGGGACTTCAAATGGGGCTGCTGCGGCGGCTCCTCCGGCTCCACCGGTTCCGAGACCTACCGCGGCCCGAAGGCCGAGTCGGCCCCCGAGGTGAAGGTCGTCGCGGACTTCGCACGCAGCCGCGTCGTCGGCGGCAAGCAGCAGATCAAGGCCGCCATCGACTTCCACACCTACAGCGAGCTGGTGCTGTGGCCGTTCGGCTGGACGTACGACGAAACCACCACCGGCATGACGCGGGACGACTACGACGCCTTCGCCGCGGTCGGCAAGAAGATGGCCGCGAGCAACGGCTACACCCCCGAGCAGTCGAGCGAGCTGTACATCACGGACGGGGCGATCGACGACTATCTGTGGGGCGCCCAGAAGGTCTTCGCGTACACCTTCGAGATGTACCCGAGCTCCAGCGGCGCGGGCGGCTTCTACCCGCCCGACGAGGTGATCGAGCGGGAGACCTCCCGTAACCGCGACGCGGTCCTCCAGCTCCTGGAGAACGCGGACTGCATGTACCGGTCCATCGGCAAGGAAGCGCAGTACTGCTCCTAGGCCCCGGCCGTACGGCACGACCGTGGCGCCGCCCCGGCGGGGAGACCCGCCGGGGCGGCACCACGCGAATGAGGTGGTATGCGGGGGCGCCCCCTTGTCCGGCTGGAACGTAGCTTGTCAAGATGGTCGCCATGCAGGGGGAGACAGCAAGGCGCATCATTTCTGAGCAGGAACGGATCGTTCGCGAGCTGCTGTGGAAGGAGCTGCGCAAGCGTGGCGCGGAAGCCGAAAGGCTCGCGAAATCTCTGGCGAGATGGGAAGAAAGTAAGACATTTTTTGGCAGCCGCCCAAAGCCTGGAGTTCTTCGCCAGATCGACACCGCCCACCAGTGGTTGATGACCAACAATCCGCTCCCGTACGGCATTTCCTATCACCTTCAAGACAGGGTAATCAGCTGCGCCACGGACCTGGAGGCAACCTCGTGGCAGGATGCCCCAAGCGATTGCACTGCCCTCCGGGAAGGCTACATTCAAGGAATAGGTTTCCCTGAGAACCCATATCATAGAAGGGTGTACTCCTGGCTCGGGAACTTCGCGAGCGCAACTCTCGAAGATCCTCTTTCTTACTCTGCGCACCCTCTAATTTCCGCGCCAGTAGAAGCACCCCCTCGCCATGGCCGTCTCAATCAAGGAATGCTGGCCAGGCTCGTGATCGAGGACGTCAAGGAACAAATAGATGCGGGCCGGGCTCTCGAAGGGTCCCTGAATGAGAAACCTTTGCGGGTTGTGTGGTCATGGTGCTCGGAGACGAGGGGGGTGCTCCGCGCATTCGCAGACGACGTTCCATCAGACTTCTGGCGTTTGGTCCGCGACGTCGGCGTCTGCAGGAGCCCGGCATTCCCTGATCCGGCAGCCTTAAGTCAAGCATATTTGTCTCTTGGTTTGTCTTACCTGGAAGAGGTGCTGGAACGAATGCCGGACTACGCCGAAGCATCTGGTCAGGCGGCGCCGGAGCCGCGCGTCTCATTCGCGATCAGCGGAGGGACCTTCCACGGCGTTCAGTTTGCCACTCAGATCGCCAACATCGAATCGACTATTGCTGGAGTCGCGTATCAAAGCGGCACCGATGCAGCAGAAGCGCTCAAAGCACTTCAACAAGCCGTCCTGAGCCAACCCGGTTTGGAGGACTCTGAACGCCAAGACCTCCTCGACAACGTCGAATATCTGGCTACCGCTGCGAACACTCCTCACGAGCATCGGAAACGCGGGCTCATCTCAGCTGCGCTCCTCGCGCTGACGACAGCAGCAGCAGCTGGAGGCCAATTGCAGGGGGTTATGGATACATGGGGCGGTGTACTGCAAGGCCTCCTCCCCTGAACCACGCTCCCGAACGCTGGGAGACACCTACAGGGTTCCGCTTCCCTCCGACCGCCAAGCTGACGACCAGCAGCGGCAACCTGGCGCTGGGGTCCGGGCCGACACGTACCACCCGCCTCCGATCCTGATCCCCCGCCACCAGGCCCTCCGGATCCCATGACCCTGACGAGTGCGACGCAAAGCCCACTTAGGGCCTCTCGAGGCGGACATAACGTCACGACGGACTGGGTACGCTGCGCGATCGAACAGCCGGAACTCACCGCCACCGGACTCATGCCAAAGCTGGCCGCCCGCATGCCTCGTTCGGCTGGACAAGGGAGCGGGCTCGCAGCGTTCGCGGCGCGCTTCCTTGGCGGTCACTCACTCGGCGAAGCCGAGCGATTTGCAGAAGTCGCGTGCTTGTGGGTTGTCACGGTCGGTTATCCACTCGACACGGCTGCATCCGGGACGTGCGGCGCCGAGGGCCTGGAGTTCTTTCATGAGCTGTGCTCCGACACCTTGTCTGCGCAGGGTGTCGCGGACGTAGAGCTCCTTGAGGAAGAGCGAGTGGGAGGAGCCTGCGGCCGGCCGGGAGGATGAGTATCCGCTGCGACTGCTGCCCGCACGGTTGCTGGCCGGTCGGTTCAGCGGTGCGCTGAGCCGGGGGTGTGGGAACGTGACGAACGGGGCGGCGCCGCTGGGCGGCATGGTCCGGCCGCCGGGTGCGGGTATCGTCTCGCGCCTTCGGCGCACAGCAGCGGGAAAGGGGGAGGGGCGCCGGGGTATCGTCGCCGTCCAGCTCAAGGGGCACCGGCTGGCGTGCGGCGGATGGCCAGATGGTGGTGGATGGTCGTCTGGAGCGGTGGGCGCCGGTCCGGTTGGGGCTCTCCCCCCACCTGCTCTTAAAAAGATGCTTGATCTGCATCAAGTACTGCATCAAGCGATAATTTAAGAGGGGGTGGGTGGAGGGGCGGTCCTGTCCGTCGGTGCTCGCCTGTCCGTCGCGCTCCCGCGCCCCGCTTGAGCGCACCGTTGGGCTGACCGGTCGGCCACCGCGCGGCAGCAGCTGCGGCGGAGCGCAGCGGAGCCAGCCTTAAGCTCAGCCGCCCACCGGGCCGAGGAACCGGAACAACCGGCCAGCCGCCCCCCCCTCCCCCTTCTCGCCGGCGCTTCGCACCCGCCCGAACCGAATGCCGCGAGACGGCGCACAGGCGAAGCGCATCTGCACCCGCGAAGCGCAGCACAGCACGCCGCACCCACTTTCCCGCGCGGCCAAAGGGACCTGAAAGCGGCCGAGTACGCGGTCATCAGCCCGGTGGCCTCAGCGGGGGCAGCTCCAGTTCCGCGACGGCGCGATGCTGCCCGCCTTGGCTGATCCGAAGCGGCAACGTGAGTTCCCCATCGGTCGCCCGACGCAAGCCCCGGCCCGGAACGGGACCGATCTGCCAGTCAGTCACAGCCGCCCCCTCCGGGCGCTGGGCCGTCGCCTCCGTCGTACGAGGGCAGGCGGGCACCCCTGCTCTCGGCGATCCGCAGCACATCACGCAGCGCCTCACACAGCCGGTCCGCGAGGTAGCGGAGTTCTCGCGCGTCTGCCTTGGGTGCGTTCAGCAACGCCCTGGCGTGCCGGAGGAGTTCCGCACCCATGGACATCTGCACGGCCTCGATCGCATCCGCACGTCGACTCAGCGGGCTGTCCCCGCCGTCCGACGCCAGATAACACGGCTTGCCATCGGGGTCCGACCACGGCAGCAGGCGTAGCCCGGTACTCACGTTCATCAGCTCCATTGAGGTTCGTTCACGCTGTGTGGCGATTTCCTCACAGAGTGGCGGCTGCTCTGGCTAGGCTGCTAGCAGGGCGAGCCTGACCAGGCACCTTTCAACTCGAAGAGTCAGCCATGAAGATGGATCGAAGGCCACGCACACCCAGGGAGAAGTACGGGGAAGAGCTGAAGCTCCGCCGCATCGCGGCCGGTATGACGCAGGAGGCGTTGAGCGAGATCGTGGTGTGCTCCCCCACGCTGATCAGCCACTGGGAGGCGGGGCGCCGGTTGCCGAGGCCGGACGACGCGGTGCGGATCGTTCAGGCGCTGGGGACGGATGGGTTCTTCGCGCGGTGGTTGGAGGATCTGGAGGGCCCGTACGAGCACTTCTTCGCTACCGTCGCCGAGTTGGAGCGAGAGGCCACCCTGATCCAGCAGTTCGCACTCACGCTGGTTCCCGGCGTGCTGCAGACACCCACCTACGCACGCGCCGTGTTCAGCGCATACCGCCCCAACCACACAGCCGAGGAACTTGACAGGGAAGTCGTCATCCGAACAAAGCGTGCTCAGATTCTGGATGGGCCGTCACCTGTCGTGTGGACGCTACTCGACGAGGGTGTCTTGCGACGCCGCGTCGGCGGACCTGAGGTCATGGCGGAACAGCTCCGCAAGATCGCGGACATGGCCGAAGCGGGACGTCTGCGGCTACACGTACTGCCCTACAGTGCCGGTGCCCACGCGCTCCAGCAGGGTTTGCTCACGCTTATGAGCTTCGATGACTCCGCACCGGCGGCGTACGTCGAAGCCTTCCTCACCGGCAACTTGATCGATGATCCGTCACTGGTGAAGGCCAGCCACACGGCCTACGCTCTGGCGCTGAGCGACGCGTTGTCGCAGCAGGAGTCAGTGGCCCTCGTCAGAGCGGCAGCGGAGGAACACTTACATGGTCAGCAGTGAGCACACCGTCTCCGACGCGTCCACCCTCACCGGGTGGTTCAAGTCCAGCTACAGCGGCGGCAATCAGGCCGAATGCCTTGAGGTCGCGCGAGGCCACGCCGACATACCCGTCCGTGACAGCAAGGCCCCCGAGGGCCCGGCGCTCGTGTTCGAGCCGCCCGCGTGGTCCGCGTTCGTCTCCGCCGTCAAGCGCGGGGAGTTCCCGATCACCTGACTCGCCCCACACCGTCTATCCTCATCCGGGTTGCGCCGTTGACCAGGCGAAGATGACGGGGGAGCCAATGCGGGACGACGATGTCGATGGGGCTGTCAAGCCGCTCGCGGTGGGCGACCCGGCGCGCATAGGCCCGTATCTTTTGCTTGGGCGGCTCGGCGCCGGCGGCATGGGGCGGGTGTTCCTCGCGCGGTCGGACAGCGGTCGGACCGTAGCCGTGAAGGTCGTACACGAAGAGCACGTGTCTGACCCGCAGTTCAGGGCGCGGTTCCGGCGGGAGATCGAGGCGGCGCGGAAGGTCGGGGAGCGGTACACGGCGCCAGTGCTCGACGCGGGGCCGGACGACGAACCGCCGTGGGTCGCCACGGGGTACGTGCCCGGCCTCTCGCTTGAGCAAGTCGTGCGACGGCACGGCCCGTTGCCAGCCGCATCCCTGCACGCCCTCGCCGACGGGCTGCTGAAGGCGCTCAAGGACATTCACGGCGCCGGGATCGTGCACCGCGATCTGAAGCCGTCCAATGTGATGCTCACCGTGGACGGCACGAAGGTCATCGACTTCGGGATCGCGCGGGCTCTGGAGACGTCCGTCGATTCCTTGTTGACCAGTACGGGGATGGTCGTCGGGTCTCCCGGGTTCATGTCGCCGGAGCAGGTGCGCGGGCAGCGCGCGGGGGTCAAGAGCGATGTGTTCACCCTCGGGTGCGTGCTGACGTATGCGGCGACCGGGCAACTGCCGTTCGGGAAGAGCGCGGGTAATCAGCACGCGGTCATGTTCGAGATCGTGGAGGGCGAGCCCGATCTGACGGGTGTCGAGGACGCCTCGCTGCGGGCGCTCATCGCCCGTTGTCTGGTGAAGGACGTCGATCAACGGCCCGACGTCGACGACCTGTTGGAGGACCCCGAGCGGGTGCGTCCCCACGCCACGCGCGGCGCCTGGCTGCCTGCCGGTGTCGTCACGCACCTCGCGCGGCAGTCCGCACGGCTGCTCGACGCCGAGGCGGCGCCGCTGCGGGAGGAGTCAACGGATCTGGCGACCGTCGGGCTGCGGCCGAAGGACGGGCCTCCCAAAGTCGACCCGGGCGCCCCGGGCGACGGAGCCACGAAGCGGGATCGGGAGCCTCGTCGGCGCCGCAGGCTCATCGCGCTGCCCATCGTCGTCGTCATCACCGCCGGCGGCGGGACGGTCGCCCTGCTTCAGCCCTTTGGGGGTGGCGGCGGAGGCGGAACGCATGCCCAGTCACCAAGCAGCGGCGCGAGCGCCGCTTCTGGTGGCAGCACCTCACCGAGCGCGCCCAGCAGTTCACCTTCCAAGGGTGGAAAGAAGAAGGGGAGCGACGATGACGGCAAGAAGGGGAAGGAGCAGGCGGAAGGTTCGGATGAGCCGAACGCCCAGAAGAGCAGCCGTAGCTCCGGGTCGTCGAGTCGTGACGGCGGCGGCAGTTCATCCCGTGACGGCAGTGGTTCCGACAACGGCGGGTCCGGCTCTTCTTCGGGCGCGGGCGGCGGAGGTTCATCCGGCTCCAGCGGCACGCCCTCCGGCTCGCCACCGCCCGCCATGAAGAGCTACCGGCTTGATTACACCAACTCCTGTGTTGGCGCGTGCGACATGCCACTCAAGGTGAGCTGGTCGGCAATCTCCCGAGCGACCAGGTACGACATCCACTACACCAACAAGGGCAGCAACTACACGAAGAAGAACGTCAACACGGTCTACTCCACCGGGAGCACCAGCTACACGATCAAGGGCCCGTTCTCCGGTGACGAGATCTGCGTCACGGTGCGCGCGGCCAACACACACGGCGCCTCCGCCTGGGCGCAGACCTGGTGCGACACGGTGCCCTACTAGACCCTGTTGGACCCTCACCGGATTTCCCCACGGCCTGACCCACCCCACACCCAGCCAACGAAGCGAGGGGCTACCGCGGCGTGCGCAGCAGCAGTGCACCACAGCGTCACACAAGAGTATGCTCGCGTGTATGAGCACACGTACGCGCACCACGGTCACCCTGCCGGATGATCTCCTCGCCCACGCCCGCGCTGCCTCCGGCGGCAACCTGTCGGCCTACATCGAGCACGCGCTGCGCGCCCAGCAGCTGCGCGACGCGGCGTCGGCCGTGCGGGCCTGGCGCGAGCGGGCCGCGAACGACACTGAGGAGCTTGCCGACATCTTCGGCGAGGACGTCGCGTGACGCCCCTGGCTCGCGGCCAGGTCTGGCGCGTCCAGCTGGCCACCAAGACCCGTGCCGTGGTCATCGTCGAGTCGGACGCCGCCCTGGAGGCCCTGCCCGGCACCGCCGTGTGCATGATGATCGATGAGACCCAGGGCGCCCCGGACACTGTCGTCACCATTCCCCTGACCCACCCGGTGCGCGGCGCCGCCGTCGCCGTCGACCTCACCGCGCTGACCGACAAGCGCCTGTGGACCGGCGAGTTCCTCGGCACCGTCGATGCGCAGGTCATGGACCGCATCTCCGCCGCCCTGCGCGTCACCCTGGACCTCACCTGAAGGCAGGACGTGGGGCGGGGAACGGGCCCGCGGCCTGCGCACCGCTGTGGTGGCCGTCGCCACTGATCTTGGTCGACACGGTTCTGATCAGCCGAGGAACATCCTCAGATGGGCCAGGAGGGCGTCGGGGCGTTCCTCGGGGATGAAGTGGCCGCAGTCGGGGATCTGGGCGCCGGTGACGTCGTCGGCGTACTGGCGCCAGATGTCCAGGGTGGGCAGCCGGGCAGGCAGGCCGGCCGAACCCCACAGGGCGAGGACGGGCATGGTCAGGCGGCGGCCCGCGGCGGCGTCCTCGTCGTCGAGGGCGAGGTCGCGTTCCTGGGCGCGGTAGTCGTCGAAGCCGGCGCGGAGCGCGCCGGGGCGGGAGAACGCGCGGACGTAGGCGTCGACGGCGTCGGGGTCCAGTCCGTGGCGGTTGTAGGTCCAGCGCTCGAAGAAGTACTCCAGGTAGGCGCGGACGTTGTTCCCGACCAGCAGTTCGGGCAGATCGGGCTGGACGTGGAACAGCCAGTGCCAGTAGCCGGCGGCTACCGAAGCGTCCATGCGGCGGAGCATCTCCCGAGTGGGGATCACGTCGAGCACGGCGAGCCGCTCGACCTGGTCGGGGTGGTCCAGGGCCCAGCGGTGCGCGACCCGGGCGCCGCGGTCGTGGCCGACGACCGCCGCCCGTTCGAACCCGAGTTGCCGGACCAGTTCGGCGATGTCCGAGGCCATCCGCCGTTTGTCGTAGCCGGTGGTGGGCTTGTCGCTGAGGCCGTAGCCGCGCAGGTCGGGGGCTACGACGCTGTGGCGGGCGGCGAGTTCGCCGAGCACCGGTCGCCAGCACAGCCCGGTCTGCGGCCACCCGTGGAGCAGTACGAGCGGCGGCCCCGAACCCGCATGCGTGTAGTGCAGCCGGATCCCGTTGACCTGGGCGACGCCTGTGGTCACTGTCTCTGTGCTCATGGCCGTACCCTTCCGCTTCGCGCTTACTAACCCTCATAGGAGGTTAGTGCCGCGACAAGCAGTGGACAATAGAGCCATGACGACGGACGACGAATGGCTCTGGTACGGCGGACGCGTGTGCCTGGACTTCGTCAACACCCTCCGCGACCGGTGGCAGGCGCCGCCCCGGGAGACACTTCGCGAGCCGGACGACCTGGTGCGCTGGCTTCGGCGCGTCGACCTGCTCGCCGTCGGGGCCCGCGGGGTACCCGAGTCCGTGTTGCACTCCGCGGTGACGCTGCGTGAGGCGATCGACCGTGCGGTGCTGTGCGCGGCCGGCGGCGGCCTGCCGACGCCAGCCGACATCGCCGTGCTCAACGAGGCGTCGGCTGCGGCCCCCCGCCCCGTGCTCCAACTGGCGGCCCGAAACGGCCGGTTGGAGTCGAGCAGCGCGCCGCATGCCGCCGAGGACGCGACCGGAGCCCTCGGCCTCGTGGCCCAGGACGCGATCGAGCTGCTGCTCTCCCCGGAGCTACGACGAGTCCGTATCTGCGGCTCCGAGCGCTGCGCCCTGCGCTTCGTGGACCGCTCGCCCGCGCACAACCGCCGCTGGTGCTCGATGACCCGCTGCGGGAACCGCACCAAGGTACGGCTCCACCAGGCCCGCTCCCGCGCGCGTGGCTGATGGGCGGGGACCGCGTCGCACTTCGGGCGGCTTGGCCCACCCCACACCCTGCCAACGAAGCGAGC
Organism: Streptomyces sp. NBS 14/10; assembly: GCF_002224125.1. Classification (GTDB taxonomy): domain Bacteria; phylum Actinomycetota; class Actinomycetes; order Streptomycetales; family Streptomycetaceae; genus Streptomyces. Next base: position 270,256 of record NZ_NCSM01000003.1, read on the forward strand.
GGCCCCTGCCCCGGAGGGCCGTCGTCTTGTTGGGAGCTGCTCGACGTCCCGGAGTATTCTCCCCAAGTCGGGTCGGTCGCCCCGCAGTTGGCTGGCTATGCGTAGTCACCCGAACGCCAAGGGTGTCGAAGGAGAGGAAATCGGGTGGTGGGAATTCGGCCGCTGCGTCCGGGAGATCCGCATGAGATCGCGGGCTACGCACTCCTGGGGCGGCTGGGGGCGGGCGGTATGGGGACGGTGTACCTCTCCGCCACGCGGGGCGGGCAGCCGATCGCGCTGAAGGTGGTGCATGACGAGTTCGCCGAGGACCCGAAGTTCCGGCAGCGGTTCGAGCGGGAGGTGCGCGCCGGCCGGCAGGTGCGGGGCCGTTACATCCTGCCGGTGGTGGACAGCAACACCCAAGGGTCCATGCCCTGGCTGGCCACCGAGTACGCCCCGGGCCTGTCGCTCGCGGCGGCGGTGACCACGCACGGACCGCTGCCGCCGGACGCGGCCCTGCGGCTGATCGCGGGCGTGGCCCACGCGCTGGAGGCCATCCACGCGGTGCAGGTCACCCACCGGGATCTCAAGCCGGGGAATGTCATCCTGGCGCCGGACGGCCCCGCCGTCATCGACTTCGGGATCGCGCGGGCCGCCGAGGCCACTCCGCTGACCGGCACCGACATGCGCATCGGTACCCCCCTGTACATGTCTCCGGAACAGCTCAGGGGTACCACTCCGGTGACCCCGGCCATCGATGTCTTCGCGCTCGGCCTGACCGGGTATGTCGCCGCGACCGGTGTCCACCCCTTCGGCGACGGGCCGGGCCCGGCCGTGCTCTACCGCATCGATCGCGAAGTGCCCGATCTCTCCGCCTGCCCGGCGGAGATACGGCCCGTCATCAGCCGCTGCCTGGCGAAGGACCCCGCGGCGCGGCCCACGCCCGCCGAGGTGGTGGCCCTCTGCCGGCAGGCCGGAGCCAAGCTCGGCCTGACCGAGGTGCTTCCGACCGCCGGGTGGCTGCCGGCGGCCTTCCTTCCCGCGCCCGCGCCGCCCCCCACATTGCCCATGCAACCTCAGCCGTCGGCCCAGTCGGCCCAGACGCCTTCCTCGACGCCTTCCGCGACGCCCGCCTCGCCGTCCATACCCCCGAGAACCGTCTACGACCCGCAATCCGGGGGGCGGCCGGGGAATCCCCGGAAGCGCCGACTGGTAACGGGCCTTGCGGCGCTCGCCGTCGTCGCGATCGCCGTCGCCGCCGCCCTCATCTGGCTCCCGAACCGAGGCGACGACAAGAACGACGGCGCGTCCCCGTCGCACGCCTCACAGAGCAGTACACCGCAGAAAACCCCGTCGGAGGAGTCCTCACAGGGAAAGACGTCCCCCGCGAACCCCCCAGCGAAGGCCGCGTCACCCCCAAAAACATTAGACTCGACCGTAAAAACATTCACCAACGCGGCGACCGGACGTTGCCTGGACAGTAACGGCGACGAAGAAGCTTACGCATTCGATTGCAATGGTGGCGGTTACCAGAAATGGACTGCATCCGGGAAGGCGTTCAGTCTGCGTGATGCAGCAGGCGATATGTGCATGGGCAGCGACGATGCCGGTGAGCTGAGTATGTCCACATGCGATCGCACCGATCAGCAGAAGTGGAACATATCCAACAAGTCTGTACTGCGCAATGCGGCGACCGATCGCTGCCTGGACGGCGGCGACGACGGCACGTTGCGCACGATCGAATGCGACAGCAGCGATCGCCAGAAGTGGACCATCTCCGGCGACAGTTCCGTTCTGCGCAATGTGGCGTCTGATCGCTGCTTGAGCGGCAGCGGCTCCGGTGGCCCGCACTTGAGCGACTGCTCCGACAATGGGAGCGAGGAGGGGAAGTGGAAGATCTCCGAGGAAGAGTTCGAACTGCGTGACGTGGCGACTGATCTCTGCTTGGACAGTAACGAATCCGGCCAAGTCTACACGTTTTCATGCAATGAAGGCGATTATCAACGGTGGGATATCTCCGGCGAGAATTCCACTCTGCACAACATGAAGACTCGTCTCTGCCTGAAAGACACCGACTCCCCTTTGGAGAACGGCTATGAACTGCAGACGAGCGAATGCGATGAAAGCGACGATCAGAGCTGGACTGCCGCCACATCATAGGCAGTCGATTTCCCGGCCCTGAAGCGCCCCTCTCTGCTGTGGCAGAGAAGGGCGCTGAGGCAAGGGAGCAGTCCACGCCCCCAAAAAGATGGCGTTGCCCTAGATGACGAGGCTCAGCAGCCCCGCCACCACGAACCCCGCCACCGACAGCACCGACTCCAGTACGGTCCACGACTTGAGCGTGTCCCGCTCGGAGATGCCGAAGTACTTCGCGACCATCCAGAACCCGCCGTCGTTGACATGCGAGGCGAAGATCGAGCCCGCCGAGATGGCCATGATGACCAGCGCCAGATGCGCCTGCGAGTAGTCGCCCTCGGTCAGCATCGGGGAGACGATCCCCGCCGTGGTGACGATCGCGACCGTCGCCGAACCCTGCGCGACGCGCAGCACCACCGAGATCAGCCAGGCCAGCAGGATGACCGGCAGACCCGCGCTGTCGAAGGCGTCGGCCAGCGCCTGGGCCACGCCGCTGCCCTTGAGCACCGCGCCGAAGACCCCGCCCGCGCCGACGACCAGCAGGATGTTGCCGATCGGCTTGAGGGAGGCGGTGGAGACGGTCTCCAGGGACTTACGGGACCAGCCGCGCCGGATGCCCAGCAGGTAGTAGGCCAGCAGCAGGGCGATGGTCAGCGCCACGAAGGGGTGGCCGAAGAACTCGATCACCGAGCGGCCGGTGCTGGGGTCCAGCGCGATGGAGGAGAAGGTCGCGCAGAGGATGAGGACCAGCGGGGTGCCGATGATCGCGAGGACGGTGGAGACCGGCACCGGCCGCTCCGCGGCCGTGGCGCCCGCGGCGCGCTGCTCGGCGGCGACGGCCTCCTTGGCCTCCTCGGCCGCCTCCAGCATGTCCTGCGGTACGGGGACGAAGAGGCGGTTGCCGATCCACGCGGCGTACGCCCAGGCGGCGAGCACGGACGGGACTCCGACGAGGATGCCCATCAGGATGACCCAGCCCAGGTCGACATGGAGCAGCCCGGCCGCGGCCACCGGGCCGGGGTGCGGGGGCAGGAAGGCGTGGGTCATGGACAGGCCGGCCAGCATCGGCATCGCGTACAGCACGATCGACTTGCCGCTGCGCTTGGCTGCCGCGTAGACGATCGGCGCGAGGACGAAGATGCCGACGTCGAAGAAGACGGGTATGCCGAAGATCAGGCCGGTCAGGCCCATCGCGAGCGGCGCGCGCTTCTCGCCGAACAGGCCAAGCAGCCGGGCGCTCAACGCCTCGGCTCCGCCGGAGACTTCGAGGATCGCGCCGAGCATGGTGCCCAGGCCGATGATGATCGCTATGTGGCCGAGGATGCCGCCCATGCCGGACTCGATGAGCGAGACGGCGTCGGACTTCTGGACCGTGCCGAAGAGTTCGGTGACCGACAGACCGGCGGCCAGGCCCACCGCGATGGACACGCCCAGCAGCGCCACGAAGGGCTGCAGCCGGGCCTTGATGATCAGGAAGAGCAGCAGGGCGATACCCAGGGCGGCGACGGTCAGCAGACCGGCGGTGCCGTCGATGATCGTGAGGAGACCACCGGTGTGGGGCGGGGCCTCGGGAGCGGGGGCGGCGGTGAGCGGCATAGGGGGCTCCGGTTTTCGGGCAGGGGGGACCGGCGCGCGGCGGGGGGCCGCGTGCGGGGGGACTGGGGATGCGGGTGCGGAGGTTCAGAACGCTGGATTTCGACGACGGTGCGGAGGGTGAAGAGCGGAGGGCAGTACGGCGGGCGGGGCGTGCCCCGCCCGCCACGGGCGCGTCAGCCGAGGACGGCGAGCGCGTCGATCTCGATGAGCAGCCCGGCGGGAAGGCCGACGTAGACGGTCGTACGGGCCGCCGGGGCCTCCTTCAGGTCCGCGAAGAAGTCGTTGTAGATCTCGTTGAGTTCGGCGAAGTGGGCGGTGTCGGTGAGGTAGACGCGCACCATCACCACGTCCTCCCAGCTCGCCCCGCCCGCCTCCAGGACGGACTGCACATTGCGCAGGGTCTGCAGGGTCTGCTCACGCAGCGTCGGCCCGACGGGGGTGGGCGCCTGGCCCGGGACCGCGGGGCCGAAGCCGACCTGCCCGGCGACCTGGAGGATGTTGCCCTTCTTGACGCCGTGCGAGAACTTGGCGGGGGGCGCGGTGTGGGTGTCCGGGGTGATCGCGATCTTCTGAAGCTTCTCGCTCATGGGGTTCCTTGGGCTTTCTGTCGGTTACTTGTCAGCTACTCGTCAGCAGGGACCGGCTCGTCGGAGTCCGGCTCGTCGGGCGGGGCACTACCCGAGTACTCGCGGCTGATCGCCTCCGCGGTACGGCGCACCAGCGGCAGCAGTTCGATCAGTTCATCGGCGGAGACCACGACGTTCGGCGCGGAGACCGAACACGCGGCGACCACCCGCCCGTCCGCACCCCGGATGGGTGCCCCGACGCAGTTGATCGACTCCTCGTGGCCGCCGAGGTCGGTAGCCCAGCCCTGCTCCCGTACGGTCGCCAGCTCCTTCAGGAACGCGGCGGCGTTCGGGGTGGAGCGCGCGGTGTACGCGGGGTACTGAAGCCTCTCGGCGACCGCGCGCCGCTCCGCCTCGGGCAGATCGGCCAGCAGCAGCTTGGCGACCGCGGCGACGGTGATGGCGACGGGCTTGCCGATCCGCGAGTACATCCGGACCGGGTAGCGGCTCTCCACCTTGTCGATGTAGACCACCTCGTTCTCCTCGTACACGGCGAGGTGGACGGTGTGCCCGCACCGCTCGTTGAGCTGGCCCAGATACGGGTGGGCGATCTCGCGCACGTCCAGGTTCTCCACGGCCTGCTGGGCGAGCGCGAAGAGACGGGCGCCGAGCCGGTAGCGCTGGTCCTGCTGCCGGTAGACCATGCCGTGCTCATGCAGGGTGCGCAGCAGCCGCAGCGCGGTCGTCTTGTGCACGCCGAGCCGCTTGGCCACCTGCTCCAGGTTGGCCGGGCCTTCTGCCAGCAGTGGCAGGATGCTCAGCGCTCGGTCGACGGTCTGACTCATGGGTGGGGCACCTCCGCGCGTACGGTCCCGGGCGTCCCGGTGTCCGTCCAGCCGGGGCCGAATCGCAGTGTGCCCCACGCGCCGGCGTCGAGGGCGACCAGGCCGTCGGCGCGCTCGCGCGACGGCGGGGTGCCGAGGTCGCCGGGGACGGTGAGGGCGGCGGCCGCCATCAGATGGCCGTGCCGCAGCCGTGCCGCGACGGACAGCCCGCGCAGGGTGCCCGACAGAAACCCGGCGGCGAAGGCGTCACCGGCCCCGACGGACGCGACCACATCGACGTCCAGGGCCGGTTCGAAGGTGACCGCGTCACCGCCGTCCGGCTGCCGTGCGTACGCCGTGGCGCCCGCGCTCCCCTGCTTGACCACCAGCACCGCCGGCTCGGGCAGTGCCGCCCGGACCGCGTCCGCGCCGCGCAGCCCCCAGGCGGCCACGGCCTCGTCCTCGCCGACGAAGACGAGGTCGCAGCCGCGGGCAAGATCCAGAAGGAGTCGGCTGTCCCGGCCGCGCCACAGCGCCGTGCGGTAGTTGACGTCGAAGGAGAGGAGGGGGCGGCCCGGCGCGCGGGCGGTGAGCTCCCGCATCAGGGTGTGGCAGTCGTCGGAGAGGGCCGCGGTGATCCCGGTGAGGTGCAGAACGCGGCCCGACCACGCCCGCTCGCGGGGCACCAGGCGCGGGGACATGGCCGAGGCGGCGGACCCGGCCCGGTAGTAGACGACCTCGGAGAGCGGCTGTCCGGCGCCCTCCCGCTCCCGCTCTTCCCCCTCCCGCTCCCCCGCCGTACGGAAGTAGATGCCGGTGGGCCGGTCCGGGTCGCGCCGCACATACGAGACGTCCACGCCCGCGGCGGCGATCTCCGCGACGAGGTGGTCCCCGAACCCGTCCGCCCCGACGCGGCTGATCCACCGGGCGGTGTGTCCGACGCGCGCGAGCGAGCACGCGACGTTGGACTCCGCGCCGCCGATCCCTCGCGAGAACGCGGGCACGTCGGCGAGGCGGCCCGGCGAGGAGGGCGCGAAGGTGACCATCGACTCACCGAGGCAGACGACGTCGGCGACGTCGGCGTGGAGGTCTGCAGACACGAGGGGCCGGCTCCTTGCTGGCTCGGGTGTGGCGCGCGCACCGTTGACCGGGTGCTCGGCGGGATGTTAGACACCGTTAAGCGCTATACGCAATGACCGTTGCACATATTGCAACCAAGTATTTATGGGAGGCTCCATGGCCGCCGACCACGCCGCCGACACACCCGACTCCCCCGTCGGGCGCCTCGCCCGCGAGCGCGTCGACCACCGCTTCAAGGGCCTGCCCCCCAGCGCCGAAGGCCGTACGGTCGGCGAGCTGGCCGCCGAGCGCCGCTCCCTGTTCACCGGCGGCTTCACCACCCCCGTCCTGGTGCTGTCCGCCGAGGCCCTGGAGCACAACCTCGCCGCCCTGGAGCGCTACGCCGCCGCCCACGGGCTGGCCTTCGCCCCACACGGCAAAACCTCCCTCGCCCCCCAGCTCTTCGAACGCCAACTCGCCCACGGCGCCTGGGGCATCACCGCCGCCGTCCCCACCCATGTGCGCATGTACCGCGCCTTCGGCATCCAGCGGATCTTCCTCGCCAACGAGATCGTGGACGCCGCCGCGCTCGGCTGGCTCGCCCACGAGCTGGACGCCGACCCCGACTTCCGCTTCATCGCGTACGTCGACTCCCCGCGCGGCGTCGAGCTCATGGACGCGGCCCTGCGCGAGGCCGGCGCCCGCCGCCCCCTCGACGTCGTCGTCGAACTCGGCGCGGGCCCCGGCGCCCGCACCGGCGCCCGTACGGAGGCCGACTGCACGGCCGTCGCCGACGCGGTCGCCGCCACCGACACCCTCCGCCTCGTCGGCGTCGCCGGCTACGAGGGCGAGGTGCCGAAGCCGGACGGCGAACGGGTACGGGCGTGGCTGCGCCAGCTCACCGCGCTGGCCGTCGCCTTCGATGGCGAGGGCCGGTTCGCGGACGCGGACGAGATCGTGGTCAGCGCGGGCGGCAGCGCGTGGTTCGACGCGGTCGCGGACGTCTTCGCGGAGCTGCCCGAGCTGTCCGGCCCGGTCCTGAAGCTGCTGCGCTCCGGCGCGTACGTCTCCCACGACGACGGCCACTACCGCCACATCACCCCCTTCAACCGCATCCCCGACGAAGGCGCCCTGCACCCCGCCTTCCGCCTCTGGGCCCAGGTCGTCTCCCGCCCCGAACCCGGCCAAGCCTTCCTCAACGCGGGCAAGCGCGACGCGGCGTACGACCTCGACCTCCCCGAGCCTCAAGTCATCCGCTCCGCGGACGGCCCCGAACGCCCCGCCACCGGCCTCACCGTCACCGGCCTCTCCGATCAGCACACCTGGCTGGCGGTCGAGGAAGGCACGCGCCTGGAGGTCGGCGACTGGGTCGGCCTCGGCCTCTCCCACCCCTGTACCAGCTTCGACAAGTGGCAGCTGATCCCGGTGGCCGAGGCGGACGGCACGGTCACGGACTACATCCGCACGTTCTTCTGACCCGCCGAGCCCGTCCGGACTCGCACAGGGAGAGGCAGCGCATATGGACATGGTCATTCGCGACGCGCAGGTCATCGACGGCAGCGGCGGCGCGCGGTATCGGGCGGATGTCGCCGTCGACGGCGGGCGGATCGTCGGCATCGTGGCGGAGGGCGCCGGGCCGCGCCCGGCGGGGCGGCGGGTGGTGGAGGCCGACGGACTCGCGGTCGCGCCCGGGTTCATCGATATGCACGCGCACAGCGACCTCGCGCTGCTGCGCGACCCGGACCACTCCGCCAAGGCCGCGCAGGGCGTGACGTTGGAGGTGATCGGCCAGGACGGCCTGTCGTACGCGCCCGTCGACGACCGCAGCCTCGCCGAGGTCCGTACGGCCATCACCGGCTGGAACGGCGACGGCTCGGACATCGACTTCAGCTGGCGCACCGTCGGCGAGTACCTGGACCGCCTCGACCACGGCTTCGACGGCCAGGGCATCGCGCTCAACGCCGCGTATCTCATCCCCCAGGGCACCGTCCGCATGCTCGCGGTCGGCTGGGCGGACCGGGACGCCACCGCGGACGAGCTGGCGCGGATGAAGCGGCTGGTCGCGGAGGGGCTAGAGCAGGGGGCGGCCGGGTTGTCGTCCGGGCTCACGTACACGCCCGGGATGTACGCGTCCGATGCCGAGCTCACCGAGCTGTGCCGCGTCGTCGCCGCGTACGACGGCTACTACTGCCCGCACCACCGCTCGTACGGCGCGGGCGCCCTGGAAGCGTACGAGGAGATGGTGGCCCTCACCCGCGAGGCGGGCTGCGCGCTGCATCTCGCGCACGCGACCATGAACTTCGGCCTGAACAAGGGCCGCGCCCCCGAACTGCTCGCGCTGCTGGACCGGGCGCTCGCCGAGGGCGCCGACATCAGCCTCGACACCTATCCCTACCTCCCGGGCTGCACCACGCTCGCCGCGCTGCTGCCGAGCTGGGCCGCCGAGGGCGGGCCGCAGGCCATCCTGGACCGGCTCCGGGACGAGGCGACCGCCGAGCGGATCCGGCATGTCATGGAGGTGGAGGGGGCCGACGGGTGTCACGGTGTGCCCGTCGACTGGGACACCATCGAGATCTCGGGGGTCAGCCACCCGGCCCTGGAGGCGTACGTCGGCAAGACGGTCGCCCAGTCGGCGCACGAGCGCGGCGAGGCGCCATGGGACACCGCGCGCCGGCTGCTGCTGGAGGACCGGCTCGGCTCGACGATCCTGCAGCACGCCGGGCACGAGGAGAACGTGCGGGCGATCATGAAGCACCCCGTGCACACGGGCGGCAGCGACGGCATCCTGCAGGGCGCCAAGCCGCACCCGCGCGCGTACGGGACCTTCCCGCGGTATCTGGGCCGCTATGTGCGCGAGTTGGGCGTGCTGTCCCTGGAGGAGTGCGTGGCCCACCTCACCGCGCGCCCCGCGGCCCGCCTCCGCCTCCCCGACCGGGGCCTGGTCCGCGAGGGCTACCGCGCCGACCTCGTCCTCTTCGACCCGGACACGGTCGCCGCGGGCTCTACGTTCGACTCCCCGCGCACCCTGCCGACCGGGATTCCGCACGTACTCATCGACGGCCGCTTCGTCATCGAGGACGGGCGGCGTACGGACGTCCTGGCGGGGCGGTCCGTGCGGCGTACGGCGGCGGGCTGAGCGCGCGGTCAGCCCTTCGTCGCTGCTGCGCCCGCTTGTAGTTCTACCTCCACCAGCCGGTAGAGGTGGCGCCGCGCCGCCTCCGTGCTCAGCGGCGGGGCCTGGCGCAGCCGCTGCAGGGCCAGGCCGTCGGCGAGGGCGGCGAAGCGGACGGCGAAGTCGGCGGGGTCGGCGCAGCGGAAGTCACCCTCGTCGGCGCCCCGTTCGACGAGGGAGCGGATCTCGCCGTGCCAGCTCCCGTAGCGCTCGGCCTGGCCGCGGGCGAACGCCTGGTCGCGGTCGCCCGCGTGCCAGTAGTCGAACCACATCCGCCAGTGGCGGTCGGTGTCGTCGGTGAACAGCGCGTCGATGAGCAGCCGCAGCCCCTCGGCGCCGCTGGTGGCGCGGGCGGCGGCCTCGCTGAGCGCCGCGTAGTAGCGCTCGATGTGCAGCACCATCGCCTCGGAGAGGACTTCCTGGACGCTCTCGAAGTGGTAGGTGACCGTGCCGACGGAGACCCCCGCCGCGGCCGCCACATCGCGTACGCCCACCGCCGCGGAACCGCGCTCCACGATGAGCGGTACGGCTGCCTCCACGATCAGGCGGCGGCGCACCTCGGTGGGCTGCCGGGTGCGCTCGGAGGCGGCGACGGCCCGCCGGGGGGCCTTGGGGCGGCCCGTGCGGTCGGCCGCGGACGACGTCATGCCGAGGTCCTGGGGGTGGTGTGGTGCCAGGTGCGCTTGGCCACTGTCTCTCCGTTCGCCCGTGCTTCGAGGCTGCTGTCCATGATGAATTCCGTGGCCGTCGCGCGGAGTTCCGTACTGGTCACTACGCCTGCGTCCCAGTCGCCCCGCCGCAGCCGGATGGTCCACTGGGAGCTTGCCACGGCCGAGCCCGGGTCGCCGCCGCGGATCCGGTACGTCTCCAGGGCGCTCTCCTCGTAGCGCAGACCGTCGGGGTAGGTGCGCGAGCCCCCGTAGTTGGGGTCCACCTCCAGGGTCCACTCCCCGGTCGCCACGTCATGCCGCACCACCCGCTCGGGCCGGGGCCTGGCGGGCGGCTCGGTGGTCACCGGGAGCGGCGGGGCCTGCTCCGGCTCCCCGAAGGTGACTGGGGGGCGGCCGGTGTCGGCGTCCGGGTCGCGTACAGGGAGGAGGACCGCGCTGTCCGCGGGTCGCACGGTCAGCGCGCCCCGTTCGCCGTGCTCGTCGCGCTCGCCATGCGGCCAGACCCACGGCCAGTACTGGTCGGAGACGGCGACCCGGATGCGGTGGCCGGGCGGGAAGGCGTACCCGATGGCGTTCAGCTCGAACTCCACGTCCTCGTACGTCCCCGGCGCCCACTCCACCGCCTTGTCCCGGCCCAGCCGGGACAGCAGGTTGAGCACGCCCCGGGTGACCAGCGTCGAGGAGCCGTCGGGGGCGACGTCGCAGACGCGCGCGATGACATGCGCGCGCGGGGTGGCGCTGTCCAGGCGCAGCCGGACGCGCGGGCGGCCCAGGATCTCCACGCGCCCGGTCAGCGGCGCGGAGTCGAAGCAGACCGAACGGCCGTCCTCCTCGCGCTGGTCGGGCGGCAGGTCGGTGGCGTTGCCGAAGGGGAAGAAGCGGCCCGCGTCGATACCGGTGTGCAGCGGGGAGCGCACGATCACCGGCTCCGTGCCGGTGCCGAGCGGCCGCTCGTCCCAGGTGACGGCTGGGGTGGGCCAGGCGTCGTCGGCGACCCAGCGGCCGGGCATGGCCGGGTAGTGGGTCGCGGGCGGCACCGGGTCGTTGATCCAGGAGCGCAGGGCCGGCTCCGCCATGACCCCGGTGTCCACTCCCTTGAGCCAGTGGTCCCACCAGCGCAGCGTCTCCTGCAGAAAGCCGATCGCGGGGCCCGGCGGCAGGCCCCGGTCCGGGTACTGGTGCGACCAGGGCCCGATCAGCCCCCGTACGGGCGCGTCAAGGTGCTCGACCAGCCGCAGCACGGTGTCCCGGTACGGGTCGGCCCAGCCGCCCACCGCGAGGACCGCCGCGTCGATCGCGCCGTAGTCCTCGCAGACGCTGCCGTGCCGCCAGTAGCCGTCCCGCTCCTGGTGTGCCAGCCAGGTGTGCAGATACGGCTCCAGCGCCTCCAGCCGCTCCCGCCACACGGGCAGCCACCGGTCCTCGCCCACGGCGGCCGGGTCCGGCGGGCGGGCCGTGAACGCGAGCATGGTGCCGGCCCAGGCGAGCATGTCGATGCCGAGAACGGCGCCGCCGGTGTAGTGGACGTCGTTGTCGTAACGGTCGTCGGTCGAGCAGACGGTGACGATCGCCTTCAGCGGCTCCGGGCGCAGGGCTGCGATCTGGAGCGAGTTGAACCCGCCCCACGAGATGCCGAACATTCCCACCTTGCCCGTACACCACGGCTGGGCGGCCAGCCACTCCACGACGTCGACCCCGTCGGCGAGCTCGGTCTCGGTGTACTCGTCGAGCATCACGCCCTCGGAGTCCCCGCTGCCGCGCAGATCGACCCGGACGGAGGCGTAGCCGTGCCCGGCGTACCAGGGGTGCCGCTGCGCGTCGCGCGGGGCGGTCCAGTCGCTCTTGCGGTACGGCAGGTACTCCAGCAGCGCGGGGACGGGGTTCGCGGTGGCGTCGACGGGGCGCCAGATGCGTGCGTGCAGCCGGGTGCCGTCCCGGGTGGGGATCCAGACGTCCTCCGCCTGGACCTCGCGGTCGAACTGCTCGCGGTATTTCACGACTCTCCTACGGTGTGCGGTGCGTTTGCGGGTGCGGGTGGGGCGCCTGCGGCGGGCTGGTCCCCTACCCGCCCCTTCCCGAACCCGGGGGCAAGCCCCCGGCCCCCCAGGGTCACGGGAGGCCCGCGGCCCGAGGGCCCGCGGCCCCGGGCCGGAGGCTGTGCCCCGGGTCCCGGGGGCCGGGGCCCGAGACCCGTGGCTCGGGGCCCGTGGCCCGTGGCCCGAGGCCCGAGACCCGAGGCCCGAGACCCGTGGCCCGAGGCCCGGGACCCGAGACCCGAGACCCGAGACCCGAGACCCGAGACCCGAGACCCGGGACCCGGGACCCGAGACCCGAGGGCCGTGGCCCGAGACCCGGGACCCGTGGCCCGTGGCCCGTGGCCCGAGGCCCGAGACCCGAGACCCGAGACCCGAGACCCGGGACCCGAGACCCGAGGGCCGTGGCCCGAGACCCGGGACCCGAGACCCGAGACCCGAGGGCCGAGGGCCGGGACCCGAGGGCCTGCGGCCCCGGGCCGGGAGGCTGTGCCCCGGGTCCCGGGGGCCGGGTCCGGGAGTCCGGGTCCCGGGACCCGGGGTCCGGGGTCCGGGGTCCGGGGTCCCGGTCCGTGGCCTGGGGCCGGGCCCGTGGCCTGGGGGTCCGGGGGGCTTGCCCCCGGTTCGGGAAGGGGCGGGGTGGGGAAGAACCACCTCGGCGTCAGCCGTCCGCCGGGCGCCAGCGGCGGATGCGGTGGCCGGGGCCGAGGTCGGTCCAGGTGTCGTCCGGTGACGCGGCGTCCTGCCAGTCGTCGGCCACCCCCGCGTCCGCATCCGTGTCCACGTCCACCCCCGCGTCACCGTCGGGGTCCAGCGCGGCGGCCATCAGGCGGCGGGTGTAGGGGTGGCCCGGGGCCGCGAAGACCGCGTCCGTGGGGCCCTCTTCGACCACCACCCCGTGTCGCAGCACCACCACCCGGTCGGCGATCCCCCGCACCACGGCCAAGTCGTGGCTGATGAACAGGCACGCGAGATCGCGTTCGCGCCGCAGGTCGTCGAGCAGGCGCAGCACTTCGGCCTGGACGGAGACGTCGAGCGCGGTGGTGATCTCGTCGGCGATCAGTACGTCGGGCTCACCGGCCAGCGCCCGCGCGATCCCGATCCGCTGCCGCTGACCGCCCGAGAGTTGCGCGGGCAGTCGGTCGGCGAGGGCCGGGTCGAGGCGTACGTCGGCGATGAGCTGTCGGGCGCGGGTGGCGGCGGCCGTACGGGACGGTGCCGTGCCGAAGAAGCGCAGTGGGCGCCGTACCGCGTCGCCCACCGAGCGCCGGGGGTTCAGGGACGTGTCGGCGTTCTGGAAGACCAGTTGGATCTTGCGCCGGAGGGGCAGTGGCCGCCGCCGCGCCGGGCGGGCCAGGTCACCGTCGGACACGGCCAAGTCGCCGTCGGAGCCGGCGCCCGCGCCCCCGCCCGCCCCCGTCGCGGTCATCTCACCCCCCGACGGCGCCCGCAGCCCCGCCAGCGACCACGCCAGCGTGGACTTGCCGCTGCCGGACTCGCCGACCAGCGCCAGCACTTCCCCGCGCCGTACCCGGAACGACACTCCATCGACCGCGCGGCTCGCGCCGTAGTCGATGGTGATGTCGCGGACGGCGACCGCCTCCGGGGCGTCGGCGGGGACCTGGGCCTTGGGGCGGATCTCGCGGGTGCCGTCCTCGGCGACGAGGGCGAGACCGGCATCGGACAGGCGCGGGACGCTGGACAGCAGCCGCCGGGTGTACGGGTCGGCGGGCGCGGCGAAGAGGCGGCGGGTGGGGGCGGCCTCCACGACCCGGCCGGCGCGCAACACCGCGACCTCGTCGGCCATGTGGTTGACGACGCCGAGGTCGTGGCTGACCAGGACGGCGGCGAGGCCGAGTTCGTCGCGCAGCGCGGCGAGCAGGTCGAGGACGCCGCGCTGGGTGATGACGTCGAGGCCGGTGGTGGGTTCGTCGAGGACGAGGACCTTGGGGCGGGCGGCGATGGCCATGGCGATGGCGACGCGCTGCTGCTGCCCGCCGGAGAGTTCGTGCGGGTAGCGGCGGGCGAGTTCGGCGGGGCGCGGGAGGCGGACCTGGTCGAGGAGGTCGGTGACGGCGGCGGTGACGGCGGTGCGGTCGGCGGCGGCGTCGCCGCGCAGGGCCTCCGCGATCTGCCGGCCGACCCGCATCGAGGGGGTCAGGGCGTGCCCGGCGTTCTGCGCGACCATGGCGACCGTACCGCCGCGCAGCCGCCGCAGTTCCTTCGCCGGGAGGGTGAAGACATCGCGCCCGTCGACCCGTACCGTGCCCGCGGTGATGCGCGAGCCGTGCCGCAGATGTCCGAGCAGGGTGGCGGCGACGGTCGACTTGCCGCTGCCGGACTCGCCGACGAGGGCGAGGGTCTGTCCGGGGCTCAACGCAAAGCTGACGTCGTGGACGACGGGGACGTCCCGGCCTCCGGAGCGGTAGGCGACGCTCAGGCCCTCCACGGAAACGATGGCGGTCATCAGGAGCCCTCCCGGATCCGGTCCACGCCCCACGCCTTGGAGAGGCCGTCGGCGGCGAGGTTGAGCCCGATCACGAGCGTGGCCAGGGCGATGATGGGCGCCAGGCTCGCCATCGGTACGACGGTGATGGCGGTGCGGTTCTCGGCGACCATCAGCCCCCAGTCGGGCGTAGGGGGATTGGCGCCGAAGCCGAGGAAGGACAGGGAGCTGATCAGCAGCACCACCCATGAGGCGCGCATCGCGAATTCGACGCACACCACGTCAACAATGTTGGGCAGCACCTCGCGCCACAGGATCGACCAGGTCCGCTCGCCGCGGGCGCGGGCGGCGGTGACGTAGTCGGCGGGGGCGACGGCCAGCGCCGCGCCGCGGACGACCCGTACGACCTGCGGGACGTAGACGACGGCGATGGCGAGCACGATGACCGCGGGCCCGGTGCCGAGCGCGGTGACGACGACCAGCAGGGCGAGGATCGAGGGGATGGACAGCACGGCGTCCAGCACCCGCATCAGCACATCGTCCAGCCAGCCACCGCGCAGCGCGGCCGCACAGCCGAGGACGGTGCCGAGGGCGATGGTCAGCACGGTCGCGGCGACGGAGACGCCGAGCGCGTACCGCCCGCCGTACAGCACCCGGGCCAGTACGTCGCGCCCGTACTGGTCGGTGCCCGCCCAGTGGTCGGCGCCGGGGCCGAGCAGGGCCTGCGAGGCGTCGCCGACCGTCGGCTCGTACGAGGTCAGCACGGGGGCGAGCAGCGCGATCAGGACGTGGACGGCGACGATCGCGAGCCCGATGGTGGCGGCGCGGGAGGAGCGTACGGTGCGCCAGGTGCGGGCGGCGAAGCCGGGCCGTACGGCAACCGGCCCGACCGGAACAAGAGCGTCGGGGGTCTTCAGGGTGCTCATCGGGTCCGCCCTCCTCGGGTCCTGAGCTTGGGGTTGAGGGCCATGGCGCCGAGGTCGGCGGCCAGGTTGCAGCAGACGTAGACGACCGCGCTGATCAGGGCGATGGCCTGGATGACGGGCAGGTCGCGGTTCTGTACGGAGGAGAGCATCAGCTTGCCGATGCCGGGGTAGTTGAAGACGTTCTCGACGACGGCCACGCCGCCGACCAGCCACGCCACATTGAGCGCGATGACGTGCAGGGTGGGCAGCAGCGCGCCGGGCAGGGCGTGGCGGGTGACCACGCGCCAGGTGGACAGCCCCTTGAGCCGGGCGGTGGTGACGTATTCGCCGGCCATGACGTCGATGACCGAGGTGCGGGCCATCCGCACGATGTACGCGGCCATCACGATCGCGAGCGAGGCGGCGGGCAGCCATACGGCGGGGAGCAGTTGTCCGACGCTCGCGTCGGGCCCGTAGAGCACCACGGCGGGCAGGACCGGGACGGCGATGGAGAAGAGCAGCACCAGCACGGTGGCCACGACGAACTCGGGGACGCTCATCCCGATCAGGCTGACGGTGGAGATGAGGTGGTCGGGCCAGCGGTCGCGGTAGAGCCCGGCGATGACGCCCAGTACGAGCGAGCCGGTGACCGCGAAGAGGACGGTGACGACGGCGATCAGCGCGGAGTTGCCGAGGTACTGGGAGACCTCGCCGCCCACCGGCTTGGCGTTGACGAGCGAGGTGCCGAAGTCGCCGTGGAACGCGCCCTTGACCCACTCCAGGTAGCGCTCCCAGGCGGGCTGGTCGAGGTGGAGCTTGTCACGCAGCGCGGCGACGGCGGAGGGGGTGGCGTCCTTGCCGAGCACCTGGGTGGCGACGTCGCCGGGCAGGGACTGGACGGCGAGGAAGACCAGGACGGAGGAGAGCAGGAGCGTGCCGAGCGCGGCCACGACCCGTCGTACGACAAAGGAGAGCACTCCTCTCACGCCCCCTTCAGCCCGATGCCGAGGTAGTCGAACTCGAAGCCGTGCTCCGCGTAGCCGCGCACCTTGCGGGAGATGCCGACGAGCCGGTCGGCGAACATCGGGGTGATCGCCCCGCCCCGCTCCACGACCGCGCTCTGCGCCTGCCGGTAGAGCTCGCGGCGCCGGGCGTCATCGGTCTCGCGGCGGGCCCGGTCCAGCAGCGCGTCGAAGTCCTTGTCGGCCCAGGCGGTCTCGTTGTACGAGGAGCCGCCCCGGAAGACCTGGTTGAGGAGCTGGTCGATGGGGCGGCCGGTGTACCAGTAGGTGGCCATGAGGGGCTTCTTCATCCAGATCTGGGTGTAGTACGAGTCGGCGGCGGCCGTTCTGACCCGGATCCGGATGCCGGCCCGCTTGGCGGACTCCTGGTAGGCGAGGGCCATGGGCGTGAAGATCGGGTCGTAGGAGGAGGTGTAGAGGTCGACCGCGAGCCGTTCCTGCCCGGCCTGCTTGAGCAGGTGGCGGGCCTTTTCGGGGTCGTGGGCGGGGTGGGTGGCGAGGTGGCCGGGGTCGGTGGGCGGCACGGGGTTGTCCCAGCCGACGGTGCCCGCGCCCTGGAGGGCGACCTTCAGGACGTGCTCGGGGTCGTACGCGAGCTTCATCGCCTGCCGCACCCGTATGTCGGTGAAGGGCTTCTCGGTGGTGAGCATCGGCAGCACGTACCACTGGGCGTTCTTCGCCCGGGCGACGGTGGCGCGGGAGGAGTTGGCGACGACGCGGGCGGTGGCGAAGTCCAGGTTGGTCTGGGAGAGCAGATCGACCTGGCCGGCGAGCAGGGCGTTGGAGCGGGCCTGCATATCGGCGACGGAGTAGAAGTCGATGGCGTCCAGGACGGGGCGGCCTGCCCAGTGGTCCGGGTACGCGGAGATCCGGCCGGGTCCGGCGGCGGTGAAGGAGACCAGTTTGAAGGGGCCGGTGCCGATGCCGGTGCGGCCGATGGAGGCGGCGCTGCCGTCGGGGATGACGTAGCAGTTGTAGTTGGTGAGCAGGCTCGGGAACTCGGCGTTCGGGGACTTCAGCGGGACGACGAGGGTGTGTGCGTCGGGGGTGCGCAGCCGCTTCGGGTCGACCAGCGGGGACAGCACGCCGGCCTGGGGGGAGGCGGTCTTGGGGTCGAGGATGTGGCGCAGGGTGTACGCGGCGTCGGCGGAGGTGAAGGCGCGGCCGTCGTGGAAGGTGACGCCGCGGCGCAGCCGGAAGGTCCAGGTGCGGACGGCTCCGTCGGGCTCCCAGGACTCGGCGAGGTCGGGGACCAGGGCGCCGTCGGGGCCGATCCGCACCAGCCGGTTGTAGAGGGCGCCCAGGTATTCGTACGCGGACAGGGAGCTGGCCGGGTCCAGGGTCTCGGCGTCGGAGGCGGGCGGCCGGGCGATGCGCAGGGTGCCGCCGCGGTCGGGGCGGCCGGTGGGCCCGGCGGTGGGGAGGGCGTCGGCCGGGGACGCGGAGGCCGCGCCCGAACAGCCGCTGAGCAGCCAGGACGCGCCGAGCGCGGCGCCGCTCGCCGCGGCGCCGGCGAGCAGCGACCGGCGCGGTATCCCGGCCGCCCCCGGGGCGTGTCGGGGTGAGGTGTCGGACATGGGCCGGCCACCCTTCTCCGCTATTCGTTCAGCGGAACGATTCTTTGAAGTGCGTGAACGATAGCCAGCCGACCCGTCCGGGCCAACCCTTCGCGCGCGGAAATCAACCCGGGAAACCGACTCGTTACCCGGCGCGCGCCGCCGTCCCATCCGCCCGGAGATGCCTGAAGACGCCCCGTTGCACCGCCTTGCGCCGCCTTACGCCGCCGACGTGGCGAAGAACACCGAGCGGTCCCGGTTACACCGCCGTAAGGTGGCCGACATGCAGGTGATCCAGTCCACGAAGCTCTCCAACGTCTGCTACGAGATCCGGGGTCCGGTGCTCGAGGAGGCGATGCGGCTGGAGGCTGCCGGTCACCGCATCCTCAAGCTCAACACCGGCAACCCGGCGACCTTCGGCTTCGAATGCCCGCCGGAGATCCTGGAGGACATGCTCCGCAACCTCGGCGGGGCGCATGGGTACGGCGACGCCAAGGGGCTGCTGTCCGCCCGGCGCGCGGTGATGCAGCACTACCAGACCAAGGGGATCTACCTGGACGTCGAGGACGTGTACCTCGGCAACGGCGTCTCCGAGCTGATCCAGATGGCCATGCAGGGCCTGCTCGACGACGGCGACGAGGTCCTGGTCCCCTCCCCCGACTACCCGCTGTGGACCGCCGCGGTCTCACTCGCCGGGGGCACCGCCGTGCACTACCGCTGCGATGAGCAGTCGGACTGGATGCCCGACCTGGCCGATATCGAGCGCAAGGTCACCGACCGCACCAAGGCCCTGGTCATCATCAACCCGAACAACCCGACGGGCGCGGTGTACGACGAGGAGATGCTGCGGAGCCTCACCGAGCTCGCCCGCCGCCACAACCTGGTCGTCTGCTCCGATGAGATCTACGACAAGATCCTCTACGACGGCGCCACCCACACCCCCACCGCGGCCGTCGCCCCCGACCTGCTGACCCTGACCTTCAACGGGCTCTCCAAGGCGTACCGCGTCGCGGGCTACCGCAGCGGCTGGCTCGCGGTCTGCGGCCCCAAGGCCCACGCCGCCAGCTACCTCGAGGGCCTGACCATCCTCGCCAATATGCGGCTGTGCGCCAATATGCCCGCCCAGCACGCGGTGGCCGCGGCCCTCGGCGGCCGCCAGTCCATCAAGGACCTGGTGCTGCCGGGCGGCCGGCTGCTGGAGCAGCGCGACACGGCGTACGAGCTGCTGACCCAGATCCCGGGCGTGAGCTGCGTCAAGCCGAAGGGCGCGCTGTACGCGTTCCCGCGGCTCGACCCCACGGTCTACAAGATCAAGGACGACCGGCAGATGGTCCTGGACCTGCTGCGCTCCGAGAAGATCATGATCGTGCACGGTACGGGCTTCAACTGGCCGGAGCCGGACCACTTCCGGATCGTGACGCTCCCGGCGAAGAAGGACCTGGCGGACGCGGTGACGCGGATCGGAAAGTTCCTGGACGGCTACAGCCAGCACTGACACGGCTACAGTCAGCACTGACACGCCTATAGCCGTCGCTCAGCGGGCCCGGCGGCACGCGAGCCGAACGAGGCCGCCCGCTCAGTGGGCGGCCTTGAGCGCCTTCTCCATGACGATCCTCCGCTCCCCGCCGGGCAGCACGTCGCCTTCCTCCCCGGTGTCCGCCAGCCCGATCCGCCGGTAGAAGGCGATCGCGCGCTCATTGCCGGGAGCGACATCGAGCCGCAGCACCTCGGCCCGCACCCCCAGGGCCCACTCCTCCACGGCCCCCACCAGCCGTTCGGCCACCCCGTGCCCGCGCGCGGCCGCGCCGACCCACATGGAGATGATCTCGACGATGCCGTCGTGCGGACCGGGCACCCCGCTGACCATCCCGACCGACTGCCCGTCGAGCACGGCCACGAGGTGGTACGAACCGGGGATCTCCAGCCGGGCGCGCCACCGCTCCTCGCGGTCGCCGTCGCCCTGCCAGTCCGCGAGCCGGGACCCGAACGCGGACGGCGCGTCCGCGAGCGCGGCGAGCCGCAGCTCCCGCCAGATGGCCCAGTCGTCCGAGGTCAGCACCCGCAGTTCGATCACGCGACGGATCCTACCCTTAGCAGGAGCTCAACTTTAGACAGAGTCTAAGTTAGGATGGCCTCCTGAGAACCCTTGGAGGCCATCCATGTACGAGCCGATCCGCACCAAGTCGGTCCACACCATGGCCGAGCCCAGGCTCGACTTCCCCCACCGCTCCCGCGAGGAGGAGCTGGACAACCAGCTGGCGGGCCATCTCACCGCACTGCTGACCGTGACCGACGAGCTGCGCGCCCTCACCCCCGCCCCCGCCCTCGACACCGCCGCCCAGCGCCTCACCGACCAGATCACCCGGCTGCGCGACGGCCGCTCCCCCTTCCGCGCCGCCCCCACCGCGACCACCACCACCCCGGCCCACATCACCGCCCTCCGCCAGCGCGCCCACACCCTGGCCGGCCGCGCCCTGGTCGTCGCCACCTCCCGCGACGACGCATCGGCCACCGCCCTGGCCGCCGAGCACCTGGAGGCCCACGCGGCGGCCCTCGGTATCAGCGGCTGAACCAGTCCTGCCCCCGGCCGGTGATCAGCGCTCCGCCGATCGCGAGGGGGAGCGCCAGGCTGATGGCCATGGAGCCCGCGCTCACGCCCTGAAGCCCCAGCCACACGGCCACGATCCCGAACAACGCGCCCACCACGGCCAGCGTCTCGACGACGACGAACACGGTCCACACCCACCCGAACCGCTTCTGCGCGAAGAGGCTGGCGACGGCCAGCAGCACCGCCATGACGATGGAGAAGTACGCCAGGCAACGCACCAGACCGGGCTCCGAGACCTCCTGGCCGTGGTCGAGTCGGCTGTCGACCTCGGACAGCAGGGAGCCCCCGGCGATCAGGTTGGCCACGGCCTGAGCCCATACGCCCGCCACGGCGAACTTGACCCTGCCCGGCATGCACTCCAGGGCCTGATCCACCATCAGATCTCACCTTTCCCACGATGCGCCGCATGCGCCACGTGCACCACGTTGCGCCACATGCACCCCACGGCCGAGGCGGACCCCCGGCACCTCCCGACCGTCCCGCACCCGGGCGGGGACCGGTCCCGGGTCCCGGGGGGGATCACCCGGAGGTATGCACAGGCTCAGTCCTCGGACCTGCGGGGCGTTTCGGTACGGTAGGAGTGGCCCAGTTCAGGCCCGAGTCCGAAGTAGTGCCGGAAGTTATAGACGAGCGGGCTCCACGCGGCGGGATCGACGTGGTCCGTACCGGGTACGACGATGCGGGGGTCGGCGTGGACCTTCCGCACCACGGCCTCGACGATGACGAACCCTCCGGCGACATCCGGCCGCACCCGCTCGGCGCGGGCCTCCAACTGGAGGGGGCACTCGGCGACGCGCGGCGGCCGGACCAGCTGGGACGGTTCCTCGTGCAGCCCGGCCGCCCCGAACTTGTCCGGCTCGAACCGACACCCCTTCGCCTTGGTCGACGGCACCGGACTCCGCCCGGTCAGCGGCGCCAACCGCTCCACCGCCTGCCACTGGCCCGGGGCGGGCAGATTGATCACGACATCGGGCCGGCTGAGAAGGTTCCGCGCCGTCTGGCCTTCCCGCCCCAGCCCGAGCACCACCGTGTGCCCAAGCGCCCATGCGGAGGACATCGGGGCGAGATTGAACGAGCCGTCCTCGTTCTCCGTCGACAGAAGCACGACGGGCGTCCCGAAGTACAGGATGCTCGGCTCGATCACGGTGTGGCCAGAGGCTTCTGTCGCGGGGCGAAGCGGTGTGGTGGTCATGACCCGGAGCCTAGGATCCGGACGTTTCGGCGCACGCCGAAGCGCCCGCCCGGCAGGCGTTGTCAGCGGCGGCTGAGACGATCGCGCCATGACGGATACCGCTGCCATCACCGCCTACTGGGACGCCGCCGCGCCCGACTTCGACGACGAACCCGATCACGGCCTGCGGGCCGAGCACACCCGCCAGGCGTGGGCCCGCCTTCTGGAGAGCTGGATGCCGCCCGCCCCGGCCCGCGTGCTGGATGTGGGCTGCGGCACCGGCTCGCTCGCGCACCTGCTGGCGGCGGCCGGACACCACGTCACCGGCGTGGACCTTTCGCCCCGTATGGTCGACCAGGCCCGGGCCAAGCTCACCGCCGCCGGCTTCACCGGCACCTTCCTCGCCGGGGACGCCGCCCAACCGCCCACCGGCGAAGACCGCTTCGACGCGCTGCTCTGCCGCCACCTGCTGTGGACCCTGCCCGACCCGCACGCGGCCCTGCGCCAGTGGACCGCCCGGCTGCGCCCCGGCGGCACCCTCATCCTGGTCGAAGGACGGTGGCGCGAGGCCGGGCAGAGCGGCGTCCCGTACGTGGCCGGCGCCGAAACCCTGCCCTGGCACCAAGGGATCACCGCCCAAGACCTGACGGCCGCCGTCCGCCCCCTCGTGACCGAGCTGCGCATCGACGACCTCAGCGGCGACGGCGAGCTGTGGGGTGGACCGGTGAGCGATGAGCGGTACGCACTGATCGCCCGCACCTGAACCAGGCCGGCCCGAGGGCCAGAAGGGGAGTCGTGTGATGTTCAGCGCCGAAGAACGGAGCCGTGTCCGGGACCAGTTGCTCGCGAGGGCCGAAGCCGACGACGCCATCGTCGGCGCCGCCTTCACCGGTTCGTACGCGACCGGGGCCGAGGACCGCTGGTCGGACACCGACCTCGTCCTCGCCGTGCGCGGCGAGTTGGCCGCGACGCTGGACCGGTGGACGCGGTGGCTGTACGACGAGCTCGGCGCGCGGCACCACTGGGATCTGCCGGCCGGCTCACGGGTCATCCGCGTCTTCCTGCTGCCGGATTGGCTCGAGCTCGATCTGACCTTCGCGCCGGAGGCCGAGTTCGGCCCTCGGGGACCGCAGTGGCAGACGGTCTTCGGCCGGACACAGTCGCTCGAACCCTTCCAGGACCCCGACCGCAACACCCTGGCCGGACTCGTCTGGCATCACGCCCTGCACGCCCGCGTCTGCCTGCGCAGAAGGCACTGGTGGCAAGCCGAGTACTGGATCAGCGCCATCCGCGACCACGTCATCACGCTGGCCTGTCTGCGGCTGGGCCATCCCGCCGCGCATGCGAAGGGCGCCCATCTGCTGCCCGAAGGAGTCACGGCACCGCTGGAGACCACTCTCGTCCGCTCGCTCACGGAGCCGGAGCTGGGCCGCGCACTGACCGCGGCCCTCACCGTCGCGACGGAGGAACTGGAACGCTCCGATCCAGCGCTCGCCACCCGCCTGTGCCCGATGCTCGCGGAACTATGGGGATCAACGTCGGCCGCGCAGGGCGGTCGCGGGAAGGGCTGAGGGCGGGAATGGACAAGGTACTTGCGGGCCTGGACGACGCGGTCGACGCCGAAAATGCCGGGGATCCCTGGGAGGGCGTGGACGCGGAGGCCGTGGCGCGGGCGGCCCGGCAGCAGGGCGAGCGCCCCGTGCCCGGTATCGAGGACATGGCGTCGTATCTCGCCGCCCAGGTGGCCGACGACTCCCACCGGGAGGTCATCGGCCCGCTGCTGGACGGCCAGGGCGCGAGCGGGGTCATCGTCCGGCGCGGCGCGGTCCTCGGGTCCTGGGGGGATCCGACGCGCGCCGAGATGGCGTACAGCGCGACGAAGAGCGTGCTGGCGCTGGTGGCCGGAATCGCCCACGACGACGTGTTGCTGGTCCTCGACGAGCCGGTCGCCGTCCGCGTCGGGCTGCCGCAGTTCGCCGACGCCCATGGGCGGGGCATCACCTGGCGCCATCTGCTGGACCAGACGAGCCAGTGGGAGGGCGAGCTGTGGGGGAAGCCGACATCGGTCGACGCGCAGAGCACGCGGGAGGGCACCGAGTCGCCCGGCGGGCCGCCCGGTGAGGGCTGGGCGTACAACGACGTCCGCGTGAACCTCGCCGCCCTGGCGCTCACCGCCCTGTTCGGGCGGGCCCTGCCGGATGTGCTGCGGGACCGCGTCATGACCCCCATCGGCGCCTCGTCGTCGTGGTCCTGGCACGGCTACGCCAATTCCCTCACGGACATCGACGGCACCCGCGTACCGGTGGTCTCCGGCGGCGCCCACTGGGGCGGGGGCCTGTGGATCAACGCCCTCGACCTGGCCCGCCTTGGGCACCTGTGCCTGCGCGGCGGCCGATGGGGAGGGCGGCAGGTCCTCTCCGCCCGCTGGGTCGAGGAGATGTGGACCCCGTGCCGGCACAAGCCCAACTACGGCCTGTCCTGGTGGCTCAATGACCACCGCACCGTATGGCCCACAGCCCCGGCGACCGGCCGCTGCGCCCGCGGCAACGGCGGCGGCCACCTGCTGTGGGTCGACCCGTCCCGCGACCTGGTCATCAGCTCCCGCTGGGGCGCGGAGGTGGAAACCCTGCTCGCCGCGGTCTCCCAGGCGGTGGAACCGGGCCCGCCCGCCGGATGAGGCCGAGCGCGCCTCATCGACGTAGGCGCTGTGCCCACGCGGGGCCGACCCTGCGTGGCGTAACGTCGCGGTCGTGGGGATCTCACACTCCGGCGCCCCCTTCACGCCCGACGGTGTGTGGGAGTGGCCGCAGGGCGCCCGCCGGGTCGAGGGGCGGGGAGCGCTGCGGGAGTACTTCGGGTCGCGGCCGGCAGACCGGCTGTCCCGGCGGATGTGTACGAACCTCCTGGTCACCGTGGACTCCCCGACGACGGCCGCCGCCACATCGTATTTCGCGACCTACCGCGTCGACGGCTACACCGGCGGCATGCTGCCGCCCCGCCTGCCCGCGAACGTGGGGCAACTACACCGGCGGCACCACGTTCCGCAAGGAGAACGGCGTCTGGCTGCTCGCCACCCGGACGACGTTCCTCCCCTTCGGCGGGCCCACCGAGCGCGTCAGCCCGCCCGGCCGGCCGTAATCGGCTTCGTGGCGTCAAGGCGTGCCCAGAGACCGGCCAGGTGGGTGTGCAGGGCCTCATCGGCCTCATCGGGGGTGAGGTGGCCCAGGAGTACGTGGCTGGTGAGGCCGTCCGCCAGGGCGAGCAGGGCCCGGGCCTCGCGCCGTGGCTCGGGCGGCGCCGCCGCGCTCTGCGTGGCCTCGGTGATGAGGCGGGCGAAGAGGTCCTGGAGGGCCGCGTAGCTGATCCTCAGGGTCTCGGCGAGCGATTCGCTGACGGCGGCCTGCGCGACGAAGGCGAGCCAGACCCGGGCCTCCGCGCGGTGTTCCTCGCGGAGCAGGGCGACCTCGGTGGCCGCGTGGCCCAGGGCCGTGGCGGGCGACTGGGCCGGGCCGCCGCTCAGCCGGGCCCGTACGCGCTCGGTGATCCGCTCGCCGACGTAGCCGACGGCGAACAGGAGCATCTCGTCCTTGCTGCGGAAGCAGCGCTGAACGGCCCCCATGGAGACCTGCGCGACGGCGGCGACGTCGCGCAGGGTCACGCCCTCCAGCCCGCGCTGGTCGGCGATGCGGCAGATGGCCTCGGCGATGAGGCGGCGTCGGCCCTCGTGGTCCACCTGCCGTGGCATGCCCGGTCGTCTCCCTTGCCTGCTTTTCCGATGCGCTTGCATCGATCCTAGGCTACGGTTCCGATGCAAGCGCATCGCAACGTGAACGGGAAGGACAGGGGTCGTGCACAACGCCCTGTGGAAGATGTCAGCCGCCGCCCAGGCACAGGCGGTTCGCGACGGGGACATCTCGGCCGTGGAACTGGTCGACAGCCATCTGGACCGCATCGCCGAGGTCAACCCGCAGGTGAACGCGGTCACACAGCTGCTGGCCGAGCGCGCCCGGGAGGCCGCGGCGCGGACGGACCGACGGCGGGCCGCCGGCGAGGAGTTGGGTCCGCTGGCCGGCGTGCCGTTCACCGTGAAGGAGACCACCGCCGTCGAGGGCGTACCGACCACGCTCGGGTCCCCGCGCTTCCGCGACCTGGTGGCGCCGGCCGACGCGCCCCCGGTGGCACGGCTGCGCGCGGCGGGAGCCATCCCGATCGGGCACAGCAACATGCCCACCCTGGTCCTGGCCGGGATGCACAGCCGCAGCGAGTTGTTCGGCGACACCGTCAACCCGTGGGACCCGACCCGGACCCCGGGAGGCAGCAGCGGCGGCGACGGGGTGGCCGTCGCCACCGGCATGGCCGCGCTCGGACTCGGCAACGACTCCGGCGGGTCGGTGCGGATCCCGGCCTCGTTCTGCGGCGTGGCGGGGCTGAAGCCGAGCACCGGGCGGTTCCCCGCCGACCACCGCGTCCTCGGCCCGGACGACCCCGGCCCGGCCTCCCAGCTGCTGGTCACCGACGGGCCCCTGGCGCGCGGCGTCGCCGATCTGCGGCTGGCGTACGAGGCGCTGGCCGGGACCGATCCGCGGGACCCCCGGGCCGTGCCCGTACCCGTATACGGCGAGCGGCTGCCGGGACCGATGAAGGTCGCGGTCGTCGCCGACCCCGGCGGCCACGGCGCCCACCCCGCGGTGCGCGCGGCCGTCGCGACCGCGGCCGACGCGCTGCGGGACGCCGGGTACGACGTGCGGGAGGTGGCCGACGTGCCGAGGCTGGACGAGGCGCTGGAGGCGTACCACCGGATCACCGTGACCGAGTTCGCCCCGGCCTGGCCGACCGTACGGAAGCTGCTCGGCGAAGGGGGAGATCGCTACATCGAGATGACCATGGAGCAGACCCCGCCCGCGACAGCCGAGGAGTTCATGAAGCTGATGGGCGCCTGGCTCGGCATCCGCCGCTCCTGGGCGGAGTTCCTCGACGAGTACCCGCTGCTGCTGGGGCCGGTGTTCACCGAGCCGCCCGTCGAGCCCGGGCTGGAGTCACGTGACAGGGCGGGACGGCAGCGGGTCGGGGCGGGTATGCGCCTGTGCTCGGTGACCAGCCTCGTGGGCGTGCCGGGGGTGGCCGTACCGACCGGGTTGGCCGAGGGGCTGCCGTCCGGTGTGCAGATCGTCGGGCGCGCGTTCCGGGAGGACCTGTGCCTGGCGGCCGCCCAGGACGTCGAGGACCGGCTGGGAGTGCTCACCCCGGTCGACCCGCGTCCCGAAGCCCCCGGCGCCGCCGCACGGTAGGCAACGGTCGCGGCGGCGTTGACGGGGAACCAGCTGCCCGACGCTCCACAATGGACCCATGAGCACCACCATCACCCTCGTCCGCGGCGACATCACCGACCAGCACGCCGACGCCATCGTCAACGCCGCCAACTCCTCCCTCCTCGGCGGCGGAGGCGTCGACGGCGCCATCCACCGCCGGGGCGGCCCCGAGATCCTGGAGGCGTGCCGGGCGCTGCGGGCGTCCCACTACGGCAAGGGGCTGCCGACGGGGCGGGCTGTGGCGACGACCGCGGGGCGGCTCCACCCCGAGTGGGTCATTCACACCGTGGGGCCCGTATGGTCCGCCACCGAGGACCGCTCCGACCTCCTCGCCTCCTGCTACCGCGAGTCGCTGCGGATCGCCGACGAACTCGGCGCCCGTACGGTCGCGTTCCCCGCCATCTCGACCGGCGTCTACCGGTGGCCGATGGAGGACGCCGCCCGTATCGCCGTCGAGACGGTGCGGGCCGCGGAGACCGCGGTCGAGGAGGTCAGGTTCGTCCTCTTCGACGAGCGCGCGTATGCGGCGTTCGCCGCGCACGCGGGTTAGGACGCGGTCAGCGGGCCGCCGTTGCCCGCAGAGTCTCGCGATACGCGCGGGCCGTGGCCATCACCCTTTCGAGGGCGTCCCGGGTGTGGATGAGCTCGTCGATGTGGTGGGAGAGCCGGTCGTGCTCCTCTGCCATCCGCTCCAGCGCGGCGTCGGAATTGTCCTCGCTGGGCGCGTCGACGCACGGCAGCAGTTCGGCGATGGTGCGGCTGGACAGCCCTGCGGCGTACAGCCGCTGGACGAGCGTGACCCGTTCGACATCGTCGTCCGTGTAATGCCGCTGCCCGCTGGCGCTGCGGGTGCTGGTGAGCAGACCCTGCTCCTCGTAATAGCGCAGGGATCTGACGCTGACCCCGGCTCGTGCGGCGAGCTCCCCGATGCGCATGTCGTCCTCCTGAGCCCGTGACCCGCTGACTGTGACCCGCTGACTGTGACCCGCGGCACAGAGCCTTGCCTCTGACATCCATGTGAGGTTTTAGCGTAACCGCCGAGCGCCCGAGACGCGGGCGCCGCGGATCGCGGAGGAAAGCCGACGTGACGACGACGACCCTTTTCGACAGCTATCGGCTCGGCGGCCTGACGCTGCCCAACCGGGTGGTGATGGCCCCGATGTCGCGGGTCCGGGCCGCCGGCGGCGGTCTGGCGACGCCGTCGATGGCGACGTACTACGCGCAGCGGGCCACCGCCGGGCTGATCGTGAGCGAAGGCGTGCAGCCGAGTCTGATCGGGCAGTCCAATCCGGGTACGCCGGGGCTGCACACCGATGAGCAGGTCGCCGCGTGGCGCCCGGTGACCGCCGCCGTGCACGCCAACGGCGGCCGGATCTTCGCCCAGCTGATGCACGGCGGGCGGGTCTCGCATCCGGACACCACCGGTATGCGCCCGGTCGGGCCCTCGGCCGTCGCCGCCGTCGGCGAGGTGTTCACCCCGACCGGGCCCCAGGCCCCGCCGACGCCGCGCGCCCTGGAGACCGCCGAGGTGCCCGAGCACGCCCAGTCGTACGCGCAGGCCGCCCGCCGTGCCATCGACGCCGGCTTCGACGGTGTCGAGCTGCACGGCGCCAATGGCTATCTGATCTCGCAGTTCCTCTCCTCGAACGCCAATCTGCGCACGGACCGCTACGGAGGTTCGATCGCGGGCCGGATCCGGTTCGCCGTCGAGGCGGCGTCGGCGACCGTCGAGGCCGTCGGCGGGGCCAGGACCGGTATACGGCTCTCCCCGGGCGGGACGTTCTGGGGCGTGGCGGAAGCCGACGTACCCGAGCTCTACACCGCGCTGCTGACCGAGCTGGCCCGCCTTGAGGTGGCGTACGTGCATCTCGAAGCCACCGTCGACGAGGAGGTGTTGGTGGGCCTGCGCCGTGCGTGGCCGAACACCCTGATCATGAACCCGGTGCTTCCGATGGGCCCGAAGCAGACCGGGCGGACCGAGGCCGACCATTGGCTCGGTCTTGGGGCCGACCTCATCGGCTTCGGGCGCGCCTTCATCGCCAACCCCGACCTGGTCGAGCGGCTGCGCGCCGCGCTCCCGATCGCCCCGGCCGACGAGGCCACGTACTACCAGGGCGGCGACGCGGGTTATCTGACCTACTCGGCGTATCAGCACACGGCCTGACGCCGGACTAGCCAGACCCGGCCCCGGCCCCGGTCCCGGGAACGGGAACAGGAACGGTCCGGGGGAAGGCCCGCCGGTACTCGCTCGGCGAGACCCCGATGTGCCGGAGGAAGTGGTGGCGGAGGTTGTTGGCCGTGCCCAGGCCGCTGAGTTCGCCGATCTTCTCGATGGGGAGGTCGGTCGACTCCAGCAGGGCCTGGGCCCGCCCGAGGCGCTGGGTGAGCAGCCACTGCAAGGGCGTCGTCCCCGTGGCCTCCTGGACCCGGCGGTAGAAGGTGCGGGGGCTCATCGCGGCCCGCCGCGCCAAGTCCCGTACCGTCAGCGGCCGGTCGAGGCGGGACCGGGCCCAGTCGAGTACGGGGGCCAGTGCGTCGTCGTCGGTCGTGGGCACGGACAGGTCGATGAACTGGGCCTGGCCGCCGGGTCGGTGGGCGGGCACCACCATGCGGCGGGCCAGCTGGTTCGCGACATGGGCGCCGAGGTCGCGGCGTACGAGATGGAGGCAGAGGTCGAGCCCGGCGGTCAGGCCCGCGCTGGTGAGCACGTCGCCGTCGTCCACGTACAGCACCGAGTCGTCGACCCGCACCTTCGGGTAGCGCTCGGCGAGTTGGGCGGTGTGCAGCCAGTGGGCCGTGGCGCGCCGCCCGTCGAGCAGCCCGGCCTCGGCGAGCGCGAAGGCGCCGGTGCACAGGGAGACCATGCGGGCGCCCGCGTCGTAGGCCCGGCGCAGGGCCCGGATCAGTTCCCGCGGCAGCGGCCTGCCCTCCTCGACGCAGGGGTCGGGCACCGAGGGCACGATGACCGTGTCGGCGCCGACGAGGTCGTCGAGGCCGTGGCCGGTCCGCAGCACGAGCCCGGGGCCGGCGTCCTCCGGCCGCTCCCCCACCCCCGCTCCCGTGCCGCACAGCATCAGCTCGTACCAGGGGTCGGCCAGGTCGGACTGCGCCTTCCCGAAGACGGTGCAGGGGATGCTCAGCTCATAGAGGTCCCAGGAAGGGAGCCCGATCTCCTCGGTCACGACCACGGCGACGGAACCAGCGCTCATGCCTCGCAGCGTATGGCAGGAATTTGGTGATGGCCGTCATCGGTGTCACTGTCCGCGGCGGCCGGGCGCTGCGAGCGTGGGAGGTGAGTGATCAACCGCTGTGTGCGGACGTACGAGGAGTTGTGAGTTGAACGCTGACCACCAGAACGCCGACCACCAGGCCGTCACGGTCATCGGACTGGGCTCGATGGGCTCGGCGCTGGCCGCCGCGCTGCTGGACCGCGGCCACCCGACCACCGTGTGGAACCGCTCGGCGGACAAGGCCCGGCCGCTGGCCGACCGGGGCGCCCGCCCGGCCGCGACGCCCGGGGAGGCGGTCGCGGCGAGCCCGCTCGTCGTCGCCTGCGTCCTGGACTACGAGGCGCTGCGCACCGTCCTCGACCCCGTCGCCGACACCCTCGCGGGCAAGGTCCTGGTCAACCTCACCTCCGGCTCGCCGGAGCAGGCCCAGGAGATGGCCGTATGGGCCCGGTCCCAGGGCGCCGACTACCTCGACGGCGCGATCATGACCACCCCGCCCGGCGTCGGCAGCCCCGAGATGATGTTCCTCTACAGCGGTGCGCACGGCGTCTTCGAAGCCCACCGGCCGACCCTGGCGGCCCTGGGCGACCCCCTGTACCTGTCCGACGACCCCGGCATCGCCTCCCTCTACGACGCGGCCCTGCTCGGCCTGATGTGGTCGACCATGGCCGGCTGGCTGCACGGCACCGCGCTGGTCGGCGCGGAGAAGACGCCGGCGACGGCCTTCACCCCGGTCGCGCTCCGCTGGCTGACCGCCGTGGCCGGTTTCCTCACCACCTACGCACCGCAGGTGGACGCCGGCCGCTACCCGGGCGACGACGCGACCATCGACGTACAGATCGCGGCCATCGAGCATCTGCTCCACGCGGCGGCGTCCCGGGGCGTCGACAACGCCCTGCCGGAGCTGCTGAAGTCCACCATGGAGCAGGCCAGGGCCGCGGGCCACGGCTCGTCCAGCTTCGCGGGCGTGATCGAGGTGCTGAGGAAGCCGGCGGCCGACCAGTGACCACGACACCCGCGGCCGCCCAGGAGCCGATGGCCACCGCCGCGCCCTGGCCGGAGCTGCTGTCAGCCGCCGCCGACGACTGCCTGGCCGCTCTCCTCACCACCGCCGACCAGGACTGGTCACGCCCGGCCCACGGCCTCGACTGGACCTGCCGGGCGACCCTCGACCACCTCGCCCTCGGCCTGACCGGCTACGCCGGACTGCTCATCGCCCGGCCCCAGGACCGGCACCCGGGATCATTCCCACCCGCCCACCGAGCCAGCCGAGCAGCGGCCGGACCACAGCCACAGGCGTTGCACATGCCAGTAGTGCCGGACCAACTCTGGGAACTCCTGACGCAGCCACCGGGAGGTGACGCCCGACGGCTGCGATCATCCGGCAGGTCGACGCCGCTTGCACCAGCGTCGCCCAGCTCGCAGCGGCGACGGAGCGGCGCACTGCGGTCACCAACTGGCAGGCTCAGCCCGCCGTCGCTGTTCGAACCCCAAAGACGACCAGCACGGCTCCGGCCAGGCGACTCATCCCACGCCGGAATCGTGGTGTGTCGATTGCCGTGCGCGCGGCGGCGATCACGGATGTCCAGAACAGCAGCCACACCAGCACAACAGCTATATGCGCGAGCGCAAGCGTGGCGATCTGTGGCGCGATAGGGCGGCTGGAGGTCAGGAACTGCGGCACCAGGGTGAGATAAACCGACGCAGCCTTCGGGTTGAGGACGTTGGACCACAGCCCCTGACCAAAGCCCCCGAGCCGAGCCCACGGCAGGCGCCATCGCCTGCGTGCCGTCGGTTCTACGCCTCGACGTGCTGAACGCCACGTGGTCACGCCCAACCAGATGAGATAGATCCCGCCCAGGAGCTTCACCATCATCAGCCCCCGAGCAGACGACATGACGAGGGCAGACAGACCAACCGCGGCAAACGTCGCGTGGACCAAGAGCCCGCACGCCGAGCCAAATGCGGCGCGCACACCGTCGGACCCCGTACCCGCGATCACCTGCTGCGTGACCAGCGTGAAGCTCGTGCCGGGAATCAATGTCAGGGGTATGACTGCGGCCACGAAGCCGAGTACCAGCTGCCACTGCACGTAACAAGCCTACGCAACGGGCGCGCGCCGAGCCTCCTGTTTCCCCGCCCAGCTCGAGGCAAGCCAGACCAGGACCAACCTCACCCCGCATCAACCCGAAGATCATTTACGGGACAACTTAATCCGCCTCGTTGTTGAACTCCACCGGCATGGCTTTGAGTCTGCGCACACGCTGCGTGTGGCCCCTTCATGCGCGTCAGATGCGCGTCGGTGAACACTTTGCGTCGTACGTCATTGCGGAAACCAAAAACACATGCGGGAGAAGTGCAATGTCTACCAGTTCTGATCAACCCAACTCGTCCATAAACCACCCGTCGTACGGTGATTCGTATGAAGCTCCGGTACAACTTCCGTGTGTACCCGAGCCCTTCTCAGCGCGGCAGTCTGGCGAGGGCGTTCGGGTGCGCTCGCGTCGTATGGAATGACGCCCTCCGCCTGCGCCGCGACGCCTATGCCAAGGGTCTGCCGCGCCCAGCGGCGGCCGAGCTGTCCAAGCAGGTCATTACCGAGGCCAAGAAGACCCCCGGGCGGGCCTGGCTCGGTGAGGTGTCCGTGGTGGTGCTCCAGCAGTCCCTGCGCGACCTGGAGAGGGCCTATAGCAACTTCTTCGCCTCGCAGAACGGCACCCGCACGGGACCGGCGATGGGCCCACCGAAGACGAAGAAGAAGACCGCCCGGCAGGCGATCCGGTTCACCGTGAACGCCCGCTGGTCGATCACCGATGGCGGGAAGCTGCGGCTGCCGAAGATCGGCGACCTCCGGGTTCGCTGGACCCGCGAACTCCCTTGCGAGCCCTCGTCCGTGACCATCATCAAGGACCCGTCAGGCAGGTACTTCGCCAGCTTCGTGGTCGAGGCCGACGACAAACCCTGGCCCGAACTGGATGTGGAGGAGACAGACACCGGGATCGATCTGGGCCTGTCCTCCTACGCCGTGCTGCGCGGCCGGAAGATCGCCTCCCCGAAGTTCTTCCGCCGCCTGGAACGCAGGCTCAGGCGCGCCCAGCGTGCCCTGTCCCGTAAGCAGAAGGGATCGAACAACCGGCGCAAGGCCAGGCAGGCCGTCGCCAGGATCCATGCCCGCATCGCCGACCAGCGGCGTGACTTCATCGAGCAGGAGACCACCCGCATCGTCCGTCAGAGCCAAGCGGTCTATGTGGAGGACCTCAATGTGAAGGGCATGGCCACCCGGCGCAGCAGACTCGGCAAGAGCGTCCACGACCAGTCCCTCGGCACCTTCGTCCGCACCCTCGGAGCCAAGTGCGCACGGCACGGGCGGACCTTCGTCACAATCGACCGGTGGTTCCCCTCCACCCAGCTGTGCTCGAACCCGAGGTGCGGATCCCTCACCGGCCCCAAGGGTCGCGAACAGCTCCACATCCGCGCCTGGACCTGCACAGGGTGCGGGACCCACCATGACCGGGACGAGAACGCCGAGGTCAACATACGCGCCGCTGGACGGAAACGCGCCGCTGCAATGCGGCACGAGGCGGAGCGTCATAACGCCTGTGGAGAGCACGTCAGACCCCGCACGCCGGGGCAGCGCTCGTCGAAGCAGGAACCCACCCGAAGCCCCACCGCTCACCGCGGCGGGGCAGGCGGGAATCACCCACGCTTACGCGGGTGAGGACGTCAAATCACGCTCTTCGCCTCGCTCGATCCCGCGGCTCCGGTCCCCGCCTGCCCGGAGGGGATCCGTATCGCCGCGTCCCTTCTCACCTCCACCGTCCGGGACACGGCAGCCCAGGTGCGCGCCTGGCATCCCTGGGGGCATTCCGACCCCGCCGGGTTCGCCGCCATGGGCATCACCGAACTGCTCGTCCACACCCACGACATCAGCCGCGCCCTCGGGCTTCCCTCGAGCCCACCCGACCCGGCCAGTGCCGCGCTCACCCGTCTCTTCCCCGGCGCTCCGGCGGGCGACAGCCCGTTTGACACCCTGTTGTGGTGCACCGGACGTATCCCGCTGCCCGGCCGTCCGCGGCGCGCCGAGTGGCAGTGGGACGGAACACCCGAAGGAGACAGGAATGACAGATCTGCGCCAGGCCCGCGTGTCCGACCACCCCGCGCTGGTGGAGTGCGTACAGACGTGGTGGGGTGACTCCCGCACGCCCGAGCAGGCCCGCGAACTGTCGTTGCTGCTGCCGAAGCTGTTTCTGCAGTTCTTCTCCGGCACCAGCCTGGTACGGGAGGACGAGACGGGGGCGGTCAAGGCGTTCCTGGTCGGCTTCTACTCCGGGGACAACGGCCGCGAGGCGTATATCCACTTCGTGGGGGTGGATCCCCGGCTGCGCGGGCAGGGCGTGGCGCGCGGGCTCTACGAGGCCTTCTTCCGGCGGGCCGCCGAGGCGGGCCGGACGGAGGTGCGCGCGATCACCTCGCCGGGGAACACTGGGTCCATCGCGTTTCACCGGGCCTTGGGGTTCGAGTGCGAGGCGGGTGACCGCGAGGTCGACGGGGTGCCCGTGCACAGCGACTACGACGGCCGGGGGCAGGCCCGGGTGTGCTTCCGCAAGCCGCTCGACCGCACGGTCGTCACAACGCGATGACGTCGAGGCCGACCGAGGGCAGCGCCCAGGGTTCGATCGTGCCGTCGCACAGCTCCGCCAGGAACTGGACGGCACCGCCCGCGTAGTGCCACCACTCGCCGTTGTGGGAGGCGACGGTGACCAGCCACTCCCCCGGGCCGTCGCCGGTCGTGCTCCACAGGAACATGTCGCCCTGGTTGGAATCCCCCCACGGCAGCAGCCCACCCGGCGCCGGGTGGGGGCGCAGACCGGCTGTCATGTCGTGTTCCACCCAGTCCACAAGGTCCTCGGTCAGCGTCTCGCGGATGCCGTCGAGCAGGTACCGCTCCTTCCCGGGCCTGGGGAGGTTGGGAAGGAGGAAGTCGCCGAGGATGAAGTCGGGATAGCACTCGGCGAGGCGCTTGTAGTCGGCGGGCAGCGCGGTGCCCAGGCCCTCCTCCAGGACCGCCCAGTCGAGCGCGGCGGGCTCCGGTCGGCGATGGGCCGCCAGGCCGGGCACGGCGCGCTCCAGCGCGGCGATCGCCTCGTCCGGATCGGTGAGGCGGTGCGCCGGGGCCTGCGTACCGATCAGGTCGTCGGCCAGGTCGTCGGTCGGGGTTTCGGTCGGGGTGTCGCTCATGGTGCACAGGGTGACATACCGGTCCGACAGTGGCCCTGGCCATGGCCGTCGGCCACCGGTCGCCGCAGCACCAACTCCCGTTCCAGAATGGCCGATTCCCGTTTCGGACTGCGATCAGCAGTTCACCTTCCCGTCATCTGATCAAGCCCGGAATGTGGGTTTCCGCGAGCACGCTGCCGCCGTGAGACGCATATTCGGAATCGTCCTGGCGGTTCTGTTGATCGGCGGCGTGATTGTCGCTGTCGTCACGGGACGCGATAAGGACAAGGGCACGGCAACGACGACCGTGCGCGGGGTGATCGGGTCGGAGAAGGCCGAGTTCTTCGCCGACCCCGATGTGGTGAAGGCCCTCGCGGACAAGGGGGTCACCGTCAAGACAGAGACGTCCGGCTCCTGGGCGATGGAGAACCTTCCACTCAAGGGGTACGACTTCGCCTTCCCGAGCAGCGAGTCGCCCGCCGCCGAGCTGGCCCGGAAGGCCGGGGTGAGCGGTACGCCGCTGCGGCCGTTCTACTCACCCCTGGTGGTCGTGGCGCACCGTAACGCGGCCGGGGTGCTGGCCGACAACGGGCTCGCGACGCTGACGGCCGGCAAGAACACCGGCACGCTGAAGATGGGCGCCTATCTCAAGGCCGCCGAGGAGGACCGCACCTGGCAGCAGCTCAAGGGCTCGCGGAAGTACAGCGAGCTGAACGGCGTGGTGTCCATCACCAGCACCGACCCCGCCCAGTCCAACTCGGGCGCGCTGTATCTGGCCGCCGCCTCGTACGTGGCCAACGACGGCCGTATCGTCGCCAATGACGCGGACGTCGCCCGGACCGCCCCGCTGCTGAAGAAGCTCATCAGCGTCCAGGGCGCCCAGCAGTCCAGCTCCGACGCCCCGTTCCGGGACTTCATCAGCGGCGCGGCCAATCCGCTGGTCCTCGTCTACGAATCGCAGGTCGCCTCGCTGCTGTTGCAGAAGCAGGACGTCGGCGACATGGTCGTCCTCTACCCGGACGTCACGGTCAACAGCGACCACACCCTGGTGCCGCTGACCCCCGAGGGCCGCAAGCTCGGGGAGCTGCTGAGCGGCGACAAGAAGCTGCGCGAGCTGGCCGTGCGGCACGGCTTCCGGCCGCAGGGGGCGGCGTCCGAGTTCATCGCCGCCACCGCGCCCCACACCGCGTATCTCAACCAGCGGCTGACCGGGGTGCGGCAGGCGCCCGTGCCCAAGGCCGCGGTGCTGCGGGACCTCGCGCGACGAGCGACGAGCTAGGACCTAGGGAGACAGACCATCATGGCCACTGACAACACCGACGACCTGGTCCTCACCCCGCCCGAGCCCGTCGCCCCGGTGCCCAAGGAGAAGGCGGCCGGTCTGGTGCCGGTCGAGGACTCCGTACGGGACGAGATGGAGCGCCGCGCCTCCGAGTACGTGTCCACGCTGGCCGGCCTGGACGCCCGCTCCCCCGAGTTCGCCACCCGGATCGGCGAGATCACCGCGCTCGGCGCGGGCGAGATGCGCGGCGCCGCCCAGCAGTCCAACCGGATGCTGGACCGCACCGTGCGCTCCCTCGCGCAGGGCGACGGCGACGCGCAGACCCGGGTGTCGTCCTCGCTGGTCGAACTGCGCCGCACCGTCGAGGACCTGGACCCGCGCGACACCCAGCTGAAGGGCGCGCGCAAGCTGCTGTCCAAGCTGCCGGGCGGCAACAAGCTGCGCGACCACGTCGCCAAGTACGCCTCCGCCCAGGGCACCCTCAACAAGATCGTGGGCTCGCTGCGCGGCGGCCAGGACGAATTGCGCCGCGACAACGCCGCCCTGCACACCGAGCGCATCCGGCTCTGGGAGAGCATGGCCAAGCTCCAGGAGTACGCGGTGCTGGCCGACGCCCTGGACACGGCGGTGGAGCGGCAGATCACGGCCGTCGAGGCCACCGACCCGACCCAGGCGGACGCACTGCGCGCCGATGTCCTCTTCCCCGTACGGCAGAAGCACCAGGACCTGCTGACGCAGCTCGCGGTGTGCGCGCAGGGGTATCTGGCGATGGACGTCGTACGCCGTAACAACGAGGAGCTGATCAAGGGCGTCGACCGGGCCGCGACCACCACCGTCTCGGCGCTGCGCATCGCGGTGATGCTGTCCTCCGCGCTGGAGAGCCAGCGCAAGGTGACCGAGCAGGTCAACGCCCTGCGCGGGACGACCGAGGACCTGATCCGGGGCAATGCGGAGATGCTGGCCACCCAGAGCGGCGAGATCCAGCGGATCGCGGCCGACCCGGCGGTGGGCGTGGAGACGCTGCGCGGCGCGTTCCAGCAGATCTACCGGACGCTGGACGCGATCGACACCTACAAGGCGCGGGCGACCGAGTCGATGGCGACGACGGTGGAGGCCCTGACGGACGAGTTGCAGCAGGCGAGTGCGTATCTGGAGCGCACCCGCTCGGCGAGCGCTGCCGAGGGGAGCCTGCAGTGAACCCATCTCCTCGCGGGGTGCCCCGGCGCGCCTTCATGGCCCTCGGTCTGGCCGCCGTGCTGCCGGTGAGCGCCGCCTGCACCTCGGAAGATTCGGAGGACTCGGAAGACGCTGACAAGAAGGGGGGCGGCAAGCGCGCCCCCGGCACGCTGCGGATCCTGGCGAGCAGCGAGCTGACGGATATGAAGCCGGTGCTGGACGCGGCGCGCGAGGCGACCGGCGTCACCGTCGAGGCCACCTGGTCGGGCACCCAGGACGCGGTCGAGCGGGTGGCCTCCGGGAAGGCCGACGGGGCGTACGAGGCGATCTGGCTGTCGTCCAACGACTATCTGCGGCTGCGCCCGGAGACCGCCAAGAAGATCACCTCGGAGACGCCGGTGATGACGTCGCCGGTCGCCCTCGGCGTCAAGGCGGATGTGGTGCGGCGGCTGGGCTGGCATCCGGACCAGGTCACCTGGGCCCGCATCCACCAGGCGGTGGCCGACGGGAAGCTGACGTACGGGATGACCGACCCGGTGCGCTCCAACTCCGGCTTCTCGGCGCTCATCTCGATCGCCTCGGGGCTGTCCGGCGCCCAGTCGGCGCTGCGCGACGCGGACGTACGGAAGGTCACGCCGAAGCTCAAGGAGTTCTTCGCGGGGCAGAAGCTGACGTCCGGTTCGTCCGGGTGGCTGGCCCAGGCGTACACCCGGCGCGGCGATGTGGACGCCCTGATCAACTACGAGTCCGTCCTGCTGTCCCTGAACCGCGACCACCACACCGGCCTGACGGTGATCCGCCCCCAGGACGGCGTGGTGACCGCCGACTACCCGCTCACCGCGCTCGCCTCCGCGCCCCAGGACGCGCGGGACTCGGTCCGCGCGCTCACCGAGTATCTGCGGTCCACCGAGGCCCAGCGGATGCTGACCGAGCGGACCTTCCGGCGGCCCGTCGTCACCTCCGTACGGCCCGCCGCCCCGCTGTCCGCCGCCAAGCGGCGCGAACTGCCCTTCCCCGGCACCCGGTCGGTGGCCGACGGGCTGCTCGCCGCGTACGAGAACGAGCTGCGGCGGCCTTCGCGGACGGTGTACGTACTGGACACCTCCGGCTCGATGGAGGGCGACCGGCTCGACCGGCTCAAGACGGCGCTGACCCAGCTGGCCGGCGCGGACGGCGCGGCCACCGGGGAGCGGTTCCGGGACCGGGAGGAGGTGACGCTGATGCCCTTCGGCTCCGAGGTGAAGGCGGTCCGTACGCATACGGTGCCCGAGGCCGACCCGGGCAAGGCGCTCGGCGCGATCCGCGCGGACGCCAAGGCGCTGACCGCCGACGGGGAGACCGCGATCTTCAGCAGTCTGCGGGAGGCGTACCGCCATCTCGCCGAGCGCGCCTCGGCCCTCGGGGACGACCGTTTCACCTCGATCGTGCTGATGACGGACGGGGAGAACACGGCCGGGGACTCCGCCGACGACTTCGAGTCCTTCTACCGGCGCCTGCCCGGGGCACAGCGGACGACCCCTGTCTTCCCGATCCTCTTCGGCGACTCCGACCGCGGCGAGCTGGAGAACATCGCCTCCCTCACCGGCGGCCGGCTCTTCGACGCGACCAAGAGCTCGCTGGACCAGGCCTTCGAGGAGATCCGTGGCTACCAATAAGGCCGGTGTGAGCAATAAGGTCCTGCGCTATCTGGAGTCCCGTAAGAACATCGCCGGCAGCGCGGCGGGGGTCGCGGGCCTGGCTCTCACCTTCACCGGCCTCGCGGGCGCCTACTGGCCGGTGGTGGTGGTCGGCCTGTACGGCGCGGGCGCGCTGATCGCCCCGCCCGAGCGGCCCGCGGCGCCGGACTTCGCCGACCCGGCCCGAGAACTGGACGCCCTGCGGGAGGACTTCACGCGGCTGCGGGACTATCTCGGCGAGGTCGAACTGCCGCCCGCGGCCTCCGGCCGGCTCACCGAGCTGGACGGGCTGCTGGCGGCGCTGCTCGACCCGGAGCTGGCGGGCGAGGCGCTGATGCTCGACCCGGAGGGGACGTACGCGCTGTCGCGGATCATCCGCCACGACGTCCCCGAGGCCGTCGACACATACGCCCGCACCCGCTGGTGGACCCGGCTCGCCCCGGGCGCTGACCCGCCCGAGCGCCATCTGGAGCGCCAGCTGACGCTGCTGTTCGACGAGGCGAACGCGATGGCCTCGGCCCTGCGGGAGGCGGAGGCCCGCCGGCAGCAGACGCATACGCGGTACCTGGAGGACCGGGGGCGCAACAACTGAAGCCGCCCGGAGGGGGTGCCGGCGGGCGATCGGACGGCCATTAGGATCCGATCGGCCCGGCGTGCACGGCGGGCCTCGGTACAACGGGGAGCACCATATGAAGAAAAGAACCGGCGGAATCGCCCTGGCCGCCGCCATCGGGACGGTATTCGCCACGGCCTCGACCGCGAGCGCCGCGAACGAGGGCGTGGGCTGGAAGCTGGAGTCCGGCTCGCCGTACTACATCACCAATCTGCAGCACAACAGCACGTACACCCTCTCCTTCGTGACGCAGAAGTCGCAGAGCTGGCTCACCGCGTATCTGAAGGTTCCGGTCCAGCAGCTCAACGCCATGCCGGAGGTGAAGAACGCGGGAATCAAGTTCGTGCTGTCCACCAAGATCGAGGGCGGGACGAATTACAACAACAAGAAGTACTGCGCCGGGCCGCAGAACCACATCATGTTTCTGCTGAAGTACCGGCCGATGGGGAAGGCGGGCATGTCGCACGCCCTTCCCTGCTACAACACCCGGAACCATTCCGCCTGGGGCGGATATGTCGAGATGGACACCGAGTACTGGACCAGTACCGGCAAGGAAAACACCTGGTTCGGCTCGAACAAGGCCAAGGCCCATGCGATGACCCTCAACGCGGTCACCCATGAGCTGGGCCACATGATGGGTCTTGACCACCCGGACCCGTCCAAGTTCAGCCCGAACGAGAACCGGCCGGTCATGGCCTCGCCGAACGGCGGCTATCTGAACACCAACGGCGGCAAGTTCACGGCCGCGGACCAGCGCGGCGTCAAGAAGCTGGTCTCCAACGGCGGCTGACGCCAACGGCGGCTGACGCGCCACAACGAGGCCGGGCCCCGCACCACCTGGGTGCGGGGCCCTTTGCCTGAGACGGCGGAGCTGTCGCTCGCGACTGTCGCTCAGCCCAGGCGCTCGACGAGCGCGCGGTGCTCGTCCCACATCTCCTGCGGCGTGTGGTCGCCGAAGGTGCGCAGGTGGTCGGGGACCAGCGCCGCCTCCTCGCGCCATACGTCCTTGTCGACGGTCAGCAGCAGGTCGAGGTCGGCGTCGGGGATGTCCAGGCCCTCGGTGTCCAGCGCCTCGCGGGTCGGCAGCACGCCGATCGCGGTCTCCACGCCCTCGGCCTTGCCGTCGAGGCGGTCGACGATCCACTTGAGCACACGGCTGTTCTCACCGAAGCCCGGCCATACGAACCGGCCCTCGGCGTCCTTGCGGAACCAGTTCACGTAGTAGATCTTCGGCAGCTTGGCCTGGTCGGCGGTCTTGCCGACCTTCACCCAGTGGGCCATGTAGTCGCCCATGTTGTAGCCGCAGAACGGCAGCATGGCGAACGGGTCGCGGCGCAGCTCGCCGACCTTGCCCTCGGCCGCGGCGGTCTTCTCGCTGGCCACGTTGGCGCCGAGGAAGACGCCGTGCTGCCAGTCGAAGGACTCGGTGACCAGCGGCACCGCGCTGGCGCGCCGGCCGCCGAACAGGATCGCCGAGATCGGCACGCCCTTGGGGTCCTCCCACTCGGGCGCGATGATCGGGCACTGCCCGGCGGGCACGGTGAAGCGGGCGTTGGGGTGGGCGGCGGGGGTGCCGGACTCGGGCGTCCAGTCGTTGCCCTTCCAGTCGGTGAGGTGCGCGGGCGCGTCCTCGGTCATGCCCTCCCACCACACATCGCCGTCGTCGGTGAGCGCGACGTTGGTGAAGACCGAGTTGCCCCACAGGGTCTTCATGGCGTTGGCGTTGGTGTGCTCACCGGTGCCGGGCGCGACGCCGAAGAAGCCCGCCTCGGGGTTGATCGCGTACAGCTGGCCGTCCTCGCCGAACCGCATCCAGGCGATGTCGTCGCCGATGGTCTCGACCGTCCAGCCGTGGATGGTCGGCTCCAGCATGGCGAGGTTGGTCTTGCCGCAGGCGCTCGGGAAGGCCGCCGCGACGTACTTGGCCTCGCCGCGCGGCGGGGTGAGCTTGAGGATCAGCATGTGCTCGGCGAGCCAGCCCTCGTCGCGGGCCATGACGGAGGCGATGCGCAGCGCGTAGCACTTCTTGCCGAGCAGCGCGTTGCCGCCGTAGCCGGAGCCGTACGACCAGATCTCCCGGCTCTCGGGGAAGTGGGAGATGTACTTAGTGCTGTTGCACGGCCACGGGACGTCGGCCTGACCGGCCTCCAGCGGGGCGCCGAGGGTGTGCACGGCCTTGACGAAGAAGCCCTGGTCACCGAGGACGTCGAGGACGTCCTGACCCATGCGGGTCATGGTGCGCATGGAGACGGCGACGTACGCGGAGTCGGTGATCTCCACGCCGATCGCGGACAGCGGCGAGCCGAGCGGGCCCATGCAGAACGGCACCACGTACATGGTCCGGCCGCGCATCGAACCCCGGAAGACGCCCTTTTCCCCGGAGAAGATCTCGCGCATTTCGTCCGGGTGTTTCCAGTGGTTGGTCGGGCCCGCGTCCTGCTCGCGCTCGGAGCATATGAAGGTGCGGTCCTCGACGCGCGCCACGTCCGTGGGGTCGGAGGCGGCGTAGTACGAGTTCGGCCGCTTGATCGGATCGAGCCGCTGGAACGTTCCCTTCTCCACGAGCTCCGCGCACAGTCGCTCGTACTCCGCCTCCGAGCCGTCGCACCACACCACCCGGTCGGGCTGGGTGAGCTCGGCGATCTCGCCGACCCAGGAGATCAGCTCCTGGTGGCTGGTGGGGGCTGCGGTGGTTGAGGAAGCCACATTGCTGGGCGCCACGATCGCTCCATTCCGCCGGGACCGCTCCGGTCCGGCGTCACTGATTGAGGGTTTGGCCGGATATGTGCACTCATACCCGCCCTATGCGTTTTTCGATGTTCGGGAGTTTTGGGAGTT
The DNA here is from genome assembly GCF_002224125.1 of Streptomyces sp. NBS 14/10. Classification (GTDB taxonomy): domain Bacteria; phylum Actinomycetota; class Actinomycetes; order Streptomycetales; family Streptomycetaceae; genus Streptomyces. Next base: position 313,341 of record NZ_NCSM01000003.1, read on the forward strand.
ATGGAGACAGCTACCCCTTGGGGGCTGCGACCCGGATGCTCAGCTCATCCGGTGCCGACCGCGCTCATTTGATCATCCGACGGCTCGGGCAATCTGTCCAGTGGGCGCAGGGTGACCATCACCACTCGAAACAGGGGGGTAACCTACGGTGGCGTAGGTAGCATGTGCGCCATGACTGCCGCCGTACCTGATCCCACCGTTGACGCTCCGGTTGACACCACGACAGGGCCCCCGGCAGCTCCGCCGGTCCCGGTCAAGCCACGACTGCGTGGGTGGCTGCACGCCGGCATGTTTCCCGCCGCGCTCATCGCCGGCGTGGTCCTCACCGCCCTCGCGGACAGTCCGCGCGGACGCCTGGCCTGCGGCATCTTCACCCTCACCGCCTGCGCGCTGTTCGGCGTGAGCGCCCTCTACCACCGGGGCGACTGGGGCCCGCGCGCCGCGGCCGTGCTGCGCCGGCTGGACCACGCCAATATCTTCCTGATCATCGCGGGCAGCTATACACCCTTCACGCTGCTGCTTCTGCCCGACGGCAAGCAGCAGTTGCTGCTGTGGCTGGTGTGGGTGGGGGCGCTCGCCGGGATCGCCTTCCGGGTCTTCTGGGTCGGCGCCCCGCGCTGGCTCTACACCCCCTGCTATATCGCCCTGGGCTGGGCCGCGGTCTTCTTCCTGCCCGATTTCCTGCGTACCGGCGGCCTCGCCGTGATGACGCTGATCGTCGTCGGCGGGCTGCTCTACAGCGTGGGTGCGGTGGTCTACGGCACCAAGCGCCCCAACCCCTCACCGCGCTGGTTCGGCTTCCATGAGGTGTTCCACTCCTTCACGCTGGCCGCCTTCGTCGTCCACTACGTGGGCATTTCCCTGGTGGCCTATCAGCACGCCTGACCACCCCCACCCACTATCGATTGACAGCCCGCATCTTTTGAGAGTTACTGTCACTTGACGGTGACTCTCGGAGGTGTGTCATGTTCGCTGTTCCGGATGCCCGGGATGTCCCGGACCCGCGGCGCTGGTGGGCGCTCGGGGCCCTCGTCGTGGCCCTGCTCGTACTCGGCTTCGATACGACGATCCTCAACATCGCCCTGCCACAGATGGCCACGGCGCTCGGCGCCGACACCGGCGAACAGCAGTGGATCGCCGACTCGTACACCCTCGTCTTCGCCGCCGGAATGCTCCCGGCCGGTCTCCTCGGCGATCGGTTCGGCCGCCGTACGATGCTGGTGGCGGGCCTGGGGATCTTCCTGGTCGGCTCGGTCGTCGGCACCCTCGTGGACTCCGTGGCCCTCGTCATCGCCGCCCGCGTGATCATGGGCCTGGGCGCCGCGCTGGTCTCCCCGCTGTCCCTGGCCGTCGTGCCCACCTTCTTCGGCCCCGAGGAGCGCGCCAAGGCCATCGGGGCCCTCAGCGCGGCCGCCGCGCTCGGCATGCCGCTGGGACCGCTGGTCGGCGGCTGGCTCCTGGACCACTTCTGGTGGGGCTCGGTCTTCCTGATCAACATCCCCATGGCCGCGATCGCCATGGTCGTCTGCCTGTTCCTGCTCCCCGAGTCCCGCGACCCGGCCGCCCCCAAGGTCGCGTCCGCCAGCACCGCCCTGAGCGCCGGCGGGCTCGCCACGCTCGTCTACGGCTTCATCGAGGCCCCGCACCGGGGCTGGTCCGACCCGCTCATCTGCACCATGTTCGCCGCGTCGGCGGCGCTGCTGACCGGCCTCGTACTGCGCGAGCGGCAGGCCGTACGCCCCATGCTCGACCTGCCGCTGCTGCGCCGGCCCGCCTTCCTGTGGAGCGCCGTCACCGCCACGCTGGTGAGCTTCTGCCTGCTGGGCCTGCTGTTCGTCCTGCCGCAGTACCTCCAGGCCGTGGTCGGCTACGACGCCTTCGGCACCGGGCTGCGGCTGCTGCCCATGATGGGCGGGCTGCTGATCTCCGCCCGCACGGCCGCCCCGCTCGCCGCGCGCTTCGGGGCCCGGCCCGTCATCGCCGGCGGGCTGCTGGTGATCGCCGCGGCCGCGTTCCTCGGCTCGCGCACCCAGGTGGACGACGGCTACGGCATGACCGCGCTCTGGCTGTCGCTCACCGGCCTGGGCTTCGGCTTCGGCATCGTCCCGGCCATGGACGCGGCCCTCGGCTCGCTGCCCAAGGACCGCGAGGGCACCGGCTCGGGGCTCCTCATGACGCTGCGGCAGGTCGGCGGCGCCCTCGGGATCGCCCTGCTCGGCAGCCTGCTCGCGGACGCGTACGACGACCGGCTGGACACCACCGGACTGCCGCCGGGCGCGGCGGATGTCGCCGGCGACTCGGTCGTCGCCGCCCGGCTGCTGGCCGAGCGCCTGCACAGCCCCGAGCTCGCGGCCTCCGCCGACCGCGCCTTCGTCCACGGCATGGACCTCACCCTGCTGGTCACCGCCGCCGTCTCGCTCGCCGCGGCCGTCCTGACGGCGCTCTTCATGCCGGGCCGGGGCGCGCGGAACGCACAAGAGCAGAACGCACAAGAGACGCAGGACGGGCCGGACACCGAGGCACCGGCCATGGCCCAGGAGCGCACTGATGCCCGACAATGAGTTTCATGGCACGTACCACCCCCACGGCCCCGCCCAAGCTCGGACTGCGTGAGCGCAAGAAGATCCAGACCCGGCAGGCGATCCGGCGCGCCGCGTACCGGCTCTTCCAGGAACAGGGGTACGACGCCACCCCGGTCGACCAGATCGCGGAGGCCGCGGACGTCTCCCCGAGCACGGTCTTCCGCTACTTCCCCACCAAGGAGGACATCGTCCTCACGGACGAGTACGACCCGCTCATCCTGGAGGCGCTGCGCGCCCGGCCCCTCGACGAGCCGCCGGTGGTCTCCCTGCGCCGCGCCCTCGTCGATCTGATCCGCCAGTACGCCGAGGACGCCCGCGGGGAGTTGGAGATCAGGCTGACGCTGATCCGGCAGGTCCCCGCGCTGCGCGGGCGGATGAGCGAGGGCATGACCCAGACCCGCGACATGCTCGGCGAGGTGATGGCCGAGCGCAGCGGGCGGGCGGCGGACGACCTCGATGTGCGGGTGGTCGTGGCGGCCTTCCTCGCGGCGGTGCAGGAAGCGATCTTCTACTGCTTCGACCGCGGGCGGATCGAGGACATCGAGAAGGAGATCGACCGCGCGCTGGAGATCCTGGCCCGCGGCCTGACCCTGTAGCCCCCCTGTAGCCCCCGTTCCGGGCCCGGGCGTTACCCCAGGCCCAGGGGGTTACCCCAAGCCCCGGGGGGGTTACCCCAGCTTCCCCGCCAGCGCCCCCGCGTCCGCCGTGGGCGCGTCACAGGTGAACCGGCGGCATACGTACGCCGCGGGCCGCCCCTCCAGCAGCGGGCGGTCCAGCAGCAGCGGCACCTCCCGGGAGCCGGGCTCGCCGACCGCGACCACCGCCCCGGGCGCGGTGCCCAGGAGGGCGGCCCGGTGCAGGGCACGGGTCGCCGGGTCGTCGCCGGGGCCGACGACGGCCACCTCGCGCGGCCCGTCCAGCAGCGCCTCGGCCACCGCGAGCCCCCAGCCGATGAACCGCGGCACCCGCGCCCCGAGCGCCTGCACCACCCCGAGCGCGCGCTCGGCAGCCTCCCGGGGGCGGTCCTCGCCGGTGACGGCGGCGTACGACAGCAGGGCCCCGGCCGCGGCCGTCCAGCCCGAGGGCGCGGCGTTGTCCGTCGGGTCCTGGGGGCGGCGGATCAGCGCCTCGGCGTCGTCCGCGGTGTCGTACAGCATGCCGTCCTCGGCGGCGAAATGGCCCTGCACGGTGTCCAGCAGCAGGCCCGCGAGCTCGACCCACGCGCCCTCGCCGGTGACGGAGGACAGCGCGAGGAAGCCCTCGGCGACATCCGCGTAGTCCTCCAGGACGCCCGCGTGGGATCCGGCCGTGCCGTCCAGGGAGGTGCGGGCGAGCCGCCCGCGGTCGTCCAGGTGGACGCGCACCAGCAGGTCGGCGGCCTCGGTCGCGGCCTCGACGAGGTCGGGGCGGTCGAAGTACGCGCCGGTCTCGGCGAGCGCGGCGACCGCCAGGCCGTTCCACGCGGCGACGACCTTGTCGTCGCGGCCGGGGCGCGGCCGCTGCCCGCGCGCCGCCAGCAGCCGCTCCCGTACGGAGGCGACGCGCCCGGCGTCGGCCGGCGCCTCGCGGTCGGGGAGCCGCAGCACGGAGGCGCCCTGCTCGAACGTGCCCTCCTCGGTCACGCCAAAATGCTCGGCGGCGAGCTCGGCGTCCTTCTCCCCCAGCGCCTCGCTGAGCTGCTCCGGGGTCCACACGTAGTACGCGCCCTCGGCGTGCCCGCCCTTGCCGTCGTCGCTGTCGGCGTCGAGGGCGGAGGCGAATCCGCCCTGTTCGGTGCGCAGCTCGCGGACCAGGAAGTCGGCGGTCTCCACGGCGACGCGGCGGGCGAGGTCGCTGAGTCCATTAGCGGCTCCGCCGCGGGCTGTGGCTCGCCACAAATGGGCATAGACACGACACAAAAGCGCATTATCGTAGAGCATCTTCTCGAAGTGCGGCACGGTCCAGGTCGCGTCGACCGCGTAGCGCGCGAACCCGCCGCCGAGCTGGTCGTAGATTCCGCCGCGGGCCATCGCCTCGCAGGTCGCCTGGACCATCTGGAGCGCGCCCTCCGAACCCGTACGGGCGTGGTGGCGCAGCAGGAACTCCAGCACCATGGACGGCGGGAACTTGGGCGCGCCCCCGAAACCGCCGTGCACGGCGTCGAATTCGCGGGTCAGCGTCATCAGCGCGGTGTGCAGATCCTCGGGCCCGGGCGGCTGGGCGGCCCCGTACGCCAGGGAGGCCCCGCCGCGCTCGGCGAGGTCCCGCACGATGCGCTCGGCCACGTCCTGCACCTCGTCACGGCGGTCCGCCCAGGCGGCCTGCACGCCCTCGAGGACCTGCCGGAAGGACGGCATGCCGTGGCGCGGCGCCGGCGGGAAGTACGTGCCGAAGTAGAAGGGCTCGGCCTCGGGGGTCAGGAAGACCGTCATCGGCCAGCCGCCCTGGCCGGTGGCGGCCTGCACGGCCTCCATGTAGACGGCGTCGACGTCCGGCCGCTCCTCGCGGTCGACCTTCACGGACACGAAGTGCGCGTTGAGGTAGTCGGCGGTCGCCTCGTCCTCGAAGGATTCGCGGGCCATGACATGGCACCAGTGACAGCTCGAATAGCCGACGCTCAGCAGCACGGGCACACCGCGGCGGCGGGCCTCCTCGAAGGCGTCGTCGGACCACGGCCGCCAGGCGACCGGATTGTCCGCGTGCTGGAGAAGGTACGGAGATGTCTCATGCGCCAGACGGTTCGGCATGCCCCCATCCTCCCTCAACTCATGGCGAGGGCGAGTTATCCACAGGCCTGCCGGATATGAGCCAGAAACGGAACACTTGATGCTGGCAGGAGGGGGACGAAGATGCCGGGATCACCGACCGCGCTGCGGGACAGTCATCGTGGAGAGGTCGAGCGGCTGCTCGCGCGCGCCGTCGAGGAGGAGGTGCGGCGCTCCGGCGGGCGGACGGACGGCGGGGTGCTGCTGGGCCGCGCGCGGGCCGCGCTGGACAGCATGGCGGCGACGGCCGCCGAGGAGTACGGCGCGTATCTGCGCGCGCTGGAGGAGTCGGAGGCCGAGAGCCGGCCGCTGTCGTCGCGGCTGACGCGCCGGCAGCTGGGCCCGCCGATGCTGGCCAGCGCGGTCGCGGCCGCCGGGGCCTTCGGCGCGGACCTCTCCTGGGGCACCTCGGCGACCACGGCGCTGGGCGCGGGCGTGACCGCGGCGGTGGCCGGCTCGGCGGCCGCGGTCGTGGGGCTCACGGCAGGCCATTGGCCCGCCGCCCACCGCCGGGCCGCGCTGCGCAATCAGCCGGGCGGGGCCGAGCAGCTGAGGCTCCAGTGGCTGACGGCCGTGGAGGTGCGCGGCATCCGGCCGTTCGTCGACCGGCATCGGATGACGACGGCCGCCACCCGCGGCAGCGGCGGCACCAACCGGCCCGCCCGCTCCACCGCGGGCGCCGGGTCCGGCTCGGGCGGCTCGGGCGGCTCGGGCAAGGGCGACGCGGGCCGCGCGAGCTCCGCGGGCCGCGGCGGCCAGGCGGTCCGGCTGCGCGGCGCGGACCGCAGCCAGGCGGCCCGCAGGCGCAGGGTGCTGGAGCAGTCCTTCGGCCAACTGCCGGAGGCGGACGGCCCGTTCGCCGGGCGCCGGGCCCAGATCACCCAGATCGCCCAGTGGGTCCAGCAGGCGCGGGCGAGCACGGAGACCAGGCCGACGGTGGTGCTGCTGGAGGGCCCGCCCGGGTCGGGCCGGACGATGCTGGCGGTGCGGGCGGCGCACCATCTGCGCGACCAGTTCCGCGGCGCCTGCCTGGTGGATCTGCGCGGCGACAGCCCGGGCCAGGCCCCGCTGCCCACCCGGGACGCGCTGCTGCACCTGCTCAACCGGCTCGGCGCGCCCCGCGACCAGCTGCTCTTCCGGGAGCGCTCGGCCCAGGGGCAGCACGTCAAGCGGCTCACCGAGCTCTACCACCAGCATCTGACCGGCCTGCCCGTGACGATCGTGCTGGACGACGCCAGCGACGCCGAGCAGGTGCGCACGCTGGTCCCGGAGCGGTCCGACAGCCTGGTCCTGGTCACCTCGCGCGCCCCGCTCGCGCTGCCGCCCGACCTGGCCGCGTGGGTCCACCGGCTGGAGGTCGGCCCGCTGGACGAGCCGGGCGCCGAGGAGCTGCTGCGCGCCTCCGCCGAGGAGCCGACGGGCGCGGGACCCTACGACGCGCAGTCCGTGGAGCGGATCGCCGAGCTGTGCGGCCGGCTGCCGCTGGCGCTGCGCATCGCGGGCTCCTCGCTCCCCACCCGCACCCCCGGCCTGCTGGTCTCCGCCCTGGAGGCGTACGGCCCGGTGGGCCCCGTCGAGCGGGCGCTGTGGCTGCGCTACACCGACCAGACCGAGGGCGCCCGGCGGCTGCTGCGCCGTCTCGCGCTGGCCGGGCGCGCCAGCCTGGGCGCCGCCGCGGCGGCGGCGCTGCTGGAGACGGACGAGACGGACAACCAAGAGGCTGTCCGCCACCTGGACGCGCTGGCCCGCGCCGGGCTGCTCCAGCACGTCCGCGGCAGCCGCTACCGCCTGCACGACCTGGTGCGCGCCTTCGCCCACGGCCGGCTGATGGACGAGGAGGAGCCGGCCCGGCGCACCGCCGCCCAGGAGCGGCTGATCCGCAGCTATGCCGAGCTGGCGGACTCGGTGATCCGGATGGTCGACGGCAAGACCTCCACCCGCGCCGACATGTTCACCAGGGGCGCGGCGGGCGGCCACGGCTTCACCTCCCTGGACGCGGCGCTGCGCTGGCTGGACGACGAGTCGAGCTTCATCACGGCCGCCCTGCGCCACGCCGAGGGCGTGGACCAGTCCGCGGTGCTGCATCTGCTGGGCGCGCTGTGCGACTACTGCCTGCTGCGCGGCGATCTGTACCGACTCGGCGAGATCAGCGAGCTGACCCAGGCCGTGGACCAGGGGCTGCTGATGCGCTCGGTGCAGTGGCGCACCGGCATCGCGGCCCGGCAGCTGGGCGAGCTCGACCAGGCCCGCACCACCCTGTCCTCGGTGGTCGACCTGTACTTCGAGGCGCAGCACGAGGCGGGCGCGGCCCGCGCGCTGTGCAGCCTGGGCATCACCCTGCACCACCAGGGCAATCTCACCGAGGCCGCGGCGAAGCTGACCGAGGCCATGGAGCTTCAGGCGGCCGATGAGCTGCGCGCGGACCGGGCGTGGACGATGCACGCGCTGGCCGCGGTTGAGCGCGACCGGGGCCGGCTCGCCAGGGCGCTGGAGCTGCTGGACGCGGCCCTGGAGCTGCACCGGGAGAGCGAGAGCGTGCACGGCCAGGCGTGGGCCCACTTCCAGCTCGGCCAGGCGTGTCTGCGCATGGGCGAGGTGCCGCGCGCGGAGCGGGAGCTGCACGAGGCGCTGGATGCCTACGGCCGCACCCACGACCAGCGCGGCGAGGCCTGGGCGCTGACCCAGCTGGCCCGCGCCCGGCTGGTGGCCGGGGAGGCGTCGGCCGCCGTCGACCAGCTGCGCCAGGCCCTGTCCCGTCACCGGGAGAACGAGGACGCGCGCGGCGAGGCGTGGACGCTCTACTACCTGGGCCAGGCGCTGGAGGAGCGCGGCGACCACGACTCGGCGGTGCGCGACCTGGAGCGGGCCCGCACGATGTTCAGCCGGATGCGGGATGTGTACGGGCTGGCGTGCGCCCGCCACCACTCCGCGCGGGTCACCCGGGATCTGCGTGCGGCGCAGACGGGCTCCCTGCGCAACAGCGGATTCCCGCGGCAGCTGCTGCAGGACGCGCGGCAGGACTTCCGCCGGGTGGGGGTGGCCCATGGCGAGGCGTGGTCCTGTGTGGAGCTCGCGGTGATCGACGCGGGCAACGGGCGGGCGGAGCAGGCGCTGGACCTGGTGGAGGAGGCGGCGCGGCTGTTCGCGGAGTACGGCGACCGGCGCGGCGAGAGCTGGGCCCGGTTCCTGCGCTGCACACTGCTGCCGTTCGCCTCGGCGGGCGGCTCGGTCGTCGGCACGGCGGTGGCCCAGGAGGAGCTGGCGGAGCTGCTTGGCGAGCTGCGGTCGGCCGACTGGGCGGGGGACGCGCGGCTGGAGGGGTGCGCGGAGGCGTTCGCGCTGGTGCTGGAGCGCGGTGTGGAGCCGGAGACGGGATGGCAGGCGTGGCAGCTCGGCATGGTGCCGAGCCGCCACTCCCGGGAGGTCATGGCGGTCCTGCCGACCGCGACGGGTGCGCGGGGCGGCGGGGCCGGGGGCGACAGAGCCACCCAGGATGACCGGGGTGATCTATGACACGACTCGGCCCGACGGGTCCCGGCCCGGCCGGGCGGGTCCCGCCTCGGCCCACGGACCGCCGGGCAGCGGGCCGTCAGGCGGCTGACCGCCAGGCGATCGGCCGTCCGGCAGTCGCCCGTCGGGCGATCAGGCCGCTGCCCGTCAGGCGGTCGGGCCTCGGGGCGGCGGCCGTCGGGCCGTCGGACGACCAAGCCGCCAGGCGGGCGGCCGTCGGGCGGCCGGGCCGTCAGACGGTCGGCATCGGCCCGCGGCCCGTCGGGGCAGCGAGACGGTCGGGCGCAGGCCGTCAGCGCGGCGCCGTGGTCGGTCAGGCCGTGCGTTCGCCCTTGGTGCCCGGGGCGGCCTTCGAGGACGCGGTGGCCGGGGCGGTCTGCCCGGCCTCCGGCTCCTCCTCGAAGTCCACCTTCTTCATGTGCTTGTTCATGGACTTCATCAGCAGCCACACCGCCCCGCCGATCAACGCGAAGACGATGAAGCCGAGGACGCCCGGCGTCACCTTGTTCTCGTCGAGCTCCTTGGCGAGCGGCACGAGATGCGTCATGGCGAGGGTGCTGGTCGCGCTCATCATGAGCTCAATTGTTGCGGATGCCCGCGAAGAGGTCGTCCTCGGGGAGGGATGTGTCCACGAGCGACTTCGCGAGCTCGTATTCCTCGGTCGGCCAGATCTCCTTCTGGATGTCCATCGGCACCCGGAACCAGGCGCCGTCGGGGTCGATCTGGGTGCGGTGCGCGATCAGCGCCTTGTCGCGGATCTCGAAGAAGTCCGCGCAGGGCACAAAGGTGGTCAGGGTGCGCTCGGCCCGCTCGAACTGCTTCCAGCGCTCCAGCCACTCCCCGTACGGCGACTCCATGCCGCGTGCGAGCAGCCCTTCGTGCAGCGCGACGGTGCGCGGCCGGTTGAAGCCCTGGTTGTAGTAGAGCTTGAGCGGCTGCCACGGCTCGCCCGCCTCGGGGTACTTCTCCGGGTCCCCCGCGGCGTCGAAGGCCACCATCGAGATCTTGTGGGTCATGATGTGGTCGGGGTGCGGATAACCGCCGTTCTCGTCATACGTGGTGATGACATGCGGCTTGAACTCGCGGATCAGCTTGACCAGCGTCCCCGCCGCCTCGTCCACATCCTGCAGCGCGAAGCAGCCCTCGGGCAGCGGCGGCAGCGGGTCGCCCTCGGGCAGCCCGGAGTCCACATAGCCCAGCCACTCCTGTTTGACCCCGAGGATCTCGCGCGCCTCGTCCATCTCCTTGGCGCGTACCTCGTGGATGTGCTCCTCGATATAGGGGTCCCCCTGGAGCTTGGGGTTGAGGATGGACCCGCGCTCACCGCCTGTGCAGGTCGCGACCAGCACGTCCACCCCCTCGGACACGTACTTGGCCATGGTGGCCGCGCCCTTGCTCGACTCGTCGTCGGGGTGGGCATGGACGGCCATCAAACGCAGCTGATCAGTCAAGTCTCGATCCTCGGTGATTCGTCGTGGAAGACGGCTTCTATAGTGACCCAAACCGGGGGCGAATAATTCCGGGTCCGCCAACCAGGAGGAACGATCATGGCCACGGTCCGCGAGGGACTGCCTGACGGGCGTTACGGCCGGTCGGCGGACCAGCGTGCCGACCGCAAGCTGAAGATCCTGGGTGCCGTGCTCGGCGCCGGGTTCGTTGCCATGATCGCCTGGTTTGGTTATTCGTACATCACCGGCCAGCAGGAGATCAGCGGCCAGGTGACCGGTTTCAAGGTGGTCTCCGACAGCGCCGTCGACGTGCGTCTGGAGATCACCAAGGACACCGGCACCACCGGGGTGTGCACCGTGCGTACCCTCGACAAGGAGCACGGCGAGGTGGGGCGCAAGGACTTCACCTTCCGCAAGGGCCAGGGCGATGCGGTCAAGGTCGTGACGGTGCGCACCACGGCTCGGGCGACCAGCGCCGAGCTGGTCGGCTGCGATCGGGTGTCGGGCCACTGAGCCCCGTCTGACCTGCACTGACGCGTTTCATCCACATTGCGCCCACATTCCTCCTCCCCGTTTCGAGCCGGAATTGTTAGGCTCGTGGTTTCGCCCGGCTTTGAAGGCGCACCCTTCTGAGTAGGGCGTTCATTTGTATTCCCAGCACCGACGAGGAGCACCTGTGACCCAGACCAGCGAGAACGTCACCTGGCTGACCCAGGAGGCGTACGACCAGCTCAAGGCCGAGCTGGAGTACCTGTCGGGTCCCGCACGTGTCGAGATCGCGAAGAAGATCGAGGCTGCCCGCGAGGAAGGTGACCTGCGGGAGAACGGCGGGTACCACGCCGCCAAGGAGGAGCAGGGCAAGCAGGAGCTCCGTGTTCGCCAGCTGACACAGCTGCTGCAGCACGCGAAGGTCGGCGAGGCCCCCGCGGACACCGGCGTGGTCGCTCCGGGCATGGTCGTCACCATCGCCTTCGACGGCGACCCGAACGACAGCCTGACGTTCCTGCTGGCCTCCCGCGAGTACGCGAGCTCGGACATCGAGACCTACTCGCCGCAGTCCCCGCTGGGCTCGGGTGTGAACGGCAAGAAGGTCGGCGAGGACGCCTCGTACGAGCTGCCGAACGGCCGCACCGCGTCGGTGAAGATCCTCGAGGCCAAGCCCTACCAGAGCTGACGCCGCGCCCCGCCAGGGCCGATGATCGCCCCGATCTCGACCCGGCGCCCGATCCCGGCGCGATCCCGGCCCATCTCGGCGACCGCCTCGCTCAGGCGGTCGCCGAGCGGTACTTACGGACCGCCAGCGTCCGGAAGGCCAGGATGATCAGGGTCGACCAGAGGACCGAGGCGAGCACCGGGTGCTGCATCGGCCAGGCGTCGGAGACCAGCCCCTCAGGGTTACCGAACAGCTGACGGCTCGCCTGCACCGTGGCGCTGAACGGATTCCAGTCGGCGATATGCCCCAGGAACGCGGGCATCTTGCTGGAGGGCACAAACGCGTTCGAGATGAACGTCAGCGGGAACAGCCAGATCAGCCCGCCGGAGGTGGCCGCCTCCGGGGTCCGCACGGACAGCCCGATCAGCGCGCCGATCCATGAGAAGGCATACCCCAGCAGAAGCAGCAGCCCGAAGGCCGCGAGCGCCTTCAGCACCCCGTCGTGGATCCGCCATCCCACGATGACCGCGACGATCGCCAGGACCACCAGCGTCAGCGCCGTCTGCACCAGATCCGCCAACGTACGGCCGGTGAGCACCGCGCCGCGCGCCATCGGCAGCGAACGGAAGCGGTCGATCAGGCCCTTGTGCATATCGTCGGCGATCCCGGCGCCCGCGCCCGCCGTCGCGAAGGTCACGGTCTGCGCGAAGATCCCCGCCATCAGGAACTCCCGATACACATTCGCGTCGGCGCTGCTCTGCCCCGGGACCATGATCGCGCCACCGAAGACATAGCTGAACAGCACCACGAACATGATGGGTTGGACCAGACCGAACACCACCACCTCGGGAATCCGCATCATGCGGATCAGATTGCGACGGGCCACGACGAGCGAGTCACGGACCGACTGGAGGGGCCCGCCCCACACCCGCGGGGGCACGGCAACGCGGCCCCCACGCGCCGCAGCCGCCCCGGAAACCGCCCCGGGAGCCGTGTCAGCAGCCGTGTCGGTGGCCGTCCCGGATGCCGTGCCGGAGGTCGTATCGGTCGTCGCCCCGGGAGTGGACTCGGGCGTTGTCTCCTCCACTCTGGCCATCACTTGACCTCCTCCTCGGCACCATCGCCGCCCTCGGCACCGTGGCCGGTGAGCGAGATGAACACATCGTCGAGAGTCGGTCGGCGCAGCCCGATGTCGTCGATCTCCACCCCGCGCGCATCCAGCTCCCGGATCACCTCGGCGAGCAGCTTGGCCCCGCCGACGACCGGGACGGTGACCTTACGGGTGTGCCGCTGCACGGCGATCTCGCCCTTGCCGAAGCCCCGCAGCACCTCCTCCGCGACCTCGATACGGGCGGGGCCGTGGACCACCACCTCCACCCGCTCCCCGCCCGTACGCGCCTTGAGCTGGTCGGAGGTGCCGCGCGCGATGACCCGGCCGCGGTCGATCACACAGATGTCATGCGCCAGATGATCGGCCTCTTCCAGATACTGAGTCGTCAGCAGCAGCGTCGTGCCGCCCGCCACCAGCTCCTGGATGACCTCCCACAGCGCCTGCCGGTTTCGCGGGTCGAGGCCGGTGGTCGGCTCGTCCATGAACATCACCGGCGGGCTGACGACCAGGGCGGCCGCCAGGTCCAGCCGACGGCGCATCCCGCCGGAGTACGTCTTGGCGACGCGGTCGGCCGCGTCCGCCAGATGGAACCGCTCCAGCAGCTCGCTCGCGCGCGCCTTCGCCTCCCGCGCGCCCATCTGGTACAGCTGCCCCACCATGCGCAGGTTCTCACGGCCGGTCAGATACTCGTCCACGGCGGCGAACTGCCCGGACAGCCCGATCGAACGACGCACCTGATCGGGGTGGCGCAGCACGTCCACACCCGCCACCCGCGCCTTACCGCTGTCCGGCTCCAGCAGCGTGGTCAGCACCCGCACCGCGGTGGTCTTCCCGGCCCCGTTGGGCCCGAGCAGCCCGAGCACGGTCCCTTCCGGTACGTCGAGATCGACCCCGTCCAAGGCTCTGACGTCGCCGAAGGTCTTCACCAGACCTTCGGCATAGATGGCACCTGGCATATGCGTCCCCCATGTCCGTGCGGTGTGCTTATCGAGGGATCCAACTTTCGCCCGAATTACCCCGCCTGTCCATGCCTGTGGAAAACCGCCTGTGGAAAACCACGGGGCAAGGGACACAGGGCAAGGGACACAGAGGAAGAGAGCCCTACGGCAACACCCGGTAACCCGCCTCGCGCAGCGCCTCCCGCACCTCGTCGCAGTGCTCGGGCCCCTTCGTCTCGAGGTGCAGCTCCACCTCGGCCTCGGTGAGCCCGAGCCGCGGATCGGTCCGTACATGGCCCACGTCCAGCACATTCGCATCGACCGTCGTCAGTGCCGCCAACAGGGTGGCGAGCGCCCCCGGCCGGTCCGTGAGCCGCAGCCGCAGCGAGAGATAGCGCCCCGCCGCGGCCATGCCGTGCCGCAGGATGCGCTGCATCAGCAGCGGATCCACATTGCCGCCCGAGAGCACCGCCACCACCGGCCCCTCGAAGGACTCCGGCTCCGCGAGCAGCGCGGCCACCGAGCAGGCCCCGGCCGGCTCGACCACCAGCTTCGCCCGCTCCAGACACAGCAGCAGCGCCGCGGCCAGCGCGTCCTCGGACACCGTACGGACCTCGTCCACGAGCTCGTCGATGATCCGGAACGGCACATCGCCGGGGCGCCCCACCTTGATCCCGTCGGCCATCGTCGTGGGCGACTCGATCGACACCGGATGCCCGGCGGCCAGCGAGGGCGGATACGCCGCGGCGCCCGCCGCCTGCACCCCCACCACCCGTACATCCGGCCGCAGCGCCTTCACCGCCACCGCCACCCCGGCCGCGAGCCCGCCGCCGCCGACGCCGACCACGACCGTGCGTACTTCCGGGCACTGTTCCAGGACCTCCAGGCCCAACGTGCCCTGCCCGGCGATGATGTCCGGGTGGTCGAAGGGGTGGATGAAGACCGCGCCCGTGCGCCGGGCGTACTCCTGCGCGGCGTGCATCGTCTCGTCCACGATCTGGCCGTGCAGCCGCACATCGGCGCCGTAGTCCCGGGTGGCCGCGATCTTCGGCAGCGGCGCGCCCTGCGGCATGAAGACGGTCGAACGCACACCCAGCAGCGAGGCGGCCAGCGCGACGCCCTGCGCATGGTTCCCGGCGCTGGCCGCCACCACGCCCGCGGCCCGCTCCTCGGCGCTGAGCCCGGCGATCCGCACGTACGCCCCGCGCAGCTTGAAAGAGCCCGTACGCTGCAGGTTCTCGCACTTCAGATGCACCGGCGAACCCACCAGACCGGACAGATAGCGGCTGCCTTCGAGCGCGGTGACCCGGGAGACCCCCGAGAGCATTTTCTGCGCCGCACGCACCTCGTCGAGCGTGATCACGGACGTCGGAACACCGGAAGACGAGGTACCGGAAGTGCGGGTAGTGCGTGGGGCCATGGTCCCAAGTCTCGCAGCTCGCCCCACACGCACCAGCGGCGGCCGGATCCGGGCGGCAGGTTTCTGCAGCCCCCGTACGGGCGGGCCCCCAGCCGCGTACTCTGTGCCCCATCCCACAGACCACCGCATGAAGTGAGCCTTAGTCCATGCCCACCCAATCGGACATGACGACCCACCTCGACACCGGCGTACTCGACCTCCTGCAGCACCAGGTCGCGGTCTTCGCCCGGCGCGCCGAACAGACCCGCCTCGGCGGCGTCGGACAGGCCCGCAACTCCATGGACCGCGCCGCATATCTGCTGCTCAACCGGCTCGACAAGGAAGGACCGATGGGCGTCAAGGCGCTCGCCGCGGGCATGGGCATCGACTCGTCCACCGTCACCCGCCAGGTCGCCCCGCTCGTCGACTCCGGCATGGTCAAGCGCACCTCCCACCCCGAGGACGGCCGCGCGGTCGTCCTCCAGCTCTCCCCGCGCGGCAAGGCCCGCCTGGAGGAGGTGCGGTCCTCACGGCGCGCCCTGATGGCGCAGGTGACCGACGACTGGACCGTGGAGGAGCGGGACATCTTCTGCGATCTGCTCACCCGTTTCAACGTCGCGCTGGCCGCCGCGCACGCCACAGTGCCCCAGGCGGCGTCCGCATCCTGAGCCAGTTCTGAGCCACCCCGCAGCACCTCCGGGGGCACGCCTCTTGACCGGGTGGCCGTGCCTGCCGTGTCCTGAAGGGGGACCCGTGTCCTGAAAGGGACGGGAGGCGGAGGACGGGTGCGCGAGAGGCGGGCAGCACGGGAAAGCCGCCGCGCCCGGGAGTTCGCGGCGTTCGCCGCGGGGGCGGGCGGTCGGCTGCTGCATGCGGCCACACTGCTCACGGGGGAAGCACCGGGGGACATTCCAGGGGGACCACTGGGGGAGAACAGCGCCGCCGAGCGCCTGCTGACCGCCGCGCTCGCCCGCACCTACGCCCGCTGGGACCGGCTGCGCGGAGAAGATCCGTACGACCACACCCGCCGGGAACTGGCCACCCTCTTCGCCAACCGCGCCTGGCGCTACCGCCGGCCGCGCGACGGCCTCCTGGGACGGCTCACCCCGCAGGAACGCCTGGTGCTGGTGTTGCGGCTGCAGGAGGGCGTGGCGGAGGAGCAGGCCGCGGCCGCCCTCGGACTGCCGGTCGAGCGGGTGCGCGCCATCTGTACGCGCTCGGTGGCGCTGATGCGCAGCCACGCGCCGGAGACGCGAAGCGCACGCCCGGAGCCCCGCCGGGCGGCGGGGGCGGCGTCATGAGCTTCCCGGACCGCAAGGCCGGCCCCATGAGCCTCCCCGAGCAGAAGGCGGACTCATGAGCTTCCCCGACCGCAAGGAGGACGAGGTCCGCCGCATGCTGAACGGCCCGTACCCGGCCGTGCCGCCGGACCTGGCCGACCGGGCGGCCGGGCGGGGGCGGCGGATGCTGCGCCGCCACCGCGCCGTACGGGCCGTCGGCTGGGTCCTGCTGATCGCCGCGATCATCGCCTTCACGGTCTGGGCGGTGATCGTCCAGCCGTGGACGACGCCGCCGACCGACACCACGCCTCCCCTGGAGGGGTGGTGACGGCGGTAAGCGGACCGGATTACGCGAGAGCCTGGCTGAGATCCGCGAGCAGATCGTCGACCGCCTCGATGCCCACCGAGAGCCGGACCAGATCGGCGGGCACCTCCAGGGCCGACCCCGCCACCGAGGCGTGCGTCATCCGGCCCGGGTGCTCGATCAGCGACTCGACGCCGCCCAGCGACTCGCCGAGCGTGAACAGCCGCGCCCGGTCGCAGACGTCGACCGCCGCCTGCTCGCCGCCCGCGACGCGGAAGGAGACCATGCCGCCGAAAGCCCGCATCTGCTTGGCCGCGACCTCGTGCCCCGCGTGCCCGGGCAGCCCCGGGTAGAAGACCTCGGTCACCTTGGGGTGCGCGACAAGCAGCTCCGCGACGCGCGTGGCGTTCGCGCTGTGCCGGTCCATCCGTACGGCGAGGGTCTTGATGCCGCGCAGCACCAGCCAGGAGTCGAACGGCCCGGCGACCGCGCCCATGGCGTTCTGGTGGAAGGCCAGTTCGTCGCCGAGGGCGGGGTCGGAGACCACGAGCGCGCCGCCGACGACGTCCGAGTGGCCGCCCATGTACTTGGTCGTCGAGTGCACGACGACATCCGCGCCCAGCGCGAGCGGCTGCTGCAGATACGGGCTGGCGAAGGTGTTGTCGACGACGAGACGGGCCCCGGCGGTACGGGCGATGTCGGCGACCGCGGCGATGTCGGTGATGCCGAGCAGCGGATTGCTCGGGGTCTCGACCCAGATCACCTTCGTACGGGGCCGCAGCTCGGCCCGCACCGCGGCCGGGTCGGAGGTGTCGGCGACCGACCACTCCACGCCCCACCGCTCGGCGACCTTGGCGAAGAGGCGGAACGTGCCGCCGTACGCGTCGTTCGGGATGACGACGTGGTCACCGGGCACCAGCAGCGTGCGCAGCAGGCAGTCCTCGGCGGCGAGCCCGGACGCGAAGGCGAGGCCGCGGCGCCCGCCCTCCAGCGCCGCCAGGTTCTCCTCGAGGGCGGTGCGGGTGGGGTTGGCGGAGCGGCTGTACTCGTATCCGCCGCGGAGCCCGCCCACCCCGTCCTGCTTATAGGTGGAGACCTGGTAGATCGGAGGGACGACGGCGCCCGTGAGCGGGTCCGCCTCCTGCCCCGCGTGGATGGCGAGGGTTTCGAAGCTCTGCGCGCTGCGCCCCGCACCGTTGTGCGGGTCGGGCTGCTGGGTGTGCTGCTCGGTCATGGGGCCGAGGGTAATGCCCACCGCGGTACTAGCGGGTTCAACGACCGGGCGGGCACATAGGCTGGAGCACAGACGTTCTCACTACGGGTACCGGGCATACAGCAGGGGCAGCAGGGGACACACATGGAGTATCTGATCTTCCTCATCGCCATCGTCATGATCGGCGGTGTCCTCATCGTGCCCGCCGTGCGCCGGATGCGCGGCGGCAGCGAGGCCAACCGCGGCGCGGTGCTCGCCACGGACCCGGGGGCGTACGGCTTCGTACCGCGCGACCAGTTGGACGTACGGCTGCCCGGCCCGGACCGCGAGCTGATCGAGGCTCTGGAGGAGGTCCAGCGCACCCAGGACTGGCAGCCCGCCGCCCGCCTGCTGGCCCTCACCGACGCGACTTCCGAACTGCGCTGGCAGCGGGTCCAGACCCTGGCGGGCGCGGCAGCGTTCGAGCTGGCCCAGGCGCCGGGCCAGGGCGGCATGTGGCTGCGCACCTGGCGGGTCGCGGCGCCCGAGGACCCGGGCGCGGCCGCCGTGCACGCGGAGTTCCTGGTCCGCCAGGCGCTGCGCGACCCGTCGTCCGAGGACTTCCGGATGATCCTGGAGGAGGCCCGTACGGTCTGCGCCGAGGCGGCGCGGCTGGCGCCGGACGACCCCGTGCCGTACATCATCGAGCTCGGCATCGCCCGCGGCCTCGTCTACCGGCAGGCCGACTTCGAAGAGCTCTGGTCCAAGGTCACCGAGCGCGCCCCGCACCACATGGGCGCCCACCTCGCCGCGCTCCACTACTGGTGCGAGAAGTGGCACGGCTCGCAGGCCCTCGCCGACGCCTTCAGCCACGCCGCCGCCGGCTCCGCCCCGGCCAAGAGCCTGCTGCCCGCCCTCCCCCTCTTCGCGGTCTTCGAGCACCTCCCGGAGGCCAACCTGGTACGCACCCTGTACCAGAGCGCGGTCGTCACCCGCGCCATCGAAGGCGCCCTCTTCGCGGTCCGCGAGGCCCCGGCCGACCACCCGGTCCAGCCCCACGTCCGTCACCTGCTGGTCTGGTTCCTGGTGCGCGCCGAGCGCTACGCGGAGGCGATGGACCAGCTCCGCCACGTGGACGGACACGTGGGCGCGGTCCCGTGGTCGTACGGCACGGACCCGGCGGCGGAGTACACCGTCTACCGGGCGCTGG
This sequence comes from Streptomyces sp. NBS 14/10, assembly GCF_002224125.1. Classification (GTDB taxonomy): domain Bacteria; phylum Actinomycetota; class Actinomycetes; order Streptomycetales; family Streptomycetaceae; genus Streptomyces. The sequence continues at coordinate 332,212 of NZ_NCSM01000003.1, forward strand.
CGGTGGCGGGCTGGGAGGGCCGGGGCGGCACGCCGGCGACGCTGCCGCGCTGAGCCGCTGCCGCGCTGAGGGGGGCGTGGGGCGTCGTGGTCAGCCCTCCGTACGGGCGGGCAGCCGCCATCCCGGGCGCGGGAAGTGGCAGGTGTAGCCGTCCGGGTAGCGCTGAAGGTAGTCCTGGTGCTCGGGCTCGGCCTCCCAGAAGGGGCCGACCGGCTCCACCTCGGTGACGACCTTGCCCGGCCACAGTCCGGAGGCGTCCACATCCGCGATCGTGTCCTCGGCGATCCGCTTCTGCTCGTCGTCGACGTAGTAGATCCCCGAGCGGTAGCTGAGGCCGATGTCGTTGCCCTGGCGGTTCTTGGTGCTCGGGTCGTGGATCTGGAAGAAGAACTCCAGGAGCGCACGGAAGTCGGTCTTCGCGGGGTCGAAAAGGATCTCGATGGCCTCCGCGTGCGTGCCGTGGTTACGGTACGTCGCGTTCGGCACGTCACCCCCGGTGTATCCGACCCGGGTCGCCGTCACCCCCGGAAGGCGCCGGATCAGCTCCTCCATCCCCCAGAAGCATCCGCCCGCCAGCACGGCCCTCTGCGCAGCCATTACGGCCCTCCAATATCTGTCAGCTCGGTCGTTCGGGCTACTCGGCTCGCACACCACCGGAATCCCACGGACACTGCTCTCAACGCATGAGGGTCGCAACCGATTCCGTGCCCGCCCGACCGGCCCTGCAGCCGACTCCCCGGCGAAGTGAACGGCCGTCGTTGATCAGTGGCCGCCCAGACCGACCGGCCGCTGCCCGCCACACGCGCGTCACGCAGGTACACCCGGGCTACGCCGGCGCACTCCCGCGTTCGTACGCAACCGGCGGTTCGACGTGCTGGCCGCGAACAAGTGGGCCCGCGCGCTCGCCCCGATGTACGAGCCCGGGCACAACCTGGCCCGGGACATGTTCCTCGTCCCCGGGACCCGCCGGCTGTTCCCTGACTGGCCGGAGATCGCCGCGCAGACGGCCGCGGCCCTGCGCGCCGAAGCCGACCCACGCGACCCGGGGACCGCCCGGCTCGTCGCCGAACTGGAGGCGGACGACGAATTCCGCGGCCTGTGGGCGCGGCACGACGCACGCCCCTCCCGCGACGAGCTCAAACGATTCGCGCTTCCGGTCGTCGGGGAGCTCGCCCTGCGGCGACAGGCGCTCACCGTCGGGGGCGCCGAGCAGCAAGTGATCATCGTCTACCAGGCGGTGCCCGGAAGCCCCTCCGCGGCCGCCCTTGCCAGGGTCTTCAGCTGTTGGGCGCTTCGCTTATGAAGCCTTGTTGATGGTGCATAGCAAGGCTGGCGTGGATGCGTGGGTAATTCAGCGAACTGTCATTCGATTGTGTGGGGTTCGCGTTGGTTTTGTCTATTTGGTAATGGCGTGGTCATAGGGTGTGTGGTCATGGAGCTTCTTCGGTTGTTGGTGGCCGCGCAGGGTGGGTGTACGCCCGGGGGCACTGCGGCTGAGGATCGGCGATCCGGTCCCCGGCACCGGCAGCGGAGGTCCGGGGCGCTTCTCCGCTACCGGGCGTGGGGAGGGTCGTGGCTAGGTTGATGGCGACGGCGACGTGTACCGCTTTCCGTGCGGTCCTGGAGGACAGCGGGTGCCGGGTTGGGCAGCAGGTGCTGTATGAACGGGTGGGTTTCCTCAGTGTTTTGTGTCGGGATCTGACGGCTGGGCTGGTTGCGTCCCGGTGGGATGAGGCGTCGTTGGATGTGCTGGCCGCCGGGGTGGACGGACGGGGTGAGGCGTTGCCGTCCAAGGGTTGGATGGCTCTGCGCCGCCTGGGCTGGAACACCCCCGCCCCGGCATCTTCTGCTTATGCCGAGTGTGTCGGGGCGGGGGGTGTGGGGGTGTATGTGTCGGATCGGGTGCGGCGGGCGGGTGAGGAGCAGGCGGCCCGTGCCTTGCGGCTGGCTCTGCACCGCCGGACGGTTGTGGGGGCGTTACTGGCGACGTGGCCTGCTGATCCGTCCCGGCGTACGGGAGCGGAGTGGGCGGCGTTGCGGGCGGTGCTGCCTGCTGGGGTGGGTGGGGCGGAGGTCCGTAACCGGACCCGTCAGATCCGGGAATTCGTCCGTTCGCATGCGGGGCGGTTGCCGTCGGGGCTGTGTGAGCTGGAGGGGCCGCCGGCGGTGGCGTGCCAGGTGCTGCTGGCGGCGATGGACTGCCAGCAGACCACCCTGGAACGCCTGGACCCGGTCTGGGCCCGGCTGCGGGTCAAGCTCCCGTTGTGCGCTGCTCCCCGCTCGCGGCGGGACTGGGCCTGGCACGTCATCGACCTGCGCCTGCCCGCCACCGTCGAGGCGGACGCGCTGCTGCACGCTCCGACCCTGCGCCCCACCCCCAGCGGCCGGGCCGCGGTCGACCTGCCCCACTCCCGCCCCCACCCCGCCACCCAGGCCACCGGGCACACCGTGGCGATGGGTTTCGACTGGGGTGTCAACACCCTGCTGACCGGAGCGGTGGGCCGCCTGACCGGGCGGGGCACAGGCGCGCGGGTGGTCACCGACGGCCGGCCGCTGATCTTCGACGCCACCGCGATCAGCGCGAAACTGCACCGCCTGCGCAGCCACCGCGAACACCTGGCCGCCAAACGCGACCACTACCAGGCGCTCGCGGCCTCGCGCGGCGCCCCACACCGCGCCTGGGGCCCGCTTCTTGACCGGGCGGCGGTGCTGGAGCGCGAGCATGCCCGGGTGTGCGCCCGCATCCGGCACCTGAACCACGCACTCGCGTGGTCGGCCGCCCGCTGGGCCGTCGACCAGGCCAGCGCCCTGGGCGCGTCCGTGATCTACCTCGAAGACCTGGCCACCCTCGAAGCCCGTGGGAAGCGCCGGGGCAACGCCCGGCTGTCCGGGCAGGTACGGGGCACCGTCACCGACGCGATACGACACCTGGCCGCCAAAGCGGGCATCACGGTGGTCACCGTCCCGGCCCGGGGCACCTCCGCCCTCTGCCCTCAATGCCTGGGGACACTCGGCCACCATCCCGCGCCCGACCGGCTGGGCGAGCGCGGCTGGAGCTGGGCTCACTGCACCAGGTGCGGCCTGTCCCTGGACCGCGACCACGCAGCCGCCCGCCGCATCGTCTCCCGCGGCCTCCTCGGCCAGACCCACACCACCACCGAGCGTGCCACCGGCATCCGCACCATCCGCACCACCGCCGAGGGCACCGTCACCCTCGTGCGCCGCTCGAAGAAGACCACCCGCCACCTGCGCCGCGCCCGCCGCACCACCACCCACCCCCGGCCACGCGGACCGAAGACCACCCCCGGCAAGACCCGTCCCACCCCCACCCGGCCCACACCCACGCGCCGGGCCCGCACTCTAGAGGGGCCCCGACCGGCGGCCGTCCGGGGGGCGTTGAAGCCTTCCCGCCGTATGCCCGATGTGCGTACGGTCCCCGCCACCACCCCCACCGGGGCGGTCAAGCGTCCGGCGGGGCATGACACCCAGACCCACGCCCCCTTCCCGGGGCGCGGGCCAGGTCATGGAGTACCCGCCCCAGCCCGGCCGGAGCCTCCTTCGGCATGGCGGGGGCGGCTCTCCCGCGAAACCTGTCGACGGCGCACCCACGCCGCCGAGCGGACCGGCTTCCACCACGCGCACGCCACCAAAGTCCACCCCCTCACCCCGAGGTTCGGACCCCACCGTGACGACGCGCGGCCACGCCGCGCCCGAAAGCCTGAAACCCACAGGCACACACAGAGTTTCCGAGACGCTTCCGACCTTTCCCCCCTCCAGCGGTTCATCGCCCAGTGGGCCGTCTACGTCCACATTCAGCGGCAGCCGAATCTCGCGAAAGAGTTCCGTCACTGGGAGGACACCGCCGAGACCGGCGACGCCACGCAGGCCCGACGCGCCGCGTCCGCGATCCGCAAGATCCTCGATGACGCACACTCCGCGCTCGGCCTCCCGCCGCGGTGAGCGTCGGCCGACGCTGGCTTGTTCCTGACGGTGGATAAGCTTCCGGCATGGGCGTCCGTGTAGAGATCATCCAGGAAGCGAGTCAAGAACTCGTCGATGTCTTCGGTCGACTGCTGCCGCAGCTGTCCTCGACAGCCAAGCCCCTCGACTACGAAGCGGTCGACCGGATGGTGACGTGTGAAGCGAACACTGTGCTCGCCGCCCGGACGTCCGATGCGATCGTCGGCACCCTGACTCTGGTGCTGTTGCCCTTGCCGTCCGGGCTGCGAGCCCGAATCGAAGACGTGGTCGTCGACAGTGATGCGCGAGGCAAGGGAGTCGCGGGCCTCCTCACTCAGGAGGCCTTGCGAATTGCCCGGGAGGCGGGCGCCCGGACAGTCGATCTCACCTCCCGGCCGGATCGTGCAGCAGCAAACCGACTCTATGAACGCCTCGGTTTCCAGGTCCGGCATTCGACGGTCTACCGCTTCCCGATCGACCGGTAGGCGTTCGACGAAGAGGGGACGCGCCGACGTGTCATCCGATCGGATGATCGCTGCCCGAAGTCGCGGCGATTCCCTGCGTCCTGCCTACGCTGCGAACGGTGGAGCGACCGTACGACATCGAGATCGAACCTGAGGTAAGAGAGTGGCTGGATGCTCTGCCGCGCGAGCACTACCGCGCGGTCGAGCGCCACGCCGACCACCTGGGCGACGGCACCGTACGCCTCACCTGCCTGTGGGCCCAGCAGGAATGCGAAGGGTCGCACGCCGCCGCGCAGACCACCTATCACCGGACGTTCGAGGAGTCACCGTGAGCAGGGCTTACCACACCTCATGGACGATCCCCGAGGAACATCGAGCCGATCCGGCGTACGTCGAGGCGGGCGCCGCCATCGCCCTGGGGCAGGCGGTCTACGACCGTCGCACGGCCTTGGGAATCGACCAAGCGTCGCTCGCCGAGCGGACGGGGCTGTCCACGGACGACATCGACCGCCTTGAGGGCGGCGGCACCGCGCCCACGCTCCCGCTCCTGCGCCCCTTGGCCAAGGCGCTGGACGCCGCACTGGACGTGTCGATCGATACGGAAGAAACCCGCGTCTCGTTCGTGCCGCACGCCGCTTGACGCCCTTCACATCGCCCAGCGGGCCACCTACGTCCACATTCAGTGGCACCCATACCGCCGAACGGGGGCCCGTCTACTCGGAGTTGGTGAGCCGGTCGCGCGTTGTGGTGTGGCGGGCGCGGTGGTTGGCGACGTTGGTGCGGTTGCCGCACAGGCCGGGCATGCAGTAGCGGCGGCTGCCGGGGCGGGTGGTGTCGATGAACGCTCCCCGGCAGGTGGGCGCGGTGCATGGGCGGAAGCGCTGTTCGCCGAGGGTGTGTACGACGCCGAGGATGCCGATGCCGCAGATCAATGACAGGGCGTCGGCGACGGTTGCTCCGTCACGGAGTGGGACGGCCCAGCGTGTGCGGTTCCCGTGTGCGGGATCAGGAATCAGGGTGGCACCTTGGGCGGGCGAGGTGAGCGTGGTGGCGCCGGCGATGAGGTGGGCGCGGTCGGGGTGGTCGATCAGGTCGCGCACGGTTTTCCGGAGGGCGTGGACCGCGTGGAGGTCGGCGGTGCTTGCGCGGCGGGCCAGTGCGGAGAGTGCGCCGGGCACCTCGTCGTTTGCGGACGGGTCTCCGAGTTGGTCGGTGAACTCGACCAGGGCGGCCAGGTCGGGCAGGTGGTCGTCGCCGCGCCAGACTTCGGCGGTTGTGTTGACCAGGTCGGTCGCGACCCCCGCCGCCCAGGCGTAATCGTCCAACGTGACTTGCATCCCTGGCGAACCTCTCGCTACGTTCGGCTAACAGCAACTTTAGCCCTTACATAGCTTCGCCCGGGAGAGTTCGCTCATGTCAGTGCTGGAGATCGATGCCGTCGTGTTCGACGTGCTCGGCACACTCGTCGACGAACCCGCCGGACTCCGCGCCGGCATTCGTGAACTCGACCCGTCGCTCGACGAGCCCAGGACCGAGCATCTGTTGTCGCTGTGGCAGCAGCACATCGACCGCGAGCAGCGTCGCGTCCTCGACGGCGGCCGCCCCTACCTCGCCAGTGACGCCCTCGACCGGGAAGCCGCCCGGCTCGTCGCCGACGCCGCCGGAGTCGGCGACCCGGCCGCCGTAGCGGCGCTGGCGCTGTCGGCTCGCCGGCTGCCGCCGTGGCCCGACACCGTGGCAGGGCTCGCCCGACTCGCCGAACGGTTCCCGCTGATCGGGCTCTCCAACGCGAGCCGTACGGCGCTGCTGGGGCTCAACGCCCACGCCGGGCTGCGCTGGCACCAGGCCCTGTCGGCCGAGGACGCCCGGACCTACAAGCCCGACCCGGCGGTCTATCAGCTGGCCGTCACCGTCTCCGGACGGCCGCCGGAGCGGCTGCTGATGGTCGCCGCCCACGCCTGGGACCTGCGCGGAGCGCAGCGCCTCGGCCTGCGCACCGCCTATGTCGCCCGCCCCGTCGGCGACCCGCCCGCCTCCTCGGACCGGTTCGACCTGTACGCCGACGACCTGACCGATCTGGCCGGCCAACTCGGCGAGATCTAAAAGCCGGACGAGGAGGTCAGCGGTTGTCGCCGCGTTCGCCGTCGGCGGTCTTGGAGAAGCCGTCGTGCCAGGCGGCCTTCGCTCCGGAGTCGCCGATCCGGTACACGTCCACGACGGCGCCCGCGGCCACCCCGACGGAGAGCACCACTGCCGCGACCCGGACAACCAGCGCGGACCGGGGCGCGGCCGCCCGGGTCCGCTCCCCGGGGGCCGCCTCCGCCGACGCCGACCTGCGGGTCGTCCACCAGACCGCCGTCGCCAGCACGAACAGGCCCGCGGCCCAGGGAAGCAGCCCGTCGCCGAGCTCGGCGTGCCTGCGCACCAGGGCGTTGCTGTCGACGTGCTCCTCCAGCCACTCGCCGGCCTGCGTGGCCACGGGCACGCTCGCCAGCGTCACAAGGCCCAGCAGGGGGAGCACAACCCCCATCCGCCGGGCCGCACTCGGCCATATCGCGCCAACCACCACCGCCAGGGCGGTCAAGGGAACGAGCACGACGACGAAGTGCACGAACAGGACGTGTGCGGGCAGACCGTTGATCACGGTGAGGCTCATCAGGTTTTTCCTCCAGAGGTGACCATGACAGGGCGGCGCGCGCATGTGCGCCCCGTGTGCCGGTCTGTGAGGCGCGCCAGACTCTCACAGGAACTTCTGAACTTCCTCTGAACCCGCCCTCTCCCAAAAGCGCTGGCCGTACGTTCCCGGGGTTCCTAACCTTCCGGCGTGAGCACGGACATCTACGGCTGCATCGAGACCCGCCATCCATGTGCCGATCACGACTGGTACGACGACGCGCCGTGGCTGTACGCCATGGACCTGTCCCCGCTGTACTCCGGGAACGACTACACGGCCTTCGGATGCCTCTTCGGTGTCCGGAACTACGCCGGCTGGGAACCGGTGGCCGCCGGTCGTGGGCTGCCTGGGGATGTCTCAGCCCAGGTCCGCGGCGACTATGAGCGATGGGCTCCCCTCGACACGCTCCACGGTGCCACCTGGGTCGCGTGGCAGGAGCTGGAGGCCATCGACATGGGCGCCGTTCCCCGAGGATCCCGCGGGCTCCTGCGAGTCCAGGAGCCCGAGACGTCGGCAGCGGTCTGGGAGTACTGGGTGACGGATACCTGGCCGATCGAGATCATCAACCGCTTCGGGGAACCCCCGGTCGGCAGTTCCCCTGCGACGGCTCGCCACGGAACCTGGACATCGGGATCAGCGACGTTGGGCTTCCACCGCGTCACGCGCGGGCAGGCCATCGGGCCCGGCAGCGGCTGGGAGCACGTCTTCGCCGTGATGAAGGCCCTGGCAGGACGCTTCGGCCCACGAGGGGTTCGACTGGTCGCCTACTTCGACTGATCTCTGCTGGGAGCGGTTGAGCAGCGCGGTCAGCCTCTTCGCTCCGGAGGTTCCGGTAGTGGACGTCGGGTAGCCGGCCGTCATCGCACCCTTTGAACGATTCGTTTACAACTATCAGTTGACATCAGATCGTGCGCCTCCCATCCTGATCTCATGTCGTCAACTCCCGATCAGCACCCCGATCCCTTCACACCCCCGTCCCCCGACCAGGCACGAGCCCACCGCGTCTACGCGTCGTTGATGCGCATCGCCGAGCGGCACGCCGCCACCGACGAGCAGCGTCGGCGGCAGGCGCACGCTTCGCTCATCGGGCCGCACGAGGCCGTCAGGCTGGTGTCGTTCCTGCTCAGTGGGGTCGCGCAGCCGGTCGATGGGGAGGCGGAGGTGGATCAGGCCGATATCACCGCCGCGTTGAGTCTCGTACCGCTGGTGCGCGGGGAGATGGACGAGCTGGAGGTCGGGCTGCTCCAGATGGCGCGGGGGCGCGGTATGACGTGGCAGGAGGTGGCCTTCGGGCTCGGGCTCGGGACTCCGCAGGCCGCTCGGCAGCGTTACGAGCGGCTGGCCAGTCGTGCCGCGGTCGACCCAGGGGCCTAGGGCCGGACCGCCACCAGGAGGTCTACCACGTACGTCTCCTCCACCATCCCCTCCGGGAAGATCGCGCCCAGGCGGCCGCGCTCCTCGGTGAGGAAGGCGCGGGCGCCGGCCTCGCCGAGGACGAGGAACGCCGAGTGGCTGCCGATGTTCGCCAGATGGGTGTCCAGAGGGACGGCGCGGCTCCAGCGCAGCTTGCGGCGCGTGACGCTCAGCCCCGCCAGGCCCGCGAGTTGGATGGCGCGGTCGTCGTCGGGGCGCTCCTTGGAGGGGGACTTCACTCCGCAGTGATGGGCGATGCGCTCGTCCTGCGCGGCGATCCACGGCACATCGAGGGCGCTGGTGTTCCACCAGACCGCGAGCGCGCCGCCCGGGCGCAGGACGCGCAGCGCCTCGGGGACGGAGCGGGTGATGTCGGTCCAGTGCCAGGACTGGGCGTACGTGATGAGGTCGTGGGACGCGTCGACCAGGGGCAGGGCGTTGCCGTCGCCGCGGACGATCGGCGTGTCGGGCAGCGTACGGCGGAACTCGGCCGTCATACCGTCGCCGGGCTCTACGGCGAGCACATCGGCGCCGCGTTCGCGCAGCAGGACCGTGGCGATTCCGGTGCCCGCGCCCACGTCGGCGACGCGGGCGCCGACGAGAGGGCGGTCCATGATCTGCTCGATGGTGTCCAGGACGGCGGGCGGGTAGGAGGGGCGGTTCGCGGCGTACTGGGCGGCGGCCTCGTTGAACGAATGGGCTCGTGAGGTGGTGGTCATCCTGGCATCCTCCTCCTCTTCCTTCCTCCTTCGCTCCTCCGCTCCTCCGCTCCTCGCGTCGTCTCAGCTCACCGCCGCGCTCTGCGCCCGAGCCAGCGCGACGTCGAGTACGACCAGCAGCGCGTCCCGGACCGAGCCCGTCTCACGGGCGTCGAAGACGACCAGCGGTACGTGTTCGGAGATGTCCAGCGCCCACCGCACCTCGTCGAGGTCGTGCTGCACCTCCCCGTCGAAGGCGTTGACGGCGACGGCGAAGGGGACGTCCTTGTGCTCGAAGTAGTCCACCGCCGCGTAACAGTCGTCCAGCCGGCGGGTGTCCACGATCACCAGGCCGCCGAGGGCGCCCTCGACCACGTCGTCCCACATGAAGCCGAACCGGTCCTGGCCCGGCGTGCCGAACAGATACAGCTTGAGCGTCGGGTCGATGGTGATACAGCCGAAGTCCATCGCGACCGTGGTGGTGGTCTTGCCGGGGGTGTGGGTGAGATCGTCCACCCCCGCCGCGACCTCCGTGATCGCGGCCTCGGTGGTCAGCGGGCGGATCTCGGAGATCGCGCCCACCGCCGTGGTCTTGCCGACCCCGAAGCCGCCGGCGATGACCAGCTTGACCGGCAGCGGCGGCTGGCCGGCCGACGGCTGTTCAGCTGCTGTCGCGGAGTGTGCCCCGGGAGTCGGGGACGGCACGGAGACCATCGATAACCCTTCGCAGTACGGAGATGTCCTGGGTCGCCTTGGCGTTGGGCACATGGACCGCCAGATGTCCGGCGGTGCACAGGTCCCCCGCCAGCACCCGGACCACGTTGAGGTGCAGTCGCAGCTGGGCGGCGAGCTCCGCCACCGACTGCGGACGCCGGCAGGCGGCGACGAGGTCGTGGTGTTCGAAGGCGAGCGAGTCCAGGGCGGAGAGCCCGGTCGGGGTCGCCACGACCTGGGACTCGACCGGGAGCGACGGCGCGGCACCGCTCCCCGACACCCGGCCGGCGGTCAGCAGGAACGGCCGGACCGCGGAGGCGCGGCCGGTCGGCTCCGGCGCGTCCCAGGCGCTGCCCGCGCCGCCCGCGCTGCCTGCCCCGCCCGCGCTGCCCGCACTTCCCGCTGCCTCGTGCGGTACTGATTCACCGGCGGCCATCACGATCCCCTCCTGAATGCCTGTGCCCTGTGCCCCTGTGTAGTGGGCCGGGTCAGCCGGCCGGGGTGGAGCCGGCGCTCTTCTTCAGCTCCAGCACCAGCTGGGGAGTGAGCGCGGCTCCGGCCCGGTTGGCGAACAGGGCCATCTCATAGGCGATATTGCCCAGCTTGGCCTCCTTCGAGGCCACTACGCCCAGAACGGCCCCGCTGCCGATGGCCGACACCAGCACATGGCCGCCCTCCAGGTCGATGATGACCTTGTTGAGGCCGCCGAGGCCGTAGTTGCCGGAGGCGCCCGCGGCGAGGCTGGTGATGCCGGACACGATCGCGGCAAGCCGCTCCGAGTCGGCCTGCTCGCGCAGCTGGGAGACGGCGATCAGCAGGCCGTCGGAGGACACCGCGATGGCGTCCACCACTCCGGCGGTCTCGCCCGCGAACCGGTCCAGCAGCCAGGTGAAGTCGGCCGCGGCGGCACGCAGATCGGTGGGTTCCGCCCGCTCCTCGGAACTGCCGTTATCTGTCGGCGTTGTCACTGCCCGACTCCTTCCTGGGTCTCTGATCGTGGGACGGTGCTGGTTCCGTGGGGGTGGCGGCGCTGTCCTGGTGGGCCCTGCGTACGGCGGCCTCGAACTCGTCGAGTTCGGTACGGACCGCCTCGGCGTCGACGGGCCGGCGCACGGCCGGGATGCCCCGGTCGGCGGGCGCCGTGGTCGTGGTCGTGGCGAGGGTCGCTCCCCGTACCCGCTTGCGCAGCGGGCGGGAGGGCGGTGAGTCGATGGAGGACGCATCGGTTGTCCGTGCGTCGGCCGCCGGCCCGTCCGTCCCCTTGCGGTTCGGGATGCGCCTTGGCAGCCCGCCCGGCTGCGCCGGTGCGGTGGTGTGGGTCCGTACGGGCAGCGGCGTGGGCGCGGCGGACTCCCGCTCGGGCTGCGTCAAGGGGTCCGGCCTCGCCGGGAGTTCCCATACCGTTCCGCCCTTGGCCTCGTCCGCCGCCGCCGTAGGCGCATCCGCCGCCGGCGTCAGGTCCAGCGGGCTCACGGTCAGCATCAGCGCGGCCGGGATCCAGACGGAGCCGGTGACCCCGCCCCCGGGCGTACGGCTCAGGGAGACCCGGATGCCCCAGCGCCGGGCGAGGCTGCCGACCACGAAGAGGCCGAGCACCTTGCTCGGTACGAGGTCCAGCCGCTCGCGGCGGACGAGTCGGGCGTTCTCCTCGTCGAGGCGTTCCGCGCTCATCCCCAGGCCGTGGTCGATGACCTCGATCAGCGCCCCGCCTTGCGAGCTGACGTCGCTGCCGGGCCGGACGACCACCTCGACGGGCGTGTGGGAGGGCGAGAACGAGACCGCGTTCTCCAGCAGTTCGGCGAGCATCAGCGTCAGGTCGGCGATGATGTCGGGCGCGACGGTGATCTCCGTCTCGGACCGCAGGGCCACCCGCTGGAACCCCTCGATCCGGCCGAGGCCCGCCCGGATGACGTTGGCCAGGGTGATCGGCCGGGCCTCCACATCCGTCTCCCGGATGCCGGCGAGCAGCATCAGGCTGTCGGCGTTGCGCTGGAGGCGTACGGCGATGTGGTCGATGCGGTAGAGCCGTTCCAGGATCTCGGGGTCGGTCTCCTCGCGTTCGACGGCGTCGATCAGCATGAGCTGGCGCGAGGTCAGGTTGGAGACGCGGCGCCCGACGTTGCCGAACATCTCGGCGACGTTCTGGCGGCTGAGCACCTGCCGCTCCAGCAGCGCCGCGGCGGTGATCTGCACCTGGTTGAAGGCCTCGGCCAGGTCGCCGATCTCGTCACGGACCGGGACCGGGATCGGCTGCGGGCTCAGCGGGGTGCGCTCCGCCGAGTCGTCGTCGTCCTCGACCCGGGCGAGTTCCTGGCCCGCCACATCGACCACCTGGTGCGCGGCGCCGGTCAGGGCCGCCAGGGGGCGTACGACCGAGCGGCGGACCAGGACGGAGAACGTCAGCCAGACCGCGAAGCCGAGCAGGGCCAGCGCGACCATGACCAGCGCCTTGTCCAGGGCGCTCTTGGAGAGGCCGTCGGCCCGGTCGGCGATCTGTCCGATGAGCGACCGGGTGATGTCGAGGCGGGACCCGGCCTGGTCGGTTCCGGCGGCCATCGCCTTGCGCAGCTGCTGCGGCGACTGGCCCTGGAGGGAGCTCGGGTCGATCTGGAGCTCCGCGAACTGGTCCGAGATGCCGTTCTGCTCGGCCGCGCGCTCGATGCCGCTGAGGGCCAGGACCTGTTCCCGGGTGGCGATCCTGCTGAACCGGTCCACCTGGTAGTCGTAGACCGCGTGGGCGCTGACCGCGTGGCTGTACTCGGTGAGGGCGTTGGCGTCCTGGGTCTGTGCGGAGAACACCCCGCTCTCGAAGGCCGCGTGGGCGGCGTCGGCGCGCAGCGCCGCGTCGAGCAGCCGGATGATCGAGGACGACGAGGTATCGGAGGAGGTGTCGAGCCCGATGCCGTCGATCAGGTACTCGACGGCGGCCGAGTACGCCGGGCTGATGCCGGCGGCCGAGACCGAGCCCCGTTCGACCTTGTCGCGCAGTACGGCCAGGCCCCGGACGTACTCCAGCGCCTGTGCCTCCTCCTTCGGCAGGCCCTGCTCGTCGAAGGCCGAACGCACGGCGGATGCCTGCTCGTCGGTCTTGCGCTGCGCCTTGCGGTAGGCGTTGGTCGAGGGCAGGGCGGTGCCGGGCCGGAGCGCGTCGTGCTGCACGGACAGCAGCAGCGCCTGGCGGTGTTCGGACTGGAGGTCGTTGATCAGCTCCGCGACCTGCGTGCTGTCACGCACCACGTCGGCGGTCCGGGCGGCGTCCTGGGCCTGGTTCACCTCGCTGGTGACGCCGACGGCCAGCAGCACGCCGACGACCGCGACGGGCACGGCCACCAGGACATTGAGTTTGCGCCGGAACGGCCATCGGTCGAGAAGCGCTGCCGCCCTCCGGCGGGTCCGCGGCGTCAGCGGCGCACTGTCGGACGAGTCGGGATCGGGACTGGGTTCGGGACCGGCTTCGGGCTTGGGTCCGAGCGAGGGGTCCACCGTGTCCACAGACACCCCGGGCCTCCTTTCATGTGCTTCTGAGCGGTGACCGAGGTGTTGTTGGTGCCGACCGCCGACGACCGGGGGAGCATGACGCTCTCACACCTCGCCCGCGCGCGCGACGACTCACGCCCGCGTGCGAGCGATGGAATCGCGCCACAGTCCGACCGGCGCTGAACACTACCGTTTGCGCGCAGGCATGCAAGGCATAGGCGATTAAGACCAGGAAACATGTGCTTTCTGCGGCATTTGCCCATCGAAAAGGCGCTCTTGGAGACGCTTTGAGCGCTCTTCACGGGACTCCCCGCCGCCCGAGCGGACCCCTTCCCCGTACGCTATGTCTCCGCCAACCGCCCTTACGCTGTTTTTCCGCCACCGCCCCGCCCCCCGCCCCGAAGTCGTAGCCCCTTCTTGCCCCGCGAGGAGACCCGTGCACCCCACCCGCAAGGCGGTCGCGACCGCCGCCGCGCTCCTGGCCGTGGCCACCGCCGCCGGCTGCGACGCGGATTCCGACGCCGACGTGTCCGGTTCGGGCTCCGCCAAGCCCGGCTGTCCCACCGTGCTCACCAAGGCCAAGCGGGCCGTCGAGAAGGCCGAGGACGTGGACGCGCCCTGGACCGGCCCCACCAGCGGGCCCAAGGCCGTGCGCGGCAAGACCATCGTCTATATCGCGCACACCCTGGCCAACCCCGGCCCCGCCGGAGTCGCCCAGGGCGTCGGGGAGGCCGCCAAGGTCGTCGGCTGGCGCGCCCGGATCCTCAACGGCAAGGGCACCACCGCGGGCGTCAAGGCCGCCTTCAAGGAGGCCGTCGACAGCAAGCCGGACGGCATCGTCATCAGCGGCTTCGGCCCCGAGATCATCCCCAAGGAGATCCAGCGGGCCGATGCGGCCGGCATCCCGGTGATCGGCTGGCACGCCACCACCGCCCCCGGCCCCAGCGAGGATCCGAAGCTCTTCAGCAATGTGACGTCCAGGGTCGAGGATGTCGCGAGGATCAGCGCCGACTGGATCATCGCCCGGTCCAACGGCCGCGCGGGCGTGGTCATATTCACCGACACCACGTCCGACTTCCCCAGGAACAAGTCCGAGCTGATCAAGAAGGAACTGGCCACCTGCTCCGACGTCAAGCTGCTGGACTACAAGAACATCCCCATCCCCGAGGCCAACAGCCGCTCCATCAACGAGGTCTCCTCCCTGCTCAAGCGCTTCGGGGACAAGTGGACCTACTCGGTCGCCATCAACGACCTGTACTTCCGCCATGCCGCCCCGGCCCTGCGCGCCGCGGGGAAGGACGGCGACGGCGCCCCGTACAACATCGGTGCCGGTGACGGCGACCCGTCGGCCTTCGAGCGCGTCAACGGCAAGCAGTTCCAGACCGCGACCGTGCCCGAGCCGCTGTCCGAGCAGGGCTGGCAGATCGTCGACGAGTTCAACCGGGCCTTCGCCGGGGAACCGGCCAGCGGCTACGTCGCCCCCGTCCACATCACCACCGCCGCCAACAGCGGTGGCGCGCTGTCCTGGGACTCGGAGGGGTACCGCCAGGCGTACCGCAAGATCTGGGACCGCTGACAGGTTGTCGCCCTTGGCCGTCAGGGCGTCGGCGCCTCCTCGGGCAGCAGTCCCAGGGCCTTGAGCTCGGCCCAGAAGGCGGGCGGAACCGGGTGCGCGAGGAGGCCGGCGCTCTCGGCGATCTCGTGGGGCGCGCGGGCGCCGACCACAACGGTCACCACCGCCGGGTGTCCCAGCGGGAACTGGAGCGCGGCGGCCAGGGGCGGCACCGCGTGCCGGTCGCATACGGCCCGGATCGCCCGCACCCGCGCGCCCAGTTCGCGGGGGACGTGACGATAACCGTGCGGCGCACCGGGGCGGGGGTCTGCGAGCAGACCGGACTGGTACACCCCGGCGGCCATGACGGCGACGCCGCGTTCGGCGCACAGCGGCAGCAGTTCGGCCAGCCCGGAGTGGTCGAGCAGGGTGTACCGCCCGGCGAGCAGTACGCAGTCGGGCCCCGGCGGCGGGGCCTCCCGCAGAAAGCGGGCCGCGACATCGGCGTGGTTGACCCCGAGCGAGACCGCGCCGATGACGCCGTCGCGGCGCAGTTCGGCCAGCGCGCGGTAGGCGTGGGTGACGGCCGTCGGGAAGTCCTGGTCGGGGTCGTGGACATGGAGTACGTCGACCCGGTCGAGGCCGAGCCGGTCCAGACTCTCCGCCAGCGAGCGCATGACCGCCGGATAGCTGTAGTCCAGGCGTGGCCCGAGGCCCGGCGGAGGGTCGGCCCAGATGGGCTGGGTGTCCGGCCCGCCGGGCTCGATCAGCCGGCCCACCTTCGTACACAGGACGTACTGCCCGCGCGGGCGGGGCCCCAGCGCGGCTCCGGCGTACGTCTCCGAACGCCCGTATCCGTAGACGGGCGCGGTGTCGTAGAGCCGTATGCCCAGCTCCCAGGCGTGTTCGACGGTGGCGGCGGCCTGCTGTGCGGGGACGGGGGCGAAGAGGCCGCCGATGGAGGCCAGCCCAAGACCGAGGCGGCTCACCGACAGCCCCGTACGCCCCAGGGCCACCATGTCCCGAGCGTCCATCCCGATCCCCCCGATCCCCCGATCTCCTGGCACAACGCGCCACGCCAGCGCGGATGGTGACGTCCGCGGGGCCGCGCCGAGACCGGGCACGGCCCCGCGCCATCACTGCGGGGAGGCGCCGTAGCCCGCCATGGGTGCGGCGAAGGACGCGCCCATGGGGGCGAGTTGTACGCCCGGGGCCAGGCCCAGGGCGACGAGGGCGTCGGGCAGGCCGCGGCCGGTGCGGGCCGCTTCCCAGGAGCCGGGGAGAGCCAGCGGGCGGCAGCCGACGGCGATGATCTCGAACAGGCGCTGGACGCGGCCGGGTCCGCGGGGCGGCAGCTGGCCGCGGAAGTCCTCGTGGTGGGCGAGGACGAGGGCGGCGAGACCGGCGACATGGGCCGAGGCCGGTCCGGTGCCGTCCAGCGCCGCGTAGCCGCCGTGCGGCGAGCAGGACAGGACCGCCACGCCCGGCGCGACCGCGTCGACCTCGGGGCCGTACGCGCTGAACCGCGCGGTGAACAGGCCCTCCGGGGTCAGCGGCGGGCCCGCGTGGGTGGCCTGGGAGGTGTCGGGCGGGTACGAGCCGAAGGCGCCGAGCGCGCCGACGGTGAACACGGTGGGCAGCGACCCCGGGAAGGCGACCGGCCCGCCGGAGTCGCCCGCCGGGGCGAAGCAGGCGACGCCCGCGGCGTGGGCGTCGGCGAGTTTGCGGGAGACCAGTTCGGAGGAGTACGGGGTGGCCACCGCGATATGCGCGATGTCGGCCTCGGTGTCGATGCAGTGGTCGAGCGCGGCGATCAGATCGCTGAACCGGCCGCCGGGCAGCACCCGGCAGGCCTCGATACGGGCGTCGACGGCGATGCCGATGACGCCGGGGCCCGTATCGGCCGCGGCGATCACACCCGCCGCGTGGGTGCCGGTGCCGATGGCGTCGTGTGCCCAGCCCTGTTCCGTACCGCCGACCAGGTCCGCGCCGGAGCGCACCCGGTCCTTCAGATCGGGGTGGTCGGCGGCGACGCCGGAGCCGATGACCGCGACCTTCACGCCGAAGCCTCGGAACGTGGGCGGCAGCCGGTCGAGCCGCATGGCCTGCTGGCCCCAGCCGTACTGCTGCCGCTCCTCGAGCCCCGGGTACACCTTGGCCAGCGGGGTGAGGGTGACCAGGTTCTCCTGGGTGTCCGAGAGGTCCGGGTGGTGGATCCAGCGGTCCACATAGCCGCCCGCGGGGCGGACGTACAGGGCCTGGACGGACTCCGCCGTATCGGTGGCCAGCACCAGCGTCGCCGTCCCGTCGGCGCGCGTGACGCCCTGGACCGGCCAGGACGCCCCGATGAGGAACACCCCGGCCCCGGCCAGCGGCTCCTCGTCCGGGCCACAGATTCGCAGCGAGATCTCCACGGGCGTATCCAGCGGGGCGATCAGACCCGGGTCGGCCAGCGGCATCGTCCCCGCCACCCGCCCGGTGGCCGCGCCCGCGCCCGCCCCGGTCAGCGGCAGGTCCGGCTCCACATGGACGTGTGCCGACCGCAGGGCCGGCACCTGGTCCTCGGCCGCCTCGACCACCGCGATCTCCGGGCAGCAGGCGGGCGGCCCCGCCGAGTCCGGCTTCTTCGCGGACCGGAGCCGGCGGACCACCGCGACCTCCGGCATCCGGCCCAGCCGCTCGCACACCGCGTCCATGTCGAGCGCGGCCACCCCGGGTGGGAGCAGATGCTGGGGCAGCGGGGCCACCAGATACCGCTCGCGGCGCGGGCGCACGGCGAGGGAGCGCCGCGTGTTCTTCTTGCGCTGCCCCTCCTCACGGCCGCCGCCCGCGCGCCCGGGCCCGCCCGCGCCCGCGCCGTCGCTGTCGTTCTCGGGCCTGTTCTTGAGCATCACGTCCACCTTCACCACGCCAACGTCGTCCTTACGCTTGTGCTCCGGTGTGCTCCGGCGACCGGGGCCGCGCTCCCACGGTGATGCGGTGTGCTCGGAAACGTTCCGGGCACACCGCACCGCGTCAACCCAGGTGTCAGCCGATGCCGAACGGCGACTGGCCCATCAGCCCCATGCCCATTCCGGGCTGCTGCTGGTACTGCTGGTACGGCTGCTGGCCGAACTGCTGCTGGCCCATGCCCGGCTGGCCGAAGCCCTGCTGGCCCTGCTGGCCGAAGCCCTGCTGGCCCATGCCCTGCTGGCCCTGCTGCTGGATCAGCGTCGCGATGGCGACCGGCAGCGCCTGCTGTACGGCCTGCTCCACCGCCTGCCGGACCCCGTTGTGCAGCGAGTAGTGCAGCGCCATGGCCAGGTACGGGTGCGCCTGCTGGCCCAGGCCCTGCTGGTTGATCTGCTGGAGCTGCTGAACGGTGTGCTGCAGGCGCTGCGCGATCTGCTGGCTCGCCTGCTGACAGGCCTGCTGGATCGTCTGCTGCACGACCTGGGCGATCTGCTGCTGGCCCATCTGGGGCTGGGTCTGCTGCATGGGTTGGGCGCCAGTCATCACCGACATGGATCCTCCACACGACGACATAGACGAGGAAGGGACACAGGGCGACACGCCCTGTATGCCCTATTTGTTACATTTACGCTAAGTCGGTGCCAGGATCGCGCGCAATCGGAGACCGGCCGTCAGAGCTCCAACGCCCCCAGCGCCGCGCGCACCTGGGCCAGCGGATCGTCGCCCACCGGACGCAGTACGACCGTCTCCGCGCCCGCCTCCCACAGGGCTCGCACCCGCTCGGCGGCGGTGGCGGCGTCGCCCGCCGCGAGGAACACCTCCTCGCGCGGAACACCGAGCCATTCGGAGTACTCGTCGCGTACGGGCGCGGTGTCCGTCGCCACCCGCCCGGGGTCGTCGGCCACGCACAGATGGGTGAAGACGACCAGCTCATGCGGGTGGGTGGCACCGGCGGTGGCGCGCCCCTTCGCGATATGGCCGAGCGCGGCGGCGATCGCGCCCGGGCCCTGGCCCTCGGCCATGACGGTGCCGTCGGCGGCCCGGCCGGACAGCTCCAGGGAGCGGGGGCGTACGACACCCGAGACGACCGGCGGGGGCTCGGCGGGCGGGTGGACCAGGGTCACGCCGTCGATGTGCACGGCCCGGCCGTCGAGGGTGGCCGTCTCGCCGCGCAGCAGGGTGCGCACCACCGTGATCGTCTCTTCGAGCAGCGCCAGCGGGGTCGGGGACGCGGCGCCGACCTGGGCCATCCACTCCGGCACGCCGTGCCCGACGCCCGCGATGAACCGCCCCGGGAACACCCGGGCCACCATGGCCAGTTCCATGGCGAGCAGCGCCGGGTTGCGCAGCGGGGCCGGGGCGATCCCGATGCCGACGCGCAGCCGCTCGGTGGCCGCCAGCGCGAGCGTCGCCGAGCTGATCGCCCCGGCCCAGCCCAGGTCCTCGACGACCCACAGGTCGTCCGCTCCGTACTCCTCCACCGCCCGCGCGAACGCGGACAGTTCCTCGGGCTTGCCGTCCCGGTCGAACATCACGCCGATGCGACGGCGCGGCGAAGCCTCATTACCCACCAAGTCGTTGGTCATCGGGCCAATGTAAGTGGCGCGGGCGGACCGGAGAAGAGGATCAAGGGCGCGCGGCGCGGGCCCTGGTGAGCAGGTCCCGGGCGAGCTCGGTGTGCGGATGTGCGGCGCCGAGGACCCGCTCGCGGTCGGCCAGCACGCGCTCGTGCAGCGGAACGGCCCGGTCCGGGTCGCCCGCCAGCTCGTACGCGTAGGCGAGGTTGGAGCGGGCGGTGAGGGTTTCGGGGTGGTCCGGGCCGAGGACCCGCTCATGGTCGGCGAGGTTGCGTGTCAGCAGCGGCAGGGCGCGGTCCAGATCGCCGGCCGAGCGGTGGACGGTGGCCAGGTTGGCGCGCGAGGCCAGGGTGTGCGGGTGGTCGGCGCCCAGGGTGCGTTCGTAGTCGGCGAGGTTGCGCTCGTGGAGCGGGGCCGCCCGGTCCGGATCGCCGGTCAGCGCGTACAGATGGGCCAGGTTGGAACGGGAGGCGAGGGTGTCGGGGTGGTCGGGGCCCAGGACCCGCTCGCAGTCGGCCAGGTTGCGCTCGTGCAGCGGCGTCGCGCGGTCCAGGTCGCCCGCCGAGCGGCAGGCGCTGGCGAGATAGCTGCGGGAGCTCAGCGTGCGCGGGTGGTCGGGGCCGCGCAGCCGCTCGGAGGCCGCGACGGAGCGCTCGGCGAAGGCGACGGCCCGGTCCGTACGGCCCTCCCCGAGGAGGAAGGCCGACGCCTCGAACAGCACGCGGTCGATCGCCTCGTCGTCCTGGTCGGGCGCGGTCGGTTCGGTCAGCGCCGCGTATGCCTCGATATGCGGCAGCAGCTCCCGCCAGCGCGGCCACCCCGCCACGTTGAACAGCGGGTCCTCGGGCAGGGCCGCGGCCAGCAGCTCCGCGGCCCGGCGGCGGGCCCCGTCGATCGCGTCGGCGCCGCGGTGCGGATCGGCCGGGTCGGGCGTACGGGCGACGGCCTGGACGAGCCGGTGGACGGCGAAGGTGCGCGGGGTGAGGGTGATCATGCTGTACGCGTGGAGCAGCGCCAGCGCCTCGTCGACGGCTATCGGATCGTCGTCCAGCGCCTCGGCCAGGTCGCGCGGCACATCGTCGGGGCCGAACCAGGCGGCCGTACGCAGAATCTCGACGGCGAGCGGGTCCCGGGCGGCGATGGCGTCCAGGGTGAGCTGCCAGATACGGGCGATGGTGCGCTGCTGGCCGGAGTCGGCTGAGGCCGATGCGGTGGTGGCGAACATCCGGGCCGGGTGGCGGCGCAGCCGCGCCAGGTAGGCGGCGGGAGTGAGGGCGGTGTGCTGGATATAGGCGGCGGCCTGCTCCAGGGCGAGCGGGAGGTGGCCGAGTTCGGCGGCCAGCTCCGCGAGCTCGGGGGCGGCGCCGTCGTCGGTCGAGTCGGTGATGCGCATGAGCAGGTCCAGTGCGGCGTCGGGGGTGAGGGTGTCGAGTGTCACGGGCCGGGCGAGGTGGTGCCAGCCAGTGGCGCGGCGGCTGGTGATGAGGTGCCGTCCGGTGGTGAGGGAGCCGAGCAGCGGTGCGAGGTCGCCTGGCACGGCGGCGTCGTCGAAGACCAGCAGCCATCCGTCGTGGGCCTGTAGCCAGGTGGTGGCCCAGGCCGCGGCCTCGGCGCCGGAGGCGGCGGTGAGGTCGGCGTACGGGTTCAGATGTGCGGCCAGGGCGGCGAGGCCGAGGCCGATGGTGGCGGCCGATTCGGCGGGGATCCACCAGACGGGGTTGTAGCGGTCGCGGTGGCGGTGGGCGTAGTGCAGCGCGAGGGTGCTCTTGCCCATGCCGCCGAGCCCGTGCACGACGACCGGGACGGCGCCGTCGGCCTCGTGGCCGTCTTCGATACCAGTGGCCGCGTCGAGGCGCGCCAGGTCCTCCTCGCGGCCGACGAACACCCCGCTGCGCGGCGCCGGCAGATTGTTCAGCCCGGGCGGCGCCGCCACCTCCGCCGGGCCCCTGACCGCCTCGGCAGGCAATCGCACCGTGCGGTTGTCGATGACGGCCCCGTCCCCGGTGCTGACGATGCCCTGGTTGTGGCCCACGGCCACGGCCCGGTCCCCCGACGCCTCCCCGGGCCTGAACGGCTGCCGCGTCATCGCTGGATCGTGGCGTCGCTTCCGGTGCTGATGATGCCGGAGTTGTGCTGGACGGCGACGGCGCCCTGCCCGGAGGCGGTGAAGGACGTACCTCCGGCCGGGAGCAAACGGGCGAGCTCGGCGGTGAGTTCGGCGTCGGCGAGCAGCGCCCGCTTGATCTGTGCCCGCAGCGCCGCCTGGAAATCCTCGTCCTCGGGCGCGGCGGCCAGGTCCCGGACCGCCTCGTCGATGCCCTCGCGGCTCTCCTCCCGGCCCCGCAGCCGCTGGAGGATCCGCTGCCCCAGCGAGACGGTCGCATCGGCGCCCGCGTCGGCCGCGCGGGTCAACGCGGCCGTCCCGTACGCGCCGACCGCCGCCGTGACGTACGGCGCGAGCTGATTCGCCACCAGCAGAGCGTCCACGATGCGCCTCTCCCCGTTCCGTCCGTTCTGTCGTCCCCGGACCCATCGATACGCGGCCCCGGCACGTGGTCCAGCATGCCACCCCAACTCTCCGGCTACCGTGACGGCATGGAGGGGATCGAACGGACGGACTGGGCCGAGCGTGTGCGCACGCTGCGGCAGTGGTCGCAGAACGGGGAGCGGGCGCCGCACAAGCCGCTGCTCATGCTGTACGCGCTGGGCCGGTTCCAGCGGGACGCGGGCGACGCGCTGCGGTTCACCGAGGTCGAGGCGGATCTGAAACGGCTGTTGGCGGAGTACGGGCCCAGGCGCCCCACCAGCGCCGGGTATCCGTTCCACCACCTGGTGAACGACGGGGTGTGGGAGGTACGGACCGACGCGGGCGACGGCAGCCCGGGTACGGCGCTGGGCGCGCTGCGCGCCAGCGGGGCGGCCGGGCGGCTCGCCCCCGGCCTGCGGGACGCGCTCACCGCCGACCCCGCCCTGCTCGGCCGCCTCGCTGGGCTCCTCCTCGACCAGCACTTCGCCCCCTCCCTCCACTCCGACCTCGCCGACGCCGTCGGGCTCGACCTGACCGGCGACGACGGAGCGCGTGGCACCCGCCGGATCCGCCACGGGGCCGCCGAGCTGCGGGAGCGGGTGCTGACGGCGTACGAACGCCGCTGCGCGTTCTGCGGCTACGACGGGGCGGTTGAGGGCACGGGCGGTCGTACGCCGGTGGGCCTGGAGGCCGCGCATGTGCGGTGGTGGGCCTTCGCGGGACCTGACGACCTCTCCAACGGGCTGTGTCTGTGCGCCCTCCACCACAAGCTGTTCGACAAGGGCGTGCTGGGCCTCGACGGGAAGCGGCGGATCCTGGTGTCGCGGCAGTTCACCGGCCACAGCGAGGCCGCCCAGGCGTATGTGCTGCGGCTGGGCGGGCGGCCGGTGCTCGGGCCGCGGGCGGGCAGCGCGCCGATCGCCGGGGAACACATCGACTGGCACATGGCGCAGGTCTTCCGCGGCGAGCCGCGACGCGGGAGTCACGACGGGCGGCGGGCGGCGCCCGTCAGTCCGTGATGCCCAGGTCCTCGCGCATCACCCGGCGCATCGCCGACAGCCTCGGCTCGGCCTCCTTGAGCTCGATCAGCGCCGCCGCGGCGGTCTCCCCCTCGCGCGGCAGGCCGCGGTCGATGCGCTTGGCCATGGCGTCGATCCCGGCGAGCACGGTGTTGAGGTCGCGGGACGCCGCCAGGACCCGCTCGGGGACGATCATCTGCGCCTGGGCGTAGCAGTCCCGGTACTCGCGCCGGGCCTCCTCGAGCCCGGTGCGGTCCTCCTCCATGTAGACGCCGTCCCTGATCCGGTGCAGGGCATCCTTGAGCAGGGTGTGGAACTGGCGGGAGGCGCGGTTCATGGCGATGTAGGCGGTCCGGCGGTCCTCGAGGTGGCGCCGCCGGTCCTCGATGCTCGCCTCTTCGGCGCGTTGCCGGGCTGTCATTCGTTGCTGGAGCAGGGGGGCGAAGAGCGTGCCCAGAACGCCGACGACGGCGGTGAGCATCGCGGCTATGACGGCGGTCACCCGGCCGACCCTAGCCGACATCACCGTCGCCACCGTCGCCACCCGAAAGCCGCAGCACTACAGTTTTGCCCCATGGGACCAGCGTCATCGGAAGCGCGGGCCGACCGCGCCGCCGACGTGCTCGCACTGGCCCGCCTCGCCGCGGAACCGGAGGCCGTACACGCCATCCTCGCCTGGCTCACCCGCCGCACCGGCGGCCTCGCCGCGCTGATCGGCCCCACGGGCACGGTCCTCGCCACACCGGAGCCGGACCCGGGTCCGGAGACGCTGGCCACCGCCGCCACCGCCGCCTCCGCCACCGTCGGACCGCGCCGCCGCGGCACGCCCTCCGCGGTGCTCGGCGGCGAGGGTGGCCACGCCGTACACCTGGCCCGGCTCGGCCACGCCGACGCCGCGGGCGGGGACGAGCCGCCGTACCTCACCGTCGTCGGGCCCGATGACCCGCGCTGCGGGGTGCTGCTCGCCGACGCCGCCCGCACCCTCGCGCTGTGCTGGCGGCTGGAGGAGGCGGAACGGGCCCGTCGGCGCGTGGAGTCCGCCGAGGCGCACAGCCGCGAGGCGGTGCTGCATCTCCTCATGGTCGGCGGCGTGCCCGCCGCGCAGCGGATCGCCGGGGCGCTGGGCCCGGCCCTGCCCGCCCTCGCCCGGGTGTACGTGATCGAGTGTCCGGTCCGCCGACGGCGTGAGATCGCGTCCCGGATCGATCAAGTGGCCCGGGGCCGGGCGTGGATCGTGCCCTGCCCCGTACGCTCCAACCACCTCATCGCGCTCGTACCGCCGGAGCCCCAGGGAGAACCGACGCGCACGGACGAACTCGCCCGGCTGATCGTCCAGCAGGTCCCCGAGTGCCGGATCGGCACGAGCGCCGAGCACCCGCTGCGGGACACCGCGGTCGGCTACGAGCAGGCGATCCACGCCCTCGCCGTGGCCCGTGGCGCGCCCCAGCGGTACGCCGGTTTCGGCAGACACACCGACACCACGGCGCTCGCGAGCCCCGAAGGGCGGTGGTGGGCGCGGGAGTTGCTGGGGCCCTGTCTGCGGTACGTACCGCCGCGCCGCGCCGACCCGGGGCCGGAGGAGTTGCTGGGCACGCTCGGCTCATGGCTCAGCTTCGGCGGCGCCGCCAACCGCCATCTCAAGATCCACCGCAATACGCTCGCCGCGCGCATCCGCCTCATCAGCGACCTGCTCGGCCTGGACATCGGCCACAGCCTGGCGGGCCAGTCCGCGGCCTGGCTCGCGCTGCGGCTGCACAGCGCGCCGCCCGGCACCGCCGAAACGCCCCCAGCTTCGGCAGCCCCGGCCCCCGCCTCGCTCGACGCCCTGCTGTCCTCCCCCGCGGCCGAGTTGTGGGCCCGTGCCCAGTTCGGCCCCCTCGACGAGGCCGGGCCCGCGGCCGTCCCCGAGACCGTACGCGCCTGGCTGCGCGCCGACGCCCGGCTGCCCGCGGCGGCCACCGCCCTCGGCATCTCGCTGCCCGGTGCGCGCAAGCGGCTGGCCAGGGCAGAAGAGGTGCTGGGGCGCTCGCTGCTGCGCGCGCCGAGCGCGAAGTACGAGCTGTGGCTGGCGCTGCGGGCGTCGGGCTCGCTCTGATCGCCACCACACCTCAGCGGCAGATCACCGTTCGAAGCGCAACCGCCGCACGCCACCACTGTGCACAGTGTTCCTCGCGGCGCCCGCCACCCCCGTCTAGTGTCCTGGGCAAGCCCCGGGGGACCGTGCCGGCGCCGACCTCACACCCTCCCTGAGGGCCGTACGCATGCCCCCCTTTACGTACGGCGACCGCCTCGGCACGGCCCTCCGGGCACCCGAACGCGGCGGCCGAGCCACACGCACAGGACAGGACCGCTGATGAGCCATCACCACGACTCCGAGCTCGCCCGCCAGGACCCGCGGCTCGACATCAGCGACACCTACCTGTTCCGCGGCACCACCGGCACCGTCTTCGTCGTCAACGTCAACCCGCTCTCGGGCGGCGGCGGCTTCCACGACGACGAGAGCCGCTACGAGATCAAGGTGGACACGGACGGCGACGCCGTCGAGGACATCACCTACCGCTTCACCTTCCAGCCCCCGGCCGCCGACGGCGGCCAGCGCTGGGAGCTGCGCCGCCTCGACGGCCCGGCCGCCCGCGACCGTTTCGCCGACGGCCCCGTGCTGCTCACCGGCACCACCGGCCCCACTGGCGAGCCCGCGCAGACGCCCGACGGGCTGCGTGCGTGGGCGGGCGCGGCCGGGGATCCGTTCTGGATCGAGGGCACGGTCGTCACGGCCGTGAAGACCGCCATCGCACAGGGCACGGCGCCCGATCTGGCGGACTTCGACCCGGCCGGCGCCACCAATCTCTTCGCGGGCACCGACGTCCAGGCGATCGTCCTGGAGGTGCCGGACGAAGCCCTCGGCGGCGCCGGAGCGGCCATCGGCTTCTGGGGCTCCACCGTGCTGGCCACCGACGCGGGCGGCTGGCGGCAGATCAACCGCTGTGCGAACCCGCTGCTCAACACGCTCTTCGACCTCGAAGACGCCGAGCAGCACATCGACTTCAACGCCACCGAGCCCGCCGAGGACCAGCACCGCTACGGGGACGAGATCCTGCGGGCCGCCGAGCGGGCCGCGGCGGCCGTGGGCGCGGTGCCCGACGCCGCGGCGCACGCCGCCCGCGTACGGGATCTGTTCCTCCCTGACGTGCTGCGTTACGAGGTGGGCAGCGACGCGGTGTTCGCGGTCGACCGGCGCAACGGGCGCGGGCCGGCCGACTGCGTACCGGAGGTGATGTTCGAACTGGTGCTCGGCGTGCCCGTCAAGCTGGGGCTGGACGCGAGCTCGGCCACGGGGGTGCCGAGCGACGTCTTCCCCTACCTGTCGGCGGCCGGGGCACGGCACTGAAGGCCCTGCCCCGGCCGCCGCGGTAGCCGCGACAGCGGCAGCCCGGCGCCCGGACACTGATCCTGGACAAGCCGACCGCCTGAGAACATCTCCGGTGTGTTCACGGTCACCGGCGAGTTCGAGATCCATTTGACGGTCCGCCCTGTCACGGGGAGGGCGGACTCCTCTCTCCCGTACCGCGCGCTGGAGCGGTACGCGGCCGAGCGGGCCTGGAAGTTCGCGCATATCGTCCTCGACCGTGGCCGCGTGCCCGCCCAGCCGATGCTGACCCTGCGCGCCGACGGCACCCTGCCCGCGGCCCGCTCCGCCGCCGACGCGGCAGCGGCCGGGCTGGCCGACGCGGGCTTCCCGGTCGTACGGACGAAGGTCGAGGCCGCGCCGTGGGCGGCAGGGGTGCCGGTGTCCGACGAGGAGGCCCGGGCCCTCGGCCCGCGCTACTACTTCGAGCACCACATCAAGCTGCTCCTGGACACCGCCGAGCCACCCCCCACCCTCACCCGCCTCGTCGCCGCGCACACGGCCCACCTCTCCCGCAACGCCCGCCGGATACGAACCGACGGGCGCGCCGAGCGCTTCGTCACCCAGCGCTGCCGTCTGGTGGGCCGCGATACGGCGGGCCGCCGGCTGGAGGCGCTGACCGCCTCCCTGCGCGCGGCGGGCCTCGAAATCCTGTCGATGGAGCGGGAATTCGTCGTGTATGACAGCGACGAGGGCCTGGACGCGGGCTGGATAGCCGAGGAGGAGGCAGCGCGATGACAGAGACAGAGCCGGCATCGGGATCGGCATCGGCGTCGTCGTGGACGGGGCTCGGCTGGGGCCCGTGGCCGGAGGACGGCACCATCCCCCAGGAAGAGCTGACCGAGGCGACCGCCGAGCAGATGCGGCTGCCGAAGTCGCTGCGGCCGGTCTTCGGCGAAGGGGTGCTGCAGCGCCCGGTGTTCGACCCGTCGATGGCCCACCACGCGCGGGCGATGCGGGCCGGCGAGCCGCAGTTCGAGGACGCCGAGGCCGGCCGCCGCTGGTACGCCGCCCGCCGCCGCGCCACGGACCTCGTCCTGGCCGCCGTCGCCGACTCACCGTGGGCCGGGCATCTGGTGCTGCGCGGCAGCGTGCTGCTCAGGGCCTGGTACGGCGAGGCGGCGCGCGAGCCCGGGGACCTGGACTTCGTCGTGGTGCCCGACTCCTGGCAGCTGGAGGACGAGCGTACGGACCGGATGATCGACGGCATCGCGCGCGCCGCCGACCTCCGCGCCCGGCGCGCGGCCGGCCCGGTCCGTATCGACTCCCGGGGCGCGGTGAGCGACGAGATCTGGACGTACGACCGCGTCCCCGGCCGCCGTCTGGTCATACCGTGGCGGGCCACGGAGGACGGCGTGCCGCCGGGCACGGTCCAGCTCGACTTCGTCTTCAACGAGCCGCTGCCCGCGCCCGCGGCCCCCACCTCGATCCCCCGCTACGCCGCCCCGGACGGACCGCCGCAGGAAAGCCCCGAGCCCCCGATCCGGCTCGACGCGGCCACGCCCGAGCTCTCCCTCGCCTGGAAGATCCTGTGGCTGATCACTGATATGCACCCCGAGGGCAAGGACCTGTACGACGCCGTCCTGCTGGCCGAGTCCACCGAGCTGAGCTTCGAGCTGCTGCGCCATGTCTTCCAGGGCGTCGAGGGCGGGTACTACGAGCGGAATCCGGTGCTCCTGGAGTGGATCGGAAGCGTCGAGGCGGACTGGTTCGAGTTCCAGAAGGACCATCCGCAGATCAAGGGCCTCCGCGGCGCCTACGTCCGCCGCCTCCTCAAGGCCCTCGCCCCCACCTTCGCCGCCCTCGACGACGGCAGCGGT
Organism: Streptomyces sp. NBS 14/10; assembly: GCF_002224125.1. Taxonomy (GTDB): domain Bacteria; phylum Actinomycetota; class Actinomycetes; order Streptomycetales; family Streptomycetaceae; genus Streptomyces. The sequence continues at coordinate 360,465 of NZ_NCSM01000003.1, forward strand.
GAGTCCGCCGAATACCTGGAGCGGGCGGCCTGGCTGGACCGGTGGACGCGGGACTGCCGGCCGCTGCTGGCGGACGTAGGGCTGGACGCGCTCCAGGAGCACCTGGTCGATCGGTATGTGCACGCGAAGAACGCCATCGTGATCACCCGCGAACTGCTCGGCCGCGCCGACTGCGAGATCGTGGACGCGGCCGAGATCGTGTACGCCTTCCGGTCGTTCAGCCGCAAGGCGTACGACCTGACCCAGGTCCTCGGCGACCCGGTCGAGGCGTCACGGCAGCTGGCACCGCCGCAGTGACTTTGCGGTGAGTACGAGACAGCGACACGCCGTCGTGTCGGCGTGTCGCTGTCTCATACTCACCGCAAACAGAAGGCCAGACCCCTACGCCCCCAGGATCGTGGTCAGGAACTCCCCCGTCCACGCCAGCAGCTCCCGTCCCACCAGCGGCTTCCCGCCGATCCTGGCCGTCGCCGGCCGGGGCACCAGCACCTGCTTGGTGGCGGGCTTGACCACGGACCTCGGGTAGAGCCGCCCCAGCCGCAGCTCCTGCGATTCGCGCAGCTCGACCGGCCCGAAGCGGATGTTGGAGCCCTGGAGCGTGATGTCGCCGACCCCGCAGGCCCGCGCCAGCAGCCGCAGCCCCGCGACCAGCAGCAGGTTCTCCACCGGCTCGGGCAGCTTGCCGTAGCGGTCGGTCAGCTCCTCGCGGACGTGGCGGATGTCCTCCTCGTTCGACGCCGAGGCGATGGCCCGGTAGGCCTGGAGCCGCAGCCGCTCCCCCGGCGCGTAGTCGTGCGGGACATGCGCGTCCACCGGCAGCTCGATCTTGACCTCCAGCGGGGCCTCCTCCGGCTCCCCGCCCGCCTCCAGCGAGGCGCGGTAGTCGGCGACGGCCTCGCCCACCATCCGTACGTACAGGTCGAAGCCGACGCCCGCGATATGGCCTGACTGCTCGCCGCCGAGCAGATTGCCCGCACCGCGGATCTCCAGGTCCTTCATCGCCACATACATGCCCGCGCCCATCTCGGTGTGCTGGGCGATGGTGGCCAGCCGCTCATGGGCGGTCTCGGTCAGGGGCTTCTCCGGCGGATACAGGAAGTACGCGTATCCGCGCTCGCGCCCACGGCCGACGCGGCCGCGCAGCTGGTGCAGCTGGGAGAGGCCGAAGTTGTCGCCGCGCTCGACGATCAGCGTGTTGGCGTTGGAGATGTCGATACCGGACTCGACGATCGTCGTCGAGACGAGCACGTCGAACTTCTTCTCCCAGAAGTCGACGACGACCTGCTCCAGCGCCGTCTCCGACATCTGGCCGTGGGCGGTGGCGATCCGCGCCTCGGGGACGATCTCGCGCAGCCGCGCCGCCGCCCGGTCGATGGACTCGACCCGGTTGTGGATGTAGAAGACCTGGCCCTCGCGCAGCAGCTCACGCCGGATGGCGGCGCCGATCTGCCGCTCCTCGTACGGGCCGACGAAGGTCAGCACCGGATGGCGCTCCTCCGGCGGGGTGGTGATCGTGGACATCTCGCGGATGCCGGTGACCGCCATCTCCAGGGTGCGCGGGATGGGGGTGGCGGACATGGTCAGCACGTCCACATTCGCCCGGAGCTTCTTCAGCTGCTCCTTGTGCTCGACGCCGAAGCGCTGCTCCTCGTCCACGATGACCAAGCCCAGGTCCTTGAACTTGGTCTCGGACGAGAAGAGGCGGTGGGTGCCGATGACGAGGTCGACCGCGCCGTCCCGCAGCCCCTCCAGGACCGCCTTCGCCTCCGTGTCCGTCTGGAAGCGGGACAGCGCCTTGACGACCACGGGGAACTGGCCGTAACGCTCGGTGAACGTACCGAAGTGCTGCTGCACCAGCAGCGTCGTCGGCACCAGCACGGCGACCTGCTTGCCGTCCTGCACCGCCTTGAACGCCGCCCGCACCGCGATCTCGGTCTTGCCGTAGCCGACGTCGCCGCAGATCAGCCGGTCCATCGGAACCGACTTCTCCATGTCCTCCTTGACCTCGCCGATGGTCGTCAGCTGGTCCGGGGTCTCCGCGTACGGGAAGGCGTCCTCCAGCTCGCGCTGCCAGGGGGTGTCCGCGCCGAAGGCGTGGCCGGGCGCGGCCATACGGGCCGAGTAGAGCTTGATCAGGTCGGCCGCGATCTCCTTGACGGCCTTCTTCGCCCGCGCCTTGGTCTTGGTCCAGTCGGCGCCGCCGAGCCGGTGCAGGGTCGGGGCCTCGCCGCCCACGTACTTGGTGATCTGCTCCAGCTGGTCCGTCGGCACGAACAGCCGGTCGCCGGGCTGGCCGCGCTTGGCGGGCGCGTACTCGACGACCAGGTACTCGCGGGTGGCGCCCTGGACGGTGCGCTGCACCATCTCGATATAGCGGCCGACGCCGTGCTGCTCATGGACGATGAAATCGCCCGCCTGAAGGCTCAGCGGATCGATCGTCTTGCGTCGCCGGGCCGGCATCCGGGCGCCGTCCTTGCCCGCCGCCTTCTGCCCGGACAGATCGGTCTCGGTCAGCACGGCCAGCTTGAGGCCGGGGTCCACAAAGCCGTACTCGATCGAACCGCAGGCCACATGCACCACGGACGGCTTGATCTCGGCGAGGTCCCCGTCCAGCCGCGCCGCGATCCCCTCGCCGCCCAGCACCTCGACCGTACGGGAGGCCGGGCCGTGGGCCTCGGTCACATACACCGTGTGCCAGCCCTCGGCCAGCCACCCCTTGGTGTCGGCGAGCGCGCGGGCGGTGTCGCCCCGGTACGTCTCGGGCGCGCGCATGCCCAGCTTGAGCGTGTCCTCCTCGACGTCCTCGTCGGCCGCGAACGGGCTCACCGACCACCACATCATGCCCAGCTCACGCGCCCGGTCACGGACGTCGGCGATGCCCCACAGCGAGGCCGCGCCCACATCGATCGGCGCCTCGCCGCCACCGGCCGTGGCCGCCCAGGACGCCTGCAGAAACTCCTGGCTCGTCGCCACCAGGTCCGCGGCCCTGGTCCGCACCCGCTCCGGGTCGCAGACCACGGCCATGCTGCCCGCCGGCAGTACGTCCAGCAGCAGCTCCATGTCGTCCACGAGCACGGGCGCCAGCGACTCCATGCCCTCGACCGCGATCCCCTCGGCGATCTTGCCCAGCAGCTCGCCCAGCTCCGGATGCTCCTCGGCGAGCGCCGCCGCCCGCTCCCGCACCTGCTCGGTCAGCAGCAGCTCACGGCAGGGCGGGGCCCACAGCCCGTGCTCGGCGACCTCCAGGGATCTCTGGTCGGCGACCTTGAAATAACGGATCTCCTCGACATCGTCGCCCCAGAACTCAATCCGGAGCGGATGCTCCTCGGTCGGCGGGAAGACGTCCAGAATCCCGCCGCGCACCGCGAACTCGCCGCGCTTCTCGACCAGCTCCACCCGCGCGTACGCGGCGGCGGCCAGCCCGTCGACGATCTCCCCCAGATCGGCGCTCTGCCCCGACCGCAGACTCACAGGATCCAGGTCCCCGAGCCCCTTGACCTGCGGCTGCAACACCGACCGCACCGGCGCGACCACCACCGACACGGGACCTGCCGCCGGATCGTCCTTGCTGGGGTGCGCCAGCCGCCGCAGCACGGCCAGCCGCCGGCCGACCGTGTCCGACCGCGGCGACAGCCGCTCATGCGGCAGCGTCTCCCACGACGGGTACTCCACCACCCCGTCCGGCGGCAGCAGCGACCGCAGCGCGGCGGCCAGATCCTCGGCCTCCCGCCCCGTGGCCGTCACCGCCAGCACCGGCCGCCCGGCGGACCGCGCCAGCGCGGCAACGGCAAAGGGCCGGGCGGCCGGCGGGCCGACCAGATCGACATGGTGCCGCCCACCGTTCGCGGCGGCCTGAACCGCCTCGGCGAGCGCGGGGTCCCGTACGACGGCGTCGAGCAGACCGGTAAGGCTCATAAGGGGCTATTCCATCCCGGAGGCGAACAACGCGAATGGCCCGACACGTCTCACGGGCCGGGGGTCTTCCAGAGTACGGCCCCCCGCCGACAACGTCCGCCCGGTCTGCCCTACGCCGGGGCGGGGCCCGCGCTCGCGGCCGCCGTCGCTACCCGCGCTGGTGCGGGACCCCTCCCGCGTCCGGCCTGCTAAACAGCTGCCGCAGCCACTCGCGCCCCCCTTCGAGGACGGACCTGATGACGCACGACCACCCAGCACCTTCACAAGGAACCGGGCACGGCACGGCGAAACCTCGCTCGCGCCGCGCGGCAGCGCTGGTGGCGGCCCTGCTGCTGGCGGCGGTGGTGACCGGATGCGACAGCGAAGGCGGGGGCGGGGACAAGGACTCCGCGCCGCCCGCCGAACCGCGCTCGTCACGCTGGAGGTACGACTACGTCAGCGCGTCCCGTGACACGAGCCTGTTCGATATCGCCGTCGTGTCAAAGGACGAGGGCTGGGCCCTGGGCCGGGAGACGCGGGGGAACGGCGCCGACGCCTACGTGCTGCTGCACCGCCGCGGCTCCGCATGGCGGCGTGCCGAGATGCCGCTGCGTCCCGTGAAGGGGGCGGAGTTCTCCAACACCAAGCTGGAAGCCTCCGGCCCCGGCAACGTGTGGCTGTTCACCGACCAGATCGAGGCGGGCGGCATCGGCGCGAAAGGGTCACCGCAGGCCGTACGCTGGGACGGGGATCGGTGGCGCAGGACCTCGGTCGACTTCAGCGTGCTGGACGTCACCGTCCTGGGGCCCGACGACGTGTGGGCGCTGGACTCGGCGACCGGGGCCGACGGTCCCGCGGCGCACCACTGGGACGGCAAGCGCTGGACCAGGCACATCCTGCCCCACGCGGCCAATGCCCTGTCCGCGAGCGGCCCGGACGACGTCTGGGCGGCGGGCTACCACGACGGTCAGCCCGCGATCATGCACTTCGACGGGAAGAAGTGGCGGTCGGCCGCGACACCCGAGTACCGCTCCCCCAAGCCGAAGCCGGACGAGAACGCCTCACTCACCGAGATAGTCGCCATTGACCGGGACGACGCCTGGGCGTTCGGCTCGCACAGCTACACCGTGGACGAAGACACCGCCGAGACGCACGACGAGGCGTTCGCGCTGCACTGGGACGGCAAACGCTGGCGGAAGGCCCCGAAGGCCCTCGACAGCTCGGGGGAGATCCAGCCCTACCCCGCGATGTCGGCGACCCAGGACGGCGCGGGCGGGTTCGTCCTGGGCAGCCGGCAGCACCACACATCCGACGGCACCCTGCATGTGATCAAGGAGCCGAAGCCGGTCGCCGGCCGCTCCCAAAAGGTCACCGCGGCGGACCGGCGCCAACACTTCCAACTCAGCGACCTGCAACTGGTGCCCGGCACCCATGAGGTCTGGGCGGTCGGCTACGCCGGCGTCGAGGGCGACGACGACTTCATGCGCGGCGTGATCGCCGCCTATTCCACCGGCGGCTGAGAACAGCGGGCCCGAAGGCCCCGGGCCGACGGCCCCCTACTCTTCAGCGGGTTGGCTCTTCGGGCGGTATTGGCTCGTCAGACGGTAGACATCCTGCGAATCCGGCAGCACCTGCCCCTCGGCGTCAGCGGCCACACCCCCGCCCCTCGGATCCTCCGGCTCCCCCACCCAGAACTGCACCGCTTCCCATGCGGAGAGGCCGGCGTCCCACGCCTCCTGCAAGCGCCCTCTCCACGCCCCTCGGGCCTCCCAACCGGCAACCCCCATGCCCCACCTGGGATAGAAGCCGGCCGCGTCCGTCGACTCCGAGGCCCAGAGGTAGCCGATCAACCGGCCGCGCAGGATGACCGGGAAGCAGTGGACGGGTTCTTGGGAGACGCCCCGGAACTCGGTCTGCTCAAGGGTCCATGGACTGAGGTCACCGAACTCCGTGGGGCGGCCCGGCCACGGCTCGTGGCGATAGTCCGGCATCTCCTCCTACTTCCCGTGGATCAGGCGAGAACGCCAAGCGACCAGCACCATCAACACAGCTGTCACGCCTCCGAACGTCATGACGGTCGAAACGGACGACTGGTCGACAATGACGCCCCCGACCAACGCCCCCATTGAAAGGGTGGCCTGGAAGGACGCCGTGAACACTACGGATGACGCCTCCACCGCATGCGGCGCCGCCTTGGCGAACCACGTCTGTGAGCAGACCGGCACGGCACCGTATGCCATTCCCCAGACCGCCAGAAGGGCGATCGCACCCGCTCGCCATTGGCCGAGCACCGGCAGCAGCAGAGTCGCCGCGGAAATCATCGCCGCCGCCACCGCGAACGTGGCGCGCGGATAGCGGGCCGCGCGGGATCCGCCCACGAAGTTGCCGACGATTCCCGCGGCTCCATAGATGAACAGGGACACCGTGATCAGGCCGGAACTCGCCCCGGTGACCTGCTCCAGGAATGGATTGATGTACGTGTACGCCCCGAAGTGCGCCAGCACGACGAGAAAAGTCGCGGCCAGCGCGAAGCGCGTATGGACACTCCGGAGCATGCCACCGAGCACCGTCAGCCGAGTCGCCTGCTCGGGTGGGAGCGGAGGAAGCACCACGAGCAGCGCGATGAAGACGGCGACGGCCAGAACTCCCATGACCACGAAAGCCATCCGCCAGGTCGTGGCATCTCCGATGAAGGTCCCCAGCGGAACGCCGAGCACCGACCCCAGGGGCACGGACGAGAAAATAACCCCCGTCGCCCGTCCCACCCAGTCCACTGGTACGAGTCGGCTCGCCAACCCGGCCGCTATGGACCAGAACCCACCAATGGTGATCCCCACCATCACCCGGGACACCAGAACGAGCCAGTAGCTGGAGGCCGCGGCGGCAAGGAAGTTGGCCATGGCCAACAAGAGAATGAAGGCACACAGCATCAGCCGACGGTCGATTCGCGCCGTGGCCACGGTGACCAGAGGAGCGGAGAGCGCGGCCAGGAACCCGGGCATGGTCATCATCAGCCCGGCCATTCCGTCCGAGACGGTGAAGCTTGAGCCGATGGATGTCAGCAGGCCGATGGGCAGGATCTCCGTAGTGACGATGGAGAATATCCCCATCATCACCGAGACCACCGCCAGCCATGACGTCACGGCTGAGCGACGCGCTGATTCGGTGGTTCCGGCGGAAGTCGCGGTGTCTGTGAGCATGAATGTCCGCTCTTTGTCAGGCGTTCCATGAGCTGTTCGACCACCAGCTCATCAAGGACGCCCACGACATACTGGCGGGATCGCGACACCAACGCCGCCCCAGAGGATGATGTCGCTTTCTGGCGAGCCGGAATAGGCCGGTGCCGGCCTAACACTGTGTCTACATAGCCCTCGACAGAGGCGTCAGGCCCAAAAAGCAGAACAGCAGCGGGCCTAACGCCGCCCTCTTGGTCGGCCGGGCCCGGCGGCGCCACCGCACGCCGGGCCCGGCGGCCCGCCCCCTCCCCCGTCGTTGCCGCAGTGCGCCGAGGCGCGAGACGGCGCGGCAGCCGGCCGGGGCGAATGCCGCCCAGCGGCGCGGGGCCGTAGCGCGGGCCACCAGCCGCACCAGATCACCGCACCAGACCAGACCAGGCCACCAGCCCGAAGTGGCTCACGCCGCGCGGCGGATCTCCTTGATCTTGAGCATGCGCGTGATGACCTTGTCGAGCTCGTCGTCCTGGAAGACCTTCTTCCAGTCGTCACGGACGATCGACTCACGCCCGTAGTCCATCGCGATCAGGCAAGCGTCGGAGAACGGGTTGTCGCCCTTGAGCGTGTTGGCCAGAGCCACCTGCGTGTGGCCCAGGAGCATCGCGCGGGCGGCGGGCTCCGGGACGCCCACCGTGTGGACGGTCTCGTGCAGCGCCTCCGTCAGCAGCGCGCCGACCATGCAGGCGATGGTCTCGACGAGGGTCGGCTCGAGCACCGCCAGCTGCTTGACGGTGACCCAGTGGACGTCCACAACAGGCGCGTACATGGTGCGGATGACGGCCTCGGTCAGCTCGCGGGCCGCCGCGTCCTCGGACTCGAAGGCGGCGACGACCTCTTGGGGCGCGGCGATGCCGCCGAAGGTGTCGGCCCACTCCTCCTTGGTGGTGCGCTCCAGGAAGACCGAGGGGTGACAGGGGTGCGCGCAGGCGTTGGAGACGTCGTCGCGGCGGGCGAGCAGGCCGGCGTAGGCGGCGGCCGGGTCGAGGGTGAGGACGACCGCACCGGACTTCATCACCGGCACCAGCGCCTCGGAAACCGCGCCGAGGACGCGGTCGGGGACGGCCAGGATGACGACGTCCGCCTCGGCCGCGGCCTTGTCGGAGTCGATGATCTCGCGGCCCAGCTCGGCCAGGATCTCCTGGCCCTTGGGGGAGTTCTCGCTGAACAGAACGCGGAAGTCGCTCTTCTCGAGGTTCGCCGAGACGCGCAGGCCCATCTTTCCGGCGGCGCCGATGACGGCGACGGTCTTGGGCTCGTGAGCGGTGGGGGTGGTCATGAGGCGCTCCTCATCAGGGCATCAGGGTGCATCAGGGTGTTCAAGGTGGTGACGCTGTGCTTGGTCCACGCGTCTTCGAGCCGGGCGGTCTCCTCGAAACCGCCCTGCCAGGGGAGCCAGTGCTCCACGATCTGGTTGACGCCCCGCTCCTCGGGGCGGACCGCGCCGACCATGTGGCCGTAGTCGAGCAGGCCCTCACCCAGCGGGCAGCCGGCGAAGGTGAAGCCGACCCAGCCGTCGCGGCGGGTGAAGGAGAAGTCCTTGACGTGGATGTTGACCACGTACGGGGCGGTGCGGTCGATGACGTCGGCGGGCCGTTCCAGGCGGGCCACGCTGTTGCCGGGGTCGAGGCAGACGCCGAGGTGCGGGCTGTCGACGCCGGTGACGACGGCCAGCAGGTCGTCCGTGGAGACCTGTTCGTATGTCTCGAGGCCCAGCGTCACCCCGCGCTCGGCGTACCCGGGCAGCGCCTCGCCCAGCAGGGCGACGGCCTCGTCCACGGTCGGCCGGTGGTCGTTGGTGTTGAGCATGGAGCGGACGAAGGTCGCGCCCAGCTTGTCCGCCAGGTCGAGGTAGCGGAGCAGATGCGCCGGGCGGACCCCGCGCGTGCCGAGCTCCAGTTGGATGCCGAGTTCCCGGGCGAGGGCGCGGAGGTCCGCCAACTCGGCATCGTCGAACGTCTCGATCAGCGGGTAGTCGCAGATCTGGAAGACGCCGACGCCCAGTTCGCGGGTGCGGTGCAGCATGTCCGGCAGCGTCAGACGCTGGGGCGCCTTGCCGGAGATCTGCCAGAAGAAGGCGTACGTGCTCAGGCCCAGGGCCATCTCACACACCCCCCGTGACAGGCGTCCCGTGCAGGGCCAGCGCCTCGTCCAGGATCTGTTCGAACGCCGCCGGGTCGTGCGCGAAGCGGCCCAGGAAGAGCCCGCCGACCTCGGGGCCGAGCCGGGTGAGCAGACCGGGCCCCGCGCTGCCGCCGTACACGACGCGGCTGCCGGCCAGCGGCCCCCGCTCGTCGAGCCACGCGGACAGCGCGGCGCAGACCGCGCGGATGTGCTCGGGCGAGGCCGGTTCGGGCGCGCCGATGGCCCACTGGGGCTCGTACGCCACGACCAGCGGGCCGAGCACCCCCGCCCGCTCGGCGTCCGCGAGGGCGGACTCGACCTCGGCGACGCAGCGGGCGGCGGCCCGCTCCGCGTCGGTGCGCTCGGGTTCGCCGACGCACAGTACGGGCGTCAGGCCGTTGCGCAGCGCGGCGGCGGTCTTCGCGGCCACGACCGCCTCGTCCTCGTGGAAGAGGCGGCGCCGCTCGGCGTGCCCCACCTCGGCGTAGCCGCAGCCGATCTCCTTGAGCTGGGCGCCGCTGACCTCGCCGGTGTACGGCCCGGCGTCATGGGCGCCCAGGTCCTGGGCGCCGACCCGCACCCCGGTACCGGCCAGCAGGCCGGCGACCGGGACGAGGGTGGGGAAGGAGGGGAGGGCGAACACCTCGGCCAGGCCGCCGGTGACGGCCGGGTGCCGGTCGGCGATGTCCGCGATGCGACGGCACCAGTTGAGCGTTTCGTGGTGGCCGAAGTACATCTTGAGGCTGACGCCGATGGTGACGGAGGCGGGTCGGGGCATCAGGCGGCCGTGCCTTCTTCCTCGTACGCGCCCTCTTCATACGCGCACATCAGCTCGACCTTGGCCGCCGAGGCCGAGGAGGTGTCGAAGCGGTAGGTGAGCCATTCGCGCACCAGGCGCCGGGCCAGCTCCAGGCCGACGACGCGCTGGCCGAAGGTGAGGACCTGGGCGTTGTTGCTGAGGACGGCGCGCTCGACGGAGAAGCTGTCGTGGGCGGTGACCGCCCGGATGCCCTTGACCTTGTTGGCGGCGATGGCCACGCCCAGGCCCGTGCCGCACACCAGCAGCGCGCGGTCGGCCTTGCCCGCCGCGACCAGTTCGGCGGCGGCGATGGCGACCTTGGGGTAGGCGGTGTGGCCGTCGGCGTCCACGCCCACGTCCTGGACCGACTCGACCAGCTCGCTGGCCTCCAGGTCCGCCTTCAGGACCTCCTTGTAGTCGTAACCGGCGTCGTCGGAGCCGACGACGATACGGAGCTTCTCGTTCATCTGAGCCATCTCAGCTTCCATCTCAATCGTTCTTCGCTGCGAGTACGCCGTGCACGGCGCGGGCGATCAGGGCCAGGGACACCGCACCGGCGTCCGGGGTGCCCAGGGACTTCTCCGCGTGCGGGCGGGCGCGGCCCAGGCGCGGGAGGAGTTCGGCGGTGGCCTTGGCGGCGGCCTCGGCGGCGGTGGCCGCGGCGTCCCAGGCGGCGGCGAGGGGCTGCACCTCGGCCACGGCCTCGCCGAGCGCGCCGGCCAGCGGGACCAGCACGTCGACCATCGTCTTGTCGCCGACCTCCGCCTTGCCGAGCCGCATCACGCCGTCGGCGGCGGCGGCCACACCGGTGGCGACGGCGGCCGCGTCGGGCCGGTCGGCGTCGCCGAGGGCGGTGCCGACCTGGCGCAGGATGACGCCCCACAGGGCGCCGGAGGTGCCGCCGGCCCGGTCGGCCCAGGCGTCGGCGGCGTGGCACAGCAGGGTGCCGGCGCCCGCGCCGAGGCCCTGGGCGCGGCGTCCGGCCTCGTACGCGGCCTCGGCGCCGCGCCGCATGCCGATGCCGTGGTCGCCGTCGCCCGCGACGGCGTCGATGCGGCCGAGCTCGTCGGCGTGCTCGGCGACGGTCCGTACGACGGCGGCCAGCGCGTCCAGCGCCGTACGGGCCGCCGCGCGCGACTCCTCGCTCGCGGCGGGGACGGTGATCTGCTCGGGCTGTTCCTCAGGGCCCTCGGAGCTGATGTCCACCGTCGGCCCCAGCGCCCCCTTGCGGTACGCGGGCGCGTCGGCCGGGGCCGTCCACAGCGGCTCCAGCTCCTCGGTCAGCCAGAAGAGGGTGAGCGAGACGCCCGCCATGTCGAAGCTGGTGACGAGCTCGCCGACCTCCGGATCGACGGCCACCACGCCCGCCTCGTCCAGCAGCCGGGCCACCCTGCGGTAGACCACGAACAGCTCTTCGTACTTGACCGCCCCGAGCCCGTTGAGGATCACGCCCGCGCGCAGCCCGCGCGGGGTGTCCACGCCCTCCGGCAGTTCGGCCAGCAGCGTGGAGACCAGCAGCTCGGCCGCCTCGTCGGCGGTGGGCACCGCGGCCTCGGACAGACCGGGCTCGCCGTGGATGCCCAGGCCCACCGCCATCCGGCCCTCGGGGACGGTGAACAGCGGGGTGTCGGCGCCGGGCAGGGTGCAGCCGGAGAAGGCGATGCCGAACGAGCGGGTGCGGGCATTGGCCAGCTCGGCGAGGCGTACGACCTCGTCCAGCGGCAGACCCGCCTCGGCCGCCGCGGCGGCGGTCTTGAACACCGCGAGGTCCCCGGCGACCCCGCGGCGCTTGGCGGACTCCTCGACGGGGGCGCTGGAGATGTCGTCGGTGACGACGACCGTCCGGCAGTCGACGCCCTCGGCGTTCAGCCGCTCCTCGGCCTGGCCGAAGTGCAGCACGTCACCGGCGTAATTGCCGAAGGTCAGCAGCACCCCCGCGCCGCCGTGCGCGGCCTTCGCGACCTGGTGGACCTGCTGGGCCGAGGGCGAGGCGAAGACGTTGCCGACCGCGGCGCCGTGGGCCAGGCCCCGGCCGACCAGGCCGGAGAAGGCCGGGTAGTGGCCGGAGCCGCCGCCGATGACGACCGCCACCTGGCCCGGGGCCGTGGGGGTGGCGCGGACGACACCGCCGGGGACACGCCGTACCCATCTGCGGTGGGCGGCGACGAAGCCCTCCAGGGCCTCGTCCGCGAAGGCGGCGGGGGTGTTGAACAGTCGAGTCATGGCAGGCGGCCTCCGGGCCACGGGGGTGAGATCGATACGTGCCGGCCGGGCGGGGACAGGGCCCGGGACAGGTCCCGGGACGGTGCCCGGGACCGTGCCCGGGCCGGTGCCAGGCCGGTGCCTGGGTCCGCGCCCGGGCCGGTGCCTGGGTCAGTGCCCGGTCGTGATCAGCTCCTGCTCGGTGTCCGCGGCCTGTGGCAGGGGCCGGGTGGAGAGCCAGAGCATCAGGACGGCCGACAGGAGCATGAAGCCGCCGACGACGAAGAGCGGGAGGTAGTAGGAGCCGCTGAAGTCCTTGAGCCAGCCGGTGATGTAGCTGGCGGCGAAGCCCGCGACATTGCCCATGGTGTTGATCAGGGCGATACCGGCGGCCGCGGCGGCTCCGGTGAGGAACTGGGACGGCAGTGACCAGAAGACGGGCAGGGCGGCGAAGATCGAGCACGCGGTGACGGTGATGACCGCGATGGTCGCGCTCGGCGAGCCCATGTAGAGGGCGAGCGGGATGCTGATCCCGCCGAGCGCCGCCGGTCCCGCGATATGCCAGGCGCGCGTCCCGTGCCGGGTGGCGTGCCGGGACCAGAAGAACAGCGCGATGGCGGCGGGGAGGTACGGGATGGCGGTGATCAGGCCCTTGTCCAGCACGGAGAACTTGGTGCCGTACTGGTCCTCGAAGCCGCTGATGATCGTGGGGAGGAAGAACGCCAGGGCGTAGAGGCCGTAGATGAAGCCGAAGTAGACGAGGGAGAGGACCCAGACCCGGCCGCTGGTGAACGCCGCCTTGAGCGCACCGCGCCCACCGTGCCCGGGGGCCTTCCCCTGCCCGCCGTCCGTCTTCGTGCCGTTCTCGCGCGCCAGCTCGGCCGTGAGCCAGTCCTTCTCGTCCTGGGTCAGCCACTTCGCGTCGGCCGGCCGGTCGATCAGATAGAACCAAGCGATGATGCCGAGCAGGATCGCGGGGATGGACACGCCGAGGAACATGAAGCGCCAGCCGTCCAGGCCGAACGCCCCGTGCTGGTTGATCAGCAGCCCGGCGAGCGGGGCGCCGATCACCGTGGTCAGCGGCTGGGCCAGGTAGAACAGCGCCAGGATCTTGGTGCGGTGGCGGGCCGGGACCCACTGGCTGAGGTAGAGGATCGCCCCGGGGAAGAAGCCCGCCTCGGCGACGCCGAGCAGAAAGCGCAGCCCGTACAGCTGCCCGGTGCTCTCCACCCAGGTGAACAGCAGGGAGACGATCCCCCAGGTGACCATGATCCGGGCCAGCCAGCGGCGGGCGCCGAACCGGTGCAGGGCCATGTTGCTGGGCACTTCCAGCAGGATGTAGCCGATGAAGAAGACGCCGGAGGCCAGTCCGAACTGAGCCGCCGAGAGGCCGAGGTCATCGCCCATGCCGTTGGGCTCGGCGAACGAGACCGCGGTCCGGTCCAGGAAGTTCACGAAGAACATCAGGGCGACGAAGGGGACGAGACGCCGCGCGACCTTCTTGACGGCCGATCTCTCGACGTCCCGTATGACGGGGGATGGGGCGAAAGTGCCCATGGCGGCTCCTGACTGAGCGGACGGCTTTGTCCTGCGGGGTGGCTACACGCTAAGTCACGCTCCGAAAATTGGTCACCAATTAACCAAAGTGATGTGTGTCGCTTTTGAAACCCTTGACGGGCGGCCCTCCAGCGCCTACGTCAGCACTGCCGCCCCGGGCCGTCGCCGCTGGTGATGTACTAGGGGGTCGGTATGTCCGAGGACCCGAGTCCATGAGGGGAAAACGCCACGTGAGCGCCGAGCCCGACCAGCCGAACTTCACCGCGCTGCTGCGCCCGGTCGTCCGGGAGTCATCGGTCAGCGAGGTCGCCAAGCGGCTGCTGGACCACCTCTCCGAGGGCCACCTGAAGCCCGGCACCCGGCTGCCCGCCGAGCGCCAGCTGGCCGAGGCGCTCAATGTCGCCCGTTCCAGTGTGCGGGGTGCGCTCTCCGCACTCGATGTGCTCGGCATCATCGAGATCCGCCCCGGCTCCGGCTCCTACGTACGCGCCGGGACGTCGGAGTTCCTGCCCCGGGCTATCAACTGGGGGCTGATGCTCGGCCAGCGCCGCACCCACGACCTGGTCGAGGTGCGCACCTTCATGGAGGCCATGTCCGCCCGGCTGGCCGCCGAGCGCGCCGAGGACGCGGACGTCGAACGGCTCGAGGCGCATCTGGAGCGGATGCGGGAGGCGGGCGCCGACGTCACGGCGTTCATCGACGCCGACATCGCCTTTCACCTGGAAACCGCCACCATCGCGCGCAACACCGTCCTCAGCGACATCCTCCACAGCATCCGCTCGCTGCTCCAGGTGTGGATGGAGCGCGCGGGCGACATCGAGGGCACGGTGGCCGGGACGCTGAAGGAACACGGCGCGATCCTCCAGGCCGTCCGCGACCGCGATCCGCAGGCGGCCGAGCGGGCCATGGCGGATCACATGCAGTGCGCGAGCGAGCGGCTGTGGTCCTCGCTGAGCGTGGAGGAGAGCGGAGCTTCGGGCAGCGGTCCGGGCGGCGCCGCGTAGCGGACGGCGGCACGTCACTCGTACGCAGGGGGCGGCCCGTACGCCGGCGGGTCTCGTACGTACGCGGGTCGGGCCGGGCGGGCCACCGTATTGGCCCATCTCAAGGCGCGGCCGGACCCGCCATGCGCCCAGACTGGGCACATGGCAGAGCGAGAGCGGCGCACCCCTCCCCCGAAGGCGGACCGCGCACCCCGCAGGACCGGCGCGGCGGAAGCGGCCGGCCGTGCCTGCGAACGGCTCGCCGCTCTGATAACTCACCCCACCGAGGGCGTCAGCGCCGTGTGCCGGGTCGAGGACGGCTGGCGGGTCAGCGTGGATGTGGTGGAGGTCGCCAGGATCCCCGACACGACAAGCCTGCTGGCCACCTACGAGGTGGACATCGACGAGCGGGGTGAGCTCCGTGAGTACCGGAGAGTCCGCCGCTACCGGCGCGGCTCGGCCGACGACTGCTGACCGGCCGGGCCGGGCCGGGGTCGAACCCGGTCGGCGCCCAGGGCCGAGCCATCGAAAGGACGCTCCGATCATGGCCCCCACCTACGCCCCCACCCACACCGACGAGGTCGTCTGCATCTCGCGCTCGGGCAACCTCTACGACGTCCTCGAACTCATCCTCGACCGCGGCATGGTGATCGACGTCTTCCTCCGGGTCTCCCTGGTCGGCATCGAGATCCTGAAGGTCGACGCCCGGATCGTCGTGGCGAGCGTGGACACGTACCTCCGCTTCGCCGAGGCATGCAACCGCCTGGACCTGGAGTTCGACCGCAGCAGCACGACCGTGCCCGAACTGCTGGGCTCGGGCCCGGCGGCCGGCCTCGGCAAGAGGGCGGCGAAGAAGACGGCCAAGAAGGCGGTGGAGACCGTGGGCGGCAAGGTCAAGAAGGCCGTGACCGGCGGTGGCGATGAGGACGAGTACGAGGACGAGGACCGGGGCGAGGAGCGTCGCCCGCGGGAGCGCGCGGCCGCCCGCCCCCGCCGCCGTACCGACGAGGAGGACTGACCCCATGGCCGCACAGGGCGTGTACGTCTACGGCGTCGTCCGCGCCTCCCATCCGGTGCCGCCCGGCCGCACCGGGGTGGGCGCGGACCCGGCCCCGGTCCGTACGCTCCGCGCCGGGGAGCTGGCCGCCGTGGTCAGCGACGCCCCGCCCGGCCTGCGCGCCAAGCGGCGCGACCTCCTCGCGCACCAGGACCTGGCGCTGTCACTGGCGGCGGACGGCCCGGTGCTGCCCATGCGCTTCGGGATGATCGCGCCCGACGAGGAGGCGGTGCGGAGCCAGTTGGCCGCCTCCGAGCGTGCGCATCTCGCCGCGCTCGACCGTCTGGCCGGCCGGATCGAGATGAACCTCAAGGCCATGCCGGTCGAGGCCGGGCTGCCCGCGCTGGTCCGGGAGAGCCCCGAGGTGGCCCGGGCGCGCGCCGCCGCGCGCCGGTCCCCGGGGTACGAGGCCAGCGTGCGGCTCGGCGAGGCCGTGGCGCGGGGGCTGTCCGGCCGGGCCGCCGCCGCGTCGGCCGCGGTGGTCGCCGAGCTGTCCGCGGTGGCGGTGGAGCAGGTGCGGGGGCCGGAGGTGCCCGGGTGCGTGCTCAATGTCTCCTTCCTTCTCGACCGGCGTGCGGGGGACCGGTTCCGGGCCGTGGTGGAGCGCTTCGCGGCGGCCCACGGCAGCCATGTCGAGCTGTGCCTCACCGGGCCGCTGCCCTGCTACAGCTTTGTCGACCCCGACCCCACCCCGGGCACCGCCCGGCGGAACCCCGTGGCGAACGGAGCGTGACATGGGCTTGCTGAGCGGTCTCGTCCTCCTCCCCATGGCGCCCGTGCGGGGCACGATCTGGGTGGCGGACTGCCTGGTGGACGCCGCGGAGCACGAGCTGCACGACCCGGCGGTCCTGCGTGCCAAACTCGCCGAGCTGAACGAGGACCTGGAGGCGGGGGCGATCACCCCCGAGGAGTTCGAGCGGGAAGAGGACCGGCTGCTGGACCTGTTGGAGCGGTCGGTCCCGTCCCTCCCGGTGAGGCACGGGTGAGGCGGCCATGATCGATCCCGAGCTGACCGGCAGAACGCCCCTGGGTACGGCCCCGCCCACGGCCAACCTCGCCGAGATCCTGGAACGAGTGCTCGACAAGGGCATCGTCATCGCCGGCGACATCAAGATCGACCTGCTCGACATCGAACTGCTCACCATCCGGCTCCGGTTGTTCGTGGCGTCCGTCGACACCGCCCGCAGGGCCGGAATCGACTGGTGGGAGACCGATCCGGCGCTCTCCTCCCGCGCCGCGCGGGACGCCCTCGCCGAGGAGAACGCACAGCTGCGCAGCCGCCTGGAGGCGCTGGAATCCGGCAACGGCGCGGGGGAGCTGAGCGCCGTCGGCGGCGAGGAGAGGAGCGACGGATGATGTCCGAGCAGACCAACGAGCAGACACCCGAACAGCCCCCCGAACAGCCCTCCGACCAGATGCCCGGTCAGCTCCCCACGGTCACCTACGCCTTCGCCGTCTGCCGACGGTGCGACCCCGGCGCCCTGGTCGGGCTCCCGGGACTCGACGACGCCACCCCGGTCCGTACCCTCGCCGCGGGCCCGCTCACCGCCGTCGTCCAGGACCTGTCCGCCGTCGACTTCGCGGAGGACGCCCTGCGGCAAAGGCTCACCGACCGCGACGAGCTGGAGCGCTGCGCCCGCGCCCACCATGAGGTGATCATGGCGGCGTCGGCCGTCACACCGACCGTGCCGCTGCCCTTCGCCACGCTCTATCTCGGCGACGCACGGGCCCGTGCCGCCCTGCGCGAGAAGGAGGAGTCCTTCCTCGCCGCCCTCGGCCGGTTCACCGGCCGCGTCGAGTGGGGGGTCAAGGTCTACACCGCCCCCGCACCCCCGGCCTCCTCCCCCGCTCCCTCCCCGACACCCGGCGCCGCGGCGGGCGGCGGCCGGGCCTATCTCGACCGCGTACGCAGCCGGCACCAGGGCCGCGAGCAGCGCCAGAACGAGGCGCTCCAGGCCGCGGAACGGGTGGACGCGGTGGTACGCGGCCTCGCCGTGGCCGCCCGGCGGCTGCGCCCGCACGGGGTCGAGGTCACCGGGGCGCACCGCACCCACGTACTCAACGCCGCCTACCTGATCAACAGCGCCCGCGAGAGCGAGCTGCGCGCCGCGCTGGAAGCCCTGCGCGGGGAGGAGACGGCCGTCCAGATCGAGCTCTCGGGCCCGTGGGCCCCGTACTCCTTCGCCGACGGATCCGACGGAGGCGGCGGAGGCGGCGGATCCGACGGAGGCGTCTCCCGATGACCATCGCCACCTGGGGAACCGGCCCCGCGGAAGCGCACGGACCGATCGGTGTGCCGCTTGTGGACCTGCTCGACCGGGTGCTGGCCACCGGGGTCGTCATCAGCGGCGACGTGGTCATCGCCATCGCCGAGGTGCCCCTCGTACGCCTCTCCCTGCACGCCCTGCTCTCCTCGGTCAACGAACGCGTCCCCGCCCCCTGGGCCGACGGCGGCCCGCTGTGACCGGCGGCGGCAAGCTCGATCTCGACGCCGACACGGTGGGCCGCGACCTGGTCGCCCTCGTCCTGACGGTCGTCGAACTCCTCCGACAGCTGATGGAACGCCAGGCCCTGCGCCGGATCGACGCCGGCGGACTCGGCGACGAGCAGATCGAGCGCATCGGCACCACACTGATGCTCCTGGACCAGCGCATGGCGGAGCTGTGCGCCCAGCACGGCCTGCGCCCCGAAGACCTCAACCTGGACCTCGGCCCGCTGGGCACACTGCTCCCCCGGGACTGAATCACCGCAGGGACTGAATCACTGCACGATCATGAACTTGTTGCCGTCCGGGTCACGGAAGCCGAACATCGGCGGCACGGGGTCGCCCCATCGCTGGACCTCCTCGTCCGCGTCGACACCGCGGTCCCGCAGCGCGGCGTGGTCGGCGTCGATGTCCTCGCTCGTGAGGATGATGCCGGTCTCGACGCCGGGCGACTGCCCCTCCATCGGCAGGACCAGCGAGATCGCGGCCGCGCCGCCGACCGGCGCCACCTCGATCCAGCGGTGGCCGTCGCCGAACGGGACGTCCGCACGCTTCTCGAAGCCGAGCGTGCCGACGTAGAAGTCCAGCGCCCGGTCCTGGTCGGACACCGGGACGGCCACCCGGCCCAACTCGGTGATGCGGGTGCCCTTGGTGCTGTCGGTCATGATGATCTCCCTGGGGAATGGTTCTGCTTGTAGGACCGCCCGGCCCGACGGAACTCATCGCCTCCCCGCGAGGAGTCTTCTTGACCTTCAAGCCGCATGAAGCCCAACAATCGCGCCCATGGACGACACGCATGACACGGCTGATACGGACGGCCTGCTGAGCATCGGCGCCTTCGCCCGGCGGGTGGGGCTGACGCCGAGCGCGCTGCGGTTCTACGACGACTGCGCGGTGCTGCGCCCCGCCCACGTGGACACGGCGACCGGCTACCGCTACTACGCCGAGGCGCAGCAGCAGCGCGCCGCGCTGCTGCGCCGGCTGCGGGAGGCCGAGTTGCCGCTGGTCGATGCGACGGCCGTGCTGGACGGGCCGTACGAGGAGGCCCGCGAGGTGCTGCGGGCTCAGCTGGGCCGGACGAGGGAGTCGGCCGCGGCGGCCCGCGCCGCGCTCGAGGAGATCCTGCGCGCGCTGCCCGGGGGAACCCGCCGCGCCGAGGTCCTCGTCGGCGGGGCCGAGCTGGCGGGCGCGGTGCGGCAGGTGGGCTCGGCGGTGGCGGCGGGCGCGGCCCGGGAGGAGTTCCCGGTGCTCGGCCGCGTACTGGTCGAGATCGACGGCGAGGAGTTCCGGCTGGTGGCCACGGACCGCTACCGGCTGGCCGTACGGGCGCTCCGGCCGCTGTCGATCGGGGGCGAGCCGTGCGAACTGCTGCTGGACATCGGCGAGTTGACGGAGACGGCGGCCTGGGCCCGGCGGCTGCCCGAGGTCACCGTCGAGGTCGAGGGGCGGCAGGCCCGCGTACGGGGCGGCGGCGAGTGCCGGGAGCTGGCGGGCTCCGACGAGGTGTTTCCCGCGTACCGGATGGTGCTGGACGACCTCGGGGCCGCCCGGCACCGCGTGATCGCCGACCGGGCCGGGCTGCGGCGGGCCGTCGCGGACCGCCTGGACACCGGCCACCGGGCGATCACCCTCACCACCGCCGGGGACGACCTCCTGATCTCGCCAGAGGAACCCGGGGAACCCGGCGCGACCGCGCTGCGCGCGATCTGCACGGGGCCGCCGCTGCGGATCGCCTTCGACCCCGGCGTCCTGCTGCCGGCGCTCGACGCGAGCGTCGGGCCCGATGTGCTGCTGGAGATCGCGTCCGAGGCCCGGCCCGTCGTCGTCCGCTCCGCCGACCAGGGGAGCTTCACCACCCTGGTCATGCCGGTCCGCGGCACGACCGCCACCACCTAGAAAGGGCCGAATGACCGTGGATCCCGAGAACCCCGTCGTCCGGCTGTGCGTCCAGGGCATGACCGCCGAGGCCGAAGGCAGGAACGAGGACGCCCGCGCCCTGTTCCAGCGGGCCTGGGACACCGCTGCCGACGACTACGAGGCCTGCGTGGCAGCTCACTATCTCGCCCGGCACCAGCCGGACCCTCAGGGGACGCTGCGCTGGAACCAGGAGTGTCTGGACCGGGCCGACGCGGTGGGCGACGACCGCGTCCGAGGCTTCCACGCCTCCCTGCATCTGAACATGTTCACGGCGTACCGGGCGCTCGGCGAGCCCGGCAAGGCCCGCGAACACCTCGCGCTGGCCGCCGCCCGCGTCGGCGACGTGCCGGAAGGTCCGTACGGCGACGGGATCCGCTCCGCCGTCGCGGAGGCGCTGCGCGCGGCCCGGGCATCGTCCGGACTCCGACCGGCCACGACATAACCACTGGACCGACCCGGCCACAGCTGCAAATATATTCGCTATGCAGAATAGTCATGCATCATTGCTGGCGGCCTGGCCACTCGGCTTCCACGCCTACACCGGCCACGGCGGCATCCGCGACAGCGGCGACGACATCTCGATCATCGCCTCGGACCGGCCCGCCGTCAGCGCCGCGATGTTCACCCTCAGCCGCTTCGCGGGCCCGGCCGTGGTGCTCAGCCGGCGGCATGCCGCTGGACGGCGGCTGCGGGCGGTGGTCACGCTGGCCCAGAACGCCAATGTGGCCACCGGCAAGGAAGGGGAGCGGAACGCCGCCGAGGTGGTCGGGCGCGTGGCGGGGATTCTGGGGGTCGCCGAGAGCGAGGTGCTCATCGGCTCCACCGGGGTGATCGGGCGCCCGTTGCCGATGGACGCCATCCGTACGCATCTGGACCAGCCGCATCTCGCCCAGGGCGCCGCCGTCTTCGACGCCGGGACCGAACGGGTGGCCCGGGCGATGATGACCACCGACACCCGGCCCAAGATCAGTGCGCGCTCGGTCGGGGCTGCCCGGATCGTCGGCGTCGCCAAGGGCGTCGGGATGCTGGAGCCCAATATGGCCACCATGCTGGCCTATCTCTTCACCGACGCGACCATCGCGCCCGATGCGCTGGACGCCGCGCTGCGCGGGGCGGTGGACCGCAGCTTCAACTGTCTGAGCATCGACACCGACACCTCGACCTCCGACACGGTGTCCGTACTCGCCAACGGCGCGGCGGGGCCGGTCGACCAGGTCGAGTTCGCCGCCGCGCTCGCCGAGGTGTGCCTGGATCTGACCCTGCAGATGGCCATGGACGGGGAGGGCGCGACCAAGCTGCTGCGCGTCACCGTCGACGGGGCGGGGGACCGCGCACAGGCCAAGCGGGTGGCGAAGAGCGTGGTGAACTCGCCGCTGGTCAAGACGGCCGTGCACGGGGCGGACCCCAACTGGGGGCGGGTCCTGATGGCCATCGGCAAGAACACCGACGACACCGATATCGAACCGGCCAAGGTGAGCGTGCGCTTCGGCGGCATCGAGGTCTACCCCGAGGAGCCCGAGGCGGACACCCTCGACCGGCTCACCGAACTCATGCGGCGCAGCGAGGTCGACATCTCGGTCTCCCTGGGCCTCGGCGAGGCCGCCGCCACCGTCTACGGCTGCGATCTGTCGGCGGGCTACGTACGCGTCAACGCCGACTACACCTCCTGACACGAGGCTTCGCAGCCCCAAAGCGGCCGGCCCGGCGCGCTCGCTTCGAGCGCGCCGGGCCGGGCTCCGCTGCCCCTCACCCCCACGAAGGGGCAGTGGCCTGGGGACCTACTCCGTGGCTATGGCGTTCAGCACGTTCATCCGGCCCGCCCGGAAGGCCGGGAGGAGGGCGGCGACCAGGCCCACCACGGCCGAGCCGATGAAGACCGTGATGATCGTCGGCCACGGGATCTCAAGGGTCTTCAGGCCCTCGAGCGCCAGCAGCTTCTGCGCCGTCGCACCCCAGCCCATGCCGAGGCCGAGGCCGAGCAGGGCGCCGAACAGCGCGATCACGACCGACTCCAGGCGGATCATGCGACGCAGCTGACGGCGCGACAGGCCGATGGCGCGCATCAGGCCGATCTCCCGGGTCCGCTCGACGACCGACAGCGCCAGGGTGTTCACCACGCCAAGGACGGCGACGATGATGGCGAGCGCCAGCAGACCGTAGACCAGGTTGAGCAGCTGCCCGATCTGATCCTTCATCATCTTCTTGTAGTCGGTCTGGTCCCGGACCTTGACGGACGGGTATTCGTCCAGCTGGGCCTTGAGGGAGGCGTAGGCCGCCTTCTCCTGGCCGTCCTTGGCGGCCGCGAGCATCATCGCGTTCACCGGCATCTCATCGGCCGGGATATAGCGCTCGGCGGTGGTGATGTTCAGGTACTTGGCGCCCTTGTTGAGCGAGGTGTCGTCCGAGGTGATGGCGGCGACCTTGAGCTTGGCCGGGGTCTTGCCGCCCACGAAGGTGACGGTGAGAGTGTCGCCCTTCTTCACCTTGTGGTCCTTGGCGAAGTTCTCGGACACCGAGATGGCGTCCATGCCGTAGGCGTCGGCGAGCGAGCCGTCGACGACGGGGGTGCGCAGATCGTCCGCGAACTTCGGGTCGGCGGCGACCAGGTTGTCGGTGCTGGTCTTGCCGTCGGGCGTGGTGATCTTGGTGTCGTTGAGGTTCTTGACGTCGGTGACGTGGTCCAGGCCCTTCGCCGCGTGCACCGCCTTCACGACGTCCCCGGTGATCGGCTTGCCGCCGTCCGACTGGACGATGAAGTCCGCGCCGACCGACTTGTCGAGCTCATCGCTGGCCGAGGCGACCATCGAGGAACCGACCACCGACAGACAGGCGACCAGCGCGAGGCCGATCATCAGCGCGGCGCCGGTGGCGCCGGTACGCCGGGGGTTGCGCAGCGCGTTCCGCTCGGCCATCCGGCCGACCGGGCCGAAGATCCGCAGGATGACGGCGGCCAGCACCCGGACCACCAGGCCGGCCAGCAGCGGGCCGATGACGATGAAGCCGATCAGGGTCAGCAGCACGCCCAGGCCCAGGAGCATCGCCCCATCGGTCGCCTTGTCCGCGTTCGCCGCCGCGACCAGGGCCGCCACGCCCGCGCCCGTGAGCAGCGCACCGATCGCGGCCCGGATCCGGCCGGCCTTGGCGTCCGCCGGGGTGCCCGCGTCCCGCAGGGCCGCCATCGGGGAGATCTTCCCGGCGCGGCGGGCGGGGATGTACGCGGCG
Organism: Streptomyces sp. NBS 14/10; assembly: GCF_002224125.1. GTDB lineage: Bacteria > Actinomycetota > Actinomycetes > Streptomycetales > Streptomycetaceae > Streptomyces. Next base: position 383,935 of record NZ_NCSM01000003.1, read on the forward strand.
ATCACGGTGACGACGATGCCGATGGTGAGGCCGATGATGGGCGTGGCGGGCTTGACCGTCAGCTGGTCGGTGCTGATGTTCAGGCCCTGGCTGCCCATGAACTTCATCAGTCCGACGGCGAGGCCGATACCGCCGAGGACGCCGAGCACCGAGCCGACGACGCCGAGCAGCAGCGCCTCGATCAGCACCGAGCGGTTGACCTGCTTGCGGCTGGAGCCGATGGCCCGCATCAGGCCGATCTCGCGGGTGCGCTGGGCGACCAGCATCGAGAAGGTGTTGACGATGAGGAAGATGCCGACCAGCACGGCGATCCCGGCGAAGCCGAGCATCGCGTACTTCATGATGTCGAGGAACGAGCCGATGTCGTCCTTGCCCTCCTCGGCGGACTCGTCCTTCGTCTGCACCTTGTAGCCGTCGCCGATGGCCGCGACCACGTTCTTCTTCAACTGGTCGTTGCTGATGCCGGTCTTGGCGGTCAGCGCGAAGCTGGTGTACGCGTCGGGGCGGCCGAGCAGCTTGCTCTGCGCGGTGGCGGTGTCCGTGTAGACGATGGTGGCGCCGGGGTTGGTCACCTTGAAGGTCGTCAGGCCGACGATCTTGGCGCGGAACTCGCCGGGCACGGCGATGAGCCGCAGCTCGTCACCGATCTTCAGGTGCTTGTTCTTGGCCGTGTCGGCGTCGAGCATCACCTCGGTGGGGCCGCGCGGCTCATGGCCGGAGGTGAGGTCCACCGCCAGCAGCTCGGTCGGGTCCCAGTTGGTGGCGACGGTCGGGGCGCCGGACTTCGGGCCGATGTCGTCGTTGTTCTTGTCGACGACGGTGACGGTCTCGGTGCTGATCTCACCGACCGCCGCCTTGACGCCCTGGACCTTCTTCAGCTCGGCGAGCCGCGTCCCGGGCACCGTCTCGATCTTGCCGGTCTGGGGGCCGTTGTTGCTGCCGCCCTCCTCCTTCGGCTTGACCGAGACATCGGAGCTGGTGCTCGAGAAGAGCTGGTCGAAGGTGGCGTTGGTGGTGTCGGTGAAGACGAGCGTGCCGCAGACGAAGGCCACCGACAGCAGGACGGCGATGGCCGACAGCGCCATGCGTCCCTTGTGCGCGAAGAAATTGCGCATCGAGGTCTTGAGGACGGTCATGACACCCGCCCGCGCGCGTCGAAGCTCTTCATCCGCTCCAGCACCAGCTCGGCGGTGGGGTTGTACATCTCGTCGACGATCCGGCCGTCGGCCAGATACAGCACCCGGTTGGCGTACGCGGCGGCGACCGGGTCATGGGTGACCATCACGATGGTCTGGCCCAGCTCGTCCACCGAGCGCCGCAGGAAGCTCAGCACCTCGGCGCCGGCCCGGGAGTCCAGGTTTCCGGTGGGCTCGTCACCGAAGATGATCTCGGGGCGGGCGGCGAGGGCGCGGGCCACGGCGACGCGCTGCTGCTGACCGCCGGAGAGCTGGTTCGGCCGGTGCTTGAGCCGCTCGGCGAGCCCCACCGTCTCCACCACCCGGTCCAGCCAGGCGCGGTCCGGCTTACGGCCCGCGATGTCCATGGGCAGCGTGATGTTCTCGATCGCGTTGAGCGTGGGGAGGAGGTTGAACGCCTGGAAGATAAAGCCGATCCGGTCGCGGCGCAGCTGGGTGAGCTTCTTGTCCTTGAGCCCCGTGATCTCCGTCTCGTCGATGAAGATCTGACCGGAGGTCACGGTGTCGAGGCCGGCGAGGCAGTGCATGAGGGTCGACTTGCCGGAGCCCGACGGGCCCATGATCGCGGTGAACTGCCCGCGAGCTATGTCGACGTCCACATGGTCCAGCGCGACCACACGGGTCTCGCCGGAGCCGTACGCCTTGACGACCTGGCGCGCGCGGGCGGCAACAGCCGTATGTCCTCCACTGCCCCCGGTCTTGGGAATCGATACAGCGGTTGTCACGGTGACTCTCCTATGTCGTCTTCTGCTTCTACTGCGCGTCGTGCCGCGAGCCGGGGTCCTCCGCCCGCGTACCTCAAGGGTGATCCAGACGTGGGGGGTGTCGCGATGGTGCCTGGCTCCGTATCGATGGGGGTGCTAGCCCTACCCTCTCGGTCAGGTCGGCCATAGTTACCCTAGAAGCGCCGCAGGTCGCCTTCCTCCTCCGCCAGTACGAACCCTGGGTAGGAGGAACGGGTGGATGACCCCTAAGGGGAATGAGACCTCAGGCGTACTCCGTCTCGGGGTCCAGACTGCGCCCTGACGTTACGGAAGGATCAAGTCCGCTGTTCCAGGGGGCGGACGCCCGCTTCCCTTCCCCCGATCCCACATGGAATCGTGGGTATTACAACGGACTTGGCGACCGAGCCCCGGACCCGGCTCGGCCGGCGGAGGGAGCGCATACGGTGAGCGGCACCGCACGGAGGCGGACGGACGCGGACACCGGACCACCCACCCCAGAGACGGCCCTCTCACCCCCGATCCGCCGCCGCCCCGTCGCCGCCGCGCTGATGCTCGGCATGGCGCTCGCCGCGCTCGACTCCACCGTCATCTCCACCGCGATCCCCCAGATCGTGGGCGACCTCGGCGGTTTCTCCGTCTTCTCCTGGCTGTTCTCCGGCTATCTGCTCGCCGTCACGGTCAGCCTGCCGGTCTACGGCAAGATCTCTGACACCTTCGGCCGCAAGCCCGTCCTGCTCTTCGGGATCGTGCTCTTCCTGGTGGGCTCGCTGCTGTGCGCGGGCGCCTGGAACATGGGCTCCCTCATCGCCTTCCGCGTCGTCCAGGGCCTCGGCGGCGGCGCGCTGCAGGGGACCGTACAGGTCATCGCCGCCGACCTCTACCCGCTCGAGGAGCGCCCCAAGATCCAGGCCAGGCTCTCCTCCGTATGGGCCCTGTCCGCCGTGGCGGGCCCGGTCATCGGCGGTCTGCTCGCCGGCTACACCGACTGGCGCTGGATCTTCCTGATCAACCTGCCGGTCGGCGCCGTGGCGCTGCTGCTGATCGTCCGCCATCTGCACGAGCCGAACCGGGACGGGGCACGCGGCCCCGGCGTGGACTGGGCGGGCGCGCTCGCGATCTTCGCGACCGGCGGACTGCTGCTGACCGCCCTCGTACAGGGCGGAGTGGCCTGGGCCTGGCTGTCCGCGCCCTCGCTCGCACTGCTCGCGGGCAGCGCGGCATGCGCGGCCGCGACCGTGTTCATCGAGCGCCGCGCCGCCGAACCGATCATTCCGGGCTGGGTCTGGCGCCGCCGTACGATCTCGGCCGTCAATCTCGCGCTCGGCGCGCTGGGCCTGCTGATGATCGCTCCCACGGTCTTCCTGCCCACCTACGGCCAGTCGGTCCTGGGGCTCGGCCCGATCGCGGCCGGATTCGTGCTGTCGGCCATGACGCTCAGCTGGCCGATATCGGCCGCGCTGAGCAGCCGCGTCTACAACCGGATCGGCTTCCGGCGCTGTGCCATCACCGGTATCGCGTGCGCCGCACTGGTCCTGCTCGCCTTCCCGCTGCTCCCCTACCCCGGCGCGGACCCGGACGCGGCCTGGCAGCCCGCGCTGATCATGCTGGCGCTCGGCGCGGCCCTCGGCCTCTTCCAGCTACCGCTGATCATCTGGGTCCAGTCCTCCGTCCGCTGGGCCGAACGCGGCACCGCGACCGCCTCGATCCTCTTCTGCCGGCTGGTCGGCCAGTGCGTGGGAGCGGCGGTCTTCGGCGCCGTCGCCAACGCCACCCTGGCCGACCGCCTCGACGAGGCGCCCCCCGCCATCCGCACCGGTCTGCCCGACGACCTCGACGGGGTCTCCCGCGCGCTGGAGCACCCCGCCACGCTCACCGACCAGGCCGCCGACTACCTGCGGCGCGCGGTCGACACCGCCGTCGACCACGTCTACGTCGGCTCGGCGGGCGCCGCCGTACTGGCCCTGCTGGCGCTGCTGTTCCTCGCCCCGCGCCGCACGGCCACCGGGCCGGACGGGAAGCTGGGCGCGGCGGGTGCCGGAGGCACCGAAGGCCGGGACGGTACGGAAGGCGCCGACGAGCAGGCGCAAACGGCCGGGTAGCGGGGCGGCGGAACAGCGGGCTGGCGGGCTCCCGGCCGAGCCGGGGCCGGCCGACGCGAATCCGGCCGGGGCAAGGCCTGTCGGCGCGAAGCCGGCCGGTTCCCCGCCGCGGCCGCAGGCCAGTCGGGCCGCAGCCAGTCGGCGCGGAGCCGACCGGGCCGCAGCCAGCCCGGGGAGTCGGCTACGCCTCCGGCCGCGGCGGGGAGCCCGCGTCCTCGACGACCGGCCGGCCCGTCAGCGCGGCCAGGCTGCCCCGTACGTGCTCCAGATGCGACTTGAGCTCTTCGCGCCGCTCGACATGCTCGCGCAGCGTCCGCTCCGTCTCCCGCTCCAGGCGCTCCTCCCGCGCCCGCGCCTGCGCGATGATCTCCGCCGCCTGCGCCTGGGCGTCCTCCTGCCGCAGCCGCGCCGCCTGTTCGGCCATCGCGTACTCCCGCTTGGCCTCGGCGAGCTTCAGCTGCGCGCGCTCCTCCAACTGGGCGACCCCGGCGGCCATCGCGGCCTCCCGCTCGGCGATCTCCCGGCCCGCCGCCTCCCACCGCTCGCCGTGGTCCCGCTCCTGCTCGGCCAGGACGGCGGCACTGCGCTGCCGCGTCTCCTTCAGCGCCGACAGGGCTTCGGTCCGCCACTCCTTGGCGTCCTGCCGCGAGGCGGCGCGCAGCTCGTCGACATCCGCCTGGGCCGACTCCAGCGTCGAGCGCGCGGAGGCCTCGGCGACGGCCCGGGTCCGCTCGGCCTCCTCGCGGGCGGCCTGCTCGACCGTACGGGCTGCGGCCCGCGCGGCGTCCCACAGCTCCTGCGCCGATGCCTCGGCGCGCGCCCGCAGGCTCGTGGCCTCCTCTTCGGACGCGAACAGGATCAGCCGGGCGCGGTCGCCCAGGGATTCATACGTTTGGGGGGCCAGCTGGGCGACCGCCTCGCGCAGCTGCTCCGCCTCGGCGGCGAGTTCATTGCTGAGCACCGTGAGCCGCGCGGCGCGCTCCCACGCCGCGTCGCGCGCGTCGGACAACTCCGCCAGAGTGCGGTCTACTTGCTCCGGCCGGTAGCCGCGGCCCCGTCCGCCGATGGTGAAACCTTGACGTGACACCGATGCGCCCATCCTTGGAACCCCTTTTGTCCGGCATGCAACCGCTCCGGCGCACATCTTTATAGATCGCGGCTAATCGCACATAACGCGACACTCCGCCCATCTTCGTCGGCCGGGGATGTCATGCCCTCCCCTGACGTCGCTGTCGCCGTCGACACCGGATCCGGACAACACAACGACGAGGCGCCCGCCCCCGTCACGGGGGTCGGGCGCCTCGTCGTTGTGTTCTGCCGCTGTTCGCCTCAGAGGCCGCTCAGAGCAGACCGTCCCACATCTGCTCCAGCAGCACCGACCACCAGTTGTCCGGCGAGGAGAGCGCCGCCGGGTCCAGGCAGGCCAGCTGCGCCTGGAAGTCGACCGTCCAGCGGCCGGCCTGCTCCGGCGTCAGCCCGTACCGCAGCCGCCACATCCGGCCCAGCAGGGCCAGGCAGCGGACGAAGTCCGGCAGCGAGGAGTTGACGAACTGCGGCGGTACGGGCGCACCGCCGGGGCCCGCCTCCGCCGGCACCGCGACGATATGCGCCGTGCCGTACTGCACACACAGCTGACGGCCGAAGTCATTGCCCATGACCAGGTACGAACCCGCGTCCGACGCGGGCTGCACCCCGCGCTCGGCGGCCAGCTCGGCGAGCGTGGGCACCGGGCGGCCTTGCTGGGCCTGGGCCCAGAAGAACGGCCCGAAGTCCATCGGCAGCCCCGCCATGACCAGCGTCTGCGCGACCACGTCCGGCACGCCCATACGCGACACCGCACGCTGGTCGAAGCGGAAGATGCCCTGCGGACCGAACGACTGGATCAGCTCCTGCGCGAGCACCTCCGGCGGCACGGGGGCCACCCGCTGCACCTGGCTGGGGTGCGGCAGCGGCACCCGGTTCGGGGCCGGGCGGGCCGGGCCGTCCGCCACCTGGTGCAACTCGCCCTGGTGCTCGATGAGGTGGCGTACGCCCTGCTGGCGGGTCGCGTGATCACGCCCGTACGCCGCCGTGTGGCTGATCCGCACCTGCGGCCAGGTTTCCTTGATCATGCGCGCGCAGTAGCCGCCGGGCAGATCGCAGGACTCCAGCTCGGTGTGCAGCTCGAGCACTTGGTGCGGCGGGACGTTCATCACGCGTAGCTCGTGCAGGATCTGCCACTCGGGATGCGGGGTGCCGGGCGCGGAACGGCGGATGAGCTGCTGCTCGGAGCCGTCCTGCGCGCGGTAGCGCAGCACCGCCATATAGCCGGGGCCGACGGTCGGCTGGTTGGACGGCGGCGCGGGGTAGGCGTATCCGCCACCGGGCGGCGGCATACCGGGGCCGGGCATACCGGGCGGGGGCGTTCCGGGGCCGGGCATGCCAGGCGGAGGCGTCCCCGGGCCGGGCATGCCGGGCGGGGGCGTACCGCCCGCGAGCATCGTCGCGGCGGCGTGCACCCCGCCGGGGCCGCTGGGGCCGCCGGGGTATCCGGGGCCGGGCGGCGGAGGCGGCGTCTGCGCACCGCCGGGGCCGGGCACGCCGGGCTGACCCGGGGCGCCGGGAGCACCCGGGGCGCCGGGAGCGCCGGGGGGACCGGGAGGCTGCGGACCACCCGGGCCCGGCATAGCCGGGACGCCGGGCGCACCCGGACCACCGGCAAGCATCGTCGCCGCCGCATGCACCCCACCCGGAGCACCAGGAACACCCGGAACACCAGGCGCACCCGGCTGACCAGGAGCACCCGGCGGAGGCGTCGCCCCCGGAGCCCCGGGCGGGCCGGGGAAGTTACCGACCGGGCCCGGCGGAGGCGGTGTCTGGCCGCCCACGGCCCCGGGCACACCGGGAGCCCCGGGGGGACCAGGAGGACCGGGAGGACCGGGAGGACCGGGCGGCTGCGGACCCGGCACACCGGGCTGACCCGGCGCACCGGGAGCACCCGGGGCACCAGGAGCGCCGGGGGGACCGGGAGGCTGCGGACCACCCGGGCCCGGCATACCCGGCACACCGGGCGCACCCGGACCACCGGCAAGCATCGTCGCCGCCGCATGCACCCCACCCGGAGCACCAGGAACACCAGGCGGAGGCGTCGCGCCCGGCTGGCCAGGAACACCCGGTGCGCCCGGAACCCCAGGCGCGCCCGGCGGAGGCGTCGCGCCCGCGCCCGGGATGCCCGGCGCCGGCGGCGGGGGCGGCGTCTGCGGACCGCCCGGGCCTACGCCCGGACCGCCAAGGCTCTCGGGGTCGAGCGCCGAGACCAGTTGGGTCGGTACGTACCCTCCGGCCGGGGCGCCCGGAGCGCCGGGGCCGGACGGCGGCGGCGGCGGAGTGTGCGCACCCGGCGCCGAGCCCGCGCCAGGCACGCCGGGCGCGCCGGGCGGCGGCGGGACCGACGGACCGACGGGCGGCGCACCAGGCGGCACCGGAGGCGCGCCCGGGCCCGCGGCCGGCGCACCGGTGGGCCGCGGCATGTCCAGGGCCGGCGCGATGGCCGTGGGCGGCAGGGCGCTGCCCGCCGACAGCAACTCGGTCTTGGCGTCCGGCCGCACGCCCGGCACCGGGGTGTCCTCGTCATCGGAGCCCGCGAGCGGCGGGGCGAAGACCGTGACGGGCGGGGCGACCGAGCGGTCGTTGTCGTCGCTCCCGGAGTTGGTGTCGGCGCCCGCCCACGGCGTACCGCCGGCCGGTGTCGCCGGGGGGACAGGGGCGGGGTCCGCGGGGCCCGGAGGCGCCGCGGGGGCGGCCCAGGGGCTTCCGGGCCCGGGGCCGGCGCCGTGCTGCCCGCCGCGTGACGCGTCGTCCGGGGGCTGCGCGCCCGCGCCCGGCGTGCCCGGGGCGCCCGGCGTGCCCGCCGAGGCGCCGGGCGCGAACGGACCGGAACCCGCCGCACCGGCGCCCGGCCAGTCGTCTTCCCTACGCTCGGCCGAACCGTCGGCCGCGGACCCCGACGCCCCGGAACCGCCGCCGTAGCCACCGGACGCCGTGGCCGGCACCGGCCAGTCGTCCACCGGTTCCGGCTCGCGGCCGTCCGGACCGCCCACCGCGGACGCCCCGGCTCCGGAACCCACCGCACCAGAACTCGCCGCGGCGGACCCGGGCCAGTCATCCGTAGCCGATTCGCGGTCCGCGGGCCCGCCCGAAGCGCCCGTCCCCGAACCACCGCCGTACGAGCCTGAAGCGGCCGAGGACCGCGCCCCCGGCCAGTCGTCCACCGCTGCCGACGGCTCGCCCGCAGCGGAACCGCCCGCCAAGGACGCCGCCGCGCCGGAGCCCGCTCCCGCACCGGAGGCCCCAGCACCGGAGGTCCCCGTACCCGAGCCCGCCCCGGAAGCACCGCCGCCCCCGTCACCACCGCTGCCACCGCTGCCACCGCTGCCACTGCCCGACCGCTGGTCGGGGATGCCGCGCGCGTCCGCCGCCTCCTGTAGCCAGTCCGGCGGTGTCAGCAGGAAGGACGTCGCGTTCAAGTCGATGCGCTGCGGCCGCGCGCCCGTGCTCTCCTGGTCCCCGCCGGAGGCCCCGTACTGCTCCTCGTACCGGCGGATGACCTCACCCACCGGAAGCGCCGGCCACAAGGTCGTGTCCCCGCTGTCGCGGGCGATGACCAGCCGGGTGCCCTCGGAGGGCCCGTCCGAGACCGGTCCGTCGGCGCGGTCCTCGGCCCAGGCCACGAAGCCCAGGTCGAACTCCCGCACCCGCACCTCGCGCTGCTGATACGCGGGCACATCGCCGTTGATCCACAGCTCCGCGCGCTCCTGCGCCTGTGCGAAGGTCACCATCGCGCTCACCCCTCCACCGGGACGGCGTACGCGAAGCCGCCCTCCACCATCAGGTTGGCCACGGTCTCCAACTCCGGCGGGTTGCCCGCGAGCCGCAGCAGGAACGCGTCGAAGTCGTTCCCGCACGGCAGCATCAGCTCGACCCGGTCCTGCACCGTCCAGCCGTCGTGGTCCCGCGCGTCGTCGTACGCGCAGAACCACACCGAGCCGATCACGTCACCCTTCACCTTCACCGCGATCACCCCGCCCTGTACGAAGCCCACCCCGAGGAAGTCCTTGGTGAAGTGGTCGCGCAGGCATTTGTTCACATACACCAGGTCGTTGACCGCGGCCTCGTCGCGCACCGTGAAGAACGGCTGGTCGACGAGGAGGCCGAGCTCCGGGTCCAGCGCCGCGCCGACGGGTGCGCAGCCGCCCGCCGCCTTGAGGAAGGCCCGGTACGCGCCGGGCAGCCGGTAGCCCAGATCCTCCTCGACGCCGAGCACCTGCTCCTCGGTGACCGAAATGCCGCGCTTGGGCAGTCCGAAGTGCACCGGCCGGGTCTCCTGCAGCGGCCGGGTGCCGCGCTTGCCCTGGTCGACGGCGGCCGTCGCGAGCCCGCCGTGGTGCCGCAGCAGCGCCTTCACCTCCACCGGGATCAACTCCAGGCGGCGGGTGCCGACGACGTGGTGCCAGGTCCAGCCGTGCGGGGTGGCCACGCTCGACGAGCCGTCCCACAGGTCGTGGCCGACGGCGTGCAGCGCGGCGTTGGCGGAGACGAAGTCCGTCAGCCGCAGCTCGTCGACGCCGAACCCCTCGGGCGGCTCGGCTATTTCGGCCGCCGCGCGCGCATAGGGCGTAAAGTCCGGATAGCCGTTTTCGTCCACCCGGACGCCCTTGGGGTGCCGGGCGGCCCTCACCGGGTCCGGGAAGTGCACGACCTGCCCGGCGTAGGCCGTGTTCGGTGGCGCGGCCTGCTGCCCGAGCCGACCTGTCGTCATGGCGGATGCCCCCTGCTGCTGCTGGCTGGTACGGACAGACTATGCGGTACCGCGACCCCGGACCCCGGCGCGCCCGGCCGCGCGCGACCGACCCCCGACGCCGGGCACCCTGCCGACCTGCCGCCCGGCCCGCACCGGCCACCCCCGGACTTTCGCACCACGCGCCACATTTGGCAGGCTGATCTTCGCAACCGGGGGATTGCGCGGGGATTGCGCGCGGATTGCGCAGGGAGGGAACGGGAGGGAACGCAGGAGATGCACACCACGCCAAGCGGGCGCGACAGCGCCGCATCCGGCCAGAGCGAGGGCGCCGGGCCCGGCCAGAGCGACCCACGGCTCAGCTGGAGCGACACCGACGGCGCGGCCGGACCGCCGCCGCTCGTCCACCGCCGCGACGGCATCCTGCCGACCGTCGCCGCCGCGCTCTCCGTCCGCGGCGACACCCTCACCAGCACCGCGAGCAAGGGCGACCAGCCGCCCCCGCTGCACCCCCTGATCCAGGACTTCCTGGACACCCTCACCAGCGCCCAGCGCGAGCGGTTCACCGGCCGCTGCCCCGAGGCGATCCTGCTCTCCCGCCATCTGACCGGCGTCGAGGCCAACCGCTCCAAGCGCGCCGCGCGTAAGCCGCTCACCCACGGCGAGGCCCGCCGCGCCTTCAAACACGCCAAGATCACCACCCGCCGGATCCGTGAGGCCGGCGACCCCCGGCACGGCAGCTACGCCCCGCCCTGCCGCTCCTGCGTACCGCTGCTGGCCCACTTCGGCGTACGGACCGTCGGACACACAAACGGGCCCGGGGCGGAAGCCGCGGCCGGCCCGGTCAGGGGCTGACCTTGGACACCTCCAGACGGGTACGCAGCATGGACACCACCCGCTTCTCCGTCCCCGTCGACGCCGCCCTGCGCGAGGCGGGCTGGCAGCCGGGGCGCCGGGACATCCACCAGGCCGAATACTGGGCGGACACCCTGCGCGCCCACACCTCCCCCGCCGGGCATATGCACGCCGTCTTCCCGGCGGCCGTCGAGGCGTGGGCGGAGTTCGGCGGGCTGCATGTCATCCCGCCGGGCGCCGGCCGGCATATCGCCCCGACCCCTTTTCATATCGACCCGCTGCACGGCCTGCATCTGGCCCGCACGCTGGGCGACCTGGGGCGGGCGCTGGACACGGCGCTCAGCCCGCTGGGCGAGGAGGCGGGCGGACAGGCGCTGTTAACGATCGACGCGGAGGGGCGGGTGTACAGCCTGGACCACACCGGGGACTGGTACCTGGGCGCGGACATCGACGCGGCGCTGACGGCGCTGGTGACGGGGGTCCAGCCGCAGCGACTGCCGCGCGGCTAGCGACTCTGGGGAATCACCTACTCTTTCGAGCCAATTTCGAGCAGAGATGAATCGGCCACGGCGGCCGCACGGTCGGCGGCGGTGCGGTCGCCAGCCGCACGGTCGGCGGCGGTGCCGTCCGTGGCCGTACGGTCCGGAATGACCGCCGAGACCCGGAAGCCGCCCGACTCCGTGGCCCCCGACACAAAACCGCCCCCGAGCGTCGTCACCCGCTCCTTCATCCCCAGCAGGCCATTGCCGCCACTCGGCAGCCCCGCGTCCGCCGCGCCCCACTCCGAGGGCCCGTTCTCCACCAGCACCGCGACCTCCGACGGGCGATGGGCGAGCCGGACCCGCGCCTTCGCGCCCGGCGCATGCTTGTGGACGTTGGTCAGGGCCTCCTGCACCACGCGGTACGCGGTCTGCTCCACCCGGGGCGCATAGCCGCGCTCCTCCCCCTCCACTGACAGCTCCACGACCATCCCGGCCGCCCGCGACTGCCCGACCAGCGTCTCCAGCTCCGCCAGCCGCGGCCCGCCCACGATGTCCGCCGCCCCGGCCGACCCCCCGGCCCCGGCCGTACGAGCACCGCCCGCACCCTCCGCGCCGCCCGCACCCGCGGCCCCGGCGGCCTCCGCCGCGGCCGACGCGGCCGCGGCCACCGCCGCCAGCGGCACCGGCTCGTCGTCCCCGCGCCCGCCGGCCGGGGCCGGGGCCCGCTGACCGACGTCCTCGGAACGCAGCACGCCCAGCATCTGCCGCAGCTCGGTCAGCGCCTGGCGGCCCATGTCGCCGACCAGCGCCGCGTTCTTCGCGGCCTTCTCCGGATCCTTGAGGGCGACCGCCTGCAGGGCCGCCGCGTGCACCACCATCAGACTCACCCGGTGCGCCACCACGTCATGCATCTCCCGTGCGATACGGGTGCGCTCCTCGTTACGGGCCCACTCGGCCCGCTCCTCCGCCCGGTCCGCCAGCAGCGACAGCTCGCGCTCCAGACCGTCCGCCCGCTCCCGCAGGCTCTCCACGAGCCGGCGCCTGGCCCTGACGTACAGCCCGAGCAGGATGGGCGGCGCGGTGAGACCCAGGGACATCACCACCGCGAACAGCGGGACCATCCACACGGTGGGTTCCGCGGGGCCCCTGCCGTGGTGCATGTCCTCCTGGAACCGGATGGTCGAGATGATCAGCGTGCCCACGCCCGACATCCCGGCGAGCACGGCCGTGATCCGGCGCGGCACCTCCGAGGCGGCCAGGGTGTAGAGGCCCACGATGCTGAGCATCAGCCCCATCTCCGCCGGGGTGACCGCGATCGATATGAGCACCACGGCGATCGCCCAGCGCCGCCGCAGCAGCAGCGTCGCGCCGACGACCAGCCCCATCGCCACCCCGACGGCGACCGGGATACGCGCGTCATGAGCGAAGGCGACGCCCTCCGCGGCACACTCGACCGCCGACATGACCGCGAGGGTGATGTCCAGCACCATGCTCCGCCGCCGCGGCCACCACCACGGCCCAGCGGGCGCGCCTCGCGCACCCGCTGTCTCGACGTCCCCCATTTCCCCCGTCGCAGTCATACCGACCAGACTACGGCCGGGCGCGAGAGGTTCACCCCGGGACACGGCCGGGCGAACCGCCAGAACCCGGCAGACGCCCACAGGAGCCGCCTCGTGACCTACCCGGCGCAGAGCGCGGAGCGCGGGGCTCCACCGTCGCGTCGAGCTCTACCGTCGCGTCGAGGGGGCTTGTTACGGCATAGTGGTGGGGGCCAAGTCGACAACCTCCAGCAGGTGTCCGATTTGACCATTTTGCTATCCCCTGTGGTGTAATCGGCAGCACAGCAGCCTTTGGAGCTGTTTGTCAAGGTTCGAGTCCTTGCAGGGGAGCTCCCGTTCGAGTCCTGACCGCCCACGTCAGGACCCACCCTCGTTCCCGCCCCGAAACCTCTCGGTATCCTGCGGTTGTCCACACCCGAGCCGAGCCCGAAGGGCACATCCGTGAGCGCCAACCGCCCGGCAGCCGTCGTCGTCCTCGCAGCGGGTGAGGGCACCCGCATGAAGTCGACGACCCCCAAGGTCCTGCATGCGATCTGCGGCCGGTCCCTCGTCGGGCATGTCGTCGCTGCCTCCCGCGAGCTGTCCCCCGAGAACCTGGTGGTCGTCGTCGGCCACGCCCGTGAGCAGGTCACCGCGCATCTCGCCGAGATCGACGCCGACGTACGCACCGCCGTACAGCACGAACAGAACGGGACGGGGCACGCCGTCCGGATGGGCCTTGAGCAACTCACCGACAGCACCGACAGCGGCGACAGCGGGGTCGCCCTGGACGGCACCGTGGTCGTCGTCTGCGGGGACACCCCCCTGCTGACCGGCGAGACCCTGGGCCGTCTCGCCGAGACCCACGCCTCCGAGGGCAACGCCGTCACCGTGCTGACCGCCGAGGTCCCCGACGCGACCGGCTACGGCCGGATCGTGCGTGACGGGGCGAGCGGCGCGGTCACCGCGATCGTGGAGCACAAGGACGCGACCGACGCCCAGCGCGCGATCCGCGAGATCAACTCGGGGGTCTTCGCATTCGACGCCCAGCTGCTGATCGACGCGCTGGGCAAGGTACGGACCGACAACAGCCAGGGTGAGGAATACCTCACCGATGTGCTGGGCATCCTGCGCGAGGCCGGGCACCACGTCGGCGCCTGTGTGGCGGGCGACCACCGCGAGATCGTCGGGATCAACAACCGGGTGCAGCTGGCCGAGGCGCGCCGGCTGCTCAACGACCGGCTGCTGACCCGGGCCATGCTCGACGGGGTGACCGTCGTCGACCCGGCCACGACCTGGGTGGACGCGACCGTCACCTTCGAGCCGGACGCCGTGGTGCACCCCGGCACCCAGCTGCTGGGCGCCACCCACCTCGCGGCGCACGCCGAGGTCGGCCCGAACTCCCGGCTCACCGACACCACCGTCGGCGAGGGCGCGACCGCGAGCTTCACCGTCGCCGACGGCGCGGAGATCGGCGCGGGCGCGAGCGTCGGCCCGTACGCGTATCTGCGCCCCGGCACCCGGCTCGGCGCCAAGGCCAAGGCGGGCACGTACGTGGAGATGAAGAACGCCCGGATCGGCGAGGGCACCAAGGTGCCGCATCTCTCCTACGTCGGCGACGCGACGATCGGCGAGTACACCAACATCGGCGCCGCCAGCGTGTTTGTGAACTACGACGGCGTCAACAAGCACCACACCACCATCGGCAGCCACTGCCGCACCGGAGCGGACAATATGCTTGTGGCTCCGGTCACGATCGGGGACGGCGCCTACACCGCCGCCGGCTCGGTCATCACCAAGGATGTGCCCCCGGGCTCGCTCGCTGTCGCACGCGGCCAGCAGCGGAATATCGAGGGTTGGGTCGCCCGCAAGCGCCCCGGAAGCGCCGCCGCGAGGGCCGCCGAATCGGCTCGCCAGGAGGGCGAGGGCGAGGGATGACCCGTGCACGGGTGCGCCGTGCGGGGCGTACCGTGATAAGCGCATCAAAGTGACATCCAAGGAGACTTGCTGTGACCGGGATCAAGACGACCGGCGAGAAGAAGCTGATGCTCTTCTCCGGCCGCGCCCACCCCGAGCTGGCCGAGGAGGTCGCCCACGAGCTGGGCGTCAGCTTGGTCCCGACCAAGGCATTCGACTTCGCGAACGGCGAGATCTACGTCCGTTTCCAGGAGTCCGCGCGGGGCGCCGACTGCTTTTTGATCCAGAGCCACACGGCTCCGATCAATAAGTGGATCATGGAGCAGATGGTCATGCTCGATGCGCTCAAGCGGGCCTCCGCGCGCTCGATCACCGTGATCGTGCCGTTCTACGGCTATGCCCGCCAGGACAAGAAGCACCGCGGCCGCGAGCCCATCTCGGCCCGGCTGATCGCCGATATGTTCAAGACCGCGGGTGCCGACCGGATCCTCACGGTCGATCTGCACACCGACCAGATCCAGGGTTTCTTCGACGGCCCGGTCGACCACCTCTTCGCGCTGCCGGTGCTCGCGGACTACGTGGGCGCCAAGGTCGACCGCGACAAGCTGACCGTGGTCTCCCCGGACGCGGGCCGGGTGCGCGTCGCCGACCGCTGGTGCGACCGGCTCGGCGCCCCGCTGGCGATCGTGCACAAGCGGCGCGACCCGGATGTGGCCAACCAGGTGACCGTCCACGAGGTCGTGGGTGATGTGCGGGGCCGGGTGTGTGTCCTGGTCGACGACATGATCGACACCGGTGGCACCATCTGCGCCGCGGCGGACGCGCTGTTCGCCAATGGCGCGGAGGACGTGATCGTGACGGCCACCCACGGTGTGCTGTCCGGACCGGCCGCGGACCGGCTGAAGAACTCGAAGGTGAGCGAGTTCGTCTTCACCAACACCCTGCCCACCCCGAGCGAGGTCCAGCTCGACAAGATCACCGTGCTGTCGATGGCGCCGACCATCGCCCGCGCGGTCCAGGAGGTCTTCGAGGACGGCTCGGTGACCAGCCTCTTCGAGGAGCACTGATGGCCACCGGCGACTTAGCGACCGGGACCCGCCGACCGATCTGAGGCCACCCCACCAGGGGTGGCCTCAGCCATGTGCCGAGGCATGCACCCCAGGACGGTAGAATTGCCGGGTTGCTCGGCGAGGGAAGCTGTGTGCGGTGACGTACGCGGCTCGTCCGTTATCGGCGCGCTCTTCGTAGAGATGGTCTGTCGTGGGCCGGGTGACGGCCGTCAGATCCGCTTTCAGCGGATACAGCGACATACAACGACTACGAGGAGTGCAGCCATGGCTGAGGTCAAGATTTCCGCCAAGTCCCGTACCGAGTTCGGCAAGGGCGCCGCCCGCCGTGCCCGCCGCGAGGGCCTGGTCCCGGGTGTGGTGTACGGCCACGGCACCGAGCCGGTCCACGTCAACCTGCCGGGCCACACCCTGATGCTCGCGCTCAAGACCCCGAACGCGCTGCTCAGCCTCGACGTCGACGGCAAGAAGCAGCTCGTCATCCCCAAGGCGGTCCAGCGCGACGCCATCAAGGGCTTCCTCAAGCACGTGGACCTGCTCCTGGTGAAGAGCGGCGAGAAGGTCACCGTCGAGGTGCGGGTCAACACCGAGGGCGAGCTGGCCCCCGGCGGCAACCTGCTGGAGCACCTGCTGAACGCGCTGCCGGTGGAGACCGAGGCCACCCACATCCCGGAGTCGGTCACCGTCTCCATCGCGGGCCTGGACGCCGGTCACTCCATCCTGGCCAAGGACATCACCCTGCCGGCCGGCACCACCCTGGCCGTGGAGGAAGACACCGTCGTTCTGCAGGTCGTCGGCGCCCAGGCCGAGGCCCCGGCCGGCGAGGGTGAGGCCGAGGGCGAGGAGGCGTAACCAACGCCGAGCGGGCATTGACGCCTCAGCCCGAGGCGTCAATGCCCCCGCTGCCCGTTCCGGCCGCTGTCCCGCCCCGTCCCCTCGTCCTGGGGCCGGGCCCGGGCGGCGGCCGGTCCTTCACTCCCCCAGTGCTCGAGGAGACACCCAGATGACGACGGACGAAGCGAGCCCCTGGCTCGTCGTGGGCCTCGGCAACCCCGGGCCCGAGTACGCGGCCAACCGCCACAACGTCGGCTTCATGGTGGCCGATCTGCTGGCCGACCGTATGGGCGGCCGGTTCAAGGCGCACAAGTCCCGCGCGCAGGTCGTCGAGGGGCGCGTCGGTGCGCCGGGCCCGGCGAGCCGCCGGGTGATCGTCGCCAAGCCGATGTCGTTCATGAACCTCTCCGGCGGCCCCACCACCGCGCTGCGCGACTTCTACAAGGTGCCGGTCGGGCATATCATCGCGATCCACGACGAACTGGACATCGACTACGGCGCGCTGCGGCTGAAGCTCGGCGGGGGTGACAATGGCCACAACGGCCTGAAGTCGATCACCAAGTCGCTGAGCCCCGACTACTTCCGCGTCCGCTTCGGGATCGGCCGGCCGCCCGGCCGGATGGATGTCGCGGCCTTCGTGCTCAAGGACTTTTCCGCCGCTGAGCGCAAGGAGTTGGACTATTTCGTGGACCGCGCCGCGGACGCCGTGGAGACGCTGATCGTCGACGGTCTGGAGCGCGCGCAGTCCACGTACAACTCCTGATCCCCGCCCGAGTGACCCTCCGCCGACGGTTGACCCGCGGGCTGGGATGTCGGGAGGATCGCGGCCATGTCTTCCTCCGGCACGATCAAACGCAGCCGTTCGCGGCGGGCGGGCGAGAACGCGTACGGGCTGCTGCTGCTCACGAAAATCGTAGTGATGGCGCTCCTCGCGCTGTTCGTCATCGTCGCGGGGGTGTGGTACTCATGGGCGACCGCCAAGCCGGCGATGTTCAACAAGGGCCTTGAACGCGGCACGATCACGGTCGCCAGCTGCGACGACGACTGGTGCACGGGCGCCTTCACGCCCGCCGACGGCTCCGGCCACGCCCGTGCGAAGGTGCGGATCGACAAGGCGGTCACCGACGGCAAGGGCGACCGTCTCCTGGTGGCCCTCAAGCCCGGCTCGGACGAAGCCGTACGGACCGGTATGACCGGAATCCTGCACGCCTGGGTCCCCTTCGCGGGCTCCCTCCTGCTGGCCGCCCTCATGGTCGCGGGCGGCCTCCGCCTGCGCCGCACGGCCTGGGCCATGGGCCTCACCGGCGCGGCCCTCCTGGCCGCGTCCTTCGCCACGCTGACGTTCTGAGCCCCCGGGCCTCCATGCCCGGGGCCGACGGCCGGTGCGGCACCGGCTGCCGCGCCGGGCCGCCCGGAGCGGTACGGCGGGTCGGCCGCAGCGGCGAAGCCTGCTGCGAGGGCGGCCGGGGTCCGGGGCGCGGCCCCGGACCACAAACAAAGAACCGAGCCTGGGCCGCTCCGCAGGAGCGGCCCAGGCTCGGTCACATCGCCCGCGGACCGCAGGTCAGCCCGTGTTGCGCAGGCCCGCCGCGACGCCGTTGACCGTGAGGAGCAGCGCGCGGGCGAGCAGCGGGTCGGCGGCTTCGCCGCGCTCGTGGGCGGTGCGCTGGCGGTGCAGCAGCGAGACCTGGAGGTAGGAGATGGGGTCGAGGTAGGCGTCGCGTACGTGGAAGGTCTGCTTGAGCACCGGGTTGGAGTCCAGCAGCTCGGTCTCGCCGGTGATCCGCAGCACCTCGCGCACGGTCAGCTCGTGCTCGGCCTCAATCGTGGCGAAGACGTGCTTGAGCTCGTCCGGGACCAGTGTGTCGACGTAGTGCCGGGCGATCCGCAGATCGGTCTTGGCGAGCGTCATCTCCACGTTGGACAGGAAGTTCCGGAAGAAGTGCCAGTGCTGGTGCATCTCGTCGAGGGCCGCGTCCAGCCCCGCTTCGCGGGCGGCCTTGAGCCCGGAGCCGACGCCGAACCAGCCGGGGACGATCTGCCGGGACTGGGTCCAGCCGAAGACCCAGGGGATGGCCCGCAGTCCGTCGAGGCCGGCGCCGGAGTCGGGGCGGCGGGAGGGACGGGAGCCGAGGTGGAGTTCGGCGAGCTGGTCGACGGGGGTGGAGGCGAAGAAGTACGCGGGGAGGTCGGGGTCTTCGACCAGTGCGCGGTAGGCGTGGTGGGCGGCGTCGGAGACGGTGTCCATGGCCGCGTCCCAGCGGGCCAGTGCCTCGTCGGACTGGCGGGGGGCGGTGTGCAGGGCAGATGCCTGGAGCGTGGCGGCGACGGTGAGCTCCAGGTTCTCCCTGGCCAGCGACGGGACGAGGTACTTGTCGGAGATGACCTCGCCCTGCTCGGTGACCTTGATCTCGCCTTCGAGAGTGCCCCAGGGCTGGGCGAGGATCGCGTCGTGGGTGGGGCCGCCGCCGCGGCCGACGGTGCCGCCGCGGCCGTGGAAGAGGCGCAGCCGTACGCCGTGCCGGTGGGCGACGTCGCGGAGCAGCCGCTGGGCGCGGTGGATCTCCCACTGGGAGGTGGTGATGCCGCCGAACTTGGAGGAGTCGGAGTAGCCGAGCATGACCTCCTGGACGTCGCCGCGCAGGGCGACGAGCCGCCGGTAGGAGGGGTCGGAGAGCATGTCGTCGAGGAGCTGGTCGGCGATCTTGAGCTCGTCGGTGGTCTCCAGCAGCGGCACGATGCCGATCTTGGCCCAGCCGGCGTGCAGATCGACCAGTCCGGCCTCGCGGGCGAGGACGGCGGCGGCGAAGACGTCGTCGGAGCCCTGGCACATGGAGATGATGTAGGACTCGACGATCTCGGGGCCGAACCGTTCGAAGGCCTCGCTGATGGTGTGGAAGACGCCGAGCGTCTTGGCCCCGGCGGCGTCCAGCGGCGCGGGGGTGGGCGCGAGCGGTCGGCGGGACCGCAGCTCCTTGGCGAGCAGCTTGCGGCGGTAGTCGCGGGGCATGTCCGCGTACCGCCAGGACTCCTCGCCGAGGCGGTCGAAGAGCTGGCCGAGGGCGTGGTGATGGGCGTCGGCGTGTTCGCGTACGTCCATGGTGGCCAGCTGGAGCCCGAAGGCTGCGAGGGTGCGGATGGCACGCTCCATGCGGCCGTCGGCGATCAGCCGGCCGCGGTGGGCGCGCAGGGATTCCTGGATGAGGTGCAGGTCGGCGAGGAGTTCGGCGGTGCCGAGGTAGTCGCGTCCTGGCTGGTGGGGGGTGCCGCCGGCGAGGCGGGTGCGGGTGTTGAGGAGCTTCTGCCGCACGCAGGTGGCCTTGAGCCGGTACGGCTCTTCGGCGTTGAGCCGCTTGTAGCGGGGGCTGATCTCGGGGAGGAGTTCCAGGTCGCGCTGGAGGGAGTCCAGGAGCTCTTCGGAGGCGTCGGAGTTGCGGATGGAGCTGGAGAGCGCGGCGCGCAGGTCGTCGATGATGGCGAGGGCGTCGGTGATGCCGTGTTCGTGCTGGAGGATCAGCACGTCCCAGGTGACCTGGGGGGTGACGTTGGGGTTGCCGTCGCGGTCGCCGCCGATCCAGGTGCCGAAGGTGAGGGGGCGGGTGGTGGCGGGCAGCGGGGCGCCGACGCGCTCCAGCTCGGCCGAGAGGTCTTCGAGGACGTCGCCGACGGCGCCCGCGTGCAGTTCGTCCAGGTAGTAGATGGCGTTGCGGGCCTCGTCGGCGGGCTCGGGGCGGGCGACGCGCAGTTCGTCGGTCTGCCAGAGGAGGTCGATGTTCTCGGCGAGGCGCAGGTCGGTGCGGCGCTTGTCGCCGCCAACGGCGAGGGTGTCGAGCAGTTCGGCGATCCGGCGCAGCTTGTTCAGGACGGTGCGGCGGGCGGCCTCGGTGGGGTGGGCCGTGAACACGGGGCGAACGTTGAGATGGCGGACGGTCTCCCGCAGATGCTCGGGGTCGGCGTCCTTGAGCTGGTCGGCGGTGCGGGACAGCAGCCCGCCCTCGGCGGCGCGCTTGGCGCGCAGCTCGCGGCCGCGGTGGACCTGTTCGGTGATGTTCGCCAGATGGAAGTACGTGGAGAACGCGCGTACCAGCTTGGCCGCCGTCTCCAGGTCGGTGTCGCCGAGCAGCTCCGCGGCGGCTTCGCCGTCACTGCGGGTGAGGGCACGGACCCGCTCGACGAGGTCGAGGAGGTCGGAGCCCTCCTGCCGGACCAGAGTTTCGCCAAGGAGGTCACCCAGACGGCGGATATCGGCACGCAGGGCGGCATTGGTGTTGTCGGCACTGCTCACAGGTGCGGGCTCCTTGCAGTGTTCGGGCACTGGGCGGGGTGAGGACGGGACCTGAACGCCGTGGCTGCCTGTGCCACCGGCCCCGGGACCCCCGTGCTGTCGGCGAGATGCGGACCGCGCTGTCCGACGCCACCAGGATAGGCGGCACGCCCTCGGGGGAATCCATAGCCCTATTGCCCCGCTTCGGGGCCCTGCCATACTTACGTCGCCGTAGGTTACGGTCCCGTAGCCGTACCCCCGAGCCCCACGAGGGATCCCATGACTGCAAGCCCCGACGTGATCGACGACGCGCCCGGCGCCCTCCGGGACGAGGCAGAGCACCCACTTCCCTCCGCCACGCTCGGCGGGGACAACAAGCGCTCCATCGAACAGATCACCCTGCTGCTCTTCATCACCGTCCCCTTCCTCGCCCTGGCCGCCGCCATTCCGCTGGCCTGGGGATGGGGGGTCAGCTGGCTGGATCTGACGCTGATGGTCGTCTTCTACTACATCGGCTGCCACGGCATCACCATCGGCTTCCACCGCTACTTCACCCATGGCTCCTTCAAGGCCAAGCGGCCGCTGCGGATCGCGCTGGCGATCGCCGGATCGCTGGCGGTGGAGGGGCCGCTGGTGCGCTGGGTGGCCGACCACCGCAAGCACCACAAGTTCTCCGACGCCAAGGGCGATCCGCACTCCCCCTGGCGGTTCGGGGAGACCGTTCCGGCGCTGATGAAGGGCCTGTGGTGGGCGCACATCGGCTGGATGTTCGACGAGGAGCAGACCCCGCAGTACAAGTACGCGCCCGACCTGATCAAGGACGACGCGATCCGCCGGATCTCCCGGCAGTTCGTGGTCTGGACGGTCGTCTCGCTGCTGCTGCCCGCGCTGATCGGCGGTCTTGCCACCTGGTCCTGGCAGGGCGCGGCGACCGCTTTCTTCTGGGGGTCGCTCGTACGGGTGGCCCTGCTGCACCACGTCACCTGGTCGATCAACTCGATCTGCCACGCGGTCGGCAAGCGCCCCTTCAAATCGCGCGACCGGTCCGGCAATGTGTGGTGGCTGGCGGTGCTCTCGTGCGGTGAGTCCTGGCACAACCTCCACCACGCCGACCCGACCAGCGCCCGCCATGGCGTGATGAAGGGCCAGCTGGACTCCAGCGCCCGGATCATCCGCTGGTTCGAGAAGGCTGGCTGGGCCTATGACGTGCGCTGGCCCAGCGAGGCCCGTATCGACGCCCGCCGTAAAGAGGAAACCGCCGAAGCGGCATGATGGGGGGCGTGGCGACCGACAGTAATACCAGCGGTAACAAGGACCGGGCGGCCCGCGCCTCCGGATCCGGGAGCCGGCGCGCGCGCCGGGTGCGGATGACCGGCAAAGAGCGCCGGGAGCAATTGCTGGACATCGGTCGCGCGCTCTTCGCCGAGCGCGGCTTCGAAGGTACTTCGGTGGAGGAGATCGCGGCCAAGGCCGGGGTCTCCAAGCCGGTGGTCTACGAGCACTTCGGCGGCAAGGAGGGGCTGTACGCGGTGGTGGTGGACCGCGAGATGCGCCGGCTGCTGGACATGGTGACCGGAGCGCTGACCGCGGGCCACCCCCGTGAGCTGCTGGAGCAGGCGGCCTTCGCGCTGCTCGACTACATCGACGCGTACACGGACGGCTTCCGCATCCTGGTGCGCGACTCCCCCGTCGCCCAGTCGACGGGCAGCTTCGCCTCGCTGATCAGCGATATCGCCACCCAGGTGGAGGACATCCTCGGCCTGGAGTTCAAGGCCCGCGGCTTCGACCCCAAGCTCGCCCCGCTGTACGCGCAGGCGCTGGTGGGCATGGTCGCGCTCACCGGTCAGTGGTGGCTGGACGTACGCCGGCCGAAGAAGGCCGAGGTGGCGGCCCATCTGGTGAATCTGGCCTGGCACGGTCTGGACGGTCTTGAGCCCAAGCCCCGGCTGATAGGCCACCGCAAGGCGTAACCCCCGGGGGCTGGTCCACGCCTCATCTCCAGGGGGTACCCCCAGCGGTAGCTGGGGGAGGATGATGTGAGCCACGGGGGAGGGGGCTCTGGCTATGGTCACGGTCACGGGGCGCACGGGGGAACGATCCGAGACGCGCAAGAAGACGGTCGGCGCGGGGCCGGGTTTCTGTCACACGCTGGGTCTGCTGGTGCTGGCGCTCTCGGAGTGGGTACGGGCCGATCTGAAGGACGCGACCTCGTACGCTTCGCACTCGTATCTCAAGAACATGATCGAGTTCGCGGCGGAGCTGTCCGATACGGACTGGTACAAGCCCGCCGTGGATCTCTACGACAAGGTCTCCTTCGGCCAGCCGCGCGCCGCCCTGTGGGCGGCCGTCTTCATGGCCCTGGTGGTACGGCTCAACCGGCACGGTCCGGAAGAGGCCCAGCAGGCGCTGTCCTGGGTGACCGCCGCGTACTGTCTGCTGGCCACGGTGGCCCTCATGCCGTACCTGGCCGCCCCTGGGGGCGGCGGGTTCGTCCTGCTGCTGGCGGTGAGCGCGGGCGTGGTGAGCGCGGCGACGCGCTGAGCCGGCCATGATCAGCGCTGGTCAGCGCTGGTACACCATGGTGCACAGCAGCGTCCGGCCGCCGTTGACCACCCACGACCAGTAGTACGTACGGTCGCCCTGGACCCGGGCGCAGTTCGAGGCGGAGGGGTTCGCCGGGGCCTTGTACACGCCGGTGATATGCAGGATCTGGTTGTACCGGGCCGGGACCTTCCCGTCGCACTCCACCACGGTCATCAGCCCGGCCCGCATCTGCGCCGACTGCCCGCTGCCCGACTGCTTGGCCATCAGGCAGTAGCCCACCTTGAACTGGCGGGTCAGGCACAGGGCGATGGTCTGCCCGCGGGAGGTGTACGACATGTAGTTCTGGCCCGGCCCCTGGCTGCAGGCGCTGCTGCTGGAGCGCACGGCGGTCACCCACATATAGGCGTTGTAGGCGCTGCAGCCGACCCGGTACGGGACCTGGGTGTTGTAGCCGCCGCTGCCCGTGTCGTACACGGCGAGGCAGTCCCCGGCGCTCACCGCCCGGTAGGCGTCCGCGGTGGGGTCCGGCGCCACGGTGGGCGTCGCGGGCCGCTGGGTCTCCACCGACCCCCCGCCGCCTCCGCTGCCGCTGCCGCCGCCCCCGGAGCCATAACTGGGCAGCGACGAGGTGGGCAGCCCACTGGGCAGCCCGCTCGGCAGCCCGCTGGGTATCCCGCTGGGGAGCGCCGGCAGCCGCGAGGAGCCGCTGGACGGACGGGCGCTGCCCGTGAACGATGTCTTGTCGTCGTCCTCGACGACCTGCGGCAACACGAGGACGGCGAAGGCGAGGGCGGCGGCGACCAGTATCCAGACCCCGCGCTGCTTCTGCTCCTCGCTGCTCCCCGTGTTCGCTCCCGAACCAGACCCGCCTGACGCGCCGTCCATGGCTCTCCCCCGTGGAAACCTTGGCCCACCATGTGGTTGTTCAGCGCATCCACGGTCTCATGAGACGCAGCTCAGGGGGAGCACTGCGGCAAAGCGTGCCTGGCATGTGACTTTGGCCGACGCCGGAGGCGCGCCGTCGTCGTCGAGAGGTCAGGCGACCGGCTCCAGAAACTCCAGCCGGTTCCCGGCCGGGTCCTCGATGCCGAGGTGGAGCTGGACCGGACCACATCGGAACCACAGACCGCCGCGGGCCGCCAGGACGGGAGGTTTGGCGATCTCGGTCATGCCGAGCGCTTCGCCGTAGTACATGCGGAGGGCGCTCTCAGCGCCTGGCGGCACGGCCAGCTGCACATGGTCGACCGCGGCGAGCATCATTCCGCCTTCCGGGCGACGGCGAAGATACGGCGGAAGGGGAAGGCCGTGCCGTGCGGGCCGGGTGGGTAGGACTTGCGGAGGAGGTCGGCGTATTCGGCGAGGAAGGCGTCGCGGGCCGTGGGGTCGTCCTGGAGGGCGGTGAGGACGGGGCGCAGGGCGGTGCCCTTGACCCAGTCGAGGACGGGGTCGGTGCCGGTCAGCATCTGGATGTAGGTGGTCTCCCAGGCGTCGACCTCGCAGCCGAGCGCGGCCAGGCGCTCCAGGTAGGCGGCCGGGTCGAGGACGGGGACGGTGCGCGGACGGGGGGTGGGGAGGCGGTCTCGCCAGTGGGGGGCGTCGCACAGGTCGGCCAGCAGGGTGTGGCTGGGGGCGGTGAAGTTGCCCGGGACCTGGAAGGCGAAGGTGCCGCCGGGGCGGAGGGCGGCGATCCAGGCCGGGAAGGACTCGGCGTGGCCGGGGACCCACTGGAGCAGCGCGTTGGAGACGATCAGGTCGAAGGTCTCGTCGGGGACCCAGTGCGCGGCGTCGGCGGGGCGGAAGTCCAGCAGGCCGCCGCCTTCGGGGGCGGTGTGGGCGCGGGCCGCCTCCAGCATCTCGGCGGAGTTGTCGAGGCCGGTGACATGGGCGTCGGGCCAGCGGTCGAAGAGGAGGACGGTGACATTGCCGGCGCCGCAGCCGAGGTCGGCGATGCGGGCCGGGCGGCCGGGGGCGGTGGGGAGGTCGGGGATACGGGCGAGGAGGTCGAGGAAGGGGCGGGTGCGATGGCCCGCGTGGCGGAGGTACTGACGCGGATCCCAGTTGGGTGAAGAGTGCATGACGAAGCCCCCAGGCAGGTACGCATGGTGTGCGGCGATCTTTGCCGTCCAGGCCTACGGTGCTCCAGGGGGTATCTTGATGTCAAGAGACTTCATGTCGACAGACCAACTACACTGATCGTCATGGAGGACGAGGTCGATCGGCTGGTCGCGGCGTGGCGCCGGGAGCGCCCCGACCTCGACGTGGAGCCGCTGGAAGTGCTCAGCCGCGTCAGCAGGCTCGCCCGCCATCTCGACCGGGCGCGGCGGATCGCCTTCGCCGAGCACCATCTGGAGCCCTGGGAGTTCGACGTGCTGACGTCGCTGCGCCGGGCCGGGACGCCGTATCAGCTCTCGCCTGGACAGCTGCTCACCCAGACCCTGGTCACCTCGGGCACCATGACCAACCGGATCGACCGGCTGGCGAAGAAGGGCCTCGTCGAGCGGCTGCCCGACCCCAGCGACCGGCGCGGGGTGCTGGTGCGGCTGACCGACGAGGGGCGCGACCGCGCCGATCAGGCGCTCGCCGGGCTGCTCGACCAGGAGCACGCCATCCTCGCCGAGCTGTCCCAGGCGCAGCGGGCCGAACTGGCCGCGCTGCTACGCCAGCTGACCGCCCCGTTCGACAATCTCCCCGGCTAGATCGACCGGGCCGACCCCGGCGCGGCGGGCCAGGGCCACAGCCGCCAGGGTGGAGTGCACGCCGAGCTTGCCCAGCACGTTCTGCATATGGGTGCGGACCGTGTGCGGGGACAGATACAGCCGCTCGGCGACCGCCTTGCGGCCGAGCCCGGCCACCATGCAGCGCAGCACCTCGCGCTCGCGCGGGGTCAGCGACTCGACCAGCCGCTCGCTCTCGGTGCGGTGCTTACGGGCGGCCGTCATCTCCCGCAGCACGCCGGTGAGCAGCGCGGGCGGCAGATGCGTCTCATCGCGCAGCACGCCGCGGATGACCGCGAGCAGCCGGGAGAGCGAACAGTCCTTGGCCACCCAGCCGCACGCCCCGGCCTGCAGGGCCGCCGCCGCCCGGCGCGGGTCGTCGCGCTCGGCCAGCACCACCGTACGTACGCCCGGCTGTGCCGAGCGGACCCCGCCGACCAGCGAGATGCCGTCCACCGCCCGGCCATCCACCACCCGGCCGCTCGCCATCCGCCCCGGCGCCGCGCGGCCGTTCGCGACCCCGCCGCCGACGGTCCCGCCGGTGAGCGATCCGCCGCCCACGGCCCCATGGCCCGTCGGCGCGCCGCTCATCAGCGATTCGGCGGATGCGGGCAGCGGCTGTGGCGGAATGCCCACAGCCCCCCTGACCCCTCCGCCCAGATCCGCGTCGACCAGCATCACATCGAAGCGGCGCCCCTCGGACGCCCCGCGCTCCAGACAGCGCAGCGCCGCCGGACCGCTGCCTGCCGCCGAGACCTCCACGTCCTGCTCCGCCGCGAGGGCGGCCGCCAGCGACTCGGCGAAAATGCGATGGTCATCCACCACGAGAACCCGAATACGTGCCACGGAACCCCCCACGTCGCCGGATACGGAAAAACCCAGTGCGGGTACGGCGCCCGGTGCGAGGGTCGCCGCAACCGCACGGCCGCCGCCGTGCTGATCACTACCCCACCCCGGGCGTCGTACCTGCCTGTCTCGCCCCCTGATACGCGTCGGCCCCCACCGACGCTGTGCACAGCGTACGGCCGGAGTCCGACACCGGGGGTGAATTTCGGCAAAACTGACCGTCGGCGCACCGACGTTGACCTGCTCTCGTGAGGATCGTGTTCCGTTGTGAGGAGTAAGTCAACGAATCGGTACGGTATTTGATCGGGCGAGCGGTCAACTGGCCGATTGGGCTTGCCTGTTACGTGAGCCGCCGCGCCCCCGCGCTCGGCACCGCCGGGAAGATCCGCGGGGCCCGGTACCCGGCCGCCGCGAACGCCTCGGTCACCGCCTTCCCGACCGCCTCCGCGTCCGCCTCCTCCACCAGCACGATCGCCGAGCCGCCGAAGCCACCGCCGGTCATCCGGGCGCCGAGCGCGCCCGCCGCGTTCGCCGTCTCCACGACCAGGTCGAGCTCCGCGCAGGAGATCTCGAAGTCGTCGCGGCACGACGCGTGTCCGTCGGTCAGGATCGGGCCGATGGACCGGGTGGCGCCCGCGTCAAGGCGCTCGATGACCTCCTCCACCCGGTGGTTCTCGGTCACCACATGGCGCACCCGCCTGACCAGCGTCTCGTCGTCGGCGAGGGTGCCAAGGGCCTCGTCAAGGTGCTCGTACGCGACATCGCGCAGGGCCCGCACCCCGAGCGCCCGCGCACCCGCCTCGCACGCGGCGCGCCGGTTGGCGTACGCGCCGTCGCCCAGTTCGTGCTTGACCTGGGTGTCCACGACCAGCAGCCGCAGCCCCTCGGCCGCCAGGTCGAACGGCACCTGGCGCAGGGTCAGCTCACGGGTGTCCAGGAACAGCGCGTTCCCGTCCGTGCAGCAGGCGGACGCGGTCTGGTCCATGATTCCGCAGGGGACGCCGACGAAGACGTTCTCCGCGCGCTGGCACAGCTGGGCGATGCGCAGCGGCTCCAGGCCGAGCCCGTGCAGCTCGTTCAGCACGGAGGCGGTCACCACCTCGAGCGCGGCGGAGGAGGACAGCCCCGCGCCCGTCGGCACCGTGCTGGTGTAGTGCAGATCCGCCCCGCCGGCCGCGGCGCCGGTGAGCACCCCCGCGTCGTGCAGCGCCCACACCACGCCCGCCGGGTAGGCCGCCCAGCCGCCGCGGTCGCCGCCCGCGTCGTCGGCGACCGGCGCGAGATCGTCGAGGCGCAGCTCGACGACCCCGCCCGGCGCGTCCCCGGAGTGCAGCCGCAGCACGCCGTCGGTACGCGCGCGGGCGGCGGCCAGGCAGGTGTGCGGCAGCGCGAGCGGCATGACGAAGCCGTCGTTGTAGTCGGTGTGCTCACCGATCAGGTTGACCCGGCCCGGGGCCGCCCAGACGCCCTCGGGCTCGGCCCCGAACACCTTGCGGAAACCCTCCACGGCGCGGTCCGGGCCGCTCACGCTGTCGTTCACTTGTCGGCTCTCCTTTTGCTGTGCGACTTACTGTGCGATGTGCTGTGCGAACCGCCAGGCGTCCGCGACGATTCCGGCCAGGTCGGCGCGGCTCGGGCGCCAGCCAAGGCGCTCCTTGGCCCGCTCGGCCGAGGCCACCAGGACCGCCGGGTCGCCGCCCCGGCGGGGGGCGTTCACCTCGGGGATCGGGTGGCCGGTGACCTCGCGTACGGTCTCGATGACCTCGCGGACCGAGAAGCCGTTGCCGTTGCCGAGGTTGCAGATCAGGTGCTCGCCCTCGGTCGCGGCGCCCAGCGCCAGCAGATGGGCGTCGGCCAGGTCCGCGACATGGATGTAGTCGCGCACACAGGTGCCGTCGGGGGTGGGGTAGTCGTCGCCGTAGACGGAGATCGCCTCGCGGCGGCCCTGGGCGACCTGGAGGACGAGCGGGATGAGGTGCGACTCGGGGTCGTGCCGCTCGCCGTACGCCCCGTAGGCGCCCGCGACGTTGAAGTACCGCAGGCTCACCGCCGCCAGGCCGTGCGCCGCGCACTCCCCGCTGATCATGTGGTCGACGGCGAGCTTGGTGGCCCCGTACGGGTTGGTCGGCGCGGTCGGGGCGTCCTCGGTGATCGGGACCTGCTCCGGCTCGCCGTAGGTGGCCGCGGTGGAGGAGAAGACGAGCTTGCGCACGCCCGCCTCGCGCATCGCCGCGAGCAGGTCGGTGGTCCCGCCGACGTTGTTGACCCAGTACTTCTCCGGGTTGACGACGGACTCGCCGACCTGCGAGAAGGCCGCGAAGTGCAGTACGCCGTCGAAGGAGGGGTCCAGCCACTTGCCGGCGTCCTGAATGCGCCCCTCGATGAACTCCGCGCCCTCCGGCACCCCGGCGCGGTGCCCGGTGGACAGATCGTCCAGCACGGTCACCCGGTGACCGGCCTCCAGCAGATGCGCCGCGACCACGCTGCCGACATAGCCGGCACCGCCGGTAACCAGGTACTTCCTCTGCTGCGCATTGCTCACTTGCTCGCTACCTCTCGCAGTCGCTCGGCCGCGGCCTCCGGCGGCACATCGTTGATGAACACATTCATGCCGGATTCGGAACCCGCGAGAAACTTCAGCTTGCCGGAAGTGCGGCGGATGGTGAAAAGCTCGAGGTGAAGTGCGAATTCACCCCGGTCCGCGATGCTGAACGGCGCCTGGTGCCAGGCCGCGATGTACGGCGTCGGCGGCTCATCGGCCCCTTCCTTCCCACCACCCCGCCCGTCGAATATCCGGTCGAAGCGCTTCAAGAGTTCCAGATACATCTGTGGAAACTCTGTGCGCGCGCCTTCGTCGAGGTCGCGGAGGTCGGGGACGCGCCGCTTGGGATAGAGGTGCACCTCGTACGGCCAGTGCGCCGCGTACGGCACAAAGGCGATCCAGTGCTCGCCGTCCATGACGACGCGCCGCCCGTCGGCCCGCTCGTCGGCGATCACGTCGTCGAAGAGGTTGCGGCCGGTGCGCTCACGGTGTTCCGCGAGCGAGCGCAGCATCAGTTGTGTACGAGGCGTGGTGAAGGGATACCCGTAGATCTGCCCATGGGGGTGGCCGAGGGTGACGCCGATCTCCTTGCCGCGGTTCTCGAAGCAGAAGACCTGCTCGACGGAGGGGAGCTGGGCCAGTTCGGCGGTCCGGTCGGTCCATGCCGTAAGGACGAGGGCGGCCTGCTCGACGGTGAGATCGGCGAAGGAGGCGTCGTGGTCGGAGGTGAAGCAGACGACCTCGCACCGGCCCGAGTCCCCGGCGAGCGAGGGGAAGCGGTTCTCGAAGACCACGACGTCGTAGTCGGCGGCGGGGATCTCGCTGTGCCGGCCCTCGCGGGAGGGGCACAGCGGGCATTCGTCGGCCGGCGGGTGGTAGGTGCGGCCCTGGCGGTGCGAGGCGACCGCGACGCTGTCGCCGAGCAGGCGGTCATGGCGGATCTCGGAGCTGGTGGCGATGGGGTCCAGGGGCCGCGGGTCGACGGCGTCGCGCACCGCGTCATCGCGTGCGTCGTAGTAGATCAGCTCGCGTCCGTCCGCGAGCCGCGTCGCCGTCTTCTTCACTCCGCCAACTCCTGTCAGTGCCATGGGTCAACCAACGGCTGCCACCCAACACAACCAAACACAATGAACCACAACTCAACAGCCGCGTCAATGAGTGCGAAGGTGACCGGACAAAGCAGGAGAATTCGGATACCTTCGCCGCACGTTTCTGGTGCGTTCCGTTCCGGCGATGAAGCGAGTCACGTATGCACTATCTGGCCGAAGGGCTCCGGCTCCCCACCAACGCACTCGACTACTCCATTCTCATCCTCTACTTCGTCGTTGTCCTGGGCGTCGGATTCGCCGCCAGAGCGAGCATCAAGACAAGCCTCGACTTCTTCCTGTCCGGCCGCTCCCTGCCCGCCTGGGTGACCGGTCTCGCCTTCGTCGCCGCCAATCTGGGCGCCCTGGAAATCCTCGGCATGGCGGCCAACGGCGCGCAGTACGGCGTCTACACCGTGCACTGGTACTGGGTCGGCGCCATCCCGGCCATGGTCTTCCTCGGCCTGGTCATGATGCCCTTCTACTACGGCTCCAAGGTGCGGTCCGTCCCCGAGTTCCTGCTGCACCGGTACGGGCCCGCCTCGCATCTGCTCAGCTCGATCATCTTCTCGGTGGCGTCCGTGCTGATCGCGGGCGTCAACCTCTATGCGCTGGCGATCGTGGTCGAGGCGCTGCTGGGCTGGCCCCAGTGGGTGGCCATCGTGGTCGCGGGCCTCTTCGTCCTGATCTACATCACCCTCGGCGGGCTCTCCTCGGCGATCTACAACGAGGTGCTGCAGTTCTTCGTCATCCTGGCCGCCCTGATCCCGCTCACCGTCGTCGGCCTCAAGCGGGTCGGCGGCTTCGGCGGGCTGGCCGACTCGCTCAACGACAGATACGGCGAGAACTTCACCTCCGCCTGGGGCGGCACCGGTATCGGCTCCGCCAACCCGCTGGGCGCCAACTGGCTGACCATCGTGCTCGGCCTCGGCTTCTGCCTCAGCTTCGGCTACTGGACCACCAACTTCGCCGAGGTGCAGCGCGCCCTGTCCGCCCGAAACCTCTCGGCCGCCCAGCGCACCCCGCTGATCGCCGCCTACCCCAAGATGTTCATCCCGCTGATCGTGGTCGTCCCCGGGCTGATCGCGCTGGTCATCGAGCCGGGCCTGGGCAGTACGAAGAGCGGGCTCCAGTACAACGACGCGATCCCGCTGCTGATGCGCGATCTGCTGCCCAACGGCGTGCTGGGCATCGCGGTGACCGGGCTGCTCGCCGCCTTCATGGCGGGCATGGCCGCCAACGTCTCGTCCTTCAACACCGTCTTCACCAACGACATCTGGGCGGCGTATGTACGCAGAGGCCGCTCGGACGAGCACTACCTGCTGACCGGGCGCGTGGTGACGGCGGTCGGTGTGGTGTGCGGCATGGGGACGGCCGTCATCGCGTCCTCGTTCAGCAACATCATGAACTATCTGCAGACCCTGTTCTCGTTCTTCAACGTGCCGCTGTTCTGCGTCTTCATCATCGGCATGTTCTGGCGGCGGGCCACGGCCGCGGCCGGGTTCTGGGGGCTGCTGTCCGGGACCGTGGCCGCGATGATCAACTATTTCTGGCTCTACAAGGCGCAGGTGATCTCCATCCCCAGCGACCAGGGGGCCAACTTCGTCTCGGCGATCGTGGCGTTCGTGGTCGGCGGCGTGGTGATGGTGACCGTCTCGCTGTTCACCAAGCCCAAGCCGGTGGAGTCGCTGGCCGGGCTGGT
The DNA here is from genome assembly GCF_002224125.1 of Streptomyces sp. NBS 14/10. GTDB lineage: Bacteria > Actinomycetota > Actinomycetes > Streptomycetales > Streptomycetaceae > Streptomyces. Next base: position 416,121 of record NZ_NCSM01000003.1, read on the forward strand.
CTACGGGACCACCTCCCCCGGGATGGCCGAGCCGCCGGCCGCCGGCGACGAGGCCTGGTACCGCCGGCCGGCGCTGCTGGGCTGGGGCGCGATCGTGCTGGCGGCGCTGTGCTACGTGCCGTTCTCCCTGTGACCCCGCTACGACTCGCCGATCGGAGGCTCATACGCCATGAGTGACGAATACGAGTACCAGCACCAGGTCGAGGAGCTCGAGGGCAAGTCGGCGTCCGCGGCCCGGCTCTTCGACGTACGGCGGATCATCGGCGGGCTGTTCGTGGTCTACGGGATCATGGTCACCCTCGCCGGGATCACCGCCTCGGACGCGGATCTGAAGAAGGCCGAGAACATCAACATCAACCTCTGGACGGGCGTGAGCATGCTCGTCCTCGGGCTGCTGTTCCTGCTCTGGCTGAAGCTGCGCCCCGCCGCCCCGCCGCACCCGCCGCACCCGCCGCACCCCGCGCCCGAGTCGCCCACGCCGCCCACGCCGCCCACGTCGCACGAGGAAGGTCCGAACGCGGGCGGCAGCTGAGTCACGGCGAGGGCGGCGGCTGGTGGGGTCACGGCGACGGCGGCTGGTGGGTCTGGTGGCTCGCCGCTCGGTCCAGCAGCCCCGTACGCGCGGCCAGGGCCGCGGCCTCCAGCCGGGACCCCACCCCCAGCTTCATCAGCACCCGCTGGACATGCGTGCGCGCCGTGCTGGACGCGATCCCCATGCCCGCGGCGATCAGCCTGGTGTCCTCGCCGTCCGCGACCCGGACCAGCACCTCCACCTCGCGGGGGGTGAGCATCCGCAGCAGCCGGGAGCCCTCGTCGTCCGGCTGGGCCGCCGGGTTCAGCAGCTCGGCGAACGCGCCCTGCAGCAGCTGCGGCGCCACGGCGGCCTCCCCCGCGCGCGCCTTCACCATCGCCCGCTCGACGCCCTCGATGCGCTCGTCGTGGCGCACATAGCCGGACGCCCCGGCCGCGAACGCGGCCGCTATGCCGCGCGGGCTCGGCACCGGGCCCAGCACCACCACGGCGACCTGGGGCCGCTCCTTCTTTATCCGCACGACCGGTTCGAAGGCCCCGGGCTCGGCGGGCGCCGCCGTGCCCAGCAGACACACCTCCGGCGCCCGGCTCACCACCAGCTCCGCCGCCCCCGCGCTCGGCGCGGCCGCCGCGAGCACCCGGTGCCCGCGCAGCTTCAACGCCGAGGCGAGCGCCTCGGCGAGCAGACGGTGGTCATCGACCACCATGAGTCGCACGCCCACGAGCTCCCCCCCATCCGCTCAGGCACGAAGTCCCGGCCGCTCACCGGCCGCTCAGTCCCGCCGTCCGCGCCGACAGCCCCTCAACTGCGCGGCCTGCCGGGCCCCGCACAGAGGCCCTGGACTCCCTTGCCCCGGGAAGCTACACGCTTGTTCGACGTCATGGGCCCCTTACCCGGAAGAAGCCCCCCGGAATGCCGAAATCCCGGCCATTCGCGCCTACTTGACATCTACTTGGCGTCCGAATCGGACCGGTACGGCGCCCCGTCCGGCCGCCCGCGCATGCGCGGGCGGCAACGGCGGCGGCCCCGCCCCATACGTACCGGCGAGTGAGCCGAAAGGGGGGCCCATGGCCTGTCGTCCCGGGCTCCTGTCAGCCGCCCGCGCCGAAGATCGCGGCGAGCGGGTCGTCCTTGTCGTAGCTGCCAGAGGGCTTGGTGGCGTACTTGTCGCTCATGTAGAGCCGCTGGTTCGCGTAGATGACCTCGTTGTACTTCGCGCTGAAGTTGGACTCCATCTCGCGATCGGCGACCTGGTTCTGCAGCAGCTTGTCCTTCTTGTACGACTTGGGGTCGATCCGCCAGACCGCGCCGCCCGCGTCATAGGTGGACTCCTGGTAGGCGACGACGTAGCCGTCCTTGTCCAGGCCCAGCGGGGTCAGCCCCGCGCCCTCGACGCCGTCGGTCTTGCCGATCGCCTTGCCGGTCTTCAGGCTGAAGGCGACGACCTCGTTCACCGTGCCGGACGACGAGCTGGAGCGCTCCTCCGACCCCATGAACAGGGCGTCCGCCGACTTGCTGACGACGGCCAACTTGCAGCCCTCGACATTGGTCGACTCACACTCGGCGACGTACTTGCCGCCCTCCGTGGAGATCTTGCTGACGACCTTGCCCGTCTTGCCGCTGTCGTCGATCGTCAGGAAGTCGGAGACCGCGGCACCCGTCGAGTCGCCCGCGTCGAGGCCGACGATCAGCGGGTCGGTGGACAGGACGTGGACGTAGTCCAGGCCGGGCGAGACCTTGTAGCTGGACTTGATCTTGCCGTTCTTCGGGTTCAGCGTCTGCACCTGGATCTGCGGGTTGTCGTACTCACCGCACTGGCGCACCGCGACCAGCTTGTCGCCACCGCCCGCGTAGCCGGCGTCCTCACAGTCCTCGCCCTCCTGCGGCTTCCACAGCAGCTTGCCGTCGAGCGACCAGGCCGCGCCGCCCCTGGTGCCGCCCGCGGCGACGGTGCCGCCGCCCAGGGTCACCTCGTCGAAGGACAGCCTTTCGTAGCTGTCGCTCAGATGCTTCTGCCAGAGCATCTTGCCGTTGTTCAGGTCGAACAGCCCGACCTCCGTGCAGGAGGGGTACTTGTCCTTCTTGGAGGGCTTGGCCTCCTGGAAGAGGATAGTCGTCAGGCCGTTCTCGGTGACGTGGTCCGAGGACCAGCAGATCTCGCCCGCCAGCGGGATGGTCCACTTCGGGCTTCCGCCGTCCAGCGGATAGCCGACGACCTTGTAGACGTCGGCCTTCACGAAGGTGTCGTCGGTGACCCACATGCCCTCGGTGGTGATCTGGTCACTCACCTTCGGCATGTCGATCTTGTTGATCAGCTTCCCGTCGACGGTCTCGGGTGCGGGCACGTCCTTGCCGCCCGTCGTGCCCGAAGTGGACTCCTGGCTCTGCTTCTTGTCCTTGGGGTCCTTGGCCTGGTCGTCGCTGCCGCCGTCGCCCTTGGTGGCGAAGAAGATGCCGCCGCCGACGATCAGCGCGACCGCGACCACCGCGCTGACGATGATCATCATGCGCTGCTTGGACTTGTTGCCGCCGCCCTGGCCGCCGCCCGGCGTCGCGCCCGGGTAGGTGTTCTGGGGCGGGTACGGGCCCTGGGGCGGGTATCCGTACTGCGGCTGCTGACCGGACGCGTACTGCGGCTGCTGACCGGACGGGTACGCCGCGGGCATGCCCACCTGCGTCGGCTGAGCGTGCACGGACTGCGGCTGCTGCGGCGGATAGCCGTAGCCTCCGGCGCCCTGCGGGGGCGTCTGGGGCATACCCGACGGCGGAGCCTGGGGCGGGCCGGGCGGGCCGGGCGGGCCGGCCGGGCCGGGTGGGGGCGGCGTCGCCGGGCCGGGCGGCGCCGGGGGCGGCGGAGTCTGGGGAGCCTGCGGCGGCTGGCCCGGCGCCTGCGGATAGCCGTAGCCCGGCTGGGCGGGCGGCTGCCCCGGGGGCTGCTGCGGATAGCCGTACGAAGGGTCCTGCGGTGCGCCAAAGCCACCCTGCGGCGGCTGATTGGGCGGCGGAGGCGGCTGAGACATGAGGTGTTCCTTTGTACGCGGGCCCGTGAACCGATCGACCTCCCCCGCGATCCCGGGGGTCAAAGCCCTCCAGGAAGGAGCGAATCGGACACAAAACCCGCCAGTGAGCGGCCGACAAGCGGGAGTTCTTTGTATCACCCGGCCCTGTCATGCCAAGGGCCGGTCTCAGCCTCATCGACCAGCTGAGACCGGCCTGTGACGCGACCGTTGCCCTAGACGTCCTCGGCGAGTTCCAGCCAGCGGGTCTCCAGTTCCTCCCGCTCGCCCGTCAACTCCCGCAGCCGCGCGTCGAGCTCCGCGACCTTCTCGAAGTCCGTGGCGTGCTCGGCGATCCGCTCGTGCAGCTCCGTCTCCTGCTCACCGATGCGGTCAAGGCGCCGCTCGATCTTCTGGAGCTCCTTCTTCGCCGCGCGCTGCTCGGCCGCCGACTTCTGCGCCGGGCCCGGCTGTTCCGCGGCCTTCTGCCGTCCGGGCGCCACGGGGGCCGACGCCGCCGCGGCCCGCACCCGCTGACGCCGCTCCAGGTACTCGTCGACGCCGCGCGGCAGCATCCGCATCGTCGCGTCGCCCAGCAGCGCGAAGACCCGGTCCGTCGTCCGCTCGATGAAGTACCGGTCGTGGCTGATCACCACGAGCGAGCCGGGCCAGCCGTCGAGCAGATCCTCCAGCTGGGTCAGCGTCTCGATGTCGAGGTCGTTCGTCGGCTCGTCGAGGAACAGCACGTTCGGCTCGTCCATCAGCAGCCGCAGCACCTGGAGCCGGCGCCGCTCGCCGCCGGAGAGGTCGCCGACCGGCGTCCACTGCCGCTCCTTGGTGAAGCCGAACTTCTCGCACAGCTGCGAGGCGGTCATCTCCCGCCCCTTGCCCAGGTCCACCCGCTGCCGCACCCGCTCCACGGCCTCCAGCACCCGCAAGGCCGGGTCCAGCTCCGCGACCTCCTGCGACAGATACGCCAGCTTGACGGTCCGGCCGACCACCACCCGGCCGCCCACCGGCTGCCGCTCGCCGTCGCTGTCGGCCGCCTCGGCCATGGCCCGCAGCAGCGAGGTCTTCCCCGCGCCGTTCACGCCCACCAGGCCGATCCGGTCGCCGGGCCCCAGCTGCCAAGTCAGATGCTTCAGCAGCACCTTCGGACCTGCCTGGACGGTCACGTCCTCCAGGTCGAAGACGGTCTTGCCCAGGCGCGAGTTCGCGAACTTCATCAGCTCCGCGGAGTCGCGGGGCGGCGGCACGTCCGCGATCAGCGCGTTCGCCGCCTCGATACGGAAGCGGGGCTTGCTGGTGCGGGCCGGGGCGCCGCGGCGCAGCCAGGCCAGCTCCTTGCGGACCAGGTTCTGCCGCTTGGCCTCCTCGCTGGCGGCGATGCGCTCCCGCTCGGCGCGGGCGAACACATAGTCGCTGTAGCCGCCCTCGTACTCATGGACCGCGCCGCGCTGCACATCCCACATCCGGGTGCAGACCTGATCCAGGAACCAGCGGTCGTGGGTGACCACCACCAACGCCGACCGCCGCGCCCGCAGATGAGCGGCCAGCCAGGAGATGCCCTCGACGTCGAGGTGGTTGGTCGGCTCGTCCAGGACGATCAGGTCCTGTTCGGCGATGAGCAGCTTGGCGAGCGCGATCCGGCGGCGCTCACCACCGGAGAGCGGGCCGATGACGGTGTCCAGGCCCTGGGTGAAACCGGGCAGGTCGAGCCCGCCGAACAGGCCGGTCAGCACATCCCGGATCTTGGCGTTGCCCGCCCACTCGTGATCGGCGAGATCGCCGATGACCTCGTGGCGGACGGTGGCCGCGGGGTCGAGCGAGTCGTGCTGGGTGAGCACGCCGAGCCGCAGATCCCCGGAGTGGGTGACGCGGCCGGTGTCGGCGGGCTCCAGTTTGGCGAGAATCCGGATCAGGGTGGTCTTGCCGTCACCGTTGCGGCCGACGACGCCGATCCGGTCGCCCTCGTTCACCCCGAGGGAGATGCCATCGAGCAGCGCCCGGGTGCCGTACACCTTGCCGACGGCTTCGACGTTGACCAAGTTGGTGGCCATCACACTCCTGTACACGGATCGATCGGCATCCCAGGGTAGTCGCCACGCGAAGCGGTCCGGGCGCGCCGGTGTGCCCGCGGCGATAGGTAGCCCGTCTGAGTATCCGTACGGATGCCACGCGGGTGATCTCGCTCCTAGCGTCCTCTGCCATGGATCATGCGAGGAGCCTGTGGGCCGGTGCGGGCACGATCGAGGCGGATCGGGAGCAGGAACTGGCCCAGGCGAGAGCGGCCGAGGCGGAGCGGGCCGCCGCGGAGCAGCGGGCACAGCAGCGGGCGGAGCGCAGGCTGAGGGCCGTCCGGGCGGTGGCGGTCGGGGTGGTGTGGCTCAGCTCCGGGCTGACCCTCATGTTCCTGCCCATGCTCTCGATGTCCGCCGGGTCGGACTGCGGCGTCGACGACACCCGTTTCATCTGCACCGACGGCGGCCAGGACACCGCCGTCTACATCGCCGTCTACACCTCGCTGATCGCCGCGCTGGCCGGCACCTGGGGGGCCTTCTCCCACCGTCTGCTCGGCCGCGCGGTGTGGGGCGCGTCGCTGGTGGCGCTCGGTATCGCCTGGCTGGTGAACCTGCTGATCATCCGCTGACCCTCCGGGCCGGCGACATCCCGGGGATCCGCTGAACCCCGGGGGCATCCGCTGAACCCCGGGGGCATCCGCTGACCCTCCGGGTCATCCGCGTACGACGGCCGCCCCCGCCGCCGGCCCCGTGGCCACCCGTACGGCACGGCAGGTGCCCGAGGCGGCCAGGGCCTTCGCGACGGCGGCGGCCGCTTCCGCGTCCTCGGCCAGGAACGCGCAGGTCGGGCCGGAGCCGGAGACCAGCGCGGCGAGGGCGCCCGCGTCGGTGCCCGCGCGCAGCGTGTCGGCCAGGGCGGGCCGCAGGGACAGCGCGGCGGGCTGGAGGTCGTTGGTCACGGCGGCGGCGAGCGCGGCGGCGTCCGCGGTGCGCAGCGCCTCCAGGAGGGCCGTGGACGGCTCGGGGTCGGGTACGTCGTCCACCGTGGCCCCCTGGCCCTCGGCGGCGCGCAGCCGGTCGCATTCGCGGTAGACGGCGGGGGTGGACAGGCCCCCCTCGGCCACGGCGAACGCCCAGTGGAAGGCGCCCCCGGTCTCCAGCGGGGTCAGCAGTTCGCCCCGCCCCCGGCCCAGGGCCGCCCCGCCGACCAGGCTGAACGGTACATCGCTGCCCAACTCCGCGCAGATCTCCAGCAGTTCGGCGCGGGAGGCCGCCGTGCCCCACAGCGCGTCGCACGCCACCAGCGCCCCGGCGGCGTCCGCGCTGCCGCCCGCCATACCGCCGGCCACCGGGATGTCCTTGTCGATGTGCAGCCGGACCCGGGGCTCGACGCCGTGCCGCTCGGCGAGCGCGAGGGCGGCGCGGGCGGCGAGGTTGGTGCGGTCGAGCGGCACGCTGTCCGCGTCCGCGCCGGAGACGGTGATCCGCAGCTCGTCGGCCGGGGTGGCGGTGACCTCGTCGTACAGCCCCACCGCGAGGAAGACATTGGCCAGGTCGTGGAAGCCGTCCGGCCGAAGGCCGCCGACCGCGAGCTGGACGTTGACCTTCGCGGGCACGCGGACGGTCACGGATCGGGTCACGGCTGGTTTCTCCTCGGGCTGCTCGGCGGTCTTGGCGCCCTGCTCGTCGGTCATGGCGCCGCGCCCATTGTCCCGCCCGCGCCCCGCGCGGCGGAGGCGCCTGTCGGACGCTGCCGCGAATCGGCAGGGCCGGGAAGGGGCGGGGCGGGGCGGGAAAGGGCGGGGCGGGGAAAGGGCGGGGCGGGGGAAGTCACCCCGCCGCGGGCGTCTGCTCCGCGATCGCCGCGAACTGCTCGACCGTCAGCGCCTCGCCCCGCGCCTGGGGCGAGATCCCGGCCGCCGTCAGCGCGGCCTCCGCCGCCGCGGCGGATCCGGCCCAGCCCGCGAGGGCCGCCCGGAGCGTCTTGCGGCGCTGCGCGAAGGCCGCGTCGATCACCCGGAAGACCTGGTCCTTGGTGGCGGTGGTACGGAGCGGGGCGGAGCGGCGGACGAGGGAGACGAGGCCGGAGTCGACGTTCGGCGCGGGCCAGAACACATTGCGGCCGATCGCCCCGGCGCGCTTCACCTCGGCGTACCAGGCGGCCTTCACCGACGGCACGCCGTACACCTTGGAGCCGGGCGCCGCCGCGAGCCGGTCGGCGACCTCGGCCTGGACCATGACGAGGGTCCGCTCGATGGTGGGGAAGCGGTCGAGCATATGCAGCAGCACCGGGACCGCGACGTTGTACGGGAGGTTGGCGACCAGCGCGGTGGGCGCGGGGCCGGGCAGCTCCGTGATGTGCAGGGCGTCGGAGTGGACGAGCGCGAAGCGGTCCGCGCGGCCGGGCAGCCGCTCCTGGACCGTCGCGGGGAGGGCCGCCGCGAGCACGTCGTCGATCTCGACGGCCGTGACCCGGTCGGCGGCCTCCAGGAGGGCCAGGGTCAGCGAGCCGAGCCCCGGGCCGACCTCGACGACCACGTCGTCGGGCCGGACGCCGGCGGTCCGGACGATCCGGCGGACCGTGTTGGCGTCGATGACGAAGTTCTGGCCGCGCTGCTTGGTGGGGCGTACGCCGAGCCGGGCGGCCAGTTCGCGGATGTCGGCGGGGCCCAGCAGGGCGCCTGCGTCGGTGGAGCTCACCGGCGCAAGTTTACGGCCCTTGAACTGCCCGACGACCCTTGAACTGCCCGCGAGCTATCCGCTCAGCCGGTGGCCGCAGTGCGGCCAGGGGCTCGCCCCCCGCTGTACGTACAGCTTCTTCGCGCGGTAGGTCTGCTCCGCCGGGGGCGCGTCCTGCGGGCGCCCCTGCCCGCCCAGGTTCTGCCAGGTGCCCTGGTCGAGCTGGTAGAGCCCGCCGTACCGGCCGGAGTCGTCGACCGCGTTCGGCCGCCCGCCGGATTCGCAGCGGGCCATGGCCTGCCAGTCGAGCCCCTCCGCACCGGCCACGGGCTGCGGCGGCCGGGGTTTGGTGCCGACCCGTACGACATGGGCCACGGGCCGGCGCACCACGCGGGTCTTGAGCTTCCGGGGCCGCTGCCGGACGCCGTTGACGGTGCGCACCAGGTAGGTGGTGCGCTCCACGCCCGGCTCGCCCACGGCGGCCACCAGTTCGGTGCCCTGGAGGACGGTGGGGTCCGCGCGCCGGAAGGTCGGGAAGGGGATGGCCCGGTCGCGGACCTCCTCGCGGCCGGTGATCCGCATGACCGAGATGGTCTGGCCGTCGCGCGGAAAGCTCTCCTGGGGCACGGAGGTGGTGTCCTGGTCGCGCAGCGCGATCCCGGCCTCGGCCAGGGCGTCGGCGACGGTGGCGGCGTTGGTGCGCAGGGTGCGCTCGCGCCCGTCGGCCATGAAGGTGACCGTGCGCTCGGTCCGTACGTCCAGGTCCAGGCCGCGCCGCGAGATCGCGGCCGAGCGCGAGGCGGAGAGGTGGGCGCCCTCGGCGCGCACCCCGAGCTGGCGCAGCGCACCGTCCACGGTGTGGGCGGTGGTCCACACCCGGCGGCGTTCTCCGTCGACGGTGAGGGTGACCGGGCGGCCGTAGCGGACGGCGATCCGGTCGCCGCTGACGAGGTCCGCTTCGGGCGCGGGGGCGACGAGGTCGTGGGCGCCGACGTCCACGCCCTCGTCCGCGAGGAGTTCCGCGACGTCCCCGGCGTAGGTGTGCAGGGTGCGGGCGCTGCCGTCGACGCTGAGCCGTACGGCCTTGTCCTCGGCCACGAAGGCGGAGGTGCCGCCCGCCAGCGCGGCGACGACCAGCGCCTGGGGCAGCAGCCGGCGCAGCTGCTCGGGCCGGGCGGCGCGCTGTCTGCGACGCGCCGCCCGGCGGGCGTCGGCCCGGCCGCCCGTGCCGCGGTGACTGCCCGCGACACGACGGCCGCCTTGCGTACGGCTCACGACAACACTCCGGCAACACTCCACAAGTCCACTGGTCAGGGCATGAGTCCCGGGACTGTAGCGGAGCGGCGACCACTCTCCAAAGCGGTATGACTACTGTGAGTAGTTCCCTTCCCTGGGCTCGCCGACGCCGGAAACCGGCGCCGAAAAGCCGAAAACCCGCGCGGTATTGGCCGCGACGGCGGCCGCGAGGGTGTCCTCGGGGACGCCCTTGGCCTCCGCCATGGCCCGCAGGGTGAGCGGAATGAGGTACGGGGCGTTAGGCCGTCCGCGGTACGGGGCGGGGGTGAGGAAGGGCGCGTCGGTCTCGACCAGCAGCAGGTCGAGCGGGGCGACGGCGACGGCTTCGCGCAGCGGGGTGGCGTTCTTGAAGGTGACGTTGCCCGCGAAGGACATGTAGTAGCCGCGCTCCGCGCAGATCTTCGCCATGGCGGCGTCGCCGGAGTAGCAGTGGAAGACGACGGTCTCGGGCGCACCCTCCTCGGCGAGCACCCGCAGCACGTCGTCGTGCGCCTCGCGGTCGTGGATGACCAGCGCCTTGCCGTACCGCTTGGCGATGGCGATATGGCCGCGGAAGGACCGCTCCTGGGCGGCGATGCCCTCGGGGCCGGTGCGGAAGTAGTCGAGGCCGGTCTCGCCGACGCCCCGCACCTGCGGCAGTGCGGCCAGGGCCGCTATCTCCTCCAGGGCGGCGTCCAGGGCCGCTTCGCCGCCCGGTTCGCGCGCGCCCTGCCGGGACCAGCCATCCGGGTCCCCGTGAACGATGCGCGGCGCCTCGTTGGGGTGCAGGGCCACGGTGGCCCAGATGTTCTCGTGGGCTTCGGCCGTCTTCGCCGCCCAGTGCGACCCGGCGAGGTCGCAGCCCACCTGGATGAGGGTGGTCACGCCGACCGAGGCGGCCTTGGCGAGGGCCTCCTCGACGGTGCCCGACTGCATGTCCAGGTGGGTATGCGAATCGGCGACCGGGACCCGCAGTGGCTCGGGGAGCGGCGGAGACAGATCCTTTTTGTTTTGTGACTGCGCCATGAGCGCGATTCTATTTGCCGGAGATCGCCGGAGATCGCCGGAGAATGCCGGAGAACGCTGAAGAACGCTGAAGAAATCGCGCCCTGGCGCTCATTCGGATACGGTACGGCTCATACGCAAGTGACCAGGATCACCATCGGCCGCCGATTACCGGTGAGTTAATCACCGGTAATCGGCGGCCGTCGGCTCTGTGTCTTACCCCCTGTGCCTTACTTCCGGCTCTGGAACGGATGCAGCAGATCCGACAGATGCCAGTGGTGGCCACGCCGCGCCGGCGGGGCGCCCGGTGCCGGTGTGGCGTCGGACGCCTCGGCGTCCGCCCGACGGGCCCGCCGCCGGGGCTCCCCGCCCAGGCTCCGCAGGGCCGTCGACACCTGTCCCGACCTCATGATGCGTACGAGGTCGGCGCCGCAGTTGTGGCAGTTGGGGCTGGTCAGCGGGGACCGTACGCGCATGCCATCGGTGAAGTAGATGACAAACGCCCTCCCCTCGGCGTCCACGTGATGCTCGATGTCGTACGACTGCTCCCAGCCGTGCCCGCACTTCATGCACGCGAAGGCGTACGCCTCGTGGGCGACCTCTGCGTCCGTCGCGTCGTTGGTGGTGTGGGCTATCGGGCGAACGCCGCTCGAGGTACCCGCAATTTCGCTCATGGCAACTCCTCTTGTCCGCAGGACAAGGCTTCCGGGACTGGACGTCCCACCTCCAGTGGACGCCTTTTCCGGCCCGGAGTGCAGCTGCCCTTCCACCTCTTGAGGGAGATTTGGCGGCCGGATGCCCCAACGCCCCCGCCACCCGGCCTAACCTTTGCTTTTCAGCCTTCCCCTTTACCTCCGCGTGGCTCGGTACGTGCCGCGTTCTTTGCCGCCACCACCGCGTCGAACACATCCCGTTTGGGCAGGCCCGCCTCCTGCGCGACCGCCGCGATGGCCTCCTTGCGGCGCTCCCCGGCCTCCTCGCGGACCGCGACCCGCCGGGCCAGCTCGGCCGGGTCGGCCTCGCCGGGAGCCGGTTCGGGGGCGCCCTCGACCACCACCGTGATCTCGCCCAGTACGCCCTCGGCCGCCCAGGCCGCGAGATCCTTCAGCGGGCCGCGCCTGACCTCCTCGTACGTCTTGGTCAGCTCGCGGCACACGGCGGCCCGCCGGTCCGCGCCGAACACCTCGGCCATGGCGGCCAGCGTGTCGTCCAGGCGGCGCGGCGACTCGAAGTACACCAGCGTGCGGCGCTCGGCCGCGACCTCGCGCAGCCGCCCCAGCCGCTCGCCCGCCTTGCGCGGCAGAAAGCCCTCGAAGCAGAAGCGGTCCACCGGCAGCCCGGAGAGCGCGAGCGCCGTCAGCACGGCCGAGGGCCCGGGCACCGCGGTGACCGTGATCCCCCGCTCGACGGCCGCGGCGACCAGGCGGAAGCCGGGGTCGGAGACGGACGGCATGCCCGCGTCGGTGACCAGCAGCACCCGCGCGCCGCCCGCCAGCGCCTCCACCAGTTCGGGCGTACGGGCCGACTCGTTGCCCTCGAAGTAGGACACCACCCGGCCGCGCGGCTGCACGTCCAGCGCCTGGGTGAGGCGGCGCAGCCGCCGGGTGTCCTCGGCGGCCACCACATCGGCGGCCGCGAGCTCGGCGGCCAGCCGCGGGGGCGCGTCCCGCGTGTCGCCGATGGGGGTTCCTGCCAGTACCAGCGTTCCAGTCACACGATCCATCCTCGCAGCACCCGGAGCGGGCCTGGAAAACCCCGACGGACGGCCCCCGATCCCCGGCCGGACGACTTGGCTCGCCACTCTCATAGTCCGCTTCCCTACGATGGGCCGGGTGACGAGTGACACCGCGACCCACGCCCAGCCGGGCCGAGCCGCCGGCCAGCATCCGCCCGCCTGGCAGCGCCGGCTGCGCCGCTTCGGATACGCGGGCCGGCCGCGGTCCGATGTACGGGAGCGGCTGGTGCCCCCCTACCCAGAGCCGGGGACCCGGCTGTGGGAGGCGCTGGGCGCGGCTCCGCCCGCGGCGTCGCGGATCGCCCGCTGGACCGGCTGGGGCGGGCCGCTGCTGGTCGCGCTGTTCGCCGGGCTGCTCCGGTTCTGGCGGCTCGACAGCCCCGGCAAGGTCATATTCGACGAGACGTACTACGCCAAGGACGCCTGGGCGCTGCTCCAGCTCGGCTACGAGGGCACCTGGCCGAAAAACGCCAACGGCAAGATCATCGCGGATCCCCAGCAGATCCCGCTGAGCGACGCCGCCGGGTATGTCGTCCACCCCCCGGTGGGCAAGTGGGTCATCGCGGTCGGCGAGCAGCTTTTCGGTCTGACCCCCTTCGGCTGGCGGTTCATGGTCGCCCTGCTCGGCACGGCGTCGGTGCTCATGCTGTGCCGGATCGGGCGGCGGCTGTTCCGGTCCACCTTCCTGGGGTGTCTGGCGGGGCTGCTGCTGGCCGTGGACGGTCTGCACTATGTGATGAGCCGCACCGCGCTGCTCGACCTCGTCGTCATGTTCTTCGTCCTGGCCGCCTTCGGATGTCTGCTGATCGACCGGGACCAGGCGCGGGCGCGGCTCGCCGCCGCCCTGCCGGTCGGCCCGGACGGCACCGCCCGCCCCGACGCGGAGATCGCCGCGCGGCTGAAGCTCGGCGTGCGGCCGTGGCGGATCGCCGCCGGGGTGTGCCTGGGGCTCGCGGCCGGCACCAAGTGGAACGGCCTGTACGTGCTGGCGGCCTTCGGCGTGATGACGGTCCTGTGGGACATGGGCGCCCGCCGCACCGCCGGGGCGCGCCGCCCGTTCCGGGCGATGCTGCGCCGCGACACCCTGTGGGCGTTCCTGACGACCGTGCCTGTGGCGTTGGTCACCTACCTCGCCAGCTGGTGGGGCTGGTTCACCACCAGCGGCAGCTACAGCACCCGCAGCGGCTGGACCCACAGCGGCTACTTCCGGCACTGGGCCGAGACCCCGAAGAACATGGGGGGCGGCGGCTACAGCGACCACGGGCTCTGGGCCTGGCTCAACCCGCTGCGCAGCCTGTGGCACTACGAGACCGAGGTCTACAAGTTCCATGTGAAGCTGGACGACCCGCATATCTACCAGTCCAACCCGTGGAGCTGGCTGATCCAGTCCCGCCCGGTCTCCTACTTCTACGAGTCCCCCTCCCCCGGTGAGGCCGGCTGCCCGAAGGACGCGACCGAGAAGTGCGCCCGCGAGGTGCTGGCGCTGGGCACCCCGCTGCTGTGGTGGGCGGCCTGCTTCGCGGTGGCGTATCTGCTGTTCCGGTGGGCGCTGCGGCGGGACTGGCGGGCGGGCGCGGTCCTGTGTGGCCTGGCGGCGGGCTATCTGCCGTGGTTCCTGTACCAGGAGCGGACGATCTTCTCCTTCTACGCCGTGGTCTTCGTGCCGTTCCTGTGCCTGGCGGTGGCGATGATGATCGGCGCCATCGTGGGGCCGCCGGGGGCCTCGGAGAACCGGCGGGTGATCGGCACGGTCGGCGCGGGTGTGCTCGTGCTTCTCATCATCTGGAATTTCATCTACTTCTTCCCCCTCTACACAGGTCAGACGCTGCCCATGGACCAATGGCGGTCCCGGATCTGGCTCGACACCTGGATCTGACGGGATCCAAGGGGACCTGACGGGCAAGGGCCCCGCTCTCGATGCCGGTAGAGTGCCCCGGACCACGCACTCCATCGAGCGGTGGAGGGCTTCGAGGGACTGTGGGGGTTCTGCAATGCGGAGTGGCGCGAGAGCCGCGGTCATCGGTGCGGTGTTCGCCGCCATGGTCGGGGTCGCCGGTTGCGGTGGTGGACAGGACAGCTCGACCGGTTCGAAGGACGGCGCGGACAGCGGGACGGGCGACGAAAAGCCGGTGGTCAAGAAGGTGAAGACCGGCCCGCCCAGCGCGGCCGAGGTCAAGGCCACGGCCCGGGACTTCCTGGCCGCCTGGTCCGCGGGACAGACCGCGAAGGCCGCCGGTCTGACGGACGACGACAAGGCCGCCACGGCCGCGCTCACCGCCTACCGTGACAAGGCCCACATCGGAAAGGCGACGCTGGCGGCGGGTCAGCCCACCGGCAGCACGGTGCCGTTCACGGTCAACGCGCAGATCGCCTACGGGGGACGGCAGATCCCCTGGACGTATGAATCCTCGCTGACCGTCACCCGCGACAAGACCAGCGGGGCGGCGGTCGTCGACTGGAAGCCGTCGGTCGTGCACCCGAGGCTCAAGGCCGGGGACGCCCTCAAGACGGGCCCGGCCGGTACGCCCCCGATCAAGGCCGTCGACCGCGACGGCGCGGAGCTGAGCGCCGCCGACCACCCGACGCTCAAGGCGATCCTGGACGGACTGCGGGAGCGCTACGGCAAGAAGGCGGGCGGCACGCCCGGCGTGGAGACCTGGATCTCCCGCGCCAAGGGCTCCAAGTCCCCCGACGAGACGCTGAAGGTGCTCTCCAAGGGCAAGGCCGGCACGCTCCACACGACGATCGACGCGAAGCTCCAGGCGACGGCGGAGCAGGCGGTCAAAAAGCGGTCCAAGGCCGCGGTGGTGGCGATCAAGCCCAGCACCGGCGAGGTCCTGGCGGTCGCCAACTCCCCGGCCCAGGGGTTCAACACCGCCTTCCAGGGCTCGTACGCGCCCGGCTCGACCATGAAGGTCATCACCTCGGCGCTGCTCATCGACAAGGGCCTGGCGGGCTACGGCAAGCCGCACCCGTGCCCGAAGTACTTCTCGTACGGCGGCTGGAAGTTCCAGAACGACGACAAGTTCGAGATCAAGGGCGGCAGGTTCGAGCAGAGCTTCGCCCGCTCCTGCAACACGGCCTTCATCAGCCAGGCGCCCAAGCTGGCCGACGACGACCTCACCAAGGAGGCCCGGGACGTCTTCGGTATCGGGCTGAACTGGCAGACCGGCATCTCCTCCTTCGACGGCGCGGTGCCGGTGCAGTCCGCCGCCCAAAAGGGCGCGTCGCTGATCGGGCAGGGCGGGGTGCGGATGAACCCGCTCAACATGGCGTCGGTCTCGGCGACCGTCGCCAGCGGCTCCTTCCACCAGCCCTACCTGGTCTCCCCCACGCTGGACAACCGGACCCTGGCCAAGGCCGCCCGCGCCATGAAGCCGAGCACCCGGCAGCAGCTCAAGAGCCTGATGAAGCTGACCGCCACCGCGGGCACCGCCGCCCAGGCGATGTCCGGGATGAGCGGTGACTTCGGCGCCAAGACGGGCTCGGCGGAGGTCGACGGGCAGAAGCAGCCCAACGGCTGGTTCACCGCCTACAGCGGCGACCTCGCGGCGGCGGCCGTGGTCCCGCAGGGCGGCCACGGCGGTGACTCGGCGGGGCCGATCGTGGCCTCCGTGCTGCGCGCAGGCTGACCCAGGCGACATCTGACGCACGACCGCCGCGGCGTCGGCGCGGTCCCCTCAAGGGCCGTGTCGGCGCCGCGTCGGCGTTGGCGGGCGCGTGTCGGCTCCGCGTCGGTGCCGCGTCGGCGGCCCGGACGAGCATCGAGTTGTCCGACCAAACCACTCGCTGCACCGACGGGGAGTCACCATGCGTCAGAAGAAGCGTCAGCAGAGCGTTCTGATATCGGGCGCCGGTATCGGCGGGCCCGCGCTCGCCTACTGGCTGGACCGGTACGGATACGAGGTCACCGTCGTCGAGCAGGCCGCGGGGCCCCGCCCCGGCGGACACGCGATCGACGTCCGCGGCCCCGCGCTTGAGGTGGCCGAGCGCATGGGCGTACTCGACCGGATCCGGGGCCTCAGCACCGACCTGCGGGGGATGTCGGTGGTCGACGACGAGGGCCAGGAGCTGTTCCGCACCACCGAGCGCACCGTCAGCGGCGGCGACCTCGACAGCCCCGATGTGGAGATCCTGCGCGACGACCTCGCCGCGGTCCTCGCCGACGCGGGCGGCGCCGGGATCAGTTACGTCTACGGCGACTCCATCGACCGGCTGGAACAGGACGCGGACGACGTGCGGGTGGTCTTCCACGGCGGTACGAAGCGCCGCTTCGACCTGGTCGTGGGCGCCGACGGGCTGCACTCCCGCACCCGGCGGCTGGCCTTCGGACCGGAGGAGGACTATCTGCACCACCTCGGCACCTCGCTGGCCGTGTGGACGGCGCCCAACTTCCTCGGCCTCGACCGCTGGCAGGTCGTCTACAAGATGGGCGGCGACCTGTGGGGCGGAATGGTGATGAGCGTCCGCGACAACCAGGAGGTCCGCGTCTACGTCGGCTTCGACTGGGACGAGCCGCCGGCCGAGTCCGACACCGGCGACCCGCACGCGCAGAAGCGGCTGATCGCCCGGGAGTTCGCCAAGGCCCGCTGGGAGATGCCCCGGCTGCTTGAGCACATGTGGGGCGCCCCGGACTTCCTCTTCGACTCCATGGCCCAGATCCGCATGGACTCCTGGTCCCGCGGCCGGGTGGCGCTGCTCGGCGACGCGGGCTACTGCGGTTCGCCCATGTCCGGCCAGGGCACCAGCATGGCCCTGGTCGGCGCGTACGTCCTGGCGGGCGAGATCAAGGCCGCGGACGGCGACCACGCGGCCGCCTTCGCGGCGTACGAGCGGGAGCTGCGCGGATACGTGACCGCCAACCAGGAGCTCGCGCTGACCAACAAGGCCGTGATGGACGCCCGGGACGCCATGGACCTCGGCGAGGTGGAGGGGGAGGAGTTCGTCGCCGACCTCCGGGCGGACCTGGACGTCGCCAACTCCTACTCGCTCAAGGAGTACTGAGCGGAGTGCTCAGTAAGGACCGCTGATGGCGCACCCCGAACGGCCCGTTCCGACCGCCCTTGAGTAGTGCACAATATGAGGCCGTCATCACTCAAAGGGGGGCCCGTTGCGGATCGGCGTTGAGGCGAGCGGTGCTGGGCGAGGGCAGCGAGGGCAGCGGCGGCTCACCGCCGCGCCCGCCGGTGCGATTGAGGGGCGGCAGCGGTGACGGTCCTGCCCGACGCGGCCACCTCACGGGCGGTGCTCATCGGCACCAGCCGCTACGACCACATAGAGCAGCTGCCGACGGTGGCGAACAACCTCCGCGCGCTCGCCGCCGCCCTGTGCGCCCCGCACACCTGGGGACTCGCCCCCGAGCACTGCACGGTCATCGAGAACCCCCAGGACCCGGTCGAGGTCCTGGACGCCGTCCGGACCGCGGCCGAGCAGGCCACCGACACCCTGCTGGTGTACTTCGCCGGCCACTCCCTGGTCGAGCCGCGCCGCGGCGAGCTGGTCCTCGGCCTCACCGGATCGCAGCGGCAGCGGTCCTATACGGGACTGTCGTACGGCACCCTGCGCGATGTCATGTCCGACGGCCGGGCGGGCCGGCGGGTGATGCTCCTCGACTGCTGCCTCAGCGGTGCGACGCCCGGTTTCGTGGACGGGATCGAGGCGGTGGTCGACCGCGCGGACCTCGACAGCGCCTGTCTGCTGGCCGCCGTCCCCGACAGCAGCTTCGCGTTCGCCCCGCCCGGCGAGGCCCACACCGCCTTCACCGGCGAACTGCTCAGACTGCTGGGCGAAGGGGTGCCGGGCGGGCCGCAGCTGCTCGACCTGAGCACCGTCTACGGGCAGGTGTACGCGGCGATGGGCGCCAAGGGACGGCCGCTGCCGCACAAACGCGACCGCGGCGGCATCGCGGGCGGCATCGCCCTGGCGCGCAACACGGCCCCCGTCATGCCCGTCTTCGGCCCGACGCCCCCGGCGTACGCGCCGGGCGCCGGCGCTCCCCTGCCGCCCCCGCCGTACGCCCCCGGGCAGACTCCCCCGCCGCCGCCCGCCCCGCCCGCCTGGCCCCCGGGATTCGCCCCGGCGCAGGCCCCCGGCAGCGGCGCGCCGAACAACCGCCGGATCCTCATCCGCTCCGCGATAGCGGTGGCGGTCGTCGGTGGCCTGCTGGCCGCCGGCATCCCCCTGGTGAACAAGTGGACGGAGGACGACTCCCCCAAGAAGACCGTCGCGAAGCCGTCGCCGACGAGCACCCCGACGAAGAAGGTCCCCGCCCCCGCGTACAACGACGCGACCGAGCGCGTCGTCAATCCGTCGAAGGCCAAGGGCGGCACGCTGAAGTTCGTCGGCAGGAGCGACGCCGACTCCTGGGATCCGCAGCGCAGCTACTACGGCTTCGCGTGGAACTTCTCCCGCTACTTCACCCGTCAGCTGGTCACCTTCGCCCCCAAACCCGACAAGGGAGGCTCCGATCTGGTCCCGGACCTCGCGACGAGCAAGGCCAAGGTGAGCGAGGGCGGCAAGACGTACTCCTACACCCTGCGCTCCGGGATCACCTGGGAGGACGGCTCGCCCATCACCTCCGAGGACGTCAAATACGGCATCGAGCGGGGCTGGGCCACCGATGTACTCCCCGGCGGCCCGACCTACTTCAAGCAGGTCCTCGACCCCGACGGGAAGTACAAGGGCCCCTACAAGGACGACAAGCTGGGCCTGAAGGCCATCGAGACTCCCACGTCGAACACCATCGTCTTCCATCTGGCCGAGCCCAACAGCGACTTCGAGCAGATGCTGGCGATGCCGGCCGGTTCGCCCGTGCCGAGCGCGAAGGACACCAAGGCCAAATACCAACAGCGTCCATTCTCCTCCGGGCCGTACAAATTCGGCTCGTACACGCCGAACAAGTCGCTGGAGCTGGTCCGCAACACCGAATGGAAGCAGAGCTCCGACCCCGTCCGCGCCGCCCTGCCCGACCGGATCACGGTCGACATCATCCAGGACGACAATGCCAGGAGTCAGCGGCTCTTCGCGGGCTCCTACGACGTGGATCTCGAACCGACCTCGCTTCCCAAGCCGGCCATCGCCAGGGCTGTGAGCAGCACCGAGCTCAAGACCCGGCTGGACGACCCGTACACCATGGGCATCCGCTATCTGGGCCTGCCGCGGACCGTCAAGCCGATGAACAACATCCACTGCCGCAAGGCGGTCATCTACGGGACGGACCGGCAGTCCATACAGACGGCCCTCGGCGGCCCCGGCGGCGGTGAGATCGCCACCAACATGCTCCCGCCGGGCATCGAAGGGGCGAACCCCACCGACGATCCGTACGGGGTCCGGGAGCGCGGCGGAAGGGCCGATGTCGCCAAGGCGAAAAAGGAACTGGCGGCCTGCGGCAAGCCGAACGGCTTCCGGACCACCGTCGCGGTCCGCGCCGGAAACCCCGACGACCTCTCCGCCGCTCAGGCGCTGCAGTCCTCGCTGAAGTCCATCGGGATCAGCTTCACCATCGAGCAGATCGAACTCGGCCAGTACTACCAGGTCGTGGGCTCGCCCTCCACCGTCAAGAAGAAGGGCTACGGCATCATCCTCGCGCGGTGGCTCCCCGACTTCCCGACCGCCCAGGGATTTCTCCAGCCCCTGGCCGACGGCCGCTTCATCCTGCCCACCGGCAATGTCAACTTCCCCCAGTTGGACGACAAATCCATCAACAACCTCTTCGACAAGGCGATCGCCGGGCAGGACCGCAGGGAGATCAGGGAGATGTACCGGCAGATCAACCGGAAGGTCTCCGACAGCGCCGGCTTTGTCCCCCTGACCTTCCAGAAGAGCTACACCTGGCGCGGCCCGCGGCTGACCAATGTCTATACCAGCCACATCTATGCCGGCGGTTACGACTTCGCGTCGCTGGGTGTCACCCCGTAGCCGGGGCGCGGCCATGTGGGAGTCGCTGTTCGAGGGGCCGGAGCCCACGGAGCGGTTGCGCGAGATGTGGGCGCAGGGGCTGGGGGCGAACCCGGCCGTACCCGACGACCTGCGGTGCGATTTGCTGGGCCGCTCGCGTTACCTTCTGTGGCGCGAGCAGTCTGCCTCGGTCGTGGAAGCCGCCGTCGCCCACCCGGAGTGGAAGGTGCGGGAACAGCTGGCCGAGTGCCAGCCGAACCTCACGGCCGAGTGCTGGGCCCGGCTGATCCTGGGCGAGCGGAAGCCCAGGAACCTGTGGGTCCTCACCATGATCGCGGCGGACCGGCGCGATGAGCTCACCGAGGCCGCGTACGAACGGGTGGCCGCCCACCCCGAGGCGCGTATCCGCGCGGAGGCCACCCGGCTGACGGGGCTGCCCGTACGGCTGCTGACCGCGCTGGCCCTCGACCCGGAGCCCGGCGTACGGGCCGCCGCCTGCCCGCGCGCCTGGCCACATCTGGACGGGGCGGCCCGACAGGGGCTGCTGGCCGACCCCGAGGACGGGGTCCGCGTGGCCGCGCTGCTGCGCCACCATGAGCACGGTGAAGACCACGACGCCCAGCCGCTGCCCCGGTCGGTCTTCGAGGCAGAAGATCTCGGCGACGCTGCTCTCGAAACCTGTCATCTGACGCACGACCTCGCCGAGCACCTGACCCACCACGGCACCAAGGCCCAGCGGAGTCGCCTCGCGGGCAACCCGCGGCTGGCCCCGGAGCTGATCGCCGTGCTCGCCAGGGACCCCGACGACGGGGTCCGCCATGTGGTGGCCCTACGGCCGGAGCTCACCGAGGAACAGCGGGCGGACATCCGGGTGGACATCGACCCGGACGGGCTCACCCACGCGCTCGACTGGGTCACCGCACTCCACGACGACCCCGAAGCGATGCGCCGTCTTGCCGCCTCGTCCCACCTCCCGGTGCGCCGGAGCGTGGCCCGCGCGAAGCGTCTGCCGCCGGACGTGGTCGAACGCCTCGCCCGGGACGAGGACCGCGTCGTACACCTCTTCCTGGCCGAGTCCTGCGACGACGCGCCCACCGACATGCTGCTGGAGGTGTGGGGGTGGTGGACCGGCAGCCTGACCTGTCCCGACCGGCCGCGCGGCCATCCGAACTTCCCGCGCCACGGCCTGCTCCGGTACGCCGACGACCCCGACCCGCGGATGCGCCAACTGGCCCTGGACGACCCGGAGTCGACGCCCGAGCTGGTGAAGCGGTTCGCCCGGGACGCCGACAACGAGGTACGGCTCCGGGCCGCGAAGGACCCGCGGCTGCCCGTGGATTCGGCAGTGCGGCTGGTGGACGACCCCGAGTGGACCATACGGAGGGCGGCGGCCCGGCACCCCGGGCTGCCGGCGGAGGCGCTGGTGCGGCTGCTGCGGGATCCCGAGGCCGCGGAGGAGGCGGCCCGGCATCCGGCCCTGCCCGTGGACGTCATGCGGCGGATGATCCGGCAGCCTTGAGGTGATCGGGAGGCCGTCACTCCCCCGCGATGGCGGCCCGCAGGCCCACGTTGCTCATCAGCAGACCGCCGTCCACGGGGAGGGTGACGCCGGTGATCCACGAAGCGTCGGAGGAGGCCAGGAAGGTGATGGCGGCGGCGATGTCGGCTGGCCTACCGACGCGGCCCAGGGGGTAGACGCGGGCGGCGCGGTCGAGGGCGTCCTCCCGGCCGTCCCAGTTGGGGGTGTGGATGGTGCCGGGGGTGACGAGGTTGACGCGGACGCCGCGCCCGGCGGCGTGGCCGGCGAGGGTGCGGGTGAGGCTGGCCAGGCCCGCTTTGGCGGCGCTGTAGGCGTGGTTGCCGAAGTCCCGCTCGCCGTTGACCGAGCCGACGTTGACGATCGCGCCCCGGCCGCCCGCCGCGGCCAGGTGGGGCAGCGCGGCGCGGGCGCAGCGGAACGCGCCGGTCAGGGTGATGTCGAGGTCCTGGTGCCACGCGTCGTCCGGCTGGTCCTCGAACAGCGGGGTGTCGGGGGTGCAGGACAGGGCGTTGTTGACGAGTACGTCGAGCGCGCCGAAGCGGTCCACGGCGTGCGCCACGGCCGCCTCGACCGCCGTACGGTCGGCGACGTCGCAGGCCAGCGACTCGGCCTCGCCGCCGTCGGCCCGTATCGCCGCGGCCGCCTTCGCCGCCCGCTCGCCGTCGAGGTCGGTGATCAGCACGCGGGCGCCCTCGGCGGCGAAGCGGCGGGCGGTCACCTCGCCGATGCCCCGTCCCGCGCCGGTGAGTACGACCGCATAACCCTCGAATCGCCGCACCTTCTGCTCCCTCCGACACCGGGCCGGCGCCCGTGACGCGCCCCGCCCACGTGGCGGGGCCTCGTCATGGTCACTTCCCGGCTGCGGGCGGACGCAGTCGTTCCGGCGGTGGCGGAGGTGTTTCGGGGGGCTGCTCTGTCTCCCGGAGCTGAGGTGCTTCCGGGGGCTGGAGCGGCGCCGGGCGGTGGGGGCGGCTCTCCTTGACCCGTTCCACCGCGGCCAGCAGATCCGCCTGGCCGACCCGGTCCCGCCCCGTCAGCAGCGCCTCCGCCGCCGCGTCGATCACCGCGCGGCGGATGTCCCGCCCGGTGACGTCGTCGACGGCGGCGAGGTCCTGCGTACGGACGTCGTCGGCCAGGGGCAGCGTCCCGGGCAGGTGGCGGCACCAGATCCGGGCGCGGGCCGCCTCGTCGGGGACCGGGAACCGGACGTGCCGGACGCGGCTGTCGAAGGCGGTGTCGTAGCTGGACACCAGGTTGGTGGCGAACACGGCAAGTCCCTCGAACCGGTCGAGCGCGGTGAGCAGTTCGCTGCGCATGGCGTTCACCGCGTGCTCGGAGCCGTGGCTGGTGGTCTCGAAGCGGGCGGACATCAGGCCGTCCGCCTCGTCGAGGAAGAGCACCGCGCCCTGGGTCCCGGCGGCGTGGAAGAGCGCGTCCAGGTTCTTGGGCCCCTCCCCGTGGTACTTGCTCTCCAGCTGGGAGGCGCGGGCGGCGATCAGCGGGCGGCCCAGCCGGTCCGCGATGGCGTGGGCGGCCATCGTCTTGCCGGTGCCGGGCGGGCCTTCGAGGTTCACCGCCGAGCTGGGGTGCGGCTGGATGGTCCGCAGCCCCCACTCCTCGAACAGGGTGCGGCGCCGCTCCACGATGTGGATCGCGCGCAGCAGCTGCTCCATGGTCCGGTCGGGGAGCACCAGCCGGTCGAAGGTGTACTGCGGGGCGGTGGCGGTGAAGTGCTCCGCGCGCTCCGCCACCGAGGGTCCGTCCCCCGCCTCCCCCTCGGCCTTCGCCTCGGCCTTCGCGGGTGGTCGGTCCGCGGGCCGGTTGGTGATGGTGACGGTGAGCGGTTCCGGCCCGTGGTGGCCGCCGAAGGCGTCCACGGCGGCGATCAGACGGCTGCGCAGCAGGGCCGCCTCGACCTCGTCGGTGCCGCCGGGGATGCCGGTGACGGCGAACGCGGGGCGCGGCGCCGCCCCGCCCGGCCGTACGGGGTGGCCCTCGGGCCTGGTGTTCCTCTTCACTGCGCTCCTCCGCTCGCCGCGTGCACGGCTGTCGTCGGTGGTCAGGCGGACAGGTGGTCAATCCGTCAGCCCGTCAGTCCGTCAACCCGTCAGCCCCAGACGGCGACCTGGTGGGTCCGGTGGGCGCCGCGCACCCGCTCGTCGGCCCGTTCGCCCTTGACCCGGCGGCTCTCGACGAACTGTTCGCGCGAGGTGTCGAAGACGCCCTGGATGTAGCTGACCTTGCCGTCGCGGATGGACTCCGCGACCGTGACGCACCGCAGATCGGCGTCGAGATGCAGCCGGTCGCTGCGGGCCCGGAACCAGTCGGCGAGGTATTCGATGGTCACGATCACGACGTACACCACCGCGACGGCGCCCAGCCCGCCGAGGCCGAGAAGGACGGTCGTCAGCAGACTCAGCACGGTCACGCCCCTCCCTGGAAGACGATCAG
The DNA here is from genome assembly GCF_002224125.1 of Streptomyces sp. NBS 14/10. Classification (GTDB taxonomy): domain Bacteria; phylum Actinomycetota; class Actinomycetes; order Streptomycetales; family Streptomycetaceae; genus Streptomyces. Next base: position 440,251 of record NZ_NCSM01000003.1, read on the forward strand.
GTCCGTATCGCCGAAGGCGGCGGCCAGCTCCTCGTCGAGCCGCTGGGCCCGGCAGACCCAGACCGGCGCGTCGGCCGCCCCGGTGTCGTGCAGCGGGGTGCCGTCGGCGTCCAGGAAGAAGGTCTGGACGAGGTATTCACGGCCGCTGCGGCGCCGGAGCACCGCTCCCCCCGCCGCCTCGGGCACCGCGGCGCGGTTGCGCACCAGGAAGGCCACCACGTCGGAGTAGCCGAGGACCGGGTGGAGCGGCGCCCGTTTGGCGCCCAGGCCGCTCCTGGCCTCGCCGACCCGGTCACCCAGATCCATCAGCCGGACGATCCCGTGGAGCATCCGGTCGGCGGTCTCCAGCACCCGGTCGGCCTGTGCCGCCCCGCCCGTCAGCTCCCTCCCCGGCCCGCCCGCCGGTCCCCTCCCCGGCCCGCTCGCCGCTCCCCTCCTCGGCCCGCTCGCCGGCCCGCTCGCCGGCCCGCTCGCCGGCCCGCTCGCCGGCCCGCTCGCCGGCCCGCTCGCCGCCCCTCGGACGGCCTTCTCTTCGGACATGCGCCTCTCCCCCCAGCTCCCCCGGACCCCGCGCACCCTGCGGGGGCTTGCCTCGATGCTCCTCGTCGCGCCTGTCACTCTTCGTCCCCCGGGAGGGCGGGCAATCGCGCCCTCCCGTGTCGTCCTCTGGTACGACAGCGCCCTGTTCGGCCGGGACAGAAACCGACAGGCCGCCCGGTTTGTCACCGCTCCGCCGTGAGCCTGCCGGGCGGATGCGCGCCCAGTGCGTTGAGCCGGCGCAGCAGCAGGTCGGGGTTGGTGTGCCGGGAGCATACGTACATCGCGAAAATCATCCGGACGTCGGCGGGTTTCGAGCTGATCCCGCAGGCCGTCATCGCCCGGTCGATCTGTGTCTTGACCGTCGAGACCTTCACGTTCAGCGCGGCGGCCGTCTCCTCGTACGAGTAGCCGTCCGCGTACCACTCCAGCACCCGGACCTGGCCCTCGCTCAGGCCCGCGGCCCAGTCGGAGAACACCACGGGCTCGCGGGGCGCCCCCTGTTCGGCCGACGCGGCCATGTAGAGGGCGTCCAGCAGGGTGAGCTGGCCGAGTCCGGCCTGGACGCACTGCTGCTGGAAGTCGGACAGGTCCTTGCGGTACTGGTCCTCCTCGACCTCCAGCTCCTCCAGGATCCAGGGCACCCGCCCGCCCCGGGCCGTCTTGAACAGCACCTCGGCGAGGTACGGCGGAAGGGTCAGCCCGCATTCGCGCACCGCCGTCTCCAGCGCGGAGGCCAGATGGGGTTTGAGCCAGTGCGGGTGGTGGCGGGCGTCCCAGACCGCGTTGGCCAGGACGGCGGGCCCCACGGTCTTGCCGAACACCGCCTTCGCCCCGCACACCCAGGGGGCCACCCGCTGGCGCCACTGCTCGGCCGCGGTGCACACCACGACATCCGAGCGGCGCACCAGTTCGGCGAACTCCTCGGCCGTGGCCACCCCCATCAGATCGGCCACGCACACGTCGTACTCCGCGCCGCTGATGCGCAGCTTTCTCACCGAGTCGACCTCACTGACCACGGTGAGCCGCGGGTCGTCGTTGAGCGCGTCCACCAGGCCGCGTCTGGTCATCTCGTGGTCTTCGACCACGGCCACTTGCAGTGGCTGCCGGTCATCCCGTTCAGTTTCCGACGTCATGACGGACGCCCCCCTTGATCTCCTCGGCATGTGCTCTATGGCTTCCTCGGGGCGCGGGCGGCCGATGCGATCGGGAGAGTGAGCGTCACCTGCGTGAGCCCGCTGACCGATTCCACCTCCAGCGCCCCGCCCCGCTCGCGCAGCAGCCGCTCGTGGAGGGCGAGCGACCTCATCCGGCTGACCCCGCTCGCCAGCACCTCAGGCGGGAATCCGGTGCCGTGGTCGGTGACCACCAGCTCCACCACATCGCCGCCCTCCCCGCCTGCCTCGCTCTCCGGCGCGGGCATCACGTCCACATGCAGCACCGCGTCGTGCACCCCCGCGCTGCGCGGCACGTTGATCAGCAGCGCCCGCAGGGCGGGCTCCAGCAGCTCCACCTCGGGCGGCGGGATCCGGGCCGCCGCCTCGACGACGTGGTCGGGGATGATCGGCTCCACGGTCAGCCGGTCGTTGGTGGCCAGGGCGACCTGTCGGTGCACCATGCCGATCAGCGGCACCGACTCGCTGAACCGCCCGGTGGCGATGAAGGTGGCCAGCCGCTCCCGGGCCACCACCGCGGATTTGCGCAGCGAGTCGAGCTGTTCGGGATCGGTGATGTCGACCCGCTGGAAGGCGTTGAGGGTGTGCCCCAGGTGGTTGTGCAGCTCGATGGCGAGCAGTTTCCGCTGCTCCTGTTCATGCAGCTGAAGGCTCATATCGCCGAGGTCGGCGGAGAGTTGCAGCAGGAAGATGCCGCCGCGCCGGATGAGGTAGGCCAGCGCCCCGTAACCGGTGAGCCCGATCAGCACATCGGAGCGGCCAAGCGCCGACGGGTCGCCCAGGACGATGACCGCGGCGTACGAGGCGGCGACGGCGGCCGTGCCGCCGACCAGGACGCGCGGCCGCTGGCCGAGGGCCGAACCGACGCCCACACCGGAGATCTGCTCGGTGGTCAGCACCAGCAGCGGGGCCATGTCCGCGGCCCGGTTGCCCCCCATGACCAGGGCGCAGGCCCATAAGAAGACCACGGCCGAGCCCAGTTCGACCGCCGCCGTGGTGGAGTCGTACACCGTGGGCCCGTGCCCCGCCGCCCCCAGCCCCGGCGCTCCCTGCCCCGCCGCCGGGTCCTCCGCCGTTCCGGCGGACCGCGCCGCGTCCGGCTCGCCGCCCGCGTCCCGGGCGAGCACCCGCCGGTGGTTGCGGAAGATGTGCAGAACGAACCACAGCGACTCGGCCAGCACCGCCAGCAGCAGCGTCAGCGCGCGGCCGGGGTGCCGGGTGTGGCCGGCGATACCGGGCACGGTCACGGCCAGCTGAATGCCATGCATCAGCCGGAAGATCAGCAGGATGCGGAGCATCTGCCATTCCATATCGCGCCACGCCAGCCGGTGCCGCACGGCCGGCGACTCGGCGCCCGGCCTGCGCCGCCGGTACGGCACCTTCACGGGCACCTTCACGCCGGGCGCACGACGCCCCTCTTCCGGCCACGTAAGCGACCGCCCCCGATGCAGAGCCACGCGGTCCCCCCGCTTCCCCCGAACCCCTCTGCCCCCGGCCGACACACCGCCCGCCAGGGCGCCGACCAGCCGGAAGGCCTTTCAGTGTGGAGAAGCAAATGGCCCTGGCATAGGGACTGTTGGCCCCTGGAACCCGCTTGTGCGGGTACCCAGCGGCGCACAGAGTCAGCAGGGGGCGTACGGCGCATTCACCGCGCGCCGGTCAGGCGTCCGCTCACTGATCGCGCCGGCGCACACCGACCACGGTGACCGCGACCGCGGCGGCCGCCCACACCGCGTAGACCGTCCAGGCTCCCCCGACGGTCCACGGGTAGTGCAGCGGGTGGTAATCAACCGCCACCAGCCGACGCCACGCCTGGTAGAGCGTGCCGTGGGAGGCGACCGCCGACCAGTGGCGGCCGTCGGTGAGGGCCAACGGCAGCACCAGGAGAACCAGAGAGGAGCCGATCATGGTGCCCGCGGTCTGCCGGATCACCGTGCCGAGCGCCAGGCCGGCGAGCGCGCACAGCGGCGCGAGCAGCGCGGACGCCACCACGACGCGCAGCGCGCCCGGGTCGCCGAGCGAGACGCCCGCGCCCCGCCGGTCCAGGATCGCCTGGGTCGCGGCGAACGAGACCCCCGCGACGAACGCGCCGAAGACGGCCGTGGCCGCCGCGACCACCACCGCCTTGGCCGCCATCACCGAACGGCGCGCCGGAACGGCCGCGAACGTCGTACGGATGGTGCCCGAGGCGTACTCCCCGACGATCGCCATGGCACCGAGCGCGCCGAGCGCGAGCATCATGACCGTGACGGCGTTCACGGTGAAGGCCTCGTCCAGCGGCAGCCCGTCCCGGATGAAGCGCTCCGGGCCCTCCGGGTTCTGCTGCGACCAGTTGCGGTAGGTGTCATAGGCGGTGCCCACGTTGAACGCGACGACGGCCAGGGCGGTCGCCCCGTACCCGAACCAGGTCGAGCGAAGCGACCGGAGCTTGATCCACTCGGCGGCGACCAGATCGCCGAACCGGGAGCGGGGTTCGGCGGCATGAAGAGACACAGCGGTCGCGGTCATCGGGACTCCCCCGCGAGGTACTGGACGCTGTCGGCGGTGAGCTCCATGAACGCGTCTTCCAGCGACGCGGAGCGGGCGCTGAGGTGGTGCAGCGCAACGCCGTGGGCCTGCGCGATCTCCCCGATCCGGGCCACGCCCAGACCGATCACGGTCAGCAGCTCGCCCTCCGTGTGCACCGCCGCGCCCTCCGCCGTGAGCAAATCCCGCAGAACGCCGACAGCGGGCGTGCGCACCTCGACGCTCTGCCGGGTGCCCCGGGCCGAGAACTCCTCCAGGCTCTCCGCCGCGATCAGCTCGCCCCGGCCGATGACGATCAACTGGTCGGCGGTGTGCTCCATCTCGGACATCAGATGGCTGGAGACGAACACGGTGCGGCCCTCGGCGGCCAGCCCCCGGAACAGCTCACGCACCCACTTCACCCCCTCCGGATCCAGGCCGTTGAGCGGTTCGTCGAAGAGCAGCACCGGCGCGTCGCCCAGCAGCGCCGACGCGATGCCGAGCCGCTGCTTCATGCCGAGCGAGAAACCGCCGATGCGGCGCCGGGCGACCTCTGCGAGGCCGACCCGCTCCAGCACCTCCTCGACCCGGCGCCGCGGGATGCGGTTGCTCCGGGCGAGGGCGGACAGATGCGCCACCGCGCTGCGCCCGCCGTGCACCTCCTGCGCGTCGAGCAGTGAGCCGATGTGGCGCAGCCCGCGGGGGCGGGCGGCGAAGGGGCGGCCCTCGACGGTGACGCTGCCGCTGGTGGGCTCGTGCAGGCCGAGGATCATCCGCAGCGTGGTGCTCTTGCCCGCGCCGTTCGGCCCCAGGAAGCCGGTCACATGGCCCGGATCCACGGTGAAGGTCAGGTCTTTGACGGCGATCGTGCCGCCGTATCGCTTGGTGAGTTGGTTGACTTCGATCACGAAGGCCACGGTGCCGGTGGGCGCCCCCGCCCGTCGTCGGCCCGCCGCTGACAATCGCCGGGCGCCGGTGTCGACCCTGGTTGTACAGCCACGGTCCGATGTCCGGCCGCGGGCCCCGTGGCTACGATCTGGCCATGTCCGCCTCTCCGCCTCTCCCGCTGCTCAAGCGCATATCGCCGGGCCTGTGGGTGGGGCTGGTGTGGTTCGCGGCGGCGCTGGGCCCCGTCGTGAAGTACGTCCTGATGCCGCCGCGGCATGAGTACTCGCTCAACTACCCCCGGCAGGGCCTGGACCCGCTGTCCGCCAAGCTGCTGCTCGCCATCGCCTTCGCGCTGGTCCTGGCCGGATGCGCACTGCTGCGCCGCAGGACTTCGCTGGGGTACGGGCTGCTGCTCCGGAGAACAACTGCGTAGAGGTTGCGGACATGGCCGACAACGGCCGTGCCGTACGGGACAGCAAGAATCAGCGCGGCCCGCATCTGACGTTCACACATGGGGCATGGCAAGCGTTCCTACAGGGCGTCAAGCGGCAGGAGCTCGACCGCTAGACAGCTCAGACGCACGAGGGCATCCTGCGAGCCGTTGCCGGGGGCGTAGCTCAGTCCACCACGCGCCCCCGGCAGGGGAAGGGGGCGGCCGGCCGGTGTCCTGGTTCCTTGGGCCGGTGGGTGACTGGGCTCACGACAGGCTCCGCTGCGCCGCGACAGCTGCCGCGCGGTGGCTGCCCGATCAGTCCAGCGGTGCGCTGGACCGGAGGCGCGCGAGCGCGACGAACGGGCCGGCGACCGCTGGACGGCATGGTCCGGACGCCGCGCGCGGGCATCGTCTCGCGCCTTCGGCGCAGAGCGGCCAGCAGCGGGTACGGAGAGGGGCGCCGAGGCAGCGTCGCCGTCCAGCCCAACGATCATCACCCGCCGACGGGTGGCGGAGCGGCGGGTGGTCGCCCGGAGCGCTGGAGGGCGGTCCGGTTGGGGCCTCCACCCACCAGCTCTCAAAAAGATGCTTGCTCTGCATCAAGTACTGCATCAACCGTCTTTTTTAGAGCAGGTGGGTGGAGAGGCGATCCCGTCCCCCGGTGCCCGCCCATCCGTCGCGCTCCCGCGCCCCCGTTCCAGCGCACTGCTGGACTGACCGCTTGGCCACCGCGCGGCAGCAGCTGCGGCGGAGCGCAGCGGAGCCTGTCCTGAGCTCAGCCGCCCGCCGGGCCGAGGAACCAGGACACCGGGCCCCCCTTCCCCCTTCTCGCTGGCGCATTGGACCCGGAGGGTCCGAGACGAAAGCCGCACCCGCGCGAGCCGAATGCCGCGAGACGGCGCATAGGCACAGCGCAGCGAAGCGCAGCTGCACCCGCGAAGCGCAGCGAGCCGCACCCACCCCGCCCGTACAGCGAGGGTTCGAGCGTGGGCTCCGCCGACGCCTCGAAACACGCCCCGACTACGCTGCAGGCGCATGGACCCGATCTTCCGACTTCCGCCCAATTCCCCCCTGGCCATGACCGATTCCGAGGACTGGGGCCTGATCCCGTTGCGCGTTCCGGCCGGTTGGAACGTCATCTACAACCAGCTGTCGGCCCGACGCCTGCCGGATGGAAGGGTCGAGGCCAACGACTCCGAGGATCTGTACTGGGCGCGTACGGCACCACCGCCGTGGCTGACCGCGGAGGAGGTAGCGGAGGAGGGCGGCCTGCGGGCTCGGGAGATCAACATAGACGCCGGCTGGTACGGCGGCTACGGCTTCCGCGTCGTCGTCCTCGACCCCGACTGGGACCATGAGCGGGCCTCCCACACCACTCCCGACCTCGGTGAGTTCGTCGCCACCCTGGAGGCGTGGATGTGGGTGATCACCCAGCGAGGGAAGCTCCCCAAATCGTGAGCCGGGCGCCGTCCGCGAGGGCATCACTCGCTCGGCGGGCATGGTGGGCCGCCGCCGGTCACCCACGACGACGAGCTCGTCCCGCGGCCGCCGGTCCGCGGTACCACGCGATCCGACTACCCCCGGGACCCCCGAAAGTAGCGCGTCACCGCAGAGCGGTCCGCAACGCCCGCACCAGCGCCTGTGGGCGCGGGTCGGCCGTCACGCCGCGCTGCATTCCGTTGGTGACATAGCCGAAGCCGATGCCCGACTCCGGGTCGGCGAAGGCGAGGGAGCCGCCACGGCCCGGGTGGCCGAAGGAGCCGGGGGTCAGGAGCGGGGAGGCCGGGCCGTGCAGCATGTAGCCGAGGCCGAAGCGGGTGCCGATGACCAGCACCTCGTCCGGGCCCGCGGACTCTTCCGTACGGGCCAGGGTGAGCGTCGCGGGCGCGAAGAGGCGGCCGCCGGATCGCAGGGGGCCCGCCGAGGGCAGCGGGCCGATGAGCGCCGCGTAGAAGCGGGCCAGCGCGTCGGCGGTGGCGACGCCGCCCGAGGCGGGCAGTTCGGCCTCGAGGTAGGCGGGGTCGTTCTCGTCGGGTGCCGGGCTGATCGCCCCGAAGGCGCGCCGGGTGAGCGAGTCGGGGTTCTGGTACGCCTCGGCGACCGACCGCTTGGGCCGCAGCCGCGGGCCCTGTGCGGCGGGCACGGGCGGGGCCTCCACGGGCCCGATCCGGCCGACGCGGGCGCGCTGCTCGGGCGGCAGCCCGAGCCACAGGTCGAGCCCCAGCGGCCGGGCTATCTCCTCGGCTATCCAGCGGCCGATGGTCCGCCCGGTGACCCGCCGGACCAGCTCGCCGATCAGCCAGCTGTAGGTCTGCGCGTGGTAGCCGTGGGCGGTGCCCGGCTCCCATACGGGCCGCTGGGCGGCGACCGCCCGCGGGCCGTGGAAGCCGTCGATGGCCTGGACGGGGGCCAGCGGGGTCTCCAGTACGGGCACCCCGGCGCGGTGGCTGAGCAGATGCCGGACGAGGACCCGCTCCTTGCCGTTCGCCTTGAACTCCGGCCAGTACGTGCCGACCCGGCCGTCCAGGTCGAGCTGGCCGCGCTGGTGGAGCAGCAGCGGGACGGCGGCGGCGATGCCCTTGGTGACGGACCGGACGACCTGCGCGGTGTCCTGGGCCCATGGCTCGCCGTCGGCGTCCTCTTGAACATCCTTCACGCCGCCCCACAGGTCGACGACCTTGTGGCCCTCCCGGTACACGGTCACGGCCGCGCCGCGGTCGCCGCGCCGGGCGAAGTTGTCCACGAAGGCGTCCCGGACCGGTTCGAATCCGTCGGCCACCGTGCCCTGGACGTCCACCACTGATCCGTACTCCCACCATGCCGAGGGCGAAGTGTGCTCCCCCCATGGTGCATCGGCCCCGCCGGATACCTCAGACCGGGGCCGTCACCGAGCGGGGGTCGAAGCCGAAGGGCAACTCCAGTCGATTTTCCCTCATCAGGGCCTCGTCGCACAGCAGGTCCTGGGTGCGGCCGTCGGCGGCGATCACTCCGCCGCTGAGCACCACGGAGCGCGGGCACAGCTCCAGCGCGTACGGCAGGTCGTGGGTGACCATCAGCACCGTGACGTCCAGGGAGCGCAGGATGTCGGCCAGCTCGCGGCGCGAGGCGGGGTCGAGGTTGGAGGAGGGCTCGTCCAGCACCAGGATCTCCGGCTCCATGGCCAGGACGGTCGCCACCGCCACCCGCCGCCGCTGTCCGAAGGAGAGGTGGTGCGGCGGGCGGTCGGCGAACTCGGCCATGCCGACCCGCTCCAGGGCCGTGATCACCCGCTGTTCCAGCTCCGCGCCGCGCAGCCCGGCCGCGGCCGGGCCGAACGCGACGTCCTCGCGCACCGTCGGCATGAACAGCTGGTCGTCGGGGTCCTGGAAGACGATCCCGACGCGGCGGCGGATCTCGGCCAGATTCCGCTTGGCGACCGGCAGCCCGGCCACGGTGACGGTCCCCGCGCCCGCGTCCAGGATCCCGTTGAGGTGCAGGACCAGGGTGGTCTTGCCCGCGCCGTTGGGCCCGAGCAGCGCGACGCGCTCGCCGCGGGCCACGGTCAGGTCGACGCCGAAGAGGGCCTGGTGGCCGTCGGGGTAGGCGTACGCCAGGCCAGTTACCCGGAGGGAGGGCGCGTGGGAGGGCTGGGCGGTTTGGGGGGTGGTCTCGGGAGTGGTCTCCGCGGGAGACGAGCCGGTCATATCAACATCCATCCGGTCAGGCAGACCACCAGCGCGGTCAGGGGAAGGGCCGCGGCGGACAGCCACTGGGCCCGGGTCGCCGTCATATCGTCGATCACGGGCATGGTGCCCGCATAGCCCCGGCTGATCATCGCCAGGTGGACCCGCTCGCCGCGCTCGTACGAGCGGATGAACAGCGCCCCGGCGGACTTGGCGAGCACGCCCCAGTGGCGCACCCCGCGCGCCTCGAAGCCGCGCGACTGGCGGGCGATCCGCATCCGCCGCATCTCGTCCGTGATGACGTCCCCGTAGCGGATCATGAACGACGCGATCTGGACCAGCAGCGACGGCATCCGCAGCCGCTGGAGCCCCAGCAGCAGGGCGCGCAGCTCGGTCGTGGAGGCCAGCAGCACGGAGGCGGCGACCCCGAGCGTGCCCTTGGCCAGGATGTTCCAGGCGCCCCACAGGCCGGGGCGGCTGAGCTCCATCCCGAGCACCGCGACGCGCTCGCCGTCCGCGACGAACGGCATCAGCACGGCGAAGGCCACGAATGGGATCTCGATCAGCAGCCGCCGCAGCACATACCCCGCCGGAATCCGCGCCACCGCCGCGACCGCCGCCAGCGCCACGGCGTACGCCCCGAAGGCCCACACCGCCTCGCGCGGGGTGGAGACGACGACCAGTACGAAACAGAGCACCGCGGCGATCTTGCACTGCGGGGGCAGGGCGTGCACCGGCGAGCGGCCCTCCCGGTACAGCTTGTGGGCGTGACCCGCGCCCATGTCAGACCGTCTCGGAGGGGTGCGCGGACGGAACGGCGGCAGGCCCGGCGGCGGCCTTCTTGGCGCGGCGCCGTACGACGATGAACAGCCCCGAGCCCACGGCGAGGGTCGCGCCGACCCCGATCACCCCGGCCAGGCCGCCGGAGAGCCGGGCGTCGGAGATGTCCTTGACGCCGTAGTCGGCGAGCGGGGAGTCCTTGCTCGCGTGGTCCTCGGTCTTCTTGTCGATGCCGTTGTCATGGGCGACCTTCTCCAGGCCGTCCGGGCTGGCGGACGCGTAGAAGCTGACCACCCCGGCGCACAGCAGCGCCGCCGCGACCCCGATCGCCCACACCCGCCGCGCCGACCGCCGCGCCGCCGGCGCGGGGGCGGAGGCTGCGGCGCCCCCCGACGCCGCGCCCCCTGCCTGTGCGGCGGAGGCGCCGAGCGACGCCCCGGGCGCCGCCGCGAGGCCGGAGGCCGCCGGGGCGGCCGCGTCGGCGGCGGCAGACGCCGTCCCCGCCACGGCGCCCGCGGCCCGGCCGGTCGCGGGCGTTCCCGTCTCGTCGCCAGGTTCCACGGCCCGCCCGGCGACCCCGCCCGCGGCCGACGCGGACGTCGCCGCGAGGCCCGGCGCCGCCGGCACGGCCACGGCGGCCGTACGGATCTCCAGGGTGCGTGTCAGACCGCGCGCGCCGTACACCAGGTCAGGGCGGACGGACACCACCGCGCTGACCGTCAGGGCCGTGATCACGGCTTCGCCGATGCCGATCAGTACGTGGACGCCGACCATCGCGGTGAAGACCTTGCCGAGCGAGACATGTGTCGTGCCGCCGAGCGCGTAGATCGCGGTGAAGGCGACGGCCGCGGCCGGTACGGAGATCAGCGCGGCGACGAAGGAGGCGACGGTCACGGAGCGGCGCCGGCGGGGGGTGAGCTTCAGAATGGCGCGGAAGACGGCGTATGCCACCACCGTGGTGACCACCGCCATATCCGTGATGTTGACGCCGAGCGCGGTGAGACCGCCGTCCGCGAAGAGCACGCCCTGCATGAGCAGCACCACGGAGACGCACAGCACGCCCGTGTACGGGCCGACGAGTATCGCGGCCAGCGCCCCGCCGAGCAGATGCCCGCTGGTCCCGGCCGCGACCGGGAAGTTCAGCATCTGTACGGCGAAGATGAACGCGGCGACGAGACCGGCCAGCGGCGCGGTGCGCTCACCGCCCGAGCCGCCCAACCCGCCCGAGCCACCAGCGCCCCCGGCGTCGCCCAACTCCCGCCGGGCGCCGCGCAGGCTGACGGCTACCGCCGCCGCCGCGACCACGCCCGTCGCCACGGACACCGGGGCGTCGATAAATCCGTCGGGGACATGCATGACGGGGCTCCGCTTCTGCGCCGGGGGTGTCCGCTACATCCACGGAATCCGCCAATCCGGTTATCCGCCCGATGATGGTAACCCGTTATTGCGACCTATTCGCAAGAGCGCTCTACCCGCGAAAGCCGGCCCACACACGTGCCGTACACATCAACCGCACACACCTGCCGTACACAACGACGGCGGCCCTCCGCGCATTCGCGAAGGGCCGCCGCAACACCGGAACCGGGCTTACACGGGCTTACACGGACCTACACCCGGGTCAGATCCGCATCGGGATCCCGCTCATCCTTCTCCACGCGCACCGCGGACTCCGGGGCGAGCTGCTTGCGCAGGCCCTCGCCCTCCACGTCCACGTTCGGCAGCGCCTTGTCCAGCCAGCGCGGCAGCCACCACGCGGCCTTCCCGAGCAGCGCGAGCACCGCCGGAACGATGGTCATACGGACGATGAACGCGTCGAAGAACACCGCGATGGCGAGGCCGAAGCCGATCATCTTCACCATCGACTCGGACGAGCCGATGAACCCGGCGAAGACGCTCATCATGATGACCGCGGCGGCGGTGACCACCCGGGCCCCGTGCTTGAAGCCCGTGACCACGGCCTGGCCCGGCCGCTCGCCGTGGACGTACGCCTCGCGCATCCGGGTCACGAGGAACACCTCGTAGTCCATCGCCAGACCGAAGACCACACCGATCATGAAGATCGGCATCATGCTCATGATCGGGCCGGGCTCCTCGACGTTGAACAGGCTCCCGCCCCAGCCCCGCTGGAAGACCGCCACGACCGCGCCCAGCGCCGCCACGACGGACAGCAGGAAGCCGAGGGCCGCCTTGAGCGGCACCAGCAGCGACCGGAAGACCACCATCAGCAGCAGGAAGGCCAGGCCGACGACGAGCCCCAGATAGGGCAGCAGCGCGTCGTTCAGCTTCTGCGAGATGTCGATGTTCATCGCCGTCTGGCCGGTCACCAGCATCTCGGCGCCGGTCCCGGACTTGAGGGACGCGGCCTCGTCCCGGATGTGGTGCACCACATCCTCGGTGTCGACGCTGCTCGGCTTGTACTTGGAGATGACCGTCAGCATCGCGGTGTCATTGGCCTTGTTGAACCGGGCCGGGCTGACGCTCGCGACGCCGTCGACGTCGCGGATGGTCTTGCGCGCCTGCTCCACGGCGCCCTTGGCATCGTCGCTGCCCTTGGCGTCGACGACCACCATCAGCGGTCCGTTGAAGCCCGGGCCGAAGCCCTCGGACACCATGTCGTACGCCTTGCGCTTGGTGGTGTCGGTCGGCTGCGAACCGTCGTCGGGCAGGCCGAGCTCCAGGCTGGCCGCGGGGAGCGCTGCGGCGCCCAGGCCGAGCACGGCCACCACCAGCACCATCACCGGGCGGCGCAGCACGAAACGGGCCCAGCGGGTACCCGCGTTGGGCTTCTCCTCGCCCGCGGCCTGTCCGCCAGCGGCCTCGCCCTTCTTGGCGGCCTTGCGGACCTTGCGGGTGAGCACCTTGCTGCCCGCGAAGCCCAGCAGGGCCGGGATGAGGCTGATCGCGATGAGGACGGCGATGACCACCGTGCCCGCCGCGGCGAAGCCCATCTTGGACAGCATCGGGATGTTGACAACCGCGAGACCGGCGAGGGCGATGACGACGGTGAGCCCGGCGAAGACCACCGCGGATCCCGCGGTGCCCACCGCACGCCCGGCGGCCTCCTCCCGCTCCTGCCCCTCGGCCAGTTCCGCCCGGTAGCGGGAGACGATGAACAGCGCGTAGTCGATGCCGACCGCGAGGCCGATCATCATCGCCAGCGTCGAGGTCGTACTGGAAAGACCCAGGGTGGTGGCGAGGGCGGTGATCCCGGAGATGCCGATGCCGACCCCGATGATCGCGGTGAGCAGCGGCAGTCCGGCGGCGACCAGCGAACCGAAGGTGATCAGGAGGACGACCGCCGAGATCGCGATGCCGATGACCTCGGTGGCGCCGGTCTCGGGCATCTGCTCCAGCGCGTCACCGCCGATCTCGACCGTCAGCCCCGACTTGCGGGCGTCCTCGCCCGCCTCCTTCAGGGCGTCCCGCGTCTTGTCCTCCAGCTCCATGGCGCTGACCTTGTAGGAGGTCAGGACGTATGCCGTGGTGCCGTCCTTGCTGACCCCGCCCGCCTTGTACGGGTCGGCGACCGAGGCGACCTCGTCCGAGCCCGACTGGAGCTCACGGACGGTCTTTTGGACCGTGGCCTTGTTGGCCGCGTCGGTCATCTTCTCGTTGTCCGGTGCGCGGAAGACCACGCGCGCGGTGGCACCCTGCGCGTTACCGCCAGGGAAGCGCTGTTCCAGCACGTCGAAGGCCTTCTGGGCCTCCGTACCAGGGATGGAGAAGGTGTCGTTGGAGGGTGGTGAGGCGGTGGCGGCCCCGACACCGGCGACCGCGAGGAGCGCCACCCATATCAGGGCGACGAACCGACGTCGCCGGAAGGCGAATCGGCCGAGTTTATAGAGGAACGTGGCCACGAGGAGAGGTGCTCCCGTCGAGTAGGCGTTACTGGCAGGGGTGGGGATCCAGACGGCGACGAGAGCGGCGCGCCGGCCGGAGCTCTATGGGGTTGTGGGTGGGGCCGTGGTGCGGGGAGAGTGGGGGAGGGGCGCCTCAGGGGGAGGCTGGGGACCGGACGCCGAGGGCGGGGAGGACGACGGCGTCGATGTAGTCGAAGAGATAGGCGGTGTCGGGCTCCTGGGCCTCGACGAGGGCCCGGGTGGTGAAGGCGCCGACCAGCATGTGCACGGTGTACTGGAGGGCGGGGCGGTCCGGGGCGACCTCACCGCGGTCGACGGCCCGCCCGAGCACCGTCTCGAAAGCGGCGAGCTCGTGCTTGACCATGAGTTCGCGCAGCGCCTCGAGCAGATCCGGGTTCTGGTGGGCGGCCAGGGCCAGCCCTCGCATCAGGGCCGCGTCCCGCTCCCGGGCCTGGTCGCCGCACCGCACCATCTCGCGCAGATCGCCGCGCAGCGAGCCGGTGTCGATGTTTTCGAGCGAGACGGGCTTGGTGTGCCGCAGCGCGGTGGCCACCAGCTGCGGCTTGCTCTTCCACTGCCGGTAGAGCGTGGCCTTGCTGGAGTGGGTACGGGCCGCGACGGCGTCCATGGTGAGCGCGTCGTAGCCGACCTCGGTGAGGAGGCCCATGACGGCTTCGTACAGCTCGCTCTCCCGCTCGGGGGACAGCCGGCTGCGGCGTCGGTCCAGTGCCTGCATCGTGCCCTCCTTCCCGAACATGGGAGCGTCACGAACGAAACGGTTTCGTACACCAATAGCGTAAGCGCAGTTCTGAGTGGCACTGTACGAAACGAGCCCGTTTCGCTCGTGGGATGCGTCACAAGACCGAGTTGCCCTGAAGCGGCCGCCCCGGAAGGATGGTCAGGTGAAGGATGCTTTGTCGAACGCGTCGGGCCAAGGCGACGGCGCGTATCTCCGGTTTCCGCACCTGCACGACGACTTGCTCTGCTTCGCCGCCGAGGACGACCTCTGGGTGGCGCCGCTGGCCGCGCGGGGAGAGCCACCCGGGCGGGCCTGGCGGCTGACGGTCGACCGTACCCGCGTCGGACATCCCCGCTTCTCCCCCGACGGCTCGCAGATCGCGTTCACGACCTGGCGCAGCCTCGACCCGGAGATCCATCTCGTCCCGGTCGACGGCGGCGCGGCGCGGCGCCTGACGTACTGGGGCGGCGTCGACGCCCGGGTCTGCGGCTGGACGCCGCCCGACCAGGACGGCACCTCGCACATCCTGGCCGTCTCCTCCCACGACCAGCCGCTCTCCCACTTCTCCTGGGCCTACAGCCTGCCCACCGACGGCAGCCCCGGCGGGCGGCTGCCCTGGGGCCCGGTCTCCGATATCGCGGTCACCGAGGTCGACGGCGAGCGCCGCACTCTCCTGCTGACCGGCACACCCCCGCACGAGCCCGCCTCCTGGAAGCGCTACCGGGGCGGCGCGACGGGGCGGCTTTGGCTGCACGGCACGCGCCTGGTGCCGGAGTTGAACGGACACCTGGCCTCGGCGATGTTCGTCGCGGGCCGGATCGCGTTCCTCTCCGACCACGAGGGCATCGGCAATCTCTACTCCGTTCTGCCCGACGGCTCCGACCTGCGGCGCCACACCGACCACAGCGACTTCTACGCCCGCCACGCCTCGACCGACGGCTCGCGCATCGTCTACCAGTGCGCGGGCGACCTGTGGCTGATCGACGATCTGAGCCCGCGCGCCGAGCCGCGCCGGCTTGACGTACGGCTCGGCGGGGCGCGCACCGGGCGCCGCCCGTACCAGGTCCCCGCCTCCTCGCACGTCAACTCGCTGTCCGTGGACACCACGGGCCGGGCGAGCGCGGTATGCGTACGGGGCAGCCTGTACTGGCTGACCCACCGCGACGGCCCCGCCCGCACCCTCGTCGACACACCGGGCGTACGGGTCCGGCTGCCGGAGATACTGGGCGACACCGGGCGCGTGGCGTATGTGACGGACGCCGAGGGCGAGGACGCCATCGAGATCGCGTACCTGCCGCGCGCGAGCGGTCCGCCGGAGCGGCGGCGGCTGGCGGTGGGCCGGCTCGGGCGGGTGCGCGAGATGGTCGCGTCGCCGGACGGCAAGCGGCTGGCGGTGGCGGCGCACGACGGGCGGCTGCTGCTGGTGGACACGTCGGTGGACGCGGCGGAGGACGTGTCGGAGGAGGACGCGTCGGCGGACGCGTCGGACGACACGTCGGCGGACGGCGCGGCCGAGGCGGAGGGCACCTCGCCGGACAGCGCGGACGCAGCCGCAGACACCTCCCCGGACGCGGCGTCGGACGCGGCGCCGGACACCGCGCCCGACCCCTCAACCGACCCCGCGCCGGACACCGCGCCCGACCCCTCAACCTCGGCCGAAATACCGGACGTCGACGAGGTCAGCGAGTTGATCCGGTCGACGAACGGGCCGGTGCGCGACCTCGCCTTCTCCCCCGACTCCGGCTGGCTGGCCTGGTCGCACCCCGGCATCGGCCGCTCGCTGCGCCAGATAAAGATCGCGCGCCTCGCGGACCGTACGGTCGTGGACGTGACAAGCGGCCGGTTCGAGGACGAGGAGCCGGTCTTCACCCGCGACGGCCGGTATCTGGCGTTCCTGTCCTGGCGCGGCTTCGACCCCGTCTACGACGTGCACACCGGCGACCTGTCCTTCCCGCTCGGCTGCCGCCCCTACCTCGTACCGCTGTCCTCCGCGACCCCGTCCCCCTTCGCGCTCTCCCCCGAGGGCCGCCCGGCGGCGGGCGGCCTCGACCTGGACAGCGCGTACACGGGCGGCGGCGACGACGGTGACGGCGAGGCCGCCGAGGGCACGGTCACGATCGAGGTGGAGGGCCTGCCGAGCCGGGTCACCGCCTTCCCGGTGGCCGCCTCGAAGTACTCGACGCTGTACCCGGTCAGCGGCGGTGGCCTGGTGTGGCTGCGCTGGCCGATCTCCGGCGCGCTCGGCGAGACCTTCGCCAATCCGGCCGAGACCTCCTCCCGCCCCACCCTCGAACACTTCGACCTGGTCAAGGCCAAGCGCACCGAACTCACCGACGACCTGGACTGGTTCGGGGTCAGCGGCGACGGCACCCGGCTGGTGATCAACGACGAGGGTGATCTGCGGGCGGTGCCCGCCACCGAGACCGCCGACAGCGACGCCACCGTCCATATAGATATGCGGCGCATCCAGCACACCGTCGACCCGGCCGCCGAGTGGCGGCAGGCTTACGACGAGGCGGGGCGGATCACCCGCGCCTACTACTGGGAGCCGGGCATGTGCGGCGTCGACTGGGACGCGGCGCTCGAGCAGTACCGTCCGCTGGTCGAACGCGTCGCGTCCCCCGATGAGTTCGCCGATCTGCTGCGCGAGGTGCAGGGCGAGCTCGGCACCTCGCATGCGTACGTCATGCCGGCCCGCCGCAACGAGGGCCCGGCCCACTACCAGCGCCCCATCGGGCTGCTCGGCGCCAACTTCGCGCGTACGAAGGACGGGCGCTGGATCATCTCCCGCATCCTCCCCGGCGAGTCCTCCGACTCCCGGGCGCGTTCGCCGCTGGCCGGCACCGGTATCCGCGAGGGCGCCACGCTCACGCATGTCGACGGCCGCCCCGTGGACCCGGTGGCCGGACCCTTCCCGCTGCTCACCGCCGCGGGCGGGACGACGGTCGAGCTCACCTTCCAGCCCGCCGACGAGGCCGGGGACCGCGGGGCCGGTGGCAGCGGGGTCGGTGACAGCGAGGCCGGTGACGGCGGGGCCGGGGACAGCTCCACCGGCGGCGACGGGGCGGGTCCGCCGCGCCGCGTCGCGGTCCAGCCGCTCATCGACGACCGGCCGCTGCGCTACCAGGACTGGGTGGCCAAGCGGCGCGCGGTGGTGCGCGAGTTGAGCGACGGGCGGTGCGGCTATCTGCACATCCCCGATATGGGCGGCTCCGGCTGGGCCCAGTTCAACCGCGATGTGCGCAGCGAGATGTCGCTGCCCGCGCTGATCGTGGACGTACGGGGCAACGCGGGCGGCAACATCAGCGAGCTCGTCGTCGAAAAGCTCACCCGCACCATCATGGGCTGGGACCTGACCCGCCACGCCGAACCCGTCTCGTACACCAGCAACGCGCCGCGCGGCCCGATCGTCGCGGTCGCGGACGAGGCGACGTCCTCCGACGGCGACATGATCACGGCCGCCTTCAAGATCCAGGGCATCGGCCCGGTGGTGGGGTTGCGCACCTGGGGCGGGGTGGTCGGCATGACCGGCCGGCACCGGCTCGGGGACGGTACGTCGATCACGGTGCCGATGAACGCCGCGTGGTTCGACGCGTATCGGTGGGGGGTCGAGAACTACGGGGTGGAGCCGGACATCGAGGCGCTGCGCTCGCCGCTCGACTGGGCGGAGGGCCGCCATCCGCAGCTGGGTGTCGCGGTGCGTACGGCGCTCGACCTGCTGGAACGCCATCCGGCGGCGACACCGCCCGACTACTCGGACGTACCGGACCTGCGGCGCCCGAGGCTGCCGCCGAGGAGCGGCTGAGCCGGTGGGGCGCGTCCGGGATCGGACGCGCCCCACCGAGGTCACATCTCCTCGTACGGCTCCTGGTCCTCGATCCCTTCCTCCCGGTCCCGCATCGGGCGCTGCTCACGGCTCTCGCGCGGCGGCTGCTCACGCCGCGGCTGCTGCGGCTGCTGTCCCCGGTCGTCCTGCGCCTTGCGCCTCGACTGACGGGCCTTCTCGTTGAACTGGTCCTTGCTGGCCATCGTGTCGCCTCTCATGGGGTGGCAGAGGATAGGCCCGACCAGCGTGACATGCACCGACATCCCGCGCATTTCGGCCCAGAGGTCAGTCAATCCCCCGCGCCTTGTTGTCCGCCTCGCCACCGGCCCCCACCAGCCCGGTCCGCCGCTCGCGCGTCGCCGCGAACCGGGGCGCGAAGCGGCGTACGTCGCGCTGCGCGAAGGTGCCGATCAGCGCGGGCAGAGCACCCCGTACGGGCTGCATACCGCGCAGCCACCACTGCCCGTACACATGCGCCGACCGGCGCTCGATCCCGGCCACCAGCCGGTCGACCGCCGGGCCGAGCGGACAGGTGCGGTTCACCGGCCAGGGCAGCCGCCGCCGGAACTCCCACAGCACATCGTCCCGCTCGAAGCCGCGCACCATGTCCGTATCGGTGAAGCTGAGGTAGGCCACGCCGACCCGTACGCCGCGGTGGCCCACCTCGGCGCGCAGACAGTGCGCGAACGCCTCGACACCGGACTTGGACGCGCAGTACGCGGACATCATCGGCCCGGGCGTGAGCGCGGCGAGCGAGGCGATCTGCAGCAGATAGCCGCGGCGCGCGACGAGCGCGGGCAGAAACGCACGGGCCGTGGCGGCGCTGCCCAGCAGATTGACCTCGATGACCCGCCGCCAGGCCGTCTCGTCGGTGTCAGCGAACGGACCGGCCTGGGCCACTCCGGCGTTGGCGACGACGATGTCCACACCGCCGAAGTGCTCGACGACCTCCCCGGCCACGCGGGTCATCGCCTCCTGGTCGGTGACATCGGCGTGCCAGTGGGCGGACTCGGTGTGCAGCCCCTCCGCCACCCGCCGCAGCCCGTCGGGCTCCAGCCCCACCAACGCCACCTTGGCCCCCCGCGCGGACAGCTTCCGGGCCAGCGACTCCCCCACGCCCCGCGCCGCGCCCGTTACGACGGCGACCCGGCCTTCCAGACTCCCGCGCGCGCTCATGTCGTCGGCTCCTCGACGGTGTCGTCGTCCGTGGCGCCCAGCGCCCTCTGCCTCGTGCCCTGTCCCGTGCCCTGCCTCGTGTCCTGCGCCGTGCCCTCGTGCCCGTACGCCTGCCCTTGCGTCTGCCCGTACTCCGCCACCAGCCCGCGGATCACCCCGCTCACCGCCGCCGGATCCTCCACGGGCGCCATATGCCCGAGCCCGTCCAGCTCCGTGAGGCCGACGCACCGTGGCAGCGAAGCCGACAGCGCTCGGGCGTGGTCCAGTGGGGTCAGCCGGTCGGCCGTGCCGGCGAGCACGGCGGTGGGCAGGCCCAGCCGGCCGACTTCCGCGTCGAGATCGAGGTCGCTCATGACCCGCCCCCACGCGGCCCGTACCGCCCGCGGGCAGGCGTACACGATGCGCGCGCACGCCTCCACCACGGCGGGGCCCGATGCCGGGCCCATCGTCACGTACTTCAGCAGCCGTCTGGAGACCGGCGTCACCGGCCCGAGCGGGGCGCGCGAGCACAGCAGCGCGCGCTGCACCCGCGTCCGCAGGCGCTCACCGCGCAGCGGTATGACGCGGCCCCGCGCGGGCAGCCGCGAGGCGCCGGTGTTGCACAGCAGCAGGGCCGTCGCGCGCTCGCGCAGCTGCGGCCGGCCGGCGGCGGCCATCAGCGTCATACCGCCCATGGAGTGGCCCACGACGACGGCCCGTTCCCCGGTCGCGAGCGTCTGGTCGAGCACCGCCGCCAGGTCGTCGGCGAGCGTGTGTGTGCTGTAGCCGCCGGGGTCCGCGGCCGGGCTGCGGCCGTGGCCGCGCTGGTCGTACAGGACGAGCCGGTGGTCGGCGGCCAGTTCGCGGACGATCGGCGCCCAGAAGGCGGTCGAGCAGGTCCAGCCGTGCACCAGCACGACGGCCGGGGCGCCTTCGGGCCCGTGCAGTTCGGCGTGCAGGCGGGTGCCGTCGGAGGAGATGACGGTCAGTTCGCTCACGGCGACGGGCGGCGCGTACGGACCAGCGGCCTGCCGCGCCGGACGGCGGCTCACCGGGCCTCCCGCGCCGCGCCCGCACCGGCACCCACGACATCCGGCGCGGCGCCGGGCGGTGCTTCGCGCTCCGGCCGCAGCACCCGGTACTCCGTGACGTCCACCCTCCGCGTCACCCTGCGGAACTCCGTCGTCGTCCCCGGCCACACCGTCGTATTGCGCCCGCCCATCAGGTACCAGCTGTCGCAGCCGCCCACGTTCCACACCGTACGGCTCAGCCGCTCCTGCACCCGGTCGGTCCACGCCCGCACCGCCGACGGCCGGGCGTCCAGCGCCACCTTCCCGCCCAGCACGTCCAACTGCCGCATGAAGTCGACGAGATACGCCAGCTGCGCCTCGATGATGAGGATCATCGAGCTGGTCCCGAGCCCGGTGTTCGGCCCGATGATCGTCAGCAGGTTGGGGAAACCCGCCGCGCTGGTGCCGCGCAGCGCCTCCATACCGTCCCGCCACTCCTCCGCGAGCGTCGTCCCGTACGCCCCGGTCACCCGCCGCGCGATCGGCATATCGGTCACATGGAAGCCGGTCCCGAAGATGATCGCGTCCGCCTCCGCCTCCGTACCGTCGGCGGCGACGAGGGTGGAGCCGCGCACCTCCTTCAACCCCGCCGCGACGACGTCGACATGCGGCTGGGCGAGCGCCGGGTAGTAGTCGCCGGACAGCAGGATGCGCTTGCAGCCGATCCGGTAATCCGGGGTCAGCCTGGCCCGCAGGGCCGGGTCCTCGATGGCCCGCCGCATATGGCGGACGGCCATCCGCTCCACCAGCCGCAGCGAATCGGGGCGTTTGGTGAACGAGCCGGTCTGCAGCTCCCGCACCCCCCACAGCACCGCCCGCCGCAGCGCGCGGGTCGCCGGGACCTTGGTGTGCAGCCAGTGTTCGGCGGCGGAGATACGGCGGTCCATACGCGGCAGCACCCAGGCCGGGGTGCGCTGGAAGAGGGTGAGCCGGTCCACCTCCCGGTGGATGGCGGGCACGATCTGGATGGCCGAGGCACCGGTGCCGATCACCGCGACGCGCTTGCCGCGCAGATCGTAGCCGTGGTCCCAGCGCGAGGAGTGGAAGACCCGGCCGGGGAAGTCCGCCAGGCCCGGGATGTCCGGGATCTTGGGGTCGGAGAGCGGTCCGGTGGCGCTGACCACGACGTCGGCGGTCAGCGCGGCTGACGCGGTGTCGATCTCCCAGTGCAGCGCGCGCGAGTCCCAGCGCATGGCCCGCACCTCGGAGTCGAAGCGCAGATGCGGCCGCAGCCCGAACGTATCGGTGACCCGCTCCAGATACGCGCGGATATGCGGCTGCCCGGAGAAGTTGCGCGGCCACTCGGGGTTGGGCGCGAAGGAGAAGGAGTACAGATGGGACGGCACATCACAGGCGCAGCCCGGATAGGTGTTGTCCCGCCAGGTGCCCCCGACCGCCCCGGCCCGCTCCAGGACCACGAAGTCGGTGATCCCCGCCCGGCGCAGCCGTACGGCCGCCCCCAGCCCGCCGAATCCGGCTCCGATCACCGCCACCCGTACGTGCTCTCGCGTCACCTCAGCGCCAGTCATATGGCCGCCTCCCGCAACACTCGGAACGTTGCCAGCAATTACTGGCACGGTTTGAGCGTAGGACAGGGTCCTACCGAGCGGTAGGGGCCGGGCGGAGGGAAGTTACCGGCGGTTCACCGCTCTGCGGTGCGGGCATAGGCTGCCGACGTGGCGACGAGCGAAGAACGCGAGGGCGCGGACGGCCCTGACGTGGGCGGCGCGGAGAAATCTGGCGAATACCGCGAATACCGCATAGCGGAGCTGGCCGAGAAGGCCGGGATCACCGTGCGCACCCTGCGCTTCTACCGGGAGCGCAAGCTCATCCCGCCGCCGCGCCGCGAGGGCCGCGTCGCCTGGTACAACGACCACCACCTGACCCGGCTCCATACGATCGCCGCCCTGCTGGAGCGCGGCCACACCCTCGGCGGCATCGCCGAACTCCTCACCGCCTTCGACAGCGGCGCCCGCGACGTCGCCGACCTCCTCGGTCTGCGCTCCACCCCCATCCCCGTCCCCGCCTGGTCGCAGGAGACCCCGGTCCGGCTCACCCCGGAGGCGCTGGCCGACTACTTCCAGGGGCAGGCGACGCCGGAAAACCTCGCGACCTCCCTCGACCTCGGCTATCTCGCGGTCGACGGCGACCAGTTGGTGCATGTCAGCCGACGTCTGCTGGACGTCTCCCGCGATCTGGTCGACCGGGGCCTCCCGCTCGCCGCCGTGCTGGGGGCGGCCCGCGATGTACGCCACCATGTGGACGCGATCGCCGAGGTCTTCGCCACCCTCCTGCGCACCACCGTCCTGGCCGAGCCCGCCTCCCGGATCGGCTCGACGCTGGAGGAACTGCGGCCGATGGCCGAGGGTGTCGTGGAAGCCGAGCTGTCGATGGCCATGGACCGCCGTATCCGCGCGGAACTGGCGGCGTGGGCGGAGGGAGATCAGGACCGGGGATGACAGTGGCCCCTGCCATCATCGGCCCATGCTCAGTCTCCCCCTCCTCAGCGAGTTGGCGCACGAACGGCTTCCCTCCGGTCTCGCGGACCGGTTCTGCTCCCTGCTGGAACCGAGAGGCCAGATCCTCACGGCCGCCCGCCCCGGGGACGAACACGTCGGCGCGCTCGGCGGTGAGCCGCGGCTTCCCGAGGCCGTCGAGTGGCCGGTGTGGGAAGGACACGGCCCCCTGTCGTTCGTCGCCTCGCTCGACTGCGGACGACTGTCGGCCGCCGCCACCGGACTGGCCCTGCCGGCCGACGGCACCCTGCTGTTCTTCTACTTCGACGGACAGGCCGACGAATACGCGTCGTGGGTGAGTCCCTCGAACCCCGAGTCCCGTCCGGGGTCCCGCATCCTGTACGTCCCCGCCGACACGCCCGTCCTGCCGCGCCCGGCCCCGGCCCCGCTCAAGCCGTACCGCCGCGTGCCGCTGCGCGCCGACCCGACCGTGGACCTGCCCCAGCTCACCGACCCCGAACTCCACATACCGCTCGGCCTCGACTACGAGACGGTGTCCACCGATCCGGTGTACGTCGACTTCCAGGACGCCGTATGGAGTCTGCGCCGCGTCCACCACCGGGTGGGCGGCGAACCCGACAACATCCAGGGCGAGGTCGAGTACGAGGTCGCCGACTTCCCCGACGACTGGGACCTGGACGAATTCGATCCCGACAACCCCCACTACGACGACATCCTCGCCGAGGCGGCACGGTGGCGGCTGCTGCTCCAGATCGCCTCCGACGACGACGCCGGCATGCTGTGGGGCGACGGGGGCGCCCTCTACTGGCTGATCGACCCCGAAGACCTCGCCGCCGGCCGCTTCGACCAGGCCCGCTTCACCTGGCAGTGCCACTGACGGCATCCGTCATGTAGAGGGCTGCGATGACGGTTTCCCGCACCTGAGCCCTGCCGGCTGGCACCGCTCCCCTGACCCGCCGATCGTGAACCCGTCGGAACGGACGACGTACAGGCGATGTACAGGCAAGGAGAGCGCGGATGACTGCCGGAAGGACGATCCTCGTCACGGGGGCGAGCGGAAATGTGGGGCGGCAGGTGGTGGCCCAGCTCCTGGCCGGGCACACCGGCGAGGTGCGGGCGCTGACCCGCGATCCCCGCGCCGCCGCTCTGCCCGGCGGGGCCGACGTACGCCAGGGCGACCTGGCCGACCCGGCCGCGCTGGAGGCGGTGTTGAAGGGGGTGGACGCGGTGTTCCTGATATGGCCCTTCCACGGCGCGGACGCGGCCCCCGCCGTCGTGGACGCCACCAAGTGGCATGCCGGTCGGGTGGTGTTCCTGTCGTCCGCCGCCGTCCAAGAGGGAGTCCCCCGCGAGCGGCAGCGGCACGCCGTGGGCCGGTGGTCCGCCCGCGTGGAACAGCTCATCGAGGGGTCCGGCCTCGTCTGGACCCATCTGCGCCCGAGCACCTTCGCCGTGAACACCCTGTGGTGGGCCGACCAGATCCGCGCCGGGGACGTCGTGCGCGGCGCGTACGGGGCCCTGCCCATGGCCCTCCTCCACGAGGCCGACATCGCCGCCGTGGCGGTGCGGGCCCTCACCGAGGACGGCCACGGCCGCACCGCCTACGCCCTCACCGGACCCGAAGTCCTGACCCAGGCGGAGCAGGTGCGCACCATCGGCGAGGTGCTGGGGCGTCCCCTACGGTGGCAGGAGCTGTCCCGGGCAGAAGCACGTCAGCGGCTGCTGGCCGATGACTCCTTCCCCGACTCCTTCGTGGACCCGCTCCTCGACGGCTACGCCGCGATGCTCGACGCCCCTCCCCCGGCCATCACCGGGGCCGTCGAGGCGGTCACGGGCGCCCCGGCCCGCACCTACCGTGCCTGGGTGTCCGACCACGCCGCCGACTTCAGCTGACCGGCCGGTTTCACCTGACGAGCAGGCGCGGCGGCAGGTAGGGGGAGACGACCCGGATGTTCCAGCCCCGGCGGCGGGCGTGGCAGACCAGGGCCAGGATGTCGAGGTCGATGGCGGCGTCGGCGTCGCCGGCGCGGTCGGCGACCCGGTAGTGGTCGCGGTGCGCTTCGAGGGCGTCGATGAGGGCGAGGTTGAAGCTCTCCTCGTCGCCCTCGACGAGCTGGGAGAAGAGAACGCCGGGCGGCGGAAAGAAGCCCCAGGTCCTGGCCTTCTCGCAGTCCTCAAGCGCACGGTCCGTGGCGGGTTCGGGGTCCACGCCCCGGAAATAGTCGTGGAGCGCCCGGCGGTACGAGGCGAAGGCGGAGCCGTCGCCCTCCAGGCGGGCGGAGCCGCTGAGGACGAGCGCGGCGATGTCCTCGCGCCGGCCGCCGATCAGGGCGAAGTTCATGGCGGTGTGCCAGGCGCCGGGCCCGGCCTGATCCCCGTGGTAGGCGGGGTAGCTGAGCGTGCTGCCGCCGATCGTCACCTCGACGTCCGTACCGGCCTCGGCGAGCGTGGCGCGGAACAGGGCCGCGCCCAGTTCAGCGGCGAGGCGCAGATTTTCCAGCTGCTGGTCCGTGACGTCGGCGGTGAGCGAGGCACGGGCCTTGAACAGGAGGTCCTGGTAGCGCACGGCATCCGACAGGTTCCAGGCGGAGAGCGGCTTTCCGTCCTCCGACGTCAGGGCCTCCCTGGTGTACTGCTCGAACAGGGCCTCGCTCTCCGGGTGCATCTCCTGCGGCGCTTCGGGCCGCTCGACCACCACCGGCCCGGCGGCCAGCGCGGCGACCGCGTCCGGCCGCCGTACGCGGCCGTACGCCTGGACCCGTGGCCCCGCGGTCTCGAATCCGGTCACCAGCGCCCGCGGCAGATACCCGGTGTCGACGGGCGGCTGCCAGCCCTCGCGGCGGTAGGCGAGCGCGGCCAGCGCCAGCGGCAGGAGCGGCAGCAGGGTACGGGGCCTGGCGCCGGGGCCGGGGAGCGCGCTGTACGGGAGCAGCAGCCTGGCCAGCGCGGTGCGGAAGGAGTCCCGGTCGCCGGTGGTCAGCGCGCGCAGGGCGGACAGCCCGACGGACTGCGGCCGGTCGAGGAGGCCGCCCTCGCCGGGCGCGGCGTCGAGGGTCCGTATCCGGGCGAGCGCGGCATCCAGCGCGGCGAGCTTCTGTTCCCTGGTCGGCGGGTAGTCCGCGTCGTCGTCCCCCGTGTCCCCGATGACGTACGCCATGAAGCCGTTGATGAGCTCGACGGCCGGCCGCCCGGCCCCGCCCTTCTCGAACGGCTTGCGGGCGAAGTGGAACGCCTCGCCGTGCCAGGAGGCCTTGTCGGAGAGGACCGCCAGGCAGAAGGCGTCGAGCCAGTGGTTCGCGGAGACGGACTCCCGGTCCCCCTCCTCCCCGCAGTCGTAGCTCATCCCGAAGTTCACATAGTCGAGGAACACCTGGAAGTCGTTGGTCGGGTAGTACGCGGCGTACGCCACGGCACCGGCGGCTGCCTCGGTGGCGTTGTCGAGGACGGCCTTCGCCTCGGGGGTGTCGAGGTCGGGGGTGGCGACGGACAGAGCGCCCAGGTAGTCGAGGAACTCCTCCGAGATCAGCTCCCAGTCGTAGGTGGACATTCGCCCGGCCTTCGACATGGAGCGGACCATCGAACCGATCCGGTTGGCGAAGTCCTCAAGCGCCGCCGAAACCGCGGCCTCGCCCACCTGGTGTCGCTCTATCCGCACTGCTGCCCCGCTCCCCGTTCACACGTTCCGGCGTCAGCCTACGTGGACGCGCGAACGAGCGACCCGGGCAGCGCGATCAGTACTCCCAGCCCCAGTCACCCATTGGCGACCTGCGCGCGTGCAGCCTGCATGATCTCCCGGATCTCATCCATGGCCACCTGCCACTCCGGGTCCTCTTTATTGAGCGTCCGGGCGGCGTGCTCGGCAGCGTGCAGACGCCGCGCTGTGTCGGGAAACCGCTCGACCTCGATCACAGTGGCCCACTTGAGCTGGAACATCGCGATCGGCCCGAAGCTGTTGGACTGAGTGGCCATCGTGAAGACCGTGTCCCGCTCAGACGTCATCTCCGCCAGGCGGGAGGGCGCGACCTGCGCGAGTGCGGCACGCAGTGCGGGGAAGGACTTATCAGGTCTGGGGATCAGCGCCGCACCATCGCGAACCGGCTGCGTGGTCATGTGCCCTCTGCCCTCCAAGAGTGCCCGATCACCGTACGGCAAGCGCACGATGAGGTCCGCAAGCAACTGGGGCTGGAGCAGACCTGATCTGTCGCCCCTGGTGTGCCAGGGGCGACAGATCCATTCGACACCGAATCACGCGGCCTCGGCCCGCGTGAACGCGGCACCCGCACCCGGGTCGAGCCACACCAGCCGTGCGGAGATCCCCTTACGGCGCCCGTAGTGCCACGCCGCGCGCTCCGGCGAGCCGAGGGACATCGTCACCGCCCCGCCCATGCCGATCACGTGCGCGCTGCCGTCGTCGTACGCCATGCCCCAGGCGGCGACGCGCGCGTCCGCGTGTTCCGTTTCAGGTCGTATTCCTGGACCACGGCGAACATGCGGGGCGCGGTGTCGACGACGAGTTCGCGCACCTCATGGTCGAAATCGAACGCCGCCGAGTTGGGGTCATACGGGGATACGGTGGACATGGAAGTCTCCCGTCAGGAGGAGGAGTTGGGCAGGGCGGCCCACGGATAGCGAGGGAACGCCGGGCCCAGGCATGTGAGTTACACCATAGCCACCTACTATGATCCAGTGAACCCAACTGATGGGATACGTCATAACACCCCTCGTGTGGGTGAACGGCACCGCACGCGAGCGAGAGGGAAAACACGATGGCCCGCATCAAGCTTCCGCCGACCATTCGGCAACGTCGGCTGGGCGCCGAACTGCGTCGGCTACGGGAACAGGCAGACCTCAACGCCACGCAAGCGGGCGCGCTGCTCGGTTCGTCGCAGTCGCGCGTCAGCAGCATCGAGTCCGGGGGCTACGCGGTGAGCGCCGACCGGGTACGTGCCATGGCGCGGGCTTACGGCTGCGCAGATCAGGCGCTGATCGAGGCGCTTGCCGAGATGACCGGCGGCCGGACCCGGGGGTGGTGGGACGAATACCGGGACATCCTTCCGCCGAGCATGCTCGACATGGCCGAGTTGGAGCACCACGCCCGCTCCATGCGGATCGCTTGCGTCATCCATCTGCCCGGGCTCCTGCAGACGAGGGATCACGCTCGCGCGATCATCAGCGCTGTCGAGCCGCCCCTCGCCCCGCATGAGGTCGAGCACCGGGTCTCCTACCGGATCAAACGGCAGGCGATCCTCTACGGGGAGCGGCCCAGCTCGCTGACAGCGATCATTCACGAGGCAGCTCTGCGCATGGATTTCGGGGGCTCGGACGTAGCCCGCGCACAGCTTGAACACCTGCTCTCGATGAGCGAGCAGGAGCACATCGAGGTGCTGGTGATCCCCTTCGGCTCGGGTGCGTTCCCGAGCTCCGGGCAGGCGATCGTCCACCTCAGCGGGCCGGTTCCGCATCTGGACACGGTGGAACTCGACACGGACCATGGCTCCGAGTTCCTGGACACCCAGCCTCAACTGACCAGGTACCGCAGCACGCTGGACCGCATGGCGGCCCTTGCCCTCAAGCCGCCAGCGTCACGCGACATGATCCACCACATTGCGCAGGGCATCTAGCGAAGGAACATCCGTGTCCACGTCCACCCATACCTGGCAGAAGTCGTCGTACAGCGGCAACGCGGCGAACTGCGTCTACGTCGCCAACGACCACGACGGCGGCGTCCGCATGCGCGAGAGCGACGCGCCGAACGCCACACTCACCACCCGCCCCGCCACGTTCGGGCTCTTCATACGCGCCGTCAAGGCAGGCGCCCTCGACCGGCTCGCCACGGACTGAGCCAGCGGGCCCGGTGGGGGCCCGGCGGCCACGATCTGGGAACCGGTTTCCGGTTGGGGGCGTGGTGTGACACTGGAGCGTCTGGGCGTGAACAGGTCATGAGGGGTGGCAGGTGGCAGGCATGGAACGCGGCACGGTGATCGCGGGCAAGTACGAGTTGATCAGGCGGCTCGGCTCCGGCGGAATGGGCGAGGTGTGGGTCGGCCGGGACCGGGACCTGCACCGGGACGTCGCCATCAAATTCGTCGCCCGTGACGAGAACTTGTCGCCCGAGGTGCGGAAGCGCTTCGAGCGGGAATCGATCGCCGCCGCGCAGATCAGCCACTCCAACGTGGTCGTTCTCTACGAGCGGGGCGTCCACGACGACCTGCGGTACATGGCGATGGAGCACGTGGACGGCATCACGCTCGCGGAGCGGGTGCGCGACCAGCGGGCGATGGAGCTGGCGACGGCGCTGGACATCGCCCGGAAGATCTGTGCCGCCCTGGTGGCGGCACACCGGGCCAAGATCGTGCACTACGACATCAAGCCGTCGAACGTCATGCTCACCCCCGACGGGGGCGTCAAGGTCCTCGACTTCGGCATCGCCGGCTTCGCCCACACCCACACCTTCACCGTGGCCTCCACCACCGAACTGACCCCGGCCGGGACCGCGTTGTACGGGGCGCCCGAGCAATTCCTCGACGAGCGCGGCGATGAACGCTCCGATCTGTACGCGCTCGGTGGAGTCCTGTTCACCCTCCTCACCGGACAGCCGCCCTTCACCGGAAAGAGCGGCCTGTCGGTCATCCGCCGCAAACTCGACGAGGAGGCACCCGCGCTGAACCGCCTCCGCCCCGACACCCCGGAAGCCGTGAACCGCCTGGTGTCGGAACTCCTTCAGCGTGACCCGGCGCAGCGGCCGCAGACCGCCGAAGCCGTCCACGAACGTCTGACCAGGCTGCACGCGTCCGCTGTCGGCGGCGACGACGACCGCACGGAAACGCGCATCGTCACCGAGGCGCCACCCACTCCGACGAAGCCGGTGACAGGCACGTTCAGCCTGCGGCCCCCGGAAGAGCCGCAGAAAGGAGAGAAGCGAAAGTTCTCCTTGGTTCTCGTGGCCACCGTCGCCGCATTCGCCCTCGGCGCGGGCCTCAGCCTGCTCCTGACGTCCGGGGATGATGACAGCGGATCCTCGCCCGACAAGAGCGAGAGCAGCACCAAGACGACAGAAGTGCAGGCAAAACCCGCCGTCGTACCCGACCTCTGCGATCCCCTCGCAAAGCATCCGAAACTGAGCGAGTGGGTCCCGAATCCCAAGGCGGTGCCGAACGCGAAGAGCGTGGGCGGGCCCGCGGGGAGCCAAACAGGCATGCACTGCAGTTTCGTGGGCCAGGAGGAGTCCGGTGGCAGGGTCGAGGATTACAAACTCGACGTCAGTGTCTTCGGATACAAGGACGGCAAAACGGCCGGCGCCCGGTTCCGATCGAAACTCAAAGCAGATGGCCACGATGCGGACGAGCACACGTCAGCAGGGGAGGAATCTTATTCTTCCGAAAGCATCCTCAGCGGGTCACATCTTTTCCGCGTCGGGCCTTACCTGGCCCAGGTGAACTGCGACGGCTATGGGGGCGGCACCACGTCGAGAGAGGTCGCGGAGTGGGTCGACGGGCAACTCCGCGCTGTCTCGGGCGGTTAGAAGTTCGTCACCCGCTACACCGACGCCGCCATGGGCACCGGAAACGCGAACCGCGGCTCCGCCCCCGCCAGCCACGCCCCGATCACAAGGGCCGCCGTCGCCTCCACGTACACCGCGCGGGCGAGCCCGCCGCAGGGGATGGGCGTGCAGCCCATCGAGGTGATGAGCGCGGCGGTGCGGTCGAGGGCGCCCGGGTCGTCGCCGCAGTACGGAACGGCCAGCGGGGCGCCCTCGAACGTCGGCTGCGGCAGGGTCCAGATGGAGTCGTGGCAGAGGTTGAACGCCTTGACCACATGGGCGCCCGGCGCGGCCTCCGCCATCCGCCGGGCGATGGAGGTCGTACCACCGGTGGACAGCGTCAGGCCGTCATCGGTCGGCACGAGGGGGTTCGTGCAGTCGATCACCGTGCGGGCGGTGAGGACGTCCGCGAACCCCTTGACCAACTCGGGCGCCACGTCCGCCGGGACCGCCGCCAGGACGACGTCGCCGTACGCCGCCGCGTCGGCGAGCGTGCCGTGGCCGGTGGCGCCGATGCGCCCCGCCGTGGCCTTGGCCGCCGCGCGGTCGCGCCCGCCGACGAGGACGTCGTGCCCGGCGCGGACCCACGCGCCGCCCAGTGTCGTGGCCATTCCGCCCGTGCCCAGAATGCCGATGCGCATCGTCATGGTGCTCCCGTCCGATGAAACCGTGGTGGCTGACGACGGGGACTTTAGGCAGGCCGACGCACACCACGCGGTGTGCGTCGGGCCGCTATTCCTTCACCGCCCCCGAGTTCGCCCCCTGCACGAAGTAGCGCTGGAAGCAGAAGAACAGCGCCGCCACCGGCAGCGTCGCCAGCAGGGCCGCCGCCAGTTTCAGCGGGTACTGCGTACCGCCGCCGAGGCCGCCCGAGATGAACCGCGCGAGCCCGGTCGTCAGCGTCTCGTACTCGCCGGACTGGGTGGACACCAGGAAGTGCGTGAACTCGTTCCACGAGCTCTGGAAGGACAGGATCGTCAGGGTGAGCAGCGAGGGCCGGGCCATCGGCAGCACCACCGACCAGAAGGTCCGGATCACCCCGGCGCCGTCCACCCGCGCGGCCTCCTCGACCTCCCGGGGGATCGACTCGAAGAACTGCTTCATGATGAAGATGCCCGCCGCGTCCACCAGCAGCGGAACGATCATGCCGGTGTAGGTGTCGAACAGCCCGAAGGTGTTCAGCACCAGGAACTTGGGGATCAGCAGCGCCACCCCGGGCACCGCCATCACCGCGATGACGAAGCCGAACAGCAGTGAGCGGCCCCGGAAGCGCAGCCGCGCCAGCGCGTACCCCGCCATCGAGTCGAACAGCACCCGCCCGGCCGTGACCAGGACCGCGACAAACGCGGAGTTGCCCAGCCAGCGCAGGAACGGCACCCCGTCCCCGGCCTGGCTCAGCCCGAACAGCCGCTGGTAGGCGGCGGTCGTCGGGGTGGTGGGTACCAGCCCGAGGGGGTGCGCCGCCGCGTCCGGGTCCGTCTTGAACCCGGTGACCAGTTGGAGGACGAACGGCAGCAGATACAGCAGCCCGAGCCCCACCACCAGCCCGTATCCCAGCACCCGCAGCGGCAGCGGGAACCGGCCGAGCACCGGGCGCTGCCGCACCTGGGCGGCGGCCTTGGCGTTGCCCCTGACCTTGGCGGCGTTCATCGGGTCCTCCCAGTGCGCGGGCCGCGCTCCCGCAGCGCCCAGCGCTGCAGGGCGGTGATGCACAGAATCAGCGCGAGCAGGATGAAGGCGATGGCCGCGCCCTGCCCGAAGTCGGAGCCGTCGAAGGCCGCCGAGTACGACAGGAAGGCCGGCGTCAGCGTGGTGTTGCCCGGGGCGCCCTGGCCCATCACATACACCTGGTCGAAGACCTGCCAGGTGGAGATCGTGCCCAAGGTGAGGACGAGGAAGAACACCGGCCGCAGCGCGGGCAGCGTGACGTACCGCAGCATCTGGCGCCGGTTCACGCCCTCCATGGCGGCCGCCTCCTCCAGCTCCCGCGGGATGTCCTGGAGGGCCGCGAGGAAGATCAGCATGAAGGTGCCCGAGGTCGTCCACACGGCGAGCAGGATGATCGTGCACATCGCGACGGACGGCCCGGACAGCCACTCGTACCAGGAAAGACCCATGAAGGAGTGGTCGGCCAGCGCACCCGCGGGGTGGTCGGGGTCGACGATCCCCAGGCCGCCGAGCAGCAGCGAGAGCACCCCGCGCGAATCGGCGAACCAGTTCGGGCCCTTCATCCCGATCCAGGACAGCAGCGTGTTGACGGCCCCGCTGCCCTGGAAGAGGAAGAGGAAGACGGTGGAGACCGCGATCGAGCTGGTGACGGACGGGAAGAAGAACGTGGTGCGCAGGGCGCCCCGCGCGCGCAGCAGCCGCTGGTTGACGATCAGCGCCAGTACGAGCGCGAGCCCGGTCTGCAGCGGCACGGTCAGCAGTACGTAGTAGGCGTTGTTGCGCAGCGAGGTCGCGAAGAGGGTGCGGTCGAGGCCGTCCTCGGTGAGCAGCGCCCGGTAGTTGTCCAGGCCGACGAACTTGGTCTGGCCGTCGAAGGGGTTCGACTGCCCGTCCCAGTCCAGCAGGCTCACCCACAGGGCCATCAGGATCGGCAGCACCAGGAACAGGCCGAGGATCAGCACCATGGGGCTGACGAACAGCCAGCCCCAGGCGCCTTCTCCGCGGCGGCGCCCCGCGGACGGGGTGTTTGGGGTGCGGGGCGCCGCCTTGGGGCCGGACCCGCCGGGCGCGTCAGGTGCGCCCGGCGAGCCGGCCGTACGGGGACCCCCGCCGCCGGCCTCGGGGGCCGGGCGGGGGCCGGACGACGCGCCGCGAGGGGTGCGGCGCGCCGTACGCGGGGTGGTGCGGAAGGGCATAGCGGCTCAGTTGCCCTTCGCGAGGGCCTGTTCGCCGTTGCGCTGGAGGTTGGCGAGGATCTTCTTCGGGTCGGTGGTGGGCAGCGACTGCAGTTCGGTGTTGAACTGGCTGAGCACCTTGTCGAATCCGGCGATGGTCACCGGGCCCTGCGCGTAGGAGTTGGCGTCGACCCAGGCCTTGGCGTCCGGCTCCTGCTTCGCGTACTCGGCGAGGGCGCTGGTGCGCGAGGGCATCACGCCGAAGCCCTCGGCGAACTTCAGCTGCTGCTCACCGGAGCTCAGGTACTTCACCAGGTCCACCGCCGCCGACTGGTGGGCGCTCTCGGCGGCCACGCCCCAGCAGTTGCTGAAGGCGAGCGTGCCCTTCCCGGCCGGGCCGGCGGGCAGCTCGACCACCTTGTACTTGACGTCGGGGTAGTCGAGCTTCATGGCGCCGGTCAGCCAGTTGCCCTCGATGGTCATGGCGGCCTTGCCCTTGCCGAAGGCCTCACCGCCCCAGCTGGTGTCGACCTGCTTGGCGTACTTCATCGAGCCGGACTTCAGCAGCGACTTCACAAAGCCGAGCCCTTCGGCGTTCTTCGCGCTGTCGGCGGTCATCTTCGTCTGCCCGGCGTCGGTGATCCAGCCGCCCGACTGCTTCATGAAGACGCCGAGCCGCTGGTACTCGTCGCTGGTGACCAGGCCGGTGACCCCGTCCCCGGTCAGCTTGCCCGCGACCTTGCGCAGCTGCTCCCAGGAGGTCGGGTAGTCCTTCTCGGTCAGCCCGGCCTTCTTCCACAGGTCGGTGTTGATGGCAAGGGCGAGGGTGGAGGTGTCCTTGGGCAGGCACACCAGCTTGTCGTCGTAGGTGAAGGAGGAGCGCAGCTGCTCGGCGAAGTCGTCGGCGTCCTTGATCTTGTCGCCGTACGCGTAGAGGGAGCCGCCCTTGGCGTAGTTGGCGAACATGTCGGAGTTGACATAGAAGACGTCCGGCGGCTTGTGCCCGGCGAAGGACTGCGCGAGCTGCTGGTTCATGTCCTTGGCGGCCTCGACGGTCACCTTGTTGCCGGACTTCTTCTCGTACGCCGCCGCAGCCTCCTTGACCGCCTTGGTCTCGGCGTCGCCCGAGGTGGCTATCAGCACCTTCAGGTGCTGTTTGGCGCTGGTGTCCTGCTTCTTCTCCTTGTCGCCGCCGAAACTCGACGAGCATCCGGTGGCGGTGGCGGTCAG
Source organism: Streptomyces sp. NBS 14/10 (assembly GCF_002224125.1). Lineage (GTDB taxonomy): Bacteria > Actinomycetota > Actinomycetes > Streptomycetales > Streptomycetaceae > Streptomyces. The sequence goes on from NZ_NCSM01000003.1 coordinate 474,971, forward strand.
AAGCGCCGCGCAGGTGAGGAGGGCGGCGGCGGCCGTGCGGGGGACCATGATTCCTCCGTGGATTCGGGGTGGTACGTGCGGCTCGAGGGGGGGTGGAGGAGAGGTGATGTCGGGGGCGCGGCGCGTCGGGGCGTGCCGGCGTGTCAGGTCGTTGGCGTGTTGAGGGGGCGGGGCGTCGGCGTGTCAGGGGGTCGGCGCGTCGGAACCCGGCGCGGTGGCGCTGTCGCGGACGACGAGGGACGGCTCCAGCAGGACGCGCTCCGGTGCCGCGTCCTGATTGGCCATCCGGGCCAGCAGCAGCCGTACGCACTCCCGGCCGACCGCCTCCAGCGGCTGGGCGACGGAGGACAGGGAGGGCGAGAGGATCCCGGCGGTCGGCGAGTCGTCGAAGCCGACCACCGCGACGTCCCGGCCCGGGGCATCGCCCCGCTCGCGCAGCGCGTGGTAGCAGCCGAGCGCCAGCATGTCGCTGGCCGCGACCACGGCCGTGGCACCCGCGTCCAGTAAGGGCTTCACGGCGATACGGGCCGACTCGACGTCGCCCACGCTCTCCGCGCGCCGCCCGCGCGTCGGCAGCTCGTGCCGGCGCATGGCCCGCTGCCAGCCCTCGGCTCGGTCGTCACCGACGCCGGAGCCGCGCGGCCAGCCCAGGAAGGCGATCTTGCGGTGTCCGAGGGCGACCAGGTGCTCCACGGCGGCGTCCGTGCCCGAGGCGCCGTCGACATCGACCCAGTCGCCGATCTGCCGCCCCGACCACATCCGGCCGAAGCCGACGAACGGCACGCCCCGCTTGGCCAGCCACGCCTGGCGCGGGTCCTGGCGGGCGGTGTTGCTGAGCACGAAGCCGTCGACGTCGTGCTGGGCGAGCAGTTCGTCGTACCCCTCCAGGCTCGGGCCGCCGGGCGGGCAGGAGAACAGCAGGATCCGGTAGCCGGCCTCGTCGGCCGCCTGGGAGAGGGCGTGCAGAAAACGGTCCATGACCGGGGCGGTGTTGCCGCCCGGGGCGGGTTGGATGCCGTAGCCGATCAGCTTGCTGGAGCGGGTGCGCAGCGTCTGCGCGGCGCGGCTCGGGCGGTAGCCCATCTCGTCGATCGCCTGGCGGACCCGTTCCAGGGTCTCGGGGCGCAGCAGCTCCGGCGAGTTGATCGCGTTGGACACGGTCTGCGTGGAGACACCGGCCCGCCGAGCGACCATCGCGAGGGTCACCGGACCGCCCTTGGGCGAGGGACTGCTGGTGGAGCGGGGCATACGGGTCTCCGGCCTACGAGGTTCCAAGCCCATACCGATGGGCTTCATTTGAGCGTTCCAAAGGCATTGCCAGCGCTCTGAAGAGGCCGTTAATGTCTTTTGAACGTTCTAACGCTGAGAGGTTCTACTCTTTTGGACACCACTGTCAAGCCTCAGGACACCAACGGCTCGGTCACGGCTTCCACTTCCGTGGCCGCGGACCTGCAGCCGTTCCTGCACGACGCGGTCGTCACGCTGTACGCGCCGAGCTTTGTGATCTCGCGCGCGGACGGGCAGCTCGGCGGGGATGCGGACGGCTTCTACCACGGGGACAGCAGGGCGCTGTCCCACCTGAACGTCACGGCCGGGCCCATCGCCCTGGCCCCGGTCGGCGGCGGGCTCAGGGGGGCCGACCGGGCGGACTTCCGGTCGATCCTGCGGGGGCTCGGCGAGGTGACGCCCGACCCGGCGGTCACCCTGCTCCGGAGCCGGACCGTCGCCTCCGGGCGGTTGGAGGAGAGCTTCGAGATCACCAACGCGGGCACCCAGCGGGTCCGCTTCCGGCTGACGGTCACGGCGGCCACGGACCTCGCCCTGATGGAGCGGGTGAAGTCGGGCCACGTCGTGGAGCCGGTACGGGCACGGGTCGAGAGCGACGGACACGGTCTGGCGTGGTCCCGCGACGGGTTCTCCGTACGCCTGGTCAGCGAGCCGACGCCGGACGCGCTGGAGGCGGCGGGGGCGGGGGAGGCGGCGGAGGGCCGGTTCGCGTACGACATCGAACTGGCCCCCGGCACCTCGTGGACGGCGACGCTGCGCTGCACGGCGGAGTACGCGGACGGCGACCAGTTCCCCGCGCCCCCGGCGGACGCCGTGCCGTGGCGCACCCCGGCCCTGCGCAGCGCGGACCGCCGGTTCGACCAGTGGCTGGACCAGTCGGTCGCCGACGCGGACCGGCTGCGTCTGATGGACCCGCGATCCGAGGAAGGGCGTACGGGCGGCGTGGATCAGTTCCTGGCCGCCGGCGCCCCGTGGTTCCTGACCCTCTTCGGCCGCGACTCGCTGTGGGCCGCCCGGATGCTGCTGCCGCTGGGCACCGGCCTCGCGGCCGGCACGCTGCGCACCCTCGCCCGCCGCCAGGGGGCGGCCGTCGACCCGGCGACGGAGGAGCAGCCGGGCAAGATCCTGCACGAGGTGCGGCGCGCCGGCCAGGACTTCACGGACACCTTCTCCCTCCCGCCGGTGTACTACGGCACCGTGGACGCGACCCCCCTGTGGATCACCCTGCTCCACGACGCCTGGCGCTGGGGCCTGGCCCCGGCCGAGGTGGAACAGCTGCTGCCGCACGCCGAATCGGCGCTCGGCTGGCTCCGCGACCAGGCGGAGGCGGGCGGCGACGGCTTCCTCAAGTACGTCGACCTGACCGGCCGGGGCCTGGCCAACCAGGGCTGGAAGGACTCCGGCGACGCCATCCGCCACCGCGACGGCCGCCTCGCCGACCCGCCGATCGCGCTGTGCGAGGTGCAGGCGTACGCGTACGAGGCCGCGCGGGCCGGGGCGACGCTGCTGCGCGCGTTCGGGCGGCCGGGCGCGGACGCGTGGGAGGAGTGGGCGGAAGGGCTCGCCGACCGGTTCCGTCAGCGCTTCTGGGTGGAGGACGCGCGGGGCCCGTACCCGGCGGTCGCGCTGGACCGCGACGGCCGGCCGGTGGACTCGGTCACCTCGGGCTTCGGCCACCTCCTCGGCACCGGCCTGCTGAACCAGGCGGAGAGCGCGGCGCTGGCCGCCCGGCTGGCCGGCCCCGACCTCGACTCGGGCCACGGCCTGCGCACGCTGAGCAGCGACTCGGTGGGCTTCAACCCGTACGGCTACCACATCGGTTCGATCTGGCCGCACGACACCGCGATCGCCGTACACGGCCTGGTCAGGGCCGGTTTCCCGGATGCCGCGGGGTCGCTGGCGGCGGGCCTGCTGACGGCCTCGGCGGGCTTCGACGCCCGGCTGCCGGAGCTCTTCGCCGGCCACGGCGCCGACGCGGGCCCGCGCCCCGCCCCCTACCCGGCGTCCTGCCGCCCCCAGGCATGGGCGGCCGCCGCCTCGGTCCAGGTCCTCGCCTCGGCCCTCGGCCTGGACGCGGACGTCCCGGGCGGCACGGTCACGGTGGCCCCCACCTTCGCCCGGGCGTACGGCCCGCTGACGGTGACCGGGCTCCAGGTCGGCGGCGGGCGGCTGGACGTCACGCTGGCGGCGGACGGTGCGGTGAGCGTGACGGCGCCGGAGGGGCTGGAGGTGGTCACGGCCTGAACCCAGGGCTTTGGAGTGGCCGATGCACACCGCGCGGTGTGCATCGGATCGGGCAGGATGCGCGTATGGAGAAGCCGAGCTGCCCGCGGGACGCCGAACACCCCGCCGACGGCGGGGAGGGTGGGGCATACACCGCGGACTGCCATGCGCGTATCGCGTTCGAGGTGCTCGCGAACCGCTGGGACAGCGTCGTGGTCTACACGCTCGGCGCATGCGGTCCGATGCGGCCCCGGGCGCTGGTCGCCCGGATCGGCGGGATCAGCCCCAAGGTCCTCAACGACGCGCTGCGGCGCCTGGAGTACAACGGCCTGATCGAGCGCCGTACGTACGCGGAGGCACCGCCGCGCGTCGACTACGCGCTGACCGGGGCCGGAACCGCCCTGCTCGTCCCCATGCGGGCGATGGGCGCGTGGGCGAAGCGTCATGCGGACGACGTGCTGGCCGCACAGGACCGGTTCGAGGCGCGGCGGCACGCATAACTCACGTGCCCGGACCGGGCGTCGCCGGTACCGTACCGGGGCATGACAAAACGACTGTCATCGGAGGAGGTCTACGCGCTCCTCTACGAGCTCTGCGTCGACCTCGGTTTCTGCCTTCCGCCGCACGACATACGTCGGCTGCGCGAAGCGCCGCCCGCGGACGTGGACAAGTTCACGGATGCCGTCTTCAAGGCGGAAGGGCTGGACCCGGGCGGCGAAGACGGGTGGCTGCGGCCCCGGGTGCGCGAGGTCGTCGAACGGCACATGCACGGCAAGTGCCCCTGATTCTTGACGAGTTTTTCATGGCGAGCCCTTTAAGCTCCCGGGGAGGACCGAGCTCCGACACAACAAAACACACGGGGGGCCGAGGTGGACGGAAGGATTCCACTGCCACACGACGTCAAGGACTCCACGGAGTTCGTGGCGGTGATGCGCCAGCTGCGCCAGTGGGCGGATCTGAGCTATCGCGAGCTGGAACGCCGGGCCGGGGCGGCCGGGGACGTGCTGCCGCGCGCCACCCTCGCCGGGGCGCTGAACAGACAGGAGCTGCCCCGCGAGGAGTTGGTGGCGGCCTTCGTCCGGGCCTGCGGCGGTGACGAAGCCACGGTCGAGGCCTGGGTGGGGGTCCGCAAGCGCCTGGCCGTCGAGGTCGAGCAGGAGCCCGCCGACGCCGAAGAGCCGTCGCCTACGGTGGAGGCGGAGTCGGTGGCCGAGGACCTTGGGCCGGTGGCGGAGGGTCGTCCCGGACCTGTGGCGGAGGGTCCCCAGCCGGTGGCTGAGGGTCCCCAGCCGGTGGCTGAGGACCCCGAGCCCGTAGCGGACACAGCGCCGGACCCGGAACCGGAAAGCTCCCCCCGCACATCGCAACCAGAGGGGCCAGAGGGGCCAACGCAGCCGAAGGGGCTGAAGGCGGCCGGGCGCCGCCTCCGGCGACCGGGCGTGATCATCGCCGCCACGGTCGCGATCGTGCTCCTGACCGCCGCGGCCACCGCGATTCTGCGCCCCGGCGACCGCCCCGACGAGCCGCGCGAGGGCAGCCGTACGGAAGCGCCGGCGAACACGACCCGCTCGGGCCCCTCGGACACACCGAGCCACCCCTCGGGCGGTGCCACTTCCAGCGCCGCCGACGCCAAACCCGCCAAGGACGAACCGTCGGCCACCGAAAAAAAGCGGGAGACCTCGTCGGCACCCACACCCACGAAGACGACGGCCCCGAAGAAACCGAAGCCCTCGCGGAGTTCGCCGACCTCGCAGTGGACCCCGTACGACCCGCCCTCGCTCCCCGACGACCCGCCGCCCACGACGGACACCTCGCCGACGTCCGACGGTGGCGACCCCTTCCCGGAGGAGACCTGCTGGGACGCCACCAACGACTGCACCTGAGGCGGCTCAGGCTCAGTCGCTCAGTCCCTCAGCCGCACCTCGACCCGGCCGTCCTTCAAGACCTCGAGCACCAGGTCGAAGTAGCTGTACGGATCCCCCTGCGAGTCGAGGACCCGCCCCAGGCTCCGCCGCGCGATCCGCGCGTCGTGCCAGATCAGCGTGCACGGCGTGGTGACCCCGAAACCTCCGCCGAGGCAGTCGTCCAGGGCGGCGGGGTTCCAGCCGAAGTAGCGGCCGGGGCCACGCATGGCCTCGCCGAGCGCGAGATAGAGGCCGGGCACATCCGTGATGTGCCGCCCGTCCAGCTCGTACACGCGCCCGGCGGGAGCGGCCGGACCGGACGCGCGAAACCCTCGGTCGTACACGCAGCCGAGCCAGATATCGCGCTCGCGGGTCCCGTACTCGGCCCACTGGTTCGGGGCCGTCGGCGGACCGTCGTACCACTGCTGCCAGAAGGGGCGGGCCCGCGGGGGCGGCGGGTCCCACAGGCCCTGGGTGAGGCGGATGTCGAGGAGGCCGGGGCCGAGCGGTGAGGGCTTCCAGTCGGCGATCTCGGCGGTGATGTAGCGGTATGTGCCCTCCGCGCCGTTCCGGTCGAGGATGAGCAGCTGGGCCTCCCCCAGCCGCAGCCGGCGGCGGGTCCCGGCGGCGAGCGCCGACCGGAGCCGGTCGCCGGGGGCGCAGCCGAGGAGACACAGCGGGGTTTCCGGCGGCTCGTCGTCCGGGGCGTCCGGCGCGACGATGTCGGAGAAGTCGGCGCAGGTGCCGAGACGTTCACGGCCGTTGTGCAGCAGCAGGCCCGCCGCCAGGTACGGATCGTCGGGCGGGTCCGGGTAGCCGTCGGCGCCCTCGATGAAGACGTCGGTCAGGGAGGGGTCGGCGAGGTGGGGGCGGTGGCCGATGACCCGTACGTCCTCCAACCGCCACGCGTCGAGCCGTTCCGAATCCTCCGGGCACCGTTCGTCGCCGACGGGCCGCAGCCACAGGTCGCCCAGCGGCCGGGGCTCGTACGGCCCCTTTCCGCTCTCGCACAGCGCGTCGCGCAGCGGGCCCGCGGGGGCGCAGCCCAGGAGCTGGTAGGAGCAGACGGGCGGGTCGACGAACAGGCCCGAGACATCGGCGCAGACCCCCCAGATGCTCTGGTCATCCGAGTCGGCCAGGGCGAACGCGGGGGTGTCCCACCGACCGACCCCGTCCGGCCAGCGGTGCACGCGCACGTGGCTCAGCCTCCCGCTCCGCCCGCGAGTTCTTCGGCGTAGCGCGCCAGCGAGCGGTTGTACATGGGCAGATGGCGGGACAGGGCCGACAGGGCGAGGCCCACCGCCTCCCGCTCCCGCCCGGCGTCGACGAGCGCCAGCGCGAGGAACGCGGCGACGGCGTCGTCGAGTTCGTCGGATTCCGCTTCCCGTTCCGCGGTGAGCAGCGCGACGCCCTCCTCGGCCCGGCCGAGGTTGCGCACCGTGCTGGCCAGCTGGATCACCGCCTGGCGGCGCCGCGGCCCGCTGAGTCCGGCGGCCAGGGCCTCGCGGTAGCGCGGGGCGGCCTCCTCCTCGCGGTCGGTGGCGTCGTACGCCGAGGCCAGTTCGAAGGACGCGACGGGGTCGCCGGCGGGGAGTTCGGCCGCCAGTGCCGTCATGGCCGCCAGGAAGTCGGCGGGGTCGTGGTCGTCGAAGGCGGTCCACAGGTCCGCGACCCGCCGTTCCCAATCCGATGCCGCAGTGTTCACCGGCGCAGCATCTCACCCCGGGCCGACGCCCAAGGCCACGGCCCGGGGCCGCTCGGGGCCACGGCCCGGGGCCGACACCCGCGGCCACCACCCGCAGCCGCCCGGGTCAGCCGCGCCCGCGGCCACCCGTGTCAGCCGCCGAAGACCGCCGTCACCGGGGCGTGGTCGCTCCACCGCTGGTCGTAGCTCGCCGCCCGCTCCACCTGCGCCTTCACGGCCCGCTCGGCCAGCCCCGGCGTGCCGACGAGCAGGTCGATGCGCCACCCGGCGTCGTTGTCGAAGGCCCTCCCGCGGTACGACCACCACGAGTACGGCCCCTCGACGTCCGGGTGCAGCTTGCGCACCACGTCCACGTACGCCGCCTCGTCGTACACCCGGCTCAGCCATGCGCGCTCCTCGGGGAGGAACCCGGACTTCTTCCGGTTGGCCTTCCAGTTCTTGAGGTCCGGCTCCTGGTGCGCGATGTTCCAATCGCCGCACACCAGCACCTCGCGCCCGCCGGCCGCGGCGCGCTCCCGCAGCTCCTTCAGATACGGCAGGAACTCGCCCATGAAGCGCTCCTTCTCCTCCTGCCGCTCCGTGCCGACCTCCCCCGACGGCAGATACAGGCTGGCGACCGTGACCCCGGGCAGATCCACTTCCAGATAGCGGCCGCTGCCGTCGAACTCCGCCGACCCGAAGCCGACCCGTACGCCCTCCGGCTCGCGCCGCGTGTAGACGGCGACCCCGGCCCGGCCCTTGGCGTCCGCCGGGGCGTGCACGGTGTGCCAGCCGTCGGGCTCGCGGACCGGCGCGGTCAGCTCACCGGGCTCGGCGCGCACCTCCTGCAGGCACACCACGTCCGCGGCGGTGCCCGCGAGCCATGGCAGGAAGCCCTTCTTGGCTGCGGCGCGCAGCCCGTTTACATTCACGGTGGTCACGGTGAGCATTCCGGCACGATACGCCAGAAAAACCCGAGTGCCCCGCCGATTCGCATGGAAGTACGATCCCTCGCATGAATATTCAGTCCGTCCCCTACGACCACCCCGACGCCGTCAAGCTCAACGACGAGGTGCAGGCCGAATACGTCGAGCGCTACGGCGACCCCGACCTGACCGCCATGGACCCGACGCACTTCGAACCGCCCCAGGGGCTGTACCTCCTCGCGTACGACGCACAGGGCCGCCCGGTGGCCAGCGGCGGCTGGCGCAGCCAGGAGCACAGCGAGGACGGGCACGCGGACGGCGACGCCGAGATCAAGCGGATGTTCGTGATCCAGGAGGCGCGGGGGCAGGGGCTGGCCCGCCGGATCCTGGCCGCGCTGGAGGACAGCGCCCGGGAGGCGGGGCGGCAGCGGATGGTGCTGGAGACGGGAACCGAGCAGCCGGAGGCCATCGCGCTCTACACCTCGTCGGGCTATGTGCCGATCACCAAGTTCGGGCTGTACCGCTTCGAGGAGACCAGCCGCTGCTACGGCAAGCCGCTGGTGTAGGCCGCGGCGGCGGGCCGCGGCCGGGTGGCTGTCGGCGGGCGCCTAGGAACGTTCGGCCTTGGCCGACTCGATCTCCCTGCGCACCCGGCCGGCCGGATACCGGGCGACCGGGTGACCGTACGGCGCCAGGGCCCGGTCGGCCGCGTCAGGAGACGGCTCGCGTACGTCGGCGACCAGCACGGTGGTGCCCGGCGGGACCTCGGCGGCCAGCATCTCCAGGGCGGCGCTCACGCCCGCCGCCTCGCCCTCACCCCCACCTCGGCCCGCGCCCATGCCCTCGCGGGTGTCCCGCGCCGCGCCGACGAACCCGCCCTCACCGAAGCCGATCATGATGCCGAGCGGCCCGCCCAGAAGGCCCACGAGCCCGCCCATCAGGTCATCCATGGTGAAGCAGCGGGCGCCGGTGCTGTCCACACAGTCCGGCAGATCGAGCGTCCCGTCCACGGCCCGCGCGATCACCGCGCCCTCGCACAGCACCAGCGTGCCCTCGTCATCCGCGCGGAGCAGTGCGTCGAGCGCCCGAGGGGCCGTTTCCGGCCCTGGAAGATCCATAAACAAGATGTTCTCGGCCATACCCCCACTCTTGCCGCAGACCGGCCCCCACGCACCTCGTGACCACCGCGTAGGCAAGGCACACGAGGTGCGCGGGGGCGCCGCCGGTCAGCCGTTGGCCGCGAACTTCCGGCTGATCGCGTCGAACACGCCCTTGGCCTCACTGCCCAGATGCGGCCCGGCGAGCCAGGTGTGCGCATTGGAGCTGATGGAGGTGTTGGACACCAGCGCCGTCTTGCCACCGCGGTTCACCAGCCACCCGCCACCGGACGAGCCGCCGGTCATCGTGCAGCCGATCCGATACATCGTCGGCGCGGTCGGCGCGAACGACAGCCGGTTGGGCCGGTCCAGGCAGTTGAACATCAGCGCCCCGTCGTACGGCGGCGCGGCCGGGTAGCCGTACGCGCCGATCGAGCTGACCTGGTTCGCCGACGGCGCGTCGAACCACACCGGGACCGCGGCCCCGACCGTCTCCTGCAGCGACTTGCCGCCACCGTTCTCCGGCTTCAGATGGAGCACCGCGAAGTCGTACGACGAGGCGACGTTGCCGGTGTGGGCGCCCCCGTCGATCCACTGCGAGGAGGTCTGCGACCAGTCCGCCCACCACACGCCGTACGGGGCGACGTCCTGGCTCGCGGCGGTCTCGGTCCGGTTGGCGGGCAGCCCGTTGTCGTTGTACGACGGCACGAAGACGATGTTCCGCATCCAGCCGCCCTGCTTGCCGGAGTGCACGCAGTGGCCCGCCGTCCACACCAGGTTGGACTTGCCGGGGTGGGCCGGGTCCTCGACGACCGTGCCCGAGCAGACCATCGGCCCGTCGGGGCTGTCGAAGAAGACCCTGCCGACCGGCGCCATGTTCTGGTGGTACGGCCGCGAGACCTGCTTGGCCTGAATAGCGGATGGCTCGGGGTCGGTGGCCGCCTGGCCCGCACCGGCGCTCTGCGTGGCGACGGTGCTCGGCGAGTCCTTGGCCTTGGCCATGCGGGACGGCTGCCAGAAGTTCTTGATGACGGGGTTGGCGAAATCGGAAGCCTTGCGGGCCCAGTCGTCCCAGTTCTTCCAGCCGCCGTCCTTCCACTTCTTCAGGTCTTCCAGACTGGTCGGCACCCCGTCCGGAATCCTCAGGCCTTCCTTCTGCTTGGCCTTGTCCCCGGTGGTGGCCGAAGCGCTCGGCTCGGACCCGGCGTTGTCGTCGCTCGGCCCGCAGGCCGTGGCGGTGACCGCGAGCAGGGCGGCCATGGCCGCGGCGGCCGCGGCGGAGCGGCGTATGGATGGCATGGAGCCTCGTCCCCCTGTGTGCTGTTGTGCCGCGCTTGTTGCTTGCGCGTGAAGCCGTCTTCCACCTGCCCCTTCTGGGACAGACCCCCCACTATGCCCGCGCCTCAGGCCACAGCCGTCACCTGGTTCACAGCCCGCACACAACACAAACCGGGTCGGCACGATTCCATGACATCGCCTCAATGCGCATTGACGGAGTGAGCACTCACTCCGTACGGTGAGCGGCATGGCAGAACCACCGGCCCGGCGGCGTGCACCGGGCATGAGCACCGAGCAGCGCCGGGCGATGATCGTCGCGGCCGCGCTCCCACTGGTCGCCGAGTACGGCGCCGCGGTGACGACGGCGCAGATCGCCCGCGCCGCCGGTATCGGCGAGGCGACGATCTTCCGCGCCTTCAAGGACAAGGAGGAGGTGCTGGCCGCCTGCACGGCCGAGGCGATGAACCCCAGCCATGTACTGCGCGAGCTGGCCTCCATCTCCCTCGGTCAGCCGCTCGCCGACCGGCTGACCGAGGCGGCCGAGGCGATGCGGGCCCATCTGACGCGCATGGGCGCGGTGGCCGGGGCCCTGCACGCCTCGGGCCACCGCCCCGAACGCACCCCCGCCGCCCGGCCAACCGCCGCCCAACCGACCGGCGGTCGACCAACCGGCGCCCGGACCTCCGACAACCCGCACGACGGCCCCGACCGACCGGCGGACAGCCGGGAGACATCGATGCGGGCGACCCGCGACGCCCTGACCGAACTCGTCGAACCCGACCGGGCGACCCTGCGCCTGCCCCCCGAAAGAGTCGCCTCGATCTTCCTCGGCATGCTCTTCACTCAGCTGCACTTCGGCGCCGAGGGCGCCGACGTCGATCCGGTGGAGTTCGTCGACGTCCTCCTGCACGGCACCCTCAACCAACCCGGGAGCGGCACATGAGCGTCACGCTGAACCACACCATCGTCCCCGCCGCCGACCACCGCGAGGCGGCCCACTTCTTCGCCTCCGTCATGGGCCTGGAGGAACTGCCCCCCGCGGGCCGCAACGGCCACTTCGCCCCCGTACGGGTGAACAACACGCTCACCCTGGACTTCATGACCGTGACCGACCCCGAAGGGCACCACCTGGCCTTCGACGTGGACCCGGCCACCTTCGACGCTATCCTGTCCCGGATCCGCACGGCGGGCATCCCGTACGGCAACGACCCCACCCAGCCCGACAACAGCCGGATCGACCACCCCCTGTGCCCCCGGGGCCTGTTCTTCCAGGACGAGACGGGAAACCTGTACGAGGTGATGTCCCCGGCGTGACGGGCCGACGGGCACGAGGCCCGCCAGGCGGCCGCATCGTCTCAGGCCACGAGCTCATCCAGATACAGCGCCGCGAGGCGCGGCAGACGGCGGCTCATCTCCTCGTCGTCGTCGAAGTCGAAGTCCTCGCCCATGTCCGCCTCGGCACCCGCCCCGAGGCCGCCGTCCCCGCTCTCCCCCTGAGCGGACCGATGGCGCTTCCACTCCTCGTAGAAGTCCTCCCCAACCGCGGCGACGCGCTCGAACGCCCTGCTCGCCACGTAGTTGACGTCCTCGTTGAACAGGGCCTCATAGCCGCCGTCGGCCACGGCCTCGATCACGGCCGGGTGCTCCGCGAGGCTGTCCGGGTCGGCGGCCGCGCGCTCGTACCACTCGCGGCCCAGGGCGATCAGCCCGGCGCGGAAGTCGATGAAGCTGTCGTCGGAGCAGCCGCCGCCGATGAGATAAGCGGCGGCCCAGACGTCCCATCGATAGACGGCGTCGTGTATCTCGTCGAACCGCGTCTGGAATTCGAGGATGTCTTCCTTCGAGAGCGCGGCGAGCAGGTCGACCAGCGCCTCGTCGAAAGGCTTGTCGCCAAGCTGCCCGTCCGGGCCGGCCGCCCGCGCGGATTCGATGACGGTCCAGAAGCGATCCGTGTCCATGTGGTCGACTGTGCCAGGGGGGTCTGACAACGCAGGGAGGACGCAGAGTGGAGGACGCAGCGTGAAGGTCGGCTCGGCACGTGCCGCCGCGGCCCGGTGGGTGGACCGGTACGCCCGCCCCGAACCCGGTTTCCGCGGGGCGTACTTCAGCGGCTCGACGGTCGGCCTGCCCGACGACGCCGAGCTGCCGCCGACCTCCGACGTCGATGTCGTGGTCGTCACCGCCGAGGACGATCCGCCGGCCAAGCCGGGCAAACTCCGCCACGACGGCGCACTACTGGAGATCAGCTATCTGCCCTGGGCACTGCTCGCCCCGCCCGACGCGGTGCTCTCCTCGTACCACCTGGCCGGCAGCTTCCGCACCGACACGGTCATCGACGACCCCACCGGCCGGCTGCGCGCCCTGCACGCCCGCGTCTCGCGCGACTTCGCCGCCCGGCCCTGGGTGCTCCGCAGATGCGAGGACGCCCGCCTTCGGATCGAGCGCAGGCTCGCGGCGATCGACACGTCGGCCCCGTTCCACGAACAGGTGCTGGCCTGGCTGTTCCCCACCGGCGTGACCACCCATGTGCTGCTCGTCGCCGCCCTGCGCAACCCCACCGTACGGCTGCGCTATCTGGCCGCCCGCGAAGTCCTCGCCGACCACGGCCGGCTCGACTTCTACCCCGAACTCCTCGGCCTCCTCGGCTGCGCCCATCTGCCCGCCGAGCGCGTCCGGCACCATCTGCGGGAGCTGGCCGCGACGTTCGACACCACCGCCGCCACCGCCGCCGTCGCGAGGACGCCGTTCTTCTTCAGCAGCGACATCACCCCGGCGGCGCGGCCCATCGCGATCGACGGCAGCCAGGCCCTCATCGACCGCGGCCGCCACCACGAGGCGGTCTTCTGGATCATCGCGACCTTCGCCCGCTGCCACACCATCCTGGCCGCCGACGCCCCCGAGACCCACCAGGCGCTCACCCCGCCCTTCCGCGCCGCCCTCGCCGACCTCGGCATCACCTCGACGTCCGACCTCCTCCACCGCGCCGAGGAGGTCACCCGCTTCCTCCCCCGCCTCTGGCAGACCGCCGAGGCCATCACCCGCGCAACGGCGCGCTGATCGCCCCGGCGAGGATCACGACGGCATCAAGTCATGCGGCTCAGTCGGAGTTGCACCACAGCAGCATGCCCGGCCCGTCCGGCGTCGTGACGGGGACCCACGCCTCGTCGGCCTCGGCGAGCCGGCCCTCGTCGAGCCGCAGCGAACGCGGCGCCTCGTTCGTACCGTCGCAGGCCCAGAAGGTCACGCCCGCGACGATCTCCCGCAGCTTGGCCAACTCGTCGGCCGCCCACTGGTGATTCCAGGTCCCGGCCCCTCGGAAATGCCCTTCGAACAACTCACACAGCCCGTCGAGCTCATCGGGCGCGTACACCGGCACCAAATACCCCTCGACCTGCCCCTGCCGACAGGCCGTTCCGCCGTACTGCTGCTGGTAGGACACCCCGGTGGCCGCCTCGACCACCACATAGATCCAGTCCTCCGACGCCCCGTCGGGGTCGAGGAAGACAAAACGCTGACCGGCCATGCCCGCAGTCTGTGGCCCCGCGCCCAGCGCCTCAACAGGATTTCGGCGGGGTCACTGTGAGTGGTCGGCACTGTCAGTGGTCGGGTGCACCATGGGCGACATGGCACGTACCGACTCGACCGCCACCGCCCCACCCGCGTGGGGCGTCCAGCACACGCTGTGTCTGCACACCGAGGACGCGGCGCGGCAGACCGCCGCGGAGCTGGCCGCGGGCGGGCATCGGCTGGTCGCGATACGGGCCCATGACCACTTCCGGTCGGATCCGTCGAGCTTCTGGTACGGCAAGCCGTCGTCGGACCCCGAACTGGCCGGCTGGTGGCAGGTGTTCTCGCTCGCGGTCCACTCCGGCCACGACCGCCGGGCGCTCGGGCCGTTCCTCCGGCATGAGCGCATACGGATCGCCGGGGTAGCCCGGTCCCGCGGTGGGTTCCATCAGGGCTGCGCCGAGGGGCACGCGGCCACCCTGCAGCAGGTCTTCACCCGGGACGGCCTGGTGCACGAGCGCGCCACAGCCGAGGTCGCCCCGCCCGCCCCGCTGCCCGCCGATCCGGCCCCGCCCGCCCCGGGGCCGCGGTGGACCGGCCTGGGTTCCGCCGAACCGCACCCGCCGGAGGATGTCGTCCGGGCCGTGGTGGCGGTGGCGGAGCGGATGTACGGCGGCGCGGACGGGGCCCCCGAAGCCGTCGGGTGGCTGTTGGAGGAGGACTTCGCCTTCGGGGAGCCGTACGAGACCACGGGCGCGTTCCTGGGCGACCTGGCCGATGCCGTGGCCCACCAGGGCGACTGCACCGACGACACCGTCGACGCCGTCCCCTTCCTGGCCGAGTTGGCGCGCGACGGCGAGATTCCGCCCGCGGTCCGGGTGACCGTACTCGGCGACCTGCTCCAACTCGCCTCCGCCGGCGCCTCGCTCGCCGTCTTCACGGCCGACCGCGTCGCCGCGCTCGGCGACGTATGGCAGGAGCCCGCCGGCATACAGATGACGCGGCGGGCGATCGGCCGCGCGCTGCCGCGTCTCCTGGACCGCTGGGACGAGGAGACCGACGCGGCCCGGTTCGTACTCGCCGCGCTCGCCGCCACCGCGGCACCGGAGGGCGTCGGCACCCACCTCGTCCCCCGCCTGAAGGATCTCCCCGCCCCGGCCGGCTCACCCCGCGCCGACACGGTCGCCCTGATCGCCGCGCTCCTAAACGACGACGAGAGGGGCCTCGGCACCGCCCTGCACCGCCTGACCTCCTGGCGCCCCGCCCTCGCGGAGCGGACCGCCTCGCCCCACGCCGCTCCCCGGCAGGTGGCCGTGGCCGTGCTCCCGGCCCTCGTCATGGAGGATGTGTACCAACGCTCTGACCAGGACCGATAACAAAGGTCTGGACCTCGTTGAACGGTTCGTCGCGCAAGACCGTATCTCGGCAGCGAAAGACACCGCACAGCACGGACCGATCCAACGAGGAGTTCCGCATGTCCCGGAAGCGTCGTGTGACCCGGCCCCAGAAGATCGCCCTGACCATCGGCGCGGTAGGTCTCGTGGGCGGTGGCCTCGCCGTCGGCGTCGGGGTCAGCCAGGCCTCGGAGACCACTCAGGCCAAGGCACCCACGGAGAACTGCGCCGGGCTCGACACCGCGCTGCGGAACAATCTGAACTTCATCGCCGGCCAACAGGCCAACCCCGACGCCCAGTCGGAGGCGAGGATCGCCAATCGCCAGGAGGTGGTGAGGCAGATCCAGCAGCGCCGCCAGGTGGCGGGCTGCACCGAGACCGTCACGCCCTCCACCCCCACCACCGCCCCGACCGACGCCCCGACGGCGGCGGACCCCGAGACCACCGCCCCGGCCACCTCCCCAGCGACCGGCGGTGACGCAGGCGGGGCCTCCGGCGAGGTGGTCTGCGCCGGCTCCACGGTCACCCTCTCCGGCGAGGAGGGCGCGCCCGCCGCCTCCAGCAACCAGTTCCCCATCGGCACCCGGCTCAAGGTCACCAATCTGGACAACAACAAGTCCACCACGGTCAGCGTGACCTCGACCTCGGGCAGCTGCGCGCTGCTCAACAACGCCGCGTTCGAGCAGGTACGCGAGCCCGGGAAGTTCCTCATCCGCCGGGCCGTCATCGAGCGCGTGGGCTGACCGCCCACAGGTCAAGGCCCGTTATGGCCTGCCATGGCCCGTTATGGCGCGGATACGTCCATGGCATGG
The DNA here is from genome assembly GCF_002224125.1 of Streptomyces sp. NBS 14/10. Taxonomy (GTDB): domain Bacteria; phylum Actinomycetota; class Actinomycetes; order Streptomycetales; family Streptomycetaceae; genus Streptomyces. The sequence continues at coordinate 491,083 of NZ_NCSM01000003.1, forward strand.
GCCCCGAGCACCACGGCGACGACGAGGCAGCCGACGGCGACCCCGGCGGCTGCCCGCCGCACCGGCACCTTCCCGGGAAGGAACCGGCGCGGCAGGACGAGACTCAGCGCCGCGCCGACCCACGCAAGGGCCACCAGCCGCGGAAGCCATGCCTCCGCCCGGTCGTTCACCTGGTAGCAGTGCTCGGCTCGCGGTCCGGTCTCGCCGTAATAGAAGAGGCAGTCGCTGCCGAAGTTCTCGGTGCCGACCCCGGCGATCCCCCACCACACGGTGGCGAGGAAGGCCGCGGCCACCGCGATTCCGAAGGCCGCGCGGTCGCCGCCGGCACGCGCCGCAAAGCTGTCCATACCCCGACCCCCTGCCTCAGCCGCACTGGGGAGAGATCCCGTACGGGGCGACGACGGGCAGTCGGGCGCACTCACGGCAGGCGCGGGCGGAGGCCGCGATCCGTACGTGCGAGGCGATGGTGACGAGGCCGACGCCCACGCTGACCAGCCAGTTCCCGGCCAGGGCCGATGCGGTGGTGAACGTCACGGCGCTGATCGCCAGGGCCACACAGGCGGCGGTGCCGGTCCAGGCGACCATCAGCGGAAGCCGCCGCGGGGTGGGCAGCCAGCGGGCGAGGACGCCGGTGGCGGCCAGCGACGCCGCCGCCAGCAGCGCGGCTGCGGTCGCCACGCCACCCACATGGGCGGCCAGGACCTCAACGGAGTGCGGCAGGCCTCGGCCGCGGTCGACGATCGCCAGCACATACCAACAGAGGATCAGGAACGGCACGATGAGCGCGACGCGGCGCGCGGTCTGGCGGGCCTGGGCGATGGTGAGCTCCCGCTGGAAGGCGGGCGCGATGTCCTTGACGCTCCCGAAGTCGTCGACCGCCTGACGCGCGGCGCGGTCATCGGCGCGGCCGTCGGCACTTCCCCCTTCGGCGATGTCCGTCGCGGCATCGATGAGCGCGTCACGCGCTTCGGTCAGCATCCGCTCCTTGACCCGCACCGGGCCGTGCAGGGCTCCCGCCAGCGCGGCGACATGCTCGTCAATCGGGTCCAGGATGGGCGCGGCGCCGCGGTCGGGCGCCGTCACGTGGCCGGCCTCGGCGCCGGAGCGGGGTCCAAAACAGCACCGATCGCGGCGGTGAGCTCGCGCCACGCCGTACGCTCCTCGGCCAGGCCGCGCCGTCCGGCGTCGGTCAGCTCATAGCAGCGGCGGCGGCGTTCGCCGACCGACTGCCAGTCGCTGCGCAGCAGCCCGAGCCGCTCCAGCCGGTTGAGCGCCGGATACATCGTGCCCGTCCGCAGTTCCAGGGCGCCGCCGCTGCGCTGCTGAACGGCCGTGATGATCGCGTAGCCGTGCAACGGCCCCTGCTCCAGTACGGACAGCAGCAGTGCGTCCAGGTGCCCGCGTACCGCATCTCCCTTCACAGTAGGCAGCCTACCTATCCACCTGTAGACGCGCTATATATTGGCAGCCAACATGTAGGCTGCTTACTCAAACGGAGTCGCAGTGACCAAGCTGCTGTTGTCCGTACACGTCCTGGCCGCGATCCTGGCGATCGGCCCGATCGCCGTGGCCGCGTCGCTCTTCCCGCGCTTCGCCCGCGACTCGGGCGACGCCCGCGCGCCAGACGACCGGAAGCCAGACGCCGGGAACCCAAAGAATCGGGAACCAGACGACCGACGCGGCCCGGCGATAGCCGCGTTCCTGCACCGCATCTGCCGCGGCTACACCGTCGTCGGCCTGGCCGTCCCGGTCTTCGGCCTCGCCACCGGCGCCCAACTCGGCGTCCTGGGCGACGCCTGGCTCATCACCTCGATCGTCCTGACCACCATCGCCGCCGCCCTGCTGGCGCTGGCGATCCTCCCCACCCAGCAACGCCTGCTGGCCGCGCCGGCGGACGGCACGGACACCGCCGGGAACACGCGGGCAGCGGCGGCGGCCCGACTGGCCATGACCACCGGGATCTTCAATCTGCTGTGGGCGATCGTTGTCGTCCTGATGATCGTCCGCCCCGGCTCCACCACAGGAGCGTGACCGCCATGCGCACCCTGCGGATCGCGGCCGCCGTCGAGGCGATATCCCTCGCGGCCCTGCTGCTCAACCTGGTCACCGTCCACACCAAGGCCATCACGACCCTGGGCGGCCCGGTGCACGGTATGTGCTACCTCACCGTCATCGTCTGCACCTGGATGACCCCCACCACCTCCACCGCCCGCTGGCTCGCCGCCATCCCAGGCATCGGCGGCCTGCTCGTCCTCCGCCGCATCCAGCCCCAAGGAGCCTGAGATGACCGACAAGGAGCATGAGACGGCCGCCCCGTACGCCGGGCTGCCGTTCCCACGCACCGACCTGGCCTTAAAGGCCCTGCGCCAGGCCCGCGACCTCGAATCCCCGGCCATCTTCAACCACAGCCTGCGCACCTATCTCTACGGGCGTTTCCTCGGCGAGCGTCAGGGACTGCAGCCCGGCCACGACTACGACGACGAGTTACTGTTCGTCGGCTGCGCGCTGCACGACGCCGGACTGAGCCTCGAAGGCGACGGCGACCAGACCTTCACCGTCGACGGCGCCGACCTGGCCGCCCGTTTCCTCACCGACCAAGGGGTGGCCGCCGACCGCGTCGAGGTCGTCTGGGACGCCATCGCCCTCCATCTGCACCCCGACCTGACCGCCCGCAAACGCCCGGAGATCGCTCTGGTCACCGCGGGCGCCGGCTACGACCTCGGCCCGGACCCGGCCCACCCCCTGCCACCCGGCTACGCCGACCAGGTCCACGCCGTACTCCCGCGCCTGCACGCCGCCGCCGTGCTCTACGACACGATCGTCGACCAGGCACTCGCCAAACCCCACAAAGCCCCGCCGTTCTCCATGCCCGGCGAACTCCTCCGCCAGAAAACCGGCACACCCTGGCCCACCTGGCAACAGCTGATGGCCCAAGAGCCGAGCTGGCACGACTACGACCAGTACCCGCCGACCACTTGAACGCCACTGGTATGAGCCGAACCCTGCCTCCCGTCCGGCCACGGCCGGACGGGAGGCGCCCTCAAGGGGCGGGTGGGCTACTCGTCGCGGACCTCATCGCCCCCTGCGTCCTCAACGTCCGTATCCGGTACGGGAAGGCGGAGCCCGCGCGACTCGGCGACGCGCAGGGCGTCGCCGAGGCACTCGGCGAGCCGGATTCCGGAGTACCGCACCTCGGTGTACGGCGACATGGGGTCGCCCAGCACCTTACGGGCGAAGCCGAGCACCTCCGCACCCGTGGCCAGCATCTGGGCCTCTGTCGCGTCGGCGAGGCGCGAGAGGTGCCCGCCCTCGCTGCCTGACGAGAGGTAGCACGGCCTCCCCTCCGGGGACAGCCAGGGCAGCAGCCGGAGCGCGGTGGCCTGCTGCATTAGATCGGCCATGCCCCGGGAGGTCTAGCTCACCTCGCCGGGGTCTTCGTCTTTCGACCATACAGGGAACCGCGTCCCCCTGCACCCCTCTCCGTCCTACCGCGTTCCAACGCGGTAGGACGCGTCCCGCCCCTTCGGGGCGCACAGGAGTGCGGCACCTTGGAGGGATGAGTGATCTCCCGCGCTACGAGTACGTCAAGCTTGCGGACGACGTCGCAGCCGACATCGCGTCCGGCAAGTTGCCGCAAGGAGCCGCGCTGCCGGGCGAACGCGCCATGACAGGGCTGTACGGCGTGAGCATCGGGACTGTGCGCCGCGCCATCGTGGAGCTACGGAAGCGAGGGCTTGTCGCCACCCTGCCCGCGAAGGGGACCTACGTCATCGGTGGACCCGAATCGCCCGCCGACACACCCGATGAGGACGAAACCGCCAACTAACCAACGGCGCGACTCCCTCAGAAGTGCCGGTGATACGCCTTGTTGGCGATACACCAGCGGTCACCGACGCGGACCAGCAGGAAGACATCGGTGAACGTGTCCGCGCCATGCGAGAGCGTCATCGTGGCGGTCGCGACGGTGCCGTGGACATCGATGGCGTCGATGCGGCGGGAGCGGGTCGGTTCGTCCACGGCCGGCCGTCCCTGGAAGAGAGCGCAGTACTCGTCCAGAGGCCACGAGACGAATGCGCCGTCCCGGATTCCCTCGATGTGGGCGGTGGGCAGGAACGCGTCGCGGAAGTGGGCTGGGTCGCCAGTGGCGTGTCCGCGGATGTACGCGCGAAGCGGTTCGAGCACGGCGTCCTCGACGGCGGAGACCGTGGCGGCGACGGCGATGTCGGCCTCGGAGTCAGCAGGCGTACCAGCCAGGCCGGCCGCACTGCGCAAGGGGGTGCCCGACGCGGCGGCCAGCAGCGCCATGTCCTTGACCAGCGCACCGATCGTGAACTCGGCCGCGGCAGCGGGCGGTTCGCCGAGGAGAAAGGGTCGCTTGCGGCCCACGAGCCCGCCGAGCTGGCCGAGTTCGAGGACATCCAGCACCTGGGTACGGGGCAGGCCGAGGGCGTCGGCCTGCCGCAGTGCGTCACGCAGCGCGAGGACGGCGCCCGCGAGGCTGTTGTTGGCGATCAGCTTGAGCGCGGCGGCGGTGGAGGCGTCGTCCACGCGCCGGACGGTACCCAGGGCTTCCAGAACCGGTCGGGCTCGATCGAATACGTCCTGGTCGGCGGCGGCAAGGATCTGCAGGGTGCCGGCAGCAGCGGCCGGTACGGAGCCGAGCACGGGCGCGTGGACATAGGACGGGCCGAGTCGCTGGGCCAGTTTCGACGCCTCGGCGGGGGCGATCGTGCTCGTGTTCAGCACGATCGTGTCCGTACGCAGCGAGTCGCGGACGTCGTCGAGGACCTGCTGACAGGCAGGTCCGTCGAACAGTGACAGGAGCACCAGGTCGGCCTTCGCCACGGCGGCGCTCGGATCGGCGGTCACCTTGAGGATGCCTGGTGTGCGCCCGGAGCGTGTCCAGCCGATGACGTCCCGGCCCTGGGCGGCGAGCCGTGTCGCGAGCGCGGCGCCCATGCGCCCCAAGCCGAGAACAGCGAGCGTGTGTGGTGCGGTCATGGGCGCCACAGTGGTGCACCGCGAGGGCTGCGACAAGCGCAGATTCAGCAGGTCAGCCGTGCGAGATACGCATACCAGCCGCGCATACTGGCCCCATGGACCTGAACGTATGGCGGACCTTCGTGACCGTATGCCGCCTCGGGTCGCTGTCGGCGGCGGCTACCGAGCTCAACCACACGCAATCGGCCGTCTCCCGGCAGATCGCCGGGCTGGAGCGGCAGATCGGCGTACCGCTGGTGGACCGCCATGCGCGCGGTGTGCGTCCGACTGCCGCGGGCGAGGTGTTCCGGCGCCACGCCCTCGCCACGCTCAACGAGGCCGACCGCGCCGTACGCGCCGCACGAGACGTTCACGACGGGCCGTACGGTCGGCCGCTGGCTGTCGGCGCCGCCCCCTCCTTGGCCTCCGGGGTCGTCCCCGAGGCCATCCGGGGCTTGCTGAAGCAGGCCGGATCCCTCCGATGGAGCCTGGTCCCCGGCCTGAGCGCGCAGCTGCACCAGCGCGTGATCGCCGGCGATCTCGACATCGCCGTCGTCACCGACGCACCGCCGGGGCTGCCCCATGACCCGCGGGTCGATCGGCGGTTCCTCGGCCTTGACGACATGGTCGTCGTCCTGCCCGCCGACCACCCGCAGGCCGGGGGCGGACCGGTGCACATACGGACGCTGGCCGACCAGACCTGGGTCGAGGACAACGACGGCTCTGCGGCGCTCCTGCGCCAGCACGCCGCCCGTGCCGGAGTCAGCGTCCGTATCGACCTCACCGCGGCCGATCTGCACGGCAAGCTGGCCCTGGTCGCGACCGGCCATGCCATCGCGCTGGTACCCGGGGTGCTGACGTGCGCGCTGCGAACCGACGTCACCACGGTGGGTCTCGTCGAGCCCCCGACCCGGGGCATCTACACGATCACACCACGCCGCGATCCCCACCCCTGCGCAGGGTCCCTCCACGATCAACTCGCCACCGCGTTCACCTCGGCCCGTCCCACGGCTCGAATAGACCCCAGAAACGACATAGATCCCGCGCGATCATCCTGATCGCCAGGATCTCGTCGAGGGTTCTTGGGGTACCGCCGAGATACGGGTCAAAGGTGCCATGAGAGATCACGCCTCCGCCCGTGCCTCGACGGCACGGCAGTCCCTGGACGCGTAGCTCGACTCGCTCGCCGAGGTCGAGGCCGGGGTCACCCGGGTCTTCTCGGAGAAGATCTCCACTCGCGCCTCCAAGCGCCCCGAGCTGGAGACCCCCGTGGTGCGGCGGAGCCGATCCCGGACGGGAGTAGCGACGACGGGTGAGGCGCCAACGCAAGCTCCGGCTGAAGGCCGCCCTTCTGGGGCGTTCGAGGGGCGGGCAGGCCAGCAAGGTCCACCTGGCCGCCGGCCGCAGATGCCGGCCGCTGGCGTACGTTCTGACCGCGGGCCAGGCCGCGGACAGCCCGCAGTTCGTCCCCGTCCTGGCCAAGGTGCGGGTCCGCGGTCCGGTCGGCCGACCCCGGACCTGCCCCGACACGGTCGCCGGGGACAATGCCTACTCGAGCGTCTGATCAACAAGCTCAAGGCCTGGCGTGGGACCAGGGAGCGGAGCGCAAGTGCGCGACGCTGCGCCGGTCACGGCCCTCCGGAGGTCCGCCGGCCGCCTTGCCCACCGCGACCATGGAGACGATCACCCAGCCCGGGTTCGGGTCCAGCTCCTTGGTAAGCCCTTCCATGTCGAAGGCCCGGAATTGGTGCGCGGCCAGTCCCATGGCCTGGGCCTGAACAGTCATGTGGGCGATGGCCTGGCCGAGGTCGTAGTCCGCAAACTCGGAGTAGAGCAGTTGCGTGTCATCGACGTGCCGGCGCGTCAGCGTGACGACGAGCAGGCCCGCATCCGTCGCCCAGCGGGCCGAGCTCGGCGCAAGGTGAGGGAGCACCCGGTCGTGCTCCGCCTCGCCGGGCCTGCCGATGAAGAAGCCCCATGGCTGGGAGTTCCCCGCCGACGGTGCCCACCGCGCGGCTTCCAGCAGCAGCCCGACGGCGTGGTCGTCGACAACCGCCGACGGATCGAACCGGTAGGGGCTGAAGCGGTTGGCAAGCAGTGGGTGTATGCCGCTGGGCGGCTCCTGATGATGCTGCATGTTCCGCTGCAACCAGCGACCGCGAATGCGAATTCCGGCCGGTGCGAGCGCAGGCACCGCCCACGCCAGACGATCCACCAGAACGATCAAGTGCCGCAATAAGCCCCCCTGCCTGCCGAACAGGCCCCGTACGTCAGCAGGGATCCGGTTCTCGGAGAGCTTTGGCCAAGAACCGGATCCCTTATGCATCCCGTTCAGGAAAGACGCTTGATCGTTGGGCACGTCCCACCCCACAGTGGCGCCATGAGCAATCACTCCGAAGCACCTGTCACGCCCGTCGAGGCCTATGAACCCCCTTACTACGCCGCTGTCTTCGCTGCGGTGCGAACCGAGGACCAGAGCGGCTACAGCGAGACCGCCGCACGCATGGAAGACCTGGTGAAGGACATCCCCGGCTTCCTGGGGATGGACCAGGCACATACTCCTGGCGGGCTGTCCATCACCGTCGGGTACTTCCGCGACGCCGACGCCCTCACGGAGTGGCGGAGCAACGCCGAGCACCGCGCGGCGCAAAAGCGCGGGCAAGCCGAGTGGTACGAGAGCTACACGCTGCATGTGGCGAAAGTGGAGCGGAGCCACGGCTTCATGCGAGCGTAGGTCGGCCTCGGGGAACATCGGTACAGCCGTTGGCGCCATGAACGAGCGGCTGGCAGCGAGCCCTAGAGGAAGCGCGGCATCGGCTACGTTCTTGCAGTGGCCTGCTCGGCCGAAGTGCCCACCAGTGCAGGCACCTTCCGCGTCGATGCCCTGGCGTGGAAGGTGCCGAAGCATGCCTGGCAAAAGCTTTCGACCGGGGGCGGTGTGACAGCCAACAACACCCGTCAGGCCTCCACGTTCCAAGGGTAGTTGGCCCGGGCCGGGCCGCGGCCGGACGGACCCTGCGCAGGGACCCGGCCGACCTGTAGTGCCGTCGGGGACCACCTCACCGAGGGCTTCTGGCGCCCCAGCAACCCCAACGCGCCCGTCGAGCAGGAAACCAACACCGGAAGCTGTCCACCTACACCTTCGCATTGATGCGCAACGGCTTCGACATCGCAGCAGTCGACGCTGGTGCGGTACGAGCCAAGGGCAATGCCCCGGCACAGCTGCTGAGCGGCACTGTTGTACCGATGTCCCCCGAGGCCGTAGGTGCCCGCAGGGCCCGACAGCCGAACGGGCCGACTACCTGCGCATGCTCGGGATACAGCATGTCGGTGTCGGGGGCGGGTGTTAGGTTGCGGCGGCGTGACGACATCCTCCCCATCCTCCCCGCAGAAGTCGCCGTTCCTTTATGTGATCGATGAAGACTTCGTTCCGCCCGACCGGGATGATGAGCAGGAAGGGCCTGAGTCCGCGGTTCCCGCTGGTGATCCGGACGAGGTGGTGCGGCTCTTCCACCACTACCGGCGGCTGATGGCGCAGATCCTCGGGTACGAGGAGAAACTTCCCGAACCCGCGAGTGAGGAGGACCTCGCCGCGGCGGAGGAGGAACTCGGCGTCGCGTTGCCTCCGGACCTCCGCGCGCTGTACGGCATCGCCGACGGCGAAGGTGATGGCGTCGTCAACCCTCTGTTCGACCGGCAGGAGTGGCTCCCCCTCGCCGAGATCGGCGATCTGGATGACGAGTGGCTCGACATCGCGCAGGAATGGAAGCTCGGACCCTGGCGCCAGACGGTGTTCGATGCCCAGCCCCCGAACACCGTCCGGAGGTCGCGGCTCCGTGCGGGCTGGATCCGGTTCGCGTTCGACACGGGTGGCAACTGGCTCGCCGTGGACATGGATCCCGGGCCGAAGGGCCGTCCCGGGCAGGTCATCGCGGTCGGAGTCGACTACACGCGGGGGCCGGCGTACGTCGCCGACTCGGTGACCACGTTCCTGCGCCGGCTGGTGGAAGCACTGGAACGCGGTGACTACCGCCATCACAACAAGAGCCTGTGGATCGACGCGGACCTGCCGAACCCATCCGGCAGGCACACCAGGTACAGCGACGGCCGGCCCTCCCGCACACGGGCCGAGCAGGCCGGTCCACGCGTGCAGGAGGTCCGGGTGGTCGACGTGGAGGATTGCGCGTTCCTCGCCGCGCTGCCTGACGTGTGTTCGCTGGCGCTGTCGAGCGGGGGTTCGCCCGACCTGACTCCGCTCGGCAGCCCTCCGGTGGAGTATCTGGAGCTGGACGTGGAGTCGGCTGACCTGACGGCGCCCGCCCGAAACCGGGAGCTGCGTTCGCTGTCGGTCACCTGCGCGCGTCCCGTCGAGCTGGCTCCGCTCCGTACGCTGCCCAACCTGTGGGCGCTGGACATCGCGGCCACGCCCGTCGCCGACATCGCCACGGTGACCGAGCTGAAGGGACTGCGGTACCTGGAGGTGACCCAGGACCAATGGCGGGAGCTGTCAAAACTCGACGACCTGCCGCCGCTCGCCATCGTCGGTCTCCACCCCCACCGCCCCGAACGCGACCGGCCGACCCCAACGGACTGGGTCACCACCTACGACAAAGCTCCCGACCGATCATGAAGATCGGCGGGATCTCGTCAACCGAACCGGAGCGAACTCAATAACAGCCGTTGTATGGGCTGTTCACGAGTGTCCTCTGCCAGCGGCTTACGCGTTCCGGGAAGCCGAGTCGTCGCGGTGGCCTGCGTCGCTTCGCTCCGGTAGGCATCGACCCGGACAGCCACATGCCGGGCCGGAGACGGATCTGGTCCAGGAAGTCGTACGCGTCCACGCGGTCCTGCCAGTGCTTGGCGGTAGGGCTCGGATGTCTTCGGCCTGGGCGGGACAGCGGACCGGAAGTAGCTGCTGTACTTCGCTGCTGTACGGCACCAAAAAAGCCCCCGCCGGATTTCCCGGCGGGGGCTTTGAGCTGTGTGGACCTGAGGGGATTTGAACCCCTGACCCCCTCGATGCGAACGAGGTGCGCTACCAGTCTGCGCCACAGGCCCTTGCAGCGAGTGAAACTCTAGCATCCCCTCCGGGGTGCTTGGAAATCCGTTCCTCGCGGCCCCCGGACCGGTCCCCGCTGGTCAGGGTCACTCATTGGCCGCGCGGGGGCGGTCCTCGTCCGCGTACTGGTCGAACAGGGGGGTGCGGCCCCGCTCGCGGGGGGCGCGGGCGGCGGGGGGCTGGTGGGTGGCGGGGTCGGGGGCGTGGGTGGGTTCGGCGGTGCTGGAGCGGGCGGAGCTCCAGGCGTCGGGGGCGCCCAGGTCGACGTTGCCGGTGGCGCGGGGGGCGACGGGCGCGGTGACGTAGGTGGGCAGCGGGACAGGCACCGGCTCCCAGCTCTCGCCGGTGGACGGGCCGCGGTCACGCTCGCGCTGCTGGTCCACCCACTCCGCGTGGTCGGTCTGCTCGACCAGGGCGCGGCGGCCCGCCGCGTGCGGGGAGCCGGCCGGGGCCGGGCGGGCGGCCTCGGCGCGGGCGGGCGGCTCGGCGGGGCCGTCGTCGTCGGTGGGGTCCTCGGCGGGCGGGCGGGGGTGCGGACGGCGCTCACGGAGACGCTGGGCGGCCAGCTCGGCGCGGCGCTGGTCCATGGTGAAGGCGAAGCGGCGGCGCTCCTGGGTGCGCAGATAGGCGATGTACGCGCTCAACAGGACGGCCGGGAGGGCCGGGGCCCACAGGAAGGTGAGGCCGCCGACCGCCGCGACGACCGCGCCGAGGGTGAAGGCGAGGAAGAGAACGATGGTGGTGCGCCGACGGCGCGCGAGCACCTTCGCGCGCCCACTGCGGGCCGCGGCCGTGGGAGCCGCCCCCGAAGGCCCGGAAGCACCGGAGGACCCGGAAGGACCGGAGGACCCGGAACCGGACGGCCCGGAAGGACCGGAGGAGGCGGCCGGGGCGGGGCTGTCGGCGGGGAGGGCGGGAGGCGGCACCGGCGTGCGCATGGTCACGGGGTCGGCGAACGCCCGGACGTCGACCGCGTCGGTCACGGCGTCCGGGTCGGCCACGCGCCGGTCCGGGGCGACGGGGTCTGCCCCGGCCTCGGGGCGGTCCGTATCGTCGGCGCGGCCCTCCTGGTCCTCCAGGCCCCCCAGGACCTCGAGCTCCGCCCGTTCCTTGGCGTATCGACGCTCCATTCCCGCCCGCCCGGACAACAGCCGGATGGCGGTACTGAAGCGCTCCGTGGGACGGGCTTCATTGAGCTCGTCCTGCCTACGGAGCCACATCGGCACCAAATAGGCGGCCCAGGCCCCGACGATGACTGCGTAGATGAGGCCACTGCTGCTCACGGTCACACGGTAGAGGGGTCTGCGCGAGGCCATCTGCCAATTGGCGCGGTGTGTCGCACGATCTGGCTGATATCTCGAACTTTTTTTGTGATTGGTGGGATGACCAGGTTGGGAATGTGCTCAAATGCCGGGCGTTTTCGAACACATATTTTATTTCTGCGATGCGCTGGGCCTCATCCGGTGCCACCGGGCCAACAATCCCTCCGGAACCTCCTCCGCCGTGAGGGCGAAGACCAGGTGGTCACGCCAGGCGCCGTCGATGTGGAGGTAGCGGGGGCGCAGCCCCTCTTCGCGGAATCCCAGTTTTTCGACCACTCGCCGGCTCGGCCCGTTCTCGGGCCGGATGCACACCTCGATGCGGTGCAGTCCGACCGTACGGAAGCAGTAGTCGGTGGCGAGCGCGACGGCGGTCGGCATCACTCCGCGGCCGGCGACCGCCTCGTCGATCCAATAGCCGATATGGCCCGAGCACATCGAGCCCCAGGTGATCCCCGCCACGGTCAGCTGTCCGGCCAGCCGTCCCCGGTATTCGACGACGAACGGCAGCATCCGCCCGGCGTGTGCCTCGGCGCGCAGATGGCGGACCATCTGACGGTAGGTGGGCCGGTGGGTGACGGGGCCGGTGGGCGGGGGCGGCGGAATGGTGGCCTCCCAGGGGCGCAGCCATTCGCGGTTGCGCTGGTTGACCTCGCGCCAGGCGCGCTGGTCACGCAGCTTTATGGGGCGGAGGACCGTATCGCCGTCCGCCAGCATGACGGGCCAGGGCGCGTTCAGCTCGCGCTCCCGGGAGAACCGGCAGGACCCGCAGAACCGGCAGGACCCGGAAGACCAGCAGGACCCGCAGGATCAGTGAGGTCGGCAGGACCCGCAGGGCCCGTGCGGTCCGCAGCACCAGCAGAGCCGGCGGGATCAGGAGGGTCCGCGGGTCTGGGGTGGTCGCCGCCGTGCAGTTGCTCGACCGCGTGGACCAGGATCCGCCCCAGGACCGCGAGCCCGTCCCGTACGCCGCCGGTCGACCCGGGCAGGTTGACGATCAGGGTGGTGCCGGCCACCCCGGCCAGACCGCGGGAGAGCGCGGCGGTGGGCACCTTGGCCAGCCCCTCGGCGCGGACTGCCTCCGCGATGCCCGGAATCTCGTAGTCGAGCACGCGGCGGGTCGCCTCGGGGGTGTGGTCGGTGGGCGAGATCCCCGTGCCGCCCGTGGTCACGACCACATCGTACGAAGCGGCGACCGCCTCGCGCAGGGCCGCTTCCACCGGGTCGCCGTCGGGGACCACGCGCGGCCCGTCGACCGCGAGGCCCAGCGCCGCCAGCCCGTCCACGAGCAGCGGGCCGCCCTTGTCGGCGTAGACCCCGGCTGCGGCGCGGTTGGAGGCGGTGACGACCAGGGCGCGGTAGGTCGGCGAGCCGCTCATACTCGTCAGGCCCGTCATGTCCGGCTCCAGTCGCCGGACTTGCCGCCCGTCTTCTCCTCCACCCGTACGTCCGTGATGACCGCGGACTTGTCCACGGCCTTGACCATGTCGATCACCGTCAGCGCGGCCACGCTGACCGCCGTCAGGGCCTCCATCTCGACGCCCGTACGGTCGGTGGTGCGGACCGTGGCGGTGATCTCCACCGCGTCGTCGGCGACCGCGAGGTCCACGGTCACGCCCGAGAGCGCGAGCGGATGGCACAGCGGGATCAGGTCCGGGGTGCGCTTGGCGCCCATGATGCCCGCGATGCGCGCGGTGGCGATGGCGTCGCCCTTGGGGACGCCATCGCCGCGCAGCAGCTCCACGACGCGCGGGGCGACGAGCACGCGGCCGGTGGCGCGGGCGGTGCGGGCGGTGACGTCCTTGTCCGAGACGTCGACCATGCGCGCCGCGCCCGATGGGTCGAGATGGGTGAGATGGTCCTGGGCGCTGCTCATCGTTCTCCCGGTCCGGGCCAGGTGGCTCCTGTGGGACGACACCGTACCGTTCCTAGTGTTGTTGACCTGCGTTGGCCACATCAGCACATTCCGGCCCAGGTGGGAGGTGTCTGGTGCCGGGTGCACCCCGAACGGTCCTGGGCGCGGGGAACAGCACCAGCTGGTCACTTCGGCTCCGGCAGGTCTTGCCGCCCTGGTGGGGCATGCGTGTGGTCCTGGGTGGGCTCGTGGTCCCACACGGTCTGGGTACGGATGCGGTCTGGCCGGCAGCTCTCCGCTGTCCGATCCTCTGGTCGGGAGCGGTCACACCTGGCCGACGCCGGATCCGTTGTCCCAGGCCGCGTCTGCCGATCACCACCGCGGCCGCGTGATGCCCGGTGACAGTGGTCTTGGCTTGATCATCGAGGGGTGCCTGCCAGTGCTGGGCGCCCCAGCGGGAGGTGTAGGCGGGGTCCACGGCGACCACGACCAGCCCCTGGTGGCAGGCCATGCCGCGCAGCCGTTCCCGGAACCGGGCGGTGGGGATACCGGCCACCGTACGGCGAAATGCCTTGCCGCGCCGGCCGCGCCCCATCGTCTCCCGGCCAGTCTGCCGGGCGTCAGAGAAGCCCAGGTTCTCGACCACGATCCCGGCGCAGCCGTGCATCCTGGCGATCTTGATCAGCGAGGCGACAGCGGCCCGCAGTCTGCCATCCCGCCGCGGGGCAGGACCGGTCAACTCCAGGGGCACCGTGATCGGTTCGCCGACCGGGTTGCCATGCGCGTCCAGTACGCACGCTGCGAGACGGTCGACATTCAGGTCGACCCCAATCATGCGCCCGCCCGCCGCCCGGATCTCCTGCGGCGACGGCAGCACCGTCTGCGCCGCCGACCACGAGGCGTCGAGGTACCAGCGGCCGCGCACCGGATCGCGCACCACGTCGTAGCGCACGGACTGATGCGCGCAGGCGCGGTCCAGCCACTGTGGCCTGCGGTGGTGGAACGTGACAGTGCAGGCCAGCCGATAGCGGCCACGCGGCGCGTTCGCCAGATGCCTCAGCGGTTCGGGCAGCACGATCGTCACACTGCCATCCGACGGATCCACCGTGATGGTGTAATTCCCATGCGGGGCCCCCGACTCGCCGTCCGCGGTGAGGAACAGCCGGACCGCATCCCACCGCTCACGCCACCCCTCGGCCGTGAGATGCGCCTCGGCCAGGTGGTACCGCAGCTTCGCCAGTCGACGCCCGCCCACGACCACAGACGGCCGCCCCTCGGCGATGCGACGCTCGACCACGGCAAGCCGCGCTTGGAGCGCTTGGAGGCGGCGCTGCTTCTGGAAGCGTTCACCCCGGTCCCGGTAGCCGCGCACCCTGCCCGTGCGCCCTCCGCACGGCACCACGAGGCGACGGGCAATCTTCGATGGCGCGGCGCAGCCCGGCTCGCTCGTCGTACAGGCAGCGCATGCTGAGCTGGTACTGGTCCTCGCTGGCACGGGTCATCGCCCCGCCCAGCGCGACGACGACACCCCCGTCAGCTTCTTCTTCCGCTCCGCCCTCCGGTTGTCCTTCACCGGCACCAGGCCGATCGCCACGCGCTCAGCCAGATCCGCCCGCTGATAAGGGCCGAGGTGCTGCCCGACCACGGCGAGGACCCTCTCGTCCGCGACACCGACACGCAGCCGGCCCGAATCCGGGCACCCGACGGCGCGGCCACAGTGAACGGCGGCGCGATCGCATGCAACGCACGCCTCCTCCCCCGCTGACACGCCACCGCACTCCCACTCCCCGGGGACATCACGAACCCAGTTCCCACCACCGATCATGCGTTCCCAACACACCCCGGGATCGCGGAAACCGCCCCCCATTCACCCTGACGAGCGACACACCGGCCAACCACGGCCAACAGCCGAATCAACAGCTGCCGACCCGCAGCGGGCGACGACGAGTGCGTTCACGTGAGCAGGACGACGTCCACTTCGGCGCCGGCGGCGACCTCCGTGGTCTCCTCGGGGACCACGATCAGCGCATTGGCGTGCGCGAGCGCCTTGATCAGGTGGGATCCGCTGCCACCCACAGGGGTGACGAGGCCGGTCTCGGCGTCCATCCCCGGCGGCTCGTACCAGCCGCGCAGGAACTGGCGCCGCCCCCGTGGGGAGGACCCGACGCCCTCGGGGCAGCGGGCCCGCACGATGGGGCGGTGGACGGGGCCGGTGCCCATCAGGGTGCGGATCGCGGGCCGTACGAACAGCTCGAACGAGACATAGGAGCTGACCGGGTTCCCGGGGAGGGCGATGAACGGGACGCGGTCCGGGCCGACCCGCCCGAAGCCCTGGGGCTTGCCCGGCTGCATGGCCAGCTTGCGGAAGTCGACCTCCCGCATGGCCTCCTTGACCACGTCGTACGCGCCGACGCTGACGCCACCGCTGGTGACCACGATGTCCGCCCGGCTCAGCTGGTCCTCGACGGTCGCCCGCAGCGTCCCGGCGTCGTCGGCGACCGCGCCCACCCGGAAGGCGATCGCCCCGGCGTCCCGCGCGGCGGCGGTGAGCTGGAAGCTGTTGGAGTCGTGGATGCGGCCCGGGCCCGCCTCCTGGCCGGGCTGGACCAGCTCGCTGCCGGTCGACAGCACCACCACGCGCGGCCGCGGCCGCACCCTGACGGTGGCGCGCCCGAGCGCGGCCAGCAGCCCGATCTGCGGCGCCCCCAGGAGCGTGCCGGCGCCCAGCGCCAGCTCGCCCGCCCTGGCGTCGCAGCCGCGGGGGCGCACATGCTGCCCGGTCGTGGCCGGGCGGTACACCCGCACCCTGCCGCTCGCGCCCTCAGGGGCCTCGCTATGGGCGGGCATGGCGGTGACCGGCCCCTGGCCGAGGCCGCCGTCGGTCCACTCGACGGGCACGACGGCCTGGGCGCCGGGCGGCAGCGGGGCGCCGGTCATGATGCGTGCGGCCTCGCCGGGCGCGACGGCGGGCGCGGTCTCGCTGCCCGCCGCGATGTCTCCGATGACGGTGAGCACCGCGGGGTAGTCCTCGGTCGCCGCCGCGATGTCGGCCGTACGGACGGCATAGCCGTCCATGGAGCTGTTGTCGAACGGCGGGAGGGCGGCGGGGACGGTGACGTCCTCGACGAGGACGCAGCCCTGGGCTTCGAGCAGCTGCAGCTCGATCGGGTCGAGGGGGTGGAGATGGTCGAGGATGTCGTCGAGATGCTCGGCCACCGTCCAGAAACGGTCCGCGCCCCGGCTCTCACCCCGGCCCTCGCCACCCCGGCCCTCGCCGCTCCGGCCCCCGCCTCGATCCTCGCCCCGACCCGGCCCGGACGAGCCGGACCGCGGGCCCGGCCCCGGCTCCTGGTCCTGGCCCTGGGCGGTGGCGCGTGCTGCGGTGCTGCTCACAGTGCTACATCTCCTCGGTGACGTAACGGCGAAGCCAGTCCCGGAAGTCCGGGCCCAGGTCTTCACGTTCGCACGCGAGTCTGACAATGGCACGCAGATAGTCGCCACGGTCGCCTGTGTCGTAGCGGCGCCCCTTGAAGACGACCCCATGGACCGGCCCGCCGAGGTCCGGATCGGCGGCGAGCGCCTGCAGGGCGTCGGTGAGCTGGATCTCGCCGCCGCGCCCGGGCTCGGTGGCGCGCAGCACGTCGAAGACGGCGGGGTCGAGGACGTAGCGGCCGATGACGGCGTAGTTGCTGGGCGCGTCGGCCGGGTCCGGCTTCTCGACGAGCCCGGTCACCCGCACCACGTCGCCGTCCAGGGTCGGCTTGACCGCGGCGCAGCCGTAGAGGTGGATCTGGGCGGGGTCCACCTCCATCAGGGCGATGACGCTGCCGCCGTGCTCCTCCTGCACCTCGACCATGTGGGACAGGAGCGGATCGCGGGCATCGATGAGGTCGTCGCCGAGGAGGACGGCAAAGGGCTGGTCACCGACGTGCGGGGCGGCGCAGAGCACGGCGTGGCCGAGGCCCCTGGGGTCGCCCTGGCGGACGTAGTGCATGGTCGCGAGATCGCTGGACTCCTGCACGCGGGCGAGTCGGGTCTCGTCGCCCTTGCGGCTCAGGGCCTCTTCGAGCTCGTAGTTGCGATCGAAGTGATCCTCCAGGGGCCGCTTGTTACGGCCCGTGACCATGAGCACATCGGACAGCCCGGCGGTGACGGCTTCCTCGACGACGTACTGGATCGCCGGCTTGTCGACGACCGGCAGCATCTCCTTGGGGGTGGCCTTCGTGGCCGGCAGGAAGCGGGTTCCAAGCCCCGCAGCGGGGATGACAGCCTTGCTGATCCGAGTACGCGCTTGAGTCATGTACTGAACCCTATCGGGTGCCTTTAAGCGGTTGATGAGGGTTCGGTGAATATGACATGAGACAGGAAGTTTGTGCACTCAGTGATCAATGCCGAAGGTAGTAAGCCGGAGTTGCGGCGAAGCCTCATCGCGGTGAGAGCCAGGTTGACGGCGGATGACATCGCGGACGCCCAGGCGCGTCTGGCGTGTCGCGCGCTGGAGCTGCCGGAGCTCGCGGAGGCGGGGACGGTGGCCGCGTATGTCTCGGTGGGCAGCGAGCCCGGCACACGGGACCTGCGGGAGGCGCTGCGGGCTCGGGGCGTACGGGTACTGCTCCCGGTTCTGCAGGAGGACAACGACCTCGACTGGGGCCAGGACGAGGGCCCCGAGCGGCTGGTGCGCGCCGGGCGGGGGCTGCTGGAGCCGGACGGCCCGCGGCTGGGCCCCGAGGCGGTCACCGGGGCGGACGTGGTGCTGCTGCCCGGGCTCGCGGTGGACCGGCGCGGGGTGCGCCTGGGCCGTGGCGGCGGTTCGTACGACCGGGTGCTGGCCCGGCTGGACCGGGCGGGGGCCCAGCCGGCGCTGGTGGTGCTGCTGTACGACGGCGAGGTGCTCGACGAGGTCCCGGGTGAGGCCCACGACCGGCCGGTGCACGCGGCGGTCACGCCCTCGGCGGTGCACCGCTTCCGGTCCCTTTAGGCGGGCCTCTACGACTTGGGCGAGCCCCTATACGACCGCACGCCCCTCGTGAAACCTGCCCGCCGCATGGGCGGGGGTCTCGCGGGGGGCGTGCGGAGGCGCGCCGGCGGGAGGGGTCAGGGCGTGAGCGCCAGCTCGTCGTCCGTCGACTCCTTCACCGCGCTCTTACTGAAGGACCAGGGCAGCAGCTCACCCTTCGCCCACTTCTCCGTCTGGTCGGTGTAGTGCGCGTTGTACGCGTGTCCGGAGGCACCGGTGAGGTTGATCCACCGCGACTTGTCCAGATTGTCGAGGTTGACGACCATCCGCATCGACGGCACCCAGGTGACGCCGTAGCCGCCCGCCGCGTTCCACCCGGTGGCGTTGACCGCGGCCTCGCCGCCGGACAGGTTCCAGGGGCCGCGGTTGAGGAGCCACTGCACCACACCCGGGCCGTCGGTGCCCAGGGTCTGGTTCTTCAGCGTCAGCTGGTGCAGTCGGCCCCAGCTCCAGCTGTTGATGTCCTTGCCCAGCTTGGCGGTGAGCTCGGCGCGCGCGTCCTTCATGGCCTCGGCCAGGAGCTCGTCCCGGTTGGTGGCGGCGGGCTCCAGGCGGCTGCCGGTGGTCTTCCACCAGTGGTTCTTGGGGTCCTTGATGATCTTCCGAAGGACCTCGTACCAGCGGTCGCCGCCGTCCGGCTGGGCCGACGCCGCGTCGCGCTGACCGCATTCGCGCACCAGCCGCGCCTTGCCGTTCAGGTCGTCGGCGGGGCCGGAGTCATCGGCGGGCCGGACCCGCAGACACTGGCCCTCCACCCGCAGCTCCTTCGGAAGTTTATTTCCGAACGCGAGCATAAGAACGTTGCGATAGACGGAGTTGAAGTACGCGGCGGCCGGGGAGTCCGAATCCTGGGTGTAGTCCCAGCCCTCCAGGAGCTTCTGCGCCTCCCTGACGAAGTCGTCTTTGATGTTGATCTTCAGCAGGTAGGGGGTCAGCAGTTCGGCGATCTCGCTGCTGTTGTCCATCTGCATGGACTGCATGTCATCGGTCGAGATCTTCCCGTTGTCCTTGATCTTCGACTCGATCAGGTCGGTTATCCGCTGGCTGCGCGCCCCGTACCCCCAGTCGTCGGTCAGCTTGTACTTGTAGTCCTTGCCTATGACGGCCTGGTTGGCGGTGACGATGTAGCCCCGCTTGGGGTCGTAGTCCCAGGGCAGTTCGGACTGCGGGATGTAGCCGTTCCAGTCGTAGCGCGAGTCCCAACCGGGCGCCGGGTAACGCCCGTCCCCCTTGGCGCGCGTGGGGATCTTGCCGGGCGCCTGGTAGCCGATGTGGTTCTTGGTGTCGGCGTAGATCAGGTTCTGGGACGGGACGGCGAAGTCGCGGGCCGCCTTGCGGAAGTCGGTGAAGTTCTTGGCGGTGTTGAGCCCGAAGACCGCGTCCATGGTGTTGGACGGGTCCAGCGCGGTCCAGCGCAGCGAGACCGCGTAGCCGTCGCCGCGGTCGGGTGCCACATCGCCGACGTCGCTCCCGACCGGTGCGCTCTTGCCGACGTCCCCGAGCTCGTCGTCGCGGTCGGAGACGATCGGACCGTGCCGGGTCGAGCGGACGGTGATCGTCCGGGACTTGCCGCCGGCGACCTTGATGGTCTCCTCGCGGGTCTTGAACGGCGTCTGCTTGCCGTCGTAGAGGTAGCCCTGGTCCGTGACCTTCTCCAGGTAGAGGTCGGTCACGTCGGCGCCCAGGTTGGTCATGCCCCAGGCGATGTCCTGGTTGTGACCTATGACGACCCCCGGCATACCGGAGAACGTGAAGCCCGCCACGTCGTACGGGCACGCGGCGCTGACCTGGTTGCAGTGCAGGCCCATCTGGTACCAGACGGACGGCAGCTGCGGGGCCAGATGCGGGTCGTTGGCGAGCAGCGGCTTGCCGGTGGTCGTGTACCGGCCCGCGATCACCCAGGAGTTGGAGCCGATGCCGGTGCCGTTCGGGCCGAGCAGCGCCGGTACGTCGTCGAGGGTCTTGGAGAGCGAGGTGAGCTGGGTCTGGAAGCCCTGGGTGGCGTCCGCGACCCCGTTCGCGGTGGAGTCGGCGGAGGTGCCCGCCGCGGTCGCCTTGGGGTCGAAGGCGCCGGTGGTCTCGTCCACCGCGCCCTCGCCCACGATCGGCTTGTTGCGGCTGTACGGGTAGGCCGGGTACAGCTCTTCGATCTCCTTGGCGGTCAACCGGTTGGAGGCCAGCGCGCGGTCGACCTCGTCCTGCATATTGCCGCGCAGATCCCACGCCATGGCCTTGAGCCAGGCCACCGAGTCGACCGGGGTCCACTTCTCGGGCTTGTAGTCGTTCTCGAACTCCAGAGCCGCGTACTCGACGGACAGCTCCTTGCCCTGGTGGTCCGCGAGATAGGCGTTGACCCCGTCGGAATAGGCCCGCAGATACTTCTTGGTGGTCGGCGACAGCTTGGTGTCGTACTCCTGCTTCGCGACCCGGTGCCAGCCCAGGGTGCGCAGGAACGCGTCGGTCTCCACCTGTCCGGAGCCGAACATCTCGGAGAGCCTACCGGCCGTCATGTGGCGGCGTACGTCCATCTCCCAGAACCGGTCCTGGGCCTGGACGAACCCCTGGGCGCGGAAAAGATCCTCAGGGGTGTCGGCGTAGATCTGCGGTATCCCGTAGCCGTCGCGCTTGACCTGTACGGGCCCAGACAGCCCCTTGAGCTGCAGCGATCCCGTGGTCTCCGGGAAGGAGGCACGCACCGTACTGATGCTCCAGTACGTGCCGTATCCGACGCCCCCCACGAGCAGCAGCACGACTGCGATCACGATCAGGCGGGCACGTCGGCCCTTCTTTTTGCCAGAAGGGCCGTTTTTGTTGGCGGGCATCGCTGTCCTTCGGAGGGGCAGGGTGATCCTGGAGTGCTGGAGCAACCATAGGCGCAGCGCTGTCGCCGCCCCTACGCGGAGTCATGACTGGGGCCGCCCACCGGCCACCACCCGCGAAAAATCCATGTGAGCCACTCGCGTCAAGAACCCGTAAAATGTTAGGTAAGGCAATGAAGTTCCGGTCGGTCGGGGAGCCTTCCGGCCGCTCCCGTGAGAAAGGTTCGGCCGCTGACTGTCCACCACCTCAACGAACTCCTGCTGATCTGCTCCCTCGTCCTGCTCGTAGCGGTGGCGGCCGTCAGGGTCTCCACGCGCAGCGGGCTGCCGACCCTGCTCATCTACCTCGGTCTCGGCGTCGCGATCGGGCAGGACGGGATCGGCGTCGTCTTCGGGGACGCCGCGCTCACGCAGGTCCTCGGCTATGCCGCGCTCGTGGTCATCCTGGCCGAGGGCGGCCTCGGCACGAAGTGGCGGGAAATCAAACCCGCCCTGCCCCTCGCCGCGGTGCTGTCCACCGTGGGGGTCGCGGTGAGCGTCGGGGTCACGGCGACGGCCGCGCACTATCTGGTCGGGCTCGACTGGCGGCAAGCGCTGATCATCGGTGCGGTGGTGTCCTCCACGGACGCGGCGGCGGTCTTCTCGGTGCTGCGCAAGGTGCCCCTGCCCAGAAGGCTCACGGGCACCCTGGAGGCGGAGTCCGGCTTCAATGACGCCCCGGTGGTGATCCTCGTGGTCGCCTTCTCCGCCCAGCGCGCGATAGAGCCGTGGTACATGCTGCTCGGCGAGATCGCCCTGGAGCTGGCCATCGGCGCGGTGGTGGGGCTGGCGATCGGCTGGCTGGGGGCGTACGGCCTGCGGCACGTGGCGCTGCCCGCCTCGGGCCTGTACCCGATCGCGGTGATGGCGATCGCCGTGATCGCGTACGCGGGCGGCGCGCTGGCCCATGGCTCCGGCTTCCTCGCCGTCTACCTGGCCTCGTTGATCTTGGGGAACGCGAAGCTGCCGCACTGGCCGGCGACGCGCGGCTTCGCCGAGGGGCTTGGCTGGATAGCGCAGATCGGCATGTTCGTGCTGCTCGGCCTGCTGGTGACCCCCCACGACCTGGGCGACGACATCTGGCCGGCCATCGGAGTCGGGCTGGCGCTGACCGCGGTGGCCCGGCCGCTGTCGGTGCTGGTGAGCACGCTGCCCTTCCAGGTGCCATGGCGGGAGAAGGCGTTGCTGTCGTGGGCGGGGCTGCGCGGCGCGGTGCCGATCGTGCTCGCCACCATCCCGGTGGTCTCGGACGTGCCCGACAGCCGCCGGGTCTTCAACATCGTCTTCGTGCTGGTGATCGTCTACACCCTGGTGCAGGGCCCGACGCTGCCCTGGGTCGCGCGCCGGCTGCGCCTGGGCGAGGGGGAGGCCGCGGCGGATCTCGGCATCGAGTCGGCGCCGCTGGAGCGGCTGCGCGGGCATCTGCTGTCGCTGTCGATCCCCAAGGACTCCAAGATGCACGGCGTGGAGATCGGCGAGCTACGGCTGCCGACGGGGGCCGCGGTCACCCTGGTCGTACGGGACGGGAAGAGCTTTGTGCCACAGCCCTCGACCGTGCTGCGGCGCGGCGACGAGCTGCTGGTCGTGGCCACGGACCCGGTACGGGACGCGGCGGAGGAGCGGCTGCGGGCGGTGGGCCGGGGCGGCAAGCTGGCGGGCTGGCTGGGCACGAGAGGCGAGTGACGGGGCGGGCCGCGTGGGTGCCGGGCCGGGGCGCTTGGCCGAGTGATCGGGCCGCGTGGCTGCCGGGCCGGGCCGCGTGGCCTGGGTCACCGTATGGCCCGCCGCAGTGGACTGGCGGGCCGGAATACTGCACTATGGAGCGTCGTTAGCACTCATTGAGTGAGAGTGCCAGGAGGAGTAAGTGCCGACCTATCAGTACCAGTGCACCGAGTGTGGCCAGGGCCTCGAGGCGGTGCAGAAGTTCACCGACGACGCGCTCACCGAGTGCCCCAACTGCAAGGGACGCCTGAAGAAGGTGTTCTCGGCGGTCGGCATCGTCTTCAAGGGCTCGGGCTTCTACCGGAACGACAGCCGCGGCTCCTCGTCCAGCAGCACGAGCGGCGGCTCGTCCAAGTCGGCGGCCGCGAAGAGCGAGGGCTCTTCGTCCTCGTCTTCGTCCTCCTCCTCGGACACGTCTTCGTCGTCGTCTTCGTCCTCGAGCTCTTCGTCGGGCTCGGGCTCGTCGTCGAGTTCGTCGTCGTCCACGTCGAGCAGTACCTCGTCGGCCGCCTGACGCGCGACCGCCTCAATCGCATACGACATCCCGCCGCTCCCCCTTGAGGGAGAACGGCGGGATGTCGTATGCGCGGACGGCGCTGGCTAGGGTGATCGCATGGCGGAGACCACCAGCAGCACGCATGCGGAGATGGCGGAGATAGGGGTCATCGGCGGGTCGGGGTTCTACTCCTTCCTCGACAACGTGACCGAGATCACTGTCGAGACCCCCTATGGCGCACCGAGCGATTCGCTCTTCCTCGGCGAGGTCGCCGGGCGGAAGGTCGCCTTCCTCCCGCGCCACGGCCGTAAGCACCACCTGCCCCCGCACCGGATCAACTACCGCGCGAACCTGTGGGCGCTGCGCTCGGTCGGCGTGCGGCAGATCTTCGGCCCGTGCGCGGTGGGCGGGCTGCGGCCGGAGTACGGACCGGGCACACTGCTGGTGCCGGACCAACTGGTGGACCGTACGAAGGGCCGCGTCCAGACCTATTTCGACGGCGAGGCGCTGCCGGACGGGCGGGTGCCGAACGTGGTGCACACCACCTTCGCCGATCCGTACTGCCCGACAGGGCGGCAGATCGCGGTGGCGGCGGCACGTGGGCGCGACTGGGAGCCGGTGGACGGCGGCACGCTGTGCGTGATCGAGGGGCCGCGCTTCTCCACCCGGGCCGAGTCTCGGTGGCATGCGGCGCAGGGGTGGTCGGTGGTCGGCATGACGGGGCATCCGGAAGCGGTGCTGGCCCGTGAACTGGAGCTCTGCTACACGTCGTTGACACTGGTCACGGACCTGGACGCGGGGGCGGAGACGGGCGAGGGGGTCTCGCACGGGGAAGTGCTGCGGGTGTTCGGGGAGAACCTGGAGCGGCTGCGCGACGTGCTGTTCGACGCCGTGGGCGCACTGCCGGCCACCGCGGCGCGGGACTGTCTGTGCGCGCATGGACACGACGGCTGGGACCTGGGGATCGAACTGCCGTAGCGGACGGCGGACTTACCCGCGCGGGTGACGGAGTTATCCACAGCCTGGGGGTTGTGCACAGGCCCCAGCGGGATCCGGCGAGGGCGGGCATCGTGAAGGGGTCAGAAGCTCCTGACCTCTCACGACAGGCGGTGATTGCCGTGTCCGACCCGTTCCTCCGCTCTGCATCCCTTTCACCCTCCTCACCCTCCTCGTCTCCTCTATCGCCTCCATCCCTTCCGCCCCTTCCGTCCTCTCTATCGCCTGTTCCATCCCTCTCCTCGCCTTCGGCGTCTTCGGCGTCTTCGCCCGCGTCCCGACCCCGCTCGGCTCCGTCCTGGGCCGAGCGGTCCCGTCGCACTCCCCCGACGTGCGCGGTGCCACGGTTCGGACCGGTGCGGGTGAGCCGAGGCGGAGATCGGCTGCGGCGCGCGTTACGGCGGCGACGGCGCTCGATGGCGGCGGGTCTGGCGATGAGCGCGGCCGCGCTGGCTGCCGCCGCGCCCTCCGGCGGCTCCGACCCGCGTCCGGCGGCGTCCTCGCCACCGGACGACGGCCGGCGCGAGCCGCCTCCGGCCGTCGTGTCCGCGCCGGTGCGGATCGCCGACGCGGCGTCCGTACGACTGCTGCGCCCCGGCGACCGGGTGGATGTGCTGGCCGCCCCGGGGTCCGATCAGGCCCGCGGCCCGGCCGCCGCCCATGTGGTCGCTCGTGGCGCGCGGGTGACCGATGTGCCGCGGCCGGGGCGTGTGGCGGCGGCGGACGTCGAGACCGGAGATCTCGGAGCGACGGGCGGCGGAGCGGCGGCCGGCGGAGCGCTGGTGGTGCTCGCGGTGCCGCGGCCGACCGCGGCGGCCCTGGCCGGTGCGGCGGCCACATCGAGGTTGGCGGTGGCGCTGTGCCGCTCTTGACCGTAGGTTGCGGAGCCGTCCGCTCCAGAATCGGTGCGGCAAGAGAGAGGCAAAGGGTTGAGCGAGGAAAAGAAGAGCGTCGTGGAGGGCTTCAAGGCCTTCCTGATGCGTGGCAACGTGATCGATCTGGCTGTCGCGGTCGTGGTCGGAGCCGCGTTCACGAGTGTCGTGAACTCCATAGTGAAGGGCCTGATCAATCCGGTCGTCGGCGCTTTCGGCACCAAGGACCTGGAGAAGTACCGCTCCTGCCTGGAGGCCCCCTGCGAGACGAACGCCGCGGGCGAGGTCACCAAGGGCATCCCCATCCTCTGGGGGACCGTGCTGAGCGCCGTGCTCACCTTCCTGATCACAGCGGCGGTGGTGTACTTCCTGATGGTGCTGCCGATGTCGCGCTATCTGGCGCGGAAGGCCGCCAAGGAGCGGCAGGAAGAGGAGAAGCAGGCCGAGACGGAGAGCGCCGAGATCGCGCTGCTCCGCGAGATAAGGGACGAGCTGATCGCGCAGCGCGGCAGCCGATCGAGCACCTGAGCCCTCGGGGTTCCGGAGCTCAGAGGTGGTGGGGCGGCTTCTCGTCGAGGAAGCGGGCCAGGTCCGCGGCGCTGTCGGTGCCATCGCCGACGTCGCCGCCGGGCGACCGCTCACCCCAGCCGCGGTCCGTGTCGTCCGAGGACTGCTGCGCCAGCGGATCGTCGAAGATCAGCGCGGCTGCCGGGTCGCGCGGTCCGGGGTCAGGGGCGGTGCTCATGCGTCAAGAGTACGGCCGGCCTCACGGCGCGTCGGCGAGGGCGGCGGCCAGCTGCTCGTGCCACCACAGGTCCCGGCCGGGCGTCCAGGACACGGGGCGGGCCAGGCGGTGGACGACCAGGACCTTGGGGATCCGCGTGCTGCCCGCCAGCGCCCGGTCGATCAGCGGCTTGAGCGACTGCGGCTCCCCGCACCGCCATTCGCCGTCCGCGGTGATCAGCACCTTCGCGTCCATCCCCGCCAGCCGGTCACGCAGCTCATGGGCGCGCAGCCCGACGGGGAGGGTGGAGCGTACGGCGTCGAGGCGACCGCAGGCGAGCGTGGCGATCACGGACTCGGGGATCAGCGGCAGATGCACCGCCACCCGGTCCCCCGCGCGCACGCCGAGCCTGGTCAGCGCCGCCGCCGCCCGACCCGCCTGGTCCAGCAGTTCGGCGTGCGTCAGCTCTTCCTCGCAGTCCGGCTCACTGATCCAGCGGAGGGCCACCCGGGGTATCTGCCGCGCGGCGGCGGCCAGGGTCGGGAGCTCCTCCGTCCGAGACGTACTGGGCACGTTGGTCTTCCTTCGGACGCGGGCGAACGGCATATCGCACAGCCTGCCGTCGGCCAATCAACGTCTGATGAACGTCCTGTTGATGAGGTCCCCGTCCGAAGGTTCCAGTGCCCGCGGGCGCTTCGCCACGGCCTCCGTGCTACGCATAGCGCCCATGGATACCGACCGGACGACACCCCGACCCGCCCGCCCCGGCCAGGTCGACGCCCTGACAGATGTACCCGGACTGCGCATCGGCCATGCGCAGCGGACCGACGGCGGATGGCTCACCGGCACAACCGTCGTACTGGCCCCCGAAGGAGGTGCGATCGCCGCGGTCGATGTCCGGGGCGGCGGCCCCGGCACCCGCGAGACCGACGCCCTCGATCCGCGCAATCTCGTCCAGCGCGTCGATGCCGTCGTGCTCACCGGCGGCAGCGCGTTCGGGCTGGACGCCGCCTCCGGAGTGGCCGCCTGGCTGGAGGAGCGGGGCCGCGGCTTCCGGGTCGGCCCCGACCCGGCCCAGGTGGTGCCGGTCGTACCGGCCGCCGCCCTCTTCGACCTCGG
Organism: Streptomyces sp. NBS 14/10; assembly: GCF_002224125.1. GTDB lineage: Bacteria > Actinomycetota > Actinomycetes > Streptomycetales > Streptomycetaceae > Streptomyces. The sequence goes on from NZ_NCSM01000003.1 coordinate 518,100, forward strand.
GCGCGGGGGCGACTGGCGGGCCCGGCCGGACGCCGCGCTGGGGCGCGCGGCCATCGACGCCGCGGCCGGTGCGGACATGGGCGCGCCGGTCGTGCAGGGCAGTGTGGGGGCCGGCACGGGCGCGGTGGCGGGCGGCGTCAAGGGAGGCATCGGATCGGCGAGCGTGATCCTGCCGTCCGGGATCACCGTGGCCGCCCTTGCGGCGGTCAACGCGGCGGGCTCGGTGGTCGATCCGCTGACGGGCGCGCTGTACGGGGAGTGGTTCGGCGAGCCGTACGAGCCGTACGGGCCAGATGAGTTGGCGCGGGAGGGCGGCCGGGCGCGGCGCCCCGGCGAGGCAGAGCACGCCAGGGCGCAGCGTCGACTGGCCGCCGCGCGGGCCGAGTCGGAGCGGCGCTCGGCGGCCTCCGTACGGCCCCCGCTGAACACCACGTTGGCGGTGGTTGCCACGGACGCGGTGCTCACCCGCGCCCAGGCGCACAAGCTCGCGGGCACGGCGCATGACGGCCTGGCGCGCGCGGTGCGGCCGGTGCATCTGCTGTCCGACGGCGACACGGTCTTCGCCCTGGCGACGGGCGGCCGCCCGCTCGTGCCCGAGGGCGCCGACGGCGGGCAGGACCCGGCGTTCGGGGTGCATATGGAGGCCGGGGCGCTGAACGACGTGTTGGCCGCAGGGGCTGATGTGCTGACCCGGGCGGTGGTCAAGGGGGTACTGGCGGCCGAGGGGGTGGACGGGCCGGGGGGCGTGTTCCCCTCGTACCGCGACCTGTACGGCCCCGGACAGGCCGGACCGGAGGACGAGACGGAGGACGGGGTCGGAGCCCCGTAGAGGGACCCGTAGGGAGAGCCCCGCGGAGACGGGGCGAGGGAAGTTGAGGGGAGCCCGATGACGGACACCACCGCGGTGGACACCACCGACATGGATACCTCCGCCGTGCATACCACCGCGGTGGAGGCCGACTTGATCGTCGTCGGCGGTGGCCCGGCCGGCTGTGCCGCCGTGGTGATGGCCGCGGGTCTCGGTATGCGGTCCGTGCTCGTCGATCCGGGTGAGGCACTGTGCCGGACGCTGGAGCGCATTCCGGTGCTCGGCAATGTGCTGGGCTTCTCCACCGGCCCGGCTCTGGCGGCGGCGATCACGGCCGATGTCGCCCGCAGCGGCCTGTGCCGGGTGGAGCTCGGTCGGCGCGCCGTGCGGATCGGCGCCTATGAGGACCGGGTGGAGGTGACCGCCGTGCCCACGGAGGCGTCCGGTTCCGGTCTACTGCTGACCGCGCCGTACGCCGTGGTCGCCACCGGTGTCGGGCCGCTGCGGCCGGAGGACGTGGGGTGGATCGACGGCCCCGAGGGGTTGGCGCTGCCTCCGCTGTGGGAGGCGGACCCGGCCGCGCTCACCGGCCGTACCGCGCTGGTCCTCGGCGCCGACCGGCCGCTCGGCACATTGCTGCGGGCCCATCCGGGCCTGGAGAGCCGGTTCGTCGTGGCCTGTCCGCCGGGTGACGCGTACAAGGCCGAGGAGATCGCCCAGGACCCGAGGGTCGAACTGGTGCCGGTGCGCCATCTGACCCTCGTACCGCCCTCGCCCGGGGAGCCACCCGTGCCCGGAGAGCCACCCGTGCCCGAGGCGCCACTCACGGCCGAGGCACAACTCATGGCCGAGCTGCCGCTTACGGCCGAGGTGTTGACCGTGGAGGGCGACCGGCGGACCCTGACCTGCCACCGGGGGTTCCGGAACCTCGGCAGCGGCCCGACGCCGCCCGGCGGGAACCTCTCCGCCGACGCCTCGGGCTACTGTCCGCCCTCCCATCAGCACCCGAGGGTCTTCACCGCGGGCGATCTGCGCTCCGCCCGCTTCCAGCGGATCGCGACCGCCATGGGGTCGGGCAGCGAGGCCGCGCTCGGCGCCTACTACGCATCGCGCGACCTGCCGACGGAGGTGACGGATGATGTATCGCCCCGCGCATGACTCGGCGGTGAGACGGAGGGGGTCCGTCTCACCGCCGAGGGAAGCACGCCGCGGATGGCGGCGGTGGGTGTGGCAGTGGTTGTGGTGGAGGCCGGCCAGGTCAGACCGTGACGGGCACCTTGGTCTCACCGCCGGCACCGGCGCCCGTGGCGGGCTCACCGCCGACGGCCGGGGTGGCCGTCTCGGACGGGGTGGTCTTGCGCATCCCCTTGAGGACGATGACCAGACCGGCCGAGACCGCCGTGCCCGCCGCGATGGCCAGCAGGTACAGGAACGGCTGGCCGATCAGCGGGACCACGAAGATGCCGCCGTGCGGGGCGCGCAGCGTGCAGTCGAAGAGCATCGACAGCGCGCCGGTGACCGCGCCGCCGACCATCGAGGAGGGGATCACCCGCAGCGGGTCCGCCGCCGCGAAGGGGATGGCGCCCTCGCTGATGAAGGAGGCTCCCAGCACCCAGGCCGCCTTGCCGTTCTCCCGCTCGGTCTTGGTGAACAGCTGTCCACGGACGGTGGTGGCCAGGGCCATGGCCAGCGGCGGGACCATACCGGCCGCCATCACCGCGGCCATGATCTTGAGGCTGCCGGTGCTCGGGTCCGATACCCCGATACCGGCGGTCGCGAAGGCGTACGCGACCTTGTTGACCGGGCCGCCCAGGTCGAAGCACATCATCAGGCCCAGGATGACGCCGAGGATGATGGCGTTCGTACCGGAGAGGCCGTTGAGCCAGTCGGTCATGCCCTTCTGGGCGGAGGCGATGGGCTTGCCGATCACCACGAACATCAGGAAGCCGACGATCGCCGAGGAGATCAGCGGTATCACCACGACCGGCATGATGCCGCGCAGCGACGCCGGGACCTTGAACCGCTGGATGCCCATGACGACCGCGCCCGCGATCAGACCCGCGACCAGGCCGCCGAGGAAGCCCGCCTTGATGGTGGTCGCGATGTAGCCACCGACGAAGCCGGGCACCAGACCGGGCCTGTCGGCCATGCCATAGGCGATATAGCCGGCCAGGACCGGCACCAGGAAGGTGAACGCGGCCCCGCCGATCTGGAAGAGCAGCGCCGCCCAGCTGTCCTTCTCGGCCCACACGAAGTGGTCGGCGACGGACTTGGCGCTCGCGATCTCGTAACCGCCGATCGCGAAGGCCAGCGCGATCAGCAGACCGCCCGCAGCCACGAACGGGACCATGTAGCTGACACCCGTCATCAGCCACTTGCGCAGCCGGGTGCCGAAGCGGTCGCCGGACTCGCCGGCCCGGTCCATCGGCGCCGAGCGGTCGGCGCCCGCGGAGGCGGCGGCCGGTGCGCTGGTCTCGCCGCGCGCGGCCTTCTCGCGCACCTCGGCGATCAGCTCCGCCGGGCGGTTGATGCCCGCCTTCACTCCGACGTCCACGGTCGGCTTCCCGGCGAACCGCTCCTTGTCCCGCACCTCCACGTCGTGCGCGAAGATCACCGCATCGGCGGCGGCGATGGTCGCGGGGGCGAGTCTGTCGAACCCGGCCGAGCCCTGGGTCTCGACCACCAGCTCGATCCCGGCGTCCTGAGCCGCTCTCTCCAGCGACTCGGCCGCCATATAGGTGTGGGCGATGCCGGTGGGGCAGGAGGTGACGGCCACGACCCGGAAGGGCTCGGAAGCCGCAGCCGCCGCGGGCTCGGACCCGGCACCGGAAGCGGCCGCACCCGACGCTGCACCCGCCGCGGCAGCCGCTTGGCCGCCCGACGCGGCGGTGGCCTGGTCGCCGGAGGCGTCGGCCGCCGGGGTCTTGGTGCTCGCCTCGGCGTCGGCCGCCGACGGCTCCGGCTGGTCGCCGCGGATCAGGGCGGCCGCCTGTCGCGGGTCCTCGGCCGCGCGCAGGGCACCGGTGAACTCGGCGTTCATCAGCTGGCGCGCCAGGCTGGACAGGATGGTCAGGTGATCGCTGTCCGCGCCCGCGGGGGCGGCGATCAGGAAGATCAGGTCGGCCGGCCCGTCCGGGGCGCCGAAGTCGATGCGCGCGGCGCTGCGCCCGAAGGCCAGGGTCGGCTCGGTGACATGCTCACTGCGGCAGTGCGGTATGCCGATGCCGCCGTCCAGGCCGGTCGGCATCTGCGCCTCACGGGCTGCCACGTCGGCGAGGAAGCCGTCGAGGTCCGTGACGCGGCCGGCCGCGACCATGCGTTCGGCGAGCGACCGGGCAGCCGCTTCCTTGGTATCGGCGGACAGGTCCAGGTCGACCAGGTCCGCGGTGATCAGCTCACTCATCTCGCGGCTCCCTTGCGTGCGGTACCGCCCCGGGGAAGGTGGGCGGCAGAGTGGGGACTGGGGGTGGGAGGGGGTGGGACGGGGTCGGGCTGGTCACGCGGGCTCCGTGAGTGCGCGGTCCAGCGGGACGTCCGCGGTCGTGGTGACGGCGGACGGGTCCAGATCGGCCGGGGTGGGCATGACGCTGCCCGGCAGTTGTACGGCGGCCGCGCCGTGGGCCACGGCCGAGGCCAGGGCGGCCGGCCCGAGACCGCCCGCCGCGAGGAATCCGGCGAGGGAAGCGTCGCCCGCACCGACATTACTGCGGACGGCGGCGACCTGAGCCACGCCGAAGTAGCTGCCCGTCTCGTCGACGAGCAGCTGGCCGTCCGCGCCGAGGCTGGCCAGGACGGCGCGCGCGCCGAGCGCCCGCAGCTCCTCGGCCGCCTTGACCGCGTCGCCGACGGTGGCCAGCGGGCGGCCCACGGCCTGGGCCAGCTCCTCGGCGTTCGGCTTGACGACGTCGGGGCGCTCGCGCAGGGCCGCCGTGAGCGAGGGGCCGGAGGTGTCCAGGGCGATCCGGGCACCCGCGCGGTGGGCCCGCGCCACGAGCTCGGCGTACCACTCGGGGGCCAGCCCCCGGGGCAGGCTGCCGCAGCAGGCGATCCAGTCGGCGTCGGCCGACTGCGTCCGTACGGCCTCCAGCAGTGCCTCCGCCTCGGCGGCGGTCAGCTCGGGCCCGGCCGCGTTGATCTTGGTGAGGGTGCCGTCGGGCTCGGCCACGGAGATATTGACCCGGGTCGAGCCCTGCACGGGGACGCCCGCAGCCTCGATCCCCAGCCCGCCGAGCAGCCGCGCCAGCAGCGCGCCCTCCGGCCCGCCCAGCGGCAGCACGGCGACCGTGCGGTGCCCGGCCGCGGCCACGGCCCGCGAGACATTGACGCCCTTGCCGCCGGGGTCGACCCGGTCGGCCGCGGCGCGCAGTACGGCGCCGCGCTCCAGCGCCGGAATCTCGTAGGTACGGTCCAGGCTGGGATTGGGGGTGACGGTGAGGATCATACGCGCGCTACTTCCGTGCCCTGCCGCTCGATGGCGAGGGCGTCCTGCGGGCTGAGCCCGGTGTCGGTGATCAGCAGATCGACATGGCCGAGATCGCCGAACCTGGCGAAGTGCTCCTGGCCGAACTTGGACGAGTCGGCGAGGAGGACGACCCGGCGGGCGGCGGAGACCATGGCGCGCTTGACGGCGGCCTCCGCGAGATCAGGGGTGGTCAGGCCGCCCTCGAGCGAGAAGCCGTTGGTGGCGAGAAAGACGACATCGGCCTTGATCTCGCCGTAGCCGCGCAGCGCCCATGCGTCCACCGCGGCGCGTGTGCGGTGGCGGACCCGGCCGCCGACGAGGTGGAGGGCGATTCCGGGGTGGTCGGCGAGCCGGGCGGCGATCGGCAGCGCGTGGGTGACGACCGTGAGGTCGGACTCCAGCGGGACCGCGGCGGCGAGCCGGGCCGACGTCGAGCCCGCGTCGATGATCACGCTGCCGTCGGCGGGCAGTTCGGCGACGGCGGCGCGGGCGATGCGGTCCTTCTCGTCGGCGGCGGTGCTCTCGCGCTCGGCGAGGTCGGGTTCGAAGTCGAGACGGCCGGCCGGGATGGCACCCCCGTGCACGCGGCGGACCAGGCCCGCCCTGTCGAGCGCCCGCAGGTCGCGCCGCACCGTTTCGGCGGTGACCTGGAACTCCTCGGCGAGGGACAGCACATCCACCCGGCCGCTCTCGCGGGCCAGCCGGAGGATCTCCTGCTGCCGCTCCGGTGCGTACATGTGGGTTTACGTCCTTTCCATGCCCGAACCTGTGATTTCGCGGCCAGATTACGTCCCTAAAGCCGGGAAGTAAACAGACTCGGGCAGGAAACAATCCCGTACGGACATCCCCGGACCGAAGCCGGACGCGATCGGGCATATGTGGCGCGCCAGCGCGACGTCCGAATGCCGCCGGAATCCCCGCTCCCGCCCCACGAGGATCGAGTCATGTCCTCCAGGACGGCTCAATCCACAACAAAGCAACTGAAGACAGGACGAGGGACACACATGGCACTCGACGGCAAGGCGGCACTGGTCACGGGCGGCAGCCGGGGCATCGGCGAAGCGGTGGCGCTCCGGCTCGCCGAAGACGGCGCCGACGTCGCGCTGACGTATCAGAACAACGAGGAGCGGGCGGCGGCCGTCGTCGACCGGATCAAGGCCCTGGGCCGCCGGGCCCTGGCCGTCCAGGCCGACAGCGCGGACCCGCGCGCGGTGCGCGAGGCCGTGGCCGCGGCCGCCGCGGAGTTCGGGCGGCTCGACATCCTGGTCAACAACGCGGGCGCCGGCGTGCTCGGCCCGTTCGGCGACCTGACGCTGGAGGACGTGGACCGCGTCCTCGCCGTCAATGTCCGCGCACCGTTCCTCGCGGCTCAGGCCGCCGCCCACCATCTGACCGACGGCGGGCGCATCATCAACATCGGCAGCTGTATGGCCGAGCGCGTCGCCTTCCCCGGCGGCTCGCTGTACGCGATGAGCAAGACGGCCCTCACCGGCCTGACCAAGGCGCTGACCCGCGAGCTCGGCCCGCGCGGCATCAACGTCAACCTCATCCACCCCGGCCCCATCGACACCGATATGAACCCCGCCGACGGGGAGAGCGCCGCCATGCAGAGCGGCTTCACCGCGCTCGGCCGCTACGGACAGCCGTCGGAGATCGCCGCGACCGTCTCCCACCTCGCCGGGGACGAGGGCCGGTACATCACCGGGGCGTCGATCGCCGTGGACGGCGGCTTCGCCGTCTGAGCAGCCCAGGGTTGAGCCCCGGCGCCTGGGGGGGAGAGGCGCCGGGGCTCGGTACGGGGGACGGTGGCTCAGGCCGCTTCGTCGAAGCCGGTCTGGCGCGCCATCTTCTTCAGCTCCAGCAGCGCGTGCTTCTCGATCTGGCGGATCCGCTCGCGCGTGAGGCCATGCTGCTTGCCGACCTCGGTGAGCGTGCGCTCCCGCCCGTCGTCGATGCCGTACCGGGCCTTGATGATGGAGGCCGTGCGGTCGTCGAGCCGGCCGATCAGATCCTCCAGCTCCTCGCTGCGCAGCAGTGTCATCACCGACTGCTCGGGCGAGACGGCCGAGGTGTCCTCCAGCAGATCGCCGAACTGGGTCTCGCCCTCGTCGTCCACCGACATGTTCAGACTGACGGGGTCACGGGCCCAGTCGAGCACATCCGAGACCCGCTCGGTCGTGGAGCCCAGCTCCGCCGCGATCTCCGAGTGCTCCGGCTCACGGCCGTGCTCACGGTTGAACTCGCGCTGCACCCGCCGGATCCGGCCAAGCTCTTCGACCAGATGGACGGGCAGCCGGATGGTGCGGGACTGATCGGCGATCGAGCGCGTGATGGCCTGGCGGATCCACCACGTGGCATACGTCGAGAACTTGAAGCCCTTCGTGTAGTCGAACTTCTCCACCGCGCGGACCAGGCCCGCGTTTCCCTCCTGGATCAGGTCGAGCAGCGGCAGCCCGCTGCGCGGGTACCGGCGCGCGACGGCCACGACCAGGCGCAGGTTGGAACGGATGAAGACGTCCTTGGCGCGGGCGCCCTCAGCGGCTATCGCCTCCAGCTCCCCACGGCTCGCACCGGCCGCCAAGGCGTCCTCGATCTCACCGTCCAGGATCTGCTGGGCATAGACACCCGCTTCGATTGCCTGAGACAGCTCGACCTCCTTGGCCGCGTCGAGCAGCGGGGTGCGAGCGATCTCGTCGAGATACATGCCGACCAGGTCGCGATCGGCGATCTCCCCGCCTGTGGCGCGAACACTGTTGGCCCCATCAGCGCCACTGCTGGTGGCCTGATTGCGGGCGACGGCACGGGTTGCCATGCGTGCTCCCTTACAGATGGATCGGGCGCGGACTATGGACGGTGTTCCTGCCGGGTGCCCCGTCCGATGGAAACAACGACTGGAATCCGGACAGAATTCCCATGGCGCGCACACGTTTTCGCGATCATGCAGTACCCTGTCCCGACACACGGTGTCGATTTGCCCTTATAACACCCGGAAGTGCAGGTCAGGACGGGTGTCAGCCACGGCCATCACCCCCGTTTCCGACCGTTCACCGTCGGGCTGCGGCGCCCGCGGTTGCTCTCATCCCCGAAGACGTCAGCGGCCGGATTCTGGTTGCGCGACCACTCCACCGACCGAGTTGCCCGGCCCGTCACCCGGGTGTGCGCTGGAGGGAGACAGGTCAGGGTGTCGAGGAAGGAGAGCCCGCCATGAACGCCCCCACCGCCCCCACCGCCGCTCCGGCGCGCCACCGCCACCACCCGCACCTCCGCGTCCCCCACCCCCACGCCCAGGTCCGGCTGCATCCCTCCGCGTCCTGGGTGGTCCCGCTCGTCCTGGGCATCTTCGCCGGCGGGTACGCGATCTTCATCGACCACAACGAGGGGACCCCCATCCTCCCGGCCGGCCTGCTCGGTCTGGCGGCGGCCGTGGTCGTCGGGGCGCTCTGCTATCTGGTCGGCCGGGTCCAGTCCGCCCTGATGCCGGAGCTGAGGTCGGCCGCGTACGGGGCGCTCTTCGGCTGCGCCTTCGGCTTCCTGTACAGCCTGAGCGAGCACTCCGTGTTCCGCTCCTCCATGATGGGCCTCGGCGGCGGGCTCGCGATGTACGCGGCCTCCCTCTATATCTTCCGCACCCACCCGGCCGGCTGAGAGCGGCGGTCAGGCCGGTGGACCGGGGCCGCGCGGCGTAGGTCCGCGGACCCCGCTCCCGTACATCGCCGGACCGTTACGGGGCCCGGCGCCCCTGCCTAGCGTGGCGTGCATGGACGACACGAGCGGCACACTCGACGAAGCACTGGACCGGCTGCACACCACGGGCCCCGAGCGCGGCGGCTGGCTGACCAACCACGCCCCGATGACCGTCGAGGCCCTGGTCCGGCATGGACAGGCCCCCTCGGTGCACCGTTGGCTCGACCTCTACTCCAACAAGCTCGAGGACATGCCGACCCCGTACGCCACCGTCACCGCGGACAACTGGTCCGAGGCGCTCGGCGACCCGCGCCGGATCGCCGACTGGACCGCGTACTTCACCCGCGAGCTCGCCGACCACCCCTGGCGCCAGGTCCTCGCCGCGTGGTGGCCGCGGCTGCTGCCCGGGATCGCCGGCGGGGCGACGCACCCGGTCATCCGCGTCGGCCACGCCGTACGCACCCTGCTCGGCGAGACGCACTCCGCCGCCGTCCGCCAAAGCGCCCACTCCCCCGCCGACGAGCTCGCGACCGGGCCACGCGCCCATGAGCTGGCCCACGCCCTCGGCTACTGGGCCGCCCGCCACGCCCCGCTGCCCCCGCTCGACCGGCTGCCGGGGCCCGCCCCGCGCACCGCCGCCGAGGCGATGGCCGCCGTACCGCGCGTCGCGGACCAGAGCGGCGGCATCCGCGACCGGCTGGCGCAGATCACGACGTTCCCGGTCTGGCCCGGCCCCGCCTCCGCAGCGCTCGCCCCCGCCTCCGGAGAGCCCGGCCCCGCCTCTGGAGCGCTCGGCCCGGATCAGGCGCGCGAGCTGCTGACCGAACTCGTACGGGCCGCCGCCCACCGCTACGCCACCCACGCCCACGGCTCGCCGATCATGCTGGTCCACGCCGTGACCGCGCCCAACGCCGTGCTGCGCACCCTCCCCGCGCTCCCCCGCGAGCTGTGGGCGACCAGCCTGGACGCGGCGTGGGCGGCGAACGCCGCGGTGCTGGCCGCGTACGCGCCGCCCACCGGCCTTCCGCACGGCGAGCTGCCGTCCGTACCGGCCGGGGCCACACCCGCCGAGCAGGCCGAGGAGATCTTCACGCGTGCCGCCTCGCACGGCGACGAGCACGCGATCAAGCTGACCGACACCGTGCTCGATGTCATGGCGCCGACCGACGGGAGCGGGGGCGGCGAGGGCGGGGGCGACGACCTCGCCGTGGCGGCGGCCCTGCGCGCATGCGCGCTCATCGAGCCGATCGCATGACCCCACACGTGACCCCACGCGCGACCCACGCGTGACCCGACGCGCGAACGCGCGACCTCGCGAACGCGCGACGGTCAGCCGAACTGCACCGACCGCTTGGCCAGCCCCATCCAGAAGCCGTCGATGACGCTGCGCTGGCCGCCGAGGTCGGACTCCGCGGCGCCCAGGGTGACGAACAGCGGCGCGAAGTGCTCGGTGCGCGGGTGGGCCAGGCGGCCCGCCGGGGACTTGCGCTCGAAGTCCAGCAGCGCGTCGACGTCCTGGGCGTCCAGCGCCCGCTGCCCCCAGTCGTCGAACTCCGTCGACCAGCCGGGCGGCGTCGGGCCCGCGTTCCGCAGCGCGGCCAGGTTGTGGGTGAAGAAGCCGCTGCCGACGATCAGCACGCCCTCGTCCCGCAGCGGGGCGAGCTTGCGGCCGATGGCCATCAGCTCGCTCGGGTCGAGGGTCGGCATCGACACCTGCAGGACGGGGATGTCGGCGTCCGGGTACATCTCGACGAGCGGGACGTACGCGCCGTGGTCCAGGCCCCGGTCCGGGATGTCCTGGACGGGCGTGCCCGCCGTACGCAGCGTCTTGCGCACGCGCTCGGCGAGTTCGGGCGCGCCGGGGGCGTCGTACCGCACCCGGTAGTAGTGCTCGGGGAAGCCCCAGAAGTCGTACACCAGCGGCACGGCCTGGGTGGCCCCGAGGGCCAGCGGGGCCTCTTCCCAGTGGGCGGAGACCATCAGGATCGCCGTGGGCCGGGGCAGCCCCGCCGACCAGGCGGCGAGCTGACCGGGCCAGACCGGGTCGTCGGCGAGCGGCGGAGCACCGTGGCTGAGGTAGAGGGCGGGCATGCGCCCGCCCGATACGGACGAGGACGGCGTGGCGGCGGACATGGCGGCTCCCGTAGCCATAACTTGAAGTCTCAAGAAAACTTTTCGGAACCAGTGTAGCGCCCAGTAGTTTAAACTTCAAGAAATAGCTCTTACAATAAGATCGTGGAAGCGATGACGACCCCCGCAGACGCCGAAGAACCCCGCTGGCTGACCGACGATGAACAACACGCCTGGCAGTCCTACCTCCAGGCGAACATGCTGCTCGAAGACCATCTCGACCGTCAGCTGCAGCGCGACGCGGGCTTGCCGCATGTGTACTACGGCCTGCTGGTGAAGCTCTCGTGGGCGCCTCGCCACCGGCTGCGGATGACGGAACTGGCCGCGGCCGCGAAGATCACCCGGTCCCGCCTCTCGCACGCCATCACCCGTCTGGAGAAGAACGGCTGGGTACGGCGCGAGGACTGCGCCTCCGACAAGCGCGGGCAGAACGCCGTGCTGACGGACGAGGGGTTCGAGGTGCTGAAGAAGGCCGCGCCCGGCCATGTCGAGGCCGTACGCGCGGCCATATTCGACCGGCTCACACCGGAGCAGATCGGCCAGTTCGGCGACATCTGCCGCATCATCGCCGATGGTCTTCAGCCGGAGGGCGCCGACCTCCCCTGGCTGCGCTGAAACGGGCGAACAGGCGCCAGAACAGCGGAAAGCCCCGCTCCTCCTGGAGGAACGGGGCTTTCCACGTCGTACGGCCGGAGCCGCACCGCGTATCAGTGCGCCATGACCGGGATCGCGTCCTCGGCCGCGCCCTCGCCGGAGCCGCTGGCAGTGGAGCTGCCGTCCTGCCGCCCGGCGTTGACGAAGGTCACGGCGATCGCCGCGGCGACCACCAGGATGCCGACCGCCCACCAGATGGCGGTGGTGTAACCGTGCACCTGCGACTGCAGCCGCAGCAGCTCGGGCGACTTGGCCGTGGCCGCGTGCGCCTTGCCGTACTTCTCCCCCGCGCTGGTGGCGATGGTGTTGAGAAGCGCGGTGCCGATCGCGCCGCCGACCTGCTGCGAGGTGTTGACCATCGCGGAGGCGACACCCGCGTCACGCGGCTGGATGCCGAACGTGGACAGGCTCATCGCCGGCATGAACGCCGTACCCATACCGAGGCCCAGCAGCAGGAACCCGGGCAGGATCAGGAGCGGGTACGAGCTGTCCAGGTCGATCTGGGTCAGCAGCAGCATGCCGACCGCGGCGACCAGGAAGCCCGGGCCCATCAGCATCCGGGCGGGGACCCGGGTCATCAGCCGGGTGCCGATCTGCGTGGAGCCGGTGATCATGCCGACGATCATCGGCAGGAAGGACAGACCGCTCTTGACCGGGCTGTACCCCTTCACCATCTGCATGTAGTAGGTGAGGAACAGGAACAGACCGAACATGCCGATGACGGCCAGGCCCAGCGCCAGGTAGACGCCACCGCGGTTGCGGTTGGTGACGACGCGCAGCGGCAGCAGCGGCGCCTTGACCCGGGACTCGACGACCGCGAAGGCGGCCAGCAGCACGACGGCCGCGACGAACAGGCCCACGGTGATACCGGCGGTCCAGCCGTCGCTCTCGGCGCGGGTGAAGCCGTAGACCAGCGAGACCAGGCCCAGCGTGGCCAGCAGCACACCGGGGATGTCGAGCTTGGCGGTGTTGTGGCTCTCGGCGGGCTCGCGGATCACGGCGATCGCGCCGACCGCGGCGACGATGGCGAACGGGATGTTGACGAAGAACGTCCAGCGCCAGTTCATGTACTCGGTCAGCACACCGCCGAGGATCAGACCGACGGCACCGCCACCACCCGCGATGGCACCGAAGATGCCGAACGCCTTGGCGCGCTCCTTGGCGTCGGTGAACGTCACCGCCAGCAGCGAGAGCGCCGACGGGGCGAGCAGCGCACCGAAGATGCCCTGCAGCGCACGGGCGCCCATCAGCATGGGCGAGTTGAGCGCGGCGCCGCCCAGCGCCGAGGCGGCCGCGAAGCCGATCAGGCCGACGATGAAGGTCTGCTTACGGCCCCACAGGTCGGCGAGGCGTCCACCGAAGAGCAGCAGACCACCAAAGGCCAGGGCGTAGGCCGTGATGACCCACTGCTTGTTGCCGTCGGAGATGTCCAGGGCGTCCTGGGCGGAGGGCAGCGCGATGTTCACGATGGTCGCGTCGAGCACGACCATCAGCTGGGCGAGGGCGATGAATATCAGCGCTTTCCAGCGCCGGGGATCGACGAACTGTGCCGTTTCAGGCATGGGTGGGCCTACCTTGCGGTGCGGAGAGTGAAAAACGGGACGTTTGGTGGGCTAAAGGACGTACGTAAGGAAGTGCTGGCGCAACGGACTGACACAACAACGACGTAGCGGCGCACCGGAAGGTGACAACGCGCGGCGGCGCTACGGGTGGTTTCTGCCTACGGGCCGTTACTGACGACGAAAAGACTGACTGGCGAACGAACGGGAATTAATCGGTCCAGGTGCACCGGAAGACGCGTGATGTGCGTCACGGGCGACGCTTGAGATCCTCCAAAGTGGCGGCGGAGCCGGACAGTACGGAGCGCCCCGGGGCAGCCAGTCCGTCCAGGAACAGCTGTAGGTGCCGGTGCACGAAGATGCCGAAGTTCACACAGGCGCCGCCGGGCAGCGGCCTGGTGAGCTGAGTCAGGGCGACCATCAGATCACCGGCGTCGATGTCGGCGCGCAGTTGGCCGGAGTCGCGCCCGGCGGCCATCAGGGCGTTGATGGCGCCGTCCAGGCGCGTATGCGCGGCAATGTGGTCAGGATGCTCCTTGTCGATGCCGTCGGAGAGCAGCGGGCACAGTGCGCCGACGCGCTCGTCGGCCGCCGCGTGCACAAAGCGACGCAGCGCCGCGAAGGCGTCGGGCTCCTCCGCCAGGGCGACTTCGGCCTGGTCGGCGATGCGCTCCATCACCGAGACGGTGACATGATGCACCAGCTCGCCGCGGTCCGCGAAGTGCCGATAAAGGGTGGCATTGCCGACCCCCGCCCGTCGAGCGATTTCATCGAGCGAGATCTCCGCCCCGTACTCGACGAGCACCTCGCGGGCCGCCGCGACGATCCGCTCCCTGTTGCGCAGGGCGTCGGCGCGCAGCCTGGGCCGCGCGGGCTGCTGGGTGGTGGTGGTGCTAGCGGTAACGACTCCCACGACGGCACTCCTTCCGGCACGAAGATTCGGCGTTCAACATTTCCGGGGACTCGGTCCCCGTTTCGTACACACGGTTAAACGGGGAGACCGTCCCCGGAAATTTCGCGAACGGAGGTGACCTGCCTCACACCTGTCCGGCGGCCAAGCCGCCCGGACGGAGCAGCCTTTTCCCTCGCCCGGCCGCACCCCACGGGCGCCCGGACGGGCGCCGCCACACGGTGGACTCGCCATGAAGCACTCACGCGAGACGCCCCGGAAGCACTCGGGCGAGACGACCGGCAAGCGCTCGGGCGAGAAGCCCCCGAAGCGCTCAGGCGAGACGGCCCGCAAGCCCTCAGGCGAGATGGCCGGGAAGCGCTCGGGCGAGACGCCCCGCCGTCGGGCGCGGGGCCGAGCTCGCCATCGAGCGCACCACCGGATACCCCAGCGTATGCGCCACCGCGCGCGCCACCGAATACGCAGGCCCCGCCGGGGCAGCGCATTCGCCGTGGCCGCCATGATCACGCTGGCCGCGGCGGCCACCCCGGCGGCGGTCCCCAGCCCGCCCTCCGCCCCCTCCGCCCCCGCCGCTCCCGTACGCGCCCCGGCGCTGTCGGCCAACCCGGCGTACGGCGCGGCCCTCGCGCCCTGCGCGCTGGCCCCTGTCAAGACGCTGCAGATGACCGAGGGGCTGCCGACCGGCCACGGCTACGTACGCAGCACCGGGACGGTCAAGGCCCTCACCCTCATGATCGACTTCCCGGACGTCAAGGGCCAGGGCACCGCCCGCAAGCGCTACACGGAGTTCTTCCCGCAGACCTCACGGTGGTTCAAGCGCAGCTCGTACGGCCGGCTGAAGTACCGGTCCGCGACCCCGATCAACCACTGGCTGCGGATGCCCCACACCTTCCGCAGCTACGGCATCAAGCGCGGCAGCCCCTTCGAACCGGGCTACCGCAAGCTGGTCGCGGACATCGCCAAGGCCGCCGACCCGCATGTCGACTTCGGCCGCTACGACCTGGTCAACGTCCTGGTCACACCCAACGCCGGACCGCCCGCGGCACGCGCCGTGCTGTCCGTCACCTACGCCGACAACCAGCGCGCGCCCGTCGCCGACGGCGTGCCCCTGGCCAATGTCTCCTTCGTCTACAGCCGCCAGGACGACGGCTCCGGCACCCTCGCGCAGACCGGCTACCGCGTGCTCCCGCACGAGAACGGCCATGTCTTCGGGCTCCCCGACCTCTACACCCGGCACGGCGGGGACAGCGCGGGCCACTGGGACGTGATGTCCGAGGACTGGGGCGTCGGAAACGACCTGCTGGCCTGGCACAAGTGGAAGCTCGGCTGGCTCGGCACAGGGCAGGTCGAGTGCATCGCCCGCCCCGGCATCACACGGCGCGCCCTGAGCCCGCTCGGCCGCCGGGGCGGAACGAAGCTGATCTTCGTCCCGGTCTCGAAGTACGCCGGGTACGCCGTGGAGGCGCGCACCAACAAGGGCAACGACGAAGCGGTCTGCAAGGCCGGCGTCCTGGTCTCCTGGGTGGACACCCGCATCGACTCCGGCCAGGGGCCGATCACGGTCGTGGACAGCACCCCGGGCAGCGGCGGCTGCACGGACGAGCACAATGTGCACCCCGGGCTGAGCGACGCGGCCTTCGCCCCCGGCAAGACCTTCACCGGCGGCGCGCAGGGCACCGGCGTCCGGGTCCGGGTCACCGGGCGCGACGCCCGGGGCGACTACCGCGTGGAGATCACCCGGTACGCCAGTGGCGGCGGCCAAGGCTGATCAGCAGCAGCTGCCTGCGGGCGGTGGCCGCCACCCGCCGTACGGCCTCGGGGTCGCCGGCCCCTTCGCCGGGCTGAGCCAGCTGAGCCTCGGGCTGATCGCCGGACTGATCGCCTGGCTGAGCTCCGGACTGGGCTCCGGCCCCGGGATCGCCGGGCCGGGCCCCGGACGGCTCACCGGACTGAGCTCCGGACGGCTCACCTGGCTGGGCCTCCAGGAATGCCGTCGCGGTCATCACCATATGGTCCACATACAGCTCGGCCAGCATCCGGACGTCCTCCAGCGACCAGCCCTCCGCCATGAGCTGCGGGGCGAACGCCTCGGCGACCTCATCCGCGAAACGGCCCAGCTCGGCGGCTATCGCCTCCCGTACGGGCCGTACGCCGCCGTGGCGCTCGCGCGCGATGAAGCGGATA
Organism: Streptomyces sp. NBS 14/10; assembly: GCF_002224125.1. Taxonomy (GTDB): domain Bacteria; phylum Actinomycetota; class Actinomycetes; order Streptomycetales; family Streptomycetaceae; genus Streptomyces. Next base: position 534,491 of record NZ_NCSM01000003.1, read on the forward strand.
TGCGCCGGATAGCCGCGCACCAGCTCGGCGACGGCCTCGACGGTGGCGTCGATCAGCTGCTCGCCCCCGTCCCGCTCGGCGAGGATCACCCGGACCACCCCGTGCAGGCTGCCCAGGGACTCCTCCACGAGCGCCACGCCGAGGTCGCTCATATCGCGGAAGTGCCGGTAGAAGGCGGCCGGGGCCACACCCACCACGCGCGTCACCTCGCGCAGGCCCAGGCTGCTGAGGCTCTGGTCCTCCAGCAGCCGCAGCCCCGCGTCCAGGAGCGCCCGCCGGGTCTTCTGCTTCTGGGCCTGCCGGACCCCGAGGGTGTGACTCATGTCATTCAGTAAACAACCGTTCGCCGACTTTTTCCAGCGGTGTGCGGGGGTATCCTGAAGTCAGTGAACAGTTGTCATCCCAAATGTTCACTGAAGCTGCACCCGCACGCCATCCGCACCTCAGATCCGGCTCCCGAGAGAGGCACCCATGCTCTTCATCATCGCGGCTCTCGCCCTGGTGGGGATCCTTCTGGGAGCGGCGGCCCACACCCCGCTCCCGATCTTCCTCGTCGCGTCCGCCGCCATCGCCACCTGGCTGTTGATCTTCTTCATCCGCGAACGCGCCGGGCACAAGGAGAGCTGACCCATGGCGCTGACCGCACCCACCACCAACACCCCGTCGGCCACCCCCTCGGCCAACCCGTCGGCCGCGCGGCGCCGGGACGCCGACGGCATGGCCGTGGCCTCCTTCGTCCTCGGCCTGATCGGACTGCTGCTCTTCAACGCCGTCTTCGGACCGTGCGCGATCGTCCTGGGCGCACTGGCGATCGCCCGGCAGACCCAGCGCCGCGGCCGGGCCCTGCTCGGCCTCGCCCTCGGGGTCGCCGATGTGGTCCTGCTGATCACCCTGGTGACGCTGGACAACTCGGTGTTCTGGCAGTTCGGCTGACGCTCCGCAAGCCATGAAATCCCTCGCGGCCCTTCCACCCAGCGGAAGGGCCGTTGCCCGTACGTGACGCACGTCACCACGCTGATGCCATGACCGCATTCGCACGGAATCAGTGGTACGTCGCCGCCTACGGACGCGAGATCGGCCGCGAACTGCTCGGCCGCACCATCCTGGGCGAGCCCATCGCCTTCTACCGCAGCGAGTCCGACGGGGCGGTCGTCGCCCTCCACGACCGCTGCGTCCACCGCCGCTATCCGCTGTCGGCCAGTCGGCTCGACGGCGACCGCGTCGTCTGCGGCTACCACGGCTTCACCTACGACACCACCGGCACCTGCGTCTTCGTCCCCGGCCAGAAGCGCGTCCCGCGCACCGCCCGGGTCGCCTCGTACCCGGTCGTGGAACAGGACTCCCTGGTGTGGGTGTGGATCGGCGACCCCAAGTCGGCCGACCCCACCGCCATACCGCGCGCCCCGTGGCTGGCCGACCCGCGCTGGACGACCGTCGGCGGCATGGAGCCGATCGACGCGGACTACGGGCTGCTCGTGGACAACCTGATGGACCTGTCCCACGAGACGTATCTGCACGGCGGCTACATCGGCACCCCCGAGGTCGCCGAGACCCCCATCACCACCACCGTCGACGAGGGCGCGGGCGTGGTGCGGGTGAGCCGGCACATGGACGACGCGGCCTGCCCGCCCTTCTACGCCCGCTCCACCGGCATCGAGGGCCGCATCACCCGCTGGCAGGACATCGAATACCACGCCCCCTGTCTGTATCTGCTGCACAGCCGCATCGCCCCGGTCGGCGTGCTGCCCGGGCCGGACGGCGACGACTCCAACGCCTTCCATGTCGAGATCACGTACGCGATCACGCCGTCCACGGAGCACTCCGTGTACGACTTCTGGGCCGTCTCGCGGGACTTCGCGCAGGACGACGCGGACGTCACCACGTTCCTCCACGACTTCAACCGCACCGTGGTCATGCAGGACGTCGACGCGCTGAACCTGCTGCAGCGGGCCCTGGACACCGAGCCCGAGGACTACCAGGAGCTCAGCATCAACATCGACACCGGCGGCCTCGCCGCGCGCCGTATCCTCGCCCGCCTCGCCGCCGAGGGCGCGGGCGAGGTCGAGCACCCGGCCGCCGCCCAGGACGCCACCCAGCCTGCCGTTCCCGGCGCTCCCGCCGCATCCGTCTCGGTGACCGGGCGATGAGCGGCCCGCCCACCGCCGAGGTCTACCGGGTCGACTGGCTGCCGGGCACCGACCTTCTGCACGGCGTCTGCCACTGCGGCGCCGAGCGCTCGGCGGAGGACCCGGTGGAGCTGTGGAAGTGGATGCTGGCCCACCCCACGGGCCACGACGGCCTCACGGGCCACGGCCACTCCGCAGGCCGCACCCAACCCGCCGACACCCAACCCGCGGGGACCCGCCCCGCCGACACCCAACCCGCGAACACCCAACCCGCCGGGACCCGACCCGCCCAAACCCACCCCGCCACCCTCCCCTCGCGGCCATCGACAGGCCAGGAGGGCGAGTTCACCGACACCCTCGTCGTCACCGGCAGAGCCGACGCCGCGACGGACGTCGTCATCCTCACCCTCCGCCACCCCACCGGCCGCGAACTGCCCGCCTGGCAGCCCGGCGCGCATATCGACCTCCTCCTCGGCGAGTCCCTGACCCGTCAGTACTCGCTGTGCGGCGATCCCGCCGACCGCGCCCGCTGGCAGATCGCGGTGCAGCGCGCCCCCGACGGACGCGGCGGCTCCGCGTACGTCCACGAAGCCCTCGCCGAGGGCACCGCCGTCCAAGTGCGCGGCCCGCGCAACCGCTTCGCGCTGCGCCCCGCCGCCCGCTACCTCTTTATCGCGGGCGGCATCGGGATCACACCGCTGGTCCCGATGACGGCCGCGGCCGAGGCGGCGGGTGCCGACTGGGCGCTGCTGTACGGAGGGCGGACCCGCGCCTCGATGGCCTTCGCCGGCCAACTCGCCGACCGCTACGGGCCGAAGGTACGGCTCGTTCCGCAGGACGAGTCGGGCCTGCTCGACCTCGCCTCCTTCCTCGCCGCGCCCACCCCGGAAGCACCGGACACCCCGGACACCCCGGACACCCTCGTCTACTGCTGCGGCCCCGAGCCGCTGCTGCGGGCGGCCGAGGAACGCTGCCGCGCCTGGCCCTCCGGCTCGTTGCGCACCGAGCGCTTCCAGCCCCGTACGGACATCGCGGCCCCCGCAGCCCCCGAGACAGCGGACGACCCCCAAACCAAGGCCGGATCCTTCGAGTTGGTACTCGCCCGCTCCGGGCTGACCCTGACCGTGCCGCCGGAGCGGAGCGTGCTGCGGACGGTCGAGGCGGCGGGGGTTTCGGTTCTGTACTCGTGCGGGGAGGGGACGTGCGGGACGTGTGAGACCGATGTCGTCGAGGGAGAGGTGGACCACCGGGATTCCGTACTCACCGACGAGGAGCGGGAGTTGAGCGAATCGATGATGATCTGCGTCTCGCGCTGCCGCGGCCGCCGTCTCGTCCTCGACCTCTGACGGACCTCTGCACGAATCTCCGATGAAACCTCTGACGCGCCGCATGTGATGCGTACCGCCTCGGGCCCCTGCCCACTGGACATCAAGGTTGGTTAGGCTAACCTAACTATGACCTCGGGCGATGTCCGTGGCTGCCCCCGTACGCATCGAGAGAGGCGTCCCATGCCCCACCCCAGAGCCCTCCCCCTCTCCCGCCGCGGTCTGCTGGCCGCCGGCGGCCTGGCCGGACTCGGCGCCCTCGTCACCGCGTGCGGCAGCAAAGACGGCTCGGGGTCCTCGGGCAAGGAGGGCAAAAACGGCGGCGGGGCCTGGTCGTTCACCGACGACCGCAAGACGAAGATCGACCTCGGCGGCCGCCCCGAGCGCATCGTCGCGTACATCGGGTCGGCGGCCGCGCTGTACGACTTCGGCATCGACGACCAGATCGTCGGCGTCTTCGGCCCGACCAAGCTGAAGAACGGCAAGCCGGACGTGCAGGCCGGGGACATCGACGTCGACAAGGTGACCATCCTCGGCAGCGCCTGGGGCCAGTTCAACGTCGAGAAGTACGCCTCGCTCAACCCGCAGCTGCTGATCACCAACATGTACGACCCGGGCGCCCTGTTCTACGTCCCGGACGACTCCAAGAACAAGATCCTCGCCCTGGCCCCCAGCGCCGCCCTCACCACCGGCCGCGTCTCCATGGTCGAGCCCATCAAGCGCTACGCCGAACTCGCCGCCGCCCTCGGCGCCGACCTCAACGCCAAGAAGGTCACCGACGCCAAGGCCCGCTTCGAGGCCGCCGCCGAGACGCTGCGCAAGACCGTCAAGTCGAAGAAGATCAAAGTCATGGCCTGCTCCGCCAGCGCCGACCTCTTCTATGTCTCCAGCCCGTCGGTCAACGCCGACCTGATCTACTTCCGCGAGCTCGGCGTCGACTTCGTCGTTCCGCAGAAGACCGACAAGGGCGGCTACTTCGAGAGCCTGAGCTGGGAGAACGCCGACAAGTACGGTGCCGACCTGCTGTTCCTCGACAACCGCACCGCCACCTTGCAGCCCAAGGACCTGACCGCCAAGCCGACCTGGTCCAAGCTCCCCGCGGTCAAGGCCGGCCAGATCGTCCCCTGGAGCAGCGAGCCGCGTTTCTCGTACGCGGGCGCCGCGCCGCATATCGAAGCCCTCACCAAGGCCATCCAGGACGCGAAGAAGGTCAGCTGACCAGGCAGGGCAAGCGAAGGGAAGAGACCGCTCCCATGACCACCGCCGCCACCCCCCACACCTCCGCCGAATCAGTCGAGCCCCCGTCCCCGCCCCCGCCCCCCGCCTCCGTCCCGTTCCGCTTCTTCGACGTACGGGTCGTCCGCACACAGGTCCTCGGGCCGTCCATGGTGCGGATCACCTTCGGCGGCGACACCCTGAAGGACTTCGCCTCCGGCGGCCGTGACCAGCGCTTCAAGCTGTTCCTGCCGCACCCTCACCAGGACGCCCCCATCGTGCCGGTCGAGGCGGGCGAGGAGTGGTTCCCGGTGTGGCGGGCCATGGACCCCGCGGTACGGGCCGTCATGCGCTCGTACACCGTGCGCGAGCAGCGGCACGAACCCGAAGAGGTCGACGTGGACTTCGCCCTGCACGGCGCCGACGCCGCCGGCCCCGCCACGGTGGGCGGTCCGGCCGACGGTCCGGTCGGCGGTCCGGCCTCCCGCTGGGCCGTGCGCGCCCGGCCCAGTGACCGCGCCATGCTCCTCGGCCCGGTCGCCCCCGACAACGGCGGCGTCGACTTCCGCCCGCCGCCCGGCACCGACTGGGTGCTCATCGCCGCCGACGAGACCGCGCTGCCCGCCGTCGCCGGAATCCTGGAGTGGCTGCCGGCCGGCATCGGGGCCAAGGTCTGGATCGAGGTGCAGCACGCCGAGGACCTGCAGCAACTGCCCACCGAGGCCGACGCCGAGATCGTCTGGCTGGTGCGCGACGGCGCCGACCCCACCGGCCCGCGCTCGGCCCTCCTCCTGGACGGCGTACGCGACGCGGCGCTCCCCGAGGGCACCCCGTACGCCTGGATCGCGGGCGAGGCCGGTACGGTCCGCGCGCTGCGCCGCCATCTCGTACGCGAGCGGGGCTACGACCGCAAGGCGGTCACCTTCACCGGCTACTGGCGGCTGGGCGCGACCGACGACCAGCTCGTCGAGGAGGCCGTGAGCGGCGCCGGCCCAGCGTCGGACGACGACTGACCAGCGCAGAACCAGCGGCACACCGACACCCCAGCACCAGGCACCCCGCACGCCCGCACCACTCACCACCCCCGCACCCCGTACCAGGCATCCTGCACCGCTCGTCACTCCCGCACCCCAGCACCCGCGCACGCCCGCACCCCCGTCCAGGGCACACCCATGCCGTGTCCAGGGCACACCCATGCCCGCAAGCAGCCCAACCCAGAAGGGACAGACCGTGAGTCTCCTCGCGCACCCCGCCGCTGAGGACCCGTCGTCAGGGCCGATACCCGGGGCAGCGGATGGCCGGGCCCACCTCTTCAACGACCGTACGGCGGACCGCTATCGGCGGTCAGTGTCCGACGGCGTCGGCCTGGTGGCCTCCACCGTCGCCCGCACCACCCGCCCGTTCACCGGAGTCACCCCGGCCGAACTCGCCCCCGAGATCACCGGGATCGACCTGGAGCGGCCGCTGGGGGACCCGGCCGCCGCCCTCGACGAGCTCGAACGCGTCTATCTCAAGGACGCCGTCTACTTCCACCACCCCCGCTATCTCGCCCACCTCAACTGCCCCGTGGTCATCCCCGCGCTGCTCGGCGAGGCGATCCTCTCCGCCGTCAACTCCTCGCTGGACACCTGGGACCAGAGCGCCGGCGGCACGCTCATCGAACGGCGCCTGATCAACTGGACGGCGGCGCGCCTCGGGCTCGGCGAGGCCGCGGACGGCGTCTTCACCAGCGGCGGGACGCAGTCCAATCTGCATGCGATGCTGCTCGCCCGCGACGAGGCGTGCAAGCTGGTGGAGAAGGAGACGGCGGCGGCCGGGACGCCGCTCACCAAACCCCAGATCCTGCCCCGGCTGCGCATCCTCGCCTCTCAGGCGGGCCACTTCTCCATCGCCAAGGCGGCCGCCGTCCTCGGGCTCGGCTACGAGGCGGTCATCGCCGTGCCCTGCGACCAGGACCGGCGGATGCGCACCGTCGCGCTCGCCCGCGAACTCGACCGCTGCCGCCGCGAGGGCCTGGTCGTCATGGCGGTCGTGGCCACCGCCGGGACCACCGACTTCGGCTCCATCGACCCGCTGCCCGAGATCGCCGACCTGTGCGCACGGGCCGGGGCCTGGCTGCACGTCGACGCGGCGTACGGCTGTGGCCTGCTGATCTCCCCGCGCCGCCGGCACCTCCTCGACGGCATCGAGCGCGCCGACTCGGTCACCGTCGACTACCACAAGTCCTTCTTCCAGCCGGTCAGCTCCAGCGCGGTCCTGGTGCGCGACCGTACGACGCTCAGCCACGCCACGTACCACGCCGACTACCTCAACCCGGCGCACAGCGCGGAGCGGCTGATCCCCAACCAGGTGGACAAGTCGCTGCAGACCACCCGGCGCTTCGACGCGCTCAAGCTGTGGCTGACGCTGCGGATCATGGGCGCGGACGCCGTCGGGGAGCTGTTCGACGAGGTGGTGGACCGGGCGGCCGAGGCGTGGCGGCTGCTGGACGCCGATCCGCGGTACGAGGTGGTCACCCGGCCGCAGCTGAGCACGCTGGTCTTCCGCTACACCGGGGGGCCGTCAGCCAGGCTGCTCGACGCCAGGCTGCTCGACGCCGGACTGCTGGACCGGGCGAATCTGCACGCGCGCGAGGCGCTGGCCGCCTCCGGCGAGGCCGTCGTGGCCGGGACGGTCGTGGACGGGGCGCACTACCTGAAGTTCACGCTGCTCAACCCGGAGACCTCGCTCGGCGATATCGCCCACGTCCTCGACCTGATCGCCGGCCACGCCGAGCAGTACCTGTCCTCCCCGGACGCCGCCGAACCGGAGTTCACCCGGGCCCGAGCCAGCTGACCGCCTTCCACCCGCCGGAGACCCACGTGTCCACCGCTTCTTCCCATGACTTCATCGCCATCGGCCTGGGCCCCTTCAACCTCGGCCTGGCCGCGCTCACCGACCCGATCGACGAGCTGAACGGGCTGTTCCTGGAGCGCAAGCCGGACTTCGACTGGCACTCGGGGATGTTCCTCGAGGGCAGCACGCTCCAGACGCCGTTCATGTCCGACCTGGTCACCCTCGCCGACCCCACCTCCCCGTACTCCTTCCTCAACTACCTGAAGGAGAACGGCCGCCTGTACTCCTTCTACATCCGGGAGAGCTTCTATCCGCTGCGGGAGGAGTTCAACGACTACTGCCGCTGGGTGGCCGCCCGGCTCGGCTCCGTCCGCTTCGGCCAGGAGGTCACCTCCGTCGAGTACGACGAAGCGGAGGGCCGGTACGTAGTCCACGCCACCGAGACCGCGACCGGCGAGCGCCACACCTGGCGGGCCGGGCGGCTGGTGCTGGGCACCGGGACACCGCCGTACGTCCCCGAAGCCTGCCGTGACCTGGGCGGCGACCTGATCCACAACTCCCGGTACCTGGAGCACAAGGAAGCCCTCCAGGCGAAGGAGAGCATCACCGTCGTGGGCAGCGGCCAGAGCGCCGCCGAGATCTACTACGACCTGCTCCAGGACATCGACGCGCACGGCTACCGGCTCGACTGGATCACCCGCTCGCCCCGCTTCTTCCCGCTCGAATACACCAAGCTCACGCTGGAGATGACCTCCCCGGAGTACGTGGACTACTTCTACGGGCTGCCCGCGCACACCCGCGAACGGCTGAACACCTCGCAGAAGAACCTCTACAAGGGGATCAACTCCGATCTCATCAACGCCATCTTCGATCTGCTCTACATCAAGAACCGGCGAGGCCCGTGCCCGACCCGGCTGATGACCAACACCGCGCTGCGGCAGGCGTCATACGACGCGGCAGACAGCTCGTACACGCTGGCCCTGCGCCAGGAGGAGCAGGGCCAGGACTTCACCCTCACCACCCAGGGCCTGATCCTGGCCACCGGCTACCGCCACCAGGTGCCGGAGTTCCTGGCACCCGTCCGGGACCGCATCGCCTGGGACGATGCCGGGCGCTTCGCGGTCGCACGCGACTACAGCGTCAACACCGCCACCGCCGGGCGGGAGATCTACGTACAGAACGCCGAGCTGCACACCCACGGCTTCGTCACCCCCGACCTCGGGATGGCCGCCTACCGCAACTCGTGCATCATCCGCGAGCTGCTGGGGGGCCGCGAGCACTACCCCATCGAGAAGACGATCGCCTTCCAGGAGTTCGCGGCCCCCGAGGGGGCGCTGCGATGACCACGGCGCTCTTCACCCACCTCGACGCGGCGCTCGGCCACTTCTCCGTACGCCCCCTCGACCCGGCCGCCGACGCCGAGCTGCTGCACCACTGGGTCACCCACCCCAAGGCGTCCTTCTGGCTGATGCAGGACGCCGACGTGGCGCAGGTCGCCTTCGAGTACCGCAAGATCACCGAACATCCGCACCACGACGCCTTCATCGGCCTGCACGAGGGCCGCCCCGCCTTCCTCACCGAACGCTACGACCCGGCCCGGGTGGAGCTGGCGGGCCTCTACCCCGCCCAGGAGGGCGATGTCGGCATGCACTTCCTGTGCGCGCCCGCCGACACCCCGGTGCACGGGTTCACCCGGGCGGTGATCACCACCGTCATGGAGTTCCTCTTCGCCGATCCGGCGACCCGGCGCGTCGTGGTCGAGCCCGACGTACGCAACACGGCGGTGCACAGGCTCAACGCGGCCGTCGGCTTCGAGATCGCGGGCACGGTGGCCAAGCCGGAGAAGGACGCGTACCTCAGCTTCTGCACCCGCGCCCAGTTCCACGCGGCGACGGCGGGCACGTCCTCAGACAAGACCGCGAAGGCACCCAACACACCCACCACACCGGCCACACCCGACGCAGCCGTTCAAGGAGCAGCCCCCAGATGAGCCCCCGAGACGCCGTCGCCCACCTCACCCCCGCCCTCTGGGAGCGGGCCGGCCGCCTCCTCGTACGCAAGGCGCTCGCCGAGTTCTCCCATGAGCGCCTGCTCTCCCCCGAGCCGCTGCCCGACACTCCCGGCCACTACGCCGTCACCAGCGACGACGGCTCGGTGACCTACCGCTTCGCGGCCCGCCTGCTGGCCCTGGACCACTGGTTGGTCGAGGCGGAGTCCATCACCCGCCACGACACCCGGGACGGCTCCGAACTCCCCCTCGACGCGCTCGACTTCTTCCTGGAGCTGCGCGGACGGCTGGGGCTCGGCGACCAGATTCTCCCCGTCTATCTGGAGGAGATCAGCTCCACCCTCTCCGGCACCGCGTACAAGCTCGGCGGCGAGCCGGTCAGCGCCGCCGAGCTCGCCAAATCCGACTTCCAGACGGTCGAGACCGGCATGACCGAGGGCCACCCCTGCTTCGTCGCCAACAACGGCCGCCTGGGCTTCGGGGTCCACGAATACCTCTCGTACGCCCCCGAGACCGCGAGCCCCGTCCAGCTGATCTGGCTGGCCGCCCACCGCGACCACGCGACCTTCACCTCCTCCACGGACCTCGACTACGACGGGCTGATCCGCGCCGAACTGGGCGAGGCCACCCTGGCCCGCTTCGCCGACACCCTGTCCGGCCTCGGCCTCGACCTGGCCGACTACCGCCTCATCCCCGTCCACCCCTGGCAGTGGTGGAACAAGCTGTCGGTCACCTTCGCCGCCGAGCTCGCCCAGCAGCGCCTGGTGTGCCTGGGTACGGGCGACGACGCGTACCTCGCGCAGCAGTCGATCCGTACCTTCTTCAACACCGACGACCCGGCCAAGCACTACGTGAAAACGGCCCTGTCCGTCCTCAACATGGGCTTCATGCGCGGCCTCTCCGCCGCCTATATGGAGGCCACCCCCGCCATCAACGACTGGCTCGCGGGCCTGATCGCAGGCGACGACCTCCTCCGCGCCGCCCGCTTCTCGATCATCCGCGAACGCGCCGCCATCGGCTACCACCACCGGCAGTACGAACGGGCCACCGACAAGTACTCCCCGTACCGCAAAATGCTCGCCGCACTCTGGCGCGAAAGCCCCGTCCCCACGCTCGAACCGGGCCAGCGCCTGGTCACCATGGCCAGCCTCCTCCACACCGACCCCGCCGGCGGCTCCTTCGTCAGCGCCCTCATCGAGGAGTCCGCCCTACCCCCCGCCCGCTGGCTGCGCCGCTACCTGGACGCGTATCTGCGACCGGTGCTGCACTGCTTCTACGCGTACGACCTGGTCTTCATGCCGCACGGCGAGAACGTCATCCTCGTCATCGAGGACGGCGCCGTGCGGCGAGCGATCTTCAAGGACATCGCCGAGGAGATCGCCGTCATGGACCCGGACGCGGTCCTTCCGCCGGCCGTCACACGGATCCGGGTGGAGGTCCCGGAGGACAAGAAGCTGCTGTCGATCTTCACCGATGTCTTCGACTGCTTCCTGCGCTTCCTGAGCGGCATCCTCGTCACCGAGGGCCTGCTGGAGGAGGACACCTTCTGGCGGACGGTGGCGGAGTGCGTCTCGGACTACCAGGCGTCGGTGCCGGAGCTGGCGGAGAAGTTCGAGCGGTACGACATGTTCGCGCCCGACTTCGCACTGTCCTGCCTGAACCGGCTCCAGCTGCGGAACAACCAGCAGATGCTCGACCTGGCGGACCCGGCCGGGGCGCTCCAGCTGATCGGGACGCTGGAGAACCCCATCGCGCGGTTCGGAGGAGCGCCGTAGTTCACGCGTGACCGCCGAGGACGGCGGAGCCGAGTATGGAACGGACCTGCTTCAGGGTGCGGGGGGAGGGCCGGTTGAGGCATGCGGAAGCGATGATCACCCCCCGCGCCCCGGACGGGGTGGACAGCTCGGACGGCGTGGACGACTTGGACGGCGCGGCCGACTCGGCCGACCTCGACGCCCCAGCCGAACTGGTCGGCTGGGCCGCCCCGCCCTCCGCATACGACTCAGCCGCCACACCAGACCCAGACCCGGACGCCGCGCCAGAGTCCCCATCCACCCCACCCACCCCATCCACCGCAGCACGCCAGCCCAGCAGCTCATGCGTACCGCCGGCGAGGCGGCAGGAGTCCCCGGGCCGGGTATCGACCAGCGGCGCCCGCTGGTCGGTCGCGCCCAGAGCCTTCTTACTCTCCAACCGGAAGACCAGCAGCCCTTCCCCGCGCCGCAGCTCGTGCGACGCCAGACAGTAGCGCTGGATGCCCGCCGCACACCCCTCCTCGTCCACGGCTGCGGGCCGGCTCCCGGCCAGCCCCACCGTGCCCACCCCCTCCCCGCCCCATACGCTGCGGCCGCTCCAGCCGTACGGCAGCCGTACGGTCAGCCCGCCCAGCCCTGGGTAGCGGAAATCAGGCCCGATACCGGTGGGCGAGGCGGCCGGCACCTGATACGTCGCGCCGGGGTCCCTGGACCCCCCGGCCGGCACATGCCCCAGCACGCCCAGCGTCACAGCGGCGGCCACTCCCCCGGCCACCCCGGCGGCCCCGACCACCCCGGCCACGCGCCGCCGCCGTCGCCGTACCACCAGCTGCTGGACCCGCCGCATCCGCTGAGCGGGAGCGGCCAACCGAGGCACCCCCCGCTCGAGCAGCACCCGCAGCTCCACCTCACTGAGGGCGTCGCGGTTCTCATCACCTTCCACGGCGCTCACCGCCCTCCACCAGCGCGGCGGCGGGCAGCAGCCCGTGCAGGGTACGCAGCGCCTTGGACGCCTGGCTCTTGACCGTGCCGGTGGAGCAGCCCAGCACATCGGCGGTGTCCTCCACGCTCAGGTCCTCGAAATAGCGCAGCACCACCACCGCCCGCTGCCGCACCGGCAGCCCCCGCACCACCGCCGCCAGCGACTGCTCCAGATCCACCCCCTCGAACGGATCCGGCATGGCCCGCGTATCCGGCACCTCGTCGTGCGGCACCTCCCCGCGCCAGCGCCGCCGCCACCACGAGGCATGCGTATTGACCAGCGCCTTCCGTACGTACGCCTCCGGATTCTCCCCCGCGATCCGCCGCCACTTCGGCCACACCTTGGCCAGCACCGTCTGCAGCAGATCCTCGGCCAGATGCGCATCCCCGGTAAGCAGCCAGGCCACCCTCAGCAACCGAGGCCCGCGCGCGGCGACGAACTCCTCGAAGCCGGGCGTCGCGCCCGTCACTGTCGTGTCCTCGCCATGGCGCCCCTGTCCAAACCGTGTCTTTCACACATGGTGAACGCCATGAGCCCAGGACGGGGTTGCCTCCAGCCCAGAATCCGCCAACCGGCGGTCAACCAGCACCCCCACCTCAGCGCCCTGCGCCCCCTACGGCGCAACCGCTACACTGACGCCGGTGCGCGCTGCGCGAGCAGAGCGTCGCGCCTCCGTAGCTCAGGGGATAGAGCACCGCTCTCCTAAAGCGGGTGTCGGCAGTTCGAATCTGCCCGGGGGCACACAACGAAGGGCCAGCTGAGGAGGATGATCCTCCCGGACTGGCCCTTCGCCGTTTCCGCTGCCGTGCCCCTTACGCGCCACTGCGCTTCCACAGCCGCCCGACGAAGGCTGAAGGCTGTGGTGATCGTCAGCCAGCCGCCTTGGCGATGATGCGCTCCATCTCCTCCCGGCCAAAGGCCCGCAGAGTCGTGGAACGGACGTTGCCCACCCCACCCAGCTGCAGGAGCGCTGCCGTGGCAGTTTCCTCGTCAGGCGCCTCGACGACGGCCACAACGTCGTATGGACCGATGGTCCAGTAGATGTTCAGAAGCTTGGCCCCGAGCTTGTGCAGCGCTGAGCCGAAAGTCTCGGCGCGCTTCGCGGTGTCTTTGTAGTTTTGGGCCCCTTGATCAGTCCAGCTCAGCAAAGCGACGTACGTCGGCATGTTCTTTCACCTTCACGAGGAGACACATCCCGAGGTCAAGGCTGGACACCTGGGCTGGGACCCGCACGAGGTGCGCGCCCAAACGAGTAATACGAGCGGCCACAGGCATCGGAGGGCAGGCTCACATGCACACCTGAGGGCCGCCTACTGTGCTGGCATGACGAGGATCAGGCAGGTCTCGTTGGGCGTGAACAACGACAAGCGAGCGGGCGAGTTCTGGCGCCACGCACTGGGATACGTGCAGCGACCTCCCCGCTACGAGGGTGACGACTGGATCGTCCTGGAGCCTCCGCCAGGTGAGTCCGGGGTCGCCATCGCCATGGATGTGAGCGAAAGTCCGGCAGAGGAGTTCCCCCGCATCCACTTCGATCTCGATGCTGGTGACCGTGACCTCGACGAGGAAGTGGATCGTCTTGTGGCGCTGGGAGCGCAGCGGGTCGACTGGCAGCACTATGCCGAAAGCCTGCCTCCCGGAGAGCGGCCGTACGTCGTACTGGCCGACCCGGAAGGCAACCGATTCTGCGTCGAAGGCCGTCGTCACGGCTAATCTTCGCCGCCGCCCTACTGGGTACAGGACACGGCCTAGTGCGATCGGTGGGCTCAGCGGGCTGCCCTCGGGCTATGAGCCTGCCGAGGGATACCCGCACTCCGCCTTACCGGCTGGTCGCTGACGAACTGCGGCAGCAGATTCGCTCTGGCCGCATCAAGCCGGGCGAACGGGTCCTGTCCTCTCGCGACCTTGAAGCCTGTGGTTGTTGTGTGCGGTCCGGCTCCCCACCCGCCCGAGCGGGTATGAAGATCCCGGAGAGCCGGACCGCAGACGGCGAACGGTCCAGGTCCGCCGTCGCCCCTTGGGCGCAGTGGGCGTGACATCTGCGAGACGGGCGAATGGACGGGGGCGCATGCCCGCCTCACAGCCACAACGCCCAAGGGAGCAGGAGGGCGGGAGCTACCGGGTCCTTCCCGGGAACGGCAGCCCCCGCCCCGTCTTTGGACGGCGAACCACGGCCGAGCGGAGTGTGATGCCCTCGATGTTCAGCAATCGGTACAGCGCGTAGTACGAGATGCCGAACTTCTCGCGGATCTCCCTCACTTCCAAGCCATCGCGGTATGCCACCAGGATCTGTTTCTTCCACGGCCCCCACTTCGCCGGTACACGACGATCCGTGGTCATCCCTTGCGCGCCGCTTGCAGACCGGAGTTTTCGAGGAGGAAGCGGCAGGAGTAGCCCAATCCCTGTACGTGCGCCTTGGCCGACAGCAGACCGGAGCCGAGCCCCGTGCCCACCTCATAGGGGATCGAGCTGAGTTTGCTCGCCTTCCCGTACCACTCCATCGTGCCGTGGTTCAGACGGTCGATCCGCTTCCTCGCCAAGGGCGTCAGCGTCTCGATGTGCCCCACCAGGGCGCGCATGACCCGCTCCGCCTTGGCCGCGTCGATCCGGTCACGCTTGACCCTGGGGTCACGAGAGGCACCGCTCAACTTCGAAGACCCGCGTCCAGTTTTTGTTATCGGCGTCGCCCCCGCCC
>NZ_NCSM01000030.1 GCF_002224125.1 Streptomyces sp. NBS 14/10
GCGGCAGCAGCTGCGGCGGAGCGCGGCGGAGCTTCTTTGAGCTCAGCTGCCCGCCGGGCCGACGAATCAGGACGACAGGCCAGCCCCCCTTTCCCCCTTCTCGCTGGCGCTTTGGACCCGCAGGGTCCGAGACGAAAGCCGCGCCCGCGTGAGCCGAATGCCGCGAGATGGCGCTTAGGCACAGGCGGAGCGAAGCGCAGCCAGGGCCCCAGTCGGGCATCTGCGGGACTCAGGACGCGAGGTGGTCAAACGCCCCGGCTTTGGCGGCGCGTATGAAGGTGCCGAGGCGGGCGGGGGTGGTGGTGAGGGTGACCTCCGGGGCTTCGCTCTCGCGGAGTCGTATGGTGCGGTCGGGGGCGACGGCGAGGTTGAGGCAGTTGCTTCCCTCGGCGCAGTAAGAGGACTTCTGCCAGGCCAGCGTGGACAACGTTCCTGCCTTTCAGAGACTGCGTGCGATGTCGCGGATGAAGTCGCGTGACTCATCGGGCTTGAGCGCGATGGCTTCCATCCGGTCCAAGAGTGTGCGGTATTTGCCAAGTTGGGCCTCGGCATCGAGCAGCGCGGTGCCGTGGGACTGGTCCAGGTGGACGGTGTCGAGCTGGGGCACCGGTCCTCGAGCGTAAACGATCGTCTGCCCGGAGCCGGGGAACGCTCCGGCTACGAAGGGGACGACTGTGACGTTGGCATTGTCCCGCTCGCTCATGTCCAGGATGTGCTGAAGCTGAGCCCGTGTCGTCGCCCGGCCGCCGAACTGCATGCGCAGCGCCGCCTCGTGAATGATGGCGGAGTAGGGGAGCGGCTTGTCGCGATACAGCACCGCCTGCCGCTTGATCCGGTGCGACAGCCTGTGTTCGACCTCCGGCGGGGGGAGCGTGGGGACGCTCTGCTGGAAGACGACCCGAGCGTGATCGACGGTCTGGAGCAGCCCTGGGATGCTGGACGTCTGTGCCGTACGCAACTCCAAAGCGTGGTGCTCGAGTTCGGCGAGGTCGAGCAGCCCTGGGGGCAGAGTGCCCCGGTACTCCTCCCACCAGCCCTTCTTGCGCTCGCCGGTCATCCCGGCAAGCGCCTGCGCCAGCACGTCGTCCGAGCAGTCGTAGTTGCAGGCAAGCGTGCGCACCATCGTCGCGCTGACCGGGGCCCGCCCTGTTTCGATGTTGCTGATCCGCGCTTGGTTGCCGCCCAGCAGTTCGCCTGCCTCGCGGGCGGTCATTCCCGCCTTCTCCCGCAGCTTGCGCAGCTCGGCACCCAGGCGCTGTTGACGGGCGGTGGGTGTCGTTCTCGACGTCATGCACTTCCCTTCTCGGTCGCGATCAGTCTGGCGTGGTCGCCATTGTCAGCCTATGGGGTGATGCATCTCTCCAGAATAGAGAAATGGATCGCTCCAATGGTCTACGGTGTGTCGCGTGTCACTCACGCTACGGCGTCAGACGCGCCGTATGCACATGCCCACAGGAGATCCGCATGAGCGATGACGCCTGGCAGTACACCCTCGACATGCCGCACCAGCTCCGCGCCCCCCGCATCGCCCGCCGCACCGTGCGGATGATCCTGGCGGAACACGGGCTTCACGAACTCATCGACACCGCAGAACTGCTGACGTCCGAGCTGGTCACCAATGCCGTGCGCTACTCCGACGGCCCGGCGTCGGTCCGGGTCCTCTGGGCCAGGGGACGGCTGCGCATCAGTGTGTGCGACACAAACCCCAAGCTGCCGGTGCTGGACGCCGCGCAGGTCGCGGGCGACGACGAGGATTGCGGGCGGGGCCTGGCGCTCGTCCAGCTGTGTGCCGACGCGTGGGACGGCTACGCGATCGGCGAGGAACTGTTCGGGATCGGCGGGAAGTTGATCTGGTTCGAGATGGTGGGGCCCGCCTCGCGCAGCACCGTACGTTTGACGGCCACCGCCGACCGCAGTGGGCGATAGCGGTAGACGTCGGCGGGGGACCAGCCGACGTCCGTGGTGAAGGTGCGGGTCGCCCACTCCGGGGGTTCGGTGCCCGACGCCTCCGCGTCCGCTCGCGCCCTGGCCGCGGCGGTCTCGAACTTCTGCCGGGCGACGGCGTTGATGTCGAGCGGGCGGCCCCGGTACCAGGAACCGGTGTCACGGAACTGGTGGCCGTGGAAGTTGGCCAGCACGATGTCCGGGGAGGCGCCGGGGCCGGTGTGGTCGAAGGCGTTGTACTCGGAGACGAGCTTCGATTCGAGGCCCACGCCGAGGAAGTACGAGCTGCCGCCGAGCCCCGGGCCGCGCATGGGGTAGTCGGGGTCGTCGGTCGCGCCGCGGAAGTAGTTGTTGTACGTGTGGACCTGGCCGAAGCGCACGCGCGGGGAGCGCTGGGCGGTGTCGGCGAAGAGGTTGTGGTGGAAGGTGATCCGCAGATGGCCGCGGTCGCGGTCGCCCTTGCCGTCGCCGGAGCCGATGAGGACGGTCTTCTCGTGGTCGGTGAAGCGGCTGTAGGAGACGGTGACGAAATCGGTGGCGTCCTCCATGTCGAGCAGTCCGTCATGGCGTTCGACGGGCTTGCCGTGGAAGCCGGTCGGGGCCTGGCCGTTGGGGTAGCGGCCGTCGCCGAAGGCGGAGTGGTCGATCCAGAGGTTGCGGCCGGTGACCACCGACATGGCGTCGAAGCGCGCGTTCCAGGAGCCTTGGTCGCCGTCACCGGGGTCCCAGCTGGGGAAGTGGTCGATGGGCGCCTCGAAGTTGAGGTTGCGGACGATGATGTTCTGGCCGGTGTTGACGGTGAGGTCGACGCCGAGGAGCGCCGCGTCGTCGCCGGTGCCGAGGATCGTGGTGTTGCTGGGGACGGTCAGCTGGATCTGCTGCTTCTGGGCGTTCGAGCCGGTGATCCGGAGCGTACGCATGCGTTTGCACCACTCGTAGCGGTCATCGCTCCAGGCCGTGCCGTCGGGGCCGAAGCAGTCCATGTAGCGGGCCAGATCCCAGCCGGGGGCGTAGTCCTGGGCGTCGAGGAGGCGGCCGTCGTCGGTCTGGTTGCCGTGGATGCTCCCGCGGACGGTGATGACTTTGGGCGCGGTGGGGTCGCCGTGGTTGGCCAGGGCGGCCTTCAGTTCGGCCCGGGTGCGGACGACATACGTGCTGTCGGGCGCGGCGCCCGCGCCGCCCGTCGTGCCCGGACCCGCCGTGGCCCAGCCGGTGGCCGAGCCGGCGGGCCGGGCCTGGGGCGACGCGGGCCCCGTTGCGGCGGCGGCCCCGCCGGGCGCGGACAGGAGCCCGCACAGCAGTGCCGCCGCCACGGCGTACGAGGTGCGTTCGCGCACGGCTAGCCCGCCAGCTCGTACGCGTAGTCGGGCGAGAAGCTGCCCGCGGCGCCCGCGCAGCCGTCCAGTTCGCCCGGCAGCTTGATCCACAGATAGGCGTCGATGGCCGGGTCGCCGGTGTTCGCGGTCGGGTTCTCGCCCAGCTTGCGGCCGTGCGGGTCGCACCAGGCGTTGTCGGGGGCGGGGCCGTTGCCGTTGCGGCTGGTGTCGATGACCGCGGTCAGGCCCGAGCCACCGAGCTGGCTGAGCACGCTCTTGGCGAAGGCGACCTCGTTGGCGGTGCGGTTGTAGTTGGAGACATTGCTGTAGATGCCGTCGCCGCTGGTCAGCACGGACGCCGAGCGCAGCCGCGAGGCCTGTACGGAGGCGCTGTTCCAGGTGGAGTGGCCGGCGTCGAAGTACACCCGGGCCTTGGGGCTCGCGGCGTGGATGGCGCTCGCGGCCCGGGCGAGCGAGGCGTAGCGGGCGCTCAGTTCGCCGGCTGACAGGCAGCTGATGAGCGCGATCGAATCCGGTTCGAGGATGACGATCGAGGACCCGCTGCCCAGCCCGGCGGCGAAGTTGCGCGCCCAGGTGTCGTAGGCGGCGAGGTCGGGGGCGCCGCCCGCGGAGGCGCCGCCGCAGTCGCGGTTGGGGATCATGTAGGCGACGAGGACGGGGACCTGGTTCTTGCCGGCGGCCGCGGAGGTCACTCTGCGGACGTCCGTGGTGACGGTGGAGGGGGAGTAGCGGGCGAACCAGACGGCCTGCGGCTGGCTGCCTATGCGCGAGGCTATGCGTGGCTGGCGCGAGTCGCCGGGGTTGGCGGCGACCCACTTGTTGACCTGGGATTCGGAGTCGGTGAAGAACGCGGTGCCGCTGGGCAGTTCACCCGCGACGGCTTGGGGCGCATGGCCCGCCCCCACCAGGAACGCGGTGGCGAGCGCGGCGGTCACAAACGCTCGGGGGAGGCGCACGGTGCATCAGTCCTCTCGAGGGGATTAGGGGACTTTGGGGACTTCTGGTACATCAGATGACAGTGCGAAACGAGTAGCGCTCTGTTGCTTCTGGTTGCCGCTGAGCGGGTCGAAGGTTGCCGTCGGACAGGCGAGAATTCGAGTCAAGTTCCAGCGATCTTCCGGTTGTTGGCGGCGCCCCGGCATGACGCGACCCCGCCCGTGTCCCGGGCGGGGTCGCGTCGGCGAGGGGTGCGGGTCCGTCAGCGGCTCGCCACCGGCTCAGGCTGGGCCTCCACCGATGCCGTCCCCGGCTCGGCGCCGATCCCGTACGGGCCGTCGGTCGGCCCAGCGGTCGGCTCCACGTCCGCCTCCGCGTCCGCGCCGGCCTCTTCCACCCCGTCGGCCTCTTCCGCCGCGGGGGCCTCGACCCGTACGTGGCGCAGGGCGACGGCCGCCAGGGCCGCGGCCGTGACCAGGACCAGCGCCCCGGCCACCGCGGCCACCTGCATGCCGTGGGTGAACGCCTCGCGCGCCGCGCCCAGCATCTCGTCCCCGGCCCGTCCGCTCAGCCGGTCCGCCACCGCCGCCGCGCCGCCCAGCGTCTCGCGAGCCGCGTCCAGCGCCTCGGCCGGCAGACCGGACGGCAGGTCGGCGGGCAGCTTGTCGCTCATGTCGTGGCGGTAGACGGCGTTGCCGACGACGCCGAGCAGCGCCATCCCGAGCGCCCCGCCGAACTCCTGGCCGGTCTCCAGCAGGGAGGAGGCGGAACCGGCCTTCTCCGCCGGGGCGGTGCCCATCGCCATGTCGGTGACCAGCGACATCACGGTGACGATGCCGGAGGCGAGGACGCCCGCCGCGATCAGCACCAGCCACAGCGAGTCGGTGCCGGCGAGGGTCAGCAGCCCGAACCCGGCGGCCGCGACGAGGAATCCGCCGCCGATGACGTACGCGCGGTTCACCTTCTGCGCGATCGCGGCCGACGCGGGGCCGGCGGCGCCCACCATGACGGACGGGAGCAGGCTCCACAGCGCGGCCTCCAGCGGGCCCTTGCCGAGCACCGACTGCAGGTACTGGGTGGTGAAGAGGGCGGAGCCCATCATGGCGAACGAGGCCATGAGGTTGAGCCCGATCGAGGAACCGAAGCCGCGGCGGCGGAAGAGCTCGGGGCTGATCATGGGGTGTGCGTGGGTGCGCTGGCGGTGTACGAAGACGAGGCCGATCAGCAGCCCGGCCGCGATCCACAGCGCCCGCGGCCCACTGAACCCGTGCGCCGCCGACTCCTTCAGGCCGTAGATCACCGGCAGTACCGCGCCCATGGACAGCGGAACGCCCAGCAGGTCGAACTTCCCCGGGGCCGGGTCCTTGAACTCGGGCACCAGGATCGGGACGAGGATCAGCAGCAGCGCCATCACCGGGGTGTTGATGAGGAAGACCGAGCCCCACCAGAAGTGGGACAGCATGACCCCGCTCAGCACCGAGCCGAGCGCCACCCCGCCGGCCATGGCACCGGACCAGATGCCGATCGCGGTGGCGCGCTGCTTCGGGTCCTGGAACAGATTGCGGCTGAGCGCCATGGTCGAGGGCATCAGGGTCGCCCCTCCGATGCCCAGCAGCGCGCGGGCCGCGATCAGCATCTCGGCGCTGTCCGCGTACGCGGCGGCGACCGAGGCGACGCCGAAGGCCGTGGCGCCCAGCATCAGCAGCTTCCGGCGCCCGATCCGGTCGCCGAGCGACCCCATCGTGATGAGCAGTCCGGCGAGGGCGAAGCCGTAGATGTCGAAGATCCACAGCTGCTGGGTGGAGCTGGGGCGCAGCTCCGCGCTGATCTCCGGGAGCGCGAAGTACAGCACCGATACGTCCATGGACACCAGGAGCAGCGGAAGCATCAGGACCGCGAAGGCGGTCCATTCCTTGCGGCCGGCACGGGAATTGGCGGGAGTCGAAGTCATGTCGAGGACTATACGAGCGTCTTAAACACTTGTCTAGAACGACTGTGTAAGACGACCGTGTGAGACGAGCGTCTTGGACGGTTGTATGGGTGTCGGGATAGGCTGACGCCATGGGACATCGCGAGGATCTGTTGGCGGGCGCCAAGCGCTGCCTGCTGGAAAAGGGCTGGTCGCGCACCACCGCGCGGGACATCGTGGCGGCCTCGGGCGCCAATCTGGCGTCCATCGGCTACCACTACGGCTCCAAGGACGCCCTGATGAGAGAGGCCCTGTTCGCGGCCATGGGCGAATGGGCGGATGACGTCGAGCGGTCCCTGAGGGAAGAGGCCCAGAGCCGCGAGGGCTCGGGCGCAGGCGCCGGTTCCGCCGGGGAGCGTTCCGAGGACGGCCAGGCGGCGCGGTTCGAGGCGGGGTGGACCCGGATACTCGAACTGTTCGGCAAGCACCAGGCGCTGTGGCGGGTGCAGTTGGAGGCGGTCATGCGGGTCGAGGGCGACCCGGAGCTGCGCGCGGCGTACGGGCAGGCACAGCCGGAGGGGCGGAAGGGGCTGGTGGCCCTCTTCCACGGGATCCCGGAGGACGAGGTCGACGAGGAGAGCGCCCGGGTCCTGGGCTCGTTCTATATGACCCTGGTGAGCGGGATGGCCGTCCAGATGGCCATCGACCCCGACGCCACGCCCGGCGCCGGGGATCTGACCGAGGCGATGCGCCGTATCCTCACCGGCCCGACCCCCGCCCCGGCCGACTGACCCCGCGTCACCCTCGGGCCGGCACCCCGCCGCGTGACAGCTCGGTCAGCTTTTCCAGCGTGGGGACCAGGTCGTTGGGGGTCGGCGCGGCCAGCATCTCCTGTTGCAGCCGCGCGGCCGAAGCCCGGTAGGACGGCTCCTCCAGCAGTCGGACGAGCCCCGCGCGCAGCGTTTCGGCCGTCACCTCGGAGGCGTGCAGATACGCGCCGCCGCCCCGGGCGTCGAGCAGGGTGGCCTTGGCCCACCAGTCCGAGAACCGGATCGGGAGCAGGAACTGCGGCACCCCGTGCAGCAGCGCCGCCGACCAGCCGCCGAAGCCGCCGTGGTGGATGACCGCGGAACAGCTCGGCACGATCGTGTGCAGGGGCACGAAGTCGACGATCCGGGTGTTGTCCGGCACCCGTCGCAGGGTGCCGGCCTCCTGGGCGGGGACCGAGGCGATGAACTCGATGTCCAGGCCGTCCACGGCGTCCAGGATCTCGTGCACCGGCAGATGCGAGGCGCCGATCACCGAGGCCGAGGAAGATCCCGGGGTGAAGCACACCCGGGGTCGGTCGGGGGCGCCCCGCACCCAGTCGGGCTCCACCGACGGGCCGTTGTAGGGCGCGTAGCGCACGTGCACGCGCGTCAGGTCCAGAGGGAGCTGGAGGCTCGCGGGCCCCTGGTCGATCGTCCACTGACCGGTCGTGACCTCCTCCGCGAAGTCGCTGCCGTGGCGCCGGAGATGGCCGGTCAGCCATTCGGCGAGCGGATCCTCGCGCCGCTGCGCGGCCTGCTGCCCCGCCAGTTCGAGGAACACGCCGCGCATCGCCGGGTAGATGTCCACGTTCCACAGCAGCCGGGCGTGGGCGGCGCCCACCACCCGGGCCGCCACCGGCGCCGCGTAGGTCAGCGGCGACCAGATCACCAGGTCGGGCCGCCAGGCGCGGGCCAGCTCCACCAGGTCGTCGACCATGCCGTCGTTGTATACGCGGTACATGCCCTCGACGTTGACCTGGTACTTCCGCAGCACGCTCGCCCAGGTCTCGCGTTCCGCACTGGGCTCGTTCCAGTCCGTCGCCTCGTTCTCCAGCAGCGCGTGCAAGCTGCGGTACAGGGCGCCGGCCCCGGCGCGGTCGCCCTGCTTACGGGCGTCGATGATCCGCTCGGCCAACTCCTGGTACGGGGCGAAGGCGTCGCGCATCCGGTGGTCGGTGCCGACGGGCGTCGCGGTGAGACCGGCGCCTGTGATGGCCTCGGTGAGCGCCGGATTGCCGGCGACGCGCACCTCGTGCCCCGCCGTGGTCAGGGCCCAGGCCAGGGGAACCATGGTGTACAGATGGGACTTCTCGGAAACCGTCGCGAACAGTACGCGCATCGGTGGAGTTCCTTGTCTCGTGGGTGCGTTCCGTGCGCCGACGTCGCGGGGCGGGCGCCGGCCGGCGGTCCGGCCGGCGCCCGGCCGGTCAGCTGCTGCGGTGCATGGCCAGGTCCACCAGCGACCGCAGACCCTGGGCGGCCTGTGGATCGAGGGTGACCTCGGCCAGCCGGCCCAGCGCCATGGTCCGCTGCCGGGCCGCCTCCGCCAGGGCCCAGTCGCGCCCGCCGGCCTGCTCGACCAGCGTGGTCGCGTGGGCGACGCCGGTGGACTTCAAGGGATGTTCGTCGTGGTACAGCTCGGCCAGCCGCCGCCCGGCGGGGGTATCGCTGCGCAAGGCCGCGACGACCGGCAGGGACTTCTTGCGCCGGTGCAGATCGGCCCCGACCGGCTTCCCGGTCGCCCGGGTGTCCCCCCAGATGCCCAGCAGATCGTCCACCAGCTGGAAGGCCAGGCCCAGGTGGTGTCCGAAGCCGCGTAGGGCCTCCACCTGGGCGGGGCCGCCGTCGGCGGCGAGCGCGCCCAGGCCGCAGGCCCCGGCGAACAGCGCGGCCGTCTTGCCGGCGGCCATGGCCAGGCACTCCTCGAGATCCACGTCGGCGCGCTCCTCGAAGGCGAGGTCGGAGCTCTGGCCGGCGACCAGCTCCAGCAGCGCCCGGCAGAGTTCCCGGGCGCTCGTGGAGTGCCGTACGGGGGAGGGCGAGGAGGCCAGCTCCTCCATGGCCAGGACCAGCAGCGCGTCACCGGCCAGCAGCGCTTGGGCGGATCCGAACACGGTCCAGGCCGTGGGCCGGC
Organism: Streptomyces sp. NBS 14/10; assembly: GCF_002224125.1. Lineage (GTDB taxonomy): Bacteria > Actinomycetota > Actinomycetes > Streptomycetales > Streptomycetaceae > Streptomyces. The sequence goes on from NZ_NCSM01000030.1 coordinate 9,070, forward strand.
CGCGGCGGGTGGCGTCCTGGTCCATGACGTCGTCGTGCAGCACCGAGAAGTTGTGCACCAGCTCCACCGCGGCGGCCGCGCCGAGCGCCCGCCCGGGCGTGGCGCCCAGGGCCTGCGCGCCGCCGAGCACCAGCGCGCCCCGCAGCCCCTTGCCCCACCCGTCGTCGGTGTGCCGCCCGGCCGCGTCGCACCACCCGAAGTGGTAGCGGGCGACCGTACGGACCGGCTCGGCCAGCCGGTCGAGGGCCTGGCGGATCCGGGGGCCGGTGAGCTCCCCGGCCCGGCGCAGCACCTGCCAGGATTCCGAGGTGTCCGGAGTCAGCGCGGTGGTCATCGGTCGGCCACCACCAGATCGGGCTCCAGGTACAGCGCGGGCTGGGGCGCCGTGCCGCCGGTCCGCGACTGGTACCGCTTGGTGCGGCTGGACCAGTCGAGATTGCCGCGGATCCAGGTGCGCATGCCCGCGAGGTAGGGGGTGAGCAGGTCCAGGCGGTCCGGGTGCCGGGCTGACAGCCGCTTCTCGAGGGCCAGATAGCGCCGGGTCTCCTCCGAGGTGGCCGCGCAGACATGGGCCATGGCCCGCGCCTGGTCCAGCTCCCGGTGGTGCTGTACGACGTACACCAGGTTGTGCACCTCTCCCAGGGACCGCTCCTTCTCCAGCGAGTAGATGTCGTTGGTCCAGCAGACGACGTTGCAGGCGGCGTCCAGCGCGTCCCGGAACTCCTCGCTCTCGTAGAGATCCACCGGCACATCGAGGCGCTCCACCACGTCGATGAGGTCCATGCACACGTAGATCGCCCCGGTGTGGCGCCGGTTCTCGATGTAGTCGTCCTCGTCGGGGACGATGCCGCGCACCCGGTTGCCCGCCTCCCAGACCGCCGCCGCCGTCAGACAGTCCTCCAGGTGGCGTACGAAGCGCCGCCGCCAGCCCTCGGTCATCCCGGTCGCGGTGCGCCGCCACAGGTCCGCGAGGGAGGAGACCGAGGTCGGCAGATCGGAGCGGCGGGCCGCGGCGGCACCGTGGTCCGCGCTCTCCAGGACCGCGCGCATCCCCGCGACCACCTGCCCGGCGTGCTGCGGATCGCGGCCGAAGTCACCGTCGTCCAGCTGGTCGTCGACGAGGAAGAGCCAGGCGAACCAGTCCGCCATCAGGAGGATCCGCTCCTCGTCGGCCGTCGGATAGACCACCGAGGCGAACCAGCCGAAGTCCGCGTGCTCGAAGCGCCGCCTGGCCGACTCCCGCTGGATGAGGCCCACCGTACGCACCCACTCGCTCAGCTGCCGGCGCGCCTGTTCGGCGCGCCGGTTCACCTGGTGCGGGAAGGGGCAGTAGAGCTCCGGTATCCGGTCGGCCGGTGTTGTGTCCGCCGGCCCTGTCGGCCCTGTCGGCCCTGTCGGTCCTGTGGTCATCGGCGCTCCTCCAGCCGCAGGTGGATACCGCCCCCGGGGTGCAGAGTGATCATCGCCTCGGGGTGGACCTCGGTCGTCGCCTTGGGCAGCACCAGCCGGTATCGGCGGGCGACTGTCGCCAGGACCAGGACCAGCTCCGTGAGGGCGAAGTGCTTGCCGATGCAGATCCGGTGGCCGGCGCCGAAGGGCGTGTAGACGTGCTTGGGCCGGTCGGCGATCGCCTCGGGTGTGAACCGCTCGGGGACGAAGCGCTCCGGGTCGTCCCAGAAGTCCGGGTGCCGGTGCAGGAAGTAGCTGTTGATCAGGACGTTGGTGTTCGCCGGGACCCGGTACCCGTCGATCACATCCTCCTCGCGCGCCCGGCGCATGAACTGGTAGGCGGGGGAGTAGATCCGCAGGGTCTCGTCGCACACCATCCGGGTGTACGTCAGCCGGGGAAGGTCCTCGAAGGACGGTACGGTCCGCTCGCCGAGCACGGCGTCCACCTCGGCGTGCAGCTTCTCCTCCACCTCGGGGTGCCGGGCGAGCAGATAGAAGGCCCAGGAGAGGGTGTTGGTGGTGGTCTCGTAGGCCCCGATGCAGATGTTCAGCACCTCGTGGTGCAGCTGCTCCAGGTCCATGCCCTTGCCGTCCTCCTCGTCCACGGAGTGGAGCAGCAGGGTCAGCAGATCGGCCTCGTCGCCGACGGGGACGTCCGCCCGCAGCTTCTCCTGGATGAACTCGGAGACGAAGGTGTCCATGTCGCCGATCGCCCGGTGCAGCCTGCGGTTGCGGGGCGTCGGGACGTTCAGCGGGGGGAAGGGGAAGCGGAAGAAGTCGCCGAGGATGGCGTTGGCCGTCTGGAAGGCCCGCTCGAACGCCTGGGCCGTCCCGCCGACGTCGGCGCTGAACAGCGACCGGTTGACGATGCGCAGCGCGAGTTGGCCGATCTCGTCGGTGACGTCCAGAACCTCATGGGTACGCGGCTCCCAGCGCTGGAGCATCTGGTCGGCCTCGTCGGTCATGTTGCGGGCGAAGTGGCTGACCGTACGCGGGGTGAAGTGCGGCGCCATCATCCGCCGCTGCCGACGCCACAGCTCCATGTCCGCGTTGGCGATCAGGCCCTTGCGCAGCACCGGCCGGACCACGCGGAAGAGCATCGCGTCCTTGTCGTAGCTCTCGCCCTTCTCGACCAGGATGTGCCGGATGTAGTCCGGGTGGTTGACCAGCACGATGGGGATGCCCAACGGCCGGAAGCGGAAGATGTCCCCGTACCGGGCGAGGCCGGCTCCGAGGAAGCTCAGTTGGTCGTTGCGGAAGGCCAGCGCCCCGCCGATACCGTCTTTGCGGCGGATCGTCGGTATCTCTCTGGTCTCTGGCCGTCGGCCCGCGTCGGGCACGGCCGGTGCTGAAGACATGGGTAATCCGTTCATCGGTGCGGTGACATCCCAGGACGGCGCTCATCCGCCGTGGGCATTCAGAAGCCGTGGGCTTGAAGAGACGAAGGGGGTCCGCTCGCGTGGGCGAGGTCGGTCAACGACGCGCCAGGCGCAGCTGGATGCCGCCCTTGGGGTGCAGGGTGACCAGCGGTGCGAACCCGACCGGCGGCTGCCCCGGGGGCACCGTCACGGTGAAGTTCTGCGCGAGCATCGCGATGACGATCTGCATTTCGGTGAGGGCAAAATATTTGCCGATGCAGTATCGAGGCCCGCTGCCGAACGGCTGGTAGACATTGCGCGGCCGCTTGGCCGTGTTCTCCGGAGCGAAGCGCTCGGGATCGAAGCGATCCGGGTCGGGCCAGAATTCCGGGTGCCGGTGGTAGGTCAGGAAGTTGAGATAGACACCGCATCCCTCGGGGATGCGATAGCCGCCGATCTCGTCCTCGTGAATGGCCCGGCGCATGGTCTGCCAGGCGGGGGTGTGCAGCCGCAGGGTCTCATCCATGACCATACGGGTGTAGGTCAGCTCGGACAGATCCTCCAGGGTCGGCACCCGTCCGTCGAGGACCTGGTCGACCTCCTCCTGCACTCGGCGCTGGACTTCCGGGTGCCGGGCCAGTCGATAGCAGACCCAGGCCATGGAATTGCTGGACGTCTCGTATCCGGAGACGATGGTGGAAAGGATTTCGCCGAGCAGTTCCTGCCGGGTGAGGTTCACCCCGCTCGTGGGGTGGGTCATGGTCAGCAGCGCGGCGAAGAGATCGCGCCGCTCGGCCGGGTCGGCCTCCCGGTCCGCCACGAGCCGGTCGACGAAGCCGTCCATGTCGCGGATGAGCGCCCGCAGCCGGGGGCGCCGGTTCAGCGGCGGGAAGGGGAAGCGGAAGAAGTTCCCGATGATGGTGTTGAGCTCGAGGAAGTTCCGCTCGAACAAGGCGACTTCGGCGCTTGCCTCCACGCCGAACAGGGAGCGGAGGGCGATCTTCAGGGCGAGGTCGCGGATGTCCGCGGAGATGTCGACCACCGCGTCGGGGTCGTCCCGGCCCGCCCATCTGTCCAGCAGCTCGCCGGTCAGCTCGGTCATACCGGGCGTCAGGTCGACGATGCTGCCCCGGTTGAAGGAGGGCTGCATCATCCGTCGCCGGGTGCGCCAGCGCTCTCCGCCCGGATTGGATACGAGTCCGCCCCGGAATACGGTCTGGACCGCACGGTAGAGGAAGTTGTCCTTGTCGTAGTTGGCGTGTGCGTCCACCAGCACATGCTGGAAGTGGTCGGGGTGGTTGATGAGAACCATCGGAAGGCCACCCAAGCGCAGGCGGACGATGTCCCCGCGGGTGGCGGCATGCGATACAAAACTCAACTGGTCACGACGGGCCGCGAGGATGCCCGACAGGTTTTCTCTCAGGCTGAGACTCGGGATTGCCGAATACTTGGATAACTCTTTGCTGCTGCGTGTCGGTGCGGTCATATAATGCCCCCGATTCTGCAATAGCAGATCCTATGGCCCGAGAGTATGCCAGAGCTTGTTTTCCGGTGTCGACCCCTCAAATGATCAGCATTTGGTCGGAATTTATCGGGCTGCGCCATAGGGGTGGATTTGATTTCGTCGAGGATGCGCGGATTTGAGCGCCGTTGCAACAGCAACAGCTGCCCACCGACACCGGCCGACCCGGCGAACGGCCGTTCAGAACTTGCCCATCTGCTCCTCGGTGCGGTGCCCCAACCGACTGGAGAACTCCGTGAGGAAGGCGTCGTCGAGCGGCGGCCACCCCCAGAAGTCGAACGCGAGCGCCCCGAGGCCGAAGCCGGAGCCGAACCGCCACTCGGTGACCGGGACGGCCGCCGCGCACGCGGAACAGGCCACGCTTCCTCCCTCGCCCGTCTCCTTCCAGACGCCGATGGCCTCCCGGTACGGCCGCCAGACCTCGTCGTCCGCCTCGAACTCCTCCGGATAGTCGATGATCACGGTCGTGGTGTCGCAGCGCGGACAGCTCGCCGAGTCCGCCTCGTCCTGGCCCTGGCCCCCGACGTAGTAGTCCCGCCCGACCATGACCGCCACCGGGCCGGGCTGCCACGTCGTCTCCGCCGAACCCACCACGGCCCCGTCCCAGCGGGGGCCCGGCACATATCCCTCGTCGGCGGTCTGGCTGTAGACCCCTTCGCCGGACGTCTCGCGCGTGATCACGCCTTCGGAGACCAGCCAGTCGACCATCCGCTCGGCGAGCGGCCCGGCCTCCCGCTCGTCCGCCTCCACGTCCACGATCCGCTGAAAGTAGTCGCCCATGGCCGGCCCCTGTCGCTGTCGCTCATCGTCCTCAGGTCCCCCGATCGACTCCCCGACCGGCGGTGCCCACTGTGCCACCCGCCACCGACAACGGGCCGCGCCCAGGGTGTGGGCGCCGCTCACAGCCGCGCGGACTTGAGCGCCATGTGCAGCAGCAGACGGTCCTCGCCCGCGTCGAGGTCGAGTCCGGTCAGCTGCTCGACGCGGGAGAGCCGGTAGTAGAGCGTCTGCCGGTGGATGCCGAGCGCCTGGGCGGTGCGGCTCGCCTGCCCCGCGCAGTCCAGGAACGCCTCGGCGGTGCGGGCGAGTTCGGCGTGCGGGGGCTTCAACAGGGCCTGTACGACGGGGTCGGGGCCGGTCAGCGCGGGCAGCGCGGCCAGCAGGCGGTACGGCCCGATGGCCGCCCACTCCGCGACCGGCCCCAGCCGTGCGTCCGCCCGAGCGGCCCGCGCGGCGGCCAGCGCCTCGGACCAGGCGGCGGGCAGATCGTCCAGGCCGCGGCGCGGTGCGCTGACGCCCGCGGATCCCCCCTCCCGTACGGTCCCGGGGCGCTCCAACGCGCGGGCGGCGTCGGCCCGCGCGCTGACTGCGCCGCCCGGACCGGCCCCTGCGGAGCGCAGCAGCTGTTCGGCCGCGGTACGGGCCGGGTCCAGGGCCGTCGAGGCGCGCAGCCGGACCAGCGCGGCCAGGCCCGCCGCCGGGGAGCGCCCGTCCGCCGGGCCCGCCGCGGGGCCCGGTCCGGGTGGCACCGGGAGTACGCAGACGGCGGCCACCCCGGGCGGGCTGGGCAGCCGGGTGGCGGGGTGGTCCGCGGCGTCATCGGCGTTCGCGGCGTCCCCTGGGGCCCACGGGGTCACCGCGACAAGCGCCAGCGGCCCGTCGGCCGCCCCGCGCAGCGCGGCGCGCAGGGCCGTACGGGCGGTGTCGCGGCCGCCCGGCGGCCCGGTCAGCAGATCGCGCAGCTGCCCGCCCAGCTCCTCGTCGGCCTGCGCCTCCGCCGCCAGCAGCGCCCCGATCCGGGATGCCGTCTCCATCGCGCGGGCGAGCCGGGGGTCGGGCGGGCCGGACGGTCCGCCGAGCTCCAGGTCGGACAGATGGCCGTCATCGAGCAGCCACACATAGCCGTGCACCACGCCCCGGTGGCGCACCGGCAGACAGATCCGGCCCATGAAGACTCCAGCCCCCGGATCCGGCGGGATCCGCAGCGGGGCCTGGGCCCGGGCGATGCCGAAGCCCTCGAACCAGGCGCGCACCGCCGCCGTGGACCGGCGCCGCAGGATGGAGCGGGTCCGCACCGGGTCGAGCGCCAGCTCGTCGGCCTCGTCACCCTTGTCGGGGTCACCCCCGCTGTCATGTGCCCCGAAGGCGATTAGCTCGAAGTCACGGTTCTCCAGCGTCGCGGGCGCGCCGAGCGCCGCCGAGATCTCGTCCACAAGCTGCTGATAGTCGTCGAGCACCCGCCCGCCTCCTTCCACCGCTTCCCTGCTCTCATTCTCATACATATGTCTGAGATCCCGGACACGGATGCGTGACAGCTGTCGATGGCCGGGAATGCGAGCGATCCTTAAGTTTCACGGTGAGTCAACAAAGCCGTCCGACGGCCGTCATCGTGGAGGTGCCCCGTGCTGGGTCCCGTGCTGCTCGCCGCTTCCCGCAGTGCCGCCATCCGCCGTATCGTCTCGGCCGCCCCGGTGACCCGCCCGACGGTGGACCGGTTCGTCGCCGGTGAGCGTCTGGCCGAGGCGATCCCGGTCGTCCGCACCCTGGCGGAGCGCGGCCTGGAGGTCACGCTCGACCACTTGGGCGAGGACATCACCGACCCGGCCGAGGCGCTGCGCAACCGGGACGCCTATCTCGCGCTGACCGAGGCGCTGGCCGCCGGGGGCCTGGCCGGGCGGGCGGAGATGTCGGTGAAGCTGTCGGCCTTCGGGCAGGCGCTGCCCGGCGGCCACGATCTGGCGCTGGCCCATGTGACCCCGGTGGTGGAGGCGGCGGACGCGGCGGGCACCACCGTCACCCTGGACATGGAGGACCACACCACCGTGGACTCCACCCTCGCGATCCTCGCCGAGCTGCGCCGGCGGTTCCCGAGGACCGGCGCGGTCCTCCAGTCGTATCTCTTCCGCACCGAGGACGACTGCCGGGCGCTGGCCGGGGAAGGCTCGCGGGTGCGGCTGGTGAAGGGCGCGTACAAGGAGCCGGTGAGCGTCGCGTACCAGGACAAGCGCGAGGTCGATCTGGCCTATGTGCGCTGCTTGAAGATCCTCATGGCGGGCGAGGGCTATCCGATGATCGGCTCCCACGACCCCCGGATGGTCGCCATCACCCAGGAGCTGGCGCGCCGCTTCGGCCGCAAGCTCGACGAGTACGAGTTCCAGATGCTGTACGGGATCCGCCCGGCCGAGCAGGAGCGGCTTGCCGCCGAGGGGCACCGTATGCGGGTTTATGTCCCGTATGGAACAGACTGGTATGGGTACTTCATGCGGCGCCTCGCGGAGCGCCCCGCGAACCTGGCGTTCTTCCTGCGCTCGCTGGTCGGCCGCGGCTGACCAGCCGGAACGCTCCTCCCCCCGCCCCCTCGCGTACACGACGATCGACCCCGACGCTCGAAGGAGACAAAGGCCACCATGGACGCCGTGACCCAGGTCCCCGTGCCGGTGAACGAGCCGGTGCACACCTACGCCCCCGGCACCCCCGAGCGCGCACGCCTCGAGACCAAGCTCAAGGAGCTCGCCCAGAACCCCGTCGACCTGCCGATGACCATCGGCGGCGAGAAGCGGATGGGCGGGGGGACGCGCTTCGACGTGGTGCAGCCGCACAACCGCGCGGCGCGCCTGGGCACCTACGCCAACGCCACCCAGGCCGATGCGCGGGACGCGATCGACGCCGCCCTGGCCGCCGCCCCGGCGTGGCGCGCGCTCAGCTTCGACGACCGGGCCGCGATCATCCTCAAGGCCGCGGATCTGCTCTCCGGCCCGTGGCGCGAGACGCTGGCCGCCTCGACCATGCTCGGCCAGTCCAAGACCGTGCAGCAGGCCGAGATCGACACCCCCTGTGAGCTGGTCGACTTCTGGCGCTTCAATGTCCACTTCGCCCGCCAGATCCTGGCCGAGCAGCCGATGACCAACTCCCCGGGGGTCTGGAACCGCAGCGACCACCGGCCGCTGGAGGGGTTCGTCTACGCGATCACGCCCTTCAACTTCACCGCCATCGCGGGCAACCTCCCCACGGCCCCGGCCCTGATGGGCAATGTGGTGGTCTGGAAGCCGTCCCCGACGCAGACCCACGCCGCGGTGCTGCTGATGGAGCTGCTGGAGGAGGCGGGGCTGCCCAAGGGCGTGATCAACCTGGTCACGGGCGACGGCAAGGACGTCTCCGAGGTGGCCCTGACCCACCCGGACCTCGCCGGTATCCACTTCACCGGTTCGACCCGGACCTTCCAGTACCTGTGGAAGACGGTCGGCGCCAACATCGAGACGTACAAGACCTACCCGCGGCTGGTCGGCGAGACCGGCGGCAAGGACTTCATCGTCGCCCACCCGTCGGCCGACCCCAAGGTGCTGAAGACGGCGATGACCCGCGGCGCCTTCGAGTACCAGGGCCAGAAGTGCTCCGCCGCCTCGCGCGCCTATGTCCCGCGCTCGCTGTGGGAGAGCGGCTTCAAGGAGGAGTTCGCCGCCGAGGTGGAGGGCCTGGCGATGGGCGATGTGACGGACCTGTCGCACTTCATCGGCGCCGTCATCGACGAGCGCGCCTTCGCCAAGTCCAAGGCGGCCATCGACCGGGCGAAGTCCGATCCGACCATCGAGATCGTGGCCGGCGGTACGTACGACGACAGCGAGGGCTACTTCGTCCGCCCGACGGTCCTCGTCTCCACCGACGCGGACAACGAGATCTTCAAGGACGAGTACTTCGGCCCGATCCTCGGGGTGTTCGTCTACGAGGACGCCGAGTACGACGCGATGCTGGAGCAGATGGAGTCGGCGTCGCCGTACGGCCTCACCGGCTGCGTCATCGCCCAGGACCGCGCCGCGGCCGCCGCCACCTGCGAGGCGCTGCGCTTCGCGGCCGGCAACTTCTACATCAACGACAAGCCGACCGGGGCCGTCGTCGGCCAGCAGCCGTTCGGCGGCGGGCGGGCCTCCGGCACCAATGACAAGGCGGGCGCCAAGCAGAACCTGATGCGCTGGACCTCCACCCGCTCCATCAAGGAGACCCTGGTCCCGCCGACCGACTACCGCTACCCGCATATGGGCTGAGAGCCCCGCTGAGCTCGGGGGCCCGACCCCCGACGGGCCCCCGACGGCCGCCGTATGTGCCAAGGCACGTACGGCGGCCTTTGCCGTATGCGGAGCGCGTGTGGCAAGCCCGAGGGGCGCGTGTGGCAAGCCGAAAAGCCGTGGACGGCGGAGGCGCGGCGGTGCTAGCGTCTGACAGCCAAGTAGTCGTTATTCACGGCAGTTTACGAAGCTAACCAACGAGTAGGCACGTTCTGAACGGCGCGAATACTGGTTGGTCGAGGCCGAACGGGGGTTGGCCTCGACCAGCCCATGCGCGTTTCTGCGTCTCAGATAGTAGGACGTCCGAGTAATTGTGCGGACAGTCCGGCTCCGAGGCCTTATTTTTGTGGAAGCCGAACGTCTCGCTCGATCGAGCGACGGCGGCCGCGGCCGGTGCGCATGCGCAGGTGACCCCTGCCGCACTTGAGGCCCCCGCCCCTCCGGCATCTTCCGCAGCACCTCTCGGGACACAGGGAGACGCGATCATGGCTGAGACGACTGCCCGCAGGACCCGCCGCAAGACCGACAACACCGACCGCAAGAACGCCGCCGCCGCGCTGCAGCGCGCCCTCGACCGCCGCGACAACGGCGGCGCGACCGGCCACTGACGCGGTCGCTGACACCAGCGAAAAGGGCCCCGGTCACTTCCCGGGCGTACGCACCACCTCGAAGTGGTCCACGCGCTCGCCCGATTCGGCCAGCGTCGTGACCGTCAGCTTCGGGCTCGGGCCCGGCCGCGCCTCCACCGTGAGGAACGAGAAACCGGTGTAGCGCACCCGCGACCACTCCACCGTGTCCTTGTTCTTCGATCCGTCCTTCGCCCAGTGGAAGGTCTTCACCTCGTCGAGGTCCTTCACATGGCCCTCGTAGCTGTCCGGCACCGGGAACTCGTACAGATGCGCCCCGGCCCCGCCCGCCGTCGCGTAGACGATGCCGTCGCGCACCGCGTCGGCGCTGCCGCCGACCGGGACCCGCTTGGCGACCCGGCCGCCCCGGATGGCGTCGGTGCGCTCGTAGACGTGGTTGTGGCCGTTGATGACCAGGTCCACCTGGTGTTTCTCGAACAGCGGCACCCACGCGTCGCGCACCCCGCCGTCCGAGGCGTGGGCGCTGGTGGTCGAGAAGGCGCAGTGGTGGAAGAAGACCACGACGAAGTCGATACCGGGCTGGGCGCGCAGCTCTCCGAGGCGCCGGTCCAGCCAGCGCGTCTGCTCCCCGCCGGTGTACCCGGTGTTGGCGGTGATCTCGTAGCTGACGTCGTTGGCGTCCAGCGCGACGACCGCCACATTGGCGTAGGTGAAGGAGTAGACCCCGGGCGCCTTGCGCGGATCGGGGCCGTTGCCGGGGAGGGACCAGCGGGCCAGCTGACCGCCGTAGCCGTCAGGGGAGTACCAGGCCTCCATGTCGTGGTTGCCGGTGGTCACCATCCACGGCACGCTCGCCGCGACCGAGGCGGTCTGGGCGAGGAAGGAGTCCCACACCCGGGCGTCGAAGACGTCCGTCTTCTGGCCGTGGCCGGTGGTGTCGGCGTAGCACAGATCCCCGGCGTGCAGATGGAAGGCGGGGTGCTGGCCGAGCAGCAGCTGGTCGTTGGTGAGCGCGTCATAGCTGACGCCCTGGTCGCCGAAGGCCGTGAAGACGAAGGACTCGGCCTTTTGGGGTGCCGTACGGAACGTGCCCAGGGCGGCGAAGTGGCGCGGGTCGGCCGGGTCGAAGCCGTCGTGGCCGACGCCGTAGTAATAGGTGACACCGGGGCTCAGCCCGTCGAGCGCGGCGTGGAGGTAGTACTGGTCGACGGCGGGGAGTTTGTCGCTGAGCGCGGGCGTGTGCAGATGGCGGACCTCGGCCTCGATCTTCCGGCTCAGTTCCCAGGGCTTGAGGCCGATCCGCACATACGGCGCCTTGACGGCGAAGGGGACCTGCCAGGAGATCCGCATCTGGGTCCTGGGGTCGGCGCCGAAGGCGAGATGGCGGCCGAAGGGCGCGACCAGCGCGCCGTTCACCTTCCGCGAGGCCGGGCCGGTGAGCAGCGTCGGCGACGGACCGGTGAACAGCGCCGGGGACGGGCCCGCCGCCACGGCGCCCGCCGAACCGGTGAGCAGGCCGGCCCCCGCCACCGTCCCCACCCCCGCGGCGCCACCGCGCAGCACCCCGCGCCGGGAGAGCTTCGTCCGCAGATACTCGTGCTGCTCGGCCATGCTCATCCGGCGCGCCAGGCGCTCGGGAATGCCGACTCGCGGGACATCGGAGGAGCCGCGGGGCGTGCCCCGGGAGAAGTCAGCCATGTGCCGGAATCTGCCCCCAGAAGGCGACTTCACGCGGTACTCCGGGTGAACGTGAGCCATCCGGATGAGCCTCCGTCCATATGTCGGACGGCGAATGTCATTCAGTGGGACGAGGGGTAGGGTCCCGGTATGTCTCGCAGCATTCGTCTCGCAGTGATCCCCGGTGACGGTATCGGCCAGGAAGTCGTGCCGCAGGGTCTCAAGGTCCTCTCGGCCGTCCTTCCGCAGGACGTGAAGCTCGAGACCCAGGAGTACGACCTCGGCGCCCGGCGCTGGCACGCGACCGGCGAGACCCTGCCGGACGCGGAGCTCGAATCGCTGAAGAACCACGACGCGATCCTGCTCGGCGCCATCGGCGACCCGTCCGTGCCCTCGGGTGTGCTGGAGCGCGGGCTGCTGCTCAAGCTGCGCTTCGTCTTCGACCACTACGTCAACCTGCGTCCGTCGAAGCTGTTCCCGAACACCGCCACCCCGCTGGCCGGCCGCCCCGACATCGACTTCGTCGTCGTCCGCGAGGGCACCGAGGGGCCGTACACGGGCAACGGCGGATCGCTGCGCACCGGCACCCCGGCCGAGGTGGCCACCGAGGTCAGCGTGAACACCGCGTACGGCGTCGAGCGCGTGGTGCGCGACGCGTACGCCCGGGCCGCCGCCCGGCCGCGCAAGAAGCTCACCCTCGTGCACAAGACCAACGTCCTGGCGCACGCGGGCCACCTGTGGAAGAACATCTTCGACCGGGTCGGCGCGGAGTTCCCCGAGGTCACCACCGACTATCTGCATGTCGACGCCGCGACGATCTTCTTCGTCACCCAGCCCGAGCGGTTCGACGTCATCGTCACCGACAACCTCTTCGGTGACATCCTCACGGACCTGGCCGCCGCCGTCACCGGTGGCATCGGGCTCGCCGCGAGCGGCAACATCAACCCCTCCGGCACCTTCCCGTCGATGTTCGAGCCGGTCCACGGCTCCGCGCCGGACATCGCGGGCACCGGCAAGGCCGACCCGACCGCGACCGTGCTGTCGGTGGCCCTGCTGCTTCAGCACCTGGGATACGAGGCCGAGGCGGCCCGTGTCGAGACCGCAGTCGCCCAGGACCTCGCGGAGCGCAGCGGCGACACGCCGCGCACCACCGACGAGATCGGCGACGCGCTCGCGGCGCGAGTATCCGGCTGACCCCAGCCTGTGCCGACGCGCGGCTGGGTGCGACCATCGACCTGGGCCGCGCAAGCGCACGCACGCATCTCTACCCCGGCCCCACTCCGAGCGATAATCGGACGTGGGGCCGTCGTATGAGAGGAAGCTCGGACGTCCTAGTACCCCTCGGGGGCCGGGACGGCGCGGGCGCGGTCCGCTACAACCAACGGTGAAGGACTACCACTCATGACGACGCCCACGATCGAGCTCAAGCCCTCCGCCCATCCCCTCTCCGACGAGGAGCGGGAGCGGATCCTGGCCAACCCCGGCTTCGGCCGCCACTTCACCGACCACATGGTGACCATCAAGTGGACCGAGGGCCGCGGTTGGCACGACGCCCAGCTCGTGCCGTACGCGCCCCTCTCGCTCGACCCGGCGAACATGACCCTCCACTACGCCCAGACGATCTTCGAGGGGCTCAAGGCGTACCGGCAGCCCGACGGCGGCGTGGCCACCTTCCGCCCCGAGCAGAACGCCGAGCGCTTCCGCGCCTCCGCGCGCCGCATGGGCATGCCGGAGCTGCCGGTCGAGACCTTCATCGCGGCCTGCGACGCGCTGGTCACCCAGGACAAGGCGTGGGTGCCGGGCAGCGGTGAGGAGTCCCTGTATCTGCGGCCCTTCATGTTCGCGACCGAGGTCGGCCTCGGCGTGCGGCCCGCGAACGAATACCTCTTCATCATCATCGCCTCCCCGGCCGGCGCCTACTTCCCCGGCGGGGTCAAGCCGGTCTCCGTGTGGCTCTCCGAGGAGTATGTGCGCGCCGCCCCCGGTGGCACCGGCGCCGCCAAGACGGGCGGCAACTACGCCGCTTCGCTGGTCGCCCAGGCGCAGGCCGCCGAGCAGGGCTGCGACCAGGTGGTCTGGCTGGACGCGATCGAGCGCCGCTGGATCGAGGAGATGGGCGGTATGAACCTGTACTTCGTGTACGGGGACCGCATCGTGACCCCCGAGCTGTCCGGTTCGCTGCTGCCGGGCATCACCCGCGCCTCGCTGCTGTCGATCGCCGCCGACCTGGGCCATGAGGTCTCCGAGGGCCGTATCAGCGTCGACGACTGGCGCGAGGGGAACGCGGACGGCAGTCTCACCGAGGTCTTCGCCTGCGGCACCGCCGCCGTGATCACCCCCGTCGGCTCGGTCAAGTCCGCCCGGGCCGACTGGACCGTGGCGGACGGGCAGCCGGGCGAGGTGACGATGAAGCTGCGCAAGGCGCTGCTGGACATCCAGACGGGCGCCGCCCCGGACACCCACGGCTGGATGCACCGCCTGGGCTGACGGACGGACCGGCGGCCGGACCGGCGGCCGGGACGGGGTCTGGTCGACATGATCGGTGCCGAACCGCCCCTCCGAACGTGACTGCGATATCGATCCGCGCGGCGGTTCGCATCCTGAGACGGATGGGAGCGCGGAGGCGGGATGTGCTTGACTGCCTCCGTGCTCTCGTTCGCCATGATTATTGGCAGCAGGCGCGCCGGTCCGCAGTGACCGCCCCGTACGACCCGAGTACGGCGCGGCCACCGTGCCCCAGACCCGCGCGCAGACCTCTCGCACCCGCGAGGGGTCTTTTCGTTTTCCGGACCACCCCGCCGGACGCGGAGCGCGAGGGATCATAGGAGGGCGCGGAACCGGTTATTCCGGTAGACCGAGATCGATCCCACAGGAGCCAGACCACCATGAAGGACCTACCCGACGACAGCTTCCACGTCTTCGACACCACGCTGCGCGACGGCGCGCAGCGCGAGGGCATCAACCTCACCGTCGCGGACAAGCTGACCATCGCCCGTCACCTCGACGACTTCGGCGTGGGCTTCATCGAGGGCGGCTGGCCCGGCGCCAACCCGCGCGACACGGAGTTCTTCGCCCGGGCCCGCGCCGAGATCGACTTCAAACACGCCCAGCTGGTCGCGTTCGGCGCCACCCGCAAGGCGGGCGTACAGGCATCGGCCGACCCCCAGGTCCAGGCGCTCCTCGACTCCGGCGCCCCGGTGATCACGCTGGTGGCCAAGTCCCACGACCGCCATGTGGAACTCGCCCTGCGCACCACGCTGGACGAGAACCTGGAGATGGTCCGGGACACCGTCTCCCATCTGCGCGCCCAGGGCCGCCGGGTCTTCGTCGACTGCGAGCACTTCTTCGACGGCTACCGCGCCAACCCCGGCTACGCCAAGCAGGTCGTCAGCGCCGCCCACGAGGCGGGCGCCGATGTCGTCGTGCTGTGCGACACCAACGGCGGCATGCTCCCGGCCCAGATCGACGCGGTGGTGCGCACCGTCCTCGCCGACACCGGGGCTCGGCTTGGCATCCACGCCCAGGACGACACCGGCTGCGCCGTCGCCAACACCCTGGCCGCCGTGGACGCGGGCGCCACCCATGTCCAGTGCACCGCCAACGGCTACGGCGAGCGGGTCGGCAACGCCAACCTCTTCCCGGTGGCCGCCGCCCTGGAGCTCAAGTACGGCCGTAAGGTCCTGCCGGGCGGCGCGCTCGCCGAGATGACCCGCATCTCGCACGCCATCGCCGAGGTGGTCAACCTCACACCCTCGACCCACCAGCCCTACGTCGGCCTCTCGGCCTTCGCGCACAAGGCCGGGCTGCACGCCTCCGCGATCAAGGTGGACCCCGACCTCTACCAGCACATCGACCCCGAGCTGGTCGGCAACACCATGCGCATGCTGGTGTCCGACATGGCGGGCCGGGCCTCGGTCGAGCTCAAGGGCAAGGAGCTGGGCGTCGACCTCGGCGGCGACCGGGAGCTGGTCGGCCGCGTCGTCGAGCGGGTCAAGGAGCGCGAGCTCGCGGGCTACACCTACGAGGCCGCCGACGCGTCCTTCGAACTGCTGCTGCGCGAGGAGATCGAGGGGCGGCCCCGCCGCTACTTCCAGGTCGAGTCCTGGCGGGCCATCGTCGAGGACCGCCCCGACGGCACCCACGCCAACGAGGCCACGGTCAAGCTCTGCGCCAAGGGCGAGCGCATCGTCTCCACGGCGGAGGGCAACGGCCCGGTCAACGCCCTGGACCGGGCGCTGCGGCTGGGCCTGGAGCGGATCTACCCGCAGCTGGCCACGATGGAGCTGGTGGACTACAAGGTGCGCATCCTGGAGGGCAAGCACGGTACGGAGTCCACGACGCGGGTGCTGGTCTCGACGGCGGACGGCAAGGGCGAGTGGTCGACGGTGGGCGTCGGGGGGAACGTGATCGCGGCCTCGTGGCAGGCGCTGGACGACGCGTACGTCTACGGGCTGCTGCGGGCCGGCGTGGAGCCGCAGGAGTAGGCCGGGACGCTCAGGGCCGTGGGCGCGGTTGGTGGCCACGGCCCCGGCGGAGCCTAGGGGGGTGTAGCTCCGCCGGGGCCGGCCTGTCGAAGTTCCGTTGAATCTTCAACGTCGCCTAGCGTAACCCCATCCCGCGCGTACACAAAATCTCCGGATAATCGCCCCAAGCGTTCACCAAAAATGGTGGCCGACGCGCGTAGAAGTTCGCCATCATCCTGCTGTCGCCCCCCACCTGCACCGCCGCACGGTTCCCAGCACGGTCCCACGGTCCACAGCAGGAGGTCCCATGAAGCTCCGCTCCGTCGGCAGCGCCGCCGTCACGGCCCTCGTCCTCGTCCTCGGTGTGCTCTTCGCCCCCGGAGTCGGGGTGATCAGCAGCGCCGGTGAGGCGTTCGCGGTCACCAAGATCAGCCACTCCCAGGCCACCTCGATGTTCCGGACCAGCGGCATCACCTGGTCCTCCTCCGGCGGCTGCGCCGACCGGAACAACGCCACCTGCACCTCGTTCGAACAGCTCAACCTGGCCACCGCACAGGGCGCCCAGACCCTCAAGAGCGCCAGCGGCTGCGCCCTGAACATCACCGGCGGCACCGAGACCGGGCACGCCGGCGGCACCTACAGCCACTGGAACGGCTACAAGCTCGACTACGGCCTCAACACTTGCGTCAGCAACTACATCACCGGCCACTTCGCCTACATCGGCCTGCGCGGTGACGGCGCCAAGCAGTACAAGGCCAACTCCGGCAACATCTATGCCCTCGAGGGCAACCACTGGGACGTCGTCTACTACAACTGCGGCGGCTGCTGACCCCGGCCGGGCGCGCCCATACGGGTGGTCATGTCCGCCGGTCATGGGCGCGCCACGTCGGGGTTTGTGGGGTGCCGACAGCGCCCCTCGCCCAGTGGCCCATGCGGTGGCAGGAAATCCGCTGTCCAGTTCTGTTCTGCCTACCCACCAAAACGCGCCCGACGTTGTATGGAATTGACATGCGTCCCGGGGGGTCCGGGAACGTACCGTCATTGCATGACCAATCTCGAAGGTGCGCCCGCTGAGGCGAGCGACGTCCGCGGGCGTGTCGCCGAGCTGCACGCGATCCGCGAGCAGGCTCGGCGCGGGCCGAGCGAGCGGGCGACCGAGGCCCAGAAGGCCAAGGGGAAGCTGACGGCCCGCGAACGGATCGATCTGCTCCTGGACGAGGGGTCCTTCAACGAGGTCGAGCCGCTGCGGCGGCACCGCGCGAGCGGGTTCGGGCTCGAGGCGAAGCGGCCCTACACCGACGGTGTCGTCACCGGCTGGGGGACCGTACACGGGCGAACCGTGTTCGTGTACGCACACGACTTCCGGATCTTCGGCGGGGCGCTCGGGGAAGCCCACGCCACCAAGATCCACAAGATCATGGACATGGCCATCTCGGCCGGGGCGCCGCTGGTGTCGCTCAACGACGGTGCCGGCGCCCGTATCCAGGAGGGCGTCTCGGCGCTCGCCGGCTACGGCGGCATCTTCCAGCGCAACACCAAGGCGTCCGGCGTCATCCCGCAGATCAGCGTGATGCTCGGCCCGTGCGCGGGCGGCGCCGCCTACTCCCCGGCGCTCACCGACTTCGTCTTCATGGTCCGCGAGACCTCGCAGATGTTCATCACCGGACCGGACGTGGTCCAGGCGGTGACCGGCGAGAAGGTCACCCAGAACGGACTGGGCGGCGCGGATGTGCACGCCGAGACCTCGGGCGTATGCCACTTCGCGTACGACGACGAGGAGAGCTGCCTGGAGGAGGTGCGCTACCTCCTGTCGCTGCTCCCGCAGAACAACCGCGAGAACCCGCCGACCGTCGAGTCCGACGACCCGGCCGAGCGGCGCGGCGAGGCGCTGCTCGACCTCGTCCCGGCCGACGGCAACCGCCCGTACGACATGCGCAAGGTCATCGAGGAGATCGTCGACGACGGCGACTACCTGGAGGTCCACGAGCGCTGGGCGACCAACATCATCTGCGCCCTGAGCCGATTGGACGGCCAGGTGGTGGGCATCATCGCCAACCAGCCGCAGTCGCTGGCCGGGGTGCTGGACATCGAGGCGTCGGAGAAGTCCGCCCGCTTCATCCAGATGTGCGACGCCTTCAACATCCCCCTGATCACGCTGCTGGACGTGCCCGGCTTCCTGCCCGGCGTGGACCAGGAGCACGGCGGGATCATCCGGCACGGCGCCAAGATGCTGTACGCGTACTGCAACGCCACCGTGCCGCGGATCTCGGTCATCCTGCGCAAGGCGTACGGCGGCGCCTACATCGTCATGGACTCCCAGTCCATCGGCGCCGACCTGACCTACGCCTGGCCGACGAACGAGATCGCGGTGATGGGCGCCGAGGGCGCCGCCAACGTGATCTTCCGCCGGCAGATCGCCGGGGCCGACGACCCCGAGGCCATGCGCGCCCGCATGGTCAAGGAGTACAAGTCCGAGCTGATGCACCCGTACTACGCCGCCGAGCGCGGCCTGGTCGACGACGTCATCGACCCCGTGGAGACCCGCGAGGTCCTGATCCGGTCCCTGGCGATGCTCCGCAACAAGCACGCCGACCTGCCGTCCCGCAAGCACGGCAACCCGCCGCAGTAACGCGAGCATTGACCGCGAGTATTGGAGACGAAGCCATCGTGAGCACCGCACAGGACACCGCCGACAACCCCGCCGATACCGCGGCCGCCGTCGGCACCGCCACTCTCGTCCGCGTCGAGAAGGGCCACGCCGACGCCGAGGAGCTCGCCGCGGTCACCGCGGTCCTCCTCGCCCGCGCGGCCGCCAACGCAGGCCACCGGCGCCCCTCGGGGCGCACCGGCCGCAGCGCGGCGGGCTGGCGCCGGCTGGAGCGCCAGCGGGGCTTCCGCGCCCCGCACAGCTGGCAGGGCTGACGCCCCGCGAACAGCGAAACGTCGTTTGAAGCGCACAAATCCCCCGCTCTCCCGGAGAGCGGGGGATTTGTGCGTTCGGCGGCGGGCGCCGCCGACGCTGTCCGTCGCTATCGCAAACGCGCCATCAGGGCGTGCTCGACGAGCGTGATGAGCGCGCTCTTCGCCTCGCTGCGGTGGCGGGCGTCGGTGATGATGATGGGAGCGTCCGGACCGATCTGCAGCGCCTCGCGGACTTCTTCGGGGGTGTAGGGCTGGTGTCCGTCGAAGCCGTTGAGGGCGATGACGAAGGGCAGTCCGGAGTTCTCGAAGTAGTCGACCGCGGGGAAGCAGTCGGCGAGGCGGCGGGTGTCGACGAGGACGACGGCGCCGATGGCGCCGCGGACCAGGTCGTCCCACATGAACCAGAACCGGTCCTGGCCGGGAGTGCCGAACAGGTACAGGATCAGGTCCTGGTCGAGCGTGATGCGGCCGAAGTCCATGGCCACCGTGGTGGTGGTCTTGTCCGGCGCGTGGGTGAGATCGTCGATCCCGGCCGAAGCGGAGGTCATCACGGCTTCGGTGCGCAGCGGGTTGATCTCCGAGACCGCGCCGACGAACGTGGTCTTGCCCACGCCGAAGCCGCCCGCCACCACGATTTTCGCGGAGGTGGTGGAGCGGGCTGCACCGCTAGAGCTTGCGAAGTCCACTGAGCACCCTTTCGAGCAATGTCACGTCAGGCTGGCCGCCGGCGGACTCGTCGCCGCCGGGCTGATGAATGGCGACGAGCCCGGCCTCGGCCAGGTCGGCTACGAGGATCCGGGAGACGCCGAGGGGAATGGTCAGGAGTGCGGAGATCTCGGCGACCGACTTGATCTCACGGCACAGGTGGCAGATCCGCTGGTGCTCGGGCAGCTGGCCCTGGAGCTGAGCGGGGTCCGCCGTGGTGGACACCAGCGCCTCGATGGCGAGCTGGTAGCGAGGCCGGGTCCGGCCTCCGGTCATGGCGTACGGCCGCACCAGCGGGTTGTGGCCGGAGGCCGGGGAGGACTGCTCCGGGGTGTGCCGCACGGGCGGCGGCGCGGGCCGGCTGGGGGGCGGCTGATGCGACGGCGACTCGGGCGACAGCCCTGCCGGCCCGCCCTGTGGCGCGTAGGAGGGCGCGTACGGCTGCTGGAGGGGCTGCGTTTGCCGCTGCGGCGTCGGGGCCTCATGAGGCTGCTGAACGGGCTCCTGAGGCGCCGCAGGGGGCTGCTGGGCCGAGCGGACCTGGCGGCTTGGCGTGGAGGGGAAGTTGAAGCGCTTCAACGGGGCATCTCCGTGCGGCTCGGCCTGTTGCCCATGGCCGTACGGGTATCCACTGGGGGGCGTTGCCACGTTTCCTCCTCCAACTCGCCTGTCTGCCGGTCGCGCCACCGCACCCTAACGGCGCGGTGGCGCGAAACGCATCTTTGTGTTTGCTAGTTGAGAAGACTGCCTTGCAGTTCGGCGCGCAGGTCCGGGGTGAGGACGCCGCCCGCGCGGTCGACGAGCAGGGCCATCTCGTAGCCGACGAGGCCGATGTCGCACTCGGGGTGGGCGAGTACGGCGAGGGAGGAGCCGTCGGAGATGGACATGATGAACAGGAAGCCTCGTTCCATCTCGACGACGGTCTGGTTGACCGCGCCGCCTTCGAAGATGCGGGAGGCTCCGGCGGTGAGCGAGGTCAGACCGGAGGCGACGGCCGCCAGTTGGTCGGCTCGGTCACGGGGAAAGCCTTCGGACATCGCCAGAAGGAGTCCGTCGGCGGAGACCACCACCGTGTGCGACACCCCGGGGGTGTTGTCCACGAAGTTGGTGATCAACCAGTTCAGGTTCTGCGCCGCCTGGCTCATCGGGCTCACACTAACGCTCC
This sequence comes from Streptomyces sp. NBS 14/10, assembly GCF_002224125.1. Classification (GTDB taxonomy): domain Bacteria; phylum Actinomycetota; class Actinomycetes; order Streptomycetales; family Streptomycetaceae; genus Streptomyces. The sequence continues at coordinate 29,978 of NZ_NCSM01000030.1, forward strand.
TGATCGTAGCTGCTGCCGGGGCCGTAGCCCTGTTGGTCATGCTGGTCACGCTGCTGGCGCCCCTTCTGGACGCCGCGGCGCAGGTTGCTCAACCTGCCGCGGATGTCCTCCGGCGCGCGGGAGACCTGGGGGCCGCCCGCTCCGGTCGACTCCGCGGTGCCCTCGACCAGGTTGGCCTTGGGCACTCGCCGGGGCAGACCGGAAGAGGTGATCCCGCCGGCCTTCGGCTCACGCAGCTGTTCGGCTCGGTGCCAGCGCTGGTCGTTCTCCGGGTGCCACGTGAAGGTGTCCGGGTAAGTGTGCTCCCCCGAGTCCTGACCGGGCAGCTCCGGCGCCGCGGGCGCCGCCGGTTCCGCGGTCGGCTGCTGGGTCCCTGAGTCCTCCGACGGCTGCCACTGCCTCTCGCGGCGGGGAAGACCGGCATCGGTCAGGGAGCTGGTGCTGCTCGGGGAGGGCCCCGGACGGAGGAACTCTACGCTTTCCGAGGCAACTTCGGGAGCGCTTGGCGCAGATTCCGTTTGTACTGGGTAAGTTGATCCAAAGGGCGACTCAAACGAACCGGTGTCGCCCCAATTTCCCTGGTGGGAAGCGGAAGTGAAGTCGGCGTACGGCGGCGGTCCGGATTCCGCAGCGCCTGTCACGGTCCCGTATTCCGATTCCGGTTCGGAATACGCCGGAGAAGACGGGAACGGCATGGCCGGTCCGGTCGGCGCCGCGGGGGCGGATGCCCCGGTTTGTTCCATCGGCCCGAACAGCGGATCGCCGCCGTATGCCGAGTCGTCGAAGCCGAAGTCGGCGGCGGTGCGCGGCGCGGGGACTTCTTCCTGGATGGCCTGCGGAGCCACAGGGGGCTGCGGGACCTGGGGGACGGCCTGCGGGGCCGCAGGGACGGCCTGCGGCGGCTGCGGGGCCTGGGGCGCCTGCGGGGCCTGCTGGGCGTGTTCCTGGCCGATCCGGGGGGAGACCGTGAAGTCCTGGTTCCCGGGCAGCTCCTCGCCGCCTCCGCCGTGCGTGATCGCGTCCGGCAGCATCACCAGCGAGGTGGTGCCCGCCTGCTCGCCCGAGGGGCGCAGCTGGCACCGGATGTGGTGCCGGTCGGCGAGGCGGCCGACCACGTACAGGCCCATGCGCTGCGAGACGGCGGCGTCGACGGTGGGCGGATTGGCCAGCCTGTGGTTGATGTCCGCGAAGTCCTCGGCCGTCAGGCCGATGCCCTTGTCATGGATCTCGATCATGACGCGGCCGTCGGGCAGCCGGGTCGCGGTCACCCGCACCTTGGTGTGCGGCGAGGAGAACGTGGTGGCGTTCTCCAGCAGCTCGGCGAGCAGGTGCACCAGGTCGGTCACGGCGTTGCCGTGGATCTCGGTCTCCGGGACGCCGGCCAGCTCGATCCGCTCGTACGACTCCACCTCGGAGGAGGCGGCGCGCAACACGTCGATCAGCGGCACCGGCTGGTTCCAGCGGCGGCCCGGCTCCTCGCCCGCGAGGATCAGCAGGTTCTCGCCGTTGCGCCGCATACGGGTCGCCAGGTGGTCAAGCCGGAAAAGGTGCTCGAGCTGGTCCGGGTCGGCCTCGCGGTTCTCCAGCTCGGAGATCAGCGAGAGCTGGCGCTCGATGAGGCCCTGGTTGCGGCTGGAAAGGTTGGTGAAGATCGCGTTGACGTTGCCGCGCAGCATTGCCTGCTCGGCGGCGAGCCGGATCGCCTCGCGGTGCACCTGGTCGAAGGCCCGGGCCACCTCGCCGATCTCGTCCCGTGTGGTGATCGGGATCGGGGTCACCCGGGTGTCGATCCGGCCCGGATCGGCCTTGGAGAGCTGGTCGACCAGCATGGGCAGCCGCTGTTCGGCGACGTCGAAGGCGGTGTTGCGCAGCTGTCGCATGCTGCGGCTCATGGAGCGGGCCATCCGGCTCGCCACGACGAAGGCCAGCAGAAGGGCGAGCAGCACGATGGCGGAGTTCACAAACGCGTCGCGCTTTGCGTTCGCGGAGATTTGCGAAGCCTCGTTCACCGCCTTGTCGACGAGGTCCTTCTCGATCTCGCGATAGGCGTCGAACTTGGCCGTGGAAGCGGCGAACCACGAGTCCGGGGTGACGCCGCGCTCCTTGAGGGCCGCCGGCTTTTCGCCGCTGCCGATGGCCTCGATCATCTGCTCCATCGAGGGCGGCACCACGAACTGCCGGTCCTCGGCGGCGGCCTTCCGCCGGGCCTCCTTGACCTGCGCCTCGCTCTTCTTCTTCCCCTCCGCCATGGCCTGCTTCAGCCGGGCCACGTCCTCGGGGAGGCCGGCCGACTGGAACTCGGTGAGGGCGATGTTCTCCAGGTAGACGTACGAGCCGAAGGCGGTGAGCTGGGTCTTGCGGTCGACGGCCGAAGGGCCGGGTTTGACCAGCAGATGGCTGCCAATGGAGCGTTGGAGCGATTCAGCTCCCTTGGCCAGCGAGACCGCGTAGACGGTGCGGCCGTAGGAGGTGATGTTGCCGGTGCCGAGGCCTAGTTCGTTTGCGAACTCCAACAGTGAGTGCTCGACCGCGACATAGCCCTCTTCGGTCTTCACCCCGTTCAGCCGGTCGGTGTAGGCGTACCGGCGCAGATTGGCCAGCTGCGGCTCCACGGCCTGAAAAGCCTTGAGGCGACGCTTGAGGCTCGCGGTGTTCGGCATGTCCGCGGCGTACTTGTCGAACTCGGCCTTCGCGGCGTCGGTCGCCGCCCGCGCCTGCTTGACCTCGTCCTCGGCGGAACCGGTGAGTAGCGGAACCGCGGTGCGGTCGCGCTCGTCCACCAGAGCGTGGCTGTAGGACGCGGCCGCGCGGACCAGCCGGGCGGTGCGCTCGGCGTCCTCGGCCGCGTTCCAGGTGGAAACGGAGGACTGGACGCGGAAGCCGCCGAAGAGCAGGGCGACCAGGACGGGGATGAGCATGATCGCGTTCAGGCGGGCCGGCACCCGCCAGTTCCGCGGCGACAGGCGCCCGCCGGTCGCGACAGGTGGCTCCGTCGCACCGGCGGGTGGCGCCGCTGTGCGCGGCGGCGGGGTGAAGTTCCCCCGCACCTGTTTCGCGGAGTCCGGCATGCTTCGCCTCACTCGACCAACAACCTCTCGGCGTCGGCACCTGTGTCGTGCCGTTCCCAGCTGAGCCCGTACCGCCCAGTTCAGCGAATTCCAGCATGCTGCGTCGGTGCTTTCCAAACAGTCGGCCAACCATCCGACCAGTTGTCTGGACCAGAGATAAAAGGGGCGTTACGGGTGAGACATATCAAACAGCTAACTAATTGAGCGCGCAACGGAGCTGTCCGAACGCGCTCCGTATCGAATCCCATCTATTTCTCTGTCGAAACGTTATGAACGCCCGAGCGGGCCGTGTCAGAGGACACAGCCCGCTCCGGTCAACGGATTTCGGACAACTTCCGGGATTTTACGCCTACTTCAGCCGAGCCATCAGGGCATGCTCCACGAGTGTGATAAGCGCGCTCTTCGCCTCGCTGCGATGGCGGGCGTCGGTGATGATGATCGGGGTGTCCGGGCCGATCTGCAGCGCTTCCCGTACCTCTTCGGGAGTATAGGGCTGGTGTCCGTCGAAGCCGTTGAGGGCGATGACGAAGGGGAGCCCCGAGTTCTCGAAGTAGTCGACCGCGGGGAAGCAGTCGGACAGGCGGCGGGTGTCCACGAGGACGACGGCGCCGATGGCGCCCCGGACCAGGTCGTCCCACATGAACCAGAACCGGTCCTGGCCGGGAGTGCCGAACAGGTACAGGATCAGGTCGTCGTCCAGCGTGATGCGGCCGAAGTCCATCGCCACGGTCGTCGTGGTCTTGTCCTGCACATGGCTCAGATCGTCGATCCCGGCCGACGCGGAGGTCATCACGGCTTCGGTGCGCAGCGGGTTGATCTCCGAGACCGCGCCGACGAACGTGGTCTTGCCCACGCCGAAGCCGCCCGCCACCACGATCTTGGCCGAAGTGGTCGCACGGGCCGGCGCAGCACCGCCGCTAGAGCTTGCGAAGTCCACTGAGCACCCTTTCGAGCAGTGTCACATCCGGGGTCCCGCCCGCGTCCGAGTTACCGCCGGGCTGATGGATCGCCACCATCCCCGCCTCGGCCAGGTCGGCGACCAGGATCCGGGCCACCCCCAGCGGCATGTTGAGCAGTGCGGACACCTCGGCGACCGACTTGACCTCCCGGCACAGATGACAGATCCGCTGATGCTCGGGGAGCAGCCCCTGCAGATGCGCGGGGTCCGCCGTGGTGGAGACCAGCGCCTCGATGGCGAGCTGGTAGCGAGGCCGGGTCCGGCCACCGGTCATCGCGTACGGGCGCACCAACGGCTGGTCGCCTTCACTCCCGTACGGCGAATGATGATGGCCGCCGTACGGGCCGGGCGAGGCAGGGGGCGGGGTCATGGGTCCTCCGGTCGGGACAGGAAGGTGACGGTGTTGCCGTCGGTCGGTGCCGTTTGGGGGGCGTTCGGCCTGTCAGCCGAGCGGGTGGGCGGCGGTGGTCGGTCAGTTCAACAAGCTGCCTTGCAGTTCGGCGCGCAGGTCCGGGGTGAGGACACTGCCCGCGCGGTCGACGAGCAGGGCCATCTCGTAGCCGACGAGGCCGATGTCGCAGTCCGGGTGGGCGAGTACGGCGAGGGAGGAGCCGTCGGAGATGGACATGATGAACAGGAAGCCTCGTTCCATCTCGACGACGGTCTGGTTGACCGCGCCGCCTTCGAAGATGCGGGAGGCTCCGGCGGTGAGCGAGGTCAGACCGGAGGCGACGGCCGCCAGTTGGTCGGCTCGGTCACGGGGAAAGCCTTCGGACATCGCCAGAAGGAGTCCGTCGGCGGAGACCACCACCGTGTGCGACACCCCGGGGGTGTTGTCCACGAAGTTCGTGATCAACCAGTTCAGATTCTGCGCCGCCTGGCTCATCGGGCTCAACTAACGCTCCTGCTGGTAAGTCGGGCCTACGCCGCGATCGTGATTGCCGCTCGGGCCGGTTCCGGCCCGGCGGCCCTGCTGGATCCCCCGGCGGAGGTTGGTCAGCCTCCCGCGCACGTCATCGGGCGCGCGCGAAACCTGCGGTCCGGTCGGACGGGACTGCTGCTGCTGTGCGGCGCCTTCCACGAGATTCGCGCGCGGTACGCGGCGTGGCAACCCGGAAGATGTCACACCGCCCGCCGCGGGCCCCTCCTCGCGAAGCTGCTCGGCGCGGCGCCAGCTGTCGTCGTTCGGCGAGGTACGCCAGTTGGACGCCGGGCCGGTGCCGTTCGCCCCGGGGCCGAAGCCGCTCGTCCCCGACGCCCCGAAGGCGTTGGTTCCGAGGCCGGATCCGTTCGTACCGGAGCTGTTCGTACCGGAGCCGTTGGCGCCCGGTCCGGCGCCGACTCCGGCGGCCTCGCCGGTGCCCCGGGAGGTCGGTTGCGGGTCGCGGGGCGGGGTGGGGGGCACGGCGGACGCCGGGCGGCCGGATCCCGGCGGCTCGGTGGTCAGCCGCTGGTTGCCGCCCAGGGATCCGCCGTCCTGCGGGCGGAACCAGTTCGACTCGATGGTGTCGAAGATCGGCGTCCGGCCGTCGCCGGGCCCTGCGGGCGGGAGCGAGCCGGGCCCCGGGGCGCCGCCGCCACCCGGGCCCTGCGGCAGCGGGAACTCCCCGGTGCCGGAGTTCTGGTCGCGCCCGACGCCCGGGCCGCCCTGGCGGTAGGAGCCGGTGTCGGCCTCCGGCCGCGGGGCGTTGAAGTCGGGCCGGGCGAACTCGGAGGTGTCACCGGGCCCACGGCCCCCCTGCCCGGCGGGCTCGCCGAACTGAGGCCGGGGGAACTCTCCGGTGTCGCCGGGACGCTGGCCGAACTGAGGCCGGGCGAACTGGCTGGTGTCGCCCGGACCCTGGCCGAACTGGGGCTGCGGGAACTCTCCGGTGTCGCCGGGGCGCCGGCCCGGCTGCGGCTGGGGGAACTCGCCGGTGTCACCGGGACCGCGGCCGAACTGGGGCCGCGGGAACTCGCCGGTGTCACCGGGACCGCGGCCGAACTGAGGCCGTGGGAACTCGCCGGTGTCACCGGGACCCTGGCCCAGCTCGGGCCGGGCGAACTGGCCGGTGTCACCCGGGCCGCGGCTCGCCAGCGGGTCGCGGCCGCCGTTGCCCTGGCCCGGCATCGCGAACTCGCCCGTGTCACCGGGGCCGCGCCGTGGCTCGAACACGCTCGGCGACTGACCCAGCTGGGGCCGGGCGAACGGACCGGTGGTGTCGTTCTCCTCGTGCCCGCGGGGCGCGTCCATGGCCTCGCGCGTGGTCGGCCAATCGTCCTCGCCCGACCGGCGCGCGCCCCAGCTGGTGCCCGGCTCCTGAGGGCCGGGGAGCTCGGGCGCCGCGCCGCGCGACGGCAGCTGCGGACGGCCGCCCTGGTCGCCGCCGGAGTCCGCGCGTATCGGAGCACCGGTCGGCGGGGCCACGGTCGGGCCGTCGCCGCGCACATCGCCGCGCGAGGGGAGCGGGGGACGCCCGGCGAAGTCTCCGGGCGGGCCCGCCGGGGCGTTCTTCTGGCCGGACGGCCGGTTGTTGCCGCCCTCGAACAAGTTGGGGCCGGCGGGAGCGGCGCCCGAAGCGCCCGCGCCCGCGCCGACGGGGCGGGTGGGCAGCCCGCTGCCGGGCAGCGCGGCCCGCGAACCGGAGCCGGGGACCTGCCGCCGCGACGGCAGGGAGCCCAGCATTCCGGCCGAGCCGCCACTGGGACCGCCGGGACCGCCGGGGCCACCGGGGCCACCGGGGCCGCCCGGAACACCCTGGCCCGCGTTGCCCGCCGTCGGAGCGCCCGGCTTGCGGCCGCCCTGGGCGACGTCCACCGGCAGCATGACCAGCGCCGTGGTGCCGCCCGAGTCGGACGGCCGCAGCTGGATGCGGATTCCGTGGCGCAGCGACAGCCGGCCGACCACGAACAGGCCCATGCGCCGGGAGACCGACACATCGACCGTGGGCGGGCTGGCCAGCCGCTCGTTGATCGCCGCCAGGTCCTCGGGGGAGAGCCCGATGCCGGTGTCGTGGATCTCGACCAGCACCCGGCCGTCGGGCAGCGCGTGACCGGTGACCTTGACCTTGGTCTGCGGGGAGGAGAACGAGGTGGCGTTCTCCAGCAGCTCGGCGAGCAGGTGCACGAGGTCGTTGACGACCCGGCCGGCCACCTCGTTGGTGGGCACGGAGCTGAGCTCGATGCGCTCGTACTGCTCCACCTCGGACGCCGCCGCGCGCAGCACGTCGACCAGCGGGACCGGTCGGGTCCACCGGCGGCCGGGCTCCTCGCCCGCGAGGACCAGCAGGTTCTCGCCGTTACGGCGCATACGGGTCGCGAGGTGGTCCAGCTTGAAGAGCGAGGACAGCTGGTCCGGGTCGGCCTCGCGGCTCTCCAGCTCGGAGATCAGCGAGAGCTGGCGCTGGATGAGGCCCTGGCTGCGGCGCGAGAGGTTGGTGAACATCGCGTTGACGTTGCCCCGCAGCAGCGCCTGCTCGGCGGCCAGTCGGACCGCCTCGCGGTGCACGTCGTCGAAGGCCGTGGCCACCTTGCCGATCTCGTCCCGGCTGTGCACGCCGACGGACTCGACGGAGATGTCCACGTCCTGCGGGTCGGACTCGGACAGCTGCTTGACCAGCTCCGGCAGCCGCTTCTGGGCGACTTCCTGGGCGGTGTCCTGCAGCCGGCGCAGCGAGCGGACCATGGACCGGGCGACGACGAACGCGCCGACCAGCGTGACGCCGAGGACGAGCAGGATCAGGGCGCCGTTGAGGATCGCGTCCTGCTGGGCTTCCGCGCGTAGATCGCGCGCCTTCTGCTTCATCTCGCCCAGCAGCGTCTGCTCGATCCGGGCCATCTCATCGATCTTGATGGAGTCCTGGTCGTACCAGTCGATGGCGGAGCGCTTCTCGGCCTGGAGCCCTCGGGGGTCGCGCACGGCGCGGTCGGCGTACAGGGTCGCCGACTTGATGTCCGCGCGGCTGTCCAGCGGCTCCAGCAGATCCTCGGAATCGCCGTCCCGGATCTGGTTGAACCGCCGCAGCGCCTCCTCCTCCTTGTCGACCGCGGTCCTGGCGAACCGGCGGTCGTTGGCGGAGAACTCGGGGCCCTTGGGGTCGGCGAGCGCGGCGCTGATCAGCGCGCGCTGGATCGAGGCGTACTCCTTGGCGGAGGAGAAGGTGGCCAGCGCACGGGTATTGTTGATCATGTCGCTGTTGCTGGTGGCCTGGGCCATGTCCTGGGACAGCAGCAGCAGTGAGTCGATCAGTTCGTTGTAGTCCTGGGCGGTCAGCGAGTAGTACTGATCGTCCTGATAGGCGGAGTCGCGGATCTGGCTGATATTGCCGAGCTGTTTGCTGATGTCCACGAGCGTGGACTGCACGCCCGCCAGCGCCTTGTCCCCGGGATCGAGGTCCTGGGTGGCCCGGTTGAACGCCGCCACCTCGCGGTCGGTCTTCTCGCGGGTCGCGACGACACGGTCGTCCTTGGCGTTGGCCTTGCCCGCCAGCGGCGCCGCCGACTTGTCGCGCTCCTCCTGGAGGGCGTTCGCCAGCTGGGTGGCCTGCTGGGTCATCTCGGTCAGCAGCTTCATGCGGTCGAGCTGCTCGATGTTGTCCAGCGAGCTGTTGATCCGCAGCGCGCCCAGGGTGGTCGCGGCGACCACGGGGAGGGCCAGCAGCGAGACCAGCCGGGTGCTGATGCGCCAGTTGCGCAGGGCGAGCCTGTTACCAGGTCCGCTGGGGCTCTTCGACTTGGGCTGGGCGGCCGGTGCGGCACCGCCGGTCTGTGTAGCGGACTCCGGACCCTGGTGGTCGGCCGGGGCCCGTCCCGTGACTTGGGCGCGCGGGGGTGAGGAGCCGCGGTCGGTCTCACCGCGCGGCCCCGGGTCCGCCGAGCCATCCCCTCGGCCCTGGAGGGCCTGGGGAGACCCCTTACCTTCCCTCTTGAAACGTCCCTGCACTAGTGTCGCAACCTCTGGACCAGGCGCTTCACCGGATGTGCGGTGAAGCGGTGTCGAGTCATGGGGGACGGTCAGGCCCCCCTGGCGGTCGTGAGTGACCGGCGCGCATCCTTCCGTAGTCGAGAAGAGGAGCCACCGCCGCTCGGCGTCTCCTTCTCCTGGCACCCCCTGCGCGCCGGCTGTGTCTGCGGCGGTTCCGGGAATTCCAGCACAGTGCCGGATGCTGCAACAAGGGCAAGTGAAAATGCTGTGATGGTTGTGACGCTCAGTACGGGATTTATTACCGGACGTAGAAAGTCATCTCGGTGATAACGGACTTTTTCCTGCGAGTTGCCCGCAAAAAGCGCGTGTCCGGGTGGCGATGATCAAGATCGGAACGTCAGCTTCAGGGCGGAATTATCCGTTTCGGGAGCTTGGGGTGAGTGCCTTTAATGCGGCATTTGCCCGAGGAGTCGTGAGGAAACTCACAAGCCGATCGCGACTTCTTTCCCGGAACGGTGGGCAAAGGGGCCTCTAGCCTGACGCTTTACACAGCCGGTCAAAACGACAACAACACGAGGCATGACTCACGTGAAGACGACGATGATGTTCCGCACCATAGCCAACCCGCGGCGCACCACTCTGGCGCATCTGAAGGACGCCGACGAGCTGCAGACCGCGGCCGAGGAGCGCCCGGAGCACCCCGTCGAACTCCCGACGCAGACCGCCAACCCCAAGCGCACCATCCTCACCAAGGCGCCCAACAGCTGAGCCGGCGGCCGGAGGGGCGCGCCGCCCGCGCCGGAGGCGCTGATGTCACTGTGAAAGGGAGGGCGCGCGGAGGCCCCGAGGCTGTATCGATATGCGGCTCCGCCGCGCGAGGGGCCGAGCACGGTCGACCGTCGACAGTGGCTGAGGCGCCCCGGAGGCGAAGGGAATCAAGGGGGCCCGCGGGTATCGGGAGGACCGCCCGCGGACGAGCAGACAAAATGGGCAGAGGCGCGCGGGTCGCGGAGCGATAGCCTGGAGCGTCAGTCTCCAGCGAGTCCAGTGAAGAGGCAGCAGCTTCCCGTGCGCATTGCCAGGTTCTCCATCGACGGCAACGTCGCCTTCGGCGTGGTCGAGGACGGACCGTCCGCCCAGGACGGCCCTGTGATCGACATCATCAAAGGCCACCCCTTCGCCGAATTCGAGCGTTCGGGCCGGACGGTCCCGCTGAGCGAGGTCCGGCTGCTGCCGCCCGTCCTGCCCAACAAGATCGTCGCAATCGGCCGCAATTACGCCGAGCACGCCGCCGAACTGGGCAACGAGGTCCCCGACGTCCCGGTCGCCTTCTTCAAGCCGTCCACCTCCGTGGTCGGCCCCGGCGACCCGATCGTCTACCCCTCCTTCTCCCAGGAGGTGCACCACGAGGCCGAGCTGGCCGTGGTCATCGGCCGGATGTGCAAGGAGGTGCCCAGGGAGCGCGTCAAGGACGTGATCCTCGGCTACACCTGCGCCAACGACATCACCGCGCGCGATGTCCAGAAGCGGGAGAAGCAGTGGGCCCGGGCCAAGGGCTTCGACACCTCCTGCCCGCTCGGACCCTGGGTGGAGACCGGCATCGACCCCGCCGACATCAGCGCGGGCCTGGGCATCGGCTGCACCGTCAACGGCCAACAGCGCCAGCTGGGCCGCACGAGTGAGATGGTGCGCCCGATCGAGGACCTGATCGTGCACATCACCGAGGCGATGACGCTGCTCCCCGGCGACGTCGTCCTCACCGGCACCCCGGCGGGCGTCGGACCGCTCAGCGTCGGCGACGAGGTCGCCGTCACCATCGAAGGCATCGGCACTCTCACCAACAAGGTGATCAAGCGTGGCTAGCGCAACCCCCTCCGCTCCCGTGCGGGTACGTTTCTGTCCCTCACCGACCGGCAACCCCCATGTCGGCCTGGTCCGCACCGCCCTGTTCAACTGGGCCTTCGCCCGGCACCACGGCGGCACCCTGGTCTTCCGTATCGAGGACACCGACGCCGCGCGCGACTCCGAGGAGTCGTATCAGCAGCTCCTGGACGCGATGCGCTGGCTGGGCCTCGACTGGGACGAGGGCCCCGAGATCGGCGGCCCGCACGCCCCGTACCGCCAGTCGCAGCGCATGGACCTCTACCGCGATGTCGCGGAGCGGCTGCGGGAGAGCGGCCACGCGTACCGCTGCTACTGCACCGCCGAGGAGCTGGAGGAGCGCCGCGAGGAGGCCCGAGCGGCCGGCCGGCCCTCCGGCTACGACGGCAAGTGCCGCACCCTGACCGCCGAGCAGCGCGCCGCGTACGAGGCCGAGGGCCGCGCGTCCATCGTGCGCTTCCGGATGCCCGACGAGCCGATCACCTTCACCGACCTGGTGCGCGGCGAGCTCACCTTCGCGCCGGAGAACGTGACGGACTACGGGATCGTGCGGGCCAACGGCGCCCCTCTCTATACGCTCGTCAACCCGGTTGACGACGCGCTGATGGAGATCACCCATGTGCTGCGCGGCGAGGACCTGCTGTCCTCCACCCCGCGCCAGATCGCGCTCTACCGGGCCCTCGCCGAGATCGGCGTGGGAGGCGGCACCGTGCCCGCCTTCGGTCATCTGCCGTATGTGATGGGGGAGGGCAACAAGAAGCTCTCCAAGCGCGACCCGCAGGCCTCGCTCAACCTGTACCGCGAGCGCGGCTTCCTCCCCGAGGGCCTGCTCAACTACCTCTCCCTGCTGGGCTGGTCGCTGGCGCCCGACCGGGACGTCTTCTCGATGGACGAGCTGGTCGCCGCGTTCGACATCGCCCAGGTGAACGCCAACCCGGCGCGCTTCGACCTGAAGAAGGCCGAGGCGATCAACGCCGACCACATCCGGCAGTTGGATGTGAAGGCGTTCATCGAGGCGTGCGGGCCCTGGCTCAAGGCGCCGCACGCACCCTGGGCCCCGGATGCCTTCGACGCGGCCGCCTTCGAGGCGCTGGCCCCGCTGGCCCAGACCCGGCTGACGGTCCTGTCCGACATCACTGCGAACGTGGACTTCCTCTTCCTCGCCGAGCCGGTGGCGGACGAGGCGTCCTGGACGAAGGCGATGAAGCCGGGCGCGGACGCCCTGCTCGCCTCGGTCCGTACCCGGCTCGCCGAGGCGAAGTGGGACGCCGAGACCCTGAAGGCCGCGGTCCTGGCGGCCGGTGAGGAGCACGGTCTCAAGCTGGGCAAGGCCCAGGCGCCGGTGCGCGTCGCCGTCACCGGCCGCACGGTCGGTCTGCCGCTGTTCGAGTCCCTGGAGGTGCTGGGCCGCGAGCGCACGCTGGCCCGCGTCGACGCGGCGCTGGCGAAGCTGACGGCGTAGCCGGCTCCTCGCGCTCTTCCTGCGCGTACGGGGGCGGTCACCGGGTCCCGGTGGCCGCCTCTGCCGTCTGTGGCACGGCGATACTCGTTTTGGTGGCCCGTCCACCATCGGGTAATGTTCTTCCTGCGCCGCTCGGGCGGGCCGACAGGCCGGACCGGGGTGCAAGCCAGACAAAACCCCCAAAAGGGTGGCGTTTTGGTGGGGTATGGTGTAATTGGCAGCACGAGTGATTCTGGTTCACTTAGTCTAGGTTCGAGTCCTGGTACCCCAGCAAGGGATTCTTCGGTTTCTCCCGGAAATCCCTTGATCAGCAGGATCAAGCCCCCGTTGTGTAGCGGCCTAGCACGCTGCCCTCTCAAGGCAGTAGCGCCGGTTCGAATCCGGTCGGGGGTACGGATCTCTTTCGTCTTTCCGAAGACGGAGATCGCTAGGGCCCCCGTTGTGTAGCGGCCTAGCACGCCGCCCTCTCAAGGCGGTAGCGCCGGTTCGAATCCGGTCGGGGGTACTGGTCTATACCATGGGCTATGGTGTAATTGGCAGCACGAGTGATTCTGGTTCATTTAGTCTAGGTTCGAGTCCTGGTAGCCCAGCGCAGTACTCAAGCCCCCGTTGTGTAGCGGCCTAGCACGCCGCCCTCTCAAGGCGGTAGCGCCGGTTCGAATCCGGTCGGGGGTACATTTCTGAAAGCCCTCCGTGTTTTCACGGGGGGCTTTCTCGCGCCCGGAATCAGCTCTCGAAGCGGCGGCCGGACTCCTCGGTCTCGGCGAGCCGCCGCAGGGCCAGCAGTACCGGCTCGTACAGCACCGTCAGCGCGACGACCGCCTCGATCCGCTCCGTGGGGGAGCCGCCGTACTTCTCGACCAGATCCAGGTCCGCGACGGCCAGTTCGGCGGCCAGGCGGGCGTGCAGCAGCAGATGGTCGGTCTCGTGCGGATAGCCGAGCCGGGCCAGTGAGGCGATGGCCGCCACCAGCATCCCGTACGCGGGGGAGGTGTCGCCGAGCTCCTGGCCGTACGTCCAACCCAGCCGCTCCAGCAGGGCGTCGACCTGGCGACGGGCCTCCTCGGTCTCGGGGTCGTCCTCGGCGGGCTCGGGGCCGTGCGGCAGCGCCCAGACCGCGGCCCCCATCCGGGTGTTCTGGGACAGCGACTCGTCCTCGGCGGTCTCCAGCACCTCGCGGGCCGTGGCCACCGGCACCCGGCCCACCTGGATCAGCGCGCGCACCAGCCGCAGTCTGCGCAGATGCTCCTCGCCGTACTCGGCCTGGGTGGCGCTGACGCGCTCGCCCGGCGGCAGCAGCCGCTCGCGCAGGTAGTACTTGATCGTCGCGGTGGACACCCCGCTGCGCTCGCTCAACTCCTTGAGACGCATCCACTTGCCTTCCTGGTTGGAGAGTGGCACTATCCAATCATTGGGTAGTGCCACTATCCAAGACTAACGCCTTACGAGGGATGAGGGGATCACCATGGGTGCCAAGCCGATAGCCGGGCGCATGACCGCCGAAGCCGAGGGCGGGGTGACCGTGTTCATGATCGGCATGCGGATCAACCGCCTCCGGGCGCTGCGCAGCTGGTGGCCGGTGTTCCGGTCGATGCCGCGGATGCTGCGCGAGCTGTCGCGGGACAAGGAGAGCGGCATGATGGGCTACCACCTGCTGTTCGGCCCGCCCCGGGTGATCTACCTGGTCCAGTACTGGGAGTCGCACGAGAAGCTGCTGGCGTACGCCGTGGACCAGGACAAGGAGCACCGGCCGGCCTGGGCCGCGTTCAACCGGCGGCTGCGGGAGGGCCGGGGCAAGGTCGGCTTCTGGCACGAGACCTTCGTCGTCCCGGCCGGTGCGCACGAGTCCGTCTACATCAACATGCCGGAGTTCGGCCTGGCCAAGGCGCTCGGCGTCATCCCGGTCGGCCGCCGCGGCGACCGGGCGGCGGACCGGCTGGCCCTTTAAAGGGCTCGGTTCGCCTCCGGGGCGCTACAGCCGCTGTCGACGGTCGACCGTGCTCGCCCGCTCGTTCCTCGCGGCCTCCGCGCGCTCTCCCTTTCGACAGCGGCCGCGCCCCTTCGGCTCACTCGCCGGGGGCTACGCGCCGCGGCGCAGTGCGTCCGTCAGGCGTGCGGCCGCGTCGATGACCGCCTGGGCGTGCATCCGCCCCGGGTGCCGGGTCAGCCGCTCGATCGGGCCGGACACCGAGACCGCCGCGACGACGCGGTTGGAGGGGCCTCGTACGGGCGCGGAGACCGAGGCCACGCCGGGCTCCCGCTCGCCGATCGACTGGGCCCAGCCGCGCCGCCGTACGCCCGACAGCGCGGTCGCCGTGAAGCGGGCCCCCTGGAGCCCGCGGTGCAGCCGCTCCGGCTCCTCCCAGGCCATCAGGATCTGAGCAGCGGAGCCGGCCTTCATGGGCAGGGTCGAGCCCACGGGCACGGTGTCCCGCAGTCCGGACAGCCGTTCCGCCGCGGCGACGCAGATGCGCATATCGCCCTGGCGCCGGTAGAGCTGCGCGCTCTCCCCGGTCACGTCCCGCAGATGCGTGAGCACCGGGCCCGCGGTGGCGAGCAGGCGGTCCTCGCCCGCCGAGGCGGCCAGCTCGGCCAGGCGCGGGCCGAGAATGAAGCGTCCCTGCATGTCGCGGGCCACCATCCGGTGGTGTTCGAGTGCTACCGCGAGCCGGTGCGCCGTGGGGCGCGCGAGACCGGTCGCCCCGACCAGCCCGGCGAGGGTGGCCGGACCGGACTCCAGAGCGCTCAATACCAGAGCCGCCTTGTCGAGAACGCCGACGCCACTAGAGTTGTCCATGAAACGATATTCGCGTCTCACACTGTGAAACGCAAGTTCATTTTACGAGGCGACGCGCCACTCTGTAATGGCGGGCCCACATACCAGGGCACGCAGTACACACGAGCAGGGCCGGCGACGTTGCCGGCCGGAGGGAAAGCGATGGGACGGACACTCGCGGAGAAGGTCTGGGACGACCACGTCGTCCGGCGCGCCGAAGGCGAGCCCGATCTCCTCTTCATCGATCTGCACCTGCTCCACGAGGTGACCAGCCCGCAGGCCTTCGACGGCCTCCGCAAGGCCGGCCGCCGGGTCCGTCGCACCGACCTCACCATCGCGACCGAGGACCACAACACCCCCACCCTGGACATCGACAAGCCGATCGCCGACCCCGTCTCCCGGGCCCAGTTGGAGACGCTGCGCAAGAACTGCGCGGAGTTCGGCGTGCGACTGCACCCGCTCGGCGATGTCGAGCAGGGCGTCGTCCACGTGGTGGGCCCCCAGCTGGGACTGACCCAGCCCGGCACCACCGTCGTCTGCGGTGACAGCCACACCTCCACCCATGGAGCCTTCGGCGCGCTCGCGTTCGGCATCGGCACCAGCCAGGTCGAGCATGTGCTGGCCACCCAGACGCTGCCGCTCGCGCCCTTCAAGACCATGGCGATCACGGTCGAGGGCGAGCTGCCCGAGGACGTCACGGCCAAGGACCTGATCCTGGCGATCATCGCGAAGATCGGCACCGGTGGCGGCCAGGGCTATGTGATCGAGTACCGGGGCTCCGCCGTCGAGAAGCTGTCGATGGAAGCCCGGATGACCGTCTGCAACATGTCCATCGAGGCCGGCGCCCGGGCGGGCATGATCGCCCCGGACGAGACCACCTTCGCGTATCTGAAGGGCCGCGCCCACGCCCCCCAGGGCGCCGACTGGGACGCCGCCGTGGAGTACTGGCGCACGCTGCGCACCGACGACGACGCGGTCTTCGACCGCGAGGTGGTCATCGACGCCGCGGAGCTGGCGCCGTTCGTCACCTGGGGCACCAACCCGGGCCAGGGCGCGCCGCTGTCGGCCGCCGTCCCCGACCCCGCCGTCTTCGAGGACGCCAGCGAGAAGTTCGCCGCCGAGAAGGCCCTGGAGTACATGGGTCTGACGGCCGGTCAGGCGCTGCGGGACATCAAGGTCGACACCGTTTTCGTCGGCTCCTGCACCAACGGCCGCATCGAGGACCTGCGCTCCGCCGCCTCGATCCTGTCGGGCCGTTCGGTGGCCGACGGGGTGCGGATGCTGGTCGTCCCCGGCTCCGTACGGGTCGCCCTGCAGGCCGTGGAGGAGGGTCTTGACAAGGTGTTCACCGCGGCCGGCGCCGAGTGGCGGCACGCGGGCTGTTCGATGTGTCTGGGCATGAACCCGGACCAGCTGGCGCCCGGTGAGCGGTCGGCGTCCACCTCCAACCGCAACTTCGAGGGCCGGCAGGGCAAGGGCGGCCGCACCCACCTGGTCTCCCCGCAGGTGGCCGCCGCCACCGCGGTCCTCGGCCATCTGGCCTCGCCCGCCGATCTGTCCGACGCCGACGCAACCGTTCCCGTGGGGGCCTGAGCAGACATGGAAGCATTCACCACGCACACCGGCCGGGCCGTTCCGCTGCGCCGCAGCAACGTGGACACCGACCAGATCATCCCCGCGCACTGGCTCAAGAAGGTCACCCGCGACGGCTTCGAGGACGGACTGTTCGAGGCCTGGCGCAAGGACGCGGACTTCGTGCTCAACCGGCCCGCGCACAAGGGCGCGACCGTGCTGGTCGCCGGGCCCGACTTCGGCACCGGCTCCTCGCGGGAGCACGCGGTGTGGGCGCTGCAGAACTACGGCTTCAAGGCCGTGATCTCCTCGCGTTTCGCCGATATCTTCCGCGGCAACTCCCTCAAGAACGGCCTGCTGACGGTGGTGCTGCCGCAGGAGACCGTGGACCGGCTGTGGAAGCTGATCGAGACCGACTCGTCGGCCGAGGTCACCGTGGACCTGGTCGAGCGCCAGGTTCGGGCCGAGGGCATCACGGCTGATTTTGAGCTTGACGAGAACGCCCGATGGAGGCTTCTGGAGGGGCTGGACGACATCAGTCTCACCCTCCGGCAGGAGGCCGACATCGCCGCGTACGAGGGGCTGCGGCCGACCTTCAAGCCGAGCACGGTTGAGGTCTGAGCCCCCCGGGTCTTCCCTGTACAGAGCATGTTTGACACGATGCGTCGCCGGTCCTCGGGCCGGCGGCGCATCGGCATGTTGAGGCCCCCTGAAGCGACAACTCGCCTCAGATGGCACAATCAGTGCATGGAACGCGACGGCCAACTCGAGCTCTACGGGCTTGTCGCGGACCGGCTCAAGGAAGCGCACACAAGGGTGCGCTCACTGCAAGTCCCGGAGGGCGTACGGATGGCGCTGTCCCGGAAGCTGCTGGTCATCACGGCTGCGGCGAAACACGATCTCGCGGACGCGGCAAGGCGTCTGGAGCGGTTGATGAACGACCTCGACGAGGGACGTTTCCCCCAAGATCCCGACTCCGACGGAAGTCCATGACATCCGAGTGCGTTGCGGCACAAGGGTGATTAGCCCGTTTCGTGTTTGATTTGCGGTATATATCTGCCTAACGTGCGAAAAAGCTTGAACACATTCGTTCTGGCAATGTCTCCGAAGGGGAAGACGTGAACAAGGCGCAGCTCGTAGAAGCGATTGCCGACAAGCTCGGCGGCCGTCAGCAGGCCGCCGAAGCGGTCGACGCGGTACTGGACGCGATGGTCCGTGCGGTCGTCTCCGGGGAGCGAGTTTCGGTCACCGGATTCGGCTCGTTCGAGAAGGTCGAGCGTCCGGCCCGCTACGCCCGCAACCCGCAGACCGGGGAGCGGGTCCGGGTCAAGAAGACCTCGGTGCCCCGCTTCCGCGCGGGCCAGGGGTTCAAGGACCTGGTGAGCGGGTCGAAGAAGCTCCCCCGGGGCGGCGAGGTGGCCGTGAAGAAGGCCCCCAAGGGCAGCCTCCAGGTGGCGGCGAAGAAGGCGGCGGCCAAGAAGGCCGCGGCGAAGAAGGCGGCCCCCGCCGCGAAGAAGGCGGCGGCCAAGAAGGCTCCCGCGAAGGCGGCGGCAGCGAAGAAGGCACCCGCGAAGGCCGCGGCCAAGAAGGTGACGGCGAAGAAGGCGGCGGCGAAGAAGGCTCCGGCGAAGAAGGCCCCGGCGCGCAAGACCACCGCCAAGAAGACCACCGCCCGCAAGCGCTGACCAGATGGTCAGCGGCTTACAGAGGCGGTGTCACGCGTCGGGCCGGGCTCCCTGGACGGGCCCGGCCCGCGGTGCGTTCACCCGCGGTGCGTTCAGAAGGTCTGCAGGGTCACCAGCACGATGCGGCGCCCCTCGGGAGTCCCTTCGAGACCTTCCACCTCGATCCGCACCCGCTGCCCGGGCCGCAGCAGCCGCAGCCCCCCGGCGTCGAAGGCCGCCGCGTCGAAGGGCAACGGGGTCCCGTCGTCCAGCAGCACGCTGCCGGCGCGGGTCTCGGGGTCGTACGTGTACGCGGTCGCCTGCATGGGGCCAGCCTAGGCTGCTGTGCGCGGGCCTCAGTTCTGGGGCGACGGCACGGGCGGCTGGGACAGGCCCGGGAACGGGTGGCGGAGCGTGTGAGGGCCCACACCCAAGGCGAGCGCCGCGCGCAGGTCCTCGCCCGTGTCCACGTCGCGCCGTACCGAATCGACGCCCCGCAGCCGTATCTCCCGCGCCCCCGACGCCCGGTGCCGGGCCCGGGAGGGCCCGCCGAACGCGGGGGACAGCTCCACGCCGGGCGCGGCGGCCAGCAGCGTCGTACCCACTCCCGCCGCATCCGCCAGAAACGCCCGTGGAGAGGCCGAGGCGGCCTCGAGCACCTGCTCGAGCTCCGTCGGCCGCAAAGCCGGGAGATCGGCGTTCAGGGCCGCCACAGCGGTCGTAGGGAGCTGCTGCCGTACGGCCAGGGCGCCCTGTGCGAGCGCCGCGTTCAGACCGCCGCCCGGCGGGTCCGGGAGGATCCGGGCGCCGAGGGCCGACAGCTCCCGCGCCGCGAGGGGGTCGTCCGTGACGACCGTCACGCCCCGCACGGCCCGGCACGCCAGCGCCGCACCCACCGTGTCCTGCGCGAACGCCAGGGCGAGCCCCGGCCGCAGATCGTCCCCCGCGGTGTCGGCGAGCCTGCTCTTGGCCCGCGACAGGGGCTTCAGCGGCACCACCAGCGTCCACGCCACACGGGCTCCATCGCTTCCCACGGGCCTCATTCTCGCCTGCTGCCTAAGGCGCCGGGCAGGTGCGGGGTTACGGTGTCCTCGACAGACCGGGTACCTGGGGCGACACTTGTGCGGCTGCCCGGACGGCAGCAAAGCAAGCAGCAAAGCCAGCAGGTCAGCGGGTCCAAGAGGAGGATGTTCCGAGTGTCAGGCCGCAGAATCGGCTTCTGGTACCGCATGGCGGCGGTCCTGGTGAAACCGCCGCTCGTGGTCCTCTTCAAGCGGGACTGGCGCGGAATGGAGCACATTCCCGCCCAGGGCGGATTTATCACCGCCATCAACCACAACTCACATCTCGACCCCTTCTCGTACGCCCACTTCCAGTACAACACCGGGCGTATGCCGCGCTTCCTCATCAAGGCCGGCGTCTTCAAGGGCGGCTTCGTCGGCGCCTTCCTGCGCGGGACCTCCCAGATCCCGGTCTACCGGGAGTCCACCAACGCGGCCAACGCCTTCCGGGCCGCCGTGGACGCGGTCAACAGGGGCGAATGCGTGGCCTTCTACCCCGAGGGCACCCTCACCCGCGACCCCGCGCTGTGGCCCATGCGCGGCAAGACCGGCGCGGCGCGCGTCGCGCTGCTCACCAAGGCGCCGGTGATCCCCGTCGCGCAGTGGGGCGCCAACGAGGCGCTGCCGCCGTACACCAAGAAGCCCCGGTTCTTCCCCCGCAAGACGCTCACGGTGCTCGCGGGCCCGCCCGTGGACCTCTCCGCGTACTACGGCAAGGAGCCCACCGCCGAGGTGCTGCGGGCGGCCACCGACGACATCATGGCCGCGGTCGCCGAACTCCTCTCCGAGGTGCGCGGGGAGCCCGCGCCCACCGAGCGCTACGAGTACCGGCCCGGCACGTCCCGCGCCGCCGGGGAGCCCCCCGCGGCCGATGAGGAGAGCAAGTGACGCGCTGCGCCGTCTACGGCACCGGCTCCTGGGGCACCGCCTACGCGATGGTGCTCGCCGACGCGGGCTGCGAGGTGACGCTGTGGGGCCGCAGGACCGGCCCCGTGGAGGCCATCAACACCACCCGCACCAACCCCGACTATCTGCCGGGGACCGAGCTCCCGCGGTCGGTGCGGGCCACCACCGACCCGGCCGAGGCGGCCCGCGGCGCCGAGTTCACCGTGCTCGCCGTGCCCTCCCAGACGCTGCGCGGCAACCTCGCCGAGTGGGCGCCGCTGCTGCCCGCCGATACCGTGCTCGTCTCCCTGATGAAGGGCGTGGAACTGGGCACCGCCAAGCGGATGAGCGAGGTGATCGAGGAGGTCGCCAAGGCGTCCCCGGATCGGGTCGCCGTGCTCACCGGGCCCAACCTGGCCAAGGAGATCGCCGCCCGCCAGCCCGCGGCCTCGGTCGTCGCCTGCCGCGACGAGGACGTGGCGCGCCGCCTCCAGGCCGCCTGCCACACCCCGTACTTCCGCCCGTACACCAACACCGACGTGGTCGGCTGCGAGCTCGGCGGCGCGGTCAAGAACGTCATCGCGCTCGCCGTGGGCATCGCCGACGGCATGGGGCTCGGCGACAACACCAAGGCGTCGCTGATCACCCGGGGCCTGGCCGAAACGACCCGGCTGGGGCTGGCCATGGGCGCCGACGCGCACACCTTCGCGGGCCTGGCGGGCATGGGCGACCTGGTCGCCACCTGCTCCTCGCCGCTGTCCCGCAACCACACCTTCGGCACCAACCTCGGCCGGGGCATGACCCTGGAAGAGACCATCGCGGCCACCAAGCAGACCGCGGAGGGCGTCAAGTCGTGTGAGTCCGTGCTCGATCTCGCCCGGCGGCACGACGTCGACATGCCGATCACCGAAACGGTGGTGAGCATCGTCCACGACGGCAAACCGCCCCTGGTGGCGCTGAAAGAGCTGATGTCGCGCAGCGCCAAGCCCGAGCGGCACTGACGGGCACCGGACCGCAAGGTAACCTCAACGCGTTATGAGCAGCCAGAGCCCCGCCCCCAGCCCTGTCCCGCCCCCCTCCGAAGGGGAGCCGCGGAAGCTGCGCGTCGCCGTCGTCTTCGGCGGACGCAGCTCCGAGCACACCATCTCGGTGGTCACCGCAGGCGCGGTGCTGCGCGCCATCGACCGCGAGAAGTACGACGTGCTGCCGATCGGGATCACAGGGGACGGGCGTTGGGCGCTGACCGCCGACGAGCCCGACCGGATGGCCATCGAGGGCCGGCAGCTGCCCAGCGTCGAGGGCCTCGCCGAGTCCGATGAGGGCTCGGTCCTGCTCCCGGTCGACCAGGGCAACCGCGAGGTCGTCTACGCCGAGCCGGGCGCGGTGCCCAAGGCGCTCGGCGAGGTCGACGTGGTCTTCCCCATGCTGCACGGCCCCTACGGCGAGGACGGCACCCTTCAGGGGCTGCTCGAACTGTCCGGCGTGCCCTATGTGGGCGCGGGCGTACTCGCCTCCGCCGTCGGCATGGACAAGGAGTACATGAAGCGGGTGTTCGTCTCCTTCGGGCTGCCGGTCGGCCCGTACGAGGTGATCCGCCCCCGCGAATGGGACAAGGACCCGGCCGCCGCCCGGAAGAAGATCGTCGATTTCGCCGGCGAGCACGGCTGGCCGGTCTTCGTGAAGCCCGCGCGCGCGGGCTCGTCCATCGGCATCTCCAAGGTCGACGACATCTCCGGCCTGGAGGAGGCGATCGAGGAGGCGCGGCGCCACGACCCGAAGATCGTCGTCGAGGCGCTGCTGCGCGGCCGCGAGATCGAATGCGGGGTGCTGGAGTTCGAGGACGGCCCGCGGGCCAGCGTGCCGGCCGAGATCCCGCCGGTCTCCACCCACGACTTCTACGACTTCGAGGCGAAGTACATCGACTCGGCGGACGGTGTGGTGCCCGCGCCGCTCACCGAGGAGCAGACCGAGCGGGTGCGGGAGCTGGCGGTGCGGGCGTTCGAGGCGGCGTCCTGCGAGGGCCTGGTCCGCGCGGACTTCTTCCTGCTGGACAGCGGCGAATTCGTGATCAACGAGATCAACACCATGCCCGGCTTCACGCCCATCTCGATGTACCCGCGGATGTGGCAGGAGAGCGGGGTCAGCTACCCCGAACTGGTGGACCGGCTCATCCAGGCCGCCCTGCGCCGCCCGACGGGGCTGCGCTAGAGCCGGCCGACGGTGCCATGGGCCCCGGGCGGCGCGCCCGGGGCGATCGGGCCTAGACCACGCCCTCTGGCACGTTCTTCTTGACGGCGCTCGCCAGATCGACAAGCGGGTTGACCTCCGGCGCGTACTTTCCGGGCACCGTCACCTCGACGTACGCCTTGCGCAGCACGGTCGTGAAGCGATAGCCGTCGTCCTGCTGCTCGGGAAGCCACCGCACGCCGTTGATGTCGGCCGAGGGCGTGTAGGGGTTGTAGTGCTCGGTACCGGGCGTGAGAACCGCGGGCTTGGCGACCCCGCAGCGCAGCTTTATGGCGGGGTCGCCCCAGGCGGCGGTCAGCTCCGAGGCGGGCTTGGGGGTGCGCTGCTCCAGCCCCTCCACGGTCTTGGGAAGTTCCTTGTGCAGCGCCCGGCACAGCGTGGCCGTCTCCGCGGGCGGCTTGGGAACCGTGAGCGAGAGCGAGCCGTCCGAACCTCCGATGAAGGAGCACCCGGCCGCCGACAGCACGAGCAGCGCCGCGGCGGCGGACGTGGAGACGATCCTTCGGGTGGGGCTACGGTGTGCGGAATTCACGGGCTGAGCATACGGGGAGTCACAAATGGACGACGGGGCAGGTCAGGGTCCGCGTGATGCCGTCCACTTGCTGGACTTTCGCGACCACCATGCGGCCGAGTTCATCGACCGTCTCGGCCTGAGCGCGCACGATGACGTCGTACGGGCCGGTGACGTCCTCTGCCTGTATCACTCCAGGGATCTTGGCGATGACGTCGGCGACGGTCGACGCCTTGCCGACCTCGGTTTGGATCAGGATGTACGCCTGTACCACGGAACCTCCAGGGCGGCTACGAGGATCATGTGGGGAGAAGGGACGCCACGGTACCGCGTCGCCGAGCGGCGCGGGGAGACCCGCGCGGCGTGCGCGGCGCGGCGGGCAGCGAGCGACAAGTGCGAAGGGGCAATGGGATGAAGGGCACCGTGGGCGAGTTGGGGGAGTTCGGGCTCATCAGAGAGCTCACCTCCCGGCTCACCACCACCCCGGCCGTGCGGCTGGGGCCCGGCGATGACGCCGCGGTCGTGGCCGCGCCGGACCGGCGGGTCGTGGCCAGTACGGACGTACTGCTGGAGGGACGGCACTTCCGCCGCGACTGGTCCACCGCCTATGACGTCGGCCGCAAGGCCGCCGCCCAGAACCTCGCGGACATCGCGGCGATGGGCGCGGTGCCGACCGCGCTGCTGCTGGGCCTGGTGGTGCCCGCCGAACTCCCGGTGACCTGGCCCGCCGAGCTGATGGACGGCATCCGCGACGAGTGCCAGGTGGCGGGCGCGGCCGTGGTGGGCGGCGATGTGGTGCGCGGCGAGACCATCACCGTGGCGATCACCGCCCTGGGCGATCTGCGCAACAACGAACCGGTCACCCGGTCCGGCGCCCAGCCGGGCGACGTGGTCGCGGTCACGGGCTGGCTCGGCTGGTCGGCGGCCGGACACGCGGTGCTCTCCCGCGGCTTCCGCTCGCCGCGCGCCTTCGTCGAGGCACACCGCAGGCCGGAGCCGCCGTACCACGCGGGGCCCGCGGCCGCCGGGCTCGGCGCGACCGCCATGACCGACGTCAGCGACGGACTGGTCGCCGACCTCGGGCATATCGCGGAGGCCAGCAAGGTCCGTATCGATCTGCGCTCGGGGGACATCGACATCCCGTCCCAGATGTCCGACATCGGGCAGGCGGTGGGCGTCGATCCGCTGCAGTGGGTGCTCAACGGGGGCGAGGACCACGCCATCGTGGCGACCTTCCCGCCCGATGTGAAGCTGCCCGCCCGCTGGAAGGTGATCGGCGAAGTGCTCAACCCCTCGGCGCTGCCGCAGGTGACCGTGGACGGCGCGCCCTGGCCGCACGCGGGCTGGGACCACTTCGGCAAGGACAAGAACGCAGACTAGAAGCGCCGACTGGAAGCGACGGCTGGCAGCGACGGCTGGCAGCGCCGACTGGAAGCACCCGTCAGCCCCGTGTGGATCGCCGAGTAGATTCGGCGACATGGCGACTCTCTCCGCATCTCCGCCGCACTCACCCGTGGCCCCGCCACGCGTGCTCACCGTCGCCGGATCCGACTCCGGCGGCGGTGCCGGTATCCAGGCCGACCTGAAGGCGATGCTGGCCCTCGGCGTACACGGCATGAGCGTGATCACGGCCGTGACGGCACAGAACTCGCTGGGCGTGAGCGGCGCGTGGGAGCTGCCCGCCGAGGCCGTACGGGCCCAGTTCCGCAGCGTCGTCGACGACATCGGGGTACAGGCGGTCAAAACCGGGATGCTGGCGTCCGCCGAGCTCGTCGAGACCGTCGCCGGGCTGCTCGCGGACGTCTCCGCCCCCGTCGTGGTCGACCCGGTCGGGGTCTCCAAGCACGGCGACGCGCTGCTGGCCACCGAAGCCCTCGACACGGTCCGTACGCGGCTGCTGCCGGTCGCGACGGTGGCCACGCCCAACCTGGACGAGGTCGCCCAGCTGACGGGCGTGGAAGTGGCGGCGGAGCGGGATCTGCGGCGGGCCGCCGACGCGATCCTGGAATTCGGCCCGCGGTGGGCGCTGATCAAGGGCGGCCACTTGGACGGTGACGCGGTCGATCTGCTCACCGACGGCACCGAGGAACACCGGCTGCGCGCCACCCGGCACGACAACCGCCATACGCACGGCACGGGCTGCACCCTCGCCAGTGCCATCGCCTCGTATCTGGCGCTGGGGGCGGATGTGCCGCAGGCCGTTACGGCGGCCAAGGAGTACGTCACGGGCGCGATCGCGGCCGGGTTCCCGCTGGGCCGGGGGATCGGCCCGGTCGATCACGGCTGGCGGTGGCGCTGATCCCGTAACTCGATCCCGTAACTCAGGGCATGCGAAAAGCCGGCCCACCACGAAGGTGGACCGGCTCGGCAACCGGAAAGGTCGCACTCGACACGCGCTCGGGGTCGCCCCCGAACGCGCGGGAAGTCAGCGCGAAACCTTGCCGGCCTTGATGCACGAGGTGCAGACGTTGAGCCGCTTCGGGGTCCGACCGACCACAGCGCGCACCGTCTGGATGTTGGGGTTCCAACGACGGCGGGTGCGGCGGTGCGAGTGCGAGATGTTGTTGCCGAAGCCCGGCCCCTTGCCGCAGACGTCGCAGTTGGCAGCCACGGGTTACTCCAAAGACGGGTCAACCCCGCTGGCGCGAGGAGACAGACACTTACGGTGAGCCCCGGCTCGCCGGGATCGTGAACGATCGGCGGTGCCAGGGGAACGGCCCGATTCGCATCGGGCAACCGGAGCAGCATACAACGGCCGATCCGCTACCTCGAAATTACCATGGCCCCCAGGCCGGCGGCGCGGGTGGCGACTACCCTGCGATGACGGTCCCGCCCCCTGCCCTCCCGAGGAGGACGTACGTGCCGCACACGCTCGACGCCGATGCGGTACGCACCTGGTGCGGTCTGGCGCTGGACGCGCTCGGCCGCGCCCGCGAGGAGATCGACGCGATCAACGTCTACCCGGTCGCGGACGCGGACACCGGCACCAACCTCTACCTGACCGTCGAGTCCGCCACCCAGGCCGTGACCGCCGCCTTCGACGGCCACGGCGCCGCCCCGGGGCCCGCCGCCGGCCCGAGCCTGCCCGAGGCGGTACGCGCCATGGCCCACGGCGCCCTGATCGGCGCACGCGGCAACTCCGGCACGATCCTGGCGCAGCTGCTGCGAGGCATGGCGGACGTCTTCGCGGACGGCGATGGCGGCGATGGCGAGATCGGTCGGGCCGCAGGCCCTGATGGCGAGGCGGACGGCCTGCGCCGGGCCCTGCGACGCGCGGCCGAACTGGCCTACCGGGGCGTGGCCCACCCGGTCGAGGGCACCGTACTGACCGTCGCGCGGGCCGCGGCCGACGCCGCCGCCCGCACCGAGGGCGGCCCCGCCGCGGTGGCCCGCGCCGCGTACGAGGGTGCCCGCGCCGCCCTGGAGGCCACCCCCACCCAGCTCGGGGTGCTCGCCCGCGCGGGCGTCGTCGACGCGGGCGGCTACGGCCTGGTGGTGGTCCTCGGCGCGCTCGCCGAGGCCGTATCGGGCCGCCCGCCGGCCGCCGCGGGCCGACCCCCCGCCGCAGTCCCAGCCCTCGACGGCTGCTCGGCCGCCGGCGCCCACAGCTCCGCGGGCGAAGGGCCGGGCGGCGGACCCGCCTTCGAAGTGATCTATCTGCTGGAGGCGGAGGAGACGGCCGTCGCCCGGCTCCGTGACCGGCTGGACTCGCTCGGCGACTCCCTGGTGGTCGTCGGCGGCGACGGACTGTGGAATGTGCACGTCCATGTGGACGACGCGGGCGCGGCCGTGGAGGCGGGCATCGAGGCCGGCCGCCCGCACCGCGTCCGCATCACCCACTTCGGCACGGCCGCCGCCCGCCGGGCCCACGCCGACGAGCCCTACCCCCGTCCCCGCACGGAAGACACCGGGCAGTGGCCGGACCGGCCGGACGCCCAGGAACCCCCGGGCGCCCGCGCGGACCGCGCGGCGCGCGCCGTGGTCGCGGTGGTCCCCGGCGAGGGCCTGGCCGCGCTGTGCGCCGAGGCCGGCGCGACCACGGTCGCCGCACGCCCCGGGGAGCGCCTGGCCGCCGGCGAGCTGGCCCAGGCCGTACGCCGGGCCCGCGCCCGGGAGGTCGTCCTGCTGCCCAACGACGCCGAACTGCGCCACCCGGCCGCTGCCGCCGCCGCCCAGGCCCGTGCCGAGGGCGTACGGGTGGCGGTCATCCCCACCCGCTCCCCGGTCCAGGGCCTCGCCGCGCTCGCCGTGCACGAGCCGGGCCGCAGCTTCGACGAGGACGTCGTGGCCATGACCTCCGCCGCGGGCGCCACCCGCTACGCCGAACTGGCCGTCGCCGAGCGCCAGTCCTGGACCATGGCCGGGGTGTGCCAGGCGGGAGACGTGCTCGGGCTGATCGACGGCGATGTGGCGGTGATCGGCGACGGTATCGCGGGCACCGCCGAGACCGTGCTGGACCGGATGCTGGCCGCGGGCGGCGAACTGGTCACGCTGGTGGTCGGCGCGGACGTCCCCGACGGCGTCGCCGAGCACCTGGAGCGCCACGTACGGGACGGGCACTTCGCGGTCGACACGGTGATCTACCACGGCGGCCAGCCGGGCGTGCCGCTGATCATAGGCATCGAATAGGCGGCGAGCAGCCGGCGAACAGCTCGAAAAGTCAGCGCGGCCCGCACATCCTGGGGTGGGGTGACCCCGCTTGTCAGTGTGGTGGTGTGCAATGGACAGCGTGCCCGCGCTGGATGAACCTCTGAAGAAAGTGCTCGGCGGCAACACCGCGAAGGTGATGGCCGACCACCTCGACCTGCACACGGTCGGCGATCTGCTGCACCACTACCCGAGGCGGTACGCCGAGCGCGGCGAGCTGACCCGGCTGTCCGACCTGCCCCTCGACGAGCATGTGACGGTCGTCGCGCAGGTCGCCGACGCCCGCGTGCACAAATTCGACCGCGGCACCAAACAGCGGCTGGAGGTCACCCTCACCGACGGCAGCGGCCGCCTCCAGCTGGTCTTCTTCGGCCGCGGGGTCTTCGCGGCGCAGAAGGAGCTGCTGCCCGGCCGCCGGGGCATGTTCGCGGGCAAGGTCGGCGTCTTCCGCAATGTGCGCCAGCTGGCCCACCCCGCGTACGAAATGCTCGGCAAGGACGACGGCGCGGCGGCCGTGGAGGCGTGGGCCAACCAACTGCGGCCGCTGTACCCCGCCTGCGCCCAGCTGGAGTCCTGGAAGATCGAGAAGGCCGTCGGGACGCTGCTCGACAGCCTGGAGGCCACGGGTTGGGACGGCCTGGTCGACGCGCTGCCCGAGAGCCTGCGGCTCGGCCGCGGTCTTGCCGAGCTCCCCGAGGCGCTGCTGAAGATCCACCGGCCGCGCACCAAGACGGATATCGCGGCGGCCCGGGACCGCCTCAAGTGGGACGAGGCCTTCGTGCTCCAGGTGGCCCTCGCCCGGCGGCGCCACGCCGACGCCCAACTGCCCGCCGTGCCACGCGCCCCGGCCGAGGACGGCCTGCTGGACGCCTTCGACGAGCGGCTGCCGTTCACCCTCACCGAGGGCCAGCAGAGCGTCAGCCGGGAGATCTTCGCCGACCTCGCCACCGACCACCCCATGCACCGGCTGCTGCAGGGCGAAGTCGGCTCCGGGAAGACGATGGTCGCGCTGCGCGCGATGCTGGGCGTCGTGGACAGCGGGGGACAGGCCGCGATGCTCGCGCCCACCGAGGTGCTGGCCCAGCAGCACCACCGCTCGATCACCGAGATGATGGGCGATCTGGCCGAGGGCGGCATGCTGGGCGGCTCGGAACAGGGCACCAAGGTCGTGCTGTTGACCGGTTCCATGGGTGCCGCGGCCCGGCGCCAGGCGCTGCTCGACCTGGTCACCGGCGAGGCCGGGATCGTGGTCGGGACCCATGCGCTGATCGAGGACAAGGTCCAGTTCCACGATCTGGGCCTGGTCGTGGTCGACGAGCAGCACCGCTTCGGCGTGGAGCAGCGCGACGCCCTGCGCTCCAAGGGCAAGCAGCCGCCGCATCTGCTGGTGATGACGGCCACGCCCATCCCGCGGACCGTCGCCATGACCGTATTCGGCGATCTGGAGACCTCCGTGCTGGACCAGCTGCCGGCCGGACGCTCCCCGATCGCCTCCCATGTGGTGCCCGCGAAGGACAAGCCGCACTTCCTGGCGCGGGCGTGGGAGCGGGTGCGCGAGGAGGTGGCGGCCGGCCACCAGGCGTATGTGGTGTGCCCGCGGATCGGCGACGAGATGGGCGAGGACAACGGGGATGAGGGGGCCGAACCCAAGGGCGCGGCGCGCAAGTCGGCCAAGCCGCCAGGCAAGTCTTCTGCCAAGTCTCCCGCCAAGTCCCCCGAGGACGAGGCCGAGAAGCGGCCGCCGCTCGCGGTCCTCGACATCGCCGAGCAGCTGGCCAAGGGCCCGCTGCGGGAGCTGCGCGTGGAGGTGCTGCACGGCCGGATGCAGCCGGAGGCCAAGGACGAGGTGATGCGCCGCTTCGCCGCGGCCGACGTGGACGTCCTGGTCGCCACGACGGTCATCGAGGTCGGCGTCAACGTCCCCAATGCCACCGCCATGGTGATCATGGACGCCGACCGCTTCGGCGTCTCGCAGCTGCACCAGCTGCGCGGCCGCGTCGGCCGCGGCTCGGCCGCCGGGCTGTGCCTGTTGGTGAGCGAGATGCCGGAGGGCAGTCCGGCCCGCGCCCGGCTCGGCGCGGTCGCGGCCACGCTGGACGGCTTCGAGCTGTCCCGGATCGACCTGGAGCAGCGGCGCGAGGGCGATGTGCTGGGGCAGGCCCAGTCCGGGGCGCGTTCCTCGCTGCGGGTGCTCGCGGTCATCGACGACGAGGAGGTCATCGCGGCGGCCCGGGAGGAGGCGGCGGCGATCGTCGCGGCCGACCCCGAACTGGCCGGATACCCGGAGCTGCGTACGGCGCTGGACGCGTTCCTGGACGAGGAGCGCGAAGAGTACCTGGATAAGGGCTGACAAGGGCTGATGAGAGGTGACCAGGGCCGGAAGCACGGGCCGGGACGCCATATCGTGGAGGGGCAGCGGCTCGTACGGCCCGCCGCTGTCCCCTCCCACCGCGAAGGACTGCGTCACCGATGACCCGCGTGATCGCCGGAGCCGCCGGCGGCCGCCGCCTGGCAGTGCCGCCGGGAAACGGCACCCGACCGACCTCGGACCGGGCGCGCGAAGGCCTCTTCTCCACCTGGGAGTCGCTGCTGGGCCCGCTGCGCGGGGCCAGGGTGCTCGATCTCTACGGCGGCTCGGGCGCGGTCGGCCTGGAAGCGCTCTCGCGCGGCGCGGAGCATGTGCTGCTGGTGGAGTCCGACGCGCGCGCCGCCCGCACCATCCGGGCGAACATCCGGGCGCTCGGCCTGCCCGGTGCCGAGCTGCGCACGGGCCGGGCCGAGCAGGCCATCGCCGGACCGACCCCCGCGAGCGGCCCGTACGACGTGGTGTTCCTGGACCCGCCGTACGCGGTCGCCGACGAGGAGCTGCGGGAGATACTGCTCACACTCGCCGGTAACCGGTGGCTCGCGCCCGACGCGCTGGCCACGGTGGAGCGGAGCACGCGAGGCGGAGATTTCGGGTGGCCTGCCGGTTTCGAGGGCTTGCGGGCCCGTCGCTACGGCGAGGGCACGCTTTGGTACGGTCGCGCCGCCTCGACGTGCGACAACGCGTCATGACCGGACCCGAGAGCGAGGAACCACCAGTGCGCCGCGCAGTCTGTCCGGGGTCCTTCGACCCCGTCACCAATGGGCACCTCGACATCATCGCCCGTGCGTCCAAGCTGTACGACGTCGTCTACGTCGCCGTGATGATCAACAAGTCCAAACAAGGCATGTTCACCGTGGACGAGCGGATGGACCTGCTCCGCCAGGTCACCGCCGAGTACGGGAACGTTCAGGTGGAGGCCTTCCACGGCCTCCTCGTGGACTTCTGCAAGGAGCGCGAGATCCCAGCCATCGTCAAGGGGCTGCGGGCGGTCAGCGACTTCGACTACGAGTTGCAGATGGCCCAGATGAACAACGGCCTCTCGGGGGTGGAGACGCTGTTCGTGCCCACCAACCCCACCTACAGCTTCCTCTCCTCCAGCCTGGTCAAGGAGGTCGCGACCTGGGGCGGGGACGTCTCCCATCTGGTGCCCCCGGTGGTGCTCGAGGCCCTGACCGAGCGGCTCGGCCGGCGCTGACCCGCTGACGGCCGGGCCGACGGGTGTCGGGCGGGGCCCGCTGGCCGTACAGTCGTGCCCGGCCGTTCCAGGCCGCCCTGTTCGTTGCGTCAAGTTCCCTCCAGTTCCGTCAAGTCCGTCAAGAGAGAGTGGCGAGCACCCAAGGTGGACGTGCAGAAGAAGCTCGACGAGATCGTCGACACCGTCGGCAACGCCCGGTCCATGCCCATGTCGGCCTCGTGCGTGATCAACCGCGCCGAGCTGCTCGCCATGCTCGAAGAGGTGCGCGCCGCTCTCCCCGACTCGCTCGCCCATGCGCAGGACGTGATCGGCGGCCGTGAGCGGATGGTCGAGGAGGCCCGCCAGGAGGCCGAGCGGATCATCCAGTCCGCGCACGCCCACCGGGGCTCGCTGGTCTCGGACACCGAAGTCGCCAGGAAGTCCCAGGAGGAGGCCGACCGGATCCTGGAGGAGGCCCGCCGGGAGGCCGAGGAGATCCGCGCCGAGGCCGACGACTACGTCGACTCCAAACTGGCCAACTTCGAGGTCGTGCTGACCAAGACCATCGGCTCCGTCGACCGCGGCCGCGAGAAGATGCTGGGCCGCGCCGTGGGCGGGGAGCAGGACGCGGCGGCGGGGCAGCTGGAGGACGGCCCGGAGCGCAGCGCCGACCCCCACACGCTGCAGCAGCGCGCCGACGAATACGTGGACACCAAGCTCGGCGCGGTCTCGGCGGTGCTCAGCAAGACTCTGGAGGCGGTCGGCCGGGGCCGGCAGAAGCTGCTCGGGGCCCGGGCGATCGACGAGCTGGGCGCCCATCTGGCCGCCCAGGACGCCGCCACCCCGCTGGGCCACCAGGCCAGCGACGACGACTATCTCGCGGATCTCGCCCAGTCCCAGGCGCAGCTG
Organism: Streptomyces sp. NBS 14/10; assembly: GCF_002224125.1. Taxonomy (GTDB): domain Bacteria; phylum Actinomycetota; class Actinomycetes; order Streptomycetales; family Streptomycetaceae; genus Streptomyces. The sequence continues at coordinate 62,064 of NZ_NCSM01000030.1, forward strand.
TCCCCGGCGCGGCCCGAAGCGGCGCCGGACGCCTCGTACTACGCGGCCACGGCCGGATATCAGCAGCAGGACCCGTACGCGGCGGCCCAGGGCGGCTACCAGCAGCAGGGTTACGTCCAGCAGCAGGACCCGTACGCGGCGGCCCAGGGCGGCTATCAGCAGCAGGACGCGTACGGCTGGCAGCAGCAGCCCCAGGGCTACGACCCGAGCGGCTACGCCCCCGAACAGCAGTCCCCGCAGCAGCTGCAGCAGCCTCAGCAGCAGCTCGAGCACCAGCCGCACCAGCCTCAGCAGCAGCCCCAGCTGCCGGCCGCGGCCCTCGACGAGACCAGCCTGTTCGACACCAGCATGATCGACCTGGACCAGCTGCGTCAGTACGAGCAGGGCCGCTGAGCCCGGCCGGACCTTATCCACAGCCCCGGGGGCGGATTGGGTCTATGGCGGCCGGTCCAGTATCCTGGCTGTTCGGTCGCGCGTACGTCCGCGATCTCGGCTGCCCGTTTCGCCGTATCAGCGTCGGGTGGCCTGCCGCAGCCGTAGAAAGCAGGAAGCCCTGAACGCCCGCCTCGACCACCGTGCCCCTCTCGTGTTCGACACACGCGAGCTGGGCCGCCGTCCTGGTGCGCTCAAAAGGCTCTCCCGTTCGGTCCCGGCCCCCAAGGACCTCGGTATCGAGGTCATCGGGGTACGGGAGGGCGCGACCGTGGAGCTCGACCTCCGCCTGGAGTCGGTCATGGAGGGTGTGCTTGTCACAGGCACCGCCCGTGCACCGCTGACAGGGGAGTGCGTAAGGTGTCTGGAGCCGCTGGAGCGGGAGCTCGAAGCGGACTTCCAGGAGATGTACTCCTACCCCGACGCCGACGACCGGAGCCGCCACGCGGACACCGGCGACGACGCCGAGGAGGAGGACACGCTCTTCCTCGAGGGCGACCTGTTCGACCTCGAACCCGTGCTGCGGGACGCGGTGGTGCTGGCACTGCCGCTGCAGCCGGTGTGCCGGGAGGACTGCCCCGGGCTGTGCGCCGAATGCGGAGCGCGGCTCGCGGAAGACCCCGACCACCATCACGACGCCGTCGACATCCGTTGGGCGGCATTGCAGGGACTCGCCGAGGCCAACTCGGACGGCGAGAAGGACAACGCACCCCGCGGTCGCGGGGATGACTCACAGGAGAAGTAGCCGTGGCTGTTCCGAAGCGGAAGATGTCGCGCAGCAACACGCGCCACCGCCGGTCGCAGTGGAAGGCTGCGGTCCCCACCCTGGTGGCGTGCGAGCGCTGCCACGAGCCGAAGCTCCAGCACATCGCGTGCCCGAGCTGCGGCACCTACAACCGCCGCCAGGTCCTCGAGGTCTGATCGGCGGGTGACAGGCTCTATGTCGGACGCCAACACGACTCCCCGCAAGCGAGCGGGAGAAACGGCCCAGGCGGACACGGCCTCGTCCCACACGATTCTGGAAGGGCGGCTCGGGTATCAGCTCGAGTCCGCCCTTCTGGTGCGTGCGCTGACCCACCGCTCCTTCGCGTACGAGAACGGCGGGCTGCCCACCAACGAGCGCTTGGAGTTCCTGGGCGACTCCGTGCTCGGCCTGGTGGTCACCGACACGCTGTACCGCATCCACCCCGACCTGCCCGAAGGCCAGCTGGCCAAGTTGCGGGCCGCCGTGGTCAACTCGCGTGCGCTGGCCGAGGTGGGGCGCGGCCTCGACCTCGGCGCCTTCATCCGGCTCGGCCGGGGCGAAGAGGGCACCGGGGGACGGGACAAGGCATCCATCCTCGCCGACACCCTCGAAGCGGTGATCGGCGCCGTCTACCTCGACCAGGGGCTTGACGCCGCCGCGGAGCTGGTCCACCGGCTCTTCGACCCGCTGATCGACAGGTCCTCGAACCTGGGCGCGGGCCTGGACTGGAAGACCAGCCTCCAGGAGCTGACCGCCACCGAGGGCCTCGGGGTGCCGGAGTATCTGGTCTCCGAGACCGGACCCGACCACGAGAAGACCTTCACGGCTGCTGCCCGCGTCGGTGGTGTCGCGTACGGCACCGGCACCGGCCGCAGCAAGAAGGAAGCCGAGCAGCAGGCGGCGGAGGCCGCCTGGCGCGCGATCCGCGCCGCTGCGGACGAGGCCAAGGCCAAGGCCGAAGCGGCCACGGCCGAGGGCACCGCCGCGGCCTCGGACGGCGAGGCCGCCGATACGGCCCCGACGGCACACTGATCAACCCTCCTCACCCTCCCCGCGACCGAGTCCCGGTCGCGGGGAGGGCGAGGGCGTCGGCCAAGGAGGCCCCCGTTGCCCGAGCTGCCTGAGGTCGAGGTGGTCCGCCGTGGTCTGGAGCGCTGGGTCAGCGGCCGTACGGTCGCCGAGGTGCAGGTGCTGCACCCGCGCGCGGTGCGCCGCCACCTCGGGGGCGGGGAGGACTTCGCCGCCCGGCTGAAGGGCCGGCGCGCCGGGGTGGCCCGCCGCCGCGGCAAGTATCTGTGGCTGCCGCTGGAGGACGCCGACGAGTCGGTGCTGGCGCACCTCGGCATGAGCGGCCAGCTGCTCGTCCAGCCGCACGGTGCCGCGGACGAGAAGCATCTGCGCATCCGGGTGCGGTTCAACGACTCCGTAGGCACCGAGCTGCGCTTCGTCGACCAACGCACCTTCGGCGGCCTCTCGCTGCACGAGACGGTGGACGGCGCCGCGGACGGGCTGCCGGCCGCGATCGCGCATATCGCCCGCGACCCGCTGGACCCGGCGTTCGACGAGGCCGCCTTCCACACCGCGCTGCGCCGCCGCCGCACCACCCTCAAGCGGGCGCTGCTCGACCAGTCGTTGATCAGCGGGGTGGGCAACATCTACGCCGACGAGGCGCTGTGGCGCGCCCGGCTGCACTACGACCGGCCGACGGCCACCCTCACCCGCCCGCGCAGCGTCGAACTCCTCGACCATGTGCGCGATGTCATGAACGCCGCGCTGGCGGTCGGCGGCACCAGCTTCGACTCCCTCTACGTCAATGTGAACGGCGAGTCGGGCTACTTCGAGCGCTCCCTGGACGCGTACGGCCGGGAGAACGAGCCGTGCCGCCGCTGTGCCACGCCGATGCGCCGCCGCCCGTGGATGAACCGCTCCAGCTACTTCTGCCCGCGCTGTCAGCGTCCGCCGCGCCCGGCGGCCCCGGCGCTCCCGGCCGCGGTGCCTCGTACGGCGGTGCCCCGTACCGCGGTGCCGCGCTCCTCGTCGTAGCGCGTCTGGGCGGTCAGCACCTCCGGCATACGCTCCTCGACGAGGCCGATCAGCGCCAGCAGCCGCTCGGCGACGGCGTGGCCCAGCGGGGTCAGCTCGTAGTCCACGCGCGGGGGGTTGGTCGGCTGCGCCTCGCGGTGCACCAGGCCGTCGCGCTCCAGCGCGTGCAGCGTCTGGGACAGCATCTTCTCGCTGACGCCGTCGACCCGGCGGCGCAGTTCGTTGAACCGGAAGCTGCCCTCCTTGAGCGCCCCCAGGGTCAGGCCGCCCCACTTGCCGGTGATGTGCTCCAGCGTGCCGCGGGAGGGGCAGGCGCGGGCGAACACGTTGAAGGCCAGGTCGTCGCTTGCCGTTTCGGTGCTCGTCGGCGTGGCGCAGTCGCTCTCCATGTCATGAGCATACTTGAGCGCAGCGCTCACCGGCGGGTTGCGCTTTCCAAAAGTTAGTGCTTTTCTGGTCCGGACATTCCACCGTGCACGAAACATTCCACCGTGCACGCACGCCCGACCTCAGGAGCTCATACCGTGACCACCCCCGTCATCGCCGTCGCCTACCACTCCGGCCACGGGCACACCGCCGTCCTCGCCGAGGCCGTCCGCGCCGGAGCGGACGCCGCGGGCGCCACCGTTCACCTGATCAAGGTCGATGAGATCACCGAGGAGCAGTGGGGTCTGCTCGACGCCGCGGACGCGATCGTCTTCGGCTCGCCCACCTACATGGGCACCGCGTCCGGTGCCTTCCACGCCTTCGCCGAGCAGTCCTCCCAGCGCTGGTTCACCCAGGCGTGGAAGGACAAGCTCGCGGCCGGCTTCACCAACTCGGGGTCCAAGAGCGGCGACAAGGTGCACACCCTGCAGTTCTTCACCGTGCTCGCAGCCCAGCACGGGATGAACTGGGTGAACCTCGGTCTGCACCCGGGCTGGAACAGCTCGGCCGCCTCCGAGAACGACCTCAACCGCCTCGGGGTCTTCCTGGGTGCCGCCGCCCAGACGAACGTGGACGAGGGCCCGGAGGCGGTGCACAAGGCCGACGTGGCCACCGCCGAGCACCTCGGCCGCCGGATCGCCGAGAGCGCGAAGATCGCCATCGCGGGGCGCGCCGCCCTCGCCGCCTGACCCGGTGGGCGAGGGGGTGGACGAGGCGGGGCCGGCGCGAGCCGGTGGCTCGGCGGTGGCCCGGGGATCAGGACCGGCTCAGTAGCCGAAGTCCTGCGTCCACCAGGGGCCGTCCCCGTCCCCGAAGTTCACACCGACGCCCAGGGTCTGGTAGGTGCAGTTGAGGATGTTGGCGCGGTGGCCGGCGCTGTTCATCCAGGAGTCCATCACGGCCTGCGCGTCCTGCTGGCCGCGGGCGATGTTCTCCCCGCCCAGGTTCAGGATGCCGACCTGCTCCGCCCGCTCCCAGGGGGTGTCGCCGTCCGGGTCGAGGTGGTCGAAGAAGCCCCGCAGGGCCATGTCGTCGGTGAAGTCCTGGGCCAGCTGGGACAGTTTCCGGTCCGCGGTCACCGGCTCGCAGCCGACCTTCGACCGCTCCTGGTTGACCAGCGCCAGGACCTCCTGTGCGGCGGTCTTCTCGGAGTTGCCCGGCGCGTTGGAGTCCTCGGCCTGGCCGGGGGGCGTGGTGGGCTTCTGGGACGAGGAGGAGCCCTTGCCGCCCGAACCTCCGTTCCCCTTGCCGTTCCCGCGGCCGTTCGCCTTCCCGTTTCCGTTCCCGTTGCCCTTTCCGTTCCCGTTCGCCTGGCCGGAGTCCGAGGAGCCCGGTTGCTTCGAGGGGGTGGAGGGCGTGGCGGAGGGCTTGCCCGGGGTCTTCGAGGGGGTGGTGGACGGCGCTTGCGGCCGGTCCTTGCCACGGTCCGCGGGGGTCGTGCCGCGGTCCACCGGCGATGTCGAGGGGGAGCCCTGCGTCTCCAGGGCGGAGCCCGGCGGGGCGTCGGCGCGGACGCCTCCGGCCGGGTCGTTGCTTCCGCTAAGGGTCGGCCCTCCCGGCAGCAGCCCGGTGGCCATGGCAACCGCGCCTACCGCGACGGCGGCGGAAACGCTCAGCAATCCGGTCCGCACCGGTGCCAGATGGCTTCGGCGGGCTCCTCGGTGGCGCCCTGCGCCGGGGGCGGGGGGTGTCGGCGCGGATCCGAGGGCAGATCGTCGATGGCGGCCCATCTCCTGCCTTCCTTGCAAGATCGGGGTCACATGCGTCACTCGTACGAGTGAGTACTGCGTTGAGCCGGGACTGTACGCCATCGCGGGGGTGGCTGAGGTGTCCGGGGAGCAAATTGCTCCGCTAGCGTGCCAGCCATGAACGAGAGAGTGCGCCTCACCGCGTGGGTCCGCGGTCGGGTCCAGGGGGTCGGTTTTCGCTGGTTCACCAGGGCAAACGCGTTGCGCATCGGAGGGCTGGCCGGGTTCGCCTCCAATCTGTCCGACGGACGGGTGCAGATCGTCGCCGAAGGCGAACGTATGAACTGCGAACAGCTGCTCGACTGGCTGCGGAGTGACGACACGCCCGGCCGCGTCGACGGTGTGACCGAGATCTGGGACACACCCAAGGGCGGCTACGAGACCTTCGAGATCCGCTGAGCCACCCCGCCGCACCCGCCCGCCGCGACCCCGCGCCGGGCGGGCTTTTTACACCGCGCGTGAGCGGAAAGAGGCTGATGGTTGCCAATGCGGCCGGTCCGTGGAAGGCTGCCGCGTAAGGGATGATCCCTTCGCTTCGACGGCCTGATCGATGTGGGCTCGGCGCTTCTCGCCGCTCGATATGCCCCCGGCCGCAGGGGTCCCGTCGGCCTGTGATCGTGTTGACCCTCAAACCATTTGGTGAGACGCTGGAAGCCCCGCGCACCTTAACTGTTTGCCACTCAACACGGTAGTAACGGCAGGCATCGCGGGTGCGAAATCCCTCACAACCCACCACCGCTTCGGTCGCGGTCACTCAGTGTGGAGGACCATCCATCATGGCAAAGGCGCTTCTCGGTTACGTCGGCGGCTCCGACCCCCGAGTCCTCGCCGAGATGCGACGGCTTCAGCAGCGCGTCCAGGACCTCGAATCCGAGCTCATTCGGATCCAGGCTGAGAACGACGCTCTGTCCGCCGCCGCTCACCACGGCGACTCGCTGCTCGAAAGCATCGACGTACCCCAGGCGGAGCCTGCGCTCGCCTGACCCGGCTTCCGGGCCGGTCGGGCTGCACCGTCAGCCGCTTGAGAATCTGCAAGGGACGCCAACGGCGTCCCTTCGTCGTTTCCGCGGCGGCCGGCCGCGCTTCCCTTACCGTCTGATGTGCCCCACCCCCTGAGCGGCGAAACCGAGAAGAAACCGCGAGAACGCGAAGAACCGAGAAACACTGAGAAACACCGAGAGAAGCTCAGAGAAGCCGAGAGAAGCCAAGGGCGACCTCGTGGCGCCACGGCCGATGGGCGGTGCCGGGTGAGACACGGGAGGTAGAGTCCAAAGGCGTGCATCTCAAGAGCCTGACCCTCCGAGGCTTCAAATCCTTCGCCTCCGCCACGACGCTCCGCTTCGAGCCGGGTATCACCTGCGTCGTCGGCCCCAACGGTTCGGGCAAGTCCAATGTCGTGGACGCGCTTTCCTGGGTCATGGGGGAACAGGGCGCCAAGTCGCTGCGCGGCGGAAAGATGGAAGACGTCATCTTCGCCGGGACCACCGGCCGCCCTCCGCTCGGCCGCGCCGAGGTCTCCCTCACCATCGACAACTCCGACGGCGCGCTGCCCATCGAATACGCCGAAGTCACCATTACGCGGATCATGTTCCGCAACGGCGGCAGCGAATACCAGATCAACGGGGACACCTGCCGCCTCCTGGACATCCAGGAGCTGCTCTCCGACTCCGGCATCGGCCGCGAGATGCACGTCATCGTCGGCCAGGGCCAACTCGACTCCGTCCTGCACGCCGACCCGACCGGGCGCCGCGCCTTCATCGAAGAGGCCGCGGGCGTACTCAAGCACCGCAAGCGCAAAGAGAAGGCGCTGCGGAAGCTCGACGCCATGCAGGCCAACCTCGCCCGGGTCCAGGACCTCACCGACGAGCTGCGGCGTCAGCTCAAACCGCTCGGGCGGCAGGCCGCGGTCGCCCGGCGGGCCGCCGTCATCCAGGCCGATCTGCGCGACGCCCGGCTGCGGCTGCTCGCCGACGACCTGGTGACCATGCGCGAGGCGCTGCGCACCGAGATCGCCGACGAGGCCGCGCTCAAGCAGCGCAAGGAGACCGCCGAGGCCGAGCTGCGCACCGCGCAGCAGCGGGAGGCGGCGCTGGAGGAGCAGGTCCGGCAGCTGGCGCCGCGGCTGCGGGACGCCCAGCAGACCTGGTACGAGCTCTCCCAGCTCGCCGAGCGGGTGCGCGGCACGATCAGCCTGGCCGACGCCCGGGTCAAGAGCGCCACCTCCGCCCCCGGCGAGGAGCGGCGCGGCCGCGACCCGGAGGACATGGAGCGCGAGGCGGCCCGGATCCGCGAGCAGGAGGCGGAGCTGGAGGCCGCGCTGGAGGCGGCGAGCCGGGCGCTTGACGACACCGTCACACACCGGGCCGAACTGGAGCGCGAGCTGGCCCTCGAGGAGCGCCGGCTGAAGGACGCGGCCCGCGCCATCGCCGATCGCCGTGAGGGGCTGGCCCGGCTACAGGGCCAGGTGAACGCCGCCCGGGGCCGGGCGGGTTCGGCCCGCGCCGAGATCGACCGGCTGGCCGTCGCCCGTGACGAGGCGCGGCAGCGGGCGGCCGCCGCGCAGGAGGAGTACGAACAGCTCCAGGCCGAAGTGGACGGACTGGACGCGGGCGACGCGGAACTGGCGGAGCGCCATGAGGCCGCCAAACGGGAGCTGTCCGAGGCCGAGACCGCGCACCGGGCGGCCCGCGAGGCCCTGACCGCGGCCGAACGCGAACGCGCCGCGACCGCCGCCCGCCATGACGCGCTGGCCCTGGGGCTGCGCCGAAAGGACGGTACGGGCGCCCTGCTCGGCTCCGCCGACCGGCTGACCGGCCTCCTCGGCCCGGCTGCCGAACTCCTCACGGTCGCCCCCGGCTTCGAGGTCCCCGTGGCCGCGGCCCTGGGCGCCGCGGCCGACGCGATCGCCGTCGAGGACCCCCGGACCGCGGCGGAGGCCATCCGCCTCCTCCGTAAACAGGACGCGGGCCGCGCTGCGCTCCTCCTCGGCGCCCCCGCGGCGGCCGCACCGGCCGGGCACGCCCGGGCCGCGGTGCCGGCGGCCGGCGGACCGGCCGAGACGAACGGCTCCGGAACGGGCCCCGGCGGCCCCGGCGAGCACCCGACGGACGGCGCGCTGGGCAGTTCGGGCGGCCCGGGTGTCGCGGGCGCCTCGTCCGCGCCCGGGGCTGCGGCGCCCGGCGGCCCGACGGTCGGTCAGCTCGGCTCCGTACGCCTGCCGCACCCAGCCGAAGGCGGCGCGGACGGCCAGGGCGCGCGCGCGGACGGCGCCGCGGCGGTCGGCATTGACCCGCACGTCGGCCCGGGCCCGTCGGGGCCACCGCCCGAGCCCGGCGCGGCGGCGGCCGTCCTGGCGACCGACTCCCCGGCGGGCGGTGGGGCTTCCGCCGACGCGGGCATCACGGTTCCGGGCGCCAGACCCGGGGAGCCCGGGGACGGGACGGCGTACGGGCCCGCCGCGGACGCGGACGCGGCCGGGGGCACGGGCTCCGGCGACGGGGGCAGGGCGGTCCGGGCGGCTGACTCCGACGCGCACGGAGGGGTTTCCGTGGCCGCGGGCGGGGACGCGTACGTCCCCGACGAGGGCCGGGCAGCCTCGGCGACCGATACGGCCGGGCCGGACGATGACCTCGGGGCGCCGCGTGCGGCGGAACTCGTGAGTGGGCCCGGGGGGCTGTTGTCGGCCGTGCGGTGGCTGCTGCGGGACGTCGTGGTGGTCGGGACGCTGGAGGACGCCGAGGAACTGGTCGAGCGGCGGCCGGAGTTGACGGCGGTGACCGCCGAGGGCGATCTGCTCGGGGCGCACTTCGCCCAGGGCGGCTCCGCCGGGGCGCCCAGTCTGCTGGAGGTGCAGGCATCGGTCGATGAGGCGGCGGCGGAGCTGAAGGAGCTCGCCGTACGGTGCCAGGAGCTGACCGACGGGCAGCGGGCGGCGGCGGAGCGGCGGGCCGAGTGCGCGGCGCGGGTCGAGGAGCTGGCGGCCCGGCGTAGCGCGGCCGATCGGGAGAAGTCGCAGGTCGCCCAGTCGCTGGGGCGGCTGGCCGGGCAGGCGCGGGCCGCGGCGGGCGAGGCCGAGCGGATGACCGCGGCCGCGGCCAAGGCGGAGGAGGCGCTGGCCAGGGCCACGGAGGAGGCCGAGGAGCTGGCCGAGCGGCTGATCGTGGCGGAGGAGGAAGCCACCTTTGGTGAAGGAGGGGCTGAGGAGCCGGACACCTCCGTACGGGATCGGCTGGCGGCCGACGGGGCGAACGCCCGGCAGACCGAGATGGAGGCGCGGCTCCAGGTCCGTACGCATGAGGAGCGGGTCAAGGGGCTCGCGGGGCGGGCGGACGCGCTCGATCGGGGCGCGCGCGCCGAGCGCGAGGCGCGGGCGCGTGCGGAGCAGCGCCGGGCACGGCTGCGGCATGAGGCGACCGTGGCCTCGGCGGTGGCCTCGGGCGCCCGGCAGCTGCTGGCGCATGTCCAGGTCTCGCTGGTGCGGGCCGAGCAGGAGCGGGACGCGGCCGAGCGGGCGAAGGCGGAGCGGGAGCGCGAACTGGTCGCCGAGCGCAACCACGGGCGTGAGCTCAAGGGCGAGCTGGACAAGCTGACCGACTCGGTGCACCGGGGCGAGGTGCTGGGTGCCGAGAAGCGGATGCGGATCGAGCAGCTGGAGACGAAGGCGCTGGAGGAGCTGGGCGTCGAGCCGGCCGGGCTGATCGCCGAGTACGGCCCGGACCAGCTGGTGCCGCCCTCCCCGCCCGCCGAGGGCGAGGTGCTGCCCGAAGACCCGGAGCATCCGCGCAACCAGCAGGTGCGTTACGTCAGGGCGCAGCAGGAGAAGCGGCTGAGGGCCGCCGAGCGCGCGTACCAGCAGCTGGGCAAGGTCAACCCGCTGGCGCTCGAGGAGTTCGCGGCGCTGGAGGAGCGGCATCAGTTCCTGAGCGAGCAGCTGGAGGACCTGAAGAAGACGCGGGCCGATCTGCTGCAGGTGGTCAAGGAGGTGGACGAGCGCGTCGAGCAGGTGTTCACGGAGGCATACCGGGACACGGCGCGCGAGTTCGAGGGCGTCTTCTCACGGCTGTTCCCGGGCGGCGAGGGCCGGCTGCTGCTCACCGACCCGGAGAACATGCTGACCACGGGCGTGGACGTGGAGGCCAGGCCGCCGGGCAAGAAGGTCAAGCGGCTGTCGCTGCTGTCCGGCGGGGAGCGGTCGCTGACCGCCGTGGCGCTGCTGGTGTCGATCTTCAAGGCGCGGCCGAGCCCGTTCTACGTCATGGACGAGGTCGAGGCGGCGCTGGACGACACCAATCTGCAGCGGCTGATCCGGATCATGGAGGAGCTGCAGGAGAGCTCCCAGCTGATCGTGATCACCCACCAGAAGCGGACGATGGAGGTCGCCGACGCGCTGTACGGGGTCTCCATGCAGGGCGACGGGGTCTCGAAGGTCATCAGTCAGAGGCTGCGGTAAGCACTCAAAGCACTTCAACACTTGAAGTCATTCGATCAAGCGCGTCCGTGAGCGCCCAAACCACCTGTGATGACTGCTGCGTCACATCCCATTGACTTCGAAACTTGAAGGCATAGTCTCTGCAACGTCGCTTTTACCTTCAAGTGGTGGCCGACCGGTCGGCCGAGCCCCCTCTGGAAGGCCCCCCACGTCCGGCAGCGCTGCCGGATGGCCACAGGAGTTCACGTTGACCACCACCGTGCAGGCACCGGGGTCCGCGGGCCGCGAGGCCCGGCCGGCCCCCCTTGGCCGTGTCATCTTCATCACCGCCGCCGCCGCGATGGGCGGCTTTCTCTTCGGCTACGACAGCTCGGTGATCAACGGAGCGGTCGAGGCCATCCGCGGCCGCTACGACATCGGCTCCGCCGCGCTCGCCCAGGTCGTGGCCATCGCCCTGATCGGCTCGGCCATCGGCGCCGCCATCGCCGGCCGGGTCGCCGACCGCATCGGCCGGATCCGCGTCATGCAGATCGCCGCCGTGCTCTTCACCATCAGCGCCGTCGGCTCGGCCCTGCCCTTCGCCCTGTGGGACCTGGCCGTATGGCGGGTGCTCGGCGGTATCGGCATCGGCATGGCCTCCGTGATCGGCCCGGCCTACATAGCCGAGGTCGCCCCGCCCGCGTACCGGGGCCGGCTGGCCTCCTTCCAGCAGGCCGCGATCGTCGTCGGCATCGCCCTGTCCCAGCTCGTCAACTGGGGCATCCTCCACCTCGCCGACGGCGACCAGCGCGGCAAGATCGGCGGCATCGAGGCCTGGCAGTGGATGCTCGGCGTGATGGTCGTCCCGGCCGTGGTGTACGGACTGCTGTCCTTCGCCATCCCCGAGTCGCCCCGCTTCCTGATCTCCGTCGGCAAGGCCGACCGCGCCAAGGAGGTCCTGGCCCAGGTCGAGGGTGACGGCAGCCACCTCGACGCGCGCGTCGCCCAGATCGAGCAGGCCATGCGCAGCGAGCACCGGTCCACCTTCAAGGACCTGCTCGGCGGCCGGTCCGGGCTGCTGCCGGTGGTCTGGATCGGTATCGGTCTCTCGGTCTTCCAGCAGCTCGTCGGCATCAACGTGGCGTTCTACTACTCCTCGACGCTGTGGCAGTCCGTCGGCGTCGACCCGAGCGGTTCGTTCTTCTACTCGTTCACCACGTCGATCATCAACATCATCGGCACCGTCATCGCGATGGTCTTCGTCGACAAGATCGGCCGTAAGCCGCTCGCGCTGATCGGCTCGGCCGGTATGGCGGTCTCGCTGGGCCTGGTGGCCTGGGCGTTCTCGGCACACCTGGTCGACGGCAAGCTTCCGCACGCCCAGGGCGTCCTGGCCCTGATCGCGGCCCACGCCTTCGTCCTCTTCTTCGCCCTCTCCTGGGGCGTGGTGGTCTGGGTGCTGCTCGGCGAGATGTTCCCGAACAAGATCCGCGCCGCCGCGCTGGGCGTCGCCGCCTCCGCGCAGTGGATCGCCAACTGGGCCATCACCGCCAGCTTCCCGAGCCTGTCCGACTGGAACCTGTCGGCGACGTACATCATGTACACCGTCTTCGCCGCGCTCTCGATCCCCTTCATCCTCAAGTGGGTGCCGGAGACCAAGGGCAAGGCGTTGGAGGAGATGGGCTAACCCCCCCGCCGGCCCCCTCCTCATCTTTCAAGGGTTCTGCCCCGCCTCACTCCTTGAGGCGGGGCAGAACGCGTTCCGCGAACAGCCGCAGCGAGCGCCAGCCCTCCTCCACGGGCATCCCGCCGCACAGCGGATGCAGCACCAGGCTCGCCGTCTCGCCGCCCTCCTTGGCCAGCGCCAGACACTCCTCGGGCGTGACGATGCGGTACACGCCCTCGTCGCGCAGCGCCGCCACGTCCTCGGCGTGGGAGCGGACGGCGGAGTGCACAGCCCCGTCCGACTGCCAGGAGTCGTACATCCGCGCCTCGTGCAGCAGATGCGGGCCGAACTCCGCCCAGGCCCGCTCTGCTTCTTCTGGGTTCTCGACCACATGGAGCAGGGACGTCCGCGCGGCGGGCATCACACACCAGCCCTCCGTCCCGTACTCCGCCCGGCGGGCGTGGTAGTACGCCTCCAGCTCCGGCAGATGGGCGCTGGGGAAGAACGGCAGCCCCAGCCGCGCGGCCCGGCGCGCGGCGGCCTTGGAGCTGCCGCCGACCAGCAGCGTCGGATGCGGCCGGGTGTACGGGCGCGGGGTGACCCGCACCGTACGGCCCCGGTACTCGAAGGGCTCGCCGGTCCAGGCCGCGAGCAGGGTCTCCAGCGCCTCGTCCTGGAGCGCGCCGCGCCGCTTCCACTCCCTGCCGAGCCCCGCGTACTCCTCGGGCCGGTAGCCGATGCCCGCCACCGCGACCAGGCGCCCGCCGCTCACCAGGTCGAGTACGGCGATGTCCTCGGCCAGCCGCAGCGGGTCGTAGAGCGGGACGATCAGCGCGGAGACGGTGACCGCGATCCGCCGGGTGGCGCCCAGCACGGCGCCCGCGAAGGTCAGCGGGGAGGGCAGCCAGCCGTTCGCGGCGCCGTGGTGCTCCTCGGTCTGAACGGTGTCGATGCCCTGCTCGTCGGCGAAGGCGGCCATCTCGACGGCCGTTCGGTAGCGCCGGGACAGGGATTCGGGTGTGGCGTCGGGATCGACCAGGTTGAGCCGTACGACCGTGACGGGCATGGCGGAGGTCCCCCTTCTGTCCCTGAGCGGTGGGCGGGTGAGAGGGGCACGTTATCTGACGGTCCGTCAAATAAACAGAGAGGGGAGCCGCGTAGCGACGCTCCGGGCAGGGGCGGGGCGGATGACTCATGCGCCTGGGACACAGGGCGGTTGACGGTAGGGGCAGGCCCGGTGCCCCGGGCCTCGACTTCCCGCCGCCGTGCCGACACAAAGCCGCCGTGCGGACAGAAAAAGGAGGGGCGCGTGACGATCACGACGGGGGAACCGGCCATCACCGGACCCGACATCGACGACCTGGTCATCCGGGTGCGGCACGCCGCCGGCGACACCACGGAGCTCGAAGCGGCCAAGACGGCGCTCTTCGGCACGGCAGGCGCCGCCCCGGCCGACGCGCAGCTCATCCGGCAGCGGCTGCTGACCGTCGCCCTGCACCACGGCGGCGACCTGCTGGCCAAACTGCTCATCCGGCTCGGGCCGCGCGAGACCGCCATGGTCCGCCGCTACGCCCACCGGCTCGGCTACTTCCTGGAAACCCTCGAGATCTGGTCGGCCAAGCCGATCATGCTCACCCTGATGCGGTTCGGCGTCCCCTATATCGAGGCCGAGGCCATCGCCGTCGCCATCCTGCTGCTGGTGTGGTGACGGGTTGGACACGGTTGGTCACCGGGTGCTCTCTGTGGGTGATATTCTGATGTGGTCGGTTACAGCGGAGTGCCTGTTATCGGCGAGGTGTGACTTGTGTGCGACCGGAGGATCGTGCCGAGAGAGCTACCCGTCGGGGCGCTTGCGGCCGAGGACCGCGGGAGGGCGGACAGCCCCGCTGAGGACTTCGCGCAGCCTTTTGGCCGTAAGACGCGGATCGCCGAGGTGGATCAGCGCGGCCTCTGACCCCGAAGACCGTTCGCGGGGCAGTCCGGAACATCCGGATGCGAAGTTCGGCCAATGGTGGCGAACAGCGTGAGGAGCGGTAGTGCTCGGACCGGAGAACCAAGGAGGTTGCCAGATGACCCCATCCCGGACCCGCCGAACCCGCCGGACCCGCGTCCTGACCGCGCTCGCCCTGCTCACCGGCGCCGTCGTGGGGGCCGCCCCGGCGGCGTCCGCCGCCGCGGCCCCGGGAGCGGCATGGCGGCAGGCCGGGCACTTCGACACCACCAGCGCCTGCCGCAAGGCGGGCCGGAACGGGGTGGAAACGCACAAGTGGAGCGAGTACAAATGCCGGCCGGGCCACAGTGACCACTACATCACGCTGTGGGTCACGGGCCGGGGCTCTGGGATGGGATGAGGCGCGCGGTCCAGCCCAAGGACCGCGCCGTGCAGGCCGCCGGCGGAGTCTCCGCCCTGTTCGTGGTGGTCTTCGCCGGGTGGCTGGCCGGACTGCTGCGGGTGAACGACCAATGGCTGGCCCTGTCCTATCCGCAGCCGCGCGGCACCGCCGTGCTCACCCGTGTCGCCGTGGGCATCCCGGTCCTCGGTGTCGGGGTGCTCCTGCTGGCCGAGCGCTCCGCCCGCCGCTACGGCAGCGTCCTGCTGGTCGCCGGGGCGCTGTGGCTGCTGCCCTCGGCAGCCGCCGACCTGCTGGGACTGGCCGATCTGGGCTCGGCGGGCGCCGTGGTCCAGCTGCTGATCTCGGCCGCTGGGATCGCCTGCCGCCCGCTGACCGTCCTGCTGCTGCCGCTGTGGCTGTTCCCGCGCGGCTCGCAGCGGCGGTGGCAGTGGTGGGCGATGAGCGTCGGCGCCTCCGCGTACTGGCTGGGCTACGCCGCCCTCTGGCTGGTCAGCGAGCCGATGGTCGGCTCGGCGAGCAACCCCTTCTTCGCCACCGACTTCGGCCAGTGGGCCTTCGGCCACCTCGAGCACTACGCGAAGGCGGAGGAGTGGGTGCTGCGCGCCGTGGCCGCCGTGGTGACGGGCTCGCTGTGCTGCCGCGCCGCCGTCACCCGCAGCGCCGAGCGGCGCAACTGGGCCCTGCTCGCCGCCGCCTACCCGGCCTGCGTCTTCCTGCTGCTGTCCGAATGGGCCGAGGGCATGCCCACCATCGTCGCGCGCACCGTCGGCAGCGCCGTATGGGCGGCCGCGATCTGCCTGGGCGTCGCCCGCACCGGCATATGGCGCCTGGACCGCGTCACCAGCCACCGCCTCGCCCGCGCCTTCGTCCTCACCTCCCTCGCCGCCGTCGTGGTCTGCGCGGTCGTCGCCGTCCAGGCCGGACTGCCCTCCCTGCGCGGCGGGGCGATCAGCACCGCCGTCGGCTGCTCCCTGCTGCTCGGCTGGGCGCTGCGGCCGACCGCCCGCTGGCTGACCCTGCGCGTCGAGCGCGCCTTCTACGGGCCGCGCGCCCGCCCCCACGAGGCGGCCAGCGCCCTGGCCGTACGCCTCCAGCAGGCGCCCCACCCCGGCGAGGTGCCCCAGCAGATCTGCCGCAGCGCCGTCGAGGACCTCGGCGTCTCGGGCGCCGCCGTCAGCGTCGACACCCGGTCCGGACCGCGGCGGCTGGCCGCGGCCGGGGCGCCGCTCACCGGCCCGGTCCAGGCGTTCGTGCTGCGCCACCACGGCCGTACGGTCGGCCGCCTCGAAGTCGCCCGGGACGGCTTCGGCACCCCTGCCGAACGGGACAGCGGACTGCTCTCCCTGCTCGCCGACCAGGCGGCCCCGGCGCTCGCCGCCCTGCGCCTGGCCGAGGATGCCCAGGCCGCCCGGGAGCGGCTGGTGCTCGCGCGCGAGCAGGAGCGCCGCCGGCTGCGGCGCGAGATCCACGACGGCCTCGGCCCGCAGCTCGCCGCCGTACGGCTGCGCCTGGACATCGCGCAGACCACCTGCCCGCCCGGGCATCCGGCCCGCCACCAGCTGCGCGAGGCCGCCGAAACCCTCGCCGAGGCTCTGGTCGAAGTGCGGCGGATCACCTCGGGTCTCGCCCCCGCCGCCCTGGCCGAGCGCGGCCTGGCCAAGGCGGTACGGGACCTGGGGCGGCGGCTGGGCGGCGCCGGGCCCCGGGTGACCGTGGCCACCCACCCCACCGCGCTGCCGCCGCTGTCGCCGGGCGTGGAGACGGCCGCGTACCGGATCTCCGCCGAGTCGCTGACCAACGCGGTGCGGCACGCACGGGCCCGGCAGGTCAGGATCGAGCTCACCGCGGGCCCGGACACGCTCGAGGTCAAGGTCATCGACGACGGGAGCGGGCTGCGGCGGGGCGCCGTGCCCGGCATCGGGCTGGCTTCCGTGGCGGAGCGCGCCGAGGAGATCGGCGGCTCCTGCTCGGTGACGGGATCCGCGACGGGCACGGTGGTGCACGCGATCCTGCCGCTCGCCGGGCCGGGGGAGGCCGAGCAGCCCGAACGCGACGCTGTGAACGCCGTGCACGAGGCGGCCGTATCCCTCGCACCGGAAGAGCAGCGCCGCGAAGGAGGCCGGGAACACGGCCGGCAGCACGGCGGAGAGCGTGGGGAAGAGGGGCCGGACCGGTGACAGCGGCGGCGGGAGCACCGCAGTGGCGCGTACTGCTCGTGGACGACCATCCGCTCTTCCGCGAGGGACTGGCGGCCGCGGTCAACCTGGACGACGCGTTCACCGTGGTCGGGCAGGCGGCGTCCGCCGAGGAGGCGGTCGCCGAGGCCGACCGCACCGAGCCCGATCTGGTGGTGATGGACCTCGGGCTGCCCGGCAGATCCGGTACGGAGGCCATCCGGCGGATCCTGTGCGCCCACCCCGACGCCCGAGTGGTCGTCATGACCATGTCCGAGGACGACGACAGTCTGCTGGCGGCCATGCGCGCGGGTGCCCGTGGCTACCTGCTCAAGGGCGCGGGCCGGGACGAGATCCTGCGCGCCCTGCACACCGTGGTGCGCGGCGGCGCGGTCTTCAGCCCGCGCATGGCCGAGCGTCTCGGTACCCTGCTCGGCTCCTTCGGCACCGCCTCGGCCAAGGAGGCGTTCCCCACCCTCACCGCCCGTGAGCGCGAGGTGCTGGAACTGCTGGCCGGCGGGCTCGGCTATCGCCAGATCGCCCAGCGGCTGGTGGTCACGGACAAGACCGTGCGTAACCACGTGGGCTCCATTTTCGCCAAGCTGCAGGTCCGCGATCGCGCCCAGGCGATCGTCCGGGCCCGTGAGGCCGGGCTGGGAGGTGAATGACTCCCCGCAGCCCGTTGGCTGATACTGGGTGCGTTATGGAACAAGTCATCCTTGCTGTAGTCATCGCTCTGATCGCGCTCGCCGCGGTCAGCGGGCTCGTGATCGGCAGCCGCAAGAAGAAGCGGTTGCCCCCGGCCCCGCCGAGCAGTCCGTCCGTCACCGCGCCGCCCGCCGAGCCGCAGGTCGGCGAGGAGGCGGAAACCACGCTCGAGGAACCGCGCAGAACCATCGAAGAGGTGGACCTGTCGGTCACCGAGGCGCCCCCCGCGCCCGCTGTGCCCGCACAGCCGGAGGCGCCCGCGATCGAGGTGCCCGAGCCGACCGCCGGCCGGCTGGTGCGGCTGCGGGCCCGGCTCTCCCGCTCCCAGACCACCCTGGGCAAGGGGCTGCTCACCCTGCTGTCGCGGGAACACCTCGACGACGAGACCTGGGAGGAGATCGAGGACACTCTGCTGACCGCCGACGTCGGCGTCGCGCCGACGCAGGAGCTGGTGGAGCGGCTGCGCGAGCGGGTCAGGGTGCTGGGCACCCGTACCCCCGAGGAGCTGCGCGGCCTGCTGCGCGCGGAACTGCTCCAGCTGATCGGCACCGAGGCCGACCGCGCCGTGCACACCGAGAGCGGCATCGGCACGAACGGCGAGGAGAAGCCGGGCGTCGTCATGGTCGTCGGGGTCAACGGCACCGGTAAGACCACCACCACCGGCAAGCTCGCGCGGGTGCTGGTCGCCGACGGCAAGTCGGTGGTCCTCGGCGCGGCCGACACCTTCCGCGCGGCGGCCGCCGAGCAGCTGCAGACCTGGGGCGAGCGGGTCGGCGCCCGTACCGTCCGGGGCCCCGAGGGCGGCGATCCGGCGTCGGTCGCCTTCGACGCGGTCAAGGAGGGCATCACCGAGGGCGCGGACGTCGTACTGGTCGACACCGCGGGACGGCTGCACACCAAGACCGGCCTGATGGACGAGCTGGGCAAGGTCAAGCGGGTCGTCGAGAAGCACGGCGCGGTGGACGAGGTGCTGCTGGTGCTGGATGCCACCACCGGGCAGAACGGCCTGGTGCAGGCGCGGGTCTTCGCGGAGGTCGTGGACATCACCGGCATCGTGCTCACCAAGCTGGACGGCACCGCCAAGGGCGGCATCGTGATCGCGGTCCAGCGCGAGCTGGGCGTACCGGTCAAGCTGGTGGGCCTGGGCGAGGGCGCGGACGATCTCGCGCCGTTCGAGCCGGAGGCCTTCGTCGACGCGCTGATCGGCGACTGACTGGCCGATTCCCTTGATCCACTCCGCCCTCTCCCCTCCGGGCGCCCGGGACCTCTCGGGCGCCCGAAGCGTTTCTCCGGGCGTTTCTCCGGGGTGTTTCTCCAGGGCGGGTATCCGGTTTCCGTTATCCGGTTCCCGGTTCAGCCGCCCGCGCGGTGGGCCGCGTACGCCAGCGTGCCCAGCAGCAGCCGCGCATGGGGCGGGTTGCCCGCGGTGTCGAGCGCGGGCGGGCGCAGCCAGCGGACCGGGCCGAGCCCGCCGAGGTCGCTGGGCGGGGCGGTGATGTGGTCGCCGGGCCCCAGAGCGCGCAGGTCCAGGTCGGCGTCGTCCCAGCCCATGCGGTAGAGCAGCTGCGGCAGCTGCTCGGCGGCGCCCGGGGCGACGAAGAACTGGGCGCGCCCGTGCGGTGTGGCGGTCGCCGGGCCGAGCGGCAGCCCCATGCGCTCCAGCCGGACCAGGGCGAGCCGGCCCGCCTGCTCGGCGACCTCCAGGACGTCGAACGTCTTGCCCACGGGCAGCAGCACCGCGGCCCCCGGGACCTGCTCCCAGGCCGCCGCCGCATCGTCGAGGGTGGCGCCCGCGGGGACGGCGGAGGCGAAGGCGAGGGGGTGGGCGCCGGGGGCGGCGCAGTCGGCCTCGCCACATGAACATTCGTTTCTGCTGCCGCCCGCGCCACGGGTGGCCCGGGCGCCCGGCACCACGTCCCACCCCCACAGGCCGGTGTACTCCGCCACCGTCGTGCACTCGGATGTACGGCCGCGCCGCCGCGAGCCTGGCCGCATGTCCCGGATGCCGCCGATCGTGAAGCCCATGCCCCCTCCAACGGGTCGCCCTGCCGATGGTTACGAGCCGAATGACGCAGTGATGCCGCCCGCTCGCGCTCCGTAGCCGGATGTGGTGCGACGGCTGCCGGTGCGGTGATGCCGAGTGGTGCAGCGTGGTGCGGTGTGGTGAAAGGGGTGGTGAGACACTGGGCGCGCGCCCTCGTGTGCACCCCTCCACCTCTGTTCCGGTCGCCCGGTGTCAAGTGAATCGTGTGAATCGCCAGTGGCGTTCATTCGAAGGGGTGGCGAATGGTGGCGTTTTGGCGAACTTCCTCGCCGGAGGCGTGATCGTAAGATTACTTTCAGTGCACAACCCCCCTTCTCCCGCGATTGATGCGGCGGATCGCGGGGACAACTGACCGTGACAGACGGCATTCTGGTCGCGGTGCGAGCGGAATCGTGGGATGGGGGCGTTCCAGTGGGCGACAACGGCGGCAGTGCTGACAAGCGTCCCAACGCGCAGTTGGGTTCGTGGTTTGTGCGCAGCGGCTGGTCCAAGGGCGAGCTCGCGCGCCAAGTCAACCGCAGAGCACGCCAGATGGGCGCCCACCACATCAGCACCGACACCTCGCGGGTGCGCCGCTGGCTCGACGGCGAGCAGCCGCGCGAGCCGATTCCGCAGATTCTCTCCGAGCTGTTCTCCGACCGCTTCGGCTGTGTGGTCGGCATCGAGGACCTGGGGCTGCGCACCGCCCATCGGTCACCGTCCGTATCCGGGGTGGACCTGCCCTGGGCCGGTCCTGAGACGGTCGCGCTGATCGGCGAATTCTCCCGCAGCGACCTGATGCTCGCCCGCCGGGGCTTCCTCGGCACCTCGCTCGCCCTGTCGGCGGGCCCGGCCCTCATCGAGCCGATGCAGCGCTGGCTGGTCCCCTCGCCCTCCGCCCGGTCCGACGGCCGGACCCAGCCGGACGCGGGCCGCTCCCGGCGGATCTCCCGGCTCTCCGAGCCCGAGCTCGAACTGCTCGAGTCGACCATCGTGATGTTCCGGAAGTGGGACGCCCAGTGCGGCGGCGGGCTGCGCCGCAAGGCGGTGGTCGGCCAGCTCCACGAGGTGACGGACCTGCTCCAGGAGCCGCACCCCGAGCGGGTCTCCAAGCGGCTGTTCAAGGTCGCGGGCGAGCTGGCCGAGCTCGCCGGGTGGATGAGCTACGACATCGGGCTCCAGCCGACCGCCCAGAAGTACTTCGTCCTCGCCCTGCACGCGGCCAAGGAGTCCGGGGACCGGCCGCTGGGCTCGTACATCCTCTCCAGCATGAGCCGCCAGATGATCCATGTGGGGCGGCCCGAGGACGCGCTGGAGCTGATCCACCTCGCCCAGTACGGCAGCCGGGAGAGCGCGACGCCGCGCACCCAGGCCATGCTGTATGCGATGGAGGCCCGGGCGTACGCCAATATCGGCCAGCCCAGCAAGTGCCACCGCGCCGTGAAGATGGCCGAGGACGCCTTCGCCGAATCCGCCGGGGGCGACGGGGACCCGGACTGGATCGGCTTCTTCTCCGAGGCCGAGCTCAACGCGGAGAACGCGCACTCGTACCGCGACCTCGCCTATGTCGCGGGCCGCAGCCCCACCTACGCCAAGCTGGCCGACCCCGTGATGAACCGCGCGGTCGACCTCTTCGGCCAGGAGACGGCCGAGGAGGGCGGGCACCAGCGTTCGTATGCGCTCAACCTGATCGGTCTTGCCACCGTCCACCTCCTCCAGAAGGAGCCCGAGCAGTGCGCGGCGGTCGCCGAGAAGGCCCTGCCGCTCGCCCGGCGGGTGCGCTCCGAGCGGGTCAGCAACCGGCTGCGCAAGACCGTGGACACCGCGATCCGCGACTTCGGGAGCGTCCCTGAGGTGGTCCAGCTCGGCGAGCGGCTCGCCGACCACCTGCCCGACTCCTCGGATACGGCGGAGTCCGTCCGCGCCGTCTGAGCCGCCCGGCCGTGGGCGCGACACGGTAACCAGGCCCTCCCGCCGTCCAGTACCAGTTCATCAGCGCGTAACACTTCCACGCCCTTCGTCACTGCCGTGAAACATCGAGCGGCATCGACTGAAACGGCGCTGCGCCAACCTCGTGGCGAAAACCGGCCCACAGAGTTCTGCCCGCACGGGCCGTCATCCCGAGGAGACGTCCACATTGAATGGCGCAAATACCGCATTCGTATTGATCAGCGCCGCGCTCGTGATGCTGATGACCCCCGGCCTGGCCTTCTTCTACGGCGGCATGGTCCGGGTGAAGAGCGCCCTGAACATGCTGATGATGTCCTTCATCGCCCTGGGCGTCGTCAGCCTCCTGTGGGTGCTGTTCGGCTACTCCCTCACCTTCGGTGACGACATCGGCGGCGGGCTGCTGGGCAACCTGGACCACATCGGCTTCAAGGGCATCAACCCCGAGTCGCTGTGGGGCACCAAGCCCGACGCGATCCCGGTACTCGCCTTCGCCTTCTTCCAGCTGATGTTCGCGGTCATCACCCCCGCGCTGATCAGCGGCGCGGTCGCCGACCGGGTCAAGTTCGGCGCCTGGACGATCTTCATCACCCTGTGGGTCACCGTCGTCTACTTCCCGGTCGCCCACTGGGTCTGGCAGGCCGACGGCTGGCTGTTCAAGAAGGAAGTCATCGACTTCGCGGGCGGCACGGCGGTCCACATCAACGCGGGTGCGGCCGGTCTCGCCGTGGCCCTGGTCCTCGGCAAGCGCATCGGCTTCAAGAAGGACCCGATGCGGCCGCACAACCTCCCCCTGGTGATGCTGGGCTCCGGTCTGCTGTGGTTCGGCTGGTTCGGTTTCAACGCCGGTTCCGCGCTCGCCGCCAACGGCACCGCCGCCAACATGGCGTTCAACACCCAGATCGCCACCGGCGTCGCGATGCTCGGATGGCTCGCCTACGAGCGGATCCGGCACGGTGCCTTCACCACCCTGGGCGCGGCCTCCGGCGCCGTCGCGGGCCTCGTCGCCATCACCCCCTCCGGCGCGGCCGTCAACGCCTGGGGCGCGATGATCATCGGCCTCGTCGCGGGCGTCGTCTGCTCCTGGGCGGTCAGCCTCAAGTACAAGCTGGGCTACGACGACTCGCTCGACGTGGTCGGCGTGCACCTGGTCGGCGGCATCCTGGGCACCCTCCTGGTCGGCCTGCTCGCCACCGACGGCGTCGGCGGCCTGGACCAGCTGGGCAAGCAGGCGCTCGGCGCCTTCACGGTCCTGATCTATTCGTTCGTCGTCTCCTGGATCCTCGCCAAGGCGATCGACGTCACCATCGGCCTGCGAGCCACTGAGGACGAAGAGGTCGGCGGCCTCGACCAGGCCTACCACGCCGAGACGGCCTACGACTTCAGCGCCGTCGGAACCGCGCACATGGGGCGGTCTACGGTGGCCTCCCTCCAGGACCAGGCCGGCGCGGGTGCGCCGCAGAACAAGAAGGTGGACGCGTGAAGCTCATCACCGCGGTCGTCAAGCCCCACCGGCTGGACGAGATCAAGGAAGCCCTGCAGGCCTTCGGAGTGCACGGCCTGACCGTCACCGAGGCCAGCGGCTACGGCCGCCAGCGCGGCCACACCGAGGTCTACCGGGGCGCCGAGTACACCGTCGACCTGGTGCCCAAGGTCCGTATCGAGGTGCTGGTCGAGGACGACGACGCCGACGACCTGATCGAGGTCGTGGTCAAGTCGGCCCGCACCGGCAAGATCGGGGACGGCAAGGTGTGGAGCGTCCCCGTCGACACCGCGGTGCGGGTACGGACCGGCGAGCGCGGCCCGGACGCGCTCTGACGCATCTCCGACGTGTCGTGGCGTGGCGTGGCGCCTCACCGCCCGGACGTCCTTCCCTGTGATCAAGGAGCCGAGTTGACGGACAGCGTCGAGGCGAAGACAGAGACGACGGCCGACTCGGTGCCCGGTGGCTACGCGGCGGCCCGGCTGCGACTCCTGCAGGAGGAGTCGCGGTCCGGGCCGCCGCGCCGTACCGCCCTCGCCGAGCTCACCGACCAGTGGCTGGCCGCGCTGCTGGCCGGCGGGGCGGAGAAGGCCGGTATCACCCAGGGCGTCGCCCTCGTGGCGGTCGGCGGATACGGACGCGGCGAACTGTCCCCGCGCAGCGACCTGGACGTGCTGCTGCTCCACGACGGCTCGGCGGACGCCTCCGCCATCGCCACCCTCGCCGACCACGTCTGGTACCCGGTGTGGGACATGGGGCTGGCCCTCGACCACTCCGTACGCACCCCCGAGCAGGCCCGTAAGACCGCGGGCGAGGACCTGAAGGCCCACCTCGGCCTGCTGGACGCGCGCCATATCGCGGGCGACGCGGCGCTCAGCGCGGGGCTGCGCACGGCGGTGCTCGCCGACTGGCGGGCCCGGGCCCCCAAGCGCCTGCCCGAGCTGCGCGAACTGGGCCAGGAGCGCGCCGGGCGCCACGGCGAGCTGCAGTTCCTGCTGGAACCGGACCTCAAGGAGGCGCGCGGCGGGCTGCGCGACGCGACGGCGCTGCGGGCCATCGCCGCCTCCTGGCTCGCCGACGCGCCGCGCGAGGGCCTTGCCGAGGCGCGCCGGCTGCTGCTGGACGTACGGGACGCGCTGCACCTGACCACCGGCCGGGCCACCGACCGGCTCGCCCTCCAGGAGCAGGACCAGGTCGCGGCCGGGCTCGGCCTGCTGGACGCCGACACCCTGCTGCGCCAGGTGTACGAGTCGGCCCGGACCATTTCGTACGCGAGCGATGTGACCTGGCGCGAGGTCGAGCGGGTGCTGCGCGCCCGGTCGACCCGGCCGCGGCTGCGCGGCCTCCTCGGCGGCCGCGGACGCGGCTCCGGGGGCGGCGGCGCCGACGCGATGGGGGAGCGCAGCCCGCTCGCCGAGGGCGTCGTCGAGCAGGACGGCGAGGCGGTGCTGGCACGCACCGCGCGCCCCGAGCGCGACCCGGTCCTGCCGCTGCGGGCCGCGGCGGCCGCCGCCCAGGCCGGGCTGCCGCTGTCGCTGCACGCCGTACGGCGCCTGGCCGCCGCCGCGCAGCCGCTGCCCGTACCGTGGCCGCCCGAGGCCAGGGAGCAGCTGGTCACGCTGCTCGGCGCGGGCGAGTCCACCGTCGCGGTCTGGGAGGCCCTGGAGGCCGAGGGGCTGATCACCCGGCTGCTGCCGGACTGGGAGCGGGTGCGCTGCCGCCCCCAGCGCAACGCCGTGCACCGCTGGACCGTCGACCGCCACCTCGTCGAGACCGCCGTGCGGGCCAGCGCGCTCAGCCGCCGCGTCGGCCGCCCCGACCTGCTGCTGGTCGCCGCGCTGCTGCACGACATCGGCAAGGGCTGGCCCGGCGACCACTCGGTGGCGGGCGAGACCATCGCCCGGGACGTGGCGTCCCGGATCGGCTTCGACCGCGCCGACGTCGCCGTCCTGGCCACGCTGGTCCGCCACCACCTGCTGCTCGTCGAGACCGCCACCCGCCGCGACCTGGACGACCCCGCCACCGTGCGCTCGGTCGCCGAGGCCGTCGGCTCCACGGCCACCCTGGAGCTGCTGCACGCCCTCACCGAGGCCGACGCCCTCGCCACCGGTCCCGCCGCCTGGAGCGCCTGGCGCGGCTCGCTCGTGACCGACCTGGTCAAGCGGGTCTCGGCGGTCCTGGCCGGCGAGCCGGCGGCGGACTCCTCCGCGCCCCAGCAGACCACCGCCGAACAGGAGCGGCTGGCCATCGAGGCCTGGCGCACCGGCGGCCCCGTGCTCGCCCTGCGCGCGCGCTCGGAGGCGCTGCCGCCGGGCGAGGCGGCCGCCGCCGGACAGCCGGGCGCGGACGAGGGGGCCGACGTGGAGCCTGGTGCGGAGCCCATCGGAGTCGAGCTTCTGATCGCCGTACCCGAGCAGCCCGGCGTGCTGCCGGCGGCGGCCGGCGTACTGGCGCTGCACCGGCTGACCGTACGGGCGGCGGACCTGCGCGCTGTCGAGCTGCCCGGAGAACTGACCGGAGAACTGACCGGAGAACTGACCGGAGAACCGGCAGGAGAGGTGTCCGGGGCGGGGCCCAGCGCGCTGCTGCTGAGCTGGCGGGTGGCCGCCGAGTACGGCTCGCTGCCGCAGGCCGCGCGGCTGCGCAAGGACCTGCTGCGGGCCCTGGACGGGTCGCTCGACATAGTGGCCAGGCTCACGGAGCGCGAGGCCGCGTACCGCAAATACCCCCGCCGCCGCGGCGTGCACGCCCCGCCTCCGCGGGTCACCGTCGCGCCCGGCAGCTCCCAGCTCGCCACGGTGATCGAGGTGCGCGCCCAGGACGCCCCCGGGCTGCTGCACCGCATCGGCCGCGCGCTGGAGGATGCGGGGGTCACGGTGCGCAGCGCCCACGTCAGCACGCTCGGCGCCAACGCGGTGGACGCCTTCTACGTCACGGACGCCTCAGGCGCCCCGCTGCAGCCCATGCGCGCGGCGGAGGTGGCCAAGGAGGTCGAGCGGACGCTGAGCGCGTAGCGCCCCGGCGGGTGCGGCTCCACCGGGGCGCGGCACCAGGGGGCAGACCGTTCGGGCGGCGGGCGGATACCCTTGGAGGCCGACCGCCGACCCGACATCCGACCGAAGGATTCGCGACCACCGTGTTCGATACCCTCTCCGACCGCCTCGCAGCGACTTTCAAGAACCTCCGGGGCAAGGGCCGCCTCTCTGAGGCGGACATCGACGCCACGGCGCGTGAAATCCGTATCGCCCTGCTCGAAGCGGACGTCGCGCTTCCCGTCGTCCGGGCCTTCATCAAGCAGATCAAGGAGCGGGCGTCGGGGGCCGAGGTCTCCCAGGCGCTGAACCCCGCCCAGCAGGTCATCAAGATCGTCAACGAGGAGCTGATCGGCATCCTCGGCGGCGAGACCCGCCGCCTCCGCTTCGCCAAGCAGCCGCCGACCGTGATCATGCTCGCGGGTCTGCAGGGTGCCGGTAAGACGACGCTCGCCGGAAAGCTCGGCCGCTGGCTGAAGGGGCAGGGCCACGCGCCGCTGCTGGTCGCGTGTGACCTGCAGCGCCCCAACGCCGTCAACCAGCTCTCGGTGGTCGCCGAGCGGGCCGGTGTCGCGGTCTTCGCCCCGGAGCCGGGCAACGGCGTGGGCGACCCGGTGAAGGTGGCCCAGGACTCGATCGAGTTCGCCAAGACCAAGCAGCACGACGTCGTGATCGTCGACACCGCCGGCCGCCTCGGCATCGACCAGGAGCTGATGCAGCAGGCCGCGGACATCCGCGACGCGGTCCGCCCGGACGAGGTCCTTTTCGTCGTCGACTCGATGATCGGCCAGGACGCGGTGAACACCGCCGAGGCGTTCCGCGACGGCGTCGGCTTCGACGGCGTGGTGCTCTCCAAGCTCGACGGCGACGCGCGCGGCGGTGCCGCGCTGTCCATCGCGCATGTCACCGGCCGCCAGATCATGTTCGCCTCCAACGGCGAGAAGCTGGACGACTTCGACGCGTTCCACCCGGACCGCATGGCGTCCCGCATCCTGGGCATGGGCGACATGCTCAGCCTGATCGAGAAGGCCGAGCAGACCTTCAGCCAGCAAGAGGCCGAGAAGATGGCGGCCAAGCTGGCGAAGGGCCCCAAGGAGTTCACGCTCGACGACTTCCTGGCGCAGATGGAGCAGGTCCGCAAGATGGGCTCCATCTCCAAGCTGCTCGGCATGCTGCCGGGCATGGGCCAGATCAAGGACCAGATCAACAACCTCGACGAGCGGGACGTGGACCGCACCGCCGCGATCATCAAGTCGATGACGCCCGGCGAGCGCCAGGACCCGAACATCATCAACGGCTCGCGCCGCGCCCGTATCGCGCGCGGCTCGGGTGTCGAGGTCAGCGCGGTCAAGAACCTGGTGGAGCGGTTCTTCGAAGCGCGCAAGATGATGTCGAAGATGGCGCAGGGCGGGATGCCCGGCATGCCGGGCATCCCGGGCATGGGCGGCGGCGCCGCCAAGCGCAAGGGCAAGCCGCAGAAGAAGGCCAAGGGCAAGCAGCGCAGCGGCAATCCGATGAAGCGCAAGGCCGAGGAGCAGGCCGCCGCGGCCCGCCGTGAGCAGGCGGGGCAGCCGGGCGGCGCGTTCGGTCTGCCCGCCGGCCAGGGCGGGCAGGACTTCGAACTGCCCGACGAGTTCAAGAAGTTCATGGGCTGAGCGGGCGAGGCGCGAGGGCCGGGCGGGCCGGGGCGCCCGCGGGCCCTCACACCCGTACGCCTTTACGCCGGGGTGCCTTGACGCCTGGGCGCCTTTACGTCCGCGCGATCAGATAACGCATCACGTTCTCCATCCACACCGTGCCGTCCTGGCGCCGGTACGGATGGAGGGCTTCCGTGATCTCCTTGCGCACCTGTGTGGCGTCGGTGGTGCGTTCCGCCGCGTCGAACAGCCCGGTCGACAGCAGCCCGCGCACCGCGCTGTCCGTGTCCGCGTACCCGAAGGGGCAGGCCACCCGGCCCGAGCCGTCGAGCCGCAGCCCGGCCCGCTGGGCCAGGTCCTCCAGGTCGTCCCTGCCGCACGGCTGCCAGCGCGCGGTGGAGGGGGCACCTCCCAGCGGTAGCTGGGGGAATGTCGGGTCGGCTGTCGGGTCGGCCAGGCGCACGCCCACGCGCAGCACCGTGGAGGTGGCGCACCGCTCAGGCGGGCCCCATCCGGCCAGGACGACCGGGCTGCCGGGCTCGGCGAGGGCGGCGGCCGAGGCGAGCCGCTCCGGCAGAGCGCTTCCGGACCCGGGCGCCGACAGCGGATCGAAGGCCGTGACCACGGTGAATCCGGACCAGGCCCGCGCCGCTGTCCCCGCCCCGGCCCCCGTCACCGTCAGGGCGCTCCCCAGGCCGCCGTCCGCCAGGCGGGCGAGGCGCGCGACGCCCCCCGGTACGCCAGGGCGCGCGCCGCCCGGCCGCGCTCCGGGGCCCGCGAGCAGCCGCTCGCCGGCGAGCCCCAGGCGCTCCTCGTCCGGGTCCACTCCGCACACGGTGGCGCCGCGCGCCACCGCCATGAGCAGGGCCAGGCCCGAGCCGCAGCCCAGGCCCAGCAGCCGGGTCCCGGCGCCGACCTCCAGGCGCTCGTACACGGCCTCGTACAGCGGCACCATCATCCGTTCCTGGATCTCCGCCCAGTCGCGGGCACGGGCGCGGGATATCGCGGCGCCCGGTGCGGAGAGGGAGGAGGGATACGGGGAAAGGTGCCGCCGTATGAGCGTAGATGTCATGGAATGCGCCCCAATCCGACGAGAGCAGTGCCGTGAGCCGAAGAGCCTGTTGCCACCGTTGTGCGCCGCGCGTTCCACCCCCGTAGGCCAGGGAACTGCGCATCCGTCCGCGCGTCCAGAGCTTTCGCGGCCATGCTTGTATGCCCCCGTTGTGCGCCCCCTGTTCCCGACCGTGTCCGGGTGCTCGGTCCGGCTGCCGCCCCGTTGCCCTGTTGTTGCCCTGGCCAAATGAATTCACGGTTCGGCGAGCCGTCGCCGTACGATCGGCGCCATGGCGAAGGCTCCCGTTCTCACCCCCCAGGCGGAGGATTTTCCGCGCTGGTACCAGGATCTGATCAACAAGGCCGAACTGGCCGACAACGGTCCGGTGCGCGGCACCATGGTCATCCGACCGTACGGCTACGGGCTCTGGGAGCGGATGCAGCAGGACATGGACGCCCGCATCAAGGCCGAGGGCGTTCAGAACGCGTACTTCCCGCTCTTCATCCCGCAGTCGTATCTGACGAAGGAGGCGGAGCACGTCGAGGGGTTCGCCCCCGAGCTCGCCATCGTCACGCACGGCGGCGGCAAGAAGCTCGAGGAGCCCGTGGTCGTCCGGCCCACATCCGAGACGATCATCAACGAGTACTTCGCGAAGTGGGTGCAGAGCTACCGCGATCTGCCGCTGCTGATCAACCAGTGGGCGAATGTGGTGCGTTGGGAGCTGCGGCCGCGGCTGTTCCTGCGTACGTCGGAATTCCTGTGGCAGGAGGGCCACACCGCCCACGCCACCTACGAGGACGCCCGCGACTTCGCCTCCCGTATCCACCGGCACGTCTACGCCGACTTCATGGAGAACGTGCTGGCCATGGACGTCGTCCTGGGCCGCAAGACCGCCAAGGAGCGGTTCGCGGGCGCCGTCAACACCCTCACGCTGGAGGGGATGATGGGCGACGGCAAGGCGCTGCAGCTGGGCACCAGCCATGAGCTGGGCCAGAACTTCGCCCGCGCGTTCAACACCCAGTTCCTGTCCAGGGAGGGCAAGCAGGAACTGGTCTGGCAGACCTCCTGGGGCAGCACCACCCGCATGGTGGGCGCGCTCGTGATGATGCACGGCGACGACAGCGGGCTGCGGATTCCGCCGCGGCTGGCTCCCGTGCAGGCCGTTGTGCTGGCCATCAAGGGCGACGAGGCGGTGCTGGCCAAGGCCCGCGAGATCGGCGACCGGCTGGCGGCGGCCGGGGTGCGGGTCCAGGTCGACGACCGGACCGACACCCCCTTCGGCCGTCGCGCGGTGGACTGGGAGCTCAAGGGCGTTCCGGTGCGGATCGAGGTCGGCCCGCGCGACCTGGAGGGCGGCACCGCGATGGTGGCGCGGCGGATCCCGGGCGGCAAGGAGCCGGTGCGGCTGGACGCGCTTCCCGATCTGCTGCCGAAGGTCCTGGAGGAGGACCAGGCGCTGCTGCTGCGCCAGGCGCGGGAGCGGCGCGCGGCCCGTACCACGGATGTGCGGACCGTCGAGGAGGCCGCCGAGGCCGCGGCGGCCGGCGGCTGGGCGCGGATCCCCTGGGCGGACCTCGGCCCGGAGGGCGAGGCGGCGCTCGCCGAGCAGGCCGTGTCCGTGCGCTGTCTGGTGGCCGAGGACGGGTCGGTGCCGGACGCCGATGACGCGCCCGGTAACGTCGCGTTTGTCGCGCGCGCTTACTGAAGCAGAGGCTGAAGCGCGCCCCCGCTGAGCGGGGAAGCGCGCTTCCGCTGAGCGGAAAACTGAGCGGAAGGCCGGCGGAAGTCCGGGGGCGGTGCGGGGCGGGCGTTACGTACCGCCTTGGTGCGCGGTGGGTGGCTCATCCACACATTGCCGCACCCGCCCTCCTCGGGGCGCATCAGCGCTGAACTGACTGGTACGTGCAAATTATTTGTGATGCCCCGGAATCGGAACACCGGGCACTCCCCGCTCGTTATCACGACGTGAGCACGACACCACCTGTACTCGCCGCAGAGCTGGCGCAGGCGTGGGCCGATATTCAACGGCACCACCCCGAGCTGCCGGATCTCGCCGCGCCAGAATCGCTGATCGGAGAGTCGTCGTCCGCATGTGGCGCCGAGCTCTCCTTCGAACGGCTGCTGCACGAGGCAGTCCACGGCATCGCCGCGGCGCGCGGTGTCCGTGACACCTCGCGCGCCGGCCGCTACCACAACCGCCGCTTCCTGGCCATCGCCGAGGAGTTGGGCCTGGACCACCCCGATGAGCCGCACCCCAGCAGCGGCTTCTCGCTGGTCACGCTCAGCCCCGAGGCGAGAAGGCGCTATCGGACCACCATCGACCGACTCCAGCGCGCCCTCAAGGCACACACCGTCGCGACCGCCGCCGACACCGCCCGCACCTTCCGCGGACCGGCCGCCCGGCACGGTTCGTCGGGTGGCGGGGTCCGGGTGAAGGCGGTGTGCGACTGCGGGCGCAACGTCCGCGTCGTCCCGTCGGTGCTGGCGCAGGCGCCGATCATGTGCGGGGGATGCGGGAAGCCGTTCCGTATCCCGGAGCCGGTGGCCGCGGTCGGCTGACCTGTCACGGTGTGGCACAATGGTCAGCTGTACTCGACAGCCGACCGGGACCCCTCTCTCCTCCGGCTGACGCGTCCATCGGGCACTCGGGTACCGCAACCCCACGCGGCACTTCGCAGTGCTCAATCACGTCAAGACCAGGAGACACCACTCCCGTGGCAGTCAAGATCAAGCTGAAGCGTCTGGGCAAGATCCGTGCGCCTCACTACCGCATCGTCGTCGCCGACTCCCGTACCCGCCGTGACGGCCGGGCCATCGAGGAGATCGGTCTGTACCACCCGGTGCAGAACCCCTCGCGCATCGAGGTGGACTCGGAGCGTGCGCAGTACTGGCTGGGTGTCGGCGCGCAGCCGACCGAGCCGGTGCTCGCCATCCTGAAGGTCACCGGCGACTGGCAGAAGTTCAAGGGCCTGCCCGCCCCGGCCCCGATGCTCGTCGCCGAGCCGAAGGCCGACAAGCGCGCCCTGTTCGAGGCCGCCGCCAAGGACACCGGTGGCGAGGCGAAGGGTGAGGCCATCACCCCGAAGGCCAAGAAGTCCGAGAAGAAGTCGGACGAGGCGGCCGCTGACGCGGCGGCCGAGTCGACCGAGGCCTGAGGATGCTCGAGGAGGCCCTCGAGCACCTCGTGAAGGGCATCGTCGACAACCCCGACGACGTGCAGGTCGCCTCGCGCAACCTGCGGCGCGGACGCGTGCTCGAGGTACGGGTGCACCCCGACGACCTCGGCAAGGTGATCGGTCGTAACGGCCGTACCGCCCGCGCCCTGCGCACCGTCGTGGGCGCCATCGGCGGCCGTGGCGTCCGTGTCGACCTCGTCGACGTGGACCAGGTTCGCTGAGCAGCGTCAAGAAGAGCACCGGCACGGGCCGGGGAGGGCTTTGGGCCGTCCCCGGCCCGTGTGCGTGGCCGGTCCGTGTGTGTGAAGGGAACAGGGAACAGTGCAGTTGGTTGTGGCGCGGATCGGCCGCGCCCACGGCATCAAGGGCGAAGTCACCGTCGAGGTGCGCACCGACGAGCCGGAGCTGCGGCTCGCCCCGGGTGCCGTCCTGGCCACCGAGCCCGCCTCGGCCGGGCCGCTGACCATCGAGACCGGCCGGGTGCACAGCGGCCGGCTGCTGCTGCGCTTCGCGGGGTTCGCGGACCGTACGGCCGCCGAGGCGCTGCGCGGCACCCTGCTCATCGCGGAGGTCGACCCCGAGGACACGCCCGAGGACCCCGATGAGTACTACGACCATCAGCTGATCGACCTGGACGTGGTCACCGTCGACGGCACCGAGGTCGGCCGGATCTCGGAGATCTCCCATCTGCCGTATCAGGACCTGCTGATCGTCCGGCGGTCCGACGGCAGCGAGGTGATGATCCCCTTCGTCTCCGAGGTGGTGCCGGAGATCGACCTCGAGGCGCAGCGCGCCGTCATCGACCCGCCGCCCGGTCTGCTCGACGAGACCCAGGCCGAGGTCGCTCGCGGCGAGGGTGGCGCCGAGCGCGGGGGCGCATGATGCGGCTCGATGTCGTCACGATCTTTCCGGAGTATCTGGAGCCGCTGAACGTCTCGCTGGTCGGCAAGGCGCGCGCCCGCGGACAGCTGGACGTACGCGTCCACGATCTGCGGACCTGGACGCACGACCGGCACAACACCGTCGACGACACCCCGTACGGCGGCGGGCCCGGCATGGTCATGAAGCCCGAACCGTGGGGCGAGGCGCTGGACGAGATCATCGCGTCGGGGACCGGTGGTACGGAGCCCGGTGTGTCAGAGGCCGACGCCGGGGGGATCGGCGAGCCGCGAGACGGCGCGTCAGTGGCCGGTGGGGACGCGCCGCCGCCGCTGCCCGCGCTGGTCGTGCCGACCCCGAGCGGCCGCCCGTTCACTCAGGCCCTCGCCGTCGAACTGGCCGAGCGCCCCTGGCTGGTCTTCGCCCCCGCCCGCTACGAGGGCATCGACCGCCGGGTGATCGACGAGTACGCCGAGCGCCTGGATGTGTACGAGATCTCCATCGGCGACTATGTGCTGGCCGGCGGGGAGGCCGCGGTCCTGGTGATCACGGAGGCCGTGGCCCGGCTGCTGCCCGGCGTACTGGGCAACGCGGAGTCGCACCGTGACGACTCCTTCGCTCCCGGCGCGATGGCCGATCTGCTGGAGGGGCCCGTCTACACCAAGCCGCCGCAGTGGCGCGACCGGGGCATCCCGGAGGTGCTGGTCAGCGGCCACCACGGCAGGATCGCGCGTTGGCGCAGGGACGAGGCGTTCCGCCGTACCAGCCGCAACCGGCCGGACCTCATAGCGCGCTGCGACCCGGCGGCGCTGGACAAGTACGACCGGAAGCTCCTGGCGGAACTGGGCTGGGAGGAGCTTCCGGAGGCGAGTGAACACGATCAAGGGCCCCGATTTGGGCGGGCCGGTCCGGTCGTGGAAGAATAGGCCGCTGCTGTACGTCCGGTGTGCGCCCCTGCCACAGGGGGATCGACGCCCGCCCGACCAGACGGCACTCCCCATCATCACCGATATGCCGCTGATGACCTGTGGCATCAGCGAGGAAAGCAGACGATCATGTCTCACGTGCTCGACACCGTCGACGCCGCGTCGCTGCGCAGCGACATCCCGACCTTCCGCCCCGGCGACACGGTCAACGTCCACGTCCGCGTCATCGAGGGCAACCGCTCCCGTGTCCAGCAGTTCAAGGGCGTCGTCATCCGCCGCCAGGGCTCTGGTGTGCGCGAGAGCTTCACCGTCCGCAAGGTGAGCTTCAGCGTCGGCGTCGAGCGCACCTTCCCGGTGCACACCCCGATTGTCGAGAAGATCGAGGTCGTCACCCGCGGTGACGTCCGCCGCGCCAAGCTGTACTACCTGCGCGACCTCCGCGGCAAGGCCGCGAAGATCAAGGAAAAGCGCGACAACTGAGTTTTGCGCGACAACTGAGCTACTGCCGGACGGCACAGGCGGGCCGGATAGGCTCTGGCCTGATGGAGACCGACGCCCAGCTCTCAGAGCGCGATCGCTCCTCCCGTTCCCACGAGGGACAGGAGGAGCGATCGCGCTCTTCGCGTACGCGGCGGGGGCTCGGCCGGCTGATCGGGGGCGGGCCCTGGCGCCGGGTCGGTGTGCTCGTGGCGGTCTGCGCCGTCTTCGTCCTTCTGCTGAGCGCCTTCGTCGTACAGCCCTTTCTGATCCCCAGCGGATCGATGGAGAACACGTTTCGGCCCGGAGACCGGGTCCTGGTGAACAAGCTGGCGTACCGTTTCGGTGATACGCCGCGCCGCGGTGACGTCATCGTGTTCGACGGAACCGGGTCCTTCGTCCAGGAGGAGCCGTCCCAGAATCCGGTGGCGGCGCTGCTGCGCGGCGCGGCCGCGGCGGTCGGGCTGGCCCAACCCGCCGAGACCGACTACATCAAGCGTGTCGTGGGTGTGGGTGGTGACCGGGTCAGGTGCTGCGACAAGCGGGGGAGGATCGAGGTGAACGGGAAGCCGGTGGACGAGGACTACCTGTTTCCGGGGGATGCCCCGTCACAGGTCCCGTTCGACATCGTGGTGCCCGAGGGAAGGCTGTGGGTCATGGGGGACCACCGCAGTGATTCCAGGGACTCACGGGACCACCTCGGCGAGCCGGGCGGAGGCACGGTCCCGGTCGACAAGGTGATCGGACGCGCCGACTGGATCGGCTGGCCGGTCGGCCGCTGGAGCGGAGTGCACCGCCCGGCGGCCTTCGGACGCGTACCGGACCCGGCCCCGGGCGGCGCACATGGGTAACCGCGGACGGTCCCGGCACGGGACCCCCCGCCCTGGCTCCGGCCGCCTGGGCTCCGGCCGCCTGGGTTCCGGCCGTCCGGGCTCGGGCCACACGGGCTCGGGCCCCGGCACTCCTGGCTACATCCCCGGCTCGGGCCCCGTGCACAGCGCGGACGCGCCGCGTACGGGGCCGCGTCTGGGCGGGCGCGCGGAGCGGCGCAAGGTGCAGCGCCGTATCAAGCGCAGGCGGCGCCGTTCGGCCATGAAGGAGATCCCGATCCTGATCGGCGTGGCGCTGGTGATCGCCCTGGTGCTCAAGACCTTTCTGGTCCAGGCGTTTGTGATCCCGTCGGGCTCGATGGAGCAGACGATCAGGATCGGCGACCGGGTGCTGGTGGACAAACTCACACCGTGGTTCGGCTCAAAGCCGTCGCGCGGCGATGTGGTGGTGTTCAAGGACCCCGGAAACTGGCTGGAGGAGGAGCGGAAGCCGCCCAAGGAAGATCCGGTCGTCATCAAGCAGGCCAAGGAGTTCCTGACCTGGATCGGACTGCTTCCGTCCTCGAACGAGCAGGATCTGATCAAGCGGGTGGTCGGGGTCGGCGGCGACACGGTCGCCTGCTGTGACAAAGACGGCCGGGTGACGGTCAACGGCACGCCGCTGAACGAGCCGTATCTGCACCCGGGTAATGTGCCCTCCGAGCGCCGGTTCAAGGTGACTGTCCCTCAGGGGCGGATCTTTGTGATGGGCGATCACCGGGCCAATTCGGCGGACTCGCGGGTCCATCTGGACGAGCCTGACCAGGGAACCGTCTCGGAGGATCTGGTCGTCGGCCGGGCCATCGTGATCGCGTGGCCCTTCGGCCACTGGCAGAGCCTGGAAGAACCTGAGACATATGCCTCAGTGAAGGACGCGCCGAGCGGGGCGACGCAGGCACGCGGCTCGCCGCATAGGCTGTCCTCGGACCAGCAAGGGTTGGTCCAGCTCCCGACCCCTGCGGAACTCCCGCTCGTTATGGGAGTGGTGGGCCTGCGCCGTTCGTGGCGTGGGCGGCAGCGCGGCGTGAGGAGTGAATGTGGGGGATTTGGCGGTCGGCGCTCGATCCGGTCACGAAGAGCCCGAGAGGCAACCGGGGGGGAGCGAAGAGCCACCGGTGAACGGGGCGCGCGCGGCCGATGCGCCTACGGGCGGGGCCCCGGAGACGTTCGAGGCGCCGGGGGGCTCCGGTGCGACGGACGCCGCGGCCGCCCCCCAGGGCGGTTCACCGGCCGCTCCCGGCTCCGCTGACGTTCCGGGCTCCGCTGAGTCTCCCGTCTCCCTCGGCAAGCCGGGCTTCTCGGCCTCCGCCGGCTCCTCGGGTT
Source organism: Streptomyces sp. NBS 14/10 (assembly GCF_002224125.1). Lineage (GTDB taxonomy): Bacteria > Actinomycetota > Actinomycetes > Streptomycetales > Streptomycetaceae > Streptomyces. The sequence continues at coordinate 98,593 of NZ_NCSM01000030.1, forward strand.
CCCCGGATCCCTCGGACCCTCCTGGTGCCGAGGGCCGGGCGGGTGACGGGCCCGGCGAGGACAGGGACGGCGAGGACAAGGACGGGGAGAACAGCGCCAAGGACGAGGACGGTGTCAAGGACGGCGCCAAGAAGACGCGCTCGTTCTGGAGAGAGCTGCCGATCCTCGTCGGCATCGCGCTGCTACTCGCCCTGCTGATCAAGACATTCCTGGTGCAGGCGTTCTCCATCCCCTCCGACTCCATGCAGAACACGCTGCAGCGTGGCGACCGGGTGTTGGTGGACAAGTTGACCCCGTGGTTCGGCGCCGAGCCGGAGCGCGGCGAGGTCGTCGTCTTCCACGATCCGGGCGGCTGGCTGGGCGAGACCCAGCAGTCCGACTCGGGCCCGCTCGCCAAGGGCGTTCAGCGGGTGCTCAGCTTTATCGGCCTGATGCCGTCCGCGGAGGAGAAGGACCTGATCAAGCGGGTCATCGCGGTCGGCGGAGACACGGTCGAATGCCAGAAGGGCGGACCGGTCAAGGTCAACGGCAAGGCGCTGAACGAGAAGGACTACATCTTCCCCGGGAACACGCCCTGCGACGACAAGCCGTTCGGCCCGATCAAGGTGCCCAAGGGCCGGATCTGGGTGATGGGCGACCACCGCCAGGACTCGCTGGACTCGCGCTACCACCAGAATCTGGACAATGGCACGGTCTCGGTGGACAAGGTGGTCGGGCGGGCCATCGTGGTCGCGTGGCCGATCGACCGCTGGTCGGCCCTCTCCGTACCTGGCACCTTCGACCAGCCGGGGCTGAGCGCGGCGGCCTCCATGGCCCCCTCGGCGCTCGGGTTCGCGGGCGCGGTCCCGATCGTTCTGTGGCGCCGCCGCAGGATCGTCCGCAAGGCGCGCGGGACGGCTGCCTGAGGTCCGTACCGCCGGGTAGGGTGCTGACGACCTGGGGTGCGATGGGGATCGACCTCTGCTACGTGAGGCAGGAGCACTGGAATGAGCGGAGCCCGGCAGGACGGAGGGGGCGGCAGGGGGCTTGGGAGCGTCCTGTCCGGAGCGGCGGTCGCCGTCGGCTGTGTGCTCTTCCTGGGGTCGTTCGTCTGGGGCGCGGTGCTCTACAAGCCGTACACCGTCCCGACCGATTCGATGTCGCCGACCATCGGCCGGGGCGACCGCGTGCTGGCGGAGCGAATAGACGGCGACGAGGTGCGCCGTGGCGACGTGGTCGTCTTCAAGGACTCGGTCTGGGGCGATCTGCCGATGGTGAAGCGGGTCGTCGGCGTCGGCGGGGACACGGTCGCGTGCTGTGACAAGCAGGGTCGGCTGACGCTGAACGGCAAGCCCCTCGACGAACCGTATCTGCACACCAAGGGGTCGGCCTCGCCCACCGTCTTCTCGGCGACGGTGCCCAAGGGGAAGCTGTTCCTGCTGGGCGACCACCGCAACGACTCCCTGGACTCCCGTGTGCACCTGTCCGACGGCGCGGACGGAGCCGTCCCGCGCAGCGCGGTGAGCGGCCGGGTGGACGCCACGGCCTGGCCGCCGGACCTGACGATGCTGGACCGGCCGGCAGCCTTCAAGGCGCTGTCTGGCGGCGTCTCACAGCCGGGGCCGCTGCGACTCATCCTGATCTCCGCCGTGGTCGGCGCGGTGCTCATCCTGGGCGGTGCGGCGTACGGGCCGCTGGCGCGCCGGATCGGGCGCGGCGGCAAGCGGGGCGAGAAGCGGCGCGGGAAGACGACGAAGGTGGCGACCGGTGTCTGAGGGGACAGGCGCGGAGGGCCCGGGCGAGGACCTGCGGAAGGTCGCGCGGGTGGTCCTGCTCGACCCGCACGACAGGATTCTGCTGATACACGGCTTCGAACCCGAGGACCCGTCGACGACCTGGTGGTTCACCCCCGGCGGCGGGCTGGAGGGCGATGAGAGCCGCGAGCAGGCGGCGCGCCGGGAGCTGACGGAGGAGACCGGGATCACAGAGGCGGAGCTGGGGCCCGTGGTGTGGCGGCGGGTGTGCTCCTTCCCGTTCGACGGCCGCCGCTGGCATCAGGACGAGTGGTACTACCTGGCCCGTACGGAGCAGACCGCGACGTGGACCGGCGGCCAGACCGAGCTGGAGCGGCGCAGCGTCACGGGGCTGCGGTGGTGGACGGTCGAGGAGCTGGCGGCGGTACGAGAGCCGGTGTACCCGTCACAGCTCGTGGGGCTGTTGCGTAGGCTGCTCGACGAGGGACCCCCGACTGTGCCGGTGATCCTGGAGACTGAGCGCGTCTGACGCACAATGGGGGGACGCACGGCTGAAGGGGAACATGCCATGAGCGCCGAGGACCTCGAGAAGTACGAGACCGAGATGGAGCTGAAGCTCTACCGGGAGTACCGCGATGTCGTCGGTCTGTTCAAATATGTGATCGAGACTGAACGGCGTTTCTATCTCACCAATGACTACGAGATGCAGGTGCACTCGGTGCAGGGTGAGGTGTTCTTTGAGGTCTCCATGGCCGACGCCTGGGTCTGGGACATGTATCGACCGGCCCGCTTCGTCAAGCAGGTACGCGTCCTGACGTTCAAGGACGTGAATATCGAGGAGCTGAACAAGAGCGATCTCGACCTTCCGAGTGGCTGAGTTGTCCACAACCGGTCGGTTGTCCACAAAGATCCAATAATCCGGCGCCGAGCCGTCACAGTCGGTGACGGAGGTGGTGCCGAATGAACGCCCGAGGAGCGCTCGGACGCTACGGCGAGGATCTGGCGGTGCGTCGGCTGTCCGAGGCCGGGATGACCGTCGTGGAGCGGAACTGGCGGTGCCGGGACGGAGAGATCGACATCGTCGCCCTGGACGCCGGGGCGCTGGTGGTGTGCGAGGTCAAGACGCGCCGCCTCGGCGGCTATGAACACCCGATGGCGGCCGTCACCCCCGGCAAGGCCGACCGGCTGCGGCGGCTGGCCGAGCGCTGGCTGGAGCGGCACGGCGGCCCGCCGCCGGGCGGGGTGCGGATCGATCTGATCGGTGTGGTGCTGCCCGAGCGCGGCGCGCCGGTGGTCGAGCATGTGCGGGGGGTGGCCTGATGGGGTTCGCCCGCACCTGCTCGGTCGCCTTGGTCGGGGTCGAGGGCGTGGTGGTGGAGGTCCAGGCCGATCTGGAGCCGGGCGTCGCCACCTTCACACTGGTCGGCCTGCCCGACAAGAGCCTGGTCGAGAGCCGTGACCGGGTCCGCGCGGCCGTCGTGAACTCCGGCGCCGACTGGCCGCAGAAAAAGCTCACGGTGGGGCTCAGCCCGGCGTCCGTCCCCAAGGGCGGCAGCGGCTTCGACCTGGCCGTGGCCTGCGCGGTGCTCGGGGCCGCCGAGCGCATCGACCCACGGGCCATGGCCGACCTGATGATGATCGGCGAGCTTGGACTGGACGGCCGGGTCCGCCCGGTGCGTGGGGTGCTGCCCGCGGTGCTCGCTGCCGCCCAGGCCGGATACCGGCAGGTGGTCGTCCCGGAGCAGACGGCGGCCGAGGCGTCCCTGGTGCCGGACATCTCGGTGCTCGGCGTGCGGACCCTGCGTCAGCTGATCGCCGTGTTGACGGACGCACCGGTGCCCGACGAGGAGGAGCTGCCCGAGGAGGGCCGCCCCGACCCGATGCTCGCCGGGCTGAGCTTGGCGGGCGCCGGAATGGGCGTCGGCGTGGCGGCCCACGCGGGGACGGCCGTCGACCGCCGCCCCGACTTGGCCGAGGTCGCCGGTCAGCGGGCCGCGCGCAAGGCCCTGGAGGTCGCCGCGGCCGGAAGCCACCATCTCTTCCTGGCCGGCCCGCCCGGCGCGGGCAAGACCATGCTCGCCGAGCGGCTGCCCGGTCTGCTGCCCCCGCTCACCCGGCGGGAGTCCCTGGAGGTGACCGCCGTCCACTCGGTGGCCGGGATCCTCCCGCCCGGCCAGCCACTGGTGGCCGCGCCGCCGTACTGCGCACCGCACCACTCGGCCACCATGGCCTCCCTGGTCGGCGGGGGAAACGGGCTGCCAAGGCCCGGCGCGGTCTCGCTCGCACACCGGGGCGTGCTCTTTTTGGACGAGGCGCCCGAATTCAGCGCCCAGGTGCTCGACGCGCTGCGCCAGCCCCTGGAGTCCGGCCATGTGGTGGTGGCCCGCTCGGCGGGCATGGTGCGCATGCCCGCGCGCTTTCTGCTTCTGCTGGCCGCCAACCCATGCCCCTGTGGGCGCCACTCGTACATCGGCGACGGCTGCGACTGCTCGCCCGCGATGGTCCGCCGCTATCAGGCGCGGCTCTCCGGGCCGCTGCTGGACCGTGTGGACCTGCGGGTCCGGGTCGAGGCGGTCAGCCGGGCCGAACTCACCGGGGCCCCGGGCGTCGGGGAGAGCACGGCGGTCGTCGCGGCCAGGGTGCGCGAGGCGCGGGAGCGCGCCGCCGCGCGCTACGCCGACACCCCCTGGCGCACCAATAGCGAGGTGCCGGGCCATGAGCTGCGCACCCGCTGGTACGCCGGCCCCGGGGCGCTGCGCGAGGCCGAGCGTGACATGGAGCGCGGGCTGCTCACCGCCCGTGGCCTCGACCGCGTGCTGCGGGTCGCCTGGACCGTCGCGGACCTGGCGGGCCACGACCGGCCGGAGTCCGAGGACGTGGCGCAGGCGCTGCAACTGCGCACCGGCGTCAGCCGTGGCGTTCCGGTCGGGGCGGTGGGGTTCTGATGGCCGGCCCGGGGGAGGACTGGGGGCCGGTGTCGGGCCCTGACCGGAGTGTGGCTGGGGCTGGGGCTGAGGCCGGGGGCGAGGCCGAGGTCGCGGGTGTGGGCGGCGCCGGGACCGCGATGGGACCGGGAGCGGGGGCCGGGGCCGGGGCCGGGACTGCGACAGGGCCGGGGCCGGTGCCTGGGGACGGGGCCGGGGCCGGGGGTGTGGCGGAGGAGGAGCGCTTGGCGCGGGCCGCGCTCACTCGGCTGGTGGAGCCGGGGGACGAGACGGTGGGGCGCTGGCTGCGCGAGATGGGACCGGTGGCGCTGCGGCGGGCGCTGTGCGGGGCCGGTGAGCCGCCGCCCGGGGCGAGCGCGGAGCGCATCGCCGGGTGTCGGCTGCGGGCCGAGAGCCTGGACCCTGCCGGGGACCTGGCCGTCGCCGCCGCCCGCGGCGGACGGTTCGTATGCCCCGGCGATCTGGAGTGGCCCGGTCAACTCGACGACCTGGGCGACGCCCGTCCGGTCGGACTGTGGGTGCGCGGTCGGCCCTCGCTGCGGATGTGGGCGCTGCGCTCCGTCGCCGTGGTGGGCGCCCGGGCCTGTAGCGACTACGGCGCGCATGTCGCGGCGACGCTCGGGGCCGGGCTCGCCGAGCGCGGCTGGGTGGTGGTCTCCGGTGCGGCCGCCGTTCTGTATCCAGTGAGTGTTGTTATCCGTTGTCGGCTCCAGGGGCCGAGGCCGGCCAAGCACCTCGGATGCTCAGGGTGTGATTGGGGGCCCGGACCTCTGCCCGGGCCCAAGAGGCGCCTCCTTACGGAAGCGGAGACAATTGGAGTGCGACCAGCATTAGAATTTGTCTATTCAACTCTTCCGGTCTCCGCTAAGGGTCTGCTAACCTAAAAGACTCCCTGGCGTCAAGTGGTGCCTAGGGGGAGCGGTATGCGTGAATGATCGTGGCCACGCCATTCGCGAGATCGGCGATGACGTTATGGCTGAACGCCTTGGCGAGATCGCAGATTTCCGGGGCTATCAGATGGATCGCGATTGAGATTGCCGCTATGAGTAGGATCGCGCCGAGTACTCGTATAGGGCTTGACAAGGCATAAACGAGTACTCGGCGGATCATCTCCCAGAAGCTCACCCAGGGTGAATGATTCATCTCTTTCTGTCACCTCCCCTCGGGGGGAATGGCGGCTGGAGCGGGGACGCGAAAGCCCGACCTTGGCACCCCTTCACGCTCGGCAGTGAATGTCGGTCTTTCGCGCGGGGACGCGGGTCGGGCTATCTCTCGCGATGCAGAAGTGCTCACGAGGCACAGTAGTCGCGTCTTTTCACACTCTGCCTGACATCGTTGTCAACCGCCAGGGTGTTGAGTCGAACAATTCCGCCCATTTTCCGTCGAAGTGGCGCGATCACCGGAGGACATCCCGGCTGACCCCTCTGCGGCAACATAGAGGGTTTGACGTCGACCGGAAGTCACTGGAAACCATGGCGATATTTCTGACGAGGTCATGCCGAAATTGGGTGCGCCGCATCGATCCCGTGACCACTTCCGCTCACGCGGTGGCCAACAAGCTGTGGCTTCTCCGTCCAGTAACTGTTGTTGCCGGGGCTCGTTGTCGTCGATGTGGCGGAGTTGGATCCGAGCGCCCGGTGTTGGCAGCTGCATAGGTACGACCCGAGTCGCACGGCGGATGCCGTGGCCGAGTTACTCGGGGAGGTCGTGCCGGGCTGCGCCCTTCGTACCTGGGGCTTGGACATACGGGACGGACAGCGGTTCGTGATCGGCCCGGATGGCCGACCTGATCTGAGGGTGAATTGGTGCCTGGGTTCGGCGAAGTGGCGGCGGTTGGCCTGGCGGACGCAGCGGGACTACGCGTACTCGCTGCTGGTGTGGTTGAACTACCTGCTCACGGTGGGTGCGAATTGGTGGGATGCCGACGACGAGGTGGCCTCGGAGTTTCTGTTCTGGCGTGTCACGGATCCCCTGAACGAGGACACGGTGGAATCCGGGACCTTCGCCCGGGACCTGGCTGGGCTGAAGAAGTTCTACACGTTGGCCGCGCGGTTCGGGGTCCTTGACCCGTTCGCGGACATGGACGCGCCGCGCATCGTGCGGCACGCGGACGTCAAGTGGCTCGACCCGGGCGGATACGCCCGATGGGTGGATCTGGGCATCCGGGGCTTCGACCTCCACGGTCGGCCCGACCCCTGGTGGAAGGGCCGCAACGACCAGCGGGACCGAGCGTTCTGCGACGGCCTTTACGGCAACGGTCTGCGGGTCTCGGAGTGGGCCAGTGTGGTGCTGCCCGAGCTGCCCGCATACGACCGGCGGCGGGGCTTTTTCACCTGCGAGCTCGCCGACGCCTGCGCGAAGGGCGGCTACGGGCACAGGTATTGGATGCCCAGGTCGGCCCTGCGCGGGGTGTTGGGCTACGTCGAGGGCGCCCGGGCGGCGGCGGTCCGGCGGGCACAGGCCGCGGGCCGCTACGAGCGGATCGTCGACCGGCGCATCGTGCTGGCCACTCACGGCATGCACTCGGTGACCATGTCCTCGGCCGACGGCGGCTCCCGGCGGGAGGAGTGGAACGACGTCGGGCCGCAGACCCGCAAGCTGCTGTTCCGCCGCACTGCTCAGGGCTTGGAACCGGTGGCTGTGTGGTTGAACGAGGACGGTCTTCCGCGCGACGGCGGGGGCTGGGAGCACACCTTCGAAGTCGCGAACGAGCGGATTGCCTCGCTCGGCCTGGAGAACTTCAGCTGCACCGCCCACATGCTGCGGCATTCGATGGCGCTGAGGTGGTATGCGGTCGGCAAATTGATCAAGTACTCGCGGCTGGGGCATCTGACGGAGGACGAACAGCGCGACTTTCGTGAGGAGATCGGCGATGTCTGGCACCTGGTCCAGACGATGCTCGGACACCGCAGCGTGGAGACGACCAAGAACGTCTACCTTGAGCCCTTCCGGACGCTGGAGGTGGAGGCCCTGCTGGCCCATGCCGACGGCTTCCCGGTCGAGTTGTTCATGGCCGATGTGTTCGCCGAGCACCCGTGGGTCCGCACCGATCCGCTGGCGGTGGCCCAGTGAGCCGGGGGCGGAAGGCTGCCCTGCCGAAGGGGCCGAGGACCCGGCACGGCCTGATGACGGCGGAGGACGGTCGTCGGATTGTTCGGTGCTACAGCCAGGACGGGGAGGACCGCGTCGACTTCGATGTGTCGAAGTTGGCCATGCCGGAGCCTCTGCGCGAGGCGATGATCGCGGCTCTGGTCGCCCGCACCGCTCCGGACGCGGGGCTGACCTCTCACCACTCATTCAACAGGTCCTACCGGGCCTTGGTGGAGTTCGACCGTTACCTCACCGGGCTGGAGACGGCGCCGGAGAGTGCGGCTGAGGTCGGCCCCGGGCTCTTCGACGGGTTCTACGACCACCGCAAGGCGGAGGGCATCAAGACCGCCCGGCACGAGTTGGTGGAGGTGCGGTTGCTGCTGCTTCGGACGGCGGGCATCAGCGACGCTCTGGCGGGCCGGCTTGCCGGCGTGATGCCGTCGAGGCCCGACAGCGAGCCGTCCCACAGTTACAGCAGGGCCGAGCTGAAGCGGATCGCACAGGCTGCACGAGCAGCGTTGCGGTCGGCGGAGACTCGTATCCGCGGCAACCGCGAGCTGCTGGCGCGGTTCCGCGCGGGGGACCTCGACGTCAGCAGCGATGTCCATCTGCGGCGCCGCCTGCAGATCCTTGACCATCTTGACCGGGTCGGCGACGTCCCCCGCCGGATGCGCAACACCTCCGGCATGGTTCAGTACGCCCCCGAGACCTGGGTGATGTCGAAGGGCACGATCCCGGACGTCTTCGGATGGCTCTATCTCAAGCCGGAGGAGATCACGGCCGCGGCGGTGTTGTTCGGCGTGATGACCGGCCAGAACCCGGAGCCGATCTTGAAGATGACGGCCGCCCATCATCGGGCCGACGGCGGTGTCGGGCCCGGCACCGCGATCGTCGGCCTGCGCAAGCCGCGTCGTCAGAGCCGGGCCTACATGGATCTGGCGCTGTCGGAGGTCCCGGACTGGATCAGCATCCCGGAGAAACCCGACCAGCTGGCAACCCGGGACATCCTGCACACGCCCTTCGGCCTCTATGTCCTGGTCCACGACCTGACGGCACGGGCCCGGCACTTCGCGGGCGGCAACCGGCTCCTGGTCGCCTACATGTCCAGCGGCGGGGGCCGCAGCGGCAAGGGCCGGGGCTGGCGCCCGATCCGGACGGACGGGGCCCTGATCAGCAAGCTCGGCAGAACCTGGAACCTGCCCTCGGACGAGACGGACGACGAGGGCAGGCCATTGCCGATGCAGCCGCTGCGGCTGGAGACGCTGCGGATCACCTACATCGAGCTCCACCAGAAACCCGTCGCCCACACCGAGCGGACCGCCGCGACCCGCTACCTGGTCCGCAACCGCGGCAACATCAACGAATACCGCACGGTCGTCGCCGAGACGTTGACCGCCGAGGTCGCCAAGGCACGGGCCCGCTCCAAGATCACCACGATGACCGCCGAGCAGGTGGTCCAGGCCCGGGAGAACCTCGATGAGGCCGCCACCGAGATGGGCCTGGAGGCGACGGTGCTCAAGCGGATGCTGGCGGGCGAGCTGGACACCGTGCTGGGGGCCTGCACCGACAACACCGGCGGCGACTACAACCCGGGGGAGCCCTGCCGGGCCTCATTCTTGCTCTGCCTGGACTGCGAGTGCGCCAGGGCCCTGCCCCGTCACCTTCCCCTGCAGGTCGTTGTCCACGATCGGCTCGCCGAGCGGCGCGAGCAGATGGACCCGCTGCAGTGGGCCGGCCGGTTCGCCGGCCCGCACGCGCAGTTGGCCGACCTGCTGGACCAGGCGGACGAGGTTGCCGTTGAGGACGCCCGCAAGGATGCCGGGCCGGCCGAGCACAAGCTCGCCGACCGCCTGCTGAACAGAGAGCTCGACATCCGATGACATCCCCCGCCCCGATCATGCTCGGCGAGCCCGAAGGACTCCCTGAAGGGCTCCCGGAAGGCACCGTCTGGCCGGGCCCGGACACGCTCGTGCTGATGAACCGCCCGATCAGGAATGACGCCGACCCGGCCCGGCTGTCACGCTTCGCCGACAACCGCTGGGACCTCAACGCCGGGATCTTTGAGGACCACGCACGGTCCCAGACCCTCAACTTCGAGATCATTCCCGAGCCGCTGCGGCTGGCCGCGAAGTACTACATCTGGCAGTTGATCAACCATCCGAAGGCCCGCACGATGCGGCACTCGAAGACGGGTCGGACGGCCCTCCACACGATTGAGATCTTCTTCTACGGCTCCCTGCAGCATGTTCTGAAGTGGTTCGCGGCCCAAGGGATCACCGAGTTCTGCCAGGTCACCCACGAGTTGCTCTGGGCTTACCTGGACGCTCTCGATGCTGACAACGTCGCCATCCACAAGCGTTACCGACGCATCACAGAGGTGAGGCGGCTCTGGATCCAGCGCGATCTTCTGCCATTCTGCCTGCGGCTTCCCGAGGCCCCGCCCTGGGACGGCGAAGACACCCAGGACCTGCTGGAGCGGACCCGCGGCGACCGGGAGAACCGCACGAAGCGGATCGGCGAGCACACCATGCAGGCCCTGCTTCGATGGGCCATTCGCTTCCTGGAGGACTTCAGCGAGGACATCCTGGCTGCCTGGGGCGAGCACCGGACACTGCTGGCCCGGCGCCCCGAGCGCATGCGGGGCAACCGGCGCCGGCGGAAGTCCGGGGAACTGAAGGCCGACGTCGCCGCCTACCTCGACCGGCTCCGCGGCCGCGGCGACAGCCTGCCCGGCACCCGCCGGGACGACGGAACCCCGGAGATTGCTTGGCGCCACATCGCGTCCCAGCTGAACTGCGCGAACTCGATCTATCTCACAACATCCGGCCACATGATCATGGAATCCGGTCTGCCCATCGGCGAGGACATCTACCTCGACACACCAGTCACCGCGAAGCTGGACGGACAGCCTTGGCACCCCCGGATTCCGTTCGACCAGGCCCCGCAGCTGGCCCGGTTACTGAGTACGGCCTGCTTCGTCATCGTCGCCTACCTCTCTGGCGCCCGCGTCGGAGAGGTCCTCAACCTACGGCGGGGCTGCGTCAGCCTCGACGAGACCACGGGCCTGTGGTTGATGGAGGGGCTCTACTTCAAGGGCGCCGAGGACGAGGACGGCAACAAGATCCCGGAAGGAACCGTCCGCGAGGACCCGTGGGTGGTCATCGAACTCGTCGCCCAGGCGGTCGCGATCCTGGAGCGACTGCACGAGAGCCACCTGCTCTTCCCGAACCGGCTCAAACCGATCAAGCAAACCCCCGGCAAGGAACCCAAACGCCGTGGTGAGGCCCGCTCGGACCGGCTCATCGCCGAGGACCTGGCCAAGTTCGCCACCTGGGTCAACGAACGCTGCCAGCAGATGGGCCGCAGGGACAGCATCCCGGCGGACCCCGGCGGGGCGACCGCCCCCAGCCGTTTCCGTCGCACGCTGGCCTGGTTCATCCGGCGCAAGCCCCGCGGCCTGATCGCCGCGTCGATTCAGTACGGACATACCTACACCCGGATGCTCCAGGGCTACGCGGGCTCCTACGAGGCCGGATTCCTCGACGACTACGCGTTCGAGGACTGGCTCTTCCGCATGGAAGGAATCGCCGAGGACGAACAACGACTCCTCGCAGGCGAGCACGTCAGCGGGCCCGCCGCCGACGCCTACCGCTACCGCATCCAGGCAGCCAGCCGTGAGTTCGCCGGCCGCGTCCTCAACACCGAACGGCATGCCCGCGACGTCCTCGGCAACCCGCTGCTGCAGATCCACCACGGCGAGGGCATGACCTGCGTCCTCAACCCGGCCACCGCGGCCTGCCAGCTCAGAGGCTCGGCGGATGACCCCATGGTCACCCCCGACATCGACGACTGTCGACCCCGCTGCCGGTGCCTGGCCCGCACCGACCGCGACATCGCAGTCATCCAAGAACGCGTGGACGAGCTCACCGAGATCGTCGCCGACCCCCTCGCCCCACCGATCCGTCACGCGCGCGAGCAGCACGAACTGGAACGGCTCCGCGCGATCATCGAAGAACATCAGCACGGAGCCCAGGAATGACCGTCTTCCCGCTGGACAACGAGCAAGACCCAGTCCGCCGCGACATCATCGCCGCGATCAACCGCCTCCTCGCCGGCACCCCGCACCGATCCAACGGGCGCCTGAACGTCACCCAGCTGGCGATTGAGGCAGACGTCAAACGATGGCACCTCACCCACCAGCACACCGACCTCAAGGACCGGTTCCAGGCCGAGGCCGCGCAGGCGGAGGCCAAGTGGACAAAGGCCGTCCAGGCCGGTGACGCCCACGAAGGACTGAAGCGTGAGCACGCTGAGCTCCGCCAGTACTGCCGTCACCTGGAGAGCCGCCTGGAGGTCTATGCGACAGCCCTGAACCAGCTGGCGCTGGAGCACGCTGCCCTCTCGGGGCGTGACGCCGACGCTGCCAAGGTCAGGACGCTGCCTCGACGGCGCCAGCCTCTCCCCTGAATTACGTTGTTCTCGTCAGCTCCAGCCCCTCCTTGAGAACTTCTGAGTTAAAGCAGCTCCGAGAGAGGGGAGAGGCGGCAAAATGGCAGGTCAGAGCAGTGGTCGACGATCTCGGGGGGCTTTCACTGCGGCACACGCTTGGGCCATGCCAGCCTCTGCTCGATACTCGCCGATTTTCTGGCCAGTCTGATGGCATCTTTGCTGGTCAGGACGTGTCTGCTCGGCCTGCCGTGCTTACTTTTTCAAGGTTGCTCTGCTTCTCAGTAAACGAAGCGGCTCCCGCACACGTTAGAAGAGTGACGGACTTCCTAGTCCCATGTCTGTCGTCAGGTCTGGCTGCTGGTGGCTCGAGGCGACGAGCGATCAGAAGCCAGACCTCAAATTGAAGATCACCGCCGCATAGCAGTCGAGACTCCGTCCCGTCTGCTCTTTCTGCTGCCTGCCATCCGAAAGGGTGGCTATGTCGCGCTCCGCTGGAAATCTGATGCGTTCTGCTCTCAGGCTTGTCCCGGTCCTCCGGTCCACCCGTCGCCTCGGGCTCGGGGGAGCATCAAGATCAACTGAGATTCGGGACTAGGAAGCAGAAAAATGATCAAACCTCTTGGTTGGGGGCTGGGGGCGAAGGCGCGATATGCGCTGCTCGTACTCACGTTCTTCGGGTGCTATTTGGCCCGGCACTACCACCCGGAATGGACCCCGGCCGCACAGGGAATCGAGCGGGTGATCTTCACCGCCGCGGCGATCGACATCCTCTGGATGGTCCAGCAATGGCTTCGGCAGCGCTGGGCGGCCCTTCGGCAGCGCTGGGAGACCTTTCGACGGCTGACCGACGAGGCTCCCTACCTCGAGCCCGAGGCGCCGGGGGTGTCGCGGGAGACGGTGGACGCCACGGATGTCAGCACCTCGGTCTGACACCAGGTCGCATGGTGAGGCCGGCGGAGGTGATGGCACCTCCCCGGTTTCCCTGGCGTGTTTCGAAGCGTTCGCCCGTAACGCGAGACCGGCACTCGTGCGCGCGGCGCGACGCTACGTTCCTGATCACACCGCTGACGACGTCGCGCAGAACGTCCTGGAGTCGATCTTCAAGAAGTGGGACCGGGTGGTAATAATGGACCACCCAGTGGGCTACGCAGTGACTGTCGCACGGAGTCGGGCGATCGACCAGCTGCGGCAGCAGCAGCGAGAGTTCCCGGTCGCCAGTGAAGAGCTCGCCCCTCTCATTGAAGAAGGGCGACTGCGCGGAACGTCGAGTGATGACGTCGATGTGCTGGAACTGATGCAGTCCTTGGTGAAGGGAATTTCCGGGCGGGCGGGGCAGGTCCTTCAGCTGAGCCTCCTTGGCTATACGCACCAGGAGATCGCCGAGTTTCTCCGTGTTTCACCGAGCACGGTCCGGGTGTTGCTCCATCGCGCCCGTCGGCAGCTCAAGGCCTCCGACGAGGTCCGCAGTCTGACCCGGGCAACCCACCTCATTAATGGCCTGCCGCCGTCGTGACAGCAACACCTCTGTTGCACGGCTAGCGGCGAATCCGGCTACCTTGCCTGCGCAGATGTTCAGCGTGAGGCTGATGCATCCGTTGAACCACTGGCGGAAGAACCCATGGCGTGGACGGCGCCGCGCACCGCGGCACGCTGGCGGCGGACGGGGCGACCATCGCCGTGCTCGCCTCCGGCGTCGACATCCCCTACCCCCGGGGCCACGCCGAGTTGATCGAGCGCATCGCGGAACAGGGCCTGGTGCTGGCGGAGTTACCGCCCGGCGCGCATCCGACCCGCAGCCGTTTTGTGCTGCGCAACCGGGTCATCGCCGCCCTCACCCGCGGCACGGTCGTCGTCGAGGCCCAGTACCGCAGCGGGTCCCTGGTCACCGCACGCCGGGCGCTCAAGCTCGGGCGGCACACCATGGGCGTGCCGGGCCCGGTCACCAGCGGGCTCTCCTCGGGGGTCCATGAACTGCTGCGAGGGGAGGCCGTTCTGGTCACCGACGCGGCTGAAGTGGCCGAGCTGGTGGGCGGCATCGGGGAGCTCGCGCCCACGCGGCAGGGGCCACTGGTGGAGCGGGACCTGCTCGATCCCGTGACGGCACGCGTCCTGGAAGCGTTGTCGGCACAGGGCGGCAGCGATGGCCGCGAGGTCGCCCGGGACTCGGGGACGAGCTGCGAGGAAGCGTTGAGCCGGCTGTATGAGCTGCTCGCCCTGGGTTTTGTCGAACGACATGGTGACCGTTGGGAGTTGGCTCCGACGGTTCGCCGGAACGACAGCACACGGCGAGGCGATCCCCAGATTTGGGGCAATCGGGTGAAAGGGTTGAGGCGATGACCGTATCCGCACACCGCCGAGCCGACTCCCTTCGCATACCGCGATGGCTCAGTCACGCTACGCTCGCTAGGTTTCCGGCGGAAGCGCACCTCCTCACCCACGTCATGGCAGAACGGCACAAGGCGACGAATGCCCCAGCACATCTCCGGGTCTGACCGCGCGGCGCCGACCCCTGCCCGCGGCGCGGTGCGTCCCGCCGCCCCGTCATCGCTCGATGAGCTGTGGCGGTCCTACAAGTCCACGGGCGACGGTCGGCTCCGGGAGCAGCTGATCCTCCACTACTCGCCGCTGGTGAAGTATGTGGCGGGGCGGGTCAGCGTCGGGCTGCCGTCCAATGTCGAGCAGGCCGACTTCGTCTCCTCGGGCGTCTTCGGACTCATCGACGCCATCGAGAAGTTCGACCCCGAGCGGGCCATCAAGTTCGAGACCTACGCGATCACCCGGATCCGTGGCGCGATGATCGACGAACTGCGGGCGCTGGACTGGATCCCGCGCTCGGTCCGCCAGAAGGCCAGAGCGGTCGAGCGGGCCTACGCCACGCTGGAGGCGGCCCTGCGCCGCACCCCCTCGGAGGCCGAGGTGGCCGCCGAGATGGACATCGGCCTCGATGAACTGCACGGGGTTTTCAGCCAGTTGTCGCTGGCCAATGTGGTCGCCCTCGAAGACCTGCTGCACGCCGGCGGGGAGGGCGGAGACCGGCTGAGCCTGATGGACACCCTGGAGGACACCGCCGCCGACAACCCCGTGGAGGTGGCCGAGGACCGCGAGCTGCGCAGGCTGCTCGCCCGCGCCATCAATACGCTCCCCGAGCGGGAGAAGACCGTGGTCACCCTCTACTACTACGAGGGGCTGACGCTGTCCGAGATCGGCCAGGTCCTCGGGGTCACGGAGAGCAGGGTCAGCCAGATCCACACCAAATCCGTGCTGCAGCTGCGGGCCAAGCTGGCCGATGTCGGACGCTGAATCGTCCCGGCAGTATCGCTCCCACCACGGGGCCTTTCGTAAAGTGATGGCGTGCCCAGGATTCGAGCGGCCTCAGTGGCCGAGCACCGGACCATGCAGCGCGACGCCCTGCTGGACGCCGCCCGCTCCCTGCTGTCCGAGGGTGGTACGGAGGCATTGACCTTCCCCGCCCTCGCCGAGCACACGGGCCTTGCGCGGTCCTCCGTCTATGAGTACTTCCGATCGCGCGCGGCCGTGGTCGAGGAGCTGTGCGCGGTGGACTTCCCGGTCTGGGCCGCCGAGGTCGAGGCGGCCATGGAGCGGGTCGACTCGCCCGAGGCGAAGATCGAGGCCTATGTGCGCCAGCAGCTGGCGCTGGTCGGCGACCGCCGCCACCGGGCCGTTGTGGCGATCTCGGCCGGGGAGCTGGACGCGGGCGCCCGCGAGAAGATCCGGGCCGCGCACGGCGGGCTGATCGCCATGGTCGTCCAGGCCCTCGGCGAGCTCGGCCATGAGCAGCCGCGGCTGACCGCGGTGCTGCTGCAGGGCGTCGTGGACGCCGCGGTCCGCCGGATCGAGCTCGGCGCCGAGGACCCCGCGGGCGTCACGGAAGCGGCCGTCACCATGGCCCTGCACGGCGTGCGCCCCTGACGCCCCCCCGCCCGGTGCCCGTCGCCCGCGCCCGGCGCAGACACCCCCCGGCCCAGGCCGCCGCGCCCGCCAGCACGGCGGCCGAGGCCAGCCCCACAGGGCCGGAGGCGCCCGCGGTGCGCGAGGCGAGGGTGAAAGGCGGCGTACGGCCGTCGGCCGTATACGACGTGCCCCGGGTGCTCGCTCCCGGCGCGGCACCTGCTCGTTCCGGAGCGCCCGCGGCCGCGGGGGCGCCCGCTCCCGGCGCGGTACCCGTTCGCTGCTGGGCGTCGGCTTCCTCCGGGGCGTCCGGACCCTCCGGGACGCCGAAGACCGGCAGCAGCCGGGAGGGGCCGTGGCGCAGCATCGACGGGGTGAGCAGCGACAGCGGGTCCAGATAGCGGTCCCCGCGGCGCAGGCCCCAGTGCAGACAGCCGGACGGGCAGTGGAAGGGGCCCGCGCCCAGGACGCCCACCACCTGACCGGCCCGCACCCGCTCGCCCTTGGTCACCACGGCCCGTACCGGCTCGTATGTCGTGCGCAGCGGCGGGCGGCCGGTGCCCGACAGCTCGATGGTGAGCACTCCGCGGCCCGCGACCTGGCCCGTGAAGGACACCCGGCCCGCAGCCGCCGCCCGTACGGGCCGGCCGGTGCGGGTCGCCAGATCCACCCCGCGGTGGCCCGCCGCCCAGGGGGTGGGCGGCGGCTCCCAGCCCCGCAGCACCGTCGGTCTGTCCGCGTCCGCCTCCGGCCCCACCGGCCAGGCCCGCCCGCCACGGGCCGAGGCCCCCGCGGCCGTGGTCGGCTCCGGCGCAGTGATCGACTCCGCCGCAGTGATCGGCTTCGGCGCCATGGCCGACTCCGACGCGGCGGCCGGCCAGGCCGACAGCGGCGGGATCGCGCCGAGTAAGCCGAGTAAGACGATGAACGGCAAGGTCAGCAGGGTCAGCAGCAACCTCGGCAAGGTCGGCGGAGGCCGGTCCGGGGCCCGGTCGGAGGCCCGGCCGACGGTCGGGGCAGTGGTGTGCGGTCGCATGGAGACACAGTGACGCGACTCGCCGATTCGCGTGGATCATGGCCACGATCTGGGGACTACTCACGGGTTGTGGATATCGCCGTCACCCGGCACCGCACGGGTCCCGTACACTTCTTGTGGCGATCCGGGTCACCGGGTCGACTTCGCACGCCCCGCCACCGGCACCCCGATCGGCCTCGATCCACCCATCGATACCGCTCGAAGAGCACGGCGGCCGCGTCCCTCGGTCCTCGGACGAGCCCTCCGCAAGGCAAGGGCCCAGCCCGTGGCAGACGCGCCGGGGCGTCAGGCGCGGCAGCCGCCCGGCCGCCGCGGAACCGAGCACTTCAAGGAGTACGGCCATGGCCGTCGTCACGATGCGGGAGCTGCTGGAGAGCGGCGTCCACTTCGGGCACCAGACCCGCCGCTGGAACCCGAAGATGAAGCGTTTCATCTTCACCGAGCGCAACGGCATCTACATCATCGACCTGCTCCAGTCGCTGTCGTACATCGACCGCGCCTACGAGTTCGTCAAGGAGACCGT
Organism: Streptomyces sp. NBS 14/10; assembly: GCF_002224125.1. Taxonomy (GTDB): domain Bacteria; phylum Actinomycetota; class Actinomycetes; order Streptomycetales; family Streptomycetaceae; genus Streptomyces. The sequence goes on from NZ_NCSM01000030.1 coordinate 116,278, forward strand.
CGCCCACGGCGGTTCCATCATGTTCGTCGGCACGAAGAAGCAGGCGCAGGAGGCGATCGCCGAGCAGGCGACCCGCGTCGGCATGCCGTATGTCAACCAGCGCTGGCTGGGCGGCATGCTCACCAACTTCTCGACCGTCTACAAGCGTCTGCAGCGCCTCAAGGAGCTCGAGCAGATCGACTTCGAGGACGTGGCCGCCTCCGGCCTCACCAAGAAGGAGCTGCTGGTCCTCTCGCGCGAGAAGGCCAAGCTCGAGAAGACCCTCGGCGGTATCCGCGAGATGCAGAAGGTGCCGAGCGCCGTCTGGATCGTCGACACCAAGAAGGAGCACATCGCCGTCGGTGAGGCGCGCAAGCTCCGCATCCCGGTCGTCGCGATCCTCGACACCAACTGCGACCCGGACGAGGTCGACTACAAGATCCCGGGCAACGACGACGCGATCCGCTCGGTCACCCTTCTCACCCGCGTGATCGCCGACGCGGTCGCCGAGGGCCTTATCGCCCGCTCCGGTGTCGCCACCGGTGACGAGAAGGCCGACAAGGCCGCCGGTGAGCCGCTCGCCGAGTGGGAGCGCGACCTGCTGGAGGGTGAGAAGAAGGCCGACGAGCCCGAAGCGGCCAAGCCCGCCGAGGCCGAGCAGCCGGCCGAGGCCCCTGCCCCGGCTGACGCCCCTGCCCCGACCGAGGCCGCGGCCCCGACCGAGGCCCCGGCCGCGGACGCCGAGCAGGCCTGACCACTCGGACCACGTGTGACGGCGGGGGAGGGTGCCTTGGCACCGCCCCCGCCGTTCCCCCGTAGAGCTTTCGACTTTCGAGAAGAGATTCACAGATCATGGCGAACTTCACCGCCGCTGACGTCAAGAAGCTCCGTGAGCTCACCGGCGCCGGCATGATGGACTGCAAGAAGGCGCTGGACGAGGCCGATGGCAGCGTCGACAAGGCCGTCGAGGTCCTGCGCGTCAAGGGCCAGAAGGGCGTGGCCAAGCGCGAGGGCCGCAGTGCCGAGAACGGCGCCGTCGTCTCCCTCATCGCGGACGACAACTCCTCCGGTGTGCTGGTCGAGCTGAAGTGCGAGACCGACTTCGTCGCCAAGGGTGACAAGTTCATCGCCGCCGCCAACGCCATCGCCGCCCACGTCGCCAAGACCTCCCCGGCCGACCTGGAGGCCCTGCTCGCCTCCGAGATCGAGCCTGGCAAGACCGTCCAGGCGTACGTCGACGAGGCCAACGCGACGCTCGGCGAGAAGATCGTCCTGGACCGCTTCGCGCAGCTCTCCGGCGGTTACGTCGCCGCGTACATGCACCGCACCATGCCGGACCTGCCGCCGCAGGTCGGTGTGCTGGTGGAGCTGGACAAGGAAGACGCCACGGTCGCCAAGGACATCGCGCAGCACATCGCCGCGTTCGCGCCGAAGTTCCTGAGCCGTGACGAGATCTCGGCCGAGACCGTCGAGAACGAGCGCCGTGTGGCCGAGGCCACCGCCCGCGAGGAGGGCAAGCCCGAGGGCGCCCTGCCGAAGATCGTCGAGGGTCGCGTCACCGGCTTCTTCAAGGAGAACGTCCTGGTGGACCAGCCGTTCGCCAAGGACAACAAGAAGACCGTCCAGAAGATCCTGGACGAGGCCGGTGTCACGCTCAAGGGTTTCGCGCGCTTCCGCGTCGGCGTCTGAGCGTAGGCGTCTGAGCGTCGGCGTACGAGCCGAGCAGCGAATGACCGGCGACCCCGATAGGGTCGTAGGCAGCCAACCGTCAACCGGTCGGCCGCAGATGTGACGAGGAGGCCATTGCCGCAGAGGTCGAACAAGGACCCGTCCGGCAATGGCCTTCTTCGTATGTGCACGAGGAGATCTCCAATGAATCAGGGCGCGGGCGCCGGACAGGCCGCCGACGAGAAGAACGCTCAGGGCAGGGTCAAACCCCGTCGGTTCCTGCTCAAGCTCTCCGGTGAGGCATTCGCCGGCGGCGGAGGGCTCGGGGTCGACCCGGATGTCGTGCACGCCATCGCCCGTGAGGTCGCCGCGGTCGTCCGGGACGGCGCGGAGATCGCCATCGTCATCGGCGGCGGCAACTTCTTCCGCGGCGCCGAGCTGCAGCAGCGCGGCATGGACCGGGCCCGCTCGGACTACATGGGCATGCTGGGCACGGTCATGAACTGCCTCGCCCTCCAGGACTTCCTGGAGAAGGAGGGCATCGACTCCCGCGTCCAGACCGCCATCACCATGGGCCAGGTCGCGGAGCCGTACATTCCGCTGCGCGCGGTGCGCCATCTGGAGAAGGGGCGCGTGGTCATCTTCGGCGCGGGTATGGGCATGCCGTACTTCTCGACGGACACCACCGCGGCCCAGCGGGCCCTGGAGATCCATGCCGAGGCCCTGCTCATGGGTAAGAACGGGGTGGACGGGGTGTACGACTCCGACCCCGCGCGGAACCCGGACGCGGTGAAGTTCGACGCACTGGAGTACGGCGAGGTGATCACCCGGGACCTCAAGGTCGCCGATGCCACCGCCGTCACGCTCTGCCGCGACAACAAACTGCCGATCCTCGTCTTCGAGCTTCTCGCCGAAGGAAACATCGCGCGCGCGGTGAAGGGTGAGAAGATCGGCACGCTCGTGAGCGACCAGGGCTCCCGGGCCTGACGGCTCATACGGGGGATGGACAACGGCCTGCCGGTCGGACACCGTGCAGGAGAAGACGCACGCAGGGGCGAGGCTCTGCTTACTGATAACACCAGGAGCAAGTGGTGATCGAAGAGATCCTCCTCGAGGCCGAGGAGAAGATGGAGAAGGCCGTTGTGGTCGCCAAGGAGGACTTCGCCGCGATCCGCACCGGGCGTGCGCACCCGGCGATGTTCAACAAGATCGTGGCCGACTACTACGGAGCGATGACGCCGATCAACCAGCTGGCGTCGTTCTCGGTGCCCGAACCGCGGATGGCCGTGGTGACCCCGTTCGACAAGAGCGCGCTGCGCAATATCGAGCAGGCCATCCGCGACTCCGATCTGGGCGTCAACCCGAGCAATGACGGCAGCATCATCCGGGTGGTGTTCCCGGAGCTCACGGAACAGCGCCGCAAGGAATTCATCAAGGTCGCCAAGGGCAAGGGCGAGGACGCGAAGATCTCGATCCGCAGCGTCCGCCGCAAGGCCAAGGAGTCCATCGACAAGCTCATCAAGGACGGCGAGGTCGGGGAGGACGAGGGCCGCCGTGCGGAGAAGGAGCTCGACGACACCACCGCGAAGTATGTCGCGCAGGTGGATGAGCTGCTCAAGCACAAGGAAGCCGAGCTCCTCGAGGTCTGATGAACGACTCATCCTGGGGGGCTCCGCCGAGCGCCCGCCTCCGGGGACCGGCCCAGCAGGGACCTCCTCCCTCGCTTCGCGGCAAGGTGCCCTCGCCCTCGGCGGGTCCCGCGCACGACGTGGGCGAGGCGGCGCAGACTCGGCCCATGCCCACCGTGCCCCACGCAGGCGGAGACCCTTGGGATGCCGCCGACCGTGACCGGGGGGCCGCTCGGCCGAGCGGCCCCCTGTTCCGCGACGACCGGGAGCCGGAGCGCGGGCCGCGCCGGCCCGCGGCACACCAGCCGACGCCCCCGGACCGCCCCGATGCCATGCCTTCCGGCAGCGCCGCTCAGCCCGGCGAGGCGGGCGGCGCCGACCGGACGGGGAACGCAGACGTGACGGGCGAAGCGAAGAAGAAGAGCGCGGGCCGCAATCTGCCCGCCGCGATAGGGGTGGGCGTCGGCCTCGGCGCGCTGGTCGTCGCCTCGCTCTTCATCTACAAGCCGGTGTTCATCGGCGTCATAGCGGTCGCGGTGGTCGTCGGCCTGTGGGAGCTGACCTCGCGGCTGGCCGAGCGCAAGGACATCCACGTCCCGCTGGTGCCGCTCGCCGTGGGCGGCGTCGCCATGGTGGTCGCCGGCTATGTGCGCGGTGCGGAGGGCGCGTGGGTGGCCGTCACGCTGACCGCCCTGGCGGTGCTCGTCTGGCGGATGACCGAGCCGCCCGAGAACTACCTCAGGGATGTCACGGCCGGCGTCTTCGCGGCCTTCTATGTGCCGTTCCTGGCCAGCTTTGTCGCGCTCATGTGCGCCGCCGACGACGGGCCGCGGCGGGTGCTCGTCTTTCTGCTGCTGACCGTGGTCAGCGACACCGGTGCGTACGCGGTCGGCTGGCGCTTCGGCCGCCACAAGCTCGCGCCGCGCATCAGCCCCGGCAAGACCCGCGAGGGGCTGCTGGGCGCGATCGCCTTCGCCATGGTCGCGGGCGCGCTGTCCATGCAGTACCTGATCAAGGACGGCGCATGGTGGCAGGGGCTGCTCCTCGGGCTCGCCGTCGCGGTCAGCGCGACCCTCGGCGACCTCGGCGAGTCCATGATCAAGCGTGACCTGGGCATCAAGGACATGGGCAAGCTGCTGCCCGGCCACGGCGGGATCATGGACCGGCTGGATTCCCTGCTGCCCACCGCGCCCGTGGTCTGGCTGCTGATGGTGGTCTTCGTGGGCGGCGGCTGACCGGCCCCACACCCCGGCCGTCACGGCCTCGTGCCACGCGTGGCACGAGGCCGTACGCACGTCTGCGACACTGGTTGAACCATGCCCAAGCCCGGAGAACTCACATTCGTCACGCCGCGCGGAGCCAAGAAGCCCCCGCGGCATCTCGCCGACCTCTCGCCCGCCGAGCGCCGCGAGGCCGTCGCCGCCCTCGGCGAGAAGCCCTTCCGGGCCGGCCAGGTATCGCGCCACTACTTCGCCCGCTACAGCCACGACCCGGCCCAGTGGACCGACATCCCGGCCGCCGCGCGCGAGAAGCTGGCGGCCGGGCTGCTGCCGGACCTGATGAGCGTGGTGCGCCACATCAGCTGCGACGACGACACCACCCGTAAGACCCTGTGGCGGCTGTTCGACGGCACGCTCGTGGAGTCCGTGCTGATGCGCTACCCGGACCGGGTCACCATGTGCATCAGCTCCCAGGCGGGTTGCGGCATGAACTGCCCGTTCTGCGCCACCGGCCAGGCGGGCCTGGACCGCAATCTGTCCACCGCCGAGATCGTGCACCAGATCGTCGACGGGATGCGGGCGCTGCGGGACGGAGAGATCCCCGGTGGGCCGGCGCGGCTGTCCAACATCGTCTTCATGGGCATGGGCGAGCCGCTCGCCAACTACAACCGCGTGGTCGGCGCCATCCGCAGGCTGACGGACCCGGAGCCGGACGGCCTCGGCCTGTCCCAGCGCGGCATCACCGTCTCGACCGTCGGGCTGGTGCCGGCGATGCTGCGGTTCGCCGACGAGGGCTTCAAATGCCGTCTCGCGGTGTCGCTGCACGCGCCCGACGACGAGCTGCGCGACACCCTCGTCCCGGTCAACACCCGCTGGAAGGTCCGTGAGGTCCTGGACGCCGCGTGGGAGTACGCGGAGAAGTCGGGCCGTCGCGTCTCCATCGAGTACGCCCTGATCAGGGACATCAACGACCAGGCATGGCGGGCCGACCTGCTGGGGCGGCTGCTCAAGGGCCGCCGGGTGCACGTCAATCTGATCCCGCTCAACCCGACGCCCGGCTCCAAGTGGACCGCGTCCAGGCCCGAGGACGAGAAGGCGTTCGTGGCCGCCCTGGAGGCACACGGCGTGCCCGTGACCGTCCGGGACACCCGGGGGCAGGAGATCGACGGGGCGTGCGGGCAGCTGGCGGCGGCGGAGCGCTGAGGGCCGGCTGATACGGTGCCCTGGCACCACCTCGTGCATACATCCACATCTCGTACAAGTGAACATTCCGACAGGGGAGCGCGAACAGCGCTGAGAGTGCGGCCCGGCCGCAGACCCTCGGACCTGATCCGGGTCATACCGGCGTAGGGAGTCAGCCTCATATGAACAGCCGTCTTCGGCATGCCGTCGTCGCCGCCCTCTTCGGCTCGCTCGGCCTCACCACGCTCGTCGCCTGCGGCGAGGACTCCGGCTCCTCCAAAGGGTCCGGCTCCAAGACCGTGAAGCTGGTCTCGCACGACTCGTTCGCCGCGTCGAAGGCCGTGCTGAAGGAGTTCACCCGGCAGACCGGCTACAAGGTGCAGGTCCTGGCGGGCGGCGACGCCGGGGCGGCCGTCAACCAGGCGATACTTTCCAAATCGCATCCCCAGGGCGACGTTTTCTTCGGCGTCGACAACACCCTGCTCTCCCGCGCGCTCGACAACGACCTGTTCGCCCCCTACCAGGCCAAGGGCCTGGACAAGGTCCCGGCGGCCCTCCAGCTCGACGCGGCCGAGCACCGCGTCACCCCGGTCGACTTCGGCGACATCTGCGTCAACTACGACCGTAAGTACTTCGCCGACAAGAAGCTGGCCCCGCCGAAGACCCTCGACGACCTGACCAAGCCCGCCTACAAGAACCTCCTGGTCACCGAGAACGCGGCCACCTCCTCGCCCGGCCTCGCGTTCCTGCTGGGCACGGCCGCCCGGTACGGCGACGACGGCTGGCAGGGCTACTGGAAGAAGCTCAGGGCCAACGGCGTCGAGGTCGTCGACGGCTGGGAGCAGGCGTACTACGACCGCTTCTCCGGTTCGGCGGGCGGCGCCAAGGGCGACCGGCCGCTGGTCGTCTCGTACGCCTCCAGCCCGCCCGCCGAGGTCGTCGACGCCAAGCCGTGGCCCGCGCAGGCCCCTACGGGGGTCGCGACGGGAACCTGCTTCCGGCAGGTGGAATTCGCCGGACTGTTGAAGGGCGCTTCGAACACCAAGGGCGGCAAGGCGCTGCTGGACTTTCTGCTGACCAAGCGTTTCCAGGAGGACGTGCCGCTCAACATGTACGTCAACCCGGCCCGCGAGGACGCGAAGCTGCCCGAGCTGTTCACGAAGTACGGTGTGAAGATCGCCGACTCGGCGACCCTGGACCCCCGGAAGATCGCCAAGAACCGTGACCAGTGGGTCAAGGCATGGTCCTCGCTCGTCCTGTAAAGCGCCCTGCCACTGAGCTGGAGGAGGCGAAGGAGCGCACCGGGCGGCGGCGCGCGCGGCTGCGCGGGGCGGCGCTGCGGCTGGCCCTGATGGCCGTGCCCGCCGCCTTCTTCGCGCTGTTCTTCCTCTATCCGGTGGCCGCCATCGTCACCCGCGGGCTGCGCGTCGACGGCCAGTGGCGGCTGGGCCGCATCGGCGATGTGCTCACCGACCCGGCCGTCCTGGACATCCTGTGGTTCACCGGCTGGCAGGCCGCCGCCTCCACCGCCCTGACGCTGGCGGTCGCGCTGCCCGGCGCGTATGTCTTCGCCCGCTTCACCTTCCCCGGCAAGCGGCTGCTGCGCGCCGTGGTGACCGTCCCCTTCGTCCTGCCGACCGTCGTCGCGGGCTCGGCGTTCCTGGCCCTGCTCGGCCACGGCGGGCTGCTGGACAGCCTGTGGGGGGTGCGGCTCGACACCTCCGTATGGGCGATCCTCCTCGCGCACGTCTTCTTCAACTACGCGGTGGTGGTACGGACCGTCGGCGGGCTGTGGGCGCAGCTCGACCCGCGGCAGGAGGAGGCCGCGCGGGTCCTCGGCGCGAGCCGCCTGGCCGCGTGGCGGCGGGTGACGCTGCCGGCGCTGGCGCCCGCCGTGGCGGCCGCCTCGCTGATGGTCTTCCTGTTCACCTTCACCTCCTTCGGTGTCATCCAGATCCTCGGCGGCCCCCGGTACGCCACCCTGGAGGTCGCGATCTACCGGGAGACCGCCCAACTGCTCGACCTGCCGACCGCCGCCGTGCTGACGCTGGTCCAGTTCGCGGCCGTGGCCGCGGTCCTGGCCCTGCACGCGTGGACCGTACGGCGCCGCGAGGGCGCCCTGAAGCTGGTCGCCCCCGAACAGACCGCGCGCCGCCCCCAGGGCGCGGCCCAATGGGCGTTGCTGTGGGGCGTGCTCGCCGTCGTGGCGCTGCTGATCCTGCTGCCGCTCGCGGTCCTGGTCGAACGGTCCCTGGACGCCCCCGGCGGCTACGGACTCGACTACTACCGCGCCCTCCAGTCGGTGGCGGACAGCGGCGGGACGTTTTTCGTCGCCCCTATGGACGCCGTTTGGAACTCCCTGCGCTACGCCGCCGTGGCGACCGTCTTCGCGGTCGTCGTGGGCGGCTTGGCGGCGGCCGCCTTGACCAGGAAAGCGGGACGGCTGGTACGGGGCTTCGACGCGCTGCTGATGCTGCCGCTCGGCACCTCCGCGGTGACCGTCGGCTTCGGTTTTCTCATCGCCCTGGACGAGCCGCCGCTGGACCTGCGCGCCTCATGGATCCTCGTACCGCTCGCGCAGGCCCTGGTGGGCGTGCCCTTCGTCGTACGGACCATGCTGCCCGTGCTGCGCGCGGTGGACCACCGGCTGCGCGAGGCGGCGGCCGTGCTCGGCGCGTCCCCGCTGCGGGCCTGGCGGGAGGTGGACCTGCCACTGGTCGCGCGGGCCCTCGGGGTCGCGGCGGGCTTCGCCTTCGCCGTCTCGCTCGGCGAGTTCGGGGCGACGGTGTTCATCGCCAGGCCCGACCACCCGACCCTCCCGGTCGCCGTCGCCCGCTTCCTCGGCCGGGCCGGGCAGCTCAACTACGGCCAGGCCATGGCCCTGAGCACGATTCTGATGCTGGTGTGCGCGGGCTCCCTGCTGGTACTGGAGCGGATCCGCACCGACCGTTCGGGGGAGTTCTGATGACGCTGCTGCGACTGGACGAGGTGACGGTCCGCTACGGCGAGCGGGCGGCGCTGGACACCGTGGACCTCGAGGTCGCCGAGCACGAGACGGTGTCGGTGCTGGGGCCGAGCGGCGGCGGCAAGTCCACGCTGCTGCGCGTGGTGGCGGGCCTGGAACGGGCCCACACCGGCCGGGTGTGGTTGGCCGGGCGGGACCAGACGGGGGTGCCCACCCACCGGCGCGGCGTGGGCCTGATGTTCCAGGACCACCAGCTCTTCCCGCAGCGGGACGTGGGCGGCAACGTCGCCTTCGGGCTGCGCATGCGCAAGGTGGCGCGCGCCGAGGCGGAGCGCCGGGTCGCCGAACTGCTGGAGCTGGTCGGCCTGCCGGGCGCGCAGCGCCGCGCCATCGCCTCGCTGTCCGGCGGCGAGCAGCAGCGGGTCGCGCTGGCCCGGGCCCTGGCCCCGCGGCCCAAGCTGCTGATGCTGGACGAGCCACTGGGCCAGCTCGACCGCGGGCTGCGGGAGCGGCTGGTGGTCGAACTGCGCCAGCTCTTCGGCGAACTGGGCACCACGGTCCTCGCGGTCACCCACGACCAGGGGGAGGCGTTCGCGCTCGCGGACCGGGTGGTGGTGATGGACGGCGGGCGCATCGCGCAGACCGGCACCCCGCTGGAGGTTTGGCAGCGGCCCGCCACCGAGTTCGTCGCCCGCTTCCTCGGCTTCGACAACCTGGTTGACGCCACCGTGCACGGCGAGAGCGCCGACACCCGCTGGGGCGAGGTGCCCGTACCCGACGGCACCCCGCCGGGGCCGTGCCGGCTGCTGGTCCGCCCGGCCGGGGTGCGGCTCACCTCCCCCGAGAAGGGCCTGCCCTGCACGGTGGCGGCGCGCACCTTCCGCGGCGACCGCGTGGCCCTCGTCCTCCAACCGGCGGGCGCGCCGCGCCTGGAGGCGGCGTGCGCGCTGCGGGACGCGCCGAAGGAGGGGGAGCGGGTCGGCGTCGCGTTCGACGCGGACGACGTGGTGGTGCTGCGCGCGGGCTCGTAACCCGCACCGCGCGCAGCAGTTCGGGGAAGGTAGACGACGGCGACCGGCGGCAGCACCTGGCGCCGCCCATGGCGCCATTCTTTGTACCGCGGCGGCGGGCCGCGTCACCGTACGGGTTGATACTCGGGCCCGTCTTCCGCCCACGGAGTGACCCCTTGTCACACCACGGTGTGATGCCGGAGTTACCCCCTGCGTGTGACGCGGCGGGGCGGGCGCGTTCGTAGCCTCGGGCCGTATGACCGAGCAGCCACGCGGGATGCCGCGCACCCTCGTGATCACCAATGACTTTCCGCCGCGCCAGGGTGGCATCGAGACCTTCGTCCAGGCCATGACCAGCCGCTTTCCACCGGAGGCTGTCGTCGTCTACACCTCGTCCGAGCCGGGCGCGGCCTCGTACGACGCCGGACTGCCCCACCCCGTCGTCCGCGTCGGGGCCCGCACGCTGCTGCCCACCCGGCGCGCCACCAGCCGCGCGGTGGAGCTGGCCCGCCGCCACCGCTGCGACAGCGTGTGGTTCGGCGCCGCCGCGCCCCTGGGGCTGATGGCCTCGCGGCTGCGCCGCGAGGCTGGGGTGCGCCGGATCGTCGCCACCACGCACGGCCACGAGGTGTGGTGGGCGCGCACCCCGGGAACCCGCGCGCTGCTGCGCCGCGTCGGGGCCGGGGCGGACACCGTGACCTACCTCGGAGCCGCCACCCGCGCGCCCGTCGCCGCCGCCATGGGGTCCGCCGCCGCGGCCCGGATGACCCGGCTGGCCCCCGGAGTCGACACTTCCGCCTTCCGCCCCGGGCTCGACGCGCGGACCGTACGCGAGCGCCACCGGCTCGCAGGCCGTCAGGTGATCCTGTGCGCCGCCAGGCTCGTCCGGCGCAAGGGCCAGGACGCGCTCATCCAAGCCCTGCCGCTGGTGCGCCGGGCCGTGCCGGGGGCCGTTCTGCTGCTCGTCGGCGACGGCCCGTACGCGTACGGGCTGCGCCGGCTCGCCGACGCGCACGGCGTCAGGGACGCCGTGGTCTTCGCGGGCGGGGTACGGCACCGCGCGATGCCGTCCTACTACGCCGCCGCCGACGTCTTCGCGATGCCGTGCCGCACCCGCAAGGGCGGCCTGGAGATCGAGGGCCTGGGCATCGTCTTCCTGGAGGCGGCCGCCGCCGGGCTGCCGGTGCTCGCCGGGGACTCCGGCGGCGCGCCGGACGCCGTCCGGGACGGCGATACCGGGCATGTCGTCGACGGCCGCGCCACGCGCGCCATCGCCGACCGGCTGATCGCGCTGCTCCAGGATCGGCCCGCCGCCCGGGCCATGGGCGAGAAGGGGCGGGCCTGGGTGCGCCAGGAGTGGAGCTGGGACGCCTCGTACCGGACGCTGGCCCGGCTGCTCAGCCCGCCGAAGGCGTGGCCGGGGACGCCGCCTGGGCTGCTCAGCCCGCCGGGGACGCAGCCCGGGACGGTCAGCCCGCCTCGGAGGCCGCCCGGGACGCTCCCACCGACGCCCCCAGCGCAATGAGCGCGCCCGGAGCCTCGTCCACCGAGTCCACCAGCGCGATCCGGGCCTTCATGGACCTGCCCTCGGCAAGCGACTCCAGCAGCGGCCAGGCCGGCAGGCGCCGCGTCCAGTGGTCGCGGTCCACGAGCACCATCGGCGTCGGCTCGCCGCGCGACTCGTAGTAGTTCGGCGTCGCGTTGTCGAAGATCTCCTGTACGGTCCCGGCGGCGCCAGGCAGGAACACCACCCCCGCGTTCGACCGCGCCAGCAGGCCGTCCTCGCGCGTGGCGTTGGCGAAGTACTTCGCTATGTGCGAGGCGAACGCGCTGGGCGGCTCATGCCCGTAGAACCAGGTGGGGATGCCGACCGACGCACCGCCGTCCGGCCACCGCTCGCGCACCGCGAAGGCCGCCTCGGCCCACTCGCCGACGGACGGCCGGAAGGAGGGGGCCTTGGCGAGCAGTTCAAGGGACTCGTCGAGCATGTCGTCGGCGAACGGGGCCGCGTACGCGCCCAGGTTGGCCGCCTCCATCGCACCAGGCCCGCCGCCGGTCGCGACCGTGAGCCCGGCCCGCGCCAGGGCCCGCCCGAGCCGGGCCGCGCCCGCGTAGCCCTCGGAGCCGCGCTCCAGGGCGTGGCCGCCCATCACGCCCACGACCCGGGACCCGGCGAGGAGTTCGTCGAGGGCGTCGGAGACGGCGTCGTCGTGGATGGAGCGCAGCATCGAGGAGAAGATGTCGCCGTCGGCCTTGGTGCGCTGGAACCAGGCGTACGCCAGCGCGTCAGGCGTCCCCGCGTAGCCCCGCTCCGCCAGCCCCTCGAACAGTTCCTGCGGCGAGTAGAGGGTGCCGCGATACGGGTCGAACGGCAGACCGGGCACCGGCGGAAAGACCAGCGCGCCGCCGGCCCGCACCTTGGCGGCGGCCTCCGGCTCCATCGGGCAGCCGAGGAAGACCGCCTCGGCGGTGTCCGTGTGGAGCAGCGCCCGCGTACGGCCCGTCAGGTCGACGGACTGGACGCGGTGACCCGCCAGGGTGCCGTGCGCCACGACCTCGTCGAACTCCCGCAGGGACTCGATCTCCCGGTCGGGGCACGGGTCTTGGGCGGCGGTGGAAGCGTCGTCGGTCAGCACGGCGACATGCTACTGGCGGCGCCGCGCGCGGTCTCGTCCCGTACGGCCCCAGTCCCGTGTTCCGTACGGCCGCGTCGGTCAGCGGTGGAACGGAAGTGTGCTCAGCTCCGCGATCGCCCAGGTCAGCGGCGTCAGCAGGACCAGCAGCGCCAACCCGCGCAGGGCCGCGGCGCCGCGCAGCAGGCGCGGCGGCGTGCCCAGCCGCAGCAGGGCGTCCGTCGTCCCGCCCCGCGCGCTCTTCGTCTCGAGCGCCGCCGTGAGCACCGAGGCGGTGGCGCACATCACGATCAGGGCCGCGCCCAGGCCGGTGAGCGGGCCGAAGGGGCGGTGCCCGGACGGGCCGGAGCCGGTGCCGTACAGCTCGACCGCGGCGTACGCGCCGGTGGCGACGGCGCACAGCACACCGACCGAATGCCCCAGGCGCCCCGCCTCCTGCTGCAACACCCGCCCGGCCAGCAGCCGCAGCGGGCCAGGGCGCCCGACGGCCAGCAGTCTGCCGCACAGGTGGGTGAGGCCGGGCCCGGCCAGCACCAGCCCGACCGCCGTCAGCGCCCAGCCGCCCACCACGCCGGGCGGGCTGCCCCCGAGCCCGCCGGGCAGCGGCAGCAGTGCGTCCGACGGAGGGGGCGGGCCGCTGTCCGTATATGCCTCCAGCGCGATCCCCGCCGCCGTCAGCGCGATCCCCCAGGGCAGCCCCCGGGCCGCGAGCTCCGGCGGCGCAGCGGCGCGCGGCACCCGCTCGGCGCCCCGCGGCCGCGCCCGGCCGCCGGTCAGCGCGCCGCCGGTCCGCGCCGCCCGCGCCCGCTGGGCGCCCCGGGGCCACAGGCGGGCGGCGCAGGCCGCGGCCGCCACCGCCGGTACGACGGCGAGCAGCGTGACCGTGGCGGCCGCGGGCAGCGGATGCCCCGCGCCGAGCGGGCCGCCCGCCGCCCCGCCCGGCGCATCGGCCCACCGCAGCCACGAGCCGCTCAGGTCGCCCCGCAGCTGCAGGAAGGCGAGCAGCGCCAGCACACAGCCCAGCGCGCATGACAGGGCGGCCGAGGCGCCCGCGAGCAGGGCCGACCTGGCCGGGCCGCCACCGGCCGCCGCGAAGCCCGCGCCGAACGGGACGCTCGGGTCGGCGCGCGCGACCGCGATCGCGAGCTGGGCCGTGGCGGCCAGCGGCACCGCGCACCACAGCAGCCGTACGACCGCTCCGTCGGTCTGGTCGGGGTGCCCGGCCGCGTACCCCATGGCGCACAGCAGCAGAAAGCCCGTGCCCGCCGCAGCGGTGGCGACCAGCGACCGCCGCAGCAGCGCCAGGGGCCGGGCGCCGCGGGCTAGGCGGAGACTGAGCACGCGGACCTGCCCTCGGCCTCGGGGGAGTTGACCGCGCCCACCCGGCGGCCGTCCAGCAGCGCGACGGCGCGGTCCGCGAGGGTGGCCACCTCCTCGTCATGGGTGGCGAGGAGCACCGTGATGCCGTGCGAGCGGGCCGCCGTGGTCAGGGTGCGCAGCACCTGGGCGCGGTCGGCGCGGTGCAGCGGGGCGGTGGGCTCGTCCGCGAACAGCACGGCGGGGGCGGAGGCCAGCGCGCGGGCGATCGCGATGCGCTGGCGCTGCGCCTGGAGCAGCGCGGCGGGGCGGCGTCGGGCGCAGTCGCCGACGTCGAGCCGGTCCAGCCACTCGTGTGCGGCGCCCTTGGCCTCGCGCCGTCCGATGCCGCGCAGCATCAGCGGCAGCGCGGCGTTCTCCCAGGCGGTGAGCTCGGGGATGAGCTGGGGCTCGGTGTCGATCCAGGCGAAGCGGTCGCGGCGCAGCTGTTCGCGGCCGAGCGGGGAGAGGGTGTGTACGGGGGCGCTGTTGAACCACACCTCTCCGCGCTCCGGGACGAGCAGGCCCGACAGGCACTTGAGCAGGGTGGTCTTCCCGCAGCCGCGCGGGCCGGTCACGGCCAGGATCTCGCCGTCGCGGGCGCCGATGGAGACACCGGCGAGGGCGGGCGACCCGCCGTAGGCGTACGTCAGGGTGCGTGCCCAGAGCACGTCGTTGTCCGGCGGAGCCACCATACGAAGCACCTCGCCTCAGCTGCGGTCGTCCGTGCGTTCCCCCAGTTGGGTGAACGAGCGCAGGGCCAATGGGTCACTGGCACGGTAAGGACTCCATCTGCCGCCCGCGCCCAGGCTCGGCGCGGGCACGCTGTCATTTCCTCCGATCAGCCCTCTGCACGGCCGGTGCCGGCGGGGCGGGCAGCACAGCGGAACACGGAGGCGGCCGTAGCCCTCGGTGGGTCCTGGACCAGCGGACTACTGTGGGTGTC
>NZ_NCSM01000031.1 GCF_002224125.1 Streptomyces sp. NBS 14/10
TCTCGCGGCATTCGGCTCACGCGGGTGCGGCTTTCGTCTCGGACCCTCCGGGTCCAAAGCGCCAGCAGGAGGGGGGGGGAAGGGGGGCGGCTGGCCCGTTGTCGAGATTCCTCGACCCGGTGGATGGCTGAGCTTACGGCTGGCTCCGCTGCGCTCCGCCGCAGCTGCTGCCGCGCAGTGGCCAAGCCGGTCAGCCCAACGGTGCGCTGCGTCGGGGTGCGCGAGCGCGACGAACGGCCCAGCGAACGCTGGACGGCATGGTCCCAACGCCGCGCGCGGGCATCGTCTCGCGCCTTCGGCGCAAAGCGGCCAGCAGCGGCAACGGGGAGGGGCGGCTGGCCGGTTGTTCCGGTCCCTCGGCCCGGCGAGCGGCTGAGCTTACGACTGGCTCCGCTGCGCTCCGCCGCAGCTGCTGCCGCGCGGTGGCCAGCCGATCACGGCGGGCCGTACACCTTTGTGGTGAGTATGAGACAGCGACACGCCGACGTTACGGCGTGTCGCTGTCTCATACTCACCGCAAACTCAACGCGCCCCCAACAGTGCGCTCGACCGGAGGCCCGGAAGCGCGACGAACAGACGAGCACCGGCGGACAGAACCGCCCCTCCCCCCACCCCTTCTTGAATTATCGCTTGATGCAGTACTTGATATAAAGCAAGCACTTTTTTAAGAGGGGGGGTGGGGAGAGCCCAACCGGACCGGCGCCCACCGCTCCAGGCGACCATCCACCGCTCCACCGTCCCGCCGGCCGGTGACGACCCCCTGGGCAAGACGGCGACGACGCCTCCGGCCGCCCCTCCCCTCCCCGCTGCTGGCCGCTGTGCGCCAAAGGCGCGAGACGATACCCGCACGCGGCGTCCGGACCATGCCGTCCAGCGTTGGCCGGCCCGTTCGTCACGCTCGCGCGCCTCCGATCCAGTACACCGTTGGGCTGATCGCTTGGCCACCGCGCGGCAGCAGCTGCGGCGGAGCGCAGCGGAGCCTCTTTGAACTCAGCCGCCCGCCCGGCCGAGGAATCAGGACACAGGCCAGCCGCCCCCTTTCCCCCTTCTCGCTGGCGCTTTGGACCCGGAGGGTCCGAGACGAAACCCGCACCCGCGTGAGCCGAATGCCGCGAGACGGCGCATAGGCACAGCGAAACCTCCTGGTGGTCGCTCAAACGGGCCCGACCCGAAGGCCGGACCCGTCCCCGGCGGCTCGGACCACGTGGGGTGTACGGGCCGCCATGGAACCCGTTCAGGCCGTGGAGGCGATCGCGTTGCGGTCGTACTCACTGCGGGCGTCGGCGATGGCGGAGCGGTGACGCTCCGCCCACATGGCGAGGGATGCCAGGGACTCGTACAGCTCCACGGCCATCGGTGTCGCCGTGTACTCGACCTTCGGCGGCACGGTCGGATAGACCGTCCTGACCAGCAGCCCGTCCCGCTCCAGATTGCGCAGGGTCAGCGTCAGCATGCGACGGCTGATGCCCTTGACCGAGCGTTCGAGTTCGGTGAACCGGCGGGTGGCCTGGGCGCACTCCAGCAGAATGCCGATCGCCCACTTGCCGCTCACCCGCTCCAGCACCTGGAGCACCGTGCACGCCGTCCGCTCGTGATCGTCGGAGGCGGTGCCCTCGACATCCGCGGAGGCGGCCGGGCCCTGGACCTGCACGGTCACAGCGCTGTTCCCCTGGGACATAAAAGTGCCTCCTTCCACGGCTTTTCAGGGTCACACATCATGAACCCCGTAACAAGTCGTTCCCTTTGAGAAAGAAGGTCATCCATGGTTGCCGACACGGCTGCTCCGGTCGAGCGGAAACGCTGGCCGGCGCTGTACACGCTCTGCGCGGGGACGCTGATGATCGTCCTGGACGGAAGCGTCGTCACCGTGGCGCTGCCCACGATCGGAAGAGAGCTGCACTTCTCCCAGTCGAACCTTGCCTGGCTGGTCAACGCCTACATGATCGCGTTCGGCGGTCTGCTGCTGCTCTCCGGCAGGCTCGGCGACCTCCTCGGCCGCAAGCGCATGTTCCTCGGCGGTATCACCCTGTTCACGGCGGCCTCGCTGCTGTGCGGGCTGTCCAACAGCCAGGAGCTGCTGATCTTCGGCCGGTTTGTGCAGGGCGTCGGCGGTGCCATGGCCAGCGCCGTGACGCTCGGCATGATCGTGACGATGTTCATGGAGCCTCGCGACCAGGCCAAGGCCATCGGCATCTTCAGCTTCGTGGCCGCCGCGGGCGGCTCGATCGGGGTGATCGCCGGCGGTGTGCTGACCGAGGCGGCCGGCTGGAACTCCATCTTCTTCATCAACGTGCCGATCGGCGCCGTCATCCTCATCGCGGCGTCCCGTCTCTTCGAACCGGACCGCGGGCTCGGCTTCGGCGCCGGTGCCGACCTGGTGGGTGCCGTCCTGGTGACCTCGGGTCTCATGCTGCTCGTCTTCGCCATCAACAAGATCGAGAACGACGGCTTCGGCTCCGCCCAGACCCTCGGCCTCGGCGCCCTGGCCCTGGTCCTGCTCGCCGGATTCGTGCTGCGGCAGGCCAAGGCGAGCAACCCGCTGCTGCCACTGCGAATCTTCCGCTCGCGCTATCTGTCAGGCGCCAACGGCGTCATGGTCCTGTTCGTGGCGGGCCTGTTTGGTTTCCAGTTCCTGCTCGCCCTCTATCTGCAGTCCGTGGCGGGATACAGCTCGGTCCGGACCGGCATGGCCTATCTGCCCGGTCCCATCGTGATCGCGGTGATCTCGCTCGGCTGCTCCGCCAAGATCATCACTCGCTTCGGCCCGCGCGCCGTGCTGCTCGTCGGCATGGTCATCACGGCGGTCGCGTTGGCCCTGCTCGGCCGACTTCCCGTGCACGCGTCCTACCCCGCCGACGTCCTGCCGTCCGTGCTGCTGCTCGGCGTCGGTGCGGGCCTCTCACTCCCCGCCGTCATGGGGCTGGCCATGTCCGGTGCGACACCCGCCGACTCGGGCCTCGCCTCGGGTCTGGTCAACACCACGCAGCAGATCGGCGGCGCCCTCGGCGTGGCGATCCTGGCCGCACTGGCCGCCTCCCGGGCCGACACCCTGGTCGGGCAGGGCAAGAGCCCCGCCGAGGCCGCGACCGGCGGCTACCACGTCTCCTTCCTCGTGGCCGCAGCCCTGGAGGTGGTGGGCGTGCTCCTCGCCGCCGCCGTGCTGCGCGCACCGAAGACCGCCACAACCCCCGCCGACGCGACCGGACAGGGCGCCGAGGACATCGCCCTGCCCTCCCCGAACCAGAACTGACTGCCCGCCCCGGGCGGACCCAGGCTCCGGCGTCGAGTTCCCCTGTCCGACAGCGCGGCCGACCTGCCGGGGTGGGCGTACGGCCATGCCTTACACCCAGAAGCTCCCCTTCAGGATAATCCGCCACGGATCGAAATTGTTACCCTGGCACCCATGACCGCCATGGCACCCAAGCGCAACGAACCGGACCTGTCATTCCTGCTCGATCACACGAGCCACATCCTGCGGACCCAGATGTCGGCGGCGCTCGCCGAGATCGGGCTGACGGCGCGCATGCACTGCGTGCTGGTCCACGCCCTGGAGGAGGAGCGCACCCAGGCCCAGCTCGCCGAGCTCGGCGATATGGACAAGACCACGATGGTGGTGACCGTGGACGCCCTGGAGGCGGCCGGGCTCGCTGAGCGGCGGCCCTCCAGCCGGGACCGGCGGGCCCGGATCATCGCGGTCACCGAGGACGGCGCCCGGATCGCAGGACAGAGCCAGGAGATCGTCGACCGGGTGCACCGGGATGCGCTGACGTCGCTTCCCGGGCCCGACCGGGCGACCCTGCTGCAGGCCCTGAATCAGCTGACCGAAGGGCATCTGGCCACACCGGCGGAGAGTCCCCGGCCGGCCCGGCGGGCGCGCCAGTAGAGCGAACCACAACCAACCAGAACCGAAAGAGATCGTCTGCAACGGAACTATCTGCTACGGTCTCTCCTGTCGCCATCACCTGAGGCCATCTGACAGGCCGTCCGACAGGAGAGCCCGTATGTCCGCCATATCCGCTTCCCCTCCCGCCCTTTCCCGCTCACGCCGGCTGGCCCTGGGCGTCATCGCCACGGGAATGCTGATGGTCGTCCTGGACGGCTCCATCGTGACCGTGGCCATGCCGGCCATCCAGGACGACCTGGGCTTCTCCCCCGTCGGCCTGAGCTGGGTGGTCAACGCCTACCTGATCGCGTTCGGCAGCCTGCTCCTCCTCGCGGGACGGCTCGGCGATCTGATCGGCCGTAAGCGCATGTTCCTGGCCGGTGTCGCGGTGTTCACCGCGGCCTCGCTGCTGGCGGCCGCCGCCACCTCCCCCGCGGTGCTGATCGCCGCCCGGTTTCTGCAAGGGATCGGCAGCGCCATGGCCTCCGCGGTCAGCCTCGGCATTCTGGTGACGCTGTTCACCGAGCCCCGGGAGCGCGCCAAGGCGATCGCCGTGTTCAGCTTCACCGGAGCGGCCGGCGCGTCGATCGGGCAGGTGCTCGGCGGTGTGCTGACCGACGCGCTCAACTGGCACTGGATCTTCTTCATCAACCTGCCGATCGGGCTCGCGGCCCTCGCCGTCGCCGTGCCCGTGCTGCCCGCCGACCGAGGGCTCGGCCTGGCCGCCGGAGCCGATGTCATCGGCGCCCTGCTCGTCACGGCGGGGCTGATGCTGGGGATCTACACCGTCGTCAAGGTCGAGGAATACGGCTGGACCGGGACGCCCACCCTCGGCTTCGGCGCTCTCTCGCTCCTCCTGCTCGCCGCGTTCATCGCCCGCCAGGCCACGGCCCGTACCCCGCTGATGCCGCTGCGGATCTTCCGGTCGCGCAGCGTCGTGGGGGCCAATCTGATCCAAATGCTCATGGTGGCCGCCCTGTTCTCCTTCCAGATCCTCGTCGCCCTCTATCTGCAGAAGGTCCTGGGATACGGCGCCGCCAAGACCGGCCTGGCCATGCTCCCGGCCGCCGCCGTCATCGGCGCGGTGTCCCTCGGTGTCTCCGCCCGGCTCAACGCCCGCTTCGGCGAGCGCAAGGTGCTGCTCACCGGAATCGTGCTCCTGATCGGCACCCTCGGGCTGCTCATCCGGGTGCCGGTGCACGCCAACTACCTCACCGACCTCCTTCCCGTGATGCTGCTCGCCGCCGGCTTCGGCCTCGCGCTCCCCGCGCTGACCACCCTCGGCATGTCCGGTGCGAAGGAGGACGACGCCGGGCTCGCCTCCGGACTGTTCAACACCACTCAGCAGATCGGCATGAGCCTGGGCGTCGCGGTGCTGTCCACCCTCGCCGCCTCCCGCAGCGACGGTCTGCTCGCACAGGGCAAGAGCCGGGCCGAGGCGCTGACCGGCGGGTACCACCTTGCCTTCACCGTCGGCACGGGGCTTCTGGTCGCCACCTTCGTGGTCGCGTTCACGGTGCTCGCCCAGCCCGCGCCGAAACCGACCACCACCGTACGGAAGAACGCCGACCCGGCCACCTCGCCCGCCACGGTTGCCTGACCCCTCCCCCATCACCACCAGTCACCACCAGCGAAAGGCCCGCCCCATGAACACGAACGTGGCGAACGAAGAGCAGCAGAAGCCGGGCGCCGGACCCGCGCCCCGGGCGCTGACGGACGAGGAGCTGTCCCGGCTGCTGCGGGAGCAGCAGTTTTCGGTGCTCGCCACGGTCAAGCGCAGCGGTCACCCCCATCTGTCGACCGTGCTCCACCACTGGAGCCCCGAGGAGCGCGTGGTCCGGATCTCCACCACGGCCGACCGCCTCAAGGTGCGCCAGCTGCGCCGCGATCCGCATGCCGCCCTGCACGTCCACGGCCCGAACGTCTGGTCGTTCGCCGTCGCCGAGGGCGAAGCGGAGATCTCCGAGGTGACGACGGTGCCCGGGGACGCGGTCGGGCGGGAACTGCTCTCCCTGACGCCGGGCTTCAACGATCCGCGGGACGAGGTGGCGTTCCTGGAGCAGATGGTCGCGGACCGGCGCGTGGTGATCAGGATCCGGGTGTCCCGCCTGTACGGAACGGCCCTCGACATCCCCGGCTCCGACTGATCAGACTGCTTGATCAGACAGCCGCCGCAGCGCCGGACCGATGTCCGGCGCTGCGATCGCGCCGTATCCGAAGACGAGGCCCGGGCGTACGGACCGGCTCATGGCGACCTCGGACAGGGTGTAGAGCGCCACGCCCGAGGCCCGGGCCCGGGCCGCCAGCTCCGCGGGGTCGTCGGTCGCGTAGGCGGTGATATGCAGACCGGCCGAGGACGGGATGACGTCGTACCGGTCCGCGAAACGCTCGGTGAGCCCGGTCGTGATCAGCTCGTGCCGGGCCGCGTACTCCTGGCGCATCCGGCGGATGTGGCGGGCGAGCAGACCGTCGTCGATGAACCTGGCCAGCGCCGCCTGGGTGGGGAAGGAAGTGCTCCAGTCGGTGACGTACTTGGCCGCGCGCAGGGCGTCCCGCAGCGGGGTGGGCGCGACGAGGAAGCCGATCCTCAGCGAGGGCAGCATGACCTTGGAGAAGGAGCCCACGTAGATCACATGGCCGGCCCGGTCGACGCTCTGCAGGGGATCGATCGGCCGGCCGCCGAAGCGGAACTCGCTGTCGTAGTCGTCCTCGATCACCACGGCACCGTGACGTTCGGCCCATTCGACGAGGGCCATCCGGCGCCGCAGCGACATCGGCATCCCCAGCGGGAACTGATGGGAGGGCGTCACATAGACGACGCGGACGTGGTCGGGGAGGGCGTCCACACACAGGCCCTCGTCGTCCACCGGAACATCCACGACCGTGGCGCCCAGCGAGCGGAAGAGCATCCGGGCCGGCGGATAGCCGGGGTCCTCGACCGCGACGCCATCGCCCGGCTCGACCATCACCCGGCAGATCAGATCGAGGGCCTGCTGAATGCCGTTGGTCACGACCACATCGTCGGCGGCGGCCCGCACCCCTCTGAACAGGCCGATATGGCGCGCGATCGCCGCGCGCAGTCCGCGGTGGCCCGCCGGATGGCCGGAGCCCCGCGCGATCGCGGCTGGAGGGCGCAGCTCGCGCGCGACCAGCCGCCGCCATGTCTGGTACGGGAACAGCCGGGCATCCGGCAGGCCCACCCGCAGGTCGTATGCGACGGAGGTCAGCTCGGCGTCGATCGGGCCGAGCCATGGGGTGACCACCCCGTCCCAGACGGCGCGCGGCTTGAGCGCTGAACGGGTGCTCGCGGCACCCGGCGTACGGCCGACCGCCCGTACGAACGTGCCCGCGCCGACCCGGCTCTCCAGATAGCCCTCGCTGGCCAGCCGGTCGTAGGCGACGCCGACCGTGTTGCGGGCCACCTCAAGCCGCCGGGCCATCTCCCGGGTCGGCGGCAGCGGATCGCCCGGGCGCAGCCGCCCGTCGAGGATGGCGGCACGGACTTGTCGGTAGATCTGGCCGGACAGGTCGCGATGCCCGTCGAGGCTGACGTGGACCTCCATATTGGCTCAATCATATGCGGGGTTATTGGACCTGGTGTTGGGCCATTGCCCCTTTCTAGGCTTCGGATCATGGATATTCGAGAGCTGGACATCCAAGAGCTCGACCGCCGGTCGCTGGCGCTGTTGGGCGATGTCGTCGCCCAAGTGAAGGACGATCAGCTATGTCTCCCGACGCCGTGCCCGGACTGGACCCTGCACGGCCTGCTCCGCCATCTCGTCAGCCAGAACGAGGGGTTCGCCGCGGCGGCGCGCGGCGCGGGCGAAGCGCTCTCCGACTGGCGCGGCGGCGACCTCGGCGCCGATGCGCGCGCCGCGTTCGCCGCGTCGGCGGCACTGGTCAACGATGCGTTCGCGCAGGACGGCGTGCTCGACCGGGGGTTCGCCCTCCCGAAGGTCCGCAACGGCGGCGCCTTCCCCGCGCCCCTCGCGATCAGCTTCCACTTCGTCGACTGCGTCGTCCACGCCTGGGATGTCGCGGCCACGATCGGCGTCCCCTGGGAGCCCGACGAAGAGCTGACCGCCGCCGCGCTACGAGTCGCCGAACAGGTCCCCGACCAGGGCCGTGGCCCTGGCGCCGCCTTCGAACGGCGCGTCCCGCCTCCGGCCGACGCGCCCCCGCACCACCGGCTGCTCGGCCTGCTCGGCCGCGTCCCGTCCTGGACGGGCCGCCCGTGCTGAGATCGCACTGGCGCCCGGGCCCGGCGGCGGACACGGAAGGCCCCGTGCTCGTCAGCGTCACCGACTTCACCTTCACCAAGCGCCTGGACCTCCCCGGCATCGCCCGCGCGGCCCTCGGCCTACGCCGCACCTGGCCCGCCCTCGACGGGGCGGTCGGCCTCTGGCTGTGGACGGCTCCACGGACCCGGCGCTGCGGCGCGGTGTCGGTGTGGACCGATGAGGAGGCGCTGCACGGATTCGTGGGTCGACCGGACCACATCGCGATCATGCGCAAGTACCGCACCCGCGGCGTGGCCAAGGCGACGACCTGGGTCTCTCCCGAACTCGACGAGACCGCCATCTGGCGGGACGCCTATCGCGTGCTCATGGGATCCGGAATGCGGGACCCGGCGGACGCGAACGCCGGAGCCGCCCCTCACACGGGGGAGGGGCGGCTCCGGCGTTGACGGTCGCGCGTGGGGCTAGCCCAGGTGCACCGGAAGCGGCTCCGCCTGCTCCGTACCGGGCTGGCGGCTCGGGCGTGGGGTGTTCATCAGCAGGCCGACCAGGACCGCCGCCGCCGCGAGGATCACCGAGGACCAGACGAACGCCTCGGAGAAGCCCTCGACCAGCCCCTCCTTGGCCAGTTGCGGGGTCACCTCACGGGCGCGGACCGCCGGGGCCAGGTAGTCCTTGGTCGTACTGGCGGCGATCGTGTTGAGCATCGCCGTACCGACCGAGCCGCCGATCTGCTGGGCGGTGTTGACCGTCGCCGAGGCGATGCCCGCGTCCTGGGGCTGGACGCCGTGGGTGGCGTAGTTCATCGACGGCGCCATCGTCAGGCCCATGCCGAAGCCGACGAGGAGTTCGGCGGGCAGGATGCCCGCCGCGTACGAGCTGTCGGGCTCCAGGGGGATCAGCAGCGCGACGCCGACGGCCGCGATGAGCAGACCCGGGACCATGAGGACGCGGGGCGGCACCTTGGGGAGCAGCCGGGTGCCGACACCGGCCGCCGAGACCAGCACGGCCGCGGTCATCGGCAGGAAGGCCACGCCGCTGACCAGCGCCGAGTAGCCCTTGACGCGCTGCATGTAGTACGTGAGGAAGAGGAACATCGCGAACATGCCGACCACCGCAAGACCGACCGCGAGGTAGGCGCCGCCGCGTGTGCGGTCCGTGATCACCCGCAGGGGCAGCAGCGGGCGCGGTACGACGCGCTCCGTCAGGACGAACGCCGTCAGCAGGACCACGCCCAGGGTGAGCAGCCCGGTCACGGTCAGCGAGTCCCAGCCCTCGGACTCCGCCTCGCTGCATCCGTACACCACCGCGACAAGACCGGATACGGCCAGCAGCACGCCGGGCACGTCGAAGCGGGCGCGGTCGCCGTCGGCGCGCTCGTCGGCGGGCAGGACATACCAGCTGAAGACGGCGACGGCGGCGACGGGCACATTCACGTACAGGCACCAGCGCCAGTCCAGATACTCGGTCAGCAGCCCGCCGAGGACCAGGCCGATCGCGCCGCCGCCCGCCGCGATGGCGCCGAAGACGCCGAATGCCTTGGCGCGCTCGCGCGGCTCGGTGAAGTTCACCGCGAGCAGGGACAGCACCGTGGGGGCGAGCAGCGCGGCGAACACGCCCTGCAGCGCGCGGGCCGCGAGGAGCATCTCGAAGCCGGAGGCCGCGCCGCCGAGCGCGGAGGCCGCGGCGAAGCCGATCAGACCGATGAGAAAGGAGCGCCGGCGGCCGGTGTAGTCGGCGATCCGGCCGCCGAGCAGCAGCAGGCTGCCGAACGCCAGGGTGTAGGCGGTGATGACCCACTGCCGGTCACCGTCGGAGATGCCGAGGTCCTGCTGGGCCGAGGGCAGGGCGATGTTCACGACGGTGATATCGAGGACGATCATCAGCTGGGCCAGGCCGATGAAGAGCAGTGCCAACCAGCGCCGGGGGTTGACCGCGGGCTGCGTGTCGATGGGCTGGGCCATGATGGTGCCTTTCTGAGGCTTATCTGGAGATTTCAGGCTTTAAGAGGCCTTCCCCGTCCGGGTTTGCCGGGCGGGGGGATTCCTCCGGAAGCGACCGGACGGGTCAGCCGTCAGTCGGATCCGGCACCCATCACCCCTCCTCTGAGGCGCTTGAACGTGGCGGCGTCCAGGGCCGGTCCTGACAGCCGGGTGTTGGGCTGGGCGCTGTCGTCGGGGCGCAGGCCGTCGATGTATACGTCCAGCTGGCGGTGCGCCAGCGCCTCGTCATCCGGCATGCCCCCGCCGGGCAGCGGGCGGGACAGCCGGATGATCATCAGGGTGATGTCGCCGAAGACGGCGTCGGGGCGGATCAGCCCGGCCTCATGGGCCCGTCCGAGCAGTTCGTCCACGGGGTCGGCGGCGTCCTGGCGGACGGCGTCCAGGATCTCGTCGACGGTGACCCGGCCGAGGAGGGCGGGCACCACCGAGCCGAGCTTGAGGTCGAGGGCCGCGTGCATGAAGCGGCGCAGTGCGTCCATCGGGTCGCGCTCCGCCTCGGTCGCCTCGTGCGCGGCCTCGACCAGGGCGGTGAAGACGTCGATCGCCACCGCGCGGATCAGGTCGGCGCGCTTGGGAAACCGCCGGTAGAGCGTCGCGATGCCGACGCCCGCCCGGCGGGCGATCTCGTCGAGGGGGGCGTCGGGGCCCTGGTCGGCGAAGACCGCGCGGGCGGCGCGCAGGATCTGCTCGCGGTTCTGCCGGGCGTCGGCCCGCATCCGGGGCATCCGGGACGCGGGGCCGTCTGGGGCGTCGGGGGCGTCGACCGGATCGACCTCGTCGGCGTCGGCGTCGGCGTCGGCGTCGGCGTCGGGGGTGATGGTGGACACGGCGAACCTCCCGCGAGCAGGGCGGCATAGCACAACAGAGCTAGGCGGAGAGTTTTTCTCCACTTAGTGATATCAGCGTATCCACTGCCGTCAGGATATTCAACACGTGATGAAAAAGATCGGACGGGTCCCGAACGCAGACACGGACACGTACGCGCACACGCGTACGCGCACACGACAAAGCCCGGCCCCCGCCGAAGCGGGGGCCGGGCCCTGTGCTTGCTGTTCTGTGCCGCGCTCAGTCCACCAGGTTGACCGAGCGGGCCGACGACGCCCCGATCTCCTCGGCGATCTCGGTGAGGACCGGCTGCGGGATCGTGTCGTCCACGGTCAGCGCCACCAGCGCCGCCCCACCCGCCGCCGAACGCGAGACCTGCATACCGGCGATGTTGATCTCCGCCTCGCCGAGGATGCGGCCGAGCGTGCCGACCACACCCGGGCGGTCGGTGTAGCGCAGGAAGGCCATGTGGTCGGCGAGCGCCAGGTCGACGTCGTAATCGCCGACCGCGACGATCTTCTGCTGGTTCTTGGGACCGGCCAGCGTGCCGGAGATCGAGACCTCGTCACCGCCGGAGAGGGTGCCGCGCACGGTCACCACATTGCGGTGCTCCGAGGACTCCGAGCTGGTGGTGAGGCGGACCTCGACGCCGCGCTCCTGCGCGAACAGCGGGGCGTTCACATACGACACGGTCTCGTCGACGATGTCCTCGAACACACCCTTGAGCGCGGAGAGTTCGAGCACCTTGACGTCGTGCTGGGTGATCTCGCCGTACACCTCGACGTCCAGCCGGACCGCGACCTCGCCCGCGAGCGCGGTGAAGATCCGCCCCAGCTTCTCGGCCAGCGGCAGCCCGGGCCGTACCTCCTCGGCGATGACACCGCCCTGCACGTTCACCGCGTCCGGGACCAGCTCGCCCGCGAGGGCCAGGCGCACCGAGCGGGCGACCGCGATGCCCGCCTTCTCCTGGGCCTCGCCGGTGGAGGCGCCCAGGTGCGGGGTGACAACGACGTTGTCGAACTCGAAGAGCGGGGAGTCCGTGCACGGCTCCTTGGAGAACACGTCAAGGCCGGCCGCCGCGACCCGGCCCTCCTTGAGGGCCGCCGCCAGCGCCTCCTCGTCGACGATCCCGCCACGCGCGGCGTTGACGATGCGGACCTCGGGCTTGACCTTGTGCAGCGCCTCGTCGCCGATCAGGCCGACGGTCTCGGGGGTCTTGGGGAGGTGGACCGTGATGAAGTCGGAGACCTCGAGCAGCTCGTCGAGCGACAGCAGCTTGACGCCCATCTGGGCGGCGCGCGCGGGCTGGATGTAGGGGTCGTATGCGACGATCTTCATGCCGAAGGCGGACATCCGCTGGGCGACCAGCACGCCGATACGGCCGAGGCCGACGACGCCGAGGGTCTTCTCGCTCAGCTCCACGCCCGTGTACTTGCTGCGCTTCCACTCGCCGTTCTTCAGCGCCGCGTTCGCCTGCGGGATGTTGCGGGCCGTGGCGACCAGCAGACCGCAGGCCAGCTCGGCCGCGGTGACGATGTTGGACGTCGGGGCGTTGACGACCATGACGCCGGCCTTGGTGGCCGCGGGCACGTCCACATTGTCGAGGCCGACGCCCGCGCGGGCGACGACCTTGAGGTTCTTGGCCGCGGCGATGGCCTCGGCGTCGACCTTGGTGGCGCTGCGCACGAGGATGGCGTCCACGTCGGCGATGGCGGGCAGCAGCTCGGCCCGGTCCGCGCCGTTGCAGCTGCGGATCTCGAAGTCCGGGCCCAGGGCCTCCACCGTGGCGGGCGAGAGCTCTTCGGCGATGAGTACGACGGGTTTACCCGTGGAAGCAGTGCTCACGTGGTCTTCAGTCCTCACTAGTCCTATGCGGACGGCCGTCCCGACGGCCGCAGGCGTGAAGGGGGGCAGCCGCGTGAAAGACGCACGACGCTGTGAGCCCTGACGCGCTTATTCCCTGCAGTGTAGTGGCGCCGGGTAGGCGTTTTGCGCCATAGCGGCGGGATCACCCGCACGTGGTCTTGCATGATGGACAAGTCGCCGACCGGGCCCCCCGAGGTGCGGGCTCGGGGGGCCGGTCCCAGAGGCTTACGCCTCGTCGTCGACCCAGCTCATCAGCTTGCGCAGCTCCTTGCCGGTGGTCTCCAGCAGGTGGTCGGCGTCGGCCTTCTTGTACTCGTTGTACTTCGGCAGACCCGCGTGGTACTCGGCCATCCAGTTCTTGGCGAAGCTGCCGTCCTGGATCTCGGCGAGGACCTTCTTCATCTCGGCCTTGGTCTGGTCGTTGATGATCCGCGGGCCGGTGACGTAGTCGCCCCACTCGGCGGTCTCGGAGATCGACCAGCGCATCTTCTCCAGGCCGCCCTCGTACATGAGGTCCACGATCAGCTTCAGCTCGTGGAGGCACTCGAAGTACGCGATCTCCGGCTGGTAGCCGGCCTCGACCAGGGTCTCGAACCCGGCCTTGACCAGCGCGGAGGTGCCGCCGCACAGCACCGCCTGCTCGCCGAAGAGGTCGGTCTCGGTCTCCTCGGTGAAGGTGGTCTTGATGACGCCGGCGCGGGTGCCGCCGATGCCCTTGGCGTACGACAGGGCGAGCGCGAAGCCGTTACCGGTGGCGTCCTGCTCGACGGCCGCGATACACGGCACGCCGCGGCCCTCCTCGTACTGGCGGCGGACCAGGTGGCCCGGGCCCTTGGGGGCGACCATGCAGACGTCCACACCGGCCGGGGGCTGGATGAAGCCGAAGCGGATGTTGAAGCCGTGGCCGAAGAACAGCGCGTCGCCGTCCTTCAGGTTGGCCTTCACCGACTCCTCGTAGACCTGGGCCTGGATCGGGTCCGGGACCAGGATCATGATGACGTCGGCCTCGGCGGCCGCCTCGGCCGGGGTGACCACGCGCAGACCCTGCTCCTCGGCCTTGGCCTTGGACTTCGAGCCCTCGTGCAGACCGACCCGGACGTCGACGCCCGAGTCGCGCAGCGACAGCGCGTGGGCGTGGCCCTGGCTGCCGTAGCCGAGGACCGCGACCTTGCGGCCCTGGATGATGGACAGGTCGGCGTCGTCGTCGTAGAACAGCTCGGCCACTTCGGGATTCTCCTAGCGTTTTCGGGTTGTGCGTCCCACCGTATGACGGGCGGGCGGGTGAAGGTTTCGGGGTCTCGCCATACGGGCCCCGGATGCCCCGGATCGGCCATGATCGGCCGCCCGGTGCCCGGGGCCCGGTGCCGCTGGTCAGGCGGTCCGGTCGAGCGCGCGCAGGCTCCGGTCGGTGATGGAGCGGGCGCCACGCCCTATGGCGATGGTGCCGGACTGGACCAGCTCCTTGATGCCGTACGGTTCCAGCATCTTGAGCATGGCCTCGAGCTTGTCGCTGCTTCCGGTGGCCTCGATGGTCACGGCCTCCGGGGAGACATCCACGGTCTTGGCGCGGAACAGCTGGACGATCTCGACGATCTGGGAGCGGGTCTCGTTGTCGGCGCGCACCTTCACCAGGACCAGTTCCCGCTGGATCGCGTGGCTGCCTTCCAGCTCGACGATCTTCAGGACGTTGACCAGCTTGTTGAGCTGCTTGGTGACCTGCTCCAGCGGGAGCTCGTCGACATTGACCACGATGGTGATCCGGGAGATGTCGGGGTGCTCGGTGACGCCGACCGCGAGCGAGTCGATGTTGAAGCCGCGGCGGGAGAACAGCGCGGCGATCCGGGCCAGGATGCCGGGGGTGTTCTCCACCAGGACGGAGAGCGTGTGCTTGGTGGACATGGGCTGAAGTCTCTCTTCTCTCTCGGTCCCGGCCTCAGTCGTCTTCGCTGTCGCCGAAGTCCGGGCGGACGCCGAGCGCCGCCTGGATCTCGTCGTTGGAGGTGCCGGCCGCGACCATCGGCCAGACCATGGCGTCCTCGTGGACGATGAAGTCCACGACCACCGGCCGGTCGTTGATCGAGTTGGCCTTCTCGATGACGGCGTCGAGGTCGGAGGGGTCCTCGCAGCGGATGCCGATGCAGCCCATGGCCTCGGCGAGCTTGACGAAGTCGGGGACGCGGGTGCCGGGGCTGGTCTGGGCGGGGGTGTCCGGGCCCGAGTGCAGCACGGTGTTGGAGTAGCGCTGGTTGTAGAACAGCGTCTGCCACTGGCGGACCATGCCCAGCGCGCCGTTGTTGATGATCGCGACCTTGACCGGGATGTTGTTCAGCGCGCAGGTGACCAGTTCCTGGTTGGTCATCTGGAAGCAGCCGTCGCCGTCGATCGCCCAGACCGTACGGTCCGCGGCGCCGGCCTTGGCGCCCATCGCGGCCGGGACGGCGTAGCCCATGGTCCCGGCGCCGCCGGAGTTCAGCCAGGTCGCCGGCTTCTCGTAGTCGATGAAGTGGGCGGCCCACATCTGGTGCTGACCGACGCCCGCGGCGAAGATCGTGTCCTCCGGGGCCAGCTGACCGATCCGCTGGATGACCTGCTGCGGGGACAGGCTGCCGTCCGCGGGCTGCTCGTAGCCCAGCGGGTAGGTCTCCCGCCAGCGGTTCAGGTCCTCCCACCAGCCGGAGTAGTCGCCGGTGTGGCCCGCGTCGTGCTCGGCCTGGACGGCGACGACCAGGTCCGCGATGACCTCGCGGGCGTCGCCGACGATCGGCACGTCGGCGACGCGGTTCTTGCCGATCTCGGCCGGGTCGATATCGGCGTGGACCACCTTGGCGTTGGGGGCGAAGGAGTCGAGCTTGCCGGTGACGCGGTCGTCGAAGCGCGCGCCGAGGGCGACGAGCAGATCGGCCTTCTGCAGGGCGGTGACGGCGGCGACGGTGCCGTGCATACCCGGCATGCCCAGGTGCTGGCGGTGGGTGTCGGGGAAGGCGCCCAGCGCCATGAGGGTGGTGGTGACGGGCGCGCCGGTCAGCTCGGCGAGCACCTTCAGCTCGGCGGTGGCATGGGCCTTGAGGACGCCGCCGCCCACGTACAGCACCGGGCGCTCGGCCTGGGTGATCAGGCGGGCGGCCTCGCGGATCTGCTTGGCGTGCGGCTTGGTGACCGGGCGGTAGCCGGGCAGGTCGGTCTGCGGCGGCCAGGAGAAGGTGGTCTGCGCCTGCAGGGCGTCCTTGGCGATGTCGACCAGGACCGGGCCGGGGCGGCCGGTGGAGGCGATGTGGAACGCCTCGGCGATCGTCCGCGGGATGTCCTCGGCCTTGGTGACCAGGAAGTTGTGCTTGGTGATCGGCATGGTGATGCCGCAGATGTCCGCCTCCTGGAAGGCGTCCGTACCGATGGCCTTGGAGGCGACCTGGCCGGTGATCGCGACGATGGGGACCGAGTCCATATGCGCGTCGGCGATCGGGGTGACCAGGTTGGTGGCGCCGGGACCCGAGGTGGCCATGCAGACGCCGACCTTGCCGGTGGCCTGGGCGTAGCCGGTGGCGGCGTGGCCCGCGCCCTGCTCGTGGCGGACGAGCACGTGGCGGACCTTGGTGGAGTCCATCATGGGGTCGTAGGCGGGGAGGATCGCGCCGCCGGGGATGCCGAAGACGGTGTCGGCACCGACCTCTTCGAGCGAGCGGATGAGGGACTGCGCGCCCGTGACGTGCTCGACGGAGGCGGGATGGGAACCGCCGTTTCGGGGCCGCGGCTGGGGATGGTGGGCCCCGGTGGCCTGCTCGGTCATCGGCATTCTCTTCTCGGATGAGGGTCTGTGCGGGGAGTGGGAGAGCGGTACGACATGTGCCAGTGCAACAAAAAACCCCTCGTGCCGTAAGGCAAGCGAGGGGAGCGCGCCGGAGAGGTCCGCAGGGCTTATGAGGTGGCCCTGCTCAGCCGACGCGCTTTCCAAGTACGAGAATTCGGGTGCGCATGGCTCCGACCCTCCCCCCGGCGCGTATCAGGTGTCAAGTGGGTGGGACGGGCGTCTCAGTATTTGAGCGGGACGGCGGATGTGTGTGAGACTCCGCCCGCCGCGGCCCATGCCCGGCGCCATGCCCTGCGCCATGTCCCGCCGGGTGCGCCGCGCCGTGTGCGGCGATATGACCGAGGTGCCGGGTCGGCAGCGGGCCGCCCACCAGTACGGGGCTCTCCGCCAGCACGGGGCTTTCCGAGCGCGTCACGGGGTACGAGCCGCGGTTGAGCGCGCGGCGCAGCCGGTGCTCGTCGAGCGGCCCGGAGAAGGCCGTCCCCTGGGCGTGGGTGCACCCCATGGCCCGCAGGGCGACGATCTGCTCGGGCAGATCGACCCCCTCCGCGAGGGACTGCATGCCCAGGTCGCCGGCGATCCGCAGCATCCCCGAGGTGATCTTGTGCAGCCGGGAGGACTCGACGACGCCCTCGACCAGCCCCCGGTCCAGTTTGAGCATGTCGATGGGGAGCCTGCGCAACGCCCGGATCGCGGCATATCCGCTGCCGAAGCCGTCGAGGGCGATACGGACGCCCAGCCGCCGCAGCGCGCTCAGCCGGTGCTCCAGCTCGTCGAGCGGCACCCGCGGATCGCTGTCGGTCAGCTCCAGGATCAGCGCGCCGGAGGGCAGGCCGTGGCGGGCCAGCAGGGTCTCGACGCTCTTCGGCGGCATGGACTTGTCCACCAGGCGGCTCGAGGGGAGCCGTACGCACACCGGGACCGGGAATCCGTCGCGGCGGCGCTCCGCGGCCTGCTCGACGGCCGCCTCCAGCGTCCAGCGGGCCAGCTCGGCGGTGCGGGCCGCGTCCTCGCCGCCGCCCCGGCCCCCGTCGCGCGCGCTGTCGCGTCCGCTGTCCCGACCGCTGTCGGCGACCCGCAGGAACTCGGCCGGGGTGAACAGGATGCCCTGCGCCGAACGCCAGCGAGGCTGGGCGGCGACGGCGGTGATCCGGCCGCCGCCGAGCTCGACGACGGGCTGGTGCAGCAGGACGAACTCGCCGTCGTGCAGGGCGGTGCGCAGCCTGGTGGCGAACTCGGCGCGGCGCGTCACGTCGGCCTGCATCTGCGGCGCGTACAGCTCGACCCGGTTCTTGCCCGCGGCCTTGGCGCGGTACATCGCCAGGTCGGCGTTGCGCATCAGCTCTCCGGGGCCGATGCCGGGCTCGGCGAAGGCGACGCCGATGCTGGCGGCCACCCGGACCTCGGTGCCGCCCACGACCTGGTAGGGCTGGGAGAGCCGGGCGCGCAGCCGGTCGGCGATCTCCAGGATGCGGCATTCGCGGGCGGCGGGGTCCCGGTCGCCGTCGCCCAGGATCAGCGCGGCGAACTCGTCGCCGCCGAGCCGGGCCGCGCAGTCGCCGGACCCGGAGCGCACGGACTCCTGGAGCCGGCGGGCCGCCTGGACCAGCAGTTCGTCGCCCGCCTGGTGGCCGACGGTGTCGTTGACGGCCTTGAAGCCGTCGAGGTCGATGAAGAGCACGGCGGTGCCCGCGTCGGTGCGCCGCCGCCCGGCCAGCGCATGGCGGACCTGCTTGGTGAACAGGGAGCGGTTGGGCAGGTCGGTGAGCGGGTCGTGCTCGGCGCTGTGCTGGAGCTGGGCCTGCAGGCGGACCCGCTCGGTGACGTCCCGGCTGTTGAAGATGAGGCCGCCGTGGTGGCGGTTGATCGTCGACTCCACGTTGAGCCAGTCGCCGGAGCCGGAGCGGAAGCGGCACTCGATGCGCGTAGTGGGCTCCTCCCCCGGCGAGGCGGCCAGGAAGCGGCGGACCTCGTGGACGACCGAGCCCAGGTCCTCGGGGTGGATGAGGGAGGCCAGTTCCGAGCCGACCAGCTCGTCCGCGTCGCGGCCGTAGACCCCGGAGGCGGCCGGGCTGACGTAGCGCAGGACGCCGGTCGGCGCGGCGATCATGATGACGTCGCTGGAGCTCTGCACCAGGGAGCGGAAGTGGTTCTCCTTCTCCGCGAGCTCCTGGGTGAGCGTGATGTTGTCCAGCAGCATGATGGCCTGGCGGACGACGAGGGCGAGCACGACCGCGCAGGCGGTGAAGAGCATCACCCCGTCGATCGGCCTGCCGTCCATCACGTTGTAGAGGATCCCCAGGGTGCAGACAGCGGCGGCCAGATACGGCGCGAGGGCGGCGAGCGAGCCCGCGCTTGCGCGGCTGGGCTGCGCCGGGCGACGGATCGCGGCGGCGGGCGGGGCCTGAGCGGCTTCGCGCCGGGCCACCCAGGGGGCGTACGCGAGCAGTATGGAGCCCGCGAACCACCCGGCGTCAAGGATCTGTCCGGAGCGGTAGTGCTCGCGCAGCAGCGGCGAGGTGAACAGCGCATCGCACAGCACGGTCAGCGCGAAGGCGGCGATCGCGGTGTTGATCGCGGAGCGGTTGGCCGAGGAGCGCCGGAAGTGCACCGCGACGACCATGCTGATCAGCACGATGTCCAGCAGCGGATACGCCAGCGAGAAGGCCCTGCGCGCCACGGGCTCGCCGCCCCCGCCGAACTGGGCGACGTGAGCGAGCGCCAGGCTCCAGGACAGGGTCAGCAGCGAACCGGCGATCAGCCAGGCGTCCAGGGCCAGACAGATCCAGCCGGCGCGGGTCACCGGGCGCTTGGCGAGCACCAGCATGCCGACGATGGCGGGCGGGGCGAAGAGCAGGAAGCAGAAGTCGGCGGCCGAGGGGCTGGGCACGGGACGGCCGAGCACCACCTCGTACCAGCCCCATACGCCGTTGCCCAGGGCGGCCATGAAGGAGGACGCCGCGAACAGCAGCCAGGCGGGGCGCAGCCGCCCGGAGCGCGCACGCCCGTACCACAGGCAGGACACGGCGGCGGCCAGGGCGGCGGCACTCAGGCCGAAGTCACCCATGAACAGGGCCAGTTCGGGGGAGCCCCAGCCGAGCGCCGCACCCGCCGCGTACGCGCCGCACACAAGGGCGAGCAGGACCTGAGGCAGCAGACCCGCCCCGCCGCCGGACACCGACGGCCGGGCGAGCACCGCTCCGGTGGCGCTCACCGGACGGCCTTCGAATGCCGCGCGGAAACGCGGGAAGCTAGCAATCGACGCCTGAGTCGCGTCGGGTCGTCGGTCCATCGGCCATACATCGCCCGTCGCCCCCCTCGAGTTCCGGTCCATCGCTGACGCCGTCAGGTCAGTGGCGCAGCCCCCGCTCGGGACGATACACCAGACTGGTCACTCAGGGACATAGGCCATCTACGCACCGTAATCGACAACGGCGTTGTTTATACGGAGTGCAGTCATAC
Source organism: Streptomyces sp. NBS 14/10 (assembly GCF_002224125.1). Lineage (GTDB taxonomy): Bacteria > Actinomycetota > Actinomycetes > Streptomycetales > Streptomycetaceae > Streptomyces. The sequence continues at coordinate 20,083 of NZ_NCSM01000031.1, forward strand.
CGTGTCTGTATGTGGTGCCACGGGCATTTCATCCGGTCGTTGTGACGATATGACTGAGCGGTTCACCGGCCGCGAATCGGCGCAGTTGGTCGCGCAGCAGCCGCTTCGCGCGGGGCAGGAAGGCCGACGACGGACCGCCCACGTGCGGGGTGATGAGTACTCCTGGAGCGTGCCACAGCGGATGCCCGGCGGGCAGCGGTTCGGGGTCGGTCACATCCAGCGCGGCCCGCAGCCGGCCCGTCTCCAACTCCGCGAGCAGCGCCTCGGTGTCGACCACCGGACCGCGCGCGACGTTCACCAGCAGCGCGCCGTCCTTCATCCGGGCCAGGAAGTCTGCCCCGGCCAGACCGCGAGTGGCAGGGGTGAGCGGCGTGACGAGCACCACCACATCGGCTTCCGGAAGCAGCCGGGACAAATCGTCGATCGGGTGCACCGGACCGCGCTCGGTCGTGCGCGGGGAGCGCGCGACGCGTAGCACCCGCTCGCACTCAAAGGGCACAAGCCGGTCCTCGATCGCGCTGCCGATGGATCCGTAGCCCACGATCAGCACGGACTTGTCCGCGAGCGCGGGACGGAAGCCCTGCTTCCACTGCCCGGCGTCCTGGGCGCGCACAAAGCCGGGGATGCCGCGCAGCGAGGCGAGGATCAGGGTCAGGGCCAGTTCGGCGGTGCTCGCGTCGTGCACCCCGCGCGCGTTGCACAGCCGTACGCCGGGGGGCAGCTCCGCGATCGCTGGCTGCACATGGTCTATGCCGGCGGTGAGGGTCTGCACGACGCTCAGGTTCTTCATGGCCGGCAGCGGCCGCACGCCCTCCTTGTTCTTCATGTACGGCAGGCAATAGAACGCGCAGCGCGCGGGGTCGGTGGGGTAGTCGGCCTCACCGTCCCAGTGGGCGTATTCCAGACTGTCGGGGAGTCCGTCGATCTCGTCCGCGGGGAAAGGCAGCCACGCGAGGGGGCGCGAGGCGTCGGGCAGCGGGTCGGACAGCGGGCTGTCGGGGTGCGGGTTGTCGGAGTTGTCGCTGTGATCTGCGCTCATGCCTGGAGGCTATTGGATCAGGGGGCGCACTCAGACGTTAGTTTGGTGCGGGAAACGGGAGGGGTCAGGCCAGGTGGACCGCAGGAGAATCGGAGCGGGGGCGCTCGAGGTGGGTGCGATAGGCCTCGGGTGCATGCCCATGAGCTGGGCGTACACCGCTTCGCGGCGTAACGGCGAGGACTCGGTGCGCGCCGTGCACGCCGCGCTCGACGCGGGCGCGAGCCTGCTGGACACCGCCGATATGTACGGGCCGTTCACCAACGAGCGGCTGGTGGGACGGGTGCTCAAGGAGCGGCGCCGGGACGCCTTCGTGTCCACCAAGTGCGGGCTGCTGGTCGGCGAGACACACATCGTGGCCAACGGCCGCCCCGGCTATGTGAAGCGGGCCTGCGACGCCTCGCTGCGCCGGCTGCAGACCGACGTCATCGACCTCTACCAGCTGCACCGGGCCGACCCGGAGGTGCCGATAGAGGAGACCTGGGGCGCGATGGCGGAGCTGGTCGCGGCGGGGAAGGTGCGGGCGCTGGGGCTGTGCGCGCTGGGCGCGCGGGCGCAGCGGCGGGCCGGGGCCGGGATGCACGACGCCACGGTGCGCCAGCTGGAGCGGGTGCAGCAGGTCTTTCCGATCAGCTGTGTGCAGGCGGAGCTGTCGGTGTGGTCGCCAGAGGCGCTGGAGGCGCTGGTGCCGTGGTGCGCCTCGCGCGGGGTGGGGTTCCTGGCCGCGATGCCGCTGGGGAACGGCTTCCTGAGCGGGACGCTGACGCCGGGGCAGGGCTTCGAGCCGGACGACGTACGGGCCAGACATCCGCGCTTCACGGCGGAGATGATGGCGGCGAACCAGCCGATCGTGGCCGGGCTGCGCCGGGTGGCGCGGCGGCACGGGGACTCGGTCACGGCGGCGCAGATCGCGCTGGCGTGGCTGCTGGGGCAGGGGCGGCATGTGGTGCCGGTGCCGGGGACCAAGCGGGAGCGGTGGGCGGCGGAGAACTGCGCGACGGCCGAACTGCGGCTGACGGACGAGGACTTCGCGGAGATAGCGGCGCTGCCCCCGGCGCAGGGGTCGTGGGACTAGCGGTGGCGTGCGGGAACCGGCGGCGGGGCTGCGGTGTATAAGAATCAGTGCCGTGCCGAGGCACATGTGCCCACGGAGAGGAACCGAAGGTGCGACGTCCTGGTGTGACCCCTGTGCTCGCCTCCGCTGCCGCGTTGCTGCTCGCGGCGGGCTGCTCGTCCGGTGATGGCGGGGCGGGCCCCGTCTTCGGGGGCCGCACAAGCACGTCCGGCCCCTCGAAATCCGGGTCCGGCGGCGACTCCTCGCCCTCGGGGCAGCCTTCCTCGTCCCCCTCTTCCGCACCGGCCGCCCCCAGCAAGGGCACGGCGAAGGTGGTCCGCACGCTCACCACCAAGCTGGACTCACCGTGGGGGCTGGCCCCGCTGCCCGATGGAAATCTGCTGGTCGCCTCGCGCGACACGGGCAAGATCTTCAAGGTCGACGGGTCCAGCGGGCAGAAGACGGAGGTGGGCTCGGTCCCGGGCGTCCGCCCCGGCGGCGAGGGAGGGCTGCTCGGCCTGGCGGTCTCCCCCGACTACGGGGCGAATCCGATGGTGTACGCGTACTTCACCACCTCGTCGGACAACCGCATCGCCCGCATGTCCTACGACGACAAGCGCCCCGCCGGCGCCCAGCTCGGCGCCCCGGACACGATCTTCAAGGGCATCCCCAAGGGCTCGATTCACAACGGCGGCCGGATCGCTTTCGGCCCCGACAAGATGCTCTATGCGGGCACGGGCGAGAGCGGCGACCGCGGGCTCGCCCAGGACCTGGACTCGCTCGGGGGCAAGATTCTGCGGATGACCCCGGAGGGCGAGCCGGCCCATGGCAATCCCAAGGCCGACTCGGTGGTGTATTCCTATGGCCACCGCAATGTGCAGGGCCTGGCCTGGGACGTGGACAAGCGGCTGTGGGCCTCCGAGTTCGGGCAGGACACCTGGGACGAGCTCAATCTGATCCAGCCCGGCAAGAACTACGGCTGGCCCGAGGTGGAGGGCAAGGCCGACAAGGAGGGGTTCGTCGATCCGGTCGAGGAGTGGAAGCCGAAGGACGCCTCCCCCAGTGGTATCGCCTACGCCAAGGGGTCGATCTGGATGGCGGGGCTGCGCGGGGAGCGGCTGTGGCGCATCCCCCTGGACGGCACCCGGCCCGCGGGGAAGCCACAGTCGTTCTTGGACGGGAAGTACGGGCGGCTGCGGTCGGTGGTGGCGACGGACGACGGCGGGCTGTGGGTGACGACAAGCAATACGGACGGGCGCGGGAAACCGGGGAAGGAGGACGACCGGATTCTGAAGCTGGAGATCTCCTGACGGGATGGTCCGTGACGGGAAGGTCCGCCGGGCGGAAGGTCACACAACGGGCCCGGGGGGATCAGCGGGGCAGCGCTTAGACTGGCGGGAGTCGCTTGCCCCTGGGGGTCGCCGTGTTCAACATCATCGAGGAACTGTTCTCGCCGGGCCGTAAGAACACCGAAGAAGAGCGCAACCGGCTCGAGTTGACCGTGGACGACGTGGGCAACGGCGACAACCCGTGGAAGGGGCCGATCGACCTGGAATCCGGCCAGGTGGTCATCCGTCCCCGCCAGGGCTGAGCCCCGCCAAGCCTGAGCCCGGCCAGGCCACGCCCGACCCTGGATCCGCCGGGCCTTGCCCCGGCCTGACCCCAACCAGAGCCCGCTCAGACCGAGCCCGGTCCGAGCTCAACCGCCACGCCCCGGCGCGCGCCCGCGGGAGCGGGTCGGCGCCCGGCGGCTCAGCGTGCGGCCGCCTCGTCCGCCAGACCGTCCACCAGCCTCAACCGGTGTGCCACCGCCGCCGCCTCGCCACGGCCCGAGACCTCCAGCTTGGCCAGGATGTTGGAGACATGCACGCTGGCCGTCTTCGGCGAGATGAACAGCTCCTCGGCGATCTGGCGGTTGCTGCGTCCCAGGGCTACCAGCCGCAGCACATCGCGCTCGCGAGGGGTGAGCCCAAGGGCCTCTGCGGGGTCGGTGGGCTCGGCGGCGGGGTCCGGCGGGCTGGTCGCGGTCGTGGGGAGGGCGGCGAGCGGGGTGGATATGGGACCGGAACTGGGGCCGGCGCCGGATCTGGGACCGGAGCCGGATCTGGGACCGGAGCCGGGGTTGGAACCGGATCTGGGACCGGGGCCAGGGTTGGAACCGGGGCCGGGGGGCAGCGGGAGCCGGGCGCGGCGGGCCAGCAGTTCGATCCCCTCACGCAGCGGGCGCGCCTCCAGCCGGGCCGCCGCCGTGTGTGCCGCCGCCAGCGGCTCGGCGACCCGCTCGCGGGCCGCGCCGGAGCTCAGCAGCGCCTCCGCCCAGCGGAAGCGGGCCCGGGCCAGCGGGTGCGGGCGGTCCAGCCGCTGGAAGGCGGTCACGGCGTCCGCCCAGCGGTCGGCGTCGTCGTGGCCCTCGGCGCGCGCCAGTTCGGCGTCCAGCAGCAGGCCGTAGGCCCGCCACACCGGCACCGGCTGCGCGACCCGCTTGGCGGCCGCCCGGATCCGGGCCAGCGCCTCGGCCCGGCCGGGCTCGGCGGCGGGCAGCCCGCGGGCGTCCGCCTCGGCCGCGGCGGCGGCCACCAGCAGCGGCCAGGTGTAGCGCTGCATACCGATGCGGAGGCCGTCTTCCAAGGTCTGGTCGAGAAGCCGGCGGACTTCCAGGATCCGGCCGCGGGCCGCCGCGAGTTGGAGGAAGAGGTGGGTCAGCGGAATGGAGAACTGCGGCTCGGGGATGAGGTCCTCCTGCTGTTCCCGGGCCACCGCCAGCTCGTGCTCCGCGGTGTCCCAGTCGCCCCGGGCCAGCGCCAGCCGGGCGAAGCGGTTCAGTGCGATACGGCACGTCTTGTTGCCGATCGCCAAGCGCCGGGTGGTGACCGCGGCCTCCTCCGCCTCGGCCCAGCGGCCCAGCGACAGCAGCGACTCGGCCATGTTCCCGAACACCCACGCCAGGGAGTCCGGCAGCCCGAAGCGGTCCAGTATCCGCACGCCCTTCTCGGCGACCTCGACCGCCTCGGCCGACCGGCCGAGCCCTTCGAGCCCGGAGGTCAGATTGACGAAGCAGCGCCCCACGATGCTCACGTCGCCCATCTCGATGGCGGCCTCACAGACCTCCCGCATCTCGGCGAGGCCGCCCTCAATGTCCCCGGACTCGGCCTTGAAGTAGCCCAGCGTCAGCCGGGCGTGGAGCTCGGTGCTCCGGGCGCCGACCAGCCGGGCCAGCTCCACGGCCCGCTCGGCCACCGCGAAGCCGTCCGGCCCGTGCTTGCGGACCATGCTCCAGCCCGCCGCCTGCGCCAGCACATCGGCGTGCACGGCGGACGGCGGCAGTCCGCGCACCAGCTCCTCGGCCCGGCCGAGCTCGGCCCAGCCGTCGCCGCGCCCCAAAGCCCCCACCAGCTTGGACTTCTGGGTCCAGAACCACGCGGCCCGCAGCGGGTCCTGGCTCTCGTCCAGCTTGCGCAGCGCCCGGTTGGTGACGGTCAGCGCCCGCTCCCGCTGCCCGGATCTGTTCGCCGCCACCACGAGCGCCGCCAGCAGATCCAGATGGTGCAGCGCCTCGTCCTCGCAGCTGCACGCCGGGTACGCCTCGGCGTAGTCGAGGGGGCGCTGCGTCTGGCGGATCTCGTCGGAGACGTCCTCCCACAGCTCCATGGCGCGCTCCAGCAGCCGCAGCTGCTCGGCGTGTGCGTACCGCCGACGAGCCTCGACGGAGGCCCGCAGCACGGCGGGCAGGGCCTTGGCCGGGTCATGGGCGTGGTACCAGTAGCTGGCCAGCCGGGCAGCGCGCTCATCGGCCCGTACCAGCGCGGGCTCGGCCTCCAGCGCCTCCGCGTAGCGCCGGTTGATCCGGGAGCGCTCGCCGGGCAGCAGATCGTCGGCCACCGCCTCGCGGACGAGGGCGTGGCGGAAGCCGTAGCCGCTGTCGTCGCCCGAGGGCCGCAGGATATTGGCGCCGACGGCGGCGCGCAGCGCGTCGATGAGGTCGTCCTCGCCGAGCCGGACCGCCGCGCGCAGCAGCTCGTACTCCACGGTGGAGCCGCCCTCGGCGAGGATGCGCACCACCTGCTGGGCCTCCTCGGGCAGCGCCTCGACCCGCACCAGCAGCAGGTCGCGCAGCGATTCGCTGAGCCCCGTAGAGCAGCCCTCGCTGATGCTGCGGGCGATCTCCTCGACGAAGAAGGCGTTTCCGTCGCTGCGCTCGAAGATGCGGTCGACCAGCGCCCGGTCCGGTCGGGCGCCGTAGATCCCGGCTATCTGGGCGCGGACCTCGGAGCGGTTGAAGCGGGGCAGCTCGATACGGCGCACCGCCCGCATCCGGTCGATCTCGGCGAGGAAGGGGCGCAGCGGATGGCGGCGGTGGATGTCGTCGGAGCGGTAGGTGGCCACGACCAGCAGCCGGGCGCTGATCAGGGAGCGGAAGAGATAGCCGAGCAGTTCGCGGGTGGAGCGGTCGGCCCAGTGCAGGTCCTCGATCACGACGACCAGCGTCCGGTCGGCGGCCAGCCGCTCCAGCAGCCGGACGGTGAGCTCGAAGAGCCGGGCGCGGCTGTCCTCCTCGCGCGATTCGCGGGCCGTCTCGCCCAGTTCGGGCAGCAGCCGGGCCAGCTCGCCCTCCTGCCCGGCGACGGCCCGGTCCAGTTCGTCCCCCAGCTTGCGGCGCAGCGAGCGCAGCACGGTGGACACGGGGGCGAACGGCAGGCCGTCCACGCCGATTTCCACACATCCGCCGACCGCGGCGGTGGCCCCGGCGGCCGCGGCCCCGATCAGGAACTCGTCCACGAGCCGGCTCTTGCCGACCCCCGCCTCCCCTCCGACGAGCAACACCTGCGGCTCGCCCGCGGCGGCGCGGGCGAGCGCGTCGGTGAGGGTGGACAGTTCCCCGGCGCGGCCGACGAACACCGGGCTGACTGAGGTGTGGTGCACGCCGTCGAGGATCGCATAGGGGTCCGACAGCGGGGTAAGGGTTTGAGCTGCGCCTTGCGCCACAGTCGCGGCCGCGGCTGTGGCGCCCATGGCGGTGGTGGCCACGACGTGAGCGATATCACGAACCCCCGCAGCGTGCGGGACCCCCACGGTACGCGGGACCCCCGCGGTGCACGGCCCCCCAGCGGTACGCGGCACCCCCGCCGTACGCGGTACGGGCAGCACGGCGCGCGGCCCGGCCGTCAGGCCACGGTGCCGTACGCCCGCGGCGTACGGCGGCCGCCGTCCTGCCGGTCCACGCTCCTCACCCGCCTCCCGGGTTCATCGGCGGCGGATCGGCCCCTGCCCTCGCGCCGGGCCTCGCGGGCCAGCCGGTACGCGGCGGCCTCTCGCAGCGCCTCGGCCTCGCGGACCTTGAACAGCTCGTGGTGGAACATCGTGTTCTCCTCAATGACGTCTGTGACGTCGGTGACGTAGCTGACCTCGGTGACCTCGGTGACCTCGGTACCGGATTCCCGCATGTGACGGGGTCTTCAGCACCCCTCCACCTTCGTCCGCAAGGGGGGTCCACCGCATCGGGAGAGTGCCCGATCTTCGCCCGTGCCAGGGCCTTAGGCCTCCTGGGCCCCGTCCCCCGCAGGGGCCTTAGGACGGCTCTCCGGCCTTAGGCCCGGGGCCAGCGCCAGGGTGACCGCGACGGAGGCCGCCGCCATCACGGCCATCGCCGTCGCGGGCGAGGTGTGCTGGGCGACGGCGCCCGCGAGGGTGGCTCCGACGCCCTGCATGGTGAGCATGCCCGAGAAGTGCAGCCCGAGCGCGTGCCCGCTCAGCTCCTCGGGGGTCAGGGCCATCAGCCGCTCCTGGAGCAGCAGGCTCGCCGCGAAGCCGATCGAGGCGAGGGTGACCGCGGCCGCCGCGAGCGGCAGCGCCGGGTGCAGGGCGAAGACCAGGTACGGGGCGGCGAGCAGCAGCCGCAGCGGGGCGCCGAGCCGTTCCCGCCACCAGGGCGGTACGAACCGGCCGGTCAGGGTGTCGCCGACGAGCATGCCGAGGGAGGCGCAGGCCAGCAGCAGCCCCGCGTTCCGGGGGGCGTAGGGGACGAAGAGGGATTCGCAGCCGACGATCAGCCCGTTGGGCACCCACAGCGCGAGATAGACATAGCGGCGCGGCGCGGAGGACCACAGCCGGGCGTTGTCGCGCCAGGTCGCGGCGATCGACGGCCGCCCGGCGGCGCGCGGCGGCCGCCGGCTGAGCCCGAAGCGGGCGACGGCCGCGGCGGCGAGGTGGAGGGCGGCGGCGGTGAGCAGGGTGCCGCGCGGCGACAGGGTCGTCACCAGGAGGCCGCCGACCGCGTAGCCGCAGATCTGGGTGGTGCCCGCGGACATGTTGAGCACGGAGCGGCCGAGCAGATAGCCCTCCCGCGCCAGGATCTCGTTGAGCAGCCCGGAACGCACCCCGCCGCCCAGCGAGGCGGTCGCCCCGAGGACCAGGAGGACCGCGAAGACGGCCGCCAGCGGCAGGCCGGGGACGGCCTGGAGGGCGGTGCCCAGGGCGAAGAACAGCGCCAGGCCGCATATCGCCGCGCGCGGCGGCAGCCGGTCGGCGGCCGACAGCAGCACCGTCGCGCCGACCACCTGGGCCAGGTTGGGGCCGAACATGCTGAGGGCGGACAGCAGCGGTGAGCCGGTCGCCGCGTAGACCAGCGTGCCCAGGGCCAGTCCGCTCACCGTCGTGCCGGCCACCTGAAGGGTGCCGGTGAGGAAGAGCGGAGTGAACTCCGGTGCGGCGAATAGCTCTCGGTAGGTGCGCATGGCCCGGAGTCTCAGCGGTCCCCGCCCGGGGCGGTTACAGTTTCGCGCGCACGCGAAACGATGACGCGAAACGACGGGGCGAAACGACGGGGCGGGCTGGGCGAAACGATGGGCTGGTGGCTGGTCAACGCGGACACGCTCGCCGGGAGCCGGTTCGTCGTATCGCCGCTCGCCGAGGCCATCGCGGGCCTGATCTCCCTGGAGCGGGGCGTGGCCGGGCACCCGGGCGAGCGCGCCTGGCTCGACGCCCATCTGCCCGCCTACCGGGCGCGGCTGTCCGGCGATCCGCTCACCGCGCTGACCGTACGGGCTGCCCTGGGGCACCGCTGGCTCGCGGACTTCCTCACCCCCACGCCCACCGGCGAGGGCGAGCCGGGCTTCGAGGAGGAGCTGGCGCGGATCCGCGAGACCCCGCCCGAGACCGCCCGCGCCGATCTGGCCGTATCGCTGCGCGGCCCGCTCCCCGACCCGCTGCGCCGCTCCGATCTCGCGGAGCGCTGCGCCGATGTCCTGGAGTGGGTGTGGACCGAGACGGTGCTGCCCACCTGGCCCCGGCGCCGGCGGATCATCGAGGCGGATGTGGTGGCGCGTACGGCGCGGCTGAGCCAGGGCGGCTGGGCGGCCGTACTGAACGCCATGCGGCCGGGGATGCGGTGGCTCGGGGAGAGCCGCCTGCAGATCAACGTGTACGACAACCCGCCGCGGGAGATCTCGGGGGCGCGGCTGCTGTTCGTGCCGGTGACCCCGCACCACGGCTGGGTCTCCTGGGACGCTCCGCACCGCTACGCGGTGGTCTACCCCTGTTCGGGTGCGCTGGCCGAGGCGGACCGGACCTCGGTGCCCGAGTCACTGGGCAAGCTGCTCGGCCCGGCCCGGGCGGCCGTCCTCGTCCTGCTCGACACCCCGAAGAGCACCACGCAGCTCGTCGCGCTGACCGGCCAGGGGCTGGGGTCGGTGGGCCGCCATCTCAAGGTGCTGCTCGATGCCCACCTGGTGCGGCGGCGGCGTGCGGGGCGGTCGGTGCTCTACTACCGGACGGCCGCGGGTGAGGTATTGGTGACAGCTCAGGGGCGCGGTCAGGTGACGGCTCAGAAGCAGGGTCAGCAGGGTCAGGTGACGGCTCAGGGTCAGCGGGATCAGGGTGAGCGGGGCTCGGCGCCTCGATGCTGATCCTCGGCAGCCACCGGTCCAGCCGCCGCGGCAGCCACCAGTTGGCCCCACCCAGCAGATGCATCAGGGCGGGCACCAGGAGCGTACGGAGGACGAAGGCGTCCAGGGCGACGGCGGCGGCCAGGCCGATGCCGAACATCGCGATGATCCGGTCGCCGCTGAGTACGAAGGCCGAGAAGACGGCGATCATGATGACGGCGGCGGAGTTGATGACCCGGCTGGTCTCGGCGAGGCCGACCCGCACCGCGGCCCGGTTGTCGCGGGTGCGCCGCCACTCCTCGTACATCCGGCTGACCAGGAAGACCTGATAGTCCATGGACAGCCCGAAGAGCACCGACACCATGATCACCGGCAGAAACGGCTCGATCGGACCGGCCCGGCCGAGCCCCAGCAGCTCGCTCCCCCAGCCCCACTGGAAGATGGCGACGACCACGCCGAAGGACGCGGCGACGGCGGCCACGTTCATGACCGCCGCCTTGACCGGTATGCCGATGCTGCGGAACGCGAGCAGCAGCAGGATGCTGCCGAGGCCCACGACCACGCCCACGAACAGCGGCAGCTTTCCGACGATCACCCTCGCGAAGTCGTCGTAGCCCGCGGTCAGCCCGCCGACGTACATCTTGAGCGAGGTGGCCTCCGCGGCCTGCGGCAGCACGTCATCGCGCAGCCGGGCGACCAGTTCTGAGGTGGCGCGCGACTGCGGGGCGGTCTCGGGGACCACCGTGATCAGCGCCGTGTCGCCGCTGGTGCTCAGGACGGACCCGCTCACCGAGGCGACGCCCTCGATGCCGCGCAGGGTCTCGGGGAGCTTGCCGAAGGCGACCCGGTCGGCGGCGTCGTCGATGCGGCCGACGAGCGTCAGCGGACCGTTGAAGCCGGGGCCGAAGCCCTCGGCGAGCAGGTCGTAGGCGCGCCGGGTCGTCGCGGAGGCCGGGTCGTTGCCCTGGTCGGAGGTGCCCAGCCGGAGCGAGAGGGTGGGCAGCGCGAGGACCAGCATCACCACGACCGCGACGGCGGCGAGCAGCTTCGGGCGCCGCTCGACCAGGGCCGACCAGCGGGCCGCGAATCCGCCGCGGGCCCTGGTCCGCGGCCCGTGCGCGGCCAGCCGGCGCCGCTCGCGGCGGCTCAGGGCGCGGGGGCCGATCAGCCCGAGCAGCGCGGGCAGCAGGGTGATCGAGGCGGCGACGGTGAGCAGAACGGTCAGCGCGGCCGCGACCGCCACTCCGTTCAGGAAGCTCAGCCGCAACACCAGCATCCCCAGCAGCGCCATGCACACGGTCGCCCCGGCGAAGATCACCGCCCGCCCGGAGGTGGCCACCGCGCGCCGGGCCGCCTCGTCGACCGGCAGCCCGGCCTTGAGCCCCTGGCGGTGCCGGGTGACGATGAACAGCGCGTAGTCGATGCCCACGCCGAGCCCGATCAGCGTGCCGAGCATGGGCGCGAAGTCGGCGACGGTCATGGCGTGGCCGAGCAGCCCGACCCCCGCGTACGCGGTCCCCACGCCGACCACCGCGGTGGCGATCGGCAGCAGCGCCGCCGCGAGCGAGCCGAAGGCGAGGAAGAGTACGACGGCGGCCGCGGCGACCCCGATGGCCTCGCTGAGATGGGCCGAGCCCGTCTGCTGGGCCGCGCCGATGCCCGCGCCGCCCATCTCCACCTCGAGCCCGTCGGCCGCCGCGGCGCGGGCGGTGTCGACCACGTCGCGGACCTGGGACTCACCGAGTTCGGCGGCGGGCCGGTCGAAGAGGACCGTGGCGTAGGCGGTGTGCCCGTCGGCGCTGATCCGCGTCGTATCCGCGCCGCTGTCAGTGTTGTCGCGTCCGTACGGCCCGGCGACGGAGACGACGCCGGGCAGCTTCTCCACCCGCTCCAGCGCCGCCGTCAGGTGCTGCCGTACGTCCACCGCGCGTACCGTGCCCGCGTCGCGCGCCGTATGCCAGACGATCGTGTCGCTGTCCCCGGCCTGCTTCGGGAACTCCCGCTCCATCAGCTCGGAGACCCGCGCCGAGTCCGTGCCCGGGATGCCGTAGTCGTTCGAGTACGCGGACCCCGTGACCGCGGCCGCGACGGATACGCCCGCGAAGGCGGCCAGCCACAGCGCGATGACGACAAAGCGGCGCCTGAGGCACCACCGGGCAAGTGCGGCCATGGCCTGCTTTCCGGGGTATCGCGCCGAACCCGCCGGGCTCACGGCGGGGGTGGGCCGAGCCCGTGGCGACGCACGCACTGATGAACATATGAAGGCCCGCCGCGCGTCCAGGATCTGGACCGGCGGCGAACTCTCATGCACTGTGACACCCGGAAGAGATCCTTTGTCCCCTTTGTGGACTTCCCCACACCGCTTACGGGAATGAGGTCCGGGAGGTCCGCCGCCTGTCAGCGGCCGCTCACCAGCGCCTCGCCCACGCTCGTGCGCGCGTAGAGCACCACCCGCCCGGTGCGGTGCGCGCTCACCAGACCCGCCGCGCGCAGCGCCGTCAGATGCTGCGAGACGCCGCCCGGGGACAGGCCGATGCGGCGGGCGAGGTCCGTGGTGGAGGCGGGGGCGGCCAGTTCGGCCAGCAGCAGGGCGCGGGTGCGGCCGAGCACACCGGCCAGGGCGTCGGAGCACGGCTGGGGACGCTGCTCCCACAGGGTCCCGACGCCACGCGGCGGATAGCGCAGATTGGGCTGCCAGTCCGCGCTGTCGAGGGTGGAGAAGATCCGCGGCCAGACGAACGCCGAAGGCACGAGCAGCAGCCCCCGCCCGTCCAGCCGCCGCACCCCGCGGATACAGCGGTGGGCCATCTGCAGGGTGCCCGAGTCCCAGGTGAGCTGCGGATCGAGGTCGTCGAACAGGCGCCGGGCGCCGCCCTCCGCGAAGCGCCTGGCCCGGTGCAGGATGTCGCTCTCGAACAGGGTGAGAATGCGCGGCCAGTACGGCGCGAGCGCGACCTCCCAGTACGCGGCGATCACCTCCGCCAGCCGGTCGAGACCGCGCCTGGGGTCCTCGCGCAGCGCGGCGACGCCCGCCTCCGCCCCCGCTGATGTCGTCCGCAGCAGGTGGGGCGGGGTGGCGCGCAACGCCGCCAGCTCCACTTCAAGGGCGGGCTGCGGGGTGGTGGGCGGTGGTACGAGGAAGCCGGGGATGCCCGCGGTGGGCACGGCGATCAGACGGGACAGCGGCGCCAGGTCCAGCCGCGCGGCCGCGAGCCCGGTCCGCACCTGCTCGGTCCACCGCCGGTGCATACCGTGCCCGTCGGCGCCCTTGAGGACGCGCACGCTGGCCACCACCTCCCACAGCGGGGATATGGCGAAGCGGGTACGGGCCACGTCCTCGGCCGAGAACTCGATCTCCAGCGTGTCGCCCGCGGCCCGCGGCTCGTGCCTCATTCAGCAGAGGCTAATTCAGCAGAGGCTAAATCGTTGGTACGCGGCGGCGGCGCCCGGCAACGTACCCGTCATGTCCATGGAATCCCCCTGGCGGCTACGCGACTTCCGGACCCTGTTCACGGCCACGGCGCTCAGCCAGCTCGGCACGAACATCGGCTACGTCGCCATCCCGCTGATCGCGGTGACCGCCCTCGACGCGAGCCCCGGCCAGGTCGGCCTCCTGGCCACGCTGAGCACCGCCGCGTTCCTCGTCATCGGCCTGCCCTCCGGGGCCTGGGTGGACCGGATGCGGCACCGCCGGGTGCTGATCGCCGCGGATCTGACGCGGGCCGTTCTGTTCGCGTCCGTGCCGGTGGCCTGGGCGCTGGACGCCCTCACCCTCCACCAGCTGTACGCCGTCGTCCTGCTGAACGGCGGCGCCACCGTGTTCTTCGACGTGGCTTCGCAGAGCTTTCTGCCGCAGCTGGTCGGCCGCGACGGGCTGGTACGGGCGAACGCCGCGGTGGTCGGCCTCCAGGCCGCGGGCAATGTGGCGGGCAGGGGCGCGGGCGGCGCGCTCGTACAGCTGCTCACGGCGCCGCTGGCCGTGGTCAGCGTGGGGGCGTGCTACCTCGCCTCGGCGCTCCGGCTCACCGGCATCCGGCGTACGCCCACACCGCCGGCCGGCCCCGGGCGGCGGCCCGCCCGGCTGGGGGCGCAGATCGCCGAGGGGCTGCGGCACGTCCTGCGCGACCGGGAGCTGCGTGCCCTCGCGCTCACCGCGTCCCTCACCAACCTCGGCTCGCAGCTGATCAACACCCTGCTCCCGGTGCTGTTCACCCGCGAACTCGGCCTGTCCGCCGGGGTGCTGGGCGCGTACTGGGCGGTCGGCGGGGTCGGCATCTTCCTCGGCGCCCGCTGCGCCCGCGCCGCCGCCCGGCGCCTCGGCTACGGTCGCGCCCTGTCCCTGGTCGGCGCGTGCCTGGCGCCGGCCGCGCTGCTCATCCCGCTCATCGGCCGTGGCCCCTGGATCTGGGCCGCCGGGGCGGGCTGGCTGCTGGCCACGTTCAAGATCGGCCTCGACAACGTCCTGGGCGTCAGCCTGCGCCAGCGCCTGACGCCCGACCCGCTCCTCGGCCGCATGAACGCCACCTTCCGTTTCATGCTCACCGGCGCTGTCGCCGTCGGCTCCGCCGCGGCGGGCCTGATCGGCCAGTTCGCCGGGGTGCGCCCCGCGCTGTGGGTCGGCGGCTGCCTGCTGGCGCTCGCCTTTCTGCCCGTCTTCCTCTCCCCCGTACGCACCCGCCGGGAACTGCCGCAGCAGGCGGGCCTTCCCCCGCAGCGCGATTCCCGCCCCCTGGTGACGGAGTGACGTGTGCGAAGTAGCGACGCGTTCGCGGCTATTGTTCCGCCATAGGCGATTGCCGCGCCAAGAGGTGGTTGCCGCGCTGTTGACCGCCGCCGCGCCGCGCGAGCCGGGAAAGGAACCCGCACACGCATGAGCACGCCCTCCCCCGCCGGCCGCCGCCCGCGCATCGGCATCGGCGGCGTCTGCGCCCCGTCCAGCACCTTCAGCCCGCACCGCACCGGGTACGACGACTTCCGCGTCACCCGCGGCGCGGAGCTGTGGGACCGCTACCCCTGGGCCCGGCCGGACGGCGAGCTCAGCGGCCCGGTGGAGTGGGTGCCGCTGGTCCACGCCGAGGCCCCGCCGGGCGGACCGGTCGAGCCGGAGGTGTACGACCGCCTCAAGGCCGAACTGGTCGACCGCATACGGCAGGCGGGCCCCCTCGACGGCCTCGTCCACGACCTCCACGGCGCGATGAGCGTGACCGGCCTGGAGGACGCCGAGGCCGATCTGACCGACGCGGTACGCGATGCCCTCGGCCCCGGCGCGCTGATCTCCGCCGCGATGGACCCCCACGGCAACGTCTCGCGCCGGCTCGCCACCCGGCTGGACCTGATCACCGCACACCGCCTGGCCCCGCACCAGGACGCCGCCGCCCGGACCCGCGAACGCGCCGCCCGCAAGCTCGTCGAACGCCTCGTCGCGGGCAAGGGCCGCCCCCACCTGGCCTGGGTGCAGGTGCCCGTACTGCTGCCCGCCGAGCGCACCAGCCCCCGGCTGGAACCCGCCAAGTCGCTGTACGGGCGGCTGGGCTCCATCGGGGAACTGGACGGCATCGTGGACGCGGCCGTCTGGGCCGGCTGCCCCTGGGCCGACGAACCGCGCTGCAAGGCCGCCGTCGTCGTCACCGGCGACGACCCCGCCCTCGCCGTCGAACAGGCGCGCTCGCTGGCCAAGGAGTACTGGGACCTGCGCCGCGACTTCGTCTTCCCCGGCCCCGCCGCCGACGCCGACACCTGCGTCGAAGCGGCCGTCGCCTCCCTCGCCCGCCCTTTCCTGATCACCGACTCCGGCGACAGCCCGGCGGCGGGCGGCGCGGGCGATCTCGCGTACATGCTGCGCCGCCTACTGGCCAACGAGGCTCTGGCCACCGGCCGCGCCACCGCTCTGCACGCCGGCATCACCGACCCGGCGGCGGTCGCCCGGTGTTTCGCGGCGGGCGTCGGCGCGACGGTGCGCCTGTCGGTCGGCGGCTCGTACGGGGCGTCCGCGTACGCCCCGTACGAGCTCACCGGGGAGGTCGTGGCCCTACGCGAAGCCGGCGAGGCCGGCGGCGACCAGGCCGCCGTACGCCGCGGCGGGGTGACCACGGTCCTGGTCAGCCGCCGCAAGCCGTTCCGCACCCGCGCGGACTTCGGCGAGCTGGACCCGCGCGGATACGACCTGCTCGTCGTCAAGGCAGGCTGCCCGGCCCCGGAGCTCTACGCCCTGGCAGCCGACTGGCACCTGGCCCTCACCCCGGGCAGCGTCGACCAGAACCTCCCCCGCCTGGGCCACCACCACCTGGAACGCCCGCTGTTCCCCTTCGACCCCGACATGCCGGCCCCGGACCTCACACCGGAGCTGCTGTAGCTGCCGTAAGGGTGCCTGTACGCGAAAACGCACGCGGCGGGGTGTGGATGACACCCCGCCGCGTGCGTCGCAAGCGATATCAAGCGAAACCGCTCAGCCCTGGACGCCCAGCTTCTCCAGGATCAGCTCCCGTACGCGCGCCGCGTCGGCCTGGCCGCGGGTGGCCTTCATGACCGCGCCCACCAGCGCGCCCGCCGCCGCGACCTTGCCGCCGCGGATCTTGTCGGCGATGGCCGCGTTGCCCGCGATGGCCTCGTCGACGGCGGCGCCGAGCGCGCCCTCGTCCGAGACGACCTTCAGCCCGCGGGCCTGGACGACCGCGTCCGGGTCGCCCTCGCCCGCCAGCACGCCCTCGATGACCTGGCGCGCCAGCTTGTCGTTGAGCGAGCCCTCGGCGACCAGGGCGCATACGCGCGCGACCTGGACCGGGGTGATCGGCTGCGACGCGAGGTCGACGCCGTCCTCGTTGGCGCGGCGGGCCAGTTCGCCCATCCACCACTTGCGCGCCGACGCGGCGTCGGCGCCCGCGTCGATGGTGGCGGTGATCAGGTCGATCGCGCCCGCGTTGAGGACGGACTGCATCTCGTGGGCCGAGATGTCCCATTCCTCGCGCAGCCGGGTGCGGCGCACCCGGGGCAGCTCCGGCAGCGTGCCCCGCAGCTCCTCCACCCAGTCACGCGACGGCGCGACCGGCACCAGGTCAGGCTCGGGGAAGTAGCGGTAGTCCTCCGCCTCCTCCTTGATCCGGCCGGACGTCGTCGAGCCGTCCTCCTCGTGGAAGTGACGGGTCTCCTGGATCACCGTGCCGCCGCCGCCGAGCACGGCGGCCTGGCGCTGGATCTCGAAGCGGGCCGCGCGCTCGACGGAGCGCAGCGAGTTGACGTTCTTGGTCTCGGAGCGGGTGCCGAACTTGTCGGCGCCGTGCGGCCGCAGTGACAGGTTCACATCGCACCGCATCTGGCCCATCTCCATGCGCGCCTCGGAGACCCCGAGCGCCTTGATGAGCTCGCGCAGCTCCGCGACATACGCCTTGGCGACCTCCGGGGCCCGGTCCCCGGCCCCCTCGATCGGCTTGGTGACGATCTCGATGAGCGGGATACCGGCCCGGTTGTAGTCGAGGAGGGAGTGCTGGGCGCCGTGGATACGGCCCGTCGCGCCGCCCACGTGGGTCGACTTGCCGGTGTCCTCCTCCATGTGGGCGCGCTCGATCTCGACCCGGAAGACCTCGCCGCCGTCGATCTCGACGTCCAGATAGCCGTTGAAGGCGATCGGCTCGTCGTACTGCGAGGTCTGGAAGTTCTTCGGCATGTCCGGATAGAAGTAGTTCTTCCGGGCGAAGCGGCACCACTCGGCGATCTCGCAGTTCAGCGCGAGGCCGATCTTGATGGCGGACTCGACGCCGGTCTCGTTGACGACCGGGAGTGAGCCGGGCAGGCCGAGGCAGGTGGGGCAGGTCTGCGCGTTGGCCTCGGCGCCCAGCGCCGTGGAGCAGCCGCAGAACATCTTGGTCGTGGTGCCGAGCTCGACGTGGACCTCGAGCCCCATCACGGGGTCGTAGGCGGCGAGGGCGTCCTCGTACGACACCAGTTCAGTGACGGTCACAGAAAACTAACCTCTCAGTCCGCCAGGACGTCGTCGTCGCCCATGCGCTTGAGCTCACGGACGAGCAGAGCCACGGTGGTCACGATCGCGGCGGCCGAGACCACCGCGTCGACCAGCTGCAGCTTGTCGTTCTCGGATCGGGCCTTCTTGACCTGCTTGGCCACGCTGACCGCGCCGAAGAGCGCGGAGCCGATGGACAGGTAGGTGCCGGGCTTGGACTTCTTGAAGCTCTTGGCCTTCTTGATCGCACTCAAGGTGTCTCTCCGTTCGCTTCTCCGCCCGCGCGGCGCGGAGGTGCGGCTTTCGAAGTCGTCTGCGGCCCGGCGGCCGCGCGTGCGTCGCTCACAGTGACTGTGCCTCCTCGAGCAGCGGGTGCCCCCACTTGTCGACGAACGCGGCCTCGACCGCGGCGCCGACCTTGTAGAGCCGATCATCGGCCAGGGCGGGGGCGATGATCTGCAGGCCGACCGGCAGACCGTCCTCGGGCGCCAGGCCGCAGGGCAGTGACATGGCCGCGTTCCCCGCGAGGTTCGCCGGAATGGTGCACAGGTCGGCCAGATACATCGCCATCGGGTCGTCGACGCGCTCGCCGATCGGGAAGGCGGTGGTCGGGGTGGTCGGCGAGACCAGCACGTCCACCTGCTCGAAGGCGCGCTGGAAGTCCTGGGTGATCAGGGTGCGGACCTTCTGCGCGGAGCCGTAGTACGCGTCGTAGTAGCCGGAGCTCAGCGCGTACGTACCCAGCATGATCCGGCGCTTGACCTCGGCGCCGAAGCCCTCCGCGCGGGTGAGCGCGGTGACGTCCTCGGCGGACCGCGAACCGTCGTCGCCGACCCGCAGGCCGTAGCGCAGACCGTCGAAGCGGGCCAGGTTGGACGAGCACTCGGACGGCGCGATCAGGTAGTACGCGGCCAGCGCCTTGTCGAACGACGGGCAGGACAGCTCCACGACCTCGGCGCCGAGCTCGCGCAGCAGCTCAACCGACTCGTTGAAGCGCTGCACGACGCCGGGCTGGTAGCCCTCGCCGCTGAACTCCTTCACCACGCCGATGCGCATACCGCGCACGCTGCCGTTGCGCGCGGCCTCGACGACCGGCGGGACCGGGGCGTCGATGGAGGTGGAGTCGAGCGGGTCGTGCCCGGCGATGACCTCGTGCAGCAGCGCCGCGTCCAGCACGGTCCTGGCGCACGGGCCGCCCTGGTCCAGGGACGAGGAGAAGGCCACCATGCCGTAGCGGGACACCCCGCCGTACGTCGGCTTGACACCGACCGTGCCGGTCACGGCGGCGGGCTGGCGGATCGAGCCGCCGGTGTCCGTCCCGATCGCGAGCGCGGCCTGGAACGAGGCGAGCGAGGCGGAGGAGCCGCCGCCGGAGCCGCCGGGGATACGGGTGAGGTCCCACGGGTTGTTGGTGGGGCCGAACGCGCTGTTCTCGGTCGAGGACCCCATGGCGAACTCGTCCATGTTGGTCTTGCCGAGGATCACCACGTCCGCGTCCTTCAGACGGGTGACCAGCGTCGCGTCGTACGGCGGGATCCACCCTTCGAGGATCTTGGAACCGACCGTGGTCGGGATCCCCTTGGTGGTGAAGATGTCCTTGAGCGCGAGCGGAACGCCGGCCAGCGGGCCGAGCTCCTCGCCGCGGGCGCGCTTGTCGTCCACGGCGCGGGCCTGCGCCAGCGCGCCCTCGCGGTCGACGTGCAGGAAGGCGTGCACCTTCTCGTCGACCGCCTCGATACGGGCCAGGTGCGCCTCGGTCACCTCGACGGCGGTGACCTCACCGGAGGCGATCTTCTCGGCGATGCCGGATGCGGTGAGCTTGTTCAGATCAGCCATGCGAGTCACTCCTCCCCCAGGATCTGCGGCACCTTGAATCGCTGCTGCTCCTGGGCGGGGGCGCCGGACAGCGCCTCCTGCGGGGTCAGCGACGGACGGACGACGTCCGGACGCATGACATTGGTCAGCGGCAGCGGGTGAGAGGTCGGCGGTACGTCTTGGTCGGCGACCTCGGAGACGCGGGCGACCGCGCCAATGATGTCGTCGAGCTGTCCGGCGAAGTGATCGAGCTCTTCGTCCTTCAGCTCCAGACGCGCCAGCCGGGCGAGGTGGGCGACCTCCTCGCGCGTGATGCCAGGCATGCAGCGATCCTCAGGGTGAGTGTGGAGAGTTTTCGCCCCAATCCTATGGCTCCGGCCACGCCGGGAGCGAAACGCTTTCCCCTTCCCGCCCTCTTCCCCGTCCCCTTCCCGTCCCCTTCCCGTCCCCGAGCTGCGCTCCGGGGGGATTACGGCCCGGCTGGGTGACCGGCTAGGTGACCGGCTGATCCGCGTCTTCTTCGGCCGGGGCGGCCGTCGCGGTGGCCGATGTCGTGGCCGATGTCGGGGCCGAGGCCGGGGTCGAGGTCGTGGGCGGGGCGGGGGTCGTGGGCGGGGGTGGGGTCGAGTCCTCGCGGTGCCAGCCGCGTTCGCCGCGGGCCCGCAGCCACGCCGTCGTCTCGTCGGGCGGCATCGCCGCCGCGACCAGCCAGCCCTGCACCGCGTCGCAGCCCAGGTCCCGCAGCCGCTCCCAGGTCTCGTCGTCCTCGACGCCCTCCGCGACGACGAGCAGCCCCAGGGAATGGGCGAGGTCGACCGTGCAGCGGACGATCTCCGCGTCCTCGTTGTCCACGGCCAGCCGGGCGACGAACGACCGGTCGATCTTGAGCTCGCTCACCGGCAGCCGCCGCAGATGGACCAGCGAGGAGTAGCCCGTGCCGAAGTCGTCGAGGGACATCCGCACACCGTGTCCGGTGAGGCTGGCCAGCGTGTCGGCGGCGCGCTGCGGGTCTTCGAGGAGGACGTGCTCGGTGATCTCCAATTGCAGCGCGCCGGCCGGGACGCCGTGGCGGGCGAGCCGCCCGGCGACGGCGCCGGCGAAGCCGGGGGTGTGCACATCGCGGGGCGAGACGTTGACCGCGACGGGTACGTCCAGGCCGTCGGCGCGCCAGCGGGCGACCTGGCCGAGCGCCGTCTCCAGGACGTACTCGGTGAGCCGGGGCATCAGCCCGGAGGTCTCGGCCATGGAGATGAACTCGTCCGGGGGGACCCGCCCCCGGTCGGGGTGGACCCATCGGACGAGCGCTTCGAGGCCGGCGACATGGCCGTCGAAGCCGACCTTGGGCTGGTAGTGGAGCTCGACGTCGCCCGCGTCCAGGGCCCGCCGGAGATCGCCGAGCAGGCCGAGCCGGTCGGGGGTGTTGCCGTCGCGGCGGGCCTCGTACAGCTCGACGCCGCTGCGGTCGCGCTTGGCCTGGTACATGGCGACGTCCGCGCGGCGCAGCAGCCCTTCGGCGTCGAGGGCGTGGTCGGGGTAGACGGCGACGCCGGCGCTGGCTTCGAGGACGAGGGTGAGTCCGTCCAGGTCGAGCGGTGAGCCGAGGTCGCCGACGAGGCTGCGGGCCGCGCGCTGGGCGCTGGTGAGCGAGTCGGTGGTGGGCAGCAGCACCGCGAACTCGTCGCCGCCGAGCCGCGCGACCTCCGCCCCGCCGGGCAGTGCGAGCCGCAGCCGGTCCGCGATTTGCAGGAGCAGCCGGTCGCCTGCCAGATGGCCCAGGGTGTCGTTGACCGAGCGGAAGCGGTCGAGGTCGAGCAGGACCAGGGCGCTGCGCGTACCGCTTCGCTCGGCTTCGTCCAGCGCGGTCCAGGTCCGTTCGAGCAGCCACTGGCGGTTGGGCAGTCCGGTGAGCGGGTCGCGCAGCTGCTCCTCGGCGCGCACCCGGGCGATCCACAGCGTGGAGTCGAGGGCGATCAGGGGCACCGCGAACAGCGGGAGCAGCAGGGGCATCTCGTCGGCGACGACGACGATGAGCGGGGCGATGCCGAGCAGTGCGATGCCGACGAGGGCCTGTCGGACGAGCGCGGTGCGGGCGAGGGTGGGCAGTCCGGCGCCTGGCGGGGCGAGGGAGTACCAGAGGAGGGCGCGGGTGACCGCGAGATAACCGAAGGCGGCCAGGGCCGTCTGGGGGATGGCGGACATCTCCCAGCTCGCCGGCCGCCAGGGGTGCTCGACGGTGGGGACGGTGCCGAAGGCGGCGAGGGTGAGGGCGGCCGCGCCGACGCCGATGATGTCGACCGCGCCGTGCAGCGCCGCCTGCCGCCAGCGGTGCCGTCGGGCGGCGCCGACCAGGACGACGACGGCGAGGCTGACAAGACCGGCGGGCAGCCAGCCGTACAGCAGCAGCGCGGCCAGGGTTAACGCGGAGCCGGATCCGGTGCCGCCCCACCAGCGGTCGCGGCCCATGGCGACGAGATGGCCGACGATGATTCCGGTGAGGACGGCGAGGGACCAGCCCACTGTGCCGTCGGGAAAGAGCGCATGGCCCGCGTCGAGCACCCGGAATACCCCGATGCCGAGTGCGAAAGCGGCCATGGCGACCGCCGCGGCGGGCAGCGCGGGCACTACGAGCCGGCGCAGCCGCGACGCCGGGGCGGCGCTTTCGGTCGGTTTCATACCCGTCCCTCTCACAGCCGGCGGTGCCAGCGCCACGGCAGGCGCACACCATCAACAGTAGGCGGCAGATGGCTTTGCCGGGCGGCGATCGGCGACGGTTGCCCGAATGCCGCCCGACGATCCATAACCATCTGGTATGCGCTGTAAGGGTGATGCCCGCTCGCTATGCCCGGGAAGTGCTCCCGGTCGTATTCCGGCCAGGTTGGACCGGAACCCGCTCGGTACTCCACCGGACAGTTCGGCCGGACGGGTGATGTGGAGTCATGTGAGTGAGGGAGAGTGATGCGGAGTCATGCGGGTGATACGGAGTCATGCCGAGTCATCCGTACTCCGTACTACTCCGTACCACTCCACAGGTTGTCAGCGCGGCACTACTCCGCAGGCGTCACCGCAGCCTCTCTCGCGGGCTCGGGCCCCTGTTCGAGGAGGACCGCAAATCCATCCTCATCGAGCACGGGAACCTTCAACTGCATGGCTTTGTCGTACTTCGATCCTGGATTGTCGCCGACAACAACAAAATCTGTCTTCTTCGAAACGGAACCCGAGACTTTGGCACCCCGGTTCTGCAGCGCCTCCTTCGCCCCGTCCCGAGTGTGCGTTTGCAAGGTGCCCGTGACCACGACGGTGAGCCCTTCGAGCGGGCGCGGCCCCTCGTCCTCGGGCGCCTCCTCCTCCAGCAGCACTCCGGCCCGGCGCCACTTCTCCACGATCTCGCGGTGCCAGTCCTCGGCGAACCACTGCTTGACCGAGGCCGCGATGGTGGGCCCCACGCCCTCCACTGCGGCCAGTTCCTCCTCGCTCGCCTCGGCGATCCGGTCCAGCGAGCGGAACTCACGGGCCAGCGCGGCCGCCGCGACCGGCCCGACATGACGGATCGAAAGGCCGGTGATGATACGGGCCAGCGGGCGCTGCTTGGCCGCCTCGATGTTGTCCAGCATGGCGAGGGTGTTCTTCTTCGGCTCGCCCTTCTGGTTGGCGAAGAAGGTGACGACTTTCTCTTCGCCGGTCTTGGGGTCGCGCTTGGGCAGTCCGCTGTCCATGTCCAGGACGTACGACGTGATGGGCAGCAGCTGTTCGACCTTCAGATCGAACAGATCGCCCTCGTCCTTCAGCGGCGGTTCGGCGGGATCCAGCGGCTGGGTGAGCGCCCCGGCGGCTACATAGCCGAAATTCTCGATGTCCAGACACTTGCGGCCCGCGAGGTAGTAGACCCGCTCGCGGATCTGGGCCCGGCAGTATCGGGCGTTGGGGCAGCGCAGATCGACATCGCCCTCCTTCATCGGCTGCAGCGCGGTGCCGCACTCCGGGCACTCGGCGGGCATCACGAACTCCCGCTCGCTGCCGTCCCGGAGATCGACGACCGGCCCCACAATTTCCGGAATGACATCGCCCGCTTTACGCAGCACCACCGTGTCGCCGATCAGCACGCCTTTGGCCTTGACGACGTCCTGATTGTGCAGGGTCGCGAATTCGACTTCCGAGCCCGCGACCGTGACCGGCTCGACCACGGCGAACGGAGTGACGCGCCCGGTGCGCCCGACGCCGACCCGGATGTCGACCAGTTTGGTGTTGACCTCTTCCGGCGGGAACTTCCAGGCGATGGCCCAGCGCGGCGCCCGCGAGGTGGAGCCGAGCCGCCCCTGGAGCGGGATCTCGTCGAGCTTGACGACGACGCCGTCGATCTCGTGCTCCAGCGAATGCCGCCGCTTGGGGTCCCCGTAGTACGCGATGTACTCGCTGACGGCGTCGAGCGAATCCACGACCTTGAAGTGGGCCGCGGTCGGCAGCCCCCACTCGTGCAGCAGCTCGTACGCCTGCGACTGCCGGTCGATGTCGAAGCCCTCGCGCGCGCCGATGCCATGGACCACCATGCGCAGCGGGCGGCTCGCGGTGACCTTGGGGTCCTTCTGGCGCAGCGAGCCCGCCGCCGCGTTTCTCGGGTTGGCGAAGGGCGGCTTCCCGGCCTCCACCAGCCGCGCGTTCAGCTCCTCGAAGCGCGCCCCGGGGAAGTAGACCTCGCCGCGGACCTCCACGAGCTCCGGGACGCGGTCGCCCTTGAGACGGTCGGGGATCACGGAGATCGTCCGCACATTGGGCGTGATGTCCTCGCCGGTGCGCCCGTCGCCGCGGGTGGCGGCGCGGGTCAGCCGGCCCCGCTCGTACGTGAGGTTGACCGCGAGGCCGTCCACCTTGAGCTCGCACAGGAAGTGGTACCCGGTGTCCCCGAGCTCCCTGACGATGCGGTCGGCCCAGCCGGCCAGCTCCTCACCGTCGAACGCGTTGTCCAGGCTGAGCATGCGCTCGCGGTGCTCGACCTCGGTGAACTCGGTCTCGTACGCCCCCGCGACCTTCTGGGTCGGCGAGTCGGGCGTCCTGAGCTCCGCGTACTCCTCCTCCAGCGCCTCCAGCTCGCGCAGCAGGCGGTCGAACGCGGCGTCGCTGACGATCGGGGCGTCCTTGACGTAGTACCGGAAGCGGTGCTCTTCGACCTGCTCAGCGAGGATGGCGTGCTTGTCCCGCGCCTCGGCGGGCACTGTCGACTCTTGTTCGCCGGCCACCGTGTCGTCCTCCCGTTACTCAGGGTTGTCCGCGAGCGATCTCGCCGCCCGGACGCAGTGGGCCAGCGCGGCGCGCGCGTACGCGGGCGAGGCGCCCGCGAGGCCGCACGACGGGGTGACCACCACGGACTCGGCGAGAGTCCCTGGTGACAGCCCCAGCCTGCGCCACAGCGTCCTGACACCCATGACGCTACCGGCAGGGTCCGACAATGGGGCATCCGTGCCCGGCACCGCGCCGACGAACAGCGAGGTGCCGCCCTCGACGGCCTCCCCGATCGCCTCCTCCTCACGCTCCGTGAGGAGGGAGAAGTCGAACGACACCCCGGTGGCCCCGGCCCTCCGCAGCAGCCCGAAAGGCACGCCGGGCGCGCACGAGTGGACGACCGCCGGCCCGTCCGTAACCTCGATCACATCCCGCAGCGCCCCCTCCAGCACGCCCCGGTCCACCGCCGCGTAGGTGCGGTAGCCGCTGGCCGTACGGACCCGCCCGCGCGCCACCGCCATCAGGCCCGGCTCGTCGAGCTGGAGCACCACCTGGGCCCCGGGGACCCGGCGGCGCACCTCCTCCAGATGGGCGCGCAGCCCCTCCGCGAGCGAGGCGGTCAGGTCCCGGCAGGCGCCCGCGTCGTTCAGCGCGGCCTCTCCGCCGCGCAGTTCGAGCCCGGCGGCCAGGGTCCAGGGCCCGACGGCCGACACCTTGAGCGCGCCCTGATAGCCCTGGGTGAACTCCTCCAGGGCGTCCAGGTCCTCCCTCAGCCAGGCGCGTGCCCGCCGGGTGTCGCGCCCGGGGCGGTCGCTGATCCGCCAGCCGCTCGGCTCCACATGCGCGTACACCTCGACCAGCATCCCGGCGGTCCGCCCGATCATGTCCGCGCCGGGCCCGCGCGCGGGCAGCTCGGGCAGGTACGGCAGCGTCTCCAGCGATCCGGTGACGGTCTTGGCGGCCTCCCGCGCGTCGCCGCCCGGCATCGACCCGACGCCGGTCGCGGCGCCTGCGCCCCAGCGCGGCCTGGTGGTGGTGTTCGCATCGTCCGCGTCGTTCGGGTCCGCGGTGCTCTTCTCGCTCACCCCGGAAGGGTACGAGCCGCGGGGCCGCCGACGTGAACCGCTCCGTCGGCTCGCGGTGCCCGCAGGCCGAACCAGGCCAGCAGGGCCGCGGCCGCGTACGCCCCGCCGGCCAGTGCGAAGCAGGCCGCGACGCCCGCGTACCAGCCGCCCCCGCCCGCGAGCACCGCACCCATGGCGGCGATGCCGACCAGCGTGCCGATCTGCCGGTTCGCGTTGAGCGTGGCCGAGCCGACGCTCGCGTGCTCGCGTCCGGCGGCGTCCATGAGGGCGCCGGTCATCGCAGGGGAAGCGACGCCGAGGCCGGTGTTGAAGACGCCCAGGATCACGGCGAGCGCCCAATAGGGCAGCTCCGGGGAGATGACGACCGCGAGGGCGATCGTCCCGGCCGCCGTGTACAGCAACGACCCGGCGAGCGCGGCCCGGTTGCCCAGCCGGTGCCCCACCTTGGCGTACAGGACGTTGCCGAGCAGGAAGACCAGCTGAGTGGGGAGCAGTTGGAGGCCCGCCTCCATGGGGCTCGCGCCGCGCGCGTTCTGCAGGAAGAGCCCGAGCACGAACATCGCGCCGTAGCAGCCGAGGTTGAAGAGGAAGCCGACGGCGTTGGCGGTCGAGAAGTGTGCGTTGGCGAAGAGCTCGCCGGGCAGCACCCGGGCCGTCGTCCCCGCGGCCCGCTCCCGTACCGCGAAGGCGGCCCCGGCCAGCAGCGCGACCGCGAACGCGGCGAGCACCGGCGCCGCGCCCCACCCCGTCTCCGGCCCCTGGATCAGGCCGTACGCGAGCGCCGCGAGGGCGACCAGACCGAGTGCGTGCCCTGCCCCGCCCAGCGGCATGGGGCGGCCGGGCAGCGGCGCGACATAGCGGCGCGCGAGCACCAGGGCGGCGAGCCCGACGGGCAGGTTGACCAGGAAGATGCTGCGCCAGCCCAGCCCGCCGACCAGCAGCCCGCCGACCGCGGGGCCCAGTCCGGCCGCCGTCGAGACGATCGCGGACCAGAGGCCAAGCACCCGGGTGCGCTCCGGGCCGCCCGGGAAGGCGTTCATGAGGAGGGTGAGCGAGCTCGGCATGAACAGCGCGGCCCCGGCCCCCTGCGCCAGCCGCCCGGCCACCAGCACCCCGGCGACCGGGGCCACCGCGCACACCAGCGAGGCCACGGTGAACAGCCCGAGCCCGACCAGATAGATCCGCCGCGCCCCGAAGCGGCCCGCCAGCGAGCCGGCGAGCAGCAGCAGGGACGCGAAGACGAGGACGTAGCCGTCGACGACCCAGGTGAGGCCGGAGAGGGACAGCTCCAGGCCGGACCGCAGCTGGGGCCCCGCGACGTTGATGATCGTCACGTCCAGGGTCGCCATCACGAACCCGAGGGCCAGCGCGAGGAGTTGCCCGCCCTGGTGTTCCGTCCCCGCGTGCCGTGTCGCGTCCTCTTGCCTCTGCCGTGCTCTCTCCGTACGAGTGATCATGCGCAGGAACTTATAGCTGTATCTATTACAGCTGCAATAGATACAGCTATAACTTTACTGACGGCATACGAAAGCCCCCGGAACCCACTCCGGGGGCCTTCCCAGCCGTCTACCCCACCCGGTCGAGCGCCTTCAGCAGCTGCGTCCGCAGCTCATGACGCCCCTCGTCGGTCAGGTGGTCAAGCGGCGAGTCCTTCCCCATCCGCCGCAGCAGATCCAGCCGCAGCTCCCGCCCCGCGTCGGTCAGGATCAGCTGCTTGGCCCTGCGGTCCGTGGGATGCGGCTGCCGTACGACCAGCCCCTGCTTCTCCATCTTGTCCATCACATACGTCACATTCGGCGGCTCACAGCACAGCACCCCGGCCAGCTCCCGAGCCGTCTTGGGCTCCCCCAGCTCCTCCAGGGCCTTCGCCTGAGTGGGGGTGAGGCCGAGCTCGGCGATCCGGCTGCGCCGGTGCGCGTCCATCCGCCGGGACAGCTCGGTGACGAGCCCCCGGATCTCCCTGACCCCGCACCCCGCCCGCTCGGCGGTCGCGCTCGCTTCGGCTTCGCTGCTCACCTGGTCAGCGTACGTCGGCGGGCGCGGTACGCCGCCGTACGTATCGGGGCTCCACGCGCACATCGGTCAGGCGAGCGGCCGCACCGACAGATCGGTGATCTCCGCCTCGCGCGGCAGGTCGAGGGCCGTGAGCACCGTGGTCGCGACGGACGCGGCCGTCATCCAGCGCTCCGGGTCGTAGTCCTTGCCCTCCTGCTGATGCACCTTGACCTGCATGGGCGTCGCCGTACGCCCCGGATAGACGGTCGTCACCCGCACCCCGTTGCCGCTCTCCTCCCAGCGCAGCGCGTCGGCCAGCGCCTTGAGCCCGTGCTTGCTCGCCGCGTACGCACCCCACTGGGCGTTGGCCCGCAGCCCGGCGCCGGAGTTGACGAAGACCACATGCCCCTGCGCCACCCGCAGCTGCGGCAGCATCAGCCGGGTCAGCTCGGCGGGCGAGACCAGGTTGACGGCGAGCTGGCGGGTCCACAGCTTGGGGGTCAGCTCACCGACCTCGCCGAGGTCCACCACGCCGGCGATATGCAGCAGCGAGTCGAGCCGTTCGGGCAGCTCCTGATGCCCCAGCGCCCACGACAGTTTGTCCGGGTCCGCCAGGTCACCGACGACCGTACGGGCCCCGGGGAAGCGCCCCGCCAACTCCCGCGCCCGCCCGGCGTCGCGGGCCAGCAGCCACAGTTCCTCGCCACGCTCGGCCAGCCGCTCGGTCACGGCCTCGCCGATGCCCGAGCCTGCTCCAGTGATCAGATGCGTTCCCATACCCCCAGCATGCCGCACCGGGCCGGGCCCTCCGGGCGTGAGGCGGCACGCGCGGCTCAGCCGGTGCAGTCCGCGACCGCCGGGGAGCTGCCGGTGCAGTTGTTGGGACTGTTCCCACCCACGACGCCGCCGCTCAGCGTGGTGGCCGAGGCGAGGTTGAAGATTCCGCCCGCGGTCTTGGTCGCGCTGTTCCCCGCGATGACGGAGCGGTTGAGCGCGGCGATCGAGCCGAACACGGTCGCCACGCCGCCGCCGAAGTAGCCCGCGCTGTTGACCTGAACGACCGAGTGGTCGGATCCCGCGATCGAGAATCAGAGCTGGTCCTGGATGTGCTGGGCCTTTGCGTCACGGCGCTGGGCGCGGTACAGGTCGAGGGCCAGGAGCCGGTTCTCCCGGGCCTCCTCGGTCCGGCCCAGGGCCTGCTGGGCGTCGGCGATATGGGCGAGGGTATCGGCCTCGTCGTACGCGTTGCCCGCCTCGCGGAACAGCTCCAGGGCCTCGCCGTAATGGTCCAGCGCCCGGTCGTGACGGCCGGTGTGGTGGGCGATGTAGCCGAGGCTGTCCAGCGTCGAGGCTTCGGCGCCCCGGCCGGCCTCGGCACGGAACAGCGCCAGGGCCCGCTCGCAGTGGTCGCGGGCTTCCTCGAAGCGGCCCAGCTGGGCGTGGCACCAACCGACCGCGTTGAGCTGGCCCGCCTGCCAGACCGGGTTGCCCAGCCCTTCATACAGACCCAGGGCCTGACGGGCATGGCTCAACGCGGCCTCTTTGTCGCCCTGTTGCTCCCAAACCCATCCAAGGGTGCGATGTGTATGGGCCTGGCCTGGTACATCGCCGGCCTCCTCGTACACCGCCAGGGCCCGGCCGAGGTGGTCCAGGGCCTCGGCGCCCCGTCCCAGGTGTGAGGCGGCCTGGCCCAGGCGCCAGTGGGCGAGCGCCCGCGCGGGCGGATGTCCCTGCCGCTCGGCGGCGGTGAGCCCCGCCCGCCAGACCCTGAGGTGATCCCGGAAGTGCGCGCCGCGCCAGTGGTAGGAGATCAGCGTCCAGGCCAGCTGCCAGACCGCGGTGTGCCATTCCTGCTTCAGGGCCAGCCGCTGGGCGGCGAGAACGCAGGCGTGTTCGACGTCGAACCAGTCCAGGGCCGCGCCCGGGTCCTCGAGACGGACCGGGGCGCAGCCGGGCGCGGGCGGGTCCAGCTCGGGTCGGAACGGCGTGTTCGGCCCGTCCACCAGGCTGTTGGCGGCGTAGGCGGTGTGCAGATAGAAGTCGACCAGCCGCCGCAGCGCGTCCGTACGCCGCCCGCGCTCGGCGGCCTGGCCGCATTCGGCCGCGTAGAGCCGGACCAGATCGTGCATCCGGTAGCGGGCCGGGGCGTGCCGCTGGACCAGGTGCGCGGCCTCCAACTCGCCGAGCAGTACGCGGGTACGGGGCGCGCCGAGCCCGGCGAGGGCGGCCGCGGCGGACAGGTCGATATCGGGGCCGGGCGCCAGGCCCAGCAGCCCGAACAGCTCGGCCGCCGGGGTGGAGAGGGCGCGGTGCGAGGCGGCGAAGACGGCGCGAAGATTGGCGGTCAGATCGCCGGTGTCCAGCGCGTCCAGCCGGGTCGCCGTCTCCCGCAGCTCCTCGGCGAGCGCGGCGAGGGGCAGCTCGGGGTGGGTGGCGGCGCGCGCGGCCACGATGCCCAGGGCCAGCGGCAGGCCCGCGCAGTGCTCCAACAGCGCCTCCACCGCGCCCGGTTCGGCCTCGACCCGCCCGGCCCCCAGGTGCCACACCAGCAGCTCGCGCGCCTCGGCCGGCCCGAAGACGTCGAGCGGCAGCGGCAGCGCGCCGTGCGTGGTGACCAGGGATGTGAGCCTGGAACGGCTGGTCACCAGCACGGTGCAGCTGGGGCTGCCGGGCAGCAGCGGCCGCACCTGCCCGGCGTCGCGGGCGTCGTCCAGTACGACCAGCACGCGCCGGCCCGCCAGCAGGCTGCGGTACAGCGCGGTCTGCGCGTCCAGGTCCACGGGGATGATGTCGGGCGCGACTCCGAGCGCGTCCAGGAACCCCCGGACCGCGACCGGCGGCGGCACCGGTTCCGCCGCCGGGTCGAAGCCGCGCAGGTTGACGTACAGCTGCCCGTCGGGGAACCGCGCCATGTTCTCGTGCGCCCAGCGGACCGCCAGCCAGGTCTTGCCGACCCCGCCGATCCCGCCGATCGCCGAGATCACGACCGTCTCGCCACCCGCCTCGGCCCCAGCACGCACGTCGCACACCTCGCTCAGCCGCAGCAGCTCCCGCGCGCGGCCGGTGAAGGCGGGCGGCGGCGCGGGGAGCTGACGGGGTACGGGGATGCGGGGCGGGGCGGACGGGAGCGCGGAGGGTTTAGCCGGCGCGGAAGGTAAAGGCGGTTCGAGCGCGGGGTCCGCCTCCAGGATCCGCTGGTGCAACAGCTCCAGTGGCTGGCTGGGGCCGATGCCCAGCTCGTCGACCAGCCGGTGCCGGGTGCGCCGGAAGTGCTCCAGCGCCTCGGCCGGACGGCCGCACCGGTACAGCGCGAGCATCAGCTGCCCCGCCAGCCGCTCGTCCAGCGGCCGCTCCCCGGCCCGGGTGAACAGCCCGGCCAGCAGCTCCCCGTGGCGCCCGCGGCGCAGTCCGGCGTCGTTACGGTCCATCTCGGCCGCGAACCGCTCCTGGGCGAGCGTGTCGCGCAGCGCGTTGAACCAGGGCGTGTCGATCGCGCCGAAGGCATCGCCGCGCCACAACCCGAGCGCCTGCTCCAGCAGCGCCTCGGCCCGTACGCCATCGGCCGCCCCGCGGGCCTCGCCGACCAGCTCACGGAAGCGGTGCAGATCGATGTCCGCCGCTTCGGCCGCCAGGACGTAGCCCCCCGCCGCCTTCCCGATCCCCACCCCGGCTGCCGACAGAGCGATCCTCAGCCGCGACAGATAGCTGTACAGCGCCGTACGGAACCGCTGCGGCGGCCGGTCCCCCCAGACCCGGTCCGCGAGCTGATCGACGGAGACCGAACGGTTGGCATCGACGAGCAGCGCCGCCAGAACGGACCGCTGCCGCACATGTCCGAGGTCCAGCGGCCGATCGTCGACCCAGACCTCGATGCCCCCCAATAACCCGAACCTGACCGCCATTTCGCCCCCACCGTGGAAACAGCCTGCCTTGTGACCGTCCATCCGACCAGCAGGTTCAAGCTCTGCACAAGGTTCGCGCAACGCCTGCCCGAAAGGCTGTCCCCAGCGGCGCCCGGTCGGGGGGCGGGTGCCGCCACGCCGCCCCGCCCGCGCGCCACCCGGACGCGCGGTGCGCGGCGCGCTGCCCCCGGCCGGCGGAACCGCCTCGGCGCGTACCGGTGGTTCCGCCGAATTCCCAGCCGAACACCGAATGGGGGATGCGTCTGTCATGGACGTAACACGTCGAACACTTCTCCGCGGCCTATCCGCCGCTCCGCTCGCTGCGGCCGCCGGCGGCCTGGTGCTCCCGGTCTCGGCGCACGCGGCTTCTTCCGCGGCGGCGTCCGAGTTCCGGGTGTCGATGCGCGAGCACCCGCTGGAGCCGACCAGCTACACCTA
The DNA here is from genome assembly GCF_002224125.1 of Streptomyces sp. NBS 14/10. Classification (GTDB taxonomy): domain Bacteria; phylum Actinomycetota; class Actinomycetes; order Streptomycetales; family Streptomycetaceae; genus Streptomyces. The sequence goes on from NZ_NCSM01000031.1 coordinate 52,456, forward strand.
TCCCTCGGCGATCGCCGGCCTCGCCAACGAGCTCACTGCCGCACCCCTGGTACAGGAAGTGCTGCGGAACGCGGACCGCAAGGCAGTGGCGAATCCACACTGGCCCGCGGGGACCAAGCCGAGCAGGCTCGCGTACTCCTTCGGCTGGGACCCGGAGAAGAACGACGGCACCACTGGACAGTGGTATCCGCAAGGCGTCTCCAGCAGCTACGACGCCTACCACGGGCCCATTCCGGGTACGAACACGGACGCGGAGAAGCGGGCGGTCGTGGTGTCCTGGTACGCGAAGGGCGCCATCTGGAACCGCGGGGCGCGCGTCACTTTCGTCGATGTGACCGTTCCGAGCAGGCCGCGGTACCGACACGTCCTGCTCGTGGAGCCGAAGAAGTCCGCCGGTGAGCCGTATGACTTCTCACCCGTCGGGGTCCACGCGGGAGGCATCGCCTGGTACGGGGACAGGCTCTATCTCGCCGACACGCGTGGTGGCTTGCGCGTGTTCAACGTCAACCAGATGTTCAAGGTTGACACGCCGCCGAAAAACTGGTGCGGCTACCACGCCATGGACAATAAGTACTACGCGTACGACTGCCAGTACGTGCTCCCGCAGAGCCGCGCCTACGACAACGCGGGAGCGGCGCTCAACTACTCCCAGGTCTCGGTGGACCACACGACCGCGCAGCCCTCCCTTCTGGTGAGCGAGTTCCGCCGCAGTGGTAAGTGCCGGGTCGTGCGCTGGTACATGAACCCCCAGACCAGTTCCATCACGTCCGAAGAGGCCGTGGGACAGCGGACGTTCAACCGTCTGAAGGTCCAAGGGGCGGTCAGCGTGGACAGCAGGTACTACTTCTCGGTCAGCGATGGTCCCAACAACCGAGGAAGTCTGTACCGGTCCCGACGCGGCAGAAACACACCCATGCGGCACGGGTACCTCTCGATCGGCCCCGAGGACCTCAGCTACGACGGCGACCGGGACGGCATCTGGGGGCTCGGCGAGTACCCGCGCAAGCGCCGCGTGTACGTGGTGGGCCGCTGAGCCACGACCCGTCGTCCGTGAGCGTGGCTCCGCCCCGGCGGGGCCACGCTCGCTGCTCTTACAGCTCTCACTGCTCCAGGTGCGCCATCGCGTCCGCGCCGCTCTCCGCGAAGAAGACCAGCTCGCTCAGCGGCACCGGCAGGAAGCCCTCGTCCTCCATCCGCTGGAACTGCTGCTTCAGCCCGTCGTAGAAGCCTGCCGTGTTGAGCAGCACCACCGGCTTGATGTGCAGGCCGTGCTTCTTCAGCTCCAGGATCTCGGTGGCCTCGTCCAGCGTCCCCGTGCCACCCACCATGACCACCACCGCGTCCGCCCGGGCGAGCAGCTGCGCCTTCCGCTCGGCGAGATCCTTGGCGATCACCATCTCGTCGGCGTTCTCCCTGGCCTTCGCGGACAGGAACTCCACCGATATCCCAACGAGCCGCCCCCCGCTCTCCTGCACCCCGTCCGCCATCACCTTCATCAGCCCGACGTCCGACCCACCCCACACGAGCGTGTGACCACGCTTGCCGATCAGCTCGGCGAACTCGCGGGCGGGGGCGGTGTAGCGGTCGTCCAGGTCGGCGGCGGAACAGAAGACGCAGATATTCATGCCTGCCACTCTACGGTCCGGGTCCGACAGCGCCCCGGATCCGCGCCGCGACAGCGAGCGGTGCGAGGGCTTCCGCTTCCTGGCCGTCACTACAGCACAGCTCCTCGCCACAAACGACCCACGTCATCCTCGAACATCCTCTCCCGGTCATCGAAGTCCGGAAGCGCCAGTCGTAGCCGATGCCGGAACCCTGCCCCATGGCCGGGCACCATGAGGTGGGTGAGCTCATGGGCCAGGACTACGTCGACCAGGGCGGGGGCAAGCTGCATCACGGCCCAGTGCACGGCGATCAGCCCGTCAGGCCCGCACGCCCCCCATCGGTCACCCGTATCCCGGGCCACCACTCCTGTCGGACTCACGCCGATCCTCGTAGCGAGTGGCGGCGTCCTGGCCGCCAGCCAGCGATTCCCGCGGGCCGTGTACCACTCGGTGATACGCCGTCCGCCCTCCGCCGCGTCAACCGGCCAGGCCAGCTCGAGCCACCCCTGGTGGAGTCGGACGTCGTGGGCTGCCCCGCCGACGCCGGGCCTCACCCGCTTCAACCGATAACGACGGCCGAGATAGCGGAATTCAGTGCCCGAAACCAGCTTCTTTACCGGCTCGTCGGCACTCTCCTGCCGTCGTCTTACCTCTTCCGCCAGTCGCGGCAGTCTGGACCGTACCGCAGCGGCCACGGCGTCCGGATCGGCGTCCCCGGGCACGGAGAAGACCACGTCGCCGTCCGGCGCGACCTCAATTCCCAAGGTGCGGCGCCTTGGGCGCACGACGACCCGCCACGTCCACTCCTCCGGCACCGGAAGGGACGCGATCGCCTGCTGGACGGAAGCGCTCACGGGGCATTGGTATCACCTGGCGACGACATCCGGACCAGTGCAAGGTTCCGGTGTCCCACTCCGCGCGGCGACCGCTCCTCTCCGCGCCCCAGAAGTTCCTCGCGAGATTCGACCGCCAACTCCATCAGACGCGCGGCCAGTGGCGCCGTCGCCTCCCAGTCCAGCGCCAAGCGCGCCTCAAGCAGCTGCCTGAGCTCCCGGCGCGCCCGGTTCCGTACGGTGGCGAGCACCAAGAAATGGCTTGGTCGGACCAGGCGAGCGATGTCCTTCACCACATCACGGGTGGCCTGTCGGACAGCGTCATCAGAGAGATGCGGAACCTGACCGGTCTCCTCGACGGCGGCCTTCAGCAATCGGTAGACCAGCTGCTCCATGCTTGGATCGAGCTCGGACGCGTCATCCAGGTAACCCCGTTCGACCGCGAGGACGTCGTGTATCAGAGAGATCAAAAGATCGGCGATCCGACCAGCACCATCGTCCGTACGTCCCGTGATCTTCTCGAGCCGCTCAGCGAACCGCGCGTGCCTCATGGGCTCGGTCCCAAGCCAGCTCCCGATATGTAATTGCAAGGCCACGGTCAGATAGGCCACCCGCGAGCGGGGATCGCCCTGAGCCATCACCTTTTCCAGAAAGTCCGGAGCGGTGACCTTCGTCGGCGGAATGCCCTGGCGCGTCCGCGCCTGTTCCATACGCTGCTCGATCAGGTCATCCACGATGGCACCGCACGAACGCGGCATCAGGTATCGGAAGTCATAGGCATGTCTCCGCCATGCCAGGAACAGCACAACACCCAGCCACCCGGCGATCTCCTGGTACTGCTGGCTTTCGAAACCAGGCATCACCGAATTCAGAGTCGCCAGAAATTCCCGCGCGAGTTCCGCGAACTCCACGTGCACGAGAGGATCGGCCAGCTCGGCAAGAAGATCCTCCCGATACGGCTCGCTGGAGAGCGATGGATTGATACCGCGGGCACGCAGGAAACCGCGAATACGCCCGTGGAGTCGCCACAGCGCTTCGCTGGAAGCCCTCCCGGAATCCTTCATCAGAAGGCTTCCGGGAGTTTCCGGTGCACCCAGTACCTCCTCCAGGTGATCACTGTCGTAGCCGTCAAGTGCCTGGGGGACAGCTGAGCCGGCATCGACGTAGCTCACTACCGGACGCCCGGCCCTTCCCGGCCAGGGCTGTTTCCGTAACCTCATGATCTGCTGCAGTTCGTCGGCTGTTACCCGTCGGTCGAGGAAGAACATCTGTCCCTCCGGGCTGCTGTCGGCGGAGAGTATCCGCGAGCACACCACCATGAAGGCCACTTGTGGCGCGACACCGTCGTCCCGCGATCCGCCATGTGCGCCTTCCGGCGCGAAACCATGCGGATCTGCTTCCCAGGAGGGGTCAGGCTGCCGCCGACGGACCACGTCGGCGATCCCGCGCCGAAAGCTCATCACGTTCGCCTGCTGCCGCCAGGGGGCTGTCCACCGGCGCCATTCAGAGGGATCGTATCGATTCGACGAGAAGAGCGCCGCCACATCGATCGACCCGAGAACGTGCCGGAATTTCCGGAGCTCCAGCAGTCTCTTTTCGTCTTCGGTCGCGTATTTGTGAAACTCCGGATCGTACACCAACGTCGGGTCCATGCCGTCAAGTTCAGCAATCAGCCGGTCCCGCGCCTTGAGTAACGCGGCGCGATACCGGATGGCGGCGAGTCTGGACGCGACCACAACTTGGGCGCCGTGCCCGTCTCGCATGGCGCCCACAGCCCAGCGATTCAGCATATGCGCGGCCTTGGCCTCGATCACTTCCGGCCGTTCCAGGAATTCTCGGCGGCGGGAATAAACCCGCACGGATTCCTGGGTTGTGGTTGCCCCGGAAGGTTCACCCCCCACCTGGTCCGCTCTCCGGAGCTCCTTCTCGGCCAGGTGCGTCCCGACGTCGGGCGTCTCACACACGAGAGGGGAGACCACACCATCAGAGATCGCATCGTTCGCCGTATAGATGTCGACGTAGTGGCCGAACAGTCCGGTTACGGCCCGCTGCGCGGCCCTCTGGACAGGAGATCCCACGAAACCGAGCAGCGCCGCGTTGGGCAACGCGGCCAGCAGTGAAACGTATTGCCTGGACACCCGACGAGCGTCATCCACCAGGACGACGATCTGGTGACTGGAGTTCAGCAATGGAGCAAGGCCATGACCTCCCTGCTCAGCGAGGGCGCTGTCGAAGCCGCTCCACCGCTCCGCGAGAGCGCCCATGGCGTTCAGCTTCTGGATCGTCATCACGACAAGATCAGGTGTGTCCACCGCCAAGAGCTGAGCCGCCTGCCTCGCCGACGCGGGAACGCGTGCGCTCTCCCTCCAACTGGAGAGGCGTCGTGCCAGCTCCCGGGCTCGCCCAGCCCGGTTGGTGATCACGACGACCTTGTGTCCGGAGAGTAGGGGATGGGCGCGTAGACGACGGACCATCAGTCCCATGGTCCGGTCGCGCTCCGAGTCCGCGAAGTGCCACACGATCCCCGCCCGGTTATCCGCCTCCCATCCCGCTTCGGTCGCCCCCCGAAGGCGCTCCGTCAGCACCTCGGCCACGCGGTGGGCAGCCCGGAATTGCGGATACCGGATGATGAATTTCGTGGGGAGTCCCCGCTCCTGCTCCTCGCTGACACAATTCAGCACGAGGTCCAGCAGGTGCCGGGGACGCAGCGCTCCGGCGACCAGGTTTTCCCACGGGCGTAAAGTACGTGGTTCCGTACAGCCGAGTTCCGAACACACCTGCTCATCGGTGGCCGGTCGCACGGTCCGCCACGTCGCGAAGTCCTCCGGCTCCGAGGTCACGGTGCCCAGACGCGCGTCCTCGGCGTCCATGGCCACCAACAGCTGGCCAAAACGCAGGTATGCGGGTGTCGGCTGGACAGCGCCAGATCCCGCGCAGTTCCTGATCCGGTCGATCAGATAGCCCATGACGCCATGCGCGCCCGGCTCGTACGTGGCGACCACCCACGGCAGTCCGTTGACGAACAACACCAGATCCGGGCCGGCCAGGTCCGCCGCGCCCTCTCCGCTGCCCGTCCGCAGAACGCCACGGAAGTCGTTTCCCTCCAGTGAGGCGTCTTCCCAGTCGACAAGCCGCACCGTCTCCGGGAGGCCGGCGCGCCAACCCGGCAGGGCGCGGGCGGGCAGACCGGCGCGAAGCATGGCGGCCACCTCGAAGTTCCCGGCCAGCGCGTATCGAAGGTCTGCCTCCCAGCCGGAGCCTGACACGGTGGTCCACACGGAATCGAGCTGCCGGTCGGTCAGCCATGGATTGCCATGTGCGTCACGGTTGATGCGACGTACAGCACGGCGGAAGCACTCCTCGCATACGCCGCCGGCCAGGGCCGCCTCGGAGGGCAGGCACTCGTGGACACCCCAGCCCATGGCGGCCAGAAGCCTGACGAGCGGCTTCTCCGCGTGGTCGCGACCTGGTCGCCCCAACCCTGGCCTCCCCTGCCAGCCCACTCCGCTCACTCGTGACAACCTTCAGGGGCGAAGCGGAAGAACACTACCCAATCCGATGGGACGACGATTCAGCGCTGTCAATGTGATCCGTAGCGCAGAAAATCTTCACGCCTGCTGAGAGCCAGATCCAGCAGCTGGCCGGCGAGAGGCCCGGTCACATCCCAATCCAGCGAGAAGCGCTCCTCCAACCGCTGCCTGAGCTCCTTGCGCACCCGGTTCTGCGCGGCGGGGAGCGTGGGGAACTGGGGAGGCCGCACGAGTTCCGCTATGTCGGCTGAGAGAATCTGAGCGGCCCACATCAGATCGACACCGTCAGGCCCCGGCACCTGTCCGGCCTCCTCGAGCGCCCGCTTCAGAGTCCGGTAGACCGGGCCTTCCGTCCACGGGTCGAGGCGAGGGCCGTCATTGTCCGTCGCCTCCCCCTCGTGGGCTCCGACCTCGGTCACCAGCTCGGCCATCGCGGAAGCCGCGCTCTCGAAGTCCTCGGCCATGCTCTGGACGATCTTTTCCAGCCGGGCGCTGAACCGCTCGTACACCACCGGGTCGGAACGGAGCCGGGCGGTGATGTGCAGCCGCAGCGATCCCGCCATGTACGACGTCCGGGCCCGTGGATCGGTGTTCGCCCGGACCTTCTCCATGAAGTCCGGCTCGGTGATCTTCACTGGGGGTATCCGCGTCTGGATCCCCGACACCGTCAGGTGACGTGAGATCAGTCCTCGGACCTTGGCGCCATAGCGGCGCGGGCTGAACTGGTCGTGCCCGTCCAGATACCGCCGCCGGACCAGGTACTGGACCGTACCGAGCCGCCGGGCGATGTCCTCGTACTTCAGTGCCTCCGGCCGGGGCAGTACCGCGTTGAGCGCGGTGAGGAAGTCCCGTACGAGACTGTCGAACTCCGCTCGCAGCAGCGGGTCGGCGAGCTCCGCCAGCAGATCCTCACTCTGTCGGTCGTCCGTGAGCGAGCCGCCGCGATGAGTGGTCACGAAACCCTGGACCTTGGTGTGCAGATCCCGCAGGAGCTCGTCGGCGGCGGCGTCCGTCTGCAACCAAGGCCGCTCGGACGTCGGCTGCTCGCCCCGGTAGTCCTCCTGAAGGTGCTCAACGGTGGGCTGCTGGTAGCCGTACACCTCGCGCAGATGCGCCGTGTCGTACTCCCCTAGCGCCTTGCCCAGCTCGGGGCCGATGCCGACGTAGTCGACCACCTGGCCCCACTCCTTCGCGGGATACGGGCGGTTGGTACGGGCGATGGCCTGGAGCAGTTCGACACCCGAGATCGCGCGGTCGAGGTAGAGCACCTGCTCCACCGGGGCGTCGAAGCCGGTGAGCAGCATCGACTTCACGACCAGGAAAGCCAGGGGTTCTGAGATCTCGGCGGCCTCGGAGGCCTTCGAGGCCTCCGCCTCCTTCCGCTCCTCCGCCGTCTCCGCCGTCGGCTTCTCCTGATGCCAGGCCTCGCCGACCGCCGTGCCACCGCCCGCCTCCGGGCCCGGGTTCCACGACGGGGCCCCATGGGTTTCCGCTTCCCACGGCTCTCCGGGCGCTTGTCCCCGTACGGCGCCGGTGCCGCGCTTGAACCGCTCGATGTGGTCCTGCTGATGGGATCTGGCGGTCCACGTCCGCCACTCCTTGGGATCCTTGCGTCCGGACGTCGCCTCGGAGATCACCACGGCCGCGTCGATCGAGGCCAGGAGAGCTCGGTGCGGCAGCAGATAGATCAGTTCTTGCTGCTCATCGGTCAGGTACTCATGGGCCATCGGGTCGTACAGCAGATCCGGCTCGATGGCCTCCAGCTCGGCCAGCAGCCCGTCCCGCGCCGCGAGCAGCGCCTCGCGATAGCGCACCGCGGCAAGCCGGGAGACCGTCACGACCTGGGCGCCGAACCCGTCCGGCATGGCCGTCTTGGCCCAGTGCCGCAGCATGTGCGCGGCCTTCGCGGCGATCACGCTGTGCGCTTCCAGTATCTCCTTGCGGCGGGCGAAGCGGCGCAGCACCTTCTCCCGCCGCTCGGGATCGGCGGGCACCTGCGCGTCGAACTCCGCGTCCAGCACGGCCTGCCGCACCACCTCCATCGGCACGCTGTACGCCTCGTAGCGCACCGGCACGACGGCACCGTCCGCCTCGGCGTCGCGCAGGGTGTAGGTGTCGGCGAAGTCGCCGAAGATCTCCCGGGTGCGCTTGGCCGCGCCGCTGATGATCGGGGTGCCCGTGAACCCCACCATCGCGGCGTTCGGCAGCATCGCCCGCAGCCGGGCGTGCTGCCAGCTGCCGTGCGAGCGGTGTGCCTCGTCGACGAGGACGACGATCTCGTGGCCGGGGTTCGCCACCCGGTTGTGGATCCTCTGTTCCTCCGGGCTCTCGCTGAGCTTCTCCTCGCTGCCGTCGTCCGCGTCGTCGTCCTTGCGGGCCTTCTGGATCGTCACCAGGACCAGGTCGGGCACATCGACGGCCAGGTACTGGCGGGCCTGGTTCACGTTGGACGAACGGTGCACGCTCTCGTCACTCGCGCTGACCAGGCTGCCGGTGATCTGCCGCTCCAGATCGATCCGGTCGGTGATCACCACGACTTTGTGCCCGGCGAGCTCCGGGTCGCTGCGCAGGCACCGAACCAGAAAGGCCATGGTCAGGCTCTTGCCGGAGCCCTGGGTGTGCCAGACCACCCCGGCCCGGTGGCCCGGGTCCCTGTCTGCCGCCAGCGTCCGCTTACGGGCCTTGAGCGTGCGCGCCAACTCGTGCACGGCGCGGAACTGGGGGTAGCGGGCGACCAGCTTGACCGTACGAGGCCCCTGACCGGCGGTCGTGGTGAAGTCCCGTACGAGGGAGAGCAGATGGCCAGGCCGCAGCACCCCGGCGACCAGCACCTCCTGCGCGGTCAGCTCATGCTTCCTGTCCGGCTTTCCCACCTCGCCGCGTACCTGCGCCTCGGTGGCGGGCGCGACCGTACGCCAGCAGGCGAAGTGTTGCGGTTCGGCGGTGACCGTGCCGAGCTGAGCACTCTCGCGGTCGGTGCCGATCAGGATCTGCCCGAAGCGGACGAATTCCGCCACGGAGGCCTCTGCCGCAGCCCCCGCCGCGTTGAGCACCTGGTCGACCGCGAGGTCAAGCCCCAGGGGCGAGGGTGCCTTGCACTCGATGACCACCCAGGGCAAGCCGTTGACGAACAACACCAGGTCGGGGGTGAGCGCGCCCGCCCCGCGTCGCTCGACCCGGAACTGCGAGACGGCGAGGAAGTCGTTGCCGAGGTTGAACTCGCCGTCCCAGTCGACCAGCCGGACCGTCTCCGGCAGCTCCTTGCGCCAGCCCGGCAGGATACGAGACGGAATCCCGTTGCGGAGCAGGTCGGTCACGGCGAGGCTCCCGGCCACGCCGCGTTCGGCATAGCCGGGGGCGGTACCGAGGACGATGGCGAGAATCTGGTTCAGCTGGGCGTCATTGAGCCAGGGCTCGCCACCGGGGCCGGGATTGATACGGCGTACGACCTCGCGGAACCGGTCTTCGTAGACGACCTGGGTGAAACTGTCGCGTCGGCTGTCCTCGGGATGGTGAGCGGGTTCGCCGGGTGAGGCGCCCTGGAGATGTTCCCATCCCATGGCGACCAACTGCCCGATCAGCGGCCGCTCCACCATCTCGTACTCCGGCTGCCCCACTACCGGTCTCTCCCCGCCGCCGTCTCGTTCGCCCGTCGCGCCGTACGTCCCGCACGTCTCCCTGGAGACAAGTACCCGGAACACTACCCCTGGTTGGGGCCGATCCGCAGGAGTGGCACGACGGTTGGCGACGGTGGCCGGGGTGGGTGTGGCGGCAGGCCTTCGAGTCAGCCCGGGGCAGCCCCCATTAGGCAGCGAGCGCCGGAGCCGGCACCGGCGGGGGCCCGCTCCAGGACAGCTCGAACCACAGCGTCTTGCCGCCGAGCCCGAACGGCTCCTCCCCGATGGCGCAGCCGCCCCATCGGTCAGCGAGAACGTCGAGAATGAACAGCCCGCGGCCGCTGTCCAGATCCTCCGACGGCTTGAGCGGCTCGGGCAGCTCCGGGTTGGCGTCCGTGACGCTGACCCGGAGGACGGGGTGCAGCCAGCGGAGCCGTACGGAGGCGCAGTTGTCGGAGTACCGGACGGAGTTGGTGGTCAGCTCGGTCGTCAACAGTGACGCCTGCTCGACGAGTTCACGCAGGCCGTGCGCCGTCAGTACGGCGTGCAGGGTGGCCCGTACGATCCCGGGGCCGCGGGGGTCTCGGGGGAAGCGGAGTTCGTACTCCCAGGGCTCGGTGAACAGCAGCGGTGGCGGAAACGGGGTCACGCGGCACCTCCGGTGGCGGTGTTCGTTCGCGGTACGTGGTTTCTCTTGCGGTACGTGGGTGTGGGGCCGCTCGTTGGCTCTGGATGTCCGTGCCGCAACGGTGTCAGTGCCGTTCGCCCTCCCGGGCAGGGGGAACGGTGCGCTTCCGTCGCGGGGCGGCGGCGCGGGGCGAGTGGCCTGCCTCACACCGTAAGCCCATTCACATAACCCGTGGTACCAACTTAATCAGAACGGGTGAACCGTTCGGATTTCCTCGCCGCGTGCCCCTCAGCTCGGCAAACTGTGCGCGTAGAAGGAGAGGACATATGGCACCTAAGCAAGCACCCACTGTCCGCCAGCGCAGGTTGGGGGCTGAGCTGCGACGACTCCGCGAGGAGGCGGGCATGTCCGCGCCGACAGCCGGCGGGCTGCTGGGGACCGACCGAACGATGATCTCCAACATCGAGTCTGGCCGCTTCGGCATCAGCGAGGAGCGCCTGCGGCGGCTCGCCAGCATCTACCAGTGCGACGACCCAGCGCTCATCGACGCTCTGACCGAGATGACCGGGAGGCGCAAGCCAGGTTGGTGGGAGGAGTACCGGGGCAAGATCCCACCCGGTTTTCTGGACGTCTCTGAGATCGAGCACCATGCTGTGCGGCTACGGACTGTTCAGACCGCCCACCTGCCCGGGCTCTTCCAAACCGAGGAGCATGCGCGTGCGGTGTTCGATCTCTTTCTGCCACCGCTGCCTCGCCTGGAGGTGGAGTTGCGCGTGGCCCACCGCCTCACCCGGCAGTCGGTGTTGCTGGGCGACAAGCCCGTCCCGTACGTGGGCGTGATCCATGAGGCGGCACTGAGGATGCAACTCGGCGGTAGGACGGCCGCCCGCGCACAGCTCGAACACTTGCTGAATACAAGCGACCGTGAAAATGTCACCATCGTCGTGATCCCTTTTGAGGCGGGCGGCTACCCGCTCATGGGGGACTCGTCCGTCCTTTACGCCGAGGCGCCGAACCAACGCCTGGACACCGTGCACATGGACTCACCCACTGGTGCGGTGTTCATCGACTCGCCAACCCAGCTGGCACACTTCCGAACCCGACTGGACTTGGCCGAGGAGGTGGCGCTGACGCCGGAGAGGTCGAGAGACTTCATCCGAGCAATCGCCAAAGAGCTATGAAAGGTGCCCTTCTTGTCCGCCCTGAGCTGGCTCAAGTCCTCCTTCTCCGACGCGGGAGGCAACAACTGCATAGAGATCGCCACCGACGGTGGCACCATAGCCATGCGAGAGAGTTCCGAGCCCGAGACAATCGTCACGACCGACCGGATAACGCTTCGCGCGTTTGTCCGGGGTGTGAAGAGTGGGCGATTCGATCACCTGTTGGACTGATTCACATCAAGCGCGAGAGGAGCCATCCATGCATGAGCACACCTGGCAGCGATCATCCTTCTGCGGCGGCGGTGGCAACAACTGCGTAGAGGTCGCCGTAGACGGCAGTGACGTAGCCATCCGGGAGAGCTCCGCTCCCGATGCCGTCGTCACGACTGATCGGGCCACCCTTCGCGCGTTCGTTCTCGGAGTGAAAGGCGGGCGTTTGGATATGCTGCGGAGCTGACAGCCACCATGGTTAAGGTTGCGGCAGACGCGCCGTACCGTTGATGGAGTCTTCGGTAAAACCGTGCTGCAACACAAGCAGCTTATTGATCTGTCGCCGCAACCCTTCAACCGAGCGATTCGCAGCTTGCTGCGCTTCCACAATACGCTGCTGCTCGGCCAGGCCAGCACGAGCGAAGGGAGCATCTGATAGAAGTCGTGAATTGATGGTGTACAAGCCGGAGCTTGTTGCACAACGCGACTGCCAGTAACCACGGACAGTGGACGAGTTTAGCCAGAGCGCCGCAAAATCGGGCAACACATTATTGAAGCGCAGCCTGAAAAGGTGATTCTGATAGAGCAGACCACTCTCTCGTTCAGTTACCACTGCACTCCGCCCGATCTGGCCCGGATCCGCGTGACCTTCGACGACCAGAACATCCCCTGTGGTCAGTTCATAGCGAGGGCGGTCCCGCTCCTCTGCCTCCAAAGTGGCTACATCGTCGATGTCGATCCACCCTTTTCGCACATTGGCGACCCGCAGGTAGCCTGTCGGATTCTGCCGGGGCACGCGGTGTGATCCGAGGGTGATGCCTGCCGCAATTGATTCGCTCACAGACCCTAGGCGCGTCAGACCCATCGATGAATTTGTGAATAGTCGCTCAACTAGAGCGTTCCGCATCACCATACGTTTCGCCACGATGCGTTCCAGGGCGGCGATACGTCGCTCGAAGGCGGCGTGAGCTGCGACGATCTGGCGCTGCTCTGCAAGAGGTACGTCCGGCACAGCAAGGCCCCGCACGTCAGCCTGCGAGATATTGTTTTGCCCGCTACCGCCATTCAATAGGTTGCCGATCTGCCGCCTGACGTCGTCAGACGAAATCAGCATGACCAGAAATTCCGGGTCGACAACTTCAGCATCAGGAACCAGGCGGAGAATCTTGTCCGACAGCATCAGCTTCGGACGCGTCTCACTGACCCTGCAAGCCATCCCGACCAGCGAGCGAGCACCGTTGGCCCGCGCGATCAGCACGTCTCCCGAACGGATCTCCAACGAAGGTCTAGGCTGAAGACTCGACGGGAGCCGCTTCGCTTCTGCCGGGGCGAATCGGCCGGATGTCACCGCACTCACGCGAATGACGCCCCATTCGTCATCCGCTGGCGGGTATGCCTCGCAAGCTGGACTCCAGCCTGTCTCAATATCGCGCAGCAATGACCCCAGCGGTTTCAGCATCCGGGCTTTTCGACCACGGGAACAGAGAGCCTCACCGCGCATAACCCAGCCCCCTCAGCACCTCGGCCAACTCCCCCGCCGCCCCATCGCTCTCCGTCTCCAGCTCCGTCAGCGACACCGCGTACTTCTCAACCCACCGTCGGAAGACCGCGATCAGCTCACGCCGCCCGGCCGCGACCGCCGCGTCCAACCGGCCCGCCAAGTCCTGCTCCAGCACCGCCAGCACCACACCCTCAGCCCCGCCTGCCGCGATCACCACATCCGCCGCAGCCCGCAGATCCTTCAAGAACCGCTTGTCCAAGTCCTTCCGTTTCTTGGATGCCGCCGCGCGCTCCTTCTTCCGCTGCGCGGCGACCGACTCCAAGATCTCCGCCGGATCGGCCGAGGACGAGGCCGGTGCAGCCGCATCACCGTCCTCCTCGCCGCCATCCCCGTCGCCGCCGTCGCCCTTGGCCTCGGCCACCGCGTCCAGCGCCGCCTTGTACGCCGCGTCCGCGTCCGCCAAAGCAGCGTCCGCCCGCGCGACCTCGTCCAGGAACTCCGGGATGAGCTGCCGCACCACCGGCTGGTCCATGGCCCGGCGCCGGTCAGTCGCCGAAACGCTGGCCGTTCGGCCTCCGTCCCCCGGCGTGGCGGGCTCGACCATGGCCTCCACGGAGTCGACCCAGCCCTCCAGCACGCGGTCGAAGCCACCCGCCGCCAGCGCCTTCAGGTCGTAGCGGTTGCCCATCCACCAGTCGGCGATGATCCCGTCCGTGGTGTATTCGTCGATGACGCCCACACCACCCACTGCCTTCGTGAAACTGCCCAGCAGTGAATCCCGCAGCTTCATCAGCCGCCGATGGGACGACAGCTCCGCGAACTCGCCCGAGTGCCCCTCCCACCACTCGCCATACGCCTTCGTCAGACGCTCTTCCTTCTCCGCCGTCAGCTCGGGAATCCGCTTCGCCGTCGCCTCCGCACCTTCCGGCAGGAAGTCGACATACGCCTCGTCAGAGCCCTCCCGCTCCGCGAAAAGCTTGTCCGCCTCCACCCCGTACGCGTCGAACAGCTCAGCCTTCGCCGCGATCTCGGCCTTCGGCACGCCGCCGTACAGATGCGCCCGCACATCCTGCGGCTCGGCAGGCGGGGAGTTGTCCACCCAGCGCCGGATGTTGAGGTTCGCTTCAGCCGTCAGCAGATCCTCGTTCGTCACGATCCGCGAGTAGCCCTCGATCTCCCGCCACTTGGAGAACGTCGCGACGATCTTCTCCGCATGCTCCGGACCCAGCTCGTTCTGGTTCCTGCCCGCCACAAAGTCACGGTCGGCGTTGATGAACAACACCTTGCCTTCGCGCTTTCCGAGCTTCCGCCCCGGCCGCCGCAGGACCAGGATGCACGCCGGGATACCCGTCCCGTAGAACAGATTCGGGCCCAGACCGATCACAGCCTCGATCACGTCGGCCTTCAGGAACCGCTCCCGGATGTCCCGCTCCGCACCACCCCGGAACAGCACACCGTGCGGCATGACCGTGGCCGCCACGCCCTCTTCCTCCAGCACCGCCACCATGTGCTGGACGAACATCAGGTCGGCCTTCTTGCCGCCTTCCGGTGTCCAGTCCAGCATTCGCCGACCGTGGTCCTCGTCCGCCTTGGCAACCTGTGCCGCGTCGTAGTTCAGCGAGAAGGGCGGGTTCGACAGTACCTTGCTGAATTTCCGCAGCCGCTTGTCCTCGGTCAGGTGCAGCGGCTCGGCCAGCGTGTCGCCGTGTCTGAGGTCGAATTCACGGATGCCGTGCAGCAGCATGTTCATGGTCGCCATGGACCACGAGGCGCCGTTCTTGTCCTGGCCGCAGACCATCAGTTCCCGGGTGTCGCCGCCGTGCTCCTCCACGTACTCGTTGGCGGCGATCAGCATGCCCCCCGACCCCGCACACGGATCGTAGACCGTGTCGCCGGGCTGGGGATCAACCAGCCGCACCATCATCCGGACCACCGACCGCGGGGTGTAGAACTCACCGCCGCGCTGGCCGGCCGAGTCGGCGAAGCGGCCGATCAGGTACTCGTATGCCGCCCCCAGCATGTCGGGGAACTCGAAGTCCTCGTTGCGCAGCTCGTACAGCGAGAAGTGCCTGATCAGTGAGCGCAGCTCATTGTCGGTGAAGCGGGTACGGGTGCCCACCATCCCGTTGAAGTCGATGTGCGCGGCGACTCCCGCGAACTGGTCACCGTTCTCGTCCTGGAGGGCCTTGAGGGCCTGGTTCAGTCCCTCCCCCACCTTCGACGTGAGGCGGGAGATACCGGGCGCCGGGGAGTCGGGGTACTCGGGATCGTGGTGCGGCCCGGCCCACCACCGGGCCCGCGGCGGAACGTAGAGATCGCGGTACGAGTCGGGGTCGTTCGCGCGTGCGAGGGCCTTGCCTTCATCCCCCGTACGTGCCAGAGCCTCCTCGTGGACGCGCCGCCACTGTGGGTGGAACTCGTCCGAGCTGCGCTTCAGGAACAGCATCCCGAAGATGTAGTCCTTGTACTCCGAGGCATCCATCCGGCCGCGCAGGATGTCGGCGGCGGAGAACAGATGCCGCTCCAACTGGGGCAGGGTGATTCTGGCCACGCACGGTTCCTTCGTCGCTTCGGAGGGTCTGGGCTAGAGCCTAGACGCATGGGCGCGGAGATTTTGCGGTGAGTATGAGACGGCGACACGCCGACGCGTCGGCGTGTCGCCGTCTCATACTCACCGCATCCATCACTCGTCCTCGCCGTCGATCTCCAGCGCGGCGAGCAGCCGCCACACATCGGTCGACGGGTCACGCTTGAGTGGGTCGCATCCGCCGGCGTGCCCGCTGCGCCTCGTCCACTCCTCGTACGTCTCGGGCTTGTTCGGGACCGGGTTGGTGGCGGCGATCTCGTCGGCGTCCTTGGCCTTGCACTGCCCGTACTGGCATGCGTTCACCAGCTTGCGGGCGTTGCGGATGGCGTTCTTCACGCGACCAGGGCCGAGTAGCGACTCCGCCCGCTGACCGTCGATGCCCTTGCCTCGGTCGCCAGAGGCCCGGTCGTAGTCCTCAAAGCCCTTGGCGTCCTTATGCTGACGGAGCCGGTCCTTGACCTTGCTGTCGAGCCCGCTTTCCTGGCTGGTCCACAGCTGGAAGTGGAGCAGCAGCCACAGCTCGAAGGACGGGTGCGAGAGGACCACCTGCACGCCGTTCTTGGCGGCCTTGCGCATGGCCTGCGGGATTTCGGTGTCGCGGCTGTCCGCCGCGTCGCGGTCGAAGAAGACCCATTTCTCGTCGTGTGGCCCGGCCTGCTCCAGCACCCGGTCGACCGTCGCCATCGGCCGCAGACCGCCCGCCTCCCCCAGCAGGGCAAACCTGAAGGTGGGCTTGCCGTCGCGGGTGCGGTAGGTGCGTTCCAACAGCTGAAGGTAGTCCTTCTCGGTCTTCTCGCCCTCGTGGGCGATGTAGATGACCCGCTGGGCCCTGTCCCCGTACGCGCCGACCGGACCGCGTGGCGACCGGACCGGCGCCCCCGGGTCGCGGCGCCTCCCGCGTCGCCCGCCATTGTCCTGTTGTGCTTTCCTCCCCCTGCTCACGCTGTCGCCTTCAGCTCCTCTTCCACCCGGGCCAGCTCATGCGCGATCTCCCCTGTGATCAGCTGGGGAATCCCTCCATAGTGCCCACGGAGATACCGCCGCTCAAGGGGTTCATCCCGGCGGGCCTTCGCCGCGGTCAGCGGATACAACTCGGTCTCCCCTCCCTTGCTCTTGACCGTGATCCACACCTGGTCCCGGTCGAGTGGGCGCTGGGCGGTCGCGTTACCGAGCAGGGTCGCGTCGTGGGTGGTGAAGATGAGCTGCGCGGTCCGCGGGTTGGCCTGCCCGTCATGGAAGAGGCGAATCACCTCTGCTGCGAGCAGCGGGTGCAGACTGGAGTCCAGCTCATCGGCGAGCAGGGAGCCGCCACGGTCCAGGATGTGGAAAAGAGGGCCGAGGAAGGCGAACCAGGCGTGAGTGCCCAAAGATTCCTGATTCCAGAAGTCCAGGGGGGCCGAGCCTCCGTCCGGGGTCCGGTGCAGCAGCCGCACCTCGCCGCTGTCGGGATCGCGGTCCATCCCCGTGATGCCGAGGTCCGCGACGGCGAGCAGCCGCGTGAGACGTTCACGCAGCTTTTCCCCCTCCGCATCCGGGCGGCTGAGCTGCTCTCGGGTCCAGCGGGTGCGAGCGGGCACGTCCGCATGGGAGGTGACCAGCCACAAGTTGTCGACGAACCAGCGGTGCACGGCGGAGAGCTGTGGATGGTTGAGGGTGGCGGCAACCGTGAGGAAGAGGGCGTTGGGCCTGGTAAGAGCGGTGAATTCGTCCTTGCGGCCGCGTAGGCCACTGCCGGGGAATTTGAATTCGCCGCCCTCGTCCTCCGGGCGGTCAGCCTCCCGGTCGAACCAGATCTGCCGACGCCCGGCAGGGTAGGCGTGCAGCCATTCCGCTTCGACCCGCTCGTCGGAGATCTCGAAACCGTAGGTGTAGCGCGTCGGGGTACGGCCCAGCAGCAGCTCGACCTCGAAGAGGCTGGTTTCCTCGCGGGCATCGGGATCGAGCGCGAAGGGCTCCCGAGAAGGGATGCCGGGTTCCTTGGCCCAGTCGGCGAAGGACTCGAGCACGGCCTTGCGCATGAACCGCAGGGCCGCCAGCGCATTGGACTTGCCCGAAGCGTTGGATCCGAAGATCCCGATCGCGGGCAGCACGGACACAGACTTGCCCTCAAATCGAGCGCTTGTCTCTCGGCCGGTGCCTTCGTTGAACTCGGTCGCCACCAGCGACAGCTCTTGCTCGTCGCGGATCGACCGGTGATTGGCCACCCGGAAGCTGAGCAGCACGGCCATCCTCCTTGCGAGGCGGTGCCTCGATTGCCGCCTTACGCTCTTTCGTGCGGGAAGCCCGCATGAAACAGCCTATGACGAGGCTCCTGTATGCGCCAGAGAAACGTCAGCCAGACTTGACGCCACCCGCCGCCCGGCCCGGCTGCTCGCCTGCCGCCTGGCCGCCCTGCGGCCACCGGCATCGACTCCCGAAGCGGCCCGCCCGCCGGTCGTCCCACTGCGGAACCGCGACGGCCACGACCTTGCCTCCCGCGCACCGAGGCCCGGGCCGCTGCTGGGACTGCCGAGATCTCTACGGAGCACGGCATGCCGTGTGAAATACCCGGCGGTGGCGATGCGTGCCAGTGTGCACTGAGGCTCGCCGCACTATGGCCAGAGCTCACGTGCGCCCCACAACGAGCCGGGCCGATCGAGTGCGGGAGTGCATACGCACAGCTGCCCTGGCAGAGTCCAGGGCACACCGTGCCGGCGCAAATGGAGAGCCCAATGCAGACCGAAGAGATGCGTCGCTTCGAGCAGCTCGACGCGGCGTTCCCGGACTACCACGCCGAGATGATCGACGGAGAGGTCTGCCTCAGTACCTCGGTCGCCAGCGCACACGGACAGATGGTCGTGTCCATCGCGGCACAGTTCATGTCCGAGCGGTGTGTCACGACCAAGGTGGATACCATCTACGAAGGGTGGCAGGGCCGGACACTCCTCCGGCCGGACATCTCCGTGGCCCACTCTTCCTACCGTGGCACGCGGCTCGCGAAATTCCCCGCCGATGAGGTCACCCTCGTAGCGGAGATCGTCTCGGAGTCCAACCCCGAGAACGACACCGAGAAGAAGGTCCGGAAGTACGCCTTGGCAGGGATCCCGTACTACCTCATCGTCAATCCCATCACCGGCAGGTGCCTGCTGTACTCGCTCCCGAGCGGGGAGCACTATCGCGCGTCGCTCAAGACCGATTTCGGTGAGCCGGTGCCGATCGGAGAGCCGATCAGCGCCACCGTAGACACCTCGGCGCTCTACACCTACTGAGGAGCCGAACGCGAAATGGACCAGCACACCTGGCAGCGGTCATCGTTCTGCAGCGGCGGCGGCAACAACTGCATAGAGCTCGCAGCCGACGGCAGCACCATAGCCATACGCGAGAGCTCCGAACCCAACGCCATTCTGGCCACCGACCGAACCGCGCTGCGCGCCTTCGTCCTCGGGGTAAAGGACGGGCGCTTCGACCCCCTGCTGGACCGCCGGTAGCCGACGCGGCAATACGGCCATGGGCCCCGGTGCGGACGCGCACCGGGGCCGCTCGCATGCCGCGGCTCACGCCGCTGAGTGACGCGCATCACCCAGATGACCCAGCAAAGTGACCTTCCAGCCCCATAAGCTGCCCAATGCAATTACCGGAACTGCTCAATCCGCTTCCCCCCACACGAGGCAGCGGTCACGACGACCGTTCACGCCTGACCAGATAGCCGGCCTGCCCCCGAGCGGCGGGCCACCGGACCGCCCGGACAACCGTGGGCTGGGAGAGAACGTTGAGAGCACGACGCAAATGGGTAACGGCTGCCGCAGTGACAGCCGGCCTGGTGGGGGTGCTGGCCTTCGAAGGGCTGGCCGATGGCTCGGCGGACACCGGAAAGGCAGCGGGTTCCGGGCCGGTCAAGGCCGCTGTCCACCGCATCGCCTTGAAGCCCGGCGTGGACGGGGACGTAACGCTCGGGAATCGTTCCACCGAACCCTTCTCTCTGCTCGGCGTGAGCTGGACCAACCCCAGGGCCAAGGCGCCCAAGAAGGTCGAAGCGCGCACGCGTGACGCGAAGACCGGTGCGTGGTCGCAGTGGTTCACCGTGGGAAACAATGACGCCCGGGGGGACGTCCCGACGAAGGGCGAGCGGGGAGCGACCGAGCCCTACTGGGTCGGGCCTTCCAACGGCGTCCAGTTGCGCGTTCTGGCGGGCGGCAAGACCTCGGCCGCCCTGCCGAACGGTCTGCGCCTCGATCTGGTGGACCCCGGAAAGGCCGCCACCGCCGACCCCGCCCCGGCCGCGTACGCCGTCGATGTTCCCAGTGCCTCCGCCTCGGACAGCGCGACGCCGACCGATACGCCGACCGACACGCCCACGCCCACGGACGCGGCGACCGACACCCCCACCCCCAGCGACACCCCCACCACGGCGACGGACTCCCCCTCGCCGAGCGACACGCCGACCCAGGCCACGACCAGCGATACCCCGTCCGCCTCGCCGAGCGACACGGCGACGGACTCCCCCTCACCGAGCGCCACCCCCACCAGCGGGCCGCCGTCCACCGTGCCCGAGCCGCCGATCGTCTCGCGTACGACATGGGGCGCCGACACCACGGGCATCACGCCGGAAGACCCTCCGACGTACAACACTGACGTCAAATCGGTCTTCGTCCACCACACGGACGGGACCAACGACTACAGCTGCGCGGACTCCGCCTCGATTGTGCGTGGCATTTACATCTACCACGTCAAGACCAACGGCTGGAACGACATCGGGTACAACTTCCTGGTCGACAAGTGCGGCACCATCTTCGAAGGCCGCGCAGGCGGCGTCGATATGCCGGTACTCGGCGCGCACACCTACGGCTGGAACCGCGAGAGCGCCGGCATCGCCGTTCTGGGCAATTACACCTCCACCGGGGCGTCCAAGGACGCGCTGACGTCGATCGCCCGGCTGGCCGGATGGAAGCTCGGCCAGTACGGCGCCGACCCCGCAGGCACCGTCCAGCTCACCGCTGGGGCCACCCAGAAGAACTACTTCGGCACCAGCTACACGGCCGACACGAAGTACACCTTCAACCGGATCTCCGGACACCGCGACGGCTACAACACCGAGTGCCCCGGCAGCTCGCTCTACGCCCAGCTGCCCACCATCCGCGGCTGGGCAGCCGGCCCCGTCGCCGGTTTGAAGATCACCTCGGTCTCCGGGGCCGGCCTGTACAACTCGGCCTACTACACCAAGTCCGGCATCACCGTTCACTGGTCGGCCACCACTCCCGCAGCCCTGATCAAGAAGTACGAGCTGCTGGTCGACGGCAAGGTCGTCGCCACCACCTCCGGCACCAGCACCTCCGCGTCGGCCACCCTGGCGCTGGGCACGCACAAGGTCGCGGTGCGGGCCGTGCACCAGTCGGGGAAGACGGCGACCACCGCCGCCACCACCGCCATCGCCGAGACCACCGCCCCGACCTTCACCACCGCACCGAAGCTCACCCTGCGGACCGGCACGGTCAACACCACCGCCGTCCCGGTCCGCCTGGACTGGAAGGCAACCGACGACGCCGCCCTGCGGGAGGTCAAGCTGCTGTCCCCGACCACCGCGACGTTCGGCCCGACGACCACCACTTCCAACCGCACGGCCACGTCCGGCACCGCCTCCACCTGGTCCATGCGCGCCTACGACTACGCGGGCAACTACCGCACCTCCTCGCCCTCCTACACGCCCGTCATCCTCCAGGAGTCCTCGGCGGTGAAGTCCGGTAGCTGGACGACCAAATCCTCCACCAGCTACCTGGGCGGCAAGTCGTACTCGAGCGGCAGCAAGGGCGCGAGCCTGACCTGGACCTTCACCGGCCGTTCCGCGGCCTGGACGGTCTCCCGGGCATCGACCTCCGGCCAGGCGTACGTCTATGTGGACGGCATCAAGACCGCCACCGTCGACCTGCGCTCCTCCTCGACGATGTACCGCAACGCCATCTGGACGAAGTCCTGGTCCACCAGTGCCAAGCACACCGTCAAGATCGTTGTCGTCGGCACCAGCGGACGCCCGACCATCACCACCGACGGCCTGGTCTACATCAGGTAACCCAGCCGCGCCCGGCCCGCGAGAGCGGGGCGGGCGCGGCCGATGGGGCGCGACCGATGGTCGGCCGCGCCCGCTCCGTTCAAGGAATCACGTTCACAGGATCACGCCCGCCCACAGCGGCACATGGTCGGAGTGCAGGGCCTTCGTGGCGTCGGACCACGTCACCTCGACCGTGGGCGACACAAACAGCGCGTCCATCTTCATGCCGCTGTTGTGGGTACCCTCACCGGAGCGGCAGTAGGTGAACGTCGGCCAGCCGACCGGGCCCGGCGCCAGAGTCGATTCCCCGATCTCATTGCCGCAGGGGCTGTCGGCCTCCTTGAACTCCCCCTCCGCGCCGCGCTGATAGCCCGGGGCGTAGAAGTGGTCGGCCACCGCGGAGAGCGGATCGTCGTTGAAATCTCCCCCGAGGAGCTTGGTGTATCCGGGATAGGCGCCCTGGAGGATCTCGCGCGCCTTGGACGCCTCGGCGATGCGCAAGTCACGGTCGTCATACGTCAGATGTACGGAGCAGGCGACCATACGCTTCGCCTCGGAGCGGACACACAGCATCTCGCGCCGCTCCTTCTCCGCGTACTTCCGTGCCTGTTCCAGGTCACCCATGCGTTGACGGTCGTCGATCACGTAGCGCGTCAGCGGGTAGGACTCGACCGGCTGGTCCGGAGCGACCCCGAAGACGTCCTTGCGGACGACAAGGCCGTTGCCGAACGCCACTCCGCCGTGCTTGCACGTGGCATCGGCGATTTGCTCGGTGGGCCTGTTCTGGTCCGGATCGCCGCGCTTCACCGCGTCGAAGAACACGGCGTACTCGCCGTCCTGGCCTCCTCCGCCGGCCAAGCGGTCGCGGAGCGTCGCGCTCCAGTCCGCGCAGCCCTCCTGGAGCGCCACGAAGGCCGGGCGCCGCTCCTGGATGCTGCGCACCAGCGCCTCGGGGGCCTCGATTCCCTTGACGCCGTGCTCGTCGTTGCCGCCCGCCATGTTGAACGTACCGATCTGGTACTCGGCCGGGTTCGGGGCCTCCGCCGCGGTGGCCGTGCCGCCGCCCGTCACTGTCAGCAAGAGGGCGGAGAGCAGGGGAACCGCCGCGACGCGGCAGACACGGGAGAGTGAAACGCGCACCACACAACCTCCATGGTCGATGACGACTGGTGTGGTCACGCTCTCCGGAGATCCCTTTGTCCGCCCCATTCCGACCGCGAAATCGCAGGTCGAAGGGCGGACAACGCGCTTTGTCCGCGGACATCCACGCCGATGCCTTCTCAGTGGGCGAAGGGCGGCTCGAAGCAGCCGGTCTCCGGGTACGGGCCGTTCGTCCGCACCTGGTAGTTGGTCTTCTGTACGAAGGCCGTGACGCAGGCGTCGTCATGGACGCGCAGGCCGACCCGGGCGCCCTCGGGCGTCACGTAGTGGTCGGTCTCGAAGCGTGGTTCCATCCCCTTCACGGTGAGCGTCCCACCGAGCCGCTTGCCCCCGGCCCCGGTCCGCTCCTCCTCGTACCCGAGCTTCAGCATCGCCGCGCGCACGGTCTTGACGTCCCACTTCTTCTCTTTCCAGAGCCGCCTGAGCACGGGCTCGATGCGGGCGGCCTCCTTGCGGGCGTCTTCCGCGCTGTCGGCGGACATGTCGCCGGGGCGACGGCCGGCGTTGTTCTCGTTGTAGTGCGGGGCGCCGTCGCCTGCTCCGGGCTCCACGTAGGGGGAGGCTCCGGGGGAAGCCGGGCTGGAACTCGGCGGCGGGGGTGGGGCCGGGGCGCCGGCGGCCGGGTCCGTGTCGCGCTGCTCTCCGCAGGCGGTCAGGGATATGGCGGCGCTCAGGAGAAGAGCGGCTGCGGCGAAGTGTCTTCGCCGCTCACGCGTCGAGGTCAACATGGGCATGACTCTGCCACGGCAAGGGCCGGTTGTGGCCGCGCATTTGGGTGGCGGCGTACCGGCCCGTCGCTGATCATCGGGGTATGCGTCCGCTGAAGCATGGCTACACCAACCGCACCCTCGGCGACGGCGCCGTCGTGAAGAAGACCTACGAAGGTCCGGATGCCGAGCTCAGGCTCGACCGTGAGCGCACGCTGTTGGCCCGGCTCCAAGGACAGCTCCCCGTGCCACCCGTGCACGCGGCGGACGCCGGCACCCTCACGCTCGGCTTCATGACCGGCGCACCCGGCCAGGAACTGTTGGACGCCGGACACGCCGCGGAGGTCCTGGAGGCGTGCGGGGAGTTGCTGCGCCGTATCCATGGGGTGGGCGTCCGCGACGCGGGCAAGGTGCTGGTGCACGGTGACTACGGGCCCAACAACGTGCTGCTCGATCCCGTCACCTTCCAGGTCACCGCCGTGGTCGACTGGGAGTTCGCCCACCTCGGGGAACCGGTCGAGGACCTGGCCTGGTGCGAGTGGATCGTACGGATGCACCACCCCGGGCACCGCCACGCCCTCGACGGCTTCTTCCGCACCTATGGAGGGGATACGGTGCCGCCGTGGCCGGTCCGCCGGGCCGCCATGCTGGCCAGATGCGAGTCCCTGCGGGAGTTCTGCCATCGCTGGGA
This sequence comes from Streptomyces sp. NBS 14/10, assembly GCF_002224125.1. Taxonomy (GTDB): domain Bacteria; phylum Actinomycetota; class Actinomycetes; order Streptomycetales; family Streptomycetaceae; genus Streptomyces. The sequence goes on from NZ_NCSM01000031.1 coordinate 76,707, forward strand.
GCCGAACGGTCCGGGGGTGGCACTGTGGCGGGAGCGCGCCGTCGTGACGGCGGGCTGGCAGGAGTAGCCCGGGAGACGCGCGAGCCGGGACGGCCGGCCGTCGCCACGGTCTCACCGGCCTCCGGTCAGCGAAGGCCAGCCGTCACCCGCCCAGGGGAACTCGACGCGCGAGCACCTTTCGGTGGCTGATCCGCCAGCCCTGATCCACGCGCACAGCGATGTCCTCGTACGTCACGCTCCCGGTTGTGCCGTCGGCGTAGACGCCGATTGCCTTGGAGCGCGCGTGCACACGGCCGTCGGTCTCCTCGCTCAGGACGGTGTTCGTGACATGGTGCCCGACCGGGTTCAACTCGCCCAGGGCGCGCCCGGCCTCGGCGCAGGCCGCCACTCCCCTCAGGACTTCCTGCCCGAAATCCGTGACGTCGTAGCTGACGTCGGTGGTGAACACCTCGTCCAGGCGGTCGAGTTCGCCGCTGTCGCACAGATGCCCGTGCAGCGCGATCAGCTCGGTGATGGCGCAGCGGTCTTCGCAGGTAAGAGTCATGGGCGATCCTTTCTGAGCCGATATGGGGAGCTCCCCGGTTCATTGCGCGATACCATAAGCGGGGAAGTCCCCGTATCGCAACCAGGGAGCGTGGCAATGACGCATCCGGATCCGTTGATGGCCCCGCGACCACGCAGGGCAGACGCCGCGCGGAACGTCCAGTCGCTGCTCGCCGCGGCGAAGAAGCTCTTCGACGAGCACGGCCCCGACATCGCGCTGGACGAGGTGGCGCGCCGGGCGGGCGTCGGCAACGCGACGCTCTACCGCCACTTCCCCACCCGCCAGGACCTGATCGTGGCGGTGTACGCGGATGAGGTGACGCTCCTCTGTGAGCAGGGCGCCGACCTGCTGGAATCCGAGTCGGCGGCTGGGTCGCTGTTCACCTGGCTGGAGAGCTTCGTCATCCACGTCGCCACGAAACGCGCCTTGGCAATGGCCGGGACCGCGGACGCCGCTCAGCGGCGCACCACATTGTTCGACCACTGGCACGCCTCCATGCGATCAACCGCGCAGAAGCTGCTCACCAGAGCCCAGCATGACCGTGCCGTCGACTCGGACCTGACGGTGGACAACATGCTCGCGCTGACGAGCGCGGCGGCTCTTGCCGGCAGCGGCACGGATCACGCGCGGCAACTCCTGCGCATCCTGTGGCGCGGCTTCGCGGGCGCCCAGGCACTCCCGTAGCTGCTGGCTACCGTCGAGCATCTGAGCGAGCTGCGCGCCATTGCCGCAGGTCACGGCGGATGCAGCGCGGCTGGTCCCCGGTCGAGCGGTGCCAGGTGTCGTCCGGCAGGGACGCGGTGGGGCGATGCCCTACCCACCGTGCTCTCCAACCGGCTCGCCCAGCGCGCGGGCAGCGCGGTGACCGTCGGCGTCGCGGCATACATCCTGTCTCTCCCCGACGGCGCGTCCATCCGCATCGACACGTTGTGCGCGCACTTCAAGGAAGGCCGCGGCCGGATCTCCGCCGCAGCGCGTCTGGTCCTGTCCGAGCGGGAGACCGCCGCGCTGGCCCCCGACGTCGCGCAGTGGCTCGACCACGGGGTCGGGCCGTACGAGATCGCCGAGACGCTCACGGCCGGGCTCCCCGCCCGCATCACCCGCCGCCCGGCCCGGCCGCTGCCGGGACTGCCGGACGTCGGCGGTGGCCTCCGGGCCACTCGCCGCTTGACCTTCGCCTGAACGGCGCTCCTTGAGCCCCTCCGCACTGAGGTCTCTCACCTGAAAGGAAAGGGTAGGTAGGCAGACCGCACAGTGAGCGGCAGAGGTGATGATCATGGGACTTGCACCCGGCGACGCCCAGCACTCGACTGCTGCGGGTCAGGGCGAACATAACGGGGCGAGGAGGGCGACGGCGAGGGCGACACGGACCGGTGACCCGGTTGAAGCTTGCGGAATGCACGGCACACCACGGCTGGCAAGCGGATCTCCGGTGTCGTCACAGGGCTTCGGTCCGTACCCACGATGAAAGTCCGCGAAAGAGAGGAACCCCGGCCGACGCGCGGCTGGGGTTCCTCAAGGCAGTGAGTATCGGTCAGCAGGTGAAGTCGCCCACGCCGTAAACCGCTCGTCTGCGCGTCGGCGGACCGCACCACATGGCGATCACCGTGGGCTGGTCAGCGTTGCAGGGTCAGCACGCCCGGCCGCCAGGGCAGCTCGTTGTAGGGCATGCCCGGGGTGACGGAGGCGGGGGACAGGCCCTGGTAGAGGAACTGCAGGTTGCAGGGGTCGATGGTCTTGGTCTGGTCGGGGTTGTTGCGGACCAGGTCACCGTGGCTGATGTCGTTGGTCCAGGTGGCACCGATGTTGGCCTTGCCCGCGAAGGGGTTGGACTCGGTGGCGGCCTGCGGGGTCCACGGACCGTTCAGGCTGGAGGCGGTGAACGAGCGGAAGTAGCGCCCGTTCGCGCCGAGCGCCTCGACGATCATGAGGTACTGGTTCTGGCCCTGGACCTTGTAGACCTCCGGTGCCTCGAACAGATTGGCCGTCGTGTCGGTCATGATCGTCTTGTACGAGGAGCCGAAGCTGCCCGGGAAGTCCCCGATCGGCATGCTCGCCTGGTAGATGTTGCCGTTGTCGCCGGCGAAGAACATGTACATGGTCTTGTCGTCGGCGATCAGGGTCTGGTCGAGCGGGCCGCCGTTGGGGATGCCGCCAGTGAACAGCGGCTGCGGGGAGGACCAGCCGTTGGGGTTGGTGGGGTCGCTGGAGGTGCGATAGATGAAGGGCGAGGCACCCCACTGGGAGGCCAGCACCCAGATGTTCTTGGGCGCGAAGTAGATCAGCGTGGGCGCCACCGCGGACTGGCTCATCCCGGTCTGGCCGACCGACGCCATGTCCGACCAGTTCGTGAAGGGACTGAACGCCATCGAGCCGTACGACGTCCCCCCTGACACGTTCGAGCCGTAGACCAGGTGCTTGCCGTTGTACACCACGTTGGTGAAGTCCTTCAGCGAGTTCCACCCGTTCGCCGGCTGCGCCAACGAGCCCGTCGAGGTCCACCGGTACGTCGACGGAAGGGAACACGCGCCGCCCCCTCCGGACAGGCCGGTCCACTTCTGGTTGCTGGTGCCGCTGCACGACCAGAGCTGCACCGCCGTGCCGTTGGCCGTAGCGCCGCCCGAAACGTCCAGGCACAGCCCGGACTCCACGGCGACGATCGTGCCGTCGGAGTTCACCCGCCACTGCTGGTTCGTACCGCCGTTACAGGCCCAGATCACCGGCCGGGTACCGGCCGTGTTGGCGTGGCCCGGAACATCCAGGCACTTGTTGCCGTACACGGTCAGCTGGTTGTTGTCCGTCAGCGTCCACTGCTGATTGGTCCCGCCGATACAGTCCCAGATCTGCACGTTTGTGCCCTCGGTCTGGCTGGCGCCCGGCACATCGAGACACCGGCCGGAACCGACACCACGCAAGGCGCTGGTGGTGGCTGCCTGGGCCGGGTTGGCGACGAGCATCGCCGCCAACGCGGCCAGGGCCGCAACCACGGCGGCGAGTACCGCAGACGGACGTCTGCGGCTGAAACTTAATCTGCGCATGTGGACCTCGTCATCCTTGAGCAAGCGGTTCCGGTCGGCCCCGTCAGAGGCTGTTCGGACTGTCGATGTGGTGCCGTTCGTAGCGGCCCCTGGGCGCCGGGCCAGAGACCGGGGCCCGCGCGGGACGCTGCGGATGCGGATCCCCGGCTGCCACCGTCGTACCGGATCAGTGCCGGTGCTCAGCCACCCGCGCTCTCAGGGCGCCCGCGGTACGGACCGCGGACCTGGTGCCGGCCCCCGGCCGGGACCTCGTCGGCGATCAAGCCGGTGACCACCGCGAAGACCGGGCGGAGAGGGGGCTCCGCACAGAGCCAGGACATGGAAGATCACTCTCCTCGCGTGAAGGAAAGTTTCTCGTGATGTATCAGAAACATAAACTGCATCAGGCGACACTCGCCGTCAAGACCGCGGAGCCTGATCGGGCGCGCCCGGCAGCCCAGTTGTCCCGATTTTCACGGTACGGCACCGCATCCGGGGCCATGGGACGCGGCGGAGCGCACGCAACCTCCTGGCTGGGGGATCCCCTTGCTCGGGGCTTCAGGGCATGCCCAGGGCGCGGATCTTGGCATGGGAAGCGTTCACCGCCTGCTGGCCCTCGGAGAGGTTGTCCCAGCGGCCCCGGTAGGGGACGCGGACCGTGCCGCCGGCCCCCTGGTATCGGCGATCACCTGCACATTCATCCCGTGCTTCCTCGCCCACGACCTCACCACAGCCGTCCAGACTGCCGCCCGCAAGGCCGAACCCGGCGCCGGGCGGCCGGCAGACCGGAGACGGTGGCGAGCCGCAACACCAAGCATCTGCTGCGCACCGGCGCGCTGATGGTCAACCCGTGGGAGGAGCCCGCGTAAGCGACGGGCGCGCGCGGCGTCGGCGTCAGCTCGCGGACGCCGCCTGCGCCGCGCCAGTAGCCCGCTCCGCCCGCTCCGTCGTCGCGATCGTCGCCGAGCCCACGACCCGCGTCCCGTCGTACAGCACGATCGCCTGGCCCGGGGCCACGCCGCGGACCGGCTCGGCGAAGGTCACGCGCAGTTCGCCGGCGACAGCCTCCGCCGTCACCACCGTCTCGCCGCCGTGGGCGCGCAGTTGGGCGGTGTAGGTGGCGGGGCCGGTGGGCGGGGTGCCGCACCAGCGGGGGGTGATGGCGGTGAGGGACGCGATATCGAGGGCATCGGCGGGGCCGACGGTGACGGTGTTGTTCACCGGGGAGATGTCCAGGACGTAGCGCGGCTTGCCGTCGGGGGCGGGGTGGCCGATGCGCAGGCCCTTGCGCTGGCCGATGGTGAAGCCGTACGCGCCCTCATGGGTGCCGAGCTTGCGGCCGTCCTCGTCGACGATGTCGCCCTCGGCCGTGCCGAGGTGCTTGGCCAGGAAGCCCTGGGTGTCACCATCCGCGATGAAGCAGATGTCGTGGCTGTCGGGCTTCTTGGCGACGGCCAGGCCGCGCCGCTCGGCCTCGGCGCGGATCTCGTCCTTGGTGGTGAGGGTGTCGCCGAGCGGGAACATGGCGTGGGCCAACTGGCGCTCGTCGAGGACGCCGAGGACGTACGACTGATCCTTTGCCATATCGGAGGCCCGGTGCAGCTCGCGGGTGCCGTCCTCGTGGTGGACGACGGTGGCGTAGTGGCCGGTGCAGACGGCGTCGAAGCCGAGGGCCAGCGCCTTGTCGAGGAGCGCCGCGAACTTGATCTTCTCGTTGCAGCGCAGGCAGGGGTTGGGGGTACGCCCCGCCTCGTACTCGGCGATGAAGTTGTCCACCACGTCCTCGCGGAAGCGCTCGGCGAGGTCCCATACGTAGAAGGGGATGCCGATGACGTCCGCGGCCCGGCGGGCGTCGCGCGAGTCCTCGATGGTGCAGCAGCCGCGGGCGCCGGTGCGGAAGGACTGCGGGTTGGCGGAGAGTGCGAGGTGGACGCCGGTCACGTCGTGGCCCGCTTCGGCCGCCCGCGCGGCCGCGACCGCGGAGTCCACGCCGCCGGACATGGCGGCGAGTACGCGCAGACGACGGCCGTCGCGGGGACCTGTGGGCGCACCGGGGAAGTCATTCATAACCCCTCCAGGGTAGGCCCTGGGGGTGGGCGGTCATCGCCCCGGCCGATCGTTACGGAGGGTAGCGATCAGGTAGCGTTTGCGCCGTTCAGGATGCGCTGCGCCAGGTCCAGCGCCTGGTCCACGTCCTTGGCCAGATAGATCAGGTCCACGAAGGCGTGGTCCACGCCCGCCTCCGCCTCCGCCCGGGCCAGCACCGTCGTAATGTCCCGGACTGTGGCCCCGGACGAAGGGTTGACCCGCAGGATCGCGTCGAACGCGGCGGGGTCCCGGCCCTCGCGCTCGGCCGCCTCCCGGATGGTGGCCATGGGACCGATGACGGCGGCTTGGGCGTCGAACGGTACGGGCGGGACGACGATCGGCAGCCAGCCGTCGGCGCGGCGGGCCACCCGGCGCAGGGCGGTGGGGGCCCAGCCTCCCAGGTAGACGGGCGGGTGGGGGCGGGTGGCCGGCTTGAGGTCGATGTACGAGGCGGGCACGGTCCAGTGTTCGCCGCGGTATTCGACGGGGTTGGTGGTCCACCAGGCGGTCAGGGCGTCGAGGATTTCGTCGAGGCGGCGGCCGCGCTCGGCCATCGGGACGTTCACGGCCTCGTACTCCTCCGGGGACCAGCCGGTGCCGAGCCCGACCAGCAGCCGTCCCCCGCTCATCGCGTCGATGGTGGTGAGCGAGCGGGCCAGCACGGCCGGCGGGTACCAGGGCGCGTTGATGACGTTGCTGCCCAACTGGACCCGCTCGGTGACGGCGGCGGCCGTGGCCAGCGTGGCGAAGGGGTCCAGGGCGGTGCGGAATTCCGGCGGGATCGTATCGGCGCCCGCGTATCCGACGGCCGGATCGACCGGGTCGAGCAGCCGGTCGCCGACCCACAGGCTCGCCGCGCCGAGTTCCTCGGCCTCCCGCGCGAACCGCGCCACCTCCTCCGGGCGGTGCGCCAGAGCGCCGAACTGGGGCAGCGAGAACCCAATGCGCATGCTGTTCACTCCTTGTCGAGTCACTGTCGAGCTACTAGATGGTCCAACTTTCATCTACCCAGGGGATAGAGCGGTCGGCCCCTCGGCGTTCGGTTTGCGCCATGATCCGGCAACCGCCGTGGAACCGGGCGCGCCTCGCCGCCCGTTGACAGTTCTATGAACGAGACCACGGACGCCGCCGCCCCGGACCGCGCGGAGGCCGACCAAGAGCCGCCCAGCGGCCGGCGGCGCCTCGGGAGGCGGGCGCTGCTGATCGGCGGGGTCGCCGCCGGTCTAGGCGGGGTCGGCTATGCGGCGCGGGGCGAGCTGGAGCGGCTGTGGTGGCGGCTGCCCGGCGTGGACCAGCCGCGCGAGGAGGGCGAGGTCGACTACCCGGGGGCGCTGTGGGTCCCGGCCTCGCAGCTGAACTGGCGGCGGGCGGACCGGCCGTACGACTACACCGTCGACCGGGTGGTGATCCATGTCGTCCAGGGGAGCTTCTACGACGCGCTGGAGGCGTTCCGGGACCCGGGCCACGGCGCCGCGGCGCACTATGTGGTGCGCCGCGACGGGCGTATCGCGCAGACGGTCCGCGAGTTGGACGTCGCCTTCCACGCGGGCAACCGCCCGTACAACGAGCGCAGCGTCGGCATCGAACACGAGGGGTTCGTGGACCGGGCGAGCTCCTTCACGGACCCGATGTACCTTGCCTCGGCGCGGCTGACGGCCAGGATCTGCCGGCGGTACGGATTCCCGGCGGACCGCGAGCACATCGTCAGCCACTCCGAGGTGCCGGGCACCGACCACACCGACCCCGGGCTGCTCTGGGACTGGGCCCGCTATCTGCGGCTGGTGCGGGCGGCCCTGGCGGACCAGCGAGCTTCGGACCGGTGAGCTTCGGCTTTGCGTACGGAATTTACGGCAGCCAGACGTCCCCGTTGTGCATGAAATCGAGCTCGCGCGGCGTCGTCACCGGCCAGCCGTTCGCGTCTTTCATCCCGGGAGCGAAGTAGCTGCCGTACGCGTTATAGACGCCGGAAGCCCGATTCCAGGGGCTGCGCACTTCGTGCCACACGGAGTCCTTGGAGACGTCCACGGTCGCCGACGTGGCGTTTTGGTCCTCGCCGCCGGCGACGAGGGTCGTGAGGTTCACCGGGGCCGGAGTTCCCTCTTCCCGCCGTATCCGGATAACCGACGCGACCTTGTACCCCTGGTCGTCCTTCTGGATGTCGTAGCAGGCCGCGACCTCGACCTCGCCGCCCTGTACGCCGAACCAGGTGTGTCCGCCCACCCAGCAGTTCTGAATGCCGGTTACGGGCTCGTATCCCGAATTGGCCGGTGTGGCCTGAGCCGTCGCACTCGTTCCTATAAGAGCCGTCGCGGCAATTGCGGCGGCGGCCATGCTCCGTCTCACCGAAAATCTCATCATTGAGCCTCCTCGGAAGGGGTTGCATTCCGGGGAGAGACTAGCCGCCGGGGACCATTTTCAGGTGGGTCGGAAGGATATCCCGACCCGTTTCAGGGGTGTTTTTCGCCACGGCGAATTCCGCCATTGGTCGAGCCTTTGGTGACGCTTTTGACCGTGCCCTTTGACCATGCCCTTTGGTCGTGCCACTGATTTCGCCCTAGCTCAGACCCGCGCCGCGCGCCCGCTCCACCACCGGGCCGATCGCGTCCGCCACCGCCTCCACATCCGCCTTGGTGGACGTATGGCCGAGCGAGAAGCGCAGCGTGCCGCGCGCCAGGTCGGGGTCCGTGCCAGTGGCCAGGACGACATGGCTGGGCTGGGCGACGCCCGCGGTGCAGGCCGAGCCGGTCGAGCATTCGATGCCCCGCGCGTCCAGCAGCAGGAGCAGCGAATCGCCCTCGCAGCCGGGGAAGGAGAAGTGCGCGTTGGCGGGGAGGCGGCCCGCCGGGTCCGGGTCGCCGCCCAGCACCGCGTCGGGGACGGCGGCCCGGACGGCGCCGATCAGCGCGTCGCGCAGCGCCCCGATCTCGCGCGCGAACTCCTCGCGGTGGGCGGCGGCATGGGCGGCCGCGACCGCGAAGGCCGCGATGGCGGGGGTGTCGAGCGTGCCGGAGCGCACCTGGCGCTCCTGGCCGCCGCCGTGCAGCAGCGGCGCCGGGGTCCACTCGCGGCCGAGGAGCAGCGCACCGATCCCGTACGGCCCGCCTATCTTGTGGCCGCTGACCGTCATCGCGGCCAAGCCCGAGGCGGCGAAGTCGAGGTCGAGCTGGCCGAAGGCCTGGACCGCGTCGGCATGCAGCGGAATCCCGAACTCCGCCGTCACGGCGGCCAGTTCGGGCACCGGCATGATGGTGCCGATCTCGTTGTTGGCCCACATTACGGTCGCGAGGGCGACATCCGAGGGGTCGCGGGCGATCGCCTCGCGCAGCGCGTCGGGGTGCACCCGCCCGTACGCGTCGACAGGCAGCCACTCGACCCGCGCGCCCTCGTGCTCGGCGAGCCAGTCGACGGCGTCCAGGACGGCGTGGTGCTCGACGGGGCTGGCGAGCACGCGGGTGCGGGCGGGGTCGGCGTCCCTGCGGGACCAGTAGAGTCCCTTCACCGCGAGGTTGTCGGCCTCGGTCCCGCCCGAGGTGAAGACGACTTCGCTCGGGCGCGCGCCCAGCGAGGCCGCGAGCGATTCGCGCGACTCCTCGACGGTACGGCGCGCCCGGCGGCCGGCGGCGTGCAGCGAGGAGGCGTTGCCGGTGACGGCGAGCTGGGCGGTCATCGCCTGCACCGCCTCCGGAAGCATCGGGGTGGTGGCGGCGTGGTCGAGGTAAACCATGGTGGGCTCGATTCTACGAGCCGGAGCGAGCCGGAGTGGGGGCGCGTGCCGGGCGCACGGAGGAGCGCCGCACCTGGCCCCTGCCCGCCCCCCCTGCCCGCCCCTCCGCTTGGCCGCTTGCGTTCGAGTGCACTCCAACTCCTAACGTTCAGGACATGAGCAACGCGAACGACACGATCAAGCAGGAGCGGTTCGAGTACGGCATGAAGGTGCTGAGCCGGATCGACGGCGAGGTGGGCGAGCGAGTGGTCGACTCGCTGGCCGACATCTCCCCCGAGCTCGGCCACCAGGTCGCCGCCTGGGCCTTCGGCGACATGTACGCCCGCCCTGAGCTGGCCCCCCGCGACCGGCAGCTGGTCACCCTCGGCATACTCACGGCCCTCGGCGGCTGCGAACCGCAGCTCGAAGTGCATATCAACGCCGCGCTGAACGTAGGGCTCACCCCGACCGAGATCACCGAGGCGCTGCTGCACGCGGCCGTCTACTGCGGCATCCCCAAGTCCCTCAACGCCACCTTCGTCGCCAAGAAGGTCTTCGGCGAGCGCGGGCTGCTGCCCGTCCCCGGTGCCGACAGCCTCGACGGGCTCGACAGGGATGTCATGAGCAACTAGCGTTTTGCTCATGACAGCCCACGACAACGACGACTGGACGCTGGACCGTACCCACCGCAGCTCCTCCGGCGAGGTCCGCTGGGCCGCGCTCGGGGCCCCGGACCGCCCGCCGGTCGTCCTCCTCCACGGCACACCCTTCTCCTCGTACGTCTGGCGGTCCGTCGCCCGCGCGCTCGCCGACCGCCACCGGGTCTTCGTCTGGGACATGCCCGGCTACGGCGCCTCGGAGAAGCGCGCGGGCCAGGACGTGTCCCTGGCCGCCCAGGCCCGGGTCTTCACCGAGCTGCTTGACCTGTGGGGGCTGGCCGGGGGCGAGCGGGCGCCCTCTGTCGTCGCCCATGACTTCGGCGGCTGCGTCGCCCTGCGCGCCCATCTGCTGCACGGCGCCCGCTACCGCCGACTGGCCCTCGTCGACCCGGTGGCCCTGGCCCCCTGGGGCTCGCCCGCCTACCGGCTGCTCGGCGAGCACGCCGAGGTCTTCGAGCGGCTGCCACCCGGGCTGCACCGGGCTCTGGTGCGCGAGTACGTCGCCTCGGCGAGCGGTCCCGGGCTGCATCCGGCGGTCCTGGACCGGCTCGTCGAACCGTGGTGCGACGGGGACGGGCAGGCCGCGCTTTACCGGCAGATGGCGCAGAACGACCAGCGCTTCACCGATGAGATCCAGGGCCGCTACGGCGAGCTCGAGCTGCCCGTCCTGGTCTGCTGGGGCTCCGCGGACAGCTGGATTCCGCCGGAGCGGGGGCGGGAGCTGGCTGCCCTGATCCCCGGCGCGCGGCTGCGGCTGTTCGAGGGCGCGGGCCATCTCGTCCAGGAGGACGCCCCGGCCGAGCTCACGGCCGCGCTGCTGGGCTTTCTCGGCGAGTAGGCGCGTCGCGCGGCGCGCTGCGCGCGATGCCGTCGGCGGCCCACCGCGGCGCGGCCCGCCACGAGCGTCGACGCGCGTGATGCGCGGTGCCGTGGCAGCCCGGGCGCGGCCGCCGGCGCGGCGCCGCGTCAGGGAGCGGCGCCTCATCGTGGGTGCGGCGCCGCGGCGGGCGCTCCTCGTCGGCGGGCTCAGCCCCGCATGTGCAGCAGCTTCGTGGCCAGCAGCGCGATGTGCTTACGCCACTCCGCGAGCGCCGCGTCCCGCTCCTCGGCGGCCTCGGCCGGGCCGGTCTGGGTGAGGATGAGGCGCGCGCCGTGGCCCGTGCCGACGGTCAGCTGCCACCGGACCCGGCCGACCGGGCGGCCGCCGAGGAGCCAGTCGTACGAGAGCTCGCGCGGCGCGCTCACGTCCGCGACCGGGCCGGGCGGGACCGCGTCCGTACGGAACCCGATCGGCACCGCGCCGCCCACCACGGGCTCCTCGGCGCCGGCCGGTCCGGTCAGCGCCTGCCACACCGTCTCGGCCGGACGGACCAGCTGCCGCTCGAACCGCAGCCGCCAGCCGTCCTCGGTGGTCTCGACGACCCCCTCGGCCAGTCCGAACGCCTCGACATAGCGCTCGTGCAGCTCGGCCGTGTCCGCCGCGATCCCGCTCTTCTCGCCGTCCAGCAAGGTGGCCAGCGCCGAGACGCAGGTGTGCCAGCCGGAGGCGAAGCTGGCCGCGCCGAAGCGGTCGCGGAAGGTGTGGGTGAGGGTCAGCGCGCTGCCGTCGGCCTCGGGGCGCAGCTCCCAACGGAGCAGATCGTCGCCCCAGGTGAAGGCGAAGAGGCGCGGCGGGTCGAACTCCGTGACGGCCCCGTGGGTGTCCGGTACGTCATGCCCGGGGAAGACGAAGTCGATCCGTCCGCCGACCCGCTGCTCCAGCCGGACCTCGGCGGGGAACCAGTGGGCCATCAGGGCGGGCTCGGTCAGGGCCGGCCAGACCTCCTCCGGCGGATGGCCGATCCGCCGCTCCAGACGCAGGGCGGAGCGACCGCCCTCGGTCGAGCTCAGAGTGTCCTTCACCGCGCATCTCTCCCTTTTTAAGGGCTCGGTTCTCCCCCAGCTACCGCTGGGAGGTGCCCCCCTGGGGGCGCTACAGCCCCTGTCGCGGTCGACGGTCGACCACGCGGCGGTAGCCGGCTGCAGTCGATCTGCGGCTCCGCCGCGTGGCGATCGCAGCCTCGGCCGCCCGCGCGGCGGAGCCGGCTGTATCGATCTGCGGCTCCGCCGCGTGGCGACTGCAGCCTCGCGGCCTGCGCGCGCTCTCCCTTTCACAGTGACATCAGCGCCTCCGGCGCGGGCAACCGCGCCCCTTCGGCTCACTCGCCGAGGGATGGCAGCGGCCCCGACACTCGCCATACAACCACGGTGAACGCCACTGGCGCGGACCGCGCCCCGGCCGGCCCGCTCGGTCAGACCTCCTCGGCCGCCGTGCTGCGCCGGTTCCATGCGCGCGGTGCGCGCCATCCGAACCGCATCGCCATCAGCCGGACCAGGAACGCCACGGTGGCCGCGAGGGCGCTGGTACCGCCGGTCAGCGCGTCGTAGTGGATGAGCAGCGCCGCGATCGTGGCGCCCACGATGGCCGGGACCGCGTACAGGCCGCGGTCCCAGCGCAGCAGCGAGGGCACCTCGTGGGCGAGGAGATCGCGCAGCACGCCGCCGCCGATCGCCGTGGTCATGCCGAGGACGGCGCAGAAGGTGAGGCCGAGCCCGTGGTCGTACGCCTTCATGGTGCCGGTGACGCAGAACAGCCCGAGGCCGGCCGCGTCGAAGACGCCCACCGCCGCCATGATCCGCTCCACCTCGGGGTGCAGGAAGAAGACGATGACGGTGGCGATGAGCGGGGTGATGAAGTAGCCGAGATCGGTGAAGGCGGCCGGCGGTGCGGCGCCGATGACCAGGTCGCGGAACACCCCGCCGCCGAGCGCGGTGACCTCGGCGAGCATCGCCATGCCGACGACGTCGAAGTTCTTGCGCACGGCGAGCAGCGCGCCGGATATCGCGAAGACGAAGATTCCGACGAGGTCGAGCGAGTGCTGGACGGACGGGCTGAACAGATCGATGAACACCCGACATTTTTACTCATCGGGTGTTCTCGCCCTCGGGCCGCTCCCCCAGGAGCTGCCCCTGCCCGGCCCCGCGAGGCCCTTACCAGCCCTCGCCCTGCCCTTCCCAGCCCTCGCCCGGCTACTCCGCCTTCTTCTCCACCTTCGCAGCCGCCTCGGGCCCGGCCTTCTCCCCCGGCGCCTGATCGGCAGCGTTCTCCGGGTGGTGGCAGGCCACCTGGTGCCCGGTCGCCAGCGCGATCAGCGGCGGCTCCTGCTGCTTGCACACCTCGGTCGCCTTCCAGCACCGGGTGTGGAAGCGGCAGCCGGACGGCGGCGAGATCGGCGAGGGGACATCGCCCTTGAGCAGGATCCGCTCACGCTTGGCGCGCCGCCTGGGGTCCGGCACCGGCACCGCCGAGAGCAGCGCCTTGGTGTACGGATGCATCGGCCGCTCGTACAGGTCCTTGCGGTCCGCCAGCTCGACGATCTTGCCGAGGTACATCACCGCGATCCGGTCCGAGACATGCCGGATGACCGACAGGTCGTGCGCGATGATCACATACGTGAGGCCGAGCTCCTCCTGGAGGTCGTCCAGCAGGTTGACCACCTGGGCCTGGATCGAGACGTCCAGTGCCGAGACCGGCTCGTCCGCCACCACCAGCTTGGGCTTGAGCGCGAGCGCCCGGGCGATGCCGATGCGCTGGCGCTGGCCGCCGGAGAACTCGTGCGGATAGCGGTTGTAGTGCTCGGGGTTGAGGCCGACCACCGACAGCAGCCGCTGCACCTCGGCCTTGATGCCACCCTCCGGCTTGACCCCCTGGAGCCGGAACGGCGCCGAGACGATGGTGCCGATCGTGTGCCGGGGGTTCAGCGAGGAGTACGGGTCCTGGAAGATCATCTGCACATCGCGGCGCATCGGCCGCATCCCGGCGGTGCCGAGGTGTGTGATGTCCTTGCCCTCGAACTCGATCTTCCCGCTGGTGGGTTCCAGCAGCCGGGTGATCAGCCGTCCCATGGTCGACTTGCCGCAGCCCGATTCGCCCACCACGCCCAGGGTCTCCCCTGGCCGTACGTCGAAGTCCAGGCCGTCCACCGCCTGCACCGCGCCGGCCTGCCGCTGCAGCAGCCCCTTCTTGATGGGGAAGTGCTTGACCAGGCCGGACACCTTGAGCAGCGGTTCGGGGGTGGTGGTCGCCTGCTCCGGGACCGTCATCTTCGGATCCTTCGTGTCCGTCACAGCTTCGGCGCAATCTCTTCGGTCCAGATCCGCGTGCGCTCCTCCTGCGCCATATGGCACGCGGAGAAGTGGTCGCCGCTTCCGGCCTCACGCAGCTCCGGCCGCTCCGTGCGCGTGATGTTGTCCTTGGGCACATCGGCGTACGGGCAGCGCGGGTGGAAGGCACAGCCGGACGGCACGTTGATCAGGCTGGGCGGGGAGCCCTTGACCGGGATGAGGCGCTCGGTCTGGTCGCGGTCGATACGCGGCATCGAGCCGAGCAGGCCCCAGGTGTAGGGGTGCTGGGGCTCGTAGAAGACCTTCTCGGCCGGACCGCGCTCGACGCAGCGGCCGCCGTACATCACCAGGAGGTCGTCGGCGAGCTCGGCGACGACGCCCAGGTCGTGGGTGATGATGATGACCGCGGAGCCGAACTCCTTCTGCAGATCCCGGATGAGGTCGAGGATCTGCGCCTGCACGGTGACGTCCAGGGCGGTGGTCGGCTCGTCGGCGATCAGCAGCTCGGGGTTGTTGACCAGCGACATCGCGATCATCGCGCGCTGCCGCATACCGCCGGAGAACTCATGCGGATAGCTGTCCACCCGCTTGTCCGGCTGCGGGATGCCGACGCGGTCCAGCATCTCGATGGCGCGCTTGCGGGCCACGTCCTTGGTGACGTCGTGGTGGACCCGGTACGCCTCGGAGATCTGGGCGCCGATGGTGTAGTAGGGGTGCAGCGCCGACAGCGGATCCTGGAAGATCATCGCGATCTCACGGCCGCGCAGCTTGCGCACCTCGTCCGGGTCGGCGCTCAGCAGCTCCTGCCCGTTCAGCCAGATCTCGCCGGAGATCTGCGCCTTGCGCCGGCCGTACTGTCCGGCGGTGTGCAGGCCCATGATGCCCAGCGAGGTGACGGACTTGCCGGAGCCGGACTCGCCGACGATGCCGAGCGTCTTGCCCTTCTCCAGCCGGAAGCTGAGCCCGTCCACCGACTTGACCAGGCCGTCGTCCGTCGGGAAGTGGACCTTGAGGTCGCGCACCTCGAGGAAGGCGGTGGGGGCCGGGGAGCCGGCCGCGGCGACCTCCCCGAGCGCGGTGCCGGTGGCCGGCAGATCGCCGGTCTTCTCGGCGTTCTCGAGCTTCTCGGGCTGTCCGGACTTTTCGATGTCGGTCATCCGAGCCTCACTCGCGGGTCGACGACGGCGTACAGCAGGTCCACGATGAGGTTGGCCACCACGATGAACAGGGCCGCCATCAAGGTGACGCCGAGGATGACCGGCAGGTCCTTGTTGCTGATCGCGGTCACCGCGAGCCGGCCGAGGCCCGGCAGGTTGTACGTGGTCTCGGTCAGCACCGCGCCGCCCAGCAGGGCACCGAGGTCCAGGCCGAGCAGGGTGAGGATCGGCGTCCAGGTGGAGCGCATGGCGTGCCGTCCGATCACGACGCGCTCCCGCAGACCCTTGGCGCGGGCCGTGCGGATGTAGTCCTCGCCCAGGATCTCCAGCATGGTGGCGCGGGTGAGCCGGGCGTAGGTCGCGGCGTAGAGGAAGGCCAGGGTGATCCAGGGGAGCACCAGGCTCTGGAACCACATGGCCGGGTCGTCGCCGATGCTCGTGTAGTCCGCGTCGATCCAGTTCAGTTGGTAGCTGAAGATGGCCAGGGAGAGCAGACCGGTGAAGTAGATGGGCAGCGAGACACCGGCGAGGGCGATGCTCATCGCCGCGCGGTCCCACAGGGTGCCCCGGCGCAGCGCGGAGACGACGCCGGTCAGGACGCCGCCGGTCACCCACAGCAGACAGGCGCCCGCGGCGAGCGAGAGGGTCACCGGCATGGCGTCGGTCAGCTGCGGCCACACCGCCTGCTCGGTGCGGAAGGAGTAGCCGAAGCAGGGCGCGGGGCAGTGGGTGACATCGTTGCCGTTGGCATAGTCACGGCCGACGAACAGGCCCTCGACGAAGTGCCAGAACTGCACCAGCAGCGGATCGTCGAGGCTCAGCTTCTGTCTGATGCCCTCGATGGCCTCCGGGTCGGACTGTTTGCCGACGAAGAGGAGCGCGGGATCGGAACCGGCCCACTTCGGGATCATGAAGAAGATGGCGAAGGTCGTGAGTGTGACGACCAACAGCATCATGATGACGGCGAACAAGCGCCGGATGACATATGCAAGCACTGTGCGCGGCCCGGCGGCGGTCCGGGAGCCCCCGATCAGAGGGCTCCCGGACCACCGCCCGCGGCCATCACCTGCCCTTCGGGCCTATACGGTTCGGCGATGGTGGGGTGTGACGGTCGCTTCGCGAACCATCACTTGACGACGCCGAGCTGGGAGTAGTCGTAACGGCCGTTGTAGGCCCCCGACGAGAAGGCGTTCGTCAGCCGCGAGCTGCGCCAGGTGATGTTCTTCTCGTAGAGGAAGGGCAGCTGCACGGCCTTGTCGACGATGGCGTGGTTGATCTCTTTGTAGATCTCGCCCGCCTTGGCCGGGTCGGTCTCCTTGAGCGCGTCGTCGAAGAGTCCGTTGATCTTCGGGTCGTTGGTCTCGGAGACGTTGTAGTTACCGGTCTGCTGGATGAAGCGGCCGTCGATCAGCGGCTGCTCGAAACCCTGGCCGGTCGGGAAGTCGGGGCCCCAGCCCGTCATGGACAGACCGTAGCCGCGCTTCTTCATCACCTCGGGGGAGCCGGTGATGCTCGCCGAGGAGGCGCCGTCGATGTTGTTGACCTGGATGTCGATGCCGACCTTGGCCAGCGACTCCTGCAGCGTCTCAGCGGCCTCGACCTCGTTCGGCTGGTCGGTACGGGCGACGATGTTGGTCTTGAAGCCGCCCGGCTTGCCGCACTGCTTCAGCTCATCCTTGGCCTTGGCCGGGTCCGGCGCGCCCTTGCGCTTGAGGACGCCGTACGGGTCGTAGTCGTCCGAGCCCGCGATGCTCTTGGGGAGCATGGTGCTGGCGATGTCACCGGCGGCCTGCGGGCCGCCGCGGGTGGTCTGCAGCGCCTTGTAGTCGGTGGCGTAGAAGACCGCCTTGCGGCAGTGGATGTTGTCGAACGGCTTGACCTTGGTGACGAAGTCGACGTAGCGGACGAAGCTCGTCGGGATGTTGTCGACGTTGCCCTTGTGCTTCTTGATCGCGTCACTGCGGCCGGCCTGGCTCATGCCGGTGGCGCTGAGGAAGACATCGTAGTCGCCCTTGATCAGCCGCTGGTCGATGGCGTCCAGGTTGGAGTTGATGTCCACCGTGACCTTGTCCGGCAGGGCCGGGCGGATCGGGTCGGAGGACTTCTTCCACTTGTCGTTGCGGACCAGCACCGCGCCCTTGCCCGGCTTGTACGACTGGACCTTGTACGGGCCGGAGGAGAAGGGCTGGTTGGTGTACTTGGCGCCGGTGTCCTTGGACGCCTTCACGGGCGAGCCGGTGGGCATGGCCAGCATCTGCTCGAAGTCACCGTTGGGCTTGGGCAGACGGAAGATGATGGTCTTCGCGTCCGGCGTCTCGATCGCCTTCAGGCCCAGCTTGTCCTTGGAGGTGTCCTTGTACGGGCCCTTGTACTCGCTCTTCGGGTCCAGGACCTGGCGCAGATAGGCCGGGCCGCCGGAGATGACGTCCTTGGCCCAGATGCGCTCGATGCCGTACTTGATGTCCTGGGCGGTGATCGGCGAGCCGTCCTCCCAGGTGATCCCGTCACGCAGGGTGTAGGTGTACGTCTTGCCGCCGTCGGTGATCTTGGCGTTGGAGGTGGCCAGGTCGGGGACCAGGGTGTTGGCCTCGTTACCCGGCTTGGGCGCGTAGGTGACCAGTTGGCGCGTGTAGAACCGCGCGAAGTCCCAGGCGAAGCCGTAGTACTGGCGCTGCGGGTCGAGCGAGTCGAAGTCCTGCTTGTTGACGAACTTGAGCGTGCCGCCCGTCTTCGTCGACTTGTTGGCGATGCCCGTCACCGCGGCGTTGAATCCGGCGCCCTCGCCCTTGTCGTCTTTGGAGCCGCCGCCACACGCCGCGGTGGCCATCAGGGCACCGACGGCGAGCGTGGCACCGGCGATCCGCCTGCTTCTCGACGAACGTAGGGGTTTCATTGTTTCTTGCAACCTCCGGGATATGGGTCCTTGGCATGGCGCCGGGGAACCTTCGGATGACCGCCGCCTGACAGGTGCGGCAGGGGCAGATTCGTTTCGGTGCGGCTGGTCAACAGCCGCGCGGAGCGCCGTCAACGCGTCCCCTTGGGGTCGAGGGCGTCGCGGACGCCGTCGCCGAAGAGGTTGAACGCCAGCACGGTGATGAAGATCGCCAGACCCGGGATGATCATGAACATGGGGTCGTCCTGATAGGTGCCGACGGCCTTGGAGAGCATCTGCCCCCAGGAGGCCGTGGGCGGCCTCACGCCCGCGCCCAGGAAGCTGAGCGCCGCCTCGGTGAGGATGTTGGTGGGGATCATCAGCGTGGCGTAGACGGTGATGGGCGCGACCAGGTTGGGCAGCAGCTCCCGGAAGAGGATGTAGCGCCGGCCCGCGCCGAGGCTGCGCGCCGCCTCGACGTACTCCTTCTCGCGCAGCGACAGCGTCTGGCCGCGCACGATGCGGCCGACGTACGGCCAGCCGAAGAAGCCGATCACCGAGACCAGGATGGCGATGCGCACCCCGCTGCCGCTCAGCCCCAGCAGGTCGTTCGGGAGCACGGAGACCAGGGAGATGATGAACAGCAGTTGCGGGAAGGCCAGCAGCATGTCCATCACGCGGCTGATAACGGTGTCAATCCAGCCGCCGAAATACCCCGCGATAATGCCGAAGACAGTCCCCAGCGCCACGGCGACGAGCGCCGCGAGGAAGGCCACCAGCAGCGAGATCCGCGCGCCGTAGACGATCCGGCTGAACACGTCGCGGCCGTTCTGCGGCTCGACACCGAGGAGGAAGTCGGAGCTGATGCCGCCCATGGAACCCTTCGGGGTGCCGAACAGCGGGTCGATCTGCTCCTGGTGGAACTCGTTGGGCGGGTGCCCCAGCAGGCTCACGATCAGCGGCGCGAAGATGGCCACCAGCACCAGGAGGAGAACCACGGCCCCGCCGGTCAGCGCCAGCTTGTCCCGCTTCAGGCGCATCCAGGCGATCTGGCGCAGCGACCTGCCCTCGACCGAGGCCTTGACTACATCCGCGGCGACATCGACGGGCGCGGCCGGTTCCGTATCCGTGCTCGTGCCGTGCACTGGTGCCGTCATCGTGGTGGGGACCCCTCTCGACCGGTGGTGACCGGCCCACGACCTGCCGCTGTAGCGGCGTGGTTCACAAACGCAGGTGAATGTGGTGCTCGTGGTGCGGAAGTTTAGTGAAGGGAAAGCATGCACTACCCGCAGGTACAGACACTTCCCGTTGCGGGAGTCTTCATCGCGCTCGTGATCACCCGCCAGCCCATCCGGGCAATGGATGCCTAACCGTGATGTGGTGAGGGGTGTTCCGTTATCCGGACCGCAACTCCGCTCAGCGGTGCACTCCGTCCGGTGGGCGGGACCGATGACGGGGGTGTGACAGGGGTATTAAGGGGTGTTACCAGGTGCTCGGGGCGGGCCCGGACTGCCGGCCGCCGGGCTGCGGCGGATAGCCGTACGAGGGGGCGGGCGGGCCGGGCTGGGCCGCGCCGAAGGCGTCACGGTTGAAGAACGGGCGGGCGTTGGCCCGCATCCACAGGGCCACCGGGTCGTACTCGTCGGACATCGCGACCGTGGAGACCGGCAGCCCGTCGGGCACCGCGCCGATCGACTGGCTCATCATCGCCCGCGCCGCCTCCACCCCGGCGGCGCCGGTGTCGAACAGGTCGAGCCCGATCGCCAGATACGGGGCGCCGAGCGCGGGCTGCACCCAGGCGCGGCGCAGCGACCGCACCGCGGCCGTGCGGTGCGCGTTCTGCCCCAGCAGGGCATAGAACTGGGGGATTTCAATGGCGGGCTCGCTGAGCCGCAGCGGCCCCGCGGGCAACAAGTCCAGGCCGCGGGCGATTCGGCGCAGATCGAGCCAGGGGATGCCGACGCCGCCGCCGGGGGCGTGCGGATTGAGCCACAGGCCGTAGCGGTCGGGGAAGAGCGAGGACGCGATCTGGCGCCCGCCCACGACCTCATGGGCGCGGTTCCAGCCGCTGGCGGCGAGCTCCTGGGCGGAGGTCACACAGGGGGCGTAGCCGAGCCCGGCGACGTCCATGTTTCCGTACTGCGCGTCGGGCGAGCCGGGGGTGCCGTGCCACAGCAGCATCCAGACCTGGCCTTCGGCGAGCGCGTACAGCAGTGACTCGTAGGCGTCGTACCGGCCGGGAGCGACCTGCTGCAGCATCCGCTCGACGTGGCCGCCTCCCGCGCTCACCTGGGTCCGCCCCTCTCTCGGCCTGTCCACACACTTGGTCAGGGGCGCGCGACCGCGCCCCGGCACCGGTAATCCAACCAGCTTACGGGCCCTTGCAGTGGTCTCCAGGGCGACTCAGCGGTCACGGTCGTAGAACGGTCGCACCCGTTCCCGTATCCAGTCCGCCACCGGATCCTGCGCGATGTCCAGCAGAACGAGCTGGACCGTCCACGGCAGCGGTACGGCGCCGAGCGCGCGGCCGAGCGCTTCCACGGCGGTGGCCTGGCCCTCCGGGCCCGGAACGTCCAGCTCGACGCCGACGAACAGCGCGGGCGGCTCCCCCTCGACACTGGCCAGCGCGCGCCGGGCGGTCCGCAACCCGGCCACCTTGCCGAACTCGAGCCCGGCGGCGGCCAGGAAGTCGACCGGTTCGTCCTGCCAGTCCGGTTCGAAGAGACGCACCCGGCCGCCGGTGGCCGGACCGTCCAGCTCGCTGCGCCCGGCCCGGCACAGCTCGGCCACGGCCAGCGGCGGAAGCGGGACGCCGACCGGACCGCCCGGGTTCACCGCGATACCGAGCTGGGGCGGCAGACCGCGGGCGAATTCGACGGCCGGGGCGACGGTGAACGCCATATGGGCACCGACGATCTGCAGGAACTGCTGTTCGGAGCTGAACACCGGCACATACGCGCCGCCTTCGATCTCCATGGTGGGCAGGTCCAGGCCGTTGCTGTCCGGGCCGCCCCCGTTGGGCAGCGGCACCCAGATCCGGCTGCGGGCCAGAGTCTCGACGATGCGGGCGCCGGCGCCGGGGATGTCGACCGCGGCGACCAGCACCTCTTCCAGCTCATTGCCCGGAAACGCCGGAAACGCCGGAATCCCAGAAGACGCACCGTCAGAAAACCCGCCGTGAGCCGGTACTGGACCGTGCTGCTCCGGGATGTTCATTTCCGCTCAACCGCCATCTCGTCGGACCTGCACAGGCACCCTAACGGCTGCATCGCCGGGCGGCATCGGAGGCCGTCGATCTCCACAGCAAATCCCCAGGTCGAGGGGTGGGCGATGACCGAAGATGGGCGACTTGCGACCGCTTCGGACAGTAATCGTCGAGTTGCGCACGGTTTGCGCTCTTCGCACCGTGGTGTCGAGTACGCCCGTACGTCATCCACAGCGAAGGAAGGTCTCATGATCCGCGCGTCCCGCAAGGCCGAAGTACTCGTCACCTCCGTCATGGCCGGCTCCCTTCTGTTCGGCACCGCAGGCCTGTCCGCGGCCGCGGCCGGCGGGGGCGGGGGTTCGGCCGGTGCCAAGGCCCCGGCGCCCACCCCAGCGGCGCTCGCAGACACCCGGATGAGTCCCGCCCAGGTCCAGGCCATGCACGATCTGCGGGCCCTCCTCGAGCGGGTGACGGCCCTGGCCAAGGCGGTGGAGGAGGCCCCCAACGGGATGCTCTCCGAGGCCGACCTGGTCAAGCACGCGGCGGCGATCGACAGCGCGGTGAAGGCCGCCCGCAAGTCGGCCGATGCGGCCATGACTCCGCGGGTGTCCGCGCGCGTTCAGGAGAAGGGCCGGGAGCACGTTCGCGACCGGATGCCGTCGGACGACCCCAACGAGGGCCAGAAGCAAGGCCAGAACCAGAACCAGGGTCAGGGCCAGGACCAAGGCCAGAACCAGGGTCAGGACCAGGAGCAGGGCCAGATCACCGTGCCGCCGCAGGCCGCCGATCAGGGACAGGCCGGACAGGGACAGGCCGGACAGGGACAGGCCGCCGATCAGGGACAGGCCGCTGGGCAGGGACAGGCCCAGATGCCGCCGCTCACCCCCCAGGCCCAGCCCACGGACGTCTCGACTGACCCGCTGGACGCGCTGCAGCGGGCGATCGACGACCTGCTGGACGCCATCGCCGCCGGCGACGAGGCCGCGGCCGCCGCGGCGCTCCCCCGTATCGCCGACGCCATCATCGAGCTGATCAGCTCCCTCGTCGGCCCGCTCCCGGGGATGGGCGAGCCGATGACGCCCCCGATGCTGCCGCTGCCGGACGAGGCGTCGACCCTCGCCGACGACGCGTCCGCGCTCGCCTCCCGGCCCATCACGATGGCGGCCGCCGCGGAGCACACCACCCCCGAGCCCCGCGACGACGAGCACGGCAAGAAGGACCACGGAAAGAACGACCACGCCAAGGACGACCACGGCAAGAAGGACGCCAAGAAGCAGGACGCCAAGAAGCAGGAAGCGGGGAAGCGCGACACCAAGCCCAGCGACACCAAGCCCGGCACCGCCAAGCCCGCCGACCCCGGCACCGCCAAGCCCGGCACCAAGCCCGCCACCCCCGCGGACCCCGGCACCGCCAAGCCCGGAACCGACGAGCCCGGCGCCCAGAAGCCCGGCGCCGACAAGCCCGGCGCTCAGAAGCCCGCCACGAAACCGGACGCGAAGAAGCCCGGTACGCAGCGCCCCAGCACGACGGTCCCCAGCCCCCTGTCCGCTCTTGTGCCCGCCGCGCCCAAGCTGGCCGAGGACGACTCCGTGGCTCCCATGCCGCTGCCCCACCCGGTCGAGGCGACCGTCGAGGCTCCTTGACGGCAGCGCTCCGCCGTCCCGCCGCGCGTCACTCGAAGCCGATGCGGCGCAGCGCGCTCACGGCCGCCCGATCCAGCAGCGCCACCGAGGCGCAGCCTTCGGGCGGCCGTCCGCGTTCGGCGGCGGCGACCAGCCGTCCCACCGCGCGGCGGTGCCGTACGAAGGCGTAGCGGGAGACCCCGCGGCCGCGGGCGGCCTGCCCCTGCAGGGCCACCGCGGCCTCCACGTCCAGCAGCACCATGTGCAGCCGGCGGCCGGTGCGCCGGGCGTCGCGGGCCAGCCAGCGGCGGACCCAGGAGAGCGTGCCGCAGTCGTGCACCACGACGCTCGCGCCGGAGCGCAGCGCCCGGCGCAGCCCGGCGTAGTGGGCGTAGCGCACCAGCGGGCGGTAAAGGGCGTACGGCAGCCAGCGGGGCAGCCGCCGCTCCCAGCGCTCGCGGGTGTCCTGTGAGTCCACTCGCAGCACAGCGCGCCCGCTCTGGTCCAGTCGGGGCACGGCCCGGCCGATCATGGTGGTCTTGCCGCTGCCGGGCAGCCCGGAGGCGACCACCACGTCCCCCGCTCGGTAGCGCAGCTCCCGCGCGCCGGGCCCGGTCGCTGCCCCAGCCGGGCCACCGTCGCCGTCGCCGTCGCCGCGGCGCAGATCGTGCACGGGCGCCCTGCGCCCCGGCCTGAGCGCACCTGCGGTCGGGGCCGTGCCCTGCCTCACCGGCAGGGGCCCCCATGTCGTCGTCGCGTACGTACCCTGCCCCTGCCCGTGCACCGTGATCGTCCTCCTAGGTCGGTCACTGCGGCTCGTTCCCGAAGAGTGTCAAGAAAAGGTAATGTCCAGCAAGGTGGTATTGCTGTGGGCTGGGCCTTCATGCCCTGTGAGGCCGGGTGTCCCGGGGTGAAAGCCGTTCTGCCCGCTCGGCTCTTCCCTTCTCGGGCGTACGTGCGATGATGTTGCGCGCAACTCCATACCGGCCGCTTGAATCCGCGCGGGAGAGTCCTCGGCCACCGGCAGCAGTGCCGGCCGTCCGGGGCGCCGAAGGAGCAAGTCCTCCCTTGAATCTCTCAGGCCCCGATACCGCGTGGACGAGGCAGATCTGAAAAGCGAGCCGCTGGCGTGGCTCCACCCACGGTGCAAGCCGGACCGCTCGAAGGAGTGGGTCACGGCGAACCTCTCAGGTTCCGATGACAGATGGGGAGGACACGTTCCCCGTCGTCCTCGTAGCCGTCCCCGCCCTGGAGCCAGCACTCATGCCCCATGCCTCAAGCCCCCGCCGCACCGCCCTGGACGCGGTGCACCGCGCGCTGGGTGCCACCATGACCGACTTCGCCGGCTGGGACATGCCGCTGCGCTACGGCAGCGAGCGCGATGAGCACACCGCGGTGCGCACCCGCGCCGGCCTCTTCGACCTCTCCCATATGGGCGAGATCACACTGACCGGCCCACAGGCCGGCGCCGCCCTGGACCGGGCGCTGGTGGGCCATCTGTCGGCGCTCGCCGTCGGCCGCGCCCGCTACACCATGATCTGCGACGCCGACGGCGGCATCCTGGACGATCTGATCGTCTACCGCCTCGGCGAGCAGGAGTTCCTGGTGGTCGCCAACGCCTCGAACGCCCAGGTCGTGCTGGACGTGCTCACCGAGCGCGCCGAGGGCCTGGACGCGGCCGTACGGGACGACCGGGAGGCGTACGCGCTGATCGCCGTCCAGGGACCGGCGTCCGCGACGATCCTGACGGGCCTGACCGACGCCGATCTGGACGGCCTCAAGTACTACGCGGGTCAGCCCGGCACGGTCGCCGGCGTCCCGGCGCTGATCGCCCGTACCGGCTACACGGGCGAGGACGGCTTCGAGCTGTTCGTCTCGCCGGGCGACGCCGAGCGGCTGTGGCAGGCGCTGACCGAGGCGGGGGCCCCGGCCGGGCTGGTCCCGTGCGGTCTTTCCTGCCGGGACACGCTGCGCCTGGAGGCCGGGATGCCGCTGTACGGGCATGAGCTGACCCGCGCCACCACGCCGTTCGACGCGGGGCTCGGCCGGGTGGTGAAGTTCGACAAGCCCGGTGACTTCGTCGGACGCCAGGCCCTGGAGGCGGCGGCGCGGCGGGCCGAGACCGACCCGCCGCGGGTGCTGGTCGGCCTGGTCGCGGCGGGCCGCCGGGTCCCGCGCGCCGGGTACGCGGTGGTCGGCGCGGACGGCGCGGTGATCGGCGAGGTCACCTCCGGCGCGCCCTCGCCGACCCTCGGCAAGCCGATCGCGATCGCGTATGTGGACGCCGCGCATGCCGCGCCGGGGACGGCGGGAGTGTCGGTGGACATTCGCGGTACCCATGAGCCGTACGAGGTCGTCGCCCTCCCCTTCTACAAGCGGCGCTGAGCCATCCCGCACATTCCCCGCGTACCGCCTGTCCCATCAGGCAAGACGCGTTTCCCAAGCACTCCCCCGTATCCAGGAGAATCGGACCTATGAACAACCCCCAGCAGCTGCGTTACAGCAAGGAGCACGAGTGGCTGTCGGCCGCCGGCGAGGACGGTGTGTCGACGGTCGGTATCACCGAGTTCGCGGCCAACTCGCTCGGCGATGTCGTCTTCGTCCAGCTTCCGGAGGTCGGCACGACGGTCACCGCGGGTGAGACCTGCGGTGAGCTGGAGTCCACGAAGTCCGTCAGCGATCTTTACGCGCCGGTCACCGGCGAGGTCACGGAGATCAACGAGGACGTGGTGAACGACCCGGCGCTGGTGAATTCCGCCCCCTTCGAGGGCGGCTGGCTGTTCAAGGTGAGGGTGACGGACGAGCCGGACGAGCTGCTCTCCGCCGACGAGTACGCCGCCTTCACCGAAAACTGACCCTCTCCTTCGATCGGGACCCTGATGTCGCTTCTCAACAGCTCCCTGCACGAGCTCGACCCGGACGTAGCCGCCGCGGTCGACGCCGAACTCCACCGCCAGCAGTCCACCCTGGAGATGATCGCTTCGGAGAACTTCGCTCCGGTCGCGGTCATGGAGGCCCAGGGCTCGGTCCTGACCAACAAGTACGCCGAGGGCTACCCGGGCCGCCGCTACTACGGCGGCTGTGAGCACGTCGACGTGGTCGAGCAGATCGCCATCGACCGCGTCAAGGCGCTCTTCGGCGCCGAGGCCGCCAACGTCCAGCCGCACTCCGGCGCCCAGGCGAACGCGGCCGCGATGTTCGCGCTGCTCTCCCCCGGCGACACCATCCTGGGCCTGAACCTGGCGCACGGTGGTCATCTCACCCACGGGATGAAGATCAACTTCTCCGGCAAGCTCTACAACGTGGTGCCCTACCACGTGGACGCCGAGACCGGCCTGGTCGACATGGAGGAGGTCGAGCGGCTGGCCAAGGAGCACCGCCCGAAGCTGGTGATCGCGGGCTGGTCGGCGTACCCGCGCCAGCTGGACTTCGCGGCGTTCCGCCGGATCGCGGACGAGGTCGGCGCGTACCTGATGGTGGACATGGCCCACTTCGCCGGTCTGGTGGCGGCCGGGCTGCACCCCTCCCCGGTGCCGCACGCCCATGTGGTGACCACCACCACCCACAAGACCCTCGGCGGCCCGCGCGGCGGGGTGATCCTCTCCACGGCCGAACTGGCCAAGAAGATCAACTCCGCGGTCTTCCCGGGTCAGCAGGGCGGCCCGCTGGAGCATGTGGTCGCGGCGAAGGCCGTGGCCTTCAAGATCGCGGCGGGCGAGGAGTTCAAGGAGCGCCAGCAGCGCACCCTCGAAGGCGCGCGGCTCCTGGCCGACCGGCTCACCCAGCCCGATGTGGCCAAGGCCGGGGTCGCCGTGCTGTCCGGCGGCACCGACGTCCACCTCGTCCTGGTCGACCTGCGCGACTCGGAGCTGGACGGCCGGCAGGCCGAGGACCGCCTCCACGAGATCGGCATCACGGTCAACCGCAACGCCATCCCGAACGACCCGCGCCCCCCGATGGTCACCTCCGGTCTGCGCATCGGCACCCCGGCGCTGGCCACCCGCGGCTTCACCGCCGACGACTTCCGCGAGGTCGCCGACATCATCGCCGAGGCGTTGCTGCCGTCCCACGACACGAAGGCGCTGAAGGCGCGCGTCACCGCGCTCGCCGACAAGCACCCGCTGTACCCGGACCTGAAGAAGTAACGGCCCGGGAAGGCCGGAAAGGCGGGTGGGGGCGCACACCTCAGCGCCCCCACCCACCCCGCACGCACCCACCGTGCAGAGCAGACGCACCACGCACACACCACCGTGCGGACGCACCACGCACCCACCGTGCAGACGCAAGGAGTTCACCGGTGGCCATCTCCGTCTTCGATCTCTTCTCGATCGGCATCGGCCCGTCCAGTTCCCATACGGTCGGCCCGATGCGGGCCGCGAGGATGTTCGTCCGCCGGCTGAAGAACGACGGCCTGCTCGCCCACACCACCGCCGTACGCGCCGAGCTCTTCGGCTCCCTCGGCGCCACCGGCCACGGCCACGGCACCCCCAAGGCCGTACTCCTCGGTCTCGAAGGCCACTCCCCGCGCACCGTGAACGTCGAGACCGCCGACGACGAGGTGGAACGCATCCGCACCAGCAAGCGGCTGCGGCTGCTCGGCGCGGAGATCGGCGCCGAGCACGAGATCGACTTCGACGAGTCCGCCGAGCTGGTCCTGCACCGCCGCCGCTCGCTGCCGTACCACGCCAACGGCATGACCCTCTTCGCGTACGACACCGAAGGTCTCCCCCTCCTGGAGAAGACGTACTACTCCGTCGGCGGCGGCTTCGTCGTGGACGAGGACGCGGTCGGCGCGGACCGCATCAAGCTCGACGACACCGTGCTGAAGTACCCCTTCCGCACCGGCGACGAGCTGCTGCGGCTGTCCCACGAGACCGGCCTGTCCATCTCGGCCCTGATGCTGGAGAACGAGAAGGCCTGGCGCACCGAGGCCGAGATCCGCGCGGGTCTGCTGGAGATCTGGCAGGTCATGCGCGGCTGCGTCGAACGCGGCATGTCCCGCGAGGGCATCCTCCCCGGCGGCCTCAAGGTCCGCCGCCGCGCCGCCACCGCCGCCCGCGCACTGCGCGCCGAGGGCGACCCGGCCACCCGCGCCATGGAGTGGGTCACCCTGTACGCCATGGCCGTCAACGAGGAGAACGCCGCGGGCGGCCGCGTGGTCACCGCCCCCACCAACGGCGCGGCCGGCATCATCCCCGCCGTCCTCCACTACTACACGCACTTCGTGCCGGGCTCCGACCCCGAATCCGACGAGGACGGCATCGTCCGCTTCCTCCTCGCCGCGGGCGCCATCGGCATGCTCTTCAAGGAGAACGCCTCCATCTCCGGCGCCGAGGTCGGCTGCCAGGGCGAGGTCGGCTCCGCCTGCTCCATGGCCGCCGGCGGCCTCGCCGAGGTCCTGGGCGGCTCCCCCGAACAGGTCGAGAACGCCGCCGAGATCGGCATGGAACACAACCTCGGCCTCACCTGCGACCCGGTCGGCGGCCTCGTCCAGATCCCCTGCATCGAGCGCAACGGCATGGCCTCGGTGAAGGCCGTCACGGCGGCCCGTATGGCGCTGCGCGGCGACGGACGGCACCACGTCTCCCTCGACAAGGTCATCAAGACCATGAAGGAGACGGGCGCCGATATGAAGGTCAAGTACAAGGAGACGGCGCGGGGCGGGCTCGCGGTGAACGTCATCGAGTGCTGACCGTCTGCCACCAACCACCCCACGCTGATAGCGTCGTCCGGCGGTCAGCGGCCGCCCAGCCACCGTCTGCGGGGGCTGCTGAGGCGGAGGGAGACGCTACACGTGGGCGGCAGGGACGGCGAGGGTGATGGTCTCGGCGGCGACGGGCACAACGCCGTGTACGGCGGGACCGTGCACGGTGGGTTGATCCAGGCGCGGCTGATCGAGGCGATGAACCTCTACCAGGCACCCCCTCCGCCGCCCCCGGTGCCCCGGCAAGTCCCGCCCGCACCACGCGGGTTCGTGAACCGCGAGGGGAAGCTGGCCGATCTGCATGCGCTGGTCGACCGCGCGCGGTCGGATCCGGCGCCGCCCGTGGTGGTGGTCAGCGGGCTCGGCGGGGTGGGGAAGACGGCGCTGGTGTGCCGTTGGGCCTGGCAGGTGGTGGATCAGTTCCCGGACGGGCAGTTGTACACGGATCTGGCGGCGGTGCGCCGTGACGGGGGCGTGGATGTCGGCGGGGTGCTGGGCGGGTTCCTGCGGGCGCTGGGGGTGCACGAGAGCTACGTGCCGGCGTCCCTCGCCGACCGTACGGCGATGTTCCGGTCGGTCACCGCGGGCCGTCGGCTGCTGGTCGTCGTCGACAACGCGCAGCACGCGGCCGAGGTACGGCCGCTGGCCGCGACCGGCGGGATGACGGTGATCACCAGCCGGACCCAGCTGCCCGGTCTTGTGCTGGACGGCGCGGAGGACGTCGAGGTCGAGCCGCTGACGCAGGAGGCCGGGACGCGCCTGGTGCGCAGTTGGCTGAGTGGGCCGCACGGGGCGGAGACCGCGCTGGCCGAACTGGTGCGGATGTGCGGCGGGCTGCCGTTGGCCCTGCGTGCGGTGGGGGCGCGGCTGGTCAGCTCGGGCCGGTTGAGCGTGGACCGGGTGCTGGCGGAGCTGGCCGACGAGCGGCAGCGGCTGCGGCGTACGGATCCGGCGAGCGGAGACCCGGCGGGTGGCGATCCGGACGCGGCCGGGGTCGGGCCGGTGTTCGACGCGGTGTACGAGACGTTTCCGGCCCATACGCGGTGGCTGTACCACCTGCTGGGCGTCCATCCGGGCCCGACGTTCACCGAGTCCCTGGCCCGGGCCGTCGGCGGTGCCCGGGTGGCGGACGCGCTGGGTGATCTGCTCGCCGCCCACATGGCCACGCGCCTGGACGAGCGCGGCGAGTGGTTCCGGCTGCACGACCTGGTGCGGCTGCATGCCCGGGAGCGCGCCGAGACCCATGAGTCCGAGTCGGTCCGTACGGCCCTGTTGGGCCGCGTCGTGGCGTACTACCGCGTGGCGGCGGACGCCGCCGACCGGGCCGCGGCGGGCGACCGCTTCCGGCTCCCTACGGCCGGAGCGGGAAACGACGGGGAAGAGGAGGCGGTACGGGCCGCGGCGCCCACCTTCGCCGACCGGTCCGAGGCGCTGGAGTGGCTGGACACGGAGCGGACCAATCTGCTGCCCGTGCTCCGCGCGGCGGCCGAGCACGGCTGGCATGACGCGGTGTGGCGGCTGTGTCAGTCGCTGTGGACGCTCTACCACACCCGTAAGCACTACGGGGACTGGATCGAGTCACACCGCCTCGGCGTGGAGGCCGCGCAGTGGGAGGGGCGTGTCGACGCCGAGGTGCGGATGCACAACCAGCTGGCGCGCGCCTACTACGAGTTGAAGGAGCTGGACCGGGCGGCGGAGGAGCTGGCCCGTGCCGGGGAACTGCTCGGCCTGGTGAGCGATCCCCGGCTGCCCGGCGTGATCTGGGAGACCGACGGGCTGCTGCGCCTGGCGCACGGCCGGCCGCTGGAGGCGCTGGACCTGTTCCAGCGGGCCAAGGAGGCCAACGAGGCCGCCGGGGACCGGCACGGAGTGGTCGTCCAGAGCTATAACGTCGGCCAGGCGCTGTTCCACGCCGGCCGGTACGAGCAGGCGCGTACGGTGCTGACCGAGGCGCGGGGCATCGTGGAGGAGACGGACGACGACCCGATGCGGTCGCGGATCGGCATCGTACTCGGCCGGGTGCACCGGGCCGAGGGAGCGGTGGACGAGGCCATGAGCGCTCTGGCCGACGCCGTGACATGGGCCGCGAGGCTGGGCCAGCACACCAAGTGGGAGGAGGCGCTGGACCAGCTCATCGGCCTCGCGGCCGAGGCGCACGACGAGCGGCTGGCGGAGTTCTGCCGCGAACAGCGGCAGGCGCTGCTGAGGACGGTCCGCGTCACCGTCGACGAGTGAGCATGAGCGAAGAGTGAGTCAGGGCTGGGGGCGTAGGCGCACCCGGGTCTCCTCGGCGCCCGTACGTACCGTCAGCCCCCGGCCCAGGTCGGCGGCCGCGCCGCCGCTGGTGAGCCACACGTTCACCGCGCAGCCGAGCACCACCGGGTCCAGCTCCAGCTCCGCCTCCCCCCACGCCCGCTCGGCGGCGGCCTCCCACGCCCGCCCGTCGCGCAGCCGTACCAGGTGTCGTCCGTGGCCGAGCGCGGCGACGGTGACGGTCACACCAGGGAGCCGTGCGGCCTCCTCCGCCACCCAGCGCTCGGGCGGGACGGCGGTGTGCGGGGTGGCGCGCACGCTGACCTCGGCGGTCTGGAGCCACAGCAGGTTGGTCTCCTCCGTGGTGACGGCGAAGAACCCGCGCGTCCCCTGGTGGCCGGGCAGCACCGGGAACCGCCGCACCTCCACCACCCCGTCGACGACCTGGCCCTCGACGTCGAAGGTCGCCGTGCGCCGCGCGGAAGCGGACCGGCGCGGCTCGGGCGCGGGCAGCGGCTCCGGCCGCGGTGCTTCCTCGGGGGCGCGTACATGGTCGGGCAGCAGCCGGTACATCTCGCGCTGGAGGATCCGCGCGGCCTCGCCACGGGCGCCCAGCGTCCGGTCCGTGAGGTGGCTGAGACTGCCCGGAACGTGCTGGTCGAGCGCCTGACGCAGCTGCTGGTACAGGTCGCCGTCGGGGTCCAGGCGTGGTGCGGCCCGTACGAACGCGGCGGTGGGGGACGCCGGGTCCAGCTCTTCCTCCCCGCTGCCCAGCACCGCGGTGGCGCGGTCGAGGGCCGCGCCGTAGAACGTGGTGGAGCCGTGGTCGCCGACGACGCAGTCGGCCGCGACCAGCGTGGCCTGCCAGCCCTGTTCCGGCGGGATGACCAGCAGACCGGCGTCCATGGCCGACACCAGCCGGCCCAGGACGCGTGCCGTGCCGTGCCGGGCCCATACGTTGGGGTGCAGCACGACGGCGACGGCGAACTCATCGGTCGGCAGCGCCCGTACGAGACGCAGCGGTAGGTCCTCGCACGTGCCGATCAGCGAATGTTCGCTCCAGGTGCTGTTGACCACCACGAGCCGACGGCCGCCCACCACGCCGAGTGCCCTGCGGTACTCGTCACGCAGGGACAGGCTCCGCTCCATCCGGTCGAAACACGGGTCGCCGACCAGCAGCGCACGGCTCACCGCCGCGGGGCACGACCTGGCCAGACGCCCGATCTGCTCCTCGTGGGACACCCCGATGATCCGGGGGATCACACGTCCGAAGCGGGTGAGCTCCCGCCGGGAGAGCCCCACCGCCGAGACGGTGTTCCCGGTCGACTCGGCGATCAGGCGGTTGTATCCGGCGCCATGTGGCAGCACCATCAGCGGCGCGTCCAGGTGCCACATCGACCGGTGGACCGTACACGCCACCGCGAGGTCGAAGCGCCGCCGCCGCGCTTCCCGCCAGGGCAGGACCGTGGGGCCGAGCGACGCCAGATAGTCCACCAGACCGGCGTCGAACGCCGAACCGGGGTCGATCGTCAGATAGATCTCGATGTCGTCCGGCCGCAGCAGGGGCAGCACATCCAGCAGCCGGGTGGCCGACGTCAGGGTGCGCGCCACGCCCAGGACCGTCGCCCGCGTCTCCCAGGTGTCCCACCGGGAGGACCGACGACGTCTGCGGGACCGCAACAAGAATTCTCCGGACGACTGCGCACGGGGCAATGGGACGAGGTGATCGTACTCAACAACTCCCCGCTCAGGGACGTTTCGCACGGCCTGTGTCGGTCCGCGCACCTCCCCCCACGCGCAGACGCACCTCCGCCGTTGACGGCAGCGGCGACGGAGGCCGGTGCTGTCAACGGCGGAGCGGTTCGCCGGTTAATGGTGCGGATTTCCCGCAGAACGGGTACGCATTGCGGTGCCGGCAGCCTCGATTAATTCATCGCGATATTCGCGATTTACCAAGGCATCATCCAGATTCCATTGCCCTTGGCAACGCAATTGAATCCGGTGAGACGACCCCCAGGGGCAGCACGACGGCCGCGGTGGCCACCGCGGCCGCGGCCGCGACCTTCTTGCGCAGACTCTTCATATGCTGTCTCCAATCTCCGAGCGGCAGTGACAGTGCGCTACCGCCGAATTCAATGAGAATGACTGACATACGGGAGGCTGGCGCCGCGACGCGTGATGACGGCCGCGCGGAAAGGCCGGTTCTCAGGTGTGTTCCTCCCCCGGAGCGACGTGGCCCCCGCCCCGCACCGACTCCAGCATCGCGCCGCAGTCGCGCCATAGGACGAACAGCGCGCAGCCGGGCACCACGGCAAGACCCAGCAGCGGGGCCTGGTTGACGAGTGCCAGGGAGACGCCCAGCAGGCCGAGGTTCAGCAGCGCGAGCGGCCAGCGGCGCACCGAGGCGTAGCAGGCCGCCAGGAGGGTGTGCCGGGAGAGGGTCGGGTTGTCGGCCAGACCTGCCATCGCGACGACCCCGGAGCTCAGCGCCAGGAGGATCACCACGGTCAGCAGTGGTACGAGAGCCGACCCGAGCGCGGTTCCCCAGAGGGCGGCCAGGTCGGTGGCCGCCACGGCGATCAGCAGTACGAAGGGGGTCCAGCCGAGGAGCGCCCGGGTGAACAGGCGCCGGTAGCCGCGGAACAGGTCGGCCACCGGCGCCCGTTCGTCGTCGGCGGTGCGCCTGAGGTAGGCGAACACCGCGGCGAGGGAGGGGCCGGCCCCGAGCGAGAGCAGGCCGAAGAAGACCGGGTACCGCCAGGGTTGGTGCTCGGCGGCCAGGGCCAGCAGCAGCGGCAGGTTGGTGACCGCCACGCCGAGGTTGACCACCAGGACCCGGTGGACGTGGGACCAGATGAGGTCCCACGAGTCGTGGCCGACGTTCAGCCGGAGCCTGCGGCCGGTCATAGGCGTGCTCTGCGTACTCGGTGTGCTCATCCCGGCCGCCTCACTTCATCCCGCTGGTGGAGATGCCCTGGACGAAGTACCGCTGGCCGAGCAGGAAGACCACCAGGATCGGCAGCACGGACAGCACCGAGCCGGTCATGATCATCGCGTACTGGGAGCTGTACATGCCCACGAACGACCGCAGGCCGAGCTGCACCGTCCAGAGGTTGTTGTCCGTCAGGTAGATGAACGGACCCATGTAGTCGTTCCAGGTGTTGACGAAGGTCAGCAGGGCGAGGCTGGCCAGCGCGGGCTTCGACAGCGGCAGCACGATCCGCGCCCAGATGCCGTACTCGCTCAGCCCGTCAAGACGCGCCGCCTCGCTGAGCTCGTCCGGAATGGTCAGGTAGAACTGGCGCATCAGGAAGACGCCGAACGCGCCGAACGCCTGGAGCAGGATCAACGACAGATGCGTGTTCACCAGGCCCAGCTTCTGCATCATGATGTACTGCGGCACCATGTACGCCTGCCACGGCACCGCGATGGTGGCGATGTAGGCGAGGAAGACGGCGTCGCGCCCGGGAAAGCGCATCTTGGCGAAGCCGTAGGCCGCGAAGCTGCCGGTCAGGACCTGTAGTGCGGTGATGACGACGCTGAGGAACAGCGAGTTGCCCAGGTAGGTCCACAGCGGGATCGCGGTCCAGATGTCGGAGAAGTTCTCCCAGTGGAAGGACTTCGGGATCCACTGGATCGGGACCGTGAAGACCTCGTTGTCGGTCTTCAGCGAGGACACCAGCATCCATACGAACGGCACCAGGACCGCCGCCGACAGCACCGTCAGCACCACGTACAGCAGGGCCCGGCCGATGATCCGCCCCGGCCCGCCCGGCCGCACGGTCGTCTTCATCGCTCGTTCCTCCGCTGGAATCGGAACTGGGTCACGGTGATGATCAGGACGATGAGGAACAACACCAGGGAGATGGCCGAGGAGTAGCCGAACCGGCCCTGGGTGATGCCCTCCCGGAAGATGAGCTGGGACAGCACCAGCGTGGAGCGGCCGGGGCCGCCCTCGGTCATGACCTGCACCAGGTCGAAGACCTTGAAGCTGGAGACCGTCAGCATGACCAGGACGAAGAAGGTCGTCGGCCGCAGCGACGGCACCGTGACATGCCAGAACCGCTTCCACGCACCGGCGCCGTCCACCCTGGCCGCCTCGTACAGCTCCGCCGGGATGGCCTGGAGCCCCGCCAGATACAGCACCATGTAGTAGCCCATGTCCCGCCACACACTGGTGATGATCACCGCGGGCAGCGCCCAGTCGGTGTCGGTGGTCCACCCCGGCGGATGGGCCATCCCCACGGCCTTCAGCAGCTGGTTCACCGGACCGGCGTCCGGGCTGAACAGCATGTTCCACACCACGGCCACCGCGACGAGCGAGGTGATGTAGGGGAAGAAGAAGGCCGTACGGAAGAAGGCGACACCGCGCAGCTTCTGGTTGAGCAGCACCGCCAGGCCGAGGGAGGCCGCCATGGTGAGCGGGATGTGCCCGGCCGCGTACCAGGAGGTGTTGGTCAGCGCCGTCCAGAAGTTGTCGTTGTCCCACATCCGGCGGAAGTTGTCGAGCCCGATCCACTGGGGCGTGTTGTACGAGTTCCAGTCGGTGAACGACAGCAGCAGCGTGAAGACCACCGGAACCAGGGTCAGGGCGGCGAAGCCCAGCAGGTTCGGCAGGATGAAGCTCCAGCCCACCAGCGCGGTGCGGCGGCGGCGCCGCTTGAGGGCCGCGGCGTTGGAGGTCTTGCCGGGGCCGCCGGCGCCGGAGGTCTTGTCGAGGGCCGTGGCTCCAGCCTTGGTCGTGGCCGTGGCCGTGGCTGCGGTTGTGGCCGCAGCCGCGGCCGTGGCGCCGGAGGGCTCGCTCATTCGACTTCGGACTTCACGCGGGATTCCATCTCATCGATGCCCTTGTCGATGGACTTCTCACCGGACATCACCAGCTCGTGCTCCTCCTTGAGGATCTGGTCGATGTCGGAGGACTTCGGGCTGACCGGCATCTCCAGCGCGACCTTGTCCGGGCTCATGGCCTTCTTGGACAGGTCGTCGTTCGGCATGCCCTTGACGCCGAAGAAGTTCTTCATGACTGCGTCATCCGTGTACGACGGAACGACGCCGACCTTGGCGATCGCGGCCGCTCCCTTGGGGCCGGAGGCCCACAGCACGAACTTCTTGGCCGCCTCGGAGTTCCTGGCCTTCTTGTTCACGGCGAACGCGGTCGGGGAGCCGAAGGTGACCGTCTTACCGTTCGCATCGGTCTGCGGCAGCGGCGCCATGCCCCAGTCGACGTCGTTCTTGCCCTCGGCCTTCAGCTGCAGCAGCCGGGCCGCGAGCCAGGTGCCCATGGGCACCATCGCGGCCTTGCGGGTCGAGAACTCCGCGTCGTATTTGGTCTGCTGGGTCTTGGCCGTGGCGAACGGCAGCACGGCTCCGGACTTCTGCAGGTCCAGTGCCGTCTCGTACTGCTTCTTGAAGAATCCGTAGTCGCCGCTCAGCTGGTCCCCGCCGGTCTGCGCGGCGGCGATCGCCTGCACCACCGAGCGCCAGGTCTCGTGGTAGCTGCCGTAGACCTTGGACGAGCCCGAACCGGTGGTGAGCTTCTTGGCCAAGCCGGCGTAGTCGGACCAGGTGAGCTCGGACAGGTCCGCGCCGCTCTTCTTGAGGAGGTCCTTGTTGTAGAAGAGCACCCAGAAATCCTGCCGGTACGGCAGGGCGTAGTAGTCGCCCTTGAGGTCGAAGGCGTCGAGGCCGGCGTACTTGGCCTTGTCGAGCTTGTTGGCGTCGGCGGTGAGCGACTGGAGCTGGCCGCGGGTGCCGTAGCGGGCGTAGTCGGTGACGTTCTTCATGGTCAGCACGTCGGTGCTGTCACCGCCGGAGAGCATGGTGGTGATCTTGTTGGAGTAGTCGGCGGAGAGGATGTCGACCGGCTGTACGTCGATTTTCGGGTTCTCGGCCTCGAAGCCGTCGATCAGCGCCTTGAACTCGGGGGTCTTCTCGTAGTCCCACACCGCGACCTTGACGATGGTCTTGCCGTCGGCGGTCTTGCCGCTGCCCCCGTCGCCGCCGCAGCCGACGGCGAGCAGGGACAGCGCGACGGCGGCGGTCACGCCTCTGACGGGTCCTTTGAGGTTGCGTATCACGGGAGCGGCTCCTTGTGATGAGGGGTGTGTTGCGGGAGGGGCGTTGCGGGTGGTGCGTGTCGCGGGGGGTGGTGGTGCGAGGTGGCCTGGTGGGGTGAGCGGGGCTCGGGCGCCCGGGGGGTTTGGGCGCCCGGGGGGCTCAGGCGGTCAGGCGGTGCGGCGGTCAGGGGCTCACGCGCTCAGGCCGAGCGCCAGCGCCTCCGCGGTGATCTCGGACTGCAGGGGTTCGCGCGCGGTCCACCGGGCCAGCTCGTCCATGGCGTGGTCGGTGAGGCGCCCGATCTCCGTGCCGAGCGAGCCCGCGATATGCGGGGTGATCATCACGCTGGCCTGGTGTCTCAGTGGCGAGTCGATGGGCAGGGGCTCGGGGTCGGTGACGTCGAGGATGGCGAAGAGGCGTCCGGAGGAGCATTCGGCGGCGAGCGCGGCGGAGTCGATGAGACTGCCGCGCGCCGTGTTGATCACGGTCGCGTGGTCGGGAAGCAGGCTGAGCTGGTCGGCGCCGATGAGGTGGTGGGTCTCCCGGAGTTCGGGAGCGTGCAGGGACAGCACATCGACGCGCGGAAGCAGTTCCTCCAGCGGGACCAGGGTGGCGCCCGCCCGCTTCACCTCCTCCGCGTCCGCGTACGGATCGGCGACCAGGCAGGTGGTGTTCCCGAGGAGCTTGAGCAGGTCGACCACCCGGCGGCCGATCCGCGAGAAGCCGACGATCCCCACGGTCCGGCCGAAGTTGGACAGGTCGCCGTATCCCGACACCGTGCCCCAGCCCTGGTAGGCGCGTTCCTCGTCGGCGGCGAGGAACGGGGCCTTCTTGCCGGCGAAGATGATGGCCGCCAGGGTGTACTCGGCGACAGGGATCGCATTGGCGTCCGCGCCGCTGGTCACCTGGATCCCACGGCGCCACACCTCCTCGCCCACCAGCCCCCGCACACTGCCGGCGCAGTGCAGCACCGCCCGCAGCGCCGGGGCCGCGGCGATCCGCTCCGGCGTCAGCTTGGGCGCGCCCCAGGACGTGAGCATGACCTCCACCTCCGCCAGGCGCGCCCGCACCGCCGGATGGTCGAGGTCGTCGGTCCAGACCGGGTCGCCCAGGGCCACCAGATCCGCCAGCCGCGCGAGCCGGGCGGAGTCGAAGTGCGCGTCGAAGCTCGGCCTGCTCATGACGACCAGCGCGTTGGGCTTCGTCTGCATCGGGCGTCGAGTCCTTCCCTAGGCCGGTCTGGACCGGCACCGTTGCCATCTGACGCGAAGTCGTGAAATCGCGAAGTTGCTATGTCCCGCTAAATCCCGTGTTGCGTAGAACACATTGGAACCCGCCGAACACGTTGGAACAGGGATAGTAGGCAGCAGCACATATCCGCCATAGATCGAACACAATCGAAGCGATTCGTTCAGACTCGAACAGGCCATCAGGCCGTTGACCGAGGGGGCCCGATGAGCGCAGACCGACCTTTCGCCCTTCAGCGCAGGGAACGCCTGATGGACGAGTTGCGCCGGCACGGCACCGTGCGGGTCCGTGACCTCGCCCGGCTGCTCGACGTCAGCGAGCTGACCGTACGGCGCGATATCACCGCCCTCGCCGCCCGCGGCCTGC
Source organism: Streptomyces sp. NBS 14/10 (assembly GCF_002224125.1). Classification (GTDB taxonomy): domain Bacteria; phylum Actinomycetota; class Actinomycetes; order Streptomycetales; family Streptomycetaceae; genus Streptomyces. The sequence continues at coordinate 115,366 of NZ_NCSM01000031.1, forward strand.
TCACCAAAGTGCACGGCGGCGCCACCCTGCCGACCGATCTCGACCAGGCCCCGGCCCGTCGGCCCCGCCCCACGCCTGTGCCGTTCACGATCGGCATGGTCGTACCCTCCCTGGACTTCTACTGGCCGTCGATCGTCAGCGGCGCCCGCTCGGCGGCGGCCGGGCTCGGCGTCCAGCTCCAACTGCGCGGATCGACCTACGACCAGGCCGAGGACCGCCGCCAGATCAGCCGGCTGATCGAGGCCAAGCAGGTGCAAGGGCTGCTGCTGGCGCCCAATCTGGAGGGCAACGGGGTCGACGAGATGATCGACTGGATCGGCAATCTGCCGGTGCCGACGATCCTCGTGGAGCGGCAGACCTCGCAGTGGACGCCGACCCCGCGCCAGCTGGAGTGGGTGCGCAGCGACCACGCGCTCGGCATGGAGCTGGCCGTACGCCACCTCCACGAGCACGGCCACCGCCGGATCGGTCTGGTGCTGTCCAAGGGCAGCCCGACCTCGGCCCATCTCGCCCAGGGCTGGCTGAAGGCGTGCGCGGAGCTCGATCTGCCCAGCGAGTTCGTGGTCCGCGAAAGCGTCGCCCTCGACCAGCCGGGCCACCGGCAGATCATCGAGGGCATCCTCGACCGGTGCCGGGGGTCCCGGATCACCGCGCTGATCGTGCACAGCGACCCCGACGCGATGTCGGTCGCCCAGTACCTCGCCGAACAGGGGTACTCCATCCCCGACGACATGGCCCTGGTCAGCTACGACGACGAGGTGGCCCATCTCGCGGAACCGGCGATGACGGCCGTACGCCCGCCCAAGGCCCGGGTCGGCCGGGTCGCGGTCGAGATGATGGTGTCCAGGCTCGTGGAGGGCAAGCGCCGCCCGGCGCAGCGCGTGCTGATCCTGCCGGAGCTGATCCTCCGTGACTCGTCGGTCAAGCGGGCCCGGGCGCTGTGAGGGCGCGACGGGCCCGCCGGTGACGTACGGCCGTTGAGGTACGGGCCGTTGACGCACCGGCGGGTCGGAGCGGACCGAGCCGGTCAGGGGGCCGCCAGGGGCACCGGGGGCACCGCGGGCAGCTCAACGTCGGTGGTGAGACCGTCCGACCAGGTCAGCCTGGCCCGGTGGCCACCGTCGGGACCCGGGTGGACGGAGACGGCGGGATCGGGCCCGCCCTGGTCGCTCTGACTGCCGCCCTCGAGGGCCACCACGGCCGCGAGCACATCGCCGTACGGCACACCGTCCGTGGCCAGCCACGGCGTCGCGGTCCGGGCACCGAGGGGGCTGTCGTCCTTCCCGGTGGCGACTCCGCCGCGGTGCAGCCCCCGCAGGCCGCGCAGCGACGAACGCAGGGACGCGGTGCCCGCCTCCGCGTACGGCCCCGAACCCGGTCGGCCGGCGCCCGCGCGACCGGTGCCCGCCCACGTCTCGGGCGGGGTGTCGGCCGCGACCGGCCAACCGCCCATCCGCACAGAACCCCCGCCCCGGCCCGCCGCCGATGCCGCGGCGTCCACCCTGACGAGCCGCACCTCAACCCCCGCGCGCAGCACCGAGGCGACGGTGACCACGGGCCCCGGCGTCGTCGGCCCGGTCCGGCCGGAGCCGTGGTCGGGCGAGTCGTCGGCGCCGCTGTCGACCCAGCGCACCGGCCCCCGGGAGGCGGCGGCGAGCACACCGCCGGGAAGCTCGCGGGCGAACAGCGTCTCGAACCCGGTGCGGTGGCTGGCCCGGCCGTCCTCGTCGAGCAGTACGACCGCGTTGTCGACCGGGTCGGCCGCCGACGCGGCGGTCAGCGGGGGCACGGTGGCGGTGGAGTAGCCGAGCCGTGCGTACAGCGGCGAGTCCGCGCTGGTGTCGCCGGGGAGCGCGTGGTCGGTGCCGTGGTTGAGCACCACCGCGATGCCGTCGCGGCGCCGCGCGGAGACCAGCCAGCCGGGCGCCTCGACGACCCGTACGACGTCCCCGGTCTCCACCGGCAGCGGGAGTTCCGGTTCCGTCCATACGGGGTGGTCCTCGGGCAGCATCAGGCCGAGCATGCCCTTGGCCGCCCAGTACGGCGATGCGGGCCCGGAGTAGGACTGCCGCATCGCGGGCCAGGCGGCGTGCCAGCCGAGGTTGAGCAGTCCGTCCCCGTCGGGGGCTCCGCGTTCGGCGAAGTGCCGGACGATGCCACTGGCCGCGCGGCGTACGAGTCCCGGCGGTTGCCCGCCCGCTCCGGTGATCGCGCCGACCCAGAAGGGCGCGGCGGCGGCGAAGCGGTAGGTGAGGCTGCGTCCTTGCAGCAGCGGCGAGCCGTCCGCGCCGACCAGGCACACCGCGTCGTCGAGGTAGCGCGTAAGGTCCGCGGCCCAGGTCTCCCGGAGGGCCGGCGGGCACAGCGTGCCGGTGACGTCGAACAGATGGGTCCACAGCAGCGGATACAGGTGCAGCGCCCAGCCCGTGTAGTGGTCGAAGGCCCGCTCCTGCCCGTCGCTGAGCCAGCCGCCCGCCCGGCGCAGCGAGGCGTGGACGGCCAGGTCCTCCTCGATATCGGCGGCCGACCACGGTCCGCCGGCCTCCCGCAGGAACGACTCGACGACGATCCTGAACCACACCCAGTTGATGGGCGGATAGGACTGTCCGACGACGGTCCCCAGCCAGTCGATGACCCGCTCGCGCACCCCGTCGTCGAGCCGGTCCCACAGCCAGGGCTTGGTCAGCTGCAGCACCAGGGCGATGGAGGCGGCCTCGACCTTGGCCTGGCCGAGCTGGTCGGGGCGGGGCCACGCCTCGGGCGAATGCGGATCGGTGCCCGCCGTCAGACCGCGCGCGTACCGCTCCAGCAGACCGCCGAGCAGCCCGCCGGGTTCCGCGCCGGGTTCCGCGCCCCGCTCCCCCGCGACGCGGAACCCGACGAGCAGGAAAGTGCGGGCGAAGCCCTCAAGGCCGTCGGAGACCGCGCCGTTCGCGCTCGCCGGGCCGGGCAGGTCGATCCGGGCTCCCGCCGGGGAGGCGTACGGCTGGGCGGCGGCGAGCATCCGGTCGGCGAGCGCGGTCCAGTGCGCCCTGGTCCAGCCGGTGTACGGGGCGAGGTCCCGGTCCTCGTCAGGCGACACTGCTTCCTCCGGAAGGCGGTGGTGGGTGATGGATGGATGGCGTTGCCACCTCACCCCGTGGCATAGTCCCGAGTCAACGATTTCGAACAGAATCGATCAGGAGAGATAATGGGCCTGGTAGAGCCGGAGCCGGAGTCCCCCGCGTACCGCTCCCTACGGAGCCGACTGGCCCCGGCCCTGCACCCCGATTCGCTGGTCGAACTCCTCCGCGATGCCCCCACCCGACTCCCCGTCCCCACGGTCACCGCGCGCTCGGTGTGGGAGGCGGTGGACGCCGGCACGCGCGAGGGGCTGCTGGAGGAGGCCGCGGCCGAACTTCGCCGGAACGCACCGGTGTTGACCGCATCCGACTGGGCGCGGACGTTCCGCGACGGGGTGCGGACCGCGTACGAGGACAACGCCCGGCGGCTGCGCGAGCGGACCACCCTCTTCGTACTCGCCGCCACACTCACCGGCGAGGTGGCCCCGGCCGACGCCCCGCCCGGTGCCGCCCCGTACCTCGACGCCGCGGCCGACGCCCTTATGGCCCTGGCCGAGACCAGCACCTGGTGCTGGGCGCCCCACGACCGCTACGCCAAGGCCCGCGACGAAGTGCTGCCGGACCCGGACGAGCCGTTCCTCGACCTGGGGGCCGCCGAGGTGGCGTCCCTGCTGGCCTGGGCCGACCACGTACTCGGCCCGCATCTGGACACCCGCGTCCCCGGGCTGCGCAGGTGGCTGCGGCGCGAGGTGGACCTGCGGGTGCTGACGCCGTTCGAGCGCACCCGGGACTGGCACTGGATCGGGCTCGACGGGGACGCCCACAACTGGAACCCCTGGATCCATGGGGCGGTTCTCGCCGCGGCCCTCCTGCTGACCGACGACGAGGAACGGCGGGCCCGCCTCGTACGGCTCGTCGTCGAGGGCCTGGACCACTACCTCGCCGTGCTCCCCGACGACGGCGGGATCGACGAAGGCGTCGCGTACTGGTGGCAGGGCGCCGGCCGGCTCCTGGAAGCCCTCGACCTGCTCGCCGACGCCGGCGGCCCCGCGCTCGACGCCCGCGACCTGCCCGTATTCGGTCCGCTCAGCAAGTTCCCGCACCGTATGCACCTCGCCGACGACTGGTACGTCAACGCCGGCGACGCCCCCGCCCGGCTGTGGCCCGACCAGCCCTGGCACCTGCTCTTCCAGTGGGGCGAGCGACTGTCCGACCCCGACGTCCGCGCCCACGCCCTGGCCTGCGCACGCGGAGGACCGACCGTACGCCCCCGGGCGGGCCTCGGCCGAGCACTCGCCGGACTCTGCGCCCCACGCTGGCGCCATGCCCTGACCACAACCGATGTGGCTGACGGCGATGCCCCCTGGGCGGCAAGGGAGACCTGGCTGCCCAGGGTCCAGGTCCTCGTCGCCCGGGACACGCCGGGTACGGCCGCGGGCCTGACCCTGGCGGCGAAGGCAGGCCACAACGGCGAGCGGCACAATCACCTCGACGTCGGCTCGTACTGGGTCGCCCTGAACGGCCGCCCCCTGGTCGTCGACATCGGCCAACCCACCTACACCGCCGCCAGCTTCGGCCCCGACCGCTACCAGGCATGGCCCCTCCAGAGCGCCTGGCACAACGTCCCCGACCCCGACGCCGCACAGCAGCCGGGCCCCACCCACCGCGCGGACGACGTACGCGTCGACCTCACCCCAGCCGCAGCCACCCTGCACGCCGACCTCGCCGCTGCGTACCCGACGGGCCTGCTGCGCACTTGGCGCCGCTCCTTGCGACTGATACGCGCCACGGCGGACACCCCGGCCCACGTCCTGATCGAGGACCACTGGCCGCCAGATCTCGCCACCCCAGTACTGCTACGGCACATCCTGGCGGGAGCCGTCGAACTGGCCGAGGGGCAGGCACAGGTCACCGCCGACGGACACTCGTTGCTGATCACCTGGGACCCGAAGCGCGCCACCGCCCGGCTCGAACACCGCGACCTCGACGACCCGTTGCTGCGCGAGTCGTGGGGAGAGCGGCTGACGAGGCTCACCCTGACTGTCGCGGCTCCTTCTGCTGGGGAGCCGTTCACCGTCCGGATGGAGCGGTCACACCGATAAGGCCGTCAGTGCGATGGCGTCAGCAGAGCGTTCACCCGGACCGCTATGTCGTGATCCTCAAGACGTACGGACTGGGCGCCGAGATCGTACGCAATCCGTCGCAGCACCTTCAGCCACTCGGCGACGAACGAGCGGATCTCGACCGTCAATTGACTTCTGCCGTTGAGAAGGGACTCATAACTTCCGGACACGGCCATCCAGCGGGAATCGATTCTCAGCAATTCTCCGTCCCGACGGATCTGCCATTCAGTGGAGAAGGTGTCCGACCCCCAGTAGACCCGTGTTTCGGAGAACTCCGCACGCTGAATCTCCTCAAGCAGCGGCACTAGGTCGTCGAGCAGCACCGGAATATCGTAGCGATACTCCAGCAGCACCGGAATCCGGTTCCAGACCAAGACCGCGTGCTCGGTCTCCAGAGGATAGAGCTGACCCACCGCATCGGCCATGTCATCAGCGGTTTCAACCTTCAGAACCTCGGGACATCCAGATTGGATATAAAACCTCACCACCGCCCCTATCGGGTCAACGGGTTCGTTCACGCGTACTACTGGATCGTGAGGGCACGGTTATCCCCCTTCCCTACGGGACCACGGCACCCACGGCCCACGAACACCACACTTCGTATCCTCGCCATTTCCCCCGGCTCTAACACCACCCAGGACTCCCGCAGCGCGAAACAGGAGGGCATACGGCTTCGCCGTGCGGGTATCCGAGGGGCCGCTCATTGCTGTACCGATTCTGCGCTCGAAGGAGGCCCCATGCTGATGGCACACCCCGCGGTCCCGCGCAACCTCGTCCAGCAGTACGAAACCCCGCAAGCGCTGAACGCCAGGCTGACGGCGGGAGCGGATGGACAATGAACGGCATGCCCCGGCGCGAAAGCCCACTCGGGCCACACGATCTTGAGGAAGCCGCCGCCAAGCTGTCCGACCAGCGGGACCGCCTCCGCGCGGAGATCGCCACCGCGCGGGAAACCGAGTCGGCCCTCCGCCGCGACTGTGCCCTGGACGCCGCGGACGTCGGCGCGACCACCCTCGCCATCGAGGAACTGCACACCCGCACCGACGCCGCCACCACCCTCCTGGAACGGACCCTCGCCGCGCTCACCCGCATCCAGGACGGCACCTTCGGTGCCTGCGCCACCTGTGGCGCCCCCATCGCCCGGGAACGGGTGATGGCCATGCCGCACGCCGAGCGGTGCGTCGCCTGCACCGAGCGGCAGAGTGGGCCCTGAGCGAGGCGCTAGATGAGGCGCTAGATCCGGCCGAGGTCGATCTCCACCGGGAACGGGACCGCGACCTTCACCACGCCGGTGAACACGTCCCCGTCCCGATAGGCCCTGGTCGCCGGGTCGAGAACGTAGGTGTACACCAGCGGGACGCCGGTCGCGGTCTGCTCAATCCGCCAGTAGAAGCCGATTCCGGCCTTGGCGTACTGATCCACCTTCACGATTCGGTCGGTGGTCTCCGACCCGGGGGATACGACCTCGGCGACCAGCAGCACATGCTCGGGGCGGGTGGGCGTGATGTCGATCATCTCCGCGCGGTACACAACCACGTCCGGGCGGCGATTGGTGAGCGGCACATCCTGCAGCCGGACGTCGAAGTCCGTGTCAGCGTTCCAGTCAGGCCCCGCGGCGGCCTCCAGGGCGTTCGCCAGGATACGAGCCGGGCGGTTGTGCCGCTTGGACGCGCTGGGGCTCACGACGACCATCCCGTCCACGATCTCGACGCCCGCACACTGCTCCTCGGACCAGGAGTCGTACTGCTCGGCCGTGATCTGCTCATGCATCCACGCGGGAGCGACCATATCGGCGGTCATGACTCACCTCCGTCAGCTACCCTTCGCTCAAGCGAAGGGCTTGCACAGCGGGCGTCACTGGCGGTGGCGCTGCGCTTGCGTCCAGCTCCACTCCGGGATTGCGGGGTGGGGCGGGGGCCGTTGACTGGGCCCCGCGTCGCCACAACTTTCGCGCTCTGGCGCGGATGTTGCGGGAGCCGTTTCGGTCTGCGTGATCAACGAATCCGCAGGACCGGCATGCGAACCAGGCTTGACTCACCCGGTTCGCCTTGTCGATGTGGCCGCATTCGGCGCAGGTGCGGGAGGTGTACGCCGGATCGACGTGCACCACCGGCACTCCGGCCTTGCGGGCCTTGTACTCGATGAAGCTGCCCAGCTGGGCGAAGGCCCAGGAGTGCACGGTGGCCCGTTGGGGCTTACGGAGCCGTACCCGCTCGCGGATGCCCGTGAGGTCTTCCAAGGCTATCCCGCGACCGGTGCGTTCTGCCTCGGCCACCACATGCTTCGCGATCTTGTGATTGATGTCCCTCGCCCGCCGTGCCTCCTTGCGACGCCGTTTCTTCAGCCGGCGCCTGGCCGACGGGGTGTTCTTCCTCTGCAGCTTGGTGCGTAGCGCCCGCTCGCGCGCCCGGGTGCGGTTGAGACAGCGTCCTGCCAGGATTTCGCCGTCCGAGGTGGTGGCGATGTTGACGATGCCCAGGTCGATGCCCAGGAAGTCTGCTGGGCCGGTGTTCAGCGGCTGTTCGGGCACCTCGCAGGTCGCCATCAGAAACCACATACCGTCCCGATACACCAGGTCCGATTCGCCTCGACGGTGCAGGGCCAGGGTGGCGAGCTGCTCCACGGAAGCGGTGAATCTCACATCCTTGACCCGACCGGCCAGCGTCCAGATCGAGACCCGACGCTCGGCGATCTGCCAGGACAGCATCCGGTCGTCATACGGCTGGGCCCCCTCGGGACGGAAGGTGATCGGCTTCCCGGCGGCCTTGCGATAGCACTTCGAGCCCGGCCTGCCGAAGTTCCCGGCCCTCAGGTTCGCCTTCAAGGTGGCGTACGCATCGCATGTCTTCTTGATGACGTGCTGGGCAGCCTGCGCGCCGAGCCTCCACCGGGCACGGATCTGCGTATAGGTGAGTTTACGCAAGCCGAAGTTCCGGCTGACGCCGCTCTCGTAGGCGATCGAACTGGCCCAGTTGGCCGCCTCGTTGCAGGCGGTCAGGGTCGCTGCCAGGGCCGACGCCTGCTCGGGCGTCGGCAGGAGCTTCACCAGGACCGTCAGCTTCATGACCGCGACTCTACGTGGCCAGGCGTACAAGCACTTCAGTTCCGAACGTCAGTTCACCCGCGCGTGCGACCTCATCGCACACGCATTCGCCCTCACCGGCTGCGCCGGCTGCGATGCCGCGACGCTCCGCTTCACCATCACGGAATGCGATTCCTCCCGGCCGTGAACGAGTGCAGCCACGTCGTCAAGCGCCAGGGCGGGCCACCGCGTCGCCCTCGGGCTCCGCCGCTCCGGCAGGGGTGTCGCTCAGCCCGAGGCGCAGGTGCTCCACGTGGTAGAGCGCCTGGTCGAGGAGTTCGGCGACGTGGTTGTCGTACAGGGCGTACACCACGGAGCGCCCCTTGCGGGTGCCGGTCACCAGCCCGAGGTTGCGCAGCAGGCGGAGCTGGTGGGAGCAGGCTGACTGCTCCATGCCGACCTCGGCGGCCAGTTCGGTGGCCGCGAGGGGGCCCTCGCGCAGCCGGGCGAGGATCAGCAGTCGGGAGGGGGTGGCCAGGGCCTGCAAGGTCGTGGCCACCTTGGCGGCACCGGCCGCGTCCAGGCGCGCGCGGGGGACGGTGCTGGCGGGGGATGCGGCTCCATGACCCATGCCGACATCGTACGACCCCATGAATGCATGAATCCTTGTTCATCTATTCCTGTTACGGTGGTGGCGTCGGATGCGATTCCCCCCCCCCCGCCCGCGTAAGGACCCCTGCCGCGATGTCGTCCACCCTCACCCGCTCCGCCCCACCCCCCGGTGCCACCCGCGACACGGTGGCGCCGCCCCGGCGCCGTACGCGGATCTTCGCCCTGCCCGAGGCCCGCTGGGCGGCTGCCGCGCTGGTGCTGTTCCTGGTCGGACTGCCGCTGTATCTGCTCGGGGCGCCGGGGTGGGCCTGGGGTCCGCTGTTCGCGCTCGTGTACGTGACGGGCGGCTGGGAGCCCGGCTGGGCGGGCCTTCAGGCGCTCAGGGAGAAGACCCTCGACGTCGACCTGCTCATGGTCGTCGCCGCACTCGGCGCGGCAGCGATCGGGCAGGTGCTGGACGGCGCCCTGCTGATCGTCATCTTCGCCACCTCCGGCGCACTGGAGGCCATCGCCACCGCCCGCACCGCCGACTCCGTACGCGGCCTCCTCGACCTCGCCCCGGCCACCGCCACGCGCCTCACCGACGACGGCGGGGAGGAGACGGTGCCCACCGAGCAACTGCGCGTGGGCGACACGCTTTTGGTGCGGCCCGGGGAGCGCATCGGCGCCGACGGCCGGGTGCTGGACGGGGCGAGCGACGTCGACCAGGCCACCATCACCGGCGAGCCGCTGCCGGTGGCCAAGGAGACGGGCGACAAGGTGTTCGCCGGCACCCTCAACGGCACCGGCGCGCTGCGGGTGAAGGTCGAACGCGACCCGTCGGACTCGGTGATCGCCCGCATCGTGGCCATGGTCGAGGAGGCCGCCGAGACCAAGGCCCCCACCCAGTTGTTCATCGAGAAGGTCGAACAGCGCTACAGCCTCGGCATGGTCGCCGCCACCCTCGCCCTGTTCACGCTCCCTCTCGTCTTCGGCGCCGCTCTGCAGCCGACGTTGCTGCGGGCGATGACCTTCATGATCGTCGCGTCTCCCTGCGCGGTGGTGCTGGCCACCATGCCCCCGCTGCTGTCCGCGATCGCCAACGCCGGGCGCCACGGCGTACTGGTCAAGTCCGCGGTGGTGATGGAACGCCTCGGGCAGATCGACGCCGTGGCGCTCGACAAGACCGGCACCCTCACCGAGGGCACCCCGAAGGTGACGGACATCCGCCCACTGCCCGCCTCCGGCCTGACCGAGGACGGGCTGCTACGGCTCGCGGCGGCGGCCGAGCACCCCAGCGAACACCCACTGGCCCGCGCCATCGTGGACGCCGCCCGTGACCGTGACCTCGACCTCCCGCCCGCCGAGGACTTCGCCTCCGCGCCCGGTACGGGTGTGACCGCTCGGGTCGACGGCCAAGCCGTCGCGGTCGGCAGCCCGGCCCGGCTCCTGCACGACGACGCCACGGCGGCTCTCGCTGAGCAGTTGGAGAGCGAGGGCCGCACCGCCGTCCTGGTCCTGGTAGACGGCGCCCCGGTCGGCATACTGGGCATCGCCGACCGCCTCCGCGACGAGGCCACCGCCACCGTCGCCTCCCTGGCCGCGCTCACCGGCACCGCGCCGCTCCTCGTCACCGGCGACAACCCGCGCGCCGCCGCGCGTCTGGCCGACGAGGTCGGCATCGCGGACGTACGGGCGGGCCTGCTGCCGCAGGACAAGGTGGCCGCAGTACGGGAGTTGGAGGCCGCCGGGCGAAAGGTCCTGGTCGTCGGCGACGGCGTCAACGACGCCCCCGCCCTGGCCGCCGCCCACACCGGCATCGCCATGGGCCGCGCCGGCTCCGACCTCGCCCTGGAGACCGCCGACGCCGTCGTCGTGCGCGACGAACTGGCCACGATTCCGACTGTTGTCGCGCTCTCCCGCCGCGCTCGCCGCCTGGTGGTGCAGAACCTGGTCATCGCCGGGACCTTCATCACCGGCCTGGTGATCTGGGACCTGGTGGGGACTTTGCCGCTACCGCTGGGTGTCGCGGGCCACGAGGGCTCCACGGTGATTGTCGGCCTCAACGGTCTGCGGTTGCTGGCTGATGGCGCGTGGCGCCGCGCTCGGGGAGGGGACGGCGCGTAAGCCGACGCGTCCGCGACGTTGCCCCCGCTCTGCCGTGTCACTATGGAAGGTCTCTACGGCGTGAGGGGGCGGCAGGTGAGCGCGTGGATGCGGTGGCTGCTGACGGGGGTTGCGTCGCTGGCGGTGTTCGGGTTGTTCGTGTGGCTGGGGGAGTTGGTGTTGCCCTGGGACCGCCCGGAGCGCATCGGGACGGGTGCGGGGGCTGGGGCCGTCGCGGCCGGGGTGCTGGTGGCGTGAGTGTCCTCGCTGACCGGGCCCTCAGCCCCGACTCCTCCCCGGGCTGGTTCGGGCGGGCCTACGGCGTCTCAACGCCCTAGACCGCCACACCGACGCGCTACTGCTGGGCGAACGGGCCTTGGCTATATGCGAAGCAGCCCTCGGCCCCGACCACCCCGATACCGCCCTCTGTCTGAACAACCTCGCGGCCCTGCGACGCCGTCTCGCGGATGACGACGCCTCGGGCTGAGCGGCGCAACGGGGCCGCGAAGCACCGTGCCTCAGACCGTGGAGAATCCTCCGGTCCGCACGGCCCCCGTGAACGAGCCCCACGCGGCGGCCGAGAAGACCAGGGCTGGACCTGCCGGGTTCTTGCTGTCCCGGACGGGGACGACACCGGCAGTGGTGGCTATGTCGGGCGCGAACTCAACGCACTCCCCTTCGTCCCCGCTGCTGTGGCTGGACTTGACCCATTCAGCGCGGGACAGATCAAGGGCACTACTCATTGGGCGAATTCCTCCATCACTCTGCGGATCATGGCCAACGACTCCTGCGGAGACAGAGCAGCAGCCCGTAGCCGGTCGTACCTGGCAGTCGCGCTCTGCACCTCTTCCGGGGTGTCGGTCATCTGGCCAGCCATCGCCGTATCCGCGTACACGATGCCCGGCCCTTCGTCGAACCTCAGAAGGGTGAAGCCTCCCGGCGTCGGGGGTGCTCCCGCACCGAACGGTAGTACCTGAAGGGCCACATGTGGGGACTCGGCTTCGGTCAGGAGGTGAGCCATCTGCGCGCTCATGATGTCGCGCCCGCCCACCTCGGCGCGTAGGCAGGCCTCATACAGGACGCACCACAGCAGAGGAGGCGAGTCCTTCTCCATCACCTCGCGCCGCCGCATTCGCCGCTCAACCCTGGCGTCAAGCTTGTCCACAGCCTCCCGTGGATGCGCGGCCCGGAAGACAGCACGCGCATAGTCGGCCGTCTGCAACATGCCCATGATGAACATGGCGGAGAAGTTGGAGATGCCCGTCGCCTGCCGCTCCAACTGAACGTACGGCAGGAACCAGGCCGGATAGCCGTGCAGGCTGGCCCACTCTCGGAGCCTCACAAACGTGCCCGGCGTACCGAAGACCTCGTCGCAAACCTTGGCGAACGACCGGCTGGCCAGCCGCTCCCCCGCCTCCACCTTCGCCGCGTACTGCTGCCCGTAATTGGCTCGCTCGCCCAGCTCCCGCTGGCTCATCCCCGCCCGCACCCGCCAGGCCCGTACCTCCTTGCCGAAAAGCGCGGGTCCGCTGACCTGCTCCTGCTCCTCGGTCGTCGTCTCGCTCATCACATGGATCTCCCCTCACCCCAGGCCGACTTGGTGTGTCCCCACCCCTGTTGCCTGCCGCCCCTCAGCGCAACGCTTGGAGTACACACAGTAATTAAAGCCCGCAAGGCACATCCAAGTCAGAAAGAACCACCCAAAGTAGCTAACACCGAACAGGTGACCGAATGAACGACCAATGCCCCACCTGCCGCCACTACCGCGCGCTGCGCGAACAGGCCAAACAGGCCGGGGACTACAGCAAGGCGACCGACTACGAGGTGCTGCGCCGACGCCACCCCGCCCACACCGTCCACGTGCCTCAGCAGCCGGGAGGACCACGCGCATGAACACCGGAAGGACTGCCCCCGGCCCGGGCCAGGAGGCGTACGACCCGATCAGCGACCGCACAGGCGTGGTCCAGGCGATTCACGCCACCACGGAACTGCTCTTCGACCACAAAATGACGGGAAGCCGCGTCGCCTTCCTGCGCCCCGCCCGGGGCGGTGTCGAGTGGACGGCTGATGCCGCCACCCTCCGCTTCCCCACAGAGGTCAAACGCCGACCGTGAACCCCCACGGCTCCGGCCGGAGGCGGCGCACGCGGGCGAAGGGGCGGTGCACGAACCGATACGGGTGTGCACCGCCCCTTCGTACGCCGTGCTCAGGAGGCCGCGATCAGTCGCACCGACCGCACGGGTATCCACGCCGCAAAGCGGACCCAGACCTGCCCAACCCCGGCTCAGGCGCCCACCGGCCGCGGTGTGTCCGGTGCGGCGGCGGACCGTACGGGGACTGCCAGGCCGGCCGATCGGTTCGGCCCGAGCCGCCCACGTCGCGGCGGTTCAGGAGCTCGCGCTGTACGGAACTGACGTGGAATTCGCCGTTCGCCCGCAAGCGCCCGTAGTCGCACCTGTGGCAACGGCGGAGAACGATGGGCAGATAGGTGGGCGCGACCGCCCAGTTTTTGGACACAGAGTTACACCGCTTCCAGTGAGAAGACCGCAGCGAAAAGGAGCACGTCGCACAGGCGCGACGCGCGACGGATCAGCGCTTGGGAGCTCAACTGGTGTACAACGGCACGTCCTTCACAGGGTGACTGCGGGCCAAAGCACGGTAACGGCACGCGGGAGTCCGGCTCCACTGGTTTTCGGGCGAGGTGGCGGCCTACTGCTGTTCGAGTCACTAGTCGAACCACTAGTTTTTTGCCCATGCCACGAGCCTCACAGGCCCCACAAGCTGCCCCCGGCTCTTCGTCACCCCGGCGACCGTCACCGCACACCGCCGCCGCGCAAGTGGCCTGGCTGTGTCTGCGCGAGGCGCGCCCCGTGGTTCAGGTGGTGTTTCTGGCGCGCTTCACCGTGGGGGCCCTCGGGGCCTGGCCGGGCGAGCACTTACCGGCCGTGCGGGTCGCCACGGGCGCCCTCGCCTGGTTCTGTGCCACCGCCTCCGCCTATCTGCTCAATGGCGTGATGGACCTGCCGGAGGACCGGGCCAACGGCTCGCGGCGACCACTGGCCTCCGGCGTACTGTCGGCCCGCGCCGCCCGCTGGGCCATTGGCCTCCTGACTCCGGCCGCGCTTCTCCTCAGCGTCTTCGACCTGGGGCTTTTTCTTTGTGTCGGCGGAATGCTGTTCCTCGGCTGGGCGTACTCCGCGCCCCCGCTCAGCGCCAAGCGGCGCAGTTGGTCCTCGTCGTTGTCGGTGACCGTCACGGGCCTGTGCGCCTATGGGGCCGGGGCGCAGGCCGCGGGTGGTGAACCACGAGCGGGCTTTTGGCTGTTCGCGGCCGTGATGTCGGCGTGGATGGGGCTGGTCGGGGCGTTCGCGAAGGATCTGGGCGACATCCCCGGGGACCGGGAGGGCGGCCGCCGTACGCTCGCGGTGGTGCGCGGCGAGAAGGCGGCCCGTACGGTCACGGCGGTCTGCGCCCCGGCGGTGGGGCTGGCGTTCGCCGTGGGCGCCCTTGCGTACGATCCGCCGCTGCTGGCTGCCGCCCTGGTGCTGTTGTGCGGTGCCTGCTGGATCTCCTGGCTGTGCCGACATCCCGCCCCCGGGCGGGAACGCGCTCCCTACCGCGCCTTCATGGTCTGCCAGTACGCCACTCATGTGGCGATCGCGGCCGTCCTTCTCCTCAAGCCGTAGCAGACGGGCCAGACACGCCCGGCCGCAACGGGCAAAACCCGCAAACCGGTTGAGCCGGGCCTGACGCCTCGTTAGCCTGCGCATTCGGCAGTGCCCATCGACCGGAGGAGCGTACGGGGTGGTGTACGGGGCATGACAAGAACAGGGTCCTCCCTCGCCTCCCCCCACTCCGCTTCGCTTCCCTCCCCCTCGACTCCTTCTCTCTCCCCAAGGCAGGCAGCATGCTGCGCGGCATCGACGTCAGCTCACACCAGACCTCCTTCGACCCGGACGGGCTCGCCTTCGTCTTCGTCAAGGCGACCGAGGGCCGCTCGTACATCAACCCACGCCAGTCCTCACAGGCGGCCCGCGCCCGCGAGGCGGGGTGCGTGGTCGGCTTCTACCACTTCCTGTGGCCCGGCAATATCGCGGCGCAGGCCAGCTATTTCGTCGAGAAGTGCGCCTCCCAGTCGCACGATCTGCTCGCCGTGGACTGGGAGACCACATCTGAAGGCACCCACGCGAGCAACGCCGAGAAGGACCGGTTCATACGAGAGGTCAAAAAGCTCCGCCCCGGGCACCGGGTGCTGCTCTACTGCAACCGCACCTTCTGGCTGAACATCGACACCACGTCGTACGCCGGGGACGGGCTGTGGATCGCCGACTACGTGGAGGCGGGGAAGCCGCGCATCAAGGCGAGCTGGCGGATCCACCAATACGCCGAGCACCCGCTGGACAAGGACGTGGCGCGCTTCGACAGCAAGGCCGACCTGCGCGCCTGGGCCCGGAAGGAGTAGCAGGGCGGGAGTAGCAGGGGCGTAGCACGGGGGGCGCAGCGCTGTCGGTGGGTGGGCCTACGCTTCCGGTATGAGCTACGCAGACCTGCGCGAACTCCGCAGCGCGCTCACCACCGCGTCGGACATCGCCTTCTCCCTGGACGCCACACCCTCCGGCCAGGAGACCGAGCTGCTGACCGACGCCCTGCGCCGGGCGCTCGCGGCGGCCAACGCGCTGGGGGCGGAGCACGGTGCGACGGGCTGTTCGGAGCATCCGCGCGGCGCCGTCGACCCGCTGTACGGGGACAAGGACGACCCGCTGCCGCCGGGATACGGGCGCTGTCTGCTGTGCAACGACCGCCGGCGGCGGGCCGGCGCACAGCGGCGCGGCGGGCGGTGATCCGCCGGCCGCGCCGCATGCGCTCGCTCGTTCTGTCGTGCCCGGGAGTCGTTCAGCCGCCGTTCTGGGCGGCCCAGAACTCCTCGAAGGAAAGCAGTCCGTCGCCGTTCGAGTCATGAGAGTTGATCACGGCCTGGGCGACCGGCTCCGTGACATACGGGTCCCCCAGCTGAGCCATCACGCTCTTGTACTCGGCCGCGCTGATCAGTCCGTCCCCGTTGAGGTCGTACCGCTCGAACGCCTTCCGCGCCGCCTCGATATCCGCCACGTGACCGCCCCTTCTGTGCATTTCTCTGACCCGCACAGATTAGCGGGGCCCGCGCGGCGCCGCGTCAGGCAGCCTTGACCAGGTCGATGTAGCGGTCCCAGTCCCAGTACTTGCCGGGGTCGGTGTGGTCGGCGTTCGGGACCTCGCTGTGGCCGATGATGTGGGCCCGGGTCTTGGGCACGCCGTAGCGGTCACAGACGGCGGCGGTCAGGGCGGCGGAGGAGGCGTACAGCTCGTCCGTGAAGTACTCCGGCTTGTCCACCCAGCCCTCGTGCTCGATGCCGATGCTGCGGTTGTTGTAGTCCCGGTTTCCCGCGTGCCAGGCGACGTCCTTCTCGCGGACGAACTGCCCGATGTAGCCGTCGGCCGAGGCGACCATGTAGTGCGCGGAGACCTGCTTGGCCGGGTCCTGGAAGATCTTCATCGCGTCCGGGAACGTCTCCTGCGTCACATGGATGACGACGAAGTCGATCGGATACGCGGTGGGGCGGCTGGACACCCGGTAATTGGAGGTGCTGGCCGGGATCCAGTGGGTGGGTGGGTAGGCGACGGCGGCTCGATCGCGTCTGGCGTCGGCACGTGCGGGGGTCGTGGCGGCGGTAGTGAGTCCCGCGGCGGCGGCGAGATAGGCGCCGGAACGCAGCAGGGTACGGCGGGAGGGGGTGGGGGTGGGGGTGCGGCCGTGCGTTTCCATGGGGGGTCTCCCGGAATCCATAGCCGTGACAGTGGGGGTGTGACGCGCGTAGCGCGGTTCCATGGTGAGGTGTCGGCAGGGCCATGCCAAGGATTGAGAGGCAAAGAAAGAATTCGCGTCACGGTATGGACCACTGGAAATTCAGCAGCCGGAAAGACGCTATAAAGGAAACCTGCAACTAATACCCACCATTAGCAAGGCAAGTGTCATACCTCACCTTGGATTGAGTTGGTCGCGGCCTGCGGCCTCTGCGATAGTGAGGCATGCGACCCCCATCGACCCGGGCCAGGTCGTTCACCCCTCTGCCACGGATGACACCCCGTTCACCATCCGCGGCGGATCCGCAAGAGGTCCCGCATCGTCGCGAACCGACGGTGGGGGCCTCTTCGGCATATGCCGAATGTGGCATACAGCGGGCGCCGCCCCGCCAGGGCGCTCAGGGGCCCGGCGGCAGGCTCAGGGCTCGGTCACCCGCATCTCGAACCACGTCGTCTTACCGCGCGGCAGCAGGTCCGCCCCCCACCGCTGGGCGAGCTGATCCACCAGCCACAGCCCCCGCCCGCTCGTATCGAGCGCGGCCACCGGCATCAGACACGGCAGACCGCGCGACGGATCCCGCACCTCCACCCGGATCCAGCCACGCCGCCGCAGCATCCGCAGCCCGAAGGTACGGGCGCCGGTGTGCCGGACGGCGTTGCCCACCAACTCCGACACCAGCAGCACGGTGTGTTCGGCCAGCTGAGGCGTCAGGCCCCAGTCGCGCAGCACGACACATTCGGCCAGCCGGCGGGCGGTGCCCGCCGACTCCGGACGGGAGGGCAGCCGCACCTCGTCGACCGCGGGGTTCCCGAACAGGTCGACCGCCTTGGCGACCGACTCGTCCTTGATGGCCGGCGCCCGCCGAGCCGCGGCCGTACCGGTGCGCTGCGGCTGCTCCATACCCTCCAAGCCCGCCATGCCCCCCATCATGGCCGCCCGACTGGCCGTCGGGGGCCGAACCGTGGGATTCCGAACACCCGGGCCCCAGGCGCCACAAACCAGCCCCAACATATGCCAGAGGCAGCCAAATATCCCAAATACCCCGCCTGACCAGCGATCTCACGGCGCATCTGCGCGATCACCCAGCGTACCGGAGCGGGTTGTCCAAGGACTCGCGAGCGGCCAAACAAATTCGCTCGCACGGGGCATCGCTCACCGAGCAGAGCCCCCCACGGAGCCGAAGCCTGGGCGGCGACGGCCGCCGCCGCCCGGGCCACCACTCACCGGAACTTGGCCTTACCCGGCCCCTCCTCGACAAAGCTCCGCATCCCGATCTCGCGGTCCTCGGTGGCGAACAGCCCCGCGAACCAGCTGCGTTCGATGGCGAGACCGGTCTCCAGATCGGTCTCCAGGCCCGCGTCCACCGCTTCCTTGGCCGCGCGCAGCGCGATCGCCGGACCCCGCGCCAGCCGGGCCGCCCATGCGTGCGCCTGCTCGTAGACCTCCTCCGCCGGTACGACGCGGTCCACGAGCCCGAGCGCCAGCGCCTCGTCGGCCTTGACCTGACGGCCCATGAAGATGAGGTCCTTGGCGCGGGACGGGCCGATCAGCCGGGACAGCCGCTGGGTGCCGCCCGCGCCCGGGATCAGACCGAGCAGGATCTCCGGCTGGCCGAGCTTGGCGTTCTCGCCGGCGATCCGGTAGTCGGCGCACAGCGCCAGCTCGCAGCCGCCGCCGAGGGCGTAACCGGTGACGGCGGCGACGACGGGCTTGGGGATCCGGGCGACGGCGGTGAAGGAGTCCTGGAGGGCGCGGGACCGGGCCACCATTCCGGCGTGGTCCATGTCCCGCATCTCCTTGATGTCCGCGCCGGCCGCGAACACCTTCTCGCCGCCCCAGATCACCACGGCCCGTACGTCGTCGCGCCCGGTCACCTCCTCGGCGAGCTCCCGCAGCCGGTCCTGTGTGGCGATGTCCAGCGCGTTCATGGGCGGACGGTCCAGCCGGATGGTGCCGACGCCCTCGGCGACCTCGAGGTTCACAGTCATGAGCGCAGGTTAGCGTCCGTTAGCACGCCGCCCACAGCCTCCCCGTGCCCCCGTGCCCCCTGCCTCCTACGCCCCGCCTCTCCCTGTCATCCCTTTTGGTCGGCCTTCCACTTCGCCCACGACATGTTCCACCCGTTGAGCCCGTTGTCCGGCTGGACGGTGTCGTCGTGCGAGTTCTTCACCACGACCACGTCACCGACGATCGAGTTACGGAAGAACCAGGCCGCCGGGGTCGACTTGTCGCCGCCGCCCCGCTGGTCGAAGAGGCCGACGCAGCCGTGGCTGACGTTCGCCGAGCCGAAGGTCGGCTTGCCCGCCCAGTAGTTGCCGTGGATGAAGGTGCCCGAGGTGGACAGCCGCATCGCATGCGGCACGTCCTTGATGTCGTACTGGCCGTCGTAACCGACCGTGGCGCCGTTCATCCGGGTCACCGCGAGCCGCTCGCTGATGACCATCTTGCCGTTGTACGTCTCGTAGCCCGGCGCGCCGGAGGTGATGGGGAGCGTCTTGATGGTCTTGCCGTCCCGCTTGACCACCATCTTCTTGCTCTTGGCGTCGACCACGGAGATCTGGCTGCGGCCGATGGTGAACTTCACGGTCTTCTTCTGCTCGCCGTACACCCCCGGCCGTCCCTCGACCCCGTCGAGGTCCATGCTCAGGGTGACCTTGGTGCCCGGCGCCCAGTACTTCTCCGGCCGGAAGTCCAGCCGGTCGTTGCCGAACCAGTGGCCCTCGATGGGCACCGACGGGGAGGCCGAGACCTTGATCCCCCGCTCCACGGCCCCCGGGTCGGTGATGCCCCGGGTGAAGTGGATCGAGACCGGCATGCCGACGCCGACCTTCGAGCCGTCCTCCGGTGTGTAGACCCCGACAAAGGTCTTCTCGGGCCGGAGCGTGGTGAAGGAGGAGTGCTGGGAGGCGGTCAGCCCCTGGGAGTCCTTGGCGACGGCGTCGACCGTGTAGGTGGTCGCGGAGCTCAGATGCCGGGAGGGCCGCCAGCTGCCGCCGTCCTCGGTGATCTTGCCGTCGATCTCCTTGCCCTTGGGGTCCTTGACCTTGACGGAGGTGAGCTTGCCCTTGTCCGACGTCACCTTGAGCGCCCCATGGGTGTTGACGCCCTTCGCCCCGTCCCGCGGCGTGATCGCCACGACGGCGCGCGAGGTCTTCCGGCCGCCCCCGCCCTTGTCGCCGCTCCCGTCCTTCTTCCCGTCGTCCGACCCGCCTCCCCCACCGCAGGCGGTCGCGAACACGAGCATCCCCCCGGTCAGCAGCGCGAGAAGCCCCTTACGGCCCCGCGCGCCCCGCGCCCTCAACGCCCCTGATATCGGCTGTACTTCCACTACGGCTCTCCCCTCCGCCCGCACCGCGCCCCGCGGCACCCCCGCTGTCTCCCGCTGTGTCCCCGCGCACGCGCGCGTTCGACAGGAACTCATACC
Source organism: Streptomyces sp. NBS 14/10 (assembly GCF_002224125.1). Lineage (GTDB taxonomy): Bacteria > Actinomycetota > Actinomycetes > Streptomycetales > Streptomycetaceae > Streptomyces. Next base: position 135,536 of record NZ_NCSM01000031.1, read on the forward strand.
CACCCGGACGGCGGGGAGTTCGGTCGCGCACGCGCGCATAGTGATCAGGAAATCACACGCCACTGACAGCGGGCTCCCGGTTCTATGTCACGGTTCAGTCCCAGGTGGGGGCCCTGACCCCGGGCGCGCCGGGCGAAACGTGAGGGTTGACCCCATCGCGGGCAGAACAGGAGAGGGCGGCAGCGGCACGGGACGCCGCGCGGACCAAGCCCCACGGCCGGTCCAAGCCCCACGGCCGGAGCCGCGAACGCCGGAGGCGCTACGTGTCGCAGCATGCAGCCGAGCAGGGCAAGGCGCACAACGGGCTGCCGAGGCCGCGCACGGGCGCGGCGGCCATCGGAGGGGGTGACGAGCGGGCCGCCGGACCAGGCGGCGTACGAGACGACGACCGGGACGGCGTACGAGACGACGATCGCGGCAGCGACCGGGACGGCTTACGGAACGGCCGCCGCGCGGACTCCGGCCCGCCCGCCGCGCCCGCGCCCCTCCCCGCCCCGTACGGCGAGCCGGCCGGGGGCGCCCCGGTGTGGCCGGGCAGCGCGCAGCCGCTCGGGGCGCGGGTGCGGACCGGGCCCGGCGGGGTGGTCGGTACCAACTTCGCGCTGTGGGCGCAGGGCGCGGAGGGGGTGGAGGTGTGCCTGTTCGACGACGACGGGGCCGAGACCCGCTGTCCGCTCACCGAGCGGACCCATGAGATCTGGCACGGCTTCGTGCCCGGTGTGCTCCCCGGACGGCGGTACGGCTACCGGGTGCACGGCCGCTGGGACCCGTGGACCGGCGCCCGCTGGAACCCGGCCAAACTGCTGCTCGACCCGTACGCCCGCGCCGTGGACGGCGACTTCGGGGGCGCGGGGGTGATCCCGCGCGCGTGGCGCGGGGCGCTGCCGCCCGAGGTCTACGGCCATGTGCGGGACTGGCCGCAGCAGCACATCGCCGACACCGTGCGCGACGACCGCGACTCGGCGCCGTACGTCCCCAAGGGCGTGGTCGTCGGCGACAACGACGACCCGGGCGGTCCCGACAGCCCCGACGCCCCGCCCGACGACCGGCGCCCCAACACCCCCTGGGCCGACACCGTCATCTATGAACTCCATGTACGCGGCTTCACCAAGCGCCACCCCGCCATCCCGCCCGAACTGCGCGGCACCTACGCGGGGCTCGCGCATCCGGCCGCGATCGAGCATCTGACCCGGCTCGGGGTGACGGCCGTGGAGCTGCTGCCGGTGCACCAGTTCGCGCACGAGGACCATCTGCTCCGGCGCGGTCTGCGCAACTACTGGGGCTACAACTCCATCGGCTACTTCGCGCCGCACGGCGCGTACGCGGCGACCGGCACCCGCGGCGCGCAGGTCGGCGAGTTCCGGCGGATGGTGCGCGCGCTGCACGACGCGGGCATCGAGGTGATCCTCGACGTGGTCTACAACCACACCGCGGAGAGCGGCGAGCTGGGGCCCACGTTCTCGCTGCGCGGCATCGACAACCGCGCCTACTACCGCCTCCAGCAGGACCCGCGCCGCTACGCCGACTACACGGGCTGCGGCAACACCCTGCACGTACCGCACCCCCATGTGCTGCGGCTGATCACGGACTCGCTGCGCTACTGGGTGACCGAGATGGGCGTGGACGGCTTCCGCTTCGACCTCGCCGCCACCCTCGCCCGCACCGCGAGCGACGTGGACATGCTCTCCCCCTTCCTGACCGTGATCGCCCAGGACCCGGTGCTGCGCCGGGTCAAGCTGATCGCCGAGCCGTGGGACGTGGGCGCCGGCGGCTATCAGGTCGGCGCGTTCCCCCCGCCCTGGTCGGAGTGGAACGACCGCTACCGCGACGCGGTACGCGACTTCTGGCGCGGCGCCCTGCCCGACGTACGCGACCTCGGCACCCGGCTTTCCGGCTCCAGCGACCTGTACGGATGGGGCGGCCGGGGGCCGTACGCCTCGGTCAACTTCATCACCGCCCACGACGGCTTCACCCTCCGCGACCTGGTCAGCTACGACCGCAAGCACAACGAGGCCAACGGCGAGGGCAACCGCGACGGCACGGGCGACAACCGCTCCTGGAACTGCGGCGCCGAGGGCGGGACCGAGGATCCGGCCGTACGGGAACTGCGCCGCCGCCAGCTGCGCAATCTGCTCAGCACGCTGCTGCTGTCCACGGGCGTGCCGATGCTGGTCGCCGGCGACGAGATGGGCCGCACCCAGGGCGGCAACAACAACGCGTACTGCCAGGACAACGAGACCGGCTGGCTGGACTGGACGCTGCTGGAGGACCCGGGCTGGCGCACGCTCACCGACCTCACCGCCCGCCTGATCCATCTGCGCCGCGACCACCCCGTACTGCGCCGGCCCGCCTTCTTCTCCGGCCGCGCCCAGGGCTCCGACGGGCTGCGCGACCTGGCCTGGTTCACCGCGGCGGGCACGGAGATGACCGAGCGGGACTGGTACGCGCCGACGGCCGCCGTGGGCCTGTACCTGTCCGGCCACGACACCGCGCGGCGCGATGCGCAAGGCGCCCCGGTCACCGACGACAGCTTCCTGGTGCTGCTGCACTCGGGCCCCGCGCCGGTGGACTTCACCCTCCCCGGTCCGCCGTGGGCCACCGCGTACGAACTCCTCGTCGACACCTCGCGGGAGGACCAGGACGCGCCCCCGGGCGCCCGGCATCGCGCCGGTTCACGGATCGGGCTGCGCGAGCGCTCGGTGCTGCTCCTACGCGCCGTCACGGCCATGGAGGAGGACCGGAAAACCGAGTGAGCGCTGTCAGTGCCTGACCGTAACCTCGGCAGGTGATGGCTGCGACAAATGAACGACTCAGGGAACCGGAGAACGAACCGAGAAGGAAACCGGAGAAGGAGGCCGCGGGGCGCGAGAAGGGGGCGGGGCGCGGGCGCTCGGCCACGCGCTCGCTGTCGCGCCTGTGGCCCTATGTGCGGCCCGTCAAAACGCGCTTCTTGATGGCGGCCGGCGTCGCGGCCGTCGCCTCCTGTATGGGCCTGGTCATCCCGCTTGTGCTCAAGTGGCTGGTGGACGGCCCGGTGGCCGACCGGGAGCCGGGCGGGGTGTGGCTGGGCGGCGCCCTGCTGCTGGGGCTCGGCGTCGCGGAGGCGGGGCTGTTCGGGGTGCGGCGCTGGCTGGTGGCCCGGCCGCTGGCCTTCGTGGAGGCCTCGATGCGCGCCGCCCTGTACCAGCATCTGCAGCGGCTGCCGGTCTCCTTCCACGACCGCTGGGCGTCCGGGCAGCTGCTCTCGCGCGCGACGACCGACCTGATGCTGCTGCGGATGTTCCTCGCGTTCCCGCTCACCTTCCTGGTGGTCAACGGGGTCACGATCCTCGTCGGGTTCGCCATCCTGCTGGCGCAGCAGTGGACGCTGGGGCTGGTCCTGCTGCTCCCGGCCATTCCGCTGATCATCCTGTGCTCCGTCTTCGAGACGCGCTACGCGGTCGTCGCCCGCACCGTCCAGGACCAGACCGGCGATCTGACCACGGTCGTCGAGGAGGGCGTCCTCGGCATCCGTATCGTCAAGGGCTTCGGGCGCCACCGCAGCCAGGCGCGCGCCTTCCGGGCGCTGACGGGGCGGGTCCGCTCGACGGAGCTGCACAAGGCGGGCCTGCTGGCCACGATCTGGGCGCTGATCATGACGCTGCCCGAGCTGGCGATCGGCGCGGCCCTGGTCCTCGGCACGGTGCAGGTCGCCGACGGCGATCTGTCGGCCGGCACGCTCGTCGCCTTCCTCTCCACGGCGCTGGCGCTGCGCTGGCCGGTGGAGTCGCTGGGCTTCCTGCTGGCGATGAGCCAGGACGCGGCGACGGCGACGGACCGGTTCTTCGAGGTGATGGACGAGCCGACGGCGGAGCAGTCGACAGCGGAGCAGCCGACGGCGGAGCAGTCGACAGCGGAGCAGCCGACGGCGGAGCGGCAGCTGACAGCACAGCAGCAGTCCGCGTCGCGGAACGACGGGCTGCGCTTCGAGGGCCTGGAGTTCCGGTACGCGGACGCGCCGCCGGACGCCCCGCCCGTACTGGCCGGGGTCGATCTGCACATCCGCTCCGGCGAGACGATGGCCCTGGTCGGAGCGACCGGCTCGGGCAAGACCACGCTCACCGCCCTGGTGCCGCGCCTCCATGAGCCGACGCGCGGCCGGATCACCCTCGACGGCCGGGACATCACCACCCTCCCCCGGGACGAGCTGCGCGAGCTGGTCGCCGTCGCGTTCGAGGAGCCCACGCTGTTCTCCGCGACGGCGGGGGAGAACGTTCTGATGGGCGCGGCCGGGGCGGCCGAGGCCGATCTCGTACGGGCGCTCCAGGTGGCCCAGGCCGACTTCGTACACGCCCTGCCGCAGGGCGCCGACACCCAGGTCGGCGAGCAGGGGCTGAGCCTGTCGGGTGGTCAGCGCCAGCGGCTCGCCCTGGCGCGGGCCGTGGTCGGGCAGCCCCGGTTCCTCGTCCTCGACGATCCGCTGTCCGCGCTGGACGTGCACACCGAGGCCCTGGTGGAGGCCGCGCTGCGCCAGGTGCTGGCGACGACGACGGCGCTGGTGGTCGCCCACCGCCCGTCCACCGTGCTGCTCGCCGACCGCGTCGCGCTGCTCTCCGGCGGGCGGATCGCCGCGGTCGGCACCCACCATCAACTGCTGGGCGACAGCGCGGAGTACCGGTCGCTGATGTCCGGTATCGAGCGGGAGGAGGCCCGATGACCCAGACCGCTACCGGCACTGGCAGCGACACGAACGCAGAAGAAGCCGCGGACAAGCCAGGGACCGCGGACAAGCCCGGGGCGGCGCCGGGCGGCGACCCCTTCGACCGGGATGTGCTGCCTACCCCCAAGGGCGCCTCCCTCACGCTGCTGCGCTCGCTGCTCTCCCCGCGCCGCGGCCGGGTCTGGGTGGCGGCCGTACTGCTCCTCCTCCAGCAGGCCGCCGTGCAGGCCGGCCCGCTGCTCGTCGCGTACGCCATCGACACCGCCGTACCCGCCTTCCGCGACGGCGGCCACGGCCCCCTGATCGCGGTCGCCGTCGCCTACCTCGGCTGCGCGCTCGCCTCCGGGGCGCTCCAGTACGCCTTCATCCGCACCTCGGCCCGGATCAGCCAGGACGTGCTGCTCGATCTGCGGGGCAGGATCTTCCGCCATGCGCAGGCGCTCAGCGTCGACTTCCATGAGCGCTACACCTCCGGCCGGCTGATCTCGCGCGCCACCACGGACGTCGAGTCGCTGCGCGAACTGCTCAGCGAGGGACTGGAGGAGCTGCTGGGCGTCGCGCTCTCCGGCGTCTACATCTCCGTGACGCTGCTCTATCTGGACTGGGGCCTGGGCAGCGCGGCCGTGCTCTCCTTCTGGCCGCTGTATCTGCTGGTCCGCCGCTTCCAGCGGCGTTCCATGCTCGTCTACCGCAAGCGGTCCACGGCCATCGCCGCGGTCATCGTCAAGTTCACCGAGACCATGAACGGCATCCGGCCGGTGCAGGCGTTCCGCCGCGAGCGGGTCAACGACGCGGACTTCCACGAGCTCAACCACCGCCATGAGCGGGTGAACGGGGACGCGATCCTGGAGATGGCCCGCTATGTGGTCGGCTCCCGGCTGGTGGCCAACGCGGCGGTGGCCGCGATCGTCCTGTGGGGCGCCTACCGGGTGGCCTCCGGCGACCTGGCGCTGGGCGTGCTGGCCGCGGCCGCGCTGTATCTGCGCAGGCTCTACGACCCCATCGACCGCCTGGGGATGTTCCTGAACTCGTACCAGTCGGCCGCCGCCTCGCTGGAGAAGATCGCCGGTCTGCTCACCCAGCGCCCCTCGGTGGCCGAGTCCGCCGACCCCAAGCCGCTGCCGCCCCGCTCCGCCGAACTGCCCGGCCGCGAAGTGGTCTTCGACGGCGTGCGCTTCGCCTACCGTACGGGCGGCGAGGTGCTGCCCCGTTTCGACCTCACGCTGCCGGCCGGGCAGACGGTGGCTGTCGTGGGTGCGACCGGCGCGGGCAAGTCCACCCTCGCCAAACTGCTCGCCCGCTTCTACGACCCCACCGAAGGACGGGTCCTGCTCGACGGCGTGGGCCTGCGCGAACTGGCCACGCCCGAGCTGCGCCGCGGCGTGGTGATGGTCACCCAGGAGGCGTTCCTCTTCTCCGGCACGGTCGCCGACAACATCGCCATCGGCCGCCCCGACGCCACCCGAGCCGAAATCGAGCACGCCGCCAAGGCCATCGGCGCGCACGACTTCATCGCCGCCCTGCCCGACGGCTACGACACGGATGTCCGCAAACGCGGCGGGCGGATCTCCGCGGGCCAGCGACAGCTCGTGGCCTTCGCCCGGGCGCTGCTCGCGGACCCGTCCGTACTGATCCTCGACGAGGCGACCTCCTCGCTCGACATCCCGGGCGAGCGCGCGGTGCAGCGCGCCATGCACACGGTGCTGCGCAGCCGCACCGCCGTCGTCATCGCGCACCGCCTGTCGACGGTGGAGATCGCCGACCGGGTGCTGGTGATGGCGGACGGCCGGATCGTCGAGGACGGTTCGCCGGAGCAACTGATCGCGGGCGAGGGCCGCTTCGCGGCGCTGCACCAGGCGTGGCGGGAGAGTCTGGTGTGATCGCTCGCCACCCTCACCGGGGCCGGGCAGCGTCTGCTGCCGTATCCGCCGTATCCGACGTGCCCGACGTGCCCGCCGTGCCCGACGTGCCCGCCCTGCCAGCGCCGTTCAGCCCCGCCCGTACGAGGCCATCAGTCCGGCGGCGAGCACCGGGTCCACGACCGGCACCCCGAGCCGGTCCTCCAACAGCGGGCGGATGCCGATCGTGTTCAGGCCGGTGCAGGCCAACAGCAGGGTGTCCGCGCCCGCCTCGACCAGCCCGGCGGCGGCCTCCAGCACCGCCGCCGGGCCCTCTGGGGCCAGCAGGTCCGTCGTACGGTGCACTCCCCGCGGCCGTACCGCGCCCGCGAAGCGCTCACCTAGGACCGCGCGCACGGCGGGTGGCGCCTGGTCCCTGATGCCCAGCACGCCGACGCGGCTGCCGAGGCCCAGCGCCACGGCGGCGGCCGCCGAACCCGCGCCGATCACCGGCACGTCGACCGCCTCGCGGGTGCGCTCCAGCGCCGGGTCGGCGGCGCAGCTGATGACCAGGGCCGCGGCCCCGTCGGCGGCCAGTTCGCGGGCCAGCGCGACGATCTCCGTTTCGGCGCGGCGCTCTGACTCGTCGTCATGGATGCCGTGCGGCTGTCCGGGGATGCACCGGGAGACGGCCGGAATGCCGTACCGCTCCTCGATGGCCCGGCCGTGGGCCGCCACGGCCAGGGCGTCATCGCTGGTGAGGACGCGGATCACGCCGATGTGCGCGATCATGAGTCGCTCCCGGGCCGGGCTCCGGGCGCCTGGGCGGAGTGGCCGAAGGCGGCCACCACCTCCCCCGCCATGCGGATCGCGATGGCCCTGGCCAGGAGGACCGGGCGGCCGACGGCGCGGACCGCGGCCTCCCGCATCCGCTCGGTGTAGCCGATGCAGTCCAGGACGATCCAGGAGCTGCCGCCCTGGGCGAGGGTTCGCGCGGCGGCCGCCACCTCGTCCAGGGCCTGCTCCGGCGGTGCGTACGGATTGGCGGAGGCGGCGAGGACACTGCCGGGCAGTACGTCGGACCAGCGGCGGACCGCGTCCTCGGCCTGATCCGGGTGCGGGCAGACGATACCGACCGGGTCGGGGCCGACAGCGGCCGCGACCGCGTGCAGCGCCAGGGGTTCGGCGAACAGCAGCGGCCGGTTCGCCCGTACGGCGGGAAAGTGGCCGGTGCACAGCAGCAGCGTCGCGGCGGCACCGTCCTGCTCCGCTCGGGCCACGGCCCGCTCGATGCGCGGGACCAGCGCCGTATGGCCGAGCACCACCGAGCCGCCATCGCGCAGCCGGGTCACCAGCGGCGCCTCACCGGGCTCGGGGGCCAGCAGCCGACGGGTCTCTTGCCCGGCAGGGCCGTCGAACCGTTCGCCGTCGAGCGCGCCGTGTTCCACCAGGCGCACGCCCGGCAGCAGCGGTTCGGCGTCCGGCCGCAGATCGGAACGCGGGGCCTGGCCGATGGTGACGAGGCCGAGGGCCGGGGTGGTCACGGGTGGTGGCTCCTTCATGAGTTTGTCATCGCGGTCATCGCGGTCACAGGGCCTTGGTCAGCTGACCCACGTCGTTCAGCGAGCTCCCGGCGACCAGCCCGGCGCCCACGAGCGACAGATCGTTCTCCGACTGCTCATCGGACTCTTTGCGCGCCTCGGGGTCGGTCAGCCCGCGGCGGCGCCACATGGTGTACGCCTGGCGGATGGCCAGGGCACCCAGCACCATCCACCCGGCGTCGGGCGTGGCCACCAACAACCCGGTGGCCAGCAGAACACCCATCTGCCGGGACGGTCCGCCGATGAGCTGGATGAGCGCTCCGGGGATCGCCCACAGCAGCATGGTCGTCATGGTGCCGGGTTCGAGGCCGCCCTTGATGGTGGCCACGTACACCTCGGACACCGGCGGCACCCGCCCGTCCGAGAAGAACGACTTCCAGGCGATGGCGACCACGACGAGCGCGACGCCGAAACCGACGAGCTGGGCGAGGTACTGCTGGCGCCGCCCCTCGATCTCGAAGGGCTGCCACGGCACGGCGTTCCGCCGCAGCAGCCAGCCGGCCTTGAAGTCGTAGCCGAGGTCGGCGAAGGCGGGGCCGGTGGAGGCGGTGTAGCCCACCATCAGTGCGAGCGGCACGGTGGGGATGTGCAGGACCAGGCCGATGATCAGGAAGATCAGTGTGACGGCGAAGGCCGGGAACCAACCGGAGTGCATCGCCGCGAGGCCCACGATGAGCTGATGCACGATGGCGGCGACCCCGGCCAGCGCCACCCAGCCGACCAGGGCGGGGACGGACAGCCGGCCGACCACTCCGCCGGCGATGGCGACCACGATCGCGCCGCATACGAAGAGCCCCATGCCTTCCAGCAGGCCGCGGCGCAGCTGCGGGGCCTGGACCGTACGCTCGTCGTCATCGGTGTCAACATCGGCGGCTTGGTTGTCGCCACGCCCCTTGCGGGTACGCATCAGCAGCAGCGCCTGGACCAGGGCGACGAGACCGGCGCCGACCATCAGGCCGTGCGGCACCCGCTCGGCGCCGAGGTCGAAGCCGAAGTCCGGGGCGTACTGGCCGGCGGCCAGCCCGACGCCGAACATCGCGAGCGCCCAGATGTTGCCCAGGAAGCCGACGCCCGCAGCGCTGGTGGGGAACTTGAACAGCGCGCCCACCAGGCCGACGACCGCGCCCACACCGAGCACCGCGGCCTTGCGCCCGCCGGTGTCCCCGGCCTTGATGGTCTCGGCCGCGGCGATGCCCGCGGGCCAGGAGCCGGTGGCGGGCAGCAGCTTGGAGTCGAACACCCGGTACAGCACCCAGCTGTCGACGGCCAGCCCGATGACGGCGCCGCCCAGCATGGGCCACACCAGGTCGGTACGGCCCAGGGCGAAGGGCACGGCGATCGGGGTGAGCAGGGAGTTGGCCGCGGCGAAGGTGGAGCCGGAGATCGCCGACTGCACCAGGTTCTGCCGGTGCTGGGAGCGCATCCGGGTCAGCACACCGAGCGGGATGCGCCCGATCAGCATGGCCACCAGGGCGCCGATCACGGCGGTGTTGGGGGACACGCCGAGCGAGGTGATCAGCACGATGCCGATCAGGGCCCCGAGGACCGACATCAGGACGGTGATGACCAGGGTGATCGGTTCGAAGGCTCTGGGATGCGCTTCGACCGGCGTGGAGGTGGCCTCCGAGGCGGTCTGGGTGTTCGGGTGGTTCATGGGGACTCCTGGGCGCGGGGAATCACTGCACGGGGACGGGCGCCTGCAGATGGGTCATGGGGCCGTACAGCTCGACCAGGCGCGCGAACTCCTCGTCGTCGAGGAAGCGCGCGGCTCCGCGGCCGAACTCCTTGGCGGTCTCGATCGCGAACCGGGCGGCGGCCGCGATGTCGGTCTCGTGGCTGGCGCCGGTGGCGCAGCCGGCCACGGCGGTCGCGGCGGTGATGGCGAGGCCGACGACGGGGGCCTCGGTGGCGACGGCGGGCTGGAGGATGGAGTTGAGGTGGTGCACCCCGTTGCCGTACGGGGTGATGTCCTGCGTGGTGATGGGCAGCACACGCGCGGGCTCCCCGGTGACGGTCTCCAGGATGGACACCAGGTCCTCGCTGACCCGCAGGATCCAGCCCTCGCGGACCGTCGGCGACAGGGCGAGGCCGCGGTGGTTGAGCAGCCGGTTTCCCTTGGTGGTGTCGATGGAGACGACGGCGTCCATCGCGGGGGAGATCTCCTCACGGTTGCACACCAGGGTGTCCACCGGGGAGTCCATGAAGGGCACCGGGTCGTGCGGCTGGGTGGGGGCCCACCCGCAGACATGTGTGGAGAGCGTCACATCGCCGTCCAGGACGTCGCCGCGAGCGTGCATGTCCAGCAGCTTCGCGGCGGCGGACAGCGCCGCGACCGCCCCGTCGGCGTCGGAGACCAGCCCGATCCGCTCCGGGCGGGCGCCGACGCCGCCGAGCCGGCCGAGGATGCCGAGGGTCGGCGCGTCGCCACCGCTGAGCCGGCCGCGGCGGCCGGGGACGGTGACGGTGACGAAGTCCGTGCTGCCCTTGTCGCCCTCGACCGTGCGCACCTCGATCCGCGGCGCGGTGGCCGGGTCGGCACCGGCGGCGGCCTGGACGGCGCGCAGGTGGTCGGCGAGCAGTTTCCCGCTGGTCTGCGGGCGGTCGAGGAGTTCGATGATCTCAAGGACGTGTTTGAGCACGGGTGCCTCTCAGGACGAACGAGGTTGCGGGTGACGCGGTCAGGCAGCCGGTCCGGGCGAGCGGCGATGGGGAGGCCCGGATTCCGGTCGCCCCAGAGTCAGCCGACCGTCCCGCCGAGCGCAATGTTTTCTCGATATGCGGGAATGTTTATTCTTCCGTCATGCCCGAGCAGTCACCCGTAACCGGCGCGCCACCGCTGCAGACCGCGGATCGCGTCCTCAATGTCCTGCTGTCCTTCGACCGAGAGCGCCCGGAGTGGGGCGTCACCGAGATCGCCGCGGAGTTCGGCCTGGACAAGTCGGTCGCGCAGCGGCTGCTGGCCGCGCTGGCGTACCGCGGCTTCCTGGTCTCCGACCAGCGCACCCGCCGCTACCGGCTGGGCCCGGCGGTATGGCATCTGTCACGGGTGTGGGAGCGCGGCGGCGGCATGGCCAGCCTGGTGCGGCCCACGCTGGAGGCGCTTGCCGAGGCGGTCGGGGTCGGCGCGCTGTTCGCGGTGCCGGACGGCGTCCACATGCGCTGTGTCGCCGCCGCGGACGGGGCGACCGGGCCGCTGCGGTACTACGCCCTGGCGGGCGAGCTTTACCCGGCCCACGCCGGGGCCACCTCCCGCGCCTACTTCGGTATGCTGCCGCCCGGCGATCGGGCCGTCCTGCTGTACGGCCGCCCGATGGCGCGGTTCAGCGAGAACACGCTGACCGATCCGGTGCGGCTGGAGGAGCGGTTCGCCGAGGTGCGGCGCCTCGGCTACGCGTACTCCGAGGGCGAGTACGATCCGCAGACCGCGGCGCTCGCGGTTCCCGTGCTCGTCGGCCGACGGCCGGTGGGCACGCTGTCCCTGGCCGCGGCTCTCGAGGAGTTGCGGGGCCGCCGGGAGGAACTGGCCGGCCCGCTGCAGCAGGCGGCGGCGGACCTGGGGAGGCTGCTGACGCCGGCCCATCCACGCCATGTCCCGCCGCGCCGCGAGCCGAGCCCCGACGGGCGCTGAGCGGCTACATCGGCTACATCACATTTGTTCTGACCGTCCCAGGAAGGGCCATCCACCATGCGGTTGCTGCTGCTGTCCAACTCCACCGCCCCCGGGCGCGGCTATCTGGATCACGCGCGGGAGGAGATCGGCGCGCTGCTCGACGGCGTACGGCGGCTGGTGTTCGTGCCGTACGCCCTGGCCGACCGCGACGGCTACACCGCGCAGGTGGCCAAGGCCCTCGAGCCCCTGGGGATCGAGGTGACCGGCGCGCACACCGCCGCCGACCCGGCCGGGCTGATCGGCGGTGCGGAGGCGGTGTTCGTGGGCGGCGGCAACAGCTTCCGGCTGCTGAAGGCCCTGCACGAGCACGGCCTGGTGCGGGCCATCCGCGAGCGGGTGACGGCCGGTGTGCCGTACATCGGGTCGAGCGCGGGCACCAACATGGCCTGCCCCACCCTGCGTACCACCAACGACATGCCGATCGTCCAGCCGCCCAGCTTCGAGGCCCTGGGCCTGCTGCCGTTCCAGATCAACCCGCACTACCTGGACCCGCGGCCGGACCTGGGCCACATGGGCGAGACGCGGGCCGAGCGGCTGGAGCAGTTCCTGGAGGAGAACGACGTGCCGGTGGTGGGGCTGCGCGAGGGCACCTGGCTGCGCCGGGACGCGGACCGGCTGACACTCGGCGGGATCGCGGCCGGAGCCGTCCTGTTCCAGCGCGGCGCGGACCCCGCGGAGCTCAGCCCCGGCGCGGACCTGAGCGCCCTGCTGGACGAGCGCCCGCGGTTCGACAGCCCCGCCTGAGCCCCTGCCGGGCCTGATCCACGCGCGTCCCGCCGCTCACTCCCCGACCGCGCCGTCCGTCAACTCCCGTACGACGTCGAGCTGTCCGGCGTGCCGGGCGTACTCCTGGAGCAGGTGGAAGAGGATCCAGCCGAGCGTCGGGGCCTCGGCCTCCGTGGCGAAACGGCCGCCGACGAGCGCCCGGCGGTCGAGCGGTACGTCCGCCACGGCCCGCCGGGACCAGGCGCACTGTTCCTCGAACCGCGCCCGGACCTCCTGCGGCGACATGTCGTCGGGGACGTGCCAGCGGTCGTCGGGGTCCCGGTCGCCCCAGGGCGACTCCACCGGCTCGCCCAGGAATCCCCAGCGCAGCCAGCGCCGTTCGACGTGGGTGAGGTGGTGGAGCAGTTCCAACGGGCTCCAGCCGGAGGGCAGTCGGGAGGTGCGCAGCTCGCTCTCGCTGAGCCCGTCGAGCTTATGGAGCACGACGCTCCGGTAGTAGTCGAGATAGGCGTCGAGCATCTGGCGGGTGTCGGCGAGCGAGTACGGCGGCTCGTCGATGGGATTCACGGGCGTCGGCATGGAGCGATGCTACGGACGGACCCGACCCCACCCCGCCCCACTCCATCCGAAATGCGAACGCGGGCCGTTTGTCAACGAACGCTTTCCGGCCAAGTTCTTGTCGCGCTCCTGACAGGACTAGTCCACCGATGACACTCTTCCCTCGTTCGGCGCACAGCTCCCCCACAGCTCGCGGCTGAGCTTCGACACCGTCGGCACCCGCATGCTCACCTTCGCACCTTCCCCCCACGCGCTCTGCCCCGTCATGCCCGGGCGGCCTCACCCGGCCGTCCGGTCGTACCCGGTCGCGCCACCGCGCGGCCAGCGCAGAAGGAGTCAGTGTGAGATCGACCTCCGAACGCCCCCACAGACCCCACACACCCCGCAGACCCCAGGCATCCCGCCGCCGCGCCGTCGCGAGCGGCGCCCTGGTCGCCGCGGCGGCCATGCTCGCCGTCGGGATGCAGACCGGCCCCGCCGCCGCCCGCCCGGACGGCTCCCCGAACACCTCCGCCCCGGCCGCCGGCACGGTCTTCGCCAAGCCGGACCCCGGCGCCCTGCCGACGGCCCTCTCCCCCGCCAAGCGCGCCGGGCTGATCCGGGAAGCCGACGCCGCCAAGGCCGCCACCGCCAGGACAATCGGCCTCGGCGCCAAGGAGAAGCTGGTCGTCAAGGACGTCACCAAGGACGCCGACGGCACCGTCCACACCCGCTACGAGCGCACCTACGACGGACTGCCCGTCCTCGGCGGCGACCTGGTCGTCGACGAGGCCAAGAACGGCGCCGTGAAGTCGGTCGCCAAGGCGACCAAGGCGCAGGTGAAGGTCGCTTCCACCAGCGCCGCCGTCGCGCCCGCCACGGTCGAGAAGGCGGCGGTGAAGGCGGCGAACGCGCAGGGTTCGCGCAAGACGGAAGCCGAGCGGGCGCCGCGCAAGGTGATCTGGGCGGCCAAGGGCACGCCCACGCTCGCGTACGAAACGGTCGTCGGCGGCCTCCAGGAGGACGGCACGCCGAACGAGCTGCACGTCATCACCGACGCGAACACCGGCGCCAAGCTCTTCGAGTTCCAGGGCGTCAAGGAGGGCACCGGCAACAGCCAGTACAGCGGGCAGGTCACCCTCGGTACGTCGGGCAGCTCGGGCTCGTACAACCTGACCGACGGCGGGCGCGGCGGCCACAAGACGTACAACCTGAACCGGGGCACCTCGGGGACAGGCACGCTCTTCACCGACGCCGACGACGTCTGGGGCAACGGGACGACCGGCGACGCCGCGACCGCCGGTGTGGACGCGGCCTACGGCGCCGCGCTGACCTGGGACTACTACAAGAACGTCCACGGCCGTACCGGTATCCGGGGCGATGGCGTCGGGGCGTACTCCCGGGTCCACTACAGCAGCGGCTACGTCAACGCGTTCTGGCAGGACTCCTGCTTCTGCATGACGTACGGCGACGGCTCCGGCAACGCCAAGCCGCTGACCTCGATCGACGTGGCGGCCCACGAGATGTCCCACGGCGTCACCGCCGCGACCGCCAACCTCACCTACAGCGGTGAGTCCGGCGGCCTCAACGAGGGCACCTCGGACATCTTCGCCGCGGCCGTCGAGTTCAACGCCAACAACGCGAACGACCCGGGCGACTACCTGGTCGGCGAGAAGATCGACATCAACGGCGACGGCACCCCGCTGCGCTACATGGACAAGCCCAGCAAGGACGGCGCGTCCAAGGACAGCTGGTACTCCGGCGTCGGCAACGTCGACGTGCACTACTCCTCCGGCGTCGCCAACCACTTCTTCTACCTGCTCTCCGAGGGCAGCGGCGCCAAGGTGATCAACGGCGTCAGCTACGACAGCCCGACCTACGACAACCTGCCGGTCCCCGGCATCGGGCGGGCCAACGCCGAGAAGATCTGGTTCAAGGCGCTGACCCAGCGCATGACCTCCAACACCAACTACGCGGGGGCTCGGGACGCCACGCTGTGGGCGGCGAGCGAGCTCTTCGGCCAGGCCAGCCCCGAGTACAACACGGTGGCCAACACCTGGGCCGCGGTCAACGTCGGGTCCCGGATCGTCGAGGGCGTCTCCATCACCGCGCCCGGCGACCAGACCAGCATCGTCGACCAGGCCGTCAGCCTGCAGATCGCGGCGACCAGCTCCAACCCGGGCGCGCTCACCTACGCCGCCACCGGGCTGCCCGCCGGGCTGTCGATCGACTCCTCGACCGGCCTGATCTCCGGCACCCCGACCACGCTCGGCTCCGGCACCGTGACGGTCACCGTGACCGACTCGACCGGCAAGTCGGCCACCCTCTCCTTCACCTGGACCGTGAACACCACCGGCGGCAACGTCTTCGAGAACACCGCGGACGTCGCCATCCCGGACGCGGGCGACGCGGTCACCTCCTCGATCACGGTGAGCCGGGCCGGCAACGCGCCGTCCAACCTCCAGGTGGGCGTGGACATCGTGCACACCTGGCGGGGTGACCTGGTGATCGACCTGGTGGCACCGGACGGTACGGCGTACCGGCTGAAGAACTCCAGCTCCTCGGACTCGGCGGACGATGTGAAGACCACCTACACCGTGGACGCCTCGTCGGAGGTGGCCGTCGGCACCTGGAAGCTGAGGGTGCAGGACGTCGCCTCGCTGGACACCGGCTACATCAACAGCTGGAAGCTGACGTTCTGAACGACGCACACATCCGGATGAGGTGCTGAGCCCCGTCCGGACACCAGGCAGGCGCCGCCAGGGGTGACCCGACTCCCCCTGGCGGCGCCTCTTTTGTCGCTCTCTGGGCGACAACTCGGCTCCGGATAGCGAAGTTTGATCAACATTAAACGAACATTTTGCCGCCTACCTGCCCCAAAGCTCGTGACATGTACGCGCCTTGTGTGACAGTCTGCCCAACGCGATCGCACCGTACCTCTTGTTCAGGGCCGGGCGGCACTTCCCCGCCGCCCGGACCTGACCCCCCACAGCAATGAGGAGTTCGCGTGAGCAAGACCTCCAACATGTCCGTTTCCGCTGCCCACTCCCCTGCCCGCAGGAAGCGCCGCACGGCGGCCGCCACCGGTGCCGCGGTCGCGGCAGCGGCCCTGCTGGCCACCGGCGTCACCACGGGCCAGGCCGGCGCCGCCACCACGAACACCGACGCCAAGGCGGACGCGCGCCCCACCGTCCTCTCCGCCTCGGCCCGCGCGGAGCTGCTGCGCGACGCCAACGCCACCAAGGCCGACACCGCCAAGGCGCTGGGCCTCGGCGCCAAGGAGAAGCTGGTCGTCAAGGACGTCGTACGGGACGCCGACGGGACCGTCCACACCCGCTACGAGCGCACCTACGACGGACTGCCCGCCCTCGGCGGCGACTTGATCGTCCACGAGTCCGCGAACAGCAAGATCAAGAGCGTCACCAAGGCCGTCAAGACCACCCTCGCGGTCCCCTCCACGACCGCCAAGGTGGCCCCGGCCGCCGCCGAGCGGGCCGCGGTGAAGCGCGCCCAGGCGGACGACGCCCGGCGGGCGGCGGCCGACGGCGCCCCGCGCAAGGTGATCTGGGCCGGCTCCGGCAAGCCGGTCCTCGCGTACGAGACCGTCGTCGGCGGCATACAGAAGGACGGCACGCCCAACCAGCTGCACGTCATCACCGACGCCAACACCGGCGCAAAGCTCTTCGAGTACCAGGGCATCGAGACCGGCAGCGGCACCAGCCAGTACAGCGGCTCGGTGGAGCTCGGCACCACCAAGGAAGGCAGCGGCTACACCCTGACCGACGCCGACCGCGGCGGCCACCGGACCACCGACCTCAAGGGCAGCGAGTCCGGCGAGGGCTCGGCGTTCACGGACGACGACGACAAGTGGGGCACCGGAAAGCCCGACGACGCGCAGACCGCGGCCGTCGACGCCCACTACGGCGCGGCCCTCACCTGGGACTACTACAAGAGCGTGCACGGCCGCGACGGCATCGCGGGCGACGGCAAGGGCGCGTACTCCCGGGTGCACTACGGCCACGACTACGTCAACGCCTTCTGGGACGACAGCTGCTTCTGCATGACGTACGGCGACGGCCAGGGCGACAAGGCCCCGCTCACCTCGATCGACGTCGCGGCCCACGAGATGTCCCACGGCGTCACGTCGGCCACCGCCAACCTGAATTACAGCGGCGAGTCGGGCGGTCTCAACGAGGGCACCTCGGACATCTTCGCCGCCGCCGTCGAGTTCAACGCGAAGAACGCGAGCGACCCGGGCGACTACCTGGTCGGCGAGAAGATCGACATCAACGGCGACGGCACCCCGCTTCGCTACATGGACAAGCCCAGCAAGGACGGCAACTCCGCCGACAACTGGTCGGACTCGGTGGGCGACTTGGACGTGCACTACTCCTCCGGCGTCGCCAACCACTTCTTCTACCTGCTGTCCGAGGGCAGCGGCGCCAAGGAAGTGAACGGCGTCAAGTACGACAGCCCGACCGCCGACGGCTCCAAGGTCGAGGGCATCGGCCGCGACAAGGCCGAGAAGATCTGGTACAAGGCGCTCACCACGTACATGACCTCGACCACCGACTACCACGCCGCGCGCGAGGCGACGTTGAAGGCCGCGACCGACCTGTACGGGGCGGACAGCGCCGAGTACAAGGGCGTGAATTCGGCGTGGGCCGGAGTGAACGTCAAGTAAGAAAATCGCATCAAACAAAGTGCACCACATAGCCGGTGCCCGGGTCCCGTTCCCGGGCACCGGCACGTTTCCGCACTTTGTTCCGCCGGGAGGCCGCTTCGGCCCCACCCGGCACCCCACAGCAACAGGAGACAACGTGACGCAAGGCTCGACCTCCGGTAGATCCAGCAGCTCCCGCGCCACTGCGTTCAAGCGTTCCCGTACCGTCGCCGCCGCGGGGGCGGCAACGCTCGCCGGAGCCCTCATCGCGGCCGGCGCCACGGCCGGCATCGCGGGCGCGGCCACCCCGCCGCCCCCGCCCACCGCGACGGGCGCCCAGTCCCTCGCCCTCTCCCCGTCCGTCCGCGCCGAGTTGCTGCGCGAGGCCGACGCCGCCACGGCCGGCACCGCCCGGTCCCTCGGGCTCGGCGCCAAGGAGAAGCTGGTCGTACGGGACGTCATCAAGGACGCCGACGGCACGGTCCACACCCGCTACGAGCGCACCTACGACGGACTGCCCGTCCTCGGCGGCGACCTGATCGTCCACAAGTCCGCCGACGGCGAGACCGAGGAGGTCACCAAGGCCACCGACGCCAAGATCAAGGTGGCCGACACCACGGCGGCCGTCGCCCCGGCCGCTGCCGAGCGGACCGCCGTAGGGGTGGCAAAGACCGAGGCCGGCGACAAGGCCGACGCCTCCGCCACCCCCCGGAAGGTCATCTGGGCCGCCAGTGGCAAGCCCGTCCTCGCGTACGAGACCGTGGTCGGCGGCTTCCAGGACGACGGCACGCCCAGCAAGCTGCACGTCATCACGGACGCGGACACCGGCAAGAAGCTGTACCAGTTCCAGGCCGTCCAGAACGGCACCGGCACCGGCCAGCACAACGGCAAGGTCACCCTCGGCACCACCAAGAGCGGCACCCAGTACCTGCTCAAGGACACCGCGCGCGGCGGCCATATGACGTACAACCTCAAGCACGCCGAAGACGGCAGGGGGTCGAAGTTCCTGGACGCCGACGACGTCTGGGGCAACGGCAAGCCGACCATCGCGCAGACCGCCGCCGTCGATGCCCACTACGGCGCGGCCATGACCTGGGACTACTACAAGAAGGTCCTGGGCCGCAACGGCATCCAGAACAACGGCAAGGCCGCCTACTCGCGCGTCCACTTCGGCAATGAGTACGTCAACGCCTTCTGGGACGACGACTGCTTCTGCATGACGTACGGCGACGGCGAAGGCAACAAGAAGCCGCTCACCCAGCTCGATGTCGCCGGCCACGAGATGAGCCACGGGCTCACCGCCGCCACCGCGAAGCTCGAGTACAGCGGTGAGGCGGGCGGCCTCAACGAGGCCACCTCCGACATCTTCGGCACGGCCGTCGAGTTCTACGCCAAGAACCCGAAGGACCCCGGCGACTACCTCATGGGCGAGAAGATCGACATCAACGGGGACGGCACCCCGCTGCGCTACATGGACAAGCCCAGCAAGGACGGTATGTCCTACGACTACTGGTCGAGCAGCATCGCCCAGGACGACCCGCACTTCACCTCCGGGCCCGCGAACCACTTCTTCTACCTGCTCTCCGAGGGCAGCGGCCGCAAGGTCATCAACGGCGTGACCTACAACAGCCCGACCAAGGACGGCCGCACCGTCACGGGCATCGGCCGCGCCAAGGCCGAGAAGATCTGGTACAAGGCGCTCACCACGTACATGACCTCCACCACCAACTACGCCAAGGCGCGCACCGCGACGCTCAAGGCGGCGAAGGCCCTGTACGGCGGGACCAGCGCGGAGTACAAGGCGGTCAACAACGCCTGGGGCGGCATCAACGTGCGGTGATCAACGTGCGGTGACGCACTGAGACCTGAGCTGGTGGGGCCGGGCGGGCGCACTGCCCGCCCGGCCTTCCGGCCTCAACCCTTCTCCGTCTTGCCCCCTCCGCCGAACGCCTCCTTCCGGATGACGTCGAGCATGCTCGGCACACCTTCCGTGGTGCGCACATCGATAAAGGCGCGCAGATGGCGGTCGCCGACCGCCTGCCGCAGCAGGGCGTTTCCGAGATCGGCACGCGAGGTGAACCGGCCGGGAAGGCGCGAGGTGGCCACCTGGTAGTCGCTGACAGCGTTCGTATCGAAGAGACCGGCGGGGCGGACGACCGTCCACTCGTGCCCGCTTTCGGTCACGACCTCCTCCATCCGCCGCATGTCGTCGTACACGGTGCGCCCGACGAAGCGCACGATGAACGGCTCGAGCACCTTCCGGAAGAAGAAACCCTCGCCGGGCGCCGCCGTCTCGAAGAGCACCGTCGAACTCACGCAGACCAGACGGCGGACGCCGTGTTCCGTCATCGCCCGGGTGATGTGGGTCATGCCCCCGGAATACACCGTGACGGGGCTCCGCCCGTAGGGAACCCCGAGCGTCGAGATCACCGCGTCCTGCCCGGCCACGACGCGCTCGACCGCGCCGGGGTCCAGCACATCCGCACCGACCACCCGCAGCCGCGGATCGCTCAGCGGGAAGGACTCGGGCCGGCGTGTGACGGCGGTGACCGTGTGGCCCTCGGCGATCGCCTGCTCGGTGGCCTGCCGCCCGGTCGGTCCGTTCGCCCCGAATATGACGAGCTTCACCTGTTTCTCCCTCTCGCGGACGATGGTCTTGCCACCCGAGAGGGCACCGGCGGCGGCGAGTGTGACATCCCGGACTCCGGTATGACCTGGGCCACATTGCCCCGGGCGGATGTCACACTCCCGGCAGCGCGGCGCCTCTCAGCAGGGAGCGCGCACAGGAGGCATGACATGTCCGACAGCCCGGCACAGAGCCCGGCGGACACCGCGACGCGGGTGTTCGTCGGCTACCGAGAACTGCTGTTCTCCGTCGTCTACAACATGCTCGGCAGCGTCGCCGACACCGAGGACGTACTCCAGGAGACGTGGCTGTCCTGGGCGGGCAGGAGCCGCCACTCGCCGATGCCGGAGATCGACAATCCGCGCGCCTATCTGGTGCGGATAGCGGTGAACCACGCGCTCGCCCGACGGGCCGGCATCAATCGCCGGCGCGAGACCTACATCGGACCGTGGCTGCCCGAGCCCCTGGTCACCGACACCGCCGCCGGCCCCCCGGCGGACACCGCCGACGCGGCCGACCGGGCACTGCGCGCCGAAACCGTGTCGATGGCGCTGCTGGTCGTCCTGGAGACCCTGACCCCCTTGGAACGGGCGGTGTTCGTCCTCCACGAGGTCTTCGGCTACGCCCACCCCGAGATCGCGGACATCCTGGACCGCAGCCCGTCCGCCGTCCGCCAGCTCGCGCACCGCGCCCGCGAACACGTCCACGCCCGCCGCCCCCGCTACCAGGCCCACCCACGCGTCCAGCGCCAGGCGACCGAGCGTTTCGTCTCCGCGGCGCTCGGCGGCGACGTCGGCGCCCTCATGGAGGTCCTGGCACCGGAGGTGACCTTGTGGACCGACGGCGGAGGGAAGGCACGGTCGGCCCTGCGGCCGATCCAGGGCCGGGAGAAGGTCGCCCGCACGCTGACCGGGTACTCCTCCCGCCCCCCGCAGGGTCTGGACATCCAGTACCGGAGTGTCAACGGCGACCCCTCGGCGGTGATTTTCGCGGGCGAGGCCCCGTACGCCGTGATGGTCATGGACCTGACCCCGGAGGGCGACCAGGTTTCGAGCGTCTACCTCGTCACCAACCCGGACAAGCTCTCCGCGGTCAGGCGGGATGTGGCCGACGACGCGGCATCGGACGTGTAGGGCCCTTCTGACGAATCTCCGTGGGAGAACACGGGAGAAGGACCCCAACCGCGGCTCATCCGGCGTGGCGGCCGTCAACCTGCTTTCCGCTGGCCCCGTAGACGAAGTCGGTCGTGGTGTCCAGGATGAATTCCATGGGGAAGCCCAGCTCGATCGCGCTGGCCTTGTCCAGTCGGCTGACCGCCTCTTCCGGCAGTTCCAGGTCGATCGCGGCGAGGTTGTCCGTCAGCTGATCCACGGTGCGGGCGCCGAGGATGGGGTGGATCCAGGGCCGGTGCGCTCGCGTCCACGCGATGGCGACCCGCGAGGAGGACACGCCGAGCTCGTCGGCCACGGCGTCCACCGTGCGCGCGATGGTCAGGTCGCGTTCGGAGACGGCGGAGCGGTCGACCCGGGAGGGACCATCGGCTCCGGAGCGGGTGAACTTGCCCGACAGCACGCCGGCGCCCAGCGGCGACCACGCGGCCACCGACAGTTCCAGCGCCGAGGCCATCGGCAGCAGCTCCCGCTCGATGTCGCGCTTGACCAGGCTGTAAGGCAGCTGCAGTCCGGCGAAGGGGGCCCACCCGCGGAACTCGGCGATGGTGTTGGCACGCGAGACCAGCCACGCGGGCGCGTCGGAGATGCCGACATACAGCACCTTGCCTGCCCGTACGAGATCGTCGAGAGCCCGCATCGTCTCCTCGATCGGGGTGTTGGGGTCCCAGATGTGCACCCACAGCAGATCGATGTACTCGGTGCCCAGCCGCCGCAGGCTGGCCTCCACCGAACGGACGAGATTCTTGCGGTGGTTGCCGCTGGCGTTGGGATCGGTGCCGTCCATCGTCAGCGTGTACTTCGTGGACACCACGAAGCGGTCGCGGTCGGAGCCCAGCAGCTCCCCGACGATCCGCTCACTGCTGCCCTCGGTGTACCGGTTGGCGGTGTCGATCACGTTCCCGCCCGCCTCCGCGTAGGCGGTGAACATCTTGCGGCACTCCTCGACGGAGGCGCCCCACCCCCACTCCTCGCCGAAGGTCATCGTGCCCAGGAACGCTTCGGACACCCGCAGCCCGGTGCGACCCAGCAGTCGGTAACGCATCACCATCACCAATCCCCACGCTCGTGCCAATTTGGCGTCGCGAAGGAAACTAACTGCCGTGGTCACCCGCCGTATTGCACGTTCTTGCCCCTCCCGGGTCAGCGCACGGCCCAGCCGGCCCACTCCGTACCCCGATACGTCGACTGGTACCTGGCGGGTGTCACCCCATACGCCCCGGCGAACACACGGGTCAGATGGGATTGATCGTGGAATCCCGTCTCGTACGCGACCTCGGCGATCCCTGTGCCACGCCGGAGCAGTTCCCTGGCTCGATCGAGCCGGAGACGCAGATGCAGCTTGTGCGGCGGCAGACCGAACCACGCCGTGCACGCGCGTGCGAGCCGGTACTTGCTCAGGTCCGACACCACACTGAGCTCGTCCAGCGTCACGTTGCGGGCCAGATTCGCCCGCAGGTACTCACGCACGACCTCGGGCACACGCCGCCCCGTGTCCCTCCCGCCCTCGGCGCCGTACGAGGGCCGCGCCAGCACGGAGATGAACTCCAGCACCCCCGTCTCCCGCCTCAGCGCCGAACCGGGTGGTTCCGAAGGCTGGTGGAGGGCGCCGTGTACGGACCGGAAGCGGTCCGCCAGCCCCCCGTCCCGGATCACCGGATCCCCGTACCGCACGGCCTCAGGCGCGGCGACCTCGGCGATCAGGGACGGTGACACACACATGATGAGCCAGCGAGCCGAGCCGGGATCGTCCGGCGCCCCGGAATGCGCGTCGTCCGGGTGGAGAACGACCAATTGGCCGGGCGCGGCCCGGAAGGTCGTGCCGCGCCTGCGTACGGTGAAGCCGGAGCCGGTCACGAGCACGAGCTTGAGCTCTTCATGGACATTGCCGCTGTAGGACTGCGCCCGACCGTCCACCACCACGACGTCCGGCACATCGACGGACACCCGTGGAACCCCTGCCTGATCCGCCCCCGACATGGACAGAAGACTAGCGCCACAGCCCTCCCCGACGCCGCGCGGGCACGGGCCTGGTGCCCGAAGCACTCGGCTGCCTCCTTCGGCTCGGTCCAGGTCCCGTGGATGAAGGAGCGGCGGCTCATGGCCCCGGTAGCGCGAGACCACCCGGGCGCCCGGGATCAGACGGCATCGGGCATCCGGGCCCGAAGGGCCGCCACGGTCCAGTCGAGCACCGGCGCCAGCCTCTCCGGTGCCGGCCAGCCGTTGATCACCGCGAGCAGTTCCACGTACCGCTCCCGGCGAGGATCGTGGGCGTTCTCCAGCCGAGCCAGCAACCGATGCCGCAGCGCGCCGCCGTCCGGCTGACCGACGACCCGCGCGTAATGCGCCACAACCCCCACCACGACCGGCTCGGCCTCCCGCGCCCCCGGCTCCACCCCGGCCACCAGAGCCGGCCCGACCCGCTCCCGCACCACCGCGACAATGTCCCGCCCCGGCCCCACAGAATTCTTCTCCGCCGCATGCTCCACGGCCACCCGCCGCACCCCGGCCCGGAACCCCGGATCCCCCGCCAGCTCCGCCAACTCCACCCACGCCCGTACCTGCTCGGCCTCCGGGCTCTCGGGCAGCTCGGGCGTCATCGAGCGCCTGGCCGCCGCGAATTCCGGATTCCCGTCCAGACCGCCGAACACGGCGTCCAGAAATTCGCCGATCAGACGCCGCCGCTCGTCCTCGGACAACCTGGCCAATGTATGCATGATCTCCATCTCCTCCGGGCTCGCCCCACGCTCCGCCACCGCCGTCAACACCGCCCGCCGCAGCCGCAACGTCCGGATCTGCACCGCCAGCGCCTCCGCATGCGCCGCCGCGACCTCCGCCAGCGACAACTCCCGGTCCACGACCTTCCGAACCGTCGCCAGATCCAGCCCCAGCTCACGCAAGGTCCGCACCAGCTCCAGGCGGGCGACGGCGTCGATGCCGTACAGCCGGTATCCGGCCGGGCTGCGATCCGTCGGCGCGACGATGCCGCGATCGGAGTAGAACCGAATGGTCTTCACCGTGAGCCCGGTCCGCCGGGCCAACTGCCCGATCGAGTAAAGCGCGCCGCCGTCCATGCCCCTACCTTCGCGTCTCCCCTTACAGGAGACTCAAGCCCACCGTGGGCTTCGCTTCGCCTGCGCCTATGCGCCGTCTCACGGCATTCGGCTCACGCGGGCGCGGGTTTCGTCTCGGACCCTCCGGGT
>NZ_NCSM01000032.1 GCF_002224125.1 Streptomyces sp. NBS 14/10
GTGACAAATCCACGAAGGATCACTGCATGAGTGGTGCGTTGAGCTGCTGATCTAGTGATCGTTGCGGGATTCCTGGTCGTCGTGCCGTATTGATCTGAGCTGGGGTTTCCGTGGAGGTCCAGGAGTCAAAGAGCCCTCTGAAGTGCGAGTTTAGTGATCGTTCCGGAATCTAGTGATCGTCGAAGGATTTTCTATTGCCTGGTGGATCAGGCGGAGCGAGTCTGAGCTGGTCAGCGGTGGTGTGGTGGCGTGGGGGAGTGAGGTGGGCCAAGAGCGCGGCTGCGGGCGTGGTCGGGGGTGACAAGCTGGTTGGCTGGCGTCGTGCGAGGAGGTTGATCTCTGCGTATCCATGATCAGGAGGAGGACCCTGGCAAGGTGCCCGTCGTACCGTTTCCCGGTGGGGTGTCAGTGCCCGCTCCTAGGCTGTGGACATGACGTCAGCGAGGCCCGAGCGCCTGGTCGGTGAACTCCCGGGCGATCCCGCCCGGTTGCATCTGCACTACGGTCACGGGCATCCCGCGGTGCCCTACGACTTCGAGGACACTCTGGAGTCCTGGTACGTCAAGGTCACCTATGGGATGGCGGGTGACGAGGAGTGGGAGGACGAGGTGATGGTCTGCGGGAGAGTGTCAGTTGGACATCGTCATCTGAGTGTCAGTGGCGCAACCTCAGTGACCTGGTGATTGGCGTTGACGGGTAGTGCTCACCTGTTGCTGACGCGAGTGACGAAAGGCCAGGTCAGTCTCGCGCCGACTGCTATAGCGGTTGCAGAGTTTGCGCTGGTCAGAGACGTGAGTTCCAACCATGGAGGTGGGCCCCGTCCGGTTGGCAGGGCGAAACTGCTGTGTGTCCAGCACGGGTTAGCCCTGGCAGCCAGCGAAGCGTGGACGGCGGCAGCGGCAGCTTGCGTGTCCAGGCTGGTGCCAGGGGCGCAGAGGTCAGGCTGCAGGGGCGGCCCGGCAGTGTCACTGCGGGGGAGGGGCGATGGTGTGAGCCGAGGTCCATGTCGGTGGGAGCCCGTAGGCTTTGAGGGTTCCGCTGTCTGAGCGGATTCCTTCACAAGGGGTGCGGGTGCCGGCTCTTCCTTTTCCTAGCGCCACGGGTGTGCGCGTGGCTGGGGACACCTACCAGTGGTTGTACGTGTGGGAGGGGTGCGTTCAGGCCTACAAGGATTCGTTGGAAGGCGTGCCCGGCGCGGTGGTGGCGGTCGGTGTCGAGGTCGCTGGGGCCGGCAATGTGGACGATGTCGTCTACTACTGCGCGGATGGGGAACCGACCCGCTACGCGCAGGTCAAGTACGCGGTGGACGCGTCGACCGTGGTGGGGGAGGAGTACCTGTTCAAACCGAGCGGTGATGGCGGTCCGTCGATCCTGCAGAAGATCACCCGTTCCTGGCAGGGCTTGGCCCGGAATGGGACGCCGGTGCAACTGGCCCTGCTGACCAATCGGTTGGCGGATCCGGCGGATGACCTGCTCAAGGATCGGGACGCGCGAACCGGTCTCCTGCTTCCCCGAGCAGCCAAGGACGGCCACCGGTCCAGGCGGGGCAAGGCACGGGCCCGCTGGGCCACCCATGCCGGGCTCAGCGAGGCTCAACTCCTGAAACTTCTCGGCATGTTGGAGTTTCACCTGGGACGTGATGAGTCCGTTCAACGCGCCCTCGTCTCCCGGCTGATGCAAGCCGCTGGCCTGCGTCACAACGATCAGGCGATGATGGCCGCCCTCCAGTGGGTTGCTCAGCAGGCCATGAACGGCAAGCGCCGGTTGTCCCTCGCCGACATCCGCGACGCGGTCAGCCGACTCGGCCTGTCGGCCGCTCGCCCGGCCGAGCCCGGCATCACCCTGAACGGCGACGCACCCGCGTTCGTTGCGAAACCCCGTCCCGTCACCGACTGGCAGCCGGACCTTCTGGGGGTGCACCGGGCCGTCCAGGAGCACGATGGCTTGATGCTGCCCCCCTACGTCGAACGGGATCACGACGGCGAACTCCGCGACCATTTGGGTACGTTGGCCGGCAAGGGCGCAGGCATGGTCGTCGTGCGCGGGGACTCCTGCACCGGCAAGACCCGGTCTGCCTGGGAAGCGGTGACGGCCTGCGTGCCCGACTGGCAGCTGCTGTACCCGAAGTCCGCCACCGGCCTGCGCTGCTGCCTCCGGACCAACGTGCTCACTGGTCCCACTGTGGTCTGGCTGGACAACGCCCACTGGCTGTTCACCGAGGCGGACGGCGACCGTGCCGCGGAAAACCTGCTTGCTCTGCTGGACCAGCCGCCCGTCCCGGTCATCGTCCTGGCCACCATGTGGCCCAGACCCATCGACTCGCCTGGATCGGAACCCGAGCAGCAGGAGCGGACCCGGCACATCCACGGCCTGCTCCGCCTGGCCCGCACCGTCAACCAGCCCCAGGCTTTCGACTCCGGCGCACTCGAACGGTTCGAGGACCAGGCCCGCGGGGATGGCCACTGGACCCAGGCAGCCGTTCAGGCCCGCGCGAACGGTGAACTGTGCCAGCGCCTGGCGGCCGCCCCCGAACTCCTGGACCGCTACCGCCATGCCAACCACGCGCCCGGCAAGGCCGTGGTCACCGCAGCCGTCGAGGCCCGGCGCCTGGGCGCCCGAGGACCGCTTCCCCTGGCTTTCCTTAAGCACGCCGCTGTTGGCTATCTCAGTCCCAAGGAATGCCTCGCACTGGACCGGCAGACCTGGTTCGACGACGCCCTCGCCTGGGCGCGGACCCCGGTCAAAGGGGTCGTGTCGTGCCTGCAGGGAGTCCTCGCCCAGGATGGCATCGGCGAGGCGGCGGACCTGGTCGACCTCAGCGACATCATCGAGCAGCAGATCGCCCCCGAACGGTGGGGCATCAAGCCTGCGGGCACACTGTGGCAGGCCGCGCAGACGGAGTTGGCTAATGGGAGTGACCTGGAAGCCCTCGCCCTGCGGGCGTTCGCGTTCGCCCGCTTCCGTATCGCGCGGGACCTCTACGTCGCCGCCCTCGACCGCAACATCTCCTCCGCGTTCGAAGGCCTGTGCTTCTCCTACGTCGAGACCGACCGCATCCGCACTCGGCGAGGCCTGAAGGAACTGTGCGACCAGGTCGAGCGTGTCCGCGACGGCGGCGCCAGCCTTGCATACCTGGGCACCTCTCTCATGCAGCTCGCCCTCGCCGACGAAACCGTCGAATACCCCGACACCCTCCGGCCCCTGGCCGAAGGACTCCTGAGCAGGGCCTGTCGCGAAGGCAACCGCAACGCCCACGTGGCACTGCAGTACTTCCTGAACGCCCAAGGCCGCCACCAGGACGCCGATGCCCTCACACTGCCGCCCGAGCCCCCGGCACCGCACGACCCGGCCCAGCTCCTGCACGACGCTGCCGCAGGCGACGCGATCGCCCTGGACGGATTGCGTAATGCCGTGGGCAGGCAGAACGAGACGTTCCATCAGATCGCGGCCGCCGCCTTCAGCGGCAGCATCGCCTTGTGGAGTTGGCCCGCCAAGCTGGCCCGCGCAGGCGCCCCCGAGCTGGTCGAAGTGCTGCTGCGCGCCAGCGCCGGCAGCGGCGAGCGGCAGGCCCGGCAACAGTTGGTGCGCTTCCTCGACGAGCGAGAACGCCCTCATGAGGCCGACGCCGTGCTCCGCGAGGTCGCCGCCACCGACATGTACGCCCTCAACACTCTGTTCCACCGCCTGTGGCCCCACCGGCTCCGGGCCGCCCGGGAGGTCCTTACCGGGGCCGCGAAGGCCGGCCACATCCTGAACGTCCTGATTGTGCTGAAGCCCCTGACTCAGGGGGGACGCCTTCCCCACGACCGCCGCTTCGCCATCACCGCTATCCGCGTGCTGGCCCGGCTCGGCTACGAGCCCGCCCAGGTCCAGCTCGCCCGAACCCTGCTGGCCGAGGCGGACGAACTCGAACGGGAGAAGACACCGCAGCACGGCCTCGTCGCCCGCAAACGCGACGAGGCACACCACCTGCTGCGGCAAGCAGCCCCAGGCCACCGCGAAGCCCGCAGCCTCCTGGGACGACTGGCCGAGCAGGAGGACAACCATGCGGAGGCCGCCCACTGGTACCGCCAGGCCATCGACACCGGCGACTACGAAATGTTCCCCTCCCTCTTGCAAGCACTGCACCAAGGAACACCACCGAACGAGGGTGAGGTTCTCTACGGCCTCGACGCCGACGGCAGCCCGCTCCCCGCATGGTGATGCCGCGGGCCTGCCCCACCCCGGCAGTCTGAGCCGCACGGCAGCGACATGTTCGGTGGCCTTGTATGCGCTGGAGGCCGATGGCTTGGCTGCGCCTCGAGCCCTTCCCGGCCGTGCTACCTCAGAGACTTCCAACTGCCTGTGTCGGACGGCTGATGCGGCATGTTGGTGTTGACGGACTGTGCCGCGAAGCTCCGGTGATAGCTGGGGGCGTCAATCGAAATGTGCGTTCGGCGACCACGTCAGGGCAGCCAGCCCTGCGGGACCACCGATGTGCAGCCGGTGGCCAGCCGTGGTGGTGTGTACCACGCTGGTGACCGATGCTGCTGTGATGAGGGAGCGAAGTAGCCGGCCTGCCCGGGGATCCCACAGGTGCAGTCCGGTGGCGGTTGCTGTGGCCAGCACCGTTGCGCCGCTGTCCATAGGGAGAGGGAGCATGGCGTTGGTGGACGGGAGTTCGAACTGGCTTATCTGCTGCCAGCTGTTCGGGTCCCACAACGTAACTCCCCGGGAGGTCGCGATGGCCACCGCCCACGGTGCGTTGCGCGCGGGAACCACACATGCGGCGCGTACGGCATTACGTGCTGCCCTCAGTACCGCCTCGTGCACGATCTGCCCCGTGATGAGATCCCACACGGTGACTTTTCCCCGTTCCAGGCCTGCGACCAGACACTGGTCTGCAGGAGAGGGAAGTACCAGCAGGCGTGTGACGGGAAGATGCTCCGCCAAAGTCGTAAGCTGCCCCGACTGCAGCCAGAGCGCGTCGACCCCCCGAGAATGGGCCAAGACTAGACACATCTGTCCGTCCGGAAGCTGCACGGTGAGGCTGGCGCGGTAGTCGAAGCCGGTCGCGAGGTGCTGGACCGTGTCGTACTGCGGCTCCCAGAGACAGATGCGGCTGTGCTGGTATCCGGCGCCGTGGCGCTGGCCGAAGATGAGGGCGGGCGCTTCGCCCTGGCCGGGGACGACCTCCAGGAAGCCGACCGGCCCACGTGTACCCAGCCTGAACAGCGGCCGGTGGTTGGCCGAGTCCACCAGTGTCAGGCTCATGCGCTGGGCTATTGCCACCATCTGGTAGTCGTCCGCCGTTCGCGCGACAGCCATGCCGGGCTTGGTCACGGCGAGCATACGAAGGTCGGCGCTGAAGTCGGGCGCATCCCCCTTGTGTAGGAGGATGCCTTCGTCGCCGGTGGCGGCCAGGGCCAGGGTTTCGTCTTGGGCATATACCCCCGCCACGTCGAGGACGGTGCGTGCTGGAAAGTGGGATACCCGCTGGGGCCGTTGGCCAGAGGCATCCCAGACGCTGATCGTCTCGCTGTTCCAGATTCCCAGGAGGGTACGGTCGTTGGGAAGGGGAATCCCCAGTGCCTTGCCTCCCGCAGTGAAATCTCGAGCGAGCAGAGTGCCGGAGAAGGGATCGAGGAGATCGACTTGGTGGGTCTTGCGGACGACGGCAAGGACGTCACCACCCCCCGGACCGGTAACGCCTGCCAGTGAGCGCACCGTTGTGGGCTTGAGCGTCACTGGCCAGGTCTGCTCGGTGCACGGGTTGAACAGGAGCGGCGTGCCCTCGGCTTGTCTGAAGAATCTCCAGTGTTCCCCGGCTGCGTCCCGCACCCAGGCTCCTCTTGAGAAGAGAAGGTGGCCTTTGGGCAGGTGCACACGCTCGTGTGTCTGCTCCGACGGCGCCCAGGTCACCATCTCACGCGAAGTGACGACGGCCAGCAGCCATCGGTTTGCCCCTTCGCGCAGCACGCGTACCTCGCGGGCATCCGGCAGGGGCATCCAAGCCAGCCGCTGCCCCGAGAGCGGATCGAAGACCCCTGCGCCCTCGGCGGTGGCGGCCGCAAGGAAGCCCCGGCCGCTGTTTGCCCTGAGGACGGTCAGGTCGTAGATGCTTCTGCAGCTGATCTGGACGAGCTTGTGCCCGCTGCTGTCCCATACACCGATGCCGTGCCGGGTGCCGGCCGCGATCAGCCCGCGCCCGTCCGAGGCGTTCCACGTGCACAGCGCGTGCACACCTCCCGAGGGGAATCCCACGACATTGCCGCCGGGCATCCAGAAGACAGCCGTCGGGGTCAGTGCCGGGGCCTCCTCCCACGCCTCGGCCGGCTGGGGCACGCCAGCATCGTCGGGGAGCCCGTGGCGGGTGAGCGCGGCGAGCTGGAATTGAATGCTGGCCTCACGGGAGGCTACGTCCGTAGAGTCGTCAATGTACGGCTCGATGAGCCCGGCTGCGGTGAGGACACGACGGGATGGATCGTCCACGGGGAGCGGAATCCCCAGCCGGGTGCGCAGTGTTCCGGAAGTCTCCCGAGCGGCGAGGGACAGCGGCATGACCGCGTCGTCGAGCACGTGACCGGCTTGGGCGTGGGCTGCGGTGTGGCGCCGGACGTAGGGATGCGGCGCCAGGGGATCCGCCGCGCGCGCGAGTTGGGCGCAGGTTTCGGCGATCGAGCGATGGACCTCGTCCTGTGCCCGCAGGGCACCTCCTGCAGGCGCATCCAAGATGACCGCGCCCCTGTGGGGTTCAATCGTGAGAAGGGATTGAGGTTCGGACAGGAGTACTTCCGCTACCCGCTGGTGGGCGGGCCGATAGGTGACGCGGCCGTCCTCCTCGCCGATGGCGAGGTAACCGACCAGGCGGCTGTGACGCACCGTGCGGATCACTGCGTCGATCTCGCTGGCGGGCGGCGCAGCCGGGCCGAGGATCGCAGCGGCAACCGCTGGCCACACCTCTGCCCACGGCAGCCCCGCCCCCTGGGCGAACGCTGTGGCCCGCAGCACTGCCAGCAGCAGCCGTAGGCTGATCTCCTGGTCCCTGGCTACCTGCCGCAGGTCGTTGCTGAGCAGCGCTGTCGTTCCGGCCTGCAACCGGTCGTGCCAGAGGGGATCGTGCACGTCCTGCCAGCCGGATGCGGACCTCAGCTGGGTGGCGGCCAGCCGGGCGTCGAGGAACGAAGGTGTCACCGCCTGCGCGATCACCGCCGCCACCCCGGCCGCCGCCGCATCATGACCGGCATACGGGCTGCTCTCGTTCGCTTGCAGAACCATCTCCACATAGGCGGTGATGTCGTCGAGCGTCTGGGCACCGTCCGTGCGCAGCAGGTCCAGCGGCACGCTGCTCTCGCCCATACCCGCCTGCAGCACGGTGTGCAGGAAACCCAGCAGCTGGTCGGCCGCCACATCCTGCAGCTTGCCACCCTCGGCGTGCTGGGCTGAACTACGCATCCCCAGCACCAACCGCACCGCCGGTTCTCCGTTCGTGGCACGCAGCCGGGCCAGCGGGGCGATCACGTCGGACAGGCACGCGGTGGGTTCCTGCGCCTCATCCAGCCCGTCGACCACGAGGGTTACGGGCTCCGACGCATCGGCGCAGGCAGCGGCAACCTGGTCCAGCAGCGCCTGCAAAGGGAGCTCGCCCCCGGTGCCCTCAACGCCGAGGGCGGCCAGCAGATCCTCGATCAACGCCAGGGATGGCTTTCCCCGCGCCAGCACGGCCGCGTCCACCGCATGTGGCCGCGGCCGCAGCGGTGTGGGAACCGTCTCGATCATGTCTTCGAACCGGGAGATGAACAGCGGATCGCTCAAGGTGACCAGCCGGGCCAGTAGCGCCGACTTGCCCGAGCCAGCCGCCCCGGTCACCACCAGCACCCCCGACCCGGCATGGACGAACTCCACCAGGGCCTGCATCAGCGTCTGGCGCCCGCTGAAATACCAGCCCGGATCATCGTCATCGGTACGGCCCGATGCGCGGGCCAGCCAGTACTGCTCCAGGGTGGATGCCGACAGCGACACCGGCTGCCGGGAGGCCTCCACGACCTGCTCCTGCGGCTGGTAGTGCGGGTTGGGCAGGCACAGGCTCGGCTCGTGGCGGCGCGAGTCCGGCCACACCCACAGTGCCCGCAGCAGGCCGGGGTTCTCATCCCCGACCGTGTTGAGGAGCTTCTCCCATTCCTCGAACGACAGATGGGGCGCGGTGAAGCCGGCCGATTCATCCCTGGCCTTGTCCAGCGCCAGCTTCAGCAGCCGCGTGAACTCGCCCCGGTGCGGCTCCTGCTCGAAATCACCGCTGGTGACCACAGCGAGGGTCTTCAGATCGCGCCGCTGCGCGCACAACTCCTCAAACAGCACGCCCAGTTCACTCTTGAGGCTGCCGGCGAAGCACGAGTCGACAAGCACCAGCACGTGCTCCGCCTCGCTGTCCATGACCTGCGTGATCAGCTCGCTGGTGGGAAACGCGGTGCCCAGCAGCCGGTCGGGGGCAGTGTGACCGAAGGTCAGGTAATGGCGCCGGGACTGGCCGCGCAGGCCGTGCCCGGTGATGTAGACGACCAGCGCCTGGTCCCACTGCGCCTGCGCGAGTTCCTGCTCGGTCAAAAACAGCCGCAAATCCTCCGGCTGCGTCAGCTCCTTCGGCCGCGCGAGCTCGAACCGCCGCTCCTCGTCCATCGCAGGATCGGCCAGCCAGCCGGTGATCGTCTCCACCTGCTTCTGGATCCCCGCGGTGAAGGCCTCATCCTCGGTGAAGTACTCGTCGACCGCAACGACCACCAGCCGCCGAGGCCACGGCGCCACCCCGTTCAACTACGCCCCCTCACACACACGTTGCCCAGCACTCTAACCACCCCAGCCAGACCTCAGCCGCGATCCGGCCGCCGCCTCGGCCAGATAGGATCCCGGCAGCCACCAGCCCCGCATCTGCGGGAAAACAGGCCCAGGGGGAAAGATCAGCGTGCACATCGTCGGTATCCACGGCATCTGGCAGGGCAACACCAACGCCGTGAAACTCTCGGCCGACTGGGCCGGCGCCCTGACCAAGGGCCTACGCACCCACCACGGGCCCGCCTGCCCCATCCCACCGCTGACGGTGGCCTACTACGGCAACCTCTTCCGCACCCCGAGTAAACGCCTGGGTGCACAGGACGCCACCCCGCTCGTCGATGACACCGACCCCTTCACCGACCAGGAAGAGGCCTTCGTCCTCGACACCCTCGCCCTGTACGCTGCACCCGACCTCGATCCCGAACAGCTCGAGACCGAAACCCTCGGCCTGGGCATCCCTTACATCCCCCGCCCCATCGCCCAGGCCGTGGTCGCCGTCGACCACAAGATCGGCCGTGACATGGGGCGGCGCCTGCTGGGCTTCGTCCGCCAGGTCTACCGCTACCTGCACGACGACATCGGTGAGCGCATCCGCGCCGAAGTCCGAACCGAACTGCACCGCCCCGGGCCCCGCCTGGTCATCGCGCACTCCCTGGGCAGCGTCATCGCCTTCGACATGCTCACCCGCGAGGACACCGGCCCTGGCCCCGACGGCCTGACCACCCTCGTCACCTGCGGGTCCCCCCTGGCCTGGCCCACCATCCGTCATTCGCTGGGCCAGGACGGCACCCTTGAACTGCCCAACGGCATCGACTGGTTGAACCTTCACGCTGCCGGTGACCTTGTCGCCCAGAGCGGCCTGTCGGCCGTCGCTCCGGCCGTCCGCGACGAACTCGTCCACAACGGCATCACGGATCCGCACACGGCCCTGCGCTACCTCGAGAAGCAGCCACTCGCCGACCTCATCGTCCAACAGGCATGAGGCGGCTACGCTGCTGCCTCTTTGAGTGAGCGGGGGCGAGCAGTGGAAGACGACGACCTGCACGATCAGGGTGCAGTCCGGCGTGCCCTTGGGACGGTCAGCTCTCCGGCCGGGACGCTGGCCTGGGCCGGCAGATAGGGGGTGGCACAATGCCGCAGGCGCAGGACCGCGAGATTCCTCTGGAGCGGTTGTCCGGGCAACACTCCGGCCCGGCCGATCTTGATAAGCGGCAACGGATTCTGAGTCGCCTGCGCCGGTTCGGTCCCGGGCCCGCGGGCTGGTACGCCGATATCTGCACCCTGCTGGATGAGGATCTGCCGCTGCGTTCGACCGGGATGCTGGTCTCGCACCTGTTCCGGGAACTGGAAAGCGCCCTCCGCGAGGTCCTCCAGCCCGATGCCATCCGGAACGATCCGACCGCGGGCGCGGGGAAGCGGCACGTGTTCGAAGTACAAGGTGTTCTGGACTGGCTGGGGATCCCAGCCGACAACCCCGCGGCCATCGTCTGGCTGGCAGAAGCGAGAAAACTGCACACCTACGCGCACCGGGTCCGTATGGAACAGACGCCGATGGACGCAGCGGTCCGTGTACGCCTGGCCGAACTTGAAGACATGCTCGATGTGGTGCTCGACCGCTTCGAGACCCGCTACGTCACCGTGCTGCAGCGTCTGGAGACCCTGGCTGCCGTCCGCGATCCGGGCAAGGCCCATGTGAAGCTGCTCCTGAATGCCTTCCCCCAGGACTACTTGACCCAGGAACGCTTTTTCGGACTGCTGGACGCCCCCCGGTGGCTGCCGCACCTGCGCGAGTACGGATTCTTCAGTACGCCGCCGGCACCGGAAACTGACGATGAAGCGCGCACGGTGGTCTTTCCCGCCTGGCCGGCCTCAACGTATCTGGTGCGGATGACCAGCGTTGCCCCAGCAGGCGTGGCAGCAATCGCCGAGCAGATCCCCTCGACGGATAACCCGCGGGTCAACCTCGATCTTGCGGAGGTGGCACTCCTGCTGCCCTCCGCGGACGCGGCGCGTCTGGTGCCGCGGGCGGTGGAAGCGATCCGTGGCCCCTACCTGATCGCCCCGGACCGCTACGCTCAACTCGCCGTCCACTGCGCCCAGGGCGGCCACACCGAGCAGGCCCTGGCGGTGATGACCGCGCTCCTGCAAGCCGCTCAGCACGGTGGCCGGATCGACGACTACGATCTCCAGGAGAATCTGCGCTCGCACAACACCACCTTGGCCCGTCACCTGGGGGCGGCTTGGTTGGAGGCGCTGACCGACAGCCTGGCAAGCGCGCTCCTGGCCACCGGAATGGACCCTGACCGCGCTGGCGGGGAGGACATGTCCGGGGTGTGGTTTCCGGTGCTGGACCCGGGCCACGGGGGGATGCGCTCTGATGACCGTGCCCTGTTCACCGAGGCGGTCCGCGACACGGCCGACCATCTTGCGGCCACGGACATCCGCCGGGTCCTTTCCATCTTGGAGTCTCAGCCGTGGTTGGTCTTCCGCAGGCTCCGCCTGCATATTCTCCAGCGTCACGGTGCTCACGCCCCGGACGTGGTGGAGAGCGTTCTGACGGATCCCGACCAGATTGCTTCCGCCCGGTCGCGGCGTGAGTGGGCACTCTTGGCGCGCGCCTGTGCCAGTTCGCTGGGCCCGGCTGCGCTCGAAGGGGTACTGGCTGTCATCGATGCCGGGCCGGACACCGAACGGTTCGTGGAGCGGCTCCGTAGCACTTCCGGTGGTGCGGAACCGCCGGAGCAGTATGTCGAGCAGTGGGCGGGCGCCTGGCAGCGAGACCGCTATGCCGCACTGGCCGATGTCCTGCCCGAGCAGCAGCTTCGGCGCTACCGAGAGTTGTGCGACAGCCTGGGTCCGGCACCGTCGTTGGACAGGATTCCCCATCCCCTGGCCTGGTCGGCGGCCGAAGAGGAGGGCTCGCCGGAGAACCTGGCTGCGATGACCGCCACCGAACTGATCAGCCACGCCCGGCAGTTCCAGCCCACACCGACCCGGTTCGGCACAAACGCCGAGGCCTTCTGTAGTCAGCTGCAAGCCGCCGCGACCAGCCAGGCCCTCATCTACCAGGAGGACGCCCCGCAATTCGCCGAGTTGGCCGATGATCACCTTGCCGCCGTCCTCGACGGATTCCGTACGGCTCTTCAGACCGGCCAGCAACTCAGCTGGGCCACCATCCTCCCGCTCGTACAGTCGGCTCCCAGCCGCCCTCATACCTCCGACACCGGCATCCTGCACCTGGCTGTCGCCCGGTTTGTGCTGGCGGGACTGGGGCTGCAGAACACCCAGCAGATCCCCACCCTGCTCGGCGACGCACTGTGGGACGTACTCGAGTCGGTCTGGAGCGCCGCCAGGTCACCACAAGACGACCTTGACGACGACCAGCAGTCTGTTCGGGACGAGAGTGTGGAAACAGCCTTGCGAGCCGCCGTCGCGTGGGCACTGTGGCGTCGCGAACACGGCGCTGCCTTCCAGGCGCTGTTCGCCGCCTTGGACACCCTGCTGTTGGACGCGGCTGGCACGCCCGCTGCCCCGAGCGCCAGCTCCATCGGTCGGACCGTCGGATCCTTGATCACCCGACTCGATGCTCTCGACCCGGCGTGGACGCGACGCCGAATCGAGGTCCTGTTCAACCTCGACACCGCACTGGGCCGTGCCAGCTGGATGGCCCACCTGAACACCTCATCGCCCACCGCGTCCGTCGTGAGCCTCCTCATGGAGGTCTACCGCACCGCAGCACGCACACCCGCAGTGGACAGTCAGGATCACCGGGACTTGCACCGGCGGCTGGGTGATCACCTCATGGCCATCTATCTGGCAGGCCTGCTCGGACTGGACGACGAGAGCACCATGGCTGACTACCTGTATTCCTCACCCGCAGCCGGAGTTCAGCTCGCTTCGTTCTTGAGCGAGGTCGTTCATGACCGCAACCTGCCACCGGATACCCGCGACCGCATCATGCAGTGGTGGACTTGGCGCCTGACCGCTCGGGACGACAGCGCGCATGGACCCGCACCGCAACCCGAGGAGATCCACGCCCTGATCGGCCCGCTGGCCCGCAATGATGCCTTCCCGGTCACCTGGCGCCTGGAACAGCCGAGCGTTGCCCTCGAGACGACCGGAAGCCTCGGCCGTGACCGGCGCATCTACTCTTTCCTGGCCGAAGCAGCCACCGACTACCTCGGACCAGTCCTGGAACTGATGCACCGATGGGTCACCACGCTGGACATGTACGACTACGCCCCACGGATCAGGGAGAACGACATCCGTGCCGTTCTGCTGGCCGGACTCGCCTCTCCTGAACACCAGGAACTGGCCCGCGACATCATCAACCGAGCCACCTACCGCGGACACTACCAATTCGCACCCCTGCTCACGGATACCGCTGACCAGCCCGGCGGTCCTGAACCAACCCACCAGCAGGGCGGTCGGTAGAGCGGCCCCTACCGCGCCGATGGCTTCCGGTATCTAAGAGGACGTTCCGGTTGAA
>NZ_NCSM01000033.1 GCF_002224125.1 Streptomyces sp. NBS 14/10
AAACAGCAACCGAACACCCGAAAAGGAGTCATGGCAATGGATGTGTCGGAACAGCAGGTGATGCGAGACCAGAAGCCGTCTATGAAGCCGAAGGATTACGGGCCAATTCAGTTCCCCGATCGGCTCGGGTTCGAGTTGTGGCGCTTCGAGCGGGCTCTGAAGAAGGGCTTGATTCCCCCGGCTGACGTCGGCGGCTGCCGCTGGTCCGCAGCCGTTGTCGACGCCGTTGCCGAGCGCGTGGAGGAGATCCGGACGGCCACCGGCTCTCTGCCGGACATGGGCGCGGGCCGGGCCGCCGACGTGCTCAGCGAGCGCTTCGGCGTCCCCGTCGCTTCAGAGATCCTGGTCGAGCTCGACCGTGTGGGACTGATCGAGTGCATCGGCGAGTACAAGGGGCACGCCCTCTACGACGGCCAGGCCCTGGAGCACTTCAACGACCGCGCCGCCCTGGAGAAGGCGCAGCGAAGCGGAAGGCTTCTCAACCGCACCGATGCGGCCAGCCACCTTGGCATCCGGGTCTCGGACATCGAGCACCTGATCAATGCGAAGTGGCTGGAGCCCATCACGTGGGTGCGCAGCGGCTGGCAGCGCCGCCGTGAGGCGCCCACCGTCCCGCTCTTCCGGGTTGGCGACCTGGAGCTGTTGGCGGTCCATCCGGCCATCGACTGGGACCAGGTCAAGAGGACGCCGAAAGGCCGGCCGTCTCCTCTCGCTCGGCTCACTACCCGCCGTACCGGCGACGACTCGGCGGCGAGCTGACTTCTCCGCGGCGTGGCTGCCCTGACAGCACTGAAGGCACTGACTCCACTGCAATCAGTGGAGTCAGTGCCTTCAGTGCTGTCAGGGTCAGGCGCCGATGCTCACCGCTGAGACGTACGCGTACGCCGCGTACTCCGAGCCGATGTCCTGGATCACGTCGTCCCAGATGTCATCGATCTCCTCCAGGTCCTGGCCAGCCCACGCGTCCACCAGGTCATCCCAGATGTACCGGCCCTGAATGGACCGGACCCGGTCAACATTGTGGCGGGCGCGGCCCCCGTCCCCCGGTCCATCGGAGTAGCCGCCCTGTACAGCGGACTGATCAACGCCGTAGATCTCGATCCGGCGGCCGTTCCCATCGTTGTTCAGGAGTCGCTTGAGTGCCCCAGATCGAATGACGTTCTCCCGACGCCGCGTCCAGTACGCGTTGTCGATGCGTTCGCGGCTGGCAGCGCTCGGACTCGCCTTTCCCTCCTTCCATGATTTCAGGGCTCTGTCCGTAACTCCCTGCTCCCGCAGTGCCTGGATCCCGGCCGGTGAGTCGAGATAGCGCAGCCTCGCAGACAATCCGCGCTCGGAAGTTACCGGAGACTTGATGCCATTCTCATAGACGATGCGGTTGATTTCCAGTACGAGCGCTTCCGCGCCGGTCATTCCTTGGGCGCCGTACTTCTGCCAGATGCCCCACACATCGCGTGCGCTCACGCCTTCCCCCCGATGGTGTAAACGCGCTTCGGCTTGACCTCGGTCAGGTTGCGCCCCTCTTTCCACAACTGGCGCCAGTCACCGGTAACGTGGAGTTCATCGGTACCGGACATCTGAACGACGTTCAGCCCGGCTGAATGCGCCTTATATGCTTTCAGCCACAGGTTCGAGAATGCCTGAGAGCGGATGATGTGCATCCAATCCGTGCGCCGCAATGCGCGGTTCGTGGATGACTCGCCGATGGTCGACACGAACTTAGAATACATGGCTTTCACGTATTCCGTGGTCACATCGTCGTCGTTTTCGATGGCTTCTTTCCGTACGGCAGCCAGCGCCCGCCGCATTTTCTCCAGCAGGCTTTCCGTACCTCCGGATGTCCATGACTCCCGGATTACTGGGGGCTCGCACAAGTCCATGTTGGCGCAGCGCAGGAGCAGCCGCAGCGTGGGCTCGGTGACCCATACCGGGCCGGGCTCGTTGCGGGCGCCCATCGGGCTAGGCAGCCCGGTGTGTTGCCAGGCCGGAGGCTCCGCAAGCAGGTAGACCCCGGAGCGCTTGCTGTCGTGCGTTCCCTGGTCGGAGTGCACCAGCTTGCCAATCGGCAGATAGGTCTTGAATGCTGCGAGGTAGGCCGCATTCATGTCGAGTCCGGTGACTTCCACTGGAGCAACCGTCCCGGACTCTGCGGCACTCAGGAACTCTTTGTTCCGCCACTTCGGACGGGCTTCCCAGATCTGGTCGGCGGTGTTCCTGGACTTCTTTCGAAGAATGTCACTGACGGGGGGAAATTCGCTGTGGTCGTACCGGCCCCCCACGCGGGAGAGATTGAAAATCTCCATCACGCTCGGGATTGCTTTTTTCACCAGGTTCGCCGTTGCTTCCTCCACATCACCACCGTGTTCGGCGAGCGTCCTCGAAACGGTCTTCCGCACATGCGCGGCCAGCTCATCTACGGAGTTCCCAGCGCCAGAACCCCCGCTGTTGCTTCGGCGGCCGGCCACCGAAGCAGCAGGAGCCGGAGGGGGCGTTGCGGGTGCGGGCTGCGCGTGCCCGAGCTGGTTGTCGACGGAGGCCGGGCCGACGGTCGCGCACATGCCCCCCAGGTGTTGGGGGCGCCCTCCCGCCCGGTACACGCTCGCCTTGCCGCACAGAACGCACGGCTCGGCGGGGCCAAGGATTGCGCGACCGTCTGCGCCCTGGTCCGGCTCCAGGGCTAGCTCGGGATCCGGGGCGGTCATGGCGGGCTGCTCGCGCCTCTGTGGGGCCGGTTCGGGCGCCTCGGGGGCCGGGGCGGCGGCGAACGTCTCGGGGGCCAACGTGCGGGCCCTGGAGGGGCGTTCTGCGGCCGAGGTGTCCGGTACGGCCAGCAGGGTCTGCGAGCCGCCCAGCGTGGCCGCGAGGCGGTGCGCGGGAAGCTTGAGCGCGGCGTGCGTCGGCCCGGCCAGCAGGTCGAGCACGGGCATTTCGTAGTACGCGGCCACTAGGTCGCAGTCGTCCAATGACCAGGCCCTTTGCCCGTTTTGCTTGCGGCTGACCTGTGTTGGCGACAGACCGATGCCGGCCGCCAGGTCTCGCTGCTGCTCCCCCGTGCGCTGAATCAGCGTTGTCACGGTGAGGCGCAGCATCTCCAGAGTGCTCATGGTTGCTGCCATACCCGCCACTCTAGCAACTGATTGCCAATTTGGAGATTGATGGACCGTGTTGGTCCACTGATCAGCAGTGCACTCAGTGGTGCACTGCTGATCAGGACATCACTGTTCGTCGTCCGCCGGGCGCTGGGCCCGGTTGACCGGGGCAAAACGGCGGGCGCCCTCCCCCGATTCCTCCGGGGGGGGCGCCGCTCGATCACCCGCGAACGGGCCTGCTCAGCCTCCCCGGGACACGGCCGGGCCGGGCCCGGCCGTGTCCTCGGTTTCGGTGAGTGCGCCGCAGCGCTCTTCGATCTCTTCGGGCAGGAGGTACATGTCACCGAACGGATCGGGTTCGGTGACCTTGATCCCAAGGGCTTTGTGCCGACGGCGCTCGCGGCGGCGTTCTTGGACGTAGCCCTTGCACATCAAGGGATCGTGCTGGCTGGTGGGCCAGGCGGATGCCTGCGCGCACCACAGGCAGTGGCTGGGCTGGTTGATCCGCTTCCACGCCGCGCACGCGAACA
Source organism: Streptomyces sp. NBS 14/10 (assembly GCF_002224125.1). Lineage (GTDB taxonomy): Bacteria > Actinomycetota > Actinomycetes > Streptomycetales > Streptomycetaceae > Streptomyces. The sequence goes on from NZ_NCSM01000033.1 coordinate 3,620, forward strand.
GGGTGAGCAGGGCGCCGGCCACGACCCCAAGGGCGAACATCACTTCGTATCCCCGCCGTCCTTCTTCGGCTTGGGCTCCCGCGGCCCGTGGGTGGTGATCCCCTCCGTCATCCGGTTGGGCGGCTTCGATCCGTTGGCGCCCTTCCGGGTGCCGGCGTTCCCCGTGGTGCTGCTGGAGGTGCTGCCGGTCCGGCTGCTGTGGGTGTTGATGCCGCTCTGCACTCCCTGGGCGGTGCTGGCAGTAGCTGGGCGGCCACCGAGGCCGACGGTCCGGGCGCTCTGCCGGGCAATCTTCACCGCGTCGCCCATTCCTGGCGCCCTGGCGATGATGTAGATCGAGGCGCCGAGCGCGATGACGGTGATGCCCAGCCCGAGGGTGACGGCGCTCGTGTCTTCTGATTTCTCCAGGGCCGCGGACAGGCCGAGAGTGATGGCGATGGTCGGCTCAATCGCGATCACGGCGAGCATGAAGCCCGCCCACCGCCGCACCTTGCCCCACAGGTCTTTGTCGACCAGCCCCGCGTACACAACGACCCCCAGGAGCGCCCCTACGTACAGGGCCAGCGCCCGGATGACGAGCAGCAGCCACAGGGCGCCGCACAGCGCGATGGTGACGACCGACACGACCAGGAGCATCAGCGCGCCCCCGCCGACCTTCCCGGCCGCGAGGTCGGCGCCGAGCTTGGTGAACGTTCCGCCCGTGTCGCCGTTGAACGCTTCGACCAGCGCGTCGGTGACTGCGCTGGTGGCGCCGATGACGGTGTAGAGGATGAGGGGGGTGAATGCGGAGGCGGCGACGGCGATCCACAACAGGCCGATGGCCTCGCCGAATGCGGTCCCCAGCGGCACGCCCCTCACGGCGCGCTTGACGACCGCGAGCAGCCACAGGATGAGCGTGAGGATGGTGGAAGCGGCGAACACCAACGCGTACTGCCGCAGAAAGCCTGCGTTGGTGAAGTCGACCGCCCGATCGTCCGTGAGGACCTTGCCGAGCTGCTTGGCCGTCCAGTCCGCGGCGCGCGCACATTCCTTGGCCAGGTTCATCAACGGATCGACACTCTCGGGCGGCTGACCACCTCCGCCACCGCCTTCGCTGCCCTGCTCGCAGGCCGTCTTGATACCGCCGGCCAGGTCCTTGCAGTCGTCAGGGTCAGGCGGAGCAGCTGGCAGCATCAGACCTCCCCCCAGGGCGTATACAGCTGTCGCGTGCACGTGGGTCCCTCCCCGGCCGAACGGTCGCAGTCAGTACATAGTCTGGCGGGCGCGGCGCAGGTGGCGCGACGCCACAACTTCGGCTTGCCCAGCCTGGTGTAGCGCGCCGATGGCCTGGTCGGTCTGCGGCGTGCCTCGGCCGATCTGCCCGAGCGCGGCGGCCATCTGCTGGAGGGCGGCGGCCATCGCCTCGGAGAGCCGCGTGAAGTCGTCGGCCGCCTGTTTGGCGTTGTCCGTGTGAGTCCACTGGGCTCGCCCGGTCTTGACGTCGTTGACAAGTCGGGTGATCGCATCGGCGGCGACCCGGGCGTGTTGTGCGGGATTTTGCGGGCTCACGGGCTTCTCCTCGGGGGTCGGATTTTCCTTGGAGAGCTTGTCATTGCAGGTGAGACCTTGGATGTCTCCTGGGAGGGTCTGGTCAGGCTCCAAGCAGTCGAGGCAGCGTCTCCAAGGGGCGGGCGAGCCGATCCAGGATGGCTCCAAGGGGTGGACGAGTCATCGGGCCAACTCCTCCAGGTTGGCCTTGAGGTCGGCGAGACGGTATCCGCTCGGCCGGCCGGGCGTCTTCTCCATCCGCACCGGCTCCAGCGTCGACAGGCCGGCTTCCCTCATCCGTCCCTTCAGGTGACGGCCCATCTGGGCGCGACGGTCGCGGGTGGGGCGGTCGTCCCACTGCGTCCAGATGTCCCGTTCGGTCCGGGCCAGGTACTTGCCGATGTCCTCGACGGACAGCACATCTGGGTCACTGTGGGCGGCGAACGCTTCGAGTAGCAGGCGGGCGAAGGGCGGGATTTCCGGCGCCTGTTCGGTGTCGGCTTCGAGCCTCGGCCGCGGGGCATGAAGGCGTTCGGCGACTCGTCGTGCGGCTTCTTCAGGGGGGAGCAGTGAGGCGTAGCGCAACAGCGGTTCGCGGTGGCGGGGGGTGATCGCGTAGAAGCGTCCGGCGTCTGCCGGATCGCGGTGGTCCGGGGACGGGATGAGGAGGTGTGGCCACCATCCCAGGCTGATTGCGTTGGAGCGGCCGACCACGAGCGGGACGTCGTTGGAGCGGCAGGGGAGCATGATGCGCACGCCGGGCACGTCTGCGATGGCGTCGCCGAGCATGTCTTCCGTGGCGTCCTGGGTGATGATGACGACCGAAATCAGGGCCTCGCGCCCGAGGTTGCGCAGCAGCTCGGCCGCGAGCTGTTTGCCGCGGGCAGAGAGCTTGACGAATTCGTCCAGGATGACGACGATCGCGGGCTCTTCGAAGGTGGGATTCCAGATGTTCTGCGTCGCCGGCATGGACGCAATACGGCTCCTGGCCCGATTGATGAGCCGTTCTAGGACGGTCTCGGCTTCCTCGGCGGTGCGCGCGGTCATGGCCGCCAACGGCTGAAAGACCTTGAGTCCGCGCTTGACCGGGTCGATGTCGACCACGACGGCGTCATGGCAGGCGGTGACGTACTCCGCGATGCGCTGCACCAGGGCGGTCTTTCCTCCCCCGGTGTCGGCCACGATGATCACGTGCTGTCCGCCGAGCACGACCGGCGTCGTCTCGCCCTCGATGGACAGGCCGATGTCGAAGGGGTTGAGGATCGAGCACGAGCCTGGCGGGCGCGTCGGGATTGGTAGCGGGTGCTCGAACGGGTCCCGGGTGAGGATCCTCAGCTTGATCTCGGCCGCGTCGTCAGGCGAGGCTGCCGCAGCCATGATGCGGCCGGTGCCGACCCGTAGCGGGGTGGCCAGGTCCTTGAGGATCGGAGGAAAGTCGGCGAGGCTGCCCGACTTCAGGACGAGAGGAACTTCCCATCCGTACTGAGTCTCGGCCGGAGTGCGGATCTCGTCGATCTCCACCCTGCGTTTGTGCTTGAGGAGCGCGAGGCGGACAGTCTCACGAACGCGCCGCGGATCGCGGCCGGCCTCGGAGAGCGGGAACGGCTCGGGCTCGGGCTCTTCGGCCAGCTCCGTGTGGGCCGGCGGCTCCGGCGGTATGAACAGCAGCCTGGGGACCGGCGGCCGGCGGCGCGTCGGGCGGCGGCCCTGCACCCACGCCAGCAGAGTGACGGCGGCGGCGGTCACCGCGGTGACCGTGAGCGCGGCGAGCGCGGAAATCCACCACAAGCCCACCCACAACAGCGGGAGCGCCACCATCCAGGCCGCGGCGGCCAGATGGCGACGTGACCGGACCTGGCCCCGCCCGATCTGGAGCATGGACCCCGTCACCTCCAGGTGCCGGAACTCCTCCTGCCCCATGCGGATCTGGAGCTGCGCCCACTGCATCATCCGATAGGAGATCATCGGCGACGCGCCGCCGCCAAAGCCAAAGCCGTACCCATAGCCGCCGCGCCCGCGCCGCTGCATCTGCATCCGCTGCATCTGCATGTACGTCTGCTGACGCTGCTGTTGACGCAGCAGGCTGATGTTCTGCTGCACCTCCGCGTTGGCCCGCTGCTTCAACTGACGCCACATGCGGAATTGATCATTAAGGATCCGGTGCGCGACGTGCGTATCGGTCAGGTCCTCCGCCCGCCACCAGCGGCCCCACTCGGAGCGCATGTGACGCAGTCCGCTGGCGATCCCGCCCGACATGCCCTGTCTCCCCGTTCTCAGATGCTGGTGGTGAGAATGTCGCCGACGGTGTTGCCAGACGTGCGGATCAGCCCCAGAGCCATGCCGACCAAGCCAGCCGACGCGCCGAGGAAGACCCCGACCAGTGCGCCACGGATAACCGGCTCTTTGAGATCGGCGCGGCCGGATTTGATCAGCCCCGCGTAGAGAGCGAGCAGACACAGACCGGCGATCGCTCCGGACACGCCCACTTTCTCACCGCCGGTCAGCGGCCCTTTGTGCTGCCCTGCCTTGGCAACTGCCCCTGTGGCGCCCTCCAGTGCGTACTGACCGACCCCATCGCCCAACGCGGCGGCAGCACCGCCCATCACACCCAAGACACCACCGCCCAAGAACAACAGCGCGGCCAACGCGACCCCGCCAAAAAAATGAACCTTGGGCGTGGGGTCACCGCCTCTCCACCTGCCGACCTGGTAGAAGAGCAGGACCAGGCCCAGGGCGACCGCGCCGATTCCGCCGAGGCTGGCTCCCGTGTCGGTCATGGTCAGATCACGCTCCTGTCAGGAAAAGGATCACGGCGCGCCCGATCAGGCGCAGCAGTGCGATGGCGACGGACCACGCGACCACGGCCACGATCAGGCGCAGCAGGTAGCCGGTGTACTGGACGCGCCAGAACCGCCCGATGAGCCGGCCGAGGCCCTGCAGCACGGCGCGGATCGCCTCCATCAGCACGCCGCCGAGTGCACCGCCGAGCGGGGTGACCATGACGAGGCCGAGCACCAGGAAGGCCATCAGCGGCCAGCCCAGCAGGGCCAGCGGTCCGCCCTCCGCCAGGGAGCGCGCCATGGCCTCGGCGAGGCTGTTGTCGCCCCACGTCACCAAGGTCGCGATCAGGATCCCGGGGATGTTGTATTTCAGGCGCATCCAGCGGATGTCCAGGCCGCGCCTTTGGGCCGCAGCCTGGGGGTTGGGCAGGTGGGCGGCCATGGTCTCGCCGATGGTGACGCCGATCTCCTGCCCGATCTCGTGTGCAGTGTGCAGCATGTGGCCGGGCGCGTCCGGAGTCTGCACCCACTCGTTGCGGTCCGCGTCCCATTGCCACTGCGGGTGGCCGGCTGCGTGGCCGGGGTCGGCGTCTACGCCTCCGGGCGCGCCTGGCGGGGGCGTTGTGGGGGGCGGAGGGGCTGGTGGAGATGGGGGGCCGGGCGGCTGTGCGGGAAGCTGCCACCACTCCAGATCTGGCCCTGCTCCTGGTCCTGGGGCGTCGGCGCCGGGGGCGGGAGGGGCGTTGCTTTCCCCGGGTGTCGCCTCGGGCGGGGGCTGTTCCGTGCGCGGGGCGGGCACTTCCGGCGGCAGCGGCTGGCGTACCGGGTCCGATTCCGGATCCGGCTCCGGGCCGCTGTCTATCTCCCCGTTCCTCACGACCGCGCCTTTCTACCGTCAATCGGTGATCTTGACCAGGATCGGCGGTGTCCGCTCTCCGCTGACGCTCGTCAGCGACACCACGGCATGACCCACCGGAACCTCGTTCGCCAGATCGCTCGCGGACCAGCGCTGGCGCTGCTCTCGCTTCACGGTGACGCTCTCGCGGGTCACCGCTTTGCCGGTGGTCAGGCGCCGCAGTCCATGCATGGCTCGGGCCAACGGCTCGTCTGCACGGATCTCATGAGCGGTCACCGTGCGCGTCTCCACCCACTCCACGCCCCACGCCTCCGCGAAATGCGCGCCGTCCCACGGCGTCACGCCGGAGCACACCGCCCGGCAGCCCACCATGCCCAGCAGGGGGCCGCGTAGCGGCTCGGGAACGTCGGCGAGGGCGGGCAGGGCGAGCATCACACCCGCGTGCGCGGAGCGGAGACGCTGGAGGCTGCGCAGGGACTGCGGAGTGACCACCTGCGCGGCGTCGTCCAGCACCAGGAACGCGAAACGGGTCTGGTCGCGGCGGGCGGTGGCGCACTGGGCGAACTGCGCAAGCACCAGGCGCGCGATGATGCGCGACGCCTCCGCGTGCCCTCGCTCCGGCAGGTCCACCCGGATACGCAGGGGGTGTTCGAGCGCCTGGAGCGAGAAGGGGCGGTACGGCGGCTCCTCCCCGGTCCCGGGGGCGGCCCCGAGGGTCGGGGGCGCCTCGGAGGTGAAGAACCCGGCGAACGCCGGCCGGTCGAGAAGAGCGATGCGCTCGGCCAACAGCGCGGCGACGCCCGCGGGCTGCGCGGCCTGCCGCTCGTACGACTCCAGATCCCGGACCTGAACGTCGAGCCCGACATCGAGGAGCTGGACGCGGAGAGCGTCGAGCTGCGGACGCGAGCCGTCCAGCAGGTCCCTTAGATCCCGCAGGGTGGGAAACCCGCCGTAGGCCGCGTGGTAGGGGCCGAGGAGCTGCGCGAGCACGGTGGCCGCCCGCCGGCTGTCGCCCCCGGGCAGGATGGTGACCTCATCACCCACCAGTGCCTCCGCGACCATCCCCGCCGCCTCGTCCGGGTCGACGGCGCCGCCGTAGAGGTCCAGGCCGTGCGACGAGTCCGGGCGGCCGGGGCGGATCACCACGTCGAAAGCGCCGTCCGGGGACAGTCCGGTGTCCGCGGCGGTGACGCTGATGACGGCTGCCTGACCGGCCAGGGCCTGAAGACACAGAGACTCCACCACGGGGCGCACCAGCCGGGCCGCGACGACCGCGGGAGGCCCGACGGCAAGCGCGGACGTGCCCAACAGGCCGGGGTCGACGGCGACGCCGACACCCCGGTACTCGTAGGGGTTTCGCTCACTCGTGGCGGCAATGCCGATGCGGACCTGGCCCAGCGTGAGGTCATGGTGAGCGGTGCGGGCCGGTAGGTCGCGGGCGCCGGAGCCGTGGGGCCACGCAGCCGCGCCGTGCTCCCGCACAGCCAGCCCGAACTCAATCAGCCCCTCGCGGCGGCCCTGGACCGCCGTCCACACCCGCGCGATCCGGGCATAGTCAACATCGGTCATCCTCCCCGCCCGCAGCTCGCCCGCGAGCCGGTCAGCTGCCTCGCTGGCGCCGCCGGCCCGCAGCTCGGGCCACTCGGCCGGATCCTGGTCGGGTGAGGGCATGGGCTGGTGACGGGGGCGGGGCGGGGTGCCGGGGGGCTGGCCGCGCCGCCGGGCCCATGCGATCATCCGGCGAGCGGCCTCCAGCCACCGGCCGAGCCGCGCGAAAAACAGATAGACCGCGCCCATGACCAGGTACGTATAGACCTTCGCGAAGAAAATCCACACCTCGCTGCCGTACTGGGAGCGGGGGACGATCGCGAGGTACGGCCACTGCCAGTACCACCCCAGGTACCCGTTCGACAGCAGGCCCCACGTGATCCACGCGCCGAAGCCCGTCGCCACTGCGCCGGCCGCGATCTGGCGGGTGGGCACCCGGTCCAAGTCCTCCGGCTCACGTGGCACATGCCCGCACCGCCAGATGCCCGGCTCGGCCGGGGGGCGGGGTATCCGTAGCCACGCGAGCAGCGGTGGCCCCTCGGGTGGCGGAGTCGGCTTGGCCGGCGCCGGGACACTCGGCAGCGGCCGAGGGGCCGCGGCCTCCCCCGCCGGGTGCTCTGGCTGTGCTCCCCGCCCCTCCACGCCTCTCCCCTTGGCCTGATCCGCGCGTCACTTGGTGCCGCCAACTTACCCGCAGGATCAGCCAAAAGGCGCTTTGACCTGCACTGATGCCACTGTCCCCACTGAACGTCAGTGGGGACAGTGGCATCAGTTCTGGCAGTAATTCCTGTGCTTCAGTGGCGTCAGTAGTTCAATTCCTTCGCTCGGCCGAGGCTGCGCAGCACCGCATGGCGTAGCCGCTTCTGGATCTCCGGATCGCTAAGGGGATCATCATCCGGCTCGCCCTCTGTCAGCAGCACGAGCAAGATCCGCAGCAGCGCGGCCATGGGTACCGCGCTCACGTCGGCGTCGACCGCCGCCTCCGCGCACCACCGTTTCACCGCCCGGTTCATCGCCGGAGGCAGGTCGAGCGTGGTCCTGATCGGGTCGGTACGGACCGGGCGCGCCGCTCCTCGAGTACGGGCCCGGGTCTTGCCTCCCGTCTCCGTCGCGTCCGCGTACGGGTCGCGTCGTGGGCTCACGGGGCGTCCTCCGTCGTGCTGTTGCTGTAGGGACGGGCCAGCAGCTCACGGGCCGCGCGCTCGTACGGCGTCCCTATCGCGCGTACCCGCTGGTTCCCAATCTGCCGGTAGTGGTCGTGGTGTTTGATCTGCGCGTTCAAGGTCGGGATGCCTTTCGCGGCCATGGCGCGGCGTACGTCGGCGTCCGGGCCGGTCCGCGTGGCGCGTGACGTGTTGGTTCGGGTGAGCAGCACGACGACGTCAGCGCGCGGCCGGCCGTAGTGCTCCCGCATGTCCTGGACGTCCTCCAGGTACTCCGCGAGCCGGACCTTGTCGCCGTGCGAGGGGCGGAACATCCTGGTGACCTCGACCACGCTCGGCGCGATCGGCATGATCCAGCGGTCCGCCCACAGCATCGCCGACCGCGCGATAGCGGCGTGATCCTCGATCTGCGGCACGTCGACCAGGAGCGCACCGCGACCACGCTCCAGCTCGGGCAGCGTCTTGTCCAGGGTGCGCGAGACCTTCGACACCACGGGGTATGGCAGGCCGCCGGCCTCTTCGTCCCAGGTCTGGCAGGTCTGGCCCCGGTCGGCATCGGCCACCAGTGGCGCCACGCCCGCGTCCAGCAGGGCCTGTGCCAGGAAGATCGCCGACGTGGACTTGCCGACGCCGGGCTTCACGCTGATCAGGGCCCAGCGATGAATGGTGGAGTCCATGTCCAGGAGCGTACTGCGGCCACTGCTCGCACTGAAGCAGGGGCGAGCAGGTGGCGACCATGACCGCCGATAAGCGTGCTCGCCCCTGCCATAAAAACGCTGGGCCGTGAATTCCGATTCGGAATTCACGGCCCAGCGATAAACGGATTAGTTCGCCGAGGCGAGCAGCCTCACATGCTTATGCACAGTGGACGGCGAGCGGTCAGCGAATACGGCAATCCGGCGCTGCACCCATCCCTTGCTGTGACCGTAGCGAATACGTGCCATGGCCTGAGAGTCAGTGATGAGATGCGGCGGTTGTCCAGGGGCGCAGTCCTGCGGGAGATCGGGCAGTTCCCAGTCCGCCACCCGCTCCGGCTCTCGCTCCGGCTCCTCGATGCGGGCGGTAACGGCCGGGCGCGCACCCTGAGCAGCGGATACCGGCGCAGCCGGGCGGCGCTCCGGCTCCGGCCTCGGGGCCAGGGCGGGAGCAGGGGCGGGGGCGGGGCGCTGCTCCTGGACGCGGGGGACGACGACAGGGCGCTGCTCCTGGTGCGCGGGCAGCTCGTTGCGTGCGGCCGGGGCCGGGCGCTGCTCCGCGGCTACCGGAGCAGGAGCGACAGAGGCGGGACGCTGCTGCTCAGACGCAACGGCCAGCCGCCGCATCTCCAGTTCATGCTCGCGCTCCTCGCGTCGCCGAGCTGCCGCGCGCTGCTCCTCGCGCTCCTCCCTCTCCTCGACCGCCCGACGCTCGCGTTCCCTCTTCTCCTCAGCCTCCCGACGCTCACGTTCCTTGGCCGCCCGACGCTCGCGCTCCTCGCGCTCCACGGTCAGACGGCGGCGCGCCCGAGCGTCCGCGATCTGTCGGGCCAAGCGGCGCCGGTATGCCGGTCCGGCCTCGGCCGCGAGGATCAGCAGCAGCGGCGGAATCAAGTGCAGCGCAACGCCGGTCGGGTCGTGCCGCTCAACGCTGCCCCAGATGTTGAGGAACACGCTGGCCGCGCCAGTCGCCGCGCGCAGTAGCCACGCTGCCAGCCCGCCGCCTGAGCCGACCGTCCCCAGGAGTGCGTCGACTCGGAGCGAGATCACAAACGACATGTCCACCACGATGGGCAGCACGGGCGCGGAGTACTGCCACTTGCCGGGCGGGGTGTGATCAGCGACGAACGGCGTAGCGGTCAGCATGCTGTAGAGGATCATTCCGGCCGCGATCACCCACGTGCCAGTGCTGATCAGCCGTCCCGTGGACTCCACTCGCCGCTCAAGTTCGGCCAGTTCATGCGCGGTCATCTCTCGCGCCATCTCAACTCCTGTTCTCTCGTACAAGGGCCGGGCCCACACCGCACGGCGCGGGCCCGGCCGGTAGGTCACGCGGTCGGCTAGGCCCCGGACTGGCCGGGGCGCAGCACCTCAACCGATGCGGCCTCGCCGCACTTGGTCCACTCGCCGAGCAGGCGATATCCGGCGTCGAAGAGCGCGGCAGTGCGACCGCCGACCCCGACCTTGACGACAGTTTCCGTCTCGGCGATCCAGGCGCCGTTCGCGTCCAGATCGATCACGCGAACGGTGGGGCCGAAGTCGTAGGCGACGGTGATCACTTGCGCCTCCCTCCGCGGATCGTCTGGAGTACCGGGCGGAGGGGCGGCGGGCACGGCGCCGGCGGTCCGGGGTCTGGCGGGTTGGTCGCCCCCGGGTCACGGGCGGGCAGTGCGGGCTTCTGGTCAGCCATCTCTCCCCCTCAGCCGTTGTTGCCGCAGGTCAGGCAGGTGTACCGGCCGTTGAGCGTCGAGACGCCCTGGCCGCAGTTGCTGCAAAACCCGGAGCCGATCTCGCTCTCCGCCACGGCCGGGGCGGTCTCGCGCGCCGCCCGGCCGGTGTCGAACGTGGCGCCGCATCCCGGCTTGGCGCACACGTACCGGCCGCCGCCCTCGTGGATCATCGGGCGCCCGCAGTGCGTCATGTCTCCGCAGTGCGGCAGGACACCGGCCGCGATGGCGCCGATGGCGGCCTGGACGGACCGCGCGAACGCAGCGGTCGCCTCCGGCTCGTCCTCGTACCCGCGGTCGTTGTCGTCGTCCTCCTCGCGCTTCACCACATCGAGCAAACCCGCGTAGGGCGGCGGGGGTGACGTGGGCAGAGCAGGGGGCGTCGGTGTGCCGAAGCAGATCGGCAGGGCGGTGGCGTTCATCGGTTACCACCCCGCGTCAGTCGGCCGCGGCCCGCGTCGCCGTCCTTCTTGGCCCCGGGAACGGGGCGCTCCTCGACCGGGTAGTGGCCGCCGCGGGCCGGGTCGTAAACGGTCTCGTGCTGCGGATCCGGCCGAGTCTGGGGCGCGGTGGGGATGTCACGGCGCAGGAATGCCATGCTTGGTCTCACCTTCCTTGATCGGGAGGCCCGGGGCGGTCGCGGTTGCTGCCAGGCGAGCGACCGCCCCGGGGTTTCGTCAGTTCTGCTGGTGGTCGACGGCGGCGGCGATGATGTCGCCGGAGGTGGCGCCGTACTGGCGAGCGGTGATCTCGGCCATCGCCCCGGCGCGGATCGCGTCGGTGGCCTCGGTGCTGAGCGGGCCGTGCACCTCGATCGCGTCCAGGGCTCCGGCCAAGGTGCGGCCGGCCTCCCGGGTCGCGTGCTCGCGCTGCTGGTCCATCGGGCTCCCTTCTGGTGAGCGGCCGGACTGTCCGGCTCCCCTCACCGCCCGCGCAACGCGGGCGGATCGGGCAACCGCCAGGCGCGGCTAGTCGGCGGCCGAGAGGATCGCGACAGCGACGGTTTCGGCTCCGTGATGGATCGCCTGATCCAGGAGGTAGGCGCCGCCCAGCGGACCCCCCAGGTTGTAGAACTCCGTCTTGCCGATCGCTTCCGCCAGGCGCCGCACGGGCTCTCGGCGGTCCGCGACGTAGTGGGTGACTGCGGAGATCGCCAGCGCGGCGGCGGCCCGGCCGGGGGTGATCCGGATGTCCAGGACGCGCGCACCGACCGCCACAACCGCCGCCTGAGTGCCGACGTACGACGCGACGTGCGCCAGGCAAGCCCGGCGTCCAGCGGCGGCGGTCGTCCCCTTCTCCGCGTCGTCCACCTGGCCCTTCTTCACGGCCTGGTCGTGGGTCTGCACCCAGTGATCGGCCGCGTCCGCCGCGACTCGGGCGAGCGCGTACAGGGCTGCGAAGTTGGCCGCCCTGCTCCCCTTGGGCTTCATGTGATGGGCTCCTTTTGGTTACTGATCGTCATCGGCACTTCCCCGCTCGCCGGTCGGCGAGCGAGGTAGAGAGGTAGGTAGCCAGCGAGGTAGAGCCCGAGGTAGGCACGCCGCGACCTGCGGATATCTACCGCCCTTCCCGGCCCCTGGAGGGGGCCGGGAGTCGAGCGAGGGGAGGGCTCAACCGGCGCTGCTGGGCGGGGTGCTGACGGGCGCCATCACGTCGGGTGATGCCAGGCCCCCGGCGGCCCTCTCGGCGGGCCCCTCGGCGGGCCCCTCGGCGGGCCCCTCTCCCGCCCCCTGGAGCAGGCGCTCCCGCGCCTCCTCCAGCGCCTCGCGGTGGACCCCCCGAACACCCCCCCGGCCGTTCACCTTGAGCTGGTCCCGGACCTCGATTCCTGCGGCCTCCAGCGCACTGCGCAGATCGGTCACGGACCAGCCGGTCACCAGACCGCGCGACTGGGCCCGGCTGAGCGCGGTGTCCAGGTGCGCTCCGTTCTTGCCCGCCACGTCCTCCAAGATCTGGATCAGGTCGGCGGGGGAGAGCGGGGGTTCCTCAGCCGGGGGCCCGGCCAGCGGCTCCTGCTCCTGGTCCTGGTCCTCGGCCTCGGCCGCCGTCTTCCGCGCGGCCTCGGCCGCCTTCCGGGCCTCCCGTGCTTTCGCCACAGCGGGGGAGTGGTACCAGGCGGCCCACCCCCACCCCGTGGGCACCGCGAGGACGAGATACGGCAGGTACGGGCCGACGTCGACGCTCACGTGCAAGCGGCCGAGTTCGGCGCCGTTGCGGGCCAGCAGGTAAACGACCACGTACCCGCCAAGCGCCACTCCGCCGAGCCGGGCCACCCAGTCATCGGCGACCCACGCCCACCCGCGGCTAATCCCCTCGACCAGCCAACCGCACCCCTTGCACACCAGCCCCCATGCCCCGCCCCACCCCCGCTTGAGCAGGACCACGGAGCCGGAGCCGAGCACCGCACCGGCCCGCAGCAGCAGGGCCTTCGAGGGGACGTACGGCCGCAGCTCGGGCAGCGCAAACGCTCCGCGCCGCTCCCCCAACTCGGCGGCGTGATCCTGGTCCTCGGCCGTCTCCTCCGCCGTCTCGGCGGCCTCTGTGGCAGTCACTCAGATCGCCCCGAGCGCGTCAGCGATCTGAAGCAGCAGGGCCTGGGGGAGGCCCCAGATGCCGCCAGCCGAGGCCCACACGCCCGCCGAGACGATTCCGATGACCGCCGCCAAACCCGGTCGCGGCTCGCGGAAGTACATCACTGCGGCGAGCAGCGCTGATACGCCACCAGTCCCGGCCGTGCCGAATCCGCCGTCGGTGATCACCCTGGACAGGGAGTCGGACACCTGCTCACCAGCCGTCCAGATGCTCCCGGCCGTCATGTAGAAAGTGCCGGCGCTCACGCCCATCACGGACGCCTGGGAGGACGTCAGCCGCTTGCGGATCTTGCCCTTCTTGCCTCCCTCGCCTCCCTTGGGCTCGCGGATGCCCGCGATCAGGCCGGCGGTCAGAGCCACGGCCACACCTCCGGCGCCGACGCTCCCCAGCAGCGGCCCTTGAATCCCGACCGGGGGTGCAGCCAGCATTTCGCCAAAGTGCTCAATCATGGAGAATTCCCCTATTCTGCTCGGGTTTTGATGTGTGTCAGAGCTGCGAGCCGGGCGCGTACAGCGCCAGGGCGGTGATCGCAGACGCGAGCGGGATACGGGCGAGCAAGGCGAGCAGCCACCACCAGTGGCGCGTGCGGCGGTCCCACACGTGCGCGATAAGCAGGCACATCCCGCCGCCCAGCACCAGGGCCCCGGAGATCGAGGTCTCGCGCCCGCACTCGGCGATCGCGTCACCCATCGCCGGTTCGAGCCCGAGCAGCCACCCGGCCCCCGCCGCGCCCGCGTTGGAGAGCAGCCGCCGCGTTCCCTCGCTCAGCGCGGGACGGGTGCGCCCCTCCGTCGCGGTGTCCACCCACGCCGGGCGCGGGTAGTAGCCGGGCTGAGGCACGAGCCACGCCCGGGGCGCGGCGTCCGTCTCGGCGTCCGGGCGCTGCTCGCCGTCCGCGTCGAAGATCTCGCCCCACCAGCCGTCCGGGGCGTCGTCTGCGGAGTCCGAAGCGTCGTCTGCGGCAGCCTCATCAGCACGCGTCGCGGAGCCCTTCGTCCAGCCGTCGCGTCCGGCCTCCCGCAGCCCCTCCCACCAGTCCCGAGCACGGGCGCCGCGCCCCTGCTCCGGGTCTGCCGTTCCGGCTTCGGATTGCCGATCCGGCATCTCGGCGGCGGTCTTGTCCAGGTGAACTGTGGGCGGCTCCGCCGGGGGCGGGGGCACGTCTGCGGGCCCCCTGCTCATGACCGCCCCTCGCACGCGTCGTACGGCCGGCCCCCCATGCCCACGCCCATTGACAGCAGCGCGGCTCGGATCCGCAGCTCATCCCACCCCACCGGGCACACCGCGGCGGTTTCGGCGGGCAGCGCCAGGCCGCCGCCGACCACGCGGGCCGGGGCGCGGTGACGACGCAGCCGCCACCTGACACCATTCAGCACGTCGGTTCTCCTCTTCACACCACACGGATTGGGTCCGACAACCGCCCCCCGGCGCGCCAACGCCACACGGGGCAAGTGCTCAGGTGTTCCAGCACCTGAGCAGGAGCGGCCCCCGGTTCCAGCCGGGGGCCGCTTCGGCTGTCGTGAGATAACGTATACGCTAGACGTAGCGAAAGCAAGGGTTGACGTATACGCTAGTCCCCTTGACGGTGATCAACGGAGGGACTGGAGTGATGGCCGCCAGGTACGAAGAAATCGCGCGTGACCTGCGTGAACGCATCACGGCGGGCACGCTCCCGCCAGGCGAACCCCTGCCGCTCATGCGCGACATTGCCGCGGAATACGGCGTCAGTGACATCACGGTGCGCAAGGCAATGAGCGTGCTGAAGCGAGAGGGTTTGATTGAGAGCCGGCGCCGAGCGGGGACGTACGTCCGGGAGCACCCGGACCGCGTGCGGCTGACTGTCCGGCACCGCCAGATCGAGCGCGATGAACTGGGGTACTACAGCGGCCCCGAGGTTCAGCACTGGCGGGCCCTGCCGCACCCGGACGGAGAACAGACACGTGTGACAACCGCCCCCGTCCCGGTCGACGTAGCCGACGCGTTGGGCATCGAGGCTCACACACCCTTGACAGTGCGAAAGCGGCTCATCGGCGATCCGAGCATCCCCGAGCATCGGCAGCTTGCTGACTCATGGATTGCCGAGTGGGTGGCGGAAGAAGTTCCTTCGCTCTCCGGGGATACCGGGGTGGGCGGCATGTACGACCGCATTGAAGAGTGGGCACAAAAGCCGTTGCACTGGCGCGAAGAGGTATCTGCTCGGATGCCGTCGCCAGATGAAGCGGACGCACTGCTAATTCCGCGCACCGGCGTCCCCCTGTTGCGGACGATCCGGATCGCGTATTTCGCTGAGCGGGGACGTAAGCCAGACAGAATCGTAGAAGTGCAAGATATTCGAATGTCTGCCGCGCTGTTCGCGGTTGGTTATCCGCTGCCCCGTGGCGAGTCGGCTAAATGGCCAGTCGCTCCAGCGAGCAGCGATTACTACAGCGCCCCAGATGCGCCGGAACAGAGCTAATTCCACGTTCAGGTGACCGTCTTGGCTCGCAGAAGCGGGCCGGATAACGGATGACCGGCTCACACAGAGTCCAACACGGTGAGCCACAAGGCCGCGTCAAGGCGTAGTCTGTCGGCCACGAAACATGATCCAGAAAGGCGAAAGCCCCGCCGGGGTGTTCCGGGAGCTTCCACCCTCCCGGCCCGTTGGGGCTCTGCGCTGACCCACCTGTAGGTCTGCCGCTGAGTGTACGGGGGCGCGTCCCTCACTCACCAGCGGCACCCGGAAAGGACGGCCGGATTGTCCGGCGAGTACAACGAGAACGCCGACGCCAGCCAGCGTGCGGAGCTGTACGGCCCCGAGAACGATGGCTACTACACCAGCCAGTTGCGCGACTGGATCCCGCTGTGCCCCCAGCTCAAGGACAGCGGGGTGCGCCTCTACTGGATCATGCGCGCGCTGGTGGTCGAGAAGTACGGCCCCGTCCGCAAGGTGACCCTGCTCCAGCTCTGTTACCTGCTGCCCGCCAAGCCGGTGAAGGCCGGCGAGCCGGTGAAGCCGTCGAGCCTGGCCCGCGTCCGGGGGCTGCTGGCGGACCTGTCCGCCGTGGGGCTAATCAGCACTCCCGAAGGCGGGCCGGTGAAGACGTCCAGCCGGGCGGGCGCGTCCGGCGCCCCGCTGCGCATCCGGATCAACGACCGGCCCCAGCGCGGCTACAACGGCCCGCGCAACGCCTTCGCATTGCTGGACGCGGTCCGCAAACCCGCGGCCGAGGCGGCCGAGCGGGCCGTGAAGAAGGAGCGGGAGCGAGCCCTGAAGAAGCGGGCCGAGCAGGCCGCCGCAGGTGCGGGCCAGATTTCTAGCCCGGACGGTGCGGGCCAGATTTCTAGCCCGCGGGGCCAGATTTCTAGCCCGCGGGGCCAGATTTCTAGCCCGCATCCGGGCGATGACCTGCAAGATCGCGAACCCCCGCTCAGTCCTTCCGCTCAGTCCTTCCGCTCAGACCCCGTGCCATCCGTCCGTCCGTCCGTGCCTGTAGGTGAAGCGCACACGACGGACACGGATGGAGGGACGGACGGCGGCAGCGTCATCGAGGCTCAGGCAGAGGGGCCCGCGGCGGCGGTCGGTGGGGCGCCGGTGGTGCCGGTGGTCCGGCCGAGTGAGGGTGCGGCGGTGCTGCTGGCGGTCGGTCAGCGGGTGCCCGAGTTGGCGGTGTCCGGCAAGGTGCTGCTGGATCAGGGCCTGCGGCTTGATGGGCTGCTGGCGTCCGGGTGGACGGTAGCCGAGCTGGTAGCAGCGCTGTCGGTGCCGCTGGACGGGCCGATCCGCCGGAGTGCGGGCGCGGTGATCTCGGCCCGCATCTCGGCGCTCCCGATCACGCCGGTCCGCCTGGCCCTGGCGGGCGGGGGTGTGCCCCGACAGGTCGACCACGTCGACCACGGGGCCAAGGAGCACCGACCGGCCGCGCCCGCGCCCCGGCTGCCGCGCCTGTGTGAGTGCGGCGCCGAGCTGGTGCGCGGCGAGATGCAGTGCCGGTCGTGTGCGGGGTGGCCCGAGTGCGGCGGCGGGTGCGGGCGGCAGCTGGAGCCGTCCGGGCCGGCCACCTGCTCGGCGTGCACGCTGGCGGAGCATCAGGCGCGGATTGCGGCGGCGGTCGTGCCGACCGGCGACGGTACGTGCCCCGGGTGGGGCGGGGTGCCGTGCGGGCGGGTGGCCCTGAGTCTGGGGCTGTGCGGCCGGTGCCGGACCGTGGCCGAGCACGAGATTGCCGAGGAGGCGGAGCAGGTGGAGCGGGAGCGCGCCGAGGCTGCCTTTGCCGAACTGCGCGGGCAGTGGCGGGAGCTGGAGGAGCTGGACGCCGAGGCTCGGGCGGCTCTGTGGCTGGAGATCCTGGCGGACGCGTACGCCGAGCACGAGCGCCGGGAGCGGGCGGCGGCCGGGCGGGCCGAGCGGGAGGCCCGGGAGCGGGCCGAGACTGAGCGGCTGCGGGCGCAGATCGCCGAGGAGAACCCGGAGATGGTGGCCACGCTCACCGCGCGCCGGGCCACCTAGGCCCCTGAGCGGCCACCTGAGCGCCGACCAGTCCCCCCGCACGGGCTCGCTGCCCGAAAGGGCCTGATCGGCGCTCAGGTGATCACACAGCGCCGCGCGCGGGAACCGCCGGAAGCCCGATTCGGCCGGCGGCCCCACATTGCGAAAGGCGGCGGCGCTGGACAGCGCGCGGCCCGGCCGCGCGGATTCTTCACGGCCGGGCCTTGAATTGCTCTTTTCATCTATCCTCTCACGTTCCCATTGATATTCAACCGTTACCTTCGGGTGTTCGGTTGCTGTTT
>NZ_NCSM01000034.1:0-5852 GCF_002224125.1 Streptomyces sp. NBS 14/10
CGTCGGCACGCCGATCACGGCGCCCGCTGTCGCCGACGGCCTTGGCGTGGCCCACCGCACCATCGGATTGGGCGAATACCGGAGCAGGCTCCTGGACGCCCCTGGACTGTTGCCGTTCCAGCCGCCGATGCTCTCCTCGATCGCCACCAGCGTCCGCCACGGCTTTCTGGGCAACACCGGTACGGATCTTCAAGACCTGCTCGACCGCCCTGCACGCGACCCACTCGCCGTCGCTGTCGCCGCCGCGGCGGCCACGCGCCCGGGTGCGAGCTGAACGGCGCGGCTCACCGCCGCGGCCCGTGACGCGGCCCGTGGCGCGGCGCGCCGTCTAATCGCGTTCGAGAGCGGTGCAGATACAGACGTTATTGCCCTCTGGATCGGCGAGCACGGTGAACGACGGGGCCTGGGAATCGTCGACCAAGGTGCCACCTGCGGCGACGGCGGCCGCGATGCGCTCGTCCGCCACCTCGGGGGCCAGCCACAGATCCATGTGCCAGCGTTGGCGTGGGGTCGGGTGCTTGTCGGTCTGCTGAAACCACACATTGGGGACACGGTTCGTCGGGTCGAAGACCGAGTCGAACACCGCGTGGGTGGCGTCTCCTGTCAGCAACGCCGCCCAGAAGGGGCCCGCTGCCGAATCGTCAGCGGTGTCGAGGGCAAGCTCAAGCTGGGCCACCTCGCCGGGGACGGCCGTCAGGCCGAACTCGTGGGCAAGCCCGGTGATGACGCCGGCCAGTTCAAGGTCCTTGGCGGTAACCCTCCGGGCACCGGCCTCGTCGACGCTGAACAGGGTCACGTCGATGACCCCGTGCCCCAGTCTGATCTCCGGTACGTCGTAGCGGGCGGCGGCTGCCGCCCGCGCGACCGCTGCCACGAACGCGGCCCCGACCACGGCGTCCGTGGCGCGGTAGCGAGCAGCGAGAGGCTGGGCGAGTTTGCGCCAGTCGTCAAGGCCGCCGGCGATCTTTGCGAGGATCTCAGCGTTGCTGACCGTATCCATGATTCTCATGCTGCCAGTCATGGCGGCACACAGCACCGGAAACGCCATGTGCCGCCAAGCGGCTACGTCTTGTCGCCGCTGTGACAACTACGCGCGCGCCGCGACAGCAGCACCACCGCCGAGACCGCGCCCAGGACGACGACCGCGATGCCGCCGAGCAGCGCGTTGGCCATGCCGCTGTTGAACGCCTCGCGGGCCGCGTCGGCCAGCCGGGCTCCGGTCCGGCCGTCCAGTTCGGCGGCGGCGCGCAGCGCGCCGGCCAGGGAGTCGCGGGTCGCGTCCGCCGCCTCGGTCGGCAGGCCGTGGGTCGTATCGGCGACGTCGGAGCGGTAGGTGGTGTTGAAGACGCTGCCGAGGACGGCGATGCCGAGGACTCCGCCCAGTTCGCGGGTGAGGTCGTTGAGCGCGGAGGCGACGCCCTGCTTCTCGGGTGGCAGCGCGGCGACGATGGCCTCGGTGGCGGGCGTCGCGGCGAAGGCGATGCCCGCGCCGAGGAGGGTGGTGCTGGCGAGGAAGGACCAGAGGCCGCCGCCGTCGACCGTGGCGGCCAGGACGCCGAGGCCGGCGGCGATCAGGGCCATGCCCACCCCCATCACGGCGCGCATGCCGTACCGCTTGGCGAATCCGGGGGCAACGGGGGAGAAGAGGATCGCGCCGAGGGCCATGGAGACGAGGGCGAGCCCGGAGCGTATGGGGGAGTAGCCGAGGATCTGCTGCAGATACTGCAGGCCGAGGAAGAAGAAGCCGAACATGGCGATCGACTCGGCCGTGATGATGAGCGAGCCCGCCGAGACGCCCGGCAGCCGGAAGACCCGTACGTCCAGCAGCGGGTGCGCGGTCCGCAGCTCCCAGCCGACGAAGGCCGCGAGCCCGATGGCGCCCACGGCGAAGCCCGTGATCACCGCGCCGTCGGACCAGCCGAGCTCCGGGCCCTCCACGATGCCGAAGACCAGCGCCCCGATGCCGACCACCGACAGCAGGGCGCCCACGACATCGAGCCGCGACGGCTCCGACTGCTTCGAGGCCGGGGCGATCGCGGCGGCGACGACGAGGGCGAGGGCGGCGAGCAGGGCGTTGGTCAGGAACACCGAGCGCCAGGAGTACGCCTCCAGGAGGCATCCGGCCAGCAGTACGGCGAGCAGACCGGATCCGAAGCTGACGCCGGACCAGATGCCGACGGCGCGGCCGCGCTCCTCGGGCGGGAAGACATGGGTGATGATCGACAGGGTCATCGGCATGACCAGGGCCGCGCCCACGCCCGCCAGGCCGCGCAGGCCGATCACCAGCGTCACATCGTCGGTCCAGACGACGGCGCCCGAGGACAGCGCGAAGAGGCCGAGGCCCGCGAGCAGGACGCCCTTGCGGCCGTAGCGGTCGCCGAGGGCGCCGCCCAGGAGCAGCAGACCGGCGAAGGCCACACCGTACGCGTTCATGATCCATTGCAGCTCGGACTCGGTGGCCCGCAGGTCGCGGGCCATGTCGGGTACGGCCACCAGGAGCGAGGCGAGCATCCCGACCACGACGGCGAGGGCCAGGCACATCACCGTCAGGACGGCCGTCCGTTGGGCGGCGCCGGGGCGTGGCGGTGCGGTGGGCGGAGCCGTGGACTGCTGCTGCATGCGATCACTCCGGTTAAGCGAGCACTTCAAGCGAACGTTTCAAACGAGCGTTTCAAGTGGAGCATGGACCGCTTGCTTGAATCAAGCGCTCGTTTTACTTTGGTGCCGATGAATGAGCCTCAGCCCGCCCCGACCCGGGACCGTCTCCTCGACGCCGCCGAGCGGCTTTTCGGCGAGCACGGCTTCGCCGCCACCTCCCTGCGGACCGTGACGGTCGCGGCCGAGGCCAATGTGGCCGCGGTCAACTACCACTTCGGGTCCAAGGAGGGGCTGCTGCGCGCGGTCGTCGAGCGCGCCATGGCCGCGGTCAACGGCGAGCGCCTGCGCCTGCTGGAGGAGTTGCGCGCCGCCGGCGACCGGCAGCCCACCGTGGAGGAGTTGGTGCGCGCCTTCGTCATGACGGGCGCGTGGCTCGTGGAGCGGAGCGGGGAGCGGGGTGCGTCGGTCGCGCGGTTCCTGGGCCAGGTGATGTCTGAGCCCGATCCCGCGATCCGGCGCCTCTTCGCCACGGAGGTCGGCCCGGCGGAGGGCCAGTACCTCGATGCGCTGCGGGCCGCGCTGCCTCGACTACCGGCGGCGGAGGTCGCGTTCCGCTTCCGGGGCATGGTCGGGCTGCTGGGCCTGTATCAGTCGAGCGCCCTCGGCGATCTCCATCCGGGCGGCGCCGCCGAGGGTGTGGCTCCGGCGGGCGACGACGCCGGGCGGCTGGTCACCTTTCTGACCGCGGCCTTCCATGCGCCGCCCACCACCGACGAAGGCGCTGTGTCGCCCGGCTGACGCTGGTGCGTATGCATACGAACGGGCCGCCGCCTCCCCAGTAGAGGAAGCGACGGCCCGTCGTTGTGAATAAGCCGAGGCGCGAAGAAGCCGAGGCGTCAGTGGCCGCCGGGGGCGCCCGCCGTGGCCGGGGGGAGCTCGGTCTTGACGCCCGGGTCGCCCGAGTCCGCCTGGTAGTCGGCGGGCGAGGTCTCGTCGATGCCGTCCGGGGCCTTGAGGGCGCGCAGGACGAAGGTGAGGACGACCACCACGACGACGTTGAGCACAAAGGCGGTGAAGCCGATGTAGCCGATCTCGCCGATGCCGGGGATCTCGGCGCTGCTGCCGAAGTGCTTCTGGGCGCTGCCGGGGGGCGGGGTGTCGTACGCCTTCCAGGTGCCGTAGATCATGCCGACCGCCCAGCCGCCGAGCAGCGCCCAGCGGTGGAACCAGCGGGTGAACAGGCCGCCCACCAGGGCCGGGAAGGTCTGGAGGATCCAGACGCCGCCCAGCAGCTGGAAGTTGATCGCGACCGTCTTGTCCATGCCGAGGACGAAGATCAGCGCACCGACCTTGACCAGCAGCGAGACCAGCTTGGAGACCTTGGTCTCCTCCTCGGGCGTCGCGTTGGGCCGGATGAAGTCCTTGTAGATATTGCGGGTGAACAGGTTCGCCGCCGCGATGGACATGATGGCCGCCGGGACCAGGGCGCCGATGCCGATGGCGGCGAAGGCGACGCCGGTGAACCAGTCCGGGAACATGTCCTCGAACAACTGCGGGATGGCGAGCTGGTTGTTGCCCTTCACATCCACACCGGCCGCGATCGCCATGAAGCCGAGCAGCGCCAGCAGGCCCAGCATCAGGGAGTACAGCGGCAGGATCGTGGTGTTGCGGCGGATCACCTCGCGGCTGCGGCTGGAGAGCGTCGCGGTGATCGAGTGCGGATACATGAACAGCGCGAGCGCCGAGCCGATGGCCAGGGTGGCGTACGCCCATTGCGCCTTCTCGCCACTGGCCAGGGCGCCGCGTGGCGCCCCGGTCTTCGGGTTCGGTTCGGAGAACCAGTGGCCCGCCTTGGCGAAGATGTCGTCGAAGCCGCCGAGCTTGATCGGGATGTAGATGATCGCCACCACGATGACGATGTAGATCAGCGTGTCCTTGACGAAGGCGATGAGCGCGGGGGCGCGCAGACCCGAGGAGTAGGTGTACGCGGCGAGCACGCCGAAGGCGATCAGCAGCGGCAGGTCCTTGATGAACCAGTTGGTGTTCTCGCCGCCGCCGACGCCCATCACGTCCAGCACGGCCTGGATGCCGACGAGCTGGAGGGCGATGTACGGCATGGTGGCGAGGATGCCGGTGACCGCGACGGCCAGCGACAGGCCCTTGGAGCCGAACCGGCCGCGGACGAAGTCCGAGGTGGTGACGTACCCGTGCTTATGGGACACCGACCACAGCTTGGGCAGGAAGAGGAAGATCAGCGGGTAGACCAGGATGGTGTACGGCACGGCGAAGAAGCCGGACGCGCCCGCCGCGTAGATGGCCGCCGGGACGGCGACGAAGGTGTACGCGGTGTAGAGGTCGCCGCCGAGCAGGAACCAGGTGATCCAGGTGCCGAAGCTACGGCCGCCCAGACCCCACTCGTCGAGGTTGTTGGCGTTCTCGGCCCGCCGCCAGCGCGCGGCCATGAAGCCCATGACCGTGACGGCCACGAAGAAGAAGATGAAGACGGCGAGTGCGACGCCGTTGACGTCCTTCATTCCGCCGCACCTCCCTTCTGCGCCTGCTCCGCCGCGCGCAGCGCCCGCTTCTCACGGCGGACCAGGATGTACGCGACCGACGTCAGCAGGGCCGACACGGGCACCCAGAGCATCTGGTACCAGTAGAAGAAGGGGATGCCGATGAAGGTGGGCTCGATCTTGGCGTACGAGCCGACCCACAGCATCGCCACGAAGGGGGCGATCAGGCACAGACCGGCCACGACGCGCGAGGGCGTGACGACCGGTCTCCTGCCTTGCGTACCGGATGTTCCTGACATTGGCGGCTGCTCCGTCCCGCGGCTGAGCACCTGCGTAAGCTGCGTAAGTGACTGATCATTTGCTTAATTCGCAGGAAATCTAAGCCAGCGGCCCGGCGGACGTCACTACCCGTCCGTATATCGGTATGGGAAAGATAAGGACGTCGGCCGTGGCTCGGGTGGCGTGGGCGGAGCCGTCAGGCGTCGTTCCGGCGGCGTGGGTTCAGCCGTGCGGGCGCTGTAGCCGGGCCACGAACTTGTAGCGGTCCCCGCGGTAGACCGACCGCACCCACTCCACCGGCTCGCCCGCCGCGTCCAGCGAGTGGCGCGAGAGCATCAGCATCGGCAGCCCGACGTCCGTGCCCAGCAGCCCGGCCTCGCGCGGGGTGGCCAGCGAGGTCTCGATGGTCTCCTCGGCCTCGGCGAGGTGGACGTCGTACACCTCGGCCAGGGCCGTGTAGAG
>NZ_NCSM01000034.1:5864-81364 GCF_002224125.1 Streptomyces sp. NBS 14/10
GTGGTCTCGATGGCCATGGGTTCGCCGCTGGCCAGCCGCAGCCGCTCGATGCGCAGCACCCGGCCGCCGGCCGCTATGTCCAGGAGCCCGGCGAGCCGGTCGTCGGCCGTGACATAGCCGATGTCCAGGAGCTGGGAGGTGGGTTCCAGGCCCTGGGCCTTCATGTCCTCGGTGTACGAGGTCAGCTGGAGCGCCTGGGAGACCTTGGGCTTGGCCACGAAGGTGCCCTTGCCCTGGATCCGCTCGAGCCGTCCCTCGACGACCAGTTCCTGGAGCGCCTGCCGCACGGTGGTGCGGGAGGTGTCGAACTCGGAGGCGAGGGTGCGCTCGGGAGGGACCGGGGTGCCGGGCGGCAGGGTCTCGGTGATCTCCAGCAAGTGCCGCTTGAGGCGGTAGTACTTGGGCACGCGCGCGGTGCGGGTCCCGCCGACGCTGTTCCCGGTGCTGGTCCCGGTGTTGTTGCCGGCGCTGCTGCCGGAGCCGTGGGCGGAGCGGGTGCCGCCCTCGGCTGTGGCTGTCGTGGCTGTGGTGGCTGTCGTCCCCGTCGCGGCCGCCGCCGTTGCCCCCTCGGTCTCCATCGCGCGCCTTTCCGACCCCTGGTCTGCTGCCGTCACCGGCTCCTCCGTTTTCAGCGGCTCACATCGTGGCACGGCCTCGGCCGTAAGCGGCTGCTCAGCCCGTATGTCGTCAGGTGTCGGTCCGGTAACGGAGCCGATGGCGGCTCTTGGTCACCCTTGACACCCCAAAAGGTCTAGGCCAAGCTGCGGGCACTGGTCTAAACCATTAAACCTGTCTTCCGGTCCTTTGGGGAGTGTGCTGTGAAGCGTGGGCTGATAGCGGCGACGGGCGTCGCGGCAATGCTGGTGACCGTCGCGGCCTGCGGGTCCGGCGATGACGACGAGAAGACTGGAGCGGACGGCTTCAAGGGGGAGACGCTCACCGTATGGGCGATGGACGGGTCCACCCCCGACGGCTGGACGAAGGACGTCAAGGCGGCGTTTGAGAAGAAGACGGGTGCCAAGCTGAAGCTGGAGGTCCAGCAGTGGAACGGCATTCAGCAGAAGGTGACCACCGCGCTCTCGGAGTCCGATCCGCCGGATGTGATCGAGATCGGCAACACCCAGACCCCGGCGTACGCCCAGACCGGCGGCCTCGCCGAGCTGACCGACCTGAAGGAGTCGATCGGCGCTGACTGGGCCGACTCCCTCAACAAGTCCTCGGTCTACGACGGTAAGCAGTACGCCGTCCCGTGGTACGTGGTCAACCGCGTGGTGATCTACAACAAGAAGGTCTGGGCGCAGGCCGGGATCAAGGGCACTCCCAAGACCCGGACCGAGTTCTTCCAGGATCTCAACGCGATCCAGAAGAAGACGGATGCCGAGCCGATCTATCTGCCGGGCCAGAACTGGTACTTCTTCGCCGGGTTGACGGCCGGCACCGGTGCCGACCTCGTCAAGAAGGACGGCGAGAAGTGGGTCTCCAACCTCACCGACCCCAAGGTCGGCAAGGCGATGGACATCTACAAGCAGTACCAGTCCTTCAGCAAGGCCCCCAAGGACAAGGACGAGGCCACCCCGCAGCAGGCCGAGGTCTTCGCCAAGGGCAAGACGGGTGCCTTCATCGGGATGGGCTGGGAGGCGGCGACCGCGATCAAGGCCAACCCGAAGATCGAGAAGGACATCGGCTACTTCACCATCCCGGGGGAGACCGCCGACAAGCCGGAGGGCGTCTTCCTCGGCGGCTCCAACCTCGCGGTCGCGGCGGGCAGCAAGAAGCAGGAGCTGGCCAAGGAGTTCTTGAAGATCGCGCTGTCGGACACCTATGAGGGGCAGCTGGCCAAGGAAGGCGGCGTGATCCCCAACAAGGAGTCGCTGCAGTCCCAGCTCAAGGGCAACGCCGCGGCCGAGGCGGCGGCGCCCGCCGTCGCGGGCGGCGGTACCACCCCGCTGATCCCCGAGTGGGCCCCGGTGGAGAACGCCCCGAACCCGGTCAAGGCCTATATGACCGCCGTGCTGAAGGGTAAGTCCCCGACGGACGCGGCCAAGTCGGTCGAGGACGAGATGAACAAGCGCCTCAGCCAGGAGCAGTAACGGCGATGGCTGTAGCGACCACACGTAAGGACCCCGGCCGCCCCGCGGCGGCCGGGGTCCCCGGGCGCGGGGCGCCGCCGGGCCGTACGGGCACGGGTACGGGCCGCGGGACGCCCCCGGGGCGCGGCCGGCTCATCGGCACCGCGCCCTATCTGCTGCTTCTGCCCGCGCTGGCCGCCACCGTGGTGCTGCTGGGCTGGCCGCTGGTGAAGAACGGCATGCTGTCGTTCCAGAACCTCAATATGCGGCAGCTGATCCAGCACCTCACCGAGTGGAACGGCGTCGACAACTACCGCGAGGCGCTGACCAGCGAGGACTTCTGGCGGGTCACGGCCAGATCGGTGGTCTTCACGTCCGTCAACGTCGTACTGATCATGGTGCTGGGGACGCTGATCGGGCTGCTGCTGGCCCGGCTCGGGACGAAGATGCGGCTGCTGCTGTCGACCGGTCTCGTACTGGCCTGGGCCATGCCGGTCATCGCGGCGACCACCGTCTTCCAGTGGCTGTTCGCCGCCCGCTTCGGGGTGGTCAACTGGGTGCTGGACAAGCTCGGCTGGCATTCGATGGCCGACTACAACTGGACCGGCAGCCAGTTCTCGACCTTCTTCGTCATCACCGTCCTGATCGTCTGGCAGTCGATCCCCTTCGTGGCGATCAACCTCTACGCGGCGACCACGACGATCCCCAAGGAGCTGTACGAGGCGGCGGCGCTGGACGGCGCCGGGGCCTGGCGCTCGTTCACCTCGGTGACCCTGCCCTTCCTCAAGCCGTTCCTCCTCGCGACGGTCTTCCTGGAGGTGATCTGGGTCTTCAAGGCGTTCGCACAGGTCTTCGCGATCAACGAGGGCGGCCCGGACCGGCTCACCGAGACCCTTCCCGTCTATGCGTTCATCGAGGGCGTGGGCAATCAGCACTACGGCATGGGCGCGGCGATCTCGCTGCTGACCATCGTGATCCTGCTGGCCCTGACCTCCTACTACCTTCGGATCGTGCTCAAACAAGAGAAGGATGAGGGGGACGAGCTGTGAAACGGTCATTGGCCGGGCGGCTGTGGCCCAATGCGACGGCGGTCGTCCTCTTCGTGGCCTTTGTGTTCCCCGTCTACTGGATGTTCAGCACGGCCCTCAAGCCGACCTCGGACATCATCTCCGAGGACCCGGTGTGGTTCCCGACCAACGCCACCTTCGAGCACTTCAAGACGGCGACGGACGCGGACAACTTCTGGACCCTGGTGCGGAACTCCCTGACCGTCACCGTCTCGGCGGTGGCGCTCTCCCTGGTGCTCGCGCTCCTCGCGTCCTTCGCCCTCGCCCGGATGCGCTTCAAGGGCCGCCGCGGCTTCCTGGTGACGTTCATGATCGCCCAGATGGCGCCCTGGGAGGTCATGGTGATCGCGATCTACATGATCATCCGCGATGGCGAGATGCTGAACAGCCTGGTCCCGCTGACCCTCTTCTACATGGTCATGGTGCTGCCCTTCACCATCCTCACCCTGCGCTCCTATGTCGCCGCCGTGCCCAAGGAGCTGGAGGAGTCCGCGATGGTCGACGGCTGCACCCGGCCGCAGGCGTTCATCCGGGTGATCTTCCCGCTGCTGGCGCCCGGGCTGATGGCCACCTCGCTGTTCGGCTTCATCACGGCCTGGAACGAGTTCCCGCTCGTACTCATCCTGAACAAGGATCCCGAGGCCCAGACGCTGCCGCTGTGGCTGTCCAAGTTCCAGACGGCCTTCGGCGACGACTGGGGCGCCACCATGGCGGCCGCCTCGCTCTTCGCCATTCCCATCCTGCTTCTCTTCCTGTTCCTGCAACGCAAGGCGGTCGGTGGTCTCACTTCCGGCGCTGTGAAGGGATGATCTTTCTCCATGACGACCCTCGCACGCGGCTTGGACACCCTCACCAGGGACGCCCTGGCAGTACTGCAACCCGGCTTCACCGGCACCACGGCCCCCGACTGGGTGCTGCGGCGGCTCGGTGAAGGACTCGGCTCCGTCGGCATCTTCGGCCGCAACATCAACTCGTCCGAGCAACTCGCCGCCCTCACCGCCCAGCTGCGGGCCGAACGCGAAGACCTGCTCGTCGCCATCGACGAAGAGGGCGGTGACGTCACCCGGCTTGAGGTGCGGACCGGCTCCTCCTTCCCCGGCAACCTGGCGCTGGGCGCCGTCGACGACACCGCCCTGACCCAGGCCGTGGCCCGCGAGATGGGCCGCCGGCTCGCCGCCTGCGGGGTCAACCTCGACTGGGCGCCGTCCGCCGACGTCAACTCCAACCCCGACAACCCGGTCATCGGCGTACGCGCCTTCGGCGCCGACCCGCAGCTCGTGGCCCGCCACACCGCCGCGTACATCCGGGGCCTCCAGGGCGCCGGGGTCGCCGCCTGCACCAAGCACTTCCCCGGGCACGGCGACACCGCCGTCGACTCCCACCACGCCATGCCGCGCATCGACGCCGACCTCGACACCCTCACCGCCCGCGAGCTGATCCCCTTCCGGGCCGCCGTGGCCGCCGGCACCAAGGCTGTGATGAGCGCCCACATCCTGGTGCCCGCGCTCGACTCCGCCCTGCCCGCCACCCTCAGCCCGGCCGCGCTGCACGGCCTGCTGCGCGCCCCCGTCAGCGAGGGCGGCCTCGGCTTCGAAGGGCTCATCGTCACCGACGGCATGGAGATGCAGGCCATCTCCGCCGCGTACGGCATCGAGCGCGGCAGCGTGCTCGCCATCGCCGCGGGCGCCGACGCGATCTGCGTCGGCGGCGGACTCAGCGACGAGGACACCGTGGTACGGCTGCGCGACGCGCTGGTGGCCGCGGTACGGGCCGGGGAGCTGCCCGAAGCGCGGCTCGCCGACGCCGCGGCCCGGGTGCGCGCCCTCGGCGACTGGGCGCGACAGGCCGGAGGGCCGGGCGCGGCGGAGGGGATCGCGCCCGCCCCCGAGGCGGGGCTGCGCGCCGCCCGCCGGGCGCTGCGCGTCACCCCGGGCGAGCAGCCGTACGAGCCGCCCACCGGGCCCGCGTTCGTCGCCGCCTTCACTCCGATGGCCAATATCGCCGTCGGAGACGAGACCCCCTGGGGCGTCGCCGCCGAACTGGCCCGGCTGCTGCCCGGCACCGGGACCGCCACCTATGGCCAGCGGGACATCGAGGGGGCTGGCGGGGACGGTGTGACCGACGGTGTGCCCGCCTTGATCGCAAATGTACTCGGGAAGGCGGCTGACCGTAGGATCGTCGCAGTGGTACGCGATGTCCACCGCCACCCCTGGATGGCCGATGCCCTGGACACCCTGCTCGCCGCCCGGCCGGACACGGTCGTCGTCGAGATGGGCGTGCCCCAGGCGCCGCCGACCGGGGCGCTGCACATCGCGACTCACGGCGCCGCCCGGGTCTGTGGGCTGGCCGCCGCGGAGGTCATCACCGGCGGCGTGGCCGGGGGATGACGCCACCACCCGGCTCGGCCCGCACCGCGGGCACAGCACAGCACAGCCAACTGGAGGCACCCAGCATGTCCGCCACGACTCCGGCCCAGCACAGCGACCAGCCGGGCCGGATCATGTCCGGGGAGATGGCCGAGCAGCCCGCGGTGCTGCGCCGGATCCTCGACGAGGGCGCGCCCCGCATCCGCGAGATCGCCGAACGCATCGCCGCGCGCAACCCGCGCTTCGTACTCCTCACCGCACGGGGCACATCCGACAACGCGGCGCTGTACGCGAAGTATCTGCTCGAGGTCCTGCTGGGCAAGCCGTGCGGCCTCACCTCCATGTCCACCACCACCGCGTACGGGGCCGAGCAGGACCTGACCGACGTACTGGTGATCACGGTCAGCCAGTCCGGCGGCTCCCCGGACCTGGTCGCCTCCACCGAGGCCGCCCGCGAGGCCGGTGCGATCACCCTCGCGGTCACCAACAACCCCGACTCCCCGCTGGCCGCCGTCTCCGAGTTCCACATCGACGTCCTGGCCGGCCCGGAGAACGCGCTCCCCGCGACCAAGACCTACACCGCCGAACTGCTCGCCCTCTACCTCTTCGTCGAGGGCCTGCGCGGCGGCGACGGCGCGGCCGCCAAGGCCCTCCCCGAGCTGGCCCAGCAGATCCTGGACCGGGGGGACGAGGTCAAGCAGCTCGCCGGCCGCTACCGCTTCGCCGAGCGCATGGTCATCACCTCCCGCGGCTACGGCTACCCGACGGCCAAGGAGGCCGCGCTGAAGCTGATGGAGACCAGCTACATCCCGGCGCTGTCCTACTCGGGCGCCGATCTGCTGCACGGCCCGCTCGCCATGGTCGACAACATCTCGCCGGTGATCGCCATCGTCACCGACGGCAAGGGCGGCCAGGCGCTCCAGCCGGTCCTGGAGCGGCTGCGCGGCCGCGGCGCGGACCTGGTCGTCATCGGCCCCCAGGCCGAGGTCGACCGGGCCTCGGCGGGCTTCGCCCTGCCCACGGAGGGAGTGGCCGAGGAGGTCCAGCCGATCCTGGAGATCCTGCCGCTGCAGCTGCTCGCGTACGAGGTGACCATCGCCCGGGGCCAGGACCCGGACGCGCCGCGGGCGCTGGCGAAGGTGACCGAGACCAGGTGAGCGACGGTGCCGGTCGGAGGCCGGCCGGCTGGCCGAAGCTTGGGAGGCCCCCCGGGGCCGAGCAATGCGAGGGCAGCCATCAGAACCTGGTCGCGCCCCGCGCGCTGGCGAAGGTGACCGAGACCCGCTGAGGCTCCGAGACCGCCACCCCCCACCGGCTCCCGCGCTTCCCCGCGAAGCGCGGGAGCCTTTTGTTGGGGGGAGTGAGCGACGGTGCCGGTCGGAGGCCGGCCAGCCGCCCGAAGCCTGGGAGGCCCCCTGGGGCCGAGCAGTGCGAGGCGGCAGAAAAAGAGGGGACCCGCGGGCCGCGGCGCCAGGGCGGGACCCTCAACCCACCCGGCACCGCAGCCCGGAGTTGCATCGGCCGCAGTCGGCCGACTTGAGGCTCCCGGAGCGGTCAGGGCAGAGCACCCCGTGTGCCTCGATCCACCCTCCTGTGCGGGGAGGGCGGAAGATCGCAGTGCGCCCTATTCTGGACTAGACCACTCTCGCCTGTCCACGGCTCTGCGCGGAAAGGCTGAATCGGACGGTCCAGGTAGGCTCACAACGTGCCCTCCATGAACGACCTCGTACGCCAGCACACCGCACTCAGCGACTCCGACCTCGAGTGGCTTCACCTGCTGGTATCGGAGTGGCAGCTGCTCTCCGACCTTTCCTTCGCCGATCTCGTCCTCTGGGTCCCCACCCGCGACGGCACCCGCTACGTATCGGTGGCGCAGATGCGTCCCAACACCGGGCCCACCTCCTACCAGGACGACATGGTCGGCCACCTCGCCCCGCGCGGCCGCCGCCCGATGCTCGACGCCGCCCTCGACGAGGGCCGTATCGTCCGGGAGGGCGACCCCGAGTGGCGGGAGGAGGTCCCGGTCCGGGTCGAGTCCATCCCGGTCCGCCGCGAGGGCCGGGTGCTCGGGGTGATCGCCCGTAACACCAATCTGCTGACCGTACGGACGCCCAGCCGGCTCGAGCTCACCTACCTCCAGAGCGCGTCCGACCTCGCCCAGATGATCGCCGCAGGATCGTTTCCCTTCCCCGAGCAGCAGGTCGACATGGACGCCTCGCCCCGCGCGGGCGACGGCCTGATCCGGCTCGACGCGGACGGCGTCGTCCAGTACGCCAGCCCCAACGCGCTGTCCGCCTACCACCGCCTCGGCCTGGCCGCCGACCTGGTCGGCCACCACCTCGGCCAGACCACCGCCGAACTCGCCCCCGTACGCGGGCCGGTGG
This sequence comes from Streptomyces sp. NBS 14/10, assembly GCF_002224125.1. GTDB lineage: Bacteria > Actinomycetota > Actinomycetes > Streptomycetales > Streptomycetaceae > Streptomyces. The sequence goes on from NZ_NCSM01000034.1 coordinate 13,751, forward strand.
ACGAGGCGCTGGTCAAGCTGGCGAGCGGCTGGGCGCCGCGCGAGTTCGAGGTGGAGGGCGACGAAGGGGTGATCCAGCTGCGGGCCATCCCGCTCAAGCCCAAGGGCACCCATATCGGTTCGCTCGTCCTGCTCCGGGACGTCACCGAGCTGCGGCGCCGCGAGCGCGAGTTGATCACCAAGGACGCCACCATCCGGGAGATCCACCACCGGGTGAAGAACAACCTCCAGACCGTGGCCGCCCTGCTGCGCCTCCAGGCCCGCCGGATGGACTCCGACCAGGGGAGGGACGCGCTCAACGAGGCGGTGCGCAGGGTCGGCTCGATCGCGATCGTGCACGAGACGCTGTCCCAGAACCTGGACGAGCAGGTCGAGTTCGACGAGATCGCCGACCGGGTCCTGGCCATGGTGGCCGAGATATCCCCGGGCAAGGTCACCGGCCATCGCACCGGCCGCTTCGGCATCCTCGAGGCCGAGGTCGCCACCCCGCTGTCCATGGTGCTGACCGAGGTGCTGCAGAACGCGCTGGAACACGGCTTCGGGCCGGGGGAGCAGGGCACCGTCGAGGTGACGGCGGTGCGTTCCGCCCCCGGCGGGGACGGGCGGCTGCTGGTCACGGTCGAGGACGACGGGCGCGGGCTGCCCGAGGGGTTCGACCCGCAGCGGGCGGGCAACCTCGGCCTGCAGATCGTACGCACGCTGGTGGAGGGGGAGCTGGGCGGGACGTTCGACATGGTGCCGGCGCCCGAGCGCGGCACCCGAGTCGTCCTGGACATCCCGGTACGGGCGGAGAAGCACTGATCCGGTGACCGGGGCAATTCCCGGCCTGCTCCCCGGGCGAGGCCGCGTAAGACGGCGTGAGACCTTGAGCACACCCACTCACATAGTGAGCGCACCACTCACATAGTGAGCATGCCGCTCACATGGTGAGCACAGCACTGAGCCCCGGACCGGGAGTGGTCCGGGGCTCAAAGCTCACGTTGCTGTGCGCATCGGGGTTACTGCGCGCTGCGGCTCGGGGGCCACGGGGTGTGGGGTGTGGGCGTCAGGCGCTGGCGTTGCGTGCCCGGTTGCGAGCGGCACGGCGCTTCATCGCGCGGCGCTCGTCCTCGCTGAGTCCACCCCAGACGCCGGAGTCCTGGCCGGACTCAAGCGCCCACTGCAGGCACTGCTCCATGACGGGGCAGCGGCGGCAGACGGCCTTGGCTTCCTCGATCTGCAGCAGCGCAGGACCGGTGTTGCCGATGGGGAAGAACAGCTCCGGGTCTTCCTCGCGGCAAACGGCGTTGTGACGCCAGTCCATGGCTGCTCCATCTCCTCGTGTTGCTTGCAGATTGCTTGTGAATGTGAACGCTTTCACGAACCCCTCGACAAGGGTAGGGACGTCAACCAGTTGGGGCTGGTGCGGTCCCGTGGACTGAGGAAGGGGATTCGGGCTCTCAAGGGGGCCTTCTGGAGGCCGTCCCGATCGCCAAGAAGAGATTCGCAAACCTCGGCGGCGGATACAACCCCTTCCGGAAAGTTTTTTTTGATTCCTTGGTGTCGGCTCTGTCACAGCCCTACTTCCGGGGGGTGGAAGCCAGGCTAAACGTTCGACTGGAAGGACTTTTTGCGGTCTCACTCACACAATCACACGCAGTGCACGGCGTACGCCTGTGAACGTCACGCTCGTACGCAGTCCCAGGTGGTCACCGTCCATCTGAAACGGCAGTGGCGCCTGCGATTGCAAGGTGAAGTCCGTCAGGTCGTGCAGGGAGGTCGCGTGCTTGCCGCGGGGCCCTCGATCGGGGCTGGAGGTGAGCAGCTGGGTCGCGTAGCGGGTGGCCGCCGAGGTGGACAGTTTGGAGAGTCCAAGCACGTCAAGGGCGGTGTCGAAGGATGCGCGCGGCGTGGCGTAGATCGGGCGGTTGCCCAGGAAGGTCCAGGGGACGGTGTTGCAGATGATGGCCAGCACCAGTTGTTCGATGGGGTCCTCGTCCGGCCGCTGGAGGGTTATGGTCCCCTCCCGGCGGTGCGGATCGCCGAGGAATTGACGCATCACCTGGCGTATGTAAAGCGCATGGGTCGAGCGCTTGCCGCGCTCGCGCTGTTGTTCGACTCGGCCGATCACGCCCGCGTCGAAGCCGAAGCCCGCGCAGAAGGTGAACCAGCGCGCCGGCACCGACTCGTCCGGGGTGCCAGGCGTGCCCCCCGCGAGCCCGAGACCGACTGTCCGCTCAGTGCCGTCCCGTAGCGCGTCCAGCAGGGCGCCGGTGGCCTCCACGACGTCATTGGGCAGGCCGAGGGCGCGGGCGAAGACATTGGTGGAGCCGCCGGGCACGACGGCCAGGCGGGGCAGCCCGTCCGGATCGGGGCCGTGGTGCAACAGCCCGTTGACCACCTCGTTGACCGTGCCGTCACCGCCGAGGGCGACGACCAGCTCATGTGTGCCCCCCTCCGCGGCCTGCCGGGCCAGGTCGCGGGCGTGCCCCCGGTACTCCGTGGTCGCCACGTCCAGCTTCAGATCGCTGGCGAGCGCGTGGATCAGGACGTCGCGGGTGCGGGCACTGGTGGTGGTTGCTGCCGGATTGACCACGATGAGCGCGCGCATGCTCAGCAGCCTACCCACTAAGGGTGAATCGGCCGCAATCGCGGCCTGGCCCCGGCCCGGGCGGGCGGCGGCTACGCTGCTCGGGTGAGCAGTAAGAAGTCCGCCACCGCCAAGAAGGCCAGGGCCGCGAAGACGGCGAAGCCGACCTCCCAGGCCAAGCCGATCTCCCAGGCCAAGCCGATCTCCCAGGCCAAGCCGATCTCCCAGGCCAAGCCGATCTCCCAGGCCAAGGGGACAGCCCAGGTCAAGGGGACCGAGGGGACCAAGGCCGCCAAGGCCGTCCCCGCCGACGAGGCCCCGTCCGGCCCGCGCCCGACCCGGATCACGGCCGCCGCGATGCTGGCCGCCGCCGAGGCCGTGGTGCTGGTGGGCCTGGGGGTGTACGTACTGGTCATGGGGCTGACCGGGGATCCGGACAGCCCTCAGCAGGCCGAAATGCTCGGCGTGACCGTGCTGGCGCTGGCCGCGCTGCCGCTGGCCGCGGCGCGCGGGCTGTGGCAGCGCCGGCGGTGGAGCCGCGGGCCCGCGATGATCACTCAGCTGATGGCGCTGCCCGTGGCCTGGACGCTGGTGCAGAACGGCGGCGGGCTGATCGCCGTCGGGGTGGTCACCGCCGTCGCGGCGTTCGCCGTCCTGGCGCTGCTGATCAACCCGACGGCGACGGAGGCCCTGGGCATCGGCCCGCGCGACGCCTGACCCCTGCTCTCACCCCTCTACTGTTCTCACCCCTCTACTGTTCTCACCCCTCTACGCTCACTCCTCCACCAGCAACCGCTCCCGCAGCTGCGCGAGGGTGCGGGCCAGCAGCCGTGAGACATGCATCTGCGAGATGCCGACCTCCTGCGCGATCTGCGACTGGGTCATATTGCCGAAGAAGCGCAGCAGCAGGATCTTCTTCTCGCGCGGCGGCAGATCCTCCAGCAGCGGCTTCAGCGACTCGCGGTACTCGACGCCCTCCAGCGCCTCGTCCTCCGCGCCGAGCGTGTCCGCGACCGCCGGGGACTCGTCGTCCGTGTCCGGCACGTCCAGGGACAGCGTGCTGTACGCGTTGGCCGACTCCAGGCCCTCCAGCACCTCCTCCTCGGAGATGCTCAGATGCTCGGCCAGCTCATGGACCGTGGGGGCGCGGCCGTGCCGCTGGGAGAGCTCTGCGGTGGCCGTGGTCAGCGAGAGCCGCAGCTCCTGCAGCCGACGCGGCACCCGCACCGCCCAGCCCTTGTCGCGGAAGTGCCGCTTGATCTCGCCGACGACCGTGGGGGTCGCATACGTCGAGAACTCCACACCGCGGTCCGGGTCGAACCGGTCCACGGACTTGATCAATCCGATGGTGGCGACCTGAGTGAGGTCGTCCAGCGGCTCGCCGCGGTTGCGGAAACGCCGCGCCAGGTGCTCCACCAGCGGCAGATGCATCCGCACGAGGGTGTTGCGCAGCTCGGCACGGGCCGTGGAGCCCTCCGGAAGGCCGCGCAGCTCGACGAACATCGCCCGGGCTCCGCTGCGATCATGCGGATCGGGCTGCTCGCGCCGCTCGTGGTGATGCTGATCCATGTGGTCCGCCCGCTCTGGTCGGTCTCCTGCCGCCTCCGGGTCCGCGGGATGCGGCTGGGCCGGCGGGTGCGGGATGGCCGGGGTGTGTACTCCCCGCGATGATGCGGTGCTCACGGAGCCCCCCTTTCCTTCACGGCTGTCCGGGGCCGGCGCCGCGCTCCTTGTACAGGCTGATACTGACCGTGCGGTCTTCGGCGACGGTCGAGTCGACCTTGCCGGCGAGCGCGGAGAGCACTGTCCAGGCGAAGGTGTCGCGCTCGGGGGCGCGTCCGTCGGTGGTCGGGGCCGAGACGGTCACCTGAAGTGCGTCGTCGATCAGGCGGAAGACGCAGCTCAGCACACTGCCGGGCACGGCTTGCTGGAGCAGGATCGCGCACGCCTCGTCGACGGCGATGCGCAGATCCTCGATCTCGTCGAGGGTGAAGTCCAAGCGGGCTGCCAGGCCGGCCGTGGCCGTCCGCAGCACCGACAGGTAGGCACCCTCAGCGGGCAGCCGGACTTCTACGAAGTCCTGGGTCCCGGGCTCGCCTGCGATCTGGGACACCCTCACCTCCAAGGTGACACAAGCTGATTGAGCTGAGCTGATTGGAGCGCCGGTCGTGAGCCCTTATGGTGGAGGGGGTACGGACCGACGCGGCACGTGGTTCGGCTGCGACGCTATCGCGATCTGCGGCTCGGTGTCGCCCGGACGAAGCACGGCCCCCGTCATGGGTGAACGCCGACCCGAAGGTCCTCGATATCACTCAGTGTAAGCACATGAGTACGCACAGTGGCTAGAGGTCTGCGGTCTCAATTCGAAAGAGATGTCGCCTCGTTGAAGGAACCGCAGGTGACAGGCTCCTTTCCGGCCCTCTCCCCGCTGAGGGCGTCGCTGCTCGGATCATTCGGATCATGAGTAAGGCTAGCGGGCCGCACCGACGATGCGGCAGTCATTAGAGGATCATGTGGTCCACGTAGCACCAGCGCCAGTCCTCGCCGGGCTCGAAGCTGCGCATCACGGGGTGTCCGGTCTCCTTGTAGTGCTCGGTGGCGTGCTGGAACGGCGATGAGTCGCAGCAGCCGATATGCCCGCAGGACAGACACAGCCGCAACTGCACCGGGTGGCTCTCCGCGGCCAGGCACTCCCGGCAGGTGTCGTACCTGGGCTCCGGTTCGGGCACCGGCAGCTCGGGAACATGCGGACACTCGTTCATGATTGCCAGACTAAACCGACAACACCATCGGGACGGGCTGGTTCATGGACGTATTTCCACTGCTGGTGCTGGTCGCGGGCAGCGCGGCCGTCGCGGGCGCGGCCCGCCGCACACCAGTGCCCGCCCCGCTGCTGCTGGTCGCCGTCGGACTCATCGCCTCATATGTGCCCGGGGTGCCCGAGTACACGCTCGACCCGCATATCGTGCTGCCGCTCGTACTGCCGCCCCTGCTGCACACGGCGGCGCTCGAAAGTTCGTACCTGGACCTGCGCGCCAACATCCGCCCCGTCGCCCTGCTGTCGATCGGGTATGTGCTCTTCGCGACCCTCGCGGTCGGCTGGCTCGCCTATCTGCTGGTGCCGGACCTGCCGCTGACCGCCGCGCTCGTCCTGGGCGCGGTCATCGCCCCGCCGGACGCGGTGGCGGCGACGGCCATCGCCCGGCGCGTCGGCCTGCCCTCCCGCCTGACCACCGTCCTCCAGGGCGAATCCCTGGTCAACGACGCCACGGCCATCACCGCCTACAAGGTGGCGCTGGCCGCGGCGGTCGGCGAGGGGGCCACCTGGACAGGGGGCCTGCGGGAATTCGCCCTCGCGGCCGTCGGCGGCGTCGGGGTCGGTCTGATCCTGATGGTGCCGCTGCACTGGCTGCGCACCCATCTGCGCGATCCGCTGCTGCAGAACACCCTCTCGCTGCTCATCCCCTTCGTCGCGTACCTGGCGGCTGAACAGGTCCACGCCTCGGGCGTGCTCGCGGTCGTCGTGGTCGCCCTCTACCTCGGGCACCACTCCTGGCAGGTGGACTTCGCCACCAGGCTCCAGGAGTCGGCGGTGTGGAAGATGATCGCCTTCGTGCTGGAGTCCGCCGTGTTCGCCCTGATCGGGCTGCAGCTGCCGGTCGTGCTGCGGGGCCTGGGCGAGTACGGGGCCGGCGAGGCGGGCTGGTACGCGGCGATGCTCTTCCTCGCGGTCGTGTGCGTACGCTTCATCTGGGTCTTCCCCGCGACCTTCCTGCCCCGGGTGCTGTCCCGCCGGATCCGCGAGCGGGAGCCGGAGACCGACTGGACCTCGCCGGTCATCGTCGGCTGGGCCGGGATGCGCGGGGTGGTCTCGCTGGCCATCGCCTTCTCGATCCCGCTGACCGGGCACGGCGGACTCCCCTTCCCGGCTCGTAACCTCATCCTCTTTCTGACCTTTACGACCGTCATCGGCACCCTCGTCATCCAAGGGCTCACCCTGCCCGCGCTGATCCGGCTGCTGCCCGTGCCCGGCCGTGATGTGCAGGCCGAGACCCTGGCGGAGGCGCAGGCGCAGAACGAGGCGTCCCGGGCCGCCGAGCGCCGCCTCGACGAACTCCTCGCCGATGAGCGCAACGCCCTGCCCCAGCCGCTCGCCGACCGGCTCCGCGCGGTGCTGGAGCGGCGCCGCAACGCGGTGTGGGAGCGGCTGGGAGCGGTGAACGAGGTGACGGGGGAGTCGGCCGACGACACCTACCGCCGGCTGGCCCGCGAGGTGATCGGCGCCGAGCGCGCGGTGTTCGTGGAACTCCGCGACGCCCGGCGGATCGACGACGAGATGCTGCGGACGCTGCTGCGCAGGCTGGACCTGGAGGAGGCGACGGCCTACCGGGAGGAGAACGCGGACGGCTAGGGCCCGTCGCCTCGGCCGGTCGCCTCAGGCGGTCACTTCAGGCGGTCACTTCAGGCGGTCACTTCAGGCGGTCGCCTCAGCCGGTCACTTCAGCCGGTCGCGGATGCGCGCCCGCATCGAGGCCATGGTGAAGCCGCGCGGGTCCGTCTTGCCCGGCTGCCATTCGAGATGGCCGATCACCGAGCGCTCGGTCCAGCCGTGATAGCGGCAGATCGCCGCCGCGGCCCGCTCGATCGCCTCCAGTTGGGCGTCCGGCCAGGGGTCCTTTCCATCGCCGAGGTTTTCGCATTCGAAGCCGTAGAAACAGCGATTGCCGTCCGTGTTCGCCTCGTTGTCCGGAGGCAGGGCCTTCTCGGCGATCACCGCCCGCAGCACCTCGTCGTCGCCGAGCCCCGCGTGGTTGGCGCGGCCGTAGCCGACCAGGTGCACCTCGCCGTCCTTGGCGATCACGCCATGGCACAGCGGGCCGGGCAGCGCCTCGAAGCCGTCCCGGCAGATCCGTACGGTCAGGTCGGTGCCCGAGGTGACCGTGTGGTGGATCATGACGCCGTGCACCTCGCCCCAGGGTCCCTTGTGGTTTCTGTTGTGGTGCCGCCAGTCCCCGACCTGCACCACCTGCAGACCCTCTCGCTGCAGAACCGCCAAAAAGTCCCCTGCGGACATGGGTGAGGCCATGGCCGCCTCCGTTCGCGTCGTGCGGGGCCGCCCATCGCGGCCCGACTGTCACCCCCTGCATACCCACGAAAACACTCGGTGATGAATCCCTGGTGCAAGCGATGCGGGGCACTCCGGTTATGGTGCGATCCGATCCGCTCGACGATGCCGACGATGCGCAGGAAGAAGCACGCCACCATGGACTACCAGGCACTCTTGGAGGAGGTCGCGACCCACGTCGCACCGCATATCGGCCAGGGCGAGGTGGCCCAGTACATCCCCGCGCTGGCCTCGGTGGACCCGCGCCGGTTCGGTATCGCCGTCGCGGACGTGGACGGCACGGTGACCGGGGTCGGCGACTGGGACGTCCCCTTCTCCGTACAGAGCATCTCCAAGGCGTTCAGCCTCGCGCTCGTCCTCGAACAGGACGGCGAGCGGATCTGGCGCCGAGTCGGCCGGGAGCCGTCCGGCAACCCGTTCAACTCCCTGGTGCAGCTGGAGTACGAGAACGGCATCCCGCGCAATCCGTTCATCAACGCCGGCGCCCTGGTCGTCACCGACCGGCTGCAGACCCTGACCGGCGACGCCAGCACCACCATGCTGGAGTTCCTGCGCGCCGAGAGCGGCAACCCCGACCTCGCCTTCGACCAGGCCGTCGCGGCCTCCGAGTCCGAGCACGGCGACCGCAACGCCGCCCTCGCGCACTTCATGGCGAGCTACGGCAACCTCGACAATCCCGTCACCACCGTCCTGGAGCACTACTTCTGGCAGTGCTCGATCGAGATGACCTGCCGCGACCTGGCCGTCGCGGGCGGCTTCCTGGCCCGGCACGGGCTGCGCGCGGACGGCTCCCGGCTGCTGTCGCCGCGCCAGGCGAAGCGGATCAACGCGGTCATGCTCACCTGCGGTACGTACGACGCGGCGGGCGACTTCGCCTACCGCGTCGGCCTGCCCGGCAAGAGCGGCGTCGGCGGCGGCATCGTCGCCGTGATACCCGGCCGGTGCACGCTGTGCGTCTGGAGCCCGGGGCTGGACGCACGGGGCAACTCGGTGGCAGGGATGGCGGCGCTCGACCACTTCACGACGCTGACCGGCTGGTCGGTGTTCTAACTCGACGTCCACTGGCCAACGGTCGCGGCGGGCGGGACCATGGAGAGAGCAGGAGGTGTACGCATGCAGCACGAGATGCGCGCCGAATACGAGGAGGGCAGCTCGGGTCGGGTGGCCGGCGCGCCGGTCAAGATCTGGCACATGGTCCGCGCCAACGGCACGACCGCGATGTGCGGGCGCGAGCTGGCCCCGGACGCCGAAACGCAGTCGGCGGAGGTCTGGGCCACGGACGACTCAGTGCCCTTCTGTCATTCCTGTGGCGCGATGTATCTGCGCGAGGTTCCCTGACGAGGTGCTGTACCAGGAGCTGTACCAGGAGTGGGGATCCAGGCCGCTGGGCGGCCGGGCGGTGGTGTGGTCCCGTACCGCCGGGGCCGGGCCGCATCGGGTGGTGCCGGACGGCTGCACCGATTTGATCTGGGGCGCCGAGGAGCTTTTCGTGGCCGGGCCCGACACCCGGGCCCACCTCGCCCAGGGCTCGCCGGGCGCCCGCTGGGTCGGACTGCGGTTCGCACCCGGCACCGGCCCCGATGTGCTCGGGGTGCCCGCGTACGAACTGCGGGACCAGAGGGTGCCGTTGGCGGCGCTGTGGCCGGACGCCGAGGTGCGGCGGCTCACCGAGCGGCTGGCGGAGGCGGCGGACCGCGGCGGTACGGGCCCGGATGGCGTCGGGCCGGACGGCACGGGCCCTCGCGGGGCCAGCCGCCTCCTGGAGGCCGTCGCGCTGGACCGGCTGCACCGTGCCGAGCCGCCCGATCCGGCGGTCGGAGCGGTCGTCGCGGGGCTCTCCGGCGGCCGGTCCGTCGCCGAGGTCGCCGCGGCGGTGGGCCTCGGGGAGCGGCAGCTGCACCGGCGGTCGCTCGCGGCGTTCGGCTACGGCCCCAAGACGCTGGCCCGGGTCCTGCGGCTGAACCGCGCGCTGGACGCGGCCCGGGTGGGGACGGCCTTCGCCGAGGTCGCGGCCGTCACCGGATACGCCGACCAGGCCCATCTCGCACGCGAGGTCAGGGCGCTGGCCGGGGTGCCGCTGGGCCGGCTGCTGACCTAGCCGCCGGGGCGTACCGCCGGTGCGTACCGCCGGTGCGTACCGCCGGTCCGGCGCGCCTCCGGTCAGTCGGCCAGGGGCGCGAACAGGCTGACGCCATTGCCGTCCGGGTCGACGACGACGGCGTAGCGCTGGCCCCAGAACGCGTCCCACGGCTCCTTGTGCCCGCGCCCGATTCCCGACTCGACGAGCTCGGCGTACGTCTTGTCCACGTCCGCCGGGCTGTCGCAGAGGAAGGCCAGGCCGATGCGTTCGGACCCGCTCGACGACGGCGTCCAGTCGGAGTCGAAGGAGCGGACCACCGCGACGGTGTCCCACAGCAGGCGCAGCCCGCCCGGCAAGGTGGCCTCGACATGCGGCTCGGTGTCGGCGTCGGCGGGGATGTTTACGCCGAGTCGGCGATAGAAGGCGAGCGAGGCGGCCATGTCGGTGGTGACCAGGCCGATCGCGTCAAATCGTGCTGTCATGCGGGCAGCGTAGGCAAGCCGCCGACCGCCGGTCTTGAACGAATCGGACACGACACGGCGGGGTCTTACGGGCAGCGGATGACCTGACCCGCGTACGACAGATTGCCGCCGAAGCCGAAGAGCAGCACCGGCGCGCCCGGAGCGATCTCCCGCCGCTCGACCAGCTTGGACAGCGCGAGCGGCACGCTGGCCGCCGAGGTGTTGCCGGAGTCGACGACATCGCGCGCGATGACCGCGTTCGTGGCGCCGAGCTTGCGCGCGACCGGTTCGATGATCCGCAGGTTCGCCTGGTGCAGCACCACCCCGGCCAGCTCCTCGGGGGTGATCCCGGCCCGTGCGCACACCTCGCGCGCGATGGGCGGCAGTTGGGTGGTGGCCCAGCGGTAGACCGCCTGGCCCTCCTGCGAGAAGCGGGGCGGGGTGCCCTCGATACGTACGGCGTGGCCCATCTCGGGCACCGAGCCCCAGACCACCGGACCGATCCCCGGGACGCCGTCCCCGTCCGCCTCCTGCGCCCGGTCATCGGGCACCACGACCGCCGCGCCGGCGCCGTCGCCGAGCAGCACGCAGCTGGAGCGGTCGGTCCAGTCGGCCGCCTCGGTGAACTTGTCGGCGCCGATGACCAGGGCGGCGGAGGCAGCCCCGGCCCGGATGGTGTGGTCGGCGGTGGCCAGGGCGTGGGTGAAGCCCGCGCACACCACATTGATGTCCAAGGTGGCGGGGGAGCCGAGGCCGAGCCGGGCGGCGACGCGGGCCGCCATATTGGGGCTGCGGTCGATCGCCGTGGACGTGGCGACGATCACGAGGTCGATATCGGCGAGTGCGAGCCCGCTCGCGGCGAGGGCCTTGCTGGCCGCCGCGGCGGCCATCTCGTCCACGGTCTCGTCCGCCCGGGCGATGTGCCGGGTGCGGATCCCGACCCGGGTGCGGATCCATTCGTCGCTGGTGTCGACGATGGCGGCCAGATCGTCGTTGGTGAGCACCCTCGCGGGCTGGTAGTGGCCGACGGCGGCTATGCGTGAACCCGTCATCTCTGCCCCTTCGCGCGGGTGTCGTCCATCCGGCCGTCGCCCGGATATGCGGGCTGGGCGGCGCCCGGTCGGGCTGTGCAGGCCAGTCTTGTGGGGCGCACGGGCCCCGCGCGCGCCGTTATGTACCAACATTGCGCCTCGAGATCTGGAGCTTTCCACCTTTCCAGCCAAGGAACCGGATCCCTCGTTGCCACCGTCTGAGGACATGTCCGCCGGTCAGGCGGGTACGGGCACGGTGAATATCACGGTGATGCGCGGTACGGCCGAGCCGGAGCCGCGGGCGGGGGAGTGCGGAGTGCGGTACGTCGGGGGACGGATATCGCGGCCCGGGTGGCAGCGGACCTGGCTGGTGGTGCTGGCGCTGGCGTCTATCCAGCTCGGATCACTGGTCTGGCCGGCGTACGCCTGCGGCTGCGGCGGGCTGGTGCCCGGCCGGAACACCACCGTGGCGGTGGCGCGGGAGACGTCGGTGGTGCGCTGGGACGGCCACACCGAGGAGATCGTCATGAGCCTGACGGTGGGCGGCGACGCCCACGAGGCGGCGTGGATCATGCCCGTGCCGAACCGGGCGACGGTGCGGCTCGGGGACCGCGCGCTGTTCGACGAGGTGGGCGAGGTCACCGCGCCGGCGCACCGGACGCGCCACTACTTCTGGCCGAGGACGGGCGACTGGCCCTTCGACGACCGAAAGATCAGGTACGCCGACGGGGCCGGGGCGGGCGCCCCGTCGAGCGCGCCCCCGCGCGTGGGCGTCGTCGGCCGTGAACGGCTCGGTCCGTTCGACGTCGCCCGGCTCACCGCGACCGATCCGGACGCGCTGCGCGACTGGCTGGAGAAGCACGGCTTCCAGCTGCCGGACCGGCTGGCGGACGGGCTCAGGCCGTACGTACGCGCCAAGTGGGAGTACGTGGCGGTGCGCCTGGCGCCCGCGGCGGTCGCCGGCCGGGGCGACGGGGCCAAGGACGGAGCTGAGGACGGGGCCAAGGACGGGGCCAAGGACGTGCTGGGCGGGACGCTCGACCCGCTGCGGCTCACCTTCGACTCGAACCGTCTGATCTATCCCATGCGGCTGTCGCGGCTGGCGAAGACGGCGCAGAACCTCGAGCTGTACGTCCTGGCGCCGCACCGCATGGAGCCGCGCGGCGACATCGGGGGCGGGGCGCCGCGGGTGACCTACGCCGGGTGGGTCACCCCGGGGCAGGCGCCGCGGGGGGACCTGGCGGAGCTGGCGGGGAAGCGGATGTTCCTGACGAGCTTCCAGCAGTCGTTTCCGCGGCCGGAACTCATCTACGGGGACCATGAGTTCCGGCGCGCGGAGACGGACGACACCTATCAGCGCGTCACGTACGACCACAAGCTGCTGACCATCGGGGGCGTCCCCGCGTGGCTGCTGACCGTGGGCGGCGGCCTGCTGGCCGTGCTGGCCGGCGTGCTGACGCTGCTGATGGCGGCCAGGCGGCGCAGGCGGGCCGAGCGCTTCTGGGGGCCGGGAGGCCCGCCCGGGCCGGGGGACTCGCCGGGGTATCCGCAGCACCTGTCGCCGGGTCAGGACGGCTTGCCGTCGTAGTCCGGCCGGACCGCGGGGTGTTGTTCACCGGGCCACCGCACATACGCCAATGACACTTGCCCACCCGTTCGTTGACTGGTGGGCTGATAGATGGGTATGTCATGTACTGACGGGGTCGTCGCCTCCATCACCCCAAGGGGGCTTTCATGTTTGACGATCGGCCCGCATTCGGTGTTCGTGTGCGTGTGCTCGGCGGCGTCACGGTGGCTGAGATCTCCGGTGAGCTGGACATCTTCGCCACGGCGAGGATCTCCGCCCGGCTTGATTCCCTCGCCCGCGAGGCCCGTCCGAACCTGGTCCTGGACCTGCGGATGGTGACCTTCCTGGACTGTGCCGGGGTGTCCTTGCTGTGCCGCCTGCGCAATCGCGCACTGGAGCGCGGCGGACGGTTGCGGCTGGTGATCGTCGACCCGCGGTTCACCCGGCTGCTGCGCATGGTCCGGCTCGAGGACGCCTTCGAGGTCGTGGATGACCTGGCCCTGGCGGTCGCGCGGTCGGGGGAGGTGAGCGCCGGAGGGAGCAACGGCGTCATCGCCTGAACCGTCGCCAAGCATCGTCCGACCAAGTGTCAATAGTAAGAACAGAAATTCACTCGTACGAGCGCATTTACTCTGGGAAATATGGGGTGCCTACCTCCGTAACCGGCGGTCACCCCTCTACGCTCGCGGCACGTCACCCAGGACCCGGTGGTATCCGCCCCGATGCAGACTGTGCCCGCTTCCGGGAGCCTATCGATGGTGAAAGGGGGCAGTGTGCCGTTCCGAGGTGATTTCGCGATGACGCAGCAAGGCGCTCCCCGCCAGGAGGCGCCTCCGCCTGCCGCGATCACCCCCGAGCGCTTCCGCGCGGACCGGAGCGCGGCGCCCCGCGCCTGCGCGTACGGCGTCGGCGGATACACGGTCGTGGAGCTCCACGGCGAGATCGACATCGTCGGCCGGGAATCCGTCGGCCTGGAGCTGGACCGGGCCACCTCCCCGCCCGCGCCCGCCGTCGTCATCGACCTGACCCCGACGTGCTTCTTCGACTGCTCGGGGGTGGAGCTGCTGTGCCGCGCCTACCGCCGGGTGCGGGACCGCGGCGGCCGGCTGCGGGTGGTCTGCGACAGCCCGCTGATCCTGCGCACGCTGCGGGTGGGCGGGCTGCTGGACGTGGTGTGCCCGGTGCCGACGCTGGCGGACGCGTTACGGGAGGACTGACGGGGGCTGTGGCCGTTGGGGCGGGCCCGTACCGCTCAGACCCGCCGCTTCCGGCCGGAGCCGACACGGTGGCCCTGCCGCCAGCGGCTGAGGACGCGATGGTGCCGCAGGGGGCGTTGTCCGGGCGGGGTGTCGCCGTAGCGGAGAGCGGAGACCCGACTGCCGTGCTGGGCGTTGAGCCGGTGGATCACCACCACGCCCACGGCGATCAGCGCGGCGATCACGGCCACGGTGACGACGGTCTCCATGGTGCTCACTCCCCGCGGCCGGACCCCAGCCCCAGGGGAATCCGGCCGGTATGTGCGAAATGCTCTCGGTGCCTTTACCGTACTCCCGGCGGACACCGGACCGCACCCGGCGTGAAGCGGGTGCCGGGTGCGGTAGGAGGCGCTGGTGGTGGTGGCCCTATCGGGCGCTCACCTCGAGCGTCTTGCTGAGGCCGGCCAGGCCGTTCGCCCAGAGCTGGTTCACCCTGCTCTTCTCGGCCGCGTTGGGCTGTGAGTTCTTGCAGGACGTGCCCGGCCCGCCACCCGACATCAGCTCGCTGCACGGACCCGAGTAGTGGTCCGGCAGCCCGAGCACATGGCCGGTCTCGTGCGCGGTGACACGGGTGGAGTCGTACTGCTGGTTCTGCGCGAAGTCCAGGAATATGTAGCCGTTGCCGTGGCCGTCCGTGCTCGCGTACGAGCCGCTCGGGTCGTTGCCCTCGCGGTACTCGAAGTCGGGGTTGCTGCCCTCCTTCAGCTGCACGTTGCTCACCGCGGAGTTCCAGATCTGGGTGGAGCGCGCTATCACGGACCTGAAGCTCGGGGCCCTGCTGGTGCTGTAGGTGACGGTGACGGCCTGCGTGCCGGGCACCACGCCCCGCTTGGCCAGCACCGACTTGATCACGGCCTGGAGGAAGGCGTCGGTGTCGCCGCGGCTCTCGCCGCTCGCGACGTACGCGGACTTGGCGGTGTGGCTGACGGCTCCGCTGTCGGATGTGGCGGCGGAGGCGGGTACGGCGGACAGGGTCGAGGCCAGGCCGAGGCCCAGCGTGGCCACGAGCGCTGACGTGGGGAACTTCATGTGGGGGGCTCCTCATCGTCCGTCAGACCCCGGCCGGCCGCCGTGGTGTGGGGCGGTGGGCCGGGGTCAGGGGATGAACGCTTGGTGCCCCGAAGTCTTGGTGAGATCCGGCGCTACGCGGAGATATCAACAGGCGATAGCACCATCACATAGCCTCGTGCGTGGCCGCTTTTCCGACCGTCTGTCTCGACGTCAAATGGACGCCCGGGATGTGGTGTTCGTGGGCATTGAGTGTCTGGTGTGACGTCCTGACCCGCCGTTATGCTCACGCCGTGGAGCTCGAGGTCAGGCACCTTCGCGCGGTGTGCGCCATCGCCGACACCGGCAGCTTACGCAAGGCCGCACGGCAGCTGGGCATGAGCCAGCCCTCGTTGACGACCCAGCTCAGGCGCATCGAGAACGCCATCGGTGGTTCGCTGTTCTCGCGCGAACTCACCGGCAGCCGGCCGACCCCGCTCGGACGCTCAGTGCTGTGCCGGGCCCGGCCCATCGTGGCCGAAATGAACGCCCTGGTCGCCGAGGCCAAACAGGAGGCCGGCCGGGCCACCGGCGCCCGGCTGCGGGTCGGCAGCACGGGCAGCCAGGCCGTGGCGGGATGGCTGCGCCGGCTCCGTGCCCGCTTTCCCGACGCGGACACCACGATCCATATCGACGTCTGGGCCGACTCTTTGCTGCGGATGGTCGCCGAGAACCAACTGGACGTCGCCTTCGTCCACGAGGCCGAGGACGCCCCGCTGCGGGCCTCCGACGGCGTACGGCGACGCGTCCTCGTCGCCCGGGAGCCGCAGTTCGTCGCCCTCCCCACCACCCACCCGGCCGCCGCCTGCCCCCTCGTCACCCTCGCCGACCTCGCCGCCGACCAGTGGATGGTCGACCCCGCCCTGGACGGCCAGGAAGCCACCCTCCGCCGCGCCTTCGCCGCGGCGGGCCGAAGACCCCGCGTCGTCTACGGCGACTACCCCACCGCCGCCGACCTGGTCGCCTCCGGCGAACTCATCACCCCCTGCCGACCCACCGCCACCCCCCGCCCCGGCCTCACCATCCGCCCCCTCCGCGACGACCCCCTCACCCTCCGCCTGTCCCTGGCCTCCCGCGCCATCGACCCGCCCACCGCGGACGCGCTCTTCCGCGACCTCAGGGACTCCTACCTGGAGGCGGCGTGGGCGAGCGCGGCGTACCGGCAGTGGCTGCTGCGCAACGACAACCCCCTGCTGCGTACCGGCGACGGCATTCTCCCCGTCCCGCCCTCGGCTCGTGAGGCGTCGGCGTGAGGCACGGAATTCCTCGTCCGACTCGGGCGCTCAGGCGGCGATGCGGAGGACGCTCTTGCCGTGGGTGGCTCCATCGGCCAGGCGCTGTACGGCCTCGGCGAGGTCGGCCATCTCGTACTCGGCGGTGACATCCGGACGGATTCGCCCGGCGGCCACCAACTGAAGCGCCTCCCGGGCGCTTTCGGCCAGGCGGTCGGGGTGGGTCTGGCTGAGCAGGTTGCTGTTGTACGTCAGCGCGGACTTGCCGCTCATCAGCAGATCGTTGGCGCTGAGCGCGACGGGCTCGAAGGTGGCGAGGTTGCCGTAGATCGCCAGTCGGCCGTGCGGTGCGAGGCGCCGCAGGTTGGTCTCGCGTACCGGCCCGCCGACGGGATCCAGGATCAGGTCGAACAGCTCCTGGTCGGGGGCGTCGGGGGCGTCGGGGGCGTCGGTGAACTCCTGGGTGAACTCCTCACGCGTGATCAGCTGGTCGTAGCCGAATTGGGCGGCGTAGGAGGCGCGTTGGGCGTCTTTGACGACGCCGACGATACGACCGGCGCCGGCGGTTCTGGCGACCTGGGCGGCAAGGCTGCCGACGCCGCCGGCCGCCGCATGGATGAGGACGCTCTCGCCGGGACGCACTCGGCCAACGGTGTTGATCAGGTCGTAGGCGGTGGGGGCGGCCCAGCCGCACCCGGCGGCGGTCCGCAGGTCCGTGCCGAAGGTGTCGAAGGTGAGCGCGGCGGGCGCCACCACCACCTCGGCGTAGGCACCGCCGCTGGTCAGCGCCGTCACCTGCTGCCCGAGGCGGTCGTCGGCGACGCCCTCGCCGACGGCGACGATGTGCCCGGCCGCCTCGAAGCCGGGTACGAACGGCCGCGGCACGGGAAAGTGGCCGCCGCGCAGGAGGACATCGCCCCACTGGATTCCCGCGTACTGGACGCGGATCGCGACCTCGCCGGGGCCAGGGGCGGGCTGGTCGATGTCGATGAGGTGGAATCGGTCGTCGGTGTCCAGGACGACAGCCTTCATGGTCACTGCTCCCTGAGGTGAATCAGTATCCTGATACAGAAGACGCTAACGAGTGTCAGCTACCTGAGTCAACCAAGGATCCTGTGAAAGATGGAGGGCGACGTGACCGAGATCCCGGCCGAGGAGTACCTGTGCACGCGCATCCGCCGCACCGAACAGGCCCTGATGGCCCATCACGAGGCGGTCCTGCGCGGCTACGGCCTCACCATGACGCAGTACACGGTCCTGCTCGCGCTGTCGCGCCAGGAGGACATGTCCGGCGCGCAACTCGCCCGCGCCGCCGGGGTCACCCAGCAGACCATGGCCTCCGTCCTGACCGGTCTGCAAAGAAAGCAGCTCATCGCCCGCCGGCCGTCATCCGTGCACGCCAAGGTGTTGCTCGCCTCCTTGACCGATCAGGGCCATGAAGTGCTCGAGGGCGCCTACGGCGAGGTGATCGTGCTCGAACGCGCCCTCACCGACGCCTTCACCCCGGACGAGCACGCCACGCTGTGCGACCTCCTGGAGCGCGCCACCACGGTGCTCGTCCAGCAGACCCCTCAGGCCGAAGCCCGCGCCACGCGCCAGGGCGGCTGATACGGCTTCGCGCGATGCAGCACCACCGCCATGACTCGGCACCACCGCCATGACGCGGCTCCGCCGTCATGACTCGGGCGACGGCAGCGCCTGTTCCGCCCAGATCGTCTTCCCGGTGGCCGAGTGCCGGCTGCCCCAGCGCAGGCTGAGCTGGGCGACCAGCAGCAGCCCGCGCCCGCCCTCGTCGAAGACGCGGGCGCGGCGCAGATGCGGGGCGGTGTTGCTGCCGTCGGAGACCTCGCAGATCAGGGTGTGGTCGTAGATGAGGCGCAGCTGGATGGGCGCGGTGGCGTGCCGCATGGCGTTGGTGACCAGCTCGCTGACGACCAGTTCGGTGGTGAAGACGGCCTCCTCGAGACCCCAGGTCATCAGCTGGTCCGTCACGTCCCGGCGGGCCCGGGCCACGAGCGCCGGGTCGTCGGGCACGTCCCAGGTCGCCACGCGCGACGCGTCCAGGCCGCGGGTGCGGGCCAGGAGGAGGGCGACGTCGTCGGGGGCGCCCTGCTCGGGGAGCAGTGTGCGCAGCACGCTGTCGCATCCGGCCTCCAGGGAGGGGGAGAGGCGGGCCAGCGCGCCGGTGAGGGCGGCGAGCCCTTCGTCGAGGTCGCGGCCCCGGCCGCCGATCAGGCCGTCGGTGTAGAGGGCGAGCACCGCGCCCTCGGGCATCTCGAACTCGACCGCCTCGAAGGGCAGCCCGCCGACGCCCAGCGGCGGCCCGGCCGGCACCTGGACGGGGTTCACCGTGCCGTCGGGATCCACCAGGACCGGCGGCGGATGCCCCGCGCGGGCGAGCGCGCAGCTGCGGGCGACCGGGTCGTACACCGCGTACAGACAGGTGGCCCCGACGTCCCCGGCGGGTGTCATGTCCTCGGCGGGCGTGACGCCCCCGGTGGGCGTGGACGCGGTGCCCTCTGCGGACAGGTGGATGACGAGGTCGTCGAGGTGGGTGAGCAGTTCGTCGGGCGGCAGGTCGACGTCGGCCAGCGTGCGGACCGCCGTACGCAGCCGGCCCATCGTGGCCGAGGCATGGATGCCGTGGCCGACCACATCGCCGACGACCAGCGCGACCCGCGCCCCGGACAGCGGGATCACATCGAACCAGTCGCCGCCCACCCCGGCGTACGGCCCGGCGGGCTGGTAGCGGAAGGCGACGTCCAGCGCCGTGGGCCTGGGCAGCGTCTGGGGCAGCAGGCTGCGCTGCAGCGCCAGGGCGGTGTCGCGCTCCCGGGTGAAGCGGCGCGCGTTGTCCAGGCAGACGGCGGCCCGGGTGGTGATCTCCTCCGCGAGCAGCACATCGTCGTGGGTGAACGGATCGGGCCGGGTGTGCCGGGAGAAGGTGGCCACTCCGAGGGTGACCCCGCGGGCCCGGATGGGCACCGACATCATCGAGTGGAGGCCGTAGGTGCGCAGCATGGCGGCGAGGGCGGGGCTCTCGGCCGTCCAGCGCCTGAAGACGGGGTCGGTCACGCGATGGATGCTGGGACGGCCCACCGCCAGGGACCTGGCCTGCGGGGAGAACTCCGGATAGGTTCCCACCTGCCCCAGCTTGATCACGGCCTCCGGGGCGCCGGGGAAGACGGACTGACGGGCGACCCGGCGCAGCACCACCGGGCCGGCGAGCGGGCCGGGCGGCGGTTCGGCGAACGCCTCGACCCCCTCCGCCCCCGCGTTCTGGTCCAGCCGCTCCAGCAGGTCGACGCTGACGAAGTCGGCCAGGCCCGGGACGCCCACGTCGGCCAGCTCCTGCGCGGTCCGGGTGACGTCGAGCGTGGTGCCGATGCGCACGCTGGACTCGCTGAGCAGCAGCAGCCGCTGCCGGGCGAGGTACTGCTCGGTGATGTCGTGGGCGGCCAGACAGATGCCGCGCACCTCGCCGTCCGGCGCTTTGACCGGGGCGAGGCGGGCGGACCAGGCGCGGGCGTGGGCCTCTTCGCCGACGCGGCGGAACGTCTCCACATCGCGCCGCTCCCCGGTGCGCAGCACCTCGACCATGTGCCGTTCGAGCTCTTCGCTCTCCAGCATTCCGCCGATCTCCGAGAGCCGCAGGCCGCGGATCTCGCTCTCGGGCAGGCCGATGACGTCGGCCATCTGATCGTTGATCCTGCGCAGCCGCAGCATCCTGTCGTAGATCGCCACGGGGCAGGGGGACTGCTGCGAGGCGAGCGCCAGCAGAGCCTCGTCCGCCGCTTCCGCCCCCTCCTCTTCGACGTCTCGGGTGCCGCCCTCGGGGCCCGGGAGCGGGGAGACCAGCAGCCAGTCGCCCGGCCCCCCGTCGGCGATCGGCTCGCCGCGGTGGGCCAGCAGCCGGACCCGTACGGGGCGGCCGTCGCGGTGGCGCAGGGTCAGCGTTCCGCTCCAGCGGGGGAGGGCCGCGACGGCCCGTACGTCGGCGGGGGAGACCTCCTCGGCGAGCAGCGCGGCGGCCCGCCGCCCCACCACCTCCGAGGGAAGGTGGCCGAGCAGCCGACGGGCGCCCTCGTTCCAGCTGGTCACGATGGCGTCAGCGCTGATCGTGGCCCTGGCCGTGGCCGCCTCGTCGAGCGGGTTGTCCGGCCGGTCGCCGAGCCCGTCGCCGAGCCCGTCGCCGGGTCCGTCGTCGGGTCCGTCGCCAAAGGGAAGGGAGGTCTTGTGGCCCGTCATCGTCGATCTGTCCCACCTTCAGCACGCCTGGCCCCGGCCTCCGGGGTGGGAGGTCACCAGGGCGCGCAGATCCAGCGTCGTGCAGATCCGTCCCCACATCAACCGGGGCGCCCCCCTCGTCAGGACGCGGCGTACGCGCCTCCGTCAGGCCCCGTACGCCGCGTCCAGGACGGCCGCGACGCGGTCGAGCGCGGAGGGCGGCGGGGTTGTGAGCTGCTGTCGGTTGACAGCGCTTGGGTGCGTTTTGGTGTGTGTGAGTGAGCATCGACGACCGTGCCACGGGACTTGGAAATGAAGGGAATGGGAGTTCTTATGTCGAATGCGTGACCTTTATGGGGGGTGCTCGTTGGGTGTGGTGACGGGGTCTTCGAGCCGGGTGGGGGTGGGCGGGTTGCGCGAGGTGGCGGCGCCGTTGGTGGTGCCCGGCCCGACCGGGGTGGCCACCCGCACCAGCCTCAAAGGCCTGACCGGGCAGGACGAGAAGGTCCTGCGCCTGGTCGGCGGGCTGCTCGGTTCCCTGGCCTCCCGGGACCTGAAGGCCCGCTGCGTGGCCGGACTGGATCACCACACTGACCAGTGGGCGCAGCGCAAGCGGGTGTTGACCCAGGACTCCTCCTCGCGCTGGGCGGGCAGTATCACCAAGGCCACGCATGATCAGTGGGCGCTGGCCCGGCGCGGTCAGCTCGCGCATATCCAGAACCTCCAGGCAGGCATCGACGTGATCGCTCGTCGGCTGTCGTTGCCGGTCGGGGCGAAGGGTTCCAAGGGGGCGCCGGGTGGTTATCGCTCCCGGCAGGAGTGGTTCGCCAAGTCCCGGCGCCTGCACCTGCTGGAAGACCAGCTGGAGCGGGAGCGGGCGGACCGTGAGGCCGGGCGGGTGCGGGTGGTGCGCGGTGGCAGGAAGCTGCTGCGTAACCGGCACAACCTTGAGGCCGCCCGCCTGACCGCGACGCAGTGGCGCCAGCGGTGGGAGGCCAGGCGTTGGTTCCTCCAGGCCGATGGCGAGTCGGGGAAGGGTTGCGGGAACGAGACGATCCGTGTCACTGCGGACGGTGAGGTGAGCATCAAGCTTCCAGCGCCGCTGGCCGGGCTGGCGAACCGGCCCCACGGCCGGTATGTGCTGGCCTGCCGGGTCCGCTTCCGGCACCGGGGCCGGGAGTGGGTGGACCGTGTCTCGGCGAATCGTGCTGTGGCGTACCGCATCCACTACGACGTGGGGCGTGGCCGTTGGTACCTGACGGCATCCTGGCAGACCCCACCCGTGGAGACGGTGCCGCTGGAGGCGGCCCGGGCGGGTGGTCTGGTGGGTGTCGACATGAACGCCGACCATCTGGCTGCCTGGCGCCTGGACGCCCACGGCAACCCCGTCGGCAACCCCCGCAGGTTCGACTACGACCTCACGGGCAGCGCACCGCACCGGGACGCGCAGGTGCGGCATGCTCTCATCCGCCTCCTGCACTGGGCTGGCCGCCACCACCTGGCCATCGCCATTGAGGACCTGGACTTCCGGGCGGAGACGACCCGGGAGAAGCACGGGCGGCGTAAGCGCTTCCGCAAACTGATCTCCGGCATGCCCGTGAGCAAGCTGCGGGCCCACTTGGTGTCGATGGCCGCCGAGCTCGGCATCACCATCGTCGCTGTCGATCCCGCCTACACCAGCCGCTGGGGCGCCCAGCACTGGCAAAAGCCCCTGACCTGCAAGACCCGCAAGACCACCCGCCACGACGCCGCCGCCGTGGCGATCGGACGGCGCGCCCTGGGGTGCCCGATCCGGCGACGGACGCAACCGCCCCTGCACGACCAGAGCGATCGTGCAGGGCATCGGAGCGTCCAGGCCGCATCGGGCATCCCGGGGCGTGAGGGAACCCGCCCCCGCACTCCCGGACCACGGACACGATCCGCCGGCGCCGGATACGGAGCGAAAGCGGGGGACCAGTGTGCCCACAACCGTTCGGGGCACACGGCTGAGCACGAGTCCTGGCAACAGGACTCACTCCCGCTCAGTCCCTAGGAACGGTGTAGGGCAACCGCAGAGCGGCCGCGAAGCCCGGGCCAGGGGACACCTCCACCCCAAGCCCGGCCAGGTGGTCGGACGCTGCCGCCGCAGCTCCGCCCGGCGCGCAGCAGTACGGGCATCGGGTCGCCCAGCAGCTCGGCGGCCACGAGCTGCTGCATCGGCGACGCGGCCAGCGGCGGGCACAGCGGGTCGCGGCACAGCTCGCCGATCAGACCGGCCGGCCCCCGGATCCAGCCGATGCGCAGGCCGCCCCATACGGTCCTGGCGGCCGAGCCGATCAGCAGGGCGCGCCGGATGCGGGGCGGTGCCGCCCCGCATCCGGCGCCCTGGCGCAGGTCGGGGTCGCGCAGGTCGAGGTCGCGCATCGTCTCGCCCGCCACGACCGTGACCCGGTGGCGTGCGGCCGACTCGGCGACGGCCCGCCGGGTACGGGGGGTCATGAGCGCGCCGGTCGGGTTCTGGAAGTCGGGCACGCCACGCCCACCTCGTCGCCGGCCTGGACGCGGCCGACTCGGTCTACGTGGACCTGCACAAGTGGCTGAACGTGCCGTACGACAGCGCCGTCCAGTTCACCCGCCGCCGCGACCTTCAGGCCCGGGTCTTCCAGAACGCGGCCGCCTACCTCGGCCCGCTCGGCGCGACCCCCGACCTCGTCCACCTCACCCCCGAGAACTCCCGCCGCCTGCGCGCCCTCGCCGCCTGGTTCACGCTGCGGGCCTACGGCCGGGACGGGCACCGCGACATCGTCGAGCGCTGCACGGACTGCGCCCACGCCCTGGGCGAGGCCGTCGACGCCGCCCCGGGGCTACGGCTCCTCGCGCCCGTCCGGCTGAACGTCGTCTGCTTCACCCTGGCCGAGGACCCGACCCCCGAACGGCTCGCCGCCTTCGCCGAGTCGCTGGCCGACGAGGTCTTCCTCACCCCGACCGTCTACGCGGGCGTCCCCGCGCTGCGCGCGGCCTTCAGCAACTGGCGCACCACCGAGGCCGATGTGCGCCGCATCGCCCGGCGCCTCGCGGAGGCGACCCGAGGTACGGGCGCATGTTGACAGCGGGTGACCGCCTGGCTGTAATGGGGCGCGGTGCCACGTGGCGTCGACCAAAGAGCAGTGGGCCGGTCGGCAGCTGGGCGAGCACCATCATGAAGGGGCCACGCCATGAGTTCATACTCCGCGCCTCGCATCTGACCCGAGAGCCATCGCGCGTCGGGCCCTGTCCGTCATTTCTGTTCGTCGGCTGAACACATCCACGTCCATCTCCGGATCTTCAGATCTCGGGACCTTCGGACGAGGGCCGCGCGCCTCCACACCCTTTTCCGGAGAGTCGACACCGCATGCCCAAGTCCTTCAACCAGCAGATCATCGAGGAGTTCCGAGCAAACGGAGGAAAGGTCGGTGGCCCCTTCGAAGGCGGCGACCTCCTCCTGCTCACCACCACCGGAGCGAAGTCGGGGGAGCGCCACACCGTTCCGCTCGGCTACGTCCGCGACGGCGAACTGCACCTCGTCGTCGCGTCCAACCTCGGCGCGCCCCGCCATCCCGCCTGGTACCACAACCTCCTCGCCCACCCCGTGGTGCGGGTGGAGGCCGGCACCGAGGCGTACGAGGCGATCGCGGTCCCCGCCGAGGGGGCGCGGCGCGACGAGCTCTTCGAGCAGGTGGTGCGGGTGGCGCCCGGTTACGGCGACTACCAGAGCCGTACCGCCCGCACGCTGCCGGTCGTGGTGCTGGAGCGCCCCGACCACGCAGCGGGGGAGGCGCCCGGCGAGGTCAGGACCCTCGCCGACAAGTTCCTGCAGATCCACACCTGGCTGCGCGGCCAGCTGCGCCACATACGCGACGAGGCCGACGCCCACCTCGCCGCCCGAGCCGCCCACCAGGGCCCGGGCGAACCCCCGCCACCCGGGCTCGGCCTGCAGATCCGCCAGCACTGCCTGGCCTTCTGCGAGGGGCTGACGCACCACCACACCGGCGAGGACGACCACATCTTCCCCGCCCTCGCGACCCACCACCCCCAGCTCCGCGAACCCCTCGAACACCTCCGCGACCAGCACCGCACGCTCGCCCGCCTCAAGGACCGGCTGCTCGCCCTGCTCGCCGACATCGCCACCGCCGACCCCGTACGCTTCCGGGCCGACCTGGACCGGATCAGCGAGGAGCTGACCCGGCACCTGGACGACGAGGAGAAGTGGCTGCTCCCCGCCCTGGCACAGATCCCCTTCCCACCGACCCCACCCGCCCAGCAGACCGATTGACGGTCGCGCCGGCGGAAACCAGAACCGCACCCGGTCCGCGACGGACGCCGTGTTCGGCGGCGTGCGGACCAGGTGCGGCCAGGAAGGGCGCGATGCGAGATCAGGCCTTCTTGGTCTCCCAGAAGATCTTGTCGATCTGGGCGATGTAGTCCAGAGCCTTCTGGCCCGTCGCCGGGTCCGTGGAGGCCTTGGCGGCGCTGAGGGCCTTGAGGGCGTCGTTGACCAGCTGGTGCAGCTCCGGGTACTTCTCGAAGTGCGGCGGCTTGAAGTAGTCGCTCCACAGCACCGAGACGTGGTGCTTGGCGAGCTCCGCGCGCTGCTCCTTGATGACGGTGGCGCGAGCCCGGAAGTGCGGGTCCTCGTTGGCCTGGTACTTCTCCTGGACGGCCTTGACGGACTCGGCCTCGATACGGGCCTGGGCCGGGTCGTACACGCCGCAGGGCAGGTCGCAGTGGGCGCTGACCTTGACCTTCGGGGCGAACAGGCGGGAGAGCATACTGCTGTCCTTCCTAAGTGATCGTCTTCTCAGGTGCGAGATTACTCCGTGGGGGAAGGCTTTTCTCGGGTGCCCCGGGGGGCTTAGGTCAAAAGTCCAGTGGCAGCCTGAGATGCCTGGGATGCTGAATGTGTACGTGACCGGAGGTGCCGTGATGCGAGAGCAGCTGCACGATCGCGGGCAGGAGCAGGACCGCGAGCGCGGTGGGCTGCTGCGGATCGGGCTCGCCGAGGTGTACAACCCGTCGATGGTGCCGACGCTGAACCCCGGTGACCGGCTGGTCGTCCGGTACGGCGCGGCCGTCCGCGCGGGCGATGTGGTGGTGCTGCGGCATCCGTTCCGCCAGGACCTGCTGATCGTCAAGCGCGCGGTGGAGCGGCGCGACGGCGGCTGGTGGGTCATGGGGGACAACCCGTACGTGGAGAACGACAGCCGGGAGTTCGGCGTGGTGCCGGACGATCTGGTGGTGGCCCGGGCCTGGCTGCGGTTGCGGCCGCGGCCGGCCGCGGGGTCGGGTCCCGCGGGGTCGGGTCAGCGGTCGCTGACCGGGATGCTGTCGTGGGCGCTGTCCGCGGTGCGGCCGGTGCGGGCGCCGCGCTCCGGGCGGTCGTTGTCCGGCTGGCGCGGGGCGCTGTCGGAGCGCTCGGCGTCGAGGCGCTTGCGGGCGCGGTAGGCGGCGACGTTGGCGCGGGTGGCGCAGCGGTCCGAGCAGTAGCGCCGGGATCGATTTGTCGATGTATCGAGATAGGCGTTGCGGCACGGCGTCGCCTCGCAGATGCCGAGGCGGTCGACGCCCAGCTCGGTGAGGTGGAAGGCCAGCCCCATGGAGGCGGTCGCGGCATAGCCGGCGCCCGCGTTGGCCGCGTAGTCGGCGATGTGCATATGCCAGTCGGGGCGGCCGTCCTCGTCCCGGTGCGCATGCCCGGAGATCTGCGGGCTGACCGGGAACTCGATCAGCAGCGCGTTCAGCAGGTCCACGGCCAGCACCTCGTCCCCGCCCGCCGCCGCCTCGAAGACGGCGCGCAGCCGGGCGCGCACTGATCTCAGCCGGGTGACATCGGCGTCGGTGGCGCGCCGCGCCGCCTGCTGGCTGGCCCCGAAGAGCTCGCGTACGGCCTCGACCGAGGTGAGGGTGTCGGTGCCGCGGGCGGGCTCCTCGCTGTTGACCAGGCGCACGGCGAGATCCGAGTAATAAGCCAGTTCCACTTGTGGTCCTTACAGGGGCGGGGCTAAGGTCGGTAATGGCTGATCTAGGTACGAGGGTATTACGACCGAGGGACGGGGAGAGCGTTCGATGGTGGACACCGTCGCCGCGCCGAACTGGCGGGCATGGCAGCAGAGCTGGGATCGACAGCAGGAGTGGTACCTCCCCGACCGCGAGGAGCGGTTCCGGGTGATGCTGGACGCGGTGGAGGCGCTGGTCGGCCCGGAGCCCAGAATCCTGGACCTGGCCTGCGGTACGGGCAGCATCACCGACCGGGCGGTGCGCAGATTCCCCCGCGCGACCAGCACGGGCGTGGATCTGGACCCGGCGCTGCTGACCATCGCGCGCGGCCACTTCGCGGCGGACCACCGGGTCCGGTTCATCACGGCGGATCTGCGCGATCCCCACTGGACGGACGAGCTGCCGCACCGCTCGTACGACGCCGTACTGACCGCCACCGCGCTGCACTGGCTGGACAGCGACGCGCTGCGGGTGCTGTACGGGCAGCTGGCCGGGGTGGTGCGGGACGGCGGGGTGTTCCTCAACGCCGACCATATGCCGGGGGAGGGCACGCCGCGGATCGACGCCGGGGTGCGCGCGTTCGAGGGCGCCCGGCAGGAGCGGGCCAGGGCCGAGGGCGTGCAGGACTGGGCGGCGTGGTGGCAGGCGGCGGCCGGGGATCCGGTGCTCGGCGCGCCGGTCGCCGAGCGGTTCAAGATCTTCGGCAACCCGGCCGACGGGCCCGACCACGCGAGCGGCGTGGCCGAGGCGTTCCAGCCCGTCGGCTGGCATGCGGACACGCTGCGCGAGGTGGGGTTCGGCGAGGCGCGGGCCGTGTGGTGCTCCCCGTCGGACGCGATGGTGCTCGCGCTGAAGTAGTTCAAGGAGCTCAAGCGGGTACGGGCGGTACGGGCCGGGTTCGGGCCGTACCGCCCGTCGTGCGCTGCCGAGCAGCTCTACAGGACCTTCGACAGGAACGACTTCGTCCGCTCGTGCCGCGGATTGGTGAGCACTTCGCGCGGATGCCCGGACTCCACGACCACCCCGTCGTCCATGAACACGATGGAGTCCCCGACCTCGCGGGCGAAGCCCATCTCGTGGGTCACCACGATCATGGTCATCCCGTCCTCCGCCAGCCCGCGCATCACATCCAGCACATCGCCGACCAGCTCGGGGTCGAGCGCCGAGGTGGGCTCGTCGAAGAGCATCAGCTTGGGCTCCATGGCCAGCGCCCGGGCGATGGCCACACGCTGCTGCTGGCCGCCGGAGAGCTGCGAGGGGTAGCTGCCGGCCTTGTCGGAGAGCCCCACCCGGTCCAGCAGCTTCAGCGCCCGCTCCCGCGCGACCGCCTTCGCCTCGCCCTTGACCTGGACCGGCGCCTCTATGACGTTCTCCACCGCGGTCATATGCGGGAAGAGGTTGAAGCGCTGGAAGACCATGCCGATGTCCCGGCGCTTCTCGGCGACCTCGCGGTCCCTGAGCTCGTAGAGCCTGTCGCCCTTCTGCCGGTAGCCGACCAGTTCGCCGTCCACGTAGAGCCGCCCGGAGTTGATCTTCTCCAGGTGGTTGATACAGCGCAGGAAGGTGGACTTCCCGGAGCCGGACGGGCCGATCAGACAGAACACCTCGCGGGGCGCGACCTCCAGGTCGATGCCCTTGAGGACCTGTACGGCGCCGAAGGACTTGTGTACGCCCTCGGCCTTCACCATGGCGGTCACGCGCCCACACCTCCTGCGGAGCGGTTGGAGAGGGAGAACAGATTGGCCCGGATCCGCTGCAGCGGGGTCGGGGGCAGGCTCCGGCTCGAGCCGCGGGCGTAGTACCGCTCCAGGTAGTACTGGCCCACGCTCAGGACGGAGGTGAGGATGAGGTACCAGGCAGCGGCGAGGAAGAGCATCTCCGTGACGGCACCGGAGGTGTTGGAGATGTCCTGCGCGGCTCGCAGCAGCTCTCCGTACTGCACCACGACGAGGAGCGAGGTCGTCTTGAGCATGTTGATGAGCTCGTTGCCGGTCGGCGGCACGATCACCCGCATCGCCTGCGGCAGCACGATCCGCCACAGCGTCTTGGCGTGGCTCATGCCCAGCGCGTGGGACGCCTCGGTCTGGCCCTCGTCGACAGCGAGGAGGCCCGCGCGGCAGATCTCCGCCATGTACGCGGCCTCGTTCAGGCCGAGCCCGAGCAGGGCGGCCAGGAACGGGGTCATGAAGTCGGACCACTCGTCCTGGTAGATCGGACCGAGATTGATGTAGTGGAAGATCAGCCCGAGGTTGAACCAGACCAGCAGCTGCACATAGACCGGGGTGCCGCGGAAGAACCAGATGTAGCCCCAGGCGATGGCGGCGTTCACCGGGTTCTTGGACAGCCGCATCACCGCGAGGAGGATGCCGAGGACCACGCCGAGCACCATGGAGGCGATCGTGATCCAGAGAGTCAGGCCGACGCCCTTGAGGATCCGGTCGTCGAAGAAGTAATCCGGAATGGCCCCCCAGTTCACGTCCCCTTGGGAAAACGCGTACACGATCGACGCCAGGAAAGCGATGACGACGACCGCGGTGACCCAGCGGCCGTAGTGCCGCACCGGGATGGCCTTGATGTTCTCCGGCGCGGGTGGCGGGGCGTCCTTCGGGCCCGCCTTGTCGATCTCAACAGTCACGGAGAGAGCCTTTCAATGGGGGAGAAGGGAGGACGGTCACTTGCCACCGTTGACGACGGCCTTGTCGACCGCGCCGTCCTTGACGCCCCACTTGGCGATGATCTTGTCGTATTCGCCGTTCGCGATGACCAGGGCGAGCGCCTGCTTGAGGGCGTCGCGCAGCTGGTCGTTCCCCTTGGGGACGGCGATGCCGTACGGGGCCGCCTCCACCTGCTCGCCGACGAGCTGGAAGGCGTTGCCGCCACCCGAGGTCTTCACCGCGTAGGCGGCGACCGGGAAGTCGCTGGAGCCGGCGTCGGCGCCGCCGGCGCGCAGCCGGGTCTGGGCCTCGATGTCGTCGTCGTAGGCCTCGGTCGAGATCTTCCCCTTGCCCTTCTTCTCGCAGTTCTTGGACTCGGCCTTGGCCAGGTCCTCCGAGACGGTGGCGCGCTGGACGACGATCTTCTTGCCGCACAGGTCGTCCCAGGTCTTGATCCCCTGGTCGTTGCCCTTCTTGGTGTAGATCGACACACCGGCGGTGAAGTAGTCGACGAAGTCCACACCCTTGCCGACCCGCTTGCCGGTGTCGGCGTCCACGCCCTCCTGGCGGCTCTTGTTGTCGGTCATCGCCGACATGATGATGTCGTACCGCTTGGAGCGCAGACCGAGCAGCAGGCCGTCGAACTTGTTGTTGTTGAACTCGAACTTCACGCCGAGGACCTTGCCCAGCGCGGCGGCGAGGTCCGGGTCCAGGCCGACGACCTGGCCGTCCTTCTTGAACTCCACCGGCGGATAGGCGATGTCCGAGCCGACCTTGATCACGCCCCTGCTCTGGATCTCCGCAGGCAGCGTGTTGAAGAGCGGGGCCTTGTTGGTGTCGCCGGCGGAGCTGGTGGTCGTCTTGTCCCTCTGGTCGCCACAGCCCGTCAGGAGCAGGGCGCCGGTGACCGCGATCGCGCCGGCGACGGCCGCCTTGGACTTCATGCCGGTCCGTCGGCTGCGTCGGCGCGTGATGCTGGCGGTCATGCTCGTTCCTCCTGCGGGGTGAGAGGGTCTCCGAATGAGCCGGAACACGTTTGTGGGTGTCGCGACCCTGTGTGATTGGGGCATCTTGCCACCGGACTGGCTCGATCAGACGTCCAGCCATGTCAAAATCGGATAACGGGCGACCCCCGTGATGCACAGGCGCGGAAACGCCGGGCCGCAGGATCGCGGCCAATGAGCGGAACGAGACGTTCATCACGTTTCATCACTTAGGGAAACGTCTCGAGTGTTGGACGTTCGAGAGTGATTCAATCGCTTTTGCGGGTAACGCGAGGTAATCGAACATCACACACCGGCCGCGGCAGGAAATCGCTCGTCCCCGGAAGGGCCTTCCGGTACAACGGGCGGTTACACCCCTCACCCGGGGCTCAGGGCGCGTGTGCGGCGCGCCCGGCGTTCGTATCTGGCCCCAGGCGGCGGATATCTGCCCAGTGGGACCCGGACGCGGTGCCCGCCCGCTCCCCAACCGGGGGCGGCTACCCTCACTAGAAATACGACAAAGGGGTCAAATAGTGGCAGCGGAGATCGCGAATCCTCGCAGCGACAGCACGAACGGAAGCGCCGGAAGCGCCGGAGACGCGGAGGGAAACGCGGAGGGTGTCGCGGACGGCGAGCCCTTCGATCCGGCTTTCGCGCTCCACCGGGGCGGCAAGATGGCCATCGAGGCGACGGTGCCGGTGCGGAACAAGGACGACCTGTCCCTCGCCTACACGCCGGGCGTCGCGAAGGTCTGCAGCGCCATCGCCGAAAATCCCGAGCTGGTGCATGAGTACACCTGGAAGTCCCAGGTCGTCGCCGTCGTCACGGACGGCAGCGCGGTGCTCGGGCTCGGTGACATCGGCCCGGAGGCCTCCCTGCCGGTGATGGAGGGCAAGGCCATCCTCTTCAAGCAGTTCGGCGGCGTCGACGCGGTGCCGATCGCCCTCGACTGCCGGGAGGTGGACGAGATCGTGGAGACCGTCGCCCGGTTCGCCCCCTCCTTCGGCGGCGTGAACCTGGAGGACATCTCCGCCCCGCGCTGCTTCGAGATCGAGCGCAAGCTCCAGGAGCGCGTCGACATCCCGATCTTCCACGACGACCAGCACGGCACCGCCGTCGTCACCCTCGCCGCGCTGCGCAACGCGGCCAAGCTGGCCGACCGCTCCCTCGGCCAGCTGCGCGCCGTGATCTCCGGCGCCGGCGCCGCCGGGGTCGCCATCGCCAGGATCCTGGTCGAGGCGGGGATCGGCGATGTCGCGGTCTGCGACCGCAAGGGCATCGTGTCCGCCGACCGCGAGGACCTGACCGACGTCAAGCGGGAGCTGGCCGGCTTCACCAACAAGGCCGGGCTGACCGGCCCCATGGAGGCCGCGCTGGACGGCGCCGACGTCTTCATCGGGGTCAGCGGCGGTACGGTCCCCGAGCAGTCGGTCGCGAAGATGGCACCCGGCTGCTTCATCTTCGCGATGGCCAACCCCACGCCGGAGATCCACCCGGACATCGCCCACAAGTACGCCGCCGTGGTCGCAACCGGCCGCAGCGACTACCCGAACCAGATCAACAACGTGCTGGCCTTCCCGGGCATCTTCGCCGGCGCGCTCCAGGTCCGGGCCTCCCGGATCACCGAGGGCATGAAGCTCGCCGCCGCCGAGGCGCTGGCCGCCGTGGTGGCCGACGAACTGAGCGCCGAAAAGGTCATCCCCTCGCCGTTCGACGACCGAGTCGCCCCGGCCGTCACCGCGGCCGTCGCGGCAGCGGCCCGCGCGGAGGGCGTGGCACGCCGCTGACGCGCTGCGCTGCGCTGTTGGTCTGTATACGGTCGGGCCGCCGCCTCCACGTGAGGCGGCGGCCCGGGCCGTTGTACGGCCCCGGGCGCGGGGCGTCGTACGGCCGCCGCGGCCTGGTCGTTTGGCGGCCGTGGCGAGGGGCGGCGCGGGGCGCGCGCCGCGCGGACCGCTGCCGCCCGCTGAGGCGGCGGCCCGGCCGCCGTCCCGGTCTCCCGCCGCTCGCCCGCCCGCGCCCCCGGGCGCGGGCGCGCGGCGCGTGTCACATCGTGGTGTGGTTCCGTCGCTCGGCTGCCGCGCCTATGGTCGGGATCATGTTCGCTGCCTACGCCGCACGTATCGACCGCGACCAGCCGCTCAACGGCCTCGAACTGGGCGAGCGCCCCGGGCCCGAGGCGCGCCCCGGATGGTCGGCCGTCACCGTCAAGGCCGCCTCGCTCAACCACCACGACCTGTGGTCGCTGCGCGGTGTCGGCCTCGGTGAGGAGTCCTTGCCGATGATCCTGGGCTGTGACGCGGCCGGGATCGACGAGGACGGCAATGAGGTCGTCGTCCACTCGGTCATCGGCCAGAGCGGGTACGGCGTCGGCCCCCGCGAGCCCCGTTCCATCCTCACCGAGCGCTACCAGGGCACCTTCGCGGAGAAGGTCGCCGTCCCCACCTGGAATCTGCTGCCCAAGCCCAAGGAGCTCTCCTTCGAGGAGGCCGCCTGCCTGCCGACGGCCTGGCTGACCGCCTACCGCATGCTCTTCACCAACGCGGGCGTGCGCCCCGGCGACAGCGTCCTCGTCCAGGGCGCGGGCGGCGGCGTGGCCACCGCGGCCATCGTGCTGGGCGCGGCGGCCGGGCTGCGGGTCCTGGCCACCAGCCGTGACGAGGTCAAGCGCAAGCGCGCGGTCGACCTGGGCGCCGAGGGCGCGTACGAGCCGGGGGAGCGGCTGCCGCGGCGTGTGGACGCGGTGATCGAGACGGTGGGCGCGGCCACCTGGTCGCACTCCATCAAGTCCCTCAAGCCCGGCGGCACCCTCGTCATCTCGGGCGCGACCAGCGGGCCCAGCCCCAAGTCCGCGGAGCTCAACCGGATCTTCTTCCTGGAGCTGAAGGTCGTCGGCTCCACGATGGGCAGCAAGGAGGAGCTGGAGGACCTGCTGAGCTTCTGCGCAGCGCGCGGGGTGCGGCCGGTCATCGACTCGGTGCTGCCGCTGGACCGGGCCCGCGAGGGGTTCGAGAAGATGGCGGGCGGGGATCTCTTCGGCAAGGTTGTGCTGACGGTCTGACAGCCGCCGCAGACCGCTTTACGGGCGTACGAAGCTTCGCTCGAAGCGGTAGCGCTTGATCGTGCTGCCCCTGAAACCCGGGAACTGACGGATCCGCTCCCACTGAGGGGTCACCGAGCCGACGCCCGGGGCGGCTGACGCGATGGCCGCGTCGTACGCCTCCTCGCTCGTCCACTGGGCGTAGTTGAGCGCCCGGGTGCGGTCGTTGGCCAGATGGCGGGCGCCGTCGACGATCAGGTGGAAGTCGGCGGAGATGAGGTCCGGGCTCGGGTCGGGGTCCGTCTCCAGGGCCTCGATGACCAGGTCGATCCACTGGCGCCGCAGGTCCGGGTCGTCGAAGTCGAGCTCGATGACGGCGATGCACCCGGGCACTCGCGGATCGTTCTCCGTCCGGGTGTCGAAGCCTCGGTAGCGGCGGTAGTTGGCGATGCCGTTGCGCCTGATCCCCGGAACGGCGGCGTCGATCTGGTCGACCCGCTCCTGGCGCTGGGTGCGGACGAACGCGTGATACGCCTCCTCGCTCGTCCACTGGGCGTGGTGGAACAGCGTGTCGCCGTCCGTTCCCACGTAGAGGTTCTGCGACAGCAGCTCCGGGCTCGGCCACGGGCGGGAGTCCCAGCTGGCGGCGACGGCGTCCGCCGTCGCCCGCTGCCGCTCGGGCGTGCCGACGCTCCAGGTGGAGAAGAGGGCGGCGCCGACGTCGGGGCGCGTGAGGTCGGGGAGGGGGTTGGGGGCGCCGGGCATGGGGGGGCTCCTTCAGGTTCGCGGACGTGGGGCTGACGGGGGCTGCTCCGCCTCCGTCAGCCCCCGCCCGCGATCCTGATACCTCAACCGCGGTTGAGGTCAAGGGCGTTCACCAGGCGTACGGCTACGCGTACGCGACCTGGACCGAGGCGATCCCCAGCGTGCTCTGGGCCGGCAGCATGCCCGCCTCGAACACCGCCGCGAGCAGCGGATGCACCAGTTCCGCCAGGCGCTCGGCCCGCTCGGCGCCCAGCGCGCGCCAGGGCGCCGCGGCCAGTTCGTCCGTCTGCCGCTCGATCGCGTCGCGGCCCTGACGGCCGCGCTCGGTGGCGTTCCCGTCCGCGTCGAGCCAGCCGCGCTCGGCCAGCCGGCCGGCCGCGGCGCTCCACTCCTCCGCGGTCCAGCCGCGGCCGTCGAAGTTCTTCTTCGGGGCGGCGCCGACCCCCGCGAAGGACACCAGCGCCTCGCACGGGTCGAGACCGGCGGTGAGCAGCGCCGCCAGGTGGCCGTCACCGCGGTGCTCCCGCAGCACCATCGTGGCCTGCCACAGGGCCAGATGCGGCTCGTCGGACCAGCCGAGGTCGCGGTTGGCGGCGGCGAGGGGGCGGGCGGCCAGGGGCGCGGCCTCGGCCGCTTCCTTGGCCAGCGCCGCGGCCTCGGCGATGTCCTGCCCGCCGACCCGGTCGCCGAGCAGCGCGCGGAACGTACGGTCGACCGCGCGCAGCCGCGCCGCCACCACAGCCTCGGGGTCGGCCGTCGACCAGACGGCGGGGACGTACTCGGCTATCGTGCGCGGGCTGAAGCTGTAGAAGGTGGCCGTCACCAGCTCGGGGCCGACCGCGCCCAGCGGGGCGGCCCGCAACGCGAAGTAGCTGGGCCAGCGGGACTCGACGTCGTAGCCGAGCGCCGCGGCCTCCTCGTACGCCTGCGGGGCGAAGTAGAGGCTGGCGTGCACCGGTTCCAGCTGGTGCCACATGCGGCGGGCGAGGGCTTGGTACTGCGGCACTTTTACCTCTTCGGATGAGACTCGGACGAGAACCTGGCGAGGCGGCGGAAGTGGGGGGAAGCCGAGGGCGAAGGATAGCCAGCGCATGGGGAGGACGGGGGCCTATTCCTTCACCTGCCCCCGCAGCAGTGCCGTGATCTGCGCCGCGGTCGCCGCGAGCCGCCGCCGGGCCTCGGCCGCGTGGGCGGCGCTCACGCCGTGGTCGCGGGCCGTGTCGCGGATGTCGTCGCGGAAGCGGTCCAGGAGCCGGTCCAGATCGCGGGCGGGGTCGCCGGACGGGGTGAAGTCCCGGGCCCATTCCGGCTCGTGCCCTGCCCACTCCGGCTCATGCCCCGCCGCCCCCGGCTCATGCCCGGCCGCCGCCTTGGGCTTGTGCCCCGCCGCCTTGGGCGCGTCCGTGCGCTCGACGACGTACTCCGGTTCGCCGTGCTCCGCGGCCCCCGCGCCCTGCCGTGAGATACGCCCTATGCCGCGCGACACCTCGGCCAGCCCCTCGCGTACGGCGCTCTGCCAGTCACCCGTCCTCAGGTGTTCCTGCGTCTGCTCCTGCAGCCGCCGGGCCATCCGCTGGACCTCCTCGCGCGCCAAGTCCTGGGCGTCCTTCGCCTGCTGCCGGGCGCGCTGGGCGTCCTGCCGGGCGCGGCGGCTCTCCTCCTTGGCCCGGCGCGCCTGCTCCTTCCACTCGTCCTTGGCGCGTCGCATCTCCTCCTTCGCCAGCCGCCACGCCTCCTTGTCCCCCCACGGGCCCTCCCACGACCCGCGCTTCCCGCTCTTCGTGTCGGAGGTGTTGCCCGAGGTACGGGCTTGCTGCGCCGCCTCCCGCATCTCGCGCCGCAGATCGCTGGCGGAGCCGCGTACGTCCTCCCGGATCTCGGCGGCGAGCTCGGCGACGGACTCGCGGATCTCGACCTCCAGGTCGGCCAGCTCGCCGCCGCGGTCGGCCAGTTCGGCACGGCCGGCGTCGGTGATGGAGTAGACCTTGCGGCCGCCCTCGGTGGTGTGGGTGACCAGTCCCTCGGCCTCCAGCTTGGCCAGGCGCGGGTACACGGTGCCGGCGGAGGGCGCGTACAGGCCCTGGAAGCGCTCCTCCAGCAGGCGGATGACCTCGTAGCCGTGGCGCGGTGCCTCGTCGAGCAGCTTGAGGAGGTAGAGCCGCAGCCGGCCGTGGGCGAATACGGGGGCCATCAGAGGACCTTTCCTTCGGGGTGGTCAGGGCCTTGCGTGGGGGCGTCGTCTTCGGTGGGCGGGCGGCGCAGCAGCGCTATCGCGCCCGTGACGGTGGTGGCCTTGAGCCGGCCGCTGCCCGCGCCGAGCCGTCCGGAGACGTGCTTGGCCCCCCACTGGCCGGTGACCCGCAGATCCTCGAAGGCGTTGGAGACCGCTCCGCTCGTGGTGTGCGCCTCGACCTCGGCGTCGGCGGGGTGCGGCAGCCGGATCGCGATCTCGCCGGACACGGTGTTGAGGGCGATGTCCGCGCCGCCCGAGGTGGTCGTGGCGGCGAGATCGAGCACGATGTCGCCGCTGACGGTGTCCGCGTGGACGGACTGGCCCGAGCCCTCGATGACGGTCAGGTCGCCGTTGACGGAGTTGAAGCGCAGCCGCCCGGTGACGGCCTGGGCTTCGACCCGCCCCGAGACGGTGTCGGCGTGGACCGGGCCGGTCAGCCCGAGCAGGGTGATGTCGCCGGTGACGCCGTGCACATCGGTGCGGCCGGTGAGCCCGGAGACGACGGCTCCGGCGCCGACGGCCCCGACCGAGGCGCTGGTGTCGGTGGGCACGGCGAGGGTGAGATGGACCGTACGGTTCCAGCCCTTGTGGTCGAGCCACTTGCGCCAGCCCTTCCACGGCACGTCGTCGTATCCGACCTTCAGCGCGCCGTCCTCGTGGGTGACGGTCAGCGGCGGGCCGTCGATCTCCGTGAGCTCCAGGCGGGCGGGGCCGGTGTCGGTCCCGACGACGTTGATGGTGCCGCCCACGACGCGCACCTGGAGGGTGGACACGAGGTCGTCGAAGGTGAGCTTTTGTGGTTCGGTCAACGACCACTTGAACTGGCCTGACATCCCTGGCCTCCCCTGGCTGGGCGCTGACGGGACCCCTGACCGGACCCCGCGGCAGACGCGACGCAACATATCGCGTCTTCTACTAGACACGATATATCGCGGAACCGGGGAGTCAAGCGGTGACCCCGGGCGTGCCGGGGTGGCTGATTCGATGCGGGCGGTCGCGGGCGGTCGTGGGCGGCCATCGGCCGGGATTCGCTAGAGCGCCGCTAGAGCCTGACTGGAGAGTCATGGAGTGCGAATGTTCGAGGCTGTTACCTTCAGGGCCTCGGAATCGGGGGGGAAGGGTCAAATGGGTCATGCCAAGACAGTCCTTGAAATACTCAACGCCCGAAGACGTCCAGGAACTGCGTTCCGTGACCCAGCTGCTGGTCAGGGCAGCGGTGGAGTACCCCTATTCGGGGGTAGGTTACTTGCCCGACGGCGCGGAGGGCGAATCCATACGCCAGCCCTATACGCCCTATTCTGAACTTCTCGATTCCGCGCTCCGATTGCTCACCGGCCTGCGGTCCCGTGGGCTGAGGGCCGGCGACAAGGTCGCGCTGCTGCTGGATGACCAGCGGGAATTTCTCTCCGTTTTCTGGGCCTGCCTGCTGGGCGGGTTCGTCCCCTGCCCCATGGCGCCGGTGCCGGGCGACCCCGCCCGCTGGGCCGCGCAGCTCGCCCATGTCGACCGGCTGCTCGACCGTCCGCTGCTGGTCACCACCGAGGCGACGCACGCCGAGCTGCCCGATGTACCGGGGCTCGCCGTGGCCCCGGTGGAAGGGCTCGGCGGCGGTGAACCCGCGCCGGATATCCACCGGGCCGCGCCGGAAGACCTCGCTCTGCTGGTGCTGACTTCCGGCTCCACCGGAAATTCCAAAGCCGTGATGCTCTCCCATGGAAACCTTCTGGCATCCATGGCAGGGAAGTCGGACAAGCAGCAGCTCACCGCCGCCGACACCACCTTCAACTGGATTTCCTACGACCATGTCGCGGCACTCCTGGAAGCGCATCTGCTGCCGCTTTACGTGGGCGCGAACCAATTGCACGCCCCGGCCTCCGTCATCCTCGAGGAGCCGCAGCGGTTCCTGCGCATCATCTCCCGTCACAAGGTGACGATGACCTTCACCCCGAATTTCCTCCTCGGCCCGCTTAATTCCGCGGCCCATGAATTCGCGGAGGAGGCGGTGCCGGGCGGGGATGCCGGGGAAGGCAGGGGAAGCGGGGAAGACGGGGAGGGCCGAGATGGCTGGGAGCGGCTTGATCTGAGCGCCCTGCGCCACATCGTGAGCGGCGGCGAGGCCAATGTCGTCGCCACCGGTGAGGCGTTTCTCGCCAACTACGCCCCGTACGGCCTGCGGCGGTCCGCGCTGTGGCCCGCCTTCGGCATGACCGAGACCTGCGCCGGCAGCATCTACAACCGCGACTTCCCGGACGTCGACGCGGGCCAGGAGTTCGCCAACCTCGGCACGCCCGTCAAGGCGCTGACCATCCGGGTGGCCGACGACGAGCATCGCGCGCTGCCCGCGGGCGAAGTGGGGGAGCTGCAGCTCAGCGGCCCGATGATCACGGCGGGGTACTACAACAACGAGGCGGCCACCCGCGAGGCCTTCACCCCCGACGGCTGGTTCCGCAGCGGCGATCTGGGCCGTATCGACGACGGCCGGCTCACCCTGGTCGGGCGCAGCAAGGACAGCATCATCGTCAATGGCGTCAACTACTTCAGCCATGAGATGGAGGCCGCGCTCGAGCAGCTGGACGGCGTGGCCGGCGGCTATGTCGCGGCCTTCCCGACCCGGCGGCCGGGCAGCGACACCGAGCAGCTGGTGATCGCGGTCAGCCCCGACGCGGTCAGCCCTGAGGTGTTCAGCCCCGAGGTGTTCAGCACCGGCGTGTTCAGCACCGGCGTGTTCAGCCCCGAGGCGGCGGAGGGCGCCGAGGCGGGCCTGTACCGGCTGCTCACCGCCGTGCGCTCCACCGTGGTGATGCACTGGGGGTTCCGGCCCTCCCTCATCCTGCCGCTGCCCAAGGAGGCGTTCCCCAAGACCAGCCTGGGCAAGACGCTGCGCCAGCGGATGCGTATCCGCCTGGAGTCCGGCGGCTTCGACGACGTCATCGCGCGCGTCGCCGAGCTGACCACCCGCAGGCTCGGCGGGTACACCGCACCGGAGGGCGAGACCGAGCGGGTGCTCGCCGAGATCTATGCCGAGATGTTCGACATGGCCCCTGACGAGGTCAGCGTCACCGCGAGCTTCTTCGACCTCGGCGGGACCTCGCTGGACATCCTGCGGCTGCGCCGCCAGGTGGGCCGCCGCCTGGGCGTCGTGGACCTGCCGATCATCACCGTGCTCACCGCCCCCTCCGTGCGCGCCCTCGCGGCCCGGCTCGGCGAGGGCGGCTCGGCGGCGGCCGTGGCGTACGACCCGGTGGTGCCGCTGCAGGCCGCGGGCGACAGGACGCCGCTGTTCTGTGTGCACCCGGGCGTCGGCGAGGTGCTGGTCTTCGTCAACCTCGCCAAGTACTTCGTCGGCGACCGGCCCTTCTACGCCCTGCGCGCCCGGGGGTTCAACGAGGGCGAGCGGCCCTTCGCGAGCTTCGAGGAGATGGTCGCCACGTATGTCGAGGCCATCCGCGCCACCCAGCCGCACGGCCCGTACGCCGTCGCCGGCTACTCGTACGGCGGCGCCGTGGCCTTCGAGATCGCCAAGGAGCTGGAGGCGCAGGGCGAGCGCGTCGACTTCGTCGGGAGCTTCAACCTTCCGCCGCATATCAAGTCCCGCATGGACGAGCTGGACTTCATCGAGACCGCGACCAATCTCGCGTTCTTCCTCGACCTGATCAACAAGAAGCAGTCCCTCGACCTCCCCGGGCAGCTGCGCGGGCTGCCCAAGGAGGAGCAGCTGGCGCACTTCCTCACGATCGCCCCGCAGGGCCGGCTGGCCGAGCTCGATCTGGACCTGGACAAGTTCACGGCCTGGGCCGAGCTCGCCAACGGGCTCACCGACCTCGGCCGCAGCTATACGCCCACCGGCACCACCCGCTCGATGACGGTCTTCTACGCCATCCCGCTGCGCGGCACCAAGGAGGACTGGCTCAACAACGAGCTGCGCAGGTGGGACGAGCACACCACCGAGAACAACCGCTATATCGACGTGCCCGGCGAGCACTACACCCTGATGGGGCCCCAGCACGTCGCGACCTTCCAGGGCATCCTGCGCAGGGAGCTCGACCGCGCGCTGGACGGCGGCGAGTAGCGAGCGACGGCGGGTAACAAGCGGCGCGAGTAGCGAGCGACGCCGAGTAACGAGGGCGCGAGTAGCGCCGGCAAGAGGAGAAGAGCACGTTGAAAGGCAAGAAGATCCTGGTCACGGGCGGCAGCGGACAGGTCGGCCGCCCGGTGGCCGAGGCGCTGGCCGAGCACAACGAGGTCTGGTGCCTGGGCCGGTTCGCCACCCCGGGCGTCGAGGAGGCGCTGAGAGCCCGCGGGATCAGGACGTACCACTGGGACATGAACGACCTCGGCGGCGCCGCGTACGACGGGCTCCCCGACGACTTCACCCACGTCATCCATTCGGCGGTGCGGCGCGGCGAGGACGGTGACTTCAACGCCGCGATCGAGGTCAACTCCGTCGCCGGCGGCCGGCTGATGACCCACTGCCGCGGCGCGGAGGCGTTCCTGTACGTCTCCACCGGCGCGCTCTACAAGCGGCAGACCCTGGACCACCCGTACGCCGAGGACGACCCGGTCGACGGCGTCGCCGACTGGCTGCCCGCCTACCCCGTGGGCAAGATCGCCGCCGAGGGCGCCGTACGGGCCTTCGCGAGCGTGCTGAACCTGCCGACCACCATCGCCCGGCTCAACATCGCGTACGGGCCCGGGGGCTACGGCGGGGTGCCGATGCTCTACTTCAAGCGGATGCTGGCCGGTGAGCCGATACCGGTGCCGCTGGAGGGGCAGAACTGGTGCTCGCTGCTGCACACCGACGACCTGGTCAGCCAGGTCCCCAAACTGTGGGCCGCCGCGTCCGTGCCCGCCACGCTGGTCAACTGGGGCGGTGACGAGCCGGTGGGCATGACGGACTGTGTGCGCTACCTCGAAGAGCTCACCGGCGTCGAGGCCAAGCTGGTGCCCAGCGAGGTCACCCGGGAGACCTACCAGTTCGACGCCGCCCGGCGCCTGGAGCTCACCGGCCCCTGCCGGGTCCCGTGGCGCGAGGGCGTACGGCAGACCCTCGAGGCGCTGTACCCCGACCACATCAAGCCGCGCCCGGACGCTTCCGCCGCCCCCGCCGCCTGAACCGAGAAGACACCGAGGAGATGCGAACAACCGTGGCGTCACAGAACATCGAGGCCATCCGGGCGTGCTACGCGGGCTTCCGCGACCGGGACGTCGAGGGGATCCTCTCGGGGATGCACCCGGACGTGGAGTGGGTCCACCCGGACGGGATGGCCAAGTACGGCCTCGGCGGCACCAAGCTGGGCCATGCCGGGATCAAGGAATTCCTGGCCCATGTCCCGACCGTGCTCGGCGGGATGAAGCTCAGCCCTCAGGAGTTCATCGAGCAGGGGGACCGGGTCATCGTCCTGGGCACCCGCGAGGTGACCTCGCACACCGGCACCACCGCGACCTTGGACTTCGTCCACTCCTGGACGATGCGGGACGGCAGGGCGACGAGGATGGAGGACATCTTCGACACCGTCGCGTTCCATGAGCTGATCGAGAGCTGAGAAACCGAGAGCCCAGTTCCAAGAAGTTCAAAGAATCGGAAGGACGACCGCCTGTGCCCCGCCGTCGGGGCACAGGCGGTCTGTTCATGAGGCGGCCCGGTCAGACGGTCGTGACGACCTCGTCGTACTCCAGGCGCGGCAGCCGGCCCATCCAGGCGTCGGGCCCCGGCATGCCGATGTTGACGACGCACACCGCCCGGTGCCGGCCGTCCTCGAAGAACTCCTTGGACACGGCCTCGTGGTCGAAGCCGATCATCGGCCCGGCGGCAAGCCCGGCCGCGCGCACGCCCAGGATGAAGTAGCCCACCTGCAGCGCGGCGTTGAACCGAGCGGAGGCCTCGCGGACGTTCGGCTCCGCGAAGACGTCCTGCGGGTTCTCCATGAACGGCACCAGCCTGGGCAGCTCCTCGTGGAAGTCCAGGTCGGCCGCGAGGACCGCGACCAGCGGCGCCTTCCCCGTCTTCTCCTGGTTGCGCCCCGTCATATGGGACACGAGGCGGGCGCGGGCCTCCTCGGAGCGCACCAGGACCACGCGCAGCGGCTGCTGGTTCATCGAGGTGGGGGCGAACTTGACCAGTTCGTAGATGGCGCGGACCTGTTCGTCCGTGACCGGCTCGTCGGTGAACGTGTTGGCCGTACGGGCCTCCAGGAACAGCTGGTTCTGCGCCTCGGGCGCCAGGGTGAGGTGACGCAGGGCGTCGCTGTTCTCCGGTGCGCTCATGGAGCTC
Source organism: Streptomyces sp. NBS 14/10 (assembly GCF_002224125.1). Classification (GTDB taxonomy): domain Bacteria; phylum Actinomycetota; class Actinomycetes; order Streptomycetales; family Streptomycetaceae; genus Streptomyces. The sequence goes on from NZ_NCSM01000034.1 coordinate 56,303, forward strand.
TCTCCTCGTGGGGCGTGGGGTCGTAATTTTTTGGACTAGACCGACTAGTCCAGTGAAGTGATGGAAGGCTAGACTCGCAAGTCCATCCGGGGCAAGTGCGCATCGGAGTCGGTGAGTCAGGAGGACGGAGCCTTGCGGACGGACAGCGCGCCGCGGCCACGCGGCGCCGTGGGCCGGCCGGCGGGCCCTCAGCCCGCCAAGCGGCAGGCCATATTGGAGGCGGCCGTCGCCGTCTTCCTGCGCGAGGGATACACCCGGGCGAGCGTGGACGTCATAGCCGACGAGGCCCATGTGTCCAAGCAGACCGTCTACAACCACTTCGGGGACAAGCAGCGGCTGTTCCTCGCGGCCGTCGATGGCGAACGGGAGCGGGTGGCCGCCCGCTTCACCCCCGACCTCGCCGACGAGCCCGCAAACGACGGCGGACCCGGAGGCGAGGGCGCGGCGGACGCCGAGACGGCCCTGGTCTCCTTCGGCCACCGGGTGCTCCAGGTGCTGCTCGACGAGCGCGCCTCCGCGCTGCGCCGCCTGGTCATCTCCGAGGTGGCCCGCCATCCCTCGCTCCGCCCGGCCTGCGCGGACGGCGAGCCCCAGCAGCTCGTGAGGTACCTCGTCGACCTGCTCACCCGCCGCACCGAGCGCGGCGAGCTGAGCGTCGACGACCCGCCCACCGTCGCCCGCCAGTTCGTCGCCCTGCTCGTCCAGCAGGGCCTGCACCAGTCGATGTACGGCACCCGCCCGCTGCCCGGGCACGAAGCCGCGGCCATCTGTGAGAGGGCCGCCGACCTGTTCGTACGCGCGTACCGCAGGTGATGTGTGAGGAGGTGGCTCCACCCATGCATGTGAGCGTCCTCGGACCGCTGACGCTGCGCCACGGCGACCAGTCGGCGGTGCCCAGTGCGATGAAGCCGCGCAAGGTCCTGTCCCTGTTGCTGCTCAACGACGGCCGGATGGTGCCCGTACAGTCCCTGATGACCGAGCTGTGGGGCGAGCGGCCGCCGCGCACCGGGCTGACCACGCTCCAGACGTACGTCCTGCACCTGCGCAAGCTGCTCGCCCAGGCGCTCGGCGTCCCGTCGGCCGCGGTCGCCCGGGACGTGTTGCAGACCAGGCCCGGCGGCTACGCCCTGGCGCTGCGCTACGGCCAGCTCGACGTCCACCGCTACCGCGACCGCGTCGCCGAGGGCGAACACGCGCTGGAGGCAGGCGACGAACGGGCCGCCGATACGGCCTTCCGGCGGGCCCTGTCGGTCTGGCAGGGCCCGGCCCTGGTCGACGTCGCGCCGCACGGACGCCCCCTGCAGGCCGAGGTCGCCCGGCTCGAACAGTCCCGGCTCACGGTCACCGAGCGCAGCATCGAGACCCGGCTGCGGCTCGGCGGCCACCAGGAGGCGCTGAGCGATCTGGCCTCGCTCGTCGTCGAGCACCGCTTCCACGAGGGCATGCACGGTCACTACATGCTCGCCCTCCACCGCTCCGGTCAGCGCACCCGCGCCCTCGCGGTCTACCAGCGGCTGCGCCTGGCCATGACGGAGGAGCTGGGAATCGAGCCGTCGGCGAAGCTGCAGCGCCTCCAGCAGGCGGTGCTGGCGTCCGACCCCCGGCTGGACTACGAGGCGGGGGCGCCGGGGCGGGGCCCGGTGGTGGCGTAACAGGTGGTGGCGTAATGCGTGGTGTCTCGGTGAGCGGCGAGCCGATCCCCGTGCTGTGGCTGTGCGGCCCGCCGGGGGTGGGGAAGACCGAGGCCGGCTGGGAGATCTACGCCGAGCTCGGGCGGGCCGGTGTCGCGGCCGGCTATGTGGACGTCGACCAGCTGGGCATCTGCTATCCCGAACCCGCCTCGGACCCGGGCCGCCATCTGATGCAGGCGCGGAACGTCGGTGCGGTGGTGGCCGGTTACCGGGCGGCGGGCGCGCGGTGTGTCGTCGTGTCCGGTGTCGTCGACACCGCTCGTGGCGTGCACGCGGACCGGATCCCGGGCGCCGCGCTGACCGTATGCCGGCTGCGCGTCGGCCAGGACGAGCTGAGGCGGCGGCTGCTGGGGCGTACGGGGTCGACCGTGGCCTTGGCGGACGCGCTGCGGGACGCCGAGGCCATGGACGCGAGCGACATCGGCGATGTGTGCGTGGACACCAGCGGGCTGTCGGTGGCCGAGGTGGCGCGGCGGGTACGGGAGCGCACCGGCGGATGGCCGGTCCCGGCCGCCCCCGCCACCGCCCCCGCCACCGCCTTTGAACGGCCGTCCCCGGCACCCGCCCCCGCCGAGGGCTCGGTCCTGTGGCTGTGCGGGGCGACGGGCGTCGGGAAGTCGACGGTGGGCTTCACGCTCTTTCAAAGAGCCCTGGCCGCCGGACATACGGCCGCCTACCTCGACCTCGACCAGATCGGCTGCTGCGCCCCCGCCCCGGCCGACGACCCCGGCAACCACCGGCTGAAGGCCCGTAACCTGGCCGCCGTATGGCAGACGTACCGCGCGGCGGGGGCGCGGTGCCTGACGGTCGTCGGCCAGGCCGAGGACGAGTCCGCGATCAGGACGTACGCCGATGCGCTGGCCCCGGCCACCGTGACGGTCTGCCGGCTCCACGCGGGGCGTGAGGAACTGGTGCGGCGGATCCTGAGCCGCGGGCAGGGCGGCAGCTGGGCGCAGCCCGGCGATCCGCTGAAGGGGCGGCCCACCGCGCGGCTGCTCCAGGCCGCCGACGCGGCGGCGGCCGACGCCGAGGCGCTGGACCGCGCCGCCCTGGGGGACCTGCGCGTCGCCACCGACGGGCACACCGTCGAGGAGGTCGCCGACGCGGTGGCCGATGCGGTCGCCGAACGGTCGCCGACGCTGTCGCTGCCGCCGCCGACCGCCTCAGATCGTCCTCAAGCTTTTGAGCTTTGAACAAGGTATGTACGCGGCGCTGCTAGCTTCGTAGGGTGCAATCGCCGAATATGGCGTTCCACTTGATGACTGGTCACGGGGGAATCATGCCGTTCGTCCCGCTTGCTCCATGCCCGCAAGGCACGCAGTTCCCGTCTCGCGCCTCGGAAATCCGCTGAGAAGAACCGCTGAAGGGGAACACGTGCTCACGTACCACCAGGTCATGACCATCGACCTGTCGCTCCTCGAGTCGGCCGCCACCAAATGGGACGAGGCCGCCAAGAAGTTCGAAGCGGTCCAGAAGATCTACGACAGCAAGGTCAAATCGGTCGGGCTCGACGGGACCTGGAATGGCGTGTCCCATCTGGTCGCGCGCCCCAATATGCAACTGACCGACGAGCAGTTCACCGCGGCGCCCAAGGAGGCCCGCGCCGTCGCCTCGATCCTGCGGGACGCGCACAGCCAGTTCGTCGAGCTGCGCGGGAAGGTGAAGTCGGCGGTCGCGGACGCCGTGAAGGCCGGTATGAAGGTCTCGGACGCCGGTATCGCGAGCTATGACTACTCGAAGGCCACCGCATCCGCGGCCAATGCCGCGCACCACGACCCCGGGATGCGCGATGTCGAGCGGACGTGGACCCGGCATATCGAGGCCGCGGTCAAGGCGGTCGACGACGCCGACCGGGGGGTGAAGCTCGCGCTCAAGGCGGCCGTGGCGGATCCCGATCTCGTCGACGGCGCGGTCAATGGGTTCAATGGCGCGGCGGAAGGCGATATCGAGAAGGTCGAGGCCAAGGAGGCCAAGGACCTGGCGACCAAGCTCAACTCCGGCGATGAGCTCGACAAAAAGGAGATGGCCGAGTTCCAGCGGCTGTTCCGGGACAACCAGCACGACAAGGCGTTCAGCCAGACGTTCCTGGACAGTATGGGCCCCAAGGCCACCATCGAACTGAACAACAAGTTCAACAGCCTCGCCAAGGACGACGACAAGAAGGACTTCACCGCCCTCCAGGAAGGCGTGGCCACTTCCCTGGCCACCGCCACCAAGTCGCCCTCCGACCCCTTCTACAAGAAGTGGCAGGACGGGCTGCGCAAGGTCGGCACCGAGAATTTCGGGCGTCCGGGGGAGAGCCTTTACGGCTACCAGTCGTTCCTCAACCTCATGACGCACGGCAAGGGCTACGGGAAGAAGTTCCTGGTCGACATCGGAAACGATCTCATCGACCTGGAGAAAAAAGACGGGACGGACAAGTGGCAGAAGGGCGAGGGGCACAGCCTCAAATCCACCGATCCGCTCGATGATCTGCTCGGCATCATGGGCAAGCAGCCCGACGTCGCCAAGGCATTCCTGGATCCGGGTGCGCACGGCGAGAACGACCGCTTGAAGTATCTGCTGCAGGACCGCGACTGGCCCAAGATAGTGATGCAGACCCCGGACGGCGACATCTACTACCGGGACGACCCCGACAGCCGTACGGGCCTGGGGCCCGCGCTCGAAGCGGCGGCCACCGGAAACGTCCCCGGCACGGATCATGTCCTCGGGTATCACACCGACGCCGAGGCCCGCGTCATGCACGACACCCTCACGCTCCTGGACGACAGCCGTAAGGGGGCCGGTCTGCACCCGAATCTGCGGGACAACATGGGCCGCATGCTCGTCGACTACACCCCCGAAACCCACGAGATCCTGACCCGTACGGGCCCGTACGCGGACAAGGACGGGGTGTGGAACGACGGCACCAGCGACCCCAAGGACGCCCATATGTCCGTCCCCAGGGAGACCCTGACCCGCATCATGCGCGGGGTGGCGGAGGACGGTAAGGCGTTCGGCGAGATGTACGACGCGGAGCGCTTCTACTCCGCCGGGACCCTGACCAAGGCGGACTTCGGCAGCCCCAATGAACGCGCCGCGGCCATCGAAGGGGCGTCCTCCGTCTTCGGTTTCTACGACGGAATCAGCTCCGACATCGCCCGCGACAAGAAGGACGACACCGTCTCCTGGGCCAACCACGCCCAGACGTCCGAATTCGTCATCACCGGCGGTATGCAGGCCGCCGCCAGTGCCGGTGCCTCGCTCGCCGGCAAGGGCCCGGCCACCGGATTCGTCACGGACGCCGTCTACCGCGTTCTCTACGCGGGCGTCTACGACTGGAAGGAAGACCAGATCGCCCAGGCGGGGCAGGCGGCGGCGCAGCAGACGGAGTATCACTTCACCACCGGCCAGAAGCAGGTGAACCATCTCGTCGCGGGCTGGGCCAAGGAGAACGGCTACGGCCCCGACACCGGGCTGTCGCGGCACCTCGTCGGCTCCGGGCAGGAGCGTTACGACAGCGCGCGGACGGAAGCGCTCATTTATCTGGACTGATGAGCTGGGGGCTGTCCGGGCGGCGGCTGGGCCGGGAGCCTGGCCGGTCCGGGCTACGACCCGGGCCCGGGCTCGACTCCGGGCTCGACCCCCGGCCCGGCCCCAGCCCCGGTTTCGGCGCGCTCCCATGGCAGCCGGTCGAGGGTCAGGTCGACCAGGCGCTCCAGAGCGGCGCGGTCGGCGCCGTACGCGGCCTGGACGGCCATGCCCTCGGTGAGGGCGAGAACGTACCGCGCGGCGTCCTTCGGATCGACGCCGGCGGGGAGGTCGCCGGACAGCCGGGCCCGTTCGAAGCGCTCGGTCAGCATGAGCTCGCCCGCCTGGCGCCGAGTGCACACATCGGCCTTCACCTCGCTCGCGGCGTCCCCGGTGACGAGCGCGCCGTGGACGAGCAGGCATCCGGCCGGGGTGGCCGCCCCGGTCATGGCCCGGGCCGCGCTCCTGAGCCACCGGCTGACGACCTCGCGGACGGTGCCGGCCTCCAGGGCCTTGGGGCCGTACGAGAAGACCGTGCCGGCGTAGTGGTCGAGTACCCGCTTGAACAGGTCCGCCTTGGAGCCGAAGGCGGCGTAGACGCTGCCCGCCTTGAGGCCGGTGGCGGCGGACAGGTCCGCCATCGTGGTGCCTTCGTAGCCCTTGGCCCAGAAGACGGCGACCGCCGCTGACAGCGCGTCGTCGATATCGAACTCGCGGGGCCGTCCCTTCGCCATGGCGGTGACCCTCCTCACTTTTTAAACGCTCGTTCAAGATATCAGTTGCGCGGTGCTCATGCGCCTGACATCTTGAACGGGCATTCAAGAAATACCTCAGGGAGTGATTCCGATGACACAGGCGGCGCGGCGGCTGAGCGGCAAGGTGGCGATCGTCACCGGCGGTTCGCGGGGGATCGGCGCGGGCATCGCGCGCCGGCTCGCGGAGGAGGGCGCCACGGTCGCGGTGACCTATGTCGCCGCGGCGGATCGGGCGGAGGCCCTGGTCAAGTCGGTGATCGCGGACGGCGGTCAGGCGATGGCGGTACGGGTGGACGTCGCGGACCGCGCGGCGCTGCGGTCCGCCATCGCCGAGGTCGTCGAGAGGTTCGGACGGCTGGACATCCTGGTCAACAACGCCGGGGTCGGCGTCATGCGGCCGATCGAGGAGCTGACCGACGCCGACTACGACCACGTCACCGACGTGAATCTGCGCGCCGTCTTCACCGCCGCCCAGGAGGCGCTGCGCCACATCGGCGAGGGCGGGCGCGTCATCACGATCGGCAGCGTCAACGCCGAACGCGTCCCCTTCGCGGGCGGCAGTCTCTACGCGCTGTCCAAGGCCGGGGTGGCGGGCTTCACCCGCGGGCTGGCCCGCGACGTCGCCGCCCGCGGCATCACCGTCAACAACGTCCAGCCCGGTCCGGTGGACACCGATATGAACCCGGCCGACGGGCCGTGGGCGGAGTCCGCCCTCCCGCACCTCGCGGTGGGCCGGTATGGCACGGCCGACGAGGTGGCCGGCCTCGTCGCCTATCTGGCGGGGCCGGACGCCGGTTACGTCACGGGCGCCACGATCAACGTCGACGGCGGCTATACGGCCTGAGCGCTACTGGCCACCCGGCTACCCGGCTACCCCGCTACCCCGCTACCCGGCTACTCGGCTAGTCCTCGTCGTCTTCGTCGTCGAGCCGGGCCAGCCAGGTCGCAAGCCGCTCCACCGGGACCTCGAAGTCCGGGTTCAGGTCCACGAATGTGCGCAGCTGCTCGGCGAGCCACTCGAAGGTGATCTCCTCCTCGCCGCGCCGCTTCTCCAGCTCCTCGATGCCGCGGTCGGTGAAGTACAAGGGGTCGCTCCGGGTCGGGTTGAGGGGGTGTGTACGGGCCCAGGATAGAGCGGCCCGGGCCCGGTTCCGGCGAATACTACGCATCGCGTAGTACGCGGTGCGTAGTATGGGCGTTGGGTGCGGAGCCGCGCCCTGTTCGCCGGAGACGAGGAGCCTCATGCGTACCAACGACGCCCAGATGCTGGTGCTCTGCACCCTGGCCGATGGACCCCTGCACGGCTACGCCATCAACGCGGCCATCGAGAAGCTGTCGGGCGAACGCCTTGGCCCCGGCAGCCTCTACGGAGCCCTGGCGCGTCTGGAGGACAAGGAACTGATCGAGTCCCTGGCCGGGGAGGGGCGCCAGCGGCCGGTGCGGCTGACGGCCAAGGGGCGCGAGGTGCTGGAGCGGGAGTTGCGGTCCCTGGCCGAGGTCACGGACCGGATGTTCGAGGCGGCGGTGCCGGACCGGATCGGCTATCTCGACCGGCTGGCCAGGACCGACGTCGGCCGCTCGTACAAGCGGCTCGTGCTCGACGCGCTGGACATCCGCCCCGGCCAGACCGTGCTCGACCTGGGCTGCGGCCCCGGCACCGATCTGGCGGCCCTCGCCGAGGCGGTCACCCCCTCCGGGGCGGTGATCGGCATCGACACCGACCCGGAGATGGTGGACCGGGCGCGCGGGCGTACGGCGGACCTCCCCGCCGTGGACGTACGGCTCGCCGACGCCCACGACCTCCCCCTCGCCGACGCGAGCGTCGCCGCCGCCCGCACCGACCGGACCCTCCAGCACGTCACGGACCCGGCCCAGGTCCTCGCCGAGGCGCGGCGCGTGCTGCGGCCGGGCGGGCGGCTGGTGATGGCCGAGCCCGACTGGGACTCGCTGGCCATCGACCACCCCGACCCCGAGGTCTCCCGCGCGTACACCCGCCACATCACCGACCGGATCGTCCGCAACGCCGTGATCGGCCGCCGGCTGCCCCGGCTCGCGACGGATGCCGGTTTCGCGGTGCCGACGGTCATCCCGGTCACCTCCGTCTTCCGCGACGTACGGTCGGCCGACCGGATCCTCGGCTTCCAGCGCAACGCGGAGCGTGCGGCGGCGGCCGGGTACTTCAGCGAGGAGGCGGCGCGGCGTTTTCTCGACCACCTTGCCGAAGGGCCGTTCTTCGCGGCGGTGACGCTGTACGTGGTGGTGGCGGAGGTGGCGGAGGTGAGGGAGGGGCCTTCGGCTCAGGCTTCGTCGTAGTGGATCCTGGGTGCAGTATGGATTCCGGGCGCGGTATATGACAGATCGCGTCATATACGGCAGGAATCCTTGAAGCCATGAAATCCGACCGACTGCTCTCGATCATGCTGCTGTTGCAGACCCACGGACAGCTGCCCGCCGGCGCGCTGGCCGAGCGCATGGAGGTGTCGGTCCGCACGATCATGCGGGACGTCGAGGCGCTGTCGGCGGCCGGTGTGCCCGTCTACACCACGCGTGGGCCGCAGGGCGGTATCGCCCTGCTGCCCGGCTTCCGCACCGACGTCACCGGGCTGACCGCCGACGAGGCCCGCGCCCTGTTCGTACTGCTGGCCGGCCGCGCCCACGCCGATCTGGGCCTGGGGCAGGCCATCGGGTCCGCGCTGCGCAAGATCATGGCGGCCCTGCCCGCCCCGCACCGGCCGGACGCGGACCTGACCAGCCGCCGCATCCTGATCGACCCCGCCCGCTGGCGCGGCCGCCCCTCGCGCCCGGGCGCCGACCTGGCCGTACTCCAGCAGGCCGTATTCACCGACCGGCGTCTGCGGCTGCGCTACCGGCACGGCCGCGACAGCCGCGTCCGCTCGTACACCCTCGATCCGTACGGGCTGGTCAGCAAGGCCGACGTCTGGTACCTCGTCGCCGACCACCGCGGCGAGCCCCAGCTCTTCCGCGCCGACCGCACCGTATCCGCCACCGTCCTCGACCAGCCCGCCCAGCGGCGCGACGGCCTGGAGCTGACCGACGTATGGAACACCCTCCGCCGCCGCATCGACGACATCCCGGCCCCCGTCTCCGTCACGGTCGGCGTCCGGCGGGAGATCCTGGCCAGATTCCTGCGCATCCACGAAGCCGATCTGGCCCCGGCCTCTGACGCCCTGCGGTCCGCCGCGGAAGCGGACAGCGTGGATCCGGAACGGCAGTTGGCCGAACCAGAACGGCAGTTGGCCGATCCGGAACGGCAGTTGGTCGAGCTGCGCTTCCGGTCGCTCGGCGCCGCCGAGGCGCTGCTGATGTTCGGCGCCGACGCGGAAGTCCTCGCCCCCGACGAACTCCGCCAGGCCCTGGCCCGTAAGGCGGCCGAGGCGGCCACCCTGTACGCGCGGCAGCAGTGATTCAGAAATCCGGAATGTCGTCCAGCCGGCTCAGAAAGCGTCCGGGCCACGAATACAGCGCGCCACTGAAGGAGAGATTGCGCGTGTAGACGCCCTCCAGCAGGATCGCCAGCCCGATGTCCAGCCCGTCGAAGCCCCCCTGCCCCACACCCGAGATGGTGTCCGGATACCGCCACCCCGAGCGCGACATCGTGACGACGGCTCCCTCGCGCCGCAGCTCGTGCCGGAGCTTGCGGCCGAGCACCTGATAGCGGTACGAGCGCTCGGCGACCGCGATCCGCAGCGCCCGCCCGCGCGCGGTCACCGCCAGGTGGCGACGGGTCAGTTCGCCCGTCCACGCGTCGGCGGTCAGGGTCATCATGGCCATGCGTGGCAGGTCGCGGAACTCGATACCGGTGAAGGACATGGGGGGTATGCCGTGTCCCGACACCCAGGCGGTGACGGTTTCCCGGAGCAGGTCCTCCTCCGCCGGACACGCCAGCTCGACCGGCCCATGACCGGGCACGGTCCCGGCCCAGGTGTGGGTGGGCCGCCTCCTCAGACGGCCCTGAGCCGGGCCGCTGTGGGTGAGCTCGAACCGGACTGTCGGCCGGCCGGTGTTCATATCCGTCCCCCTCGACAACTGCCCTGGTGAGGCTACCTGCCGCGCCCACAGGCGGTCGGGCGGGTGCGGCTCGGCCTGTCTGACGGAAACGGAGTGGCGGAGCGCGGCGTCTCAGACCTCAGCAGAGGGAGAGGGATACACCCATGGCAACCACCACACCTGACCCGCGACCGGACCGCGCGCAAGACCGTATCGCCGCGACGGTGGCGGCCCTGCAGGCCGACCTGGCCCGCTCCGAATCGAAAGCGAGCCTGTTACTGGCCCTGGCCGGAGCCGCGCTCGTGGCGCTGGGCACGGTGGCGCCCGACCTCCACCCGACCGCCCCGGCCGCCGTGACCGGCGCCCTCGGCAGCGCCGCGCTGCTGGCGACCACCGTGATCCTGCTGCTCGCGGTCCGTCCGCACGTCGGGGGCAACGACTGGACCAGCTGGACCGCGTTGAGCGACGACCAGCTGAGCGAGCGTCTGGCCTCCGGCTACCAGGTGGAACAGGTGAGGTTCATGGCCGAGCTGGCCACGCGCAAGTTCCGCCTCATCCGGGTCGCGGTCGACTGCCTGCTCGCCGGGCTCGGCCTGTTGGCCCTGGCGGCCGTCCTCGTCCCGGCCGCCTAGCCATCAGCGAAGGGCGATCACGTTGCCGGTGACGAGTGAGGCGTCGTCTGGGCCGCCCTTCCGGCGCCCCGTTGGGATCTCGGTCAGGGCCGGAGGTGTTCGAGGGTGAACTCCGGCAGGGCGTACGAACCGGCCTGGGGCGCGGTGGGGTCGGCCGGGCGGTCCGAGCCGGGGATGTCATCGGCGTGGCGTTCCGCGTCGTCGACGGGGACGTAGTCCAGCACCGCCGGGTCGGGGAGCTCCCAGAAGCGGCGGGTGTTGGCGGAGACCGCGTACACCGTGGCGAAACGCGTCGACGCCGGGGCGGTCAGCGCGGCCCGGACGAAGCCGATGGCATCGCGCGGGCTCAGCCAGGTCGCCAGATGCCGGGGCTCGGTGGGCGCGGGCTCGAAACTGCCGATACGCAGGCACACCACGGACAGCCCGAACTTGTCGGCGTACAGCTGTCCCAGAGCCTCGACGGCCACTTTGCTCACCCCGTAAAGACCGTCGGGGCGGGCCGGCTCCCGCGGCCCGGTGAGATGCCCGGCCGGGTAGAAGCCCGTCGCGCGGTTGCTGCTCGCCAGCACCACCCGCTCGATCCCGGTGCGCCGCGCCGCTTCCAGGACGTGGTGCGTGCCGAGCACATTGGCTTCGAGCAGAGCCGGAAGCGGCGCCTCATCCGCCACCCCGCCGAGATGGAGCACACGGTCGGCCCCCGCGAGTGCCGCCTCCACGGCAGCCGCGTCCCGCAGATCGACGGTGTGCACCTCCTCGTTCCCGGCCTCCGGCCGAAGCGGCACCCGGTCGAGCAGAACCAGCCGCTCCGCCTCGCCCCGCAGCGCCTTCCGCACCACGGACCCGATGTTCCCCGCGGCCCCCGTGACCGCAACCGTCCCCAGACCCACTACGCCTCCTTCCGGACGGCGGCGCGAGCGGCTTCGCGGCGCTGCCGCTTGCCCAGGGGCGCCTGGGACAGGTCCTCGGCGCTGGACCTGAGGTTCTTGTAGCCGTAGCCGCGCTCCGCCAGCCACGCCTTCGCCGCCTCCTCGGCACGCTCCGTCGCGCCCAGGATGTCCTCCTCGGCCTCCCCCGAGTCCTGGAAGCGGAAGGTGAAGGCGGGCCGGGCCGCGATGTCGTAGCTGAGATGCCCCTCCGGGGTGAACCCCGCGCGCAGCACATCATGCTCGGCGGCGCGGGCCAGGAGTTCGGACCGCTGGTCATTGCTCAATCCGTCGAACACACCGCGGACGGTGATACGGAACGTACGAGTGGCCATCCCGCGAGCCTATGCAGCGGAATCGGTGTGGCTCCACCGAGTTTTCGCGGCGGAGGATGGGCCGATGACGATCGGGAGCATCGGGATTGAGGACATGGCGGCGCGGCTGGTGGAGGTCCCGGGCGTGGTCGGCGTCATGCTCGGCGGAAGCCGGGCCCGGGGCGAGCACACGCCGGACTCGGACTGGGACCTGGGCGTGTACTACCGGGGCCCGCTGGATGTGGAGCGGCTGCGGGGGCTGGCGGCCGAGGTGGCCGGCGGGCCGGTGGAGGTCGCGGGACCGGGTGGGTGGGGGCCGTGGGTGAACGGCGGGGCGTGGCTGGAGGTGGACGGACAGGCCGTGGACTGGATCCTGCGGGACGTGGACCGGGTGCGGACGGTGTGGGAGGACTGCCGCGCCGGGCGGTACGAGGTGGGGACGCAGGTCGGGCATCCGCTGGGGTTCTGGTCGCCTTGCTACGTGGGCGAGGTCGCCCTGGGGCGGGTGCTGGCCGATCCGGGCGGGGAGCTGGGCGAGCTGCGGGCCGGGTTGGGGGCCGAGGCTGGGTGTTACCCGGAGCCGCTGCGGGAGGCGCTGACGGCGGGGCCGGTGTGGGAGGCGGGTTTCCTGGTGTCCAACGCCGCCAAGTCGGCCCGGCGCGGGGATGTCCTGCACGTCTCGCTGTGCTTGTCGCGGGCCGTTGGGCTGCTCGTCCAGGCCCTGTACGCCCATCACCGCCGCTGGTGCCTCAACGAGAAGGGGGCGATGGCGGCGGTGGCGGGGATGCCGGACACGCCTGCCGGGTTCGTGGGGCGGGCGGCAGCGTTGCTGGGGGAATTGGGTGATGGGGCGGGGGAGTTGGGGGCGCGGGTGGCCCGGGCGGGGGCGCTGGTGGATGAGGTGCGGGTGGTGGTGGGCGGTTAGCGGAAGTTGCCCCCAGGGCAGCCCGTACGCCTGCCGGCCACGGTCTCTAGTCAAGTTTGACTAGATGGTGCCCGCGGCCTACCGTCTGGCGCATGGTCGAGAAGATGATCCCCATCCTCCCCTGCCCGTCGATCCCCGAACTGGTGGAGTTCTACGAGCGCCTCGGCTTCGCCGTGGACCACCTGCAGACCCGCCCCAACCCGTATGCGGCACTCAGCTACGGCAGCGACATCGAGCTGCAGTTCTTCGGCAACAAGTCGGTTGTCCCGGCCGAGTCCTGGTCCACCTGCTACATCGCCACCAACCGGGTCGATGAGCTGTACGAGACCTTCCGGGCCCGGCTCAAGGCATCCCTCGGCCGCATCCCGACCCGTGGCATCCCGCGCATCGGGCAGCTGAAGGACACCTCGTACGGCATGAGGCAGTTCCTGCTGACCGACCCCGGCGGCAACTGCGTCCGCATCGGCCAGCCCACCGGCGCCTCCCTCGAGCACGCCCCCGCACCGAAGGAGCCCTTCGCCCGCGCGGTGCACAACGCCTGGCTGATCGGCATCTCCAAGGAGGACCCCGCCCAAGCCGCCCGCATCCTCGATCGCGCCCTCACGAAAGAGACCCCGTCCGGCCCCACCGAGCACTACCGCGCCCTGATCCTGCGCGCCGACCTCGCCGCCCAACTCGACGACCCCGCCACGGCCCGTACCCATCTCGCCGACGCCGCCGCCCTCACGCTCACCCTCACCGAAGCGGAGCGGGCGGAACTGGCGGACGAGCTCTCGCGCGCGGCGGACCTCGCCGCCGACCTGGGGAAGGTCTAGCGCCGAGGCGCCAGGGGCGACGGAAAAGGGGAAGCGGGTTCCGACGGGCCGCTGGCAGGATGTCCGCGTTCGACACTCGATGCGAAAGGACCCGACGACGTGGCTCGTGCCATCACGCTGATCCGCTCCGCTTCCTTGTCCGACGTCGCCGAGTACGCCTATGCGGCCACGGCGCCCGCCGAGTCCCGCCTGATCTTCCTGGCCGGGGCGTGTCCACTGAACGACGACGGCTCGACGGCGGCGATCGGGGACTACGCGGGTCAGGCGTTGAAGGCCGTCGAGAACATGCGGGCTGCTCTCGCGGCCTCCGGCGCGTCACTCCAGGACGTCATCAGCACAAGGGTCCTCGTCGCATCGGCCCGGCAGGAGGATCTGGTGGCCGCCTGGGAGGTGGTCCGGGATTCGTTCGGTGACCATGACGTCCCCAGCACTCTGATGGGTGTCACCGTGCTCGGCTACAAGGACCAGCTCGTCGAGATCGAGGCCGTCGCCGCGGTGCTTGATTCTTGAGGGGGCCGGAGGGGGCCAGGGGGCCGGAAGGGGCCGCAGGGGGCCGATTCCCGGCTGAGGCGCTGTGGCCGCGGCTTGCCGAGGGGCAAGAAGCCGGTTAGTCCTCGCCGGAGAAACGCCCCCACGCCGACTGGCGGGTCATCCCCAGCGTCTCCCCGATGCGCGCCCAGGTCACTCCCAGCGCACGCGCCTTGAGCACCCATTGAGTAAGGTTCCGCTCGACCTGCGCCCCCGCGGCTGCGATCAGCGGCAGACTCGCCAGCACCACCTCGGGGCTCGTCACCTGGTCCCACGGGGCGAGTTGCGGTCCGCCCTCCGCGGGCTTCCCCTCGATCACCGTCGAGCAGAGAGCCACGCACTCATCGCAGATGAACACGCCCGGTCCGGCCACGAGCGTCCCGACTTCGGTGTTCCGCTTCTGACAGAACGAGCACGCCGCGATCACGGACTCTTTCGCCGCGGGCGACATCCGATCACCTTCCCCTCCGCGTCAGGCACTTCCTGACGGTGTCAGGCGTGACCTTACGCCGTCAGGAAGTACCTGACAACTCCTCGCCGGCCAGGAACGGACGCAGCAGCGTGAGCAGGGCGCGCGGCCGGTGCAGCGGGATGATGTGGCCGCAGTCTTCGATGACGTGTCCGGTGAGATCGTCGGTGACCGGGCGGAGTTGGCGTTCCAGCGCAGCACCGACGGGCCGGGCGCCCACCGCCATCGTCGGCACCGTCAGGCGGGCAGCGGTGACCGCCTGCTCGATCTGTACCGCGCTCTCGGGCAGGGCCCGGTAGTACGAGAACGCGCAGCTCAACGCGTGGCGGCCGGTGTATGCGCGGACGAAGGCGTCCCGGAGGGCAGGGCGCACCCCGTCGCCGAGCGTGCCGGCACGCAGAAACCAGTCGACGTACGCGGCCTCGTGGCCCTCCAGTACGGTCTCGGCGAGGCCGGGCATAGCGGAATGGAAGCCGAACCACCACGGCGGCCCGTCGGCGAGGAAGTCCTCTGCGCCGGGCAGCCTGCCCAGCAGGGACTCCATGACGACCAGGCGCCGGACGAGACCGGGGCGGGCGAGGGCGAGGAGGAAGGCCGGCGCGGTGCCCGCGTCGATGCCCACCACCGCGGCCGAGGACACGCCGAGCGCGGTGAGCAGCGCCGCGGCGTCCTCGGCCAGGGTCCCCGCGTCGTACCCGGACGCGGCCCGGCTGCTCGCGCCGAACCCGCGCAGGTCCGGCGCGATGACGCGGTAGCGGTCGGACAGATCGGCCATGACGTCCGTCCACACCTCCCAGGTGTGCGGGAAGCCGTGCAGCAGCAGGACGGCCGGGCCCGATCCGGCGAGGGCGACGTTCAGTTCGACACCGTTGGCGAGGACGCGTCGCAGCTCGGGCATGGCGGGGCTCCAGGTGTGTCTGGTGGGTGGTGGGGGTGAGAGATGGTGACCAGGTCACGCTAGGGAACTATCCTGGTCCGCCCAAGACGGCACTTTCCCTTCAGGTGGTGAGCCCCGGGTGACCACGTCGAGGCCCGGTGACCGCGGTGACCTGCTGGATCCGCGCTGCCCGACGCGTCAGTTGCTCGACCGTATCGGCACCAAGTGGACGTCGATGGCGGTCAAGGTGCTGGCCGAGGAGGCTCCGGTTGCTCCGGGCGAGCTCCGTTTCGCGGAACTGCGGCGCCGTATCCCGGGCATCTCACAGAAGATGCTGTCCGTCACCCTGCAGAGCTTGGTCCGCGATGGCCTGGTCGCGCGCCGCGTGGAACCCACCGTGCCGCCCGCCGTCCACTACCGGCTCACCGAGCTCGGCCTGTCCCTCGAAATCCCGCTCTCCGCCCTGCGGGTGTGGGCCGAAACGCACATGCCGGAGATCAACCGCAGCAACCAACTCGCCGACGAATCACCCCCCGACTAGGGCGGAACTTGTGACAATCTTGGCCCGTGCAGACACCCAAACGACAAGTGGCCGCGGCCGCGGCGATGGCGATCGTGTTGGCGGGGACTGCAGCGTGTGGCGGGAGTTCGGGCTCCTCGCCCAAGTCTTCGGGATCCACTTCATCGGCGTCCAAATCATCAGGTCTTCCCGGAAGCACGTCTGATTCCAATACGGGTTCCGCGGACGAAAGCGATTCGACCACGGCAACGTTGAAGGGACTCGACTACTGCAGCCTGCTGGATCCGGCAGCCCTGGCGGCGGCCGGAATCCAGGATTCGAAGGGGCAGCTCCCGGCCGACTACCCGAACGTCCTCGGCTGCTGGTGGATGCAGGACAAGACCATCGTCAACCTCACCGTCAGCGTGGGCCTTCAGGTCAACGACCTGGACAAGGGAGAGAAGCAGGACTTCTCGGGCTTCGAGGGCGCGTCGCAGTACAACGAGATCACGTCCGAGTGCTTCGTCGACGTCAACGTCGGCCTCGACCAGTTCCGGGTCGACATCGCCGACCCCAGCGGGGAGAACAAGGCGCTCACCGGCAAGAAGTGCGACGTGGGGGTCCAGTTGGCACGCCAGGTGGTGGCCAAGATCAAGAAGTAGGACGGCGCCCGTGCTCGTTCTACGTCAGCCCCCTCACCGGCTCAAACCCGGACGAGTCCGGAGAGCTCCGGTGCCCTGCGGCTTCGACGGGCCTGTCTCCAACTCGTACACCCGGGAACTGCTCGGCTGGTCACCCACCCACCCGACACTGCTCGAAGACCTCGAACACGGTGATTACCTGGCCGCCAGGACGGCCCCCTGAGCGATGCCGAGGGCGGCCTTGGCGGGGCGGGGCGGGCTCGGCGCTCACGGAGTTCTTTGTGAGCGTCGATATTGTTCCAAGAGGTCCTTGGCGAAAAGTGTCCAGGGATGAGTCGGGCCGAGCGCCCTGGTTCGTCTTTCCACAAGGTTCTCCGCGTGCTCGATAGCCTCCGCGTATTGGCCCAGTGCTGCCAGAGTCATGCTGAGTGTTGCCCGGGCGTTCAGCGCGATCGGGTAATCAGGGCCGAAGCGTCGTACATACTCCGCGAAGGCGGGGCGAATGTGTGGTAGAGCCTCCGCGGATCGCCCTCCTTGATTGAGCGCGTATGCATAGTTGAGCCGTGTATCAAGCGTGATGGAATGGTCTTCTCCGACCTCACGAAGGCAATCCGCGACCAGGTCCGAGCCTGCGGCTACGTCGGCCGGCTGGGTGGATACCTCCAGGAGAGACGACCTCGCGAGAAGCGTAAGGGGGTGCGTAGGACCCGAGGTTTGGGCGTGGCCCTCGGCCGCTCGACGCGTCAGCGAGGTGCCATCCTGCTCACGGCCAAGATTGAAGAGCGGACCGGCTAGCTTCAGACAAGTTTGCAGCGTATCCGATGCTGTTGGGCCCAGGATGCGTTCGCAGTCTTCCAGCACGTGCCGATACAGGGCCTCGGACTCCTCGAATCGGCCAAGCCGAAAGAGAGCCCGCCCCACACGCTGACGCAACCTGATAACCAAGACATGGCTCGCGCCAAGCCGGGAAGTTACCAGCTCCACAGCCTCGCTGCCCAAGCTGAGCGCTGAGGCGTAGTCACCGGCTCTGTGGACAGCAGTGACGAGCCGAAGAGCGCACTCCGCCGCCACTTCCACTGTCGGTTGACCGGGCGCCCAATTCGCTGTTCTCCGCAGTAGCGCGATCACATGCGGCGCGAGCAGGTTCACCCGGGGTTCCTGCGCCCCTCGGTCGGGCACCTCAGGCAGGACAGCGAGAAGTAGGCGGGCGGCCGCGGCCGAGAGCTGTTCGCGCTGGTCATCGGGCGTGGTTCGGGCCACGCTGTCGAGGAGTACGCCGTGGGTGCGCAGGCAGCGCATCTCCCCAGGTACGAGCTCGGTCAGGGAGTGATCAAGGAGTCCGCGCAGGGCTGACTCGACGCGAAAAGCCGGGAGTGCCGGTTCGAGCTCGACTCCGGAGAGGACCGACAGCGGCAACGGATCGTTGGACCAGCAAGCGAGGAGACTCAGCAGGCGGCCCGCTTCGGGCAGGCCTTGGGTGGCGAGGGCATCGAGGGAAAGCTGCCAGGTGTGGCTGAGCAGATGACGCGAGTCACCGCCGACGGCTGCGGCGCCCTGGTCGATGAGCTCAATGGGATCGGTGGGGCCGAGACCGGAGCCGCCGTCCAACTGGCGACTGTAGTCCGCGAGAGTCCATGGGTCGATCACCTGGTGGGCAAGGAATCCGCCGGCCAGGGTGAGTGCCAGGGGCAGTCGTCCGAGGCGGTCGGCGACCTCCCTGGCGTCTTCGACCGATCCGGCATGTGGCGCAAGGTCGCGGAGAACGAGTGCGGCGTCCTCGCGCGGAAGTACGCCGAATTGCAGGAGCTCGGCACCAGGCCACCAGTGAGCCGCCGCTTGTCGGGTTGTGACGACGACAGTGCCGGTGGGACTGGTGCGCAACCAGCCGCCGTCGCGGAGGATGGCCGGGGTATCGGCATTGTCGAGGACCAGCAGCCAGGGCTGGTCGGAGTGGTCGAGGTAGTGCCACACGAGGTCGGCGGCCGGACGCAATCCGGTGCGTGCCCCGACCAGTTCACCATCGGTGGCTCCGCGGTCGGCTGCGACGGCGAGCATGCCCGAGCGTAGGGAGGCAGGGTCGGATGCGTTGACCCACAGCCCGAGTCGACCGGCCTCGCCGGTGGCGTGGTCGAAGAGCGCATAGGCGACAGCGGTCTTGCCGCATCCGCCGAGGCCGTGGAGGACGTAGACGCGGTTGCCGACGCCGGGTTCAACGGCGGCCCGCAGCCGGTCCATCTCCCCGGCCCGGTCGCGAAGCACCACGGGAGCACGGCCGACCGCCGGGCGGCGTACGGAGTCGGGCCCCGACCACTCGGGGGCGTGATGGTGGTGCTCGGTGATGTACTGGTCACCGGAGGCTTGGTAGATGCGACCTTGGCCATCGGCTCGGGCGTCATTGCGGCCGCTCATCGTTGGCCGAAGTTCTGGTCGCGGCCGGCCTGGTAAACCCGGGCTTGACCGGAGGCGGTGGCGTGCTGAGTCACCGATGGGACTTCGGGTGTGTGTGGGGCCAGTTCGTTCAGCAGCGCCCGCAACGCCTCCATCTCCTCCGGATGGGTCACGAGCAGCCGCCGGACGCGTCCCTGCCACTCGGCGCCCAACTCCTCGCGGGAGCCGCGGTCACCATTGGCCTGCGCAGCGAGCAGGTCGCTGCGCGTCGCATCGAGCTCGGCGGAAATTGCGTCGGCCCGGTCCGGCTGAGCACGGCGCCACAACGAGGCGAAGCCTTCTCTGACGCTTTGCCACGCCTCGGTTGTCAACATGGTGACCAGGGTCGTTCCCGCCGTACCCGCCAGCGCGACCATCTCCGGATCCACGAACTCGCCCCTCCAACCAGCCGCTGTTCCGTCGCCCCAGCCTAGCCAGCGAGCCGGGCAAATGCAGCGGAGCTGGGGCCGTCGAGGGGATCAGTAGTCGCGCAAGGCGTCGACCAGGGTGCGCGCTTGAGGTGCGCCGCGCCGCAGGAGCAGCGCTGCGGTGGTGTGCAGCTCGTTCCAGGCGTGGGGACGTCCGACATCGGCCGCGTCATCGGCACAGTCGACTGCGGTCTGTACCGCGGTGTCGACGTGACCGGCTGCGGCGAGCGCATGGGCCAAGCAAGCGCCGTACCAGGCGCGGTCGCGGCGGTACTGGACGGGCAGGGCGCTGATTCCCGTACGCAGCAAGTCAACAGCGCCGTCCCAGTGACGCAGATGCATCTCGGCCATGCCGCGTTGCAGCGTGAACCAGTTCTCGCCGTAGAAATACATCCACGGTGGCTCGTCCTCGGGCCTTTCTGCGGCACGGTAGATGAGTCGCTCTGCCTCGTCGAGGAGTCGATGGGCCGCGTCGGCCTGGCCCGCCAACGCGTGGCCACGGGCCTCCATTTGCGCCGCCATGCCTTGGACACCCAGAGAAACCCCCGGGGAAGCCCTGCGCGCGGCCTGGCCGAGGCGGACGCACCGCTGGCCGTTCCCTGCCGACCAGGCTAGATGCGCCTTCATGCTGAGAGTCGTCGCCGCCATATCGGGCTCGTCGGCTTCCAGAGCCCACTCGTGGGAGCGGTCGTACCAGGCGAGGGCGGCGGCTGAGTCGCCCTGGTCCTGCGCCATCCAGGCGAGGAACTGGGCGTGTTCGGAAGCGAGCCGTACAACCCGGGTCGTCAATACGCCAGATGCGCCTGCGTACAGATCGGCGACGGTGCTCAACTGCTGTCGCATGATGCCGATGAGTGGCCTTGAACCGAGGTCGTCCTCTGCCCGGCGATGCTCGGCGAGCAGCCGGTCGAGCCAGTCCAAGGTCGCGTGGTCGACCCTCGCGGGGGAGGCCACGACTTTCGTCAGCCGGTCGAGCAGATCGGGGTCGGGAGCGAGGGAAGTCAGTCCGAGCGAGCTGACGGGCGTCGGAATCGGTTGTGGAGCGCCGGTAAGAAGCTCGGCCGGAACGCCCAACCCGTCGATGATGCGTTGCCGCACCTCCGAAGAAGTCACTCGCCGCCGCCCGCGTTCGATCTCGGAGACGTCGGATTGTGCCAGTCCCACGAGCGCGCCGAGTCGGGTCTGGCTGGTGCCGGTCAGCTGACGCCACACGCGGAAGAGCTGCTGCCAGTTCTCGTCGGCGACTGCGGCGGCCAGCCGGGGGTGCGTCCACAGGTTCGGTGCCGGTTCTGGTGCCGACTGGTTCACCATGGTTTCGACTATAGGGCGGTGCTATAGGGAGTTGGACTGGTCGGCGATAGTTACCCCTCGAAAAGGTGGATCGGACACAAAACCGCCGAACCAGTCCGGAGCCGCCATCTCATGTCTGCGATGACGATCAAGGTGTACAAGGTCAATCCCGAGACGGGGAAGCGGACGAGTGTCTGCTCATTAGCGTGCCCGCCCATGGCCTATGGCGATCCATTCAGCCTGTCGTCCGTCTGGCCGCCGTGCGAGTGCCCGCGCTGCCGTCAGCGGCCAGGTAGCCCCGCCTTGAGCCGTGCGCTGGAACGAACGAAAGGAAGGAAAGCCGATGGGTAGCCATGGAAAGCCACCAGCCCCGAACCCCCAGCCGAAGGAGCCGTCGCCGAGTGACAGCGACAGTCAGCACCCGGATGTGTCGAATCCTGGGAGCGGGACGCACCGCAAATGACCCTCGATGAACTGCGCGTTCAGGCCGCCGACATCATTGGCGGCCTGGACGGGTTCCCCGCGCCCTGCATGCGCGAGACCTTCCTCAAGGTGCCGCGCCATGCGTTCGTGCCCGACACCGTATGGGTGTGGTGGGAGGACGCTTACCGACCCCTTCACGCCTCCGACGAACCGGACACCTGGGCCGCGTTGGTGTACGACCCGCTGCACCCCTTGGTCACACAGGTGGACGACGGGCAGGTCGATGGCAGAGACGCGGACGCGCGAGGAGCCCTGCCCACCAGCTCGATCAGCGCCCCGAACGCGGTGTTCACCATGCTCGCCGCCGCCGATGTGCGCCCCGGTCTGAAGGTGCTCGAAATCGGCACCGGTACCGGCTACAACGCCGCGCTGCTCTGCGAGCGGGCGGGAGAGGCGAACGTCGTGTCGGTCGAGGTGGATGCCGGGCTGGCGGAGGGGGCCGTTCGACGGCTGGCCGCAGCTGGGTATCTGCCGCGCGTGGTGGCGGGCGACGGGGAGCGTGGCTGGGCGGGCGGCGCACCGTACGACCGGGTGTTGTGCACGGCGTCGCTGCACCGCGTTCCGTTTGCGTGGGTAGAACAGACCCGGCCCGGTGGCCTGATCGTCACCCCGTGGAAGACGACGCTTCAGCCTCACGGGATGGCCTGCTTGCGGGTGTCGGAGGGCGGCGGTTCCGCGAGCGGACACTTCGGGCGCCCGATGTCGTTCATGGATCTTCGGGGGCAGCGGCGCCCGAAATCCCTGCTCAAGGACGTGTACACCGCCGAATCCTGGGAGGAGAGCCGCGACAGCCGTACCGACCTCGACTTGTCGTTCCTGGACGACAACTTTCACGCACGGTTCGCGCTGGGCCTCCGGCTTCCCGGAGTCCATGCCGACCGGGAGGGCGACGCGTGGTGGTTCGCCACGGTCGACTCGTGGGCGCATGTGGGCAACGGGAGCGTCCAACAGTGGGGCCCGCGAGACCTCTTCGCCGAGGTGGAGGGTGCGTACCAGTGGTGGCGGGCGGCCGGGGAGCCGGAGCTTTATGAGTTCGGGCTCACGGTGACCTCTGACCGGCAGGTCGTATGGCACGCGGACCCGGATCGTGGCCATCAGTGGGAGCTGACTGGCTGAAGTGGCGGTGGCCCGACCAGGACACGGACACGCCGACGCCACGGCGTGTCCGTGTTTCGTATCCAGGGCTCAGGCGGCGTGGAACTCCCCGCGCTTGACGGCCTGCACGAACGAGGTCCAGGTTGCGGACTCGAAGACCAGGGCCGGGCCCTCGGGGCTCTTGCTGTCGCGGAGCGGGACTATCCCGGGTATGCCGTCGGCGACCTCCACGCAGTCGCCCCCTTGGGTGTTGCTGTAGCTGGACTTGCGCCACACAGCGGTGCTCAGGTCGGGGGTGCTTGGCATGAGTCGCAGACCTCCATGGTGGTTTGGATCAGCCTCGTCGATCCTTTGGGCGACGGTCGTACTCCCGTGCGAATGGTAGGTCTGCTGGGACCCGTCGCGTAATAGATGTGCGACGGAAGCCTCCAACAGTGAGGCCCGCGCGACGGCCGGCGAGCTGCCGGCGCCCGCAAAATTGACCCATGGAATCGGCGCCTGAATGAACCATCAAATGGGTCTTTCGGCGACCTAGTTTTGTTGGTGTCAAGGGGACAACCGCCACAAGCAACTAGGAGCCACCGTGAACATCAACACCACCACCGCCGCCACCACCGCCCCCGTCCTCGTCCGCGCCGAGCAGGCCGAGACGCTTCAGGACGGCGCCACCAGCCTGATCACGCTGCTCGCCGACGCGGGTGTGACCGGCGGGGCGCTCACCGCCAACAAGGCGACCTTCGAGAAGGGGTCGCCCGGGGCTCCGGCGCACTTTCACACCAAGGCCACCGAGATGTTCTTCGTGCTCGACGGCACGATGCGGATCCTGGTCGGCGACGAGGTGCACATCCTCGGCAAGGGCGACTTCCTGACCGTGCCGCCGACCGTCCCGCACGCGTTCGCGCCGGTGGCGGACAGCACCGCGGAGCTGCTGGTGGTGTTCACACCGGGGCTGCACCGCTTTGACTACTACCGGCTGCTGGAGCGCGTGTACCGGGGCGAGGCGAGTGTGGCGGAGATCCGCGAGAGCTCCGAGACGTACGACAACCACTACTTCGAGAGCCCCGTGTGGCAGGACGAGCTCGCCGGGCGCCGTACGACGAACTGAAGCGCTTGACGGTCCCCTGTCCGGCAAGGGCCAGGGGCAGCGCGGCCGGTCGTCGTCGCCTGCCGTATCCTCGCCGAGAACGTCGCGGCCGGGCCGGTGAGCTGAGCATTTCCGCAGCTAGGGGAGGGCGGCCGCTCCCATCAGAAAGTCTTTATGGGGGGATTGGGAGTCCAGATGTCCTACCCGCCGCCTGTCACCCCGGGCAGTCCGAATCCGTATCCTCAGCAGCCGCCGATGCCGCCCACACCACCACCGGGCGCACCCTTCCCGCCGCCGGGTGCAGCCGTGCCACCACCGGGCGCAGCCTTCCCGCCCCCTGGCGTACCAGTCCCGTCTCCCGGCGTAGCCGTCCCGCCCCCCGGACAGGCGCCCTGGCCGCCGCAGCCCCCGCCGAACGGGGGTTCCGGAGGTGGTGGCGGCGGCCGAAAGGTGCTGGGCTCGGTGCTCGCCGCCGTCGGAGCGCTGCTGCTCATCGGCGGCGGCGCGCTCACCGCGCACGCCTACAGCAACTCCCGCCAAGAGCTGCGGAACTACGAATACGGCAACGTGATGTGGCGTGACGAAGCGGTGGACAAGGTGTTCCCGGCGACGCTCGGCGGCCGTGGTGGCTATAACGGCGGGCTCTACGACCGTAAGCAAGCGCTGTGGAACCGCGTCGGAATATCACCGGAGACCGACTGCGACAAGGGCCTCACGCGCGAAACCCTGAAGGCCGCCAAGGACAATGGCTGCAAGGCGGTCCTGCGTGCCACATATGTCGACACCACCGGGAACATGGTCGCGACGGTCGCGCTCGTCGTGCTGCCCGAGGGCCCGGACCAGGGCGGGCCGAAGGAGAAGGTCGTCTCGGTCTACGAGGACAAGCGCGACACCGAGGGCGCGGTCGCCCCGTACGCGGTGCCCGGCACCCTGGCCGCCAAGTGGAAGGACCGCAACGGGGCCTACGTCACCGCGGCGTACGGCGAGAACCTGCCGTACGTCCTGGGTGCCAGCATCGGCTCCGTGGACGGCTACGTCGCGGGTGTGCTGCC
Organism: Streptomyces sp. NBS 14/10; assembly: GCF_002224125.1. Taxonomy (GTDB): domain Bacteria; phylum Actinomycetota; class Actinomycetes; order Streptomycetales; family Streptomycetaceae; genus Streptomyces. The sequence continues at coordinate 80,749 of NZ_NCSM01000034.1, forward strand.
CGGCGAATGGGGCGATTACGGCGGCAACGACACCGACCACGAGTCCTGGCACGCCAACGCCGAAGACCTCGTCGGTCTCTTCCGCGCCCATGTCGATCGCCTGCAGTCGGGAGACCCGCGGTGAGCACCAGCACCCGATCCATACGCAACACCGCCGTCAGCGGTGCCGCCCTGACGGTCCTGATAGGCGCGGCTCTCTCCTGGGGCGCCGTCCCCGCCGCGGCCGCCGAGAACGCCCCGGCCGGCTGGGAGTCGGCGGCCCTCGGCCTGCCGGCCGCTCACCGGGTCACCCAGGGTGAGGGCGTGACCGTGGCGGTGCTGGACAGCGGCATCAACCCCGACCACCCGGCGCTCAAGGGCCGGGTGACCAAAATCGGCCCCGATTTCTACAACTCCGACGGCCTGAAGTCCGGTGACCCCGGGTACGGCGAGCACGGGACCGCCATGGTCTCGGACGTCCTCAAGGTCGCGCCCAAGGCCAAGATCATTACTGCTCGGGTGATCAACGACAGTGATGAGGTGAAGTTCGAGCGGCTGAAGGACGGCATCACTCCGCTCGCCAAGGGCATCGATTTCGCGGTGGAGAACAACGCCGAGGTGATCTCGTTGTCCCTCG
>NZ_NCSM01000035.1:0-51879 GCF_002224125.1 Streptomyces sp. NBS 14/10
TCCGGGCGCTTCCCTTCGGTGTGTTCACTACTTTAGCTGATTTCCCGCCCGGCTCCTAATCGAGCCTTCGGATCGAATTTCTGCACAGCAGAAATAGACCCTGTTCGGGAATCGTCGGTAGTGGTTTGCCGCCCTTGGATCGGGGTGCTGCGGCCCGACCGTGGTCGTGTCGACAGCGCTGCCCGTCTCAAGCGGCTCGGGCTACGTTAGGCGCCGAGGTGTCCAGAGTCAAGTTGCGTCTGACGGCGCGTCGGACTTCCGGCGGCGGGGGGTGTGCGCGCGGTACGGGCTCACCGTCGGGTCGCCATCGATCCAGAAGCGGTACGGGTGCGTTGCGCCCTCGCCGCCGACGCCCGTACGCGGGCCGCTGAGCACCTGGTCGGCCGGGGCGGGGGCGCCGGTGAGTATCGCCATGGGGGACTGGGGGCCGGCGCAGACGTCGATGCCGTTCAGTCGGCGGTCGATGCCGAGGGCCGTGGCGAGGCGCGCGGGTCCCTTGGCCAGTTCGCGGTCGCTGCGGGCATTGGGGCGGTGCTTATGGGCCCACTCGTGGCCGCTCAGGATCTCCCCCGCCCGCAGCAGCACCCCGCTGGGCGAGCCCTCCGGGCCGCACACCAGATTCATGCAGTGCCACATGCCGTAGGTGAAGTAGACATACGCATGACCTGGGGGCCCGAACATCACCGCGTTGCGCTCCGTGCGGCCCCGGTAGGCGTGTGATCCGGGGTCGGCGAGGCCCGCGTACGCCTCTACTTCCGTCAGGCGCAGCTCGACCGGTCCGTCCGGTGTCCGGCGGACGAGGGTGCGCCCTAGGAGATCCGGGGCCACTTCCAGGACGGGTCGGTCGAAGAACCGGCGGGTCAGCGGCGTACGGTCGGGGGTTGCGATCACACGGCCCGAGCGTAGTGCAAGCGATATCAACCGGTGGTTGGAGTGGAGCCGGTCCGCTGACAGGGTGGGCCAACACGGAACCGCTCCCCGCCGTTCCGCGTTCCTAGGGTTCAACAGTGGTCGTCGTGCGATCAGAACAAGACGCAGGCGCGTCCTTGAGAGGGAGAACATGGGCTTCAAGAAGCTGCTCGCGAGTTTGGGTGCCGGTGGCGCTTCGGTGGAGACGGTGCTGACGGAGGAGAACGTCGTTCCGGGCGGCATCGTCCAGGGCGAGGTCCGGATCCAGGGCGGCTCAGTGGCGCAGCAGATCGAGGGGCTGTCGGTCGGTCTGCAGGCGCGGGTCGAGGTGGAGGGCAACGACCAGGAGTACAAGCAGGACGTCGAGTTCACCCGGCAGCAGCTGGGCGGCGCCTTCGAGGTGCAGCCCGGGGCGGTGCACGCGGTGCAGTTCGGTCTTGAGATCCCCTGGGAGACGCCCATCACGACGTTCCTGGGCCAGCACCTCACCGGGATGAACGTCGGTGTGACGACGGAGCTGCAGATCGCGCGCGCCGTGGACTCCGGTGACCTGGACCCGGTGAATGTGCACCCGATCCCCGCGCAGCAGGCCATTCTCGACGCCTTCGGCCAGCTCGGCTTCCGGTTCAAGAGCGCCGACCTGGAGCGCGGCCACATCCGTGGGACGCGGCAGCGGCTGCCCTTCTACCAGGAGATCGAGTTCTACGCGCCGCAGCAGTACCGCGGGCTCAACCAGGTCGAGCTGAGCTTTGTCTCGGACGACCGCGAGATGGATGTCGTCCTGGAGATGGACAAGAAGCCGGGCCTGTTCGCCGAGGGCGGCGACTCGTACCGCGCCTTCACGGTCAACCTGTCGTCGTTCCAGGACACCGACTGGGCGGCGTACTTGAACCAGTGGCTCGCCGAGGTCGGTGGCAAGCGCAACTGGTTCTGACCGCTGCTGGGCCGGGCCTGGCCTGCTTCGGCTCTCTGCTTCGGCTCTCCGCGGGGCGTGCACCGTGTTTCCTCGGTGCACGCCCCGCGTGCTGTCACTCGTACCGCACGGTCAGCGGAGTGCCGCGGTCGGCCCAGTGGCCGGTGGCCTCGGCGAACACCTCGGCCGCCGTGGCCGCGGCCTCGGGGGCGGCCGTACGGAAGGCGTCCCAGCCGTGGACGCGCAGTACGAAGCCCTCCTCCGGCCGGCCCCACCAGGACAGGTCGCGCAGGCAGTCGGCGAGCGCGTCCCAGTTGCGGCCGAACCATGCGGGAAAGGCGAGGTCCTGGGCGCAGCGGTCGAGGAAGCCCGCCTTGTCCCGCACCCCGTCCAGGCGCAGGGTGGCGGTGTGCCGGCCGGGGCCGGGCGGGGGCGTGGGCGTCGGTCCGGTCATGGGGGCATGGTGTCAGCCCGCGCGGCTGCGGTCTCGTTAGGCTGGCCGCCGATACGACCAGCGCGAGCAGCAGGAGGTTTCGACGTGTCCGAGCAGAACCGGCGCCCGCTCCCCCATGACTTCCATCCGCCGGTGCCGTCGTTCACCGTGGTGAGCGATGACGTCGAGCCCGGGGGCACTCTCAAGTCCGCCCAGGTGTACGCCGAGGGGAACACCTCGCCCCAGCTGCGTTGGGAGGGCTTTCCCGCGGAGACGAAGAGCTTCGCCGTCACCTGCTACGACCCGGACGCGCCGACGGGCAGCGGGTTCTGGCACTGGGTGTTGTTCGACATCCCGGCGGATGTGACCGAGTTGCCGGCCGGTGCGGGCAGCGGCAGCTTCGAAGGGCTTCCGAAGGGTGCGGTGCACGCCCGGAACGACTACGGCTCGCGCGACTTCGGCGGAGCCGCGCCGCCGCCCGGGGACGGTTCGCACCGCTACGTATTCACCGTCTACGCGGTGGACGCGGAGAAGCTGGGCCCGGACGCCGACGCCTCGCCCGCGTTCGTGGGTTTCAATCTGCGCTTCCACACGCTGGCGCGCGCTCAGCTGATCGGCGAGTACGAGAACCCGGCCGCCGGCTGACACCACCGTCCCGCCCGCGCTCCCGACCCACCCGGTGTGCGGTGCGTACAGGCGCGTACCGGCCCTTTACCGGGCCTAAATTGCGTTGTCCTCGGCCTCGCTCCCGGCCAAAGATGTATCCCGGCCCGCCCGTCCGCGCGGGCCGGGATTGGCCGGATGCGGAGGTGGTCGGGATGCGCGAGACATTGGTTCTGAACGCGAGCTTCGAGCCGCTGTCGGCGGTGTCGCTGCGCCGTGCGGTGGTGCTGGTCCTGCAGAACAAGGCCGTCATCGAACACGCCCACCCCGGGCTGCGGGTGCGCGCCGCGGACGTCGATCTGCCCGTGCCCCTGGTGATCCGGCTGTGCCGGTACGTACGCGTGCCGTTTCGAAGACGCGCTCCGTGGTCGCGGCGCGGGGTGCTGGTCCGGGACCAGCACCGGTGCGCCTACTGCGGCCGCAGGGCGACGACCGTGGACCACGTGGTGCCGCGGTCGCACGGTGGCGGGGACACCTGGCTCAATACGGTGGCCTCCTGCGCGGAGGACAACCACCGTAAGGCGGACCGGACTCCGGAGCAGGCCGGGATGCGGCTGCTGAACGCGCCGTTCGAGCCGACGCCCTCGGATGCGCTGCTGCTGGCGCTGGGGGTGGCGGAGCGCGAGGGCCTGCCGGAGTGGCTGGCGCTGCCCGCCTGAACCGTGAACCCGCCTGAGGGCGGGCCCGACTTGCCCAGGCCCTGATACATACGAACCCCCCGCGTCTTTCGCAAGCGCGGGGGGTTCGTGCGTACGTATCTGATCCCGGGGGTCCGGGGGTCAGTCGATCCTGGGCTGCTCCCGGCGCGGGGCGGCCTCCTTGCCGGTGGCGGCTGCCGAGCCGCCGCCGTTGCCACCCGTCATCGGGCCGAAGTTGCCCATGGCCCCGCCGAGGCCCTTGAGGGCGTCGCCGATCTCGCTGGGCACGATCCAGAGCTTGTTGGCGTCGCCCTCGGCGATCTTCGGCAGCATCTGGAGGTACTGGTACGAGAGCAGCTTCTGGTCCGGGTCTCCGGCGTGGATGGACTCGAAGACCGTACGGATCGCCTGGGCCTCGCCCTCGGCGCGCAGCGCGGCCGCCCTGGACTCACCCTCGGCCCGCAGGATCGCGGACTGCTTCTCGCCCTCGGCGCGCAGGATCTCGGACTGCCGGACACCTTCGGCCTGGAGGATCGCGGCGCGCTTGTCACGGTCGGCGCGCATCTGCTTCTCCATCGAGTCCTGGATGGAGGTCGGCGGCTCGATCGCCTTGAGCTCGACGCGGTTGACGCGGATGCCCCACTTGCCGGTGGCCTCGTCGAGCACGCCGCGCAGCGCCGCGTTGATCTCCTCGCGGGAGGTCAGGGTGCGCTCCAGGTCCATGCCGCCGATGATGTTCCGCAGGGTGGTGACGGTCAGCTGCTCGATCGCCTGGATGTAGCTGGCGACCTCGTAGGTGGCGGCGCGGGCGTCGGTCACCTGGTAGTAGATGACGGTGTCGATGTTCACCACCAGGTTGTCCTGGGTGATCACCGGCTGCGGCGGGAACGGCACGACCTGCTCACGCAGGTCGACCCGGTTGCGGATCGAGTCGATGAACGGCACGACGATGTTGAGGCCCGCGTTGAGGGTGCGGGTGTAGCGGCCGAAGCGCTCGACGATGGCGGCGCTCGCCTGCGGGATGACCTGGATCGTCTTGATGAGTGCGACGAAGACGAGCACCACCAGGATGATCAGGACGATGATGATCGGTTCCACAGCGGCTTCCCCGTGCCCTTCATGCTTCTGGTTGATCGGGATGATCAGGTCTGGTCGTCGATCTCGATGGCGATGTCAAAGATCTCGTTGGTCTCGATGATCTCGATAGCGATGTCGATCTCGAGTCGAGTCTGTCAGATCTGAGGGCCAGTTGGCAGCCGTGCGGCCTGGGCCTGGTACCCGGCTCGTATCCCCGTATGACGGCTCGGTGGTTCACATGACCTCGGTGGTTCACATGACCACAGCCGTGGCGCCGTCGATGTCCACGACATCGACCTGCTGGCCCGGTTCATAGGCCTGGTCGGGGTCGAGGGCGCGGGCCGACCACACCTCGCCCGCGAGTTTGATGCGTCCGCCGCCGCTCTCGTCCACCCGCTCGAGGACGACGGCCTGGCGGCCCTTCAACGCGTCCACCCCGCTGGCCAGCCCGGGCCGCTGGGTGCGGCTGCGCACCGCCATCGGCCGGACGACGGCGACCAGCGCGACGGATACCGCGGAGAAGACCACGACCTGGAACACGGCACCACCGCCGAGCGCGTCGGTGATCGCGGCGGCGACAGCGCCGACGGCGACCATGCCGAATTCCGGCATCGCGGTCAGCACGAGCGGAATGCCCAGCCCTACGGCGGCGATCAGCCACCACACCCAAGGATCCACAAGGTCATGGTAGTTCTCGGGGTGTGTCCGGGAACAGAGCGCGGATCACCCCCGGGCCTCGGGGCAGCGGTTCAGGGGTATCAGCTCAGCGGCAGGCCCTGGGCGGTCCAGCGGTCGCCGTTGCGCTCCACGACCAGCGGGAGTCCGAAGCAGTGGGAGAGGTTGCGGGAGGTCAGTTCGGTCTCGACCGGGCCGGCCGCCAGCACCTTGCCCTGGCGGATCATCAGGACGTGGGTGAAGCCGGGGGCGATCTCCTCCACATGGTGGGTCACCATGATCATCGAGGGGGCGAACGGATCGCGGGCGAGCCGGCCCAGGCGCCGTACGAGGTCTTCGCGGCCGCCGAGGTCCAGGCCGGCCGCGGGCTCGTCGAGGAGCAGCAGCTCGGGGTCGGTCATCATGGCCCGGGCGATGAGGGTGCGCTTGCGCTCGCCCTCGGAGAGGGTGCCGAACTTCCGCTCCAGGTGGTCGGTCATGCCCAGGCGGTCCAGGAAGGCGCGGGCGCGCTGCTCGTCGACGGCTTCGTAGTTCTCGTGCCAGTGGGCGGTCATGCCGTACGCGGCGGTGAGCACGGTCTCGAGCACGGTCTGGCGGCGGGGGAGCTTGTCGGCCATCGCGATACCGGCCATGCCGATGCGGGGGCGCAGTTCGAAGACGTCGACCGCGCCGAGCTGCTCGCTGAGGATCCGGACGGTCCCGGTGCTCGGGAAGAGATAGCTGGAGGCCACGTTGAGCAGGGTGGTCTTGCCGGCGCCGTTGGGCCCGAGGATCACCCAGCGCTCTCCCTCTTTGATCGACCAGGAGACCTCGTCCACCAGAGCCCGACCATCGCGGACCACGGATACGTCCACCAGCTCCAGAACATCGCTCATGAGCGCGTTGTCTCCCATTGCAGAATCGAGTATCGCGTGCGCCTGTAGGCGCCGCCCCCAGGGGAAAACCTACGCCACGTATTGTCAGCGCCAGTCCTTAGGCTGGGGCCATGCTCGATGAACCGCGCTCAGGGCGCCTTGCCGCCTGGGGAAATGCCCTTCTTGCCGGACTTGTCTCTCCGGACGACGCCGCGCATCGCATCGCGGCCGACGACGCTTCGCACCGTGTGGCCGATATGCCCGGGGAGACCGCCCCGGTCGGGCTGACGCTCGCGCTCGGGCGGCTGCGGGCGCTCGGGGCCAAGGGGCTGCGGGTGGCGCTGCCCATAGCGGGCCATCCGCTGGGGCTGAGCGGCCCGCCCGAGTTCAACGCGCGGGCGCTGGACGCGGGCGAGGCGGTGATCGTGACGGGGGTGGCCCTGGGCCTGGTGCCCGAGGTGTTCCAGGCGGGGCCCGAGGGCGATGTGCACAGCGAGGTGGTGTGGCGCTCGCTGCCGGTGCGGGAGGCGCCGCCGGCCGATGTGCCGTCGCTGGGCGAGGCCGAGCGGGAGCTGGCGGAGGCGCTGCGGGAGGCCACCGAGGTGCTGTCGCGGCTGAATGTCACCGGGACGGGGCCGGCCGCGCAGGCGGCTCTGGAGGCGTATCGGGCGCGGGCGGATCGGGGGCGCGAGGTGCTCGCCCCGGGCTATCCGCCTCGGGCGCTGCGGGTGTTGGAGCTGGCGCAGCGGGTGGGCGCGCTGATCGAGATCGCCCACGGGGCGAGCGCGGGCGCCGGGGAGCACGGTGCGGCGGTGAGCGCGTCGGAGATCGCGGCGCGGGCGGAGGCGCTGCGGCCGGTGGAGCGTACGGCGCGGCGGGCGCAGGTGGCGGCGTACAACGCGTATGTGGAGGAGCTGGAGCGGGGCGGGTTCTGAGACCTGCCCGCGCGAGGGCTTCCCGCTCTCCCGGGCCTCTCGTCTCTCGGGGCCTCTCCTCACACCACCCCGGCGGCCGGGCCGCCGGGGTGGTGGGTGATGCGAGGGGGGATGCTCAGCGGTTGCCGCAGGGGGTGCCGAAGGTCTGGTTCATCACACCGATGGCATGGACGGCGTTGCCGCAGGCGTTGACCGGGACGAACACGGGCACCTGGGCCTCGTTTCCGGCGACGACACCCGGGGAGTTCACGGCCTGGCCCTGAGCCTGGGGGCCGTGGGCGGAGGCAGCACCGGCACCCGCGAGGGCGAGGCCGCCCACCGCGATGGTGACGGCCGCGAACTTCTTGATGTTCTTCACTTGGTAAGACCCTTCTAGCGCAACACTGCGGCAGGCCGCCGCAGCCGCCCTGGAAAACGGTGCGGGGCGGACCGGGTTGCGCTGTCCGGGTGACATACACCCGACCGTATGAATCTCGGCTCGACCGACGGCACTCCCGTATCACCAACAGATCGCCGCTTAGTGCGACAATCCAGGCAATTCACCTCACCTAGGCCCCGATCCCATGGCGTACGGCCCACAGCGCCGCCTGTGTCCGGTCGGCGAGGTCCAGCTTCATCAGAATGTTGGACACATGGGTCTTCACGGTCTTTTCGGACAGGATCAGCGCACGGGCGATCTCCCGGTTGGACCGGCCGTCCGCGATCAGCGCCAGCACCTCGCGCTCCCGCTCGGTGAGCGAACCGCCCCGCCCCTGGCCACCGCCCGCCTCCTCCTGCGAGAGCAGCGCCAGGGCCACCTCGGGCTGGAGCAGCACATGCCCGGCGTGTACGGACCTGATGGCGCCCGCCAGAGCGTCGGGGTCCACGTCCTTGAAGACGTATCCCGCCGCGCCCGCGCGCAGGGCGGGGACGACCGTGCGCTGCTCGGTGAAGCTGGTGACGACCAGCACCCGGGCCGGGTTGTCGAGGCCGCGCAGCCGGCGCAGCGCCTCGACGCCGTCGGTGCCGGGCATCTTCACATCCATCAGGATGACGTCGGGCCGCAGCTCCTCGGCGCGGGCCACGCCCTCCTCGCCGTCGGCCGCCTCCCCCACCACCTCGATGTCGTCCTGCACTTCCAGGAACGTCCGCAGCCCGCGCCGCACCACCTGGTGGTCGTCCACGAGCAACACCCGGATCCCACGGGCCGGCTCAGCCACCGGGCACCTCCATTTCGATCACGGTGCCCTTTCCGGGCGCCGACTCCACGGTCAGACGGCCACCCACGCCGCTGGCCCGGTCGCGCATCGAGACCAGGCCGAGGTGGCGTCCCGCCCGGCGGACGGCCGAGGGGTCGAAGCCCGCGCCGTCGTCGGTGACGCGCAGCAGCGCGCCCTGGCCGTGGCGGGCCAGGGTGACCTGCACCCGGTCGGGGTCCGCGTGGCGCAGGGCGTTGTGCAGGCCCTCCTGGGCCACCCGCAGCAGGGCCTCCTCCTGGGCCGCCGGCAGCGCGCGGACGCCGTGGGCGGCGAAGGTGACGCGGGCGGTGTGGGCGCGGTCGAGGACCCGTATCTGGGTGCGCAAGGTGGCGACGAGGCCGTCCTCGTCGAGGGCGGCCGGGCGCAGCTCGACGACGGCGGAGCGCAGCTCGTCGGCCGCCTCGGCGGCGAGGGTGGCTATCTGCTGCAGCTCGCCCTTGGCGCGGGCGGGGTCGCGGTCCACGAGCGCGGTGGCGGCCTGGGCGGTGAGGCGCAAGGAGAACAGCTTCTGGGAGACGGCGTCGTGCAGCTCATGGGCGAGCCGGGCGCGCTCTCCGGCGATGGTGAGCTCGCGGCTGCGCTCGTAGAGCCGGGCGTTGGTGAGGGCGATCGCGGCGTGCTGGGCGAGGATGGCCAGCAGTTCCTCGTCCTCGGAGGTGAATCCGCAGCTTCCGCTCGGCTTGGGGCAGCGTTTGTTGGCAAGGAAGAGCGCACCGAGCACTTCGTCGCCGTCGGCAATGGGAAGCCCGATAAAGTCGGACATTTCGGGGTGCGCATCGGGCCAGCCCTCAAAACGCGGATCGAGGCGGACATCGGCCAGCCGCTGCGGGGTGGCGTCGTGCAGCATCGCGGCCAGGATTCCGTGCTGGCGGGGCAGCGGACCGATGGCCTTCCACTGCTCCTCACTGACCCCATCTACTACGAACTGGGCGAAGCCCCCATGGTCGTCCGGAACCCCCAGCGCCGCATACTCCGCATCAAGCACCTCACGGGCGGACACAACGATCGTCTTTAGGACATCACGGACTTCCAGGTGTCTGCTCATGGCGAGGAGCGCACCACTCACATTGGCCAGGCCCGCCCCGGCCCCGGCACCGCGTCCCTTTGTCATGACGGACACCGTACCGGCGGTCGCGACTCGGGCATATCGGCCGGTCGGCGGCACCCCTCGGGACCTAAGTCCTAGTCCCGAGGAGGGAGGAATTCGCTTTGCGACGGCGCGTCGCGATGATCCGGAATGGCGACCACAGTATGTATTTGCTCAGGCACATCACGCGATACGGAGGCATCCGTGCTGTGACCCCTGACACAGGACCTGAATCACGTACGACCACGAATAGTGGACGTTTTAAAGCAGTCGTGAGCGGGGAAGACGGCCGCTCTCACGGGTGGGAGCCGCGTAGGTGTCCACTAAGCAGGGTCGTATGTCACACCTTTGCCACAACATTTTGCGGGCGCTAAGAATTTCCCAGTCGCACGGCGCCGTAGAGCAGAACACGGCGCTCCCAAGCGCCGATTTGGCCTGCGACTCGAGCGATTGGAAGAGGTTAAGTCCGCCATGCCCGTCCCCCGCATTCCCGGTTACAGCCGCTTGACCAAGACGCACAAGTTCTCCGCCGCAGGCATCGCCGCCGCGGGCGCCGCCGCCCTCGCCTTCGCAGTCGTCCCGGGCCAGTCCCCCGAGGGCCACACGACCGCCGCCAAGGAACTGCCCGCCAAGCCGGTCGCCTGGAGCAAACAGGTCGTCGACCACGAGGCCCAGCACGAGAGCCTTGTCCACCAGTCCGAGCTCGCCACGCAGCAGGCGAAGGAGGAGGCCGCGAAGAAGAAGGCGGCCGAGGAGGCGGCGAAGAAGAAGGCCGCCGAGGAGGCCGCCAAGAAGCGGGCCGCCGAGGAAGCCGCGAAGAAGAAGGCCGCTGAGGAAGCCGCCGCCAAGAAGGCGGCCGAGGAGAAGGCCGCCAAGGAGAAGGCGGACAAGGAGCGGGCCGCCAAGGAGGCCGCGAGCCGGGCCGCCGCGCGTAAGCCGGTCTACGCGAACAACCTGGACGGTTGGATCAAGGAATCGCTCGCCGTCATGAAGGAGAAGGGCATCCCGGGCAGCTACAACGGGATCTACCGGAACCTCATGCGGGAGTCGAGCGGTAACCCGCGCGCCATCAACCTGTGGGACATCAACGCGCAGAACGGCATTCCCTCCAAGGGCCTGCTCCAGGTCATAGACCCGACCTTCAAGGCCTACCACGTCGAGGGCACTTCCTGGGACATCTACGACCCGGTCGCCAACATCACCGCCGCGTGCAACTACGCGTGGCACCGGTACGGCTCGATGGACAACGTCAACGGCCCCTACTAAGCCGTAAGGCCGTAGCCGTAAAGCCGTACAGCGCCTGACGCCGAAGGGCGGCGGCACCCCCGCACAGGGAGGGTGCCGCCGCCCTTCGGCGTTCCGGCGGAAAGAGTCCCGCTACTTGCGCATGACCTCCGGCTCATGGCGGCGCAGCAGCCGGGCGACCACGAAGGCGCAGATGACGCCGAGCGCGATCAGCACCAGGATGTCGATGCCCCACTGCGATGTGGCGTGCTCCCACAGCGGGTCGGTGTCATTGGGCTTCTTGCGGTCCCAGGGCGCCATCGTGTGGCCGGGGCCGGGGCCGAGGTCCAGGGTCGCTCCGGCCGCGCCGACCGCCCAGCGGGACGGCATCAGATAGGCGAACTGCTCGATGCCCGGCGATCCGTAGATCTTGAACAGGATGCCGGTGAAGACGACCTGGATGATGGCGAACATGACCAGCAGCGGCATGGTCTTCTCGGCGGTCTTCACCAGCGAGGAGATCACCAGGCCGACCATCATCGAGGTGAAGCCGATCGCGATGATGGAGATGCACAGCTCGGCGGCCGGGGGCATGATCAGGCCCTCCTCCGGCAGCTCGCGGGTCGAGAAGCCGATGGCGCAGATGATCACGGCCTGGAAGGCGGTGATCACGCCGAGCACGATCACCTTCGACATCAGATAGGCCGAGCGGGACAGGCCGACCGCCCGTTCCCGTTCGTAGATCACCCGCTCCTTGATCAGTTCTCGTACGGAGTTGGCCGCGCCGGAGAAGCACATGCCGACCACGAGGATCAGGGTGATCGTGCCCGCGTCCTGGTTGAACTGGCCCTTGGGCGCCTTGGTGAGGCCGAAGTCCGACGGGATGACGATGCTCACCGCGCCGAGGACGGCGGGCAGGATCACCATCAGCCCCATGAAGCCCTTGTCCGAGGCGATCACCGAGACGTAGCGGCGCATCAGGGTCCACAGCTGGGAGCCCCAGCTCTGCGGCTTCTGCATCCGCGCCGGGGGCGGCTGGACGTGTACGGACTGCGGCGCGACGGCGTCGAGGTCCGCGGCGTACATCTGGTAGTGCTGCGAACCGCGCCAGCGGCCCGCCCAGTCGTAGTCGCGGTAGTTCTCGAAGGCGGAGAAGACATCCGCCCAGGTGTCGTACCCGAAGAAGTTGAGCGCCTCCTCCGGCGGGCCGAAGTAGGCGACCGAGCCGCCCGGGGCCATGACCAGCAGCTTGTCGCAGATCGCCAGCTCGGCCACCGAGTGGGTGACCACCAGCACGGTGCGGCCGTCGTCGGCCAGACCGCGCAGCAGCTGCATCACATCGCGGTCCATGCCCGGGTCGAGGCCGGAGGTCGGCTCGTCCAGGAAGATCAGCGACGGCTTGGTGAGCAGCTCCAGCGCGACGGAGACGCGCTTGCGCTGGCCGCCGGAGAGGGAGGTGACCTTCTTGTCGGCGTGTATGTCCAGCTTGAGCTCGCGCAGCACCTCGCCGATCCGGGCCTCGCGCTCGGCCTCGGCGGTGTCGCCCGGGAACCGGAGCTTGGCGGCGTAGCGCAGCGCCTTCCGGACGGACAGCTCCTTGTGGAGGATGTCGTCCTGCGGGACCAGGCCGATGCGCTGGCGCAGCTCGGCGAACTGCTTGTAGAGGTTCCGGTTGTCGTAGAGGACATCGCCCTGGTTGGCCGGGCGGTAGCCGGTCAGCGCCTTGAGCAGGGTGGACTTACCGGAGCCCGAGGGGCCGATGACCGCGACGAGGGACTTCTCGGGGACGCCGAAGGAGACGTCCTTGAGGATCTGCTTGCCGCCGTCGACCGTCACCGTCAGATGGCGGGCCGAGAAGGACACCGCACCGGTGTCGACGAACTCCTCGAGGCGGTCGCCGACGAGCCGGAAGGTGGAGTGACCGACGCCGACGATGTCGCTCGGGCCGATGATCTGCTGGCGGACCGGCTGACCGTTGACGTACGTGCCGTTGTGGCTGCCGAGGTCCCGGATCTCGAACCGGCCGTCGGGCAGCGCGCGGAACTCCGCGTGGTGGCGGGAGACCTGCAGGTCGGAGACGACCAGCTCGTTCTCGAGCGCACGACCGATGCGCATCACCCGGCCGACGGCCAGCTGGTGGAAGGTGGTCGGGCTGCGGTCGCCGCCGTGGGCCTGCGGGGCCCCGGCGCCGGGGCCGGCACCGGGGACCTTCTGCGCCGGGTTCTGCTGCGGGGCGTGTCCCTGCGGAGCGTGTCCCTGCGGGGCCTGGTGCGGGGCGTGCGCTTGCGGGACCTGGTGTTGCGGAGCCTGCTGCTGCGGGGTCGGCTGCTGCGGCACGAAGGGCTGCTGCTGGGGCATCTGCTGCGGCCCGCCCTGCGGCTGTGGCCAGCCCTGGGGCTGGGGGGGCTGCGGCTGCTGTCCGGCCTGGGGCCAGGCGGGGGCGCCGGGCTGCTGATACGGGGGCTGCTGGTGCGGGGCCTGCGGCGCGCCCATCGCCGACGGTGCGCTGTAGGCGCCCGCGGCGACCCCGGGTGCTCCGGCCGCGCCCGCTCCGCCCGCGGAGAGGATCAGCCGGGGGCCGTCCGTCGCGTTGCCAAGATGGACGGTCGAACCGGGGCCGATCTCCATCTGCTGGACGCGCTGGCCCTGCACATAAGTGCCGTTGGTGCTGCCGTGGTCCTCGATGACCCAACTGCGCCCACCCCAGCGCACGGTGGCGTGGCGCCAGGACACTCTGGCGTCGTCCAGCACCATGTCGCCCTGCGGATCGCGTCCAAGGCTGTATGACCTGGATGGATCAAGTGTCCAGGTCTGTCCGTTCAATTCCAGTACGAGTTCCGGCACTCCACGCCCCACTACTTGTCCCCCGATGGACCCCCTGTACGGGGAGTCTAGGGATGGCGAACATCGTGAGGAACTATTTCAGGCTCAGTCGCTCAACCGGAAGTCGGGCATTGACAACACCGCGCGCAGGCGGCGTTGACTCGCCCGAAAGGCCCCCGGAAAGTGGTAAGCACCCACGGATGGGGCGGATCATGGACCATCCGGGCAACTCATACCGATCGGGGGGACCGGCGCCATGAGCGCGAGCGGCAGCGGACGGATGCGCCCGGGAGAGGTGTTGCTCTCGACGGTGGCGGCCGTGAGCTGGGCCTTCCTGGCCATGGCGGGCGTTGCCGCGCTCGGGCTGCATCTGGTCGGCGCGGACGGCGCGGGCGCGCTCGGCCCCATGACGGCGGCCGCGATGGTGCTCGCGGTCGGCGGCTCGGTCACCCCGTCCGGGGATGTGAAGGCGTTCGGGCTGACCGGCGCCCAGGCCCATTCGGCCGTCGATATCGCGCCACTGGGCATCAGCCTGGTGGGCGCGCTGCTGCTGGGCTGGCTGTTCGTACGGTCGCTGCGCGGGGCGGGGGCGGTGATCGACGGGGCCGAACTGGCCACCCGGGCAGGCGCGGTGGTCCTGCTCTTTCTGCTGGTGCTCGCCGGGCTCACCTGGGTCGGCAACGATACCGTCACAATCGACGCCTCGACGCTCGGTGTAGCGGGCAAAACGAAGCAGGAGCAGGGCGGGCTGCTCGAAAAACTCCCCGGCGAACTCGGCGATATCGCGGACATCGGCAGCGGGCTGCTGCCGGACCGGATCCAGCGGCTCATCGACGCCAAGGCGGCGGTCGGGTTCACCGTCGAGGCGGGGCGTTCCGTCCTGGGCGGCGCGGTCTGGGTCGTCGTGGTGCTGCTCATCGCGCTGCTCGTGGCGCGCCGCGCACCGGTGCCGCACGGCCTGGAGGCGGCGCACCGCACCGTCCGGCCGGCCGCCTCCGCGCTGTGCGGGGTGCTGGTGCTGGCGGTCGGGGCGGGGCTCGCGGCGGCGCTGTACGCGGCGATCGGCGACGACCACCCCCGCCTGGTCCTCGGGGCTGCGCTGCTCGGCGCGCCGAACGGGGTGTGGCTCGGGGTGCCGCTGGGGCTTTTCGTGCCCTGGCACGGCGGGGCGAGCGGGGCGCTGGTGCGGGTGCTGCCCGATCCGCTCGACGATCTGCTGGCCAACGAACACAACGAGCCGATCACGGTCGCGCGCCTCGCGGAGCTGGACGGCCGGGTGTGGCTGCTGACGGTCGGCTGTGTGCTGATGATCCTGGCCGCCGGGGTGCTGACCGCGGTCCGTACGCCCATCGGCCAGGCCGGGCGGTCCGGGGGGTCTGGGCAGTCCGGGCGGGCGGGGCAGGCGGGCTTTGTGGGGCGGTGGGGCATTGTGGGGCAGTGCGCGCTGCGGCTGGGCATCGTCACGGCGGTCGCGCTGCCGCTGCTGTGCCGGCTGACCGAGGTGTCGGCCGGGGCGAGCCTGTCCGTACTGGGCTTCGACGCCTTCGGCGCCGGGATCGAGCTGCACGGCGGCGGGGCGGTGGCGTGGGCGCTGGGCGCCGGGTGGGGCGCGGCGGCGGGCGCCGCCGGGGCGCTGGCGGCGTGGGCGACCGGGGCCGCGGGCGGTCGGGCGTCCCGCTTCGCGTTCGATTCAACGCCGCATGACGACTCAACTCCGCATGACGGCCCGGCTACCACGAAATGAACGTTTTGTACCGCACAGCCGTCCGTAGCGCGGACTGCCGCGCGATCGCCCCGAGTGGACGGATACGGTGGGAAGACCATGAGCACATCGCAGATTCCCCCTGCCACCGCCGTCCCCGACGACGATGTCCCGACCCTCCTCGTCAAGATCTTCGGCAAGGACCGCCCCGGCATCACCGCCGGCCTCTGCGACACCCTCGCCGCCTACGGCGTGAACATAGTCGACATAGAGCAGGTGGTCACCCGAGGCCGCATCGTGCTGTGCGTGCTGGTGAGCTCCCCCACGGGCGGCTGGACCCAGGAAGGCGATCTGCGGGCGACGGTCCACAGCTGGGCCGAGTCGATGCGGATGCAGGCCGAGATCATCTCCGGCCGGGGCGACAACCGCCCCCGTGGCACAGGCCGGTCCCATGTCACCGTGCTGGGCCATCCGCTGTCCGCCGAGTCGACGGCGCGCATCGCGGCCAGCATCACCGGCAGCGGCGGCAACATCGACCGGATCTTCCGGCTCGCGAAGTATCCGGTGACGGCCGTGGAGTTCGAGGTGTCCGGCGCCGAGACGGGCGCGTTGCGCACCGCGCTGGTCACCGAGGCCGCCGGGATCGGCGTGGACGTGGCCGTGGTGGCGTCGGGTCTCCAGCGCCGGGCGCAGCGCCTGGTGGTCATGGACGTGGACTCCACACTCATCCAGGACGAGGTGATCGAGCTCTTCGCGGCGCACGCGGGGTGCGAGGCTGAGGTCGCCGAGGTCACGGCCCGCGCGATGCGCGGTGAGCTGGACTTCGAGCAGTCGCTGCACGCGCGGGTCGCGCTGCTGGCGGGGATCGACGAGTCGGTGGTGGAGAAGGTGCGCGCCGAGGTGCGGCTCACGCCCGGCGCCCGGACGCTGATCCGTACCCTCAAGCGGCTCGGCTACCAGGTGGGCGTGGTCTCCGGCGGCTTTACGCAGGTGACCGACGACCTCAAGGAGCGGCTGGGGCTCGACTTCGCCTCCGCCAACACCCTGGAGGTGGTGGACGGCAAGCTCACCGGGCGCGTGATCGGGGAGGTCGTGGACCGCGCGGGCAAGGCGCGGCTGCTGCGGCGCTTCGCGGCCGAGGCCGGGGTGCCGCTGATGCAGACCGTCGCGATCGGGGACGGGGCCAACGACCTGGACATGCTCAACGCGGCCGGGCTCGGTGTCGCCTTCAACGCCAAGCCGGTGGTGCGGGAGGCCGCGCACACCGCGGTGAATGTGCCGTTCCTGGACACCGTGCTGTATCTGCTGGGGATCACCCGCGAAGAGGTGGAGGCGGCCGACACCGCGGCGGACACCGTCGAGAGCTGAGACGGC
Source organism: Streptomyces sp. NBS 14/10 (assembly GCF_002224125.1). Classification (GTDB taxonomy): domain Bacteria; phylum Actinomycetota; class Actinomycetes; order Streptomycetales; family Streptomycetaceae; genus Streptomyces. The sequence goes on from NZ_NCSM01000035.1 coordinate 16,546, forward strand.
CGGGACGGCTGGGACGGCTGAACGGCCAAGGCGTCACCGTATGAGTGCGGGCCCGGGCGGCGAGGCCGTCCGGGCCCGACGGGTCATGATCACTCGTGGGGCGCCCAGAAGTCGCTGAGGCGGCCGACGCCGTGCTCCACCGACTTCCACGAGCCGCTGAAGGTCACCACCGCGAGGGCTGAGGTCGGAAATCCGCTCCGGCCCATACGCTCCCGCGTGCCCTCCTCGGCCTCACCCGCCAGCGCGTCCGCCAGGGCGTGCATCCCAGGGTTGTGGCCGACCACCAGCAGGTCGCTCACATCGTCGGGCGTCTCGTTGAGCAGGGCGAGCAGCTCACCGAGGGAGGCCTCGTACAGCCGCTCCTCGTAGACGGTCTTCGGCCGCTGCGGCAGCTCGTGCACCACGAGCTTCCAGGTCTCCCGGGTGCGGACGGCCGTCGAGCAGAGGGTGAGCTCGGGGTTGATCCCGGCCTCGACGAGCCGGCGTCCGGCGAGCGGGGCGTCTTGGCGGCCGCGCTCCGCGAGCGGCCGCTCGTGGTCGGATACCTGGGGCCAGTCGGCCTTGGCGTGTCGGAGAAGGACGATCCTGCGGGGCACATCGACGCTCATGTGTCCCAGCTTCGCATGAAAACGGGTGCCCGGCGCAGGGTGTTGGAGCGGACCAGTAAGGACGGATGTCCTCAGGCGAGGGAAGACGGGGCGAATGGCCACCATGGTGGCGAGGTGCCACGGCGAGGTGTCACGGCTGATGCGTGAGGGCGCCCCGTACCAGCCCGAAGACCTGCGAGAGCGTCCCTGAGCCGTCGGCGGCGTGCGCATCGGAGGAGCCCACGAGCAGCAGCAGGGCGGCGAAGGCCAGAGCCGGAAGCGCCAGGGCCCACCACGGCAGCCGACTGTCCGGACGGCGCCCGGCAGGGTCGGCGGGCCGGGGGTGGGTATGCGCGGACATGGGGATCGCCTCCGGGGCGCGAGGGTGGGTGACGAGCGGCCGACGACGGGCGCCGCGCCTCCAGCCCCCGCCTTCGCTTTCCGACACCTCGAATCTACGGACCGCCGGGGGCCGGTCCCATCCGGTGAACCACCCAGTTACCCCTGACCCTGGCCCCTAAGGGATGGTGGGGACAGCCCCACCCTCAGGCGCGTACGCCCTCGGGGTCTCAGGGTCTCAGGGCGAGGCGATGGTCGCGACCACGCCGATGATCACGGTGATGCCCAGCATCACACCCAGGATGATGAGCAGCTTCTTCTGGCCGTTCGGCGGGTTTTCATCGAGCACTGGCATGGCCCCAGTGTCCCACCGCCCCACCGCCGCCCCGGCACCGCCCCGCGGGTTCGCGAGGACCGGCCGAGCTCGCTCAGATCTCGTCCTCGACGGCGCGGTCGCGCCCCGCCAGCAGACCGGCGGCGATCTGCGGCAGCATCAGCCCGGCCATCAGCGCGATGGGCAGGTCCCAGCCGCCGGTGTGCTGGTAGAGCGCGCCGACCAGCAGCGGCCCGGGTATGGACAGCAGATAGCCGGCGCTCTGGGCGAAGGCGGACAGCCGCACCACGCCGGCCGCGGTCCTGGCCCGCATGCCGATCATGGTCAGGGCGAGCGGGAAGGCGCAGTTCGAGATGCCGAGCAGCACCGCCCACACCCAGGCGCCCCCGGCCGGGGCGAGCCACAGCCCGATGTACGCGCTGAGCCCGAAGGCCCCCAGGATCGCCACCAGCGGGCCCTGGGTGCGCAGCCTGGCCGCCACGGACGGCAGGACGAAGGCCAGCGGTACGCCCATCACCATGGTGACCGCGAGCAGCAGCCCGGAAGTGGAGGCGGAGACCCCGGCGTCGCGGAAGACCTGGGACATCCAGCCCATGGTGATGTAGGCGCCGGTGGCCTGGAGGCCGAAGAAGACGGCAAGGGCCCAGGCGGTGGGGCTCCTGGTGATCCTGGTACGGGCAGGAGCAGCGGCGGAGGCAGGAGCAGCGGCGGAGTCGGAGGCGGAGGCCGAAGCGGAAGTCGTGGCCGCGGCCTGTCCCGTACGGTCGCGAGCGAGCGCCAGCCAGGGCAGCACGGCGACGCCCGCGAGCACCGCCCACGCCCCGAGCCCGGCCCGCCAGCCGCCGCCCAGTGCGTCGGTCATGGGGACCGTGACGGCGGCCGCGACGGCCGAGCCCAGCGACAAAGCCATCGAGTACGCGCCGGTCATGGGCCCCACCCGGTCGGGGAACCAGCGCTTGACGATCACCGGCATGAGGACGTTGCCCACGGCGATCCCGGCGAACGCGAGGGCGCTGGCGGCGAGGAAACCGGCGGTCCCGCCCATCAGGGGGCGTACGGCCAGGCCCACGGTGATGGCGACGAGCCCCACGCAGACGACGGCGCCCGGCCCCCAGCGGCGGGCCAGCCGGGGCGCGGCGATGCCGAAGAGGGCGAAGCAGGCCGCCGGCATAGAGGTGAGCAGCCCGGCGACGGTGCCGCTCATGCCCAGGTCGGCCCGCGCCTCTTCGAGGAGCGGGCCGAGGCTGGTGACGGTGGGGCGGAGGTTGACCGCGGCGAGGACCAGGCCGAGGACGACGAGGCGTCGCCGCCACCGGGGAGCCGCGGGCTCCGGGGCACTTCGCCGCCGTATCGGGGCGGCGGTGTCGGGAGTCGCGAGATCCTGGTCAGCCATGGACGTCATCATAGAATGATGGGATGAATGGCTGTCCAGTAGTTTGCAGCCGCCCGGTGACGGCCGGACGGCATCATGGGAGCGCCCGCATCCCCGCCCCAGGCACAGGAGAGTCATGCCGCTGACCTCGCCCCGGCGCTCCGCGCTCGCCGACCAGGTGATCGCCCAGCTGCGCGCCCAGATCACCTCAGGCGAGTGGCCGGTGGGATCCCGGATCCCCACCGAGCCCGAACTGGTCGAGCAGCTGGGAGTGGCCCGTAACACCGTGCGCGAGGCGGTGCGCGCGCTCGCGCACAACGGCCTGCTGGACATCCGGCAGGGCTCGGGCACCTATGTGCTGGCGACCAGCGAGCTGGCCGGGGTGATGCACCGCCGCTTCGCGGACGCCGACCCGCTGCACGTCGCCGAGTTGCGCAGCGCCCTGGAGACGAAGGCGGCCTGGCTGGCCGCGGAGCGCCGTACCGAGCAGGACCTCAAACAGATCGACGCGCTGCTGGACCGGCGCGAGCGGGCCTGGGCCTCCGGGGACACCGAGACCTTCGTCGAGGCGGACGCGACGCTGCACATGGCCGTGGTCGCGGCCTCGCACAACGACGTACTGGAGGAGCTGTACGCCGATCTGGGCGGGGTGGTGCGGCAGTTTCTGCACGGGGACGTCAAGGGCGGACTGCGGCCCGAGACGTATGTGGACCATGCGCGGCTGGTGGAGGCGATCCGGGCGCGGAACGGGGAGCGGGCGGCGGCGGAGGCGAGCACGCACCCCTTCAGCTGCCGGTACGCGAACCGTTCGGGCGGCACAGGAACGGCCGGCTGACCGCAACGGCCGACTGGCCGCTCAGTGGTGGCTCACCCAGGCCTTCCGTATCTCCTTCCAGCAGCGGTCCGCGAGCCGTACGTGCTGGGCCGGGCCGACCTCGACGGAGCGCCCGTCCATATCCGGGTCCCACCAGCGCGCGCACTCGACGTGCAGCTGGACCCGGTCCACGTCCGGGTTCGGGTTGAAGCAGCTGGCCGTGGCGTGCGAGCCGCGCACCCAGGTGCTGCAGGCCGCCTCGCGCGGCCGGGGGCGCTCCTGGGCGGCCGAGTTCGAGGCGTTCGACGCGACGGCGATGAAGCCGACCACGGCCGCCACCAGTACTGCGGCCGCGACGCAACGGGACGTACGCATGGCAGGACCTCCTCGACCGTGCTGAACCGCCGCGCCTCAAGCCGCCGCACCCGATACTCACTCCACAGTGCGGGTGACACCGCGCGGTGCGCTCGGCGCACTGGTCCGAACGGGCGAACGGCCGCCGCCCCGGCCCCCGCGGAGCGCGGGAACCGGGGCGGCGGGAAGGCGATGCGTGCGTACGGACGGGCTCAGGCGCCCATCATGTGCACACCGCCGTCGACGTGCACGATCTCACCCGTGGTGCGCGGGAACCAGTCCGACAGCAGGGCGACGACGCCACGGCCGGCCGGCTCCGGGTCGCTCAGGTCCCAGCCGATGGGCGCGCGGTTGTCCCACACGGTCGCCAGCTCCTCGAAGCCCGGGATGGACTTCGCGGCCATGGACTTGATGGGGCCCGCGGAGACCAGGTTGCAGCGGATGTTCTTCGCGCCCAGATCCCGGGCGAGGTAGCGGTTGGTGGACTCCAGCGCCGCCTTGGCCACGCCCATCCAGTCGTACTTCGGCCAGGCGAACTGGGCGTCGAAGGTCAGGCCGACGATCGAGCCGCCCCGCGGCATGACCGGCAGGCAGGCCATGGTCAGCGCCTTGAGCGAGTACGCCGAGACATGCACGGCGGTGGACACGTCCTCCCAGGAGCCCTCCAGGAAGTTGAACGCGCCCTGCGGGCCGAAGGCGATGGAGTGCACCACGCCGTCCAGGTCGACACCCTCGCCCAGGTGCTCGCGCACCTTGTCGGCCAGGCCGTCCAGGTCCTCCTGGTTCTGCACATCCAGCTCGATGACCGGCGCGGGCTTGGGCAGCCGCTTGGCGATCCGCTCGACGAGGGAGACCCGGCCGAAGCCGGTGAGGATGACCTCGGCGCCCTCGTCCTGGGCGAGCTTGGCGGCGTGGAAGGCGATGGACGCCTCGGTGAGGACGCCCGTGACCAGGATGCGCTTACCGGCGAGAATTCCACTCATGACGTTCAGTGACCCATGCCCAATCCGCCGTCGACAGGGATGACGGCTCCAGTGATGTACGCGGCCTCCTCAGAGGCCAGGAAGCGAACCGAGGCGGCGATCTCCTCGGGCTGCGCGTAGCGCGCGAGCGGCACCTGCTTCACGTATGCCTCCCGCTGCTTCTCGTCGAGCGCGCGGGTCATATCGGTGTCGACGAAGCCGGGCGCGACCACGTTGACCGTGATGTTGCGCGAGCCGAGCTCACGGGCGAGGGAGCGGGCGAAGCCCACCAGACCGGCCTTGGACGCGGCGTAGTTCGCCTGGCCCGCGGAGCCCAGCAGGCCCACCACGGACGAGATCAGGACGATACGGCCCTTGCGGGCGCGCAGCATGCCGCGGTTGGCGCGCTTGACGACACGGAACGCACCGGTGAGGTTCGTGTCGAGGACGGTGGAGAAGTCCTCCTCCGTCATCCGCATCAGCAGCTGGTCGCGGGTAATGCCGGCATTCGCCACCAGCACCTCGACCGGGCCGTGCTTCTCCTCGATCTCCTTGTACGCCTGCTCGACCTGCTCGGGCTCGGTGATGTCGCACTTGACCGCGAGAAAGCCGGCCGGCGGCTCCCCGGACCGGTACGTGATGGCGACCTTGTCGCCTGCGTCGGCGAAGGCGCGGGCCACGGCGAGGCCGATGCCGCGGTTTCCTCCGGTGACGAGAACCGAGCGGCTCAAGGGACCACCCTCTCTGTTGGATGTCGTACCGGGCGTCACTATGTGTGGCGACCCTTGTGTACGCAAACTATCGGGCAAAGGCCCGGTGCGGGGAATCGAGCACGCACAGGGGCGCCACCCGGTCACTGTCGACTTCCTACAGAAGCCTCCGGAAGCCTCACGACGGACCGCTCCCGCGTTCGCCTGTCATTCCACGGCGTACTCGCACCACACCGTCTTGCCGATGGTGCGATCCGTCACCCCCCATTTGGACGCGAGCGCGTCCACGAGCACCAGCCCGCGTCCGTGCTCCTCCTGGTGGGCCACGGCCGCCGTGGTGTGATCGCGGAGCTCAGGACGCCGCTCGCCCCGGGCGTCGGACACCTCGATACGGGCGGTGACCGGGCTCCGATGCGCTCCGGGCGGGGGCTGGACGGTGAGTCGGAGATGGAAGTGCCGGCCGGGCACATGCCCGTGGCTCACGGCGTTCGCCGTGAGCTCACCCGCGAGCAGGGCGATGCCGTACGAGGCGTCGCTGTCCCGCGGAATGCCCCATTCCTCCAACCGGCGGACCACGAGCCGCCGGGCGAGCCGTGCGCCGTGCCGGGAGGAAGTGAAGAACATCTCGAACGTGCCGAGCGTATTACCAGGGGGATTTTCGCCATTCACGTCACCGAGCGTGGCGAAGCGTGCATAGCGTGACCAGACAGCTCGCGAGTACCCAGGGTCGCTGTACGGGCACGGAAAGTGCGCGTACGGGAGTGACGCCGTGACGCGGGCGGGGAGACATGACGTTCTTGCGCACGGGAGGGGGCGGGACATGGCAGATACGGAGCGGCCGGAGCAGGGCGAGTACGGGGCGGACTTCCTCAAGTTCCTGGGCAAGCAGGTGAAGCTCTTCCGCGAGCGAGCGGGGCTCACTCAGCCGCAGCTGGGCGAGGCGATCGGGTACAGCGAGGAGCTGGTGTCCTCGGTGGAGCAGGGGCGGCGGGTGCCACAGCCGGAGTTCCTGGACGCGGCGGACGACGCGCTGAACGCGTTCGGGGTGCTGCGGGCGGCGAAGGAGGAGGTGTCCAAGGCGCGGCTTCCGGCGTTCTTTCGCGGGGCGGCGAGGCTGGAGGCGCAGGCGACGGAGTTCCATGCGTACGAGAACCAGGTGGTCAATGGGCTGCTGCAAACCAAGGATTATGCCCGCGCCGTGTTCACGATGCAGCGTCCAGCGCTGGACGAGGAGACCATCGAGCACCGCGTGCATGCCCGGCTGGCCCGACAGGAACTTCTCACCCGCCGACCAGCACCGGTCATGAGCTTCGTTATCGAAGAGGCGGCACTGCGCCGCCCATGCGGTGGTGCATCAGTGCTACGTGGCCAGTTGGCACACCTCCTGCACGTCGGAGAGATGCGGAACATCGAGCTCCAGGTACTGCCAACGGCGGTGGAGGAACACGCCGGAAACGGCGGCCCCTTCGCCTTGCTGGAGCCCAGCGGCCGTCAGATGATGGCCTACGTCGAGGTGCAGGACATCGGCAGGTTGGTGACCGACCGAAAAGCAGTCCGCACGCTCGAGCAGCGGTACGGCATCATCAGGGCACAGGCGCTCACGCCACGAGAGTCGCTGGACTTCATCGAGAAGCTGCGGGGAGAACTATGCACACCAAGCGAGACGGAGCGGGCGCGTCCGAACTGACGTGGTTCAAGAGCAGCTACAGCAGCGGGGAGGGCGGCATGTGCGTCGAGGTGGCCTCCGGCCCGACCGCCATCCACGTACGGGACTCGAAGCACGCGCAGGGACCCCAGCTCGCCTTCCACATAACCGAGTGGGGCGCGTTCATCGGCAGCCTCCGCGTCGGGGAGTTCGACGCGTAGAGACCGACAGCGCGTCAGCGCAGCTCGCCTTCCAGCAGGCCCATCGTGAACATGTCGTACCACTGGCCATCGCGCCGGAAGACCTGACGCAGCCTGCCTTCGTCGACGAAGCCGATCTTCTGGTAGATGTGGTGCGCGGCGTGGTTCTCGGTGACGACGGTCAGCGTGATCTTGTGCAGCCGCATCTTGTCGAAGCCATAGCGGCATATCGTCCGCATCGCGTCGGTGGCGTAGCCGCGTCCCCAGTACTCCTTCTCGCCGATGTATATGTCGAGTTCGGCAATGCCCGTCTCCGGCTCGGTATCGCGCAGCCGAACCAGGCCGATGAGCTTTGCGTCAGCGAGGACTTCGACTCCGTAGAGCACATTGCCGTAAGCATTGCGCGGCCGCTCCTCCAGCCGCTTCCTCACGTGGGACACCGGCTGTGCGTAGCCATCGAACATCCAGCGCATGACCTCCGGGTCGTGGTTCCACCGCCACAGCGCCTCGGCGTCCGACGGCTCCATCGGCCGTAGCCGGACCAGCTCACCAAGCACCATGCCCGGGCCCGCCTTTCAAAGTCTTCATGATCCCCGTACGCGAACCCGCCAGTGGTAACACGGGCTCGATCCGCGCTCAACCCATTACCCGGCGTACGGAGCCACGCCATCGCCCCCGACCACGAGGCCCCGGCGACCGCCAGTTCACCGGCACGATCATCCACCGCGCCGGCCGCACCATCTACGAACACGACACCCAAGGTCGCCTCGTCCGCCGCACCACCGAACAACGACTCGCCGAGAACGGTGCAGCCGCCAACCGGATCCACTTCACCTGGGACGGGAAAGGAGTGTCATGGCGCTTACAGCCACGCCTGGCACAACCTGTGAGCCACCTGGACTCAGGGACCTTCGGCCCTGAACGTCCTATCCGCTTCCGGCACTGCGCTCACGGTTCTCACCAGTGAGGATTGCGAGCTGCGGGTGGAGACGGCCGCAGTCGTCAAGAGACCTGCCGAGGGTGCGGCACCGTTCGATCCGGAATCCCCGGGTACAGCTGCGGTCCAGCTGGTGCAGCTAATTCATGATGCGATCATCCTAGCCAAGGTAGGAAGCATCGGGAATCTGGCGATCGCATTCGAGAGTGGGGCGGAATTGAGTGTTGCTCCGCATGCCGAGTACGAAGCTTGGGCTCTCGTCGAGCCGAACGGGAGGCAAGTGACGTGCATGGCCGGGGGCGAAGTTGCACTGTGGGGTGAACGGTAATCGTGAAGCAACGCCTGGTCGAGGACGGCACAGCCGCCGAGCGGACCGATACGCGTGCTGTCCATGTTCTTCCCGGTCGGGAAGTGAGATGTCCGACGTGAGACAGTGGAAATTTCGACACGAAGACGGGGAATGGCTGGCTTCCGCTGTTCCCCCGGCGAACGACAATCTTACGGCCGCCATTGAAACTCTGGTAGTGCCGTTCGGAGAGAGTTGGCAGGCGGTCGAGAGTTATCTTGAGTCCTGGGACAGGATGGAGCACGAGAATGGTTTTGGCTATTCTCTCTCGACACCGGGAGCCGTTGCGTGCAGAGTCTCGAAAGAAACTGTTGAGATTTGCGATCTCTACGATCAGTTCGAGGACACACGCATCCCGGAAGCAGAGTTCATCAGCCTACTGAGGGAATTGTCCACGGCCATGCGAAAGGGCGCGTAGCCAAGCCTGCCACCCGCCCGGACGTCCGGACGGACGAACCTGCGGGAGCATGCGCCGCGGCTGCAGGGGCTCGATGGGAATTAATCGCCCCCTTAGACACAGCGGCATGGTTCACTGCCGACGGACACACATCGACCGGACGCACCGGACGCGCACACCGAACCACTGACCGAAGGGGAGTCGCCCGTGCCGCATGAGATCGATCCGTCCTTCCTCGCGCTGCCGCTGCGCGCACTCGCGGACGCCGCCCTCGCGCGCGCCCGCGCGCTGGGGGCCGATCATGCCGACTTCCGCTTTGAGCGGGTGAGGAGCGCCGCTTGGCGGTTGCGGGATGGGAAGCCCGCAGGGTCTTCGGACACCACCGATCTGGGGTACGCGGTGCGGGTGGTGCACGGCGGGACCTGGGGGTTCGCTTCAGGGGTGGACCTGACCATGGACGCCGCGGCGCGGGTGGCCGCGCAGGCGGTGGCCATGGCGAAGTTGTCGGGGCAGGTGATCCAGGCTGCGGGGTCCGAGGAGCGGGTGGAGCTGGCGGATGAGCCGGTGCACGCGGATCGGACGTGGGTCTCGGCGTACGAGATCAACCCCTTTGACGTGCCGGACGCGGACAAGACCGGGCTGCTCACGGACTGGAGCGAGCGGCTGCTGAGGGCCGACGGGGTCGCACATGCGGACGCGTCGTTGCTGACCGTGCAGGAGAACAAGTTCTACGCGGACACCGCGGGCACCACGACCACCCAACAGCGGGTCAGGGTGCATCCGCAGCTGACGGCGGTGGCGGTGGACCCGGAGAGCGGGGAGTTCGACTCGATGCGGACGCTCGCCCCGCCGGTCGGGCGGGGTTGGGAGTATCTGACCGGGGCGGGCGGCTGGGACTGGGACGCGGAGCTGGCGGAGATCCCGGAGTTGCTGGCGGAGAAGATGCGGGCGCCGTCGGTCGAGGCGGGCGCGTATGACCTGGTGGTCGACCCGTCGAATCTGTGGCTGACGATTCATGAGTCGATCGGGCACGCGACGGAGTTGGACCGCGCGCTGGGCTACGAGGCGGCGTACGCGGGCACCTCGTTCGCCACCTTCGATCAGCTGGGCAAGCTCAAGTACGGCTCCGAGATCATGAATGTCACGGGCGACCGGACGGCCGAGCACGGGCTGGCCACCATCGGGTACGACGACGAGGGCGTGGCCGCGCAGTCGTGGGATCTGGTCCGCGACGGCACGCTGGTCGGGTATCAGCTGGACCGCAGGATCGCCAGGCTGACCGGTTTCGAGCGGTCCAACGGGTGCGCTTTCGCGGACTCCCCCGGTCATGTGCCGGTCCAGCGGATGGCGAACGTATCGCTCAAGCCCGCGCCGGACGGGCCCTCGACGGAGGAGCTGATCGGCGGCGTGGAGCGGGGGCTGTATCTCGTGGGTGACCGGTCGTGGTCGATCGACATGCAGCGCTACAACTTCCAGTTCACCGCGCAGCGGGCGTTCCGGATCGAGAACGGGCGGCTGGCGGGGCAGGTGCGGGACTTCGCCTACCAGGCCACGACCACCGACTTCTGGGGCTCGATGGCCGCGGTCGGCGGGCCGCAGACGTATGTCCTGGGGGGCGCCTTCAACTGCGGCAAGGCCCAGCCGGGCCAGATCGCGGCCGTTTCGCACGGCTGCCCGTCCGCCCTGTTCCGGAACGTCAACATTTTGAACACCACGCAGGAGGCGGGTGCATGAGCGGCGTCAACAAGCCTCACGAGGTCGTCGAGCGGGCGCTGGAGCTGTCCCGGGCGGACGGCTGTGTGGTGATCGCCAATGAGAGCTCCACCGCCAATCTGCGCTGGGCTGGCAACGCCCTGACGACCAACGGCGTGACCCGGGGCCGCACGCTCACGGTCGTGGCCACGGTCGACGGCGGCCAGGGCGCCGCCTCCGGTGTGGTGTCCCGGTCGGCCGTCACCGCCGAGGACCTGGAGCCGCTGGTACGGGCCGCCGAGGCGGCGGCCCGGGAGGCGGGGCCGGCGGAGGACGCCCAGCCGCTGGTGGAGGCGGCCGGTGAGGGGGCCGTATCGGCGGGGTTCACCGACGCGCCGGACGAGACCTCCTCCGAGGTGTTCGCGGCCTTCGCGCCCGCCCTCGGCGAATCGTTCGCGCAGGCGCGGGCGGGCGGCCGGGAGTTGTACGGGTTCGCCAACCACGAGGTCGTCACCAGCTACCTGGGCACCTCCACCGGGCTGCGGCTGCGCCACGACCAGCCGAGCGGGACGCTGGAGCTCAATGCCAAGTCCCCGGACCGCACCCGCTCGGCCTGGGCCGGGCAGGCGACGCGCGACTTCAAGGACGTGGACCCGGCCGCGATCGACGCCGAGCTGGCCCGGCGGCTGGTGTGGGCGCAGCGGAAGATCGACCTTCCGGCCGGGCGGTACGAGACGCTGCTGCCCCCGACGGCGGTCGCCGACCTGCTGATCTACCAGCTCTGGTCCTCGGCGGCGCGGGACGCGGCGGAGGGCCGTACGGTCTTCTCCAAGCCGGGCGGCGGTACGCGGATCGGCGAGAAGCTGAGCGACCTGCCGCTGACGCTGCGCAGCGACCCGGCGGCGCCCGGTCTGGAGGCTGCGCCGTTTGTGATCGCGCACTCCTCCGGGGACGACGCGTCGGTGTTCGACAACGGGCTGCCGCTGACCGCCACCGACTGGATCCGGGACGGTGTGCTGAACCAGCTGATCACCACGCGCCACACCGCCGGCCTGACCGATCTGCCGGTGGCCCCCGGGATCGACAATCTGATCCTGGACGGGGGCGGGCCGCGCTCGCTGGAGGAGATGGTGGCGGCCACCGAGCGGGGGTTGCTGCTGACCTGCCTGTGGTACATCCGCGAGGTCGACCCGGCCACCCTGCTGCTGACCGGGCTGACCCGGGACGGGGTCTATCTCGTGGAGGGCGGTGAGGTCGTCGGCGAGGTGAACAACTTCAGGTTCAACGACTCACCGGTGAGCCTGCTGTCCCGGGCGACCGAGGCGGGCCGCACCGAGCGGACGCTGCCGCGCGAGTGGGGCGACTGGTTCACCCGTGCCGCGATGCCCGCGCTGCGCGTCCCGGACTTCAATATGAGCTCCGTCAGCAAGGGCGTGTGACCCGGGCCAATAGACTGGTCCACGCCCATCCATCCATCGATTCCCGACTACTACCAGGAACGCCATGACACGCCTCGGCGAATCCGTCGCCCGCGCCAGCGCACTGCTCACCGCAGACCTCTCCTCCGACCAGACCGTGGAGAAGCTGCTCGAGGAGACGGGATCCCGGCGCTATCTGGACCTGACGGACCTGTCGGCGAAGGAGCAGGCCGAGCTGATCGCGGCGCGAGCGGTCGAGGTCCTGCCGGGCGTGGACCAGCTGGCCGAGCGGATCGAGGAGCGGCGGACGGCGGGCCGCGGGCTGAGCCTCAAGCTGGGCATCGACCCGACGGCCGCCGATGTACACCTCGGCCACGCCGTGCCGGTGATCATCCTCAGCCGCTTCCAGCGGATGGGGCACGACGTCACCCTGCTCATCGGTGACTTCACCGCCAAGATCGGCGACCCCACCGGGCGTACGGCCGAGCGGCCGCCGCTCACCGACGACGACATCGCCCGGAATCTGGCGGGCTACCGGGATCAGGTCCGGCCCTTCTTCGACTTCGAGAAGGTCAGCTTCCGGCAGAACAGCGAGTGGCTGGCGCCGTACACCTTCCCGGAGCTGCTGGGGCTGCTCGCCCAGGTGCCGGCCTCCCAGCTGCTCCAGCGCGACGACTTCCGCAACCGGCTGGCCGAGGGCTCCGGGCTGACCATGTCGGAGCTGCTCTACCCGATCGCCCAGGGGCTCGACTCGGTCGCGCTGGAGTGCGATATCGAGCTCGGCGGCGCGGACCAGCTGCTCAATCTGCAGATGGGCCGCAAGCTGATGGAGCTGCGCGGGCAGCAGCCGCAGCTGGTCGTCACCATGCCGCTGATCGAGGGCACGGACGGCACCGGCGCCAAGATGTCCAAGTCCAAGGGCAACTACATCGCGCTGTCCGCGACCGCCGAGGACGTCTTCGGCAAGATCATGTCGATTCCGGACCGGCTGATGGCGCCGTACCTGCGGGCCTGGACCGAGTGGACCGACAGCGAGATCGACCTCGTCAAGGGGCGGCTGGAGGACCGGTCGCTGCACCCGATGGACCTGAAGAAGGTGCTGGCGGGCGAGATGGTGACGGCGCTGTACGGCTCGGCGGCGGCCAAGTCGGCGCGCGCCGGGTTCGTGGCGCAGTTCTCGAAGAAGTCCTTCACGGACGTCGAGGCCCTCCCGGAGGTCGACGCGGCGGAGCACGGCGCCGAGTCGATCGCGACCGTACTGAGCAAGGTGCTCCAGTTCCAGCCGAGCGCGTCGGCGGCCCGCCGGGTCGCCAAGCAGAACGGGCTGCGCCTGGTCGTCGAGACCGAGGGCGGGCAGGAGTCCACGGTGCTCACCGAGGCGCAGGCGGTGCGGCCGCTGGCCGAGGTGGCGGCGGAGGTCCTGGCGGGCGCCGGGCTCACCGCCGACTCGGGAAGCGTCTACCTCAAGGCGGGGCGGAAGATCGCCCGGCTGCGGGGGCTGTGAGCGGCCGGTAGCCGCCCATCAGCGGTAGCCAGCTGTGAGCGGGGGTCGGTGCGCGTCCACCAAGCGCGCCGGCCCCCGCCGTCCGTACAGCCCGTGCCCCCGCCGTCCGGCTCGGTGCCGTCTCGACTGGCCGGCCCCGCGCCAGCGGGCTCAGGCCCGTTCCCTTCGCCGTCTGCCGCCGCCCAGCGCCAGGTACAGGCGCGTGCCCACCGCGACGATCAGCACCGCTCCGGCCAGCTGGAGCGCATGCCGTCCCCAGTCGACACCCGAGGTGTGCCGGATGCCCACCCAGCCGGCCACCGCGTTGCCCACGATGGCGCCCAGGATGCCGTAGATCGTCGTCAACCAGAGCGGGATGGGTTGCCTGCCGGGCAGGATGGCCCTGGCGATGACACCGAGCACCAGGCCTACGACAATGGCCCACAGCCAGTTCATGAACGCCTCCTCCGGCCAGATTGCGGGGGATGGTGGTGCGACGCACGCTGTAGTCGGCCGTACGCGTTACGTCGTAGCGAAGCCGCCACCCGTGAGGACCCCCACCCGTGTACCCCCTGGGGTTCGGGCGTAACGTGGGGTACGTCCGGAAGCGGGGAGTTCCGGCTTGGCGATCGGGTGGTGGAACGTGATGCGGAAGCACAGCGAAGCCGAGGTCTTCCGGATCACCGGGGCTCGGCAGGGGCTGGCTGACGATGTGCGCGGCCGGCAGCGCCGCTACATCATCTCGATGTCGATCCGGACCGTGTCCGTCATCCTGGCCGCGGTGCTGTGGAACGTGGAGCGGCATGTGGCCGTCGTGGCCCTGGTGCTGGGTGCGGTGCTGCCGTACATCGCCGTGGTCATAGCGAACGCCGGCCGGGAGAACGCCCCCTCGCTTCCCTCCACCTTCGTCCCCGCCCCGCCCCGCCCGATGCTCATCTCCGGTCAGCAGAACGGGGGTTCCGGGTCGACCGGGGCGGAACCGGACGTGGAAGACGCCGGGGCGGCTACCGAAAATGGACGCGCCGAACGCGGCTGACCTGGGCCGATCCCGTAAGCTCAGGAAAACCTCAGATCAATTGCGCGGTTCCGGTGCACTGTGCCCTACCGCTCGTGACATACTTCGTACGCGCTCCGCATCCCCCGTCGGAGCGATGGACCGACGCCGGGCGGCTCCCCCCGTGGCTGCCCGGCGTCGCCATGTCCAGCACGGTTTCCGTAGAGTCTGCGGTGTGAACACTCCCGAGACCGACGCCGTCATCTGCTCCGCGAAGGGCTGCCGAGCCCCCGCCGTATGGGTGCTGGCCTGGAACAACCCGAAGATCCACACACCCGAGCGGCGCAAGACCTGGCTGGCGTGCGAGGAGCACCGCGGGTATCTGTCCGACTTCCTCGGGGTGCGCGGTTTTCTCAAGGACGTGGTGACCCTGGACGAGTGGTCGTCAGCCGCCGATCACTGACGCCGTCACCCGCCGATCGCCGACATCGGGCGGTCGGGCTGCAGGAACGACGGGTCGTCCAGCCCGGAACCGGCCTTCTTGCCCCACATCGCCAGCCGCCACAGCCGGGCGATCTCCGCGTCCGGCGCGCCGGAGCGCAGCGCCCCGCGCAGATCGGACTCCTCGCGGGCGAACAGACAGGTGCGCACCTGGCCGTCGGCGGTGAGCCGGGTGCGGTCGCAGGCGCGGCAGAAGGGGCGGGTGACGGAGGCGATGACCCCGACGCGGACCGGGCCGCCGTCGACGAGCCAGCGCTCGGCGGGGGCGGAGCCGCGGGCCTCGTCACCCTCCGGGGTCAACTCGAAGCGGGTTCGCAGCGACGCCAGGATGTCCCCGGCGGTGATCATGCCGTCGCGCTTCCAGCCGTGCTGGGCGTCCAGCGGCATCTGCTCGATGAAGCGCAGCTCGTACTGGTGCGCGATGGCCCAGGCGAGCAGGTCGGGGGCCTCGTCGTCGTTGAGCCCGGGCATCAGCACCGCGTTGACCTTCACCGGGGTGAGCCCGGCGGCGCTGGCGGCCTCCAGGCCACGCAGCACATCGGCGTGGCGCTTGCGCCGGGTCATGGTCTGGAAGACCTCGGGGCGCAGGGTGTCCAGTGAGACATTGACCCGGTCCAGGCCCGCGGCGCGCAGGGCGGCGGCGGTGCGCTCCAGGCCGATGCCGTTGGTGGTGAGCGATATCTGGGGGCGCGGGTCGAGGGCGGCGCTGCGCTCGACGATGCCGACGAGCCCGGGGCGCAGCAGCGGCTCACCGCCGGTGAAGCGGACTTCGGTGACCCCGAGGTCGGTGACGGCTATCCGGATCAGCCGGACGATCTCGTCGTCGGTGAGCAGATCGGGCTTGGCGAGCCACTGAAGGCCCTCTTCCGGCATGCAATAGGTGCAGCGCAGATTGCAGCGGTCGGTGAGGGAGACGCGCAGGTCTGTGGCGATACGACCGTAGGTGTCGATCAGCATGGCGGCCCCTCCACGGACTCGTGCCCAAAGTCTCGGCGCTACGGTCAATTCTCCCGCAGCGTACGCGACGCCTGTGACATTCGGGATTTCGCGAATCTCACCGCGCCGTCGGGCAGGTCCGTGGCGGGGCCGCCACCAGGTGAGGCGTCAGTGCGCGCCGTAGCCGGTGAGCGAGCGCACCTCCAGCTCGGCGTACTTGGCCTTGTCCGGCTTCTCCTTGGACAGCAGGGAGCCCACCCAGCCGAGCAGGAAGCCCAGCGGGATGGAGATCAGGCCGGGGTTCTCCAGCGGGAACCAGTGGAAGTCGACGTCCTTGAACATCGAGCTCTTCGGATTGCCGGAGACGACCGGCGAGAAGAGCACCAGGAAGACCGAGGAGATGAGCCCGCCGTAGATGGACCACAGCGCGCCCTGGGTGGTGAACCGCTTCCAGAACAGGCTGTAGAGGATCGTCGGGAGGTTGGCGGACGCGGCGACCGCGAAGGCCAGCGCGACGAGTCCGGCGACGTTCAGGTCCCGGGCGAAGACCCCGAGCACGATCGCGACGATGCCGATGCCGACGGTCGCCCAGCGCGCGGCCTTGATCTCCTCCTCCTGTGTCGCCTCGCCCTTACGGATGACGTTGGCGTACAGGTCATGGGCGAAGGAGGACGAGGAGGCGAGGGTGAGCCCGGCGACGACGGCGAGGATTGTCGCGAACGCCACCGCGGAGATCACGGCGAGCAGCACGGGGCCGCCGAGTTCGTCGGCGAGCAGGGGCGCGGCGGTGTTCCCGGCCGGGTTCGAATCGGTGATGGTCTTCTTGTCCAGCAGCGCGGCGGCGCCGAAGCCCAGCGCGATGGTCATCAGGTAGAACACGCCGATGATGCCGATCGCCCAGTTCACCGACTTACGGGCGGCCTTGGCCGTGGGGACGGTGTAGAAGCGGATGAGGATGTGCGGCAGGCCCGCGGTGCCGAGCACCAGGGCGATGCCGAGTGAGATGAAGTCGAGCTTGGTGGTGCCGGTGGCCCCGTACTTGACGCCCGGCTCCAGGAAGGCGTGGCCGAGGCCGCTGTTCTTCGCCGCCTCGCCCAGCAGCTCGGACACGTTGAAGTCGAACTTGAGCAGTACCAGGAAGGTCATCAGCAGGGCGCCCGCGATCAGCATCACGGCCTTGACCATCTGCACCCAGGTGGTGCCCTTCATGCCGCCGATGGACACGTAGAGGATCATCACCACGCCGACCAGGACGACGATGAGGATCTTGCCCGCCTCGCTGGTGATGCCCAGCAGCAGGGAGACCAGCACGCCCGCGCCCGCCATCTGGGCCAGCAGGTAGAAGATCGACACGACGATGGTGGAGACGCCCGCGGCGGTGCGGACCGGGCGCTGGCGCATCCGGTAGGCGAGCACATCGCCCATCGTGTACCGGCCGGTGTTGCGCAGCGGCTCGGCGACCAGCAGCAGGGCGACCAGCCAGGCGACGAGGAAGCCGATCGAGTACAGGAATCCGTCATAGCCGGCGAGCGCGATGGCGCCGGCGATGCCGAGGAAGGACGCGGCCGACATGTAGTCGCCGGAGATGGCCAGGCCGTTCTGGAAGCCGCTGAAGGAGCGGCCGCCGGCGTAGAAGTCGGTGGCGTCCTTGGTCTGGCGGCCGGCCCATACGGTGATGCCGAGGGTCGCGACGACGAAGACCGAGAAGAGAGTGATGATCAGCGGCCGGTGGTCCGACGCGCTCTCGACCGCGAGCTGATGGATGCTCATGCGTCACTCCCCATGCTGGACTTGATCGCCGCCGAGCGCGGGTCGAGTTTGGCGGCGGCATGGCGGGAGTACCACCAGGCGATGAGGAAGGTGGTCAGGAACTGGCCGAGGCCGAACACCAGGGCGATGTTGATGTTGCCGGCCACCTTGGTGCCCATGAAGCCGCCCGCGTAGTTGGACAGCAGGACGTACAGCAGGTACCAGCTGACGAACGCGATGGTGAGCGGGAAGGCGAACGAGCGGTGGGCGCGGCGCAGTTCGCCGAACTCCGCACTCGCTTGCACCTCGGCGTACGGGGGATGTTCTTGCTGTCGCTGATCGCCAGGGCGATCGCTGGCCGGCGCGGTGTCCACGGTCTCTCCTGTGGATGGCTTCTGACGGACGTGGGCATTTCTAGTGATCCAGATCACGCATCGTAGGGCGACGCCGGGCCGTTCAACAGAGGCTGGTAGTTGAAAGGAGGGAATAAGTCGACGGAGTGATTGACTCCGGGTACTGTGGCGCGTTTTCCTCCGGAATGCCTTGATGGGGGCCCTTGATCGACGATAGTTTCGCTCGTCATGTACCCGCCCAGGCGCGACTCGCGCAGGGCGGTCTGTACGGATGATGTGGAGACCCCATGGCTCATCACAGACTGGCAGCACAACCGGGCATCAGACGACGGCGCGCCCTGGCGGCGGTGCCGGCCGGGTTGGCGCTCACCGCGTCCCTCGTCCTGCTCCCCCAGGCGGCCTCGGCCATCCCCCGGGGCGCGCCGACCTCTTCGGCCCTCACCTCTACGGCCGCGGCTGACGGCCCGTTGCTGTCGTACGTGGTCAACACCGCCGCCGACCACGGCACCGTCGGCGAGGTGAAGAAGGCGATCACGGCCTCACACGGCACGGTGGTGACCGCCTATGAACGAATAGGAGTCATCATCGCCCATTCGAAGGACCCCGCTTTCGCCCAGACGATCCGTCAGGTGCGCGGCGTCCAGTCGGCGGGCGCGACCCGCACCGCGCCACTGACCCCGGCCGCCACCACCGAGGTCGGCAGGCCCGAGAAGGTGCCGGCGCCCCGGACCTCGGCGACGGCCGCGGCGAAGGCGCTGGCCGCCGGGCAGGAGCCGTTGGAGTCCCTGCAGTGGGACATCCCCGCCATCAAGGCCGATCAGGCCGCCAAGGTCAATCCGGGCAGCCGTAAGGTCACCGTCGGCGTCATCGACACCGGCGTGGACGACACCCACCCCGATCTGGCCCCCAACTTCTCCCGGTCCCAGTCGGCCAGTTGCGTCGGCGGCGTCGCCGACACCAGCCCGGGCGCCTGGCGCCCGTGGAACCCGGCCGAGGACTACCACGGCACGCATGTGGCCGGGGAGATCGCCGCCGCGCGCAACGGCGTGGGCGTGGCCGGCGTCGCGCCCGGGGTGAAGGTCTCCGCCATCAAGGTCAGCGAGCCGACGACGAGCCTGTTCTACGCGGAGAGCGTGGTGTGCGCCTTCGTCTTCGCGGCCGACCACGGCGTCGAGGTGACGAACAACAGCTACTTCGTCGACCCGTGGAAGTACAACTGCGCCGCCGACCCGGACCAGAAGGCGATCACCGACGCGGTCGGCAGGGCCACGGCGTACGCGCAGCGCAAGGGCGTGGTCAACGTCGCCTCGGCGGGCAACTCCAACGACGACCTCGCGGCCGGCTCGCTCACCGACGCGACGAGCCCCAACGACACCACCCCCGTGGAGCGCACGGTCGACCCGTCGGTCTGCCCGGACGTGCCCACCCAGCTGCCCGGCGTCGTCACGGTCTCCGCGACCGGCGTCACCTCCCAGAAGTCGTACTACTCCAGCTACGGCCTGGGCCAGGTCGATGTGGCGGGCCCGGGCGGCGACAAGTACCAGGTGCCCGAACTGCCCGCCAAGGACGGCCGGATCCTGTCCACCATGCCCGGCGGCGACTACGGCTATCTGCAGGGCACCTCGATGGCCTCCCCGCATGTCGCGGGCGTCGCGGCGCTGCTCAAGAGCGCGCACCCCAAGGCGAGCCCGCAGGAGATCCAGTGGCTGCTGAAGGCCCAGGCGGACAACCCGGGCTGCCCCACCGGGCCGTACGACCCGGACGGTGACGGCGACACGGACGCCGTCTGCACCGGCACCAAGCACATCAACAGCTTCTACGGCTACGGCATCGTCGACGCGCTGGACGCGGTCACCAAGTGAGCGATCACTACGCAGAAGTTCGCCCCGTGACGCCGCACGCCCAAGCCCGCCCAACCACCAGAACCGGAGTACCCATGACGCCGCGTACCGCCGCGATACCCGCCGCCCTGGCGCTCACCGCCGCCCTGGCCTTCCTGCCCACGACCGCCACCGCCGCCACCGCCGCAGGCGGCTCCGGCGGCTCCGCTGACGGCCTCGCCCAGGCCTTGGGCGCCGCCGCCGACGGCCCGTCGCTGAGCTACGTCGTCAACACCCGCCCCGGCCACGGGAACGCGGCCCGGGTGAAGAAGGCCATCGCCAAGGCCGGGGGCAGCGTCGTCGTGGCGTACGACCGGATCGGCGTCATCGTCGTCCACTCCGCCGACCCCGGCTTCGCCAAGACGATCCGTCAGGTGCGCGGCGTCGCCTCCGCGGGCGCCACCCGCACCGCCCCGCTGCCCGCCCAGTCCACGACCGACACCGGCGCGCCGCAGGTGCTGTCCGAGGCGCAGCAGAAGGCCGTCGCCGCGCGGGCCGCCGCCGGGCAGGACCCGCTGGAGCCGCTGCAGTGGGACCTGCCCGCGATCAAGGCGGACAAGGCCCATGAGAAGAGCCTGGGCAGCCGGGACGTCACCGTGGGCGTGATCGACACCGGCGTGGACGACACCCACCCGGACCTCGCCCCGAACTTCGACCGCAAGGCGTCGGTCAACTGCGTCACCGGCAAGCCGAACACCGCCGACGGCGCCTGGCGGCCCTCGGCCTCCGAGAGCCCGCACGGCACCCATGTCGCCGGGGAGATCGCCGCCGCGAAGAACGGCATCGGCGTCACCGGGGTGGCCCCCGGGGTCAAGGTCTCCGGCATCAAGGTGTCCACGACCGACGGCTTCTTCTACACCGAGGCCGTGGTGTGCGGCTTCGTCTGGGCCGCCGAGCACGGCGTGGACGTCACCAACAACAGCTATTACACCGACCCCTGGTACTTCAACTGCACCACCGACCCGGACCAGAAGGCCCTGGTCGAGGCCGTCACCCGGGCCTCGCGGTACGCGGAGCGCAAGGGTGTGGTCAATGTGGCCGCGGCGGGCAACGAGAGCTACGACCTGGCCGCCGACTCCATCACCGACCCCTCAAGCCCCAACGACACCACCCCCGGCGACCGGGAGATCGACCCGCGCACCTGCCTGGACATCCCGACCCAGCTGCCGGGCGTGGTCACCGTGGCCTCGACCGGGGCCAAGGGGCTCAAGTCCTCGTTCTCCAACTACGGGCTCGGCGTGATCGACATCGCGGCCCCCGGCGGCGACAGCACCGTCTACCAGAAGCCGGCGCCCCCGGCGGAGAGCGGGCTCATCTACAACACCCTCCCCGGCGGCAAGTACGGCTACATGGCGGGCACCTCCATGGCCTCCCCGCATGTGGCCGGTGTCGCGGCGCTCATCAAGAGCACCCACCCGCACGCCTCCGCCGGGCAGGTCAAGGCGCTGCTCAAGGCCCAAGCCGACGACACCGCCTGCCCCGACCCGTACGACATCGACGGGGACGGCAAGGCCGACGGCGTGTGCGAGGGCAGCCCCGCGTACAACGGCTTCTACGGGGCGGGGATCGCGGACGCCCTGGACGCGGTCACCAAGTGAGGCACTGACACAATGCACGGGCCGTCGGGCGGGCTCCGCCCGGCGGCCCGTACGTATGTCCGTACGTATGTCCGTACGTATGCTCCGAAGCCGCGAGAGGACCGTCCCGTGGACCTCCACGACGCCTGGGGGCCGCTGCCCAGCCGTTCCAGGGCCCTGCTGGTGCCGCTGTTCCTGCTCACCGCGGTGGTCCTGCCGGTGTGGTGGGTGCTGCTGCTGGCCGTCTTTCTGGTCTTCCTCGCGTTCGCGTTGGTCGGGGAGGTGCTCTCGCTGATCCCCGGGTTCGAGAAGGGCTTCACCAAGCTGCTCGACTCGTTCTGGGACCGCGTGGAGATCTGGCCGCGCTGGTGTGTGACGCTCCTTGAGCTGCGGCACGAGGGCGACGCCGGCTTCTACCGGGCGCGCGTCGACAAGAAGCTCACCGCGTGGACCCGTAAGGAGGAGGCGGCCCAGGCGGCCAGGAAGGCCCCGCCGCCCGGCCCGTACGAGGTATGGCTGCGCGACTTCCGTGGCGTCGGCGCGGGCTATGTCGTCCAGGCGGCGCGCGGTCTTGGCTGGGAGCTGAGCCACGACCGGCACTCGGACCCGGAGCGCGTGGTCAGGCTGCGGCGGCTGCCGGTGGCGGCCTGAGCCCTGGGGCGGGTTGCCACAGGGCGTCAGGGCGGCTGTGAGGGCCCTGCGTTGGGCCCTGCTGGAGCGGACTGTCGGCGGCGGCCCGTATCCTCATTGACCATGCTCGAAGACCGCATGGCCGCCGCACCGCGGCTCGTACCGCCGCCCTCGCCGTGGCCGGCCGCCTATCCCGACGGATACGCGGTCGTCGACGTGGAGACGACCGGGCTCGCCCGCGACGACCGGATCGTGTCCGCCGCGGTCTACCAACTGGACGCGCGCGGCGCCGTGCAGGACCACTGGTACACCCTGGTCAATCCGCAGCGCGATCCGGGCCCGGTGTGGATCCACGGCCTGACCAGCGACACCCTGGCCGACGCCCCGCTCTTCGCGGAGATCGCCGACCAGTTGGCCCAGCGCCTGGACGGCCGGGTGCTGGTCGCGCACAACGCGGTCTTCGACTGGTCGATGCTCGCCCGGGAGTACGCGCGCGCGGGGAGCGCCGCGCCGGTGCGGCAGCGGCTGTGCACGATCGCGCTCTCCAAGGAGCTGGGCCTGCCGCTGCCCAACCACAAGCTGGAGTCCCTGGCCGCGCACTACGGGGTGGTCCAGGAGCGCGCCCACCACGCCCTGGACGACGCACGGGTGCTCGCCGAGACCTTCCGGCCGAGTCTGCACGCGGCCGCCGCGGGCGGGCTGCGGCTGCCCCTGCTCGCCTGCCAGCCGCTGACCGAATGGTCCGACGCCCCCCGGCCGATCGGCTACCAGCGGTCCTACCGCGCGACCAGCTGGCGCCCCAGCCGCAAGCGCCCGGCCTGCCCCTACCCCAACCCGGGGCGCTACGAGCCGGGCGGCCGGCTGGTCCAGGGCATGCGGGTGGCCTTCTCCGGCGACACCTCGATCGACCGCGAGCTGCTGGAGGACCAGGCGACCGAGGCCGGGCTGCACGTGGCCACCAGCGTCTCCCGGCTCACCAGCCTGCTGGTCACCAACGATCCGGAGGCCGCGACCTCCAAGGTCACCAAGGCGGCCTCCTTCGACACCCCGGTCATCGACGAGGCGGCCTTCACCCAGCTGCTGCGGGACGTCGCCCCGGCACCCGACAAGTGAGGCCACAAACAAGTGAAGCCAGCAAACAGGTGAAGTCGGCCCAACACGCCCGGCCGCCGCTCCCCCACCGCGCCCCGCAGCCCGCACCCTGTGCCCCATGGCACGTTGCGAGGTCTGCGGAAACGACTACAACCTGACGTTCGAGGTGCACGCGCAGGGCGCGGTGCACGTCTTCGACTGCTTCTCCTGCGCCATCCACCGCATGGCGCCCATCTGCGAGCACTGCCGGTGCCAGATCATCGGCCAGGGCGTGGAGGTGGACGGCCACTTCTACTGCGGAGCCCACTGCTCCCGGGCGGAAGGGAAGGTGGGGATCATCGACCGCGTCTGAACCACATCCGGACGACATCTGAACCGCATCTGACCGAAAACGCCCCGGATCGTCCCTCTGCCGTCCCCTCGCCGTCTCCGACGGCCGGGGGGCGGTCCATGGCGGGAACGACCGGCGAGTACTGTCAAGGCCGTGTACCGCTTCCTGTTGTCCCGGCAGTGGGTGATCCTCACGCTCGTGGGTCTCGCCCTGATCCCGGTCATGATCCGACTGGGCTACTGGCAGCTCCACCGGCATGAGCACCGGGTCGCGCAGAACCAGCTGATCGCCGACAACCTGGACGCCCGGGCCGTCCCCGTGGACCGGCTCACCGGGCCCGGACGCACCGTCGCCTACGACGAGATGTGGCGCACCGTGACCGCCAAGGGCCGGTACGACACCGGCCACGAGGTGGTCGTACGCCAGCGGACCGCCGCCGACGACCAGACCATCGGCTACTACGTGCTCACCCCGCTCGTCATGGACGACGGCCGGGCCGTCCTGGTCAACCGCGGCTGGATCCCGGCGGGCAACGACCTCACCCGCTTCCCCAAGGTGCCCGCCGCCCCCTCCGGCGAGATCACCGTCACCGGCCGCCTCAAGCGCGACGAGACGACCGGGAACAGCGGCATCAAGGACAAGCAGGGGCTGCCCGCCCGCCAGGTCATGCTGATCAACAGCGGGCAGCTGGCGAAGTCCCTGTCCGAGCCGGTCCTCGGCGGCTATGTCGAGCTGACCAAGTCCTCCCCCAAGGGCAGCGACCAGCCCGAGGTGGTCCCGGAGCCGGACCACAGCGGCATCGGCCCGCATATGGCGTATGCGATCCAGTGGTGGCTGTTCTCCGCGGGCGTGCCCATCGGCTGGGTGATCCTGGTCCGGCGCGAGCTGCGCGACCGGGTGGCCGCACGGGACGCCGAGCCCGCGCCCGAACCCGAGCCCGCCGGGGTCTGACCGGTCACGGCCGGTCCGGCGCCGACCTCCCTTACGCTCGCCGAGGGCCCCACGGCAGACTGACCCCATGGATCTTGGACTCAAAGACCGGGTGTACGTCCTCACCGGAGCCAGCCGCGGGCTGGGCCGCGCGGCCGCCCATGAGCTGGTCGCCGACGGTGCGAAGGTCGTGATCACCAGCCGCGACGAGAAGACGGCGGCGGAGGCCGCCGCCGAGCTGGGCCCGAACGCCGTCGGCGTCGCGGCCGACAACGCCGACCCGGCCGTGGCCGAGCGCCTGATCGCCACGGCCCGTGACCGCTTCGGCGGCTTCGACGGCGTGCTCATCAGCGTCGGCGGCCCCCCGGCGGGCCTGACCGCGAACATCACCGACGAGCAGTGGCGGGCGGCCTTCGACTCCGTCTTCCTGGGCGCGGTCCGCCTGGCCCGCACCGCCGCCGCGGAGCTCTCCTCCGGCGGTGTGATCGGCTTCGTCCTCTCCGGCTCCGTGTACGAGCCGATCCCCGGTCTGACGGTCTCCAACGGGCTGCGGCCGGGCCTGGCGGGCTTCGCGAAGTCCCTCGCCTCGGAGGTGGGCCCGCAGGGCATCCGGGTCGTCGGCCTGCTGCCGGCCCGGATCGACACCGACCGGGTCCGCGAGCTGGACTCGCTGTCCGGGGACGCGGACGCGGCGCGGGCCCGTAACAGCGAGCAGATCCCGCTGCGGCGCTACGGCACACCGGAGGAGTTCGGCCGGACGACGGCGTTCCTGCTCTCGCCCGCCGCGTCGTATCTGACCGGCGTCATGCTGCCGGTGGACGGCGGCGCACTGCACGGCTTTTAGGCTCCTCCTTTTTTGTGGCTCGGTTCGCCTCCGGGGGTCGCCGCGCGCAGGGTGTCCACGGTCCGTTCCAGCTCGGCGACCCGTTCGGCGAGCCGGCGGTTCTTGCGGTCCAGCTCCAGGAACACATTGACCTTGGTGCGCAGCAGCCAGGGGTCGAACGGCTTGGTCACGAAGTCGGCGGCGCCGATCGCGTAGCCCCGGTAGGCGTAGTCGGAGTCCGTGTCCTCCCCGGTCAGCAGGATGATCGGGACGTCTTTGGTCTGGTCGAGGCGCTTGATGGTGGCGGCCGTCTCGAAGCCGTCCATGCCCGGCATCAGGATGTCGAGCAGGACGGCCGCGAAGTCCTGCCGCAGCATGGCCTTCAGCGCCTCCTCCCCGGAGTGGGCGCGGACCAGCCGCAGATCGAGCGGGCCGAGGACGGCTTCCAGCGCGATCAGGTTCTCCTCCATGTCGTCGACGATCAGAATCGCCGACTTCTCGGGTGCGCCGCCGCTCATGTCCGCCCCCGCCCCGGCGGTCCGGTGTCCGCGGCTCCTGCGCGGGCCGCGGCGGTCCCGCCGGGCGGGCTGCCCAGCGGATCGAGCAGATCGCAGACGGCCGACAGCAGCCGGTCGACGTCCACGGGCTTGGGGACGTAGTCGTTGGCGCCGCTGTCAATCGCCTTCTCCCGGTCGCCCGGCATGGCCTTGGCGGTGAGGGCGATGATCGGCAGATCGGCGAGGCGGGGGGTGCCGCGGATGGCCCGGATCGTCTCGTAGCCGTCCATCTCCGGCATCATCACGTCCATCAGGATCAGGGAGACGTCGGGGTTGCGGTGCAGCACCTCCAGGCCCTCACGGCCGTTCTCCGCGTATTTCACGGTCATGCCGACCCGGCCCAGCACATGGGTCAGCGCGAAGACGTTGCGGATGTCGTCGTCGACGACGAGGATGCGCCGCCCGTTCAGCACCCGGTGGGGGCGGCCGGACTGCCATTCGCTGAGCCGGGTGGTCTCGGGCCAGGTCTCGTCGCGGCCGTCGCCGCCGGACGGGCGCGAGACGCCCGTCAGGCCGGCCTCGCCGCTGAACACCCCGCTGGGCGCGTGGTCGGCGACGTCCGGCAGCTGCTCGTCCGGCGCGGGGGGCGCGGCGGGGACGGTGGAGCCGGTGGCCCGGGGGTCCGACGGGTCGGGCGCCGGGACGATACCGGAGTAGTGCGAGGGGACGTAGAGGGTGAAGCGGGAGCCGACGTTCACCTCGCTCTCGGCGACGATCCGGCCGCCCAGCATGCCGGCGATCTCCCGGCTGATGGACAGGCCGAGCCCGGTGCCGCCGTACTTGCGGCTGGTGGTGCCGTCGGACTGCTGGAACGCCTCG
Organism: Streptomyces sp. NBS 14/10; assembly: GCF_002224125.1. GTDB lineage: Bacteria > Actinomycetota > Actinomycetes > Streptomycetales > Streptomycetaceae > Streptomyces. The sequence goes on from NZ_NCSM01000035.1 coordinate 43,308, forward strand.
AAGATCACGGACAGCTTCTCGGGCGGGATGCCGATACCGGTGTCGGTGACGGCGAAGGCCACGACGGCGTCCGCGCTCCGCAGCGTCTCCTCGCTGAACCTCTCTCCGGGCGCCCGCTCGACGTGCAGCTTCACCCCGCCCGATGAGGTGAACTTGAGCGCGTTGGAGAGCAGGTTGCGCAGGATCTGCTGGAGCCGCTGCTCGTCGGAGAACATCTCGCGCGGAACGTCCTCGCCGACGGTGATCTCGAAGGACAGGCCCCGGTCGACGGCCAGCGGCCGGAAGGTCGCGTTCACGTAGTCCAGCAGTTTGACCACCGGCAGCTTCTTGGCGCGTACGTCCATCCGGCCCGCCTCGATCTTCGACAGGTCGAGGATGTCGTTGATCAGCTGGAGCAGATCCGAGCCGGAGCGGTGGATGGTGGTGGCGAACTGCTCCTCCTGCTCGGACAGCCGCCCGTCGGGGTTGTCGGCGAGCAGCCGGGCCAGGATGAGCAGCGAGTTGAGCGGGGTGCGCAGCTCATGCGACATGTTGGCCAGGAACTCCGACTTGTACTGCGAGGCGGTGGCCAGCAGCGCGGCCTTCTCCTCCAGCTCCGCGTTGGAGCGCTGGAGCTCGTTGGAGCGCTGGCGCAGCTCGGTGGTGAGCCGCTGGGACTCCGACAGCAGGGACTCGGTGCGGGCGTTGGCGATGATGGTGTTGATCGATACGCCGATGGTGTTGACGAACTGGTCGATGAAGGCGAGGTGGACCTCGCTGAACCGGCTGAAGGAGGCCAGCTCGATCACTCCGAGCACCTGGTCCTCGTACTGGATCGGCAGGATGACGACGCTGGCCGGGTGGGCGGAGCCGAGTCCGGAGTCGATGGTGATGAAGTCCGGTGGGACGTCGGTGACCAGGATGCGCTTCTTCTCGACGGCCGCCTGGGCGATCAGCCCACGGCCCGCCGCCTCTCGTTTGGGCAGCTGCCCCTTGTCGGGGTTGGTGCCGTAGCCGGCGATGAACTCGAGGCCCTCACCCGGCCTGGCGCCGGCCTCGGTGAGGAAGAAGGCCCCGAACTGCGCGTTGACCAGCGGAGTGAGCTCGCGCAGGATCAGGTCGGCGACGTCGACCAGATCGCGGTGGCCCTGCATCAGGGAGGCGATACGGGCGAGGTTGGACTCCAGCCAGTCCTTGGCCCTGGTGGTCTCGCGCAGATTGGTCACCATGAGGTTGACGTTGTGCTTGAGCTCGGCGACCTCGCCCTGCGCCTCGACCGAGACGGCCCCGGACATATCGCCCTGGGCGACGGCGGAGGCGACCTCGGCGATGGCCCGCACCTGGGTGGTCAGGTTCAGGGCGAGCTCGTTGACGCTGGTGGTCAGCCGCTTCCAGGTGCCGTAGACCGCCTCGACACGGGCCTGGCCGCCCAGCCGGCCCTCGCTGCCGACCTCACGGGCGACGCGGGTGACCTCCGAGGAGAACGAGGAGAGCGTGTCGACCATCGTGTTGATGGTGGTCTTGAGCTCCAGGATCTCGCCGCGCGCGTCCACGTCGATCTTCTTGGACAGATCTCCCTGGGCGACGGCGGTGGCGACCTGGGCGATGTTACGGACCTGGGAGGTCAGGTTGGACGCCATGAAGTTGACGTTGTCCGTGAGGTCCTTCCACACCCCGGAGACGCCCGGCACCTGGGCCCGGCCGCCCAGCTCCCCCTCGGTCCCGACGTCGCGGGCCACCCGGGTGACCTCGTCCGCGAACGCCCGCAACTGCTCGACCATGGTGTTCACGGTGTCCTTCAGCTCCAGGATCTCGCCCCGGGCGTCCACCGTGATCTTCTTCGACAGGTCGCCGTTGGCCACCGCCGTGGTCACCTGGGCGATGTTGCGCACCTGCGAGGTCAGGTTCAGCGCCATGAAGTTGACGTTGTCGGTGAGCTCTTTCCAGACCCCCGAGACCCCGCGGACCTGCGCCTGGCCGCCCAGGTTGCCCTCGGTGCCAACCTCGCGGGCCACGCGGGTGACCTCGTCGCCGAACGCGGAGAGCCGGTCGACCATCGTGTTGATCGTCGACTTGAGCTCCAGGATCTCGCCCTTGGCCTCCACCGTGATCGTCTTGCTGAGGTCTCCCTCCGCCACCGCGGTGGCGACCTGGGCGATGTTGCGGACCTGGGAGGTCAGGTTGTCCGCCATGAAGTTGACGTTCTCGGTCAGGTCCTTCCACACCCCGGAGACCCCGCGGACCTGGGCCCGGCCGCCCAGCTCCCCCTCCGTACCGACCTCGCGGGCCACCCGCGTGACCTCGTCCGCGAACGCCGACAGCTGATCGACCATCGTGTTGATGGTGCTCTTGAGCTGGAGGATTTCGCCCCGGGCGTCCACGGTGATCTTCTGCGAGAGATCGCCGTTGGCCACCGCCGTGGTCACCTGGGCGATGTTCCGTACCTGCGAGGTCAGGTTGGAGGCCATGAAGTTGACGTTGTCCGTCAGGTCCTTCCACACCCCCGACACGCCCCGGACCTGGGCCCGGCCGCCCAGCTCCCCCTCCGTACCGACCTCGCGGGCCACCCGCGTGACCTCGTCCGCGAACGCCGACAGCTGATCGACCATCGTGTTCACGGTCAGCTTGAGCTCCAGCAGCTCCCCGGTGGCCTCGACGGTCACCTGCCGGGTGAGGTCGCCGCGCGCGACCGCCGTGGTCACCGCGGCGATGTCCCGCACCTGGGCCGTCAGCCGGGAGGCCATCGCGTTGACGGCCTCGGTGACCTCGCGCCAGTCGCCGGACAGCCCCTGGACCTTGGCCCGGCCGCCGAGCCGGCCCTCGGTGCCGACCTCGCGGGCGACGCGGGTGAGCTCACCGGTGAACAGCGACAGCTGGTCCACCGTGCGGTTGACGCCACGCCCGAGCCGGCGCAGATCGCCGCGCAGCTGACGATTGCCGTCGTGCAGGTCGACCCGTTTGGTCAGATCGCCCGCGGCGACCGCGTCCAGCACCTGCGTGGCGTTCGAGACAGGGCCGACGAGCGCGTCCACCAGCTGATTCGCCGCGTCCACACTGGTCGTCCAGGCCCCTTGGCCGGGGCTGGCCGTGATCCGCTCGTCGAGTCTGCCCTGCCGTACCACTTCGCGGCGCACCCGCTGCAGCTCCGAGGCCAGATGGGCGTTCCGCACCACGAGTTGGTTGAACGCCACGGCCATCTCGCCGAGCGCGCCCTCTTCCGCGCTGTTGGCGCGCACGGAGAAGTCCCCGTCACACAACGCCTGCATCGCACCCAGCAGGGCCCGCACGCCTGCCGCGCTCACCCGCTCCTCGCCCGGCGCGATGCCCGGGGATTCGGGGCGGACGTCGGAACGTATGTCCATGGGGGTCGGGTCATTTGCCATGACATCGTCTCTTATGGATCGATTCGCACTCCTGTGCCTGTCATAATATGGCACCGAAATGACCTAATCGCCCCGAAGTGCCAGGAGCAGCTGGTGGGAGCTTTGCTTCCTCTCTCGCGGGAGTCCGTATCGCGGACCATGCTGCCCGGGACCGTGGGGGCGCCCGCCGCGGCGCGCGCGTTTGTACGCACCACGCTCACGGGACCGGGCGCGCCGGCGGTCCTCGGGCCGCGCCCGCTCGGCGACCGGCTGACCGAGGACGCCGTGCTCCTGGTCAGCGAGCTGGTCACCAACGCCGTGCTGCACGCGGGCACCGAGATCGAGGTCGTCTGCCGGCTGCAGACAACACCCCCGGGCGTCGTCGTCGAGGTGAGCGACCTCCACCCCGCCAGCGCGGTGTACGGCGGCCAGGACACCGGGCGGCGCGGCCGCGGCCTCCAGCTGATGGGCGCGCTCGCGGAGTCCTGGGGCGTGACGTACCACCGCACCCGCAAGGCGGTGTGGTTCCGGCTGGACGCCGCGCCGGAGGGGTCCGGGGCCGATGCCCTCCCGGTCGACGCGGTGGGCAGCGAAGTGCGCTTCGCCAAGGCCCTCGCCCCAGCCGCGCCGCCGCGGCACCGGGAAGGCTCCGGTGGGTGGGTGGACCGCGGCGGGCCGTCGTTCCTCGCGGAGGCCAGCGACCTCCTCGCCGGACAGCTGGACGAGAACATGGTCGCCGCCCTCGCCGGACAGCTCCTGGTGCCCCGGCTCGCCGACTGGTGCGCGGTATGGCTGAGCACCGAAGGCCAAAGGCTGCGGCTGTGCCGCGTATGGCACAGCGACGAGCGCCGCAACGACGCGCTCCGGCTGGCGCTCGAGAGCCACCCGCCGCCCACCGGACTCGACCCCTCCGGCACCCCCTGGCCCTGGCCCGAGCCCGCGGACGGCCGTGGTGTGGGCGGGGCCGCGCTGGCGTTCCCACTGCTCGCCCAGGGCCGCAACCACGGCGTACTGCTGCTGGGGCGCGGGGGCGTGACCCAGCTGACCGAGGGCGTGGCACGGCTGTCGGGCGATGTGGCCCGGCGGGTGGCCCAGGCGGTGGCCACCGCCCGGCGGTACACCCGGCAGGCGACCATCAGCCGGGCGCTCCAGCGCCGGCAGCTTCCCACCTCCCTCGCCCATATCCCGGGCGTCGACACGGCGATCGTGTACGAGCCGCACGGCGAGGAACAGACCGTCGGCGGCGACTTCTACGACCTGTTCCCGATGGGCCGCCGCCGCTGGTGCTTCCTGCTCGGCGATGTGTGCGGCAGCGACCCGGAGGCCATGTCCGTGACCGGTCTGGCCCGCCATCTGGTCCGGCTGCTGGCCCGCGAGGGCCACGGCGTCGAGTCGGTGCTCTCCCGGCTGAACCAGGCGCTGGTGGAGGAGGGCGCGGAAGCCGTGGCCGTCGGCGGCGAACAGGCCCGGCCGCGCTTCCTGAGCCTGCTGTACGGCGAGCTGGAGCCCGACCCGGCCACGGGCAACGCCCACTGCACACTGGCCAGCGCCGGACACCCGCTGCCGCTACGGCTGACCGCCGAGGGCTCGGTGGTCACCACGGGCAGCTCCCAGATGCTGCTGGGCATCGACGAGAGCGCCGAGTTCCACGCCGACAACTTCGACCTGGCGCTCGGCGAGACGCTGCTGTGCGTCACCGACGGGGTGACCGAACGGCGCAGCGGCAACCGGCAGCTGGACGACGACGACGGCCTCGCCGACATCCTGCGGGGGTGCGTGGGCCTGGGCGCCAAGGCGGTGGCGGAACGGGTCCGGCGCGCCGCCCACGACTTCGGCCCCGAGCCGATCGACGACGATCTCGCGGTGCTCGTACTCGAAGCGGTGCCGGTACGGCCGGTGCCGGTGCGGATGGCGCCGCTGTAGACGGTGCTACTCGCCCAGCCCCGCCAGGTCGCGCAGCCGCCGGGCCTGCGCGGCGCGCTCGGCGGCGCGCTGCTCCTCGTACGTCCGCTCCCCCGCCCCACGCAGCAGCGCCTTGGTCTCGATCACGGCGTCGCGGTCCGCGGCGAGCAGCGCCGCGGTCAGGTCGCGGACCGCGGCGTCCAACTCCGCGGCGGGTACGACCAGATTGGCCAGGCCGGTGCGCTCGGCCTCCTCGGCGTGGACAAAGCGCCCGGTCAGGCAGATCTCCAGGGCGCGGGCGTAGCCCACGAGGGAGACCAGCGGATGGGTGCCGGTGAGGTCGGGGACCAGCCCGAGGCTGGTCTCGCGCATGGCGAACTGCGCATCGTCAGCACAGACCCGCAGGTCACAGGCGAGGGCCAGTTGGAAGCCCGCGCCGATGGCATGGCCCTGGACGGCGGCGACGGAGATGAGGTCGTGCCGCCGCCACCAGGTGAACGCCTCCTGATATCCGGCAATGACGGCGTCCAGCTCCAGGTCGGAGCGACGGGCCAGCTCGGGGAAGGACGGCTCGCCGTCGAACCCCTCGGGCGTGAACGCCTGCCGGTCGAGCCCCGCGGAAAAGGACTTGCCCTCGGCGCGCAGCACCACCACCCGCACGCTGCCCGGCAGCGCCTGTCCGGCCTCGGCCAGGGCGCGCCAGGTCGCGGGCGACTGGGCGTTCCGCTTGTCGGGGTTGGTCAGGGTCACCGTGGCGATCGCATCGTCAGCGGTGAGGTGAACGCCGTCCTTGTCCAGCAGGGTCACAGAAGCCTCCGGTGGGTGCGGTCACACACTTAAGTGACTGCACAGTAACCACCCGGCCGACGGTCCGATCAACCGGGTGGCACCGCTCATACCCACCGGTACGACATGTCTGGGGTGTCAGGCCGTTGTTGCGGCCTTCTTGCCCCGTGTCGCTCCACCGCGACCACGCAGGGCCACGCCGGACTCACTGAGCATCCGGTGGACGAATCCGTAGGAGCGGCCGGTCTCCTCGGCCAGCGCCCGGATGCTCGCACCGGAGTCGTACTTCTTTTTCAGGTCTGCCGCGAGCTTTTCGCGCGCGGCGCCGGTCACCCGGCTGCCCTTCTTCAGAGTCTCGGCCACCCGTGCCTCCTCATGGGAAGTGCGCTCTGGACTCTCATGATCACCCCTAGGCGGCTTCCTGGCCACCCATTCGGCAAGGTCTCTGGAGGAAGGCTTTCCCGAATTGATGGGGTGATCGCCCCCGGAATTGAAGATTCCGCAGGCAGTCGCGCTCAGCAACGGTCCACATGATGGACGAACCGGCAGGTCAGGCCGTCGATGGTCGCGATCGCACCACCGCACGCCGGCGCGCGGCACGCTTCATGCGCCGGTCACTGACGACGCGCCGCGGTACCAGCCGTTCTCACTCAGATGAAGGATCACGCCTAGGCCGAATGATCTATGGCGCATGATCTACGCGAGGGTGGATCCGTAGCAGGTCCGGAGCAGAACCGTGGCGGCTCAGGCGAGCGCGACGAGGTCCGCGTAGTCCTCGCCCCACAGGTCCTCGACGCCGTCCGGCAGCAGAATGATCCGCTCCGGCTGCAGCGCGTCGACCGCGCCCTCGTCGTGGGTGACCAGCACCACCGCGCCCGTGAAGGTGCGCAGCGCGCCCAGGATCTCCCCGCGGCTGGCCAGGTCGAGGTTGTTGGTGGGCTCGTCGAGCAGCAGGACATTGGCCGAGGAGACCACGAGCGTGGCCAGCGCGAGCCGGGTCTTCTCGCCGCCGGACAGCACACCCGCCGGCTTGTCGACGTCGTCGCCGGAGAACAGGAAGGACCCCAGCGTCTTGCGGATGTCCACGAGGTCGAGGTCGGGGGCGGCCGAGCGCATGTTCTCCAGGACGGTGCGGTCCGGGTCCAGCGTCTCGTGCTCCTGCGCGTAGTAGCCGAGCTTGAGACCGTGGCCGGGGGTGACCTGCCCGGTGTCCGGCTTCTCGACCCCGGCCAGCAGCCGCAGCAGGGTCGTCTTGCCCGCACCGTTGAGCCCCAGGATGACCACCCGCGAGCCCCGGTCGACGGCCAGGCTGACGTCGGTGAAGATCTCCAGCGAGCCGTACGACTTGGACAGGCCCTCGGCGGCCAGGGGCGTCTTGCCGCACGGGGCCGGGTCCGGGAAGCGCAGCTTGGCGACCTTGTCGGACTGCCGGACCGCTTCGAGGCCGGACAGCAGCTTCTCGGCGCGGCGGGCCATGTTCTGCGCGGCCACCGTCTTGGTGGCCTTGGCGCGCATCTTGTCCGCCTGGGAGTTGAGGGCCGCGGCCTTCTTCTCCGCGTTGGCCCGCTCCCGCTTGCGGCGCTTCTCGTCGGCCTCGCGCTGGGCCTGGTAGAGCTTCCAGCCCATGTTGTAGATGTCGATGACCGAGCGGTTGGCGTCCAGGTAGAAGACCTTGTTGACGACCGTCTCGACCAGGTTCGCGTCGTGGGAGATGACGATGAAGCCGCCGCGGTAGGTCTTCAGGTAGTCCCGCAGCCAGATGATGGAGTCGGCGTCGAGGTGGTTGGTCGGCTCGTCCAGGAGCAGGACGTCGGAGTCCGAGAAGAGGATCCGGGCCAGCTCGACCCGGCGGCGCTGACCGCCGGAGAGCGTATGCAGGGGCTGGCCGAGCACGCGGTCGGGCAGCCCGAGGCTGGCGGCGATGGTCGCGGCCTCCGCCTCGGCGGCGTAACCGCCCTTGGTGAGGAACTCGGTCTCCAGCCGCTCGTACTTCTTCATCGCGCGCTCGCGGGTGGCGCCCTTGCCGTTCGCCATCCGGTCCTCGTTCTCGCGCATCTTGCGCAGCACGGAGTCCAGCTCACGGGCGGAGAGGATGCGGTCGCGGGCGAGCACGTCGAGATCGCCGGTGCGCGGGTCCTGGGGCAGATAGCCGACCTGGCCGGAGCGGGTGATGGTGCCGGCGGCCGGGATGCCCTCACCGGCGAGGCACTTGGTGAGGGTGGTCTTGCCCGCGCCGTTGCGTCCGACGAGGCCGATGCGGTCGCCCTTGGCGACGCGGAAGGAGGCGGACTCGATGAGGACACGGGCGCCGGCGCGCAACTCGATGCCGGAGGCGGTGATCACGGGAATTACTCCAGGGCAGGGTGGACGGCTGGACGGACGGGCGAAAAGAGGCCGACGCCGTCTAATGCGCGAGGAGAATTGCCATGCGGATTAGTTTAGCGGGGTCCGCAAGGGCTTTTTCCCGGCCCGGGCGGGCGGCCCCGTTCCGGCTGGCAGGGGGCACCTCCCAGCGGTAGCTGGGGGCGAGCCGAAGGGGCGCG
>NZ_NCSM01000035.1:51892-316427 GCF_002224125.1 Streptomyces sp. NBS 14/10
GGCGGAGCCGCAGATCGATACAGCCGGCTCCGCCGCGCGAAGGGCCGAGCACGGTCGACCGTCGACAGGGGCTGTAGCGCCCCCCGGGGGCACCTCCCAGCGGTAGCTGAGGGAGAACCGAGCCCTAAAAAAGCGGCTGGTCAGGCGCCGCCTGTGTGTACCTGGAAGGCCGCGCGGCGGACCGCCTTGGCGAGGGCCGGGTCGGGGTGGGCGGCGGCCAGTGCGACCAGGACCTGCACGGTGCGGGGGTGGCCCACGGCCCGTACCTCCTCCAGCAGCGCCGGGACCGTGCCCTGCACGGCGGACTCCAGATGGCGCACGAGCAGCGGGCTCTCGCCGTGGTCGGAGATGGCCGCGGCCGTGTCCACCCACAGCCAGGTGGCCTCCTCGCGGGTCAGCACGTCCAGCGCGTCCTCCGGGTCCACCCCCTCGTGCTCGGCCAGCCACAGCAGCGCGTACGGGCGCAGCGCGGACTCGTCGACCACGGCCCGCACGGTCGGCTCGGCGGGCGCCCCGACGACGCGCAGCGCCTCGAAGGCGAGCCCGCGCAGCAGCGCGTCGTCGCCGCGGGCCGCCTCGATGAGCTCGGTGACGGCGCTGCCGACGGGCCGGGCGGCGAGCCAGGCCCGGTACTCGGCGCGGGCCGGGCCGGGGGTCAGGCCCGCGCAGCCGCGCAGCATGTCCGCGGCGGGCTGCTCGATGTTCCCGGCGGGGCTCTGGGCGGCGACGCAGATCTGCTCCAGCTTGACCCACACCGCCCAGTTGCCGAGCGCGGTGAGGACGGCCTCCCGCGCAGCCTCCTCCGCGGTCTCCCGCGCCCCTTCCACGGCCTCCCGAGCCGCCTCCGCCGCCTCCTGAGGGCCGTCCGGCTGAGGGCCGTCTGCCAAGGACCCGTCCAGCACCACGAGCGCGCCCACGGAGGCGAGCGCGTCCAGGGCCCAGTCGAGCAGCGTCTCCAGGGAGTGGTCCAGGGAGTCGGCGGCGTCCGGCGTCCCGGCGGGCGGGGTGTCGTCGGGGCCGGGGGCGGCCACGGGGCCGTACGGCACCTCGCACCGCTCGGTGCGCAGCTCGGCGACGCGCTGCTGAAGCATGTCCAGAAGCGTCGCGACCTGCACCGGACCGGCCGACAGCTGGAGCAGGGACAGCAGCTGCGGCAGCGCCTCCACGACCTCGGCGACGGCCGTGGGCTCGGCCGTGACCGGCGCCGGGCGGTCCAGGGACCAGGCGTCGAGCAGCGCGACCCAACCGCGCAGCACCGCGCTGTCGTCGCGGTCCCAGGCGCGCAGCCGCCAGCCCGGGCGGGCGATGCCGCCGTGCAGCTCGATCAGGCCGACCAGGCGGGCCCGGTCCCAGTCGGCCTGGATCCGTTCGGGGGGAACTCCCAGGGCGGTGGCGGCCTCGGCGACGGCCTCGGCGGGGAGCACGCCCGGGACGGCGTGCCGGCTCGCGGCCCAGCGGGCGATCTGTACGGCCCCGGCAAGTCCCGATCGGGCCTGCCGGGCGAGCTCCGAGGGCGGCGGAGTGCCCTCGGGCGGGCGGGGCGTCGGTCGGGAGCCGCGGTTCGGCACAACCCGGCGGGCTGTGGCCATCGGCCGCTGGCTGACGAGTCGGAGCCGGGAGTCGCGCGGAGTACGGGACGTCACGGGAGCAGTCTCGCCCGTGACGGCCCGAAAGCCCAATCGGCACCCGTACGGCGGTTGCCCACGCTGGTCACCAAGGTCGCCGACGGCGCTTCCGGATCCCCTTCATGCGCCGGTAGCGAGGGTCACATCAACGGCATCAGAAAGCGGCCCAGCATGTCTTCGTACCCTTCGGGGTCGGCGTTCCACATCGCGGCGTGCGGGGCGTTGCGCACCGGGTGAAGGGTGACCAGTTCCGAGTGGCGCTCGGCGAGTTCACGCGAGGCGCCCCAGGGGGCGATGGTGTCGTCCGGACCGTGGATGATCAGCGTCGGCACCTTCGGCCCGTCCAGATCGGCCATCGCGGCCTGCTCCATCAGTCGGCCCCGGTGCAGTCCCGCCCGCCCCTCGGCGGCCCGTATCGCCAGCGGCAGCAGCGCGGAGGGGATGCGCCGGGCCGAGGCGAGCGCCCGCAGGGTGGCCTGCCAGTCGAGCACCGGAGAGTCCAGGACGAGCCCGCTGATCCGGTCCCGCAGCGCGGAGCCCGCGGCGGCGCGCAGGGCCATGGTGGCGCCGATGGACCAGCCGTACAGGATGACGCTCTCCGCGCCGTAGTGCACCGCGTAGCGGATGGCGGCGTCCAGATCGCGCCACTCGGTCTCGCCGAGGTGTCCGATGCCGTCCTCGGGGCGGGGGGCGCCCACATCGCCGCGGTAGGCGATGTCGAGCAGCGGGAACCGCCGCTTGTGCAGGAACGGCATCAGCACCATGGGGTGCTCACGGGTGGTGCCGAGGCCGTGCACGGTGATCATCCAGGCGGAGCGGTCGCCGGGTATGAACCAGGCGGGCAGCTGGCCCAGTTCGCCGGGTACGTCGACGTCGGCGTGGTCGATCCCGAGCGTGTCCCGTGGATTGCCGATGTGCACCTGCGGGGTGAAGCGGACGCGGGTGCCTGGGGCCAGGGTGCCGTACGTCACCCGTTCCAGGCGGCGGACCACGGAGTCCGGGGGGTGCGGGGCGTCCTCGACGACGGGCCCGACGACGGCGTGGCAGCCGGAGCCGGCGAGGCCGTACGTGCCGGGGCGCAGCGAGGCGAGGCTGCGGGTGAGGGTGATCCGGTCGGCCTCGGTGGCGTGCACGGTGAGCCGCGGGTCGTGCGGGAACGGCCGGCCGGGGCCGGGCCTCAGGGCGGCGCCGCTGGCGTACCGCCCGGCCGCCACCGCGGCCGCGCCGGCACTGAGCATCGTGGTGGCGGCCACAACCGCCTTCGTCCGCAGCTGCATCTCTCCCAGTGTGGGCGGGGAAGCCGCCGCGGGCCAGCGGGCGCTGCCCGGCCGGGTGATCGACCCACGGCCTGCCTGGCTCAGCGTGGCTGGCCGTAGCCGCTGAGCTTGTCCGCGGCGCGGCTCAGCTCTTCGGGTGACAGCAGGGCCGGGGTGTACCCGGGGACGGCGGCCGCGGTGAGCCAGACCCGGCACATCCACTCCAGCTGGGCCGTCCGGTCGTACGCCTGGTCGAGCGAGGTGCCGTAGACGACGGTGCCGTGGTTGCGCAGCAGACAGCCGGTGCGGTCGCGCAGCGCGTCGAGCATGTTGTGGGCCAACTCGTCGGTGCCGTACAGGGCGTAGCCCGCGACGCGCACCGGGCCGCCGAGGGCGCAGGTCATGTAGTGGATCGCGGGGACCTCGCCGACCAGGGTGGAGACGGCCGTGGCGTGTACGGCGTGGGTGTGGACGACGGCCGCGGCGTCGGTGTCGCGGTAGATCGCGAGGTGCATCGGCAGCTCGCTGGTGGGGGCCAGCTCGCCGATCACCTGGCGCCCGTCCAGGTCGACGCCGACCGCGTCGCCCGGGCCGAGCCGGTCGTACGGGACGCCGCTCGGAGTCACCAGGACGATGTCGCCGACCCTGGCCGAGACATTGCCCGAGGTGCCGACGACCAGGCCGTCGGCGACCGTCCTGCGGGCCGTCTCCACCACCCGCTCCCAGCCCTCCCGCAGGTCCGGTCGCTCCCCAAGTCCGTTCGGTCGTGCGGCATCCGGCTTCGTCACGATCCCTCACCTCCGGGCGCCGATCATGGCAGGCGAGCCGTCGTGTACGCATCAGTGCGGGGGCGAGTGGATCATCGGTGCCGCCTTCCCGCAGGCGCGTCACCCTCGAGCCCACCCCAGTTCACCTTCCGTTCACCCCATGTCCTTACCGTCGTGGCCGCACCCTTTGGTTGTCGCACCGATTGCCCAGGGGTGTGCGAATCCTCCCCCTCCCACAGGAGGGGCTTCTCGTGTGGCCATCCCGGTGGTCTCACGGTGGCCACATGGCACTACGTACCGTAGTCACGCGGCGGCGCTCCGTGTCGCCAAGTTCGGGGATCGCATTCCCCCACGAAGGAGTTCGATGGAACACATCACGCTTCTCATTGGGATCGTGATCGTTACGGCCTTGGTGTTCGACTTCACGAACGGCTTCCACGACACGGCCAATGCCATGGCGACCACCATCTCCACGGGGGCTCTCGGTCCCCGAGTCGCGGTGGCGATGTCGGCGGTCCTCAATCTCGTCGGCGCGTTCCTCTCCGTGGAGGTCGCCAAGACGATCTCCGGGGGGATCATCGACGAGGACGCCGGAGTCCGCCCCGAAGTGATCTTCGCGGGGCTGGTCGGCGCGATCCTGTGGAACCTGCTGACCTGGCTGGCCGGGCTGCCCTCCAGCTCCTCGCACGCCCTCTTCGGCGGCCTCATCGGCGCCACCCTGGTCTCCGTCGGCATGGACGGGGTCAACAGCGACAAGATCGTCATGAAGGTCCTGATCCCGGCCGTCGCCGCGCCGCTCGTGGCCGGTGTCGCCGCCCTGGTCGCGACCCGGCTCACCTACCGGCTGGCCCGCGGCCGCGACCCCCAGGACACCGCGAAGGGCTACCGCGCCGGGCAGATCGCCTCGGCCGCGCTGGTCTCCCTCGCCCACGGCACCAACGACGCCCAGAAGACCATGGGGGTCATCACCCTCGCGCTGATCACCGGCGGTGTGATCGCGCCCGACTCCGACCCGCCGATGTGGGTCATCGTCTCCGCGGGCCTGGCCATCGCCCTCGGTACGTACCTGGGCGGCTGGCGCATCATCCGCACCATGGGCAAGGGCATCACCGACATCCAGCCGCCGCAGGGCTTCGCCGCCCAGACCGGCGCCGCGACCGTCATCCTCGCCTCGTCGCACATCGGCTTCGCGCTCTCCACCACCCAGGTCTGCTCCGGCTCCGTGATGGGCGCGGGGGTCGGCCGCAAGGGCGCTGTGGTGCGGTGGTCCACCGCGGGCCGCATGGTCCTCGCCTGGGTGCTCACCCTGCCCGCCGCGGGCCTCGTCGCGGGCGGCGCCGCGCTGCTGGCGGACCAGGGCGACTGGGGCGTCACGGCGGTCGCCGTGCTCGCGGTCGCCGCCTGCGCCGGGATCTGGGCGGCCTCGCGCCGCAAGCCCGTCGACCACACCAACGTCAATGACATCGACGAGGCCGCGGCGCTGCCGGCCGAGCCGGTGGGCGTCGTCACGGCGGCCCTCCAGTCCGTGGCCCCGCCGCCCGCCCGTGCCGCTTCCACCTCCTCCGCCACCCCGGCAGGCGCCTCCGCGGCCACCGGCAGCACCAGCTAAGGAAGTAACGCGATGAGCATCGACTGGGCGGCCCTCGGCCAGGTCTTCGGCATCAGCCTCGTGGTGACCGTCGGCTTCGTGGGCGTCTTCACCCTCGGCATCCTCGGCACCTCCCGTAAGCCGCAGCGGGCGGAGGCGGGCACCGACACGGCCGCCACCGCGTCCGCCGCCCCGGCCGGCGGCGCCTTCGGCCCCGCGCGCGCCGGCGCGTACCTCTGCTTCGCGCTGTGCGCGGCGGCCGTGGCGTACGGCATCAACCTGATCGTGGCACGTACCTCTGAGCGCGTTCCAGCCCGGCGGCCGTGGCATGTGCTCCTCGGCACACTCACACAGGGTGGGGCATTCGCGAGTTGACGGCCATTCGCGGCCCATGGTGGACTTCCGGAGCCAAACGGCGGCAGGAGAGGAAGCCGGTGAGAATCCGGCGCGGTCCCGCCACTGTCACCGGGGAGCGCTCTCCCATCGCCCGTACGAGTCACGGCCGCCACACGGCGGCTGGAAGACCGGGGGAAGCGCGGATCCGGGAGCCAGGAGACTCTCACCGCCGGTCACGTCGAACCAGGGCGCGGACCCTGAGTGAGGACATACCGCCATGCCCGGCACCGCCATGCCGCCGACCCGCCCGCGGCCCCTCCGCCACGTACCGGCGCCTCCGACACTCCTGATGTTCCTGACGTTCCCCATGTTCCGAGGCAAGACGGCGGACTGACGATGCGTGCCGAACACGCCTCGTACGCGTGCGGCGCCGCCCTCGGCTTTCTCGGCGACCTCGCCATGGGTGATCCGCGCCGCGGCCATCCTGTGGCCGCGTTCGGGCGCGCCGCCCTGGCCGTCGAGCGGCTGCTGTGGCGCGACCACCGCGGATCCGGGGCCCTCTACACCGCGCTGTGCGCGGGCGGCGCGGCCGCGGGCGCCGTGCTGTCAGTGCGCGCCGTACGGGCCTTGGGACGCCCCGCGTCGGGAGGCTCCGCTCTGGGCAGCGCTGTCCTCAAACCCGCGGGACGTCCCGTCTTGGGGCACCCCGTCTTGGGGCGCCCCGTCTTGGGGCACCCCGTCTTGGGGCACCCCGTCTTGGGGCACCCCGCCGCGGGCACCTTTGCTCTGGGACGCCCCTCCCCCGCCGCGCAGACGATGCTGACCGCCGCCGCCACCTGGGCGGTGCTCGGCGGCACGACGCTGGGCCGGGAGGCGCGGGCCATCGGCGGCGCACTGACCGCCGGTGACCTGGACGCCGCCCGGCGGCGGCTGCCGCACCTGTGCGGACGCGATCCGCAGGCGCTGGACGAGTCGCAGATCGCGCGCGCGGTCGTCGAGTCGGTCGCCGAGAACACCTCGGACGCCGTCGTGGGCGCGCTGGTGTGGGGGGCAGTCGGCGGGGTGCCGGGCCTGGTCGGCTTCCGGGCCGTCAACACCCTGGACGCGATGGTGGGCCACAAGTCGCCGCGCTACCGGCGGTTCGGTTGGGCCTCGGCCCGGCTGGACGACGTGGCCGGGTGGCCCGGCGCGCGGCTCACCGCGGCGCTGGCCGCCCTGGCCGGGCCCGATCCGCGCGCCGCGTGGCGCGCCTGGCGGCGCGACGGCCACCGCCATCCGAGCCCCAACGCGGGCCCCGTGGAGGCCGCGTTCGCGGGCGCGCTCGGCGTACGGCTGGGCGGCACCCTCGCGTACGGCGGCCGCGTCGAGCACCGGCCGGTACTCAACCCCGGCGGGCGGCCGGTCGAGGCGGCCGACATCGAGCGGGCGGTACGGCTTTCGCGGCGCGTCGGCGCCCTGGCGCTCGGCGTGTCCGTAGCGGCCCGGCTGACCGTGGGGGCCCGGCTGACGGCGGGAGCCCGACTGACTGCGGGAGCCCGACTGGCGGCAGGCGTGGCGCCGAGGCCGGCCCGTACGGCCGCGCGGCCCGGCGCCGCGCCCGTACCCGCCGCGCGGGCCCCACATGGCGCGCTCGCCCGCTGGGCACGGTCCATGCGGACACCGGCATCCGGCGCGGGCCGGTCGGGCGGTCCGGCGACGGTGCGGCCGACGGCCGCGGGGAGGGACGAGGGATGAGCGGGACACAGGGCGGGGGCGCGCCGGGCGGCGGGCTGCTCGTCGCGGGTACTACCTCGGACGCGGGCAAGAGCGTCGTCACGGCCGGAATCTGCCGCTGGCTCAGCCGTAAGGGCGTCAGCGTCGCGCCCTTCAAGGCGCAGAACATGTCGCTCAACTCCTTCGTGACCCGCGACGGGGCGGAGATCGGCCGCGCCCAGGCCATGCAGGCCGCCGCCGCACGCGTCGAGCCCAGCGCGCTGATGAACCCCGTCCTGCTCAAGCCCGGCAGCGACCGCAGCAGCCAAGTGGTGCTGCTGGGCAAGCCGGTGGGCGAGTTGAGCGCGCGTGGGTACCACCAGGGGCGGCAGGAGGCGCTGCTGGGGACCGTCACCGAGTGCCTGGCCGAGCTTCGGCGTACGCACGACGCGGTGATCTGCGAGGGCGCGGGCAGCCCCGCCGAGATCAATCTGCGCCGCACCGACATCGTCAACCTGGGGCTCGCCCGGGCCGCCCGGCTGCCGGTGGTCGTGGTCGGGGACATCGACCGCGGCGGCGTCTTCGCGTCGTTCTTCGGCACGACCGCGCTGCTCTCCGAGGCCGACCAGCGGCTGGTCGCGGGCTATCTGGTGAACAAGTTCCGTGGCGATGTGACCCTGCTGGAGCCGGGCCTTCAGATGCTGTACGGCCTGACGGGCCGCCCGACCATGGGCGTGCTGCCGTACGCGCACGGGCTCGGCATCGACGAGGAGGACGGGCTGCGGGTGTCGCTGCGCGGGGCGGTGCGCGAGAGCGTCGTCGCGCCGCCGCACGGCGCGGACATCCTGCGGGTCGCGGTCGCCGCCGTGCCGCTCATGTCGAACTTCACGGACGTGGACGCGCTGGCCGCCGAGCCGGGCGTGGTCGTGCGGTTCGTGGACCGGCCGGAGGAGCTGGCCGACGCCGATCTGGTGGTGGTGCCGGGCACCCGCGGCACCGTACGGGCGCTGGCATGGCTGCGCGAGCGCGGTCTGGCCGCGGCGATCGCGCGGCGGGCGGCGGAGGGCCGGCCGGTGCTGGGCATCTGCGGCGGCTTCCAGATGCTCGGCGAACGCATCGAGGACGAGGTCGAGTCGCGGGCCGGGACCGTCGAAGGGCTCGGGCTGCTGCCGGTGCGGGTGCGGTTCGCGGTGCACAAGACCCTGGCCCGGCCGGTCGGCGAAGCGCTGGGCGAGCGGGTGGAGGGCTACGAGATCCACCACGGGGTCGCCGAGCTGCTGGACGGCGCGGACGAACCGTTCCTGGACGGCTGCCGGGTCGGCTCGGTGTGGGGCACGCACTGGCACGGCTCGCTGGAGAGCGACGGCTTCCGACGCGCCTTCCTGCGGCGGGTCGCGGACGCGGCGGGGCGGGCGTTCGCCCCGGCGCCCGACACCAGCTTCGGGGAGCTGCGGGAGGAGCAGCTGGACCGGCTGGGCGACCTGATCGAGGAGCACGCGGACACGGACGCGCTGCTGCGGCTGATCGAGAAGGGCGTACCGGACGGACTGCCCTTCGTCCCACCGGGGGCGCCGCCCCAGCCTCCCGGGCCGTCGCTGCCTCCTCCCGCAGCGGCTACGGAGACGCCGTCTGCGGAGGCAGTGGCTACGAAGACGTCGTTCCCTCCGCTCCGCCCAGACCACCACCACCGCGCCCACACCGCTGGAGGTACCCAGGCATGACCGCCACCCCCTACCCGTTCACCGCGCTCGTCGGGATGGCCGACCTGCGGCTGGCGCTCCTGCTCAACGCCGTGTCACCGGCCGTCGGCGGGGTGCTGGTGCGCGGTGAGAAGGGCACCGCGAAGTCGACGGCGGTGCGGGCGCTCGCCGCCCTGCTGCCCGGCATCGACGTGGTGGCCGGCTGCCGGTTCTCCTGCGACCCCGCCGCGCCCGACCCGGGCTGCCCGGACGGTCCGCACGAACCGGGCACCGGCACCGTACGGCCCGCCCGGATGGTCGAGCTTCCGGTCGGCGCCTCCGAGGACCGGCTGGTCGGGGCGCTGGACATCGAGCGGGCGCTGTCCGACGGGGTGAAGGCGTTCGAGCCGGGCCTGCTGGCCGACGCGCACCGCGGCGTGCTGTACGTCGACGAGGTCAACCTGCTGCACGACCACTTGATCGACCTGCTGCTCGACGCGGCCGCCATGGGCGCCTCCTATGTGGAGCGCGAGGGCGTGTCCGTACGGCACGCGGCGCGCTTTCTGCTGGTGGGCACCATGAACCCCGAAGAGGGCGAGCTGCGGCCGCAGTTGCTGGACCGCTTCGGCCTGACGGTGGAGGTCGCGGCGTCGCGGGACACCGACGAGCGGGTCGAGGTGGTGCGGCGGCGGCTGGCGTACGACGAGGACCCGGCCGGGTTCGCGGCGCGCTGGGCGGACGAGGAGGGCGCGCTGCGGGAGCGCGTGGCGGCGGCGCGCGCCCTGCTGTCCCAGGTGCGGCTGGGCGATGGCGCGCTGCGGCAGATCGCGGCGGTGTGCGCGGCGTTCGAGGTGGACGGGATGCGCGCGGACATCGTGACGGCGCGTACGGCGACGGCGCTGGCGGCGTGGGCGGGGCGTACGGAGGTGACCGCCGAGGACGTACGGCAGGCCGCGCTGCTGTCGCTGCCGCACCGGCGGCGGCGGGCTCCGTTCGACGCGCCGGGGCTGGACGAGGACAAGCTCGACGAGGTGCTGCGCGGGTCCGGCGGCGGGGACGACGACCCGGACCCGGGGCCGGAGGGTCGGGACGAGCAGGACGGGCCGGAGGGACCTGAGGGACCGGGCGGGCCTGACGGGCCTGGGGGCCCCGACGGGCCGGGGGGCGGACAGCCGCCGCAGGGCGCGCCTGAGCAGGCGCCGCCGTCGGCCGGATCGTCCGTACCGGAGCAGCGCACGGGCCCGGACGGATCCAACGGCCCGGATGGGTCCAACAGTTCGGACAGCTCGGACAGCTCGGTCCCTGATGCCGCCGACGGGGGCGTGGGCGGGGTCGCGGCGGGCGGGCCCGGCGGCGAACGCGCGGCCGTGGGCGCCGCCGAGCCGTTCCGGACCCGGCGGCTCGACGTACCGGGGCTCGGTGAGGGCGCGGCGGGGCGGCGGTCGCGCGCCCGTACGGCCCACGGCCGCACCACCGGCGCGCGCCGCCCCCGCGGCACCCTGTCCAAGCTGCATCTGTCGGCGACCGTACGAGCCGCCGCACCGCACCAGCGCTCGCGCGGCCGGCAGGGCCCCGGGCTCGTGGTGCGCCGTGACGACCTGCGTGAGGCGGTGCGCGAGGGCCGCGAAGGCAACCTTGTGCTGTTCGTGGTGGACGCGTCGGGGTCGATGGCCGCGCGGAAGCGCATGGGCGCCGTCAAGGGCGCCGTGCTGTCGCTGCTGCTGGACGCCTACCAGCGGCGGGACAAGGTCGGCCTGATCACCTTCCGGGGCGCCGAGGCCGCCCTGGCGCTACCGCCCACCTCGTCGGTGGACGCGGGCGCC
The DNA here is from genome assembly GCF_002224125.1 of Streptomyces sp. NBS 14/10. GTDB lineage: Bacteria > Actinomycetota > Actinomycetes > Streptomycetales > Streptomycetaceae > Streptomyces. Next base: position 62,659 of record NZ_NCSM01000035.1, read on the forward strand.
GCGCGGCTGGAGAAGCTGCCCACCGGCGGGCGCACCCCGCTGGCCGCCGGGCTGCTGAAGGCCCGCGAGGTGCTGCGGATCGAGCGGCTGCGGGATCCGTCGCGCCGGCCGCTGCTGGTCGTGGTGACGGACGGGCGCGCCACGGGCGGCCCGGACCCGGTCGCCCGGGCCGGGCGCGCGGCCGGGCTGCTGGCGGACGACGGGGTCGCCTCGGTGGTGGTGGACTGCGAGGCGGGACCCGTCCGGCTGGGCCTGGCGGGCGCGCTGGCACACGAACTGCGCGCGACGCCGGTGACGCTCGACGAACTGCGTGCGGACAGCATGACCGCGCTGGTGCGCGACGCGCGCGGGACGAACACCGCACGGACCGTACGAGAGACACGGACCGTACGAGACACACGGACCGTTTCCGTACGAGGGACCTGGAGGGCCTCCTGATGCCGCAAGGACAACCGACCGTCGTACCCGACGACGGGCTGACCACCCGGCAGCGCCGCAACCGGCCGCTGGTGCTCGTGCACACGGGCGTCGGCAAGGGCAAGTCGACGGCCGCGTTCGGGCTGGCGCTGCGGGCGTGGAACCAAAGTTGGCCGGTCGGTGTATTTCAATTTGTAAAGTCCGCGAAGTGGCGGGTCGGCGAGGAGCGTGCGCTGCGCGTCCTCGGCGAATCGGGCGAAGGGGGGACCGTCGCATGGCACAAGATGGGCGAGGGCTGGTCATGGCTCCAGCGCTCTCAGCAGGACGCCATCTCCAGCGAGGAGGCGGCGCGCGAGGGGTGGGAGCAGGTCAAGCGGGACCTCGCGGCGGAGACATATCGGCTGTATGTGCTGGACGAGTTCGCATACCCCATGCACTGGGGCTGGGTGGACACCGACGAGGTGGTGTCGGTGCTGCGCGACCGGCCCGGGACCCAGCATGTGGTCATCACGGGGCGTAACGCGCCTCAGAAGCTGCTGGACTTCGCGGATCTGGTCACCGATATGTCAAAGGTCAAGCACCCGATGGACACCGGTCAGAAGGGGCAGCGGGGTATCGAGTGGTGAGTGTTCGCGTGCCGCGCCTGGTCATCGCCGCGCCCGCCTCCGGCAGCGGCAAGACCATGGTGGCCACGGGTCTGATGGCCGCCTTCGCGGAGCGCGGTCTCGATGTGTCGCCCCACAAGGTCGGCCCGGACTACATCGACTCCGGCTATCACGCGCTGGCCGTCTCGTCCCCGGCCCGCTCCGGGCGGGCGGCCCGCCCGGGCCGCAATCTGGACGCCTATCTGTGCGGGCCGGAGCGGATACGCCCGCTGTTTCTGCACGGGGCGGCCGGCTGTGATCTGGCGGTCGTCGAAGGCGTGATGGGGCTGTACGACGGGGCGTCCGGGCAGGGCGAGTTGGCGTCGACGGCGCATGTGGCGAAGCTGCTGCGCGCGCCGGTGGTGCTGGTGGTGGACGCCTCGTCGCAGTCCCGCTCGGTGGCGGCGCTGGTCCACGGCTTCGCGTCCTGGGACCCCGAGGTGCGGTTGGCCGGGGTGATACTCAACAAGGTCGGCTCGGACCGGCATGAGGAGCTGCTGCGGGAGGCGCTGGACGAGTCGGGGGTGCCGGTCTTCGGGGCGCTGCGCCGGATGCGCGCGGTGCATGCCCCGAGCCGCCATCTCGGTCTGGTGCCGGTGGCCGAGCGGCGGGCGGAGGCGGTCGAATCCGTGGCCGCGCTGGCCGAACAGGTACGCGAGGGCTGCGACTTGGAGGGCCTGTTGGCCCTGGCGCGCAGCGCACCGCCGCTGGCGGACCCGCCCTGGGCCCCCGAGCGGGAGACCGCCTCCGCGCGGGGTGGGGTGGACGCTGCCGAGGGCGGAGGGCGGCCGGTTGTCGCGATGGCGGGTGGGGCGGCGTTCACCTTCTCGTACGCGGAGCACGCCGAACTGCTCACCGCCGCGGGCGCGGAGGTGGTCCCCTTCGACCCGCTGCGGGACGAGCGCCTGCCGCCGGGCACCGCGGGCCTGGTGATCGGCGGCGGCTTCCCGGAGGTGTTCGCGCCGGAGCTGTCCGCGAACGAGCCGCTGCGCGCGGAGGTGGCCCGGCTGGCGGCGGCCGAGGCGCCGATAGCCGCCGAGTGCGCGGGGCTGCTGTACTTGGCGCGCTCGCTGGACGGCGAGCCGATGTGCGGAGTGCTGCCCGCCGAGGCGCGCATGTCGGAGCGGTTGACGCTGGGGTACCGCGAGGCGGTGGCGATCGGCGACAGTTCACTCGCGGCGGCGGGGACCCGGGTGCGCGGGCATGAGTTCCACCGCACCGCCGTGGAGCCGGGCGCGGGGCCGGAGCCCGCGTGGGGGCTGGTCCGTCCGGAGCGCCGCGCGGAGGGGTTCGTCCAGGGTGGTGTGCATGCGTCGTATCTGCATGTGCACTGGGCGGCGGTGCCGGACGCGGCGGTCCGGTTCGTGGCGGGTTGCGCGCGGCGGGGTGGATGAGAGGGCGAAGTGGACGGCGGAAACGGAACGGAACGGGAGGGGACGGTGAGTGGAGAGCGTGACACGGCCGGGGGCGCGCCCCGAGCCGCCGGTGGAGTCCGCGTCGGCGCCGGTCGCGCCGAACGCACCGATGCCCTCCTTGCCGTGCCCGGGGCTGGTCGTCGGGGTCGGTGCCGGGCGCGGTGTGTCCGTCGGGGAGGTGACCGGGCTCATCCGGCGGACGCTGGACGAGGCGGGGCTCTCGGTGTGCGACGTCGTGGAGTTGGCCACGGTCGAGGGGAAGGCCGGCGAGCCGGGGCTGGTCGCGGCGGCGGCCCGGTTCGGCGTGCCACTGCGGGGTTATGGGGCCGCGGCGCTGGCCTCCGTCGCGGTACCGAGCCCGTCCGGGGCCGCGCTGAGTGCCGTGGGGACGCCCAGTGTCGCCGAGGCAGCCGCCCTGTTCGCCGCCACGCCCGGGGGCGAACTGCTCGTGGCCAAGCGGAAATCGGAGCCGCGCGGCCGTCCCGCGCGGGCCACCTGCGCCATCGCGCGCCGTCTCGAGCGCCGGGGCAAACACGGGCAGGACGGGTAGAGATGACCTGCCTGCACATCGGCCGGCAGAAATCAGTAACGTCTCGGGGCGGGATCCCAGCTCCCGCATCGCACTGTGCCACCCGCACCATCAGCACCAAGGAGACCTCGTGACGACCCCGCCCGCGCTGCTCATCGCAGGCATCGGCACCCGAGACGAGAGGCGCGCCAACGCCTTCCGCGACTTCGTACGGGAGTTGGGCACCCGCAATCCCGGCCTCCCCGTCGCGGGAGGCTTCACCGGCCAAAGCCCTTTGCCGCTCGGTGACGCGGTGGCCGGACTCGCCGACGAGGGAGTGACCCGCTTCGCCGTCGTACCGCTGACGCTGATCCCCTCCGAGCGCGCCGAGCAGGACCTCACCGCCGCGCTGGCCGGCGAGTGCGAGCTGCGCCCCGACACTTCCTTCGTCCGCGCCCGCCCGCTGGGCCCGCACCCCCGGCTGCTGGCCATTCTGGAGCGCCGCCTGAACGAGGCGCTGGGCGACGGCCCGCGCCGCTCCCCCTCCGACCGGGCGGAGACCACCGTCCTGCTGGTGGGCCCCGGGTCGGTGACCCCCGAGTCCAACGCCGAGGTGCACCGGGCCGCCAGGCTGCTGTGGGAGGGCCGCGGCTTCGGCGGTGTGGAGACCGCCTTTGTCTCGATGGCCGCGCCGGACGTGGCCTCGGGCCTCGACCGCTGTGCGCGGCTGGGGGCGCGGCGCATCGTGGTGCTGCCGTACTTCCTGTTCGCGGGGACCGCGGCGGACCGGGCGCAGCAGCAGGCGGAGGGCTGGGCGCTGGCGTACCCGGACATCGAGGTGGTGACCGCCGATGTGCCCGGCCCCTCGGAGGAGCTGATGGAGCTCGTCATGGAGCGCTACCGGGAGGCGGCTGGGGACGAAGCCGACCACAAGGCCGGGGACGTGGCCGGGGAAACGGCTGAGGATGCGGCCGAAGAAGCGGCCGGAGACGCGGCGGGGGATGAGACGGGCGGCTCCGTGGCCGTGCCCGCGCAGCAGGGTCGGCAGTCCGACTCCCCCACGCATGTCCGCTGATCAGCTCGCTGACGTGTCCGTCGGTCCGTCCGCCGGGTTCGACCCGCACCATCTGCGTCACCACGGTGACGCGGAGGTGCGGGGCTCCGGCGCCGAGCTGACGGACCTCGCGGTCAACGTCCGGGCCGATACGCCTCCCGGCTGGCTCAAGGCCCGTCTGGCGGCCGCGCTCGACGGCCTCGCCGCCTATCCGGACGGCCGCGCGGCGCGGTGTGCGGTCGCCGCGCGGCATGGTGTGCCGTCGGCGCGGGCGCTGTTGACGGCGGGTGCCGCGGAGGCGTTCGTCCTGCTCGCCCGCGCCCTCCCGGTGCGCCGCCCGGTCGTGGTGCACCCGCAGTTCACGGAGCCGGAGGCCGCGCTGCGGGACGCCGGGCACCGGGTGGAGCGGGTGGTGCTGGACGAGCGCGACGGCTTCCGGCTCGACCCGGGCGCGGTGCCGGAGGAAGCGGACCTGGTGGTGGTGGGCAACCCCACCAACCCGACGTCCGTGCTGCACCCCGCGGATGCGGTGGCCGCCCTGGCCCGCCCGGGGCGGACGCTGGTGGTGGACGAGGCGTTCATGGACGCGGTGCCCGGCGAGCGGGAATCGCTCGCCGGCCGCACCGATGTGCCGGGGCTGGTCGTGCTGCGCAGCCTCACCAAGACCTGGGGTCTCGCGGGGCTGCGGATCGGCTATCTGCTGGCGGAGCCGGATACGGTCGCGGCCCTGGAGCGGGCGCAGCCGCTGTGGCCGGTGTCCTCCCCGGCCCTGGCGGCGGCGGAGGCGTGCTGTGCGGCTCCGGCGCTCGCCGAGGCGGCGCGGGCGGCGGAGACGATCTCCGTCGACCGGGCCCATCTGGCCGCGCGGCTGGCCGAGTTCGAGGAGATCCGGGTGTGCGCCCCGGCGGCCGGACCCTTCCTGCTGATCCGGCTGCCGAACGCCACCGCGATCCGCGCCCGCCTGCGCGAGCTCGGTTTCGCGGTGCGGCGCGGCGACACCTTCCCGGGCCTCGGCCCGGACTGGCTACGCCTCGCGGTCCGCGACCCGGCCACGACCGACCGCTTCATCACCGCCCTGGCGAAGGCACTCGCCGAAGGCTGACCCGGGGCCGACCGGACGGGGGTTACCCGCGCCTGGGCGCCGGGCGGGCGGGAGCCCGCCGCCCGGCGCCCTGGCCGGCCCCGGACCGGGGTCCGTCAGACTCCGTCGCCCGGTGCCGCGGCGCGGCGGCGGCGGGCCAGGACGACGGCGCCGGCCCCCAGGCCGAGGAGGGCGGCCCCGCCGGCCACGAGGTACGGCGTGGTGGAGCTACCGCCGGTCTCGGCGAGGTGTTCCGGCTTCGGGCCCGGGGTGGCCTGGGAGCCGATTTCGGAGCCCGCGCCCGGGGCGGCCGGGGCCTCACAGGTCGCGTCGGCCAGGGTGACCGTCCCCTCGACCTCGGAGACGTTCAGCTTGAGCGGGTTCACCGAGACCTTCAGTTCGAGCGCCGTGGCCGCGGCGGTGCGGGACGTGGTCGAGGTGCGCGACAGGTCGAGTCGCACTGTGCCGACGCCGGGCACATCGACCGTGGTCGTACCGCTGGTGGTGAGGTTGGCCTTCTTGCCGAGCACGACCACGCTGCCCAGCACATTGGACTTGGCGGTCGGCCGCTTTCCGGCCTCGCACACCGCCTTCGAGGTGACCTGCTGGACCTCGATCAGCGGCACCGCCGGCAGCCCCGGGAGGTGCACTGTGGCGTGTGCGAGGTTGGCGTACCCCTCGGCACGCGACTTCTCGACGGTGCCACGCGCGGTGGCCACGTCCGCGCGAAGAACGTTGAACGGCTTGCCCCCCTCGACGCCGTCCAGCGTCGCGCTGAGCGCGGTCTTGTTGGCGGAAGCCGGCGCGCGCACCTCGTTCAGGGCGAGCGCCAGCGGCGCCTTGACGGTCTTGTTGAGCAACGCGACGTTCAGATCGGCGCGGAGTACGGCCGCGCCGGCTCCGCCCGTCGTGTGCGTGCTCGTCTTCGCGGACCCGCCCGCCTTGCTGTCGCCATCGGTGGCGTGCGCCGCACCCGCGGGCAGCAGGCCCAGTACGGAGACGGCGGCAGCTGCCGTGGCGGCCGCCAGACGGCGGGCGGGCATGCCTGAGTAGTTGTTGGTGGAACAGGACACGTGAGTTGACCCCCACAGGAGACATGGAGCCGTCGGCGACTCGCCACGGGGGGACACCACGGGCGCCGACGGCATCGACCCCGCAATATTTGCGGCGCGCAAGGCCAACCGGCAGCCAACTGGGGTCAGTTCATCCCAACGGGTGTGACTCGACGGTGCGTTCGAACCCCTGGGGGTATCGGGTGCCCTGAGTCCGCCGAGTCCGCTGCGTCCGCCCCGTCGGCCAAGCTCTGCCCCACCGGCCGAGCCCCCCTCAGCCGACCACCCGGCCGCGCAGCACCACCCGCCGCGGCGCCGTCAGCACCCGCACATCGGCCCGCGGATCCGACTCGTACACCACCAGGTCCGCAGATGCGCCCTCGGTGAGCCCGGGGCGGCCGAGCCAGGCCCGCGCGCCCCAGGTGGCGGCCGACAGCGCGGCGGTTGTCGGAAGGCCGGCCTTGACCAGCTCGGCGACCTCCTGGCCGACCAGGCCGTGCGGAAGTGAACCGCCCGCGTCGGTGCCGGTGTAGATGGGCACGCCCGCGTCGTAGGCCGCGCGCACGGTGTCGTAGCGGCGCTCGTGCAGCCGCCGCATATGGTCCGCCCAGCGCGGGAACTTCCCCTCCCCGGCCGTCGCCAGCTTGGGGAAGGTGGCGATGTTGACCAGGGTCGGGACGATCGCGACACCGCGCTCCGCGAAGAGCGGGATGGTGTCCTCGGTCAGCCCCGTGGCGTGCTCGACGCAGTCGATCCCCGCCTCGACCAGGGGGGCCAGGGTCTCCTCCGCGAAGCAGTGCGCGGTGACCCGCGCGCCCAGCCGGTGTGCCTCGGCGATGGCCGCCTCGACCTCCGCGCGCGGCCAGCAGGCCGTCAGGTCCCCGGCCTCCCGGTCGATCCAGTCGCCGACCAGCTTCACCCAGCCGTCCCCGCGCCGCGCCTCCCGCGCGACATACGCCACCAGCTCCTCGGGCTCGATCTCGTGGGCGTAATTGCGGATGTAGCGCTTGGTCCGGGCGATGTGGCGGCCGGCGCGAATGATGCGGGGCAGGTCGTCGCGTTCGTCGATCCAGCGGGTGTTGGCGGGCGAGCCGGCGTCCCGCAGCAGCAGCGCCCCCACCTCCCGCTCGGCCAGCGCCTGCTTCTCGCTGGTCGACTCGTCGACGGCGCCATGCGTGTCGAGCCCGACGTGGCAGTGCGCGTCCACGAGCCCGGGCAGCACCCATCCCTCGAGGGTCCGCACGTCCCGGGCGGCGGTCGGCCGGTCGTAAGTGATCTTCCCGTCGACGACCCACAGTTCGTCCCTGACGTCCCAGGCGGAGCCCTCGGCCGCCGGCCCGACGAGCACCCTGCCCTTGATGTGCAGCACCGCGCTATCCCTCATGCCTCGCACTGTACGAGACTTCGCCGACGCGCTGACCGGCCAGTTCCCAGGGGGCTGGACGGCGCCACTCGTACAACACGAGGAGCGCTGCTACGCTCACGCAACCCACCGGATGAGGGGAAGTGAGGAGGCCCGCGTGAGCGCTCCCACCGATGATCCGGCCGCCGTACGCCCCGCACCGGCGGCATTGCCGGAGTCACCGGAGAACGCGCCCCCGGCTACCGCTGGGAGGAGCCCCCTGCCGGACTTACCGGCGGCCGCTCTGTCGGACCTGCCACCCGTTCCGGCCTCCGATCCGGCACCCGTTCCGGCCTCCGATCCGGCACCCGTTCCGGCCTCCGTTCCAACAGCCGATCTCGCGCCCGCCGGGCCACCCGACGCCCAGGAGGAGTTCCGGGACTTCTTCGAGCGGCACCACGCCGAACTGGCCCGCCTCGCCCACCTGCTGCTCGGCAGCTCCGACGGCGCGGACGACCTCGCCGCCGACGCGCTGGTCGCCGTCTGGCACCAGTGGGAGCGGGTACGGGTCGCCGACCACCCGGCCGCGTACGCCCGGGGCGTCGTCGCCAATCTGGCGCGCTCCCGGATCCGCAGCCTGGTGCGCGAGCGCCGCCGGGTGGCGCTCTTCTCGTCCCAGCGCGCCGACCACGTCGACGACCCGGACATCTCCGCCGTGGTGGACGTCCAGGCCGCCCTGGTGAGGCTGCCGTTCCGCAAGCGCGCCTGTGTGGTGCTGCGGCACGCCTTCGACCTGTCGGAGCGGGAGACGGCGCGTACGCTCGGCATCTCGGTGGGCACGGTCAAGAGCCAGACCTCGCGCGGCATCGCGGAGCTGGAGCGGCTGCTCGGCTCGGCGCACGGCGGCGGGCAGCAGCCGGTGCCGGGCACGCAGGAGACCGTACGGAAACTCCACCCTGGTCATGCGGGAGGGAACGGTCGATGATCGACCACCGCGAGCGGCACGACCGGATCGATGTCGCCGCCGAACTGCACACGGCCGCCGAGTCCCACCGGCCGGACCGGGCCCGGATGCTGGCCCGGGTGACCGCGGGCATGGCCGGGGACGGGCGGCGCCACACCGAGCGCGGGGCCGGGGCCGGGCGGCCATGGACCCGCGTGGCGGGCCCGGTCGCCGGGCTCGCGGCGGCGGTCGCCGCCGCGGGGATCGTGGTGCTGGCCACCGAGCCGACCCAGCGGCCGCAGACCGTACGGACGTCGAGCGAGCCCGCGGTCCCGCCGGCCCACGCGGGGCGGGACACCGGGAGCGGAGGGGGAACGGACGACGGTTCGCAGCGGCACACCCCGACCGCCTCCCCCACCGCGGTCGGTCCAAACCACCTCGCCGATCCGGTGGTTCGCTCGAACGGCGAGATCGACCCGGGGTCGAACCCGTACTGGGCGCAGAGCGATGTGATCCTCAAGACCGGCAAGCCGCTGACCTCGCTGACCGTCGAGCTGCGGGTCGCGCACACCGGCGGGGTGCTCACCACCGGCTCCTGGAGCACGCTGCCCACCGGCGATATGAAGGTCTCGGTGCGCAGCGAGAAGAACGCGCTGGTGTACCGCTGGACGCTGAAGGACGGGGCCACGGTGCCCGCGGGCCGGCATGTCTTCGCCGGGCAGTACAACCACGCGGAGGGCGACCGGGACATCGCCGAGGACAGCTACTCGGCCTCCGGCAACGGGCCCTCGGGCGCGTTCGCCGTCAGAGGCGCATTCCGCGAAGCCAAGTGATGGCGGACGACGCCAGTCGAATCCAGGTGAATTCTGGGTGGCCGGTGGAGATATAAAGGGAGCGCCTTTATGAATACAGGTTCCCATCGTCTTCTGCCCGCTTTCCGGACTCCTAAACGCTAAAATTTCGTAACCCGGAAACGCTGTAATTCGAGTGCATCACTCGACCGTTACACAGATGTGACGCACTCCACACGGAGGGCGTTTCGTCCCGGTATCTCCTCGACAAATCATCACTTTTCATCCATCACTCCGTGCGCACGCGCGTCCCCGCGCGATAACACACCGACCCCCCTTCCGGTAACCCCTCACCGCAATGCAATTTAAGATTGTGCTCGGTAAATTCAAGCCGCATGACCGCCGCACAAGCAGACCTTGCACGTGCCCGAAGAGAAATGCCGAAAGGACTGACGCTCGAGGCCCCACGCGTCGAGGACGGAGCCGCGATCTGGCGCATCGCCCGCGACTCCGGAACCTTGGACCTGAACTCCTCCTACAGCTATCTGCTGTGGTGCCGCGACTTCGCCGCCACGTCGGTCGTGGCCCGGGACGCACAGGGAGAGCCGGTCGGCTTCGTCACGGGTTACACCCGCCCCAAGCGCCCCCGGACCCTGGTGATCTGGCAGGTCGCCGTGGACCAGGCGTGGCGCGGCAGAGGGCTGGCCGCCGCCCTGCTGGACGGGCTGACCGCACGCGTCGCCGAGCAGTCGGACATCCATGGCATCGAGACCACGATCACGCCGGACAACACCGCCTCCAACAGGCTGTTCACCTCCTTCGCCGAACGGCACGGGGCGGCCGTGGAGCGCGAGGTGCTGTTCGACGGCGGTCTGTTCCCCGACGGCGGCCATGAGCCCGAGGTGCTGTACCGCATCGGCCCCCTCGTCTTCCACACCTGACGCGCCACCTGAGCACCACACCCCCCACACCGCACCCCGCACCGAGCTTTCACCCCCCTCACACTCATCTCCCAGGAGAATGCTGTGACCATCACCCCGCCCGCGCTGAGCGTCTTCGAGGCCCTGGAGTCGGAGGTACGCAGCTACTGCCGCGGCTGGCCCGCCGTCTTCGACCGCGCGCAGGGCAGCTACATGTACGACGAGGACGGCCACACCTACCTCGACTTCTTCGCCGGGGCCGGAGCGCTCAACTACGGCCACAACAACCCGGTCCTCAAACGCGCCCTGCTGGACTACATCGAGCGCGACGGCGTCACCCACGGCCTGGACATGGGCACCACCGCCAAGCGCGCCTTCCTGGAGACCTTCCAGAACACCGTGCTGCGCCCGCGCGACCTGCCGTACAAGGTCATGTTCCCCGGCCCGACCGGCACCAACGCCGTCGAGGCCGCCCTCAAGCTGGCCCGCAAGGTCAAGGGGCGCGAGGCCATCGTGTCCTTCACCAACGCCTTCCACGGGATGTCGCTTGGCGCGCTCGCCGTCACCGGCAACGCCTTCAAGCGGGCCGGCGCCGGCATCCCGCTGGTCCACGGCACGCCGATGCCGTTCGACAACTACCTGGACGGCCGGGTGCCCGACTTCCTGTGGTTCGAACGGCTGCTGGAGGACCAGGGCTCCGGGCTCAACCAGCCCGCCGCGGTCATCGTCGAGACGGTGCAGGGCGAGGGTGGTATCAACGTGGCGCGCACCGAGTGGCTGCGCGGCCTGGCCGACCTGTGCAAGCGCCGCGACATGCTGCTGATCGTCGACGACATCCAGATGGGCTGCGGCCGCACCGGCCCGTTCTTCTCCTTCGAGGAGGCGGGCATCACCCCGGACATCGTCACGCTCTCCAAGTCCATCGGCGGCTACGGACTGCCCATGTCGCTGGCGCTCTTCCGGCCCGAGCTGGACATCTGGGAGCCGGGCGAGCACAACGGCACCTTCCGCGGCAACAACCCGGCCTTCGTCACCGCCGCCGCGGCCCTGGGCACGTACTGGGCCGACGGCCAGATGGAGAAGCAGACCCTCGCCCGCGGCGAGCAGGTCGAGCAGGCGCTGCGCGAGATCTGCGAGGAGCACATCCGGCTGGGCGCCCAGTACCGCGGCCGGGGCCTGGTCTGGGGCCTGGAGTTCACCGACCCCACGCGCGCCTCGGCGGTGTGCGCCCGCGCCTTCGAACTCGGCCTGCTGGTGGAGACCTCGGGCCCGCAGAGCGAGGTCGTCAAGCTGCTGCCGCCGCTGACCGTCTCCCCCGAGGAGCTGGACGAGGGCCTGCGGACGCTGGCCCGAGCCATCCGCGAAACGGCCTGATCACCGCACGTCGCATCAGGCCACACCAGAACACGTCAGATCACGAACAGAAAGGCGCAATCCACCGTGATCGTCCGATCCTTCAAGGACATCGAGGGCACCGAACGGCATGTGAAGTCCGCTTCGGGCACCTGGGAGAGCAAGCGCATCGTCCTGGCGAGGGAGCGGGTGGGCTTCTCACTGCACGAGACCACGCTCTACGCCGGCACCGAGACTTCGATGTGGTACGCCCACCACATCGAGGCCGTGCTGTGCGTCGAGGGCGAGGCCGAGCTCACCAACGACGAGACCGGCGAGAAGCACTGGATCGCCCCCGGCACCATGTATCTGCTGGACGGGCATGAGAAGCACACCCTGCGTCCCAAGACCGATTTCCGCTGTGTCTGCGTCTTCAACCCGCCGATCACCGGACGGGAGGACCACGACGAGAACGGCGTATACCCCCTGATCACCGAGCCGGAGGAGGCCTGATCCAGATGACCACGGTCGCTGACCTGTACCCGACCCGCGGAAGCTCCGAGACGGTCACCCCACGCGTGGACCCGGTGGTGTGGTCCGATCCCGGGACCCCAGGGCCGCTGCGGCCCGCCGAGCTGAGCGGCTTCGAACGCGACGGCTTCCTGGCGATCGAGCAGCTGATCGCCCCGGACGAGGTCGCGGTCTACCGCGCCGAGCTCGACCGGCTGATCGCCGACCCGAAGGTGCGGGCCGACGAGCGCTCGATCATCGAGCCCACGTCGCAGGACGTACGGTCGGTGTTCGAGGTGCACCGGATCAGCGAGGTCTTCGCGAGCCTGGTCCGCGACCCGCGCGTCGTGGGCCGGGCCCGCCAGATCCTCGGTTCGGATGTGTACGTCCACCAGAGCCGGATCAACGTCAAGCCGGGCTTCGGCGCCTCGGGCTTCTACTGGCACTCCGACTTCGAGACCTGGCACGCCGAGGACGGGCTGCCGAATATGCGCACGGTGTCGGTGTCCATCGCGCTGACCGAGAACTACGACACCAACGGCGGCCTGATGATCATGCCGGGCTCGCACCGCACCTTCCTCGGCTGCGCGGGGGCGACCCCGAAGGACAACTACAAGAAGTCGCTGCAGATGCAGGACGCGGGCACCCCGTCGGACGAGTCGCTGACCAAGCTCGCCGACGCGCATGGGATCAGGCTGTTCACCGGTAAGGCCGGGTCGGCGACCTGGTTCGACTGCAACGCCATGCACGGGTCGGGCGACAACATCACCCCGTACGCGCGCAGCAATGTCTTCATCGTCTTCAACAGCGTGGAGAACGCGGCGGTCGAGCCCTTCGCGGCGCCGATCCGGCGGCCGGAGTTCATCGGAGCGCGAGACTTCACGCCCGTGCGCTGACCCTGGCCGGGGGTGCGAGACGCCTGCGGCGGGCCCCCGCGGCGGAGCCGCATATCGGACGCTGCCCCTACCCGCCATCGCCGGACGGGCTTGATTTGCCAGGGCAAATCAAGCCCGTCCGGCGCTTGAGGACCGGGGTCTGGGGCGGAGCCCCCCGCGTGGCCTCCCGGGCGCGGCCGCTACGCCCCGCCCGGGAGGCCGGAGAGCACGTCCAGCAGCCGGTCCACATCCGCCTCGGTGTTGTAGAGGTGGAACGAGGCGCGCAGATTTCCGGCGCGCGCCGCGACGGAGACGCCGGCCTCGGCGAGGCGGGGGGCGGCGTGGCCGAGCCCCGGCACGGACACGATCGCCGACCCGGGCGCGGCAGCGCATCCGTGCCGCAGCGCGGTGAGCCCGGCCCGGAAGCGGTCGGCGAGGGCGCGGTCGTGGGCGCCGATGGCCGTGGTGCCCAGTTCCTCGACGAGTGAGAGGGAGCGCGCGGCGCCCACGTACGACAGGAGGCTGGGGCTCTGGTCGAAGCGGCGGGCGGAGTGCGCCAGTTCCTCGACCGGCCCGTAGCAGCTGTCCCAGGGCTTCTCGCCGGCCGCCCAGCCGGCGAAGACCGGGGTGAGCCCGCCGAAGTCCTCGGGCACGGTCAGGAAGGTGACGCCGCGCGGGCACATGAGCCATTTGAAGCCGACGCATACGGTGTAGTCCACGTCGTCGGCGTTCAGCGGCAGCCAGCCGAGGCTCTGGCTGCTGTCGACCAGGAGCCGGGCGCCGTGCGCGCGGGCCGCCGCCCTGATGGCGTCGAGGTCGGCGATCCGGCCGTCCGCCGACTGCACGGCGCTGACGGCGACCAGGGCGGTGCCGGGGCGTACCGCGTCCGCCAGGGCCTCCAGCGGAACGGCGCGCGGCTTGAGGTCGCGGCGCATGGTGAAGGGGTTCACCAGTGAGCTGAAGTCGCCCTCGGCGACGAGGACTTCGGCGCCGGACGGCAGTGAGGCCGCTACCAGCCCGGCGTACACGGCGACCGAGGCACCCGCCGCGACCCGCCGGGCCGGCACCCCGGTCAGCCGGGCGAAGGCGGCGCGCGCCTCCTCGACCGCTTCCCAGGCCAGGTCGGCGGCGGGCCCTCCGCCCGCGGCGGCGTCAAGGGCCTGCTTCATGGCGGCCACGGTTCGGGCGGGGATCAGACCGGTGGAGGAGGTATTGAGATACGTCGTCTGCGGCGCGAATTCCGCGCCTCCCAGGGGCTCCATGTCCACCCACTATGGGAGGCGCCCACCTCCGCGTCCATCGCCGACATCTGACGCGTATCCCCAAGCAGTCCTTACTTGTCCCCGCTGACCTGCGACGCTTCCCATGCCTGGCTCAGCGCCTGGGTGAAGATCTCAGCCGGTTGGCCGCCCGAGACGCCGAAGCGGCGGTCGAGGACGAAGAAGGGCACGGCACTGGCGCCCAGCGCGGCGGCCTCGCTCTCGTCGGCCCGTACGTCCTCGGCGTACGCGGTCTCGTCGTCGAGCACCGTACGGGCCTCGGCGGGGTCGAGCCCGGCCTCGGCGGCGGCGGAGAGCAGCGTCTCGGGGTCGAAGAGGGACCGCTCTTCCGCGAAGTTCGCGGCGTAGAGCCGGTCGAGCAGTTCGCTCTGGCGCCCGCGGGCCTTGGCGAGGTGCAGCAGCCGGTGGACGTCGAAGGTGTTGCCGTGGTCGCGGTCGGAGCGGTAGCCGAGCCCGGCGTCGGCGGCGGCCTCCGCGACCCGGGCCTCCATGGCCTGGGCCTGTTCGCGCGGGACGCGGTACTTGGTCGCGAGCATGTCGAGCACCGGCACGGTGTCGCCCTTGGGCTGGTCGGGGTCGAGCTCGAAGGAGCGGTGCACCACCTCGACCTGGTCGCGGTGGTCGAAGGCGGCCAGGCCCTGTTCGAAGCGGGCCTTTCCGATGTAGCACCAGGGACAGACGATGTCGGACCAGATCTCTACACGCATGGGACTCGCTTTTTCCGATCATTCGCAGGGTCAGGGAGTCAACCACGAGGCGCCCCGGTTCATTCCCCACGGGGATTGCGATCACCTGATTCGGGGTGATTGTCTCCCCGCATGGCCAACCTCATCCTCCGGCTCACCGAAGAAGAACACGAGGAGATCCGGCGCCGTGCGGCGGCCGTCGGCATGACGCTCCAGGCGTACGGGCGGGCTCAGCTCGCGCTGGACCGGGACGAGACGCGGGAGGCCTTCCTGGCCGCGTTCCGGGATTCGCTGCAGCGCTGGCGGGGCGAGTTCAAGGAGCTCAACGAGGAGCTCGCGGCGCGTCCGCGCAGCACGAGCAGGGAGATGGGGTTCGACCCGGCCACGCGCCTGAAGGACGCCTGTTGACCCGGTCGGCCCGGTCGGCCCGGTCTCCGGGATTTCCCATCGACTTCCCCACCCTGCTCCAGGCGACCGCGGACATCCCCGGTTCGCCCGCGATAGACGACTACGGGGTGCCGCTGGCGGCCATCCACCGGCACGGCGCGAACATGCTGAACCAGGACGTGTACTGGGGCGCCCATCTCAAGGCGGCCGCCGTCCTCGACACACTGCTGCGCCATCCCTGGCTCGAACACTCCCAGGCCGACGCCGCATGGGCCGCGACCCGGGCGGTGCTGACGATAAACGGCCTGTCCGTCGCCCAGGACGTCAAGGGCTCCGAGGTGCTGGCGCTGATGCGCGATATCGCGGGCCCGGGGGTTCCGCTGCGGCACATCGCCCGCGCGCTGCGCACCTGGACATCGGAGGGGACGTCGGAAGGCGCGACGGAGGCGGATGCCGACGCGGGTACGGATGCGGAAGGAACAGCGGACGGCGCGGGGAACGGGACGGCCGACGGCTGAGCCCGCCGCGCTCCCGTGAACACAACCGCGCTCCCGTGACCACAACCGCCGCGGGCGGGACCGGCCGGTCCCGCCCGCGGCGTCGCACCCTAGTCGCACCCAATCGCGCCCAGGTGCCGTCAGACCTCCCGGCGCCCGTTCACCCGGCGGGGCAGCCCCAGCGGGTTCTCGTCGCGCAGCTCCGGCGGCAGCAGCGCGGCCGGGGTGTCCTGGTAGGTGACCGGCCGCAGCCAGCGCTCGATGGCGGTGCCGCCGACCGAGGTGGAGGTGGAGGTGGTGGCCGGGTACGGACCGCCGTGGTGCTGGGCCGGGGCGACGGCGACGCCGGTCGGCCAGCCGTTGACCAGGACGCGGCCGGCCAGCGGGGTGAGCTCGGCCAGCAGCTCGGAGGCCCGGCCCTCGCTTCCTTCGCCCTCGGCCTCGGAGAGGTGGACGGTGGCGGTGAGGTTGCCCGGCAGCCGTCCGAGCACGGCCGTGATGTCGGCGTCGCTCTCGTAGCGGGCGAGCACGGTCACCGGGCCGAAGCACTCCTCCAGCAGCGCATCGTGCTGCCCCTCCTCGGCGAGCAGCCGCGCCGGGACGGTCAGGAAGCCGGCGCTGACCGTGTGCTCACCGCCGGAGCCGGGGGTGACCGGGGCGTCCACCTCGGGGAGCTCGGCCCGCTCCTTGACCCCGGCGACGAAGTTGTCGCGCATCCGGTGGTCAAGCAGCACACCGGCCTCGCTGTTGCTGACCGCGTCGGTGAGGGACTTCACCAGCCGGTCGCCCGCCTCGCCCGCCGGGGCCAGCACAAAGCCGGGCTTGGTGCAGAACTGGCCCATGCCGAGCGTCATCGATCCGCCAAGGCCCGCGCCGATCTGCTCGGCGCGCTCGGCCGCCGCGGCCTCGGTGATCACGACGGGGTTGAGGCTGCCCAGCTCGCCGTGGAAGGGGATCGGCACCGGCCGGGCCGCGGCGGCGTCGAACAGGGCGCGTCCGCCGCGGATCGAGCCGGTGAAACCGGCGGCGGCGATCAGCGGGTGCTTGACCAGCTCGATGCCCGCCTGGAAGCCGTGCACCACCGAGATCACGTCCACGGGCAGCCCGGACTCCTCGGCGGCGCGGCGCAGCGCGGCGGCGGTCACCTCGGAGGTGGCGGGGTGGTCGGGGTGTGCCTTGACGACGACCGGGCAGCCCGCGGCGAGCGCGCTGGCGGTGTCGCCGCCGGGCACGGAGAAGGCGAGCGGGAAGTTACTGGCGGCGTAGACGGCGACGACGCCGAGCGACACCTTGTAGCGGCGCAGATCGGGCCAGGGCGGGGTCTGAGTGGCGTCGGCGTGGTCGACGCGTACGTCGAGGAAGCCGCCCTCGTCCACGATGTCGGCGAAGGCCCGCAGCTGGTACGTGGTACGGGCGAGCTCGCCCGTGAGCCGGACGGGTCCCAGCGCGGTCTCGGCGTCGGCCGCCTCGACGATCTGGTCCTTCGCCTCGTCGAGGCGGTCGGCGGCGGTGCGCAGGAAGGCGGCGCGCACCGTACGGTCGGCCAGGGAGCCGCGAGCCTCGTGGGCCGCACGCACCACGCGGTCGATCTCCTCGGCGGTGGCTTCGATCGCGACCTGCTCCCGCTGCTTCCCGGTTCGGGGGTCGACGCTCCACACTGGTGCTGACACCGCGGAATCCTCCTGCTGTGTTGCCGCTGCTTGCGTCCCGCACCTCGGCTGTTGTTCGATATGCTGAACGCTGTCCCTGATAGTGAACTCTGTCGGGACTCTATGGCTGGTCGAACAAAGGGGTCAAGGCGATGTCAACTGCCGAGACGGGTGGGGCCCAGGTCAAGTCGGCGGTCCGTACGGTCGAGCTGCTGGAATTCTTCGCCGGCCGACCAGGTATGCACAGCCTGGCCGCCGTCCAGGAAGCCGTGGGCTACCCCAAGTCCTCCCTCTACATGCTGCTGCGCACCCTGGTGGAGCTCGGCTGGGTGGAGACCGACGCGACCGGCACCCGCTACGGCATCGGCGTACGCGCCCTGCTGGTCGGCACCTCGTACATCGACGGCGACGAGGTCGTGGCCGCCGCCCGGCCGACCCTGGACCGGCTCTCGGACGACACCACCGAGACCATCCACCTCGCCCGGCTCGACGGCACCAACGTGGTCTACCTCGCCACCCGCCAGTCCCAGCACTATCTGCGCCCCTTCACCCGCGTCGGCCGCCGGCTGCCGGCCCACTCCACCTCGCTGGGCAAGGCGCTGCTGGCCACCTACTCCGATGAGCAGGTGCGCAAGGTGCTGCCGGAGACCCTTGGCGCGCTCACCGAGCACACCATCACCGACCGCGAAAAGCTCATCGAGGAGCTGCACCTCATCCGCGAGCAGGGGTACGCGGTGGACCGCGAGGAGAACACGCTGGGGCTGCGCTGCTTCGGCATCGCGATCCCCTACCGCACGCCCTCGCGGGACGCGATCAGCTGCTCGGTGCCGGTGGCCAGGCTCACCCCCGCCCATGAGCAGATGATCAAGGACGCCCTCTTCGACGCCCGCGACCGCCTCACCCTCGCGACCCGCCGCCTCTGAGCCCCCTGTACGGAGACGAGACGCCTCACCCGTGCGGCGGAGGCGGATCGTCGCACGGGAGGAAGCGTGGCCGGCGGCCCGCCGGAAGGCTGGTGGGCATGAGAAACGCCCTGCGCGCCATTGCCATCGCCGCCTGCCTCCCCTACATCGGCCTCAAGGCCGCCTGGATCGCGGGGAGTCACCTGGGCATCCCCGAGGGCAGTGAGCTGCGCGAGCCGGGCGAGCGGACCGCGATGATCGCCGTCAACGCCGTGTCGGTCATCATGGACGCCGCCGTCGTCGTCCTCGCCCTGCTGCTCACCCGCCCCTGGGGCAGACGCGTCCCGGCCTGGCTGCTGGCGCTGCCCGTCTGGTGCGCCTGCGGCCTGCTCGCGCCGATCATGACCGGCTTCCCGGCCCAACTGGCGGCCGGGGCGCTCGGGTTCACGAAGACAGCCCAGCAGGACGATGAGCGCGGCGCGTTCCTGGCCGACTGGGTCTTCGGCGTCGTCTACGGCGGCTTCATCGTCCAAGGGCTGGCCCTGGGCGCCCTGTTCGTGCTGTACGCCCGCGACCGCTGGGGCGGGCTGTGGCGCGGCCGCCTCGCCGATCTGCCCGCCGACGGCCCCACCCGCCCGGCGCAGCGCCTGACCGCCGTGGTCGCCACCGTGCTCGTCCTGCCGCCCACCGCGGTGCATCTGCTGTGGGCCGGCGGCTCGGCCGCCGGGCTGAGCGAGGCCAGGGCCGCGGAGCGGGGCAGCGACTTCTACCTCGTCGAGGCCATCTACGTGCTGTTCGCGCTCGCCACCGCCACGGGCGTGCTCATGCTCGCCTTCCGCGCCGGGCGCCGGGTCCCGCTGAGCCTGCCGCTGGCCCTCGCCTGGGTCGGATCGGGGGCGCTGGCCTGCTGGGGCGGCTGGCTCACACTGGCCGGGCTGACCGCCGGGAAGGACGACGACAGGGCGCCCACCGGGCTGATGAGCGTGACCTACCCTGGGCAGATGATCGTCGGGTTGCTCGTCCTGGTGGCCGGCGCCTGCTTCTTCAGCGAGCGCGCCGCGGCGCGCCGGGAGGCATGACGCCCGTGGTGTGGTGGCGGCGGTGCGCCCGGGCGGCGCTGGGGCGGGCGGCCCGGCTGCGCTGGGTGCATCTGGTGCTCGGCGGGGCGCTGTTGATGCCGTACTTCCTGCTGACCGGCGTGGTCCTGGTGGCGGTCGTCCCGGGCGCCCGGCCCCTCGACTCGCTGGGGTGGCAGCTCGCCACGTACGCCCTGGCCCTGCCGCCGGCCGTACTGACCGCGCTCTTCCCGCTCGTACGCCCCCTGGAGGCCACGGCCGCGCGCTCGCTGTGCGGGCTCCCCGAGCCCGCCGAACTCGCGGCCGGGCCCGCCACGTCCTGGGACGCGCGCAGCCGCGCCGCCCTGTGGTACGGGCTGCACCTGGCGCTCGGCGGCCTGGTCAGCGCGGTCACCCTCGCGCTGCCGCCCGCCGCGGCGCTGCTGGTCGCGCTGCCGTTCACCGACAGGTCGTACGCCAGGGGCCTGGTCTGGCCGACCGCCTTCGACTCCGCCCGCGCGCTCGCCCCGGCCGCCGGGATCCTGCTGCTGGCGGCCGTGGCCGCGGTGGCCGCCGGCGCGGGGGCGCTGCTGGCCCGCTGTGCGCCCGCGCTGCTCGGGCCCACGCCCGCCGACCGGCTCGCCGCCGCCGAGGAGCGGGCCGCGCGCCTCGCCTCCCGCAACCGCCTCGCCCGCGAGCTGCACGACTCCGTCGGGCATGCGCTGAGCGCGGTGACCTTGCAGGCGAGCGCGGCGCGCAAGGTCCTCGACGCGGACCCGGAGTTCGCCCGGCAGGCGCTGGCGGCGATCGAGGAGACCACGCGCGACGCGGTGGGGGAACTCGACAGCGTGCTGGGTCTGCTGCGGGAAGACGACGAGAGCGCGAACGAGGATGACGGCGACCGTACGCCGCCCGCCCCCACCCTCGCCGACCTGGACGGGCTGCTGGCCCGGACCCGGGCGGCGGGCGTCACCGTCGCACTGTCCGCCCCCGGCCCGCTCGACCGGCTGCCGCCCGCCGTGTCCCGCGAGGCGTACCGCATCGTGCAGGAAGGGCTCAGCAACGCGCTGCGCCATGCGGGCCGGGTGCCGGTCAGGTTGCGGATCGCCGAATGCACGACAGAGGACGGGGAGTTGGAGATCACGATGGAGAACCCGGTGGAGAACCCGGTGAAGCAGGTGAGCGGGGGCGGCCGTGGTCTGCGCGGGATCGCCGAGCGCACGGCGCTGCTGCGCGGCAGCTGCGCCTGGGGCCCAACCGGGGACGGCTCCGGGGACGGCTCCGGGGACGGCTCCGGGGACGGCTGGCGGCTGACGGTCCGGCTCCCCCTGGGGGCGGTCCGGTGAGCACCCCACTACCGGATGCCCCGCTGCGTATCGTGCTCGCCGACGACGAGCGGATGGTGCGCACCGCGCTGCGCGCGATCCTGTCCAGCGAGCCGGACCTGGAGGTCGTCGGCGAGGCGGGCACCGGCGCCGAGGCCATCCCGCTGGTCCTCGAACTCCGGCCGGACATCGTGCTGATGGACGTCCGGATGCCCGAGATCGACGGCATCCGCGCCACCGAGCGGATCCTTGCGACCGTGCCCGAGCCGCCGCGCGTGATCGTCGTGACGACCTTCGAGAACGACAGCTATGTGTACGACGCGCTGCGCGCGGGAGCCAGCGGCTTTCTGCTCAAGCGGGCCCGGGCGGACGAGTTGGTGCAGGCGGTACGGCTCGTGGCGCACAGCGACTCACTCCTGTTCCCCGCCGCGGTGCGGGCGCTGGCCGCCGCGTATGCCACCGGGCGCGACGGCCGGGCGCGGGCGCTGCGCGACCGGCTCTCCGAGCGGGAGGCCGAGGTGCTGCGGCTGATGACCGCCGGGCTGTCCAACGCCGAGATCGCCGACCGGCTGACCGTCGCCCCGGCCACGGTCAAGACCCATGTGGCCACGGTGCTCGCCAAGCTCGGCGTACGGGACCGCACCCAGGCGGTCATCGCGGCATACGAGTGCGGTTTCGTCAAACCGGGCTGACACGCGGGCGCCCAGGTGATCTGCTGTGACGGATCAAGCGGAAGTGGAAGGTGAGACGCATGGAGTACGCCCGCCTGGGACAGTCCGGGATCAAGGTGTCGCGGATCTGCCTGGGGATGATGAGCTTCGGCGACCCCGAGCACCGCCCGTGGCAGTTGGACATCGACGCGTCACGGCCGATCGTGCGGCGGGCGGTCGAGAGCGGCGTGACGTTCTTCGACACCGCCGATATGTACTCCAACGGCAAAAGCGAGGAGGTCACGGGCGAGCTGCTGCGTGAGCTCTTCGCCGGCCGGGACGACTATGTGCTGGCCACCAAGGTCTATATGCCGATGGGCCCGGGCCCCAACGACCGCGGGCTGTCCCGGAAGCACATCATGGCGAGCATCGACGCCTCGCTGCGGCGTCTTGGCACCGACCATGTCGACCTCTACCAGATCCACCGGTGGGACCCCGAGACGCCCATCGAGGAGACCATGGAGGCGCTGCACGACGTCGTACGGGCGGGCAAGGCGCGCTATATCGGCGCGTCGTCCATGTTCGCCTGGCAGTTCGCCAAGGCCCAGTACACGGCGGCGGTGGCGGGCTGGACCCGGTTCATCTCGATGCAGAACCACTACAACCTGCTGTACCGGGAGGAGGAGCGGGAGATGAACCCGTTCTGCCTGGACCAGGGCGTGGGGGTGATCCCGTGGAGCCCGCTGGCGCGCGGGCTGCTCACGGGGACCCGCGGCCGGGACGGCGCCGGGACCTCGGTCCGGGCGGGCGACGACACGCTGGTCGAGCGGTGGTACGCGGACGCCGAGTTCGACATCGTGGACGCCACCCGTGCCGTGGCCGAGGAGCGCGGGGTGAGCCCGGCGCAGATCGCGCTCGCCTGGCTGCTCGGCAGGCCCGCGGTGACCGCGCCGATCGTGGGGGCCACCAAGGTCGGCCATCTGGAGGACGCGGTCGCCGCGGTCGAACTGCGGCTCGACGAGCAGGAAGTGGCCCGTCTGGAGGGGCCGTACCGCCCGCGCCCCGTCATGGGTCACAGCTGACGGGACGGCTGATGGGACGCGAGCGGTCCGGGCGCTGGCTGCGGCTCGGGCTCAGGTGAGCAGCTGCTCGATCGGGTCGATCCCGAAGTAGAGGACGAACAGCGCCGCCGTCCCCCACAGCAGCCAGTGCACCTCGCGCGCCTTGCCCAGGACCGCCTTGATCAGCACATACGCGATGAACCCGGCGCCGATCCCGTTGGTGATGGAGTAGGTGAACGGCATGACGACGATGGTGAGGAACGCCGGGATGGCGATGTCGTAGCGCTCCCACTCGATATGCCGCACCTGGCTCATCAGCAGGAATCCCACCGCGATCAGCGCCGGGGTGGCGGCCTGGGCGGGCACCATGGTCGCCAGCGGGGTCAGGAAGAGGGCGAGCCCGAACAGCGCGCCGGTGACCACGCTGGCGAAGCCGGTGCGCGCGCCCTCGCCGACCCCGGCCGCCGACTCGATATAGCTGGTGTTGGACGAGGCGGACGCCGCGCCGCCCGCGGCCGCCGCCACTCCGTCGATCAGCAGCACCCGGCCCAGGTTGGGCACGTTGCCGTCCTTGTCCAGCAGCCCGGCCTCGTTGCTCACGCCGACGACCGTGCCCATGGTGTCGAAGAAGTCGGACAGGATCAGGGTGAAGATCAGCAGGACGATGGTGACCACGCCGACCTGCTCGAACGCCCCGAACAGGCTGAAGGAGCCGATCAGGCCGAAGTCCGGGGTGTCGACGACCTTGTCCGGGAGGGCGGGCACGGTCAGCCCCCACGCCTTCGGCTTGATGTCGGCGATCTCGTTGATGATCACCGCGACCACGGTCGAGGCGACGATGCTGATCAGGATCGCGCCCTTGACCTTGCGCACCATCAGGGCGATGGTCAGCAGCACCCCGAGGCAGAAGACCAGCACCGGCCAGCCGGTCAGCCGCCCGGTCGCGCCGAGCTGGACCGGAACCGAACCCTCCATGCCCGGGATGCGGGTGGCGAAGCCGGCGTCGATAAAGCCGATGAAGGCGATGAACAGACCGATGCCCACGCTGATCGCCTGCTTCAGCGGCTGCGGGATCGCGTTCATCACCGCCTCGCGCAGCCCGGTGCCCACCAGCACACAGATGATCAGGCCCTCCAGGACCACCAGACCCATGGCGTCGGGCCAGCTCATCTGCGGGGCGATCTGGTACGCGACGACCGCGTTGAGCCCGAGCCCGGCGGCGAGCGCGAGCGGCAGATTGCCGCCGACGCCCATGAGGATCGTCATCACACAGGCGACCAGGGCGGTCGCGGTGACCAGTTGCGCGCCGTCGAGATGATTCTGGAACTTGTCCTCCGCCTTGCCCAGGATGATCGGGTTCAGCACGAGGATGTAGGCCATCGTGAAGAAGGTGGCGAACCCGCCCCGGACCTCCCGGCCGAGGGTCGAACCCCGCTCGGATATCCGGAAGAACCGGTCAAGTGGGCTGCCGGACGGTGCGGTTGGGGCCGGTGCCTTGTCGGTCACCTGTCTTGCCATGTCGTGGCGCTCCTTTAAGCGTGAATCAAACGCGTGCGGGGTGACTGGATTGTGCCCACTACGCGGACCGCTCAGGTTTTCGCCGTGTTACGAGATCAAGTTGTGCTCCGAGATCAACTGGCCGCGCGGCGCGGTGCGGTGGGCGCCGCGACGGGCGTCACTCCATCGTCGAGCCGATCTCCGAGCCGTCGGCCACGACCAGGAAGCTGGTGACGGGCAGCGAGCCGTCCTGCCGCCGGGCGCCGAGGGCCGTGACGGGGTCGGTGGTGACGAAGGGCGGGGTGGCCGCGCCTCCGGCGCTCCAGCCGCTGCCCCGCCCGGGGCTCCAGTTGTTGCCCTGGGAGACGGCCTCCGGGCCGGCGTCGGCGTTGGTGTCACCGTTGGAGACGGAGAGGTTGCGCTCGAGCCGGGCGCGGGAGCCGGCGAAGGAGTAGCCGGCGGCCTGGTTGCCGTACGCCGTGGTGCGCCGGAGGCGGATCGCGCCGGTGTTGCCATTGGCCGAGAAGCCGAACTGGGTGTTGTCCCAGGCGGCGGAGTTCCGTACGACATGGGCGGGCGAGGGGGCCGGGGCGTCGCCGCCGAGCTGGAAGCCGCTGCCGTCGCCCCGGAAGTCGCGGATGCGCCAGCGGTTCTCGCCGTTCCCGAAGGCCCAGGTGTGCTCGATGGTGACCGGGCTGGCCCATCTCCACAGGTCCACGCCGTCGTCGCTGTTGTTGAACGCCCGGACTCCGGTGATCACATTGCCGCTGCCGGAGCCGTGGGTGACGGCTATGCCGTCCGCCTGCTTGCCGCCGGTGGCGTCGTCGTGGTTGTCGTACGAGTCCAGATTGCGGATGACGTTGTTGTCGCTGCCCTTGCCGCGCAGCGTGAGCCCGGTGTCGCCGTTGCCATGGGTGGAGAGGTTGGCGAAGACGGTGCGCGCACAGGAGGTGCAGACGAGGCCGCCGCCGGGGGCGTTGCGGAATTCCATGCCCGAGACGGTCCAGAAGTCGGCGCGGAGCGAGAGCAGCGAGGAGCCGGTGGAGAGCCTCGAGCCGTCGACCCGGACCTGCTCGGCGCGGTACGGCCGCAACTCGACGCGGTCCCGGGCGGTGCCGTCGACGGAGCTGCGCAGCGTCCGGGCGGGGTAGTACGTGCCTCCGCGCACCTCGATGACGGTGCCCGCCTTCGCGACCGAGAAGGCCTTCTCCAGCGTGCGGTACGGGGATTCGAGCGAACCCGAGGCGCCGTCGTCGCCCTGAGAGGACACATACACGGTCGACGCCACCGCGCTCGCGCCTTCGGGCGCCGCCGTCAGATAGACGCCCGCCACGGCCGAGGCCACGATGACGGCGCTGCCCAGCGGCAGCGTACGGTCCTTCCGGCGGCGGTGGCGACCGCGCTTGCGCCTCAGCCCCATGGCAACTCCTGTTCTGCGTCGAGGGAACGGGCCGGGGGATCCTGGTCCGACCTATTCCAAGCTGTAGTTGCCGCCAACCCCAGCTTAGGTTGCCGCGCACTCGCGAATTCTTAGATTACGAAATCGGGATGGTCGCACGAGAGGCCGAGGCAAACCTTGATCATTTCGTGGCCGGAGAAGCCTCCTCGCCGATCAAAGGCGGTCGGGCTGCGTACAGGAGGGATCGCGCCGGGCCGTGGCGCGACGCCGCGCGCGCGATCTCGGCTATAGTCGCCCCAGGCAACTAGCTTCCCGTGCCAACTTCCGCCCGAGGCCCAGGAGGCCCGAGATGCAGCCGCGCAGCCCCAGCCGCACCGCCCGGCAGGTCGCCGCGCTCCGCGCGGCCCACCAGACGCTGGACCACGGCCACCTGTTCCACGATCCGCTGGCCGTCCGCATGCTCGGCGCGGACTCCGAAGAACTGCTCAGCCAGCTCGACACGGCCCGCACCCCGCCCGGGCGCCGGGGCTTCCGGCTGTTCATCGCCGCGCGCTCGCGCTTCGCCGAGGACCAGCTGGCCGCCGCCGTCGCGCGCGGCGTACGCCAACTCGTGGTCCTCGGCGCCGGGCTTGACACCTTCGCCTACCGCAATCCGCACGAGGCCGCCGGTCTCGCGGTCTTCGAGGTGGACCACCCGGCCACCCAGGAGTGGAAGCGCGAGCGCCTGTCCGGCGCCGGCATCCCGCTGCCGCCGTCGCTGACCTTCGCACCGGTCGACTTCGAACGGGAGAACCTGGGCGACGGGCTGGCGGCGGCCGGATTCGACCCGGCGCGACCGGCGTTCTTCAGCTGGCTGGGCGTGGTGCCGTATCTGACCCGAGAGGCGGTGTTCGGCACGCTCGGCCACCTCGCGGGCCTGCCCGGCGGCGCGGAGGCCGTCTTCGACTACAGCGAGCCGCCGAGCGCCATGCCACCGAGCGTCCGCGCCGCCCACAGCAACCGCGCGGCACGTGTGGCCGCGCTCGGCGAGCCCTTCCTGAGCTACTTCGCCCCCGAGGAGCTGGCCGCGGACCTGCGGGAGGCGGGCTTCGCGGCGGTGGAGGACCTGGACGCGGTCCGGCTCCTGGCCCGCTACGCCGATCACAGCGCCAACGGGAGCGCCGACCGAGCCCCGGCCGAGGGCGAACGCCGCTCGACGGCACACGTCCTCCGCGCCGCGACCGCCGGTTAGGACCTGTCCGGGCACTCTTCCCGGGCCCCCGACGCCAGGCCGGCCCGCCCCGGCTGCCGCCGGGCACCTCCCGCGGTGGCCGGAAGAGCGCGGTCGGGGCGCAGCGCGGTGGGCCGGGGCGACGCGGCCGGGGCACGGCGGCCGATGTCGCGGGCGCGAGACGATCGCTCGGACAGGGGCCGCCGGCAAGCTGGCGGGCCGAGAGGAGGCCGGGCGGGGCCAGGTATCGCCCGGCCTCCCGCTTGGGGGGGGTGGCGGCTGTCAGAGGCGGCCCGCGCCCGCGCGTCCGTCGACGATGCCGGGCACCGCGCCCGGCGCGTCGACGCGGGTGCGCAGCGTCGGCGTCCAGCCCGCGTCATCGCCCAACTGCTCGTCGGGGACGCCCGCGTTGTGGGCCGCGAGGAGACCGGCGGGCTTGCCGCCCACATAGTTGTTCTTCTCGGTGAGCGCCGTGCCCTTCCACTTCTTGATGACCTTGGCGGGGTCGACCGCACCGGGCAGGGTGAAGGCGTTGGCCTCGGCGTACAGCTGGGACTCGACGCCGACACCCCAGCTGTAGGCGTAGCCGTCGGCGGGGGCGATGTAGTGGTTGTTGTAGACGTCGACCTTGCCGAAGCGGACCCGTGGGGCGCGCTCGACGATGTTCTTGAAGACGTTGTGGTGGAGGGTGACGCGGAGCTTGCCGCGGTCGGTGGCGCCCGCGCTGTCGCTGTTGCCGATCATCAGCGTCTTGTCGTGGTCGGCGAAGAGGTTCCAGGAGGCGGTGACGAGGTCGGCGCCGCGCACCACGTCCAGCTCGCCGTCGTGCTGCTGGTAGAGCTGGCCGTAGTAGCGGGGCTGGGCGCTGTCGGGGCGGCGGCCGTCGGTGAACGTGTTGTGGTCGACCCAGACATGGGTGGAGCCGTAGACGACGAGGTTGTCGTACTCGGAGTTCCAGGCGCCGTCCGCGCCGTCGGTCGGGTCCCAGGCGGGGAAGCAGTCGAAGGCGTCCTCGAAGGTGAGGTTGCGGACGATGACGTTGTCCGCGCCGGTGACCTGCAGGCTGGCGCCCAGCAGCCGGGCGTCCCGGCCGACGCCGACGATGGTGGTGTGGGAGGGGACGGCCAGCTTGACGCGCTTCGCCTGGAGCGCGGCGGAGGCGGCGCGGGCGTCCTCCTGGGGGCCGGACGGCTGGGCGTCGCCCCAGGTGGCCGGGTCGTACGCGGTGAGGTAGGCGTCCAGGCCGTAGCCGTCGGTGGCGTAGTCGGCACAGCTCAGCGGCTTGCCGGCAGCGTCGGTGTTGGCGTCGATGGTGCCCTTGACGTAGATGACGCGCGGGCTGCCATCGGAGCCGTCGAGTGCCTTGGCGAGCTGGGCCCGGTTGGTGACGGTGAAGGTGTGGGCCTTGTCGGCCTTGGCGCCGCCGGTCGTCCCGCCGTCGGCGGAGGCCCAGCCGTCGCCCGCCGGGAGGGTGCCGCGTACGGGACCGGAGGGGGCTGCCGTGGCGGGGGCGGCGGCGAGTACGAGGGCGGCGCAGCAGAGCACCGAGGCGAGCGAGGCGACGCGGGCATGACATCTGGAAGTGCGCATGGTCCGGCTCCTTGCGAACGTGTGGAGGCGTACGGGGCGTACGGGCGTACGGGGCGTACGGGCGTACGGGCGTACGGGCGTACGGGGAAGGGATGGTGGCAGGGGCGCTGGGCGGGGGCGCGGGGCGCTACCAGGTGATCCAGCTGTCCGGGATCGCCTCGTCCAGGCGGCGTACGTCGGACGGGGCCAGCACGCCCTTGGCCTTGAGCTCGCGCGCCACCAGGCGGGCCACCTCGATCGCGCCGTGCGGCTGGAAGTGGGTGTTGTCCTGCTTGCCGTCCGGGTAGTTGGGCGACTCCCCCGGGTCGAGCCAGTTGAAGCAGCCCTTGGTGGACTCGGGCCCGAGCCGCTGCCACAGGGCGATGCTCGACGCCTGTACGTCGATCAGCGGCACCCCTTCGGCCCGGGCGAGGGAGCGCACCGCGTCGGGGTAGGCGCCGTGCGTGGTCTTGGCGGTGCCCGCCGCGTCGAACTTACGGCGCTCGACGGAGGTCAGCAGCACCGGGCGGGCGCCGCGGTCGCGCGCCCCGCCCACGTACAGCCGCAGATACTGCGGATAGGTGGTGGCCGGATCGGTGCCCCGGGCCGGGTCGTCGGTCTTCTCGTCGTTGTGGCCGAACTGGATGAACAGGAAGTCGCCGGGCCGGATGGCGGTCAGGATCGCCGCGAGCCGCCCCTCGTCGTAGAAGCTCTTCGAACTGCGGCCGTTGACGGCATGGTTGGCGACCCGCAGCCGGTCGGCGAGGAAGAAGGGCAGGGCCATCCCCCAGCCGGTCTCCGGGGCCGCCGAGGCGGCCTTCGTGGCGGCGGTGGAGTCGCCCGCGAGGTAGACGGTCGCCTCGGCGCGGGGCCTGCCGCGCCCACCGGGGCGGGCCTGGGCGGTGCCGGTCGCGGCGAGGGCGAGCGGGACGGCGGC
Organism: Streptomyces sp. NBS 14/10; assembly: GCF_002224125.1. Taxonomy (GTDB): domain Bacteria; phylum Actinomycetota; class Actinomycetes; order Streptomycetales; family Streptomycetaceae; genus Streptomyces. The sequence continues at coordinate 91,647 of NZ_NCSM01000035.1, forward strand.
GAGCGACGCCGCCGCGTGTCTGCGGGAGAGTGACATGGCGTGCGAATGCCTTTCGTCCGAGTCACGGGTCACGGGTCACGGGTCACGGGTCACGGATTCAGGGGGTGCACGGGAGTGGGGGGTGGGCGCGGGCCGGCCGCCGGCGTACGGCGGCCGGCCCGCGACGCTTACGCGCCTCAGTTGTGCTTTTTCCAGTCCGCCTGGGCGGCGTCGAGTTCCTTGGCGACCTTGTCGCAGAACTCCTTGGCGGTCATCTTGCCGAGCAGCACCTTCTGGAAGTTCGGCTCGTTGTCCGCCTTGCTGATCGTGTTCCAGTCCGGCAGGTAGTACGGCAGCTGCACCACCTTGGTCTGCGGGTCGCTGAGCGACTGCAGCGCCGCCTTGGTCGGCGGGGCTTGCTGGATCCAGGCGTCGTTCGCGGCGTCGACATTGGCCGGGATGGCGCCGACGTCCTCGTTCCAGAGGCTGTTCATCTCCGCGGAGGCCGCGAACTCCATGAACTTCCAGGCCGCTGCCTTGTTCTTGCTCGCCTTGAACAGGCCGAGGCCGTCGACCGGGTTGGAGACGATGGTGCGCGGCTGCCCCTCGGCGGACGGCGGCATCGGCACACCGGCGATCTTGTCCTTGCCGAACGCCTTCACATGGTCGGTGTAGCTGCCGAGGTTGTGCTGCAGCATGCCGATGTCGCCCTGGTCGAACTCGGCGACCATCTTGGTGAAGTCGTTGTTCAGGTCGGCCTCCGGGGTGGCCTTCTTGAAGAGGGCGATGTACTTCTCCAGCGCCGCCACGTTCTTGGGGTCGTTGAGGGTGGTCTTGTCGCCGTCCCAGAAGGTGTCGATCCCGGACTGGGCGTACATCATCTCCATCGCCTGGGCGATGGACCCGGCCCCGCCGCGCAGGGTGAAGCCGAACTTGTTCTTGTCCTGGTCGGTCAGCTCGTCAGCGGCCTTGTAGAAGTTGTCCCAGCTGGTCGGCGCGGGCAGGTTCTTCGCCTTGAACAGATCGGTCCGGTACCACAGGGTGCCCTGGTTGGCCGAGGTCGGGACGGAGAACATCTCCTCGCCGTCGCCGCCACCGGCCGCGCGGACGCTGTCCACCATGTTCTTGACCAGCTTGCCCTTGAGCGAGCTGTCCTGGATACGGTCGGTGACCGGCTCCAGGGCACCCTGGGCGACCAGGCTGGCCAGATACGCCGTGCCGACGCCGCCCACGTCGGGCAGGCTGTCACCGCCGCCCTGGATGGCCGTGTCGTACTTCGACTGGACGTCGGCGATCGGGATCGGCACGTACTCGACCTCGATGTCCGGGTACTTCTTCTCGAACTTGGCGATGATCTGCTTCCAGATCGCGGTGCGCGGACCGCCGTTGTTGTCCCAGAAGACGATCTTGCCCTTGCCGGACCCCTCCGACCCGGAGCTCGACCCGTCGTCCCCGCACGCGGTGGCGGACAGGGCGAGGGCGAGCGTCACGGCCACGGCGGCGACGCCACGTACGGCTGGTATCGGGTGCTTTCTCATCGGGTTCATTCGCATGGTGCGCATCTCCTAGCGGTGAGTCTGGGGTGCCCAGCCGTCGCTGCCCGCGAGGTAGTCGGCTACCTCGTGGTCCGCGGCGTCGGCGTCCGTCATCCGCGGTCGGTCGGCGGACGGGGCGGCCCCCGGTCCGGTGTTGCGGTACTCGCTGAAACGGGCTTCCTGCCACGGGAATCCGCCCATGTCCGTCCACGGGGAGTTCTTGATCGCGGCGGGCAGCCAGGTGTCGCGGATCAGCACCTGGGCGATGGCGTCCGGCTCACCGCCGGGGTGCCAGGGGCGGCCGAGGTGGAAGGTCTGGTCGGGCGCGTCGCTGACGATCCGGCTCCGGGTGATGAGAAAGCCGTACGGATTGCCCTTCCAGGTGCTCGCGGCGGTGATGTAGCCGTTGTTGCTGTCGCTGCCGCGGCTGAGCGCCTTGATGGTGGAGCGCTCGATGACGGTGGTGGCGCGGCCGTAGATGAAGTCGACGTCCCCCTCGATGTACGCGTCGCGGAGATAGACGCGGCTGACGGTGGTCAGCTTGGGGCTGTCGGTCATCAGGGTGTCCTGGTTGCCCTTGAAGGCCGTGTCCGTGAAGACGATCCGGTCGCCGGTCGTCTTCATGGCCAGCGCCTGCTCGCCCTTGAGGTCGTGGGCGGCCTCGTCGAAGTCGTTGACGAAGGTGAGGTGGCGGGCGGTCACATCGCTCGCGGCGATCAGGACGGTGGCGCTGCCGGTCGAGCCGCCGTACTCGGCGGGGGTGTCGTGGACGATGACGGTGTCGCCGCGGTCCCGGCCGGTGCCCAGGAAGGTGAGATGCGGTTTGTCGGCCGGGACGCGGACCTGCTCGCGGTAGGTGCCGGGCGCGATGGCGATCGTGATCCGGCCGTCGTTGCCCGACGGTACGGCGTTGACGGCGGCCTGGACGGTACCGAAGTCGCCGGAGCCATCGGCCGCGACGCGCAGCACGGTGTCGGTGCCGAGGCTGCTCTGCGGTCCGGAGAACTTCTTCACCAGGGCGGGCACGGCGGCGGCCGGGTCGAGCCGGTACGGGTAGAAGTCGTGCGGGTCGAAGGCGGTGCCCCGGGTGTCGTGGCGGCCCGTGGTGTCGCGGGCGATGCTGCCGCGCTGGACCAGTTCGGCGGTCTCGTCGGCCTGGTAGGGGTGGCGTATCCCGTCGTAGTAGCTGTTCTCGATCACCATCTTGGTCCGGCCGCGGGACCAGTTGCCGTACGTCCACACCGGGTCCTCGTCCCGGTACTGGGCGGACAGGTAGTTGTTGTAGAGGTGGGCGTGGGCGGCGTTGTCGATGGACGGGCTGCGCTGCTTGATACCGGTGAACCAGTTGTGGTGCACGGTGATGTTCGTGGTCACGTTGTCGGTCCAGCCGAGGCCGAACGCCTTGTTGTGGTTCTTGAAGACGTTCCAGGAGACCGTGATGTTGTCGCTGTCCTTGCGGATGTCGAGCAGTCCATCGCCCATGTGGGTGAGCGTGTTGTGGTCGATCCACACGTGGTGGACGGTGTCCATCTGAATCGCGTCGAAGTCCTGGGTCTTGCCGTCCCAGTCGCCCTCGACGTAGCTGTCCCGGATGGTGAGGTTCCGGATGATCACGTTGTGGGTGCCGGGGTTGAGGTGGAGCTCGCCATGGACGATCTCCCCGGTGGTGCCCACGCCGATGAGGGTCTTGTTGGAGGCGACGATGATGTCGGAGCCGAAGGGGGATACGTCGATGGAGCCCGCGATGCGGATGATGTAGGGGTCGGGGGAGGCGGCGTACGCGGTGAGGTCTTGTTGGGTGCGGACGGTTACTACTTTGCCGCCTGCGCCGCCTGTTGTGCCGCCAGCGGTGGCGGCGAAGCCGTCTGGGATGTCCGACCATGTTTTGGCTGGGGTTTGCGGTTGGGCTTGGGCTGTGGGGGCTTGGAGCGCGGTCAGTAGTGTCAGGAGTGTGGCCAGCAGCGCGACGGTGGTCCTAAGAGCGAGCACCGTCGTGGTTACGGTGCGTGGCCGTCTGCGGGTGGGGGTGTGCCCACCCGTCCCTCCCCCAGCTACCGCTGGGAGGTGCCCCCTCCGCGGGACGATTGCCCACAACCTCATGGGGCTGTTCCTTCCGTGCGGAAGTTTCTGAATTCGGCATAGCCCGGGGTTCCCTGGCCCTTGGGGGCTGTGGCGAAGAGGCCCAGGAGGGCGCCCACCCAGCGCCAGGGGGTGGCGGCGAAGACGGGGCCGGAGGGGTGCCAGTCGTTGCCCGTGCCCGTGTTGGTGAGGAAGCGGCAGCGGGCGCCGCGGGTGACCTCGATCCGGAGCTGGGCCCGGCCGTCGGGGGCCTCGCGTGGGGGTTCGGCGTCACGTTCGCGTTCGGTGGCGACGTCGGCGAAGCGGTGGACGAGGCGGGTTCCGTTCGCCGTACGCTCCAGGCCGATCCAGCCGAACGCGTCGCCCAGGATCGCGAGGCCGGCCTTGGCGCCCGGCACCTCGCTGTGCAGGGACAGCTCGACCGTCACGGTGAACTCCTCGGCGGGCAGCCGCTGCACCAACACGTTCGGCAGCCGCCGCAGATCGTCCGCGTCCGCGGTGCGGTGGCAGGTCAGCCACAGGCCGTCGCCGCTGTGGGCGGTGGTCAAGCCCGGGGCCGGGTTGGCCGTCCACGACCACTGGCGGCCGTACCGCCCGCCCGGGAAGCCGTCGTCGGTCGCCGGGGCCTCGGGGGGCTGCGGATCCGCCTTGGGTTTGCGGTACGTGGCGACGGGCTCGCCGCGGTCGCCCATCACGGGCCAGCCGTCCTCGGCCCACTCCATGGGCTGGAGGTGCACCACGCGCCCGTACGCGCCGCGCTGCTGGAAGTGGAGGAACCAGTCCTCGCCCGCCGGGGTGTCCACCCAGGCGCCCTGGTGCGGGCCGTTGATGTCGGTGCGGCCCTGGGCGAGGACGGTGCGGTGTTCGTACGGGCCGGAGAAGTCGCGCGAGCGCAGCGCGCCCTGCCAGCCGGTCTCCACGCTGCCCGCCGGGGCGAGGATCCAGAACCAGCCGTCCCGCTGGTAGAGCTTCGGCCCTTCGAGGGTGAACCAGCCGGGGATGGCGTCCGCGTCGACGATCAGTGTGCCCTCGTCCAGCAGGGCCGTGCCGTCGGGGCTCATCCGGTGGCCGGTCAGCCGGTTCTTCACACCGGCGCGGGATTTGGCCCAGGCGTGGACCAGGTAGGCCGCGCCGTCCTCGTCCCACAGCGGGCAGGGGTCGATCAGGCCCTTGCCCGCCTTGAGCAGATGCGGCCTGGTCCATGGGCCGCGCGGGTCGGGGGCGTTGATCTGATAGATGCCGGTGTCGGGGTCGCCCCAGAAGATCCAGAAGCGGTCGTCGTGGTGGCGGATGCTGGGTGCCCACACCCCGCAGTCGTGCCGTGGGGCGGCGAACGCCTCCTCGGGTTCGAGGCGTTCCAGGGCGTGTCCGATGAGCCGCCAGTTGACCAGGTCGCGGGAGTGCAGGATCGGCAGGCCGGGGGCGCGGCCGAAGCTGGAGGCGGTGAGGTAGTAGTCGTCGCCGACCCGGATGGCGTCCGGGTCCGACCAGTCGGCGTTCAGTACGGGGTTGCGGTATGTGCCGTCGCCCTGGTCGGCCCGCCACACCGGCCCACTTGCGGATGCGGTCATACTGTGCCTCCCTTCTTCGCTTCTCCGCACACGCGGCGCAGAGGTGCCGCTATCGCCGCCGTCCGCGGCCCGGCGGCCGCGTGCTCGTCCGCTCATACGGTCGCCCCCTTGTCGGACAGCTGCGCCCCGATCCGGGCCGCCGTCTGGCGGTCCAGGCGGCCGTCGGCGACCGCGGTGACGATGCGCCGGGTGACGGTGTCGGCGGGGGCGATGGCCAGCCGCCGGTCCCAGGCGAGGGCCGAGCCGACGCCCGGGTAGTCGCCGGTGCGGACGAACCAGGGGTCGGCGCGGGTGTCGCCGGTCGCCCCGGCGAACACCAGGGTCCAGTCCTCGGCCGCGAGCGCCAGCCAGTCCGAGGGTCTGCCGTGCACCGCGGCCTCGCCCTCGCCGTCGGCGCTGAAGACCCGCGGCGGCTCGGCTCGGCGCGGCGCGCGCCAGAAGAAGCCGCCGTAGCCCGCGCCGGGGCGGCCGTTGGTGGCCGGGCTGCCGATCGTGACGGTCTCCCCGGTCACGTTGGTGAGGGCGGTGGTGAAGTCGAGCGCCCAGCAGCCGTCGGCGCCGTGCGAGAGGGCGCGCACCGCGACCGTACGCCGCTCCAGCAGGATCTGCCGCCCGCCCGCGACCCAGGACAGCTCCTCCACGAAGCCGTCCGGGTCGCGCAGCAGCCAGCCCAGGTGGCGCTGCGAGCCGTGGTTGTCCAGTTCGGTGGGGCCCTGGCCGCGCACATAGGTGCGGCCGCCCCAGAAGTTGCGCCCGGCCAGGTCCGGGACGGCCACGCCGACGCCCAGGTGGTGCGGGTGGTCGGCGGGGCGCGACTCGGTGACGGTGATGCCGGCCAGGGTCCGTACGGGATGCAGAAACGGGCGGGGGGCGAGGGTGTCGGGGAGCTGCGGGCGGTGGGTGTAGGTGCCGACGGGGCGTCCGTCGCAGCGCAGCACGGTGCAGGGGGGCCGGTTGGTCAGGGGACGGTTCATGTGTGGGGGACCTCCGCGGGGGGTGCGGCCCAGGGGGCGCGCAGTTCCGAGTAGAGGGCGAGGCGTTCCGCGCCGGCGGCGACCAGGCGGTCGATGCCCGGTACGGTGCGGCGCTTCGCCGAGGGCGCCGCGCCGATGCCCGGCTCGGTGCGCCAGGCGTCCGCGGGGAGCCGGACCGGATCGGGGGCGGTGCGGATGGCTTCGACGACGCGCATGAACGCGCCGGTGCGGTGTGGGGGGACGAGCAGTTCGGTGCCGTCGCGCAGATGCGCGACCAGGTTCTCCAGGAGGTCGGTCCTGGGGTGGTCGGTGGTCTCCGGCTCATGTCCCGGGCGCTCCAGGAGCACCCGGTCGAGCTTGTACCAGAAGGTGATCCGGCCGCGGTCGCCGTGGATCAGGACGTACGGCTCGCCGGGCTGTTCGGCGCAGAGCGTGGCGGCGACGGTGATGGTGGTCGTATCCGTGCCGGTGGTGTTGCCCGCGGTGCGCAGCCGTACGCAGGAGGTGTCGTCGGCCTCGATGTCGTTGGCCCGGAACAGCTCCAGCTCGATGGAGGTGATGTCCTCGGCCCGGTCGGCGCCGTCGATGCGCAGGGCGGTGGCGACGGCGTGGGCGAGGGGGTTGGTGAGTACGCCGTCGATGACGTCCCGGCCGTCGAGGGAGCGGTGTCCGGCCCAGCGGGCGCGGGTGTAGTAGTCCTCGTCGCGGGCCCAGGCGCCGGCCGCGCCGATGCCGGTGACCTCTCCGATGGCGCCGTCGGAGATGAGTTTCCGGATCGCGGTCAGGGCGTGGGAGCCGAGCGACTGGAAGCCGATCTGGCAGGCGGTGCCGAGTCTGTCCAGGCCCTCGGTCATGCGGGTGAACTCGGCGTACGAGGGGGTGGGGGGCTTCTCCAGCAGCAGGTGGGCGCCGCGGCCGGCGGCGGCGAGGGCGAGGTCGGCGTGGGTGTGGATGGGGGTGCAGATGATGGCGATCCGCGCGCCCGTACGGGTCACCAGGTCGGCGAGGTCGGCGGACTGTTCGGGGGCGGGGGCGGGGGCGGGGGCGGGGGTGCCGGGGGTGGAGATGCCGGGGCCGGCGAGGCCGTCGCCGAGCTCTTCGGCGGTCAGGGGGGTGAGTTCGCAGACTCCGGCGAGCCGGACCAGGCCCTGGGCGGTCAGCCGCCGGATGTTCTCCAGGTGCCAGCGGCCGTGGCCGCGGGCCCCGGCGAGTACGAGGGGGGTGGGTTCCATGGTCGCCTCTCAGCCGATCCGTCCGGCGCCCGCGCCGCGCGCCACGTCCTTGGCCGCCTTCGCTGCGCCGTCGATCCGGCCGTGCAGGGCGGGGGTCCAGCCCACGTCGGGCTCCAGGTCGCGTTCGCTGCCGGAGTTGTACGAGTTGTGGATGGCCAGCAGGTCGACCGGGTAGCCGTTGAACTCGACTCCGCTCTGGTGCAGGGCGCTGCCGTTCCAGCTCTTGACCAGGTCGGCGGCCTCGACGTGGCCGGGCGTGGTGAACGCGTTGTTCTCGGCGTAGATCCGCGACTCGGTGGAGACGCCCCACGAGTAGCGGTAGTCGGCGCCCTCGGGGACGTCGTAGGCGTTGTTGTAGACGTGGACCTGGCCGAAGCGGACCCGTGGGGCGCGCTGGACGACGCCCTTGAAGCTGTTGTGGTGGAGGGTGACCCGCAGCTTGCCGCGGTCCGTGGTGACGTTGTCGCCGTTGCCGATGAGCATCGCCTTGTCGTGGTCGGCGAACCGGCTCCAGGAGACGGTCACCAGATCCGAGCCGTTGGTGATGTCCAGCAGCCCGTCGTGGCGCAGGTAGTTGCGGCCGAAGTAGGTGGGCTCGGCGGCGTCGGGGTGTCCCTTGTCGCTGACGGTCACATGGTCGACCCAGACGTGGCTGGCGCCGCGCAGCCAGATGTTGTCGTACGCGGTCTTCCAGTCGCCGAGGCCGCCGGTGTTGGGCTGCCAGACGGGGAAGCAGTCGTAGGCGTCGCGCAGTTCGAGGTTGCGGACGATGACGTTGGAGGCGTCCTTGACCTGGAGGCTCGCGCCCTTGAGGACGGCGTCCCGGCCGAGGCCCACGAGGGTGGTGTTGGAGCCGACGGCCAGCTCGACCCGCTCCGCCTGGCGCGCGGCGGAGGCGGCGCGGGCCTCCTCCTGCGGGCCGGAGGGCTTCTGGCCGCCCCAGGCGCGGGGGTCGTAGGCGGTCAGGTACTTCTCGGTGGTGTAGCCGTCGGAGGCGTAGTCCGCGCAGCTCAGCGGGCGCCCTTGTGTGTCGGTGTTGGCGTCGATGGTCCCCCGGACGTAGATGATCTTCGGTACGGGGCTGCCGCCGTCCAGCGCGGCGGCCAGCTGCGCCCGGTTCCGTACGGTGAACACCTGCGCGTCGTCGGCCGCGGCCCCGCCGGTGGTTCCGGCGCCCTCCGCCGCCCATCCGTCGTCCGCCCCGAGCACTTCGCGCCCGAGGTCACGGCCGGGGTCGCGGCCGAGGGCGGGGCCGGGGTCACCGTCATGCGCGGGCGGCTCGGCCTGCGCCCCGGCGGGCAGGGCCAGCCCAATGAGGGTGGCGGCGGCCAGGGCCGTCGTACCGAGCCGGGTCCACCCCGTGCGATTCGCGCGCGATTTCGCTGGAACCCCCCGTCCCTGGGGGTGCGCCATGCGCATCTTCGGACCTCCTTGTCCGCGAGAGTCGTACTCCGATCGGCGGCCGGGCCGCTGCGCGGCGGCGTTACGGCCTGGCGCCTAGCCCTTGACCGCGCCCGCGCTGAACCCGGTGATCAACCACTTCTGGATGAAGGCGAACACGATGACGACGGGCACGGCGGCGATCACTCCGCCCGCCGCCAGTGCGCCCAGGTCGACGCTGTCCGACCCGATCAGCGTGTTGAGGCCGACCGGGATGGTCTGCTTGTCCTGGGAGCTCAGGAACATCAGGGCGAACAGGAAGTGGTTCCAGCTGTGGACGAAGGCGAAGGAGCCCACCGCGATCAGGCCGGGCCGCAGCAGCGGCAGCACCACCGCGCAGAAGGCGCGGAAGCGGCCGCAGCCGTCCACCCAGGCCTGTTCCTCCAGGGACACCGGCACGTTCCTGATGAAGCCGCTGATGAGGATCATGGACAGCGGCAGCTGGAAGACCGTCTCCGCGATGACCACGCTCCCCAGCGAGTTGATCATCTGCAGGTTCTTGAAGATCTCGAAGAGCGGGACCAGCATCAGCGCGCCGGGGATGAACTGCGAGGCCAGCAGCGCCAGCATGAACGCCTTTTTGATCTTGAAGTCGAAGCGCGCCAGGGCGTAGCCGCCGGCCAGGGCGACCGCCGTGGTCATCACCAGCGAGGAGACTCCGACGATCATGCTGTTCTGGAAGAAGATCCCGAAGCTTCGCTCGTTCCAGACCTTGGCGAAGTGCTCGCCGGTCATCGGCCACGGCACCAGCGAGGTGGAGCCGGCCGGGCGCAGCGCGAACAGCAGCATCCAGTAGAACGGGATCAGGGTGAACAGCAGATAGAGGGCCAGCGGCAGATAGATCTGCCAGCGCGGCACACCCTGGTCGATCCCGCGCCCGCGCTTCTTGCCCTGGTGTGCGTCCGGAGCGGTGGCGGGGGCGGGGGCGGGGGCGAGGCCCTTCTCCGCGAGTGCGGTGGTCACTTGTTGTCGCCTCCGAACTTGCTCAGGCGCAGATAGAGAATCGAGCAGAAGAGAAGGATCACGAAGGCGACGGTGGTCAGCGCGGAGGCGTAGCCGAAGTCGTGTCCGTCGATGCCGGTGTTGGCGACATACAGCGGGAGGGTGGTGGTCTGCCCGGCCGGGCCGCCGCCGGTGAGGGTGTAGAGGAGGTCGACGTTGTTGAACTCCCACACCCCGCGCAGCAGCGTGGAGAGGATGATCGCGTCCTTCAGATGCGGCAGGGTGATGTGGAAGAACTGCCGCAGCCGGCCCGCGCCGTCGACCGAGGCCGCCTCGTACAGATCCTTCGGGATGGACTGCAGATCGGCCAGGATGAGGATGGCGAAGAACGGGACGCCGCGCCAGAGTTCGGCGAGCACGGCCGCCCAGAAGACGGTGCCGGTGTCGGAGAGCACCGAGGTGCCGTAGCTGCCGATCCCCGCGTCCGCCAGATAGCGGCTGATGCCGGTGGACGGGTTGTAGAGCAGCATCCAGATGGTGGTGGTCAGCACCCCGGACACTGCCCAGGGCGAGAAGACCAGGGCGCGGGCGATGCCGCGGCCGATGAAGGTCTGGTTGACCAGCAGGGCGAGCGCGAGTCCGAGGACGAGCTGCAGCAGCACCTCGGTGACGACCCATTTGCCGCTGAAGGCGAGGGTGTCCCAGAACTGCGGGTCGTCGGTGAAGATCTTGGTGAAGTTGTCCAGGCCCGCGTAGCCGTTCCGCCAGGGCTTGGTGACGTTGTAGTTCTGCAGGCTGTAGTAGAGGACGCTGAGCATCGGATAGGCGATGAAGCCCAGCATCAGCAGCCCCGCGGGGGCGATCAGCAGATACGGGAGGCGGCGGGCGGAGCCTTTGCCTTTGCCTGTGCCTTTGGTACCGCTCGTACGGCCGGTACGGCGCCGGGTGACCCGGGGTGGTTTCGCCACGGCGTCGGCCATGACTGCTTCTCCGTTCTCAGGGGTGCACGGTCGGGCGGGATCGAGCAGGTGAAGCGCTTACCGAATGTTGTTCGGTATGTCGTGCAAAAAAATTGCTGTTCAGAGGGGAGTTCAGCCCGCGTATGGCTCGGGGTCCACACCGGGGGCGGCAAGGAAGCGGAAGTCGCAGCCGGTGTCGGCCTGGGTCATCTGTTCCTGGTAGAGCGCGCCGTAGCCGCGGGCGTAGCGGGGCGGGGGCGGTGTCCAGGCCGCCCGGCGCCGCTCCAGCTCGGCGTCGTCGACCTCCAGGCGCAGCGTGCGCGCCTTGACGTCGAGGGTGATCAGATCGCCGGTGCGGACGAGGGCGAGCGGCCCGCCGACGTACGACTCGGGGGCGATATGCAGCACACAAGCCCCGTAACTGGTCCCGCTCATCCGCGCGTCGGAGATGCGGACCATGTCCCGCACCCCCTTCTTGAGGAGGTGGTCGGGGATCGGCAGCATGCCGTACTCGGGCATCCCGGGGCCGCCGAGCGGGCCGGCGTTGCGCAGCACCAGCACGCTGTCCTCGGTGATGCCGAGGGCGGGGTCGTTGATGGTGGCCTGCATCGTCTTGTAGTCGTCGAAGACGACGGCGGGGCCGGTGTGTTCGAGCAGCCGCTGCTCGCAGGCGATGTGCTTGATGACCGCGCCGTCGGGGCACAGATTGCCGCGCAGCACCGCCACTCCCCCCTCGCTCGCCCGCGGGTTGTCGAGCGGGCGGATGACCTCGGGGTTGTGGACGAGGGCGCCGTCGAGCTGTTCGCGCAGGGTGGTGTGGGCGACGGTCGGGCGGTCCAGGTGCAGGACGTCCTTCAACTGGGCCAGTTCGGCGAGGAAGCCGGGCAGGCCGCCCGCGAAGTAGAAGTCCTCCATCAGATAGCGGCCGCCGGGGCGGAGGTCGGCCAGCACCGGGACGGTACGGGCGATCCGGTCGAAGTCGTCGAGGGTGAGCCGCACCCCGGACCGCCCGGCCATGGCGATCAGATGGATCACGGCGTTGGTGGAGCCGCCGAGCGCGAGGACGGTGGCGACCGCGTCCTCGTATGCCTCACGGGTGAGGATCCTGGAGAGCTTGAGGTCCTGCCAGACCAGTTCGACGATGCGCAGCCCCGAGTCCGCGGCCATCCGCTCATGTCCGGAGTCGACGGCCGGGATGGAGGAGGCGCCGGGGACGGTGACGCCCAGCGCCTCGGCGGCGGCCGTCAGCGTCGAGGCAGTGCCCATGGTCATGCAGTGGCCGGGCGAGCGGGCCAGACCGCTCTCCAGCTCGGACATCTCGCAGTCGCCGATTAACCCGGCCCGCTTGTCGTCCCAGTACTTCCACATGTCGGTGCCCGAGCCCAGCACCTCGTTGCGCCAGTGGCCCGGCAGCATCGGCCCGGCCGGCACGAAGACGGTCGGCAGATCGGCGGTGGCGGCGCCCATCAGCAGCGCGGGGGTGCTCTTGTCGCAGCCGCCCAGGAGGACCGCGCCGTCCACCGGGTAGGAGCGGCAGAGCTCCTCGGTCTCCATGGCGAGCAGATTGCGGTAGAGCATGGGCGTCGGCTTCTGGAAGGTCTCCGAGAGCGTCGACACCGGGAATTCCAGCGGGAATCCGCCGGCCTGCCACACCCCGCGCTTGACCGCCTGCGCGCGGTCCCGCAGATGGACGTGGCAGGGGTTGATATCGCTCCAGGTGTTGAGGATCGCGATGACCGGCTTGCCCAGGTGCTCCTGGGGGAGGTAGCCGAGCTGGCGGGTACGGGCCCGGTGGCTGAAGGAGCGCAGGCCGTCGGTGCCGTACCACTGGTGGCTACGCAGTTGCTCGGGCGTCTTTCTACCGGAGCTCGCGGGGGTTTGGGGGGTCGCGGGCGTCATATCGCCCACCCCTGGACGAGCGCGGCGACCTCGGCGCGCTGCGGTTCGGGCAGCGCGCTGCTGGGCGGGCGGATGTCGCGGCGGCACAAGCCCAGCGCAGCAAGCGCTTCCTTCACGACGCTGACGTTGTTGGCCGACTGGTGGGCGGCGCGCAGCTCCTCGAACGGCCGGATCTGCTCCCACACCTTCATCGCGCCCGCGTAGTCCCCGGCGCGCAGCGCGCCCAGCATGTCGAGCGAGACCTTCGGGGCCACGTTGACCAGTCCGGAGGTGAAGCCGGTGGCGCCGACGGCCCAGTACGAGGGCGCGTACAGCTCGGCGAGCCCGGCCACCCAGACGAACCGGTCGAGCCCCGCGTCGCGGGCCACCGCGGCGAAGCGCGCCGCGTCCGGGACCGCGTACTTGACGCCGATGACGTTGGGGCAGGCCTCGCCGAGCCGGGCGATGGCGGCCCCCTCGATCAGCGGATTGCGCAGATACGGCACCACCCCGAGCTCGGGTACGGCCTCGGCGATGGCGCGGTGGTAGTCGACCCAGCCGTCCTGGGAGACGTAGGGGTGCACGGGCTGGTGCACCATCACCATCCCGGCGCCCACCTCGCCGGCGTGCCGGGCGGCCTCGACCGCGGTGGCCACATCGTGGCCGACGCCGACGAGGACGGCGGCCCGGCCGCCGGTCTCCGCCACGGTCAGTTCGGTGACCAACCGGCGCTCGGCGAGGGTGAGGGCGTAGAACTCGCCGGTGTTGCCGTTGGGGGTGACGGCCCGTACGCCGCCGTCCAGGAGCCGACGCAGCAGGGCGCGGTAGGTGTCCTGTTCCACGGCGCCCTCGGCGTCGTACGGAGTCACCGGGATCGCCACGACGTCCGCGAGCGCCGCCCTCAGTGGTGAGTGGTCCATACGGTGCCTATCCCTTCTGGTCGGGCCGGTACGGCTGGTCGGGCCGATCCGGTGGGCCGGTAGGGCCGATGGGGCCTGTTGAGCCGAGGACGGTGGCTGGTGGGGTGGGTCGCGTGGGCGCGTGCGGGACCGTCCCCTCATCGCACGCGCCCACGCGGTCTAGGGGGCGGCCTCCGCGGCCCGGGCGGCGCCCGCGGCGCCCGCGGCGCCCGCGGCGCCCGCGACTTTCGGGAAGGCGCGCTGCACGAAGGAGGCGATGTGGTCGTACAGGGCGGCGCCCGCGCCGTCCGCGTCGCCGTCGAGCGCGCGCGCAAGGATCTCGCGGTGCTCGTCCGCCTCCCGCTCCCAGGACGGAACGGCCTGCCAGGCGACGGCGGAGACAAGGGCCGCCTGATCGCGCAGCTCGTCGAGGATCCCGGCCAGCAGCGGGTTGCCGCAGGGCAGATACAGCGCGCGGTGGAAGTCGCGGTTGGCCAGCGAGCGCCCGGCCGGGTCGGCCGCGGCGGCGGAGCGCTCCAGGGCGGCGCTCGCGCCGGCCAGGTCGGCGCGCGTGGTGACGGTGCGGCGCAGCGCCTCGGGCTCGAGCAGCAGACGTACGTCGTAGACGGCGTGGGCCATGGCGGTGTCGACGGTGCGTACGGTCGCGCCCTTGTACTCGCTCATCACGACGAGCCCGCGGCCGGCGAGGGTCTTGAGCGCTTCGCGGACCGGGGTCTTGGAGACGCCGAACTGGGCCGCCAGCTCGGTCTCGACGAGGGGCTGGCCGGGCCGCAGCCGTCCGGTGAGGATCCCGTGCTTGACCGCCTCCAGTACGTACTGCGTACGGGAGGGGATCGGGCTCGGCGCAATGTCCATGGGGCTCTCAGATCTCACATATCGCGTCTCATATATGACGTACGAAGTACGACGCGATGAAATTAGGACCGCCCCGGGGGTTCGTCAACGGTTCTGACAAAAATTGCCGGGGCGGCCCACATGAGTTGAGTGCGCGTCAGGGAAGCCGTTCGAGGGCGGTGCGCACGGCGGCGAGGTCCGCGTCGGAGGCGAGTCCGGCGTGGTAGAGCCGGATTTCGTCCGCGCCGAGGCCGACCGCGTGGGTGGCGTCGGCTTCGAGGGTGCCCGGGCTGCCGCCCATGCCGACGACGACGGTGAAGTTCGCCGCCAGGGTGGTGCGTTCGGTCTTGTGCGGGACGAAGGGGGTCAGCACATCGACCCGCCCCGCGTCGTTCCCGGTGCAGGGCAGAACGACGCCGTCGGCGTGGCGGAGGATGCCCGCGGGGTCCACCCCGACGTTCGCGCCGAAGCGGTGGGGCGCCGGGTCGGCGTGCAGCAGCACCTGGAACTCGCCGCTCGCCGCCTCCCGTACGGCGGCGACGGCGTCCCGCTGCAGCTCGGCCGCGACCCGGTCGCGCCAGGTGGCGAAGGTGGCGGCGTGGTCGGCGCCGAGCAGCTTCTCCACCTCGGCCCACTCCGCGGCCCGGTCGCCCCCGCCCTGGGCCGCCTCCCCCGACCAGATCGGCCGCAGTGCGCGCCGCACCGCCTGCCGCAGCTCCTCAGGGTCGGCACCGAGCGAGGCGTAGCCCGCGTGGCAGCTGTCGCAGAAGCACAGCGACATCAGGTACTGGGCCGCGCCGCCGAGCGGCACCCCGCCGATCTTGTCGTGCGCGTGCAGATGCGTGACCCCGTACCAGCCGCAGGACTCCAGCTCGGTGCCGCGGGTGCCGGGGCGCACCGCCGCTTCAGCGGCCAGGTCGACCACGTACGCGCGCACCTCGGGGCGGGCGATACAGGGCGCCCAGGGGTAGCGGTCGCCGTACGCGTTGCGCACGGAGGTGTGCGGAAGCTCGTCACCCATACGGGAGTTGTGCGCGAGGACCACCCAGGAGTGCACCTCGAGCCCGGCGTCGGCGAGCGCGCCGGCCGCCGCGCCGTACGGGTCGGCGCCGTCCACCCACGACTGCTCGTACGGGCGCGGCGCCCGGCCCGCCCAGCGGTCCGGGTCCGGCGGGTAGAGGACGGCGGCGTGCCGGGCGGTGACGATGCGGTGGCGCGGGTGGCGCGGGGTCAGCGCGCGGGTGGAGTGGTACGCCGAGGCGAGGGTGACCTGCTGGACCCCGAGGTCGGCGATGCGGCGGGCGGCGTCGGGATCGCCGACGACGTCCCAGGGGTAGACGAAGGCGGAGGCTTTCAACGCGGTTTCCCCCTAGGGGTCGTCGGGCGGTCGTCAGACGTGGCCGTCGGACACGGTCGTCAGGCGCGGTGGTCAGGCGCGGTCGTCGGACACGGTCGTCAGGCGCGGTCGTCGGCTACGGTAGCGGCGGCTCCGGTAGCTG
The DNA here is from genome assembly GCF_002224125.1 of Streptomyces sp. NBS 14/10. GTDB lineage: Bacteria > Actinomycetota > Actinomycetes > Streptomycetales > Streptomycetaceae > Streptomyces. The sequence goes on from NZ_NCSM01000035.1 coordinate 107,489, forward strand.
CGTTGCCCCGGGCACGAGGGCCAGCCCGCGCTCGATCAGCTCGGCCAGCTCCTTGACGTGGGCGGGGCTGGGCTCCGACAGCGGCGAGCGCACCTCGCCGACGTCCAGGCCGCGCATCCGTACCCCCGCCTTGACGAGCGAGACGGCGTAGCCGCGCCCCTGGTTGCGCAGTTCGACCAGGGGCCGGTAGAAGCCGTCCAGCAGCGCGTTGCACGTCGCGTCGTCGCCCGTGATCAGGGCCTTGTGGAAGGCGAGGGCGATCTCGGGGGCGAAGCAGAAGACCGCGGAGGAGTAGAGCAGCACGCCGATGCCGCGGTAGGCGAGCCCGGTCAGCTCGGCGGTGGGCAGCCCGTTGAAGTAGAGGAACTTCCCCTCGGGGTCGTCGGCGCGCACCGCGCTGATGATGCGCTGCAGCAGGTCCAGGTCGCCGAGGCCGTCCTTGAGCCCGATGATGCCGGGGACCTTGGCGAGCTCGACCACGGTCTGCGGGGTGAAGACGGCGTTGTCCCGCTGGTAGACGATGACGTCGAGGCCGGTCGCGCCCGCGAGCGCGGTGTAGTGCCGCAGCAGCCCCTCCTGGGAGGCGACGACCAGATACGGCGGCATGGCCAGCAGCCCGTCCGCCCCGGCCTCCTCGGCGAGCTTCGCGTACTGGATGGCGAGAGCGGTGCCATACCCCGCCCCGGCGATCACCGGCACCCGCCCGTCGGCCACCTCGACGGCGGCGGCGACGGTGGCGCGGAACTCCTCGGCGGTGAGCGCGTGGAACTCACCGGTGCCACAGCACGCGAAGACAGCGGCCGCCCCCGCCTCGATCCCGCCGCGCACATGCGCGCGATACGCGTCGAGATCCAGGGCGCCGTCGGGCCCGTAGGCGGTCACGGGGAAGAACAGCAGTCCGTCAAGGCGCTCGGCGAGTGAGGCTGAGGTCACGGGCTCTCCCTGTCGTGTGCGCCGACGTGCCATCACCTCATCGGCGCGTACATGTTTCTGATCGTCATCTACATTCATGAACGCAGCCACGGTAGGACAGCCCGCCCGCACGGGTCAAGGCGGCTGCACGTATAAGGAGCCGCGCGGGACACACCACCACCCCCACCCCACGACTCTTGACGCACCCCCGCCACCATCCCTAGCGTGTCCATGTTCATGAACGGCATCTATGTATGAATTTCCGCCCTTAATGGAGGAGTTCCCCACATGCCCGCTCCCCGCACCGTTCTCCTCACCGGCGCCGCCGGCGGCATGGGCACCCTGATGCGCGAACTGCTGCCCGCGACGTACGGGTACCGGCTACGCCTCTTCGACGTCATGCCCATCGAGGGCGAGCCGGACGCCATCACCGCGGATCTCGCCGACAAGGACGCGCTGCGGGAGGCCGTACGGGGGGTCGACGCGATCATCCACCTCGCGGGCATCTCCCTGGAAGCCCCGTTCGAGAAGATCCTGCGGGCCAACATCGAGGGCACCTACAACCTCTACGAGGCGGCACGCGAGGCGGGCATCCGCCGCATCGTCTTCGCCTCCAGCAACCACGCCGTCGGCTTCACCCCCCGCCCGGCCACCACCCCCGTGCCGGACGAATCCCTCATCCCCATCGACACCCCGCGCCGCCCGGACACCTTCTACGGCCTGTCCAAGTCCTTCGGCGAGGACCTGGCGTCCTTCTACTGGGACAAGCACGGCATCGAGACGGTCGCCATCCGCATCGGCTCCTGCTTCCCCGAGCCGACGTCGGTGCGCATGCTGTCGGTCTGGATGAGCCCGGCCGACGGCGCCCGGCTCCTCCACGCGGCCCTTACGGCGGAGGATGTCGGCTATACGGTCGTGTACGGCAGCTCGGCCAACACCCGCCTGTGGTGGGACCTCGCCTCGGCGCGCGCGCTGGGGTACGAGCCGCGGGACGACTCGGAGCCGTACGCGGCGAAGCTCATCGCTGAGCAGGGGGAGCTTGATCCGGAGAACCCTGATCATGCTTATCTGGGCGGGCACTTCTGCACTAACCCGCCTATTTGGCCGCACTGAGCGTGTTGCTTTCGGGGCGAGCGTGAGCGGATCAGTTCGGCCGCGAACGCCGCAGCGGCCTGCCGCACCAGCGCATCCTGGCCCTCGCCCGGCACGCCCTGGGTGGGATCGGCGCGCGCGGATTCCGTCCAGAACAGGCGTGTCCTTGACAGGACCACGGTCGGCAGCGCTCGGGGCACGTACCAGGAGCGCGCAGCAGCAAAAGTCGGAGCAGAGGGCGGTGCACGCCACAGCAGATACTCCCGCCCATCCGTGACCGGGCTGGTGCCGATGTCAGCGCCAGTCCCGGCGTGAGTGAAGCGTGAGTGAGGGCTTCTCACCATGGTCTCACCTGGCTGCTCACCGGTGTGCTGATGACACCGGCCGCTGCATCAGGGCGTGCGGCCCGCAGGAGAAGGGGGAGGGCGATGACCACGATGACAGTGCTCCCGCCGCCCGACGAGGGATGGTTCAAGAGCAGCTTCAGTCCGAGCGGCGGCAACTGCGTGGAAGTCCGCTTCGATGAGGGCCTGGCCTTCGTGCGCAACACCCACGACAGGAGCGGCCCCATGGTGGCGTTCAACCGAGCGGAATGGGAGGCATTCCTGCTCGGGGCGTGGAACGGCGAGTTCAATATGCCCGCATGACGTAGCAGCTGCGGCATGGTGCTGTGGGCCGGTGTCCGGCCCACAGCACCCTTCGGCGCGGAGGGGCGGAGTGTGTGCGGTGGGGTGACGGGTAGAGGAAGTACTGCTCTTGTCGTGGCGCAGGCGCAGGCGCCGGTGACGTGGAGGGGAAGGGCTGGGCATGGGGGATGTCTTACCCGGCGAGCCGGGGGGCGGGGCGGGGCGCGGTGGAGTGTGGTCGGACCTGTCGGGCTCGGCTCGTGATGTGGTGCAGGCCGGGCAGGTTTCCGGTGGCGTTCACTTCCACGGTGCCGCGCCCGTGAAGGTGGAGGTTCCGGTGCCACGACAGCTCCCACGTGACGTGTCCGGCTTCGTCGGCCGGGCCTCCGAACTCGCCGAGTTGGCCGCGCTGCTACGCGAGGGCGCGGGCGACGGCGACAGCGACAGCGACAGCGACAGCGACGGCACGGATGGCTCGGTGTCGGTGGTGATGATCGCCGGGACGGCCGGGGTCGGCAAGACCTCGCTCGCCGTCCGCCTGGCCCACCGGATCAGCGGGAGCTTCCCCCACGGCCAGTTGTTCGTGAACCTGCGCGGCTACGACACCGGACCGTCCCTGGCGCCCGCAGCCGTGCTGGGGCGATTCCTGGGCGCGCTCGGCATCCCTGCCCCGGCCATCCCGGTCGGGCTGGAGGAGCGTGCGGAGCTGTACCGGTCGCTGCTGGCGGGCAAGCAGGTCCTGGTGGTGCTGGACAACGCCGCCACCGTCGGCCAGGTACGCCCACTGCTGCCCGGAACCGCCGGGTGCCTGACGGTGGTGACCAGCCGCCACCGCCTCTCTGGGCTGGCCGTGCGCGACGGCGCCCGCCGTATCACCTTGGGCATGCTCACCGAGCGGGAGTCTGCCGACCTGATCAACGCGGCCACCCGTGGTTACCGCGCCGGCGACGACCCAGCACAGATCGCCGAACTGGCCCGGCTGTGCGCGCGTCTTCCGCTGGCGCTGCGGATCGCCGCCGAACGCGCCGCCACCCACCCGCTGCTGGCCCTACCCGAGCTGGCCGCCCAGTTGCGTGACGAGTCAACCCTGTGGGACGCGCTCTCCAGCCCCGACGAGGAAGAAGCCGACGCCGTACGCACCGTCTTCGCCTGGTCCTACCGCACGCTCCCGCCCCCCGCCGCCCGCCTGTTCCGTCTCCTGGGTCTGCACCCCGGCCCGGACTTCTCGGTCCATGCCGCCGCCGCCCTGACCGAACAGGAGCCTCGGCGGGCCCATGGCCTGCTGGACCTGCTGGCCGGAGCCCATCTGGTCGAGTCCACCAGCGCGGACCGGTACCAGTTCCACGACCTGCTGCGCGCCTACGCCACCGACCAGGCCCACCAGGAAGAGACCCTCGAAGACCAGCACGCCGCACTCAAGCGACTGGCCGACTGGTACCTGCACACCGCCGATGCCGCCTGCACGGCGGCCCAGAGCTTCGACGGCTCCATCCTGCCCCAGGGACAAACCGGCCCGGCATCAGCACTGACCTTCGACGGACAGCAGGACGCCTTCGCCTGGCACCAGAGCGAGCAGGCAAACCTCCTGGCCGTCGTACAAGCTGCCGCACAGGCCGAGCTTGACGAGATCGCGTGGCAGCTACCCGCCGCCTTGCACGGCATTCACATGGCCCGCAGTGTTTTCGACGACTGGCAGGCGATGGCCCGCCTCGGGCTGGAGGCCGCCCAGCGGCTGGGCGACCGGCGGGCCCAGGCCCTCATGCACAACACCCTGGGCATTGCGGCCAAGGACTCCAGGCAACTGGCGCAGGCCGCCGAACACCACGAAGCCGCGCTCGATCTGCGCACCCGTATCGGCGACCAAGCCGGCGTGGCCGAATCCGCCAACGGCCTGGGCCTGGTCCACCTATGGCGCCACGAACCAACCGCCGGCCGCACCCGCCTGGAACAGGCCCTGGCCCTCTACCAGCGGTACGGCCCCCGGCACTGGACCGGCGTGGTCCTCTGCGGCCTCGGCTTCACCGCCGCGGCCCTCGGCGAACCCCACGAGGCAGCCCGCTTCGCCCACCAAGCCCTGGCCGTGTACCGCGAAACCGGGGCCGACCACTCGCTGCACATCGACGCCCTGCAACTTCTGGCCCGTCTCGCCCGCGAAGCCGGCCACTACGCCCAAGCCGAGGAGTACCTTGCCGACGCCCTAGCCCTCCAGGAACACTCCAGCTTCGTCACCATCGATGCGGCTCTCCGCCTCGAACAGGCCACCCTGCACCGGGCACAAGGCCGCCACGACCAAGCCCTTGAAACGTACTGGGCCTGCGAGACACTTCAGCGCTCCATCGGCAACCGCACCGGCCAGGCCCATGCCTACGACGGCATCGGCCAGACCATGCGCGCCCTCGGCCGCCTCCAGGAAGCCATCGACTTCCACACCATGGCCGCCCGCATCCTCCACGACCCGCCCCAGCCCTGGGACCTGGCCCGGACACTCACCCACCTCGCCGACGCCCACGCCGACAACGACCAGCCCGGACAAGCCCGCAACCACCGCGCCGAAGCCCTCACCCTCCTCGCCCCCTTCCCCGACCCCCAGGCCACCGCCCTCCGCCAGCGGCTCCAACAACTGATCGCCGAATGACAAGCCAATGACAAGGCGGCGAGGCGCGCCACCGAGGATGAGCGGGTGTGGCTGGTCTGGTATTCCGGCAGCAGCCGCGGCGGCACGTTCCTGACCCGGATCACCCCCGCCACGGGTGAGGTGACCAGTTGGCGCAGCCCCGTACGTGATCCGGACGGATTCGCCGTACGCGGCCGCCGAGCGGTTCTGACCAGGCGTAACCACAACCAGCGGTCGACCGAAGTGATCCGGGCCGAGTTGATCGGCGACACGTGGAGCGTGACCGAGCGGCGCTCGGTACGAGTGCCCGGCCGGGTGGTCATGCGCTGCGGTCAGGGGCGCGACGGCTTTCTGTGGCTTCGTGCCGGTGACACCTGGCTCCGTATCGCGGCCTGACACAGCGCGGAAATCCACGCGCGCCCGGCGGCTCCCGGACGGTACGGTCGATGCCTCTCCGGCGGCGGCCGAAAGGAGCGCGCCCGATGCCCGCACCGTCCGGCTTCGCCTACCGACAGCGCGGCGACGGCAGCGTGGTCATCACCCACAACGGCCGCGCGGCGACCACCCTGCGCGGTGCCCGGGCGGCGCAGTTCATCGCCGAGGCCGAGACGGACGATCCGCAAGAGGTGATGGCGCGCTGGACCGGCAACTACCGCCGGGGCAACGAGCGCACCGCCCGCGACCACCCGCGAAACCGGCACTGAACGACGATCATCAGCGTTGATCAGCACCCCTCAGGCCGCTCAGTCCCACCCCTCCCCGGCCTGAGGTTCGGGCAGCCAGTCCTGCGCCGGGTCGTACTCCAGCCAGCGGCTGCGCCCCGCCTCCGCCGCGAGCGCGCTCAGCAGGGCGGACAGGTGAGGGGGTCCGCTGCCGCACCACAGCAACGACCAGGCGTACAGCGGCGTGGGGTCGACCAGCGGAACGGACCGGATCCCCGGAATGTGGGGAAGCGGCACGTCGGCCGGTATCAGCGAGAAGCGGCGCGGGTCCGCGGCCAGGGCGGCGAGGAAACCGTCCAGCCCCAGGTTGGTGCCTTCGGCACGGTCGCGGATGCCGAACCGCTCGGCGAAACGGTGCAGGAAGTCGAGCCGGTCCAGCGTCGCGGGGGCCCACAGCAGGCTGTCCCGCAGCTGCTCGGGCCGCAGGGCGGGCTCGTCCGCCAGGGGATGGTCCGCGCTGAGGACGGCGTCCACCGGCTCCAGCCGTACCAGACGGTGTGTCAGCCCCGCGGGCAGCGGTGGATGGACACGGCCGAACGCGGCGTCGATGTCGCCGCGCAGCAGCGCCGCCGCCACCGACGGCAGATCGCGACCGTGTCCGAGTTCCAGCGGTGGTGGTGCGTCGCTGCCCGCCGCCACCTGTGCCAGCGTGCGCATGGGTGCGTAGAGGTGGCCCCATACGTCGACCCGCAGCGGCCGGTGTTCGTCCAGGGCCGCGGCGACGGCCCGGTCCGCGGCGGCCAGCGTCTGCCGGGCCGGTTCCAGGAAGCGGTGGCCGGCGCGGGTCAGCTCCACCCCTTGGCCGGTACGCAGGAACAGCGAGGTGCCCAGTACGGACTCCAGGCGCGCGATCCGCTTGGACAGCGCCTGTTGCGAAATCGACAGCGCCTCGGCCGCCCGTCCGAAGTGCGCCTCCTCGGCGGCGAGAACGAAGGCGTGTACCTGCGCCAGATCGAGGTCCATGGCTCTCACCCTAGAGGTCCATCCAGAGAGGTACGCGCCTCTCGCCATAGGGCGACAGCCATGGGTGACAACCATAGGTTGTCGGCTCGCCCAGCAGGTTGTTGGCCCGTCCGGTGCCACCGCCGATTACATGATCCGCATGCAGAGACTGATCCCCACGGGAGATCCGGCGCGCCCGGTGGAGTTCACCGAGGACGCCCAGCCCGTCCCGGCGCCGGACGAGGCGCTGATCCGCGTCGAGGCGTTCGCGCCGAACCGAGGCGAGACGTTCCTCCTGGAACGACCGAAGCCGGGCCTGATGCCCGGCAAGGACGTCGCCGGCCTGGTGGTGCAGGCAGCCGCCGACGGATCCGGCCCGCGGGTCGGCACCCGCGTGGTGGGCCACCCGCCCCGGGGCGGCTGGGCCGAGTACGTGGCCGTACCCACCCACTCGCTCGCCGAACTGCCCGACTCCCTCAGCGCCGTCGACGCCGCGGCCCTGCCGCTGGCCGGCATCACCGCGCTGCGGCTGCTGCGCACCGCCGGCAGCGTGACGGGTCGGCGGATGCTGGTGACCGGCGCCTCGGGCGGTGTCGGCCACTACGTCACCGAACTGGCCGCCGCCGCGGGCGCGGAGGTCACCGTGGTGACCGCCACCCCGTCGCGCGCCGAGCGGCTGCTCGCTCTGGGGGCCGCGGCGGCCGTACACGCGGTGGCCGAGGCGCGGGGGCCGTTCGACGTGGTGCTGGAGTCCACCGGCGGCGCCGATCTGCCGGTCGCGCTGTCCAAGCTGGCCCCGGGCGGCACGCTGATCTGGTTCGGCCAGGCCAGCCGTACCCCGGCGACGCTGGACTTCTTCGACCTCCTCAGCGGCCCGGAAGGCGCCGTCATCCGCCACTTCCACTACGCGGGACCCAACGCGGCCCCCAACACGGGCCCGACCTACGGACACGACCTGGCCACCCTGGTGCGCCTGGTGCGCGACGGGCGGCTGCATCCGGAGATCGGCCGCACCGCGGACTGGGCGAAGACCGCCGAGACCCTGGTCGACCTGCGGGAGCGCCGGATCCGCGGCAAGGCGGTCCTCACCACGGGGGTGGTGTCGTGAACGTCGCCGGCCTCGCCGCGGAGAATCTGACGCGCGCCACCGCCGCCGGGCTCGACCCTCACGAATACCACCGTGTCACTGCCGAATTGGCCTCGGTCGACGACTGGGGACAGACATTCATGAGGGCCGCTCGCCGCCACCTCGTACGCGCGGAGCAGGCCGCCTCCCCGATATCGACCGGCGCGCACTACCAAGTGGCCGCGCGCTGGTTCCACCTCGCCACCCTGGGCCCGTACACGGACCGGGCTCCGGCCGAGACCCAGGCTGCCGCCGAGGCCGACGCCGCGATGCGCCGCGCGCTGGAGATTCTGGAACCCGGCGCCAGCCGGCTCGACGGGCCCGCCTTCGCCGGCTGGCTCCGCGGCCCTGCCGACGCGCCCGCCACCGTCGTCGTCGTGCCCGGCCTGGACTCCGGCAAGGAGGAGTTCCACGCGGTCACCTCGGCGCTGCTGCGCAGGGGCCTGGCCGTGTTCACGATGGACGGCCCCGGGCAGGGCACACTCGCGGCCACCACCACGGTCCGGCCCGACTACCACCAGGTGATCGGGCAGGTCGTGGACGCGCTCGGCGTCGACCGGGTCGGGCTCGTCGGCCTCAGCCTGGGTGGTTACTACGTCGCGGAGAGCGCCGCCCACGAGCCTCGCGTGGCCGCCGCCACCACCGTGAGCGGTCCCTTCCGCCTCGACTGGCCGGCCCTGCCGCCCCCGCTCCGGAACATCCTCACCCGGCGCGCCGGAGGCACCCGGGCGGCCCGCGACTTCGCCGCCCGGGTCGATCTGTCCGCGCTGGCGCCCCGTATCGCCTGCCCGCTCCTGGTGGTCGACGGCGGCCAGGACGACATCGCAGGAGTGACCTGCGGAGAGCCGCTGGCCCGCCTGGCACCGCGCGGCGAGTACCTGCTCATCCCGTACGGCGACCATCTGCTGGGCAACGCCCACGCGGACTGGCTGCCCGCGGCCGCCGACTGGATGTCCAAGGCGCTCGGAATGTGACGGTCTCCTGGTCGTCGGAGTATTCCCGGGCGGGGCACGGCCTGGCAGAGTCCCGATCATGAAAGACATTCGAAGACAGCAGCTGGGGCTGCTCCCCGGAGTCGCACTGGCCGCCGCGCTGCCGGGGATAACGCTCGACGAGACGGGCGAGTCCCCGCTGTTCGGTTACTTCTTCGCGTACATCCTCTTCGCGGGCATCAGCACCGCGATCTGGGCCACGCCCAAGGATCCGCACCAAGGGCTCCTGTTGCCGATCCTGGCAGTCATCGGCCTCATCCAGGACACGCTGGTGTGGTATCTCATCGCCTGGCTGTCCGAGGTCCGCGTGGACAGCGTGTGGTGGGCGCTGGCCGCGGCCTTCGTGGTACGGGGGTGCTGCTGGGCCGCCGTGTGGCTCCTGCCGTCCGGGACACCCGGAACGCCTGGGACGCCCGGAACACCCGGCGCTTCGACGCCGGACGGCCCGTCGGAGACGTAACACGCGCCGAGCGCACTCACCCCACCGCCGCAACCCACTGGTCCACAGTGCTGACCTCGGCCTGCCCCGGGAACACCTTCTCGGTCAGCAGCCGGTGGACCTCCGGGTCGCGGTCGGCGCAGCCGTCGGCCAGCACGGTGAGCCGGTAGTCGAGGTCGGCGGCCTGACGCAGCGTGGACAGGACGACGCCGCTGGTCGCGAGGCCGGTCAGGACGAGACGGGTGATTCCGGCGGACCGCAGGACCAGCTCCAGATCGCTGCCCGTGAAGGCGCTGACCCGCTTCTTGGTGACCACGACCTCCCCGGGCCGCGGCGCGACGTCGGGGTGGATGGCCGCATGGGGGTCGCCCTCGGCGAAGGCGCCCGGCGGCAGGGCGCTGAACGTCGCGTTGCGGTCGGACACTTCGGGGTGGCCGGAACGGAAGCCGATGACCACGTACACGACCGGGATGTCGGCGCGGCGGGCGGCGTCGATGGCACGGGCCAGACGGGGCAGGTAGTCGGAGTCGTCGTGGACGCGGGCCACGATGCCCTCCTGGATGTCCATCACGAGCAGGGCGGTGTTGTCGGGCACGTTCACGTTCACTGAACCTTTCAATGCTGTCATCAGTGTGATCAGGGAAAGCGCTAGGCAGAAGGAGACCGGTCGTCGGCCCCGATCCGGCCCAGCGAGCGGTCAACGACCGTGACCACCAGGAACACGGCGGCGACGGCGAGCATGAGCCAGGCCAGACCGTGCAGCCCGCCAGTGTCGGCGCGGGCGCCGTAGAAGGCCCCGTACGCGCTGGAGGCGACGATCGCGCCGAGGTAGAAGAAGGTACGCATCAGCCCCGCCGAGGACCCGATCCGCTCCGGGTCGGCCTGGTGGTACACCGCGTTCTGCAGCGCCAGGTTGTTCAGCCCCTGCGGTACGCCGAAGAGCAGCGCGACCGCGATCAGCAGCCACACCGGGCTGTCCGGCCGCAGCAGGAGCATCGTGGCGCATGCGGCGATCTGCCCCAGAGCGCCGACGACGAGCTTGCCGCGCACCTCGGGGCGGCGGCCGGTCGCGGCGGACACGGCTATCCCGACCAGGAACACCGGCAGCTGCGCAAGCCCCGCCTGCGATGCGCTCAGCCCCCGCCCCTCCTCCAGCCACTGGGGGTAGCCGTACAGAAAGACGTACGACACGACGGCGGCGAGGACGGTACGCCCGTACGTGAGGACCAGCGGCCGATTGCCGCCGAGCACCCGCAGATCGATGAACGGCTCCGCCGCCCGCAGTTCCCGCACCGTGAACCCGGTCGCCGCCACCGCCATGAGCACCGGCAGATACCAGCGGTCGGCCCGCGGCTGCATCAGGAACAGCAGCAGCGCGACGAGCATCGCGGCGAAGAGCGCCATCCCGGCCAGGTCCAGCCTGATCCGCTCACCGCCGCGCTCCGAGAGGTCCGACGGGTCCGACGGGTCCGGCGCGGGTGCCTTGGGAAGCCGCCGGGCGCCGAGGACCAGACCGGCCACGGCCAGCGGGATGTTGACGGCGAACGTGGTGCGCCAGCCGCCCAGGCCGATCAGCAGCCCGCCCAGGGACGGCCCGATGACGGCGACGGTCTGGTTGGCGACCGCGAGCGCGGTCAGCACCCCGGCGGGGCTCTCCCGCCCCGTCCGCCGGGCCTCGCCCCGGATCAGATACATCGCCGCCGGATAGCCCGCGCACGTACCGAACCCCAGCACCACCCGCGCGGCGATCAGCACGCCCAGATTCGGTGCCAGCACCCCCATCAGCCCCGCGATCCCGCCCAGCGACATCCCGGCGAGAAAGAGCCGGCGCGGTCCGTAGATGTCGATCAGCCGCCCCATCACGGGCTGGCCTATCGAGGTGGCCAGATAGAGCGCGGAGACCAGCCACGCCGTCTGCGCGGGCGGCGCCCCGAGCGCGACGCCGATCGGCACCAACGCCACCGCGACGATGGTGGAGTTGATCGGGTTCAGCACCGAACCCAGGATCATCGGCGCGAGCAGCCTCCGGTCGAAGGCGTCCCGCGGTCCTTTCCCGGCACTCCCGGCTCTCCCGGCCCTCCGCCGCACGAGCGACCCAAGCGAACCGAGCGGCCCGAGTGAAGCGAGCGAAACGAGCGACCTGAGCCGCGCGATCATGCGCCGCTGAGCCGGTCCAGCAGGGCCAGCGCCTCGATGATGGTCTGCCGCTCCTCCTCCGTATAGCCGGATTCGAGCGACCGGGCGAGCCATTCCTCCCCCGCCCGCCGCGCGTCGTCCACATACGCCGTACCGCTCTCGCTCAGCGAGATCAGCTGCCGCCGCCCGTCGTCAGGATCGGGCCGCCGCCGGATCAGCCCGCGCTCGTCGAGCACCCCGAGCGTGGCCGCCATCGACTGCGGCCGAACGCGCTCGGCCGCCGCCAGATCGCTGGTCGAGGCCGGGCCGTCCTTGCTGAGCCTGCTGAGCACGGCCGTCTGCGTGGGGGTGAGCTCTTCGTTGTCGTACGTCTCCTTGAACCGCCGCCGCAGCCGCCCGACCACGACCCGGATCTCATGCGCGGCGCGCACGGCGGATGCGGGCATGCCGTCTGGGGTCTCTGACATGCCTCCACCGTAAATCCTTCAGTCCAGGCTGTCCAGCTGAAACTGAACAGGCTGGACTGTCTAATGAGTATCTGAGCTCAACCGAGAGCAGCGCCGAACCACGCGGGCAGCCGGCCGAGCAGATCCTGCTGGTCTTCGCCCACCCACGCCACGTGGCCGTCCGGCCGCAGCAGTACGGCGGGCACGTCCAGCTCCGCACCGACGTCGACGACGTGGTCCACGCGATCCACCCAGCCCGCCACCGAGAGCCGACCGGTCCGGTCGAGCAGCAGTCCGCGGCCGCCGTGCATCAGCTCGTAGAGGCGACCGTGCTTCAGTGCCACGTCCCGCATCCGCCGGCCGAGCAGTTCATGCCCCTCGCCGAAGCCGAAGTCGTAGCGGACCCCGATCGCGACGACCTTCTCGATCAGATGGCGGTTCACGTCCTCGAAGTCCATCAGTTCCGCCAGCAGCCGCCGCACCGCCTGGGGGCCCGGCTCGGGGGACATCAGCACCATCTGCGCGCGGGTGCTGTCCAGCACATCGGCGGCCACCGAGTGCCGTTCGGCGTGGTAACTGTCCAGCAGCCCCTCCGGCGCCCAGCCGTTGACCTCGGCGGCCAGCTTCCAGCCGAGGTTGAACGCGTCCTGGATGCCGAGGTTGAGGCCCTGCCCGCCCAGCGGCGGGTGGACATGCGCCGCGTCGCCGGCCAGCAGCACCCGGCCGGTCCGGTAGCGCTCGGCCAGCCGGGTGGCGTCGCCGAACCGGGACAGCCAGCGCGGTGAGTGCACGCCGAAGTCGGTGCCCGCGAACGCCCGCAGCTGTTGCTTGAACTCCTCGAGGGTCGGCGGAGCCGAGCGGTCCTCGGCCACCCCCTGGGCGGGTACGACGACGCGGTACACACCGCCCCCGAAGGGCCCGAGGCCGAACCTCAGGTGGGTCTTGCGGACTTCGGCCACCACGGCGGCCACCGTCTCCTGCGCCACCGCCACCTCCATCTCGCCCAGCAGCGTGTCAGCCCGGGAGGGCTCGCCGGGAAAGCCGACGCCGAGCAGCTTCCGCACCGTGCTGCGGCCACCGTCGCAGCCGACGAGGTAGCGCGAGCGCAGTCGCGCGCCGTCGGCCAACTCGACCGTCACCCCGCCCTCGTCCTGGCTCAGCCCGACCAGCTCACAGCCGCGCCGGAGCTCGGCGCCGAGCTCGGTGGCGCGCTCGGCCAGCAGCCGCTCGGTGATGGGCTGCCGGATGCCGAGGACGTAGGGATGCGTGGTGTCCAGCCCGTCGGGCGACGGCTTGGTGATGGCGGCGAAGAAACCGCCGACCGGGTGCTGCCGGCCATGAGCGAGGAACCGCTCCAGCAGGCCACGCTGGTCCATCACCTCGATGCTGCGCACATGCAGACCGAGCGAACGGACATACGTGGCCGGCTCCGCCTCCTTCTCCAGTACGACCACATGCACGCCGTGCAGCCGCAACTCGCAGGCCAGCATCAGGCCGGTCGGTCCGCCGCCGGCAATGATCACGTCAGTCACAAAAAATCCCCCATGCCACGAAATGAAACGTCTGCGTTCTGGCCTCGGCCGAGGATTCTGCGCCACGACCGGGGCCTTGCCGCAAGCCCCCCGGTGCGCTATAGGTTGAGAGTGGCGGGGAGAGTGTTTTCCTCGCCTTTTGCTGTCCGCTCCCCGGGGTGGCGCGGAGGCCGCTGATAGCTTGATCAGCATGGATCAGGACCGGGTGTTGGAGGCGTTCCGCCTCGAAGCGGGGGAACTCACCAAGGCGGTTGCCGGGCTGTCGGAGGCCGAATGGGATCGTCCAACGCGGTGTGAGCCCTGGTCCGTTCGCGAGTTGCTGGGGCATGTCCGGGTAGTGACCGCCTGGCTGCCGCTGATGCTGGGCACCCCGGCTCCGGACAGCGCCGAGGTCACTGCGGTGGAGTATTACCGGCCGGACGATCGGTTCAGCCCGCAGACGAACACCACCCGCATCGACCTGGCCCGCAACCACGCGGCACAGTGCGCCGACGGCGCCGCCCTCGCCGACGGCTTCGCCGCGACGTGGCAGCAGGTGGACCGGTTGTGCCGCGACCAACCGGAAAACCGTGTCGTAAGGACGCGTCACGGCGACGCGATGCTGCTCTCGGAGTTCCTGATCACCCGGGTGGTGGAGCTCGCGGTTCACGGCCTGGACGTGGCGGAGGCGCTGGGATGTGAACCGTGGCTGACCGCGGAGGCCGGGACGGTTGTGCGGGAACTTCTGCTCGGGTCCGGCCAGTTGGCCGCCGTACGTGAGCTGGGCTGGGACGAGCCGACCTTCCTGCGCAAGGCCACGGGCCGCGCGGCGCTCGATGTGACGGAGACCGCGCGGGTCGAACGGCTCGGCATCCAGTGGCTCACGCTCGGCTGACGCCGGGTTGAGCCCCCCGGCCCGGCGCGGGCCCGCGTCAGCGGTGGCCCGCGCCGTCTCCGTCGGGTCGGTTCACATCGTGCCGACGACTAGATCGTGCCGACGACGCTGCGGGTCATCGCGACCGCGCTGCCCAGATAGCGGGCGGGGTCGCACAGCTCGCTGATGCGCTCGGCGCCGAGTTGGTCCACCAGCTCGGCGTGCGTGCGGAGTTCGGCCTCGAGCGTGGTGCCGGTTTCGATGGCGGTGCGACACGCTTCGTAGACGACGTCGTGGGCCCGTTGACGGCCCAGAACGGGCGCGAGGTCCATCATGACCGCTTCGGCGACGATGAGCCCTCCGGTGATGTGGGTGTTCCGGCGCATCCGGTCCACGTTCACCTCCAGGCCGGAGAGCATGAACTCGGCCTGATGGAGGGAGCTGGACAGCAGCAGGAAGGCTTCGGGCACGGCGGCCCACTCCAGGTGCCAGGGGCCGGTGGCGCGCTCGAAGTCCTGCATCATCGCGTCGAGTACGGTCGAGGACTTGTCGCGGAGCAGTTTGGCGGCGGCGAACATCAGCTCGCTGGAGATGGGATTGCGCTTCTGCGGCATCGTCGAGCTGGCCCCGCGCCCGGGAACGAAGGGCTCCGCGAGCTCGCCGAACTCGGAGGAGCACATCATCATCACGTCCCAGGCGATCTTGCCCAGCGAGCCGCCGACCGCCGCGAAGAGCGTGACCAGCTCCGCGAGCCCGTCACGGGCGACATGCCAGGTGATCTCGGGATCGCGAAGCCCCAGCTCGGCCGCCAGAACGGCACGCGTCTCCAGGCCCTCCGGGCGCGGGCCGAGCGAGGCCAGAGTCCCCGCGGCGCCCCCGAACTGCACCATCAGGGCACGCCGGCGGGCCTGCTCCAGCCGCTCGGCGTGGCGGTCGAGGGCGGAGAGCCACACGGCGCAGCGGTAGCCGAAGGTGACGGGGAGGGCGTGCTGAAGGTGGGTGCGCCCGGCGGTGACGGTGGCGGCGTGCTCGTCCGCGAGCTGCCGGAGGGCACGGCGTACCCGGTCGAGCTGGTCCTGGAGCAGGGCGACGCCTTGTTTGCACTGGAGCATCACCGCGGTGTCCATGATGTCCTGGGTGGTGGCCCCCCAGTGGAGGTAGCGGCCCGCGTCGCCGCACTGCTCGGCCACCTGCTTGACGATGGGCAGCACCGGGTAGCCGACGATCTCCGTCTCGGTGCGCAGCCGCTCCAGGTCGAGGCCGTCGAGACCGGCCTTGGCGGTGATGTCGTCAGCGGCCTCGGCGGGGATGATGCCGACTTTGGCCTGGGCGCGGGCGAGGGCGGTTTCGGTGTCGATGATGCGCTGGACGTAGGCGGTGTCGCTGAAGATCTCGCGCATGGCCGGGGTGCCGAACATGTCCCGGAAGAGGAAGGAGTCGAAGACGGTACTGCTACTGCTCATGTGGTGTCTCACTTTGTGATGGAGGGGGTGGCGTGGGCGGGTTCGGGCGCGCGCGAAGCGTCGTCGACCCCAGAGTCGGACTCGGTCTCGGTCTCGGTCTCCGACTCGGACTCGGACTCGGACTGCGCGAGGAACGCGGCGGGGTCGGCCAGGGCGCGCTGCACCTTGTCGACGTCCATCTCCTTGCACCACTTGGCCAGGACGAAGGTGGCGACCACATTGCCGAAGGTGTTGCAGAACGCCGTGGCCATGGACATGAAGCGGTACACGCCGAAGAGGACAGCAGTGCCCTCGACGGGGAGGGTCCCGGTCGCCGCGACCGTGGAGGTGAAGACGACGAACGTCCCGCCGGACACGGTGGCCGCGCCCTTGGACGTCAGCAGCATGATCAGGAGCAGGCCGAGCTGTTCGGGGATGCCCATGGGGATCCCGTACGCGTTGGCGACGAACAGGGTGCAGATGGACATGTACAGCGATGTGCCGTCGAGGTTGAAGGCGTAGCCGGTAGGTACCACCAGGCCGACGCTCTGCTTCGAACATCCGATTCTGGTCAGCTTCTTCAGCAGCCCCGGCAGGGCCGCCTCGGAGGAGGCCGTGCCCAGGACGAGCGTCATCTCGACGCGCACATAGCGCAGGATGCGCCAGATGTTGAATCCGGCGATCAGGCAGACCAGCCCTAGGATGCCGAACACGAAGACGGCGACGACCAGCCAGTACTGGAGGACGAGTTCGGTCAGGGCCAGGAGCATCTTGCTGCCGCTGGTGCCCACCGAGTAGGCGATGGCACCGAAGGCCCCGATCGGGGCGAGCTTCATGACGACGTTGACGAAGGCGAAGAACGCCTCCGAGACGACTTCGAGGCCGGAGTTGATCTTCTCCTGCAGCTGCGGCTTGAGGGCCAGCAGACCAATGCCGAACAGAACGGCCACGAGCACGACCTGCAGCAGCTGACCGGAGGAGAAGGCTCCGACGAAGTTGTCGGGAACGATGTCCCGGAGGAAGGCGAGGACCCCGTGTTCGCCCTCCCCGGCCGAGGGTGCCGGGGCGGCGCCGCCGCCCGAGGTGAGGCCCCCCGCGTCTTTGCCCACCCCGAACAGGTTCGCCGCCACGAGACCGAGGAGCAGGGCCAGGGTGGAGACGACCTCGAAGTAGATCAGCGCCAGGAATCCGAGACGACTGGCCTTCTTCAGATCGCCGGCGGACGCGATGCCCATGACGACGGTGAAGAACACCAACGGGGCGACACCCGCCTTGATCAGGGCCAGGAACAGGTCCCCCATGATCTTCAAGTCCACCGCGAAGCCCGGGAAAGCGAAGCCGACCGCGACTCCCAGAGCCATCGCGATGACGACCTGCGCCCCGAGCCCCCGGTACCAGCGCTTGCGGGCGGCGGGGGGTGGTGAGGCGGCGTCCAGCAGCTGCTCCTGAGATCTCATGCGAGCACATCCTTGTCTAGACATGAGCTGTGTCTAGACAAGGATGCTCAGGGAAATATCTGTGTCAAGAGCTGTTCACATCGCGATCGCCTCCGAGCGCCCCGCGAGGGGGCGTGATGTCAGCGACTGAAGACGCGTTCAGCCTTGTCGCGGTGGGTGGTGTGCAGCTCCCAGTAGACCGGGGAGATCTCCTCGGGTCGGGCCGTCGGGAAGCCGGGGATGACCGACATGCCGATGGACACGTCGATGCCGACATGGGCGGCCTGAACCCCGCTGTCGGCCAGCTCCTTGTGCAGGTTGATCGCCCAGTTGCGCAGGGCCGCGGCGGCGGCGTTGACGTTGCCGACCTGCGGGACCGGGTCGATGGATCCGGCGCCGGTGGTGTAGAGCAGGGTGCCGGCGCGGGCCTGGCGCATCGCGGGCAGCACCGCCCGAGTGGCGGCGATGGCCCCGTAGAGCTGGAAGTCCATCTCGTGCTGCACATGCGCCGGTTCGGTCGCGCTCGGGGTGGTCAGGGTGGTGGAGTCGATGCCGCCGACCGGGGAGTACTCCAGGACGTCGATGCCGCCGAAGTGCGTGGCGGCGTGCCGCAGGGCCCCGGCGAGGGCGTCGCGGTCGAGGACGTCGGCCTGGAAGGCGGCGGCGGTGATGCCGTCGGCGGCCAGCTTGGCGGCCAGGTCGTCGAGCTTGGCGCGGTTGCGGGAGATCAGGGCGATGCTGTGGCCGTGGGAGCCGAAGGTGCGGGCGATGGCGAGGCCCAGCTGGGGGCCGGCGCCGACGATGGCGATGGTGGGCATGGGAAGCCTTCCGTCAAGTAGAGATGGATAGGGCTATCCGGTTCTTGATCCGGAAAGCCCTATCCGGTTCACCGCTCGAGCGTAACACAGGAATCGGATAGGGCTTTCCGGTTTGCTAGTGTGGTCGGCATGACCCCTCGGGACCAGCACACCGGTGGCACCGGCAGCGCAGCCGACCCAGCCGCTCAGCCGCTGCGCAGCGATGCGGAGCGCAATCGGGCGCGGATCATCGCCGCCGCGCGCACGGTGTTCGGCCGCGACGGGCTGAACGCGTCGATGGCCTCGGTCGCGCGGGAGGCCGGGGTGGGGATCGCCACGATGTTCCGCCGCTTCCCCACCAAGGAAGAACTGGTCGCGGCCGTCTTCGCGGACCGGATGGACGCCTACGTGCAAGCCACCAGAGAGGCACTGGCCGACCCCGACCCGTGGCGCGGCTTCGCCGGCTACATCGAGACGGTCTGCGCGATGCAGGCCGCCGACCGCGGCTTCGCCGACGTCCTGACGATGAGCCTGCCCGGGGCTGAGGCCCTGGAGGCGTGCCGCGCCGAGGCGTATCAGGGTTTCCTGGAGCTCATCGCCCGCGCGCAGGACAGCGGAGACCTGCGCGAGGACTTCACCAGCCGGGACCTGGTCCTGCTGCTCATGGCCAATGCCGGCGTCCTGAGCGCCACCGGCGACGCTGCCCCCGACGCCTGGCGCCGCCCGGTCGCGTGGATGATCCAGTCCTTCAAGACGCCCGCCCGCGGCCCGCTGCCGGACCCGCCGGAGGATGCCGCTCTGTATCAGGCCATGCGCCGCGCCGGCCTGGGCAGCACCTCAGCCGAGACCGGAAAGGGGCACTGACCCCCCCCCGGCCGGCGGGTCGCCATGCCGGTCAGTAGAGCCGAACCCCCGTGCGCTCCTCCAGGGCTTGCAGGAGCCGGTCCTGGAACTTGGGGTCGCGCGTGGCGAGGTGTGGGTCCTGGGTCCGCTGGTGGAACCAGTAGCCGCCGGTGGGCGGCGTGATGTCGTCGTGGGTGGCCAGCCAGACCTGGGTTTGGTGGCCGGCCGCCAGGTCGTCGGTCGCGCCGGGCCCGCCCATCCGGGTGGGCACCCAACCCGGATCGACGGCCTGGGCGGCGGTCCCCTCCCACCGGGAGGCGACGGCCATGGCCAAGGCGGTCACCCACAGCTTGCTGTCGCTGTAGGAGGCCGTGCCGTCGGCCAACGGCGCAAGGCCGGTGGAACCGCCCCGATGCATCGAGCTGCTCAGGTAGATGAGCCGGGACGGCCTGTCCATAAGGGCCGTCAGCAGATAGGGCGCGATCGTGTTGACGGTGGCCGCCTCGGGGGTGTGCATGGTGCCGGCATTGTGGATGACCGCGTCGAAGCGGCCGAACGCGGCAGCCTGCCGGGCAACACCGGTGATCTCGCCGGTCTCGGCCAGATCCCCGGTGACCACGCCCGCCCACCGGCCCCCTCCCGCCGGCGCGGCGACGCGTGCCGGGGTACGGGCGTGGACGACGACGTCGTGCCCGCCTGCGGCCAGCGCGGTCGCCGTCGAGTAGCCGAGCCCGCCGGAGGCTCCCGTCACCAAGATCAGTGCCATGTGTTCGGGTTCTCCGTCCGTGAGTTGGGTGGGGGCGAGAACGGGCCTGTGGGCCCGGTGCTCACAGAGTGAGCAGGACCTTCGTCGCGCGGCGCTCGTCCATCGCCTTGTAGCCCTCCGGGGCCTGCTCCAGGGGGAGGGTGAGGTCGAAGACCTTGCCGGGGTCGATCTTCTTGTCCCAGATGAGCTGGATCAGCTCAGGCAGGAAGCGGCGCACGGGGGCGGGCCCGCCGAGGGTGTGGATACCGGCGAAGAACAGCTGGATGCCGGGAATCCGGACGTCGTAGTTGACGCCAACATAGCCCAGGTGCCCGCCGCCGCGGGTGGCCCCGACGGCCTGCATGAACGACTCCTGCGTGCCGACGGCCTCGACGACCGAGTGCGCGCCGAGCCCGTCCGTGAGCTCCTTGATCCTCTCCACGCCCGCCTCGCCGCGCTCCTCGACGATGTCGGTCGCGCCGTAGTAGCGGGCCAGCTTCTGCCGCTCGGGGTGTCGGGACATGGCGATGATCCGCTCCGCGCCCAGCTGCTTGGCGGCCAGCACCGCCATGAGCCCGACCGCGCCGTCGCCGACGACCGCGACGGTCTTGCCCGGTCCGGCCTCGGCGGCGACGGCCGCGTACCAGCCGGTGCCCAGCACGTCGGAGGCGGCCAGCAGAGCGGGGATCAGCTCCGGGTCGGGCCGCCCCGGGGTGGCCACCAGGGTGCCGTCGGCGTACGGGATACGGGCTTTCTCGGCCTGGGTGCCGATCCCCGCGTGGACGAACTCGGCGTGCACGCACTTGGACTGGAACCCGGCCCGGCAGATCTCGCAGGTGTTGTCGGAGATCACGAAGGAGCCGACCACGAAGTCCCCGACCCGGACGTTCTTCACCTCCGAGCCGATCTCCTCGACCACGCCGACGTACTCATGTCCCATGAGCGTGTGGTCGGCGGGCTCGACGCCGCGATACGGCCACAGGTCCGACCCGCAGATGCAGGTCGCGCTCAGCTTCACGATCGCGTCAGTCGGCTCGATGATCTTCGGATCCTCGCGCTCCTCCACCCGGACGTCCCCGGCGGTGTACATCACTACTCCACGCATGTCTGCGTCTCCTTGCTCCGTGCTTCTCGTGCGCGCCGATGGCCGCACCAGGGGCATCGCTGCCTGCGTGTCCAGGAGACCTCCCCTTCCGCGGACGGAAAAGGTCGGGCTTATCGGGGGGACAAGGTCAACCTCCCTACGTCGTGGTCCGCGATTACCGTGAAAGGCATGAACCAGCCAGGCGGCAGCCGCGCCGACATCCGGGACTTCCTCGTCAGCCGACGGGCCAAGATCACGCCGGAGCAGGCCGGACTGCCCAGCGGCAGCCGACGCCGCGTCCCCGGACTGCGGCGCGAGGAGGTCGCCGTCCTGGCCGGAGTCAGTACGGAGTGGTACACCCGGCTGGAGAAAGGACACATCGGCGGCGTGTCCGAGGACGTCCTCGACGCCGTCGCCCGCGCGCTGCACCTGGATGAGGACGAACGCACCTACCTGTTCGACCTGGCCAGGGCCGCGCAGCCGGCCGACCGCGCGCCCCGGCGCCGCAAGGCCGTCGACATCCCGCCCCGTGTGCAGTGGCTGCTGGACTCCATGACCCTGTCCGCGGCCCTCGTCACCAACGGCCGCCTGGACATCGTGGCCACCAACGCCCTCACCCGCGCCCTGTTCACCCCCATGTTCAACAGCCCCACGGTGGACGGACGCGGCCGTGTCAACTTCGCCCGCTACTACTTCCTCGACCCGGGAGCACGCCACTTCGTCGAGGACTGGGACAGCGCCGCAGACGTCACCACCGCCCTGCTGCGCACCGAGGCGGGCCGCTCCCCCAACGACAAGGGCCTGCGCGAGCTCATAGGAGAACTGTCCACCGTAAGCGCCGAGTTCCGCACTCTGTGGGGCACCCACGACGTGCGCATCCACCACGGCGGCGTCAAGCGTTTCCACCACCCCGACGTCGGTCCCCTGGAACTCACCTACCAGCCGCTGGACCTCCCGATCTCCACTCTTGAGGCGCACTCCCTGACCATCTACACCGCCCAGCCGGGCACCCCCGACGCAGACCGGCTCCAGCTCCTGGCCAGCTGGGCCGCCACCGGCACCCGGCACCAGAGCAACACCGGCGGCCGCGCCCCGTCCCCGTGACCTCAGGCACTGCGGGTCAGGCCTCCTCGGGGGCGCCCATGTCGGTTGGTTCGCCGTTCGTCGACGGCACCCCTACCTCCGCTGCAGAACCGTCTCGTAGACGAAGCGATCACCGGCATGCGTGCTCACGGTGACCTCGAACAGGACGCCGGAAGCGTCGTAGTAGCGGCGTACGAACTCCAGGCCCGGGCTCCCCGGCTCCAGCGCGAGATGCGCCGCCGCCTCCGCCGACACACTCACCGCCCGCACCTGCTGCACCACCCGCTCCACCGCACGCCCCGTCCGGGCCTCGATCAAGTCGGCGATCAGCTGGCGGCCCTCCTCCAGATCCCCGGCGACCGCCTTGGCGTCCTCCGGGCCCAGATACACCCGCGCCCAGGAAACGACCTCGTCAGCGTGGTCAGGATCCCGCCGGACCGAGGTCACACACACCTGCCTGGACCCCTCGGCCAGACCCGTGACCTCGGCGAGCGCCGCGTCCACGGTCACAGGCTCGACCGACAGAACACTCCGCACGGCGGCCTCGCCGTACTGGGTCAGCTCCTCGACACTCCCCAGCTGCGCGGTGAACGCGGCCACCGGCGCCGCACGCTCCACGCGTGTGCCGGTCCCCGGGTGCCGCGAAATCAGCCCACCCAGCTCCAGCCGCTTCAACGCCCGCCGCAACGTCTCCCGCGAGACGCCGTACTCGGCCGCCAACTCCGGCTCGGTCGGCAGCAACTCCCCCACGGGCCACTTTCCGGCGGCGATCTTCTTCATGAGGTCACCGGCGATCACCACGTATCGCGGCTCACCCACGAAGAACTCCTTGCCTGCTCAGGACGCTGCCATCGAAATCCTAGAACACCGCCGGTACGGGCCCCGCGCGTGCGGGGCCCGCGGCGTACGGGGTGTCAGCGGTGTGCGGCGAACCCTACGAACCGGGTCCACGCGTCGGGGGTGACCGTCAGGATCGGGCCGGTGGTGTTCTTGCTGTCCCGGATGTGGACGGTGTCGGGGTGGGTGGCGACCTCGACGCACTGGCCGCCGCTGTAGCTGCTCTTGAACCACACCAGTTCGCCTATGTTGTCGCTCATAGCTCTCCCAGCAGCTTCTCAATAAAGATGGACGACTCCCGTGGATTGAGAGCCTGCGCCCGGATGATCCCGTATCGCGCAGCGACTGTACGGACCTCTTCTCGATTGGTGAGCAGAGTGCTCCGCCCTTGGCCTTCAAGGTACGTGACCTGCTCACCCCCCTTAGGAGTCATCAGAATGAACCGGCCGTCGATTCCGGCATTGTCCTCACGAGCAGTCGGCATGACCTGGATCTCGACATTACGTTTCTGCCCGATGAGCAGCAGTTGCTCCAACTGCCCACGCAGGACCCGTTGCCCGCCGAACGGTCGCTGGAGAGCTCCTGCTGACACCTGGGTTTGTGGTGAGTATGAGACAGCGACACGCCGTTGCGACGGCGTGTCGCTGTCTCATACTCACCACAAAGTCACTGCGCGTCGGCGGGGGCGGGCTCGGGCCCGGACTCGGCGGGCCGCACGGCGGGGGCAGAGGCAGCGGCAGACGCGCGGGGCGCGCGGGGGCGGGAGCGGGAGACGGCCACGCCGGTCAGGCAGAGCGCGCCACCGAGGAGGGTCAGCCAGGCGGGGACCTCGTCGAGGAACGCCCAGCTCAGCAGGACCACGATGGCCGGGACGGCGTACGTCGTGGCGCCCAGGCGGCTGGCGGGCATGCGGGCGAGGGCGTAGGTCCAGGTGGTGAAGGCGAGGGCGGTGGGCACCACGCCGAGGTAGAGCATGTTGAGCGTCGCGGAGGTCGGGGCATCCGGCAGCTCGGTGGCCAGTTGACCGGCGAAGGGGAGGCAGGCCACCGTGCCGACCAGGCAGCTGTACGCCGTGACCTGGAGCGGAGTCCCGTACGCGAGCGCGGGCTTCTGGGCGACCACGCCGGTCGCGTACGCCATGGCCGCGAGGAGGCACAGCACCACGCCGAGCACCGAGGTGCCGCCCTCGTGGCCGGACGAGGTCGACAGGCCGACGACCACCGCCCCGCCGAAGGAGACGCCCATTCCGGCGAGCAGCCGTGGCGGCAGCGCCTCGCCGAGCAGCCGGGCCGCGAGGAGGGCCATCAGGATCGGCCCGACGTTGACGAGGAGGGCCGCCGTACCGGCGTCGACCAGGCGCTCGCCCCAGTTCAGGGCGACCATGTAGCCGCCGAACCAGACGACCCCCGACACGATGATGCCGCGCCAGGCGCCCCGGGGCGGCAGCCCTTCGCGGCGAATCGCCACCAGGGCGAACAGCACCAGCGAGGCGGCCAGCAACCGGCCGAGTGCGAGCGCGCCCGGGGAGTACGCGGCGCCCGCGCTGCGGATGGAGACGAAGGCGGATGCCCAGGCGAGTACGGAGAAGGTGGCGGCGCCGGCCGTGAGGACGCCGGGCGAGGCGAGGCGGGAACTCATGCGCGCAGCCTAAGGTCTCAACATTTTGGTGTCCACCGAAATATTCGACTGCGAAAAGTTGCGCCGGGATCACCGCCAGGCGTCAGGCGCGAGCCCCAGGAGTTCACCGAAGACCCGCTCCCCCGCGTCGGTCACCCGAAGCGCCCGCCCACCGCCTTCCACCCGCGCCACCCACTCCACGCGCAGCGCCAGGGCGCACAGCCGCGCGCCGGTCACCCCGCCCAGATGGCGGCGGCGCTCGGTCCAGTCCAGGCAGGAACTGGTGATGGGCCGGCGGCCCCGGTACTCCGACTCCAGGTCGACGCCCGCGCGGGCGCACCACTCCCGCCCTTCGTCGGTCAGCTCGAACACCCACTCCGTGAGCAGCAGTCCGCGCTCGGCCATGGCGTCGGTGACCGCCATGCCGAGCCGCCCCGCGAGGTGGTCGTAGCAGGTCCGCGCGCGGGCCAGCGGGTCGGACGCCGCGACGACCGGCACCGTGTACGGCGCGTCGCGGCCGGGGATGGCGTGCGAGGCGAGGGAGTCGACGAGGCGCGCGGTTTCCGCGTCGGCGATCCGTACGTACGTGTGGCGGCCCTGCCGTTCGGTCGCGCAGATCCCGGCGTCCAGCAGGCGGGTCAGATGGCCGCTCGCGGTGGAGGGCGTGACCCCGGTGATCCGGGCCAGTTCACCCGCGCTCCACGTGCGTCCTTCGAGTAGCGCCATGCAGATCGCGGCCCGGGTCTCGTCGGCCATGGCGCCGGCGAGGGCGGCGAGGCGTGCGGCGGGCGGAGGGGAATCGGTCACGTCCCCCATCATGCCCCAACATTTCGGCGCGTGCCGAACCTTTGCCCTGCAGCAGTCATGTGCCGCTTGGCGCCGCCGACGCTGCGCTGTGCGTTGCGAGTGAGTGCGCTCCGCTTCGCTCCGCGTGGGCTCCGCTGCGCTGCGCCTGCGCCTGTGCACCGTGTCGCGGCATTCGGCTCGGGCGGGTGCGGGTTTCGTCTCGGACCCTCCGGGTCCAAAGCGCCAGCGAGAAGGGGGAAGGGGGGCGGCTGGCCTGTTGTCCCGACTCCTCGGCCCGGTGGATGGCTGAGCTTACGACTGGCTCCGCTGCGCTCCGCCGCAGCTGCTGCCGCGCGGTGCCAAGCCGGTCAGTCCAGCGGTGCGCTGGACCGGGGCGCGGGAGCGCGACGGATGGGCGGGCACCGGGGGACGGGATCGCCTCTCCCCCCACCTGCTCTAAGAAAAACGGTTGATCCAGTACTTGATATAAAGCAAGCATTTTTTTAAGAGCAGGTGGGTGGAGAGCCCAACCGGCCCCCTGGGCAAGACGGCGACGATGCCTCGGCGCCCCCTCCCCTTCCCCGTTGCTGGCCGCTGTGCGCCGAAGGCGCGAGACGATGCCCGCACGCGGCGTCCGGACCATGCCGTCCAGCGGTCGCTGGGCCGTTCGTCGCGCTCGCGCGCCTCCAGCCCAGCGCACCGCTGCACTGACCGGCTTGGCCACCGCGCGGCAGCAGCTGTGGCGGAGCGCAGCGGAGCCAGCCTTAAGCTCAGTCGCCCACCGGGCCGAGGAATCGGGGCACAGGGTCGGCCGCCTGCTGCCCTCGCCGGGGGTGTGCGGTGGACTGAGCCATGCCCCCAGCCGGGCATCGGCTCGCCCCTCTTGGACGCCGAACGCGCGGCGAAGACAGGGCCTAGTAGCCCCTTGGGGGAGACCCTTCGAGTTCGGCCACGGCAAGCTCATAGACACGGTGCTCATCGTCGGTCACCGGCACCTCCCCCCTCCCGCCCTCTATCGCGGCGTCCACCCACTCGCGCATGATCACCTCGATGATGTCCGGCACTCCCGTGCCCAACAGCATCTCGATCAACGGCCAGGCGTGCATCGTGAGGGGAAACCTCGCCGCCCGGTGATGCACCCGGGCTTCCTGCCATATCTTCCGCGCCGCCTCCGGGCCCTCGACCTGGGCCGCGTCGTACAGCAGACGGCACCAGCCGATGTCGATGCGGTCGAAACAGCCACTGAACTCACTGCCCCAGGGATCGATTTCGGCGACCTCACGGAACAACACGATCGCAGCGGCTCGATCGCCGGCGGAGTAGAGCTCGTGCGCCTGCCCCAACTTCGCGTCCAGCCGCCCCCGCGGCGTCGCCCCGTGTTTGGCCACATAGGCGTCCATTTCCGCGAGGTAGTCGCTGAGCTCGGCTGCGCGGCTCCCTATGTCTTCGGCATACCGCCACAGCTCATAGGTCTCGTCCTCGTCGATGCCGTGCGCTTCGGCTTTCTGTAGCAGCGCGATGGCCCGGTCGCTGTCCTCGTCCATCTCGTCGGGGTCCGCGCCCTCGTCCAGGGGGTACAGCCAGCCGTACGCTCCGGCGAGCGCCAGGACACCTCGTACGTCCTCGTCCTCGTCCTCGTCCTCGTCCTCGCCCGCGGTCGCCAGATATGCCTCCACGGCTGACGCGACATGGGACCAGTCCGCCACGTCGGTCAGCTCTCCGGCAGGGGTGAAAAATGCGGTGAATTCCGACGGCAGCCTTCCGGAGGTGATCATGCTGATGACACTGGCGGGCACCGGCGGCAGGTCCATGCATCTTCCTTCAACGCGGTGGCGGGCTAGGACTGGCGGGCTAGGACTGTACCGAGGCGCGCAGCCGGGCCGCGTCCTGGCCGGGGGGCAGTCCGTAGACGCTGCGGTATTCGCGGTTGAACTGGGTCGCGCTGACGTACCCGACCGCCTCGGCGGCCTGGGCCGCCGTCGTGTTGCCCGCGACCAGGCGCCGCCGCGCCTCCCGCAGCCGCAGGTGTTTCTGGAACTTGAGCGGGCTCATGCCGGTGGCGGCTTTGAAGTGACGGTGCAGGGTGGCGGGGCTCATATGGGCCACGGCGGCGATCTCGTCGATGCTCAGCGGTTCGGTGTAGTGGGCGAAGATCCATGCGGTCGTCGCACGCACCCGGGACGCGGCGGAGTCGGTCAGTGACCACTGGCGCAGGACGGGGCCGAGCGGGCTGCGCAGCAGTCTGTAAAGGATCTCGCTCTCGATACGGGCGGCCAGGGGGCGGATGTCGTCGGGGGTTTCGAGGAGCCGGACCCAGCGGGTGAGCGCGTCGATGAGTTCCGGGGCCATCGGCGCGGTGATCTGCCCGCCGACGGTCGCAGGCGGGGGCGCTCCCGGCCCCGCCGCCTCTGGCCCGGCCCCGTCGAGCTCCAGCAGCAGCTCGGCGAGCACCGCACCGTCGAGCCGCATGATCGCGGACCGGTACGGCACCTTCTCGAAGACGGCGGTGACGGGCAGGTCGAGCGTGTTCAGAAGCATTTCCCCGGGCGGAACGACCTGGCTGCGGTCTCCGACGACGGAGCGCTTGGCGCCGTCGGCGATGAAGCAGATCATCGGCTCGTACTGCACATCGATGGGGTCCATGGGCTCGTCGAGCGCGACCAGCAGGAGCCGGGGCACCGCGGTCTCGGTCCACATCCCCCGTCTGTGTCGGTCAATGGCCGCGGCGAACTCGTCGAGCATGGGACACACCCTTTACGTGAGAGGATCAGGCAATCCTATGCGATCTGTGGCCCATGACGTTCCGCAGCCGCGTTCCTAACGTGGACGGCATGACAGAGCGCAACACCAACCCCACGAACCCCACCGACCTCCCGCACCGGAGGCTCGGCACCCAGGGCCTGGAAGTCGGGGCGATCGGCCTGGGCACCATGGGCATGACGATGGCGTACGGGGCCGGGGACGAGCAGGGCGGGATCGCCACCATCCACCGCGCCCATGAACTCGGCGTCACCCTCTTCGACACCGCCGAGCTGTACGGAATGGGCACCGGCAGCAATGAGCAGCTGCTCGGCCGGGCCGTGAAGGGCTTCCGCGACGAGGTCGTCATCGCCACCAAGTTCGGCTTCGACCTGACCGATCCCAGCAAGCTCGGGGCCCTGGACAGCCGCCCCGAGCACATCCGCGAGGTCACCGAGAACAGCCTGCGCTACCTCGACACCGACCGTATCGATGTGCTGTACCAGCACCGGGTCGACCCGAACGTACCCATCGAGGACGTGGCCGGCACGGTCGGCGAGCTGATCGCCGAAGGCAAGGTGCGCTACTTCGGGCTGAGCGAGGCGGGCCCCGACATCATCCGGCGCGCCCACGCCGTGCACCCGGTGTCGGTGCTGCAGACCGAGTACTCGGTGTTCGAGCGGGCCGTGGAGGTCGACGTGCTGCCGGTGGTACGCGAGCTGGGGATCGGCTTCGTACCGTACTCGCCGCTGGGCCGCGGCTTCCTCACCAGCGCGGTGAAGCCGGCCGCCGAGTACCCGGCGGACGACATGCGCAGCTGGGACGAGCGCTGGCAGCCCGGCAACTACGAGAAGAACCTGGCCGCCGTACGGGAGCTCACCGCCCTCGCCGAAGCCAAGGGCATCGCGGTCACCCAGCTGGCGCTGGCCTGGCTGCTGGCCCAGGGCGAGGACATCGTGCCGATCCCGGGCACCCGCAGCCCGCACCGCCTGGCGGAGAACGTGGCCGCCGCACATGTCACCCTCACGCCCGGGGACCTGGCCCGCATCCGGGAGATCCTGCCGCGCGGCGCGGCCGGCTCCCGCTATCCCGAGGGAATGATGCCGAACTGGTGACATCAGGCCCAGGGGCCGCAGAGGTCAGCAGCACTGCCAGGTGAACATGGCCCTCTCGAAGCGGCCCGCGGCCAGGTCGTCGGGGCGGATCAGCCAGTAGAGCGCGCCGCCGTCGCCCCACATCATGTCCGCGTCCTCGTCGGAGTCGAGCTGCGCGAGCAGCACCCAGCCCTCCGCCTCCTTCTCGATCCGCGGGTCCTCCCACGACAGGTCACCGCCGCCCAGCGCGCCATGGGCCACCACGATCTCCACGGCGGTCTGGACGGACTGGGCATGGCCGCCGATCTGATGCGCGGCGCCACTCTGGTGACTCCACACCGCCCGCTCGAACGCGTCCGGAAGCTCGTCCTCGCCGAACGCGGCGGTCAGCGCGAGCGAGTCGAAGTCGGGCGCGCTCAGGCCCGTACGGACCGTCAGCGGCACCTCCGGAAACGGGGTGAGGCCCGCCGGTGCGGGCCGCTCGGGTGCGGTGGCGGACTCGGGCGGGAGGTGAAGGACGCGGGCGCCGGCCCAGGTGTCCGGGTCGGCGGTGTCGACCAGCGCGTCGACGTCCTCGTCGTCGCCGTAGTAGAAGAAGGCGAGCCGGCCGTCCGCAAGCAGCGGTATGTCCAACCGCTCCCCGGGCAGCGCCGCGCAGTCGACCTCCGCCACGAACGGCAGCGGCCCACGCCCCTCCCACACCGGCCAGTCCACGCCCTCGGGCAGCCGGGGCAGTCCGCCGAGCCGGCCGACGACCGGATCGGCGGGCTCGGCCTTCCGGAGATGGGCGGCCGGGCGCAGCAGCGCGATCCAGCGGGCGGCGAGGTCGGGCGGCAGATGGGTGTGGGCCAGGGTGTGCAGCGGGTCAGGTGCGGTGGTCATACGGGTCATGATGGCGGGCGGGTCCGACAGTCGGACGTACGGGCCGACGTACGGGCGCGCGTTCGGGCCGACGTACGGGCGGGCGTGGCGCCCGCGGCACATCATGGATCGTTGCGCAGGACACGGCCTTCGCCGAGGTGAACGACGAGGCGTTCGTGGTCTGCCAGCCATCTCGGCGCGTGGCTGAGCCTGTTGCCGTCCAGCCGGAGCGAGGTGAGGGCCGGGAGGTCGGCCACCCATGCGGGCAGGTCGGTGAGTTCGTTGTCGCCCAGGTCAAGGCTGGTGAGCGCGGTGAGGCCGGCCATCGACGCCGGAAGTTCGGTGAGCCGGTTGCCGCGGAGGCTGAGACTCGTCAGCGCGGTGAGGCCGCCCAGCGTTTCGGGCAGCGCCATGAGCCGGTTGAAGCCGAGGTTGATGCCGGTCAGCCCGGTGAAACCGCCGACCCATGGGGGCAGCTCGGTCAGCTCGTTGCGGTCCAGGTTCAGCCATCGCAGGGCGGTGAGCCCGCACAGCTCCGCGGGCAGCCGGGTGAGCCGGTTGCTGCCCAGCAGGAGATGGGTGAGGTTGGTCAGCTCCCCGAGCGACGCGGGCAGTTCGGCGAGGCGGTTGAAGTCCAGGTTGAGTTCGGTGAGGGCGGTCAGGTTCCCGAGTGTCCGGGGGATCTCGACGAGCTGGTTGCCGGACAGATCGAGCTCGCTGAGGGCGGCGAGATCGCCCAATGAGCTCGGCACGCTGGAGATGCGATTGCTGCCGACATCGAGGCTGGCGAGCTTTTTCAGGCCGCCCAGGAACCCGGGGAGCTCGGTGAGCCTGTTGTCACGAAGGGCGAGGTCGGTGAGTTCGGTCAGCTGCCGCACCCATATGGGTATCTCCGCGAGCCAGTTTCCGTTCAGCACGAACTCGGTGAGCGCGCCGAGGTTGCCCAGCGATGCCGGTAGTTCCTCCAGCCGGTTGTCGCTGAGGGAGAGGTGGGTGAGCCCCGTGAGGTCGCCCAGGAAGTCGGGCACCTCGGTGAATGTGCCGTCGCTGAGGTCGAGCCGGGTCAGCGCGGTGGCCCCGGCCAGCGAGGCGGGGACGACGGGCAGCGACAGATGACCGAGCTCCAGGGATGTATCGCCGTCGTCGATGACCTGGGCGATGAGTTCTTCCGCGTCCTCCAGGGCGAACGAATCATCGTCGTCGTCCATCTCGAACGGTTCGTCGTACTCGGACATGAGTGATCCCTCGGAACGGGCCGCTGTGACGGGAAGATCGAATTCTGCCGCGCCGAACCGCGGGGCGCCACCCGGGCCGGCGGATCCAGGTCGGCGGTGGCATGCGGCGGTGGCATGCGCGGCGGCGCGAATGGTCTACTCCCGGGATGTATCTCACCGTCTTTCTGCTGGAGTTCCAATCGTGGTACTGGAAGCGCGAGTTCCGCGACGAAGAGCTGCGGGACGCGTTTGCGGCGACGAACGACCCGACCACCCCGGAGGCGTTCGAGCAGGGCTTTCTGACCCTGCTGCGGAGCGGCGACACGGTCGCCTGCGGCATCGCGCTGGACTACTACGACCGTGCGGAGATGACGAGCCGGTATGTGGGAGGCAACCCGCTGGAGCCGCATGCGGAGGAGGTGTTCGCGGCCGCCCGTCGGCTGCTCGCGCAGCCGCCGAGGCCCGGGGACGGCGTCGCCAAGGAGGGCGCCAACCACGCGAGCGCGCTGGCCGCCCTGACGCGCGGTGGCCTGGAGGACCGGGACGCGGACGCGATCGCCGAGGTCCTGGCACGGATGCCGGAAGTGAACCTGCTGGAGCGTGCCCTCGATGCCGCGCACCTCCTCGTGGACGAGGAGGAAGAGTACGAGGAAGAGGAGCGGGGAGACGCGGAGGGGGGAGTCGAGGAAGAAGAGGAAGAGGACTGGGCTCCCGATCCACGGCTCGTCGCGCTGATCGCCCGGGTGGAGGCATGCCGTGATCGTGTCGCGGCCGTAGCCGCGCTGCGCGAAACCGCGGGAGCGGAGGCGGCCGAGTCCCTTGTCCGTGCGACCGATGACGCCGAGTGGCGGGTCCAGCAGGAGGCCGCCGCGGCGCTGGCGGCGGGGACGCGCTTCTACGCACACCGCCCCCTGCTGGAACGCCTGGTTCGGAGCTGGTCGGCCGACCAGCGGTCCACCGCGGCGGATGAGGTCCACGACGCGCTCGCCGAGGGCCCGCACAGCCTGCACTGGGAAGGGGCCGAACCGCCGAGCGCGGAGCTGCGCGACGCGCATCGCGAGCTGCGCTCCCCCACCGGGGAGGCCGCGCACCGGTCGGCGCTGCGCACCTTGCTGCACAGCGAGTCTCCGGTGGCGGTGGGGATCGCGCTCGACCACTTCCACCTCGCCGAGGGGATCACCCGCTTCGGCCTCGACGACGCCGAGCACGCCCCGGACGTGCTCACGGTCGCTCGCGCGGTCCTGCGGCAGCCGCCGTCCCCGGCCGAGCTGAGCCCGGAGACGGGGGTCGGCGCGAGCCACGCGAGCGCGCTGAACATCCTGAAGGAACTGGGCGAGCCCGAGGACGCGGCGACGATCGTGGCCGCGCTGAGGTCGGACGCCGCTCCGGACGTGGTCCGCGAGTGTGCCGTGGCCGCGGCAAGCTGGTGCCTTGAGCGGTGGGAAGCGCCGGACGAGCAGGTCGTCGACTCGCTCGAGGAGCTGATCTTCGACAGCACGGCGGACATGGAGCTGCGCACCGACGCGGTCAACGCGCTCTTCGGTCTGGACGACCCGCGGATCACCGCCGTGCTGGTGCGCGCCGCCCGCTCTGTCGACTTGTCGATCCAGGTGGAGGGGGCCATCGGCCTCACCTACAGCCACCTGATCGATCAGCACCGGGAGCTGCTGCGCGAGCTTGTCGCGTCCTGGCCCGAGGAAGAAGCGGGGGACCGGGCCCGGATCGTGCGGGACACGGTGGACGAGTGAGGTGGCCGCCGCGGGGCCGTTCACCCTTTGGGGCCGAGCCTTGGGAACGAGAGGCAGGTCAAGGAACCGTAAAGCGGGCACGTTCGTTACCCCGGGCATGACCGCTATGACTCCCGGCTCGAACCTCCCCCTGTCCGTCGCGCGCGTGGCAGTGGATGTCACCGCCCCGGTGCGGCTGGACGTGTCGGGCCTGCTCCTCACCGCCAATGGCAAAGTGCGCTCCGACGACGACTTCATCTTCTACAACCAGCCCGCCGGCCCCGGGGTGACCCACCGCGCCGGGGCGGGTGGGGCGGGTGACACGATCACCGTCGACACCGCCGCCGTGCCGGGCGATATCGAGAAGATCGTGGTGACCGCGAGCCTGGACGCGCCCGGGGCGACGTTCTCGGGCACCGAGCCGACGGCCACCGTGCGCGGTGCGGACGACGGCGCCGTGCTCGCGACGTTCACCCCGCCCCAGCTGGGCGCCGAGACCGCGCTCGTGATCGTCGAGGTGTACCGGCGCAATGGCGCGTGGAAGGTGCGCGCCGTCGGGCAGGGCTATGCGAACGGGCTGGCGGGCATCGCCACCGACTTCGGGGTGACGGTGGAGGAGCCCGCCGCGCCTGCGGCCCCCGCCCCCGCGGCCGTCCAGGCGCCGCCGCCCGCCGGTCCGCCCGCCGGTTTCCAGCCTCCGCCGATGCCCACCGCCCCGCCGCCCGCTCCTTCGGCCGCCGCCCCGGCAGCCGCGGCGCCCGGCGCCGGGAAGATCAATCTCGACAAGGGCCGCGTCAGTCTGCAGAAGAACCAGACGGTGTCGCTGGTCAAGGGCGGCCGACCGCTGCAGAGTTCGGTCAAGATGGGCCTGGGCTGGGAGCCCGCCTACCGCAGCAAGGACATCGACCTCGACGCGTCCGTGATCGCCTTCGGTGTGGACCGCAAGAAGATCGACGCCTGCTTCTTCGGCAAGCTCTCGATTCTCAACGGCACGATCCAGCACTCCGGCGACAACCTCACCGGTGAGGGCGGTGGTGACGACGAGACCATCACGGTCCACCTCGGCGGGCTGCCGCCGGAGGTCACCGGCCTGGTCTTCACGGTCAACTCCTTCTCCGGCCAGAAGTTCACCGATGTCGCGAAGGCCTACTGCCGCCTGCTGGACGCGGGGACGGGCGAAGAGCTGGTCCGCTTCGATCTGACCCATTCCGAGCCGCGTACGGGCGTGATGATGGCCAAGTTCATCAAGCAGTTCTCGGGCGAGTGGGAGATGACCGCGATGGGCGAGTACGTGGACTCCCGTACGGTCCGCGGAATGGTGAAGCCCGCCGGCAAGGCGCTCTGAGCCGACCGAGTCGGCTGAGTCGGCCGAGCCGACTGAGCAGCTGATCCAGGACGGGCCCGGTACCGGGGGCCCAGGCCGGACCGCCGAAGAGGGAGGAAGGTCGGCGCTCCGGCCCGGGCCGTCCCGTAGCCCGTACAACGAGCGGAGCGGGCAGAGGTGTCGCAGCGGTGCCGCAGAAAATACGGGCCGCCCCCGCCAGGTGCGCGGGGACGGCCCGGAGCTGAGGGGTGATCAGCCGCGGGGGCGCTGACGGCGCCAGGGGCCGGTGATGGCCAGCATGATGCCGGGAGTCTGGATGTTGGCGTAGAGGGTGCCACCGTCGGGCGAGAAGCAGACGCCCGTGAACTCGCTGTACTCCGGCTCCTCCGCGGTGCCAATGTTGAGTTCGTTGCGCGCGATCGGGTACGTACGGCCGTCGTCCGTGGCGCCGAAGAGGTGCTGGACGCCCTCGCCGTCCTCGGCGATGACCAGACCGCCGTACGGCGAGACGGTGATGTTGTCGGGGCCGTCGAAGGCGCCGTCCTTGGACGGGTCGGGGTTGACGCCGAGCAGCACCTTCAGGGTCAGGGTGCGCCGCTTCGGGTCGTAGAACCAGACCTGGCCGTCGTGCGCGACCGGGCTCTCCTCACGGGCGTACGAGGAGACGATGTACGCGCCACCGTCGCCCCACCACATGCCCTCCAGCTTGCGGGCCCGGGTGACCTGGCCGACGTCGAACTGCTTGCGCACCGGGACCGACTTCGCGTCGCGGTCGGGCACGTCCACCCAGTCCACGCCGTAGACCGTGCCGGTCTTGGTCGCGCGCGACAGGTCGTCGACGAAGTTGCCGCCGGAGTCGAAGCACTTGGGGGCCTGAAGCACGCCCGCGTCATCGGCGAGGGTGCGCAGCTTGCCGCGCCCGTGCTCGAAGCCGCGCGGCGGGACCCAGCGGTAGAAGAGGCCGTTCGGGCCGGAGGCGTCCTCGGTCAGGTAGAGGTGGCCGCGCTTGGAGTCGACGACGACGGCCTCGTGGGCGTAGCGCCCCAGCGCCTTGATCGGCTTGGGGTCGCGGTTGGCCCGGCGGTCGTGCGGGTCCACCTCGAAGACATAGCCGTGGTCCTTGGTCATGCCGTTCTTGCCGGCCTTGTCCTCGGTCTCCTCGCAGGTCAGCCAGGTGCCCCACGGGGTGGATCCGCCCGCGCAGTTGGTGGAGGTGCCCGCGATGCCGACCCACTCGGTGACATGGTCGCCGTGCTTGGAGACCTCGACGACGGTGCAGCCACCGGAGGCCGCCGGGTCGTAGACCAGGCCCTCGGTCAGCGGCACGGGGTGCGGCCAGTCGGCCCGCGGGCCCTTCAGCTCGTGGTTGTTGACGAGCAGCGTGGCACCGCGGGTGCCCTCGAAGGTGGCGGTGCCGTCGTGGTTGGAGGGGGTGGACTCGCCGGACTCCAGCTTGGTCTGGCCGGTGCGGGTGATGACCCGGTAGCTGAAGCCGGCCGGGAGCGCGAGGAGGCCCTTGGGGTCCGCGACGAGCGGGCCGTAGCCGAACCGGGCTCCGCCCCGCTCGGCCGCGTCGGTGGTGGTCAGGTCCTCGGACGGCTCCGCGGCGAGCGCGCCGGGGGCGGTGGCGAGCACCCCGGCGCTGCCGACGAGGGCGACACCGGTATACGCGGAACTCTTCGCGAAGTCTCTGCGGGTGAGCGGCATCTTCATCTCCTGAATGGCCAGATCTGTCCACCGACTGCGCGCCTACGCTCCCGTCCCTGGCCGAACAACAGTTGAACTGGACGCGACATCGACGGTTCGATTGACCCGGGCAGGCCGAATCAGCGCCAGGGCTCCCGCGGGAGCGTCAGCCGCGTGACGGTGGAGCGTCAGGCGCGTGAGCGCGCCTTGAAGGCCGCCTTCCGCGCTTCCTTGGCGGTCTTCTTGTCCGGGTGCAGCCGCCCCATCGCCTCCAGCACCTCGGCGGTCGCCGGGTGGTCCACCCGCCACGCCGAGTCGAAGAAGCTCCCGGACTGCTCGACGAGGCCGCGCACCAGCTCCCGCAGCTCGGCGGAGTCGCCTTCGGCGGCGAGCTGGGCCGCGATGGTGTCCACCGTCAGCCAGAACACCATCTCCTCGGACGGCTCCGGGACGTCGGGCATCGCGTGTTCGGCCAGCCATACCCGGGCCAGGCCGCCCAGGTGCCGGTCGTCCAGCACCTCGCGCAGCGCGGGCTCGGCCGCGCCCCCGACCAGCGAGAGCGTCTGCTGGCAGGCCAGACGGCGGAGCGGCGCGCTCGTGTCGTCGCCGCGCGCGGCGGCCAGCAGCTCGCGGGCGGCCGCGTCGGGCGTACGGCGGGCCAGCCACTGCTCGGCCTCGGCGCGCGCGGCGGTCTCCGGGTGGCCGGGCAGGGCGTCCAGCAGGACCTCCGCGCCCTTGTCGGCCAGGTCGCCGACGGCCGGGGCGTCGATACCGGCGTCCAGCATCCGGTTGCGCACGCCGAAGACGCCGAGCGGGGTGAGCCTGACCATGCCGTAGCGGGAGACGTCGTCCTCGTCGGGGCCGAGGGGGTCGGAGCCGAGGGGCGATCCGGCGGTCTCGGGGAAGCGGCCCTCGCCGTCGACCTCCTCGATCAGCGCCTCGTCCACGGGCTGGTACTCGACCAGGCCGGTCGGCTCCAGCATCCGGAACTGGTCGTCGAGGCGGACCATCGCCTCGGAGATCTCCTCGAGGATGTCGTCGGTCGGCTCCTCCATGTCCTCGGGGACGATCATGGCGGCGGCGAGCGCGGGGAGCGGCACGGCGCGGCCGGCGTCCTCCTCGTCCAGGGCGGTCAGCAGATACAGATTGCCCAGCACCCCGTCCAGGAACTCGGCCTCCTCCTCGGGGTTCCAGTCGATCTCGTCGAGGTCGATCTCGCCGTCGTCGCCGATCTGGTCGACGATCTCGGCGAGGTCGGGGGCCGCCGCGTCGGCGAGTACGGTCTCGAAGCCGCCGAGCCAGATGTCCAGGACGTCCCGCGGGCTGCCCTCGGTGATCAGCCGCAGCTCCTCGCCGGGGGTGGCGATCCCCGTGGCTCCGTCCTCGTCGGCATCTCCGTCGGCCGCCGCGGCCTCAGCCGCCGGCGCGGGCTCCTGGACCTCGATCAGCCCGGTGTCGACGGCCAGCTGCCAGGCCTCCGCCGCGTAACCCGGCCCGTCCTCGTCGGTGCCGAGGCCCAGATGCTCGGCCGCCGCCCGCAGATCGGGCTCGGTGAGCACGCCGCCCGCCGCGACCGGCCGCTGCGGCCCGGCCCAGCGGGCGAGCCGCACCGCGCGGGCCAGCAGGGGGGCGCTGAGCGCGTCCCGGGCGAGTTCGGCCTCGGAGCGAAGCCGCACGGGCGGCAGGGTGGGGCGGTCTCCGGGCATCGGCGGAGTCATCTCCTCGGGGGCGGATGGAGCGGACGGAGCGAACGAAACGGCTGGAACGATTGAAACGGTTGAACGCGTGTTGGAACTCGGGATGGAACTCTTGGGATGGATCGTGCTCGGGAGGGGCCGCGGCGCTAGGGGCGCGACCGGTCCCAGCCTAGACGGAAGGTGGGGCTGTTTCGTCCCGATGTGCCGTCAAGGGGACGTCGGCCTGCGAATTCGGCCATCGACCCGGCATACGACATGAGGGGCCGACCCCACGGGCGCCGGAGCGCGCCCCACCCCCGCGCCGTACCCCGGTTCACGCCCCGGACCCCGCCCGTACACCAGCCATCCCTTGACAACTGCCCTGGCGAAGAAGGACATTGACGCGCGTAGACGCTTGTGCGCCCCTGGTAAACGTCTCGTCGCTCCCTCATCGGAGGCCCCACCATGCCCCCACGCGCCCTGCGCGGTCCCGCCACCGTCACCGCCGTCGTCGCCTCCGCGCTCGCGGCCGGGCTGCTCGCCGCCCCGCAGCCGGCGGCCGCCGCCGAGATCCGGATCCATGACATCCAGGGCAGCACCCGAATATCCCCGTTCGCGGGCAAGCAGGTGTCCGAGGTCCCCGGTACGGTCACGGCGATCCGTGCCTTCGGCTCCTCGCGCGGCTTCTGGTTCCAGGACCCGCACCCCGACCGGGACCGGGCCACCAGCGAGGCGATCTTCGTCTACACCGGTTCGACGACCCCGTCGGTCGCCGTCGGGGACGCGGTGCGGGTCTCGGGCACGGTCAGCGAGTACTACCCGGGCGGTACGGACGCCGGGCTGCAGTCGGTCACCGAGCTCACCAAGGCGACCTGGACGGTCGAGTCCTCGGGCAACGCGCTGCCCGCCGCCTACGCGCTCACCCCCTCCACCGTCCCCGACCGCTACGCCCCCAACGCGTCGGGCGGCAATGGCGGCAATACAGAAGGGTTGCGGCTGCGCCCGAACTCCTACGCCCTGGACCGCTATGAGTCCCTGGAGGGCATGCGCGTCTCGGTCAAAGACGCCCCGGTGGTGGGCGCGACCACCCAGTACAACGAGCTGTGGGTGACCGCCGAGCCCGGCCACGCCCGTACGGCCCGCGGCGGCGCGCTCTACAGCTCCTACCGCGACCCGAACGCCGGCCGGGTGAAGGTCGCCTCCCTCATCCCGTTCGCCCAGCGCCCCTTCCCCGCCGCCGATGTCGGCGACCGGCTGACCGGCACCACCGCGGGGCCGCTGGACTACGACAACTTCGGCGGCTACGAGATCCAGGCCACCGCGCTCGGCGAGCTCGCGGACGGAAACCTGGCGCGGGAGACCACCCGTAAGCAGAAGGCCGACGAGCTGTCCATCGCCACGTACAACGTGGAGAACCTGTCCCCCAAGACCGCGCAGGCGAAGTTCGACCGGCTCGCCTCGGGCCTCGTGGACAACCTCGCCTCACCCGACATCGTCGCCCTGGAGGAGGTCCAGGACGACAACGGCCCGACGAACGACGCGGTCACCAGCGCCGGAGCCACGCTCAAGAAGCTCACCGACGCGATCAAGGCGGCCGGCGGCCCCGCGTACGAGTGGCGGCAGATCGACCCGGCCGACGACCAGGACGGCGGCCAGCCGGGCGGCAACATCCGCGTCGCCTTCCTCTTCAACCCCGAGCGGGTCTCCTTCACCGATGTCGCGGGCGGGGACGCCACCACCGCGGTGCGGGTGACGGACGACGGCGGCAAGGCGGGCCTGTCGGCCTCCCCCGGCCGTATCGACCCCGAGAACCCGGTCTGGAAGGACAGCCGCAAACCGCTGGCCGGGCAGTTCTCCTTCCGGGGCGGCCCGGTCTTCGTGATCGCCAACCACTTCAACTCCAAGGGCGGCGACCAGGGCCTGGACAGCCGCTTCCAGCCCCCGGCCCGCAGCTCGGAGACCCAGCGCACCGGGCAGGCCGAAGCGGTCAACGCCTTCGTCAAGAAGCTGCTGGCCGTGGACCCGCGGTCGCGGGTCGTCGTCGCGGGCGACCTCAACGACTACCAGTTCTCGCCCGCGCTGGCCGATCTCACGGATGGCGGGGTGCTCACCGACCTGGTCACCGGGCTACCGAAGGACGAGCGCTACGGCTATGTCTACAACGGCAATTCGCAGGTGCTGGACCACATCCTGACCAGCCACGCCGTGCGCCGCCCGGACTACGACATCGTGCACATCAACGCGGAGTTCGCGGACCAGTCCAGCGACCACGACCCGCAGATCGTCCGAGTGAAGCCGTAGCGCTGCTGAACTGTCGGACCAGCACAATTAAATAGACCTGTACCCCGAAGGGGCCCAGAATCCAGCGCAGGAAACACCCCTTGTCCCGTCCTCCTGCCGCACGGAGCGTTCACACATGTCCCTGGGCCCCTTCGGCCGTACCGCCGCCGCCATGATCACCCCGTTCGACGAGGACGGCGCCCTCGACCTCGACGGCGCCCAGCGCCTGGCCGCCCATCTGGTGGACCGGGGCGGCTGCGACGGAATCGTGGTCAGCGGCACCACCGGCGAGTCCCCGACCACCTCCGACGCCGAGAAGGAGGCGCTGCTGCGGGCCGTCGTGGAAGCCGTCGGCGACCGGGCCCGGATCACCGCGGGGGTGGGCACCAGCGACACCCGGCACACCGTCGAGCTGGCCCGCGCGGCCGAAAAGGCCGGAGCGCACGGCCTGCTGGTCGTCACCCCGTACTACAGCCGCCCGCCGCAGGAGGCCGTGGCGGAGCACTTCCGTACGGTCGCGGACGCCGCCGGGCTGCCCGTGATGCTGTACGACATCCCCGCCCGCACCGGCACCGAGCTCACCGCCGACACCCTGCTGCGGCTCGCCGGACATCCGCGCATCACGGCCGTCAAGGACAGCGCGTACAACCTGCTGAAGGCCGCGAAGGTGATGGCGGCCACCGACCTGGCCTACTTCTCCGGCTGCGACGAGCTGAATCTGCCGCTGCGGGCCATCGGCGGCGCCGGCTACGTCAGCGTCGTGGCAAACGTCGCAGGTCAGCAGGTACGCGCGGTGCTCGACGCATACGACGCGGGAGATCCGGGCGAGGCCGCCCGGCGCCATCTGGCCCTCACCCCGCTCATCGAGCGGATGATGGCCGCCGGCACGCCGGGGGTGGTCACCGCCAAGGCGCTGCTCGGCGCGCTCGAGCTGCCCGCGGGCCCGGTCCGGGCCCCGCTGCTCCCCGCCGGCCAGGAGCTGACCGACGGACTGCTGGCCGCGTACGGCGAGGTGGCGGGCGGGCGCTGACCCTGGAGCGCCCGCCCCACGCCCCGTTGCTCAGTTGTGGCTGTGCAGCGCCTCGTTGAGGCCGCCCCACGAGCCGCTGCGCGGCAGCGCCTCGACCGCGCCGGTGGTGGAGTTGCGGCGGAAAAGGAGGTTGTTGACGCCGGACAGCTCAAGCGCCTTGTGGATCGTGCCGTCCGGCAGGGCGACCCGGGTGCCCGCGGTCACATACAGGCCCGCCTCGACGATGCAGTCGTCGCCGAGCGAGATGCCGATGCCCGCCTCGGCGCCCAGCAGGCAGCGCTCGCCGATGGAGATCGTCTGCTTGCCGCCGCCCGACAGCGTGCCCATGATCGACGCACCGCCGCCGATGTCCGAACCGTCGCCGACCACGACGCCCGCGCTGATCCGGCCCTCGACCATGGAGGTGCCCAGCGTCCCGGCGTTGAAGTTGACGAAGCCCTCGTGCATGACCGTGGTCCCGGAGGCCAGATGGGCGCCGAGCCGGACCCGGTCGGCGTCGCCGATGCGCACCCCGGCGGGGACCACGTAGTCGGTCATCCGCGGGAACTTGTCCACGCTGGTCACCGACAGCTGCAGCCCCTCGGCGCGGGCCGCGAGACGGGCCCGCTCGACCTGGTCGACGGGGACGGGGCCGAGCGAGGTCCAGGCCACGTTGGCCAGCAGGCCGAACATGCCGTCCAGGCTCTGGCCGTGCGGCTTGACCAGGCGGTGGCTGAGCAGATGCAGCCGCAGATACACGTCGTGCGCGTCGAGCGGCTTGTCGTCGAGGGAGCCGATGACCGTACGGACGGCCACGACCTCGACCCCGCGGCGCGGGTCCGGCCCGAGGGCCTTGAGGGCGGTCTCGCCCAGCAGCTCGGCGGCGCGCTCGTCGCTCAGCCGCTCGGTCCCGGCCGGGCCGGGCTCGGCGACCAGCTCGGGGGCCGGGAACCAGGTGTCGAGGACGGTGCCGTCCTCGGCGAGGGTGGCAAGACCGGCGGCGGCTGCGCCGGTGTGGGTGGTGCTGGTGGTGATGGCTGCGTCGGTCATGGTCAGAACGCTAACCGGAGCCGGGCCCGGGAGGCGAACCGGTCTCAGCGAGCGGTCCCGAGCGGCCGGTCGTCCGCTGTCGGCGAGCGGTCCGGGCAGCCGGACATCCGGCGTCGACGAGCGATTCGGGCGGCCGGTCGGCCGCTGTCGGCAGGCAGTCCCGGCGCCGGACATCCGGCTGTAGGGAGGCCATTCGGGACGGCCGGACATCCGGCGTCGGCGGCCGGTCCCGTCAGCGGCCGGTCCCTGCAACGGCCGGACGCCCGATGCTGGCGGGCAGGCCCCGGCAGCCGGACGCCCAGCGTCGGCGGGCAGTCTCGGCAGCCGGCCATCCGGCTCCGGCGGGCAGTCCTGGCAGCCCGTCATCCCTTGCCGACAGGCCATCCCGGGCAGCCGGACGTCCGGCGTCGGCAGGCCGTCCCGGCAGCCGACCGTCCAGGCTCGGCGAGCGGTCCCTGCAGGCGGACGTCCGGCGTCGGCAGGCCATCCGGGCAGCCCGTCATCCGCTGCCGGTGGTCCGGTGTCGACAGGCCATGCCAGCAACCGATCATCCACCGTCCTCCCGGCTCAGCGAGCGTTCACGCGCAGGCCGCCGTCCACGTCCCCGCCGTCCTCGTTCCCGTCCGCGGCCATGATCCGCGCCAGCACCGCGCGGGTGCCCTCCCGGTCGTACGGGCGGTCCGCCAGCAGCACCTGCAAGGTCAGCCCGTCGATCAGAGCCACCACCGCGCGCGCCGCGGCGGCGTCGGGCACCAGTCGCGTCAGCATCCGGGCCATCTCGTCCAGGCACTCGGCGGCGAGCGGCCGCAGCCCCTCATGGCGCAGCGCGGCGAAGTACAGCTCATACTCCAGCTCCAGCCGCGCCCGGTCGCCCGCGAACTGCTCCTCCAGCCACCGGGCCAGCTCGTCGGCGGGCGGTGCGGCCGGATCGACGCCCTCCGCCCAGCGCTCCACCTCCGCCAGCCACTCCGCGTTGATCTGCCGGAGCGCCGCGATCAGCAGATCGTCGAGGGTGGCGAAGTGGTACGTCGTCGAGCCCAGCGGCACATCGGCCGCGGCGGCCACGGTCCGGTGGCTGAGCCCCGCGATACCGCGCTCGCGGACCACGGCGGCCGCGGCGTCGATGATGCGCTGCCGCCGATCGGGGTCGTAGCGGCGGGCCATCAGTGGGCCCCGCCGAGGTTGAGCAGGATCACCCCGGCGATCACCAGCAGCACCCCGGCCACCTTGGCCGCGGTGGCGGCCTCGCCGAGGAAGATCATGCCGATGGCCGCGATGACGGCGGTCCCGGCCCCGGCCCATATGGCGTACGCGGTGCCCATCGAGACCGTCTTGAGGGTCTGCGCGAGCAGCGCGAAGGCGACCACATACCCGACCACGGTGACCAGCGAGGGCCAGAGCTTGCTGAAGCCTTCGCTGTACTTCATCGAGGTGGTGGCCAGGATCTCGGCGGTAATCGCTCCGGCGAGCGTCAGATACCCCATGCGTACGAGTGTACACAACGTTGCGTACGGCCGTACGCAACCGACACCCGGAAGCATCCGGAATACGCGAAAGGCCCCCGCGCGGGAACGCGGGGGCCTTTCGGGCGTGCGGCGGCGGCTCAGGCGCTGCTGCCGTCAGACGTTGAAACCGAGGGCGCGAAGCTGCTCACGGCCGTCGTCGGTGATCTTGTCGGGGCCCCACGGCGG
Organism: Streptomyces sp. NBS 14/10; assembly: GCF_002224125.1. Classification (GTDB taxonomy): domain Bacteria; phylum Actinomycetota; class Actinomycetes; order Streptomycetales; family Streptomycetaceae; genus Streptomyces. Next base: position 150,942 of record NZ_NCSM01000035.1, read on the forward strand.
CATCCAGACCCAGTTGATGCGCAGCTCGTTGACGATGCCTTCGGTGGCCGACTTCGCCTGGTCCTCGATGACATCGGTCAGCGGACAGGCCGCGGACGTCAGCGTCATATCGAGGGTGGCGATATTGGCGTCGTCGATGTGGATGCCGTAGACGAGACCCAGGTTGACCACGTCGATGCCCAGCTCGGGGTCCACGACGTCGTACAGGGCCTCGCGGACCTCTTCCTCGCCGGCCGGCTTGACGGCCGTTTCCACGTTGTCACTCATGCGATCTTCCCTTCGGCGCGCTCGCCCAGCGCCTGGGCGGTCGCGTCCTTCCACGCCATCCAGCTCAGCAGAGCACACTTCACCCGGGCCGGGTACTTGGAGACGCCGGCGAACGCGACCGCGTCCTCCAGCACCTCCTCCATCGCGTCGTCCGGCTCGGTCTTGCCCTTGGACTGCATCAGCTCCAGAAACGTTTCCTGGATCCTGCGCGCCTCGCCGATCTCCTTGCCGACCAGCAGCTCATTGAGCACGGAAGCGCTGGCCTGGCTGATGGAACAGCCCTGGCCGTCGTAGCTCACATCCTCGATGGTCTCGCCGTCGAGACGGACCCGGAGGGTGATCTCGTCCCCGCAGGTCGGATTGGTGTGGTGTACCTCGGCGTCCCCGTCCCTCAGGCCCCGCCCGTGCGGGTGCTTGTAGTGGTCGAGGATCACGTCCTGATACATCGAATCAAGCTTCACGCAGCACGCCCCTACCCGAAGAAGTTCCGAACGTGCTCCAGGCCCTCGACCAAGGCGTCGACCTCGGCCGGGGTGGAGTACAGATAGAACGACGCTCGCGTGGTCGCGGGAATTCCGTACCTGAGGCAGACGGGCCGGGCGCAGTGGTGGCCGACCCGGACCGCGATGCCCTGCTCGTCGAGCACCTGACCCACGTCGTGGGGGTGGATGTCGCCGAGCGTGAAGGAGATCGCGGCGCCGCGGTCCTCGGCCGTGGTCGGGCCGATGATGCGCAGGTCGGGGACCTCCAGAAGGCTGCGCACCGCGTACTCGGTGACCGCGTGCTCATGGCGGGCGATGTTGTCCATGCCGATCGAGGTCAGATAGTCCACGGCCGCGCCGAGGCCGACGGCCTGGGCGATCGGGGGCGTACCGGCCTCGAACTTGTGGGGGGCCGGGGCGTAGGTGGAGGAGTGCATCGAGACGGTCTCGATCATCTCGCCGCCGCCGAGGAACGGCGGCAGGTCCTCCAGCAGCTCCTGACGGCCCCACAGCACACCGATGCCGGTCGGGCCGCACATCTTGTGGCCGGTGAAGGCCACGAAGTCGGCCTGCAGCGCCTGCACATCCATCGTCATATGCGGGGCGGCCTGCGAGGCGTCGATGACGACGAGGGCGCCGACCTGCTGCGCACGGCGGACGATCGCCTCGACCGGGTTGACCGTGCCGAGGATGTTGGAGACCAGCACGAACGAGACGACCTTGGTCTTCTCGGTGATGATCTCGTCTATGTTCGACAGGTCGAGCCGACCGTCGTCGGTGAGGCCGAACCACTTCAGCTTCGCGCCCGTGCGCTGCGAGAGCAGCTGCCAGGGGACGATGTTGGAGTGGTGCTCCATCTCCGTGATGACGATCTCGGTGTCGCTGTCCACGCGGTAGGGCTCATCGGCCCAACCCAGCATGTTGGCGACGAGGTTGAGCGACTCCGAGGCGTTCTTGGTGAAGATCACCTCGTCCCGGCTCGGCGCGTTGATGAAGGCGGCCACCTTGTCCCGGGCGCCTTCGTACAGCGCCGTGGCCTCCTCGGCGAGCACATGCACTCCGCGGTGCACATTGGCGTTGTGCACCTCGTAGTACTCGCTGAGTACGTCGAGCACCTGACGCGGCGTCTGCGACGTCGCCGCGTTGTCCAGGTACACGAGCTTCTTGCCGTCGTGGACCAGCCGGTCCAGGATCGGGAAGTCCTTGCGGATCGCCTCGGTGTCGAGGAGGCCCGGCAGCTGTGTCATGTCCCTGCGCCTCCGTATACGTCGCCGAACCCCTGGCCGCCGAAACGGCCCCTGTCGTCGTCACTCACTCGTCGCGCCGCCCTTCACATAAGCCTCGTAGCCCTCTTCCTCCAGCTTGTCCGCGAGCTCCGCGCCACCGGACTCGGCGATCCGGCCCGCCGCGAAGACATGGACGTAGTCGGGCTTGATGTATCGCAGGATGCGCGTGTAGTGGGTGATCAGCAGGGTGCCGACCTCACCGGTCTCGCGAACGCGGTTGACGCCCTCCGAGACCACGCGCAGCGCGTCGACGTCCAGACCGGAGTCCGTCTCGTCGAGGATCGCGATGCGGGGCTTCAGCAGTTCGAGCTGGAGGATCTCGTGGCGCTTCTTCTCACCGCCGGAGAAGCCCTCGTTGACGTTGCGCTCGGCGAAGGCGGGGTCGATGGAAAGGCGCTCCATGGCCTCCTTGACCTCCTTCACCCAGGTGCGCAGCTTCGGCGCCTCACCGCGGATGGCGGTGGCCGAGGTGCGCAGGAAGTTGGAGACGGAGACCCCGGGGACCTCCACCGGGTACTGCATGGCGAGGAAGACGCCCGCGCGGGCCCGCTCGTCGACGGACATGGCCAGCACGTCCTCGCCGTCCAGCGTCACCGTGCCGCCGGTGACCTGGTACTTGGGGTGACCGGCGAGCGAATACGCCAGCGTGGACTTGCCGGAGCCGTTGGGGCCCATGATGGCATGGGTCTCGCCCTGCTTCACGGTCAGGTCGACACCGCGCAGGATCTCGCGGGGGCCGCCTTCGGCCTCGACGGAGACGTGCAGGTCGTGGATCTCAAGCGTTGCCATGGGTGCCTCAGGACTCCTGGGTGACGGAGACGAGCACGTCGTCCCCTTCGATCTTTACGGGGTATACGGGGACGGGGCGCGTCGCGGGGAGGCCGGACGGCTTGCCGGTGCGCAGGTCGAAGCTGGAGCCGTGCAGCCAGCACTCGATCTGGCAGTCCTCCACCTCGCCCTCGGACAGCGAGACGTTCGCATGCGAACAGATGTCGTTGATCGCGAAGACCTCGCCCTCGGTGCGCACGAGCGACACGGGCACGCCGTCGAGCTCCACCCGCTTGGGGGTGTCGTCTTCGAGCTCGCTCAGCGCGCAGGCGCGTACAAAGGTCTGGCTCATGCGACGGACGCCTTCAGCTCGGCCTCGATCTTGGCGATCAGGCGCTCCTCGAGCTCGGGGATGCCGATCTGCTGGACGAGCTCGGCGAAGAAGCCGCGGACGACGAGACGGCGGGCCTCGTCGGCCGGGATGCCGCGCGCCATCAGGTAGAACAGCTGCTCGTCCTCGAAGCGGCCGGTCGCGCTGGCGTGGCCGGCGCCGACGATCTCGCCGGTCTCGATCTCCAGGTTCGGCACCGAGTCGACGCGCGCGCCGTCGGTCAGCACGAGGTTGCGGTTGAGCTCGTAGGTGTCGGTGCCCTCGGCCGCGGCGCGGATCAGCACATCGCCGATCCAGACCGCGTGGGCGTCCTTGCCCTGGAGCGCGCCCTTGTACGCCACGTTGCTCCGGCAGTGCGGGGTGTCGTGGTCGATGAAGAGCCGGTGCTCCTGGTGCTGGCCGTTGTCGGTGAAGTACAGGCCGTAGAGCTCGGCCTCACCGCCCGGGGCGCCGTAGATGACGCGCGGGTGGAGGCGCACCACGTCGCCGCCGAAGGTGACGACCACGGACTTGAACGTGGCGTCGCGGCCGACGAGCGCGGTGTGCTGCGCGGCGTGGACGGCGGTGTCGGCCCAGTCCTGGATCGAGACGACGGTGAGCTTGGCGCCGTCGCCGACCAGGAACTCCACATTGGCCGCGAGGGTGGCGTCGCCGGTGTGGTCGATGACCACGACGGCCTCGGCGAAGGCGCCGACCTCCACGACCTGGTGGCCATAGGCGGTGCCGCCCTCGCCGTGCACGGAGATCCGCACGGGCTCGGTGAGCACGGTCTCCTTGGCGACCGAGACCACCGAGGCCTTCTCGAAGGAGCTGTACGCCTGCGCCGCGATCCGGTCCACGGGCTTGCCGGCCTTGCCCAGGCGCGGGTCCGTACGGTCCACGGTCTCGACGGTGACGCCCTCGGGGGCGCTCACCTCGACCCGCAGCCCGCCGGTGGCCTCGGCCGTGCCGTCGTGCAGACCGCGCAGCCGCTCCAGAGGAGTGAACCGCCACTCCTCCTCACGGCCATGCGGCACCGGGAAGTCGGCCACGTCGTACGACGCGATGGCGCCGAGCCTCGCATCGGTGGGCTGGCCCACCTGGATGGCACCGTCCGTAGTGGATCCGGCCGGAATGGTTTCAGCCATGGCAGCTGTACAGCTCGCTTTCTGGTGACGTACCTGGGCCCTCCCAAAGGACGGCCACCGCGGGTATCGGGGGAGGCGCCGGCGTCAGCCGACCGCGCCTTCCATCTGCAGCTCGATCAGCCGGTTGAGCTCCAGCGCGTACTCCATGGGAAGCTCGCGCGCGATCGGCTCGACGAAGCCGCGCACGATCATCGCCATGGCCTCGTCCTCGGACAGGCCGCGGCTCATCAGGTAGAACAGCTGGTCGTCGCTGACCTTGGAGACGGTCGCCTCGTGGCCCATGGACACGTCGTCCTCACGGACGTCCACATACGGGTAGGTGTCCGAGCGGGAGATGGTGTCGACCAGCAGCGCGTCGCACAGCACATTGGACTTGGAGCCCTCGGCGCCCTCGCCGATCTCGATCAGACCGCGGTAGGAGGTGCGGCCGCCGCCGCGCGCCACCGACTTGGAGATGATGTTGGACGAGGTGCGGGGCGCCATGTGGACCATCTTGGCGCCGGCGTCCTGGTGCTGGCCCTCGCCCGCGAAGGCGATGGACAGGGTCTCGCCCTTGGCGTGCTCGCCCATCAGGTAGACGGCCGGGTACTTCATGGTCACCTTGGAGCCGATGTTGCCGTCGACCCACTCCATGGTCGCGCCCTCGTAGGCCACGGCGCGCTTGGTGACCAGGTTGTACACGTTGTTCGACCAGTTCTGGATGGTCGTGTAGCGGCAGCGGGCGCCCTTCTTGACGATGATCTCGACCACCGCGGAGTGCAGCGAGTCCGACTTGTAGATCGGCGCGGTGCAGCCCTCGACGTAGTGGACGTAGGCGTCCTCGTCGACGATGATCAGCGTCCGCTCGAACTGGCCCATGTTCTCCGTGTTGATCCGGAAGTAGGCCTGGAGCGGGATCTCCACGTGCACGCCCTTCGGCACGTAGATGAACGAGCCGCCGGACCACACCGCCGAGTTCAGCGAGGCGAACTTGTTGTCGCCGACCGGGATCACCGAGCCGAAGTACTCCTGGAAGAGCTCCGGGTGCTCCTTGAGGCCGGTGTCGGTGTCCAGGAAGATGACGCCCTGCTCCTCAAGGTCCTCACGGATCTTGTGGTAGACGACCTCGGACTCGTACTGCGCGGCGACACCCGCGACGAGGCGCTGCTTCTCCGCCTCCGGGATGCCCAGCTTGTCGTACGTGTTCTTGATGTCCTCGGGCAGCTCTTCCCAGGAGGCGGCCTGCTGCTCCGTCGAGCGCACGAAGTACTTGATGTTGTCGAAGTCGATACCGGAGAGGTCCGAGCCCCAGGTGGGCATGGGCTTCTTCTCGAAGAGCTTGAGGCCCTTCAGCCGGAGCTTCAGCATCCACTCCGGCTCGGACTTCTTCCCCGAGATGTCGCGGACGACATCCTCGGAGAGGCCGCGCTTGGCCGAGGCACCGGCTACATCGGAGTCGGCCCAGCCGTACTCGTAGTTGCCCAGCCCCTCGAGCTCGGGGTGAGCAGTCTCCGTGGGGAGAGTCATTCGGGGTTCCTCCCGGCCGTGCTGGCAGATGCTGTGGTTGTCTTGAGTCTTGCTGGGGGGTCTTGCTCGGGGGTCTTACTGGGAGGCGCCTTCTCGGCCTGGCCGGTCCCGGGAATGTAGGTCGTGCACACCCCGTCGCCATGGGCGATGGTGGCCAGACGCTGCACATGAGTCCCGAGGAGCTGGGAGAAGGCCTCGGTCTCCGCCTCGCACAGCTGCGGATACCGCTCGGCCGCATGGGCGACCGGGCAGTGGTGCTGGCAGAGCTGCTCGCCGACCGGTGCGCTGCGCGCCGTAGCAGCGTACCCGTCCGCGGACAGTGCGCGGGCGAGGGCTTGGGCGCGGCTGTCGGGCTCCGCGGCCTCGATGGCCTGGCGGTAGGCCACGGCCTGGGCGGCGAGCCTGGCGCGGGCGAAGGCGGCGACCGCGGCCCGGCCCGCCTCGCCACCGCCGGCGCTCTGCTCGATCCAGCGCAGGGCGTCCACGGCCAGCTCGTCGTACGCCTGGTCGAAGGCGTCGCGCCCGCAGTCGGTGAGCGCGAAGACCTTGGCCGGGCGGCCGCGGCTCCGCGCCCCGTACACCCTCTTCTCGCGGGGCTCGACGACGCCGTCGGCGACGAGGGTGTCGAGGTGGCGGCGCACGGCCGCCTGGGTCAGCTCGAGCCGCAGGGCGAGCTCGGCCGCGGTGGACGGGCCATGGTCGAGGATGGAGCGGGCGACCTTGTTACGGGTGCCGTGCTGCTCATCGGGCGCGGGCACGGACGCGGACGCAGGCACGGGCGCGGGCACGGCAGATCGCGCGGCCGCCTCGACCGCGCGTTCCGCCGGAGCTTCGCTCGCGTATTTCACAACGCCATTGTTGCGTAATTCCCCGGGGAGGTACAAGCGAGGTCCCGGCGGCGGTCCGGTGGAGTGCGTCACTAAGGCACACCTAACCGCGATGCCCGGCCTGCCTGCGGAAACAAGGTCCGTTCCCGCCCTGCCCGCCGGCTCCCCCCGGATGATTCGTAGACTGCCGGGCATGCGAGAAGAGCCCGCGGTCGACATCCTCGGCCTCGTCAAGCGGTACGGCTCGAAGACCGCCGTGGACGGGCTCGACCTGTCCATCGCGCGGTCCACCGTGACCGCCGTGCTCGGCCCCAACGGGGCAGGCAAAACGACCACCGTCGAGACCTGCGAGGGATACCGGCGGCCGGACGCCGGTACGGTCCGCGTCCTCGGCCTCGACCCCGTCACCCAGGCTGCCGCGCTGCGCCCCCGGATCGGCGTGATGCTGCAGTCCGGAGGGGTTTACTCCGGGGCGCGCGCAGAAGAGATGCTGCGCCACACCGCGGGCCTGTACGCCCACCCCCTCGACGTCGACCACCTCATAGAACGGCTCGGCCTCGGCTCCTGCGGCCGTACGACCTACCGCCGGCTCTCCGGCGGCCAGCAGCAGCGCCTGGCGCTCGCCATGGCCGTCGTCGGCCGCCCCGAACTGGTCTTCCTCGACGAGCCCACCGCCGGCCTCGACCCGCAGGCCCGGCGCGCCACCTGGGACCTCGTCCGCGATCTGCGCCGGGACGGCGTGACCGTCGTGCTGACCACGCACTACATGGACGAGGCCGAAGAGCTCGCCGACGACGTCGCGATCGTCGACGGCGGCAAGGTCATCGCGCAGGGCAGCCCGGAGCAGCTGTGCCGCGGCGGAGCCGAGAACACGCTGCGTTTCAGCGGCCGCCCCGCGCTCGACCTGGCCTCGCTGCTCAAGGCACTGCCCGCCGACTCCGCGGCCGACGAGCTGACCCCCGGCTCGTACCGCGTCACCGGCAAGATCGACCCGCAGCTGCTGGCCACCGTCGCCTCCTGGTGCGCCCAGAACGGCGTCATGCCGGACCGGATCTCGGTCGAGCGGCACACCCTGGAGGACGTCTTCCTCGAGCTGACCGGCAAGGAGCTGCGCGCGTGACCGCCCCGGGAACCTTCACCCCACAGCCGGGCCCGGCCCCGCTGCCGCGCATGATCCGGGCCCAGGCCGCCCTGGAGACCCGGATGCTGCTGCGCAACGGCGAGCAGCTGCTGTTGACCGTGATCATCCCGTCCCTGCTGCTGGTGCTGTTCAGCAGCGTCGACATCGTCGACACGGGCTCGGACGGCAAGACCGTGGACTTCCTCGCCCCCGGCGTCCTCGCGCTCGCCGTACTGTCCACGGCCTTCACCGGACAGGCCATCGCGACCGGCTTCGAGCGGCGCTACGGCGTCCTCAAGCGGCTCGGCGCCTCGCCGCTGCCGCGCTGGGCCCTGATGACCGCCAAGACCTGCTCGGTGCTGGTCACCGAGGTGCTGCAGATCGCGCTGCTCACCGTGATCGCCCTCGCCCTCGGCTGGTCCCCGCACGGCAACCCGCTCACCGTCGCGCTGCTGCTGCTCCTCGGCACGGCCGCGTTCTCCGGCCTCGGCCTGCTGATGGCGGGCACCCTCAAGGCCGAGGCGACCCTCGCGGCGGCCAACCTCGTCTTCCTGCTGCTGCTCGTCGGCGGCGGGGTGATCGTGTCGCTGGACAAGTTCCCGGACGCGGTGCGCGGTTTGCTGCAGCTACTGCCGATCTCGGCCCTCTCGGACGGGCTGCGGGACGTGCTGCGGGACGGGGCGGGGGTGCCGTGGGGGGACCTGGGGATCCTGGCGGTATGGGCGGTGCTGGGGCTGGGGGCGGCGGCGCGCTGGTTCCGCTGGGAGTAGCGCGGGGGCGCTTTCGCGGAGGAGCCGACTCCCCCCAGACTCCCCTCGTACTGCGTCTTCACAGGGGAGCCGACTCCCCCCACACCCCCTCGTGAATTGCTGCACAAGCGCCCGCATACGATGGGCGACGTGCCCTCTTCGCTGAACCCCCTTGAGCAGATCGCCCGCCGCTGGCAGCCCTCGGCGCGTTTTGTGGAGCGCGCGGCGCTGGTCGCCGTGGTGATGACCGTGGTCATCGTCGTGACGGGTGGCGCGGTCCGGCTCACCCAGTCCGGGCTCGGCTGCCCGACCTGGCCGACCTGTACGAAGGACAGCCTGACGCCCACCCACGAGATGGGCATCAACGGAGCCATCGAGTTCGGCAACCGCATGCTGACGTATGTGCTGTGCGCGGTGGTCGGCGTGCTGATCATCGCGGCCCGCGCCCGTACCCCGATGCGCCGCTCGCTCACCCGGCTCGGCTGGGCCCAGTTCTGGATCGTGATGGGCAACGCCGTGGTCGGCGGGATCACGGTGCTCACCGGGCTCAACCCGTACATCGTCAGCTCGCACTTCCTCCTGGCCACCGCCCTGCTCGTGGTCACCGTGGTGACCTGGCAGCGCGCCCGCGAGGGCGACGCCGCGCCCCGCGACCTGGTCGCCCGCCCCATCCGCCAGCTGACCTGGCTGCTGGTGGGCGCGACCGGCGCGCTGATCCTGATCGGAACCGTGGTCAGCGGGGCCGGGCCACACGCGGGCGACGCCCGAAAGGTGCACCGCATCCCGCTGGACTGGCAGGAGATCACCCAGCTGCACGTGGACTTCGTCTACATCGTGCTGGGGCTGAGCGCCGCCCTGTGGTTCACGCTGCGCGCCGTAAAGGCACCGTCCGCCCTGCGCCGCCCCGTCGTCGAATTCCTCGTCGTCCTGCTCCTGCAGGGCGTGATCGGCTACGTCCAGTACTTCACGCATCTGCCCGAGGTGGTCGTCGGCGTCCACATGTTCGGCTCCTGCCTGGTGCTGATCGCGGTGCAGCGAGTCCTGCTCTCCCAGCGCGAGCGGGCCGAACTCCCCGCGCCGGTCGCCGCCCCCGCGCCCACCGCTCAGCCCGTGGCCGAGGCAGCCGCGTCCAGCCGGTAGACCCGGCGCGCGGTTCCGGCCGCGACGAGCGCGGCGATGCGCCGCGCCTCGGGCCGGGTGCAGAAGCCGTCGGCGACCCACTCGGCCGCCAGCCGCGCCATGGACCGTACGAACAGCCGGGCGCCGGTCACATACAGCTCGGGCAGCGCCCGCGCCCCGGTCGAGAACAGCAGCTTGCCGAACGGCGCCTCGCCAAGGGTCTCCCCCGGCCGGGGCCCCGCGTCCGCGTACACATGCGCGAAGGCGGCGGCCAGCTGGGCGGCGCGGCGGTGGTGCGGCCGGCAGGGCAGCAGCACCAGGTCGGTCCCGGCGCCCGCGGTGGCGCGCAGAAAGCCGGCGAGCGGCTGTGGGTCGGCGCAGTGCAGCTGTACGGGCAGGCCGGTCGCCACGGCGCTCCACAGCAGATGCTGGAGCAGCGCCGGATCGGCGGGGCGGGCGCGCGGGGTGCGCCCGCCGAGCCAGCGGTCCGCCGCCCGCCGCACCTCCCGGGGGTCCGGAGGGGTCTCGTCGCAGAAGTTGATGCCCACGGCGAAGGCGGTGACGTGCTGGGCCGCGGCGTACAGGGCCTCCGCGGTGTTGCCGATGAAGGAGTCGACCGAGCCCGAGGTGTCCGCGACTTCTTCGGCCAGCGGTTCCAGGCGGATGACCTCGTGGACCGGGCCGTCCGCGGCCGCGGCCAGTTCGTCGGCCGAGGTGAGCTCGCCCGGCGACCCCGACTCCAGCAGGAAGGCGCCGATGCCCGCGCCGCGCAACAGCAGCCGCCCGGCACGGTAGGCGCCCAGCTCGCGGCGGCGGGCGAGATAGCGGACGGGGGCGCAGTGGGCCTCCAGACCGAGCAGCGGTGGGCACCAGCGGCGTACGGCCAGACCGGTCCAGCTGTCGAAGAAGGTGGTGCCCGCCGGGGCGGCGGTGCCGGAGCCCGCGGCGGCGGCGAGATGGGCTTCGAACGAGCCGAGGCCGAGCTCGCCGTGGAGGGCGCCGTGGCTGTGCTGGTCGATCAGCGGCGGCAGCGCTCTCGCCCAGGCGGAGGGTCTGTCCGCCGGGTCCAGGACGGCCGCCGTGTCCAGAACGGACTCACGGGCGGCGTCCGAGGGGGCCGGGTCAGCCGAAGTGCCCGTCGCCTCGTCCATCGCCGCCGCCTCCTCGCCGTCGGGCATCGAAGGGCTTAACGGGCGAAACGGTTATGAGGTGTCGCCGGGCCCACCCCGAGCCTGGCCCGCCCCGGCCTGGCTCGGCAAGGGCGCCCGCTGGGGACGGGAGGTTTCCCCTCCCCGCCCCTTCCCGATCCTGGGGGCAAGCCCCCACCCCCTGCCGCCTCGGGGGCTCAGGGCCCCTGCCGGGCCGGGCCCGGGGCCCGAATCGGACCGCATCGACAGCGGCTCCGCCGCGCGATGGGCCTCCGTCCCAGCCCCGAAGACAGCGCGGGGCCGCCCGGCAGGCCCAGACCCGGGCCCGTCGGGGAGCCGGGCCCGGGCCGACAAGGCGAGCCCGACCCGATGCCCGAGCCCAGCTCGGCCCCAGCCCGGTCGGCAGCGGCCATGGGCGGAGGCCCACCGCGCGGCGGAGCCGCATGCAGATGCCGCGGGAAGGGATCGGGGCGGCAAGCCGCGTCCCTTGCCGGGGCGAAGCTCCCGGCTGGGGCGAAGCTCCCGGCCGTGGGCAGGGGCCGACCGCCTCGCCCGCCCGGCCGAGGCCCGCGGGCGGCGCGGGCGGCGCGGTGAGCGCGGGCAGCCGGTCGGGGTCCAGGGGTCCCCCTGGTTCGAGAAGGGGCGGGGTGGGGGAGAAACAGCCGCCGCGGCGCGGGCTACTCGTTGCTCGGGCCGCCGAGTTGGATGCCGGCCATGCGGGTCCACTCGTACGGGCCGGTGCGGACCTTCGCGGCGAGTTCGCCGTCGAAGTCGTCGTGCAGGGTGATCCCCGCGGTCTCCGCGGCGCGGCGGGCGGTCTCGTACGACGGGGCGACCAGGTTGCCCCAGTCGCCGTTGGCGCCGACGAGGGCGACGCGGACGGTGCCGCGGCCGATATGGGCGAGCTGGCCCTCGGCGCTGCCGCCGTGGGACTGCGCGAAGGCCGTCATCTGGTGCGCAAGCCGCTTGGCCCGCTTCTCGGCCTTGGCCGATGCGGACTTGCTCGACGCGGACTCGTCCGACGGGCCTTCCGGGGCCGTCTGCGTGGTGTCTCCCATAAGGCCGATGCTACCGGCTGGTAATCAGCGCAGGAAGGGGTCCACGGCGACGGCGGCGAACAGCAGCGAGGCGTAGGTGATGGACCAGTGGAACAGCCGCATCTCCTTGAGCTGCGCCCCCGTGATCCCGGCCTTGGCGCGCGCCTGGAGCCCATGCGCCTCCTTCAGCCAGAACGCGCCCAGCACCGCGGCCACGGCTGGGTAGAACCAGCCGGTGTATCCGAGCGGCCAGAGCAGCATCGAGACGATGACCATGACCCAGCTGTAGAGGACGATCTGCCGGGCGACCGCCTTGTTGCCCGCGACCACGGGCATCATCGGCACGCCCACGCGCGCGTAGTCCTCCTTCACCTTCATGGACAGGGGCCAGTAGTGCGGCGGCGTCCAGAAGAAGATGACGAGGAACAGAATCAGCGCGGCCCAGGAGACCGAATTGGTGACGGCGGACCAGCCGATGAACACCGGCATACAGCCGGCGATGCCGCCCCACACGATGTTCTGCGCGGTACGCCGCTTGAGCCACATCGTGTAGACGACGACGTAGAAAACCAACGCACCGAGCGACAAAATCGCGGACAGCGGATTGACCAGGAACCAGAACCAGGCCGTCGACCCGATCGCGAGCGCGAAGGCGAAGACCAGACACTCGGCCGGCGAGACCATCCCGGTCACCAGTGGACGCTGCGAGGTGCGGTCCATGAGCGCGTCGATGTCGCGGTCGTAATACATATTGAACGCGCCCGCGCCGCCGGCCGACAGATAGCCGCCGACGCAGGTGGCGAGCACCAGCCATAGATCCGGGACGCCCTCGGCGGCCAGGAACATCACCGGCACCGTCGTCATCAGCAGCAGCTCGATGACACGCGGCTTGGTCAGTGCCACGAAAGCCTTGACGCGGGCACCGAGCGGCCGGTGGCTCCGGCTCGAATCGAGCACCCCCGCAGGACGGGAATCGACGGCCGTCACGCACACCCCTGGTAGAAGCAAGAACCAGCAAGCACCGGACATGAAGAGCCGGTAAAGACTTGCGCGTACCACGCCACTCTAGACGTTGCGGATACGCCGCCCGCCGCCGGGGTCGGCTCGTGTTCGTCGAGCTCACGGCGCTCGGGGGAATGGCGCATCTCCGGCATTCGTTCCCGGGATGTCGGGTACTCGCTCGAAAAGATGAGCGTTCTTCCAGGGGTAGGCTCGACAACGCCGGTGTGCGCATCGTCGCCGGGTTATAGACATTGTGGAGAGGAGCCCTGACTCAGGGTGAGCACGAAGCCGACTACCACAGACCTCGAGTGGACCGATGTGGACCAGCGTGCCGTGGACACGGCGCGTGTCCTGGCCGCGGATGCCGTGCAGAAGGTCGGCAACGGCCACCCCGGCACCGCGATGAGCCTGGCCCCCGCCGCGTATCTGTTCTTCCAGAAGCTGATGCGGCATGACCCCTCCGACGCCGGATGGGTGGGCCGCGACCGGTTCGTGCTCTCCCCCGGCCACACCTCGCTGACCCTCTACGTCCAGCTGTACCTGGGCGGGTTCGGCCTGGAGCTGGAGGACCTGAAGTCGTTCCGCACCTGGGGCTCGCTGACCCCGGGCCACCCGGAGCACGGTCACACGGTCGGCGTCGAGACCACCACCGGCCCGCTGGGCCAGGGCGTCGCCAACGCGGTCGGCATGGCGATGGCCGCGCGTTACGAGCGCGGTCTGTTCGACCCGGAGGCGCCCGAGGGCACCTCCCCCTTCGACCACACCATCTGGGCGATCGTCTCCGACGGCGACCTGGAGGAGGGCATCTCCGCCGAGGCCTCCTCGCTGGCCGGCCACCAGAAGCTCGGCAATCTGGTCGCGCTGTACGACGACAACCACATCTCGATCGAGGGCGACACCGCGACCGCCTTCTCCGAGGATGTGCTGAAGCGCTACGAGGCGTACGGCTGGCACGTCCAGCGCATCGAGCAGGCGGAGAACGGCGACTTCGACGTCCACGCGCTGTACGCGGCGCTCAAGGCGGCGCAGGCCGAGACCGAGCGCCCCTCGATCATCGCCGCGCGCACCATCATCGCCTGGCCCGCGCCGAACGCGCAGAACACCGAGGCCGCCCACGGCTCGGCGCTCGGCGCTGACGAGGTCGCCGCGACCAAGCGCGTCATGGGCTTCGACCCCGAGAAGAGCTTCGAGGTCGAGGACTCGGTCATCGCCCACACCCGCTCCCTGGCCGACCGCGGCCGCGAGGCCCGCGCCGCCTGGGACAAGCAGCTCCAGGACTGGCGGAACAACAACCCCGAGCGCGCCGCCCAGTTCGACCGGATCTCCGCCGGTGAGCTGCCCGAGGGCTGGGACAAGGCGATCCCGGTCTTCGAGCCGGGCAAGGACGTGGCCACCCGTAAGGCCTCCGGCCAGGTCCTCAAGGCGCTGGGCGGGGTGCTGCCCGAGCTGTGGGGCGGCTCCGCCGACCTCGCGGGCTCGAACCTCACCACCATCGACGCGTCCTCGTCCTTCCTCCCCAAGGACAACCCGCTTCCCGAGGCCGACCCGTACGGCCGCACGGTGCACTTCGGCATCCGCGAGCACGCCATGGGCTCGACCATGAACGGCGTGGCGCTGCACGGCAACACCCGTATCTACGGCGGCACCTTCCTGGTCTTCTCCGACTACATGCGCCCCGCCGTCCGGCTCGCCGCGCTGATGAAGCTCCCCGTCACCTATGTGTGGACGCACGACTCCATCGGTCTGGGCGAGGACGGCCCGACCCACCAGCCGGTCGAGCACCTGTCCGTGCTGCGCGCCATCCCGGGCCTGAACATCGTCCGCCCGGCCGACGCCAACGAGACCGCCATCGCCTGGCGCGAGATCACCCGCCGCCACAGCGACCAGCCGGCCCCGCACGGCCTCGCGCTGACCCGACAGAACGTGCCGACGTACGAGCCCAACGAGGACGCGGCCAAGGGTGGCTATGTCCTGGCGGAGGCCGAGGGCGGCACCCCGCAGGTGATCCTCATCGGCACCGGGTCCGAGGTGCAGCTCGCCGTCGAGGCGCGCGAGCGGCTGCAGACCGCCGGGATCCCCACCCGCGTGGTCTCGATGCCCTCGGTCGAGTGGTTCGAGGAGCAGGACCAGGCGTACCGGGACAGCGTGCTGCCGCCGTCGGTGAAGGCCCGGGTGGCGGTCGAGGCGGGCATCGGCCTGACCTGGCACCGCTTTGTGGGCGAGGCCGGCCGCATCGTCTCCCTCGAGCACTTCGGCGCCTCCGCCGACTACAAGGTGCTCTACCGGGAGTTCGGCCTGACCGCGGACGCCGTCGCCGCCGCCGCCCGCGAGTCGCTTGAGACCGCCGGGCGCTGACGCCGTATACGACCTTGTAGCGACGAGTAGGAGATGCAATCCCGATGACAGACGCACTCAAGCGGCTGGCCGACGCAGGCGTCGCGGTCTGGCTCGACGACCTTTCGCGCAAGCGCATCACGTCCGGCAACCTCGCCGAGCTGATCGACGAGAGCCATGTGGTGGGCGTGACCACCAACCCGTCGATCTTCCAGAAGGCGATCGCCGGCGCTGACGGCTACCAGCAGCAGGTGGCCGATCTCGCCACCCGCAAGGTCACCGTCGACGAGGCCGTACGCATGATCACCACGGCGGACGTCCGGGACGCCGCCGACATCCTGCGCCCGGTCTACGACGCGACCGGCGGCCAGGACGGCCGGGTCTCCATCGAGGTGGACCCGCGCCTGGCGCACAACACGGCGGCCACCATCGCCGAGGCCAAGCAGCTGGCCTGGCTGGTGGACCGGCCCAACACCTTCATCAAGATCCCGGCCACCAGGGCGGGCCTGCCCGCGATCACCGAGGTGATCGGGCTCGGCATCAGCGTCAACGTCACGCTGATCTTCTCGCTGGAGCGCTACCGCGAGGTCATGGACGCCTTCCTGGCCGGGCTGGAGAAGGCCAAGGCCGCGGGGCTCGACCTGCAGAAGATCCACTCCGTGGCGTCCTTCTTCGTGTCCCGCGTGGACACCGAGATCGACAAGCGCCTCGACAAGCTGGGCACCGACGAGGCCAAGGCGCTGCGCGGCAAGGCCGCCCTGGCCAACGCCCGACTCGCCTACCAGGCGTACGAGGAGGTGTTCGGCTCGCACGACAAGTCGACGCCGGCGTCGGAGCGCTGGGCCGTCCTGGACCGGGCCAACGCCAACAAGCAGCGTCCGCTGTGGGCCTCCACCGGCGTCAAGGACCCGGCCTACAAGGACACGCTCTACGTGGACGACCTGGTCGCCCCGGGCACGGTCAACACCATGCCGGAGGCCACCCTGGAGGCCGTCGCCGACCACGGCCAGATCACCGGTGACACGGTGCGCGGTACATACGAGCAGGCCAAGGCCGAGCTTGACGCCCTCGCCGGGGTCGGAATCTCGTACGATGACGTTGTACAGCTCCTCGAGGACGAGGGCGTCGAGAAGTTCGAGACGTCCTGGAACGACCTGCTGAAGTCCACTGAGGCGGAGCTGGGCCGCCTCGCACCTTCGGAGGCGTGAGAGACCTTGTCACTTTCCACGAGCGGAGCCAATCCGCTGCGTGACCCCCGGGACCGGCGGCTTCCGCGCATCGCGGGGCCGTCCGGTCTGGTCATCTTCGGCGTCACGGGCGACTTGTCCCGCAAGAAGCTGATGCCGGCCGTCTACGACCTGGCCAATCGCGGCCTGCTGCCGCCGGGCTTCTCGCTCGTCGGCTTCGCCCGCCGCGACTGGGAGAACGAGGACTTCGCCCAGGTCGTGCACGAGGCGGTCAAGGAACACGCCAGGACCCCCTTCCGCGAGGAGGTCTGGCAGCAGCTCGCCGAGGGCTTCCGCTTCGTGCCCGGCGAGTTCTCCGACGACGAGGCGTTCGAGAAGCTGCGGGAGACGGTCGACGAACTGGACAAGGCGCGCGGCACGGGGGGCAACTTCGCCTTCTATCTGTCGGTCCCGCCGAAGTTCTTCCCCTCCGTCGTCCAGCAGCTCAAGAAGCACGGCCTGTCCTCCGGGCCCGGCGACTCCTGGCGGCGCGCCGTCATCGAGAAGCCCTTCGGCCACGACCTGACCAGCGCCCAGGAGCTCAACCAGGTCGTCCACGAGGTCTTCCGGCCGAGCGACGTCTTCCGGATCGACCACTACCTGGGCAAGGAGACGGTCCAGAACATCCTGGCGCTGCGCTTCGCCAACACCATGTTCGAGCCGCTGTGGAACCGGTCGTATGTCGACCACGTACAGATCACCATGGCCGAGGACATCGGCATCGGCGGCCGGGCCGGCTACTACGACGGCATCGGCGCCGCGCGCGACGTCATCCAGAACCACCTGCTGCAGCTCCTCGCGCTGACCGCCATGGAGGAGCCCTCCTCCTTCGACGCCACCGCGCTGGTCACCGAGAAGCTCAAGGCGCTCAAGGCCGTCAAGCTGCCGAGGGAGCTGGGCAAGCACACCGTGCGCGGCCAGTACTCCCACGGCTGGCAGGGCGGCGAAGAGGTGCTGGGCTATCTGGAGGAGGAGGGCATCGACCCCAACTCCAAGACCGACACCTATGCCGCGATCAAGCTGGAGATCGACAACCGCCGCTGGGCGGGCGTCCCCTTCTACCTGCGCGCGGGCAAGCGGCTCGGGCGGCGGGTCACCGAGATCGCGGTGGTCTTCCAGCGCGCCCCGCACTCTCCCTTCGACACCACCGACACCCAGGAACTCGGGGAGAACGCCCTGGTCATCCGGGTGCAGCCGGACGAGGGCATCACCATCAGATTCGGCTCCAAGGTGCCCGGCACCTCCATGGAGATCCGGGACGTGACGATGGACTTCGCCTACGGCGAGTCCTTCACCGAGTCCAGCCCCGAGGCCTATGAGCGGCTGCTGCTCGACGTTCTGCTCGGCGACGCCAATCTCTTCCCCCGTCACCAGGAGGTGGAGGAGTCCTGGCGGATCCTCGACCCCGTCGAGGCCTACTGGGACGGGCACGGCAAGCCCGAGCAGTACACGGCGGGCACCTGGGGGCCGAAGGCGGCGGACGAGATGCTCGCACGAGACGGACGGAGCTGGCGTCGGCCATGAACATCGATCTCACCGACACCACGTCCAGCCAGGTCAACGCTGCTCTGGTGCAGGCGCGGAGGGCGGCGGGGATACCGGCCGTGGGCATGGTGCTCACCCTTGTCATCGTCACCGACGAGGGCAATCACTACGACGCGCTGAAGGCCGCGAGCGAGGCGTCCAAGGAACACCCCTCGCGCATCCTGGTCGTCATCAAGCGGCCGGGGCGCTCGCCGCGCGACCGCAAGACGGCCCGGCTGGACGCGGAGGTGCGGATCGCCGGCGAGAGCGGCACCGGCGAGACGGTGCTGCTGCGGCTGCACGGCGAGCTCGCGGGCCACGCCCAGTCGGTGGTGCTGCCGCTGCTGCTGCCGGACGCCCCGGTGGTGCTGTGGTGGCCGGACGACGCGCCGGAGCACCCCAGCGAGGATCTGCTGGGCCGGCTGGCCGCCCGTCGGATCACCGACGCCCAGGCCACCGAGGACCCGGTGGCCACGCTCGCGCTGCGGGCCAGGACGTACACCCCGGGCGACACCGACCTGGCCTGGACCCGCGTCACGCCGTGGCGCAGTGTGCTGGCCGCGGCGCTGGACCAGAAGCACTCGGCGATCACCTCCGCGGTGGTCGAGGGTGAGGCGTACAACCCCAGCGGCGAGCTGCTGGCCCTGTGGCTGGCCGAGCGGCTGCGGGTCCCGGTGCAGCGGCAGGTCTCGGAGGGCCCGGGGCTGACCGCGGTACGGCTGGAGACGGCCGACGGCACGATCTGCCTGGACCGGGCGAACGGATCGCTGGCCGAACTGGCGATGCCGGGGCAGCCGGACCGGCATGTCGCGCTGCAGCGGCGGGACAAGTCGGAGCTGATCGCGGAGGAGCTGCGGCGTCTGGACCCGGACGAGATGTACGCCTCGGCGGTGAAGTTCGGGGTCAGTCGGCTCGGCAAGAGCATCAGCGGCGCGGCCGAACAGTCCGCGGCGCGGGCCGGTGCCGGGGGCGGGGCTTCTGCGAGCGGCGGTAAGGCCGGTGGCGGGGCCCGTCCGGGGCCTGCGCACAGGGCGGCCGGGGCCCCGGCCCATCCGGCCGGCGGCGCCGGTGACGCGGGGACGGGCGGCGCGGGCAGCGCAACCGACAGTGTGACGTCGTGACTGCTCCGCAGGTCGTGGTCCACCGCGACAAGGAACTGATGGCACAGGCCGCGGCGGCCCGGCTGATCACAAAGATCGTGGACGCCCAGTCCGCCCGCGGCTCGGCCTCGGTCGTGCTGACCGGCGGGCGCAACGGCAACGGCCTGCTGGCCGCGCTCGCCGAGGCGCCCGCCCGGGACGCCGTGGACTGGTCGCGGCTCGATCTGTGGTGGGGCGACGAGCGGTTCCTGCCGGAGGGCCACCCGGACCGCAATGTCACCCAGGCGCGGGAGGCACTGCTGGACGCGGTGGGTCTTGACCCGGCCCGGGTGCACCCGATGCCGGCCTCCGACGGCCCGTGGGGCAGCGAGGTGGAGGCCGCCGCGGAGGCGTACGCCGAGGAGCTGGACCGGGCCGCGCGGCCGGAGAACCACGGCGCGGTGCCGTCCTTCGACGTGCTGCTGCTGGGCGTCGGCCCGGACACCCATGTGGCCTCGCTCTTCCCGGAGCTGCCCGCCGTACGGGAGGTCGAGCGGACGGTGGTGGCGGTGCGCGGTGCGCCCAAGCCCCCGCCCATCCGGGTCTCCCTGACCCTGCCCGCGATCCGCGCGGCGCAGGAGGTCTGGCTGCTGGCGGCGGGCGAGGACAAGGCCAAGGCGGTGACGATCGCGCTGTCGGGGGCCGGGGAGATCCAGGCCCCGGCCGCGGGCGCGTACGGCCGCCGCCGCACGCTGTGGCTGCTGGACCGGGCCGCCGCGGCGGGGCTGCCGCGCGAGCTGTACCCCCCGGCGTCGCCCTGACGGGGCGCGAGACACAGCCGTACGGGCCGACTGGGCGGAAACCCAGTCGGCCCGTCCGTCGTTTTGGGTGGCCTCAGCGCCCGCGCAGCGAGCGGTAGGTGGCGACCAGCCGCGCCGTGGAGGCGTCGAGCCCGGGCACCTCGGCGCCCTCGGTGAGGGCGGGCTCGACGCGCTTGGCGAGGACCTTGCCGAGCTCGACCCCCCACTGGTCGAACGAGTCGATGTTCCAGACGGCGCCCTGGACGAACACCTTGTGCTCGTAGAGCGCGATCAGCTGGCCGAGCACCGAAGGAGTCAGCTCGGCGGCCAGGATCGTGGTGGTGGGGCGGTTGCCGGGGAAGGTCTTGTGCGGCACCAGCTCCGGCGCCACCCCTTCGGCGGCCACCTCCTCCGTCGTCTTGCCGAACGCCAGCGCCTGGCCCTGGGCGAAGAGGTTGGCCATCAGCAGGTCATGGTGGCCGGCGAACTTCGGGGACAGGTCGGCCACCGGGTTGGCGAAGCCGATCAGATCGGCCGGGATCATCTTGGTGCCCTGGTGGAGCAGCTGGTAGTAGGCGTGCTGACCGTTGGTGCCGGGGGTGCCCCAGACCACCGGGCCGGTCTGCCAGTCGACCGGATTGCCCTCGCGGTCCACCGACTTGCCGTTGGACTCCATGTCCAGCTGCTGCAGATACGCGGTGAACTTCGACAGATAGTGCGAGTACGGCAGCACGGCATGCGCCTGCGCGTCGAAGAACTGCCCGTACCAGACGCCCAGCAGCCCGAGCAGCAGCGGCGCGTTCTCTTCGAGCGGGGCGCAGCGGAAGTGCTCGTCGACGAGGTGGAAGCCGGCCAGCATCTCGCGGAAGTGCTCCTGGCCGATGGCGATCATCAGGGACATCCCGATGGCCGAGTCGAAGGAGTAGCGCCCGCCGACCCAGTCCCAGAACTCGAACATGTTGTCGGTGTTGATACCGAACTCGGCGACTTTCACCGCGTTGGTCGACAGCGCCACGAAGTGCTTGGCGACCGCCTCCTGGCCCGCCTCCAGCCCTCTCAGCAGCCAGCGGCGGGCGGAGGTGGCGTTGGTGATGGTCTCGATGGTGGTGAAGGTCTTGGAGGCGACGATGAACAGCGTCTCGGCCGGGTCGAGCCCGCGCAGCGCCTCATGCAGATCCGCCCCGTCGACATTCGAGACGAAGCGGAACTCCAACTCGCGGTGGGTGTAGGCGCGCAGCGCCTCGAAGGCCATCGCCGGGCCCAGGTCGGAGCCGCCGATGCCGATGTTGACGATGTTCTTGATGCGCTTGCCGGTGTGGCCGGTCCACTCCCCCGAGTGGATCCGGTCGACGAACGGGCCCATCTTGGTGAGCACCGCGTGCACTTCGGGGATGACGTCCTTGCCGTCGGCCTCGATGACCGCGGAGTGGGGCGCGCGCAGGGCGATATGGAGCACCGACCGGTCCTCGGTGGTGTTGATCTTCTCGCCCCGGAACATGGCGTCCCGCAGCTCTGTCACCCCGGTCGCCTGGGCCAGCTCCCGCAGCAGGCGCAGGGTCTCGTCGGTCACCAGGTGCTTGGAGTAGTCCAGGTGAAGGTCGCCGACCTGAACGGTGAACCGCTCCGCGCGCTCGGGGTCCTGGGCGAACAGCTCGCGCAGGTGCGCATCGCCCAGCTCCTGGCGGTGTGCGGCCAGTGCGTTCCACTCCGGCAGCTGGTCGAGCCTGCTGCGGCCATCTGCGTTCATCTCGGAATCAGCCCACTTCTCGTCGGTGCCTGGCCCCCGTGGCCCCAACCTAGTTGATCGGGGAGCGCATACCGGGGACGAGGGCCACCAGTCCGCCGGCGAAGAGCGCGGCGGCCGCCAGCGCCGGTGTGTTCAGCCCCCATGCCCCGGCTATGACCCCGCCGAGCAGGGCGCCGAGCGGGGCGCCGGCGGTCGACAGCGTACGGAAGGCGGCGCTGACCCGGCCCAGCATCTCGGCCGGGCTGCGCTGCTGCATCATTGTCACCTCCGTGACGTTCCAGATGATCCCGGCGAAGCCGAAGACGCCGAAGGCGGCAGCGGCGACCGGCAGCTCGCGGACGGTGCCCAGGGCGAGGAGGGCGGCGATCTGCGCGATACCGCACACCATGATCGTGGGACCGCGCCCCAGCCGCTCCGCCACCCGCGCGGCCACCAGCCCGCCGGCCACGCTGCCGATCCCGTAGACCGTGATGACGGCCGCATAGCCCGCGTCCCCGGCGCCCAGCCATCCGGTGACATGCAGTACCAGCGTGGCGATGAGGGCGCCGATGCCCACATTGCACAGCGTGGTGGACACACACAGCGCCCGCAGCAGCCGGTCCCGCCACAGCACCTCGATGCCCTCGGCCATGTCCTTCCGTATCGTGCGCCCCGGCGCCCGGGGCTCCCGCCGCGGCGCCTGCGCCCGCCCGCCCAGGGAGGCGACCAGCGCGGCGGCGGCGAGATAGGTGGCCGCGTCGGCCGCGTACGGCACCGCGGCGCCAAGGCCCAGGGCCACCGGCACCAGCGGCGCCCCCACGAACCGGCCCATGACCTCCTGCCCGGTCATCAGGCGTGCGTTGGCCCGGCTCAGGGCCTCCGGCGCCACCACGGACGGCAGCAGGGCCGTGGCGGCGTTGTCGAAGAGGGTCTGCAGGGTGGTGAGCGCGAAGGCGACGGCGAGCAGCAGGCCGATCGTGGCATGTCCCAGCCATACGGCGACGGCGAAGGCGGCCATCAGCACGCCCCGCGCCACATCCACCGCCCACATCGCCCGCCGCTGGTCCACCCGGTCGGCGATGGCCCCGCCGAGCAGCCCGAACAGCAGCCACGGCAGAAAGCCGCACGCGGTCACCAGCGAGACCAGCACCGGGGAGTCGGTCAGCGAGACGGCCAGCAGCGGAAGAGCCGCCCCGCGCAGCGCGTCCCCGAACCGGGACACCACCGCGGCCCCCCACAGCCGCCCGAAACCACCCCGCCAAGCGAGCGGCACAACCCGCTCAGCACCCTGCTCACCGGCCTCCACCGTGGCCATGACGCCCCCTCCCGAACCGCACGGCACCCCACGTCACGACCGTAGCCCCCACCACTGACAACGGCCCGGCCGCGCACCCCCGTCAGAGGTGCCCGGCCGGGCCGTCGTACTGTGCGTCGTCCCGCCTGCCGCTCAGATCTCGCCGCGGAGCTTGGCGAGAGCCTCGGCGAGGATCGCCTCGCCGTCGGCGTCGCTCCGCCGCTCCCGCACATACGCCAGATGCGTCTTGTACGGCTCGGTACGCGGCGGGTCCGGCGGGTTGTCCCGGTCCTTGCCGGCCGGGAAGCCGCAGCGGGGGCAGTCCCAAGTGTCCGGGATCTGCGCGTCGCTGGCGAAGCTCGGCACGGTCTCGTGCCCGTTCGAGCACCAGAAGGAAATACGCAGGCGAGGCGCCGATTCGCCTCGCTCCGCTTCTCCCATCGGCCCCGCTCCGACCCGACTTCCACGGATCGCGTTGCCACTTGCCACGGTCGTAACTCCCTGCGTGATGGTGCCGCGAAGCATTGGTAGGCAGCTCCGCTGCCGGGCGCCCCAGTCTACGTAAGGCCCAACGCGCGTCCAGTAAGAGGAGTTACACCCTCCCCCGGCCTTCGGCCGCGAGGTACCCCCCAGGACGCAAGCCCATGATAAGCCGCGCTCGCGACGGTGTGTCAGCTATCGGCTCAATCGAGCTTGATCAGCAGGCCGAGCACCACGATGCAGACGAACCACAGCAGGCCGATGACGACGGTGATCCGGTCCAGGTTGCGCTCGGCGACCGAGGAGCCGCCCACGGAGGACTGCATACCGCCACCGAACATGTCGGACAGACCTCCACCCTTCCCCTTGTGCATGAGCACCAGCATCATCAGCAGAACGCTGAAAATAATGAGGGCGATCGAGAACCCCATGACCACGGCTGGAACCAACTCTCTCGGGCTCGGACGGGACGGTAAAGAACGGTAAGGAGCGGGGGCCGGGCAGTGCCTTCCGCACCACCTCGACCCCCGCCAGGGTACGACGAGTGACCTGCTACGGCCTACTCACCGGTCTGCTCACTGGTCGCGGAACCGGACGATCTTGACGAAGTCGTCCGCGTCCAGGCAGGCACCGCCGACCAGCGCGCCGTCCACATCGGGCTGCGCCATGATCGCGGCGACGTTCCCGGGCTTCACCGAGCCGCCGTACTGGATCCGGACCTTGTCGGCCAGCTCCTGGCTGTACAGCTCGGCCAGGCGGCCCCGGATGGCCCCGCAGACCTCCTGGGCGTCCTCGGGGGTGGCCACCTCACCGGTGCCGATGGCCCAGACCGGCTCGTACGCGATCACGATCCGCTCGGCCTGCTCGGCCGGGACGTCCTTCAGGCCCCCGTCGAGCTGCGCGAGCGTGTGCGCGACCTGGTTGCCCGCCTTGCGCACCTCCAGGCCCTCGCCGACGCACAGGATGGGGGTGACGTCGTTCTTGAAGGCCGCCTTGACCTTGGCGTTGCACAGCTCGTCGGTCTCGCCGTGGTACTGGCGCCGCTCGGAGTGGCCGACCGCCACAAAGGAGCACCGCAGCTTGGCGAGCATCGCGCCGGAGATCTCCCCGGTGTACGCGCCGGAGTCATGCGCCGAGATGTCCTGGGCGCCGTACTTGAGCTTCAGCTTGTCGTGCTCGACCAGGGTCTGCAGCGTCCGGAGGTCCGTGAACGGCGGCAGGACCGCGACCTCGACGGCCTCGTAGTCCTTGTCGGCGAGCGAAAAAGTGATCTTCTGGACGTGGGCGATGGCCTCGAGATGGTTGAGGTTCATCTTCCAGTTGCCCGCGATCAGCGGGGTGCGGTCACTCACGGTGTTCAGTCCTCCAGTGCGGCAAGGCCGGGGAGCGTCTTGCCCTCGAGGTATTCGAGGCTCGCTCCGCCGCCGGTCGAGATGTGGCCGAAAGCATTCTCGTCGAAGCCCAGGATCCGTACGGCGGCTGCGGAGTCTCCGCCGCCCACCACGGTGAAGGCCGGGCTCTCGACCAGCGCCTGGGCGACGGCCTTGGTGCCCTCGGCGAAGTCGGGGTGCTCGAAGACGCCCATCGGGCCGTTCCAGAAGACGGTGGCGGCGTCGGCCAGCTTCGAGGCGTACAGCTCGCAGGTCTGCGGGCCGATGTCCAGACCCATCTGGTCGGCCGGGATCTGCGCAGCGGAGACGGCCTGCGGGTGGGCCGGGGCCTTGGTCTTCAGGTCCGGGAACTCGGGGCCCACCAGGACGTCGACGGGGAGCACGAACTCCACGCCGCGCTCCTTGGCGCGCGCCAGGTACTCCTGGACGGCCTCGATCTGGTCGTCCTGGAGCAGCGAGGTGCCGATCTCGTGGCCCTGGGCCTTGAGGAAGGTGTACGCCATGCCGCCGCCGATGAGGATGCGGTCGGCCCGCTCCAGGAGGTGGTCGATGACGCCGAGCTTGTCGGACACCTTGGCGCCGCCGAGGACCACCGCGTACGGGCGCTTCACGTCCTCAGTGAGCTGCCGCAGGACGTTCAGCTCGGCGGCGATCAGATCGCCCGCGGCGTGCGGCAGCCGCGCCGGGAGGTCGTACACCGAGGCGTGCTTGCGGTGCACCGCGCCGAAGCCGTCGCCCACGTACAGGTCCGCGAGACCGGCGAGCTGATCGGCGAAGGCGCCGCGCTCCGCGTCGTCCTTGCTGGTCTCACCGGCGTTGAAGCGCAGGTTCTCCAGCAGCACCACATCGCCCTCGCCGAGCCCGGCCACCGCCTCGCGGGCGCTGTCCCCGACCGTGTCGGTCGCGAACGCGACCTGATTGCCG
Organism: Streptomyces sp. NBS 14/10; assembly: GCF_002224125.1. GTDB lineage: Bacteria > Actinomycetota > Actinomycetes > Streptomycetales > Streptomycetaceae > Streptomyces. Next base: position 176,549 of record NZ_NCSM01000035.1, read on the forward strand.
AGGAGTTCGCCGAGCCGCCGGGCGACCGGGGCGAGCGAGAAGCGGGGCTCGGGCGCGCCCTTGGGCCGGCCCAGGTGGGAGGCGACGATCACCTTGGCGCCCGACTCGGTGAGCTTCGCGATGGTCGGCACGGCGGCGCGGATACGGCCGTCGTCGGTGATCGTCTCGCCGTCGAGCGGAACGTTCAGATCGGCGCGGACGAAGACCCGCTTCCCGGCGACCTGAAGATCGTCAATCGTCTTCACAGAGGACTCCTAGTTCATGGGACAGGGCCCGTACGACAGCGTCGTACCGGGCCCTGTCCTGGCTCATCTCGGCAGCGGTCAGAGCTGGTTGCCGACGAAGACGGTCAGGTCGACGAGGCGGTTGGAGTAGCCCCACTCGTTGTCGTACCAGCCGATGACCTTGACCTGCTTGCCCTGGGCCATGGTCAGCGAGGAGTCGAAGGTGCAGGAGGCCGGCCAGTTGACGATGTCCGAGGAGACGATCTCGTCCTCGGTGTACTCGAGGATGCCCTTGAGCTGGCCCTCGGCGGCCTTCTGGAAGGCGGTGTTGACCTCGTCCCTGGTGACCTCGCGGTCCAGTTCGACGACCAGGTCGGTGACCGAGCCGGTGGGCACCGGGACGCGCATCGCGATGCCGTCCAGCTTGCCCTTGAGCTGCGGGAGCACCAGGGCGGTGGCCTTCGCCGCACCGGTCGAGGTCGGGATGATGTTCTCCGCGGCGGCCCGCGCACGGCGCAGGTCCTTGTGCGGGAAGTCCAGGATGCGCTGGTCGTTGGTGTACGCGTGCACCGTGGTCATCAGACCCTTGGTGATGCCGAAGGCCTCGTCGAGCACCTTGGCCATCGGGGCGACACAGTTGGTGGTGCAGGACGCGTTCGAGATGACGTGGTGGTTGGCGGCGTCGTACTTGTCCTGGTTGACGCCCATGACGATGGTGATGTCCTCGCCCTTGGCGGGCGCGGAGATCAGGACCTTCTTGGCACCGGCGGCCAGGTGCTTCGCGGCGTCGTCGCGCTTGGTGAAGATGCCCGTCGACTCGATGACGATGTCGGCGCCGAGCTCGGCCCAGGGCAGCTTGGCCGGGTCCCGCTCGGCGAACGTCTTGAACGTCTGGTTGCCGACGGTGATGGTGTCGTCGGTGTGGCTGACCGCCTGCTTCAGCCGACCCAGGATGGTGTCGTACTTGAGCAGGTGGACCAGAGTGGCGTTGTCGGTCAGGTCGTTGACACCGACGATCTCGATGTCCGCACCCTGGTCCAGGAGCGCGCGGAAGTAGTTGCGGCCGATGCGGCCGAAGCCGTTGATGCCTACGCGGATCGTCACGAACCGATCTCCTCGTTGGTGTGCCGGCGTGGACGCCGGCGAGCCTTGTTGGATGTCCCCGACCGCATCCGACCCTACCGCTATCACGGGACGTACGTGACATTGGCACCGTCGGCCCGCGACCACTGAAAAGTGGTACGGACCGACGGCCCCGGTTTACCCGTTAGTCACTTTCTGTCACGAATGGTCAACGTCGCAGCGCACGCAGCGCGGCCCCCACGAGTCGCGTCCGTTCGGCGGCGCCGGGGATGTGTTCCAGGCCGAAGCCGAGGAGCACGGTGTCCCGGGTGGTGACGGCGGCCGAGGTGTGGAACAGCTCCCGTGACCGGGTCCAGTCGGCGGAGTTCGCCGGGCTGCCGGCCGGCGCGCCGGGCACCGCCCAGGGGCCGAGCGCCGTCTCGAAGCCCTCCTGGTCCCGCTCGGCGCCGCCGACGACGAGCGCGGTGCTGTCGGCCAGGACGCCGAGCCCGCCCGTACCGGAGTCGGTCACATACGAGGGGTGCAGGGTCAGATAGCAGTCGTCCGGTGCGGTGGTGGAGGTGGCGCCATTGGCGTCGGGCAGGGTGGTCCAGTCGTCCTGGCCCACGGTGTGCGCCTCGACAATCGCGTAGTCGTAACCGGGTTCGGTGTCATAGCTGAGCCGGAACCGCAGACTCGGCTTGTCGGCCGCGGCGTCCCCGGTCAGATCGACGGTGCGGGACAGCCGCATCCAGGAGCGGTCCCGGTGCAGCGCCGCCGCCATCCACTCGCCGTCGTACGGCTGGAACGGGCTGCGCGCGCCCAGGTAGTCGCCCGCGGCCGCGCTGCGGAACTGCGGGAACTGCTCCGGCGGCAGCGCGTCGGAGGTGACGGTGTACCCGCCCGCCGCGTCCAGAGGGTTGTCCGCGGCGTCGGCGAGGGTGGCCGCGGTGCCCGCGAGGGCGCCGGCGCCCCGGAAGCCCGGCGGGGACGTCAGCGACAGACGGCGGTCGGCGCCCAGGTAGTACTGGGTCAACTTCAGGGCGGCGGACGGGTGACCCGGCCGCTCACGCCCTGTCGCAGCTCGGGCGCCACTGGCTGTGACGGGACCGGCCGCATCTACCGGGCAATGCGCTATGCGGTGTCCGGTACGGGCACGTTGACGAATACCCACGCCGTGGCCCCTCGCTCAGCGATGTTGACCCCGGCGACGTGGTCGGCCAGCCCAGCGAGGCCGCACCGACGACAGCGGAAACTGTCCCGAGTTGGCCGGTTGGCCTTCTCGGTGTGGCCGCAGCGCGGGCAGCGCTGCGAGGTGTAGGCCGGATCCACCTCGATGAACGGCACCCCGGCGCGGCGGGCCTTGTACTCGATGAACGAGCCAAGTTGGCGGAAAGGCCAGGAGGACTGGCGTGCTCGCTGGTCGCGGGAAACCGTAACCCGTTCGCGGATACCGCCTAGTTCTTCCAGGGCGATACCGCGCTCGGTGCGTGAGGCGACAGCAACGACAATCTTGGCGATTTTGTGGTTGATGTGGGCAGCATGCCGCGCCTCACGGCGAGCACGCTTCTTCAGCAGCTGCTTGGCGGAGCGAGTCCGCTTGGCTTGGAGTTCGGCCTTCTTACGGGCCTGCCAACGCCGGTACCGGTCAAGGCGACGGCCCGAATAGTTCGCACCGTCGCTGGTCGTGGCGAGGTTGTTGATACCCCGGTCCACTCCGATCCAGCCCTTCGGCTCGAACCGGGGAGCCTCAGGTATCTCGCAGGTGGCAATCAGGAACCACTTGCCGTCCCGGCACACTAGGTCGGATTCGCCCTGCCGGTACCCGGTGAGCTGCTTGAGCGCGTCCGCCGAGCAGGCGAAGCGAACCTTCTTGACCCGGCCGTCCAGCGTCCAGATGCTCACGGTCTGCTGGTCGTAGTTCCATGACAGGCACCGGTCGTCAAAGGTGTGTGCGGCATAAGGGCGGAAGACGATCGGCTTGGACTCGGCCTTACGGCGGCTCCTGGAGCCCTGGGCGCCGAGGTTCCCGGCCCGGATATTCGCCCGCAGTGTCGTGTACGAGTCAGCTACGCGCTTGATGATGTGCTGTGCGGCCTGCGCTCCGAACCCACGGGCCTTCAGTTTGCCGTAACACAGCTTCCGCAGCCGGCGAACCGACCCCCGCAGCCCGAAGTGCTCAAAGGACACGACGGACACCCACGTGGCGGCCTCGTTGACCGCGGGCAGGGTGCGCTCAAGCACCGGTGCCTGCACGGCATCCGGCAAGAGTTTGACCTGCACTACGACCTTCATCGCTCAGACTGTAACCAGCGCCTTCGGCATACACTGAGGCTTCGTCAAGCATCACCCGATCGGGTGGCGGGCAGTGATCGCGCCGCCGACGTGCACTGCCTGGCCCATCGCTCAGGCGCCGTCGCCGTTGTTGTCGCACAGGTCCGGTCGGCGCCCTTGCTGAGCTTGAGGGCGAGGGTGTCGTTGCCGCGTACGGCCTTGCCGATGCTGACGACCTTGGCCAGCCCCGGGGTGCGCCTGGCCGGTCTCGACGATCTCCTGCTTGAGGCCGCCCTCGCCGCTGTACGGGCGGAAGACGCCGTCGCCCGCGGCCTTGACCCGGTTCACGGCCTTTGTCGCATCGTCTTGTCCCAGCGGTGCGCAGGCGCCTAAGACTTGTCACACCCCATGATCATGTCAATGCCATCGCAAGACCGTCATACGACACGAAAAGGGCAGCGAAAAACCCCCGGCTTCGCGGCGGAAGCCGGGGGCGGGAGAGGTCAGTCGTGCGGTCCTTCCGTACGGTCGGTCCGCCTGACCGGTGTGGCTGTGCGCCTGGTGCGACCGGTGTGGCTGGTGCAACCGACGTGGCTGGTGCGACTGGTGTGGTCAGCCGACCATGCCCTCGGCCATCTCCTCCGTCAGGCTGGACTCCGTACCGGGGATCCCGAGGTCCTGGGCCCGCTTGTCCGCCATTGCCAGCAGGCGGCGGATACGGCCCGCGACGGCGTCCTTGGTCAGCGGCGGGTCGGCGAGCGCGCCCAACTCCTCCAGGGACGCCTGCTTGTGCTCCATGCGCAGCCGGCCGGCCGCGGCCAGGTGCTCGGGCACTTCCTCACCCAGGATCTCCAGCGCGCGCTGCACCCGGGCCCCGGCGGCGACGGCGGCCCGGGCCGAGCGGCGCAGATTGGCGTCGTCGAAGTTGGCGAGCCGGTTGGCGGTGGCGCGGACCTCGCGGCGCATCCGGCGCTCCTCCCACGCGAGCACCGACTCATGGGCGCCGAGCCGCGTCAACAGCGCGCCGATGGCATCACCGTCACGGACGACAACGCGGTCAACACTGCGCACCTCCCGCGCCTTGGCGGCGATCTGCAGCCGGCGCGCCGCGCCGACCAGCGCGAGCGCGGCCTCGGGGCCGGGGCAGGTCACCTCGAGCGAGGAGGAGCGGCCGGGCTCGGTGAGCGAGCCATGGGCGAGGAAGGCCCCGCGCCAGGCGGCCTCGGCGTCACAGGTGGCACCCGAGACGACCTGCGGCGGCAGCCCGCGGATCGGCCGGCCGCGGCCGTCGACCAGCCCGGTCTGCCGGGCCAGCTGGTCACCGCCCGCCACCACCCGCACCACATAGCGGCTGCCGCGGCGCAGCCCGCCGGGGGCCATCACCACCAGATCCGAGGAGTGCCCGAAGATCTCCAGGATGTCTTTGCGCACTCTTCGGGCCGCGATGCCCGTATCCAGCTCCGCCTCGATCACGATGCGCCCGCTGACCAGGTGCAGCCCGCCCGCGAACCGCAGGATCGCCGAGACCTCCGCTTTCCGGCAGCAGGTGCGGGTGACGGGGAGCCGGGAGATTTCGTCCTTCACCGCTGCCGTCATCGCCATGGGCCGATCCTTCCATGCATCCGAAAAATACGGTCGTACGCGGCCGCCAAAAGCTCCGGGTCGTGTTTCGGGGAGCCGTCGGGCCTGGCCACCGGCGCCAGCTCGACCGTGCCGCCCAGCCGCTTCGCGGCGTCGCACAGACTGCCCTGGTCGGGGACGGCGGCCTGGTCGGCCAGCACCACGTCGAAGGCGAGTTTAGGGGCGTGTCGGGCCAAAACCTCCAAATGACGCTGCGGGGAGAAGCCGTCGGTTTCACCGGGCTGGGGGGCCAGGTTCAGTGACAGGACCCGTCGGGCCTTGGTGTCGATGAGCGCTTCCAGCAGCTCGGGGACCAGCAGATGCGGAATCACGGAGGAGAACCAGGAGCCGGGGCCCAGCACCACCCAGTCGGCGTCCAGGACCGCCTCGACGGCCTCGGGGACGGCCGGCGGATCGTTGGGCACCAGATGGACAGACTGGACCTCGCCGGGGGTGAGCGCGACGGTGGCCTGTCCGCGCACCGTGCTGATCTCGTCCGGGCGGTCCGGGTCATGGCCGCGGACGAACGCCTGGAGCTCCAGCGGGACCGCCGACATGGGCAGCACCCGGCCGTGCGCGCCCAGCAGCTTGCCGACCAGGTCCAGGGCCTTGACGTGGTCGCCCAGCTGCTCCCAGAGGGCGACGATCAGGAGATTGCCGACCGCGTGGCCGTGCAGCTCGCCCTCGCTGGCGAAGCGGTGCTGGATGACCCGGGCCCAGGTCTGGCCCCAGTCGTCGTCGCCGCACAGCGCGGCCAGCGCCTTGCGCAGATCGCCGGGCGGCAGCACACCGAGCTCGTCGCGCAGCCGCCCGCTGGAGCCCCCGTCGTCGGCGACGGTGACGACGGCGGTCAGATCGCCGGTGATCCGGCGCAGGGCGGCGAGCGAGGCGGACAGCCCCATCCCGCCGCCGAGCGCGACCACCTTGGGCTGCGCTCCTCTGCTGGTACGGGATCCGACCAGCCGCCGCAGCCGTCTGGTCCTGATCGTCACTCGCGCCCCATGTCACGGTGGACGATGACGGTCTCGACTCCCTCGGCGGCGAGCCGGGCGGCCAGCCGCTCGGACATCGCGACGCTGCGGTGCTTGCCGCCCGTACAGCCGACGGCGATGGTCACATAGCGCTTGCCCTCGCGGCGGTAGCCGGCCGCGATCAGCTGCAGCAGCTCGGCGTAGCGGTCCAGGAACTCCTTGGCGCCGGGCTGGTTGAACACATAGCCGGCGACCTCCTCGTTGAGCCCGGTGAAGGGGCGCAGCTCCGGGACCCAGTGCGGGTTGGGCAGGAAGCGGCAGTCCACCACCAGGTCGGCGTCGACCGGCAGACCGTACTTGTAGCCGAAGGACATGACCGTGGCGCGCAGCTCCGGCTCCTCCTCGCCGGCGAACTGGGCGTCCATCTTGGCGCGCAGCTCGTGCACGTTGAGGCTGGAGGTGTCGATCACCAGATCGGCGTCGCCGCGCAGCTCGCGCAGCAGGTCCCGCTCGGCCGCGATACCGTCCACGATCCGGCCGTCGCCCTGGAGCGGATGCGGGCGGCGCACCGACTCGAAGCGGCGCACCAGGGCCTCGTCGGACGCCTCCAGGAACAGGACGCGGCGCTTGACGTTCTTGGCGGCCAGGTCCGCCAGGGACTCGCGCAGATTGTCGAAGAAGCGACGGCCGCGGACGTCGACGACCACCGCGATACGGGCCACATTGCCCTGGGAGCGGGCGCCGAGGTCCACCATGGTGGGGATCAGCGCGGGCGGCAGGTTGTCCACCACGAACCAGCCGAGGTCCTCCAGACACTTGGCGGCGGTGCTGCGGCCCGCCCCCGACATGCCGGAGATGATCACCAGCTCGGGGATGGCCGTCGCCTCGGCGGCAGCGTCTCCGGGGGTGCCCGTATTCACCTGCGCTCCGTCTCCATGGTTCTCATGCTCGTTCATCTGTCCGTCCCCCGCGTCGCTGATGACGCCACGCTTGTGGCCTCATCCTCAATGATCTCTCCTGTGGCGGTGTTCACCGCCGGGGCGGCCGGGGCCGCCGTGGCGAGGGCGGCCGCGACCGTCTCGGCCGTCTTACGGCCCACCCCCGGCACCTCGCATATCTGCTCGACCGTCGCGGCGCGCAGCCGCTTGAGCGAGCCGAAGTGCTTCAGGAGCGCCTGCCGACGGCTCTCGCCGAGCCCGGGCACGGTGTCCAGCGGGCCGGACTTCATCGACTTGGCCCGCTTGCCGCGCTGGTAGGTGATGGCGAAGCGGTGCGCCTCGTCGCGCACGCGCTGCAGCAGATACAGCCCCTCGCTGCTGCGCGGCAGCACCACCGGGTCCTCGTCGTCGGGCAGCCAGACCTCCTCCAGCCGCTTGGCGAGGCCGCAGACCGCCACATCGTCGATCCCGAGCTCGTCCAGCGCCCGCTTGGCGGCGGCGACCTGCGGCCGGCCGCCGTCCACGACGACGAGCTGCGGCGGGTAGGCGAATCGCTTCGGCTTACCGCTCTCGTCGATGGGCCCGGCGGGCGCCTCGGGGTGCCCGTCCCTGCCCTCGTCGAGGTGCCCGGCCTGGGCTTCCTCGGGGTGCCCGGCCTGGGCCGTCTCGCCGTCGGGCGCCGGGCCCCACTCGCCGGTGTCCGTCTTCTCCTGCAGATAGCGGCGGAACCGGCGGCCGACGACCTCGTGCATCGCGCGGACGTCATCCTGGCCCGCGAAGCTCTTGATCTGGAAGCGGCGGTACTCGCTCTTGCGCGCCAGGCCGTCCTCGAAGACCACCATGGATGCCACCACGTCCTCCCCCTGCAGATGCGAGATGTCGAAGCACTCGATGCGCAGCGGGGCCGAGTCCAGCTCCAGGGCCTCCGCGATCTCCTCCAGGGCGCGCGAGCGCGTGGTCAGATCGGAGGCGCGCTTGGTCTTGTGCAGCGCCAGCGCCTGCTGCGCGTTGCGCGCGACGGTCGCCATCAGGTCCTTCTTGTCGCCGCGCTGCGGGATGCGCAGATCGACCCGGGAGCCGCGGCGGTCACTCAGCCACTGGGCGACCGGCTCGGCGAGCTCGGGCAGGGCGGGGACCAGGACCTCCTTGGGGACCGAGTCGCCCTTCTCCTCCCCGTACAGCTGCTGCAGCGCATGCTCGACAAGACCGGCCGTGTCCACGGCCTCCACCTTGTCGGTGACCCAGCCGCGCTGGCCGCGGACCCGGCCGCCGCGCACATGGAAGATCTGGACGGCGGCCTCCAGCTCGTCCTCGGCGATCGCTATCAGGTCGGCGTCGGTGGCGTCGGCGAGCACGACCGCGTTCTTCTCCATGGCGCGCTTGAGCGCCCCGATGTCGTCGCGGAGCCGGGCCGCCTTCTCGTACTCCATCTCCTCGGCGGCCTCCTGCATCTGCTGCTCCAGGCGGCGCAGATAGGCGCCGGTGCGCCCGGCCATGAAGTCGCAGAACTCCTCCGCCAGCCGCCGGTGCTCCTCGGCGGTCACCCGGCCCACACAGGGGGCGGAGCATTTGCCGATATAGCCGAGCAGACAGGGGCGGCCGATCTGGGCCGAGCGCTTGAACACCCCGGCCGAGCAGGTACGCACCGGGAAGACCCGCAGCATCAGATCGACGGTCTCGCGGATGGCCCAGGCGTGGCCGTACGGGCCGAAGTAGCGCACGCCCTTCCTCTTGGGGCCGCGCATGACCTGGACCCGGGGGAATTCCTCGTTGAGCGTGACGGCGAGGGACGGATAGCTCTTGTCGTCGCGGTACTTGACGTTGAACCGGGGGTCGAACTCCTTGATCCAGGAGTACTCGAGCTGCAGCGCCTCGACCTCCGTGCTCACCACGGTCCACTCCACGGAGGCGGCGGTGGTGACCATCGTGCGGGTGCGCGGATGGAGATTCGCCAGGTCCTGGAAGTAGGAGGAGAGCCGCGGACGCAGGCTCTTCGCCTTTCCGACGTAGATCACCCGGCCGTGCTCGTCTCGGAACTTGTAGACCCCCGGCGACTCGGGGATCTGTCCCGGCTTGGGGCGGTAGCTGCTCGGGTCGGCCATGGTCACCACCCTACTGGCGGGGGGTGACAGTCCGGAGCGGTCGGGCCGGGTGCGCCGCACGGGATGTCGCCGGGTGCACGTAAACGCTTGCGTAAGCGTTTACGCGGCGCCTGAAATGAGGTACGTTCCTGCCTCGACCCGCTCCTGGGCGGCTGGCGGACGGTGAGGGGACAGTCACAGATGGCGACGATGGCTGATGTGGCCCGGCGCGCGGGCGTGTCCGTGGCCACGGTGTCGCATGTGCTCAACGAGACCCGTCCCGTGCTCCCGGGCACCCGACAGGCCGTGCTCGACGCCATCGACGCCCTGGGCTACACCCACAACACGCTCGCCCGCTCCCTGGTCACCGCGCGCACCCGCTCGATCGGCCTGGCGGTCTCGGCGATCAGCAATCCGTACTTCACCGAAATCCTCCAAGGCGTCGAGGCCGGCGCCCTGGAGCACGGCTACGGCCTGCTCATCGCCGATCCGCACGATGACCCCGAGCAGGAGCGCAAGGCCGTCCAGCTCCTCCATGAGCGGCGGGTGGACGGGGTGATCGTCGCCGCCTCCGCCGAACCCCGCGCGATGCTCGACTATCTGACCCGCCACCAGGTCCCCGCCGTCTTCCTCGACCGGCTGGTCACGGACGCCCACGACCAGGTGAGCGCGGAGAACGCCCAGCACGTCGAAGAGCTCGTCCGCCACCTCGCCGACCTCGGCCACACCCGCATCGGCCTGGTCGCGGGCGCGCCGGGGCTGAGCACCACCGCCGAGCGGACGGCCGGCTACCGGGCCGGGCTGCGCCGGCGGGGGCTGCCGTTCGACCCCGAGCTGCTGGCCGGCGGCGACTCCGCGGCGGGGGGCGCGCGGGAAGCCACCCACCGGCTGCTGTCAGCCACCCGGCCGCCCACCGCGATCGTCACCGCCAACAACGCGATGACCATCGGCGCGCTGCGCGCCCTGCGCGAGGCGGGCCTCGGCGTGCCGGACGACATCGCGCTGGTCTGCTTCGACGACTTCTCCTGGGCCGATGTGTTCTCGCCCCGGCTCACCGCGATCTCGCAGCCCAGCCGCGAGATCGGCGCCACCGCGGTCAGGCTGCTGCTCGACCGGCTGGCGGACCCCTCCCGGCCGCCGCGGACCGTCCGGCTGCCCTGCACCTTTGTGCACCGCACCTCGTGCGGCTGCAAGGAAGCCGCGGAGTGAAGCGCCCGGCGGGGCCGTCCGCCAGCCGACGAGCAGCAGCCGGCCCCAGGACCCCATCCACCCACAACGTGAGGAACCGCCTCGTGATTGTCGTCGCCGGAGAAGCCCTGATCGACCTGGTGCCCGACCGCCCGGCCACGGCCGGCCCCGCGGCGGACCCGGCCCTGCCCGCGCTGCTGCCGCGGCGCGGCGGCGGCCCGTACAACACGGCGGTGGCGCTGGGCCGGCTGGGCTCGCCGACCGCCTTCTGCTCCCGGATCTCGACCGACGGCTTCGGCGAGGCGCTGATGGGCGGGTTGCGCGAGGACGGCGTGGACACGGCGCTGGTGCAGCGCGGCGCGGAGCCGACCACGCTCGCGGTGGCCTCGATAGCCCCCGATGGCTCGGCGGGCTACGGCTTCTACGTCGAGGGCACCGCGGACCGTCTCTTCGAGCTGCCCGAGGCCCTTCCCGACTCGGTCGCGGCGCTGTCCTTCGGCACCTGCTCGCTGGTGCTGGAGCCGGGCGCGAGCGCGTACGAGGCGCTGCTGCGGCGCGAGGCGGCGCGAGGCGTCTTCACCGCGCTCGACCCCAACATCCGCACCGGTCTGATCCCCGACGCCGACGCCTACCGGGCCCGGTTCCGCGGCTGGCTGCCGCATGTCGGGCTGCTCAAGCTGTCGATGGAGGACGCCGTCTGGCTGGCCGGCCCCCAGGACCCGGCGGCGGCCGCCCGGGAGTGGCTGGCGGCGGGCCCGGCGGCCGTGGTCCTCACGCACGGCCGGGACGGCATCAGCGTCCTCACCCGGGGCGGGGGCGGCTGCGCCGTCCCCGGCGTACAGATCGAGGTCGTGGACACCATCGGGGCGGGCGACACGGTGAACGCCGCGCTGCTGCACCGGCTGGCGGCGCATGAGGCGCTGTCGGTGGACGCGGTGGCGAAGCTGGACGAGGCGGCCTGGCGGGATGTGCTCGGTTTCGCGGCCCGAGCCGCCGCCGTCACCTGCTCCCGTCCGGGCGCCCAGCCGCCCTACGCGGCCGAACTCTGACCGCTGGGCCCCCAGGGGCAGAGCGGCCCCGCAAGGCGCTACGAGGCGCTGTGGGGGCGCCGTGGAGGCATCGCGAGGCGCGTCCCCGTGGCAGTCGCCGTTGCCCGCCCCGGCGGCACCCGGCCGGCCTGTGCGCCGCGGCCACGCGGCCGGATGGCCCCCGCGCCCGCGGGCCCCGGCGCCGAGTCTCCGGTCCGCAGTCCCCAGCTGCTGGGGCGCGGCGCAGTCGCCCGCGACCCGGGCCCGGGTGGCGGGCGACTTGGGCCCGGAGGTGCGGTTCGGCGCCCGGTTGGCCGCCCCGAGATGGCCGGGCACATGGCGGCGGCGCAGGCCGCTCGCGCGGCGGGGGCGGAGCGCGCCGTGCCCAAGCAGGGGCGCGGCACGCTCCGGCGTACAGCCACGGCGCCTTCGGCGCGCGCTACTTCGCCGCCGCGCGCCGTCCGGAGACCGTCGTCTTCGCCGCCGCCTTCTTGGCAGCAGTCGTCTTGGCCGCGGTCTTCTTGGCTGCCGCCTTCTTCGCCGGAGCCTTGGCAGCGGCCTTCGCGGGGGCCTTCTTCGCGGCCTTCCGGCCGACCGGCGCCGCCGCGTCGCTCACCAGGTCCCCCAGCAGTTCCCTGAGGAACTTGCCGGTGTGGCTGGCCGGGACCGAGGCCACCTCCTCGGGGGTGCCTTCGGCGACGACCAGACCGCCGCCGCTGCCGCCCTCCGGGCCCATGTCCACGACCCAGTCGGCCGTCTTGATCACATCGAGGTTGTGCTCGATGACGATCACCGTATTGCCCTTGTCGACCAGTCCGGACAGCACCGTGATCAGCTTGCTGATGTCCTCGAAGTGCAACCCGGTCGTGGGCTCGTCCAGGACGTAGACCGTGCGCCCCGTCGACCGCTTCTGCAGCTCGCTCGCGAGCTTGACGCGCTGCGCCTCGCCGCCGGAGAGGGTCGGCGCGGGCTGCCCGAGCCGGACGTAGCCGAGCCCGACCTCGTTGAGCGTGCGCAGATGGCGGGAGATCGTCGGCACCGCCTCGAAGAAGTCGAGCGCCTCCTCGATGGGCATGTCCAGCACCTCGGCGATGGACTTGCCCTTGTAGTGCACCTCCAGCGTCTCCCGGTTGTAGCGGGCGCCGTGGCAGACCTCGCACGGCACATACACATCCGGCAGGAAGTTCATCTCGATCTTGATGGTGCCGTCGCCGGAGCAGTTCTCGCAGCGACCGCCCTTGACGTTGAACGAGAAGCGCCCGGGCAGATACCCGCGGACCTTGGCCTCCATCGTCTCCGCGAACAGCTTGCGCACATGGTCGAAGACGCCGGTGTACGTCGCCGGGTTGGAGCGCGGGGTGCGGCCGATGGGCGACTGGTCGACGTGCACCACCTTGTCGACGAGGTCGTCGCCGGCGACCCGGGTGTGCCGGCCCGGGACGGCCCGCGCCCCGTTCAGCTCGCGGGCCAGGTGGGTGTACAGGATGTCGTTGACCAGGGTGGACTTACCCGATCCGGAGACGCCGGTGACGGCGGTGAGCACACCGAGCGGGAAGGACACATCGATGTCCTGGAGGTTGTTCTCCCGGGCGCCGTGGACCGTCAGCTGCCGCTCCGGGTCCATGGGCCGGCGCATCCCCGGCAGCTCGATGGACTTCTTCCCGGCCAGATACTGCCCGGTCATCGACTCCTCATTGGCCAGCAGCTCGGCGAGCGGCCCGCTGTGGACGACCTTGCCGCCGTGCTCGCCCGCGCCCGGGCCGATGTCCACCACCCAGTCCGAGGTCTTGATGGTGTCCTCGTCGTGCTCGACGACGATCAGCGTGTTGCCCAGGTCGCGCAGCCGCACCAGCGTCTCGATCAGCCGGTGGTTGTCGCGCTGGTGCAGCCCGATCGACGGCTCGTCCAGTACGTACAACACGCCGACCAGACCGGAGCCGATCTGGGTGGCCAGCCGGATGCGCTGTGCCTCGCCGCCGGAGAGCGTGCCCGCCGCGCGGTTGAGCGAGAGATAGTCCAGGCCGACGTCGACCAGGAACCGCAGCCGCTCGTTGACCTCCTTGAGCACCCGCTGGGCGATGGTCTTGTCGCGGGCGCTCAGCTTCATGTCGCGCAGGAACTCGGCGCACTCGCTGATCGACATCCCGGAGACCTCGGCGATGGAGCGGCCCTCCACCGTGACGGCCAGGATGAGCGGCTTGAGCCGGGTGCCCTCACAGGTGGGGCAGGGCACCTCGCGCATATAGCCCTCGAAGCGCTCACGGCTGGAATCGCTCTCCGCCTCCGTGTACCGCCGCCGGACGAAGGGCACCGCGCCCTCGAAGGACGTGACGTAGGCGCGCTCCCGCCCGTAGCGATTGCGGTAGCGGACCTCGATCTGCGTCTTGTGCCCGTAGAGCAGCGCCTTCTTGGCGCGCTGCGGAAGCCCGGCCCAGGGGATGTCCGTACGGAACCCGAGCGCGTCGGCCAGCCCGCCGTACAGCCGGGCGAAGTAGTCCTTGGTGTGGCCGTGGGACCAGGGGTGGATGGCGCCCTCGTCGAGCGACTTCTCCTCGTCCGGGATGATCAGCTCGGGGTCGACCTCCATACGGGTGCCGATGCCGGTGCACTCCGGGCAGGCGCCGAAGGGCGAGTTGAAGGAGAAGGAGCGCGGCTCCAGCTCCTCGAAGGACAGGTCGTCGTACGGGCAGTAGAGGTGCTCGGAGAACATCCGCTCGCGCTGCGGGTCGTCCTCGTCGAGGTCCACGAAGTCGAGGATCACCATGCCGCCGGAGAGCCCGAGCGCGGTCTCGATGGAGTCGGTCAGCCGCCGCTTGGCGCTGTCCTTGACCGTCAGGCGGTCGATGACCACCTCGATGGTGTGCTTCTCCTGCTTCTTCAGCTTCGGCGGATCGGTCAGCTGGATGGTCGTGCCGTCCACCCGGGCCCGGCTGTAGCCCTTGGTCTGGAGATCGGCGAAGAGGTCGACGAACTCCCCCTTGCGCTCGCGCACCAGCGGCGACAGCACCTGGAAACGGCTGCCCTCGGGCAGCTCAAGCACCTTGTCGACGATCGCCTGCGGCGACTGGCGGGAGATCGGGCGGCCACACTCGGGGCAGTGCGGCTTGCCGATCCTGGCGAACAGCAGCCGGAGGTAGTCATAGACCTCCGTGATGGTGCCGACCGTGGAGCGGGGGTTGCGCGAGGTGGACTTCTGGTCGATGGACACCGCAGGGGACAGGCCCTCGATGAAGTCCACGTCGGGCTTGTCCATCTGCCCCAGGAACTGGCGCGCGTACGAGGAGAGGGACTCGACGTAACGGCGCTGGCCCTCCGCGAAGATCGTGTCGAACGCGAGGGAGGACTTGCCCGACCCGGAGAGCCCGGTGAAGACGATGAGGGAGTCGCGAGGAAGGTCGAGCGAGACGTTCTTGAGGTTGTGCTCGCGAGCGCCACGGACGATGAGACGGTCGGCCACGCCGGTCGGCACCTTTCTTGAGAGAGGTGTGGGGTCCGCGGGCCCCGCTTCCGTGGAGGCTCTGCCGGTGCGCAGAACCGGAGCGAGGCGAAGCCCCCCGACCCAGGGTAGGGGGCGCTGCGGCGATGTCTTTAAGGATGCAGCACACGAGCCTATAGCACGCACATTCGATTTGCGGGCCGAGGGCGACAGCTTCACCCGAACGTGTGGTGCGGACTACCGTCAGAGCATGACCGATTACGCACGGGACGCGGCCGCGGTGCGGGGCGCGACCGACCGGCTGATGACTTCGGTGTCCAGGCTGGACGAGACGGCCGTGACCGAACCCTCGCTGCTCCCCGGCTGGACCCGGGGCCATGTACTGGCGCATCTGGCGCGCAACGCGGACGCCCTGGTGAATCTCCTCACATGGGCGCGCACCGGGGAGCCGACCCCCATGTACGCGAGCGAGGACGCGCGCGACCGGGAGATCGAGGACGCGGCGACCCGTCTGCTCCCCATCCACCTCGACGATCTGCGCACCAGCGCGTTCCGCTTCAACGTGGCGGCCGCGGCGCTCCCCGCGAACCGCCGGCCCTTCGAGGTCACCATGCGGCGCGGCGTCGTCGAGCAGGCCGGCCGGCTGCCCTTCCGCAGGCTGGCCGAGGTCGAGCTGCACCATGTGGACCTCGGGGTCGGCTACACCCTGGCGGATCTGCCCGCCGCGTTCGTCGAGCAGGAGCTCGACTTCCTCACCGAGGAGAGGTTCGCGGGCCGCGTCGACGTCCCAGCGCTGCGACTGGTGTCGGGTGACGGTGGCCGGGTCCGGTACACCGGTGGGGAGGGCGAGCCGCTGACCGTCGAGGGCTCGCCCGCCGCCCTGTTGGGGTGGCTGAGCGGGCGTACGGACGGGGCGGATCTGTCATGCCCGGACGCGCCCCTGCCGTCCCTCCCGCCGCTAGGCTGAGGCCATGACGTACAGCGGAGCGGTGAAGGTCGGCGGGCCGGCGGATGTGCATGAACTGCCCGATCTGATGATCTCGAAGGTCGCGGTCGGTCCGATGAGCAACAACGCCTATCTGCTGCGCTGCCGCGCCACCGACGAGCAGCTGCTCATCGACGCCGCGGCCGAGCCGCACACCCTGCTCTCGTTCATCGGGAACAGCGGTATCGCGTCCGTCGTCACCACCCACCGCCACCCCGACCACTGGGGCGCGCTGCGCGAGGTGGTGGAGGCCACCGGCGCCCGCACCTACGCGGGCCGCTACGACGCCGAGGGCATCCCGGTCCCCACCGACGTCCCGGTCGAGGACGGGGACACGCTGCGCGTCGGCCGGGTCGAGCTGACCGCCCGCCGTCTGGTGGGGCACACACCGGGCAGCATCGCCCTGGTCTACGACGACCCGCACGGCCATCCGCATGTGTTCACCGGCGACTGCCTCTTCCCGGGCGGGGTCGGCAACACCTGGAAGGACGCGAAGGCGTTCGCGAGCCTGATCGACGACGTCGAGACCAAGCTCTTCGATCAGCTGCCGGACGAGACCTGGGTGTACCCCGGCCACGGCGACGACACCACCCTGGGCGCGGAGCGCCCGCACCTGGGCGAGTGGCGCGAGCGCGGCTGGTGAACGAGGCGTGGTGAGCGCCCGCTGAGCGACCGCGGCGCGCATGAGGGAAGCGCGCGGCACTGCGTGAGAGCGGCGCGCGCGGCACTGCGTGAGAGCGGCCCGTGCGGCACGGCGTGAGAGCGGCCCGCGCGGCACTGCGTGAGAGTGGCCCGCGCGGCGCCCGGGAGGGCGCGCGCCGCGCCCTCGCGCCGTGCGCCCTCGCAGACACCGCACGCCCCGTAACCGCGGGCGCACGGCGGCGGTTGGCGCTTCATGCACGACGACCGCTCCCCCTCCATGGTCCGGCTCGCCGCCGCGTCCCTGGTCGGCACCGCCATCGAGTTCTACGACTTCTTCGTCTACGGCACCGCGGCCGCGCTCGTCCTCGGCCCGCTCTTCTTCCCCACCGTCTCCCCGCTCGCCGGGACCTTCGCCGCCTTCGGCACCTTCGCCGTCGGCTTTCTCTCCCGGCCCCTGGGCTCGGCGCTCTTCGGCCCCCTCGGCGACCGGTACGGCAGACGGCCGGTCCTGGTGTTCTCGCTGCTGCTCACCGGGGTCGCGACGGTCGCGGTCGGCTTTGTGCCCACGTATGACTCGATCGGGGCCGCGGCCCCCGTACTGCTGCTGACGCTGCGCTTTCTGCAGGGCCTCGGGCTCGGCGGCGAGTGGGGCGGCGCGGTGCTGCTGACCGCCGAGCACGCGCCCGAGCGGCGGCGCGGGCTGTGGGCGGGCATTCCGCAGATCGGCCCGTCCGTCGGTTTTCTGCTCGCGAACGGCGTCATGCTGGCCCTGTCGGCGACGCTGAGCGAGGCCGATTTCCGGTCCTGGGGCTGGCGGGTGCCGTTCTGGGCGGCGGCCGTGCTGGTGGCGGCCGGGCTGCTGTTGCGCGCCCAGCTCGCCGAGTCCCCGCAGTTCCGGGAGCTGGCCGAGCGCGACGAGCGCGCCTCCGCTCCGCTCGCCGAGGTGGTGCGCGCCCACTGGCGGCTGGTGCTGCTCACCGCGGGCGGCCTCGCGGTGGGCTACGCGGTCTTCTACACCGTGACGACCTGGTCGCTGGCGTACGCGACGGAGCGGCTGGGGATGGACCGCACGGTCATGCTCGGCTGTGTCATGGCGGCGGTGGCGGCCCTGGGCGCGGTGACGCCGCTGGCCGCGCATCTGGGCGACCGCTTCGGACGCCGGAGCATGTGTCTGGCGGGCTGCGCCGGCACGGTGCTGTGGATGTTCCCGATGGTGGCGCTGCTGGGCACCGGGCGGGCCCCGCTGATGTTCCTCGGCTTCCTGGGCGCGCTGCTGGCCTTTGTCTCGATGTTCGCCGTCACCGCGGCCTATCTGCCCGAGCTGTACGAGCCGCGGGTGCGCTGCACGGGCGCGGCCGTCGGCTACAACCTCGGGGGCGTGCTCGGCGGCGGGCTCACCCCGCTGGTGGCGACCGCCCTGTCGCGCGGCGACGGTCCGCCGTGGGGCGTCGCCGCGTATCTGACCGGTATCGCGCTGCTCAGCCTGGGCTGCTTCGCACTGCTGCCGGAGACCCGTCCGGCGGACGGCACGGACCGCCCCCTCCCACGGCCGATGGAGGCCGGGGAGGCGGCGGTCTAGGGCCCGCTCCGGGGTCAGGGCGGCCCGGGGCGAGTCGGGGGCGGGAGCCGACGGGTGCGGCCGTCGGCTCCCTGGCCAGGGTGGTACGTCAACACTGCCGCCGTGGCTGTGGTTCGGGGCGTCGACGCCGTCGCCGTGGTCAGGGCCGGGCGTCGACGCTGTCCCGCTCGTCCGCCGCGGCGTCGTCCCCGGCCGCCCGCTCCCGCTCGGTCTGCTTCTTCGAGGCGTAGAGGCTGGTGACCGTGGTGATGGCGAGCACCGCGCAGATGACCGCGAGCGAGACCGGGATGCTGATCTCGGGGACATGCACCCCGGACTCGTGCAGCGCGTGGAGCACCAGCTTCACGCCGATGAAGCCGAGGATCACCGACAGCCCGTACGAGAGGTGGACCAGCTTCTTCAGCAGCCCGCCGATCAGGAAGTACAGCTGGCGCAGGCCCATCAGCGCGAAGGCGTTGGCAGTGAAGACGATGTACGGGTCCTGGGTGAGGCCGAAGATCGCGGGTATCGAGTCGAGCGCGAACAGGACGTCCGTGGTGCCGATCGCCAGCATGACGATGAGCATCGGGGTCATCAGGCGCTTGCCGTTCTCGACGATGAACAGCTTGGTGCCGTGGTACTTGTCGGTGGACGGGAAGCGCTTCTCGACCGCCTTCAGCAGGCGGTTCTCCTCGAACTCCTCTTCCTCCTCGCCGGCCCGCGCCTCCTGGATGAGCTTCCAGGCGGTCCAGATGAGGAATGCGCCGAAGAGGTAGAAGACCCAGGAGAAGTTGGAGATGATCGCGGCGCCCGCGCCGATGAAGACCGCCCGCAGCACCAGCGCTATGAGCACACCCACCATCAGCACCCGCTGCTGGTAGATCGTCGGCACCGCGAACTTCGCCATGATCAGCACAAAGACGAAGAGGTTGTCGACGCTCAGCGACTTCTCGGTGATGAACCCGGCGAAGAACTCGCCCGAGGGCTGCCCGCCCGCGAAGACGAGCAGCCCGAGCCCGAACAGTCCGGCGAGGGCGATCCAGACGGCCGTCCAGATGCCCGCTTCCTTGAGCGAGACCTCATGCGGTTTACGGCCGCCGATGAAGAAGTCGACGGCGATCAGGGCACACAGACCGGCAATGGTCAGCACCCACAGGGACCAGGAGACGTCCAACGGTTCCTCCGGCATTCGTACGGCAAAGTTCAGCGTCGTCGCTGCCGGAGGTCTCTTCCGCCCGGGCTCGCACCACGGGCCGACGCCCCGGGTTCGTATCCGGCCCGACCAGGCACCGGACGCGATCCGTACTGACGGGAACGCCGCGACAGGAGTACTCCCCTCCGCACAAAGAAGAGTACAGGAATCACCAAGGAAGAGTAAAGAGATGGGTAAATCCGCTGGTCAGTAGTCCTTTACCTAGTAATGACCGAGCATCAGGAGTCAGCGGCCGTACGACTGCCGGGCCCTGACCACCTGCGTCAGCACCTGCTCCACCACCTGGCTGCCGGCCGGCACCAGCGACGGCTCGTACGTCCAGGCGTGGCCCACCCAGGGGTCGGCCAGGTGGTCGTCCGGGACCGGGGTGACCCTCAGCAGCGAGCGCCACAGCGGGTCGAGCACCGGGCCGTACGCCTGGGCGTCCTGCCGGTCGGCCACCATCATCAGATGCACGCCCACCGACGGCCCCTCGTCCGCGAGATAGCGCAGCTGGGTGACGGCCCGGTCGTCGAAACCGTGCGGGAAGTCATTGACGATCAGCAGCTGTTCGGCGATGTCCAGGTCCGGCGGCAGCGCGTCCGTGGCGCCGCTGCGCACCGCCATCTGCACCAGGTCGACCCGGCGCGTCAGCCCGGCGAGCATCGCGCTCACCCCCTGGGCGCCGGAGGCGGGCGGCTCGCGCAGCACGCCGGAGCTCAGCAACGGGGCCAGGGACCCGGCTGCCGACCCCGCCGGGTCGATCACATGGACCGTGAACTCGCCCGCCGGATAGACCGCCAGCAGCCGCGCGGCATGCGCGACCGCCGTGTCCGCGGCCAGCCGGCGCAGCTCCCCCGAGTCCGCCATCGCCGCGTCGGACAGGGCGTCCCGCCCGCTGTCGATCCACAGCCCGCGCTCCAGCGGCAGCCGCACCAGCATCGGGATGCGCAGATCACTCCGCTCCGGGAGATGCAGCTCCCCCAGGCGCAGCGCCATGGGGATCTCCATGGGCACCTGATAGGCATGCCAGACCGGGCTGTCCCAGCGCGCGAATGCCGGGGGCAGCGCGGGCTCGACCACCTCGGTCTCGGCGGCGAGTTGGGCCAGATCCCGGTCGAGGGCCGCGCGGGCCTGCTCGACCAGGGCGGTGTGCTTGGTACGGGCCTCCGCGCGGGCCGCGTCGGCGGCCGGGCCGAAGCGGGTGCGCGGGTCGGACAGGACCCCGTCCAGCTCCTTCTCCATACGGGAGTCGGCGAAGTCGACGGCGCTGCGGTACGCCGCGGTTGTCCTCGCCAGGTCCTCGAACATGCCCCAGACCTGGTTGTAGAGCCGCTCGTCCATGGTCCAGCCGGAGGCGTCGCCCGCGACGGGCTGGGCGGGCTGTCCCGGCTGGGCGGGCGGGGCGGCCGGAGGGGGCGTGGGCGGCGCGGACGTACGGCGGCTGGGGTGCTGGTAGTTGACCGATCCACCCGAGGCCGATCCACCCGAGGCCGATCCGGCCGAACCCGGCCCGCCCGAACCGGGCGCGGCTCCGGCGGCGGTGCCCGCGGGGGCCTGCTGCGGCGCGGCGGCGGGCTCGCCCATCGGGCCGCTGCCGCCGGCCGTGGCCGTGCGCACCCGCCCCTCGCCCTCCGGGCGGGGCGGCGGCGGGGCGACCGAGCGGGCCATGCCCCGGGCGATCGCGTCATTGATCCGCGCGGCGAGCTCGACGGCCTCCGACAGCCCCTGGTCCTGCAGCATCGCGGCCAGCCCGCCCGCGTACCCCTGGCCGACGGCGCGCACCTTCCAGGCGCCCTGCCTGCGGTACAGCTCCAGGGCGACCACTGCGGACTCCGAGTCCAGGTCGGTGATGGTGTAGCTGGCGACCTCGGTGCCGTCCAGGCCGGTGGCGGCGATGAACGGCGCGGGCATGGCGCCGAAGCGGGTGGGGCCGCCGACGCCCGTCGGCAGGGCCAGCAGGACATTGACCCGATGGACGTCCTCGGGCATCGCGCCGAGGTCCACGGCGAGCCGGTGGTCCGCCGCGGCCTGCTTGGGCACATCGATGCCCGGAAGCTGCGGCGCGGCGGGATGGGCGACCCATTCGGTCCCCCGTACTGTGCCCTGCTCGTCGCCGAGGGTCACTCCGGCCACGATCGGATGGCCCGCCGAGACCCGGATCTCCAAACGGGTCTGGGGCAGTGGGTGGTTCTGCCCTCGGACCAGCTCGGCCGTCATGGGTGCGTCCCCTCGTTGTGTTTCGCCGTATTGAAATATGCGTTGAGTGCTTGTACGCGCGATCAGTGCTTGTGCATGTGCGTGTGTGCTCGGTGCCCATGGCGCCGGGAGCACGTCGGCCCGGTGGGCGGATGCGCCTACCGGGCCGACGGATTCAGCTGCTCACAGGTGCGGCAGGAGATGCGGCATCAGGTCCTGGAAGGTGCGGCCGTTGGCCGGCTCACCGACGGCCTTCATCTGCCAGCCGGAGCCGGCGCGCTGCACCTTGCACATGATCTGCGCGGTGTACTGCCCGCCGCCGGTGAGGGTGTAACGGGCCAGCTCCTGGCCGTTGGTCTCGTCCACCAGCCGGCAGAACGCGTTCTGCACCTCGGCGAAGGTCTGGCCGGTGAAGGAGTTCACCGTGAAGACGATCTGGTCGATGTGCACCGGCACCCGCTGCAGATCGACCAGGATGGCCTCGTCGTCGCCGCCCTGGCCGGCACCGCCCACCAGGTTGTCGCCGGTGTGGCGCACCGAGCCGTCGTCGCTGACCAGGTGGCGGAAGAAGACGACGTCCACCGGCTGCTTGTCGGCGAACAGGACAGCCGAGGCATCGAGGTCGATCTCCCGCGTGCGGGAACCGAACAGCCCGCGGCGGGGCGCCGCCTGCCAGCCAAGTCCCATCCGCACCGCGGTCAGGGTGCCCCCGTCGGCCTTCTGCAGACTGATGGCCTGTCCCTTGGACATGTTGACCGTCACGCGCTGTCCCTACTCTCGTTTCTCGATTCCCCGCGGCCGCCCGGTCCGCACGGCCTGCTTGAACCCTATGCACTGGGACAAGCCCCCCAACCGCCCCCACCGGCTTTTGTGTCGGTCTTGCAACACACCGGGCGGCACGGACCGGGCACCGCACACCTCAGGGGTCACTCAGGGGTCAGGACAGCCCGGCCTCCCTCATCTGGCGCAGCTCTTTCTTCAGCTCCCCCACCTCGTCGCGCAGCCGGGCCGCGATTTCGAACTGCAGCTCGGCGGCGGCGGCCCGCATCCGGTCGGTCATCTCCTCGATCAGCTCGGCGAGTTCGGCGGCCGGACGGTCCGTCAGCTGCCCGTCCTTGGCCCCCTTGGCGCCCTTGGCAGCTTTGCCGGTGTTCCCCGCCCGCTGCCCGGCGAGAGCGGGCACCGGGGCCTTCGCCTGCCCCTTGGCGCCCTTGCCGTCGGTCTTGCGGTAGCCGGTGCCCAGCAGCTCCTTGGTGTCGATCTCCTCGCGGGCGATGGTCGCCACGATGTCGCCGATTTTCTTACGGAGCGGCTGCGGGTCGATCCCGTTGGCCTTGTTGAAGGCGACCTGCTTCTCCCGGCGCCGGTTGGTCTCGTCGATGGCCTTCTCCATCGCCGGAGTGATCTTGTCGGCGTACATATGCACCTGGCCGGAGACGTTACGAGCGGCGCGGCCGATGGTCTGGATCAGCGAGGTGCCGGAGCGCAGGAACCCCTCCTTGTCGGCGTCGAGGATCGCGACCAGCGAGACCTCCGGCAGGTCCAGGCCCTCACGCAGCAGGTTGATGCCGACCAGGACGTCGTATTCGCCCGCGCGCAGCTCGCGCAGCAGCTCCACACGGCGCAGGGTGTCCACGTCGCTGTGCAGATAGCGGACCTGGATGCCCAGCTCGAGCATGTAGTCCGTGAGGTCCTCGGCCATCTTCTTGGTGAGAGTGGTGACCAGGACGCGCTCGTCCTTCTCCGTACGCGTACGGATCTCGTGGATCAGATCGTCGATCTGCCCCTCGGTGGGCTTGACCACGACCTCGGGGTCGACCAGGCCGGTCGGGCGGATGATCTGCTCCACGAAGCCGTCGCCGCGCGAGAGCTCGTACGGCCCGGGGGTCGCGGAGAGATAGACGGTCTGGCCGGTGCGCTCCAGGAACTCCTCCCATTTGAGCGGGCGGTTGTCGAGCGCGGACGGCAGCCGGAAGCCGTGCTCGATCAGCGTCCGCTTACGGGAGGCGTCGCCCTCGTACATCGCGCCGATCTGCGGGACGGTGACATGGGACTCGTCGATGACCAGGAGGAAGTCCTCCGGGAAGTAGTCCAGCAGGGTGTGCGGCGGGGATCCGGGCTCGCGGCCGTCGATGTGCAGGGAGTAGTTCTCGATGCCGGAGCAGGTGCCGATCTGGCGCATCATCTCGATGTCGTACGTCGTACGCATCCGCAGCCGCTGGGCCTCCAGCAGCTTGCCCTGCTTCTCCAGCCGGGCCAGGGTCTGCTCCAGCTCGGTCTCGATCCCCGCGATGGCCCGCTCCATGCGCTCGGGCCCGGCCACATAGTGGGTGGCCGGGAACACATACAGCTCCTGGTCGTCGCTGATGACCTCGCCGGTGAGGGGGTGGAGCGTGGACAGCGCCTCGATCTCGTCGCCGAACATCTCGATCCGGACGGCCAGCTCCTCATAGACCGGGAAGATCTCGATGGTGTCGCCGCGGACCCGGAAGGTGCCGCGGGTGAACGCCATATCGTTGCGCGCGTACTGGATGTCGACGAAGCGGCGCAGCAGCTGGTCCCGGTCGATCTCCTGGCCGACCTTCAGCGGCACCATGCGGTCCACGTACTCCTGCGGGGTGCCCAGGCCGTAGATACATGAGACGGATGCCACCACGACCACGTCACGCCGGGTGAGCAGCGAGTTCGTCGAGGAGTGGCGCAGCCGCTCGACCTCCTCGTTGATCGAGGAGTCCTTCTCGATGTACGTGTCCGACTGCGGGACATACGCCTCTGGCTGGTAGTAGTCGTAGTACGACACAAAGTACTCAACCGCATTGTTCGGCAGGAGCTCGCGGAACTCATTGGCGAGCTGGGCGGCGAGGGTCTTGTTGGGCGCCATGACGAGGGTCGGGCGCTGGAGCTTCTCGATCATCCACGCAGTGGTCGCCGACTTTCCGGTGCCGGTCGCGCCGAGCAGCACAACATCGCTCTCACCAGCGCGGATGCGCCGCTCCAGGTCGGCGATCGCCGTCGGCTGGTCGCCGCTGGGCTGGTACGGGCTGACGACCTCGAAAGGCGCCACCTTGCGTTCGATCTGAGATACGGGCCGCATGACACCCACCGTACGACCCACCACTGACAACGGCCGACCGGCCGAACCCGGAACCGTGGACGGGTGACCCCTCTCGCGCCACGACGGGGCGCCCGGCGGGACCGTGCTTCACTCTGTCCAACCACCACCTATCCTTCGGGACGGCACGACTGGGACCCTCTGCCCGTCCGCGAGTCACGCGAGTCAGACGACGCGAGGAGTCCGTATGCGTATCCGCCCCGCCGCCGCCCTCACGGGCGCGCTCATCGGTATGTCCGCGCTCTTCCTCTCACCGGCGGCCGCCCGGGCCGACCAGGCCGATCGAATCGATCACCTCGATCACGCCGATCAAGTCACCGACCAGTCGCGCCACACCGTCACCGTCGCCCACCGGGGCGCCTCCGCCTACGCCCCGGAGAACACGCTCGCCGCCGTCGACGCGGCCGACGACCTCGGCATCACCTGGGTGGAGAACGACGTCCAGCGGACCAAGGACGGCGAGCTGATCGTCATGCACGACACCACGCTGAACCGGACCACGGACGTCGAGGAAGTCTTTCCGGACCGCGCCCCCTGGAAGATCTCCGACTTCAACCTCGACGAGATCCAGCAACTCGACGCGGGCAGCTGGTTCAGCCCCAAGTTCGCGGGCGAGGGGGTGCCGACCCTCGAGGACTACCTCGATCGGGTGGAACACAACCACCAGAAGCTCCTTCTGGAGCTCAAGGCCCCCGAGCTGTATCCGGACATCGAGCGCCAGACGCTGCGCGAGCTGCGCAGAGCGGGCTGGCTGGACCGCCGCCATGTGCAGCACAAGCTGATCGTCCAGAGCTTCGGCGCGGACGCCGTGAAGCAGGTCCACGACCTGCGACCGGACGTCAAGACCGGCTTCCTCGGCACACCCGCGGTCGAGGACCTGGAGACCTACGCGGAATTCGCCGACCAGATCAATCCGAGCTACAAGACCATCGACGCCGACTACGTCGACGCGGTCCACGAGGTGGACGGCGCGCACGGCCGTCCGTTCGAGGTCTACGCCTGGACGGTGAACGACGCGCAGACGGCGGTCGAGGTCGCGCATATGGGCGTGAACGGAATCATCACCAACAACCCGGATGTGGTGCGGGACGCGCTGGAGGACGCGGGCTACGAGGTGCCGGGCGCCCCGGCGGCGGTCTCGTAGCGGCGGCGTAGCGGCCGTCGCGAGCCCGGCGCGGCGGCGTAGCGGCGTCGCGGCCTGGGCGCGGGGAGGCGTTGTCGGTCCCCGCGCCTAGGCTGGACCCGTGACGATCTCAGAAGGGCCGGGGCCGGCGATCTCGGCGGAGCAGGACAGGCCGGCGGAGCGGCGCGAGGCCCGCGCATGGTGCTGGAGCGTGCTCGACTCCCCCATCGGCCCGTTGCTGCTCGCGACGACGGATCAGGGCCTGGCCCAGGTCGTCTTCCACGCCGACGGCGCGACGGCTGCCAAGGCCGTCTCCCGGCTCACCGCCCGGCTCGGCACGCCCCCGGAGCCCGACCCTGCCTTCGGGGCGGGCTCACCGGCGGACTCCGCAGCCAGGGCCGTACCGGACCGCGTCGCCCATCTCGGGTCGGCCGTGCGCCAACTGGAGAGCTATTTCGCCGACGGGCTGCGCGAGTTCACCGTCCCCCTGGACTGGTCCCTCACCACCGGTTTCAACCGCCGCGTCCTGCGCGAGCTCGCCGACCACATCCCGTACGGCACGGTCGTCGGCTACGGGGATCTCGCCGACCGCGTCGGCGACCCGGGCGCCGCGCGGGCGGTGGGGGTGGCCATGGGCAGCAATCCGCTGCCGGTCGTGGTGCCCTGCCATCGCGTCGTCGAAAGCGGCGGCGGCATAGGCGGTTTCGGCGGCGGGCTGGAGACCAAGCGCACGCTGCTGGCCCTGGAAGGGATCCTTCCGCAGCCACTCTTCTGAACGGGCTCCGAGCCTGGATGCAAATATCTTGTTCCGGAAAACTCCACCTGTCTTGTCGTGGACACGTTTCGCTCCTATCTTTGGATCGCTCCCAATGCGCACTGACCACGCGCATGACACTGCGAGCGCGCTCCTTTCTTGAAGGCTGCACCGTTTTCCCCACACAGCGGTTAAGGCCTTCCCGGAAATACCGTGAAGAACCGCGGACGACCGCATATGCCCGCGGCCACTACCGGACATCCGGACATCCAAACATCCGACGAAATCGCGCCGAAAGCGCGCGTCGGTATGCGCCACACCCCTGGCAACACACCCCTGGCACCACCCCCTGGCACCACACGTCCCCACGGCTTCACCCACCGCTTGATCGACCTTCGATAGGAGAACCATGTCTTTTGTCCTGCTCGCCGGCGGCGCAGTCGCCGCGTTATTCGCAGCGGGTATTTCCCCGCAGGGCGCGTCGGTCACCGATGTGCCGACCGAGAAGATCCAGGTCACCATCAACACCGTGAACGGGTCGGGCTGCCCCAAAGGGACCGCCGCCGTCGCCGTCTCCAACGACAACACGGCCTTCACGGTGACCTACAGCGACTATCTCGCCCAGGTCGGCGCAGGTGCGGACCCGACCGACATCCGTAAGAACTGCCAGCTCAACCTGGGCGTCCACGTACCGCAGGGCTTCACGTACGCCATCGCCAGCGTCGACTACCGCGGCTACGCCTACCTGGAGAAGGGAGCGAAAGGCACCGAGAAGGCGAGTTATTACTTCCAGGGTTCGGCGGACACGACATCGCGGACCCATGACTTCAGCGGTCCGTACAGCGACAACTGGCAGACCCGCGACTCCACCGATTACAGCGCCCTGGTCTGGGCGCCCTGCGGCGTAGAACGCAACTTCAACATCAACACCGAGCTGCGGGTGAACGCGGGTACCTCGCCGGCGGGCAGCACCAGCTTCATGGCCATGGACTCGACCGACGGCAGCAACAACACGATTTACCACATCGCCTGGAAGGAATGTCCTTCCGCACGGTAAGGCGCGAAACTCCACCAGCCAGGGCGGCGTCGGAGCCTGCCCGGCTTTCCGTCGTCGTCCACAGACGATCGAATGGAGAATCATGCCCGGTGCAATGTTCAAAGGAGGCGTGGCCGCGGCTTTGTTCGCCACGGCACTCGTTTCCTCTCAGCCCGCGTCCGCGCAATCGCCGTTCGACGACCCGCCGCCGGACAAAATCGTGATCACGGTCGCGACGGTCAACGGTTCGGGCTGTCCGGCGGGCACCGCGGCGGTGGCCGTATCGCCCGACAACACGGCGTTCACGGTCACCTACAGCGACTATCTCGCCCAAGTGGGCAAGGGCGCCAAGCCGACCGACTTCAGAAAGAACTGCCAGCTCAACCTTGTCGTGCATGTGCCGCAGGGCTTCACGTACGCGATCGCCAGCGTGGACTACCGCGGCTATGCGCACCTGGAGAAGGGCGCGACCAGCGTCGAGAAGGCCTCGTACTACTTCCAGGGATCGTCGAACACGGCGGCGAAATCCCATGAGTTCACGGGCGTCTTCGACGACAACTGGCAGGCGAGCGACGTCTCCGACATCGCCACCGTGGAATGGGCCCCCTGCGGTGCGCTGCGGAACTTCAACATCAACACCGAGCTGCGGGTCAACGCCGGTACCTCGGACACGACCAACACGACGAGCTTCATGACCATGGACTCGACGGACGGCAGCGTGAGCACCACGTACCACTTCGCGTGGAAGGAGTGCCCGCCGGCGTAGCCACCCCCCGCCGGACTCACACTCCTGGCGCCGTGCGCCTCGCCCCCACAGGGGCGCGGCGCACGGCGTTCACCCGCCCGGTCCGCTCCAGGCCGGATGGCGCGGATCGTCCGCGCGGACCACCACATCCGCGGTCTCCGCGGGCCGCGCCTCCTCCTCGTAACGCGCGAAGGCGGGCAGCGTCCACCGTTCGTCCTCGTCCGTGCGGCGGGCGAGCGCGGCCGGGGACAGCCGCAGATGCACGGACAGGTCGAACGGGAACCAGCGCCCCAGCAGCAGCGCGCCATGGAGCAGCAGCACCCCGCCCGGCGGCAGTTCGATATACGGGGAGCGGGTGGCCCGGTCGGTCACCGGATCCCACAGATCGGGGAGCACCCGCCCCGTGCCGCGCGGCTCGGGCTCCAGCGGGTCGAAGACCTCACGCCACAGGGCGCCCGTATCCAGCCACATGTCGTAGTACGCGTCGGCGTCCCGCCGCCCGTACTCGTAGCGCAGCGACGCCGCGCGCAGAAAACCGCCCGCCGCGACCACCAGCGCCGGCCGCCCGCGCACCCGCAGCGCCTCGGCCAGCCCCTGCGCCAGCTCCCCGGTACGCGCCGCCGGCGCCCCGTCGACCGCCACCCTCAGCCAAGGGCTGCCGTCCGCCGCCGTCAGATCCGCGACGCGGTCGGCGAGCGCGCCGGTCAGCCGTTCCCAGGAGATCGCTTCGAGCCGCACAGCCCCCATCATGCAGGTACGGTGTGGGGCACTTCGCCGAGTCACGCCACCGGACGCGAGCGTAACCGGACGCGAGCGTAGGATCCGCTCATCCCATCCGGAGGAGTCCCCGCCATGTCGTCCCAGATCGCGCTGTTGCGCGGCATCAATGTCAGCGGCCACAACAAGTTCCCGGTGGCCCGGCAGCGCGAGCTGATGCGGGACCTGGGGTTCGACGACGTCACCGTCCACCTCCAGACCGGCAACATCGTCTTCGCCGACCCCGGCACCCCGCCCGAGCAGACGGCCCGTACGATCGCCGAGCGCATCACGGCCGACCTCGGGCTGACGGTGCCGGTGGTCATACGTACCCGCGACGAGCTCGCCGCCGTCGTCGAGGCGAACCCGTACCCCGAGGCCACGGCCGAGCCCAAGACGCTGCATGTGGTGTTCCTGTCGGCCGCCCCGGCCGCCCCGGCCCCGCTGGACGCCCTGGACCTGGCCTCGTACGCCCCGGAGGAGTGCCGCCTGGCCGGCCGGGAGATCTATCTGCGCACTCCGGACGGCGCCGGCGGCTCCAAGCTGGCGGCCAAGGTCATGCGGACGCCCCTCGGCGTCACGATGACGGCCCGCAACTGGAATACGGTCACCAAGCTGCTGGCGCTGGCCGACACCTGACCCACCCCAGCCGGCGGCTCGGCGCTCAGCTCCAGCCGTACCGCTGCCTCAGCCGGGCCACGACCCGGTCGAAGCGCGGCCGGTCCAGGGCGCAGGCCTCGCGGCGCATGCCCTCGGGGTGCACCCGCAGCACCCGGTCGAGGTCCACCCACGAGTCGCGTCCGGCCCGGTCCCAGGGCCCGGCCCCGATGGCCACCCACTCGCGGTCGCCGTCGTGCCGCTTGCTCGACAGCTGTACGGCGAGCAGGGTCCCGCCACGCTCCCGGGCGACGACGAGCACCGGCCGGTCCTTGCCGCGGCCGTCCATCTCCTCGTACGGCACCCAGGTCCAGACGATCTCCCCGGGGTCCGGGTCGCCGTCCGGGTCCGGCGCGTACTGCGTGCGCACCCGGCCGACCTGGCGCGGTTGGGCCTCCACCGTGGCGGTGGGTCCGGTGCTGCCCGGCAGCGGGGCGGCGTCGCCGTGTTCGTTGAATGGCGTGATCACGGCCCACACGTTAGCCCGTCCGTGGTTTCGCGTGGCGTGTGAGGGTCCGCTCAGGTGGCAAGGCGACGTACTGATGCCTTTGTGACTTCTGATGCGGGAAGGGGCAGAAGGTGCCAGATGTTCTCGACCCGGTGGCGGACCTCGTCAAGCGGCGGAAGGACCCGGTCGTCGTACAGACGCTGCGTTCGACGGCCGCCGCGACCATCGCGTACGCCGTCGCCCTCCAGCTGAGCAGCGAACCGGCCCCGCTCACCGCACCGCTCACCGCCCTGCTGGTGGTGCAGGTCACCCTCTACGCCACCATCACCACCGGCGTCCGCCGGGTGAACTCCGTGGTCGTCGGCGTGATCATCGCGATCGGGTTCAGCGCGCTGGTGGGGCTGACCTGGTGGAGCCTGGGGCTGATCATCCTGGTCGCGCTGACGGTCGGCCATTTCGTACGGGTGAGCGAGTTCACCGTCGAGGTGGCGATCAGCGCCATGCTGGTCCTCGGCGTGACCCGGGTCGCGAACACGGCCTGGGACCGGATTCTGGAGACGCTCATCGGCGCCGGGGTGGGGCTGGCCTTCAACCTCTTGTTCGCCCCGCCGGTGTGGGTCGAGACGGCCGGCGAGTCCATCGAGGACCTGGCCCGCCGGATGCGCCGGCTGCTGCTGCACATCGGCGAAGAGCTGGGCGGCCACACCCCCGTCGAACGCGCCGCCGCCCGGCTCCACGAGGCCCGCCGCCTCGACCAGGACATCGCCCAGGTGGACGCCGCCCTCCGGCAGGCGGAGGACAGCGTGCGGCTCAACCCCCGCGTCAAGGAGGGGCTGCTCTACCGCGTCGTACTGCGCACCGGCCTGGACACCCTGGAGATCTGCATGGTCGTGCTGCGCGTCCTGGCCCGCACCCTGACCGACCTCGCCAAGAAGCGCATGGACGAACCCCTCTTCCCGCCCGATGTGGCGGCCGCCCTGGAAGACCTCTTCGTCCACCTCGCCTCGGCCGTCGAGAGCTTCGCGGTCCTGGTCACCACCCAGGTCAGCGCCAACGCCGAGGAGGCCGAGTCGCGGCTGGCCAACGAGCTCGCCAAGGCCCATTCGAGCCGCGACGAGGCCGCCGAGGCACTGCTCCAGCGCGTCCAGCAGCATCCGCGCCAGTGGCAGCTCCACGGGGCCCTGCTCGCCGAGATCGACCGGATCCTCGACGAGTTGGACATGGAGCAGCGCTCCATGCGTCTGATGGAAGAACTCGACCGCAGCGCCCGCGAGCAGCGCGAACGCTACCCCTTCCTAAGCAAGATCCAGCGCTGGATCCGCGGTGACCGCACGGAGAACCAACGCACGGCCTGACTACGTCCCCTTCGTCCCCGCCGCCGCAAATTCGGTGGCCACCCCGCTCGTCCGCGCCCCACAGTGGTGGCACACCACTGAACGAGGGACGGGGGGTCCCAAGCATGTCGACGCTGCGGGTCACCGCTGAGCGGCTGACCATTCATGAGCACCCGAACGCCGACGCACTGGAACTGGCGCAGGTGGGTCTTTACCGGGCCGTGGTGGCCAAGGGGGCCTTCCGGTCGGGCGAATTCGCCGTATACGTACCGGAGCAGGCCGTACTGCCCGATGAGCTGATCGCCGAGCTGGGGCTGACTGGGAGGCTGGCGGGGGCCGCGCACAACCGGGTCAAGGCGATCCGGCTGCGCGGGGAGCTGTCACAGGGGCTGGTGTGCCGACCGCGGGCGCTGGCCGGGGTGGACCTGGAGCGGGCGGCGCGGGAGGGCGAGGACTTCGCCGAACGGCTCGGGATCGTCAAGTGGGTGCCGCCGGTGCCGATCGCGATGAGCGGACAGGTGGAGCCCGCGCCGGATCTGATGCCCTGGATCGACATCGAGAACCTCAAGCGCTACCCGGACGTGTTCGAGGACGGCGAGCCCGTCGCGGTCACCGAGAAGCTGCACGGTACGGCCTGCTGTCTGACGTACGTCGCGGACGGCGGGGAGGTGCGGGTGACGTCGAAGGGGCTGGGGGCGCAGCGGCTGGCGCTGGTGGAGGACGAGAAGAACCTGTACTGGCGGGCCGTACGCGGCCACGGCGTGCCCGTGATGGCGGCCCGGGTGGCCGCCGAGCTGGGTGCGGCGCGGGTCGGGATCTTCGGCGAGGTGTACGGGGGCGGGGTGCAGGACCTCGGGTACGGGGCCGACAGTCGGCGCGGGGTGCCCGGGTACGCGGTGTTCGACATCGCGGTGGACGTCGGCGGGCGGTCGCGCTGGCTGGATCCGGAGGAGCTGGCGAAGGTGCTGGACGGCGGGCTGCCCGTGGTGCCGACGCTGTACACCGGGCCGTACGACGCCGGGCGGGTGCTGGAGCTGGCCGAGGGCCGCGAGACCGTCTCCGGAAGCGGGGTGCACATCCGGGAGGGGGTGGTGGTCCGGGCGGCGAGCGAGCGGCACAGCTCCGTGCTCGGCGGACGGGCCATCGCCAAGGTGGTCAGTGGTGCGTATCTGACGCGCAAGGGCGGCACTGAGTACGAGTAGGGGGTTGGGGGTACGGGTGACGGCCGAGGTCGACCGGGGCGCCGGGGCCTCGGCCTCCGCCCTGGCCTACTGGCCTACTGGCGCTACGGCATGGTCCGTCCATGCGGAGCGGGCCCGGGGGCGTAGCCTGCCCCCGAGCCCCGTGATGCCGCCCAATTGCGCACGCCGGATCGGTTGAGAGCACGGGTCAGTCTGATGTCGTCGTGTTCTGCCTTTGAACTACCGCGCATCGAAGCTGCACGGGCCGGACTTGAACCGGCATCCGACGACTGGGGCCCGGGCCCGGTCGATCCGGCGATCGGCGGCGAATGCTGAGTCTGGAGCGAGAGTCTGAGATTGATGCGGTCTGCCTCTGCCTGACTTGGGCTATCCCGGCCCGTGGGTGAGCGCCGGGAGGAGGATTTGAACCTCCACTGACAACCGCGCCGTCACGACAAGCTTCAGCTTCAGCTTGCGCTCCTCGCGCACCCCGCCCGCGCTCGGGCGGACGGGGAGTTCATCACGCTACCCGAAGAGGTAGCCGAAGACCACGTCGCCGACGCGCTGGTCGGCGGCCTCCGCGCCGTTCGCCTCCTCGCGGGCGAACTTGACCGCCTGCTGGAGCTTTTCCACGCGGTCCAGCAGCTCATTGACGCGGCGGGCCGGCAGGGCGCCGGAGAACTTGACGGTGGTCCAGTAGCCGACCGGAATGTCCTCGTAGTAGACCTCGACCTGCGCCGGGTGCTTGTCCGTGGCCTCCGCCTTGACGTGGTTGCGGGGCACCTTCTTTGTGCGGACGGTGCGGACCGGGTCGGTCTTCCAGGAGTCCGTGGAGGGGTCCAGCGACCAGGACTCGGCGGCGTCGAGCACCGGGAGCTTGCGGACGAGGGCGTTGAGGTCGGTCAGCTGCTTCTCGAGGAAGAGGAGATAGGAGACCGGGACGTCACGCAGCAGGGTGCGGCCCTCGACCGTCACATCCGCCCTCGCCGTGCAGTTCGACCAGTCCTTGGTGGCGGTGACGTCGAAGAGCCGGGTGAGGACGGCCGCGGTGTCGCGGAGCACGTCCTCGGCCTTGACCTGCACCCGGGTCGACTCGGGCGGCAGCTGCTCGCCTTCCTCGTCCTTGGGCTGGTACGTACGGGATATACCGGCCAGCAGGGCCGGCTTCTGAAGACCGTGGTGGGCAGCCGTCAGGTCCTGCTGCGACTTGGACTTGACGCCTTTCTCCACGGCGATGATCTGATTGAGTTTCGCCACACCCGCACGTTAACAGGCGGGTGTGACAGCGATCGAACGAATTGTTCGACGGCCCAGGCGGCCCAGGCGGCTCAGTAGAGGGGGTAACGGGAGCGCGGGAAGACCATGCCGTCGAACTCGTACATCTCGATCGACTGGTGGAACACGGAGGAGAAGTCGTCGGCGAGTTCGGCGATGGTGCCCCGGCCCTCGATCTGCGTCAGCCACATCGGGGGCAGCCGGAGGTCGCCGTAGTGGGCGCCGAGCAGATTGCCGCAGATGGAGCCCGTCGAATCGCTGTCGCCCGAGTGGTTGACGGACAGCAGCATGGCCTTCTGGAAGGGGGTACGCCGCCACTTGGGGTCGTAGCCGGTCCCGCCGCCCTTGCTGTAGAGGGAGCGCCGCGGCGCCGTATGGGCCAGGGCGCAGTAGACCGCGATGGCCAGGGCCTCCTCGGCGACCCAACCGCCGCCGAGCGATTCGGTCTTCTCCGGGGTGGGCTCGCCCTGCGCGGCCAGGTCGACGGCCTTGCGCAGCGCGGCGCTCGTCTCCTCGTGTCCCGGATAGCGGCCGAGCAGTTCCAGGGTGCGGAGGACGGCGCCCTCCAGGGAGTCGCCGTCGAGGATAAGGGCGATGATCGCGGCCAGGGCGCCGGCGGCGTAGTAGCCGGTGGGGTGGCCATGGGTGATCTGGGCGCAGCGGGCGGCGAATTCGAACGACTCGCGGGCGCCCGTGCCGATGAGGCCGAAGGGGGCGGAGCGCATCACCGTGCCGCAGCCCTTGGAGTTGGTGTTCACCGGGCCGGGGGTGCCGTCGAGCGGGTCGGAGGACGAGGGGATGTGCTCCTGGGCGAGGCCGGACAGGCAGGCGCCGCCGGGGGCGCGGCGGACGTACAGCCACTGCTGCTCGCGCAGCCAGCCGGAGCGGACCAGGTCCTGGTCCTGCCGCGGGGGCGGCGGCGCGGGGTGGTTCTGGGTGTCGAGCCAGCGCAGATAGGAGTGGCGCACGATGGCGATCTCGGCGCCGCCGATGCCCTTGGCCGTGGACCTGGCGCAGGCCCGTATCATCCCCTCGGCGGTGAACATGGTCATCTGGGTGTCGTCGGTGATCCGGCCGATGACGCCATCCGAGTCCGGGACGAGAGCGGTGATCCCCTCCGGCCCGTAGGTCTCGCGGATCCTGTCCAGGGACAGGAACTCGATCGGGTTGCCCAGTGCGTCGCCGATCGCGCCCCCGAGGAAGCAGCCGCGGATACGGGCCCGCCTGGCGGCCGTTTCGTCCCATGACTCGCGGATCATCGCGCGGCTCCTCCGTACCCCGGTCGTCGCCCAGGCGTGTGTGCTGGCATGCCCGGCCATGCTCCCAGACCACGGATGCCGGACCTCGCCGGGGTGCGGCGTTAGATTCGTAGTGGGAGATGGTGCGCCATGCCGAGCCGACTGATCCGTACGGGCGACGAGCCGCTGCACGCGCGCAGCCCGCTGCGTATGCGGTGTGCGCTGGTCCTGTGGGGGCTGGCCTGGACCGTCGCGGGCACGGTGGCCTTCTGGCTGGTCCACCGGCCCGGCTGGGCGGCCGCCTGCGGGGTACTCGCCGCCGTCACCCTCACCGATCTGGTCCTGGTCGTCCGGCACATCCGGCAGGGGCCGCACTACCAGCCCGGCCGGGATGTGCCGCCGTACGCGCCGGTGCGCGGCCCGTATCCGACGGGCCCGCGGGGGCCGAGGCTCAGCCGTTTTCGCCGAAGCGCGCGGCCTTGACGAAGTCCGGGCGCGGGTCGAGGGCCGCCGCCAGGCGGAAGTGGCGGGTGGCCTCGGCGGGGCGGTTGGCGCGCTGCAGGGTGCGGCCGAGGGCGAAGTGGGCGAACGCGTTGTCCGGTTCGCGCTCCAGGACGAGCTGGAACTCCAGCTCCGCCGCTCGCAGCTGCGCCGCGCCGAAGAAGGCGCGCGCCCGCAGCAGCCGGGCCGCGGTGTTCTCGGGGTGGGCGGTGATGACCGAGTCGAGCAGCTTCACCGCGCCGCGCGGGTCGCGGGCGGCCAGCAGCTGCTCGGCGGCGCGGTAGTCGATGACATGGGTCTCGGGCGTGGGCTCGGGCACAACCGTTTCCTTCCCGGAACGCGCTGACGATCACCGTCGGCGCGCGCTGGTCGTCGGACGAGTCGTCGTCGTACGAGTTGTCGTCGGTACGGGCAGTCGTCGGCACGGGTGATCGTTGTTACGCGCTACACAACAATGGCGCCATACGGCGCATTCCCGCCAGAGCCCGGGCGCGACCGCACCGCGGTGTCGGTCAGCCCTCGATCAGCCCTCGGTCCGCGCGCCGCCCGCCGCGCGCTCGACCAGATCCGCCCAGACCTTTCTGACCTGCGGCTCCAGCGCCTCCAGCGGACCGTCGTTGTCGATCACCACATCGGCCACGGCCAGCCGCTCCTCGCGCGTCGCCTGGGCCGCCATCCGGGCCCGCGCCTCGTCCTCCGTCATACCGCGCAGCCGCACCAGCCGGTCGAGCTGCGTCCCGGGCGCCGCGTCGACGACCATCACCATCTCGTACAGGGGCGCCAGACCGTTCTCGGCGAGGAGGGGGACGTCGTGGACGACGATGGCGTCCGGCCCGGCGGCCGCCTCCAGCTCGGCGGAGCGGGCGCGGACCAGGGGGTGCACGATCGCGTTCAGCGCGCGCAGCCGCTCCGGATCGCCGAAGACGATGCCGCCGAGCTTCGGGCGGTCCAGGGCGCCGTCGGGAGTGAGGAGGCCGGGCCCGAACTCGGCGACCACGGCCGCCAGTCCGGGCGTCCCCGGTTCGACCACCTCGCGGGCGATCCGATCGGAGTCGATCAGCACCGCTCCGTACGAGGACAGCATGCGCGACACTTCGCTCTTGCCCGCGCCGATTCCGCCCGTGAGTCCCAGCCTCAGCATGGGGTCAGCCTATGCGGTCCGTACCGGGCGCGGTCCAGGCCGTACGTGGTCTAGGCCGTCCCATCGCCCTCCCGCTCGGCCAGGAAGCGCTCGAACTCGGCCCCCAGCTCATCCGCGGAGGGCAGCTCGACCGGCTCGGCGACCAGGCTGCCGCGGCTCTCCGCCCCGGCCACCGCGTCGTATTGGTGCTCAAGGCCGCGGACCAGCGCGACCAGGTCCTCGTCCCCTTCCGAGATCTGCCGCTCGATCTCCTCCTGGGTCTTCAGCGCCTCGTTGCGCAGCGCATGGGCCGCGCCGGGCAGTACCAGGCCGGTGGCCGCGGTGATCGCCTCCAGGGCGGTGAGCGCCGCGTCGGGGTAGGCGGAGCGGGCCAGGTAGTGCGGGACGTGGGCGGCGACGCCGAGCACATCGAGGCCGGCCTCGGCGAGCCGGTACTCGATGAGGGATTCGGCGCTGCCGGGCACCTGGGCCTCGTCGAAGTAGCCCCGGTGACCTGGCATCAGGTCGGTGCGGTTGCCGTGGGGGGTGATGCCGACGGGACGGGTGTGCGGCACGCCCATGGGGATGCCGTGGAAGTTCACCGACAGCCGCACCCCCAGCCGCTCGATCAGCTGGCGCACGGCCACCGCGAACCGCTCCCACTCCACATCCGGCTCGGGGCCGGAGAGCAGCAGGAAGGGGGCCGCGGTCGCGTCACGCATCAGGTGCAGCTCGATCGCGGGGGTCTCGTAGTCGGTCCAGCGGTCGCGCTTGAAGGTGAGCAGGGGGCGGCGCGCCCGGTAGTCGACGAGCCGGTCGTGGTCGAAGCGGGCGACGACCTGGTGCGGCAGGCCGTCGAGCAGCCGCTGCACGATCTGGTCGCCGGTCTCGCCAGCGTCGATGTAGCCGTCGAAGTGGTAGAGCAGCACCAGCCCGGCCGAGTCCCGGGAGGTTATCGCGTCGACTTCCGCGAGTCCGCTCGGCTCCCATGCGTACAAATCCTGCGGATCTAGCACTGTGACCGCTCCTCCTTGTGTTCCGTTTCCAGAACGTCGGGCGGCGGCGCGGCATTCCCGGCCTCCGCCCTCGACTTCGCGCCATCCGCACAACCGACTGGATCAAGACAGTACGCGGCGGGGCTCAGCGATGGCGGCATTGGGGGCGAAGGAGGCGGCGCCATGCCGCGCGGGCGTCGGCGCAGTTGGGGGAAGTCGCCCGCGAAATAGCCATGATCGCTGGCCTGTTGAGGACAGTGGGGTCCGGGGCCGCGCCGGGCGACGCGACGGCGGTGCCGCCGGACACCCTTTCGTGCATCGCGCATACTTCTCGCCGCGGGTCGAATACCGGTCACAGGGCGTCATGAAGGGGTTGACGCGCCCAGGTGACACCCCTAGCTTCGCGACCCGTCAGAGGTTCACGTTGTCGTCTCATGTTCAGCCACAAGAACATTTACGCGTCACGAAGGTGCCACCCCTGACCACGGCAGGAAGGCGGAACCCCCCATGCACTCCCGCACCCCCACCCGCACGCGTGCTCTCGTCGCCGCGCCCGCCGCCGGGATCCTCGCCATGGGCGGGCTGGTCGCCGCCGGAACGGCCGCGGAGGACGGCCGTGAGCACTCCGTCCGGCCGATCCCCGTCTCCGACTCGGCCCAGCTCAAGGACGCGCTCGCGGCGGCCAGGCCCGGCGACACCATCGAGCTCGCCGACGGCACCTACCGCGGTGGCTTCGAGATCACCGCCTCCGGGACCTCCGACTCCCGGATCACGCTCACCGGCTCCCCGAAGGCGGTGCTCACGGCGAGCGACGGCTACGGGTTCGGGCTGCACCTGGACGGCGCCTCGTACTGGACGGTCCGGGGCATCACGGTCAACGGCGGCCGTCAGGGCATCATGATCGAGAGGGCGGAGAGCGTCACGGTCGACTCCGTGACGGTACAGGGCGGCGCCTAGCCGTCCGTGGGCCGTTCATGGGCCGTTTGCGGGCCCTTTGCGGGTCTGGGACGCGAGCCCCGACGCCTGGGCATGCGTAAGGCCCGCTCTCCAGGAGAGCGGGCCTTACGTCGGTCAGCGACCGTTCAGCCGGTCAGCCGAGCTCAGCTCTGGCCGCCGGCCAGCTTCTCGCGGAGCGCGGCCAGCGCCTCGTCCGACGCCAGGGCGCCGGAGTTGTCGGCCGACTCCGAGGAGTACGAACCGCCGCCGGACGCCTGGCCACCCTGCGCCGGGGCGGCGCCGCCCGCCTCGGCAGCGGCCTGCTCGTCGGCCTCGCGCGACTTGATGACCTGCGCCTGGTGCTGCTCGAAGCGCTGCTGCGCCTCGGCGTACTGGGTCTCCCAGGCCTCGCGCTGGGTCTCGAAGCCCTCGAGCCAGTCGTTGGTCTCGGGGTCGAAGCCCTCGGGGTAGATGTAGTTGCCCTGGTCGTCGTAGGACGCGGCCATGCCGTACAGGGTCGGGTCGAACTCGACCACGGACGGGTCGGCACCGAAGGCCTCGTTGGCCTGCTTCAGCGAGAGGCTGATGCGGCGGCGCTCGAGGTCGATGTCGATGACCTTGACGAAGATCTCGTCGTTGACCTGGACGACCTGCTCCGGGATCTCCACGTGGCGCTCGGCCAGCTCGGAGATGTGGACCAGACCCTCGATGCCCTCGTCCACGCGGACGAACGCACCGAACGGCACCAGCTTGGTGACCTTACCCGGGACGACCTGGCCGATCTGGTGGGTCCGGGCGAACTGCTGCCACGGGTCTTCCTGGGTCGCCTTGAGCGACAGGGACACGCGCTCACGGTCCATGTCGACGTCCAGGACCTCGACCGTGACCTCCTGGCCGACCTCGACGACCTCGGACGGGTGGTCGATGTGCTTCCAGGACAGCTCGGAGACGTGGACCAGACCGTCGACGCCACCCAGGTCCACGAAGGCACCGAAGTTGACGATGGAGGAGACGACGCCGGAGCGCACCTGACCCTTCTGGAGGGTGGTGAGGAAGGTCTGGCGGACCTCGCTCTGGGTCTGCTCCAGCCAGGCGCGGCGGGACAGGACCACGTTGTTGCGGTTCTTGTCCAGCTCGATGATCTTGGCCTCGAGCTCCTTGCCCACGTAGGGCTGAAGGTCGCGGACGCGGCGCATCTCCACCAGGGAGGCGGGGAGGAAGCCACGGAGGCCGATGTCGAGGATGAGACCACCCTTGACGACCTCGATGACGGTACCGGTGACGATGCCGTCTTCTTCCTTGATCTTCTCGATGGTGCCCCAGGCACGCTCGTACTGGGCGCGCTTCTTCGAGAGGATCAGGCGACCCTCCTTGTCCTCCTTCTGGAGGACGAGGGCCTCGATCTCGTCGCCGACGGCCACGACATCGTTCGGGTCGACGTCGTGCTTGATCGAAAGCTCACGAGAAGGGATGACGCCTTCGGTCTTGTAACCGATGTCGAGCAGGACCTCGTCCCGGTCGACCTTCACGATGACGCCGTCGACGATGTCGCCGTCGTTGAAGTACTTGATCGTCTCGTCGATCGCGGCGAGGAAGGCTTCCTCGGAACCGATGTCGTTGACCGCCACCTGCGGGGTGGTGCGGGTTGCCTCGGTGCTGCTCGTCATGTGGGAAAGGGCTCCGGTTACGGACATGAAGTCGTAGGTACTGCTACGCCGGGACCCGTTACCGCACTGCAGAAGCCGGACAGCCTCGGAGGCGTTGATCTCTTCCCGAGGGATCGAAAAGCGCCTCGGTGACCGAGGGACATACAACAGATGCGAGCGCGGCCTACTCCGTCTGAGGCGCGCAGGCCCGCAGCGCAACTTGTAGCATACGGGGGCAGCCGGGCATGGTCAATGCACGAAGAGCACACGCAGGACATTTCGCCCCAAGCCCGGCAAGTCGCACGGTCCGTGCTGCGACGCGGAGTCCAGCCGTTCCCCACAGCCACAGGTCGATACAGAGAGTACGACGACGCGCCCGATGGTCCAAGAACACATGCCCCGTGCATCCGACAAGCCCGGTACGCCCGGCGCCACCGGAGATCCCCTGACTCCGACGACTCCCATGGCGAGCGAGCCGGAGGAGGAGCCCACAGCCACCCGGCGGATCGCCGGCGACGCGGAGTCCAGCCGGGCCAGCCGCGGCTGGTGGGACCGCAACGCGGACGAGTACCAGGAGGAGCACGGCGGCTTCCTGGGCGACGACCGCTTCATCTGGGGCCCCGAAGGGCTCGACGAGACCGAGGCCGGGCTGCTCGGTCCGGCTGACGGCCTCAAGGGGCTGGACGTCCTGGAGGTCGGGGCGGGCGCGGCACAGTGCTCGCGCTGGCTGGCGGCCCAGGGGGCGCGGCCGGTGGCGCTCGACATCTCGCATCGCCAGCTGCGGCATGCGCTGAGGATCGACACCGAAGCGCGTACGACCGGCCTGGGGCCGATCGCGCTCGTCCAGGCCGACGCCACGGCGCTCCCCTTCCGGGACGCCTCGTTCGACCTCGCCTGCTCGGCGTACGGGGCGATCCCCTTCGTCGCCGACCCGGTGCGGGTGATGCGCGAGGTCCACCGGGTGCTGCGGCCGGGCGCGCGGTGGGTGTTCTCGGTGACGCACCCCATACGGTGGGCGTTCCCGGACGAGCCCGGCCCCGAGGGGCTGAGCGTCGCCGCCTCCTACTTCGACCGCACGCCGTACGTCGAGCAGGACGAGACGGGGCGTGCCGTCTATGTGGAGCACCACCGGACGCTGGGCGACCGGGTGCGGGACGTGGTGGCGGGGGGCTTCAGGCTGCTCGACCTCGTCGAGCCGGAATGGCCCGACTGGAACGACCAGGAATGGGGCGGCTGGTCCCCGCTGCGCGGGAATCTGATCCCGGGGACGGCGATCTTCGTGTGTGAGCGGGTCTGAGGGACGGGGCGGAGGCGCGGCGGGCCCCCTCTGCTCCGCTCTGTTCCCCTCCGCTCCGGCTCCCCTCCGGCTGACAGGATGACCAGATGACCGTCCGCCGTACCCCCCGCACCGACGCGCTCGAAGCCCTTCCCGTACGCGACGCCGTGCCCGCCCTGCGGCGCGCGCTCGACGACCGGGGCGCGGCGGTGCTGTGCGCCCCGCCCGGGACCGGCAAGACGACGCTGGTGCCCCTGGCGCTCGCCGGGGCGGCGGACGGCGGGCCCGTCCGGCGGGTGCTGGTCGCCGAGCCGCGGCGGATCGCGGCGCGGGCCGCGGCGCGGCGGATGGCGTGGCTGCTGGGCGAGGACGCGACGGGCGGCCGGGTCGGATTCACGGTGCGCGGGGAGCGGCGGGTGAGCCGCGAGACCGTCGTGGAGGTGGTCACCACCGGTGTGCTGCTGCAGCGGCTGCAGCGCGACCCCGAGCTCGCCGGGGTCGACGCGGTGGTGCTCGACGAATGCCACGAACGGCACCTGGACG
This sequence comes from Streptomyces sp. NBS 14/10, assembly GCF_002224125.1. GTDB lineage: Bacteria > Actinomycetota > Actinomycetes > Streptomycetales > Streptomycetaceae > Streptomyces. The sequence continues at coordinate 218,623 of NZ_NCSM01000035.1, forward strand.
CCGATACGGCCGCCGCCTTCCTGCTGGACGTACGGGCCACCCTGCGGCCCGACCTCTGGCTGATCGCCGCGTCCGCGACCACGGACGCGGAGGGGTGGGCCCGGCTGCTGGGCGCGGACGGCGAGGCGGCGCCGGTCGTGTCCGCCGACGGCGTGTCCCATCCGGTGGAGGTGGTGTGGGCGCCGCCCGCGCGCCCCGTACGCCCGCCGCACGGGATGCGGGTGGACCCCGCCCTCCTCGACCACGTCGCGGCGGTGGTGCGGCGGGCGCTGCGCGAGCGGGAGGGGGACGTGCTGTGCTTCCTGCCGGGCGTCGGGGAGATCGCGCGGGTCGCGGGGCTGCTCGGCGGCGCCGACGCGGAGGTGCTGCAGGTGCACGGGCGCGCCCCGGCGGCCGCGCAGGACGCGGTGCTCGCGGGCGCGGGGCCGACGGGGCGACGGCGGCGGGTGGTCCTGGCGACCTCGGTCGCCGAGTCGAGCCTGACCGTCCCGGGCGTACGGATCGTCGTGGACTGCGGTCTTGCGCGCGAGCCGCGGATGGACCACGCGCGTGGCCTGAGCGCGCTGACGACCGTACGCGCCTCACGGGCCGCGGCCCGGCAGCGGGCCGGCCGGGCCGGGCGCGAGGCGCCGGGCACCGTCTACCGCTGCTGGCCGGAGGCCGAGGACGCCCGGCTGCCGCGCTTCCCGTCCCCGGAGATCAGCGTCGCGGACCTGACGGCGTTCGCGTTGCAGGCGGCGTGCTGGGGAGACCCCGACGCCACCGGCCTCGCGCTGCTCGACCCGCCGCCGGGCGGCGCGCTGACCGCGGCGCGCGAGGTGCTGACCGCCATCGGCGCCGTGGACGACGCCGGGCGGGCCACGGACCGGGGCACCCGCATGGCCCGCCTGGGCCTCCACCCCCGGCTCGCACGGGCCCTCCTGGACGGCGCACCCGAGGTCGGCGCGCGCCGCGCGGCAGAGGCCGTGGCCCTGCTCAGCGAGGAGCCGCCCAGGGAGTACGGCGACGACCTGGCAGCCGCCTGGCGCACCGCCCGGCGCGACACGGACGCTTACGCCGCCCGCTGGCGCCAGGAGGCCCGACGCCTCGAGAGCGCGCTGAGCGCACTGCGGTCCGCCCGCCCGGCGGGCGAGGCGGCTGGGGCGACCGGGGCGGCTGGGGGTGAGACACCGGCGCGGGCCGGCACACCCGGCGCGGACGCGCGACACCGCGCCACGCCGGGCGCCGACACGCCGGGCGTGGACGATCGTCAACGCGCCGAGGCGGCCCAGGCCGAGGCCGGGGCCCTGGCGGCTGGGGGTGAGACACCGGCGCGGGCCGACATACCCGGCCCGGGAACGCCACACGCCGCCACGCCAGGTGCCCACGGCGTGGGTGCCGTGAGTGATGACGTCGTCGTGGGGCTGGTTGCCGCGTTGGCGTTTCCGGAGCGGGTGGGGCGGCGGCGGGGGGAGCGGGCGTATTTGATGGCGTCCGGTACCGGCGCGGAGCTCGGGGAGGGGACTCGGCTGCGGGATGCGCCGTGGCTGGCCGTGGCGGTCGCGGACCGGCCGGTCTCGGCGGCGTCGGCGCGGGTGCGGCTCGCGGCCGTCGTGGACGAGGAGACGGCTCGTATCGCGGCGTCGGCCCTGTACGAGCGGCGGGAAGAGGTGGGCTGGTCCGGCGGGGACGTCGTGGCGCGGCGGGTGGAGCGGCTGGGGGCGGTGGAGCTGGCGGCACGGCCGCTGGCCGCGCCCGATCCGCGGCTGGTGCACGCCGCGCTGCGGGACGGGCTGCGCGGTGAGGGGCTGGGGCTGCTGCGCTGGTCCGCCGAAGCCGGCGCCCTGCGGCAGCGGCTGGCCTTCCTCCACCGCGAGCTGGGCGCCCCCTGGCCGGATGTGTCCGACCCGGCGCTGCTGGCGGAGCTGGACGCCTGGCTGGGCCCGGAGCTCGACCGGGCGCGGCGGCGGACCGACCTGGAGCGCGTGGACGCGGGCCAGGCGCTCGCCCGGTTGCTGCCCTGGGCGACCGGGGACGCGGTGCGCTTCGACGAGCTGGCCCCCGAGCGGGTACGGGTCCCCAGCGGCTCGCGGGTGCGGGTGGACTACGGCAAGGAGCAGCCCGTGCTGGCGGTCAAGCTGCAGGAGCTGTTCGGGTGGCAGGAGACGCCCCGGATCGCGGGCGGGCGGGTGCCGCTGCTCGTACATCTGCTGTCACCGGCCGGGCGCCCCGCCGCGGTCACGGCCGATCTGGCGTCCTTCTGGCGGGAGGGGTACCGGTCCGTGCGCGCCGAGCTGCGCGGTCGGTATCCCAAGCACCCCTGGCCGGAGGACCCGGCGACGGCCGAGCCGACGCGGCGTACCAACTCCCGTCGCTGAGCCGCCGAGGTGCCGAACCGCTGAGCCGCCGAGGTCCCAAAGCCCAAGCCCCGTCAGCACTCGATGAGGCCGCCGAAGTCGCCCGCCCCGGGAAACGGGCGCCCGGCCGGATACGGGGCGATCCAGACGAGCGACTGCTCGAAGGTCATATACGAGCCGCTGTCCGTACACTGGCCGACCACCAGCGCGTTCCCCCCGCAGCGCCACGCCGCGTAGTTCCACGGCGACTCGCCCTCCCCGTCGCGCACGGTGATCTCCGGCTCCCCCAGCCGCTGGGTGAACAGGGCCACGGCGGCCAGCCACTGCGCGTCGAAGTGGGCGCGGCCGGTGTCGCGTTCGAAGTGCCACTCAGGGTCGTCGGCGTGGTGCTTTTTCAGCCAGTCGATATTGCCGCTGAGCCCGCCCGTGGCCAGCTCCTCGTCGAAGTCGTCGGCCTCGTAGAAGTAGCAGAACGGCAGATGGCACTCCTCGTCCTCGACCTGTTCCTCCGGCGGCGCGGCGAACCATTCGGGGACGACGTAGTGCCCGGTGTTGGTGGCGAAGGCGGCCGTCCAGGCGCCGTCGTCCACCGGCGTCCAGCCGAAGCGTTCGGCGGCGGCCCCGGTGGCGCCGGGCGTCCATTCCAGGCGCGCCAGTTCGACGAGCTGGTCGGCGAGTTCGGGGCTGGGCAGGCAGGTGGTGGTAGGCATGGGCGTACGGTACGGGCGCCCACTGACAACCGGACAGCGCTGACAGACCCGGCAGACCCGGCAGCACCCACATCACACCGGGGCTGGTACCGGCTGTGGGGCCGGGGACTCGTCGTGGGCCTCGGTGCCGCTGCCCGGGCGGCGGCTGCGGGCTTCCAGTACGAGGGAAAGCGTCAGCAGCCCGGCGCCGAGGGCGAGGAAGCCCCAGGGCAGATAGCTGGTGAGCAGCAGGACCAGCTGCCGCTGGGACTTGACCATCTTCACGGTGTGCTCGATGTAGTCCTCGCGCATCTTCACATGTCCGGAGAAGACGGTCACCTTGTCGCGGCCGCCGAGCAGCGTGCCGCCGCGCAGCTCCTCCCGGTGGATCTCCTCCCCGTTGACGGGGGCGCCGGTGGTGGGGTCGACCCAGAACATGCGCTTGGTGGAGTACCAGCGGGTGGTGCCGGCCTTGCGGACGGTCTCGGGGGTGATGCCCTCGACCGGCATGGTCTTCGGAAGCTTCACCTTCGTCCAGGGGATCGTCTGTTCGAAGTAGTAGACCTTCAGGCCGCGGAAGTTCTGGGTGCCCTTGTAGTGGATGGGCGCTGAGGTCCTGGTCTGGGCGTCGAAGTAGGTGTAGTCGCGCTTCTCGGTGAGGAAGGGCCACTTGTACTCGATGCCTTCCCGGCGGACCGCGTCCCCGTCGACGTGCTCGCCGCCCTGGTGCACGGGGTCCTGGGAGTGGGCGTCGAAGACATAGCGCTCGGGGATCTTGGAGACCATCTTGCCGTCGGGCCCGGCGATATACGACAGGGCGTCCCAGACGACGACATCGCGTCCGGCCGCCTTCCCGGCCTTCTTCGCCGCCTCGACGTTTCCGCGGAGCGTCTGCACGATGCTGACCTTGGCGACCTTTTTGGGCTGCATGGTGCCGTAGTCGAGCAGGACGGCGGGCTTGGCTTCGAGGACGGCGGTCTGGTACTCGCTGGGCGGGATCTTGGCCAGCCGGGGGAAGGCGTACCAGCGCAGCAGCGGCGAGAGGGCGGCGAAGAAGACGGCGAAGGCGAGCAGCACCAGGCTGGCTTTGCGGCGCATGGCGGTATGTCCCTCCCTCAGGGCTCAGGGATGCTCGGGGTTCAGGGATGCTCGGGGCTCAGGGGTGCTCGGGGATGGTGGTGAGCAGCGGTTTGGGGGAGGTCTTGCCGCTGGGGACGCCGATGGCCGTCACCGTGAAGACGAGGGCGAGGGCGGCGACCAGTCCGATCGCGGCGGCGGCGAGGGCGCGCATGTCTCAGCCTCCGGTTGCTGCGGCGGCGTACGGGCGCCCTGACGGTGCGTCAGGGCTGGGGCACCGTAGCAACGGGGGCCGAAGATGTGAACGCGCAGGAGCAAGAGCGCGTCAGCAGACGCCGCACCGCCCCTGGGCCCAATGGGGGCGCAGGGGCGGTGCGAGGCAGTGCGTGGTGGTGCTCGGTGGCCTCGGCCGGTTACTGGGCCGAGGGCGTGGATGTGGGCTCGGCCGAGGGCTGGTCGGTGGGCTCCGCCGAGGGCGGTTCCGTGGGCTGAGCAGCGCGCTCGGTGACGGTCAGCTCGATGGTCAGGGTCGTGCCGTCGGCGGTGGTGAGGCGGAGCAGGAAGGTGCCCGCGTGGTCGTCGGTGTAGATCTTGGGGAGGACCAACTTCCCCGTGGCGTCCGTCTTCAGGGTGGTCAGGGTGCGGACGGTCTTGCCCTTGGCGTCCTTGAAGTACGGGCCCTTGTCGTTCTCGGTGGGCTTGTCCGTCGCCTTCGCCGCATCATCGACGATCATGGTGGCGGTCACCGGCACACCGGCCGCGGCCTTGCCCTTGTAGCTGGCCTTGACGCCGACCGCGTCGGCGAAGGAGCCGCCGGTCTCGGCCTTGAGGTCCTTGTCGTCGGCGCGGGCCAGCGCGTCGGCCTGCGGTACGGGGCGGGCCTTGACGGTGGCGGCGATGTCGGCGGCGGTCGCGGTGCGGCCGACGGCCGTGACCCGGACCGTGAAGGAGCCGGTGGTCTCGCCCGCGCGCAGCACCGGGGCGGTGGCGGTGCCGTCGCTGCCGGTCATGCGGCTGACGCGGGTCGCGTTCCAGGGGAAGCGGGCGTCGGTCTCGCCGCGGATCTCGTACTGCACCCACACGCCCGCGACCGGCTTGCCGGCCGCGGTCTCGGCGCGGACCTGGGGCTTGTCGGCGAACTGCTCGCCCGCCGTGGCGGTCAGCTTCGCGGCGCCGACGGCCTTGAGCCGGGCGACGGTGGCCGGGGCGGGCGTCTCCGGAGAAGGCGTCTCGGGGGAAGGCGTCTCCGGGGAGGGTGTCTCGGGGGAAGGCGTCTCGACCCCGCCGTCGCCGGTCGTGGGGGGCTCGGGGGTGGGGCTGTGGTCGCCGCCGGGCTCGGTCGGGTCGGGCAGCGGCCTGGGGCTCTCCGAGCCACCGCCACCGTTACCGCCGCCGTCCGAGCCGCCGCTGTTCTTGTCCGGGTCGGGCAGCACGCCGGTGCCGTCGGGCACCTCGTGGGTGCCCTTCTTGTAGTACTCGAACCAGGACAGGACGGTGGCCAGATACTCCCGCGAGCGGTTGTACCCGAGGATCGCCTCGTCCAGATCGGCCTTGACCGACAGATCCCGATTGCCCGCGCACAGATACGCGCCGGCCGCGAGCGCGGCGTCATAGATGTTGTTCGGGTTCTTCTCGCCGTCGCCGTTGCCGTCCCGGCCCCAGGTGGCCCAGGTGGACGGGATGAACTGCATGGGCCCGACCGCCCGGTCGTGGGTGGCGTCCCCGTCGTACGCGCCGCCGTCGGTGTCGGTGATCCGGGCGAAGCCGTTGCCGTTGAGCACCGGGCCCAGGATGGGCCTGTACGTCGTGCCCTCGGCGTCGACCCGGCCGCCGCCCGCCTGGCCGGACTCGACCTTGCCGATGGCGGCGAGCAGCTGCCAGGGCAGGTTGCAGCCGGGCTTGGAGTCCTTGAGGGCCGACTCGGCCTTCTTGTACGCGTCGAGCACGGTCGCGGGGATGCCCGCCTCGGCGGCCGCGGCGTCGTCCGGCAGCCCCGGCAGGTCGATCGAGGTGCCGGGCTTACCGGGCTTCTGCAGGGGCGGCAGATCGGTGTGGTACGACGAGCCGCCGTCAATGGGGGTGTCGGCGGACGGCGGGGCCGGCGTCTCACCGGCGGCGCTGTCGTGGTGCCGGTCCCGGGCCGTACTGGCGAGCCCGGGGGCCTGTGAGGCGGTGAGAGCGGCCATCACGACCGCCGCCACCGCCGTCGTGGCCGCCCCCTTGCGCAGTCGTCGGCCGATGTGCGGTGCCATCCGTATGTCCCTCCCTGTCGAGCAGTGAGCGCGCTCCCCCGCGCCAACCCTCGTGACACTACGACAACTTGCCGCGTCGCAGCTACCGGGCGTACCGCCCGTATCGCCCCTCGCGGTCCGCCCTGCAAGCCTGGAAACGGCCCCTAATGCGCCGCCGATTCCCAGTCCGCTCCGGCCCCGACGGACACGTCCAGCGGGGCCCGGAGGTGGAAGGCTCCGGCCATTTCCCGGCGCACCAGGGCCTCCACCTGCTCCCGCTCCCCCGGGGCGACTTCCACCACGATTTCGTCGTGCACCTGGAGCAGCATCCGCGACGACAATTTCTCCTTTGTCAACGCCTCGTCCACCCGAAGCATCGCGATCTTCACGATGTCGGCGGCGGTGCCCTGAATCGGCGCGTTGAGCGCCATGCGCTCGGCCATCTCGCGGCGCTGGCGGTTGTCGCTGTTGAGGTCGGGGAGATAGCGGCGGCGGCCGAGCATGGTCTCCGTGTAGCCGGTGGCCCGGGCCTCGTCGACGACCCGCTGGAGATAGTCGCGCACCCCGCCGAACCGCTCGAAGAAGGTGTCCATCAGCTTGCGGGCCTCGTCCGGGGTGATGCCCAGCTGCTGGGAGAGGCCGAACGCCGACAGCCCGTACGCCAGCCCGTACGACATCGCCTTGATCTTGCGGCGCATCTCCGGGTCGACCTCGGACTTGGCCACGCCGAACACCTGGGAGGCGACTGTGGTGTGCAGGTCCTCACCGGAGGTGAACGCCTCGATCAGGCCCTCGTCCTCGGACAGATGGGCCATGACGCGCAGCTCGATCTGGCTGTAGTCGGCGGTCAGCAGCGATTCGAAGCCCTCGCCGACGACGAAGCCGCGCCGGATGGCCCTGCCCTCGTCCGTGCGCACCGGAATGTTCTGCAGATTGGGGTCGGTGGAGGAGAGCCGGCCGGTGGCCGCCACGGTCTGGTTGAAGGTGGTGTGGATACGGCCGCCGGGGGCGATGGTCTTGACCAGGCCCTCGACGGTGGAGCGGAGCCGGGCCTGCTCGCGGTGGCGCAGCATGATCACGGGCAGTTCGTGGTCGGTCTGCGTGGCGAGCCAGGCCAGCGCGTCCGCGTCCGTCGTGTACCCGGTCTTGGTCTTCTTGGTCTTGGGCAGGCCGAGCTCGCCGAAGAACACCTCCTGGAGCTGCTTGGGCGAGCCGAGGTTGAACTCATGGCCCACCGCGGCGTGTGCCTCCTTGACGGCCTGCTGCACGGCCGCGGCGAACTGCTGCTCCATGCGGTCCAGCCACTCCCGGTCCGATGCGATACCGGCCTTCTCCATCCGGGCCAGCAGCGCGGAGATGGGCAGCTCGACATCGCGCAGCAGCTCCACCGCGCCGACCTCCGCGAGCCGCCGGCCGAACGCCTCGCCGAGGTCCACGATCGTCCGGGCCTGGATCATCAGGGCGTCCTGCTCGGCCTGCTCGTCGGCGCCGAAGGCCAGCTGCCCGCTCTCCGCGGCGGCGGCCGGGGACAGCTCACGGCCCAGGTACTCGACGGACAGGGCGTCCAGTGCGAAGGAGCGGCGGCCGGGCTTGACCAGATAGGCGGCGAGCGCGGTGTCCATGGTGACCCCGGCCACGGTCCAGCCGTGCTCCTCGAAGACCCGCATCACGCGCTTGGCGTCGTGCATCACCTTCGGCCGGTCCGGGTCCGCGATCCAGCCGGCGAAGGCCCGCTCGTCGGGCTCGTCCACCGCCGACGGGTCGAAGCAGACGGCCGGTCCCGAGGCGGCGGCCAGGGCGATCTGGCTGACGCTGCCGCTGCCCAGCGCCCAGGTGTCGACGGTGGCCAGGCCCAGCGGCCCGGTGCCGTGCCGCTCCAGCCAGGGGGCCAGCTCGCCCGGGCCGGCCACCACGCCGTCCACCTCGACGCCGGGGGCCGCGGCCGCGGGCTCCTCCTCGGCGGCGCCGGGGTCGACGGCCAGGACGCGGTCCCGGAAGTTCTGGTGGCGGAACTCCAGCGCGTCCATGATCACCGACAGCGCCTGCCGGTCGTACGGAATGCGCTTGAGGCCGTCGGGGCCGGCGGGCAGCTCGACATCCCGCACCAGCTCGGTCAGCCGGCGGTTGAGCTTGACGGACTCCAGGTGCTCGCGGAGCTTGTCGCCGACCTTGCCCTTGACCTCCGCGACCCGCTCCACCAGTTCGGCGAAGGAGCCGAACTGGTTGATCCACTTCGCGGCGGTCTTCTCCCCGACGCCGGGGATGCCGGGGAGGTTGTCCGACGGGTCGCCGCGCAGCGCGGCGAAGTCCGGGTACTGCCGCGGGGTGAGGCCGTACTTCTCCTCGACCTTGGCAGGGGTGAAACGCGTCAGCTCGGAGACGCCCTTCGTCGGGTAGAGGACCGTGACATGGTCGCTGACCAGCTGGAACGAGTCGCGGTCGCCGGTGACGATCAGCACCTCGAAGCCCTCGGCCTCGGCCTGGGTGGCGAGGGTGGCGATGATGTCGTCGGCCTCGAAGCCGTCCACCGCGAAGCGGGTGATGCTCATCGCGTCGAGCATTTCGCCGATCAGCTCGACCTGGCCCTTGAACTCGTCGGGAGCCTTGGAGCGGTTCGCCTTGTACTCGGTGAACTGCTCGGAGCGCCAGGTCTTGCGCGAGACGTCGAACGCCACGGCCAGATGCGTGGGCTGCTCATCACGGAGCGTGTTCACCAACATCGAGGTGAAGCCGTAGATCGCGTTGGTGGTCTGGCCGGTGGTCGTGTTGAAGTTCTCCGCCGGCAGCGCGAAGAACGCCCGATATGCCAGGGAATGCCCATCCAGCAGGAGCAGCCGGGGGCGGTCTCCCGCACGGTCGGCGGTCGCGGGCGCTGCGGTCTTCTTCGATGCTTTCTCTGCCACGCCCCCGATCCTGCCACGCCCCACCGACAACGCTCCCCGCCTCCCGTCCGAGAACCAGGTGCGCCATGAAAGGATCGGTTGCTCCGTGAAAGGGTCGGAGTGACGTCCGAGCGCGTCATCCGAGCGCCCAGGGCACGTAAAACACGTAGCGCGCAGAGCACGTAGGGAGAGCGACATGGCAGCCAAGCCGCCCGCGGGCGACCCCGTGCAGGACGCACCCGAAGTAGCCGCCCCACAGCACGCCGCCGCCGGGCTGCCCGCCATCGGCCATACGCTGCGCATAGCCCAGCAGCAGATGGGCGTGCGCCGCACCGCGCTCACCCTCCTCAAGGTCAACCAGAAGAACGGCTTCGACTGCCCCGGCTGCGCCTGGCCCGAGGGGGACAAGCGCCACAAGGCCGAGTTCTGCGAGAACGGCGCCAAGGCCGTCGCCGAGGAGGCGACGCTGCGCCGCGTCACCCCCGACTTCTTCGCCGCCCACCCCGTCGCCGACCTCGCCACCCGCAGCGGCTACTGGCTCGGCCAGCAGGGCCGACTCACCCAGCCGATGTATCTGCCCGAGGGCGCCGCGTCGTACGAGCCGGTGACCTGGGAGCGGGCCTTCGACATCATCGCCGGGGAACTGACCGCCCTCGCCTCCCCCGACGAGGCCGTCTTCTACACCTCGGGGCGCACCAGTAACGAGGCCGCCTTCCTCTACCAGCTCTTCGCCCGCGAATTCGGCACCAACAACCTGCCCGACTGCTCGAACATGTGCCATGAGTCCTCCGGCTCGGCGCTGACCGAAACCCTTGGCGTGGGCAAGGGCAGCGTGCTGCTGGACGACCTCCACCAGGCCGATCTGATCATCGTGGCCGGCCAGAACCCGGGCACCAACCACCCGCGGATGCTCTCCGCCCTGGAGCGCGCGAAGGCCGGCGGCGCGAAGATCATCAGCATCAACCCGCTGCCCGAGGCGGGCCTGGAGCGGTTCAAGAACCCGCAGACCCCGCGCGGCCTGGTGGGCGGCGGCACCGCGCTCACCGATCTCTTCCTGCAGATCCGGCTGGGCGGCGACCAGGCACTCTTCCGCGCCCTGAACCGGCTGATCCTGGAGGCCGCCGAGACCACCCCCGGCGCGGGCGCGGTCGACGAGGAGTTCATACGCGAGCACACCCACGGTTTCGAGGAGTTCGCCGCCGCGGCGCGCGCCGCCGACTGGGACGAGACCCTGCGCGCCACCGGCCTGGAGCGGGCCGAGATCGACCGGGCGCTCGCGATGGTCCTCGCCTCCAAGCGCACCATCGTGTGCTGGGCCATGGGCCTGACCCAGCACAAGCACTCCGTGCCCACCATCCGGGAGGTCGTCAACTTCCTGCTGCTGCGGGGCAATGTGGGCCGTCCCGGCGCCGGGGTGTGCCCGGTGCGCGGGCACAGCAATGTGCAGGGCGACCGCACCATGGGCATCTTCGAGCGCCCCGCCCCGGCCTTCCTGGACGCCCTGGAGCAGGAGTTCGGCTTCGCCCCGCCCCGCGAGCACGGCTTCGACGTCGTACGGGCCATCCGGGCGCTGCGCGACGGCCAGGCCAAGGTCTTCTTCGCCATGGGCGGCAACTTCGTCTCCGCCTCCCCCGACACCGAGGTGACCGAGGCCGCGATGCGCCGCGCCCGGCTCACCGTCCATGTGTCCACCAAGCTGAACCGGTCCCATGTGGTCACCGGCGCGCGGGCGCTCATCCTGCCCACGCTCGGCCGCACCGAACGCGATCTGCAGGGCGGCGGCGAGCAGTTCATCACCGTCGAGGACTCCATGGGCATGGTGCACGCCTCGCGCGGCAGCCTTACGCCCGCGAGCCCCGGGCTGCTCTCGGAGCCCGCCATCGTCGCCCGGCTGGCCCGGCGGGTACTGGGCGCCGAAAGCCGCACCCCCTGGGAGGAGTTCGAGAAGGACTACGGCACGATCCGCGACCGTATCGCGGCCGTGATCCCCGGCTTCGACGACTTCAACGCCCGGGTCGCCAGGCCCGGCGGCTTCGCGCTGCCGCACGCCCCGCGCGACTCCCGCAGCTTCCCCACGGCCACCGGCAAGGCCAACTTCACCGCCGCGCCCGTCGAGTACCCGCGGGTGCCCGAGGGCCGGCTGCTGCTGCAGACCCTCCGCTCGCACGACCAGTACAACACCACCATCTACGGCCTGGACGACCGCTACCGGGGCATCAAGAACGGCCGCCGCGTGGTGCTGGTCCACCCCGACGACGCGCGCGAGCTCGGCCTCGCCGACGGCTCGTACACGGACCTGGTCAGCGAGTGGACGGACGGCAGCGAGCGCCGCGCGCCCGGCTTCCGGGTCGTCCACTACCCGACCGCGCGCGGCTGCGCCGCCTCCTACTACCCGGAGACCAACGTCCTGGTCCCGCTGGACTCGACGGCCGACACCAGCAACACCCCCGCCAGCAAGTCCGTGGTGGTCCGCCTGGAACAAGCCCACCCCGCCTAAGCGTTTGCTCAGTGGCCTGACAGGATTCGGCCATCGACACGACGACGGTCACAACGACGGCAGGACACCCGAGCGAAATGGAACAGGACCCCATGGGCGAGCAGACCGGTGCGACCTTCCCGCAAGAGGTCATCGACGAGTACGCGGCGCTCGGCGTGGACCTCCCCGCGCTGTTCTCCGCCGGGCACCTCGGCACCCGCATGGGCGTGCAGATCCTCGAGGCCTCGGCCGACCGCGTGGTGGGCACGATGCCGGTCGAGGGCAACACCCAGCCGTACGGGCTGCTGCACGGCGGCGCCTCGGCGGTACTGGCCGAAACCCTCGGCTCGGTCGGCTCGATGCTCCACGGCGGCAGCGCCAAGATCGCCGTCGGTGTGGACCTCAACTGCACCCATCACCGCGGGGTCCGCTCCGGCCTGGTGACCGGCGTCGCCACGCCCGTCCACCGGGGGCGCTCCACCGCCACGTACGAGATCGTCATCACCGACGAACAGGACCGGCGCGTCTGCACGGCCCGGCTGACGTGCATGCTACGGGAGGTCAGTGCGGACGAGGCGCTGACCAACCTGCCCGAGGGCGGCTCGGCGCGCTGAGGGCACTGACGGCCGCTGGGCGGGCCGACCACCCCACCGGCCATCCCGCCGGACCCGCCCGGCCCCCGCACGCCCCCACAGCCCCCGCCCAGCGGCCTGAACGACCCCCACACGCAAGGCCGTTGCCCGCCCGCCGGGGCGGCTCTACCGTTTCCCCATGGGGGCATCGACCAGCCGATCGACCCGTACGCGCACTCGCACGCGCGCCCGTACGCGCATCCACCCCGCCGCCGTCTGCGCCCTCGCACTGACGCTCGCCGCGGCCGCGAGCGCATGCGCCGAGCCGGAGTCCCACCCGGCGCCGGCCCCGCACACCTCGGCCAACTCCCCCACCGCCCCGGCGACTTCACCGGTCCAGTTGTGCTTCAACCTCATCTCGTACTGGGCCGAGCAGGACCTGCTGGACAGCAGATGGGCCGGGCTCGACTGGGAGCAGAAGGGGATGTCCAACCAGCAGTACGAGATCTACGACGACATCGTGCACGCAGCGCGCGCGGAGCGCGGGCGGCGTGGCACCGCCGCCGCCAAAGAGCTGATCAGGCGGGAGTCCCTGCGGCGCTGCACGGACGAGCGCGGCGCGACCCACAGCTCGGAGAACTGGCGCCCGCCGTCATGACCGACGGGCGTAACACTCCGTAACATTCATGCAATGCAAGACTAGGTATTGACTTAGACGGAGACCTGTAGTGTCGATCTTTTCGTGTACATGATCGCACGTCGGTCCGCACATTCATCGCCAGCCCCCCACACTGCTTAGCGGAACTGCAGATTCTCAGTATCCGGACCGTATGGATTACTGCCATGCGCCCGATTCATCCCTTACGTTCCGCTACACGAACACGCCCCGGTGACTTATGGCATAACAAGACAGTCACATCATGGCCTGCACCTCTGCCCCCCGCTGCGTGACGCGCCTAGAGTCACAGCCAGTCACCACGTCGTCGGGCGTTCACCCAACATCCGACGGCCGTTTCAGACCTCCGGCGAGGACCCGGCACCCAGAAGTAGGGGGCCGGCCAGGGAAAGGATTCCTCGTGCGACACCGTTCTTTGCTCATCATCACGACCGCGATCACTGCGGGCGCTCTCACCCTCAGCGCCTGTGGGTCGCGCGACAAGAGCGACAGCAGCGACGGCGACAACAACAAGAAGACCACCGTCGTCATCGGTGTCGACGCCCCGCTGACCGGCTCCCTGTCCGCCCTCGGCCAGGGCATCAAGAACTCGGTCGACCTCGCCACCAAGGTGGCCAACAAGAACAACGAGGTGCCCGGCGTCACCTTCAAGATCAAGGACTTCGACGACCAGGCCGTGCCCTCGTCCGGCAAGACGAACGCCACCTCGATGGTCGACGACAACGAGATCGTGGCCATGGTCGGCCCGCTGAACTCCGGCGTCTCCCAGTCCATGCAGGGCGTGTTCGCCAAGGCCGACCTGGCGCAGATCTCCCCCGCGAACACCAGCCCGGACCTCAGCCAGGGCCCCGACTGGGCCTCGGGCAAGAAGGTCCGCCAGTTCAAGACCTACTTCCGCACCGCGACCACCGACGTCATCCAGGGCCGCTTCGCCGCGCAGTACTACTACAACGACGCCAAGAAGCGGAAGGTCTTCGTCGTCGACGACAAGCAGACCTACGGCGCCGGTCTCGCCAAGATCTTCGCCGCGGAGTTCAAGCGCCTCGGCGGCAAGGTCGTCGGCACCGACCACCTGACCGTCAAGGAGACCGACTTCTCCGGTATCGCCGGCAAGGTCAAGTCCACCGGCGCCGACTCCGTCTACTTCGGCGGCCAGTACCCCGAGGGCGGCCTCCTGTCCGACCAGGTCAAGCAGGCCGGGGCCGACGTCCCGATCATGGGCGGCGACGGCATCTACGACCCCGCCTTCATCAAGGCCTCGGGCACCAGCAACGACGGCGACTACGCCACCTCCGTCGGCTACCCCGTCGAGAAGCTGCCCTCCGCCAAGGCCTTCGTCAAGGACTACGCGGCCCAGGGCTACAAGGACCCCTACGCGGCCTACGGCGGCTACTCCTACGACGCCGGCTGGGCGATCATCCAGGCCGTCAAGGCCGTGGTGAACGAGAACGACGGCAAGCTGCCCGACGACGCCCGCGCCAAGATCACCGAGGCCCTGAACAAGGTCTCCTTCGACGGTGTGACCGGCAAGGTCTCCTTCGACGAGTACGGCGACACCACCAACAAGCAGCTGACGGTCTACAAGGTCGTCAAGGGCGCCTGGACGGACGCGGTGAGCCGGACCTTCAAGGACTGACCCCTCGGACTGCCCCGCAAGCACCAACCCCCCAGCCGCGCGGAGGCGCAACAGCGCCCCCGCGCGGCGTCATATCCGACACGCTCATCGGAGGCCCTGCGGTGCACGAACTGCCGCAAACGCTGGTCAACGGCCTGACCCTTGGCGCCCTCTACGGCTTGATCGCCATCGGGTACACCATGGTCTACGGCATCGTCCAGCTCATCAACTTCGCCCATGGCGAGATCTTCATGATCGGTGGCTTCGGAGCCCTCACCATCTACATCTGGCTCCCCAGCGGCACCGCGCTCTCCCTGGCTCTGCCCCTCATGCTCATCGGCGGAGTCGTCGCCTCGGTGGCCATCGCCACCGCCGCCGAGCGCTTCGCGTACCGGCCGCTGCGCGGCGGGCCCAGGCTCGCCCCCCTGATCACCGCGATCGGCCTGTCCATCGCGCTGCAGCAGGCCGTCTGGGCCTTCTACCCGGACGCCAAGAAGCCGCGCAGCTTCCCGCAGTTCGAGGGCAAGTCCCTGGAGATCTTCTCCAATCTGCACATCCAGCGCGGCGATGTCTTCCTCCTCATAGCCGCCCCGCTGTGCATGCTCGCCCTGGGCCTGTTCGTCTCCAAGAGCCGCGCCGGACGTGCCATGCAGGCCACCGCGCAGGACCCCGACACCGCCAAGCTGATGGGCATCAACACCGACCGCATCATCGTGATGGCCTTCGCCATCGGCGGTGCGTTCGCCGCCGTCGCCGCGCTGGCCCACGGGCTGAAGTACGGCCAGATCAACTTCGAGATGGGCTTCATCGCCGGCCTCAAGGCCTTCACCGCCGCCGTCCTCGGCGGCATCGGCAACATCTACGGCGCCATGCTCGGCGGAGTCGTACTCGGTATCGCCGAGGCGCTGGCCATCAAGTACATCCAGGACATCCCCGGCATGGAACAGCTCGGCGGCGGCGCCTGGAAGGACGTCTGGGCCTTCACCCTGCTCATCGTCGTTCTGCTGGTCAGGCCACAGGGCCTGCTCGGCGAACGCGTGGCGGACCGGGCGTGAGGAGGGACCACACATGAGCACCGACACCAGCAAGACCACGGGTGAGAACACCCCCACGGACGGACGCGCCACCATGCTGCGCGCGATCACCGCCGTCGGCGGCCTCGCCACCTTCATCTCCACCTTCCTCGCCTGGACCTGGACCGACGAGTTCCCCGGCGACCTCACCTTCAACGGCTACCCCGGCGGCCTGCAGATCCTCACCCTGGTGCTGGGACTGCTCACCACCGTCTTCGCGCTCGCCGCCATGGACCTGCGCGGACTGCGCTGGCTCACCCCCGCCGGCTCCACCCAGGCCCTGCGGCTCATGGCCCTCGGCGCCTTCGCCACCACCTGGTTCACCGTCATCGCCATCGCCGTCGACCTCGGCGGCCTGGCCAACTGGGAACCCGGTGCCTGGGTCGCCGCCATCGGCAGCGCGATCCCCCTCGCGGCCCTCCTGATCCCGAACGACACCCGGCCGCTCAAGCGCCCGGCGGAGCTGCCCTCCTGGGCCGAGATCCTGATCATCGCCGCCGTCTTCGCGATCGGCCTGTACGTCTTCAACTACGGCATCCAGACCGACCCGGACCACGCCGAGCCGTTCCTCGGCTATCTGATCGCCGTGGGATTCGCCGCCGCCGCCCTCTTCAAGGCCGGGATCGTCGCCCGCATGGGCGCGCTCACCGCGAAGTACCGTTCCGTCACCCTCCTCGCGGCCCTGGTGACCGCGGTGGCCTTCCCGTTCACCCAGGACAAGGCCAGCTACACCGAGCTCGGCGTCAACATCCTCATCTTCGCGACCGTCGCCCTCGGCCTGAACATCGTGGTCGGCCTGGCCGGCCTCCTCGACCTCGGCTATGTCGCCTTCCTCGGCGTCGGCGCGTACACCGCGGCCCTGGTCTCCGGAGCCGCCTCCTCCACGATCGACGTCCACTTCCCCTTCTGGGCCGCCGTCATCGCGGGCGCCGTCGTCTCCCTGATCTTCGGCGTCGTCATCGGCGCGCCCACCCTGCGGCTGCGCGGCGACTACCTCGCCATCGTGACCCTCGGGTTCGGAGAGATCTTCCGCATCGCCATGATGAACCTCGACGGCGACTCCGGCCCCTCCGTCACCAACGGCCCCAACGGCATCCCCAACATCCCGGCGCTGGAGATCTTCGGCTTCAACTTCGACGAGGACCACACCGTCCTCGGCCGCACGCTCGACTCCAACGCCAACTATTTCCTGCTGATGCTGCTGGTGACGGTCATCGTCGTGCTCGTCTTCAGCCGTGCGGGCAACTCCCGCATCGGCCGCGCCTGGGTCGCCATCCGCGAGGACGAGACCGCCGCCACCGCCATGGGCATCAACGGCTTCCGCGTCAAGCTCATCGCCTTCGCCCTCGGCGCCACCCTCGCCGGTATCGCCGGCACCGTCTGGGCGCATGTCCAGACCACCGTGGTGCCCGAGCAGTACGTCTTCGCCGGGCCCGTGCCCCCCAACTCCACCTTCCTGCTCGCCGCGGTCATCCTCGGCGGCATGGGCACGATCGGCGGCCCCCTCCTCGGCGCCACGCTCCTGTTCCTGATCCCCAAGAAGCTGGAATTCCTCCAGGACTACCAGCTCCTCGCCTTCGGCATCGCGCTCATCCTCCTGATGCGCTTCCGCCCCGAAGGGATCATCCCCAACCGGCGTCAGCAGCTCGAATACCACGAGACAGGCCAGCTCGACATCCCCGACCAGCCCCAGCTCTCCGGCAACGCCGTCGGCGTCACCAAGGCGGAGGCGTGACAGACATGACGACCACCACCTCTCCCGTGCTCAGCGCCAGCGGCGTGACCATGCGCTTCGGCGGACTGACCGCCGTACGCTCCGTCGACCTCACCGTCAACTCCGGTGAGATCGTCGGCCTCATCGGCCCCAACGGCGCCGGCAAGACCACCTTCTTCAACTGCCTGACCGGGCTGTACGTCCCCACCGAGGGCAGCGTCACCTACCAGGGCGGCGTCCTGCCGCCCAAGCCCCACCTGGTCACCCAGGCCGGCGTCGCCCGCACCTTCCAGAACATCCGGCTCTTCGCCAACATGACCGTCCTGGAGAACGTGCTCGTCGGCCGCCACACCCGCACCAAGGAGGGCCTGTGGTCGGCCCTTCTGCGCGGCCCCGGTTTCAAACGCGCCGAAGCCGCCTCCAAGAAACGCGCCATGGAGCTGCTGGAGTTCACCGGCCTCGCCGACAAGGCAGACCACCTCTCCCGCAACCTCCCCTACGGCGAACAGCGCAAGCTGGAGATCGCCCGGGCCCTGGCCAGCGACCCCGGCCTGCTCCTCCTCGACGAGCCCACCGCCGGTATGAACCCGCAGGAGACCCGGGCCACCGAGGAACTGGTCTTCGCCATCCGGGACCAGGGCACCGCCGTCCTCGTCATCGAGCACGACATGCGCTTCATCTTCAACCTCTGCGACCGGGTCGCCGTGCTCGTCCAGGGCCAGAAGCTCATCGAGGGCACCCCCGACGTCGTCCAGAGCGACGAGCGCGTCATCGCCGCCTACATCGGCACCCCCTTCGAGGGCGCGCCGGGCGACGACGAGGTCGCCGAGGTCGAGGCGGCCGAGGCGCAGCAGGGCACCGGGCCGAGCGGGACCCCGAAGAGCACCACAGCACGTACGGAGGACGGACAGTGACCGCACTGCTCGAGGTCGAGGACCTGCGCGTCGCCTACGGCAAGATCGAGGCCGTCAAGGGCATCTCGTTCACCGTCGAGGAAGGCCAGGTCGTCACCCTCATCGGCACCAACGGAGCGGGCAAGACCACCACCCTGCGCACCCTGTCGGGCCTCCTCCAGCCGCTCGGCGGCTCCATCCGCTTCGAGGGCAAACCGCTGAACGGGGTCCCCGCTCACAAGATCGTCGCCCTGGGCCTGGCCCACTCCCCCGAGGGCCGGCATATCTTCCCGCGCCTGACCATCGCCGAGAACCTGCAACTCGGCGCGTTCCTGCGCAAGGACGCCGACGGCATCGCCGCCGACGTACAGAAGGCGTACGACCTCTTCCCCATCCTCGGCGAGCGCCGCTCCCAGGCCGCGGGCACCCTGTCCGGCGGTGAGCAGCAGATGCTCGCCATGGGCCGCGCCCTGATGTCCCGCCCCAAGCTGCTCATGCTCGACGAGCCCTCCATGGGCCTCTCCCCGATCATGATGCAGAAGATCATGCAGACCATCGCCGAACTGAAGGCCCAGGGCACCACGATCCTGCTCGTGGAGCAGAACGCCCAGGCCGCCCTGTCCCTCGCGGACCAGGGCCATGTGATGGAGATCGGCAATATCGTGCTGTCGGGGACCGGCTCGGAGCTGCTGCACGACGAGTCGGTGCGAAAGGCGTACCTGGGCGAGGACTGACGCGCCCCCTGACTCATCGAGGGCCTGTCCGTACCGTGACGGTACGGACAGGCCCTCAGCCGTTTCGATCAGCGGGCGGCCTCCGGCTCAGGCCACACCGACCACCCGATACAGCGCGTAGAGGATCGTCGGCAGCACCCCGACGAACACCCCGAGCGCGCTGATCACCCCGGGCAGCCGCTGCGCCGTCCGCAGCACCCTGGCCACATAGCCGACCAGTACGAAGAAGGCCAGGATCACCACGACCCCGGCCAGCAACCACACAAGGGAATCCGGATACACCGCAGCACACGCTCCTTCGACTCTGCCTAGTCCAGCTCTCGGCACACGGACGCGAAGGACTCCACGCAGGCTCTTGGTAGGAGAGCCGGAATCACGCACGACACGCGGCGAGTTGGACACGACGGTAGCCGAAGTAACCCCCGTTAGGCCAGAGTTACCTGGAAGCACGACAAGACAGGGCACCCCGGGCTACCACCCCCGGAGGCCCTGCCTGAGCGCACGCTGGACTAGGCATGTCGCAAGCGCACTGCTCAATCAGAGTGCCCGCCGCCAATAATCGATTGATGAACGTCCGGACGAGGCAGCTTCCTTGGCAGTTCCCCCGGACACCACCATTTTCCGCTCTGCGTCTGCTCTCTACTCACTTAACGCCCACTAAGCGTACTGCTAGGCTGGCTTTCATCGATCGCCAATCACGGGAGGGGTGAGGGCGATATCCCTCCGATTCGGGCTTCTCGGGCCCGTACAGGCCGCCCACGACGGTACGGACATCACTCTCGGCCCCCCGCAGCGGCGGGCGGTGCTCGCCATCCTGCTGCTCTCACCAGGGCAGGCCGTCACCATCGCCACGCTGCGTGAGCGCATCTGGGCGGGCCCTCCCCCCGCCTCGGCCACCCAGGCGATCCATGTCCACATCCACCATCTGCGCCAGCTGCTGCGGCAGTTCACCAACGGGACGACCGACGGCCCCCGCCTGGTCACCCACCCCGGACACGCCCCCGACCAGGTGAGCTACGTCCTGCACACCGCCCCGGAGACCGTCGATGTGCCCGTCTTCCGCCGCCTCCTGGAGGACGGCGAGGCCGCCCAAGGCGAAGGCGACAACGGGATCGCCCTCGACTGCTACGACACCGCGCTGAACCTGTGGCGCGGCGAGCCCGTCTCCGACCTCCAGCCCTCCGCCTACGTCCGCAGCGTCCGCCTCAGCCTCGCCGAAATCCGCCTCGACCTCGGCAAGCGCCACGCCGCCGCACTGCTCGCCCTCGGCGCCGCCGCCCGCGCCACGGCCGAACTACAGGACCTCCACGCCCATCACCCCGGCGACGAGAGCATCGTCGTCCTGCTCGCCCGCGCCCTGCACACCACCGGAGCCCACACCCGCGCCCTGCGGCTGGTGACCGACGAACTGGAGCGCTGGGAGCGCGAATACGGCCTGCGAGCCCCCGCGCTCCTCGAACAGCGCGACAGCCTCGTCCACGGCGTCGGCCCCGCCGGAGCCGCCCCATGAGAACCGAAGCGCGACTCCTCGGCCCCGTCGAACTCCTCGTGAACGACACCGACGTCACCCCCACCTCGATACGCGCCCGCACCTTCCTCGTCTCCCTGCTGCTCCGCAGCGGACAACCCGTCCCCGTGGAAACGCTCACCGAAGAGCTGTGGGGCGACTCCCCGCCGGCCACCGCCCGAGCCCAAGTGCACACCTACGCCAGCCGGCTGCGCCAACGCATCGCCCAGGCGAGCGGACCCGACACGGAAGGGCACCTGCTGGCCACCCACCCCATCGGCTACACCCTCCTGATCGACCCCCAGCACGTGGACCTGTTCCGGTTCACCGCGCTGCTCGACGACGCCAGAACCCAGCTGAGCGAAGCCCGTTACGAACGCGCCCACGACCTGCTGGCCACCGCCATGAAGATGTGGCGCGGCCCCGCCCTCGCCGGCGTCACCGCGAGCCCCCGCCTCGCCACACACGCACGGCGGCTGGAAGCCGAGCGCCTGGAGGCGCTGTCCCTGCGCATCGAGGCCGACCTACGGCTCGGCCGACCCGGCCGAGTCATCCCCGAACTGCGCGCACTCGCCGACGAACACCCCCACCACGAACCGTTCCGCACCCAACTGGCCCACGCTCTCCACGAGGCGAGCCGTACGACGGAGGCGCTGGACGTCCTGCGCGCGCTGGACGCCCCCAAGAACCAGCCCACACCCCCGCCCCAGGCCCCCGCCGAGCCCCCCGCCCCAGCACCCGCTCCCCCGCGCCCACTTCCGCCCGCCCCACGGCCACCCGCCATCGCGCTCCACGGACCGGGCCACTCCGAACAGCTGCGCTTCTCCGTGCTCGGCCCGGTCCGGGTCCGGCGCGGCGAGGAGCCGGTCAACACCGGCTCGCCACAGCAGCGGGCACTGCTCGTCGCCCTGCTGCTGCGCGGCGGCCGGACGGCGACCGCACCCGAGTTGATCGACGCCCTCTGGGGCGAGGAACCGCCCCACGCGGCCGTCGCCGCGCTACGGACCTACGCCTCACGGCTACGGAAGGCGCTGGGGCCGGACATCGTGGTCAGCACATCGGGCGGATATGCCATCCGCGTCGAGGCCGGAGCGCTGGACGTCGACGTGGCCACCGAACTGGCCACCGAGGCGGATCGGGCCCGGCACGCCGGGGACATCACCCGCGCCCACGACCTGCTCAACCAGGCACTGGCCCTATGGGATGGCGAACCGCTCGCCGGGTTGCCGGGTCCGTACGCGGACAACCAGCGCATCCGCCTCGAGGAATGGCGCCTCTCGCTCCTCGAAACACGGCTCGACCTCGACCTGGAGCTGGGCCTCCACGCCGAGGCGGTCTCCGAACTGACCGCGATGACCACCGCGTACCCGCTGCGCGAGCGGCTGCGCGAGCTGCTGATGCTGGCGCTCTACCGCAGCGGACGGCAGGCCGAGGCGCTGGCCGTCTACGCGGACACCCGGCGGCTGTTGGCCGAAGAACTGGGCGTGGACCCGTCAACGGACCTCAGAGATCTGCAACAGCGCATCCTCCAAGCCGATTCGGCCCTCGCGGCCCCCGCGGAACACGTCCCGGCTCCCCGGCCGCCGGTTCCCGCGCAACTCCCCGCGACCGTCCCGGACTTCATCGGGCGCGCCGCCTTCGTGGACGAGCTCAGCGAACAGCTCACCACGGCCGATGGCAGAATCATGGCCATCTCGGCCGTCGCCGGAATCGGCGGCATCGGCAAGACCACACTCGCCGTCCACCTGGCGCACGCCGTGCGCCACCAATTTCCCGACGGACAGCTGTACGTCGACCTCCAGGGCGGCAGCCCCACCCCCGCCGCCCCCGAGACCGTGCTGGCCTCCTTCCTGCGCGCCCTGGGCACCCCCGACTCCGCCATCCCCGACGGGGTCGGGGACCGCTCCGCCCTCTACCGTTCCGTCCTCGACGGCCGCCGCGTCCTGGTCCTCCTCGACAACGCCCGCGACGCCGCCCAGGTACGACCCCTGCTGCCCGGGACCCCGGGCAGCGCCGCCATCGTCACCAGCCGCGTCCGCATGGTCGACCTGGCATTCGCCCACCTGGTCGACCTGGACGTCATGAGCCCCGAGGAAGCACTCGCCCTCTTCACCCGCATCGTCGGCGAGGAGCGGGTGCACGCAGAGCGCGAGGCCGCCCTGGATGTGGTGGCCGCCTGCGGCTTTCTGCCCCTGGCCATCCGTATCGCCGCCTCGCGGCTCGCCGCGCGCCGCACCTGGACCGTGTCCGTCCTGGCGGCCAAGCTCGCCGACGAACAGCGGCGGCTCGACGAACTGCGGGCGGGCGACCTGGCGGTCACTGCCACCTTCGAGCTGGGCTACGGACAGTTGCAGCCGTACCAGGCCCGCGCGTTCCGGCTGCTCGGGCTCGCGGACGGCTCGGACATCTCCCTCCCGGCGGCGGCCGCCCTGCTCGACATGGACGTGCACAACGCGGAGGACGCGCTGGAGTCCCTTGTCGACACCTCGCTGCTGGACTCCGCCGCCCCCGGCCGCTACCACTACCACCACCTCGTACGCCTCTTCGCACGGGCCCGCGCCGAACGCGACGAACAGCCGCCGGAGGACCGGGACGCGGCCCTCTCCCGACTCCTCGACTTCTACCTCGCGACCGCCGCCCGGGCCTACGCCCAAGAGCGGCCCGGCGACCGCCTCGTCGACCACCTGACGCCCACCACCCACCCCGGCCTCGACTTCCCGGACCGGACCGCCGCACTCGACTGGCTCTACTGCGAAGCCGACTGCCTGCTCGCCTGCGTCACCCAGACCGCGACCGCCCCCGCCTCCGACACGGCGCTGCGCCGCGCGGCCGATCTCCTGCTGACCACCTCCGACCTCGCCGAGTCCGGAGCCCACACCCGCCAGTACGAAGCCGTGGCCGTCGCGCTCGGCGAGGCCGCAGTGGCCGCCGGGGACCTCCAGGCCGAGGGCCGCGTCCGGACCGCGCTGTCCCGGGCGCTGAGCCTGCGCGGAGACCTCGAGCAGGCAGCCGAGCAGGCCCGGCACGCCATGGCCGCCGGCTGGGCGGCAAAGGACCTCGGTATCGCCGGCCACCTCCTGAACCAGCGCGGCACCACCGCGCTCAGCCTGGGGCTGGTCAGGGAGGCGGAGGCCCATCTGAGCCAGGCCATCGAGGCCTTCCAGGCCGCCGACGACCGGCCGGGCGAAGCGGGGACGCTGGTCAACCTGTCGCGTGTCCACCTGACGCTGGGCCGTACGGCCAGCGCGGTCGAGCTGGCCCGGCAGGGAGTCGCGATATACGAGAGCCTGGGACTCACCTCGCGCCTCGCGGGCGGCAAGTACGCCCTGGGAGTCGCGCTGACGGCGGCGGGGCACGGCCCGGAAGCGGTCGGGCAACTCACGCACGCGCTCGGCCACTTCCGCGACAGCCGTCAGCGCCTCTGGGAGGGCACCACCCACTACCGGCTGGCGGAGGCCCACCTGGCCATGCGCCGCCCGGCGCAGGCCGCCGCGCACGCCGAGCAGGCACTTACGACGGGCGTCATCGGCGGCGAATGGCGCCGCGCCACCGTCCTGACCGTCCTCGGCAAGGCTCTGACGGAACTCGGCCACGCCGACCGCGCCCATGCGTGCTGGCGCGAAGCGCTCGCCGTCCATGAGCGGCTGGAAACGGCGGAGGCCGAGGACGTACGGGCGCTCCTCGGCGAGCTCGCCCCTGCCGCAGCTACTACTGCTGCTGCTTCTTCTCCGCCGCGTCCTCGATGACCGCCTCGGCCACCTGCTGCATGGACAGCCGGCGGTCCATCGAGGTCTTCTGAATCCAGCGGAACGCGGCGGGCTCGGTCAGCCCGTACTGCGTCTGCAGAATGCTCTTGGCGCGGTCCACCAGCTTGCGGGTCTCCAGGCGCTGGGCGAGGTCGGCGACCTCCTTCTCCAGCGTCTTCAGCTCCGTGAAGCGGGAGACGGCCATCTCGATCGCGGGGACCACATCGCTCTTGCTGAACGGCTTCACGAGGTAAGCCATCGCCCCCGCATCCCGGGCCCGCTCGACGAGTTCGCGCTGCGAGAACGCGGTGAGCATGAGGACCGGGGCGATACGGTCGGCGGCGATCCGCTCGGCGGCGGAGATCCCGTCGAGGACCGGCATTTTCACATCGAGAATCACCAGGTCGGGACGGTGCTCCTGAGCGAGCGCGACGGCCGTCTCACCGTCGCCCGCCTCGCCGACGACGGAGTACCCCTCCTCCTCGAGCATCTCCTTGAGGTCGAGGCGGATCAGGGCCTCGTCCTCGGCGATGACCACGCGGGTGGTGTGCGGGGGGACGTGCGACTGCGCGTCGGGGGCGTCAGTGGTGCTCACGTGGCTCCTCGTTTGTGGCAGGTCCTGCACCTTGAGCCTACCTACTCCTGTATCTTTGACCTACGGCGGTTCGCCGCTAACCTGCGTTTCGCAGGATGCCCCGGTAGTCCAGCGGAAGAGACACGGTGCTCAAACCACCGACAGCGTGGGTTCGAATCCCACCCGGGGCACTTACCTAGGATTCCAAGGTCACGCGAGAATCGCAGTCTTTCACTCGATCACGTGAACGTTCTTTCGAACGAGCGCCTGACGGCTGGACGCCAGCCAGGCTCGACAGTGTGTACGACCTTGAAACGCGCAAGCACGCCCTCGCCCTCGTCGCCCAAGGGCGCAGCCTCAACTCCGTAAGCAGGCAGACCGGAATATCTCGATCCGCGATCCGTCGGTGGCAGATCAACATCGAGCCCGTCTCGCGCAACGCAGAATGCCCAAGGTGCTCGCCCGAGGCGCACCTGCCTGATGTTGCTGCCACATACGCCTACCTACTCGGCTTGTATCTCGGCGACGGCCACATCATCCATTACCGCAAGCATCGAGCTCCGAGCCTTTCCATTGCCTGCAGCAACACTTGGCCCGGGCTCATCGACGCCGCCGAGGCGGCTGTTCGGATGGTGCTCCCCCACAACAAGGTGTGCCGGGTGCGCAGTGTCGGATGCACCTACGTGAAGTCGTACTCCAAGCATCTGCCCTGCCTCTTCCCTCAGCACGGCGCTGGCAAGAAGCACGACCGCTCTATCGTGTTACAGCCATGGCAACAGGAGATCGTGGATGCGCACCCTTGGGAACTCATCCGCGGGCTGATCCACTCCGAGGCTCCCGAATCACCAATTGGACGACGCAGCGCGTCGGTGGCGCGCAGAAGCGCTACGAATACCCCAGATACTTCTTCACGAACGCATCCGACGACATCATCAAGCTCTTCACCGATGCGCTCGACGTAGTCGGGGTCGAGTGGAAACCCACACACCGCAACCGCATGGTGAAGAACATCTCGGTCGCCAAGCGCGCCTCCGTCACCCTCATGGACACCCACATCGGGCCGAAGTACTGAAGCGCACCCAGCACTCCGTACCCCGGCCCAAATCAGCCCCCTACCTCAAGTCCGCCTCACCGATGTGATGCACCCGCACCAGATTCGTCGAGCCGGAGACGCCGGGCGGGGAGCCGGCGGTGATGATGACGAGGTCGCCTTTCTGGCAGCGGCCGATCCGCAGAAGCTCCTCGTCGACCTGGGCAACCATCTCGTCCGTGGAGTCGACCATCGGGCCGAGGAAGGTCTCCACGCCCCAGGTGAGGTTCAGCTGGGAGCGGGTCGCGGGTTCGGGGGTGAAGGCGAGGAGGGGGATGGGTGAGCGGTAGCGGGAGAGGCGGCGGACGGTGTCGCCGCTCTGGGTGAAGGCGACCAGGAACTTCGCGCCGAGGAAGTCGCCCATCTCGGCGGCCGCGCGGGCGACCGCGCCGCCCTGGGTGCGGGGCTTGTTGCGCTCGGTGAGCGGGGGGAGGCCCTTGGCGAGGATGTCCTCTTCGGCGGCGGCGACGATGCGGTCCATGGTCTTGACCGTCGCGATCGGGTACTTGCCGACGCTGGTCTCGCCGGAGAGCATCACCGCGTCCGTGCCGTCGATGACCGCGTTGGCGACGTCCGAGGCCTCGGCGCGGGTCGGGCGGGAGTTCTCGATCATGGAGTCGAGCATCTGGGTCGCGACGATGACCGGCTTCGCGTTCCGCTTGGCGAGCTTGATCGCGCGCTTCTGGACGATCGGCACCTGCTCAAGCGGCATCTCCACGCCCAGGTCGCCGCGCGCGACCATGATGCCGTCGAAGGCGTCGACGATGCCTTCCAGGTTCTCGACCGCCTGCGGCTTCTCGACCTTGGCGATGACCGGGAGCCGGATGCCCTCTTCCTTCATGACCCGGTGCACGTCGATGACGTCGTTGGCGTTGCGGACGAAGGACAGGGCGATGACGTCGGCGCCGATGCGCAGCGCCCAGCGGAGGTCTTCGATGTCCTTGTCGGAGAGCGCCGGGACGGAGACGGCGACTCCGGGGAGGTTGAGGCCCTTGTGGTCGGAGACCATGCCGCCTTCGATGACGATGGTGTGCACCCGGGGGCCCTCGACGTCCACTACTTCAAGGGTGACCCGGCCGTCGTCGACGAGGATGCGCTCGCCCCGGCTGACGTCGGTGGCCAGGCCCTTGTAGGTGGTGCCGCAGCGCAGGCGGTCGCCTTCGATCGGTTCGACGGTGATGGTGAACTCGTCGCCGCGTTCAAGGAGTACGGGGCCTTCGTGGAAGCGGCCGAGACGGATCTTCGGGCCTTGAAGGTCGGCGAGGATCCCGACGCTGCGGCCGGTTTCCAGCGAGGCCTTCCGGACTCGCCGGTAACGCTCCTCGTGCTCGGCGTACGTGCCGTGGCTGAGGTTGAAGCGGGCCACATCCATTCCGGCTTCGACGAGTGCCTTGATCTGCTCGTACGAGTCGGTTGCTGGCCCCAAAGTACAGACGATTTTTGCTCGGCGCATGCGGCGAGCCTATGACTTACCGGCGGGTAAAGAACCGGGAACCAGCCACTCCCCCATGGCCTTTAGGTGGCCGGTCGTCGACAACTAATGAAACGTGCGCGGGCGTGCTCTGATGAGCGGTTTATATGACCCGCGCACGTCCGTGCGCGGGTCGCTCAAAGTTGCGGGGGCGACATCGTAAAGCGGGCGTTGACCTGCGCGTATACGGTCTGGCGCTGGGGTTCGAGGTCCAGGGCGGGGGCGGGCTCCTGGGGCGCGCCGCCGTAGCCCGCGCTGCGCGCGGCCGCGTAGGCGACGGGGTAGGGCTGGCCGGCGTTCTCCGAGTCGAGGTCGGCGAGCTCGACGAGGGCGGTGAGCCGGGCGTCCAGCGCGCCCGCGTATTCGCGGGCGCGCTGGACCGCCTCCCGTACGGCCTGGCGGCGCGCCTCGGCGTGGGCGGGCGAGTCGGGGCGCAGGGCCCAGGAGGGGCCGATGACCTGGGTGAGGTCCAGGTCGGCGAGGCGGGTGCTGAGCTCGCCGAGTGCGGTGAAGTCGGCGATGGTGACGGAGAGGTGCACGCGGCCGTGGTAGGCGTGTACGCGCTCGTGACGGCCCTTGGCGGTGAGCTGCGGGGTGATGGCGAAGGCGCCGGTCTCCAGCTTCTCGACCGCCTCGCCGTAGGACTTCACGAGGTCGAGGACCTGGGCGTTGCGGCGGGTGAGGTCTTCGAGGGCGGTGCGGCGGTCGCTGCCGCGCGCGCTGACGGTGATGCCGAGGCGGGCGATCTCGGGGTCGACTTCGAGGCGGGCCTCGCCGCGGACCGCGACGCGCGGGGTTTCGGGGGTGCCGTAGGGCAGGGCGGTCGTGGGCTGCGGGGAGGCGTGGTCCATGGGGTGGCTGCTCCTTGCGGGCGGGTGAGAGGTTCGGTTCTCGGGATGTGGTTTGGTTCTTGGGGTGGTGGTTCAGTTCTTGAGATGGCTGTTGCCGTGGGCCTGTTGTTCAGGCCGGTGTCCGTGAGCCGGTCGCAGCCGCCTCGTCAGGCCGGCGTCTGGACCCTGCCCTGGGCGGGCCGTGTCCGGTGCAGCGACAGAGCGATGTCCACGAGCGGGACCCGGGGCAGTTCGGCGACGCGGTCGAGTTCGATCCAGGCGGCCTGGTCGGTGGAGCCGTTGATCTCGTTGCGCAGCTGCCCGCCTACGATATGCGCGGTGTAGACGACGCGCAGGCCGTGGAAGTCCGCGTCGCGGCCGCGGCGGCGGGCGTAGCGGTGGTGGACGGAGTCGATGCCGAGGAGGTCGTCTATCTCGACGGTGTAGCCGGTCTCCTCCTCGACCTCGCGGATGGCGGCATCGTACGGGTCTTCACCGTGCCGGATGCCGCCGCCGGGCATCGTCCACTGTTTGCTGTCGGGGCCCACCCATCGGGCGAGGAGGATTCTGCCGTCCTGGATGCAGACGGCGTAGGCGGCGACTCGGAGTTGTCTGTTGGCCATCACCCAAGGATGGCCTGGGTGTCGGATGATCGAAAGCTGTCGCGCTGTTCGGGGAGGTGTCCGGCGGCGCTGCCGGGGTGGGTGGGCTGGAGGCCGAAGGTGGTGAAGGCGGTGCGAGGCGGGAGGGGGTAGACGGGTTCGGTGGTCAGTGAGTTGAGGATGACGGCGGAGCGCCAGGCGGCGAGGCCGAGGTCGGGGGCGCCGACGCCGTGGGCGTGGCGCTGGGCGTTCTGGACGTAGATGGGGCCCTTGACGATGGGGTCGAGGACGATGCGGTGGTGTTCGTCGATACGGGGGCGCTCGCGGGAGTCGCGGCGGATGTAGGGGTCGAGGGCGGCGATGATGGTGTCGATGCGCCGTTCGCGGTAGCCGGTGGCGAGGACGACGGCTTCGGTGATGTGGCGGCTGCGGGCGCCTTGTTGGGCGTGTTCGAGGTGGAGTTCGAGTCGGGCGGCGGCGGTGCGGCCGGCGGTGCGGACGGTGACGCCGGGGGTGAGGACGGTGTCGGGCCAGCCGCCGTGCCGGGTGCGGCGGTAGAGCTCGTCGTGGATGTCGGTCATGGTGTCGTGGGCGATGCCCTTGTAGAGCTGCCATTGGCGGGGCACCAGTTGGTCGCGTACGCATTCGGGCAGCGCGTGGAAGTAGCGGGCGTAGTCGGGGGTGAAGTGTTCGAGGCCGAGCTTGCTGTATTCCATGGGGGCGAAGGCGGGGGTGCGGGTGAGCCAGTGGAGTCCTTCGGCGCCCGGGGGCCGGTTGCGGAGCAGGTCGAGGAAGACCTCGGCGCCGGACTGGCCGGAGCCGACGACGGTGACATGGCCGGTGGCCAGCAGCGCTTCGCGGTGTTCGAGGTAGTCGGCTGAGTGGATGACGGGTACGCCGGGGGTGTCGACGAGGGGGCACAGGGGCGCGGGGACGTGGGGTTCGGTGCCGACGCCGAGGACCAGGGCGCGGGCGTAGCCGCGGCCCATGTGGCGGGCCTCGCCGGTGGCGTCGAGTTCGGTGTAGTCGAGTTCGAAGAGGAGGTGGTCGTGGTTCCAGCGGACGGCGTCGATCTGGTGGCCGAAGTGGAGGCCGGGGAGGTGGTGGCTGACCCAGCGGCAGTAGGCGTCGTATTCGGCGCGTTCGATGTGGAAGCGCTCGGCGTTGTAGAAGGGGAAGAGCCGTTCGTGGGCCTTGAGGTAGTTCAGGAAGGTCCAGGGGCTGGTGGGGTTGGCGAGGGTGACGAGGTCGGCGAGGAAGGGGACCTGGACCTTGGCGCCGTCGATGAGCAGGCCGGGGTGCCAGTGGAAGGCTGGGCGCTGTTCGTAGAAGGCGGTGCGCAGGCAGGGGATGCCCTGGGCGAGGGCGGCCAGGGAGAGGTTGAACGGTCCGATGCCGATGCCGGCGAGGTCCAGGGGCTGTTCGGGTCCGGCGGCGGGGGTGGGGGGTTGGGCGGTGCTCATGGGGTGCTGCCTTCCACGAGTGCGACCAGCGCCCGCAGGTCGCTGGGCTGGGTGTGCGGGTTGAGGACGGTGGCCTTGAGCCAGAGCCCTTCGTAGGTGGTGGCGCGGCCGAGGACGGCCCG
The DNA here is from genome assembly GCF_002224125.1 of Streptomyces sp. NBS 14/10. Lineage (GTDB taxonomy): Bacteria > Actinomycetota > Actinomycetes > Streptomycetales > Streptomycetaceae > Streptomyces. The sequence continues at coordinate 248,996 of NZ_NCSM01000035.1, forward strand.
GCCCTCGCGCAGGAGGCGGCGTCGTACGGCGGCGACGGCGGCCGGGTCGGCTCCGGCGGGCCGGAAGAGGACGGTGCTGATGGCGGGGCGGGCGTAGAGGTCGAGGCCGGGGCGGGAGTCGATGAGGTCGGCGAGGTGCTGGGCGGCGGCGCAGGCTCGTTCGACCAGGTCGCCGAGGCCGCGGCGGCCGAGGGCGCGCAGGGTGACGGCGATTTTGAGGATGTCGGGGCGGCGGGTGGTGCGCAGGGAGCGGCCGAGGAGGTCGGGGATGCCAGCGGCGGTGTCGTCGTGGGCGTTGAGGTAGTCGGCTCGGTGGGCGAGCGGGGCGAGGACGGCGCTGTCGGGGACGGCGAGGAGGCCGGCCGCGGCGGGCTGCCAGCCGAGTTTGTGCAGGTCGAGGGCGGTGGTGCGGGCCCGGTCGAGGCCGTGGAGCCGGGTGCGGAGGGTGTCGCTGAACAGGAGCGGCCCGCCGTAGGCGGCGTCGATGTGGAGGGTGGCCGCATGGCGGTCGCAGAGGTCGGCGATGGGCGGCAGGGGGTCGATGGCGCCGGTGTCGGTGGTGCCCGCGGTGGCGACGACGAGTACGGGGTGTGGTGGGCCGGGCAGTTCGGCGAGGGTGTCGTGGAGGCGGGCCGGGTCGAGGACGCCGGTGGGGGTGGGGATGGTGAGGGGCGCGGGGAGGCCCAGGAGCCAGGCGGCGCGGTGGACGCTGTGGTGGGCGTTGGCTCCGCAGACGATCCGCAGGGGGGCGGTGGCGCCCGCGGTGCTGGCGGCCTCGCGGGCGAGCAGCAGGGCGAGTTGGTTGGCCTCGGTGCCGCCGGTGGTGGCGAGGGCGTCGGGGTTCGGGCGGTGGGGGTGGACGAGCCGGCCGAGGGCGCGGCAGGTGAGCGTTTCGAGTTCGCCGGCGGCGGGGGCCTGGTCCCAGGAGTCGAGGGAGGGGTTGAGGGCGCTGGCGGCGAGGTCGGCGGCGGCCGCGACGGCGAGGGGCGGGCAGTGCAGATGGGCGGTGCAGTGTGGTTCGGCGGGGTCGGCGGCGCCCGCGGCGAGAGCCCGGACGAGGGTGTGCAGGGCCTGGTGGGCGCCGGTGCCGACGGTGGGGAGGACGGGTTCGGCCGCGGCCCGTACGCGACGGGCGACGGCCCTCGGGCCGCCGGGCGGGAGCGGGCCGCCGCGGTCGGCGGCGCCGGTGGCGAGGGCGTCGAGGACGGTGTCGAGCATCGGGCGGAGCGCGCGCGGGCCTTCGGTACCACCGGCCAGGAGGCGGGCGGTCGCGGAAGCGGGCACAGGCATGGGTGTGCCCCTCGTCTCGAGGTCGGGCAGGGGAGCGGTCCTGGCGATGTCTCAAAAGCGGCGCCGGGCCGCCCGGGGGCGGGTCTCACGGCCTCGGTGAGCGCACCGGGCGCGCGGGACAGGCGAAACATCTGGACTCGGGGCCTAAAGTACTTTGCGCACAAGCGGTTCGGCCTGTCGTCGCGACAGATCCACTCGTACGTGGTAGTGCCGGTGCGTGAATTGATCGCGGCGGCCTACCTGATGAAGCACACACGGCGGGGCGGCGTGATGAAGCGCGGGCCCGGCTTCCGTAAGATGCCCGGGCACAGAAACGTCGAGCGGGAGAGCGGGCCAGGGGGCGACGTGGATCAGCAGCCGGACGACAACAGCGGCCTGACCGAAGAGCTCATCTCCTCGATGATGGCCGCCTCGCGGCTGCTGGTGGCGATCTCGGCGCGGGCGCTCGCCGCGGTCGACGAGACGCTGACGGCGACACAACTGCGCGCCTTGGTGGTGCTGGACAGCTGTGGCCCCGCGAAGCTGGCGGCGCTGGCGTCGGGTCTTGGGGTCAACCCGTCCACCGCCATGCGGACGGTGGACCGGCTGCAGTCGCTTGGCCTGGTGGACCGGCGGGTCAATCCGGACAGCCGCCGGGAGGTGGTGCTACGGGTGACCGACCGGGGCGCGGAGGTGGTGGCGCGGGTGCTCGAGTACCGGCGCGCCGAGATCTCCGTCCTGGTAGAGCGGCTGCCCGCCGAGGTGCGGGCCGGTCTTGCGCGCGGCCTGCGGGCGTTGAACGCGGTCGCGGACGAGCCCGACCTCCGGGCGGCAGGGCCGTCCGGGGCCGGGCCCGCCCGGGTCAGTGATGTGCTCGCCGCCGCTTCCGGGGAGGTGCGTCCGCGCCGTCAGGACCGGTGAGCGCCGGGTGGCGGTACGGGCGGGCCGGGGTGCGGGAGCGGTAGACCACGTACGGCCTGACCAGGTAGCCGAGGGGGGCGGCGAAGGCGTGGACGAGCCGGCTGAAGGGCCATAGGGCGAACAGCGCCAGGCCCAGCAGGGCGTGCAGCCGGTAGACGAGGGGCGCGTGGGTCATGGCCGGGACGTTGGGGTCGAGGGTGAACAGGCTGCGGAACCAGACGGATACGCCCTGCCGGTAGTCGTAGGCGTCGTCGCCCACGCCCGTGGCGGTCGCGGTGAGCCCGGCCAGCAGGACGGCGGCGAGCACGGGGTAGACGGCCCGGTCGCTTCGGCTGGTCGCCGCCCGTACGGCGGGCACCCGCAGCCGCCGGTAGAGCAGCAGCCCCAGGCCGGCGGCGGTGGCCAGGCCCGCGGTGCCGCCGACGAGCAGCGCGTTGGCGTGGTAGAGCCCTTCGCTGACGCGCAGCCGCTCGGTCAGCGATTCGGGGATGATCAGGCCGACGGCATGGCCCGCGGCGACGAACAGCAGCCCGAAGTGGAAGAGCGGGCCGCCGATGCTCAGCAGGCGGTGTTCGTGCAGCTGGCTGGAGCGGGTGGTGAAGCCGAAGCGGTCGTAGTGGTAGCGCCAGGCGGCGCCCGCGACGAAGAGGACGAGCACGAGGTAGGGCAGCACGCCCCACAGGGCGATGTTGAGGTGGTTCATCGGCCGGTTCCTCCCGGAAGGTGGCCGGCGCGCTCGGGAGCGGCGGCGAAGGGGGCCAGGCCGACCGCTTCGGCGGGTGGTCCGCCGCGGGCGAGTGCCAGGGCCGTGGCGCGGTCGGCGGGCGAGGCGCCGGGCAGGGTGTCGCAGACGGCGCGCAGCACCTCGGCGTAGGGGCTGTCGTGGTCGGCCAGGGCCATCCTCAGCAGCTCGATCGCGGGGCGGTGTTCGCTCAGCAGCCGCGTCCCCGGGGCGGGGCAGCGGGCGGCGAACTCCAGGGCCAGGGGCAGGTAGTCGGGCAGTTCGTCCTCGGGGGGCGCCCAGCCGTGAGCGCGGTAGCGGGCCTTCCACTCGGCGAGCGAGCCGCCGCGGCGCCGGGTGTCGCCGTCGGTGTAGTAGGTGAGGTGCAGGGTGCGCCGCCGGCTGCGGTCGAAGGTGACGACGTAGCGGGCGGCCAGGTCGAGTACGGGGATGTCCCGTACGGCGGCGCAGAACCGCAGCAGGGGTGCGGTGCCGGGGCCGGTCACCTCGCCGAGGGCGTCGCGTACCAGGGTCAGGCGGGCGGGCCAGTGCCGGTCGGGGTAGCCGAGGAGGAGGGCGGCGGCCTGGTGCACGGCGGGGGTGGCCGCGCTCGGCGGGCTCAGCGGGCGCGGCGGCTTCATTGGGCTCACTGCTGCTCCTCGGCCCGGCCGGGGAACATTCCGCTGGGGCGTCCGCGGCCGTTCCAGTTGAGCAGGTTCAACCGGCCGGCGAGCCCCGACCCGGCACCGGCACCAGCTCCGGCGGGGGCGGGCACCGGAGGGGCGTGGAAGTCGTCGGCGCCGGGGAAGCCGTCCGGCATCATCCCGGGCAGCCCGTCCTCGTCGAGGCTGCAGGTGTCAGTCGGCCCGTCGTGGCCCGCGCCCGCGGCGTAGCCGGTGGGGATGACGTACCGCTCGTCGTACTTGGCCAGGGCGAGCAGCCGGTACATGGCCTCGATGGTCTCCTGGTCCATGCCGACCGCGCGGGCGATCGCGGGGTCCTGTTCCTCGCCGAGGTTGTTCCGCCGCATATGGCTGCGCATGGCGGCGAGCCGGCACAGGGCGGCCTCGACCGGTTCCGGGTCGCCGGCGGTGAACAGTTCGGCGAGGTACGAGACGGGGATGCGCAGGGCGTCGATGGCGCCGAAGAGGTTGGCGGGCTCCTCGCCGTCGTGGCCGGTGGCGGTGAGCGCGTCGACGACCGGGGAGAGCGGGGGGATGTACCAGACCATGGGCATGGTGCGGTATTCGGGGTGCAGCGGCAGCGCCACCTTGTACCGGGTGATCAGCGCGTGGACCGGGGAGCGGCGGGCGGCCTCGATCCAGTCGTGCGGGATGCCGGACTCCTCGGCGGCGCGGACCACTTCCGGGTCGTCGGGGTCGAGGAAGCAGCCGAGTTGGGCCTCGTACAGGTCCTTCTCGTCGAGGACCGAGGCGGCCTCGCCGACCTTGTCCGGGTCGTAGAGCAGTACGCCGAGGTAGCGCAGCCGGCCCACGCAGGTCTCGGAGCAGACGGTGGGCTCCCCGGCCTCGATCCGCGGGTAGCAGAAGGTGCACTTCTCGGCCTTGCCGCTGCGGTGGTTGAAGTAGACCTTCTTGTACGGGCAGCCGCTGACGCACATCCGCCAGCCGCGGCAGCGGTCCTGGTCGACGAGGACGATGCCGTCCTCGACCCGCTTGTACATCGCGCCGGAGGGGCAGACGGCGACGCAGGAGGGGTTGAGGCAGTGTTCGCAGATGCGCGGCAGGTAGAACATGAACGCCTGCTCGTACTCCAGCCGCACCTTCTCGGTCATCTTGGCGAGCACCGGGTCGCCGGAGAGGTGTTCGGGGCCGCCGCCGAGGTCGTCGTCCCAGTTGGGGCCCCAGGTGACGGCGGTGGGCCGGCCGTCGATCAGGGAGCGGGGCGGGGCGGTGGGCAGGTCCTCGCCGAGGGGGGCGGTGGTGAGGTTGTCGTAGTCGTACGTCCAGGGCTGGTAGTAGTCGTCGAGGGAGGGGAGTTCGGGGTTGGCGAACAGGCGGGCGAGGCGGCGGGCGCGGCCGCCGGTGCGCGGCACGAGCCGGCCGTTCTTCAGGTGCCAGCCGCCCTTCCACTTGTCCTGGTCCTCGTAGGTACGGGGATAGCCCTGGCCGGGGCGGGTTTCGACGTTGTTGAACCAGACGTATTCGGTGCCTGACCGGTTGGTCCAGGTCTGTTTGCAGGTGACCGAGCAGGTGTGGCAGCCGATGCACTTGTCGAGGTTCATGACCATGGCGACCTGGGCCATCACCCTGGGGCGGGACGGCTGGCGGCGGGGCATGTCAGTACTCCACGTTCTGGGACCGGCGCCGGATGACGGTGATCGCGTCGCGCTGGTTGCCGGTCGGTCCGTAGTAGTTGGGCGCGAAGGAGAGCTGCGCGTAGCCGCCGATGAGGTGGGTGGGCTTGATGAGCAGCTTGGTGAGGGCGTTGTGGGTGCCGCCCCGGCCGCCGGTGGTCTCGGACTTGGGCACGTTCACCAGGCGTTCCTGTACGTGGTACATGAACACGGTGCCTTCGGGCATGCGGTGGGAGACCACGGCCCGGGCGACGACGACGCCGTTGGCGTTGACCGCCTCGATCCAGTCGTTGTCGGCCACGCCGATGGACTGGGCGTCGGGCACGCTGAGCCAGATGACGGGGCCGCCGCGGGCCAGCGTCTGCATGATCAGGTTTTCCTGGTACTCGGAGTGGATGGACCACTTGGAGTGCGGGGTGACATAGCGGACGGTGACGGACCGCCCGGCATCCCCGCTGTTGGCGCCGGGTGGCGGGGCCTCGCCGAGGGCGGCCATGTCCAGCGGGGGCCGGTAGACGGGAAGTTGCTCGCCGAGTTCGGCCATCCAGTCGTGGTCCAGGTAGAAGTGCTGGCGGCCGGTGAGGGTGTGCCAGGGCTTGCGGTGCTCGGTGTTGATGGTGAACGGCGCGTAGCGGCGGTCGGGGGCCTCTTTGCCAGACCATTCGAAGCTGGCGCCGACCTGCACGGGGCGGGTCTGGGCGTCGGAGAACACCACGCGGCGCTCGGCCACCGAGGCGCCCAGTTCGGTGAGGCCCGAGGCAGGGCCGCAGCGCTCCGCGAGCTGCCGGAACCCTTCGGCGGCGAGGCGTCCGTTGGTGGTGCCGGAGAGGGCGAGGATCGCCTCGCACATCTTGGTGTCGGTGTCCAGCAGCGGCCGTCCCTTGGCGGCGCCCCGTACGGCCGTGCCGCAGCGGTCCGCGAGCCAGGCGGCTTCGGGCGCGGGGTTGACGCCCACGCCCTTGACCTTCATGCCCTGCCGTTCGGCGAGCGGGCCGAAGGCGGCGAGCTGGTCGGCGACGGCGGTGTAGTCGCGTTCGACGAGGGCGAAGTCCGGCAGGTTCCGGCCGGGCACGGCGCCCGTCACGGAGCCGGTCGTCGGGTCGCGCCAGTCCGGTACGGTGCCGCCGGGCTGGGCGGTCTCGCCGGGGGTGTCGTGCATCAGGGCGCAGGCGACCAGGTCGTGGGCGGTCTCCAGGCGTCCGGCGGCGAGTTCGCTGAGTTTGCGGGCGAGGCCGTGGAAGATCTCGAAGTCGGTGCGGGCCTGCCAGGGCGGGATGATCGCCGGGGTGAAGGCGTGGACGTAGGGGTGCATGTCGGTGCTGGACAGGTCGTGCTTCTCGTACCAGGTGGCGGCGGGCAGCACGAGGTCGGCGAAGAGCGTGGTGGAGGTCATCCGGAAGTCCAGCGCCAGCAGCAGGTCGAGCTTCCCGCGCGGCGCCTCGTCTCGCCAGGTCACGTCCGCCGGGCGGTTGCCGGGCGGGGCCTCCTCGGCGGTGGCGTTGTCGCGGGCGCCGAGCAGATGGCGCAGGAAGTACTCGTTCCCCTTGGCTGAGGACCCGATGAGGTTGGCCCGCCAGACGGTCAGCACACGGGGCCAGTTCTCCGGCGCGTCCGGGTCCTCGCAGGCGAAGTCCAGCTGTCCGGTGGCCAGTTGTCCGGCGATCCACTCCCCCGCCGGCTGCCCGCTCTCCTTGGCCCGGCGGCCCAGGTCGAGGGGGTTGGCGGCGAAGGTGGGGTACGAGGGCATCCAGCCGAGCCGCATGGACTGGGCGACCAGGTCGGCGGTGTGGCGGCCGGTGAACAGGCCGCGGCCGGTGGGGGACGCCAGCGCGTCGGCGCCGTACCGTTCGTAGCGCCACTGGTCGGTGTGCAGATACCAGTACGGGGTGCCGGCCATCTGCCGGGAGGGCCGTACCCAGTCGGCGGCGGTGGCCAGCTGCTGCCAGCCGGTGAAGGGCCGCACCTTCTCCTGGCCCACGTAGTGCGCCCAGCCTCCGCCGTTGACGCCCTGGCAGCCGGTGAGGAGCAGCAGGGTGAGGAACGAGCGGTAGATGGTGTCGGAGTGGAACCAGTGGTTGGTGCCGGCGCCCATCACGATCATGCAGCGCCCGTTGCTCTTCTCGGCGGTGCCCGCGAACTCGCGGGCCGCGCGGATCACGGCGGCGGCCGGTACGGAGGTGATGGCCTCCTGCCAGGCGGGGGTGCCGGGCACCGTGGCGTCGTCGTAGCCGGTCGGCCACTGTCCCTCAAGGCCGGGGCGGCCCACCGCGTACTGGGCCATGAGCAGGTCGAAGACCGTGGTGACCAGCCGTCCGCCGAGCCGCCGTACGGGGACGGAGCGCCGTACGGTGGCGCCGGGCGTATCGAAGCGGGGCAGCTCGACCTCGACGGTCTGGACGGTCCCGGCGGCCTGATGGAAGGTCAGCCGGGGGGTGATGTCACCCAGGTCCAGGTTCCAGCGGCCCTCGCCGCCCTTGCTCCACCGGTCGCCCAGGGTGCCGCCAGGGACGACCGGGCGGTCGGTCCGCGTGTCGTAGAGGACCGGCATCCAGCGCCGGGCCGCCTCGTCGGCGTGGGCGGCCAGGCCCGGGTCGGTCTCCTCCAGGTCGGCGGCGGTGAGGAACTTGCCGGGGACGCGGTGTCCGGACGGCTCCCGCTCGACCAGGTCGACCAGGAAGGGCAGATCGGTGAAGCGCCTGACGTAGTCGGCGAAGTAGGGGACCTCCCGCTCGGCGAAGAACTCCTTGAGGATGACGTGTCCCATCGCCATGGCGACCGCGCCGTCGGTGCCGGGGTGGGGGTGCAGCCACTCGTCGGCGAACTTGGTGGCGTCCGCGTAGTCCGGGGAGACCACCACCACCTTCTGGCCCCGGTAGCGGGCCTCGGCCATCCAGTGGGCGTCGGGGGTGCGGGTGACGGGGACGTTGGAGCCCCACAGCATCAGATAGGCGGCGTCCCACCAGTCGCCCGACTCGGGGACGTCGGTCTGGTCGCCGAACACCTGGGGGGAGGCGATGGGCAGATCCGCGTACCAGTCGTAGAAGGAGATCATCGGCGCGCCGATCAGCGACATGAAGCGGGCGCCGACGGCGTGCGAGGCCATGGACATGGCGGGGATCGGAGAGAAGCCGGCGATCCGGTCCGGGCCGTACTCCTTCAGGGTGTGCACATGGGCGGCGGCCGCGATCTCCAGCGCCTCGTCCCAGGTGATGCGGACCAGCCCGCCCTTGCCGCGGGCCGACTGGTAGCGGTGGCGTTTGTCCGGGTCGCCGGTGATCTCCGCCCAGGCGGCCACCGGGTCGCCGAGCCGCGCCTTGGCCTCCCGGTAGAGCTCGACCAGTACGCCGCGGGCGTGCGGATAGCGCACCCGGGTGGGCGAGTAGGTGTACCAGGAGAAGGCGGCGCCGCGCGGGCAGCCGCGGGGCTCGTACTCCGGCCGGTCCGGGCCGACCGAGGGGTAGTCGGTCTGCTGGGTCTCCCAGGTGATCAGCCCGTCCTTGACGTACACCTTCCAGGAGCAGGAGCCGGTGCAGTTCACGCCGTGCGTGGAGCGCACCACCTTGTCGTGGGCCCAGCGCTCCCGGTACGGGGAGTCCTCCACCGCCTGGTCGGTCCGGTACACGGCCCGCAGGTCCAGGGTGGTCGGGGTGCGCCTGAGGGACGCCCCGGCCCGCAGGAGGCGCTCGGTCACCGCTGACGCGGCTGACTCGGCCGCCGATCGTGTTGTGCGACGTGCCACGGACCAACAACTCCTCTGGGTGGGGGCCCGGTCACATGCCGCTTCCCCCCGGCAGCGGCATGTGACCTGCTTGGGTTCGCGCCTCAGCATTGCTCTCGTATCAGCCACACCGTCTGACCGCTTTCGGCCATTTAGCATCATCTGAAACTGTCTTTTCTTGCACTTTGCAATGCTTGCCTCAGGCGTATGACTTGCCTACAAGGCAAAAGTTGCTGGAAGTTGACGAGGCATCAAACTGCCCTGGTGATCGGTACGGCCTGGCCCTCCTCATCGCCCCGGCGGCGCCGTGCGGCGGGCGTTGCCATTTCTTGACCTCTTTTTCTGGCCAGATCCTCGACCGCCCAACGCGCCGAACATGACAATGGCCCATGCCCCAGAGGCACCCCAGGCCATCACATGCCCCACGGGCACCAGCCGGTGCGGCCCCTCAGCGGTGCCCAGGGCGGCCGTGGACACGGCGTACATGCCCAGCGGGAAGACGATCGTCCACCACGTCGGTTCAAAGGCGAGCGAGACCCGGTGCACCCCGTGCCGCCAGACCCCGGCGGCCAGCAGCACCGGCAGCAGACAGGTCATCCAGCCCCATATGACCAGGAGAAACCCCGCGACGACGTCCCCAGGGGGCGAGGAGTCGAGCCCCTGCGGAACGAGCCGGGCGCCGGCCAGCAGGCTGATCGCGCAGGCGCCCATGGCGATCCAGTACGGCGGCGACAGCTCCTGCGGCCGTACGCCGAGGCGCACCAGCCGGCTCGCCACCGCCACGGCCACCACGACATAGAGCACCAGCCCGAGGGCCCAGCCGGTCTCCTTCGCCGCCAGGGCCCGGTGGGGCTCCAGCGCGGCGCCGGCCAGCACCACGGACTGGAGGCCCACCACGCACAGAAACCAGCTGCCGTCGACATGCCGCAGCACGCCGCCGGGCCCGAGCCCGCGCACCACCCGCGCCGCGCACCACATCAGCGCCAGCCATACAGGCAGGGCCACGGCCAGCAGAATCGCCGCGACCGGCCGCCACGGCCCGGCCGCCAGCCGGGTGGCGAGCACATCGGAGCCCGCGACGAAGGTGAAGAACCCGAACACCTTCGCCGGGTCCCTCAGCTGCGCCGCCACCTCCCGCCGGTGCCCGGTCACCCGCCGCGCCCAGGCCACCAGCAGCAGTCCGTACATCGCCAGGGCCACCGCGAGCAGCCCGTCCGACGCCCATCGCGCCCCCGCGGCGCGGACCCCCTGCGAGACGATGCCGGTCGCCATCACCGGCGCGAATCCGCCGGGCCGCAGCTCCCGGTCCGCCCGCACACGTTTCATCCACATCACGCCAGGAGGCTGCCACCGGCCCGGCGCGCCGACGCGGGGGTTTCGCCGGGCGGGATCTCGACGGGGGTGTGTTCGGCCAAAGACATCCCATGATCTGGCCACGCCGTCTTGGTGATTGCTTGGCGCTACGCAGAGATACGCGATACCCACCGGGGCATCGGGCCGCCCCGGCGGGTATCGGGCGGCGCGAACGGGTGTCGCGAACAGGGCCGCGAACAGGTGAACGCCCCCTCGGAAGGGGGCGTGGGGTGGCGGAAGGGGGCGTACGGCTGGGGGCAGCGCGCCGTCGGGGACGGCGCCCCGGGGCGATAGCCCCCGGGGCGGCGGCCCGACCGGGCGGCGTGCGGCCGGGTGGCAACCAGCCCCAGCCGCCGCCGAGGCGGCGTGCGACCCGACGACGGCAGCGCCCCGACCGCCGCCCGGGGCGGCGTGCGACCGGGGCCGGGGCGCCATCACTCCGGCGCCCCGGCGGCGGGCAGGGCGGCGACCGGGGCCCGTCCCCTCCGGCGCGCCGCAACCAGCGCCGCAGGGCGGCGCTACGCCTCGTCGGCCGGGGGCCGCGCCAGTCGGCTACGCCTCGACAGCGAGGCCGCGCGAGCGCGCGAGGTCCGCTACCTCCGCGCCGCCCCGCCAGCAGCGGGCAGGGGGGCGGCGGCCGGGGCCCGTCCCTCCGACGCGCCACAGCCGGGGCCGCGCCCGGGCTCCGCTACGCCTCGTCGGCCGGCCGGGGCCGCGCCAGTCGGCTACGCCTCGCCGGCGAAGCGGCGCGAGGTCCGCTACCTCCGCGCCGCCGGGGCGCTACGCCTCGACCGCGCCGCGCCACCCCGCCCGGTGTGCTACGCCTCGCCCGCGAAGCCGCGCGAAGCCGCGCGAGGCCCGCCACCTCCGCGTCGTCCCGCCAGCGGGGCCGCAGACACTGCGCTCGCCCCAGCGGCGGGCAGGGGGCTGCGGCCCGGGCCCGTCCCCCCGGCGCGCCGCGGCCGGGGGGACGGGCCCGGGCTCCGCTACGCCTCGTCGGCCGGCCGGGGCCGCGCCAGTCGGCTACACCTCGCCCGCGAAGCGGCGCGAGGCCCGCTGCACCGCGCCCGCAGGTCCCGCGCGCCGCGCCGCCGGCGGGGCCGCTACGCCCCGCCCTCCGTGGCTGCCGCCTCCTCCTGGGCCCGCTGGACGTGCAGCGCCCGGCGCAGATCGTCGAGTTCGTCGGCGAAGCGGCGGCGCAGCGTCGGGGGCACGGACGGGGCGTCGGCGCTCAGGCACTCCTCCCCCAGCCGCAGGGTCGTCTCGTCCACCGTCGTGGGGAAGCCCCAGCGGGCGACCGAGTCGGCGATGGCCGGGCCGCGGCGGACGGCCAGGTCGACGGCGGCCGGGAAGTAGCCGTGGACGTACTCGGCGAGGAGGGCGTGCTGCTCGGGCTGCCAGAAGCCCAGGGCCGTCGCGGTGATGAGGTAGTTGGACAGCTCCGGGCCGTCGGCCTCGAAGAGCGCGGCCCAGGCGGCGCGCTTGGCCTCGGCGTCGGGGAGCGCGGCGCGGCAGCGGGCCGCGCCCTCCTGGCCGGTGGCGCTGGAGTCACGGGCGAGCTCGGCGTCGATATCGGCCGGGGTGACGGCGCCGAGGACGGCGAGGCGCCGGAGGACCTGCCAGCGCAGCTCGGGGTCGAGGTCCGGGCCGCCGGGGACGGTGTCGCGGCCGAGCCAGTCGCTCAGCTCGGCGGCCGAGGTGGCGCTGTCGACGAGGGTGCGCACGGCGGCGAGCCGCAGCCCGGGCCCTGAGCCGTCCTCGGTGCGGCGCAGCAGATCGCGGCAGGTGGCGGAGATGGTGGCGAGGGCGGCGGCGCGCTTGTGGGCGGGGAGGTAGCGGTCGGCGATCTGGGTGCGGGCGAAGGCGAGGACGCCCTGGACGATCGCTATGTCGGTCTCGTGCGGGAGATGGGCGCGGGCGGCGTCGAGGTAGGCGCCGGGCGGCAGTTCACCGTCGCGCACCATATCGCGCGCGGCGTTCCAGACGACGGCGCGGCTGAGCGCGTCGGGGAGGCCGGACAGGGAGCGCAGGGCGGTCTTCCAGGATCCGGGGTCCAGCCGGATCTTGGCGTAGGTGAGGTCGCTGTCGTTGAGGAGCAGCAGGTCGGGGCGGGGGCCGGTGAACGGGAGGGTCAGCGGGGAGCCGTCGGTCAGCTCGGCCTCGACCCGGTCGCGCAGTACGAGCTTGTGAGGGGCGGCGGGCTCGTGGTCGTACAGGCCGATGGCGATGCGGTGCGGGCGGCTGATGCCGCTGTCAGCTGTGCCGCTTCCCTTGTGGTGGATCTCGGCCGTCCACTGGCCGCCGCTGGTGGTGATCGCCGGCGTGAGGGTGTCCACGCCGTCGGTGCGCAGCCAGCGGTCGGCCCAGGCGTGCACATCCCGGCCGGACGCCTCGGCTAGGGAGTCGATGAAGTCGGCGAGGGTGGCGTTGCCGAAGCGGTGCCGGGCGAAGTGGTTGTTGATGCCGTCGAGGAAGTTCTTCTCACCGAGCCAGGCGACGAGTTGGCGCAGCGCGGAGGCGCCCTTGGCGTAGGAGATGCCGTCGAAGTTGAGGCGGGCGGCGGCGGTGTCGGGGACCTGCTCGGGCGTGGGGGCCACGGGGTGGGTGGAGGGGCGCTGGTCGGCGTCGTAGCCCCAGTTCTTGCGGCGCACGCCGAAGTCGGCCCAGGTGTCGGTGTAGCGGGTGGTCTCGGTGAGGGTCTGGTAGCCCATGTACTCGGCGAACGACTCGTTCAGCCAGATGTCGTCCCACCACTCCATGGTGACCAGGTCGCCGAACCACATATGGGCCATCTCGTGGGCGATGACCATCGCGCGGGTCTGCCGTTCGGCGTCGGTGACGGCGGAGCGGTAGATGAATTCGTCGCGGAAGGTGACGAGGCCGGGGTTCTCCATGGCGCCGGAGTTGAACTCCGGGACGAACGCCTGGTCGTAGGAGTCGAAGGGGTACGGCTCGTCGAAGATCTCGTGGTAGCGGTCGAAGCAGCGACGGGTGATGTCGAAGAGTTCGTCGGCGTCGGCCTCCAGGTACGGCGCGAGGGAGCGGCGTACGTGCAGGCCGAAGGGCAGCCCGGCGTGCTCGGTGCGCACCGAGTGGTACGGCCCGGCGGCCAGCGCGAGCAGGTAGGTGCTGATGGGCGGGGTGGGCGCGAGCTGCCAGCGGCCCTCGTGCGGTTCGCCGACGCGGGTGGCGATGCCGTTGCCGAGGACGGTCCACTCGGGCGGGGCGGTGACGTGCACCTCGAAGACGGCCTTGAGGTCCGGCTGGTCGAAGCCGACGAAGACGTCGTTGGCGTCGGACATACAGCACATGGTGTAGAGGTACGTCTCCCCGTCGGCGGGGTCGGTGAAGCGGTGCATGCCCTCGCCGGTGCGGGAGTAGCGCATGTCCGTCTCGACGCGCAGCTCGTGCTCGCCCTCGGCGAGCCCGGTGAGCGGCAGCCGCCCGTCGGCGATCACCTCGTCGGCATTGTCGAGGGGGAGCTCCTGGCCGTCGAGCACAATGCGGTGCAGGGCGGCAGGCATGAGCTCGGCGAAGGTGTCCACGTCCGGCTGGCGCGCGCTGAAGCGAATGGTGGTGGTTGAACCGAAGATCTCGTCGCCACGGGTCAGGTCGAGGTCCAGGGTGTAGTGATGGACCTCGATGAGGCGAGCTCGGGTCTGCGCTTCGTCGCGCGTCAGTACGGACATGGAGACATGCTGCCCTACTGCCTGCGGACGTCACACGCCCGGGAAGAGGTTGCGCGGCGCGGTGCGGTTCTGTGTGGATTTGGGGGTGTGCGCCGGGGGATGCGGCCTTCCCCTCCGCCCGGCGCCCCGGACCGCGCCCCTTTGACGGCAGGCCCTGGGCAGTCCTCAGGAGCGCGCGATCGTCTCGTGGTGGCGGATGACCTCCGCGATGATGAAGTTGAGCAGCTTCTCCGCGAAGGCCGGGTCGAGCTTGGCGCTCTCCGCGAGGTCGCGGAGCCGCTTGATCTGGCGGGCCTCCCGGGCCGGGTCGGCCGGGGGGAGCTTGTGCTCGGCCTTGAGGTAGCCGACCTGCTGGGTGGCCTTGAAGCGCTCGGCCAGCATATGGACCACGGCCGCGTCGATGTTGTCGATGGAGTCGCGCAGCCGGGTCAGCTCGGCGCGGACGGACTCGTCGATCTCGTCGTTGGTGCTCATGGTGGCGGCCCCGTCGGTCCCCTCGGTCTCGGTTTGCGTCATGACAAGTGACCCTATGCGGCCCGGGGCGCTGCTGTGACCAAGGGACCAGTGGGTGGACCGGGGCGAGAGTCCGGCGTGGGGTCCGGAGCGGGGATCCGGGTCAGGGTCGCGAAGACCGCCCCCGGCCCCTGTGGGGGGTTGGGGAGGGGCCGAAGGCGGTCGTTCCCCTTGGAGTGCTCTCCCCGGTCGAGCCCTCCACCGTGGAGGAGTGGGTTTATGGACCCAGAGGTTCCATCTGTGTGCGGTTTTCCTCGGCGCGCCTCGCGCCTATCGTCGGGGGCATGATTGCGAAGCTCCAGTGCACCGTCATCGACTGCCCCGACCCCATAGCGCTGGCCGGTTTCTACGCCGAGATCCTGGGCTGGAGAGTGGACGCGGACAAGCCGGAGTGGGTGTGGCTCATCTCTCCGGACGGCCAGCGGTTCGCCTTCCAGGCGGCCCCCGACCACAAGCCGCCGCGCTGGCCGGACCCGGACCATCCGCAACAGTTCCATCTGGACTTCGACGTGGACACGATCGAGGACGTGGAGCGAGCGCAGCGGGAGGTGATCGCTCTGGGCGCGACCTTCCTGCACGACAGCGGCGGCGAGCGGTCGGGGTTCCGGGTCTTCAGCGACCCCGCCGGGCATCCTTTCTGCCTCTGCTACCGGCAGAGCTGAGCGGCGGCGGCGCGCAGCGCAGCGCCCCTGGCGGACACGCCAGGGGCGAATGCCGGGGCCGGCGGGGAGCCGGCCCCGGGGCGGTGGGTCAGCCGCCGAGCGAAGTGGCGCCCGCCTTGATGTCCTTGGCGAAGGTGCTCACCTCGGTGTAGACGCCGGGTTTGCCGGGGCGGGCGCAGCCGTCGCCCCAGCTGACGATGCCGACCTGGATCCACGCGCCGGAGTCGTCCTTGCGGAACATCGGGCCGCCGGAGTCGCCCTGGCAGGTGTCGACGCCGCCGGTGTCCATGAGTCCGGCGCAGATCTCCTCGCCGGCGACGAGGTCGCTGTACGCCCTCTTGCAGGTGGTGTCGTCGACGAACGGCACGGTGGCCTTGAGCAGGTAGCGCTGCTGGCCGCCACCCTCCACGGCGGCGCCCCAGCCCGCGACCGTGAAGTCGCCCTTGTTGTAGGCGGTGGTCTCGGCGATCTTCAGGGTGGGCTGGTTGATCGGCTTGGCGAGCTTGATCAGGGCCCAGTCCTTGCCGGTGCCGTTGTAGCCCGGAGCCTGGAGGACCCGGGTGGACTTGACCTTGACGGCGCTGGAGCTCTGCAGGTCCACCACGCCGGCGGTGGCGGTGATGGAGGTGTTGGCGCCGCTGCCGTCGACGCAGTGGGCGGCGGTGAGCACGATGTCCTGGGTGTAGAGTGCGCCGCCGCAGCCCATGGACAGCCGCACCATGAAGGGGAATTCACCCTGGGCGGCCCGGGTGCCGCCGACGACGGACGGGCCGGGCTCGGCGCTCTTGGCCTGGGCCACGGGCTCGGCGGTCTTGGCCTGGGCCAGGGAGGTGCCGGGCATCAGGCTGAACGCGGCGAGCGCGACCGCTCCGACGGCTGCTGATCTCTTCACGGGCTTCCGGAGATTCCGCAACGGAGTTCCTTTCGTGGGGGGTTGAGCTACTTGCCAGGCTCATGCCAAGCAGCGTTGCGATTATCTGGACGCACCGATCGGCCTGACAAGGGTCGCTTTCCGGCCACACCCGTCGGCCACACCGACCGGCCCGGCCTGCGGCGCGACCGGGTCCGGGGCCCGTAGAGTTGAATCAGGGGGCACGGCGGACGACGGCTACGGGGTGACGGCGTGGCGGCACCGGGCAGCGACATCGAGCACGGATTCCCGCACCTGGACACCGTCCGGGCCGCGCTCACCGCGCTCTACAAGCGGCTGTCGTACGACGGGGTGCGGACCTACGAGCTGAGCGTGGCCCCCGGCGATGTGGCCTTCTGCGACCAGGACGATCTCTACCTCGGCGTCCAGCGCGTCGCCCGGGTCATGGTGCGGCAGCTGCGCCTCCCGGACGCGCGCATGATCGTCAGCTTCCGCGAGATGCGGCACGCGGGAAACATCGAGCTGGCCGCCGGACCGGAGTACTTCATCGAGCTCAACTCCCGCTTCAAGACCCACCGCCGGGACATCGGCGCGGCCCTCGCCCACGAGGTCACCCACGTCTATCTGCACCGGCTCGATCTGTCGTTCCCCGGCACCCGTGCCAACGAGATCCTCACCGACACCACCGCCGCCTACCTCGGCGCGGGCTGGCTGCTGCTCGACGCGTTCCGCCAGGACTCCGTCTCCAGCCAGAAGCTCGGCTATCTGACCCCGGAGGAGTTCGGATACGTGCTGGCCAAGCGGGCGCTGGCGTTCGGCGAGGACCCCGCCATCTGGTTCACCAGCCCGCAGGCGTACGAGGCGTACGGCAAGGGCCTGGACATGGCGCGCGGCGACGAGCGGCAGCCGCCGCTGGCCGCGAGCGGCTGGGCGGGCCGCCGCCGCTATGCGCGGGACCGCCGGTTCGCGCAGGCCGACCCCGAGGCGCCGCCGCCGGCCGGCCCGGCCGGATACGCCTTCGAAAGCGGCTCCCCGCTGCGCGTCTCCTTCCCCTGCCCGACCTGCCGGCAGCGCATCCGGGTCCCGGTGCGCGGCCGGATGCGGGCCCGCTGCGGGCTGTGCCGCACGGTGCTGGAGTGCGACACCTGACCGGTGCATGCCGCACCGCGCGTCCGACACCGTAGGCTCGGCCGCATGAGCCCCTCCATCGCCACCAACACCCGGGTCGGCCGCGACGAACTGCTGGAATTCGTACGGCCCCGCCACCGCGCCATCCTGATGACCCGCCGGGCCGACGGCTCGCCGCAGGCCTCGCCGCTGACGTGCGGCGTCGACGACGCGGGGCGCGTCGTCGTGTCGACCTACCCCGAGCGCGCCAAGGTCCGCAACGTACGGCGCGAGGCGGCCGTCAGCATCATGGTGCTCTCCGACGAGTGGAACGGGCCGTGGGTGCAGATCGACGGCACCGCCGAGGTGATCGACACCCCCGAGTCCGTGGAGCCGCTGGTCGAGTACTACCGCAATATCGCGGGCGAGCACCCGGACTGGGACGAGTACCGGGCCGCCATGGTCAAGCAGGGCAAGTCGCTGATCCGGATCACCCCGGAGCGCTGGGGCCCGATCGCCACCGGCGGCTTCCCCGCCCGCCTGGTCGAGGACGAGAAGTAGGGGTCCGGGCGCGGCAGGTCCCCCGTGACCTGCCGCGCCGGGTCAGCAGGCGCCGGGGTCAACAGGCGCCCGGGCGGGCGTAGAGGACGACCACCATCCCCCGGACCTCCCGCTCGGCGCAGCGGCGGAAGGAGCGGTCGAGCACGTCGCGCTTCATCCGCTCCTGCGGGGTGTCGTCCAGCGGCCGGCCAGGCGGGTCCATCACCACGGCGATCCGCTGGACGGTCAGCATGCGGGCGCGGATACGGGGCGCGGGCAGTTCGATGCCGTGCAGGGTGCCGGAGGGCACCGCGTGCCGGGCCAGGGCCAGTTCCTTCAGGCCGCGGAACTCCCCCGGGCTCGACAGGATGGGCTCACGCCGCCGCGCGGGCATGAACAGCACCCCGTCCCCGGGCCGGGTCAGCTCCCGTACGGCGCGCGCCGCGGCCATCGGGTCGTCCAGGCGGCTCTGCGGCGTCCGCAGCTGGATCGAGTACGGCAGCAGGGCTGCCACCGCGGCGGCGGCCAGCGCCGCGGCCACAGCCCTCGGATACGGGACGGCGCGCAGCGCGGCCTCAAGACCGGCGCCCGCCAACAGGGCGAATCCGGCGTAGGAGGTGACGTCTAGTGGTGGATGATCCTTGCTCACTTGTGGTCAGCATGTACCGGATCGGCGAGTTCGCGCAGCGCATTGGGCGTTCCCCTTCCACCGTGCGGCGGTGGGAGAGGGAAGGCCGTATCGTGGCGCGCCGAACCGCGTCCGGACAGCGGTACTTCACCGACGCCGACGTGCGCCGCGTCTTGCAGCCCGGCTTCGACGAGTCGGCTCGCAAGACGGTTGTGTACTGCCGGGTATCCGCGCCTGGGCAGAAGGGCCACCTCGCCGCGCAGGTGGAGGCGATGGAGGAGTTCTGCCGGGGCCGGGGCCTTGCTGTCGACGAGTGGGTTCGCGAGGTCGGCGACGGCATGAACCTGCGACGGAAGAAGTTCCTCGCTCTGATGGACGCGATTGAGCGGGGTGAAGTCGGCACGCTGGTCATCGCACACAAGGACCGGCTTGCCCGGTTCGGCTTCGAGTACCTGGAACACGTCGCGGGCAAGAACGGCTGCGAGATCATCGTGGCGAACCAGGAGTCGCTGTCTCCGCAAGAAGAGATGGTGCAGGACCTTCTGGCGATCGTGCACACCTTCTCCCGCCGCCTGTACGGTCTGCGCCGCTACGAGAAGACACTCAAGGACGAACTTGCCGGTGGTGGCCGGTGAAAGTCACACGCGTCGCCTACTCGAAGAACCTCAACCACGGTAAGTACGCGCAGCTCGAAGAACAGGCCGTCCGCCTCGGCCGGGTACGTTAGCTGGCGTGGCGCCAGTACGGCTCCGTAGCCGGTGTCGGCATCAAAGACCGCACCATCCGGGACCAGTGGATGGCCGATGGTACGGCGACCAGCTTCGGGCTGCTGGCGAACGCATGGGGCGAACGCATGGAAGGAGACCGTGCGGGATGCGGTCGCCGACATCACCGCCAACCGTGAGGCCGCCAAGACAAAAGTCCGGCGAGCTATCAGCAGGCTGGACATCTCTGACGCCGAGAAGAAGCGCCTGTACACGGCGCTGAAGCGCGACCAGTGGACGAGCGAGCCATACCTGCGCCGGATGATGCGTAAGCACTGGCGGCGGGGCAGGAACAAGACCGCGAATCAGATCGTCGTACGCTGCGATCAGTACCGCACTTTCACCCTGGGCCCGGGCGGAAACGTCTGGCTCGCGGTGCCCGGACTCCAGCGACGCCAGCTGGTCAAGATTCCTCTGAGCACCACCATTGCCCCCACGGGCACACTCAGGCTGATCCTCCGGTCGGGCCGGGTCGAGGTGCACTACGCCATCGACACAGCCGGCATGAAGTCCTCCCAGAGGCCCTGCGGCACCCGGAAGGTCGGCGTGGACAAGGGCTACACCGAGGCCCTCACCGACTCCGACGGCGAGCACCACGGCACCGAGCTCGGCGAACTCCTCACCAGCGAGTCGGACTACCGCAAGGTCAAGGGACAGCGGCGGGCCAAGCTCCGCGCTGTCGCGGAGAAGGCAGAGAAACGCGGCGACCCGGCGAAAGCGAAGCGGATCAGGGACAACAACCTCGGCACCATCAAGCGCGACCGCCGGACAACGGCATGGAAGTGCCGGGTGCGTGACATCACGTTCAAGGCCGTGCACGCGGTCGTTGACAAGGCCAACATCATCGTGGCCGAAGACCTGACGAAGACGTTCTCCAGCCGGAAGCAGCTGGGAAAGAACACCAACCGGCGCCTGGCTGCCTGGACCAAGGGCATCACAGCCGAGGCGCTGTCGGCTGTGTCGGGCCGCAGAGGTTCTGCGGTGCGGCTGGTCAACGCTGCCTATACCTCGCAAGCCGTCCCCTTCACGGACATCCTCGGTGTCCGCAAAGGGGACCGGCTTTACTGCACCGAGTGCGGGACGGTATGGCAAGCAGACCACGCCGGAGCGATCAACATCGAGCAGCGAGACGGTGACCCCGACATCACCCTGTATACCCCGCACACGCGGGTGAAGCAGATCCTGTTCGATCGCGCCGATCGCCAACGGTCCGAACTGCTCTTGGACCAGGACTCCAGCACCCGTCAACTCTGCCGGTGCGGAGAGCGAATTATCCGACCTCGATGCTCAACTCCGAGCAATGAATAGGAAGCAGTAGAGGACGTAGCGAGATTGTGCTGGCCTGTGCGGATGAGATGCCGAATGCGGCCGGATTTGCAGGCTGGGCTGCTCCCAGCATTGCCACGTCGGCGAGCGCCGAGAGAGTAATCCTAGTGATAAATCCTGGGTGCATCACCATTTCTCGCACCACGAGAGGTCACTTCCGTGTGTTCGCGATCGGAATCCAAGAATCCAGATGTCGAGGAAACCGGGTCACCTTTTGTCCTGCACCTCTACGGCAGCTGTAAGTCTTGATCGTTGAAGAGCTTGCGCAGGTCAGGGGGTGGCTGATGGCGGAGGCTGGGACACGGAAACGGAGTTCCCGGCAGAACAGAAAGATTGCCCAAGATCCGACTGTCCGCGAGGGAACTCCGTTGGGTGCTCAGGGCGCCATTGCTCGCGTGCCGTCTGTCATCGCCGAAGGTGCCGCAGTCCGTTGAACGGGCTGGTGGCACCACCGGATCGGCGCTTTGGTGAGCATGTCCGGCTCGGCGTGTTGACCGAGGAGATCGATCAGTCCTGAACTGGGGGACGAGGCCCCGTGGCGATGCCTGGGGAATGTCAAGCGGGCCGGTGGCAGCAGACATGGGGTGCGTAAACCACACGGCGCCCGCCCCCGGTCGGGAAGGGGGCGGGCGCCGTGCGCCGGTCCGTACGCCGTTGTACGGGCGGAGTCCAGGTGGTGCCTGGCGGTGTGGAAGAGGTGCGGAGGAGGTCAGACGGCCAGGGCGCGGTCCGTCGGGCGGATCGGGGCGGGCAGGGCGCTGGTCCCGGCCAGGAAGCGGTCCACTCCGCGGGCCGCCGAGCGGCCCTCGGCGATGGCCCAGACGATCAGCGACTGGCCGCGGCCCGCGTCGCCGGCCCGTCGCGGGCGATGTTGCCGCGGGCGTCCAGCTCCAGGCCGAACTGCTGGACCAGGCCGTTCTCCTGGTCCGTGCCGGTGAAGCCCATGGCCAGGGTGACCAGCTGGGCCGGGATCTTCCGCTCCGTACCCGGCTGCTGCTCCAGCTTGCCGTCCTTGAACTCCACCTCGATCAGGTGGAGCCACTGCACATTGCCGTCCTCGTCGCCCTCGAAGTGGCTGGTGGAGACGGAGTAGACCCGCTCGCCGCCCTCCTCGTGCGCGGAGGTGACCTTGTAGAGCATCGGGAAGGTCGGCCAGGGGTGCGCCGCGGAGCGCTCGTCGCCCGGCCGCGGCATGATCTCCAGCTGGGTGACCGAGGCGGCGCCCTGGCGGTGGGCGGTGCCGACGCAGTCCGCGCCGGTGTCGCCGCCGCCGATCACCACGACGTGCTTGCCCTCGGCGCTGATCGGGGCGGTGACGTAGTCGCCCTCCTGCACCTTGTTGGCCAGCGGCAGATACTCCATGGCCTGGTACACGCCGGTCAGCTCGCGTCCGGGCACCGGCAGATCGCGGGCGGTGGTGGCGCCGGCCGCGATGACCACGGCGTCGTAGCGCTTGCGCAGCTTGGCGGCGTCGATGTCGCGGCCGACCTCCACACCGGTGCGGAACTTGGTGCCCTCCGCGCGCATCTGCTCGATCCGCCGGTTGATGTGGCGCTTTTCCATCTTGAACTCGGGGATGCCGTAGCGCAGCAGCCCGCCGATGCGGTCGGCGCGCTCGTACACCGCGACCGTGTGGCCGGCCCGGGTCAGCTGCTGGGCGGCGGCCAGGCCGGCCGGCCCGGAGCCGATGACGGCGACGGTCTTGCCGGACAGCCGCTCGGGCGGCTGCGGGGTGACGTCGCCCGTCTCCCATGCCTTGTCGATGATGGAGACCTCGACGTTCTTGATGGTCACGGCGGGCTGGTTGATGCCCAGCACACACGCGGCCTCGCACGGGGCGGGGCACAGCCGCCCGGTGAACTCCGGGAAGTTGTTGGTCGCGTGCAGCCGCTCGCTGGCCTCCCGCCAGTCCTCGCGGTAGGCGTAGTCGTTCCACTCGGGGATCAGGTTTCCGAGCGGACAGCCGTTGTGGCAGAACGGGATACCGCAGTCCATGCAGCGGCCGGCCTGCTTGCTGATGATCGGCAGCAGCGAACCGGGGACGTAGACCTCGTTCCAGTCCTGGACGCGCTCGCCCACCGGACGGGTCTTGGCGACCTCGCGGTCCGTGCTCAGAAAGCCCTTGGGATCAGCCATTGGTCGCCGCCTCCATCATCTTCTCGGTGGTCTCGGACTCGGAGAGCCCGGCTCGCTCGGCGGCGTCCTTGGCGGCGAGCACTGCCTTGTACGTGGTCGGGATGATCTTGCTGAAGCGGGGGAGGGCGGCGTCCCAGTCGGCGAGCAGGGCGCCCGCGACGGTGGAGGCGGTCTCCTCGTGGTGGCGGCGCACCACGTCGTGCAGCCACCGCTGGTCGGCCGTATCGAGCGCTTCGACGGCCTCGAGGTTGCCGGCGTTGACGTTGTCCCGGTCCAGGTCGACGACGTAGGCGATACCACCGGACATGCCCGCCGCGAAGTTGCGGCCGGTCGGGCCGAGCACCACGGCCCGGCCGCCCGTCATGTACTCGCAGCCGTGGTCGCCGACGCCCTCGGAGACGACGGTCGCGCCCGAGTTGCGGACGCAGAACCGCTCGCCGACGCTGCCGCGCAGGAACATCTCGCCGCCGGTGGCGCCGTACGCGAGGGTGTTGCCCGCGATGGTCGAGTACTCGGTCAGGTGGTCGGCGCCGCGGTCCGGGCGGACGATCACCCGGCCGCCGGACAGGCCCTTGCCGACGTAGTCGTTGCCGTCGCCCTCCAGGCGCAGCGTGACGCCGTGCGGCAGGAACGCGCCGAAGGACTGGCCGGCCGAGCCGGTGAAGGTGATGTCGATGGCGTCCTCGGGCAGACCCGCGCCGCCGAACTTCTTGGTCACCTCGTGGCCGAGCATGGTGCCCACGGTCCGGTTGATGTTGCGGATCGCGACCTGGGCGCGGACCGGCTGGGCCGCCTCGGCGCTCTCCGCGTTCAGCGCGTCGGACGCGAGCTTGATCAGCTCGTTGTCCAGCGCCTTCTCCAGGCCGTGGTCCTGGCCCACCGCCTGGTGGCGCACCGCGCCCTCGGGCAGGTCCGGGACGTGCAGCAGCGGGGCGAGGTCCAGGCCCTGCGCCTTCCAGTGCGCCACGGCGCGGGTGGTGTCCAGCAGCTCGGCGTGGCCGATGGCCTCGTCGAGGGTGCGGAAGCCCAGTTCGGCCAGGAGCTCGCGGACCTCCTCGGCGATGAACTCGAAGAAGTTCACCACGAACTCCGGCTTGCCGCTGAACCGCTCGCGCAGCACCGGGTTCTGGGTGGCGATGCCGACCGGGCAGGTGTCCAGGTGGCATACGCGCATCATCACGCAGCCGGAGACCACCAGCGGGGCGGTCGCGAAGCCGAACTCCTCGGCGCCGAGCAGCGCGGCGATCACGACGTCGCGGCCGGTCTTGAGCTGGCCGTCGGTCTGCACCACGATGCGGTCGCGCAGTCCGTTGAGCAGCAGCGTCTGCTGGGTCTCGGCCAGGCCGAGCTCCCAGGGGCCGCCCGCGTGCTTGAGCGAGGTGAGCGGGGAGGCGCCGGTGCCGCCGTCGTGGCCGGAGATCAGCACCACATCGGCGTGCGCCTTGCTGACGCCCGCGGCCACGGTGCCGACGCCGACCTCGGAGACCAGCTTGACGTGAATGCGCGCCTTCGGGTTGGCGTTCTTCAGGTCGTGGATCAGCTGGGCGAGGTCTTCGATGGAGTAGATGTCGTGGTGCGGCGGCGGGGAGATCAGGCCGACGCCCGGGGTGGAGTGCCGGGTCTTGGCGACCCACGGGTAGACCTTGTGGCCGGGCAGCTGGCCGCCCTCGCCGGGCTTGGCGCCCTGCGCCATCTTGATCTGGATGTCGTCGGAGTTGACCAGGTACTCGCTGGTGACGCCGAAGCGGCCGGAGGCCACCTGCTTGATCGCCGAGCGGCGCGCCGGGTCGTAAAGACGCTCCGGGTCCTCGCCGCCCTCGCCGGTGTTGGACTTGGCGCCCAGCTGGTTCATGGCGATCGCCAGGTTCTCGTGCGCCTCCTTGGAGATGGAGCCGTACGACATGGCGCCGGTGGAGAAGCGCTTGACGATCTCGCTGACGGGCTCGACCTCGTCGATCGGGATCGAGGTCCGCCCGCTGCCGAAGGTGAACAGGCCGCGCAGCGTCATCAGCCGCTCGGACTGCTCGTTCACCCGCTCGGTGTACTTCTTGAAGATGTCGTAGCGCCGGGAGCGGGTGGAGTGCTGGAGCCGGAAGACCGTCTCGGGGTCGAACAGATGCGGCTCGCCCTCGCGGCGCCACTGGTACTCGCCGCCGATCTCCAGCGCCCGGTGGGCGGAGGGGATACCGGAGACGGGGTACGCCTGGACGTGGCGCGCGGCGACCTCCTGGGCGATGACGTCCAGGCCCGCGCCGCCGATCTTGGTGGCGGTGCCGTGGAAGTAGCTGTCCACGAAGGACTCGTCCAGGCCGACGGCCTCGAAGACCTGCGCGCCGCGGTAGGAGGCGACGGTGGAGATGCCCATCTTGGACATCACCTTCAGCACGCCCTTGCCGAGCGCCTTGATCAGGTTGCGGATCGCGGTCTCGGCCTCGACGCCCGGCAGGAACGTACCGGCGCGGACCAGGTCCTCGACCGACTCCATCGCCAGGTACGGGTTGACGGCCGCGGCGCCGTAGCCGATCAGCAGCGCCACATGGTGCACCTCGCGGACGTCGCCCGCCTCGACCAGCAGGCCCACCTGGGTGCGCTGCTTGGTGCCGATGAGGTGGTGATGGACGGCGGAGGTGAGCAGCAGGGAGGGGATCGGGGCGTGCTCGGCGTCCGAGTGGCGGTCGGAGAGCACGATCAGCCGGGCGCCGTCCTCGATGGCGGCGTCGGCCTCGGCGCAGATCTCCGCGATGCGCGCGGCAAGGGCCTCGCCGCCCCCGCCGACCCGGTACAGGCCGGAGAGGGTCGCGGCCTTCAGGCCCGGCATGTCGCCGTCGGCGTTGATGTGGATGAGCTTGGCCAGCTCATCGTTGTCGATCACCGGGAAGGGCAGGGTGACGCTGCGGCAGGCGGCCGGGGTCGACTCCAGCAGATTGCCCTGCGGGCCCAGCGAGGAGATCAGCGAGGTGACCAGCTCCTCGCGGATGGCGTCCAGCGGCGGGTTGGTGACCTGCGCGAACAGCTGGGTGAAGTAGTCGAACAGCAGCCGGGGGCGCTCGGAGAGGGCGGCGATCGGGGAGTCGGTGCCCATCGAGCCGATCGGCTCGGCGCCGGTCTTGGCCATCGGAGCCAGGATGACGCGCAGCTCTTCCTCGGTGTAGCCGAAGGTCTGCTGGCGGCGGGTGACCGAGGCGTGGGTGTGCACGATGTGCTCGCGCTCGGGCAGATCGGCCAGGTCGATCAGGCCCGCGTCCAGCCAGTCGCCGTACGGCTGCTCGGCGGCGAGCGTGGCCTTGATCTCGTCGTCCTCGATGATGCGGTGCTCGGCGGTGTCGACCAGGAACATCCGGCCGGGCTGCAGCCGTCCCTTGCGCACCACCTTGGCCGGGTCGATGTCGAGCACGCCGACCTCGGAGGCCAGCACGACCAGGCCGTCGTCGGTGACCCAGTAGCGCCCGGGCCGCAGACCGTTGCGGTCCAGGACCGCGCCGACCTGGGTGCCGTCGGTGAAGGTGACGCAGGCCGGGCCGTCCCAGGGCTCCATCAGCATGGAGTAGTACTGGTAGAAGGCGCGCCGCGCCGGGTCCATGGAGGGGTGGTTCTCCCACGCCTCGGGGACCATCATCAGCACGCTGTGCGGCAGCGAGCGGCCACCGAGGTGCAGCAGCTCCAGGACCTCGTCGAAGGTCGCGGAGTCCGAGGCGTCGGGGGTGCAGATCGGGAAGATCCGCTCCAGCTCCTTGTCCCCGAACAGGTCGCTGACCAGCTGCGACTCCCGGGCGCGCATCCAGTTGCGGTTGCCCTTGACCGTGTTGATCTCGCCGTTGTGGGCGACGAAGCGGTACGGGTGGGCCAGCGGCCAGCTCGGGAAGGTGTTGGTGGAGAACCGCGAGTGGACCAGCGCGATGGCGGTGGCGAAGCGGCGGTCGGACAGGTCGGGGAAGAACGGCTCCAGCTGCCCGGTGGTCAGCATCCCCTTGTAGACCAGGGTGCGCGAGGACAGCGACGGGAAGTAGACCCCGGCCTCCCGCTCGGCGCGCTTGCGCAGCACAAACGCCTTGCGGTCCAGGGCGAGCCCGCTGCTGGCGCCGTCGGTGACAAAGAGCTGGGAGAAGGCCGGCATGACGGAGCGGGCGGCCTCGCCGAGCAGGTCGGGGGCGACCGGGACCTCGCGCCAGCCGAGGACGGTCAGGCCCTCCTCGGCGGCGATCCGCTCGATGTGGCCTGCGGCAGCGGCGCCGTCGGCCTCTCCGTCCGGGAGGAAAGCGATGCCCACGGCGTACGAGCCGGCCTCGGGCAGCTCGAACCCGCTGACACTCGTCCGGAGGAACGCGTCCGGAACCTGGACGAGGATGCCCGCGCCGTCACCGGACCGGGGATCGGCACCGGTGGCTCCGCGGTGCTCAAGGTTGCGCAGCACGGTCAGAGCCTGCTCCACGAGCTCATGGCTGGCCTCGCCGGTGAGGGTCGCCACGAAGCCGACACCACAGGCGTCGTGCTCATCGCGGGGGTCGTACATCCCCTGTCGGGCGGGGTGGGACGCGGAACGCATCGGCTCTCCCGTCGTCGTCTACGGCATTTGGGTGTGCCGAGGGACGACGCTGGCCCTCCGCCAAGAAATTTTCGTGCAGGTTACATGATGGGTTGCTTCTCGGAAAGTGGATAGCACGTTCCATCATGCGGACACCGGACACGAGGGGTGAAGTAAGGCAAGAGGGGATCAAAAGATCGCCCCGCCGAAGCGCGAAGCGGGCGACGCTGCCCACGGCGCTACGGCGTTATGCCCGTCGGTAAACGGATTGAAACCGTCAAGTAACGGCGTAATCTTGCGGCTCGCCGTATGGTAAATCAACCCACGGCCGTGCCAAAGAGTATGCCCAAGGCATATGTCACACCGGCCGCCGCGCCACCCAGCGCCAGCTGCCGCAGCCCGCTGAACCACCAGCTGCGGGCGGTCACCCGCGCCACCACCGCACCGCAGGCGAACAGCCCGATCATCGCCAGCGCCACGGCCGGCCACAGCGCCGTCGCCCCCAGCAGATACGGCAGCACCGGCAGCAGCGCGCCCAGCGCGAACGAGCCGAACGAGGACACCGCCGCCACCAGCGGCGACGGCAGATCGTCCGGGTCGATGCCCAGTTCCTCGCGGGCGTGTATCTCCAGCGCCTGCTCGGGGTCCTTCGACAGCTGCTCGGCCACCTGACGCGCCAGCTCGGGCTCCACGCCCCGCGACTCGTACAGCGCCGCCAGCTCCTCCAGCTCGTCCACGGGATGCTTGCGCAGCTCGCGCCGCTCCACCTCCAGCTCGGCCTCCACCAGCTCACGCTGGGAGGCCACGGAGGTGTACTCCCCGGCCGCCATCGAGAACGCGCCGGCGGCAAGACCCGCAAGACCGGTGATCACGATCGTCTGGCGGTCCACGGCGCCGCCCGCGACACCGGTCATCAGCGCGAGGTTGGAGACCAGACCGTCCATCGCACCGAATACGGCCGGGCGCAGCCAGCCGCCGTTCACATCGCGGTGGGTGTGGTTGTCACGGTGCGCGATGTGCGGAGGTTCGGTACTCGCGATGACAGACATGACGGATCTGTGCTCCCTTCAGGGGGTGCGGGCGCGGCCGCCCTCAACCCAACAGTTCGAAGGTACGCACGAATTCCCTGCCGCCGCCAGCAAGGAAGGCCGAACTTACCTCGCTGACCTGCGGAAACGCAAAGGCCGCCGAACCCGTGCGGGTTCGGCGGCCTCTCGGTGACGATCGCTACTTCGAGGCTTCGGCCTCCGGCTTCGACTCCGCCTCGGCTCCGGTCTTGCTTTCGGTCTTGGCCTCAGCCTTGCCCTCAGCCTTGCCCTCAGCCTTGCCCTCAGCCTTGCTTTCGGCCTTGCTTTCGGCCTTGCTTTCGGCCTCGGGCTCCGCCTCGCCGCCGCCCTCGGCTTGGGCCTGCTCGGCCTCGACCGCCGCGGCGGCGGGCTCCACGATCTCCTCCCGCCCGGGGGCCTTCTTCGCGGAGATCACGAAGTAGGCCACGGCCGCCAGGAAGACGACGATCGCCGTCCAGTTGTTCAGCCGCATGCCCAGCACATGGTGGGCGGTGTCCACTCGTAGGTACTCCACCCAGAAGCGGCCTACGGTGTACGCGGCGACATACAGCGCGAACGCCCGGCCGTGTCCCAGCTTGAACCGCTTGTCCGCCCAGAGCACCAGCAGCGCCACGCCCACGCACCACAGCGACTCGTACAGGAACGTCGGCTGGTACGTACCGGCGACGCGCCCTATGTCTGGGTCGGCGTCGATCTTCAGCCCCCAGGGCAGATCGGTCTTCTTGCCGTACAGCTCCTGGTTGAACCAGTTGCCCCAACGGCCGATCGCCTGGGCGAAGGCGATCCCCGGCGCGATCGCGTCCGCATACGCCGGGAGCGGGATCCCCCGGCGCCGGCAGCCGATCCAGGCGCCGAGGGCGCCCATCGCGATCGCACCCCAGATCCCGAGGCCGCCCTCCCAGATCTTGAAGGCGTCCACCCAGTCGCGACCGTCGGTGAAGTACAGCTCATAGTCGGTGATGACGTGGTACAGCCGACCGCCGATCAGGCCGAAGGGCACCGCCCATACGGCGATATCGGCGACCGTGCCGACCTGGCCGCCCCGTTTGACCCAACGTCGGCCGCCGAGCCAGACCGCCACGAAGACACCGAGGATGATGCAGAAGGCATAGCCGCGCAGCGGGATCGGGCCGAGGTAGATCACGCCGGACGACGGGCTGGGAATGTATGCGAGGTTCATGTCGGAGTCGACGCTACCGTGCCGGGCGGTCAATACGGCAACCCACCCGGCGCAACGGCTCCGTAACAGCACGGGTTCCTAGCCCTTCCCGGTGACCATCCGCTTGAGCTTCCGCGGACTCAGCGGCTTGTTCGGGTCCCCGTAGATCGCCTTCCCGTCCAGCAGAACGGTCGGCGTCGAGCTGTACCCCGAGCGGGTGAAGACGCCGTTGGACTTCCGCACCCACCCGTCGTGCCTGCCCTCCTCGACGCAGCGGCGGAACGTCTCGGTGTCCAGCCCCGGGACCTTGCCCGCCAGCTTGATCAGCTTCGACTTGTCCGCGTACGAGTCCTTGGTCTCCGACGGCTGGTTCTTGTAGAGCACATCGTGGTACGCCACATACTTCCCGGCGTCCTGCGCGCAGCCCGCCGCGTTCGCCGCGTACAGCGAGCCGGTGCCGCCCATATTGCCGTCGATGATCGTCACCAGGTGGTAGCGGACCTTCATCCGGCCCTTGTCCTGCAGCTGGTGCACGGTCTTGCGGAAGACGTCCTCGAACTGCTTGCAGCCGGGGCAGCGGAAGTCCTCGTACACGGTCAGCGTCTTCTGCGCGCCCGCCTTCCCCGTCTGGATCACCGTGCCGGTCGCGCCCCGGGGGGCCACCGCCCGGCTGCCGGACTTCCCCGAGTCCCCGCCGCTCTTCGAGGCGACCATGCCCACCCCCGCGGCCACCCCCAGCACGGCCACCACCGCCCCGGCCACGCCCAGGCCGCGCCTGCGCTTGGCGCGGGCCCGGTCCTTCTCTCGCTGTTCCCGCAGCCGCTCCCGGGCGCTGCGCTTCCCCTCACGGTTTTTCTCGCTCACGCCACGACAACGAGGCGGAGGAGCCCCACTGAACCCCTCCGCCCCGTATTCGCTCTATCGAGGGACCCCTACCGGAGGACGCGGACGCCGTCCGCCAGCTCACCCGCCAGCTCCCGGACGGCCGTGAACCCCGTCTCCGGGTCCTCGGCGTCCATCAGCCGCCGCACGAACGCGGTCCCGACAATGACGCCGTCCGCGTACTCGGCCACCTCGGCGGCCTGCCGGGCATTGGACACCCCGAGCCCCACGCACACCGGCAGCGAGGTCGTCGCACGGGTGCGCGCCACCAGCCCGCGCGCCCCCTCCCCCACCGAGTCGCGGGTGCCGGTCACGCCCATGATCGAGGCCGCGTACACAAAGCCGCTGCCCGCCGCGGTGATCTTCGCCAGCCGCTCGTCACTGCTGCTCTGGGCCACCACGAAGACCGTGGCCAGCCCATGCTGCTCGGCGGCCTTCCGCCATGCCTCCGACTCCTGGACCGGCAGATCGGGCAGGATGCAGCCCGCCCCGCCCACCGCGGCCAGATCGGCGGCGAACCGCTCGACGCCGTACCGGTCCACCGGATTCCAGTACGTCATGATCAGGACGGGCGCCCCCGTCGCCGCATGCACCTCGCCGACCGTACGGATCACATCGCGGATGCGAACACCGCCCCGCAGCGCGATGTCGTCGGCGGTCTGGATGACCGGGCCGTCCAGCACCGGATCGCTGTACGGCAGGCCGACCTCGATCACATCGCAGCCGCCCTCGACCATCGCCGTCATCGCCCGCACGCCGTCGTCGACGGTCGGATAACCGGCCGGCCAGTAGCCGATGAGCGCGGCGCGCCCCTCCTCCTTGGCCTTCGCCAGCACGGACCCCAGCAGCTCTGCGCTCATCACTTCTCTCCCTCGTAGAGCCCGAAATACCGCGCGGCCGTGTCCATGTCCTTGTCGCCCCGGCCCGACAGATTGACCAGCACCAACCCGTCGCCGCCCAGCTCACGGCCCAGCTCCAGCGCCCCCGCCAGGGCGTGCGCGCTCTCGATCGCCGGGATGATCCCCTCGGTCCGCGACAGCAGCCGCAGCGCCTGCATCGCGGCGTCATCGGTGACCGCCCGGTACTCGGCCCGCCCCGTGTCCTTCAGATACGCGTGCTCCGGGCCGACCCCCGGATAGTCCAGACCGGCCGAGATCGAGTACGGCTCCAGGATCTGCCCGTCCTCGTCCTGCAGCACATACGACCGGGAACCGTGCAGAATCCCCGGCTCCCCCTTGGTCAGCGTGGCCGCGTGCTCCCCCGTCTCCACGCCGTGCCCGGCCGGCTCGAAGCCGAACAGCCGCACCGACTCGTCCTTCAGGAAGGCGTGGAACAGCCCGATCGAGTTCGACCCGCCCCCCACACACGCCGCGACCGCGTCCGGCAGCCGCCCGACCCGCTCCAGGATCTGCCGCCGCGCCTCCACGCCGATCACCCGGTGGAAGTCGCGCACCAGCGCGGGGAACGGATGCGGTCCGGCGGCGGTCCCGAACAGATAGTGCGTACGGTCCACGTTGGCCACCCAGTCGCGGAACGCCTCGTTGATCGCGTCCTTCAGCGTCCGGCTGCCGGTCTTCACGGAGACGACCTCGGCGCCCAGGATCCGCATCCGCGCGACGTTGAGCGCCTGGCGCTCGGTGTCGATCTCCCCCATGTAGATCACGCACTCGAGCCCGAACAGCGCACACGCGGTCGCCGTCGCCACGCCGTGCTGCCCCGCACCGGTCTCGGCGACCACCCGGGTCTTGCCCATGCGCTTGGCGAGCAGCGCCTGGCCCAGCACGTTGTTGATCTTGTGGGATCCGGTGTGGTTGAGATCCTCCCGCTTGAGAAAGATCCGCGCACCCCCCGCATGCTCCGCGAACCGCGGCACCTCGGTCAGGGCACTGGGCCGCCCCGTGTAGTTGACCAGCAGATCCTCGAGCTCGGCGGCGAACGACGGATCGCTCTTCACCTTGTCGTACTCAACGGCGACCTCATCCACCGCGGCGACCAGCGCCTCGGGGATGAACTTGCCGCCGAACGCGCCGAAGTACCCCTCGGCGGTGGGGATATGACCCTCCGGGTCCGGAACAAAGAAGTCAGACGGCATCTGACGTACTCCTCAGTCGGGGCGGATGCCCCACAGCTCATAACGGACAAATAACCACGATGATCGCTGCGCGCCGGCGCCACGCGCGGGAGGTTGCGGGGGGCTTTCCCCCACCCCACCCCTTCCCGAAGCGTCGATATGCGGCTCCGCCGCGTGGGCGGACTCCGCCCCCAGGCCCCTGGCTCCCCCAGCGGTGGCTGGGGGCAGGTGGCACGGGGTTCCGCCCCAGGCCCTCGCGCCCCCAGCGGTAGCCGGGGAGGCGCCGGGCGCTTCGCCCCCCAGACCCCAGCGGTCGCTGGGAGCCGGGTGGCTCGGGGCTGCGGGGCCGTCGACGGTGAGATGCGCCGCGGGCTTCGCCTTCCGACCCCAGCGGTGGCTGGGAGCCGGGTGGCGTCGGTCAGGGCGCTGCCGGCGGAGCCGGGCACCACTGGCACGCCCGCCGCCGGCAGGGGGGCCGGGGGTGACGTGAGACGCCACCCCGCCCCGGACACCCCTTCCGGCACCGGACCGGCCTCGGACACCCCACCCCGCCCGGCCGACGAGCCGACCGATGGGATGGGGCGGTCCGCACCGCCCGGGCCCGAGTTCGGCCGGGAGGCCGTCCCGCCCCGCACCCGAGCCGCATCTGAAGCCAGACACCACCCGAGAGGAAGCCGGAGCAACCAACCCCGCGCCCCAAGCCGCACCCGAAACCGGAGCCACCCGAGGGGGAAGCCAGAGACCACCAGCCCCGCACCCGGAACCAGGCCAGGCCCGAACCGGAGCCACCCGAGGGGAAGCCGGGAGCCGCCTACCCCGCCGGGCCGGACCCGAAATCGGACCCGCTCGAGGGGAAGCCGACACCTAGCCGAGCCAATGGGACGAAGCGCGCCCGCCTGCCCTCGACCGGATCGGGACGACCCGCCCCAGAACCGGAGAAGAGGCGAAGCCCACCCGTACCGCAACCGCGACGGCCCCGGGCCGGGGTCACCGGTCGGGAGTCGCCGACGAGGCGGGAGGGGCTGGGAGTGCAGGGGTGGTGCCCTGGACGCTTACGTGTATTTGTGGCGCCAAGTTCCGGGCAACACCGCGCTTCCGGGCACCGGCGCCGTGAATATACGGTCCAGGGTGACAGCCCCGGAGGCCACGCCCCCGGCACCCACCACGAACGCTCAGCGCACCCCGCGCAAGCTCAACGCACCGCGCGCAGCAAGCGACGCGACCCACGCCATCGGCGCCCGTTGACCTGCCCCGGCTCGCATCCGATGTGGTAGCGCACGCGCCGCCCCCGCACCCGCCTCGCGGGCGCACGGCAGCCACGGGGGCGGCACCCCCGGGCCAGGCGCGCGTACGTGTCCATGGCGGCCTCAGTCCCGCCCGTGCCGCAGCGCCGGGTGCGCACCCGCCGCGACCAGGTCCGCGACCGCGCCCTTCGGGTCACGGCCGGTGACCAGGGACTCGCCCACCAGCACGGCGTCCGCGCCGTCGTTCGCGTAGGCGATCAGATCGTGGGGGCCGCGCACACCCGACTCCGCGATCTTCACGATGTGGTCCGGGATCTCCGGCGCGACGCGCGCGAAGTTCCCGCGGTCCACCTCGAGCGTCTTCAGGTTCCGCGCGTTGATGCCGATCACCCGCGCCCCCGCGTCGACCGCCCGCGCGGCCTCCTCCTCGTCGTGCACCTCGACCAGCGGCGTCAGCCCGATCGATTCGGCACGCTCGATGAGCGAGACCAGCGCCTCCTGGTCCAGCGCGGCGACGATGAGCAGGGCGACATCCGCGCCGTACGCCCGCGCCTCCCACAGCTGGTACGAGGTGACGATGAAGTCCTTGCGCAGCACCGGGATGTCGACCTTGGCCCGCACGGCCTCCAGGTCGGCCAGCGACCCGCCGAACCGGCGCTGCTCCGTGAGGACGCTGATGACCGCGGCGCCGCCCGCCTCGTAGTCGGCGGCGAGCCCGGCCGGGTCGGCGATCGCGGCGAGCGCGCCCTTGGAGGGGCTGGACCGCTTGACTTCGCAGATCACCTTGACGCTGTCGCCCTTGAGCGCGGCGGCGCCGTCCTTGGCCTGGGGTGCCTTGGCGGCCCGCTCCTTGAGCTCGTCGAGGGTGACGCGCGCCTGCCGCTCCGCGAGGTCGGCACGGACTCCGTCGATGATCTCGTCGAGCACACTCACGCGAGCGGCCCCCTTCCGGACGGGGATGGAGCTTCTGATCACTACTGGCGCAGCGCGCGTCCTCTGGGGGACGAGCACTTCACCAGGCACTGCGATGGTATCTGGCGGAGAACCGAGGTCTCGCATCCGGTTGACGCGGACCTGCACAATCCGCCGCGATAAACCCGATACGGAACCAACGGGTACCCCCATCAAATCAACGGTCACGGTGTGAGGAAACTTCCGAAGGGGAAGTTCCGGATAACCGTGAAACCGAGAACCACCCCGCCGAGCACCCACCCGTGTACGGCCCGCAGCGGGACCACCGGCCCCGCCGCCCCCACCGTCCGCCGCCCCCGTACGCAGGCCACGAACCACCGCAGCCACACCACGGCGAACCCGAGGTAGCCGAGGACGGCCAGCGCATTGGCCCCGAGCGCGGTGAACGGTTCGCCGTGAGCGATCGCGTACGCGCTGCGCAGCCCGCCGCAGCCGGGGCAGTACACGCCGGTGATCCGCAGCAGCGGGCAGGCGGGGTAGTGGCCCGGTTCATTGGGGTCGACGAGTCCGACGAAGGCGAAGGCGGCCACGACCGCCACGAGCGCGCCCACAGGAGCGCCCAGCCAACGCACCAGCCCGACCCCACGGCCACCGACCCCACGGCCGACGCCCCCGCGGCCACCGGCACCACAGCCGCCGACCCCACGTCCGTCCCCCGGAACGTCCGTCGGCGCAGGTGTTTCCTCGGTCACATCGCCGAGTC
The DNA here is from genome assembly GCF_002224125.1 of Streptomyces sp. NBS 14/10. Lineage (GTDB taxonomy): Bacteria > Actinomycetota > Actinomycetes > Streptomycetales > Streptomycetaceae > Streptomyces. The sequence continues at coordinate 284,151 of NZ_NCSM01000035.1, forward strand.
TCCCCGCGGATACACGAAGGCGCAGCTCAGGGTCCGCGTATCTGCCTCCGTACGGCGCTACGACCGTACGGCCGTAGCGCCCGGACCCCGCGCCGCACCTCGGAACAGACCTGCCGGGTCGCCCCCGACCCGGCCTCGGCCTACTGCTGGGTCTGCGCCTGCGGCTGGGCCGCCCGCTGCGCCTGCGGCTGCCGCTTCGGCGTCATGCCGAGACCGGCCGCGCGCATCGCCAGGCCGACGACGCCGCCGAGGGCCACCACGACCATGCCCGCCCAGAAGCCGATCGGGTTGGCCAGCACGACAAACGCACCGGCGACACAGAAGCCGATGAAGGCGATGGTGACGCCGGTCCAGGCGGCCGGGGTGTGTCCGTGGTTGTTACCCGCCATGAATACTCCTCGTTGCTCTACTGCCCCCGGGTTCCGGGCGCGCGGGGCGAACGCTCCCACGTCATTGTCCCCGACGCGCGCAAATGTCTTGAGCGGGGGGTCCTAACCGCTCAGGCCTCGCGGCCCGCCGACCGCTCCGTCGGATCCTCGCCCCGGTCAAGCGCCTTCCACAGCTCCTCGGGCCGCTCCGGATCCCCCGCGGCCCCACCGCGCCGCGCCCGCGCGACCGGGCCGCGGCTCGCCTTGCCGTCTCCCGCGCGCTCGTACCGGCCGGACATGGCGGGCCAGTGGCGGCCGTAGCCCAGCGCGAGCACCCCGGCGAGCAGCAGCAGGAGCCCGCCCACCATGGCGACCCAGGGCCACGGGGTGTACGCGACGTCGTGGATGGCGCTGTCGGCCAGGCCGGTCGCCCGGGACGCCTTCTCCTCGAGCGCCGCCTTGTCGGACGCGCCGAGCACCGCGCTGACCACGATGCCCGCCCCGCTGAGGGCCAGCAGTCCGGAGACGACCCAGCGCCCGACGCGGTTGACGGCGAACACCGCGACGAGCGCGGCGAGGCCGACGACCGCCAGCGCTCCGGGCAGCCCGGTGATGTCGTCACCGTTGGCATGCTGCGGCAGAGTGCCCTTGGCGACCGCCGCCGTGCCCTTGGCCCAGGTGCGGCTGGTGGCCAGCAGCACGAGCGCGGCGCCGAGCGCGCCGGACAGCAGGGCGACGCCGAGGCTGCGTCTACGGCCGCGCGCGGCTGAGGCGGTGGGCTCGTGATGGGCCCGGGGCTGGGGTACGGCTGCTGCACTCACGCGTACCACTATCCCCCACGGGTCGGACAGCCCCGCCGCGGGGATACGGTTTGCCTGATTCGACGCCGAAAACCCGGGTTCAGCCCCGCTCCAGCCGCCCCGCCGTATGCACGGCCCGCAGCACCGCCGCCGCCTTGTTCCGGCACTCCGCGTCCTCCGCCACCGGGTCGGAGTCGGCGACGATGCCCGCACCGGCCTGGACGTACGCGGTCCCGTCCCGCAGCAGCGCCGTACGGATGGCGATCGCGGTGTCGGAGTCGCCGGCGAAGTCGAGGTACCCGACACACCCCCCGTACAGGCCGCGGCGGCTGGGCTCGAGCTCCTCGATGATCTGCATGGCGCGCGGCTTGGGGGCGCCGGAGAGGGTGCCGGCGGGGAAGCAGGCGGTGAGCACGTCGAAGGCCGTACGGCCCTCGGCGAGCCGGCCGGTCACGGTGGAGACGATGTGCATGACGTGGCTGTAGCGCTCGATCGACATGAAGTCGACGACCTCGACGCTGCCGGGCTCGCAGACCCGGCCGAGGTCATTGCGGCCGAGGTCGACGAGCATCAGGTGCTCGGCGCGCTCCTTGGGGTCGGCGAGGAGTTCGTCGCCGAGGGCGGCGTCCTCCTGCGGGGTGGCGCCACGGGGGCGCGTACCGGCGATCGGGTGCACCATCGCCCGCCCGTCCTCGACCTTGACCAGCGCCTCCGGGCTCGATCCCACGACGTCGAACCCGTCGAAGCGGAAGAGGTACATATACGGGCTCGGGTTGGTGGCCCGCAGCACGCGGTAGACGTCCAGGGCGCTCGCCGCACAGGGCGTCTCGAACCGCTGGGAGGGCACCACCTGGAAGGCCTCGCCCGCGCGGATGCGCTCCTTGATGTCCTCCACGGCCGCCATGAAGTCCGGCCCGCCCCACAGGGCGGTGTACTCGGGGAGCTCGGAGGCCGGCAGGGCGGTGGGGTCCGTGGGGACGGGGCGGGCCAGGTCGGCGGCCATCGCGTCAAGCCGCGCCACGGCGTCCGCGTAGGCCTCGTCGACGCCCGTGGCGAGGTCGTTGTGGTTGATCGCGTTGGCGATCAACAGGACCGTGCCGTCCCAGTGGTCGAGCACGGCGAGATCCGAGGTGAGCAGCATGGTCAGCTCGGGCAGCCGCAGATCGTCCCGGCCGCTCTCGCCGATCTTCTCCAGGCGGCGCACGATGTCGTAGCCGAGGTAGCCGACCATGCCGCCGGTGAACGGCGGCAGATGGACAAGACCGCCGAGGTCGCGGGGTGTGTGCAACGTCTCGATGGTCGCGCGCAGCGCCTGCAGCGGATCGCCCTCGGTGGGGACGCCGACGGGCGGGGTGCCCAGCCAGTGCGCCTGGCCGTCACGCTCGGTGAGGGTGGCGGCGCTGCGTACCCCGATGAAGGAGTAGCGGGACCAGGACCGGCCGTTCTCGGCGGACTCCAGGAGGAAGGTGCCGGAGCGCTCGGCGGCGAGCTTGCGGTACAGGCCGACCGGGGTGTCGCCGTCCGCGAGCAGCCGCCGGGTGACGGGGATGACGCGGCGGTCGGCCGCCAGCTTGCGGAAGGTCTCGAGGTCCATCGTGTGCGCACCCTGGGTCATGGCTGGCGAGCCTACTGGCCGAGCGGCAGGACGTCGGAATCGAAGCAGGTGCGGTCGCCGGTGTGGCAGGCCGCGCCGACCTGGTCGACCTTCACCAGGACGGTGTCGGCGTCGCAGTCGAGGGCCACGGATTTGACCAGCTGTATGTGGCCGGAGGTGTCGCCCTTGACCCAGTACTCCTGGCGGCTGCGGCTCCAGTAGGTGGCCCGGCCGGTGGTGAGGGTTCGGTGCAGCGCCTCGTCGTCCATCCAGCCGAGCATCAGCACCTCGCCGGTGTCGTACTGCTGGGCGATGGCGGGGACCAGGCCGTCGGCGTTGCGCTTGAGGCGGGCGGCGAGGGCCTGGTCGAGGGCGGAGGGGCGGTCGGAGCCGGTCATGCGACCATTCTGCACTCCCCCGCCGGGGACAGATTCCGCACTCCCCGAGGCAGGAGGCAAGGGGTAGGAGGCAGGGGTAGGGATGGGGCCGAAGTCGGGTCCGCCACGGAGCCCGATGGCTCGGTTGTCGGTGGGATGGGGCATGCTTCGGGCATGACGTTTCCGCCGTCGCCGAACGACTCCAACCGGTCTGGAAACGGCGGGGGGTTCGGGCCGCCGCCGGAGCAAGGTTTCGGGCCACCGCCCGAGCAGAGCTCGGGACAGGGCTTCGGGCCGCCTCCGGAGCAGGGTTTCGGGCCGCCCGCGCAGCCGGGCCTGCCCGCACCGCAGGGCCAGCTGCCGCCGTCGGGCGGCTTCGGACCGCCCACCGGCGCGCTGCCTCCTGGCGCACCGGCTGCCGGTCCGCTGCCCTCCGGGCCGCTTCCGCCGGGCGCGCTCCCGCCCGGCGCCTTCGCCCCCGGCCCGCTGCCGCCCCCGCCGCCGCACCCTGGTTCGGGCGGGGGCAGGACCGCGGCGATAGCCATCGCCGCGGTGGTGGCGGGCGCGCTGGTCATCGGCGGGATTCTCATCGGCACCCGCGACGACGGCGACAAGAGCGAGGCATCCGGCAAGGAGACGGCACCCGCTTCGGCCGACGCGAAGTCGTCGGGCTCCCCCTCGGCCTCGGCTTCCCCGTCGGACTCCGCCTCCCCCTCCGAGGGAGCGTCCGGCTCGGCGGACCCCGGACAGGGCGCGCCGCTGGGCGGCGGCAGCGACGCCTCCGACGGCGGTACGTCCCCCTCGGCCTCCGAGTCGGCAGGCCCCGGCGACCTGGTGCCGTACGCGGTGCTCAAGCCTGGCGAGTGCTTCGACCACCCCGCGCTGGACAGCAGCGTGACGAAGATCGAGAAGCGCGGGTGCAGCAGTCCGCACGACGGTGAGGTGGTCGCCAACGAGACGCTGACCGGGGACTTCTCCACCGAGAAGGCCATTCAGGACAAGGCGCTCTCGCTGTGCGAGACGGATGCCAAGAAGCGGCTGAAGTCCATACCGAACGACGGCCGGATGTATTACTACTACGCGCTCTATCCGGCGCTGGCCACCTACCGGATCCGGGGCGAGGACCAGGTCTCCTGCGCGCTGACGCTCAGTTCAGGCCCGGGTGGCAAGAAGCTGAGCAAGCCGCTTCCGGGGTGACGGGGCGCAAGACTGACGGGACGCAAGGGGGGATCGCGGCCCGAGGGTGATGGCCCGGCGCCGGTGGCGGGGGCCGGACGGCGGTCGTAGGGTGGGCGGTATGTCCACTCACGCGAGGCGCGAACGGCTGCTGCTGGCCGACCTGTTGGAGACCGCCGGCTCCGATGCCCCGACGCTGTGCGAGGGCTGGACCACTCATGACCTGGCCGCCCATCTGGTGGTCCGGGAGCGCCGCGCGGACGCGGCCGCCGGTCTGGTGCTCAAGCCGCTGGCCGGGCGGTTGGAGCGGGTCCAGGCGGAGTTCGCCGCGAAGCCGCACGAGGAGCTGATCCGGCTCTTCCGCGAGGGCCCGCCGCGGATGTCGCCGTTCGCCGTCAAGCAGGTGGACGAGGCGGCCAACACCGTCGAGTTCTACGTCCACGCCGAGGACGTCCGCCGGGCCAAGCCGGACTGGCAGCCGCGCGAGATCGACCCGGTCTTCGCCGACGCGCTGTGGTCCCGGATCGAGCGGATCGCCAAGACGGTCGGCCGCAAGTCCCCGGTCGGTCTGGTCCTGCGCCGCCCGGACGGCCGTACGGCGGTGGCGCACCGCGGCACCCCGGTGGTCACGGTCACCGCGGAACCGGGCGAGCTGGCGATGTTTCTGTTCGGCCGCCAGGACGCCGCCCGGGTCGAGTTGGAGGGCGACAAGGAGGCGGTGGCCAAGCTCCAGGCCGCCAAGCTCGGCATCTGAGCCGACGTCCTGACGCTGTGCCCTGACTCGGTGTCCAACCGAGCACCGGCGCACCGCCCCCTCACCGCATCAGCCCTTCACCTCACCCCGGCCGTCACAACACCCACACCCGCGCCCGGTTCACGGCGGCCAGCACGGCGCGCACCGAGGCGGTGAGCACGGAGGTGTCCTGACCCGCGCCCCACCGCGTGCTGTCACCGACGCGGCATTCGGCATAGGCCATGGCGGGGCTGCCGGGTCCGGCGGCGGTCGCGTGCTCGGCGTAGTGGAGGATGTCGACGGCGATCCCGGCACCGGCCAGGGCGTCGGTGAAGGCGGACAGCGGCCCGTTGCCCGTGCCCTCGTATTCGCGCTTGTCGTCGCCCGTGCGCAGCTCGCAGACGAAGCGGTGCCGGCCGGGGCCGGTCTCCTCGGTCGTCCATGACCCGAGGGTGACCGGGCCGTCGTCGTGACCGGGGACGAGATACGACGTACGGAACAGCTCCCACAGCTCCTCGGCCGCGGCCTCCCGGCCGCTGTCGTCGGTGGCGGCCTGCACGATACGGGAGAAGTCGGCGCGCAGCCGCTTGGGCAGGTCCAGGCCGTAGTGCGCCTGGAGCAGATGGGCGATACCGCCCTTGCCGGACTGGCTGTTGACGCGGATGACGGCCTCATAGCTGCGCCCCACGTCGGCCGGGTCGATCGGCAGATACGGCACCGCCCACGGCGCCTGACCCTCCGGCACCCCGGACTCGGCGGCCCGCCGGGCGTGCTCTGCCAGCCCCTTGCTGATGGCGTCCTGGTGGGTGCCGGAGAAGGCCGTATAGACCAGCTCGCCGCCGTAGGGGTGGCGGGGGTGGACCGGCAGCCGGTTGCAGTGCTCGACGGTGTCGCGGATCGCGTCGATATCGGAGAAGTCGATCATCGGGTCCACCCCCTGGGCGTAGAGGTTCAGGGCGAGCGTGACCAGGTCCACATTGCCCGTCCGCTCGCCGTTGCCGAACAGACAGCCCTCGACCCGCTGAGCGCCCGCCAGCACGGCCAGCTCCGCGCAGGCGACCCCGGTGCCCCGGTCGTTGTGCGGATGCACGGAGAGGACGACGTCCGAGCGCCGCTCCAGGTGGCGGTGCATGTACTCGATCTGGTCGGCGTACACATTGGGGGTGGCGCATTCGACGGTGGCGGGCAGGTTGTGGATCACCGGCCGCTCGGGGCAGGCGTCCCACAGCTCGGTGAGGCCGTTGCAGACCTCCAGTACGAAGTCGGGTTCGGTGAGGTTGAAGACCTCCGGGGAGAACTGGAACCGGATGTTCTCGGGGCGCGCCTCGGCGAGCCGGGCCAGATGCCCGGCGGCGTCCCGGATCATCCCGTACACCTCGTCGCGGCCGCGGCCGAGCACCACCTCGCGCCAGACGGGGGCGGTGGCGGTGTACAGATGCACCACCGAGCGGGGCAGGCCCTCGATGGCGGCGTACGTCCGCTCGATCAGATCGCGGCGGGCCGGCGTGAAGACCACCACGGTCACATCGGCGGGGACCGCGTCGCTCTCCGCGAGGTGGCGTACGAAGTCGAAGTCGGTCTGGCTCGCGGAGGGGTAGCCGACCTCGATCTCCTTGAAGCCCATCGCGACCAGGAGGTCGAACATCCGGCGCTTGCGCGGGGTGTCCATCGGCTCGGCCAGGGCCTGGTTGCCGTCGCGCAGATCCACCGGCACCCACAGCGGCGCCCGTTCGATCCGGCGCCCCGGCCAGGTACGGTCGCCGGTCAGCGGTACCGCGACCCTGTCGTACACGGACCGGTAGCGGTGGTGCGGCATGGCGCTGGGGCGCTGCGGGTTCCAGGAGGGGGCGTCGGCGGGGAGGGGCCCGTGCGGGGTGCGGAGCGCCGGGGGCGCGGGGGTGTTGTGCTGGGTGGGCTCGTCGTACTGAACAGCCATGAGGCCGGGATTTCCTTCGCTCGATCGGGGTCGACCGGCAGGCACGGCACTCCGCGGCGGGGTGCCGGTCCGGTCAGGCCCCGCCGCGGCAGCCGAGAAGAAGGAGTCCGCGCAGCGACATGCGGGATAGGCTAGCCACACGTCAGGTCCTCAGACAAGCTGAGGACTTACTCGAGGACCCGCTCGAGGACCTGCTCCCTGAAAGGTGAACCGGATGCCGCTGGCCGCTCTCCGCCCCACGCCGCTGATCGATCAGGCGGCCGCGCGGCTGCGCGAGGAGATCACCGGTGGCCACTGGCCGGTCGGCACCCGGCTTCCCGGCGAGACCACCCTGGCCAAGGCCCTGGGCGTGGGCCGCTCCACCGTGCGCGAGGCGGTCCGTGTCCTGGCGGGCGCGGGGCTGGTGCAGGCCCGTCAGGGCTCCGGCGTCTTCGTCATCGCCACCGAGCCCGCCGAGGACTGGCCCGCCCGGCTCCGCCGCGCGGCCGTCACCGATGTCTTCGAGGTGCGCATGCTGGTCGAGGTCCAGGCCGCCCGCCTGGCCGCGCTGCGCCGCACCGACGCCGACCTCACCACCCTGAACGCGGCGCTGGACGCCCGGAGCGCCGCCGCCGCGGGCGACGACGCCGCGTTCGTGGACGCGGACATCGCACTGCACGCGGCGGTGGTCGGCGCCGCGCACAACCCCGTACTCATCGATCTGTTCGCCGAGTTCGTCCCTCGGCTGCGGCAGGCCCTGATCGACCTGGTGGACCTGCTCGCCCTGCGCACCGGGGCGACCGGGACACCGAACCCGGGCGACGAGGCCCACACCGCCCTGGTCCGGGCCATCGAGCGGGGCGACGCGGATACGGCGGGCCGCGTGCTCCAGGCCGAGCTGGAACAGACCCTGACCCGGCTGCGCGACGGCGACGGCGACGGCGACGGCGACGGCCACCTCGACTGAGCGACTTCGTATCAGCGATCGAACCCCGCTGACGAATTGAGGCTGACTTTGCCCGGCCGCAGCCGGAGTGATGTCATCCGATTCAAGTAGCATGCGTTTCTATTCGCGATGTGGTGCGGCGGGCCAGGGGAGCGACGGCCGCAGCACCGGACGCGCTGATGTCCTCTTCGGGAGGTAACGGGGAAATGTCGTTCGACAGCGAGTGGTCTCAGCTCAAGGCGACGCGGCCGAGCAGCAGAGCGCCCATGATCGCGGCCTCGTTGCCACACCGGGACGGCTCGGCCGTCAGCGTTTCCGAGATATCCAAGATAGTGAAGTAGCGGAAACGGGGAAATGACGATGGGGACTCTCACTTACACGGATCTCGTCGGGGCCAATCTGGGAAAGCTCAGTACCGCGGTCACGGACTGGAAGTCCGTTGCCGATGGTTTGAAGAGGCTGATGAGCGATGCGCGTTCGGGCCTGCTGAAGAAGTCGGAGGGGGCGCGGTGGGCTGGGCTCAACGCGACCGTCACGCATGAATTCGTCCGCAAGACCACGAAAGAGTTCGAGGACCTGTACAAAGAGGCCAGCAGCATCTACGCCATCCTGGACGACGCGCATTCCCAGCTGACTACGATTCAGTCCAAAGTCAAGTGGCTCGTCGCAAGGGCGCAGGAAGACGGGTTCACGGTCTCCGACAACTCCGACGGCACCGTGAGTTTCGATGAGTCCGGGGATGGCGGGTCGCGGTGGTCACTGGACTCCCCGATGTCGTACTCCGAAGCCGTCAATCAAGAAATTCGCCGGGCCGTCACGACCGACCTTCTGGCCCAGCGCGCACTGGCCAAGATCCACGGCGGAGACCCGTCCGACGCGGGCCACGCCCAGTACCACTCTCTGCTGGACGTATAACCGGGCGCTCGCCGACCGGATGGTAAAGAGGGACCTTCGCAGTCTCCGAGCCCGTGGAACCCGGCGCAGCCGCGGCGTCACGCGACAGCCCGTCCCGCACCGGCCAAGAACATTACGGGCGAACCGCCGGATCGATCAGCAAGCGAACTCCGCTGACGAATCGAGGCTGACTTTGCCCGGCCGCAGCCGGAGTGATGTCATCCGATTCAGCTAGCATGCGTTTCAATTCGCGATGTGGTGCGGCGAGCCAGGGGAGCGACGTCCGCAGCACCGGACGCGCTGATGTCCTCTTCGGGAGGTAACGGGGAAATGTCGTTCGACAGCGAGTGGTCTCAGCTCAAGGCGGACGCGGCCGAGCAGCAGAGCGCCCATACGCGACTCAACCAACTTGCCGCGACCGGCGGCGGGGGCGAGGGCGGCGGCAAGGCCTCCGATCTCATCGTGCACCAGGACGACTTGGGCGCCGTGGGGCACGAGGCATTCGTCCTGCACGGGGAGCTGCAGAAGACGGCCGACATCGCCGGGGCCGGGGCGGACATGGACGGCGTGGGGTCGTCCATGCAGGCGGCCAAGTCGATGAGCGACCACAACTTCACCATGGGCGACGAGCTGAGCACGACGGTGTCCGTCTGGACTTCCCAGGTGAACACCATGCTGCAGATGTGCGCCCATATCTCCAATCACCTGGACTACTCGAAGAAGAGTCACGCGAAAGACGACGAGCTGATCGCGGCCTCGCTTCGACACCGGGACGGCTCGGCCGTCAGCGTTTCCGAGATATCCAAGATGGTGAAGTAGCGGAAACGGGGGAATGACGATGGGGACTCTCACTTACACGGATCTCGTCGAGGTAGATCTGACAAATCTCATGCTCGCAGCCGACGACTGGAAGTCCGTTGTCGATGGTCTGAAGAAGCTGGTGAGCGATGCGCGTTCGGGCCTGCTGAAGAAGTCGGAGGGTGCGCGGTGGGCTGGGCTCAACGCGACCGTCACGCATGAATTCGTCCGCAAGACCACGAAAGAGTTCGAGGACCTGCACAAAGAGGCCAGCAGCATCTACGCCATCCTGGACGACGCGTATGACCAGCTGACTGAGATGCAGGACACAGTCAAGCGGGTCGTCGTAAGGGCGGAGGTCTATGGGTACAAGTTCTCCGACAACTCCGACGGCACCGTGAGTTTCGATGTTCCCGAGGGTGACGATTCGCGGTTGGCACGGGACTTGGGGCAGTCATACGCCAATACCATCAAAGAAAAATTAGCCGGGCCGTCGAGACCGACCGTCTGGTCAAGCGCGCACTGGCCAAGGTTCACGGCGGAGACCCGTCCGACGCGGGCCACGCCCAGTACCGCGGTGTGGTGGAGATAAGAGCATGGGGGTAGTGACGGTGGAGCCCGGTGGCCATGGGGTGGTCGGGGCGCACGACCCTGCGCCCTCCCACCCTGCGCCTACGCGACGGCCGCCTCCTGATGACCGGTTGGCCCGGTCATAGCGAGATCGCGTTCTTGGCCCGCTCGACCGAGGCCTCGGAGGCCGGCCCGCCCGGATTCTCCGTGGCCAGCGCCTGGTTGACCGCGACGAACGGCCGCATACGCCGCTCGTACTGATCGTACGCCGCGCGGTGGTCGCCCTCCGCCCGGCCCAGCGCGTCGGCCAGTACGTAGGCGCCCACCAGGGCCAGGCTGGTGCCCAGGCCGACGCCGCCACGGGCCTGTCGGAGGACAAGTGGATGGACCGCCAGCCCCAGGCCCTCCAGGCGATCACCGCCTCCCCCGCTACCCGACGTTCACCCGCCTCACCGCCTCCCTCCCAGACGGCTATGACCTCCGCCTCGACGAACTCTTCGAGTTCGGCCCGGGGCCACTGCTCGACGGGGTCGCGGGTCATCATCGAGCGCCGTTAGGCGTCGTACCGGATACCGCTCAGCGGCTCAGGGTCGCGCTCTGCGCGGTCGGGACAATGACCTCACGGGGCGTGTCACCGCGCGCCGATACGTTCCGGGGCGGTGGCGAGCACCGCGTCGAGGAGGCCGGGGAAGCAGGCGTCGAGCTCATCGCGGCGCACGCTGAGCATGCGCCGGGCCCCGTCCACTCGGACCTTGAGCACACCAGCTTCGCGCAGCACACGTTGGTGATGGGAAAAGGTCGACCGACTGATGACGAGCCCCGCCGCCTGCTGCAATTCCGCGCACGGCGATTCGCCTATCGCGGCCAACGTGCGCACGGCGCACAGTCGTGCGGGGTCGGCCAGTGCCGCCAGGACCGTAGCCAATCGCAGGTCGGCAGGGCTCGGGTGGGGTGTCTCGATCGGCGCGCTCACCCTGGCGAGCGTAGCGGAGGCTTGCCGTCATGTCGATGATCATCGTAGTGTTCGATGGGTATCGACGTGATTGGGTGGCGTCCTGCGGAGGCGGTTGCGCATGAGCATGGAAAAAGTGGTCCTGGTCGCCGGCGGGTCGCGCGGCATCGGGGCGGCCATCGCACGGCGCCTGGCCTGCGACGGCATGCGGGTGGCGCTCACCTACTCAGCTTCGCCGGACCGCGCGGATCAGGTCGTGCGGGAGATCGAACATGCCGGCGGGCGCGCACTGAGTCTGCGGGCCGATGCTGCCGACCCTGAGGCTGTCACAGCAGCGGTCGAACGGACAGCCGCCGCTTTCGGGCGCCTGGACGTCCTGGTCAGCAACGCCGGTGTGGCCGCTGTCGGCCGCGTGGAGGAACTCGCACCTGAACAGATCGATCGGATGATTGATGTGAATGTGCGCGGCGTCCTCCACGTCATCCGGGCCGCGCTTCCCCATCTCGGCGACGGCGGACGGATCATCACCATCGGCAGCGTCAATGCCGAGCGCGTTCCCTTCGCCGGGGGCGCCGCCTACGCCATGACCAAGGCGGCCATAGCCGGACTGGTGCGCGGCCTGGCCAGGGACCTGGGCCCGCGTGGCATCAACGTGAACAACATCCAACCCGGCCCCACCGCCAACGACCGCATGTCGGCCGACAGCCCGGCCGCGGATGCCATGCTCCAGTGGCTCGCACTCTCCCGCATAGCGACCCCGGAGGAGATCGCCGGACTGGTCTCCTACCTGGCCGGCCCGGAGGCCGGCTACATCACCGGGGCCAGCCTTACCATCGACGGCGGCTTCACCGCCTGACACGGGTCGAGCCGACCGATTACGCCGTCAGCGCGGATGGTCCGGCCTGTGACCATGACTCGGCGGCCCTGCTCCCGGCAGACGGGCGCCAGGGCGCGACGCATCCCTCCCGGAGGGGACCCCCAGCAACTCCAGCACGCCGGGGCCGCGGTGGTCAGCGGCGCCGGGACGGCGCGCTCGGCAAGGGCCAGTTGCTCAGGTCGGTCACCGCCTGGACCGTTCCCGGCCAAGTCGTCCAGAAGGTCAGTGAGAGAGAGGGTGCTCGACGCCGCTTCCTACGTCCTGGAATACGACTTCGACGCGTGACCGGGCAGTTCGGTGCTCATGTCTCCCGGACCCGGCCGCCGAAGAAGACCTGGGTCTCGGTGAGCCTTCCGTCCCGTACGGTGATCAGCTCGACGTTGCGATAGCGTCCGCCGGCCTTCAGTTCGTATTCGTAGAGGAGGAAGACGTCGTCGCCCCCGGCGGGGACCGCTTCCAGGACCTTCTGGTACCGGAGGCGGTCGACCGTGGGGAAGCAGCGTTCGAAGAACGCGGCCTTGTCGATGTGGTCGTCCTGCGGGCTCGTGAAGACGAAATCCTCGGCGATCAGCCGGTCCGCGGTGTCACGGTCCTGTGCGAGGTAGCTCTCCATACATGCGCGGACGACGTCGACGTTCGCCATGGCTGCCCTTCCTTCCGGTCCGGGTCTTTCTCCTGGCCCCCAGAAGGGCAGACCGATCCCGCCGCCGGAACTCATCGGCGATCGCCGTCGGCATGCGTCCAGCCGCGTGTGCGGCGCCGGTAGTAGTGCACGGTGACGACAGCCAGCAGCGGCCCCCACGCCACCATCGGCACGTAGCAGGCGTTGATCAGCCACTCCCCCCACTGCGAGACCTCCATGTCGGCGTGCAGCGTCGTCCAGACGAAGAGCGCGCCGTAGACCGTGCAGGCGACCGCGCCCAGCGCCGCGGGCACGACCGCGGCGTACACGGGGATGCGGTGGCCTCTCAGGCGCGGGATCCAGCGCGGCCACACCTCGCCCCACGGCCGTACCAGCCCCAGTGTCAGGAAGGCCAGCGTCTCCTGCACCGCTGACAGCAACGGCAGGACGAGATACCCCCATCCGGGTATGAGCATCGAGTCGTACTCGGACTCGGCGAGCCCCAGTGGAACACCGACCAGAACGGCGAACCGCCACAGCGCGGAAGGCATGGATGCCCATAAGGTCGCGGCCGCCGCGCGCCTGGCCCATGGGGGGACGGGGGCAGCGGTCATGAGGGGCGAGAGGGCGGGTGGCGGCGCGCTGGTGGGCATGGGGGCTCCTGTACGAGTTGGCTCAGACTTCCCGGAGTTCGACATCCCGGAGGTTGTCACGCGCCATAGGGGGTCACATCCGTCCTCAAGGCGGGAGGGCGTCCGCCTTGAGGCGCATGCTCGACAGGGGGAGTCAGACCTTGGTCTGCAAGGCAGCTCAGTTCAGGGCGGCGAGCAGGCCCACGTGGAAGGGCCTTAGCTCCGCTGTACGGTCGGTCAGGACCTTCGTCAGCCAGTCGGGGTCGCCGAGCAGCGCGCGGCCGACCGCCGCGAGGTCGAACTCGTCGCGCTCCATCCGGTCGAGCAGTTCTCCGATGCCCGTGACCTCGCCCGGCCGGCCCTGGATCACATCGGTGAACTCGTTGTCGAGGCCGATCGCGCCGACCGAGATCGCAGACTTGCCCGTGAGCTTCTTCGCCCAGCCCGCGAGGTTGAGCTCGGACCCTTCGAACTCGGGCTGGTGAAAGCGGCGGGTGGAGCAGTGGAAGGCATCGACTCCGGCGTCCGCCAACGGGGCGAGCAGCGCGTCGAGTTCCTGCGGCGAGCGGGCGAGCCTGGCGTCGTAGGCGCCCATCTTCCACTGTGAGAACCGGAAGGTGATCGGGAAGTCCGGGGAGACCGCCCCGCGGACCGCGGCGACGACCTCGGCGGCGAAGCGGGAGCGGGCGGCGAGGTTGCCGCCGTAGGCGTCGGTGCGCCGGTTGGTCCGCTCCCAGAGGAACTGGTCGATGAGATAGCCGTGGCCCGCGTGGACCTCGACGCCGTCGAACCCGATCCGCTGGGCAGCCAAGGCAGCCGTGGCATAGGCCGCGACGACATCGTCGATGTCCGTCTGTGTCATCGCCCGGCCGGACTTCGTACCGTCGACGGCGATACCGGAGGGGCCCATGGGCGGGGCGGCGGGCACGGGCGGGGTGCCGGGCTTGCGGTCCATGCCCACATGCCACAGCTGCGACATGATTCTCCCGCCGGCGCTGTGCACCGCGCCCGTCACCTCGGCCCAGCCCGCCAGGGCCTGTTCTCCGTGGATACGGGGGACGCGGTCACTGCCGCCCGCCGATTCATGGCCGATGTACGTCCCCTCGGTGATGATCAGGCCGACCCCGCCTGCGGCCCGCCGGGCGTAGTACGCCGCCACGTCCTCGCCCGGTACGCCGCCGGGCGAGAACTCACGTGTCATCGGCGCCATCACGATCCGGTTGGGAAGGGTGAGGCCGCCCAGGGTGAAGGGGCGCAGAAGGATGTCCTTGGCGCGCGTGGCGGAGGTGCTGGGCATGGTGGTTGTCTGCTTTCTCTGTCGGGGGCGCGTGACAAGGCTTCAGTCCGTGGCCGTGGCCGGGATTCGCGCCCGGTCCGTCTCTTCGGCCGGATCGGACGGCTCGGCTGCCGCCTTCCCCCGGACGAACCAGGCGAGGGCGAAGGCGGCCACGGCCAGGACGGCCGTACCGACGAGGACGCCGCGCAGTCCGCCGATGAACGCCTCCTGGACGGCGTGGCGCACCTGGGCGGGCATCCTGTCGACCGAGGACGGGGTCACCTCGCCCGTGGAGGTGAGCTGTTCGGCGGTGCGGTGGCCGAGCCGGTCGGCCAGTTCGGCCGTCATCCGGCCGATGTGTACGGCGCCGAGGGCGGCGACGCCGAGTGAGCCGCCGATCGTACGCAGCAGGGTGACGGTGCCGGTGGCGGCGCCCATGTCGCGCGACGGGGCGGTGCTCATCGTGGTGAGCAGCGTGCTCTGCATCAGCATGCCGACGCCGGCGCCGAACACCAGGGGGAGGGTCGAGGCGGCGAACACCGGGGTGCCGGTGTCGAGCAGGAGCAGCAGGAACACGCCGGTGACGGTGAGGGCGGCACCGGTGATCGGCACCACGCGTTCCAGACCGCCCCGGTCCATCAGCCGGCCGGTGATCAGCTGCGCCGCCAGCATGCCCATCATCAGGGGCAGGCCCTGCAGTCCGCTGACGGTGGAGGAGGAGCCCTGTACGAACTGCATGTACTGGGGCAGATAGCTCGCCACCGAGATCAGCGCGGCGCCGACCAGGAAGCTGAGGGCCTGGGCGAGGGTGAAGTCGCGGCTGCGGAACAGCCGCAGCGGGATGACGGGCTCCGCCGCGCGCCGTTCCACCCGGATGAAGGCGGCGAGGGCCACGGCGGCCACCGCGCCGAGCAGCACGATCTGCGGTGAGGTCCAGCCGTAGCGGGTGCCGCCCCAGCCGGCCAGCAGGGTGAGGGACAGGATGGCGGTGGTCAGCAGGGCCGTACCGGGGTAGTCGATCCGTCCGCCGACGCGCGCTTGTGGCAGCCGTACGCCCTTGCCGACGGCGAGCAGCGCGGCGATACCGAAGGGCACGTTGACGTAGAAGACCCAGCGCCAGTCCAGGACGTCGGTGATGAATCCGCCGAGCAGCGGCCCGCCGACGAAGGCGACGGGCAGCATCACGCCGATCATCGACTGGACGCGGCCGCGGTCCTGAGCGGGGATCAGTACGCCGATGATGGACATCGCACCGACCATGAGACCGCCGGCCCCGAGGCCCTGGGCGGCGCGGAAGGCGATGAGTTGTCCCATGTTCTGCGCGAGGCCGCACAGGACGGTGCCGATCAGGAAGAGCACCACGGACCAGAGGTAGGCGCCCTTGCGGCCGTAGAGGTCGCCGAGTTTGCCCCAGATCGGGGTGGTCGCGGCCAAAGTGAGCAGGTAGGCCGTAACGGCCCAGGAGAAGTGGTCGAGGCCGCCCAGGTCGCCGACGATGGTCGGCAGCGCGACGCCGACGATCTGTCCGTCGAGCGTCGCCAGGAAGATGCCGAGCATCAGACCGAAGATGCCCAGGTAGGGAGGGTTCCGCCGGGCGGGAGGGGGCGTGTCCCCCGGGTCGCCGGTCATGGCATCCCCGGTCATGGCGTCGCCGGTCATGGCCGCGCTCCCCCGCCTCAGCCGGTGTACGGGCGGGCGGCGCGGGCGTCCCGCAGCGCGAGCCCCCACCACGTCAGCTGGTCGAGCAGGGACTTGGCCGCGGCATCGCACTCCGGGTCCAGGGGCTTGCCGTCCGCGTCGAACTTGTCGCCGTAGTTGTGGAAGCTGACCGTGTTGCGGATGGTCACCGCGTGCAGTTCGGCCAGGACGCCCCGCAGGTGTTCGACCGCGCGCAGGCCGCCGGAGATGCCGCCGTAGGAGACGAAGGCGACCGGCTTGGCGTGCCACTGCGGGTTGTGCCAGTCGATCGCGTTCTTCAGGGCCGCCGGGTAGCTGTGGTTGTACTCCGGCGTGACGATGACGAACGCGTCGGCCGCCGCCAGCCGCGGGGCGACGGCGCCGAGCAGCGCCACATCCTCCTCCGACGGCTGCTGCCCGAACGCCGGCATGACGGTCGGGACCGGGGTCTCGACCAGGTCGACAAGGTCGGCCTCCAGGTCCTCGCGCTGGGCGATGTGGCCGGCCGTCCACTCGGCCACCACGGGACCGAAGCGGCCGTCCCGGGTGCTGCCGACGAGGACCGCCACCCGCAGAGGGCCGTCGTTGAGGTCGTTCATGGAGAGACTCCGTTCGATGTGTACAACGTATCCGACGCGATACAACGTACACATCGGCGTGTACGTTGTCCACACGTGGATACTCTGTACACTGGGCGGCCCTGAAAGGAGCTCACCCCATGCCTCCTCGGAAAAAGCGGGAGCCGCAGGCGCAGCCGGAGCGGCCCGAGCCCGCCTTCCTGTGGGAGCGGCTGGACCGCCCGGCCCCCGCCCCGCGCTCCACGCTCACCCCCCGGCGCATCGCCCAGGCCGCGGTGGCGATCGCCGACACGGAAGGCCTCGACGCCGTCACGATGCGCCGCCTCGCGACCGATCTGGGGGTCGCGCCGATGGCGGCGTACCGCTATGTATCCGGCAAGGGCGAGCTCCTGGAGCTGATGGTCGACCATGTGTACGGCGAGATGTCGCCGCCGGAGGGCGCCAAGGACTGGCGGCAGGCCATGCGTACGCTCTCCCAGCGCACCAGATCCGTACTCCTCCAGCACCCCTGGGTGGCCCGCGCGGCGGTGTTCACGCTGACCCCGAACCAAGTGGCCGTGGTCGAAAGCGCCCTGGCCTCACTCGACGAACTCGAGCTGGACGTCGACACGATGATGGCGGTCTGCCGCGCGGTGGACTCCTATGTGAAAGGCGCCGTGGACCGGGAGATCGGCCTCGCGGAGCTGATGCAGGAGCAGGGGTGGGCCAGCGCCGACGAGACGCGCATCGCCCTCGCCCCGCGCATGAACTGGCTGATGAACACCGGCCGCTTCCCGACCTACCAGCGCTATATCAACGAGGCGACCCGCAAGGACGACGCACAGTGGCAGTTCGAGACGGGGCTCGACGCCGTCCTCGACGGGATCGCCGCCCGCCTGGGCATCTGAGCGGACACCACATGCGAGCGGAGTGGCCGAAACACAACGCCCGCATACGCACCGTCGATAACGATTCGGCAGCCCACCCCCGTAGGCACCGCTAGGGTTCAACTCGGAAACGTCGTCCGTCGCTTTGCCTTCCGTCGCGCGATCCATGGCCTGACTCGCCCCAGCGTCAGCCCGTGCCTCGGACCAGTGACGGCATGGGTGTCGCTCCGATCCCTGTGAAAGCGGGAACCCTTCTTGAGCAACCCCACCCCCGGTGTCGAGAGTTCGCACTGGTACGTCGACGATCGCTGCCTGAACTGCGATATCGCCCGTCAGTACGCCCCCGGCCTGATCGGCTACCAGCCCAGCGGGGACTACGGCGGCTCGTCGACCGTCCTGCGCCAGCCCGCGAACGAGGAGGAGACGCGGCAGCTCTACATGGCCGCGCACGCCTGTCCGACCCGGTCCGTGCATCCGCCCGCCAATGAGTGGGCCCCGGATTCTGACCCGTACCCGATGGCCCTGGACGAGGACGGGATCGTGCTCCTGTGCGGGCATGCCTCGGCGCAGACGTACGGCGCCACCTCGTATCTTCTGCGCCGCCCCGGCGGCACCGCGATGATGATCGACACCCCGCGCTGGCAGCCCGCGCTCGCCCGCCGCTACGAGCAAGCGGTCGGCAAGATCACCGATGTGCTGCTCACCCACCTCGACCACGTCGCCCACGGCCGCAAGTACGCCGACGCTTTCGGCGCCCGGCTGTGGATCCACGAGGGGGATCTGCACTCCCGCCCCGATGCCGACTCGGTCATCCGCGGTCAGGATCCGATCGAGATCGGGCCGGGTGTGATCGCTCACCCGTTCCCCGGCCATACCAAGGGCAGCACGCTCTTCATCGCGGACGAGAAGTTCTGCTTCAGCGGCGACGCGGTCTTCTGGTCGCGCTCCGAACAGGACCTGGAGGTCGCCGACAGCGTCGTCTACGACTCGATCAAGTCGCTGGCCGAGTCCGTGGCGCGCGGCGCGGAGGAGTTGACGTTCGAGTGGGTGCTGCCGGGACACGGCAGCTACCACCGGCTGCCGGCCGACGAGATGCGGCGGCGGATGCGGACCCTCGGGCAGCGGGCCGCCACGTATCCCGTGCAGGAGGTCGACTACGGGAAGGTCCGCTACTGACTGCCGGCCGGAATCTTCTCTTCCTGGTCCCGCTCCGGGTGCAACGCCACGGCTCCGATCGGCGTCTGTCCTTGTGTTCATGCGGGCCGCAGGTCGTGGCCCGGTCGGTGGACGGGGGTTGGAACGAACCATGACGTACGAGGACGACAGCGGCGCGCCCGGGCGGGGCGCGCCGAACGGGCAGGGCGGGCACGGGCAGCCGGGCCCGCCCTCGTATCCGCCGTATCCGCAGCCGCAGCCGCACCCCGGGGGCGGCCCCGCTCCCGCGGCCCAGTGGCCGCCGCCCCCGCCCCCGCCCGTGCCCCCGCGTCGCGGCGGGGGCAAGGTCGCGACCGTCATCGCCGTCGTCGTGCTGCTGCTGGCGGGCGGCATGGCGGTCGCGCTGTCCAAGCACGGCGCCTCGGGCTCCGACGGCTCCGGCGGCCCCGCGGCGCAGCAGTCAGGGCCCCCAGCCAACGCGCTGCACCAGAAGTGGCAGACGGAGCTGCCCCAGTCGCACGTCCGTGGCAACCTCAGCGGACTGCCCGCGCTGTGGACGACCGAGCGCGGCCCGGTCTACGCCGACGACAACGGCGTACGCGCCTTCGACCCCGAGACCGGCAAGAAGCTGTGGACGGTGAAGACGCCCAAGGGGGCGAGCGAGGTCTGCGCCGTCGCTCCACAGCCGAACTCCGACGGCGTCGGCGCCGCCGTCTACGACGCGGGCGGCAACGACTGCGCGTTCCTGGTCGTCTTCGACACGGAGACCGGAAAGACCCTGTGGTCGAAGAACCTGTCGAGCGGCTACAAGACGGTCGCGCCGCACGTCCAGGTCAGCGAGGACACGGTGGTCACCGGCATCGGCGGAGTGGCGGCGTACTCCATCTCCAACAAGGGCGCCAAGGTGTGGACGCTGTACTCACGCGGCCGCGACTGCGGAAACGACATCGTATGGTCCGGCGCGTACCTGGCCTACTCCAGCAGTTGCAGCGACGCCAAGCCCGAGAACCAGCTGAGCATCCGGGATCTGCGGTACGGGGACGTCTGGAAGTTCCCGAACGAGAAGCGGGACGTGGAGGAGGTGCTGGGGGACGATCCGCTGACTTTGGTCCTGACCGAGCAGGAGGGCCACGACGACCCCAAGCGCGCGCTCCAGACCTATACGAAGGACGGAAAGCCCGACAAGACCTTCCCCCTCACGGGCGCGCTCAAGGATCTCCAGTTCGGCGCCACGACCACCGTCGACCGGGACAGCTCGGAGCTGCTGTCCTACTACGACACCACCTCGGGCATGGCGGCCACCGACCTCAAGACCGGCAAGGTGCTGTGGTCCAAGCGGCAGACGAGGCAGGTGGGCCTGGAGGACGGCAAGGTGATCGCGCTCAGGGCCCCCAAGGCGCCGGCGCAGGATCCGACGCTCGTCTCCCTCGGGCTGCGGAACGGCACGGAGGAGTCCCGGGGGGTGCTGTACACGCCGAAGCACACGCTCCAGATGGTCGACTCGATGAGCGCCGGCACCTGGGGCGACACGCTCTATGTGATCGGCAATCCGATCGATGACCCCCAGGGCCAGGGCAAGCTCGTCCTGCGCGCCTTCGACATGGGGCGCTGAGGCGGGCCGCACACCTTTGTGGTGAGTACGAGACAGCGACACGCCGTAACGTCGGCGTGTCGCTGTCTCATACTCACCACAAACTCAACGAGCCCGGCCGCGGCCTACAGCCGCACCGGGTGCCCCGCCTCCCGCAGGGCCTCCTTGACCTGGCCGATGCGCAGATCGCCGAAGTGGAAGACGGAGGCCGCGAGCACCGCGTCCGCACCCGCGGCGATCGCCGGGGAGAAGTCGGCGAGCTTCCCGGCGCCGCCGCTGGCGATGACGGGGACGGTGACGTGCTTGCGCACGGCCTCGACCATGGCGGTGTCGTAGCCGTCCTTGGTGCCGTCGGCGTCCATCGAGTTCAGCAGGATCTCCCCCGCGCCCAGCTCGGCGGCGCGGTGGGCCCATTCGACGGCGTCGATGCCGGTGCCGCGGCGGCCGCCGTGGGTGGTGACCTCGTAGCCGGACGGGGTGACCGTACCCTCACCGCAGCGGCGGGCGTCGACGGACAGGACCAGGACCTGGCTGCCGAAGCGCTCGGCGATCTCCCGGATCAGCTCGGGGCGGGCGATGGCGGCGGTGTTGACGCCGACCTTGTCGGCGCCGGCCCGCAGCAGCTTGTCGACGTCCTCCACGGTGCGCACACCGCCGCCCACGGTGAGCGGGATGAAGACCTGCTCGGCGGTGCGGCGCACCACGTCGTACGTGGTCTCGCGGTCGCCCGAGGAGGCCGTGATGTCGAGGAAGGTCAGCTCGTCGGCGCCCTCCTCACCGTAGATCTTGGCCATCTCGACGGGGTCGCCGGCGTCCCGCAGGTTCTGGAAGTTGACTCCCTTGACGACCCGGCCGTTGTCCACGTCCAGGCAGGGGATGACTCGGACCGCCAGGGTCATGACGCTCGGGCTCCTCGGAATGCTTCTACTTCGACTTCCACCAGGACGCGCGAGTCGACGAAACCGGACACCACGACGAGGGTCGCGGCGGGGCGTACGGCGTTGAAGAGCTCCTTGTGTGCGCGGCCCACCTCGTCCACATCGCGCGCGTGGGTGAGGTACATACGGGTACGGATGACCGATTCGACGCCGAGGTCGAACTTCCGCAGCGCGTCCAGCGCGTTACGGAAGGCGGCCAGCGTCTGTTCGTACGGATCGCCCTCGCCCTGGAGGACCCCGCCCACCAGCGGCATCGTCCCGGCGACCAGGACCCGGTCGCCGGCCGCGACGGCCCTGGCGAAGCCGATGGTCTCTTCCCAGGGGCTGTCCGCCTGGACGCGCCGCACGGGCTCGGGTGAGGTCATACGGATACCGCCTCCAACGCCTCTTCCAGGGTGAACGCCTTGGCGTAGAGGGCCTTGCCGACGATGGCGCCCTCCACACCCTCCGGTACCAGGGTCGCAAGGACGCGCAGATCGTCAAGGGAGGAAACGCCGCCGGAGGCGACGACCGGCTTGTCGGTCGCGGCGCAGACGTTCTTCAGCAGCTCCACGTTGGGGCCCTGGAGGGTGCCGTCCTTGGCGATGTCGGTGACGACGTAGCGGGCGCAGCCCTCGGAGTCCAGGCGGGCCAGGGTCTCGTACAGATCGCCGCCGTCGCGGGTCCAGCCGCGGCCGCGCAGGGTGGTGCCGCGGACGTCGAGGCCGACCGCGATGCGGTCCCCGAACTCGGCGATGACCTTGGCGACCCACTCCGGGGACTCCAGGGCCGCGGTGCCGAGGTTGACGCGGGTGCAGCCGGTGGCGAGGGCGGCGGCGAGCGACGCGTCGTCGCGGATGCCGCCGGAGAGCTCGACCTTGATGTCCATGGTGCGCACGACCTCGGCGATCCGCTCGCGGTTGTCGCCGGTGCCGAAGGCCGCGTCGAGGTCCACCAGGTGCAGCCACTCGGCGCCCGCCCGCTGCCAGGTGAGGGCGGCCTCCAGCGGGTCGCCGTAGGACGTCTCGGAGCCGGACTCGCCGTGGACGAGGCGTACGGCCTGGCCGTCGCGGACGTCGACGGCGGGGAGGAGTTCGAGGCGTTGGGTGCTCATGGGAGACCTTACGGTGAGGTGCGGGCTGGTGCGGGCTGGTACGGAAAGGCCAGGGCGGGTCGGGCCGCCGGTCAGAGCGCGTCGAGCCAGTTGCGCAGCAGCTGCGCTCCGGCGTCGCCGGACTTCTCGGGGTGGAACTGGGTCGCCCACAGCGGCCCGTTCTCGACCGCGGCGACGAACGGCTCGCCGTGCGTGGCCCAGGTGACCTTGGGGGCGCGAATGTTCGGGTTGGTCACTTCGAGCTCCCAGGTGCGGACCGCGTAGGAGTGCACGAAGTAGTACCGGGCGTCGTCGTCCAGGCCCGCGAAGAGCTGGGAGTCCTCGGGCGCCTTGACCGTGTTCCACCCCATGTGGGGGACGACGGGGGCGTTCAGCTGCTCGACGGTGCCCGGCCACTCGTCCAGGCCCTCGGCCTCGACGCCGTGCTCGATACCGCGCCCGAAGAGGATCTGCATGCCCACGCAGATGCCCATCACCGGCCGCCCGCCGGCCAGCCGGCGCCCCACGAGCCAGTCGCCACGGGCCTCGCGCAGCCCCTTCATACAGGCGGCGAAGGCGCCGACGCCGGGGACCAGAAGGCCGTCGGCGGCGGTGGCGCGGTCGTAGTCACGGGTGATCTCGACGTCCGCGCCGACGTGGGCGAGGGCCCGCTCGGCGGACCGTACGTTGCCGAAGCCGTAGTCGAAAACGACGACCTTCTTGGCGCCCGCGGTCAATTCCACACCTCCAGCCGAAGGATTCCGGCCATGAGCGACATCGTGGCGCCGATGCCGAGCAGCACGATGACGCTCCTGGGCAGGCCCTGCTTGACGAAGGAGTAGACCCCGCCGAGCAGAAACAGACCGAGAACGATGAAGGCAGTGGAGAGACCACTCACAGCATCATTCCGTTCGCCCCGCCGCGGCAGCGGCTCATGTCACTGTCGCCCGCGCGGCGAAAGTGCGGCTCGAATGCCGTCTGCGGCCAAGTGGCCGCGCGTGCGTCGCTCACAATGCACCCTTCGTGGAGGGAAGAATTCCGGCGGCCCGCGGATCGCGCTCGCTCGCATAGCGCAGCGCCCGCGCCAGCGCCTTGAACTGGCATTCGACGATGTGGTGGGCGTTGCGCCCGTACGGGACGTGGACGTGCAGGGCGATCTGCGCCTGTGCGACGAAGGACTCCAGGATGTGCCGGGTCATCGTCGTGTCGTAGGTGCCGATCATCGGCGCCATGTTCTCCGGCTCGCTGTGCACCAGATACGGGCGGCCCGAGAGGTCGACGGTCACCTGGGCCAGCGACTCGTCCAGCGGCACCGTGCAGTTGCCGAAGCGGTAGATCCCCACCTTGTCGCCGAGCGCCTGCTTGAACGCGGCGCCGAGCGCGAGGGCGGTGTCCTCGATGGTGTGGTGGGTGTCGATGTGCAGATCGCCCTCGGTCTTGACGGTGAGGTCGAAGAGACCGTGGCGGCCGAGCTGGTCGAGCATGTGGTCGTAGAAGCCGACGCCCGTCGAGACATCGACCTTCCCGACGCCGTCGAGGTCGATCTCGACGACGACCGAGGTTTCCTTGGTGGTGCGCTCCACACGGCCCACGCGGGTCATGCGCTTGTCTCCTTCATCAGCTCGCGGACCGCGTCGAGGAACGCGTCGTTCTCGGCCGGGGTGCCCGCGGTGACCCGCAGCATGCCCGGTACGCCCAGGTCACGGACCAGGACCCCCCGCTCCAGCAGGGCCTGCCACGCCACCTGGGCGTCCTCGAAGCGGCCGAACTGTACGAAGTTGGCGTCCGACTCGGTCACCTCGCAGCCGAGTGCGCGCAGCTCGCGCACCACCCGGTCGCGCTCGGCCTTGAGCGCCTCGACGTACCCGAGCAGGGTATCGGTGTGCTCGAGCGCGGCCAGCGCGGTGGCCTGGGTGACGGTGGACAGGTGGTAGGGCAGGCGGACCAGCTGGACGGCGTCCACCACCGCAGGGTCGGCGGCGAGGTAGCCGAGCCGCAGCCCGGCCGCGCCGAACGCCTTGGACATCGTCCGGGTGAGGACCAGCCGGGGCCGTCCCTCGATCAGCGGAAGCAGCGAGGGGCGGTGGCTGAACTCGCCGTACGCCTCGTCGATCACCACCAGCGCCCCGGCCGCCTTCGCCCGCGCCTTCTGGGCCGCGTCGTGGAGGGCCAGGACGGTTTCGGCCTCGACGGCCGTGCCCGTCGGGTTGTTCGGCGAGGTGATGAAGACGACGTCGGGGCGGTGCTCGGCGATGGCCGCGCGGGCCGCGTCGACATCGATGGTGTAGTCGGGGTTCCGCGGGCCGGAGATCCAGCCGGTGCCGGTGCCGCGGGAGATCAGCGCGTGCATCGAGTACGAGGGCTCGAAGCCGATGGCGGTGCGCCCGGGCCCGCCGAAGGTCTGCAGCAGCTGTTGCAGCACCTCGTTCGAACCGTTGGCTGCCCACACATTGGCCACACCGACCTCGTGCCCGGCGGTGCGGGTCAGATACTTCGCAAGCTCGGTGCGCAGCTCGATCGCGTCCCGGTCCGGGTAGCGGTTGAGGTGGCGGGCCGCCTCGGCGACCCGCTCGGAGATCCGGGCCACCAGCGCCTCGGGCAGCTGGTACGGATTCTCGTTCGTGTTCAGCCGTACGGGGACGTCCAGCTGGGGGGCGCCGTACGGGGACTTGCCGCGCAGCTCGTCCCTGATGGGGAGATCGTCGATCCGGGTCACTTGTCCCCTGGCACCTTCCAGTCGAACCTTGCCTTCACCGCGGCGCCGTGGGCGGGCAGATCCTCCGCCTCGGCGAGTGTCACCACATGGCCGGCGACCTCCGCCAGCGCCTCCCGCGTGTAGTCCACGACATGGATGCCGCGCAGGAAGGACTGCACCGAAAGCCCCGAGGAGTGGCAGGCGCAGCCGCCGGTGGGCAGCACATGGTTGGACCCGGCCGCGTAGTCGCCGAGGCTGACGGGCGCGTACGGACCGACGAAGACCGCCCCGGCGTTCCGCACTCGGGCCGCGACCGCCGCCGCGTCCCTGGTCTGGATCTCCAGGTGCTCGGCGGCGTACGCGTCCACGACCGCGAGGCCCTGGTCGAGGCCGTCGACCAGCACGATGCCGGACTGGCGCCCGGTCAGCGCCGGGCGGATCCGGTCCTCGACGTGCCTGGTCGCGGCGGTCTGCACGTCCAGTTGCTTCTCGACCGCCGAGGCCAGCTCCTCGGAGTCGGTGACGAGCACCGAGGCGGCCAGCGGGTCGTGCTCGGCCTGGCTGATCAGGTCGGCGGCGACATGCACCGGGTCGGCGGTGGCGTCGGCGAGGATCGCGATCTCGGTCGGGCCGGCCTCGGCGTCGATGCCGATACGCCCCTTGAGCAGCCGCTTGGCCGCGGCCACAAAGATGTTTCCGGGCCCGGTGACCAGGGAGACCGGGCGGCACTCCTCGGTGCCGTACGCGAACATGGCGACGGCCTGGGCGCCGCCCGCCGCGTACACCTCGTCCACGCCCAGCAGCGCGCACGCCGCCAGGATGGTGGGGTGCGGCAGCCCGCCGAAGTCACGCTGGGGCGGCGAGGCGACGGCCATCGAGCCGACCCCGGCCTCCTGCGCGGGCACCACATTCATCACAACGGAGGACGGGTAGACGGACCGGCCGCCCGGCACATAGAGCCCCACCCGCTCGACCGGCACCCAGCGCTCGGTGACCGTGCCGCCCGGCACGACCTGTGTGGTGTGGTCGGTGCGGCGCTGCTCGCGGTGGACCAGCCTGGCGCGCCGGATGGACTCCTCCAGGGCGGCCCGCACGGCCGGATCCAGCTCCTCAAGGGCGCGGGTCAGCGCCTCCTGGGGCACTCGCACCCGCTCGATGGTCACTCCGTCGAACCGCTGCGCGTAGTCGATCAGCGCCGCGGTGCCGCGATGGCGCACGTCGTCGCAGATCGGCCGCACCTTCTCCAGGGCGGCCTCGACGTCGAGCTCGGCACGGGGCAACAGGTCGCGGTCGATCCCGCCCTCCGGGAAGGCGGCGCCGCGCAGATCGATACGGGAGATCACGCGATCAATTGTCTCAGACCCGCACCGGCGGCCTGCCCCCCGTATCAGTGAGTGATACGTACCCCCTAAGTTGACCCTGGAAGTTGACCCTGACCGCAAGCGTTCAAGCGGTTACTCAGCGGGCATGGGGATCCGTACGGGGGTACGGAGAACAGGAGGGGACACGGCTGTGACCGAGCCACGCGACGGCGATCCACCCCCGGGGCTCGACCTGACCA
Organism: Streptomyces sp. NBS 14/10; assembly: GCF_002224125.1. GTDB lineage: Bacteria > Actinomycetota > Actinomycetes > Streptomycetales > Streptomycetaceae > Streptomyces. The sequence continues at coordinate 310,814 of NZ_NCSM01000035.1, forward strand.
CCGCGGAGTGGGGCATGTGGCAGGCGTTCCGCAACGGCAGCACCCACGATCTGCGCACCTCCCACCCCCAGCGGAACGACCCCTCCGGTCCGTACGCCTGGGGCCCCGAGCGCAGTGTGCGCGCCCGGGTCGTGGCCCTGCTGCTGCTCGACGGCCCTCCCCCACAGCCGGGCCGGGTCGCCGCGCTCAAGCTCAACGGGGTGCACATCACGGGCACGCTCGACCTGGCCGGCGGCTCCGTCGAACCGTATGTGGAGATGAAGAACTGCCGCTTCGAGCGGGAGGTGCTGCTCCCCGAGGCCCACTTCACCACCCTCCGGCTGGTCGGCTGCGCCCTGCCCCGGCTGGAGGCGGCCCGGGTGCGCACCGAGGGCGATCTGCATCTGCCGCGCTGTGTCGTGGAGCACGGCATCCGGCTCACCGACGCCCATATAGGCACGGATCTGCTGCTCAACCAGTTAGTGGTGCGCCGGGACCGGCGCGGCCAGTCGATCAGCGCCGACGGTCTGACCGTCGGCCAGGACCTTCAGGCCGAGATGATCGAGTCACACGGCGAGCTGAGCATGCGCGGTGCGCAGATCGGCGTGTCGCTCAGCCTGCGCGGCGCCCAGCTGCGCAATCCGTACGGGCGCCGGGCGCTGAACGCCCCGCAGCTGACCGTCGAGCGCAGCCTTTACCTGACCGCCGCGGGGGTGAGCAACTACGGCAGCTCCACCCCGCCGTACGGCACCAGCAACACGCCGACGCGTGGGACGCGTATCCAGCGCTTCGAATGCGAGGGCGGGATCCGCCTGGACGACGGGCGGTTCAATGACGCGGTCGACTTCGACCAGGCCCGCTTCGTCATGGAGAACGACCAGGAGCTGTCACTGCGCCGCATCCAGACGCCCGAGCTGCGGTTCGTCGGGGAGCGGCCGCAGCGCGGACGGGTGATCCTCTCCGGTGCGCGGGTGGTCAACCTGGTTGACAAGTCGGTCAGCTGGCCGGGCCCCGGCGGGCTGGCCATGGCGGGCTTCTCCTACGAGTGTCTGATCCCGGTCGGCCACTTCCCGCTCGCCCGGCGGCTGGAGTGGGTGGCGGCCGCGACCCCGGAGTTCTCCCGGGGGCCGTACGAAATGCTCGCCACGGCGATGCGCACCAGCGGCGAGGACTCGGAGGCGCGCGAGGTGCTGCTCGCCAAGGAGCGGCGGCGCCGTGAAACGCTGCCGCCGGCCGGAAAACTGTGGGGATATCTCCAGGACTGGACCGTGGCCTACGGCTATCGCCCCGGCCGGGCGGCGGTGTGGATGGCGGTGCTCTGGGCGATCGGCTCGGTGTTCTTCGCCCACAACCGGCCGGACCCCATCAAGCCGGGCGAGTCGCCGCACTGGAACGCCTCGCTGTACACCCTCGACCTGCTGCTGCCGGTGATCAACCTGGGCCAGGACGGCTACTGGAAACCCGACGGCGCGGTCCAATGGGCGGCCATCGTGATGGTCATGCTCGGCTGGATCCTGGCCACCACGGTCGCCGCCGGTGCCTCCCGGCTGCTGCGCCGCCAGTGATCGGGGCGCGCGGGGCCATTAGGCTTAACGCCCGTGACCTCCGCGCGCCTACCGCTCTTCCCGCTGAACACGGTGCTGTTCCCGGGGCTCGTCATGCCCCTGAACGTCTTCGAGCAGCGGTATCGCGCCATGATGCGCGAACTGTTGGCAATGCCCGAAGACGCGCCACGCCGCTTCGGTGTCGTCGCCATCCGGGACGGCCGCGAGGTCGCGCCGACGTCAGTCGGCCTCCCGGACCTCACCGCCGACCCCGAACGCGGGGCGGCGGCCGGGTTCGGGCCCGATCCGATGAAGTCCTTCCACGCGGTGGGGTGCGTCGCGGACGCGGCCACCATCCGGGAGCAGAAGGACGGCACCTTCGAAGTGCTCGCCACCGGCACCACCCGCTTCGAACTGCGCTCGGTCGACGCCTCGGGCCCGTATCTGACGGCCGAGATCGACGAGCTCGACGAGAAGCCGGGCGACGGGGCCGGGGCGCTGGCCTCCGGTGTCGTACGCGCCTTCCGCACCTACCAGAAGCGGCTCGCCGGGGCCCGCGAGCGGACCCTGGCCGCCCAGCAGGACCTACCAGGCGAACCGTCCGTGCTCTCCTACCTGGTCGCGGCCGCCGCCGTGCTCGACACGCCGACCAAGCAGCGGCTGCTGCAGGCCCCGGACACCGCCACCCGGCTGGCCGAGGAGCTGAAATTGCTGCGCGCGGAGAGCGCGGTGATCGGTAAGCTCCCGTCGCTTCCCGCGGTCGATCTGACCCGCCACCCCACCAGCCCCAACTGAGGCCCGCACCGGATATGGCCAAGAAGAAGACCTCCGCCGGCACCCCGGCCACCACCGCCCTGACCGCCGCCGGCACCGCCTTCACGGTGCACGCCTACGAGCACGACCCGGCGGCCCCCTCGTACGGCGAGGAGGCCGCACAGGCCCTCGGCGTGGACCCGGCCCGGGTCTTCAAGACCCTCATCGCGAGCGTCGACGGCGGCCTGACCGTCGCGATCGTGCCCGTCTCCGCCACGCTCGACCTCAAGGCCCTGGCGGCGGCGGTGGGCGGCAAGCGCGCGGCGATGGCGGACCCCGCGGCGGCCGAGCGCACCACGGGCTATGTGCTGGGCGGGATCTCCCCGCTCGGCCAGCGCAAGCGTCTGCCCACGGCCCTGGACGCGTCGGCGGCCGACCACGAGACGATCTGTGTCTCGGCGGGGCGGCGGGGCCTTGAGGTCGAGCTGTCGCCCAAGGACCTCGCGGCGCTCACGGACGCGGTGCTGGCCCCGATCGCGCGGTTTGACGCGTAGGCGCGGCTAGCCCGGCAGCTGCGCCGTCGGCGCACCTCATCCCGCCGGCTGCGCCGGCTCTTCGTCCCGTGGCCCAAAGAGCGACGTGAGCCCCAGGTGCACCGCCATGGCCGCGAACGACCACGCCAGCAGCGCCGCCTTCGCCCCCAGCTTCAGCGGCGCGTCGAACGTCACGCCCTTGCCCACCGCCTTGGCGTGCGCCTCGATGCTCGCCTCGGGTCCGAGCCACACACCGAGCCGCCAGGCGATCACCGAAGCCAGCACCCCGCCGATCGCCAGCCCCACGACCAGCGCGACACCGCCCCGCCGGAAGAACAGGAAGACGAGCCCCGCGGACACGGCCCCGAAGGCCAGCGCCCACAGCGTGAACACCCCGTCCGCCCCCATCGCCTGCTCGCCCTCGGCCTCCTTCGGGTAGATCCCGTCGCCGATCCAGACCAGCGGAATCCGCGGCGCCAGCCACAGCCACACCAGCCCGAGCAGCACCCCGGACACCGCCACCCCGATCGCCACCAGCGCCGCCTGCACCAGCTCGGCGCGCAGCTCGGGGCCGGGCTCTGAGTAGTCAGGAGCCGAGGGGCCCGGCCCGGAGGGGTCCGGGGCGGTGGGGTAAGGCACTGCACCTCCCAGCGGAGACGGGTCGTGCGGCGAAGGCTGCCCAGGCTGATCGTGCGGAGTCAACGGTGCGGTCACCCCGTCATGGTGCCAGGCCACGGACGTACATCGGGCGGCGGGAGTCCCGCCGCGGCGCGTCAGCGCACGGCCGCGCGCCGATACGCCCAGGTCGCGGCGGTCAGCGAGACCACCGCCACACCCGCGCACACCCCGAGGTCCGCGCAGACCACCAGCCAGTCGGGGTTCCCGTCGAAGGACCGCGCCAACGCCTCCACACCGTACGTCGAGGGCAGCACATCGCGCGCGTACGACACCGGCGCGGGCATCCGCTCGGCGGGCAGCACGCCCAGCAGCAGCGCGGCCGACATGCCCAACTGCCCGCACAGCGTGGCCAGTTCCTGGCGGGGAGCGAGCAGCCCGAGCGCCGCGCCCAGGCCCGCGAGGGCGGCGCCGGACAGCGGGATCACCGCGACCAGCACCCACAGATGCGCCATCGGCAGCTGGAACAGCGCGCTCCCCACCACCGCGGTGACCAGCGTCCCGGGTGCGGTGAAGGAGGCGTACGCGGCGGCGGCGCCGAGTACGACGGCGGCGGGCGGCACCGGCAGGGTCGCGTAGTGGTCGAGCCCGCCGCTCGCCCGCAGCTGTCCGAAGTACTGCGCCAGCAGGTTCAGCGCGACGAAGGCCACGACCAGCACGCTGGACCCGGCGACCACGGACCGCGCCTCCATCCCGCCGTCCACGACCCCACGCATCAGGATCATGATCCCCACGGACTGGAAGGTCGCCACGAACAGCAGCGGGATCCGCGCCACCCGGGCCCGGGACAGCTGCGCCCGGTAGACGGCGGCCAGCGCGGGCAGCAGCCGCGCCCGCGCCGCCAGCGGGGCGGGGGCGGCGTCGCCGCCGGGCCATGGCGCCTCGGCGGCCTGGGCCAGGGCTTCTCCGCCGGACACGGCCTCCGCGGGCACGACACTCACCTTGCGCTGCTCCTGTTCCCCGTACCGGCCGTACCCCGCGCGGGGTCGGCAGTGCTTACGGCGGTGCTTAGGGCGGTCCCCGTGGTCCTCACGTCTTCACCAGCCCCTCCGCCCCCTCCGAGCGGCCGCCGAGCGCGAGATAGACGTCCTCCAGGCTGGGCGTGGCGAGCGTGAAGTCGTCCAGCGCGGCGAAGGCCGGGCCGCCGGTAACCGTGGCGATCGCGGCCCGGGCCTGCTCCGGGGCCATCCGCAGCGTCCAGCGCCGCCCGGAGGCCAGCGCGGCCTCCCGTAGCGCCGCGACCTCGGGCACCTCGAGCGGCGGCTCCCCGCGCCATACGAGGTCCACCCGGACCTCGTCGGCGACCAGCGCCTTCAGCCCGGCCGGGGTGTCGCAGGCGATGACCCGGCCGCGCTCCAGCACCGCCACCCGGTCCAGGACGGTCTCCGCCTCGATCACATTGTGGGTGACCAGCAGCACCGTCGCGCCCCGCTCCGCCCGCCGCCGGTCGACGGCGGCCCATACGGCCCGCCGGGCGACGGGGTCCATCCCGGTGGTCGGCTCGTCCAGCACCAGCAGCGGCCGCTCCCCGACCAGCGCGGCGGCGAGGCAGGCCAGCCGCCGCTGCCCGCCGGAGAGCTTCTTGAGCGGGCGCCCGGCCACCTCGCCGAGGCCCAGTTCCCCGATCACCGCGTCCCGCTCCGCGCGGGCCGCGCGGACGTCAAGACCGCGCAGCCGCCCCGTGGTCTCGGCGGCGAGCGCGACGGTCAGCTCGTCCAGCGCGGTCGAGTCCTGCCCCAGATAGCCGAGGAGGCGCGCGGCGCGCTCGGGGTGGCGTACGAGATCGTGGCCGAGCACCCGGACGCTGCCCTCGTCGGGGCGGAGCAGCCCGGTGAGCTGGCGTACCAGGGTGGACTTCCCGGCGCCGTTCGGGCCGAGCAGCCCGAACACCTCACCGCGGCGTACGTCGAGGTCGATGCCGTCGCTGGCCCGGACAGCGGGCGCGGCGGGCACGCCCCGGCGGCGGCGCGCGGCGGGATAAGTCTTGACCAGGCCGCGCACGGTACACACCACATCGCCGCCCGCAGCCTGTTTCGCGCCCGTCCTCACGAGCTATGAGGGTACGCGCCCAATCACCCGCACTTGCTTTCGGGTCGGCACCCCTTTTCAGGGCTCGGTTCGCCTCCGGGG
>NZ_NCSM01000036.1:0-46813 GCF_002224125.1 Streptomyces sp. NBS 14/10
CGGGCTGGTCCTCCCATTCGTAGGGTGAGGGCGCCCAGGGGTGTCGGGTGTGGCTATCAGGCTGCTGCCAGCTCGTGGCTGAACACGCTTCGCCGCCCGGCACCCCACGACGACTCGGCCGCCGATTAGGAAGTGCGAATGTGTCGCTGTGCAGAGCAATGCCGGCGAGGTCGTCCGTGGCACGAAGAGCACGAACGAGCACGTCAGGAGCACGATGAGCCGGATATGGGCGGGGATCGACAGCGGTAAGAGCCACCATCACGGCCTTGCCGTGGATGCTGACGGCAAGACGCTGCTGTCGCGGCGGGTCGCCAACGACGAGCCCGAGCTGCTGAAACTGATCGGCGACGTCCTGGATCTGGCCGATGGACGGCGGGTCACCTGGGCGATCGACATGACCGGCGGAGAGCCAGCGCTTTTGCTGGCCCTGCTGCTCAACCACGGCCAGGAGGTTCGCTACATTCCCGGCCGCCTGGTGAACCGGGCCTCCGACGGCTACCGCGGCGAGGGCAAGACCGACGCCCGCGACGCCTACGTCATCGCCGACCAGGCCAGGATGCGCCGCGACCTGCGCCCCGTCCGCCCCGGCGACGAAGCCGCCATCGAACTCAAGCTGCTGACCGGTCGCCGGGCCGACCTGGTCGAGGACCGCACCCGCGCGGTGAACCGGCTGCGCGGCACCCTGCTGAGCATGTTCCCCGCCCTGGAACGGGCCCTGGACATGACCAACACCGGCCCGCTCAGGCTCCTGACGGGTTACCAGACCCCGGCTGCAATCCGCCGCACTGGAGTCACGCGGCTGACCAAGTGGCTGGCCAACCGCAAGGTCCGAGGCGCCAGATCACTGGCCGAAACGGCAGTCGATGCCGCCGAGCGCCAGCACACCGCCGTCCCCGGGGAGAAGACCATCGCCAGGCTGCTCCACACCCTGGCCGAGGAGGTGATGGCCCTCAACGAGCAGATCGCCGAGATCGACAAACTCATCGAGGGCCGGTTTCACGACCACGAGCTCGCTGACATAGTCGAGAGCGTCCCCGGCATTGGGCCGATCCTCGGCGCCGAGTTCCTCGCCTCCATCAGCGGCAGCCTGGACGACTTCGCCTCCCCGGACGCCCTGGCGGCCTTCGCCGGCCTCGCCCCCGCTCCCAAGGACTCGGGCAAGGTCAGCGGCAACCTCCACCGACCGGTGGCCTACCACCGGCGCCTGCAACGCGTCTTCTACACCTCCGCGCTCGTCAGCATTCGCTGCGACCCCAACTCCAGGAAGTTCTATGTCCAAGCCGTGCTGGCCCTCGCTCACCGACGTGTCAACGTCCTGTGGGCCCTGATCCGTGACCGACGGTGCTACCAAGTCACACCACCAGTCACCACGCCTGCTTGACAACAGCATTAGGAAGCGTGTGTCGGTCACTTCTGCGCTTGGGCCAAAGCCCGCGCACGGCGTGTACATGGAAATAGGTGAATCGCCGTCACTCCAGGGAAACCGGGGCACCTGTGGCGCTCCAGACCGTGCCGCGCGTGCTCGGGAAGCAACGACGTCAAGACCTCACCGGACTTCTCCTGTCGGCGTTGTCCGAAGGCTCTTCAGGGAGGGACTGAGCAGGGGCGATCACCCCTGTTCTGCCCTTTCGGTCAGGGTAGGCGGCCGCCGCAGGCGCACAGGACCCCGGGAGGGATCATCTGTGCCGTTGCCGGCGACGACGGAATCGAACGTGGCGGTGAACTTGCTGTCCCGGTCGCGGATGAGGAACCGTGCCAGACCCGGATCGGTTGCCCTGCGGCCAGACCTGCGGGTCCAGCAGGCTGAAGGTGGTCACGGCGGTGAACAGGCGGATGTGCTTCGTCAGGGCGGCGATGTGGCTGAGCACCACCGGCGGCGCGGAGGAGATGGACGGCCGCTCGTGCCGCTCCCCCACCCCGAACCCGTCGAAGCCCAGTTCACGACGCCACCCGCTCACCGCGTACGTCGTCCGGGTGGGCGAGGCCCAGGTGGTCACGCAGGGTTGCGCCCTCGTACTCCGTGCGGAAGACGCCCTTTTCCTGGAGCAGCGGGACGACCTGGTCGGCGAAGACGTCGAGGCCGCCTGGGGTGATGTGCGGGACGAGGATGAAACCGTCGGCGGCGTCCGCTTGGACGAAGTCGTTGATGGTCGTCGCGACGGTGGCCGGGGAGCCGACGAAGTTCTGCCGGTTGCCGGTCTCGATGACGAGATCGCGGATGGACCAGTTGTTGGCGGTGGCGAGCTCCCGCCATGCGCGGGCGGTGGCCAGCGGATCGCGGTACATGCGCACCTGCGCCCGGCCGCGGGCGATGTGGTGTTCGCCGGGTTCCGGGTCGATGTCGGGGAGCGGGCCGTCGGGGTCGTACGAGGACAGGTCCCGGTTCCAGACGAATTCCAGGTGCTTGATGGCCGTGGCCCCGCTGACCTGTTGGCGGCGCACCTCCTTGGCCAGCTCCTCGGCCTCGGCGTCGGTGTCGCCGAGGACGAAGGTCGCGGCGGGCAGGATCAGCAGCTGGTCGGGGTGGCGGCCGTAGGTGGCCAGTCGACTCTTGACGTCCGTGTAGAAGGCCTGGCCCTCCTTCAGGGTGGCGTACCGGCTGAAGATCGCGTCGGCGCCGGCGGCGGCGAACTCGCGGCCCTCGTCGGAGTCGCCCGCCTGGAAGATGACCGGGCGGCCCTGCGGGGAGCGCGGGACGTTGAACTGGCCGTGGATGTCGAAGTGCCGGCCGGTGTGGACGAAGGCCCCGGCCTTCGCGTCGCGCAGGAAGGTGCCGGTGGCCTGGTCGGCGAGGATCTCGTCGCCGTGCCAGGAGTCGAAGAGCTCGCCCGCGGTGGCCAGGAACTCCTTGGCGCGCGAGTAGCGCTCGTCCTGCGGGAGGAAGCCGCCGCGGCGGAAGTTCTCGCCGGTGAAGGCGTCCCAGGAGGTGACCACGTTCCAGGCGGAGCGGCCGCCGGAGAGGTGGTCGAGGCTGGCGAACTGGCGGGCGACCTCGTAGGGCTCGTTGAAGGTGGAGTTGATGGTGCCGGTCAGGCCCAGATGCTCGGTGACGGCGGCCAGCGCCGCGAGGATGGTGAAGGTGTCGGGGCGGCCGACGACATCCAAGTCGTATATTTTGCCGTCCTGTTCGCGCAGTCGCAGTCCCTCGGCGAGGAACAGGAAGTCGAACTTGGCGCGTTCGGCGGTGCGCGCGAAATGGACGAAGGAGCTGAACTCGATGTGGCTGCCGGCCTCGGGGGCGCTCCACACGGTGGTGTTGTTGACGCCGGGGAAGTGGGCTGCCAAGTGGATCTGCTTCAGCTGCTTGCTCATGGTCGTACGGTCTCCCTCGGGCTCAGGCGGCGGCGTAGCGGTTGGCGGGGCGGGCCAGACCCAGCAGTCCGCGCAGGGTGTCGGCCTCGTAGGCGCGGCGGAAGGCGCCCCGGCGCTGGAGTTCGGGGACCAGGCCACGGGTGATCGCCGCAAGGTCGTGGCCGAGGACGGCGGGACGCAGCCGGAATCCGCTCAGTCCGGCCGACCGCCACTCCTCGAGCAGGTCGGCGAGTTGGGCGGGGGTGCCGATAAAGATGCGGGCGTCGCTGGTGTACGGGGTTCCGGCGAGGGCGTCGAGACGTTCGCGTCGGGCCGTCGCGGCGGCCGGGTCATCGTCGAGGAAGACCACCAGGTCACCGAAGACGTGCAGGGTCTGGTCGGCGCGGCCTGCCGCTTCCTGTTCGGCGCGGATCTCCGCGACGATCGCTCGGGCGTGGTCGGCGTCGCGCGGAGTGACGTAGCCGATGTCGGCCTGGCGGGCCACCAGCCGGTACGGGACGGTCCAGTGGGCGAGGGCGCTGACGACGGGCTGGCCCTGCGGCGGGCGTGGGGTGATGGACGGGCCCTTCACGCTGAAGTGCCTGCCCTCGAAGTCGATGTAGTGCAGCTTGTCGCGGTCGATGAAACGGCCGGTGGCGGCGTCCCGGATCTCGGCGTCGTCCTCCCAGCTGTCCCAGAGCCGGCGCACGACCTCCACGTAGTCGGCGGCCTCGTCGAAGAGGTCGGTCACCACCTCCTGCGCGGCCCGGCTCTCGTAGGCGTCGATGTGGGGGATCGTGCGGCGGCCGAAGTGGGCGGCCTCGTTCGGGCGCGCGGTGATCTGTGCCCGCAGGCCCGCCCGGCCGGTGCTGACATGGTCGAGGGTGGCGATGGCCTTGGAGATGTGGAACGGCTCCGTGTGGGTGACCACCGTGGTCGGGACCAGGCCTATGTGCCGCGTCAGCGGGGCGATGCGGGCCGCGAGGAGGACGGCGTCCAGGCGGCCACGGACCTGGTCGGTGCGACCGTCCGACTCAAGGAAGTGGGAGGACTGCAGGCCGAGGCCGTCCTCGAAGGTCACGAAGTCGAGCAGGCCGCGCTCGGCCTCGGCGACCAGATCGGCCCAGTATCGGGCGGCGAACAGCTCCCGGGGGCGGGCCACCGGCTCGCGCCAGGAGGCGGGGTGCCAGCCGGTGCCGTCGAGGGCGACGGCGAGGTGCAGCGGAGAAGAGGGTGTTGAGGACACGAGTGGGTGCCTTGCCTTCCTGGAGGTCCGTACGACACCACCGGCCCGCATATGAAGAGTGGCGGGCACGGCGGCGGGCGAGCGCGGCGGGAGGGGGTCCCCGGCCGGAGGCGGGGGGGGTGGGTCAGGCGCGACAGAGCGCGGCGGCCACGCGCCGCAGATCCGGGACGGGGCGGTCGCCCTGGAGTGGGGCGCCTCTCACACCGTGCCGAACAGGCGCGCCGCGTTGTGCCGCGCGTGCGGTGGAGGTCAGCTACACAGCGCGGTGGCGACGCGCATCAGATCGACAGCGCGCCGCTGGGTGAACCGCGAAGAGATCCGCATGTCGGCGACGCTATCCGCGCCCCCATTCCGCGTCAACAACGGCAGTCGCCCAACCCACCGCGCGAGGACGCCTTGGCGCGTGCTCGACGCGGTCCGCGTGCGGGTCCCAGTCGAGATCGAGGTTGTCCGCTCGGATCCCGCCGAGCACGAGAGGCGGGCGAGTGGCCGCGCCGCGGACATCCCCGGCCTGCCGCTGCCTCACGGTTCCGGCCCGCGCCGCGCACCGAATAGCCGTGGCGACCGCGGTCGCCGTTCGCTGTCGCTGCGCGAGCGGTCTGGGAAGCAGGCGTTCGCCGCCGCATGGCGCCGCGCGTGCCTCCGGCAGGGAGGAGGCCATGTGGACGGCGTCTTCCCTTTGTGTGCCCTGTACGTACACGGGGTTACGCGAGCGTGGCCTCCCGCCACGGCGCACCGGCCTCCATGGCGAGTTCATGTCATAGTCGAGGAGGAATCCCTCGCGTTGGCAGTGATGCAGATGCACACCACCAAGCGGTGGATCGCCACGGCAATCGCCACGGCGGCCGCCGTCGCGTACATCGGAGCAGGCACCACGCCCGCCCACGCAGCGCCGGTCGAGCCACCCGGATGTGCAGCGCCCGGAAGCCGTACCCCGAACGCCACCGAAGAGGACCGCGGGCTGGGGCTCGGGGGAAGGCCGCCGGCCGAGGGCCGCACGGTCTGGGTGGCACCCCCGTTCGAGTCCTCCTAGGCCGGCTTCGTCATCGATCGCACGGATGGGGACCCCGAGATAGCTCAAATCCTCATGCGCTGGGCCAAGGGTGGCGCGCCCACACCGCCCGCCCAGCCGGCCTCGCTGTCAGCGCTCTGTGTCATTATGCGGACGCGTCCCTGGGCAGTGGGCCGCGGTCTACTGATTGCCAGGGGGTTGGGGATGGGCGCGGGTACGGAGCCGGACGGCTCGTCCAGGTCCGACGAGGAGTGGGAGCGGTTTCTGCGCGAGTCGGTGGCGGGTGCCGCCGACGCGCCCAAGGAGCCGTCGGCGCGGGCCCGCGACGTGGCGAAGCGGCTGCGCGCGGAGCCCGGCCGTGGCTCGGAGGGCTGGCGCAGCTACACGCCCGCGCGGCCCAAGCGGCGCACGGGCTGGTACGTGGTCGGGCTGCTGGCCTCGCTGGTGCTGTTGGTGGTGGCGCTCGCGCCGGGGTGGATAGTGGACCTTTTCGCCGGCGCTGACTCCCAGCCGTCGGCGGCCGAGACCGCCCGCCCGACCGAGGCACCCCCGGCGGATGCGGCCCAACGCCCCACCATGGAGGAGCCGTTCCGCGGCTCGCCGGCGGCGAGGTGGGCGAGCGGAGCGGCGGGAATCACCGTGCCGAAGGCCCGCGCGGTCGGCTGGATGAGCGCGGCTGAGGTCGAGCGGGCCCTCGCCAGCAGCCGAGACTTCCTCGTCGAGTCCGGCCTGGACCGCGGGGTGCTGCGGGGCGAGCGCCCCGAGAAGGCGATCGCACTGATCAACCCGCACCAGAAGGACGTCCAAGACCTTCTGAAAACCGCTTTCCGAACCCCGAGCGAGAAGAGCGACCCCCTCCTCCTCTTCAGCCGCTTCCAGCCCTCCCGCACCCACCTGGTCGGCGACGTCGTGAAGACCCGGGGCCGGCTCACCTACCGGGAGGGCAAGCGCGGCGCGCTCCAGGTGACCGCCGACGTCACCTTCGTCTACCCGGTCACCCGCGCGGACGCGGGCGGCGACGACGACGAGATCGTGCGCACGATCGTCCGGCGCGAGCTGGTCCTGAGCTGGGACGACCCCGACAAGGTGATCACCGAGCCGGGCACGTTCTCGATCGTCTCGTACAAGTACGACATGACCAACGGTGGCTGCGGCGCCCCCACGGGCTACTTCACCCCGCCCTTCGGCACGGACCGCCGGGCGGACGAGTCCGGCACGGAGGTCGACCCGTACGACCGCAGCGGGCCGGTCGGGCAGGGCGAGTCCTCTGGGGACGAGTGCAGGAGGGCGACGCGGTCCTAGCGGGCGGCACTCGGCGGCGGCCACCCCAACCCCGAGGGCGATGAGCACCCAGCCGCCGATCCGCTCCCAGCGCCGGCGCCAGGCCGGTCGGCCGAGCACCGCGCGCAGCCGGGCGGCGACGTGCGCGAGCGCCGGCCAGTGAGAGGTGGTCGCAGGCGGCGAGCAGATGGATCTTGCGGTCCGTGGCCCTGGCCGCTCCGCGCGGGGTCTTGCCGTCGACCGCCACTGCGTGCAGCTGGCCGTTGGCCTCAGCGCGCCGGTCGGCCAGCCGGCAGGCACCACTTCGGGGACAGCGGATCGGGCCGTACGCCAAGGCGCTGCAGGACGGACGGCGGGGCGTCGGTGATCCGCTCACCCACCGCCGGCGGGGAGGACGCTCCGGCCGGAACCGCACACGCGGTCAGCGCAAGGATGACGACGAGAGCGTGCCGTACGCCGCGCGGATCGCGAGGGTCGGGCACCTCGGGCAGACGCTCCGGCAGGCCCGGGATCGGCGATGAGCGTCGGCAGGCACGGATCATTCACCCGCGGTGTCCTCGGGCTCCCAGCGCAGCAGGTCGCCCGGCTGGCAGTCGAGCACCTCACAGAGCGCGGCGAGCGTCGCGAAGCGCACCGCCTTGGCGCGGCCATTCTTGAGTACCGCCAGGTTGGCAGGCGTGATCCCGACACGGTCCGCGAGGTCACCCACGGACATCTTCCGCCTGGCCAGCATGACGTCGATGTCGACGGCGATCGGCATCAGATCACCTCGTCCAACTCGGCCTGCATCTGCGCCGCTTCGACGTCGCGGGCGACGGCCTGGGCGAGCAGCATCCGCAGCACGAGCACGATGAGCGCGACCCCCAGGATCCCCACGCCAACCCCGCCCATGATGACGGTGACGCCAGGGTCGTCCCGCTGGCCCGGCGCATTGATGGCCGTGACCGCGAACCACGCGAGGGCAGCCGCCACGATCGCGCCAATCACGCCGTCCACGTAGCGGAAGGCGGCGTGGGAGAACACGGTTCCGCGTCGCACCATCGCCACCAATCGCCATACGCAGACCAGTGCGACCTGGACCGACACCATGCCCAGGATCGTGATCACGCGCAGCGGGGTCAGCGGGAGCGACCCGTCTTCCGGGTCGCTCCCGCTGACCAACGCCCACACCATCCCTGCCTGCACGAACACGGTGCCGACGAGCACCACCACAAGCACGGCGCGCAACGCACCCACGGCCAGCTTTCCCATGACCCACCCTTCCATCGAATTGCGATGGAAATCTATCGAATATCGATAGCTGAAGCAAGAGCTGGAACGGAGGGCGGGGCGGCGGTATCGCACCAGGCTGGAGGCCGCTGCCCCCTCCCTCACTCGGCGACATACGCAGGTCGCATAGGAGTGACACAAGGTTTCCGGCACCCACAGGCTTAAGGATCACAACGGGGTTCTGTTGTGTGAAAACTTCACTGACAGAAGATGTCAGCGAATCTCTGGACAGTGGTGCCATGATCCTCAGTCACCACTCCCGCCGGGCGGAGCGGCTGCTTGTGCCCGCTGCTTTCGCCACCGCTCTCGGCAACAATGTCCAGCTCATCATCGGTGCACTGCTCATGATCAGGGAGCAGCAGACCATGATGGCCGTCGGCTGGCTCTTCATCGCCGTCGCCGGGCCGCAAGCGTTGCTGTCGCCCCTCTTCGGACGGCTGGCCGACCGCTTCGACCGGCGAGCCCTGTGGATCGGCTGCGATGTCACCAGTGCGGCGCTGGCCCTCGGGCTGCCGCTGTGGCTGGCCTGCGGCGGCTCCCCAGGGCCCGGGATCTACGGCACCAATCTGGCGCTCGCCGTGGTCGGCGCCCTGTTCTTTCCGGCAAGCTCCGCGCTGATCAAGGAACGGGTCCCGGCGGACCGGCTGCGGCGGTTCAACGCCCGCTATGAGATGGGGACCCAGGCGGGGATGCTGCTGTCGGCGACGATCGGCGGGCTGTCCGTCCAGGCGTTCGGTGCCGTACCGCTGCTGGTGTTCAACGCCGGGACCTTCGTCGTCTCGGCGCTCTGCGTCGCCGCGGTGGGGCGGCGCCCGGACCGGGCGCCGACGGCTACCGCCGCCGGGGAGCCGGCCCCGGCGGCTCCACGCGGGCCGCTGCGGATGCGCCGCTTCATCCTGCTCTACGCCCAGGGGAGCGTGGTCGTCACGGTCTTCAACGCTCTGCTGCCCACCGCCGTCATCGGTGAACTGCGTCTGGGTGCCGCGACGTTCGGTACCGTGGACGCCCTCGGGTGCCTGGGTTTCCTGGCGGCCACCGGTGCCTACCGGATCGTCAGCAGACGCAGTCCGGACCTTCGCATCGCCGTTGTGGGCTTTCTGCTCTGCGATGTCGGCCTGGTCCTGCAGAGCCAGTTCGGGATCGTCGGCTATCTCGTCGGGGTGCCGCTGGGCGCGTTCTTCTTCGGGCAGGCCCGGATCGCCTCCCGGACCATGCTGATGACCTCGGCCGACGATGCCTCGGTGGGCAGAGTCTTCGGGCTGGCGAACGGTGGCGGGCTGGCGGCTACGGTCGGGGTGATGTTCCTGGTCGCGACAGTCACCGACCACAGTGACACGCGCTACGGCTTTGGGGTCCTCGCCGCCCTCGCGCTGCTGGCGACCCTGTTCGCCGGGCTGCTGCTGAGGTCGCCGGCCCCCGCACGGCCTGATGTATCCGCCGGTCGGTACCGGTCGAGCACGGCCGCCGCCGTCTCCGCGGTCCCGCGGCGCAACTCCTCGGGTGCCGGCACCTCGATGTCCGAACCCAGTGACAGCAGCGCCGGAGCAATCCGGACGGAGGCCTGAAGCTGCAGCCTGCGGGCGTCGTAGACGGTGAGGTAGTCCTGCCAGTGGGCAGCCAGGTCGAAGCCGTCGGGGCGCTCGAAGCGGTCCGGTCCTCCCCGACGTCCAAGCGGAGGATTGACGACACCCGATAGGTCCGCACCGCGCCGTCCATCGCTGCGACGAGGCACCAGACGCCCGCCTTGAGGACCAGGCCGCAGGGGTCGAGCTCGCGCTCGACTTCCTGCGGCTCGGCCCAGCGGCAGTAGCGCTGGGCTTGCCAAGAATGTCATCCGTCCTGGCCAGAGCGGGTACACCGAGCTCCACGGTCGTGCCCTGCTGTCCCGGGAATGAACCGAGATCAGCAGGTCAGGTGAACGACCAGGGTTGAACACCAAGCTCAGGAGCTGACGGTGAACAAGGCAGGCGCGCAGACGGGCCGCCCCGGAACTCCCCGAGCCCGGTGGGGCGGGATGCGATGAGCGGGCACGGGCGGCATACGTTGCAGAACTCGCCCTCTGCGGCCGTCGACGCCGCCGACCGGGTGCAGTTCTTCTCCCTCGTCGACGGGCTCCCCCTCACCCCGGGCATCGGCGCCGCAGTACCGCCGGCCGCCGCCGTCGCGGCCTGTTTCCTGCTCCGCGGGCAGGAGTTGCAGGCGGCGTCCCGCAGCCTCAGCGCAGGCTTGGCCGGGCCGGATCCGGAGACTAGCCCCTCCGGCGCAGCCGCCTGCGATACTCGCCCGGAGTGGTGCCGTATGCCTTCTTGAACGCCCGGCTGAACACCGTCGCGTCCTGGAAGCCCCAGCGCGTCCGGATGACCTCCACGCTCAGCCCCTCCTTTTCGGGATCGGCCAGATCGCGTCGACACCGCTCGAGGCGCCGGGTCTGCACGTACCGGTTGACCGTCATGAGGTCCTGCTGGAACACGCAGTGCAGGTAGCGCACCGAGATGTGCAATGCCGCCGCGATCGTGGTCGGGGAGAGGGACGGGTCGTCCAGGTGGAGCTCTATGTGTGTCTTGCCAATGCGCAGAAGCGTCTCCCGCCGCAGGCTGCTCTCCTCGCGGAGCTCCTCGGTCGCGCCGGTCAGGAGCGCCGCCACCAGGCTGACCGCTGCTTGCTTCAGCCAGGCCAACTGCGCCAGCCGCACCGTGGCCGAATGCTCGACCAGGTCCCGCATATGGCAGGCGAGAAGGGCGGCCACCCCACTGGTGGAGGACAGCGGTCGGGCCATCAGCTCTCTCAGCCGGCTGTGGTGGAGGGGCAGCAGGCTTGGGGGCAGGTGAAGCACCGTCGCTCTCGGGGTTCCCTCGCGTACCACCGCGACGGCCTCCAGTGGCTCGGCCCCCCACCAGAGCGTCAGGTCGCCGGGGCCGAGGCGCAGGGAGCCGCGCTTTCGGCACAGCGAGACGTGCCCGTCGGACACCAGAATGACCTGCCATTCCTTCCTGTGCGGTGTGCTCTTCTCATGGCGGGACGGATCAGGCGGTAAGGCGGACAGGTCCACGACCGAGACGTGGACGCCCTCGGCAGCCGTCGAGGTGACGCTGTGGTGTTGTGAGGACCATCTGGATTCCGGACCGGAAGGCGACCAACTGCTCGCCTCGCCTGCCCACCGGGGTGTGCTGTGGTGGCCGGAGGAGTCCAGTTCCGTTCGCATCCATTCGGGCGCGGCACTTTCCACTGTGCTTCCTCATTCCTTTCGTGCGGACAACAGATTGCGACCCGCGCGGACGGAGCGATCACTCTTCGATACCGTCCGTGGCCGATGTTGCTCAAGGGAGCTACCCCGGGTGAGTGGCCGCCTATGCGAACAAGGGACCGGACGCGGACCAGGAACGGAGCGCGCGGGCATGGACAAATGGTCCGGTTTCGACGGGTTCAGCCGATTGCGCTGAGTGTCAAAGAACTGTGCGCTCAACGCTCGTGACCGTTCCCGGGCGTCTCGGCAGACTCAAGGGCGGCCGACCAGGTCCCGGACACGAAGAGCCACGGCGTGGTGCATGAGCGGCGAAGGTGAGGCGACCACCCCCACATGCTCCAGAGCGTAGAAGTTTGCGACGACACCGTTTCCACTCGCCGCGCCCCGGTCGCGGTCATCGGCATGGGCTGTCGCCTTCCCCCGGACATCACATCACCCGCCGCCCTCTGGACGGCGCTGCGCGACGGCTTCGACGCCGTTGGACCGGTACCGGCGGGGCGGTGGGACGCCCGGTCCCCGTACGACGCGGAAGGGGACGCGAACGACCACGCCCGTGCGGTGGAGGGTGCCTTCCTGCGAGAGGTGAGCGGGTTCGACCCCACCTTCTTCCGGATCTCCCCCAAGGAGGCAGCCGCCGTCGACCCCCAGCACCGGCTGCTGCTGGAGGTCGCCTGGGAGGCCCTGGAGCATGCCAATATCGCAGCGGACACGCTGCGGCGCAGCCCGACCGGCGTCTTCCTCGGCATGGGCACGGACGACTACGCCCTACTCGCCGCGGACCCGCGCCAGGCCCAACCCCCGGATCCCTACACGCTTCTTGGCGTCAACCGGGGGATGGCGGCCGGCCGGATCGCACATCTGCTCGGATTGCACGGGCCCGTCCTCCAACTGGACACGACCTGTTCCTCGAGCCTGGTCGCCACGCATCTCGCGCTCCGGAGCCTGCGGGAGAAGGAGTGCGACCTCGCCCTCGCCGGCGGTTCCCAACTCCTGCTGAACGCCTGGAGCGTGGCGAGCCGACGCAGGATGAACTCACTCGCTCCCCGGGCTCGCTGCCGCGCCTTCGACGCGGAGGCCGAGGGGTTCGGACTGGGAGAGGGAGTCGGCATGGTCGTGTTGAAACGACTCGACGACGCCCTGCGCGACGGGGATCCCGTCCTCGCCGTGCTGCGGGGGTCCGCCATCAACCACGATGGGACGAGCGCCGGTCTGACCACCCCCAACCCGTCGGCCCAGGAAGCGGTGATCGCCGGAGCGCTGCGTGACGCCGGCCTGCGCCCCGGCGACATCGACTACGTGGAGGCCCACGGCACGGGCACGGAACTCGGCGACCCGATCGAAGTCGGCGCCCTCCAGGCCGTCTTCGGAGGCGAGCGGGACAGTCCCCTGCGCATCGGCTCGGTGAAGACCAACTTCGGTCACCTGGAAGCCGCGGCCGGTGTGCTGTCGTTGATGAAAGTGGTGCTGTCCCTCGTGCACGAGCAGGTGCCGCCGACCCTGCACGTGCGCCGGCTCAATCCACACATCCGCTGGAACGATCCACCCGTGGTGGTGAACACCGAGCTGCGGGACTGGCCCCGCGGGGCCCGCGAGCGGATGGCAGGGGTCTCCGCGTTCGGAATGAGCGGCACCAACTGCCACGTGGTGGTCGCGGAGGCCGCACCGCCCGCAGTCACCTCCCCCGCGCCCAGGCCCTGGCCCTGGCCCTGGCCCTTCACCCTGTCCGCGAAGTGCCCTCGAGCGTTGAGCGAGCTCGCCGCACGTCACGCCGCTCACCTGACCGCCCCGTCCCCCGGCGCGGCGGCCCCACTCGCGGACATCTGCGCCGGTGCGACACTGGGACGTCACGCCTTCCGGTACCGGTGGGGATGTGTCGCCGACAGCACCGAAGATCTTCGCTACCGGCTCCTGGCCTTCGACGACCCCGCGCAGGAAGGTTTCGGTGGACCGTACGTCGGCGACGTACGACCGGGCGCTCGCCCACACGTCGCCGTAGTCGTCGCCGGCCCCGGCCCCGGCTCCGGCTCCGGCTCCGGCACTGCACGGGAACCCACGCCGCCCTCTGAAATCGCTTCCACCTGGCCTGAGTTCGCATCAGCGTGGCAGGCCGTTCAGGCAGCCGCGAGAGCCGTCCCCATGGACGGCGAACGGCATGAGGCGCTCACGGAGTTCGCGTGGCACTACGCCCTGTGCGCGCTGCTCGGTTCCTGGGGCCTGCGCCCCTTCGTCCTGTCCGCCCAGGCGGGTGGAGCCGCCGCGGCCTGCTGGTTCGGCGAGGCATCCCTGGACGAGGCCGTGGCAGCCGTGCTGACGGGGCGGACACCACGCGAGGACAGCCGTCCGTCGGATCCCTGGGCAGGCATGCCGGAGGACGTCCGGCATGTCGTACTGATCGGCGCGGACCTCCCTGTCACGACCGCTTCCTCGTCCGGCACGCCCGCCCAGGGGGATGAGACGCCTCGTACCCTGCACACGATCCGCTGTACCGACGGCGAGACCGCCCGCCGGGACGCACTCGAGGTGGTGACCGCCCTGTACACGCTGGGCCTGCCCGTCGAGTGGTCGGCCGTGCAGCGCGGCAGCCGCACCGTCCGGCTCCCCACCTATCCCTTTCAGCGGCGTCCGCTCTGGCTGGCGGGCGTCCCGCGGCCGGACACGGCCGGTGAGCCCGAGTCCACCCGCCCCCGACAGGCCGAAGAAACAGGTGTCCTCATGCGCGAGACCGTGACCTACCTCCGTGCCTGCGTCGCCGAGTTGATCGGTCTCGATCCGGACGAGGTCGATGAGGACGTTCCCCTGCTCGACCTCGGTGCCGACTCCCCGACCTTCGTGGGCCTGGTGGGACGGATCAAGCACCGGTACGGGATCCAGTTGTCGGTACGGCAGTTCTTCGAGGAACTCCCCACCGTGTCAGCCATCGCCGAACGCGTGGTGCGCGCGGCGGCTCCCGGGAAGCCGGCGGCAGTGGAGCCGGGGACCGGTGGGGGCGCGCGAGCCGAGTCCGGGTCGCTACCCGCGGACGAACCGGGGCAGGGCCGCGACCGGGCGACCGACCGCGTCTCGGACACCGCGCACGCCGACGAACTGAGCCGCCTGCAACGTGAGGTCGAGCAGTTGCGCGCCCTGCTGGAGCGCCAGGCATCTGACCCGGAGGTGGCACCTGCCGCGGAGGTGGCGCCCGAGCCGGAGGCTGCGCCCGGATCCGGGCGAGCGGCCGGGCCCGGGCCCGCGGCCGCGCCGGTGAGGACCGGCCATGGCTCCGGTGCACAGCGCTACCTTCACGACGTCATCGATCAGCATCTGCGCAACACACGTGGCTCGCTGGAACGTTCCGAGCGTCACCAGGGCGGCCTGACCAGCAACCGGCGCAACGCCTTCGGTCGCCTCTCGGAGATGGCGGCGGCCCGCTACCCGATCTGGGGACAGGCCAGCCGGGCCGGTCGGCTGTGGGACGTGGACGGCAACGAGTACGTGGACCTGGCCATGGGCTTCGGCTCCCACCTGCTCGGGCACAGCCCGGACGTGGTCCAGGAAGCCCTGCGCACACAGCTCGACGCCGGGATCCATCTGGGGCCGGAGGGCGAACTGTCCGGGGAGGTGGCCGAGAAGGTCCGCCTGCTGACCGGCGTCGAGCGGGTGAACTTCTGTGTGTCGGGCACCGAGGCCGTCATGACAGCCATGCGCCTGGCCAGGGCGGCGACCGGACGGTCCAGGATCGCGCTGTTCGCCAACGCCTACCACGGGCATTTCGACGGGACGCTCGTCACCCGCGGCCTGGCCGGTACCGCGTACGCCGCCGCGCCGCAGGTGCCGGGCGTCACGCAGAACCTGGTCGACGACATGGTCGTGCTGCCCTTCAACCGGCCCGAGTCGCTGCGTTGGCTCACCGAGCACGGCCATGAGCTGGCCGCCGTGGTCACGGAGCCGGTGCAGAACCGCGACCCGGGGGAGCACGCCGGCTCGTTCCTGCGCGAGCTGCGACGCATCACGCGCGACCACGGGGCGCTGCTCGTCCTCGACGAGGTGCTGACCGGGTTCCGGATCGCGCCGGGCGGAGGCCAGGCGTGGTTCCAGGTACCGGCCGACCTGGTCACCTACGGCAAGACGCTCGCGGCGGGGCTGCCGATGGCCGCGGTGGGAGGACGGGCCGAGATTCTGGGCCTCGTGGACGGCGGATCCTGGGTGGGACCGCCCGCGATGGCCGACGACTCCCCCATCACGTACACGGCGGGCACCTACGTCAAGCATCCGCTGGCCCTCGCCGCGGCCAACGCTGTGCTGGGACACCTCGTGGAGCAGGGGCCCGCGCTCCAGGAGCGGCTCAACGAGCGCGCCGCTGAACTGATCGACGATCTCAACGACTGCTTCACGGGACTCGGCGTCCCGCTGAGTGCCCGGCGCTTCGGCTCGTTCTTCCGCTTCGTGCACTCAGGCAACTACAGCTTCGTCTACCAGCCGATGCAGTTGGACCTGCTGCGGCTGAACCTGGCGCGGCGTGGAGTCTTCCTGGTGGAGACCGGTTCCTGCTTCCTGTCGACGGCACACACGGACAAGGACATCGACCAGGTGCGTGCGGCGGTGACCGACGCGGTGACCGAGATGCGCGATGCCGGGGTGTGGGAGGCCAGGCCGGGGGTCACATCCGCCGGTTCCGCCCGTTCCGCCGCTTCCGCCGGTTCCGCCGGTTCCGCGGTTGTCGACCCCGAGGCACAGGCAGAGAGCCGCCCCCGCAGCGAGCCCCTGCCCCACAGCGAGCCTCGGCTCCGCAGTGAGCCTCGGCCCCGCAGTGAGGCCCCGCTGTGTTTCAGTCTCTCGTTCTTCGGCTCACCTCCAGGGGTGAGCTCCGCCGAGCACCATGAACTGGTCCTGGACGGGGCGCGGTTCGCCGACCGCTCCGGCTTCCAGGCCGTCTGGCTGCCGGAGCGGCACTTCCACCAGCTCGGGGGCTTCTCGCCAAACCCGGCGGTGCTGGCCGCGGCGCTCGCCCAGGAGACCGAGCGGCTGCACATCCGCGCCGGGAGCGTGGTACTCCCCCTGCACCACCCCTTACGGGTCGCGGAGGAGTGGGCGGTGGTGGACAGTCTGTCGGGCGGGCGCGCGGGGATCGCGTTCGCGTCCGGCTGGAACGACCAGGACTTCGTGCTGGCCCCGGAGGCGTTCGGCGAACGCAAGGCACACACGCTGAGCGCGATGGCGCAGGTGCGCGCCCTGTGGCGCGGGGAGAGCGTGCGCTTCGCGAAGCCCGACGGCACGGAGGTCCCGGTCCAGGTGTTCCCCCGGCCCGTGCAACCCGAACTGCCGGTGTGGCTCACCGCCCTGGGCAGTGAGGAGACGTTCAAGGCGGCGGGCCGGCACGGTGTCGGCATCCTGACCAACCTGCTGTCCCAGGACATCGAGACGCTGCGCGCCAAGGTCACCCTGTACCGCCAGGCACTGGCCGATGCGGGACACGACCCACGGACCGGTCGTGTGGCGGTACTGCTGCACACCATGGTGGGTGACGACCACGACACGGTTCTCGCGGCGGCCCGCGAGCCGCTGCGGTCCTATCTGCGGTCGGCCGCCGACCTCCAGTCGTACCAGGCGGATCCCACCCGCCGCGTGGACCTGGGCTCTCTCTCCGAGGACGACCAGGAATTCCTGATCGACCAGGCGTTCAACCGGTACGTGCGGGGCCGCTCGCTCGTCGGCACGCCGGAGAGCTGCCGCCCGGTGGCCGAGGCCCTGGCCGAGGCAGGGGTCGACGAGATCGCCTGCTTCGTCGACTTCGGCGCCACGCCCGACGTCGTACGCGCCGGATTCGCGGCACTCGACCAGCTGCGGAAGGAGACGCAGAGCGCACGGGAGGGCGCCGCCGGCACGGAGGCGGACCGCCCGGCGGTCACGATCACTCCCGTTGTCCCGGGGAAGACCCCCGACGAGGGAGGGCTGCCGCTGACCGAGGTCCAGCGTCTCACCTGGTCGCGCCGCGCCGGCACCGGCACCGAAGCCGCTCACCAGCACGTCCGGCTCGTGCGGCTGACCGGGGAACTGGACCGCACCGCGCTGGAGCGCGCCCTCCGCGATCTCACGGAGCGGCACGAGGCGCTGCGTCTGGTCTTCGGCGCGGACGGTGAGGAGCAGCGCTTGCTCGACGCGATACCCGTCACCATCCCGCTGACCGACCTCTCGCACCTCGACGGCGCGGAGCTTCGCACGGCCGTCGAGGCCTGGGCCGCCGAGGCGGCACGGGAACCCCTCGCCCCGGAGCGCGGTCCGCTCCTGCGCGCGCGGCTGCTGCGGGAGACCGAGGGGGAGCACACCCTGGCTCTGACGGTGCACCACCTCGTCGCCGACAGTGCGGCGGTGGATCTCCTCCTGGACGCATGGGGCCAGGCGTACGGAGCGCGCAGGACGGGGAAGCCGGCAAGTACCCCGCGCGACGCCCCCCTGCGGACGGTACTGGAGCGGCTGACTGACTCGTCGGCAGAGGCGGCGGACCACGCCTACTGGCGGGAGCGGCTGCCGGCCGGGGCGGACCCCGTACCTGCGGCACTCACCCCGCCGAGCTCACCGACGGCCGACGGCAGGCGGACGCGCGTGCCGCTCCCGGGAACGCTGCGCCGCCGCGTCCGTCGCCTCGCCTCCGAATGCCACACGACCCCGTACCTGGTGCTGGTGAGTGTCTACGCCCGGCTGCTGCACCGGATCAGCGGTCATGAGGAACTGGTGGTGGGCGTGCGCGCGGCGCGCCGCGCGGCCGGGGACGGACTGGACTCCATAGTGTTCCCCCGGGACTGCGGCCTGCCCGTCCGCTCGGTGCTGCGGCCGGACGACACTCCCCGGACACACCTGCGTGCCCTGCACGAGTCCGTCGCGGAGGCGACCCGGCACGCGGGGTCGGATGCGGTGGTCCCGCTTGCCGGCACCGCACCGGCGGCCTCGTTCCACTGGCACCACCAGGACCCTCCTTCGTTCCCGGGGCTGCGCACCCGACTCCTCGACCAGGAGCGCCCGTCCGTCCGTGACGCCCTCGAACTGCACGTCGTGGAACGCGGCGATACCTACACCCTCGACTGGCTCCACCACCCTGAGGTCCTGGACGAGGCCGTGGTGCGCGAGTTCGCGCAGCGGTACACCCTGCTGCTCGACGACCTCGTCCCCGCCCAGCCGCCCTCGTCCGCGACCACCGGAGCGACCGCCGGGGCGCGGGACGCGGCCGGCGAGGAGGGGCCGTGGGTGCCGCAGCTGATCGAGGAATTCCTGCGTGATCCGTCGTCCGGCCACCCGGAGGCGGCCGGCGGCGAGGCCGCTGTCTCACGGGCGATGCTCGCCGAGCGGATCGGGTACCTCGCCGGGGTCCTGGCGCAACGCGGTCTCGAGCCGGGCTCGGTCGCCGAGGTACGGGTGCGCGAGCCCCGGCACCTGCTGGTCGCGGCCTGCGCCGTACTGCTGCTGGGCGGCACGGTCGGCCTGCCCGGAACCGGCGGGCAGGCCGACGGCGGCGCGGGACCTGCCAGGGACCTCCTCGTGACCGACCGGCCCGAGGCCATGGGCGACCAACGCGTCGTCCTCGTCAGCCACTGGGAGTTCGGCGTGAAACCCCGCACCGAGGCGGCGCCGATCCGTCCTGGGGACCTCGCGCTCGGGGGCACGGGGGAACGTCTCACCCATGCCGCGCTCGCCGGGCTGATCCGCGAACCGCGACGGGCGGACGGAGCGCCGGGCCTCGCGTCGGCACAGGCAGGTCTCGTCGGGGCGCTGGCGGCGCTGCTGGCCGAGCAGGACGACGGGGGGCCACCACCGGACACTGCCGAAGACATCGCAGCCGCGGCCGCGGTCACGGCCGCGTCGGCTCGGGAAGCCCGGAGATGATGGCCGCGGCCTCGGAGAACCCGGCGGAAGAGGGCGCGCCCCGGTCGCCGGAGGGGATGCGGCGGTTGGTGGGTCAGGTGTGGCAGGAGGTGCTCGGCAGGCCGGTCGCACACGATCGGACGTTCTTCGAGCACGGAGGGCGCTCCGTGCAGCTTCCCGTGCTGCGGAGCAGGCTGCGGGACCGCGTCGGTGTGGATGTCTCCCTGACGGAACTGATGAGCCATGGAACCGTGGAGGCGCTGGCGGCCCGCCTGCTGTCGGGGCGAGCGGCGCCGGCCGGGGCAGGCGACGGCGCTGTCGCCCTCGCGGCGCCCCGGCGGCCCACACCGTCCGGGCCGGGCGACGACCGGATCGCGGTCATCGGCATGGCCTGCCGTTTCCCGGAGGCGGCGTCCCCGGAGGCGTATTGGGCCAACCTGGTCTCCGGCCGCAGCGCGATCCGCCGGTTCACCCCTGAGGAACTGCGCGCGGCGGGGGTCCCCGACCGGCTGATTGAGGACCCTCGGTACGTTCCGGTGGCCGGACATCTCCAGGAGGCCGCCAAGTTCGACGCGGAGACCTTCGGCATGTCCGCCATGGAGGCACGTATCACCGACCCCCAGCAGCGGCTGTTCCTCGAGTGTGTGTGGGAGGCCCTGGAGCGCGCAGGCCACCACCCGCGGCGCCTGGCCGACCGCCGGGTCGGCTGCTTCGGCGGAGTGGGCATGGCCCTGTACGCGGGGACCGAGCGTGCGAGCTACTTCCACAGTGTGCTCGCCCGTGATCCCGATCTCCTGGACGAACTGGCGCCGCTGCAGATCTCCTTCGGCAACGACAACGACCACCTGTGCACACGTGTGTCGTACAGACTCGGGCTGCGCGGACCGAGCCTCACCGTACAGACCGCCTGCTCGACAGGGCTTGTGTCCGTCCATCTGGCGGCACGGGCGCTGGCCGCGGGTGACTGCGACATGGCTGTGGCCGGAGCGGCCGCCGTGCAGACCCCGCCGGCCTCCGGCTACGTCTTCCGTGACGGCGGCATCCTTTCGCCCGACGGCGTGTGCCGGGTCTTCGACGCGTCTTCCCGCGGCACCGTCGGAGGCAGCGGCGCCGGGGTGGTCGTCCTGCGGCGGTTGGCCGACGCTCTCGCCGACGGCGATCCGATCTGCGCGGTCATCCGGGGCAGCGCTGTGAACAACGACGGGGCAAGGCGCATGGCTTACTCCGCGCCGAGCGTCGAGGGCCAGGTGGAGGTCGTCCGTGCCGCCCTGGCGGCGGCGGACGTGACCGCGGACCAGATCGGTTACGTCGAGGCGCACGGCACCGGGACCACCGTGGGCGACCCGATCGAGTTCACCGCTCTCACCCGGGCGTTCAGCCTCGACGGGGCTGGGCGGGGGCGGTGCGCGCTGGGTACCGTCAAACCGTCCGTCGGGCACCTCGACTCAGCTGCGGGAATGGCCGGGCTGATCAAGACGGTGCTCACTGTGCAGCACGGCATGATCCCTCCGACCCTCAATCACCGCACTCCGCACCCGGAGATCGATCTGGCGGCCTCTCCGTTCCATATCCCCACCGAGTCGACGCCTTGGAGGTCCCAGGAGGGCGAGCCACGCCTGGCCGGAGTGAGTTCCTTCGGGGCGGGCGGCACCAACGCGCACGTGATCGTCGAGCAGGCGCCCGCCCTCCCGCCCGCGGCGCGCGCCGACGACGCCAGGGACGAAGTCCATCTGCTGGCGCTGTCCGCGCCGGACGCGGCCTCGCTGCGCGCCCTGGCCGACGACTACCGCCGCCACTTGCGCGACCACCCGGAACTCACGCCCGGCGAGGTCGGCGCCACCATCCGCGAAGGGCGCCCGGTCTGGCGGCATCGCGCGGCCGTCCTCGGCAGCGACACCGCGACGTGGACGAGGCGCCTGGCTGCCGCCGCGTCGCCGACGGAGGACTCCGCCGACGCGGCCGGCACGCACCGTGTCAGCGGTTCGTTCACCGGCGTCGCCCCCTCCGACCCGCAGGCACCGGTCTTCCTCTACAGCGGCCAGGGCAGCCGAGTCGCCCGCGCCACGGCCGAACTCGCCCTGGCCGAACCGGAGTTCCGCGAAGCCGTGCGCAGCTGCGACGCGCTGCTGTCACGCCATCTGCACGGCTCGTTGTACGAGCTGGTACTGGCAGACGCGCAGCGACTGCGCACCGAGGCGCGGTGGGCGCAACCGCTTCTCTTCACTTTCCAGTACGCCCTCACCCGGTTGTGGGAATCCTGGGGCGTGACCCCCGGTGCGGTGCTCGGGCACAGCCTCGGAGAGTACGCGGCGGCATGCGCCGCGGGGATCTTCGACCAAGCCACCGCCCTCGAACTCGTCGCCACCCGAGGCCGGTTGATGGACGAGTACGCCGCACGCGGGTCGATGTGGGCGGTATCGGCCGCTCCGGAGAGGGTGTCCCGCGTCCTGGCCGGCGGCGCCGAGATCGCGGTGGTCAACGGCCCCTCCAGCCTGGTGGTGGCCGGCCCTGAGGAGGACGTCGCGGCCACGGTCGCCGCCCTGGGGCCGGACAGCACCGCGGTCGCCCTGGAGACCACACATCCCTTCCACTGCGCGGCCGTGGAGGCGATGCTGGCTCCCTTCGCACAGGTCGTGTCGCGGGCCGAGCTCCGCCCGGCCGCCCTGCCGATGGCCCCCGCCATGGGCGGTACCGCCCAGGTCCCCGCCCTCGACAGCCCCGAGTACTGGGTCCGCCAGGTACGGGAACCGGTGTGGTTCGCGGACGCGCTGCGCCGCCAGGCCGATTCCGGGTCGCGCGCCTTTCTGGAGATCGGCCCGTCGTCCGTGCTGAGCGGCATCGGGCGCACCATCACCGGGGAGAAGGAGCACCTGTTCGTCCCTTCTACGCGTCCCCCCGGGTTCGTCACCCAGGTGCGGCGCGCACAGGCGGAGTTGTTCACCGCGGGGCTGATCGACCGGGTGCCGGCGCCCGGAGCCGCCCCGGCCCGGCGGCGGGTCCTGCTTCCGCCGTCGGCCCGGCCTCGCCGGACCTACTGGGCGGGACCGTCCCGTCCCGCCCCCGGGGAGACGTCCAGGCCCCTCCTGCACGACGTGGTGTGGACACCGGACGACGCTCCGCGCCCCGAACCGTCCGGGGAAGCTCTCTCCTGGCTGGTGATCGGCGCGGACTCCGAGTTGCGCGCCGCGCTCGCCGGGCGAGTGCGCGAGCGCGGGGAGGACTTGCTGATCCTCACCACGGCGCCGGCGGGGACGCCCGAGGGCGTTCACACCGAGAGCGACGGCCTGTGGCCCGCCGTCGAGGGCTTCCTGGACCGGACGCGGGGCCTCTGGCGGATCGTCCAGATCGTCGGGGACGGGACCGACAGGCGGCCACCGACCTGCGCCCCGGCCCGCTGGAACGACCTGCGCGACACACGATCGCTCTTCCAGCGCCTCGCCATGGCTCCGAGGGCCGCGGAGGGCTGCCTCGGGCTGATCCTTCCGGCGACAGCCGCGATGCCGGCGGAACACTCGGCGATCAAGGGGTTTGCCCGGGCCGTGAGTGCCGAGCACCCGAGACTGCGGCACCTTTGCATCGAGGTGCCCGGCCTGCACGCGGACCGCTTCGACGTGGGGTTCGGCGTCGACGCGGTGTTCGACGACTTGGCAGCCGGCCAAGGACCCCGTGAGATCTCGTACACACGCGGAGGCCGCCATGTGCCGCGCGTCCGGGAGCACGCCGAAGGCCCCCGAGCCGGGCACCGGGGCGTGCGGCCGGACGGCACCTATCTGGTGACCGGCGCCGGCGGAGCCCTCGGTTCCCACGTGGTCACCTGGCTCGCCGAGGCAGGGGCCCGGCACATCGTCGCCCTCGGCAGGTCCGCGAGGGGAGTGTCCGGCCAAGCCGCCGCGGCCGTGCGCACCGCGGGGGCCGACCTGCTGACCGCCCGGGCGGACATCACCGACCCGCGACAGGTGCGGGCCCTGCTCGAGCATCTGGAACGTGGCCGTCCGCCACTGCGCGGCGTCATACACGCCGCCGGGGTACTGCGGGACGCCACGCTGGCCGGGGTCGACGACGCGGCGCTGGCCGAGGTCATCGCTCCCAAGGCCACCGGCGCCTGGCTGCTTGACAAGTACACCGAGGGCCGGGAGCTGGACTTCTTCATCTGCTTCTCCTCGATCGCCGCGGTGTTCGGAGCGCCCGGCCAGAGCGCCTACAGCGCCGCCAACGCGGCGATGGCCGGGGTGATGCGGCAGCGGCGCGCACGTGGGCTGCCGGGCACCGCTGTCCACTGGGGCCCCTGGGCAGGCGGCGGGATGTACACCACCACCCGCGGGCGGACCCGCGACACCCACTTCGGCCGGCTGTCCGCGATGGATCCGCGGGACGCCCTGCGCGCTCTGGCCGTCGCGGTGGCCGAGAGCCCGGCCGACCTCTGCGTGCTGACCGCCGCGGACGCGGGCGCGGGCCCGGCCCTCTCCCCGCCACCGCAGGACTCCGGGCTCGCCGAGTGGACCGACTGGCTCTGGCGGGCGGACGCGGCGCCCCCCGCGGAACGCGGCGGCACGGACAGCGGGCGTCCCGTGCGCCGGGCCGGATCGGAGAAGGCCGCCGCCCCGCTCTCGCCGGCCGAACTGACCGAGCGCCTGCGCGCCGAAGTGGGCCGGGTCACGGGCACACCCGAAGAGGAGATCGAGGACGATCGGGGTCTCGCCGACCTGGGTCTCGACTCGCTCACCAGCCTGCGGCTGCGCGAGCGACTGCACGACTCGCTGGGGGTCGACCTGCCGCCCACGTATCTCTACAGCCACCCCACGGTCACCGACCTCGCGGCGCACCTGGCCGCGGCCGTCGCGTCGGCGCCCGGCGCCCTCGGTGCCAGTGGTCCCGAGGCCAGTCATTCGCCCAACCCAACGAGGTGAGCCACACCATGGAGAACACCACGAGCCGCATCCCCGCCCCGGCTTCCGGTTGGGGTGGAACGGACGACCTGCTTGCCGAGACCCCGTACGTATGGCGTGCGCGCCGGACCGCCCCTCGATGGCGCTTGTTCTGCTTCCCGCACGCGGGAGCGGGTGCGTCCTTCTTCGCGGAGTGGGCCCCGCTGCTGCCCCCTGAGATCGAGTTACTGGCCATACAGTTACCGGGACGCCAGAACCGCATCGCCGAGAAGCCCTTCACCGAGGTCGAACCGCTGGTGCGCACCCTCGTGCACGCACTGCGTCCCTATCTGGCCGGGCGGACCGCGTTCTTCGGGCACTGCGGTGGAGCGGTGCTGGCGTACGAGCTGACCCAGGCCCTGCACAAGGCCGGCGTGCCCGGCCCCGCACAGCTGCTGCTGTCCGGGCAGCGCGCCCCCGGCCAGCCTGCGACCGCCCCCGACCTGCACGGACTGCCGGACGCCGAGTTCGTCGCCGAACTGGTACGGCTCGGCGGCACCGAGGCCGCCGTCGCCGAGGGGGAACTCATGCGAACACTGCTGCCGGTGCTGCGCGCCGACTTCCGCCTGTGGGAGGAGCACTGGCCCCAGCCCGGACCCCCCGTGGACGTGCCGATGGTCGCGCTGGCCGGGCGGAACGATCCGCGCACGCCCGCCGACACCCTGGAGGCGTGGCGCGACCACACCACGGCCTCGTTCCGTCAGCGACTCTTCGACGGCGGCCATTTCTATCTCCAGGACAGCGCGCGTGAGCTTGTCACCGTGATCGCCGACTCCCTGCTCGGTGATCCGACCACGGAGGTGTCACGATGACGGGTCGCCCGGATGGACCTGCCACGAGCCCGGCCGTGGGACAGGACGTACTCGACGGGATCGCCGCGGCGGTCGCCGACCTACCGGGGGTGACCGAGGCGTACGCCATGGTCCGCCGCACCACCGGCGCGGGAGCGGCCGGTACATCGCCGGCCCGGCCGACACCGCAACCCGCGACGGGGCCCGCGGCGAACCCTCCGAACCCCTCCGCCCCCACGCTCCACGGCCACCGGGCATCCGAGGGGCTCCGGTCCTCGGAGACCCACGGGCCCGCTCTGCGACTGCCGCCCGGCGCGCCCACGACCCTGTCCGAAGCACTGCACGCCGCCGCCCGAGAGGCGGCCGACAAGGGCACCGTCTTCATCCGGGACGATCACGGCGAGGAGTACGAGGTCTTCCAGAGCTACCCGCAGTTGCTCGACGAGGCCCGGCGTACCCTCTCCGGGCTGCGGGCGGCGGGACTGCGGCCGGGTGACGCCGCGCTGTTCCAGTTCGCCGACAACCGCAACTACCTCACCGCCTTCTGGGCCTGCGCACTGGGTGGCTTCATTCCCACCCCGGTGGCCGTGGCGCCGACCTACGCCGAGGAGAACGCCACGACCCGGCGGCTGCGCAACGCCTGGGAACTCCTTGACCGGCCCCATCTGCTCACCGACCGGAGTCAGGCCCCGGAGTTGTCCCGGGTGCGCGGTCTGTGGGACGAGCCGGGAGTACGCATCCTGGAAGCCGAGGAACTGGCGCGATCCACCCCGGACGTCCGGGTCCACGACGGGGGACCGGACTCCCCGGTGCTGCATCTGCTCACGTCCGGCAGCACCGGGGTGCCCAAGTGCGTACGGCACACGAACGCCAGTGTGGCGGCCCGCACCTACGCCGTGGCCCAGGCCAGGGGGTACGGGCCGGACGACATGACCATGA
The DNA here is from genome assembly GCF_002224125.1 of Streptomyces sp. NBS 14/10. Taxonomy (GTDB): domain Bacteria; phylum Actinomycetota; class Actinomycetes; order Streptomycetales; family Streptomycetaceae; genus Streptomyces. The sequence goes on from NZ_NCSM01000036.1 coordinate 25,832, forward strand.
ACTGGATGCCGCTCGACCACGTGGCCATTGTGATGTACAACGTTCGCGACGTGTTCCTGCGATGCGGACACGTCAACGCGACCACAGCGCGGTTTCTGGCCGACCCTTTGGCCTGGCTGAACTGGATGGACCGGCACCGCGCGACGAACACCTGGGCCCCCAACTTCGCCTTCGCCATGGTCAACGAGCGTGCCGAGGACATCGCCCGGGCACACTGGGACCTGAGCCCCCTGCGCGCGATCACCAACGCTGCCGAGCCGGTGGTGGCCGCCACCACCCGCCGGTTCCTCGACCTCCTCGCCCCCCACGGGCTGGCCCCGGACGCCATGTGGCCGGGCTGGGGCATGTCGGAGACGTGTTCCGTGGTGACGTACGCCCGCACCGACCGCGACGCACCCGGCGTCGGTACGGTGACGGTCGATCAGAACTCCTTGGGCGGCGCGGTGCGCCACGTCGCCCCGGGCGGAGCCGGGGCGGTGACCTTCACGGAAGCGGGCCCGCCCGTACCGGGCTTCTCGATGCGTGTCACGGGCGAGGACGGCCAGGTCCTGCCCGAGGACCACGTGGGCGAGCTGGAGGTCACGGGAGAGGTGATGATGCGCTCGTACCACGCCAACCCCGAGGCCAACCGCACCTCCTACACGCCGGACGGCTGGTTCCGCACCGGCGACCTGGCCTTCGTGCACGACCGCTCCATGGTGGTGACCGGGCGCAAGAAGGATCAGATCATCGTGCGTGGGGTGAACACCGTCGCCCACGAAATCGAAGCGGCCGTCGAGCGGGTCGAGGGCGTCGAGGTCACGTTCGTGGCCGCGGCCGCTGTCCGCGCCCCTGAGGATGGTTCCGACCGGCTGTCCCTGTTCTACGTCCCCACCAGCTGGGACGTGGTGGCCGTCCAGCGCACCGGCACGGAGATCCGTTCGCTGCTGGCCCGGGACATGGGACTGATCCCCGATGTCGTGGTGCCCGTGACACGGGAGGAGTTCCCGAAGACCGGGAGCGGCAAGATCCAGCGAGGTCAGCTCGCCGCCGACCTGATGGCGGGCCGGTTCGCCGACCGCCTCGACGGCCGGGACGACTCCGGTCCGCAGGACGCCGGGCAGGAGGGAAGCGACGCTCCACAGGACTGGATCTGCGAGCGGGTGTGGGGGCCGGCGGAGGAGCCCGGCGGCGCCGCGCTGCCCCCCGGCCCCTGGCTGGTCCTGGACGAGGACGGCCTGTGGGAACAGGTGGCCCGGCACCTCGGAGCGGATGACGTCCCCGTGGTGGTGGTCCGCGCGGGCGACTGCCCGGCCGGGTCCGGGGACATGGAGGCGCTGGGCACGGTCCTGGCCGACACCGCCCGGCGGCACGGGCCGCTGGGCCTGGTGGTGGACGCCCGGTCACTCGGCTCCCCGGAATCCTTCACCTACGAGGACGCCGCCCGGGCGGTGGGCGACACCACCCTCGGCGTCCTCGCGGTGCTACGCGCCCTGGCCACGGAGGAGTTCGGCAGCCCTCGGCTGCTGGTGCTGACCCGCGGCGCGATGGCAGCGGCAGAGGGTGACCGGGTGGAGCTGGCCGGCGCGGCGGTGGCGGGGCTGATTCGTACGGCGGTGAGTGAGGGCACACTGCCCGTCGTACGGCAGGTGGACCTGCCGCACGACCGCGAGCAGTGGGCGCCCGCGCTGTCGGCGGAGCTGACGGACGCCCGGTTCAGCGGTGTCGTCGCCCACCGTGCGGGACACCGCCTGCGGCCTCTCCTGCGGCCCGTGCCCGGTGCCGCGTTCCCCGGGCCTCCGCAGATCACCGCCGGCGGCTGCTACCTGATCACCGGCGGGCTGGGCGGCATCGCGCACGAACTGGTCACCTACCTCGTGGCCGCCTACGGGGTGCGGTCGTTGCTCGTGGGCCGGTCCGAGGTCTCCCCCGACGGGACCGACGACCGGTCCCAGCGGCTGGCGTCCCTGGCGGCGTTGGGTGAGGTGCGCTACGCGTCGGTGGACGTGGCCGACCACACGGCACTTGCCCGCGCGGTCGACGAGGCGGAACGCGTTTGGGGGCGCGGCCTCGACGGCGCCCTGCACCTGGCGGGCGGGGACATCGGCGATCAGTGGAACGACCTCGACCGGCACCGTCTCGAGCACGAGACCGAAGACACGTTCACCGACATGTTCCGGACCAAGGTCTCCGGCACCCTGTCCGTGGCCCGCGTCCTCGAAGACCGCCCCGAGGCGTCACTGACACTGTTCTCCTCCGTCAACGGGGAGTTCGGCGGCAGCTCCTTCGGCGCCTACTCCTCCGCCAACAGTTTCCTGAGCGGCTTCGCGGACCACTGGCAGGCCACCCGCAAGCGGGCCGTCCGCTGCCTGTCCTGGAGCATGTGGGCGGACGTCGGCATGAACCGGGGCCGTACCACGGCGCCCGTACGGTCGCGTGGCTTCCAGGCCATCAGCGCGGCCCAGGGCCTCTCCTCGTTCCTGACCGCAATGGCACGCGAGGCTCGCCACCAGGTGATCGGGCTGGACGTCCGGCACCCCCTCATCCTCGCCGAACTCGTGCCCGAGGCCCTGCGTGACGCGGAGATCGTCGTGGCGTACGCGGCCGGGGCGGAACTGCCGCCGGACATGCTCGAGTCGGTGCCCGCCAAGGCCGCCGGTCTGGCCGTACCGGTGAGCCTGTGGCGTCTGCCGGCGCTGCCGAGGACGGGGAACGGGAGCATCGATGCGCCCCAACTCCTTCTGGACCTAAGGGCATTGCGGATGCGCTCCCGTTACACTGAGCCGATCACCCACCTGGAACGGCAGTTGTGCCGGATCTGGCAGGAAGTGCTCAACCTCGCACTGGTGGGACGTGACGACAGCTTCTTCGAAGTGGGAGGCAACTCCTTGCGGGCCACCCAGCTCCTACAGAGGACCAACACCGCTCTCGGTACCGACCTCGACAGCCGCACGCTGTACGAGAACCCGACCGTGGGACAACTCGCGGCGGCCATCGACGGGTCGTCAGCCGCGGGCGACGACCCGTCCGCCTGCCAGACGAAGGCCCGGTGACGGTGCCCTCCGCGAGCACGGCGCGGCAGTGGGCGGCCGGCCGGCTGCGCGCCGCCGCCGGCGGCCCGAGCGCACTGATGGCCCGCCAGCTGATGGCGGGCCGACGAACGACAGCGTGGGTCCTGCTGCTGGTCGTCGTGGTCGCGAGCGTGCTGCCCGCCCTCGTGGCCCTGGCCAGCGGGGCGCTGGTCTCCGCAGCCCAGCACGGCGATGCCAGTGGAGCCGCGCTCGTCGCCGCCGCCGTGCTGGGCGGGACCTTCTTCGCCCTCCAGCTGAGCGACTTGCTGGTCCAGACCGTCGGGGAGGTCACGGGGCGCAGACTGGGACACCAGCTCGCACAGGAGCTGATCACCTCTGTGACACGCCCGGACTCCATCGCCCCGCTCGAGGACTCCGAGGTACGTGCGCAACTGGCCCTCGCACAGGGCATCGCCGACGACGAGGTGGCCATCCGCGAGGCGGTCGTCTCCTTCGCCAACCTGGTGGTTCTCCGGCTCCAGGCGGTCCTGTCCGGTTGCGTCCTCCTGGCGTTCAACGCCTGGCTCGCGCTGTTCCTGCTCGCCTCCTACGTGGTGTTCGCCAGGATGATGCTGGCCGAGTACCGCGACAACCAGCTCGGGGTGTACGACGACGCGTCCAGGCTGCGGCGCGCGAACTATCTCCGCGACCTCGCTCTGACCGGCCGGGCGGCCAAGGACATCAGGGTCTTCGGGCTGGCGGCCTGGGTCGAGGAGAAGTTCTCCGCGTACTGGTCGTCCGGAGTCGCACGGCAGCGGACTTCCTGGACGGTACGCCTTGGTGGTGCCGCAGCCGTCGTCGTGGCCGCGCACACGGCACTGCTCGTCCTCACGGCCCGCGCCGCGGCCGAGGGACGGCTCTCCATGGGACAGCTCGCCACCTATGCCACCGCCGTCACGGGCCTCGCCGCCATCACCACGTTCTCCATGGACGTGGTCTACCTCCGGCAGGGTGCGGCCTCCGTCCCCGCCTTCCGGTGGATCAGCGAGCGGCTGGGCCCGGTCCGCGACACCGGCGCGCGTACCCTGCCGGCCCCGGCGAGGTTCCGCGCCATCCGGTTCGAAGACGTCGGATTCCGTTACCCGGGCTCGGAACACTGGGTCCTCCGCCATGTCGAACTGGAGCTGCGCGCGGGTTCCTCGCTGGCCCTCGTTGGTCTCAACGGGGCGGGCAAGACCACGCTGGTGAAGCTGCTGTGCGGATTCCACCGCCCCACGGAGGGCCGGATCACGGTGGACGGTGTCGATCTCGCTCATCTGGACCGGCACGCCTGGCAGCGGTCCTTCGCCGCCGTGTTCCAGAATTTCAACCGCTACCCGGTGGGCTTCGGCGACAACGTCGAGTTCGGTGTGCCCGACCGCCCCCGCGACCAGGACGCCTTCGCCTCGGCGTTGCGTGCGGCCGGCGCGGGCGAGATCCTCGAACGTCTCCCCCAGGGCGAGGCGACGGTCCTGTCCCGCCAATACCCCGGCGGCACGGACCTCTCCGGCGGCCAGTGGCAACGCGTCGCCGTCGCCCGCGCCGTGTACGCCGTCATCCGCGGCGCCCGGATACTCGTCCTGGACGAGCCGACCTCCGCGCTCGACGCGCGGGCGGAGGCCGAGTTCTACGACAGGATGGTCGAACAGATCGGGCAGCAGACGATGCTGCTGATCTCGCACCGCTTCTCGACCGTCCGCAGGGCTGACCGCATCGTCGTCCTCGATGGTGGAACGGTCGCGGAGAACGGCACCCACCAGGAACTTCTCGACGCCGGAAGGCTCTACGCACGCATGTTCACACTTCAGGCGGAGAGGTTCCGTGTCCAGTGACGCCCAGCGCCACCCCGACCCTGCCGCGCCCGGCGGCCAGGGTCTGCGCACCGTTCTCGCGCTGGCCTTCGCCGCCGACCGACGGCGCGCCACCACCGCGCTGTGCATGTTCGTCTGCCAGCCGCTACTGAAGGTCGTCACCGTCTACCTGCTCGGCCTGGTCGTCGACGCGGCCGACAAGGGCTCCCTCGGCGGAGTTTTCCGCTACGCGCTGGCCAGCGCCGCCGTCTCGGTCCTGGTGGCCCTGTCGACCCGGCTCTCGCTGCACGTCTCAGCCTCCCTCGTGGAGAACACCTCGCGCCACCTCGATCAGCGTCTTCAGAGACTGGCGCACGGCATCCCCGGCATCGAACACTACGAAACGACCGGTTACCTCCAGCGCATGGAGATGCTGCGCACGGAACGTCGCCGGCTCACCGACGGGCTCGACGCGGTCGGTCTGGGGGTCGGCAACCTGCTTCGGTCGGTGGCCACCGCGGTGCTGCTCGCCCTGGTGTCCCCGTGGCTCCTGCTGCTCCCGCTCCTGGCGGTGGTGTCGGTGGCGGCAGGGCACCGGTCGGAACGGTTGCAGCAACGGGCGCTGGCCGCATCGGCCGCGGACCGCCGCCGTGCCTCGGACATCCTGAGCCTGGCCACCGACCCGGACGGAGCCATGGAGCTGCGGCTGTTCGGCCTCGCCCCGCGTCTCCTCGCCCTGCACCACGAATCGGTCGAAGCCAGCGGGAAGGCCCTGGACCGCGCCGCGCTGCGTGGTCTCGGCTACACCGCCACAGGCTGGCTGATCTTCTCGGCGGGCTATGTCGCGGGCCTCGCACTGGTGCTGAACCAGTACCAGTCGGGAAGTATCACGCTCGGACAGGTCGTCGTCGTGCTGGTCCTGGTGACGACGGTGAACCTCCAGGTCGCCCTCATGGTCCGCTACACGACCATCGTGCTGCGCACCGCCAACGCGGGGCGGACCCTGCGTTGGCTCGAGGATTTCGCCCGGGAGGCTACCCGGCGCCACGGCTCGGCCCCCGCGCCCACCGGGAGCGCGGGCGACATCCTCCTGGATTCCGTCAGCTTCACCTACCCGCTCAGCGACACGCGGGTGCTGCGCGACGTCACCACGAGCCTGCCGGCCGGCGCGGTCGTCGCGCTTGTGGGCGACAACGGCTCGGGCAAGTCCACCCTGCTCAAGCTGCTCGCCGGTTTCTACCGGCCCACCTCGGGCCGGATGCTGGCAGGGGGCACCGATCTGAGCACCGTGGACCCGGCCAGGTGGCGCCGTCACATGACGGCGGTCTTCCAGGATTTCGCCAGGCTGGAGTTCACGCTGCGCGAGGCCGTCGGTGCCGGCGACCTGAGCCAGGCCGGTGACGACGAAGCCATTCTGGCCGCGTTGGAGAGTGTCGCCGCCACGGATCTCGTCGAACGGCTCCCTGCCGGCCTCGACACCTCGCTGGGCCGGTCCTTCCTCGACGGGCAGGAGCTCTCCGGCGGCCAGTGGCAGAAGATCGCCCTGGCTCGGGCCTTTCTCCGCCCGGAGCCCCGGCTGGTCCTCCTGGACGAACCGACCGCGGCCATCGACGCGGTCGCCGAACACGAGCTTTTGGATCGGTATCTGGGTGTCGCGCGCCGACTGGCCCGGGTCTCCGGCACCACCACGGTCATCGTCACCCACCGGCTGTCGATGCTGCGCGACGCCGATCTCGTCCTCGTCCTCGACCACGGCCGGATCGTGGAGCGCGGCGGGCACGAGGAACTGCTGGCCCAGGACGGGCTGTACGCGGAGATGTTCCATCGGCAGGCGAACGCCTACGGCTGACGGACCCGGCCGCCGGCGCTCCGGTCACACCGGAGCCCGGCTCCCGGCGCGCGGTCAATCCCGCGCCCGCCCGGTGCCCGCCTCACGTGCCAGGGCGCGCCAAGCCGTGGCGTCGCTGCCGCGAGGCGGGGCCGCGGAGCACAGCACGTACTGCTGCGGCGTCATCAGCGCGTGACGCTCTGGTGTCGCACGCAGCGCCGCCAGGCACGCCCGGTGAACGGCGGCGGGGGTGTGCGGCCTGTCCCCGGCCGCCAGATACGCGACCAGGCGTCCGGTCCGGTCCGGTCCCGGCTCCAGGAAGACGGCGGCCTCCGCGCCGGGGACCGCGCTCCGGACCAGTCGCGCCACCCCGTCCACATCGACCAGGCAGTCGTCCACCCGCCGCAACCCGCGCACCCCGGGGGCGGGCCGGGACAGCACGACGTCGTCCAGCTCGGCGAGGGGGAGGTCGGCCGGGCACACGGCTGCCACCAGGCGTTCGATGTCCCGCAGGAAGACCTCCATTCCGGACGGCGGCAAGTACGCGGTGTCGGACTGGAGCGTCAGGTGGATCACCTCCGGGCCACCGCTTCCCCCGTCGGTGCCCGGGCCGTCGTTCACCCACACCTGGCACTTCGGGCCCCGGTCGTGGTGGCGCCGCGGCAACCACTCCAGCCGGCTCCGTTCCAGAGCCCGCGTCAGGGCAGCCCCGTCCGGGCGGCGCCTGCCACGGGCGGGATTCGTGGTGACGGCCCGTTCGTCGTTGACGATGCAGGTGCGGTCCAGCGCGATACCACGTTCCGCGTTGACCCGTCGGATGCGCCGGGCTACCACCACCGGGTCGTAGTGGCTGTGCTCGTAGGCAAGGTGGGCCGCCGCACCGCTGCGCACGACCAGTTCCCCGAAGGTGGTGGCCCCGAGGACGGGAACCGAGAGCAGCACGTTCTGGAAGTAGTTCCCGAGGGCGCCGAGCAGTTCCGGGGCGTCACGATTTGCCGAGGTCACCTGGAGCGCGCAGGTGTCCTGCCGGGTGAGGCGCGACAACACCGCGACGACCGTCGAGAGGAGCACCGTGGAGGTGGTCACCCGGTACCGGGCGGCGGCGACCGGCAGCGTCATCGCCAGCGCCGCGGACTCCAGCGTGAGAGTGCGGTAACGGGGGCGGGCCGGCTCACCCCCCAGCGTGAACATCGACTGCGGGACGGTCCGCAACTGCTGCTCCCAGTACGCCTCGGTGGCAGCCACGTGTCCGTCACGCACCAGACGCGCCTCGTCCGCGGCGTGGTCGAGTGGCTGCCGGCAGACATCGGGCTCCAGGGGGCCGGGTTCCTCCTCGCGCGTCAGCGATTCGGCGAGCCGCGTGATGCTCCATCCGTCCATGGCCAGGTGGTGGGAGGCGAGCACCAGGTACCGGCCGCCGTCCGTCCCGCGGACGAAGGTGACGCGCAACGGATCGTCCACCGTGATGTCGAAGGCCCGGGACCCCTCGGCACGCTCGACCCGGGTGACCGCGTCCGCGAGCGAGGTGTCCGCCACCTCCCGCTCCTGGACGACGGGCCCGGCGTGCGTCCGCACCGCCTGTTCCGGTTCACCGTTCGCGTCAGTGCGGTACACGGTGCGCAGCACCTCGTGCCGGGCGCCCAGCGCCTCGAGCCGCCTCAGCACCCGTTCGACCCCCAGTCTCGAGGGAAGGGCGGCGCTCTTCACGACGGTGAGGTGATGCCGGTCGGGTGCGGCCAGCCGTTGGTAGGTGTCCCACATCGCCCGCTGGGCCCACGTCAACGGACCGAGGCGGACGGGAAGGTCGGACAGTGACGTCGGACGTGCCTCGGTCCATGGCGACATGGCAGCACGCTAGTACGGACGGACCGGCCCGGTGCCCTCATATGCGCTGTCCATTGCGCTGTCCGTCAAGGAGTGTGCGTTCAGCGCCAAGGACACACGCCACCGGAACGGGCAGAGTTGTCATGACCGGTGTGAGGCGAAAGGAATCACGTGGAGGGTGAGGAGTTGGCCGGCACGCCTTCCCGCCGCGGACGGCTGAGCCTGCGCAGCAGACTCGCCCTGCTCCTGGGCAGGGCGGCGAGCGCGGTCTACCGGCGCATGGGGTGGAAGGGCGCCGGAGGTGTCCTCGGCGACGTGACGTTGTACTTCTCCCCCGGCGTGCTCAGGGAGCTGGGCCGCTCGATGCACACGGTCCTTGTCACCGGCACGAACGGCAAGACGACGACCTCCGCCCTGACCGCGGTGACGCTGGAGTCCCGCGGCAGTGTGGCCGCCAACAGCAGCGGCGCGAACCTTCCCCACGGGATCGCCACCGCCCTTATCAAGGCTCCCTCGGCCCGTTTCGGGGTCATCGAGGTGGACGAACGCCATTTTCCGTCCGTGTGCTCGGAGATACGCCCCACGGTCGTCGTCCTGCTGAACCTGAGCCGGGACCAGCTCGACCGCAATCCGGAACCACGTGTCCTGGCGGAGCGGTGGCGGACCACACTCACCGGTCTCGAGGACACCACCGTCGTCGCCAACAGTGACGATCCGCTGATCTGCTGGGTGGCCACGGCCGCCCGCCGGGTGATCTGGGTGGCGGGCGGAGGCCAGTGGTCGGAGGACTCCGTACACTGCCCGGACTGCGGGGGGACTCTGCGGACCGCACGGGGGGAGCCGTGGCGGTGCTCGCAGTGTCCGAACGGCGCCCCGCGGCCTGACTGGACCGTCGAGGACGGACGCCTGGTGTGGCGGACCGGCTCCCGTTCCTTTCGGCCCGCCCTCGCCCTGCCCGGCCGGGCCAACCAGATCAACGCGGCCATGGCGCTGGCTGCGGGGAACGTGCTCGGAGCCGAGCCGGAAGAGGCGGTATCACACCTGGAGCGGGTGGGTTCGGTCAGCGGCCGGTACGAGAGCGTCGAGGTCGGTTCCCGCGAGGTGCGGCTGCTCCTCGCCAAGAACCCCGCGAGCTGGATGGAGACGTTCGAAGTCCTCGGCGAGACCGAAGTCGTCGTCATCGTGCTCAACTCCCGCAGGATCGACGGGCACGACCCCTCCTGGATCTGGGACGTCGACTTCCGCAGGATCGCGGGCCCGACCGTCTTCGTCACCGGGGACAGGCGCCTCGACCTCGCCGTGCGCCTGCACGTGGACGGCATCGAGTTCACCGTGGCCGACTCCCTGCGCGAGGCGTGCGAGGCGGCACCGCCGGGCCGCATCGATGTCGTGGCCAACTACACCGGCTTCTTCGACGTGATCAGTGCCGTCCGGGCCGGAAGGGAAGTGACATGCTAGTCATCGGCAGGGCACACATGGCCTTCACCGACCGGTCCCACGGGCTCAGGCTGCCTCCGGACGAGCGGCGGCGGCTCGGCGCGGACTGCGCGGAGGTCATCCGCGCCAACCGCGCGCGCACCGCGACCGGGTTCGGACTCGCCCCCGACCGCGTGGTGTTCATGCGGCAGGTGCACGGTGCGGACGTACGGTGGGTGAAGGAGCCCTTCGGTGACTCCCCGCCTCCGACGGACGGAATCTGCACCGACCGGGCCGGGCTGGCCCTGGCCGTGTTCGTCGCCGACTGCGCCCCGGTCCTGCTCGCGGACCCTGTCGCCGGGGTGGTGGGCTGCGCCCACGCGGGCCGGACCGGTCTGGCGGCCGGGGTCGTGACCGCCACTGTCCGGGAGATGACGCGCCGCGGCGCCGACCCAGCACGGACGACGGCACTCGTGGGACCCATGGTGTGTGCGAGTTGCTACGAGGTGCCGCGCGCCATGCGGGACGAGATGGCGGCCCTTCACCCCGCCGCGTCGGCCGTCACCTCCAAGGGCACACCGTCCATCGACCTGAGAGCCGCCGTGCTGGGTCAGCTCCTCGACTGCGGGGTCACCGACGTCCGCCACGACCACCGCTGCACCGTCGAGAGCCCCGAGCTGTTCTCCTACCGCAGGGAGGGTCCCACGGGAGACTTCGCGGGGTACGTCTGGCTGGATCCAACGCCGCTGTTTTGACACCGTGGCGCACCGGCGGTCGAAGTACCTGAACGACCGGGCGGAGAACAGCCACCAGCCGACGAGGCAGCGCGTTGGTCCGGGTCCCGGCGGGCACGGGCTGACCGAGCCGTATGAAGTTCCAGATCTGGAGTAGGGCGCGGCCGAACAGTGCCACGCCGACCACGATCAAAGCCGGAGAAGGTCCGCCGCTACTTCAAGCCCTCCCCTGAGGCGATCTCAGAGTTGACCAGCCTTCTCGCCCCTGGCGACAGCAGACGATGAAGCACACATGGTTCGTCGCAAGGGGATGCCCGCCATCAGTTCGCTTCCGGCCCGAACCGGCGCTTGTATGCCGACGGTGTGATGCCGGTCTCGCGGCGCATCAGTGTGCGCAGATTGGCAGCGGTGCCAAGCCCGCCGCGTCGCGCGACCATCTCAAACCGGGACTCGCCTCACTCGATCAACCGGCACGCCAGAGCAAGCCGTTCCCCCGTCAGCCACGTCAACGGCGTCGTGCCCAGTCGCGCCTGAAAGCGGCGATGCAGAGTCGCCGGACTGACCGTCGCACGTGCCGCAAGGTCCGACACAGTAAGCGAGTCCAACCGTTCCTGAGCCCAGGCCAGGACGGGCGCCAGAGACTCGTCCGGCAGGTCGGGCATGGGACGCTCCACGAACTGCCGCTGCCCACCGTCCCGGTGCGCTGTGCGGGAGGGGATTGTTGCAGCGTGAGCCAGCGCATCAGGCAAGGGGGGCTCTCACAGTACCTGGATCACCAGGGTCTCCCGGACGTCCAGGACGCCTGTCAACCTCTGTGAGTCGGCTCCCAGCTACACAGAGGAGAAGTAATGGATCCACGGGAGGCGCGCACGGCGGCCGCCCGAGAACCCGTCCCAGGCGCCCTGAACGAAAGCGCCGACAACCCTCCACGGACACGCACCGCAGCTTTACCCCCCATCAGTTCAATTCAGCTGCACCGGACGCGCGACCGTGTCAGCACATGCTTCCACGAAATAAGGGACGAAGACCAATGGCGGACAACCAGTTCACCACTCACGCAGACCTTTTCGATCTGAGTGGGAAGTACGCACTTGTCACTGGCGGCACCAGGGGCATTGGGATGATGATAGCGCGCGGCCTTCTGCAGGCGGGCGCCCGCGTCGTTATCAGCTCACGCAAGGCAGACGCGTGCGCGGAGGCGCAGCATCTACTGTCCGAATTCGGCGACGTTCAAGCAATCCCCGCCGACCTGTCCAGGCACGACGAGTGTCAGCGCCTCGCTGATCTTGTCAAGGTCGACTCGGAACGCCTGGACATCCTCGTCAACAACGCGGGAGCGATGTGGCGCGAGCCGCTGGAGACGTTCCCGGACGAGGCCTGGGACGCAGTGATCGACCTCAACCTCAAGTCGCCGTTCTGGCTGGCGCAGGCGCTGCTCCCCGCACTTCGCAGGGCGGGCACCGCCGATGATCCCGCGCGGATCATCAACATCGGCAGTATCGCCGCCATCCACGTCGCCGAGTCGCCCAACTACTCGTACGCCAGCAGCAAAGCGGCACTCCATCAACTCACCAGAGTGCTTGCCAGAGAGCTGGGCCCACAGCACGTCACGGTGAACGCGGTAGCCCCAGGACCGTTCCCGTCGCAGATGATGGCGTCCACGCTCGATGCCCTCGGCGACACGATCGCGGCGAAGGCCCCTCTGCGCCGGCTCGGCCGCGACGACGACATGGCAGGTATCGCCGTGTTCCTCGCCAGCCGGGCCGGAGCTTACCTCACGGGCACCATCATCCCGATCGACGGCGGCATCGCCACGACCGCATCAGGTACCTAGGCGTCGGCGCGGGCCCTTTCCTGCTACGACGCTGGGCGCATGCCGCGTGTGAGGGGGTGCGTAGCCGTCGGGGTACCAGCAGAACCTCCCTTCGCCTGCGGACAGGGCCTATGGTGAAGGGGTGGCCACGATCGATCTGCGCACTGAGATCAAGGAATTCCTGAGCTCGCGTCGCGCGCGGATCGCGCCCGAGCGGGCCGGACTGCCCGCCTACGGCGGCAACCGCCGGGTCAAAGGTCTGCGTCGCGAAGAGGTAGCTCTACTAGCAGGGGTATCGGTCGACTACTACGTGCGTATGGAGCGCGGCAGCCTCACCGGCGCCTCCGACGGGGTGCTCGACGCGTTGGCCTCTGCCTTGCAGCTCGACGAGGCCGAGCGCGATCACCTATTCCACCTTGCGCGGCAGTCCAGGGCGCCCGGCGGTCCACGCCGCCGGCGACCCGCCGTGACGGTGCGTCCGGCGCTTCAGCAGGTGCTCGACGCCATCACCGATGCGCCGGCTTGGATTTGCAACGGCCGGTATGACGTGCTGGCCATGAATCAACTTGCCCGCGCGCTGTATTCACCGGTGCTGGCCGACACGCGACGGCCGGCGAACACCGCGCGGTTCGTGTATCTAGATCCCGAAGCGGCAAAAACGTTCTTCGTCGACTATGACCGAATCGCCTGCGATGTGGCCGCGAAGCTACGCATGGAAGCCGGCCGCAATCCGCACGACGAGGAGCTGATCGCCCTAGTCGGTGAATTATCAACACGCAGTGAACTATTTCGGCAGCGGTGGGCATCTCAGGACGTTCGGCTCCACCGGTCCGGACGCAAACGTGTGCACCATCCGGTAGTGGGCCGGCTCGATCTGGACGTCGAGTCGATGGAGATGCCTGCCGAACCCGGCCTGCTCCTGAACGTCTACACCGCGCCCGCCGGCACGGCGACCGCGGACGGTCTAGCCCTATTGGCGTCGTGGGCGGCTAGCCAGGAGAGGCTCGGACGCTGATGAGGTCGAGCGGCACCCGTGCCCGCGCTGCCTGGCCGAGCCGGGCTCGCCCCGCCGGTCCCGTTCCGGCGCGGTCGCCGGGACGTATCACACCGGCCGGTTCACCAAGGTCGCTCGACTGGCGAAGGAACTGCGCGTGCCGACTCCGGCCGACCGCGGACCGGGACAGCCATGGCGGCCAGCCACCCCGCCGCCGGGGGTGTTCAGAGGCCGTCGGCGGGGGTCGGCACGATGTCGGAACCGGTCATCGGGGTTCCTCTCCCGCCCAGGCCGCGTGCAGGAGCGCGGTGAGGTCGTCGGGTGACCCGTGCCGGGTTCGAGGGCGGGACCACGGCGAGGACGTCCTCGACGGTCTCGGCCTACCAGCAGGCCCTCACACCGGTGTTCGGCTTCCTCGTGCCGCTCATCCTCGTCGGCCTGGTACTCGCCTTCGTTCTTCCCGAGAAGCGCATCGCCGATCACAGGCCGAACGAGGACGAACCCAAGGCCCCTGACACACACTCCACAGGCCGCGAGCCAAAGGTGCCGGCGGCCGACTGACACACTGGCAATTGAACTGGTCCCCCACGGACCCCCGGGCGGCGCCGGGGGGGCGGGGCAAGCTCGGCGCCCTGGCCGAACAAACACCCTGGAACAGCGTCACTGAGCCGGGATCGGCTGGGTGAGGTTCAAGGGGTTGCCGTCGGGGTCCTGGATATGGGCGACGCGCTGTCCCCACGGCATGTCATTGGGGCCGCCGCGGACCGAGCCGCCCAGCGCCGTCACCCGGCCGAGCATCTCGTCGACGTCGTCGACACCGATGCTGAGCAGGATCCGCGGTGCTGCCCCCGTCCCCGGGTTCGTCTTGGCCACCAGCCCGAGGTCGGTGTCGCCGATGCGCAAGCCGAGGTAGAAGGCCGGGCCTTCCGCCGGGACCCGGAAGATCTCCTCGGCGCCGAACAATTTCGTATAGAAGCCGAGCAGGACTTCCTGGTCGGCAGTGATGATCACTGGCTGGATGGTGGACATAGCACTCCTGTCGAGAACGGTCGTGTCGCTGGGTAGACCGTCCGAGGACGGTGAACTCATCGGCAAAACCACCCCGCCGGGCGATCTACAACACGGACTGCCGCCCACGACCAGCACAAGCACCCCGAAAACGAGGTCACGCCACCCCGCTGACCAGCCACCTCAAGATGGCGGAGCTTCATTGACAACGCCGCCGAGCGTGTCGACGCCGGGCTAGGCCGGCGACGGCGGCATCGTGGTGGGACTGGAGCAGCGCCTCACGAAGGCCGGTCTCGATGTCCAGGACAGTGCCGAGATCATCGGCAAGTACCTGGTAGCCGTCCACAAGCCACCGCTCCGCTGCCTTGCCTCCGGTACGAGCGTGGCCTGGGTCCCGTCCTGCCCGGACATCCGCCTCAGGGTACTTACGGAGTCCGCTGAGCACTCTTTCGAGCAGGGCCGCGTCGGGCTGTACCCGAGCCGGAGCTCGGGGAGGTCGTCGTAGAGGTGCGTGCCTACGGTGACGGCGTAGCCGTCCGCCTGGAGTGCGGCGGCTACGTCCGCGGGCTGCGGAGGCAGCATCGTCTCCCTCGCCGGTCCTCAAGCCGTGGCTCCCCGAGGACCGGCGGGGGACTCATCACAGGGTGGCCACGTACGGGTCCCAGTCGTCCGGCAAGGGCGCGGGGACCTCGCTCGTGCTCTCGACGTCCATGAACGCCCCCTCCGTGATGGACTCGTTCATGCACGTCATCACGTCGAGCACGTGGAGGGCGAGCGCCCCCGACGCGCGGTGAGGTCGGCCTTCACGGATCGCACGTGCCATCTCCAGTACGCCGGTGCCGCGTTCGGACCGCGCCGTGGTCGTGGCGAGCGTTTCCCAGCTCTGGCTTCGACGGCGGCGGATCTTGATCTCACCGTCGAACCGGTTGGGGTCCGGCAGCGCGAGCGTAGCGTCGGTTCCGGTGATCTCCACGACCCCGGAGCGGGAGAGCGGCGAGTCGAAACTGAAGATGCTCTGCGCCGACTGGCCCGACTCGAACCGGGCGATCGCGCTGATGTGCGTCATCACCTCCACATCGAACTCAGTGCCTGCCAGCGGGCCGGAACCGACGCTTCGCCTGTTCCACGCCTTGGAGCCGAGCGCGGCCACCTCGGCGACCGGTCCGAATGTCTGGATCAGCGCGGTGAGGTAGTAGGGACCCATGTCGAACAGCGGACCGGCGCCCTTCTGGTACAGGAAGGCCGGGTTCGGGTGCCAGGACTCCGGGCCGGGGCCCTGCAGCTGAGTCAGCGCGGTCAGTGGCCGGCCTATGTCCCCCTTCTCGATGATGCGGTGTGCCGTCTGCAGGCCCGGGCCGAGGACCGTGTCCGGCGCGCAGCCCACCCGCAGACCGGCCCGCTGTGCGGTGGCGAGCAGCTTCCGGCCGTCTTCCCGGGTGAGCGACAGCGGCTTCTCGCTCCACACATGCTTGCCCGCCGCGAGCACGGCCAGTGCCACCTCGACATGCGCCGCGGGGACCGTCAGATTGACCACGATCTCCACGTCCGGATGGTTCAGCACCGCCTCCGGCCCGCCGTGTCTTTCGATACCGAACGTGTCGGCCTTGTCCTTCGCCGCGTCCGGACTGAGATCTCCGATCGCGTGCACGATCAGGTCGGGAAAGCTCCGCATGCTCTTGAGGTAGGCGTCGGAGATGACTCCCGCGCCGATCACACCGATGCCGACCGGGCTCATACGAGGGGCTCCAACCCGCGAAGGTAGGCGAAGCTCTTCTCGACCGGAGCGAGGACATCGCCTTCGTAGTCGTCCAGTTCGACTACGCGCAGAGCGGTCGGCGCCGCGGCCAGGATGTCGTCGACCGGGATGACGCCGTCGCCGACCGCGACCTGAGCCTTGTTGTTCAACGTGGCGTCCCCGTCCTTGACGTGCAGCGCCTTGACCCGGTCGCCGAGCCTGGCGAGCAGGGCCGGCACGTCCGCGCCCCCGACGGCGGCCCAGTACGTGTCGACCTCGAGGATCACCGCGTCCGCCAGGTTGTCCGCCAGTGCCTCGAGCGCGTGCACACCGCCCACCTTCGCCTCGAGCTCGAAGTGATGGTTGTGGTAGCCGACCGTGAGCCCGTGATCGGCGGCTTCGGCGGCAGCACGGTTCAGCTCGTGCGCGATGGTCCTGATGTCGTCGGCCGACTGCCACTGCTCAGGACTGGTCATCGGGACGATGACGGTGGTCACGCCAAGGCGCTGAGCCGTGGCGAAGCCGCCGGCGCGGTCCTCCCGGAGCAACGCGATGTGCGCGGTGGGCGCCGCGAGCCCGTACGTGGGCAGTGCCCCGGCCAGGCGGTCCGCCAGCTTGGCCGTATTGAACAACTCGACCTTGCTGTAGCCGATCTCCGCGATGCGGGCCAGCGTTCCTTCGAAGTCCTCGGCGAGCTTCGAGCGAACCGTGTAGAGCTGGAGGGAAAGGTTGTCCTTCGGCACGTCTTCTCCTCGTCTACGAGTTGACACCTCATCGCGCCCAGCTCCGACACGGCTTGTCAATGGATGAGTTCCCGTCCGCTGCGGGCCCCGGTCACGTCACTGGTTCTGTCTCGCCCGAGGTGATACCGGCTGCGCCGAATGCGTCCACGGCCACCCAGTAGTCCACGCCGGCGTTGAGCGAGCGCAGGTCGAGTTCCGTGTTCCGTGCGGTCGTCGATCAGTCACGCGGAGGTCTGGTGGACTCCCGGACGACCAACTGCGTCGCCAGCTCGACGTGATCCTCGGAACGGCGGTGGCCTGCCCGCCGTGGGCGGACGGGGTGTGCGGCAGGAGCAGCACGCATCCGGCCGCGAGGCCGACGGCGAGGGCGAGGGCCGCGCTGGTGGGCGTGGCCCATCCGGACAGGGCGGCCACCAGTGAGGGACCGGCGGTGCCGCCGATGCCGTAGGTGGCCACGTCCCAGCCCTGTGCGCGCCGCTCGGTGCGCAGTCCGGGGCCGACAAGGCCGGCCAGGCGGCTGCTGATGCCGCCGGTGAGCAGGGGGCCGCAGGTCCCCGCGGCGGCCAGCAGCAGCGCCGTGACGGTCACGGGCAGGCGGGGGTAGGCCAGAACGGCGGTGGCGAGTGCGGCGGCGTAGAGCAGGCAGGCCGCGGCGATGGGCCTGCGTCCGTCGGAGGCGAGGTCGATTCGGCGGGCGGTGAACGGGCCGAGCAGATGGGGTGCGGTGATGCACGCCGCGAGCGCTCCGGCCGTGGCGCCGGAACCGCCGTGCGCGCCGACGAGCAGTACGACGGCGACGACCGCGCCACCGTCGGCCGTACGGGCCGGCGCGGCGGCCAGGACGTAGCGCGCCAGCGCTCCCCGGTGGTGGGCTGTCCCCTCGCGGGTGTCCCCGAGCGCCGTGTCCGTACCGGTCATGGCGTATCGGTCCGTGTGGTGCGGCTGTGCGGGACGGCGGGGGCGGTGGTGGTCATGCGGAAGCCCCGAGGCTGAGGCCGTCCAGCACGCTGACGAGCCGCTCGCGGGCGTCGGGGGCGAGGCCGCGCAGCGGCGACGGGAGATTCATCTCGGGGGCAAGGCCCAGGTGGGAGGCGGCACCGGAGATCACGCGCAGGCTGCCGTATTGGCGGAACAGCTCCCACAGCGGTTCCAGCCGCTCGGACAGGGCCGCGGCTTGCACCGCGTCTCCGCCTTGGGCGGCACGGGTGAGGGCGAGTGCGGTACGGGGGAACAGCCCGCCGATGACCGAGTACCACGCCCCGCACCCGGCGGTCAGCCCGGTGGCCGCCGTCCAGTCCCCGCTCACCCCGATGGTGACGGTGTCCGGGATCAGCGCCCGCAGCGCCTGAACACGCTCCCTCGCTGCATCCGCATCGTCAGGCACGGGCGGAATCTTGATGGCGGCGACCTGTGGCAACTCGGCGATACGGGCGTGGAGTTCATCGGTGAAGTGGACGTGGGTGGTGCCCGGGTTGTCGTACACGCACAGCGGAACGGACAGCTCACGGGTGACGTCCTCGTACAGTCCGAACACCTCGTCCTCGGTGAGCGGCTGATACGTCATCGGGGCCAGCAGCACCGCCGACGCGCCCGCCGTCTGGGCGTCCTCGGCCAGCGCGAGGACCTGCGAGGTCCGCAGCGCGCCGATACCGACGATGACGGGGGTCTCCTCGGCTGCCTCGACGGCGATCCGCGCCGCCCGGGCGCGCTGCTCGCGGGAGAGGTAGGCGTAGCTTCCGGTGGAGCCGAGCGCGCCGATCGAGTCCACCCCCGCGGAAGCCAGGCGCGCGACAAGCCGGGCGTACGCCTGCTCGTCGATGCCCGATTCGCTCGTGGGGGTCAGGGGGAAGGCGCTGAGGCCGGTGAACATGGCAGGAGGTTCCTTTCGCGGAGTGACATGGCCCGGTGCTTCGGCCGGAAGACAGGCGGCGGTTGTGTTCAGGCGGCATCCGGGTCGTCGAGGACGGCGGCCAGGTCGGCGGCGAACTCACGGGCCCGTTGTTCGGTCAGCGTGGCGGTGGTGACCCGGAGGGCCTGGCGGTCGGCCTCTCCGGTGGCGAAGAGGTCGCCGGGCCTGACCAGCCAGCCGCGCCGGGCCAAGGCGTCGACGACCGGCCGCGCCGGGGTGTCCAGGTCGATCCACACGTTGAGCCCGTCGGGCCGGTAGGCGGCCGGTGTGCTGATGCCGCGGGCGTTGAGCTCCTTCATCAGCCGTGCGCTGCGCTCGGCGTAGGCGGTGCGCGCCCGTTCGTGCCGCGCCCGCGCCTTCGGATCGAGAAGGAGCTCGCGGGCGGTGTGCTGGAGCAGGAGGCTCACCCACATCGTCCCCGCGCTCAGCCGCGTCTCCAGGCGCCGGGCGGTCTCCTCGTCGGCGGCCACGAGGGCCAGGCGCAGGTCCGGGCCGAGGAACTTCGACACCGAGCGGACCAGGGCCCAGGTGGCCGACTGCGGCGGGGTGATGCGGTGGTACGACACGGTGGAGACTGCCGAGAAGTGGTCGTCCTCGATGATCAGGACCTGCGGGTGCTCGGCCAGGATCGCGCGCAGCTCCGCGGCCCGCCCAGCGGTCAGGCTCGCACCGGTCGGGTTGTGGGCGCGCGGCGTGCACACCACCGCCCGCGCGCCACTCTCGAGAGCGGCACGCAGGGCCTCCGGGCGCATCCCGGCGTGATCGACCGCGACCGGGGCGGTGCGGTAGCCGTTCAACCGCACCGTGCCGATGGTCCCCAGGAAACACGGATCCTCGACCGCCACCGCATCCCCACGCGTCAGGTACGCGTTCAGCAGCCGCTCCGTCGCGTCCGCCGCGCCGCCTGCCACCAGAACCCTGAACGGTTGGCCCGCGATGTCCTCGGCGTATCCGTCGGCCGCCCACTCGGCCAGTCCAGGATCGACCGCCGGAGCGCCGTACAGCGGCTGCCGATACTCACCGCGCCGGGCCGCCGCGAGCACATCGGGCAGCAGCTCGGGATCAGGGTTGCCGCTGGCCAGGTCGATCAACCTGCCGCCGAACCCCGCGCCCTCGCGGGCCAGTTGAGGCATCCCGGTCACCATGGTTCCACCGCGGCCCTGCGTCGCGGCCACACCGGCGGCCACCAGCTGCCGGTACGCCGCCGCCACCGTGTTCCGGTTCACCCCCAGCTCGGCCGCCAGTGTCCGCACCGGCGGGAGCAGATCCCGCGGCGCCAGCTCGCCCGACGCGATCAGATCACGCACGCTGCCCGCGATCTCCGTCGCCGTCGTCCCGCTGATCGGCACGATCACCACCTCCGCCGTCCAGCTCATTATTTGTCCTATGCCAAACGTAATTTTGGCATAGGACAAACCGCAAGTCGACCCTACGCCTTCAGGTACACCTCCGTGACCTCGGCCTACACCATGCGCGCCGCGCTGCCGGCCGTTTCCGACCGGAAGCCGTGGCCCACCTCGGAAGCCAGGCCGTGATAGTGGCGGAAGTTGTAGATGAGCGGGCTCCATGCCGCCGGATCGACGTGGTGTGTGCCGGGCACGACGATGCGCTCATCGGTGTGGACCCGGCGGCAGAAAACTTGTCCGGCTCGTACCAGTACACGGCCCGCTTGCTCTCCGGCACCGGATCGGCGCCGGTCAGCGGCGCGAGGCGCTCCACGTGTTCCCACAGCTCCGGCGAGGCGACGCTGATCACCAGCTCCGGTCGTACGGCAAGGTTGCGCGCGGTCCGGCTCTCGCTGCCCAGGCCCAGGACGATGTTCTGCCCGAGGGCGACAATGGTCCTGTGACCAGCCCTGACTCGCACACCGAGGAACCGGACCTCGCTTCCCTGGCCGCCCTCCTGGCCGACCGGACTCGCGCCGCCTTCTGCATCGCGCTCCTCGACGGCCGTTCCTGGACGGCGACGGAACTGGCCGGCCTTGCCGACGTCGCGCCCTCCACGGCGACAAGCCACCCAGCTGCCGTCGGCGAGCACACCTGTGCGGCGTGAGGGCACCCACAGCCCCGTACGGATCGCAGGTGCCTGGAGCGGCGCGCGAACAACGGATCGCGCTGAAAGTACGATCATGCAATGGCTGACATGACCGAAACCACACC
>NZ_NCSM01000036.1:46970-133746 GCF_002224125.1 Streptomyces sp. NBS 14/10
CCGGTGACTGCCGCCCCCGCCAGGACGCCCTGGACCTCGTCTGGTTCAGCCCGCAAGAAGCCGCGTCGCCACTGGTGCAGAACGAAATGCCGGGCGGCCAGGGAGTCCTGCTCAAGCAGGCACTCGCCCACGTCGGCTGCCTGTCCTGACGAAGCCCTCGACCACATCCTGATCACGAACGAGGCACACGCCCGACACGTCACCAGGAGCGGCTGAGCGCTCGTGCGCCGAGGGGACCGCCCTTCGTCCGACGGTCCCCTCGGCCCGGATCAGCGGAAGAGCTGTTGGCGCCCGCCGTTCGTGGACTCCCGGGCGTGCAGCCAGTGCGGAGCCGTGTGCACCTCGAACGGCAGGGGCGCGTCCGAGCGGATGCGGGCCGCCAGGCACTTCACGGCCATCGAGGCGATGGCGGCCTTGTCGGGGACCACGGACGTGAGGGACGGCGTGCTGTAGAGCGCCTCGTCGGAGCCGTCGATGCTCGCCACGGCGACATCGTCCGGGATGGTCAGCCCCGCTTCGAACAGGGCGCGTTGGGCGCCGACGGCCAGCAGGTCGCTGAAGCAGAAGACCGCGTCAGGGCGTACGCCGGCCGGCAGGGCGGTCAGGGCGCGCATCGCCAGCAGGCCATTGCGCCGGTCGAACTCCTTGACGGCGGGGGCGAGCCGGGGGTCGTAGATCACCCCGGCTTCGTGCAGGGCGAGTTGGAAGCCCTCCAGGCGCTGCCGACTGGTCGCCGACGCCTGCTGGTCCACACCGATGGCGGCGATCCGCGTACGGCCGAGGGCGGCCAGGTGCGCGGTGGCGTCGCGTGCCGCCGCGACGTTGTCGATCAGGACGTGGTCGGCCCCCACCTGGTCGCGCTCATAGCTGCGCTCCCCGAGCAGGACCAGCGGGAACTCATTGGCCACGGCGGCGAGTTCGTCGGGCGAGACACCCAGGGGTGACAGGATCACACCGTCCAGCAGGGACGCGCCGACGCCGGTCGCCAGGCGCAGTTCCTCCGTCGCGTCGCCCAGCGTCTCCTCGATCAGGACGGTCAGGCCCAGGTGCGCGGCCTCGGCCCGTACGTGCTGGGCGAGTTCGGCGAAGTACGGCGTGGCCAGATCCGGGACGGCGAGGCCGATCAGGCCACTGTGCCCGGTGCGCAGGCGGCGGGCCGACGGGTTGGGCCGGTAGCCGAGCTCGTGCACGGCCTTCAGTACGCGCTTCCGCGTGGCCTCGGATACGCGGGGAGCATTGCGTACAACGTTGGACACGGTCTTGATCGAAACCCCCGCCCGCTCCGCCACGTCCTTGAGTGTCACCGCGGCCACTGGCCAACCTCCTCACCTGTGTTTCTCCGCATTATGCATGGGCTGCGGCGGGCTGTCAGCTCCCGGGTGGCTCGGAATCCCGTTCCGGACGAGGGGTTGACCGTGGCGAGATATCGCGGTTACAACGTTGGAATCAAGCGATAGCAAGCGATTGCTGCCGAGGGTGTCACGCGGGCAGCCGACTGCTGTCCGTCGGGCGGGTCCGGGCTGCCCGCCCGTCACCGCACATCTCATGAGAGGGGCCGCATGTCTCCGCACCGCTCCAGCCACCTGCCCGCGCTGCGGACGCTCGCCGGCGTGGGCGAGGTGGAGATCGTCGCCGCCGTCGACGTCGACATGGACGCGGTGCGCGCGTTCGCGGCCGAGACGGCCGAGAAGCCCGGGGACGCGGGACCGTACGCCGCCATCGTCTTCCAGCACCGGTTCGGCTCCGGCGCGCGCCATGTGCGGCGGCTGCTGCGGGAGGGGGCGTTCGGCCGCCCGCTCGTCGCCCACTGCCAGACCACCTGGTACCGGGACGCCGCCTCCGCGTTCACCGACGCCCCGGTGCGCGCCGGGGAGATCGGCCCCGGCGACCCTTACCACTCCGAGCCGCACGGCGGCGCCCAGGGCTGGGCGCCGGACACCGCCCGCAAGGAAGAGGCCCACGCATGACGCTCGCACTGACCCACGCCCACGGCGACCGCATCACCGTGGCCTACGAGGCGACCGGCACCGAACTGTTCGCCTATGTGTACCGCCCCGAAGCCGCGTGGGAGGCCCCCAAGCCGTATCTGCACCCGGTCCGGACCCTCTCCGGCGGACTCGTCACCGACTACCGCCCCAACGACCACCGCTGGCACAAGGGGCTCCAGCTGACGGCCTCCCATCTGTCGGGCCAGAACCTGTGGGGCGGGAACACCTATGTCCACGGCGAGGGGTATGTCGCGCTGCCGGAGCGGATCGGCTCGATGGCACACGTCGCCTTCGAGGAGGTCGCCACCGAGGACGGCCGGGCCGTGATCGCCGAGCGCCTGACCTGGCATCCGTACGACGGTGAGCTGTGGGCCGACGAGGAGCGCCGCATCGAGGTGAGCGATGTCGATCCGCGGGCCGGCAGCTGGTCGTTGACGTGGACCTCGGCGGTCACCAACCGCCGTACCGAACCGCTGCGTTTCGGCAGCCCCACCACCCACGGCCGCCCGGCGGCCGGATACACCGGCCTGTTCTGGCGGGGCCCGCGCGCCTTCCGCGACGGCCATGTCTTCACCGCCGAGGCGGACGGCGGCGACCTCATGGGCAGCCAGGCGCCCTGGCTGGCGTACGTCGGTGAGCACGACGGGTGCGACGGCCACGCCACGGTCGTCTTCGAGCACGCCCCGGCCAACGACCACGCGGGCGACAAGGGGACGCACCCCGCGCACTGGTTCGTGCGCAGCGACCCGTTCGCCGCGGTCGCGCCGTCCTGGGCGTTCCACGAGGAGCTCGTCCTCGCCCCCGGCGACACCCTCTCCCGCGGCTACCGCGTGACCGTCGCCGACGGCGCCTGGGACCGCGAGCAGGTCACCGCTCACCTGGACAGGCACACATGGTGAGCGCGACGTACGACGGCTTCCCCGCGGCGGTCCCTTGGTTCCTGGCGCTGCGCGACGCCACCAAGAGCGACGCTGCCAAGAGCGGGACACCGAGAGCGGGGACCCCAAGCCGCTGGCGGAGTTCCAGCGTGCCGCCGCCGATCTCGTACGCCCCCTGGTGGACGCCTGGCAGCGGCACCGGCGCGACGGCGCGCAGGCCGCCACGTCGGCGGCCGCGGCCCACCTCGCCGCCCTGCGCGACAAGGGCGAGCGGCACCTGACCGAGGCCCAGGCGGCCGCCGCGACCGGGCCCACCGCACGCGGACGCTTCGGCATGTGCGGCCGCCTGGACGTCTGTCCGGGGATCTGACGTCCCTCCGACTGCCCTGCGCAGCACTCCCCCGCACACCCTCTCCTCCCCCTGGAAGGTCCCCATGCCCGAGCCTCCGAACGGCCGGTTCCCACGCCCGAGCCGCCGGGCCGTCCTGGCCGTTGCCGCCGTCGGCCTCAGCACCGCCGTGGCCGGCACGCTCTCCGCGTGCTCCGCCGCGAGCGGCGACACGTCCGGCATCACCCTCCGGTTCTCCTGGTGGGGCAACGACGACCGTGCCGCGCGCACCGAGAAGGCGGTCCACCTCTTCGAGAAGGAACACCCCGGTGTCACCGTGCGCACATCGAACGGCGACTTCGGCTCGTATCTCCAGAAGCTGGCCACGCTGGCCGCCGGCGGCGGGATACCCGACGTGGTACAGCTCGACTACCGACAGATCTCCCAGTACGCGGGCGGCGAGGCGATCATGCCGCTGGACGGTGTCATCAAGGACCGGACGATCCGCACCTCCGACATGGACCAGGACTTCCTGCGCACCGGCACCTACAAGGGCGGCCAGTTCGCCCTGCCCATGGGGCGTGGCATCACCGGATACGCCTACGACTCCGCCGTCTACAAGAAGGCCGGTATCCCCACACCCCGGCCCGACTGGACCTGGCAGGACTGGGCGAAGGCCAACAAGAAGATCGCCGCCCTGGGACTGAAGTCCCCCGACGGACGCCCCTACACGGGCTCCAACGACGGCGGCGACAACGAGGACGTCTTCGAGACCTGGCTGCGCAGCCGCGGCAAGAACCTCTACGCGAACCAGACGAAACTCGGCTTCACCGAGGACGACCTGACCGCCTTCTGGTCGTTCCGCGACCGGCTCCGCAGGGAGGGAGCCATCGCCCAGGCCCGGGACACCGTGCAGGCCAAGAGCACCGAGACCAGCCCCATCGGCCGCCGTCTCGCGGCCGCCGACTTCACCTGGGACGCGCCGTTCCCCGGATACACGGCCCTGCTCGGCGAGGACATCCACTTCGCGCCCGTACCCACGACCGGCGGCCGGCAGGGCGCGTACTTCAAGCCGACCATGCTCCTCGGCATCGGCGCGAACAGCGAGCACCCCAAGGAGGCCGCCCAGTTGATCGACTTCCTCCTCAACGACCCGCGGGCCGGCGACATCCTCGGCTTCTCCCGGTCCACCCCGCCGAACCGCAAGATCGCCGCCCGCCTCGCCAAGACGCTCGAGGGACCGGAGCGGGAGATCTACGACTACGCGCAGACGATGGAGAAGTACGGCCTGGACGCCCCGCCGACCGCACCGCCGACCGGCGACCTCGCGATCCAGACCGCGTTCAAACGAGGCTACCAACGCGTGATCTACGGCATGGCCACACCGCGGCAGGCGGCACGTGAACTCATCGACGAGGCGAACCGGGAGCTGGAGTCATGAGCACGGTCTCGACGACGAGGGCGCCCGAACGCGCCGCCCGCACGACGCGGCCGAGCCCGCGGAAGAGCAAGCGGCGCCAGGTCCGTGAACGGCAGTGGCCCGCATATGTGTTCCTCTCCCCGTGGCTGATCGGCGCGCTCGTGCTGACCCTCGTGCCGATGGCCGTGTCCCTGTACCTGTCGTTCACGGACTACAACCTGTTCGACCCGCCGCACTGGGTGGGGCTGCGCAACTATCAGGAGATGCTGACCGAGGACCCCCGCTACTGGCGGTCGGTCGGCACCACGATGCTGTACGTCGTCGTGGCCGTCCCGCTGAAGCTGGGCCTCGCCCTCGGTGTGGCGATGCTGCTGAGGAACCTCGGCCGGGGCCGGGGCTTCTACCGCTCCGCGTTCTACGCACCGTCCCTGCTCGGCGCGAGCATGTCCATCGCCCTGGTGTGGAAGGCGCTGTTCAACGACGGCGGCACCGTCGCGGACGTCCTGGACGCGGTCGGCATCCACACCGGCGGCTGGGTCGGCAACCCCGACCTCGCGGTGTACGGGATCGTCCTGCTGACGGTGTGGCAGTTCGGTGCGCCCATGGTGATCTTCCTGGCGGGCCTCCAGCAGATCTCGCCCGACCTCTACGAGGCCGCGGCGCTCGACGGCGCGGGCCGCTGGCGGCAGTTCGTGTCCATCACCGTGCCGATGCTGTCCCCGGTCGTCTTCTTCAACCTGGTCCTGGAGGTCATCAACTCCTTCCAGGTCTTCACCCCGGCCTTCGCCATCAGCGGCGGCGACGGCGGCCCCGCCGACTCCACGATGTTCTACACGCTGTACCTGTACGAGCGCGGCTTCACGGCCTCGCATATGGGATACGCGGCGGCGATGGCCTGGCTGCTGCTGATCGCCATCGGCGCGATCACCCTGATCCTGTTCCGGACCTCCCGGTCCTGGGTCTTCTACGCGGACGAGGAGGGCCGATGAACATCGCCACGAAGCGGTGGCTGCCGCATACGGTCTCGGCCGTCGCGCTGCTCGTCCTGCTGTATCCGCTGGTCTGGCTGCTGGCCACGTCGCTGAAGCCGGCCGACGAGGTGATGACGAGCCTCGATCTATGGCCCAGCCACCTGGAGTGGTCGAACTACACGACCGCCCTGGACGGGGTCTCGGGCGTCACCGTCACACGCCTGCTCGGCAACACCCTGCTGATCGCGGGGGGCGCCGTCATCGGCAACGTCCTGTCCTGCTCGCTGGCCGCCTACGCCTTCGCCCGGCTGCGCTTCCGCATGAGCAAGGTGATGTTCGCCTTCATGGTGGCGACGCTGATGCTGCCGCACCACGTCGTACTGATCCCGCAGTACATCATCTTCAACCGGCTCGGCCTGGTGGACAGTTTCTGGCCGCTGATCCTGCCGAAGTTCCTGGCCACCGAGGCGTTCTTCGTCTTCCTCATCGTCCAGTTCATGCGCGGTCTGCCGCGTGAGCTGGAGGAGTCCGCGCGGATCGACGGCTGCGGTCCCTTCCGTACGTACTGGTCGATCACACTGCCGCTGGCCCGGCCCGCGCTGATCACCACGGCCATCTTCACGTTCATCTGGACGTGGAACGACTTCTTCACGCAGATGATCTATCTCTTCTCGCCGGAGAAGTACACCATCACCCTCGCCCTGAGCAGCTTCGTCGACCTTTCCAGCACCTCCGCGTACGGGCCCATGTTCGCCATGTCGGTGATCTCGGTGCTGCCGATCGTGCTGTTCTTCTTCGTCTTCCAGCGCTACCTGGTGCAGGGCATGGCCACGTCCGGACTGAAGGGGTGAGGCCCACCATGGCCCACGCACGGCACACCATGGCCCACGCACCGCTCGCGCCCCGGCGCGAGCGCCGGGAACCCGGAGAGGTCTTCGGCTCCGGCTTCACCCTCTTCGCCGACATGCTGCTCATCGGCCTGCTCACCAGCCTCGCCTGCCTGCCGGTCGTCACGGCCCCGGCCGCGTTCGCCGCGGCGTCCGCGACGCTCCGGCGGGCCGCGGGCAACGGCGGGCAGGTCAGGGCCGGTACGTACGGCGCTCACCTCCGTGCCCAGCTGTCCGCGCGGTCGGCGACCCTCGGGCTGGTGCCGCCGCTGCTCGCGGTGGTCGTCCTGATCGATGCCGCGCTGATGCGTACCGCGCTGCCCGGAGCGGCCGTCATGGCGCCCGCCCTCGCGCTGCTCATCCTGGGCGCCACGGTCGTGGCGCTACGGGCGGCCGCGCTGGAAGCACCGCACGTCCTGTCCGTACGCGAGGCGCTGCTGCGCTCGGCCGCGAACCCGCGCGGCAGTCTTCTGCTGGCCGGTGCCGTGATCCTCAGCGGGCTCCTGGCCTGGTCGATTCCGCTGCTGATCCCGCTGCTGCCGGGCCCACTGGCGTTCGCCGCCACGGTCGTGGACCTCCGCTCCCCCGCGGACGCCCAGGAGCCCGCGGACGCCCAGGAGCCCGCGGACGCCCAGGAGACCTGAACGGCAGCGCGGCACCTTCCCATCCCCCATTCACACACCACGCCACCGGAGTTCACGCATGCCCCACCCGCACCTGGACGCCGCGGGCCATCCGAGGCCGCAGCTGATCCGCGATCCCGACTGGCGCGACCTCGGCGGTCCCTGGCAGTTGGCCTACGACGACGAGGACCGCGGTCGCGCCGACCGCTGGATGGACCCGGCGAACTCCGCACCGTTCACCGGCACCGTCACCGTGCCCTACCCGCCCGAGTCCGCGGCCTCGGGCGTGGCGGACACCGCCTTCCACCCCGTGCTCTGGTACCGGCGCACGATCGACGTGGCCCGGCCGGCCGCCGGGCGGCGGCTCCTGCTGCACTTCGGTGCGGTCGACCACCGGGCCGAGGTCTGGCTGGGCGGCCGCCTGGTGGGACGGCACGAGGGCGGGCACACCGGCTTCACCTGCGATCTGACCGACGCCATCGACCGGGACGGCGAGCAGACCCTCGTCGTACGCGCCGAGGACCAGCCGCTCGACGCCGCACAGCCCCGCGGCAAGCAGGACTGGCGCCGGGATCCGCATGTCATCTGGTACCACCGCACCTCCGGGATCTGGCAGCCGGTGTGGCTGGAAGAGGTCCCGGCCGAGCACATCGCGCTCCTGCACTGGACCCCCGAGGTCGCCCACGCCCGCGTCCGCTGCCGGCTGCGGCTCGGCCACTGGCCGCGGCGCCCGCTCACCGTGACGGTCCGCCTCACGGTCAGCCTCACCCGGGGTGAGCGGGTGCTCGCGGAGCAGCGGACGCTGATCGAGGGCCAGGAGACGGAGTTCGATGTCGCGGTGCCCGCCCTGCGCCACGCGCAGGATCTCGACGAACTGCTCTGGAGTCCGGAGCGGCCGCAACTCGTCGACGCTGTGGTGGAGTTGCGCGACGCGGCCGAGGACACACCGGTCGACCGTGCGACGTCCTACCTCGGCCTGCGCGACATCGGCTGGGACGACGGCGTCTTCCTCCTCAACCACAAACCGTACTTCCTCCGGTTCGCGCTCCAGCAGGGCTACTGGCCCGCATCGCATCTGTCGGCCTCGGCCGAGGAATTGCGCCGCGACGTCGAACTGGCGAAGGAGATCGGCCTCAACGGGCTGCGTATCCACCAGAAGGTCGAGGACCCGCGCTTCCTGTACTGGGCCGACCGGCTCGGGCTGCTGCTGTGGGAGGAGATGCCGTCGGCCTACGCCTTCGGCGCGCGGACCGTCGAGCGCGTGGTCGCCGAGTGGACCGAAGCCATCTCCCGCGACCTCAGCCACCCCTCGATCGTCGCCTGGGTCCCGATCAACGAGTCCTGGTCCGTGCCGAACCCGGCGCTCGTCCCCGCGCAGCGCCACTTCATGGACGCCCTGTACCACCTGACCAAGGCCCTGGACCCGTCCCGCCCCGCCGTCTCCAACGACGGCTGGGAGATCTCCGCCGCCGACATCTGGGGCGTCCACGACTACACCCAGCACGGGGACGTACTGCGCAAGCGCTACGGCCACGCCTCGCTGCGGCAGGGCGAGCTCGCCGAGCGGTGGCCCGGCGCCAAACGGCTGACCCTGGACGGCGTCCGCCACCAGGGGCAGCCCGTCGTCCTCAGCGAGTTCGGCGGCGCGACCTTCGAGCCGGCCGACGGCGCCGAGTGGTTCGGCTACGACACCGTGGCCACGAAGGAGGACTTCGCGGAACGCCTCGCCGACCTGGTGACCGCCGCGGTGGACTCCGGGCTCGCGGGCTACTGCTACACCCAGTTCACCGACACGGAACAAGAGACCAACGGCCTGCTCACACCGGACCGCCAACCGAAGATTCCCCTGGCCGAACTGCGCGAAATTCTCACCCGACCCCGCACATAGCGCCTCTCGCCATCCGAATCCGCAGAGGAGAAACCGCAATGGCGCGATCCGAGTACGAGTACAGTCGTCGCCGAGTGCTCCAGGCATCCGCTCTCGCCTTCGCCACCGCACTGAGCCCGTGGAGCACGGCGGCCGGCTTCGCCCAATCGGCAGGCACCCCCGATGAGGACGGCTACGACCTCTGGCTGCGCTACCGCCCCACCACCGATCCCCAGCGGCTCGCCGAGTACCGGAAGGCCCTGGCCGGTCTGGCACGTCAGGGCGAGGGCCCGGTCATGGGCAACGCCGAGTCGGAACTGCGACGAGCCGCCCGGGGCCTCACCGGCAGCGCACCGGCCCGGGTTTCCGCCGATCGCGCCTCGGTCGTCATCGGCACGGTGGACGAGTCACCGGTCGTGCGCTCCCAGGTGAGCCCCGATCGGCTGGCCCGGATCGGCGAGCAGGGGTACGTGATCGAGATGACCGGCCCGCCGGGCAGTCGGCGACTGGTCGTCGGGGCCCGCAGTGATCGGGGCGTGCTGGCCGGGGTCTTCCATCTCATCCGTCTGCTCCAGCTCGAGCGGCCACTGCACAAGCTGTCCGTCGTGGAGAAACCGCGCACCGCACTGCGCATGATGAATCACTGGGACAACTTCGACGGATCGATCGAGCGTGGCTACGCGGGCACTTCGCTCTTCGAGTGGGACAAGCTGCCGGACATCTCCGGCCGGCTCGTCGACTACGCGCGGTCCATGGCATCGATCGGCATCAACGCCTCGGTGCTCAACAATGTGAACGCCGACGCCGACTTCATCACCGGCGAGATGCTGACCAGGCTCAGACCCCTGGCGGCACTTCTCCACTCATGGGGCATCTCCGTCTGGCTGTCCGTCAACTACGCCAGTCCGATGATCCTGACCGCGGACGACGCGGATCCGATCACGACGGCCGATCCCGCCGATCGACGGGTCCAGCGGTGGTGGCAGGACAAGAGCGCCGAAATCTTCACGAGCCTGCCCGGATTCGGCGGGTTCCTGGTGAAGGCGAACTCGGAGGGGCAGCCCGGCCCGCTGGATTACGGACGCACCCATGCCGAGGGCGCGAACATGCTGGCCCGCACGGTCGCCCCGCACGACGGGCAGATCGTCTGGCGCAGCTTCGTCCACGAGGATTTCAGCGACTGGGCGGAGTACCAGTACCGGGTGTTCGCCCCGCTGGACGACACGTTCGACGACAACGTCATCCTCCAGACCAAGTACGGACCGATCGACTTCCAGATCCGCGAGCCCGTACACCCCCTGTTCGGCGCGATGCGCCACACGAACCAGATGCTGGAACTCCAGCTCACCCAGGAGTACACAGGCCACGAGATCCACACCACCTATCTGGCTCCGCTGTGGCGGGAGGTGCTGACCTTCCCGACGCGGGGGCCCGGCACCGGACCGACCGTCGCCGACATCCTCGCGGACGGCGACGGCCGTACGCCGCGGGGTCGTGCGCCGCGGGCGGGCATCGCCGGGGTCAGCAACTTCGGCAACGCCCGCAACTGGACCGGCTATCTGATGGGAGCGGCGAACACCTATGCCTTCGGCAGGATGTGCTGGGACCCGGACGCCGATCCCCGGGACCTGGCCGCGGAGTGGGCCGGGCTGACCTTCGGCACCGACGGCACGGTCACCGAGGTCGTGG
This sequence comes from Streptomyces sp. NBS 14/10, assembly GCF_002224125.1. Classification (GTDB taxonomy): domain Bacteria; phylum Actinomycetota; class Actinomycetes; order Streptomycetales; family Streptomycetaceae; genus Streptomyces. Next base: position 57,622 of record NZ_NCSM01000036.1, read on the forward strand.
CCGACATCCTCGTGCACTCGCGCCGGACGTACGAGGACTACACCTCGCCGCTGGGGATGGGCTATCTCACCGACCCCGGTGGCGACCATCTCGACCCGAGCCCGCTGGGCACCCTCTTCCAGTCACACCACTCCACGACCGAGGGCACCGGCTTCGACCGTACCGAGGCGACCGGCAGCGGCTTCACCGGGCTCTACCCACGGCCGTGGCGGAAGATTTACGAGTCCACGGCGACCTGCCCCGACGACCTGCTGCTGTTCATGCACTGGGTGCCGTACGACCATCGGCTGCGGTCGGGCAAGACGGTCATCCAGCACATCTACGATACGCACTTCACCGGGGTCGACCGCATCGACCGGTTCCTCGCCGGGTGGAGCAAACTGTCCGGGGCGGTCGACCGACAGCGCCATTCCGCCGTCAAGGCGGGCTTCGAGGCCCAGCGGGAGCATGCGACGTTCTGGCGCGACACGGCGGTCGGATTCTTCTTCGACAAAAGCCGCATCGTCGACCCGCGGCGGGAATGGCTGCAAGCGGCGCTGAACGGCTCACGGGTGCTGCTCGGCGGCCGGCCGAACCTCCTGCCGGTCACCGTCACCAACGCCTCGGCGCGGGACCGTGACCTGACGGTCGCGCTGCGGCCACCGGCGGCGGACTGGCGCACCGAGCCCGCCGAACAGTCCGCGGCCGGCGCCGCCACCGCCGAGCTCGAACTGCCGGTCACGCCCCCCTTGTCGGGCACCGTCGCCGCCCTGGAGCTGGATGTGGCGCCGAAGCTCACCCGGCTCGACGGCCGCCCGCCGTCCCTGGTCGTAGCCCCCGAGGGCAGGCGCTGCCTCCTGGCGCTCAACGCCGGGCCGCGGAACGGGACTTCGATGCCCGGCTACGACGCGCTGACCCCCGAATCGGCCTGGTCCGCGTCGGCCGGCCACGGCTGGGTCGGCGCCGCCCCGTCGGCCAGGGACCGCGGTGGCGAGCCCCTGTTGCGCGACCACCTCTGGCACAACTCGTCCCGGGTGCTGCGCGTCGCCCTACCGGCCGGCAAACACACCGGGTACGCGCTGGTCGGCGACACCGGTGCCACGGCCTCGCCGACCCGGGTCGCGGTGGACGGCGCCACCGTCGCCACCAGTCCGAAGCAGCCCGGCGGAACCTTCACCTGGCTGGAGCTCCCCCTCGACGGAGGTGCCACCGGACGCACCACGGACATCACGTTCACGGGGGTGGGCGGCCCCTGGCGGCTGTCCGCGTTCGCCGTCACGGACCCCGGCGCCCCGGTGCCGTCCCTGGTCGTCATGAGGGCGGTGGCGGATCCGGTGTGGTGGGCGGGCCGGGCCAACCCGGTCACGGTGCTGGTACGCAACTCCGGCACCAAGGACCGCGATGTCACCGCCCGCCTCGTCACCCCCGACGGCTGGTCCGGCACCGAGCGGACCGTGACGGTCACCGCCGGAGCCGAGCGAGAGCTGACCGTCACCGCGACCCCGGTGCCCACTCCGGGATTCGCCACCGTCGAGATCCGGCTCACCACCGGCGACGAGGAGATCGAGCGCGGCCGGTCGGTGTCCGTGGTCACCACGCCGCACCCCGATGACGCGGCCACGGCGTTCGACGCCGGCCCGCCGTCCAGCCCGCTGCTGACCGGATACACCAGGCTGTCCCCCGAGGACGACTACACCGCCGACCGCGGCTTCGGTTGGGTCGGCGACCGGCCGAACACCCGTGACCGGGGCAACGCCGACGATCTGCGCCGCGACATCGTCATGCAGCGGGGCAAGCCCATCGTCCTGAGCGTCCCGGTGCCGGCCGGCCAGCACACGGTGTGGGTGCTGACCGGCGACTCCCTCACCGATTCGGGTGTCACCACCATCTCCGAGGACGGCACGGTCCTCGGACGCTCCGGCGACGACAGCCTGCCGAGCCGAGCCTTCGTCTGGTTCTCCTTCGCCCTCGACGGTGGAACGGATGGGCGCACCGCCGACCTGGCGATCACCGGCTCGAAGCTGAACGGCCTCTGGCGCATCGCGGCCCTCGTCGTCGTCTGAGCCACCTCCTCGCCGTACACCCATCTGTTCTTCCGGCCACGGCCCACGACCCGACATCTCTGGCATCTCGGCATCCGTAAAGGAGAGCTCCCGACATGACATCGAAGCCAGCACGATTCCCCGCGCTCCGGGGCAGACCCGGCGCCGCCCTCCTCGCCCTGCTCATGGTCCTCGGCCTCGGCGGTGCGCATCCCGGCCCGGCCGCGGCCGATCCCGCCGATCCGCCCGGGACGTACCAGAATCCCGTGATGGACAACGTCGCGGACGCCTTCTCCGACCCGTCGATCATCCGCGGTAAGGACGGCTACTGGTACGCCTATGCGACCCAGACCAGCATGCGCCGGGACAATCAGGGAGGCCCCTGGGAGTCACAGCACTTCATGCCGATCACACGCTCGGCCGACCTCGTCAACTGGACGTACGTCGGTGATGTCTTCGGGCCCGACAACCACCCGAAGTGGCGCGACTTCGCGACCACCTACTACTGGGCACCCGACATCCGCTACATCAACGGCAAGTACTACCTCTACTACTCGGTCGCCGGCGGCGACAAGAACACCATCGCGCTGGCCACGTCGGACCATCCGGCCGGCCCGTGGAAAGACATCGGTCACCCCGTGCTGCCGTACGGGACGACGGTCAATCAGATCGATCCGTCGGTGTTCGTCGACTCCGACGGCCAGAAGTACCTCTACTACGGCTCGTTCCGCGACGGCGGAATCCAGGCGGTGCGTCTGAACGAGGAGGGCACCGCGCCGGTCGGCGATCCGGTGCAGGTGGTCGGCGCCCGGCGCGGCGAGGCCGCGTACGCGGTGAAGCGCGACGGCTGGTACTACCTGTTCTACTCCGGCCTGGGCTGCTGTGCCCGGGACGAGGGCGCCTATCCGGTGTTCGTCGGGCGGGCCAGGAACCCCATGGGCCCGTTCAAGGACGCCGAGGGCGTCGGTCTGGCCGACCTGCACCCGGGCGGTACGATCGTCAACGCGCCGAACGGCAACAAGTGGGTGGCGACCGGCCATTCGGCGAACGTGGTCGACAAATCGGGCCAGGACTGGATCCTCACCAATGGATTCGACCGCCACGAGAGCGATCCCAACTGGGGCGGACGGCCGACCATGATGGACCGGCTCGACTGGATCGACGGCTGGCCGACGGTCCGCGCGGGGGCCTGGACCAGCGAGGACCGACAGACCGCGCCGACGGGCGCATGGGACGCGGGCAGCACCTTCGAGGACGGCCTCGGCCACTTCGACATCCCGGGACACGGGTCCTGGACCACGGGTTCGGATCCCGACTCGGGACGCTATGCCCGCAGCCGGTCCCGGGCCGAGGTCCCGCAGCTGCTGCTGCCGCGTCGGGCCCCGGACGGCGATGTGAGGATCGAGGCCGACGTCCGGCTGCGCGACGACGAAGGCCGGGTCGGTCTGGTCCTGGCGTCCGCGGGCCCGTCCGACCACGCCGTGGTCTGGCTGGATTCCACCGGCACACTCTCCGTCGAGGTCACCCGGGACCGGAAGGTGGTGCGGAAGCGCACCGCTCGTCTGCACACGAACGCCGATCCGCGGACCTGGCACTCACTCACGGCCGAGATCCGCGACGGGGCGGCGCATGTACAGGTCAGCTCGGCCATGCTCGACATGCCGCTGGCCGAACTGAAGGTGGACGTGCCCGAGGACTGGCGCCGTGGCGGTGCCGCCTCGACCCGCGGCGCCGGCGAGGTGGACAACGTCGGCGTGACCCGGCTCTACCCGCCGGTGACCGTCAAACAGCCGGCCCCCCACATCGGAGCCCGGCTCCCGGAGTACGACGAGGACTTCGACGACACCCAGCTGGACGGCTGGACGTGGTTCGGCCCCGCCGACGGGAAGGTCACCGACGGCCAGTATGTGTGGCCGACGCAGGATGCCGACTTCTCCGGCAAGGGCACCATGGCATCGGCGCTGCTTCGTGACGCTCCGACCGGCACCTACACCGTCGAGACCAAGCTGCACTTCCCGATCACCGACGCCCCCGACGGGCGCAGCCAGGCCGGGATGATCGCCTTCCAGAGCCCGGAGGACTCGATCCATCTGGCCCCGACACGGACCGGCCCGTCCCGGCAGGCTTTCCTGTGGATCGGCCGAGACCGTGACAGCTGGCCGGAGATGCAGCTGGGCCCGTCGGCCGACACCATGTGGCTGCGGCTGCGCCACACCGTCGACCCGAAGACCGGCGAACACACCTTCCAGCCGGCCACGAGTCGGGACGGGAAGCACTACATCTGGGGTGGGGTCTGGCATCTGCCCGCCGGCTCCGACCCGCGCATCGGCCTCGTCTCCCTGGCCGGCAAGGGCGTGACCGCACGCTTCGACTACGTGCGCTTCTACTCCTGACGCCGCTCCACTCCTGTCCCGGAGCGAGCCGCTGGAGCACGGTGTTGTTCCGCACGCCCATCAGCCGCGCGGTGCGGGCCGGGCTGGCGTTGCAGTCCACGAAGTGATGGAGGGTGGCGAGCAGATCGGTCCCCCGTTCGGCGTCCCAGCGCCGGACGGGGCCGGCGCGCAGCGCCTGACCGTGGCGGCGGGCAGGGGGATGACGTTCGGGTCGTCGTCTGGAGCACGTAGGTCGAGGCTGCGGTGGGCTCGTCCGGCGTTGTAGCGCTCGGCGTACCTGGTCAGGACCGTACGTAAGCGTCGTTCGCCGGTGATGAGGATTCCGTCGGTGCATTCTGCGCGGGCTGTGCGTAGTCACCGCCGCCCACGCGTTCCTCACCGAGCAGCGGCTGCCCCCAAACCAGGATCTCCTGAACTGCTGTGGAACAGGCACTCGATCAGGTAGTCGCCCGTGTTCTCGTCGATGGTCACGCCGTGGGTCTCGCTGCGGAAGCCGGGGAAGCGGCGGTCGAAGGACTCCAGGGCCGTGAGATATCGCAGCAGCGGGCCGTCGGGTGCGCCGATGGACTCGCCCGGCATCAGGACCGGGATGCCGGGAGGGGTGACCGTCACCATGGCGGCAGCCACCCGGCCCGCCGCCTCCGAGATCCGGACCCGCTCGGTGCCACCCCGCACCAGCCGCTGGTAACAGTGCTGAGGTGCCGCCACGGGCTGCGGGAGCTGCTGGAACGCCATGTCCAGAAGCTCCACCAGGCGCACCGAGCGCAGTTGCTCGTGCATCTCCTGGCACAGCTCGCGCAGGGTCAGGCCCGCGTACCGGCGGGGGTGGGCGGCGACGGCCTCCGGCAGGACGCGCTCCAGTGGGGCGTCGGCGTCATAGAGGGCCTTGAAATCCGTCAGGGCGTCCAGCAGGGTGCCCCACTTGCCCTTGGTGATGCCCATGGAGAACAGGATCAGCGTGGTGTAACTGTCGGTCTTCTCCACAACGATCTTCCGGGTGGCCAGATAGGCGGTGAGCACCCGGGCCGGGATGCCCTCCTCGGCCATCTCGCCGGTGGCGCTGATCCCCGGACAGGTCAGCGTGACCTTGACGGGGTCCAGCATGCAGTGGCCCTCGGTCAGCCCGGGGAAGCCGTGCCAGTCGGCACCGGGTTCCAGCAGCCAGCAGGACTGGTCGGTGCGCAGCAACTCCGGCGGGGCTTCCTCGAACGGCAGCCGTTCGCCGGCCGCCGCGTCGGTGACCGTGTCGGGCTGCCACACCCCGAAGAACCACGGCGGCCGGTCCCCGGCGCTCTCGATCCGCCGTCGCAAGCGCACCATCTCCTGACGGAAGCGGATCGCCTCGGTCACCGCCTCGTCGATCAGCCACTCGCCCTGCGGGCCGTCCATCATCGCCGTCGCCACGTCGAGCGAGGCGATCATCGGGTAGAGGGGCGAGGTGGTGCCGTGCATCATCAGCGCCTCGTTGAACCGGTCATGCTCCACCGGTGCCCGCGGTGCGGGCCGCACGTGCACCATCGCGCTCTGCGACAGCGCCGCCAGCAGCTTGTGCGTGGACTGGGTGGCGAACACGGTCGGGCGGTCCGGGCCGGGGAAGGCCTCCTCGTCCACCGACATGCCGTAACGGCCGGCATAGAGCGGGTGGAAACGGGCGTACGCGAACCACGCCTCGTCGAAGTGCAACCGGGGCGTGCTGGCGGCGAACGCGCGAGCCGTGGGTACGGCGTTGTAACTGAGGCCGTCGTAGGTGGAGTTGGTGAACACCGCGTACTGCGGGTGCGGGGACACCGCGCCCTCGGTGAGCGGGTGCGCGGCCACCCGGGCCGCTACCGCGTCCGCGGCGATCTCGGCCGGGGGCAGCGGTCCCGCCAGGCCGTAGCCGTTGCGGGTGGGGACCAGGTAGACCGGCCGGGCGCCCGAGACGACCAGGCCGTGCAGCACGGACTTGTGGCAGTTGCGGTCCACCAGCGCGATCTCGTCGCGGGTGACGCTGAAATGGCCGACCAGGCGGTTGCACGTGGAGTCGCCGTGCAGCACGAAGTAGGTGAGGTCGGAGCCGAACACACGGGCCGCGTTGCGCTCCGCCTCGCCGATCGGGCCGGTGTGCTCGAACAGCGAGCCCAGTTCCTCGACCGAGATCGACAGGTCGCTGCGCAGCAGCCGCTCCCCGAAGTAGTCGTGGAAGGCGCGTCCCGCCGGCGACTTGAGGAAGGCGACACCGCCGGAGTGGGCGGGGGTGTGCCAGGAGTACTCGTGGGCGTCGTCGAAGCGGCGCAGTGCCCGGAAGAACGGCGGCAGCACGGATTCCCGGTAGGCGCGGGCGGCGGTGGTGATGCGGCCCGCGATGAAGCCCGGGGTGTCCTCCAGCGGCCAGACGTAGCCCACCAGCGACTCGGACACCCACAGCGGCAGGTCCCGTACGCCCTCGTCGGCCATCACCAGGAAGACCGGCAGCTCCCGGAAACGGCGGCCGATCCGGCGCAGCACGGCGCCGCCGCCCGTCGTCCCGTCGAGGGTGCTGCCCGGCCGGGCGAGTGTGCCTCCCGGCGCGGCGAGCGCGGCGCCGGGCCCGTCACCGGCGGCCCTGGGAAGGTCCCAGGCCACCAGCGCCGCGGCCAGACCAGCCTCGGTGCGCAGTACCGCGTCCGCGTCCTCCGCCGTGACCGCCCACCGGACTTCGAAGCCGCCCGCCTCGATCGCGTCCCGGATCTTCCGTAACTGCTGGGGCCCGGCACCCTCGCCCCGAGGGTGTTCCGGTACCGCGACCAGGATCCTGCTGTCGGCCATGTGCTTCCCCGCCCTCCACGACGGCGCCCCCGGCCGCCCCCGGCCAGTGTCCTGGCGGCGCACCGGACAGAGCGGCGACCGGGACGGCAAACCACCGCTATGGCGGAAACCGCTGTTCCGACGTTGACTTTCGCAACAGGCCCCAAAGTGTTGCAGAAGTCGGTGTTCGGGCAGAGAGGTTGGGTGGTCAGTCGTTCAGCAAGTCTCGGGCCACCTCGACGTCAGTGATCAGGATGTTGATCCATCCACCCCGTGCCGCGCCGCGGACAGCGGCGACCTTGTCCATGCCGCCTGCCACTCCGATGCGGCGTTCCACCGCATGCAACCGTTCAGGCTCGATGCCGATGAGACGGTCGTTGAAGGGCGCGTCCACGGGATTGCCGTCGGCGTCGAAGTACCGCGCGCAGACGTCGCCCACCGCGCCGAGCTTCTTGAGCTGCTGCTGGTCCTGGGCGGTGATGGCATTGCCCGAGCGGCGCAGCAGCGGTGAGGGGGCGAGGCTGCCGATGCCCAGGAGAGCCAGCGTGAGTCGGGACCACGCCTGCATGACCTCGGCCATCGCCGGCTCCCGTGACAGCAGGTCCCGCAACTCACTGCTGCCCACCAGGGCGGCGGACGGAGCGAACACCGGCCGGGCGCCGGTGAGTTCCGCCAGACGGCTGGTCAGGCGGGTGGCATGCAACTGTACTTCCGGGCTGCCGGAACCGCCGACGATCTGGACGACCTCGTGTGCCACGGACGAGGTCTTGGCGCGCATGACCTTGACCGACTCCAACAGGGTCGCGCTCCAGGAGGAGACGCCGATGACGTCCCCTCCTTGAGCGTCGCATCGAGGTATGTAGCGGTTGCCGCAGCGAGCGCGGGAATGACGTCGATCCCCGCGCCTTCCACTTCGACCACCACGGCGTCTCGCAGGCCGAACCGCTCCACGAGCGCGTCTTCGAGTTCGGCATGCACGCCCTCTGGGGGAACCACCACGGTGCGTACGACACCGCGGTCGACAGCTTCCTTCAGCAGGCGGGAGACGCGCAGTTGGGACATGTTGAGATGCGCCGCGATCTCCGGCTGGCGTACTCCGCGCTCGTGATACATGCGGGCTACTTTCACCAGCATCCGCATGTGGTCGGAGCTGGGAGTGGACGACGCTGCCGCCACCATGCCTCCATCCTCGTTCGTCCTGGCGGCCAGGCTGGTTGCCGGGCTGCGTGTCTACGCCGCGCAACACCCTATCGCCGAGGGTTTGTGCGTGCTGCTGACAAGTGGCACGCACAGTCCCGTGCTTCAGCGCTTGGCGAAGACGCCGTACTCGTCGGCGTTCTTCTTGGTGATCAGCTCGTAGTCGATGGCCTGCTTCTCTGGTTGTCCGGTCTTACCCGTCTTGACGAACTTGTCCGCCTGCTCCACGGCACGCTCGGCACCCAGGGCGGCGGGCTGGAGCGCGGTCGCTCGCATGGTGCCGGCCTTGATCTGGGTGATGGCATCCGGGCTGCCGTCGAAGCCGACCACGGTGACACCGGTTCGCTTGGCGGACTTCAGTGCGGCCACCGCGCCCAGGGCCATGGTGTCGTTTCCGGCGATGATGCCGCGGATCTTCGGGTGCCGCTGCAGGATGGTCTCCATCTTGGTGAAGGCTTCCTGCTGGTCCCAGTTGGCCGTCTGCTTGGCCACCTGCTTCAGGTCCGGGTACTGCGAGATGACGTCGGCGAAGCCCTTGGAACGCACATCGGCGTTGGTGTCGGATTCCTTGCCGGTGAGCTCCACGTACTGGCCCTTGCCGTCCATCGCTGTGACGAACTCCTGCGCGGCGATCTGCGCTCCCTGGGCATTGTTCGACACGATCTGGGCCTTCGCGATGCCGGTCTGGTTGATCTCCCGGTCGATCAGGAAGACGGGGATGCCGGCCTTGGTGGCCTTACGGACGGGGCCGATCGACGCGTCGGCGCCGGCGTTGTCCAGGATGATCGCCGCGGCCTTGCGGGAGATGGCGGCGTCTATCAGTTCGCTCTGCTTGTTGGGGTCGTCGTCGTGCGAGGCGACCGAGGTCTTGTAGCCGAGGCTCTCGGCCTTCTTCTTGGCGGCGTCCCCTTCCGCCTTGAAGAACGGGTTGTCCGGGGAGGGCGTGATGATGGCGACCAGGTTGCTCTTTGTACCGCTCTTGCCGGACTTCGAGCCGTCCGTCGAGTCGTCGGAACTCCCGCACGCGGTCAGGAGGAGCAGCCCTGCTGTGATGGCTAAGGCGGCATGTCGGCGTCTTGCGAGGGCGCGATGCCGGCGCAGTACCGTGTCAGGAGGTACGAGCAGTCCCAGCAGCACGATCGATATTGACGGCATAAATCGACGGCAGCAGCCGGTCCATGTGACACCGTTCAGTAGGCGTGGATCGATGTTGCCTTGATCCTCCTGTAGGCACCCCATGTCGTGCACAACGTGGTGCTGGTCTTGTTGTACTGGGTACCGTGTGCCGCGATCTTCCAGCCCGGGTACGCGATGAAGCCGCCGCCCTTCTTGTACAGGCCGCCGTTGCCACCCATCGTGTAGCCCTCCAACAGATAGTGGTATCCGGCTGCGGAGCGCAGGTACACACACCCGTCGGAGTGCTGATAGGTACCGTAGAACGTCCCCGTGCGGGACGCGGCCGTCGTCGGCACGGCCGCTGCCGGTACCGCGGTGCCGAACACGATCGCCAGAGCGCCCGCGGCCAGAGCCGCCTTCGTCTTCATCATGCTTCCTGCTTTCTTCGGTGCTCCGAGTCGATCACTGCCCCGTCGCGGGCCCTGGCATCGAATCCTTCCTGGTCTCAGGAGGAATGTCCTTGACGCTCAGCGCACTCGTATTGACCCACAACGCCCTGCCGGCCTTTTTCGATCTTGAGTGGTAGCGGTAGAACGCGGATGCCCGGTCGGGTGATCCTTGAAGGGTGCTTTTATTGCCGTATGGTGGTTGACCTGGGGCTTTGCGATCTTCCACATATGGGCATGATCAGCGATCGTGGGTCTGCGATTGCTCTACCTGACCTTCTGTCGAACTGGGCCGCTTGCTCTTGCTGGGCCGATCGACCGCCGCGAACAACGCCGAGATCCTTGCGCTTCGTCATGAGGTCGCCGTGGGTCGACGGCAGGTCGAGCGGCCGCGAGATGCGCGAGGGCGTCCGGGTCTCGTACGCCACCGAGGTCGCGGACGTCGGCGCCGAGGCCAGCCACCTCATCGACCTGGCGAACCTCCCCTCTCACGGCACCAGCCGGTTCCGGGCATCGGAGAAGCCCTGACGCCCCGCAGTGATGCCGGAGTTCCGCGTGTCTGCCGCAGGGCCAGGCCGGGAGGCCGGTCTGTTCCATTCGCCGTCTCCGAGAACCAGGACCGGGTCGAACATGACGACCGCCCCGGCCAGAATCAGAAAGACAACCGGGCCCAGCAGCATGGGCAGCAGAAGAGAGACCCCGGACGGACCACCGGCCGCCTGTGCCGTATCGGTGTGGAGGTGGACGCTCACAGCGGCCATGCCGGTGTAGTGCATGCCGGAGACGGCCAGGCCCATAACAAGGCTGGCACCGAGGGAACGCAGGAAGCCACGGACGGAGACGGCGGCCCACAGTGCCGCCGTCGCGGCGACGAGGGCGATGACCACCGACAGGGCCACGGCGAGCGTGTCATAGCGGATATCGCCGTTGAGTCGCATCGCGGACATCCCGAGATAGTGCATGGCCGCGACGCCCAGCCCGGTGACGCCGCCTGCCAGAGTGAGCATGGCCGGGGCGGCACCGCAGTAGCCGACGATGAACACGCCCGCGGAGACCACCACGATCGCAACAACCAGACTGAGCACCGTCCGCGGAACGTCGTAGGTGATGGGCGCCTGACGCACGGAGAAACCGATCATGGCGATGAAGTGCATCGTCCAGATCCCGCAGCCCAAAGAGGCGGCTCCCAAGGCAAGCCACCCCGGCCTCCACCCAGGACTGTGGTGCACCGTGCGCACCACGCAGCGCAGGCCCAGCGCCGATCCCAGACAGGCCATCAGGTAAGCGGCCACCGGAGTGACCAGACCGTAGCTGAAACCGTCGATCGTGCCGTTCATCCACGCCCTTCCCTAGTTCCATGGACAGCGAAGAGACATTGAGACTGTTTTAAGCCACGAGCAGCAAGCCCTTACCGCCAGTAGCGGTTGACGCTTACGCGATCGTTATTAGCGTCATATGACCATGTACCGTGCCAGCCAAGGGACTTGACGGCGCTGGGGCACGAGAACGCGGTCCTACGCCGCCAGTTAGCCGGACCGGTCCTCTACAAGCCCTGCGCTTGCCGAGAATGCCATCCGCCCTGGTCGGGGGCCTGCGCCTGGACTGGCGGTCGTCGGCCCCGTCGCTCGAGTCGGCGCTCTCGCGTAGTCGGTGGTTCACGCGTCATGATGATCGACCGTGCTGCTGCGACTGGCCTACCTGGGAATGACCAACGCGTTCGCGCTGCTGCGTCTGCTGCCGATGAGCGGCCGGAACAAGGATGCGGAGCTCCTTGCCCTCCGCCATCAGATCACCGTGCTCGAACGCCAACTCGACGGTGATCGAGTACGGTTCGCTCCGGGTGACCGGGCGTTCCTGGCGGCGCTGCTGCACCGGATGCCGTTGCCCGCCCTGCGGCGTCTGCGGCTGCTCGTGCGTCGTGACACGGTACTGCGCCGGCATCGCGACCTCGCAAAGCGCCGGCATGCCGCCTCATCACGGCCCAAGCAACCCGGTCGCCCTCGCACCGTGCGCTCCGTCCAGACTCTGGTGCTGCCGCCTGGCCGGGGAGAATCCGAACTGGAGCTACAGGCGGCTTCACGGCGAACTGCTCGTGCTGGGAATGAAGGTGGCCGCGTCGACCGTCTGGAAGATCCTCAAGGAATCCGGCGTCGATCCAGCGCCCGAGCTCCAGCACGTTGGCCGGCTTCCTGCGCTCCCAAGCCGACGCCCTCCTGTCCCGTGACTTCACGGAGGGACGGATCCACTTCGCTGGCCAGCACACCTCCTACGAGCCCAATGGCGGGTCCATGAACTACGCGCTGGAATCCGCCGTCCGGGTTCTCCCGAACTGTCAGGCTCGTGACGGCGCACGCCGCCGGGACGGCCGGCCGGTCACTGACGGCCGAGGCGGGCGCCGAACCGCCGCAACACCTCGCGGAACTCCGCGGGCTCCTCGACGCGGAAGTCGGCGTCGAGGAAGGCGAGACGCGGCAGGAGCCACTGCCAGGAGTCGAGCATGAGGACGGCGTGGGTCCCGCCTCCGGCGGCCGCCGTGAGGTCGATGTCCTCATCCGCGAACGCATCCGCCACCTCCGTCATCGGGGCGTCGATCGTCACCACCACACGCTGCCGGTTTCTGTTGATGCCCTGGCGGAGGTAGTCGACGCCGGTCCCCGCGGGCAGCGCGCGCGGTGCGAACGTCCTGCTCTGCGTTTGGAGTTCACTGACGCGGTCGATGCGGAACACGCGCCAGTCCTCCTTGTCGGTGTCCCATCCCAGCAGGTACCACCTCAGGAGCAGGTGGATCTGGCGATAGGGCTCGACCCTGCGCGAGGTGGCCGTCCCGTTCGCGCCGACGTAGTGGAACGTCACGACGCGCTCGTGCGTGATCGCTTCGGCGAGCGTGCTCATCGTCTCCGCGCTGATGCTCGGCGTCGGCGTCGGCGTCGTCTCCAGGCTGGTGCGCAGCGCAGCCACGCGGGGGCGCAGCCGCTTGGGCAGGTACTGATCGACCTTGCCGTAGGCGCGGATCGCCGCGTCGTCGACGCTGCCCTCGCGCGCGTTGCCGGTCGCGCCGAGGGCAGCCAGGCCCAGGAGGGTCGCGATGGCCTCATCGTCGTCCAGGAGCAGCGGGGGCATGGCCCGCCCGGCCGTGAGCCGGTAGTAGCCGCCCGGGCCTGGCTGGGTCTCGACCGGGTATCCGTAGCCGCGGAGCCGGTTGATGTCGCGCCGCAGGGTGCGTGGGGGGACGTCCAGCCGGGCCGCCAGCTCCTCACCCGTGAACGTCTTGCCCGACTGCAGCACGACCAGCAGAGCGAGGATGCGTTGCATGACGTCGGCCATGACCGCATCGTCGCAGACAGTCGCGGCCACTTTCCGTCCACATCTCGCAGTACGGTCCTGAATATGTCCAGCCAAGGGATCCAGATCAGGCGAGCCCGTACCCACAACCTGCGAGACCTCGACGTGGACGTGCCCCGCTCACAAGTCGTGGTCTTCGTCGGCGTGTCGGGCTCGGGCAAATCGTCGCTGGTGTTCGACACGATCGCAGCGGAGGCGGGCTACCAGCTGCACGAAACGTTCCCGCCCTACATCCGCAACCGACTGCCGAAGTGGACCCGCCCCGAGGTCGGCGCGATCGAGGGGCTCTCCCCGGTGGTGGTGATCGACCAGCGGCGCCTGGGCGGGAACGCCCGCTCCACGGTCGGCACGATCACGGACACCTGGACCTACCTCCGGCTGCTGTTCTCCCGGGTGAGCACACCGCACGTCGGCGAGTCCAGCCACTTCTCCTTCAACGACCCGGCCGGCATGTGCCCCACCTGCTCGGGCATCGGCGAGGTCGTGGCCAGCGCCGTCGACCGTTTCATCGACCCGGACAGGTCGCTGCGCGGGGGCGCCGTCCTGCTGCCCGGGTTCGCCGTCAACGGTTACTGGTACACGAACTTCGCCGACATCGGCGTCTTCGACGTCGACAAGCCGCTGCGCCACTGGAGCCGGACCGAGCGGGACGCGCTGCTGTACGGCATCGGGTCCGCCGGGTCGCCGGCGAACCGGCTGCCCAAGGGCTACCAGGGCGTCGTCGAGCGGTTCGAGCGCATCTACCTGCGCACCTCCGACGACATGAACGATCGCAAGAAGGAAACCCTCGCCAAGTTCACCCGTTCCAAGGTGTGCCCGGACTGCTGCGGGGACCGTCTCAACAAGGCGAGCCGGGCGGCCACGGTGCTCGACCACACCATCGGCGAGATGGCGCGGATGGAGGTCGATGAGCTCGCGGAGCTGATGACGGGCGTGACCGACGCAACCGTGGCACCGGTGGTGGCCGCGCTGACGGAACGACTCCAGGCGATGATCACCATCGGGCTCGGCTACCTCCACCTCGGCCGCGCCACCACGACGCTCTCGGGCGGCGAGTCCCAGCGGATCAAGACCGTCAAGCACCTGGGCAGCAGCCTCACCGAGATGCTCTACGTATTCGACGAACCCACCGTCGGACTGCACCCCCACGACATCTCCTCCATGACCGAGCTGCTCAAGCAGCTCCGGGACAAGGGCAACAGCGTCCTCGTGGTCGAACACGACCCCGCCGTCATGGCCATCGCCGACCAGATCATCGAGGTCGGGCCCCTCGCGGGCGCGCACGGCGGAACGCTCGTCTACCAGGGCAGCTTCCGTGGCCTCCGCACGGCCGGCACCGCCACGACGGCGGCGCTGTCACAGCGCCGGCCCATCAAGGACGATCCGCGGACGCCGCGGGGACACATCACCGTGGCCGATGCCACGCGCAACAACCTCAAGAACGTGACCGTGGACATTCCGACGGGCGTGACAACCGTGCTCACCGGCGTGGCCGGCTCCGGGAAATCCAGTCTCGCGAGCGAACTCGTCGCCCAGCACGACGCGGTCGTGATCGACCAGAAACCGGTCAGCACCAACCGCCGCTCGACCCCCATCACCTACACCGGGATCGCGCCCCCCATCCGTAAGGTTTTCGCACGCCACAACCAGGTCCCAGCCGGCCTGTTCAGCGCCAACTCCGAGGGCGCCTGCCCCGAGTGCAAGGGCCTCGGGATCGTCTCCACCGACCTGGCGTTCATGGAGGATCAGGAGACGGTCTGCGAGACCTGCCAGGGGCGCCGGTTCACGCCCGAGGTCCTGCAGTACCGGGTCGACGGGCTGTCCATCGCCGACATCGACGACCTCACGGTCACCGACGCCATCGACCGGCTCTCCGATCGCACGGTCACAAAGGCGCTGCGCCACCTCGACGAGGTCGGCCTGGGCTACCTCCGGCTCGGCCAGCCCCTCACGTCTCTCTCCGGAGGTGAATGCCAGCGCGTGAAGATCGCCAAGGAGCTCCGGGACTCCACCGCCCCGACCCTCTACATCCTCGACGAGCCCACTAGCGGCCTGCACCTACGCGACATCGACACCTTGCTGAGCCACCTCGACGGCCTGGTGGACCACGGTCACACCGTCGTGCTGATCGAGCACAACCTCGACGTCATCCGACGGGCGGACTGGATCATCGACCTCGGCCCCGGTCCCGGGAAGCACGGCGGGCAGATCCTCTATCAGGGACCCGTCGCCGGCATCACCTCCACGGCCACCGCCGAGGCGCTGCTCGGCTCGACGGCCAGGGACCATCCCCGCCGGCCCGGGAAGCAGAGCCACCTCATGACGAAGGGCAAGGATCCCGGCGTTGTTCGCGACGGTCGACCGGCCCAGCGAAAGAAGGCAGCCCAGCAGTCGGCAGAAGATCAGGCAGAGCAGTCGCAGACCCACCATCACTGATCATGCCCATACTTGGGCGATCGCAAGCCCCAGGTCAACCACCGTACGGCGATAAAGACATTCTTCAGGCCTTTCCAGATGGCGCCATCACCGCCGATCCACCGTCGCCGCCGGCCTTACGCAGCGGGCCGATCCGGACGGCGTGACTACCGTCTGACCCGTTCCCAGCGCCGTCCCTGGAGTGACACCATGTTCAGGCCATCGGGCAGGGCGCCTCTGCGCCATCGCTCAGCCGCCCCCGGCGGATTCCGGTGCGGTGGACGCCGACATTCCCCCGGGTGGGCATGACGGCGGGCACCATTCCGCCGGTGTGGACCTGTGACATATGCGGACCACGCCAGGGGGTCGGTGCCGGTCCCTGCCGGAGGCCGGAGGTCCAGTTGGCGGCCGTTGCCGCGGCGCAAGGACGCCGTTCCCGTCTCGGACGGATTGTCCGGAAGAGGCGTGCAGGGTTACTGGAGTACGGCGGTTAGGCTCCGGCTTGCTCCGGAGCACCCCACCCTCATTGGCGCGGCTCACCCCGCGCCCGATGTGCCGTGCCCTCAGACGGGAGAAGCAGTGATGGCAGGCGAATCGAATACCGGAACCGGACCACAGCCCATCGGCCTGCCCCACGGCGCCATCGCCACCGTCGCGGGCAACGGCACCGCCGGATATCTCTCCGACGGCGGACCCGCGCCGCTCACCCAGCTCAACTCCCCCTTCGGCCTCGCCGTCGACAGGCAGGGCAATCTCTACATCGCCGACCGCTACAACCACCGGGTCCGCAAGGTGACCCCCGAGGGGATCATCACCACCATCGCGGGCAACGGCCAGGCGGGGTACGTGTCCGACGGCGGCCCTGCCGTCGCGACGAGGCTCAGCCTGCCCCCCGACGTGGCCGTCGACGACGCCGGCAACGTCTACATCACCGACTTCGGCAACCACCGGGTCCGCAAGGTGACCCCCGACGGGATCATCACCACCGTCGCGGGCAACGGCGAAGCCGGCTACATCTCCGACGGCGGCCCGGCCGTCGCCACCCGGCTCAACTACCCTCACGGCATCGCGGTGGACCGTGAGGGAAATCTGTACTTCAGCGAGATGAACGGCCACCGGGTCCGCAAGGTGACCCCCGACGGGATCATCACCACCGTCGCGGGCAACGGCCAGCCGGGGTACGTCTCCGACGGCGGCCCTGCCGTCGCCACCCGGCTGAGCACCCCGTCCGGGCTGGCCGTGGATCCCGAGGGGAACCTGTACATCGCCGACTGGGGCAACCACCGGGTCCGCAAGGTGACCCGCAACGGCATCATCACCACCATCGCGGGCAACGGCACCGGCGGGTACGTCTCCGACGGCGGACCCGCCGCCGTCACCAGCCTCAACTACCCCCACGGCGTGGCGCTGGACGCCGCAGGGAACCTGTACATCGGCGACAGCGGCAACCACCGCGTACGCAGGGTATCCACCACCGGCATCATCACCACCGTGGCGGGCACCGGGATCGCGGGGTACATCGACGACGGCGGCCCGGCCGTCTCCACCCGGCTCTACAGCCCGTGGGGAGTGGCGCTGGACGCCGCGGGAAATCTGTACATCGGCGACTACAGCAACCACCGGGTACGCGGCGTGACGGCCGTTGCCGTCATGACGCCGCCGCTGCTGCCCGCCGCGGATCTGTACGGCGAGAGTGTCGCCCCCTACGCGGTCCCGCGTGGCCAGATGTTCGACCTCGGTGTCCGGATCAAGAACCGCGGGCCCAACCCGGTCGAGGGGCGGTTCGTCACCGTGGTGTTGAACCTCGCCGACGGCCTGGAGGGCATACCGGGCAACGGCGACCGGCGGCTCAGCCGCACCTTCACCGGTCAGCAGCTGCTGCCCCATCAGGGCTCCCTGGACGGCGTCTTCCGCGTCAGCGCCCCCGGCACCATGCCTGCGGGCATCTGCACCTCCACTCTGGAGATCCAGTACAGCGGCGAGATCAATCTCAAGGACAACGTCGAGCGCCTGCCCGTGACGATCGTCGTCCCCGCACCGGTCGGTGACGAGACCGCCCTCACCGTCATCCAGGACACGATCCCCACCGCCGCCCCCGGGCAGTCGGCCGTCTTCACCGTGAAGTACATCTCCGGCGTCGACCGGCCCGTGAACCCGGGGGACATCGTCCAGCGTTTCACCGCACCGAGCGGCTTCACTTTCAGGGGCCGGCCCACGTACGCGTACTACGAGACCACCCACGGCGTCACCCCCGTCCCGCTCGACCACAGCATCGAGGACTCCGGGCAGACGCTGGTGATCACGGCGAATCCGCACCTCAACACCACCGCCAGCGACACCGGTTCGCTCGTCTACTTCATCCCGGTGCAGGCCCGGACGGACGCCCTGCCCGGCCGTTACGACAATGGCTCGGCGAGCATCGGGCGTCTCGCCCCCATTCAGATCTCGGGCACGATCACCGGCGCCCCATCGCCCCTCACCGCCCGGGTGGTTCAGACGAAACTCGAGAAGGCACGAGTACGGCCCGGGCAGCAGTGGGTCTACCCGGCGGTCCTGGAGATCACGAACACCAGCCGCCGCGCCATCGGCACCGAGCAGATCACACTGACCGCTCCGCAGGGCATGCGGTTCACCGAGGACGCGCTGACGCTGTGGCGGGACGGCAGCAGCCAGGAGGTCGTGGGCGCGGCCCAGCGGTCGCCCGACGGCCGCCGGCTCACCTGCCAGGCGCAGCTGGACACCGACCCCGGCAAGTGGGTGGTGCTCTACCCGGCGATGGAGGTCGACTCCTCCGCGACTCCCGGCACGGTCCGCGTGAGCCTCCAACTCGGCAATCCGCCCTTCGCCACGGGCCACGCCTCGATCGTCATCGAAACGCCGTAGCGCGAGCGCGGAGGCCGCCCTTTGAGGAGGGTGACCCCCGCGCCGCACCGCCCGGCAGGAATGCCTGGGCGTCGCTCTACCCGGCGGTGGAGGCCGAGGCGACAGCCCCGGCCGGACGGCCCAGGCCGGCATCCAGCTGGGCGACCCGGACTTCGCCACCGCACAGGACACCATCGAGATCCACCCCAGGGGCTGACCTGGCAACGGGGTGCCGCGCGCCCGGCGCGGCGCCCCACACCTCCCGTACACCCGGACCCCACCGCTCCAGGAGCACCCGCATGCGATGGCCACGCCCCCGACGACGCCCGGCTCCCCGCGCCCGACACCACGGGACCGCCGCGGCCCCCCGCATCCTCGCGCTGATCCCGGCCCACAACGAGGCCGAGCGCATCGCCGCCGCCATCGCGGCGCTGCACCGCCAGGACCGCCCGCCGCACCGCATCGTCGTCGTGGCCGACAACTGCACCGACGCAACCGCGGAGACCGCCCGGGCAGGCGGGGCCGGCGTCATCGCGTCGCAGAACAACCGGCGCAAGAAGGCCGGCGCCCTCAACCAGGCTCTCGGCCGGCTCCTGCCCGGCCTCGACGACACCGACATGGTCCTCGTCCAGGACGCCGACACCACGCTTCAGCCGGCCTTCCTCGCCAGCGCCACCGCCGCCATGCACGGCACCGTCGGAGCCGTCGGCGGCATCTTCTACGGCGAGAAGGGCGGCGGCCTCCTCGGCGCACTCCAGCGCATCGAATTCCACCGCTACGCCCGCGAAATAGCCCGGCGGGAGTTCAGGGCCGACGTGCTCACCGGCACCGCGACCCTCTTCCGCGTCGCGACCCTGCGCGAAGTCAGACAAGCCCGCCTCGACGGGCTCATAGGCGGCGGCACCTCGTACTACTCCCTCGCCTCCCTCACCGAGGACGACGAGATCACCAAAGCCGTGCGGACGCTGGGCTACCGCACCGTCTCTCCGCCCGGCTGCGGCGTGGTCACCGAGGTCATGACGAGCCTGCCCAAGCTCTGGCACCAGCGGCTGCGCTGGCAGCGCGGAGCCCTGGAGAACCTGCGCGACTACGGCTGGACACCCGTCACCGCCCCCTACATCATCCGCCAGGGCTTCATGGGGCTGTCCGTCCTCTTCCTCGCCCTCTACCTCGTCTTCACCGGGTGGATGCTGGCCCGGGGAAAGCCGGAGTTCACCGCCTTCTGGATCGCCATCGGCCTCGTCTTCGTCGCGGAGAAAGTGGTCACCGCACGCGGCGCCGGATGGAAGTCCCAGCTGCTGGCCGGCACGCTCGCCGTCGAGCTGGCCTACGACATGTTCCAGCACGCCGTCTACATCCGCTCCCTGTGGGACATGGCCCGGCGCAGAGAAGAGCACTGGCGCGCCACCTGAGCCGCATCACGGCTCACCGTTCATCGTTCATCGTTCATCGTTCGGCACCGTCATCGAGGGGCGGAGACCGCGTGTACGGAGGATTGCCACCAGCCGGAACGCTGGGCATCGGCGGGGCATCGGCGCTCTCGATGAAGGCCCTCGCCCGGCCCGGATCCGGCTTCCAGGCCCTGGCCACCGTGGTCGCGGCGACAACCCTCGTCATGGCAGGCACCTCCCTGTGCAAACTCCTGCCGCCCCGGCGCCGGGTCGTCCACGCACTCACCGCCATACAGCCACCTCGATGGAACATCCGCGGCCGGCAACCGCCGCAGAGCGACCGGACCTGGGTCGCGGTGCCCTGACCAGACGCCGGGCAACCGGAGCGGCTGGGCACCTGCCGGTTGCCGCCGGGATCAGGCGATGGTGAGCGGTCCGCCGACCAGGTACGCCGCCAGCGGACCGGTCATCCGGGACCGTGCCGGTGGATGCAGGTCCAGTCCGTTGGCGCAGGTGGTGAAGTAGCCGGCCTCATCGGAGGCCATGGAGTTGAGGTCGCCGAGCAGTTCGACCGCGCGCGGGACCACCCGGGAGAGGGCGTCCTGCACGCAGTACCGGACGTACAGCGAGTGGGCGAGCGTCGACTCGTCCAGGCCGCCGTCGTCGATCCGGCGGGCGACACCCTCCGCGGCCGACATCGCGCCCTCGGCCTCCACCAGCAGCCGGACCCGCTCGGACTCGGGCACCCGGTTGTCGAGCAGCACCCGCTCGACCAGTGCGCTGGCGGCCCCGAGGTGGCTGCCCGTCATCAGCAGCTGGAACCAGACGGAGCCTGCGGTCAGCAGTACGTCCAGCTGCCCGTCGTCGGGGGCCGAGGTGCGCATCAGCAGCTCCGTCGGCACCTGTACGTCGTCGAGGGTGACCTGCTCGCTCTCCGCCCCCGCCCCGCCGACGCTCAAACCCTCACTGTCCGCGGGCACCAGCGCCAACGCCAGTTCCTCGCCCGGGCCGTCCCCGCGGAGCATGACACTGACGCTGAGCAGGTCCATCGACCGGGCCAAACCGCACGGGCGCGTCATCCCGCTGATCCGCACCCCGCCGCCGTCGGGCTCCACCGTCGCGGTCATCGAGGGGGAGAAGACTCCGGCGCCGGCGCGCTCCTCGGCGAAGCCGAACGCCACGAGGTTGTTGCCGGAAGCCACACTCTCGACAAGCATCGACGCCACGCCATCGTAGGTGGTGGCCAGATCGACCAGGGGGGCCATCGAGAAGTGGTGGATGGTGGTGGCCACGGCCAGCGACAGTGACCTGCTGCCCAGTGCGCGCTGCACCCGCAGGGCGTCCAGGGCGGTGGCTCCCCGCCCTTGCTGGGGGATCGGCACCAGCAGCCCGGGGCCGCCGCTGTCGCGGAAGAGCTGGATGCCGGGGCTACTCGGGCCCTCCAGCTCCATGCGGGGTACCGCCGCCAGGCTCTCGTCCAGCCCCGGCAGCAGCTTCTCCGCAGTGGCGCGTTCCCGCTCCAGAAATCGCATGTCCTCCCCTGTCTTCCCCCCAGGACGACCACCCGGTCGGTGGCCCACGCCGGCTCACAGCGCCCGGGTGACGCGCGGCAGCTGCCACACCGCCCCGGGCCGGGCCGGCCCTGGAAGGCAATGTACTCGGGCACCACCGCGTGCGGCGCCCCCTTCTGCTTGTAGTCGAGCTGCGTCACGGCCGGATGGATCCGCTCACCGTGGTCTGCCGGCAGGCGCACGCAGCGTGCGAAGGTACGGCTCGCGGACGGCAGTGAAGTCGGCGCCGTCGCCAGTCTTCGGGGTGACGGTGGCCCGGCCGGAGATGACGGCACGGGCTGCGGCCTCGGCGTCCACGGCGTCGGTCTTGCCCCGGTGCCGCCGCATGCTGCGGTCCGGGCGGTTGACCCCGATCACCGTGACCCCGCAGCTTCGCAAGTGGCGTGCCTGCGCCGCCCCGTAGGAGCCGGTTCCCTCGACGCCCGCCCGTCGCACAACACCGAACTTCCCCGCCCAGGCGTGGAGTTCTTCGTATCCGGCGGCCGTGGCAGGGAACGACGCGGTGGCGACAAGGAGGCCGAGGGTGGTGACGACAGCCGCAACGTGCTCGTCCTCGGAACTGTGACGGCGCCTGTCGCGAAGGCCCCTATCGGGGCACGTCCGCGCCGGTCCGACGGCAGCGAGCACCGCTCCGGCCCGTGGTCGACAGATCGAGACAACAGGCAGCGAAGGCAATTAGGGAATGCGTCAGACCACCGGCCGAAGCGGCACGACCCCATACTCACAGTTCGGGTAGTCGTCGCACACCTCGGCGACCGTGCGCACCGCGCCGCCGCGGCGGAGCTCAAGCGGGTAACGGGAAGGTCGTGCCATGACTCGATCCTTTCATGAAATCGAGTCTCTATTCGAACCAGGGCCGTTCAGCAGGCTTTGCGTGGAAAGAGCGCCAGGAGCTCCCGCTCAAGGAGTCAGAATCGTCCGGCCGGAGAACGCGGCCCGATACTCGGAGGGCGACACGTCGAGGATTCTCCGAAAATGCAGGCGGAGGTTGGATCCGGTGCCCAGTCCGACGCGCTCGGCGATCTGGTCGACCGGGAGCTTCGTGGTTTCCAGGAGCGCTCGGGCAGCGTCGACCCGAGCGCGCAGGACCCACTGCAGCGGCGTATCGCCGGTCTCCTCGGCGAAGCGGCGCATGAAGGTGCGCAGCGACATCCGCGCGTGCGTCGCGAGATCGGTGACTGCGAGCGGTTCGTGGAGGCGCGTCAGCGCCCATTCCCGGGTCGCCGCGAGCGTATCGCCATGCGGTGCCGGGCTGCTTCGGGGAAGGTACTGAGCCTGGCCGCCGCTCCGATAGGGCGCCGTCACCAGACGGCGGGCGATGTCGTTCGCCACGCTCACGCCGAGGTCGCGCCGGACGATGTGAAGGCACAGGTCGATGCCCGCCGCGACACCGGCTGATGTGAGGACCGAACCCTCATCGACGAACAGAACATTGGGCTCCACCAGGATGTCCGGATGGCGCAGCGCCAGCATCTCCGCTGCGTCCCAATGCGTTGTCGCGCGCCGCCCCTCCAACAGACCCGCGTCGGCCAGGGCGAACGCCCCGTAGCAGATCGATGCGATGCGGGCTCCTCTTGAATGTGCCCTCCGAAGCGCTTCGTGCACCGCGGTCGGGATCGGTCGGCCGACCGGCGCGTAGCCGGGGACGATGATGGTGTCCGCCCCGTTCAGCGCGTCGAGACCCTGCGGCACCGCGTACCCGAAACCCTCACTGGAGGGCACCGTTCCCGCGGCGACGCCGCACACTGTCAGCTCGTACGGGAGTCCGTCACGCGGGTGGAACACCTGGGTCGGGATGCCGACGTCGAGCGGGAGCGCCCCATCCAGCACAAGCACCATCACCTGGTGCGAACTCATCGTCGTCCATCTCCTCAGCTCGCGGCGATCAATCCCCTGCGGCAGAATCCTCGCACATATTGGCATTCTTGCCACTGGAGGGTGTCGTCCAACCGCTCGACACTGAGTGGGCCGTCCAGTCGGGTTCGGTCCTACGTCGAGTGGATAGGGGTTCCATGCCGCGTCCAACGGTTCCGCCGGTCGTCGCCTTCGTCACATCGGCTATCGCGTTCATGGCGGTGATGGCCGCCGCGGGAGCGCCGAGCGCCCTGCTGGTCGTCTACCAGCAGCACTGGCATTTCCCCGACAGCGAGCTGACGGTCGCGTTCGCGATCTACGCCTTCGCGCTCCTCCTCGCGCTCCTCGCCATCGGTTCCCTGTCGGATCGAATCGGTCGCCGTCCGGTACTCATCGCGGCCCTCGCACTCCAGGCGGTCGCGATGGCGGTGTTCCTGTTCGCCCCGGATATCGGCGTCATCATCGTCGCGAGGGCGCTGCAGGGCTTCGCGACGGGAGCGGCCACGAGCGCGTTCAGCGCCTACATCGCCGAGGTCGCACCAGCGGCGCAGAAGAAGGTCGCGGCACTGGTCGTGAGCATCGCATCCGTCGCCGGTCTCGGCATCGGTGTCGCCCTGACCGGCGTCGCCATCCAGTTTGCGGCAGCACCCGCCGCGGTCGTGTTCGGAGCCGCACTCGCGATCATCGTCATCGCCATCGTCGTCACAGCGGCCTCGCCTGAGACGGTCGGCAAGCGTCAAGGGATCGGCGATGCCCTCGTGTCACGCATCGGCGTTCCATCCGCGGCCCGGACCGCGTTCGCTCGCACTGCCCCAGGGATGATCGGGATCTGGATGTCGGCCGGGCTGGTCCTCGGCCTCGGGGCGTCGATCGTCCATCAAGCCCTGCACATCACCAGCGGAGCCGCCCTCGGCCTGGTGGTCGCAGCCCAGCCCCTGGCTGCGGCCGTCTCCGCGCTCGTACTCGGCCCGCTGATGCCGCCCCGGCGGTTCATGCTCGCCGGATATGCAGCGGTGCTCGCCGGTGTGTCGCTGGAGGCGTGCTCGTTCGCGGCGGGCCTCGCATCGCTCATCATCTGCGGCGCGATCATCACCGGCCTCGGCTTCGGCGCCGTCTTCTCCAGTACGCTCGGGCTCCTTGTTCCGCTGACGCGAGCGCAGGAGCGCGCGAAGCTGTTCTCCGCCGTCTACGTCGTCGCTTATCTCGCGTATGGCATCCCTACCATCGTGGCCGGCTTCCTCAGTGACGCCATCGGTTTGGTGCCCGCAGCAATCATCTACGCCGCCGCGACACTCGCCATAACAGCCGCTGGACTGATCGTCTCGCTCTCCAGGACGGGATCGATGTCGAGGGACGCCCTGCCCGGCGGCACGCAAGAAGCACGAGCGCACGACGTGCGAGCGTCCACATCAAGCGCGGCCTAGTGCAGCGCCGCATTGATCTTGCGAGGGTCTGTGGCTGCCGTCGGTCTCGGTCGGGCCGACGGCAGTGGCAGGTGGCGCCAGAAGGGAGGGCGGGAGTCTCGCAAGGTTACCTTGATCTTGTGGACGGTCCGGCTCGGTGCGGTGTGTGAACTCGGCTCAGAGCGCCTGGTGTTCGCCATGGCGGCCACCCTGCCACCCTGCCACCCTGCCACCCTGCCACCCTGCCACCCTGCCACCCTGCCACCCTGCCACCCTGCGGCAACAATGATCACCGTTCGGGGAGCCGAAGGTGCTGTTCGTACTGGTCACGAGCTCATGCGGAACCACGCAGCGACCTAATCCCAGGACTCAGCACGAGAGCCGGTCCGCCACCTCAGTAGCTGTTCGTGGCACCAGCTCACCCCACGGGCCTCGGTCTCATTCGGGAGCTCAGATGGCTCGGGTTTCACAAAAGGTCACCATGCAGCGGACTCGCACCACCAACTCCAACGAGTAATCAGAGCGAGGGGTGTTGACAGTCCGTGGTGTGCGGCGTGGACGCCGGGCAGCGCGCGATCTGCACATAGACCTCAGGGCCGGGACAACGTCAGTCGTCTGCCCGGCGCCCCACGGGACCTCCACCATCCCAGTGGTGGCGGCCGGAGAGGCACCGAGAGTGCTCGGGCTCAGAGGGGGCGTCTGGCGCCCAGCTCACAAGAAGCCGCTAAGCACCCTCCCGACCACCATCACGAGTACTTCGCGGGGTCCCGCACACGCCTCGCGGCCGGGAAGTACACGCCGCGGACGTAGATCCGTTCGGGCCTGGGAATGCGGGCCGGCGTGTCAGCTGCGGTTTCGTCGCTCAATGTGGAAGTGAGCCACGGCATGTTACGGTACTGAGTACCACTTGGAACTTGATACCAAGGAGTCTGCCATGGATAGCCGGACCATCGTGTTGACCGGCGTGACCCGCGGTTTCGGCCGCGAGTCCGTCGAGTCGCTGATCCGGGAACGGCCGCAGGACCACTACGTCGTGCTGGCTCGCCGCGGCGGCGAACGCCTCGCCGCGGAGCTCGCCCAGGCCACCGGCGCTTCCGCGGTCACAGGCGTGGACTGTGACCTCGCTTCGCTCGCCGAGATCAGGCGGGCGGTGGAGGAGATTCTGCGTGGGCTCGATACCGGGTACCTCCCGCCGCTCGGCGGCTATCTCGGCAACGCCGGCCTGACGGTCCCGACGACCGAGAAACGCACCACGGACGGGTACGAGATGACCTTCGGGGTCAATGTGCTGTCCCACTATCTGCTCGTCAGGGAGCTGCTGCCCCGGTTTACCGGCCCGGGCTGGATCGTGCTTACCTCGAGCGACTGCCACTTCGGGCAGTTCCGCTATACGCTCGGCGCCACGCCGCCGCCGCGCTGGGAGACGCCGGAACGTCTGGCCACGCCTCGTGCCGGTGGCGCGCGGGAGGCCGGGCGGGCGTACGCGACCAGCAAACTCGGCGTCATCTACCTGACCCACGCGCTGGCCCGCCGCCTGCCCGAGAGCATCGGCGTCTACTCCTACAACCCGGCACTCGTCGCGGGCACCGATTTCTTCCGCCACGCCCCGGGGCCCGTGCGGGGCGTGCTCAACGGGTTCTTCCAGCTTCAGCGATTCCTCGGCCGGGGCATGACGCCGCAGCAGGCGGGCGCGCGGCTCGCTGAGACGATCCTGACCGGGCTGACCGCCCGGACCGGGTCCTACCTCGATCGCGGCTGCAACGTGCCGTCGTCGCCGGAGTCGCACGACGAGGCCCGCGAGGAGGATCTGTGGCGCGAGGCCGCCCGCCTCGTCGACGCTGACCGCGGGGCGGGACGGGCGGATATCCTGGCCGAATGAGCGCGAACAAGTTTCCGGTGGAGTCATTGCGGGACCGCAAACGCCGCCAGACCCGGGAACGGATCATCGAGACGGCCTTCGCGCTCTTCATGGAGCGGGGGTTCGATGTCGTCACCGTGGACGAGATCGCGCAGCGGGCCGAGATCGGCCGCACCACCTTCTTCCGCTACTTCGGCGACAAGCAGGAAGTCGTCTTCTCCACCGAGGACGACTTCCTGCGCGCGCTCACCGCGGCCATGCGCGATGCGCCCACCGAGCCGCTCCAGGATCTCGCGCAGGCACTGGCCACATCTCGGCGGCTGCTGCTCGTGATCTGCACCGAGGCCGCCCGCAACCCCGGCCACTACGCGGTTTACCACCGTCTGGTCAAGCAGCACCCCGAGCTCGAAGACCGCCACACCCGCAAGACCCGGCACTACGCCGACCTCCTCGAGAAACACCTGATCGACCACGGCACCCCGCCGGCCACCGCCGTCCTCGCCGCCCAGTTGACCGTCGCCTGCTACCAGGCGGCGTGGCGCCTCGGCAGCCACGACGCGACGGCGGTGCTCCGCGAGGTAAATGACGCCTTCGACCTCCTGCTGGGCGCCACCGCCGCATAACCGGCGGGCCGGCCTTCGCTCGGCCGGGACATGCGCAACCTCGCAGCGGGCTCGACCACCAGTCCAGCACCCGGGAGCGCGTGTGCAGTTGCATCTGCGGACCGCCGGACGTGACCTGATAAGAGCCTGCCCCACACGCCCCATCGCAGTGTGTCCCCGGTGCTCCGTCGGTGCAGCGCCAGCCCCGCGGACCGCCAGGAGGACAGGTGTCCAGCAGTTCCAGCACGAGCGTGACCTTCGGAGTCGACACCCACGCCGATGTCCATATCGCTGCCGCTCTCGATCAACTCGGGCGTCGGCTGGGCACGCTCGTCGTCCCCTCGAGGCCAGGCGGCTATGCGTCCTTGGAGGGATGGGCCACCAGCCTGGGCACCGTCGAGCGGCAGGGACCGACAATGGGCACGTTAGTTCAATGTGCAATCGCTGGAAGTGATCTCCATGCGCTCCGCTACCTCTCGGGGGCGCGTCTACCGTCGGTGCAGCTGCCGCGACCAGCAGCACCGGCAGCTCGGCGCCCGCTGCGCGCGGCTCACCGCCGAGCCCGATCATGGCACGTGGACCTTCGCGGTCGACCTCCCCTCCCCTGGCTCCAGGCAAAGGCGCTGGTCCTCAAGCCCACGACCATGGCCCGGTACCGCGACTACGTCACCGCCGACCTCATCCCCGCGCTCGGCCAGGTCCGGCTCGATGACCTCGGCTACCCCCACATCGCCGGTTTCGTCCACACCCAACTCGGAAACGGCCACGGCAAAGTCACCGTCCACCGCTGCCTGGCCACCCTCTATCATCCCCTGACTACCAGCGGCCGAACGCCGCATCCGGACCGTCCACGAAGCCACCCGGTTCCTGCGCTACTGGCCTCGTCCTCACCACACCCAAAACCCGAAGCAGCAAGAACTGGATCGCCATCTCACCCCGCGGGTGCGGGGAGCAGACGGGGTGCGGCCAGCGGGCCTCGTCGAGCTTGGGACCATCCCCGCAGGTGCGGGGAGCAGCACGACTCGCCACGACATCTCGCAGGACCCCTTCGTCCTAAGGCCGTGCCCGTGAATGCCGGTCCGGCCGGCCCAAGGCGACCGGATACAGTGCGCGAGACGGCAGCCTGGTCAGGGAGGGGAAGCATGACCGACACCAGCAACACCCGGCCCGCCGAGGGTGAAGCGCAAGCGCCGCGGCAGAGCCGACTGCGCCGCCTGATGCGCTACGTCCCCCTGATCGCCCCCGTCCTGCTGTGGGCCGTGCCCTGCTGGGTGCTCCTGCACAGCGGCCAGCACTGGCCGCTGCCCGTCACGCTGGCCGGCACCGTCCTGTTCGCCCTCGGCCTCATCGGTATGCCGCTCGCGATGGTGCGCGGCCACGGCCGACGCCAGCAGGACCCGGCGGCGATCATCGGCGACACCCTGCTGGGCACCATCTGGATTCTGTTCACCTGGTCCGTTCTGCTCGGCGTCCTCTTGCGGCTCGCCCTGACCGTGGCCGGCGTCGGCGAGAGCCAGGACCGGGCCCGAATCGTCACCTGGGCCGTCCTCGGCATAACCGCCGTACTGCTCGGCTGGGGGTACGCCGAGGCCCGCCGCGTACCGCGCGTGCGCCGACTCGACGTCCAACTCCCCCGACTGGGCGCCGGGTTGGACGGCATCCGCGTCGTCCTCATCACCGACACCCACTACGGACCCCTCGATCGCACTCGCTGGTCGGCGCGGGTATGCGAGACGGTGAACACGCTGGAAGCCGACCTGGTCTGCCACACCGGCGACATCGCCGACGGCACAGCCGAACGCCGCCGCGCCCAGGCCGCACCACTCGGTACCGTGCGGGCCACCCAGGCCCGTGTATACGTCACCGGCAACCACGAGTACTACAGCGAGGCCCAGGGCTGGGTCGACCTGATGGACGAGCTGGGCTGGGAGCCGCTGCGCAACCGCCATCTGCTGCTCGAACGCGGAGGCGACACCCTCGTGGTCGCCGGCGTGGATGACGTCACCGCCGAGTCCTCCGGCCTGGCAGGCCACCGCGCCCACCTCGCCGGAGCCTTGAACGGCGCCGACCCCGACCTACCCGTCCTGCTCCTGGCACACCAGCCCAAGTTCATCGACCGGGCAGCAGCCGCCGGCATCGACCTCCAACTCTCCGGCCACACCCACGGCGGCCAGATCTGGCCCTTCCACCACCTCGTCCGCATCGACCAGCCCGCCCTCGCCGGCCTCAGCCACCACAGCCCCCGCACCCTCCTCTACACCAGCCGCGGCACCGGCTTCTGGGGCCCACCGTTCCGCGTCTTCGCCCCCAGCGAGATCACCCTGCTCGTGCTCCGCTCCCCCCACCCGCCCACCTCGACATAGCACTCGACGGGCCGACACATCCACTTGGAACAGTCCACAAGCCGAAGGATGCGGCGTCCACAGATGACCACGCCCGTCTCGCTGCGGACAAGATCCGGACCATTCCCGGGCCGACGGCTCCAACGAACCATACGCCGGATCTCGACGGCGAGTACGAGCGGCTCGTGCCGAACGGCGCCCTGCCTGCCGACCTGGTCACCCCCAACCGCCAGGTCGCCAGCTGGGCGATGACCCGGCCGCAACCGGCGTGGAGTCCCCACTCCCACATCGCCTGGAGCACAGGACCCAGCTCCAGGCCGTGCGGGGTGAGTTCGTTACGGACCGTGGAGGGCCACCTCGGGGTGCGGTCCCGGTGGTGGCCGAGATGTACGCGCCGGACGCCGTGTTCGTGGCACCGGATGGCTCGGTCGCCCGGTCGCCCGGTCGCCCGGTCGCCCGGTCGCCGCAGGCCATCCCCACAGGAGAACCGTCAGCGTCGGCCCACAGGGCGTCGTACCGCTGGCCTGACCGCCGGCGTCCTGGTGCCTCAGTACACCGTGTCGGCCTGGTCCGGGATCAATCGGCCCTGGTCGTCCGGGACCGGGCCGGCGGAGCCGTCCGCGCGGGTATAGGCGGTGGTCGAGCACGGATGGAGAGAGACCCTGGCAGGCAGTGGCTCGATGAACATCGGGTTCACCAGCCACTTGCCGTCATCGTTGTCGTAGGCGTGGCACATCAGTTTCTGTTTATTCCGGTTGATGGCCAGGCGCAGTGTGGTGGCGTCACCGACGAACGTGACATCCGTGTTGGAGCCTCCGGCAGCGAAGACCTGTCGTTTCCCGGCTGGTGCCCGCTCGAAAGCGGCACTGCCCGTGATACCGAGAATCTCCTGGTTGATGAAACAGCGCTTGCCCTCGATGTAGGTGATCACGGCGTCCGGGCCCTCGCCGCCGCGGCCGGCCACATGGGGTATCAGTTTAGGTTTCGACGACGGTGTGCTGGTCGTCGTAGAGATAGAAGGCCTCCACACCAATGAACCGATGACCGCCCTACTCGGCAGCGAACTCCACACGGCCCGGGGGCGGACCCCCATGCACCCCGGGCCGTCCGCGGCCCCCTAGAACGAGCGGCTCAGGCGGAGTGACAGGTAGCAGCCGCCGGCGCGGCCGTCCGTGTCGTCGCCCACCGTCACAGACCTGGTCTCATCGACCGTGTCCCAGCCGCCCTGCGGAATGTACCCTCTGCACTGCCCCGAGGCATCGCGTCCGCCATCGCCGTACCACTGCACGTCGAGCCGAATGTCCGAGCGACCGGACAGGGCGAAGGTGAGGTTGCACCAGCCCGCGCGGTTGTCGGTGTCCACCCGGATGCTGTCGCCGAACGTCTTGTACGTCTTGATCGGGATCGTGTGCGTGCCCTCGTCCTCGCACTGGCTCTCGTCGCTGCCGGGCTCCACCATCCAGGTGTAGGTGACGTTCAGGCCCGCGAGCGTGTTCGACGGGTCGTAGATGCCGAAGGCCAGCTGGCAGCCGCCCGCACGGTTGTCGGTGTCCAGGCGGATGGTGGAGGTCCAGTCGGGCGCGGTGACCCACCGCTCCGGCGGATTCGTCGGCCCGTCACACTGGCCGTCCCCGTCGGGGTAGAACCGGACGCCCAGCTCGGGCGCGGCGTTGGCCGAGGACGGCGCCGCGTCGGCCGAAGTGACCGACAGGCCGCTCACCATCAGTAAGCCGACCGCCAGCACGGCCGCCCGTCGGGCCGATCTGCTGCCCAGCTTCTGCTTTCTCACGTGTGTCTCCCACGATGTCTTCGGTTGATCCGGAAAAGGTGCCGAACCGTTCCACGAGCGTGAATGACCATCACTGAATTCCCGTTGGTGCGATGGAGCGGAGAGGTACAGAGAGGTACAGAGAGAAACCGAGGTGGATCAGACGGGGGAAGGCGGAATGGGCCCCTCCAAACCGAGGCGCCGCACCGAGGGCGCGGCGACGACGCCACATTATCCAAGGCACATCAGGACAAGCAGTGAGGCCGATACCGGCCAGGTGCGGTCAATATCGGGCAAAGTCTGACCGAAATCAGCGCCACCTGGCCATACCGGACGACCGTGATCGCCGTGCCGGGAACCTCCGCACGAAGAGCTAAGGTCGGCGCCCGATGGGCAGGTGATCGTCCGCTCGCTACGCTCCGGTGCGACGTATGGGTGCCGAAAACCTCATCCATAGGCTGTGACCTGCAGGATTAGGGATGCACCTGAGAGTCACCGAGCTGGTACGCCAGGATGATCCATCGCGCTGCTGCGACTCCTCTACCTCACGCTTACCAACGTGTTCGCTCTCCTACGGCTGCTGCCGATGAGCGACACCGACAAGAGCGTCGAGATTCTCACCCTCCGCCACCAACTGGCCGTCCTTCAACGCCAGGTCGCCAAACCCCGGCTCACTCCGACCGACCGCATATTCCTCGCCGCCCTACTGCACCGGCTCCCCCGCACCACACTCCGGCGACTTCATCTGATCGTCTCCCCCGACACGGTCCTCCGCTGGCACCGCGACCTCCTACGCCGCCGCCACGCCAACGCCTCCCGCCCCTAACGGCCAGGACGACCACCCACTCACCGCAGCATCCAAACCCTCATCCTGCGCATGGCCCGAGAAAACCCGAGCTGGGGACACAGAAGAATCCACGGCGAACTCGCCGCCCTCGGGGTCAAAGTAGCCGCTCCACAGTATGGGAGATCCTCCAGCGCAACGGCATCGATCCCTCACCTCAGCGCGACTGCCCAGACCTGGACCACCTTCCTCCGCGGTCAACCACAGGCAATTCTTGCCGCCGACTTCTTCGAAACCCGGACGCTGACCGGAGCACGCCTGTACGTCTTCGCCGTCATCGAACACGCCACGCGGCGTATCCGCGTCCTCGGCGCAACCAACGAGGCCGACGCGACGGTGAAGTACCTGATCCGTGACCGCGACCGCAGATACACGGATGCCTTCGACGCCGTACTCGAAGTCGAAGGCACGGTCGTGACGGTCGCCCCGGACACCGACCTCAAGTACCTCCCCGGTGATCTGTTCGGAGAGTAGCGAGGCGTTTCGCGCGGCCGTCCGTCGCACGGAGTTGGACGAGGCGCCTACCGCAGCAGATGGCTGCGGTAGGCCCGAGACGGACACCTCATGCAGCCCCTGAGGTGATCGTTCTCAAGGTGGCTCACCACCTTGCTGCGGACAGTGGTGGATCGCCCCCCGGGTGGTGGACGGTGCTGACCCACTCGAACCGGCGGTTGCCGGGTGAGAAGACGATCACCTGTCGGAAGGGCGGCACCCAAGGGTGCCGAGTCCGGAGGCTGACGGGCCAGCCCCGCCTGACGCCATCGTCCTGCATTACATAAGTTGTTGCAACTTATTCGCAATAACGGTTTAGGGTGGTCCTGACGATCACCCAACCGTTGAAAGGGGCCGTGTCTGATGGGCACGTACTCGCTTCCCGACCTGCCATACGGCTACTCCGCGCTCGCACCGGCCATCACGCCGGAGATCCTGGAGCTGCACCACAGCAAGCACCACGCCGCATACGTCAAGGGCGCCAACGACACGCTGGAGCAGATCGCCGAGGCCCGCGACAAAGACGCGATCACCCCGACCGGGCTGGTCAGCCTGGAGAAGACCTACGCGTTCAACCTCTCCGGGCACGTGCTGCACTCAATCTTCTGGCAGAACCTCTCACCCGACGGCGGAGACCGCCCCGACGGCCCGCTGGCCACCGCGATCGACGAGCACCTCGGCGGCTTCGAAGCGTTCAAGAAGCAGCTCACCGTCGCCACCTCTTCCGTCCAGGGCTCCGGCTGGGGCGTACTGGCCTGGGAGCCCCTGGGCAAGCGGCTCGTAGTTGAGCAGGTCTACGACCACCACGGAAACGTCGGCCAGGGCACCACACCACTCCTGGTCTTCGATGCCTGGGAGCACGCCTACTACCTCCAATACAAGAACGTACGCCCCGACTACGTCACCAAGCTGTGGGACCTCGTCAACTGGAACGACGTCGCCGCCCGCTACACCACGGCGACCGCCGCCAGCTGACAGCAGAGCCAGCCGCCTGTCACCCCTCGGGCCGGGAAGCCAAACGGCTTCCCGGCCCGAACCATCTTGATGCCCCCCAGAGAAGTGCAGCAGCGATCCCCGACAGCGTCACCTGGTCGTGGACACACGCGGGCTGCCCCTGCTGGTTATGGTCACCCTCCTACGAGCGGCTCGTCCGGCACTCCGAGACGCTCATCACCTGGGCAGCGATCACCCTCATGACCGCCGTCTCACCCGGAAGAAGAGCCCGGCACCTCTCACCCGCTCCCGGGTCACACGGGCCGCGTCGGCCTCGCGTGATCCGCCAGTACTACCTCGGCACCACCAAGATGAACGCGCCGCACGGACGAGATGAACGAACGCTTCCCCGGCCTGCTGCCCGCGCTGGTGGACGCAGCCGCCCAGGAAGCGCCGGTACCTGCCGCCTGACGGCCGAACCGGCCCTGCGGGCCGAGGGGCGCCCGGATGGCGACGCCGAGGAGGCCGGGGCACGATTCCAGTGAGGAGTCCCCGGAAAAGTACGGCCCGGCGCAAGGAGCGGGCTGGGACCTGCACGAGTAGCGGCGCCTCGGACGGGCCGAGGCTGTCAGCGAGCGGGCGGGGAGGCGACCTCGGGTGCGGTCCAGTTACTCAGGAGCTGGAGTGCCTGGGCGGTGTCGGAGCCGGGCTCCACGTTGTAGACGCACAGCGTCTGCTCGGCGTCGCCGGGGACCTGAAACGACTCGTAGGAGAAGTGGAGATCGCCCGCGACCGGGTGGAAGTAGTGCTTGGCACCGTGGGTTCGGCGCAGGACCTTGTGGTCGCTCCACCAGGCCGAGAACTCGGGGCAGAGCAGGGTGAGTTCACGCCGGCACGTCCCTCAGCGTCTCCAGCGTCAGGTACGGGCCGGGCCGGACCCGCTGAGGCCGGCTGGGGGCGCGACGTACTGTGTGCGGGGCGGGCAGCAGCAGGTCGGTGAGGTGCTCACGTTCGGACGAGTCGAGGTGCAGGGCCCAGGCCAACGCCTCGACGACCTCGATGCCCGCCTGTGGAGCACCAACCTGGTGACGTGGATCGACGGCTTCGCCGCCGCCTTCGAGCGACCCGTCGAGTCCACCACGGTCGAACCCGAGATGCTGGCCAGTTACGCATACGGGCAGCAGGTCAGCGGAGCCGAGTTCGTCCACGCGCTCGCGATGCGCAACAGCGTCGCACGCGCGATCGGCCAGTACTTCGCCGACTACGAGCTGCTGCTCACCCCGACCCTGCCCGAACTGCCCGTCCCCCTGGGCACGTACGCCGAGGGGCGCCGAAGGCGCCGACGGTCTCGGCTGGCTCAAGCAACTCTTCCACCGCTCGCCCTTCACCGCCGCGTTCAACGTCGCGGGCACCCCCGCCATGTCCGTACCCCTGGAGACCGACGCCGCCACCGGACTCCCCATCGGCATCCAGTTCGCCGCGGGATACGGACGCGAGGACGTCCTCTTCCGCCTCGCCGGACAACTGGAACAGGCCGCCCCATGGGCGCAGCGGACCCCTGTCGTATGGGCGGGCAGCCACGACAACACCTGACCGCCTCCCACCCCGACACGACGACGGAAACGCCGCAGTGCCGGCGCGGTGGGCCGTCACCCGTGGCTCAGGAGCCGGCGGCGAAGTGGTGCTCGAAGGCGCGTGCAGCCGCGGAAGGGCTGCGTCCCGTCGGGACGGCGAGGGAGATGGGCCAGCCCAGCTGACGTGATCACCGGAGCCCGCGGCGGCATCGACGCCGGTCTGCTACGGCGCCTGCACGTATCCGGGCACGACGTCCGGGCGGCCAGCCGTGCCCCGGAAAGGCTCGATCTGCCTGCCGGCGCCCTCGATCTCGCGGACCCGACGACTTTCGCCCCCGCGCTGGTCGGCGTCACCGATGTCTTCCTCTACGCCGAATGCAGCGGGTGGTACTGCTCTCATCGGACTCGGCGGTCCTCCCCCAACGCGGAACACAACGCGCTGGCCCACCATCACCTGCAGGTGGAACGGGCGCCACGGGCCACACCGCTGACAGCGACCGTGCTGCGCCCGGGCGAGTGACCATCAAGCACCCTGAGGTCGGCGAACTCCAGCTCGACACCGACCGGTTGCCGGCCCCGAGTGGACCTGCGCATCGTCCTGTACACGGCGCCACCCGGAAGCGAAGCAGCAGGCAGGCTGCGCCTGCTCCGTGTCGTCGGAGCCGAAGACAGGGCTGCGCCATGGCAAGATGCCTGACCCCACAACGGCTGCCCGCGACATCATCCACGTCGGCGTACGCGTCCCGCGCTCAGCCGGCCGGACCGCGGAGTCCGGCCGGCCTGCCCGAAAGAGGCGGCGCGGCTGGCCAACTGCTGCGCGTCAGCCAGCGCAGCCGGTGCGCGTACGGGGCTCCTGTGTGGCCGGCGACCTCGCCGAAAAGGACGCCGAAGACCCGGCGCCACTCGGCGAGCGGTCCGAGCGTGTGCCGCAGCAGGCGGAAGGCGGGCTCCGAGCCCCAGGCCCAGGGGCAGGCCGCGTCGGTGAACTCGGTGATCCGCAGGATCGGCGGCAGGGCGCCCTGCTCTCCTCGTCCGTCATCCGCGCCATCGGTCATGCCAGCACCCCGGGGGCGTAGCGCACATCCGGGGCGGACCGGCCGGGATCCACGTCGTGAAGGGGCATCCGGAGTTCGTCTTCCTCGACGACTCCAGTGGCACCGCCGAGGAGGTTCGTATCCGCACCTCCCCCGGCGACTACATCTTCGTCCCGCCGTATGTCCCGCACCGCGAGGAGAACCCGAGCCCGGACCGGGAGACCGTCGTGGTGATCGCCCGCAGCACCCAGGAGCCATCGTCGCCAACCTGCCCGAGTTGTACGTCCTCCACGAGGCGCCCGAACCCGGCTGACCGGTTCCCCGGGCAGCGCGCTGCTGCTGCGAGGGGGCACGGCCCTTGTACATATGACTGACAAGAACCTGTCACACACGGATCGGAATGCGGGTTCGCCCGACGCCCGTTCCGACTGGCATGACTATTGGCGTAACGCTCAACGCGTCCGACGCGCAGAACCAGGTCGACGCCACCGTGCTGCTGGCCCAGGAAGCCGCAGCCGCCGGTCTGCGGTCGGCTTGGTTCGGCCAGACCTTCGGCGCGGACTCACCTCAACTCGCGGCGATCGTCGGGCGGGCGGTGCCCGGACTGCAGGTGGGCACCTCCGCGATCCCCGTCTTCGGCCGCCACCCGCTGCTCGTCTCCAGCCAGGCCCAGACCGCCCAGGCCGCGACACACGGCCGCTACCACCTCGGGCTGGCCCTGGGCACGAAACTGCTGACGGAGACCGGCTTCGGCCTGCCCTTCGAACGCCCCATCGCCCGACTGCGTGAATTCCTCACCGCGCTGCGGCAGTTGACGCAGAACGGCACGGCCGACTTCCACGGTGAACTGCTCACCGCCACCACTCCGATCCCGGCGCGCGTACCGGGCGCCGAGAGCGGTGTCCCCTTTCTGGTCGCCGCGATGGGGCCGCAGGCGCTACGGGTCAGCGGTGAGATCGCGGACGGAATCCTGCCCTATCTGGCGGGGCCGCGCGCCTTGGCGGAACACATCGTTCCCGCCCTGACCGCCGCGGCCGAGGCCGCCGGCCGTCCCGCACCCCGAATCGTGGCCCTGGTGCCGGGCGTGGTCACGGACGACGTGGACGCGGTGCGGGCGAAGGCCACCGAGACCCTCGCGTTCTACGAACAGATCCCGTCCTACGCGCGGGTCATCGAACTCTCCGGCGGCCGACGGGCCGCCGACGTGGCCGTGATCGGGGACGAGAAGACGGTCGGAGCCGAGGTACGGCGTTACCGCGACGCCGGCGCCACCGAGGTCGTGTTCTCGGGCACCGAGATCGCGGGAGAAGCGGACCGCCGGCGTACCTGGGCACTCCTCGGCGAACTGGCCGGCTGAGAGCGACCGTCGGGCCGCCGGCCCGACGGATGTCCTGCACCTTGTGCGAGGCCGAGCCTCGCGGGACGAAGGAGAACGCATGACCACCGAGGTCACCACGACGGACCTCCGGGCCTTCACCGAGAACTGGCTGGACTGGTACCGCGCCCAGGAGGCCCGGCTCGCCGACCCGCACGGATTCCTGGCGATCACCGGCCTGCACTGGCTCGACGACCGGCCGCAGCGCTTCCCCGACGCGCCCGGCGCGTGGCACACCGGCCGCGACGGGGTCGTCGTCACCCTCGACGCCGGTGAGGAACTGGTCGTCGACGGAACGCCGGTACGGGGCGAGCACCGCTTCGGCGTGCTTCCCGAGCGTGGCGGCGTCGACGCGGTCTGGGGAGACGCCGTCATCGAGGTCGCCAGGCGCGGCGGCAACGACATCGTGCGCCCCCGGCACCCGGACGCGCCGCTGCGCACCGCCTTCACCGGAACACCCGCCTACGCCCCCGATCCGCGCTGGGTCGTGACGGGCCGCTACCTCCCCTTCGGCACACCGCGGCCGACCACCGTGGGCGCCGCGGCCTGGGGCCTTGAGCATGTGTACCACGCGCCGGGCCGGATCGAGTTCGAACTGCACGGACGTCAGCTGTCGCTGACCGCGTTCCCCGGACGTGGTGCGGGCCGGCTGATGGTGCTGTTCACCGACGCGACGTCCGGGGTCACCACTTACGCCGCCAACCGGGTCCTGGCCCTCGAGCCGCCCGCCGCCGACGGCACGGTCGTCCTGGACTTCAACCGCGCCGCGAACCTGTCGTGCGCCTACACGGACCTGGCCACCTGCCCGCTGCCACCGGCCGAGAACCGGCTGCCGGTGGCAATCGAGGCAGGTCAGAAGACTCCCCGCGAGCGCGGCGGGTCCTGAGCCGCGCTGTCGGCCGACGCCATTGACGTACGGCGGGACCGCTCCGTACGATCACGAATGGCATTGAGTGTCAGCGTCAAGCCCTGGCTCGCTGACCGGCAACCCTCCCGCGCGGTGGGGTGCTCCAGGTGAAAGCCCGGCGGGATCACCGACGATCCCCGCAAGCGCGTGGCCCCGTGGGCGGGGCCGGAGATATGGAGGACCGGTATGCGGCACGGTGGTGACCTCAGTACCTCCTCCGCCGTCGCCATGGTGTTCTCCCGGCTCTCGCGTCGGCGCCACATCGACCTGAAGCGCGCGACCAGCTGCCTCTGTCAGGCCTGACGGCCCTTCCCACCGCCGGCCGGAGTCCGGCCCCGGTGGTCGCCGCACTCGTTTCCGCCTGATCCCCGTTTCCCCCGTTCCCCCTGATCCCTGTCTGCACAGCGCTCCCCCGCCACCGGCGTCGCGCCGGTGGCGGGGCCGAACGCCCATGCGCGGCCGTGCCTCATAGGGCACCCCATGCCTGGTGACACGAGTAGGAGAACCCCTCCGTGACAACACTTCCGGATTTCAGATCCTCCCGATGGGCGGCGCTGACCGCCCTGGTGACCACCAGTGTGCTGCTGACCGCCTGCGGGTCGAGCGGCGACGGCTCCGGCAGCGGCAGCGGCCGGGCGAAGTCCGGCTCCACCCTGACCTTCGCGGTGAGTTCGGACGCCGGCTGCGTGGATCCGCAACAGGTTGCCAGCAACGACACCATCTACTCGGTGCGCCAGATCGTGGACTCCCTGACGGACCAGGACCCCAAAACCGGCAAGAT
Organism: Streptomyces sp. NBS 14/10; assembly: GCF_002224125.1. Taxonomy (GTDB): domain Bacteria; phylum Actinomycetota; class Actinomycetes; order Streptomycetales; family Streptomycetaceae; genus Streptomyces. The sequence continues at coordinate 96,909 of NZ_NCSM01000036.1, forward strand.
CGTGCCGTGGCTGGCGAAGAGCTGGGACATCAGCTCCGACACAACGACGTTCACCTTCCGTCTGAGGTCGGGTGTCACCTTCAGCGACGGGTCGAAGCTGACCGCGCAGGTGGTCAAGGACAACTTCGACGCGGTGCCGAAGCTCGGCGCCCTGGGGACCCTGGCCGAGGGCTACCTGAGTGGCGTCAAGAGCACCAGCGTGATCGACCCACTCACCGTCAAGGTGACCTTCAAGGAGCCCAACGCCCAGTTTCTGCAGGCCACTTCTACGCATTCGCTGGGCATCGAGTCATCGGCGAGCGTGAGGAAGACCCCGCAGCAGAAGTGCAGTGACGGGGTGGTCGGATCCGGGCCCTTCGTACTGAAGCAGTACGCGCAGAACCAGTCGATCACCCTGGCCAAGCGCGCCGGGTACGCATGGGGTTCCTCGCTGTGGACCAAGAAGGGCGAGGCGTATCTGGACAAGCTGGTGTTCAAGGTCGTACCGGAAGCGGGCGTGCGGGCCGGCAGTCTCCAGTCCGGCCAGGTGGCCGCGATCAGCAGCGTGGGCAGGGCCAATGAGGCGGCACTCAAGGGCAGCCAGGTCACTCTCCAGCGACGGGCCAACCCCGGCATCGTGTTCGGTCTCGGGCTCAACAGCTCGCGACCGGCGCTGAAGGACGCGAGGGTGCGCCAGGCGATCCTGTCGGCCATCGACCGACGGCAGATCGCCGACACCGTGTTCCCCACCGGCACCAAGGCGGCGACCAGCGTCCTCGCACACACCACGCCCGACTACACCAACCTCGCCCCGGACCTGGCCTTCGACGCGGCCAAGGCGAAGTCCCTGCTGGACGAGGCGGGCTGGAGCACCGGCAGCGACGGCATCCGTACGAAGAACGGCAAGAAACTGAGCCTGACCGTCGACTGGATCCCCAACTCGGCAACCAACCAGCCCGCTCTGGAACTGCTTCAGCAGCAGCTCAAGGCCGTGGGTGTGGCCGTGACCCTCAAGCAGCTCCAGGTCACTCAGCTGGCGCCGACGCTCCAGTCGGGCGGTTACGACGCGGCTTGGGGGAACATCACCCGTGCCGATCCGGACATCCTGCGCAGTTCCTTCTCCACCGAGCTGGCCAACTTCTACCGCGTTCCGGCGGGCAGCCTGGATGCGGCGCTGTCCGCGCAGGCCGCGACCACGGACCCGGCCAAACGCAAACAACTGACGGGCCGGGCACAGCAGTTGATCGTGCAGAGTGCCTACTACGCGCCGGTGGTGGAGCTCCAGACCCAGCTGGGCGTGTCGAAGAAGGTGCACGACCTGAACTTCGACGCCTCCAGCAGGATCCAGCTGCACGACACCTGGATCGGCTAGCCCGTGCGCCGCTATGTGATCAAACGGCTCGCCCAGGCGGCCGGAGTGCTGTGGGCGGCCTACACGGTCTCGTTCCTGGTGCTGGACTATCTGCCGGGCGACCCGGTCACGGCGATGGCCAGTGCCGGAATGGACTCGGGGCAGGTCGATCCCGAGCAGATCGCCGCCCTGCGGCACGAGTACGGCTTCGACAAGCCGGTGCTGGTGCAGTACGCCGAGTACCTCGGCCGGGCGGTGCGCGGGGACTTCGGCGACTCGGTCGCCACCGGCCGGCCGGTCGCCGGGGCGCTGGCCGACGCGCTGCCGCAGACACTCCAGCTGACCGGCGCGGCCCTGCTGCTCGCGGTGGTCCTCGGCGGCGGTCTGGCGGTGGTGGCGACGTACACCTCTCGGCGCTGGCTGCGGCAGCTGCTGCTGTCACTGCCGCCGCTGGGGGTGTCCGTTCCCACGTTCTGGGTGGGGCTGCTGCTCGTCGAGGCGTTCTCCTTCCGGCTGCACTGGTTTCCGGCGTTCGGCAACGACGGCCTTCGGGGGCTGGTGCTGCCGGCCCTGACGCTGGCGGTCCCGACCGGCGCGCAGATCGCCCAGGTGCTCGCCAAGAGCCTGCTCACCGCGCTGGACCAGGCGTATGTGGAGACCGCGCGGGCCAAGGGCGCCGGCCGGTGGCGGGTCCATCTGCGGCACGCGCTGCGCAACGCGTCCCTGCCGGCGCTGACGGTCGTCGGGCTGCTCGTGGGGCAGCTGATCGCCGGTTCGGTGGTAGTGGAGACGGTGTTCTCCCGTGACGGCCTCGGTCGCGTGACCGCGGCGGCGGTCACGGCCCAGGACATCCCGCTGGTCCAAGGGGTGGTGGTGTTCGGGGCGCTGATCTTCGTGACGACGAACCTGGTCATCGACCTGGTCTATCCGCTGCTGGACCCGCGGATCGTGGTGGCCTCGGACAGAAGGGCGGGCATCGCATGAGCCAGAACCTTGTCCACAGCCCGGCCGACACGGCCGACACGGCCGAGGCCGCCCCCGGCCTCGGCCAGCCGGCCGACACGGGGACCGGTCCCGGACCGGGGCATCGCGTCGACGTACGGCGGGGCTTGCGATTCCTGCTGCGCCGCCCCGGTCTGCTGCTGTCGGTCGCCGTCGTCGTGCTGGTGGTGCTGGCCTCGTTCCGGCCGGACCTGTTCACCTCGCAGGATCCGCTGAAGGGGGTGCCGTCGCGGAACTTCCGCGGCCCGAGCGGCACCCACTGGTTCGGCACCGACGAGCTGGGACGCGATGTGTTCTCCCGCGTGGTGCACGGCGCCCAGTTGTCCCTGAAGGCCACGCTGATCGCGGTGCTGGTCGCGTTCGTGGTCGGCGGTCTGCTCGGCGTGGTCGCCGGGTTCGTGGGCCGCTGGGTGGACGACGTGCTGATGCGCTTCGTCGACGTACTGCTGTCCATCCCCGCGCTGTTCCTGTCCCTGGCCCTCGTCACCGCGCTCGGATACGGGACGGTGAAGGTGGCGGTCGCGGTCGGCATCGCCAGTGTCGCCGCGTTCGCCCGAGTGGCGCGCGCGGAGGTACTCCGGGTGCGTCAGGCGGTGTTCGTCGAGGCGTCGCGCTCATGCGGGGCCCGCTGGTACTCGGTGCTGGGCCGACATGTGCTGCCCAATGCCGCGGGCCCGGTGATCGTCCTGGCCACCCTCGACTTCGGCTCCTCCATCCTGGCCGTCTCGGCGCTGAGCTTCCTCGGCTACGGGGCGCCCCCGCCGGCCCCGGAGTGGGGCACGTTGATCTCCGACGGCCGCAACTACCTCGCCAACGCCTGGTGGCTGACCGCACTGCCCGGACTGGCGATCGCCGCGACCGTGCTGGCCACCAACCGCATCGCACGGGCGCTGGACGGCGAATGGTCCCGGCAGCGATGACCGACACCGCCACGACCTCACCCGGAGCGGACGAGAACATGACCCACACACCACAACCCCTCCTGGAGATACGCGGCCTGTCGGTTTCGTACCGCACCCGGGGCGGCACGGTCGCGGCCGTCCGGGGCGTGGACCTCGATGTATGGCCAGGACAGGTAACGGCGGTGGTCGGCGAGTCCGGCTCCGGCAAGAGTACGACCGCACACGCGATCACCCGGCTCCTGCCGGGGAACGGCGGCATCGACGCGGGCACGGTCCGCTTCGGCCGGCACGACCTGGCCACGCTGTCGGAGGCGGAGCTGCGCACCGTACGCGGGGCGCGGATCGGGCTGGTCCCCCAGGACCCGACGGTCTCGCTCAACCCGGTCAAGCGGATCGGCGAACAGGTCGCCGAAGTCCTGCGCATCCACGGTCTGGCGACCCGTCGCTCGGGCCCCGCCGAGGCGATCGCCGTCCTGAACCGGGCCGGGCTGCCCGACGCGGCCGTCCGGGCCCGGCAGTACCCGCACGAACTGTCCGGTGGAATACGGCAGCGCGCCCTGATCGCCATCGCCATCGCCGCGAAGCCCGAACTGATCATCGCCGACGAGCCGACCAGCGCGCTCGACGTCACCGTGCAGCGGGTCATCCTCGACCATCTCCAGCGCCTCACCGAGGAGTCGGGCACGGCGGTCCTGCTCGTGACCCATGACCTCGGGGTCGCCGCCGACCGGGCGCAGCGCCTCGTGGTCATGTCACAGGGCAAGGTCGTCGAGGCGGGCCCCACCCGTGACATCCTGGCCGACCCGCGGGACGAGTACACCCGGCACCTGCTGGCCAGCGCCCCGAGCCTGACCACCGCCCGTCCCCGCGCTGCTGTCCCCGCCCCGAAGACGGACACGGCGCCCCTGGTCGAAGCACGCAACCTGGTCAAGGAGTTCAGGCTGCCCCGCACCGGGGACGGGCCCCGGACACTGCGCGCGGTCGACGACGTCAGCTTCACCCTCCATCGCGGCCGGACCCTGGCACTGGTCGGCGAATCGGGCTCGGGCAAGTCCACCACCGCCCGCCTGGTACTCCGTCTCGCCGACGCGACCGCCGGACACGTCCTGTTCGACGGCACCGACGTCACCACCGCCCGAGGCCCCCGGGCCAGAGAGCTGCGCCGCCGCGCCCAGCTCGTCTACCAGAACCCGTATGCCTCGCTCGACCCACGCTTCTCCATAGGCGATGTGATCACCGAACCGCTGCGTGCCTTCAAGGTCGGCGACCGCTTCTCCCGCCTCGCCCGGGCCCGCGAACTGCTCGACCGGGTGGCGCTTCCCGCCGCCACGCTGGAGCGCCGCCCGGCGGAGCTGTCCGGCGGGCAGCGTCAGCGTGTGGCCATCGCCCGCGCTCTCGCCCTCTCCCCCGACCTGGTGGTGTGCGACGAGCCGGTCTCCGCGCTCGACGTGTCCGTGCAGGCCCAAGTCCTGGATCTGCTGGCCGAGTTGCAGGCCGATACGGGCGTGGCGTACCTCTTCATCTCCCACGATCTGGCCGTCGTACGCCAGATCGCGCACCAGGTCGCCGTCATGCGAGCCGGCCGCGTCGTCGAGACGGGCCCACCGGAGGAGCTCTTCACCCGCCCCCGACACGGGTACACCCGCGACTTGCTTGCGGCGATCCCCGGCGGTCGCGTCCTTTCCTCCGCCGCCGAGACCACCACGAGCTGAGGACCGCGAGTCGAACCACCGTCACCGCCGACGGGTACGGACTCCCGTGGCCCGTTCGATCGGATTCGCTGTCAGTTCAGGGCGAAGTAGCGCAGCCAGAGATATCCGGCGGCGATGGTGACCGTCACCGAGGTCACGGCCAGGCCGTACTTGGTGAACTGCCAGAACGAGATGGGCTGGCGGTTGCGTTCGGCGATCCCCAGGACCACGACATTGGCGGAGGCGCCGATCGCGGTGGCATTGCCACCGAGGTCGGCCCCCAGCGCCAGCGCCCACCACAGCACATGGACACCATCACCCCCGCCGAAGCCGTGCGCCAGGTCGGCCGTGATGGGAGCCATGGTGGCGACATACGGAATGTTGTCGACAACCCCCGACAACACCGCGGAACCGAACACCAACAGCATCGCCGCGCCGAGTTCACTGCCACCGGTCGCGTCCGCCAGGGCCTGGGAGATCTCCCCGATGACACCGGTCTCGATCAGCGAACCCACCATGATGAACAGCCCGGCGAAGAAAGCGAGAGTCGGCCACTCGACCTCCTTCAGCGCCTCACCCGTCCCCACCGTCGAGACGGCGATCAGCAACCCTGCGCCGAGCAGAGCGACCACGCTCGGCGCGTAGTGCAGCACCGGGTGTGCCACAAAACCGACGACGACCAGCGCGAGTACGGCCAGGCCCTGGTACAGCAGCCGGTGGTCACGGATCGCCTCGCGCTCCTCAAGCGCCATCACTTCGGCGGCGCGCTGCTCGTCGTACACGAACACCTTGCGGAACATCACCCGGCACATCACCACCAGAACGACGGTGAGGATCGCGGCGATCGGCGCCAGATGGACCAGGAAGTCGTTGAAGGTCAGCCCGCCCCGGCTGGCGATGATGATGTTCGGCGGATCGCCGACCAGGGTGGCGGTGCCACCGATGTTGGAGGCCATCACCTCGGCGATCAGAAACGGTGCGACGGGCAGGGCGAGGCGTTCGCACACCAGCAGGGTGACCGGCGCGATCAGCAGCACCGTGGTGACGTTGTCCAGCAGCGCCGAGGCGCCCGCGGTGATCACTATCAGCATCGCCATCACCCGGAAGGGCCTGCCGCGGGCGCGTTTGACCGCCCAGATCGCCAGATACTCGAACACGCCCGTCTGCCGCAGGACACCGACGATCGCCATCATCCCCAGCAGCAGGAAGATGACGTTCCAGTCGATCCCGGAGCGCTCGTCGAAGAACGCCGCCGTATCGTCGGTGGCGCCGATCGCGAGCATGGCCGCCGCCCCACCCAGGGCGGCGGCCGTACGGTGCACATGCTCGCTGATGATCGCCGCGTACGCGATGACGAAAACCGCGATCGCCGCCCAGCTGTGCCAGTCGCTCATGTCACCCCCAGGAGTCGTTCCAGCAGATGCACGGCGGTGATCACGCCGAGCAGCCGGGAGCCACCGCGACCGACGGTGCCCCGCTCACTCCATCGGCGATTGCCCTCACCCACCGACGATCGCCCGCACCCCCATGTACAGCAGCGACGGGCCGAGCAAGCAGCCGACGCCCGTGTAGAAGGTGGCCGTCATGGCCCCGTAGGGGACCAGGCGCTTGTCGGTGGCCGCGAGGCCTCCGGCCACGCCGGAGGTCGTACCCAGCAGGCCGCCGAAGGCCATGGCGGACTTCGGGTTGTTCAGACCGATCAGCGGGGCGATGAGCGGTGTCCCCACCATCACCACCACGGATTTGACCAGACCGGCCGCCACCGACAGCGCGATCACGTCCGAGCTCGCGCCCACCGCCGTGCCGGTCACCGGCCCGACGATGTATGTGGCCGCACCGGCGCCGATGGTCGTCAGCGATTTGGCGTCGGTGTAGCCGAAGAAGGCGGCGATGACGGCCCCGACCACGAACGAGATGAGTACGCCCAGCAGGATCGACAGCCCGCCGGACAGCCCGGCACGCTTGATCACCTTCAGGTCGACGCCGTAGGCGGTGGAGATGATCGCGAAGTCCCGAAGCATCGCGCCGCCCATCAGGCTCAGCCCGGAGAGCGCTGTGAAGTCGGCGAGCCCGTGCTCGCCGTCGGTCACCGTGCCGCCCCAGTAGGCCAGGACCAGGCCGAGGAGGATGGCGATGGCGGAGCCCTGCAGCCGGCCGCGGGTCAGCGTCTTGGACAACCACCCGCCGACCAGCATCAGCGCGCCGACCAGCGCGAAGGCCACGAGCAGGCCATTGTCTTCGAAGACGGATGTGAACCTGTCCATCTCAGGCCTCCTGCTTCTCGTCCGCGCTCAGCGTCTGCGGCGTCTCCAGTGGTTCGCCCGGTTCGCCGATCCGCGCCAGCGCGGGTACCAGGGCGAACCCCGCGGCGACGGCGCCGAGTCCCGCCAGGATCGCCATCGGACCGCCGGTGACCGCCTTGACCACGTTCTGCGCGGAGGCCATGGCGATGACGATCGGTATGTACATCGCGCTCCAGAAGAGCACGCCCTGCTCGGAGGCCTCGGGGAACTTGCCCTTCCGGCGGAGCTGGTGGGTGACCAGCACCAGCATGATCATGGCGAAGCCGACTCCGCCGACATTGGCATCGACGCCGACCACGACGCCGAGCAGTTCACCGGTGAGTGTGCCCGCGAGCATGCACACCGCCAGTGCGGCAACTCCATAGATAACCATCGTCTTCTCCACGCTGAGAGACACCGGGGGGACATGGGGGAAACAGGGGACCTGCAGGGTGAGACAGAGGTGGAGCCGGCCGGCCCCGTGGACCACAGCCGGCCGGTGGATCAGGCGTCCGCGCCCGCGAACAGGTCTGCGTAGCGCTTGCGCAGTTCGGCTTTCTGGACCTTCCCCATCACGTTGCGGGGCAGCGCGTCGACGACGCGCACGGTGCGCGGGTGCTTGAACCGGGCAAGGTCCTTGGCGACGAAGTCCAGTAGTTCCGCCTCTTGGGGCTGCTGGTCCGGGGCCGGTACGACGACGGCCACCACCGTCTCGCCGAAGTCCGGGTGGGGAACGCCGATCACGGCGGACTCCCGCACCGTGGGGTGGGCGTCGAGCAGTTCCTCGATCTCCTTGGGATAGATGTTGTAGCCCCCGGAGATCACGAGGTCCTTACCCCGGCCGACGATGCGCAGATAGCCGTCCTCGTCGATGCGGCCCAGGTCGCCGGTGATGAAGAAGCCGTCCTCGCGGAACTCCGCGGCGGTCTTCTCGGGCAACTGCCAGTAGCCGGTGAAGACGTTCGGACCGCGAACTTCGATGCTGCCGACCTCGCCGTCGGGCAGCGGCCGTCCGGTCGCACCGTCCACCACCCGGATCTCGGTGCCGGGGAGCGGGATGCCGACAGTGCCGGGCTTGCGTGGTCCGCCGGTGTAGGGGTTGGTGGTGTTCATGCCGGTCTCGGTCATCCCGTAGCGCTCCAGGATGGCGTGGCCGGTGCGGGCCTCGAAGGCCTGGTGATCGCTCGCGAGCAGCGGAGCCGATCCGGAAACGAACAGCCGCATCGAGGCGCAGGCCTCTTGGGTGAGCCGGTCGTTCTTCAGCAGCCGGGTGTAGAAGGTGGGGACGCCCATGAGCACCGTGGCCCCAGGTAGCAGGTCGGCGATCGTCCCGGCGTCGAACTTCGGCAGGTAGTACATGGAGGCGCCCGCCGTCAGGGTCATGTTCACGGCGACGAAGAGCCCGTGGATATGGAAGATCGGCAGGGCGTGGATCAGCCGGTCCTCGGCGGTGTACTCCCATGCTTCCAGCAGCGCCCGGCAGTTGGAGGCGAGGTTGCCGTGAGAGAGCACCGCGCCCTTGGAGCGCCCGGTGGTGCCGGACGTGTAGAGGATCGCCGCCGGATCGTCGGCCGATGCGTCGAAGACCTTCGCATGCCGACCGTTGCCGTTGCCGTCGCGGTCGCGGTCGCCGTCGCCGTCGCCGTCGCCGTCGCCGTCGCCGTCGCCGTCGAGGAGGGTGCCGTCGCCGGTGGTGCCGAGGGTTTCGACAACGAGCCCCTGCTCCGCGCGGTGCACGTGGTCGGCCAGCCGGTCCGGGGAGCAGACGAGGACACGGGGCCGGGCGTCGCCGATGAAGTACTCCATCTCCGCACCGGTGTAAGCGGTGTTGAGCGGCAGGAAGACGCCGCCGATCCGCAGGGTCGCCAGGTACAGTGCGATGGCCTCCGGGGATTTCTCCACCTGCACGGCGACCCGGTCACCGGGAGTGACGCCGTCGGCGACGAGACGGGCCGCGGTCCGCCGCACGGTCTCCGCAGTCTCGCGATAGGTGATCCTCTGCCCGTCGGGCAGCTCGAAGAGCGCCTTGTCCGGCCGGCGCTCCGCCTGCTCGACGAAGGACCGGTAGATGGTCGTGAAGGGCGCCATCGGGGGTGTTCCTCTCTCGTCGTCCGAGGTGGTGGACGCGTCTGGAGTGGGGGGAGCCGTCGGGGCATCCGGGAGGACGTCGCGCAGCGGTCCGCCGAGCGCCACGGTGCGGTTGCGGACGAAGTCCTCGTGCCGGCGCTCCAGCTTCTCCGGCTCATAGCGGTAGTTGATCATCGCGCCGTAGGACTGCCGCCAGGCCTCCGGTGAGCTGTTCGCCGGCCAGTTCAGCCGCCAGGCGATGGCCCCGTTGCCCAGGTGGAAGCGGGCGACCGGGTCGAGGGGGCGCCCGTCGTCGCGCTGCTCGACCGCGATGTACCGCGCCAGGGCGGGAAGGAGCCGGGGACGGATCTGCTCGGCGTCCTCCGCGCCGAGGTTCGCCGGTTCTTCCACAGTGTCCAGCTCCTGGACGAGCAGCCGCAGGTCGGCGTCCTGCTCGGCCCGCTCGCCGAGCCAGCGCCGGAATCCGGGGATGGGCGAGAGCGTGACGAACTGCGCCAGGTGCGGCAGTTGCTCCCCCACTTGCTCGATGACCTGTTTGATGAGGAAGCTGCCGAAGGAGACTCCGGCCAGGCCGTCCAGGGCGTTGTTGATCGAGTAGAGCGCTGCCGTGTCTGCTTGCGAGGGGCTCAGTGCCGGGCCGTTCTCCAGGAGCGGGGCGATGCGCTCCGGCACGCCGCGCATCAGTGCGACCTCCACGAAGATCAGCGGTACGTCCCCGGTGGCCGGGTGGAAGAAGGCGTACACACGGCGGTCCTCGGGCTGCAGACGACGGCGGAGCTCGGCCCTGCCCGCCATCGGGTGGACCTTCTCGTAATGCAGCAGGTGGTCGTGCAGCTTCCTCGATGAGTCCCAGGTGATCTCCTCCATGCGGAGGAAGCCGCGGTTGAACCAGGAAGTGAGCAGGTGGTGGAAGTCGTGGTCGAGGGACATCAGCTCCGGATGACGGCGCGTCAGTCCACGCAGGTCCGCGCGCATCCGCACCAGGGCGAGCGTGGCACCGGGTGCGTGGTTCATCCGGCGCAGCAGCTGCTGGCGGGCCGGCTCGACCACGTCGAACAGCCGGACCAGTTCCTCGCCGCCGTCGGATCCGGAGTTCCTGGCGCCCTCCCACCGGCGGAAGGCGGCGCGGACCTGCTCGGCGTCGACACCATAGGTCTTGGTGATGTGGGTGAAGAAGACGAGCCTGCCGACGTCGTCGAGTGTGTCGTAGGCGGACAGGGCTCGAGCCGCGACCGCCCGCGTCGAGGCTTCGCCCACGTCACTCATCAGGACTTCACAGGCGGCGAGCAGCTGGTCCAGCGGGGAGTCGTGCGGCTCTCCGACCGCCGGGTCGCCGCCACGCCGTCGCCCGAGCGCTTGGAACAGCTCAGCGAGAAGCCAGCCGTCATGACGTCCCATCTCCGCTCCTTCGCCCTGCCTCCGGTTCCAGACCATTTCATATGCGTAAACGCGTCTGATGTATATAACAACGCGAGAGTGAGATGCACCACCCCCTGTCCAGATCGGATAATCTGGGCTCGGAGGTGTCCATGGCTCGAGTCCCGGAATCACAGCGCGTACGGGACGCGCTCGAGAACGCCGTCATCGACGGCCGCTACCGACCCGGTGAACGCCTGGATCCGGCACAGCTCGAGCGGGAGTACGGATGCTCGCGCACGCCGATCCGAGAAGCCCTCCAGGCCCTGGAGCGCTCCGGACTGGTGCAGATCCGCCCCAAACGCGGCACATTCGTCACCGAGTTGAGCATCTCCGAGCTGGCCGAACGCTTCGAAGTCATGGCCGAGCTCGAGGGAATGGCGGCACGGCTCTCCGCCCGCCGTATCGAGCGGGAGTCGCTGGACGAGCTCGAACGCGCCCTGCAGGAGTGCGTGAAACACGCCACGGCCGGCGACGCCGACCGCTACTACTACGCCAACGCCTGGTTCCACGACATCGTCTACGACTCCTGCGGCAACGAGTACCTGCGACAGCAGGCCCAGGCGCTCAAACGGGCCCTCCAGCCGTACCGGCGGCTGCAGTTGCGCGTGCCGGATCGCATGCGGCGCTCGCTGGCCGAGCACCGTGAGATCGCCGACGCCATTGCCGGCGGGGACGCGGACACCGCGGAGAACGCCGCCCGCGACCACGTGCTCGTCCAGGTCAAGGAGTTCAGCCAGCTGATGCGGACGTGGCGGCAGGTGACGGAGTCGGCACACAGCGCCAGGTGAACCGCGCTCCCGGTACGGCGGAGGCGGCCGCGAGCATCATCCATCCGCGGCGAGGGCCTCCTCGGCGATCGTGTGGTCGATCGCCGCGTCCCAGTCGACGCTCTTGGTCAGGACGCCGGACGCCTTGAGTTCCCTCTCCTGGCGCTTCAGATCGGCGAGGAAGCGCTCGTTGGGCGCCGAGAGCAGGTACTCACGGCGGCGGAAGGTGAGCGCGGCGACCTCGGCGTCCAGCTTGTTGGCGGAGGCAAAGAGCCGGAGCGCATTGTCCTGGTGGGCGTTGACCCAGGTCAGCGCCTTGCGGTAGGTGCGGAGCGCCTTGGCTATGGTCTTCGGGTACTTCTTCACGTAGTCGCGGTGGCCGTAGATCACCACGTAGTTCTCGACCAGGCCCTGGCCGGTGAGCAGCGTGCGGGTGCGCTTGGATGCCTCGAGCCGGGCGGCGAACGGGTCCCAGGTCTGTACGGCGTCCACGGAGCCGGACAGCAGCGCGGCGGTGATCTGATCGGTGGTGAGGGGGACGAACTTGATCTCGCCCGCGTCGATTCCGGCCTTCTCCGCCGCGCGCAGCACGAACAGGTTCGCGTTGATCGTGGTGCCGTAGGAGCCGAGCTTCCTGCCCTTGAGATCAATGACGCTCTTGATACCGGAGTCCTTGCGGACCAGCAACGCCTGGGTGCGCGGGCTGTGTTCGACGAGGGCGACCACGGTGAACGGCTGGCTGGAGAGCTGGATCGGCCCCAGCCCGCCGAGCCCGAGATCGAGGGCGCGGCCGGCCACCGACTGCTGGATGACGGTCGGGTCGAGGACCTTGAGCGATACGTCGGTGCCGTCGCCGCTCAGCGCCGAGGCGAGCGTCTTCTGCTTCTGCAGCACGTCCATCACGATGTAGGGCGGCTGGAATCCGATCCTGAGCTGCCCGGCGACCCCTTTTGCCACCGAACCGGAGGCCGAGGCGCCGGATCCGCACGCCGCGAGCGATGTCGCGGCGGCGCCGCCCGCCGCGACTCGCAGCAGTCCGCGCCGGGACAGAGAGAGGTCAGGCATGGTGCTTCTCCTCGGAAGGATCGGTGCGTGGGGAATCGGTGCGTGGGGAATCGGGGTGGCGGGAATCGGTGCGTGGGGAGAGGCCGCTCAGGGCGAAGTCACCGAGCAGCGCGGCGCGGTGCTCGGCGAAACGCGCCGAGGCCCGGTCCCGCGGATAGGGCAGGTCGATCTCGTGGACGCGCCGCACCCGCCCCGGGCGGGAGTCGAGGACGACGACGCGCTGGGCGAGGGCGACTGCCTCGTCGATGTCGTGCGTGACCAGGAGGGCGGTGACGTGGTGGGCGGTCCAGATGTCGCGCAGGGCGTCCTGGAGCCGGATCCGGGTGAACGCGTCCAGTGCGCCGAACGGTTCGTCCAGAAGAAGGACGTCCGGAGCGGGCGCCAGTGCGCGGGCGATGGCCACGCGCTGCGCCATACCGCCGGACAGCTGGCCGGGGTAGGCATCGGCGAAGCCCTCCAGGCCGACCAGCTCCAGGAGTTGGGCCACCCGCCGCTCGCGTGCGGCGCGGTCACCTCGCAGCCCGGCGCCGATGTTCTTCGCGACGGACTGCCACGGGAAGAGGCGGTGCTCCTGGAAGACCAGGCCGCGCGAGGCATGCGGCCCGGTGATGGGGTCACCACCTGCGAACACCTCCCCGTCACCCCGGGTGTCCAGGCCCGCGACGGCCCGCAGGATGGTCGACTTGCCGCAGCCGGACGGCCCGACCAGGGCGGTGAACTCGCCGGGCGCGATGTCCAGGTCGACGCCGTCGACGGCCCTGAGGGCACCGGCCGGGGTGGTGAACGTACGGCCATAGCCGCGCAGGGACAGGGCGATACTCATGGCTCGGATCACGCCCCCGCGTGCAGGTCGCGCCAGCGCAGCAGCCGTCGCTCCGCGGCCCGTACGAGCAGGTCGACGGCCTTGCCCGCGACGGCGAAGACCAGCAGCGCCGCGATCACCACATCGACCCGCGACAGCTCACGTCCCTGGTTGAGCATGAACCCCAACCCGGAGGTGGCCCCGAGGAGTTCGGCCAGGACCAGCAGCACCCAGGCGACGCCGAGCGCGTACCGGACGCCGTTGAGGATCTCCGGGAGCGCCGCGGGCAGGACGATCCGGCGCAGCACGGTGGGCCGGTTCCACTGGAACACCTGGCCCACCTCGACGAGTTTGCGGTCCACGTTGCGGATGCCGCCGAAGGTGTTGATGTACACGGGAAAGAAGCTGCCCACCGCGACCAGTACCACCTTCGGCGCCTCGTCCAGTCCGAGCCAGACGATGAGCAGGGGCGACAGGCCCGACACCGGTACGGTGCGCAGCATCTGCACCGTGGTGTCGAGCAGCCGCTCGGACAGCACGGACAGGCCGACGAGCGAGCCGAGCAGCAGCCCCAGCGATGCGCCGATCAGGAAGCCGGAGGCCCAGCGCTCGATGCTCGCGGACAGGTCGGTGACAAGAGTGCCGTCGCCGGCGGAGTCCCGCAGGACGCGGGCCACCGCGCCGGGCGAGGGCAGCAGCAGCGGATCCATCCAGGCGTTCCAGGAGGCCAGCTGCCACAGCGCGAGCACGCCGAGCGGAAGCAGCCATGGCAGTGGATCGGGCCGGCGGGCGCCGCGTCGGCGCGTACGGGCAGGAGTCTTCTCCCGCGCTGACGGTGCCCTGGCACGGTGCGCGTCAGGCTGCGCCGTCCTCGTCCCCGTACTCACTCGCGCACCTCCCCGCTCACTCCCGCGCCCACGGGAGCGGGCACGGGAGCGGGCACGGAAGGATCCAGCAGCGGGGCGACCTCGGTCGCGATGAGCTCCAGATTGCGCAGCGACTCCTCCACCGTCGCCCCGTAGTGGACCTGCACGATCAGCTCGGTCGCGTACGGCAGGATCCGGTCACGGTTCAGCTGCTCGACGACCTGCTCCGGATGGCCGTGGAAGAAGTTGGACCGCGCCAGGTAGTCGTCGAATGCGAGGCCGGGCGGGAACTCACCGTTGCGGAGGGGGCCTTCGAGATAGTGGTGGACGATCCGCCGGAACTCCCCGTCGCTCGCCGCGGGGTCCTTGGTGGCGAACAGGCCACGCGAGACGGCGATGCGCGGCGGCACTCCGGGCCCCGCGGCCGGCTGTGCCAGGTAGGGCTCGACCACGCGCAGCTGGTCGAGATCGGTCGGGCCGCTCACCCGGAGTGCGCGGCGTGCCAGCAGCAGTCCCGCGCCCTGGGCTCCGGCCTCGGCACCACCGCGCGGGTTGGCGGAAGACCACCACACCCGGTCGGCCAGCCCGGGGACGGGCGGCTGGAGAACGGGGCCGTCCGGGCGGTCTCCCAACGGTTCGCCGCGCAGGGCCCGCAGCGTCCGGGCGAGCACCTGCGAGCCCCGTTCCCGTCGGTGTGCCGGGTCGATGCCGAATGCCGCGAAGACCCTTTCCGCCTCGGGGCCGAATCCCCCGTTGCCGAGGCCGAGTTCGAGTCGTCCTTCGCTGATCTCGTCGACGACGGCGGCGTCTTCGGCGAGCCGTACGGGATCCTCCAGGGGCGCGATCACGACCGCCGTTCCCAGCCGGATACGACTGGTCCGCGCGGCGGCAGCGGCCAGGAACGGCAGCGGCGAGGGAACGCGTCCGTAGTCGTCCTGGAAGTGGTGCTGTGAGATCCAGCCAGTGTGGTAACCGAGTTCGTCGGCGGCCCGGAAGAGGCGCAGCAGGCCCCGGTAGGTCTCACGCGTGTCGGCGGGGCCGTTCGCGTGTGTGAGGAAGCCGAGCCGGATACGGGAGGCGGTCATATCTCCTCCGGACTGCCGGTCAGGACGACTCGGCCGGTGATGTGCTGCGGGTTGATGAGGAGGTTGTAGATCGGGCATTTGCGCTCGACCGTCTCGTGCAGCTCGCGGATGCGCGCCTTGGTGGCCGGTGAGGTGATGTGCACGGTGTACGAGATGTTGTGCGGGTAGATCGGCACCTGCTCGAACCCGGGCGCTCCGGCGCGCGGGTCCTGGTCGGCCCGCACCTCGACTTCGAGGGAGTCCAGCGGGATCCGCAGGTCGGCGGCCTGGATGAGGAAGATGTGGGTGAGGCAGCTGGAGAGTACGCCGAGCTGGATCTCGGGCGAGGCGGGCCCGAGGTCGTAGCCGGCGAAGTCCGGCGGGGAGTCACTGAGGATCTGGTGGTGGCGGATCCGGATGCGCCGTACGCCGCTGCGGTCCTCGGCCTTGGTCCTGGCCCGCAGCCGGTTCGGCTCGGTCGCGGGGGCGGTGCGCTCGGCCTCCCGCTTGGCGAGCAGCGCGGCGCGCTTGACCTCGAGGTAGGCGCGCAGTCCGGGCTGCGGGTCGGGGGCGGTGTCGAGCAGTTGGTCCGCTGCCTGCCGCTCTTCGTCCTTGTTCTTGCGGGTGGTGTTGGCTGTCGCGGTGGGGGACATGGCTGTGGCTCCTTCGGTTCAGTGCTGCGCGGGCGATTCGGGGTCGCCGAGGGTCAGCATCAGGCGGTTGGCCCAGGCGAAGAACGCGGCGGCCTGGACGGCGTCGAGGATGTCCAGGTCGTCGAGGTCGAGTGCGCGCAGGGCGGCGACATGGGACTGGTCCGCGGTCGGCGGTGTCGTGGTCAGGGCCGCCGCGAGGTCCGTGATGGCACGCCAGCGGTCGTCGAGGGGTGTGTCCACGCCTTCGTCCAGAAGCCGCTGGACATCCCCGTCCCGCTTGCTGAGCTGGGAGGCGAAGCGGCTGTGCACCGAGGCGCAGAACACGCAGCCGTTCACGCGCGAGGTCACGGTGGCGGCGAGTTCGCGCTCCTGCCGGGGCAGGCCGCCTCGGGTGTAGAAGATGCCGTTGTCGGTGGCGGTGCGCTCACCGAGCACCGCCGGGTCCAGGGCGAGCAGCCGGAAGTACGGGGACTGCAGGCGCTGTCCGGGCAGGACCGCGCGCTGCTCGTCCGTCACGTCCTCCACCGCGACGGGTTCCAGCCAGGGCGTCCAGCCCAGCTGTTCCTGCGTGAATCCGGTCTGGGGCGCGTCCAGCGGGCCGCGTACGGGACTTGGGGCGGGCCGCTCGTCCCCGCGGATCAGCGCCAGGCCGGCGAGCAGCCGGACCTGGAAGCTGACGTACGCGATGAGCTGCGACACCGTGACGATCTCAGCCGCGCCGAGCCCGGCCTTGGCCAGGGCGTCCAGGTCGGCCGGGGTGGCCGCCGCGGGCCGCAGGACCAGCAGATCGGCGTGCGCGAGGATGGCGCGCAATCGGCCTTGTCCGGGCAGCGGTTCAGGGGCGGGCGGTTCGGTGGCGGGGCGCAGCGGTCGGACGTCCTCGACGGCCGTCACGAGCTCCTTCGCCGCACCGTCCGCAGCGAGCAACTGCCCGGCGTAGTGCTCGCCCAGGCGCTGGTCGCCGTGCAGCCGCGCCACCCGCAGCGCGGCGGCGAACCGCTCGGTGGTGGTCACGGTGGTGGCGGAGGCGGCGGGGGCGAAGAGCGCGTCGTAGCTGCCCTGCGTGTGACCGGTCGCCTCCGGTCGGCGGGCGCGCAGCCGCGCCAGCGGTGAGCCCGGTTCGAAACCGAGCAGCGTGTCGATCAGATCGGTGGGTGTCCCGGATCGGGTGGTCATCGTGGGTGGCCTTCCTCGGCGAGGGAATCGGTGGTGGTGGGGACGTGCTCGGGCGCGGTTTCCGCGCCGGGCCGGGGAACATCGTCATGGCCGGGCCGCCAGCCCAGCGCCGGGGCGACCTCGGTGGCGATCAGCTCCAGTGACCGGAGCGTCTTCTCGTGCGACGGGTCGATCGAGTGGACCTGGACGATCAGGTCACTGGCCAGCGGGAGCAACCGGTCGGCGCCGAGCGAGGCGATGACGTCCTCAGGGCTGCCGACATGGGCGTCGTCCTGGGTACGCCGGGCCGCTGCCTCACCCGCCACCGCGGCGAACCGGCGGAAGCCGTCCTCGGCGTCCACCAGCGCCTCCGCGCGGCTCGGGGCCACGTACACCGATCGGGACAGGCCGATCCGGGGAGCGGCGTCCGGCCGTGCCCAGTGCTCCAGGTAGGCCGAGGCCAGGGGGTGCTGCGCCTCGCCGAGCGGTACGCGGGGCGGCTCGGGCCGGCCGTCCGGCACGGGGCTGAAAGCGGTACGGGCGAGCAGCAGACCACTGCCGTTGCGCGCGGCCCGTATCGCCCCCGCCTCCCCGAAGGTGGCCTCCCAGAGCCGGTCGCCCAGGGCGTCGGCGGGTGGGAACAGGGGCGGGGCGCCGGGCACGGGCTCCTTGCCGGACAGCGCGTCGCGCACCACCCGCAGGGCCCGTTCGTAGGTGTCGCGGCGGTCCTCCACCCGTTGACCGAAGACGGAGAACACGAGGTCACCGCCGCCGGTGCCGAAGCCGAGCTCCAGCCGTCCACCGCTGAGCGCGTCGAGCACCGCGGCGTCCTCGGCGAGCCGGAACGGGCTCTCCAGGGGCAGGGTGATGATCCCGGTGCCGAGCCGCAGCCGTGTCGTACGCGCCGCGGCGGCGGTCAGGAAGACCAGGGGCGACGGTAGCCCGCCCTGGTCGCGCAGGTGGTGCTGGGCGACCCAGCCGGTGTCGAAGCCGAGTTCTTCGGCGGTGGTGAACAGTTCCAGTGCCCGCGCGTACAGCTCGGCGGGCGGGACGTCGTCGACCAGGCGGGTGAAGACGCCGAGCCGGAACGGCTTTCGTACAGGCATCAGGTGGCCTTTCCGAGGTAGGACTCGCGGACGGACGGGTCGTCGAGCAGCGCGCTTGCCTGCCCGTGCAGCACGATCGATCCGGTGCGCAGCACGTAGCCGCGGGAGGCGATGGACAGGGCCAGTTCGGCGTTCTGCTCGACGATGAGCACCGCCACGCCCAGCGTGCGGTTGACGTCAGCGATCATGTCCAGCACCCGGTCGACGAAGAGCGGGGACAGACCCATCGTGGGTTCGTCCATGCAGATCAGCCGCGGTCTGCTCATGAGCGCACGGGCGAAGGCCAGCATCTGCTGCTCGCCGCCGCTGAGGGTGCCGGCGTGCTGGGTTCGGCGTTCGGCCAGGCGCGGAAAGGACTCGTAGAGCCGTTCGATGTCCTGGCGGATCTCGCCGCGTCCGGCGCGGGTGAAGGCGCCGAGGTGCAGGTTCTCCTCGACCGTCATTCCGGTGAAGACTCGTCGGGCCTCGGGGACGGAGGCGATGCCCCGGCGCACCCGAGCCCTGGTGGGGAGGGTGTCGATCCGCTCGCCGTCCAGCAGGACCTGGCCGGCGGCCGGTCGCAGCAGGCCGAGGACGGTTTTCATGGTGGTCGACTTGCCGGAGGCGTTGCCGCCGAGCAGGGACACGATCTCACCGCGTCCGACCTGGAGGGACACCTGGGTGAGCGCCTGTGAGGGGCCGTAGTGGACATCTACGTCCTTCAGTTCGAGCAGCGGCACGCGCGTCTCCAGCGGCGGCGCGGGTGTCTCCGGCGCGGGCACCGTCATCGGGACGCCTCCTCGCGCTGCGCACGGCGGCGGCCGAGGTAGGCCTCGACGACCCGCTCGTCGTCGCGGACCTCCGCGGGCGTCCCGGCGGCGATCGGCTGTCCTTCGTCCATCACGATCACCCGGTCGGAGACCGTCATCACCAGGTCGATCTTGTGCTCGACCAGCACGATCGTCTGCCCCTCGGCCTTCAACTCGAGGAGCTGGTCGAGGACTTCGGCCGTCTCGGTCTGGTTCATCCCGGCCGTCGGCTCGTCCAGGAGCAGCAGCGCCGGTTCGAGGGCGAGGGCGCGGGCGATCTCGGTGCGCCGCCGGTTGGCGTACGACAGGGTGTGCGCACGGTGGTCGGCGCGCGGGAGCAGCCGTGTCCCGAAGCGGGCGAGTTGCGCTTCGGTCCGTGCGGCGGCCTCGGACTGTTCGCGTCGCACGGCCGGCGGTTGTACGAGAGCCAGCAGCAGCTCGGCGAGCAGGGGGAGCCAGCGCAGCACGGGCAGGTGGCGCAGCCGGGGGAAGGGCCGGGTGCGCTTCAGCTTGGCGTACTGCCCGACGTAGACGTTGTCCGCGACGGGCAGGCTCGCGAAGACCCGGCCGTTCTGGAAGGTGCGGGCGATGCCCAGTTCCGCCCTGCGCTCGGCGGGCAGCCATTCGATGCGGCGGCCGTGCAGCCGGATCTCGCCGCTGTCGGGGGTGAGCAGCCCGCTGAGCAAGTTGAGCGTCGTGGTCTTGCCTGAGCCGTTGGGGCCGATGATGCTGACCACTTCGCCCTGCCGGACCTGGAACGAGACGCCGTTCACGGCGCGTACGGCACCGAAGGAGCGGGCGAGATCGGCGACTTCGAGTACGGGTGCGGGTGCGGGTGCGGGCGTGGGTGCGAGCCCGGGTGCGGGAGAGCGTTCGGCCGTCATGCCCGCCTCGCCCACAGGCCCTGTGGCCGGAATCGGATGAGCAGCAGCAAGAGCACTCCGTAGGTCAGAAGCCTGGCGTCCTGCGCCATCCGCAGGAACTCGGGGGCGCCCACGAGGACCACCGCGCCCAGCACTGCGCCGAACGGGCTGTTCATCCCGCCGAGCACGATGATGGTCAGGGCCAGCATGGACAGGTCGGGGCTGAACATCGTCGGGTCCAGATAGCTGTACTGGTGGGCCAGCAGGCTTCCGGCGAGCCCGGCGACGAAGGCACCGACGGCGTACGCGAGCGCCTTGTAGTCGGCCGGGCGCAGACCCGAGGCGCCAAGGGCCGTCTCGTCCGCGCCGACCGCCGACCAGACGGTGCCGAGGTAGGACTTCTGCAGCCGTACGACGAGCCCGAGCGCGACGAGCAGGACGGTCAGGTCGAGGAGATAGGTGTCCGTGGGCGTGATGATCTGGTGGCCGAAGAGGCTGGGCGGTGGGATCGCCGTGATGCCCAGCGGGCCATGGGTCAGCCAGTCGAGGTTGAGGATCGCGGCCACGGTCACGGCGCCGATGCCGAGGGTGGCGATGGACACGTAGTGGCCGCTGAGCCGCCACGTCGGGGACATCAGAACAGTGCCGACGGCCGCGGCCGCCAGGCCGGCGGCGAACAGACCGGCCAGGAAGGGCCAGCCGTGTTCCCCGACGAGCAGCGCCGAGGTGTAGGCGCCCACGGCCATGGGCCCGGCCTGGCCGAGCGAGATCTGGGCCGCCGAACCGGAGACGAGGGTGAGGGAGAGGGCCAGGATCGCGAAGATCAGCACCTGGGTGCCGGTCGTCAGCTGGTAGTCGTCCGCCACCCACGGCACGACGCCGGCGGCCACGCCGACCAGGGCCAGGGCCTGCCACCACCTCAGCCGGATGGGCCGACCGCCGCCGAGGAACGTCCCCGTCAGCGGCTCCGCGGAGATCAGGGGCACCTTGCCCAGCAGTCCCCCGGGCCGGAGCCAGAGCACGAGCAGCAGGACGCCGAAGATGATGAGGTTGTCGACGCCGGCGCCCCAGTAGGAGATGCCGAAGGCTTCGACGATGCCCAGCGCCAGCCCCCCGAGCACGGCTCCGGGCAGATTGCCGAGGCCCCCCAGGGTCGCGGCGGTGAAGGCGGTCAGCCCCGCGGCCGTACCGGAGCTGGGCGAGATGTTGCTGTTGTACATGCCGACCAGGACACCGGCCAGGCCGCCGAGCGCCGAGGCGAGCATGAACGACAGGTTCCGCACCCTGCCCACCGGCACACCCATCTGCAGCGCCGCATCGGAGTCCTGGGCGGTGGCGCGGATGGCCTGCCCGTACTTGGTGAACTTGAGGAAGCCGCCGAGCAGCAGGATGCAGCCGACGCTCACCGCGAACATCACCACGTCGAGGGTGCCGAAACGGAAGCCCCCCACCTGGAAGTTGAGCGTGTCCAGAGCCTGCGGAAACCGCCGGGTGTCGGGGCCGAACACGACCTGGGAGAGGTTGTCCAGGACGACCGACACCGCGTAGGTGGCCAGCAGCGCGGCGATGGGCGGAACCTTGGCCAGTGGCTGGACCGCGAGCACGTTGACGGCCAGGCCCAGGACGGCGGTGAAGGCGCAGACGCCGACGATCGCCGCCCACAGCGGCCAGTGCTGCTCGGCGATGAGCCACCAGCCGGACATGGTGCCGACCGCGAAGACCGACCCCTGGGCGAAGTTGACCACATTGGATACGCCGAAGATCAGCGAGAGTCCGATCGCGACTAGTGCGTATGTGTTGCCGTGGATGATCCCGGCGAGCAGTGTGTCGATCATGCTTCGGCCGTCATCCCTTTGCCGGGACCTGCTCGCCGTTCTTGACGATCACCGCAACGGGGGTCGGCGGGTCGGCAGGACGGCGGTCGGACTGGAAGCGGAACTTTCCGTACTGCACGCTCGGCAGATCGGTCGAGCTCTTCAGCCCCTGGTACACGCCCTGCCGGGTGGCCCCACCCTTCTTGGCCGCGTGCACCAACTGGGTCAGCGCGTCGTACGCGTACACCTCGAACGCGCCCGGGACATGCCCGTACTTCGCCTTGAACGCCTTGGTGAACGCCTTGACCCGGGGCTCGGTGGAATTGGGGAACCAGGTCGCCGTGGTGAGCGCACCTTCGGCGTTCTCCCCCGCGAGCTTGATGCCCGTGGCCGTCAGCTGCTCGGTGAAGATCTTGGCGGTGACCCCCGCCTTGGGCGCCTGGGTGAGGATCGCCGCCGCGTCGTTGTCGTAGCCGATGTCATAGACGAGATCGGGCTTGGAGTCGCGGGCCTTGATCAGCAGCGGCCGGAAGTCGGTGGTGGAGGGGAGGTACGCGGAGCTGTACGTGACCGTCAGCCCGAGCTTCTCCGCCCGCTTCTGGAAGATCTCGAAGACCTGCTTGCCCCAGTCGGTGTTCTGATAGACCACCGCGATCTTCTTGCCGAACTTCGCCAGCTCATCGGTCTGCTGGACCTCGGCGGTGGCCTGCGAGATGCCCGGGCTCCACATGTACTGCCCGCCGAGGGTGAACTTCGGCGAGGAGTTGGTGAAGCCGTACTGAACCAGCTTGTTGCGCTCGTAGACCGGTGAGGCGGCCATCGAGGCGGGGCTGGAGAAGTCGCCGAGCTCCGCGATGATGGAGCTGTCATTGACGAACTTCTGGGCGATCGGCACGGACTGCTTGGGGTCGGACTGGCTGTCCTCCCACTTCAGCTTCACCTTGCGGCCGTTGATACCGCCGTCGGCGTTGATCTGGTCGAGCGCGAGGTCGAAACCCTGCTTGTAGAACTTCCCGTATTCGGCGTACTGGCCGGTGACGGGAGCCGAAACCCCGAAGTAGACGGGGCCGGTGCCGTCGGCCGACGCGCCGGAGCCTTCGCCGCACGCCGACAGGACCAGCAGGGAGGTGGTCGTCAGGGCCCCGATGAGCAGGCGTCTCTTGCTGGATATCACGGTCGTACTCCTGATGAAGACATGGCAACGCCGGGTAGCCGGCGCCCGGACAGGCGGGCGCACACGGCAGTGGCCGGAAGAAAAGAGAGGGAAGAGCGGAAAACGCCACATGGCGGGTCAAAAGCCCGTAACGCAGGACAAGGCCGCGGACGAAGTTTCGGACGCTACCTACCTGTCGCGGGGGCAGCCCCGACCGAGGTCAGACGCGACAGAGCGTGCCGGAGACCCGCAGCAGATCGATGTGGCGCCGCAGGGCGCGGGCGAAGCCGACGAGGCGGACGGGGGCGTCGTACACAGCAGGCTTCACGACAGCTCCCTCCCGTCAGATCCTCGGACTCGATGCGCTCCGACCGTAGCCGCGCGCGTTCTTCCACGTCAAGGCTTGAACGTATACACGCGTGTACGTAATCTCCTCGGGATGAACGCCCATCCCGGACTCCTCGACCACATCGTCCTCGCCACACCCGATCTCGAGGCGACGGTCGCCGACTTCGCCCGGCGCACCGGCGTACAACCGGCCCCCGGCGGCGCCCACCCCGGCCGCGGCACCCGCAACTACCTGGTGTCGCTGGGCGGTTCCGGCTACCTGGAGATCATCGGCCCGGACCCCGACCAGCCTGAGCCCCCGCGGCCCCGCCCCTTCGGCATCGACCAGCTGACCGGCCCCAGGACGGTGACCTGGGCCATCAGCCCAGCCGACCTGGACAAGGCCGTAACCGATGCCCACGCGGTCGGCTACGACCCGGGGCCGGTACTCCCGATGAGCCGCCGCCGCCCGGACGGCACCCTGCTGACATGGCGCCTGACCTCCTTCGACACCGCGCACCCCTCCGGCCTGGTCCCGTTCCTCATCGACTGGACCGGATCGGCCCACCCCACCGAGGCCGCCCTCCCGCAGACCCCTTTGCTGGACCTGTCCGCCCGCACCCCCGACCCGGACGGGGTCCGTGCCCTCATCCTGGCCCTCGGCACCAGCCTGCCACTGAGCTCGGGCCCTTTGAGGCTCTCCTTCACGGTTGACACCGCAGGCGGACCGGTGACCTTCGCATGAGCGTCTACGACTCCGCCGCCGCGCAGTACGAATCCATCCGCACCATGATCGTCGGCGGTGAACTCCCCCCAGGGGCCGTCCTCCTGGAGACAGCCCTGGCGAAGAAGCTCGGCGTCTCCCGCACCCCCGTACGGGAAGCACTCGCCCGGCTGGCCCAGGAGGAGCTGATCAACCGCGAGATACGCGGCTACGTCGTCAAGACGCGGACCCCGGAAGAGATCCGCGAGATCTACGACGTCCGCATCATCCTCGAGTCCGCCTGCGCCGCGGCCGCCGCGGAACAGGCATCCCGTCGTGACCTGGCGTCACTGGAGCGCATCACCGCCGAAGCCGAACACTGCACCGACCACGAGAAGCACGTCGAGCTCAACACCGAGTGGCACCATGCCCTGCGCGCCGCGGCACGCAACGGCACGATGTCCCGGCTGCTCGACGGACTCGGAGTACTCCAACAGATCTACAACGCGCAGATGACGCAGGTCGAGGACCTGGACGAGGTCCTCCGCGCCGGCCAGGAGGAACACGTCCTGATCCTCGACGCCCTCCGCCGAGGCGACGCGGAAACAGCGCGCACGACGATGATCCGCCATCTGTCCCGCACCCGGGACCTGAAGGTCGACGCCTTCCAGAGGAATCACTCAGCCATCCGGTGCTAGCTCCCGCTGCCTACCAGGCACTGGGCCATCGGGGCAGCGCCCTCCGCCGCTGCGCCGGCTCCCGTTCGGGCAGCCAGCCGGTCCTTCACCCTGCCCTTGCCGGAATTCCCATCCGCCCTGGTGAGGGCCGGTGCATCGGGTTTCCCGAAATCTGGCCGCGGTCGCTCGAGCTGGCGCTCTCGCGCAGCTGTCGTCAGCGCGTCATGATGACCGATCGTGCTGCTCCGACTGGCTTACCTGGGTGTGTCGAACGCGTTCGCGATGCTTCACCTGCTGCCGATGACCGACCAGGACAAGGACGCGGAGACCCTCGCCCTGCGCCACCAGATCACCGTGCTGGAACGCCCCGACACGGTACTGCGTTGGCACCGCAGCCTCGTCGCACGCCGCCACGCCGCCTCCTGCCGACGCAAACACCCGGGACGACCACGCATGTGAGCATGAAGCCCCGGGAGCGTGCTCTCGCATCACGGCAACGAGCGTGTCAGCCAGACCACTTCACCGTTGTCTTCCGTGGAAACGTGGTCCCGCTCGAACCCGAGCTTCTCAAGGACACGGAGCGACGGTGTGTTCCACGTGCCGACGGTCGACCAGAGCCGTTTCCGCCCGGTCGCGACAGCGGCATCGAGCACCGCGCCGGCCGCCTCAGTGGCGTAGCCACGCCCATGCGCCCGCTTGAACAGCTCATACGCGATTTCAGGCTCCTCCAAGGTGGAGCGGCCGATGATCAGCCCGCAGTAGCCGATGAAGTCGCCTTCGTCACGACGCTGGATGGGCAACAGGGCGATCCCCGTAGTCGCCGTCGCGGTGAGCAGCTCCGCGATGGACGTCCGGATGCGCTCAACCGCGGGGTCCCCTTGCCACACCGCGCACGGCTCGTTGAGGTTCTCGATCAGATGCGATTCGGCGAGATCGCCGGGTCGGCCACCGATGACCAGCGTGCGCCATGGGGTGGAGAATTCACCCCTGAGGTGGGCCTTCGCGCCATCGGGAAGGCTGATCAGCTCGCTGGTGAAGGTGCCGGGCCGGTCACCGTCGGCGGCGAGGGTCATGCTCGGATAGTCGATCAGCGCCGCCTCGTGCACCACGATGTACTCACCACCCTGGGTGGCCAACGACAGCGGGGTCTGGGCGGTTTTCACATCCGCCAGCCGGGCCTGCCGGTAGTGCCGTTCATCAGCGTTCCAGCCCGTGCCCGCCGCCAGCGACCAGCTCGTGGCGGTCGGTGGCAAGGAGAACTCGGTCCTCTCAGCGGTCACGGTGTAGCGGTCGAGCCCGGCTTGGGCCGGCAGGCGGTAGCGGAAGCCGACGCCGTCGTCGAAGACCCGGACGATCAGGTCCAGCCTTAGCCCGGTCGCCGGTTGCACGGTCCGCAGCACGCACTCCTGTGCATGGTTGCGGACGAACGCGTCGGGCCCCCACACCGGCCGCCATCTCTCGTCTATGGTCCTGCGCTGCACGGATTCCAGCACCAGGCCGCCGGTGAGCGAGGGTCGGTCGGCCAGGTCGAGCCCCAGCCCGGAAGAGGGCACCAGGACCCTTCCGTGTCGTGCGACCTGGTAGCGCAGCCGTCCGTCCGTCACCCGCACGGTCATCCGCAGCCGGCCGTTCGGCGAGACGATCGTGACGTGGCCGGGCGGCGCGGCGGACGCATTGGCGGGTGTGGCGAGCACCTCGGTGGATACCACGCCGACGGTGGCGCCGACGACGGCACGGCGGTTGGGGACATTGGCCATGTCACGCTCCATCAAGAGTGGTTGGCGACTGGTCCTGGGCGGTGCCCTTGCTCCGGAGCCGGTCGGGCGTGCGACGAGCCGTGGGCAGTCCGGGCCGGGGCGCGCGTCGGCACCGCGCGCAGTGCGGCGGCCGGGTGCGCGGCGACGTCAGGCATACGGCCCCTTTCGTGGAGGCAGGAGCACCGACGCGCGACCTGTCACACCGGGCGCCGTTGCCACGCTGTTACAACGTTACAACAAGCGCTTTCTGCGGACGTCAACCCTTCGGCGGACAGAAGTGACTCGCAGGGGCGCCGAGGCTCAGCGCCGGCCGGGGCCTCGCACACCGCCTTGTCGCAACCCGCACTCCGCGAGTGCGGGGTGATCAGGCAGACAGTTCGCCATCCGCTCTTCGAGCACCCAACTCGCCTCTGAATGACCGGTCTTCACGGATCGATCGTGGTGGCCGCGCCGTTTTGTTCATTGTCTTGCCGGATGGGTGATTTCGGCTCGCATCCGCTCTTTCGGCGTCGCGATGTCCCACACCCGAACGGTGCCCTGCGCATCGTGGTAGGCGCCGGTGCCGCCGGTGATGGCCATGTCGAGCGGACTCTCACCGGTGACCCAGAGCGATTGCATGGTCAGCGATCCCTGCTCGAGCCTCGCCGTGAGCAGGCACTGTGTGGTGATCTTGGCGCCGTCGACCTGGATGACCTGGCACGAACCCCCGCCTTGCCCAACCCTGCGGCCACCCTTCAGCAGCCAGCCGGAATAGACGTAGAGATCACCCACGCTGTTGCCGGCCGGCGGCAGGTCGGGGGCCGCGTACTGGTCGTTCTCGACCGCGAGTTCCAGGATCTCGGGGTGCTCCGGCGGGCTCGCCGAGCCGACTTCCGCCCCGTAGGCCCTGAGCCCACCGCCGACCAGCAGCGCTCCCGCAGCAGCCACGACGATGGCTTTCCTCAGCGCTTTCATCGGATACATGAATTTCTTCCTCATCCTCGGACTTCGACCGACACCGAAGAAGTTATGACGCCGAGGGTATTTTGACTAAGACCAATATCGCTATGGCGTTATAGCCGTGGGGGTATGTGGTCCGCTGGATGGCGGCAGAGGCGCTGGGGATCGAGCGTTCGGTGAGGTCGGGGACGAGAAAACCGCCAGGCGACCCCCTCGGTCGGATCAGGAGGAGTCGCGGACGACCAGCGTGGTGGGCAGGACCACGTGTCGGCGGGGCGTCTTGGGGTCGGAGATCTCCTGGATCAGGATCCGGGCGATCGTACTGCCGATCTCCTCGACGGGCTGGCGCACGCTCGTCAAGGACGGGGTGGTGTGACGGGCAATGATCGAGTCGTCGAAGCCGACCACCGCCACATCCTCCGGGACCCGCCGCCCCTGCGCGCGCAGTTCGACCAGGGCGCCTGCGGCCATGACGTCGGAGGCGACGAACACGGCGTCGAGGTCGGGAACGCGTCGCAGCAGCTCGCGCATGGCCCGCTGCCCGCTCTTCTCGGTGAAATCCGCCCGGGCCACAAGCACCTCCTCGGGTTCCCGGCAGGCCTCCCGCAGGGCGTTCCGCCAGCCCTGGAGCCTGCTGCGGCCGACTTCCATGTCCAACGGCCCGGTGATCGTCGCGACCTTTCTCCGGCCGCGTCCCAGCAGATGACGCACGGCCTCCTCGGCGCCGCCCAGATTGTCCGAACGAACATGACTCAGCGGCTCGGAGGGAGACCGCCGCCCGGCCAGCACCGTGGGAAGGCCGAATTCCTCCAGCAGGCCGGGGATCGGATCGTCCCTGTGCACGGAGACGAGGAGTACGCCGTCGACCCGTCGTTCGGCGACCGACTCGGTGAGCTGGTCGAGTTCACCCTTGTCACGCACGAGGACGAGCTGCAGCTGCGTCTTGGTGTCGACAAGACCGGTGCTCACGCCACGGATCACGGCGGAGAAGTAGGGCTCCGAATCCAGCCTGCTCTCCGCTTCAGGGATGACCAGTGCGATGGAGTTGGTCCTGCTGGTGACCAGGCCGCGCGCCACGGAGTTCGGCACATAGTTGAGTTCGGCGATCGCGGCTTCCACCGCTGCTCGGGCCCTGTCACTGACCAGCGGTGATCCATTGATCACCCGAGAGACCGTGGTGCGTCCGACCCCGGCCCGTGCGGCCACGGTCTTGATGGTCGGTCGCTGGCTGGCGCCCATGATTCCCTCCTCCTGCGCGCTGCTCCCCTGGCGCTCACCAGCGCATTGTGCCAGAGCGTTTCACCGGCCACCGGCCGGAAAGTGAAGGCACCACATCTGGCGGCAACAAACTGGATTCAAGTTCTTGACACAGCCGTCTTCCCGCCGCCAGTCTTCCCTGGACCTACTGGGAACGTACCCACCGCGAATGGGAACGTTCCCACTCGCGGATGTAGCCATGAGCCGCCCCAGTGGTTCGTACTCCGGTGCGCCGGTGCCGTTGTCAGGAGGAAGAAATGGGTGGGCCCTGCAAGCTTTTACGTACAAGAAGTGCGGCTGCCGTCTCGGCCGCGCTCGCTCTCGGGCTGGTCGTCGGCTGCGGTGGAGGCAGTGACTCGGGAACGGGAGGCGGACGGTCCAAGGACGGCAAGGTCACCATCACCATGGGCCTGTTCGGGGTCATGGGCTTCAAGGAGACCGATCTCCTCGATCGGTACATGAAGGAAAACCCCAACGTCACCATCAAGGCCGAGGTGGCCGGCGATGAGCAGACGTACTATACCGCCCTGCAGACACACCTCGCGGCGGGCAGCGGGCTCAAGGACATCCAGGGCATAGAGATCGGCCGGGCCAAGGAACTCGTCGACACCCAGGCGGACAAGTTCGTCGACTTGTCGGACGTGCCGGGCACGGATCACTTCCTGCCGTGGAAGCTCAACCAGGTCACCACCTCCAAGGGCAAGGTCCTCGGTCTCGGCACGGATATCGGACCGATGGCCGTCTGCTATCGCAAGGATCTCTTCAAGCAGGCGGGCCTGCCCACCGACCGCGAGGAGGTGGGCAGGCTCTGGGAAGGCGACTGGTCCAAGTTCGTCGACGTGGGCAAGGAATTCAAGTCCGGCTCCAAGGACGACAAGGTCGCCTACATCGACAGCGCCAGCGGGCTGTTCAACGCGATGGTCTACGGCGCCTCGAATCAGTACTACAACGAGAAGGGCGACCTGATCTATCAGGACAACCCTGTGGTCAAGGAGGCCTGGGCCACGGCCTCGGAGGCCGCCACCTCGGGGCTGACGGCGAAGCTCCGGCAGTTCCAGCCCGGTTGGGATCCCGGGCTGGCCAACGGCACCTTCGCCACCACCGTCTGCCCCGCTTGGATGCTCGCCCAGATCAGCGAGAAATCCGGAGCCGCGAACAAGGGCAAGTGGGATGTCGCGAAGGCGCCCAAGGGCGCCAACTGGGGCGGCTCCTTCCTCGGCGTCCTGGAGAAAAGCCCGGTCAAGGAGGAGGCCAAGAAGCTCGTGGCCTGGCTCACCGCGCCGGAGCAGCAGGAGTACCTGTTCAAGAAGCTCGGCTTCTTCCCCTCTTCCGAAGAAGCGTTGAAGTCCCCCGCTGTGGCGGAGGCGAAGTCCGAGTACTTCAGCGGCGCACCGATCGGCAAGATCTTCGGCACCGCGGCCCAGGAGATCCCGGACAAGCAGGTGCTGGGCCGGAAGGACGGCACGATCAAGGACATCTTCTCCCAGGGGCTGGCGCTGATCGAGTCGCAGAACCAGAGCCCCGACAAGGCGTGGGCCACCACGGAGAAGCGGATCGAGAAGGCCACCGGCTGACCGTACGCACTTCCAGGGTTCCGGCGGCCGTCACGGCGGCGGCCGCCGGGACCGACCCCTCACCCATGTCTCGAAAGGAGGCCTGAAGGTGGTCACTTCCGGTTCGGTACCGCACGCCGACGGCACCCAGAACATCCCGGCCGGCGCCGTGAAGGCGCCCGGCGTCAGCGGTGACGGAGACCGCCCCAGGCAGGGCCGGCGCAACCTCCTGCACCGCCTGGACATCAAGGGGGCGCCGTACGCCTTCATCGCTCCGTTCTTCATCGTCTTCGCGGCCTTCGGCTTCTACCCGCTGCTGTACACGTTCTGGATCTCCCTGCACCACGTGGAGCTGGCCTCCATGAACCTCATGGAGTGGCGCGGCTTCGGCAACTACACCGAACTCTGGCAGGACGACCGGTTCTGGAACGCGCTATCCAATACCTTCACCATCGGCGTGCTGTCCACCGTCCCCCAGCTGTTGATGGCCCTGGGTCTGGCCCATCTGCTCAACTACAGACTGCGCGGCTCGACGTTCTTCCGGGTCGCCGCCCTGACACCGTACGCCACCTCGGTGGGTGCTGCTGCCCTGGTGTTCACCATGCTGTTCGAGCGCGACTTCGGTTTGATCAACTGGATGCTGAGCCTGGTCGGCGTCGACAACGTCGACTGGGAGAACAACAAATGGGCTGCCCAGAGCGCGATCTCCGTGATCGTCATCTGGCGCTGGACCGGCTACAACGCACTGCTCTACCTGGCGGCCATGCAGGCCATTCCGCGGGACCGGTACGAGGCGGCGGCCATTGACGGCGCGTCACGCTGGCAGCAGTTCACCAAGGTCACCGTCCCCGGCATCCGGTCCACGATCCTCTTCACCATCGTGTTGTCCACCATCGGCGCGACCCAGTTGTTCGGCGAACCGCTGATCTTCGGCCAGGGACCCAACGGCGTCACCGGCGGTGCGGACAACCAATATCAGACGCTCGGCCTGCTGCTGTACGAAGAGGGCTGGAAAAACTACCAGATGGGGCGGGCGGCAACCGTCGCCTGGGCGATGTTCCTGCTGCTGATCCTCATCTTCGCCCTGCAGCGTGTCCTCAAGCGCTTCACCTCCCGCAAGTCCTGACCAGGAGCAACCAGCCATGACCACCGAAAGCCTCCAGCCCCGGGCGGGCGCGCGTTCGGGGACCGCCTGGGACACGTCAACGCCGTCCAGGCGCCGGTTCCGCCCTTCACTGCGCCCCAGGGCCGGGCGCCAGCACCACGCCGGTCCGGTCGCCTACGTCCTGCTCGGCCTGGCCACGGTGTTCTCCCTCTTCCCGCTTTATTTCACGGTGGTGGCGGCGTCGAGCGACAACACCCGTGTCACGCAGACCCCGCCACCGTTCCTGCCCGGGCCGAATCTCTTCGACAACCTCGGCAAGGCGTGGCAGGACGCGGCACTGGGCAAGGCCATGATGAACAGTCTCATCGTGGCGAGCGCCATCGCCCTGTCCACCGTGCTGTTCGCCACCCTGGCCGGGTTCGCCCTCGCCAAACTGCGTTTCAAGGGACGCAACATCGCGCTGATGCTGGTCATCGGCACCATGATGGTGCCGCCGCAGCTCGGTGTCGTACCGCTCTTCATGATGATGACGGAACTGGGATGGGGTCAGCAGCTGCCCGCTGTCATTTTTCCGACGCTGGTCAGCGCGGTCGGAGTGTTCTTCATGCGACAGTACCTCTCCGAGGCGCTGCCGGACGAACTCATCGAGGCAGGCCGGGTGGACGGCGCGCACTCGCTCCGCATCTTCTGGAGCATCGTGCTGCCGATCGCCCGTCCGCCGATGGCCGTCCTGTTCATGATCACCTTTGTGCACGCCTGGAACGACTTCTTCTGGCCGTTCATCGTGCTGGACATGAGCAACCCGACCGTCCCGGTCGCGCTGACCCAGCTCAGCGCGGGCTATGTGCGCGACCAGTCGCTCATCATGGCCGGCGCGCTGCTCGGCACCCTGCCGCTGCTGGCCATGTTCATCGTCTTCGGACGCCAGATAGTCGGCGGCATCATGCAGGGCGCGGTCAAGGGCTGAGCCCCCACCCGCTCCCTCGGGCGCCTCCCCCGCCCGGGTTCCTCCTGAAGGGTGTCAATGTGGGATGCCGTCGGGAGCATCGTTCAGCGCCCGAAGACTCAGGCCGAGGTGAGCTCGTCCGGCGTTGTAGTGCTGGGCATACATGGTGAGAACGGTGCGCAGGTGTCGCTCACCGGTGATGAGGAGTCGGTCGGTGCATCCGGTGCGGGCTGTGCGTATCCATCGTTCGGCGGACGCGTTTGGCCGCGGCCTGTGCGGCGGGGTCGCGATGACGGCTGTGCCGTTGCCGATGAAGACGGCGTCGAACGCGGCGATGAAGTGCAGGGCTGTCAGTGGGCACGAGCACAATGCGGCCATGAGCTACGACTTGGCTGTCTGGGACGGCCCGAGACCCGCGGGCGACGCAGCGGCACTTGAGGTCTTCGAGGATCTGTACGGCAGGTTCACGGGAGGCGCGAGCGAGCCCCCGACTCCGCGTATCAGGCAGTACATCGAAGGGCTGGTGGCTCGATGGCCCGATTTGAGTGCCGACGATGAGGACGAGGACGCGAGTCCGTGGTCGGACGGCCCTTTGATCAACAATGCGAGCGGTCCACTGTTCTATTTCGGCATGGTCTTCAGCAAGTATCAGGAGGTCGCCTCGTTTGCCGCCGACCTGGCACGGACGTCGGGCCTGGTGTGCTTCGATCCTCAGGATCGGCGTCTGATCGTCTGACGGCATGCCTTCGCCGGGTCACGGCTGGGTGAGGACGCGAGTGCGGAGCAGTTCGAATGAGGCCCGACCGTACATGGCGCGCTTGAGCGTTTTCACCCGGCAGGGTGAGGCTGGCGGTGACGGCGTCGAGGCCCCGGCGGAGGAAGCCGGCGAATCCGCTCATCGGCTTCGGAGCGTCCTGCTCGGCCTGGCGGATCCACTGCTGGAGCAGGTATCCGCGCCGGTGACGCACCAGATCGGCGAACGCGCGGGCCAGGTCGCAGGCCCGGGTGATGTCCGGGCAGGCGAGCCGGACCTGAAGCAGCCGCTCCTCCTGGCTGTCGGTGAGCGTGTCGCGCGGGCGCATGATCCACGAGGTGATCTTCCGAGGGCTGGGGATGTCGGCCCGGACGGGTTCGGCGGTGCCCGCGCGCAGGACGGCGAGGTGCTTGCGGACGACCTGGCGGCTGCCGGGGTGCCGCGTTCCCGGATCTCCAGGAAGAGGCGGGTGCCGCTGACCTGGCCCTGCGCTTCGGTGAAGCGGGCGTTGAGATATCCCTTGAACGGCTCCAGGACGCCGTTGGGCCGACGGTCGCGGGCGGAGACCAGCAGCTGATCGAGGTCGGTGTCGCGGAAACGGCGCACAGTCTTGCGATCGAGGTTCAGCCGCCGGGCGATGGCGCTGATCGTCCAGCCCTTCTCCAGCAGCCGGTGGACGTCCTCGTAGCGGTGGCGGGTCCGCTCGATGATCTGCGTGCGGGGCAGCTCGGCGGGCGGTAACAGCATCGGCGGCGGCTCCGGCACATTGGTCGCCGTCTCTGTCTCCTCCTCGGTGTGTTTGCGCAGGCAGTTGCGGTGCTGATGGCAGGTCTTCTCCACTGCGGCGGACAGGTTCTGGAGCAAATGCCATCGATCGGCAATTTCGAGGGCGCCCGGGGCGGCCTCCTTGGCCGCCTTGGTGTAGGCGGTGGCCCGGTCACGGCAGATGATCTCGGCACCGGGGTGCTCGGTCAGCCAGGCCGCGAACGTCTCCGAGGTGCGGTCGGGCAGCACGTCCACGTCCCGGCCGGCTTCGACGTCGACCAGCACGGTGCCGTAGGTGCAGCCCTTGCGGAAGGCGAACTCATCCACCCCCAGCACCCGCGGGGCGCTGTCCGGCACCGCAGGTGCCTTCAGCAAACTGAGTAGCCGGGTCCGGCCCGCGGTCAGCCGCAGACGGTGGCACAGCCGCGCAGCCGGACGGTCACACAGCTCGACCGCGATCGACCGCAGCCGGCCCGTCAGCCCGACGCTCGACCGGCGGTGCCGTTCGGTCAGCCCCCCGACCTGCTCGACGAACGTCCTGCGAGAACAGCTCCCACGGTCGCAGAAGTACCGGCGCACCCGGAGCCGGACCACGACCCTACGTGAGCCCAACGGTCGTTGGTCCACGCTGCGTTGGTACGAGCTGTGCACACGCCTCGCCTGCATCCGGCACTCCGGGCACCGGCCCGGACGACCGGTGGACACCGCCTCCACCACCAAGCCGCCGGAGGCGTCACTGACGCGCTCCACTCGCACACCGATCCCGGGAAACAGCACATCCTCGACCGTCTTGCTCGTCGCCATGGCAGGAAACACCCTGCTGAAACGATCCCCCGTTCCCAACCCCTGACTTGGGGATTCACGGAACCGCGGACAGAGCCAATTCCAAGAATCCCCATCACCGCGGGTGGCTCGGCCAGCGCAGTAATCTGGCCGAGGCGCTCGCGGCGCAAGACGATCAGACATGCGAG
Organism: Streptomyces sp. NBS 14/10; assembly: GCF_002224125.1. Lineage (GTDB taxonomy): Bacteria > Actinomycetota > Actinomycetes > Streptomycetales > Streptomycetaceae > Streptomyces. The sequence goes on from NZ_NCSM01000036.1 coordinate 131,473, forward strand.
CGAGACTGTGAACCATTCAGCGGCTCATTTGATCTCCCTATGGTGGACAGCATCACACCGAATCAACAGGGGAGATCCTGATGCGAGCTGTCATCCAGAAGACCTTCGGCGGCCCGGAGGTCCTTGAGGTCACCGAGGCCGAACGCCCCCGCCCGCTCTCTGGCGAGGTACTCATCCGGATCCACGCCAGCGCGGTCAACCCGGTCGACGCCGCGGTCAGGTCCGGCGCGTTCCCGCTCCTGGGCGAGCCGCCATTCGGCATCGGCTGGGACATCTCGGGCGTCGTCGAGGAGGCGGGCCCCGGGGCCCGGTTCGCGGTGGGCGACGAGGTGTACGGGATGCCGTTCTTTCCCCGCGCGGCCACTGGGTACGCCGAGTACGTCGCGGCCCCGTCGCGGCAGGTCGCCCGCAAGCCCGCCACCCTCGATCACGTACACGCCGCCGCCCTGCCGCTTGCCGCGCTGACCGCCTGGCAGGGGCTGGTGGACGCGGCAGGCATCAAGGAAGGCGACCGGGTGCTGATCCACCGCGCAGCCGGCGGCGTCGGACACCTCGCGGTGCAGATCGCCAAGGCACACGGCGCGCACGTCACCGCACTCGCCAGCGCTGCCAGGCACGATTTCGTGACCGGTCTGGGGGCGGACGAGGTGATCGACTACCAGACCACCGAGTTCACCGAAGCGGTGCAGGACGCGGATGTGGTCTTCGATTCCACCGCCCAAGGCGCGCGTTCGCTGCGCGTGCTGCGCCCCGGAGGCGTGCTGGTCAGCATCCTCGAACACGGCGACACCGAGCTCGCGGCCACAGTCGCTGCGGCCGGGCGGCGCTTCGCCGGGATCTCCGTGGAGCCGGACTACGCGAGCTTGGAGGCGATCGCCGCGCTCGTGGACGCCGGCCGGATCCGCCCCCATGTCGAGGAGACCTTCCCGCTGGCCGAGGCCAGCAAGGCACATGAGCTGATCGAGTCGGGGCGAGTGCAGGGCAAGGTCGTACTGACGGTCTGATACGGATACCGGCCGCTCTCTTCCACGGGGGCGGCCCGTATCGTTTCGTCATCGGAGATGGGAGGGGCGATGGACATCCTTACCGAGGCGCTGTCCTCCATGCGCACCGGCAGCCCGGCGTCCGTCCGCACTGACGGCCGCGCGCCATGGGGGCTGCGGCTGCCGCCGGTCGCGGGCGCGGGGTTCCACGTGGTGCTCCACGGAACATGCTGGCTCGTCCCGCTGGACGACACCTCGCCGATCCCGCTCGGCCCCGGCGACGTGATCTTCGTACGCGACGGCCGCGGCCACGTCCTCGCCGACCAGCCCTCGACACCGGCTGAGGAGCCCCGCCCCGAGCAGTTCAGCGACGGCATGCCCATCGGCTCCGTCTCTCTGGGCGGTGACGGCCCGCGCACCAGCCTGCTGTGCGGCAACTACCATCTGGACCAAGGCCGTCCGCACCCCCTGGTCATGCGGCTGCCCGAGATCATCCATCTGCCCACCCGGCACGGCCGCCACCCCGAGCTCAGCGCCGCCGTCCAGCTGCTGGGCGCCGAGCTGGACAACCCCCGCATCGGCTCCGAAGGCATCGTGCCGAGCCTGATCGACTCGCTGCTGCTCTACATCCTGCGCGCCTGGCTGGACGACCAACCCGCGGATACCGCTCAGGGCTGGGCCGCCGCCCTGCGCGATACCGCGGTCGCCCCCGCACTGGCGGCGATCCACCAAACGCCCGCGACGCAGTGGACCGTCGAGTCCCTGGCCGCCCGGTCCGGCTTGTCCCGTGCGGCCTTCGCCCGCCGCTTCAACGCGCTGGTCGGCGAGCCGCCGATGGCCTACCTGACCCGCTGGCGCATGACGACCGCCGCGCAGCTGTTGCAGGAGTCCGACGCACCGCTGACGACGGTGGCGGCACGGGCGGGATACGGGTCGGAGTTCGCCTTCGCCAAGGCATTCAAGCGGGAATTCGGGCTTGCCCCTGGCCTGTATCGGCGCCAGGCGCGCGCCGCGTGACGACATCACCCCCGGGCCGAGGGGACGTCGATCGCTACCGTACGCGCTGACCTGCGAGTAGTACAGCACTCATCGGGATTCGCCCGCAGTCGCCCCGACTCGGGCCAGGCTGAGCTGCTGAGGACTGGCGAACGGCTCAGGCCGGACACGTCAGCCCGCCTCAACATACGCCGACGCGATCGCCTCCGCGGCATCCTCCACGAGTACCGGCATGCGGCTTGACCTGCACGGATGAGGTTTCCGGCAAGGGCAGGATCCTGTTGCCCATTGTGGT
>NZ_NCSM01000037.1 GCF_002224125.1 Streptomyces sp. NBS 14/10
TCGACGTGCCGGTCGAGGTGAACGGCGACACGGTCTACGGCGACGACGTAGAGCACGACATCGCCGTCAAGGCCGTCCACAACGCCGTCGTAGGCAAGCACCGGGGCGGGCTCACCGTCGAGAACGACGACCCCGAACCGGTGATCACCCTCTCTCCGGTCGTAGACCGGGTAACCGAGGGAGAGACACTGACCTGGCGAATGTCCGTGGACGCGCCCACGGCGGTGGACATCTACCAGCCGGTGCGGGTGCTTCCGGTCACCGAGGGCACCGAACTGTCCACCAAGGACGTGGACCCGCAGTGGCTCCAGGACACCTACGGTGACGCGCCCGACCCCGAGCGGCCGCTGTCCGACGCGAACCTGTGGGTGTGGCTGAACATCCCGCCCCGGAGCACCAGCGTGGACTTCGCCGTACCGACCGTGCGGGACCAGGCGGCCGAGCCGACCGAGTCGATACGCCTCGCGCTGACCGACCGCAACGCCGAGCCGCTGCCCGACAGGCCGGTACTGACGGGGACGGCACTCGACAAGCCGTAAGCACCAGATACGAAGGATCGTGAGCACCCTCGTGTGCGGGGTCCGGCCCGTCCGGGCCCCGCACTTCACGAGGTCACGCGGATCCCGACCGTCCCGTCCGGCCCCCGGCGCAGCCTGCTGCCGCCGCCATCCGCGGTGACCTAGCCGGCTACGAGGCTGCGGATCGCGTCCATGGCGCGCCACGTCTCGGCGAAGCCGGTGGTGAGGGGAGACAGCCCGACCCGGATACCGTCCGGTGGACGGAAATCGATGACCATGCCCTCGATCAGCCGCTGCGACAACTCTGCCGCATCGGCACGCGCGAGGGTGACGTGGCTGCCGCGCCGCTCGGGTTCGCGCGGTGATGCGATGCGTACGCCGCGCGGTATCAGCCAGTGTTCGGCCAGCTCCGCGACCATCTCGGTCAGCGCCACACCCTTGGCGCGGATGCGGTCGATACCTGACATTGCACGGTAAGTAGCCGGGTGGTATTAAGCCCCGGCAGGGAGCTGTGGCAGCCAGGCCCGTCCGCCGAGGCGGCGCGGCCGCCGCAGCGGCCAAGCCGTCTTACTGTTCTCGTCGCGTGGGCTCAGAGTCCACCAGGGCACTCAACGCTCCAGAAGTCCCAGGCCGCAAGCGCTGCGTGAACGGGATCATGATGCTGCACCGCAGGCTGGTACGGGACGACGAGCGTCGGCCCGCCTCCGCCGAGTCGAGGGTCTACTGGGCCGAAGCTGCCGGACCATCGTGGGCGGCACGTTCAGATGAAGTACAGGTCCTCCATGGACCGCACCGCCGACTCGCTGTGCCGGACGCGGAACGCGGTGGCCTGCATCTCCTCCCACCCCCACGGGTCCGAAGGGCCCAGCGCGAGTCCGCCCAGGCGGAACCACTCGATCTCGTTCGGCTTCTCGCTCAGGTCGACGCCGACGTTGTCCAGCGCCCAGCCAGGCAGGTTCAGGGAAGCGATGACCGCGTGCGGGTCGCCAGTCACGGCGAACGGTTCATCGCCGGGCCATCCGCAGGCGTGGAACATCGCACCGTCCGGCAGCCACACCACATCTTCGGTGTGCTCGGCGCCGGCGTGATAGGTGACCCGGCCCACGATCCGTGCGTCGGGAAACCGCTCACGCAACCGCTCAGCCTCGGACAGCAGCGGCATACCGTTGCCGTCGTCGGCGAACGCGGGATCAGCGACCCCCAGCATGCCTCCCCACGCAGTGGCGTGGACGATGTCCAGATCAGACCGAACCGACGATGACAACGCGGTCTGCACAGAGCGCGGACCGAGATCTTCCAGCACCTCCTCAACGTTCTCGAACGACTCGACAAACGTGCGAGCTCGCTCGGCCTCTTGGGGCGGCAGGTCACGGGCGTCGATGTTGAACGGCGGCTGGAACACACTCAGATGACACAAGCCCATCGAGCCCCGTGCGATCCGATCCGGTGCAGAAGTCCAGTAGTTGGTGTCGGTCATGCCGCCACCCTAGCGGCCGGCTATACGGCGTATTCGAACATGGCAAAGGGGACCGTTCCCGCAGCCGCGGCCGCAGCCGACTGACGGCGGCAGGCAGCTGAGCATCACCTTGTCTGAGCCGGACAACTGCACAGTGCCCCGGCCCTGACCGCTTTGTAGGTCACGGTGAACAGTGCGACTGGGGCGGGACGATAGATTCTCCCACCCCAGTCGCACCCCTTCACCAAGAGGAGCACGGTAAGTGAGCGACGGCATAACGTGGCTGGCCGACGCCTGGCACCACAACAGACCCACCCTGTTCGTCACCTTTGCCCGCGGTATCAGCCCCCACGACCTCGTTGTCCGGCTCGGCGCGCAGCCGGGAGCAGTCCTTGACCCCATCACCGCGGCCGAAGCCGAGCGGCTGACGTTCAACGACCGTGAAACCGCTCGCGTCGCCCGCTTCGGCCAGTGCGCAGGCTGGTCCTACGCTGTCGAGCAAGGCTGGCACTCGAAAGCCTGGTGGGCCCGCCCCGAGGTCTCCGCCCGCGGGGTTGAGATTCTGCACCTGACCCCGAAGCCGGACGACCCGCCCAGAGAGTGCTGGTACTACCGCGACGGCCAAACGGTCGGCCACTTCGACATCGGTGACACGCCAGACGAGGGGCTGGCGTTCCTTCTGCCGGCGTTCGAAGGGGCCGGACTCGTCGACGATCCGCTGCTGCCCGACATGAGCGAGGACTTTGACTCACTGCGGGCGACCTTGGCCGCCTTGCAGCAGTACTTCGGTCTGTCGCTGCCACGCGAGCAGATCATGGAAGGTCGGCTGCCCGCCGCGGTGACAGCCGCAGTGCCGCCAGAGAACCTCGGGGACTGACAACCGAGTTGGCATCGCGCGCCTTGGCATGTCATTGCGTGCGGCCATCTGGACGACGCGCCGCCGGGCGCGCCGGGCGAGCTCGTCGGGGTCGTGTGCCGTGCCCCCTGGGGGGCGGTGGTCGGGTGAGGCGCGGTCGGTGTATGTGCCGACCGGCGCGAGCGCGCTGGGCGGATGCATGCGATACCTCCTCGTGGCAGCGCCTGGCAGGGCAACCGTAGGCAACTTATTGACTGCCCGTCAAGATTGCTGTCAACAAAGTCAGTCACTGGTCGGTCATTAACCTCGGTGAAGACATTCGTCGCATTGACACGGTGAAATCGCTTCACATTTACTGAGGTGCGAACCCGTACGTGCGGCGATTCTTCGCGCCGGCACCGGCGGGGACCCGAGCATGAAGGAGTTCCAGGTGAAACCCCTTGCCCATGCCATCGTGGGGTGCGGACGCGTCGCCCCCAACCACGCCGACGGATTTTCCGCCCTGCCGGACGCCGAGATCCGCTGGGCGTGCGACCGGGACCTCACGCGCGCGCAGAGTCTGGCGCGCGAGCACGGCGTGCCCCGCACGACCTCCGACCCGCGGATCGTGCTGGAGGACCCGGCGGTCGACAGCGTCTCCATCGCCGTCGACCACGCTCAGCACGCCGCGCTGGCCACCGCCGCTCTCGATGCCGGGAAGCACGTCCTGATCGAGAAGCCACTGGCGCTCGACCCCGAGGACGGCGCCGCCCTGCACGCGCTCGCGAAGCGCACCGGACGCGTGCTGTCGGTCGTGTCACAGCACCGGTACGACCCGGTCGTGACCGCCGTACGGGACTGGATCGCCGCGGGGCTGTTGGGGCACCTCGTCTCCGGGACGGTCAGCCTGCAGTGCGGGCGCGACGCGGACTACTACGCCCAGAGCTACTGGCGCGGCACATGGGCGGGCGAGGGCGGGTCCGCCCTGGTCAACCAGGGCTATCACGCCCTCGACGTGGCCCGCTGGCTGTGCGGCGGTCTCACCGTCGAAGGCGCGGCCGCCGGCCGTACGGCACCGCGCGGGGGCATGGAGACCGAGGACACCCTCGCCGCCGTGCTCCGCACGCCGGAGGGCGCGCTGCTGACGTATCACGTCACCGTGGCGAGCAGCATCACCTGGCGCTGTTCGACCTCGACCACCCCGGAACGCTGCACCTGGCCGAGGGCGGTGACGCCCTGCGGGCCGCCGCTCGGGCCGTCATCGACCGGGAGGTGGAGCCGGCACCCGTCGGCATCGGCTACTACGGCATCTCGCACCGGCGGCAGATCGCCGACTTCGCGGCCGCCGTACGCGACGGCCACGTGATGGCCGCGAGCGGCGAGGAGGGCCTGCACACGCTGCGGCTGCTGGACGAGCTGTACCGCTCGGCCCGCCGGGTGGACACGGCGTCCGCGCTGGGCCCCGCCGAAGCGGCCACCGGCGCCGGCCTGGCGGCGTCCGTCGCCGTGCGCGGGTGACCACCGGTGGCGGAGATCGTCGCCGTCGCCGGGGTGCCGCTCACGCCGGTGTTCCCGTCGCCGGGGAACGGTGACACGGCGGCGGGGGCCGAGGTGGCACCACGCCGCTACGCGGCCGCCGACGAGGGGCAGGCTCTAAAGCGATCCTTCAGCCAGAGGACAACCTCTCCTGAGTAGCGCTGCACGAAGGAACGAGGGCATGAATACGTTCAGCGAAGAAAACAATGAGCGCGCAATCCACCAGAGCAATAGCGATGTTGGCGCTGAATCCCTGGAGCATGCCGACAAGTTACCTGTAATTCCTGTAGGATTGAAGTTCCCGGATTTACTGTCCTTCGCGGAGTGGGAACGGGCCGGCCATCGGCCGGCCGGGATGGTCAACGCCATGTGTTGGTGCCTCGGGGACCGGCTCATCTTCGATGAGAACATCTATGTCGATCGGTACCGCCTTGCGGGGAGTCGACGGGATCCTGCGCCACCGCAACGACACGGCGAGGACCCGAGGAGACTTCATACCGGAACGCACCCCCGGTCCTGCGTCGATCCCGGAGGAGCGTGAACCATGATGACCCACGACTTGCGCTTCGAGATCCTCGGTCCACCCCGCCTCGTCGTCGACGGTCGCCCCCACGCGATCCGGTCGCGCAACCTGTCAGTGATCCTGACCACCCTGCTGGTCCGGAGTGGCCGCGTGGTCAGCGTCGAGGAGTTGATCGGCGAGGTGTGGCACCAGCCGCCGCGGCGGGCCCGGGATGCCATCTACGTCTACATCTCCAAGCTGAGGGACCAGACCGGGAATGGGGTCGTCGACAGCCAGTTCCCCGGCTACACCATGCTTGTCCGCGGTCAGCAGCTGGACGTGCAGCTGTTCGGCCGGTATCGGGCCGACGGCCATCTCAACATGGCCAACGGTGATCACGAGAAGGCGGCGCGGGCGTGGCGCAACGCGCTCGCCCTGCACCGGGGCAGCCTGGTGGGGGGCGTGTATTCGGGACCGATCCTCAGCTCGTTCGATTCATGGCTGCGGCAGTCGCGCACCGAATGCGTGGAACTCACCGCATGGGCACAGCTCAGCGCCGGCCTGTACCACGAGGCAATCGGCTTCCTCACTCAGCAACTGCCGCGGAATCCGCTCAACGAGATCCTGCACCAGCAGCTGATGCTGGCGTTTCTTTTGGCTCGTCATCGTGCCCAGGCGCTACGGGTGTTCGGCAACGCCTGTCGGACGTTCTCGGACAGGCTCGGTCTGGAGCCCGGTGGCGACCTGGTGAAGGTGCACGACATCGTGCGGTCCGACGACGTCGGCCGGGCCAAGCGGGCCATCTCGAGCGCCGTCGCCTCGCGGCTGAGCTCGCACCGGTCCCCGGTGGGGTCCTGACATCGGACGTGCGGGGAGCGCAGATGGGCTCCCCGCACACCTGGCTAATCCGGTCGGACGGTGCGGCGGCCGACGCTCATATACGTAAACCCGTGCCGTACCTGTTCTGCCGGATCGAGCAGGTTGCGCCCGTCGAACAGAAGCGGATCGCCCATCACCTCGGCGGCCTTGCCCCAGTCCACGGCCTTGAGCTCAGGCCACTCCGTGACGAGCACAGCGGCGTCGCAGTCGGCGACCGCCGTCAGCACGGTGTCCTTGCGTTCCACGAGGCCCCAGGGGCTGTCGGTCAGCTGGGGGGCCATCGGATCCCATCCGGTGACCGTGGCTCCCTCGGACAACAGCCGGGCCGCGATGACCGCGCTGGGCGCCTGCCGCATGTCGTCGGTGCCCGGCTTGAACGTCAGCCCGAGCAGCGCGACCCGACGTCCACGCAGACCGCCGAGCTGGGACTTCAGCCGCGCGACGGCCCGCCGGGCCTGGAGGTCGTTGATCTCGATGACGGCGCCGAGCAGCGGTAGCGGCAGCCCGCAGTTGGCGGCGGTCGCTCGCAGCGCTCGAGCGTCCTTGGGGAAACAGGATCCGCCGTAGCCGACGCCGGCCCGCAGGAAGTGCGGGCCCAGCCGGTGGTCCAGGCCGACGACCATCGCCACTTCCTCGACGTCGGCACCTGTCGCCTCGCATACAGCGGCGATCTCGTTGATAAACGTGATCTTGGTGGCGAGCAGGGCGTTCGACGCCATCTTGGCCATTTCCGCGGAAGCCACCGACACTGTCCGCACCGGACCGTCGATGCCCCGGTGCAGTTCGGCGACCAGATCGGACACCGCCGGGTCGGTGGCACCGACGACAATGCGGTCCGGTTTCAGGAAGTCCCGGACAGCCGTGCCCTCGGCTGTGAACTCGGGATTGGACGCGTACCCGACGTGTGCCATGCCTGCGGCGTCCAGTGCGCTTCGCACCTGGTCGCCGGTCCCCACCGGCACGGTCGACTTCATGACCAAGGTGGTGAGGCGAGGTGCTCCTCGTAAGTCCTCGACGACGGACCAGATACGGGACAGGTCGGCGTCGCCGGACGACGTGGGCGGCGTGTCCACGCAGATGAAGGCCACCTCGGCCGCCCGCAGCGCCTCACCGGCGTCGAGGGTGAACCACAGCCGCTCCCGGTTCTCGGCGATCAACTCCCCCAGGCCCGGCTCATGGATCGGCACCTCGCCGCGGCGCAGGGCGTCGACGCGCCGCGGCTGGATGTCCCGCACGGTGACCCGGTGTCCCAGCTGCGCCAGGCAGGCCCCGGTGACCAGGCCGATGTAGCCGGCCCCGAATACCGCGATGTTGTGCATGCGTCCCTCTCCTTCCTTCCAGTGCGTCCCCAGGCGCGGGCGCCCACCAGCCGTGGCGAGGAGCACCGCGGGCTCAGACGTACGGTCCCTCGACGGTGAGCCGGCGGCCCGCCTCGGCCAGCCGCTCGCGGGCCTCGTCGGCGTGCTCTCCGACGACGATCACCCAGCCGGCCCGGCCCCAGAAGTCGATCGGCGGGGGCGAGATCACCGTGCCCTTGGGCCGTAGCTCCCCGACCTGGTGGACCCACGGCTGGGCACGGAGCTCAGGAGCCTCGGCCAGCCCCTCGAACAACTGAGGGCGCTCGGGGTAGATGAACTTCAAACCGGCGGCCCGATTGGGCACGATCTCCGCCTTCAGCGGCTCGCCGAGGGCAGCGGACACCAGCAGCGAACCCATGCTCAGGCCGAAGGCCAGGTGGACCATCTTGGACAGCATGTCTCCACCGGGGCGGCCGTTGAGCTCGATGATGCGAGGTCCCTTGGGCGTCATCTTGACCTCGACGTGGGCCAGCGTCCGATCGATCCCGGCGGCCAGCACGGCGGCGCAGGCCAGGGCGAAGCCCTCGGCGAGCGGCTCGATGTCGAGCGCGCCCTCGCCGCACACGTAGCCCACCTCGATCGGGTGCGGGTCGTAATCGAACGTCTTGGGGCACCAGTAGAGGACCTCAGCCCGCCCGCCGCTGCTCCACACGTCGACGTCGAACTCCAAGCCGCTCAGGTATTCCTCGACGAGCAGTCCGTCGCTGGCCATGCCCTTCTTGTCAATGTCGGCCGCGACCTGGAAGTACTGGGCGAAGTCGTCGGCGTTGTCGATCCGGCAGACGCCCGCGCTGCCGGACAGCCCGCGTGGCTTGACGATCAACGGGTAGCCGATCTGTGCGGCGACCCGCAGCCCCTCCTCGACCTCGTGCACGAGCACGGACGTGGTCGGCGAGAGGTCGGCGAGCAGCTCGCGCTGGCGCTTCTTGTCCCGGCTGATCTCCGCCGCCTCGACTGGGAGGCCCGGAAGCCCCAGGGCCTCGGCGAGTTGGGCGGCCAGCAGGACGTCCGGTTCGTTGTACGTGATGACGGCCCGTACGTCGTGGCGCTGGACCAGGCGGCGCGCCTGCTCCAGCGGGAACGGGTTCTCGTCCCGGTCGTAGGTCTCGAAGTCCTTCAGCCACGGCTTCTGCCAGGTCGGCTCCGCGACGTCCAACAGGACCACATCGGCCGCGGTGCCCAGATGGGACAGCAGGTGTTCGTGGCCGATCTGGTAGCCGGAGCCGACCAGCAGCAGGGTGGAAGGTGAGGCCGGGCGCGCCGGCAGCGGCAGATGCATGTGCGTACTCCTCAGAGCGAAGCAGGGGTGGTTTCCCGGCGGCGCGCCGTGCGGCGCCGGAAGGAGAGCAGGGCGTACAGGGCCAGGCCGAAACCGCCGAGCTGGAGCACGAAGTACGCCCCGGTGCCGGCTAACTCGACGACCGGCAGGAGGACCAGCGGGGCCAGGAACGCGCCAAGGCCGTGCGCCAGGGACGTGGCCGCGGCGTAGGACTCCAGCGAGTCCGGCGGCGCCGTTGTGGTGACGAGCGGCTGGACGCTGGGGGCGATCAGGCACTCGCCCACGGCGAACAGGACGCCGAACACGGCTCCCAGCACCACTTTCGGCAGCGTGCCGGACGTCAGCAGGGCGCAGCCGAGCATGGCCAGCGCGGCAGTCCACGACGCGATCGCGGCGACCAGCGCTCCGACGTAGTCGATCCGCTCGACCACGCGCAGGGCCAGTCCCTGCAGAACGATGACGCCGCCGGTGTTGCAGGCCATGACGACGCTGATCGCCGTCACCGACAGCTGGGCGTTGCCGAGGATCGCCGGCACGACCGAGTCGAACTGGCCGAGGCCGAAGACCACGAGGGAGAACTGGAACACGAGCAGGCACAGGAACACCGGATCGCGCAGGGCCCTGCCGCGCGCCCGCCGTGGCGCGCCGGCGTCCTGCGGCCGGATCGCGGGCACCCCTCCGTACGAGCGCACCAGGCTGACCAGGATCGCGCCGTGGACCAGGTAGCTCAGGGCGTTGGCGGTCAGGCAGGCGGTGTAGCCCTCGGCGCCGAAGCGGTGGACGGCCTGGCCGCCCAGCAGAGTGCCCACGGTCATCGTCAGCGCCGTGGTCCGGTTCTGTCCGGAAAGCACTCTGCTGAGCGCGCCGTCGCCGAAGACGCGGGTGAGCAACGGGGTCTGCACCGCGTAGTACATGCCCGTTCCCGCGCCGGACAGCGCGGCGGCCACCATGACGAGCGGCATCGAGTCCGCCATGGTGAACAGGCCCCAGCCCGAGGCCTGGAGGACCGCGGCCGCCGCCACCGAGGTACCCGGTCCGTGCGCCCGGCCGATCCGGATGGCCAGCGGGTTCACCACCAGGCCCGACAACGCGTACAGGGCGAAGTAGAGCGAGACGCCCGACAGCGGCAATCGCAGGACCTCCCGCAGGTAGGTCACCGTGATCGGGAGCATCAGGCCGCTGCCGAACGTGGTGGCTCCCCAGCCGGTCAGGAAAGTCCCGTAACCGGGCAGGGGTGCTCGGGGCGCCGCAGAGGTCACGGAGCCGCCTGCCCGCCCAGCGGGGCTCCCGCCCCCGCGAGCGCACCGGCCGGCGCGACCATGTCGAGGGCCTGTTCCGGGGTCGCGGCCACGCGCAGGATGCCCGCGTCGCGTACGAAACCCCGTCGCTCCAGCCCGTCCACGTAATCGAGCAGGGACCGCCAGTCGTCGTCCACGTCGAGGAGCACGATGGGACCGACGTCGCGCCCGAGCGCGGCCATGGACACCACCTCGAGCACCTCGTCGAGCGTGCCGTAGCCGCCGGGCAGCGCGATGAAGGCGTCCGAGCGGTCGATCATGACGCGCTTGCGTTCCAGGAGGTCGCCCGTGAGCACGATCTCCTGGGGCGGCAGCTCGTCGCCCATCTCCTTGGCGCGCAGGAACTCCGGGATGACGCCGAGGATCGGCGCACCTCCTCCGGAGGCGCCGCGTGCCACCGCGCCCATCAGCCCGACGCCGCCCGCACCGTAGACCAGCCGGTGACCGCGGGCGGCCAGACCGGCGCCGAGCGCGGTGGCGACCTCGGCGTAGCGGGCCGACGGTCCCGGTGAGAAGCCGCAGAAGACCCCGAGCGACAGGGAGCTTTCAGAGGTATCCATAGCTGAGCCAGCCTCCGTCGACGACCAGGGTCTGGCCGTTGATGTAGTCGGCCTCCGGGGAGGCCAGGAACAGGACAGGTCCGACGATGTCGGCCGGTCGGCCGCGCCGGCCGGAGGGGATGCGTCCGACGATGGCGTCCTCGTCGAGCGCGGCCGGGTGCGGGGTCTCGATGCGGATCATGCCGGGGGCGACCGCGTTGACGTTGACGTTGTGCGGCGCCCACTCCACCCCGAGGCTGCGGGTCAGCTGGAGCACGCCGCCCTTGCTCGCCGCGTAGAGCGCCCGTTCCGGAAAAGCGGTGTAGGACAACAGCGAGCAGAAGTTGACGACCTTGCCGTGACCCTGCTCGAGCAGGTGCTGGCCGAAGATCTTGCAGGCCAGGAAGGTGCCCACCACGTTGGTGTCCAACAGGGTCCGGGCGGAGTCGACCGGGAAACCGGTCGTGGGGCCGAGGTCGAAGACGCCGGCGGCGTTGACGAGGACGTCCAGGCCGCCGAACCGGTCGACCACGTGCTCGGCCGCCTCGCCCATCGCCGCCTCGTCCGCCACGTCGACGGCCACGGCCACGCTCTCGGTCCCGAGCTCCTCGATCTCGCCGGCCACCGACTTCACCTGGGACTCGGTGCGGGCCAGCACCGCGACCCGCGCGCCGCGGGCGGCGAAGCCGAGAGCGACGGCTCGCCCGATCCCGCGGCCTCCCCCGGTGACGACGACCCGCATCAGCGGGCCCGGAACTCGCCGAACCAGTGCAGCTGGTCCGGCTTGGCGCGGGTGGGAACGTTGCGGTAGACGTACAGCGCCACGCACTCGAAGCGGTCGGCGGTGAACGTGGTGAGGATGTCGTCGCTCGTGATGCGGCGCGGGCCGGTGCCGGGAACCATCTTGTCCGAGAACGAGTTCAGCAGGAACAGGCCGCCGGGCTTGAGCAGGCGGTGCACCTCGTCGGCGTAGCGCGCCCTGGCCTCGTCGCGCATGTTGTGGAACACGAAGGAATCGGTGACGACGTCGGCCGACGATTCCGGCAGCGGGACGTCGAGCACGTCGCCCTGGATGAACTCGGCGTCGGCACCGGCCAGCTCGGCCCAGCGGCTCGCCCTCGCGACGGCGTCCGGCGACAGGTCGACGCCGGTGACGTCCAGGCCCTGCACGGAGAGGAACACGGCGTCGACGCCGGGGCCGCTGCCGAGATCGATCAGCCGCTGGCCCGGCTTGAGCGTGCCGTCGATCACTCGCTTGATCAGTTCGAGACCGGGGGACGCGTTGAACCAGGAGAGCTTGGCCAGCGTCTCCTTCGCGTAGACGGTGGAGAAGGTGTCGGTCCAGCTCTGCGTGAACGCTGTCATCGGGTGATCTCCTGAGTCGTGCCGCTGACCGCGGCGGTGGTGGTGTCGTCGGTGAGAAGGCGGACATAGCCGGGAACGGCCGGGATCCGGTCGTCCGGCAGCGTGAGGACGACGTGGTCCTCGGAGCGGGATTCGACGACGAACCCCGCGAAGCGGTAGGTGACGAGCATCTGCCGGTTCCGGTCCGTGGGCCGGAAGTGGGCGACGGTGCGGGCACCGTGCGCGGCGGCCGTGCGGGCCAGCGCCGCGATGAGCGCGGTGCCGACGTTGCGGCCCATGACCCGGCAGGACATGAGCAGCAGCCGGATCGTCCACTCAGGGCCGGTGGACAGCACGGCCAGCCCGATGGTGCCGTAGGTGCCGAAGCAGTCGTCGAGCTCGGCGACGAGCACCCGGTGGCCGGGATCCCGTACGAGGGCGGCGAGCTCCTCCTGGTCGAAGGTGATGCCGGTGGTGTTGAGCTGGTGGGTGCGCTGGGTCAGCTCCGCCGCGCGGTCGAGGTCGGCCGTGGTCGCGTGGCGCACCCTCAGCGTCATGTCCAGCGAAAACAGGAACTCCTCGTTCGGCCCCTGGAACGTCTCCTGGTGCGAGCGACGGCGGTCCTCGGCCTGGTACATCTCCCGGCGCCGGGCGGCGTCGGCGGTCACGTGCCGCGGCAGGACCCGGCCGGCCGCGACCAGCTCGTGCAGCTCCTGCCGGGTCATGCACCTGACCTCGGGCAGTTCCCTGGCCACCTCGGCGCGTTCGAAGTCCGAGTCGTCGACGAACAGCACGCTGTCGGCACCGATGTTGAGCGCCTGGATCAGGGTCCGCAGCGACGCGGACTTGGCCGACCAGCCGACCTGCGGGTGCAGGAAGTACTCGTCGAGCCCGAAGGCGCGGAGCCGGTCGTCGACGGGGCCGGGCTCGTTGCGGCTGGCGACGGACTGGAGGATGCCGTGCTCGTCGAGGGCGCGCACGAGCTCGCGGTTGGCGTCGGGGACGTGGAGTTCGTCGCCCTCCAGGAGCGTGCCGTCCCAGAGGGTGTCGTCCAGGTCCCAGACCACGCACTTGACTGTCTTCTCGGCGGTGGCCGGGGTCATCGCTGCCGTCCTTTCCACGCGGCGCCCGGATCGCGCAGCAGCGCGGTGGCCACGACGTCCTGGAGCACCTCGGTGGGGCCCTCGATCACCTCGTGCACACGGGCCGCGGCGATCAGCCGGGCGAGGGCGTGGTCCTCGGTCTGTCCCTCGGCGCCCAGCAGGCGCGAGGCGGTGGCGGTCACACCGCCGGCCGCGCGGGAGGCCAGCAGCTTGGCGCGAGCGGCGGTCACCGCCGCCGTCGGCGCGCGGTCCTCGACCTCCCGCGCCGCCGCCCGTACGTAATGGGTCGCGGACTCGGTGGCGAGAGCGGCATCGGCGAGCAGTCCGCGCACGAGCTGGTGGTCCCCGAGCAGCCGGTCACCCGTGGAGCGGGTGGCGGCGTGGCCGACGGCCAGGTCCAGCGCGGCCTGTGCGATGCCCGCCGCCCCCGCGGCGACGAAGAGCCGGCCCAGGGTGAGGCAGGACGTCGCGACGAACGGGATGCCGGTCCCCGGTCGCCCCACCGCTCGCACGGCGGGGGCGGTCGCCCCGTCGAAGGTGACGCGGGCCAGCCGCGCGGCGCGCAGCCCCGCGGTGCGGGGTTCGGGCTCGACCCGCACACCGCTGCCCGCGTCCACGAGCGCGCAGCTGTCCAGGCCGTCCGTGAGACCGAAGACGAGGTAGGCGTCGGCGATCTGGCCGAACGACAGCCAGCGCTTCACACCGGTGACGCGCAGGGTGTCGCCGTCGCGGTCGATCCTGGTGGCCAGTGCCCCGGCATCGGCGCCGCCCTCGGTCTCGGTGAGGGCGAAGGCGGCGATGACCCGGCCGGTGGCCAGCTCGGGCAGGACGGCGTCGCGGACCTCCGGGGCGGCCCAGCGGCGCAGGGCGTGGCAGACCATGGCGTGGACCACGAGCAGGCTGTGCAGGCTGGGCGAGGCGGCGGCCACGAGCCTGTGCACGTCGACGACGTCCACCAGCGGGAGATCGCTGCCCTGGTGCGCGGTGTCGACGGTGATGCCGAGCAGTCCGAGGCCGGCCAGGTGGTCGACGTCCTCCCGGGGGACGGCGCCCGCGCGCTCCCACGCCGTGGCGCGGTCGGCGAACTGCCCGCCCCGCAGCGCGTCGAGGACCAGTTCCGGCGCTGTGGTGCTCACGCCGCCGCCACCCTGCGGGCGACCAGGGCGGCCAGTCCCCGTACGGAGTCGAAGTTGACCAGTTCCAGGTCCTCGTCGGTCACCTCGACGTGGAAGGTGCGCTCGACGAAGTCGACCATCTGGACAGCGGCGATCGAGTCCAGCACGCCGCCGGAGATGAGCGGCCGGTCGTCCTCGATGCCGGGACGGCCGCTGAGCCGGGTGATGAACTCCCGCACCACGGCGGTGACCTCGTCGGTCGTGGACGTGCTCTGAGCAGTCATCGTTCAGTTCCCGTCGTAGGAGTAGAAGCCGCGGCCGCTCTTGGCCCCGGTCCGGCCCTCGTCGACCATCCGGCGCAGATGCGGGTGGGTGACGAACTCATCGGTCCCGTAGTGCTCGTGCAGGACCTCGAGAGTGCGTACGACCGTGTCGACGCCGATCAGGTCGGCGGTGCGCAGCGGTCCGGAGGTGTGGCCGAGGCAGCCCGTGAACAGCTCGTCGACCTGGCAGGGTGTGGCGACACCGTCCGCGACGACGGCGGCGGCGAGGTTGACCACCGGCATCAGGACGCGGTTGATCACGAAACCGGGGGCGTCGTTGACGACGACGGACCTCTTGCCCATACGGCCCAGCAGTTCGTCCACTGCGGCCAGTGCGGTGTCCGAAGTGGACGGGGCCCGCACGACCTCCACCATGTCGATGCGGTCGACCGGGTTCATGAAGTGCACGCCGACGACGCGTCCTGGGTCGGTCAGGCACTCCGCCAGCCGCGCGATGGGGACGGCGGAGGTGTTGGCGGCGATGGTGACGCCGGGCGCCAGCACCTTGTCCAGCAACGGGTACAGCTCGCGCTTGCCCTGCTGGGACTCGGTGGTGTTCTCCACCACGAACCCGGCGTCGGCCACGTCGGCGAGGTCGGTGGTGGGACGGATGTCCAGGTGCCGCGGTCCTCGGCCGCCGAGCAGCGCGGCCAGCCTCTCGTGCCGCCGGACGGCCGCGCGGGCCGTGTCCAGGGCTGCGGGGTCGGTGTCGACGAGGGTGACGGCGTAGCCCGCCGCGGCGGCGGCGTGCGCGACGCTGGAGCCGATGACGCCGGCTCCGATCACTCCGAGCGTGGGTGTGCTCATGACGCTGGGCTCCCGTGGTCGGTGGGCTCCGGTTCGTGCTCGGTGGGCTCCGGTTCGTGCTCGGTGGCGGTGAGCCAGGCCTCCACCTCGCGCGTCATGCCGCCGAGGGTCGCGGAGGCGAAGACGACGGAGGAGGGCACTGCCCGTCCGGTGAGCTCCTTGAGGCCCGCGATCAGGTGCACACCCATCAGGGAGTCGCCACCGAGGTGGAAGAAGTGGTCGTCGGGGTGCACTTCGCGCAGGCCGAGCAGGATGCGGAAGCGGTGGGCCAGGAACTGCCCGACCGCGGAGCCGGGTGCCTCGCCCGGCTGCTGCGGTGCGGGCGTCTCGGGCACCGTCTCGGTGTGCCGCGCCGCGACCGGCGCCGACCAGGGGTCGGCAGGCGGCTCGGTGTCGGGCAGGTACCGGCGGCGCAGCAGGGCGCGCGGGGGCAGGGTGGTCCGGCGCCGCGGGCCCTGACGCAGGCGCGGCCAGTCGGCCTCGACGCCGTGGGTCCACAGTTCGCCCAACGCCTCCAACATGATCTGCCGGTCGCCGGCGTTCTCGTAGGACTGCCGTACGGTGCGCACGCACACGGCGTCCGGGTCGGCCTGGGCGATCCAGGGACGGGCGGTGCCCGGTCCCACCTCGACCAGGACGCGGTGGCGGGCCAGGACCAGCCCGGCCGCCGTGCGGAACCGCACCCGGCTGACCATGTGGTCACGCCAGTAGCCGGGTTCGGGCACCTCCCCGTCCAGCCACGCGCCGAGCACGCTCGAGGCGATGGGGATCCGGGCCGGCTTCAGGTCCACATGGCGCAGGTCCTCGCCGAGCTTCGCGGCGGCACCGGCGAGCTGCGGGGTGTGGAACGGGTGCGCGGCGTCCACGGACAGCGTGGAGAACCCCTCGGCGCGCAGCCGGTCCGCCAGCGCCGACACCGCCTCCGGGCGGCCGGAGAACACGCAGTGGCCCGGCCCGTTCTCGGCCGCGATCCAGGTGTTGTCGACGGCGTGCTTCTCCACCTCCTCGGCGGCGGCGAGCACGCTGAGCATGGCTCCGGGCCCGGCCGTTTTGACCAGATCGGCCCGGCGGGCGATGGCGGCCATGGCGTCTTCGGGTCCGATGACGCCGGCCAGCACGGCCGCCACCCACTCCCCCAGGCTGTGGCCCAGCAACGCGGCCGGGCGCACACCGAGGTCCATCAGCGTGCGGGCCATGGCGTGTTCCATGCAGAACAGCGACAGGTGCACCTCACGCAGTTCACGGGGGGCCGGGGGTGCGTCTCCGCGACGCAGCAGGGCGCGCAGGTCCACGCGGTCGCCCCCACGCTCCGGGCGGGCCGGCTCGGTGGCGAACGACCGGCCGACGGCACCGTCGGTCAGCGTGTCCGCCACCGCCACGACGGCCCGGAGGTTGCGGGCGAACAGAGGGTCCGTACGGGCCAGTTCGGCGCCCATTCCCGGGTAGTGGCTGCCGATGCCCGGCAGCACGAACACGACCTCGGGGGCGTCGGTCGTGGTGTGGCCGCGCTGGATCCGCAGCCGGTCGGCGGCGAAGGCGCCGGCCACCTCTGCCTGCGAACGGACCACCGCGTAGCCGCGGTGCGGGTGCCGGTGGCGGGCGGTCTGGGTCGTCCAGGCCGCGTCCGCGACACACGAAGGGCTCTCGGCCAGGTGGTCGCGCAGGGCGGCCAGGTCGGCGTTCAGGGCGTCCGGGTGGTGGCTCGACAGCAACAGCAACTCGGCGTCGTCGGACGACGGCGTCGCCGATACGACGGGCGCCTCCTCCAGGACGACGTGACAGTTCGTACCGCCCAGGCCGAAGGCGCTCACCCCGGCCCGCCGGGGCCGGCCGGGCACGGCAGGCCAGTCCAGGGCCTCGCCCAGCGGCCGCAGCGGGCCGGACCGGGCGGCCAGGTCGGACGGCAGCCGCTCGAAGTGCGGCGTGGCGACGAGACGCCGATGGCGCAGGGACAGCACCGCCTTGGCGAAGCCGGCCAGACCGGCCGCTTCCCTCAGGTGCCCGAGGCCGCCCTTGGCCGCCCCGACGTGGACGGGGTGGCCGACGCCTGCGAACACCTCGGCCAGCGCCGACCACTCGGTGGAGTCGCCGATACGGGTTCCGCTGCCGTGCGCCTCCACGTAGTCGATGTCCTCCGGGTCGAGCCCGGCCACGTCCAGCGCGGCCCGGACCACCTCGACCTGGGCGGCGGCGTCGACGCCCGCGAAACCCGACTTGCCGGAGCCGTCGTTGTTCATGGCGGTGCCGCGCACCACCGCCCAGATCTCGTCGCCGTCGCGCAGCGCGTCGGCCAGCCGCTTGAGGACGACCGCTCCGGCACCGTCACCGGGTACGGACCCGCCGGCCGCCGCGTCGAACGGGCGGCACACGCCGTCCGGGGAGCCGATGCCGCCGAGCGGTGCGTCGTAGCCGCCGGGGGCGGGGACGCGGACCGACGACACGGCGGCCACGGCCAGGTCGCTGCCGTGACCGAGCAGGTCCTGCACGGCCAGGTGGACGGCGGTCAGCGCGGTGGAGCAGGCCGACTGCACGGTGACGGCGGCGCCCTGGAGACCGAGCCGGTAGGCGATCCGGGTGGCGGCGTAGTCGCCGCGGTTGGTCACCTCCAGGGACTGGGCGTCGACGCCGGGGCGGCCGGCCAGCGCGCTGCCGACCCACCGCTCGTAGTCGCTGTGACCGACCCCGGCGTAGACGCTGACCGCCATCGTGCGGGCCCGGTCGACGTTGGCCGTGGTCAGCGCCTCGTCCGCCGCCTCGAGCAGGAGTCGTTGCTGCGGGTCGGTCAGCAGGGCCTCGGACGGGGCGATCCCGAAGCGGCCGGGGTCGAAGTGACCGGGGCTCGGCACGGATCCGTAGGCCGGCACGAACGTGGCACCCGCGGCGGCCTCCCGCCGGGTGATGCTGTCCTCGCCGGCGTCGAGGATCGACCAGTACCGTTCCACGCTGTCGCAGCCGGGCAGCCGCACGGACAGGCCGACGACCGCGACGGCGTCGGCGTCGTGGTTGAGCTCGTTCACCTCGGGTCACCTCCTTCGACGTGGGTGGCGGTCCGCGAGCGGACGCGCCGGCGGCGGTCGGACGGCCGCCGGGCGGGCGGGCGGGTGGGCTCATCGATGTCCAGCAGGCGGGCGCAGCCCCGCGGGGTGCCGGCGGCGAACACCTCGGACAGCGCCAGCTGCCTGCCGGCCGCGGCCTCCAGCGCGCCCCGCAGCAACATCAGGCGCAGCGAGTCGCCGCCGAGAGCGAAGAAGTCGTCGTCGACGCCGACCTTGTCCAGCCCCAGGACACGGGCCACCAGCTCGGCGGCCCTGCGCTGCCCGGGAGTGGCCGGTTCGACGTACGGAACGTCGATCTCGGGGCGGCCGCGGGACACGACCCGCAGCGCCTTGCGGTCGACCTTGCCGCTGCCCAGCAGCGGCAGAGCGGGCACCGAGGCGAGCCGCGCCGGCACCATGAAGTCCGGCAACCGCTCGGCCAGGTACTCGCGCAGCCGCTGGACGGGCACCTCCTCGCCCTCGGGCACGACGTAGGCGACGAGAACCGCGCCCTGGTCGGGATCCGGTGCGCTGACGACGGCGGCGTTGGCCACACCCGGATGGCCCCGCAGCACGGTCTCGACCTCCGCCGGCTCGACGCGCTGCCCACGCACCTTGGCCTGGTCGTCGGCCCGGCCGAGGTACTCCATCTCGCCACCGGGCAGGTACCGGGCGATGTCCCCGGTCCGGAACACGACCGGCGGGTGGCCGGGGTCGTGCCGGTTGGGCAGGAACCGCTCGGCGGTCAGGTCGGGCCGCCCGAGGTAGCCGTCGGACAGCCCTGGCCCGCCGGTGTGGATCTCGCCGGGGATGCCGGGCGGCACCAGGCGGCCCGCCGGGTCGCACAGGTAGACGCGCATGTCGAGCGGGACGCCGACGTTGGTGCCGGGGCCGCCGGTCCCGGGCGAGGCCGGGGCCGCGGTGCGGTGGCAGACGTAGTCCGCCTCGCTCAGGGTGTAGGTGTTGTGGACCTCGAAGCCCAGCGAGCGCAGTTCGTCCTCCAGGTCCTGGCCCAGCGCCTCGCCCCCGACGAACACGTGCCGCAACGCGGGCGCCGTGCGGAACGCGGGCTGGGTCAGCAGCAGCCGCAGCATCGACGGCACGAAGCTGACGGTGGTGACGCGCTCGTCGTGGATGAGCCGGGCGAGGTAGCGGTCGTCCCGGTCACGGCCGGGCTCGGCCAGCACCGCGGTGCCGCCACCGGCCAGCGGCCAGACGAACTCCCGGAAGCTGATGGGCGACTTGAGCAGGTGCCGGTCCGCCGGCCCGAGGGCGTAGATGCCCTGTTCCAGCCGGATGCGGGAGGTGTGCATGCGGTGCGGGCGCACCACTCCCTTGGGCGTGCCGCTGCTGCCGGAGGTGAACAGGACGTAGGCCGTGGTGTCGGGCCGTGCCACGTCCGGCGGCGGTCCGGCCGGCTGGTCGAGGGCGAGCAGGGCGTCGACCTTCAGCGCCCGGTCGCCGACGGCGGTGTGCCCGCTCGACGTGGTGAGCACGGCCACCGGGTCGGCGAGACCGAGGACGTCCGCGGCCCGCGGCCCTGGCAGGGCCGGGTCGAGGTAGACGAAGCCACCGCCCGCCTTCCAGATGCCCAGGATCGCGGTGAACAGGTCGATGTCCCGCTCGCCGGTCAGCACCACGAGGTCACCGGGGACACCGATGTGCGGGAGCAGGGCGTGGGCGAACCGGTCGGAGGCGGTGTCCAGCTGTCCGTACGTGATGTCGGTGCCGCCGTGCCGCAGGGCCACCGCCTCGGGAGTGCGGGCGCTCTGCTCGCGGAAGAGCTGGTGCAGGGTGACGTCGGCGTGCGGTGTGTGCGGGGCGTTCCAGGCCTTCAGCAGGAGCGTGCGCTCCTCCGGCAGCAGCAGTTCGACGTCACCGGCGACCTTGTCCGGGTGCTCGGCGATCTCGTGGGCGAGCAGCGCCAGGTGTTCCGCGACCCGGTCCGCGCTGCCGGCGTCGAGCACGGTGGTGTCGTGCAGCAGGTCCAGTGCGTCGCCGTCGACGGAGAGCGTCCACGCGGGCCGGCCGAGCACGGCCGGCGGCTCCTCGACGCGGGCGGAGAGCACGGCGGCGTAGGGCTCTCCGTCGGCCGGCAGCGCGGCGGACCGCCGCCGGACGGCACCGGCGAGCGCGCCCAGCGGGGTGGTCTCCTGGTCGGCCTCGCTGTCGTGGTGCACCAGGGCGTGGCCGTCGTCAAAGACTCCGACGACGGTCCAGCCCGCGCCGTAGCGGTGCAGCAGCAGCCGGCTCAGGGCGGCCAGTCGCACCGAGGCGTCGGGCCCCTTCAGCCGGGCGGCCGCCGGCGCGGTCAACGGTGCGGTGGCGTGCCGGGGCCTCGGCTCGCCGCGATCGGGGATGCGCTGCGGAAGGTTGATCATCACCGGTCCCCGCCCGCCACGGTCGCCAGGCCGGCCCGGCGGCGCAGCACGGACCGGGCCGCCGCCATACCGGTCGCGGCGCCGTAGGTGATGCCGATGATCTTCGAGGAGCTGTCGCCGACGAAGTACAGGCCCGGGATCGACGACTCCAGGTCGTCGGAGAGGTCGAGGTCGGGGAAGAGCCGCTCGACGACGGGGGCGGCGACGGTGGCCGTGCCGGGCACGAGTCCGGGGTGCAGGGCGTTGAGCCGGTCGACCATCGCCAGCACGTCGCGGACCAGCGACGCGGGAAGGCATTCGCGCAGGTCGCCGTGGTGGTAGTTGATCAGGCTGGTGGTCAACGGGCCCTCCGGGACGGGCCGCCCCGCCAGTTGGTCCACCGTGGACACGACCGGGAGCCCTCCGCCGTAGGCCGCGACCCTGGCCGCGAACGCGGCGGCGTGCTCGGTGCCGTCGATCCCCTCCGGCAGGTCGACCGTGGTGAGCACACCCAGGTTGGACTTGCTGGTGGGCTGGTTGAGGCAGTGCTGCCCGTCCAGGGCGACGGCGTCCAGGAAGCCGTACTGCATGACCCGGCCACCCCCGCAGACGCAGAACGTGCGCACGGAGTGGCCCTCCTCGTTGAGGAAGGACAGCTTCGGGTTGTGGCAGCCGTTCAGCAGCTGGTCGAGGTCCTCCCGCCGCGCCTCCAGGCGCACGCCGAGATCGACACGCCTGCTGGGCCGGTGGCGCACGCCGATCCTGCCGATGAGCTCGCGCACCCACGGCAGGCCGAGCTTGCCCACGCCCACCACGACGTCGTCGGCGTGGAAGGCGGCCGGCCCGTCGGGAGTCGCCGCGCGCACCTCGAACCCGCCGCCGTCCAGCGGCTCGACGTCCTCGGCGCGGTGGTACAGCAGCACGCGGCCGCCGTTCTCCTCCAGTTCGGCCTTGAGACGGGCGATGACGACCAGGGAGTCGTCCACGGTGACGCTCTGCGAGAACGCGGTGTCGACGTGCTGGAACATCGAGCCGAAGGAGTCGTCGTGATCGGCCTCGGCGGGCTCGGCGGGCGGCAGCCCCAGTTCGTAGAAGATCCGGTACGCCTCGGAGATCAGCTCCTGGGCGCGGTCGAACGAATCGAGGGCGCGCTCCAGCCCGCTGTACGAGCGGACGGTGCCGTCCGGCGCCGACTCGATCTTGGAGCGGGTGAGCGAGGAGATGTAGCCGAGGTTGGTGTCGAAGTGGAAGGCGGCACCGCCGAGCCCCGTCAGGCAGGTGCAACGGGGGCACTGCAACCGGAACTTCTCCGCGTCCCGCACGGAACGCCCGTCCATGCGGGCCACCAGGCGGGAGCACAGGCTCTCCCGCATGTCTCCGCCGGCCTCCAGCAGGGCGACGCGGCGGCCGGCCCGCACCAGGGTCAGGGCCGCGAACAGTCCGGCGGGGCCGCCGCCGATGACCACGGCGTCGGTCCGGACGGGCGTGGCGTTGGTGTCAGACATGGTTGCTCCCGTTGACCGTTGGGCGCCGTTCGAGGTAGCGCTCGAGGAAGGGGCGGTAGAAGAGCCGGCTGGTGTCGCGGCCCTCGGCCTCGATGCGCTCGATCAGCCACTGGCAGGTGAACGGCAGCAGGTCGAGCACGCGGTCCGGCCGCTGACCGGTGTGGGTGCCGTAGTGGTCGAGGCCGCGGGCCAGCACGGAACCGAACCAGTGCTCGCCGGCGAAGACCTGGTCGTAGAGCCAGTCGAAGCCGCGCTCCTGGTAGTCGGGGAAGACCGCGAGCGCCGTCGTGACGAGCAGGTTGACGACGTCCATGGCGGCGATGCCGGTGGCGCGGTAGTCCTCGAAGTCCAGCACCCTGGCGGTGCCGTCGCGCGGGTCGCAGCGGACGTTCCACGGACCGAGGTCGCCGTGGGTCGGCGCCAGCAGCGCCGTACGCAGGGCCTCGTCGGCGTGCTGGACGCCGAACTCGGGCATGCGGACGTAGTGGGCGGCCGTCTCCAGCGCGAGCTCGGGCGTGCTGGAGACGACGGGACCCGAGCGGTGCAGTTCGACGACGCGGTCCACGGCCGGGCGCAGCACCTGCCACAGGCCGTCGGGTGTGTCCACGCCCGTGACGGCGGTGGGCAGGTCGACGCCGGGCAGGTAGCTCATGGTGAACCCGCCGCCCAGCGCGTCGAGCGGAGCAGGGCAGCCCAGGGGCGACGGAGGCCGGAAGGAGCGCAGGACCTCGAGCTCGCCGGCGAGCTTCGGGTCGCTGTGCGACAGCGGGATCTTGGCCACCGCCACGGCCTCGCCGTCGACGTCGAGGCGGACGAAGGTGCGACGGCGGACCTTGCGGGCACTGGCCGGCGTCCAGGTGCTGGTGTTCACGCGCTCCGGGGACACCTCGCCCTGCCCGGTGCGTGCCCGGTGGGCGGCCAGCATGAGCTGGGCGATCTCGTCGGTGTCGACGGTGCGCTCCGTGAGGCCGGCGGCGGTCACGAGGTCCTCCCGGCGAGGGTGAGGCGGTCACCGACGTCGGCCAGCAGGTCGGCCAGGGCGGGGCCGCCGAGAATCCCGCCGAGCTCGTCGACGGCGGCGTCGCGTTCCTGATCCGTCAGCTGCCGGTAGTCGGCCAGCCGCTTGTTCAGGTAGTCGGCGAAGGAGCGGTACTCGGCCTCGTCCGAGAGGAGTTCGCGGGTGAGCCGGTCCAGCGCCCGCGTGCCCTCCAGGTCGTCCTCCGGTACCTCGAACCGGGTGCCGAGGTCGATGAGGCTGGCCGCGTTGTCACCGATCGCGGTACCGCGCAGGGCCCGCAGGTTGGTGACGTGTCCGTAGTGCTGTTCGGGCAGCAGCAGCGGGATCTTGCGCAGGATGACCGCCTCGTGCAGCGAGGTGAGGCTGGGCGGCACCGCGTACAACGGGGCGTGGGCCAGGTGCCGCAGGAAGTCCTTGTGCGGCAACATCGTGTACTCGATCTCGACGCCGCCGTGGGTCTCGGTCACCGGCTCGCGGAACGCGCCGCCGCACACCAGGACGCGGCGCAGCTCCGGCTGCGCGGCCGCGAGTTCGGCGACCCACCGGCGCAGCAGGTCGAGATAGGCGTTGTGGGACTCGTAGTCCAGGAAGAAGTTCTGGAAACCACCCAGGTTGATCAGGAGGTCGGGGTTGCGTTCCGGCGCGGGGGTCGAGAGAGCGGCCTCCAGCGCGCCGCGGTCCACGATGGGGCCGCACAGTTCGATGTGGCTCGCGCCCGCCTTGGTCAGCGACTCGATGCGCTCCGCGACGCCGGGGAAGTTCTGCGCGTACGAGCGGGTGGCCAGCAGGTGGGCCAGCAGGATGCGCTCATGCGGCGTCAGCGTGTCGAAGACGAACCGCGCGGTCTCGTCGTCGGACCAGCGCACGAGCTGAGCGCGGGCGGCCAGCTCCTCGATGCTGCGCTCGGTGAGCCAGAAGCTCAGCAGGCTGTCGAAGAACAGCACCGGCACGTCGGCGCGGACCGCCCAGAACACGAGTTCCGCGTCCATCACGCTGACCACGAAGTCGGCCTCGGCCAGCCCGTCCGCGACGTCCTCGTGCCGCTGGGTGTCGCCCTCGCTGATGCGGGTGAAACGGTGCACGTGGCGCCGCGCGAAGTCCAGGGCGACATCGCGCCCCGTGAAGTCGATGGTGGCGCCCCGGAACATCGGCGATATGGCGGTCAGTTTGGAGATGGGTCCAAAGCCGCAGGCCTGGGCGCTGGAGAAGATCCTCATCGTCACGCTTCCCTCGTCTTCCGGTTGCGGTAGCTCAGTACGGCGGACCGGATGCTCTGGCCGTCGACGCCGTAGAAACGGAGAAGTTCCTGGTGGGAGGCGACCGGCGGGTACCGGTGGTCGGTGTGCAGGCTGATCACCGCCGGACCGTGGCGCCCGAGTGCCTCCGCGGTGGACTGGCCGAGAGCGCCGGGCGCCAGGGATTCCGCCGCGGTCACGACGAGCGGCCGGCGGCCGGCGAGCTCCCGTATCGCTGCGGCGGGAAAGGGGTGCAGGGTGGTCACGGAGGCGACGGCCGCCGCCACACCGTCCTCGGCCAGCCCGTCGGCGGCGTCGAGCGCCTCGGCCACGCACCGCCCCGTGGCCAGGACCAGGACGTCGTCACCGTCGCGCAGCAGCCGGGGAGCGCCGGGATCACCGGCGGAAGCGGCAGGCGGCAGCACGGGATCAGGGCGCGCGGACAGCCGCACGTAGGCCGGTCCCGCGGGGTCGGCCAGCACGGCCCGCACCACGGAGACCGCGTCGGCGGCGTCGGCCGGGCAGTACACCCTCATGCCGGGCATGGCCGACATCAGGGTGATGTCGTCCGTGGCGTGATGGGTGGGGCCGAGCGGGCCGTAGCCGAGGCCACCGCCCACGCCGAGCAGCACGACCGGAAGGCCGGGCACGCACACGTCCAGCCGGATCTGTTCGTACGCCCGGCGGACCAGGAACGGCGCCATGGCGGCGGCCACCGGGCGCAGGCCGCTGCGCGCCAGTCCCGCGGCGACGCCGACCAGGTTGGCCTCGGCGATGCCCGCGTCCACGTAGCGCCGCGGATCCCACTCGAGGACCTGCTGGAACAAGGCCCGCCCGTCCGCGCCCAGGGCGATCAGCCCGGAATCGGCGTCGACGGCGTCGGCCAGCACGGGGGCGAGTGCGGCCCGCATGCTCTGCGGCGCGACGGATACGCGGTGCGGTGTGATGGATGTGGTGGTCACGGTGTTCTCCTCACGCCGTCGCGGTCAGCGCCGCGACAGCGATCCGGCGTTGGGCGGCGTTTAGCTCTCCCATGTGCCAGGCGGGATCGCCCTCGGCGAAGGGGACTCCCTTGCCCTTGGTGGTGTGGGCGATCAGCACCGCCGGGCCGTCACCGGCTTTCAAGGCGATGAGGGCGTCACCGATGGCCGTGATGTCGTGGCCATCGGTCTCGCCGACCCGCCAGCCGAAGGCGCGCCACTTGTCCGCCAGGGGTTCCAGCGCGCAGACGTCCTCCGTGTCACCCTCCTGCTGGAGGCGGTTGCGGTCGACGACGGCCACGAGGTTGCCGAGGCGGTGGTGGGCGGCGAACTGCGCCGCCTCCCAGTTGCTCCCCTCGTCGAGCTCGCCGTCGCCCGTGAGCACGTAGACCCGGCGGTCCTGGCCGGCGAGCCGTGCGCCCAGCGCCAGGCCACTTGCGAGGGACAGGCCGTGGCCCAGCGCCCCGGTGGCCGCCTCGATCCCGGGAATACCGTCCGACGGGTGCCCTGGAAGCTCGTTCAGGTCCGTGGTCAGCACGCCCAGTTCGGCGAGTACGGCGTACAGGCCGTAGGCGCCGTGGCCCTTGCTGAGGACGAGCAGATCGCGGTCCGGCCAGTCGGGGCGGGCCGGGTCGCGACGCAGAATCCTGGTGTAGAGCGCGGCCAGCACGTCGATCAGCGAAAGCGCGGGGCCCAAGTGGATGGCCTTGCGCGCCGCTAGTTCGACGACGCGGAGTCGGGCCCGCCTGGCCAGTTCGTCCGCGTTCGACATAAGGAACACTCCTCGCGTGAACGGGGTTGGAATGAGCCGGATAAGCGCGGGGTGGAGCCGCCCGGCTTTCAGATGCGGAAAAGGTCTTCCATGGTCTCGTGCGAAATTTCCTTGCTCAGATCCCGTTCGGCCGCGTAAGCCATGTTGATGATCGTGCGCGTGGCGCCTTCCTCAACGGGGTGTACGCGGTGCAACGTGGTGTCGGTACGCAGCAGGTAGACGTCACCGGGCCGCAGCTCGTACGAATGGACAGGGTGGTTCACGAGCTGCTTGAACACCTGCGGGTTCTTTTTGTCCCATACCGTGTTCGGCACCGTCTGGACGAATCCTCCGAACTCGACGTCCGGGCAGTCGACCACGAAGATCACGCCGAAGCTGTAGTCGTCCCAGTGCCAGCCATGCGTGTCACCAGGCCGTTCGAGGTGCGTGATGATGTAGTGCTCGGGCTCGTACGGGCACTCCAACACCTGTTCACCCGCGACGTTGCTCAACGCCTTGACGAAGGCGGGGCTGTTGTACAGAGCGACGGTCGCACCCGCGTGAGCGCGGATGGCGGCAGCGGTGATGTTGCGCATGTACCGCGGGCTGTTGCTGGTCTCCGCGAGGTGCAGATCGCGCCGGACGGACTGTCCGGCCAGCAGCTCGTTCACCTCTGCCGAGACCATGGCTTTCACGTCGTCCGGCAGAAGGTACGACACGAGCGCGAAGCCCGTTTCGTAGAACGACTTGCGCGAAACCCACAGCTGCTCGTTGCCCACCTCACGGTGAACGTGCTCCTCGATGGACGAATCCAGTGAAGTTACGATGGACAATTCCGTCTCCCTAGTCGGTCTTTTGCAGCGAAAGAATCCCCCACTGAATCCGGCTCCGAATCTGACGCTCCGGCAGCCGCAGGTTTGTTCAGTCGGTGTCTCCCGGTGGACCCGAAAGAACCGTGCCACATTTTTGTATCAGCCTGGATCGCCCGGTTGCCAGTAATGTAAATGCCACCTAAACGCCCATCTATACCTCGTCTAAACGAAGTATTGTCGACGCCTTGAAAACTTGGACAGCTGCTGGTTGCCGTGTTGTGATTGGAGCCACGGCATCCGTGATCACCACAGGTCGGCTGCGAACCGAGCTGCACGTACCAGCAATTCACTTCGAGGGCGCACCATGATTTCTGGCACGCCGCATGGACATCCCCGTTCTCTGTCCCATCCTTTCCGGAAAGGAACATTCATGTCTGCTGGCTACGGGCGGCTGATCTGGCGCAACGGCGTCCTCATGCCGTGGGAGGAGGCCACCGTCCACATCAGCTCAGTGGGCCACGCCTCGGTCTCAGCCGCGTTCGAAGGCGTGCACTCGTACTGGAGCAGCACGCGGGAGACACTCCACGGCTTCCGGTTGCGCGACCACATGCAACGCCTGCTCGAATCGCTGCGGATGAGCTGGATGGAGCCCGAGTTCGACGCGGACGCGCTCGTCACCGCGACGGTCGAACTCCTCGCGTCCTGGCAAACCACGGGCAAGGACCTGCACATCCGCCCGTGGGGCTTCGCCGCCGGAACGCATCGCAACCAGATGGTGCCGGGCGGCACCCCGGCCGAGATCGCCATCGAGACCTGGGAGTTCGAGAGCAAGCTGGGCCAGGGCCGCACCTGCACACTCGCGGTCAGCTCGTGGCCGCGGTTCAACCACGGTGCCTCACCGGCGTCGATGAAGGTGTTCTCCAACTACCACAACGGCCGGCTGGGCAACATCGACGCCAGAGCACGCGGGGCCGACTGGCCGGTCTTCCTCAACACCAACGGCCACGTCACCGAGTCGTCGGGGTCGTGCATCGCCCTGGTCGAACACGGCCGGCTGGTCACCCCGACCCTGTCCGACGGCGTGCTGGACAGCATCACCCGACGCACGCTCATCCAGCTGGCCCAGGAGGAGCTCGGCCTCGACGTGGAGACCAGGCCGGTGGAGCGCACCGAGCTGTACCTCGCCGACGAGATCTTCCTCATGGGCACCTCGGCCGAGGTGCTGCCCGCCGTCGAGGTGGACGGCTTCCCGATCGGCGACGGCAAAACCGCGGGTGAGATCACACAGGCGATCGAGGCCCGCTACCACGACACCGTGCGAGCCGTGACCGGCAAGCACGACGAATGGCTGACCCCGGTGCACCTCGACCGGGCTCCTGGCGCGCCGTCGTTCCTCTCCCCCACTGGTTCGAGCGATGCCGGGAGTTCGAAGTGAAGCGTCTCGTCCATGCCGTCGTGGGCTGCGGCCGTGTCGCCCCCAACCACGTCGACGGCTTCTCCGTCCTGCCCGATGTGGAGGTGCGCTGGGCCTGCGACCGCGATCTCACGACCGCGGAGTCGCTGGCTCGTGCGCACGGCCTGCCGCGCGTCACGACGGACGTGCACGAGGTGCTGGCCGACCCGGACGTGGACAGCGTCTCCGTCGCGACCGGGCACGCCACGCACCACGGGCTGGTCGCGGCGGCGCTCGAAGCGGGCAAGCACGTGCTCGTGGAGAAGCCGCTCGCCCTCAGCGTCGAGGACGGCGCGGCCCTGACGTCCCTCGCCGAGCGCGCCGGACGGGTGCTGTCGGTCGTCTCCCAGCACCGCTACGACCGCGTCGTCACCGCCGTCCGGGACTGGATCGGGGCCGGCCTGCTGGGCAGCCTCGTCTCGGGCGTGGTCAGCCTGCAGTGCGGCCGCGACGACGCGTACTACGCGGGCAGTGACTGGCGCGGCACCTACGCCGGCGAGGGCGGCTCGGCCCTGGTCAACCAGGGCTACCACGCGCTCGACGTGACCCGCTGGCTGACCGGCGGGCTCGCGGTGGTCGGCGCGGCCGCCGGGCACACCGCGCCGCGGGGCGGCATGGAGACCGAGGACACCCTCGCGGCTCTGCTGCGCGGCCCGCGGGGCGCGCTCGTGACCTACCAGGTCACCGTGGCGAGCAGCATCACCTGGCGCACCCGCGTCGAGATCATCGGCACCGGAGGGTCGGTCCTGTTCGACCTCGACCACCCCGGGACCCTGCACGTGGCGGAAGGCAACGAGGAGCTGTGCGCGGCGGCGGCAGAGCTCGCCTCAGCGGAGGTGGAGCAGGCTCCGCCGGGGATCGGCTACTACGGCATCTCCCACCGCCGGCAGATCGCGGATTTCGCGGCGGCCGTGCGGGACGGGCACAAGATGATCGCCGACGACCGGGCCGGGCTGGACACCCTGATCCTGCTCCAGGACATCTATCGGGTGGCCCGGCACGAGGTGGCGGCACCCGTCCTGGCAGCGCTGGGGAACTGAGTCACCGGCGGCGGAGATCGTGGCTGCGGTCGGCGTCCCGCACACTTCGGTGTCGCCCCTGCCAGCGGCAGCTTCTCACTGGAGGTCGGCGGCCCGCGCACACTGCCCGGCGAGGCCGAGGGTCGTCAAGCAGTTTCTGGAAGCGAGCGAATGGGAGTTCGAAACATGCTGCACGACGTCACCGACGCCACGCGCCGGTTCATCGGTTTGCTGGACGCTGACCAACGCGAACACGCGATGCGCGCGGTCACCGACGACGATCTCAGGCACCGCTGGGGGTACGCACCCGGCACACGACCTGGCCTGGTGCTCGGCGATCTCCGGCGCGACCAGCGCAAGGCGGTGCACGGCATGCTCGCGACAGTGCTCAGCCCTCACGCCTACGCGCAGGCCGCGGCGGTCATGGCGCTGGAAGACGTCCTCGACCGCCGAGAGGGCGGGCACCGCGACCGTCACAGCGGCGACTACTGGACGATCCTCTTCGGCACCCCGGACGGCGACGAACCGTGGGGGTGGCGAATCGAAGGCCACCACCTGTCGGTGAACGTCGTCGTCGCCGACGGCCGCGTCTCGGCGACACCGTTCTTCCTCGGCGCGAACCCGGCCCGCGTCACCTACCGCGGCCGCGTCATCGGCCAACCGTTGGAGCTCGAAGAAGAACTCGCCCGCGAACTCCTCGACCGCATGGGCCCGACCGCCCGCCGCCTCGCCGTCGTGTCGGACCTCACGCCACACGACATCCGCAGCAGCAACTCCCCGCGCATCAACCCATCAGAACCGGTCGGCGTGACACCGGCGCAACTCGACAAGCCCGCCGGCGAGCTACTGGTCGACATCGTCCGCCTCTATCTCGACCGGCTCAGGCACGAACTCGCCGACAAGGAGTTCGCGCAGATCGACCAGGAACGCCTGCACTTCTCGTGGGAGGGCTCGCTGCGTCGCGGCGAAGGCCACTACTACCGCGTCCAGGGCCCGGAACTGCTCATCGAGTACGACAACACATTCAACGAGGCCAACCACATCCACTCCGTCTGGCGTCGCCATTCGGGTGACTTCGGCGACGACCTCCTCGCCGCCCACTGCGACGCGTCACGGCACACTGTCGCCCTCGGAGTGGCCCGGAACGGTTGACGAAACCCGGCGAGGAACGCAGAACGCGGGTCGACGCGCGACCTCGTCATGGACGACGAGGTCGTCGGCACACAGCGTTTCCCCGCCTCCCCACACTGGCCACGTCACCACAGCACGAGAGGAAACCGATGGAAGTCCGTCTGGACGGCCGCAGCGCCATCATCACCGGTGCCAGCAAGGGCCTTGGGCTCGCGATGGCCAAAGAATTCGCTGCCTCCGGCGCCAATGTGGCGATCCTGGCCCGTAATCCCGATTCGCTGGCCGAAGCCAAGGCAGTTGCATCGGCCGGTGCCCAGGGGCGGGTCGAAACCTTCAGCTGCGACGTTTCCAAGGCCGCTGACATCCAGAAAGCCCATGATGCGGTCGTCGGCGCGTTCGGGCAGGTCGATATCCTGATCAACAATGCCGGCCAGACCCGCTCCATGCCGTCGGACGAGATTACCGATGACATCTGGCAGGAAGACCTGGATCTGAAGCTTTTCGCGGCGATCCGCCTTGCCCGGCTTGTCTGGCCGGGCATGAAGCAACGCAAATGGGGCCGGATCATCAACGTGCTCAACACCGGGGCCAAGACACCGCAGGCCAATGGTGCCCCGACGGTGGTATCGCGTGCGGCCGGCATGGCGCTGATGAAGGTTCTCGCCGGTGAGGGCGCCCCGCATGGCATCCTGGTCAACGCCATGCTTGTCGGCCGGATCGTGTCGGATCAGATCGCGCGTCGTTACAGGGCCGAGGGCACGAACGTTTCATTCGAGGACTACGTCGCCAAGGCCGGCGCCGATATCCCGGTCGGCCGCATGGGCAAGGCCGAGGAGTTCGCCGCCATGGCCTGCTTCCTGTGCTCGGATCATGCGGGCTTCACGGCCGGGACGGCGATCAATATGGACGGCGGCGCCTCGCCCGTGGTCTGACGCCGCCTCCCACGACGCGAGCGGCCCCACGGTCGCCGCCACGAGCTCGTCCGCGCCGAACCGCGGCTCCAGCCCGCTTCAACCGTCTTCCCGCGTCCGCAGATCCTCGAACGCCACGGACGCCAGCGGCGGCTCCACGCCCGCCTCACGGCACCAGCGCAGGGAGAGCCCCAGCGGCACCCCCAGCTCCGCACGGATTCGGACCAGGTTCCGCGCCAGCTCGTTCGGCCCCCCGGACAGCAGACCCGAACTCATGACGTACTCGCGGCCCCGGTTCACGACCCGTTCGAACGCCGCGCATTCGTCCCTGACGTGTCCCCGCGACCGCACGGACAGCGGGGAGAACCCGGCCGGTATCCGGTACGTGGCGTCGGCAGCGTCGATGACCTGGGACAGCAAGGGTACCGGGATGCCGTGGACGGCCAACTCGCCGCCGATCGTCCGGATGAGCCTGCGAAGGACGTGGTGGCGGCCCCGGGGGCCGGGGGCGATCCCCTCTCCGAGCAGCAGGACGGCGGCACTCGACACATCGGCGAGAAAGACGGAGCTGGGGCCGGGTTCCGTCGGCGCGTCGGCCGTCACCGCCGAGATGTCGGCCGCCAGCCGCGCCAGTAGCGAGGACACGCCGCCCCCCGGCGCCGACGGGCCGATGCCGTCGGGGCGCGTGAGCCCGTGCTCGGAGGCCACCATCTCGAAGAGAGGCTGTCGCGCGGCGGTCAGCCGCCCGGCCTTGGCCCGGCGCTCGACGAACTGGATGTGGGCGACGGAGGCGTGGCAGCCGCAGACGCATCCGGGGCCACAGTGGGCGAATAAAGGTGCCCCCGAAGGCCGTCGCAGCGTCAGGCACGGCCCCAGCGCCGGGTCCATTCTCGACGGGGCCCCGGGAAGACGGTCACTGTGCACGACCCTGTCCCGGGCGATTTCGAGGGCCAGCAGGCCCCGCCGTACCCGCGTCGCGTCCTCGGGCTCCGCGGAGAGCAGGAAGGTGAGTTCCTCAACCTCCGTACCGGACCGGCCCAGTGCCTCCATGACGTCCCGCAGGGCCGCCGCGTACGGGCGCGCCCCGACCCAGACGGCCCCGACCGTGCGTCCGGCGCTGGGCGGGGAGGCCGATGGGAGGGCCGCCAGCCGACTGGTGTTGAGGATCCACTGCAACACCACGGCACCCCCCGCGTCCGGTCTCGAGGAGCCCGCCAGGGATCTTCTCCAGTCCGCGTCCGCGACGGAGGTGAACAACGTGGATCCCCCCTCGCCCGCGAGCAGAGGTCGCGGCGGCCGTCTGCGATAACCGGCCCGCACCAGACTCTCCGCGCATGTCAGCGCCGCATCGGCCCCGGGTCCATCCGCCCGGCACTCCGCGATGCCACTACCCACTCGGGCTCCTCCCCCTCGCGCCTCACATCACCTGTCAAACCAAACTTTACCGTTGTCAAAAATTCGATCATGGAGAGTCACTATAAGAGTCACTAAATTTTGGGGCAGGGTGCCAGTCATGCGATATATGGACAAACAATTTGCTATCGCCCTAAAAGGGCCGGCGCCAAAAAGTATATTTGCCTCTTTCCTGGGTGAATCCCCGACCGTGGCCGCGTGTTGACTGGCTCAGTCAAGGCGTGTCAACATTCCTGACTGTGCGGTAAGGCGGCCACAAAGCACATAACGGCCTGTTTTATTCGCGCTCCTCCACCCCCCGTTGAAGTGCCCAGGAGAGGACGGAAAAATGACGCACTCGCTTCCGAGGCGGATTTCGTTAGTCGTCGCACTGCTGATATGCGGACTGAGCCTGCAGATGACGGCGACAGAGACGAAGGCCGGGGTGATCCCTCGGGTGGACACCGCGGCCGCCCAGGCGACCTCCGGCATCCCCACCGTTGCCCGAGAGGTCCTCTCGATACTCAACGACCCCGACATCCCTGTCTGCTGTTGACAGGCTCACCGGACGGCTGTGGGGGGCCGGCTGGAGAAAGCCGGCCCCCCACAGCATGTGACGCCTTCCGGCGTCCGCGTCAGGTGGTCGACGCCACCGACCGTCCCGTGAAGGTCTCCCGGTGTCCCATGCATCGCAGGCTCTGCCGGTACGCCCATACGGCGCGCTCGTCATCGCCGCACAGCCGGAGAATCTCGGCCAGTTCGGCCCAGGCGAAGGATGCCTGCCTGCTGGCCTCCGACGCCTCGAGCATCAGGGCGCCCCGTTCGTACGACTCCTGGGCGGCCGCTCGCTCGCCCTGTGCCAGCCGGGCGGCCGCCAGGACCAGGTGGTTTCGCGCGCTCTGCAGACGGTGGTCGGGTCCCAGGAGGGACAGTGCCCGTTCCGCGTGCTGGATGGCGTCGGGCGCGTTCCCCAGGCGGAGCTCGGTATGGGCCAGCGCGGAGAGGCAGTACGCGACATCCACGCTGCTGCCGACGTCGCGCAGGGTCGCCAGGCTCTGTTCGAGCACCTTGCGCGCGGTCTCCGGCTGCGGTGTCTCCGACTGCAGCAGCACCATGGCATAGGCGTTGCGCAGCCGGGCGAGCGCCCGCTCGTCCTCGCCCTCGGCGTAAATGGCCAGGGCCTTTTCGATCAGCACCAGCGCGTCGGCGGTCTGGCCATTGCGGTGCATGACCACGCTGGCGTTCCAGTACGCGGCGCCCAGAGCCCGGGAGTCCGTGATCGTATCGGCCTGGTCGATCGCCTTGGTGGCCAGGTAGCGGGCGCGGTTCAGATCGCCACGCTCCATGTAGACCCCGACGAGCGTGGACAGCAGCTCGACGCCGATCACGGTCGGGGCGAGCTGGAGCTCCTCCAGTTCCTGCAGCGTGGACTCGGCCAGTTCGATGGCGTGCGAGAGATCTCCCAGCTCCCGGTAGCACCGGCACAGAGCGATCACCAGGCTGAGCCGCGACACCAGGTCCGGCCGCCGCACGGAGTGCGAACGCAGCGCCTCCAGCCGGGTCACGGCCTCTTCGAGCCGCCCCGCGTGCTCGAGCGCACGGGCTACGCCGTGCTCCGCCTTGTACCAGATCTCGGGCTGGGAGTCGGCCGTCACCGAACCCTGAACGGATTGGTATGCCTCCAGCGCCGCCTGGGGGTCACCGTTGTTCAGGGCCATCTCGGCATAGTTGAGCTCGACCTGCAGTTCATTGACGGAGGCCTCCACCGTGGCACCCGTCAATTCGGACGCGTCACAGCCGAGTCGTTTCGCCAGCGCGGCCAGAACCTCCACCGACGGCGTACGCTTTCCCGCCTCAAGCAAAGAGATGTAGCTCGGCGACAAACCATCCCCAGCCAGATCGGCCTGGGACAAGCCAGCAGCCCGGCGTAGTCGTCGTATGCGTGCACCCACGTCATGCGAGACGCTCATATTTACTCCACGACCGTATTGACAGGGCTTGACTAGAGAGTCAAGTTTACCCATGCGGTCAACTATAGATGCGAAAACCTCGCTCCATGGTCTGTGACCTGCGGGTCCTTGCGACGATCCACCCGAGGCTCGTTCGTCCGCGCAAGCTCATCGGGGCGGCATGGGAGGCACGTTTTCTGATCACGCCGAAGGGGAGAGCTGTTCGCGCACCCATGCGGGATCGGGGTTGGTGTGTGGCCGGCCTGCCACGACGACGGTCGGCACGGTCTCGTTGCCGTCGTTGGCTGCTCTCACCGCTGCGGCTCCTGCCGGGTCGCGCCAGATTGACCCAGTGCAACTGGCGGGCGCTGCGGCCCAGCCGGATGCGCAGTCGTATGCAGTACTTGCAGCCCGGCCGCCAGAAGACGACG
Organism: Streptomyces sp. NBS 14/10; assembly: GCF_002224125.1. Lineage (GTDB taxonomy): Bacteria > Actinomycetota > Actinomycetes > Streptomycetales > Streptomycetaceae > Streptomyces. The sequence goes on from NZ_NCSM01000037.1 coordinate 34,875, forward strand.
GGTCGGCCGTCGACCGCGCTGCGGCGTTGTGCCTCCTGCGCACCGATCGACCTCGGGAAGATCAGGGGCGAGTTCACGCCGGCGAGCGCCAGGAACGCCAGCAGGATTGCTGCGGCTGTGCCGGGGCTCCCCGTGAAGATCTGCCCAGTCGCGACGGCTGAGCCGCTGAGCACAAGCAGCATCGGCAGGATCCAAGCGCGCATCATGGTGACGCAGGCTATCGATGAGCCGAAATACTCCTCGAACCAGGCCGTGAAGGTGAGTCGGCTTATTCGACTGTCCGACCGCTCGCGGGGACGAACTGGTCGACCTCACGGATGCGCTGCTGTGTGCGGACGGGCCGGTGAGGGCGCCGAGGTCACCGCCGCCCAGGTCCGCCGGGTGGTCGTCGATCTGATCGAGATGGGCCGCTGGCACGTCGGCGACCGGGACATCCTGATCGTGTTCGACGCCGTCTACGCCGCCCCGCGCATGGCCCATCTTCTGCGCGGGCTGCCGGTGGAGGTCCTGGCTCCCCGCCGCAGGGCGGGCGGCCGCCGAAGCACGGCAAGGAGTTCCGCTTCGCCAAGCCGGAGACCTGGGGTGATCCGGACGCAGCCACGGTGCGGGGGACCGACGGTACGGAACCGCCCGCGCGATCCACATCGGCGCGGCCCTGCCCGGCCACCTCGACATCCGCACCACCCGCGGCTACGTCGCGGAGGCGAGTCGCCAGCGGCTCAGCCGCGCGCTCTCGCCGCTCGGCGGCCAGCTGGTGGTCACCCATGTGCCGTCTCCTGCGGCGGCGAGCCAATGCCACCTCTCGCCGCTGAAGGGGTACGTCACACGTGCGATGCGCTGCAGGGTGTCGACAGCGAGCAGTTCGTGGGTGAGGGGGTCCCGGGTCGCTGCCAGGACCATGTTCCGGTCGAGGAAGAATGCCTCGTCGTACCTGTCGTGGTCCGTTGCGACCTCGTCGTCCTCGTCGTCCTCGTCGTCCTCGTCATCCTTGTCCGCTGGCTGCTCGAAGAGGTTCATGCAGAGGTAACCGAACGCTTCGCCGAGCCACATGGTGCCGTCGGGGTGAACGTCAACCGGGCGGCTGGAACCCTCCGAGTCCTCGCCCTCATTCCAGCGCCCGCACCACCCCGATATGTCATGCCCGTCGAAGGAGGACGAGCCCATGTGCTGTCCGTCCGGGAACATGATCCAGCGGTCCAGGTCGTAGGGCCCGTTTTTGGTGACGGTCATGTCGGGAAGGGAGACCACCCACGATGCGCTGCAGTACCCGGCATCTTCGACCTCTGACCCGTCGTCCGCCATCCCCGGAAACACGCGGAGTTCATCGCGGTCGGGACGGAACCCCGCGCAGGCCAGGACCAGGTCTCCGTCCACATTGAGCAGAGCCGGGTGGTCGGCTTCCCAGGCGATGTCGCCGTCCGGCCCGACGCAGGTGGTGTGACGCGTGCCGGCGAAGACCGCCCAGCGTCCGCCCGGATGGACATCCCAGTTGTACGCGCCGCGACCGCGGAAGCGATCGGGGACCGGGAAGCGCCGGCGGACGCGCAGGTCCGAGTCGAACAGCAGTACGTGACCGGAAAAGTCGTGAACAGCCCAGCCACCCCTGACCCTCCGTACTTCGCCCGCAACGGGCTCGCCCGACTCGAATATCAACTCAGCGCGCCTTAGGGGAAGATCTGTCACGGCGCACAGCCTAGGTGCCGGGTCCGACACGGCCCCCTCGCGAGACCTGGATCCGCCGCCGACGCGCCAAGCCTGAGGGGACGGCTGGGCGAGAGCGGAGGCCAGGTGGTACTGGGCGACATGCCTCAGGCAGGCACCCCGGCCTCGCCGCGGGTTGGCACCGTCGGCGACCTGGGCCGACGCGGCGCCGCCTTCCCGTTGGCCTGGTGATCGACCGGCCGGGTGCTCTAGTCGGTAACCGTGTGGCGGTTCAGCAGCGCCGCGCACCACTGGAAGTGGCCGTCGCTGCCGTCCGGGCTGAACAGGTCGTAGGTGGTCAGGGCGTATGCCGCCTGGTACAGCGCGAGCACCTTTGCGTCGTACCCGAGCGCTGACGAGAAAAGGTTGGTCAGCTCGGCCGTGTGGTGCTCGGCGTCGGGTCCGTACATGTCCCAGATCGCCGCCGTCACTGCCGCCTCGAACGCGGGGTCACCGGCTGTGGTGAAGAAGCCGAAGTCCAAGACCGCCACCGGGACTGCGGCGTCGTCGACGTGGATGTTGGGCGCGACCAGATCTCCGTGGATGGCGGTGACGGGGGTCGTCGGCAGGGCTCGCAACGATTCGGTGGTCCACTCGACCGCCCAGGACAACCGGGGCACCGCCGCGGCGAGCACGTTCCAGTGCCGGCGGGCGGCACGCTCGGTCAGAGCGGCGAGCGCGTCGGGGAAGCGGGTGTGACCGTCCCACAGCGGGCGGTCGTCGCCCTGTACGGTCAGCCGCCGCATCGCGGGCGATCCCGGCACAGACGCCAGGCCGCGCACCACAGTGAGCAGGGCATCGGTCTCGTGCGCGGGCAGGTCCCGGGCCGGAGGCGTGTTCCCGGCGCCGCCTCGTAGCGGCGACCCGGGCAGCTCGCGCTCGTAGCTGACAAGCACGCCGTCATGCTCCTCGGTGGCCAGGATCTGCGGAGTGGCAAAAGGCAGCGGGTGTGCGGCGATGTCCTGGTAGACCTCGCGGATCAGGCCGAAACCGGCCGGCGGCCGCCCGCTCCACACCTTGGCGACCAAGCCCTCGCCGAGCCGGTAGACCGCGCCTTCGACGCCCGCGGCCAGCGGTTGCGGGCCGCGGTGGCCTCTCGCGGCAAAGTACGCAAGCCAGTCGTCACTGTGCCGTTGAAGGTATTCCGCCATGGGCGGCAGTACACCCTGTCCGACGTGTCCCGTGCACCTCCATTACCGCCTCCCTCCGGGTATCGCGGGATCAGCCAGGTCTGTCGAGGGTGAGGCCGGTCTCGGTGAGGAAGCCGCCGACGACGCCGGCCGGTATTGCGGCGCCTTGAGGCGTCGGCGCAGCAGTGTCTCCAGTTCGGTGAGGGTGCGGGCGGGCAGGCCCGGTTTGAAGCAAAGCAGCCCGGCCGCCGACAGGCGGCCCCGGCTGCGGCCGGGCCACCTTCACGGTCGGAGTGATGCCGCGCCTTCCCCAGGTGCGGCCCTTGGGCGGACGGCCGGTCACACCCGTTTCGTCCTCGCAGCAGACGAAGGCGCCAGTCGCCGCCCGTTCTCCTGGAAGAGGTCAGTGGCCCGCATCCGTACGTCTTCCCGGCGCTTGCGCTGCTGGGCGGGAGAAAACACCGGGATAAAACGACCTCTCCGTACCGCTACGGGCACCGGGACGCCCCAGCCCGTTGGGTCAACAGGCGGGACGCCCCGGCGTCGTGCTCGGGTTCTACTGCGGGCCGTAGACCTCGAGTTCGACGAGGCGCGAGTAGTTGCTGCCAGCGAAGTGGATCAAGACGCGTACCGCGTCGGTCTGCTCGGCGGGGAACGTGGTGACGACGTGCTCCTCCGTGTTGCCCACGACCTGCGCGACGGTGCGCCAGGTGTCGCCGTCACGGACCTGGATGTCGAAGTCCCGGATACCGCTCGTGGCGGCGGGCGTCTTGGTCCACAGCTCGGCTCGGTCGACGGTCTGGACCGTCGGCCACTCCACGCCGTACCAGTCGGGGAAGACGTCCCGGGTGGCGTCGTTCCAGCCGGTCAGGGTGTCCCAGTGGCTCTGGTCCTTGTCACCGTCGACGGCGCCGCACAGCGTGAAGTTGCCGTGCGTGGAGGAGGCGATGGCCTGCTCGCCGTAGGCGAGGTTGGCCCCGGGCCCGCGCTCGGGGACCGGCTGGACCGTGACCGGGACGACTTCCTTCTGCTTGCCGCTGGTCACGGTGACGTCGTACGTCCCCGGTTTCGTCCCGCGCGGAATGAGCACGCCGAACGACTTGGTCACCGGTTGGGCCGGGTTGTTGGGCGGCAGGTATGTCTGGAAGAGCGTGTCGGAGAGGACGAGCGGTGCCTCGGCCTTCAGGGTGGCGTCCGCGAAGACCGGTTCGGTGCCGGTGTTGGTCATGGTCACCGCGATCGAGGTGGGCAGGCACGGCAGTTCGCTGGCGGACACCGCGGCGGGCGAGGCCCACATCACGACGTTCGAGCGGGCCTTGCCGCCCGGGGCGGCGACGGCGTTCTGGGCGGGAGCGGCGAGGGTCACGCCGGCCATCAGCACGCCCGCGACCGCGGTGGCGGTCAGGGTCTTCTTCATGGTCGTTCCTCTTCTCAGGCCTGCTGAACGGCGGCGACGCCGCTCTCGACGGCGAGCTTGGTGCGGGTGCTCACGGTGCCGTCGGGCACCGTGACCCGGTCGCACACCCGGAACTCGGACATCCAGCGGTCCGGCGTGATCTCGCAACTGATGTAGCCCCGCTGAAAGTTGCCGAACTTCATATGCGGGTTCTCCTCGAGCAGCACCCGCCCGCCGGCGTCCAGGTCCTCGCCGTCCCGCGCCGAGGTGAGGGAGGTGCCGACGAACTCGGTGGCTACGACCTTCGAGTCCGGGTCGGTGAAGTCGAGCGCGAGGTCACTGACCACCGTACGGTGCAGGTCGCCGGCGAGGCTCACCACGTTCTGGATGCCGCGCTCGTCGATGCCGCCGAGGAGGCGGTCGCGCGATGCGCTGTACCCGTCCCAGGCATCCATCGGGACGGCCACACCGGGGCCGGAGACCGTGTCGAGGAGAGTGATGGCGGTCTGGTGGCCGAGGACGTTCCAGGTGGACTGCGCCGCGGTGAGGCCGTCGAGCAGCCATCTCTCCTGGGGGAAGCCGAGGATGGAGCGGCTGGGGTCGGCCGTGGCCGCGTTGGGCGCCTTGACGCCGTCGCCGTTCGCCTGGTCGTTGCGGTACTGACGGGTGTCGAGCATGGAGAACTCAGCCAGCCGCCCGTACCGCAGGCGGCGGTAGAGCTGCATCTCGGGACCGGAAGGGAACTGCGGTGCACGCAGCGGCAGGTTCTCCCAGTAGGCGCGGAACGCGTTGGCCCGCCGGACCAGGAACTCGTCGGGGGGCGTGCTCCCGGCGTACCGGTCGGCCCAGTTGTCGACGACCTCGTGGTCGTCGAAGACCACGATCCACGGGGCGGTGTGGTGCGCCGCCTGGAGGTCCGGGTCGGTCTTGTAGTACGCGTAACGCTGGCGGTACTCGTCCAGGGTTACGGTCTGACGGGTCCGCAGCGGGTCGTCGTCGCCGGGGCGGACGCCGCGGTCGTTGCCGAACTCGTAGATGTAGTCGCCGAGGAACAGCACCACGTCGTGGTGGCGGGCGGCCAGGTCGCGGTGGGCGGTGAACCAGCCCTCCCAGATGGCCTGGCAGGAGGCGACGGCGAGGGTCATGCTCGGCAGCAGCTGGTCCGGCGCCGGTGCCGTCTTCGTCCGGGCGGCCGGGCTGATGAACCCGCCGGTACGGAAGCGGTAGTAGTAGTCGCGGGCCGGCTGGAGGCCGCGGACGTCCACATGCACGGAGTGGCCGTATTCGGGTGCGGCCTTCGCCGTCCCGCGCTGGACCACCCGGCTGAAGCGCTCGTCGGCGGCGATCTCCCACTGGACCGAGTAGGTCCGCTGGTCCATGCCGCCGAAGGGCGCCAGCGGGTCAGGGGCGAGACGGGTCCACAGCACGACACCGTCGGGCAGCGGGTCGCCGGAGGCGACCCCGAGCGTGAACGGGTCCTGCTTGGTGGCGGAGGTGGTCGCGGCGGTGGCAGGGCTGATCCCTGGCAGCATGCCGGAAAGGGCGAGCCCGGCGGCGGCACCCGTGACTGTGAGGAAACGTCGCCGCGTCGCCGCGCTCAGCGCTGGAGGAAGAGATGGGGAGTGTTTCACGTGCGTGGACGTTGGCGGCGCCAGGTGAAGAACTGGGCAACTTTTGGTAACGGTATCGCCAGGACTTCAACACGAACTGGCGCCGGAGAGTGCAGGAATGACGCAAGTGTGGATGTGTCCCGCTTCGTGGTGCAGCCGATCAACGTTGGGGCGTACGTCCCGGGGTGTGTGTCGGCAGGGAGGTCAGTTCAACCAGGAGGGGCATGATGCCCCTGCCCCGGAATGACTTACTTCGGCTGCTGGAGTCACTGCGTTCGGCGGACGGACTCGAACCCGCCCGGTCCGTGGCCGGGCGGATGCTCCAGGAGCTGATCGAGGGCGACATCGGGCGGAATGCTGGATCCGAACCGGGAGGCAGCGCCGCCTTCGCAGGTGGTTCTCGCCGGCCATGGCCCCTTCTGAGAAACGGCTGCGTACGGCCGAGCGGAGCACCTGGTTCCCCCCTCGTTTCTCACACGAAGCAGATGAATCATGCCCTTTGTGATCTACGTTCTTGGGCTGGGCATCTTCGCCCAGGGCACCTCGGAGTTCATGCTCTCCGGCGTGATGCCCTCCGTCGCCCAGGATCTCGGCATACCCCTCGTGTCCGCCGGAATGCTGGTGTCCGCCTTCGCCGTCGGCATGCTCGTCGGAGCACCGCTGATGGGCCTGGTCACCCTGAAGATGCCGCGCCGTGCCGCGCTGGTCGGCTTCCAGCTTGTCTTCATCGCCGCCCATATCGGCGCCGCCCTCGTCCCGGACTTTGGATTCCTGCTGGTCATGCGCGTGCTGTCGGCCATGGCGTATGCCGGGTTCTGGGCCATGGCCTCGGTCGCGGCCATCTCGCTGGTGGACGCCGACAAGCAGGGCCGTGCCATGGGAGTGGTCGTCTCGGGACTGAGCGTGGCCACGATCATCGGTGTCCCCGGCGGCACCCTGCTCGCCCAGCACGCCGGCTGGGAGGCCGCCTTCTGGGCGGTCGCCGCGATGACCGCGCTGTCCACAGTCGCGCTGCTCGTCGCCCTCCCCGGCGGCCGTGACACGACGACGGCGCAGCCGCGTCTGGCCACGGAACTGCGCTCGCTGATGCAGCCACGGCTCTGGGTCGCCTACGCCACCGCCGCACTGACCGTGGCCGCCCAGTTCGCGATCTTCTCCTACCTCGGAGCGCTGCTGGAGGACGTCACCGGCCTCAGCGCAGGCCTGGTGCCCCCGGTGCTCGGACTCTACGGCGTCGGCGCGTTCATCGGCCTGACCATCGGAGGACGCGTCGCCGACCGCGCCCCCTTCACACTCCTGCTCGTTGGCATGGCCGCCTTCATCGTGTCCGCGACAGCACTCGCCGTCGCCCCCCTGACGTCCGGCCTCGTCATCAACACGGGCCTCGGACTGGCGGGTACGGCCTGGATCGGCGCGGCCTTCGGGGTGGCCCACATGGGCAGCGTTCTGCTGGACCGCCACTTCACCCGACGCCACGAAGCGGGCAGCAAAGCGCCCGCGACCGCCCCGAGCCTGAGCGCGTAGCCGCTGCCTCATGAGGGTGCGGCCGCAGGGCGGAGGCGGCCAGCCCCGCGGGACTTGCCGCATACAGTTGTAACAATTACTGTTACGACTAGAACCGAGGGACGAGGGAGGTGGAGTCCGACGTGAGCGCCAACAGCAGACTGACCATCGCGGCGCACGCCCTGACATGGATCGGGCTGTACCAGCGGCGTGGCCACGAGGTCGCCACCTCCGAGCAGATCGCGACGAGCGTCAACACCAACCCGGTGGTGATCCGCCGCCTGCTGGCCAAGCTGAGCAAGGCCGGCCTGGCCGATTCACGGCGGGGGGCGGGGGCGGGCTGGATGCTCGCGCGGGACCTGGCGGCGATCACCCTGCTCGACGTCTACCAGGCGATCGAACCGGGACCGGTCTTCGCCCTGCACCGCGCGACACCGGACCCCGAGTGCGTCGTGGGCCACGGCATCGGGCCGGCGATGACCGCCGTGTACGACGATGTGGAGGCCGCCCTGCGCAGGGAGCTGGCCAAGACCACGCTGGAGGACGTGCTGCGGGACGTCCTGAAAGCCGCCTGACCTCGGACCGTCGACTACCCCTGATCGAGGGGGGTCGCATCCCACACTCATCGATGTAACAAAAATGGTTACATCAAGAAATCGGAGAGTCTCATGGGACAGCTGGACGACAAGACCGCCCTCGTCACCGGCGCCTCGGTGATGCTGCTCTCCTCCAGCACGGCCCTGCGGGCCGCCCCGGGCCTGTCGACCCCGCTCGGCCGCGTCGGCCATCCCGACGAGGTCGCCGCCACCGCCCTCTACCTGGCCGGCGACCAAAGCACTTTCACCACCGGCGCGGAACTGTTCGTCGACGGCGGCGCCACACAGCTCTAGGCGCCAAATCGGCGGCGCGCGACGCATTCGACGCTTCAGGGCAGAGGCCCGACCGGCACATCTCATGCGAACGAAAAGACAAAGGACAAGGACGATGGCAACAGATACTCAGACCTCGCGGACCGTGGCCGAGAAGTTCCTGGAGCGCCTCGGCAGACAGGACCCCGACGGCATCCAGGAACTGTTCGCCGAGGAGATCGACTGGCACGTCCCCGGCAGTGACGCGCTGCCCTGGACCGGGCGCCGTACCCGCCGGGAGGAGGTCGCGCCGTACTTCACCACGATGTGGCCGCACTTCGCGCACGGCAGGAGCAAGGTCGTGCTGGAGCGCGTCATCGTCGACGGTGGTGACGTGGTGCTGCTGGCGGTCTTCACGCACACCGCCGTGGCCAGTGGGAAGGAGTTCACCACACCGGCGGCCATGCACCTGGTGGTCGAGGACAACCGGATCGTCCGCATGCACCTGTACGAGGACACGCTGACCGTCAAGGAGGCGTTCAACGCCGGCTGAGTGGGAGTAGGGGTGGGAACCGAATGCGGACACCCGGTAGTACGCCCTACTTCGGTGCCTGGAAGCCGCCGATCCTCTGCTCGAGCAGGTCGGCCAGCCGTAGCGGGGTGCGGTCCTCGAACATCGGACCGATGAGCTGCACTCCCACCGGCAGGCCCTCGGAGGACCGGCCCGCTGGTATGGCGGTGGCGGGCAGGCCGGGCATGGTGGCCAGACCAGCCCAGACGAGCTGGTCGAAGAAGGGGTACTCGACGCCGTCGATGTCGATCCGGCGTCCCAGCAGATCGGGGTTGTGGTCGTGCGGGAACGCGGGAGTCGGCGTGATCGGGCACACCACGGCGTCGAACTCGGCGAAGAGCTGCCGCCAGCCGTGACGGTGGAGCTCGCGATGGTCGTTCGCCTCGATCCAGTCGCGGTGGCTGAACACCATCCCGCGCAGCCGCGCCGCGTCGAGACTCTGGTCGTCCGCGCTCAGCCCGGCGGCGCGGGTCCGCAGCTGCTCGTACGCTTCGACGGGAAAACGCGCGACGGAGCCCGAGAACAGCAACTGCGTGTAGAGCGTCGCGGCTTCGGCCAGGTCGGGCAGCAGCGGACTGTGCCGTTCGACGCGGGCGCCGCCGTCGACAAGTGCGTCGGCCACCCGGTTCACGCCCGCCCGCACAGCGGAGCCGGTCGGAATGGACGGATGCTCGTCGAGGACCAGGACCCGGAAGTCGCCGAGCCGCTCGTGGCGTGCGGGCGGCAGCGTCAGGTCGTGCGCCACGCCCAGCGTCAGCGGGTCCGGTCCGGCCATGACGTCGAGCAGGAGTGTGAGGTCGCGGGCGGTGCGCGCCATCGGGCCGACGACGGCGAGGTCGAGGTCGACCGGCAATGCCGGCGTGGTTGGCGGAACCATTCCGCGGTTCGCCACCAGCCCGAGTGTCGGCTTGTGCGCGTAGACACCGCAGAAATGCGCTGGGGTGCGCAACGAACCGCCGATGTCGGAGCCGATGGACAACGCGCCGAATCCAGCCGCCAGGGCCGCCGCCGATCCACCGGACGATCCGCCCGACGTGCGAGCGTGATCCCACGGGTTGTTGGTGGTGCCATAGATCTCGTTGAAGCTCTGCAGATCCTGCAGCCCCAAGGGCACATTGGTCTTACCGAGCACCACCGCGCCGGCGGCCCGGAGCCGCGACACCTGTACCGCGTCCTCGGCCGGCACAAAGTCGCGGTACTGCGGCATGCCCCAGGTCGTGGGCAGCCCGGCGATGTTGTAGGACTCCTTGACCGTCACCGGAATACCGAGCAGCGGCCGATCCTCGCCGCGGGCGCGCGCCTGGTCGGCATGGTGCGCGGCGGCCCGCGCACGGTCGAAGTCCAGCACGCAGATCGCGTTGATCACCTTGTCGTCCCGCTCGATACGGGCGATTGCCTCGTCGGTCAACTCCACCGATGTCACTTCACCGGCACGCAAGGCAGCCGCGAGTTCTTCGGCCGTCGGAAAATTCCACTCCATGAATCCGACCGTACTGACCTCTGGAAGAGGTCATAAAATGCCGATTCGCACAACACCTCTCGAGTTCCTGACGGACGAGCAGGCGGCCCGACCCCCTTCCGGCGCGTCACGGTGCAGAACCGTGCTGTAGGACGTACGGGGTTCGCTGGCTGTGTGAGGTATGCCTCTCCCGTCGTCGTGGCGCTGGTGGTCTGGGGAGGTGACCATGTAGTGATGACCTCTTCGCCCCGCCCGCCGCACGTCGGTGGCCGCCGTGATCCGATAGGCGGGACTACCGCGCTCGGTGGAGAGTCCGCTCCCGCCCGCGGGTACCTGCTGGACAACGCGCGCGCCGAGGCGGGCGAGCGATTCGTTTGGCTGGCCGAGCTGTTCGACGGTGTGACGCGGGGGTACTTCGATCGACTGGGGGTCGGGGTTGGCTCGCGCTGCTGGGAGGTGGGGGCCGGTGGCCGCAGTATCCCGGAGGCGCTCGCGGCGGCCGTCGGCCCGACCGGGCACGTGCTGGCCACGGACATCGACCCGTCGTGGCTGAAGGCGGGCGGCGGGTACGAGGTGCGCCGGCACGACGTCGCCGCTGATCCGCCCCCGGAGCCGGGGACGTTCGATCTGGTGCACGCCCGGCTCGTGCTGGTCCATGTACCCGACCGGGCTCGGGCGTTGGCCACGATGGCGGCGGCGCTGCGGCCCGGCGGCTGGCTGCTGGTCGAGGACGCCGATACCGCTCTGCAGCCACTGGCATGCCTGGACGACAGCGGCCCGGCGCAGCGGCGTGCCAACCGGCTGCGCGACGCGGTCCGGGAGCTGCTGACGCGCCGCGGCGCGGACCTGCGCTACGGCCGGACACTGCCGCGAGCATTGCGTGAGGTCGGCTTGGTGGATGTCGCCGCGGCGGGCTCCTTCCCGGTCGGCGGGCTGGCCTGCGACCGGCTGGAGGCGGCGACCATCCGGCACGTGCGCGGCGAGCTGCTCGCGGCCGGCTTGGCCGACGACGCCGAGATCGACGCGCACTTGGCCGCTGTCCACGCGGGCCAACTCGACCTGACACTCGCGCCGCTGATCTCGGCCTGGGGACGCCGTCCAGCCGAGCACCCGCCGGCACTCGGTTAGGTGCGGATCCAGGCGTTGTCCGACCTCCCCACAGCGCTGTTCGTCGAGGACATTTTCGGGCCGCGGGAGTAGCCCCTTACTTCTTGGACGCAATTTCACTTGGCCAGTCCGCGGTGACATATGAGGGTCGCGGCGATGGCGGTGAAGGCGAGGAAGTGTTCCGGCTTGCGCTCGTAGCGGCGGCGGCCGGACAGCCAGGACGCGGTCCGCTCCACGACCCAGCGGTGCCGGCCCAGGCGGCGGGGCCCGGCGTCGAGCCGAGTGAGAAGTCAGCCGACGACGGTGCGGACGGGCCCGGTGGCCACACGGACGGGCGTCGTCAAGGGCGGAGAACCAGCTTTCCCTTCGTACGGCGAGCGAGCAGGTCCTCGTGCGCGTCGCGGGCCTGTGCCAGGTCGTATTCCGCGCCGACCAGGGGCCGTAGGCGGCGCGCCGACGCTGGGCAAGGGAAATGGACACCGCCACAAGCCAGGGGTGATGCGTTCGCGGCGCGGCTGGTGCGACCACGCGTCGAAGTTGTGGCGGGGCCCGCGGTGAGCCTGAAACATCGACACCAGGATCGACGACGTCACATACTGACCCTCGTCGAAATCTGACAACGGGGCCTTCCGCATCCGGCCTTCCAGGACGGCGGCTTCTGCCGCAATCACGATGAGGAATCGCAGTGAACGCACCTACGTCGCCGGCCGTTTGGGTGCCCGGCGAGACCGTCGACGGCCGGTACCGGGTGATCGGCGAGCTTGGCCGGGGCGGGATGGGCGTCGTGCACCGGGTACGGCATCTCGTCTGGGGCATCGACATGGCGGTGAAGAGTTCGCGGCCCGAGCTGTTCCGGAGCCCCGGGGATCAGGAGCTGTTCGTCAGGGAGGCCGAGGCGTGGGTGTCCCTCGGGCTCCATCCGAACGTCTGCGCCTGCCATTACGTGCGGGTGATCGACGGTGTCCCCCGCGTGTTCGCCGAGTACGTCGACGGCGGCAGCCTGGCCGAGTGGATCGGCGACGGGCGCCTCCACGCCGGGGATGCGCGGCAGGCCCTCGCCCGTGTTCTCGACACGGCGGTCCAAGCGGCCCGTGGGCTCGAGCACGCCCATGACAGAGACCTGGTGCACCAGGACGTGAAGCCGGCCAACATCCTGCTCGACGGCAGGGGCGCCGCGAAGATCACCGACTTCGGTCTCGCCCGGTCCAAGGCCACCACGGCCCCGGCTGACCTCCAGCCGGCCCCGGGCGTCAGCGTGTTGGTGCCGTCCGGCGGCATGACGGTCGGCTACGCGTCCCCGGAGCAGCTCGCGGGCGAGCCCGTCGGGCGGCGCAGCGATGTCTACAGTTTCGCGGTCTCGGTCCTGGAGATGTTCACCGGCGGTGTGCATTGGGCGGCTGGTTCGGTCGCGGGTCTCGCACTGGAGGAATACCTGGCCGACCCCTCGAATCCGGTCGCGGCGCCGCCGGAAGTCGCCCACCTGCTACGGCGCTGCCTGCGGCAGCACCCGGCCCGCCGGCCGGCCTCGATGGCGGACATCGCGGATGTACTGACCGGAATCTACGAGCAGGTGACCGGCTCGGCGTATCCGCGTCCCACGTCGCAGGCCGCCGATCTGCGCGCCGACGAGCTCAACAACCGTGGCCTGTCGCTCCTCGACCTGGACCGGGCCGCCGACGCCGAACACGCCTTCGACCAGGCGCTCGCGGTCGACCCGCACCACGTCGGGGCCGTGTACAACGGTGGCCTGTTCCGGTGGCGTACGGGGGCGATCACCGATGGGGAACTCGTCGCCCAATTGGAGGCGATCCCACGTGGGTCCGACGCGTCCTCCTGGCAGGCGCGGCTGTTTCTGGCCCGGGTCCACCTCGAACGCGGCGACCTCGCGGCGGCACACGACCTGCTCGACGCCCTCGCGCGCGAACGGCCCGACGACACCGACGTACGGGCGGCCCTGCGGGTGGCGGCCTCCGGGACCGTGGCCGATGCCCGCCACACCCGAACCCGCGAGTTTCGCGAGCCGTTCGCGGTGCCGTTCGCGCCGGTGAAACTGCTCGCCCGGCACAAGGTGATGGGCTACCAGCCGATCCGGTTCACTCCCGACGCACGCCTTGCGCTGAGCGGCCACTGGGACGGCGTGCTCCGGCTGTGGGACACGGCGACCGGCGCACAGCGGTTGGCAGTCAAGGGCCACCGTACGCAGGTGCTCGGCGTCGACCTCACCCCTGACGGCTCGTACGCACTGTCCACGAGCCGCGACGGCACGGTGCAGTTCTGGGATCTCAGGGCGGGCAAGCGCATCCACGTCATCCGCTCCGCCGCACGCGACACGGGTTGCCCGGTCAGGTTGAGTGCCGACGGACGCATCGGGGTGTGGCAGGGCATGGACGGGCGCGTTCAGGTCTGGGAACCGCGGACCGGGATCTGCCGGTGGTCGCTCGGGGCGGCATTCAGGGACAACTACCTGGACGGCGCGCCGTACGAGGTGAGCGCCGACGGGCGCCATGTGCTCACCGCCGAGGAGGACGGGGCGCGGCTGTGGAGCGTGGCCGATGGCCGGTGCCGGGTGCTGCCCGCCGACTCGGAGACGCATGCGCTGTGCTTCAGTCCCGACGGGCGGATGGTCGCGGTGGCCGGCAAGGACCGGGTGATCCGGTTGTGGGATGTGGGGGACGGCCGGCAGGTCCGTACGTTGCGCACGTTGACGGGGCTGACCGCCTCGGCCGGTCACCTGGCCTTCGGCGACAGTGGGCGGCTGCTGCTGTCCGGCACGACCGGCGATCACACCGTTCAGATCTGGGAGCTGAGCAGCGGCCGGTGTCTGCGGACCTTCACCGCCCACGCGTACGGAATGCACCACGTCGGATTCCCGGACGGCGACGACCGGTTCGGCGCTTCCGTCGGCAACCATCCCGAACTGCCCATGTATCGCTGGCGGTTGCCCGCTTCCGAATACGCCGCCGAGCCGCACGTGATCAAGCCGCGCGAGTACGCGGAGGTCAACCGGCTCGGCGAACTGGCCGGGGAACTGCTCGCCGACGCACGCCAGGCGATGTCGAACGGGCGGCACCGGTCAGCCCTCGGCCTGCTGACCCGCGCACGGGAGATACCGGGATACGAGCGCGCGCCCCAGGTCCTGGCCGCCTGGCACGAACTGGGCCGCTCGGCGCGCCGCATACGGCTGCGCTCCGGCTGGTCGCGGCCACTGGACACCGGCCACCTCCCCTTCGGCGCCATCACGGCGATCGGTGTCGCCGCGGATGTCCGGCTCGCCGTCAGCGGGCAGAGCGACGGCACCGTACGGATCTGGGATCTGGACAGCGGCACGTGCACGCACATCCTCGACGATCACCAGGGCATGGTGGGCGGGGTGGCGTTGAGCGACGACGGCCAGTACCTCCTGTGCCACGGCACCAAGCCGCTCGCGATCACTCGGCGGCGACTGGCGGACGGCGAGTGCCGTCGGCTGACTCCGGACTCGGACATGAGGAGGACCATCAGGTTCACCGGCGACGAAAGGTACGTCTGGCTCGGCGGCGGTGACGGTGTCCTGCGCCGCTGGGACCTGGACGACGACCGCTGCACCGCGACGATCAGCGGGAACGGCCCGGTCAACGTGATCTCCACGTCCGCGGACGGACGGCTCGCGGCGGTCGGCGACAGCAACGGTGTGGTCCGGCTGCGGGATCTCGACACCGGAGCCTGCCTCCGGACCTGGACCGGCCCCCGGGAACCGATCCTGTCGGTGTGCCTGAGCGCCGACGGCCGCCTGGCCATGTCCACACACCAGGTCATGTCCTCGGGCGCCAAGGACGAACCGATCCGGCTGTGGGACGCCGGTGCCGAGCGCTCCGTACGCGAGTTCACGGGGTACGAGGGCTGGGTCTCCGCGGTGCGGTTCACACCCGACGCCCGGTTCGCCTTCTCGGCCGGCCACGACAGATCCATACGGATGTGGGAGGTCGCCACCGGCCGCTGCCTGCACGTGCTCGAAGGGCACCACCAACGCATCCGGCACCTCGAACTCACCCCCGACCTGCGCAACCTGGTCTCGGCGGGAGACGACGGCATCCGGCTCTGGGACCTCGACTGGGAGCTGGCGGCCGACTGAGCGGAGCGGGATGCGTACGGTCCGACGCCGCGGACGGCACGCACACGTTCACCGTCTCGTCCCCCGAAGCCCTGAGCCCTCCCCTCACACACAAGGAGACGATCCTCTGTGACGCCCTTGGCCACCATCACGCTCACCCTCGTCGAGGGCCGGATGAAGCCCGGCGCGTACGTCTTCGAGGAGCGCACCACCTGCGTCCTCGGCCGCTCCACCGACTGTTCGCCGCAACTACCTGACGACTCCGACCACAAGACCGTCTCCCGCCACCACTGCCTGCTCGACATCAACCCGCCGGACATCCGCATCCGCGACTTCGGCAGCCTCAACGGCACGTACGTCAACGGCGAGAAGATCGGCCAGCGGCGCCGCGGCCTCACCCCCGAGGAGGCCGTCGCGGATTCCTACCCCGAGTACGACCTCAAGGACGGCGACCGGATCCGACTCGGTGACACTGTGTTCCGCGTCGACATCACACGGCCGCAGGTCGCCACGGTGAGGCTCGCCCGCTGCGCCAAGTGCGAGCGTGAGCTGGGCGACGAGGCGGGCGGCCGCCCCGGCGAGTTGTTGTGCGCCGCCTGTCAGGCCCGGCCCGACGCCGTGCTGGGGCTACTGCTCGAGCTGGCGCACGGCGGCCGCGCCGATCTCAAGGCCATCCGCGGCTACTCGGTGATCCGGGAGCTCGGTCGTGGCGGCATGGGCGCGGTGTACCTGGCCCGGCACGAGGCCACCGGCGTCGAGGTGGCGCTGAAGGTGATGCTGCCGAAGGTGGCGGCGAGCGAGACGGCGCGCGCCCGGTTCCTGCGGGAGGTGGCGCTCACCCGGGCGATGAAGCATCCGCACGTCGTCGCGCTGCACGACGCGGGCTTCGGATACGGAACCTTCTATCTGACAACCGAGTTCTGCACCGGCGGCAGCCTGGACCGGCTCGTCGCCCAACGCGGCGGGCGACTCCCGGTCGAGGAAGCGGTGCCCATCGCGGTGCAGGCGCTCAAGGGCCTGGAACACGCGCACGGGCAGGGCATCGTCCACCGCGACCTGAGCCCCTCCAACATCCTGCTGCACCGGGAGACCGACGGCTCGACGACGGCGAAGATCGCGGACTTCGGCATCGGAAAGGCCTTTGACCAGGCGGGCCTGAGCGGGCTGACACGCACCGGCACCACGGCGGGCAAACCGATGTTCATGCCGCGCCAACAGGTCATCGACTTCCGCAAGGCCACCCCCGCCGTGGACGTCTGGGCATTTGCCGCCTGCCTCTACCACACGCTGACCGGAAGACCCCCGCGCGAGTTCCCGCGCGCCAAGGACCCCTGGCAGGTGGTCCTGCAGGAGCCGCCGATCCCGATCCGCCGCCGCGACCCGGCCATCCCGCGACGCCTCGCGGAGGTCATCGACACGGCGCTACGAGAGCACCCCGAGATCGGCTTCGCGAGCGCGGCGGAGCTGCGCGGGGCGCTGGAGCGGGCGGGGCGGTGAGCCCTGACCGCGGGTGTCGAACCAACTGACCCGCTCACGTGTGACTGCTTCAGGTGGCGGGATTCGTCAACTGAAGCGCTCAGCGGGGGCGCCACCGCGAAGGGCAGTTCAGGCCGCTGGTGTCGGTTCCGTCGGCATCGACCAGTGCGCGCTGACCCAGTCCTGCAGCGTGGTCAGGGAGGGGTGCGCCGCGCGCAGTGCGCGGATGTCCGCGCGGAACCCGATCGTGTTGAACCAGTCGAACATCTCGGCCATCTCCTCGCTGTGAGCGCGGATCTGCTCGATCGGCTGGGGCGCGAAGCGCACCGAGTGGTCGGCGGCGCGGGCGAAGACCTCGGCGATCTGCGGGCCAGTGAGTTCGTCCCCGGCTATCTCGATGGTTCGGCCCTGGTGGGCCGGGGCGTCGAAAGCGTCGGCCGCGAGGGTCCCGATGTCGTCGGGGGTGATCATCTGAAGTCGGGTCTGTGGGTCGAGCGCCAGGGTGAACACGAGCTCACCGTCGACCCACTGTGGGCCGAGGTGCTCGAAGTTGGTGATGAAGAACGTCGGCCGCAGGATCGTTGCGGGCAGTCCGAGAGCCTCGATGTGCTGTTCGACCTCGCCCTTGGTCGCGAAGTGCCGCACCCGGCCGGGTCGATCGGCGCCGTCGACGGAGCTGTAGACGAAGTGTGCGACACGGCCGCGAGCCGCCGCCTGCGCCACCGCCTTGCCCTGGTGTACTTCGCCGGCGAACCCGCCCGGGCCGGTGAAGGTCTGCACACTGAACGCTCCGTATGCCCCGGCCAGAGCCGCGTCCAGCGAGGCCTCGTCATCCAGGTCGCCGCGCACCAGCCCGCCCCGGCCTCCTTCAACGCCAGCGCCTGCGGCGTGTCCGGGTCACGCACCAGGGCGCGAACCTCCCAGCCGCGGGCAAGCAGCGCGCGGGCGGTTGCACCCCCCTGTCGCCCGGTCGCCCCGGTGACCACAACGACGCGGTTCTCCTGCATCACCGGCTCCTCAAAAGCACAGTCCGGGACGGTCGTCGGTGGCCATCCCCCGATGCACAGAAGCTTTCAACCTCAACTTTGCTTGAGGTCAAGCATATGTGATCGACCTCACGAGGGGCTGGTCGTGTCCCGTTGGCAAAGGCTCAAGGACTCCACAATCCGCAAGTACACCTCAAGCAGGAACTTCACCGACAGCTTCGACGCCGTCTTCCAGGCGATCGGCGTGCACGTCATTGCGACACCGCCCCAGGTGCCCCGGATGAACGCCACCTCGGAACGCTGGATCGGATCATGCCGCCGCGAATCGACAACACTCGCATCCATCGCCGCGATCGGTTCGGCGGCCTCATCCACGAATACACGCAAGTCGCATAGGGTGACACCGTTTCCCAGGCGTGGCCCCGACGATCGCCCTCAGCTGCGACTGCCGCGCAGGATCGGCCAGGGCGGCGCGGCAGAAGTGGACCTCGATGGGCGCTAGTCGGCCGCCCCCCGCCGGGAAAGCCGTGTCGTCCGTGCGTGACGGGTCCGGGGCGAGCTCTCGCAGGAGGCCGGGGGAGAAATTGCCGCCGGTGAGGATCGTGGCGAGGGATCCGACACCGGGGTCGTGGCGCAGTGCGGCGGCGATGCCGACCGCGCCCGAGGGTTCCAGGATCAAGCCCAGAGTGTCCCGCACCAACCGCAGCGCCCGCCGGATGTCCTGCTCCTCGACGAGGAGGATCTCGTCGACGACCTCGCGCATCCAGGCCACCGCCGCGGGCACCGGCACCCGTACGGCGATGCCGTCCGCGATGGTGCGCACCGGTCCTGTGGTCTCGGGCACGCCGGTGCGCCAGCTCGTCGCCGTGGCGGGGGCGCCCGCCGCGCACACCCCGATGATCCGGGTACGAGGTGAGCGGGCCTTCGTCCAGCAACCGATACCGCTGATGAGTGCGCCGTTGCCGACCGGGACCACGATCGCGTCGAGATCGAGCGGGGCCAGTTCCACGGCGATGCTGCCGGCTCCCTCCGCGATGAGCGGCTCGTCGCCGTCCTCCACGAAGACGCACTCCGGGCGGGTGCCGGCGTACGCCCGGGCCGCGTCCTTGGCGGCGTCGAAATCGGCGCCCGACAGCACGACTTCGGCGCCTAGTTCCCGCATCCGCGCCACCTTGTTGGGGTTGGCGTCATGGGCGGCGAACACCGTCACCGGGACATTGCGGGCCCGCCCGACATACGCCATGGCCTGGCCGAAGTTGCCGGCCGAGGCGCAGACGACATGCCGCGCGACCGCCGCTTGTCGCAGAAAGAGGTTCACTCCGCGGCCTTTGAAGGACCGGATCGGATTCAGTGTCTCCACCTTGACCACGGTGTCCCGGCCGAGTGCGCGGGACAGCGAGAGGTCCGAGAACTGGGGAGTGTGGAGGAAGGCGGGGTCGATGAGACGGGCGGCCTCGTCGATGCCGTCAGGAGACAAACACGTTACGGTCATCACTCACCTTAGGTCGGCACTCGGCGTCGCCGATGGCTACGGCCAAACCGGTGCCGTTGCCGAAGGTTGTGAACACGGCCAGGGCTGTGGCGATCGTGATCGCCCCGGGAACCACCGCGGAGCGAGCGCCGACGCACCGCGCCACCCGTTCGCACGGGCCGTTCGCGGCGTGGCCGCATTCGGAGTACCAGGCCCCCGGCGCGGCCTGAACAGCGTTCAGGCCGCTCTACCTTCTTGATCGGGCTGGTCCTCCCATTCGT
>NZ_NCSM01000038.1:0-10214 GCF_002224125.1 Streptomyces sp. NBS 14/10
TGGGCAACAGGATCGGGCAGGGCGTGCGGACCACCGCCCTGTCCACCCGAGCTGGAAGGTGTAGTCGCACTCGTCCAGCACGATCGGCAACTTGCCGCGCAGCAGCCGCAGGTAGGTGGGGTCCTCGCGAGCGGCGACCTGTGGCACCGCCTGGGCGAAGTCGGTCGCGTCGCAGAGGTCCACGATCGTCAGACCCGGCATCCCGCCCAGGAGGTAGGGAGCGCTTCTTCGGGCTCCCGAAATCTTGACCGCGGTCGCTTTCGCGTGGCCCCGCCACACCGAACGGGCACGCGAACTCCGCATTGGCGAACAACTCACCGAACCGGTCACGGACCGCTACCGGCAGCGGCGCCTCACGCCCCGAACACTTCGCCCGCACTGCCCGCACAACCTCCACCACCGGCTACGGCTACGGCTACGGCTCCATCGACACCCCCAGGACCGGATCCGCACCACGACAGCGCGATGGAGCGCGCCGGGAACGGGGCTACTCCCAGACCACGACGTTGCGCCGCACCGGCACTCCCGAGGGGTCGGTGGCGAACAGTTCGGGTGAGTGGGTGCGGATGCGCTCGATGTCACTGAAGACCGCTCGCAGGTGAGTGCGCATGGAGATGCGGGCGAGCGTAACGTTCCCGCCGACGACCGCGTCGAAGATCTCGTGGTGCTGGGCGACGAAGATGGCAGGGGACACGTTCTCGTGGAGGCCGAGGCGCCGTGCCCGATCCAGATGCCCCTTGGCCGCGGCGACCGTGGACCAGACGTTTCCATGACCGCTCAACCGCATCAGGCCCTGGTGAAAGGCCTCGTCCAGCTCGAAGAACTCCTCGAGGCCGAGGTCCGCGCGCTGCTGGCGTTTCAAGTTCTCCCGCAATTCCTCGACGACCGCGGGGTCGAGCCGCGGGGGCAAATTGTCCAATGAGGCGAGTTCGACAGCCTCCCGAAGGAACTGCGCGTCCGCGACCTGCGCCGGGTCCACCCGGGACACGAATGACCCGATCTTCGGGAAGACCTGCACCAGGCCCTCCTGGGCCAGCATGATCAGGCTCTCCCGCACCGGTGTGCGGCTCACGCCCAGGGACGTCGCGAGTTCGTTCTCCGACAGGGCGGCGCCCGGGGCGAGTTCGAGGGTCAGGACCATGTGACGCAGCTTGAGGTAGATAGCGCGCCGACTCGTCCGACGGCGATTCGATTGAGCCATGCGCCCATCGTACGTATCGGTGGAGCGCGCCCGGCGGTGGTCGTGAGCTGTGGACCTGCTTTGGGCCACACGTAAAAACGTAGTGACGAGGGCATTGCCGTGCAGCGCGACAGGTGCTTGTATACAAGTACTGCGCGACAATACCTGCCCGACCGCGTGGCGGACGCTTGGTCGGCAGCCGTGTCCCACTCCGCCGCAAGGAGAGCCCTCCGTGAGCAAGATCGAACGTGTCGACGTATTCGTCGCCTCCCCCGGGCGTACCTTCGTCACACTGCGCATCACCACCTCGGACGGGGTGACCGGCCTCGGTGACGCCACGCTCAACGGCCGTGAGCTGTCCGTGGCGAGCTATCTGCGCGACCACGTGGTCCCGCTGCTGATCGGCAAGGACCCCGCCCGCATCGAGGACATGTGGCAGTACCTGTACAAGGGCGCGTACTGGCGTCGCGGGCCCGTCACCATGACGGCCATCTCCGCCGTCGACACCGCGCTGTGGGACATCAAGGGGAAGACCGCCCAGCTGCCCGTCTATCAGCTCCTCGGCGGCCGGTCCCGTGATGGCGTGCTGGTGTACTCGCACGCCAGCGGCGCCGACGTGCCCTCGCTGCTCGACGACGTCGAGCGCTATCTGGAGCTGGGCTACAAGGCGGTGCGGGCGCAGGCCGCGGTGCCCGACGTCGGCGGCACGTACGGCGTCCGCAAGGGCAAGGTCTACGAACCGGCCGCGACCGATCTGCCCGACGAGCAACCCTGGGACACCGAGGCCTACCTCGGCTTCGCACCCACCTATCTGGAGGCGGTGCGGGAGCGCTTCGGCTTCGACTTCCACCTCCTGCACGACGTCCATCACCGGCTGACCCCCCTCGAGGCGGCCCGGTTCGGCAAGAGTGTCGAGGGCTGCCGGCTGTTCTGGATGGAGGACCCGACTCCGGCGGAGAACCAGGAGGCCTTCCGCCTCATCCGCCAACACACCACGACCCCCATCGCGGTCGGCGAGGTGATGAACTCCATCTGGGACGTCCAGCACCTGATCACCGAGCAGCTCATCGACTATGTGCGCACCACCGTCGTCCACGCGGGCGGCATCACCCACCTGCGGCGGATCTTCGACCTCGCGGCGCTCTACCAGGTGCGCACCGGCTCCCACGGCGCGACCGACCTCTCCCCCGTCAGCATGGCCGCCGCCGTGCACCTCGACGTGACGGTGCCGAACTTCGGCATCCAGGAGTACATGGGCCACGCCGACGAGACCCATGAGGTGTTCCGCAGCGGGGTCACGTTCGCCGACGGCATGCTCCACCCGTCCGAGGAGCCGGGTCTCGGCGTGGAGTACGACGAGAAGGCGGCCGAGCGCTTCCCCTACCAGCGGCGCTACCTGCCGGTCGCGCGCCGCCTCGACGGCTCGGTGCACGACTGGTGAGCGCCACCGCCCTCCCCGCGCTGAACCGCGCGGCGCTCTCCCGCCTCGCCCCGGGCCTGCGCCCTGCGGTCGACCCCGCCGAGCTGCGCGCCGGGGTCGTCCACTTCGGCCTCGGTGCCTTCCACCGGGCGCACCAGGCGGTCTACACCGAGAACGCCGCCGCGCGGTCCGGCGAGCCCTGGGGCATCACCGCCGTCGCGCCCCGGTCGGCGGAGACCGTGCGCGCGCTGCGGGATCAGGACTGCCTCTACTCGTGCACCGAGCGGCGGCCGGACGGCAGCGTGTCCCGCGTGGTGGGCTCGGTCGTCGGCGCGCTGGCGATGAGACCGGACGCCGCGGCCGTCGACGCCCTGCTCGCCGACCCCCAGGTGACCGTCGTGACCCTGACCGTCACGGAGAAGGGCTACCACCGCTCGCCGCTGACCGGCGGTCTCGACACCACGGCGGCCCCGGTCGCCGCCGACCTCGCGGCGGCCCCCGACGGCCCCCTCGCCACGGTGGTGGGCCGACTGGCCGCCGGGCTCGCCGCGCGGATGCGCGCCGGCGCACCGCCGATCAGCGTGGTGTCCTGCGACAACATGGCGGGCAACGGAGCCGCGCTGAGCCGGGTCGTCCATGACTTCGTCCGGGCCTCCGCGTGGCCGGACCGCGACAGTATCCTGGCCAAAATGGCTGAAAGCGTCACCTTCCCCGCGACAGTCGTGGACCGGATCGTGCCCGCTTCGAGCGAGGCCGACCAGGCGGCCGCGGCGGCCGCCCTCGGGGTGCACGACGCCCTCCCCGTGGCGGGTGAGCCCTACCGGCAGTGGGTGCTGGAGGACTCCTTCGTCGCGCCCCGGCCGCCCTGGGAACGGGACGGCGCCCTGTTCGTCCCCGATGTCGCGCCGTACCAGCTCACCAAGCTACGGCTGCTCAACGGCTCCCACTCGGCGCTGGCCTACCTCGGCCTGGCCGCCGGGTGCGCCACCATCGCCGACACCATGGCGGCGGACTGGGGCGAGCGCCTGGTCCGGGCACTGTGCACGGAGGTCGCTCCCACCCTCCCCGCCGACGGCCCCGATCCGGTCGCGTACGCCGTCGACCTCGTCGTACGCTTCCGCAATCCCGCGATGCGCCACCTGCTCCGGCAAATCGGCTCCGACGGCTCTGTGAAGATCGCGGAGCGCTGGCTGCCCGCCCTGCGCGAGCTGCGCGCCCGCGGCGCGGACACCCCGGTGCTGGAGCTCGCCCTCGCCGCCTGGGCACACGCCACCCGCCACGCGCACGGCACCCTCGCCGACCCTGCGGCCGAGGCGCTCGCCGCCTGCTGGAAACTGTCGGCCCAGCCCTCGGCGACGGTGCGGGCGCTGCTGCGCCTACTCGGCGCGACGGACCTGGCGGACGACGACGCTCTCATCACCGCCGTCGCGGACCGGCTGCCCGCTCTCCGCGCGGGCCGCGTGGAGATCTGAGCCCGGCCGCCGCCCCGCCCACCGCACAACGCCCCTCCCCCGAACACCGCACAGACCCCTCCCCTCCCCCGAACACCGCTCACCGTCCCCGAACAACGGAGTTCACCATGCAGGACAGCACCATGACCGAGGAGCAGGCGCCCCCCGCACAACGCACCACGCGCGATCTGGCCAGAGCCGCCGTCTCGGGCTGGCTCGGTACGGCCATGGAGTTCATGGACTTCCAGCTCTACTCGCTGGCCGCCGCGATCGTCTTCAACAAGATCTTCTTCCCGGACGTCAGCCCCGCCATCGGCCTGATCGCCGCCATGGCCACCTACGGCGTCGGCTACGTCGCCCGGCTCGCCGGCGCCATCTACTTCGGGCGGATGGGCGACCGGATCGGCCGTAAGAAGGTCCTGTACCTCACCATCCTGCTGATGGGCGCCTCCACCACCCTCATCGGCGCCCTGCCCACGTACTCCGCCATCGGCATCGCGGCGCCGGTCCTGCTCGTCGCGCTGCGGCTGGTGCAGGGCTTCGGCGCGGGCGCCGAGATCGCCGGCGCCACCGTGCTGCTCGCCGAGTACGCCCCCGTCCGCCGGCGCGGCCTGGTCTCCTCGCTGGTCTCGCTCGGCACCAACTCCGGAACGCTCGCCGCCTCGGGCCTGTGGGCGCTGCTGCTCGGCGTACTCAGCGAGGAGCAGTTGCTCTCCTGGGGCTGGCGGCTGCCCTTCCTGCTGAGCTTCGTGCTGATGCTCTTCGCGTTCTGGCTGCGCCGTGGCCTCAAGGAGAGCCCGGTGTTCGACGAGCGCGCCGACGTGGTGGACGGCGTGGCCCTGCGCCGTGACGAGGTCGAGTCCGCCATCGCCGAGGCCGACGACCACCGGGGCGATGTGCTGGCGGCCGGTGTCCGGCAGCGCAAGGGCAAGGCCTTCTTCCTCGCGCTCGGACTGCGCTTCGGCCAGGCGGGCAACTCCGGGCTGGTCCAGACGTTCCTCGTCGGCTACATCGCCACCAATCTCGCCGTCGGCAAGGCCGTCCCCACTGACGCGATCATGTACGGCTCACTGCTGGGCTTCGCCACCGTGCCGCTGATCGGCCTGCTCGGCGACCGCTTCGGACGCCGGGTGCTCTACCTCACGCTCACGGTGCTGACCATGGCGGCGGCCTTCCCGGCGATGCTCCTCATCACCTCAGGCTCCACCCCGGGCGTGCTGATCGGCATGGTGCTCGCCCTGAACATCGGCGTCCTCGGGCTGTTCTCGCTGGAGAGCGTGACGATGGCCGAACTCTTCGGCGCCCGCGCCCGGTTCACCCAGCTCGCACTCGCCAAGGAGATCGGCGGCATCCTCGCCACCGCGATCGGCCCGGTCCTGGCGGCCACGCTCACGGCCGTCACCGGCAGCTGGTGGCCGATCGCGGCGATGCTCGTCGTCTACTCGCTCATCACCTTCGTCAGCGCGCTTCTCGCGCCCGAGACACGCGGACGCGACCTGGTCCGGCTGGAGGACGCCGTATGAGCGCGGTCACGGGCGTGCGCCGGATGAGCGATGCGGTCACGGAAAACCTCGCAGAAGAAGAGCGTATGAGGGCGGTCGTGGTGCACGGCCCCGGCGACGTGCGCGTCGACGAACGGGCCCGGCCGGTGCCGGGCCCCGGCGAGGTCCTCCTGGCCCTGGAGTGGGGCGGGATCTGCGGATCCGACATCGCCTACTGGAAGAAGGGGGCGTCCGGTACGGCCTCGCTCACGCACCCGCTGGTGCTCGGGCACGAGGTCGCGGGCCGAATCGCCGCGCTCGGCCCCGGGGTCACCGGCCTCGGCGAAGGGCAGCCGGTCACCGTCCACCCGGCCCAGCTCGTCGGCGACGGCGTACTGCCGGAGCGAATCGCCGGACGCACCAACCTCTACCCGCGCGTCCGCTACTTCGGCTCAGCCGCCTTCGCCCCCCACACCGACGGCGGGTTCAGCGAGTACCGGGCGGTCCGCGCGGACCAGATCCGGCCGCTGCCGGACGGCGTAGGCACCGAACAGGGCGCCCTGGCCGAGCCGTTGGCGGTCGCCCTGCACGCCGTCGGGCGGGTCCCAGACCTGCGCGGCCGCAGCGTCCTGGTCAACGGCGCGGGACCGATCGGCTCCCTGGTCGTCGCCGCGGCCCGGCACCACGGTGCGGGCACGGTCGTCGCCGCCGACCTGGCGGCGTCCTCCCTCGCCGTCGCCCGCGCCATGGGCGCCGACGAGATCCGCGACCTTTCGCGCGGCGACGGCCTGCCGCAGGACGTGGACATCGTCTTCGAGGCCTCCGGTGCCCCGGCGGCGCTCGGCCCGGTATTGCGTGCCACCGCCCGCGGCGGCACCCTCGTCCAGGTCGGCAACCTGCCCGGCACGCCCGCCCCCGCGGTCCTCGGCGACCTGGTGACCCGCGAGATCACCTGGATCGGTTCCTACCGCTTCGTCGACGAGATCGACGACGCCCTGCGCGCCCTGCGGGACGGCCTGGACGTGACTCCGCTGATCACCCACCGCTTCCCGCTGGAACGAGCCGAGGAGGCACTGGCCCTCGCCGCCGACCCGCACAGCGGCAGCAGCAAGGTCATGCTGCGGCTGGCCGACGCATGAGGCCCGGCGCGCCGCTCCCCGCCCCGAACGTCACCCCTTCGTCCCGGGGCGTCCACGTCACCGCCGTCGCCGCCGTCATTGCCGTCGCGTACGTACGCCCTCATCCACCGTCCGCCAGGAGATCCCCGTGCCCCTGCTGACCCCGCCCCGAGCCGCTGACAGTCGGCGGCCGGCGGCCGACGTCGTGTGCATCGGTGAGACGATGGCCGTCCTCAGCCCGTCGGACACCCGCCCGCTCGCCGAACAGTCCACCCTGAGAATGACCATCGGCGGCGCCGAGTCCAACGTGGCATGCGGGCTGGCCGGCCTCGGACACCGCGCCGCCTGGGTCAGCCGCGTGGGCGACGACCCGTTCGGGCGCCGTATCCTGACCGAACTCACCGCGTGCGGCGTCGATGTGAGCGGTGTCGAGACCGACCCGGACCGGCCGACCGGGATCTATTTCAAGGACCCGGACCCGGACCGTACCCGTACGCATTACTACCGCGGCGGATCGGCCGCCACCGGGATGGGCCCGGATCTGGCGCGGCTGCCCGCACTGCGCCGCGCCCGCCTGGTGCACCTCTCGGGCGTGGCCGCGGCACTCTCCGACAGCTGCGCCCGGCTGCTGGAGGCGATCCTCGTCGACCGGGTCGCCGGCGAGAAGGCCCCCGGCGACGACAGGTCCACCGGCGGACCTGTCGTCTCCTTCGACATCAACCACCGTCCCGCGCTCTGGCGCGGCGGCGCCGCGGAGGCAGCACGGAGTCTGCTGGCCCTTGCCCGCGCCGCCGACCTGGTGTTCGTCGGCCGGGACGAGGCCGAGGCCCTGTGGGGCACTACCCGCCCGGACGACATCGCGGAACTGCTCGCGCCCGTGCCGGTCGTGGTCGTCAAGGACGCCGAGCACGGGGCGACCTCCTACGCCAACGACACCCGGACGTTCGTTCCGGCAATGCCCACCAAGGTGGTCGAACCGGTCGGCGCGGGCGACGCATTCGCGGCCGGTTATCTGGCCGGTGTACTGGAGAGCCGCGACGAACGGTCCCGGCTGCGCCTCGGCCACCTGACCGCCGCCGCCGCGCTGCGAACCAGGGACGACGTTCCCGTCATTCCAGCGCGCGCGGAAACCGACCGCCTGCTCGCCGTGAACGACGACACCTGGGCCGCCGCCGCACCGCTGAGCGAACTGGCCGCCTCAGGCACAACCGCCGCGCCGCGGCCGCCGAAGGAGAACCCCCGACCATGACCGCCGGCTTCCTCTCCCAGCTGTCCAAGGACCGCGTGATCGCCGTCATCCGCGCACCGGACATCCCGGACGCCGCCGCACTGTGTGCGGCTCTGCGCGCAGGCGGCATCCACTGGATCGAGTTCACCCGCACCACCCCCCACCTCGCGGCACATCTGAGACGCGCGGTGGCCGACAGTCAGGACGGGGTCGGTGCGGGCACCGTACTGACTGCCCAACAGGCTGAGGAACTGATTGACGCGGGTGCCCAGTACCTGGTCACCCCCGGCTGCCGCCCAGATGTCGCCAAGGCGGCGGCAGCGGCCGGTGTGCCGGTCATCATGGGCTCCCTCACCCCGACTGAGGTCGGGATGGCGCTCGATCTCGGCGCGGACGCCGTGAAGATCTTCCCCGCGCGCGCCGTCGGTCCCCGGTACTTCCGCGACCTGGCGGGCCCCTTTCCGGACGTACCGCTGGTGGCCTCAGGAGGCATTACCGCGGACAACGCCGCCGGTTTCCTCACGGCCGGAGCACATGCGGTGTGCGCAGGTTCCAACGTCGTGCCACCCGCCGCGGTGGCCGTCGGCGGCTGGCCAGAAATCACCAGACGCGCCCGGGACTTCATCAACTCGCTGCGCGCCGCGCCGTCCGCCTGACCGGCTGGGCCCTCACGGAGGCGGCACGTGGCGTGCAGCGGCCTGGCGTTTGCGATGCCTGGTGTGGCCGGTGTGCGTTGTAGAACTGCTCGAACTCGCGCAGGGCGTGGAGCAGGTGCCGATGGTTCCAGATCAGGGTGCGGTCCAGGAGTTCCCGTCTGCAGGTCTGTACCCACCTTTCCATGATCGAGTTCATCCTCGGCATCTGAACGCCACTGAGCACGACCTCGATCCTGTGGGACTCTGTCGCCCGATTCTTGAGAATCGGCTGACCTGCGGGTTTTCGGGGTGGGATGGTGTTGGGGATCGGTCTGTTCGCGGGGAAGTGAGGAGGATCGGCGGTGTCGCTGCGTCCTGTCCCCGCTCCCGAGATCCCTGAGATGACCGCGCGGGTTGCTCGTGCGGCTTTCCCCAAGGGCTGTCTGGCGATGCGGATCCGTGATGAGCTGGGGGTGCTGTTCCAGGACGCGGACTTCGCGGAGCGTTCCCGGCCCGTGGCGGGCCGGGTCTTGCTCCGGGGATGCTGGCCGTGGTGTCGGTCATGCAGTTCGCTGAGCGGCTGACGGATCGCCAGGCTGCTGATGCAGTCCGCTCCAGGATCGACTGGAAGTACATGCTGGGGTTGGAGCTGGAGGACGAGGGCTTCCACTTCTCCGTCCTCTCCGGCTTCCGGACACGCCTGGTTGAGCACAGCCGCGAGCAGGTGGTCCTGGACCGGCTGCTGTCCCGGCTGTCCGGGCTGGGTTTCCTGCGCGCGGGCGGACGTGTCCGCACGGACGCCACCCATGTCCTGGCTCCGGTGAGGGATGTGAACCGGCTGGAGTTCTGCGCAGAGACCCTGCGGTGCGCGCTCGAGGCCCTGGCGGTCGCCGCCCCGGATTGGCTGCGCGCGGCCCGGATCGCGGACGTGTCCTGGCAGGAGCGTTACGGACAGCGTGCGGACTCCTACCGGCTGCCGAAAGGCGATGTGGAGCGCGAGGCGTTCGCGGTGCAGGTCGGATCGGACGGCTTCGCCCTGCTGGAGGCGGTCCACCGGCCTGATGCGCCGGCCTGGCTGCGGCAGCTGCCTGCCGTGCAGGTCCTGCGCCGGGCATGGGTCCAGCAGTACCACCGAGGCGGCGAACACGGCCAGGGGGTGCGCTGGCGGGAGGGCAAAGACCTCCCGCCGGGCAGACTCCGGCTGGTCAGCCCCCACGATACGGACGCACGCTGCGCGGTCAAACGCGGCATGATCTGGGACGGCTACAAGGTCCACCACAGCGAGACCTGCGACAATGAGCTTCCCCGCCTGATCGTGAACGTGGCCACCACGCACGCCGCGGTGGACGACTCCCGCCTGGTCGCAACCGTCCACGAACACCTGGAACGACGCGGGGCGAAACCGGGCGAGCACCTGGTCGACGGCGGCTACACCTCCGCCGCGATCATCCTGACCGCCCGCGCCCAGGGCATCGGCATCCTCGGGCCACTCCCGCCCGCAAGCGACCGCCAGACCCGAGCCAACGAAGGCTTCGCGCTCACCGACTTCCAGATCCACTGGGACGAGCAGTACGCCGTCTGCCCGCAGGGGGCCAAGAGCCGCTACTGGGCAGCACCCGCATGGACGGCCAGCCGCGGACTGTGGTCATCTTCCCCGAATGGGACTGCCGCAACTGCAAGGTCCGCACCTCGTGCACCAGC
>NZ_NCSM01000038.1:10323-20607 GCF_002224125.1 Streptomyces sp. NBS 14/10
GGCGCCCTATCGGCACCACACGCCGCACCCACTTCGCCGACCTCGACCTCAAACCCCCGCCCCGCAGAAAGACACGCACACGCCAGCCGTGAATCGGGCGACAGAGTCGTACAAGCGTTGCAAAACCGGCTGATACTGGCAGGTATGACGCCTGCGCGTCATGCAACGCACCGCGAAGCCGAACGGGACTTCGTTGATCACGGAAATCCGGGGTCGACGCCGTGCGCCCGCTCCAGGTGGGCATCCCGCAAGTCAGTGACGACCTCGTACTGATCATCGAAGGCAGCGCCAGCCTCGACTTCGTTCGCTGTCACGTCGGCTTCCACCAGGGCGTAGCCGACGCAGATGGGACAGTCACGCCGCATGGTCATGACCGGTCCAACGAGCACCGC
The DNA here is from genome assembly GCF_002224125.1 of Streptomyces sp. NBS 14/10. Lineage (GTDB taxonomy): Bacteria > Actinomycetota > Actinomycetes > Streptomycetales > Streptomycetaceae > Streptomyces. The sequence goes on from NZ_NCSM01000038.1 coordinate 10,716, forward strand.
CGCTCAAGGTTCGCTGTCCGAAAGACCTACAGGGCTTCAAGATCATTCCATGGCCCCTTTTGGGCTCACCTCGGCGATACCCCCTTGTCGACGACGAGCCCGCCGTTCAGGATCACTATGCTGAGGTCGCGAAGGTTGCCGATGTCCGCAGTGGGATCAGCGTTCAGCACGAGCAGGTCGGCGCGCTTGCCGGGGGCCACCGTGCCGAGGTCGGGGCGGACACACTGCCGCGACGCGCCGCTGGTGCCTGCGGCCAGCACCTGGGTGGGCGTCATCCCGGCCGCCACCATGAGTTCGGCCTCGTCCAGGGTGTTGGCTCCGAATAGGCCCCGACCGCTGAAGGTGTCGCTGCCCAGCGCGACGTGCACGCCGGCCTCAGCGACCTTCTTGAGATTGCCACGGGCGTCCGGGTGGGCATCGTCGATCCAGAGCGTGGGCGTGTAGGTGATGCCGTGTTCGAGCATCAGGTCGATGAGCGAGTGGTCGGTGAGGGGCTCGACGGTGACACCGTGCTCCAGGCCGTCCGCCCCAGCCTCGATCGCCTCGCGCGCCGCGGCTTGCTGGGTGGTGTGGACGGTAACCCGAAGGCCCCGCTCGTGCCCGGCCTCGATGCCCGCCCGAAGGAGATCGAGGGGAAGCCGTTCCAACTCGACACCACCAGGAAAGGCAGGATTCTGCCAGAGGTACTTCGGCCCGCCGGCGTGCGCACACGCGCCTTCCGACAGGAGTTTGACCGCGTCCACCTTGCGGTCAGCGAGGTGGTGCACCAGGTCGCGGATCTGCTGCACGCTGTCGACCTCTCCTGTGAAGCGCTCGCGCGCCCAGGGGTTGCCGCTGAAGACAGTGGCGGCGGGATGCCCGTCGCGTCCGGTAATACCGCAACCGGTCGCCAGCAGTCGCGGGCCCCGTAGCGTGCCCGCGGCGATTTTCGCCCGCGTGTCCAGGATTCCGCCCGTCGGATCGCCCACCGACTTGATGGTGGTGATCCCGTGGTCGAGGAACAGCCCGAGCCTTCCGGAAAGTTCGTTCTCCTCGAAGGCCCGCATCGAATCCGGATTGGAGACCGCGCGCACGTCGTAGAAGTGGATATGAGTGTCGATCAGGCCCGGCATGACCCATCCTTCGGCCGCGTCCACCTCCTGTCTGCCTCTGAGCGGCTCGGCCGAGACGGAAGCGATCTCTGCGCCGTTGATGGCGATGTCGTACAGACCGGCGAGCGCCTGGCGGCCGTCGAAGACATGTGCGCGACTGATCACGAGGTCGTAGGTTGCAGGGCCGCGAGCTTCGGTGCTCGCAAGTGCTTCGGATTCCTGGGGCACCGCTCTCACTCCTGGTGCGTTCTGAGTAGGTGTTCGCGCCGTGGTGCACGCGCATGGATCGTGGAGCCGCTGACATCGGGAGCCAGGAGGGCCCGGAGTGCCCGGACCGGAAAAAACTGCAACTAAACTAGTTACAGTTAAGTCATGCATCATGACGCAGGGTGAGTACGCGTCAGCGCCTGATCAGTGATTCCTCGGTTCGTTGTCGGAGGCCAGTATCTGATGCAGCAGGCCGGCGATCGTCGTCCTGCCGAGCTGTTCCTCCAGGGCTCGTTCCGCGCTCTGGAACTCGACGTCAAGCAGGTCGCCGATGTTGCGTCCGACCTCGCACGCCCCGCTGGGCGGATGGGTGTACCGCGAGAAGATCTGCCCTTCCTCGACGGCGGCGTACGCGTCATAGAGCGTGATATCCCGCGGGGCGCGAGCAAGGGACCAGCCGCCCCCCCGACCCTCAGCGGACCACACCAGGTGAGCGTCTCGCAAGCGGCCGAGGACACGCCGCACGAGGACTGGATTGCTTTCAAGGCTGTCCGCGATCTCCGTGGAAGTCAACGAGCCCCCACGCCGGTGCGCCAGCATCGCCAGCGCGTGAATCGCGACCGCGCTCCTACTGCTGAGCCCCGCCATCTCCTGCTCCTTGCCGTCACCGGTTAACTGCAACCATAGTAGTTGCAGTTGGATCGATAATCAACCGAGTTGCCTTGAAGGGGCATGACTCAGATGAGAGCCCAAAAGGGGCCATGGGATGAACTTAAAGGCTCGACCGCCGCAGTAAATGCCGGATTTACTGCGGCAGACCCTGTGCTTGCCGAGAATGTCATCCGCCCTGGCCGGAGCCCTGTATCGGGACTGGCGGTCGTCGGCCTCGTCGTTCGAGTAGGCGCTCTCGCGTAGTCGGTGGTTCACGCGTCATGATGATCGACCGTGCTGCTTCGACTGGCCTACCTGGCCGTGACCAACGCGTTCGCGCTGCTGCGTCTCCTGCCGATGAGCGACCGGGACAAGGACGCGGAGATCCTGGCTCTCCGTCATCAGATCACGGTGCTCGAACGCCAACTCGACGGTGCCCGAGTACGGTTCACTCCGAGCGACCGGGCGTTGCTGGCGGCGCTGCTGCACCGGCTGCCGTTGCCCACTCTGCGGCGTGTGCGGCTGCTCGTGCGTCCTGACACGGTGCTGCGCTGGCATCGTGACCTGGCAAGGCGGCGTCATGCCGCTTTATCGCGGCCCAAGCGACCCGGTCGACCTCGCACGGTGCGCTCCGTCCGGATTCTGGTGCTGCGCCTGGTCAGGGAGAATCCGAACTGGGGCTACAGGCGTCTGCACGGTGAGCTGCTCGTGCTGGGAGTGAAGGTGGCCGCCTCGACCGTCTGGAAGATCCTCAAGGACGCCGGCGTCGATCCAGCGCCCGGCCGGAGCTCCAGCACCTGGGCCGGCTTCCTGCGCTCCCAAGCCGACGCCCTCCTGGCCTGCGACTTCTTTGAGACCGTCACGTTGTCCGGCGCCCGGATGTACGTTCTCGCGGTGATCGAGCACAGCAGCCGTCGCATCCGGATCCTGGGTGCCACCGCACACCCGACCACCTCCTGGGTGGCGCAAGCTGCGAAGAACCTGGCCATGGACCTCGAGGACGTCGGCTGCCGGGCACGGTTCATGATCAGGGACTGGGATGGAAAGTTCCCCGGATTGTTCGATGACATCCTCAAAGACGCGGGGATCGAGGTCGTCCTCACCGGCATCCAGATACCGAGAATGAACTCGATCATGGAACGGTGGGTGCAGACCTGCAGACACGAGCTCCTGGACCGGACCTTGATCTGGAACCAGCACCACCTCCTCCACGCACTCCGGGAGTTCGAGCAGTTCTACAACACTCATCGGCCCCGGCCAGGGCATCGCGAACGCCCGGCCGCTGCACCCGTTACCCGCACCGATCACCGATCCGGACCAAATCACTGACCTCGACATACGAAGACACGATCGCCTCGGCGGCATCCTCCACGAATACCGACATACCGCATGACCTGCATGGATGAAGTTCTCGGCAAGGACAGGGTCATAGCTCCTCCGGTAGTGGCTCGCACTACCGAATCGCCGGTGCGCGAGTGAGGCGGGCCTGGCGGCCCGCCTCACTGTGCTCCTTGGCACGAGGCCAGGGCATGGCGTACGCAGTCAGCTTGCCCGGAGGGGCCAGTCACCAAATCGGATCAGCGGCTTCCCTACCGGACAGCACGGGGGCCAGGATGGCCGAAGCTGCCGACTGGGCTGAGTCTGGAAGACCTACTGGCCTCCCTACCCGCCCGGGCCGGAGCCACGCTGGGACGTATCGGGGCGCCCGACGAGGTCGTTGCCCTCATTGCCTACCTCGCCTCACCGGTGGCTGCCTTCATCACCGGCGCCAACGTCTGGATCGACGGTGGTGCCGTGAAGAGCGCGTAGCAGACTGACTCCATGCGCCTCGCACACGGCGTTGGGCCCATTTCGATGACATGGCGTTCGCCGACCGAGGCTCCCGCTCGCTGTCGCGCGCGGAGGCCTGCACGAGTGCACGTTGATCAGTCGGCTGCGGCCCACGTCAACGCTGCGCACGCCCCCGTTCTCGCGAGGTGGTCATTGCGACTCTGCTCGGCTCGGATGCGATACCGAGGCCGTTGGCGGTCCCACGCCCGAGCCGAACGCCACACTGCCGATGACAGCGTGGCGTCGGGGTCTCTCAGCGCACGGCGCGACTTGGCCTCGGTGCGCATGGTCGCTGAGGCCGAACAGGCAGCGGCTTGTAGTGGGAGCGTCTACTCGCCGGCTGGACGGGCTCTGGCATGCTTGGCACATTATTTCCAGCGTAACTGCACTCCGGCAGATCTCCGCACTTGTCCCCGGCGGGCAGCATCTCACCTCTCGGCGTATTGCAGAAACAGCACACCCAGGACGACGAGTCCGGCGGCTTCCAGGATTGAGACCGCGACCAGAAGGGCGCTGTCCACGCTGTGGCACCAGAAGGTGATGAGTGCGGCAAAGGGAGTGACGAGGAAGGCCACCAGATCGACGACTGTCTGTGTGGTCTTGCGCGAGATCCGTCTGTCGTCGCTGCGATGGTAGGTCTCCCAGCCGAACAGCGGTTCCTCCACGTTTGTGGCCTCTGCGAGCCGGGACGCGAGCTCGGTGCGGACGTAGCGTCCGATGGCTGAGATCTTTTCGTCGTTGACCAGGTGCGTCCATCCGAGCACAAGACACACCACCGGAAGGGCCAGGATCAGCTGCGGGTAGTCCGTCTGCGCGGCGACAGCCGCGACGGCGGTCACGGCCGCGAGCGTCACGTACAGCAGGTTGTCCCGAAAGCCGATACGTGCACGCTGCTCGTCCTTGATCTGTGCGTACTCGGCAAGGAGTAGGGCGCTGGTGCTCCGTTCTCTGTCCGTCATGACTGGCTGTCACCCTCGTTTCGCGACACCTTGGCAGGGGGTGGCTCGGTGGTACCCGTACTCGGCCCGTGGTGCCTGGACCTTCAGGGAGCTGCAGTGCTCTCGGCAGCTCCCTGGCCGGTCGGCCTCCGGATCCGGTCCGGGAGGACTCAGTCGGTGCTGTCCGCGGGCGGTGGACTGTCGGCGTTGTTCCGCTCGATCCATGCCTTCCCGTCGGCCGCGATGCCCTCCAGGAGACGGAACGTATGGGCGAAGCCGGCCGCGTCGAGGTTGATCTGCGAGAGGTCCCGGGCGTTCTCGTACGGTTCGAGCTGGTGGCTGTCGGCGTCCTTGATCCGGATGGTTCTGGCCGGGCCGTTGGAGAGGAGCAGCGCCATCTCGTAGCCGATGCGGTCGTCCTCGGTGACCTGCACGGAGGAGAACGCGTTGAAGCGGTAGTTGGTGCGTTGTTCGCCCGGGCGAGTGGCGCGGGCGAAGTCGACTTCGGTGCTGATCTCGCGGATACCGTTCCGTGTGGCCAGGAACAGCCGGAGGGTGTATCGGGAGTAGCGCCAGGGGCCGCCTCGGCGCCGTGCTCGTCTGTAGGGGCGTGCCGGTGTTGTCAGGATCGTGTGGGCGATGATGTCGTACCAGGTGAGCTGGTGGTGACGGAGCACATCGGCGGTGAACAGGACCTTGTCGTAGCTGAGCCACGCCTCCATCTCGGCGTCGGAGGGTCGGATGGCTTCCAGGTGCTCCTTCCAGCGCTGGAACTCCTCCTCACGCGCGTACATCCGCCGGTGGTACTCCTGCGTCTCCTCGGCGAACCGCTGTTCCTCGCTGCGTATGTGCAGCCACACCGACGCTGCCCGGCGCCCGCTCCCGATGGCGCCGATGAACACGGCGAAGGTCAGGAGGCCGTGGAGCGCACTCGCCGAACCTGTCGCGGCGGTGACGGTGACGGCCAGGGATGTGAGGCCCAAGACGGCGAGGGCGGGCACGCAGGCGAGTTTCGTCGTCACCGGAGTCCGGTACTGCTGCCGGTGGGCGAACAGCGTGCCGTTGTTGTGGCGGTCCTTGGCGTCCCGGGCCAGGTAGCGGATCAGCCAGTTGACCCGGTCGACGCTGATTCTGCTCTCCCGGTAGAGGAACGCGACCTCGGCGGCCAGAACGGCGCTGATGCCAGTGGTGTGGGCGAGCCACTCGGGCCGGTCGAACCCGTGCGGCACGTACGTGCCGAAGTAGTGCTCGAAGGACTTGCGGACGCCGCGGGTGAACCCGTCCGCCGCGAGGGTCCCGCCGCCCGCGGACGCGGGGGAGGGAACGGCCGGGGAGTGGGCCGGATCCGGTACCGGCTCCTGGTTCGACGCTTGGCCCAGCTCCTGCTCCTTGGCCTGGAGCCGGTGCTTCTTGTGCCACCATCGCTGGCCGAACCGGGCGGCGAGGAATCCGGTGCCGAGCGCGATCAGCAGCTCGACGATCGCGGTCAGCGGCTCCGCGATCACTGCCGAGATCCCGAGGAATCCCGCGGTGACGACGAACAGACCGGTCCAGGCCGCCAGGCGAGGACGGTGATGGAAGGCGGTGCTCTCCTCGGGAGGCCGGGTCCGTGCCCCGATGGGATCGGGCTCGAAGTAGTACCGGACCCGCCGGGAGCGGTCACCACGGAACTGCCCGGCCTTGGCGAGCTCGCAGATCTCGGCCCACAGGGTGGCTTTTGTCCGGCTGGTGAGCACGAGGTCGAGGTGGTGGACGATCAGGTCACGCTGGGGCGGTGCCAGATCCCTCAGCCGCTTCAGCACAGCGGCGGTCTCACTGTCAGCTTTGCCGGGCAGTGCCAGCAGATCGAAGACGACCTGCAGACCGGGTTTCCAGTCATTGTCCTCGGCGTAGCCCTGCATGACGTCCCGCGTCCGGTCCAGCTGACGGCGCTCCTCGGCACTGAGGTCGTGGTGGGCGCGTTTGCTGAGCATGGCGAGCACCCAGTGGAAGCGGATCTGCGGGCCGTCGTGGTCGTGGGTGATCGCGTCCCAGATCAGTTCCCGTGCCCGGCCGGGTAAGCCTTCTTCCAGACAGCGGACCCCGACCTCGTACTTCTTCTGGGGCGAAGCGTCCGGCGGGACGATGTTGATGGTGGAGTCGCGTACCACCGAGGCCTGGACGGCGACAAAGGAGTCATGCGCCTCGTTGTGCGTGGAGGGGAAGCCCTCGGTCATGCCGGGTCACCCGCCGCCGCGCTCAGGGCCGCAAGACCGGCGGCCAGTTCCGGGTGGTTGTCGAGCAGGCCGCGTAACTTCCTGAGCGCCATAGCTGCCTTCTTCGGAGGCGCCGGGGCGTTCGCGGTGCACTTCTCCGCTGCGCGCCTCGCGATGCTCAGTTCGACCTGTGCCTCGTGGTGAATGTCCGCGTCGAGGGTCCCGTCAGCGTGGTGTCGTGTCAGGTGCTCACGGAAGCGGTCCAGCTCCGCGACCAGTTCCGTCGGGGTGGACGCCTTCGGAGTTGCCCCGCTGACGTGGACAGTGCTGCCGGTGACCTCTCCGGCCATGATTCCCACCGTGCTGGAAAAGGCCGTGTTGACGACGCTTCCGCTGCCCCTGCCAGTTCTGTCTTTCTGGGCCATGATGGTCCGCTCCTCTTCCTCTGCTTCCACTGCCAGTTCTGCTTCCTTGATCAGTTCCGCAGCCAGCCGTACCGCGAAAGCCGCCGCGTTAGCCGCGGCGCGCGGTTGCCGCTCGCGGTCCTCCGCGCCGTTCTTCGTGCCGTCCGCCCGGTCACTGATGCCACGGATGACGCCGACCGGCAGGCCGCTGAGATGGCCGGCCTGTGCCACGCCGGCGGCTTCCATGTCGATCGCGAACGCGTCGTTGTAGTGCTGCCGGAGCCATGCGGCCTCGGCGGAGTTCGCCGAGTTCTGCAGGACCTCACCAGCGGCTATCGGGCCGAAGTGCACCCGCGGCACTCCCCCGTTCTCCGGTGCGTGGCCGGCCCGGTCCGTCATCCGGGCCAGATGCTGGCCGAGCTGGATGATGGGGTGCGGTGCCTCCCACACCCGGGGCCGCGCCTTGAGCCCGTCGTCCTCGCTGGTCGCGCCGTGGTAGGCGTACACATAGGTGGCCATCACCACGTCGCCCAGCGCGATCGAGCTCCGCATGCGGCCGGCGACACCGACGAACAGCACGGCTGCCGGAGAGAAGTGCTCAATAGCGCGCTCCGCCAGCACTGCGGCCGAATGGTTCCCCTTGCTCGTCAGACCGAGTGCCACACGGCACGACGTGCCCGGCACGGTCCCGACCTCGAACCGCGTGCCGCTCTTGTGTACGGTCACCTGCGGATCGCCCAGTTTCCGGTGCACGGCCTCGTATTCGAGATTGAGGGCGGTAAGAATCACCACCAGGTCATTTAGCATCTATTCTCACTCCTTTGCGTGTTCCTCTGTCTGTTCTTCCACCCGCTGTTCCGCCGGTGCCGGCACGGGCCGGACCAGCGGAGGCGAGAGCACCGTGGTCGGTCCCGCGCGGAACAGGCGTGCGGGGCGCCCCACCGTGGTCCTGCGTCCCATCCCGGCCGGAACGATGAACCCGTCCACGGCCTGGATCTTCCGGTAGAAATTCCGGGTGTCGAGCGTGACGCCCCACACCGCCTCGTACACCTGCCGCAACTCGGCGATGGTGAAAAGGTCTCCACAGAACGCCGTGGCCAGTGCGGAGAACTCGAGTTTCGTACGGGCGCGTTCAATTCCGTCCGTCACTATCCGATCGTGATCGAAAGCAAGCTTCACCTGCCCGGAAAGGACCGTGTCCGCCGGAATCCATGAGGCATTCGCGGCATCCGTTCCCGCGACCGGCTCAGGAAGGCGCGGTGCGATCGCCAGATGCGCAACCGAGACGACCCGCCCACGCGGATCACGCCCTGGATCCCCATAGGTGCCCAACTGCTCCAGATGAAACTGCCGGGCATCAACAGCGGTCTCCTCGCCCAACTCACGGCGAGCGGCCTCCGGAATCGCCTCACCGGCATGGTTGAGGAAACCGCCGGGCAACGCCTGCATGCCCGCGAAGGGTTCCTTGCCCCGCTCCACGAGCAGGACACACAGCCGCCCCTCACGCAACGTCAGGATTACAAGGTCAACTGTGAGCAGAACGGACGGCGGCGCCCAGGAATCATCACGCATGGTGCCGACCGTATCGGATTGCTGTCACATTGACAATATGTTTCCTCGATCCGCCCTCTGCGGCAGATCGCCTCCACGACCCGGACGAGCAAGAACCGGGCGAGTGGTGCAACCCCCGGTAACGTGCGGGCGTATCTGTTGAAGGCGAACGGGTGCGTCATCGGCTACCTGACCGCCCACGACGCCAACCGGCACCGCCGCTGGGATCTGATCGAAGGGTCCTCGCCCGGCGACCAAGGCGACACCCTGCGCCCGCGCGTCATCCTGATCTGGGTGGCGGACGTCTACCGCCATCGGGGAGTCGGCGCCGCGCTCGTGCAGGCACTCGTGGACGACTTCGGATGCCACGTTGCCGATGCGTACTGGTCGACCCCGATCAGTGACGCTGGCCAGCTCTCGTCCGAGGGCATCTGGATCAGCTGGCCCGCAGGCAGACTTCAGCGCCGCTGATCAGCGGACACCAGCCCGAACAGCGGCCGGTCCAGCACCTCGTGCGGTGAAGTCCAGATATTGAGCGGGCGTGGGCCTCGTCGTAGATGAGGATTCGGTCGAGGATCTCGCGGCGGAGGGTGCCCACGACTCTTTCGCAGATCGCGTTCGCTCTCGGTGCCCGGGGCGGGCTGAGCAGGACCTCCACGTCGTCTGCCTCGAAGACGGCGTCGAAAGACCGGGTGTACTTCGAGTCCCGGTCCCGGAGGAGGAAGCGCAGTGAGTCCATCCGGCAGCCCAATGTCATGGCGAGATTCCTCGCCTGCTGCGTGGCCCACTCGGCGGTGGGGCGCCGGCGAGGTGAACGCGTCGGGTGCCGTGCTCGATGAAGATCAGGGCGTACAGGCGTTTGAGTGACACGGTGTCGAGGTGCAGGAAGTCGGTGGCGACGATGCCGTGGGCCTGGGCGGAGAGGAACTGGCGCCAAGTGGGGCCGGAGCGTTGAGGGGCAGGGTCGATGCCGGCAGCGTGCAGGATCTCCCAGACGGTGGATGGGGCGATCGAGTAGCCGAGGC
>NZ_NCSM01000038.1:20752-61261 GCF_002224125.1 Streptomyces sp. NBS 14/10
CGGTCTGACGGCGCAGCACTGCATTCTCATGCCGGAGCGCCAACACCTCCGCGTCCTTGGCCACGCGTCTGCGCAGCACGGCGGTGGGCACCATGACCAGGTTCCTGGCCAGCGCGGTGACGATCGACAGCACCATCGAAGGATCGTCCCAGATGTGCGGGCTCTGACGGAGAAGCTTGCAGGTCACGTCCAGAATCGTGTTTCCGAGCGGGACAGGCAACCCGCAGCTGCGGAGCGCACTGGAAGACCGCCAGGTCGGCTACGTCCTCGCGGTCGCCTGCGATCACCAGATCGCCACCCGGGCGGGCAAGGTGCGGGCCGATGCACTGGCCAAGAAGCTGCCGAAACGAGCCTGGCAGAAGCTCTCCGCAGGCGCCGGCGCCAAGGGGCACCGCTCCTACGACTGGGCCCTGGCCGACGTTGCCGACGACCAGCCCGGTCACCGCCATCTAGTCGTTCGCCGCAACCGCAACAGCGGCGAACTCGCCTGCTACCGCTGCTACTCGGCCACCCCGGTGCCGCTGGCCACGCTGGTGCGGGTGGCCGGTCGCAGGTGGACCGTCGAGGAGATGCTCCAGCCGGGTCACCCTCGCGATGCTCGCCCATGCCTTCCTGGCCGCAGCCACCGCACACGAACACGACCACCACCCGGCCCCAGGCGAGCTGATTCCGTTGACCTGCAACGAGATCCAGCACCTGTTCGCCGCACTGACCACCACCGCCCGCCCAGCCGCACATCACCTCGCCTGGTCCGTCTGGCGACGACGCCATCAGGCCCGGTCCCGGGGCTGCCACTACCAACGGCAGGCCGCCCGTCAACCATGAAGATCATGATCTACGACTGGAGTACTCAGGTCACAGGGGCAGGGCCTGTCGAGTCGCGGGCGTTGAGGGTCGTCGCCAACTGGAGGTGGCGGGACGCGGGCTGGACGCCGTCCGCCATGCCGAGGAGGGTCTCGACGGCCATCCGACCCATGCCGACGAGAGGCTGCCCGACGGACGTCAGCCGGGGGGTGGTCCACTGAGCCTGCGGCGTGTCGTCGAACCCGGTGACCGACAGGTCGCCCGGGACGGAGATATGGAGCTCGTTGGCCGCTGCGAGCACCCCGACGGCGATTTCGTCGTTTCCCGCGACGATCGCGGTCGGCGGCTCGTCGAGGGTCAGGACTTCACGTCCATGCCAAAGTCCCGCTTCGACGGAGAACGCGTCGTGTTGGATGAGCGCGCAGTCCGGCGTGATGCCCGCCGAGTGCAGCGCGGCCTGGTACCCGTGGAAGCGTTCCGCCGAGGGGGCGGAGCCCAGCGGCCCGCCGATCCAGGCAATCCTGCGGTGGCCGAGCCTGATGACGTGCTCAGTCGCCGAGCGACCGCCCGCCCAGTTGGTGGAGCCGATGCTGACGATACGTGAATCGGTGGTGTCGATCGGGTCGATCGCCACCACCGGCAGTTCCGCATCCTCTGCGGCGACGAGCACCGAGTCGGGCAGGGCGACGGCAAGCGCGATGACGCCACCGACGCCGAACGCCTGCAGTTCCGCGACCCAGGCACGGGCCGCCGCAGGGCTTGTGCCGAGCCAGTCGACGGGCGCGTGGCGCAGGAGGAGCTCGCCCTGCGCGGCGGTCGCGGCCACGAGGATCCCCTGGAGCACCGTCGCGGCATAGCTGGACTCGACGATGTCGAGCACAGTGACGAGCGTTCGCTCACGCCGCAGATCCCGTCGCGCCGTCGTCAGCGTGTAGCCGATCTCGGCGACGACGCGGAGGACACGCTCACGTGTGCCCGCCGCCACGTCGCTGCGCCCGTTGAGGACCTTCGAAGCGGTCGCCGGCGAGACGCCGGCCAACCGGGCGACATCCGCCAAGGTGGCTCGCTCGGAACGAGATCGCCGATTCATCATGACTCCGCTCGTGTAGCGAAAACTTTTCGAACCTGCCGTCTCACATTACACCTGTCGTGCTCGCACAGATCTCCCTGGTGCAAGCCCTTGACGCAATAGGACGCCCTGAGTACTTTGCCTGAGCACATCAGGAATGTTTCGAAAACATTTCGAGTCACCCCAAGGAGGAGGCGGCTCATGAGGCTCCACAAGAAAACAAGACTCCTCTCCGCAATGCTCGGGCCGATACTCGTCCTGGCCGCCTGTGTGGGCTGCTCGGGCGGGTCAGCAGATGGCGGCGGCGACCAGCAGACGCACCTTACGGTCTGGAGTTGGGACGGCACTGTCGCCAAGGCCGTGCCCGGCTTCGAGGCGGAAAACCCGAACATCAAGGTCAAGGTTGTCAACGCGGGTTCGTCAAGCGACGAGTACACCGCGCTCGACAATGCGATCCAGGCTGATTCCGGCGTGCCGGACCTTGCGATGTTCGAGTACTTCGCGCTGCCCTACTTCGCTATTCCCGGCAAGCTCGACGATCTCGGCGGATACGGCGCCGAGAGTCTCCGGAAGGACTACGTCGCGGCCGCGTGGAACGACGTGACAGTGAACGGCAAGGTCTACGGCCTGCCGTCCGACTACGGTCCGTCGGCGATGTTCTACAACGAGGCCACTCTCAAGAAGGCCGGCGTGAACAAGCCCCCGGCCACGTGGGACGAGTACTACCAGGACGCCAAGAAGGTTCGTGCACTCGGCGGCAATTACTACATCGCTCAGGACACCGGGGACCCCTTCTTCCTGCTCTCGCTCATCTGGCAGGCCGGCGGGCGCCCGTTCAAGGTGAGCGGCTACACGGTGCACATCGACTTCACGGATCCGGGCACGACCAAGGCCGTGGCGTTCTGGCAGAAGATGCTCGACGAGGGCCTGGTCAACACCAAGGTGACCGCGTGGTCCGACGACTGGAACCGCACGCTCAACGACGGAACGCTCGCCTCGCAGACCATGGGCGGCTGGCTGACCTCGACGCTGCCGGAGCGGGCACCTCGTGCCGCCGGTGACTTCAGGGTTGCCCCGATGCCGCAGTGGGCGCAGGGGGACGAGGTCGGCTCCGAGAACGGCGGAAGCTCCTTCGGTATCCCGGCCGCTGCCCAGAACAAGGCCGCGGCGTACAAGTTCCTCAAGTACTTCACGCACGACGCCGGTCTGACGCCCCGTGTCGCAGCGGGTGCCTTCGTGCCGGACACGTCGGTACTGGAGAGCAAGGACGCCCAAAGCAAGGCCAATACGTACTTCGGTGGCCAGAAGGTCGGCGCCGTGCTGGCCAAAGCCTCGAAGAACGTCGCCACCGGTTGGCAGTACCCCCCGTTCTTCGAGTGGGCCCGAGTGACCTACGGCGACCTCGTATCGAAGTTCTACACCACAGGAAAAGGCTCACTCGCCCAAATCCTCGAGGAGTGGAAGCAGCGCATGACCAAGTACGGCAACGATCAGGGTTTCAAGGTGAACTAGCGGTTCCCACCAGGGCAGTGCCGGGAAGCGGGCCTTGGCAATACATCGGACCGAAAGGAACACCACAGACATGGGCCAGGCAGGTCGGCTCGACGACGTCACCCCGGTCGTGGCGTCGTCAGACACAAGACAGTACAGGGCACGGGCCGGCAAGCGCAGCAAGAAGCAGATCGGACTGGCGTTCATCGCGCCCTTCGGATTGCTGTTCGCGCTCGTCTACATCGTGCCGATCATCTACGCTGCCTACCTCAGCCTCTTTCGGCAGCAACTCGTCGGTGGAAACAGGTTCATCGGGCTCGCCAACTACCGCGAGCTGTTCCACGATCCGCAGTTCTGGGACAGCGTGGGCCGCGTCTTCTGGTTCACGCTCGTCCAGGTGCCGATCATGCTGATCCTGGCCATGGCCCTGGCGCTGGCCCTGGACTCCAGGCGCCTGCACGGCACCAGGTTCATGCGGGTGTCGATCTTCCTCCCCTACGCGGTGCCGGCGGTCGTGTCGACGCTCATGTGGGGCTTCATGCTGGGCGTCAAATACGGACTGTTCGGCAGCGTCAACAACGCCCTGGGCACGGACCTCAACCCCTTCGCTCCCGGTACCACGCTCATCTCCATCGGGGTGATGGTGACCTGGGCGTTCACCGGGTTCAACATGCTCATCTTCTACGCCGTGCTCAAGGCCGTTCCTCGCGAACTGTACGAGGCGGCCGCGCTCGACGGGGCGAATGAATTCCAAGTGGTCCGCAGAATCAAGCTGCCGGCGCTTCGAAGGTCCCTGATCATCGCGATCATTTTTTCGATCATCGGGACGTTCCAGATATTCAACGAGCCGCTGATCCTGCCGTCGATGGTGGCCAGTAGCGGCATCACCACCCACTACACGCCCAACCTTTACGCGTACAAGCTGGCGTTCACCGGATCTCAGCAGGGCTATGCGGCAGCCCTCGCGCTCGTCATGGCGGCGATCACGATCGCGGTCGCCTACGCCGTCCAGATCAGGGGGTTGAGGAATGCCTTTGACAGGTAGCCGACAAGACACATCGGGGAAAGCCGGCAGCGCAACCTCCGGCGCGTCGACCCGTCGTTCCGGTAACCCCCGCCGCCTGTACACGGTGGAAAATCCCAGGAAGAGCGTAACCCTCACGGTGATGACAGGGCTGTTCACCCTGTACTGCCTGCTGCCGCTCGTCTGGCTGGTCATCAACGCAACCAAGTCACAGTCTGACTTCGCTTCCTCGTTCGGACTCGCCGCCGGTCACAGGTTCGCCCTGTGGGACAACATCGTGGAGGTGTTCAGATACCAGGACGGGATCTTCTCCCGGTGGCTTCTCAATACCGTCGTCTACGTCGTCGTGGGCGCGACCGTGTCGACTTTTCTGGCAGCCCTCGGCGGGTATGCCCTGGCAAAACTCGACTTTACCGGCAAGCGCGTGTTCTTCTTCGTCGTTCTGGGTGCGATCGCGGTCCCCGGCATCGCCCTGGCGCTCCCGCAGTTCCTGCTGTTCACACGGCTCGGCATCACCAACACCCCGTGGGCCGTCCTCATACCGAGCTTCATCAACCCGTTCGGGTTGTACCTGATGTGGGTGTTCGCGGCGGAAGCCATTCCGACGGACCTGCTCGATGCCGCAAAGGTGGACGGCGCCGGGGAGTTCAGGACGTTTCTCCGGATCGGGCTGCCGCTGCTCGCACCGGCAAGCGTAACGGTCCTGCTCTTCTCGTTCGTATCCATCTGGAACAACTACTTCCTGCCGTTGATCATGCTCAAGGACCCGAAGTGGTACCCGCTGACCATCGGACTCAACCAATGGAACAAGCTGGGCTCGTCAGCCGGGAACGGTGCGCTCATCCAGAATCTCGTGATCACGGCCTCGCTGCTGACGATCATCCCGCTGATCATCGCGTTCGTCAGCCTGCAGCGGTACTGGCAGTCCGGCCTGTCGCTCGGCGCGGTCAAGGGCTAGGGAAAACTCCGCACGGTCAGATATCTCCCTGGAACAAGCGCTGACGACTCGGCCGGCCGGCGGTTCCGGCACTCAGGCCGGCGAAGTCGGCCGCATTGTTCCGCAATTCATCTGATGAGCAACTCTTCAAAGGAAATTGAGGTCATGTCGAACGACATTGTGCTCGAATCTTCGCTTCGGATCGACGGTGAGCTGTGCTCCGAGAGTGCGCTCCCGCACATCTGGGCGGAGTGTGTCGGCGCCGGCCGGGCGAATGAGGCATTGCGTGCGGACTGGCAGCAGCAGTTTCGCGAGGTTGTTGACGCCTGCGGTTTCCGTTACATTCGCTTCCACGGTGTCTTTCACGACGACATGTTCGTGTACCGGGAGAGTTATGGCTCCGGGTTCGGCCCGAACGTGAACCTTCCCTCGCCGGTGTTCACCTTCAGCTACGTGGACAAGGTGTTCGACCACATCCTGGAGTGCGGCGCCCGTCCCTTCGTCGAGTTGGGCTTCATGCCGCGTGAGTTGGCGACGGAACATGAGACCGTGTTCTGGTGGGGTGCGCACGCCAGCCCGCCCAAGGACATGGCGCGCTGGGTCGAGTTGGTCACACGTTCGATCGAGCACTGGATCGGCCGGTACGGTCTCGCGGAAGTACGTGAATGGCGGTTCGAGCTGTGGAATGAACCGAACCTGATGCCCCATTTCTGGACGGGGACGAAAACGGAGTACTTCGAACTCTACGAGCACACCGTCAGGGCGATCAAGAAGATCGATTCCGAATTGAAGGTGGGCGGGCCCGCCACGAGTGTCTTCGTGCCCGACGATCGGTACAAGGGCGAAGTCGAGGACCGCTCGGCGACGCTTGAGACGTCCACTGCGCCCGACGTGGATGCGCTCGACTGGCGCCCGGTGTGGATCGAGGACTTCATCGCCTGGTGCGCGGAGCGCGAACTCCCGGTCGACTTCATATCGACTCACCTGTACCCGACCGACTACGCCTACGGTGCCGACGGCCAGGGGGTCCACATCACCCGGTACGCCGACGCGACCTACGACGACCTGGTCCTCCTTCGCGATCTTGTGGCGAACAGCGCCTATCCGGACGCGGAGATCCACATCACAGAATGGTCGACGTCGCCGTCGTCCCGCGACTTCATCCATGACACGCTGTTCGCGGCAACCTCCATCATCCGGTCCTACCTGAAGTGCGCCACCCTCGCCGACTCGATCTCCTACTGGACCTTCACGGACGTGTTCGAAGAGGGAGGAGCCGGAATCGGACCGTTCCACGGCGGGTTCGGCATGGTGAACGAGGCGGGCATGCACAAGCCCACGTTCCACGCATTCGCCATGCTCCATCGGCTCGGTGACCGGCTGCTCCTCGCGACATCCGACGGCGTCGTAACCCGTGACAGCCGGACATCGGCCGTGTCCGCGCTCTTCTTCAACTATCCCGAAGAGATGGCCCGGAGGGCTGTCGGCTCGGCGAACTCGTATCCGGCGACGCGCGCGCTGGCCAAGGTGGGGTCGAGCCGAAGGGTCCGCCACTCGATAGGTCAGCTCAAGCCGGGCACCACATTCCTGGTCGAAATCATGGACTGGGAGCACGGGAACGTCGCCGAAGCATGGCACCGGCTCGGATCCCCCATCAACCTGTCCCGGGCCGACAGCAAGTACTTGAGCGTAGTCGCCGACTCGCTCCGCAGGTTCACGTTGACCGTGACCGACAACGGCACGCTGGAGATCGATGTCGACCTCCCGCCGTGGGCGGTGCTGTCGCTGAGGCAGGCCGCGTGAAGTGGCTCGCCGTTCAGCTCGCGCCCCGAACAAGGCGACCTCACCACTGCGCTTCGCCGTCACAAGCGGTTGCCCTCGAAAGGAGACCGGATGCCGCCCGCCCGTATCACCTTCGATCCCACCTTCGTTGTCGGTGAAGTCGACCCACGACTGTACGGGTCGTTCGTCGAGCACCTCGGCCGATGTGTCTACACCGGCATCTACGAGCCGGAGCACCCGACCGCCGACGAGCA
The DNA here is from genome assembly GCF_002224125.1 of Streptomyces sp. NBS 14/10. GTDB lineage: Bacteria > Actinomycetota > Actinomycetes > Streptomycetales > Streptomycetaceae > Streptomyces. Next base: position 28,114 of record NZ_NCSM01000038.1, read on the forward strand.
CGGTTTTCGCGCCGACGTGGCAGAGCTCGTCACCGAGCTCGGGGTGCCGATCCTGCGGTACCCGGGTGGGAACTTCGTGTCGGGTTACCGCTGGGAGGATGGCGTCGGCCCGCGGGAGTCTCGTCCGACCCGGCTCGATCTTGCGTGGAGATCGATCGAGACCAATGCCGTCGGCACCGATGAGTTCTGTACCTGGACCCGGCGCGTCGGCTCGGAGCCGATGCTGGCGGTGAACCTCGGCACCCGCGGAGCCGACGCGGCCGCCGGCCTCGTCGAATACTGCAACCATCCCGGCGGGACGTATTGGTCGGACCTGCGGCGCAAGAACGGTGTGTCCGACCCGCATGCGGTGAAGGTGTGGTGCCTGGGCAACGAGATGGACGGTCGGTGGCAAGTGGGCCACAAGTCCGCCGACGAGTACGGTCGGCTGGCCTCCCAGACGGCGCAGGCGATGCGTCTGGTGGACCCGGGGATCGAACTCGTCGCGTGCGGATCGTCCGGTCCGCGGATGCCGACGTTCCCCGAGTGGGACGCCACAGTGCTCGAACACTGCTACGAGCACGTCGATTACATCTCGCTTCACTCCTACCACCAGGAGCGGAAGGGGGATCGCGCAAGCTTCCTGGCATGCGCGGTCGACATGGACCGGCACATCGAGGCCGTCGTCGCCACCGCGGACTACGTACGGGCAAAGGGTCGCCATACCAAACGCATCAACCTGTCATTCGATGAGTGGAACGTGTGGTACTCGCAAGGGACGACCGTCGAACGCGACTGGGAGCAGGCGCCGCGGTTGCTCGAAGACCAGTACAACGTGGTCGACGCCGTCGTCGTCGGCAACATGCTGATCAGCCTCCTGCGGCATGCCGACCGGGTCCGCATCGCCTGCCTGGCACAGCTGGTCAACGCGATTGGTGCGGTCCGCACCGAACCGGGCGGCCCTGCCTGGCGGCAGACGATCTTCCATCCGTTCGCGCTGACAAGTCGCTACGGGCGCGGCGTCGTGCTGCAGACGACGATCACGTCTCCGCACTACGAGACCGACTGGTTCGGTGAGGTGCCCGTGCTGGACGCCGTGGTGCTGCGCGCCGACGACGGCGTCACGGTCTTCGCGGTCAACCGCCACCAGCACGAATCCCTGCCGCTGACGGTCGATCTACGCGCCGTCCCGGGGCTCCGCCGGGCCAGCCATACCTATATCGGCGGCGAAGATCCCGCGGCGGCGAATACCGGCGCCGAGCCCGGGCGGGTGGTTCCCCTCACGGGCGAGGGTCTCGCGGTGGACGCCGGCGAGCTGGCCGTAGCACTGCCACCTATGTCATGGAACATGATCCGGATCAGCTGAGCATGTCGACCATCGTCGGCGTCTCCCACCCCTCCCGCATCGCCGCCACCGTCGAACTCGCCACGGCGTCCGTCCCGGACGAGCTCTGGGACGCGGTCGAGCCGCTCGTCCCGCCTCCGCGCCGACCGGCTCAACTGACCGTGGCCTACGCCGCCTTGAGCAATGGAGTGCCGCCATGTCCCTGAACACCCCTGCCGCCGCGCCCTGGCGTGACCCCGGCCTTTCCGACGACGCCAGACTCGACGCCTTGCTGGCGACGATGACGGTGCGGGAGAAGGTGGCCCAGCTGTTCGGCGTCTGGGTCGGCGTGTCCCCCGACGACGGGGAGGTCGCTCCGCACCAGCACGACTTCGCCACCCTGCCCGTGCCCTGGGACGAGTTGATCGGGGACGGCATAGGCCAGCTGACCCGCCCCTTTGGCACCGCGCCCGTCGACCCGGTCGCCGGCGCCACCAGCGTCGCCAGGGCCCAGCGCGCCATCTTGGCCGCCAGCCGCCTGGGCATCCCGGCGCTGGTGCACGAGGAGTGCCTGACCGGGCTCGCCGCGTGGACCGCGGCTGTCTATCCGAACCCGCTGTGCTGGGGGGCGAGTTTCGATCCCGATCTGGTTGAGAGGATGGGCGCGCAGATCGGCGCCACCATGCGCCGCATGGGCATCCACCAGGGTCTGGCGCCGGTCCTCGACGTCGCCCGCGACCTGCGCTGGGGCCGCGTGGAGGAGACCATCGGCGAGGACCCGCTGCTCGTCGGCACCATCGGCAGCGCTTACGTGCGCGGTCTGCAGTCCGCCGGTGTGGTGGCCACTCTCAAGCACTTCACGGGCTACTCGGCCTCCCGCGGCGGCCGCAACCTCGCCCCGGTGCCCGCCGGACGGCGGGAGATCGCCGACGTGCTTCTCCCGCCGTTCGAGATGGCCCTGCGGGCCGGCGCGGACTCGGTGATGAACAGCTACGCCGACATCGACGGCGTCCCCGTCGCCGCCGATGCTGCGCTCCTGACCGGCCTGCTGCGGGATACCTACGGCTTCACCGGCACGGTCGTCGCGGACTACTTCTCCGTCGCCTTCCTGCAGTCGCTGCACCATGTGGCGGGCTCGCGGGTCGAGGCCGCGCACCTCGCGCTGCGCGCGGGCATCGACGTCGAGCTGCCCACCGTGCACTGCTACGGCGAGGAACTGGTCGCCGCGCTGGAGGCGGGGGAGATCGACGAGGGGCTGGTGGACCGGGCGGCGCGCCGGGTCATCGCCCAGAAGATCCGCTTGGGCCTGCTGGACCAGGACTGGAACCCCGAGGCCCCGGTGCTGGACGAGCGGGGCGAGGTGGCCCTCGACGACGCGGAGACGCGCTCGCTCGCCCGCGACCTGGCCCGGCGCTCGGTGGTGCTGCTGCAGAACTCCGGCACACTGCCGCTGCCGGCCGGCGGCAGGATCGCCGTGGTCGGGCCGCGCGCCGACACCGGTCAGGCGATGATGGGCTGTTACTCCTTCCCGATGCACGTCGGCGTCCACCACCCGGACGTGCCCATGGGGGTCGACGTGCCGGGTCTGCTTCAGGTGCTGCGGGGCGACCCGGCGGGCTACGACATCACCTACGCCGAGGGTTGCCCGGTCCTCGGCGGTGACGACGCGGGCATCGAGGCGGCGGCACGGACGGCGGTCGCGGCGGACATCTGCGTGGCGGTGCTCGGCGACCAGGCCGGGCTGTTCGGCCGCGGCACCTCGGGCGAGGGCTGTGACGCGGCCAGCCTGCGCCTGCCAGGACGCCAGGAGGAACTCCTGGAAGCGGTCCTGGCCACGGGCACCCCGGTGGTGCTGGTGCTTCTCGTGGGCCGGCCGTACGAGCTGGGCCGGCAGACCGATCGTCTGGCGGCCGCGATCTGCGGTTTCTTCCCCGGTGAGGAGGGCGCGGCGGCACTGGCCGACGTGCTGGCGGGCCGCGTCGACCCCACGGGCCGTCTGCCGGTCAGCTTCCCCCGCGACGGCGGCAACCAGCCGTCCACGTACCTGGCGGCGCCGCTCGGCCGGCGCACCGAGGTCAGCAACATCGACCCCACGCCGCTGTTTCCTTTCGGGCACGGTCTGTCGTACCACCCCGCCACCTGGTCGGTGGCCGAGGACGGCCCCGCCACCTGGGCGACCGACGGGACGTATGACGTCACCGTGACCGTCCGCAACGACAGCGCGGTGGCCGTCTCCGAGGTGGTGCAGGTCTACCTGCACGACCCGGTGGCCCGCGTCGCCCGGCCCGAGCACCTGCTGGTCGCGGCGGTGCGGGTGGACCTCGCCGCGGGCGAGGCGAAGACGGTCGTGATCACCCTGCACGCGGACCAGGCCTCGTACACCCATCCGGACGGCCGGCGTCGGGTCGACGACGGCGAGGTGGAGCTGAGGGTCGGCGCCTCCAGCGCCGACGTCCGGGCGCGCCTGCGGGTGACGATGGCCGGGCCGGTCCGCGAGGTGGGCTTTGAACGCGTCATGGAGGCGGCGGTCGCCGTCACGTCCTGACGCGTCCGGTCCGTGGATGGCGGATCACCCTCACGAGGTGGGGCATCGAGGCCCCCAATCACAGGAAGCGATCGAACATGACAAGGACGTCAGACTCGACACGCTCGGTGAGTAGACGATGGAGGCGCAGGGCGGGCACCCTTGCGGCGCTCGGCGCCTGCGCCGTCATCGCATCAGCGCTCATTCCCCTCCAGGCGCAGGCCGCGCATCGGACGGTGTACTTCGCAGCGCCGGACGGTAAGGACTCCGGACACTGCGGCCAGTCGCAACCGTGCTCGCTCGAGCGGGCTCAGCATGTTGTCCGCCCGGCCGCCAAGCAAGGTGACGTGACCGTTCAGCTTGCCGACGGCACCTACCGGCTTTCCGAGCCACTCCGGTTCGGACCCGGCGATGACGGCGGCGACCACACCATCCACTGGACCGCCGCCCCGGGTGCTCACCCCGTCATCACAGGCGCCTCGAAGGTCACCGGCTGGTCCAAGTCCCAGGCAGGGTCAGGCATCTGGGAGGCGAAGACCCCCAGCGGCCTCGACACCCGCCAGCTCTACGTGGACGGCGTGATCGCCCCTCGCGCCGCCATCCGCCTGGCCAACGCGGACGTCACTCCCACCGCAACGGGTCTCACCATCAAGAACCCGACCCTGAGCTACCTCGCCACGCTCCCCGACCAGGGACGCATCGAGTTCGAGTCCCTCGGCGACTTCACGAACCGCTACTCGCCGGTCCAGAGCATCAGTGCCACCAAGATCACGATGGCGCAGCCGGCGTGGGACAACAACACATGGGGCTGGGACACCGTCCAGAACTCATTCCTGGCCGGTCCGAGCTGGTACCTCGACAACTCACTGAGCTTCCTCACCCAGGTCGGCCAGTGGTACATCGATCCGGGCGCCGGGAAGCTCTACTACAAGCCGGCGAACGGGGTCGACCCCAACCAGCTCGACATCGAGCTGCCCCGCCTGGAGACACTGATCAGCATCGGCGGGACCTACGACGAGCCGGTGACCGGTCTTGCCTTCGAAGGCATCCAGCTCTCCGGAACCTCCTGGCTCGGCCCCTCGACCGACGGGTACGCGGATCAGCAGAACGGCCTCTTCATCAAGGGCGCCTACGACTACCGCCCCGCAGACGCCTTCACCAGTTGCTCGCGCGGCTGCGAGATGTTCGAACGAGCGCGCACCAACTGGTACCAGGAGCCCGCCGCCGTGCAGGTCTCCGCCGCCAGCCGCATCTCGTTCACCGGCAACACGTTCACCAACCTCGGCCAGTCGGCGCTGGGCGTCGGAAACGACGCCAACGCCACGACGACCGGCGTCGGGCTGGGCGCCAGCGACATCGACGTGGTCGGCAACCGGTTCATGGAGGACAGTGGGCACGGCGTCGTGGTCGGCGGCGTACTGCCTGACGCGCACCACCCCAGCGACCCGAGGATGACCAACCAGAACATCCTGATCGCCAACAACACGATCAATCGCGTGGCGGTGGACTACAAGGACAACAGCGGCATCCTCAGCACCTATGTCACAGGCGCCCGCATCCTGCACAACGAGGTCGCCAACGTCCCCTATGACGGCATCGACACCGGCTACGGTTGGGGCATCAACGACGCCGGGGGGTCGAACGACTACGTCGACCGCGGCTACTACAAGTGGAACAGGCTCTACACGACGCCGACCACGCTCAAGGACAACCGCGTCGAGGGCAACCTCGTGCACCACACGAAGGCACGCTTCGCCGACGGCGGATCGGTCTACAACCTCTCCGCCAGCCCGGGAACCGTGGTCGCCAAGAACTACCTGTTCAACATCTCGGGAGTCGGCCTGTACCTCGACGAGGGCTCGCGCTCGATGACGTATGAGAACAACGTGGTCCAGGACGGTTCCTTCGTCTTCACCAACGCGTACAGCCTCCGCAACAACACCAGCGACAACGTCATCCGGAACAACTGGTACAACTCGGGCGGAGCCTCGACGCCGAACGCCGAGGCGCACAACAACAAGCTGATCAACAACGTGAAGGTCACGGGCGCCAACTGGCCCGCGGGCGCACGAGACGTGATCTGCCAGGCGGGTGTCGCGCCGCAGTACCGGACCTCGCTCAACGCGAACCAGTTCGGCTTCAGCGGGTGCGCGGTTGATTCACCGGTCGCAGCCGGCCTCGCCACCGCCGGAGATTCGGCCGTCAGCTCGTAATTCGGCCAGAGCGACAACGGATTCGGGATCGCGGCCGCCGGCGCCGACGTGTGGGGCGCCGGCGGCCAACACGACGACCAGTTCGGCTCGATCTACCAGGCCGGCTCGTTCAACGCCGACTCGAGCGTGTCCACCCGGGTCGTGTCCGTCAACGACGCCAACGCCTGGGCCAAGTCCGGGGTCATGGTCCGCAACGACATGACCAAGGCGGGAGGGTCGGCCGGGTACGCCGTCGTCGCGGTCACCGCCCGCAACGGCGTCGTGTTCGAGTGGGACGCAAACGGCGACGGGTACCTGGACACCGACGCCCGCGCCACCGTCGACTTCTACCGTCCCATCTGGGTGAAGCTCACCCGATCGGGCACTTCGTTCAACGCCTCGTACTCCTACGACGGTGCCAACCACGTCCCGATCGGACAGCCCGTGACGTTGGCCTCGGCCGCAGCCAAGCAGGACGCGGGCATCTTCTCCACCTCCCACGACGCCGCCCAGTCAGCGATCAACCAGTTTGACTCCGGCGCCGTCACGACCGTGACGATGCCGTAGGCGCCGTTCACGGTGGGTCGACGACAGGCGCGGCGAGGTGCTCTGGAGCGCGCCGCAGACTGACAGTTCAGGTTCACGGACTCTGGCGGCGGGCGCATGAGAGGACCAGAGCACCAAGCGTGACCTGTCGTCGACCATCCGGCCGTGCGGGGCGGGCGTTGCGGGTGCCGATACATCATCCGCGCAGCTCAGGCTGCTCTACCTTCTTGATCGGGCTGGTCCTCCCATTCGTAGGGTGAGGGCTGAAGGGTGTCAATATTCCGATCAGGCTGCTGAGCTGGGCGTTGCCTGTGGATGGTGAGGCGGTCGGGGTGGCGTGGTGTGGTACTCGTTGAGCAGTCCGCCGAGTACCTGCTGGCGTCTGACCGTGGCGGCGGGCACTGGGATGATGTTCGGGTCGTCGTCTGGGGCACGTAGGTCCAGGCTGCGGTGAGCTCGTCCGGCGTTGTAGTGCTCGGCGTACTGGTCGAGGACCGTACGCAGGTGTCGTTCGCCGATGATGAGGAGTCGGTCGGTGCATTCGGCACGGGCTGTGCGTATCCATCGTTCGGTGAACGCATTGGACCGTGGGCTCTGCGGAGGCGTCGGGATGACGGCTGTGCCGTTGCCGGCGAAGACGGCGTCGAACGCGGCGGTGATCTTGCTGTCCCGGTCACGGATGAGGAACCGGAAGCACCCAGCCCTCTCCTCGATGTCCATGAGCAAGTTGCGGGCGAGTTGGGCGACCCATGCGCCGGTCGGGTGGGCAGTGACACCCAGGACGTGAACGCGCCGGGTCTTGATCTCCATGGCGAAGAAGACATAGAGACGTCTGAGGAAGACGGTCTCCACGTGCATGAAATCGCAAGCGAGCAGCGTGTGGGCCTGTGAACGGAGGAAAGAGCGCCAGCTCTGCTCGGAGGCGCGCTGCGGTGCGGGTGGCAGGCCGCTGCGGCGCAGAACGCGCTGAACCGTGGCGGCTGCGACCCGATGGCCAAGCCGTCGAAGTTCACCCTGGATCCTGACGTATCCCCAGGTCGGGTTCTCTCTCGCCAGGCGCTGGATGAGCGCGACTGTCTCTTCCGCCAGCGGTGGTCGGCCGGGGCCGGTTGGGGTTTGGCGCCACTTCCAGCGCACCAGACGGCGGTGCCAGGTCAACAGTGTGCCCGGCGTGACCAGCCGATGGCAGCGTAAGGCAGGTGGCAGGCGCCGGGCGAGAGCGGAGAGCACGGCACGGTCAGCCCATGAAAGCCGCGGCCGCTCGACCTGTCGACGCAGCACAGCGACCTCATGCCGAAGGACAAGGATCTCGGCATTGTTCGCGGCGGTCGATCGGCCCACCAGGAGGAGGCAGCCCAGCAGCCGGCAGAAGATCAGGTAGAGCAGTCGCAGACCCACGATCAGGGATCATGCCCATACATGTCAATCGCAAAGCCCCAGGTCAACCACCATACCGCAATAAAGACACCCTTCAGGCATGGGGCGGCTTGTTCCAGGGCTCTGTGCGGGCGGTGCTCGTTGTAGAAGGATTCGTACTCGCGCAGGGCGTGGAGAAGATGGCTCTGGTTCCAGATCAAGGTCCGGTCCAGGAGTTCCCTGCGGCAGGTCTGTATCCAGCGCTCCATGACCGAGTTCATCCGTGGTATCCGAATGCCGGTGGTGACGACCTTGAGACCGGCATCGGTCATCAGGGCATCGAAGGGGGCTGTGAACTTGGAATCGCGGTCGCGGATGAGGAACTTCGCCTTGCTGTCCGCGTCCTCGAGGTCCATGAGGAGATTGCGTCCGAGCTGCACGATCCACTCCGCAGTGGGGTGTGCCGTGGCGCCGAGGACCCGGGTGCGGCGGGTGGCGTGCTCGATGACAGCGAAGACGTACAGGCGCGCCCCCGTCAGCGTGCGGACTTCGAACAGATCGCAGGCCAGAAGAGCCTCGGCTTGGCTGCGGAGGAAGTCGGCCCAGGTGGTGCTCTGCCGTTCGGGTGCGGGTGGGATGCCGTTCTCGCGGAGGATCTCCCAGACCGTGGAAGCGGCGACCTTGATCCCCAGCACCGCGAGTTCGCCGTGGATCCGGCGATACCCCCACGAGGCATTCTCCCTGGCCAGCCGCAGGACCAGGGCACGGATCGACCGGATGGTGCGTGGGCGTCCACGTCGCCTGGGTACGCAGGTCACGGCATGGCGCCGCCGTAGCAGCTCGCGATGCCAGCGCAACACCGTCTCGGGCGGACCAGCAGCAGAAGGTGCCGCAGTCTGTCTTTGGGGAGGTGGTGGAGCAGGCCGGCGAGGACGGCACGGTCGCTGTCGGTGAAGCTCGGCTTGCCGACCTGACGCTGCAGGACCAGCAGCTGGTGCCGGAGGACGAGGATCTCGATGTCCTTGTCTCCGTCGCTCATCGGCAGGAGGCGTAGGAACGCCAGGGCGTTCGTCGTGGCGAGGTAGGCCAGGCGCAGGAGCACGACAGATCATGATGCCGCCGGGGCCCCGGCGGGTGAAGCACTTGGAGCGAATGACAAGGAGAGCCGAAGATCCGTGATCAGGCTCCCGACCTGCGTGGATGATTTATCGGCACCCGCAGGGCCGTGGAGATTCTGTGGAATCTGATTTGTCAAGTAGTTCAGTCTTTGCCCTGGTCGAGTGAGCAATAGTCGTTGAGTTCCCGTCCTCGTTCACGACCGACCGGCATGTGGCTGAGCGTGACGCTCAGGCGGAGCCGTGGCCAGGCGGATGAAGGGTGGACGGGACCGCCAGCCTGGAGTTTCCTCGGATGCAAGCCCTTGGCGGCTGCCTCGCGCCAAGGGGGCTCACGGGTGCAGGAGACGATCAGAGTGGACCGGAAGGCCACCGGACCCGACAACTGCCAGGTCGCGGTGTCGGGGGAGCTTGACCTTGTGACCGCCGCCGAGGTGCGCGAAGCACTCCAGGGGGCCGTCGGCGAGAACCGTGTCGTGGTCATCGACCTCGGTGGGTTGACGTTCTGCGACTGCACGGGGCTGAGCGCGCTGCCGGCAGCTGCCCGCACCGCTCAAGCCGGTGACGTCGAGCTGCGGCTCTGTGCCGTCTCGCATTTCCTCGCCGCATCCTGCGGCTGTCTGGCACACACAGTGCGTTCAGCATCAGAGGCACGGCCAGACATAGAGCGTGGCCTGGACCAGCACTACCGCCATCCGCTGCCCCGTCGGTCCCCACGGCCGGGCCTCCAGGTTGGTGAGCGCAGTCGGTACCGCCGCCTTGGCGCTACCGGGCGAGAAGGGCGCTTACGGTCTTGCCGCCGGACGGCTGGCGGGTCACTGCGGTGGCACGGGCGAGGCGGTTGACCATGGGCCAGCCGAAGCCTCCGGTGCCGCCGTTGAGGTCGGGGGTGCGCATGCGCGGAGCCTGCGAGCTGGGGTCGTCGACAGCCACCTCGATGGTGTCGGGGTGGGCGGCCAGGCGGAGGGTATAGGTGCCGCCGCCGTGGCGTAGGGCGTTGGTGACGAGTTCGGAGACGACCAGGACGGCGGTGTCGGCCGCTTCTGGGTCGACGGTCGGCTGCCGGAGGGCTTCGAGGAAGGCCCGGGCGGTCTCGCGCGCGTCGGCGACGGCGGTCGGGGAGCGGATGGTCGTGGCGCCGACGCACATCGTGTTCATCAGGTTCACCCTGGCCTCTGGCTCGTCAATGCCCGGTCCTGCCTACCCGTCCCTCGTGCCCCGCCCAGCGCCCCTTAACCCGGCAGGGCCTGATTACCTCACCGTCGAACACGCGGAAATCTATGTCGGCCGGAGTAGACATTGGGTGGTGGTGTGGTTATGGTTTCTCTCGTAGCCGAGATCAGCAAGGCCCGGCAGAAATGAACTGCCGGGCAGCAGTACACGCAGTTGCAGTGCGCAGGACGGTGCGGTGGTGGAGTTCCGAAGCCAGAGCGGTTGCAGGACGGCGACGGGACTGACGACCGGACCGGGTGGCCCGCAGTGATCAGGGGCCGCCGTGAGCAGTACCCAGCAGTGAAGAGTGAGCAGCACCTCGGTGAAGGCGTCGGCTGCGGACGCGCGCACCGGGAAGTTCGGCAGTGGGGTTCCAAGCCAGAGCAGACGCAGGACGGGCGACGGGGCTGGCTGCCGAAGAGTGGCGCTCTCACAGGCCACAGAGCAGTTCGCATCACCAGCAGTAGGTAAGTGATTGATCCCAGAGGGAAGAAACGGAGGAGCCAGGCGCCATCAGGATCGCCCGGGCGGAATCACTGAGCTCGGGTACCGCAGGACATCGATAGTGAGGTGGTCTCCGGTCAAGCAACCGCGATCCCCGCACCCCCGACAGCATTCAGGTCGGGTCTGCGGAAACAGAAGGCCGGCGCAGCACCAAGGTCGGCAGATGGTGTAGCAGTTCCTTCGGGGCCCTGGTGCCATATGGCACCAGGGCCCCTCCAAGCGTTCCGCAGAGAGGTGCAATGACAGCAGACGACTCGTACGACCGTCTCGATGACGACGACTACCCCGCCTACACCATGGGCCGGGCCGCCGACATGCTCGGCACCACCCAGGGCTTCCTCCGCGCCATCGGCGAGGCCCGCCTCATCACCCCGCTTCGCTCCGAGGGCGGACACCGCCGCTACTCCCGCTACCAGCTGCGCATCGCGGCCCGCGCCCGTGAACTCGTCGACCAGGGCACCCCCATCGAGGCCGCCTGCCGCATCATCATCCTCGAAGACCAGCTCGAAGAAGCCCAGCGCATCAACGCCGAATACCGCCGGGCCGCCGAATCGGCGAATTGAGCGCGTAGCGCTTCAAAAAGTGTTCATAGCTGTGAGCTGGGGTGTCGTCGGGTCGTCAGGCTGTTCGGTGGTACTCGTTGATGAGTCCGGCCACGGCTTGGCGACGTTCGATCCGGGCTGTCGGCAGTGGGATGATGTTCGGGTCGTCGAGGGGCGCGAGCTGGTTGCGGGCTTGGTGGGGCCGATGGGTGTTGAAGTGGTGGGCGTACTCTTGGAGGATCTTCTCCGCGTGGCCTTTGTCGAAGATCAGCACTCGGTTTGTACATTCCTCGCGGACCGGGCGTATGAATCGTTCCGCGTGCGGGTTGCGGTTGGGGCTCCGGGGCGGGATCTTCGTGACGGTGATGCCTTCGTCGGCGAACACGGCGTCGAAGGCGGCGCTGAACTTCGCATCGCGGTCGCGGATCAGGTGGGTGAAGTCGGCCGTGCGGTCACCGAGCTGACACAGCAACTGCCGGGCCTGCTGTGTGGCCCAGGCTGCTGTGGGACGGGCGGTGACACCGAGGATGCGCACGCTCGTGTTTCGCACTTTTGGGATCACCGGGTCGGTGAACGAGTGTGCGTTGATGCGCTCGTTCGGGTGACGCGAGACCGTACTGCTCAGGAAATATGACGGGAAGGCAGAAGCATCGGCGATGTCTGTTGCACCCAGTTGAGAGTGATCCGCCGATGCTTCCAGTGGGCACGATACCGCCGTCCTTATCCGCTTTACTGGCTGTCTGTCGTTCCTGCTTCACCGCTCCGACATTCCGCACGTTCTGTGTTCTGCTGACCGGGCTGATCGCGCAGACGCGCCGCCGCACGGTGTGCGGGATGCTGCTGGGCACGGGGCTGGAGCGGGTGTGGCACCACGCCCGGTGTCACCGACTGTTCTCCACCGCCCGCTGGTCGGCCGACGAGGTCGGCCTGGCCCTGGCAGGTTTGGTCGTGGCACGTCTTCTCCCGGACGGTGCACCACTGCAGGTCGCGGTCGATGACACCCTGTTCAAACGGTCGGGGAAGAAGGTGTTCGGCGCTGCCTGGCAGCACGACGGCGCCGCAAGGGGGCCGCGCCCGGCCGGCTTCGGGAACTGCTGGGTCATCGCCGGGATCGTGGTGAGCGTGCCGTTCCTGACCAGGCCGGTGTGCCTGCCGGCCCTGGCCCGCCTATGGCGCCCCAGGCACCCCGAAAAGATCGCCCTGGCCCGCGAGATGACCGAACTGCTCGCCGCCCACTTCCCCGACCGCACCCTGCACACAGTCTCGGATGCCGCCTACGCCGGCGAGCACCTGCGCGGCCTCCACCCGCAGATCACCTGGACCAGCCGCCTGAAGGTCACCTCCGTGCTGCACGAGCTCCCGCCCCCACGCACGGGCAAGAAGGGACGCCCGCGCACCCGGGGCCCACGCCTGGGGACACCCACCGATCTCTCCCAGCTGCTGGACTGGCACCGAACCAAGGTCCGCCGCTACGGACGTATCGACACCGTTTTCCTGGCCGAACGGACCTGCCTGTGGTACGGCTCCTTCCACACCCAGCCCGTCAGAGTTGTCCTGGTCCGGGACAGCAACTGCGGGCCCGGCACGAGCCGGAACCGCGGCTACGGTGCCGCCCTGGTCACCACCGACCTCACCACACCGGCCGAACGGATCGTGGAACGCTACGCGGCCCGCTGGGCGATCGAGACCGCCTTCTTCGACGCCCGCCAGACCCTCGGCGTCGGCGAGGCCCGCAACCGCACCCGCCACGCAGTCGAACGCACCATCCCCTTCGGTCTCCTCGCCTGCACCGCGGTCACCACCTGGCACGCGCTGGCCGGCCACCAGCCCGCCGACACCGACGAACACCGCGCCAGAGCCCGCTGGTACACCACCAAGACCCAGCCCTCCTTCGAGGACATGACAGCCAAGCTCCGCCGCACGATCATCGCCCACCGTTTTCGCGGCCCACACCCCCACCAGGCACAACCCGAAGAAATCCAGGCCGTCCTCACAGCCTGGGCTACCGCCGGAACCTGATCACTCAAGACAGCGAAACACGAGGGTCTCTTCCGGCAACGGTGGTCGACCGGGTCCGACCGTCATCTGGCGCCATTTCCAGCGCACCAGACGGCGGTGCCAGGTCAGCAGGGTGCCCGGGGTGACCAGCCGATGGCGACGTAAGACGGGTGGCAGGTGCCGGGCGAGAGCGGAGAGCACGGCACGATCAGCCCATGAGAGCCGCGGCCGCTCGACTTGCCGACGAAGCACAGCGACCTCATGACTAAGCACAAGGATCTCAGCGTTGTTCGCGGCGGTCGAACGGCCCAGCAAAAGGAAGCAGCCCAGTAGTCGGCAGAAGATCAGGTAGAGCAGTCGCAGACCCACGATCACTGATCATGCCCACACTTGGGCGAGCGCAAAGCCCCAGGTCAACCACCGGACGCCAATAAAGACACCCTTCAGGCTCAGGCTCAGCGGACCGCGCTTCCTGGTGAGGATGTCGCCGGCCAGATCGTTGCCGATCTGGCCGCGCAGATCCTGGCCTTGGAGGACCGGCTCAAGCGGATCGACCGGCAGATCTGCGAGGCGTTCCGCTGCCATCCGCAGGCGGAGATCATCGAGTCCCTGCCCGGCATGGGCCCGATACTGGGGGCCGAGTTCGTTGTCGCGGCTGGTGACTTGTCCGCATATGCGGACGCGGGCCGTCTCGCTTCGGCGGCCGGGCTGGTGCCGGTCCCGCGTGACTCGGGACGCCGGAGTGGCAACATGCACCGGCCCAAGCGCTACAGCCGACGCCTGCGACGGGTGTTCTACATGTCCGCGCAGGTCAGCATCACCCGCGAGGGGCCGAACCGGGACTTCTACCTCAAAAAGCGAGGTGAGGGCTGCAAACACGTCCAGGCCGTCATCGCCCTGGCCCGCCGACGAGCAAGCGTGCTGTGGGCGCTCCTACGCGACAACCGCGTCTTCACCCCTGCCCCGCCGATCGCGCAAGCGGCTTGACTCCGGCATTGAGACTCCCAGACGGTTGAGGCGCCGACTTTGCGTCCCAGGCCGAGCAGTTCTCCGTGGATCCGTCGATGTCCCCACCCCGGGTTCTCCCGTGCGAGGCGCAGGACCAGCTGCCGTAGTGCTTCCGGCGTCGGCGGTCGGCCGGGACGGCGGTGTGGATAGGTCCACTTCTGGGCGACGAGGCGTGCGTGCCAGCGCCGGACCGACCGTGGAGTGACCAGCAACGCCAGCCGTGCACGCTGGTGCTTGTTCACCATCCGGAGCAGCGCTGCCATGACAGCCCGATCGCTCCAGGAAAATTGAGGTCGCGGCTGGACGCGTTGCGCAACAGTGAGCTGGTGCCGGAGCATCAAGATCTCGACGTCTTTCGCCGCACTCGACCGGGTCGGCAGCGCAAGCCATCGGTAGGGCTGACACGCGAGCTGATAGATCAGACGTATCGCCACGATCCAGCATGATGCCGTACAGCGCTCGCTGGCTTCCTGTGCTCTGGCAGATCCGAGCCCGCAGGTCACCTCGGGTGACACAGTTTCTGGCACCCACACCCCGCGCTTCGTAGTTCTGAGTGATCAGCTCGAGGTTGAGCCGTGTCGTCGTTGGACAGTTCGGCCTTGGTGGTGCACCACCGTGCACGGGCCCGGCATTCGGCGGCGTCAGCGGGCGTGTCCGTGCAGCGTGCACCAGAGGGCGACCGAGCTGCAGCAGATCAGCCCGGAAGGGAACGGTGCGCTGGGCTGCTCGGGGCAAGGTCGGTCGCCGACTTCACCAACACCGAGGAGGCGGTGGGTTCGGCAAAGGCCTACTGCAAACACAGGAATGGCCCTTTGAGGCCCTGATATTCGTCGCAGCTGGTCAGAACACCGTGGCCCGCTGCGCAACTTGCGCCCCACGCTTGCCGTCCGCCGATGGACTCCCCTCGACGACACGGTCCCGGACGCTCTACAAGTGCCGAGACAGCCATCCGCTCAAATCAGGTGCCTGGCCGTGCTGTCTGCCCTCCCTAGCCACCCGGACATCGACACCGACACGTCGTCCGCTTCGGAGACACCATGCCCCTTGACGCAGGCCTCGGCCTCGATCACCACACCTGGCCCATGCACCATCGCCGCGCCCCCCACCCGCTTGGCACACTTTTTCTTACCGCAGGGCCTCTGCGAACTGTCTCTCTACGGCGCCACAGAGCCGGATACGGCGCTCACGCCCTGGGAGTGCCCCATCTGCCGGCGGACGACAAGGGGCTTTGCCCTGCCTTGACGCGGGCGCACCCCGGCAGGCAGGAACCCCACGTACGAGCTGCCTACGAAAACCGGCCCGGCGAGATCACCAGCGGTCCGCCCTCCCCCTGTCGCATGGGGAGCAGGACCTCGTGCTCCCACCGCGAAAGGTGCTCGAGAGCCGACAAGGGGTCCTTATGCCTCTCGATGCAGAAGACATCCGGATCGATCGGGTGACGTCGGGGGCCTGTGGTTGACGACGGCGCGTGGGGGCGCGGTACGGCGCTGTAGGTCTACCGGATCGGGTGACGGACGAATCGGACACCGTTGACACGTCTGCGAGTTGGGAGCACGAGGGCTCCCAAAGGGCTCCCACTTGCTCCCAGCCTGGAAACGGCTAAGGCCGCCTCCGCTACCCGCGGAAACGGCCTCCGACCTGCGAAAACGCTGGTCGGGACGACAGGATTTGAACCTGCGACCCCTTGACCCCCAGCCGCGCTCAGGGCCGTATACCCCCATACGGAGCCAGACGAGGCTCTGCCTGGTCACCTCAGCTCCGTGGGCTCCCCGTGCGGTTCGGAAAGGTTCGGAAACTCGTCGCAGCTGGGCAAGGCAGACCGTACGCGTCGCCACACGCATGTCATCGCAGGCCGCGGACCGGCCCGTCCCCGTACAAGGCGCTGACATCAACGAGAAGGACATCGCGGCGGCGTGCAGCGGCGTCAATGACGTCCTGGCGGAAACCGTGCAAGGAGAAGAGAGCCAAGGCCGCGTCATCGGGCCGATGCCCCTGCGCGGCCAGAAGGGTCCGGATATGTTCCAGGCGCTCAAGGTCCTTCAGTCCGCGGGGCTGGATGGTGGCCTTGGCCTCGCCGATCAGGGCGATTACCGCTCGAGGGCTCTGCGGGCGCTCGCCGGGGGCCATGGCCAGCACGTCGATCTCGTGCTTGGTCCGGGCGGCCGGGTCAGCGATCTCCGCCGTACCGACCGCACCGAGAGACAGACCCGTCTCGTCGATCGCAAAGGAGCGGGCCCAGTCGCGCGCGGTCTCCTCAAAGTGCGGGCCAAGGATCTTTGAATGATATGTCGGCCGGGATGACTGCCACACCTGGCCTCCGCGCCGCCGCTCCACCAGGTCCACCATGGGCAACGTGATCAGCTGATTGAACCGGATCACCGGGTCCACCACGCTGATAACCGGATGGCGCGCCTTGAGGAGATCCTGCTCCTTACGGATGTATCCGGTGGATTCGAGTACCTCCAGCGGGGCGACCATGGCCGATCGGGACCGCTCCAGCATCGACCCGACCTTCGCAGGCGTCGAAGCCCCCCGGGCCACCGCGGACAGCACGTCGTAGTACAGCGTGCGATGAGTGATCCGCGGATCCTCGCGCAGGAGGAACTCGGCCTCCACCCGCGAGTACAACGCCCGCCCCGGATCCAGCAGAGTGCGTTCCACCCAGGGGCCGAACTCCGCCTCGCTCTGCGGCGCCGGCCCCGCGGCCAGCGGCCGGTAGCCGGGGGCACCGCCCAGCACAGCGTCGACCTGCAGCGCCACGCCCGGGTCTCCCACCCCCCAATGAGTGCGGGCGGTGCGGTAGTCGAAGGCGGGTAGGCGCAGGTCCAGCACGGCCCGGCCGCGCAGCGGCTTGGTGCCGGACAGCAGCTCGGACATCACGCTCATCGCGGAGCCGCACAGTACGATCCGGCCGCCGGGCGCCCTGCCGGACTGCGACTGGTCGTAGAGCAGTTGCAGAAAGCCGGGGATCTCCGGGGAGTGCTGTAGCAGATACGGCAGCTCATCGATCACGATCAGTGACGCCCCGGCCGCTCGGTTCACCACTTCCAGCGCGGCGGTGAGTACATCGCTCCAGTCGTCCAACCGCATCGCGCCAGGCCGCACCCCCGCGTGCGCGGCGATCGCCTCTGTGAACCGGCGAAGCGCGGGCACTCGACCCTCCTCCTGCACTGCGGTCAGATACAGCCCGCCCACTGCCTCCGTGAGCGCCTCCAGCAGGAACGACTTCCCGTTCCGCCGCCGTCCCGAGACAACGGCGAGCCGCAGCTCAGAGGCGGGATCTGCGAGAAAGCCGTTCAGTAGCCGCCACTCATGATCACGGTCCAACAGCCGCCCCGGCTTGCCGATCTCTCCCATCCAACGACCCTCCGACCTAGTTAAGTTCTATCCTAACGAATTTCGTTAAGGTCAACCTTAACCATTCAAGGAAAGGCGTGCCAGCACACAAACCTGGCTGTACGGATCCGTGCCGTACAGCCAAGTGGTCGGTCGAGTCGGCCCTCTCACGCAGCCGGAGTCGCGGAGTCACGATGATCGCTCGCAATGCCGCCACTGGCTTATCCGACTACGACGAACGCGCTCGGAATGCCGCGCCTGCCCACGATGAGCGACCGGGACAAGGACGCGGAGGTCCTTGCCCTGCACCATCAGCCGACGCTGACCAGCATGGACGTAAGATTCGGCACCCACAATGTCATCCACGGCCTGGCCACCCGCCTGTCAGCCCTGCTCGAGAGGGTCCGCATCCGCAGCCAGTCCCGGAAGGACTCTCACATGACGACGTATGAAGCGCTCACCGCCTGGGCCGGTGCCGGGAACGTTACAAGAGCAGACCCGGCGGTCGTGTCGGGCTGGCGGATCCCCGAGGAGCAGAAGGCACTACTGGTCGATGTCGGGGTCCCTATCGTTGATCAGTTGATCGAATACGTACCGTTCCAGGTGGAGGCGGGCCCCATGCTTCAGACGTCAGCCGACGGGTGGCTCTGCCGCCTCACCCAGAATCACCATGGCGACCTCGTGCCCGGACTGCAATGGTCGTTCGGCGTCCAACCCGGCACAGGGACGGTCTACTACGTTCTCCCCGAAGGCGAGGCATGGTTCGCCAACTCCTCCATCGACCTGTGGCTGCGGACCCTGCACCACTACGGCTTGCACGTCAGCGAGTCCGAGATCCTCAGCGATCCGGATGACCGTGAGGACGAAGCCCTGGCTGAGCTCGGTGTGCTGGCTGACGAACTCAAGAAGATCGATCCCCCTGCCTTCGACGGCTGCATCGGGTTCATTTGGGCCGAGTTCCTCGATCGCTGGCTCTGGTAGTTGCTCACCGCCGCCACGTTGCCCGAATCGATCACTCACCGTGTCCGAGGCGTCCAGCGGCCGCGAATACGCGACACCCCAACATGCGAGCTCACCGGTCCCGGGGCCGGTGCCCGCGTCCTGCAGCGCCCAGGAGCGGCCCCGCAGGTGCGGGCGTAGGGTCGCGGCGTGCGCAGCCGGTCGTCGCCTGGCGGCGGGGGGCAGAGGACACCGCAAGAAATATGACAGAGGGTGTCGGTTTTTGTGGAGACAGTGGGGGCGCCGGTCGGTGTCGTGGTGACGCGGGCCGGGACAACGGACAGACAAGGACCCTCATGCGCGAAACACCCGACGACCTCCACCGGCTCCAAGCCCTCCTTGACGCCTCGCTCTCCCGCTCCACGGCGCATCTGCGGTCGATCATCAGCAGCGAGCGCACACTCACCGCCGAGCAGCTCACTCGCGTGCTCACCGGCATGTGCACGCTCGCGCTGTCCACCGTGACGGCGAAGGGCGAGCCGCGGATCAGCGGCGTGGACGGGCACTTCCTGCACGGAAAATGGCACTTCGGCACCGCGCGCGGCGCCGCCAAGGCCCGGCACCTCGCCGCCCGGCCCGCCGTCAGCGCCGCGCACATGCGCGGGGAGGACCTGGGCGTGTTCACACACGGCACCGTGGAGACCCTCAACCCCCACCGCGGCGAACCGGCTGCCGACTGGCCGGACCTGCTCGCGTACTTCCGGGACTTCTACGGCGACGACGCCTTCGACTGGGACAACGACGTGGTCTTCTACCGGCTGCATCCGCAGTGGATGGCCGTGTTCGCCCCCGACCTCGCCAAGCTCGGCGGGAAGGCGGACGAGGCGTGACACCGGACACGCGCTTGCCGGCCCCACACGCCGCCGGAGCCGGCAAGACCCGCGACACCATCGACGTCGTGGGTGCCCGCACCAACAACCTGCGCGACGTGTCCGTCAGCATCCCCAAAGGCCGGCTCGTCGCCTTTACCGGCGTCAGCGGCAGCGGCAAAACCTCACTCGCCATCGACACCCTGCGCAGCGAGGCCCAACTGCGGTACCCGGAGGGCCTTTCGCCCTTTCGTACGCCAGTACATCACCCAGCGCAACCGCCCCAAGGTCGACCGCATCCTCGGCCTCGGCGCCACACTCGCGGTCGACCAGCGCCGCCTGAACCGCAACCCCGCTCCACTGTCGCCACCATCACAGGGATCGACGGGCACCTCGGCCTGCTCTACTCGCGCCTCCCGCGGATCGGCCCGACGGGCCTGGCGGAGGCGCCATACGGGAGGGGCCGCCCGATAGTCGGGGGTGCGTAGTTGCAGTACCGGAAGTGCCGCCGAATTGAATGGCCGTTGAGGCCGGGCGGGGTCAGTGCCCCAGAGCGGCCTTGGCGGCCACGATGACGAGACCGAGTAGCAGGTTGACGACGCCCTCGCCGACCGCCATCCGGCGGGACGCGCCCGCGTTGATCGCGCCGAGGGTCGCCCAGGCCACCTGCTGGGCGATCGCGACGGCGAGCACCAGCCAGGCCGTGCCGGACAGGCCCAGGCCGAGCACCGGACTGAGCGCCGCCGCCACCGCAGGCAGCACCGCGGCCTCCACGACGGGCCACTCGCGCCGGGCCACGCTCCGCACCTCCCGGCGGCTGATCGGCCTGCCGACGATCCGTTCACCGGCTACGTGCGCGTACACGTGCGCTGCCCAGAAGACCACGCCCGTCACCAGCAGCAGCACGATCAGCTGAAGCCGCGGGAAGTCGCCGGCCGCACCGGCGGTGGCCACCACCGATGCCGCGAGCAGCGAACCATAGACCGCACCCGCATAGTCCGTCCGACGAGTGCGGACCCGCTCCTTGGGCGCGGGTCGCCCCGCCGGGGCCGGAGAACTGCTCATCGACCCAACATAGGCGCCGGTACCGGATACTCCGGTGAACGGCGCCATCCGCTCGGGCCGCGTCCGCGGACACTTGAGCACGTACACCGCGAGACAGTCCACGTCCCCTGCGCTTGCCTGACCGCGGAGGAGGAGGACGGGCCTGAGCCGGAAAGCGACGTCAGCGCAGTCCCTTGGAGTGGGGGCTGCGCTGTGCGAAGTGATGGAGCGGGATGGCGCCACTCCGCTGAATGTCAGTGGAGCGCGGACGGATGCTGGGCGAGCGGCGTGACGGTGATGTCCACGTACGGGAAAAGTGGCAGTCCCCACAGGATCCGTCTACCTCGCCTCGGCGTCGCTCACCGCCCTGCTCGCCCTGGTCCTGTACCGGGTGCTGCCGCGCCACAGTGACGCTCCACCGACACCCCTGCGCTACGGACAGCTCCTGCGCTCCACGATCACCCTGTTCGCACGGGAACGACTGCTGCGGCTCCGGGCCCTGTTCGGCCTGCTGATCTTCGCCGCCTTCAGCACCCTGTGGAGCAGCGTCGCCCTGCCGCTCAGCGAGGCCCCGTACTTCCTGCCCCACAGCGCGATCGGGGCGCTGGGGCTGATCGGTGTCGCCGGCACCCTGGCCGCGACCGTGGCGGGCCGCCTCAACGACCGCGGACTCTCCCGGCGGACCACCGGCATCGCCCTGGCACTGCTCGCCGCCTCATGGTTGCCCCTGGCCTTCACCCGCAGCTCGCTCTGGGCCCTGGTCGTCGGGGTGATCCTCCTCGACCTCGCCGTGCAGGCGGTCCACGTCACCAACCAGACCCTGATCTACGCGCTGCACCCGGACGCGGGCAGCCGGCTGATCGGCGGATACATGGTCTTCTACTCGATCGGCAGCGCCACCGGCGCCATCGCCACGACCTCCCTCTACACAGTGGCCGGCTGGGGCGCCGTATGCGCACTGGGCGCCGCGTTCAGCTGCCTCGGGCTCGCGCTGTGGGCGTTCACTCGACACAACACCCCGGACCCCGCCGCCAAGGTGACCTCTCCCAGCGAAGCCTGAGCGTTCTCGCCGAACGTCGAGTGACGGGCGCGCCACAGGTCAGAGGAGTGTGCGGCCCCTTCAGAGAGTGGCGACACAGTTGGCGCATGGTGCTGGAGCCGTAACGGCTGCCTCGTCACGGCGTTCGACACAACGCTCTGACCTGCGCGCCCAACCATCGGTGAGAAGAACTGCCGTCCCCGCCTGCGATGAGGAACGCTCAACCTTCACAGCGAGAGGTCACAACAGCGTGGCCGCGCCGGTCACGACCGCCGCTATTCCGGTGAGCAGCAGGATGATGATGAAACCGGTGCTCTCCTCGCCGGAGCGGCGGTCGGCTGCGAGGTCGGGCGTGAAGACAGCCGGGTCGGCGGGGGCATAGTGGATGGTGAGGTCGCGGTCGAGGGACAGACCCGGGTCGGCGATGCCGTCGAGGCACAGGGCGGTGACGTGGGTGCCCTCGTGGGTGGTGAAGGCCACGACGGGAGCGTGGCTGACGATGTCGTCGCCCTCCGCGTCGGTGTAGACGTCCTTGGTGACGGCCACGACACGCGCCGGGACGGCGAGGGCCGAGGCCAGCAGGGCGTCGCGGGCGCGCGCCAGGCGGATGTCGGGGCTGACCGCCGCGAGGGCGGTCAGCAGGCTGCCGAAGCCGAGCAGCGCCCACGGATAGCCCCAGGCAACGGTCGCATGGATCACCAGCCCCACGAGCAGCAGGAAGACCGCGCAGTTCGGGCCGATCCGTCCGCTCTTCTCGCCCACGGTGTCCATCACGATGCGGAACCGGTGCGGCTGTCCGGGCGGGTAGCGCACCTCAAGCTCCCGGCCCACCCAGGCTTCGCGGACCGCGTCACCGTGCTTGCCCGCGTTCGGCAGGGCGAACTCCTGCCCGGTGGCCGGGTCCTGGAAGGCGACCGTCACCGGTATCCCGCGCCTCTTGGAGTCGCCGTGGGCCGGCTGCTCCACCCGCACGATCCGCGCCGTCACCCATACCGCCCGCTGGGCCCGGGTCAGCCCGGCGAGGGAGAGCCCGTACCCGAGCAGCGCCAGCCCTGTGGGCACCACCCACCACAGACCCAGTACCTCATGACCGCGCATCCGAATCCCTATCTCTCAGGCCGGCTTCGCGCCAGCCGGTCCGCCAGGGCCCGCAGGCCGTCGAGCCGGTGCGGGTCGTAGCCAAAGGAGTGGCATCCGCCCTGCCCCAGGACGATCGTCAGCCAGGGGTGTCGGCCGTGGCTGAACTCCAGATGGGGTTCCTGCCAGATGTGGTAGCGGTGGGTGTCGGTGAGGCCGAACACCTCCAGCACCCGGCCGTCGAAGGTGAGCAGCACGGAATCGGTGGCGGGCGCTTCGTGTAACGGTGTCGTCACGGCGTCACGCCGTCCCCGGCGTAGAGGTAGCCGCCGGGCCGGGCAGGGTCGGAGAGCAGCAGCACCTCGTCGCCAGTGCGGGGGATCCGCAGTTTGGAGACGATGCTTTGGAGGGCGATCCGCTCGGTGGTTCCGGACGGCTGGAGGACCAGGTCGACGACCGGGTCGAAGTTGACCAGTTTGCCGGTGTCGCTGATCGATACCACGACGGCGGATATGGTCGGTGCTCCCATGGCGAGCAGCTGCTGGACGCCGAGGCCGGAGCTGTACGCGCCGATCGACTGCTGCACCCTGGCGAAGTCCTCGCCGCCGAGGAACGCGCGCGTGATGCGGCCGTAGAAACCCTTGCCGCCGGCCACCTTGCCGACGATCTCGGCGGCCCGCTCTTCGCGGCTCTTGCGGCGCTTCCCGAAGATTCCCATAACGGTTATCCCTTCTGTTGATGTCCGGCGCGATTCAGGTACGGAGGTTTGGCGGGCAGCCGGGGACGACCTCGTTCCCGGCGTCCGGCAGGGACGAGACCGTGACGAGCGGTCGGCTCTGGAGACAGCCGATCAGGCGGGCGGGGAAGAGCCGTTGGACGGCTACCTCGTACGCCTCGTACGACGATCCGCCGGGGCGGCTGACGAGGAGCGAGACCGGCAGCTCGGGGTTGCCGTCGGGGATCCGTCCGGTCGGACGGACGGAGGCGATCGCGGCCGCGGCCCGCAGGCCGTGGGCGGCGATGTCGAGATCGCGACGGTTGCTGAGCCCCCGTCGGCCCGCACCTCGTCGTGCACGGCCGACAAACACGTCCCGGTCGGTGCCGTGCAGAGGTCGAGTGCGACCTGCCCGGTGCGCCCGTCCGGTACCGCACCGGCGGAACGGCACCGGGTACGACGGCGGCCAGTTCGATAAGGCGGCCGACCACGGACTGGCGTGCCCGGCAGCGGTTGAGTGAAGCCGAGGCGTACTGGCCGAGCGCGCCGGACAGACCCGCGGGCAGTATCGCCCGGTTGATCGTCTTGGCCATGGATCCCCTCCTCGCCGTCGGCCCTGCCTGACGGTGTGGACGGTAGGCGGCCGGGTGCGCCTACCGATCCCAGGTTTCCTGCCGTTCCCGGACGACGTAATCTCGTGGCATGCCGCCCTCGAGCCAGCCGACCGGCGAGCGCCGCCCGCGCGCCATGGTCATCGACAGAGCCTGGCGCGGCCTTGGGCCGGGGCTGGAATCACTGAGCGGCCCCGGTGGCGCGCCGTTGACCCGGACGGTCAAGCTGATCGTGCTGCCACTGATCGTCAGGCCGGTGCTGCATCCGGAACTCGCGGCCGATTTCCTCACATCGCGGGAGGCCGCGCGCATCGACGCGCTGATCCGGGAGTCGCGTGCGCGTCTTGAGGCGACGGCACAGTGGTTCACGCTGCTCAAGAAGAGTCGCCGGGCTCTGGGCATCGTGGCGGGCAACCCCCAGGATCTTTACTTCCAGCGCTGCTTCGAGCTGGCCACCGAACACGGAGCGCCCTCGGCCGGTGCGGACGCGGTGGCCAGGGCCGTACTTGCGGACATCGCGGGCGCGGCCGGCGAACGCACGGTGGAGGCGTTGAAGGACCACCTGGCGGACGCCGCCCGGCGCTCCCGGCTCGACGGGGAGCTGGCCACCGCGTGGGAGAACCGCCGGCAGGCCCCGGCCGCCGACGCGGCCGCGGCAGCCGCGTTGGCGGCCGAGGTCCTGGAAGCCTGTGGCGCGCCGGGTCCGGCGAGGAATTTCCCGCAATACACGTCCATGGTCAAGGACGGATACGGAAGCCTGCTCGGCCAGGCCCTGTGGGCGGACACGAGCGGTGTCTGGGGGCGCGACGATCTGCCGACGCATCTGGGGCTGACCGCGCGGCAGGTGCCGCCGCGTCCGGAGGTCGGCCGGGGCGCCTCGACCGCCACGCTTCCTGCGCCGCTCGACCGCACGCTCTTCGAGCGGCTCTTCGTCGTGCTGCAATCGTCGGCCCGGCGCGAGGAACTGCCGATGGTGCCGGAACTTGTCCGACGGGAGATCGGCCGTAGTTGCGCTCCGCTCGGCCTGCACGACGAGAGCCTGCGCGTCGCCGCGGTCCTCGGCGGCCGGCTCGCGGTCGGGCTCGACCCGCTGGGCAGCGGTGTCTCCGTGCTGGGGCGGACAGCGGCGCATCGCGCCGTCAACAGCCGCTGGCAACGGGAGGCTTCGGCACTTCGCGCCCGCAGAATGACGGTTTCTCCCCACCCCGACCCGGACGGCGGCGTGCTGGACGCACTCGCCCAGGACCTCCGCACCCCATGGACCGCCTATATGCGGCGGCTCTGGGTGCGGCTGCACGGGCGGGATGTCCGCGAGGCACCGTTGGACGACATCGTGTCGGCCTGGGCAGTGCTCGAGGGGGTCGCCCGCTCAGTGATGATGGACCACCGTGCCAGGGTCCGGTCGGCACTTCGCACGCTGTCGACGACCGCCGCGGATGCGGCCGAGCCGAGGAGCGCGTGATGACGGAGGCCGATGTGGACGTCCATGTGGCTCAGGACGGCACGATCCGGGTCGCCGCCGGCCCCCTCGGCCCCGTCTTCACCCGGGCCGTTCTCGACGTCGCGGGCGCGGTTCTGGCCTGGCCTGTCCTCGGCGATCCGAGCTTGCCGGTGGCGGAGGTCCATGACGCGGGGCGGGCGCAGCAGTGGCTGTGGGCGGTCTACGGCGAGCGCACCGCTGCCGCCGTGCATGCCTGCGCGGCGGGGGAGCCGGTCGGCGTACGGGTGAGGGCGGACATGACCGCTCTCGCGGGCAGCGTCGCCCGGCTCGGCTTCGGACACTGGGCGTTCCGGTGGTGGCCAGCGTCGCACTTGGACGGGATCCCGGCGCTCCAACCGGACGTGCTCGGCCTGGAGCTGGCCGCGCTCACCCACCGGTGCCAGCAGTTGTTCGACGACTTCGGCGATCAACCCGATGACTGCGTGGCCGAACTGATCGAGGAGCATCAGGCGGCGCTCGACCCGCTGATCCAGTGGTGGCGCGCGACATCGCAGCCGGCGGATACCGCGCGCCACCTGGAGAGCGTTCTGCGGCTGATCGACGAAGCGGCGGACAGCGCCGGGCTGGACGGGCAGGCTCTGCGTCGCCTCCGGTCGTCCCTGGACCAGCGCCGTCCGGTTGGCATGCCGGTCGACCTCGGCGCGCTGTTCGCACGGCACGGCGACTACGCCCTCGCGGCAGGCGATCCGATCGTCGCGGGCGGCCGGGTGATTGCGCGGGGCTCGGGGACCAACGACTGGCGCCGCTACCCGCCCGGCTTCGTCGACGCGGCCGAGAACGCGGTGTCCTGGACCGCTCGTGCGCTTGGCGCGCGACGGCAGATCGAGGTCGAGGTCGTCGCGGACGTCGCGGCACCCGCCGCCGGTGTGCCCCTCGTCGCGGAGGTCCGCGTGGACGGTGGCCAGGCGAACCGGGTGCCCCTCTCCCGGCGGGACGACATGTGGACCGGCCGGGCGGACCTGGACGTACCGGCTGCGGCGATGCCGCCGCGTATCGAGGTCGGTGTCCTGCTGCCCGGCTTCGACCCGGGCCCCGGCGCCTTTGACGAAGTCGAAGGCCGCGCCGACCGCGACGCGATCCGTGACTTGGCCCGGCGGCGGCTGGCGGCCGTGGCACAGCCTCTGCCGCATGATGCGTTCGCGGGGCCGTTCCTTGCCGAGATCGCCGCCGCTTCCACCGATGAGGATTTCTAGCGGATGCCGGACGAGGAGGCGGTGGTTCCGCTGTACGGAGAGCCGTTCGACAGCGGCCTCGCCCTGGCCGAGCGCCATCAGCTGACCCCGGATCTTGCCGCCGCGCGCACCGTCTACGAGGAGTTGCTCACCGCGGCCGAGTCCATCGAGGACTCTCCCGACGTGCGATTCCTGCGGGCGCACCTGCTGTCCAACATCGGGACGGTCCAGCTCACCGCCACGGACCTGGCCGGGGCGGCAGCCGTCATCGAGCGGGCCCTCGGCCTGCTGCGCGGCATCGAGTCCGTGCCGATGGGACCGCTCGGCCGGCAACTGTGGCTGGAAGTCCTGCTGAAGACGCTGCTCGGCAAGGCCGACCTGCTGCGCAGGACCGGGCGTCTGGACGAGTCGCTGGCATGTCTCGACGAGGCGGCGGCCCGGCTGCCTGAGTTCGACGATCCCGAGGGCATGCGCACCGCCGAAGTCGGCCTGAACCGGGTGCATCTGCTGATGGAACGGGGAGAGTGGGGCGCGGCCGAAGAACAGGCCTCGGCGATGCTGCCCACCACGCCCCCGACCGTTGTGCCGACCACGCCGCGGCTGCTGACCAGCCTCGGGCTCATCTGTGCCTCGACCGGACGGTTCGACCTCGCCGAGGACTACTTCGCCCGCGCGGAGGACGGCTTCCGGGCTGCGGGCGATATCGGTGAACAGCAGCAGTTGATCGCACACCGGGCATACGCCGCGATGCGCCGGGGTGACCTCGACCGCGCGGAGCGGCTGTACGACGAGGCGTCCGCGATCTTCGAACGACAGCGGCAGTTCGGCGACCTGGCGGTCTGCGAACAGGCCCGTGCCTTTCTCACCGGCCTGCGTGGCGAGGCCACCGGCGCCGACGCCCTGATGACATCGAGCCTGGCCCGCTTCGAGCGGCTCGGTGCCGAGATCGCCGCCGCCGACACCGTGCTGCTCGCCGCCCAACAGGCTTACCGCCGCGGCGACATCACGGAGATGAAACGCCTGGTCCAGGGAGCGCGGGATGTGTACGAGGCGCGGGGGGTGTACGAGCGGTGCGCACAGGTGGATCTGATGCTCGCGGAGACCCTTGAGGACAACCTGAACCGGACGGACCACGGAGACCACGAGAAGGCGTCCATCAGTACCGCGCTCTCCCTCGCTCTGCCCGCCGCACTGGCCCTGGAGGCGGCGCGCTACGACTTCGTCACGGCCCACGCGCGCAGCCAGTGGCTGGAACTGGCGGATGACGCCATGCGGCTGGTCTTCCGCCTCGCCGTACGCCGTCAGGATCAGGGACTGCTCTTCGAACTGGTGGAACACCGCTGCGCGGGCGCCTCGCTGGCGCTGAACCGTACGCCGCCGTCGGCGCGGCGTGCCCTGTCCTCGGTGGCCTCCGGGTCCTCCGAGGACGCGGCGACGGTCTTCCCGAGTGCCGCCATGAAGGCGTACGGGCACATCGGCGGCCCGATGATGCTCGGGGGTGTGGCGGCGGAGGCCGCCGCCTCCGTCGGCCTGCGCGTCGCGCCGCCGCCCAAGGTGCGGATGTCGCCGGAATCCGGCCGCACCGCGCTGCAGGAGTACATCGCGGCGGCCGAATTCCGCTATCGCCGACGGATCGTGAGCGAGGAAGAGGTGCCGTTCTGGTCGCCGACGACCTGACAAACCGCCCGGTGGTCCAGGTCCGGCTGGCCGACGCCGGCGACCTGTTCATGACGTGGACGTGGACGAGCGGGGCCCGGGGGTTCGGCACCGGGCACGCGCCCAGTGACGAGGTCGACCAGGCGGTCCGTGCGCTGGCCGCCGCGCTGCCGGGCGCGGGCGAGGGGATGCGGCGCGCGTTCGGCTCGGGAGCGATGGCCGATCACCGGACCGAGCACCGCCTCGCGCGCGTGCTGGCCGAGGCGCTGTGGCCGGTGGGGCTGACAGCACAGATACGCCACGTGTCGGCGGACGGCGCCCGCCCGCTGGTCCGGATCCAGCCGTCGCCCCGGGTCGCCCAGGTCCCCTGGGAACTGCTCGCCGTCGACGACGACGTCCGGATCATCGAACTCGCGGACGTCGTGACCACCACGCCGGTGTCGTTGCGTCCGCCAGGTCCCGCCGCGCGTCCGGCGCCGGACGCCGACGCGGACGCCGTCGTTCTCATCCTCGACCCCCGGGTGCCCGGATTCCGGGCCGACTCCCCGCTCGGTTCGGTTCTGGGACCGCCCGGCTCGGACCCGGAGTTGCTGTCGCTCGTCCAGAGCCGTCTCGACGCAGGCGCCGTCGAGCCGCCCCTCGCCACCCCGACGGAGGCATTCCGCCGCACCGACCTGGACCGGGACTGGCTGAGTGACGTGCTGCGCAAGGGGCCGCGCAGGCTGATGTACGTCGGGCACGTGAGCGGTGCGCCGGTCGAGGGCGGGCAGAGCGAGGACATAACTCTCCATCTGTGCTGCGGTCCACGGACCGTCGGCCTGGCCGAAATGGTCCGCACCCATCGGCCGCTGTCGGCCAAGGACCTCCTTCTGGGCACTCTCCCCCTGCGGGCGGACGGGGCGCCGGGGGCGCGGATCTGGCCCGCGCCGCCGCGCGTTGCACTGATCGCCTGCGAGAGCGGCGGCGATCTGCGGTTCGCCGAGTCGTTCGGCCTGGCGACGGCGATGATCCATAACGGTGCGGAGCTGGTCACCGCTACCCGCTGGGCGCTGCCGACCAGCTTCGCGTTCCATCGGCTGGCCGGCCTGGCCGAGCCCGTACGCCCGCTGTCGGAGGCGATCACCGCCGTCGACGCCGCCCACGAGCACCGCGACCCCGTCCACCGGCTCGGCGTCTGGCAGCGGGAGCAGCTGGACCGCTGGCGCACCGGCAACCGGATCGAGCACTCGCCCCTGTTGTGGGCGGCCATGACCTGCATCGTCAGGTGACCGGCGTGCAGGTCCCGCGGCGGGCATGGGTCCAGCAGTACCACCGGGGCGGTGAGCACGGTGAGGGGCTGCGCCGGCGGGAGGGCAAAGACCTCCCGCCGGGCAGACTCCGGCTGTGCCCGATCCTGTTGCCCATTTGCTGTTTGGGTTGGTCAGGGTGTTGATCGTTGCGGCAGGCTGGTCTGGTGGCCGGTCCTTCTCGTTCCCGGTCGCGGGTGGGAGGGGCTGGTGTCGATGGAGCCGCGGTCGTGGCCGGAGCCAGCGCCGGAGGTGGCGCGGGCGGTGAGGGCCAAATACCGGGGCCGTCAGGTGCCGTTGCCGGTCGCGGTACGTGACCGGCTCGGTGAGTTGTTCGCGGACGCCGAGTTCGCCGAAGCGTTCGCGGTTACTGGGCCGCGTGGCTGGTCACCGGGCCGCTTGGCCCTGGTCACGGTGGTGCAGATGGCCGAGAATCTGACCGACCGGCAGGCTTGAGGGGTGTCATTATTCCGATCAGGCTGCTGAGCTGGTCGTTCTCTGTCGATGGTGAGGCGGTCGGGGTGGCGTGGTGTGGTACTCGTTGAGCAGTCCACCGAGCACCTGTCGGCGCCGGACCGTGCCAACAGGTAGGGGGATGATGTGCGGGTCGTCGTCTGGGGCACGTAGGCCCAGGCTGCGGTGGGCTCGCCCCGCGTTGTAGTGCTCGGCGTACGTGGTGAGGACCGTACGTAGGTGTCGTTCGCCGGTGATGAGGAGGTGGTCGGTGCATTCGGTGCGGGCTGTGCGTATCCATCGTTCGGCGAACGCGTTGGACCGGGGGCTCTGCGGCGGTGTCGGGATGACGGCTGTGCCGTTGCCGGCGAAGACGGCATCGAACGCGGCGGTGAACTTGCTGTCCCGGTCTCGGATGAGGAACCGGAAGCCCCCAGCCCTCTCCTCGAGATCCATGAGCAGATTGCGGGCGAGTTGGGCGACCCATACGCCGGTCGGGTGGGCGGTGACACCCAGGACATGGACGCGCCGGGTCTTGATCTCCATGACGAAGAAGACATAGAGACGTTTAAGGAAGACGGTCTCCACGTGCATGAAATCGCAGGCGAGCAGCGAGTGGGCCTGGGCGCGGAGGAAGGAGCGCCAAGTCTGCTGGCTTGCGCGCTGCGGTGCAGGCGGCAAGCCGGAGCAGCGCAGGACGCGCCGGATCGTGGCGGCGGCAACCCGATGGCCAAGCCGTCGCAGCTCGCCCTGGATTCTGACGTATCCCCAGGTCGGGTTCTCTCGCGCCAGGCGCTGGATGAGCGCCGCAATCTCTTCCGCCAGCGGTGGCCGACCGGGTCCGACCGCCCTCTGGCGCCACTTCCAGCGCACCAGACGACGGTGCCAAGTCAGCAGGGTGCCCGGAGTGACCAGCCGATGGCGACGTAAGACGGGTGGCAGGTGCTGGGCGAGAGCGGAGAGCACAGCACGATCAGCCCATGAGAGCCGCGGCCGCTCGATCTGCCGGCGCAGCACGGCGACCTCATGACGAAGGGCAAGGATCTCGGCGTTGTTCGCGGCGGCCGACCGGCCCAGCAACAGGAGGCAGTCCAGCAGTCGGCAGAAGATCAGGTAGAGCAGTCGCAGACCCACGATCACTGATCATGCCCATACTTGAGCGATCGCAAAGCCCCAGGTCAACCACAGTACGGCAATAAAGACACCCTTCACTCGCGGCGCAGGGTGCCGATGACACGTTCGCAGTGCGCGTTCATCCGTGGGGACCGTGGCGCGGTCCTCACGACCTGGATGTCGTCGGCTTTGAAGACCGCGTCGAAGGACTCGGTGTACTTCGCGTCCCGGTCACGGAGCAGGAAACGCAGCGAGTCCACCCGAACACCCAGCTCGACGACTAGGTTTCTCGCTTGCTGCACCGTCCAGGGCCCGGTGGGATGGGCGGTCACTCCCGCGATGTGCAGCCGGCGTGTGCCGTGCTCGAGGAACACCAGCGCGTACACCCGGCGCGGATCTACCAGGTCGATGTGGACGAAGTCGCAGGCGATGATGGATTGGGCTTGCGCCGTCAGGAAATCGTGCCATGTCG
The DNA here is from genome assembly GCF_002224125.1 of Streptomyces sp. NBS 14/10. Lineage (GTDB taxonomy): Bacteria > Actinomycetota > Actinomycetes > Streptomycetales > Streptomycetaceae > Streptomyces. The sequence goes on from NZ_NCSM01000038.1 coordinate 59,697, forward strand.
GACGGCTGCGGCGTGGGGCTGGATCGATGCCCGCCGCCGTGAGGATCTCCGTAAGTTGTTTGGTGGCCCGGGAGGGCCGGATGTGGCTGATGAGGATCTTGCCTTGAGCGTGGCTCTCTGGGAGTGGCCGTCCGGTTCTCCGGGGCGCCCTGACTGCTGATTGAGATATGCGTTTCGGTCGCTGATTACGGAGATGACAGCGGGGTGTTCCTCCGGCCGACAGAAGTCGTGTTGGGAACGAGGAGGGCACATGAGCAAGGGGCGGGCTCGGGTGTGGGCCGGTGTCGACGCGGGCAAGGGACATCACTGGGTGGCGGTGGTCGACGAGACCGGCGCGACGGCGTGGTCCAGGAAGGTCGACAACGACGAGTTGGCGATCCTCGGTGCGCTCGGCGAGATCCTGGAGCTGGCCGACGTGGTCCACTGGGCCGTGGACATCTCCGGCACCGCTTCGGCGTTGCTGCTGGCTCTGCTCGCAGCTCATGGACAGCACGCTGTCTATGTACCCGGCCGCACGGTCAACCGGATGTCCGCAGCTTACCGGGGCGAGGCCAAGACCGACTCCCGCGACGCCTACGTCATCGCCGAGACCGCCCGGCACCGACGGGACTTCGCCCCGATCGACGTGCCCGCGCAGCTGGCCGCTGACCTCGCGCTGCTGACCGGCCATCGCACTGACCTCGTGGCTGACCGGATACGGATGATCAATCGTCTGCGCGATGTGCTGACCGGTGTCTTCCCCGCGCTGGAGCGGGCCTTCGACTACTCGGCGCACAAGGGCGCGCTGGTCCTGCTGACCGGCTACCAGATACCAGCTGCTATCCGGCGCCGCGGGCGGGCCCGTCTTACGGCGTGGCTCGCCCATCGCGGTGTCCGGGGTGCCGACGTGGTGGCTGCCGCTGCTCTGGAGGCGGCTCAGGCTCAGCGGACCGCGCTTCCTGGTGAGGATGTCGCCGGCCAGATCGTTGCCGAGCTGGCCGCGCAGATCTTGGCTTTGGACGACCGGCTCAAGCGGATCGACCGGCAGATCCGCGACACGTTCCGCTGCCATCCGCAGGCGGAGATCATCGAGTCCCTGCCCGGCATGGGCCCGATACTGGGGGCGGAGTTCGTGGTCGCGGCCGGTGACTTGTCCGCATACGCGGATGCGGGCCGTCTCGCCTCGGCGGCCGGGCTGGTGCCGGTCCCTCGTGACTCGGGACGCCGGAGTGGCAACATGCACCGGCCCAAGCGTTACAGCCGACGCCTGCGGCGGGTGTTCTACATGTCCGCGCAGGTCAGCATCACCCGCGAGGGGCCGAACCGGGACTTCTACCTCAAAAAGCGAGGTGAGGGCTGCAAACACGTCCAGGCCGTCATCGCCCTGGCCCGCCGACGAGCAAGCGTGTTGTGGGCGCTCCTACGCGACAACCGCGTCTTCACCCCTGCCCCGCCGATCGCGCAAGCGGCTTGACTCCGGCATTGAGACTCCCAGACCGTCGTCGAGCCGACCGGGTGTCCGAGCCGGACCAGTTCGCCCTGAATCCGTCGACAGCCCCAACGCGGATTCTCCCTGGCGAGCCGCA
>NZ_NCSM01000038.1:61436-74873 GCF_002224125.1 Streptomyces sp. NBS 14/10
CGTGCCGCAGCACGAGCAATTCCGCGTCCCTGGCCGTGTCCCGGCGCAGCAACATCGCCGGGACCGCGAGTAGCTTGCGAGTCACCCGGTATACGAGCGAAACGATCACCGAACAGGATTCCAGCAGACTGTCATGGCACGCCAGACCACCCCCGAGCAGCAACGATGAGTTTCCGAACGGCACACCCCGCTGATCGTGGTGTGGGACCGGCTGAACACCCACATCTCGAAGACGATGAAGGCGCTCGTGGCGGAGCGCGAGTGGCTGACCGTGGTGCTGCTGCCCGGATACGCGCCCGAGCTGAATCCGGTGGAGGCCCTGTGGGCGCACATCAAGCGGAGCCTGGCCAACCTGGCCACCCGCACCCTCACCGAACTGGAGACTCTACTCCGCAGACGGCTCAAGGCGCTCCAGTACAGACATGGCGTCCTCGGTGGATTCCTCGCCGGGACAGACCTCGATCTCGACAGACCGGACCGACCCTAATACGCCGAAGTCAGTAACTGATCCAGGTCATCTCAGCGGATAGCCCGGAGACCCATTGAGCGAATTCCATCCCGCGCACTACCAGGCGATCACGAAGATGGTGACCGTGGCGCCGGACTCGGCGGCAGGGGCGGTACCGCCACAAGAGGCAGTGGCGCACGAGGACGCAGTCGCTCGGTGATCGCGTGGCCTGCGTCGACTGTCTGCGGGGTGGCAGGGATAGCGAGCCGCTCGGCCAGGTCGTGGAGGTGCAGGTCGGCGGCGGTCTCGACCAGGTCGGCGAGTACGTTGGCGGCGGCGCGGGCTCGGAAAACACTGGTGGCCAGGGTGGCGGGGCCGATGACAGCAGCGGGCCACCAAGCAGCGCCGAGGGCGGTGTAGAGCAGTCCCCAGGCCGCGAGCCGGGCGGTGGCGGCGTAGGCGGTGCGGGCGGCAGTTATGTCAGTGCGCAGTTCTGCGGGCAATACCGTCCATAGGCGGGGCCAAACCAAGGCGAGATCATCGAGGCCGTTGACCTCGGCGGTGCGGGTGGCGGTGTGCCCGAAGCGGTCACCGACCCGGGTCGCGCATACGGGCCGGGCGGGGCCGAGCCGGGCGCGACGGCGTTGGCAGACGCGTACCTGGGCGGCAGCGCGCTCCGGCGCGACGTCGTGGCGCGTGGGCTGGGCTGCCTGCCGGATTGCGGTCTTGAGCTGCCGAGTCGCCTCGTCCCAGCGTCGCCGACGTAAGCGCAGCAGCCATGTCGCTGGGGGCTGGTCTGCAGGCAGCGCCCAGAGGCGCTCGACGAGACCGCCCAGGGCGCTGGCGAGCAAGCCGACCCCGGAGGCGGCGAGCAGCGATGCGCTGGCGGCAAGTACGACAGTGCCCGGGGCATGGGCCGCGGGACGGGTGGCGAGCTGGTTGAGCCATGTGCTCAGTCTGTCCGCGGCAAAGGGGTGGGTCTGGCCCAGATGCAGCGCTGCAGCCAGCAGCGCGGTCCACAGCAGGCCGGGCAGCAGCAGGGCGTTGACCCATCGCTCAGCGAGCTTCGTGCCGATCCCGGCGAGGAAGGAGCTCATGAGGCATTGGGTGGGTAGGGCTTCATACGCCCCTCCGGGCCGTGAGCGGCGCACGTCGGCGGGTGTGCGGTCTCGTCCGGCGTGACCACTCGGTTGCATTTGCCGAGCGGGCAGGTCCAGCCCATGACCTCGGGAGCACCGCCCATCCACGGGGGGAGGACATTCATCCCCGGGGGCAGGGCCGGGATACCGCCGGGCGAGCCGACTTCCCGGCTTGTCAGTCCGGCTAGTCCCTGCCTGGCGCAGGCGTCTTCGATCGCATCGATCAGCTCGCTCAGCCGCGGGCCTTCGGGGTCTGTCGTGCCCGTCAGAAGAGCCAGTAACTCGGTGAGGGCATGCTCTCCACCTCCATCACGGATGATTGTCCGCAGCGACGGCCAGCGGCTGAGTTGGTCGCACAATGTCCCCACACGATCGCGTAGCAGTAAGTACATGCGTGCCTTCCCGGGCCCCGCCCTTGGCAGCCCTTGCAACTGAACGAACGACAAGCAGTCCCAAAGGGTTCGTCGGTTCCGAAAGTTGACCAAAGCCTAGGCCGATCACATCGGTGTGTCAGTACAGTCCCTGGAACAAGCACCGCCAGCGGGCTCGGGGCTACATGGAATCTCCGCGGGCCCGGAGAACCGCAGCGCTGAACAGACACCGGGGGGGCACGCCCATGACGGACCGCGAGGTGGCACTCGCCGCCCTTCACCACCACCTCGCCCGTGCCGACCGCAACCCAGCTCACATCTTCGACGATGCCGCGCTCGAGGCCGCCCGAGCTCTGATGCGCATTACTGACCCCGAGAGGGATTTGGCTGCCGCCCACGCCCTGGGCTGGTATCACTGGCAGCGCTCCCTCGTCCTTCCAGCAGGACGAGACGAGGAAGACCAGATAGCAGCAGTCGGCCACCTGGTGCACGTCTACCAGGCACGTCCCGAGTTAGCTTCCGCCGCCCTGGGGCGTGTGGTGCATCAGGCGGGCCCCACCAGCCTTGTGGCTACCGGGCTGCTGCTCGTCATGGACCGCTATGCCAACGATCTCTTGGCCTCCTTCGGCAACTCCCGTCGGGAACAGCTACTCGACACAGTCATCGTCCAGTTCCGCGCGATGCTCAAGGTGATGCCTAGCCACTTTCCCACCCGGCCCTCGAACCTGAACGGTCTGGGGATCGCGCTCGGTTTCCTTTTCGAGGACACCAAGGAGCTGAACGTGGCTCAGGAAGCGGTCGAGGTCCTGCGAGAAGCGGTCGCCACCGCACCGAAAGACCACCCCGAACGCGCCATTTCGCTGGGGTGCCTGGGACTCACGCTTGCGAAGTTGTACGGGTGCACCCAGGAGATGGAGCTGCTCGAAGAGGCTGTGCGGATGACGCGGTCGGCAGCAGCACTCACGCCTTGCGGCCACCCCAACCGTCCGCAGGTCCTCTCTACCCTAGGGGGTGTGCTCCGGCTCTGGTGCGCACGGGCAGGGGAGTCGAGTACTGCTCAGGAGGCGGTTGAGGCTCTACGGGAAGCGATCGCCACCACACCCCGTGATCACCCGGAGCGCTGCGATCGGCTGAACAACTTGGGGGCGGTCCTCCTACGCGTATCCGAGCACACCCGAGAGAAGGGGGCAGCCGAGGAAGCAGCTCGAGTTCTGCGGGAGGCAGTAGCCAAGACACCTCACGACAACCCCGAGCGCTCTGATCGCCTGGGCAATTTGGGGGAGGCCCTGCTACGTGTCTCCGAGCACACAGGACGGGCAGAGGGAGCCGAAGCGGCAGCTGATGTCTTACGCGAAGCGCTGTCCGCCACAGACCCGGACGACCCGGGGCGCCCCCGGCACCTGGGCAACTTGGGGGCCGCCCTCATGCGCATGGCTGAGCACTCCGGACAGAGGGAGGTGTGGGACGACGCGGTGCTGGTACAGCGAGAGGCGGTGGCCATCACCTCTCCGGACGACCCTGATCGTCCCGCGTACCTGCACAACCTGGCGAGTGCACTCGTGCGCATGGCTGAGGGCACCGTGGACACGGCGGTGGCGGAGGAAGCGGTGCGCCTCCATCAGGAGGCCGTGGAGATGGCGCCTCCGAACGCTCCCCAGCGTCCCATGTACTTGAGTGGCCTCGGATCTTCGTTGGTGGTGCTCTTCAGGCACACCGGGAAAGTGGAGGTATTAGAGGAGGCGGTCCGAATTCACCGGGACATTATGGAAGTTACCCCCCACGACCATCCAGATCGACCAGTACGTCTCAGTAACCTCGGATCTGCTCTCCAAGAGATGTCGGACAGAAGCGGGCAGATGGCAATGCTGGAGGAAGCCGTCGGGGTATTGCGAGAGGCGACGTCTACCGTTCCCCACGATCATCCGGCCCGCCCCCACCACTTGAACCAACTTGGGACCGCACTCGCCCGTCTGTTCCAGCGCACCGGCCAGATGGCGCTGTTGGAAGAAGCGATTGACGTCCTACGGCAGGCTTCCGAGACCGCCCCCCGCCAGCACCTCTCGCACCTGAACAATCTCGGGTCCGTTCTTGTGAACCTGTTTAAGTGCACTGACCGAATGGAGGCGCTGGAAGAAGCCGTCGAGGTCTTGCGGCGGGCCATCGAAGCGGCCCCCGATGACCATCCCACCGTTTTGTTGAGCCTCGGGACCGCCCTCCTGCGCCTGTTCAGGCGCACTGGACGCATGGAGGTGCTGGAAGAGGGGGTCGGGCTCCTACGGACGGCTGCAGCCAGTGTTCCCGACGATCATCCGACCCGCCCCGCTCACTTGAACAATCTCGGGTCCGCGCTTCTTAGCCTGTTTGAACGCACTGGGCAAACGGATGAGCTGAGAGAGGCGGTTGATGTCCTGCGGGCGGCCGCCGAAACCGAAGCAGACAATCACCCCAATCGTCCCATGTACTTGAACAACCTCGGGACCGCTCTCAAGAACCTGTGCGAGCGTACCGGGCAGTTGGAGAAGCTGGACGAAGGGATCGGGTTCTTGCGGGAAGCCGCGGAGCCCGCCCACCACGATCACCCTATGCGCTCCACGATCCTAGTCAACCTCGGGACCGCTCTCGAGAGCTCATTCGCACAAACCAGGTGTACAGCCGTCCGGGAGGAGGCGCGCGACTGCTACCGCCGCGCCGCAGACAGCGCCACAGGTATCACAATCAACCGTATCGAGGCGTACAGGCGCCTTGCGCGAATGGCGACGGAGCCCCAGGACGCACAAGAGGGGTTGCAAGCTATGGAATCGGCCATCGACCTGCTGGCGGCCCTCGCTCCGGGGACTCTCATCCGTACGGACCGCGAGCATCAACTCGGCAAAGCATCGCAACTAGCGGGTGAGGCAGCCGCAGCGGCACTGAACGCGGGCCGCCCCGATCGAGCTGTGGAACTGCTGGAGCGAGCTCGCGGCATCCTCGCCGCCGAGACCCTTGCCACGAGAAGCATCGAAGCGGCTCGGCTCCGAGAGCAGCACCCCCGTCTGGCAGACGAACTCGACCAACTGCACAACCGACTCGCCGTTTTGGATCGTCCGCGCTCGGCGCCGGCAGAAGCGCCCGCGGTGCCCTCGTTGGAGGGGGCTCGGAATGAAAACCGACGCCTGGCCGCGGAGCGCCAGGAGGTGCACCAGGCTTGGCAGAACCTGGTCGACTGTGTTCGCGGACTCCCAGGCTTCTCGGACTTCTTGCAGGCACCTTCCGTCGACCAACTCAGGCGTCACGCGCATGACGGACCAATTGTCATCACCATTGCCACCCGAATCCGCTGCGATGCCCTCATCCTCACCGATACCCCCGGCACTCCGGTCCAGGTCGTGCCCCTGACTACACTGAGCCTCCTCGCCACCCTCGATCACGTGCTGCGTCTGCGCGAGGCACTACGCGCCAGCACCGATCCCCATCTCCACCCAACGGCGCGAGCCGAGGCACAGCAGGACATCCTGGCCACCCTAGGCTGGCTCTGGGACACCGTCGCCGAACCCGTTCTGACCCACCTCGGCCACACCTCAGATCCCGCGCCGGGCGAGCCTTGGCCCCGCGTATGGTGGTGTCCCGTTGGAGTCATCGCCAGCCTCCCCCTCCACGCTGCCGGCCATCACGCCGAAGGCCCTGACGCCCCGATCGGTCGGCGTACCGTCCTCGACTGTGTCGTCTCCTCCTACACCACCACCGTGCGTGCCCTGGGCCACGCCCGTTCCCTTCAATTTGATGACACCTCTGACGTGGCGACGCTGATCGTTCCAGTCTCAGACGCCCCTGGCGCCACCCGGCTCGGAGCCGGTGACGAGGCTGCCGCGATCACCGCTGTTGTCTCGCACGCTCATTTGCTTGCCGAACCCACGCGCGACACCGTCCTCCAGGGCCTGCCCAATTACCAGATCGTCCACTTCTCCTGCCACGGCTACGTCGACTTGGACGATCTCACCAACAGCCACTTGCTCCTCACTGACTACGCCACCAGGCCGCTCACCGTCGCCGACATCCGTGACTTGAACCTGACCGCTGCTCTGGCCTACCTTTCCGCCTGCGACACGAGCGTCACCGCCCCTCGTCTGGCCGACGAATCCCTGCACATCACCGGAGCTTTCCAGCTCGCCGGCTACCGGCACGTCATCGGTACGCTGTGGCCAATCGACGACCGCATTGCCTCCAAGGTCGCCACCGACTTCTACGCTTATCTCACTGACAACGGCGCCGCACAGGTCCAAACCGATATGACCGCCCATGCCCTGAACTACGCCGTTACTCGTCTGCGAACCCGTTACCCCAACACTCCTACGCTGTGGGCCGCGTACACCCACACCGGCATCTGAGCGGGGCCCTGAAGGACTCTGTTGGTCGATGTGATCTGGGTTTTGTCGGTCAGGCTGCGTGGCTGAGGACGAGCTGTTCGTAGTGGGAGACTCGTGTGGTGCCCAGGGGGGTTCCGGTCCACCAGGCGTCGAGTGGTGGAAGTTGAGCGCGGCAGCGGTCAGGACTTGGGCCAGTGAGGTCTTGGCGAGGCCTGAAGGGTGTCAATATTCCGATCGGGCTGCTGAGCTGGGCGTTTCCTGTGGATGATGAAGCGATCGGGGTAGTGCGGCGTGGTACTCGTTGATCAGCCCGCCAAGTACCTGGCGGCGCCTGACTGCGGCAGCGGGCAGGGGGATGAAGTTCGGGTCGTCGTCTGGAGCACGTAGGTCGAGGCTGCGGTGAGCTCGTCCGGCGTTGTAGTGCTCGGCGTACCTGGTCAGGACCCTACGTAGGTGTCGTTCGCCGGTGATGAGGAGTCGGTCGGTGCATTCGGTGCGGGCTGTGCGTATCCTGTGCCGCTCGAAAAGTCATTGCCGCAGGTAAGCGGGATGCGATCAGTCCGATCATGTCCTTCGTGATCGTGTCCTTGCTCTACAAGCTGGCCCGGAAGCTGCTGACGGTTCCATCAGTGCTCCTGCGTCGCGGGACGGCGAAGGACGCAGAACTGCTGGTGCTGCGGCACGAGAACGCGGTCCTGCGCCGCCAGTTGACCGGACCGGTCCGCTATGAGCCTGCCGACCGGTTCTGGCTCGCCGGCCTGGCCGGACTGATACCCCGACCCCACTGACACGAGACCTTCCCTGTCACCCCCGGCACCCTGCTTGCCTTGCACCGCAGATTCATCACCGCGAAGTTGGACTACACCGCGCGCCGGCGCACGGGACGACCACCCACCCGGTAGCGATCAGGACGCTCGTTATGCGGCCGGCCCGGGAGAATCCGAGATGGGGACACCGACGGATCCAAGAGGAGCTGACCCGACTCGGACACAGGATCGCCGCCTCGACCGTCTGGGAGATCCTCCACGCAGCCGGCATCGACCCTTCTCCACGTCGCTCAGGCCCCACCTGGCACGAGTTCCTGGCCGCGCAAGCCGAGGGCATCATCGCGGCAGACTTCTTCCACGTCGACACCGCCCTCGGCAAGCGGTTGTACGCGCTGGCGTTCCTCAAGCACGGCAGCCGGCGGCTGCACATCACCGGGGTCACCGCACACCCGACCCGGGACTGGGCGGTGCAGCAGGCACGGAATCTCACCGCCGACCTGGGCATACGCATCGAGTCTCTGCGCTTCTTGCTGCGCGACCGCGATGACAAGTACGGCGAGGCCTTCGACGCCGTCTTCCAAGCCGAGAAGATGGAGATCCTCAACAGTGCGCCACAGGCTCCCCGCATGAACGCGCACTGCGAACGCATTATCGGCAGCATCCGACGCGAAGCCCTCGACCACGTCCTCATCATGAACGACGCCCACGCCCGTCACATCCTCACGGCCTACGAGCGGCACCACAACGAACACCGACCCCACCAGGCCCGCAACCAGCTACCACCCGACGCCCACGAACAACCCGCCGCGGCACATGACCTCCACACCCACAAAGTCGCGCGCACCTGGATCCTCGGCGGCCTCATCAACGAGTACAGGTATGCGGCATGACGTGCAGCGACGACTTTTCGAGCGGCACAGGCTGCATCTGCCCCCAGCAGGTCCCCGGTGCCTGCTCGAGACAGCCACCGTCCTCGTCGAACTTCGTCACCTCGGCCTCGAACGTGGTCGTCGCTTCCTTCACGCTCAGCCTCTTCACCTTCGCGGCCGGCTTCGCGGTGTCCTCGTCGCTCGAACTGCTGCACCCGCTCGCGGCCGCAACGGTCACGGCCAGGACCGGCGCGCCGACCGTCTTCCCCCACCTGTGTCTCCCCATGACGCGGGATCATCGCACGGACTTGCGACACGGACACGTCAAAGCCCTTGAATTCGCCAACGCAGTGCCCGACCGGAAGGGCGCAGCGCACCACGTCGGCGAGCGAACGCATGTCGGTCGCCGTGCACATGGTGCACTCCGGGGGCGCGGATCTCGACGTGCACGACTGGCGTACCCCACAGAGCTGCTGCGGCGCTGGGTGGACTGCTGGCAGGATGCGTGCTCATGACCACGTTGCCGGATCAGACGGGGAGTACGCCTGGCCCCACTGCTCCCCCTGTGCCGGTCCCGAGCACATCCCGCCCCTTTGACGCCTCCGTCAAGCGGCTGAGGGACGACTGTGACGCGCTGGGCGTAGGGAACCCGGTGCCCCTTCGACTCCGAGTCGCGCTGAGGCGCCGCCTCCAGCTTCGCCAATGGAAGCGAGCCATTCTAGGCCTGGCTCTGCTGTCGGTAGGGACCTTAGCTGGGTTCACGGCCGCCCAATTCACAGTGTTCCTAGTTAGGCCAGATCTGTCGTTTGTTTACCAGTACAGCCAAGCCAGTAAGGATGGGTCTATATGGCCGCAATTCGATGAGATGTCGCCGTTGGAACAGGCTGCTGCAATCACGGGCTTGACGGCTGTCTTTATGTGGGCGGTCTTCAAGGTAGTGGAGAGATGGAGCGGGTGGCAATCCAACATCGGGCGCAGGCGTTCCCAGGTTGCTAGAGTCTTCCTCGCGCGCCGATATGCGATTGTCCGGGAATGCGCCGAGGCAATTCATGCCTGCGCGGTGGCCCGACAGCACCGAGAACAGCGTCCCGCGCATACCAAGAAGATCTCGAAGCGGTTGAGGGCCGTACGCCGTGCTGTACTCAATGCGCACAGCAGCCGGGGAAGCGTTCCAATCTTCTCGGCACGCAGAAAGCGGCTGAAGCTGCACGAGCGCCATGTCATCGCTGCTCTCCAAGAGTTGGAGGCCAAGCTGGACTGCTCTCCGAACGACGCCCGTAGGGAGCTTGCCGAGGCGCTGCTAACTATCGCTGACCGGTATTGCCAGGGTCGTGTGGGCGACCTGCTGAACGAGGCACAGCTCACGGGAGTGCCTACACAACGCAACTGGGAGGCCCTGAGGTACCTATTCGCTTTCCTCCTCGCTGCGGGTGACGTCATTGGAGTCGCGAAGAGTGGAATAGTCCCAGAAGATGCGCAACAAATCGTGTACGCCCTGGTATGCGGTATCGCACTCGTCCTTGCATTCGGGCGTCAATTCAGGCGTGCAATCGATGTGTTCAGCGCCATCACGGGCGGTGGCGGTCCTTGAACTTACGACAGTCACGGCGTAGTCGCTTACGGGCGCAGCAGAAGTGGAGGGCGGCCGACGTTGACCGGACTCAGCAGGCACCCCGAGCGGTCGCCGACCCGCGCGCCGTGGCCAGACTGACGAGCGGGTGGTCCCGTGGGGCGCAGCGATACGGGCACATGTGCTTGCCGCGAATGTCATCCGCCCTGGTCGGATGCCTGTATCGGGACCGGCGGTCGTCGGCCTCGCCGCCCGGGTAGGCGCCCTCGCGTAGTCGCTGGTTCACGCGTCATGATGATCGACCGTGCTGCTGCGACTGGCCTACCTGAGCGTGACTAACGTGTTCGCGCTGCTTCGTCTGCTGCCGATGAGCGACCGGAACAAGGATGCGGAGATCCTGGCTCTCCGTCATCAGATCACGGTGCTCGAACGCCAACTCGACAGTGCCCGAGTACGGTTCACTGCGAGCGACCGGGCGTTCCTGGCGGCGCTGCTGCACCGGATGCCGTTGCCCGCCCTGCGACGGGTGCGACTGCTCGTACGTCCTGACACGGTGCTGCGCTGGCATCGTGACCTTGCCAGGCGTCGGCATGCCGCCTTATCGCGGTCCAAGCTACCCGGTCGGCCTCGTACCGTGCGGTCCATCCGGATTCTGGTGCTGCGTCTGGCGAGGGAGAATCCGAACTGGGGCTACCGGCGTCTGCACGGCGAATTGCTCGTGCTGGGAGTGAAGGTGGCCGCGTCGACCGTCTGGAAGATCCTCAAGGATGCCGGCATCGATCCAGCGCCCGACCAGAGCTCCAGCACATGGGCCGACTTCCTGCGCTCCCAAGCCGACGCTCTCCTGGCCTGCGACCTCTTTGAGACGGTCACCCTGTCCGGCACGCGGATGTACGTACTCGCGGTGATCGAACACAGCAGCCGCCGGATCCGGATCCTGGGCGCCACCGCACACCCGACCACCTGAAGGGTGTCAATATTCCGATTAGGCTGCTGAGCTGGGCGTTTCCTGTGGATGATGAGTCGGTCGGGGTGGCGTGGTGTGGTACTCGTTGATCAGTCCGCCAAGTACGTGGCGGCGCCTGACCGCGGCAGCAGGCAGGGGAATGACATTCGGGTCGTCGTCGGGTGCTCGTAGGCCGAGGCTGCGATGGGCCCGTCCGGCGTTGTAGTGCTCCGCGTACGTGGTGAGGACCGCGCGCAGGTGTCGTTCGCCGGTGATGAGGAGTCGGTCGGTGCATTCGACGCGGGCTGTGCGTATCCATCGTTCGGCGAATGCGTTGGACCGTGGGCTCTGCGGCGGAGTCGGGATGACAGCTGTGCCGTTGCCGGCGAAGACGGCGTCGAACGCGGCGGTGAACTTGCTGTCCCGATCCCGGATGAGAAACCGGAAGCGCCCCGCCCTCTCCTCAAGGTCCATGAGCAGATTGCGGGCGAGTTGGGCGACCCAAGCACCGGTCGGGCAGGCGGTGACACCCAGGACACGAACGCGCCGGGTGGCGATCTCCATGACGAAGAAGACATAGAGACGTCTGAGGAAGACGGTCTCCACGTGCATGAAATCGCAAGCCAGCAGCGTGTGGGCCTGTGAACGGAGGAAAGTGCGCCAGGTCTGCTGGGATGCGCGCTGCGGTGCGGGTGGCAGGCCGGAGCGGCGCAGGACGCGCCGGATCGTGGCGGCGGCGACCCGATGGCCAAGCCGTCGCAGTTCACCCTGGATTCTGACGTATCCCCAGGTCGGGTTCTCTGTCGCCAGGCGCTGGATGAGCGCCGCAGTCTCTTCCGCCAGCGGTGGTCGGCCGGGTCCGACCGTCGTCTGGCGCCATTTCCAGCGCACCAGACGGCGGTGCCAGTTCAGCAGGGTGCCCGGGGTGACCAGCCGATGGCGACGTAAGACGGGTGGCAGGTGCCGCGCGAGAGCGGAGAGCACGGCACGATCAGCCCACGAGAACCGCGGCCGCTCGACCTGCCGGCGCAGCACGGCGACCTCATGCCGAAGGGCAAGAATCTCGGCGTTGTTCGCGGCGGTCGAGCGGCCCAGCAAAAGGAAGCAGCCCAGCAGTCGGCAGAAGATCAGGTAGAGCAGTCGCAGACCCACAATCACTGATCATGCCCATACTCGGGCAATCGCAAAGCCCCAGGTCAACCACCGTACGGCAATAAAGACACCCTTCACGAACTCCTCGAGCAGCCGGTCTACGACGGCCCCTACGCACGAGCCGCCGCCCTGGTCCACGTCCTGGGACGCTGCCGCTGGCTGGAACGCTCCAACCTCGCTGTCGCCGCGGCAACCGGCGTGATGTACCTGGAAGCCTCCGGCATCCCTGTCAAACCCACCCAAGACGACGCCATAGCCCTGCGCGACCTGCTGCGCGACCCGGCCTGCACAGCAGCCCAAATCGCAGCACTGCTGCGCGCATGGCCCTCGGTTTCCTGACCATCACACGGCAGCGAGGCGAGGAGCAGGTGGGAACCAAATACCTCCGCCGACTGCAGTTCGAGACGAACAGCCCCGTCGTCGAAGGCCAGTGGACGGTCCCAGGCACCGCCCAGGACCAGTACACCGAATGCGTCGGCCTCCACGGAACCAGCCCATCCGTCGTGATCCAGCTCATCGAGGAGACCGACGGCCGCCGGCGCGCACGCAAGACCTGGACCGCACAGGGCGAGGTCGAGGGCCCGGCATCCTGAGAGCACCTATGCCGTCCAAGCCCCGCCCGCCGCTGCCGCGCCACCTCGCCCCTGCCAAGCGGCCGATCGCCGAGGTCACCAGCCTGCTCGCACCTGGCGACAGCAGGCGCTGAGTTCTGGCCGACGGCGAGGCAGGTGCGGAATGGGATCAGCTTGGAGAGCGACCACTCCAGCAGCTAGGTACTTGACACAGGAATATGCCAAGTTGCAGAGGTTAAGGTCCCCCCTTGCCTGTGCCTATCACGCATTATTAACCCTTGAGTCCTCCTTCGCCAGGGCCGCCGCACGGCCTCTTGCCATCGGGAACGCTCGCTGATCTGCCATCGCAGCGCCCTGACCTGTGGGAATACATCGGGCCGTTTTCCCTCGCGGCAGTCGCTAATGTCTTGGGTGTGCCCGGCGTCTTTGTGACGGTTCTGCCGGGGTCCCGTCGTCGTACGGGCCCCTCAGGGCCCATGACGGCCCGGGAAGGAGGTGGGAGGGTGCCCGGCACCAACGGCGACGACGATCGCCGCGAGGACCGGGAACCCCGTGGGCTCGGCCGAGTCGGTCAGTTCCTGGCGTTGGTGACAGCGTTGGTGATCGACCTGGTGATCAGGCGTCTGATCGGCGGCTGAACGAGCACGGCCCCGGCGGTGGGACGCCAGGGCCGTGAACTGCGGGGATTCCTCCCGGAGTGGGTAGGCCCTGGCGTCGATTGAGTGGGCGGCAGGGCCTTCCTGCCTGCCAGTATGCCCCGACCGCGCAAGGCCTCGCGGCAGAGCCCGACACCTCGGTGGCCACGGCCTCCCGGACCGGCCGGTGAGTTCGCAGCTACCGGAACACCCGCACGGATGAGACCTCGGTCACAGCGGTTGCCTGACTTGCGTCGCGATAGCCACGCGCCACGTCAGACGCTCCGCCCGATCTCCTGCCTGTTGCCGCAGGTCGCCGCGCGTAATCAAGCGTGTCGCCTCACGTGTCAAATCGCTCTGGCCTGCGGCAACTTGGCGATCGTCTAATCCGGAATCGGCTGTTCCCCCTTGCGTGTGTACTGTGAGGTCCGCAATTCGCCCTCCCCTCACGCAGCTGCTCCAGCCGCGCCTCGAGTAGGTAATGGGCGGTGCGGTCCCGGGCGGTGTCGGCGGCCTCGGTCGCGGCGGCGACGGCGTCCGCGCCGTTCGGGTTGGCCCTGAACCAGCGGCGGTTCTGCTCGGTCGCGTACTGCGGGTGCCGATAAATCATCCGCGCAGCTCAGGC
>NZ_NCSM01000039.1:0-41064 GCF_002224125.1 Streptomyces sp. NBS 14/10
CATTCTGCAAGGACCCCTTAGGGGGACAGGGAGTTGGGGGCGGACATATGTGTGAGTGCGAGTGGGATACGGGCACGGGTTTCAGACGGGACTCGGGGGCGACCCGGACTTCCGTACGTGATCGACCTTCGCGGCGGCGGTGTCCGGGGCGACTCCGGCGGCGATGAGGGCGGCGGTGGCGGCGCCGGTGCCGTCGTCGGACCACTGGCCGCAGTCGGCGCAGTCGAGCAGGGTCAGCAGTTGGGCCTCGATGGCTCGGGCGAGCGGGTCGGGCGGGACGGTGGTCTGGAAGACGCCCTGTCGGCGGCCGTGGGCGAAGACCCTCGTGGCCATGTCGCGGGCGGGGGTCAGCAGTTCGTCGACGCGTGCGCGTGCGAGGTCATGGCCGCGGGCCAGCCGGATGAGGGCGCGGTAGCGGTCGCCGACGGGCCACACCATGAGGACGAATCGCGCCAGGTCCGCGACGGCGTCGGGGGTCGGGGCCGGGGCACCCGCGACGGCGCGCCGGATCGCCTTCGCGGCCTCGGCGGCCAGGCCCTCGACGAGCGCGGCCCGGCCGGCGAAGTGGACGTACACGGTACGCCGGGCCACACCGGCGGCACCGGCGATGTCCTCCAGGCGGCTGTCGGGGTCGCGGCTCAGTTCCCGCCGAGCCGCGTCGAGGATCCGGGCACGGGTGGCCCGCGCGTCCCGACGCTGCGCCGAAGTCGAGGTCGAAGTCGGCGAGGGGGACGAAGTCGAGGTCGGAGCAGGAGGGGGCGGCGTCTCGTGGGGCCGGGCCGGAGACCGTCTCGGCCTCGTCGTCGGTGTTCGTGCTGGTCGGCTGGTCACGTCGGTACCTCGAGGGCGGGTGGGAGGAGGGAGTCATCGCGATAGTTGCACAGCGACGGGCAATAAACTAGTGTGCACATCGATGGGCAATTAAGTGCTTCCGCTCGTCCGCCCCGTCCCCTCAGGAGCTACTGATGCCCTTCCTTGCGAACACCCCCGTGGAGAAGATGACCGGGCCTTACGCGCGGCGCTGGTGGGCGCTGCTCGTGCTGTGCCTGAGCCTGCTGATCACGGTGATGGCGAACACGTCGCTGATCGTCGCCGCCCCCGACATGACCACGGACCTGGGCCTGAGCAGCAGTGATCTGCAGTGGGTCGTCGATAGCTACACCGTTCCGTACGCGGCGCTGATGCTGGTGCTGGGCTCGATCGGCGACAAGTACAGCCGGCGTGGCGCGCTGGTGCTGGGTCTGCTGATCTTCGCCGGCGGTTCGGTGATGGGGAGCATGGTCGACGAGACCTCGCTGGTGATCGTGGCCCGCGCGATCATGGGTGTCGGTGCCGCGGTCGTGATGCCGGCCACGCTGTCCCTGGTGGTCGCGACCTTCCCCCGGAGCGAACGGGCCAAGGCCATCACCGCCTGGGCCGCGACCTCCGGGGTGGCGGTGGCCGTCGGCCCGCTGGTCTCCGGCTGGCTGCTCGAGGACCACGCCTGGGGCTCGACCTTCCTGATCAACGTGCCGATCGCCGTCCTCGCCGTGTTCGGCGCGCTCGCCCTGGTACCGCCGTCCAAGGCGGAGGGCATGGGCCGGATCGACTACGTCGGTGGTCTGCTGTCGATCGTCTCCGTCGGTTCCCTGATCTACGCCGCCATCGAGGGCCCGCACTCCGGCTGGGGCGTCGGCCCCGTCGCCGCCGCCGTGGTCGCCGGTGTCGGTCTGGTCGCTTTCATCGCCTGGGAGCTGCGGCACCCGCACCCGATGCTGAACGTCCGGATGTTCGCGCTGCGGCCTTTCACCGGCTCGATGCTCGCGGTGCTGTTCTTCTTCTTCGGTATGTTCGCCGTGATCTACTACGCGACGCAGTTCCTGCAGTTCGTCCTCGGCTACGGCGCCCTGGACACGGGTGTACGGCTGCTGCCGCTGGGCGGTGCGGTGTTCCTCGGGTCCGCGGTGACCGGGATGCTCACCCCGAAGCTGGGGGTGAAGGTGATGGTCGTGACCGGCATGATCGTCGGCACGGCGGGCATGTTCCTGCTCACCCAGATCGACAAGGGGTCGACGTACGGGGACTTCCTGGCGCCGCTGATGATGCTGGGCCTCGCGCTCGGACTGAGCATCTCCCCGGCGACCGACACGATCATGGGCTCCTTCCCCGAGTCCGAGCTGGGCGTCGGCGGCGGTGTCAACGACACCGCGCTCGAGCTGGGCGGGGCGCTGGGCATCGCGGTGCTGGGCTCGCTGCTGGGCACGGCCTACCGGGACGAGCTGACCGACCTGGTGGGCAACCGACTCCCGGCGGAGGCGATGGAGACCGCCAAGGACTCGGTCGGCGCCGGCCTGGCCGTCGCGGAGCGGGTCGCGCAGGATCCCTCCGCCGGGCCCCAGCAGGCCCAGGCCGCCGTGGACGCCGTCCACCAGGCCTTCGCCCACGGCGTCGCCCAGACCAGCCTCATCGGCGGGATCATCATGGCCGCCGGAACACTGATCGTCCTCGCGGTCCTGCCGGGCCGGCGCGGGTTCGCGAGGAAGAGCGCCGAGCCGAGGGCCGGGACGACAGCGAGCGAGGCGGCGACTGTGCGGGAGCACGCCGGGTCCACCCGCTAGATCGCCGGCGGGGCGTCCACCGGATCGCCGGGGACGCGCCCGCCAGGTCGCCGGGCGACGCGTCCGCCGGATCGACCGGCTCTGGCGGGAATGGCCACCCGGCTACGAGCTGCCGGACGCGGAGCGTGCCGCGCTCAAGGAAACCCTGGGTGCTCCAGGAGTCCTGACCGAGATCCTGGGCGACTACCGCCAGTTGTTCACGCCCCCCGCGGACGAGGCGACCCAGTCCCTGCAAGCCCGGGCGAGCGGTGCCCTCACCGTCCCGTCGCTGTACCTCCACGGGGCAGACGACAACTGCATGTCCGTGGAGTTGAGCGACGGCATGGACGACCTGTTCACGAACGGCCTCGAACGCATCGTCATACCCGGCGCAGGGCACTTCCTGCACCTGGAGCAGCCCAAGACGGTCGCCGACCACATCCTGGGCTTTCTGAACAGCTGACCCCCCTCCAACCGCCCAGAACTCGAAGGGTTGACCGAACCATGACTGACAAGGAAAGGCAGGAGGCCATGGCTGTGACCACTCCTCCGTACGCGAGCGACGCACTGGCCGAGGGGACCGTCGACGCGGTGGTGATCGGCGGGGGCGCCGCGGGGCTGAACGGTGCACTGATCCTCGCCCGCTCCCGCCGCTCGGTCGTCGTGATCGACAGCGGCTCCCCGCGCAACGCGCCCGCGGAGGCCGTGCACGGCCTCATCGCCCTGGACGGCACCCCGCCGCCCGAGATCCTTCGACGGGGCCGGGAGCAGGTGCGCCAGTACGGCGGGCGCGTCGTGTTCGGCGAGGTGGTCTCGGCCGAGTCCGCCGCCCCGTCGGCGGACGGGGACCTGCGGTTCACCGTCACCCTGGCCGACGGCCGCAGCATCACCGCCCGCCGCATCCTGGTGGCCACCGGCCTCACGGATGTACTGCCGGAGGTGCCCGGGCTCGCCGAGCACTGGGGGCACAGTGTGGTGCACTGCCCGTACTGCCACGGCTGGGAGGTGCGCGACGAGCCCATCGGCATCCTCGCCACCGGCGCGGCCTCCATCGGCCACGCGTATCTGTTCCGTCAGCTGACCGAGGACCTGACCTACTTCACCCACGGCACCGACCTGGACGAGGACAGCCGCGCCCGCTTCGCCGCCCGCGGCATCCGCGTCATCGACACCCCGGTCACCGAGGTCGTCAACGACGAGGACGGTGCCCTCGCCGGGGTGCGCCTGGCCGACGGCCAGGTCGTGGCCCGCCGCGTCCTCGCGGTCGGCCCGCAGATGCAGGCCCGCACCCAGGGCCTGGAAGGTCTGGGCCTGCCGGTGCAGGACCTGCCGAACATGGGCCGCGGTTTCGCCTCCGGCATGGCCGGCACCACCGAGGTGCCGGGTGTGTGGGTGGCCGGCAACGCCACCGATCCGGTCGCCCAGGTCGGGGCCTCCGCAGCGGCCGGCGCACTGGCCGGCGCCGACATCAACAAAATGCTGGCCATCGCGGACACCGACGCGGCCCTCCAGCGGATCGCCGAGGCAAGCGCCAAAGCGGCCACACGATGATCTCGAAGCCCCCGCCATCGCTCGATCGAGCGGTAGGCCTCCCCGTGGTCAACGCCGTGGCCAGCGACTACGGGAAGACCGAGCTCGGCTAGTAGCGGTCTTGGGCGGGCAGAGCCGTCACCCATCGGCGTCCGAGGCGCTTTTTCAGAGTGAGGTTCTCGGCGTACAGGTTCGCCGTCACTGTGGCGAGGGCCTCAAGTTTGTTCTGGGTCTGGGCCGCCTGCTCCCTCGCCTCGCGAAGTTGCTTGCGGAGCTTGGCGATTGTCTCGTCGCGCTGGACCTCTCCGGGCGTACGCAGGACGGGGCGGGCGACCTTCGCGTCCCACTCGGCGAGGATGTCTTCGGCGCGGTGCACGGTCGCGTGGCTGACCTGAGCTTCGCGGGCGAGGTTCTCCTTGGTGAGGGCACCGTCGGTGTGCACGGGCTCGCCGGCCAGCAGCCGGGCCATGGCCGCCCTCAATTTGTCGGCGGACGCTGCGGATACCGGCATCAGGCCCGGCCTTCCTCTTCGAGTGCGCGGGTGATGCGCTGGACATCGGCAAGGCGGACGAAGACCGCCTCCCGTCGTGGTGGTGACAGCCGCGGGTTCGTGGACTGGGCGGTCAGGTCGTCTTCTTCAGCGACCCAGTACGGGGCATGGGCTCGGGTGATGGTCGAGTTTCGGCAGCGGGCCGGCTGGCAGGCGCCGAGGAGGGGGCCAGTCCGCGCTGGTCCTCGGGGAGTTCGTCTTGGCATTCGGCCTGCGGGGCGTCGAACATGCAATGGTTGATGGTGCCCAGATGCAGGTTGGGGAACTCGTCGGAGAGCAGGGCCTCTTCCACCCGTTCGTCGGCGATCCGCGCCCTTAGTTGCGGGTTGTTGTTGATGGTGTCGATGACCTTGTCGAGACCGGCGTGGAGGCGGGCGGCGCCGGGACCGACGGCGACGCGTTCGCCGCGTTGGCGGCCGCGGAGCAGGTCCACGAGTTTGCGGGCGGCGGCCTGCTGCAGTTCGGTGTCGAACTCCTTGGCCCAGCTCGCGTCCATCTGTGCGTACGCCTGGGTCGTGCGGTTGGCCAGTGCCCGGCGGGCGGCGTGCTTGAGCTGCAGGCCGAGGGCGATTTCGGAGTCCGGTTCGCGTCCGGCGAGCTGCGACATGGTCTTGCGGAACATGTGCGAGCGCACGTGGGTGGATGGGATCTTGGCCAGGCCGTGGCGGTGGGCGATGGTGTTGACGCCGTTGATGAAGAAGTCGATCTCGACTTCGGAGTTGATCCCGGGCTCGGTGTGGGTCTGTTTGCCGACGGGCGGCCGCAGGGCCGCGAACAGGTGGGTGGGGTGCCAGGCCAGCTGCTCGAGGACTGCGAGCGCCTCGGCGACCGGCTCGATGATCCACCAGTACAGTTCCGGGCGGGTGGGGTCCAGCTTGGTCTTTCGGGACCGGACGGCTGGGGAGCCGAAGTAGGTCCGTACGGCGTCGCGCTGGATCTCTTGAACCTCCGAGTCGCGCATCAGAGTCAAGGCCGCAACGAAGACGTAGATCGCGGCTCGGAGCATGTGCAGTTCGAAGGCGAGCTCGATGGCACTGATCTGCGTACGCCACGGCGCTGACGTTCCGTCCTTGCCTTGGACGTGCGCGGCGTCCGGGCACTGGAGTGGGTACGCGCGCCAACCGGACCACACGTCCGAGTCGACGGGTATCCCGCGTCCGTCGGCCACAGCCTGCAAGACGAGGCGGGCGCGTGCCGCCCCGGTCCGGTTGCGCCGGTCAAACCGCTTGGCGTTCCGCTGCCGGTGGACGTCAGGTGGGGTGGGTCCCCAGATCATGCGGGCGGCCACCGCCCAGATCGGCTCCCCGGCCGTCCCGTGCTCGTCGGTCGCGTACACCGGCACTACGGTGTTCGGGTCGGCGAGCCACCTTCGTACGTCGTCGTCCAGCTGCTCCTGGGTGACGCCCGCACTGGTGCCCGGTGCGATGTAGCGCGGCCCGGCGGGGCCCTTCCCGCGACCCACGGTCGCCTTGACGGTCGCGACGCGGCCTTTGCCGATCGCGGCCTGAACGGTGGCTTGCCGCTTGCGGGGCCGGCCGCTCTGGTTGTCGGCGAAGATGTTCATGGTTCTGCCGCCGGTGACCATCTTGCTGAGCGCGGTCCACATCGGGGTGCCGGCTGCGACGTTGCTGTAGGACACCTCGTGGACGGGCACCGCGTTGCCTGGCGTTCTGAGCCACTTCTTCAGCAGGGCGTCCGTTTCCTCCGGGCGCACCGGCCGGGCTTTGGTGGAGCGCGGCTGGTCGGCGGGAGCCTCCTGCTGCTGGGCGAAGTGGTCGCGCCAGCGGAAGATATCCGAGGCGAAGATGTGGATGTAGGTCCAGGCGCCGCGCAGCAGCGGCCACCAGGTGTCGGGCGGGATGGCCGGAGTGGCGAGCGTGTCGCGGCTGGGGGCGTCCTCGTCGTACACCTTGGCGGCGACGCTCGCGGCGGAATCGTCGCCCCAGGGGTCGTCGAAGGCGCTGATACCGGTGAGGACCGGGGCGAGTTGGCGCAGGCGGCGGATGGTCGTCACGTGGAAGGCGACGGTCTTCACTCTATCGACCTGGGAGGCCTTGTGGGCGATCTCGTCATTCCAGTCCTCCGGGTCCCATAGCCCCAGGTCGGTGGGCAGGCCTTGTTCGCGGCCCCAGTCCATGATCTTTCTGATTTCCATCATCGAGGGGTGGATGGTGGCCACGGACAGCGGGATGGCGGACAGGAAGATCAGGGATTGCCGCAGGACGGGGTGGGAGGGGTTGAGGAGGGCGAAGCAGTACTCCCGTAGCTGCAGGTTCATCAGTGGGTCGTTCAAAAGGGAAGACGAAGCGCCACTCGCAGGGCTTTCGGCTGGCGGGCCGGCCGATGCAGTCGGCGGGCCACCGGTGGATGTCTCCGAACAGTGGCACCACGATGTTGTCGAGAAGCCGGTGGCCGCCGTAGCTGAAGACCTTCTCCTCGGCGGAACGCCGAGGAGGCGAGCGCCTTGGGTGCGGGGCGGGCCATCATCGGTCGAACTCCGTCCTCATGCCCAGGGGGAGATCCAGGCGCAGGCCGAGCTCGGCGATCTCGCGGCGTGCCACGGGGATGAGTTCGGCGCACTCCTCGAAGACCTCCGCCAAGGCAGCGGCCTGCCGGCCCCAGAAGGCCTGCCAGTGGCGCGGGGTGAGGTTGGCCCGCATGTGCTCGATGTGATCGGACAACAGGAGAAGCCACGGGATCTGGGACGTGAACACGACGGCGTTGCGGCACAGCATGCACATCGCGGGTGCGACGTGGCAGACCTTGGCGTCGTTGCGGTGCGGCGAGTCTCACGGGTTACGGTAGTTGACCAGGCCCATGTCCAGCTCTCCCGTCCGCAGGGCTTTGGCCTGCTCGGCGTCCAGGCCGAGGTCCTCGGCGACCTCGGGCTCCTCCAGGTACTGCTCGGCCTCTTCGGTGACGAGTACTGGCCGTGCGGGTGTGGTCCTTCGCCGCGGCCCGCACCTGCGCCGCACGCTCGGTTCGCCGGTACATGTCAAGCTCCCGCAGCGTCGGATCCTGGATCATCACCGGGCGGGGCAGGCCGTACTTCGCGATCGCCTGCAATTGGACCTCTGCCGGGGAAGCATCCCGTCGCGGTGGCCCGACCTCGATATCCAACAGGCAGCTGAACTCCTGCAGCCGCATGCCCGTCGTGATGGACAGTTCGGGCGCTGCACTGTCGCGCAGGGGCGACCGCCCGCGAAACCCGCGATCAACGCGCCCGTTGGGCAGGTAGCCACGCAGTCCGACCTGCTTGAGGAAGTTCCACTGCCGCCACGTCAGATGCCGGACGTCGAGCTGTGTGGTGGCACCCCAGGACAGCACGTCACGGCCGTTACGACGGCGGAAGTAGGGGCGCTTGTCGATCAGCTTCTCGTCGTCGGCCAGCGTAGAAGTTGTTGATCAAGGCCCGGCGCCGCTTCCAGGTCGCCGGTGCATCCGGCGACTCGCGGTGCTCAGTGCAGTCTTCCCGGTACGCCAACAGGTCTTCTTCGATGACCGACAACAGATCGACGGGCGGATCGAGCTCGTCCTCCAGGAAATCGGTCAAGTCGAGCGCGTCGTATGTGTAGTCCTGCAGCGACTTCGCCTTCAGCGTCTTCGCCATCTCCAGGAAGAAGGAGACCAACGGCTCCGCTGGGCACATCTGCGAGTCGAAGAAGAACGGAGTTCCTTCCTTCAGTGCCCCCTTTCGCGACACATACGCGAAAGCGTCGAGATCCACCCCGGGCGGCGCCTCGTAGAAGCGACGAACCTTGCTGCGTGACACAAAGAAGAAGTCCATCCCACACCACCGCGATCATGAGACATCCAGGCGGAGTGGAACCTAACAGCCGCACCTGGGGCCCAACGTCACTCGGGGATCACGACTGAGACATCTGGACTTCCTTTGCATAAGACGCTGCCAGCCGACGCGGGCGGGCCCTACGTATGCAAGGTCGCCAGCAGTTTGTGGGTGAAGCGGTGCATGTGAGGGTCCATGGTCTCGATCGGCTGGCCGAGTACCTCGTCGAGGGTCAACCACCGCATCGAGCGGTACTCCCGCTCGTCGAAGGCGGGCAGTTGTCCGGCGTCAGCGGACAGCACGTGCCACAGCGAGACGTCGGTGTGCGAGTGGGGGCCGCGGGTCGGGGTGACGGTCACGAACAAGGGCCGGTCCCCGCACACGTCGCTCGGCACGGCCTCCAGGTCCAGCTCCTCGCGGCACTCGCGGACCGTGGTCGTCCAGGGGACCTCTCCCTCCTCGCAGTGCCCTCCGGCGGGAAGCCACAGGCCGGCAAGGCGGTGCTCACCCAGGAGAACCTTCTGCCGCACCCTGTCCAGCATGACGAAGTAGCTGACCAGGTGCATCGGTGGCGTGTCTGGTTTCGCCACCCGGGCCAGTGGCGCCCCGCTGGCAATCCAGCTTCGGGCGGAGCCGATGTGTTCCTGCTCCAGTAGGTCCCACGGTTCGAGACCGTTGAGCAGATCGATTAGTCGGCCACGAAGTTGCTGGTCGGGCGTCAGCGCGCCCGTAGTGCTGTCCACGGCCTCATCGTGGCAGCCGACTCTGACAAGGGCCCCAGCCTTGGCGCCAGTTGTCGTAGGCGGCGTGTAGCGTCCGGCCGTGACTTACGGACTGACGCGCCTGCTGCGTACCGAGGACGACTGGTCGGACTTGCTGTGCCTCCTCGCCGAGCTGGATCCTGAGCCGCTCCGGTGTGCCTTGCTCCTGGCACCGGGCAGGATCACCGTCTGGCGGGAGGCCTCGGTGAAGGCAGGTAGAGGGGCCCCGCAGGCCAGGCCGACTTCATCGTCCTACTGGACGACATCGAGCGCACGGTGATGGAGGTGAAGCTCGGTGCTGGTGCTCACGGCGATCAGTTCGCGGCGTACGACGCCTGGGCGGACGCGAAGGGCATACCGGTATCAGCCCGCTACCTGGTGGGCCCGAACGCTGATCCCATCCCCAACGAGCCGAGCCATTGGTCGCGTCAGCTGACCGTCGCCGGCCTCCTCGCCAGCTGGAACCGCTCGCCGGATGACCTCGCCCGACTCCTATCCGTCCGAGCGCTCCAGCAGTTCACACAACTGGAGGCCGAGGCAACAGGTCCGGCGAGCCAGGCCTCCATTGCGCTGAGCGACGCACTGCGTCTGCGGCGACTGGCGAGCATGACGCAGGCTACCGCCCCACCCGGCACGATCTTCGAGCCGAAGCAACGCTCTGAGGCCGGAGCCGCGAACATCTGCGCCTGGCGAAAGACGGCGGACGGCTACGTTGTCGCCGAGATCCAGCGCCTAAACCCGAGGAGTCCGAAAGGCGGCACGGGCACTCCCTTCGAGATCCGCATCATGGTTGGGATCCCAGGGGCGACGCCCGAGGCCGACGGAGAACTCGCGGACCAACATCGAAGCTGGCTCGCCCGCCGTAGCTTCGTGCAGTACGCGGGCTCGACCGTCCAGGCGATGGTGGTGGCACCGGAAGACGACGGATTCAAGACGGAGAAGTCGAGAGGGAAAGGCCACCCGCGGTACTACGGCTACAAAGGCGGCGGGGAGGGAAGCTCGGCGGTGCTCCGGAGCACGGTCGACTTGAACGACATGGTGACCGCGTTCTCCGCCGCGCTGCAGTACCTCACCACGTACCCAGAGCAGTAGACCAGGCCAGAGCGCGATCCCCGGCGGCGGGCCCCCTCGCCGTCGATCAAGACCACGTCAGCCCCCAGATAGAGGACGGCCGTGCCCCCTTCGATCCCCGCCAATGTCGCGGCTGCTGACATGCGTAGGCTGGGCAACGCCGAGCCCCTGGAACCCTACCCAGGCCGTGCCCGCGAACCTTGGATGTGCCGTCACATCCCGTGCCAGCAGGTCATCTATCCGAACCGCAACAACGTGTTGAACGGCCAGGGGGCCTGCATCTGGTGCGCGCCCAACGCCCCGAAGAACCCAGAAGAGGCCAAGGCGGCGATGCTGGAGCACGGCTTCATCGTGCTGGTGGACTTCCTCGGGACTGGCAAGCCGTGGCTCTCGCAGTGCGTAGCGGCTGGGCACATCGTGGCGCCCCGGTACGACAACGTCACCGGCCGCAACGGCGGCTGCCGGTTCTGCAAGCGCTATGGCCCCGGCGACCCGCACGAGGCGGTCGCCGACATGCGGGCCGCCGGCTTCCGCCCCCTGGAGCCGTTCAAGAACATCGCCTCGCCCTGGCTTTCGCTATGTGAGCGGTGCACGAAGACCTCCACGCCCCGGTTGAACAACGTCCGGACCAGGGGTGAGTGCTGCCAGCACTGTGCGCGCTACGGACTGGACCCGGGCGCCCCGGCCCGCCTGTACGTCCTCTCCCACGCGGAGTACGGCGCCGTGAAGATCGGGATCACTGGACTACGGACCCGCGAGGACCGTGTTGCCCGATTCCGGGGCCACGGCTGGGTGCCGTTCACCCAGATCGACTTTGCCACGGGCGCGGATGCGTATCGGGTTGAGCAGAGCGTGATCCGCCGACTCAGGGGCGAGGGGCACGGGGTGTTCCTCGGCGACTCGCAGATGCCGATCGGCGGCTACAAGGAGACGTTCGACGCGACGTCCGTGTCCGTTGAGCGGCTGCTCGCGCTGGCGGAGGCAGGACGGTAGCGGCGCGGCGTTAGGTCGCGCCGGACTGCGGGGCCCCGGCGGATGCGAGCCAGCGCTTCACCGCTACGAGACGTTCGGGCAGCAAACTGATACGCAGGTCCGGCTGGACCTGCAGTTGCCACCCAGTTCTCGCGTGGCAGGACGCCGATCACCTCGCGGAACGCGCGGGTTCAGACTTTAAATTTCGATGACTGCTCTCGGGTCTGCCCAGATTGAGCGAAGTTCGGCGATGTCGTTCAGCGGAGAGTGCTTCGTGACCTCGACGATCCCGGCGACGCAAGCCTGCACGGTCTCCGGGTCGCGGTCCTCGATCGCCCTGTCGAGTCGAGCGAAGAAGTCTCGATGCAGTTCGCGACGCTCGCCGAAAACGCGGTCCAGGTAGTCCCGCAAGCCTTGGCTCGCGGCGTTGATTCTGGCGACCTCCTTGTCCCGGTCCGCGGCAATCCGGGCGCGCTCCGTCAGGCTGGCGTCGATGCCTTTGGCGACGTCGATGATCGCCATGAGGTACTGGACGGCATCCGCGGTGGTGGCCACACGGCCGACCGTTTCGACGACGGTGCTCACACGGGCGTCAGGCATTCGTGGACTCCGGGCTGTAGTCGCGGTACTTGACCACGAGGAATTCGGCGCTCGGGTCGAGCGTCAGATCTGGATTCATCACAGGTGCTTCGGCGAGTTCGACGACGCCCTTCACCAGTTGAAGCGCCGTATGGAGCCGATGCGCATGGTCATCGTTATCGAGGTCGAACCCGCCCGGCGCACGTTCAGTCTCTTCCAGGCGGTCGAGCGCGTCACCGGCCCGCCGAACCATGCCAGCCAGCACGGCGAGCAACTCGCCGATTCGGCTGTCCACGCCTTGAAGGAGCACCGAGCTCCGGAGGTAAGTGGCGACTGCCTTCTTGACGTCTGCGTCGAACTGCGCGACAGCCTTGTCCTCGTCGGCCTTTTGCTTGATCAGCAACCCGACGGTCAACGCGACCGCCGGTACCGCCGTGATGATGTTGAGCCGACGAACGCCTGCTACGACGCCCCCGCCTCCAGCAGCCTTCGTGCCGCCTCCGATGACCGCCAGGGTGGCATTTCTCTTTGCCGCGCCGCTCAGCGTGTTGATCGCAGTACCGGTAGACGCGGTGGCGACCTTCGCGACAGTTGCATAGGCGGCACCGCTCAGTCCGATTCCGGCGGCCGCCGAC
Organism: Streptomyces sp. NBS 14/10; assembly: GCF_002224125.1. Taxonomy (GTDB): domain Bacteria; phylum Actinomycetota; class Actinomycetes; order Streptomycetales; family Streptomycetaceae; genus Streptomyces. Next base: position 12,462 of record NZ_NCSM01000039.1, read on the forward strand.
GCGATGCCCCTCATTGCGGTCGCGGTCCCGCTGGTGCCGGAGACCTCGGGCGACGTATCGATTTCACGATTCGCCGGCGCCTCTCCGCCCTCGATGACTTGGCGTCCACGCATCCGCAGCTGCCGCTCGTTGCGTTCAGCAAAGGCCCGCATTCGAGGCGTCACGGTGTCGAGGGCGGACTGTTGCCGAACTCCCAGGCCTCTCAACTGCGCGATGATGGAGTCGGCGATGCCTCGGTGCTTCGCGTGCTCAGCATCGTGGTGAGCCTGAAGGTCTGCGATCTTCTTCTTTGCCCGATCCGCGACGACCTTGTTTCCAATCACGCCAACGGCAGACGTGCCAGCGGCGACGGCCACGGGGATCACTGGGAACTGCATTGTGGCCTCCGAGTGATGTACGCAGCGACGAGCTCCAGGTTTTTCACGTGCCACGCTGGCGTCTGAGTTATAGTCAAAAAGCAAGGCCCACGTCTAGTTGGGCTCATCTAGAATCCTGGCCGTCGTCAAGGGTTGCTGCACTCCTCAGGTGATGGAGCGTAGCGGGTTGTAGCCGCGTGTCCACGTTCAGGGTGGGTGGTCGCGGGGTGGTCTCGCAGCCCAGGGCTGTGCTGGCGGGTGTTATGTAGGAGTCGGTGCCTGCTGCCCCTTGATCACGGCTTCCCTCGAAACCAGCCGCACCCAGCTCAGGCGCGACCGTAGATTCCGTCACGTCTCTCGCCAGGCCCTTGCCTCCTCTGCCATCGCTGCGCGAGCTGCCTTGACCCTGCGGTCACCCAGGCTTCCCTGTGGGTGCCGGAAACGGTGTCACCCTACGCGACCTGCTTGTATTCGTGGATGAGGCCACCGAGCCGATCGTGCCGAGAAACCGCTGTGCGGTTGTGAGCTGGCTGCGGTTCAGGGGCGGTCAGTCGGTCTGGTGGTCGTTGTCCGAGGGATCGGTGCGGCCGATGACTGTTGTAGTGCTCCGCGTACTCGTTGACGACGAGGCGGAGGTGGTTCTGTCCCGTGATCAGGATGCGGTCGGTGGCCTCACGGCGGCACGATCCGATCCAGCGCTCCGCGATGGCATTCATCCGAGGCACTGCGGGCAGTGTCGCGATGACCCGCACGCCGATTGCCTGGAAGACAGCATCGAAGCTGTCGGTGAAGTACGCGCCGCGGTCTCGGATGAGGAACTTGATCGACTCGGCATGGTCGCCGAGGTCCATGAGGTAATTCCGTGCCTGTTGGGTGATCCAGGGGCCGGTCGGGTGTCGGGTGATGCCGGCGATGTGTACCCGCCGGGTGCTGTGGTCGATGAAGAACAGCACGAACCAGCGTCGCAAGAAGACCGTATCGATGTGGAACAGATCGGTGGCTACGATCGCGGAGGCCTGGGCTTTGAGGAAGGCGGCCCAGGAGCGGTTCGTACGCTGCGGCGAGGGGTCGATCCCGGTCTCCTGCAAAATTGCCCAGACGGTCGAGGCGGCGACGTTACGCCCAAGGCCGAGGAGCTCGCCGTGGATGCGGCGGTATCCCCATCCCGGGTTCTCCCGCGCCAGGCGCACGACCAGTTGGCGTAGGGACACTGGTTTCGGTGGTCGGCCCGGACGACGGGATGAGTAGGTCCATTTCCAGGCGGTGAGCCGTGCGTGCCAGCGCAGGACCGATCGCGGAGAGACCAGCAAGGCGAGTTGTGATCGCCGCTGCTTGCTGACGAGCCGGAGCAGTGCCGCCATGACGGCCCTGTCGCTCCAGGAGAAGCGCGGCCGTGGCTGGGTGCGTCGTGCGATGGCGAGTTGATGCCGGAGCATCAAGATCTCTGTGTTCTTCGAGGCGTCCGAACGGGCGAGCAGGGCAAGCCATCGGAAGGTCTGGCAGACGAGTAGGTAGATGAGCCGTATCACCACGACCGGCATGCTGCCTCAGAACGGCTCGCTGCTCCTGAGGTCCGGCAAATCCGAACCAGCAGGTCAGCCCGGATGACACAATTTCGGCACCCACAGGGCTGACCTGCGCACATCCTCCTTGGAAGGACGTTGATATGTCAGGTATCGAGGGCAAGGTCGTAGCGATCACCGGTGCCAGCAGCGGCATCGGAGCGGCGACGGCGACCTACCTCGCCGAGAAAGGGGCCCGGCTCGTGCTCGGAGCCCGACGGGAGGACCGGCTGAACGCGGTGGTGGACCAGATCACGGCGCAGGGCGGCTCGGCCTTCGGGGCCGTCATCGACGTGACGCGCCGCGAGGACCTCAAGCGCCTGACGGACACGGCGGTCGACCGGTTTGGCCGGCTCGATGTCCTGGTCTCCAACGCCGGCACGATGGCGGTGTCACCGTTTGACGAGCTGCGCCAGGACGACTGGGACGCCATGGTCGCAACGCATATCACCGGCCTGCTGAACGGTATCGGGGCGGCACTGCCCATCTTCCGGCGGCAGCGCTCCGGCCAGTTTGTTACCGTCGCCTCCACTGCGGCCTACGTCGTGAAATCTCCCCAGGCCGTCTACGCGGCCACCAAGACGGCGGTGAAGGTGCTGACCGAGGGTCTGCGGCAGGAGTCGGGACCCCACCTGCGTGTCACCCTCGTCTCACCGGGGTTCACCAACACTGAGGGCGTGGGCAAGGGGGCGAGTCCCGAAGCAGCGGCGGCGGCCGCCCAACAGCGCGACGAGATTGCCATCCCGCCCTCGGCCATCGCATCCGCGATCGGTTACGCGATCGAGCAGCCCGTCGGCATCGACATCAGTGAGATCGTCGTCCGGCCTACCGTGCAAGCCTGACGCCCAGCACAGATAACTACGTCCGAGTAGGCGGGATCGTAAACCGGCACTGACCGCGGACAACTCATGACCCTGCGGGCCGGAGGCCGGGCATGCCGAGGTTGATCGGCGCGATGCGAGCCAGCCGCTGGCTCTCTTCGCGACGTGAAGGCCTACCGGTGGCGGCTGCTGACCTCCGATGCCGATGCGACCAAGCGGGTGTCTGCCCCGACCACGAATGCTTCGGTGCAGGTCAAGGATGTCAAGCCTGGTTTGCCTGGTACGCAGACGCTGTCGGTGGAGGCCAGCGATCTGAAGCTGGACAAGGAGGGGCGGGTGCGTTGGGGCCCGCCCGCGGAGCTGGCTTTCAAGGTGGCGGCTGCTCCCGGGCCGACCGGGCGGTGGCGCTTCGACGACGGCGGGCCCGGTTCGGGGCTGACGGTGGCGAAGGACACGGGCGAGGTGGGCGCCCGTCACGACCTCGTGCTGCGGGACGAGGCCGGCACCGGCTGGTCGACCCTCGCCAGGCGAGGTGCCGGAGATTATTCGCTGCGTCTGAACGACAACCTGAGTGATCCGGCTCAGCAGGTGGGCTATGCGTCGACGGATGGCGCGGCCGTGAACACGCAGGATTCGTTCACCGTATCCGCCTGGGTGTATCTCACCGATACGTCGGCGAATCATGTGGTGCTGTCGGCACCGGGGGAGTACGGCTCGGCGTTCACCCTGTACTACTCGTCCGCGTACAAGAAGTGGGTCTTCAACCGGACCGACCGGGACAAGAACGATCCGGTGTACATCCGCTCGCTGGCCGAGGAGGAAGGCCCCCCGTTGCGGGTGTGGACACACCTGACCGGCGTCTTCGACACACAAGGCGACGCGGACAAGTCCAACGACACGATCCAACTGTTCATCAACGGACGCCCCCAGGGCGACCCGATCGTCCTGGCCGACGCGGCGCCCACGTACGAGCCGTGGACGGCCGACCGCAACCTGATGATCGGCCGCTCCAAGGTCGCAGGAGCATACGGCGAGTATTTCCTGGGCCGCGTCGATGAGATCGCCGTCTGGCAGGACACCCGCACCCCTGAGCAGATCCGGGAAGAAGACCGACTGGACAAGGACGGAGTACCCGCCAACGAACTGGTGGCGCACTGGGATGCCACCATCTCCCAGGGCAGTCAAGTGATCGAGAGCCCGGAGGATCCGGACGACCCGGCCAGCACCACATTCCCCTACCGGCGCGGCCCCATGACACTGTCCGGGTCAGGCGCGGCACTCACGGGCGAGGACGCGACGGCGCTGGTGCTCAACGGCAGCTCTGGGTACGCCTCGGCAACGGGTCCGGTAGTTGATGAGACAGGCTCGTTCACAGTGTCGGCGCGGGTGCGACTGAACAAGGCGCTGCTGGCGGCCAAGCCGGTCGGCTACCGGGGGCTGGTTGCCGCGCAGGCCACACCGGTCGGCAAGGAGTCGTCGTGGGCGTTGTGGGTGGAGAAACCCGCGGAAAATGTTTACCGGTGGAAGTTCGGGCGAACCTCGGTGGACAGCAACGGCAAGGTCACTGAGACGGCGATTGACATGGGCCAGGAGCCGGTCGGTGACAAGGAGTGGGACACCTGGGTGGATGTGACCGGTGTCTTCGACTCCGGGCTTCCTTTCACGGGGAGCGATGGCAGTGAACGCTTCGGTGCGGCACAGCTTTTCATTGGCCAGTTCGCCCAGCAGGGCGGTGATGACCTCGGGCTGGATACGGTCCAGCAGGGTGGCGGGTGGGATTCCGATTCACTACGCATCCAAGCGCAAAGATGCGGCCCCTGTCGGTGTCGCCTACAGGGGCCGTTCTGCGGCTTGACGGCAGTATGACGGCAACGGCGGCGGACACCAGGTGTCCGCCGCCGTTGCCGTGCGTGTGTCAGGGGTGGTCGAGGGCGCGGCCGAGGAGGTCGATGGCTGTGCCGTTCAGAAATGCGTCGCTGCAGGTCGTAGGCGGTCTGGCGGGATCTGCGGGCTCGTTGGGGCCATGTGCAGGTGATCGTCTCATTGGTGTATCAGGTCACGCGGAAGCTTCTGACGGTCCCAGCGGTGCTGCTGCGTCGGCGTCTCGTTGCACGCAGGTGGGACTACAGTGGGTGCCGGAGCAAGCCGGGCCGGCCCGGCGACGGCGGAAGTTGTGAAGGAGTTGGTGCTGCGGCTGGCGCGGGAGAACCCGCGCTGGGGGTGCCGCAGGATCCAGGGGGAGCTCGCCCGGCTGGGCCACAGGATCGGCGCGTCCACGGTATGGAAGATCTTGGCGGCAGCCGGGGTCGACCCTGCTCCCCGCCGCGGCGGGCCTACGTGGTGTGAGTTCCTGACATCCCAGGCCGAGGCCATTATCGCCTGCGACTTCCTGCACATCGACCTGGTGGATCTTCGCCGCGTCTACGCACTGATCTTCCTCGAGCACGGCACACGCCGCCTCCACATCGCCGGGGTGACCGCGCATCCGACCGCACAGTGGGGGACCCAACAGGCCCGCAACCTTGCGCTTGAAGTGGGCGTGCGCCTGGAGTCGTTGTGCTTTGTGATCCGCGACCGGGACGGCAAATACACCGAGTCCTTCGACGCGGTTTTCGGAGCTGAGGGCATCAGAACCCTCAAGACTGCCCCGCAGTCCCCGCGGATGAACGCACACTGCGAGAGGGTTATCGGGACGCTACGGCGCGAGGTCCTCGACCACCTGTTGCGCTGGAGCGAGCGCCACGCTCTCCGTGTTCTCAGTACCTACGCCGGACACTACAACGGGCATCGACCGCATCAGGCCCGAGAGCAACTACCGTCACAGCATGGGATCGCCCCTGGATCACGAGGGCCGTCAGGTCCCAGATCTTGCCCCTGTGCCCGGTGAGCGTTGCCAGGAGACCGGTGGGCATGTCGCGGCCGGCTGTCCAGTGGATCCCCCACAGCGTCGCCCGTGACAACTCCACGGCCAGTTCCCACTGCTGGTGTCGTGCCGCGTCGACGGCAAGAATGTCGCGCCGTTGACCGGCTGCTCCGTCGTGGTGGGCTCCGTATGACGTCAGGTACACCGCGCCGAGGGGGCTCCGTTCGCTGTGGTAGAGCTCGTCCGCCAGCGGAGCCGGATCTGCGTGGACCAGGAATTCGGCCTCCTCGAGCAACTCGCCGAGCGCGCCTGCCAACGCGCTGTGGCGCGCCGCATGGCGCAGCAGGTACGGCTCGGCGGTGGCCCAACGCCGCTTAGCCCCGTTCCTCATTCGTACCGTCGCCAGAAGGCGTTGCCAGACCGTTGCCGCGTCCAGGACGGGCCTCTCACGTAGTCGATCGGCGAGCCCTTGGTGAAACAGGCGGTACAGGGGAGTGCCGTCGCGGTCGACGTTTCGGCGAATGTAGAAGCGTGCGGCCTGGAGGAGCTCCGAGGAGTCCGGTTGGCGTTCCCCGCTCGTGGTCGGCGCGACGCCCGCGACGTGGGTGAGCAATTCCTCCGGCATACCTGAGCCTTCGGCCCACGCCAGCGCGGCCAGAAGCTCGTGCAGACCCGGTTGGGCGAGGAACTCCAGGTTGAGGTCCAGGATGGCATCGAGGGTACGCGGTACGTCCCTGCCCAGGGCCTCGGCTTCGGCGATGGCGGTCGGCGCGGTCTGTTGTTCTCGGAGGAGGCGGAGGTAAAGCGCGGCGACGAGGAACTCGCCCCATTCCCGTGTGCCGCTCAGAAGCGTGTCGGCCATCGCGCGGCCTAGTACTGCAACGGTGTTTGCCGTGACTGCTGACCAGCTCAGGGGCTGTGTCCGCGTCGTTTGTAGTGACTGACACGGGCCTGGTGCTGGCGTCGGCGGCGCCATGTCGACCAGTGCAGGATGTGGTCGACCGGGGTGGGTCGGCGGCCGGTGAGGCGGGTGATCAGGCGTCGGATCTCGGCGAGGCTGAGATGGATGAGCTGGGAGGATCCGTTTCTGCTTTCCCGGTATCCAGCTCGCGGGCGCGCAGGATGGTAAGGCAGGCGTGGGCGGCCATGGCGAGGGTCATGTGGCGGTGCCAGCCGGGATAGCGGCGAACCTGGTAGTCGTCCAGGCCGCACTCCTGCTTCGCAGTCTGGAAGCACTCCTCCACCGCCCATCGGCTGCCCGCGATGCGGATCAGCTCATCCAGGGTGGTCCCGGCCGGGCAGTAGGCGATGTAGTAGGAGATCTCCTCGGGCCTGCTGACGCTGCGGCGGGCGATCACCCAGTGCCGGCGGTCCTCGCGATGCCAGGGCCGGACCTCGACCCGGGCCCAGTCGTAGATCCGCCGGCCGTGAGCTCCTTCACCGCAGGAGCGGCGTTTCCACTTCTGCCGTGGGAGGCCAGGGAACAGGTCATGGACGGGGTGGTCGATGGCCCAGCGGGTGACGACGGTGTCGTGCCGGGCGGTGGCCATGACATGGAAGACATCGGCCTGCTCCAGTTCGGAACGCCAGCCCTTGCTGAAGCCGTAGGCGGCATCCGCTATCACCCACCCGAACGGGATTTTGTCCCTGATCGCTCGTCTGATCATCTCCTTGGCCGTGGCCACCTTCGTCTCGAAGGCGACGCTGTCGTCGATGCCGGCCCGCCGGCACCTTTCCCGGTCGTCTGTCCATGACGTGGGCAGATACAAGCGGCGGTCGATCAGCGTGCGTCCGCGGTCGGTGGCGTACGCGAGGAACACACCGATCTGGCTGTTCTCGGTGCGCCCGGCAGTGCCGGAGTACTGCCTTTGCACCCCGGCCGAGCGGATGCCCTTCTTGAGGAAGCCGGTGTCATCGACGATCAGAACGGCATCCCGGTCTCCGAGGTGCTCGACGACGTAGTCACGCACGTCGCCCAGGACCTCATCGGCATCCCACTCGATCCGGTTCAGCAAACGGTGGATGCGGTCGGGCCCCGCGTGTCCGGCTTCTTCCGCGAGTGTCCAGCCGTTCTTCCGCTCCAGCGGAGCGATGAGTCCCCGCATATAGGCCGGCGCCGACTGACGCGGCTCCTCCCGGCTGAACCGGTGCACGAACCGCTCGTGCACCGCACTCAGTTCCCCAGCCCACAACCTGACATCAGCAAGGTCCCGCCCTCGCCCACCCAGCGTCGCGACTGTTGACGTACCCAGGCCGTAGCCGGTAACTGTTTACCAGCCACCCCTTCAAACCGGTTTAGAAATCGGCCAAACCGAAGCCGTGACCGAATCAGCACCCGGAAGACCTCGTCAACCGACGCACGCCCCCACGGCAGCGTTGTCAGGATCTGGGCGCGCCCAAAGGAGTCCGCATGACGGAAAACGGAGTCGTACCCCTGCCCGATCGACGTCGCGTCCTACTCGGGGGCCTCGGGATCACCGCCGGTGTCGCCGGGCTGACGCTGTCGGTGCCAGCTCTCGCGCGGGCTGCGGAGGCCAGTGGGAGTCGAGCGGTCACGGATGACATTCAGCTCATCATCGAACGCCTGCAGCAGCGGTTTCTTGCCCAGGGCGACCAGGTGAGGATCGCCAATGGCATCTTCCTCGCCCGTACGTCCGAGGCGCTGGCCTATGTCGAGTCCCTGCGCGCCGACGGCTCGTGGCCCGATGTGGACTACGGTGACACCACCAGTTCCGCCAACGGTCGAGTCTGGTCGCCCTATCACGCGCTGTACCGCATGATCGCGATGGCTCACGCCTACCGTGACCCGGATGCCGCGGGCTACGGCAAACCGCAGCTGATCGAAACCCTGAACCGTGCGCTTCTCTACTGGGACAGTGTCAAACCGACCAGCACGAACTGGTGGGAAGTCGAGATCGGCAAGTCGATGGCCATGGGCCGGGTGTCGATCTTTGTCGGCGACGAACTCAGCACCCAGGCGCGGGAGGTGACCTACGCCCACAACACCGGCCGCCTGGACCCGGCCGGGGCGAACGGCTCCTGGAGGACCGAGAACTACCTCTATGAGGCCGTCGCGAAGCGCGCGACCGCCGACATCGAGCAGGGTTACGCCACCATGTCGCAGACGGTCGCCGTCGACAGCAGCGGTAAGGTCACCGAGGCCGTGCAGGTGGACTCGTCCTTCTGGGCGCATGGGGCGCAGCTCTACAGCGAGGGCTACGGCATGGCCCTGTTCACCATCGTCGCGGCCTGGGCCGATGTCGCGCGCGGCACCAGCTTCGCCTTCTCGCCCGAGGACATCGACGCCATCGCCTTCTACATCCTTGACGGGACCCGCTGGCTGATCCGCGGGGAGATCGGGATGATGTATCTCGGGTACCGTCCCCCCAATACCATCGATGGCATTACGAGTTACGCGGCCGACTTCCTCGAGCCGCTCGACCGGATGGTGCGGGCCGATGAGAGAAACTCGGCGGCGTATCAGCGGCTTGCCGACAATATCCGCGGGAAGAGCCGGGAGAACGGCATCACCGGGCATAAGTATTTCTGGCGCTCGGAGTTCTCCTCGCATCTGCGGGACGCGTATGGAATCTTCACCAGGGTCAATTCCCCTCGTATGAAGGGCAGCGAGTACCGCTCCACCTTCCGGCCCGAAGTCGGCAACGAGATCGACTGGAATGCGGCGGGAGCCACCTCGATCCAGGTCACGAACCGGGAATACGACGACCTCGTACCCGCCTTCGACTGGTTCCACTACCCGGGTGTCACCGCGCCCTACACCAAGGTGACGACGCAGTCGGGTCCCGCCAACCGCGGCAGCTTCACCGGCGGCGTCTCCGACGGGCGTTACGGGGCAAGCGTCTTCACCCTCGACCGGTTCTCGACGACGGGGCGCAAGAGCTACTTCTACTTCGACGATGAGATGGTCGCGCTCGGCGCCGGGATCAGTTCCACCTCGCAGCACGCCGTCCATACGACCGTCAATCAGGGAGCGGCCCGGCCCAATGCCTCCGTCGGCGGCAAGGCCGTACGCCCGGGGACCGATTCAGCTGCCACCGGCGCCTCATGGGCGTACAACGACGAGATCGGCTATGTCTTCCCGGAGGGTGGGCCGTTGAGGGTCTCGAACAAGGAGCAGACCGGGAGCTGGCTCGACCGTGATCCGGTGAAGCGGAATGCCTTTACCCTCTTCTTCGACCACGGCACCACCCCGGATGGAGCCAAATACGCCTACGTCCTCCTTCCCGGCGCGACACCCGAAAAGATCCGCTCCTATGCGGCCAAGCCGGTCGTCAAGATCCTGCGCAACGACGAGCAGGTCCAAGCGGTCCGCCACCCGCGGCTGCGGCTGACGATGGCGACCTTCCATGCCGCGGGCTCCCTCGACCTGGGATCAGGCCGCACGCTGCGGGTCGATCAGCCCGCCATCATCATGCTCGACGAGGACGGCAGCTCCGCCGTGGTGAGCGTTGCCAACCCCGACCAGCCCGGCCTGACGGTCTCCGTCACCCTTGCCGCCCCCGGCCGCACCCGTCGTGCCAGTTTCCCGCTGGGCGCCGGCCCGAACCTCGGCAAGACGGTGACGCAGCCCCTCAGGTGACGCGAAGCGCAGACATAAACCGGCTTGCGGCCGACGGCTTCTCTCCGCCGGCCAAAAGCCAGTTCAGCCTCGATCCACCGACGCGGCTTGAGAGTGATCTTTTGAGCGGCTTGTGAGCCGGGTGTGAGCGGTAGCCGTGGCTGGACAGGTGTTGCCCGCTGGTCTGTCCAGCTCTTCCACGTTTCGGCTCCGGTCGGGCCCTGGCGGGCGGGTGGTGAGGTGGTCGGTGACCTGCTCGCTCTTCGTGTGGCTGGCGAAGGCGGTGTAGTCGGGCATCTCGGCGACCTCCGCATCGGAGATGAGCTCCCCGGTGTCGGGATCGGGCACGGCGGTGGGGTAGGTGATCTGTTGCCATACGCTGTCGTTGCTGGCGAGGACGGCGCGGCGGCGTATCCGCGCGGCGGCGCTCGCCGACCGGGAGGTGGCGGTGCAGATCGTGGCGAGCAGCGGGTGCAGGGTGCGTCCCCCCCCCCCTTGAACCGGCCGTACGGGGCGTCCTGCTTGGCCCGGCCGTAGACCCGGTTATGGGGGGAGTCGACGTCGATCAACGCCACCTGCCCCGCGCGCGGCAGCAGCGAGGTGTGTGCGGCCAGCGCGGCCCGGAATCTGCGGTGCATGGCGTGGAACTGGAGCGCGTGACCGTGGGTGAACGCACGTAGGAACGTACCCAGGGTGGAGAGGGCACGGATCCCGCCGAACAGAGTCGGCATCGCTCCGTGCCGCAGGACGTCCAGGTCGTTCATGCTGTCCGCACCCGCGACCATGCCGGCCACGATGCTGGTGACCTTGGCATCCGCCGCGGCACCCGCGCTGTTCTTCGCCCCGGTCAGCTTCACCTCGTCCACGGCCACACGTCCACGGCCAGACGGGCAGGTCCGCACCGCTCGGCCAGTCGCATCACCGGGACCAGCCCGGCATACGCGACCAGATTCCGGTCATCGAACACGGCGCACACCGCCGAAACGGCATGGGGAGATTGCATCTCGCGGATGCACTCCGATTCTGTGGACATGGAACCCTAGGAAGTCCCATCGTCCCAGCTCAGAGAGCATCCTCGTCTTCATGTTCAAGCCCTGGACCTACTATTGCCCGGTGGATCGAGGTTGAGTGGCTCTTCACAGATCACGGTGCCGGGTCCGCGCGCCTCGGCATCGGCAGGCCCACCGTTCGCTCCGGGTTCTGCCCGACCGGTCGAACCGGCTTGGGCAGAACCGAGGCCCACAGTTCGGCCGCCGGTATACGTCAGTCCGCGGTCCGCTCCAGGGCGGCTACGCCGATCGCGCTGTCCGCCATCCCGTAGAACACATAGACAGTCCCCGCGATGCGCTCGACCGCCGTCGGGAAGACAACGTTGCCAAGCGTTCCTACCGTCTCCTCGCGGGTCTCCGGAGACAGCCACGGCTGCTGCGAGCGCGCCAGCACCCGCGCCGGATCGTCCGGGTCCAGCAGCATGCCCCCGGCTCGGTAGACGGCGCCATGGCTGAGCTCAAAGCCCCGCGCGACCGGACCGGTCACACCGTGGTGGATGAGCAGCCAGCCCTCGGGCACCCGCAGTGGCGGCGGACCCGCACCGATCTTCGCCGCCTCGAACGGCATCTCCGGAGCGGCCACCGGAGCGGAGTGCCGCAGCGAGGTCAGCGCGGAAAGATCGCGGCGGGCCGCCTCGGCGTCCACGTACGCGATCCAGATCGACGGGCGGCCGTCGGCCACCCCGGCCGGGGCCGGGGCGCCCTCGCCCGGGCGCAGCCAGTCCAGGTCCCACATCGGCCGGTGCAACATCGCGAAGCTCGCACGGCCGTCGGGTCCGGGCACGATCTCGGGGAAGAAGACAAGGTCTTTATTGGGGAAGAAGTTCAAGTCGGTGGACAGGTGCGACTGATACGTGAAATGCAGTGGGCCCAGACGGCGCCAGCTGATCGTGTCCGTAGAGACGGCCAACGCGGGCCGCGGGCCGAGCGGACCGTAGGCGACGTACGTCATGACGTGCACGCCCAGGTCGGGGATGAAGGTGATGCGGGGGTCCTCCACGCCGGCGTTGTGTGCACCGCGCTCGAAGCCTTCGTCCGGGGACAGCACCACGCCCTGACGCTCGACGCCGACCGGTACGCCGTCTTCGATCACGACACGGGCGCGGCCGATCCGGGAGACATTGCCTGCCGCGACCATGCGGGGGAAGAGATAGAGCTCGCCGTCGGGTCCCCAGGCGGTGGCCGGATTGAGGACGCCCTCGGCCTCCAGGGGGTCGGTGGGGTCGGCGTTCATGAGCACGCCGACCCGGTTCAGTGCATACGGGAGCGCGCTTTCGGTGTTGAGCCGGGTCATACCTAGCCTTTGATCGCGGATCCGAGGTTGGCGGAGGTGAAGTGGCGCTGGAAGAGCAGAAAGAGGACGACGGCCGGCACCGCCAACACGCAGGCACCGGCGAGCACAGCGCCCATGGGATTGGCCTGGAAGGTGGAATTGGCCTGCGAGAAGTTCGCCAGGCTGACCGCGAGGGGCTGCATCCCCTGGTCCTTGGTCACCAGGAACGGCCAGAGGAACTCGTTCCACGGGCCGATGAAGGTCACCAGCATGGCGGTGAGAATCGCCGGGCGCACCAGTGGCATCGCCACGGAGCGCAGGATGCGCAGCTCACCCGCTCCGTCCATGCGCGCCGCGTCGAAGATCTCGCGCGGGATCTGGAGGAAGTACTGGCGGAAGATGAGCACGGCGACGGAGTTGATGGCGAACGGCAGGATCATTCCGGCGTAGCTGTCGGCGAGGCCGAAGTAACGTACCACCATCACGTACAGCGGGATCATCAGCAGCTGGAACGGGATCGCCTGGACCAGCAGGACGAGCGCGAACACCAGGCCGCGGCCGCGGAAGCGCAGGATCGCCAGGGCGTAGCCGGCCAGCAGACCGAAGACCAGCGTGCAGGCCACCACCCCGACCGTCATGATCAGTGAGTTGGCCAGGGCGCCCAGCAGGCTGAACGAGTCGTCGATACCTGCGAGGTTGTCCAGGGTCAGGTTGCCCGGCTTCGGCAGCAGGCCGCCGAGGCCGGTGTCGCGCTTCTTCTGCAGCGCCCCGATGAGCATGTAGTAGAACGGCAGCAGCGCGGCGATGGCGCCGAGGCCGAGCGTGGCGTAGCGCAGGATGCGGGCGATGCGCGGGATGCGGGCCATATCAGTCCCTCTCCATGACGCGCCGGGCGACGGTCGCGATGATGAGCACGCCGGTGACGAGAATCAGTCCGATGGCTGCCGCGGCATCCGGCTCGCCCTCCTCGATGCCCCGCTGGTAGACCAGCAGCGCGGGGGTGAGCGAGGCGCCGCTCGGGCCGCCGCCGGTGAGCAGGAACGGCTCGGTGAAGATCTGTCCGGCAGTGATGATCGACAACAGGATGACGAGCGAGGTGACGGGCCGGACGGCCGGCAGGGTGACGGCCCGGAACGCCTGCCAGCGCCCGGCTCCGTCGGTCAGTGCCGCCTCGTGCAGCTCCTTGGGCACGTTCTGTAGCGCGGCGAGGTAGAGCAGGATGTAGAACCCGAGCTGCTTCCAGGTGACGTAGACGGCGATGAGCGGCATCACCAGGTGCTTGTTCGCCAGCCAGGACGGGTCCGGGGCCCAGGGGCCGAGGACGTTGTTGACGGCACCGGAGCCGTTGAACAGAAACAGCCAGACTGCCAGCGTGGCGACCGAGGCCGTCACGTACGGCACGTAGTACGCCACCCGGAAGAATCCGCGCCAGTGAGTCGCGGCATTCAGTGCCGACGCCAGCGCGAGCGCCAGCACCACGGTCAGCGGAATGTTGATCGCCATGAACAACCCGAGGTTGGCGAAGGCGCGCTGGGTCTTCTCCTCGCCGAGGACCTCGGTGAAGTTGTCGAACCCGACGAACGGGTGCGGCACGGAAACGCCGGGCGCGGTGAAGAAGTAGTCGTGGAAGGCCATCCATATGCCGACCCCGAACGGGATGATGAACACGACCAGGACGTAGGCGGTGTACGGCGCGGTCAGGACGAGCCCGAGCGGGTTGTTGCCCAGCCAACGCTCGAGCCGCGAGGCGCCGGGCCGGCGACCCGGGATACGGCGTTCGGGCCCGGCTGCCGGCGGGGCGTGGCGGGGCGATGGCCGGGGGTGCCGGCCACGGGGCGGATCACCTGCGGCCTGGGTCCCATCGCGACTGTCGCGGAGTGATTTCATGGTGTGCCTCGTCAGTCGGCGATCTGGTCGTCGATCTGCTGCGCGGCCTTGTCGAAGGTCGACTTCACATCGCCCTTCCCGGGCAGCACCGCGTCTTCCCAGGCTGTGCGGAACGTCTTCCACACCTGGGTCGAGCCGGCGATGTTCGGCACGTCCACCGCCCGCGGCACCGCGTCGGCGAAGGGCTGGTAGAAGGGATTGTCCTTGAGGTAGCCGCCCGCGATGGCGCCCACGTCACTGCGGGTGGGGAACTGCCCCGTCTCCTCCAGCAGTGCCGCGTCGTTCTTCGCGCTCATCGAGAACTTGGTGAATTCCCAGGCGGTCCGCTTGTGCTTGCACGAGGTGAACAGGCCGACGTTCTTGGAGTCCGCGAACGTCGATGTCTTGTCGGCGGGTATTCCCTCGGCCGTGGGCAGCGGCACCACGCCGTACTTCACCTTGCCGTCGAACTGTCCCTTGCCCCAGGGCCCGGCGATGCCCATGGCGGCCACCCCGTCGGCGAACGGGCCCGCCCACATGTCGCCGCTGTACGCCTCCGGGGACGAGTAGCCGTTGGCGTACATCTGCTGCCAGAAGCCGAGGGTCTGCCGTCCGGCATCGGACGTGAAGGTGGCCTTCTTGTCTCTCACCAGTTGCGTGCCGCCGGAGTTGGCCAGGTACAGCGGATAGAAGTCGAACAGCGCATTGGTGTAGTCACTGGTCGCCGGCGGATACAAGGCGAACTTCGCCGCCTTGCTGCTCTTGATCTTCTTCGCCACGGCCAGCACATCGTCGTACGTGCTCAGCTCCGGATTCTCGGCGTCCAGGCCGGCCTTTTTGAAGACGTCCTTGTTGTAATAGAGCATGAACGGGTTGGTTTTCCAGGGCACTTGATACAACTTGCCATCCGGGGAACGGAAGCCGTCCACGGCACCGCCGGAGCGCTTCTTGATGAAGGACTCGGCATCGCCGAAGGTGTCCGAGAGATTCACCAGGCCGCCCTGCTTCTGGAATGCGGCGACCGCCGCCGGAGCGGTGTTGTAGACGAGGCACGGGGTGTTGCCCGCGGTGATCGCGGCCCCGATGACATCTTCGGTGGACTTGCCCGACGGCACCGCCTTGGCGGTGACCTTCTCCTTGGTGTGCTCGGCGTTCCAGGCAGCCACTGTGGCCTTGGCCCAGGCCTGCTCCTGCTCATTCGTCGAGTACCAGATGTCGATCGGTCCCGAGGTCGGCTTGCCGCCGCCGGCGTCGCCCGAACCGCAGGCGGACAATGGCAGGACAAGCGCCGCGGCGGCGGCCAGCACCGTAACGCGCGGAAAACGCCTCATTGTGCCCAACTCCCTTCCATGCGGGGTGATTGAGGGTCCGAAGCGACTCCCCTCTCGTCGCCGCCGGCCCGCCCCGCCAAAATGATCACCGCGGGGTTACGAGCGTCATCAAACCGGTTTAATATCTAAGCGTCAAGGATGGGTGCGAAACGTTTCGGTAACCTGGGCGGCGCAGTTCTGCCACCCAGGAGCCGTACGTCCCGAATCAGTGGAAGGCGAGGCGGTATGGTGCGGGGCCAGGACAAAGCGGGTGGATCGGCGGGCGGTTCCCGCCAGGCGATGCCTCCGCCGTCACGCCGGGGTGGGGGCAGTCGGCCGACGATCGGTGATGTCGCCGCGCTGGCCCAGGTCTCCAAGGCGACGGTCTCCTTCGTCATCAACGACCGCCCCGGTGTCAGCCCCCAGGCGCGCCAGCGGGTCCTGGACGCGATCGACCAGCTGGGCTGGCAGCCCAACGCCGGCGCCCGGGCGCTCTCCACCAAGCGGTCCCAGACCCTCGGCCTGGTGATGCGCCGACCGCCGGAACTGCTGAGTACCGACCCGTTCTTCCCGCAGTTCGTCGCGGGCATCGAGACCGGCCTCGCGCCGCTCGGCTACGCGCTCGTGCTGCAGGTGGTCCCCGATGAGGAAACCGAACGGCAGGCGTATGAGCGGCTGGCCCGTGACGGTCGGGTCGACGGCGTGTTCCTCACCGATCTGCGCACCGACGACCCGCGGCCCGCACTCATGACGGAGCTGGGCATCAGCGCACTGATCGTCGGACCACCGCAGCACGGCGGCCGGGTACCGGCCCTCGGGGTCGACGACGGCAGCGGGGTGCGGCGTGCGGTCAGCCATCTGCGCTCGCTCGGCCACCGGTGGATCGGACACGTCTGCGGCGCCGCGGGGTATGTGCACACCGAGGCCCGGTGCGACGCCTGGCGCGGTGCCCTGGCGGATGCCGGCCTGCCCGAGATCCCACCCGTGGCGGCGGACTTCACCGGTGCGGCCGGCGCCCAGGCCACGCATCAACTGCTGGACCTGGACCGGCCACCGACCGCCATCGTGTACGCCAACGACCTGATGGCCATCGCCGGGATCACCGCCGCGACCAGCCGCGGGCTGCGGGTCCCCGAGGACCTGTCGGTGGTGGGCTTCGACGACATCCCGCTGGCCGACTGCATCGCGCCACCGCTGACGACGGTGCGCCAGGATGTGCTGACCTGGGGGCGCGCCGCCGCGCAGGCGCTGGTTTCGCTCACCGAGGGAGGAGAGTTCCAGGCTGCCGAGCTCCCGCCGGTGGAATTCGTGGTGCGCGGGAGCACCGCGCCGCCGCGTACTTGAGTGTTGAGCCGTGAGCGGGGGCGCGCAGAGGCTCTCAGCTTCGGCCGACCGGTCCCGTGGACGTACGCACTACGAGCGAGGCGGCCAGGACAATCGCGTCGACCGTTTCGCTGCCATCGATGACGTCCAGAAGCAGCCGGGGGCCTCCTCGCCCGGCAGGCTCGGCGCGGTCTGCACCGTGGTCGGCAAACGTATCCTCCTGAGCTAACACTCAGTCACCACATCACAAGACATTGCGGGTGCCGATAAATCATCCACACAGTTCAGGCGGCTCTACCTTCTTGATCGGGTTGACCGAGCCATTCGTAGGGTTGGGTCGCCCAGGGGCGCTGGGTGTGGCTATCAGGCGGCTGCCGATCCATGGCTGAGCAAGTTTGCCGCCCGGCGCCCCACGACGACTCGGCCGCCGATTAGGAAGTGCGAACAAGTCGCTGTGTAGAGCAATGCCGGCGAGGTCGTCCGTGGCACGAACAGCACGAACAGCACGAACCAGCACGTCAGGAGCACGATGAGCCGGATATGGGCGGGGATCGACAGCGGCAAGGGCCACCATCACGGCCTCGCACTGGACACAGACGGAAAGACCCTGCTGTCGCGACGGGTCGCCAACGACGAACCCGAGCTGCTGAAACTCATCGGGGACGTCCTCGACCTGGCCGACGGTCGTCAGGTCACCTGGGCCATCGACATGACGGGCGGGGAACCCGCGCTGCTGCTGGCCCTGCTGGTCAACCACGGTCAGGAGGTCCTCTACATCCCTGGCCGCCTGGTGAACCGGGCGGCCGACGGTTACCGCGGTGAGGGCAAGACCGACGCCCGCGACGCCTACGTCATCGCCGACCAGGCCAGGATGCGCCGCGACCTGCGGCCCATCCGCCCTGGCGATGAAGCGGTCATCGAGCTCTAGCTGCTGACCGGACGCCGCGCCGACCTGGTCGAGGACCGCACCCGCGTGGTCAACCGCCTGCGCGGCACGCTGCTGAGCATGTTCCCCGCTCTGGAGCGGGCCCTGGACGTCACCAACACCGGGCCTCTCAGGCTGCTGACGGGCTACCAGACCCCGGCCGTGATCCGCCGGGCCGGCGTCATACGGCTGACGAAGTGGCTGGCCAACCGCAAGGTCCGCAACGCCCGAGCCCTGGCCGAAGCGGCCGTCGAGGCGGCCGAGCGGCAGCACACCGCGATCCCCGGGGAGAAGACCATCGCGAAGCTGGTCCACACCCTGGCCGAGGAGGTGATGGCCCTCAACGAGCAGATCTCCGAGGTGGACAAGCTCATCGAGGGCGGGTTTCACGAGCACGAGCTCGCCGAGATCGTCCTGAGCGTCCCGGGCATCGGCACCGTGCTCGGCGCGGAGTTCCTGGCCGCTGTCGGCGGCGGCCTGGACGAGTTCGACTCCCCGGACGCGCTGGCGGCCTTCGCCGGCGTCGCCCCGGCGCCCCGCGACTCGGGCAAGGTCAGCGGCAACCTCCACCGGCCGGTCACCTACCACCGCAGACTCCAGCGGGTCTTCTACACCTCCGCGCTGGTCAGCGTCCGCTCCGACCCGAACTCGCGGATGTTCTACGACCGCAAACGCGCCGAAGGCAAGAAGCACGTCCAGGCCGTGCTCGCGCTCGCCCGCCGACGCGTCAATGTCATATGGGCCCTGATCCGTGACCGACGGTGCTATGAGGTCACACCTCCGGTCACCGAGGCTGCCTGACTGCTGGGCACGCATAATCACAGTCGGCCCATTTCCCGCGCGGCTATCCTCCACGGGATGCCACTTCGCCGCCAATACGCCTACTTCGCACTGTTCAGCCGGCACACCGCGGCAGACGACATGGCCTCCGAGCTGGGCATCACCCCTGACGAGGTGACTGTTCGCGGCAGCCGGTTCACCGAGCCGGCGGTGGTTCCGGTCGACCACTCGTGGATGGTTGCCTGCCGGGAGTCGGGTCTGCGCGTCGACGAGCAGATCACCTGCATTCTCGACAGACTTCAACCCCACACGGACCGCATCTGCGACCTCACCAGACATCTGGCCCGCACCGGCGGCGGAGCAGTGCTTCAAATCGTGCGCTACTTCAACGACACCGACCAAGCCCAGCCAGGCGCAGCGGACGCCCCCAACCTCTTCGGCTGGCACCTGGACCGCAAGGTCCTGGACTTCCTCAACGCCACCGGAGCCGAGCTCGACATCGACGAGTACGACATGGCCGGAGCCGAGGACACCACGTGAGCATATGACCCCGTACTCACCTCGCACATGCGTCGCACTCCGACGGCTTGACAACAGCATTAGGAAGCGTGCTGGTACTGGTGGAGGACTCCTGAAGGGTGTCATTATTCCGGTCAGGCTGCTGAGCTGGGCGTTTCCTGTGGATGGTGAGGCAGCCGGGGTGGCGTGGTGTGGTACTCGTTGAGCAGTCCGCCAAGTACCTGGCGGCGCCTGACCGTGGCAGCGGGCAGGGGGATGACGTTCGGGTCATCGTCGGGAGCTCGTAGGCCAAGGCTTCGGTGGGCCCGTCCCGCGTTGTAGTGCTCGACGTATTGGTTGAGGACGGTACGCAGGTGTCGTTCGCCGGTGATGAGGAGGCGGTCGGTGCATTCGGTGCGGGCTGTGCGTATCCATCGTTCGGCGAATGCGTTGGACCGTGGGCTCTGCGGCGGCGTCGGGATGACGGCTGTGCCGTTGCCGGCGAAGACGGCATCGAACGCGGCGGTGAACTTGCTGTCCCGGTCACGGATGAGGAACCGGAAGCACCCAGCAGCGCTCTCCTCGAGATCCATGAGCAGATTGCGGGCGAGCTGGGTGACCCATACGCCTGTAGGGCGTGCGGTGACACCTAGGACATGGACGCTGCCCTTGCCGGAAATATCATCCGTCCAGGTCACGCTGCATGCCGGTACTCGTTGTGGGTGCCGCCCAGGCTCTCCCGTCTTCGTATGTCGAGGCTGGCGATCTGGTCCGGGTCGGTGATCGGCGTGGGTAACGGGCGCAGCGGAGGGCGTTCGCGATGTCCTGGTGGGCGCGACGAGAGTTGAAGAACTGCTCGACTCCCGCAACGCGCAGAGCAGGTGCCGCTGGTTCCAGATCGAGGTCCGGTCCAGCGGTTCACGCCGACAGGTCTGCACCCACCGCTCCATGACCGAGTTTCATCCTCGGCATCCTGACGCCGCTGAGTACGACCTTGATCTCTGCATCGGCAAGGATGTCATCGAACAGGGCGGGGAACTTCCCGTCCCGGTCTCGGATCAGGAACGGCGCCCGGCAGGCCGCGTCCTCAAGGTCCATGACCAGATCGATGTCGCTCGGCTGCGTCGGGCTCTGGTCCAGGTGCCGTTGCCCCGGGCAGCCGACGGCCGCCTGCCACACCTTCGGCCGGACCGCTAGCCACGGAGAGCACGTCTGCTGGCCTACCTGGGTGTGCCGGTTCAGCTTCGCCGTGCCGCGTCCGTTTTCCGCACCATCTTCGCCGCGTGGTCAGCCGAGTCGGCCAAGTTCCGGAGTGCGCGGGAGACCCGGCTGAGGAACTCCACAATGTGGTCGGCGAGGGTGTCCTGCTTGGTGCTGGTGCGGAAGGTGGTGCTCTGGGTCACGGTCGGCTCCTAGGGAAGGGGCGCTGGGGGTGCTGCGCCCACTGTGGCACCGGGGACTGGCATGTCGGGCGGAAACGCGACACCCCCTACCCGAACCGGGCAGGGGGCTCTGGCACCACGTGACGCAGCGAGGGGCGGTCAGCGGTGGCCGATAGATCACGCCTCATGCTTCCTGCGGCACGAGAAGTGCTCTGGCAGCCCTTCGGGTCCTGGAAGGCTTGCGGGCTGACCGCAGCCGAAGCGGCAGAGCGGGATCGCTTGACCCGACGCGTCGACTGGATGCCTGGCGGCCTCGGTTTCCCGGGGGCGGGACTCAAGGACGATCGCGCGGCTGCCACGTCTCTGCTTCGGTTCAGCCCGCACCTCCGAAGTCGGACGGTCCTCGGTGCACCTGTCGCGCCGCTCCCCCCGTCGTACGGATGGCTGGCGCTCCTTGTTGTCCAGGGCGAGCCCGTTCGCCTCGAGGTACTGCTGCCACTGCTGTGCGGGGAGCCAACCGTGGTGGCCGCCCCGCTGGAACGGGATCCGCTCACCGGCCGCAGCTTCCACGATGAACCGGGTGAGGGTCAGGCCGCCTTCCCCTGTGAAGGTGTTCGACTGATGGGCGGGCATGAGGACGCGGTGCCACCCCCCGCAGTACCCGGAGTCGGTGGGATTCTCCGGGTCGTAGGGTTTCTCCGGGCACCGGGTGAGTGCGCCGTTTTGGCTGCACTGGCCCTCCTCCAGGACGAAGTTGCCGTCCTGGACCGCGATGGGGTTCTTCTGCACGCGAATGACGGAGGCCGGCAGGTTGGGCGTGCGGACGTAAGGGACGGTGCCGATGCCTGCGTGGTCGGGGTCGGCGAAGTCCCAGACCGACTGAATACCGCCGCGGCGCCGGAACCCCTCGCGTGCACGCATTCCGCGGGTCGTCTGGGCGCTCAGCTGAGGCTCGTAGCCCAGGACGATGCCGTTGGCGCCGTTGATGCGTACATCGAGGCGCGCGTGTCCGTCGGCGGTCTGCGACTCGATGTCCGCGTGGAAGCCGTGATCTTCGGAGTCCTTCGCGACGCGTTCCTTGCGGGCGAGGTGTTCGTCGGACTCGTGGCTGATGGGCTTCTCCCCGGGTTTCCGGTAATGGGAGGCAAGCCATACGCCGTCACGCTGGACGAGGTACATGGGGACGCGCCGGCCGCGGAGGTCCCGGCAGTCGGGGCAGATGAGCCCGCGCTTTTCGACGGGGACACGTCCTCGCATGCGCAGGAGCACGTTCAGGAGGTCTTGGCCTTGCGGGACGCCGAGGTCGGGACGGTCCAGGTCGAGGTTGCGGCCGGCCGGTTTGTAGTAGACGGGGTTACGGAAGAGGTCTTCGTCGCTGTCGATCTGAAGGTCGTCATCCATTGGTGCTCCCCGCAGCCGCCACGAGTAGGACTGACAACGCTACGGGGAGGGTCTGACAATCGGGGCTGAACTGCGGAAACAGGGCGCACTGAGAGATACAGGGGACAGTGGGTCTACAGCGGGTCAGGTCCGCACAGCTCGCAGCGCCTCGCCGCGATGAACCGGCTGTTCGCTGGCAGACAGAAATGCGTACAGGCCAGCGGTGATGAACCGGTGGGGACGGGCGTCATCAGCTCGCGAGGGGGCGAAACCAGACGGAGCCCCGGCGGTGACCGTGGCCTAGGGCGTGTTTCGAAAGTGCTGGTCACAGCCATTCGTTGATGGCCGCGACCAGCACGGTCGCCTCATAGCGGACGGCGAGCTTGTCGTACCTCGCCGCCACCGCGAAGAATGGCCGCATCACGGCCTGCCGATTCCCGGGGCCTCAGCAGGCCGAGTGACCCGCGACGTTAAAGGCCAAGCTCAGGAAGAAGGGAGCTCAGACCTCGCAGTGCAGCTACCTGGAAGTCACGCAGCTGGCTCCGGGGCTACTGGTGCCGTGGGAGAGCCTGTGCCTTCTGCGCCGAAAGAGTCTTGTAGACGGTACCGGCGAGGTCGGGCAGCGTGTCCCCTTCGCCAACGGCGCTGTTGACAGCAATGGCGATGATCATGCCAGTCTTCGGGAAGTACATGTGCAGCACCCGGTTTCCGAAAGTGGCCCCCTCATAGGCCCAGACCGTCCCGGCCACAGGATGGACGAACTTCACGACACCGAGCCCGAAACCGATGGGATCGTCGGCCGTGACGCTCTTGATGGGCTTACTCGTCTTCGCCGAGACCAGAGACTCCAGCTCGCGCTGCTGCGCTGAGGGCAGCAGTCGACCGCTGTACAGCGCCCTGTCCCAAGCCGTCATGTCTCTCAGTGAACTCACCAGGCCGCCCGCCCCCTGCGCCCAGGACAAGCGGAGCCGAGGAAGTGACTTGTTGAGATGCTTCGGCAGGACGGAATGGGTGGAGTACGGCGTCGGCATGCGCGAGGCCGTGTCCGGAGGGCAGTCCGGGGGGAGGCAGGTGTCGTTCATTCCGAGAGGTTCGATGATGCGCTCGGCGAGCCGCTCATGGTAAGTATCGTGCGACGCTCGTTCGACAATCATCTGCGCGAGGAGGTAGTTCGTATTCGAGTACTCGTACTTCGCGGGACCCAGTGGCAGGCCCTCCACATAGGACATCAGGCGCTCCAGCGTGAAGCGCGTGGAGGGATTGGCGTCGAAATCCTTCAGGAACGCATTCTGCTCGGTGTAGCTGGGGATGCCGCTGGTCATCGACAGCAGTTGCTTGATGGTGACATCGCGCCACGCCGGATATTGGGGAAGCCACTTTCCCAGCTTGTCCCGTATGGACAGCTTTCCTTCGGCCTCCAGTTGAAGCAGCAGCACGGACGTGAACGCCTTGGTGTTGCTGCCTATCTGCCACAGCGCCTTGCTGTTCACCGGTCGACCACCGCCGTAGCGGGACGTCCCCGCATCGACCGAGATATCAGGTCGCTGATCGGCATAGGTCACCCGAAGGGAGACCGCTGAGAAATGATCCTTAGTGCCCTGAGCGTCCAGATATTTCTCGAGGTCACTTCGCAGTGACGCGGTGGCACTGCGAACGGATGGCTCCACCACTGCGTGCGCGACGGCCGGCCCACTTCCCGACACCATCATCCCCGAAACAATCGCCGCGGTGACCGTCGCCAGGGCCACGAGGCGCTCCCCTTGCTGGCCACCCCGCCGACGAAGCCTGTACCTCATTGTCGCTATTCCTCCATCGAATCGAACGGAACTGGGAACGACGATCACGCTACGCAGTGGAGGCACGGCAGGTAATGGGGGTAACCCCCCGCTTGGTAGAGGTGCTGACCCCCTGAGTGAGGCCAAGTACAGCTTCGAAGGCAGCCATCTGCCCGTCGGAAGAGGAGAGACCACGACGGTCATTGACTCATCACTGAGGTGCGACAACTGACTCCTCAGAAGACATAGAGCCCTTTAGCTCTGGTGGATCTCGTGTTTCAGGAACCTCCCTATGCGATTGTCAAGCGGCGGACGCGGCTGGTTGTGCGGCTTGGGGCGTTTTCAGAAGTGGATCTTGATGTGTCAAGATCCACTTCATGGGGAGGCACGATCTGACGAATGCGCGGTGGGCGAAGCTGGAGCCCCTGCTCCCTGCTGGGAAGAAGTCCGGACGACCGCCGGTACACACCAAGCGGCAGCTGATAGACGGCATACGCCGGCGCGCCCGCGCCGGTGCTCCGTGGCGGGACGTGCCCGAGCGGTACGGCCCATGGGGGACGGTGTACGGACTGTTCCGCCGTTGGCAGCGGGACGGCACCTGGCACCGCATCTTCGAGCAACTGCAGGCCCGGGCCGATGCCGAGGGACTGATCACCTGGGACGTCTCGGTGGACTCCACCATCGCCCGCGCCCACCAGCATGCGGCCGGTGCCCGCAAAAAGGGGATCTGCAGATCGAGCCGCCCGGTGGTCTGTTCACCGAGCCGGACGACCACGGTCTCGGACGCTCCCGGGGTGGGCTGACCACCAAGTTGCACCTGGCGGTCGAGCAGGTCCAGAAGCCGATGTCGCTGGTGATCACGGCCGGACAGCGCGGTGACTCCCCGCAGTTCCAGGTGGTCCTGGGCCGTATCCGGGTGCCTCGGCTCGGGCCGGGCCGTCCGCGTACCCGGCCGGACAAGGTTCGCGCCGACAAGGCGTACGGCTCCCGCGCGAACCGCGCCTACCTGCGCAAGCGCGGCATCCGCTGCACGATCCCGGAGAAGCGCGACCAGACCGCCAACCGCAAGAAGCGTGGTTCCTGCGGTGGCCGGCCACCGCAGTTCGACGCTGCCGACTGCAAAGAGCGCCACGCGGTGGAGTGCGGAATCAATCGCCTCAAGCGCCACCGCGCGGTGGCGACGAGGTACGACAAGCTCGCCGTCCGCTGTGAGGCGACCGTGCTGGTCGCGGCCATCACGGATGGCTGTGACCAGCACTTTCGAAACACGCCCTAACGGCCTGTTCCAACCGGCCCAGCAGCGCGAGAACAGACCCCGCCCGGCCTGGAAAGCGCCGTTGCCGGGCGGCTAGCCTCGGCCACCCCACCCTCAGGGTGGCCGAGGCATCCCTCAGCTCTGGACGGACCTTGCCGCCATGGAGGTCTTTCCCCGGCTGCGCCGCCTGGCTGGGCCCGTCATCGCGGTCGGCTCGATGTCACTGACGGCGTACGTCTAACACATCGTCGCCATCTGGCTCCTGGACACCGAGCAGGCGACCGTCCGGCCTCTTGTACGTCCTGCTCGGCTTCATCGCGTCCGTCACCGTCCTCGCCACCCTATGGTCCCGCTTCTTCCAGCGGGGACCGCTGGAGTGGCTGATGGGCCGGGCGACCGGGATCGCCCGGCCCATTCAATGAGAGCAATCCGAAGCGGCGCGGGCCGCGGGATCGCGCCCCCGTCCCCCGTTGCCACCACGGATGGGGGCGTGAATCGGCCGGAGCGCAAGTGCAGGCCTTGCAGGAAGGATAGGAGCAGACCGGCAATGACGCAGGCACGGAGACCTGACGTACCTCGTATGACCAGCAAAAACGTCATGAGCGGACACTGACCGGCAAGGGCTGCCAATCGTGGCATGCGATAGCTGCAATACCTGCAATGCAGCTACGATGGGGGCATGACCGCATTGACCATCCGGGACGTCCCGGACGACATCCTGACCGCTGTGAAGGTGCATGCCGCTCAGGCCGGCAAGTCCCTCCAGGCGTACGCTCTCGACCTCCTCGCCCGCGATGCGGCTCACCCCGCCCCGGTGCTCCGGGCGGGAGAGACGCGCGGGCAGCGGGCGGTACGGCGAGCCCGTGGCACCGCGAACAACCCCGAGACCCGGGGCATGTCCACCGACGAACTCATGGAGCTGCTGCGAGGTGAGTAGCGTCCCGACTCTGGTCGACTCCTGTGTGCTGCTCGACATGCTGGGTGACGACCCGAAGTGGGCCGAATGGTCCGTAGAGAAGATCGCTGAGGCTATCGACGGGGGCGCGGTGATCAACCCACTCATCTATACGGAGGTGTCCATTCAGTACACCCGCCGTGAGGACCTGGACGCGGCTATCCCTGCCGAGGACTACGCACGCGAAGCCCTCCCCTGGGAGGCGGGTTTCCTCGCCGGTAAGGCGTTCTTGAAGTACCGGCGAGCCGGAGGAGTCAGGACGGCTCCGCTGCCCGACTTCTACATCGGTGCGCATTCGGCCGTGAAGGGGTATCGGCTCCTGACTCGGAACCGAAAAGACTTCCGCTCTTACTTCCCGAAACTGGAGATCATCTCCCCCGACGAGTAGGAAAAGGCTGCGCAACATCGGCAGCACCACCTGGACCGAGACGACTCCCGCGGGGCTCCATCCTCGGGCGACGAGGGCGGAACCCCTCGTCGGTGCTCACAGCAGTGGTCGGCCTCCAGGAGTCCGGGAAGAGGGGCCCAGGGGCCAGCCGGAGGTCGGAACGATTGGGAGAGATGAGGGAAGGCCGGTCCTTGTCGGCCGGAAATGCGACTCTGACCTGCGGAAACGGGAAGCATAAGGCAGGCTCGGGAAGATCACGGACGATTCTCGAAGGACTCATAATCCGTCGGCCGTGGGTTCGAGTCCCACCCGCCCCACCAGGCAGGTCTGTGACCTGCGGAAACGTCTCGGCGGGCGTGCGGATGCAGAACGTGGTCCAACGGATTGAATCCGCTGCTCGCGACTTCGATGATGGTTCCCTATTCGATGGTTGGTCCTCGTCTGGCCTGTGCCGATGCATGTGTCCGTAGGTCCGTGCATACCTTGGCGGGCTGTTTGTCCGGCTGGTGAGATCCCGAGTCGGGACGCCAATGGGACACAGGGATCAGGAACGGGCGGTACTGGCCTCACAGGTCATGGCCGCGGAGCCCCACTCCAGGCGATCGGCACCGGGCCCTCGACGACATCGGTCGACATACTCGCGCAGGGCCGCAGACGACCTGTAGGAACTCCGCCGATTCGCCGGTGGACAACGTATGTTGAAGGAGACGGCACACCTTCGGCAGCGGATCACGAGTAACAATCTCGGCTCTCCCTGCTCGTACCGTACTGGGGAAGGCCCGCTCCCTTGCAGTCTTCGACTCGGAGGTGCCGAATCCGCTCATCCGGTGCAGGGCGCGGGGCGCCCAGTGGTAACCGGAGTCCCTGAGCCGTCCAGGCCGGGGTGGGGCGTGGAGGCGGGCCACCCCGGCCGGGGCTCATCGGATGTGCTTCACCGGCTTGGTGGCGGCGTTGAGCAGGTACTCCAGGGGGCCGCGGCGGAAAGAGCGGGACCAGACCGCGGCGAACAGGGTGGCCCCGAGGATGAACATGAGCAGCGGTACCCATGATTGCTGAGTGCTGGTCCCGGCTGGCAGGGACAGCGCGGACTGTGCGATGAAGTGGCCGACGTAGGCGGTCAGGGACATGGTGCCCACGGCGATGACCGGTTTCGCCAGGCGGCGCAGTCGTGGCAGGCGGTCCATCGCCGCCGTCGCGCCCACGATCACGAGGATCGCGACTCCGACGCTGCCGATGATGTCGAACGTGGTGCCGCTGTGCGGCCCGGCCGTCAGGAGCGACGACGCCGGCATATCGGGGAACGACCCGCCGTCCAGGGGTACCGACCCGCTGTCGAGGGGCAGTGACCCGGAGCTGCCGGACGACGGCCCGTCTTCCGCGAGGCTCCGCAACGCGTCCTTGCCGGCGAGCAGCAGCGACATGCCGTACGCGGTCACGGTGAGGGTGGCACCGAGCGCGGCCAGGCGCCGCTGGACAGTGCCGGAGGACAGGTCGAGGCGGCCCAGCGCCATGCCCGCGATCACGAACGACATCCACGTGAGCGCCGGGTAGAAGCCGGTGAGCAGCAGATCGAGCACTCCCACGTCGCTGAGGCGGTGGAGCGGGTCGTAGGCGTTGACGCTCTGCTGGACCGACGGAGTCAGCAGCGCGTTCAGGGCGAACGCCAGCTGGGGTGTGACCAGGGCGAGGGCGGCCGCGGTGATCGCGAGTGTCCTGGCGCGCAGTCGCACCAGGGGCAGGGCGAGCAGGAAGTAGACTCCGTAGAAGCCGAGGATGATCACTCCCCCGTACTCCATCGCCATCGCGGTGCCCAGCGCCAGCAGGACCACGGCGCGGATCGCGAGCCGAGCCTTCGCCTGCCGGCCGGCCAGGCCGGTCTTCGGCTCGCGACGGCCGGCGATCAGCATCAGTGAGAACCCGGCGAGGGTGGCGAACAGGACCGACGAGTGACCGTCCGACAGGTACCGGATCCAGCTGGCGACGCCGTGCGTGGCCGACAGCGGGGGGCCGATGTGCACGACGTACATGCCGAACACCGCCAGCGCGCGGGCCAGATCCACCCCGACCAGGCGGCCCATCGAGGGACCGGGCGAGGCCGGCACGGCGGACTCGGGGGAGGTTCGGGGCTGCGGAGGCGAGTTCTCCTGCGGAGCTGACGCCTCCTGCGGCGGCTGCGACTTTGTCATACGGAGAACCTCGCGCGGACGTCAGGGGGCGGACCATCCGGCAGCCTTCGGTAACGCCCCCGCCGATCGGCGGGGGC
>NZ_NCSM01000039.1:41150-46641 GCF_002224125.1 Streptomyces sp. NBS 14/10
GAGGCATGACACACCGTGCGCGACACAACGAGCGCGAGGACTTCCTCGGAACACCGGCTTGCGCTTGCCGAATACCTCGTCCGTGCAGGTCACGCGGCATGTCTGTATTCGTGGAGGGTGCCGCGAAGGCGGTCGTGGCGTCGTATGTCGAGGTGGCTGAGCTTGTCCGGGTCGTCGATTGGTGTGGGTAGTGGGTGTAGCGGTCGGGTGTTCGCGATGCCCTGGTGCGGTCGATGGGAGTTGTAGAACTCCTCGAACTCCCGTAGGGCGTGGAGGAGGTGGCGTTGGTTCCAGATCAAGGTCCGGTCCAGGAGTTCGTGTCTGCAGGTCTGCACCCACCTTTCCATGATCGAGTTCATTCTCGGCATCTGGATGCCGGTGAGGACGACCTCGATGCCCGTGTCTTTGAGGAGAGCGTCGAAGGGGCGGGGAACTTCCCGTCCCTGTCTCTGATCATGAATCGTGCCCGGCATCCGACATCCTCGAGATCCATGACCAGGTTCTTCGCCGCCTGTGTGACCCAGGAGGTGGTCGGGTGTGCGGTGGCGCCCAGGACCCGGATGCGACGGCTGCTGTGTTCGATCACCGCGAGTACGTACATCCGCGTGCCGGACAGGGTGACCGCCTCAAAGAAGTCACAGGCCAGGAGGGCGTCGGCTTGGGAACGCAGGAAGTCGGCCCACGTGCTGGAGCTCCGGTCGGGCGCCGGATCGACGCCGGCATCCTTCAGGATCTTCCAGACGGTCGAGGCGGCCACCTTCACTCCCAGCACGAGCAGCTCGCCGTGCAGGCGCCTGTAGCCCCAGCTTGGATTCTCCCTCGCCAGGCGCAGTACCAGAATCCGGATGGAGCGCACGGTACGGGGCCGACCGGGTCGCTTGGGCCGAGATGAAGCGGCATGACGGCGCTTGACGAGGTCGCGATGCCAGCACAGCACCGTGTCAGGACGCACGAGCAATCGCACACGCCGCAGGGCGGGCAACGGCAGCCGGTGCAGCAGCGCCGCCAGGAACGCCCGATCGCTCGGCGTGAACCGTGCTCGATCACTACCGAGTTGGCGTTCGAGCACTGTGATCTGATGGCGGAGGGCCAGGATCTCCGCATCTTTGTCCCGGTCGCTCTTCGGCAGCAGGCGCAGCAGCGCGAACGTGTTGGTCACTCCCAGGTAGGCCAGTCGCAGTAGCACGGTCGATCATCATGACGCGTGGACTGTCGGCTGCGCGAGAGCGCCGACTAGAGCGACGAGGCCGACCACCGCCAGCCCGGGTGCAGGCGTCCGACCAGGGCGGATGACATTCTCGGCAAGCGCAGCGTCGAGGAGACCGCCGTCGCGCCCGCCGGTCGGCCGGGAGAGGGTGACGCTCGCCGCGGGCGTGGAGGTGCTGCCGGTGATCACCCAGGGTTGGCAGATATATTTCGCAGCTCGATATATGCTCGATGCATGACCAGACAGAATCCGCCCTTGACGGAACCGCAGTACTTCATCCTTGCTGCGCTCATGGATGGTCCGTTGCACGGTTACGGCATCATCAAGGCTGCCGAGCAGGCCACCGACGGGCGGCTCCGGATCGCTGTCGGCACGCTCTACGGGGCGCTGGAGCGGATGGAGCGGGCCGGGCTGGTGGCCGCCGGCCATGAGGAGATCGTGGACGGGCGGGCGCGGCGCTACTACCGGCTCACCGAGGACGGCGCCGAGGCGCTCGGCCGGGAGGCGCTGCGGATGCAGCAGGCGGCGGCTGTCGTCATCGGACGCGCGCGGGATGCCGGAGCGGCCCCGGCATGAATCGTCTGCTGCTTGCGGTCTATCCCGAGTCCTACCGTTCCCGGCAGGGCAAGGAGTTGCTGGCCTGCCTGGCCGAGGCGTATCCCGGCCGCTCCTGGCCCCCGCCGCGGGAAGTTGCCGCCTTGGTGCGCGCCGGGGTGCAGGCCCGCGCCCGTGCCACCGTTGACGACACCACTCGGCCGTGGTGGCTGGACGGCATCCATCTGGCCGCCCTGGCCCTCGCCGCGCTGGCACTGGTTCCGTACCTACAGGACGTGTGGCACTGGGCACTGCGCATCGACCCCGGACAGCACGCCATCGCCTTCCACTTTTCCGGCTGGTATCCGTGGGCCGGAGGTCCCACGCGGATACGGCTGCTGCCCTACGGGCTGCTCCCGCTGGGCTGCCTGATCGCTCTGCTGCGTGGCAGAGCGTGGATCGCGCTGCCGGCCGCGGCAGCCATGATCTGGGCCGGCGCCACGACCCACGGCCGCACCCTCTTCGGCAGCGAGGGCAAGGCGGGCTTGAGCTACTACGGGTTGGGCGCCCCGCTGACGGCCCGTGACCTGGTGCTCTCGGGGACACTGTGCGCCGCGTGCGCCGTGCTGGCGCTCTGCCGTCCCAGCCGCCTGCGACGCCGCTCCTACCGCTGGCTGGCCCCTGTCGTGCTCGCCATGTTCATGGCCGGGGGCCTGCACATCATCTCTGTCAGTCCAGCTTTCCAGCGCGGTTTGTTCGTCCTCGAAGTCGCCGCGCTGCTCGGCGCGTGGGTTGCGACGGCGGCCACCGGCGACCACCGGTGGCTGATCCCCGTCGCGGCGGTCGCGATCGTCCGCACGCAGGCGATCGTCGTCCAGCCGGACGCGTTCATGCAGTCCTTTCCGGACCTGGTCGTCCTCATCCTGCTGATCGCACCCCTCCCCGCCCTGGCGATCACCGCCCAGCGCCGACAGGGGCAGGCACTCCCCGAATAGGAGCGGACCCCCGGTGGGCCGGCCGAGCCCGGCGGCCCACGTCGTGCCACAAGACGTGCGTGACCTAACTCCCCCCAACGGAAGAAACAGAGCGATGACTCAGCACGACTCTCCGGCCCTGCCCGCGCACCGTCCGGGGGCCTCAAGGCAGGCCCCCGAGGCCCCCGACGACCCCAGCCCGTCGCGTACGACATGGCCGTGGATGCCGGCTCTGCAGTACACCCTGGGGTTCCTGACGGTCTACCTGCTCGCCATCTGCACCCCGTGGGGGCAACGAGCTGAGAACGCCCTGTTTGGTCTCGGTAAACAGGGCGGCGAAGAAGCATGGTTCTACCCCCTGTCAGGAGCGGCCTACGGCTCGACGCCCCTGCCGCCGCTGGAATTGAGCGCCAAGCCAACCCTGATGGTGGGCCTGGCCGTCATCGTGGTCCTCACCCTGGTGCGGCGGTGCTGGTGGCCGGGGTGCGCGGCGCTCGCGGTCGTCATTCTCACGACCGGAGGCAAGGAGGTGCTCAAATCGACCCTGCCCCGCCCCGATCTGGTGGGCGCGCCCGAGAATCTCCTTGATCAGGGGTTCCCCAGCGGGCACACCGCCATCCCCGCCGCGCTGACCCTCGCCGCCGTCCTCGTGGTTTCCCCCCGCATCCGCCCCTATGCCGCCACGGCCGGTGTGCTGTGGCTCGCCTGCATCGCCGCCTACAGCGCGACCAACGGCGGCCACCGGCCCAGCGAAGTGCTGGGGGCCACACTATTGGCCTGTGCCTGTTACGGCCTCGCAACCTGGCTGCTGCCGCCGGCCGCCGCGCCAGGCGCCACGCGGAGCCCCCGAGCGCTGCCCGTCATCACCCTGACGCTGGCGTTGGCCATCGCCCTCGTTTCCGGCGCACGGAACGACACCCTCACAAGGTCACTGGTCTCCGCGGCGACGGGCTTCATATGCGCGGCCCTGGTCTGGTACGCCGCAGTCGGGCGGCCCGCACGCGCCGCACGCCGCACACGCCCCGCGCTGGGCTGACCACCCGGCCGGCTCCGGGCGGGAACCAGCGCATCCTGGCAAAGCGGCTGTCCGACGCCACCGCCCAGTCGTAGAAGCCGTCGACGCCCGAGCGGGATGCACTCCCGCCCAGCGTGTCCTCCCGTAGTCCGGTCAACAGGCCGGTGTCGCCCGGCGCGGCAACCGGACGGCCAGAATGATCACGTGGCGGAACGAGTGCAGGTCCGGGAGATCGGCGATGACGAGGGCCGGCGACTGCTGCGGATTATCCGCAGGGGCACCGGGTCGGTGGTGACCTGGCGGCGGGCCCAGATGGTTCTGCTGCCCGCGCAGGGGATGCCCCTGGCGAAGATCGCCGAAGTGTCTTTCACCAGCGACGACCGGGTCCGCGATGTGATCCACAACTTCAACACCCACGGCTTCGACTCGCTCTACCCGAAATACAAGGGCGGGCGGCCCAGGACGTTCACGCTGCCCGAGCGCCGCGAAATCAAGAAGATCGCGAAATCCAAGCCGGCTGAGCACGACCTGCCCTTTCCACCTGGAGTCTGTCCAAGCTGGCGGACTTCCTGGTCGCAGAGGGGGTGATCGACGACATCAGCCACGAGGGCCTGCGCATCCTGCTCCGCGAGGAAGGCGTCTCCTTTCAACGCCTGAAGACCTGGAAGACCTCCCGCGACCCGGACTACGCGGCCAAGAAGGCCCGCGTCGAGCACCTCTACGCGATCGCCGACGGGGAGGTCCTGCCCGAGGAAGGCGAGCCCGAAGTCATCTTCTGCATGGACGAGTTCGGCCCGCTCAACCTCATGCCCCACCCCGGGAAGCAGTGGGCCGAGCGTGGCGGCAAGCACAAGGACCCCGACCGTGAGCCGCGCCGCAGGCGGCGGGCGACCTACAACCACTACGGCGGAGTACGACACCTGTTCGCCGCCCTGGGTCTAGCCAAGGACAAGCTCTACGGCCACATCAAGCCGGTCAAGCGGCGGACGCAGTTCCTGGAGTTCTGCCGCTACCTGCGCACCCTCTACCCGGACAAGGTCCGTATCGCAATCGTCTTCGACAACTTCTCCCCACCGGGATGAAGCTCTTGATCCCGGGACAAGCCCGGCGGGAGCCCGTCGACTGGCCGGGCGGCGTCCGGCGTAGAGGTGACGTGAGTCCTGTCTGCGGCTCTCGTGCGGAACGTGGGAAGGCGTCCTCGGCATGTTCGCGTCCAGCAGCGCGGACAACCGGGAGTGCCCGAGTCGGGAGTGCCCCGTAGGGACTTCGAGTACCGGGCCGAGGGCGCCGGCGGACCGGCTCGTAGTAGTGAGGAAGCCCTTGTAACGGGGGTGGAGCGAAGGGGCCGGGTCACTCGTGGCTGTTTCGTTCGGTCAACCAGAACTCTGGGAGGAGCCCGATGGACCAGCTGAAAGCATCTGGCAAGCCGTTCGACATCTCCAAGCAGGAGGTGTGGGACGCCTGGATCAAAGTGAAGGGGAATCAGGGAGCGCCGGGGCTGGACGGGGTGTCCATCGAGGAGTTCGAGGAGGATCTGCGGGGCAACCTGTACAAGATCTGGAACCGGATGTCCTCCGGGACGTACTTCCCGCCGCCGGTGCTGGCGGTGGAGATCCCCAAGCAGCACGGTGCCCCTGGCACGCGTGTGCTCGGGGTGCCCACCGTCGCTGATCGGATCGCGCAGACGGTGGTGGCCGCGCACCTGGAGAAACGGGTGGAGCCCATCTTCCATCCCGACTCAGCCGCCCCGGCACCGAGCTA
>NZ_NCSM01000004.1:0-239966 GCF_002224125.1 Streptomyces sp. NBS 14/10
TCATCAACACACTCCCCGTACGGATCACCCTGCAGCCCAGCGAATCGATCGGCGCACTGCTGAAGCGGGTGCAGCAGGAACAGACCGAGCTGCTGGCCCATCAGCACCTTGGGCTTGCCGATATCCAGAAGGCAGTCGGACTCGGCGAACTCTTCGACACGGTCATCGTCTTTGAGAACTATCCTGTTGATCTTCCTGACGCTGACGGGCCTTCGGGAGAGCTCCAGTTCACGAAGGAAGACACCAGGAGCGGCAACCACTATCCCCTCACCCTGGCGGTAGTCCCCGGCCGCCAACTCCACCTCCGGTTTGACTATCGCGGCGATCTGTTTGATCAGGCGACGGTTGAGGCGTTGGCTGGTCGTTTTGTGCGGGTGTTGGAAGCGGTGGCCGCGGATCCGGATCTGCCGGTCGGGCGGGTCGATGTGCTGGGCGAGGCCGAGCGGCAGCAGGTGCTGGTCGACTGGAACAACACCGCGCATCCGGTGCCGGATGCGGTGGTACCGGAGTTGTTCGAAGCGCAGGTCGCGCGGACTCCGGATGCGGTGGCGGTGGTGTGCGAGGGCGAGAAGCTGACCTACAGCGAGTTGAACGCACGGGCCAACCGGCTCGCCCGGCACCTGATCGGACAGGGAGCCGGGCCGGAACGGCTGGTGGCGGTGGCCCTGCCACGCTCAGCCGACCTGCTGGTGGCGCTGCTGGCGGTGATGAAATCGGGAGCAGCATACGTGCCCGTGGACCCCGAACTGCCCGCCCAGCGGATCAGCTACATGCTCCAGGACGCCGACCCGCTGCTCCTGGTCACCGACACCACAACCACCCTGCCCGCCCTGGACAGCCTGGACTGTCTGTCCGTGGTGGTGGACGCTCCTGAGACGGCTACGCAGATCGCCGGCCAGCCCGGCACCGACGTACGCGACATCGACCGCGCGGGAGCGCTGCTGCCGGGGCATCCGGTGTACGTCATCTACACCTCCGGCTCCACCGGCCGCCCCAAAGGCGTGATCATCCCCCACCAGGCCCTGGTCAACTACCTGGCCCGCGCCACCGAGGCATACCCCGAACTGTCCGGGGCCACCGTCGCCCACGCCTCCGTCTCCTTCGACATCGGCATCACCGTCCTCTACGGCACCCTGACCAGCGGCGGCCGCCTCCACCTCACCACCTGGGACACCACCACCCCCACACCACCCGACCACCAACCGGCCAGCCTGATCAAAATCACCCCCAGCCACCTCCCCCTCCTCCAAGACTCCCCCCACCAACCAACCAACCGCCTCATCATCGGCGGCGAACCCCTCCCCACCGAAGCCCTCCACACCTGGCACACCCACCACCCCCACACCCCCATCACCAACCACTACGGCCCCACCGAAACCACCATCGGCGCCACCGACCACACCATCACCACACCAACCACCGGCGCAGCGCCGACCACCGGAACCGTCCCCATCGGCCGACCCATGTGGAACACCCACACCTACATCCTCGACCACGCCCTACGCCCCGTACCCCCAGGAGTCCCAGGCGAGCTCTACATCGCCGGCACACAACTCGCCCGCGGATACCTCGCCCGCCCCACCCTCACCGCCGAACGCTTCATCCCCAACCCCTACGGCCCACCCGGCACCCGCATGTACCGCACCGGCGACCTCGCCCACTGGAACACCAACGGCACACTCCAACACCTCGGCCGCACCGACACCCAAACCAAAATCCGCGGCTTCCGCATCGAACCCGGCGAGATCGAGGCCGTCCTGACCGCTCACCGCGCGGTCGCCCAAGCCGCCGTCGTCGTACGCGAAGACCAGCCCGGAGACAAACGCCTCATCGGCTATCTCGTACCAGCTGACACGGCTGACACGGCCGAAAAAGCCGACGCGGAAGCGGCCCTGGACACCACCGAAGTACTGAGCCTGGCCAAGGACCGGCTCCCCGACTACATGGTGCCCTCCGCGCTCGTCGTGCTCGAGCGCCTGCCGCTGACGCCCAACGGAAAGCTCGACCGGAACGCCCTGCCCGCCCCGAACCACACCGCGTCCGCCTCCCGGCGTGCCCCGCGCACACCGCGCGAGGAGACGTTGTGTGCGCTGTTCGCCGAAGTGCTCGGGATTCCCGAAGTGGGGATCGACGACGACTTCTTCACGCTGGGCGGGCATTCGCTGCTCGCCACCCGGCTGGTCAGCCGTATCCGGACCGTTCTGGGGGTCGAACTCGCCATCCGTGCCCTGTTCAAAGCACCCACTGTCGTCGGTCTCGGCGAACATATCGACGCATCCGCCGCCCAGCCGACGCGACCGAAACTGAGGCCCATGCGGAGGCCGGAGCAATAGTCGCGTCAGCGGACCCCCTCCTGCCCTGCGGGCCGATGCGGGCGCCGCGGGCCGGGTCATGAGATTCTTGGAATGGGAGACATCGCAGTGGATGTGTCGGGCAAACGCCACTATTCATTGGTGTGTTCGTGTTGCGGTAAACAGTACGCGGATGACGGGCTGATGCTCACCTGCCCCAATGGCCATGAGCCCGCGCTGCTCCAAACCGAATACACCGAGAACAACTTCACACCGGTCCAGGAAGACGAGGGGATATTCCGATACCGCGACTGGCTGCCGGTCGTCCGGGAGATCCCGGGGTCCGCGCGCCCCGCGGTGTTCCGGAGCGAGCGGCTCTCCCGCCTGGTGGGGCTTCCTGACCTCTGGGTGGCGTTCAACGGGTACTGGCCCGAGCGCGGTGGGCTTCTGGAGACCGGGACCTTCAAGGAACTGGAGGCATATACGGTTCTCGGCAGGCTGCCGAAGGATCCCGTGGTCCTGGTGGTGGCCTCGGCCGGCAATACGGCTGCCGCCTTCGCCTCCGTCTGTTCCCGCTATGGGCAGCCGTGTCTGCTCATCGTGCCGGAGGTCGGGCTCGGTCGGTTGAAGCTGCCCGAAGCGTTGCATCCGTCGGTACGATTGGTCGTTCTGGAAGACGCCGACTATGCCGATGCCATCGCGCTGTCCGAGGCGGTGGCGAAGTTAACCGGCTTCCAGTTGGAGGGAGGGGTACGCAATGTCGGGCGCCGCGATGGGCTGGCGACGGTGATGTACTCCGCCGTGGAGGCCATGGGGGAGCTGCCGGACTTCTACTTCCAAGCCGTCGGCAGCGCGGCCGGTGGTATCGCGGTCCACGAGGCCGCGAAGCGCTTGATGGCGGCAGGAGCCCCGTCGAATGCGTCGGCTGCGTCGAAGGAGGCGCTGCCGCGGCTTTTCCTGTCGCAGAACGAGTCATTCGCCCCCATTCACAGGGCGTGGCAGGCCGGTCAGCGCTTCCTGGTCCGCGGTTCCGTGGAGGATGACAAGCGCGCCGTGCGGCGCGCGTTCGCCGATGAGCTCACGAACCGGTTTCCGCCCTATGCGGTTCATTCCGGTGTCTATGACGTGCTTGTAGAGAGCGACGGCGATGTCCTCGCGGTCGATGGTGAGTCGGCCCGTGCGGCCAGGGACATGTTCAGCGACATCGAGTCGATCGATATAGAGCCG
Organism: Streptomyces sp. NBS 14/10; assembly: GCF_002224125.1. Classification (GTDB taxonomy): domain Bacteria; phylum Actinomycetota; class Actinomycetes; order Streptomycetales; family Streptomycetaceae; genus Streptomyces. Next base: position 3,519 of record NZ_NCSM01000004.1, read on the forward strand.
GCATCCGCCGTCGCCGCTGCCTCGCTCCTTTCCGCGGTGCGGGGAGGGAGAATTCCGCGAGACGCCTCCGTTCTCCTCAATGTGACCGGCGGTGGGCGGGCGAGAATGGCGCGGGATCACTCGCCGATTCAGGCCGAACCCAGTCTGCGTATCGCATCCCTGGGGTCTTTGGAGGAGGCGGTGGATCAAATAGCGGGGCTCTTCTCTGTTGAACTTCAGATTTCCTGATTGAGGCCAGTCAAAGCACCTCCGAGGAATCCTCAAGGAATCCTCAAGGAATCAAGGAGCGCACTTCCCATGACTGATGGTGCCATCTCCACCACATCCGCCACCTCCGGCCTGGCCGGTCTGACCCTGGACCACATCGAATTCTTTGTGACCGACGTCGAGGCGACAGTGAGTGCACTGTCCACCGGTTACGGGCTGCAGGTGCTCATACCGCCGACCCGTGGCAGCCGTAGAGGCGATCACCGGTCCGCGTTGCTGGGACGGAACCGTATTCGGCTGTTGGTGACACAGGCCCTCTCCGATGACCACCCCGCGCGGGCCTATGTCGAGCGACACGGCGACGGCGTCGCCGATATCGCTCTGTGCGCCACGGACGTCCGCGCCTCGCACGCCGAGTTGATGGCGAACGGAGCCGTGGAGGTGGCGCCGCCGCAGGAAGAGGACGGCTGTGTGACCGCGGCGGTGGGCGGCTTCGGGGATGTGATCCACACGCTGGTGGAGCGGCGCCCCGGTGTGCCGGTCGACCGCCTTCCGGGGCTGCCCGAGCCACGCTCCGCGACCGCCGAAGAGCTGACGACCGACGAGCCGGTCGGGCTGCTGAACATCGACCACTTCGCGGTATGCCTCCCGCTGGGTGAGCTGTCGGCGGCCATGAGGTTCTACACCGACGTCTTCGACATGCCGGTGGTCTTCAAAGAGCGCATCGAGGTAGGCCCGATGGGGATGGACTCGGCCGTGGTGCAGAGCCGTTCGGGCGAGGTGACCTTCACGCTGATCGAGCCGATGCCGGGAGCGCGCGCGGGGCAGATCGAGAGCTTCCTCGCCGATCACGGCGGGGCCGGGGTCCAGCATGTCGCGTTCGCCACGGACGACATCGTGCACAGCGTCGGCACGATGGGCGGCCGTGGCGTGCCCTTCTTGAACACTCCGGCGACGTACTACGATCTGCTCACCGCTCGGCTGACGCCGCTGCGCCATTCGGTGGAGCAACTCCGGGAGTTGAGTGTGCTGGTGGACGAGGACCATGACGGTCAGCTCTTTCAGATATTCACCCGTTCCGTACATCCTCGGGGGACGCTCTTCTTCGAGGTCATCGAGCGCATTCGGGCCACCACGTTCGGCAGCAACAACATTCGGGCGCTCTACGAGGCGATCGAGTTGCAGCGCGCGGCGGCGGCGAAGGGGCAGGCGGAGTGACCAAGCTCCCCGCTGACCAGAGGTCAGGCGACCGCGCGGGTGCGCGGTCGCCCGATCCCGTCTCAGCCGCCCTTTCCGTGGCCGACTTCGCGGAGCTCGCGCGCATGGTGCTCAGCGTCGAGCTCTGGGACTGGCTGGAGGGCGGCGCGGGGCGGGAGCGGACACTGGTCGGCAACCGTGGCGCGTTCGACCGCGTCGCGGTGGTGCCCCGCGTACTTGCCGATGTGTCGTCCTGCGACCCGGCGGGTTCGTTGGTGGGCAGTCCGGCCGCGCTGCCCGTGGCCGTGGCGCCCATCGCGTATCAGCGCCTGTTCCAGCCCGAGGGCGAGCTCGCGGTCGCGCGGGCGGCTGCGGACAGCGGGGTCCCGTATACGGTGTCCACGCTGAGCAGTGTCCCCATGGAGGAGATCGCTGCCACCGGCGCCACCACCTGGTTTCAGCTCTATTGGCTACGGGACAAGGGCGCCGTCCTCGACCTGGTCCAGCGGGCCGAGGCGATCGGGAGCGAGGCGCTGGTCCTGACCGTGGATGTGCCGGTCATGGGGCGGCGGTTGCGCGATATGAGGCACGGTTTCGCGCTGCCACCGACCATCCGGGCCGCCAACCTGGACGGCGGGGCCATGAGCAGCGCGCATGAGCGCGTAGAGCGCGGCTCGGCCGTCGCCGCACACACCGCGTCCGCCTTCGCACCGTCGTTCACCTGGCATGACATCGAATGGCTGCGGGAGCGCACCGGGCTGCCTCTCGTGGTCAAGGGGCTCTCCCACCCGGCTGACGCGCTGCGCGCGGCCGAGCTCGGGGCGGCCGCGGTGGTGGTGTCCAACCACGGAGGGCGGCAGCTGGACGGGGCCGTGCCCAGCGCCGTGGCGCTTCCCGGGGTCGTGGAGGCCGTCAGGGGCGCGTTCGGGGAGAGCTGTCAGGTGCTGGTGGACAGCGGGATCCGGAGCGGGGCCGATGTGTTGGGCGCGCTGGCGCTGGGTGCCTCGGGTGTGCTGCTGGGCCGTCCCGTCATGTGGGGGCTCGCCGCAGGTGGCGAGGCGGGCTGTGCCCGTGTCCTGTCGCTGCTGGGGGAGGAGTTCCGGCACGCCATGGCCCTGGCGGGGTGCCCCGATCTGGCCGCCGTGGCCCGGCTGCGGACGACGACCATGCCATGCCACTGTGGGAGTGACCACCAATGACCGATTCCGCTGCCCGCGCCATCGATGTCCATGCAGCCGATGTCCGCGCCACCGACGTCCACGAGGTACGGCTGTCGCAGCTGCACGGCTCGCTCGCGGATCCCGCGATGGCCTCGATGAACTTCCTCAACGAAGTGGCCATCCGGTTTCCGAACGCCATCTCGTTCGCGGCCGGGCGCCCCAGCGAGGAGTTCCTGGACTTCGCCGAAGTCCACCGCTACGTCGACGTCTTCATTGACCACCTGCGCCACGAGCGGGGCATGACCGAGGCCGAGGCGAAGCGGACCGTCCTCCAGTACGGCCGGACCAAGGGCATCATCCATGAGCTCGTCGCCAGACATCTGGAAGTCGACGAGGGAATCTCGGTCTCCAGTGAGTCCCTGGTCATCACGGTCGGCTGCCAGGAGGCGATGTTCCTGGTGTTGCGCGCCCTGCGTACCGGCCCGCAGGACATCGTCCTCGCGATCTCTCCCACGTACGTCGGGCTGACGGGCGCTGCGCGCCTGGTCGATCTCCCCGTCCGGCCGGTCCGCGGGGGTGAGCGGGGGATCGACTTCGACGATCTGGGCGCGCAGATCGCCGAGGCCCGCGCCGCGGGTCAGCGGCCACGCGCGCTGTACCTCGTACCGGATGTGGCCAACCCGACCGGCGTCAGCCTGGATCTCGAGGCGCGGCGGGAGCTGCTGCGGGTGGCCGAGGCGGAGGATCTGCTGCTGCTGGAGGACAACGCGTACGGTGTGTTCGCCGGAGAGGGCAGGCTGCCGTCGTTGAAGTCGCTGGACACCGGGCGCAGGGTCGTCCGGCTCGGCTCGTTCGCCAAGACGGTGCTGCCGGGGGCGCGGGTGGGCTACGCGGTGGCCGATCAGCGTGTGGTGGACGAGAACGGCGGCACCTCCCTCCTCGCCGACCACCTCTCGACCATCAAGAGCATGCTCACGGTGAACACCTCGCCCTGGGCGCAGGCCGTGGTCGGCGGGGCGCTGGTCGAGTACGGCTACAGCCTGCCGGCCGCGAACCGCCGGGAGATCGATGTCTACCAGCGCAATCTCCGGCTCATCCTGGACGGGCTGGCCCGCCGCTTCCCGCGGGATTCGGCGGGGCCCCTGATCTCCTGGAACACCCCCACCGGTGGCTTCTTCCTCACCCTGACGGTCCCGTTCCGGGCGGATGACGAGCTGCTTGAGTACTCCGCCAAGGAACATGGCGTGTTGTGGACTCCCATGTCCCACTTCTACGGCGGTGACGGCGGTTACGAGCAGATCCGCCTCTCCCTGAGCCAGCTGACCCCGGACACGATCGACGTCGGCCTGGACCGGTTGGCATCCCTGGTGCGGGAGTGTGCCGCGGCGCGGTGACCGGGACGCTGCGCCCGGACCGGGACGCTGCGCCTGTGTTCAGCGCGTCCACGCTCAGTGCGCCGCCCGTACCGGGCCCAGGGGCGGTGGCTCGCCCGCGAGCGGACCCGGACTCGGACCCGGGACCGGGTCCGAGTCCGGGTCCGTCTCCGGCAGTCGCGCCGTGGCCAGCCCCGCGAGCAGGCCGGCCCCGGCAGTCACCTCCGGGAAGCTGAGCGCGTTGCCGAAGGCCGACTCGACGGCCAGGGCGGTCAGGGCCGCGGCCGCCGTCAGGACGGCCGGTGTGTGGCGCGGTGAGCGCCACAGCGCGTACAGCAGCCAGCCGAAGGCCGTGCCCAGCAGGGCGAGGCCCGGCAGCCCCTGGCCGGCGGCCTGCTGCAGCGGGGCCGAGTACGGCGTGTCGTCCGCGGCGGCCGCTGACTGCTGGGCGGTGGGGCTCAACTCGCCGAACCGGTCGGGCCCGGCTCCGCGCAGCGGTGCGTGTTCGGAGATCTGGGCGGCGTCGTGCCACAGCCGCACCCGGTGTTCGCCCAGCCGGTCGCGCAAGGGTGCCGAAAGTGCGCCGGGGAGGGCGTCCTCGGCCATGGCCCAGCAGCCGCCGACGGCCACCGTCGCGACCAGGGCCAGCCCGGCAAGACCCGGCAGCCGGCGGCGGGTCCGGGCGACGGCGAGCGAACACAGCAGCACCAGGGCCCCGGCCACACAGCCCACCGCCGAGCCGGCCACCAGGGCCATGGCAGTGATCGCCACTGCCAGCAGGCGCAGCGCCAGCCGGAGCGCGGCCGACCGGGCGGCCCATGCCGCGCCACAGGCCGCCCCGACGGCGAGTGTGAACTGCGCCGCGTGGGCGCCGCCATGGCCGCTCATCCCGTCCGGGACGGTGCAGGCCAGGCCGAGGCCCGCGAGCGCGGCGGCCGTGGCGGCGGCGGCCGGCAGCAGCGTTCCGGCGATCCGGCCGCATGCGTAGCCGGCGGCGACGGCCAGCACGGCGAGCAGGACCCCTTCGGGGCGGGCGGTGCGGCCCGCGGCGCAGACCAGGGCCCAGACGGCGCAACAGCCGAGGACCGCGGTGCCCACGATGTCGGGCGCGCTGTGGTGTTCCCGTACGACAGGCCGTGCCGCTGAAGACGCCATCCCGTTCGACCCCCCCAAGTCGTGACGGGCACCGCGTGCCGGGCCGGCCGTCCGCGGGGGCCGGAGGCCCGCCGGAGGCGGCCAAAGGCCGCATGCGGGCCTGGACGGATACCGTAGCGACTGGGGCCGGATATGTGTATATGTTGCGCAGAAACGATGCGGCAGGTGTGTGACAGCTGTGCGGAAGGCGTCCGGCTGTGACGGGAATGGCATCCCGTGCCGCCCCGCCCGGACCGATAACCTCAGCGTATGCCTACTCCCGACTTCATCCTGGAGCTGCGGGCCACCGCGGGTCACCAACTGCTGTTCCTGCCGGGCGCCAGCGCGGTCGTCCTCGACGACGAGGACAGAGTGCTGCTCGGGCGCCGAGCCGACAACGGCCGCTGGGCGCTCCCCTCCGGCATCCCCGAACCCGGCGAGCAGCCCGCGACGGCGGTGGTGCGCGAGGTGTACGAGGAGACGGCGGTGCGCTGTGTCCCCGAGCGCATCGTGCTCGTCCACACCGCGGAGCCGGTGACCTATCCCAATAAGGATGTATGCCAGTTTGTCGACATCTGTTTCCGCTGCCGCGCGGTGGGCGGCGAGGCGCGGGTGAACGACGAGGAGTCCCTGGAGGTGGGCTGGTTCCCGGTCGACTCGCTGCCGGAGCTGGACGAGTACGCGCTGACCCGGATCAAGCGGGCCTTCGAACACGGCCCGACGTGGTTCGATTCCACCATCCCGGAGTGAAGTATGTGCTGGGCGCACATCGGTCGGGCCCCGGCCGCCGCTTAGCCTGCCCGTCATGAGCGCGTCCACCACACCGGGCCCCGCCGCCGGGGCCGACCCGGGCCCCGCCGCCGGGGCCACCGCGGACCTCGGCGGCCGTACGGCACCTGACGGCCGTACCGCACTCGGCGGCCGTACGGCACTCGTCACCGGGGCCGCCGGCGGCATCGGCCGGGCCTGCGCCCTCCGGCTGGCCGCCGCCGGGGCCACGGTCCTGGCGGTCGACCAGGACGAGAAGGGGCTCGCGGAGCTCGCCGCCCTGGCGGCCCGGACCGATGCGGCGCCCGGGCTGCCGGGCAGGGTGGAGGCGCGGGCGCTCGACCTGACCGACCTCGACGCGGCCGAGCGGGCCGCCGAAGGCGTCGACATCCTGGTCAACAACGCAGGGCTGCAACTCGTACGGCCCATCGAGGACTTTCCGCCCGAGGTCTTCTCCCGGGTGCTCACGGTGATGCTGGAGGCCCCCTTCCGGCTGCTGCGGGGCGCGCTGCCGCATATGTACGCCCAGGGCTGGGGGCGGATCGTCAACATCTCCTCCGTCCACGGGCTGCGCGCCTCGGCCTACAAGTCGGCGTACGTGGCCGCCAAGCACGGGCTGGAAGGGCTCTCCAAGGTCGCGGCCCTGGAGGGCGCGCCCCACGGGGTCACCTCCAACTGCGTCAACCCCGGCTATGTCCGCACCCCGCTCGTGGAGCGGCAGATCGCCGACCAGGCCGCCGCCCACGGCATCCCCCCGGAGCGGGTCGTCTCCGAGATCATGCTGGCCGACTCCGCGGTCAAGCGGCTGATCGAACCGGAGGAGGTCGCCGAGGCCGTCGCCTACCTGTGCGGTCCGCACACCTCCTTCATCACCGGCGCCTCGCTCGCCATGGACGGCGGATGGACCGCCCACTGACCGGACGGCTGCCCGGGCGTACGGCGGCCCACCCCGGAGAGCGGGCACCCGAGCCGGCACCCGAGCGGGGACCCAAGGGGGCGTCGGGGTCGCGCCCGGGCACTGGCGGGTCCGAGCCTGGCGGGAGTATCCCTGTGACCATGTCCGATGATCAGCCGGAGACCCCGTACCTGGAACTGCTCGCGCGCGGCGCGCCCGCCGAGGCGTACGAGCGCCCGGTGCTGCGCGCCCGCGCCGAGGGGGCCTCGGCCGCCAGGCTCGCCGCCCTGGAGCGCGCCAAGCTGCCGGCCCTGCGCGTACGCGGCGAACTGGAGGGGCGCAGACGCCGCGAGGCCGAGCTGTCCGCGCTCTTCGAGACCGCACACGATCTGGCGGGGCTGCGCGACCTGGACGCGGTGCTCCAGGCCATCGTGCAGCGCGCCCGCTCGCTGCTCGGCACCGAGGTCGCGTATCTCACGCTCAACGACCCCCAGGCCGGGGACACCTATATGCGGGTCACCGACGGTTCGGTCTCGGCCCGCTTCCAGCAGCTCCGGCTCGGCATGGGGGAGGGGCTCGGCGGGCTGGTCGCGCAGACCGCCCGCCCGTATGTGACCGAGAGCTACTTCGACGACGAGCGGTTCCAGCACACCCGGACCATCGACGCGGGCGTCACGGACGAGGGCCTGGTGGCCATCCTCGGCGTACCGCTGATGCTGGGCAGCGGGGTCATCGGCGTGCTGTTCGCCGCGGACCGCCGCGCCCGTGTCTTCGAACGCGAACAGCTCGCCCTCCTCGGCTCCTTCGCCGCCCACGCGGCCGTCGCGATCGACACGGCCAATCTGCTGGCCGAGACGCGTTCCGCGCTCGCCGAGCTGGAGGCCGCCAACGAGATCATCCGCGATCGCAGCGAGGTCATCGAACGCGCCTCGGAGGTGCACGACCGGCTGACCGAACTGGTGCTGCGCGGCGGCGGAGTGCACGATGTGGCCGCCGCCGTGGCCGAGGTGCTGAGCGGGACGGTGGAGTTCGTCGAGGCGCATACGGCGCCGGCCGCGGCCGTGGACCGCTCCCGGGCCGACGGCCACGCCGTACGGCACGGCGAGGACTGGATCGCCGCGGTCTCCGCGAGCGGCGAACTGTTCGGCGCGCTGGTGCTGCGCGGCCACCCCCGCCTCGACCCCATGGACCAGCGCACCCTGGAGCGGGCCGCCGTGGTCACCTCGCTGCTCCAGCTGGCCCGGCGCTCGGCGGACGAGGCCGAACAGCGGGTACGCGGCGAGCTGCTGGACGATCTGCTCGACGCCCCCGACCGCGAGCCGCGGCTGCTGCGCGAGCGCGCCGCCCGGCTGCGGGCGGACCTGGACGCGCCCCATGTCGTACTCGCCGCCGGGATCGACGCGCCCGGCGCGGCGCCTGGCGCGGCGGGCGGTGCGGCCGGTGGTGGCGGGCCTGGTGGGGCGTCCGGCGGGGCGTCCGGCAGGGCGTCCGGCTCGGGATCGGGCGAGCCCGGCAACGGACCACGAGTGCGGTCGGCCGGGTCGCCGCCGGACGAGGCGGCCGACCGGCAGCGCCTGTGGTCCGCCGCCACTCATCTGGCGGCCACCCGGCACGGCCTGGCCGCCGCCCGCGACGGCGGCACCGTCCTGCTGCTGCCCCTGGCCGACGGAGAGGGCGCCGACGCCCTGGCCCGCCGCACCGCCCGGCAGCTCGGCACCGCCGTACACGCGGCGGTCACCGTCGGCGCCTCCGCGCCGGTGCCCGCTCCCGCCGCCCGCCCCGGCGAGGTGGCCTCGGCGTACGCGGAGGCGCGGCGCTGTCTGGACGCGCTGCGGGTGCTGGGCCGCGGCGGCCAGGGCGCCGCGGCCGAGGACTTCGGCTTCCTCGGCCTCCTGCTGGCCGGCTCCCGCGACGGTACGGGGGACGCCGCCCGGGTGGCCGGGTTCGTCGACCGCACCATCGGCGCGGTCGTCGACTACGACGCCCGGCGCGGTACGGACCTGGTCCGCACCCTCGACGCGTACTTCGCGAGCGGGATGAGCCCGGCCCGCACCAAGGACGAACTGCACGTCCACGTCAATACGGTGGCCCAGCGGCTGGAGCGGGTGGGACGGCTGCTGGGCCCCGACTGGCAGTCGCCGTCCCGCGCCCTGGAGGTACAACTCGCCCTGCGGCTGCACGGCCTGGCCTCGGCGGTCGCCCGCTGAGGCCAGGCCGTGCGGGGGCGCCGCCCGGCCCTTCCCTCGGGCTCGTCAGGCCGAGGCCGAACGAGGCGCCGCGCCCGGCTCGTTCACATTCTGCGGCGCCCCGTTCGGCTCGTTCGCGCCCTGTGCCGCCGCGCTCGGCCGTGCGGCCGGTGTCGGCTCGATCCCGGCCAGGTCGCGGTCCCGGGTCTCTTTGGCGGCGCCGACCGCGACCAGGGTCAGCAGCGCTGCCGCGATGACGTACAGCGCGATCGGGACGGAGCTGTCGTAGTCGGCCAGCAGAGCCGTGGCGATCAGCGGGGCGGGGGCGCCGGCCGCGACCGATGCGAACTGGGCGCCGATCGAGGCGCCCGAGTAGCGCATCCGGGTCGCGAACATCTCGGAGAAGAAGGCCGCCTGCGGGGCGTACATCGCGCCGTGGAAGATCAGCCCGACCGTGACCGCGAGCACCAGCGCCCCGAAGTCCCGGGTGTCGATGAGGGCGAAGAAGGGGAAGGCCCACGCGCCCACGCCCGCGGCCCCCAGCAGATACACCGGGCGGCGGCCGATACGGTCCGACAGCGCGCCCCAGGCCGGGATCACCGCGAAGTGCACGGCGGAGGCGATCAGCACGGAGTTGAGGGCGGTCTGTTTGCCGAGGCCCACATGGTCGGAGGTCGCGTAGACCAGGACGAAGGCCGTGATGACGTAGTAGCTGATGTTCTCCGCCATCCGGGCGCCCATCGCGACCAGCACATCCCGCCAGTGGTGGCGCAGGACGGCCACCAGCGGCAGCTTCTCGGCCAGGTCGTCCGCCGTCTCGGCCTCGGCCTTGCGGGCCTCGGCCCGCGCCTGGGCGGCCTTGAAGACGGGCGATTCATCGACAGAGAGACGAATCCACAAGCCGATCAGTACCAGCACGCCCGAGAGCAGGAACGGCACCCGCCAGCCCCAGGACTGGAACGCGTCGTCGGACAGCGTGGCGGTCAGCGCCGACAGCACACCGGTGGCCAGCAGCTGTCCGGCGGGCGCGCCGGTCTGCGGCCAGGACGCCCAGAAGCCGCGCCGCCGCGCGTCCCCGTGCTCGGACACCAGCAGCACCGCCCCGCCCCATTCGCCGCCCAGCGCGAAGCCCTGGACGAGGCGCAGCGCGGTCAGCAGCACGGGCGCGGCGGAGCCGACCGTGGCGTGGGTCGGCAGCAGGCCGATCGCACAGGTCGCCCCGCCCATCAGCAGCAGGCTCAGGACCAGCAGCTTCTTACGGCCGAGCCGGTCGCCGTAGTGGCCGAAGACGAGGGCGCCGATGGGCCGGGCGGCGAAGCCGACCGCGTACGTCAGGAAGGACAGCAGTGTGCCGACCAGCGGATCGGTGTCGGGGAAGAAGACCTTGTTGAAGACGAGCGCGGCGGCGGAGCCGTACAGGAAGAAGTCGTACCACTCGATGGTGGTGCCGACGAGGCTCGCGGCGACGATACGGGGGAGGTTCGCGGGTGCTGTGGGCGTCGGGGGAGCGGATGCTGCGGAGGCCATGTGCACCACTTCCAGAAGTTCGGTGGGGACGTGTACGTGTCCGCACAAGGTAGGAACCCGCTGGTCAGTGGCACATGTGGCGGGACACCATACTTCGGGGCCGGAGTGTGCGTGCCGCCTCCGCGTCCGGTCCCCCCGCTTACGACGCCCCCGCGTACGACGGGCCGTTGCCGGGTGTCGGCCCGCCGTACGCGGTATCAGCTCGGCCTACCGGGAGTCGGCCGTCATCTCCTCCTCTTCCTCCTCCTCGGAGTCGAGGATGCGATCTCCGTACAGGTCCTGCAGCCAGGTGCTCTGGTAGATGGTGTCGAGATAGCGTTCGCCGAGGTCCGGGGCGATGGCCACAGCGGTGAGGCCGGGCGTCCGATGCCGGCCCAACCAGTCCATCGCGCCGCTGACCACCGTCCCGGTGGAGCCGCCGAACAGGAACCCGCGTCTGGCCAGCCGGTGGCAGGCACGGATGGTGTCTGCCTCCTCGACCTGGATCACTTCGTCCACATAGGACTCGTCGAGCAGCGGAGGGCGGATGCTCATGCCCAGGCCGGGAATCATCCGGCGGCCGGGTTTGCCACCGAAGGTCACCGATCCGGCGCTGTCCACGGCGACGATCCGCACCGGCCGGTGCCAGTCCCGGAAGTAGCGTGCGCAGCCCATCAGGGTCCCGGTGGTGCCCGCGCCGATGAACAGCACGTCCAGGCGCGGGAACTGGCGGGCGATCTCCGGGCCCGTTCTGCGGTAGTGCGCCCGCCAGTTGCCCGGGTTGGTGTACTGGCTGAGCCACACATATCGGTCATCGGAGGCGCACAGCGCGCGTACGTAGTCGATACGGGCGCCGAGGAAGCCGCCGTTGGGGGCCACGTCGGCGATGATGTGCACCTGGCTGCCCAGCGCCTCCATGAGCAATCTGGCCGACAGGTTGCAACGGGAGTCAGTCACACACAGAAACCGATAGCCCTTGCTGGCGGCGATCATGCTGAGCGCTACGCCCAGATTTCCGGACGAGGACTCGACCAGGATCGAATCCCGCGTCAGGACTCCATGCCGCTCGGCGGTCTCCACCATCTCGACCGCGGCCTTCAACTTGATCGAACCGGCGAAGTTGAAACCCTCGCACTTCAGATAGAGGGAGCGCCCGAATGTCGACCGGAGGTCGACATAGAGCCGGCTCTCGTTGAAGGCATGGGGTGCGGATATGACGGGCACGCTGGCCTCCTGATGCCTGAGCTGAGGGATGGGACGGTCAGCCGTACCGGCGCAGGTCGTGGAAGAAGTCGTCGATGAGGTGGAGCTGTCCGGAGCGGACCACTTCGTCGTAGACGTATTTGCCGACGGCGAGGTCGAGGGCGCCGAGTCCGAAGGGCGAGAAGATCACCGGCCGGTCGGCCGGCGGGGTCACCCGCCCGGCCATGATGTCGTCGAGAGTGCCGTACAGGAAGTCGCGGCGGCCGGTGAGCTGCTCGGCCAAATGCGTGGAGGTGTCGGCCTTCAAGCAGTGTTCTACGTCGTCGACGATATTGGCCGAGGCGAGCAGGATCTCGGGGGCGAGGTCGCGCAGGGACACATGCAGGACCAGCGGGTGGTGGGTGAACCAGCCCGGGTCGGTGATATGAGGCCGGTCGGCGATGGTGGCGAGGACCACCAGATCGCTGGAGCGCACCAGTTCCTCGGCGCTGTCGTGGACCGTGACCTGCCCGGAGTGTTCGTGTCCGCCGACCCGCCGCCGCAGATAGCCATGGAATCCCATGACGCTGTCGGCGGACACGTCGTGCACGCCGATGGTGTCGAATGTCCAGCCGGTGCCGGCCAGGAACGTGTGGATATAGCGGGCGATCAGGCCCGTGCCGACGAATCCGATCCGGGTGGGGCGGGGCCTGGTGCGGCTGAGCCAGTCGGCCGCCAGCGCGGCGGACGCCGCGGTTCTGGTGGCGCTGATGATCGAGCTCTCCAGGCAGGCGAAGGGGTAGCCGGTGTCGTGGTCGTTGAGGATGAGGACCGCGGAGGCCCGGGGCAGACCGGATGCCACATTGGCCGACCCGGCGCCGTGCAGCCGGTAGGCGGCCTCGACCAGCTCCACGATCTGTTTCTCGCGCCCCTCCAGCGCCCGCCGCACCTGCTCACCGGAGATCACCGCGAAGCTCGGCGCCGCGACCGGGTGGGAGGTGGTGGCGGGTTGGGGGGCGGGGGACAGCAGGGGGTTCATGACCGGGCCACCTCCCCGGGCGGGCGGCCGTCGGACAGGCGCTGGGGCTCGGCCATGGCCACCAGCACCTGGCGCTCTCCGGTGAAGGCCTCTCTGCTGTGCGCGGTGCGGATGTTGTCGACCAGCATCACATCGCCGGCCTGCCAGGGCTCACGCGCGGTGTGGGCCTCGTAGGTGGAGTTGACCAGCTGGATGATGTCCTCGCCGATCGGGGTGGAGTCCGCGAAGCGGGTGTTGAACGGCAGCCCGTCCGCTCCGTAGACGTCCACCAGGTATTCGCGTACCTCCGGGGCCAGTGTCCACTCGTTGAGGAAGGCGATCTGGTTGAACCAGCAGCGCCGGCCGGTGAGCGGATGCCGCACCACGGCGGCACGGAGTTGCCGGGTGCGCAGGGAGCCGTCGGGTTGCCAGGCGAAGTCGATGGCGTGGGCGCGGCAGTAGCGCTCGATGGCGGCGGGGTCGTCGGTGCCGAACGACTCCGCCACGGACGCCCCGATCTCGTCGTTGTAGCTGCGGGTGAGCAGCCACCCTTCCCGCTCGAACCGCTCGCTCAGCGCGGCGGGCAGCGCCTGGAGCACATGCTCCGCGTCGGCCACCGCGGTCGCCCCGCCCTCGCTGGGCGCTTCCAGACACGCGAACAGCATCAGACCGGGACACTCCAGCGTGTAGCTCAGTTCATGGTGCATACACATCGGCTGGTTGGTCGGCCAGGCGGTGGAGGAGTACAGCCCAGGACCGTGGATCTGCCGGGGGGCGAAGGCCTCCCGCTCCGCCATCAGCTCACCGGCCAGCCCCGCGAACACGGCACCGACCTGATCCGCCTCGCGCAGTCCAAGGCCGCGGACGAGAACCACACCGTGTTCGGTGACCTGCGCGCGCAGCGCCTCGCGGTGCTCGGCCGCCCAGGTCGAGGCGCATTCGGGGGGCTCGACGTGCAGCATCGGAGGTCTGCCCGGTCGTAGCTGCACCGCGGAGAGCGGTTCCAGGGATGTGGACGACATCTCGGTTCCTTTCGATCGCCACTCAGAAGGCTCGGGAGGACCCTCAGGAGGAGGCCGGCGATTCCGCCGAGGTCGGCGATTCGGCGGCGCTCAGGACGGCCTGTGCCGTGACGAGCGGACGGGTACGCGGGAAGTAGTGGCCGCCGTCGGCGAGTTCGCGCAGCTCGACCCGCTCGGCGAGGAGCCGCCAGTCGCGGTACCGGTCGCGGTAGCCCGCCGTGCTCGGGTCGTCGGCGGCGATGATGACGGTGACCGGCGCGGAGAGCTTCGCGGTCGGCGGGGTCTCCAGGGCGTCGGTGAAATAGCGGTGTGCGGCCACGCAGTCGTGCCGGTAGGCGGCACCGATGCGCTCGGCGTGCCGCTCGTTGAGCTCGGCGAGTTCGGTGTAGCCGCCGTGCGCGCTCAGCCGCGCGGCGATCTCGGCGTCGGTCTGCCCCGTCAGCTCGCCGATGGCGGCGCTCCGGTCGGTGGCCGTGCCGAGCAGCTGCGCGCCGAGGAACACACGGGGGACCTCCACCCCGCGCTCCCCGAGTTTCCTCGCCGTCTCCACGGCCGGCGCGGCGCCCGAGGAGTGGCCCCACAGCATGACCCTGCGCAGGCCGTGCCCGGTGATCTCGGCGACGACCTGCTCCACCACCCGCGCCATCGGCGCGAACGGCTCGCCCTGGGCGGCCAGATCGTGACCGGGCAGGTCGACGCCGTAGACCGCGGGCCCGCGGCCCGCCAGGGCGTCGGCCATCGGACGGAAGTTCACCGCGTTGCCGCCCGCGTAGGGGAAGCACACCAGGGCACACTCCGGGGCGCCGTCCGACCCCGCCGGTGGCCGGTCCGACAGGGGCTGGAGCAGCCCCGGGCGCGGCCGGGACGTGCCGTCGAGGAGTGCGGCGAGGTCGGCGAGCACCGGATGGCGTGTGATGTCCTTGAGGGACACCGCGCGGCCCAATGCGATGGTGAGTTTCACGGCCGACAGCGAGGTGCCGCCGGAGTCGAAGAAGTGGTCCTGCCGGCCGATCCGGTGCCGGGGAACGCCCAGCAACTCGGCCCAGGCAGCGGCCAGCCTCCGCTCGGTCGGGGTGCGCGGGGCGTGGTGCTGCGCTCCGGCGGCCTCGCCCGTCCCCGCGGGTGTGGTCTGCTCGGCCGGCGGGGCCTGTTCGGCCAGCGCGGTCAGCGCCTTACGGTCGATCTTGCCGTTGGCGGTCAGGGGCAGATCGTGCTGCCAGTGAAAGGCCGCGGGGACCATATAGACGGGCAGCGCGGCGCCCAGCGCCTCGCGCAGTACGTCCGCCTCCTGCCGCCGGCCGCTGTAGAAGGCGATCAGGTGTGTGCTGTGGTCCGGCCGCTCGGCCACGACCACGGCGGCGTTCCGTACCCCGGGCGCCCGCAGCAGAGTGTTCTCGATCTCGCCGATCTCGATACGGAAGCCACGGATCTTGACCTGGTTGTCCCGGCGGCCAAGGAACTCCAGCTTGCCGCCGGGATGCCAGCGCCCCCAGTCACCCCCCAGATACAGCCGCTCACCCGGCCGGTGCGGATCGTCCCGATAGGCCTCACGGGTCCGCTCGGGGTCATTGACATACCCCCGCCCCACGCACACCCCGGAGAACGCGATCAGCCCCGGGGCGCCCAGCGGCACCAGCGACAGACGCTCGTCGACGACATAGACATGCACGTTGCTGACCGCACGGCCCAACAGCACCCGCTCCGGCACCCCGTCCATGACCTCGTGGTTGGTGTCGTCCGAGGTTTCGGTCAGCCCATAGGCGTTGACCAGTTTGATCCTCGGCTGGATGGCGAACCAGCGCTGGACCAGCTCCCGCTGCAACGCCTCACCGGTCACCGAGACACATCTCAGATCGGGCAGTTGGCGGGGATACCGCTCCAGGTACGACACCACCACCTCCAGATAGGAGGGCACGACCTGCACCACGGTGGCCCGGCCACGCACCAGCGTGTCGACGAAGCGCTCCGCGTCCACGACCACCTCTTGGCCGATCAGCAGCGTCCGCCCGCCCACCAGCAGCGCGGCCAGCAACTGCCACAGCGAGATGTCGAAACACTGCGGGGCCGTCTGCGCCACCACCCGCCCCTGACCGATCCCCAGGTCATCGATCTTGGCGTAGAGGTGGTTGAGCATGCCCGCGTGCTCGCACATCGCCCCCTTCGGTTCGCCGGTGGAGCCGGAGGTGAAGTAGATGTAGGCCAGCTGATCGGCCGCGATGTCCACCCCGACGTCGGTGTCGGCGTGCTGTTCCGCGTACGCCGCCTCGACCAGCACCTTCTGCACACCCGGCAGCGTGGCCAGGGCCTGATCGAGGGTGTGTGCGCTGCCGGATTCGGTGAGTACGAGTCGGCACTCGGCACGCGACAACGTGGCCGCGATACGACCGGCGGGGAAGTGGGGCTCGATCGGCAGATACACGCCCCCGGCCTTGAACACCGCCAACACCGCGGCCAGCCAGTCGAGGCCGCGTTCGGTGACCACCCCCACCACCGCTTCCCGGTCAAGACCCCGCGCCAGCAGCGCCCGCGCCAGCCGGTTCGCGCGCGCGTTCAGCTCCCCGTACGTCCACCGGCGATCGCCGTGCACCGCTGCCACGGCCTCGGGATGCGCCCGCGCCCGCTGCTCGAACAGCTCATGCGCGCGCCCCTGCGGCAGCATCCGGCGGGGTCCGGCAAGACCTTCGAGCTGATGGCGCACCTCCTGGGCCGACAGCAGACTCTGCCGCGCGTGCTCAGCCTCCGCATCCGCCGCCATCAGGCCCAGCGCGGCCAGGTGGTAGCCGCCGACGCGGGCCGCGTATTCGCCGTCGATCACCTCGGTGCGATACCGCAGCCGCGCCACCAGCCGCCCGCCCCGATCACACCAACACCAGCCCACCCCCAGCACCACGCCGTCGGCCAGCCCGCGCTCGGCGCCCGCCGGGTCGAACACGACCTCGTAACCCGCCGCCTCCGGCTCCCGCCGAGGCTCACCGGCCGTGAACTCCCCGTGTGCCGCCGGCTCGGCCACGGCGCGATGAGCGCTCAGCACCAGTGCGCGCCACGACTCGGGTGCGACGGTCAGCCGGCACGGCAGCGGAGGGTCCGTCGTGTCGGCGGCATAGCCCGTCACCACCTCCTGCTCACCCGACAGCGCGGACAGCACCTTGGCGTGCGCGGCCAACAGCACCGCGCTCACCGGCACCCCCAAGTCCCGTGCCAGTTCACGCACCCCCTCCACCACATCGCCGGGCACCGCCACTTCGTACTCGGCCACGCCCGCCACCGGCTCCCGGGTCCACCGCGGAACCACGGGGAATCCACCAGCGGTCGGCACACCGCTCACACACTCCTGATCCGCTTCCACGCGTGCTCCCATCGAATGGCCCCCCTTCCTCACATCGCCGTGGATCCGGCGTGGTTCGCCACCGGCAGCTCCGTGGCGGGGTTTCCTCCCCACTGTGCGTTCGGGGGGACTTCCTCGCCTTTCATGAGGAAGGAATCGGGTGCCAGCACCACGCCGTCGCCCAACGTCACGCCGTAGTGCACATGGGTGCCGACCCCGAGGGTGCAGTCGGCACCGAGCGTGGTGCGGTCGGACTTGAAGGTGCCGTCCTCCTGCGAGTGGCACTGGATCTTGCTCCCGATGTTCAGGGTGCAGTCGTCCCCGACGGCGGTGAGTGTCCGCTCGGTCATATAGCAGCCGTCGTCGAAGACCCTGCTGCCGATGCGCACTCCCAGCAGCCGCCAGATCAGATTCTTGAAGGGGGTTCCGTTGAAAAGGTCGAGGTGTTCGTCCGGCACCTTCCACAGCCGTTCGTGCCACCAGAAGTACGGGTCGTAGATGGAGCACAGCCGCGGGCGCAGCGCGCGGAATGCCGCCACGCCGCGCTCCACGAGGGCGTAGTAGAGGGCGGTGAAGGCGAGCGTGAGAGCCAGATACGCGGCGATCACCACATGCCCGAGCTCACCGTAGAGGCTGATCGAGGCGAGACCGAGCGCCGTGAGCACAAAGGCGTGCAGCCACCGTACGAGCAGGAAGAAAATCATGGAGCGGGCGTTGTAGCGGTTCTTCGCGGCGAGCCTGCGGCGCAGTTCCTCCCCGTCCCTGAGGTGGTCGAATCGGGAGTCGCGCTCCACCGACCGGGGAATCTCGAAACAGGGCGAGCCGAGCAGTCCCACCCCTTCGCGGAGCTCACCGTCGAGGGGGACCATCACCTTCGTCGCGAGCAGGCAGTTGTCACCCGTCCTGGCCCCGACGGGATAGGCGATGTTGTTGCCGAGGAAGTTATGCGCTCCGATCGACGCTCGGGACACCCGGAAGGATGTGCTCGAGAATTCCGCGTTGAGGAGGGAGAGGCCGTCGGCCACCATCGTTCCGCTGCCCACGGAGACCAGATACGGGGTCTCGTGCCGCACCTCCGTGCCGAAGTTGGACCCCGTCTGCTCGACCCGGGACAAGTCGTATCCGAGAGCGCGGAGATAGTGGACGATATAGGAGCTGTCGCCGAAGAACCATGTGAAGAACTTCAAGTTCGTCATGCCGGCAATCGCCCGGTGCGCCGCGTAGTGGAAGCCGTAGAGCGGGTAGACCTTGTCGGGCTTGATGAACAGATTCAGCAGGCGCGGAACGGTGCATACGACGGCGAGGCCCACGACGACGAAGCCGAAGAACAGCACGGAGGACATGAGCAGCGCATCGATGAGGAAATTCGACGAGGTGATTCCGGCCGCCCCCGCGTCCGCTCGCTCGCCGAGCGCCGGAATCGCCTGGAACAGCATGTATATGCCGCCGACGGTCAGCGGTAGATACAGCAGGAACAGCTGAAGCAGGGTGGCGAGGCCGAAGCGGAACCGGCGCGACGTACCGCACCGGGCGGGTCCGACCCTCATATGGTCGATCTGTGTCGGCTGGGCCGGTGACCCGTGATGGCGCTCGCCGTCCGGGACCACCTGACCGCGGTAGAGGGCGGATGAGTGGCCGAGCTGCGCTCCATCGCCCATCGAGGTGTCGATGTCGAGCACGGTCTTCTCACCGATGAACACATCCCGACCGAGGGTGACCCGGCCGGTCTGGATGTGTCCGGCGTGCGCCCGGTAGCAGAGGAAGAACGCATCCTTGCGGATCACCGTGCCGGCCCCGACCGTGAGCAGATCGGTGCAGACGGGGATGGAGTGGGAGAGGATGGTGACTCCCTTGCCGATCCGCGCGCCGAGCGCCCGCAGGTACAGCACATACAGCGGATTGCCGATGAAGAAGTGCATCGGATTGGCGTGGAGCAGCGCTTTGACGATCCAAAAGCGCACATAGGTCAGGCCCCAGACCGGGAACTCGCGGCTCTTCCAGCGGCCGATGAGGATCCATTTGGCGGCGATCGGGAAGGTGCACAGAACGACGAAGCCGATGCCGCCGAACAGAACCGACCGAAGATAGGTGTCGACCAGACCCGAGCCGTCGGCGACCCATTCATAGCCTCGGGCCGCGACGAGTCCGGTGACGGTGGAATAGCCCAGGAAAACCAGCAACTGGAGTGTTCCGCACAGTACGTAATCCAGCGTGCGCGCCGATGCCTTCCGCGTCGGCGGTACCGTCTGCGTCGGTGCCGGTGAATCGACAGCGGTAGCGGCAGCGGCAGCGGCGGCGGTGTGCGCGACAGCCGCCGCCAGGCTCTGGATCGTGGGGTGTCGATAGATGTCCTTCATCGACACGGACGGCAGGTCCGGTCTCTTTCTGACCCGTGCGCAGAACTGGGCCATGACCAAGGAGTTCGCGCCGAGATCGGTGAAGAAATGGCCGGCGGTCGAAACGTGTTCCGCGGATACGACCTCGGCCAGTACTTCGGCGAGTTTCCTCTCGATGTCCGTCCCCGCCGGTTCTACACCGACGCGTCCGTCGATCGCGGGTTCGTCCGGCTCCGATATCAAGACTTCAGCGGACTTCTCAGCCATTCGAGCTCCTTGAGGAAGTTTCGATGACCACCGGTCACTGGGTGCCGCTCGGACTCGATCGCGATGACACGACAGTAATGTTCGGCGGCCCGGTGTTCCTCGATTTCCTCCACCGACCGGGTGAGGAGCCCTTGTTCTGCGGCCTGTTGGTTATCTGCCGGCTACCCGTCGGCCCGTCGGCGGCTGGTGTCGGAGCAGTGTCGCCGTGAAGCTCCGTCCGTAGGAGTGGCGGGTGGCGACGCGGATCCGGGTGCCGCCGGGGAGGCGGTCGACCCGTACGCCCTCGTCCACCGAGCCGGCCCGCAGGGCGCGGCCCCGGATGACGACCGAGACCGTGTCGCGCTCGGTGGTCGGGTCGGCCACCGCCACCGATACGGTCCCGTCGCGCCCCTCGCGGAGGATCACCGACGCCGGGCCGTCGATCGACAGACGTCCGGCGTGGTGGTGGCCGGGGGCGAAGACGTTGGCGGCGGTCAGGCCGAGGCCCTTGTGCCGCACCGCCTGGACGCGCGCGGTGTTGGCCAGCACGGACACCGGCCCGCCGGCGTACGCCATCAGCTGCCGGTCGGACGCGTTCGGAACGAGGGCGTAGGCCATCGAGGTGGCCGGCGCGCCGGCCGGCTGTTCGACGGAGACGGAGAAGACCTGCTTGGTCACCATGGTGTCCGGGTTGGACACGCGGACGGCGCGGCGGCTGCGGGTGACCGTTTCGAGCGCCACGGTGGGCCGCCGCCCGTCCAGGAACACATAGCCGACCGCGGTGCCCTGGCCCGCGTCGGCGTAGCGCAGCCAGGCCAGCGGGGCGGTGCCGGTGCCGGACCAGGGCGTGCCGTCGCGCAGCCGCCCGGTGAGGGTGACGGTGTCCGCCGGCTGGGCCAGGCGGCTGACGCGGCTGTCCAGGGTCGTTGTCACCGCGCGACCCGCCGGGTCGCCCACGCCCGCGGCGAGGACGACGATCTCGTCGTCGAGCATGAACCACGACTTGGTGGCGCGGGCGTTGCGGTAGGCGACGAAGTCGTCTGGCAGGGTGCCGGCCTGCTGGGCGGCGTACGCGACGTCGTCGGCCTGGACGAGCCCGGCCGCGCCGTACGCGCCGAGGCAGGCGCCGCCGGAGAGTCCGCCCGCGCCGCGGGGGAAGTAGACGTAGGTGTTCTGCGACTCGGAGGAGGAGGTGAAGCCGCGCTCCGGGTTGTCGTACCACAGACCGCCGTAGAGCTCGGGGACCGTACGGCGGGTCTCCACGGGGGCGGTGACGCCGGCCAGGCGGTAGGGCGAGACCGTGGTGAAGTAGTCGACGCCGAAGGCCTGGGTCTGGTCCTGGCCGGAGAGGTACAGGTAGTGGGCCCCGTCGCCCTGGAACCAGGGCATCAGGTTCTCGCCGTTCATGTACTCGTACTTGCTGATCCTCGGTGAGCTGCGGGCCAGCGCGAAGGCGTAGCCGGGGCGCCGGTGGACGGTCTTGTCCATCGCGTTGAACGCGACGTGGCGCTCGGCCGGGTTGAGGTCCTTCGCGGGGATCCCGGTGTCGGCGAGGATGTCGGCGTAGCGGGCGACGCTGACGGGGGACAGGAAGCGCCCCGGGTCGAGGGTAGCCCGGGAGCTCTGCCGGACGAACTTGACGTAGCCCTTGAGGGCGGTGGCGTCGGCCCCGGTCGCATAGCCGGACAGGTCGACGACGGCCTCGACGACCTCCGCGACATCGGTGTATCCCGTGGTCGTGCTGCGGGACACCCCGCGGCCCTTGACGATCTCCATCATCCAGCCCTCGAACACCAGCGGCGCGAAGCCGCGCACCACCCAGTCGCGCACGGCGCCGACGCGGTCCTGGCCCTGGGCGTAGCCGGTGCCTTCGAGGATCTTGATGGCCTGGACCATGCGGGTGAGCAGGCCCTTGCCGTAGGAGCCGGTGTAGGCGACGGAGGCGTGCTGGATGAAGGAGCCGTCGGCGTAGAAGCCGTCGGTGACGTTGTGGCTGAGGCGGTACGGGTCGATGGTGGCGAGGACGGTCAGCTGGTCGGCGACCGCCTTGGTGATACGGGCCTCGTCGCCGAGCACGGCGCCTTGGAGGATCCGGTTGGTGGTGATGTCGGCGAGGTTGGCGCCGGTGTGGAAGCGGGAGTCGAGGTCGACGTCGCCGGCCTTGCCGTTGCGGAGGTAGGCGTCCATCGAGGCGACGCAGGTGGCGGTCAGGTCGGGGCGGTACGCGGTGAGCTCGTCCTTCAGCAGGACGAGGGTCCGGGTCAGCTGGGAGGAGATGCCGATCTCCCAGTTGAACCAGTTGCCGTAATAGCCCTTCGACTGGTCGCCGTAGTAGTCGTCGTGGAGCCGGACCAGACCGTCGATGACCCGCCGCGACACGGCCGTGTCACCGCCCGGGGCCGCGCCGCCGGGGGCGCGGGTGGCGAGGGCGATCTCGTACAGGTACTGGAAGGACGTCGTCAGATTGGTGTCACTGCTCCCCAGCGGAAGGCCGCGGAACAGCTCGCCCTGCCCGGCACCGTCCAGAGCGGCCAGCCGGGCCTTGGCCGTGGAGGCGATGGCGGCGAGCTTGGCGGCGACCTCCGGCCGGGCGTTGGAGTCGGCGGTGCCGGCGAGGACGGCGACGGTGTTGCCGATCAGCGTCGCCTGGTCCTCGGCGGCCTCGGCGGGTGTCGCTTCCCGCGGCGCCTGGGACCAGGCCCGCTGCGGCGGCGCCACCGCCGACAGGGTCGCCGCCGGGACGATCGACAACAGGGCACGACGTGTCATCCGCACGGGACGCTCCAGGGGTTGGCCGGAAAGCGCTCGGCGCATTTAACCAACGGTGACCTTCCCTGTCACCAGTCCGGGCGATGATTGCATCTTCATGCCGAAGACCCTCGGGATCGACCTCCGGCTCGGCCCCCGGGCCCGTCCCGGATCAGACCTTGCGGTAGTCGTACGCCTCCTCCGCCGCCCGCGCGACCGCGTCCACGTCCGCACCCGCCGAGGCGGCGACGACCGCCGCCACCGCGCCCTCGACCAGCGGCGCGTCCACCAGCCGGGAGCCCGGGGGCAGCTCGTCGCCCTCGGCCAGCAGCGCCTTCACGGTCAGCACGGCGCTGCCCAGGTCCACCAGGACCGCCACGCCCGCGCCCTGGTCGACCGCGTGAGCCGCCTCGGCGACCAGCTCCGGGCTGGTGCCGAGCCCGCCGTCCGGGGTGCCGCCGGCCGCGGTGACCGGCGCGGTGCTGCCGCCGCCGGCCAGCCCGGTGGCCAGCTGCGCCACCGACTCGGCGACGGCGGCGCTGTGCGACACCAGCACCACGCCGACCCGCTTCTCCGCGTCACTCATGAAGGAGCCACCTCCGTGAGGGCCGCGAACAGCAGCGCCGACGAGGTGGCGCCGGGGTCCTGATGGCCGATGCTGCGCTCACCCAGATAGCTGGCCCGGCCCTTGCGCGCCAGCATCGGCACGGTGGCCAGCGCGCCCTTGTCCGCGGCCTCGCTCGCCGCCGCGAAGGACCCGCCGTCGGCGGCCAGCGCGTCCAGCGCGGGGAGGAGCGCGTCCAGCATCGTCTTGTCGCCGGGCGCGGCGCCGCCGAGCTGGGCCACCGCGTCCACACCGGTCCGCAGCGCGTCGGCCAGCTGTCGTACGGTGACCTGCTCGGCGTCGCCGAGCGCCTTGCCCGCGCGGCGCAGCAGCGTCCCGTACAACGGCCCCGAGGCGCCGCCCACCTTGGAGATCAGCTGACGTCCGGCCAGGATCAGCACGGCCCCCGGCGGGCCCGGCGGCTCCTTCTCCAGGGCTTCGGTGACGGCTGTGAAGCCGCGCTGCATATTGCTGCCGTGGTCGGCGTCGCCGATGGCCGAGTCCAGCTCGGTCAGTCGGGTCGCCTCGCGGCTTATGGCCGCGGCCGCCGCGGTGAGCCAGCGGTGGAAGAAGGCGGCGTCGAGCGCCGGTTCGCCGGCGGTTTCGCTGCTGGACACAGAGCTGGGCACAGGGCGCCTCCTCGGTCGAATGGCCAAACGGCGACAGCGTACGTATCGGTGGCGGGGGCCGGTCCCGGTCAGCAGCCCCAGCGCAGCCCGGCGGTCCTTACCGGCGCGTTCCACAGTCGCAGCAGTTCCTCGTCGACCCGGCACAGGGTCACCGAAGCGCCCGCCATGTCGAGCGAGGTGACGTAGTTGCCGACGAGCGTATGTGCCACCACCACCTCGCGCTCGCCGAGCACCCGGTGCACCTCGGCGGCGAAGCCGTACAGCTCCAGCAGCGGTGTGGCGCCCATGCCGTTGACGAGGACGAGGACCGGGTTGTCGGTCCGCAGCTCCTCCAGCACCGCGTCCACCGCGAAGTCGGCGATCTCGTGGGAGGTCATCATGGCCCGCCGCTCGCGCCCGGGCTCGCCGTGGATGCCCACGCCCAACTCCAGCTCCCCGGCCGGGAGGTCGAAGGTCGGGCCGCCCTTGGCGGGGGTGGTGCAGGCGCTGAGGGCGACGCCGAAGCTCCGCGACGACTCGTTGACCTGCCGGGCGAGTGCCGCCACCCGGTCCAGCGGCGCACCCTCCTCGGCCGCCGCGCCGGCGATCTTCTCCACGAACAGCGTCGCCCCGGTGCCGCGCCGCCCGGCCGTGTAGAGGCTGTCGGTCACCGCCACGTCATCGTTGACCAGGACCTTGGCGATCTGTACGCCCTCGTCCTCGGCGAGCTCGGCCGCCATGTCGAAGTTGAGGACGTCGCCGGTGTAGTTCTTGACGATGAACAGGACGCCCTTGCCGCTGTCCACGGCGGCCGCGGCCCGCACCATCTGATCGGGCACGGGGGAGGTGAAGACCTCGCCGGGGCACGCCGCGTCCAGCATTCCGGGCCCGACGAATCCCCCGTGCAGCGGCTCATGACCCGATCCGCCGCCGGAGAGCAGCGCGACCTTGCCGGCGACCGGGGCGTCCCGCCGGACGATCACCCGGTTCTCGACGTCCACTGTCAACTCGGGATGCGCGGCGGCCATTCCGCGCAGGGCGTCGGCGACCACGGTCTCGGCAACGTTGATCAGCATCTTCATATGCGTGTCCGTTCTCCGCCGGGTGGAGCTGTACGGGTGGAGCTGTACGCGGGATGAAAATCCTACGGATCTCCGGCGCTCATGGCACCCCTTGGGCGCTGAGCTGAATGGATCAATGCGGAGAAAAAGGTACAAAAGCATCATATGGTTCGCGCATGGAGAATACTGTCGCCCCGGCCGCCGCCACCCCGCGCCCGCGCCCGCAACCCTTCGAGCCGGCGCGCCATCGCCGCCCCGCGCCCTGGCTCGCGCTGGTGGCCGCCGGTTACGCCCTCGTCCAGCTCCTCGTGGTCATTCCGCACACCGCGCACGCCCTGGGCTGGGACGAGTCCGTGTACGTCTCCCAGGTCGACCCGCGCCACCCGGCCGCGTACTTCAGCGCCCCCCGCTCCCGCGGGATCAGCATGCTGGTCGCCCCGGTCGTCTCCGTGACCTCCTCCATTCCGGTGCTGCGGGTACTCCTCGCGGTGCTCTCCGCCGCCGCCCTGTACGCCGCCTTCCGGGTGTGGCGCCGGATGCTCGGCCACGGCACGGTCGCCCTGGCCGCACTCCTGTTCGCCGGGCTGTGGATCACCCAGATCAGCGGACCGACGGTGATGCCGAACCTGTGGGTGGCGATCGGCGCGGTGGCCGCCGTCGGCTGGTTTCTGCGCGCCCCCGCCGAGCGGAACGCGCGCTGGTGGCTGGCCGCCGTCATCGCGGGCGTCACCCTCGTACGGACCCCCGACGGGGGCTGGCTGGCCCTGCCGCTGCTGGCCGGGGCCGTGGCCATCCGGGCCTGGCGGCCGGCCCTGCCCGCGCTGCTCGGCGGGCTCACGCTGGGCGCCGCGCAGTGGGTGGGCGAGGCGTACGCCCGCTTCGGCGGCGTCCTGGAGCGGCTGCGGGTCTCCAGCGATGTCGAGGGCGGCATGGGGCTGCACTTCAACGTCGGGGCGGCGCTGCGCAGCCTGAACGGGCCGCAGCTGTGCCGTCCGTGCGAGGTGCCGCTGCGCCACCCGGAGCTGACCGTGTGGTGGCTGGCGCTGCCGCTGCTGACCGCCGCCGCGGTCGTCGTCGCCGTACGGGACCGCCGCGACCGCCGGGAGCGGGTGTCCCGCCCGGGCGCCCCGCACCACGGCCATCCGCTCGCGCTGACCATCCTGCCGATCGTCTGCGCCGCCGCGCTCGCCATCCCGTATCTGCTGCTCATCGGCTACTTCGCGCCGCGCTTCCTGATGCCCTCCTACGCGCTGCTCGCGCTCCCCATGGCCGAGCTGCTGCTCCGTACCGTCCAGAGCGTGCGCTCCCCGCAGCCCGTGGCGGTCGCGCTCGGTGTGGTGGTCACCCTCCAATTGGCCTCGCAGCATGTGGTACTCGGCCGCTCGGCGGCCCAGTCGGAGAAGGTCAACGGAAGCTACCGGACGGCCGCGGCCGCGCTGCACCGGCTGGGGCTGCGGTCGCCGTGCCTGGTCGCCGGCGACCACGCCCTGCCCATCGCGTACCACGCGGGCTGCGCCTCCGCCCAGACCAGCGGGAACAACCGGTCCATCACGCCCGCGGCGCTGGTGCTGCGGTCCGCCCGGGAACCCACCGCCGTGCTCACCCACCGCTCCCAGCCGCGTCCCCCGGCCTATGCGCAGACCTGGGTGGCGTATCGGCTGCCCGGGACGGACTGGACCGCCCATCTGCCGCCGGATCAGGCGCGTGAGCTCCAATCCCGACAGAAGGTGTCCGGTAATCCCGGAAGCATGGGCGCCATGATGAGTGCGACGACGACCAGTTGGGGTGGGTTCGAGGCGGCGGAGCCCGCGTTCTCCACCGTGGTGCGGGAGCGGTTCCAGCGCTATCGGCACCATGTGCTGGCCACCCTGCGCCAGGACGGCAGCCCGCGGGTGACCGGGCTCGAAGTGGACTTCCGCTTCGGCGAGATGTGGCTGGGCATGATGCCGGACTCGCGCAAGGCCCTGGACCTGCGGCGCGACGCGCGCTTCGCGATCCACGCCAACCCCGGCCCCGACACCGGGATGGACGGCGGCGACGTACGGGTCAGCGGGCGCGCCGTGGAGGTGACCGATCCGCAGCTGCTCGCCCGGTTCGCCGCAGAGGTCCACCCACCGGAGCCGTTCCACCTCTTCCGCGTCGAGGTGACCGAGGTGGTGCGCACCGCGGTGGAGGGCTCCGATCTGGTGCTGCAGACCTGGCGCCCGGGCGAGGTGGTGCGCACCACCCGGCGGGGCTGAGTCGCGTGTTTCCGGCGGTTGTTCACGGAAGGAGTGAGAAAAAGCCAGCCAGGAGTGTGAAGTAGGCCAAGTTGTAACACGACAAGGTGTTTCCTTCTCATCAACTCTGTTGGTATCCCTTGGGGCTGTCACCAGCACGTCCCAGGGGGTGTCCTCGGGGCGCAGTTCGGAAGGATCAACTCCCCTTGTCTGCCATCGACGACGCCGGCCGCCGTCTGCGCGCCAGGCGCAGACGGCGCGACTATCTGCTCTTCGCCGCGTTCGCCGCCCCGAACTTCTTCTTCCTGCTGCTCTTCGCCTACTGGCCGGTGGTCTACAACGGCTATCTCAGCCTGACCGACTGGGACATGATCTCCCCGGCCAAGGACTTCGTCGGGCTCGGCAACTACACCGATCTGCTCACCGACCCCGACTTCCGCGCCACCTTGTGGACCACCGTCGTCTTCGTCGTCGGCATCGTGGCCGGCGGTATCGTCCTGGGTCTTGCCACCGCGCTGCTGCTGAACCAGAAGCTGCGCGGCCGGAACGTGGTGCGGACGCTGACCTTCGCCCCGTATGTGCTCTCCGGGGCCGCCGTCGGCACCCTGTGGCTGTTCGTCTTCGACCCCAACTACGGGCTGATACGCCCGCTGATGGCCCCGCTCGGACTGACCGCCCCGGCCATGATGACCGACTCCAAGTGGGCGCTGACCGGCCTGGTCCTGGTCTACCTCTGGAAGAACATCGGATTCGTCGCCGTGGTCTATCTGGCCGGGCTCCAGGGCCTGCCCAGGGAGGTGTACGAGGCCGCCGCGCTGGACGGCGCCGGGCCCTGGACGCGGCTGCGCCGGATCACCCTCCCGCTGCTTTCACCGGTCACCTTCTTCCTGCTGGTGACCTGCACCATCAGCACCTTCCAGGCGTTCGACGTGCTGGCCATGATGACCGCGGGCGGCCCGGGCACCTCCACCTCCACCCTCAGCTGGTTCATCTACGACCAGGGATTCCGCGCCTTCGACGCGGGGCGCTCCGCCGCCGGCGCGATGATCATGTTTGCCGTGCTTCTGCTGATCACCGCGGGACAGGCCCGCTACCTCGAGCGAAAGGTGCACTACCAGTGACGGCCCTCGACCCGGCGGCGCCCTCCCGCCGCCCCGGCGGCCGGGCCCGGCGCCTCGGCCTGTACGCGCTGCTCGTCCTGGTCGCGCTCATCGCGGCGGGCCCGCTGTACTGGCTGGCCTCCTCGGCGCTGAAGACCAACCCTCAGATCTACGCCTATCCGCCCCACTGGGTCCCCACCGACCTGCGCTGGAGCAACTTCTCCGACGCCTGGAACGCCGCCCCCTTCGACCGGTTCTTCCTCAACTCCCTCGTGGTCTCGGTCGTCGGCACCGCCATCGAGCTGTGTTCCGCGCTGCTGTGCGCGTACGCCTTCGTCTTCCTGCCCTTCCCCGGCAAGAAGTGGCTGTTCCTCTTCCTGCTGGGCGCCATGATGGTCCCCGGCCATGTCACCCTGCTGCCCAACTTCCTGACCATCGCCCAGCTGGGCTGGGTCAACACCTGGGCCGGCCTGATCGCCCCGGGCCTGGGCTCGGTCTTCGGCACCTTCCTGCTGCGCCAGCACATGCTGACGCTCCCCAAGGAGGTCATGGACGCGGCCCGGATCGACGGGGCGGGCCATCTGCGCACCCTCTTCCGCGTCGTACTGCCCATGTCACGGCCCATGGTGATCACCGTCGCCATCGTGATCATGGTGACCAAGTGGAACGACTTCATCTGGCCGCTGATCGTGACCAGCAGCGCCGATATGCGCACCCTCCCGGTCGGCCTCCTCTTCCTGCGGGACCAGGAGACCTACGCCAACTGGGGCGCCATCCTGGCCGGCACGGTGATGGTGATCCTGCCGGTGCTCATCGTCTTCTTCATCGCCCAGCGCTACATCATCGCCGGGCTGACCCAGGGAGCCGGGAAGTGAGCCAGAGCCTCCCCAACCTGAGCCAGAGCCTTCCCAGCCCGGGCCAGAGCCTCCCCAGCCGCCGGCGCTTTCTCGCCCTCGCGGCCGGGGCGCCCACGGCCGCCGCGCTGCTGAGCGCCTGCGGCACCACCACCGGCCCGGTGGAGCAGCCGGGCGGATCGGTCCCCGACGGCTACTCCGGGCGCAATCGCGTCGTTCTGTGGTCCACCTTCGCGGACGTACCCGGCCGCGCCCTCCAGGATCTCGCCGACAAGTTCAACCGCGAGCAGCGCGACATCTATGTGGAGGTCCAGTTCCAGGGCACGTACGACGAATGCGCCCAGAAGGCGGTCGTCGGGCTGCTCGCCGGCCAGGCGCCCGATCTCTGCGTGCTGTCCGATGTGAAGTGGTACCGCTTCTACTTCGGGGACGCGCTCGAGCCCTGGGACGACTACATCGACCCCGGCGAGCTGCGCGCCACCTACAACGCGAGGCTGCTGGGGGAGGGGCGGGTCAAGGGCCACCACTGGTGGCTGCCGCTGGCCCGCTCCACCCCGCTCTTCTATTTCAACCGCACCCTCTTCAAGAAGGCCGGGGTGCCCGACCGGGCCCCCGAGACCTGGGAGGAGATGTACGGCTGGGCCAAGGAGATCACCCGGCTGAAGACCCAGGGCAAGCCGGTCGCCCTGGAGGCGTACCAGAAGATCGACGGGGACTGGCAGTTCCAGTGCACCGCCTGGCAGTGGGGCGGCGCGTACTCCAAGGGCCTGGACGTCACCATCGACCACGAGGCCACCGTCGCGGCCGGGGAGTGGCAGCGCAAGCTGGTCCACAAGGACCGCATCGCCTATATGTCCACCGACCCCGCAGGGGACATGGGCAACCAGCTGATCGCCACCCTGATCACCTCCACCGGCGGGCTGCGGAAGATCTCCGAGATGGCCAAGGCGGGCGGCTGGGAGCTGGGCACCGGATTCCTGCCCCGCCACAAGGAGTTCGGGGTGACCACGGGCGGCGGTGGACTCGGTATGTTCAAACGGGTGCCCAAGGAGCGCAAACAGGCCGCCGCGGAGTTCGTACGCTTCCTGGCGCGGCCGGAGAACGCGGCCCAGTGGACCGTCCAGACCGGCTATATGCCCGTGGTCCCGGCCGCCACCAAGTCCCCCGCGCTGGCCAAGCTGCTCACCGAGGACCCCAACTTCTCCACCGCGGTCAAGCAGCTTCCGCACACCCGCAAGGGTGACCAGGTGCGGATGATGGTGCCCAACGCCAACGTCCAGATCTACACCGGGCTACAGAAGATCTGGACCGGCAACACCCCCGCGCACGAGGCGTTCTCCGATGTCGCCACGCGGCTGCGCAAGGGAGTGGACCGGCACCGTGAGTCCATCGAGGAGCACCTGTGACACCGTCCCGATCCGCCACCCCACGCCGCCCGGCCGTACGTCCTCTGGTCTACGGACACCGGGGCGCCAGGGCCGATGAGCCGGAGAACACCCTGCGCTCCTTCCGCCGCGCCCACCAGGTCGGCGCCGAGGGCGTCGAGCTGGATGTGCGGGTGTCCCGCGACGGCCACCTCGTGGTGATCCACGACGCCACCGTGGACCGCACCACCGACGGTACGGGCGAGGTCGCCGCGCTCTCCCTGGCCGAGCTGCGGGAGCTCGACGCCGGCCAGGGCGAGCGGATCCCCACGCTCCGCGAGGCCCTGGACGCCTTCCCCGGACTGGTGCAGGTGGAGATCAAGGCCCCCGAGGCGGTGGCCGCTCTGGCCGAGTCCGACCGTCAAACCCCACTGCCCGAGCGCGTCGTGCTCACCTCCTTCCAGGCCGAGGTGCTCGATGGCGCCGCGCGGCTGCTGCCCCAGGTGGAACGGGGGCTGATCACCGCCGACCCCACGGCGGAACTGCCCGCGCGCGCCGCGGAGGTGAAGGCCACCTGGGTCTGCCCGGAGCTGAGCCCCGAGCTGACGACCGGTCTGGTCGAGCGGTGCCACGCCCAGGGGCTGCGGGTGGACGCGTGGCCGGCCGCCGACGCCGGGCGGCTGGCGCGCTGTGTGGCCCTGGGCGCCGACGCGGTCACCACCGACTATCCCGCGCTGATCGACGGCTGGCTGCGAGCGGTCTGACCGCCCGCAGCCCG
The DNA here is from genome assembly GCF_002224125.1 of Streptomyces sp. NBS 14/10. Classification (GTDB taxonomy): domain Bacteria; phylum Actinomycetota; class Actinomycetes; order Streptomycetales; family Streptomycetaceae; genus Streptomyces. Next base: position 34,410 of record NZ_NCSM01000004.1, read on the forward strand.
CTGCCCGTTCGGCCGGGATACGCGGGCCCGGACGCCGCCTCGGCGGATGCGGCGTCCGGGCCCGCGGCCCTTCCGTATTGTTGGAACACGTTCTACCGTGCCCCTCGATTCCAGGCGCCCAGCCCGCCCGTGCGGCGGACGCGAGACTCCAGGAGGGGCCGTGCACCTCGACTACACCCCCGAGCAGCGGCAACTGCGCACCGAACTGCGCGCGTACTTCACCGAACTCGTCCCCGACGATGCCTACGCCCGCTACGCCGACCCGGCCGGACAGAAGCGGTTCTACCGCGAGACCATCCGCCGCCTCGGCGCGGACGGCTGGCTGGGCGTGGGCTGGCCACGGGAGTACGGCGGGCGTGGGCTCGGCCCGGTGGAGCAGTTCATCTTCTTCGACGAGGCCGCCCAGGCGGGCGTGCCGCTGCCGCTCATGGCGCTCAACACCGTCGGGCCCACCCTGATGCGGTACGGCACCGACGAGCAGAAGGAGTACTTCCTCCCGAAGATCCTCTCCGGCGAGATCGACTTCGCCATCGGCTACAGCGAGCCCGACGCGGGCACCGACCTCGCCTCGCTCAAGACCCGCGCCGTACGCGAGGGAGACCCCGATACCGGCCACTACCTCGTCAACGGCCAGAAGACCTGGACCACCAACGGCGACACCGCCGACTGGGTCTGGCTCGCGGTCCGCACCGACCCCGACGCCAAGCCACATAAGGGCATCAGCATCCTGCTCGTGCCGACCAGCGACCCCGGCTACTCCTGCACCGTCATCACCACCCTCGCCTCCCACGACACCACCGCCAGCTACTACGAGAACATCGAGGTGCCGGCCACCCGCCGGGTCGGCGCGGAGAACGAGGGCTGGCGGATGATCACCACCCAGCTCAACTACGAGCGGGTCACCCTCGCCGCCCACGGCACGATGGCCATCCGCGCCCTGCGCGGTGTCCAGCAGTGGGCCGCCGACACCAAGCTCGCCGACGGCCGCCGCGTCATCGACCTGGGCTGGGTACGCGGGCGGCTGGCCCGTACCCACGCCAGGCTCGACGCCATGAAGCTGCTCAACTGGCAGATGGTGGACGCCCTCCAGCGCGATGCGCTCACCCCCCACGACGCCTCCGCCGTCAAGGTGTACGGCTCCGAGGCGCGCCGCGACGCGTACGCCTGGCTGATGGAGATCGTCGGCGCGGCGGGCCCGCTCAAGGAGGGGTCGGCGGGCGCGGTGCTCCACGGCGAGCTCGAACGCGGCTACCGCAGCAGCGTCGTGTTCACCTTCGGCGGCGGCAACAACGAGGTGCAGCGGGAGATCATCTCCTGGATCGGCCTGGGGATGCCGAGGGTGCGCCGTTAGCGCTGTGACCTGCGCGGGAAGGGACTGAGGGGCCCTGTCTCTCCCCCGCACGGCGCTCCTCGGCACGGCACGGCCTGCCACATCGCGCGCCACTCCCACACGCTGGAATCGGGTGGTGCAGACCGCCGCCGTCGTCTGGCCGCTCGCCACATCCCTACCCGCAGCAGAAGGAAGAACCATGACGACGGCGCCCATGACCGTACTGGTGGTCGGTGCGACAGGCAGCATCGGACGCCTCGTCGTCGCCGAGTCGATCGCGCGGGGGCACACCACCCGCGCCCTGGTACGCGACGCCGCGAAGGGCCGGCGTCGGCTGCCCGCCGAGGCGCAGATCGTCGTGGGCGACGTCACGGAGCCCGACACACTGCCGCACGCCGTGGCCGGCGTCGACGCTGTCGTGCTGACCCTCGGCTCCGACGGCACCGCGCACTCCTCGCCGGAGAGCGTCGACTAAGGCGGGGTCCGCAACGTGCTCGCCGCCCTGTCGGGGCAGACGCCACGCATCGTGCTGATGACCGCCATCGGTGTCACCGCCCGCGGCAGCGCGTACAACCACCTCATCGACTGGAAGCGGCGCTCCGAGCGCCTCGTCCGCGCCAGCGGCCTCCCGTACACGATCGTGCGGCCGGGCTGGTTCGACATGAACGGCCCCGATGAGCACCGGCTGGTCTTCCTACAGGGGGACACCCGGCGCTCCGGCACCCCCTCCGACGGCGTCATCGCCCGCGAGCAGATCGCTCAGGTGCTGGTGCGGGCCCTCACGGCTCCCGAGGCGGTGCGCCGGAGCTTCGAACTGGTCGCGGAACAGGGCCCTGCCCCCAGCGACCTGGCCCCTCTGTTCGCCGCACTGGAGCAGGACGCGCCCGGCGCCCTGGACGCGGTCCGGGATGAGGACAACATGCCGCTGACGCGGGAGCCGCAACGCGTCCGCGATGACCTCGCCGCCACGCCGGCTGGTTGATCAGCGCATGTCCTCGACCGCGGAGGTGGCGGTCTGCTCGGCTCCCGACATGTCGAGGAGCACCAGTCTGTCGTAGTCAGGGGTGCCAGGTTCGGCGTAGTACGCGATGAAGCGTTGTCCCTGGGCGCCTTCCAGCTGCATGGACTGGTAGCCGGGGGTCAGGTCGCCGACTTTCGGATGGTGGAAGGTCTTGCTGCCGTGAGTGTGCCAGCGTACGTCGTAGCGCTCCCACAGATCGGCGAACTCGGCGCTCTTGTCGAGGAGTTCGGCGACGAGGTCGGCCAGGTCGGGGGCATCCGGATCCAGACTGTGCAGCGCCCGCAACCTCCCCACGACCGCGCGGAGCTGCTCGTCCCAGTCGTCGAACAGCTCGGTGGCGGTGGGGTGCAGGAATACATAGCGCACCACGTTGCGCTTCTCGGCCGGCCAGTCCGCCATCCCGGCGAACAGCCGAAGCCCACTGGGGTTGCAGGCCAGGATGTCCATGGTGCGGCTGATCACATAGGCGGGGAAGGGCCGCACGGCTCGGCCACCGGGGGCCTGCTGGTCGTCGTGGTCGCCGGCGGCACCGGAGGGCAGGTGGCGGCCGGGGCGGTGGCCGGCGGACTGGCCACCGCCCTGCTGGTGTATCTGCTCGCCTGGCGCCACGGTGTGCACGGCTACCGGCTGGTGCTGGTCGGCATCGGGGTGAGCGCCCTGCTCCAGGGAGTCAACGCCTATCTGCTGGCCAAGGCCAGATTCACGCAGGCCGCCCAGGCCATGATGTGGCTCAACGGCAGCCTCAACGGCCGTGGTTGGCCGGACGCCCGGCCGCCCTCGGACTGCTCGTGGTGGTGCCGCTGGTCGTGCTCGTCGCGAGCAGGCTGAAGATCCTGGAGATGGGGGACGATGTGGCGGGCGGGCTCGGGGTGTCCGCCCCACGCACCCGGCTGCTGACGCTCGTACTGGCCACGGCGGCCTGCGCGGTGGCCACCGCCGCCGCCGGCCCGATCCCGTTCGTGGCACTGGCCGCCCCCCAGCTGGCCCGGCGCCTCACCCGCGCCCCCGGGCCCAATCTGGCGGCGGCCACCTGCACCGGAGCCCTGTTCGTGGTCACCGCGGACTACTCCCAACGCATTCACGAAACGGTCCAACTGCCGGTCGGCGTGGTGACCGCGGTGATCGGAGGGCTGTATCTGGCGCTGCTGCTCCGGCGGCAGCGCCGGGCGGGCCGGATCTGAACGGCCGGGTGACCGCGACCGGGGTGACCGCGACTCGGGTGTCCGCGACCCGGGAGATGCGCCCGGGAGATGGCGCGCCCGCGGGATCCGAGAACCGCGGGGCCGCCCGGCTCGTCGGCCTCGACCCCGCGGGCCTTCCCGCCGATACGGCGGGGCTCGCCGCGTACTTCGAGAAGGGTGCGCCCGGCGCTCGGTCGTATGCCTGAGGCCGGGGAAGTCGACGCCTTTTTGCGCAGACCGCCCGTTCATTCCCTGCGCGTGCCGGCGCGCGCGTTGATATGGGGGCGCGTCGCCGCACTCGCCTATGCGAGCCTGCCCCCGTACGCCCACGAGTTGTACGGCCGCCCGGCGCCCGCCCCCGCCGTCGTCACCCGCCGTCTGCGGGCGGGCGGCCGGGCGGGTGCTGCGCCGTGTCCCGCCCACCCTCCGTCGGCAGCTGCCGCCCAAACACATCCTGCGGGCCGTCGCACGGCTGGATCCGGGCACTCGTCCCTCGGTCTACAAGTTGCGCCAAAACGCCGCCATACTGGACAACGGGGATGCGTCGAGGGCTCCATGACGAGCCGTCGGCTTCGACGGGGGCGGCGGGATCCACTCCCGCCGGAGGCAGGGGGACAATGGCGGACACCAGGCTGATCCAGGGCCGTTACCGGCTGCTCGACCTGATCGGGCGCGGGGGAATGGGCGAGGTGTGGCGGGCGCTCGACGAGTCGCTGGGGCGGCGCGTCGCCGTCAAATGCCTCAAGCCCATGGGACAGCAGCGGGACCCGTCCTTCACGGACGTGCTGCGCGAGCGGTTCCGCCGCGAGGCGCGGGTCGCGGCCTCGTTGCAGCACCGCGGGGTGACCGTGGTGCATGACTTCGGGGAGCACGAGGGCGTCCTGTATCTGGTGATGGAGCTGCTGGAAGGGCGCAACCTCAGCCAGCTGCTGGAGGACAACGAGCAGCGGCCGCTGCCGGTCCCCGACGTCCTGGACATGGCCGGCCAGCTCGCCGTCGCCCTCGCGTACACCCATGACCAGGGCATCGTCCACCGGGACCTCAAGCCCGCCAACATCATGCGGCTGGCCGACGGCTCGGTGAAGATCTGCGACTTCGGCATCGCCCGGCTCGGCCATGACATCGGCTTCACGGCCCGGCTCACCGGGACCGGCATCGCCATGGGCACCCCGCACTACATGTCGCCCGAGCAGATCGCGGGCGGCGCCGTCGACCACCGCAGCGATCTGTACTCCCTGGGCTGTGTGCTGTACGAAATGGCCACCGGCGCGCCGCCGTTCGATGTCGACGACGCCTGGGCGGTGCTCGTCGGCCACCGCGACACCCCGCCCGAGCCGCCGCGCCGGCACCGGCCCGAGATCCCCGAGCCCTTCGAGCGGGTGATCCTCGACCTGCTGGCCAAGGACCCGGAGGACCGTCCTCGCGACGCCTCCGACCTGGCCAAGCGGATCGCCCTGGCCCGCGCGACCTGGGGCGCGGGGCAGCCGCTGGTGCCCGCGTGGACCCTGCCGGGGCTCGGCGCGGACGTCCCCGCGCAGCGACAGCCCCGCCTGCCCGCCTGGGCCCGGCATATGACCACCGGTAGCGCGGCGGGCGGGGCCGCCCGGCCCGGGACGCAGCCGGGCCCGCCGGGCGAGGCCGCCGGGCTCACCGGCGCGTGGACTGGCCGGGGCGGGGGAGCGGGCGCGGGCGGGCTGACCGCGGCATGGGCCGCAGGCCCGGCGCCGCCGACTGCGACGGCTGGGCCGCCTGGGCTTGCCGGGCCGCCTGCGACGGCCGGGCCGGCTGCGCTGGCTGGGCCCGCTGGGCCGCTCGGGCTCGCTGGGCCGCCCGCGTCCGCCGGGCCGCCTGCGCCTGCCGGGCCGCCCGCGCTGGCTGGGCCCGCTGGGCCGCTCGGGCTGACTGGGCCCGCTGGGTCGCTCGGGCTCGCTGGGCCCCCCGTGTCCGCTGGGCCGTCTGCGCTGGCTGGGCCCGCCGGGGCGCCTGCGTCCGCCGGGGCGCCTGCGTCCGCTGGGTCGCCCGCGCTGGCCGGGCCCGCCGGGCCGCCTGCGTCCGCTGGGTCGCTCGGGCTCCCTGGGCCACCCGCGCCTGCCGGGCTCGCTGGGCCGCCCGGGCTCGCTCTGGCGCCCCCGCCGCCAAACCTGCTCGCCACGCTCGCCGTCCGGCACACCATCGGGATGAGCCTGGCCCTACAGGGCCGCTGGGAGGAGGCCGGCCAGACGCACCAGGAGGTCGCCGCCGAACGGGAGCGCGTGCTGGGCCCCGACCACCCCGACACCCTCGCCAGCCGTTACGAGGCGGCCTTCGCCCTCGGGCGGCAGGGCCGCCACGGCGATGCGCTGGGCGAGTACGGGCGGGTGGCGGCGGGCCGCGCTCGGGCGCTCGGGCCTGAGCACCCGGACACGCTGGCCGCCCGGCAGGAGACCGCGTTCGCGCTGAGCCGCCTCGGCCGTCACTTCGAGGCCCACCAGATCTACGCCGCCGTACTCGCGGCCCGCGAGCGCACGATGGGCGCCGAGCACCCCGACACGCTGCGCTGCCGCCATAACCTGGCCTTCAACCTGGGCCGCCTGGGGCGGTTCGAGGACTGCCACCGCGTGGCCCGCGAGGTGGCCGCGGCCCGCGCCCGTACCCTCGGCCTCGACCACCCCGACACCCTGGTCACCCGCTACGAGGTCGCGTACGCCCTCGGCCAGCTGGGCCGCTGGAGCGAGGCGCTGCACATCTACCGGGAGGTGGCCGACGCCCGCGGCCGTACCCTCGGCCCCGACCACCCGGACGCCCTCGCGGCCCGCTATGAGGTCGGCATAAGCCTGGCCCGGCTGGGCCGCAGCGCGGAGGCCCTGGTGCTCTACCGCGCCCTCGTCGACGACCGCACCCGAGCCCAGGGCCCCGCCGACCCCGAGACCCTGCGCGCCCGGCACGGCCTCGGCGTCAACCTGGGCCGCCTCGGCCGCTGGGAGGAGGCCCTGGCCGAGGCCCGCGACGTCTCCGCCCTCCGCGAGCGGACGCTGGGCCCGGACCACCCCGACACCCTGGTCAGCCACCGGGAGGTGGCGGTGGCCCTCGGCTGGCTCGGCAACTGGACCGACGCCCTGGAGCTCTACCGCCGGGTCGCCCGGGCCCGTGCGGACGTGCTGGGCGCCGACCACCCCGACACCCTCGCCAGCCTGGGCGACGAGGCCCAGTGCCTGGAGCAGTTGGGGCGGCGGGAGGAGGCCGTCGAGTTGTACCGGCGGATGGCGGCGGTGCGACGCCGACACGAGTGAGACCCGGGGCCGCCCGGCCCCGGCGGCCCGTGAGCCGCGCCCTCTGCGCGGCTCCGCCGCGGTGGGCCCGGTCGGCGCGGTGGACAGGCGGGCCCATGGGCGGCCTCGGTGTGTTGCCGCCGCGCAGCTGACAGGCGGTCGGCTGTGCCCCGGCCCGGCCGGGGCGGCAGGTGCTCCCGCCCGGTCCGGCGGGAGCACCTGCCGCCCCGAGCTGTGCCCCCTGCGCGGCTCCGCCGCGGTGGACCCGGTCGGTGCGGCGGGCAAACGGCCCCTCGGGCGGCCTCGGATGTGTCGCCCGTGCCCCGGCGGGGGTCGGCTGTGCCCGGCCCGGCGGCGGCGGTGGCTGCTCCGGCCCGGCCCGGCCGGCCCCCGGCGGCGCCCGAGCCGCGCCCGCCGCGTCCTGGCCCCGGCGATCACCGCGTGCTACTCAGGAGGTATGCCTCACAGCGACGCGTACGACGCCGTCATCGTCGGCGGCGGCCACAACGGCCTGGTCGCCGCCGCCTACCTCGCCCGCGCCGGCCGCAGGGTGCTCCTGATGGAGCGGCTTGACCACACCGGCGGCGCCGCCGTCTCCACGCGCCCCTTCGCCGGGGTCGACGCGCGGCTCTCCCGCTACTCGTATCTGGTGAGCCTGCTTCCGCGGCGGATCGTGGACGACCTCGGGCTGCGCTTCGCCGTCGCCAAGCGGACCGTGTCCTCGTACACCCCCACCGTCCGCGGCGGGCGCCCCACCGGGCTGCTGGTGGGCGGTGGCGAGGCCCGTACCCGTGAGTCGTTCGCCCGGCTGACCGGCTCGGACCGGGAGTACGAGTCCTGGCAGCGGTTTTACGGGATGACCCGGCGCGTGGCCGAGCGGGTGTTCCCGACGCTCACCGAACCGCTGCCCACGCGCGAGGCGCTGCGCGCGCGGATCGGCGACGAGGCGGCCTGGCGGGCGCTGTTCGAGCGGCCCCTCGGCGACACGGTCGAGGCGGAGTTCGAGGACGACCTGGTCCGGGGCGTGGTCCTCACCGACGCCCTGATCGGCACCTTCAGCCACGCCCACGATCCGTCGCTGCGTCAGAACCGCTGCTTCCTCTACCACGTGATCGGCGGCGGCACCGGCGACTGGGACGTGCCGGTCGGCGGCATGGGCGCGCTGACCGACGCGCTCCGGGACGCGGCCCTCGCGGCGGGCGCCCGGATCGCCACCGGCTGTGAGGCGACGGCCATCGCCACCGACGGGAAGTCCGCGGAGGTGATGTTCCGTGACGGGGACGGGGAGGGCCTGGTGGGGGCCCGACACGTACTCGTCGGGGCCGCTCCGCAGGAGCTGGCCGTGCTGCTGGGCGACGAATCGCCCGATCCGCCCGCCGAGGGCGCACAGCTCAAGGTGAACATGCTGCTGCGCCGGCTGCCCGCGCTGCGCGACCCCGACGTCGACCCGCGCGAGGCGTTCGCCGGGACGTTCCACATCGCCGAGGGCTACGGCGACCTGGAGGCCGCCTACAGCCAGGCCGCGGCGGGCGGGCTGCCCCTGCGGCCACCCTCGGAGATCTACTGCCACTCGCTGACCGATCCGTCGATCCTGGCCCCCGACCTGGTCCGGCAGGGCTACCAGACCCTGACCCTGTTCGGGCTGCAGACCCCCGCACGGCTCTTCACCACCGACCATGACACGACGCGGGCCACGCTGCTCGAGGCCACCCTCGAACTGCTCGACGCCGAGCTCGCCGAGCCGATCGCCGACTGTCTGGCGTACGACTCCGAGGGCATGCCCTGTATCGAGGCGAAGAGCCCGCTGGACCTGGAGCGGGAGCTGCGGCTGCCCGGCGGCAACATCTTCCACCGCGAGCTGGCGTTCCCGTACGCCCAGGAGGGCACCGGCCGCTGGGGTGTGGAGACGCGCCACGCCAATGTGCTGCTGTGCGGTGCGGTGCGGGCGCGGTACGCGGCGGCGGGGTGAGCGGAATCCCGGGGCACAACGCGGCCATGGCGGTGCTCGGCCGGTAGCCGCATCCGATCCGCATCCGGGCCGCAGCCAACGGGGCAGCCAACCGGGCAGCCAAAGAATCTGACGTTGCGTCAGAAAAACTCTTCCTTCGTCCGCCGCCCTGCGGCATCCTGCCGCCCATGGAGACGGAGCTGAGCAACAGGCTGGGCATCGAGCACGCCATCTTCGGCTTCACGCCGTTCCCCGCCGTGGCCGCCGCGATCACCCGGGCCGGCGGGTTCGGCGTGCTCGGCGCGGTCCGCTACGGGGCGGCGGACGAGCTGGCGCGCGACCTCGACTGGATGCAGGAGCACACCGACGGCAAGCCGTACGGCGTCGATGTCGTCATGCCCGCGAAGAAGGTCGAAGGGGTGACCGAGGCGGACATCGAGGCGATGATCCCCGAAGGGCACCGCCGGTTCGTCCAGGAGACCCTGGCCAAGCACGGCGTACCCGAGCTCGCCGAGGGCGAGGCCTCCGGCTGGCGGATCACCGGCTGGCTGGAGCACGTCGCCCGCAGCCAGCTGGACGTCGCCTTCGACTACCCCGTCAAGCTTCTGGCCAACGCCCTCGGCTCACCGCCCCCCGATGTCGTCGAGCGCGCCCACGGCCACGGCATCCTCGTCGCCGCCCTCGCGGGCAGCGCGCGCCACGCGCTCCACCACAAGGACGCGGGGCTCGACATCGTGGTCGCGCAGGGCTACGAGGCGGGCGGCCACACCGGCGAGATCGCGTCCATGGTGCTCACCCCGGAGGTGGTACGGGCGGTGGACCCGCTGCCCGTGCTCGCGGCCGGCGGCATCGGCAGCGGCGAACAGATCGCCGCCGGGCTCGCGCTCGGCGCACAGGGCGTCTGGCTCGGCTCCATCTGGCTCACCACCGACGAGGCCGCGCTCACGTCGCCCGCGCTCACCCAGAAGCTGCTCGCGGCCGGGTCCGGCGACACCGTCCGCTCCCGAGCCCTCACCGGCAAGCCCGCCCGGCAGCTGCGCACCGAGTGGACCGACGCCTGGGAGGCCCCCGAGGGCCCGGACCCGCTGCCGATGCCGCTGCAGGGCCTGCTGGTGGCCGAGGCCGTCTCGCGCATCCAGAAGTACGAGGTGGAGCCGCTGCTCGGCACGCCGGTCGGGCAGATCGTCGGCCGGATGGACAGCAAACGCCCGGTGCAGGCCGTCTTCGACGATCTGACCCGCGGCTTCGAGCTCGCCATCGACCGCGTCAACCGTATCGCCGGCCGGGCCTGAGCCCACGGCGACAGATGGAGGACCGGAGGACCGCCATGTCCCGTACACCCAACGGCTTCTGGGCCCAGGCCGCGCTCGAACCCGACCGCACCGTCCTGATCGCCCCGGACGGCGAGGAGTGGACCGCCGCCCGGCTGCACGCCGCCTGCAACCAGCTCATCGGCGGGCTGCGCGCCGCGGGGCTGCGGCGGGGCGACGCCTTCGCGGTGGTGCTGCCCAACGGCGTCGAGTTCTTCACCGCCGCGCTCGCCGCCACCCAGGCCGGGCTCTATCTGGTGCCCGTCAACCACCACCTGGTCGGCCCCGAGATCGCCTGGATCGTCTCCGACTCCGGCGCCAAGGTGCTGATCGCCCATGAACGCTTCGGCGAACAGGCCACCCTGGCCGCCGACGAGGCCGGGCTGCCGGCCACCCATCGCTACGCGGTCGGCGAGGTCGCCGGCTTCCGCCCGTACGCCGAACTGCTGGCGGGTCAGTCCGATCAGCCGCCCGCCGACCGCGAGGTGGGCTGGGTGATGAACTACACCTCCGGTACGACGGGCCGCCCGCGCGGCATCCGGCGCGCGCTGCCCGGTGTCCTCCCCGAGAACGCCCATCTCGGCGGTTTTCTGCGCTTCTTCGGCATCAAACCCCGCGACGAGGAGCCCGACAACGTCCATCTGGTGTGCTCACCGCTCTACCACACCGCGGTGCTCCAGTTCGCCTCCTCCTCCCTGCACATCGGCCACCGGCTGGTCCTCATGGACAAGTGGACGCCCGAGGAGATGCTGCGCCTCATCGACGCGTACCGCTGTACGCACACCCATATGGTCCCCACCCAGTTCCACCGGCTGCTGGCGCTACCCGAAGAGATCAGGGGGCGCTACGACGTGTCCTCGATGCGCCACGCCATCCACGGGGCCGCACCCTGCCCCGACCACGTCAAACGCGCCATGATCGACTGGTGGGGCGGCTGCGTCGAGGAGTACTACGCGGCCAGCGAGGGCGGCGGCGCCTTCGCCACCGCCGAGGACTGGCTCAAGAAGCCGGGGACGGTCGGCAAGCCCTGGCCGATCAGCGAACTGGCCATCTTCGACGACGACGCCAACCGGCTCCCGGCCGGTGAACTCGGCACCGTCTACATGCGGATGAGCACCGGCGGCTTCGCCTACCACAAGGACGAGGCCAAGACCCGCAAGAACCGCATCGGTGACTTCTTCACGGTCGGCGACCTCGGCCTGCTCGACGAGGACGGCTATCTCTACCTCCGCGACCGCAAGATCGACCTGATCATCTCCGGCGGCGTCAATATCTACCCGGCCGAGATCGAGGCCGAACTCCTCACCCATCCCGCCGTCGCCGACGCCGCGGCCTTCGGCATCCCGCACGACGACTGGGGCGAGGCGGTCAAGGCGGTCGTGGAGCCCGCCCCGGGGTATGAGCCGGGACCCGAGCTGGAGCGGGAGCTGCTGGACCACTGCGAGGGGCGGCTGGCCGGATACAAACGCCCCAAGTCGGTGGACTTCGTCGCCGAGATGCCGCGGGACCCCAACGGCAAGCTCTACAAGAGGCGGCTGCGCGAGCCGTATTGGGAAGGGCGTGAGCGAGCGATGTGACGCGGGTAGCCTCTGCCCTATGCACACACTTGACACCGTCGAGGTGGACGGGATCGAGCTGGCCTACCGGGTCTGGGGGGAGCGTGAGGCTCCCCCCGTCCTGCTCTTGGCCGGCCTCGGCGCGGACGGCGTCGACTGGCTGGGAATCGCCCCCGAACTCGCCCGCACCCGGCGGGTGTACGCGCTCGACCTGCGCGGCCACGGGGCCAGCGACTGGCCCGGGGACTACGCCCTGGAGCGGGTGAGCGACGACATCGTCGGCTTCCTCGCGGCCCTCGGCCTGCCCCGCGTCTCGGTCGTCGGGCACTCCTACGGGGGCGTGGTCGGCTACCTCCTCGCCCAGCGCCACCCCGGCCTCGTCGAGCGGCTGGTGATCGAGGACGCCCCGCCGCTGTGGCCCCAGGACCCGCCGCTGGAGGTGCCCGAGCGCCCGGCGGGGCGGCTGGTCTTCGACTGGGCGGTCAAGACCCAGTTCACCGAGCAGCGCAACGCGCCCGATCCACGGTGGATCGAAGGGCTCTCCGCGATCACCGCCCCGACCCTGCTCATCGGCGGCGGCCCGGACAGCCATATCCCGCAGGAGCTGCTGGCCGACATGGTCAAGCGGATACCCGACTGCCGCCTGGTCACCATCGACGCGGGACATCTCGTCCACGAGACGCGCCCCGAGGAGTTCCTGGCCGAGGTGCGCCCGTTTCTGGAGGCAGGGGAGTGACGCCGACGCTGAAGGTGCCGATGCCGAAGGGGACGCTGCGCCACGCCCTGACCGCCGTCGCGGCCCTCGGGCTGCTGGCCTCGGCGGCGCCCGGTGCGGCTGCGGCCGGCGCGGCCGCGGCGGGGGCCGTTTCCGTCGCCGCTCCGGCCTCGGCTTCCGTACCGGCGCCTCCGTACGGGCGGCTGCTGCCGATCGCCGACCTGTCCGCCCAGCGGCTGCTGACCGCCGATCAGGTGGCGGCGGCCAAGTGGGGCACGGACAGCCCCATCGACGACCCCGAGCGGGAGCGGCAGGTGCTGGAGGCGGTGGCCGAACAGGCCCGCGCGCTGGGCGCGGACCCGGAGGCCACCGTACGGATCTTCCGCGACCAGATCGAGGCCAACAAGCGCGTCCAGCGCGGTCTGTACCACCGATGGGACGCCGACCCCGCCCAGGCGCCCACCGAACGCCCCGACCTCTCCAAGGTCCGGCTGGAGATCAACCGGATCAACGGCGAGCTGGTCAGGGCCATCGCCGACTCGGCGCGGGCCAGGGCCGAGCCGTCCTGCACGGGCCGGCTGACCGTGGCCGCGCTGCGCGTACGCCACGACAGGCGGCTGGACGCGCTGCATTCGGTGGCACTGGAGCGCGCCCTGCCGTCGGTGTGCGCGCCGCCGAACGGGACCTGACCGCGGCGACCTCCCACGGGGTGCGGGGGCTATGCCTCCGCACCCCCGCCGACGGACCAGCTGACGCCGTGGTCCCCCAGGAAGTCGAGGAACCCGGCGGCGTCGAAGGCCTGGGCGGAGGCGAGGACCCCCGCGGGCGCGCCGTCGGCGGCGAGCCGTCGGGCCGCCTCGACGGCGATCACGGCGGTGGTGCCGTACGCGTCGAAACCGCGCACCTCGCCCCGGGCGTGCCGGCCGTCGGCGCCAAGCACCTCCACCGCGAAGGCCCACTGCATCGCCTTGCGCTGCGCGGCCGTCGGGCCTTCCGGCACCTGCTCGGCCATCTCGGGGGACAGCCGCGTGAAGAGCTCGTACACCTCGCGGGAGGCCATGCCCTCCACCTGCCGGGTGCGCACATGGCGGGGCACGGTCACCACCGCGGGCAGCGCGAAGCGCACCACGGGCGTCGGCGCCGACCCGCCGGGCAGCACGATCTCCTTACGGCGGGCGGTCGCCCGCGGTGACAGCTGCCCGTCCTCGTAGCCGAGACCGCCGTCGAGCAGCGTCTCCCGCAGAGCGCCCATCGAGCGGATGGTGCCCCGCGAGGCGCCGCCGCTGACGATGTCGACGGCGATGGCGATCTCCTCTGCCTCGCCGCCCACGCGCGCGGCGGTCAAGGCGGTGATCAGGTCGCTCGGGAGGCCGTCGTCGGTGACACCGGGGACGACGGCGACCCCGGCGCGCTCGGCGTCCGCGCCGAAGGTGTCGAAGATGTGCCGGATGTAGGGCTGTTCGCCCGTGATGTCGACATAGTGACTGCCCGCGGCGATGGCGGCGCGTACCACGCCCTCTCCCCACCGGGTGAACGGTCCGGCGCAGTTGACGACGGCGTCGGTGTCGCGGAAAGCGGCGACGAGCGCGTCGTGGTCCTCGGCGTCCGCGACCCGTATCTCCGCGACCCCTGTCTCCGCGTCCTGGAATCCGGCCTCCGACGCCGCGGCGCGCAGCCGCTCGGCGCCGCGCCCCACCAGCACCACGTCGATACCGCGGCGCCGCGCCTCCGCGACCGCGAGCTTGCCGGTGTAACCACTCGCGCCAAAGACGGCGATCTTCACAAGGTTCTCCTCTGGGTGTGCCTTCTGGCTTGTGATCCACCGTAGGAAGACCCGGAGAGATTCCCGATGCCTCACCGTATTCGGAACATGTCCGTTCGTCTCGCATGTGGCGCGGCCCCGATATGGTGCGCGCGTGGATGTCCTCAGCGACGCGATCACCTCCATGCGTACCGGGCGGCCCCATGCGGGGCGCACGGAGCAGCACGGCTCCTGGGGCGTGCGCTTCCCCGACTCCGAGGGCGCGGGCTTCCATGTCGTGCTCCAGGGGACGTGCTGGATGCTGCCGAGCGACGGCGAGCCGATCGCGCTGGGCCCGGGGGACGTCGTGTTCATGCCGCACGGGCGCGGACACGGCCTCGCGGACAGCCCCCACACCCCACTGGCCGCGTTCCGAGGCTCCCTCCCGGGTCCCTTCGCCGAAGACGCCGCTTCCGCAGACGCCGCCTCCCCGGACACCGACGGGGCCGCCGACGCAGGCGCGGATCGGCGTCCGCGCCCGGACACGCTGTTGCTCTGCGGCGCCTATTTCCTCGACAGGGCCCGGCCGCACCCCCTCCTCGGCGAGCTGCCCCAAGCCCTCCACATCCCGGCCCGGCTCGGCCGCCACCCCGAGCTGCGCTCGGCCGTCGAACTGCTGGGCGGCGAGCTGGAGCGGGCGCGCCCCGGCACGAGCGCAGTGCTGACCTCACTGCTCGACATGCTGCTGCTGTACGTGCTGCGCGCCTGGTACGAGGAGCGGTCCGGCCATATGAGCACCGGCTGGGCCGCCGCCCTGCACGACCGCGCCGTCTCCGAGGCGCTGCGCGCCATCCACCGCGACCCCGCCCACCCCTGGACCGTCGAGACGCTGGGACAGGCCGCGGGGCTGTCCCGGGCGGCGTTCGCCCGGCGCTTCACGGCGCTCGCCGGGCAGCCGCCGCTCGCCTATCTGACCTGGTGGCGGATGACGGTGGCGGCCCGGCTGCTGCGAGAGTCGGAGCTGCCGCTGCGCGCGGTGGCCGAACGGACCGGATACGCCTCGGAATTCGCCTTCGCCAAGGCGTTCAAGCGGGAGTACGGAGTCGCGCCCGGCGGCTACCGGCGGCACGGTCAGGAGTCGGCGGGGGCGCTCGCCGCGACCTCCCTCGCCCAGCGGTAGTCCGCCTTGCCGCTGGGCGAGCGCTGGATGTGGTCGCTGAAGACGACCGTACGCGGGATCTTGTAGCCCGCGAGCCGGGTGCGGCAGTGCGCCCGTACGGCGTCGGCGGTCAGCGGCGCCGCGCCCTCGCGGGGCTGGACGACGGCCGCGACGCGGCTGCCCCAGCGCTCGTCCGGTACGCCCGCCACCAGCGCGTCGTACACGTCCGGATGGGCCTTCAGCGCCTGCTCGACCTCCTCCGGATAGACCTTCTCGCCGCCGGTGTTGATGCACTGCGAGCCGCGCCCGAGGACCGTGATCACGCCGTCCTCGTCGACCGTGCCCATGTCGCCGAGCAGCACCCAGCGCTCGCCGTCCGCCTCGAAGAACGTCTCGGCGGTTTTCTTCGGGTCGTTGTAGTAGCCGAGCGGCACATGGCCGCGCTGGGCGATGCGGCCGGGCTCGCCTGGCGCCACGGGCTGGTACGTCGCCGGGTCGACCACCGAGGTACGGGCGTTGACGTGCAGGCGGAACCCCTTCTGGGGGCCGGCGTCCTCGGTGGCGGTGCCGTTGAAACCGGACTCCGAGGAGCCGAAGTTGTTCAGCAGCATGGTGTGCGGCGCCAGCGCGGCGAACTGGGCCCGTACCGTGTCCGACAGCACCGCGCCCGAGCTGCTGACGCTGAACAGCGAGGAGCAGTCGGTGTCCTTGAGCGGGCCGGACAGGGCGTCCACCAGGGGGCGCAGCATCGCGTCGCCCACCAGCGAGACGCTGGTGACCTTCTCCTTCTCGATCGTGCGCAGCACGTCTTCGGGCGCGAATTTACGGTGGATGACCACCTTCTGACCGAAGTTGAAGCCGATGAAGGCGGTGAGCGTGGAGGTGCCGTGCATCAGCGGCGGGGTGGGAAAGAACACCAGGCCCTCGCCGCCCGCCGCCACCCGCTCCGCCAGCTCCTCCGGCCGGTCGACCGGCCGGCCGGTCGGCGCGCCGCCGCCGAGCCCGGAGAAGAACAGGTCCTCCTGCCGCCACAGCACGCCCTTGGGCATGCCCGTGGTGCCCCCGGTGTAGATGATGAACCGGTCGTCGGCCGAGCGCGCCGGGAAGTCGCGCTCGGGCGAACCCGAGGTCTCGGCCTCCTCGAAGGGCACGGGCGCGGGTTCGGGGGTGGGGCCGTCCCCGGCCGGCGCGCCGACCCGGATGAGATGGCGCAGGGTGTCGGTGCGGGGGAGCGCGGCGGCCACCCGGTCGCCGAACTCCGCGTCGTACACCAGCGCCGCCAGGTTGGCATCCCGGTAGAGGTAGATCAGCTCTTCTTCGACATAGCGGTAGTTGACGTTCACCGGCACGGCCCGGATCTTCAGACAGGCGAGGGAGGTCTGCAGATACTCGACGCCGTTGTACAGATGCAGGCCGACGTGTTCGCCCGGCGCGATGCCGGCGGTGTCCCGCAGATGGTGAGCGAGCCGGTTGGCGGCCGCGTCGAGCTGCGCGTAGCTCAGCCTCCGCTCGGCCCCGGTGCCGGGGTGGTCGATATACACCAGCGCCTCTCTGTCGGGCACCGTGTCGACGATCGACTCGAACAGGTCGGCAAGGTTGTACTCCACGGCTCCTCCTGACCTGACACCGGGCGGCCTTGGCGGTCATTGGAGCGCCGTCAGGAAGAGATGTGAAGGCGCATGGCCAATAAATCTGACTGAGCATCAGATTTCTCTTGAAGTCGTCCGGCACCTCCTGCAACCTGTTCTAGGTCGAGACGGGAGGACTGCCGTGACAAGCGGGACAGAACACCTGACGGTGGAGCGCGTCGGCGCGACGCTGGTGCTCACCCTGAACCGTCCGGAGGCCAAGAACGCGCTCTCGCTGCCGATG
This sequence comes from Streptomyces sp. NBS 14/10, assembly GCF_002224125.1. Lineage (GTDB taxonomy): Bacteria > Actinomycetota > Actinomycetes > Streptomycetales > Streptomycetaceae > Streptomyces. Next base: position 51,491 of record NZ_NCSM01000004.1, read on the forward strand.
CTGGTCGGCCTCCACGACGGCTGGGCACAGGCCGACGAGGACGACGACATCCGGTCGGTGGTGCTCACCGGGGCCGGCGGGGTCTTCTGCGCGGGCATGGACCTCAAGGCCCTGGCGGGCGGCGACGGGATGGCGGGACAGCACTACCGGGACCGGCTCGAGGCCGACCCCGATCTGCACTGGAAGGCGATGCTCCGGCATCACCGGCCGCGTAAACCGGTGATCGCCGCCGTCGAAGGCCACTGTGTCGCGGGCGGCACCGAAATCCTCCAGGGCACCGACATCCGCGTCGCGGGCCACGGCGCCACCTTCGGACTCTTCGAGGTCAGGCGCGGTTTGTTCCCCATCGGCGGCTCCACCGTCCGCCTGGCCCGCCAGGTCCCGCGCACCCACGCGCTGGAGATGCTGCTGACCGGACGGCCGTACACCGCCGAGGAAGCCGAGCGGATCGGGCTGATCGGCCGGGTCGTACCCGACGGCACGGCTCTGGAGACCGCCCTGGAGATCGCCGAGCTGATCAACGCCAACGGCCCGCTCGCCGTCGAGGCCGTGAAGGCGTCCGTGTACGAGACGGCGGAGATGACCGAAGCCGACGGCCTGAAGTCCGAACTCGAACGCGGCTGGCCCATCTTCGCCACCGCCGACGCGAAGGAGGGTTCGAAGGCCTTCGCGGAGAAGCGACCGCCGGTCTACCGACGGGCCTGAACACCCACCTCGCGAGCGCACCACCCCCACCCGGCCGCGACGAAGGAGAGGCACACGATGAATCCGGCTCCCGCGCCCGAGGTGCTTTCCGCCCCTCTGGCCGTCGAGTTTCCCTTCACCCGCTCCCTCGGCCCCGTCCAGAGCGCCTTCCTGACCGGGCTGCGCGAGCGCGCCGTGCTCGGCGTACGCACCGCGGACGGCCGGGTGCTCGTGCCCCCCGTCGAGTACGACCCGGTCACCGCCGAGGAGATCCGCGACCTCGTCGAGGTCGGCACCACGGGCACCGTCACCACCTGGGCCTGGAACCCCGCCCCGCGCCGTGGACAGCCCCTCACCACGCCCTTCGCCTGGGTACTGGTACGGCTGGACGGCGCCGACACCGCCCTGCTCCACGCCCTCGACGCACCAGGACCCGACGCCGTGCGCACCGGTATGCGGGTGCGGATCCGATGGGCCGAGGAGCGGGTCGGCGCCATCACCGACATCGCCTGCTTCGAACCGTACGAGAGCGAGCCGAGCCAGAGCGAACCCGCCTCGCACAGCGGCGAGTTCGCCGACCCCGTGCAGGGCATCGTGGCGCCCGCCCGCCTGGACTACGTGTACTCGCCCGGCCGCGCCCCCTCCCGCTACATCGCCGCCCTCGCCGACCAGCGGACCGTGGGGGAGCGCTGCCCGACCTGCCGCAAGGTGTACGTCCCGCCCCGCGGCGCCTGCCCCACCTGCGGCGTCGCCACCGCCGAACAGGTCGAGGTCGGCCCGCGCGGCACCGTCACCACCTTCTGCATCGTCAACATCAAGGCCAAGAACCTCGATATCGAGGTGCCGTACGTCTACGCGCACATCGCCCTGGACGGCGCGGACCTCGCCCTCCACGGCCGCATCGGCGGCATCCCCTACGACCAGGTGCGGATGGGCCTGCGCGTCGAGCCGGTGTGGACCGAGGACGGGCGCTACCCCGACCACTACCGCCCCACCGGCGAACCCGACGCGGACTACGACACGTATAAGGAGCTGCTGTGAACCCGAGGCGTGTCGCCATCGTGGCCTTCGCGCAGACCCGCCACCGGCGCCGGTCCGCGGAGCTCTCCGAGGTCGAGATGTTGATGCCGGTCCTGCACGAAGTGCTCGGCGCGGTCGGCCTGCGCACCGGCGAGATCGACTTCACCTGCTCCGGCTCCTCCGACTATCTGGCCGGTCGCGCCTTCTCGTTCACCATGGCGCTCGACGGCGTCGGCGCCTGGCCGCCGATCTCCGAGTCGCATGTGGAGATGGACGGCGCCTGGGCGCTGTACGAGGCGTGGGTCAAGCTGCTGGCCGGGGAGGCCGAGACCGCGCTCGTCTACTCCTACGGCAAGTCGTCGCCGGGAGAGCTGCGCGACGTCCTGACCCGCCAGCTCGACCCCTACTACCTCGCCCCGCTGTGGCCGGACCCGGTGTCCCTGGCCGCCCTCCAGGCCCAGGCGCTCATCGACGAGGGAGCCACCGACGAGCGCGCCCTCGCCGGGGTCGCCGCGCGCAGCCGCGGCGCCGCGGAACACAACCCGCACGCCCAACTGGCCGGCTCCGCCGCCCCGGACGCGCTGCTCGAGGACCCCTACCTGGTGCGGCCGCTGCGCCGCCACGACTGCCCGCCCATCGGCGACGGCGCGGCCGCCGTCGTCCTCGCCGCCGGCGACACCGCCCGCCGCCTGTGCCCCCGCCCCGCGTGGATCCACGGTATGGACCACCGCATCGAGGCGCACGCACTGGGCGTACGGGACCTCACCCGCTCCCCCTCGACCCGGCTCGCCGCGCACAACGCCGGTCTGTTCGACGACGCTGCCGCGCCCGTCGACACCGCCGAACTGCACGCGCCGTTCACCTCGCAGGAGGTGATCCTCCGCCGCGAGCTGGGTCTTGGCGAGGACGTACGCGTCAATCCGTCCGGCGGCGCGCTCGCCGCCAACCCCATGATGGCCGCCGGGCTGATCCGCCTCGGCGAGGCCGCGGCCCGTATCCACCGCGGCGAGTCCGACCGGGCCGTCGCACACGCCACCTCCGGGCCGTGTCTGCAGCACAACCTCGTGGCGGTCCTGGAAGGAGAACGGGCAGTGGAGACCGAGCAGTGACGAGGGAAGCCCGCGCGTGGAAGCGCGCCAAGACCGAGCGGGAGGAGGGGCCATGAGCAAGGAGCCCATCGCCGTCGTCGGGGTCGGCCAGACCAAGCACACCGCCGCCCGCCGGGATGTGTCGATCGCCGGGCTGGTCCGCGAGGCCGCCGTACGCGCCCTCGAAGACGCCCAGCTGACCTGGGCGGACATCGACGCCGTCGTCATCGGAAAGGCGCCCGACTTCTTCGAGGGCGTGATGATGCCCGAGCTCTACCTCGCCGACGCGCTCGGCGCGGTCGGCAAGCCCATGCTGCGCGTGCACACCGCCGGCTCGGTCGGCGGCTCCACCGCGCTGGTCGCCGCGAACCTGGTGGCCGCCCGCGTCCACCGCACCGTCCTCACCCTGGCCTTCGAGAAGCAGTCGGAGTCCAACGCCATGTGGGGGCTCTCCCTGCCCATCCCCTTCCAGCAGCCGCTGCTGGCCGGGGCGGGCGGCTTCTTCGCCCCCCACGTCCGGGCCTATATGCGGCGGACCGGCGCCCCGCCCGCCATCGGCTCGCTCGTCGCGTACAAGGACCGCCGCAACGCCCTGCGCAACCCCTACGCCCACCTCCACGAGCAGGATCTGACCTTGGAGAAGGTGCAGTCCTCTCCGATGCTGTGGGACCCCATCCGCTACTCGGAGACCTGCCCGTCCTCCGACGGCGCCTGCGCCATGGTGCTCACCGACCGGGCCGGTGCGGCCCGTGCGCCCGCCCCGCCCGCCTGGGTGCACGGCGGCGCCATGCGCAGCGAGCCGACGCTGTTCGCGGGCAAGGACTTCGTCTCGCCGCGGGCCGGCAAGGACTGCGCGGCCGATGTCTACCGGCAGGCCGGGATCACCGATCCGCGCCGGGAGATCGACGCGGTGGAGATGTATGTGCCGTTCAGCTGGTACGAGCCGATGTGGCTGGAGAACCTGGGCTTCGCGGCCGAGGGCGAGGGCTGGAAGCTCACCGAGTCGGGCGTGACGGAGATCGACGGCGATCTGCCGGTCAACCCGTCGGGCGGGGTGCTGTCCACCAACCCCATCGGCGCCTCGGGGATGATCCGCTTCGCCGAGGCCGCGCTTCAGGTGCGCGGGCAGGCGGGGGAGCACCAGGTGGAGGGCGCGCGCAAGGTGCTCGGCCACGCCTATGGCGGAGGCTCGCAGTTCTTCTCGATGTGGCTGGTGGCGGCCGAACCCCCGGCCGGCTGACCGGGTCCCGGGCCGCCTGACCGGGTTCCGGGCTCCGGCTGACCGGGTTCCGGGCCGCCCCCGCCCGACGTCTGCGGCCGTCCCGCCGTACGCCCGCGTGTGCGGTGCCGTCCTTCTTTCGCGGCCTGTGCGGCGCCGGTCGCGATCGCTAGGGTGGGGCGGGGACGACGATCCGGGAGGAGCCAACCACGTGGCCGACACCACCACCGAACAACCCCTGGCAGGCAGCGCCGAGAAGCCCGACCTCGATCTCACCACCGCCCAGTGGAGGTCGAGCAGTCAGGGCGTGGGCGATGTGGAGATCGCCTTCGTCGAGGGCTATATCGTCATGCGCCACGGCCGCCGGCCGCAGGACCCGGCCCTGATCTTCTCCCCCGCCGAGTGGCGCGCCTTCGTCATCGGCGCGCGCGACGGCGAGTTCGACCTGACCTGAGCTGATGTGACCTGCGCCGGGGCCGATTCGGGCCGAGGCGTTACGGGGCGAGGCGTTACGGGGCGAGCCGCCCGAGCACTTCGGGCAGCTCGCCCTCGTACACGAGCGTCAGCCGCCGCGTCACCCGGGTGATCGCCACATACAGATCGTGCCCGCCCTTGGGGGACTGGGACCAGATCCCGGCCGGGTCCGCGACCACCGCGCGGTCGAACTCAAGACCCTTGGCCTGCGCCACGGTCAGCAGCACCAGCGGGGAGTCCAGCGCGTCGGGCCGGTCGCCGCGGACGGCGCCGGGCAGCGCCCGCGTCAGCGTGTCCACCGCCCGGTCGGCGGCCACCACCGCGAGCCGGCCGCCGCCCTGTTCGGCCAGGTCCGCCAGATCGGCCTCGACGGCCCGTACCACCTCGCGCGCCAGCCGGCCCCGTGGGGCCCGTACGGCTACCGGCGGCCGTCCTTCCCGGCGCACCGACTCCGGGGCCGACAGCTCGGGCGCCACCTCGGCCAGTACCTCCGCGGCCAGGTCCATCACCTCGGCCGGGGTGCGGTAGTTGACCGTCAGCCGCTCCTCGCGCCACCCGCCCCTGGTGTACGGGTCGAGCATCTGCCCCCAGGAGGCCGCCCCGGCCGGGCTGCCGGTCTGGGCCACATCGCCGACCACCGTCATCGACCGCGTGGGCACCCGCCGCATCACCATCCGCCAGGCCATCGCGGACAACTCCTGCGCCTCGTCCACGATCACATGGCCGTAGGCCCAGGAGCGGTCGGCGGCGGCGCGCTGGGCGGTGCTGCGCACCGGCCCGGTGTCCAGATGGCGGGCGGCGAGGGCGGCCGCGTCCACCGGGGCGGGTCCGTCGTCCTCGCCCTCGTCCAGGCCGACGATCTGCAGCACCCCCCGCGCGTACCGCTCCTCCTCCCGCCGTTCCTCCGCCGCCGCCCGGGCCCTGGCCCGCTCGGCGGAGTCGTCGGTGCCCAGCAGCTCCGCGGCCTCGTCCAGCAGCGGGACATCGCCCACCGTCCACGGCGCGTCCGGCGCGCGCAGCAGCGCGGCCCGCTCGTCGTCGGTCAGCAGCGGCGCGGCCGAGCGCAGCCGGTCGGGGTCCGAAAGCAGCTCCGCGACCAGCCGCCGCGGGGTGAGCGGCGGCCACAGCGCGTCGAGCGCCGCGCGGACCGGCGGCTGCGCCCACAGCTCCACCGGGCCGTGGCGCAACTCCTCCTCGTCCAGCGGCCGTCCGTGCTGCCGCGCCCGCTCCCGTACGAGGGCGTCGAGCAGATCGAGTACGAAGCGCTTACGGGCCACATTGTGCGGCGCGTGCAGCGCCTGTGCGCGCTCGCGGGCGCGGGCGCACGCGCGCCGGGACAGCCGCAGCGGCAGCGCCTCGTCCTCCACCGGGATGTCGACCGGGCCCGCGGGCGGCAGCTGACGGTCCCGTACGGCAGCGGCGATCACCTCCACCATCCGCAGATCGCCCTTGACGACGGCGGCCCGCGCCCCGTCCTCGGCGGTCGCGGACACCCCGGGGAACAGCCCGCCCAGCGGGGTGAGCACCACGTCGGTCTCGCCGAGTGAGGGCAGCACCTGGCCGATGTAGTGCAGAAAAGCGGCGCCGGGGCCGATGACCAGCACGCCGCGGCGGGCCAGGGTGTCGCGGTAGGTGTAGAGCAGATACGCGGCCCGGTGCAGCGCGGCCACGGTCTTTCCGGTGCCCGGCCCGCCCTGGACGACGAGCACCCCCTGGAGCCCGGACCGGATCACCCGGTCCTGCTCGGTCTGGATGGTGGCCACCACGTCCGTCATCCGGCCGGTACGGCCCCGGCGCAGCGCGGCCAGCAGCGCGGCCTCGCCGACCAGGCCGCGCCGCTCGGACTCGGCCATGCCGTCGAGGTCGAACACCTCGTCGTCGACGCCGGTCACCCTCCGGCCCCGGGTGTGCAGATGGCGGCGGCGCACCAGGGTGCCGGGGGCGGTGGGGGAGGCGGCGTAGAAGGGGCGGGCGGCCGGCGCCCGCCAGTCGATCAGCAGCGGCTCGTACGCGTCGTCGCGCAGTCCGATCCGGCCGATGTAGTGGCTGGCGCCGCCCGCGCTGTCCGCGTGGTCGATCCGGCCGAAGCACAGGCCGCCCTCGACCCCGTTGAACCGGGCGACGCTCCCGGCGTGTTCATCGGCGCGCACCTCGCGCTCGACGAGCGCCTGGCGCGTCCCGCCGTGCGCGCCGTCGCGCAGCACCGTGCTCAGGGCCCGCTCTTCCCGCTCGCGCAGTGTGTCGAGCCGTTCGTACAGGGCGGTCACATGGTTCTGTTCGGTGCGCAGGGCCTCGGCGAGGGCGGAGGAGGGCTCAGAGGAGGCCACGGGGGCTGTCGGGGCGGCTTGACGGGCTTTCATAGTGCTGATACACTCCCGTTGTAGCGGCTTCTGTGTTTTGAAGTTCGCTGGTCGAATCAAGAAGCGTATCAGCTTCCGCGTCCGGACACCCCTCAGGTGAGCACGGCACAGCCCCTTTCCCTGAGCGCCCGCAGTGGCCGCAGCTCGTCTCCTCGCTCCTCGAATCCGTTCCAGCGCAGATCGAGCTTTTCCAGGGACGGCAGGTCCGCGATCCAGTCCGGAATCCCGCGCAGCCGGTTGCTCCGCAGGTCGAGGTGGCGCAGCAGCGGCAGCCCGCGCAGCGGCTCGGGCACCGACTCCAGGGCGTTGTCCCGCAGTTCGAGGTGGCGCAGCTGGGTGAGCGCGGAGAAGGCGGCGGGCAGGGACGCGATGCGATTGCCGCGCAGCCACAGCTCCCGCAGCCGGCCGAGCCGCCCGATCGACTCGGGCAGCCCGGCCAGCTCGTTGTGTTGTGCGCGCAGCTCGACCAGTCCCGCCATGTCGCCGATCTCCGGCGGGAGTTCGCCGATCCGGTTCTCGCCGACGTTGAGATACGCCAGCTCGTCCAGTCGGCCGAGCTCGGGAGGCAGCCGGGTCATACGGTTGTCGTGCAGATACAGATACCGGGTCAGGCCCCGCAGCTCGCCGAGTTCGCCGGGCGCTTCGGCGAGTTGGTTGTGGCCCAGATCGAGCGTGTGCAGCCGCTGGAAGCGGCCGATGGCGGGGGAGAGGCGGGTGAGCCCGTTGTCCGCGAGGATCAGCACCCGCAGCCCGGTGCGCTCCCATACGTCCTCGGGTACCTCGCCGAGGCCCGCCTTCCAGAGGTTGAGTACATCCGTCATGAGGGCGGACTCTATGGGCCGCGCCGGTATGGCCTAAGGCCAGGGGCGGAGTTCGGGGAGCGGGGCCGGGCCGCTGTCCAGCGGGCCGGCGGGGGTGCGTCCGGCCAGCCACGCGGTGAGATCGGCCAGCCGCCCCCGTACGGTCAGCGGAACGCCTGCGCCGTACGTACGCCGCTCCGGTCCGTCGGTGGCCTCCAGGGTCAGCCGGGCGTCCAGCGGTGCGCGCGGGGCGAGGAAGTCCAGCGCGTGCGCGCAGAACTCGCGCGACCAGTCGCCGGGGCCGGGGCCGAGCAGAGCGTCCGCCGTGTGGATCTCCAACTCCCGCCACCAGCACAGCAGAACGCCCCGCACGTCCGAGTCGCGGTAGCGCACGGGCCGCTCCCAGTCCCGCGGGCCCACCGCGGTGAAGGCGCCCTCCGCCTCCGCCAGGGCCTCGGCCATCGCGGCGTCCCGGGCCGGGCGGCCCCCGTCGTACACCTCGATCAGCTCACCCTGCATCGCGAACCTGGCCTGCCGGGCCAGCGCCGATGCGACGCCGCCGAGATGCGCCAGCACATGCGCGCGGCTCCAGCCGGGCAGCGCGCTCGGCTCGCGGACGGCGGCCTCGGTCAGGCCGTCCAGCAGGGTGCGCAGCCGCTGGTGCCCGTCGAGTACGGCGGCGACCACCCGCGCCGCGCCGTCAGCGCCCGTCCGGTCGTTCTTCTCGTTCATACGTCCCCCAGGGGGCTAATGGTTGAATCGGGAGGCTATCATTAGCCCCCATGGCCGCTGATCGACTCGCCCTCGCACTCGCCGTCACCATCCGCCACGACGGGAACGGCGGGGAGCGGCGGGGTGGCCGACGATCTGGCCGCGCCCGCAGGGCTGACCGCCTGGGTGCGGGAGCTGGCCGAGCCGCTGCGGGACGCGCTGGACGCCGAGGACTTCACCGCGGACGCGGCCGCGCTCGACGCCGTACGTGGGCTGCGCGCCGCCGTCCGCGCGCTGTTCGCCCGCGCGGTGTCCGCCGACGCCCACCGGCTGCTGCCCGAGGGCCAGGCCATGGCGCGGCTGAACGCGGCGGCGGCCCGGGTGCCCGGCGCCCCGTGCCTGGAGTGGCCCGAGGGCGGTGCCCCCGTGGTCCGCGCCGTCCGGCCGCCGGGCTTCACCGACGCCGACCGGCTGGTGGCGGCGCTCGCCCGCGACGCCATCGCGTTTCTCGCCGGGCCGGAGCGCGAGCGGCTGCGGGCCTGCCCCGCCCCCCGCTGTGTGCGCTACTTCGTCAAGGACCATCCCCGGCAGGAGTGGTGCAAGCCGTCCTGCGGCAACCGCGCCCGCGTAGCCCGCCACCACCGCCGCCACCGGACGGAGTCCTGACCCGTCCGGAGCCCAGTCCCGCTGGAGCCGAAACGATCGGGCCGTCAGGGCGCCGGTGTCGCATACGCGGCGAGGCCCGCCCACGGCCGTTGCCGCCCGCTGCTCACCGCCGCTATGCCGCGCTCGTCGTACCGGGCCGTCCGATACGACCACGCGAGATTGCCCCGCATCACATGCCGCATGCCGTCCACATAGTGCGCGACGTGCCGCAGAGTGTCCGCCCCGGCCCCGGCGAGGAGCGCGGGCAACCGCTCGGCGGTCTCCTCGAACCACTGGTAGCGGGCGTCGGCGAGGCGCGCGATGTGCTCCACGGCCTGCTCCAGGGTGCAGCCCGTGAGCTCCCGCTGGACGAGCACGCTGTTGTGGACGTCCCCGGCGGCCAGTTCCTTGGCCAGGGACACGATGTCATTGGTGAAGACCACCACATCGTCGGTGGCCTCCCGCATCCGCTCGAGCGGGAAGCCGCCGTGCACCGCCTCCGGCAGGGCGTATCCGCCGAACCGCTCGTTGAGATCCAGGCACGGCTGCACGCCGATCGAGTGGCGGCGCAGGGCCACCACCGCCTCCACCGAGCGCTGGCGGCTCCCGGTGCGGCCCAGGGCCTCGCGGTGGTAGGAGTGCAGATACTCCATCCAGTGGTGGCGGAAACGTTCCCGCCACACCCGCGGCCTGCCCTGGTGGATGCGGTGCCACAGATCGCGGAAGCTCTCGACGAGAGGGCCGCCGGGTACGTCCCCGGCGGCCCTCCCAGTCGGCTCCTCCGCCTCACGCGTCACCTGGACGAGGGCGTCGAGCAGCCGTAACACCTCCTGCGGCCGGCATCCCAGCTCCCCGTCGAACTGGTCGTCGAAGACGAAGTACCACCCGCACAGATCATTGCCCAAGGCCAGGTCGGCGCCCGTCTCGCCCGGGTAGAAGTACGCCGCCAGCAGATCGAAGCGCAGCGCGTCGTACTCCGCCACCGACGCGTCCCCCTGGAAGACGCCGTACCGCGACAGCCACTCGATGGTGTGCTGCCGCGCGGCCTCGGCGTCCGGGCTGATCAGATCGGCCGGCGGGAAGCCGAAAAGCGCCGCCGACCGGGTCGCTGGTGGTGGTGAACCTGCCTTTTCCATGGTCCGTATCCGCCCCCTCATGACATACGGGACCGCGCCGGAGCCAGGGACCGGCCCTCTTTGCGCCATGGTCCTCGCCGCATCCGGACATGGTGGCGTGGCCGCCGTTCCCTTCGATAGGGCGCCTGTCGAATTGGCGTGTGCCAATGGCAATGCCGTCAGAAAATTCCCCGCATACCGCGCTACGGAGCGTCCCGATCGGGCTACGCTCAGCTGTACCTGCCGAATGGGGTACGAGCGTGGCGGAGAACATGACACGACAGGGCCGGGGGCGCCGGACGCTGCTGGAGCGGGAGCCCGAACTCAGCGCGGTGGACCACGCGTTGACCGAGCTGTGCGGAGAGTCGGCCGACGATCCGGCCGGGCCGCGCGCCGGCGGGGTGATCGCGTTCGCGGGGCCGGGCGGCGCCGGGAAGACCGCGCTGCTCGGCGAGGTCAGGCGGAGGGCCGCCGCCCGTGGCTGCACGGTGCTCTCGGCGCGCGCCGGGGAGCAGGAGCAGGGCGTCGCCTTCCATGTCGTACGGCAGCTCTTCCAGCCCGTACTCGCGGCGACCGGCGAGGAGACCCACCGCAGGATCCTCGGCGGCTGGTACGACATCGTCGCGCCCGCCGTCGGCCTGGTGGTCTCGGCCGAAGGCGGCTCGCCCGATCCGCACGGGGTGCGCGACGGCCTGGACTGGCTGGTGACCCGCTTCGCCGTCCAGCGGGCCCCGGTCGTCATGATCCTGGACGACGCCCACTGGGCCGACGCCGAATCCCTCGACTGGCTCACCCGGTTCGCGCCCCGCGCCGTGGATCTGCCCATGCTGCTCGCGGTCGGCTACCGCCCCGACGAGCTGTCCGCCGACGCGGCGGCGCTGCGCGGGCTCACCGAGCGCCAGGGCTCGCGGCCCCGGCTGCTGGCGCCGCTCACCCCGGGCGCGGTCGGCCGGATGGTGCGCGAGGTGCTGGGCGCGGGGGCGGACGACTCGTTCTGCCGCGAGTGCTGGGCGGTCACCGGCGGCAACCCCTTCGAGGTCGTCGAGCTCACCGCCAAGGTCCGCGAGCGCCATCTGAAACCGCAGTCGGACAACCTCGCCCATCTGCGCGAGCTGGTCTCCACCGCCAAGGAGAGCGGCCTGACCGACCGGCTGAGCCGGCTCGGCACCTCCGCCGTCCGGCTCGCCTGGGCCGTCGCGGTCCTCGGCAGCGAGGCCACCCCGGCCCTGGCCGCGGAAGTCTCGGGCCTGTCCACCATCGAGACCGCCGAGCTGGCGCTGCGGCTGGCCGACGCCCGTATCTTCACTCCGCCGCGCCCGTCGCCGGAGAAGCGGCCCCTGGAATTCCTCCACCCGCTGATCGCCACCGCCGTCTACCGCGCGATCCCCGGCGCCCTGCGGGTGGCCATGCACGGCAGCGCCGCCGCCACGGTCCTGTCCGCGGGCCGCGGCTCCGGAGCAGCCGGGCGCCATCTGCTGGAGCTGCACCCCGAGGCCGACCCCTGGGTGGTGCGCCATCTGCGCGCGGCGGCCCGGGAGTATCTGCGAGCCGGTGCGCCCGACACCGCCCGCCGCTGCCTCGCCCGGGCGCTGCGCGAACCGCCCTCGCTCCAGGAGCGGCCCGCCGTGCTCTACGAACTGGGCTGCGCCGCCCAGCTCAGCGAGCCCGCCGTCACCGTCAACCATCTGCGGGCCGCCCTGGAGGAGCCCGCGCTCGGCCCGGAGCTGCGTGAGTCGATCACCTACCGGCTGGCCCAGGCGTACGGCCACAGCGGCCGTATGGAGGAGGCCGCGCAGCTCGTGGCCGCCGAGGCCGGGCGGGCCCGCAGCGCCCGCACCCGGTTGCGGATGCAGGCCGAACAGATCATGTGGAACATGTTCCGCGCCGACGGCCAGGACTCGCCCGCCCGCTCCCGCCGACTGGCCCGGCTGGTGGACCGGCTCTCCGGCCGCGGGATGGCCGAGCGCTATCTGCGGGGCCTGCGCGCCTTCGACGCGATGACCCGCGGCGAACCGGCCGCCATCGCCCTGCGCCACGCCGACGAGGCCCTGGGCGACGGCCTGAGCTGGACCGATGAGGAATGGGGCTTCGAGGTGCCCATCCTGGTCGCCCTGACCTTCCTCCACTGCGATCAGCCGGGGCGCGCCGAGGAGCTGTTCGCGAACGGCGTCGCGGAGTGCGAGCGGAAGGGCTGGCGCGGTGCGCATCTGGCGTTCGGCCTGACCCTCCTCGGATACGTGCGCTACCGCCGCGGGGCGCTCGCCGAAGCCGAAGAACTCACCCGCGAGGGGCTGCGGATCGCCGACCTGGTCGGACCGGAGACGCCCGCCCACTGGACCGCCGTCGGCACGCTCATCCAGACCCTGCTCGGCCGCGGCCGGGTCGAGGAGGCCCAGGAGTTCGCCGCCGAGCACTCCTGTGGCGGAAACACCCTCCAGGCACTCCAGGCACTCCTGTGCCCGGACGCGCCGACCGTGCGCGGCGAGCTGCTGCTGGCCCGCAATATGCACAGCGAGGCCCGGCAGCGGCTCACCCAGGTCGGCCGGCGGATGGACCGGCGCGGTATGCGCAACCCCGCCTGGTGTCCCTGGCAGCTGCATCTGGCCCAGTCCCTGGCGCTCACCGAGCCACGGCAGGCCGCCGAAGTGGCCCGGGACGCGGTGCGCCGCGCCCGCCAGTTCGGCGCCCACTCCATGATCGGCCGCGCCCTGCACACCGCCGGGCTCGTGACCCAGGGGCCGGAACGGCTCAGGCTGCTGGCCGAGGCCGTCGACCACCTCGAACGCTCGCCGTCCGCCTACGACCTGGCCGTCGCCCTGGTCGACCACGGCACCGCCCTGCGCCGGATCGGACTGCCGCAAGAAGCCGGAGAACGGCTCTACCGCGGGCTGGAAGGCGCCGTGCAGTGCGGGGCCGACGCGCTCGCCGTACGGGCCCGCGACGAGCTGTCCGCCACCGGACTGCGCCCGCTGCAGCTGCGCGCCGACCACGGCTCCCCGCTCACCTCCCAGGAGCAGGCCGCCGCCGAGCGGGCCGCCCTCGGCTGGGGCGACGACCGGATCGGCGACGAGCTGGGCCTGGAGGAGCGCGAGGTCGCGCAGGTGCTCTCCGGGGTGTACCGCAAGGTGGGCACCGACCGCACCGGGCTGGCCAAGGTCCTGGGCACCCCGGCCGGTGTCACCATCGGCGCCCGTGTCCCGCGGCCGGTGTCCGGGCGCTGACCCGGGGCGGATTCCGGCGCCGGGGCACGTACCATGTCCGCATGTCGTTCCTCCGCCGCCGCAGCCCCGCCACGCCCACCGGTCCGGACTTCGACGTCCTGGCCATGGACCCGGGGGACTGGCCCGGCGATCTCGGAGCCGGGCTGCTGCCCGCCCCCGACGGCAGCTGCCAGGGCGTCTTTCTGCGCTACGACCTGTTCGGAGGACGCGGCCCCGCGATGATCATCGGGAATCTGCCCGAGGGATCCCCGGCCCGCGAGCTGGCCGAAGGACAGGTGCCGTTCGAGGTGACACAGCTGCTGGCGGCCCTGGGAAACGACGAGCCGGTCCATGTGGTGGACACCGAGGACACCCCGGTCATGCACGAGGACAACCTGCTCATCGTGCGCCGCATCAAGCTCTCCGAGGGCCGGATCTCCTGTGCCCAGTTCGACCGCAGCGACGGCGTCCTGGTCACCATCGCCAGCTGGGACCGGCCCATCACCGACGACCTCTACCGGCTGCTCAAGCCGCTGCCCGCGGAGATGTTCCAGCAGGGCTGAGGCGCGACCCGGCGGCCTTGCCCAAGGGGCGCGTCGGCAACGGGAGTTCCCCGCCCCGTATCGTCGCCTCGTACTTCGATCGGGTGATTGCCGGACCGCTGAGGCCGACCGCGCGGCGCGGTCGGCCTCACCCTGTGGCTCGCGACTAGCGGTCGGAGCGCTCGATCCGCACATCGGCGGCCCGTACGAACGCCACCCGGTGCCCGAACTGGATCTGGTAGTACGTGTCTTGGCCGCGCACCACCTTGTGGCCCGCCGGGTCGAAGGTCGTCGCCCACAGATACTCGCCCTGGGTCTTCAGTCCCAGTGCGTACCGCTGCCCGGCGAGCAGCTTGTACGACAGTGGCGAGACGGCCTGCACCGGTACGCCCTCCGGGTACGCCTCCTTCTCCGGGTAGGCGCGGCCGTACACCGGCACGTCAGCCGCGCCGTCCTTCGGGGTGATGACCAGGCCCCTGCCGTTCACCGCGGTCGGCCGGCCCTTGGGGTTCTCGAACCAGGCCTTCTGCCCCAGATACCAGATGGCCGTCCAGTCGCCCTGCCGCTCCGCGACCGCGAACCGCTGGCCGGTCGACGCGCGGGCGCCGGTGTCGTTGACTCCGGTCGTGGAGTCCGCCCCGTCGGGGCGCAGCCCGATGTCCTTGATCAGCGGGGCGTCCGCGCTCGGCGCGGTGTGCAGCCGCACCGCGCCCGAGCCGTGCGGGGCGCAGGGCTGTCCGGCGGTGTCGCAGTCGGTGTACACGGGCTGGTGGGTGTCGTAGTCGGGGCGGATGGTGACCAGCCCGCCGCTCGGGCCCGTGGTGGTGCGGAAGGGCGCGCCGAGGAGGGTGAAGTAGTGCGCCCAGTCCCAGTAGGGGCCGGGGTCGGTGTGCATCCCCTTGATGTTCGGAGTGGTGGTGCCGGGGACGTTGTCATGGCCCAGGATGTGCTGGCGGTCCAGCGGGATGTCGTACTTCCGCGCGAGGTAGCGCACCAGCCGGGCGGAGGCCCGGTACATCGCCTCCGTGTACCAGGCGTCGGGCGCGGTGAGGAACCCCTCGTGCTCCACGCCGATCGACTTGGCGTTCACGTACCAGTTGCCCGCGTGCCAGCCGACGTCCTTGAGCGCCAGGTGCTGGGCGATGTGTCCGTCGGCGGAGCGCAGGGTGTACTGCCAGGACACATACGTCGGGTCCTTGATCAGCTTGAGGCAGACGTCCCATGTGCCCTCGGTGTCATGGATGACGATGTAGTCGATCGTCTGGGACTCGGGGCGGTTGCCCAGGTCGTGGTTGCCGTAGTCGTTGTCGCCGAACTGCTCGTACGGCGCCGGGAACCACTCGCAGGAGACGCCCTTGGGGGCGTCGATGTTCGGATCCCGCGCGACGGACGGCAGCCCCAGCGTCCGCAACTGCCGGGTGTCGGGGGACACTTCGGGCGCGGCCGGGAGCGAGACCGCCTCGCCCGAGCCCGTGGTGCGCGCCGCGCCGTCGCGGATCACCTCGAAGACGTCGTCGGCGAAGACGGCGGCCGCCGTGGCGTTGTCGGAGCCGGAGTAGGCCGCCACCGCCCCGTACCAGTCGGCCGGGTCCTCGCTCAGCGGCAGCCCCAGCTTCTTCTGCTCGGCGGCCAGCAGGGCCGCGCCACCGCGCACATTGGCCGCCTCGTCGGCGCGCAGCGACTCCGCGGACAGCCCGCTCAGCTCGGCGGCCCGCTCCAGCGTCCGCAGCCGTGCGGGCAGCTGCCGCGGCTGGGGCACCTCGGTGTCGGGCACCAGACGGGCGCGCGCCAGGTCGCCCCGCGCGTCCTCGCTGCCGTGGCTGTGGTGCGGGGTGCGGGCCAGGGCGGCGGTCGCGTCGGTGAGGTGCATGGGGCCGTAGCCGCCGGTGACGCTGGGCGCGCCGCCATGGCCGTCCCAGCGCGACTGCAGATACGACACGCCCAGCAGCACGCTCAGCGGCACGCCGTACTCCTTCGCCGCGGCGGCGAAGGCCCGCTGCAGGGCGTCGCTCCCGGACCGGGACTCGTCGGCCAGAGCGGCCGGGGCCTCGGCCGCGAGGGGGAGCAGAAAGGCGGCCGACGCGGCGGCACCGGCCGTCCACAGGGCGGTCCGTCGCGTGGGGCCGGGCTCCGGTCTGTTCGGGTCGTGCGCGCTGTCCTGTGCGGATCCTCGCATTGCAGCCTCCTCTAAGGCGGGCCGAGCGTGCGCCGGTGTGCCCCGGCCATGCGTACGGGGCCGAGCCCACCTAGAGGTATCCGGTGCCGGGCGATCCGTCAATCATGCTCACCCGCCCGGGTGTTCGCACGTCAGCGCCCGTGCCGAGGCGTTTCCCGGCACGGGCGCACGGGCCTGCGGCGCGTCACTGGTCCAGACCGCTGATGTCCAGACCGATGACGCGCCCCGCGGCTCAACGGGTTCCGACCGCGGCCCGCACGGCACGCCGCGCGAGGGAGCAGTCGTCGTGCAGGCGGCGCAGCAGCAGACGCTGCTCCTCACCGGCCCCGACCGCGCCCGGAGCCACGGGGGCGGGGTCGTGCATGGTGCGCTGCACGGCGGTTTCGCACTGGCGGATCTCCCGCGTCAGTACGAGCATCAGATTCACCAGGAAGGCGTCCCGCGCATCGGGCCCCGCCGCCTGCGCCAGCTGGCTGATCTGGCGCCGCGGCCCCGGGGCGTCGCCCAGCGCGGTCCACAGCGTGGCCAGGTCGTACCCGGGCAGATACCAGCCCGCGTGGTCCCAGTCGATGAGCGCCGCCCCGGCCGGCGAGAGCAGGATGTTGTTCAGTAACGCGTCGCCGTGGCAGAACTGGCTCTGGCGGGCCGCGGTGTGCGCGAGGCCGCGCAGCAGCTTCCGCAGATCGCCCATGTCCCGGTCGGTGAGCAGCCCGAGCTCGTGGTAGCGCGCCAGCCGGGCGGCATAGTCGATCGGCGCGTCGAACAGATCGGCGGGCGGCCGCCATAGATTGATCCGGCAGATGGCGCCGAGCGCGGCCCGCACATCGGCGCGCGGCGGCGGCTCGCAGGGGTGGCGCTGGGACGCCGCCACCCGCCCGGGCATCCGCTCGATGACCAGGGTGCAGTTGTCCGGGTCCGCCGCGATCAGCCGGGGCACCCGGACCGGCGGCCGATGGCGGACGAACGCCCGGTACATCGCTATTTCCCGCCGGAACCGCTCGGCCCAGGCCGGTGAGTGGTCCAGCAGGCACTTGGCGACCGCGGTGCTGCGGCCGGTGGTGCCGACCAGGAGTACGGACCGCCCGCTGCGCCGGAGCACCTGGACGGGGTTGAACTCCGGACAGATGCGGTGGACCGACGCGACCGCCGTGCGCAGCTGTGCTCCCTGCGGGCCGGACATGTCGAGTCTGCCGCTCAGCGGGCCGGGGCCCGGGGCCCGCCTCGCTCGCCCGCCGAGGGCGGGATCCAGAAACGGCCCGGCGCCGGGCGGCTGCCGCCGGTACGGCCGGGGCGGGGCGGACACGGAGGACGATGCTGCGTACATGGACAATACAGATCCCTTCGTGCGCCGACGAGTCGCGCGCCTCCCGGCCCCGGGGCGAGGCCGCACCCTGGGGAATGCGGTCCGCGTCAGCTGATTCAGCTGAACGCCGCCGGGCCGGGTGGCGCGGTCCTACACCACACCCGGCCGCGGGTGGCACACCATCTGGCGGACCCTGGCGAACCCTGGCGAATAGTCGCACGGGCCGTGACAGGGCGGTTACTGTCAAGTCAGCCGAGAACCTGGGGGCTTGACGTGACGAGGGAACCCAACACCCGTCTCGCGGACCTGTTCGGCCTCGCCGGCTGGTCCAAAGGGGAACTCGCGAGGCTCGTGAACCGGAAGGCGGCGGCCATGGGCCATCCGCAGCTGGCGACCGACACCTCGCGGGTACGGCGTTGGATCGACACCGGCGAGATGCCGCGCGATCCCGTGCCCAAGGTTTTGGCCGCCCTGTTCACCGAGCGCCTCGGTCGAGTCGTGACCATCGAGGACCTCGGGTTCGCACGGCAGGGGCGCGCGGGGAAGGGGCAGTCCGCGGACGGGCTGCTCTGGGCGCCCGAGTCCACGGCCGCGGTCCTCACCGAATTCACGGGAATGGACCTTATGTTCAACCGACGCGGCTTGGTGGGTGCGGGCGCCGCGCTCGCCGCAGGATCAGCCATCACCGGAGCCATGCACGACTGGCTGCACAGTGACCCGACTCTGGCCACCGACGCCCCCCGTACCGACGATCCGCTGTCCGCGGACTTCGCCGGCTTCGACCGCTACGAGGCGGCCCCCGTGGGCTCCCAGGAGATAGACGCGCTGGAGCGGTCGGTCGACGTCTTCCGCGCCTGGGACGCCGCCCGCGGCGGGGGGCTGCAGCGCAAGGCCGTGGTGGGCCAGCTCAACGAGGTGGGCGGGATGCTCGCCTATCGCCACCCCCCGGCGGTGCAGCGCCGGTTGTGGGGCGTCGCGGCCAACCTGGCCGTGCTCGCCGGCTGGATGTCCCATGACGTGGGCCTGGAGCCCACCGCCCAGAAGTACTTCGTCATCGCCGCGCACGCGGCCCGCGAGGGCGGCGACCGCCCCCGGGCGAGCGAAGCGCTCTCCCGCGCGGCCCGGCAGATGGTCCATCTGGGACGGCCGGACGACGCACTCGATCTGATGAAGCTCGCCAAGTCCGGTGCGGGCGAGGAGACGCTGCCCCGCACCCGCGCCATGTTCTGCACCATCGAGGCATGGGCGCAGGCGTCGATGGGCCACAGTCAGGCGGTGCGCCGCACTCTGGGCCAGGCCGAGGAGCTGTTCGTCTCGGACAAGGGGGATGTGCCGCCGCCGAGCTGGATGCAGCTGTTCAACGAGGCCGATCTGCACGGCATGGAGGGGCTGGTCTACCGCACGCTCGCGGAGCATGAGCCCGGCGCCGCGGCGATCGCCCAGCAGCATGCCAAGGAGGGGCTGCGGCAGCGGGAGGGCGGCCGCGACCGGTCGCAGATCTTCGACCACATCTCCATCGCCTCGGCGTGCTTCATCGGCGACGACCCCGAGCAGGCGGACAAGTACGCGCGGCTGGCCCTGCTGACCATCGAGCACAACT
Source organism: Streptomyces sp. NBS 14/10 (assembly GCF_002224125.1). GTDB lineage: Bacteria > Actinomycetota > Actinomycetes > Streptomycetales > Streptomycetaceae > Streptomyces. The sequence goes on from NZ_NCSM01000004.1 coordinate 70,428, forward strand.
CCTCCCACCGCACCTGGGACCGGCTGCGCGAGATGTACCGGCTCACCGGCCGGCACTCCACCCGCCCCGATATCCAGAGACTGCGCGAGGAGATCGAGCAGCGGGCGCCGAAAGGGCTGGGGCCCAAGGGGTCCGGGCCGAAGACACCGGAGGGCGGATCGCCGGGCGGCGGAGCGCCGGGCGGCGACGGGAAGACGGCCGTCGTGTGATGAGCTACGAACCGGCCCGCGCGCTCGGCTGACGCGTGAGGAGCTGATGGGTGAGGCGCTGAGGTGTGAGGAGTTGGCGCGTGAGGAGCTGACGTGTGAGGAGTTGGCGCGCTATGAGCCGACCCGCGCGATCAGCACGCAGGCGTCGTCCTCGCGCCGCTCGTCGTCGAACGCCTCCACCACGGCCCGTACGCATTCCTGTGCGCTGTGCGCGGTGGCGAACCGCGGCGCCAGCCCGAGCAGCCGCTCGGCCCCCGCGTCACCCTCGGCGTCCGCGCCGTACGGCCAGAGTCCTCCGGTGTGCAGCACCAGCAGATCGCCGGGCTCCAGCCGCTCGCCGTACTGGGCGTATGTCGCACCAGGCGTGGCGCCGAGCAGGACGCCCTCCGGGGGCCGCAGGGCGCGCCCCGTCCCGTCGCGGAAGAGCAGCGGGGCGGGGTGCGCGGCCTGTGCCCACACCAGGGTGCGGGTGGCGGGGTCGTACCGGCCGCATACGGCGCTGCCCAGGGCGGGCTGCGCGGAGGCGTCGAGCAGTTGGTTGAGCCAGCTCATCAGGGCGCCCGGCGCCACCCCGGTCACCGCCATCCCGCGCACCGCGCCGAGCAGCATCGCCACGCCGGAGGTGGCGGCCACGCCATGGCCGGTGAGGTCGCCGACGCTGAGCAGGGTCCCGCCGTCGGGCAGCTCCAGCGCGTCGTACCAATCGCCGCCGATCAGCGTGCTGGTCGAGGCGGGGAAGTAGTGGGCGGCGAGGTCCAGGGCGGCCGGGCCTGCCGGGGAGGGCCGCGGGGAGCCGCGCCATACGGGCAGTACGGCCTGCTGGAGCTCGACCGCGACCCGGCGCTCGGTCTGTGCGATATGCCGCTGCCGCCGCAGCGAGTCACGGGTCTCGCGTACCGCGCGCTCACTGCGCCGCAGCTCGCTGACGTCCCGCAGCACGGCCCACATGGACGCGGTGCTGCCGTCGTCGTCGAGCACGGGCTCGCCCGACATATGGACGGTGCGCACCACGCCGTCGGCGCGCACGATACGGAACTCCCCGTCGATCGGCTTGCCGTCGACCAGACAGTCGGTGACCAGCGCGGTCAGGGTCGGCTGGTCCTCGGAGAACACCCAGGAGGGCAGCTCGTCCAGGGGCAGCCCGCCCTCTTCGGGGTCTCGGCCGAAGATCTGGTACAGCTCGTCGGACCAGGTCACGGCGTCGGTGAGGAGGTTCCACTCGGCGCTGCCGACGCGGCTCAGCAGCGAGCCGTGCCCCTCGGGCCCGGCGTCCCGCGGGGATGTGGCGTACGCGGAGCCCGGCGGCGGGGGCGGTTCGGCGGCGGGCCGGCCCCCTGTCTCCGCCTCCGCCTCCGGGGGCGCTTCGGCCTCGGCCGGATCGGTGGGCAGCCCGTCGCGCAGCTGGTCCAGATTCCGGCCCAGGTCGTCCAGATGGTGGACCGCGAGATCGCACAGCGCGCGCTGCCAGCGCAGCTGGGGGTCGTCCGCCTGGTCGATGTCCGCCGTGGTGTCCCGGCGGACGGCGTCGATGTCGCCGCGCAGCCGCCGGGTCTGTGAGATGAGCGCGTCGACCGTGTCCCTGGGCGGCTGGGGGGGCTGGGCAGCGGAATGGTCCGCGGAGCGGGGGGACGGCATGACGTTCTCCGATACGGGCACGGCGTGGCCGGGTCGTGAGGGAAGGACCGGTAACGACTCTTGCACAGGCTGCGACGTGGCGTAAGCGGTTTGGCAATACCCGATCCGGTGGTGCTTTTGGCATATGCCGGTGGCCGTCCTGGGCAAGTCGGCACGGTTCGGCGGAACGATCTGTTCCAGGTAGGCTGCGGCGCTCGGGATCTCAAGGTCCGCGGCGTTGATCCACGTTCATCGCGCATATCACGCCCGGACACCGGCAAGAATGCCGGACGACGGAAATCCCGTTGCCAGCGAACCCCCCGCACCGGATGCTGACCTCATGTTCGATCCAGACATAGCGCCCAGCGGCACCCTGCTCGGCCTCCTCCAGCGAGGCCGCGGCGACGGGACCCTGCACGCCCTCGCGGCGCCGCGGGCCGAGTCGCTCGCGGCACTGCACCACTGTGTGCTGCACGACCCCCGGCGAGACTGGCAGGTCGAGAACCGCTCCTTGTACTACGCCCGGCTCTGCCTCGACCTCGACGCCGGACTCGACGAGATCGAACAGCACCTCTTCGACCCCGACGACCTCATCGACCCCGCCGAGGAGCGCACCGGCCTCGCCCTCGCCGTCCTCGGCCACCTCGCCTCGTACGGCCGTGAGGACGCCCTCCGCCTGCTCCGCCGCTACGCCGCGACCGGCGGCAACTGGCAGTGGGCGCTGGACGAGCTGGCCCTGCGCGACGAGGACACCGAGCTGCGCGCCCTCGCCCCCGCCGTCCTCGCCCGATACCCCGAGACCCCCGAAGGCGACGCCGAACTCGCCGCCGCCGTGCGCGGCGCCTTTGAACCCCGGCCCTGGCGGCTGTGGGCCGACGACCCCCGGCACGGGACCCGGGTGCGCGCCGCCCAGGAACAGGGCTCTTTCGACCGCTGGCAGCGCCAGCTGCGCCCCATGGGCCCGCGGCCCGGCTGGAGCGTCCATGACGTGCTCCTGTGGGCCGGCCAGGAGGACGAGCTGCGGCCCGGCGCCCGCCGCCCGGAAGCCGCGGCCCGCTGCCTGGCCGCCGTCGCCGGCCCCGAAGACCGGCCCGAACTGCTCGCCGCCGCCGCGGCCGCACCCGACGCGGCCCGCGCCGCGGCCCTGCGGCACCTCGCGGAGACCGGCGACCCCGAGGTGCTGGACCTGATCGAAGCCGCCGCCACCGACCCCGCCGCCTCCGAGCTGGTCTCCCAGGGAGCCCTCGCCGCCTTCGAGCGGATGCGCAGCATCGTCGCCCTCGACCGGGCCCGGATGTGGGCCCAGCGCCCCGACGCCCTCGGCGCCGCGGCCGCCGCCATGCTCGCCACCCGGGGCGGCCAGTACGACGCGCCCCTCGTACTCTCCGCCCTGCGCGGCACGGTCCGGGCCGAAGGCCCCGACGCGCAGGCCCTGTGGACCCTCGTCGACGGCGCCGGACGGCTGAGGATCGCCTGCGCGGCCCCCGTGCTGCGCCATGTCTACCGCGAGACCGCCTCCTCCCACCTCCGCGGCCGCGCGGCGCGCGCCCTGGCCGCCACCGACCCGTCCTTCGGCGCCGGCTTCGCCGTCGAATGCCTCTGGGACTGCGAGGAGAGCACCCGCGAACTGGCCGCCCGGCACGCCACCACCGCCGATGCCCGCGTCGTCGACCAGCTCCGCAGACTCGCCGCCGACCCGGCGGAGGAGGCGGAGGTCCAGACGGCGGTCCGCAGCCGCATCGGCCCCGAGGACTAGGCCCGGGCGTCGGGAGCGGGGCGCCCCCTTTGACGCCAGGGCCTAACGCTCATGGGACGTTCCCCGTCCCGAAAGCTTGACGATGCCGGGGCCACCCTTCGTACGCCGACAACACGGGTATGCGTGTCGCCATCGTCACCGAATCCTTCCCGCCCGACGTCAACGGCGTCGCTCACTGCGCCCTGCAGACCGCCCGGCATCTGCACCGTCGCGGTCACCAACCGCTCGTCATCGCGCCCGCCGTCCCGCACGACGGCCCGGCGGACCCCGATGCCTCCCGTCCCTATCCCGTTCTGCGCATCGCGTCCCTGCCGCTCCCCGGCTATCCCCAGGTACGCGTCGCCCTCCCCAGCCGACGGCTCGCCGCCGCCCTGACCGCCCACCGCACCGATGTCGTCCACCTCGCCAGCCCCTTCGTCCTCGGCGCCCGCGGCATGACCGCCGCGCTGCGGCTGCGCATCCCCGCCGTCGCCGTCTACCAGACCGACCTGGCCGGCTACGCCCGTACGTACCTCGGCAAGGGCGAGAACGCGGCCTGGCGCCGGATCCGCGCCGTGCACACCGCGGCCGACCGGACCCTCGCCCCGTCCGCCGCCGCCGCCCACGACCTCGACGACCACGGCGTGCCGCGGGTGCGGCTGTGGGCGCGGGGCGTCGACACCGAACGCTTCACCCCCGCGCGGCGCGACACCGAGCTGCGCCGCACCCTCGCCCCCGGCGGCGAGCTGATCGTCGGCTACGTCGGCCGGCTCGCGCCCGAGAAGAACGTCGAGCTCCTGGCCTCCGTCTGCGCGCTCCCCGGCGTCCGGGTGGTCATCGTCGGGGACGGTCCCAGCGAGCCGGGGCTGCGCGCCGTGCTGCCCGGGGCCCGCTTCCTGGGGCGCCGCACCGGCAACGACCTCGCCCGGGTCTTCGCGTCCCTGGACGTCTTCGCGCACACCGGCCCGCAGGAAACCTTCTGCCAGACCGTGCAGGAGGCCCAGGCCAGCGGCGTCCCCGTGATCGCCCCCGCGGCCGGCGGCCCGCTCGACCTGGTCGACCACGGCCGCACCGGCCTGCTGGTGCCGCCCCTCGACGGGACCGCGATCGCCGACGCCGTCTCCCTCCTCGCGGCCGACCCGCGGCTGCGCTCGGCGCTCGGCGCCGCGGGGCACAAGGCGGTCCAGGGCCGCACCTGGGAGGCGGTCGGCGACCAGCTGATACAGCACTACACCGAGGTGCTCGCGACCCGTACGGCGGTGGCAGCGTGAGTGCCGCGGGCGCGTCGGGCCACGAGCCGAACGGCGTGCGTACGCCGCTGCGGATCGTCAGGCTCGCCAACTTCATCACCCCCTCCTCCGGTGGGCTGCGCACCGCGCTGCGTGAGCTCGGCGCGGGCTATCGGGCGGCCGGGCACGAGCCGGTCCTGGTCGTGCCGGGCGCCCACGCCTCGGACGAGCTGACCCCCCAGGGGAGGGTGATCACCGTCCCGGGGCCCGAGGTGCCCGGTACGGGCGGCTACCGCGTGCTGACCGACCGCCGACGCCTGGCCCGGCTGCTGGACGGGCTCGCGCCCGACCGGCTCGAGGTGTCCGACCGGACCACCCTGAGGTGGACGGGGGAGTGGGCCCGCCGCGCCCGCGTGCCCTCCGTGATGGTCTCCCACGAGAGCGCCGACGCCGTGCTGCGCACCTGGGGCGTCCCCGAGGCCGCCGCCCGCCGGGCCGCCGACGGGCTGAACCGGCGCACCGCGCGGGCGTATTCGCGCATCGTCTGCACCACGGAGTGGGCGGCGCGCGAGTTTGTACGGATCGGCGCGCGCAATGTCGTACGCGCCCCCTTGGGCGTCGACCTGGACCACTTCCACCCGACCCTCCGCGACCCGGCGCTGCGCGACCGGCACCGGGACGGGGCCCCGGTGCTTCTGGTGATGTGCTCGCGCCTGTCACCCGAGAAGCGGCCCGGCCGCGCGCTCGACGCGCTCGCCGAGCTGGGCCGGCGGGGCGTCGGCGCGGCGCTCGTGGTCGCGGGCGACGGCCCGCTGCGGCCCCGCCTCGAGGCCCGCGCCCGCGAGGAGGGGCTTCCGGCCGCGTTCCTGGGCCATGTCGCCGACCGGGGTGCGCTCGCCGCGCTCCAGGCCAGTGCGGATGTCGTGCTCGCCCCGGGGCCCGCGGAGACCTTCGGGCTGGCCGCGTTGGAGGCGCTGGCGTGCGGTACGCCCGTCGTCGTCAGCGAGCTGTCCGCCCTCCCGGCCATCGTCGGTCCCGCGGGTGCGACGGCGGCCGACCACGGCGCGGCGTTCGCGGACGCCGTCGAACACCTTCTGTCCCGCCCCGAGCCGACCCGCCGCGCGACGGCCCGCGCCCGCGCCGAGCGCTACAGCTGGCCGGAGGCGGTTGCCGCGTTCCTCGCGGCCCACGACGCGCCGCCTGTGCACGGCGCGCTGCCTGCTCGTGATGTGTCGCCCGTCCAGGGCGGGCCTGTCGGGGGCGATGCCTCCGCTGGTGACGGGCGTGACGCTGACGCCGCTTCCCCGGAGCAGAGGGCGCACGCCGCCGGCCTGCCGGTCGGCCCGGCCGCCAGGGCCGCGCGATGAGCGCGGGCCGCGTCGGCGCCGCCCGGCTCTCGGCCGTCCGCGGTGTAGCGCCTGTCCAGGCGGTCTTCTCGGGCCCGCGAAGCGGGTCACGGTGCCCCCGGCTACCGCTGGGGGCACCCTCGGCCCCGTCGTGCGCGTCGCCCGCCGCGCCGCACAGCGGTAGCCGGGGGAGGCAGACCGACCGCAGCGCCCTGTACGAGGGCGACACGCCGCCGTGCGATCGCACGCTCCCCCAGTCGGCACCGGGAGGAGCCCGCTTGACGTCAGCCGAGCCGACGCGACATCGCGGCGTGCGGGGCACCCGGGGCGCGTCCGGGAAGCTTCGAGCGGTCCGCGACACGCGGCCGGGCGCCGCCGGCCGCCCTGGGTTTCCGGGTGCGACGACTCCCTGGGAGGCGTCGGCGGGGTCCCGCCGCGCGGGGTGGCGGCCGTGACTGCGGTGTGGGGCCCAGGCGCCCCGGTTCCAGCGGCCCCGGCCGGACAGGAGCGGCGGGAGGCCCCGTCGGACGGCGCCGTCGCGGCGTCGCGTACCGCCGCGCGGCGTGTCGCCGGGCAGCGGCCGGGCGAGCAGGGGGAACGGGATCTGGCGGTGGGCCCGCTTCCGGCGCGTTGTCCCGGGCCGTCGGTTGTCGGCGCTTCGGCTGTTGTCGCGGGGTTCGATGCCGTGCCGGATGCTGCGTTGCCCGCGGGGCGGGCGGGCGATCCGGGTGACCGGGACGGCGACCCGGGCGGTTTGGCGGTGCGCCCGCTTGCGGCGGTTGCTGGCGCTTCGGCTGTTGTCGCGGGGTTCGATGCCGTGCCCGATGGTGCGTTGCCCGCGCGGCGTGTCGCTGGGCAGGGGCCAGGTGGTGAGCCGGGCGGCCTGGCCGTGGGACCGCTTCCGGGGCGTCTTCCGCGGCCGTCGCGTTCGGCCGCCTCGGCCGTCGTCGCCACGCCCGACGGTGCGATGTGCGCCCCGGACGGCCCGAGCGGCCGTCCGGCCGCGCAGCGGCCGCGGCCGCCGGGCCCGGCCGCCGTTGACTGCTCACCGCAGGTGCTGCGCTTCGCCGCGCTCGGCGACTCGCTGAGCGAAGGGATGGGCGACCCCGCGCCCGGCGGCGGGTGGCGCGGCTGGGCCGTACACCTGGCGGGCGGGCTCGCGGCCAGGCCGGGGGTCGTGGAGCTCGTCAACGTCTCCCGGAGCGGCGCGCTCTCCACCGACGTCGTCGACGGGCAGCTGGCCGCCGCCCGTGCCGCCCGACCCCATCTCGCCTCGGTCGTGGCCGGTGCGAACGACACACTCCGGGCCGCGTTCGACATCCGGCGGGTCGCCGAGGCGCTTGATACGGTCATCGGCACGCTGCGCGCCGACGGCGCCGTGGTGCTCACCGCATGTCTCCCCGACCCCGGCCGGATGCTGGGGCTGCCGGCGCCCCTCGCCCGGCCCCTGGCCCGCCGGATGCGCGCCGTGAACACCGTCGTGCACACGCTGTCCCGGCGGTACGAGGCCGTGCACGTACACCTCGCGGACCACTCCTGGGTCGAGGAGCGGGCGGCGTGGAGCGTGGACCGGCTGCATCCGAGCGAGCTCGGACACCGGTTGCTGGCGCGGGAGTTCCATGCCGCTCTCACCGCACACGGGCTGGCCACCGGCCATCCGCCCGTCGAGGCGCTTGACGGCCCGCCGCCCTCGCTGCTCTCCGGCGCCTGGTGGATGGCGACGCGCGGCACCCGCTGGGTCGCCGACCGCTGCACCGATCTGCTGCCGGACCTGCTCAAGCTGGCGGCGGTGGAATGCCGCTACGCGGTCCTGGGCACCGGCCATCAGCTCGACGCCCGGGACCGCCTGGAGACCCGCGCCGCCCTCGCGGCGATCACCCCCGAACCGACCGCCGCCCACCGGCCCCACGAAACCGACCACGCCGACCAAGCCCACTACGCCGACCGGCCCGACCAGACCTGCCACGCCGACCGGGCCATCCAGGCAAATGGGGCGACAATGGCGGGGTGACGACAGGACGCTGGGAGTTCTGGATCGACCGTGGCGGGACCTTCACGGACGTCGTGGGCAAGCGCCCCGACGGCCGCCTGGTGGCCCGTAAGCTGCTCTCGCACCACCCCGAGCGATACCGGGACGCGGCCGTCGCCGGTATCCGGCTGACGCTCGGACTCGCCCCCGACGAGCCCATCCCGGCCGACCGTGTCGCCGTCGTCAAGATGGGCACCACCGTCGCCACCAACGCCCTGCTGGAGCGCACGGGCGAACCGACCGTCCTGGTCGTCACCGAAGGCTTCCGGGACGCCCTGCGCATCGCGTACCAGAACCGCCCGCGTCTGTTCGACCGCCGGATCCTGCTGCCCGAGGCGCTGTACGACCGGGTCGTCGAGGTGCCCGAGCGGGTGGACGCCCACGGTGGCGTGGTGCGCGAACTGGACCTGGACGCCACCGCACACGCGCTGCGCGCCGCGCACCGGGACGGCTTCCGCAGCGCCGCCGTCGTGCTCGTGCACGGCTACCGCCACACCGCGCATGAGCAGGCCGTCGGGGCGGTGGCCCGCGAGCTGGGCTTCACCCAGGTCAGTTGCTCACACGAGGTGAGCCCGCTGATGAAGCTGGTGTCCCGCGGCGACACCACCGTCGTCGACGCGTATCTCTCCCCGATCCTGCGCCGCTATGTCGAGGACGTGGCGGCCGAGCTGCGCGGCATCCGGCTGATGTTCATGCAGTCCAACGGCGGGCTGCGCGAGGCCTCGCACTTCCGCGGCAAGGACGCGGTGCTGTCCGGGCCCGCGGGCGGGGTGGTCGGCATGGTGCGCGCCTCCGGCGAGGCGGGCCACCACCGGGTCATCGGCTTCGACATGGGCGGCACCTCGACCGATGTGTCCCACTACGCGGGCGAGTTCGAGCGGGTCTTCGGCACCGAGGTGGCGGGGGTGCGGATGCGCGCCCCGATGATGAACATCCACACCGTCGCGGCGGGCGGCGGCTCGGTGCTCCACTTCGACGGGCGGCGCTACCGCGTGGGGCCCGACTCCGCCGGGGCCGTCCCGGGCCCGGCCTGCTACCGGCGCGGCGGCCCGCTGACCGTGACCGACGCGAATGTGATGCTCGGCCGTGTCCAGCCCGGCCACTTCCCGGCGGTCTTCGGCCCCCACGGCGACCAGCCCCTGGACGCGGAGACGGTGCGCACCCGCTTCGCCGCGCTCGCCGGCCGGATCGCGGAGGCGACGGGCGACCGGCGCGGACCGGAGGAGGTCGCGGCCGGTTTCCTGGACATCGCGGTGCTGGGCATGGCCAACGCCGTCAAGAAGATCTCTGTGCAGCGCGGTCACGACATCACCCGCTACGCCCTCACCAGCTTCGGCGGCGCGGGCGGCCAGCACGCATGCGCGGTCGCCGACGCCCTCGGCGTGACCACCGTGATCGTGCCGCCGCTCGCGGGCGTGCTCTCCGCGTACGGCATCGGCGTGGCCGACGCCACCGCCATGCGGGAACAGGCCGTCGAGACGGAGCTGAGCGAGGCCACCCTGCCGCGGGTGCGCGAGACCTGCGCGAAGCTGGAGACGCGGACGCGCGCCGAGCTGCGCGCGGACGGCGTCCCCGAGGAGACCGTGACCACCTCGGCCCGGGTCCATCTGCGGTACGCGGGAACCGACTCCGCCATCCCCGTCCCGCTGGACACCGCCGAGGCGATGGCCGAGGAGTTCGTACGGGCGCATCGCGCGCGCTACGCCTTCACCATGGACAAGCCGCTCGTCGCCGAGGCGGTGTCGGTCGAGGCCGTCGGCGCGGCTGGCCCCACGGCCCCCACGGGCGGGTACGCGGACGGGCGGCCGGGCCGTACAGGCGGGCGCCCGGCGGCGACCGTGCGGATGTTCACCGAGGGCGCGTGGCGGGACACCCTGCTGTACGAGCGCGCCGAACTGCGCCCCGGGGACGCCGTCACCGGCCCGGCGATCATCGCCGAGGCGGACGCCACCACCGTCGTCGACCCCGGCTGGCGGGCCGCCGTCGGCGAGCACGGCCATCTGCTGCTCACGCGGGTGCGGCCGCGGCCGCGCACCGTGGCGGTCGGCACCGAGGTCGACCCGGTGATGCTGGAGGTGTTCAACAGCCTCTTCATGGCGATCGCCGAGCAGATGGGGCTGCGCCTGGAGAACACCGCCCACTCCGTGAACATCAAGGAGCGGCTGGACTTCTCCTGCGCCCTCTTCGACGCCGAGGGAAACCTGATCGCCAACGCCCCGCACATCCCCGTGCACCTCGGGTCCATGGGCGAGTCCATCAAGGAGGTGCTGCGGCGCAACGGGGACGCGATGCGGCCGGGCGATGTGTACGCCATCAACGACCCGTACCACGGCGGCACCCATCTGCCGGACGTCACCGTCGTCACCCCGGTCTTCGAGGAGCAGGGGGCGGAGCTGCTGTTCCTCGTCGCCTCGCGCGGCCACCACGCCGAGATCGGCGGCATCACGCCCGGTTCGATGCCCGCCTTCAGCCGCCGGATCGCGGAGGAGGGCGTGCTCTTCGACAACTGGCTGCTGGTACGGGACGGCCGGCTGCGCGAGCGCGAGACCCGCGAGCTGCTGACCTCCGGCCCGTATCCGTCGCGCGCCCCCGACGCCAACCTCGCCGATCTGCGGGCCCAGATCGCCGCCAACGAGAAGGGAATCCATGAACTGCGCCGGATGGTCGGGCAGTTCGGGCTGGATGTCGTACACGCCTATATGGGCCACGTGCAGGACAACGCCGAGGAGTCCGTGCGCCGTATCGTCCCGCACCTCAAGGACGGTTCGTACCGCTACGAGACGGACAGCGGCGCGGTCATCGAGGTGGCCCTGCGGGTGGATCGCGCGGCGCGCGGGGCCGTGCTGGACTTCACCGGCACCTCACCGCAGCAGCCGGGCAACGCCAACGCGCCGAGTTCGGTGGTGATGGCGGCGGTGCTCTATGTCTTCCGGACGCTGGTGGCCGAGGACATCCCGCTCAACAGCGGCTGCCTCAAACCCCTGGAAGTCCGCATCCCCGAGGGCTCGATGCTCGCGCCCGCCTTCCCGGCCGCCACGGTCGCGGGCAACGTGGAGACCTCACAGGCCGTCACCGGCGCGCTGTACGCGGCGCTGGGGGTGCAGGCCGAGGGCTCCGGCACGATGAACAACGTGACCTTCGGCAATGACCGTGTGCAGTACTACGAGACCGTCGCCAGCGGCTCGGGCGCCGGCGACGGCTTCGACGGGGCGGACGCCGTGCAGACCCATATGACCAACTCCCGGCTGACCGACCCCGAGGTCCTGGAGTGGCGCTACCCGGTGCGCGTGGACGCCTTTGAAGTGCGGCGCGGCAGCGGCGGGTGCGGCCGCTGGCGCGGCGGCCACGGCGTCACCCGGCGCATCCGCTTCCTCGAGCCGATGACCGTGGCGCTGCTGACCGGCCATCGGCGGATGCCTCCGTACGGCATGGCGGGCGGCGAACCGGGCGCGTGCGGCGCGAACCTGATCGAGCGCGCCGACGGCTCGGTGGACCGGCTCGGCGGCTGCGACGCGGCCGAGGTCGGGGCGGGGGACGTACTCGTCGTCCACACGCCGGGCGGCGGCGGCTACGGGCCGCCGGGCGGCGGCTGAAGCGCGGTCGGCGGCCCCGTTGACGCCCCGTCACGACGGCGTCGGCTGCGGCCCGAAGATACGTCGCCTCCAAGGCCGTTTGCCGCCCCGGTCATGGGGGACTCGCCACCCGTCAAGCCCGCCTGGCCCGCCCGCTGCCGGGCCGGGAGCGGGCCCGTATGGCGATCAGTAGCTGGAGGAGCGGCCATGGAGTGGTGGCGGTATGCCGCGTGCGTGGACGAGGATCCGGAGCTGTTCTTTCCGGTGGGCGTGGCCGGCCCGGCGGCCCAGGAGCAGCAGGCGCGGGCCAAGGGGGTCTGCGGCCGCTGCCCGGTGTGCGACGAGTGCCTGGAGTACGCGCTGAACATGGGGGTGAGCCACGGCGTATGGGGCGGCACGGGTGAGGAGGAGCGCCGGGCGCTGCGCCGCCGGGCCCAGCGCCGGGGGGCACCTCCCGGCGGTGGCCGGCAGGGGGCGCCACCCAGCGGTGGCCAGGGGAGCGTCGGCTCGTCGAGCGGCGGCCGTCGAACGGGCTGACCGGCCGCCCGGGAGGGGCGGCCGGCCGCCGCGGGTACGGGAGTCACGGGCTAGGGAATGATCGCCCCGTGGTTGTTGAGCGCTTCGGTCACCGGCTGGTAGTACGTGACGCCGCCGGTCTGGCAGTTGCCGGAGCCGCCGGAGGTCAGGCCGATGGCGGTGTTGCCGGAGAAGAGCGGCCCGCCGCTGTCCCCTGGCTCGGCGCACACATTGGTCCTGATCAACTGGTAGACGACGTTGCCGTTGCCGTAGTTGACCGTGTAGTTGAGCCCGGTGACGGTGCCGCCGTGCAGCCCCGTGGTGCTGCCGCTGCGCTGGACGAGCATGCCCACGAAGGCGTTGCCGGCACCGGTGATGGCGCGGTAGGTGCCGTTGTAGAGGTACACGTTGCTGGGGTGGAGCAGCAGCGGGTTGGTGTACGAGACGTAGCCGTAGTCGTTGACCGGGAAGCTGGAGTAGGCGGTCGGGCCGATGGGCACGCCGAGCCTGGCGGACCAGTTCGGATAGCCGTTGGTGCAGTGACCGGCGGTCAGGATGTAGTACGAGGTCCCGATGTGCACATTGAACCCCGCCGAGCAGCGGAAACCGCTGGACGAGTAGATCGGGTCCCCGCCGGAGAGCAGCTGGGTGATTCTGCCCCGGGTGCGCTGGATGTGCAGGGCGCCGCTGCGCGGGCCCGCCGCCTTCTTGAGCGTGGCGAGCTCGGAGGACGAGACGGTGCTGTCGACGTCGACGCGGACCGAGCCGCTGTCCTCGTCGACGGCCCACGCGGTGCCGCCGACGTCCGCGGTGCGGATCGCGTCGCTCGCCGCCCTGAGCTCCGAGGCGCTGTACGCTGCCGCGGGGTCCGCGGCAGCGGCCCCCGGCGCGAGCAGCGCGAACACGGCGGCCAGACCCGCTATGAGGGCCGCCGTCCGCAGACGTGAAGCCGCGTGGGCGGGGCGGCTCGCCGGGCCGCTTCTGTGGAGCGGGTGCTTGATCCTCACGACTGTCCTCCTGATGCCGGGGGAGAGGAGGCCCGCGCCGCGGCCGGTGTCCCGTGGCGGCGCGGGCTCAGCTGGTGAATCCCTGCGTGAATCTCTGCTGGCAACAGTGATGTCGGTATTCGCCCGGTACAAGGGTGGTTGGGCGGTACCGAGGGGTCGTGAGGAGTGTCCCGATCGCGGTGATTGCGTCCGTACCCCGGCGCACGCGCCGCCGCGTCACCCCCCCCGTCGCGCTACCGCCGCCGCAGCACGCCGCGGATGAAGGCAGCCTGCCCGGCGTGCTGCAGATCGTCGGAGATGACGCTCACCAGCCGGACGCCCAGCGTCACCGGCGGGGTCCATGCCTCGTCCACGACGGCGGCCAGATCGGCGTCGCGCAGCCCCCGGACGTAGCCGATCGTGCGCTCGTGGACGGCGTCGTGGTACCCGAGGAGCAGCTTCGGGGGCACCCGGAGGGCGGCCACGTCCTTGGCCCGGTGCCCGTAGCCCGTCGCCGCCGCCGAGAACGGCAGCTCGAACCGCTCGTACCAGCCCTGCTCGGTCCAGACCTCCTCGGTCCCCGCGACCTCGGAGACATGGTCGTCCTGAACCCTTGTCAGGTGCCACACCAGCCAGGCGACGCTGTTGGCCTTGTCGTCGAGGCGGGTGGCCAGCTGGTCCACCGTCAGCCCCTTCACCGCTTCGTGAACCGTCTCCTGAACGCGGCCGAAGGCGTCGGCCAGGACCTCTGCGCTGTTCATTCTCACGATCGTAGGCCGCCCGATCGGGATTTCCGCGTCACTTGACGTCTCGGGTGAGCGGAACGGCGCCGCGGTCCGTATGGAAGGGAAGCCCATGCCGTCCCGGCCCCTCGTGGCCGGGGGCGGCGCCGTGCTGGAACGACGTTAAGGAGGCAGGGTGGTGGGACACACGCGGCGCAGGACGCACCGTGTCGCACGCCTCGTGGCCATCGGGGCAGTGGTGTGCGGCGGCGTGATGGTCTCTCAGGCCGCGGCGGACGGATCGCCCGCCGACGGGTCCGGCGGCGATCCCACCCGGGCCCTCGAGGCGAGAGACACCCGGGACGCCGAGCTGGCCAGGACCCTGGTGGACAAGCTCGGCGCCTCCCGTACGGCGGGCAGCTGGATCGGCTCCGACGGGCGGGCGGTGGTCGCGGTGACCGACGCGAAGGCGGCGGACCAGGTCAACCAGGCGGGCGCGCATGCCAAGCAGGTGCGCTACAGCATGCGGCAGCTGCGCTCGGCGACCGAGACGCTGCGCGAGGCGCCCCGGGTGGCCGGGACCGCGTGGGCGGTGGACGCCATGTCCAACGAGGTGGTGGTGCTCGGTGACAGCAGCGTCTCCGCCGACCAGTGGTCACGGATGAAGGGCGTGGCCTCGGGGATCGGCGGCGAGGTGCGCATGGAGCGGACCACCGGCTCCTTCACCACCCGGACCCTGGGCGCCGAGCCGATCTTCACCCAGGGCGGGCGCTGCTCGGCCGGTTTCAACGTCACCAACGGCCAGGCCGGGTTCATCCTGACCGCGGGCCACTGCGGTCCGAACGGCACGGCTTGGTTCGCGGACACACAGGGGAACACCACCGTCGGCACGACGGTCAGAAGCGACTTCCCCGGCAGCGACTTCTCCTTGGTGCAGTACCAGAACACCTCGCTGGACCAGAGCAGCGTGCTGAACATCGGCAACGGGCAGACCGTACGGATCACCGGAGCCGCCGACCCGGTCGTCGGCCAGAAGGTGTTCCGCAGCGGCAGCACCTCAGGGCTGCGCACCGGTTCGGTGACCGCGCTGAACGCGACGGTGAACTACCCCGAGGGCACCGTCAGCGGGCTCATCCAGACGAATGTGTGCGCCGAGCCGGGCGACAGCGGGGGCCCGCTCTTCGCCCAGAACGTGGCGCTGGGCGTGACCTCCGGCGGCACCGGCGACTGCACCAGCGGAGGAGTGACCTTCTTCCAGCCGGTGACCAAGGCGATGACCGCCCTCGGCGTGTCCCTGCCGAACGCCCCGGCGAGCGACGGGGAGGCGGCGGGTACGGCGTCCACCGCCCCGAACAACGGCTCGGACCCGGCCGCCCAGGGCGCGGCGGGTGGCCAGGGCGGTGCGGGCGGTCAAGGCAGCCAGGTGGGCCCGATCATCCCGGGCACTCAGGGCGACACCTCGTCGCTCGCCGGTGTCGTCGCGTACGCACAGAGCTTCGGCCCCGGGCTGGCGCTCATCGGCGCGGGACTCCTCGGCTTCCTGGCCACGCTGCTCATCCGGCCGGGCCGTCGCGGGTACCGGGGCTACTCCACGCGATGGGGGTGAGGTCTCCCGGTCGGCGGGCGGGCGACCCCGTCGCGGGCCGCTACGTGCCGGGCGGCCTGTCCCGGTGACGGTGCGGGTGCCCCGCGGCGCCGTTTACAGGGCCCACCCCGGCGCCGGACGGATCCGTGGCCGGTGCGTGGCGATCTCGCCCTCGATGTCCCGCTCCGCGGCGATCAGCAGCTGTTCGCCCAGGTCGTGCATGGCCCGCCCGGCCGCGAGCTCGTCGCCGATCTCCGGCACATCGGCGTCGTCAGGGCTGCACCGGGCGACGCCCCGGCCGGTGAACGAGGTTTCCTCCGTGTCGAGCACCACGCGCGCCTTGGTCGTTCCCTGGTCCTCGTAGAGGTAGAGGTGAACCTTCCACTCCACTGTCTGCGGCATGGCCGACTCCTCACCTGATGTCTCATCTGATGGTGGTCCGGTGTGATCCGGACGCGGCTTGTTCGGGGCGTCCCGGCTGTGCGATGGCGCCGAGCTCACGGTCGATGCGGCCGCGCACCTCCTCGGCGAGCGCGGCCAGGCGCTCGGAGACGACGGGCCGCTGGGCGGCGGGGGCGCGGATCCGGCGGGCCGGGTGCGGGAGGTCCGCCAGGTCGGCGAGGAACCGCTGGTGGCTCTCCGCCAGGGTGGCGCGTTCGCGGGTGCGCTCGCCGCCGCGCATCACCGTCTCCAGGACCGGCCGGCCGTACGGGGCGGGGTCCTCGTCCGCGAGGCCGATCACATCCGGCTGCCCGGCGCGGCGGAAGATCTGCTTGGGGCCGGGGGCCGTGATCTTCGCCGCGGAGAGCTTCATCACCGGCCGCCCGTCGTACGCGACCAGCTTGTAGGCCGAGTCCAGGTACGGGGCGTCGGCGGAGACCCCGACGCGGGTGCCGACCGCGTAGATGTCGATGG
Organism: Streptomyces sp. NBS 14/10; assembly: GCF_002224125.1. Lineage (GTDB taxonomy): Bacteria > Actinomycetota > Actinomycetes > Streptomycetales > Streptomycetaceae > Streptomyces. The sequence goes on from NZ_NCSM01000004.1 coordinate 86,886, forward strand.
GCGCCGCGGAGCGCACCAGATCCTCCACGGCGTACTCGTCGAGACCGCCGCTGACCACGATCCGCACCCCCTCCAGACCGGCGGCGTCGAGGATGGAGCGCGCCTGCCGGGCCAGCAGGCCCAGGTCCCCGCTGTCGAGCCGGATGGCCGAGCCCGGCGCCCGGGCGCCACCGTCCAGGTCCCGCAGCACGCGCGCCGCCCTGCGGACCCCCGACTCGGTGTCGTACGTGTCCACCAGCAGCGTCAGCGGTCCGGGGTGGGTCCGGGCGAAGGCCCGGAAGGCGGCCTCCTCCGAGTCGAATGCCTCCACGAACGAGTGGGCCATCGTGCCCACCGCGGGCATCCCCTCGGCGCGGGCGGCCGCCACGTTGCTCGTTCCGGCGAATCCCACCATCCCGCCCAGCCGCGCCGCGTGGTAACCGGCCTCGGGCCCGTGGGTGCGGCGCAGCGAGAAGTCCACCACGGGACGCCCCGCCGCCGCGAGGACGCAGCGGGCGGCCTTCGAGGCGATCGCCGTCTGATGGTTGAGCCGGTTGAGCAGATACGTCTCGACCAGCTGGGCCTCGGGCATCGGCGCGGTGACCTCCAGCAGGGGCTCCCCGGCGAGCACGACCCGGCCCTCGGGCACCGCCCGTACCTGGCCGGTGAACGCGAGGCCGAGCAGCGGGCGCAGCTCGTCGACCGGCCGCCCGAGCACCGCGGCGAAGTCCTCGACGTCCTCGGGGCCGACGCGGAAGTCGGAGAGGAAGTCCAGTGCGGACTCCAGGCCCGCGCCGACCAGGAAGCCGCGGTCGGGTGGCAGATCCCGGACGAAGAGGCTGAAGGTGGCCGGGCCGGTCATCCCCTCGCGCAGATAGGACATCGCCATCGTGACCTCGTAGAGGTCGGTGGTGGTCGCTTCGGACATCGTCGGCACCTCCTCAGTGCCCGTTTCGTGCGGATATCACCCACTCTAATGAGTGCGCTGGAAGGCCCAGGTCATCCGGGGTTCGACCAGGGGGCGGAAGACGCGCCGTACGGGGGCGGTGCACAGCAAGGTGATCATGGCGATCGCGGCGGCCGTGACCGTCAGCTCGCCGAGGGGGGTGTGCAGCCAGGGGTGGTCGTACCAGCCCCAGAAGCGGGACGACTTGATCACAAAGCCGTGCAGCAGATAGCCGTACATCGTGCCCGTGCCGAGCGTGGTGATCCACAGCTGCCGCCCCGGCACCCAGGCCAGGAAGGCGGCCGTCAGCAGCAGCGCCAGCGCGAACAGCGCGGGTGTGGCGAACACCCCGGCCCAGTCCGGCACCCCCCGGCCCGCCACGCTTCCGCGGTGGTAGAACCACCCCGCGTCGATCCGCGGCGCCAGCGCGTACGCGGCGACCAGCGCACCGAGGCCGACCGGCAGCGCCGCCAGCCGGACCCGCCGGGTGCGCAGCCGTGTGAAGTGCTCAGGACGCAGCTTCAGCCCCAGCACGAAGCAGGGCAGAAACGCCAGCACCCGCTGCAGGGCGAGATCGCCGCCCACCTCCGGCGAGACCGAGCCGAGCACGGCCAGGGCCAGCGCGATCGGCACCGGGTGGCGCAGGGCCAGCCACAGCGGTGTGGTGAGCCGCCAGATGAACAGCGCGACCAGGAACCACATCACATACCAGGGGTCCAGCAGGCTGATCGGATAGCCCGGGTCGTCCTGCGCCCAGCGGTAGAAGAGGGTGTACGCGACCTCGAAGACGATGTACGGCACCGCGACGCCGGTGAGGAGCCGCCGCACCCGCCCGGGTCCCAGGTCGAAACCGCGCGAGAAATACCCGGATATCAGCGCGAAGGCCGGCATATGGAAGGCGTACACCGTGAGATACACCGCGGTGACGGACCGGCTGCCGTAGGTGAGCGGTTCCCAGGCATGGCCGCAGGCCACCAGCACGATGGTGAGGTACTTCGCGTTGTCGAAGTACGGGTCGCGGACGCGGCTGGGGGCTCCGCCCTCCCGGGGCGGAGCGGCGGCCGGCGGCGGTTGCGTGCGTGTGGGGGTCTCCTGCTGCACTGAGTCTCCTGGCGCCTTTTGGTCGAGTCGTTTGATCGAAACGTGATCGGACCCGAGGGCGCCTGCCCCGGCTCGGCCTCCCCCATGACAGATCACCGCGAGGAATTCGCCACGCGGAATTCACCACAAGGAGAGGCACGAGGGGTGGCCCGGCGGCCATCCGCGGGTAGTTCTACGTTTCGAACCACGGTCACCGCAGGTCACTTCGCCCACACCGCGAGGCCCGAGACTTGGGGCCATCGCCGGATCTTACGGAGGAGCCATGCCCGCACCTGTGTTCAGCCGTCGCCACGGTATGCGCGCCGCGGCCGCCGCGGCCCTCGCCATGCCACTCGTCGTCCAGTCCGAGGGCGCCGCCGAGGCCGACTCCGGCCCGGAGCGCGACGCGCGGCTGCGCGTCATGACCTTCAACCTCCGCTTCGCCTCCGACACCGAGCCCAACTCCTGGGCGCAGCGCCGCCCCGCCATGCGGGAGTTGCTGCGCCGCGAGGCGCCCCAACTGCTGGGGACCCAGGAGGGGCTGTACGGCCAGCTGCGCGATATCGCCCACGATGCCAACCGGTCGGGGCTGCGCTACGACTGGCTGGGCACGGGAAGAGCGGGCGGCAGCCGTGATGAGTTCATGGCCGTCTTCTATGACACCAACCGGCTCGAACCGCTCGAGTACGACCACTTCTGGCTGTCCGACACCCCGTATGTGATCGGGTCCAACACCTGGGGCGGGGCGGTGGTCCGTATGGTCACCTGGGTCCGCTTCCATGATCTGCACACCGGCGGGCAGTTCTACGCCCTCAACACCCACCTCGACCACCGCAGCCAGCCCGCCCGCGAGCGCGCCGCCGCCCTGATCACCGAACGGCTCGGCGGCCTCGACGCGGCCCTTCCCCGCATCGTCACCGGCGACTTCAACGTCGCCGCCCATGGCAACCCGGTCTATGACGCGATGCTGGGCGGCGGCGCCCTCGTCGACTCCTGGGACGCGGCCGAGCGGCGCAGCGCGCAGTACGCGACCTTCCACGGCTACCGGCCGCTGGTCCCGGACGGCGACCGGATCGACTGGATCCTCACCTCACCGACCGTGCGCACCCACTACGCGGCCATCAACCCCTACTCCCGGGACGGCCAGTTCCCCAGCGACCACCTGCCGGTGCAGGCGGTCATGCAGCTGCCCCTGACCCTGCCCTAAGCCCGCCCGATGAGTTGCCGCGCCCGCCCGATCAGGGCGCGCGCGGCGGGGCTGACGGGGCCCTCGGCGCGCCAGGCGAACGCGAGGGCGCCGCGCAGCGCGGGGCGGGTGATGGTGAGGGCACACAGATCCTCGCGCCGCCGCACGACGCCCGAGGGCACGATCGCGATGCCCAGGCCGCGCGCCGCCAGCTCGGCGAGCACCGCGGGGGTGCCGGCCTCGAAGGCGATATGCGGGGTGAAACCGGCCGTGGCGCAGGCCTCGTCGAGCAGCGAGCGGATGCCCGCGCCCCGGGGCAGGGCGATCAGCACCCGGTCGCGCAGGGCGTCGAGCGGGATCGTCGACCGCTTCGCCAGTTCATGGTCCCGGCTGACCGCCGCGACGATGGTGTCCTGAGTGACGACGTGGAGCTCGAGGCCCGGTGGCGGCGTGGTGCCGTAGGCGATGATGGCCGCGTCCAGCCGGCCGCCGCGCAGCGCGTCGACGAGCCCGTCGGAGCTGTCCGTGGTGAGGGTGATCTCCACGGCCGGGTGGTCCTCGTGGAACTCGGCCAGCAGTGTGGGCAGATCGACATTGTGGGAGGTCACCGTGCCGATGGCGACATGCCCGCGGACCAGCCCGGTCAGCTCCTCCACGGCCAGCCGCACCCCGGAGACCGCCGAGAGCGCGGCCCGGGCGTAGGGGAGGACCGCCGCGCCCACCTCGGTCGGCCGCACCGAGCGCCCCGAGCGGTCGAGCAGTTCCTGCCCGAGCTCGTGCTCAAGGCGTTTGATCTGTGCGCTGACGCCGGGCTGGGCCACATGAAGCCGCTCCGCCGCCCTGGTGAAGTTGGCCTCCTCCACCACGGCCACGAAGTATTCGAGCTGCCGGAGTTCCATAACGGCCGATGCTATAACGATTGCTTCTGGCGGGCAGCACAACCAGCTCTTGGACTTCTAGATCGCCGGGTCGCAGAGTGGAGGTGTCAGCAAGAGACGGAACGCGGGAGAGCAGGAGCAGCCATGACCGACCAGACCACCGCGCGCGAGCGCGCCACCGAGCCCGAAGACCTCACCCGCCTGTTCGTGGAGCGGGCCAACGCCGGTGACGTCGAAGGGCTTGCCGAGCTGTACGAACCCGACGCCGTGCTTGCCTTCCCGCCGAGGTCCCAGACCGTCGGCCGCGAGGCGATCCGGGCGGTGTTCGAGCAGATGCTGGCGCAGGCGCCGCACTTCCAGCAGGAACCGACGCTGCCGACGGTCCGCAACGGCGACCTCGCCGTCACCTCGACCCGGCCGGCCGACAACACCGGCGGGCGGGTCCAGGTCGTACGGCGGCAGCCCGACGGCAGCTGGCTGCGGATCATCGACCGGCCCGAGATCAGGGACTGACCGTGCGGGTGCTGATCGCGGGTGCCGGCATCGGCGGGCTGACCGCCGGCTTAAGCCTGCACGCCGCGGGGTTCGAGGTCACCGTGATCGAGGCCGTCCGCGAGCTGCGCCCCCTGGGCCTGGGCATCAATCTGCTGCCGCACGCCGTGGGGGAGCTGACCGCGCTCGGCCTCGGCGACGAGCTCGCCCGGATCTCGGTCGCCACCGCCGAGAACGTGTACTGCGACCAGTTCGGGAAGGCGCTCTTCACCGAGGAGCGCGGGCTCGCCGGGGGCTACCGGTGGCCGCAGTACTCCGTGCACCGCGGCCGGCTGCAGTCGCTGCTGCTGGCCGCCGTACGCGACCGGCTCGGCCCGCACGCCGTACGCACCGGCATCCGGCTGCTGGACTTCGAGCAGGACGCCGACGCGGTCCGGGTCCGGGTGCCCGGGGCCGAGATCGAGGCGGCGGCCCTGGTCGGCGCGGACGGTCTGCACTCGGCGGTGCGCGCGCGGCTGCATCCGGAGCAGGGCCCGCTGCTGTGGTCGGGGGTGCGGATGTGGCGCGGGGCGGCCGAGGCCAGGCCATTCCTCGGCGGCCGCTCGTCGGTGATCGCACGCGGCGCGGGCAACGCCGAACTGGTCGCCTATCCGATCGGCCCGTCCTTGATCAACTGGGTGGCCCTGGTGCCGGTGGCCGAGCCCGGGCCGCTGCCCGGCGACGCCAACTGGAACACCCCGGGCCGGGCCGAGGAGGTGTTGCGGCACTTCGGCTCCTGGGACCTGGGCTGGCTCGACGTACCCGCGCTGATCGGCGACAGCCCGACGATCCTCGAATACCCGATGGTCGACCGCGACCCCCTGCCGATCTGGGGCGAGGGGCGGGTCACCCTGCTCGGTGACGCCGCGCACCCCATGTACCCGGTCGGGGCCAATGGGGCGTCGCAGGCCATCGTCGACGCCCGGGTGCTGGCCGAGCAACTCGCTCTGGACTTTCCCCGGGGCCTTGCCGCCTATGAGAAGGCGCGCCGGGAGGCCACCGCCGCGGTCGTCGCCGCCAACCGGGAGATGCAGCGCACGGGGGACGCCCGGTCCCCGGAAGAACTCGCCCGGATCACGGCGACCTACCGACGCGCCACCCGCGCCGACCACCATCGCTGAAGAGCGCCACGTGGCCACTGTCGTGCCCGGCGCCGGCCACCGCGGCCGGTGGCAGGCGCCGGAGCCGAGTGTTCAGCGGTGCTGGACCCGCTGCCAGGCGTCGAGCAGCCTGGCGGCCGAGCCACCGATCGGCCCGACGGCGTCCGCGAGGGTGGCGGCATCGGGCAGGTGTGCCGCGTTCACGGCGGCGACCGCCGCGCCCGCGTCGTCGATGGTGGCCGAGCAGACCGCCAGCAGATAGTCCGGCACGGTCAGTTCGGGGTCGGTGCAGCCCACCAGCGGGGTGCCGACGGCGGCGACCAGCGGGAACACCGTCCCGGGGATGCCGATGGCCGCCTCGGCGCGCGCGGAAGCCGTGACCGACGGGACGCTGCTGATCTCGTACCGGTCCCACAGGCCGCGGTCCTCGCGCGGATGCAGACCGACCAGGATCCGCTTGCCCGCCGCGGCGAGCTTTTCCGCACTGGCCAGCAGCAGTTCCGTGCCAGGGGCCGCGTCTCCGGTGGCGTCCGGGTGGGTGACGCTGGTCAGGACGAGCACCAGACCGGGCTCCGGGCGGCGCGGCGGAAGGCCGTCGGTCTGCGGTGAACCGACCGCCCGGATCGGCCGCCGCGTCCCCAGGTACTGGGCGAACGCCCGCCCCTCGGCGGGCGAGGAGGCGGTCAGCAGCCGCAGCCGCGGACGCAGCTCCCGGGCGCGGGGCGCCTCGACCGGCTTCTGATAGGCCAGGGCGCTCGCGGCCAGCGGGAGCCGCCGCAGCCGGGCCGCGCAGTCCGCCGGCCAGTCACCGGCCCCCGTGACGACGAGCAGATCCGCCTCCGGGGCGTCGGCGGGCGTGGCGACCGGGACCGGGTCTCCCGGGGTGATCTGGGTGTAGTCCGGCACCAGCTGGGTCAGTTGCCAGCCGCGCCGCGCCACCTCCGCGAGCAGCGGCTTGACGTGGTACGTACCCCAGGGCTCATTGGTGGCCACCAGGACCCGAAGCGGCCTGCCACGCGTGGGCCCGGTGGCCACGGCCAGGTCCGCGCCGCCGAGCACCAGCCCCGCGGTTCCTCCCAAGACCCCGCCGAGCACGGCGCGGCGTGACACCTGAAGTCCGTTCATGACCGGCACAGTAACGGCGTGGCCCGAGCGATCAAGGCGACGGCGTGTGAACACCTCCGGAACACGCGCCATCGCCCTCACCAGGTCGGCTACCGCTCGAGGTGCGCCCTGCCGGTCAACGCGGGCGCCGGTCAACGCGGGCGCCGGGGCGCTCAGATACGGGTGCGCAGCCTGATCACGGTGCCGTCCGTGTCGGTCTGCATCTGCACCACATCGCACAGCATGCGCACCCCCCACAGCCCGAACGCGGGCTCCGAGTCGGCCGGCGGGGTGAAGCCCCACAGCGCGTCCGGGTACCAGTGGCCGGGGCCGGAGATCTCGCTGACCAGGTCGCCGTTGTCGGTCCAGATCCGCAGGGCGGCGGGCGCGCGCCCGTGCCGGGCGGCGGTGGTGGCCACCTCGGCCACGCCGGCGACCATGTCCCGCAACGCGTCCCCGGTCAGCCCATGGCGGCCGGCCCGCTCGGTGGTGAAGACGCGCAGGGCGTCCAGATCGGCCGTGTTGACCGGCATCGTCTCGGCCAGCCGAGGGGCGCGGGGGAGCGGCCGGCGGTCGCAGGTGGCGATGAACGGGCCCGGGGCGGTGTACTCCTCGCTGGTGCGCGGCCCGTGCCCGTCGATCATCTCGGGGTGGGTCTGCCGCGCGTAGTCAAGGATCTGGGGAGGCAGCGCCTGCTCGTCGTAGCAGCAGATCACCCGCGCCCCGGAGTCGCTGAACGCCGCGTTGACGATGGACTCGTAGCGCGCCCACTCCACGACCTCGAGCGGGGTACGCCCCTGCCACACCGGCTCGGCGACCAGCCGGGCCCGGCGGGGCTTCTCGGCCTCGACATAGGCGTGGTACGCGGCGATGGTCCGCACCGGGTGCTGATACCAGTGGAGCGCGTCCTCGAACTGTACCGACGAGGCGTCCTGGCCCAGGGCATCGCGCAGCGCGTTGATATTCGACTTGGAGGCGACCACGGCGACCGCGTCGTCGGCTTCAAGACCGGCGCGCAGGAAAGGCACACCGACCGAGACCACCTCCTCCTCGTCGCGGTAGAGGAATCCACGGTGCACCATGGAGTCGCGGTGCTCCGCGACCCCACTGCTCTGGCCGGTCATAGGGCCTCCCTCGCGCTGCGCCGAAAAATCGCACACGGATCCGCGACTTGAGAAGTCGGGACGGTGTGATGCGCAGTCTGCCACCCTCGCCCGTGCGCCGCACGGGGGCCCTCAACATCGAACAATGCCTGAACGCAACGGTGTTGCGCCAGGAAGGGTCCCGGGTGGAGAGTCGACCGAGGCGTGGCGGCCGCACATGGACGCGACCTGGGGGGTGGCATAGCATCCCGGCGTGACACAGCTGAAGTACGTCAACGCTAATGGACTTGAGTTCGGCTATCTCGAAGCCGGCCCGACTGACGCGCCGTTGGCGCTCTGCCTGCACGGCTTCCCCGATACCGCGCACACCTGGCGCCATCTGCTGCCCGCCCTCGGCGACGCGGGCTACCACGCCGTCGCCCCCTTCCTGAGAGGCTATGCGCCCACCGGTATACCCGCCGACGGCGCGTACCAGGCCGGTGCGCTGGCCGCCGACGCCAACGCGCTGCACGACGCGCTCGGCGGCGGTGACGACGCCGTGCTCATCGGACACGACTGGGGCGCGATCGCCACCTACGGCGCCACCGCCCACTCGCCGCAGCGCTGGCGGCGGGCGGTCACCATGGCCGTTCCCCCGCTGGGCGGGGTGCTGGCCGACTTCTTCGGCTTCGACTACGGCCAGTTCAAGCGCTCGTTCTACATCTTCCTGTTCCAGACGCCCCTGGCCGAGGCGGGGGCCGCGGCGCACGACATGGCGCTGATCGACGGCCTGTGGCGCGACTGGTCGCCGGGCTATCACCACGCCGAGCAGGACATCGCGCACGTCAAGGAGAGCCTGCGGGAGCCGGCCAACCTCGAGGCCGCCATCGGCTACTACCGCGCCCTGTTCGACCCCTCGCGCCACCTGGAGAAGTACGCCGCCGAGCAGGAGGCCGTCACCCGGACCGGGGAGCGGCCCACGCTCTACCTGCACGGCACGGCCGACGGATGCATCGGCGCCGACGTGGTCGGCAGCGCGAAGGACCACCTCCCGCCCGGTTCGCGCGTCGACCTGGTCGAGGGGGCGGGACACTTCCTGCACCTGGAGCGGCCCGAGGCCATCAACCGGGAGATCCTGGCCTGGCTGGCCGAGTAGGGCTGAGTGAGGCCCTTTCAGGGCCGGGCGCTCCTCACCCACCTGAGACGAAAGCGGTACCTGCGGCGGATCCGGTATACCGGGTCCGCCGCACGGTTTACCGCCGCTATACCGCCGCTACCCCGCCCTCTTCGATGCTGGACACATCGCTACAGCCGCCCGGTAGGGATGCGTCTGGAGAGGGCCAGTGAACGTCGACGAGCAACACCAACAGCACACCGAGCACGATGCCCTCTACGCCTGGAGCACCTATCAGGTCTCCGGCGGAGTGGAAGGATCCGGCCCGAGCGGCACCTGCCGCGCGGAGAAGACCGCACGCGCCTGCCTCGAAGCGGCGCTGCAGGCCGCGGCGGTCCACTCGGACGTCTACTCCTGGGGGCAGCTCAGCCGGGTGCGGGCGGAAATCGATCTGCCCTTCCACCTGTGGTCCCGTGCCCCGGTCGCCTGGGCCGAGCCGGGGCCGCGGGAGACGGTCACCTGGCGGCCCGGTCTGGCGCCGCACGGACAGTGACACGTAACGGCAGCGGTGAGGCGGTGGCAGTGCTCGTGGCAGGGGAATTCGGGATGAACAGCAGCGGGGCCGGCATCGGGCTCAGGACACCGGGAATACGGCAGCACACCGGACACGGCCAGCATCAGGGGCGTGCGGCGAATCCGGCCCGGGTCTACAACTATCTCGTCGGCGGCAAGGACAACTACCTCGCCGACTACGAGCAGGCCCAGCGCTTTCTGAAAGTCGCCCCCGAGGTCAGGGACACCGCGCTGTCCAACCGCCGATTCCTGGCCCGCGCCGTGACCCAGGTGGCCGGTGACGGCATCACCCAGTTCCTGGACATCGGCGCGGGCCTGCCGGTGAGCCCGAATGTGCACGAGGTGGCGCAGGCGGTCAATCCACGGGCCCGGGTGGTCTACGTCGACAACGACCCCATCGCGGTGAGCCACGGACGGGCGTTGCTGACCGGCTCCGGCACCACGACGATCAGGGCCGATCTGCGCACCCCCGAGCAGATCCTCGACCACGACGAGCTGTGCCGGCTGCTGGACCCCGAGCAGCCGGTGGCGATCGTCCTGGCCTTCGTCCTCGACTACATCGACGACGCGGACGACCCCTGGGGACTCGTCGCCCGGCTCATGGACTGGGCCGCGCCGGGCAGCCGTCTGATCCTGTCCCATGTCACCGGCGACTTCACCCAGAACCCGTACCGGGACTGGTCCGGGTTCACCGGCCCCGTCGTCTCCGGGGCGCGCGACCGGTCGCAGATCCTGGACTTCTTCACCGGGCTCGACCTCCTCGAACCCGGTCTTGTGCAGCTGCCGCTGTGGCGGCCGGGCATCGGCGCCGAGCACGACCCGTCGCGCGTCTGGGCCTACGGGGGCGTCGGCCGCAAGCCGTAACCCGAAAAGAAATCTGGCCCGTACGCTGCGGTTATGGCAACGTTGCCCGCCGTGACACATAGCGACACCATCCTGATCACCCCGCTCGCCGACCGTCCGTCGTTGATCGACCGCGTCGCTGTATCGATATGCGGCTCCGCCGCGCGGGCTCGCCGGGACTTCAACGCCCGTCACGGCACACGAACCAAGCAGGTCTGAGCGTCGGAAACACGCCTCAGCGCGGGCCGGGGCCGATCTGAAGCGTCATACACGCGGGGAAGAGCCCGCTCCAGGTGTGCCCGCGCCAGCTGTCGTAGGTGCCCGGCCGCTTCCACACGGGCAGCGCCTGATCCATGTGTGTCCGCCCCTCGGGGAACTTCCCCTGTTCCATGTACGTGAGCCCCATCTCGTACAGGGCGAACCCCTGGTGGTGGATGTTGCCCGTCCGCCGCGCGCCTTCGAGGCTCTCCCGGAAGCAGGTCAGGGCCTCCTCGGGGTGGCCGAGACCGCGGTGGGCGCGGCCGAGGTTGCCCAGGCCGATCACCTCGGCCGCGGGGTCGCCGGTCTCCCGGGCCAGCGCCAGCTGGCGCTTCTGCACCACGATGGCCTCCTCATGGAGCCCCAGCTCGCACAGCGCGTCGGCGAGGTTGCACAGGGTCCGCAGCTCGCCCTCGAGATGGCCCCGTTCACGCCAGATCTCCAGCGCCGACTCCAGACACTCCCGGACGTCGTCGTACGCGCGCTGCAGCCAGTACGCACCCGCGAGGTGGTCGAGCAACCACGCCTCGCTCTCCAGGTCGCCGAGGCGGCGGGCGGCCGAGATCGCCAGCTCGTTGACCGACTGCAGGTCCTGGGCGTGCGCTCGCGGATAGAGAAACCACTGCAGCGACTGCGCCAGCCGCACACCGAGGCGCGCGACCGGCTCCGGCCGCTCCACGGCGTACGCGACGGCGGCCAGCAGGTTGCGGAGTTCGGCCTTCAGCCAGGCGTCCGCCTCCGCGCTGTCGCCCAGCGGGACCACGGCGCCGTCGACGGCGTGCTCGGGCCGGGGGCGCAGCGGATCGAGCAGGGTGACCGCCTGCTGGGCGGTGGCCAGGTAGCAGGACAGTCCGCGCGCCACGGCCGTCGACCGCTCGGCCTCGGAGTCCTCCTGCTCCGCCCGCTCGGTGGCGAACAGCCGGAGCAGGTCGTGCATGTGGTAGCGGATCGAGTCCGGGCTCTCCAGGAGCTGTGCGTCGACCAGCCGCTCCAGCGCGCTCTCGGTCCGGCTCTCGCTCAGCCCCAGCAGAGCGGTGGCCACCGGCAGGCTCACATCCGGTCCGGGCAACGCGCCCAGCAGCCGAAACGCCCGCGCGGCGTCCAGGTCGTCGGAGCGTCGGCCCTCGCGGAAGCCGTCGTAGCTGACCTGGAAGCTGGTCCGTACGGCCAGGTCGCCGAAGCTCAGCTCGTCCAGTCGGCCGCGTACGTCGGTCAGCTTGGTGACCAGGGTGCGCAGCGGCCGACCGGGGCGGGCGGCCAGCCGGGCCCCGGCGATCCGCAGCGCCAGCGGCAGACCGCCGCACAGCCGGGTGATGGCCTCGGCCTCCTCGGACTCGGCCCGGACCCGCTCCGCGCCGACGATCCGCTCCAGCAGCGCCACGGCCTGGTCGCGGGGGAGGACGTCCAGGTGCAGATGGGTGGCGCCTTCGAGGGTGGTGAGCATTTCGCGGCTGGTGACCAGCGCACTGCAGCCGGGCCCGGCGGGCAGCAGCGGGCGGACCTGCTCCACGGAGGCGGCGTTGTCCAGGATCACCAGCAGCCGCCGGCCCGCCGCCAGCGAGCGGAACTGGGCCGATGCCTCGTCGGTGGAGCTGGGCACAGTGGAGCCGTCCACCCCGAGGGCGCGCAGAAACCGGCCGAGTACTTCGCCGGGGTCCAGGGCCGTAAGACCCGCGGTGGCGCCGTGCAGATCGACGTAGAGCTGGCCGTCGGGGAACCGGTCGGCGAGCTGATGCGCGGCATGGATGACCAGGCTGGACTTGCCGACCCCGCCGGTACCGTCGATGGCCGCGATCACCACGGGGCGCCCGCCCGCGCCCCCGTCGCCGCCATCGGCCGCCGCGGCCCCGGAGCCGTCGTGTTCCTCCGCTTCTTCGATCAGCGTCCGGATCACCGCGATTTCGCCGTGGCGCCCGGTGAACGCGGGGCTGGCGGGCGGGAGCTGGCGGGGGCCCCGAGGGGTGCGGGCGGCCCGAGGGGGTGCGGCGGGTGTGCCCGAGCCGGAGCTGGACGCTGCCCCCTCCGCCGCACGCTCCGGCGGCATCAGGGTCTCGTCGGCGGTCAGGATCCGCTGGTGCAGCCGCTGCAGCGCCGGGGTCGGCTCGACGCCGAGCTCATCGGCCAGCGCCCCGCGCAGATCGCGGTACGCCGCCAGGGCGTCGGCCTGCCGCCCCGACCGGTACAGCGCCAGCATCTGGCGGCCGCGCAGATCCTCCCGGAAGGGGTGTTCGGCCGTCAGGGCCTCCAGCTCGCCCAGCACCGAGGCGTGGCGGCCGCAGCGAAGATCGGCCTCGATCCGGGCGTCCACGGCCTCGAGGCGGCACTCCTCGAGCCGCGTGGCCTCCGCCTCCACGGCCGGGGTCGGGGGTACGTCCTGGAACGGCGCCCCGCGCCACAGCCCCAGCGCCTCGCGCAGCCGCTCGGCGGCGGCCTCGGGCGCGTCCCGGTCCAGGCCGCGCCGTCCCTCCTCGACCAGCTGCTCGAACCGGTGGGCGTCGAACTCGGCCGCCTCCACGGCGAGTCGGTACCCGTGTGCCTTGTAGCCCTGCTTGTCGGTGATCAGGACCTCACCGGACTCATCGCCCAGGGTCTGCCGCAGCCGCGACACATAGGTCTGCAGCAGCTTGCCCGCGCTCTGCGGGCGCCCCTCCTCGCCCCACAGCTCGTCCATGAGCCGTTCGGTGGGCACGGTCCGGTTGGCGTGGCACAGCAGCACCGCGAGCAGCATGCGCCACTTGGCGGGGCCGAGGGAGATCCATCGGCCGCCGTCCCACAGCTCAAGCGCCCCCAGGACCCGATACCGCACCCGTTACCTCCGAGGTCCTTGGCCCAAGCCCGGTCCCTGTCTCGTTTCGTCGATACGTCAACTCACCGGTCTGGTAACGGTTATACCTCTCCAGCGGACGTTCCCGTGCATCATTCACCGGTCGCGGAGTAGTCTCCCCCGGCCGTCGCGGGTCAAGTTGTCCGAAAACGCTCGGAGGTCCAGTGGACCGGGCGGCTCAGCGTCCCCGGCAGCCTGGTGGTGGCGTCTCCCTTCGCGGCGTTGAGCTGGGCCTGAGTGAGGAAGACGGCTCCGGTGAGGTCGGCGCCGGTCAGATCGGCGTCGCGGAAGTCCACCCCGATCAGATCCGCCGACCGCAGGTCCGCGCCGGTCAGATCGGCCGCGATGAGCAGGGCCCCGCGAAGGTTGGCGCCACGCAGATCGGCGCCCTTCAGACGAGCCCCGATGAGATCGGCCCCCCGGTGGTTCTTCTTGCGCCCCGGGACCTCGGCCCGCACCAGCTCGCCGACGCGCACCAGCAGCACGTTCACCTCCTGGCGCAGCGCCGCCACGTCCAGGCCGGCCAGGGACTCGGCGCTGCCGCGGGTGAGGCCGTCGAGGTCCGCCAGCGCGCGGCGGAGGTCGGCGTGGACCGGGCGGGCCGGCGGCAGGGTCAGCGCTTCGGTCACGTACCACAGCAGCTCGTGGAGGGCCCGCATGACGGGGAACACCTCGAACATCCGGGGCGCGGTCTCGGGGGCCTGCCGCCAGTCCCGGCCGCCGAAGGTGGTCTGGGACACCTTCTGGCCGGCTCCGAAGCAGTCGAAGACCGTGCAGCCGGAGAAGCCCCGCTCGCGCAGCTGTGCGTGGATGCCGCAGCGGAAGTCCTCCTGGAGGTTCGTACACGGCCGCCCGGCCGCCTTGTCGACCGCGAAATCCGCCGAGGCGGCGAAGGGCAGGGCGACACAGCACAGTCCGAAGCAGTTCGCGCAGTCGGCCCGCAGGGAGCGCCGGTCGGGGTCGGCCGCCGGGGTGCCGACCTCCGGGGTGCCGACCGAAGAGGTTTCGCGCTTGCGGGACAAGGTGCCTGGTCTCCTGCCGTGAGATGAGCACCGCTGTATGCCGTGCTCGGAACTGGTGTCCATTCTCCCCGAGGCCCCGGAAAGGCTCCCCCGAGGCCCCGACGAGCCGTGTTGGCCGGCTGTTAGGGGCCTGTTAGCGGCCGGTTAGCCCCCCTGGGCAAGGCGTCGCCGAGCGGCCGCGGCGCACTGGCGACCGCAGGTACGGGGAGAGGACGCATGTCGTGATATTCGCTGTAGGCGGGCTGGTGCTGGTCGGCGTCATCCGCGTGGTGAACCTGGCCTTCTCGCTCACCTGCAAGGCCTGCGTCGAGGCCGTGCCCCTCTTCGCCGGGCACGCCGAGCGGCTGCGGGCCGACGGAGGGACTTCCTTGTAGCTCCGAACACCTTCCGGACAACTGGGCTGGTCGGCCCATCTGCCGCGGGTGGATGCTCAGTTGGCGGGTATGATAACCGCCGCTCGGGCGGTAGGCGGGTTCCGGCCCGACCGCCTTGGTTTGAGAACCAAACCCACTCCCCGTACGCTGCGCGTATGAAGGATCCACGGCCCTGCTCCATCGCCGACTCGCTCGCCGTGGTCGGGGAGAAGCACTCGCTGCTCGTCCTCCGCGAGGTGTTCCTCGGGGTGCGGCGCTTCGACGCCATGGTCCGCAACATCGGGGCGCCGCGCGACATCCTCGCGGCCCGGCTGCGCCGCCTGGTGGAGGCGGGCGTGCTGGAGAAGGTCCCCTACAGCGAGCGGCCCCGGCGCTTCGAGTACCGGCCCACGCAGGCCGGCTGGGAGCTCCAACCGGTGCTGCTGATGCTGATGAAGTGGGGCGACCGGCACCTCGCCGAACGGCCCCCGGTGGTGCTCGAGCACTCCTGTGGCGCTGAGTTGGAGCCGGTCATGGTCTGCGGTGCGTGCGGGGAGCGGGCGTCCCGGGACACGCTCACCCACCGCGTCGAGGCGCCGGGATGGACCACCACAGGGCCCGAGGCCGGGTGACCCGTGCCGGCGGGGGGCTTACCCCTCCGCCCGCTGGATGACGGGCGCCTGCGTGCTGTCTCCCAGGAACTCGTACCACCGGCGCCGTAGGCAGACATAGTGGGCATCGGCCTCGGCGAGGCGGAGGAAGGCGCCGACGGTCTGGCTGAGGCGCTGTTGCAGGCCGGAGTCGGTGAGCCGGCCGTCCTCGGTGAAGGCCTCGTAGGCCCTGGGCAGGCTGAACATGTCGGGGTAGACGCGGGTGCCGAGATGTTCCAGGGGGACCCTCAGGGACCACAGCCCACGATTGGCGCCCATCATGGACGGGGAGGCGGAGACGAGCAGTCCGTGCTTGGTCCCGAACGGCTGCGGCCGGATCCGCGAGACCCAGTCGATCGCGTTCTTCAGGACGCCGGGCACGGAGGCGTTGTATTCGGGGGAGGAGATCACGAAGGCGTCGGCCCGCTCGAGCCGGTCGCGCAGCGCGAGGGCGCCCCGCGGCACCCCTTCGGCGGCCTCCGCGTCGCCGTCGTACGGGGGCATGGCGAACTCGCGCATGGTGGCGAGGTCGGCGATGGCGCCGTGCTCGGTGACCAGGCGGGCCACGAGAGAGGCGAGGCGGGCGTTGACGGACCCGATCCGCAGCGCGCCGCCGAAGACGAGCACTCGCAGCGGGCCGGGAGCGTGGTCGTCCATGGACATGGGGCCGTTCCTCCCGTGCGCGACGAGCTTTCGTCCGGAATGCGCTTATCGTGGCACGGGCCTGGCGCCCCCGCGCGACGGCGAGGCGGGCCGAGTGATCATGCCGTGGTCGGGGCGCCAGGGGTCGTCCGGCGACGGGATCGGCAGCTTGCGTTCCGCCTGCACCTGGATCTCGTAGTGGGAATCGTGGCCGGTCGCGTGCCAAGCCTGGTCGTAGACGTCCACGATGGAGCGGAAGGCCGACCCGGCGACACCGCGGCGCCGGACGAGAACGGCCAGCCAGGTGAAGAAGGCCATGACCATGGCGAGAGAGCCGACGACCATCAGGAACGGAAGTAACCCACCCATGGGGGCACCCTACGCCGGGGCCGGTCCGCGCGGGCCGGCCCCGGCGGACTTTCCCGCGAGAGCGGGAGAGCCCGGTCAGGCCTGTGCGACGGTGAATCGGGTCCGGCGGTGCCGGGGGTGCTCGGCCTCGTCCAGCAGGGCCACCGCGAGGTCTTCCATGGAGATACGGGATATGCCGTCGGCGTCGACCAGGAGCTCGTCGGTCCCCAGCCGATAGGTGCCGGTGCGCTCGCCGGGTTCGAGCAGGGCGGCCGGGCTCAGATAGGTCCAGTCCGCCTCGGACTCCGCCCGGCACGCCTCGAGTTGTGCGGCGCAGGCCAGCGCGATGCCCCGCCAGTCGGCCGGGAAGTCCGGGCCGTCGACGACCAGCGTGCCGCCGGTGCCGGGCACGGTCAGGGTCGCCGCGCCGCCGACGACCAGCAGCCGGACGCCGCCGCTCGCCACCCCGGCGAGCAGCGCCTTCGTGGCGGTGACGAGCTCGTCCTCACTGCCGGGCGCGGGGCGGGTGGCGGTGATCACGAGATCCTGGCCGGTGCTCAGCCGGACCACGTCGTCGACATCGGCCGCGTCGCCGACCCGGGCCGTGGCGCCGGCCGGCAGATCGCCCAGCCGGCCCGGGTTCCGTACGACCGCGGTGACCTCATGGCCGCGGGAGAGCGCCTCGGCCACCACCCGGCTGCCCACGCTCCCGGCCGCTCCGAAGACGGTGATGCGCATTGTTATCGGTTTCCTTTCGGCTCGGCCGTCCGGCGGACGGCGAGATCGCTGAGCGGGCGGGCCTGCCGTACGCGGCCGTGATCGGCGCGGCGGGCCGGATGGGTCTGGGCCATGACCATGGCGGCGAGGACCACCGCCCCGCCCAGGGCCTGCCACGCGGTGAGCTGCTGGCCCAGCGCGAGCCAGCCGAGCACGGTGGCGACCAGCGGGCTGAGCAGCCCGAGGAAGGTGACGTCGGTGGGGGACAGGGCGCGGATGCCGCGGAACCAGAGGGCGTAGGCCAGGGCGGCGCCGACGAGCGAGAGATAGCCGTAGCCGGCCAGGTTCCCGGCGGTCAGCGTTGCTGGGGGCGGCCCTTCGACGAGGAGGGCGACGGGGAGCAGCAGCAGTCCGCCGGCGACCAGTTGCCAGCCGGTGGTCGCCAGCAGGGGCGCCGGGGAGGCCCACCGCTTGCTGAGGACGACCCCGGTGGCCATGACGAGCGCGCCACCGGCCGCCGCGGCGACGCCCAGGGCGTCCAGGCGCGCGTCCGCCCGCAGGACGAGCAGGCTGACGCCGGCCACCCCCGCCACCCCGGCGAGTGCGGTGCGCCGGGACAGCCGCTCGCCGAGCAGGCCGGACGCGAGGACGGCGACGAGAAGGGGCTGCAGGGCGCCGACGGTGGCGGCGACCCCGCCCGGCAGCCGGTAGGCGGCGACGAACAGGAGGGCGAAGAACACCCCGATGTTGAGGGCTCCGAGCACCAGCGCACGCCACCACCACACCCCGCGCGGCAGCCGCCGCGTGACCAGGACGAGCAGCAGGCCGGCCGGCAGGGCGCGGACCACCGCGGCGAGCAGGGGGCGGCCCGGGGGCAGCAGTTCGGTGGTGACGAGGTAGGTGGTGCCCCAGACGGCCGGTGCGAGCGCGGTCAGCAGGACGATCCCGATCCGATTTCTTAGCACTAAGGAAAAGTATCTCACTGCTAAGAGATTGGCTAATCTGGGGGCGTGACAGATCATGTGGACCTGGTGTTGGAGCAGTGGGGTGCGGAGCGCCCCGATCTGGATGTGTCGCCGATGGCGGTCATCGGGCGCCTGAAACGGCTCTCCCGCCTGATCGACGCCGAGACGCGCCGTACGTTCGGCGCCCATGGGCTCGACCCCGCGTCCTTCGACGTGCTCGCCACGCTGCGCCGCAGCGGGCCGCCGTACCGGCTGACCCCCGCCGCGCTGATGCGCGCGGCCATGGTCACCTCGGGCGCCATCACCCAGCGCCTCGACCGACTGGAGGCCCGCGGCCTGGTGACCCGTACGCCCAGCGAGTCGGACGGCCGGGTGGTGCATGTCGCCCTCACCGACGAGGGTGGCGCCCTTCTCGACCGGGTCCTGCCCGACCACCTGGCCACCGAGCGCCGGTTGCTCACCGCGCTCGGCAGGGCCGACCAGGATGCCCTCGCCGATACGCTCCGGAATGTCCTGGAGTCACTGGGCGACACCAGGGAGTGAGTGGGCTGAGCGGCGGCCGCACCCCTCGTGGCGGCCGCCGCGGGATCGCCCGACGGCAGGTCAGCCGATGCGGATGCCGAGCGAGTAGGCGGTGAGTGACGAGGGGTCCGACGCGAGGTGGTCCTTGGAGGCCGCGCTGAAACTCGGCGTCTGGGTGGTGGCCGGTTCGAGCTTCCAGAGCAGGCTGCCCGCGCCGTGGTAGTGCACCTCCGCGCCGCCGCCCGTCAGCGCGTACCCGGGAGCCACCGAGGCGACGGCCGCCGGGTGCGCGGTCTGGGTGGAGTCGGACCTGGAGATGCTGGTGAGGACCCGGCCGACCGGGAGGTTTCGCTTCAGCGCGATCGCGTACACCCGGAGATTGGCCGGATCGGAGGCCAGATGGTCCTTCGACCGCGCCTTCCACGAGGTCTCGGTGGCGGGGAAGGAGGCCGTGGCCAGATTGCCCTGGCCGTGCCACTCCACCTTGAAGCCGCCGCCGACCAGCACATAGTCGTTCGACGACGGAATTCCGGCCTCGGCCTCCGGATGCGGGGCGGTGCCGCTGTCCGCGCGCGACACATACACCGACCGCAGCAGCTCGTCGCGGCTCATCCCGGCGATCTTCAGGCCGATGACATACGACACCAGCTCATGCGGCTGATCCGCGCGATGGTCCTTCGA
The DNA here is from genome assembly GCF_002224125.1 of Streptomyces sp. NBS 14/10. Classification (GTDB taxonomy): domain Bacteria; phylum Actinomycetota; class Actinomycetes; order Streptomycetales; family Streptomycetaceae; genus Streptomyces. Next base: position 106,284 of record NZ_NCSM01000004.1, read on the forward strand.
GCTGACGGTCCAGCCCGACAGGTCGTCGGTGGGGTACGAGGCGGTCAGCAGCGCGCCCTCGGGGTACTCCATCCCGGTGGCGCCACCCCCGATGGCGATCATGTCACCGTCGCCGACCAGCACGGTCTCGTCGATCCAGTGCTGCTGGGGCGGGCTGCCGCGGTGTGAGAACACCGACACCGTCACCAGGCCCGAAGCGTCGTAGAAGGTGTTCAGCCGCGTCCCGACGGTGTTCATCACCCGTCTCGGTCCTGTCGGCGAGGCCGTGGCCGTGGGCGTGGGTTTGGCCGAGGCCGCGGCCGTTCCACCGCCCATGGCGCCGAGGGCGGAGGCCCCCGCCACGGCCGACGCCGCTCTCAGTAAGTCTCTTCTGCTCCGCATCGGTTCTCCGCTCGTCGAAGGTCACGTATCACATGGGGTCAGGACGGAAAGGAAGTCGACCGCAAGGTCAGCAGGGTGGCGGTGAGCAGGCCGGGGGAGGAGTGGTTGCGGGCGGGCTCTTCGGGGTCGGCCGCCGCGCCGCGCAGTGAGGCCGCGATCTCCCGTGCCAGGTCGGTGCGTTCGCGGTCCGCCGCGTACCGTACGACGCCCTCGGCGACCGCCGCCGCGCGGTGCTGCCCGAAACTCTGCCCGCCCCACCCGGGCCGGGTGTCCCGCGGCTCCCAGGCGACGGCGAGGCCCGGGAGCAGGCGTTGCGCGAAGACGGAGGTGTCCGCGCCGATGCCCGGCAGCCGGTGCACGGCTGCCGCCAGTGGGAACACCACGTCCGCGAGGTCCGCGTCGAGGTAGACCACGATGGCGTCGCGGCGCGGATACGCCCACGGACGCGAGAGGACCTTCGCCCGGTACGGCACCGACCGCGCGGCCAGCTCCGCCAGCAGGGCGCCCCACACCCGCGGGGCGGCGTCCGGGTACCGCAGATGGACGTACATCCGCAGCAGTTCGCGGTCCGCCCCGTCCGCCGGCCGCCCGTGGACCCCGTCCACCAGTAGGAACCCCGGTGACAGGGCCGGCCGCACGGCGGGCAGTTCCGCGACCACCCGCGCGCCCGCGACCGGGGCCGCCCCCTCCGCCGACGCCACGGGCTCCGCGGCCTCAGGCGCCGACGTCACAACAGCCGGTATCGCGACGGCTGATGGAGCAGCCTCATGGGCCACCCGGGCCGGGCCCCGCACCGCCTCCGGCGGCAGGCTCACCCGCACCCGCCCCAGCTGCACCGTGAGCAGGCCGCCGCGCGGCGCGGTGGTGTGCACCACCGCCTCGACAGGAGTGTGCGCATGTGGTGTCGCGGCGATCAGTCGGGCCTCGAAGGCGTGGTCGCGGCGCGGCAGTCGGGCCGGGGCGTCGGGTTCGAGCGCCGTTCCCGCGTGCCATCGCTCGTACAGCGCGGTGCCCAGGGCCAGCCGTACCTCGCGCGCGGTGTCGCCCGGGATAGGGCGATCCGCGAGCCATACGTCCGGCACGCCGTCCGGCCGGAGGCCGGGCAGACGCAGATCGGTCAGCGCGGCGCACAGGGCGGGCGACAGCGGGCCCGGCCCGGTCCGCCCTGACGCGTCCGTGGTGTCCGTGGTGTCCGAGGTGCCCGTCATGCGTCGTCCCCCAGCCCGAGTACGTCGACGAACCGCGCGGGCGCGAGGAGCGCGCCGCGCCCCACGCCCGCCGTCCCCCGCTGGACGGCCGTCAGGCGGGCGCTGTGCGTGGCGGTGGCGAGCACCCGGTCGAACAGATGCCACCCGGCGTAGGCCACCGCCCGCTTTGCGAGGCCCGGGTCGGCCGTAGGCCGGGCCCCGCGGTACCCCCGCCAGAACGCGGCGATCAGCGGCCGTACGGCGTCGAGTCGGTCGGCGCCGCCGCGTACCAGGGACGCGTGGGTGCCGCCGTCGGCACCGGCCGCGTCTTCCTGGGCGTCAGGTTCGAACTCGGTGAACATCAGCGTCGCCGCGCGGAACAGCCACTGTCCGACGAAGCCGCCGATATCGCGGGCCGGATCGGCGAGGCGGAACTCCTCCCAGTCGCACAGATGCAGCTCGTCCCCGTGCAGCAGAAACTGATCCAGCCTCAGATCGCCGTGGGCCGGTGTCGGCTCGGCGGCGCCCGAGCGCTCGCCGAGCACGCGCAGCGCGTTCTTGAGGTCGTCGTCGTGCTGCAGCAGCGCCCAGAAGGCGAGCTCGGCCGCGCTGCCGCGGGTGTACTCCGCCACGGTCAGAGCGGACAGCCGGGAGGCCAGGCCGCGCCCGTGGTGGGCCGCCGCCGCGGGCACACCGGCGGGGTGGAAGCCGTGCAGCTCTCCCACCGCCCGCCCGGCGCGGCGCGCCAGTTCGGCGTCGAACCGGCCCTCCTCCGCCAGCGCCGCTCCGGACACCGCGCCCTCCAGCAGGGCGTAGACCAGGACCAGCGCCTCACGGTCGCCGCCGAGGAAGACCGGGGCGCTCCAGCTGAACGGCCCGGTCGCGGCCCGCACCACCTGGAAGGCGTACGCCCGGTCGAAACGCGCCGTCGCGTCGGGCGCCCGCCGGTCCAGCCGTTTGACGAAGACCTGCTGGCCGTCCTCGGTGCGGCCCGCCCAGTTGTCGTTGCGGCCCGGGTGGCTGACGAGCCCGTCCGGCACCAGCGGCGGGAGGCCGAGCCGCCTCAGCGCGCGCGCCACTTCGGGCGCCTCCGAGAGCGGTACGGGGGCCAGATCGTGCCGTGAGGCGTCCGGTGCGCCGTACACATCCTCCGGAATCGTCGCTGTCATATGCGAAACGCTAGGCATGGCTGCGAACAGGCGGAAAGTGGCAGGACTTCGCCTGGCAGACCTCCGGACGGACAGCGGCGGGGCCGTGCCAGGGGCAGGAATCTGTCAGTTTCGCGCCGTGGCGGGCGCCCCCGGCGGGCGCCGCCGCGCCGACTGCCGTCGGCCCCTCGGGGTTGGGCCAGTTTCCTGCGGGTGTCCGGGCCGGGCGACGGCTGCTGGGATCGAGGGGACGGACGGGAGGCGGGCCGGGGGCGGACCCGCGCCCGTCCGTGCGTCCGTACTCGACACCGCCCGTGCCATCAACGACCCGAGGAGTCAGCCGTTATGAGCGCCATCGACCTGATGGGCGGTTACGCCGCCTACACCACGCCCGACGCCGCCGTCGCGGAGCTCGCCACCACCCGGACCGTCCACGACCCGGACGCCTCCGCCATCACGACCATCATCATCACCACCACGCTCTCGCTGCTGACCACCATCACCAAGGGCGACTGACCCGAGAGGCATAGAGGCCGAGAGGCCAAGAGCAGGGAAGGCCAGGGCCCCGCCGACGTTCGCGTCGGCGGGGCCCTGCCGTGTCACGCCGCCGTCAACCGCGCTCGCGGCGCCGCTTCGCGCTGCCCTTCTCCGCCTTCGTCTCGGCCGCGGCCTCCGCCTCGCGCCGGGCGATCGCGTCGATCACATCGCTGATCGTGCCCAGCCCCTCGGGGGAGAGGTTCACCGCGCGCAGCGCCACGTCCCGTACGCCCGCGTCGCGCAGCGCGCCGAGCAGTTCGAGCTCGCGGGCGATCTCCGCGCCCTGTTCGTCGTCGAAGAAGTAGGCCGGGGGGACCTGGAAGAACTGGGCCAGCGCCTCCAGATGGCGCTTGGTCGGGTTGTCCCGCCGCCCGGTGCGCAGCTGCCACAGATAGGTGGCCGAGAAGGTCTCGCCGGTGGCCTCGCGGCAGGCCCGGGCCACTTCCTCATGGCTGTGCTGCTGGCGGTCGGGCCGGCGCACGATCTTGAAGAGAGTGTCGATCTTGTCGGCCAGCGCCGACGGCGTGGGCTCCTCCCCTGTCACGGCGCACCTCTCTCGTTCGCGCCCGCCGTGGCTCTTCGGCGGGCGACAGCAGACATAGGTCCTCAACGTGTCGCCATTCATTCTAGTTGACAGGTAGCCCAGCTGGTGTGCAGGATTTTCCACACAACATTCATCTCAGCTCACACACTCCGTGGAGCCGTCCATGACCGATCCGCCCGACCGCGAGATCTTCGGACGGGACCGTGAGATCTCCGAACTGCTGGCGCTCCTGACGGACACGGCCACACTGGGCGTGGTGCTCTCCGGCGGGCCCGGCATCGGCAAGACACGGCTGGCCCGAGCGGTCGCGTCCGCGTACGCGTCGGTGAGCGGGGCCGAGACGATCGGCTTCGACGGCTCCGCGTACGAGGACCCCGGCGCGGCGCTCATCCGGCTCGTCGCGCGCCTCCGTGAGCGCCCAAGGGCCGCCAGGGACGGGGGACCTGGCGGCGTCGGCGCGCCGCCGCTCATCCTGGTCGAGGGCCTGGTCGAGGGCCTGGCCGAGGCCGATCACGGGGGCGTGCCGGCCGCGGTGGCGCGCGCCGGCGTCAGGCTGATCGTCACCGCCCGCGAGCCGCTGGCCGCCGCGTCCTCTGCGGGCTTTGCGGCCCGTACGGTCGGGCCGCTGCCCGTCCCGTTCGACTGCTCGGCGCTCGACCTCGACAGCATGTGCCGCATCCCGTCCGTGCGGCTGTACGTGGCCTCCTTACGCGCCCTGAACCCCGCGTTCCGGGTCCAGCACGACAACCAGGAGGCGGTCGCCCGTACCTGCGCCGAACTGCGCGGCATCCCCGGCGCCCTGGTGCTGGCGGCGCGGATCGCCGCCCTGGAGGGGCCCGAAGTGCTCTGGGCCGCGCTGGACGGGCGCTTCGACCCCGGACCCGAGGGCCCCCCGGGGGCCGGTGGCGACAGCGGCAGCCTCGCGCGGCTGCTCGACGCGTACGGCGGCCCGGCCCCCGCCACGCCCTCGTCCCGCGCCACGCCCTCGCCCCGCGCGGCGGCCACGGACCCGGACGCGTCCGTACGGGCGCGGCGCCACCCCGAACTGGGCGACGCCGAACGCCGACTGCTCGCCTGCTCCCGGCTCTTCAGCGGCGGGGCCGGGCCCGAGGCGCTGAGACGGATCGCCGGCGTCCCCCTCAACGCGTTCCCGGCGGCGCTCGAGACCCTGCTCGGCCGCCATCTGCTGAGCGTGTCCGCGCTTCCGTCCGGCCGTCTCGACGGGTTCACCCGCACCCGGCTGCACATCCCCTTCGAGCCGTCCGTACCCACCGCCGGGCCGGATTCCGCCCCCGCCCCCGCCCACGACAACCCGCGCCTCTCGCACGCCCGTTACTACGCCGAGCTGGCGCGCACCGCCGCGCGCCGCATCGCCGAAGGCGACCAGTACGCCGGGATCACGGCCTTCCGGAGCGAGGAGCGCAACATCCGCTGCGCCCTGGACACCCTGATCGGCGTCGGCGCGGCGGACGAGGCGACCGCCCTGGTCGACCATGCGCGTACGTACTGGTACGCCTCGGGCGCGCCGTTCACCTGGGCCGAGCGGCTGACCGCCCTGCCGGAGACCCCGGCCGATACGCCCCGGCGGACCCGGCTCAACCTGCTGCTGGCCGAAGCGGCGATCCGGGCCGGGGAGCCGGAGGCGGCCCTGGCCCTCCTCGGCCAGGCGGACGCGGACCGGGCCGCCGTGGTGGGCAGGGCGGAACGGGGGGACGAGGCCGCCGACGATGCCGAAGAGGCCCTGCTCGCGGCCCGGTTGCTGCACCTTCGAGGCATCGCCGAGGCTCCGCACCGGCCGGGTGAGGCGCTGGCCGCCCTGCACACGGCGGTCGCGGGCCACCGGTCGCACATCGGCGACGGACACGCGCTCCACCGCGTCATGCTCGACGCCTCGCTCGCGGAATTCCTGCACGGCAGCCCGGCGAAGGCCATGGCCCTGGCGGTGGAGGCGCTTTCGGGCGCCATCCGCCGCCGCGACGTGCTGGTCTCCGGCACCGCCCTGCTCCAGCTGAGCGTCTTCGCCGCCGCGCGGGGTCGGGAGGCCGAGGCGGACGGCTATTTCGACCGGGCCGTGGCCGGTCTGCGAACCCTCGGCGCCCCCGCCGTGCTCGGCGCCCTGCTCTCGGTGCTGGGCACGCCCCTGCTGCCCAGGACCACGGCCCGCGCCGCCGACGTGGTCAGATGCCTGGGCGCCTGCCACGCGGCGCGCGGCGCCGGCGGGCTGCTCGACGAGCCTGGATACCCGGACTTCACGGTGGGGCGGCTGGAGGGGCATATGCGGCGCCACCTGGGCGAACGGGGCTTCCTCGCCGCTCTGTCGGACGGGGCCGGGACGCCGCTGCCCGACCTGGTCAAGGAGTTCGCGGCCCGTTGCGGTCGCTTACAGCCGGCGCCGGACCCCGACCCGGGCCGGAACCCGAACGTGACCCGGAATCGGAACGTAACCCCGGACCCCTTGATGTCCGCGACCTCCGACCGCGACGCGGCCACGCCGACCAACCGCTCCCTGGCCACGGCCCGCCCTGAGCCCCGAGCGTCCGCGAAGCCGCACCCCCGCCCGGACCGCACCGCCCATCCGTACGCGGGACCGCCCGACGCCGACGGGCCGACGCTCCCGCCCGCGCCCGGGTGCGGCGGCCCGCTGCCCGGTGATCCGCTCACTCCCCGGCAGTCCCAGGTCTCTGCCCTGATCACACTCGGGCTGAGCAACAAGCAGATCGCCCGACGGCTGCAGATCTCGGAGTGGACGGTGGTGAATCACATCAGGGAGACCATGCGGAAGCTGGGCTGTTCCTCGCGGGTCGAGATAGCCAACTGGGTGCACCATACGACGGACGCCTCCGCGCTCAGCCCTTCCGCCCCGGCGCCGACGCGGGTGCCCGCTCCCGCCCCCGGCTGAGCCGGAGTTCGGCGGGCACCCGGGAGCGTACGGGCCGCTCCGCCGCGGACCGGGCGAACGCGTCGGCCACCCGTACCAGCCAGGCCGCCTCGGCGTCGACCGTGCCCCGGATCGGCCGAACGGCGGGACCGGAGGCGGGGCTGGAAGCCGGACCGAAGGCAGGGCTGGAAGCGGGACCGGGAGCGTTGCCGGCCGGGCCCGGGTCGCCGGGGCGTACGCCGCTGCTCGCCGCCACGATCGCCGCCGCGACGGCGGCGGCCTCCGCCTCCGCGGCGCGGGCCACCTCGGCCTCGACGCCCATCCCCACGTCCTCGCCGTCCGCAGCCGTCCCGGCCCCCTCCGCCGCGCCCCGTGGCGCGGCGTACGGGCGCAGCGCCAGGTAGCCGTCGCGGATCTCGATCACCCGGCGGTACAGCGCGAACTCCGCGCTGCGCGGCGGCAGCCACGACAGCCGGCGGGTCCGGGTGCGCAGGGCGATCCCGGGGGCGGCGGCGTGGAGCGCCGACCAGAGCGGTTCCAGGGCGCGGTAGCGGCGGTACGCGCGCAGCCAGCGGGCGGGCGCCGTCACGGCGCCGCGCCACCAGGCGGCGGTCGCGCCCAGGCAGGCCAGCACCAGGCAGGAGGCGGCCAGCACCATGGCGACCGGGTCCGTGCCCGCGCCCTGACGGCCGGTGCGAGCCATGTTCTCGACGCCCGTCAGCCCCCACAGCGCCCACAGCCCGCCGACGCACGCGCTCGCGGTGACCAGCCGCAGCCCCGTACGGAACGGGCCCGGGCCCGAGCGCCGGATCTGGGCGTGGACCGGCAGCGCGAACAGGGTCAGGCTCCACAGGCTGTACAGCGTGAAGAGCACGTCGAACGCGACCAGCCCGGCCCTGCCGCTCGCCCCGGGGGCGACCACCTCGCCCTCCTCGACCACCGCGCCCGAGGCGAGGAAGCACACCGCGGCCACCGCGCACACGGCCACCGTGACCCGCACATGGCACCGCGGCGGGATGTGCCGGGCGTCGGGCAGATCGAGGGCCATCGCCGCCAGCGCCAGCCAGGCGAGCGCGGCCATCTCCAGTTCACGGCCGACGAAATGGGGCCACGCCTCGGCCGCGGCGGGCAGTACGTGGCCGGCCGCCGTCACCGTCGCGGGGGCGAGGACCGCCATCGCGGCGCCCATGCACACCCCGAACAGGCACAGTTGGCGGGTGCCCGGGGCGAACCGGCGTCTGCGCGCCAGCCGGAGCTCGTACCAGCCCACCGCCATCGCGGCGGCGGCGGGCAGGTAGCCGAGCAGGTCACCCATGGCCGTGGTCGGGTTTCGGGGTCGGTGGCGCGCCGACGAGCGAGCCGAGCGGGGCCTGGCCGGGGCTCGACGCGCTCGGCCCCCGGTCGTTGCGCAGGGCCCGCTGCAGAATCAGGGAGGCCAGGAACTCGGCTTCCTGCTCCTGCGGCTGGGTGTACACGGTCCGGCCGAGCACCCGGCGCACCAGGGAGCCCGACAGATGGGGGGTCAGCAGGCCGAGCGAGGCCGGGTCGGCCGTGCCGTCGTGGCCCCACAGCAGATGGGCGGTCTCGTGCAGCACGATGTGCTGCCGGTGGAGAGCGGTCGTATCGGCCGCGTAGAGGATGTAGTCGGCCCGGTCGGTGGTCGCGAGCAGACCGCAGGGGAGGGAGTGGCGTACGGTGACCGGCAGCAGTTCGATCGGGCGCCCGCGCCGCTCGGCCAGCAGCGCCACGAAGGCGGCCGGGTCGAAGGGGCTCGGCAGTTCGAGACCGTCGGCGACCCGGCGGCTGCGCCACCATAATCGCGCTCGGTTCACCGGCCGCCCACCAGCGCGCGCATAAGCCGCCCCCTTCAACTGCCCCGCGATTGCCGGGCACTGGCGACTGTACCGGCATCCGGTGGATCCACAAGCGCGAGAAGTGGCCTTACTCCCGACCGTACTCCCGACCGTCGCGCGCCACTGGGGCGTGGCGCGCGACGCCGTTAAATCCGCATGCTAAATTCCAGTTATCAGCGGAACCGTGCTCGTGAGGTATGCGTCTCACGGTCTTGTGGGAGGAACGGGAAGGAGCGGTGGGAAGCCGATGCCGGCGGTATCTGGTGTGCTGGGAAGGCTGTCGGAGCTGATGCGCGAGGTGGCGGCGGACCGCGGCGGAGCGCTGTGGCGGCTCGCCGCCGAGGGGCGTCAACTCGACTCCAACGTGATCCGGTTGCCCGCCGAAGCCCGGGTCGACGTCCATGTGGAGCCGGACCTCGACGTGCTGCTGTATGTGGCCGACGGCAGCGGGTGGCTCGACGTGGCGGACACCCGCCAGGAACTGGAGCCGGGCTGTGTGGCATGGCTGCCGCACGGCGCCCGCCGCGCGCTCTCCGCCGGCGCGGACGGCCTGGTCTACCTCACGGTGCACCGCCGCCGCCCGGGCCTCGCCATCCGCACCGCGGCCGGGGGGGCCGCGGTCCGAGAAGCCGCCCCGGAAGGGGGCGAGCCGGCCTGCCTGCTCCACCGGGTCTGTACGGAGTGCGGCCGCCTCGCGCAGGAGCGCGACGCCCGCTACTGCGCCCGCTGCGGCACCCGGCTGCCGACGGACTGACGCGCCCCCCGCTTTCGTATCGGCGCGACCGGAGGGGCATCGCGGCGGCCGGGGGTGGCGACGCCCTGCCGGGGGCGAGCGGCGCCCCTGATCGCGACGGTGTGCGGCACGACCGCCGGGCGCGCGAGGCGGAGCGGGGGAGGCGGGGCTGTCCGCCGTTCTGCCGGTGCGCCGTCTTCGGTCTTCCATTCCACGGCGTACCAACTTCCCCCGACCTGTACCACCTTGTGTTTCGGCGCTCCCTTTCTCTTCTCGATACCGCGGCGTAGCGTTGTCATTTCCACAAAACGTTGAAGCGTGATGTGGCTCTCTCTCGGCCGACGGAGTCAAGAACTCGCGGCTGTCTCCATCACATTGGATCGAAAGACATGACTGTGCTCAGCTGCGGCAGGGCGTCATGAGCCCGCCGAACCCTTCCCCCGAAGTCCGCGGAAGCCCCAGGGACGCCGTGGTCACCGGCCTGGGATTCTGCCTGCCGGGTGACGACGGACCGGCCTTCACCGCCGGTCAGGTGTGGAGCATCGCCTCTCGGGGCGGCTGCTGCCTCGGGCGGAACGGGACGTATTACGGCTCGGTCGACCTGTCCGACGGCATGTTCGCGGAGCGCGTCCCCGACATCCCGGAATTCTTCTCCCGCCACTTCACCGACGCGCACCGATTCGGTCTTGTGTCGCTGGTGGAGGCGTGCGCGGATGCCGAACTGGACATCCACGCCGGCGACCTGGGGGAGGCGGCCCTGCTCGTCGGGCGAGGCGGGGTCGACAGCAACGTCGAGAGTTATCTGGCGGCGCTGCGCGCCGACCCCGCGCACACCGCACCACTCGAAGCGCTGGAACTGTTCATCGCGGGCGGACAGGCCGGCACCGCATCCGATGTGGCCGTGGTGCAAGGGGCGTTGACCCGCACCACCGGCCCGTGTTTCACGGTGGCCTGCGGCTGCGCGTCCGGATCCGTGCAGCTCGGCCACGCCCAGCGCATGATCGCGGCGGGCGAGATCGAACTCGCCGCGGTGACCGGCGTCGACGTCTTCAGCACAGAGGTCATCCGGACGGCGGAACGCCTGCTGGGGGGCGCCCGACGCGCCTATGAGGCGCTCGGCGGCGAGCCCGGCATGCTGGGGCTCACCCCCTCGTCCGACGCCGTGATGCGGCCGTACGACCGGCGTTCCGAGTGCATCAACTACGGCGAGGGCGCGGCGACCGTCATCGTGGAGAGCCGCGAGCGCGCCCACCGGCGCGGCGCGCACATCTATGGCCAGGTGCTCGCCACCGCCCTCACCCGGGACGGGCTGGCGAACCCGCTGGGAGCCGATGACACCGGCGCCCAGCTGGCGGACGCCGCGCGCCGGTGCCTGGGGGAGCGGTGGCGGATCGAGCAGGTGCCGTACATCCACAGCTGTGGCCACGGGGACTCGGCCGTGGCCGGTGTGGAGGCGGGCGCCGTCCGGGCCCTGTACGGGGCGGCGGCGGGCCCGGTGCTGATCACCTCGCAGGACGCGTGCTTCGGCCACCACGGGGCCCCGGCCGGGTGCCTGGGCGCCGGCCTGACGCTGATGATGATGGAACAGGGCGCGGTGTGTCCCACCGCGAACTGCGAACAGCCCATGGACGGGCTCCCCTTCGACCCGGTGCCCGGAACGCGCACCCGGCCGCTCGACTTCGACTACGCGCTGTGCTTCAGCTACCAGACCGGTGGCGTCAAGCACGCCATGCTGCTGGGCGGCCCGGAAGCCGCCTAGCGCCCACCCCGGCACCTGGCGCCCACCCCGGCGCCCAGCGTCCACCCCGGCGCGGAACCACCCCTCACGGCCGACCCCGCCGTGCCCTCGCACAACCTTCGGAGAACCCGATGAGCAAGAACACATACGCATCCGGACGGCCGCCCGGCCAGAGTGCCGACCGTATCGCCGTGGTCGGCATGGGCTGCCGGTTCCCGGGAGACGTCGACTCGCCCGCCGCACTGTGGCGGCTGCTGATGGACGCCCGGGAGGCGCTGGGGGATCCCCCGGCCGAGCGGGCGGAACTGTGCGCACCGCGCGGTGCGCGGACCCCCGGCCCGCAGATCCTGTCGGACGGCACCCCCGTATCCGTACGCGGCGGGTATCTGCGCGATGTCTCCGGCTTCGACGCCGACTTCTTCGGCGTGTCCGGCCGTGAGGCGGACGTCCTCGACCCCCAGCACCGACTGCTGCTCGAGGTGGCCTGGGAGGCCCTGGAACACGCCGGGATGCCACCCGAGCGGCTGGCCGGCACCTCGACCGGCGTCTTCACCGGGCTCAGCTACCACGACTACCTGGACTGCCTCGATTGGCAACCCCATGAGAACGAGGGCTCGATCCTGGCGAACGGGCACTGCGTGGCGGCTGGCCGGATCTCCTATCTGCTGGGGCTGCACGGCCCGTGCGTCGCCCTGGACACCGCCTGCTCCTCGTCGCTGGTGGCCGTGCACCTCGCGGCCCAGGCGCTGCGCGCGGGCGAGTGCGACCTGGCCCTGGCCGGCGGGGTCACCCTGATGTTCGACCCCAAGATCACCCGCTCGTTCACCCGGATGGGCATGCTCTCGCGCCGTGGGCACTGCCACGCCTTCGACGCCGCCGCCGACGGCTTCGTACGCGGCGAGGGCTGCGGGATCGTCGCCCTCAAACGCCTCGCCGACGCCGTACGGGACGGCGACCGGATCCTGGCGGTGCTGCGCGGCTCCGCCGTCAACCAGGACGGCCGGTCCGACGGACTCGCCGCGCCCTCGGCCGCCGCCCAGCGCGCCCTGTACGAGGAGGCGCTGGCCCGGGCCGGGGTCGATCCGCGCGATGTGGGGATGGTCGAGGCGCACGGCCCCGGCACTCCGGTGGGGGACCCGGTGGAGTTCGCCAGCCTCGCCGCGGTGTACGGGAACGGCCCCGGCCGATGCGCTTTGGCGTCGCTCAAGACCAACCTGGGCCACCTGGAACCCGCCGCCGGGGTGGCTGGGCTGATCAAGGCCGTGCTGTGCCTGCGCCGCGGGACGATACCGCCCAACCTGCACTTCACCCGCTGGAACCCGGCCATCGAGAATGCCGACGCGACGCGGCTGTTCGTACCCACCGAGCCGACGCGCTGGCCGATGCCCACCACCCCCAGGCTGGCCGCCGTGTCCTCTTTCGGGTTCTCCGGGACCAACGCCCATGTGCTGCTGGAGGAGCCACCCGCCACCTCGGCCCGCCGACGCACGCGGCCACCGCGGCGGGAGCAGGACGCCGCACCCCTGGTCTTCCTCGTGCCGGCCGGCTCCCGGGCGGCCCTGCCGACCGCGGCTGGGCGCCTCGCGGACTGGCTGGAAGGCGACGGCGCGGCCGTACCGCTGCGCGACATCGCCCACACGCTCGCCGTGCGGCGCAGCCCGGGCCGTGGGCGGCTCGGCGTCGTCACGGCGTCCCAGGGCGAACTCGTGCGAATTCTACGCGCGTCACAGGCGGGGCGGGCCCATCCTGCGGCGGTGCTCGGGGAGGTGGGGGCCGCGGTGTCCCGGCGCCCGGTGTGGGTGTTCTCCGGCCAGGGCTCGCAGTGGCCTGGCATGGGGCGCGGACTGCTGCACGCGGAGCCCGCCTTCGCCGCCGCGCTCGCCGAGGCCGATGAACTGATCGCCGCCGAGGCCGGGTTCTCGGTCCTCGACGTGGTGCGCTCCGGCGAACCGGTGACCGGCTGCGCACGGGTCCAGCCGGTGCTCTTCGCCCTGCAGACCGCGCTTGCGGCGGCCTGGCGCGCCCACGGTGTGGAACCCGCCGGGGTCATCGGACACTCCATGGGCGAGGTCGCCGCCGCGGTCGTGGCCGGGGCGCTGTCCCTGGCCGACGGGGTACGGGTGATCTGCCGCCGCTCCGCGCTGCTGACCCGGATCGCCGGGCGGGGCGCGATGGCGACGGTGGGCCTGGGTGCCGACGACGTACAGGCCGAACTCGACGCGGAACACGGGGCCGAACTCGACGCCGATTCCGGGGCCAGGGGAGCCGGGGCGGTGGGCGCCGCGGTCACGGTCGCGGTCATGGCCGCGCCCGACGCCACGGTCGTGGCCGGAGACACGGCACACCTGGAGCGTCTGGTCGCCGGCTGGGAGGCGCGCGGCATCCCGGCCGCCCTGGTCGCGGTGGACGTCGCCTCGCACTCCCCCCAGGTGGACCCGCTCCTGGCCGATTTGCGCGACGCCCTCGCCGATCTGACACCCAGCACACCGAGCGTGCCGTTCTACACCACCGTGCTGGACGATCCGCACACCGTCCCCGCCTTCGACGCCGACTACTGGTGCGCCAATCTGCGCCACCCGGTCCGGTTCGCCGCGGCCGTCGCCGCCGCGGCCGCCGACCGCCACCTGGTGTACGTCGAGATCGCCCCGCACCCGGTCGTCACCCACTCCGTCGGCCGCTGCCTGGAGGCCATGGGTGACATGGGCGGCATGGGCAGCGGACACGTCGTGCTGCCCACGCTGCGCCGCGACGAGGACGAGACGGCCACCTTCCGCACCCAACTGGCCGCCCTGCACTGCGCGGGCGTCCCCGTGGACTGGACACGGCTGTACCCACGGGCCGCCCTCGTCGACGTCCCCACCATCACCTTCGACCGCAAACACCACTGGACCCAGCCCACCCTCACGGCCGCTCCGGGAGGGCCGCCGGGCCCCGCCGCCGGTCCGCTGCCCGGCAGCCACACGGAGGTGCCCGGCGATCCGGTCCGGCACACCTGGCTCGGGGAGACCGGGACCGCCGCGCTGCCCTGGCTGGACGACCACAAGGTCTACGGCGCCCCCGTACTGCCCGGAGCCGCCCACTACGCCATCGCGCTCACCACCGCCTGCGAGGTCTTCGGCGCCCGGCCCACCGAAGTCGAGGTCACCGATGTGCACTTCCGCGAGCCGCTGCGGCTCGCCGAGCACACAGACATCACCACCACGCTCACCCTGGCGGCCGCCGACCGCGCCGACTGCGAGATCTTCGGACGCGGCGACGACGGCACCTGGATACGGCAGTCCACCGCGGTCGTGCGCAGGCTGGCCGTACCGCCGAGGCCGCGCGCCGCGTCCGTGGAAAACCTCGCCCTGCGCCACCCGGTCCCCGTCGAACCCGCCTCCCTGTACGCCAACATGCGGGCCCGCGGGCTCCACCACGGGCCGGCGTTCAACGGGATCACCCAGGTGTACGCCTCCCGCCGCGGCGACAGCTTCTGGGCACGGGTCGAGACACCCGAGCCGGCGCACACCCCCGAGCACGCGCTGCGCGTCCACCCCGCCCTCGTCGACCTGTGCGGTCAACTCCTCATAGCGGGGCTGCTGCACGAGACCGAGCCCGGGCTGATCCTGCCGGTCCGGATCCGCTCCGTACGGGTCCTCGGCGATACCGCGACCGCGGCGTACTGCCACGCCCGCGTCGTCGAGGCCACGCCCGACACGCTCATCGGCCACATCCGGCTGCTCGACGAGGCGGGCACCCCGGTCCTGGCCATCGACGGGCTGCGGCTGGCGCGCCACGCCGTCCCCGAGCCCGCGGAAGTCGACCACTGGTTCCTGGAGACCGGCTGGCACCACGTCGAGCGGCCGACGCCCGCGGCCACCGGCCCGGCGGGCGACTGGCTGGTCGTCGGCGAGGGCGGGACGGACGCCCCGGCGGTGGAACTGGCCGACGCGCTGCGCGCGGCCGGGGCGCGAGCGGACACCTGGAAATGGCCCCCGGACGACCGCCGCCTCGACGCCTTCCGCGAGTCCCTGACTGCCCGCCTGTCCCAGCGCGCCACCACGGCCGTGGTCCTGCTGAGCGGTGCGGACACCGACGCGGACCCGGCCAGTGAAGCCCTCGCCCGCATATGCAGGGCGCTCGGCGCCGCCCAGGCGATCGCCGCCCGCGGCGCGGAGCCGCCCCGTCTGTACGTGGTCACCCGCGGCGCCCGGGCCGTGGCACCCGGGGAGGTGGCGGATCCGGCGCAGAGCTCGCTCCGCGGGCTGGTCCGAGTGCTCGCCCTCGAACACCCGCGCATGCGGGCCACGCTGGTGGACACCGCACCCATCGGCTCCAGCACGGATCGCGCCGGGGCGACCGACCTCGCCACCCCCGCCCCCACCTGGTTGTCGGACCTGGCCGCGGAACTGCTCGCGGACGCGCCCGAGGACGAGGTCGCCCTGCGCGGCGCCGCTCGCCACGTCGCGCGGCTGGCCTACGCGCCGCTGACGGAAACCGAACGCTCCGCGGCCGTCGCCCGCAGCGTGCGCTACGGCGTCGACGGCTTCCGGCTGCGGGCGGGCCGGCTCGGGGACCTCGGCAGCCTGGAACTCGCCGCGACAGGGCGGCGGCGCCCGGGGGCGGGGGAGGTGGAGGTGCGGGTGGCCGCGGCCGGGGTGAACTTCCGGGACGTTCTTACCGCCATGGGGCTGCTGCCCGGTGACCGCGACATCCGGTACCGGATCGGCTTCGAGTGTGTGGGAGAGGTGACCGCGGTCGGGGCGGGTGTCACCGAGTTCGCCGTTGGCGACCGGGTGCTGGCCGCGGATGTGAACGGTGGGGCGTTCGGTTCGTTCGCCGTCGTACCCGCCGAGGTGGTCGCACCCGCTCCGGACGGCCTCGACGCGGTCACCGCCGCCGGGTTGCCCATCGCGTTCCTCACCGCCTGGTACGCGCTGCGCCATGTCGCCCGGCTGGCGCCGGGCGAGCGGGTGCTGATCCACTCGGCGACCGGCGGCACCGGGCTGGCCGCCGTCGCGGTGGCGCGGCTGCTGGGCGCGGAGGTGCTGGCCACCGCGGGCAGTGAGGACAAGCGGCGGTTTCTGCGCGGCATGGGCATCGCGCACGTCATGGACTCGCGCTCGCTGGACTTCTGCGCGCAGGCCCGGGCGGCGACCGGCGGGGAAGGGGTCGACGTCGTCCTCAACTCACTGGCCGGCGCGGCGATCAGGGCCGGGCTCGAAGCGCTGCGGCCGTTCGGCCGGTTCGTCGAGCTGGGCGTGCGCGACATCCTCTCCGACGCCCCGCTGGGTCTGGCGCCGCTGCGCCACAACATCACGCTGAGCACCGTGGACCTCGGCGAACTGCAGCGCGACCGGCTGGCGGTGTTCGGCGCGGCGCTGCGCGAGGTGGTCGCCGAGTTGGCCGCGGGGCGGCTGGCGCCACTGCGGTGTACGGAGTTTCCGCTGTCGGCGGCCTCCGACGCGTTTCGGCTGATGGCGGGTGCGGGCCATATCGGCAAGTTGGTGCTGACCGTGCCGGAACAGGGCGAAACCGGCGCCGTGCTGCCCGATGGGCCGCGGCCGGTGCGCGAGGGCGGGGCTTATGTGATCACCGGCGGTCTGCGCGGCCTGGGTCTCGCCACCGCGCGCTGGCTGGCGGCCCGGCGCGCCGGACATCTCGTACTGAACGGCCGCACCGCCCCCACGGCCGCCACCGCGCGGGAGCTCAATGAACTGTCGGCCGCCGGGACCCGGATCACCGTGGTGCTCGGCGATATCGCCCGGCCGGGCACGGCCGAGCGCCTGGTGGCCGCCGCCACCGCGGACGGAACGCCGCTGCGTGGGGTGGTGCACAGCGCCATGGCGCTGGACGACGCGACGGTCACCAACATCCGCGACGACCAGTTGCGGCGGGTGTGGGCGCCCAAGGCCACCGGTGCGTGGCGGCTGCACGAGGCCACCGCCGGGCAGCCGCTGGACTGGTTCGCGGTGTTCTCCTCGATGGCCTCGCTGTTGGGCAACCCCGGCCAGGGCGCGTACGCCACCGCGAATGCCTGGCTGGACGGGTTCGCGGCCTGGCGCTCCGCGCGCGGGCTGCCCACCCTCGCGGTCAACTGGGGCCCGTGGGGCGAGACCGGCGTCGCCACCGGCTTCGCCGACCGCGGTTACGAGACCATCCCCACCGACCGGGGCCTACGAGCGCTGGGCGCCCTGCTGGCGCACGGCCGGGTGCAGACCGGGGTGATCCCCGGTGAGCCGGGCACCTGGATTCCGGCGGCCGGGCGGCAGTCGTCGCTCTTCGGCCCCCTGCTTCCCGACGGAACCGACGGCACCGACGACGCCGATGGCACACCGAACACAGGTGACGCGAGCGACGGCGACGACATCCGCGCCCGGCTGGCCGCGCTCCCCGCGGGCCTGGCCCGCCGCTCGGCCCTGGAGGCGTACTTGGGCGACCACATCCGTACGGTCCTGCGCCTCAGCGGCTCCACGCTGGACCCGCAGACCTCCCTGAAGGCCCTCGGCTTCGACTCCCTGCTGGCCATGGAGTTGCGCGTGCGGCTCGAATCCGGCCTGGGCGTCAAGCTCGCCGCCAACTTCGTCTGGCAGCACCCGACGGTGGCGGAGCTCGCCGTCGGACTCGCCGAGCACATGGGGCTGGACATCGCCGGGGGTACGCCAGGCGGCCGACACCTGGCCGCCGACTGACGGTGACCGCGGCGTCAATTTTCGGACACACGGCGGGCCAATTCTGGTCAGGTGCTGGTCCGCCGTGTGTTCCTTCGCCGTGTCGCCCATGACGCCCTTGTCGTCCATCCGCACCAGTGCGTGCTGCTCGGGCTCGCGGGCTCGTTGGCGCTGGCGGCGGGAGGAAGGACCGCCGGTGCGCTGCCCGTGGCGGACGTCCTGGTCCCCGATTCCGGGGGCGCCGCGCTCGGCCTGGTCAGTACGTACTTCGGCCTCGTACTGCTGGTCGGAGCCTGGCTGTTGCTGGGCCGCGCGGTACGCGGCCCCCGGCCGCCGGGCCCGCGCGGCCTGCTGGTGACCCTCGCCGTCTGGGCCGCCCCGCTGCTGGCCGCGCCCCCGCTGTTCAGCCGGGACGTCTACAGCTATCTCGCCCAGGGCGCGATGGTCGACGCGCGCATCGACGTCTACGTACACGGCCCCGCCCGGCTCGGCGGGCCGCTGGCCGCCGAGGTGGCGCCCCTGTGGCAGCACACCCCCGCCCCCTACGGCCCGGTGTCCCTGGCCTTCGAGACGGCGGTCGTGGGCGCATCCCGTACCGAGGTGTCCGCGGGGGTGTTCGGTATGCGGCTGGTCGCGCTGGTCGGCGTCGCGCTGATGATCCTCGCCCTCCTCGCGCTCGCACGCCGCTGCGGCACCGATCCGGCCGCCGCCCTGTGGCTGGGGGCGCTCAATCCGCTGCTGCTGATCCACCTGGTGGGCGGGGCGCACAACGACGCCGTGATGATCGGGCTGCTCGGCGCCGGTCTTGTGGCCGCGACCGGCCGGTGGCCCGCGTGCGGCGCCGTGCTGGTCACCCTGGCCGCCCTGGTCAAGGCGCCCGCCGCGCTGGGGCTGCTGGCCGTCGCCGCGCTCTGGGCGGGCCTGCTGAGGGGGAGATGGCGGCGCACCCGGGCCGTGCTGGCCACCGGCGCCCTGGCGCTGGGCACCACGGGCGCGGCGACGGCCGTCGCCGGCACCGGCTATGGCTGGATCGCCGCCCTGACCACCCCGGTCTCCCCGGACAACTGGGCGCTGACCAGCGCCCTCGGCCGCGCCACCGGCGCCGCCCTGGACGCCCTCGGCAGCGGTCTGGCGCCGCTGGCCACCCCGGCCTGGCATGCGCTCGGCCTGCTGGCGACTGCCGTCACCGTCGCGGTCGTCTGGCTGCGCGCCTCCCGCTCCCGCCCCGTCTACGCGCTGGGGCTGAGCCTGACGGCGGTAGCGGTGTTCGGCCCCGCGATCCGCCCCTGGTATCTGCTGTGGGGGCTGTTCCTCATCGCCGCGGCAGCGCCGAGCGGACCGGTGCGCCGGGCGGTCGCCGCCGCGAGCGGGGTGCTGGCCCTGGCCGTACTGCCCAGCGGATTCGCGCCGGACCGACAGCAACTGACCCTCGCCATATGCGGCGGGGCGCTGGCCCTGCTCACGCTGTGGTGCGTCAAATCGGCCCCGAGACTCGCCGCAGGCGACCACTGGACGGAGCACCCGGCATGACGGGCCCCACCACCACACGCGGCCGACTGCTGCTGACGCTCGGGCTGACCGGGGCCGTGGCGCTCTTCCTGGCCACCGTGCCGCTCCACCGCGACTGGTTCGACCTGAGCGTCTACTACGGCACCGTCGACCACTGGCTGCACGACGGGGGCCGCATGTACGACTACACGGTGCCCGGCGCGGACGGCACCGCCTACGGCTTCACCTACCCGCCGTTCGCGGCCCTGTGCATGCTGCCGATGGCCCTGGTGAGCTGGTCGGGCGCGATCACCATCTGCATGCTGCTCAACCTGGCCGCCTCGGCGGTCGTACTGTACTGGCTGACCGGTCCCCTCGTACGCCGCCACGCCCGGCACCGGTGGTTTGCCTTCGCCGTGGCGGCCTGCCTGTTCGCCGTGCTGGAGCCGGTCCGGGACACCTTCAGCTTCGGCCAGGTCAACCTGGTCCTGCTGGCGCTCGTGCTCTTCGACGCCTGGCTGCTGTCCACCGGCCGCGGCAAGTACGCGGGGTTCGCCATCGGCATCGCCGCCGCGATCAAGCTCACCCCGGCGATCTTCATCTGCTATCTGGCCGTCACCGGGCGCCGGCGCGCCGCCGGAACGGCCGCGGGCACCGCGGCGGCCGCGACCCTGCTGGCCGCCTGGGTGGCGCCGACCGCCTCACGGGACTACTGGACCGAGGACCTGTGGGACACCGACCGCATCGGGGTCGCCGCGTATGTCTCCAACCAGTCGTGGCGCGGAGTGCTGGCCCGGCTCACCGACCCCGTTCCGCCGAGCGGCGCCATCTGGGCGCTGGGGGCGCTCGCCGTCATGGCCCTGTGGGCCCATCGCGTACGGCGCGCGGCCGCCGCGGGGGACGAGGCGGCGGGGTTCGCGCTGACCGGCGTCGCCGCCTGCCTGGTCAGCCCGGTCACCTGGGTGCACCATCTGGTGTGGCTGATCCCGGCCCTGACCGTGCTGGTCGACACCGGGCTGCGGTCCGGCACGCCGCCCGCGCGCCGCCGCCGGCTGCTGTCCACCGCGGCCGCGGTGTATGTGATCCTGTGCAGCAGCGTGGTGTGGCTGTGGCGCTTCCACCCCACCGGCGTGGACGGCTTCCTGGGGAGCAACGCCTACGTATGGATCTGCCTCGGCCTGCTGCTCGCCCTCCCGGTGCGCGAGCCGGATGTCGCCTTTTCGCCACCGCCGCGCCGACCGGACGTCGCTCCGAGTACGCCTCAACGTCTTCCACGGTGGACACGCTGACCACACCGCCCCGGTCTCTCCGCCCCCGAGCACCTGTGAGCGCACATGCCCGCGACGATGATGCCCGAGCGGCAGAGCCTCCCCGCCCGCCGGCGGCTTCCGCTGCGCCAGATCCTGTGCCTGCTGCCGATCGCCGTCGTCGCCGTATGGGTGATCGGGCACTGGTCGCTCATCGGCTCCGGCGCCCGTCAGCTCCTTGACGCCAACCCCTACTGGCTGCTCGCCGCGGTCGCCACGACCGGTCTGGGCTGGGTCGCCGTGTCGTTCGCCCGGCAGGGCACCGTCCTGGAACGGCTGCCTCCGGGGCGGCTGTTCGCCACCCAGTTCGCCGCGGGGGCGGCCAACCACCTTCTGCCGTCGGGGATCGGCGCGAGCGCGGTCAACATCCGCTTCATGACCGGCTGCGGCCTCCCCGCCGCCCGCTCCTCGGCCGCGCTCGCCCTGTACTTCCTCGCGGAGGCCACCGCCCGCATCGGGCTGCTGCTGGTCCTCCTGCTCGCCTTCCCCGAAGCGCTCAGGATCGGGCCGCTGCTCCCGGACCGGATCGGGGCGGCGCTGCCGTTGACGGCCGGGGCGGTGGTCTGCGCGCTGGTGGCCGCGGTTCTGGCGATCCGTCCGGTGCGCCGGATCGTCCGCGCCTTCCTGGTCACCGCGCTCACCGACGCCCGCTCGCTGCACGCCAGGCCGTCCAGGGCGCTTGCCCTGTGGGGCGGTTCGGTGGCCTTTCCCGTGCTGCAGGCGGCCGGGCTCGCGGCGGTCGCCGTCGCGGTGGAGCTGGACGTGCCGCCCGGGCATGTCGTACTGGCCTATCTGGCAGCGACGTGTCTGGCCGCGGTCATCCCCTCGCCCGGGGGCATCGGCTCCGTGGACGCCGCGCTGGTCATCGCGCTCGTCGCGACCGGGGCCCCGGCGGACGCCGCCACCTCCGCGGTGCTCGCCTACCGCTTCATCACGGTGTGGCTCCCGTTGATCCCCGGAGCGCTGGTGCTGGGAACCCTGGTGCGCTGGAAGATCGTCTAAGCGACCGCGGCAACCGCGGCCGGGCCGCCGCTGTGCCGCCCAACTGCCGTCCCCTGATGCTTCGTACATTGCCTCTCGCCGCCCAAAAGGTGAACACGGCAAATACGAAGGATTAATTCCGGAAGTCGCCCCATCGTTTTGTAAATTCCGCGGACAACGGGGCAACCAATCAAGGATTCGCGGGGTCAAACAGGCCGAGTGAGCGCGCCGCGCATTCCACTGGGGGGAGTCGTGCGACGTCCATTCGAGCTGCCCGCGTACGCGGCCGTGAAGTGTGACCCACGCCATGGGAACTCGTCCGCGTCGCCGGACAAGTAATCGGCGTGAAGTCAAAATTCACGCCGCCTATCGGAATTGGATCCTGAAGAATTCATGCGATCGCTCATGACCGGCCAACCGGCCCGCACCCGGCCGGACGGCCAGCCGCGCGAAGCCGCCGCGCCGCCCGCGTCCGACGCACCGCCGGTCGCGCTGCCGGACGCGCTTCCGGACGTCCCGCGCGGCGTCCGCGCCCGGGCCGCCGCGCTCGCCGCCCTGGTCACGGTGGCCGCCTTGTGCCTCGGCGACGCCGTGGCCCGCAGCTACCCCTTCGGGTTCAGAACCCGCAGCGTGAACGACTTGGGCAATCAGTTCGTGCCCTTCCACGCCCATCTGTGGGACCTGCTGCACGGCCGCGGGGACGGCGGCCTGTTCCTCAACTGGCAGTCCGGCTACGGCGCCAGCTTCCTGCCCGACCTGGGCACCTACCTCGGCAGCCCGTTCGCGCTGCTCGTCGCCCTCTTCCCGCGTGACCAGATCGACCTCGCGGTGTACGTGATCACGCTGCTGAAGATGGCCACGGCCGGCGCGGTGATGGCCCAGCTGCTGCTGACCTGCCGCCCCGGCCGGTGGTGGGCGGCCGGGGCGCTCGGCGCCTCGTACGCGCTGTGCGGCTGGTCCGTGGCCGAGGCCTCGTACAACCCCATGTGGCTGGACGGGCTGATCGCGCTGCCGCTGCTCTGCCTGGTCGGCCTCTGGGTGCTGGCGGGGCGGCGGTTCGTCGTGGGCGCGCTGCTGGTCGCGCTCATGTGGATCGCCAACTTCTACACCGCGTACATGGCCACCCTCGGCGCCGTACTGCTGCTGCTCACCCGGCTGCTGGTGGCCGCCCCCACCGGCGTCCCCCTGCGGCAGCGGCTCGGTCCGCTGTGGCGGCCCGTGGCGCGGCTGGCGGGCGTCCTGGCGGTCGGCGTGGGGCTCGCGGCACCCATGGTCTCGGTCATCTACTTCGGCACCAAACACGCCTACCCGGGCCGGGTCATGGAGTTCACCCCCAAGCCCTGGACGGACGTGCTGGCCCGGCTGCTGCCGGGCACGTACAACTTCAGCAGCCCCGCCGTCTACGTCGACACGGTGGCGCTGCTGCTCGCCCTGACGCTGCCGTTCAACCCGGCGGTCCCCAAGCGGCTGCGAAGCGGCTGGACGCTGCTGGTCGCGGCGGTGGCGCTGTCCTTCCAGTGGGGGCCGACCCAGCTGGCCTGGCACGCCTTCAGCGTCCCCAACGGCAGCCAGTACCGGGAGACCTTCGTGCTGTGCGGGCTGCTGGTGACCGCCGCTTGGCTCTCCTTCGCGCACGGCACACCGGGCCGCCGCCCGCTGCTGGCCGCGGGCGCGCTGCTGGCGGTGATCGCGGCGGGCGCGTCCCGCGCCACCGAGCTGATGCGCCCCTGGACCTATCCGCTCCTGCTGGCCGGGCTCGCCGCCGTCGCGGTCGCCCTCCTGCTCGCCCGGTACGCCCAGCGGCGCCACCGTCCGCTGCTCGCCGCCCTCGCCGTCGTCCTGCTGATCGGCGCCCAGGTGGGCCAGTCCGCGGCCACCATGGCCGTCGCCGACCGGCTGCGGCTGGGGCATCTGGACGACTACGCGCCCTGGGGCGAGCGCCAGCAGAAGCAGCAGGAGTTGATCGCGGGCGCGAACGGCTGGCCCCGGTACCGTACGGATCCGGGCCGCGAACAGACCGTCGGCAATGACCCGCTGCTGGTCGGCGGGCAGGGCGCGCAGTACTACAGCAGCCTCACCGCCGATGTGTTCAGCCGCACCCTCACCGCCCTCGGCGGCGGCTGGTACTCGCGCGGCCGGTCCCTGCAGAGCCTGGACAACCCGGTCACCGACGCGATCTTCTCGGTCGGCGCCCGCGTCCACTCCCCGCCCGATCCGCACCGGGACCCGAACGCGACGATCGACGTCGAGCCGTATGTCACCCGCGCGTCCGTACCGCCCCTGGTCACCGTCCGGCCCGCCGCCAAGAAGGCGCCCGCGTTCGGCTCCTCGCCGTTCCGCAACCAGGAACTGCTGCTCGGGGCCCGGGTGTACACCATGGCCGACAAGATCGCGATACGCGGCGCGGACGGCAGCCCGGCCGCCCGCACCCCCGAGCACGGCTACCGACTGCCCCCTGGCCCCACCAAGCACTCCCGCCCGAAGGCGCAGCTCACCGCCACCTGCCCGGGCGGCTCCCAGGTGTTCCTGTGGGCGCCGCACTACTGGGGGGTCGCCGCGCTGCGCGGCGCCGACCGGCCCCCGGTCGGGTTCCGGGGCGACAACCCGGTCACCAAGATCGCCCCCATGCAGCCGCTGGGGAAGGCCCCGGCCTCCGGGCGCGTCGAGGTGGAGCTGACCATCCAGAAGGGCGGCACCGTCCCCGCCGATTCCATCGGCTGCCTGGACACCGGACGGCTGCGCACGGCTGTCGACCGGCTCCGGTCCCACGGCGCCACCTCCGTCCGTGTCTCCAACAGCGTTACCGACACCGGCATCCGGGCCGAACTGCCCGCCGGCTCCCGCGGCCTCGCCGTGGTCGCCGTCCCGCGGATCGCGGGCTGGCAGTGCGCCGCGGGCGACGGCGAGCACCGCCCGGCCGACAGCTACCTCGGCCTGATCGCCGTGGAGCTCGACGGCTCCGCCACCTCCATCGACTGCACCTTCCGCCCTCCCGGCCTGCGCCTCGGCTCCGCCGTGGGAGCCGCCGCACTGCTGGCCCTGACCCTCCCGGCCGCCTTCCGGTTGCTGCGCAACCGACGGGAGAGCCGCCATGTCCATCACTGACGCCCGCGAATTCAGCACGGGGGAGACCATGCTCATTTCCATCGTCGTACCCTGCTACAACGAAGAAGCCGTGATCGATCGCTTTCATGAACACCTCACACGAGAACTCAGGGCGATCGATCACGACTGTGAATTCGTTTATGTGGATGATGGCAGCAAGGACCGTACGCTTTCGCTGCTGAAAAAACTGGCCGAAACCGATCCCCGGGTCCGCTACGTTTCCTTCAGCCGTAATTTCGGCAAGGAAGCCGCGATGCTGGCCGGGATGCGTTATGCCTCCGGCGACGCCGTCGTCATCATGGACGCCGATCTCCAGCACCCCCCGGAGCTGGTCAAGCGCATGGTGGAGCTGCATGCCCAGGGCCATGACCAGGTCATCGCCAAGCGCACCCGCGACGGCGACCGGGTCACCCGGGTCCTCACCGCCCGCGCCTACTACCGGCTCATCAACCGCTTCGTCGATGTGGAGCTGGTCGACGGCGTCGGCGACTTCCGGCTGCTGTCCCGGCGCGCGGTGGACGCCGTGCTGGAGCTGACCGAGTACAACCGCTTCTCCAAGGGGCTGTTCGCCTGGGTGGGCTTCCCGAGCGTGACCTTCGAGTACGAGAACGCCGTACGCGAGGAGGGCCGCAGCAAGTGGACCTTCGGCCAGCTGCTCAACTACGGGGCCGACGGGCTGATCTCCTTCAACAACAAGCCACTGCGTGCCGCGGTCTACCTCGGTCTGCTGCTGGTGTCGGTGGCCGCGCTGTACGCGGCGTGGATCGTGGGCAGCGCGGCGGTCAACGGGGTCGACACCCCCGGCTATGTCACCCTGCTCGTCGTCATCACCGCGCTGGCCGGCGTCCAGATGGTCATGGTCGGCGTGATCGGTGAGTACATCGGCCGTATCTACTATGAGGTCAAGCGGCGCCCACACTTCCTGGTGCAGTCCACCAACGCCGTCCCCGCCGCCACCCCTGCCGCCGCCCCTGCCACCGCCCCGCTCAAGGACCAGCTGAAGGATTTCGTCCGGTGACCTCTCGTACCAGGCCCGCGCGCCGGGCGATGCTCGGCCAAGCGGTCAGATTCGGCCTGGTGGGCGTCGTCAACACCGCCACCTACTACGGCATGTACCTGTTGTTCCTGCGCTGGCTGCCCTATCTCGTGGCCCATGTCGCCGCCTTCGCCCTCAGCACCGTCGGCTCGTTCCTGCTCAACTGCTGGTTCACCTACCGCACCCGCCCCACCTGGCGGAAGTTCCTGCTCTTCCCTCTGACCACGGCCGCCAACTTCGTCATCACCACCGGCGGGGTCTACGTCCTCGTCGACCTCCTGCACACCGGGGACCGGGCGGCCCCGCTGATGGCCGCCGCGGCGGCCGTGCCGATCACCTTTGTCCTCTCCCGGACGATCATGCTCGGGCAGGGAGCCCAGGGCTCCCAGGGGCCCGCCGAAAACCCGGTGCGGCGGCGGACGGTGGCCACTACCGTGCCGGGCAGTCACCTGGACATCGAGCACGGGAGAGGCATGCCGGTCGGAGAAGAGCCGCGCGTATACGAGATCCGCGTGTACGGCTGCGCGGACAGCGGGGAGGCCATCGCGCTGCAGGGTCCGATCGCCCGCCTGCTGTGTCCGGAGGAATGGCACGACGGGCCGTGCGACGTCCCCTGGGGCTTCACCCTCGACAGCGACCGGCGGGCCGACGGCGACGAGGCCACGGTGCTGGTGCTCGGCGTCCACACCTCCGGTGCGCGGGCGGCGGAGGTGGCCGACCAGGTGCGCGCCGCCATCGGCGAGAGGGGCCCGGTCGAGCTGGGGGAGGGCGACCCCGAGCAGTTCGAGACGCTGGTGGAGCAGTACCGGATCGAGAGCGGGGCCCGCGGGGTCTGAGCGGGCCTTGCAGGGTTTGAGCAGGCCTTGCGGGGTTTGAGCGGGGCCCGCCGGGGCTGAGCAGGTCTCGCGGGGTCTGAGCGCCTCCGGTCCGGGCCAGTCGGCCGGGTCAGCAGGTCGGGCCCGCGTCGCGTACCAGCAGGGCGGCCTGGACCCGGTTCGAGCAGCCCAACTTGGCCAGCACCCGGCTCACATACGTCTTGATGGTCTTCTCGCTCATATGCAACTCCCGGCCGATCTCGGCGTTGGACATGCCCTCGGCCACCAGGCGCAGCACCTGCGCCTCGCGCTCGGTGAGCGCCGTCAGCCGCTCCGCGGCCTCCCGGCGGCGCCGGGTCGCGACCGGGGTGATCAGGTCCAGCACCGGGCGGGTCACCGCCGGGGACAGATAGGCCTCGCCGCCGTGTGCGGCGCGCACCGCGCGGATCAACTCGTCGGGCGTGCAGTTCTTCAGCACGAACCCCGCCGCGCCGCTCTGCAGCGCCTGGAGCACATTCGGCTCGGCCCCGAACGCCGTCAGCACCACCGTGCGCAGCGCGGGCGCCTGCCGCCGCAGCTCCTCCAGCGCGCTCAGCCCGTCCAACAGCGGCATGTTGATGTCGAGCAGGGCCACATCCACGCGGTGCGCGACCGCCTCGGCCACGGCCTCCCGGCCGTGCTCCGCCACCGCGACCACCTCGATGTCCGGAGCCGACTCCAGTACGGTGCGGATACCGGCCCTGATCAGCGGCTCGTCGTCGGCCACCAGCACCCTGATCACCTCAGCCCACCCCCAGCAGCATGCCGACCGGCAGCACCACGAACATCACGGCGGCGGTGGCGAAGCCGAGCGCGACGGTGCGCAGGCCCCCGACCCCGGCGACACCCTCATCGCCGTCAAGGTCGCGGTCCGAGACGGTTTTGGTGTCGGCGGCGGAGTCGGTGTCGGCGGTGTCCGGGGCGGTCGGCACCATCGCCACCAGCCGGAAACCGCCGTCCGACAGCCGGTGATCCACGAACCCGCCGACCTGCCGCATCCGTTCGTCAAGACCCCGCAGCCCGTGTCCGCCGCCCGCCGCCTCTCCGAGCTCCACCTCCCCGCCCGCGACCGGGTTGACCACGGTGATCAGCAGCGCGTCCGGCTCCCAGGTGACGGACACCGTCACCGGGCGGCCCGGGGCGTGCTTGGCCGCGTTGGTCAGCCCCTCCTCGACCACCCGGTACACCGCCTCCCCGGCCGCCGGGGGCAGCGGGCGGGGCTTCCCGCCGCCGCGCCGCAGCGTCACCGGCACCCCGGCCGCCCGGAACTCCGCCACCACCTCGTCGATCGCCTCCGCCCCGGGCGCCCGGGCGGCCGTCTCGTCCGTCCCCCGTAGCGCCCCGACCAGTTCGTGCAGCTCATCCATGGCGCCGCGGGCCGTCCCGGCCAACTGCCGTACGGCCTCCCGCTGCGCCGATGGCAGCTCCGCCACCTCCAGAGCCGCGGCCTGCACCGACACCAGGCTGAGCCGGTGGCCGAGGGAGTCGTGCATGTCCCGGGCGATCCGCAGCCGTATCCGCAGCCGCTCCCGCTCGGCCAGCAGCTCCCGCTCCCGGCGCAGCCGCCGGTTGCGCCGGCCCAGCTCGGCCACCAGCCGCCGATGCTGCGCCAGATACCGGCCCACGAGCAGCGGCAACGCCACGAACACCACAAAGATCGAGGCCAGTTGCGGTACGGCGGGCGCATCCGCCGGCCAGGCCAGGAGCCGTACCGCGAGCCAGCCGAGCACGGCACCCGCCACCTGGGCCGTGTCCCGCCCCATCGGCGCGCGGGAGCCGGCCCCGTAGGCGGCCCACAGCAGCAGCACGTACGAGCCTCCGGTCAGCGCGGCCAGCAGCAGGGCCGCCGTGAAGGCCGCCGCCGGGGCCCGCTCGCCCAGCACCACCACACCGGCCACGGCCAGCGCGTACGCCACGGCGGCCCAGGGGAGCGGACTGCCGTGGCGCGCGGCCACGAACAGCGCGGTGTCCGCCACGACCACGGCGGCGGCCGGAAGACTTCGGCCCAGGGGCAGCAGGCTCATGGCAGCAGGCTAAGGCCTCAACAGCAGCAGGCTAAGGCCTCAACAGGGGTGTCGACTTTGGTCCCGACGACGGGCGACTTTCGCCCACAGCGCGGCACCGGGCCTTGTTCCTAGCGTGAGCGGTGTGATCGAAGTGCGCGACCTCAGCAAGAAGTACGGGACCACCACCGCGGTCGACCGGCTGTCCTTCACCGTGCGGCCCGGCCAGGTGACCGGGTTCCTCGGGCCGAACGGGGCGGGAAAGTCCACCACGATGCGGATGATGCTGGACCTCGACCGCCCCACCACGGGCCATGTCCTCATCGACGGCGACCGCTATCGGCGCCTGTCCGATCCGCTGCGCCGGGTCGGGGCGCTGCTGGAGGCCAGGGCGGTGCACGGCGGCCGCAGCGTGTACGACACCCTGCGGTGGCCGGCCCGCAGCAACCGGATCCCCGAGGCGCGGGTGCGCGAGGTGCTGGAGCTGGTCGGGCTGGCGGGCGTGGCCCACCAGCGGGCCAAGGGCCTCTCACTCGGCATGGCCCAGCGGCTCGGCATCGCCGCCGCGCTGCTCGGCGATCCGCCGGTGCTGCTGTTCGACGAGCCGATCAACGGCCTCGACCCCGAGGGGATCCTGTGGATCCGCAACCTCATGAAGGACCTGGCCGCGGAGGGCCGGACGGTGTTCGTCTCCAGCCATCTGATGAGCGAGATGGCGCTCACCGCGGAACACCTCATCGTCATCGGGCGCGGCAGGCTGCTCGCGGACACCACCGTAGCTGCGTTCATCGAGGCCAACTCCCGCTCCTGTGTGCTGATCCGCACACCCGAGCCGGATCGGATGCGCGCCGCGCTGGCGGGCGTGGGCGTCCGGGTGGAGCGGGCGGCCGACGGGGCGCTGGAGGCGTACGGGACGCGGGCCGCGGCGGTCGGCGAGCTGGCGGCGGCCCAGGGTCTGACGGTGCACGAGGTGAGCACCCGGCAGGCCTCGCTGGAAGAGGCGTTCATGCGGCTCACGGGCGAGGCCGCCGAACACCGGGCGGGAGGTGCGCGATGAGGGACGCGGCCCGTGTGCGGGCGGCCTTCGCCGCCGAGTGGATCAAGATCCGTACCGTCCGGTCGACGCTGTGGACCCTGCTGCTGTCCCTCGTCGTCAGCGTCGGCCTCGGCGTCCTCGTCGGCCACTCCATGAGCGCGAGCTTCGCCGGGATGGACCGGGAACGGCAGGAGAACTTCGACCCCGTCGAGGCGGGCTTCCTCGGCCTGACCGTCGGTCAGATCGCCCTCGTCGTGTTCGGTGTGCTGCAGATCGGCGCCGAGTACACCAGCGGCACCATCCGCGGCTCGCTTCTCGCGGTGCCGCGCCGGGGGCTGTTCTACGGGGCCAAGGTGGCGGCCACGATGCTGACCGCGCTGGTGTTCTCGCTGCTCACCGTCTACATCACCTTCTTCGCGGCCCAGTGGGCGCTCGGCCCGCAGGGCGTGTCCCTCGGCGACCCCGGCGTACTGCGCGCGACCCTCGGCGCCTGGGCGTATCTGACGCTGATGTGCGCGTTCTCGATCGGGGTGGCCACGATGCTGCGCAGTACGGCGCTCACGCTCGGAATCATGATCCCGCTGCTCTTCCTCAACTCGCAGGGGCTCGGCAATGTGCCGAAGATCCGGACGGTCGCGCAGTTCCTGCCCGACCAGGCCGGGGCGGTGATGATGCGGGTGGTCACGGTGGACGAGTCGTTCATCACGCACCGGGACTTCGGCCCGGGGACGGCGCTGGTGATCCTGCTGGCCTGGACGGCTGCGGCGCTCGTCGGGGGCCTCATGGCGCTGCGCCGCCGCGACCCCTGATGCACCGCGACCCTTGATGCGTATGATGTGCAAGTGCATAGCTACCGCATCAGGACGGCCACGCCCGAAGACCTCGACGGTGCCCGGAGCGTGATGCTCGACACCGTGTACCGGGACTTCGATACGGGATATGTGCCGCGCTGGCACGGCGACATCGTCGATCCGGAGGGCACCTACCTCCGGTCCGCGCGGCACACCCTGCTCGTCGCCGTCGACGAGCGCGACGGGCAGGTCGTCGCCACGGGCGCGCTCGACGCGCGGGGGCCCGCGCATCCGCCCAACCCCCGTGCCCTCGCCGAGCGTTACCCCTCCGGGCGGACCGCGCAGCTGCGCCGGGTGTACGTACGGCCCGAACACCGGCGGCGCGGGCTCGCCCGGCGGTTGGTGGGCCGGCTGCTGGACTTCGCGGCGGCGGACGGCGGCTATGGCGCGGTCTATCTGCACACCGACCCCGCCGTGCCCGGCGCCGAGGCATTCTGGCGGTCCCTGGGGGAGGTGGTGTGCGACGAGCGAGCGGCGCCCGGCGGTGGGCAGAGCGTCGTGCACTTCGAGGTGCCCATGCGGGCGGTTCCTCGCGGCGGGGCTAATGGAAATGATAATCATGTAGCCTGTGTGGCGTCCCGCTCGTAAAACCCGCTCGCACATCCCGCTCGTTGAACTCGTGGAGAACGAGGACCATGCGCCACGCCCGCCGCCGTCAGCTGGTCTCCGCCCTGCTGCTCGCCCCGCTGCTCTCCGGCTGCTTCGCCGCCGCCGACAACTCCTCCCGGTCCGGCTCCGGAACCGACACCCGGCTGCGCGTCGCGCTCGCCTTCCCGCCCGCCGAGAACTTCTCGCCGTACGGCAGTGACGCCACCCTGCTCAGCCGGCTCGGTGTCACCGAGGGGCTGACGCGGCTGGACGGCAACGGTGCCGCGTCCCCCGCGCTCGCCGAGTCATGGCGTCAGGAGAACGAGCACACCTGGCTGTTCACCCTGCGCGAGGCCCGGTTCCAGGACGGGACCGACCTCACCCCGGCCGCGGCCGCCACCGCCCTCACCCACGCCGCCCAGGCCGACCCGGCCCCCGCCGCGCTCTCCGGGGTGAAGCTCACCGCCGAACCCGCCGGGAAGCGGCAGGTCCGCGTCACCACCGCCGACCCCGACCCCGCGCTGCCGCTGCGGCTCTCCAGCCCGAGCCTGGCCGTGCTGTCCGCCAAGGCGTATCGGGAAGAGGGCACCGTCGATCCGGCGTCCACCGCCACCGGGCCATTCGCGCTCACCAAGGTCGGCGGCGGCAACCGGGCCACCCTGAACCGCTTCGACGACTACTGGGGCGGCCGGGCCCGGGCCTCCGGTGTCGACGCGCGGTTCATCGCCGACGGCACGGCCCGTACCAACGCGCTGCGCACCGGCGAGGTGGACATCGCCGAAGCGGTGCCGGTCGCCCAGACCTCCTCCCTCGACAAGGGCACCGCCCGCGAACTGGCCACCACCCGCACCACCAGCCTGCTGCTGAACACCCGCTCCGGCCCCTTCAAGGACCCCAAGGCGCGGGCCGCCGCCCGGGCGGCGGTCGACACCTCGGTTCTCGCCAAGGACGTGTACGAGGGCCACGCCGACCGCGGCCAGGGCGTGTTCGGGCCCGCCCTGACCTGGGCGGCCGGCAAGCGCGTGGCGCCGGAGGGGCGGGCGCGGGCCGCGCGCGTCCAGGGCACCGCCATCACCCTCGCCACCTACGACAACCGGCCCGAGCTGCCCGAGGTCGCCCAGGTGCTGCAACAGCAGCTGAAGAAGGCCGGGTTCACGGTCGAGGTGGAGGTGCGCGAGTCCTCGCGGATCGAGGGCGACGCCCTCGCCGGCAAGTTCGACGCGTTCCTCGGCGCGCGCAACACCATGCTCGACACCGGCGACCCGGTCTCCGTCCTCGCCAGCGACTTCACCTGCGACGGCAGCTACAACCTGGCGCTGCTGTGCGACAAGCGCGTCGACCGGGCCGTTGCCGAGGCCGAGTTCGCCGCCGAACCCGCGAAGCGCCAGGACGCCACGATGGCCGCGGAGGCCGAGGTGCTGCGCACGGACGCGACCGTCCCGCTCGTACACCAGCGGATCGTCCACGGCGTCCGCACCTCGGTCCGCGGCGTGCTCCTCGACCCGTACGAGCGCACCCTCATCGGCCCCGGGACCCGGCGCTGAGCGCCATACGCCGCGGCGCCCCGGCGGCGGGAGCGCTGTGGCGCGTCACCGTGGCCGCGGCCCTGCTGTGCGGCATCGGCCTGTTGCCGTGGCTCTCCCGCACCGACCCCGCGCGCACCGTGCTGGAGGCGCGCTCGGCCGAACGCGACCCCGCCCCCGAGGTGCTGGCCGCCATACGTGATGAACTCGGCCTCGACGCCGGGCCCCTGCACCTGCTCGGCCAGTGGCTCGGCGGGCTGCCGCGCGGCGACGTTGGCCACTCCTGGATCTCGGGCGAGGCCGTACTGCCCGCCGTCACCACGGCCCTCGGCGCCTCGCTGCTGCTCATGGCCGCGGCCCTGGCCGTGGCCATGGTCACCGCCGCCGCGGTGTGCGCCCGCACCCTGCGGCTGGGTCCTGTCCGGGCGACGCTCGCGGGTCGGCCCGTCGTGTCCGGTGTGCGAGGCGCGGCGCCAGGCGCCGGGGGCTCGCGGAGGTTCGGGGGACTCCGGAGGTCGTCCGGACAGCACCTGAGGGCGCGGCACACCGGCGGCGTGGCGGCGATGCTCGCCGCGCTGCCCGAGTTCCTGACCGCCTCCGTCCTGGCCAGCGTGGTCGGGGTGCAACTCGGCTGGCTGCCCGCGCTCGGCTGGTACGGGCCGCGCTGGCTCGTCCTGCCCGCGCTGGCCATCGGCCTGCCCACCGGGGCGCTGCTCGGCCGGATGCTTGACGACGCGCTGCCCGGCGCCTTCGCCGAGCCCTGGGCGCGGGCCGCCGCCGCCCGGGGCATCCCGGGCCGGCGCGTCGCCCGGCACGCGCTGCGCCGGTGCGTCCCCGGACTGCTGCCCAACTTCGGGCTCTTCGTGGTCGGCCTCACCGGCGGCGCGGTCGCCGTGGAGCAGATCTTCGACATCCCCGGGCTCGGCCGGCTCACCCTGGAAGCCGCCGTCGCCCAGGACCTGCCCGTGCTCCAGGCCGGTACGCTCGCCCTGGTGGCGCTCGCCGCCGCCGTGGGCGGCCTGGTGTGGCTCGCTGGCCGCGCCCTCCTCGGACCCGCGCTGCGCGACGGCGCGCTGGTCACCCTGCACCGGGCCACCACCCCGGAGCCCCGTACGCTCCCCCTGCTCTACGGCGCGCTGCTGCTCGGCGTCATCGTCCTCGGCCTGATCCGCGACCCGCTGGCCCTGGACACCGCCGCCCGGCTGCAACCCCCGTCCTGGGCACACCCGTTCGGCACCGACGCCCTGGGCCGCGACCTCCTGGCCCGGATCGGCCACGGCGCGCTCACCACCCTCGCCCTCGCGCTCGCGGTCAGCGCGGCCGCGCTGCTCGCCGGAGTGGCGCTCGGGATGGTGCCACGGGTGTCCCAGGCCCTCGTCGACACCGTCAACGCCGTACCGGCCGTACTCGCCGGACTCCTCGTCACCGGCGTCACCGGCGGCGGCCCCGCCACGCCCGCGCTCGCCGTGGCCGCGGTCGCCTGGGCCCCGCTGGCCGCGCACACCTCCGCCCTGCTGCGGCAGGAACTCGCCACCACCCACCTCGCCGCCACCCGCGCGCTCGGCGCCGGACGGCTGCATGTGCTGCGGCGCGCCCTGCTGCCCGCCGTACTGCCACCGGTGACCCGGCACGCGCTGCTGCGGCTGCCCTCGGTGGCGCTCGCCCTCGCCTCCCTTGGCTTCCTCGGTCTCGGCGCCCAGCCGCCGTCCCCCGAATGGGGCCTGCTGCTGGCCGAGAACCACCCGTACGCCGAACGCGCCCCCTGGGCGGTGCTGGCCCCCGCCGCGATGCTCGCCGTCCTCGGAGCGCTGGCGGTCACCGCGGCCGGCGGGGTGCGGTGGCCGTGGGCGTGGTTGTGGCCGGGCCGCGCCCGGCGCGCCGACCAGCGCCGCGGCGACCGGGCGCCCTCCGCGCTGCGGGAGCAGGCCCCATGACCAGCACCCGGACGCTCGCCGGGACGGCCCGCCCCTGGCGGCGGCGGGCAGGGCTGTCGACGCTGCCGCCCCTGCTGCGGCTGCTGATCTGGACCCAGCTCGCCTTCAACATCGGCTTCTACGCGGTCCTGCCCTTCCTCGCCGAACACCTCGGCACCGCCATCGGCATGGCCGGCTGGCTGGTCGGCCTGGTGCTCGGCCTGCGCACCTTCAGCCAGCAGGGGCTGTTCGTGGTGGGCGGTGCCCTGGCCGACCGCTACGGCATCCGGCCGGTGGTGCTGGCGGGCTGCGCACTGCGGATCGTGGGTTTCGCGTGGCTGGGCTGGGCGGAGCGCACCTGGGCGGTGGTCGGCGCGGTGCTGCTGATCGGCTTCGCGGCCGCGCTGTTCTCGCCCGCCGTCGAGTCCGAGGTGGCCCGCCAGGCGGTGGTCCGGGAGAAGGCGGGCGGCGGACCCCGCACCCGCGTCCTGGCGCTGTTCTCCGTCGCCGGGCAGGCCGGGGCGTTCATCGGACCACTGCTGGGCGCCCTCCTGCTGGCCGTGGACTTCCGCGCCGTCTGCCTCGCCGGGGCGGCGGTCTTCGTCCTCGTCCTGGCCGGACATCTGCGGCTGCTGCCCCAGCACATCCCCGGCCGGGTGGCTGTCGTTGAGGGCTCGGATCGCACCCGCACCCGGGCCTCGGGCGCGGTACGGGCGCTGCTGCGCAACCGGCGGTTTCTCGCGCTGTGCCTGGCGTACGGCGTTTACTTGCTGGCGTACAACCAGCTCTACCTGGCCGTGCCCCTGGAAGTGGAGCGCGCGGTGGGCTCGCAGGCCCCGCTGGCCTGGCTGTTCGCGCTCTCCTCGATGCTGGTGGTGACCGCCCAACTGCCCATCACCCACTGGGCCGCCGCCCGGCTGGACCTGCGCCGCTCCATGGCGGCCGGGCTGCTGCTGCTCTCCGCGGGCTTCGCCGCCGTGGCCGCCGCCCGCCCCGCCGACTGGACCGGCGCCGCCGGGCTGCTCCCGTCGGCGGCCCTCGTCGTACTGCTCACCCTCGGCCAGATGCTGCTCGCCCCAGCCGCCCGGGCCTGGGTGCCCGACCTCGCCGACGAGGGCAGGCTCGGCCTCTACACCGGCACCCTGTCGTCCGTCTCCGGCCTGGTCGTCCTGGCCGGCAGCGCGGCGACCGGCTCGCTGCTCGACGCGGGCCTGCCGGCCGCGGTTCCCTGGCTGGTGCTCACGGCGCTCCCGGTGGCGGCGGTCGCCCTGCTGCCGCGCCACCGGGACGCCGGGCCCACCCGGTGAACGGTCCACCCGCCGATGGTCCCCCCGGTGAACGTCAGCAGCCGCGTCGGCCATGTCCGAGATGTGGAAACCCGCTTGGCCCTCCTTGACCGGGTGTACGCGCCACTGATTTGATCGAGGGCATGAAGCGACAGGACCTCACGCGACGACGCCACGTCGATCTCGCGCGTGTCTCCAGCGCGTCCTGTCCCTGTCGGGCCTGAGCGAGCCCGCCCCCACTCTCTCCGCATCTTCCTCGCGCCGCCTTTGACCCATCCCGGCCGCGCGTGTTCCGGCTGTGCGTTCTTCCGCGCCGCGATGCCACCAGCGTGATCGCGGCGCCGCGCCCATACGCCTTGATGCCCCGTCGATTCGCTCCCGCGCCCTGACCGGCCGACCGGCCGGACCACCGCAGCGCACCACCTCCCCGAAGGGTCCGCCATGGCCACCGTCCTGTCCGTCTCCGGAAGTCCCTCCGCCACCTCCCGCACCGCCCGGCTGCTGCGCCACCTGGACGCGCGGCTGGAGCGCCACGGGCACGAGGTGATACCGCTGGACGTCCGTACGCTCCCGGCCACCGCCCTGCTCGGCGCCGACTTCGCGCATCCGGCCATCGTCCGGGCCACCGCCCTGTTCGCGCGCGCGGACGGCGTCGTCATCGGTACGCCCATCTACAAGGCCGCCTACTCAGGTCTGCTCAAGTCCCTGCTCGACCTGCTTCCGCAGTACGCCCTCGAAGGCAAGACCGTGCTCCCGCTGGCCACCGGCGGCACCACCGCACACGTCCTGGCCATCGACTACGCACTGCGCCCGGTGCTCAACTCCATGGGCGCCGGACACATCGTCCAGGGCTGGTTCACCCTCGACAAGGACCTCCAGACCGGGCCGGACGGCGCCCTCACCGTCGCCCCCGGCTCCGCCGAAGCCCTCGCCCAGGTCGTCGACCGGTTCTCCCTCGCACTCGGCGGCACCCCGCTGCTCGCCGCCGCCGGCTGACACGCCCGAACGGCTCCGGCCCCCCGTTGTTTGTGCCGGCCGCACACCACCTTGAACGGAGTTTCCACGTGAGTCTCGCCTTCCACTGGTTCCTGCCCACCAACGGCGACAGCCGCCATGTCGTCGGCGGCGGCCACGGCTCCCCGGCCACCGCGACCGGCGGCGACCGGCCGCCGACCGTCAACTACCTCTCCCAGATCGCCCGTGCCGCCGAGGACCTGGGGTTCGTGGGGGCGCTCACGCCGACCGGCGCCTGGTGCGAGGACGCGTGGCTGACCACGGCCATGGTCAGCCAGCGCACCGAGCGGCTGAAGTTCCTGGTCGCCTTCCGGCCCGGCTTCCTGTCGCCCACCTTCGCCGCGCAGATGGCCTCCACCTACCAGCGGCAGACCGGCGGACGGCTCATGCTCAACGTCGTCACAGGTGGCGAGAGCCGGGAGCAGCGCGCGTACGGCGACTTCCTCGACAAGGACGCCCGGTACGCGCGCACCGGTGAATTCCTCGGCATCGTCCGGGACCTGTGGGACGGCAAGACCGTGGATCTGGCAGGTGAGCATCTGCGGGTGGAGGACGCCAAGCTGGCCCGGCTGCCCGACCCCGTCCCACAGGTGTACTTCGGCGGCTCCTCACCCGCGGCGGGAGTGGTGGCGGCCCGGCACGCGGATGTCTACCTCACATGGGGTGAGCCGCCCGGCGCGGTGGCGGAGAAGATCGCCTGGGTACGGGGGCTGGCGGCGAAGGAGGGGCGGAGCCTGCGTTTCGGCATCCGGCTGCATGTCATCACCCGGGACACCGCGGAGCAGGCGTGGGCCGAGGCACGGCGGCTGCTGGACGGCTTCGACGAGGCGACCGTACGCGCGGTGCAGGAGGGCCTGGGCCACAGCGAGTCCGAGGGACAGCGGCGGATGCTCGCCCTGCACGGCGGGGGCCGTGACGGCCTGGAGATCCACCCCAACCTGTGGGCCGGTATCGGGCTGGTACGCGGCGGGGCGGGAACCGCGCTGGTGGGCAGCCACGCCGAGGTCGCCGACCGGATCGCCGAGTATCACGCGCTGGGCATCGACGAGTTCATCCTGTCCGGATACCCGCACCTGGAAGAGGCGTACTGGTTCGGCGAGGGCGTGTTGCCGATCCTGCGTGAGCGGGGCCTTTGGAACCACCCCTTCCGTGTCCAGCCCGCCACGCTTGCATGAGAACCATCGTTCTCGTAGAGTCGACAGAGGCGAGAACGATGGTTCTCTCCCGTGAGGAGCTGATATGTCCCAGGAATCACGTCCCCCATTTCCTCCCTTCACCAGGGAATCCGCCATCGCGAAGGTCCGCGCCGCCGAGGACGGCTGGAACACCCGCGACCCCGAGAAGGTCGCCCTCGCCTACTCGGCGGACTCCCGCTGGAGGAATCGCGCGGAGTTCGTCAACGGCCGCGACGAGATCGTCGCCTTCCTCGCCCGCAAGTGGCGCAGGGAGCTGGACTACCGGCTGATCAAGGAGTTGTGGGCGTTCGACGGCAACCGCATCGCGGTGCGCTTCGCCTACGAGTGCCACGACGACTCGGGCAACTGGTACCGGTCGTACGGCAACGAGAACTGGGAGTTCGACGAGAACGGGCTGATGACGCACCGCTACGCCTGCATCAACGACCTGCCGATCAAGGAGTCGGAGCGGGTGTTCCACTGGCCGCTGGGACGCCGCCCGGACGACCACCCGGGGCTGAGCGACCTCGGTCTGTGAGGGCCTTGACCTCGGTCTGTGAGCGCTTTGGCGTGCACTCGACGTGCTGGATGGCCACCGACTAGGCTCGGGAGTGCGGCATCGCGTGTCGG
Source organism: Streptomyces sp. NBS 14/10 (assembly GCF_002224125.1). Lineage (GTDB taxonomy): Bacteria > Actinomycetota > Actinomycetes > Streptomycetales > Streptomycetaceae > Streptomyces. Next base: position 144,723 of record NZ_NCSM01000004.1, read on the forward strand.
TCACCGGCTGGGTGAGACATGGAGGTGTCGGGACATGCCTTGTGGAGGCATTCCATATGTCAGTCGAGTTGAATCACACCATCGTGCACTCCCGGGACAAGCGGGAGTCCGCCGAGTTCCTGGCGAACATCCTGGATCTTGAGGTCGGCGCCGAATGGGGCCCGTTCATCCCCGTGGGCACCAGTAACGGGGTCACCCTGGACTTCGCCACGATCCCGGCCGAGTCCATCACCATGCAGCACTACGCCTTCCTCATCTCCGACGAGGAGTTCGACGCGGCCTTCGGGCGGATCAAGCAGGCGGGGATCACCTACTACGCCGATCCGCACGGGAAGCAGCCGGGCGAGATCAACCATCACCACGGCGGGCGGGGCCTGTACTTCCACGATCCGGCCGGCCACGGCATGGAGATCATCACCCGCCCCTACGACAACCCCGAACAGGGCTGATCGTCGGCATCGTGAGTGACGCCACCGGCCGGGGCCGCGCCCCGGCCGGTGCCATGCGCGTGTTCACCGCGCCGCGCCCACGGTATCCGCGGTCTCCTCGGTGAGGCAGGCATACGCCCGCAGCCGGTCCGGGTGTTCCCGCTCCGCGCCGACCCGCAGTGCCGCGTACGGACCGGACAGCCCGGCAAGACGTGGCATCTGACGGATGACCAGGGTGTCCCCGGGGGCGATCAGGCCGTCCAGGACCGCCTCGACGAGCAGATGGTTGAGGTGCACCAGGCAGTCGGCGACGGTGATTCCGGCCGTGGCCACGTACAGCTCGCGCCGCACGGGCGGCCGGTGGCGGGGGCCGATGGCCTCCGGGATCCGGACCGGTGTGTCCGGGCGGGGTGGCAGGCCACGGGAGCCGTCGAAGAGCTTGAGCAGTCTGCGCAGCCCGGCGGAGGCGCCCGCCGGGGCCGGTCCCGTCCATGCGGCCGAGCCGTCCTCGGCGATGTGGTCGAACCGGACCCGGTCGCCGAGGTTGTCCGGGTTTCCGGCCAGGAAGATCGTACGGGAGAACGAGCCCCGCCACGCCGCCAGCCGCTCCGGCGCCAGGCCGATGGCGAACTCACAGGTGGCGCGCGCCCATTCGGCCAGCTCGAAGCGGCGTACGACGGATACGGCGAGCAGCCCGTCGGTGTCCGCGAACTCCTGGATCCGGGCGTGCACCTCCGACAGGGCGGTGGCGGTGGACAGGTCCACCTCCTCGGCCAGATCGGGGCGGGCGACCCGGATGCGCCGCACGGCCTCGGCCCGCAGCAGGTCCTGGGAGAGCTTCACAGGAACACCGCCGGCAGCAACTCGTGGACCGGGGCCGGGCGGTGTTTGGCCAGCAGCCCGGAGGTCAGACGGTACGGGTCGACGTACGTGTGGTCGCCGCGTTGCTGCTCGAGGAAGCCGGTCAGCCCGGCTTCGGCCGCCGCGTCCGCCGGGGCCTCGTACGACGCCAGCATCCGCTCGGCGCGCACCACGCACTGGCGCAGCAGGTCCGGGCGGAACGACTGCCGGTCGCCCGGCCCGAGCGTGGCGATGAAGTACAGCCGCATGCCGAGCCGCAGCGCCGGTCCCTCGTGGTCGGCGCCCAGGGCCTCGAGCAGCGCGCCCGCCGAGTGGCCGCGCCAGTCGCCGTGGCGCGCGGACCGGATCCGGCCGTCGATCGGCACCCGCCCCACCGGCACCCGCCGCACCACCGGGCCGAGCTCCGACAGCACACGCTGCAGCAGCTGGTAGTCGGGCTCCAGCTCGCGGTCGTAGAGCAGCACCACCTCGTCGTAGCCGGGGACGAGCGGGACCAGCTCGCGCAGCGCGCACGCCAGGTAGTTGGGCCGCCCCCGCGCCGTGGCGATCTGCCGCAGCGGCAGCCCGTACCGGGTGGCGTCCAGATAGACCGGCCCGCCGTACTCGCGCATGTCCAGGCACAGCCCCAGCGGCACCAGGCGGTCGAGCACCTCGTCGAGGGTCATCCCGGGCGGCTGGTGTGCGGTGAGGCCGGGGTCGTGCATCCCCAGCCGCGCGTACTGCGCCGACCACAGCTCCAGGACCCGGGCGCTGGACGGATGCACCCAGCCGTGGTGTTCGATCGCGTCGAGGTACGGCCGGAGTGCGGACACCGGGGCCTGGCGGCCGTCGGCGCGGTAGCCGACGTACAGCTCGCCGATCTCCTCCTCGGACAGCTGGGAGTAGTCGGTGTCACCGAGCGTGTGGTCCAGATACTCCCAGAAGCCGAGGGTCTGGTCGGTGGGGTGGTATGTGGTGGGGCTGTAGCGGTAGGTGACATCGGCCAGCCGCGCGGTGGCGCGGTACATCACATCGACCCAGAAGAGCCCCTTGAGGTGGCTGGGGGTCAGGGGTTTGCCGGGGGTGACGGTGACCGGTGCGAGCAGCACCCGGGGCCGACCGTGGCGGGGCGCGGCCGGGGCGTCGGCGCCACCGGGCAGCGGCGCTGGGCCGTCGGGGCCACCGGGGAGCGGCGCCCGGGCGTACGACCGCCCGGGGTCGCCGCGGTCGCCGCGGAGCAGCGGTATCGGTTCCACGGTCCCCGTCATGCGGTGCGGCTTCCGTGGACCAGGAACACCCTCTCGGCGCCCTCGGCCGTGCGCGGTGGCACGGGGTCCCGCCACCGGCCGTAGTGGGCCGACGGCTCCCCGGGCTGCACCGCCTCGACGGTGAAGCCGTGCCGCCCGAACAGCGCCTCGGGCTGGTCCGTGCCGAACACCCACGGGCAGCCCCAGTCGGCGAACACCTTCAGCAGGCCACGCATGTTCGGCGCGGTCAGCGCCACGTCGTTGACCACGTCCGCGCCGATGCGGCTGCCGGGTGCCGCCACCGCGGCGACCCGCCGCAGCAACCCCTCGACCTCGGCCTCCGCGAAGTAGTACAGCAGCCCTTCGAAGAGCCAGGTCGACGGCAGACCGGGGTCGTACCCTGCCTCCAGTAGAGCGTCCTCCCAGCCGGGGGCGAGCAGATCGGCGGGGACCGGGCGGCGGTCGGCGCCGGGCGTCTCGGCGGCGAGCAGCTTCTCCTTGACCTCCAGGACGGACGGCCGGTCGATCTCGAAGAAGCGGACGTGGTCCGGCCACTCCAGCCGGTAGGCGCGCGAGTCCATGCCCGCCGGAGCCAGCACGATCTGGGTCATCGAGGGGTCGGCGGCCGCGCTTTGCAGCCAGTCGTCGAAGAACCGGGTGCGGATGGGGTTGAAGTCGAAGGTGCTCGGCACCGTGCGCGGGACCTCGCCGTCCGGGAAGGTCGCCGATCTGATCTCGGCCAGCAGTTCGGGGCCCGCGTCGCCGACGAGCGTTTGCGCGTACGGGTCGTCGTAGAGCCGGTCGTCCCTGCGGCTCTCCCCGGCCCGGAGCGCGGCGGTGAGCAGACAGGTGCGCTCGATGGCGTCGAGTTGCGTCATGATCGATCTCCTTGCCGGGCGGCCGCGCCGGTGAGCTGCCGCCAGTTCTCCGGGTCCGGTCGGAAAAGCCGGTCCTTGACCTGAGTGGGGCGCACCCCGCGGCCGACCGATTCCTGCCACTCCTCCAGGAAGGCGTCACGGTCGAGCCGGATCAGCTCGGCGGGGCCGAGCCGGCCGGCGTCGCGGGCCGCGCGGTAGTCGGCCGACTCCTGGGTGAGCTCGGTGTCGAGCGCCGCGGTGAGCCGCCGTGTCTCGTCGGTGCTCCACGCCGACTCGCCGGCCAGGGCGAACACATAGCGGGGCGGCCGGCCGTCGGGGGTCTCCACATGGCATGCGGCGTTGCGCACGGCGAGGCCGGCGCCGCCCAGCGCGGACTGCAGGGCCCGGACGACCTGTGCGTCGCGCAGCCGCTCCCCGGCCACGTCGGAGCGGTTCTTGCGGCCCGCGTACGACACCCGCGGCACACCGTCCACGACATCCACCACCCGGACCACATCCCCACCCGCATAGCGGTACAGGCCGCCGACATGGCTGTAGATCGCGTGGTACTCCCGGCCCGGCTCCAGCTCGTGCGGTGCGAGCGTCTCCACATCGGGGCCCAGGTCGCGGTCGGCGTCCACGAACTCGTACACGGAGGCCGTGACGACCAGGCTGCCCGCCGTCGGATGCCGGTCGAGCGCCACGCCGACCGGGCCCTCGGAGGCCGCCACGGGCGCCGGCAGGGCCGTCACCGAGGGGCCGAACTCCTCGCGGAGCCGGGGCAGATAGAGCGAGGCGAGGCCGGTGGTCCAGCAGAACAGCAGCCGCATGTTCGGCCAGATGTGGGCGGGCCGTACGGTGCCGAAGTACCGCTCCAGCCGCTCCAGTTCGGCGGCGCGCTCCGGGTTGGGGGAACGGAACGGATGGCCGCCGAGCGTGCCGTCGCGGACGTCCTTGACGATCCGCGGCCACCACAGCCTCAGCTGGTACGGCACCGCGGCGACCATCGCCGGATTGATCCCGATGACACAGCGGACATCGCTTTCGACGGCCATGCGCAGCCGCAGATACATCTTCTCCACATGGTCGTCCGCCGCCACCGGCACCGGCAGGGTGGCCCAGGGAGCCGCGGTGCCCGGCTCGGCCGACAGATGCTCGCCGAACATCTTCCCGAAGTCCACCTGGCTGGCGCCGACATGGGGGCGTCCGGAGGCGGTGGTGGCGGGCGCGACGACGGGGTCGTGCTTGAGGTTGAGCACCGCGTCCGGCCGGGTGAGGACGTCCGGGAAGTGTTCGGCCATCGGGGCCCAGGCGGCGTAGTAGAAGGGGAAGAAGGTGGTGTGCATGAAGCGCGGGGTGACCGGGATCTTCTTATGCGCTCCGGTGCTGCCGCTGCTGGTGAAGAACACCGCGGGCTGGTCGGCGGTCAGGACGTTGGGCTCGCCCTCGGCCATGCGCTCGATCCACGGCGAGAGCGCCGTGTAGTCCTGGACCGGAACCGCCTTGCGGAGGTCGTCCAGGGTGCGCAGCCGGTCGAAGCCGTGGGCCTTGCCGTAGGCCGTTCCCGCGTTGAACGTCAGCAGGTCGGTGAGGACTTCGCGCTGCCGCGCCGCCGGGTCCGAGAACGCCCGCCGCAGCCGTTTCCGCTCCTCGAACACCCGGGCCCGGTAGCTGTCGAGCCGGCCCTCGGCGGCCGAAGGCTCAGTGTTCTGGTCCTCGGCGGCCGGGGCCTCCGCGGCCTGGGGCTCAGCGGTCTTCATCTGACAACACCTTTCGTATGGCCTGAGCGGTCTGGGCGATATCGCCCTGCGCCCGGATCACCGTGACCGGCAGATGGCTGATCTCGTCGAGCATCAGGCGCCGCAGTTTGGTCTGGTAGGCCGCGAAACCCTTGGGGTCGGGGCGGTCGCCGTAGTACTCCAGCCGGTTGGTGGCCGCGCCGTTGCCGGAGCGGCGCCAGGCCGTGGAGGTGGACACGTCCAGGAACACCACGCGCCGCGGCTGCGGAAAGGAACGCCACCAGGTGAACATCGGGTTGTCCCGCAGCCCGGCGAGCCGGCACTTGGCCAGGATCTTGTAGTAGTACGAGTCGACGAGTGTGGGGGACGACGGGTCGCTCGCCTCGATGCGGTCGCGCAGATGCACCACGGCCGTCTGGAGCAGACTGGCCGTGAATTCCGGCGAGTAGTCCGTCCCCAGGGACGGCAGCACATCCACCGCCACATCCCTGCGCAACCGGCCGATCAGCGCGTGGGCGGGCTGAAGAAAACGTTCGTCCGTGGAGATGAGCCGCCAGGCCGGGGACGAGCTGGCGAACTCGGACATCACCGAGGACTTTCCGGCGTAGTCCGGCCCCAGGAGGACGGAGAAACCGGGATGGGTCGTCCGCACGATCGGCACTCCTTACGTAGTTCCGGTGCTCGCCACCGCGGTCCGGGCCGCGGTGGCGGCCCGCCGATCGGCTGCCGGGGGTGCCGTCCCGGCTGGGTGGGGAAAGTCAACATCGCCGGGATGGGCGTTCGATCAGGAGAAATTGGGATGCGAGCGGGTGTTCGGAAGTCGCGGGCCGGAAAGTGGAGCGGCGGCCACCAGATCGGTGTTGACGTCGAATAACACGCCGCATGCCAGGGCCCGCTGGACGAAAGTTGATGTCCATATCCTGGTCCGCCTCCCGGCGGGGGCGGGCGGAAGGCCGGAAGACCGGACTTTTCCCCGGACTTTTCTTGCCACGCAGAACACTGCGGCCCGTAGGCCACGGCGACTAGAGTGATCGACGAGCGTCGGGGGACAAGGCTCGGAGGCGAAGGAATGCGGGGGACGGCCTTTTCGCGCGCGTGCGCGGAGCGGCAGTGGGCACGGCCGGCGGTCTTTCTCATGGTCTACGCGACGGTGGCCGCGCGGCTGGGGGAGCCGGCGGAGGTGACCGCGCGCCAGTTCCACCGGTGGCGGCAGCCCGGGCCGCCCTGCCCTCAACCCTCCGCACAGCGTGTCCTGGAGGAGATGTTCGGCACCCCGCTGCACCACCTCGGCTTCGACCTGCCCGAACACCGCCGACGGGACACGGCCGCACCCCCGGTGGCCGCGGCCGAACCGCCCCCGGCCGCCCTGCGGTTCGCGGTCCTGGGGCCGGTGCGGGTGCGGCGCGGCGACGAGCCACTCGCCGCGGGGCGGCCACAGGAGCGCGCCCTGCTGTGCGCGCTGCTGATGCGCCGCGGCCACACGGCCACCGCGCAGGAACTGATGGACGCGGTGTGGGGCGGCAAACCGCCGCGCCGCGCACTCGCGACCCTGCGGACGTACGCCTTCCAACTGCGCAAGACCCTCGGCCCCCGCGCTCTGGTCTCCGACTCCGGCGGATACGCGCTGCACATGCCGCCCGAGGCGCTGGACCTGGTGGTGTGCGAGGGCTACGAGGCGCAGGCCAGGATCGCGCGGGCCGCGGGCGAACTGCCGCGCGCCCGGACACTGCTCCACAAGGCCCTGGACCTGTGGGACGGCGAACCGCTCGGCGGTGTCCCCGGGCCCTACGCCCAGGCACAGCGCGCCCGTCTGACGGAGTGGCGGCTCACCCTGTTACAGACCCGCCTGGAACTCGACCTGGAACTGGGCCACCACACCGCGGCCATCGCGGAGCTCACCGCGCTGTCCTTCGAATACCCGCTGCGGGAGCGGCTGCGCGCGCTCCAGATGCTCGCGCTGTACCGCGGCGGCCGACAGGCCGAAGCGCTGCGGGTGTACACCGACACCCGCCGTCTGCTCGCCGAAGAGCTCGGCGTCGACCCCGGCCCCGAGCTGACCGAGCTCTACCAGAACGTCCTGTGCGCCTCCCCGGCCCTCGCCCGCCCCACGGCCCCGCGACGGCGCCCGCCCGCCAAGGACACCGTCCCGTACGCCTCACCGCGCCCCGCACCGCCCCCCGCGCAGCTCCCTGCGGAATCAGCCGACTTCACCGGTCGCGCCGCCCTCGTACACCGGCTGGCCGAGCAACTGCCCCGCGCCCAGGGCGCGGTGATGCCCGTCCTCGCCGTCCGCGGGCTCGGCGGAGTGGGCAAGACCGCGCTGGCGTTACGCGTCGCCCACACGGTCCGCGGCCACTTCCCCGACGGACAGCTCTACGCCGATCTGCTCGGCCACGGCGCCGGTCCTGCCGACCCTGGAGCCGTCCTCGCCGCGTTTCTGCGCGCCTTGGGCGTTCCCGCCGCCGCCGTCCCCGAAGGAACACCCGAACGGGCCGCGCTCTACCGGTCCACCCTCGCCGGCCGCCGGGTGTTGGTCCTGCTCGACAACGCCCACGACGGACCCCAGATCCGCCCCCTGCTCCCCGGCGCCCCCGGCTGCGCCGCCCTGGTCACCAGCCGCGCCCGGCTCGCCGACCTCGACGGCGCCCGCCCGCTGGACCTCGACGTCATGACCCCGGACGAAGCCCTGACCCTGTTCACCCGCGCCATCGGCGAGGAGCGCGCCGAGGCCGAACCCGTCGCCTGCCGCGAGACCGTTGCCGCCTGCGGCTTCCTCCCGCTGGCCATCCGTATCGCCGCGGCCCGCCTGTCCGCCCGCCCCGCCTGGACCATCGCCGCCCTGGCCGCCCGGCTGGCGGACGAGCGCGGCCGGCTGGACGAGTTGCGGATCGGCGACCTCACCGTAGCCTCCTGCTTCGCCTCGGCGTACCGCCGGCTCCGACCCGACCAGGCACGCGCCTTCCGCCTGCTGGCGCTCGCGGACGGCCCCGACCTGTCCCTGCCCGTGGCCGCCGCGCTGCTCGGCCGCGACCGGCGCGACCCGGACGTCGAACCCCTGCTGGATTCCCTCGTCGACAGCGGCCTCCTGGAGTCACCCGCCCCTGGCCACTACCGCTACCGCGCCCTGATCCGGCTCTACGCCCGCCGCCGCGCCGACACCGAGGCCGAGGCCGATGTCGCCGGAGGGGACGGGGGAGATCAGCTCCTCACGGCCACCCCCTTGAAGAACGTGTAGTGAAACGTCCCGCCGTCGTCCGCCGTCCGGCGCAGATCGGCGATGCCCCGGTCCCAGTCGCTCCGGGTGATCAGATCCGCGGCCAGCGCGTCGTCGCGGACGGACTCGACCATGGCGATGAAGGTGTTGCGGGTGAAGCCGTCCACCAGGGCCGGGCGGGTCCGGTCGGCGTAGACGGTCCGCGGGCGGACGACCACGTCCGCGTACCCGGCCTCGGCCAGCAGCGGCTGCAACCGCCGGCCGATCAGGGCGTCGCCGCCCGCCGCCGACTGGAGCTGGATCTGGCGGTCGATCGCCGCGTGGGCGTAGAGGCTGGAGGGGTGGAAGAACGCCGAGCCGTGGTCCCCCTCGATCACGGTGATCGTGCCCCCGGGCCGCAGCACCCGCCGCAGCCCGGCCAACACCCGCCCCGGGGCGCTCAGATGCTCCAGTACGAAGCACACGAAGACATGGTCGAACGACGCGTCCGCGAACGGCAGGCCGAAGACATCGGCGTGGCACCACTCCACCCGGGCGTCCGGTGCGTGCGCCGCCACGTTGGCGCGGGCGCGGGCGAGGGAGGCGGCGGAGACGTCCGCCGCCACGATGTGGGCTCCGGGGCTGGACGCGACCAGATGGACGGTCTGGGCGCCCACCCCGCAGCCCACTTCCAGCACCCTGCTGCCGGCCGGGTAGGCCGTGTCCGCGTGCAGCAGCGCGGCGAGCGTGTCCGCCTGGTCGCCGAGGCGGCGGGCCTCGTGGCGCGAGTAGCCGTGTACGTAGCCGGGCGCCGTGCCCGTGCCCGTGCCCGTGTCCGTGCCCGTGTCCGTGCCCGTATTCGTGTCCGTGTGCATGCCTTTACGGTGTCGCCATAATGGCCCGGTGAACAGGTCCAATGAGGGGCCCGCTGACCGGTCCATAATCTCCGGCTCCGACTTCCTTCAGCTGAACACCGAGGAGGCCCCGCCGGGCGGCCTCGCCGACTGGCTGGCCCGGCGGCTGCGGGCCGCGATCGCGGACGGACGTCTGCCGGTCGGCAGCAGGCTGCCGGCCACCCGTGTGCTGGCCGGGGAGTTGCGGGTGTCCCGTGGCGTTGTCACCGAGGCGTACCGGCGGCTGACCGAGGACGGGCATATCGCCGGGCGCGGGCGGGGCGGCACGGTCGTGGTCGCCGCCCCGGTGGCGGCGGCGCCACATGCCCGTGAACCAGCGGGTGGCCGCCCGCCGACCGGTGCGCTGTTCGTCGCCGCGCCCGGTGCGGACATCTTCGACGTGCTGCGCACGGCACCGGCCCGGATCGACCTGTCGCCCGGCCTGCCCGACCTGGCCTCGTTTCCGCGTACCGCGTGGTTGCGCGCCGAACGCTCCGTACTCACCGGCCTCTCGGCCGCCGACTTCGGATACGGGGATCCCCGCGGGACCCCCGCGCTGCGGCTGGCCGTCGCCAACTGGCTGGCCCGCAACCGCGGGATCAGGGCGGACCCGGACGATGTCCTCGTCGTGGCCGGTACCGCCCAGGCGCTCGGGCTCATCGGGCAGGTGTTCCGGGCCGCCGGGATCCACCAGGTGGCCGTGGAGGACCCCGGCTCGCTGGGCGCCCGGCAGCATCTTCGCCACCGCGCGCTGGACACCCCGCCGGTCCCGGTCGACCCCGAGGGCGTACGCGTCGACGCGCTGCGCGCCACCGGCGCCCCGGCCGTCCTGCTCACCCCGGCACACCAGTTTCCGACCGGGGTGGTGCTCGGCGGCGAGCGGCGGCGCGAGCTGATGCGGTGGGCCGGCGAGGGCGGGCTGATCGTCGAGGACGACTACGACGCCGAACACCGCTACGACCGGCCACCCGCCCCCGCCCTGCGGTCGATGCTCGCCGAACACGTCTGCTACGCCGGAAGCGTGTCCAAGCTGCTCGCCCCCGCCCTGAGGGTGGGCTGGGTGCTCGCGCCGCCCCAGTACCGGGACGCGCTGGTGGCCGCCAAGCGGTTCGCCGACCTCGGCAACGCCGCGCTGCCCCAGCTGGTGCTGGCCCATCTGATGGAGTCGGGCGAGCTGGAACGCCATCTGCGCCAGCTGCGCCGCCGCCACCGTCGCCGCCGGGACGCGATGATCGGCGCCATCCGCACCCAGCTGCCGGGCGCGGTGGTGCACGGCGCCGCGGCCGGTCTGCATCTGATGGTCACCTTCGACGGCGACTTCTCGGACACCGACCTCGCCGCCGCCGCGCTCGCACACGGCGTGAAGACCCAGCCCCTGTCGTGGCACAGCATCCGTCCCGGCCGCCCCGGGCTTGTCCTGGGCTACGCCGCGAGCACGCCGACCGCCATCGCGGAGGGCATCGCGCTCATCGGCGAGGCGCTGCGCTGATCAGGACTGCACTAGTTTTGGGGGTGTGGGCGGCGATGCGACGACGCTGTTCCTCTGCGGCGATGTGATGCTCGGCCGTGGCGTCGACCAGATGCTCCCGCACCCCGGGGATCCGGAGCTGCGGGAGCCGTACATCCGGGACTCCAGGGCGTATGTCGAGCTGACCGAGGAGGCACACGGGCGGGTGCCGCACCCGGCGGACTACGCGTGGCCGTGGGGCGACGCGCTGCGGGTGCTGGAGGAGACGGCGCCCGACGCCCGGGTGGTGAACCTGGAGACCAGCGTGACCCGGAGCGACGAGTTCGCGCCGGGGAAGAGCGTGCACTACCGGATGAGCCCGGCCAATCTGCCCGCTCTGGCCGCGGGCCGGCCCGATGTGTGCGTCCTGGCCAACAACCACGTGCTGGACTTCGGCCGGCACGGGCTCGTGGAAACGCTCGACGCTCTGGCCGGGGCCCGGCTGCGGGTGGCGGGCGCGGGGCGGGACGCCGCCGCGGCGCGGCGGCCCGCGGCCGTTCCGGTCCGCGGCGGCCGACGTGTGCTGGTCTTCTCCTGCGGCACCGGGTCAAGCGGTATCCCGTACGAGTGGGCCGCCGCCGAGCACGACCCCGGCGTCGACTTCCTCCCCGAGCTGTCGGAGGCCCGCGCGGCCCGGTTCGCCCGCCGGATCCGGCAGCTGAAGCGGCCGGGCGATATCGCCGTCGTCTCCATCCACTGGGGCGGCAACTGGGGGTACCGCGTCTCCGACGATCAGATCCGCTTCGCACATGCGCTGGTCGACGGCGGCGCCGATGTGGTGCACGGCCACTCCTCGCACCACCCCCGCCCCCTGGAGGTGTACCGCGGCAAGCTCGTCCTCTACGGCTGTGGCGACTTCATCGACGACTACGAGGGCATCACCGGCTACGAGGAGTACCGGGACGATCTGCGGCTGATGTACTTCGTCGCGGTGGCGCCGGACACCGGTGAGCTCGCCGGGATCCGGATGGTGCCCATGCGGGCCCGGCGGATGCGGCTGTGCCACGCCACCCCCGGCGACGCCCGCTGGCTGCGTACGGTGCTCGACCGGGTCAGCGCCGACTTCGGCTCCCATGTCGTCCTCGACCGGGACGGCGCCCTCTCCCTGGAGCGGACCCTGACGGCCGGCACCGGAACGGAGCGCTGAGCATGAAGATCGACTGGAACCGGCGTACCTGCGCCCGGCGCGGCCACGTCACCTACGCGCCGACCGAGGACGAGCTGCGCGAGCGGCTGCGCGCCGCCACCGCGCTGGGCGAGGCCTGGCGCTGTCTGCGCTGCGGCGACTTCGCCCTCGGCGCGCCGCACGGCTCCGGCCCCGCGGCCGACGCCCCGCTCGTCACGCGCGGCAGGGCGCTGCGGGACCTGATCGTGATGCGCTTCATCGCCGCCGAGCGGATCGTGCGCGGGCTGTTCGTGCTGCTGGCCGCCGTCGCGGTGTGGCGGTTCAGCAACAGCCGGGCCGCGGTGCACCAGCTCTTCCAGGAGGACCTGACCGTCTTCCGGCCGGTCGCGCGCCACTTCCACTACGACCTCGACCACTCGCCGGTGGTCGACACCATCCGCAAGACCTTCGAGTACCGGCACTCCACCCTCGTGATCGTGGCCGTGGCGCTGGCCGCCTACGCGGCCCTCACCCTCGTCGAGGGCGTGGGGCTGTGGCTGCTCAAGCGGTGGGCCGAGTATCTGGCGGTGGTGTCCACCGCCGCGTTCCTGCCGCTGGAGATCTACGAGCTGACCGAGAAGATCAGCTGGCTGAAGATCGCCACCTTGGTGGTCAACATCCTCGCCGTGCTCTACATCCTGTTCTCCAAGCGACTCTTCGGGCTGCGCGGCGGCCGTGCCGCGTTCGAGGCGGAGCGGCACAGCGCCTCGCTGCTGGAGGTGGAGGCCGCGGCCGATCATCCGGTCATCCGGTCTTGATCATTCGCCCCGGCCGTGCGGGGGAGTGACGATACGCTCGGGCCGCGGACGAAACGCTGATGCGAGAACGGCAGGAGCTGGCGCGGGCCATGAACACCGACCTGACCAACACCACATCGAGCAAGATCAACGCGGCCTTGGTGCAGGCCCGCAGGGCGATCGGCAGTCCGGCGGTCGGCATGGTGCTGACGCTGGTCATCGTCACCGATGAGGCCAACCACTACGACGCCCTCAAGGCCGCGGGCGAGGCCTCCCAGGAACACCCCTCGCGGATCCTCGTGGTGATCAAGCGGCCCGGCCGCACCCCACGTGAGCGCGGCAGCTCCCGGCTGGACGCCGAGGTGCGTGTCGGCGGTGGCGACGGCAGCGGCGAGACCGTACTGCTGCGGCTGCGCGGTGAGATCGCCCAGCACCCCGAGTCGGTGGTGCTGCCGCTGCTGCTGCCGGACGCCCCGGTCGTGGTCTGGTGGCCGGTCGACGCCCCGGACCACCCGGTCAGGGATCCGCTGGGCAGGCTGGCGCAGCGGCGGATCACCGACGCGTACGCGGTCGAGCGCCCGCTGCGGGAGCTGGCGGCCCGTGCCGCCTCGTACGCGCCCGGCGACACGGACCTGGCCTGGACCCGGCTCACGCCCTGGCGGTCCATGCTGGCAGCCGCGCTGGATCAGGCGCGGGCCGCGGTGACCTCGGCGGTGGTGGAGAGCGAGGCGGACAATCCGAGCGCCGAGCTGCTGGGGCGCTGGTTCGCGGCCCGGCTGAGGGTGCCGGTCGAGCAGGTGGTCACCGACGGGCCGGTGGTCACGGGGGTCCGGCTGCGCACCGCCGCCGGGGATATCCATATCGACCGGCCGGACGGCCCGGTGGCCACGCTGTCCATTCCGGGTCAGCCCGACCGTACCCTTGCGCTGAAGGTGCGCAGCATGGCCGAGCTGATCGCCGAGGAGCTGCGTCGGCTCGACCCCGACGAGGCGTACGCCGCCGCGCTGCGCGCCACGGTTCCGGCCGCTGGGCCCGGACAGCTCGGCTGACCCGTCCAGGCCGTCCAGGACCCCTCCCACCAGGCACGACGGCCGATCTGAAACGATGCCCTTCCCTCCGCCACGGGCGGGGGGAATAGGGGCGGCAGGTGTCACGTTCCGGGGATATAGTTGAATCGTAAACATCCTAGGAGGGTGAGACCGGTGCAGTTCGGGATTTTCACGGTCGGCGATGTCACGACGGACCCCACCACGGGCCGGGAGCCGACCGAGCACGAGCGGATCAAGGCGATGGTCACCATCGCCCAGAAGGCGGAAGAGGTGGGCCTGGACGTCTTCGCGACCGGTGAGCACCACAACCGGCCGTTCGTGCCCTCGTCCCCGACCACCATGCTGGGCTGGATCGCAGCCCGCACCGAGCGGCTGATCCTGTCCACCTCCACCACGCTGATCACCACCAACGACCCGGTGAAGATCGCCGAGGACTACGCGATGCTCCAGCACCTGGCCGACGGCCGGGTGGACCTGATGATGGGCCGCGGCAACACCGGCCCGGTCTACCCGTGGTTCGGGCAGGACATCCGCCAGGGCATCCCGCTCGCGATCGAGAACTACGCGCTGCTGCGCCGGCTGTGGCGCGAGGACGTCGTCGACTGGGAGGGCAAGTTCCGCACCCCGCTGCAGGGCTTCACCTCCACGCCGCGGCCGCTGGACGACGTGCCTCCGTTCGTCTGGCACGGCTCCATACGCTCGCCGGAGATCGCCGAGCAGGCCGCCTACTACGGTGACGGCTTCTTCGCGAACAACATCTTCTGGCCCAAGCACCACTTCCGGAAGCTGGTGAACCTCTACCGGGAGCGGTACGCGCACTACGGGCACGGCACGCCGGAGCAGGCCATCGTCGGCCTCGGCGGGCAGGTGTTCATGCGCCGTAACTCGCAGGACGCCGTCCGTGAGTTCCGGCCGTACTTCGACAACGCGCCCGTCTACGGCCACGGCCCCTCCCTGGAGGAGTTCACGGCCGAGACGCCGCTGACCGTCGGCAGCCCGCAGGAGGTCGTCGAGAAGACGCTGACCTTCCGGGACACCTTCGGCGACTACCAGCGCCAGCTGTTCCTCGTCGACCACGCGGGCCTGCCGCTGAAGACGGTGCTGGAACAGCTCGACCTGCTGGGCGAGGTGGTCGAGGAGCTGCGCAAGGAGTTCGCCAAGAACCGTCCGGCCGAGGTGCCGGACGGCCCCACCCACGCGTCGCTGGTGGCCCAGCGCGACGCCAAGGCCCTCGAGGAGGTCGCACAGTGAACGATGTCGTACGGATTCCGCAGCAGGCCGGCGCCCCGCGGCCGGTGAGGCTCGCGGTCGTATCGGCCGGGCTGAGCGTGCCCTCGTCCACCCGGCTGCTGGCCGACCGGCTGGCCGAGGCCACCCGGCAGCGGCTGGCGGCGGACGGGCACGAGGTCGAGGTGCACGTGGTCGAGCTGCGCGACCTGGCCGGTGACATCGCGAACAACATGGTGGCGGGCTTCCCCTCGGGCGCCCTGGAGGAGGCGATCGAGACCGTCACCGGCGCGGACGGGCTGATCGCGGTCACCCCGGTCTTCTCGGCCTCCTACAGCGGGCTGTTCAAGTCGTTCTTCGACGTGATCGACAACACCGCCCTGGCCGGCAAGCCGGTGCTCGCCGCCGCGACCGGCGGCACGGCGCGCCACTCGCTCGCGCTGGAGCACGCGCTGCGGCCGCTGTTCGCCTACCTGCGGGCGATCGTGCTGCCCACCGCGGTGTACGCGGCGTCGGAGGACTGGGGCGGCTCCGGCGATCCGCTCACCGACACCCTGCCCACCCGCATCGACCGCGCGGCGGGCGAACTGGCGGACCTGGTCGGCGGCCGCCGGGGCGCCGCGGCCCCCGAAGCCGAGGCCGAGACCGTCGTGCCGTTCGAGCAGCAACTGGCCGCTCTGCGGTCCGAATGACCGCTCACCTCAGGAAGGAGCTCACATGATCGACAACTTCAACAGCTACCAGCCCGACGGTGAGCCCACCGCCGACCGCTGGGTCACCGCGCTGAGCCTGTTCGACGACAAGGAGCGCGAGGAGACCACCGCGGAGCGCTGGGAGCGGGCCGGGCTGTACTTCGAGGCGAAGCAGTACGCCGAGGCCGCCCGCCTCCTCGTCCAGGTCGTCGAGGAGGCCCCGGAGCAGACCGCCCCGCGGCTGCTGCTGGCCCGCGCCTACTACCACTCCGCGCAGCTGGGCCGCGCCGAGGAGCAGCTGCGTGAGGTGATCGCGCGTGACCCGGTCGAGCACTACGCCCATCTGATGCTGGGCCGTACGCTCCAGCGGCAGGGGCGCGCCGAGGAGGCCGGGCCATGGCTGCGGATGGCCGAGGCGTTCTCCACGGGCCAGGCGCCCGAGCTGGACTGACCGGCCTGAGCGGACAGGGCGGCGGCCGGACCTGTGGGTTCGGCCGCCGCGCCTGACAGGCGGCGCGCCCGGCAGGGCGGCGACGGTCCGGGGCCGACGGGCCCCGGCCGTCGCCGGGGCGGGGTGTCAGCGGCCCATCGTGAGCCCGTCACGCGCCGCGCCCCTGCTGAGTACGGCGCGGCGGATGGTGTCCAGGGCCTCGGTGTGCCCGCCGGCGCGCGCGA
The DNA here is from genome assembly GCF_002224125.1 of Streptomyces sp. NBS 14/10. Lineage (GTDB taxonomy): Bacteria > Actinomycetota > Actinomycetes > Streptomycetales > Streptomycetaceae > Streptomyces. The sequence goes on from NZ_NCSM01000004.1 coordinate 160,972, forward strand.
GGTTGACCACCCTGATCGGGTCGTTGTCCACGCCGTGGGGGATGAACTCCGCCTTCTTCACGGTCCACGGCTTGTCCGTGGTGGCGGGCGGGGCGAAGGTGAAGCGGGCGGCCGAGCCCATCTGGCCGCGCGGGTCGTTCATGACGCCCGCGACCTGGTCCCCCATGCCGTAGACGACCCAGGTGTCGTTCATTTTCTCGTACGCCTGGGGTATGTGGGCGTGGGTGCCGAGGATGAGATCGATGTCGTGGCGCCCGCCGTCCATCGAGGCGGTGAGTTTCTTGGCGACCGAGAGCTGGAGCTGATCCGGCGCTTCCTGCCACTCGGTGCCCCAGTGCAGGCTCACCACGACCACGTCGGCCCCGGCCCGGCGCGCGGCCCGGGCGTCCTTGACGATCTGCGCCGGGTCGATGAGGTTGACCAGCCACGGCTGGCCCTTGGGTACGGGGATGCCGTTGGTGCCGTAGCTGTAGGCGAGCTGGGCGACCGTGGCGTCACCGGCCTTCATGAGGGTCGGCATCACGTGCTCCTCGGCGGAGCGGGCCGATCCGGCGTGTCGCAGCCCGGCGCGGTCCATCGCGTCGAGGGTGCGGGTCACGCCTTCCGCGCCGGCGTCCAGCGTGTGGTTGGAGGCGGTGGAGCAGGAGTCGTAGCCGAGCTCCTTGGCGGCCTCGGCGACCTCCGGCGGGCTTTTGAAGGTCGGGTAGCCGGTGAACGGCCCGCCCGCGGCGCCGTAGACCGTCTCCATATGGCATATCGCCAGGTCGGCCCCGGAGACCACGGGCTCGGCCCCGGCGAGCATGGGTCCGAAGTTGTAGCCGTTGCCGCCCGCGTCCGTACGCGCCTGGCGGATCACCGAGTCATGGATCAGCAGGTCACCGGTGGCCACCAGGGTGAACCCCTTGGTGGGCCCGGGCTTCGCCGCGGCCGCGGTCCGGGAGGACTTCTCCCCCGATTCGGGGGTGGCGGGTATGCCGGCGGTGCACGCGGTCGCCGCGCCGAACAGCGCGGCGACCACGAGCGCGGTCCGTTGACGGGGCTCGAGAGACAACAGGCTCACCTCACGCTCACATGGGCCAAATAGGTGGATAGTCGTATTTATGTGCGTGTGGGAGTCCGTCTGAGTCGCGACAGCGCCGGGCTTCACCGGAACGGCCGACGAAACGCACCCGATGGGCCCACACCGCTACGCCGCCGGGGCGAGCGCCGCAGTGTGCCGCCGACGTGTCGCCGAGGCGTGTCGACGGCGTGTCGCCGGGGCGGGGGCGGGACGCGGAGCCGGGTGCGCGGCGGTCGCGGCGGTTCGTTAAGGCCGACAGTTGCCATTGCAGCGAACTGCCAGGCCATTCGGCCGCATTACGGCCCTACACTCGGGAAACCACACCGGAAATCGGCAGCCTACTTATCGAGGAGGCCAGACCCCTCATGCCCGCCAATGGCCCCGCCCCGGGGATTCCGCTTGCCGCTCAGCGCGAATTCTGGATCGCCCACTCCCTGCGCCCGGACAGCGCCGCCTACAACATCGGCGAATATATCGAGATACGCGGCCGACTCCGTTTCGATTTATTCGAGTCCGCCCTGCGCCACGCCTTCGCCGAATGCGCGGCGCTCGCGGTGCGGTTCATCGCGGACGAGGCCGGTCCGCGCTGGGCCGTCAAGGGACGCGACGACTTCCCGCTCGTCCGCGTCGACCTGACGGCCGAAGCGGACCCGCGCGCCGCCGCCGAGCGATGGATGGCGGAATTCTTGGCCAGGCCGGTTCCGCTGCCGGACGGTGAGCTGGTCGCCTACGCGGTGATCCAGTTGGCGGACGATCTCTATTACTGGTGCAGCCGATATCACCACATTCTCGTCGACGGATTCAGCGGACCGCTTATCGCGCACCGAGTGGCGGGGGTCTACTCGGCGCTGGACGCGGGCGAGGAAATACCGCCGAGCCCCTTCGGTGATTTCGGCGGACTGCTCGCCGAGGAAGCGGAATACCGCGCTTCGGAGGCGTTCGTCCGGGACCGTGACTACTGGCTCGAGAAATTACGCGACCTTCCGGAACCCGTTTCCCTGACCCGCCGGCACGCGCCCGCCTCCGGTTTCACCAGGGCCTCGGACCGCCTGTCGCCCCAGGATCTGCTCGCCCTGGACCGCGTCTGCGAGCGGGCCAGAATCCATCGCTCCGCGATGCTCTTCGCCCTGGCCGCGCTGTATCTGCACCGGATGACCGGGGAGCCGGAAGTGGTGCTCGGGCTCGTCGTCGCGGCCCGCACCACCCCGGCCGCCAGGATCACCCCCGCCGTCCTGTCCAACGTCCTGCCCGTCCGGCTGTCCCCGCGCCCGGAGATGACCGTCGAGGAGCTGGCGCGCACCGCCCAGAAGGCGATGCGGTCAGCCCTGGCCCACCAGCGCTACCGCGCGGCCGACATGGCGCGCCTGGTCTCGCAGGACGACCAGCCCGCCCGGCTGTACTCGATGATCGTCAACATTATGTCGTTCGACTACGACCTGCGGTTCGGCCCGCACCCCGCCGTCGCGCACAACCTGTCCACCGGCCCCGTCGAGGACCTGGCGCTCGCCTTCACCGACCACCTGGACGGCCGGGGCCTCACGGTCGACCTGGACGCCAATGCCGCCGTATGGGGCGGCGCCGAGGCGCGGGGCCACGGCGCGCGGATCTCCTGCCTGCTGAGGACCGTCGCGGCCGGCGGCAGCGGCATGTCGCTCGCCGAGGTCCCCCTGCTCTCCGACCGCGAACGGGGCTCCCTGCTGCGCAAGGCCACCGAGGCGGCCGTGGTGGTGCCCGACGCCACGGCGGACGAGCTCTACGAGCGGCAGGCCCGGCTCCACCCCGACCACCCCGCCGTGCTCTCCGGTTCCGCCGAGCTCTCGTACGCCGAACTCAACACACGGGCCAACCGGCTGGCGCGGGCGCTCATCGAGCGCGGCGTCGGCCCCGAGACACCGGTCGCGCTCACGCTCCAGCGGTCCGTCGAGTTCGTCGTCGCGGTCCTCGCCGTCTGGAAGGCGGGCGGCGCCTTTCTGCCGGTCGACCCGCACTATCCGCCCGCGCGCGTCGAGTTCATGCTCTCCGACGCGCGGCCCGCGCTGACGGTGACGACCACGGCCCATGCGCGGACCGTCGGACACCTGCCGGGCGACCGGCTGCTCCTGGACGCCCCCGAGACCGTCCGCGACCTGGCCGGCCGCGACCCCGCGGACGTACGGGACGAGGAGCGGCACGCGCCGCTCGACCCGCGCCACCCCGCGTATGTGGTCTATACGTCCGGGTCCACCGGTACGCCCAAGGGGGTCGTGGTGACCCACGCGGGCCTGCCGAGCCTGGTGCACACCCAGCGCACCCGGTTCGGCGTCGGGCCCCGCTCCCGGGTCCTGCAGTTCGCCTCGCCGAGCTTCGACTCCGCGGTCTGGGAGCTGACCGCGGCGCTGCTGTCCGGCGGCTGCCTGGTCATCGGCGCCGACGGCACGCCGCCCGCCGGCCCCGAACTGCCCGAGCTGATCACCGGCCTCGGCGTCACACACGCCGTGCTGCCGCCCGCCGTGCTGGCGAGCCTGGACCGCGGCACCCTCCCGGCCGGGCTCAGGCTGATGTCGGTGGGCGAGGCGCTGCCGCCGGCGCTGGCGGCCGACTGGGCCGCCGACACCGTCCTGCTCAACGGCTACGGCCCGACCGAGGCCACCATCTGCGCGGCCATGAGCGGCCCGCTCGGCGGCGAGGGCACACCCCCGATCGGCAGCTCCGCCGCCAACGCCGCCGCGTACGTACTCGACGCCGCCCTGCGCCCGGTCCCCGTCGGCACGGTCGGCGAACTCTGGCTGAGCGGGCCCGGGCTGGCCAGGGGCTATCTGAACCGGCCCGGCCAGACCGCGCAGCGGTTCGTCGCCAACCCCTACGGCCCGCCCGGGTCACGGCTGTACCGCACCGGCGACCTGGTGCGGCGACGCGAGGAGGACCAGCAGTTGGAGTACGTGGGGCGCGCCGACGGACAGGTCAAGGTGCGGGGCCTGCGGATCGAGGTCGGCGAGATCGAAGCCGTGCTGGCGGGCCATCCGGCGGTCCGGCGGGCCGTGGTGACGGCCGACGAGATCCGCCCCGGCGCCACCCGGCTGCTGGCCCATGTCCTCCCCGAGCCGGACACCGGCCACGCCACGGCCGCCGCGCTCCCGGCCGAGCTCATGGCCCGAGCCAAGAGCGGGCTGCCGGACTTCATGGTGCCCGCGCAGATCGTCCTGGTGGACCAGCTGCCGCTGAGCCCCAACGGCAAACTCGACCGGGCCGCGCTCCCGAAGCCCCGGCCGGCCGAGGACACCGGACACCGGGCCCCGCGGACCGACCGGGAAGAGCTGTTCCACGAGCTCTTCACCGACATCCTCGGCCTTGACCACGTGGGCGTCGACGAGAGCTTCTTCGCCCTCGGCGGCGACAGCATCCTCTCCCTCACCCTGGTCAGCCGCGCCCGCGCCGCCGGGCTCGCCATCTCCCCGCGCGAGGTGTTCGAACACCGCTCCGTGGCCGCGCTGGCGCAGGCCGCCCGCTCCGCGGCGGACACCTCCGACGGCGATGGACCGCACACCACCGACGACAGCGGCGAGCTCTCCCCGACCCCGATCATCCGCTGGCTGACGGGCCTGGGGCCGGACGCCGTCAAGGAGTTCCACCAGTCGGTGCTGGTGCGGGTGCCCGGCGACCTGCGCCATGACCACCTGGCCGGCGCGCTCGACACCCTGCTCGACCGCCATGCCGCGCTTCGCCTCCGGCTGGGCGCAGGGGAGGGCGGCGCCCTGGAGATCGCCCCGCGCGGCGCCGTCCGCGGCCATGACTGCCTGACCCGGGTGCCCGTAAAGGATGAAGACCCTAACAACAATGCCACGGCGCGGTGGCGCCGGACCGTCGAGGCGGCCTCGGAGGAGGCGCGCGGCCAACTCGACCCGGAGAAAGGGGTGTTGCTGCGGGCGGTGTGGTTCGACGCGGGCCCCGAGCGGCCCGGCCGACTGCTGGTGCTGATCCACCACCTCGCGGTCGACGGGGTCTCCTGGCGCGTACTGCTGCGCGACCTCGCCGACGCCTGGGCCGCGGCCGCCGAGGACCGGCCCCTCGCGACCCCCGGCCCGGTGACCTCCCTGCGGCGCTGGTCCCGGCTGCTGACCGAGGGCGCACACCACGAGGCCCGGACGGCCGAGCTCCCGCTGTGGGAGAACATCCTCGACGGCGCCGACCCGCTCCTCGGCCCCCGCCCGCTGGACCCCGTCCGGGACACCGCCACCAGCGCCAGGATGCTGTCGCTCTCCCTGCCGGCCGACGCCACCGCCGCGCTGCTGACCTCCGTACCCGAGCGCTATCACACCGGGATCAACGACGTCCTGCTGACCGCGCTCAGCCTCGCCGTGGTCGAGTGGCGGCGGCGCCGCGGCATCGGCGACACGGACGATGTGCTGCTGGAACTCGAAGGGCACGGCCGGGAACACCTCGCCGACGGCGTCGACCTCAGCCAGACCGTCGGCTGGTTCACCAGCATGTTCCCCGCCCGGCTCGCCCCCGGAACACTCGACTGGGCCGAGGTGACGGCCGGTTCCGCGGGGCTCGGCACCGCCGTCAAGACGGTCAAGGAACAGCTCGCGGCGCTGCCGGACCACGGCATCGGCTACGGCATGCTGCGCCACCTCAACCCCGACGCGGCACACCGGCTCGCCGGACGCACCGGCCCGCAGATCGGCTTCAACTACCTCGGCCGGTTCACCGCGTCCGACGGCTCCGACTGGCTGCCCGACCCGGACCCCGACTTCGGAGCGCTGCGCGGCGGCTTCCCGCCCGGTATGCCGCTGCCGCACACCCTGGCCCTCAACGCGCACACCGAGGACCGCGAGGACGGCCCGCGGCTCACGGCGGTGTGGATCTGGGCGGGTGAACTGCTGGACGAGGCGGCCGTACAAGAGCTCGCCGACGCGTGGTTCGCCGCGCTCACCGGCCTGGTGGCCCACGCACGGGCCATCGGAAACCTCGCGCACACCGCACACCGCGGCCACACCCCCTCCGACTTCCCCCTGGTCTCGCTGTCCATGGCCGAGGTGGAGCGGCTGGAGCGGACCGTGCCGGAGCTGGCCGACATCTGGTCGGTGTCCAGCCTTCAGCAGGGGCTGCTCTTCCACGCCGTGTACGACGACACCGCCCACGACGACTACGTGGTGCGGTTCGGCCTGGACCTGGCGGGCGACGTCGACCCGGCGCGGCTGCGCACCGCCATCGAGGGGCTGTTCGCCCGCCACCCCGGGCTGCGCGCGTGCTTCGTACGGGAAGGGCTCGCCGAACCGGTGCAGGTGATCGCCGCCCAGGTGGCCCCGGAGTGGCGGGAACACGATCTGTCGCGGCTGGACGGGCCCGCGCGCGAGGCCGAACTGGCCCGGCTGCTGGACACCGACAGCGGGCGGCGCCTCCCCGTGGACACCGCCCCGCTGGCCCGCTGCATGCTGCTGCGGCTCGGAGCGGACAGCTACCGGCTGATCCTCACCAGCCACCATCTGCTGCTCGACGGCTGGTCGATGGCGCTGCTGTCGCGCGAACTGCTCGCGCTGTACGACGCGGGCAACGACCCGGATGACCCCGCCGCGCTGCCCGCGCCCCGCCCGTACTCCGCCTATCTGTCCTGGCTGAAGGGGCAGAACACTCAGGCGGGGCTCGACGCCTGGCACACCGCCCTGTCCGGGGTGGCCGGGCCCACCCTCGCGGCGCGCCCGGACACCCCCGCGACGGCCGCCACCCGGCGGCACGTCCTGGAGCTGACGGCCGAGCAGACCGCCACGCTGACCGCGTACGCCCGCCGCCACGGCCTGACGCTGAACACGGTGGTGCAGGGCGCCTGGGCGATCGTGCTCGGCTGGCTGACCGGCCGCGACGACGTGGTCTTCGGCGTCACCGTCTCCGGCCGCCCGCCCGAGATCGACGGCATCGACACCATGGTCGGGCTGTTCATCAACACCGTGCCCGCCCGGGTCCGGCTGCGCCCGGACGAGACGTTCCCGGAGCTGCTGACCCGCGTCCAGGACGAACAGGCCCGGCTGCTGGACCACCACCACATCGGCCTCACCGACATCCAGCGCCGCATCGGCACCGGCCGGCTCTTCGACACCCTCCTGGTCTACGAGAACTACCCGCACGACCCGGACGCCCTGCGCTCCGCCTCCAAGCGCCTGACCGTCACCGGGGTGCACCCCGAGGACGGCACCCACTACCCGCTCAGCGTGGTCGCGCTCCCCGGCGAACGGCTGCGGATCCACGTCAACTACTGCCCGGACACCGTCGGCCGGAGCCGGGCGTCGGCCGCCGCCGACGCGCTGGAACGCCTGCTCACCGGGGTGCCCGTCATGCCCGGAGCGGCCGAGGCCCCGGTGGCGCGGCTGCTGACCGCGGCCGCGCCGCAGCCGGCGCCCGGGGGCGTACGGTGCGAGGAGACCCTGCCGGAGCGGTTCGAGGCACAGGTGCGGACCACCCCGCACAGCATCGCCGTGGTCGACGGCCGGCGCTCCCTGACGTACGCGCAGCTCAACGACCGCGCCAACCGCCTGGCGCGGCTGCTGACCGGGCACGGCGCCGGGCCGGAGCGGGTGGTGGCGCTGGCGGTCGACCGCCGGGCCGAACTGGTCGTGGCGCTGCTGGCCGTCCTCAAGAGCGGCGCGATGTATCTGCCGGTGGACCCCGCCTATCCGCGCGAGCGCGTCGGATTCATCCTCGCGGACGCCGCCCCGGTGTGCGTGATCACCACCACCGACACCGCAGCCGCGCTGCCCGACGGCCTCGACGTACCGGTCGTGGAGCTCGACGCGCCGCAGGTCATGAGCGCCATGCGGGACCTCGCGCCGACCGATCTGACCGACGCGGACCGCGGCGGCCCGCTCACCCCGGCGCACGGCGCCTACATCATCTACACCTCGGGCTCGACCGGGCGGCCCAAGGGCGTGCTGATCCCGCACGAGAACGTCATCCGGCTGTTCACCTCCACCGACCACCTCTTCGGGTTCGGGGCGGACGACGTGTGGACGCTGTTCCACTCCTACGCGTTCGACTTCTCGGTGTGGGAGATCTGGGGCCCGCTGCTGTACGGCGGTTCGCTGGTGATCGTGGAGCACACCGTCACCCGGTCCCCGGGCGAATTCCTGGAGCTGCTGGTCGAACAGGGCGTCACCGTGCTCAACCAGACCCCGTCGGCCTTCTACCAACTCCTCGGCGCCGACCGCGACCGCCCGGAGCTGGGCGCACGGCTCGCCCTGCGGTATGTGGTGTTCGGCGGCGAACGGCTCGACGTCTCCCGCCTCGAGGACTGGTACACCAGGCACCCTGAGGACGCGCCGCGGCTGGTCAACATGTACGGCATCACCGAGACGACCGTGCACGTCACCCACACCGAACTGGTCCGCGCCGACGCGGTGCGGGACGCCTCGGTCAGCCCCATCGGGCGGCAGATCCCCGATCTGCGGCTGTATGTCCTCGACCATCTGCTGCGCCCGGTGCCCCCGGGCTCCGTAGGCGAGCTGTACGTGGCCGGACCCGGCCTGGCCCGCGGCTACGCGGGGCGGCCCGCGCTGACCGCCGAGCGGTTCGTCGCCGACCCGTTCGGCGCCCCCGGCGAGCGCATGTACCGCACCGGAGACCTGGCCCGCCAGGGCGGCGACAGCGGGCTGGAGTACGTCGGACGGGCCGACGGCCAGGTCAAGCTGCGGGGCTTCCGGATCGAGGTCGGCGAGATCGAATCCGCGCTCACGGCCCTCGACCAGGTGGCGCGGGCGGCCGTGGTGCTGCGCGAGGACCGGCCCGGCAGACCGGCGCTGGTCGGCTATCTGGTGGCCGAGCCCGGCGCAGCACTGCCCGGGGCCGCCGAACTGGCGGCGCTCGCGGCGGCCCGGCTGCCGGTCCATATGGTGCCCTCCGCGTTCGTGGAGATGCCCGAACTTCCGCTGACGGTCAACGGCAAACTGGACCGCGCCGCCCTCCCTGCCCCCGACTTCACGGCCGCCTCGACCGCGGCCCGGCCGCGCACCCCCGTGGAGGAGACCCTGTGCTCGCTGATGAGCGAGGCGCTGGGGGTGGACAGCGTCGGCGTGGACGACGACTTCTTCCTGATGGGCGGCGACTCCATCGTCTCCATGCGCTTCGCCGATATGGCACGCCACGCCGGTCTGGCGCTGCGGCCCAGGGATGTGGCGGAGGGCCGTACGGTCGCGGCGCTGGCCGCGATCGCCGAGCGGAGCGCGCCGCGCCGGGGGCCGGCCGGAGAGGGCCGCCACCGGGACGGCGGCGGCGCGGGCGACGGGGCGGGCGACGGAGTGGGCGAGCTCCCGGCGACGCCGATCATCAGGCGCATGTGGGACGTCGACGGGCCGATCGACGCGTACCACCTCTCCATGGCGGTCCGCGTCCCGGCGGATGCGCGCGCCGAGCATCTGACCGCCGCCCTCCAGGCGCTCGTCGACCGCCATGACGCGCTGCGGATGCGGCAGCAGGACGACCAGGGGCGGCGGGCGCTGGAGATCGCGGAGCCCGGCTCGGCCCGGGTGGCCGACTGCTTCACCCACCAGATCATCCAGGTCGCCGACGAGGCGGAGTGGCCCCCGGCGCTGGCCGAGGCGTCCTTCCGCCACCAGGCGCGGCTCGACCCCGCGTCCGGCCGCACCCTCCAGGCCATCTGGCTGGACCCCGGTCCTGAGCGGCCCGGCCGGCTGCTGATCCTGCTGCACCACCTCGTGGTCGACGGGGTCTCCTGGCGGTTCCTGCTGCCGGACCTGGCCCGCGCGTACGAGGCGGTCGCCGTCGGCCGGCGGCCGGATCTGCGGGCACCGGCGACCTCCTACCGCAGGTGGGCACGGCACCTGGTCGAGGAGGCCGTGGAGCCCGCGCGCGAGAAGGAACTGGAGATGTGGACGAGGATGTTCGAGCCGCAGCGGCCCACGCTGGGCACCCGGCGGCTCGACCCGCGGACCGACACCCTGGCCTCGGCGCGGATGGCGCTCTTCGACCTCCCGGAGGAGGACACGGCGACGCTGCTCGCGGTGCCCGGCGCGCTGGGCGTGGACCTGCGCGATGTGCTGTACGCGTCGTTCGCCGTCGCCTACGCGCGCTGGCGGGGCGACGAGGGTACCGGCGTGCTGGTGGACCTCCAGGCGCACGGCCGTGAATTCCTGGCCGACGGGGTCGATCCGTCGTCCACCGTCGGATGGTTCACCGCGCAGTTCCCGCTCATCCTGGATCCGGGGGAGATCTCCGAGGAACAACTCGACGCCTCCGGCGCCGCGTTGACCGAGGGCGCCGCGCGGGTGGGGGCCCAGCTCGCGGCCCTGCCCGACAACGGCATCGGGTACGGCCTGCTGCGCTATCTCAACCCGCGTACCGCTCCGCAGCTGGCCGCGCTCGGCGATCCGCAGATCTCTGTCAACTACCTGGGCCGGTTCCAGGTCGGCGAGCGCTCGGCCCACTGGACCCCCACCGGCGAGGCGGGGTCGGCGATGGGCGGCGGGGCGGACGCCGGGGCTCCGCTGGAGCGCACCCTCACCCTCACGGTCGCGGTCGAGGACCGCGAGCGGGGCGTGCGGCTGGCGGCGCGGTGGATCTGGCCGTCGGGCGTCCTCGAGGACGACCACGTCGCCGAGCTCGCCCGGGGGTGGTTCGATGTGCTCAGTCGCTACGCCGGGCACACCAGGGCGGCGCGTACCCAGGCTCCCTGATGGCGGTGACCGCTCCCCGTCCGCCTGGTCCGTGCGGACCGTTCAGATCCACGGGACGAGCGGAACGGCTCCGGGGCGGCGGGCCGCCAGATGCATCAAGCTGATCGGGGAACGGACGACCTGCTCCTTGACGCGGGCGGCGGCCCGGCCCGTGAGCACCAGCTCGCGGGGCGTGTCGTCCGCCCGCACCGCCTGGACCAGCCCGTCCCGGCGGCCCAGGCTCACGCACTGGATCAGGAACCGGAAGCGCAGCGCCCGCGGTTCGCGCCCATGGGCCTCGTCGGTGAGGGAGGTGGCCGCGTGCGAGCCGGTGGGCAGGGCGGTGGCGCAGGCCATGCGCAGCGTCCCGGCGGCCGGCGAGGAGGCCGCGGCGCAGTCCCCGGCCGCGTAGATCTCCGGATGGGAGGTGGAGCGCAGGGCGGCGTCGACGCGGATCCGGCCGGCCGTATCGAGATCGAGGCCGGCCCGCGCGGCGAGCTCGGTGTTCGCGGTCATGGACGCGGCCCAGACGACCGCGTCGGCGCCCACCTCCTCGGGGGCGGCCACCCGGCGGCCTTCCTCGACGCGGACGCCCCGCACGGTCAGGGCGGCGCGGACATGGGCCCGGCCCTTGGCGGACAGGCTGCCGCCGATCTCGCCGCCGGTGAGCAGGCGCACCCGCCACGCGGGGTGCGCCTCGGCGATCTCGGCGGCGGTCTCGATACCGGTGAGGCCACCGCCGACGACCGCGAGCTCACCGGGGTCGTCGAGCAGCCGTTTGTGCAGTTCGGCGGTGGTCTCCAGGGTGAAGGCGCGCTCGCCGGGGGCCACGGTGCGGCTGCCGAGCGCGTACACCAGGCGGTCGTACGGGAGGCCGCGGCCGTCGTCCGTGGTGACCAGCCGGGCCTCGGGATCGAGGCCCGTGGCGCGGGCCACGAGGTGTGTGACTGTGGTGCCGCGCAGCAACTCCCGCAGCGGATGGGTCACATCCGGGCGCCCGGCGGCGTGTTCATGCAGCCGGACGCGTTCGGTGAAGCGGGGGTTGGGGTCGACCAGGGTCACCCGCGCGTGCGGCGCCAGCCGCAGGGCGGCCATCAGCCCCGCATAGCCCGCGCCCAGCACCAGGACCTCGCGCTGTTCCATCTCGTGGCCTCCTTGTGAGGGGGTGTCACTGGGGAGACGGCATGGTGTCCCGGAGTGTGACATGAGGGGAGGGCGAAGACGTCGTGCATACGAATCTGCTCCAGCCCTCGGCGAGCGGCCCCGATGTCGGATAAAATCAATCAAAGTCGATCAAATAGGACTCCTTGCAGTGATGACAACGGGGCCCGCATCTCCGCCGGGCCACCGGGACGGATGCCTATGAACAGCGGGTACGAGGGATCGGAAGAATTCGGTCCGGACCCCCTCGGAGACTTTCTCGCACGCTTCCTCGGCGTCGGACCGGCCGGGCAGCGCCCCGGCTCCCGGCACGTCGACTTCGGCCGCCTGATGAGCGAGCCCGCGCGGCAGCTCGTCTCCTCCGCGGCCTCGTACGCCGCCGACCGCGGATCCACCGACCTCGACACCGAACACCTGCTCCGCGCGGCGCTCACCGCCGAGCCGACCCGCACCATGGTCGTCCGGGCCGGGGCCGACCCCGAAGCCCTCGTCGCCGAGATCGACCGGCAGACGGGGGAGGGGCCGCCGCGCGGCTCGGTCGCGGTCACGCCCGCCGTCAAGCGCGCGCTGCTCGACGCCCACGAGATCGCCCGGTCCTCCGGCTCCTCGTACATCGGCCCCGAGCACGTACTGATCGCGCTCGCCGCCAACCACGACTCCACGGCCGGGCAGCTGCTGCACGCGGCCCGGTTCGAGCCCCGCCCCGGCCCGCCCGGCGGCCTCGCGGCGGCCCCCGGCGCCGCCGAACCCCGTCCAGGACCCAACCGGCGGGAGACGCCCAACCTGGACAAGTTCGGCCGCGACCTGACCGAGATGGCCCGCGAGGGCCGGATCGACCCGGTCATCGGGCGCGACGAGGAGATCGAGCAGACCATCGAGGTGCTGGCCCGCCGGGGCAAGAACAACCCCGTCCTCATCGGCGAGGCCGGCGTGGGCAAGACCGCCGTCGTCGAAGGGCTGGCCCAGCGCATCGCCGAGGCCGACGTCCCCGACATCCTGCTCGCCCGGCGCGTCCTCCAGCTCGACTTCGCGGGCGTCGTGGCCGGCACCCGCTACCGCGGCGACTTCGAGGAGCGGCTGACCGGCATCATCGACGAGATCCGCGCCCACTCCGAGGAACTGATCGTCTTCATCGACGAGCTGCACACCGTCGTGGGCACCGGCGGCTCCGAAGGCGGCCCGATGGACGCCAGCAACATCCTCAAGCCCGCCCTGGCCCGCGGTGAACTGCATGTCATCGGCGCCAGCACCCTCCAGGAGTACCGCCGCAACATCGAGAAGGACGCGGCCCTCGCCCGCCGCTTCCAGCCGATCATGGTGCCCGAGCCCGTCCCCTCCGACGCGCTGGAGATCCTGCGCGGGCTGCGCGACCGCTACGAGGCCCACCACCAGGTCCGCTACACCGACCAGGCGCTGCTGGCGGCCGTCGAGCTCTCCGACCGCTATCTCACCGACCGCTTCCTGCCCGACAAGGCCATCGACCTGATGGACCAGGCCGGCGCCCGCGTACGGCTGCGCTCCAGCACCAGGGGCACCGACATCCGGGCGCTGGAACGCGAGGTCGAACAGCTCACCCGGGACAAGGACCAGGCCGTCGCCGCCGAGCAGTACGAGCGGGCCACCTCGCTGCGCGACCGGATCGGCGAGCTGAACCGGCGCGTCGAGGAGGGCTCCGGCAAACAGCACCCGGCCAGCCGGGTCGCCGAGGTCACCGTCGAGGACATCGCCGATATCGTCTCCCGGCAGACCGGCATCCCCATCAGCAGCCTCACCCAGGAGGAGCGGGACCGCCTGCTCGGTCTCGAGGAGCATCTGCACAAGCGGGTGATCGGCCAGGAGGAGGCCGTCTCCGCCGTCGCCGACTCCGTACTGCGCTCCCGCGCCGGCCTCGCCGACCCGGGCCGCCCCATCGGCAGCTTCCTGTTCCTCGGCCCCACCGGCGTCGGCAAGACCGAACTGGCCCGCGCCCTGGCCGAAGCGCTCTTCGGCAGCGAGGACCGCATGGTCCGCCTGGACATGAGCGAATACCAGGAGAAGCACACCGTCAGCCGGCTGATCGGCGCCCCGCCCGGCTACGTCGGCCACGAGGAGGCCGGGCAGCTCACCGAGGCGGTGCGCCGGCAGCCGTACTCGCTGCTGCTCCTCGACGAGGTCGAAAAGGGCCACGCCGACGTCTTCAACATCCTGCTGCAGGTGCTCGACGACGGACGGCTCACCGACGCCCAGGGCCGCACCATCGACTTCAAGAACACCGTCATCGTCATGACCAGCAACCTCGGCTCCGAGGAGATCGCCGGGCGCGGTGCGGTCATGGGCTTCGGCGGTGGCGCGGAAGCCGACGAGGACGCGCGCCGCGAGCGGGTGCTGCGCCCGCTGCGCGAGCACTTCCGGCCCGAATTCCTCAACCGCATCGACGAGATCGTCATCTTCCGGCGGCTCGCCGACGAACAGCTGCGGCAGATCACCGATGTGCTCCTGGAGGAGACCCGGCGCCGGCTGCGCGCCCAGGACGTGCCCGTCGACTTCACCCCCGCCGCCGTCGACTGGCTGGCCCACCACGGCTACCAGCCCGAGTACGGCGCCCGGCCGCTGCGCCGGACCATCCAGCGGGAAGTCGACAACCCACTGTCCCGGATGCTGCTCAACGGCAAGCTCCAGCCGCACAGCCATGTGGAAGTCGATGTGGAGGAAGGGAAGCTGACCTTCCGCAAGGAGCAGAACCCCAGCACCGCACTCGGCTGACAACGGTCTGGTGAACACTGGTTGCCGAGCTCGCGAGCGGGCGCGATAGCGTGTACAAGCCAACGGGGACACCACCGCCCCTGGCACTTGGATTCCGCTCGCCCGCATGCACGAGGAGCCCACTTGACCAGCCCGGAACAGCGCATGGCCGACCTGCTCAAGACCTTCGGAGATCCGGCGGCGTGCACCGCCCATCTGCTGTGCGACCGGCACCCGGCCGACGCCGTCGCCTTCACGGTGGTCGGCGCCGACCTGGGCGGGCACGACATGACCTACGGCGAACTCCGCGAGTCCTCCGCGCGGATGGCGAGCGCCCTGGCGGCCCTCGGGGTGGGCCCCGGCGACCGGGTCGCCACCCTGATGAGCAAGTCCGCCGAACTCCTCGTCGCGACACTCGCGATCTGGCGGATCGGCGCCGTCCAGGTGCCCCTGTTCACGGCGTTCGCGCCCCCGGCCATCGCCCTGCGGGTCACCGGCAACGGCACCAAGGTCGTGATCACGGACGCCGGGCAGCGCCCCAAGCTGGCCGCGGGCCCCGACCTCCCCACCGACCAGCCGTGGCGGATCATCACCACCGGGCCCACCGAGGAAGGCGACCTGTCGTTCGCCGAGCTGCTCGCGGGACACCCGCCGCTGGACGAGGCGGCCGTCCTCGGCGGGGACGCCACCATCGTGGAGCTGTTCACCTCCGGCACCCAAGGCCCGCCCAAGGCCGTGCCCATCCCGCTGCGCGCGGTCGCGGGATTCGCCATGTACCAGGAGTTCGGCCTCGACCACCGGCCCACCGATGTGTTCTGGAACGCCGCCGACCCGGGCTGGGCCTACGGGCTGTACTACGCGATCATCGCCCCGCTCGCCCTCGGCCTGCGCAGCCTGCTGTACAACAGCCTGTTCTCCGCCGAGGGGACCTGGGCGGTGCTGTCCCGCTTCAACGTCACCAACTTCGCCGCCGGCCCCACCGTCTACCGCAAGCTGCGCGGCACACCCGCCCCCGACGGTGTGCGGCTGCGCTGCGCCTCCGCGGCCGGTGAGCCGCTGCCGGCCGACGTGGTCAGCTGGGCGGAGCGGACACTCGGCATCCCGGTGCGCGACCACTACGGCTCCACCGAACTGGGCATGGCCATCGCCAACGCCTGGCACCCCGCGCTGCGCACCGACCTCAAGCCCGGCTCCATGGGCCTGCCCCTGCCCGGCTGGAGCGTGACCGTCCTGCGCGAGGACACCAACTCCGCCGTCGCCGAGCCCGGTATGCCCGGCCGGGTGGCGATGGACATCACCAAGAGCCCGCTGATGTGGTTCCAGGGCTACCGCGACGCCCCGGAGCGCACCGCCGAGAAGTTCAGCCCCGACGGACACTGGTTCTACTCCGGCGACACCGCCTCCCGGGACGAGGACGGCCACCTGTTCTTCTCCGGGCGCAGCGACGATGTGATCCTGATGGCCGGGTACCGCATCGGCCCGTTCGAGGTGGAGAGCGTGCTGCTGGAACACGAGGCGGTGGCGGAGGCGGCCGCGGTCGGCATCCTCCACGAGGAACACGGCGAGGTGATGGAGGCATTCGTGGTGCTGCACGCGGGGGCGTCGTCGCCTGCGGACCCCGACGCCCTCGCCGCCGAGCTCCAGCAGCTGGTCAAGGACCGGCTGGCCAAGCATGCCTACCCGCGGAGCGTGCACTTCGTCACCGAGCTGCCCAAGACCTCGAGCGGCAAGACCCAGCGTTTCCTGCTGCGCCCGCGCCAGGTCAGCTCCCGCGCTCGCTGAGCCGGGCCCGGGAGGGCCCCCGCTCGGCTATCGTGAACGGTTACGCGGTGGGCTGGGGGCACCTCCCAGCGGTAGCTGGGGGAGAACCGAGCCCTCAAAAAGGGGATTAGGCCTACGTGAACGAGGCAGCTGAGGCAACCGGCGCGGGCAAGGCGGGCAAGCGGGCGGCGGAGTCCACCGCGGGCAGGGACGTGTCCACGGTCAGGGACGTCGCCAAGCGCGCCGGGGTGTCCGCGTCCACCGTCTCCCGCGTCATGGGCGGCACCTATCCGGTGGCCGCGGCCACCCGGGCCAGGGTGGTCAAGGCGATGCGCGAACTGGACTACGTGGTCAACGCGCACGCCCGCGCGCTCGGCGGGTCCACCAACAAGACGGTGGCGTTCGTCGTGGACGATGTGACCGGCCCCTTCTACGCGCATATCGCGCGCGGCGTGGAGGAGCAGGCGTCCGCCGAGGGGCGGCTGTGCATGCTGTGCACCACGCACGGCGATCCGCAGCGCGTCCTCGCCGTGGTGGAGATGATGCGTGAGCAGCGGGCCGATGCGGTGATCGTGGTCGGCGGGGCCTGGGAGGACAAGGCGTACCAGGACCGTATGGCCCACTTCGCGCACGCCCTGGACCGGGTGGGCTCGCGTCTGGTGCTGGTCGGCAGGCCGCCGCTGGGCGAGGGCGTACCGGCCACCGTCGTGGACTACGACAACGAGGCCGGCGCCTTCGCGATGACCACCCACCTGCTCAGTGCCGGACACCGGCGCATCGCGTATCTGGCCCGGGTGCCGGGCCTGTCCACCAGCACCCAGCGCATCAGCGGCTTCACCCGGGCCCATGAGCTGATGGGCCTGAGTCCGGACCCGGCCCTGATCCTGGACGGAAACTTCACCCGCGCCCACGGGTATCGCGCCGCCCGGGAGCTGCTGGCCTCCGGGGCCGAGTTCAGCGCGGTGTTCGCGGGCACCGACATGGTGGCGGCGGGGGCGCTGCAGGCGCTGCGCGAGGGCGGCCTACGGGTGCCCGAGGACGTCTCGGTGGCCGGGTACGACGACATTCCGGTGGCGATCGACGTCTACCCGGCGCTGACCACCGTGCACGTACCGCATGAGGAGCTGGGCCGCACCGCCGTGCGGCTGGCCCTGCACCGCGAGGAACTGCCCGAGAGCCAGCACCAGGTGCTCGGCACGCATATCGTCATCCGCGCGTCGACCAGGGCCCCCGGCCGTTCCCCGGAAAACCGCTAGAAAACGGTCTCTGCCGAACGGCCTTCGCGTGCGACGGTCGTCGGCTGAGGTTATCGAAAATTTTCGCGTCTGGTAGCGACGGAAGACGGCGCGGTGCCGCATGCCCATGATGGATACCGGTTTCCCTGGGTTCCCCCACCGCACGCCTTCTTGGAGCGACCACCATGGCGCAGAGCCGGCCGAGGTTCCTCGTCTACACCCGCACCACCGCCTACCGGCACGAGTCCATCCCCGAGGGCGTCCGCGCCTTCCATGAGCTCGGCGCCGAGCATGGCTTCGACGTGGAGGCGACGGAGGACCCGAGGGCCCTCGAGCGCGGCCTCGACCGCTTCGCTGCCGTGGTGTTCCTGTCCACCAGCGGTGATGTGCTCACCCCCGGGGGACGGGAGGCGCTGCGGTCTCACCTGCGGGGCGGCGGCGGGTTCATGGGCGTGCACGCCGCAGCGTGCACCGAGTACGGCTGGCCGTACTACGGCGAGCTGCTTCGGGCCCGCTTCGACCGCCACCCCGCACTGCAGCCGGGCGTCCTCACCATCGAGGACCGGGACCACCCGGCGACCGGCCATCTGGGCGCCACCTGGGCGTTCACCGACGAGTGGTACGACTTCCGGGCCAGTCCGCGCGGTGCGGTGCGGGTGCTGGCCTCCGCCGACGAGACCTCGTACGAGGGCGGGGGGATGGGGGCCGACCATCCGCTCGTCTGGTGTCATGAGCATGATGGTGCGCGGGTCTTCTACACCGCGCTCGGACACACCTGTGAGGCGTACGACGATCCCGCCTTCCGGGCCCACCTCCTCGGCGGGCTCCGCCACGTGGCGCGATCACAGCACTGACCACATCCCGCACCACCCCCACACCCCCCCCACGACCCCCCACGATGGGAGTGACTTCTCGATGAGCCGCGAGAACACACATAAGCTCAGCCGACGCGGAGTGCTGAAGGCCGCCGGAGGGTTCGCCCTCGCGGGCGCCGCCGGCGGCATCACCACCGCCGTCACCGCGGGCTCCGCCGGCGCCGCCCCGGCCACCTTCACCCACCCGGGCATGCTGCACGCCTACGGCGAGCTCAACCGGGCCAAGGTACGGGTGACCGCCGGGAACGACCCGTGGCTGTCCGGCTGGAACCGACTGATCGCCAACTCGCACGCCCAGTCAGGCTGGAAGGCCAACCCGCAGGCCACCGTCATCCGCGGCGGCACCGGCGAGAACTACGGCATCCTCTACAACGACATCCACGCCGCCTACCAGAACGCCCTGCGCTGGAAGATCGCCGGAACCACCGCCCACGGCGACACCGCCCGCGACATCCTCAACGCCTGGTCCGCCAAGCTCACCACGGTCACCGGAAACGCCGACCGGTTCCTGGCCGCCGGGATCTACGGCTACCAGTTCGCCAACGCCGCCGAGCTGATGCGGGGTTACTCCGGCTTCGACCTCGACCGGTTCAAGAGGATGATGCTCAACGTCTTCTACCCGCTGAACAACCAGTTCCTCACCGGTCACAACGACGCCTGCATCACCAACTACTGGGCCAACTGGGACCTGTGCAACATGAACTCGATCCTGGCCATCGGCATCCTGTGTGATGACGGGGCCAAGTACGACCAGGCCGTGAACTATTTCAAGAACGGCGCGGGCAACGGCTCCATCAAGCACGCCGTCCCGTTCCTGCACGACAGCCAGGGCCTCGCCCAGTGGCAGGAGTCCGGCCGCGACCAGGGCCACACCATGATGGGCATGGGCCAGATGGGCGCCTTCTGCGAGATGGCCTGGTCGCAGGGCGAGGACCTGTACGGCTACGACAGCAACCGCTTCATGAAGGCCGCCCAGTACGTCGCCAAGTACAACCTCGGCCAGGACGTCCCCTTCACCACCTACACCTGGGGCACCGGCCAGAACTGCGCCCAGCAGTCCCACACCGTGATCTCCTCCGCGAGCCGCGGCCAGCTGCGGCCGGTGTGGGACATCCTGCACTACCACTACGCCAGGCGCCGGGGCCTGTCCGTGCCGTACATCACGGCCATGGCGGAGAAGGTCCGCCCCGAGGGCGGCGGTGGAGACTACGGCTCCACGAGCGGTGGCTTCGACCAGCTGGGCTTCGGAACCCTGCTGTACGCCAAGTAGGCCTTTTAGAGCGGTACGAAGGTCTTCGTTCGACGCCGGTCATCCTGAGGCCCCGCAGTTGTTACAGCTCCAACCGCCGTTGGGCCCCTGGATGACCGGCGCTCCGCACTGACTGCAGTTCACAACGGCCCCCCTGTCTCAGCTTTTACCCAAGAAGACGCCATAACTCTGCCTCAGGCTGCTCGCATTTCAGGCGGAGAACGAAAGGGCGCCGTTCTCGCGGCTCGGCGGAAGGCTCTGCTCGGCCCAGATGACCTTGCCGTGCGGAGTCTGCCGGGTGCCCCAGCGCTGGGTGAGCTGGGCGACGAGCAGCAGTCCGCGCCCGCCCTCGTCGAAGCTGCGGGCCCGGCGCATATGCGGGGCGGTGCTGCTGGCGTCGGAGACCTCGCAGATCAGCCCGGCGTCATGGATCAGCCGCAGCTGGATGGGGCTGCTGGCATGGCGGATGGCGTTGGTGACCAGCTCGCTCACCACGAGCTCGGTGGTGAAGATCGCCTCCTCAAGTCCCCAGGCCGTCAGCTGCCGGGAGGTCCAGCGGCGCGCCTCGGCGACGGTCGCCGCGGTGGCCGGCACGTCCCGGGTGGCCACGCTGGCCGCGTCCAGGGTGCGGGTCCGGGCGATCAGCAGGGCGATGTCGTCACTGCCCCGCTCCGGGGTGAGGACGTCCAGTACGGACTGGCACATCTGTTCGGCCGACTCGCCGGGCTCGGTCAGTGCCCGGCACAGCAGCGCCAGCCCCTCGTCGGGGTCGCGGGCGGCGGACCGCAGCAGCCCGTCCGTGTACAGCACGAGCGTGCTGTTCTCCGGGAGCTCCATATCGACGGTCTCGAACGGCAGGCCCCCCACGCCCAGCGGCGGCCCCGGGGGCACCCGCGGCAGCGTGACCGCCCCGCCGGGGGTGACCACGACGGGCGCGGGATGGCCGGCGCTGGCGAAGGAGGCCGTGCGGGTGATCGGGTCGTACACCCCGTACAGGCAGGTGGCGCCCAGCTCGCCGGTGCTCTCCTTCCGCTCCTCGGCCACGAGATCGCCCGTCTGGGGACGCGGCTCCGTCTCGCCGGTACGGGGCTCGGTCTCGCCGGTGTGGAATTCCTCCTCGTCCAGGCGGAGCACCAGATCGTCCAGGTGGGTGAGCAGCTCGTCCGGGGGCAGACCGATGTCGGCCAGCGTACGAACCGCCGTCCGCAGCCGCCCCATGGTCGCCACGGCGTGCACCCCGTGCCCCACGACATCGCCCACGACCAGGGCGATCCGGGCCCCCGAGAGCCTGATGACGTCGAACCAGTCGCCCCCGACCCCCGCCGCGGTGCGCGCCGGAAGGTAGCGGGAGGCGATCGACGCGGCCATCTGCCGCATCCCCGTGCGCGGCAGCATGCTGCGCTGGATGGCCAGCGAGACGGCGCGCTCACGCGTGTAGCGGCGGGCGTTGTCCACGCACACCGCGGCCCGCGCCGTGATCTCCTCGGCCAGCAGCAGATCGTCGTCGTCGAACGGATCCCGTGTCCGGTGGCGGTAGAACATCGCCACCCCCAGGGTGGTGCCCCGGGCGATCAGCGGCACCGCCATCACCGAGTGGATCCCGTACCGGTGCACCGATTCGCCACGGCGGGGGACCTCCCGGGTCCAGCGCCGGATCTCCTCGTCCCGGGTCGAGTGCCGCACACCGCGGCCCGCCGCCAGGGCCTTGGCGGGAGGCGAGTACTCCGGCCAGGAATCCGCGCCTCCGGCCACCAGCGACGCCTCCGGGCAGTCCTCCAGGACGGACTGCTGCGCGATACGGCGGAAGTCCACGGCCCGGCTCGCCGGGCTCACCATCGGCTCCTGCCCGTGGTAGATCGCGTCCAGCAGATCGACGGTGACGAAGTCGGCGAACCGGTCGACCGCCACATCCGCCAGCTCCTGCGCCGTCCGGCTCACGTCCAAGGTGGTGCCGATCCGGACGCTGGCCTCGTTGACGATCGTCAGCCGGCGCCGGGCCCGGTGCTGTTCGGTGTAGTCGAACACCACCGCCGACAGGCCCCGCACCACGCCCATCGCGTCCTTCACGGGGATCAGATAGACGGCCCAGGCGGGCTTGCTCGGCTCATCCGACAAGGGGTCGAAGCCCTCGTGGCGGATCGCTTCTCCGGTGCGGATGACCTGCTCCTGGAGCAGGTCGATCTCCTGGACGATGGGCCGGGAGTCCATCTCGCGCAGGCGCAGCCCGCGCATCTGAGCCACCGACTGGCCCATGAGATGGGTCATGGCCACGTTCGCGCCCACCAGCCGCGCCCGGGTGTTGTAGATCGCCACGGGAATCGGCATCTGGGCCAGCGTCCAGTTCTCCAGCAGCCGCTCCTCCTCGGACAGCTCCTCCTCGGGCCACCCCGGGGCGCCGGGCTCCGGGCCGGGCCGGCCGGGCCGGGCCTCGGCTGCCGTACCCGCCACCACGAGCCAGCGCATCCCGCCGCGGGCGTCGGTCAGCGGATGTGCCTGGACCGCCAGCTGTACGCGGTGCCCGCCCTGGTGCCTGGCCTTGATCGGGCCGCTCCAGCCGTCGCCCGGCTGCGCGCGCAGATAGCTCCGGGCCGAGGCGGGGAGCTCCCCGGCGAGGAGGTCCAGCACCGGATGGCCCAGCATGTCGCCGGGCTGATACCCGAGCAGCCGCGCCGCATCGGGCCCCCAGGCCGTGATGTACCCGCGGGCATCGACCTCGATCGCCGCCGAGAGCGGCGCGACCTGCTGATGCCCGAACTCCTCGGCCCTGCCGTGGGACCTCGCGGAATCTTGCTTGCGCATCGGCATCTGCCTCGCCGGGCCGTATCCGAATGCCCGGGCTCGGGGCCCGGACGTCACGGCCCCTCTCCAGGATCATCCCCGGGCCCGGGCCCGCTCAATCGGGCCCCGGGCCGTGGTCCGGGCCGGGATCTGCGGACGGCGGTCCGGTCCGGGATCGGCCCGCGATGCCTCAGCTGTGCGGGACGGCGCCCCGCTCGGCGGTGCGCAGTGCCAGCTCGGCCAGCGCCTCGGGGGCGCCGGCCTGGCCGCGTATCCCCGGAAAGGCGTTGATGTCCACGATCAGCGGCGCCCCGTCGCCCGCGTCGATCACATCCACGCCGTACACCCGCAGTCCGAAGACCGAGCCGACCCGCAGCGCCAGCCGCGCCCAGCCGTCCGGCAGGTCCCCGGGCGCCGGCGAGCGCGCCGGGCCGCGGTCGGGGTCCGCCAGCTCCGACCGGCGTACGGCCGCGAAGACCCGGCCCTCGATCACCCACAGCTTGTGGTCCCAGCCGCTGTTCTCGGTGAACGGCTGCACCACCACCGGCTCGCCCGACCAGACGGCGCCAAGGGCGCGCAGCCCGGCGGCGTCGTCGAGCCGGGCCACCAGATCGTGCCGTCGGCTGTGCCGGCTCTTGATCACCACCGGATACGCGAGCTCTTCGCCGCCGAGCCGGGCGAGGGCCGGTACGGTCCGGGTGCGCGCGAAGGGCAGCCCGGCCCGGAGCGCGAGGTCGGCCATCGCCGTCCGGTCCTGGCACAGCTCGGTCGGCCCCACCGCGTTCAGCACCGGAGCGCCACGCTCTTCGAGATAGCGGGCCAGGCCGAGCGCGCGGGGCGTGTGCGCCTTCAGCAGATAGACATCGGCGAGCGTCCCGAAGGAGTCCGGATCCTCCGGTGCGCCGTCCCAGCCGCCCGGATCCACCGCCTCCACCTGGTGCCGGGGCGTCAGCAGCGCGGTCGTAGCGGCCAGCAGCGGGTGCTCGGGCTCCGGGGTGATCAGACCGATCCTCATCGGCTCTCGCCGGTGCCCGCGGGGACCTGTTCCGCCACCCGCGCCCGCTGCCAGGCGGGCACCACGGCCGCCCCTGCCGTCGCCCCTGCCGTCGCCTCCGCCCCGCTCGGGCCCCGGCGGGCCAGCTCCAGGACGGCCCGCCCCACCCGCGCCGCGGCGTCCGGCACCTGACGGAAGCTCGGGAAGTCGTTCACATCGACGATCACCGGGCCGTCCGGGCCCAGCAGCACATCGACGCCGTACAGATCCAGGCCGTAGACCGCCCCGGCCTCGGCGACGATCCGGCCCACCTCGGCGGACAGCGCCACCCGCCGCTCGCGCACCGGCTCCCCGGGGTGCAGCGGCGAGCTCCGCTCGGTCGCGTACAGCTCGCCGCCCACGCAGTAGACCTTGAGGTCGACCCCGGAGTTGGCCACATAGGGCTGGGCTATCAGCATCCCTTCCCCCGCCAGCTCCGTCCGCAGCCCGGCCAGCCGGTCGGGGGAGGACACCAGCCGCACCGCCCGCCCCGAGCTGCCGTCGGCGGGCTTGACCACCAGCGGGAACTCCGCCTCCGGTATCTCCGCCAGCGACTCGGGCCGGGCCGCCGCGTAGGTCCGCGGCATCGGCAGCCCCCGGGCGGTGCCGATCGCCGCCGCCAGCACCTTGTCCCGCACCCCGCGGATCGACCGGGCGTCATTGACCGTCGTCAGCCCCACGGCCGCCGCGGCCTCGAGCAACGTCAGGCCCGGGCCCCCGGAGACGGTTTTGAGCACCCAGGCGTCATGGCTGCCCGCCCCGACCGCCTCCGACACACTCACCAAGGAGCTCCCCGGCCACACCACATCCACCCGGTGTCCCCAGGCGGTGAGCTGTCGGATCACCTCCAACGGCATGCCGTCGTAGCGGTAGTGCTCCTCCACCAGAAAGCAGAGCCTCATGGACCTTCCCTGTCACGCCGGACGTTCGCCGACCCGTCCGGCGCGCCATAACGTCTCAGCATGTCATGGCGCGCCGGAGCACTCGCGGGCGGGAACGGAACCGGCGGTGCGTCAGGAGACGATGTCCTTGCGGCTGAACCCGCGGAAGGCCAGCGCGATCAGCACAACGGCGTATGCGACGGACACCGACACGCCCTGCACCATGCCGCTCCACTCGGCATGTGGCTGAAGCGCGTCGAGCCACGCGAACTGCCAGTGCGCGGGAAGGAAGTCGCGCCAGGAGCCGAGCGCGGTGACCGCGTCCAGGACATTGCCCACGATGGTCAGCCCGACCGCCCCGCCCACCGCGCCCAGCGGGGCGTCGGTGACGGTGGAGAGCCAGAACGCCAGCGCCGCGGTGACCAGTTGGGACAGGAAGATATACGCGACCACGATGGCGAGCCGGCCCAGCGCCTCACCCGTGGCCAGCGACCCGCCCGTGGGGATCCGCAGCGGCTCCCATCCGTACGCCACCGTCCCCACCACCAGTGCCACCAGTGGCAGTAGCACGATCGCGGCCGCGCTGAACCCGAGCGCCACGGCGAGCTTGCTCAGCAGCAGCCGGGTCCTGGGCACGGGCGCGGCCAGCAGATAGCGCAGCGAGGACCAGTTGGCCTCGGCCGCGACGGTGTCCCCGCAGAACAAGGCCACCGGCACGACCAGCAGGAAGGCGGCCGAGACGAACAGCGCCGTCGCGGTGAAGTTGGCCCCGGAAGCCGTCGCGGTGACCATCAGCGTGGTCCGGTTCTCGCGCCCTTCCGGGGTGCCGCCCAGCGCGAAGGCCGCGACGAGTACGAGCGGCAGCGCGGCCAGCACCGTCGCCATCACCATGGTCCGGCGCCGGCGCAGCTGCCGGACCGCCTCGACCCGCAGGGGCAGGGTACGGCCCGGCCGGTGGCCGGGCGCCGCCTCCATCACAGAACCCCCTCCCTCCCGCTCAGGCTTGGCGCGCTTCCACGCGTCGGCTTCCCTCGTCACTGCTCGCTCCTGCGTCGCTGCGCGGCTCCTCAGTCCAGCCCACGCAGCGCGCCAAGACACGCTCATGAGGCCCCTCCGATCAGGGTCAAGAACGCATCCTCCAGGCGCCGGTTGGGCCCGAAGCTGGTCACCGGGATCTCCAGCCGCATCAGCTCCGTGAGCAGCTGCGCGGGGCCGGTGCCGTCGAGGTGCACCAGCAGTCCGTCGCCGGTACGCGCGGCGGAGGCGACCCCCGGCAGCGCGCCCACCTTCTCCACCAGGGCGTCGCTCAGCTCGCCCTCGTGGCCGACCAGCAGACTGCTTCCGGTGCCGGCGATCTCCTCGACCGGGCCCGCCTCGACGAGCCGGCCGCGGTCCATGACCACCAGATGGGTGCAGGACTGCTCGACCTCCGCGAGCAGATGGCTGGAGACGATCACGGTGCGGCCGGCCGCCGCGTACCGGATCATCACCTCGCGCATCTCGCGGATCTGCGGCGGGTCGAGCCCGTTGGTCGGCTCGTCCAGGATCAGCAGATCCGGCAGGCCCAGCATGGCCTGGGCGATGGCCAGTCGCTGGCGCATGCCCTGGGAGTACGTGCGCACCGCGCGCTCCAGCGCGTCGCCGAGCCCCGCGATCTCCAGCGCTTCGTCCAGATGGGCGTCCTCGGCCGGGCGGCCGGTGGCCCGCCAGTACAGCTCCAGGTTGGCCCGGCCGGTCAGATGCGGCAGAAAACCGGCCCCTTCGACGAAGGCGCCCACACGGGACAGCACCGAGGCGCCGGGCCTGATGGCGTGTCCGAACACGCGGATCTCACCGCTGTCGGGAGCGATCAGCCCCATCAGCATCCGCAACGTGGTGGTCTTGCCCGCGCCATTGGGCCCGAGCAGCCCGAGGACCTGTCCCTTCTCCACGGTGAACGAGAGGTCCTTGACCGCGTACCGGTCGACCGACTTCGCGTACCGCTTGCTCAGCCCAGTGATCCGCAGCGGCACCTCGGCCAGCTCGGGGTCGGGTGCCGGGGCGGCCGTACGCCGCTTGCCGGTCAGCAGCAGGGCCGCCGCCACCACGGTGGCCATCAGCGGCAGCCCCCACACCCACCAGGGCAGCGGGGCGGACTGGGTACGTACGTCAGGCGCGGTGGGGACCGTCAGGCCGCCGTCCGCGAGGGAGACGGTGTACGTGGCGGGCTCGGCCGGCGAGGCGTAGCCGAGGTCGGTCGCGGCCAGCACCAGCCGCAGCCGGTGGCCCGGCTCCACCTCGTGGTCGACGGCGGGCAGCCGCAGTTCGACGGTCCGGCCCCGCTCGGCGCCGGTGACCCGCACGGGCGAGACCAGCTGTGAGGGCAGCACCTGCCTCCCGTCGGGCCCCACGTCGTACACCTTCGCGAACAGCACCGCGTCGGGCGCGTCCGCCTTCACCCGCACCTTGACCGTGGGCGAGCCGGTGATGCGCAGCGACTGGCGCAGCGGCGCCGAGTCGAAACGGGCGTACTGCCCGGGGAAGTCGAGGGAGACCCCGACGCCCAGGGAGGAGGCTTGGGAGAGTCCCGCGATACCGGGTACGGAGGAGACGCCCGACGGCCCTCCGCCGGGCGGGTTGGCGAACGACTGCTCACCGCCGCTCAGCCGCACGCTCCGCCCGTGGCCGGTGAGCCCCGGATAGCTGTCGCCCGTCGCACCGCGCAGCAGGGCGGCGCCGTCGGTGGAGTCGAACCCGCCGGTGCGGGTGATCCGGAAGGCCGGCCCGGTGTCGGTGCCCTTGTCGCCCTTGAGATAGCGGTCGAACCACGCCCGGGTACGGGACGAGATGCGCTTGGTCTCCAGGTCGCCCCCGTCGTGTCCGCCCGCGAGCCAGTCGACGGCGACCGGTGCCCCGTTGGCCTTGATGGCCTTGGCCATCGCGTCCGACTGATCGAGCGGGAAGAGCGAGTCGGTCTGGCCCTGGAGGATCAGCGTCGGGACCTTGATCCGGTCGGCCACGGCGGACGGGCTGCGCGCCTCCAGCATCTTGCGGGCGGCGTCGTCCGGCTTGCCGGACACGGCGACCCGCTCGTACATCGCGCACAGCCGCGCCTCGAACCGGCCGCAGCCCTGGCCGCTCCGGTCCTTCTGGCCTCCTTGATTCCTCTGCCGGTCTCCCTGGGTTTCTCGGCCTTCCTGGTCTTCCTGGCCTCCGGGCGCCTGTCCCGCGCTGGGGTCCGCCGAGCCCGCGGTGGGGTCCGCCGAGCCGGTGGTGAAGAAGATGCCTGTCCACAGGCTCTTGAAGACACCCTTGGGGAAGAGCGAGTCGGCCAGGTTCCAGTAGGTGATGGCCGGGGCGATGGCGTCGACGCGGCGGTCGTACCCGGCGGCGAGCAGCGAGGCCGCCCCACCGTACGAGGCGCCCGCCACCCCCACCCGGGGATCGCCGGCCGCGTCGAGCCGTACCTCTGGCCGCTTGGCCAGCCAGTCGATCAGCCGCCGGACATCGGCCACCTCATGGGCCGGGTCGTTCAGCCCGATCTTCCCCGTGGACGAGCCGAAGCCGCGCGCCGACCAGGTCAGCACGGCGTATCCGTCGCGGGCCAGCCCCTCGGCCTGTGACCGCAGATCGTCCTTGCTGCCCCCGAAGCCATGGGCGAGCAGCACCGCGGGCCTGCGGCCGGAGCCCGCGGTGAAGTACGAGGTGTCGATGCGGGCACCCGGCATGTCCAGCACCCGGTCCTCGCGGTGGACGGAGGGGCGACCGTCGGACGCAGCGGCGACGGCCGCCCAGGTGCCCGCACCCGCGAGCACGGCGACCGCGGCTGCCGCCGACACCACCAGCCGTCGGCCGCGCAGCCGGGCTCTTCGCAGAATCATGTCTGCACCCTAAGCGGGCCTCGGGGACAGGGCCGCTGACACCGGGTGGATTCCGGGCCCCTCCCCGGGGAGTACCCTGCCCGTTTTGGGTACGCCTCCCGTCGTACGGCGCGGCGGTCCGGCAGACGGTGCGAAAGTGGTCCGCGGGATGCGTCGGCCACCCCGTTCAAACGGGCCGTGGCCAGGGGCTTTTGTCGGTGCCCGGCAGTAGAATGGAGGGGTCAAGAACAAGGGTCCCCGACCTCCTTTGGAGGAAGCCGATGGCCGCTGCCGCCACACCTCTTCCGGACCTGCCGAGCTATGCGACCCTCCCGACGAAACGAGTGCCCGCCGGACGTCCGCGCGAGTGGTACGAGACCCACCACCGCCGGCTGAAGGCCATGCGCCTGGCCATCGCCCTGCTCAACTCCGGGGTGTACCGCCCCGAGCAGGCGCCCAACCGCAAGATACGCACCACCGCCGCCCGGATCGGGGTGCGCCCGCCCTCCAACACCACCTGCCGCATGGTGCGGTCCCTCATCCGCTACGAGCAGCGCTGACGCCGCGCCCGCCGCGCCGTCGTCTTCGTCGTCGTCTTCACGGAGCTTCACGGCGCGGCGGGCCTGCTTGCTTGAGGCTTCTCAGGTCCTGTCAGTCGCGCCGGGCGATCACCCGGTAGGCGTTGGACAGCTGGCGCCGGCCGGCCAGCGGTCTGATCAGGAAGTGGTCCAGCGCGGCGGTCACCAGCAGGGCGGGGACGCCCGCGAGCACGATCGCCGTGCGCAGCAGCCGCCGGGCCCGCCCCGGCGGCTGCGCCAGCCAGGGCTGGTCCTCGGGCGGGGCGGCGGCGTTCAGCAGTAGCCACACGGCGCCGAGCAGATCGACCGGGTCGTGCGGCCCGGCGTGCTCCTCGGCGACGACGGTGAAGCCGAGCCCGGACAGCTCCTTGCGCAGATTGGCCACGGGCACGAAGTGGAGATGCTGCGGCTGAAGCCACGGCAGCCACCAGCGGCCCAGCAGCCGGGAGAAGCGGCTCTCCGGATCCGGTACATCGATCAGCAGATGTCCGCCCGGGCGCAGTGCGCGCCGCGCCGCGCGCAACTCGCCGCGGGGGTCCGTGCTGTGCTCCAGATAGTGGAACATGCTCACCACGTCGTACCCGTCGGCCAGTTCCGTCACCCGCTCGACGAAGCCGCCCCGGATGCCCCGGGTCACCCGGCCCGCCCGCTCGGCCAGCTCCACTCCGGCGCTCAGATCAAGGCCGTCGAAGAGGGTGCCGGGGAAGACCGCGCGGGCCGCCTCGCAGAAATGGCCGTGGCCGGTACCGACGTCCAGCCAGTTCCCCGGGGTCTCGGCGAAGGGGCGCAGCGACTCCGCACGCCTGACGTACGTCTTCCGGCGCCCGGCGAAGAGACCGCCCATGTCCTTCTCGCCCAGGCCGTCGTAGAAGTCCCGGTAGTAGAACTCCAGGCCCTCGCCGCTCAGCCGCGGATTCTGGAACACATGGCCGCAGTCCCGGCACCGATCCAGCCGGAAGCCGCCCGGCTTGTGCTGGAAGAGATCGGTGGTGCGCAGCCGCTCCTCCAGCCGGGCCGAGCCGCACCACGGGCAGTCGGACCGGCGCGGTTCGAAGAACCGGTCGGTGCCGCGCGCGAGATCGTCCGCGTAGCGCGGGCGCAGCGCGGCGACGGCCGCGGCGCGGTCGCCCTTCTTCGAGGCTCGGTTCGTTTCCGGTGCGCTCAAGCCGGTGTCGGCAGGTTCGCGCCCCTTCGGCTCTCCCTCGGCTACCGCCGGACGCTGCTCCTGGCCGGGGCCGGACGCGGGGCCGGGCGCGGTGGGTGGTTCGACGCCGCTGGTCATCTCTCCTCCAATGAGGGCTGCGAAGGTGGCCGGGTGGCGGCCCGCGCTGCCAGCCGTTCGAGGTGGCCGGCGGCCGCGGCGGCGCCGCCGGCCGCGCGGAAGGACGCCCCGATGCGCTCGGCCGCCGCCCGATGCCCCGGCTCGTACAGCACGGCGTCCAGGGCCTCGCCAAGACCGGCCGCCGTGACCCGGCCGAACCGCACCCGTACGCCCGCCCCCGCGGCCACCACCTGCCCGGCGACCACGGGCTGGTCGTCGCGGATGGGCGCCACGACCAGCGGTACGCCGTGCCACAGCGCCTCGCATACGGTGTTGTGCCCGGCGTGGCACACGACGGCCGCGACCCGCGCCAGCAGCGGCAGCTGCGGCACCCCGCGCACCACCAGCACATCGCCGTCCAGCGGCACCCCGGGCGCGGTGTCCAGCGCGCCCGCGGGGTCGACGAGCACCGTCTGGACGCGGCCGGCGCGGGCGCGCGCGGCATCCCGGCAGACGGTGAGGAAGCGCGCTCCGGCGTCGGCGTTGACGGTGCCCAAGGTGACCAGGACGGCCGGCCGCGCCGGGTCGAGCCAATGCCAGGGGAAGTCGGGCGCGGCGGGGCGGGCGGCGATGGACGGGCCCACGAAACGGATCCGCTCCGCGGCCCGCACGGGCCGGCCCGCCAGCTCCTCGGTGGTGAACGCCAGCACCAGATGCGGTGAGAAGCGGGGATCCGCCGTCCCGGCCGGATCGCCGATCCGGGCGCGCAACCCCTCCAGCAGCCCCTCCAGCCAGGCACCGATCCGCGGCATACCGTCCAGCGCCCCGGTGAACTCCGCCGAGGTGGTGGCCGAGGTGGCCCACCGTACGCCCAGCCGCTCGGCGACCAGACCACCGGCGACGGCCTGCTGGTCGGCGACCACCACATCCGGCCGGAACTCCCGGACCGCAGCCCGTACCCCCGGGGCCATCGCCTCCGCGAGCGGCACCAAAAAGCGCTCCCACAGGAACTTGAACGCGCCGGGGCCCCGAGCGTCCGCGGGGCGTACGGCGCTGATGTCGCCCTCGCCGAGCGCGGGCACCGCGCAGCGGAAGACCACCGCCGCGTCCCCGGCCAGCCGCCCCACCACCTCCGGCGTCCCGGCCCAGGCCACCCGGTGGCCGCGGGCGGCGAGTTCGGCCCCGACGCCGAGGGTGGGGTTGATGTGTCCGACGAGCGGCGGCACGACGAACAGGAAGCGGCGTCCGGAGGCGGCGACGCCTCTCATAAGGCCGCCTCCGCTTCGGCGAAAACCGCCGCCGGAGGCAGCCCACGCCTCCCACCCGGATCGCCGATCCAGCCCAGGACATGGCGGAGCACCAGGGCGGGCACCTCGACCAGGACCGAGTGCTCATGGCCCGGCACGACAACCGTCCGGCCGCACGGCAGCAGCGACTCCAGCCACGGCGCCTGGGCGGCCATGTCCGATTCGGCGCCGTAGAGGGCGAGAACCGGACTGCGTACGGAGCGGATCCGGCCCTCGCCCAGCACCGCGCTCGACGGTATGTCCTGGGCGATGGTGGTGGTGCGCACCAGCCGGGCCGCCGATTTGGCCAGCCGGGCGGTGTGCCCGCCGTGGTGGGCGTCGATC
This sequence comes from Streptomyces sp. NBS 14/10, assembly GCF_002224125.1. GTDB lineage: Bacteria > Actinomycetota > Actinomycetes > Streptomycetales > Streptomycetaceae > Streptomyces. The sequence continues at coordinate 192,673 of NZ_NCSM01000004.1, forward strand.
CAGGCCAGGGCGTCGGCTTCGTGCTCCGACAACTGGGTCGCGGTGTAGCCGAGGAGCTTTTCGAGCTTCGCAGCCCACGCGGGGGTGGCCGGTTCGGACTCGATCAGCGTGAGACCGGCCACCCGCTCCGGATGCCGGACCGCGTACTGGAACGCGACCGTCCCGCCGAAGCAGTTGCCGACCAGGTGCACCGGGCCGTGGACGCCCAGCCGGTCGAGCAGCCGCTCCAGGTCCCCGACGAAGGCGTCCAGCCGGTAGCCGTGCGCGGGGCGTTCGCTGCGCCCGTGGCCCCGCTGGTCGTACATGACCACGTCGACCCCGGCCGCGGCGAGCCCGGGGCCGACCGTGAAGTAGTAGGCGGCCAGGCTGTCGGTGAGCAGGCCGTGCAGCAGCACGGCGGTGGGGGTCGCGGGCCCGGCCCGGCCGGGGCCGAGCCGCTGCACATGGAGCCTGACGCCGTCCGGTCCGCCGGTGTGGACCATGGCCATCGGTCAGCTCCCCCCGGCGGCCTTCAGGCAGCCCACGACGTACTCGACGAGGCGCCCCACGGTGAGGTCGATGATCTCGTCGAGCTCCAGCCCGGCCACGAACTCGGCGAAGTTGACGTGCCGTCCGTACCGGGCCTGCAGAATTCCCGCCAGGGTGACCAGGTCGATGCTCTCCAGCTCCAGGTCCTCCATGAACCGGCTGTCCGCGGCGATCTCGATGTCGTCGAGGCCGTACTCGTCGAGCATCTTCCGGAGCATTCCGGCGATGTCCGCGAGGACGGTCTCCTCGTCGTCCGCCACGGGCGCCGCGGCGGTCTGCTTGGCGGTACTCACTGGTCGGTCTCCTCACTCGTCGTCCGCCGGGCCGGTGGTCCAGGCCACGACGTAGTCCCTGCTGGGCAACCCGGGAGGGTTGGCCGTACGCGCGCAGTGCACCCGGTAGCGGCGCGGCCGCCCGGCGGCCGTGGCCACTTGGAGCAGGAGCCGCCGCGGGTCCTCCGCGTCGAGCACGGTGACGTCCGGCCCGTGGCCCCCGCCCCCGACACCCTCGACGCCCTCGGCCCTGGCTACTGCCTCCTTCGCCGCGCGGAGGGCCGCGGTTTCCTGTCCGGCGGTGTCCAGTCCGGTGCTCTCCTCGATATGGATGCCGGGGCCCGGCCCGGAGTCCTCGCGGTCGCGGTCCGGCGCACGCGGCACCACCAGGGCCACTCCGGCCTCGGCCCGGCTCGCCAGCGCGACGTCCAGCCCGGGCAGCGTCCGGCCGTGCGCCCCGAGGACGTACGGGCGGCCGCGCGCGTCCTCGCACACCTGGATCTCGGCCGGGAAGACCGGCCCCTCCCCACGCGCCCAAAGCCATTGCCGCACCGCGTCCTTGGCCGCGATCCGGCCCAGCAGCCACTGCCGCCTGCCGCGCGGGGCCTGCCGCTCGTACGCCCTGCGCTCGGCGCCGGCCAGGTGGTTGCGCATGATCAGGTCGCGCGACGCCAGATCGGGCCAGCGCTCGTGGAGCAGCGCCCAGCCACCGGGCTGCGGCTGGGAGAGCGCGTTGAGTTCGGGGAAGCGCTCGACCGGCCGGGTGCTCGGGTGGTTGTCGAAACGGCGGTCCTGCCAGCCGTCGAGCTGGGCCCACACCTGCCCGTCGATGAGCAGCTGGACATCCGCCTCGAGCGTGGTGTCGGTCAGCGAGCCGACCCTGATCACGCACTCCACCGTGGTGCCGGGGAGCGGATGCGGTCCGAAGAGGCGGATGTGCCGCATGCCGACGGGGAAGACCACGGTCCGCTCGGTGCGGGTGGCCATGAGCCAGTAGCCGAGCAACTGGCCGACATTGTCCAGCAGGGCGCCGGGCGCGGCCGGCGTGGTGATCGTGCCGCGCACCCGCGCCGCGCCGATCGCGGTGATCTCGCTGACTCCTTGGAACGCCGGGCCGTGGAACATCCAGCGCCTGCTGTACAGCTCGGCCGCGGTATGGGCGGGGGCCTCCTCGGCGGCCGGGTCGGCGGGCCAGGGGGCGGGGCGGGGGTACGGGTAGCGGGGCGCGAGCTCCACCGTGCCCTGGGCGCTGCGGCCGAAGTCCACGGCCGGCCGGTCCGGGCCATCGGGCGACGGCGTCACGGTGATGGGCACCTCGACGGGCGGCGCGGCGGTCACCCACCGGCCGAACCGCGCACCGTGCACCGCGACCGCCCGCCGCCCGGGGGCTGTCCGCTCCGCCGCGTCCATGAGGTGCCCGACGATCGTGGTCGCCGGGACGACAGGCCACCGGTCCGACTCGTCGGGCCAGCCGGGCCGTTGCCGGAAGAAGCAGTGGTCGCGCAGGTACGGCATGGTGTCCGTGGACACCCGCAGCACGGTGCGCCAGGTCGTCGGCGCGGGTGCGGCGGCCTTGGGGACTGGCGGGGCTGGCGGGGCTGGCAGGGCTGACGGGGCCGACGGTCCGCCCGCGCGGCCCGTGACGGTGATCAGCTCGGCGGCGACACCGGCCGTCTCCCGCAGCAGCGCGCCGAGCTCCGCGGCCACCGGAAACCGCCCCGCCACCGCGTCCAGCGCGGACACGGCGTCGGCCCGGAGGGCAGGAATGTCGGCGCTGGGGGAGGCGGCGGAGGCGGACGCCAACGCGTGGCGCAGCCCGGGGAGGTGGCGCTCGTCCAGGGAGATCAGCGCGCCGCCGAGGTCGAGCCGTACCGGCTTCGGCGAGACGGCGGAAGGCGCGGTGGCGGAAGGCGCGGTGGCGGGCGATGCCATGACGCCGGGCGCGGTGGCGGGGCGCGGCAGGGACGGGCCCACCCGGGCCCCGTCCACCCACAGGGCGGTGGCCACCCGGCGCAGCTGGGCGACGCCGTCGCGGTGCGGCGAGTCGGCGGCCACCGCGAGATGTTCCGCCCCTTGGAGCGTGTCACCGATGAGCGAGGCCAGCTGCCCCGGGCCGACCTGCACAAACGCCCGGAAGCCCGCCTCGTACAGCGCCTTCGTCAACAGCCGGAAACGGACCGGCTCGAGCAGATGGCGTACGAACAGCTCCCGTACCCCGGCCGCGTCGGGCGGATACGGCGCCGCGGTCGTCCCCGACCAGATGGGCACGCGCGGCGGAAACAGCTCGAACCGCTCCGCGGCGGCTCTGATCGGCCCCAGGTACGGCACCAGCATCGGGGTGTGGAACCCCGACTGGAACGGAAGGACGTGCCCGATCACCCCCTCGCCACGCAACTGCCGTACGAACGCCTCGACGTCGGCCCGCGGCCCGCACACCATCGACTGGCTCGGCGCGTTGTCGTGGGAGAGTACGACCCGACCGTCCGCGCCCTCCGCGAGCGCGGCCAGCACCCGCTCGGCGGGAGCGCCCAGTACGCCGAAGGCCAGCCCGGGCACGCGCAGTGTGTCGGGGTCGAACGAGCCGAGGAATTCGTCGACCGCGGCGCCGGAGTACAGCCCGGCCGACACCATCGCGGTCCATTCGCCGACGCTGTGCCCGGCCACCGCGTCCGGCACCACCCCCATCCGCCGCAACGCGCGGTCCAGCAGACGGCCGACGGCGAAGACACCGACACCGTGGCGGCCGATATCGCCGACCGGCGCGCGGCCGTCGGCCGCCCCGACGGTGGCGGGGGAGAGCCCGAAATACTCGGCGACGCCGTCCACGCGCGGTGCGAACTCGGCCTCCAGACCGGGGAAGACGAAGACCACCCGGCCCGGCCCGTCCGCCGCGCGCTCGCTCAGCAGCGGATCGGGCGTGAACCACACGTCGTTGCGCCCACGCCACGAGGCCTTCTTCGCCACCACGCGCCGCGCCAGCGCCAGCCGCTTGGCGGTCGGCCCGACGATGCCGAGCCTGACCCGGCCCGAGGCGGGGACTGCGGCGCTGGCCCGCAGCGCCGCGTCATCCTCCTCCGCCAGCCACGCGGCCAGCCCCTCCGGCGTCTCGGCCGCCACCGCGAGTACCCGCTCCGGCTCGGTGACGTGGGCCCTGGGTGTGGTGGAGGTGTGGGGAGCCCCGGACGCGGGGGCCTGCGCGGCCATGGGCATGGCGCCGTCGGCGTCGGGCACGCGGACACCCGGCCTGGCGGCCGTCATCCGGTAGGTGGTGGGGGTTTCGGTTTGGCGGGCGTTGTCGGCCCTGGGCGGCTCGGCGTGTGGTGCGGCCTCCGGCGCGGCCGTGGCCAGGCGCGCGGTGACGGGCGCGGTGTCCGGCGTGTCGGCGACGGAGCCGGACCTGGCCGGGGCCGTGCGCGCGGCGGGGCCGACGGCGTCGGGCGCGCCGACACCCGGCGGGCCGGCCACCGCCGTGGCCGTGGCCGGCGTCCGGGACCTCGGGGGCCGAACGGCCACCAGCGGCGGCTGCTCCAGCACGACATGCGCGTTGATCCCGCCGAACCCGAACGCGTTCACCGCCGCGCGGCGCACCCCCGCGCCCCGCCCCGTCTCCCACGGCTCCGCCGTGGCGATCGGGCGGAAGCGGGTCGCGGCCAGGGCCGGGTGCGGGTCGTCGCAGTGCAGGGTGGGCGGCAGCAGGCCGTGGTGGATCGCCAGGGCGGCCTTGACGAGGCCCGCCACCCCGGCCGCCGGCATGGTGTGGCCGATCATCGACTTCACCGACCCGATCACGGCGCGGTCGGCGCCGTCGCCGGTCGCGGCGCCGAAGACCTCCGCCACCGTGGCCAGTTCCGCCGTGTCACCCGCGGGTGTCGCGGTGCCGTGCGCTTCCAGCAGCCCGAGCGAGCCGGGCTCGCGCGGATCGAGCCCGGCCGTACGCCACGCCTGTCGTACCGCCCGCGTCTGGCCGCCCGGGTCCGGGTTGACCAGGCCCGCGGCGCGGCCGTCGCCGGCCACGCCGGTGCCTCTGATGACGGCGTACACCCGGTCGCCGTCCCGCCGCGCGTCGGCCAGCCGCTTGAGCACCACGACGCCGGTGCCCTCGCCGATCAGGATTCCGTCGGCCTCGCGGTGGAAGGGGCGGATGCGCTCGCTCGGTGAGAGCGCGCGCAGCTGCGCGAAGACGCTCCACAGGGTGATGTCGTGGCAGTGGTGCACCCCGCCCGCCAGCACCGCGTCGCACCGGCCGGAGGCCAGCTCGGCACTCGCCTGGTCGATGGCGACGAGCGAGGACGCACAGGCGGCGTCCACGGTGTACGCGGGGCCACGCAGATCGAGCCGGTTGGCCACCCGCGAGGCGGCGAGGTTGGGCACCAGGCCGATGGCCGCCTCGGGGCGGTCGGGGCCCAGGCGCTCGGTGAACGCGGCCCGGACCCGCTCCAACTGGTCGGCGCCGAGGTCGGGCAGCAGCTCGCCGAGCGTGCGTACGAGCTGGTGGGCGGTGCGGACCCGCTGGTCGAGGCGGACCAGACCGGGCGTGAGATAGCCGCCGCGGCCGAGCACCACCCCGACCCGCCCCCGGTCGGGCAGCCGCTCCTCGCCGCCCGCGTCGGCGACGGCCGCGGCCGCCACATGCAGGGCGATCAGCTGGTCGGGCTCGGTGCCCGGGACGGAGGCGGGCATGATCCCGAAACGGGTGACCTCCACCTCGGCCAGCCCGTCGACGAATCCGCCACGGCGGCAGTACACCCGGTCGGCGGCGCTCGCGGCGGCGGTGGCCGTCCTGGGGGCGTAGAACTCGGCGTCCCACCGCTGCGCCGGGACCTCGGTGATCGCGTCCACGCCCGTCACCAGGTTTCGCCAGTACGTCCCCAGGTCCGGCGCCCCGGGCAACAGCACGGCCATCCCCACGATCGCCACCGGGGGTCTGCGGCCGCCGCCTTCGTCGTCGTACGCCACGGTCACCAGCTCGACGCTGTATAGACGACGGCCCGGTCGGACTCCTCGCCCCAGGCGAGCTCGCGCAGCAGCGCCAGCGCCCCTTCCTCCGGGTCGATGAGCTCGACGCCACGCCTCGCGTATTCGCGCGCGAGCGCGGGGCTGACCATCCCGGCGTGCCCGCCCGTGGGCGCCCAGGGCCCCCAATGGACCGTCAGCGCCCGGCGGCCGGTGCGGGCCGCCCACCGCGCGCCGAGGGTTTCCAGCGCGTCGTTGGCCGCCGCGTAGTCGGCCTGGCCGCGGTTGCCGAGGACGGCGGAGACGCTGCCGAAGAGCACCGCGAACAACGGCCCCCCGGGGCTGCCGCCCGGTCCGCCCGGTCCGCTCGGTCCGCCGGGCAGCTCCTCCAGCGCGTCCAGGAGCGAGCGCGCGCCGCCCGCCTTCGTGTCGAAGACCCGCTGGAAGGACTCGGCGGACTTCTCCTCGATCAGCCGGTCCTCGATCACTCCCGCCGCGTAGACGACGCCGTCCAGCCGGCCGTGGTCGGCGTGGATCTCCTTGACGGCCTGGCGCACCGCGTCGGGGTCACGGAAGTCGACCGACCGGTAGCGCGCCCGGGCCCCGAGTTCGGTCAGCTCCCGCAGTGTGGCGGCCACTTCACGTCGCGCCAGGATCCCGGCCGCCTCCCGCTGGATCTCGGCAGGTCTTCGGCCGCCGCCCGCGGCGAGCGCCGCGCGCAGGGCGGCCTCGTCCCGGGCCCCGGCGGTGGCCGGGTCCTCGGGCCCGGCGGGTACGGGGGTGCGGCCGAGCAGTTCGATACGGCAGCGGGTGGCGGCCGCGAGGGCCGCCGCACACCGTGCGGTGATCCCGCGCGCCCCGCCGACCAGCACGACCACCGAATCGCGGTCGAGGCCGATGGCCGCGGCCTCCGCCGCCCCGTCCCCGGCGGGCCCCGCGCCCGAGGCGCCGAGAACGCCCAAGCCGCTCTCCACGAGCTCAAGACCGTGCCGACCGTTGGCGGTGCGCAGCACGACGGGTGGGTGGTCCGGGGCGAACACCTCGTCAAGCAGCGCGTCGGCGACGGCGGTGGCGGGCGCGTCGGCGGGGAGGTCGACGACGGTGGCCACCGTCCCCGGGTACTCCCGGGCGACGCTGCGGAACAGGCCGTGCAGCCCGGCCGTCCCGACGTCGAGCGGGTCCGCCCGCCGCGCGGCCAACAGCCACCGCGGCCCGCGCGCCAGGGCCGCCCGCAGTACGGGGAACGCCGCGGGCAGTACGGGCGCGCCGGACGCGGCCGACGGCTGGAGCAGGATCACCCCGTCAGGGGGCACCTCCCAGCGGTGGCCGAGGGATGGACCGTCGCCCTCGCCGGGAAGGTGCCCGCCCGCCAGGGCCACGGCCTCGGCGCCGCGCCCCCGCAGCCGTTCCGCGACCGCGTCGGCCAGGGGCTCGTCATCGCCCAGCAGCACAAACCGCCTGCCGGACAGGGCGGTCGAGGGCTCGCCGAGCGCCGCGCCCCCGGCGAGCGGCACGGACCGCAGCAGCATCCGCTTCGGCGCCACGCCCCTGACGGCTGGGCTGCTGGGGAGTGGCCCGCGCGCCACGGCCTCGGGGCCGCGCGCGGCCTCCGGGCCGGCGGTGGCCTCTGGGCCGGCGGTGGCGGGGCCGCTCGGCGGTGGCGCGCCGGCCGGGGAGTCGATGTCCGGGGACCCGATGGCCTCCTCCGGACCGGTGGCCGTGCGCACGCCGGCCGTGGGCACGCCGACCGTCGGGGCGCTGTCGTCCCGTGGACCGGCGCCCCCGGGCCCGGCGGTGGCCTGTGGCCCGGGCCCCACGGCCGCGGCGATGCCGTTCGGCCCGGCGTCGGCGCCGTCGGTCGCCGCCGCGTCGTCGCTCAGCCGAGGGGTGAGCCAGGCGGTGACCGCGGCGGTGGTGCGGGCCTTCGTCAGCTCTTCGAGCTCTTCGTCCGCGAGCGCCGCCGCGCCGCTGCCGCCCGTGCCGCCCACGCCCAGGCGGGCCGCCAACTCGCCCGCGATCTCGGCCCGTTTGATCGAGTCGATGCTCAGATCCGCCTCGAGGTCGAGGTCCGGCTCGATCATGTCGACCGGGTACCCGGTGCGCTCGCTGATGATCTGCGCGACCATACGGGCCACGTCCGCCTCGGTGACCGCCACCGGCTCCACGGCTGCTGCCGCCTCGGCGGGCATCGGCATGGTCAACGGTGTCGGCATGGGCGTGGGCGTCGGCCCGCTCAGGGGCTGTGGCGGGAGGGCCGCTGCCGCCTCCACCGCTCCGGCCACCCCTGGAATCGCGGGCGCGACGGGACCGGCGGGCCTGGCGCCCGGCGTGGCCCCGAGATGGGTGAGGAGCACATCGCGCTGCGCCGCCACCATCTCCCGGCTGGTTCTCAGGAACTCCAGGATCAGCGCGTCCCGGTCCGTCTGGCTCACCGTCGCCTCCTCGACACGTCGGGCCGGCGCCAGCGCGCCGGGCAGGAGTTCGCCCGCGGCGGTACGGACCAACTGCCCGTCCACCGTCCAGCCGGGCCGTTTCGGCGCCGCCGCGCGGCCGGCGTCCACGGCGTCGCGGCCGCGGAACATCCAGCCGGTACGCACCGGCAGCCCGGCGACGGCCAGTTGAGCCAGAGCGTCGAGAAAGCCGTACAGCCCGCGCGGACCGGCACTGCCCCCGCCCCTGACCCCGACCCCGACCCCTACGCCGCCGTCCACGGCCCGTGCGCCGACGCGCCGCCCCTCGAAGGCGATGGCGCGGTGCGGACGGTCGCCGAGGATTTCGCCCACCAGCCGGGTGAGCACGGTGCCGGGCCCCGCCTCGACGAAGATCCTGGCCCCCGCCTCGTACATGGCTTCGATCTGCTCGACGAAGCGGACCGGCGCGCCGATCTGGGCCGCCAGCTCCGCGCGTATGACGTCCGGCTCGCTGCCGTGTGGGGCGGCGGTGCGGTTCGCCCAGACCGGGTACTCGGGCGGATGAATCGGCTGTCGGGCCAGGGACTTGGCGAACCGTTCGCCGGCCGTGGCCACCAGTGGGCTGTGGAAGGCGCAGGCCACCGCGAGCCGCTTCACCGGATATCCGGCCTCCCGCAGCAGTCCGACCGCGGTGTCCACCTCCTGTCGCGGCCCTGAGATCGCGGTCTGGCGCGGTGCGTTGTGGTTGGCGGTCACCACCTGGCCGGCCAGGCCGCCGTGGCGCAGGACGCGCTCGATCTCCTCGCGGCTCGCGGTCACCGCCGCCATGGTGCCCGGCTCGGGGCCCGCGGCCTGCGCGGCGTCCATGATCGCGGACGCCCGCTCGGCGCTCAGCTCCAGCAGCGCGGACGGGTCGAGCGCGCCCGCCGCGCAGAGCGCGACCAGCTCGCCGTAGCTGTGCCCGGCGGCCATGTCGGGGCGGACTCCGGCCGCCGCGAGCAGCGAGTGCGCGGCCAGGCCGACGACACCCAGCGCCGGCTGGGCCACCCGGGTGTCGGTGATCCTGGCCCGCTGGGCGGCCCGTCCCGGCTCGTCGAAGGCGGCCGGTGGGTGGAGGGCGGAGGCGTGGGATCCGGCGAGCCGCGCGTGGCCGTGGAGTTCGGGGAAGGCGACGAACAGGTCGGCGAACATACCGGGCCGCTGGCTGCCTTGTCCCGGGAAGAGAAAGGCCACCTTGCCGAGGCCGGGGCCGAGACCGGGGCCTCGCCCCGCGCCGTCGTCGGCGGATGTGCCACCACCGCTCTCCGCGACGGTCCGACCTGCCGGGTCGCCACCGCCGTCCGGATCGGCTGGCCTCTCGGGACCGGTCGTACCCTCCGTACCGGCCGGGTCCGCCGACCCGGCCAGATAGATCCCCGCGGCCGGGTCGTGTTCCCCCGCCAGCACCCGCCGCAGCAGCGCCGCCGGCTCGCCGGGCCCGTCCGGGGCGGTGGCCACCACGGCGGCCCACACCGGGCCCTGACCGGCGTCGGAGCGGGTGGCGGCGGCGAGGGCGAGGTCGCGCAGCCGCCAGGGCGACCCCAAGGCATTGTCGGCCTCGTTGGCCTCGGCGAGTGCCAGCGTCTCCTCGACGGCGCGGAGGGCCGCCGCCCGGTCCGTGCCGCGGAAGGTGAACAGCTCGGCGGGCCAGGCGTCCAGGGCGTGGGCCGGGGGCGGGCCGGCGTCGTGGGCGGACAGGACGACGTGGAAGTTGGTGCCGCCGAAACCGAAGGCGCTGAGCCCGGCGATGCGCTCGGCGGGCGGGGCCACCCAGGGTGCGGGCTCGGTGTGGAAGGCGAAGGGGCTGGTCGTCGCGTCCCAGGAGGCGTTGGGGTGGCGCAGGTGCGAGGTGGGCGGCTTGACGCCGGTGTACAGGGCCAGCGCGGTCTTGACCAGACCGGCCAGGCCCGCGGCGCATTTCGTATGCCCGATCTGCGACTTGACGGAGCCCAGCGCGCAGCCGCCGGCCGTGGCCCCGGCGGCGGTGAACACCTCGGTGAGGATGGACAGCTCGGTGCGGTCGCCGACGACCGTGCCGGTGCCGTGGGCCTCGACGAGACCGACGTCGGCGGGGGAGATCCGGGCGTTGCGGTAGGCGCGCTCCAGCGCGGCCCGCTGGCCCTCGGGCCGGGGTGCGGTGAGCCCGAGCGACCGCCCGTCGCTGGAGCTGCCCACGCCCTTGATCACGCCGTAGACGCGGTCGCCGTCGCGTTCGGCGTCCGCCAGCCGCTTGAGCACCACGCAGGCGACGCCCTCGCCGAGCGCGATGCCGTCCGCCGAGGCGTCGAAGGTGCGCGAGCGGCCCGTCGGGGACAGCGCGTGCACGGAGGAGAAGAGCATGTAGTCGTTGATGCCGTTGTGCAGGTCGGCGCCGCCGCACAGTACGAGGTCGCTGGTGCCGCTGACCAGCTCCTTGCAGGCCATGTCGACGGCGGCCAGGGAGGAGGCGCAGGCCGCGTCCACCGTGTAGTTGGCGCCGCCGAGGTCGAGCCGGTTGGCGATCCGCCCGGCGATGACATTGGCGAGCATGCCGGGGAAGGAGTCCTCGGTCAGCTCGGGCAGCTGTTCCGCCAGCTCTTCGGGCACCGTGCCGAAGTAGGAGGGCAGTACGGCGCGCAGCGTCTGGGCGTTGGACAGATCGCTGCCCGCCTCGGCGCCGAACACGACCGACGTACGGGAGCGGTCGAAGGCCCGGCCACCCGCGCTGCCGGGGCCGCCCCGCTCCTCACCGGGCGCCGCCTGGTATCCGGCGTGCTCCAGGGCGCGCCGCGCCGCCTCCAGCGCCAGCAGCTGTACCGGCTCGATGCTGCCCAGGGATGTCGGCGGGATGCCGTAGCGCAGGGGGTCGAAGGGGATCGGGGGCAGGAAGCCACCCCACTTGGAGGCGGTGGCGCCGTTGGACGCCGTGGCATTGGTGGACGCCGTGGCGCCGTGGGTTTCACCGGGGGAGTAGTGGACGGCGGGATCCCAGCGCTCGACGGGCACTTCGGTCACGGCGTCGACACCGCCGACCACATGGGCCCAGAACGTGGCGAGATCGGGGGCGCGCGGAAACATGCACGCCATCCCGACCACGGCCACGTCCAGCGGCGCCGGGGCCTCCCGCTCCGCCCGCCCGGGCAGGGTCACGCCCAGGCGCTCGCGCAGCACGGCCGCCGTACGGCGGAAGAAGTCCGCGGCGGCCGGGGCCACGGAGTGGTGCAGGGTGGCGACGGTGGTGGTGGCCGAGCGCAACACCGCCACATCGCCCGCCATGAACATGCCATCCTGATATTGGCGCTCCTCGCCGACCGCCACCAACTCGCCGCCCGGGCCGCGTTCGACACCCTTGCCCGCGATCCGCAGCCGGCCGACGTTGAGCCGTTCCAGCCGCTCCCACACCTGCCGCTCCGGGACGCCCTCCCCGCGCAGCCGCTCCTTGACGGCTCCGAACTCCTCGGTGAACGGGCTGGGGACGCAGCGGGTGGCATGCCCCGGAGCGGTCTCCAGCAGCGCGGTGCGCCGCGCGGCCACCACCCGACGCTGGAACAGCGGCTGGACGGCGCCGTGGGCGACCGCCTCCTCGGTGAAGAGATACGCGGTGCCCATCAGCAGGCCGACCAGGACACCGCGCCGGGTCAGCGGGGCGGCGAGGCCGGCGACCATCGCCGCGGACCGCTCGTCGTGGACGCCGCCCGCGAAGAAGACCTCGATCGGGGCCACCGCCCCATTCCGCCCCGCCTCACCCCCGCCCCGGCCCTGCTCCTCCAGGAAGTCCTCGATCACCGCGATCTGGGCCTCCCACAGCGGAAAGCTGTGGCGCGGGCCGACGTGTCCGCCGCACTCGGAGCCCTCGAACACGAACCGACGGGCGCCGGACCGCAGGAACTGCCCCAGCAGCCCCGGCGAAGGGACGTGCAGAAAGGTGGCGATCCCGGCCTTCTCCAGCGCCTCGGCCTGGGCGGGCCGCCCGCCCGCGATGATCGCGTGGCTGGGGCGGATCTCCTGTACGGCCTCGAGCTGGGCCTGTCTGATCTCCTCGGGAGCGAAGCCGAGCACCCCCACCCCCCACGGCCGCCCCTCAAGCGCGGCCCCCGCCTCCGCCAGCATGGCGCGCGCCTGTTCGCGCCCGGCGAGGGCGAGCGCGAGAAACGGCAGGGCGCCCTCGGCGGCGACCGCGGAGGCGAATCCGGCCCGGTCGCTGACCCGGGTCATCGGCCCCTGCGCCACCGGCAGCCGGGTGCCGAGCGCCACGCTCATCGGGGAGCCCGGGCGCAGCACGGCGGCGGCGCGGTCGTCCCGTACGGCATCCCGTACGGCGTCGGCCACGGCGCGTACGGCCCGGCCGACATCGCCGTACCGCTCGGCGAAGCGCGCCGCCAGAAAGCCGTCCTGGCCGACAGGCAGCGGCCGGGCGCGCGCATCGCGCACCCGGCGGCGCAGCACCCGGCGGCCGTCGACCACGGCGGTCTCCGAGCCGTCCAGGGAGCGGAGCACGGTGGCCGTCTCCTCGGGCACTCCCGATTCGGCGAGCAGCGCCAGTTGGGTGTCCAGCACGACGCCGACCGCCCCGCCGACGACCGCAGCGGCGGCCGTGTGGAGGCCGATCCCGCCACACGCCCACACGGGTACGGACACCCGCGGCTCGGCGAGCAACTGCTGAAGGAGTACGAAGGTGCTTAAGCCCCCGACCCGGCCGCCGCTCTCGCCACCCCGGGTGATCAGGCCGTGCGCCCCGGCCCGTACGGCATCCAGGGCCTCCTCCAGGTCGGTGACCTCGGCGAGGACGCGGTGGCGGCCCACGGCGTCGGTCGACGCCACGGCGTCGGCCACCGTCCAGGGGGAGTCCGCCGGGAGAACCACCGTGTCCGGACCCGCACCCGCGCCAACACCCCGGTCCTGGGGCCCCGCCTCGGGGCGGGCCGCCGCCAAGTCCGCGGGGGCCAGTCGGCAGCCGGGGCCGATCCGCACTCCGTACCGGCCGTCGGGGGTCCAGCCCCGAAGCCGCTCCAGCGCCTCCCGCGCTCGCCGGTCCCCGGCCCCCAGGTCCAGGATCCCGAGCCCTCCGGCGCGGCTGACCGCGGCGGCGAGCCTGGCGTCCGGTCGCCCGAAGGGAGTGATGCCGAGGACGAGGTCGCCGAGCCGGTCAGCAGATCTCATGGCGTCTCCGAAAGAATCGGCAGAGCGGTGGGGGTAAAGGGAGATCATTCCCGGCACGTGGACCCGAAGGTATGGCTTCGGAATTCCGCCCGGGGCGGCGCGAGGCATGAAATTAGACGACGGACCTGATGGAACGTCAAGAGCGAAGCGCCCGCCGAGGCGGTGATCACGCCGAATCGGCCGATGTGGGCGAACGGTTCGCTCGCGACAAACAAGGGCAGAATCCTCATCCGTGTGTCAATCATCGATTTCCATTCGATGAACGGGCTGATTCGGCCAAGAGGAGGGACGCCCCGGCCACGGCCCGGCGGGGCGTGGCATATAGGGTGCCCGGGTGCGCTGGAAAGATGAATCCGGAACCAAGTGGCGGCTGCGACAGCAGAGGCTGGCCTGGCCGCGATGGGTCAAACCGGAAGTAGCCTTCGAGCACGCCCCGAGCGGTCTGGGCGACGACCCGATCTCCGCGATCATCGCCCTGCCCTTCCTGCTTGTCTTCGTGGTGATGCTGCCCTTCTGGCTGGCCGAACTTCTTCTGCGGCTGTTGCTGGCCCCGTTCGTGGTCGTGCTCCGGCTGGCCGGGGCCATCCCTTACCGGCTCAAGCTCTACAAGGCGGGGCGGTTGACCGGGTCATATTCGGCGGATGGCCACGGCGAGCTGGTGCGGCTGCGCCATGAGCTTCGCCGGATGGGGAGCCCGGCCGGCGGTGGTCACTGATTCCCGTACCGGCGCGTCCCGTGCGTACCGGCGGATCCCGCCTGGTGCGGGTGCGCCGGGCGGGGCGGGCGTTGTGGGCCCGGCCGCCTTGTCCCCCGTATCCCGCCGTCCCTGTCGGATGCCGCTGATAAAATCCCAACTCCATTGATGTGCAGCGGGATTGAGGCAGCAGGATCCGGGCAGGCGGGAATTCTGTTCGGATCAATTCCGGAAAGGGGAGTCAGGTGACCGGTCTCAACAAGGGCCAGAGCAAAGTCCAGGTGGCGCTCAAGTGGGACCCCAGCCCGCTGGGGCAGCCGGCCCACGATCTCGACATCATCGCGGGGACCTACACCGCGGCGGACCCGTACGGCGAACCGGCCTACCTCGTGCACTTCGACCGCCGGTCGCCCGACGGGACCATCACCCTCAACCGGGACAGCCAGACCGGGCAGGGCCTCGGTGCCGACGAGGTCATGACCTTGGAGCTGGAGCGGCTGTCCCCCTCCTACACCCGGGTGATCGTGGGCGTCGCCATCCAGCAGGGGGGCGGTCCCAAGACCTTCGGCGACGTGACCAACTGCAGCTTCCGGATAGCCGACGGGATCACCGAACTGGTGAACACCGGTTTCGTCGGGGCGCTGGGCGCCAAGGCCGCGACCATCGCCGAATTCATCCGGAACGATTCGGGGGAGTGGCAATTCCATGAGGGGATCCGGGGATTCGACGCCGACCCGGATGAATTCGCCGGGCTGATGGGCCGGGATTATTCCTGACCCCTGTCCGGTCTCTTACGCGGATGGGTCGGCCTTCTCCGCGGATGGGCCGGCCTCTGCCATGGATGCGTTCGGGCGCGGCGAGGCTTTAGCATGCCGTGAAGATCACTTCCCGAGGAGGCCACCATGGCGAACGACGCCGATCTGCGCCATCTGCGCCGTTGCGTGGAGCTGGCGACCGAGGCCCTGGAGGCGGGCGACGAGCCGTTCGGTTCGGTGCTCGTCGCCGCGGACGGGGCCGTCCTCTTCGAGGACCACAACCATGTGGCGGGCGGCGACCACACCCGCCACCCCGAGTTCGAGATCGCGCGCTGGGCCGCGGTCAATCTGACCCCCGAGGAGCGCGCCGCGGCCACCGTCTACACCTCGGGCGAGCACTGCCCGATGTGTGCCGCGGCCCACGGCTGGGTCGGGCTGGGCCGCATCGTGTACGCCAGCTCCTCCCAACAACTGGCGGCCTGGCTCACCGACCTCGGGGTCCCGGCCCCTCCCGTACGGACCCTGTCCATCCAGGAGGTCGTCCCGGGCGCCGTGGTGGAGGGCCCGTTCCCCGCCCTCGCCGAGCGCGTACACGAACTGCACCGCCGCTTTCACGGCTCCTGAAGCGCGGGTGGGCGGGGGCGGAGGAGGGAGCTCAGTCGAGCAGTTCCCGTACCAGCGCCTCGCCCCACCACTGCTCGACCCGGTCGGGTGACCAGCCGCGTTCCGTGGTGAGCACGGTGTAGACGTCGATGTTGCACAGCGCCGCGTAGACATCGACCGCTGACCGTACGTCCAGGCCGCGCCGGAGGACACCGGCCGGCCAGGACGAGAAGACCTGGACCCGGGTCTCATCGCCGCGCGCGCGGCCGTCCCGGTAGACCGTCGCCAACTCCGGCTCGACGCGTCCCGCTTCCCGCACCAGCGCGATGACGTCGCCCGCGCGCTCGAACAGCCGCCGGTCGTAGCCGGCCATCGCCGCGAGTTGCCGGGCGGGGTCGGCCGCCGGGGCCTCCAACTCCGCGAGCATCCGCGACGCGTCGGCGGTCAGGTCGGCCGCGTCGGCCAGGGCCCGGGTGAGCCCCGTCTTGTTCCCGTACGCCGCGTAGACCGTCGGCACGGAGACCCCCGCCTCACGCGCCACGTCCCGCACGGTGGTCGCCGCCCATCCCTGCGAGACGAACAGCCGACGCGCGGCGTCGGCGATCTCCGCGCGAGTCTGCTGTGCCTGCGTCGTCCGGCGCACCGAGTCATAGCGGCGCCGGCCTGGCTCAGCGGCATCGCCGCCCTCGGCTTCGCCTTCCTGATCGTGTTCGCCAATGTGCTCCAGGTCCCCGCCGGTATGCCCCTCACCGGCGCCGACGTGGACGAGGTCGACGCGTTCTTCAGTACGAAGGCTGACATCGTCGGCGTCGGGTCCGCGCTCACCCCCGCCGCCTGGGCCTTGGCCACGCTGTTCGGCGCGGGCGCGGTGTCCGCGCTGTGGCGGTCCGAGCGCGACCGGGGCGAGGTGTGGTCGCTGCTCGGCTTCGCCGGTCTGGTGCTGCAGAACGCCGCCTTCGCCGGGGTCATCGCGCTGCGCCTCGCGCTCGCGTCGACGGCTGGGGATCACGCCGACGCGACCTCGGGGCTGTGGGCGTTCCACGACGCGCTGTTCACCCTCAACGGCACCTTCCTGGCCCTCGCCCTCGTCGGCCTGTCCGTCGGCGGTCTGCGCGGTGGGCTCATCCGGTCGTGGCACGGCGCTCTGGGGCTGCTGTCGGCCGCGCTGCTGTTCGGCTCGGCCACCCTCGCCCCCCTGGTCATCGACCACGCCGGCCCCTTGGGCCTGCTCGGTCTCGTCGGCTGGCTGATGTGGGTCGTCTGGCTCGTCGCGTACGGCACCGTCCTCATCCGCCGCGACCCGGCCTCGCACTCCCGCGTGCCGGGCTGACCGGCGGCTGAGGGTCCCCCGTCGGCGTGGGCGCGCGTCGCGCGGCCAGGGATCCCGCTCGGCTCGGCCCGGGATCCCGCTCAGGCGCGGGGCCCGGGCGCGTACGCGCGCAGGAAGAACCGCACCCCGCCGGCCACCAGCTCGTCGATCAGCGCGTCGTCGACCTCCACGGTGCCGAACAGCGAGCGGTTGTTCACCCGGCCGGTGACCAGGAGGCCGAAGTACTCGGCGGCCTCCACCGGGTCGGCGATGTCGAGCAGTCCGGCTTCCGCGTACCGCTCCAGCCGCTCGGCGATGGCCTGTTGTGCGTGGCCCACCGAGCCCGCGCGGCGCCGCAGGGCGGGGAAGTGGCCGGCCTCGGCGCTGATCAGCCGGACCAGCGCCGCCCGTACGGGCGACCGCAGGATGGCGGTCGCGAACTCCCGGCCGAAAGCGGTCAGCGCCGCCTCCAGCTCCGCCGCCCAGGGCCCCTGCTCGCCGGTGCCCGGGGTGGTCGGGGCGGTGTCGGGGGCCGTGACGGCGACGGTGTCCAGAGTCTGCTCGAGCAGCGTCTGGAAGCCCTCCTCCTGCGCCGCTTCAGTCTCCTCGATGGCCGCCAGGAACAGGCGTTCCTTGTCGCCGAAGTAGTCGTAGACGGTGCGCTTGGAGACCTTCGCGCCGGCGGCGATCGCGTCCATGCTCGCGCGTGCGTACCCCTCGTTTACGAAGATCCGCAGCGCGGCCGCGACGATGGCGGCGCGCTTCTCGGGCGAGCCCTGGCGGAGGGGGGCCTGGCGGGGCATGGGCGCTCCTGATCTGCGGCCGCGGATGCGGCGGGTCGGTGCGTGACGAGGGAACTGCACGGTGCAGTGTACAGAGCTACACTGCACGGTGTAGTTTCCTTCGATATGAGTGACCGATCGTCCCAACCTCCCGCAGCTCCCGACTCCCCTGACTCCCCCGACCCGGCCGCCGGACCCGCCCGCGCCCCCACGCGGCTCGACGCGGCGCTGCTCCGGCTGGCCGCGATCGTCGTCGTCGGCGCGCTGACCTCCATGCTCGACATGACCATGGTCACCGTCGCGCTGGCCGGTCTCGCCCGTGACTTCGACGCCTCGGTGGCCGTGATCCAGTGGGTCAGCACCGGCTATCTGCTGGCCATCGCCATGGTCATCCCCGTCACCGGATGGGCCATCGAGCGTTTCGGCGCCAAGCACGTCTGGCTGTTCGCGCTCACGGTCTTCACGGCCGGGTCGGCGCTGTGCGGCACCGCGTGGTCGGCGGGCAGCCTGATCGCCTTTCGGGTGCTCCAGGGCGTCGGCGGTGGCATGATCGTGCCGCTGAGCATGGCCATCCTGGCCCAGGCCGCCGGGCCCGAGCGGCGCGGCCGGGTGATGAGCGTCGTGGCGATACCCGCGCAGTTGGCCCCGATCGCCGGTCCGCCGCTGGGCGGACTGCTGGTGGAGGGCCCCGGTTGGCGATGGATCTTCTACGTCAACGTGCCGATCGGCCTGCTGGCCGTCCTGCTGGCCTGGCGGGGCATTCCCCGCGCCTCGCGCCCCGCGGCCGCCGGGTCGTCGCCGGATGTGGTGGGCCTCGCCCTGCTGTCACCGGCCCTCGCCGCGCTCACCTATGGCCTCTACCGCACCAGCGTGCCGTTCACCGCCGCCGGAGCGGTGCTGCTCGCCGTGTTCACGCTGCACGCGCTGCGCACCCACGGCACGCCTGTCGTGGACCCGCGGCTGTTCGCCCGGCGGCCCTTCGCCGCCGCGTCCGCGCTGAATTTCCTCTCCCGAATGTCGATCTTCGGGGCCATGATCCTGATGCCGCTCTACTACCAGCAGGTACGCGGCCACAGCGCGCTCACCGCCGGGCTGCTGCTGATTCCGCAGAGCCTGGGCACCATGGCCGCGCTGCCGCTGGTGGGCAGGGTGACCGACCGTGTCGGCGCCCGGCCGGTCGTGCTGGCCGGGATCGCCGCCGCCCTGCCTGCCGCGCTGGTCTGCGCCCGGATGGGCGCGGACACCAGTGAGCTGCTGCTGTCCGCCGCGCTGTTCGTATGGGGCCTGGCCACGGCCGCCGCCACCGTGCCGGTGATGGCGGCCGCGTACCACGGCCTCGAGCCGGCCGCGGTCCCGCGCGCGACCAGCGCCATCACCACGGTCCAGACCGTGGGCGCCTCCGTCGGCGCGGCGGTCCTGGGCACGATCCTGGCGCATCGGACGGCCGATCGGCCGGGTGCCCCCGCCGAGGCGTTCGCGGACACCTTCTGGTGGGTCGTGGCCTTCTGCGCCCTGGCGCTCGTCCCCGCCCTGCTGCTGCCGCGCACGCCCCGCGCCCCGCACGACAAATCCCGAAGCTGACGGATCCCAAAGCTGACGGATCCCGGAGCTGAAGCCTCTGACCAGTTGCGCTCTTGCGCGTTCGGGCCCGTTCGATAGTGTTGAATGTCCCGGTTTGGGGAGTGGGTCGGGATGGCGTGGCAGGAGGGCGTGTCATGGCGCGTCGTGAGAGATATGAGCTGATCTTCGTGCATCCGGACGCTGCGGCCCAGGCCGCCGAGGACGTGGCAGAGGACGTCGTGGTGGTGCACCGTACAGACAGCAGCGGACCGGGAGGGCACCCCGTCTACGCGGACGACACCGGCATCGTGCGGGCCGAGATAAGCGACCGCGCCGAGGTCCGGATGCTGGCCAGCGGCGGGCATCAGGTGCACTCCTCCACGGTCCGCGCCCGGCCCGTCGGCTGAGCCTCATGCGCCCCGCACGTCCCCCGCTGCGTCTCTCACCTGCGCCGTATGCCCGCGGGGAAGGCGGCGGTGGGCCTGGCGACGGGGGATTGTCAGACCCAGCCGTTACCTTGCGACCAAGGGATAACCGGAGGGTCGACAGGGAGCCTTGAGATGAGCGACGTGACGGCGACGGAAAGCGCGGCCGCGGTCGAGCCGCAGCTGGAGCGGCACCGAGTGGAGCTGACCGGGTACTGCTACCGGATGCTGGGCTCGGCGTTCGAGGCCGAGGACGCCGTGCAGGAGACCATGGTGCGGGCCTGGCGGGGCTTCGACCGGTTCGAGGGCCGGTCGGCGCTGCGGTCGTGGCTGTACCGCATCGCGACCAACGTATGCCTGGACATGCTGGGCGGCAGCCAGCGCCGCGCCCGGCCCATGGACCTGTCGGCCGTGGCGACGGCTTCCTCGCCGCTGGGCCCGCCGCTGCCGGAGACCGCGTGGGTCGGACCGGCCCCCGACGGCCGGATCGTGACGGAGGACGGCGATCCGGCCGAGCTGGCCGCCCAGCGGGAGTCCGTGCGGCTGGCGTTCATCGCCGCGCTGCAGCATCTGGCGCCCCGGCAGCGGGCGGTGCTGATCCTGCGGGAGGTGCTGGCCTGGAAGGCCGCCGAGGTCGCGGAGCTGCTTGACACCACGGTCGCGTCGGTCAACAGCGCGCTGCAGCGCGCGCGGGCCACCATCGCCACGAGCGGAATCAGCGCCACCGACCCCGTCCAGCCGCTGGACGAGGAGCAGCGCGCCCTGCTGGCCCGTTATGTGGACGCCTTCGAGCGCTACGACCTCGACTCCCTCACCTCCCTGCTGCACGAGGACGCGACGCTGTCGATGCCGCCCTACTCGCTGTGGATGCGTGGCCATGCCGATATCCGCCAGTGGCTGCTGGGCAAGGGCATAGGCTGCTGCGGCTCACGGCTGATCCCGACGGTGGCGAACGGCTCGCCCGCCTTCGGTCAGTACCGCCCCGCCTCGGACGGCGGCCATGAGCCATGGGCGCTCCAGGTCATCGAGGTGTCAGCCGGCCGGATCACCGCGCTCAACTCCTTCCTGGACACCGCCAGCCTCTTTCCGCTCTTCGGCCTGCCCGCCCGCCTCGACCCCGTCGCCGCCCGGTAGGTCCGCCGTCGGCACCACGCTGTCCAGACCCGATCGGGCGAGGGCGGCCCGCAGCTCGCCGCTCGCGCCGCGCAGCCGGATTCCGCTGCCCAGGCGCCGGGCGGTGAGCTGCAGCCGGGTCAGCGCCTCCAGCACGGCCAGGTCCGGGGCGCGCACCGTGGCCACGTCCACGACGACCGGACCGGCCCCCGCACCGTGCGACGCCAGTTCGCGCAGGCGCGCGCACAGCCCGGGCACCTCGGCGCGGCCGACCACGGGGCCCAGGACCAGGACGGCCGGGGCGTGCACCGCATGATCACCACGGCCGCCGGCGGGTTCGGGACCCGGGCCGCGGGGCGCCGGCGTCTCGTCATGAGCGGTCAACGTCCACCTCCTCTCGGTGCGTTCTCCCTGGAAGACCGGCCGATACGGGGAAACTCATCGCCCGGGATGGCAGGATCTGTACATGACGAGTGAACGGCCCGGGAGGGCGGCTGCCGAGCCCGCGGACGCGGCGCGGCGGCTGCGGGCGGGGCGGGAGGACGAGGCGGAGGCGCTGAGCGAACTGGCGCTCAGATCGAAGGGCCATTGGGGGTACGACGAGGCGTTCCTGGCCGCCTGCCGGGAGGAACTGCGGCTGCACCCCGGCGAGGTGGCGGCTCGTCGGACCACGGTCGCCGAGCAGGACGGGCGGATCCTGGGCTTCGCCACCCTGGAGGGAGACGGTCCCGAGGGCGAGCTGGGGATGCTGTTCGTGGAGCCGGACGCGATCGGTGGAGGAGTGGGCCGCCTGCTGTACCGGCATGTGCTGCGGGAGGCGGGCCGGCTCGGCTTCACACGGCTGACCATCGGGGCCGACCCGTACGCCGAGTCCTTCTATCTGGCGATGGGCGCACAGCGGATCGGTGACACGCCGTCCGGATCCGTACCGGGCCGGGCGCTCCCGCTGCTGGCCGCCTGGCCCTGACTGCCGGAACCCTCCTGGGTGACGGCGTGGACCGGCGGGGCACCGGCGGTGCACATCGGGAACGTCGGCGACTTCAACGCCCAGTTCGCCGGCGGCTCGCCCGCGGTGCGGCGCGCCGGGGGCCACTACGCCTGCCTGGCCGCTTTTTACAGCCCCGACCCGCGGATTCTCGTGCTCCCGCGGCAGGTCGACGACTTCTGGGTGCGCGAGCTGTCGCGCGTGCTGGAGTGGCAGGACGTCGCCGTGTACGGCGCGGTCGCGGGGGAGGACGGCGGGGTGGCGGAGGCGCTGCGGTCCAGGCCGGCGCTGCTGGAGCGGATCCGGCGGTCCGGGCTGCCGGTGATCACCTGGGGCCGCACTCCGGAGTCCGAGCGGCTGCTCGCCCCACCTGAGCCGACGGCCGGGGCCGGGCCCGGGTCCGGGTCCGATGCCGGGCCCGATGTCGGGCCGGACGGACTTGGCCAGGCGCTGCGCGTGACGCGCCGTTATGAGTCGAAGGCGGCCGCCCACCGGCTGTTTTGCTCGCTGGCCCCGGCCCACCCCGGCATCGTCGTCCCCGCGCAGGAGCGCGTGACATCGCGTCGCGAGGCAGCCCGCGCGCTGGCCGCCCGGGCCGCCGCAGGGGCCACGGCGGTGGTGAAGGCCGAGTACGGGGTGGGCGGCTACGGGACCACCGTGGTGACGCCCGGCCGGATCGCCGAGGCCGGCGGCGCCCGGGCCCTGGCCAAACGCCTGGCCCGGGGCGCCGTGCTGATCGAGGAGTACGTCCACGGCTCCGGCCCCTTCCGGAACCTGACCTTCGACGCCCTCGTCGACGACGGAGGCGCCGTCCACTCCGTCGGCGTGGGCGTGATGGACATCGACGGAACGAGCTACCAGGGCGTCACGGTCGGCCCGGGGGCCGTCCCCGACGCACCCGCCGGGGTCGCCGAGCGGTTCGCGGCGGCCGTGGGCCGGGCCCTGGCCGCCGAGGGCTACCGCGGCTGGTACGACGTCGACTTCGTCATGGACCGGGCGGGCCGGCTCGCCCCCGTCGAGATCAACCTCCGGCTCACCGGACCGGCCGTGGCGTTCATGATCCAGGCCAGGCTGGCCCGGCTCCAGGGCGGCCGGCCCCTCGTACGGGCCCTGGACCGGCTGCCGCTGGGCTCCCGGCTCCCGGCCGCGGCGCTGGCCGACCACCTCCGCGAGGTGTCCCGCCAGTGCCGCTCGCTCGGGGTGACGCTGCTGCCGACCGTGGTGACCGCGGCCTTCGAGCCGGACCCCTACGTGGGCGTGGCGCTCGCGGCCCGTACGCCCGGCGCCCTCGACGCGGCGGAGGCGGTGGTGCGCTCGGCCAACGAGGCCCTGGGCCGGATGTTCCTCGACACCGGCGTCAGCGCATCGGGTCCGTCTTCCGGGGCTTCGCCGCGGCGAACGCGACGAGCACGGCGCCGGCGATCATGAGCGTGACGTTGAAGACGTAGACGAGGGCGGCCTGCCGCGCCCAGTCCGTCTTGGCCGCGAGCCGGTAGTAGTTGTCCTGCGGCCACCACGCGATCAGCAGCCAGGCCACCGCGAGGTGCGCGGCGCTCGTCAGGGCGGGGGAGCGCCCGTGGCGGGCCACCAACGGCCGCGCGCAGAACAGGAATCCCATCCCCAGGCCGAAGGCCAGCGACTCACAGACGTACAGCCCGGTGAACAGCGCCGCCCAGGGCTGGGGGACCAGCGACAGATCGGTCGAATACGGCCACAGAGCGTCGGTGAGAATCCAGGACAGGAAGGAGAAGAGCGCCGTGATCCCCGCGATGCCGCTCCATATGCCGCCCCCTTCACCTCCGTCGGCCGACAGGCCTCCCTTCCCGCTCGACGCGCGCCGTTTCGCATCGCGCCGCGCCGGCAGCGGAACGCCGCTCCGGTCGATCTTGCCGGCCCGGGTGCGGGGCAGCGAGGCCACCCGGACCACCGTGCGCGGGGTCCGGGCGGACGGCAGCCGGGTGGCCAGGAACAGCTTGAGCTCGCTCGGGTTGACCGAGCCGCCGTCCACGGGGGTGACATAGGCGGTCAGCATGTTGTGGCCCTCGGCATTCTCGGCGCCCGTGACCAGGCACTCCCCGACCGAGGGATGGCCGCGCAGCACCGCCTCGGCGTCGGCGTGCGAGGCCAGTCGGCCGAGATGTTCGAGCCCCCCGTCGGCGCGCACCCGGCCGAGGTCGCCGGTGCGCAGATAGCGACGGGAGGTGAAAGTCGGGCCGTTGAGATAACCACGGCCCACGACCGCGCCCTTGATGCCCAGTTCGCCCCGCGCGCCCCGGGCGGCGGGCGCCCCGCCCCGGCCGAGCACCGCGACGGCCGCGCCGGGGAAGGCCGTGCCGATCGGCGAGACGCGCTCGGGGTGCTCGGTGACCGCGGGCCGGTCGGGCAGTTCGAAGTACGCGCCCGATCCGGCGGCCTCGGTCACGCCGTAGATGTTCAGGATCCGCACCTGCGGCCCCAGGGTCCGGCGCAGGTCCTGCTGCTCGTCCAGATACCAGCTGTCGCCCGAGACGGCGATCAGCCGTACGTCCGCGAGATCCGCGCCCTGCGAGCGCAGATGCCGGTGCAGGCCGCGGACGGTGGGAACGTCGCACGCCACGACGGTGACGTCCCGGTCGACGAGCAACCGGTGCAGCGGGGCCGCGTCGCCCGCCCGGTCCAGGTCCTCGTCCCGGCCCGCCAGCACCAGCGTGCCGCCCGAGCACAGGGCGCGGACCCAGTCGGCGGTGAATCCGGCGAACTCCGAAGCGGTCGTCTGAAGATGGCGGTCGGCGGGGGAGAGGCGGTACACCACCCGCCACCCCTCGTAGGCGCTCACCAGAGTGCGGTGTTCGATCAGCACGCCCCGGGGCATCCGCCCGGCCGTGCCGGCCGTGTACAGCACACACGCCAGGTCCGAGACGCCGACACCGGCGTCGAGCGGTTCCCCGGACCGGGCGGCGATGGCCTCGGCCTGGGTGTCCAGGCAGATCACCGGCCGGCCCGAGCGGACCGTGTCGGACACCATGACCCGCAGCGACTCCCAGGTGACCGCGGCGAAGAGCCCCGGGTCCGCGAGGACCTGCCGCAGCACCGACGGCGGCGCGCTCGGCTCCACGGGCACATACGCCCCGCCCGCCTTGAGCACCCCGAGCATCGCGGTCAGGACCTCGGCGTCGCGGCCCAGGCACACCGCCACCGGCCCGCCCCGCGGCAGGCCCGCCTCCCGCAGATGGCGGGCCAACCGGTTGGCACGCTCGTCCAGTTGGCGGTACGTCAGCTGCTGGGAACCCGATACGACGGCGACCGCGTCGGGTGTGCGGCGCACATGGTCCTCGTACAGCTGATGGACGCACCGCCGCGGGCGAGAGGCGGAATCCTTGGATGTGGGCGGCTCCTGCGGCATGACGTGTCCCCCGGCGGTCGTCGGATCGGCCCTGGGCCTGATCCGTGATCATGCCCAGGGCCACGCTTCCGCACAATGGCACGCCTGACCGGTGGCCGGTGGTTGCGCCGGGGGAGGGGTCAGTTGTTCTGGATGAACTGCTTGGCCAGGCCGTCGCCCACGGAGACCGCCTTGTCGTGGTTCTCGATGGGGGAGACCGAGGAGTTCTTGAAGAGGATGTACGTCACGCCCGAGTCCGTGCCGCCGTTCTCCGGGTCGGGGTCTATTCCCAGGGCGTTGGCCGTCGCGTAGGAGGCCTCGCCGATTATCTTGGTGGGGCCCGTGTCGCCGACCACCGCGTACTCCACCTTGTTGTTGTAGATGACGGCGACCACGCCGCCGCCCTTGATGCCCGCCTGGCTGTAGTTCCAGATGGAGCTGGTACTCGGCACCACCACGTACGGCAGCTTGTCGGCGATGAGGGGCTTGCCGTCGGACTGGTGGAAGGCCGTGTCGTCCTGGAACCACGGGTCGGTGTCCCCGTTGCACCGCGAGGTGACCTGGCCGTCGCAGTCGATGTCCATATCGGCCTTCCAGAAGACCGCCCCGTTGGCGCCGCAGACCGGGATGGTGGCCGAAGTCTCGTCGTCGGTGCGGTACTTGCCGTTGGATATCTGCGAACAGCCCTGCACCTTGGCGAGCAACTGGGCCGCCGTGACCGTGCCTTCATTGGCCGACTTGGGGGCCGGTGCCGGGCCCCGGGTGGCGGCACCGGCGCCCGTGGTGACGGACACGGCCAGCAGACCGGCGCCGGCGAGCGCGAACGCGAGTCGCTTACGCATGACACACCCCTTTGTTAGGAACCTTTCCTAACCTCCCCTGCACTGTGGCGACTTGATAAGATCATGTCAATAGTGAAGGCGCGGTGTCAGAGGTGGCGTCGGCGGCCGCGTCTGAGGCCGCGTCAGGGCGCGACGGCCCGCAGCAGCGGGAGCAGACGCGCCACCTCGCGCGCCACCGCGTCGCGGCCCTTCGCGACATAGCGGCGCGGGTCGACGACCTCGGGGTGGGCCGCGAGATGGTCCCGGATCGCCCGCGTGTAGGCGATGTTGAGATGGGTGGCGATGTTCACCTTCGTCAGGCCCGCCTCGACCGCGCGGGTCAGATCCGCCTCGGGCACTCCGGAGGAGCCGTGCAGCACCAGCGGTACGGGCACGGCCGCGCGCAGGGCGGCCACCAGCCCGAGGTCCACCACCGCCTCCTTGACGACCATCGCGTGGGAGGTGCCGACCGCGACCGCGAGCGCGTCCACGCCGGTCGCCGCGACATAGGCGGCGGCCTCGGCCGGGTCCGTACGGGCCCCCGGCGCGTGGACGCCGTCCTTGCCGCCCACCTCGCCCAGCTCTGCCTCCACCCACACCCCTTGGGCATGGCAGTCGGCGGTGACCTCGGCGGTGGCCGCCATATTGGCCTCGTAGTCCAGCGCGGAGGCGTCGAACATCACCGACCCGAACCCGAGCCCCACCGCCTCGCGCACCAGGGCCGGTTCGGTCGCGTGGTCCAGATGCACGGCGACCGGCACCCGGGCCGCGGCCGCGACCTCCACGGCCGCCCGCCCGATGCCGGCCAGCGCCCCGTGGTACCGCACGGCGTTCTCGCTGATCTGCAGGATGACCGGCGCCCCGGCCGCCTCCGCCCCGGCGACGATCGCCTGGGCGTGCTCGATCTGGATGACGTTGAAAGCCCCCGCGCCGAGTCCGGCCCGTACGGCCGGTTCGACGATTTCGCCGGTCGCCACCAGCGGCATGGCCCGGCTCCTTCCGTTGCTCGTTGGTCTGTTGTTCCGGTGTTCCGGTCTCTGGGTGCGGCGGCCCGGCAGCGCGCCGGGCCGCGCGGTCACCCGAGGATCACCGAGCGGGTCAGATGCCGGGGCCGGTCCGGGTCGAGGCCGCGGGCCTGGGCGATCGCGACGGCGAGCCGCTGCACCGCCACCAGCTCGGCCACCGGGTCCCGCCCGTCCCCGACCAGCCGGCCGCCGGCGGCCGCGATCTCCTCCTCCAGGCCGCAGTCGCCCTCGCCGAGCCACCACACCACGCTCTTGGGGCCGGTGACGCTGATCGGACCGTGCCGGAACTCCATCACCGGATAGGCCTCGGTCCACGCCCCCGCCGCCTCACGCATCTTGAGCGCGGCCTCCTGCGCCAGCCCGTACGTCCAGCCACGCCCGAGGAAGGTGAACTGCTCGGCGTCCAGCAGGCCGTCGGCCACCGGCGCGGCGATGGCGGCGCGCCCGTCGGCCTCCAGATGGACCGGCGACGCGCCCAGGTGGGCCCGGAGCAGGACGATTTCGGTGGTCGCGAAGCGGGTCTGGACGACGGACTGCTCGTCGGCAAAGTCGAGCAGGACCACCGAGTCCGACACCTCGGTCACGGGGGAGTCGGCCACGGCGGTGACCACGGTGGTCGGCGCGGTGCCGCGCAGGCGACGGAGCAGTTCGAGCACTTCGGTCGTGGTGCCGGACCGGCACAGCGCGAGCACCCGGTCGTAGCGGCGGCCCGGTGGCATCTCCGAGGCGGCGAACGCGTCCGTTTCCCCCTGGCCCGCCGATTCCCGCAGTGCCGCGTACGACTGGGCGATGAACCACGACGTGCCGCACCCGACCACGGCGACCCGCTCACCCGCCTGCGGCAGCGCCTCCCGCACCGCTCCGCCCGGCTCCTGGACCAGCTCCGCGGCGCGGCGCCAGCAGTCCGGCTGGCTGGCGATCTCGGCCTCGGTGTAGCTCATACGGCTCCCCTTGTCATGCGTGAATGAGCAGGCGGCGTGATGTGAGTTGCATCGTACGGGCCGATAATGCGCATGATTTTGCAGAGAAGTCCAGCGTTCGCCGCCAGGCGCGATAGGGTGAACCGCGCCTGTGACAACGGGGCGAGCATGGGTGAGCGCGGGTGAGCGCGGGTGACGACGGGGTGAGGGAGACGGCGTGAAACGGCCCGAACGCTGGAACGCCCTGCTGGAGCTGTTGGCCCGGGACGGCAGGATCGACCTCGAAGAGGCGGCGGCCGAGCTCGCGGTGTCCACCGCGACGATCCGCCGCGACCTCGACGAACTCGCCCGGCAGCAGATGCTCACCCGTACGCGTGGCGGCGCGGTGGCGCACAACGTGTCCTACGATCTGCCGCTGCGCTACAAGACCGCCCGGCGCGCGTCCGAGAAGCAGCGGATCGGCGCCGCCGTCGCCCAGATGATCGACCCCGGCGCGATCGTCGGCCTCAACGGCGGGACCACGACCACCGAGGCGGCCCGCGCCATCGCCACCCGCGCGGATCTGACCGCCCCCGGCGGCGCCCCCGCCGTCACCATCGTGACGAACGCGCTGAACATCGCCGGTGAGTTGGCGGTGCGCCCGCAGATCAAGATCGTGCTCACCGGCGGGGTCGCCCGCCCCCAGTCCTTCGAGCTGATGGGCCCGTTGGCCACCGGGGTGCTCGACCAGGTCTCCCTCGACGTGGCCGTCATCGGCGTGGACGCGCTGGACCTGGTCCAGGGCGCCACCGCCCACCACGAGGGCGAGGCGAGCATCAACCACCTGATGGCGCGCCGCGCGGCCCGGGTGATCGTGGTGGCCGACAGCACCAAGCTGGGCCACCGGGCGTTCGCCCGCATCTGCGCGGTCGACGAGATCGATGTGCTGGTCACCGACACCGGTGCCCCCGACGAACTCGTCGACCGGTTCACCGAGGCCGACATCCAGGTCGTACGGGCCTGACGGGGGCCTCGGCCGACTGATCAGGGACCAAGCAGCCTCCCGAGGGGACACTCCGGGCTCTTTGTGACTTCTCCGAGGAGCCGGGCGAAGCCGGTACTCCACTCCTCGACCGTGGCCTGTGTGAACAGATCCGTGGAGTACTCGAATATCACCGTGATCGCATCGTCCTGGGGCTGCAGGACGACATACAGTTCGGTCCGGGCCACGCCTGACGTGGGCAGTGCGCGCACCGAGGCCGATACCGACCGCAGATCCAGAGCGGGTGGCGGTGTGGTGACGACGGTGAACAGCACGGTGGGGAACAGCGTGTCCCCGGTCCCGGGCGAGACCAGCTCGACCACGTCCGTCAGGGGCAACTCCTGGTGGTCGAGCGCGGTGAACAGCGTCCCGCCGAGTTGTGTCACGAGGTCGGCGAAGGTCCGGGCCGCGCCGATCCGGGCGCGCAGCAGGACGGCGTCGCCCAACAGCCCCACCACCTCGGATCGCTCGGGCTGCAGGCGGTTGGCGCTGGACGCGGCCAGTACCACGTCGGCGGGCCCGCCGCACACCCCGGCCAGCCAGGTGGCGAATGCCGCCGCCAGCACGGCGTACGGGGTCGTGCCCAGGTGTGTCGCGGTGTTCCCGACCCGGCGGGGCGTGTCGCCGTCGATGACCACGGTGTGCAGGGCGCCCCGGCCGGACAACGCCTCGGGCCTCGGGTGGTCGTAGGGCAGGGCCGCGCGCAGTGGCGCACCGTCGAGTTCGGCCCGCCAGAACCGTTCGAGTTCCGCCCTGCGCTCGTCGCCCAGCCCGTGCTCCGCTCGCGCGAAATCCGTGAACTGTGCGGTGAGAACGGGCAGTCGCGCATCGGCGTCGGCCCGCCGCGCGTTGTACAGCTCCTGTAGGTCGCGCCAGATGAGCCCCATGGACCAGCCGTCGCAGATCGCATGGTGGAACACGGTCAGCAGCACCCAGCGGTCCGCCCCGAGACGCGCCAGACGGCAACGGAACAGCGGTGCCCGGTCCATCGCGAATACGTGGGACGCCTGCTCCTGACACCACCGCTCGACGGTGGCGGTGTCCTGGGCGGGTGCGGAGAGGTCGGTGACCGACAGGTCCACGGGCACCCCGGCCAGCACCTCGACGACATACTCTCCGCCGTCGCGCCGCATCGCCCGGCTGCGCAGCGCCTGATGGCGCCCCACCAGGTCTTCCAGAGCCTGGGCGAGGGTGCCGGGGTCCAGTTCGCCCCGCAGGTCGATGCGGTGGGCGACGTTGTAGACGCTCGGGTCGGCGCGTTCATGGTGGCGCCGCCACAGGCGGCGCAGGGTGGACGGCATCGGCACGGTGTCCACCACCTCGTGCGCGGGGGCGGGCTGGTGGCGGGCCACGACGCCCCGGATGGTCGGATCGAGGAAGAAGTCGGCCATGGCGAGGTCGATGTCCAGGCGGTCCCGCATCCGGTTCAGCAGTCTGATCGCGCTCAGGGAGTGGCCGCCGAGCCGGAAGAAGGAGGTGGTCAACGGGGCCTGCGGGGCGTCGAGTTCGTCGCACCACAGGTCGTGCAGCGCCTTCTCCAGGGGGGTGACGGGCCCGGCGTCGGCCTCCCGAACCTGGTCGTCCGCGGCGGGCTCGGGCAGGGCGGCATGGTTCAGCTTGCCGGAGGCGTTCACGGGGAGCCGCTCCAGCCACACCCAGTGGCGCGGCACCAGATGGTCGGGGAGTTCGGCGGAGAGCGCGGCGCGCAGCCGCCCGGCATCGGCCGCCGAAGACGCCGTGGGCACCACATAGGCGACCAGTTCCATCTCGCCGTGCCGGTCACGACGGGGTACGACGGCCGAGTCCCGTACGTCGGGGAGCGCGGTCAACGCCGCCTGGATCTCGCCGGGTTCGACCCGGAATCCACGGATCTTGACCTGGTCGTCGGCCCGGCCGCGGTAGTGAAGGCTGCCGTCGGTACACCAGCGCCCGAGGTCTCCCGTCCGGTACAGCACCCCGCCCGCGCCGTCGTCGAGGAAGGCGGCGGCGGTCTCCTCCGGCCGGGCGTGGTAGCCGTACGCGACCGGGACGCCGCCCACGCAGATCTCGCCGACGGCGCCCATGGGCACCTGGCGCCCGGCGTCGTCCAGGAGCGAGATCCGCGCTCCGGGCACCGGGGTGCCGATCGGCGGCCACTCCTCGCCGCCGGGGTCGACCAGGTGCGAGGTGACGATGATCGAGGCCTCCGTGGGCCCGTACTGGTTGTACAGCGCACACCGCGGGTGTGCGGCGAGAAAGCGGCGAAAGGCACCGGTGAGCTGGAGTGCCTCGCCGGCCGAGACCAGTTCGCGCAGGGACGGCAGATGAGGCTCGGTCCCGATCAGATACTTCAGCGGGGTGCAGGGCATGAACATCCGCTGCACCTCATGGCGCCGCACCAGTTCGGCCAGGGCCGCGGGATCGTGCCGCACCTCGTCGCCGATCAGGACGAGTGCGGCTCCGGACGCCAGCGTGGTGAAGATCTCCTGCACGCTCACGTCGAACGCGGGCGAGGTCCACTGCAGGGTACGCAGCGCCGGCTGGCGCCGGAGGTGTCCGCGGACCAGGTTGGCCGGTCCGCGGTGGGGGACGACGACGCCCTTGGGGCGGCCGGTCGAGCCCGAGGTGTAGATGCAGTAGGCGGGATCCTCCGGCCGAGCCCCGTCCTGAAGCGGTCCGTCCTGAAGCGGCCCGGTCTGGACGGGCTCGGCCTCGAGGGTGTCGCGGGCCTCCTCGGCCAGCTGGATCGGCAGCCGTGCGGCGAGGCCCGGGTGGAGGGTCAGGGCGGCGTCGCTGGTCAGCAGCAGAACGGGGGTGGCGTCGTCGAGGAGCCGGGCGAGCCGCGGGGTGGGCACGGTGGGGTCGAGGGGCACATACGCGGCGCCGCTCTTGAGCACGCTCAGCAGGGCGGTGATCAGCTGCGGGCCGCGCGGCAGAAGCACCGCCACGCGCTCCCCGCGCGCCGCGCCCCGGGCGCGCAGCCGCCGGGCGAGCCGGTCGGCGTACGCGTCCAACTCCCCGTAGCGCACCTGCCGTTCGCCGCTGATCAGCGCGACGGAATCCGGCGTCCGGCGCGCCTGCCGCTCGAACAGGCCGTGCAAAGTGTCCTCGATGTCGGGCTGCGGCTCGTCCTGGTGTCCCAGCCGGGCCAGGGTGTCGTGGTCGGCGCCGGTGACGGCGGTCAGTTCGCCGAGCGGTGCGCCGGGGGCATCGAGGGCGCGGCGCAGCGTCTGCTCCACGTAGTCCACGAATCGGCGCACGGTGCTCTCGTCGAACAGAGCCGTGTCGTACTCGACCATGAACCGCACGCCGTCGCGGTGATGCGTCAGATAGACACTGAGATCGAACGGGGCGCGGGCACTCGGCATGTCCAGGAGCGTGGCTGTCAGCCGCGGCGGATCGAAGTCCACCTCGCCCTCGTTCTCGTACTCCACCATCACCTGGAAGAGCGGATTGCGGCTGGGGTCGCGCCGCGGGTTCAACGCGCCGACCAACTCGTCGAAGGGGACACCGCGGTGTTCGTACGCCGCGGTGCTCCGCTGCCGCACCCGGTGCAGCAGGGTCGGGAAGTCCGGGTCGCCGGTGAGGTCCAGGCGCAGGGCGACGGTGTCGAGGAAGAGACCGACATGGTGTTCGGCGCCGGCCGGCCGGGCGGCGACCGCGGTACCGAGGACCACGTCCTGCTGGCCGCTGAACCGGCCGAGCACCGCGCCGATGGCACTGATGAGCGTCATGAAAAGGGTGGCGCGGTGTGCGGCGGCGAACGTCCGCACCCTGTCGACGAGCTCGGCGTCCAGCTCATGGGTCAGGCTCGCGCCCGCTCCCGACCTCACCGGCGGGCGTGGCCGGTCGGTGGGGAGCGAGAGCTGCGGCACGCCGCTCAGCTCCCGCCTCCAGAACGCGAGGGATTCGGTGAGCTCGGCGGGGTTCCGCCGGTCGTACGGGGGCGCCTCGGCGAGGTGCGGCAGCGCGGGATCGCCGTGCGGCCAGGAGCGGTAGTGGGCGGCGAGGTCGTGGACCAACACCACCGTGGAGGAAGAGTCGAAGACAATGTGGTGGACCAGCAGGAAGAGCACATGCCGCTCTTCCGACAGGCGCAGCAGCCGGGCCCTGACCAGCGGGCCGGTGTTCAGGTCGAGGAGGCGGCGCCCCTCCGTCTCCAGGGTGGCGCGCAGCGCCTCTTCCTCCGTCGCCCCGCCGTGGTCCTCCACCGGACACTCGAGCCGTGTCCGGTCGAGTGTCTCGCGGTACGGCACTCCGTCGGTGACCCCGAACACCGTCCGCAGCGCGGGATGCCGCTCCGCGACCCGTCGTAACGCCCACCGCAGCGCCTCGACGTTCAGCGGGCCGTCCAGGCGGATCGCCTTGGGCTCGTGGTACATGCTGGTGCCGGGGTGCAGCTGCTCCAGGAACCAGATGCGGCGCTGCGCCGGCGACAGCGGCATCCGCTCCGGCACCAGCGCGGCCTGCTCCCGTGCCGTGGACTGCTCCCGGCGGCGTACCCGGTCGAGCGCGGGCAGCGCCGCCAGCACCTGTTGGGTTGGGACGCCGAAATCGACGAAGCACGAGATCTCGTCCACTCCGGCGGCCACCAGTCGGCGTACCGTCCCGGTGGCGCCGCGCTCGTCGCCGATCAGGGCGCGGGAGTCGCAGTAGCGCTCGTAGGCGCGGCCGAGCAGGAACTCCACGTCCTCCTCAGGGGCGCTGTCCAGGTCGACCTCGAAACCCAGGCTGTTGGTGACCTGGTCGAAGAGGGACAGTGAAGAGCGCAGGTAGGACACGAAGGGGCGGTACGCCTCGGCGCGTGCGCGCTGTGCGTCGTCGCCGAGGTAGGTGTGCACGAGCACCACGACCCGGCCCGCCGCCGGATCGAGGCCGTGCTCGGCGCGGGTGCGCCGGTACAGGGCGATGTTCTCGGCCAGTTGCTCGACGGTCTGCGTCATCAGATTGGTGACCACGCCCAGGTCCTCGGCGGCCGCCCGGCGGTAGCTGTCCGGGTTGCCCACCACGGCCACGTACAGGGGAAGCCGCTCCTGGAGCGGACGCGGGTGCAGCCGGACCTCGACCGGCTCGCCGTCGCCCGCGGTCATCGCCAGTGGCCGCCCGGACCACAGCTGCCGCAGGGTCGCCAGCTGCTCGTACATCACCTCGCGGTGTCGGCCGAAGTGCTGCGGGGCGAGCGCGAAGTCGGTGGCGTGCCAGCCACTCGCCAGGCACAGGCCGGCCCTGCCACCGGAAATGTTGTCGACGACCGACCATTCCTCGGCGACCCGGACCGGGTGGTGCAGCGGCAGCACGACCGAGCCGGCATGCAGCCGTATCCGGCTGGTCCGGCCGGCGAGCGCGGCGGCGAGGACCGAGGGGTTGGGAAAGAGCGCGCCGAAGGAGTTGAAGTGGCGCTCCGGGAACCACAGGGCATGGAAGCCGTGCTGGTCGGCGAAGTCGGCCGCCGCCATGATCAGCGCGTACTTGTCGCGTTCGGCGTCCTCGGGGTAGTCGCCGAAGAAGTACAGACTGAAGTCGCATCCCGAGGCGGGCGCGGTGGTGGCGGGGGCCGCCGGCACGGGGCGTGGAGCCGTGGGAGGCGCTGGCGGCATCGGGAGCGGGGCCACCCGGGCCGTACGCGGAGGGGGCACATGGGCCGGGGCGGCCTCGGGCGGCTCCGGCGCGGCGGCCGGCATCGTCGGCCCGGCCGGGTCCCCGGCCCCAGCCAGCTGCGCCAGACGTTCGGCCAGCCTGCGCGGTGTGTCGGCCGAGTCGAACAGCTCTCGCACCGGAACGCGCACCCCGTGCCGCTGTTCCAGCTCCGCCGTCATGCCCATCAGGGAGAGTGAGTCCGCGCCGAACTCGAAGAAGGAGTTGTCGGGCGTGACGTCCGCCACGGCCATGCCCAGTTTGTCAGCGGTCAGCGCCCGCACCTCCTCCAGGAGTTCACCCGGGACGACAGGTGCCTTCGAGGCGGAGGGCGGCGGGAGCGTGCGGGAAGCCGGAGCCGGAGCCGGAGCTGAGGCGGGAGCCGGAGCCAGGGCTGGAGCCGGGGCGGGAGCCGGGGCCGCCACCGGGCTTCTTCGCAGCGGGTGCCCCGGCAGCGACACCCGGCCCCCGCCGCGGGTGAGCGCGCGCCAGTCCAGCTCGGCTCCCCTGCGGTAGAGCGACCCGAGCGCGGTGAGCAGCCCGTGCAGCTGTACGGCCGTCCCGTCGCCGTCACCCTGCCCGCCCGTCCAGCGGCTCGCGGGCGCGCAGTGCCGGCCGAGGCCGGCGAGGGTGTTCCCGGCCCCGATCTCCACGAAGTCCTGACATCCCTGCCCGACGGCCTCGGCCATGGCCAGATCGAAGCGGACCGGCTGCCGGGCCTGCAGACACAGATAGTCCGCGTCGACGGTCCAGCCCGCGCGGCGCACCGCTCCGTCGGCCGTGGTCACCAGCGGGGTGTGCAGCGGACGGTACGCCACGCCTTCGGCATGGACCCGGAACTCCCGCAGGGCCGGTTCCATCGCGGCCGAGTGGTAGGCCCGGTCGACGGGCAGCGCCCACCGGCGCAGCCCCTCCTGGTCGAGCAGGCGCCCCACCTCGTCCAGGGCCTGCCGCGCACCTGAGATCACCTGAGCGCGCGGGCCGTTGACCGCGGCCACGTCGGCACCGGCGCTCTCAGCGATGCGCCGAGCGGTCCGGGCGTCGGCGCGGACCGCGAGCATGCCACCCACCGGGCAGGCCCGGTGCACCAGGCGCCCGCGCCACGCGGTGAGCCGCAGCCCGTCCTCCAGCGTCAGCGCGCCCGCCGCGTACAGCGCCGCGTACTCTCCGACGCTGTGGCCCAGCAGCAGCGCGGGGCGGACGCCGGCGGCGCGCCACACCTCGCCGAGCGCCGCCTGGTGGGCGAACAGGGCGGCCTGGGCCGTTTCGGTGGGCCAGAGCTCGCCGTCGGCCGACGGCTCCGCCAGAAGGAGCGGCAGCAGGGTACCGCCGAACTCGCCGGCGTAGATCTCCTCGCAGCGGTCGAGTACGCGCTGGGCGGCGGGATACGCGGCGTAGAGCCCGCTCGCCATACCGAGGCGTGCGCTGCCCTGCCCCGGGAAGGCGAACGCGACCGGCCCGAGGGGGCCCTGCGGCGCCCGCTGGTTCTCCAGCGCGCGGGCGAGCTCTTCGGCCGTCCGGCCGACGGCTGCGGCCCGTGCCACGCGGTGCGGCCTGCCGAGTGCCATGGTGGCCGCCACATCCGTGGCCGCGAGCTCGGGCCGCTGTCGTAAGCGGTCGCGGAGCCGGCCGGTGAACTCGTCCAGGGCCTGCGTGTCGCGGGCCGACACCGGCACGAGTACGGGCAGCTCGGGCGCGGCCGTGGGGGTCGCGGGCGGCGTGGGAGGCTCCTCCAGCACGACATGGGCATTGGTGCCGCCGACCCCGAGGGCGCTGACTCCGGCCCGGCGCGGCACACCGCGCGGTGGCGACCACGGCTTCAGCTCGGTGACAAGTGTCAACGGACCGCTGTCCAGGCCGAGTTCGGGGTTGGGGCGGGTCAGATGCGGTGTGGGCACCAGGGTGCGGTGCCGCAGCATGAGAACCGTCTTGATCAGCCCTGCCATGCCGGCGCAGCTGTCGAGGTGTCCGATGTTCGGCTTCACCGAGCCGACCGCGCAGAAGCCCGTGCGGTCGGTGCCCTCGCCGAGGGCTCGGGCGAGCGCCTCCATTTCCACCGGGTCGCCGAGCCGGGTGCCCGTCCCGTGCGCCTCCACGTACGAGACCGTGTGCGCCGGGACGGCCGCCCTGCGCAACGCCTGGCGCACCACCTCGATCTGCCCCGCGACACCGGGGGCGCTGAAGCCGACCTTGTCCGCGCCGTCGTTGTTGACCGCGGAGCCCAGGATCACCGCGTGCACGGTGTCGCCGTCGGCCAGCGCGCGGTCGAGCCGCTTGAGCAGGACGGCCGCCACGCCGTTGCCGCCGACCGTGCCGTCGGCCTCCGCGTCGAAGGCGCGGCAGCGCCCGGTGGGCGACAGGATCGACCCGGGGTGGCTGCGGTAGCCGGTCTCCTGGGGGAAGTGCACGGCCGCGGCGCCCGCCAGCGCCAGATCGGCGTCCCCGTACAGCACCGCCTGGACCGCGAGGTGCACGGCGACCAGCGAGGTGGAACAGGCCGTCTGCACACCGATGGCGGGGCCGGTGAGCCCGAGCCGGTAGGCGACACGGGCGGCGAGGAAGTCCGGCTGCCGGCCGATGGCCGTCTGCAGGCCGGTGGCGGGGTCCGCCACGTCGTGGGGCGATCCGGTCACCGACGGCCGCTGGTGGTCGTAGAGGTTCATGCCCGAACCCGCGAACACCCCGATCCGGGTGCCCGGTTCGGCCGCCGCGTAGCCGCCGTCCTCCAGCGCCTGGTGGCAGCACTCCAGGAACAGCCGGTGTGCGGGGTGTGTCAGCTCGGCTTCTTTGGGGGGCATTCCGAAGAAGTCCGCGTCGAACTCCGCCACCCCGTCGAGGACTCCGGCGACGGGCACCAGGTCGGGGGCGCTCAGCACCTCGGGGGGCAGGCCCGCCGCGGCCAGCTCTGCCACGCCGAAGGTCCGGACGCTGTCCACGCCGTCGCGGAGATTGGCCCAGAACCGCTCCGGCGTGTCCGCGCCCGGGAAGCGAAGGGACAACCCGACGACGGCGATGCGCTGATCGGTGGTGTCGGCGGGGCCGATCCCGGTGGGCGTGGGCTCGGCCCGCTTTGCGGTGGCGCCGGACAGATGTGCGGCGAGCGCGGCCGCGGTGGGGTGCTCGAAGAACGCGGTCTGGGCGATCGGTGTCCCGAGCCGCTCCTCCAGCCGGGCCCGTAGCCGCACCAGAAGCACGGAGGTCAGCCCGAGTTCGTAGAACGGCAGGTCCGCGTCCACCGGTCGGCCCAGCAGCGCGCCGGTCTCCTCCCGTACGGTCCGCGTGATCGGGTCGGGATCCCTCCCGGCGCGCGGGCCGGTGGCCGTGGCCGCGGTCAATCCGCCGCCCGTCAGCCGGTCCCGGAGCTCGGCGCGGCGCACCTTTCCCGCGGGCGTTCTGGGGAACTCGTCCCGCGGTACGGGCAGGACATGGGCCGCGGCGAGCCGCAGCCGGGCGAACAGTGCCGCCTTCACCTCGGCCGCGATCCGTACGTCCTCGGCGGCGCCGCGGCTCACGAAGAACACGGCGAGCTCCTCCGTGCCCCGCTCCGGGTGCGGGACGCCACAGGCGGCCACCTCCCCCTGCCGGACCCCGGCGACGGCGGTGGCGGCCTCCTCGACCTCATGGCAGTAGACGTTGTGTCCGTTGAGGATGATCAGGTCCTTGCGCCGGCCGGTGATGACGACCTGGCCCGCGTCGAGGAAGGCGAGATCTCCGGTGTCCAGCCAGTCCCGCCCGGCGGGGTAGGCCGCCGCGTCCGCCTCCGGGTTCTTCACATAGCCGGGGGTGAGGCGAGCGGGCGTGTGCACCTGGAGGCGGCCGATGCCGCCCTCGGGCGCGAGTTCGCCGTGATCGTCGACGATGCGCAGGGTGACGCCGTGCGCCGGTGCTCCGGCCGCGACGAACGTGACGCAGTCCTCCTCGGGTGTCGCTTCGTCGGCCCGTATCAGCTGCCCGTCCAGGCTGCTCTTGAGCAGGCGGTGCACGGTGCCGGGCCGGTCGAGGCGGCCGTAGGTCACGGCTGTGACCGTCTCGGCCATTCCCCACGCCGGGACGATGTGCCGCTCCTGGATGCCGTACGCGGCTGTGGCGTCGAGGAAGCGGGTCAGTACCGGCAGCGCGATCTGCTCGCCCCCGCAGATCAGGGACTTGACGCGGCTGAGGTCCCAGCTCCCCGCCGGCCGCTCGGCGAGCGTGTCCACGACGAGTTGATAGGCGAAGGTCGGCGCCCAGCTGTGCTGGGCGCGGTGTTCATCGAGGAGATCGAGCCAGCGCCGCGGCTCGGCGAGGACCAGCTCGGTCGGCGCGTGGACGTTGGTGCATCCGGCGAACACCGCGAGCATGTGGTACAGCAGGAACGCGCCACTGTGGTCGACCGGCAGCCAGTTCACCATGGTGTCGTCCCGGCCGACGTCCAGAGTCCGCCGGGCGCTGGCGGCGAAGTCCGCCAGACCGGCGTGCGTCAACCGTGCGGCCTTGGGCACTCCGGTGCTGCCGGAGGACAGCATCAGCAGGGCGGTGTCGGACGCGGCCGGCTCGATGTGATCACCCGCGGGCGAGGCGTTCAGACACTCCCGCGCCACCACGGCGCGCAGCCCCGGAGCGGACTGCGCGAGGTCCGCCGCGCCGGCCGGGTCGGTGAGCACCAGTGGCCGGTCCAACAACTCCCAGGCCTGTAACAGGCGTTGGAGTGCGGGCGAGGCCGGGGCGGGGTGCTCGGCGATGATGGCGGGGCGGGCGGCGCCGAGCACACAGGCCCAGAAGGCGGGGAAGAACTCGGCCAGCGGCAGGCCGCACAGCACCACGGCGTCGCCGGGGCGCAGCCCGTGCTCGCGCAGTCCGGTGAGCACTCGCCGGGCCCGCAGCAGCAGTTCGGGGTACGGAAGAGCGGTGCTCGAACCGTCCGCGGCGACGGTGACGACGGCCCCGCCGGGCGCGGAGTCCGCGGCCGTCAGCAGCGCCCGCACGGCGTCGCGCGGATCGTCCTCGCCACGGTCCGGCTCAGGCCCCCGGCAGATGGCTTGGCCCCGTACGCGGTCCATGCGTTTCCTCTCCCTCGTCATTCCCGTTGTCCGGTTGTCGACGGCCGCGCCGGGCCGGGCCGCGGCGGCCGGCGGTGCGCATCAGCAGGACCAGTGCGCCGCACACCGCCATGCCGTGGAAGACGCCCACGACGGCCGGGGCCGGCAGCGTCTCGAGGGCCGCCCCGGCGGCCACCGTACCCAGCGCGAACCCGGACTGCTCCGCCGTGGCCGACAGCCCGAACAGTCGGCCGCGCTGTCGGTCGGGGGCCGCCTGGAGGCGGGAGGTGTAGACGATCTCGGTCCAGCCATCCGCGAACCCCGCCGACACGGCCGCCCCCACCAGGGCGAAGGCGGGCAGCCCGAGGAACGCCGCCACAAACGACAGCGACATCGCGCAGGTGCCGAGCGCGAACGCACGCTCGTCCCAGGCCGCCTCGCCCTGCCTGCGCTTGAGCACCAGATGAGCGAGAACGGTGCCCACCGCCCACGCGGCCCAGAACCGGGTCATGAACAGCGCGGGTTCGTCCGGGGCGGCGGATTGTGCGGCCACCGGCAGGGCGACGTTGTGCGAGGAGGACGCCAGCGCGTCGATGCCCCTGAGAAGGATCATGCCAAGGACAAGTGAGCGCACGCCTGCCGCTCCGCGCCACAAGCGCAGGCCGCGGCCTGTGCGGACCGGAGATTCGGTGCCCCCGCGGGAAGCCGTGTCCGCCGGTACGTCCTTCCCCTCGTCCCCCTCGTCGTCCGTACGCGGCCGCAGCACCAGCAAAGCCGCGGCGGAGCAGAGGAAACTCACGGCGTTGACGGCGAACGCGGCGGAGTAGCCGCCGAAGGCGATGGCCGGCGCGGCCGAGGCGAAGCCCAGCACCGTGGCCAGCGACCTCGCGGTGACCAGCAGCCCGTTGGCGCGGGCTCGGGCCTCCTGGCCGACCATGACCGGAACCGCACTGCGCAGGGCCACGGTGAAGAAGGTGTTCCCCGCGCCGAGGACCACGACCGCGACGGTGAGCAGCCACAGCGGGGTGGCCGGGGCGGTGAGCACCAGCACGGTCATGGCGGCGCCCTGGGCGACATCCGTCCAGATCATGACCGTCCGGCGGGTGACTCTCCCCGAGAGCGCCCCTGCGGCGAGCCCCGCCAGAAAGCCGGAGAACAGCCGTAACGCCATCGTCGCGCCGACACCGAGCGCGCTGCCGGTCACCTCGTAGGTGAACAGACTCAAGGCGATCAGGTTCAGGTAGTTGCCATAGGCGGACACCGCATACGCGGACACGAGAATGCGGAAGCGTCGGTCCGTACTCGCCATTGAGCTCCCCCCGTGGCACTCCGGCATCGAGACGGGCGAGTTCAGGCAGCGGCCGGCTCACGCTCGGGGGTGCGGGCGACGGCCAGCCATACGCAGACGATCAGCGGCAGGACCAGCGCCGCGAGGTTCGTCCCCGTCCATCCCAACTGGGAGAACACCAGGTTGGCCGAGAACGACGCCATGGCGCCCACACATGCGGTGCTGCCCTCGATGGTGGCCTGGACCCGCCCGCCCTTTCCCTGCGGATAGCAACGGACCGCGTAGGCGCTGCCGGAGACATACGCCAGATTCCAGCCCACGCCGACGAGCCCCAACGACACCATGAACGCGGACATCCCCGTGCCGAGCGAACCGATCCCGGCCCCTGTGACCAGCAGAGACGCCCCGAGCATCCCGGTCAAGCGGGGGCCCCACGCGGTGGTCAGCCGGCCGCTGAACAAGGCCGGGGCGAACATCCCCACCATGTGCCACTGGATGACCATCGCCCCCTGGGACAGGGAGTGCCCGGCGTGTTTGCTGCCGATCGGGCCGACGGCCATCAGCATGGTCATCACGCCCGTGGATACCGCCAGCAAGCTGAAGGCCCTGCGGAAGTCGCTGGTGTGCACGACATCGCGTACGCGCGTGGCCTGGGCCGTTTCCTCCTCCGTAGCGGAATTCGCATCGGAATCCGCATCGGAATCCGCTTCCGTCGGACGAGGCGTAGCCGGTCGTACGGCGAGGATGACCGGCACGACGGCGAACGCCAGGCAGGACACCAACAGATAGGAGCCGGCGAACTCGGCGCCCACGAGGCCACTGCTCTGTGTCGCGGCCCAAGGACCGACGATCGCCGCTGCCACGCCACCACAGAGAACCGTGCTCAGCGCCCTGGTCCGGGACGCCTTGGGCACCAGGTCTGCCGCGAGGAACCGGAAGTAGCCGCCCGTCGACCGGTACACCCCGACCATGCCCGTACCCGCGCACAAGGTGAAGAAGGAATCCGTCTGGACGGCGAGCGTGGAGACCAGACCACCGGTCACCGCGATACAGGCGCCCACGGCCAGGACCGATCGGTGTCCGTATCGCGCGGAAAGCATTCCGGTCGCGTACGAGGCGATGGTTCCGGTGACCGTCATCAGGGTGAGTGGCAGCGTCGCCAGGGCGCCGGTCGGCGCCATCTCGAGACCGACGACGGCCGTGAGGGTCAGGTCGACGCTGACGCCCGCGTAATAGAGGAATTGGCAGATCGTGAGAAGGTAGACCGGCCTTCCCAGCCGGCCCGTCTTGCTGGTGGCTGGACGGGCCGCTTCTGCCACGGACTTCCCTGCACTCGTCTCGCTGTCCACTGATTCAGTTCTCTCCGTCACGCGGCCGTATGCGGGATACGGCCGCCATCGCGGGCACTTCTGGCGTGGGGGAGCGCTGTCAAGAAAGAAATGGTCACGCCCTGTCCGGCGAGAGGACCACGATGGCCATGTGACGCCCTGTCAGATTCAGGTTCGCGGCCAGGGAGTTCAGCACATCCGCATAGATTCCGCCGTTTAGCGCATCAGGTGCCGCGGTGCCCCGTTCGGGCAGGTATGCGAGTACGACATCCGGCGCTTCCTCGCGAGGGCCACTTCCCGGGGAATTTTGCTGCCGAGAGTTGGCGGCGGTCGACCTGAATCGATTGCCGCGGGCCGAAACCAGAAGCGACTCAAATCTTTCACGGTCGTCTGCGGGTAGATCCAGGGCCTTTACCAGAAGGCGCAGGGTTTCCTTCCGCGGTCTGGCCACTTTCCCGCGTTCAAGGTCGCGGATGGCGCGCACGCTGAGCGTTGAGAAGTCCGCCAGCTCCTGCTGTGTCATTCCGCATGATATTCGATACTCGCGAAGAATCTCCCCGAATTGGGAAGATTTCTCGGATATGCTCACGACATCCCCTTCCATGGACATTGCCCCGCGTCAGGGGGCTAGTGCATTGGATTCAGACAGGCCGATCCCCGGCTTCTGCTCCGGGACAGGGCATCAGCGAGGGCGGGGGAATGTGTGAGGTGGGGAAAAAGTCAACATACGCCAAAAAATTTCTGCGTGGCGGCGCTTCCGGGGCGCGCGAAACAGTACGCGCCCGGCTAATCCTGCCTTGGGGTGTGGTTTTGTGGCCACCCGTCCCAATGTGCTGTCCCCCGTTCAGATTTGAACGCTCCCCGCGGGCCGCTCTCAGTTGCTCTGTATTGAGCCACCGACGGTCACACTCTGGTCATGGATCAGTATTATCGAGCGTCGTCCCGAAAGCTAAAGTGCCGCCCGCGGGGGTGTCAAGGGCTTTGGCAATAAGTGCCCACGCTGGTCAGATCTGTGCGGGGGCAAGCTCCCGCGGCGTGGGTGTTTTCATCTGTTGCGCACTCAACGACCGCCGCATCACAGCGAACTCGACGACGTGTTCGGCCACCAGCTCAAGGCGTTCGGCCACCTGTGGATCCTGCACTCGGCCATCGACGTCGAACGAAGTGGTCTCCGTATTGATCGTGACCCCGAGCGGAGTGGGCCACCCGCGCAGCGCGTGAACGGTTGTCCGTAGCGCGGAGACCGCCGACGCCGACGCCTGCCAACCCCCGGCGACCGATATACAGCCCACGGCGCGCCCCGAGAAGTACGGCCGCCGGTCCGAGCGCAGTTCCTCCATGTAGTCGAGTGCGTTCTTCACCATTCCCGAGATCGAGCCATGGTAGGCGGGCGTGGCGATAATCAGGCCGTCCGCCGACGAGACGGCCTCGATGAGTGCTTTCGCCCGTTCGGACCGTTCTGCCGCCGCGTATTCGTACAACGGCATCACCAGGTCGGGCCCACTGACCAGCTTCACTCGCGCGCCTCGGCGGACAGCCGCGGCGAGGGCGATGCGCAGGGCCTTCTCCGCAGTCGAGCCCGCCCTGTTGGACCCGCCGATTCCCACTATCTGAACCGCTTCCGGCACGTTGCCCTCCCTCTCGTCCTGCGCCACAAGTCCTCTGACATCCGCCGCCCCGCGGTTTGTTCAGGCCGATACCGTTGTTCGAAGCCGCGCCGCCAGTACCGGACCGATGACCGCAAGCGCCTCGGGCCCGGTCATGGCTCCGTGTGCGACGGGTACGTCGGTCACGTCGATGGCCCCGGCTACGTAGGGGCGCCACGCATCCGGAGTCGGCCATCCGTCCCCTCTGTTCAGCGCGGCGGAGAAGAAGAGCAGATCACCACCGAAGACGCGGCCACTGATCGCCCCGGACAGGGCGACATGGGTGGCGAACACCCGCGGGAGCAGCGCGAGCGCCCGTGCCGGGAGAAGCGAAAGCGGGCTGCCCGGCTCCGCCGCGAGACTGAGAAACCGTTCCTCGTCGATGTTGATGTCGATGTCGATGTCGGGCGAAGGGGCATCAACTGCGGCCTGATCGGTGCCCTCGCCCGCGGTGCCTCTCGACGCCGGCAGCATGCCCACCGAGTCCAGAAGAGCGCCGAGACCGGATGTCTCGTCCGTCAGCTCCTCCGGTGTGACCGGATACCCGTCGAGTACGGCGACAAGCCCGACCTCATCGCCTTCCGACTGCAGCCGGGCGGCGATCTCCTGCGCCACACCGCCGCCGAAGGACCAGCCGACGAGGTGGTACGGACCGGTGGACCGCACCTTCCTCATCTGCCGGATGTATGTCTCGGCGATCTCCACGAGGCTGGTGGGGCGCTCGGTCGGGTCGGAGAGCATCGGCGACTGGAGGACGTAGAGCGGAGTGTCGGCGTCCAGATACCTCAGCAGACCCGAATAGACCCAGCCGATGCCGACCGCCGGGTGGATACAGAACACCGGAGGTTTATGACCGTCGGCGCGGAGTGGCAACATCACCGCCAGCGGATCAGCCGCCTCGATGGCGCCCGCACCGGCCGTGTCGGAGTCGATGAGCGCGGCCAGGCCGACGACTGTGGGCGTGTTGAACAGCGTACGGATGCCGAGTTCCACGGCTCGTCCGGTCCGGATGCGGCTGATCAGCCGGGCCGCGAGGAGGGAGTGGCCGCCCAGGTCGAAGAAGCTCTCCTCCGCTCCGATCCGACTCGCGTCCACCCCCAGTACCTCGGCGAACACTTCCGCCAGCCATGCTTCTGTTGGTGTGGC
The DNA here is from genome assembly GCF_002224125.1 of Streptomyces sp. NBS 14/10. Lineage (GTDB taxonomy): Bacteria > Actinomycetota > Actinomycetes > Streptomycetales > Streptomycetaceae > Streptomyces. The sequence continues at coordinate 237,428 of NZ_NCSM01000004.1, forward strand.
AGCCGTGCGGCTCGATCCGGCCACCGCGTACTCGGGTGCCGGAAGCGCCCGGCGGTCCAGTTTGCCGTTCGGTGTGAGTGGCAGCTGTTCGAGGACCATGACTACGGAGGGCACCATGAACTCCGGCAGCCGCGCGGCCAGTGTGGCCCGCACACTCTTCGCGTCGACTGCCGTGCCTGCTGCCGGCACCAGATAGCCCACCAGCCGCTGATCCCCGGGTCGGTCCTCCCGCGCCACCACCGCGGCCTGGACCACTCCGGCGCAGGCCATCATCGCGGCCTCCACCTCACCGGGTTCGATACGGAAGCCCCGCACCTTCACCTGACCGTCGGCGCGGCCCATGTACTCCAGCACCCCATCGGCCGACCACCGGGCCAGATCTCCCGTCCGGTACATCCGCGCGCCCGCGGGCCCCCACGGACACGCCACAAAGCGTTCGGCGGACAGCCCGGCCCGCCCCAGATACCCCCGGGCCAGCTGCGCACCGGCGATATACAGCTCGCCCACCACACCCGGCAGCACCGGCCGCAACCCCGAATCCAGCACGAACATCCGCGTATTCGCCACCGGACGGCCGATCGGGGATGCCGCGTCGGCGCTGTCCCGCATCCACCAAGTGCTGGCGTACACCGTCGCCTCGGTGGGGCCGTAGGCGTTCATCAGCCGACTGGCCGACAGCGCCTTTCTGATGTGGGTCGCCACCGTTGCGGGCAGCCCCTCACCAGCGAGCACAACGGTCTCCGCCGTCACATCCACATCGGAGTGCGCGATGACACCGGCGAGGGCGGACGGGACGGCGCTGATCAAGCTGACGTGGCGATGTGCGTCGGAGCCACGGTCGGCGAGGTCCAGCAGATCGTGCAGGATCTCGATGGTGCCGCCGCATATGAGCGGAGCAAACATCTCGAAGACCGATACGTCGAAGTTGAACGACGTGGTGAGCAGCACATGCGCCAGGCCCTCCGCACCGAACTCATTGACGGCCCAGCACACGAAGTTGCTGGCATTGGCATGGCTGACGACAACGCCCTTGGGGCGGCCGGTGGAACCCGAGGTGTAGATGACGTAGGCGGAGTTGCCCTGCCTCAGCTCGCGCACACGGTGGACGTCCGTCGGACTCGTGGTCGGCCGGTCCGCAAGGACCTTGGCGAAGGCCGCGTCGTCCAGAAGCTGGATCGACGCGGACACTCCGCGTGGGAGAGCCGAGGCCGCGCCCCGTGTCGACAGGATCAATACCGGCCGGGTGTCTTCGAGGAGGTAGTCGATGCGGTCCTGCGGATAGGACGGGTCGATCGGCACGTAGGCCGCACCCGCCTTCAGCACGGCGAACACGGCTACGACCGCCAGCTCGGTACGGGGCAGCGCGAGGGCGACGCAGTCCTCCGGACCCACGCCCAGCGAGATCAGATGATGGGCGAGTTGGTTGGCCCGCTCGTCGAGTTGGCGGTAGGTGAGTCTGTGATCACCGCTGATGAGTGCGGTGTGTTCGGGGGTGCGGGCGGCCTGTTCCTCGAACAGCGCGGGCAGGGTGGTGGGCGGGTATGTGCGGGTCGTGTTGTTCCATGCCGCCAACTGGGCCCGTTGCGCTGCGGGGTCGGCCAGTGGAAGGTCACTCAGGCGGAGCTCGGGCTGGGCGCTGGCGGTGTCCAGGAGCAGGGTGAAGGCTTGTGCGAGGCGGTCTGCGGTGGCCTGGTCGTACAGGTCTGTAGCGTATTCGAGCACACCGCGGATGCCGGTTGGGTGGCCCTGTGGGTCGAAGGTTTCTTCCAGCTCGGCGAACAGGTCGAATTTCGCATTACGTACGGTGATGGGCTCCGGTGCTGTGTGTACCGGGCCCAGCTCCAGTACGGGGCGTGCGTTGTTCTGGAGGACCAGCATGATCTGGAACAGCGGGTGCCGGCCCGCTGTGCGTGTCGGGTTCAGTTCTTCGACGACTCGCTCGAAGGGCACGTCCTGGTGTTCGTACGCTTCCAGGTCCACCTCGCGTACGCGGTCCAGAAGCTCGGCGAATGAAGGGTTTCCGCTCGCGTCCGTCCGTAGGACCAGGGTGTTCACAAAGAACCCGATCAGGTCCTCCAGGGACTCATCGGTGCGGCCCGCGGTCACCGAGCCCACCGGTACGTCCGTCCCGGCGCCGATGCGGGTCAGCAGGGCCACCAGTGCCGTATGCAGCACCATGAACACGCTCGCGCCCCGCTCCCGGGCCATACGCTCCACTCGCGCATGCACCTCGGCACCGAGGGACAGTCCGACCGTGGCCCCCCGGAACGACCCCACCGCGGGCCGCGGACGATCAGACGGCAGCGCCAACTCCTCAGGAGCCCCCGCCAACACCTCATGCCAGTAGCCAAGTTGGGTGCTGGTCATACTCGCCGCGTCATCCTGCGAGCCCAGCAGCTCCCGCTGCCACAACGTGTAATCCGCGTACTGCACCGGCAACGCGTCCCATACCGGAGGCTCGCCCGCCACCCTCGCTTGGTAGGCACGTCCGAGATCGCGTAGCAACGGTCCCACCGACCAGCCGTCACTGGCGATGTGG
>NZ_NCSM01000004.1:240129-653470 GCF_002224125.1 Streptomyces sp. NBS 14/10
GCTCCCGCAGAAACCACATCCGCCGCTGCGCGAACGACAACGGCAACCGCTCAGGACGCACCCGCCCACCCACCACCGGACGCCCACCCGAAACCCCCGCACCAGTCACCCCGGAGTCCATCAACAACGCCAGCCCAGCCACCGTCGGCGCGTTGAACAACGCACGAATGCCCAGCTCCACGCCCCGCCCGGCCCTAATACGGCTGATCAACCGGGCCGCCAGCAGAGAATGTCCGCCCAGATCGAAGAAGCTCTCCTCCGCCCCGACCCGAGCCGCGTCGACTCCCAGCACCTCGCCGAACAACCCCGCCAGCCACACCTCCGTCGGTGTCGCAGCTCCCCGGCCCGACCCCGGCGCATACTCCGGCACCGGAAGCGCCCGCCGGTCCAGCTTGCCGTTCGGCGTCAACGGCATCCGCTCCAGCACCATGACCACCGACGGCACCATGAACTCCGGCAGCCGCGCGGTCAACGTGGCACGCACACCCACCCCGTCGACCACCACCCCCGCCGCCGGCACCACATAGCCGACCAGCCGCCGGTCCCCGGGTCGGTCCTCCCGCGCCACCACCGCGGCCTGGACCACTCCGGCGCAGGCCATCAACGCGGCCTCCACCTCGCCCGGCTCGATACGGAAACCCCGCACCTTCACCTGGTCATCGGCACGACCCACATACTCCAACACCCCATCGGCCGGCCACCGCGCCAGATCCCCCGTCCGGTACATCCGCCCACCCGCGGGCCCCCACGGACACGCCACAAAACGCTCCGCCGACAGCCCGGCCCGCCCCAGATACCCCCGCGCCAGGCCGACCCCGGTCGCGTACAGCTCGCCGGTCTCGCCCTTCGCGACCGGCTGGAGGTCGGCGTCGAGGATCAGCACATCCTTGTTGGCGATCGGACGTCCAATGGGGAGCGAGGACGCCTGAGCGTCCTCCGGGGCCACCACATGGCAGGTGGTGAAGCCCATGCTCTCGGCCGGGCCGTAGCCGTTGACGACGCGCAGTCCCGGATATCTGCGGCCGATCTTGGTGACGTGTGCCACGGATGCCGCCTCGCCGCCGGTGAAGGCGATCCGTACGCCCTCGTACGCCTGCGGGTACTCGTCGACGAGGAAGTTGAAGAGGCTCGCGGACAGCTGGAGCATGGTGATCCCGTGCTCGGCCACGGCATCGGCGATGAGTGCGGGTTCCGCATCGGAGCTGGGCAGCAGGACACAGCGGGCACCGAAGAGAAGCGCGCCCCACAGTTCGAGGGCGAAGGCGTCCCAGGAGATGGACGAACACTGGAGGAACACCTGCTCGGGACCGAAGTCCGCATAGTCCTGGCCGAGGTAGGTGCCGACGAGCGCCTGGTGCGAGGAGGCGATTCCCTTCGGGGTGCCGGTCGACCCCGAGGTGAACATCACGCAGGCCAGGTCCTTGGCCGACGCGGTTCGGCGCAGGTCTCCGTCCGGCTGCGCGTCGAGCGCTGCCCGTACACCGGGGAGGTCGACCAGGACGACCTCGGGTCCCGCAGCGGGAGGGCCGGACACCAGCGGGGGCAGACCGGCGCGGCTGATCAGCAGCGCGGTCTCCGATGTGGCCAGCGCCGTACGCAGCCGCTCCTCGGGAAAACCGGGGTCCAGCAGGGTGTAGCCACCGCCGGCCTTGAGGACGGCGAGCAGCGCCACCACCATCTCCAGCGAACGCTCCAGGTGGATGCCGACCACCGCCCCGGGCCGCACCCCCGACCGCACGAGGTGGCGGGCCAGGCGGTTGGCCCGGCGGTTGAGTTCCGCGTAGGAGAGGGTGTCGCCGCGGTGGATCAGAGCGATGGAGTCGGGTGTCGACCGCGCCTGTTGTTCGAAGAGTTCGTGCAGGGTCTGCTCAAACGGATTCGTCATGGAGGCTTCTCTGCTCGTCATGACCGGTGCGAGCCGCCGGATCGGGCGTGGGCCAGACATCCTCCCGCCCCACGGCCCGCGGGCTGTATTTCCCGAGCGCGCTGATCAGCAGCCGCAGCTCCAGGGCCAGGCAGGCGACGAACCGCTCCAGGCCGCTCTCGGTGTCCTCGTCGACCGCGAGCAGGGCGGCCCGGCCGAGGCCGACCGCGGTGGCGCCGAGTGCGATGGCCTTGACCGCTCGGGTGCCCTCCCACATACGGCCGCTGGCCAGCAGGTTCCCGGCGGGGGACCCGATGCGGTGCAGGCATTCGACCAGTGGCAGTCCGACACCGTCGAGGAAGGCCAGGGGCGCCCAGCCGGTGCCTCCCTCCGCACCGTCGACGGTGACCGCGTCCGCGCCCGCCCGCCACGCCACCGTGGCGGCCTGCGCGACATCCCGGCCGGGGTGGAGCTTCACCCAGATCCGTGCCTGCGGATAGTTGTTGCGCAGCAGCCGGACCTGTTGGCGCAGGATCTCCTCGGTGAACGTGCCGGGGCTGCTGCTGCGCAGATACGACAGCGAGGCGCCCTCGGCATCCCCGCCCGTCGCCGTTTCCGCCGCTCCGGGGCCGGCCGCCCCGGGGCCGAACACCGCGTCGATCTCATAGTGGTCCCGGAGTGCTTCGGCGGTCGAGCGATCCACCACCGTCATCCCGCCGAGACCGGGCTTCGCCCCCTGCCCGACCTTCAGCTCGAAGGCCAGCCTGCCGGTCTCGACCAGGGGCTGGGCGGCCGGGTCGCTGTAGACGAGGTTCCACACCTCGGCGTCGGCGTCCTCGGTGCACTGCTGTACGACGACACCTCCGTACCCCTCCGGAACCTCCTGGACGTAGGCGCTGATGCGGGCCAACAGCGATGCGCTGTCCGGGGTCCGCGCGAGTCGGCCGTAGCCGTTGACGGGGACGATGTTCTCGCCGATCACCATCGGCAGCCCCAGCCGGGCGGCCTGGCGGCTCAGCGGTACGCCCAGGTCGCCACTGGCCGCCCGGGTGGAGCCGAAGGCCGTGATGAACACCGGCAGCGGGGAGTGGAACCCTCCGATGCCGCTGTCGAGCGCGACGTCCTGGTAGACGGGCTCGCGGCCGAGCTCGACCAGTTTCTCCAGGCGCTGTGGCATGAAGACGGGCGGTACGAGCCGCAGTGCGTCGAGGGCGTCGTGCCCTTGGCCGGCCGTCTGGCCCGTCGCCGTCTGACTGGTCGGCTCCTGGCCGGTCGCCGTCTGGCCGGTCGTCTCCTGGCCCGTCGCCCCGAACAGCCGTCGCCCGTACGACGCCCGTGGCGGAAAGGCCGCCTCGCGACCGATGCGGGCACGCTCGCGGATGGCCTCCTCGGGCAGCCCCGGAGCGCTCAGCCGCGTCATGGGGCCATCACCCCGGGCAGTTTCGGGAAGGCGCTGGCCTGCCACACCGAGTGCAGTCCGGCCGCATAGCGCGTCAGGCGCTGAGCGCCGAGGCCGAAACCGGCGCTCTGCGGGATGCCGCCCTCTTTGAACGTTTTGAGATACCACTCGTACTTGGCGGGGTTCTCGCCGGTCTCCCGCATCCGTTCGATGACCCGGGTGTAGTCGCCCTCGCGTTCGCTGCCGCTGCACAGTTCGCCGTAGCCCTCGGGAGCCACCAGGTCGAAGTTGCGGAGCCGGCCGGGGAGCGTACGGCTCTCGCGGTCGGGGAAGCCGCGGGAGCCCTTGGGGTAGTCGGTGATGAAGAACGGGCGGGTGTGCTGCCGCGAGATCAGCGCCTCGCCGTCCCAGTCGATCTCCCCGTCGGGGTTCTGCTCATGGCCCAGCTTGTGCAGGGTCTCCACCACGTCCATGTGCCGGATACTGGGGAACGACTGCTCCAGGAGATCGGTGAAGGCCCCCGGATCGCGTCCCAACTCATCGAGCACATGGGGGAGTTGCTTGATGACGCGCCGCAGTGCGCCGCGTACGACGCCCTGGCAGATCTCCAGCATCTCCTCGCGCGAGGTGTCCGCCGCCTCGACGTCGATCTGGTGGAACTCGGTCAGGTGGCGCAGGGTCGAGGAGGTCGTGAACGGCTCCAGCCGAACGCAGGGGGCGATGTAGAAGATCTTGGGATGGGCCAGCAGGGCGGCTTGTTTATAGAAGATGACGCTGGTCATCAGCTTGTAGCGGCGACCGTAGTAGTCGATGTCGACCTGTTTGGCGCCGCGGCAGCCGGGGTCGGTGACCGGGCCGACGACCGGCGGCAGCAGCTCGACGAAGCCTTCGTCGCACAGGTATTCCCGGGCGCCCTGGAGCAGGGCGCTCTGGATGAGCAGCATGTTCCTGGTGGTGGCGGAGGTGAGGTGTTCATGCGGCTGCGGAGGCACGAAGGCCTGTTCCTGTCCGACCGTGGGCGACGGGTCGAGGGGCATGTTCATTCCTTTGCGGACGTGGCGGACTGGGTTGGCTGGACGGGCAGCGATTCCCGTTGCGACGCCGGGCAGTCGAACCTTCTCTGCTCCCCACTGAGGATCCTCGTGGCCAATTACGCGATAGGGACAGCAATTTCAAGAAAGTACCGGCAGCACCGCGCGGCCAAGGGGCAGTTGCAGGGGAAGATTCACCGGCAGATTCAACGCCCTTGACCGGCTGGATCACACCGCCTAGGGTCACCTCCATGCCTTTTTCCGGCCCGCTTTCCTATGGGCAGATCTCACTGTGGCGCGACATCCAGAGACTTCCTCGATCCCGTTGGCACGAGGTCAACATTTCGGCGGTCTGGGAATTGCCCGAGGGGACCGGTCCGGCAGCCGTCCAGGATGCCTTGAAGGCGCTGGCTCACCACCATCCTTCCCTGCGTACGACATACGACCTCAGCGATCCCGACAATCCCGTTCAGCTGGTTCATGAACCGGATTCGATGTCCGGTCTCAATGTGTCGGAAGAGGCCGCTGACGATGTACAGGAGACCGCCCGTCGCATGGCGGCCGAGCCCTTCGACCTGACCCGTGAGTTCGGCTGGCGGGGCCGCGTCATCATGCGCTCCGGAGCGGCAACGCATCTCGTATTCACGCACCATCACCTGGCGGCGGACAACTGGTCCCAGGGGATCCTCAGGGAGGAATTCCAAAAGGCCCTGGCCGATCCCGGATCCCTATCCGACCGGGCGGATTCCTATAGCTTGATCACCATGGCCGAGGAGCAGCGGGGCGATGCTTTCAAGGCCCGGCGCACCGCGGCCGGACGACACTGGGAGAAGGTACTCGCCGCCTCGGCCGAGCTCCCGGAGCCCCGCCCCACCTCGGCCGAACGCCCAGCTCATGTGCTGCAGGGCGCCGTTCGGTCGACTGCCGCGCAGACGGCGGCCCAACAGCTGGCGGACCGGCTCTCCCTTCCGAAAGCGTCCGTGCTGCTGACCGCCTACACCAGGGCGGTGGCCCGGGTGTGCGGGCTGCCGTCGGTGCCGGTTCGGCTCCAGTCGTCGAATCGCGGCAACGCCCGTTGGGGAAGCTATGTGACCTCGATGAACCAATGGGCCGCCGGCTGTCTGGAAGCCGACCCGGGGGCCGACTTCGGGGAGCTCGCACAGGCCGTCAACAAAGCCGCGTTCCTGGCTTACCGTATGGGCATTTACGATCCCGATTCGATCCGCCTCGTCAAGCAGCGATTCGCCTCCGCCAGTGTCGACCCCGAACCGGTGTGGGCATTCAACTACATGGTCCGCCCGGCGGTCGGAGCGGCGGACGCGGAGAAAAGTGATGTGCCGGTGGTGAAGTGGGACCAGCAGGTCTCCGCGATCGGCCCCAAATTCCACACCCGCTTCATCGAAGACGGTTCAGCGGCACTGACCATCTGGCTCCGGGGCAGGCAGGTGAGCAAGGAGCTGGTGTCGGAATTGCTGCTGGGAATTCATGAGGTGCTGGTGTCGGAGGCGCGCGGGCTACGGAACGGGCCACGGATCGGGGAACGGTAGCCCAGAGGAGCCGGCGAAGCTGCCCTCGAATCTGCCGATGAAACTGCCGATCGGAGATAGGCGACTCAAGTAGCTTGCTGGGCGACAACATATCACCCTCTCCCGCATATACCGGTTCACTGCTATGAATGGCATCGAGGTCCCTCAGTGAGTTCTGCTGCGTTCAACTCGGATACCTGCGCCGTGCCCGACGAGCGGTTACTGGCTGCCTGGCTGGATATGACGGAACTCCCTCCCGTCCCACGGCTCGAGGTGGAGGAACCGCGGAGCCAGGGGCTGCGGCAGGCGGTGCGGGTGGTGACCGACGCGCTTCTCGGCCGGCCCGCGCAGGAGGGGCGCCAGGTGCCGTCGGCCGGGGCCATCTATCCGTACGACGTCCTGGTGCTGGTGGACGAGGGTGACCGCCCGAGGGACTCGCCGGGGCCCGCGCTGTTCTGGATGGACCTGCTGCGCCGTACCTGTGTGCGCCTGGGCGGACCGGCCACGCGCCTGGGGCGGCTGCTGCGGCCGGCACGGCTGCCGGACGGCGGGGAGCCGGTGGCGCATGTCATCCTCCTGGCCCGGCCCTGGCTGTCGATGCGCAAGTACGGCTCGCGCGGCTATCTCTACACGCAGCTGGACACGGGGCACGCGGCCACGAACCTGCTCGGCACCGCGCTCCAGGACGGTCCGGCCGTGCTGCGGCTGCACGGCCCTCGCGCCGAGATCCGGGCCGCCGTCGCACCCTGGCTGCCCCACCGCGAGGTGCACTCCATCGTCACGATCGGCCGGCCGCACACCTCTGGCGAGAGCGGCGACTGGGCGACGTTCCGGATGGCGGGCGACGACGACCCCGCGGGCACCGGCCAACTGGAAGGGGTCTGCTGGTCGGGGCTTTCTGAGGCGGTGTACGACAGCTCGCAGCCGTTCGCCGCGTCCGCACGGCTGCACACCGCCGCCCCCGTGGCCACCGGGCTGCGCCCTTCGCCCTCCGACGGCATCCCGCTCACCCAGTGGCGCGAGGCATCCCGACGTCGGCAGTCCTGTAAGCGGTTCTCCGGGGACACGCCCGAACCGCATGGACTTCTGAGCATGCTGGGGGCACTGGACACCCCGCTCCCGGCCGATCTGGCCGAAGCCACACCGGATCGGGGGGTGCGCGCGACGCTTCTGCTGCACGACGGGACCACGGCGAAGGCGTGCTCGGAGGCCCTGCGCGGCAGCCGCATCGGCGTGACCGTGCCGGACCGCTTCCGCGATCTGGACCTGCTGGTCCGCTCCTGCATGGGCCAGGCCAACGCACGGGTCGCGGCCGGGTTCGTGCTGTTCCACATCCCCCGCGACGAGCTCTTCTCCGGTGGCCCGTGCGATCTGCGCGACGCCGTGTTCCGCGCCTCGTGCGGCGCGCATCTGCTCTGTCTCGGCGCCGGACGGAACTCCGTCGCCATCACCACCATCGGCGGCTACGACCCCGATCTGTGGCGCGAGTTCGCCGGGCTTTCGGTCGGGGACGAGCCCCTGTACCTGCTGGCGCTCGGCGTCGACCAGGCCGGTTCGATCAAACACGACCGCGCCCAAGTCGCCTACGCGCACGGCGAATAGGCCACCCCATCGGACCACGGACTCGGAGGAACGACATGCCCGGGGTGCTGAACCAGGTCTACACCGACCTCCTGACACAGCACGCGGACCGACTCGCCGTCGCCGACACACAGCGTCGGCTGACGTACGCCGAACTCGACACGGCCGCCGAGGAGTTCCGCACCGAGTTCGACGGCTGGTGGAGCGAGGCGGTGGCACGAGGTGAGGCACGTCCCCGCGTCGTCATCCTCGCCGCCAACTCGGCCTCGTACGTCGTCGCCTATGTGGGCCTGCTGCGCGCCGGCGCCCTGCCCTTCCTGCTCGACCCCGCCCTGGCCCCGGAGGAGGTCCGTGCCGTCGTCGCCGGCTGCGGCATCGACGCGGTCGTCCACGACCGCCCCCTCTACCCGGGAATCGAACCGTCCGGCTCCGTCACCTCCGGCGGCTACGCGCTCACCCGTACGGCCCCGGGCGCGGGGGAGCCGATGGCCGACCGCCCCGAGCCGCTGGCCTCGACGGAGGTGTGCCGCTTCACCTCCGGCTCGACCGGGTCGCCCAGCTGCATCGAATTCTCCGGTACGGCGGTGCACAACGCGGCCCTGTCCTGGCGCGACGCGACCGGTCTCGGCGCCGACGACCGCATTCTGTGCTTCGCCGGGCTCTTCAACGGGCTGGCGTTCAACACCTCGCTGCTGGCGGCCTTCCTCGCGGGCGCGGCGCTGTGGCTGCCGTCCGGGCTGCCCACCTCGGGACAGGTGATCCGCTTCCTGCGGGAGATACGGCCGACCCGCCTCACCGGCTTCCCCGCCCTGTACGAGTCCCTGCTGCGCCGCCCGGAGCCCATCCCCGAACTCGCCGAGCTGAAGGTCGCCCTCTCGTCGGCGGCGCCGCTCAAGCCCACGACGGCCGAGGAGCTGCGTACCCGGCACGGGCTCGCGGTGTGCAACTACTACGGTGTCGCCGAGACAGGGCCGCTGACCTTCGACCCCTTCCCGGCCCCGGACCACGGCCAGGGCCGGCCCCTGCCCGGAGTCGAGTTCGTCTTCGGCGTCTTCGGCGACGGCACCGTCGCGACCGGCGAGACCGGCGAGATCCGGGTACGCAGCACATCCATGGGGTCGCGCTATCTGAACGCGCCCGGCGCCTTCGAGGCACGGCTGGACCGGGACGGCTTCTACGCCACCCACGACCTGGGCAGCCTGCGGGACGGCCGACTCCACCTCTCGGGCCGGGCCGGGTCCCGGCTGAACATCGGGGGGCGCAAGATCGACTCGGTGGAGGTGCGCCGCGTACTGCTCGCCTCCGGTGCCACGGAAGCGGTGGTCTTCGCCGTGGACAAGCGCAACGGCGACCCGATGCTCGCCGCCGTCGTCAGCGGCCCCGAGGGGCTGACCGAGGACGCGCTGCGCGGCCGGTGCCTGGAACGGCTCGCTTCGTACAAGGTGCCCGAACGTGTCGTCGTCGTGCCCGAGATCCCGACGACGGGCGTCGGCAAGCCGCGGATGAGCGCGGCGCGCGAGCTGTTCCACAAGGCCACCGATTCCGCTTTCACTTCCTGACTTCCTGAGGGAGATCACTCATGCCCGACGACCAGACCCTCGCCCGCCGCGTCGCCCAACTGGTGGAGGAGGCCAGCGAGGGCACGCTCAGCCCGGATTCCGCGCTCGCCGACGGCAAGACGCTGGCCGAGAAGGGGCTCTCCTCGCTGTCGTATCTGCGCCTGATCGACTCGATCGAGACCGAGTTCGGCATCTACGTCGATCTGGAGGGCGACACCACCTTTATGCAGACGATCCCCGGAATCGTGGAGTACATGGCCGCCGAAGGGGTCGCGGGTGCCGCCTGACCAGCGGGGCGCGCCCGGGCCGGGGCTTCGGATCGGTGTGGTCGGCGCGACCGGCCGGCTCGGCTCACGGATCGTGGCCGAATGCGCCCTGCGCGACGTCCCGGTGGTGATGACCGCGCACCGCGGCGCGTGGACGGCCGAGCAGCCGCCGACCGTGGTGATCGACGCGTCGCGGGGCGAGGTGCTTCCGCGTACCGTCGCGTACTGCCGGGAGACGGGCTCGTCGCTCATCGCCTGCGCCTCCGACATCGGCCCTGACGGCGACCCCCTGTTGGCGGAGCTCGCCGGATCGGTGACCGTGGTACGCGCGGTCAACCTGTCGCTCGGCCACTGGCTCCAGGACCATCTGCTGGGCGTCGCGGGACGGCTCCTCCGCGCATCGGCCATGCCGCTGCCGTGCGTAAGCCTTCTGGAGCGGCACACCCGCGCCAAGCGGGACCGCCCCAGCGCGTCGGCGCGATCCTTGGCCGCCACCTGGGAGGCGCACGCGGGCGGGGCGGCCGTGGACGAGGTGGCGTCCTTCCGCGCCGGCCATCCGGTCAGCGAACACGCGGTGCAACTCGACTTCGCGCATGAGTCGTTGAGGCTGCACCACGACGTACGAGACCTGTCGGCGGCGGCACCTGGCGCGCTCGCCGTCGCCTCCTGGGCCCATGGCGCCCCTGCCGGTCTGGTCGCGGTCAAGCAGGTCTACGACCGCCTGTTCTTCGCATCGTCCTTCGCAGAAACGTGAGACACACGTGACCCAGCAAACCCCGGCCACGCTGCCGCCCCTCGCCCGTCGGCTGCGGGCCCATGTCGCCGTCGCGGCACGTTCGCTGTCACTGGGCGGCCATGACGACTTCAACCAGGGGCAGGTCTCCGCCCGGGTGCCCGGCGCGGACTACATGCTGATCAAGGGCGCGCTCAAGGGTTTCGACGAGTGCGTACCCGACGATGTGATCGTGGCGCCGGTCGACCCCGCCGCACCGGCCCCCGCGCTGGCGCCCCCGGAGCTGGCGCTGCACCAAGCGGTGTACCGGGCCCGTCCCGATGTCAACGCGATCGTGCACAGCCACGCCCCGCACACCCTGGTGTTCGGGGCGACCGACCTGGCCCTGCGCGCCGTATCGCATGAGGGCGCCTATTTCGAGGGTCGACTGCCCAGGTTCACGCTGACCAGCAACACCATCCTCGACATCGCCACGGGGGAGCAGGTGGCCGACGCCCTCGGGGACAATCCGGCGGCGCTGCTGCGCAACCACGGTGGTGTGATCGTCGGCAAGTCCATCAGACATGCGACGGTGCACGCCCACACCCTGGAGCGGGCCTGCCGCCTCCAGCTGATGGCCGAGCGGATACCGGGCGGCTACCACTCCTCCTCACTCGAGGACGTGGACGGTAAACGGGCCTTCATCTACGCCGATCTCTCCGTCCGCTCCTACTGGGACCACGCCGTCGGACAGGTGAACCGCCGCTGGCCGGAAGCCGCCGACTGGCCGTCCCAAGCCGCCCGGGAGGCCGCGTGACCGGCCGCTCAGCCGCCGAGCAGCCCGAGGAGCAGCGGGAACTGTTCGCGCTCGTCGACGAGCTCGCCCGGGAGGAACTGGAGCCGCGGGCGGCCCGGTTCGAGGAGGACGGGCGGTTTCCCGAAGCCCTGGTACGGCTCCTGGGGAAGCAGGGGCTGATGTCGCTGCCGTTCCCCGAACAGTGGGGCGGCGGCGGGCAGAGCTACACCGTCTATCTGAGGGTGATCGAACGGCTGGCCGGCAGCTGGCTGGCCGTCGCGGAGTCCGTCCACCTCCAGGTGCTGGCCTGCCACGGTCTGGCCCGGTTCGGAACGGACGAGCTGCGGGGCGAACTGCTGCCGCGCATGCTCAGCGGCGAACTCCTCGCCGCCAACTGCGTGTCGGAGCCGGAAGCCGGCTCCGACCTGGGCGCCATGTCCACCAAGGCGGTCGCGGAAGACGGCCATCACGTGATCTCGGGCACCAAGGCATGGGTGAGCCACGCCGGTGTCGCCGACGTCTACAACGTGTACTGCCGCACCGGAGGATCCGCCCTGAGCGGGCTGTCCTGCTTCCTGGTCGACGGGGGCTCCGAGGGCCTGCGCCCCCTGGCCCATGAGCGGAAAATGGGGGTGCGCTCACTGCCCACGGCACAGATCACGTTCGACGGGGTACGGGTCCCCGACGAGCGCATGATCGGGCGCCGCAACCGCGGCATGCTCGTCGCCGCCCATGTCTTCGACCACGGCCGCCTCGGCATCTCGGCGTGTGCCGTGGGCCTCGCCCAGGCGGCACTCGACCGCGCGGCCGCGTACGCCAAGGAACGCACCCAGTTCGGCAGGCCCATCATCTCCTTCCAGGGCCTCTCCTTCCTGCTCGCCGACATGGCCACGCAGATCGCGGCGGCCCGCGCGCTGCTGTATTCGGTGGCCGCCCTCAAGGACCAGGGCAAACCCATCTCCGCCGAAGCCGCGAAGTGCAAGCTGTTCGCCACGGACACCGCCATGCGGGTCACGACCGACGCGGTCCAGGTGCTCGGCGGCTACGGCTACACGCAGGACTTCCCGGTCGAGCGCTGGATGCGAGAGGCGAAGCTCCTCCAGATCCTCGAGGGCACCAACCAGATCCAGCGAATCGCCATCGCCCAGTCCCTGTGACGACCCCGACGGGCTCGATGACCCTGCCCGCCCCGTCCGTATCCCTCCACATCTCAGAAGGACCATATGAACGACTTCATGCGCTTCGGCCTCTTCATGTCGCCCCTGCACCCCATCGGCGAAGACCCCAATCTGCTGATGCGGCGCGACCTCGGCTACGCCGAACTGGCCGATGAGCTCAACTACGACGAGCTGTGGGTCGGCGAACACCACTCCAACGGCTGGGCCACCATCGGCTCGCCGGAAATCTTCCTGGCCGCTGCGGCCGAGCGCACCCGGCGGATCAAACTCGCGACCGGCGTCATGGCGCTGCCGTACCACCATCCGTACATGGCGGCGGCGCGCGCGGCACAGCTCGACCAGCTGACCCGGGGCCGGTTCATCCTCGGTGTGGGCGCCGGTTCGCTCGCCTCGGACATGCATATGTTGTGCGTCGACCCCGCCGAGGCGCGCCGCCGCACCCAGGAGTCCCTGGAGACCATCGTCGAACTGCTGCGGGGCGAGACGGTGACGCGCGAGACGGACTGGTTCCGGCTCCAGGACGCTCGTATCCAGCACCGTCCCTTCGAACCGGACGGTTTCGAGATCACCGTCAGCAGCGCCTCGTCGCCCTTCGGTATGCGGCTCGCCGGCCGCCTCGGGGTGAACGCGATGTCGCACGCCGCCCCACCGTGGGGAATGGTGCGCGCCGGGCACAGCCTGGGAATGGAGAAACTGGCCGAGCAGTGGGGCCACTTGGAGGCCGCGGCCGCCGAGGCGGGCCGTTCGGCGGACCGGTCGACCTGGCGGCTGACCCTGCCCGTGCATGTGGCCGAGACCCGTGAGCAGGCGCTGGAGGACATCTACGCCGGATGGCTGCGGCAGCGCAACGAATACTGGGCGGGGACGCACGGTATGCCCATGGGGCGCAGCGAGGTCGGGGCGCGCAAGGCGTTCGAGGCGACCATCGAGGCCGGAGGGATCATCGCCGGTGGTGTCGAGGACTGTGTGGCCGCGATCCACAAGCTCCGTGACATCACGGGAGGCTTCGGCTGTCTGCTCAACTCGGTGACGGACTGGGCGAGCCCCGAGCGCACCCGCAAGAGCTTCGACCTGTTCGCCCGCTACGTGGCTCCCCGCTTCAAGGGCTCCACCAAGGGTCTTCAGGAGTCGCAGTCCTGGGTCGCGTCACAGGCCGCCACGTTCCAGGAGCGGTTCAACGCGGCCCGCACCAAGGCGATGGCCACGAGTGCCGAAGCGCGGAACTGACCGCGTGCGGGACACGGTCCGGCGGGCCACGCCATGTGTGGCCCGCCGGATCGCATCGGGACTCGGCCCGGTGGGCGGAGTCGGTGTGCTCAGAGAGAGCCGCCGATCAGCGATGTGGTGTCGACCAGGCGGTTGGAGAAGCCCCACTCGTTGTCGTACCAGCCGACGACCTTCGCATGCCGGCCGCCGATCACCTTGGTCAGACCGGCGTCGAAGATGCAGGAGGCGGGATCGGTGACGATATCGCTGGAGACGATGGGATCCTCGGTGTAGCTCAGGACGCCGGCGAGCGGACCCTGCGCCGCCTTCGCGAACAGCCCGTTGATCTCCTCCGCGGTCACCTCGCGGCTGAGGGTCACGGACAGGTCCGTGGCCGAGCCGGTCGGGATCGGGACGCGCATCGCGTAGCCGTCGAGTTTGCCGGCGAGCGCGGGGAGGACCAGCCCGATGGCCTTGGCGGCACCGGTGCTGGTGGGCACGGCGTTGGCGGCGGCGTGGCGGGCGCGGCGCAGATCGCGGTGCGGACCGTCCAGCAGATTCTGGTCCGAGGTGTACGCGTGGACCGAGGTCATCAACCCGTACTCGATACCGATGGCGTCGTGCAGGACCTTGGCCATGGGCGCGAGGCAGTTGGTGGTGCAGGACGCGTTCGAGATGATGGTGTGACGCGCGGGGTCGTACTGGTCATGGTTGACGCCGTAGGCCAGCGTCAGATCCTCGTTCTTCGCCGGGGCGGAGATGATGACCTTCTTGGCCCCTGCTTCGATATGGGCGCGGGCGCGGTTGGCGTCCGTGAAGACACCCGTCGATTCGATGACGACATCGGCGCCGAGCGCCGCCCAGGGAAGAGCCCCGGGGTCACGCTCGGCCGATACGGCGATCCGCCTGTCCCCGATGAGGATGGCGCCGTCCACGGCGCGCACTTCCTCCCCGAAGCGGCCCAATGTGCTGTCATACGCGAAGAGATGGGCCAGCGTCGCGGTGTCGGTGAGGTCGTTGACACCCACCACTTCCACATCGGCGCCCTGGTCGAACACCGCACGCAGATAGTTACGGCCGATGCGGCCGAAACCATTGATGCCCACACGCACTGTCATCCGCGGAACCTCTCCTCAAATGCCGGGCCACGAAATGGGAACGGCGCCATTGCTCGGTCCCTTTTGGATGCATGCACGAACGCGACCCTACGCGTACCGCAGGGCCGGGACAAGCAACTGGACAGGCAGTTTTGGCGGCAGTTTCAGCGACAAGCTTCGATCAGGTGTGCAGCCTCCGCGTTTCGGCGACGACGCGGTCGCGGATGCTCCAGTGGTTCCGGCGAATGTACGTGCGCTGCAGCCAGCGATCCCGGCCGTCGTAGCGCGGCTCGAATTCCGAACGGGCATGCAGACCTTTACGGTTGTTGATGAGCAGTGCCTGACCGGGGCGCAGAAAGACTTCATGCGCCACTTCCCGGCAGGTGGACTGAAGCCGCTGAAGCGCCACTTCGGCATCGCCGGAAACGGCGTGCACCCCATTGGCGGAGGAGGCGATTTCGGGGGACCAATCGGGACCGCTGATGATGGGCACGGGGTCGGAGAGGATTTCGTCCTTTCCGGCCATCCGCGCATAACTTCCGGGAGCGTTCAGTCTGAACAGCGGCTCCCTGAGCAGCTTGAGCGAAGAGGCGTCCAAGGCCCGGCACACATCCCGGGCGTCCGCGTAATAGGTACCCGCGACACCCTCATGGTCTGCGCGGAGGCAGTTGAGGACGAGGAAGTCCGGGTTGCTCAGGTTGTACGATCCCGCCGCGTCGTACACGATGTCGTTGTGAAAGTTGAGGAAAACGGTTGAGCTGCGATTCGTCTGCGACGTCGCTCCATCCGCGACGGGAATGACATCGTGAATCAGCTGCCCGTTCTTCTCGGTGGTGAATCCGACGGGCTCGCCCAGCATCCCGCTGAGCCCGAGGAGAACCCCTTCCGAAAGATATGTGCTTTTCGTCTGGCAAGGCCCGCCGTCATCGGGTGTATCGGGAAGGTCGCGTTCGACGGGCAGATTGCCGACCCGCGCCACGCCAGGGGTGTCCGCATGCCTGCCGAAATCCAGGATGGTCTGCAGGAGATCAATCGGCAGGGTCGCGAATATCTGATGGCAGCGAGCCGTCGCGCGATCCATGTCCCGCGTCGGATCGCCCAGGTCTGCGAGTTGCCGCCCGAGAGATTCCCGCACCCCCTCGGGAATGACGAGGTCTATGAATGTGGGCGTCGACCGGAGGCCCGCATTCGCGTTCTCGGCTGCATTCATGATCTTCCTTGGTCCCCTTGAGCTCGGGCAGGTCCGTGGAGATATACCCATGCCGATACCATCCACACTGTCGGCACAGTGAGTTGCCGGTCTCTTCCGGCACAACTGATCCGGCATATCTGGCAAAGAGAGAGGGATGGCCATGCGCGTCGCACTGCACTCGGTTCTCAAGGAGAGCCAGGAGACCGGCTACGAGGAGGTGCACGCCACGGTTCCGGCGGACCTGCTGGAGGCGTTGGGCCGGGCCGGCATCACCAATTGGCAGATCTGGCGCAGCGGGCGCCATCTGTTCCACCTCGTGTACTGCGCGGACTTCTCCGCCGCGATGGCCGCGCTCGACCAGGACCCGGTCAACCACCGGTGGCAGGCGTTCATCGGCGACTACGTCGACCACTTCGAGACCACGGACGGCTCCCCGGCCGGGCCCGCGGCCGATATGGCCCTCGGGCAGGTGTGGGAGCTGCGGGCGCAGGCCGCGGCCGAGGGGTGAGGAAGGGCCGAACCGGCGGAGCATACTCATCCGGGGCGCCTCGCGCACCGTTTTCATCACACCTTGAGTGGCCCTGAAAACACTGAACCACCACCTCCGTATGACCGGGTGACCACCGCGCAGGGACGCAGAGGAACCGACAGACCACTCCTCGCGCACCCCCCGGCGCACCCCTACTGGAGGTCAGTGAGTTGAGCCACCGACGTGTGAACAAGCGGACCGTCGTCATAGCCGGCGCCGCCGCGGCCGCCCTCGCGGGAGCGGCGGTGCTGCTCCCCAACGCCAATGCGAGCCCGGACAAGTCGGCCGAGGCCAAGACGTTCTCGTCGCAGGCCGCCGTGAAGCTCGCGACGGGCCTCGCGTCGGACCTGGGTGGCAACGCGGCGGGGTGGTACTACCAGGGCGACAGCAAGCAGCTGGTGATGAACGTCCTGAACGAGGACGCGGCGAACGACGTCCGGGCCAAGGGCGCCGTAGCCAAGATCGTCGCGAACAGCCTGACGGAGCTCAAGGCCACCACCAAGACGCTGAGCGACAACGCCTCGATCCCGGGCACGGCCTGGTCGATCGACCCGAAGACCAACAAGGTCCGGGTCCTCGCCGACAGAACCGTCACGGGCACGAAGTGGGCCACGCTGACCAAGGCCGTGGACGGCTTGGCGGGCACGGCCACCGTCCAGCGCACCAATGGCGAGTTCAAGAAGTTCGACGGGACCGACGAGACCCAGCCCGGGGCCAACGGAGGCGCGGACCAGGGCGGTGCGGACGACGGCGCCGGTCAGGGCGCGGGCCAGGGCGGCGCGGATGATGGCGCGGGCCAAGGTGCGGGCCAGGGCGGCGCCGACGGTGGCGCCGGTCAGGGCGCGGGCGATGGCCAGGGCGCTGGTGACGGCCAGGGTGCTGGTGACGGCCAGGGCGCCGGGGACGGCCAGGGTGCCGGTGACGGTGAGCAGGCCGGCGCGCTGGACGGCGGCGACGCCATCTTCGGCGGTGGCGCCCGCTGCTCGCTCGGCTTCAACGTCGAGGTCGACGGCGCTCCCGCCTTCCTCACCGCGGGCCACTGCGGCAATATCTCGGAGACCTGGGCCACCGACCAGGCAGGCGCCCAGCAGGTGGGCACCACCGCCGAGTCCCAGTTCCCGGTGAGCGACTTCGCCCTGGTGACCTACGACGATGCGAACACCCAGGCGTCCAGCACGGTGGATCTGCAGGACGGCACCACCCAGCAGATCACCCAGGTCGCCGAGGCGAGCGTCGGGCTTGCGGTGAAGCGCTCCGGCAGTACGACGGGTGTCACCGACGGCACCGTCACCGGTCTGAACGCCACCGTGAACTACGGCAACGGCGACATCGTCAACGGCCTCATCCAGACCGATGTATGCGCCGAGCCCGGTGACAGCGGTGGCGCGATGTTCGCCGAGGACGCGGCCGTGGGCCTGACTTCGGGCGGCAGCGGCGACTGCACGCAGGGCGGCGAGACGTTCTTCCAGCCGGTGAGCACCGCGCTGCAGGCCACGGGCGCCGTCATCGGCGGCGACAACGGTGCCGGCGGCGGCGGCGCGGGCGATGGCGCGGGTGACGGCGCCGGCCAGGGTGCCGGTGACGGCGCGGGCGCCGGCGATGGCGCGGGCCAGGGTGACGGCGCGGGCCAGGGTGATGGCGCGGGCGCCGGTGACGGTGTCGGCCAGGGTGCCGAAGGCGGCGCGCAGGAAGGTGGCGCGGCGAACGGCGGCGCGGCCGGTGACAACGGCGCCGTCGGCAACGGTGACAACGGCGCCGTCGGCAACGGTGACAACGGTGCGGTCGGCGACGGCAGTGGCGACGCGGTCGGTGACGGCAACGCTGCCAACCACTCGTAACGGCTGATCGTGGCAGGACACGTCCTGCCACCCTCTGACCGAGGTCCCGGGCGCCCACCTGCCCCAGTGCCTGGGACCTCGTACCACCCCCCACCGGGCCGCCGACGACTCAACGCGTCGGCGGCCCGTCTCCGTCGGTACGCAGGGCTACAACCCGGCCGCCTCCGCCGCCGAGCGGAGCACGTCCTGCAGCATCGCCGGGGTGAGCCGCCCGGTGAAGGTGTTCTGCTGGCTGACGTGGTAGCAGCCGAACACCCGCAGCGGTGCCCCCGCCCCCTCCGCCCCCACCGCCCGCAGCGTGGTCCGGGCGCCGTGTGCGAACGACGGGCGCGGGCGGGGCACCTCCCAGCCGGCGGCGGCGAGCGCGGGCAGCGCCGCCTGCCAGCCGAACCCGCCCAGCACCACCACCGAGCGCAACGTCGGGCGCAGCAGCCGCAGTTCCTGGACCAGCCAGGGACGGCAGGTGTCGCGCTCCCCGGTCGTGGGCCGGTTGGCCGGCGGGGCGCAGTGCACGGGCGCGGTGATCCTGACCCCGCGCAGTTCCAGGCCGTCGCCCCGATGGGTCGCCTCGGGCTGGTTGGCCAGGCCGATCGCGTGCAGCGCCGCGTACAGGAAGTCCCCGGCACGGTCGCCGGTGAACATCCGGCCGGTGCGGTTGCCGCCGTGCGCGGCCGGGGCCAGACCGATGATGGCCAGCGCCGCGCCCTCCGGTCCGAACCCCGGCACCGGGCGGGCCCAGTAGTCCCACTCCCGATAGGCCGGGCGCTTGATACGGGCGGCCTCCTCCCGCCACCGCACCAGCCGCGGGCAGGCACGGCAGCCACTCACCCGCTCGTCCAGCTCGTGCAGTGTGTCCGCGCCCGGCGCCCGATGCGCGGGGTGTGCGGGATGCTCGGGGTCTTCTGTGGTGTTCAGCCGTGCCTGTCCTTGTGATCCTGGCGATCCTTGCGCAGAAAACGCCGCAGCCGGGTCAGTGGCCAGGTGTTGATCACATCGTCGGGGGTCAGCCAGCCGCGCTGCGCCGTCCCGACACCGTAGCGCAGGGCGTCGATGTCGAGGGTGGAGTGCGCGTCGCTGTCCACCGCGAACTTCGCGCCGTGTTCCCTGGCCCGCAGGATGTTCTCGTCCGACAGGTCCAGCCGGTCCGGGTGCGCGTTGATCTCCAGCGCGGTGCCGGTACGGGCACACGCGGCGAACACCTCGTCCAGATCGGCGTCGATGCCCGGCCGCTTCCCGATCAGCCGGGTCGTCGGATGGCCGATGATGTTGACGTTCGGGTTCTCGCAGGCCCGCAGCAGCCGCCGGGTCATCTCGTCCCGCGCCAGGCCGAACTGCGTGTGCACCGAGGCCACGCACAGGTCGAAGCCCTCGAGGAAGTCGTCGGGCCAGTCCACGTCCCCCTCGACGTCGATGTTCAGCTCCACGCCGTGCAGCAGCCGCATCCCGCCGCGCCCCCGCCCCCGGTCCAGATCCCGGATCCGCTCGCGCTGGGCCAGGATCTTCTCGTCGGTCATCTGCTGCATATACAGCTTCGGGGCGTGGTCGGTGACGGCGTAGTACGCGTAACCGCGCCGCCGGGCCGCCGCGATCATCTCCTCCAGCGGTTCGAGGCCGTCGGTGAGGTTCGTATGGGTGTGCAGATCGCCGCGTAGATCCGACTCCGTCAACAGTGGCGGCAGCCGCCCGTTCAAGGCCGCCTCGACCTCGCCGCGGTCCTCCCGCAGCGTCGGCGGGATCCAGTCCATGCCGAGCCTGGCGTACACGTCCTCCTCGCTGCGCGAGGCGATCCGCTCCCCGCTCTTGGCGTCGAAGAGCCCGTACTCGGAGAGCTTGAGGCCGTGGCGCATCGCGATCGCGCGGACGCGGATGTTGTGGGCCTTGGACCCGGTGAAATACAGCAACCCCGCGCCCCAGGAGTCCAGGGGCAGCACCCGCAGGTCCACCTGGAGTCCCTTGGTGGTGCGGATCGAGGTCTTCTTCTCCCCGTGCGCGATGACCTCGGCGGTGTACGGCAGCCGGGTGAACGCCTCCATGAACGGGATCGATTCGTCCGCCGCGACCAGGATGTCGATATCGCCGACGGTCTCCTTCATCCGCCGCAGGGACCCGGCGTACTCGCAGGCCTCGCAGCCGGTCACCCGGGACAGCTCGGTCACGATGTCGTCGGCCACGCTCATGGCCACATTCAGCGGGACCCGGTCCCCGGCGGCCTGCATGAGGGCGATGCCATGGAGGATGTTCTCCTCCGTCTTGGGGCCGAAGCCCTTCAGATCGCGCAGCTTGTGGTCGTGGATCGCGTCGGAGAGCTGGTCGATGGACGCGATGTGCAACTCCTCGTACAGCAGCATGGCCTTCTTCGGCCCGAGGGCCGGGATGGCGGTCAGCTGCCGCACCCCGGCCGGGATCGCGGCGCGCACCTCGTCGACCGCGGGCACGCTGCCGGTGCGCAGATACTCCACGACCTTGTCGGCGATCGACTTGCCCACCCCGGGGATCTCCCGCAACCCCTTCGCGTCGAGCTCGGACACATCGCGCGGACAGCCGCCGATCGCGCGGGCGGCCTTCTCGTAGGCACGCGCCTTGAACGCGTCCCCGCCGGTGATCAGAAGGAGGTCCGCGTACTCCCGAAGCAGCGCCTCGACCTCCTCGTTGGAGCGAGTCACACCGTCAATTCTAGGCGGGACAGCTCGTCAATGGCGCGCCCGGACGTGCCTGGCGCTCGGGGACCGGTGGAGGGATCCTGGGTTTCAGGAACGGGGCGGGGGCTCCGGATTCCTCCGGGTGCGCCCCGGCTCTCGTGCGTTTCCCCGGGATGGGGGAGGTCATGGATGTTGGATTCCTGAAGCCGCTGTTCGACCGCCCGGGTCCCTGGGCCTGCGTCTATCTGGACACCTCGCGCGCGACCGAGGACGCGCCCACCCGGCGCAGGCTGCGTGAGCGGTTCGTCTGCGACCAGCTCACCCGGCAGGGCGCCGACGCCGCCACGCGCGAGGCGCTGGTGCAGCGGCTGGCGGGCGAGCGGACGGCGAGGGCGTCCGCGGGGCGGGCGCTGTTCGCGGCGGGCGGGGAAGTGGTCCTCGACCTTCCGCTGGCCACTTCGCCACGCGATGTGGACACCTCCTGGTCACTGCTTCCGCGGGTCGCGCCGCTGGCCTCGCTGCGCGGCGAGTGGCCCTCCTGCCTGGTGGCCCGCGTCGACCGCTCCGGAGCCGATCTCGAACTGCTCGACGCCGCCGGCCCGCGCCCCGTGGGCCGGGCGAGCGGCGGACCGCCGCAGGGGCGCGGACACCGCTCCGTACCCGCCGACCGGTACGAGTGGCACTACCGGAACCGGGTCGAGAACACCTTGGACCAGACCGCGGACGTCGTCGCCGACGAGCTCGCGCGGCGGTGGCCGGAGAGCGACGCGCGGCTGCTGGTCCTGGCCGGCGACCCGCGTGAGCGCAGGGCCGTGCACGACCGGCTGCCCGAGCCGCTGCGCGCCAGCACGGTGCAGGCGCAGCACGGCAGCAGGGCCGCGGGCAGCTCCCGGGAACTGCTCGAAGCGGAGATCGAGCGCGCCCGCGAGGAATACGTCCGCACCCATCTGGAGGACGTCCTCGACCTCTTCCGCGCCGCGCGGGGCCGCCCGGGGGAGCCGGGGGTGGGCGGGGCCCATGACGGTTCGACGCCCGGTGGCGCGGCGGAGGGGATGCGGGCCGTGGTGGAGGCGGTACGCAGCCATCAGGCGGCCACGCTGCTGATCGGGCAGACGGGGTCGGACGCCCGCCGCGAGGTGTGGGTGGGCCCCGGTGTCGACCAGGTGGCCGTGCAGCGCGCCCAGGCCCGCGCGCTGGGGGTGGCCTCGCCGGAGCCGGCCCGCGCGGACGACGCGCTGGTGCGCGCGGCCGCGGCGGCGGACACCGAGGTGCTGATGGTGCCTGAGGGCATGACGGGACCGTCCGGCGGTCTCGGCGCGGTGCTGCGCTGGCACGGCTGAGCGGGCCGACGGGGGAGGGGGAGGTACGGGGGAGGGGGCGCGGTACGGGGGCGATTCGGGTGCACGCCCATGAGGTGTGGCGTGCTGCTGGTGGTCCAGGCGTGCGCTCGCCCGGCGCGACGGCGCTGTCCAGGGTGGTACGGGCCTGCGCTCGCGCGGCGCGGCGGTGTTGACATGTCGCATTCACGTCTCTAGCGTCCAAAGACTGTTAGGAAAGTTGCCTAACCAACGCCCGGCCCTCCAGGGAGACCCCCGTGTTCCTCCGCCTGGCACCACCCCGGCGGCGGGCGACAGCCCGCGTGCGCCCCGTCCTGACCACCGCGCTCGCCGCCGGCGGGCTGCTGCTGGCGCTCTCCCTCCCGGCGGGCGCCGCCCCGCCGCCCCGTACGCCGACGGCCGCCGATCCGGCCCCGCCGCCGGTCACCCGGGTCGGGTCCGCCGCGGGCACGGCCACCGCGCTGGCCGGCTTCGCCGTGCAGTCCTCGGCGAAGGTCAGCGACAGCCCCGCCGCCGTCTCGACGCCCGGCTACCCGGCCACCGGCTGGCACTCCATGGCGCCCCGGTCGACGGTGCTCGCGGGTCTGCTGGCCAAGGGCACGTACGCGGATCCGTTCTACTCGACCAACCTCAAGAAGATCCCGGCCGGCGACTTCGCCGTCCCCTGGTGGTACCGCTCCGACTTCACCGTCACCGACCCCGAGCGTCGCACCTACCTGGACTTCAGCGGGGTCGTCTCCGCCGCCGACGTGTACGTCAACGGCAGGCAGATCGCCACCAAGGACCAGGTCGCCGGCGCGTACTCCCGCCATGAGCTGGACATCACCGACCTGGTGAAGTCCGGCACCAACACGGTGGCCTTCAGGGTCCAGCCCAACGATCCGCGCAAGAACCTCACCATGGGCTGGATCGACTGGCTCCAGCCCCCGCCCGACGAGAACATGGGCCTGGTGCGCGACGTCCTCGTCCGCCGCGGCGGCCCGGTGGCCCTGCGCGGGGCGCATGTGACCACCGAACTGGCCGTGCCCTCGCTGTCCTCCGCCGAACTGACCGTCAAGGCCGAGGCCCGCAACGACTCCGGTACGCCCGTCACCGCCACCGTCTCCGGGACCGTCGGCTCGGTGTCCTTCAGCCAGTCCGTGGCGCTGGCCGCACACGAGAAGAAGACCGTCACCTTCGCGCCCGCGGCCCATCCGCAACTGCGCCTGGACCAGCCCCGGGTGTGGTGGCCGGCCGGGATGGGCGGCCAGCCGCTGTACGACCTCGACCTGACCGCCACCGTGTCGGGCACGGCCTCCGACACCGCCCATGAGACCTTCGGGATCCGGGACGTCAAGGCCCCGCTGAACGCCGACGGCGCCCGCCAGTACTCCATCAACGGCCGCCCGCTGCTGATCAAGGCGGGCGGCTGGTCCCCGGACGTCTTTCTGCGCTGGGACGCCCGCTACGTCGAGGACCGGCTCAAGTACGCCCTCGACCTCGGTCTGAACACCATCCGCCTCGAAGGCCATATCGAGCCGGACGAGTTCTTCGACCTCACCGACCGGTACGGCATTCTCACCCTCCCCGGCTGGGAGTGCTGCGACAAGTGGGAGGGCCAGGTCAACGGCGACGAGACCGGCGACAAGTGGTCCGCCGCCGACTACGTGGTGGCCAAGGACTCCATGGCCGCCGAGGCCGCGCGGCTGCGTGACCACCCCAGCGTCATCTCCTTCCTCATCGGCAGCGACTTCGCGCCCGACGCGACGATCGAGAAGAACTACCTCGACGCCCTGAAGGCCGCCGACTGGCCGAACCCGGTCGTCCCCGCCGCCTCCGCCAAGTCCTCACCGGTCCTCGGCAAGTCCGGGATGAAGATGACCGGCCCCTACGACTGGGTGCCCCCGAACTACTGGTACGCCAAGCGCGAGGGCGGCGCGACCGGATTCAACTCCGAGACCAGCGCCGGACCGGACATCCCGACCCTCGACACGCTCCGGCGGATGATGTCCCCGAGCGAGCTGGAGACGATGTGGAAGGACCCGAAGGCCAAGCAGTACCACCGCTCCCCGTCGGGCACCTTCGGCGATCTGAAGCTGTTCGGCAACGCGCTCAGCGGCCGCTACGGCCCGCCGACCGGCCTCGAGGACTATGTGCGCAAGGCGCAGCTCGCGCAGTACGAGGCGGTGCGCGCCCAGTACGAGGCGTACGGCCGCAACTTCTCCGACGCCTCCAAACCGGCCACCGGCGTCGTCTACTGGATGCTGAACAGCGGCTGGACCTCCCTGCACTGGCAGCTCTTCGACCGCTATCTCGACCAGGGCGGGGCCTACTTCGGCGCCAAGAAGGCGAATGAGCCGCTGCACATCCAGTACTCGTACGACTCGCGGACGGTGGTCGTGGTCAACAACCGTCATGACGCGGCCACCGGACTGACCGCACGGGTGAGCCTCTACGACACCAAGGGCGCGCGGAAGTACGACAAGAGCGCCACCGGCCTGACCGCGCCGGCCGACGGCGGCAAGGCCACCGCGCTGACCGTGCCCGCCAGTGTCAGCGGTCTGTCGGGCACCTACCTCGCCAAGCTCGTGCTCACCGATGGCGCCGGCAAGGAAGTCAGCCGCAACGTCTACTGGCTGTCCACCGAGCCGGACGTGCTCGACTGGGACAACACCGACTGGTACTACACCCCGACCACCTCCTACGCCGATCTGACCGGGCTCAGCAAGATGGACCAGGCGCCGGTGTCCGCCACCGCGGACACCACCACCGCCCCCGACGGCACCGCGACCACGACCGTGACCCTGCGCAACACCTCGACCGGCCAGACCCCGGCCCTGCTGGTGGACGCCCATCTGGTGACCGGCGCGGGCGCGCCCGTCCTGCCCGTGCGGTGGACGGACAATCAGGTCAGCCTGTGGCCGGGGGAGTCCACGACGCTCACCGCCACCTACCGGGCGGCGGACCTGGGCGGCTCCGAGCCGTCCGTCCGGGTCTCGGGCTGGAACACCGAGACCCGGACGGTGGCGGCGAAGCGTAGGAGCTAGAGCGAATTACCGGCGGGTCCTGCGGGTTTCACAAGATCACAAACCTTTATGCTATAGGCAGCGCAAAGGAGCCCGCAACCAGCGGCCCGGTGACGCCCGGCGCCGACGGGCTCCCAGCGTGGACCCGCTGGTGTCCGTACGCTCACGAAAGGGGCTCCACATGCTGTCAACGCAGGATCGTCCCCCGGCGTTCAGTCGCTCCACCGGACGGTGGCGCCGCTATGGCCGGCTCGCGGCGGCGAATTTCGTGCGCGGCGCCTCGTATGCGTGCGGTTCCGCGGCCATCGGCCTGATGACCTGGTGGGTGCAGACCCACTAGCGGTACGCCGAGGGGGATCCCGGCGCCCGGTCGGGCGCCGGGATCCCCTGCCTCAGCGCGGGCCCGCCACCGCGTCCGGCTCCAGGAACAGCTCGATGACCGGGACGGACACATCGGGCTTGCGGACCGGGATCTCCAGGGTGAGGCTCCCCGCCGGAACGCCCTTGGGAGCGACGTTGCCGTTGTCCCAGGCCGGGTCGACGATCGGCCGGCGCACCTCGGACGCGTCGCCCAGCAGCTGGGCGTAGCGCACCTTGCCCGCCAGGCCCGGCAGGTGGAGGTGGCGGTAGGGCCAGTCGAGGACATGAAGGTAGAGCCGGTCGCCGCGCTGGGTGTAGCGGCAGCCGGTGGGCGCGGTGTACGGGGAGGGGCCGGCCCCGTGGATGGACCGGGAGTGCAGCCGCATCCAGGCGCCGATCTCGTGCAGGGTCTCCAGGGCCCGCGGCTCCAGTGCGCCGCGCCCGTTCGGGCCGACGTTGAGCAGCAGGTTGCCGTCCTTGGAGACGGTGTCGACGAGCAGCCGGATCAGCTGGTCGGGGGACTTCCAGTTGAGGTTGTCCCGGTCGTAGCCCCAGCTGCCGTTGAGGGTCTGGCAGGCCTCCCACACCACCGGCCGGCCGTCCTCGTCGGTCAGCGGCTCACCGGGCTGGTGCTGCTCGGGCGTGGTGAAGTCGCCGGGCAGCTCCAGGCGGTTGTTGATGAGGATGTCCGGCTGGATCCGGCGGATCAGCGCCACCAGCTCCTCCGAGCGCCAGTCGGCCTTGCCCTTGCCGCCGGTGATGGGCTTGCCCTCGCTGATGCGGTTGGCGTACGAGAAGTCGAACCACAGCGTGTCCACCGGACCGTACCGGGTCAGCAGCTCCTCGACCTGCCCGTGCAGATAGCGGGCGTAGGCCGCGATGTCGCGGTCGCCCGGGTCGCCGCCGTCCGGCGCGTCCTCGTCCCACTGCGGATGGAGGCGGTCCAGCGGGAACTGGGGGTGGTGCCAGTCGAGCAGCGAGTGGTAGAAGCCCACCCCGAGACCGCGCGCCCGGAACGCCTCGCAGAACGGCCCGACCAGGTCCTTGCCGTACGGGGTGCCGGCCACGGTGTAGTCGGTGAGCGCCGAGTCCCACAGGCAGAAGCCGTCATGGTGCTTGGTGGTGAGCACCGTGTAGCGCATTCCGGCGTGGTGTGCGGCGTCGGCCCAGATGCCGGGGTCGTACAGATCCGGGTCGAAGTGGTCGTAGTACGCCTGGTACTGCTCGTCGGTCAGCCGCTCACGCTGCTTCACCCACTCATGGCGGGCGGCCAGGGCGTAGATCCCCCAGTGGACGAAGAGCCCGAAGCGCTGCTCCTGGAACTCGGCGAGGCGTCGCTGATGAGGTGTTGGGGACGGGTCGGATGTCGATTCGGTCATCGGTCATCCCTTCACTGCGAGAGACATCGGATGTCGTCAAGGGTGTGAGCAGGCCCTCGATGACTATCTCACGGCTCTCCCTCAGGCTTTCCGTGGAGGCGTCAACTTCTTGTGGCGAAGGCAAGGCCATAGATGGGATGTCTGTGTGGGTGTGGGGATTCAGCCCGAATCGGACGTGGCCTGCTCGCAGAGGTGCGAGCAGGTGCGGTTGAGCAGGCGGGAGACATGCATCTGCGAGATGCCCAGCTGCTCGGCGATGCGGCTCTGGGTCATATCGCAGAAGAAGCGCATGTAGAGGATCCGCCGCTCCCGCTCGGGCAGCCGGCACAGCCCCGACCGCACGGCCTCCCGGTCCACCACCCGGTCATAGGCGGGTTCCTGCTCGCCGAGCGTGTCCCGCAGCGCATAGCCGTCGTCGGCGCCGGTCAGCGGGGCGTCCAGGGAGAGCGGGGAGAAGCTGTCCAGGGCCGCCACTCCGGTGCGTACGTCCTCCTCGGAGAGGCCGGTGCGATCGGCGATCTCCTCGATGTCGGGCGCGCGGTCGTCCAGCGAGTGGGACAGCTCGCGATGGGCGGCCCGCACCCGGTTGCGCAACTCCTGGACCCTGCGGGGGACGTGCAGCGCCCACAGGTGGTCGCGGAAGTGGCGCTTGATCTCGCCGACGACAGTGGGCACCGCGAAGCTCTCGAACGCCGAGCCGCGCCCCGGGTCGTAGCGGTTGACGGCCTTCACCAGGCCCAGCGCGGCGACCTGGCGCAGATCCTCCAGCGACTCGCCGCGGTTGCGGTACTGCCCGGCCAGCCGGTCGGCCATCGGTATCCAGGCCTCCACCACCTGCTGTCGCAGGGCCTCCTTCCGGGGTCCGTCGGGGAGTTCGGCGATCCTCTCGAACTCGGCAGAGGTGTCGGGGGCGTCGTCGTGCGGGTGGGCCGAAGAGCGGGCCTTGGGCTGCACTGCGGTCGTCATGAGACACACCTCCTGCAGGTCGGCTGACGGTCTGGGGACCGTGGACGCGGCGCAGGAGTCCGGGACCGGACCGGGGGCGTACCCCGAGCGGTCACACTGCTCCCGCGGGGCGTGCCTCCGGTCCGAAGCACGAGTATCCGCCTGCCCGAGGAGCCGGGCGGTAAACCGTTTCCGGGCGGCGGGCATTGGCATCCGCGCCGTCGCCGTACGGGCGGCGGCTACCGTATGCAGCTGATACCGGGCACCTTCGCGACCTACGACGAGGAGACCGACGAGCGTATGACACGGGCCTCCACACACGAACGACCACACGCCTCCGCCCGGCCGCAAGCCGAGGCGGGCGACGGCGGACCGGTGTGCGAACCGGTGTTTCTCGGGATCGACATCGGCACCGGATCCTCCAAGGGAGTGGCGGTCCGCGCCGATGGCCGGGTGCTCGCCCGCGCCACCCGCCCGCACCGCACCGCCACCCCCCGCCCCGGCTGGTTCGAACACGACGCGGAGACCGTGTGGTGGGCCGACTTCACCGGCATCGTCCGGGAACTCCTCGCCACCGACGGCGTGGCCGCGCGGGCGGTGGCCGCGGTCGGAGTCTCCGGTATCGGCCCGTGTCTGCTGCCCGCCGACGCGGCGGGCCGCCCGCTGCGCCCGGCGATCCTGTACGGGGTCGACACCCGCGCCACCGCCGAGATCGCGGAGCTGACCGCCGAACTCGGCGCGCAGGAGATCCTGGCGCGCGGCGGCTCCCCGCTCACCAGCCAGGCGGTCGGCCCGAAGCTGCGCTGGCTCGCCCGCCATGAACCGGACGTATGGCGGGCGACCCGCCGGTTCTTCATGGCCTCCAGCCTGCTGGTGCACCGGCTGACGGGGGAGTACGTACTGGACCACCACTCGGCCGGCCAGTGCGATCCGCTCTACGACCTCGACGCCCGGCGCTGGAACGACACCTGGGCCCAACGAGTCGCCCCCGGCCTTGAACTCCCGGCCCTGGCCTGGCCCGGCGAGGTGGTGGGCACCGTGCACGCGGGCGCCGCGGCGGCCACCGGGCTGCCCGAGGGGGTGCCGGTCACCGCGGGCACCATCGACGCCTGGGCGGAGGCCGCGAGCGTGGACGCGCTGGCCCCCGGCGACACCATGGTGATGTACGGCTCGACCATGTTCCTCACCGTCATGGGCGAGCGGCCGATGCGCCACCCCGCGCTGTGGGGCACCACCGGAGTGCGCCCGGACAGCTACTGCCTCGCGGCGGGCATGGCCACCTCCGGCAGCCTCACCGACTGGCTGCGCGAGCTCACCGGTTCGGACTTCGCCACGCTGCTGGCCGAGGCCGAGCGGGTGCCGCCCGGTTCGCGGGGCCTGCTGATGCTGCCGTACTTCGCCGGGGAGCGCACCCCGCTGTTCGACCCCCGGGCGCGCGGCACCGTCATTGGGCTGACGCTGGGCCACGGCCGCGCGGAGCTGTACCGGGCGGCGCTCGAGGCCACCGCCTTCGGAGTGCGCCACAACCTCGAGGCGTTCGCCGACGCCGGGGCCCGTATCGACCGCCTGGTCGCGGTGGGCGGTGGCGCCCGGAGTCTGTGGACGGCCATCGTCTCCGCCGCGATCGGCCTGCCGCAGCAGATCCCCGCCGAAACCGTCGGCGCCTGCCTCGGCGACGCGGCGCTCGCGGCCCGGGCCCTCGGCGTCGACACCTCCGGCTGGAACCCGATCGTCGCGACCGTCGAACCGGACGAGGCATGGCGCGCGGTCTACGACCGCCGGTACCCGCTGTACCGGGAGCTCTACGACGCGACCCGCCGGATCAGCCACGCCCTGGCCGATGAGACGACGGTCGAGTGAGCCGCGGGAGGCGATGGCCTCCCGCGGTCAGCTCTCCCGCTCGTCGATACCGGCCATCAGCGCCTGGTGGCTCATCCGCACATGCTCGCGCATCACGCGCTCCGCGCCGTCGCCGTCCTTGGCCAGGATCAGGTTGAGCACGCGGTGGTGCTCGCCGTCCGATTCGGTGAGCCGCCCCGGCCGCGACAGCGAGGTGCGCACCAGGCGGGCGTAGGCCAGCTGGTTCATCAGGGTGCGGTAGTGCGCCTCCAGCTTGCTGTTGTCGGCGCCCTTGACGATCAGGTCGTGGAACTCGTGGACCAGTGCCGCGTACCGCTCGGCATCGCCCTCCCGGACCGCCTCGTCGGCCGCCCGCATATTGGCCTCGAGCAGTTCCACCTCATGGACGCCGCCGCGGAAGGCGAGCAGCCGGGCGGCGGCGCCCTCCAGCAGCTCCTTCATCTGGAACAGCTCGGTCAGCTCGCGCCGGGACGGCACGGCCACAAAGGTCCCGACCCGCGGCCGGACCTCCACCAACCCCTCGATCTGCAGCTGCTTGAGCGCTTCGCGGATCGGCGTACGGCTGACCCCGAAAGTCTCGGACAGCGCCATCTCGGACAGGCTGGAGCGGGGCGGCAGCTCTCCGCTGATGATCATCTGCCGCAGCTCTTCGGCGACCCTCGCCTGCATGCTGGTCTGCTGAAGCCGCTTCCCTGTGGGTTGTTGCATGGTACGTGACACTAGATGTGGCCCACGCTTCCCGTCAAAGCCCTGCTCACGACCTGTCGCTCTGCTCACGACCTGAGGCTCTGCTCACGACCTGAGGATGAAGGGGTCTCCCACGGGCTCCTCGCTCGTATTGATCCACACGCTCTTCAGCCGGGTGTACTCCCGGATGACCTCCGTGCCGTGCTCGGTCCCCATGCCGCTGCTCTTGAAGCCCGCCCGAGGCGACATCGGCGACATCGAGCGATAGGTGTTGACCCACACCGTGCCGGCCTCCAGCCGGGCGGCCATCCGGTGCGCGCGGTTGAGGTCCCGGGTCCACACGCCCGCCGCGAGCCCGAACGCGGAGTCGTTGGCGATCGCCAGCGCCTCCTCCTCGGACCCGAACGGCATGACCGTGGCGACCGGGCCGAAGATCTCCTCCTGGCAGACGCGCATGGAGTTGTCGGTGCCGGTGAACACGGTGGGGGAGTAGAAGTACCCGTCGAGGTCCAGCTCGGGCCGCCGCCCGCCGCAGACCACCTTTCCGCCCTCGGCCTGCCCCAGCTCGACATACGACTCGACCTTCGCCAGCTGGTCCGCGATGGCCAGCGGGCCCAGTTCGGTGGTCTCGTCCAGCGGGTCGCCGATCCGGATCGTGGCCGCCCGCGCCGTCACCCGCTCCAGGATCTCGTCGTACACCTCCCGGTGCACCAGCACCCGGCTGCCTGCCACACAGGTCTGGCCGGCCGCCGCGAAGATCCCGGCGATGACTCCCATGGCCGCCGAGCCGAGGTCGGCGTCCGGGAAGATGATGTTGGGCGACTTCCCGCCGAGTTCCAAGGTGGACCGTATGAGCCGGTCGGCGCAGGTGCGGGCGATACGGCGGCCGGTCTCGGTGGAACCGGTGAACGTCACCTTCGACACCTCCGGGTGTTCGGTCAGCGGCCCGCCCGCGCCCGCGCCGAAGCCGGTGACCACATTGACCACCCCGGGCGGGAAGCCCGCCCGCTCGAAGAGCGGGGCGAGCGCCAGCAGCGAGGCCGAGGTGTGCTCGGAGGGCTTGACGACCACCGTGTTCCCGGCGGCGAGGGCCGGGGCGAGCTTGGTGGCGGTGAGCAGCAGCGGGGAGTTCCACGGGGTGATGGCGCCGACCACGCCGACGGGTTCGCGCAGCGTGTAGTTGAGCAGGGCGCGGTCGGCGCCGGGGATCACCTCGCCGTGGATCTTGTCGGCCAGTCCGGCGTAGTAGTGGAAGTACTCCGGCAGCCCGGCCATCTGCGCCCGCATCTCGCGCAGCAGCTTGCCGTTGTCGAGGGATTCGGTACGGGCCAGCTCCTCGGAATGCTCGCCGATCAGCTCGGCCAGGGCGCGCAGCAGCCGCCCGCGCCGGGTCTGGCTCAGATCGCGCCAGCGCGGATCCTCGAAGGCGGTACGGGCCGCGGCGACCGCGCGGTCCACATCGGCGGCGGTGCCGTTCGCCGCCTCGTACCAGGGCTTTGCGGTGGCCGGGTTGACGCTGGGGAAGTAGCCGCCGTCGGCGGGGGCGGTCCACTCGCCCGCGATGTAGTGGTCATGGCGCGGCAGGCGGTTCATGAGCTGTGGCACTCCTGTCCGGTGTGGCTGAGGATCACGTCGGTGAGCTCCTGCGGATACTCCAGCGGCAGCAGATGGCGCGCGCCGGGCACGGTCACCGCCCGGCCGCCGGGGATCCGCCCGGCCAGCCGGCGCGACATCTCGGGCGTCGAACCGGGGTCGTCCGACCCGGTCACCGCCAGGGTGGGGGCGCCGATCCGGGGCAGCAGCGGCCACAGCCCGGCGTCGGAGCTCGCGAACACGTCGTAGCAGGCGAGGTAGGAGGCCCGGTCGTTGGCGAGCAGGGTGTCGAGCACGTCCTGTGCCAGAGCGGGCTCCTGGGCCCGCCAGCCGGCCGAGAACCACCGGTCGACCGCGGCCCACGCGGACGCCCCGAAGTCGCGGGCGGCCAGCTCCCTGCGCCGCGCCACCGCCGCCCGCTCCTCCTCGGTGCGCCCGGCGACCGAGCTGACGAGGGTGAGCGAGGCGGCCAGCTCGGGCCGGACGAGACCGAGCTGCTGGGCGACCAGGGCGCCGAGCGAGAAGCCGACGATATGCGTGGGGCCGTCCAGCAGCGCCGCGACATCCGCGGCCAGTTCGGCCAGGGACACCCCGGCGGCCGCGGCGGGGGAGGCGCCGTGGCCGCGCAGATCGACCAGGGTCACCCGGTGCCGGGCCGCGAGCCGGGGCAGGCAGCGGTCCCACAGATGGCGGTCGAGCCCGACGCCGTGCAGCAGCACCAGGCCGGGCCCGTCGCCGTGCGTCTCATGGCTCAGCGCGACGGGGGTTTCGGTCACTGCTCCGTCGCTCACTGTTCCGTCGACAGAGGGGCCAGCCGGGCCTGCGGACGCCCCTGGGCGGCGGCCGCCAGACCGATGACGATCTCGTCGGCGCGCGGCCCGTCCGGCACCCGGACCTCGATGCTCTGGTGGTGCGAGCGTATGGTCGCGTCGGTGACGTGCTTGAGCGGTATGTCGAATACGGTGCCCGCGGCGGCCCGCTTCTCCACCGCGGGCAGCAGGGTGGTCGCCTGTGCGGCCTGGCGGAAGTGGTCGCCGAACTTGAGCGTGTGGATCAGCCCGGAGCCGTGCTCGACCTCCCCGTCCAGGCCCACGATCGCGGCCTTCCCGTACGCCTCGACCGGCGCGCCCAGCGCCTCGACCACCCGGGGCGCCAGCAGCTCGCCGAGTTTCGGGGCGACCTCGTCGATCCCGGGCAGCAGATCCGCGACGTAGCCCTGCCCCGCCCAGGGGTTCTCGATGACGGCGACCACCACCGCGGTACGGGCCGGCGGGTCGACCGGGCGGCCGCCCTCGGTGTGGATGTCCTCGGTGAAGGTAATGATCTTCCGGATGTTCACTGGGCGGTCTCCAGATCGGCGAGGCGGACGAGGGGGTCGGTGGCGCGGTCCCCGATCCGCGCGTTCGGCCGGGGGCCGGCCGCGCCGGCCGCGACCACGACGATCTCGTCCGGCCGGGGCGCGTCGGGGACGCGGATATGGCAGGTCTGGTAGTGCGAGCGGGTCGCGGCCGCGGTCTTGTGCCACAGCGGTACGGTCAGCGGCTCACCGGCCGGGAGCCGGTCGTCGCTGAAGACGATGATCGAGGTGCCCTCGGTCAGCTCGCGGAAGACATTGCCGAAGAACGGCGTGTGGATCAGCGCCCCGCCGTGCTCGATCTCCCCGTCCAGGCCCACGATCGCGGCCTTGCCGAAGGACTCGATACACCCGACCCCGCCCAGCGCCTCGCTCACCCGGTCGGTGAGCAGCCGTGCGAGACCTGGTGCGATCGCCTCGACCTCGGGCCCCAGATCGGCGACGAAGCCGCGCCCGGCCCAGGGGTTGCGGATCACCGCGGCCGCGGCAGCCCGGCGCACCGGTGTGGCCACCGGGCGGCCGAGCTCCAGCAGCAGCTCATCCGTCACGGTCACCACTTTCCGCAGCCCGGTCAGGCCGCCAGCGCCGCTGGTGCCGTTCGCGGCACTCATGAGGTGAACTCCGGCATGACCTTCTCGGCGAACAGCTCCAGGCTGCGCATCGCCTTGCGGTGCTCGAGGCCGGGGTGGGTGGTCCACAGCAGCAGATGCTCGAGACCCACCTCGTCCCGCAGCTCGGCGATCTTCTCCGCGACGTACTCCGGGGTGCCGACCAGCAGATTGCGCCCGTGCAGAAAGTCGAAGGACAGCTCGTGGGCGTCGGTGAGCTCTTCGCCCGCCTCCATCAGATTGGCCAGGCCCCGCCAGTGCATGATCCACCGGTAGGTGGTCATCAGCGACTCCTCGAAGTCGGCGCGGGCCTGCTCCATGGTGTCGGCGACATAGACGTCGCGGACCAGGCCGATGCCCTCGCCGAGCGCGTACTCGCGCCCCGAGGCCCGGCTCGCGGTGTCGCGGTAGAGCTCGAAGCGCTCCTTGAGCGCCGAGACCGGGGGCAGCCAGAACATGCCCTGGACGCCGTCGGCCGCTGCGGCCTGGATCGAGCGGGGGCTGTCGATGACCTGCCACAGGGGCGGGTGGGGGCGCTGTAGCGGGAAGGGCGTGACCTGCATCTTGGTGATCACCCCGGCCTCGGTGTAGTCGGGGGTGGCGGGGGAGAGTGGATGGTTCCATTTCACCCCCGGGGCGGGAAACTCGTAGAACTGTCCCTTATGGGAGAAAAACTCTCCGCTCCACGCCTTGCGCAGGATCTCCACGGTCTCCTCGTACAGCGCGCGGTTGCGCTCCTGGTCGCGCGGGTCGGCCAGGGCGTTGAGGTTGAGCGCTTCCCGCCCGTACAGACCGCGTCCGAGGCCTACCTCGACCCGGCCGCCGGAGAGCTGGTCGAGCATGGCGATGTCCTCGGCGAGTCGCAGCGGATGCCAGAAGGTGGCGATGCTCGCGGCCTGGCCGATCCTGATGCGCTCGGTGCGGGCGGCGATGTCCGCGCCCATGAGGACCGGGTTTGGGGTGATCTCGATCGCCTCGTGCCCGAAGTGGTGCTCGGTGTACCAGGTGGACCAGAAACCGGCCCGCTCCGCGGCGATCGCGAACTCACGCGCCTCGTCCATGACATGGGAGTAGGAGCCGAGCCGTCCAGGCGCTCCGAGGTTGTGAAATATCGAGAACCGCATCCGATGACCCTCCAGCTCGTGCTGTGCCATGGCAGCGAGGCTAGGAGTCCGGTTCTGACTCGTCAAGGGCTCGCTTGCAGGCAACAACATTGACCTGTGCATTTCTTGTCCAGCAGCGCCTTCGGGGTTCTTTCTGCTCAAGGTGTTGACACTGGCCTGTGTCGTTCTTAGCGTCCTCTGCCATACAAGAGCTGAGTGAGGGAACCGTCATGACGCGAACTCTTGACCGCACCGCCCGCATCCGCTCCGCCTGGCAGGCCGCTTGGGATCAGGGCCGCCTCGAAGCGCTCGACGAACTGCTCAGCCCCGGCTATGTCCGGCGCCGCGGGCCCGCCGCCGCGCCACAGGACCGCGAGCAGTTCAAGGACTCCGTACGCGCCGTCCGACGGGCCTTCCCCGATTTGCGGACCGAGATCGAGGAGATCGTGGAGGACGGCGAACGGCTGGCGATCCGCTGGCGCTCCACCGGCCGCCACACCGGGGACTTCCTCGGCGTGCCGCCCACCGGCCGGCCGGTGGAAGTGTCCGGTGCGACCTTCTCCCGCTTCGACGGGGCCGCGGTGGCCGAGGAGTGGGTCACCTTCGACTCCCGACAGCTGCTGGAGGCGCTCGGGATCGTCACCACCACCAAAGAAGCCGCGGTCGAAGCCGACCTGGTGCGCGGGGTGCACCGTAAGTTCATCACCGGGGTGACCGTCGTGACCTGCGACGACGACGGAAAGCCCAGGGGGCTGGCGGTCAACGCCTTCGCCAGCATCTCACTGGACCCGCCCATGGTCCTGGTATGCGTCCAGCGGAGCTCCACCACCCACCCCGCGCTCCACCGCGCCACCCACCTCGGCATCAACATCCTCGCCGCCGACCAGCTGGACGTGGCCAGGACCTTCGCCTCCAAGGCCGACGACAAATTCGCCCCGCACCCCTGGACCCCCGGCGGCCATGGCTCGCCACTGCTCGACGGTTGCTGCGCCCAGCTGGAGGTGGAGATCGGCGAACGGCTGGAGGCCGGCAGCCACACCGTCTTCACCGGCCGGGTGGTCTCCGCCGGCCACGACGACCTGGCGCCGCTGGTCTACAGCGGCGGAGGGTTCTTCGACATCTCGCAGACGGCGCCCCTGCCGTGGTGAGCCGAGCCGGGCCGCGCCCGCACACCTCTTTGTGTCCCGCCACCCCCCGACGCCCCTCTCCTCCCGTCCCCAGGAGCACCCCATGACGCACGACGCCCCGGCGCCGGTGTACGGCAGCGCGGTCACCAAGGTCGAACCCTTCGGGGTCGACCACATCCCCGACAGCGAACGGCACGGCAAGCCCAGCTCGCAGTTCTTCGTCTGGTTCGCCGCCGGTCTGAACTTCCCCATCATCCTGCTCGGATTCAGCGCGGCCTGGTTCGGGCTGAGCTTCACCGCCGCCGTGGTCGCGATCGTCCTCGGCGCCGCCCTCGGCTCGCTGCTGATGGCCGTGATGTCCAAGATGGGCGTACGGCTCGGTGTGCCGCAGCAGATCCAGGCGCGCGGTCCGCTGGGCTTCTTCGGCAACTTCCTGCCCGTGGCCTATATCAATGTCTTCGCCGGGATCGGGTGGGCGGCGGTCACCGTGATCCTGGGCGGGAAGGCCTTCGCGGAACTGACCCATCTGCCGTTCTGGCTCTGCGCCTTGGCACTGACCGCCGTCGAACTGGTGGTGTCCGTCTACGGCTACAACATGATCAATTACCTCCAGCGGGTGCTCACTTATGTCCTCACCCCGCTGTTCGTGATGATCACGGTGGTCGCCGTGGTCCGCGGCGGAGGCACCTTCGGCGCCGACTCGCACGCCAAGGGGTACATCGGTGGCACGGGCGGCTGGATCACCTTCGGCGGCTGGTTCCTGTCGTTCCTGGTCGCCTGGGCGCCGTTCGCCTCCGACTACTCCCGCTATCTGCCCGACTCGCCCCAGGTGGTGAACCGCACCGCCTGGTACACCGGGCTCGGCAACTTCGTCACCATCTGCTGGCTCGGCATCCTGGGCGTGCTGGTCGGCGGCAGTGCCACCAGTACGGACTCCATCACCGCCCTGCACGAGCTGGCCGGCCCGTTCGCCGTCCCCGCGCTGATCGCTATCACCCTGTCCGCGCTCGCGCAGAACTTCCTCAACGTCTACGGCGGCGCGATCTCCGTCCAGACGCTGAAGGTGCCGGTCACCCGCACCCAGGCGGTCGTGGTGATCTGTCTGCTGGCGTACGGCATCAGCCTGTGGGGCGAGTCCGGGACCGAGGACAAGTTCAAGGTCTTCCTCAACCTCACCGCGTACTTCATCGCCCCCTTCGCGGCCGTGCTGCTGCTCGACTACCACCTCGGCGGGCGCTCCGACCGGGCCCGGATCCCCGAGCTGTACGACCGGAGCCGGGTGCTCGGCTGGGGCTTCGTCGCCTGGGCGGGCGGGGTGCTGGCCTCGGTGCCGTTCTGGCAGTCCACCTTCTACACCGGGCCCTTCTCGGCGGCGTACCCGGGCGCGGGCGACCTGAGCATGTTCGTGGCGGCCGGCGCGTCCGTGGTGCTCTACCTGCTGACCTACCGGCTTCGGCCGCTGTGGGTGCGCGAGGACGCCGCCGCGCCCGGCGCACGCGCGGAGGAACCCGCGGCGGTCGCGGGCTCCTGACGGAGCAGCACGGAGTAACGGTGTATCCGGTGGCGGGCGGCACTGCTACGGCGGTGCCGCCCGTTCGTGTCCCCGGAGGCGTTACGGCCCGGGGAACCGGGGCCCGCGGGTGTTACGGCCCGGGGAGCCGGGCCCGCCTCAGCCGCTCGCCCGGTCCATGGTCTCGTGCAGGGCGGCGCGCAGCCGGTCGCGGGCGCCGACCAGATGCGCGCGCAGGGTGGTGAGGGCGAGCTCGCGATCGCCCCGGCGGGCGGCGTCCAGCAGCGTGGCGTGGTCCTCGGCGGGGGCGTGCAGATCGACGTCCTGGGCGTTGGTGATATCGAGGACGACCGCGAACGTGGGCCGGTACTGCTCCCACACCGCGATCAGCCGCCGATGCCCGGACAACTCGTAGAACCGCGAGTGGAAGTCCAGATCGGCCGCGGTGAACAGCCGGGCGTCCGACCGCTCGGCGGCCCGCCGCATCCGCTCCACACAGGACTGGGAGTGCGCCCAGTCGTCGTCGCTCGCCTTGTCCATGGCCAGGGTCAGGGCCAGGCTCTCCAGGGAGTCGCGCAGGGTGTAGAGCTCTTCGACGTCCTCGGCGCCCAGACCGGTGACGTACACCCCGCGCCGCTGGGAGGCGACCAGACCCTCCGCCTCCAGCCGGCGCAGCGCGTCCCGCACCGGGCCGCGGCTGACGTCGAAGCGCTCGGCGAGCTGGCCCTCGACCAGGTGGGTACCGGGTCGCAGCCGGCCGCTGATGACCTGGACCCGCAGCTCGTGGGCGACGCGCTCGCCCAGAGAGTCCTCCCGCTTGATCGCAAGGTTCTCCACCTCGGGCACCTCTCGCTCGCTCCCCAGCCTGCTCGGTCAACGGTTGACGGGCGATCATTATCGCGGACGGCGGCCGCGGCCTCGCCGCGGGCGCCGGAAGCGGGAACACGCGACCCTGAAGAGGGGACCGGGAGCCGGCGGAGGGAAAGGCAGGGCATGCCATGGAACCCGTGGAGGCGCTGGACCGGATCGCGTTCCTCCTGGAGCGCGCCCAGGCCCCGACGTACCGCGTGCACGCCTTCCGTACGGCGGCCGAGGTGGTGTCCCGGCTGCCCGCTGATGAGGTGGTGCGGCGGGCGGCCACCGGCGCGCTGCGGTCGCTCAAGGGGATCGGGCCCACGACCTTCCAGGTGGTCCGGGAGGCGCTGGTCGGAGAGGTGCCCGGCTATCTGGCGAAGCTGGAGGAGGAGTACCAGGGCGGAGGGGCGGCCGAGCGGCCCGGGGCAGCGCTGCGGGCGGCCCTGCGCGGCGACTGCCATCTGCATTCGGACTGGTCGGACGGAGGCTCGCCGATCGATCTCATGGCCCGTACCGCGGCCCGCCTCGGCCACGACTGGGCCGTGCTCACGGACCACTCGCCCCGGCTGACCGTGGCCCGCGGACTGTCCGCGGACCGGCTGCGCGCACAACTGGAGGTGATCGCGGAGCTGAACGGGCGGCTCGCGCCGTTCCGGCTGCTCACCGGCATCGAGGTCGACATCCTCCTCGACGGCTCCCTGGACCAGGAGCCTGAGCTGCTGGACCGGCTCGACGTGGTGGTGGCCTCGGTCCACTCCAAGCTGCGTATGGACCCCCGCCCCATGACCCGCCGGATGGTCGCGGCGGTCAGCAATCCGCTGGTCGACGTGTTGGGGCACTGCACCGGGCGGCTGCTCGACGGGCGCCGCCCGGAGTCGCGGTTCGACGCCGACGAGGTGTTCGGCGCCTGCGCCGCGGCGGGCACCGCCGTGGAGATCAACTGTCGCCCGGAGCGGCTGGACCCGCCGCGCCGACTGCTGCGCCAGGCCGTCCAGGCGGGCGTCCTCTTCTCGATCGACACCGATGCGCACGCCCCGGGCCAGCTCGACTGGCAGATCGACGGATGCGCCCGGGCCGAGGAGTGCGGGGTCCCCCAGGAGCGGGTCGTCAACACCTGGACGGCCAGCCAGCTGCTGGCCTGGACCCGTACCCGCCGGCCCCCGCGCCGGGGGCGCTTAGTCCTTCACCGCTCAGCCCTTTACTGCTCAGCCCTTCACCGCGCCCGAGGTCAGCCCCTGGACGATATGGCGGCTGGCGAAGGCGAACAGCACCATGGTCGGCACGATGGTGAGCACGGCCGCCGCGGACATCGAACCCCAGTCGATGTTGAAGCTGGAGATAAAGCCGTTCAGCGCCGTGGGGATGGTCTTGTTCGCGTCGCTGTTCATGAGGGTGACCGACAGGAAGAGCTCGTTCCAGCAGTTCACGAAGTTGAAGATGAACGCGGCCACGATGCCCGGCTTCATCACCGGCAGCAGCACGCGGAAAAGCGCCCCGAAACGCGAACATCCGTCGATCATGGCCGCTTCCTCCAGCGCGTCCGGGACGTTCTCGAAGAACCCGCGGAGCATCACGGTGCTGAACGGAATGCACACCGCGATATAGACGAGGATCAGCCCGAGCCGGTTGTCGACCAGGTTCAGCTGGGTCATCATCGTGTACAGCGGGCCGAGCGCGATGAAGGACGGAATCATCTGTGTGACCAGGGCGGCCATCAGCAGCGCCGTCTTGGTGCGGAATTCGAACCGCGCCAGCACATAGGCCGAGAGTACGGAGATGGCCGTCGCCACCGTGCCCGCGACCGTCGCGACGAGCAGGCTGTTGGTGAGGTAGTCACCGAATTGGGCCTTGCTGAACAGCCCGGTGTAGTTCTCGAAGGAGAAGTCCTTGGGCCAGTAGGCGAGCGGGAAGGCGAAGATGTCGCCGGGCGCCTTGAACGAGGTGATGGTGATCCAGTACAGCGGGAAGACCGTGATGACCAGCCAGATCGTCAGAAACGTGATCCGGGTCGCGCGTCCCGCGAAGGACTCCTTGCGTATCAAGACCTCGCTCCCTTCTTCTCGCGGGTGGCCATGAGGTAGAAGACGGAGAACACCAGGAGCAGCGCGACGACGATGAGCCCGAGCGCCGAGGCCTTTCCGTAGTCCCCTTGCTGGGTGATCGTGATCATCCAGGTGGTCACGATATGGGTCTCGTTGGACGGTCCGCCGCCGGTCATCCCGAAGATGATGTCGGGGAAGTTGAAGATCCAGATGACCCGGAGCAGCACGGTAAGCGCCAACGTGGCGCGGATATACGGAATGGTGACCTGGAACAGCGTACGGACCTTGCCCGCGCCGTCGAGTTCGGCCGCCTCGTACAGTTCGTCGGGGATGGACTGCAGCGCCGCCAGGATCATGATGGCGAAGAAGGTGACGCCGTACCAGACATTGGCGATGATGACGGCGGTCATCGCCGTTTTGGGCTCAGCCAGCCATGGAATCGGCTCGTCGATCAGCCCCACCTTTGACAGCAGGTCGTTGACGACGCCGAATTCGCTGTTGAACATCCAGCGGAAGAGAATGCCGATGAGAAATCCGGAGATGGCCCACGGGAAGAAGATCAGCGCCTGGTAGAGGCCCCGGAAGCGGAAGCGCCGGCGCAGCCACAGGGCGATCGCGAAGCCGATCACCAGCTGGGGGACGAGCGAGGCGACCACCCAGATCAGGGTGTTGTCGAGCACGGTGTAGAACACCGGGTCGTTGAAGATCGTCTGGAAGTTCTTGAACCCCACCCATGAGATGTCGGTGAGGTCGTTGAGGTTCCAGTTGCGGAACGCCATCTGACTGCCCGAGATCATCGGGTAGTAGATGAAGACCGCGACGAAGAGGGCGGCCGGGGCCATGAACCCGGCGATGCCCAGGCCCCGGCGGACGGTGAACGCCGGTTTACGGGAGCGCGGGTCCGTCGTCTTGAGGGGCGCGGGCCGGGCGCCCCGCCGGGTGGGGCGCCCCGCCTGCTTGGAAGTCGACACGCTCACGTCTGGCTCTTCCACTTCTTCGTCCAGTACGCGTCCCAGCCGGCCAGCAGCTCCTCGGGCGTCATCTTGCCCAGCAGCACCTTCTGCACCTCGGCGTCGGACTTCTGGACCCACTCGGTCCACCAGGACGCATCACGCGGCTGGGTGACGGTGAGGTAGGTGTCCGGATTCTCGGTCATCGTCACATAGCTCGCCCAGGGCCCGGTCCGGTAGAAGGAGTCCTCGCCCGCGCCCTTGAGGATCGGCACCAGGCTGTTCTCCTTGGTGAAGGTGGTCGAGGCATCGCCCTGCGAAAGGAACTCGATCAGCTTGATGGCCTCCGCCTTGTGCTTGCTGCGGGCGGCTATGCCCCAGCCCGCGCTCGCCACCGGCTGGATGGCCTTACCGCTGGGGCCGGCCAGCAGGGGGGCCGTGGTCCACTGGTTCTCCTTGATCGACTTCGACTGGCGCACCGTGGCGATGACC
Source organism: Streptomyces sp. NBS 14/10 (assembly GCF_002224125.1). Taxonomy (GTDB): domain Bacteria; phylum Actinomycetota; class Actinomycetes; order Streptomycetales; family Streptomycetaceae; genus Streptomyces. The sequence goes on from NZ_NCSM01000004.1 coordinate 281,750, forward strand.
TCGGGGTCCTGGAGCAGGAATGCCGTGGAGCCGTTGGAGAAGCCCTCCACCATCTCCGGGTAGCCCCAGGCGACGGACGAGGGCGGCGACGCCTTCTTGAACAGCTTGAGGTACGTCTTCATGGCGTCGAGCGCCTCGGGCGCCGAGAAGATCGTCTTGCCGTTGGTGAGCTTGAACCCGTTCTCGCGGTCGATCTTGTCCGCGACGTACGCCTCGATGACGGCGACCGCGTTGCTGTTGGCGTTGGCCCCGCCCCGGAACGCATAGCCGTACTGGCGCTTGGACGGGTTCTGGATCTTGCTCGCCTGGTTCAGCAGCTCGTCCCAGCTGGCCGGGGGCTGCTTGAAGCCCGCCTCCTTGATCAGATCGGAGCGGTAGAACAGGCTCAGCCCGTAGAAGCCGTAGGGGATGTAGTACGTCCGGCCCTTGGCGTCCTTGGAGTACTTGACGGCGTTGTCGGTGAGGTCCTTCCAGCCGGACCAGCCCTTGAGGTCCTTGCTCATGTCGTAGAGCCAGCCGTTGGTGCCCCACGGCCCGGCGGTGATGTCCCGCACCTCGAGCGCGTCGACCCCGCTGCCGGACTGCAGCATCTGCTGGATCTTCTGATCCGCCTGGTCGGTCGGCGGCGAGATGAGATCGACCTTGATCTTCGGATTCTTCTTCTCGAAGTCCGCGATGAGCTTCTTCAGGACCGCGGTGCGGCTGGGGTTGGTCAGGCTCTCCACCATCTTGAGGTGGACCTTGCCGTCGCTCACCCCGGAGGTGCAGCCCGTCATGGCCGTCATGACCGTGGCGGCGGCCAGGCCGAGGGCGATGACTGCCTTCCTTCTTCTCATCCCTGTCCTCATTCTGTGGAGTTCCGTGGTATTTCCGTGGGGGTTTTTACGGGGCGACGTTCGGCGTGCGGGCCCATTCGGCGAGCTGGGGGACACAGCGCTCGGCGAAGTACTCGAAGTCGGCCGCGGTGTTGTACACATGCGTCGACAGCCGGAAGTAACCGACGCCGCCGAAGCTGGTGAAGGCCGCTTCCACCGCCAGTTCGCGGGCCACCCGGTCGCGTAGCGCGTCGGCCTCCAGGCGGGTGGTGCCGAGCCCCGCCGGCAGCCGCACCAGGCGCATGGCGCCCACCGGCATGCCGACGTCCACGGCCGCGCTCTCGCCCATGACCTCGGCGAAGGCATCGCCGATGACGCGCTCGGCGTAGTCGGCCAGCTCGCTCATATACGTACGGGCGCGCTCCCAGCCCCAGGTGGTCTCGATGAAGTCCGTCGCGGCCGACGCCGCCAGATAGCTGGTGGCGTCCACCGTCCCCTGGGTGTCGAACCGGTCGGGGAAGGGATCGGCCGCGCCCCAGGAGTCGATCAGCGGATACAGCTCCTCGCGCAGCGGACCCCGGGCGACCAGGGCCGCGGTGCCGCGCGGCGCGCAGCCGAACTTGTGCAGATTGCCGATCCAGAAGTCGCAGTCGAGCCCCGCCATCGGATCGGCGAGCAGACCGGGCACATGCGCCCCGTCCACCAGCAGCGGAATGCCCCGCTCCCTGGCCACCGCGGCGATCCGCTCCACCGGCATCCGACGGGCGGTCGCCGACGTGATGTGGTCCAGCACGATCAGCCCGGTGGCCTCGCTCAGCTCGGCCACCAAGGCCGCGTAGGCCTGCTCCTCATCGGCGTCGAGCGGTACATGCGCGGTACGGACCGTGGCGCCCCGGCGCCGGGCCAGCCGCTCGGCCCCCATGGTCACCGCCCCGTACCCGTGGTCGGTCACCAGGATCTCGGCGCCGGGCCGCAGCGGCAGATTGGCGTAGACGACGCTCGCGCCGCCGCTCGCGTTCGGCACCAGCGCCAGATCCTCGGGCGCGACGCGCAGAAACCCGGCCACGGCGGTCCGGGCGGCCGCGACCTTGCCCGGAAGCGTCGCGAACCACAGCACGGGTGACCGGTCCATCTCCCCGCGCAGCCGCTGCTGCTCGCGCTGCGCCACCACCGGAACCGCCCCGAAGGAGCCGTGGTTGAGATGGCGCTCCCCAGGGTGCAGGGACCACGCCTCCGCGGCGGGGCGGCCGTCGGCGAGGAGCAGGGGGCGCGGCGCTGTGCTGACGTCGGTCTCGCTCACGTGACTGGACATCTCCCGGAAATCGGGCCGACACATCAGACACTTATCGGCGATAGGTCTGATGACTTGGCTGGTGGCTTGGCCCGGGATCCTGGCACGGCAGCAAGGATTAAGGCAATAGGTGTACGTCCCCGATAAGTCATCTGATGACTTGCCACCGGTTCGGGGGAGAGATCTGATGACTCGATAGGGTGAGAACCTGAGGCACGGCGCCGTTCGCCGAGCCACACGGCCGTCGCCGAGCCACGGGGACGAGCCACGGGGAAGGGAAGCGATGTCCGCAGTCGACAAGGCCTTTCATGGCCTACGGCACATGATCGCCACCGGCCGGCTGGTCGCCGGGCAGCGCATTCCGCCCGAGAACGAGCTGTGCGACGAGCTGGGGGTCTCCCGGGGATCCCTCCGCGAGGCGGTGCGCATGCTGGCCGCCCTGGGCGTCATCGAGCCGCGCCACGGCTCGGGGACGTACGTCTCCCAGCTGCGCCCGGAGGACATCGTCGGCAGCCTCTCGCTGACCGTCGACCTGCTGCCCCTTGAGGGGCTGCTGGAGATGTTCGAGATCCGGCGCGTCCTGGAGTCCCACGCCGCGGCGCAGGCGGCCGCGCGGATGACACCCGAGACGATGGCCACGCTCTTCGAGCACATCGAGGCCATGGAGGCCACCGAGGACCCGACCGAGGTGTCCGAGCTCGACCACCGCTTCCACGCCGAGATCGCCCGGGTGGGCGGCAACCCCACGCTCGGCTCGCTGCTCGGGGTGTTCCGCGCCCGCTCCCGCGCCTATCAGGTGTTCACGCTGCCCGAGGGGCCCGGCATCAAGCGCGCCAGCGACGAGGACCACCGGGCGATCGCGGGAGCCATCGCCCGGCGCGACCCGGCGGCCGCCGGAAACGCGGCCGCAGCGCATGTCGCCCACACCGAGAAGTGGCTGCACGCGTTTCTGCCCGGTCGGCCCGATCCCGCCGACACCGAAGACTCGGACGCGTAGCCGGCTGCACACCGCCCCCGCCGCGCCGCTGACCAGGCATCGAGGGACGAATCGCCCTGCCGTGTAACAACTCCGTCTCGGAAATGCCATGCGGTCGAATGAGCAGGCTTTACTGGTCAGCCGTAGCAAGGACATGTCATACGGGAGACTCGAGCGAGATGGGCCGACACAGCCGCCCCACCCCTGCGCAGCAGGCACGTGCCAACACGATCAAGGCTGCCGCCGCCCTGGGGGTGGCGGGCACCATCGCCTTCGGTCTCCACTCATCGGTCGGCGGCGACAAGACCGTGCAGGCGCGCTCCGACGTCAGCTCCCAGCCGACCGGGACGCCTGAGACCGACGACCCGGCCGACCCCACCGGCTCCGACCGGCCGAGCGGCGCGCACCGGTCCACCGACACCGACCAGCCCAGCGACGAGGGTCTGGCCCCCAGCGCCTCCGCCAAGCCGAAGCTCGTACAGGACGGCGGCGGCTACTCCCGGGACGACACCTCGCGGACCCGCGAGCCGTCGCACACCCCGGCGACCAGCGCCCCGACGACCGCGCCCACGAGCGACCCCGGTTCCACGGCGCCCTCGACCTCCAAGCCGGACACCACGAAGCCGTCCTCGCCCAGCCAGGACCCCACCACCGACCCGGCCACCCCCGGTGACGAGTCCGACGACCAGCAGTCCGGTGGTCAGCAGGACTCCGACTCCGGGAAGGACAAGGACCACGGGCTGGTGGGCGGTGTGATCGACGGCGTCGGCGACACGGTCGGCGGTGTGCTCGGCGGCCTCCTCGGCGGCTGAGCGCCCCCGGGGCGCTCCAAGGGGCAGTTCACGGGGCGGTCCACGAGACCGCGCGGGCATGGTGCAAATCCGGGCCAATGTGGAAATATGAGGTAACCGGGTCTGCGAGGGATGTCCGCGTGCACGACGACAGGATCAGCCGGACGGATTACGAGAACATTCGGCTCGACCGCACGGGTCAGGCCGAGGCGTTCGATGCCATCGGCGACCGCTACGACGAGGCCTTCCCGTACAAGGAGGGGCAGCTCGCCGCCGGACGCTGGCTGATCGACGCCCTGCCGGCCGGCTCCCGGGTGCTCGACCTCGGCTGCGGCACCGGCCTGCCGACCGCCCGCCAGCTGGTGGACGCCGGATTCGAGGTGGTCGGCGTCGACCTCTCGTACGGAATGGTGGAGCTCGCGCGGCGCTATGTCCCCGAGGCCACGTTCCACCGGATGGACATCGCCGATCTACGGCCGGACGGCCCCCGGGACCTCGGCCGCTTCGACGCGGTCACGGCCTTCTTCTCCCTGCTGATGCTGGGCCGCGACGAGATCCCGCTCGCCCTGCGGACCGTACGCCACGTCCTGGTGCCCGGCGGTCTGTTCGCCCTGTCGATGGTGGAGGCCGACGTGGACGACTTCTCGATCCCGTTCCTCCACAGCACCATTCGGGTGTCCGGCTATCTCCGGGAGGACCTGCACGCGGTCGTCAAGGCAGCCGGGTTCGAGATCGCCCAGGAGACCTCGTACACCTATGCCCCGGAGGCATCGGACGTGCCGCCGGAGGAGCAGATCTTCCTCACCTGCAGGAGGTCCGACTGAGGGCGGCGCCCCATGCACCATGGCTCACGCATCCCCTGTGAAGGCCCTGACCGGCCCGCCACCGGGGCCGAGCGGCCGACCGCTCCCCCCGGCCGGGTGGAGCGCGCTGCGCCCGCGGACCGCGATACCCGGGGTGAGGCAGTGCACGGGACCGGGGCGCAGACCGAGCGGCTGCGCTACCTCGACGAGGCGACCCGCCGGATCGCCCACGGCATGGACCCGGAGGAGACCCTGTGCGAACTGTCCCGGGCCGCCACTCCCGCCTTCGCCGACGCGGCGTTCATCCATCTGTGCGACCCCCTGCCGACCGGGGAGGGGAAGCCCGGCGGGCCCGTGGCGCTACGGCCGCACACCACCGGCCCCGGCCCCCAGCCGTGCGCACCCGCCGCACCCCCGGACCCAACCGACACACAGGACTCCGCGCCGGCCCTGGTGCCGGATGTGGCCCCCGGGCCCGAGTCCGCACCGGTGACCGTCACCGGCCGGTTCACCGAGTTGCTGCTGGCCGGGCGGCCGGTGTTCGGCGACGCGCCGGGGATCGCGCCGACGGTGGGCCGGCTGCTGTGCGACACCGCGAGCGGCCACCGGCCCGTACCGTCGGCCCGGCGGCTGATCGTCGCCCCGCTGCGCGGCCGCCACCACGTCATCGGTGCCGTCACGCTGCTGCGCGAGCCGGGCCGCCCCGCCTTCACCCCCGACGATCTGCTGGTCGCCTCCCAGCTCGCCACGCACGCCGCCCTCGGCATCGACAAGGCGGTGCGCTACGGACGCGAGGCGTCGGTCGCGGATGTGCTGCAGCGCGCCATGCTCCCCACCTCGCTGCCCGAGGCCACCGGCGTCCGGCTGGCCAGCCGCTATCTGCCCGCCTCGGAGACCGCCCGGGTCGGCGGCGACTGGTACGACGCCATCCCGCTGCCCGGCAACCGCGTCGCGCTGGTCATCGGCGACGTCATGGGCCACTCGATGACCTCCGCCGCGGTCATGGGCCAGCTGCGCACCACCGTGCAGACCCTCGCCGGGCTCGACCTGCCGCCCGAGGAGGTCCTGTACCACCTCGACGAACAGGCCCAACGCCTGGGCAGCCAGCACATCGCCACCTGCCTGTACGCCATCTACGACCCCATCGCGCACCGGCTGCAAGTGGCCAACGCAGGCCATCCGCCCCCGCTGCTGCTGCACCCGGACGGCCGCGGGGAGGCGCTGCGGGTCCCGCCGGGGGCGCCGATCGGCGTCGGTGGCGTGGTCTTCGAATGCGTCGAGACCCACGCGCCCGCCGGAGCGACCCTGCTGCTGTACACCGACGGCCTGGTCGAGTCCCGTGAGACCGATGTGTGGACCGGGGTGCAGTCGCTGTGTGTCCGGCTGCGTGCCGCCGCGGCCCACGCCCGCGCCCCCATGCCGCCCGAGGACCTGTGCGATCTGGTCCTCGGCCCCCTCGACCCGAGGAACCAGGACGACGACGTGGCGCTGCTCGCCGCCTGCTTCGACGGCATCCCCTGGCACAACGTCGCCTACTGGTTCCTCGACCCCAACCCGCGGACCCCGCGCCGGGCCCGCCGGCTGGCTGGCAGAACACTGCACCGCTGGAACCTCGACTCCTTGATCGAGTCCACCGAGTTCATGGTCGGCGAGGTGGTGACCAACGCGGTGCGCTACGCCACCCGTCCACTGTCGCTGCGGCTGCTGCGTACGGATGTGCTCCGCTGCGAGGTGGGCGACGACTCGCCGCAGCTGCCCCGGATGCTCCACGCCCGGCTCGGCGACGAGGGCGGCCGCGGTCTGTTCCTGGTCAACCATCTGGCCGAGCGCTGGGGAGCGACGAGGCTGAGCACGGGCAAGGTGGTCTGGTTCGAGCAGCGCATCCCCGCCGATCAATAGAGCCGATCAATAGAGCCGGCCGATAAAACTCGCAAAGGTGTTGTTTTATAGCATTGAGCATGAATCGGATCACTCTGTGAAGGGCTCCCATCTCGTAGGACTCGCAGGAGAGGAGTGCGGAGATGACCCGCGCAGTCGGGATCGACCTGGGGACGACGAACTCCGTGGTGTGTGTTCTGGAGGGTGGTGAGCCGACCGTCATCACCAACACCGAGGGCACCCGGACGACCCCTTCCGTGGTGGCCTTCGCCAAGAACGGCGAGGTGCTGGTGGGCGAGGTGGCCAAGCGTCAGGCGGTGACCAACGTGGAGCGCACCGCGCGGTCGGTCAAGCGCCACATGGGGGAGGCGCAGTGGCGCTTCCCAGCCACCGGCGAGGTGGACGGCAAGCGCTACACCGCGCAGGAGATCTCCGCGCGTGTGCTGCAGAAGCTCAAGCGCGACGCGGAGGGGTACCTCGGCGAGGACGTCACGGACGCGGTGGTCACCGTCCCGGCGTACTTCAATGACACCCAGCGCACCGCCACCAAGGAGGCGGGCGAGATCGCCGGCCTGAAGGTGCTGCGGATCATCAACGAGCCGACGGCCGCCGCCCTGGCGTACGGCCTGGACAAGGAGAACGACCAGACCATCCTGGTCTTCGACCTCGGCGGTGGCACCTTCGATGTCTCGCTGCTGGAGATCGGCGAGGGGGTCGTCGAGGTCAAGGCCACCAACGGCGACACCCATCTCGGCGGCGACGACTGGGACCAGCGGATCGTCGACCACCTCGTCACCCGGTTCAAGAACGGGTACGGGGTCGATCTGGCCAAGGACAAGATGGCGCTCCAACGGCTGCGCGAAACGGCGGAGAAGGCGAAGATCGAGCTGTCCGCCGCGTCCGAGACCACCATCAACCTGCCCTACATCACGGCGTCCGACGAGGGCCCGCTGCATCTGGACGAGAAGCTGACCCGCGCCCAGTTCGAGCAGCTGACCGAGGATCTGCTGAACCGCTGCAAGGGGCCGTTCCACCAGGCGATCAAGGATGCCGGGATCGAGGTGTCCGATATCGATCACGTGATCATGGTCGGCGGCTCGACCCGGATGCCCGCCGTGACCGGGCTGGTCAGGGAGTTGACCGGCAAGGACCCGCACCGGGGCGTCAACCCGGACGAGGTGGTCGCGGTCGGTGCCTCGCTCCAGGCCGGTGTCCTCAGGGGCGAGGTGAAGGACGTCCTGCTGCTGGATGTCACCCCGCTGTCCCTCGGTATCGAGACCAAGGGCGGCATCATGACCAAGCTGATCGAGCGCAACACGACCATTCCGACCAAGCGCTCGGAGATCTTCACCACGGCCGAGGACAACCAGCCGTCCGTGCAGATCCAGGTCTTCCAGGGCGAGCGCGAGATCGCGGCGTACAACAAGAAGCTCGGCATGTTCGAGCTGACCGGTCTGCCGCCGGCCCCGCGCGGCGTGCCGCAGATCGAGGTCGCGTTCGACATCGACGCCAACGGAATCATGCATGTGTCGGCGAAGGACCTCGGCACCGGCAGGGAACAGCGGATGACCGTCACCGGCGGCTCCGCGCTGCCGAAGGACGACATCGACCGGATGATGCGCGAGGCCGAGCGGTACGCGGAGGAGGACCGCCGTAAGCGCGAGGCGGCCGAGACCCGCAACCAGGCCGAATCTCTCGTCTACAACACCGAGAAGCTGCTCCGCGACCAGGCGGACAAGGTGCCGCAGGACGTGCGGCAGGAGACCGAGGCGGCCATCGCCGAGCTGAAGGAGACGCTGAAGGGCGAGGACTCCGGCCGGATCCGCGCGGCCACCGACAAGGCCGCCGCGGCCGCGCAGAAGATCGGTACGGCCATGTACGCCCGGGCCGGGGCCCAGGGCGAGACGGCCGGGCCGGCCAGTGGCGCGGGTGGCGCGGGTGGCGACGGCGCGGGCTCGGAGCACGGCGCCGACGACGACGTCGTCGAGGCGGAGATCGTCGACGAGGACCGGCCCAAGGGGGACGGGCCCAAGGAGGACGAGGCCAAGGGGGACGGCGGATGAGCGACCCCCTGCCACCCCGGGACGGCGGCCCGGCGGGTCCGGCCGGCGGCTTAGCCGGCCGGCGTGGCGGACGTGGCCGGGGCGAGCCGGGCGGCGGTGCCCTGACGGCCGCGGTGGCGCTGACCGTGGCCACCGGTTCGATGGACGCCATCGCCTTTCTCGCGCTCGGCGAAGTTTTCACCAGCGTGATGACCGCGAACCTCTCGCTGCTCGGCATGTCGGCGGGGACCCGCGACCCCGCGCTCGCCGGCCACGCCGCCGTCGCGGTCGGCGGCTATGTCCTGGGCTCGCTGGTCAGCGGGCGGATCGTCAGGGGGCCCGACAAGAGGCGGCTGGCCCGCCGGGCGCTCGGTGTGGAAGTGCTCGCGCTCGGCGTGCTGTGGGCGCTGTGGGCCGCCGCCGACGGCCACCTCGACGGAGGGGGGCGGCAGGGGCTGCTGGCGCTGGCCGCCGTGGCCATGGGAGGGCAGAGCGCGTCGGTGCGCGCCGTCGCGCCGTCCGGGGTCTCCACCACGTACTTCACCGGCATGCTGACCAGCCTTTTGGCCGACCTCGTCGCCACCGGCCGGGTGCACCGGCCCAGCGTGGCGCTGTTGTCCGCCCTGGTCGCCGGGGCGGTCGGGGGAGGGGTTCTGCTGACCCTGGCGCCGTGGGCCGCGCCCGGGCTGCCGACCGGGCTGGTCGCCGCCGTCTGGCTGGGCTCCCTCATGGGCCAGGCGCGCAGAGAGCGGAGAGCCGGGGGAGCGGCGCGTCAGGGCTGAGTGTCGAGCTGGTCGGCCAGACAGGCCAGGTACAGGGCGAGCGTGGTGCGGTGGTCGCGCAGCGGGCGGCCGCTGATCTGCTCGATCTTGTTCATACGGTAGACGAGGGTGTTGCGGTGGATGTGCAGCGCCGAAGAGGCGCGGACCAAGTTGAAGCCGTTCTCGCACCAGGCCACCACGGTGTCCCGGAGCACCGGCCAGTCCGGCTGCTCGCGCAGGTCCGCGGCGGTGAGCGCCAGCAGCCGGGTGCGGGTGTGCTGGCCGGTGGCCGCGAGTAACTGGTGGGCGCGCAGATCGGAGACGAGGTGCACCGGTAACTCGGGCGCGACCCGGGACCCCAGGCGCAGTGCGTCGCACGCGTCCTGGTACGAGTCGTGCAGACCGCCGACCGAGGTGGCCGGCTCCCCGATCCCGACCCGGGCCTCGAGGCCGTGCTGGACACTTACGAGATCCGTCAGCCGCTGACAGGCCGTCATCACCCGGCTGGCCGACCGCTGTTCCGGCAGCCGGTGCAGCACCCCGATCCACCCCGGTGCCGCCCCCGCGACCACGTCCTGCGGATCGGCGAACACCTCCCGTACGGTGCGCAACAGCTCCGAGCGGACCAGCGAGGTGTCCGGCACGGGTGGCCCGGCGCGGTGGCGGGCGCCGCCCGTGCCACCGGACGCGGACACCTCGACGACCACCGCGATCCGGCGCAGCCGCAGATCGAAGCCCACCTCGGCGGCGCGGAAGACGACGAAGTCCGGTTCGACGACCGCGGCGTCGTACGTGGCGACATCCGCGAGCAGATCCTCCAGCACTCGCTCCCTGACCACCCGTGAGCGCAGGACGGCCGATTCGCGCAGCAGTATCTCCGTCTGCCGCTTGACCACCAGACCGAAGCGCCGCACCTGGGCGGGCGTACCCGTGATGCCGACCGTGCCCACCGCGTGTCCGTCCATGACCAGCGGCAGTGTCACCCCGGCGCGCACTCCCTTGAGCTCCTGCGCCTGGGTGGCGGTGTGGATGGCGGCCTCCTGAGTGCGCATCACCTCCACGGAGGCCTCGTGGAAGGTGCCGATGCGGCTGCTGTCACCGCTGCCGATGACGACGCCCTCGCTGTCGGTGATGAGGACGTTCAAACCGATGACCGCGGAGGTGTCCCCGGCGATCTCCTGGGCGAGTGAGGGGCTGAGCACGAACTGGATCCTCCGGCCGGTGGGCTGGACGCACCGTACAGCGCCATGGCCCCGGTTCGCCACACATTCATACGGAGTGACCAATGACCGTGCGGTTCCGCCACTGTGACAGCTTTGCGGACGGGGAGCCGTCGGACACCACCCACTTTGGAGCGGTCATATGAAGCTCCATAAGATGCCGCGGTGATCATAAAGAAACGCCTGGCGACAGGCGCCTTCGGGCTGCTCGCGGCCGTGGTCTGCGGCGTGTTGTCCCCCGCCGCGGCCGTCGCCGACGACGGACCGGCCCGTGAGTCCCCCAAAGTCGAACTGGTTCTGGACGTCAGCGGCTCGATGCGCGCCCGCGATGTCGACGGCATGTCCCGTATGGCCGCTGCCAAGCAGGCGTTCAACGAGGTGATCGACGCCGTGCCCGACGAGGTGCGGCTCGGCATACGCACCCTCGGCGCCACGTACCCCGGCCAGGACCGCAAGACCGGCTGCCTGGACAGCAAACAGCTCTACCCCGTCGGCCGGGTGGACCGCACCGAGGCCAAGACCGCCGTCGCCACGCTGCGCCCCACCGGCTGGACGCCCATCGGACTCGCCCTGCGCGGCGCCTCCAAGGACCTCGCGGGCGGCGACGCCACCCGCCGGATCGTGCTCATCACCGACGGCGAGGACTCCTGCGGCCAGCCCGACCCCTGCGATGTGGCCCGGGAACTGGCCGCCCAGGGCACCCATCTGGTCGTCGACACGCTCGGGCTGACCCTGGACAGCAAGGTCCGCGACCAGCTCAGCTGCATCGCCGAGGCCACCGGTGGCACCTACACCGCGGTCCAGCACTCCGACCAGCTGTCCACCCGCATCAAGCAGCTGGTACGACGCGCCGCGGACACCCCGGTCCAGACCCCGACCGCGGTCGAGGGCGCCGAGGCGTGCGCCCAGGCCCCCGTGCTCGGCGCGGGCCTCTACAACGACCGGGAGGGCTTCGGCGAGCACCGCTGGTACCGGGTGAACGTCGCGCCCGGCCAGGAGCTGCGGTTCTCGGCGACCGTGGGCGCCGACCGCGCCGTCGACCCGGACTACGGCGTGATGGTGCGGGCGGTGACCGAGCGCGGCCGTGAACTGGTGCGCGGCAGCGACGCGGGCAGTGGCCGCACCGATGTCCTCTCGACCGGTCTGCGCTACCCGGTGGCCGAGGACTTCGAGCCGCAGCCCGACCGTGCGCCGCTGATCTGCCTCGAGGTGAGCCAGTCGTTCTCCGCGCCCGCCTCCGTCAAGCGCACCCCCGGCCTCCCCGTCGAACTGGCCGTGAACATCGTCGCCGCCGGCGACCCGCCCGCCGACGCGGCCGCCTTCGGCCTCGGCCGCGGCTGGGTGCTGCTGGCCGTGCTCACCGTCACCGGGCTGCTGGTGGGCCTGGTGTGGGGCTGGCTGGCCCGCTGGCGCGTCACCGTCTGGAGGACCAACTGATGCGTGCCCTACGTACCGCGGGCGCCGCGTTCGCACTCTGCGCAGCCCTGTTCGCCACCGCCCCCGTGGCGGCCGCCGACGCGTCCCCGAGCGCGAGTGCGGGCACGGACGGCGGCGACGAACCCACCGAGGCGGGCACCGGCTTCCGGACCGCCACGGCGATCGAGCAGGGGCAGACCGCCACCGCCTCGGCGTCGGTCGGCGACTACCTGTACTGGGTGTTCCCCGCGGCGGCCGGGCAGGTCCCGACCGTCAAGGCCACCGTCAAGCTCCCCGAGGCACAGACCCGGCACGGCAGGACCACCTGGCAGCTCGACGTCTACGACGGGCTGCGCCGCCGCCAGGCCTGCACCTCGGGCAGCCAGACCGTGACCGCGGCCCAGCAGAACGCCTCCGTCGACCTCGGCTGCCGGCTGCGCCGGGTGCGGCCCTGGTCCGAGGCATGGGCCAATGACCCGCTGCCGGGGTCGTACTACGTCCGTCTGACGGTCGTGAACCTGCCGGAACAGGACCTCGGACTGCCCTTCACCACCGAGATCACCGCCTCCACGCGGGACGTCGGCGGCGAGCACGCGGAGGGTGGCGAGCTCTCCCCGCTGACCCCGGCCGTGCGGGCCGGGGCGACCCAGGCGCCGGATGCCGAGCCGAGCCCGGACGCGTCCGAGTCATCCGCCGAGGAGACCTCGTCGCACACCGCGGCCGAGCCGAACGGCGGCTGGGGGTCGGGCTGGTGGTCGGACCGCTGGGTGTGGACCGTGATCGGTGGCGCCCTGGGCGCGCTCGCGGGCGTGGGCGGCTACGCGCTCACCCGTGGCCGCGGCTTCCGCCGCCCACCGGCCGCCGAGTGAACGGCGCTGATTCGGCCACTGACACTGTCACTGGTGAAACGCCCACTGGCTGAACGGCACGCACCGCCCCTCGCCCCGGCGAGCGGGCGGTGCGCGGGCGGTGCGCGCTGACCCGGGCGCCGCCGTAGGCATACGTCGCGGTGAGCGCATGGGATGGGCGTCAGTCGCGGATCCCGATCGTGATCGCCGCAAGGACGGCCGCGATCAGCAGCGTCACCACCCCGTAGATCACATGGTGGGAGCGCACCCCGGGGATGACGGCGTCCACGGCGATCCGGCCCGGCCCGCTCAGCGCGAGCCCCGCCGCCCCCACGCCGATGAGCAGGGGGAACTCAAAGCCGCCGAAGAACCCCAATGGCCATACGACATTCACCGCGTTGGCCATCGTGCCCGCCACCGCGGCGCCCGCGAGCGGTGTGAGCAGGCCCACGGCCAGCGCCAGGCCGCCGAACGTCTCCGTGATACCGGCCACCACCGCCATGAACTTGGGCGCGGGATAGCCGAACTTCTCAAACAGGCGGCTTGTGTTCTCGATCCCCAGGCCGCCCCACCAGCCGAGCAGATGCTGCGAGCCCCGCGCGGCGACGGTCAACCCGACCCCCAGGCGCATCACCAGCAGCCCCACATCGTGGGCGACCAGCACATGGCTCAGGGAGCGCGGTGAGGACGAGCGGTGTTGGGCAGGGGCGGGATCGTAGGCAGACATGGCGGCCTCGTCTGATCGACATGCGAAATACAGAGAACGCAGATCACTCAGGCCACTCAGCCCGAGCAGACAGGCGAACCGGATCCGGCAACGCTCCTTGACTCAAATATGCCCCCGATGGCGGAAGCCCTCAACTCGGAGGATGCCGGTGGCCGCGGACCCGTCAGCCGCCGTGTCCGTCAGCCGCCGTGTCCGTCAGTCGCCGTGGTCATAGACGGTGACCGGGATTCCGCGCGCCACCAACCGGTCGGATATCAGCGGCTCGATCCGCTCCCAGCGCCCACCGGCCAGCCCACAGCCGATGCGCGGCATATGGACCGAGGCCCCCAGCTCGGCGGCCTTCGCCGCGACCTCGCCCAGCGCCGCGCCGATCGCCTCGTACCGCACCGGCACCCCCTTGCTGCCCGTGCGCATCCCGCGCTGGCCGACCATATTGGCCACCCACACATACCGGCTCACCCGCACGAACTGAACCGCGCCCAGCCCGAAGTCATTGCGCGCCCGCTCGCGGTGCCAGCGCCGGTAGGCCGCCTCCGGCTCCGGCCAGCGCCGGGAGACAGCCAGCACAAAACCCTTGCCCCAGCCGCCCAGGTCATTGCAGACATGGGCGATGATCTTCTTCCCTTTCCCATGGGGCGCGGTGGCGTCCCCGCGCACATACTCGATCGCTGCCATAATCCGCACCCTACGGTCCGGCACCGACAGTCCCTTGCGAGAGCGGAGAAGATGACCACGCAGCCCCCCACCGCCGACGAGGAGCTCATCCAGGCCGCGGCCCATGTCGCGCGGACCTACTGCCGGGGCGACGACCACACCATGGCCGCCGCCGCGCGTGCCGCCGACGGCCGCATCGTCACGGCGGTCAACGCCTACCACTTCACCGGCGGCCCCTGCGCGGAGCTGGTGGCCGTCGGGGCCGCGGCGGCGCAGGGGGCCTATGAGCTGGTGAGGATGGTCGCGGTCGGCGACCGGGAACGCGGGGTGGTCCCGCCGTGCGGCCGCTGCCGCCAGTTCCTGTTCGACTACTTCCCCATGCTCGAAGTCATCGTCGGGACAGTGGACCACCCGCGCACCGTCCCCGTCGCCGAGTTGCTTCCCGTCGCCTACGTCTGGGCGGACCACCAGGCCGACGAGGACTCACGGCGGTGAGATCTCCAGCCGGGACGGTACGGCTCGGCCTGCGGCAGTGGCTTCCGGTGGCAGGCGCAGTCCGTGGCGGCCCGGGGTGATCGACCCGAGCACGCTGGGGTGACGGGCGCCCGTGCAGGCCGGCACCGTGCCGGCCAGCCCATGGGCGGTCAGAAAGCCGAGGACGGCGAAGGCGTACGCCTCCTTGGCGGCCGAGGGGAGGCCCAGCTCGTCCGAGGTGCGCAGCGGGACGTCCCCCAGCGCCCGGCGCAGGGCGGCCAGCAGCGTGGGGTTGCGGGTGCCGCCACCCGACGCGATCACCTCGCCGGCTCCGGCGGAGCGCACCGCGTCCGCCACGGTGGCGGCGGTGAGCTCGGTGACGGTGGCGACCACGTCCTCGGCGGGCAGCGGGCCCAGGCCCGTGAGCGCGGCCTGGAGATAGGGCAGGTGGAAGAGCTCCTTCCCGGTCGTCTTGGGGGCGGGCCGCGCGTAGTACGGCTCGGCCAGCAGTCGGCCCAGCAGGGGGCCGTGCACCGTGCCGCGCGCCGCCATCGCGCCGTCCTCGTCGTAGTCGAGCCGGCCGCCCGTCAGATGGCGCACCGCCGCGTCGATGAGCGCGTTGCCCGGCCCGGTGTCGTACGCGAGGGGTTCCCCGCCGCCGTCCGGCACCACGGTGACATTGGCGATGCCACCGAGGTTCAGCGCCACGCACCCGCCGGGCCGTCCGCGCAGCCACAGGGTGTCGACGACGCTCACCAGGGGCGCCCCCTGTCCGCCCGCCGCGATATCGCGGCCGCGCAGATCGGAGACGACGGGGCGGCCGGTGGCCTCGGCGATCCACGCGGGCTGCCCCAGTTGCAGCGTGCCGTACGCCCGGCCGTCCGCCACCCAGTGGTAGACGGTCTGCCCATGCGAGCTGATGAGCTCGGCGCGCCCGTCGCACAGCTCCCGGTCGGCCCGGACGGCGAGGGCGGCGAACGCCTGGCCGATACGGGTGTCGAGCTCGCACACGGTCCCCATGGTCGTCGGCGCCGGTGGCAGCGCGGCGCTCAGCGCCTCGCGCAACTCCTCCTCGTACGGGGCGCTGACCATGCCCAGCGGGGTCAGCACCAGCCGGTCGCCGTCGAGGGTCAGATCGGCGGCCGCGGCGTCGATGGCGTCGTACGAGGTGCCCGACATCAGCCCGATCACTCGCATCGGCCGACCCCCCGCTCGTCACCCCGACCGTCCCCGTGTCTGTCCCCGCGCCCCTCGCGCAGCGGGCCGCGATGGTCGTCCCCGCGCAGGGTGAGCAGCGCCAGGAGGCTGATGGCACAGGTCACCGTGGTGTAGTACGCGGGGATGTCCACCTCGCCCGTCCGCTCGATGGTCTTGGTGATGATGAGCCCGGCGCAGCCGGAGAACACGGCGTTCGACAGCGCGTACGCCAGGCCGAGCCCGGTGTAGCGGACCCGGGTCGGGAACATCTCGGCCAGCATGGCCGGGCCGGGGCCGGCCATCAGCCCGACCGCCGCCCCGGCGGCGAACACCGCCATCCCCTTGACGAGGTTCGAACGGTCCGTGTCCTGCAACAGGTTCAGCAGCGGGATCGCCGAGACGGTCACCAGCGCCGCCCCGGCCAGCATCACCGGCCGTCTGCCGATCCGGTCGCTGAGCCACCCGGCCGGGATGATGGAGGCGGCGAAGCCCAGATTGGCCACCACGGTCGCGATCAGCGCCTGCCGGAAGCTGGCGCCCAATGTGCTCTGGAGATACGACGGCAGGACGACGAGGAAGGTGTAACCGGCCGCGGCCCAGCCCATGATGCGCCCGGCGCCCAGGACGATGGCCCGCGCCACCTCGGCCGCGGGCGGCGTCGGCAGTGGCGCCACCGCGCCACCGACCCGCTTATCGGTGTCCCCGGCGCCCCGGAAGGCAGGGGTCTCCTCGAGCCGCAGCCGCAGCCACAGAGCGCCCAGGCCCATCGGCAGCGTCAGTACGAAGGGCAGCCGCCAGCCCCAGTCGTTCAGCGCCTGCTCGCTCAACACCGTGGCCAGCAGCGCGGCCACCCCGGCCCCGCCCAGCAGGCCCAGCGCCACGGTGAAGGACTGCCATGCCCCGTACAGCCCGCGCCGCCCGTCGGGAGCGAATTCCGTCATGATCGAGACCGCGCCGCCGAACTCACCGCCCGCGGACAGACCCTGTAGCACCCTCAGAAAGGTGAGCAGCCACGGCGCGGCCGCGCCCACCGTGTCGTACGTGGGGAGCAGCCCGATCAGCGTGGTGGCCGCGGTCATCAGCAGCACCACGAGGATCAGGACGGGGCGGCGGCCGATCCGGTCGCCGAGCCGGCCGAAGACGGCTGCGCCGATCGGCCGGAAGAAGAAGGCAAGCGCGAAGGACGCATAGGTTTTGACCAGGCCCTCGAGGTCGTTTCCTCCTTCGGGAGTGAAGAAGTTCGCGGCGATGACCGTCGCGAAGTAGCCGTAGACGCCGAATTCGTACCACTCGATGAAGTTGCCCACCGACCCCGCCACCAGGGCGCGGCGCGGCGGGCGGACGGCCTCCCCGGTGGCCCGGGGCGGATCCGGTATGGATACGGTCACCTGTGTTCCCTCCAGCCGTCGCGGTCCTCGCACGGTCAGAAGCCGGTTTCCGTTCCTGATTCCCCGTTTCCCGGTTCTCCACCGGGGCGCCGTCGATCACATCGCACCCCAGGTCGTTACTTCTGGGTTTCGCTCCGGTCGCCGGACCACTCGGTGTGGAAGACGCCCTCGCGGTCGGTGCGCAGATAGGTGTGGGCGCCGAAGAAGTCCCGCAGCCCCTGGATGAGGGCGGCGGGCAGCCGGTCGGCGCGCAGCGCGTCGTAGTAGGCGAGCGCGGAGGAGAACCCGGGCGTGGGGATCCCCTGCTGGGCGGCGGTGGTCACCACGGACCGCCAGGCGTCCTGCGCCTCGCCGAGCTGACGGGCGAACCGCTCGTCGGCGAGCAGCGTGGGCAGCGCGGGGTCGGTCGCGTACGCGCTGCGGATCTCGTCCAGGAACCCGGCCCGGATGATGCAGCCGCCGCGCCAGATCTTGGCCACCGAGCCCAGGTCGATGTCCCAGCCGAACTGGTCCGCCGCGGCCTGGATCATGTTCCAGCCCTGGGCGTACGAGACGATCTTCGACGCGTACAGGGCCTGCTCGACCCGGTCGACCAGCCCGTCGGCGTCCGCCCCGGTCAGGGCGGGCCCCTGCGGCCCCGACAACTGCCGGGCGGCTGCGCGCAGCTCGGTGTGGCCGGACAGCGAGCGTGCGAAGACGGCCTCGGCGATACCGGGGACCGGCGCGCCCACGTCGAGCGCGATCTGCACGGTCCAGCGGCCGGTGCCCTTCTGCTCGGCGGCGTCGGCGACGATGTCGACGAACGGCTTGCCGGTCGCCTGGTCGGTGTGGGCGAGGACCTCGGCGGTGATCTCGATGAGGTAGGAGTTCAGCATGCCGGTGTTCCAGCGGCGGAAGATCTCCGCGAGTTGCGCGGGGGTCTGTCCCGCCGCGCGCCGCAGCAGGTCGTACGCCTCGGCGATCAGCTGCATATCGGCGTACTCGATGCCGTTGTGCACCATCTTGACGAAGTGTCCGGCGCCGTCAGCGCCGATATGGGTGCAGCACGGCTCGCCGTCGACATGTGCGCTGATCTTCTCC
This sequence comes from Streptomyces sp. NBS 14/10, assembly GCF_002224125.1. GTDB lineage: Bacteria > Actinomycetota > Actinomycetes > Streptomycetales > Streptomycetaceae > Streptomyces. The sequence continues at coordinate 300,111 of NZ_NCSM01000004.1, forward strand.
AGCATCGGACCGAGCGCGGCATACGCCTCCGCCGACCCGCCGGGCATGATGGAGGGCCCGTGCAGCGCGCCCTCCTCGCCGCCGGAGATGCCCGTCCCGACGAAGTGGATGCCCCGCTCGCGCAGCGCGGCCTCGCGGCGGCGGGTGTCCTGGAAGTGGGCGTTGCCGCCGTCGATGACGATGTCCCCGGGGTCCAGCAGCGGCACGAACTCGTCGATCACCGCGTCGGTCGGCTCACCCGCCTTCACCATCACCACCAGCCGCCGGGGCCGCTCCAGCGAGGCCACGAAGTCCGCGGGCTTCTCGGCCGGTACGAACGAGCCCTCGTGCCCGAACTCCTCGATCAGGGAGCGGGTGCGGGTGGGGGTGCGGTTGTGCACCGCGACGGTGTAGCCGTTCCGGGCGAAGTTGCGGGCGAGGTTGCTGCCCATGACGGCGAGCCCGGTGACTCCGATGGAGGCGGACGCTGACGAGGCTGACGCGGAGGGTGCCATTGCTGTTCCTCGATTCCTGGCGGGGGTCCGAGCGACATCGACGGTAGCCGGGCCGCCGGGTGTGCGCGGTGCGACACTCACATCCGGCACATCGCTCAGCCCAGCAGCGCCGCCACCGTGAGCAGCACCGGGGCCGCAAGTAACGTCGACAGCAGGATCGACTCGCGCGCCAGCCTCGTCGCGGTCTGGTACCGCACGGCGTACGTGAAGAGGTTCTGCGCCGACGGGAGCGCCGAGGTGACGACGGCGGCGAACAGCGCGGCGCCGCCAAGGCCGAACACCCCGGCCGCGATGGCCCACGCCACCACCGGCTGCGCGAAGGACTTGAGCGCCACCGACAGCAGCACCGGGCCGCGGTCCTCGCCGCGCCCGGGCAGCGCGCTGCCGGGCAGCGAGAGGCCGAACGCCAGCAGCACACCGGGCACCGCCATCGCGCCCAGCATCGAGACCGGCTCCATGACCGGTCCGGGGATCCGCCAGCCGGCCGCGGCCACCACCACGCCGGACAGGGAGCCGACGACGATGGGGTTGCGCACCGGCGTGGTGAGCTGCCGCAGCAGCGACGTCCGGCCCTCGCTGCGGCTCAGGTCGATGACCGTCAGGGCGATCGGGGACACGACGAGTTGCTGGAAGAGCAGGACCGGCGCGATCAGGGATGCGTCCCCGAGGACGTACATGGCGACGGGGATGCCCAGGTTTCCGGCGTTGACATAGCTGGCGCACAGCGCGCCGATCGTCGTCCGGCCGACGCTCCAGCGGCGTACGGCGCCGACGGCGATGAACGTCCCCGCGACGACGACGGTGCTCAAGCCGGTGACGAGCATCGGGACCGACAGCAGGACGGAGAGGTTGGCCCGGGAGAGCGTGGAGAACAGCAGCGCGGGGCTGGCGACCTGGAAGGCGACCGCGGTGAGCACATCGCGCCCGTGCTCGCCCAGCGAGCCGCGGCGCCCCAGGACGTAACCGGTGACGACGATGCTCGCGATGACACCGAAACCCGAGATCACCCCGCCCATAAGCATGCACCTTACAAGCGGTTGCCCGCCGGTGGTGCACTCCGCCTGTGCGGTGAGGTCCGCGCGGTCACGACTGCCGGTATCCGCCGAGGAACCGCCCGATCCTGCTGATGGCCGACTCGAGGTCGTCGACGTGCGGAAGGGTGAGGATGCGGAAGTGGTCGGGGCGCGGCCAGTTGAAGCCGGTGCCCTGCACCACCTGGATCTTCTCGCGCAACAGCAGGTCCAGAACGAACCGCTCGTCGTCGTGGATCCGGTGGACGCCGAGGTCGATACGCGGAAACGCGTACAGCGCGCCCTTGGGCTTGACGCAGGACACTCCGGGGATCTCGTTGAGCTTCTCCCATGCGCGGTCGCGCTGTTCGTGCAGCCGTCCGCCGGGCAGTACGAGGTCTTCGATGGACTGCCGGCCGCCGAGGGCCGCCTGGATGGCGAACTGCGCGGGGGTGTTGGGGCACAGCCGCATCGAGGCCAGCATGGTCAGCCCCTCCAGGTAGTTCCTGGCGTGCTGCCGGGGGCCGGACACGACCACCCAGCCGGACCTGAACCCGGCCACCCGGTAGGCCTTGGACAGGCCGCTGAAGGTCAGGCACACCAGGTCGGGGGCGAGGACGGCGGGGCTGTGATGGACCTCCCCGTCGTAGAGGATCTTGTCGTAGATCTCGTCGGAGAAGACCATCAGATGGTGGCGGCGCGCCAGGTCGAGGATGCCCTCCATGATCTCGCGCGGATAGACGGCCCCGGTGGGGTTGTTCGGGCTGATGATCACCACGGCCTTCGTACGGTCGGTGATCTTCGACGCCATGTCGTCGAGGTCCGGGTACCAGTCGGCGGACTCGTCGCACACATAGTGCACGGGTTTGCCGCCCGCCAGCGCGGTGACCGCCGTCCACAGCGGGAAGTCGGGGGCCGGGATGAGGATTTCGTCCCCGTCCTCGACCAGGGCCTGGACGGCCATGGACACCAGCTCGGACACGCCGTTGCCCAGGAAGACGTCGTCCACGCCGAGGTCGTCCAGGCCGCGCTGCTGGTAGTGCTGGACCACGGCCCGGCGGGCGGGGAGGATGCCGCGCGAATCGCTGTAGCCATGGGCCTGCGGCAGCATCCGGATCATGTCCTGAAGGATTTCCTCCGGGGCCTCGAACCCGAACGCCGCCGGATTGCCCGTGTTGAGGCGCAGCACGCTGTGTCCGGCCTCCTCCAGCGCGTTGGCCTGCTCGATCACCGGCCCCCGGATCTCGTAGCAGACCTCGCTGAGCTTGTTCGACTGCCGGAACTCCATGTGGTGCCCTCCCGGTTCTCATCCGCCTCATCAGCCGACGACGGCTTACTTTGTTCTACCAAGGTGCCACTTGGAAAGTCCAACTAAATGGCTAGACTGGGGCGCATGCCACGCCGAAGCTATGACCAGTACTGCGCGATCGCGCGGGCCCTCGATGCCGTCGGTGACCGGTGGACGCTGCTGATCGCGCGGGAGTTGCTGGCCGGCCCCCGCAGATACACCGACCTCCACACCGACCTGCCCGGGGTCAGCACGGACATGCTCGCCACCCGGCTGAAGGACATGGAGCGTGACGGCGTACTCGCCCGCCGGAAGCTGCCGCCGCCGGCGTCGGTCTCCGTCTACGAACTCACCCCCCACGGCCGCGCGCTGCTGCCCGTCCTCACCGCCCTCGCCGCCTGGGGCGCGCCCGCGCTGGCCGAACGGCAGCCCACCGACGCCATCCGGGCCCACTGGTTCGCCGTGCCGCTGCTCCATCGGCTCGGGCACCTCGCGGCGGGACATGAAGGGGTCGTCGATGTGGTGCTGGAGGAGGGCGGCTTCCATCTGGTGTTCGGCGCCGCCGAGTCGTCGTACGGGGACGGGCCCGCCGAGCGCGCGGACACCCGGCTCGTCGTGGACGCCGACACCTGCGTCGCCCTCGCCCAAGGCACGCTCACGGTCGCCGACGGCATCGCGGCCGGAGCCATCGAGCTGACCGGAGCGGGCCCGATCGCCGACGCGCTGCGCGGCGCCGGTTCCTGAGCGCCGCCGGTTCCTGACGGCGTATGACACGCATCACACACCCGGCCCGGAACTCGACGGCACCCGGATCCGACGACTGATGCGGTGCGGCCACCGCTGTACCGCGTAGTCCAGCGAACGGGAGCCGTCCATGCCCGACCGAACGACCGCCGTCACCACGGACGACGGCTCGCCGACCACGGCCGCGGGGGCCGAGGGGGCCGCGGGGCCGCCTCCCGCGGCCGACACCCGTCCCCCGGGGAGGTCGGGGCGCAAGTGGTGGACGGGACTGCGTCCGCTGGTGCTGCGGCTGCACTTCTACGCGGGCGTGGTCGTCGCCCCGTTCCTGCTGGTCGCGGCGGTGACCGGGTTGCTGTACGCGGCGTCCTTCGAGGCCGAGAAGATCGTCTACGACCATGAGCTGCGCGTCCCCGTCGGCGAGCGCGAACTCCCCGTCTCCCGGCAGATCGACGCGGCCCGCGCGGCCCACCCCGAGGGCACCATCAGCGCGGTGCGGCCCTCCCCGGAGGCGGGCGCCACGACCCGGGTGCTGCTCTCCGGCGTCAAGGGTGTCGATCCGGATCACACCCTCGCCGTCTTTGTCGACCCGTACACCGGGAAGGTGCGCGGCGCATTGGAGCAGTACGGCTCCACCGGCGCACTGCCCCTGCGCACCTGGATCGACGAGCTCCACCGGGATCTGCACCTCGGCGAGACCGGCCGTCTCTACAGCGAGTTCGCCGCCAGCTGGCTGTGGGTGATCACCGGTGGCGGGCTGGTGCTGTGGCTCGCCCGCCGGCGCACCAAGCGCCGGCTGCGCGTCATCGCCCTGCCCGACCGCGCCGCCACCGGCCGCCGGCGGACCATGTCCTTCCATGGGGCGGTTGGTGTCTGGGCCGCGGTGGGCCTGTTCTTCCTGTCGGCCACGGGCCTGACCTGGTCCACCTACGCCGGCGCGAGCATCGAGGACCTGCGCTCCGCGATCGGCCAGACCACCCCGTCGGTCTCGGCCACGCTGGACGGGCGGGAGCAGGCCGGTGGCGAGCAGGCCGGTGGAGAGCACGCCGGCCACGGCTCCATGCCCGGCATGGACATGAGCGGTGAAGACCCGTCGTCCGCCCGCGATGTGGGCATCGACGCCGTACTGAAGGCCGCCCGGGCCGAGGGCCTGGGCAACCCGGTGGAGATCGTGCCGCCCGCCGACGCGGACACCGCCTATGTGGTCCGGCAGATCCAGCGCAGCTGGCCGGAGAAACAGGACTCCGTCGCCGTCGACCCGGCCACCGGCGAGGTCACCGACGTACTGCGGTTCGAGGACTACCCGGTGCTGGCCAAACTCACCCGATGGGGCATCGACGCACACACCGGAAACCTCTTCGGCCTGGTCAACCAGATCGCGCTGGGCGCCCTCGCGCTCGCGCTGATCTTCCTGATCCTGTGGGGCTACCGCATGTGGTGGCAGCGCGGCAGCGCCTCCGCGTTCGGCCGCCCCGTACCGCGCGGCGGCTGGCAACAGGTGCCGCCGTACGTCCTGGTGCCGCTGGCCGCGGCCGTCGCCGTGCTCGGCTACTTCGTCCCGCTGCTCGGCATCCCGCTCGCCGCCTTCTGGGCCCTGGACATCGTCCTGGGCGAGCTCGCCTACCGGCGTGGTCTGCGCACCTACCGATGAGGCCCGCCATTTTTCTTCCTGTTTCCTCCTGACCGATGAGTTCTCGCGGCCCGGCCGGTCTTAACACACACAGGTACCGGACCCCAGTCGGCAAGGAGAGCCCACCATGCAAAAGATCACGACGTTCCTGTGGTTCGACGACCAGGCCGAGGAGGCGGCCCGCCACTACACGTCCATCTTCGACGACTCCCAGGTGGTGGACATCCAGCGCTACGGGGAGGCGGGGCCGGGGGAGCCGGGCTCGGTCATGACCGTCACCTTCGAGCTCGCCGGGCAGAGGTTCATCGCACTCAATGGCGGCCCCCACTTCACCTTCACCGAGGCCATCTCGCTCTCCGTCGACTGCGCTACGCAGGACGAGGTGGACGAGCTGTGGGCGCGGCTCGGCGACGGCGGGGAAGAGGGGCCCTGTGGCTGGCTGAAGGACAAGTACGGGCTGTCGTGGCAGATCGTGCCGAGCAAGCTGACCGAGCTGATGAGCGACCCCGACCCGGCCAAGTCGGCGCGTGTCACCAAGGCCATGCTCGGCATGAAGAAGATCGACATTCAGGGCTTGGTGGACGCCTACGAGCAGTGATCCGAGCAGTATCCCGCCACGTGGGCCGCCGCGTGGACCGCGACGTGGATATGGCCGCCGTCTCACGGCGGCCATATCCATGTGGCGGCCACATCCGCGTGGCGGCCACATTCGTATCGCCAACCGGTGTTCCATTGGGCCCGGTTGCACCTCTACGCTCGGCCTTGAGGGGATTCTGACACCCAGTCGGACATTCACACGCGTGGATACGCATGTGTTCGAAGTGGTGCGCAAGTGGATTCGATGGTGTTGTGTGGCGGTGTGGAGGGCACCGTACACATCTGAACACCAGGCATAATCGCAGCTGCGATGGGCGTAGAAAGGGTACGAAGTGGTGGTGAACGCATTGAGTGCGGACAACAGTGTGGGATCGACGATCGAGGCGCTGGAGGCAGAGCGCCCTCGACTTGAGGAACAGCAGGAGGCTCTCAAGAAGGATTTGGAATCCGTCACCAAGCGACTGGAGGCGGTCAGCGGCGCGCTGAACAGCCTTCAAGCGCTCTCCAGCCTGCCGGTACCGCAGCAGGCGCCGGAGGAGCCGGTGGCCGAAACCGCGCCGCCGGCCGCGGAGCCGGTGGCCGAAGAAACCACGGCCACCGAGGCCACGGCGGCCGAGTCCGCCCCCGAGGCGGCACCGGAACCGGCCGCTGAGCCGGCCCCCGCCGCCGGGGCCACCGCCACCGCCACGCGGAAGGCCGCCATCGGCCGTCAGCGCAGCAAGGGCAAGGCCAAGGCACCCGCCGCCGCGCGGACTTCGAAGACCGCGGCCAAGAAGGCCACGGCCACCAAGAAGACGGCCAAGAAGGCCGCCGCGGCGCCCAAGACCGCGGCGCCCAAGGCTGCTGCGCCCAAGACCGAGCCGGCGGCTGAGCGCTCCGGCGGCCTCTCGGACAACGTGCTGGCCGCACTGCGCAAGGCGGGCCGTCCGCTGCGGGCCGCTGAGGTCAACGAGGCCCTGGGGCGCGACGAGACGCGGACGAACGTCAACTCCGTGCGTAACACTTTGGAGCGACTCCGCAAGGCGGACCGGGCCAAGAGCGCCGGGCGCGGCCTGTACGAGGCCTGACCGAGGCCCAGGAGGTCGGCGCCTGACGGGCGGACACATCCAGCCCATCCACCGCCCGACAGGCGCCTCCTCGAAGCACCGCTGAGAACACCGGCCACCGGCCCCTCCCTGGTGCACCGCTGAGAAAACTGGCCCGCTCCTCGGCACGCGCCTGAGGAAGCCGGCCTAATCGCCCGCCGCACGGTGGGCCGCTCCGGCCACCCGGCCGACCTCGGCCAGACAGGCCGCCGCGTCGCCGGTGAACAGGCGGCGCCCCGCGGCGATACGGCGGTCGCGTGCCGCGCCGGGCGCGGTGAGCGTGTCGAGCAGCCGTACGAGTTCCCCCGCGTCCCGCGCGTGGTCGCTCACACCCAGCGCCGCCATGTGGCGGACACCCTCCAGCCCATGGCCCGGGATGGGGCGATAGCCGACCACGGGCACCCCGGCGGCCAGCGCCTCCAGGGCGGTCTGCCCGGCGGCGTTGTCCACCACGGCCCGCGACGCGGCCAGCAGACCGGGCAGGTCCGGCTCCCAGCCGATGGCCCACACCTCCGGCGACCGCGACAGTTCGCGGCGCAGCCGCTCGTTGCGGCCGCACAGCACCACCGGCAGATACCCCGCCGAGGCCAGCAGCCGCGACGTGGCGGCCAGGCGGCTGCCGGTCCCCCACGCACCCGCCGTCAGCGCCACCGGAAGCTTCCCGGACGCGCGGGCCGCGAAGCGGCACCGCCAGTCGGCCGCCCCTGGGGCGGGGGCGAAGAAGCGACCGGCCACCACCGGACCAGTGGCCACCGCGGGCCGGCCCACGGCCCGCCGCACGGCGTCGGCCGCGTCGGCGGTGACGCACAGATGCAGATCGTTGCCCGGGTGCAGCCACTGCCGGTGCACCGCGAAGTCGGTGACGACGACGGCGCTGGGCACCGGCAGCGCCCCGCCCGCGCGGAGTCGGCCGGTGAGCTGGGCGGCGAGATGGAAGACGGGGACGACCACATCCGGCCGCCACCGCTCGACCAGGTCCAGCAGTCGGCGTTCGGCCAGTGCCGCCAGCGGGGCGCTGCCCGGCCGCGGGCCGGGGCCCGGGCGGAAGAACGCGGCGTAGATTCCCGCGTAGAGGACGGGGAGGTGGCGGATCGCCGCGCGGTATCCGGAGCGCAGCCCCGGGCCGATCCCGGCGGGCAGCAGGGCGAGGACATCGGTCCGGTCCACCCGGTGTCCCCGGGTGGTCAGGCGCCGCGCCAGCTCTCCGGCCACCGCGTCGTGACCGGAGCCCATGCTGGCGCTCACCACGAGGAAACGCCGGCTCACCGGCGCTCCCGGGGCGGGCGCCCGGCGCGCTGGGCATCGGGTGGCGGATACGACGGAAACATCATCACCTCCGCTGGTGTGCACGGCTGACGTGTGGGGCGGGTGCGTGTGGTGCGGCGTCGTGTGTGCGTGGTGCGTGGTGGAGCTGGACGTGGCTAACTGGAGGTAACCGTTCCGCGTGTCGCCAAACCATACGGCGGCCGCGCGCCCCGGCCGGCCGTCACAGGGAGTCGCCATGACCCGCCCCCTCCCGGACACAGGAACCCACCGTGGACCGGCCCGGGACGCGGAGAGCCCCGCTGCCGCGTGGCGCGGCGTCGCGCTGGTGACCGGTGCGTCCTCGGGCATCGGCGCCGCCGTCGCGGAGCGGTTGGCCGCCGAGGGCGGCTGGCGGCTGCTGATCAGCGGCCGCCACCAGGAGCGGCTGGACCGCGTGGCGGCCCGGACCTCGGCCACCGCCCTCCCCGCCGACCTGGCCACCGAGGAGGGAAGCGGCCAACTGGTCCGGGAGGCCTTCCACGTGGCCGGGCGGATCGACCTGCTCGTCGCCGGGGCGGGGGTCGGCTGGGCCGGGCCGTTCGGCTCGATGCCGCCCGCGGCCATCGACCAGGTGATCTCCGTCGACCTGCTCGCCGCCGTACGCCTCGCACGCCTGGTGCTGCCGCACATGCTGGCCGAACGGCGCGGCCATATCGTGCTCATCGGATCGGTCGCGGGCAGCGTGGGCGTCAAGGGCGAGGCGGTCTACTCCGCCGCCAAAGCGGCGCTCGGCACCTTCGCCGACGCCCTCCGCTACGAGCTCCACGGGTCCGGCGTACGGGTCACCCACGTCGTCCCGGGCGTGGTGGACACCCCGTTCTTCGCCCGCCGCGGCACCCCGTACACCCGCCGCCGGCCCCGCCCGCTGCCCCCGGCCACGGTCGCCGACGCGGTCTGGGACGCCGTCGCGCGAGGCCGCGACGAGGTCTACGTACCCGCCTGGCTGCGCCTGCCCGCGCTGGTCCGCAGCGCCGCCCCGGCGCTGTACCGCCGACTGGCGTCCCGTTTCGGGTGACGCGGTGCACGACACGCTGACGGTCCTGCTGGCGTTGTTGTCCGCCCTGGCCAACGGCGCGGCGTCGGTGCTGCAGCGACGCGCCGCGATGGAGCAGGAGCAGGAGCCGGAACCGGAACAGCGAGCGGGGCGGCGGGCCGGGCAGGCCCTGCTCCGGCTGGCCCGCCTGCTGCGCCGCCCGTTCTGGCTGGCCGGCGGGGCGGCGATGGTGGTGTCGGCGGTGGCCCAGGTGGGCGCGCTCGCAGTCGGGCGGCTCTCCGTCGTCCAGCCACTGCTGGTGACCGAACTGCTGTTCACCCTGGTGGTCGGCAGCCTGGTCTTCCGCCACCGCCCGGACGGCCGGACATGGCTGGCGTTCGTGACGCTCGCCGCCGGGCTGGCGATCTTCCTCGTGGCCGCCGACCCCTCGCACGGCCAGGGCACCGCGAAGAACGGCCGCTGGCTCCCGGTGGGGCTGCTGGCGGCGCTCGCCGTGGGTGTCCTGATCGCGGCGGCCCGCGCACTGCGCGGCCCCGCCCGCGCGGCCGTCCTGGGCTGCGCCACCGCGGCGTGTTTCGCCTGCACCGCGGCGCTGATCAAGGAGTTCACGGGGCGGTTCGCCGGCGGTGTGGCCGCCGTGTTCACCAGCTGGCCGCTCTACGCGGTGTGCGGCGTCGGGCTGCTGAGCTTCCTGCTGCTGCAGAGCACCCTGCGGGCCGGCACCCTCGCGGCGTCGCAACCCGCGCTCACCCTCGGTGACGCGCTGATGAGCATCGTGCTGGGCTGGGTGCTGTTCGGCGAGCGCATCGCCCTGGGGCCGCGCATCGTGCCCGAGGCGATCGGCGTCGCCCTGATGGCGGCCGGCATCGTCGGCCTGTCCCACTCACCCGCCGTCGCCGACGGCTGGGACACGGCCACCCGATCGCCCCCCGAGCACCCTGCCCGCACGGTACGCCGGACCGAAAGCGGCGGCGCGTCGTGACCGGGGCGGCGACCCGGTGCGGCTGGGAGTGGCAGCCCCACGTGGGGCGCCCATGAGCCGCGGAGCCGCCGGATACGACGGCAGCCACAGCACCCCGTGCCACCGAGCCGAGCCCCTGCCTACGGCCACGGCCACGGCGGCCCTGGCGGTGGCCGCGCACATCGGCCCCGCCGGCACCTGGCTGCCGGGGGTGCGGCGTGCCCTCTTCCCTGCCCTGGCCGGTCGCGGGCGGCCCGATCACATCGCACTCACCTTCGACGACGGGCCCGACCCCAGGTCCACCCCGCAGTTCCTCGACGCCCTCGACGACCTCGCCGTACGGGCCACGTTCTTCGTCCTCGGCGACAGCGTTCTGCGCCATCCGCGGACCGCGTACGAAATCTCCCGCCGCGGCCATGAGCTCGCCGTCCACGGCTGGGCGCACAGCCGCCCATGGCTGCCCACGGTCGCCCGGGACCTGCGCGAGGTCGAGGGCGCCGCCCGCGTCGTGCGGCGGGCCACGGGCGCGGTGCCGCGGTGGTACCGGCCGCCGTACGGGGTGCTGACCGGTGGCCGGGCGCTGGCCGCCGCGCGGGCCGGGCTCAGGCCGGTGCTGTGGACGGCGTGGGGCCGCGACTGGACCGTACGGGCGACGCCGGCCTCGGTGCTCGCCACCGTATGCCGCGATCTGCGTGGTGGCGGCACGGTGCTGCTTCACGACTCCGACCGGGCGGCCGAGCCCGGCTGCTGGCGGGCGACACTCGGTGCGCTGCCCGCCCTCGTCCGCGTATGCCGGGACGAGGGCTGGGCGTTGGGTCCGCTCGCCGACCACGGGATCGGGGGCGGCTGAGCAGTGCCACTGGCACCGGAAGTCAGGGCAGGGCCTGCCAGACGACCGTGCCGTGCACGGTCGACAACCCCAGCACCTCGCACCCCATCAACCTCGCCGCGCCCAGCACGGCCAGCCGCGCCCGTTCGCTGTCCTCGGGAGGGAACGCCACCCGGATCTGATGGCCGTACGCCGTCTCGTACGTCACCTCCCAGCCACCCTCGACGGTGGCGAAATGATCCTGCCGCAGACCGTCGTACTCGGACACGAAGCCGCCCCGGTCGGCGGTCGGCGCCAGCGCCTCGCGCAGCAGACGCAGCCGCTCCGGGTAGGGCCGCTCGCCCTCTGCCAGCCTGACGTACACATGGGCCGGCTCGCGCGCGGAGTCGAACCACGGGGTCAGGCCAAGGTGGCTGCCCGGCATGGCCTCCGAGCCGATCCGCCCGGTGATCCACCCCTCCAGGAAGTCGGCGGCGCCGGGCCCGTACTCCTCGTAGTCGTCGTCACGCGACCACACCACGACCGGCCACTCGTCCGGCGGCCCCGCCGTGCGCCAGCACAGATGGTGTCCGCTGCCCGTCACCGCCCACGCGATCAGCCCGCCCGGCTCGGGGAAGAGCGGATAGGGGAAATTCTCGGGGAACATCTCCCGCATGCCGCCGTAGTCCTCGAGCAGATCCGCCGCGAGCCGGACCGGATTGTCCTCGCCGAACGGTGTGCGCAGGCAGATGTGGTCGCAGAACTCGCCCCGACCGTACGTCTCGACGAGCGCCTTGAAGTCCGTGGGCAGCCGCACGCCCAGCGCGGCCTCGGCCGCCTCCCAGTCGCCGTGGCCGTCCACGGCCTCGGCCGGGGGCGGTACGCGGCGGACGAGTTCGGACAGCGGGGCGTGCGGAAAGATCACGGGCACAGCGTAGACGCCGGTCCGGGGCCGTCTACGATCGCGCTTCGTGGCCATGACCGAGAACCCGATAGTCGCCCCGCTCGCCGACGACGACCCGATGCGGCTCGGGCCCTACCGGCTGCTCGGCGTGGTCGGCGCGGGCGGCATGGGAAAGGTCTACCTGGGGGTGGACGCGGCGGGCCGGACCGCCGCCGTGAAGGCGCTGCGAGCGACGGACGACGTGGATCCCGGGATGCTGGACCGCTTCCGGCGGGAGGCCGAGGTGGCGCGGTCGGTGCGCGGGCCCGGGGTGGCGGCGGTCCTCGGGCACGGGATGTGGGGCGAACGGCCCTGGCTCGCCTCGGAATTCCTGCCGGGGCTGACACTGACCCGCGCCGTGGACCGGTTCGGGCCGTTCGCGGAGGCGGACGTACGGGCGCTGGGCGCGGCGCTGGCCGGAACACTGGCGGAGATCCACGCGGCCGGGCTGGTGCACCGGGACCTGAAGCCGTCGAACGTGGTGCTCACCCGTGGCGGCCCGTACATCATCGACTTCGGCATCGCCCGGCCCGAGCACGGAATGACCCTCACCGGCGCCGGTTCGGCTCCCGCCACGCCCGGCTTCTCCGCCCCCGAGCAGGCGCTCGGCCGGCGTACCGGGCCACCCGGCGATGTCTTCGCGCTGGGCGCCGTGCTCGCGTTCGCCGCCATCGGGCGTCTGCCCTTCGGTGACGGTCACCCGGCGGCCGTCCAGTTCCGCACCGTCCATGAGGAGCCTGACCTGGAGGGCGTACCGCGGGCCCTGCTGGGGGTGGTGACCGACTGTCTGGCCAAGGAGCCCGCACAGCGCCCCGAGCCGCGCGAGGTGGCGCGGCGGTTGCGCACGGAATGGGGCAACAAACACGGCACGGGACGGGGTGGAGAGCCGGGCACGGCGCACCGTACGCGATGGCTGGCGGCGCACCGGCCGCGCTTGGCCGCGCGCTTGGCCCCGCCCCCGCGCCCGCGCCGCCCCGCCTGGCGCTCCGGGCCGCTCGCCGCCGAACTCGCCCGCTGCGCGGCGGCCGTCGACGACACGGTCCGCTCCGCCGCCCCCGAGGCGGTCCCGTCCCGGCGCCGGGTGACGGCCGCCGCCTCCGCTGCCGCGGTCACCGTCTGTGCCGTGGGCGGCGGAGCGGGGTGGTGGCTGCTGCGCGGCGACGGCAGTGGCCCCGGCGTTCCTGCCGCCACCCCGCTGGCGCGCTACACGACGGGCACCGCGCCCGCCCCGCTGTGGACCCGAGACGGCCTCGCCACCAACGGCGTCGGCCCGCTCGCGGCCGGCGAGGTCGTGGTGGCCGGAACGCCCAAGGGCCTGACCGCCTGGGCCGTGGACACCGGGCAGCGGGCGTGGACCTGGACCGACCGGGGCACGCCGCTGCCCGCCGCGGGCCTGCTGGCGGCGGGCGGTGTCATGCTCGCCGTCACCGCGGGCGGACGGCTCACCGCCGTGGACCCCCGCGACGGACGGGAACGCTGGTCCCGGGCGCTCGGCGCGACACGGCTCCTGGCCGCCGACGCCGACACGGCGTACGTACTGGACGGCGAACGACGGCTGAGCGCACTGCCGCTGACGGGTGCTCGGGCCCGCTGGACGAGATCGGCGGCGACCGGTACGGCGAAGGGAGCCATGGCGGCAGTGGCCAGGGGGCGGCTCGTCGTCGCCGGAGCCGACGGGACGGTGACCGCGTACCGCACCGACGACCACGGCTCGGTCGCCTGGCATCAGGACACCACCGCCGAGGTGGCCCTCGCGCCCGCCATGGCGGGCCACACCGTGTACCTGGGCGGCGCCTCGCTGAGGGCACTCACCCTCGCGGACGGCACACAGCGCTGGTCCAAGCCCGCCGCCGAGGGCGGCATCTGGGGCTCACCCACCCCGGCTCAGGGCTCCCTGTACGTCGCCTGGCAGGACCAGTTGATCGCGGTCGACGCCCGCAGCGGCGAGCAGACCTGGTCCCTCCTCCCCGGTACGCACGCCCTGCCGACGACCGCGCCCGTGGTCCAGGGCCGGTCCCTCTACCACCCGCTCGGCGCGGACCGGTTCGGCCCGGACGACGGAGTCGTGACCGTCGATCTGCGGAAGGCCGCGGCGGCGTGGTCGCTCGGCGGCGGCGGCGATCAGCCCTGGCGCCTGACCGGCGCGGCCAACCGGGTCTTCCTGTCCCATGCCGGCACCCTGCACGCCATGCCGGTCCTGTGACCCGCGAACGCCGACGCGCCGGCCGCCCCGCAGCCAACGCCCCGCCCCTGGATGTTCGGCCGCGTGAAACCTCCATGCTTGGACACCCTTAGGCTGCGGTACGTATCGATAGCGGGGCGTGGCACATCGTGCCGGGAGGGTTACCGACACATGCACACCTTGCACAACGCGGATCCGCGTCACCTCGGGCCGTTTCGGATGCTGGCCCGGTTGGGGGAGACGGAGAGCGGCGTGCGGCTGCTGGGGCGGCGCGTCGGCGCGGGGCCGACCGTGGAGGTCACGCTGGTGCGCGCCGCACTCGCCGACGACCAGCGGCTGCGCGCCCGGCTGCGCCGCGACGTGGCGGCGTCACGGACCGCCGCCGGGCGCTGGGTACGCCCCGTCGAGGAGGCCGAACTCGACGCGTCGGCCCCGTGGGTGGCCTACCCGTACGTCCCCGCCGTACCGCTCGCCGAAGCCGTCCGCGCCGCGCCACGAGGGCTCGCCGAGGACGACGTACGTGTTCTGGGCGCCGCGCTCGCCGAGGCGCTGGAGCGGGTCCACGCGGCCGGAATGGTGCACGGCGGCATCTCGGCCGACGCGGTCCTGGTGGCCGGTGACGGCCCCCGGCTGACCGGGTTTCACCACGCCCGCCTGCCACGGCAGGGAGCCCGCGGCGGGAGGGAGGCCGGGGGGAGACACGACGGCAGGGGAGAGGAAGCCGGGGGAGCGGACGCGTACGACAGCGACACCGGCCGGTTCGCCGGGCCGGCCCCCTTCCTGTCACCCGAACAGGCGAGGGGCCGGGCCCCTGTCCCGGCCTCCGACGTGTTCTCGCTGGGCGCGGTCCTCGCCTACGCCGCTTCCGGCCGCCCCCCGTTCGGCGACGACGCGCCGCCGCAGGTGCTGTACCGGATCGCCGCGCAACCGCCGGCCCTCGGCCGGCTGTCCGACTCGCTCGCCCGGATCCTGACGGGCTGTCTGGAAAAGGACCCTGCGTGCCGTCCGGAAGCCGCCGAGCTGCGCGCGGCCCTCGGCGGCCCCGACCCGGCCGCGCCACCGCCGCCACCGAGGCTGCCGAGCGCCGTGGTCGCCCGGCTGGCCCGTGAGGCCGCGCGGGCGCTGGTGCTGGAGGAGCCCGGGACCGCCCCCGGGCCGGCGGCCGAGGCTCCGCCCGGCGGCCGCGATGAACCGGCCGCCGAGGACGAGGCGTTCCCGGACGACGATGTGTTCACGGCGCCCACGCGCGGCGAGGGCCGCAACCGCGCGCATCCGGTCGCCGATCCGCCACCCTCCCGTACCGCGGCCACCTCCCGCCGTGCCGTGCTCACCGCCGCCGCGGGGGCCGCCGGGCTGCTGGCCGGGGGCGCGGCGGTGGCCGGGTGGGTGGCTGGCCGTGGCGGGCTGTCCGCGCTGACCGACCCCGGTTCGGCCCGGCGCCCCGCCACCAGCCCGGCGCCGCGCCCCCCTTCCGGCACGGCCCCTCCAGCCCGGTGGCGCTTCGACCTGACCGACGCCACCTCCGTACCGCCCCTGGTGTGGCGCGGCAAACTCGCCATCATCACCAACTCCCAGGAGGCGGTCGCCCTGGACCTGCGCACCGGCCGCCCGAGCTGGCGCCGCGACGACCTGGGCACCGACGCCACCCCCGAACCCATCAGCCGCGAACTCGCCCTCGTCACCACCAACGGCAGACTCGTCGCCTTCAACGCCCGCGACGGCCACCAGCGCTGGGTGGAGTCCAAGTACTCCGGCACCGGCCTCACCTTCGACAAGATGCTCTCCGTCGACGCGGACGGCCGCCACGCCTACTTCACCGCGACCGGCTCGGGAAGCAGCATCGGAAGCGGTGGCTCCAAGCCCCCCACCTACGTGGTCGCGTACGACACCCGAACCCGCCGCGAGCGGTGGCGCAGCCGGCTGCCCGCCGCGTACGGCGATGACATCGGGGCGTTCCCCACCCGCCGCTCGCTGGTCGGCCTGGGATATCCGGGCGACGAGGTGGAGCTCATCTCGCTGCGGCTGTCCGATGGACACCAGGAGTGGCGCAGGCGCTTCGACGGCGTCAGCGCGGGGGACAAGGTCGGCATCTCCGCCGGCCGCGGCCTGCTCTACGCCGCGCGCGGGGCCACGCTGCGCGCCGTGGACATCGACTCGGGCAAACAGCGGTGGTCGCTGGACATCAACAGCTACGCGACGACGAAGTCCCCGCTGGGCCACCCGGTGATCCGCCAGGGGCCGGGCGGAAAGGGCGATGTGCTGTACGTGTCCGACGGCGCCAAGCTGGTCTACGCGGTCGACCCGGACCGCGGCACCGAACTGTGGCGGTCCGCGCTGCCCGACGACACCGTGTGGAAGGCGACCCCCACCCTCTCGGTCACCGACTCCGGCCGTACGGTGCTGGCCGCCGCGGCGGCGGGCGTGTTCGCGCTCGACGCCCGGACCGGCGGGGTGCGGTGGCGGTTCCAGGAGAGCGGCGGCGAAATCCTGGACGAGTACCAGGTCTATCCGGCGAGATCGTCGGCCGTCGTCGCCCACGGCGCCGCCGTGTTCATGCTCCCGGTGGAGTGAAGGGATGACCGTGAACGTGACGGCGGACGAGCCCGCCCTGCCCGTGCGGCCGCTGCTCGGCCACGACCCGGAGTCGTTCGGCCGCTACCGCCTGCTGGCCCGCCTCGGGTCCGGCGGGATGGGAACCGTCTTCCTGGCCCGCTCCGACGGCGGACGGACCGTGGCGCTCAAGGCCATCCACCGCGACCTGGCCGAGGAGAGGGAGTTCCGCGAGCGGTTCCGGCAGGAGCTCCAGGCGGCCCGTTCCCTCGGCGGGGCCGACTTCTTTCCGGCCGTCGTGGACGCCGACACCGACGGGCCGCGGCCGTGGCTGGCCTCCGAATACCTGCTCGGCCCCTCCCTGACCCAGGCGGTGGAGGCCCACGGCCCTTGGCCGTACGCCGCGTTGCGCGCCCTGGGGGTCGCGCTCGCCCGGGGGCTGGCCACGGTGCACGGCCAGGGCCTGGTGCACCGCGATCTCAAGCCCTCCAACGTGCTGATCACCGCCGACGGCCCCAAGCTGATCGACTTCGGGCTCGCCCGGGCCGTGGGCGCCGAGCGGCTGACCCGTACCGGCCGCCAGATGGGCACCCCCGCCTACATATCGCCCGAACAGGCGCGCCCCGTCGGCGGACAGAGCGTCGGACCGCCCGCCGACGTGTTCGCGCTGGGCGGTCTGCTGGTGTACGCGGCCACCGGAAGGCCGCCGTTCGGCGAGGGCGGGGCCAACGACGTGCTGTACCGCGTGGCGTACGCGGAGCCGGACCTCGCCGGGGTGCCGGAGGAGCTGTGGCCGCTGGTGGTCGGGTGTCTGGCCAAGGACCCCGCGGACCGGCCCGCGGCCGACCGGATCGCACGCACCCTGACGGGCACGGACACGGGCACGGCCGACGACGGCGAACGGGAGCGGGACCGGGAGCGGCGCTGGGACGGCGAACGGCAACGGGACGGCGAACGCGAGTCGTTCGCCGGTCTGCTCCCGGCGGGCGTCCTGCACGACATCGCGCTGCGCACCGCGACCGTGTGGGATGTGGCGGTACGGCGGCCCGAAGAGCCCCAGGCCCCGCCGTCCGCCACCGCTCCCGAGGCGCCACCGTCCCAGGACGCCCCGCGCCCGGCCCGCCGCAGGCTGGTGCTGGGCGGTCTTGGGGCCCTGGCCGCCGCCGGAGTGGCGGGCGGCGTGTGGTGGGCGATGGCAGGACCCGGTGACGACGACACCCGCGGCGAACCCCGGCCCGGCCCCGGCGCCTCCGGCACGGACACCGCGCCGCAGCCGCTGTGGGAGTACCGCGGCCCCCTCGGGGACCTCGGCAGGCCGCTGTACCACCGGGGAGTCATCGCCGTACAGGCCGACCCGGGGGCCGGCATCCTCGGTGTGGACGCCCGCCGTGGCACGCTGCGCTGGACCGCGCCCGCGGTGTCCGGGTACACGCCGACGGCCTGCGGGGATCTGATCGTCATGAAGGCCACCTTCGCCGACGGGGACGACCGGCTGGCGATGGTCGACCCCGCCGACGGCCGGACCTGGTACTCCGAACCGCTGGGGGTGACCTTCCGCTTCACGGACCACCCGATCAGCGCCGGGGACGCCCGTACCGCGTATGTGTTCGGCCACTCGGGCGCGCACCGCGACGGTACGCCGGACAGCCGCCGCCGGTATCTGCTCGCGTACGACATGGTGGCCCGGAAGGTGCGCTGGCGCCGGGAGCTCGAGCGCGGCTCGGCCACCCACCTCCCGGGCGTGGTGGCGGAGGGCCGGCTGGTGCTTGTCGACGACGGTTCGGTGACCGCGTACGACACGGCCGACGGCCGGCGGCGGTGGCGGGTGGCGCTGCCGGGGGACGGTCTGGTCGCGGGTGACGGCAGCGACGAGGTGCCGCGGTGGACGGTGGCGGTGGCACGCGGCACCGTGCTGATGAGCGGGCCCGGGCTGCGCACGATCGACCTCCGTACCGGCCGCGCGGGCTGGCGGCTGGACCCCGACCAACTGCCCTCCGGCACGGGCGACGAGGCGGCGTTCGGCGCCCCCGCCGTGGCGGACGGCGTCGCCTACCTCACGGTCCTGGGCACGCATGTGTTCGCCATCGATCTGGCGTCCCATCATGTGCGGTGGAGGTGGAAGGCGGACACCGACCTCGCCGCGCCGCCGGCCCGCACCGCGGTGGCCGGCGGGCTGGTCTTCCCGCCGTCCTCCGACAGCCGCGCCGCCGCGGTCGCGGTGGACCGACGCACCGGACGGACGCGGTGGACCCTGCGCGACTCGTCCGGCTCCGTACTCGGCACCACGGAGCCGCTGGTGGGCCAGGGCCGGCTCTACGTCGTACGAGGCAAGTCGATCCGGGCGCTGCCGCTGACCTGAAGCCGAACAACATGCCGGAGCCGGTCCTCGGTTGACTTAAACCTTGGTTGATATCGGAGTCTCGGGATGCGGGCGGGCGATCCACCCGCCCCGCCGATCACGAGGACAAGGCTCCGTCATGTCACATACACAGCAAGCTCCCGGCGACGCTCCGCCCACCTCACCCCGGCTGGCGGTGCTCGCCGCCGTGGTCACGCTCGGCTCCATCATGTCGGTGCTGGACACCACCGTGGTGAATGTCGCCATCCATCCGCTGGCCCAGCGGTTCGACGCACCGCTCCCCACGGTCCAGTGGGTGTCCTCCGGCTACTCCCTGGCCCTGGCCGCAGTGATCCCGGTGACGGCCTGGGCGATCCGGCGGTTCGGCACCAAGCGCGTCTACATGACGGCCATCGCGCTGTTCACCCTGGGCTCCCTGCTGGCCGGGACGGCGTGGTCGATCGAGTCGCTGGTGGCCTTCCGGATGGTGCAGGGGCTGGGTGGCGGCATGATCGTGCCGACCGGGATGACGATCATGATGCAGGCGGCCACCCCGGAGACCATGGGCCGCATCATGAGCATCATGGGCATCCCCATCCTCATCGGCCCCGTCAGCGGACCCGTGCTGGGCGGCTGGCTGCTGGACTCCTTCTCCTGGCGCTGGATGTTCACCATCAATGTGCCCGTCGGCATCACCGCCCTGGTCGTCGCCGCCCGCGCGCTGCCACGCGCCGTGGGAGCCCCCGGCCAGCGGCTGGACGTCCCCGGCCTGCTGATGCTCTCCCCGGGCCTGGCCGCGCTGATCTATGGCCTGTCCACCGGCGCGGAGCACCGGGACTTCGGCGGCGTGGGTGTGGTGCTCCCGGCGGTCGTGGGGGCGGCGCTGGTCGTGGGCTTCGTCGTACGGGCCCGGGTCTCCCCGCATCCGCTGATCGATCTGCGGCTGTACCGCGACCGGGCCTTCGCCGCCGGCGCGGGGACGCTGGGCCTGTTCGTCGTCGGCTACTTCGGCAGCATGCTGCTGTTGCCCATGTACTTCCAGGTGGTGCGGGGCGAGAGCGCCACGGCCTCCGGTCTGCTGGGTGCCCCGCTGGGGCTGGCGGCCGGGGTGACCATGCAGTTCTCCGGGCGGCTCGCGGACAAGGTCGCGCCGCGGTGGCTGGTGGCCGGCGGTGTCACCACGGCGGTGCTCGGCATGGGGCTGTTGACCCTGCAACTGTCCGACACCCTCGCCTACTGGCGGGTGGCCGTTCCGCTCCTGGTGCTGGGCATCGGCGTCGGGATGACCATGATGCCGACGATGGCCGCCGCCACCCGCGGGCTCTCGGCGGACGACGCCCCCTCGGCCTCGACGGCCCTTCAGATCACCTCCCAGGTGGCCGCCGCGACCGGTGTGGCCTTCATCTCCGTCACTCTCTCCATCAACGGCGGCGGGACCACCACCCCCACCCACGCCGGACCGTTCGCCGACACCTACCTCTGGGCCGTGGCCCTGATGCTGGCCGCCGTCCTCCCCGCCCTGCTCCTCCCGCGCCGCCGCCCGACGGCCCCGGCGGCGGCGAACGCCCCCGCCGAGGAGCCCGCTCCGCAACGCACCTGACGCCGCGCCGGCACGCCCGCGACTACCGGCAGCGAATCTTGACCCGGTAAATTTTGTTACCGAGTTAAGATATGCTCCCGATTCCCGCCCACGGCGGGTTCCGCCCTCCATCGATCGTCGATTCGGAGCACGTCATGCGCATCGGTGTCGCCCTGCCCACCGACTTCACCCGGCTGTCACAAGAGGCCAACTCCGTCGACACCCTGATCGGCCAGGTGAAGGAGCTGGCCGACGCCGGGCTGTCCGCGGCCTGGTTCACCCAGCGGTTCGACCACGACGCCATCACCGTGGCGGCGCTGGCGGCCCGCGAGGTCCCCGGCATCGACATCGGCACCGCGGTCGTACCCATCTACCCGCGCCACCCCATCGCGCTGTCCATGCAGGCCCAGACGGCGCAGGCGGCCTCCCACGGGCGTTTCACGCTGGGCGTCGGGCTCTCGACCAAGTCGTTCGTCGAGCAGACCTACGGGCTCGCGCCACACCCCAGGGTCCGCCATCTGCGCGAACACCTGGAGGCGCTGCGCTCCTTGCTGGAGACCGGCTCGGTGGACTTCAGCGGCGAGACACTGGTCGCCAAGACCTCGCTGTCGACCACCGTGCCGGGCGCCCGGCCACGGGTGCCGGTGCTGGTCGCGGTGGCGGGGGAGCAGACCCTGCGCGCCGCCGGTGAACTCGCCGACGGCGCGCTGCCGATCATGTCCGGCCCGCGCACCCTGGCCGAGTACACCGTCCCCACCCTCACCCGCCACGCCGAGGCGGCCGGCCGCCCGGCGCCCCGGGTGGCCGTGATCGTCTCCGGTGTCGTGACTGCCGACGTGGCAGGCGCACGCGCCCGCGCCGAGCAGAACATGGCCCCCTACAAGAACCTCCCCGCCTACCGCGCCGCGCTGGACCGCGAGGGCATCGACAACCCCGTCGACCTCGTGGCGATCGGCGACGAGGAGCTGCTGGCGGCCCAAGTGGCCGCGTACTTCGAGGCGGGCGCCACCGAACTGATCTACACCCAGACCGCGATCGGCTCCCCCGAGGACGAGCGCCGCACCTGGAAACTCCTCGGCGAGCTGGCGGCGCGGGGCTGACCCCGGCCACCGCCCAGGCAGAAAACGCTGGCGGACCCGCGCAACCCCTCGGCATCATGTCCGGATGCTGATCAGGGAAGCCACACCGCGGGACTGGCCCGCCATCTGGCCCTTCTTCCACGAGATCGTCGCCGCGGGGGAGACCTTCACGTATCCGCTCGACCTCAGCGAGGAACAGGGCCGCCCCTGGTGGCTCCTCGAGCCGCCGAACCGTACGGTCGTCGCCGTGGACGAGGCGGGTACGGTCCTCGGCACGGCGAAGATGAACAACAACCACATGGGCAACGGCGCGCACATCGCGAGCGCCAGCTACATGGTCGACCCGGCCCACTCCGGACAGGGCGTGGGCCGGGCGCTGTGCGCGTACTCACTGGACTGGGCCCGGGCGGCGGGCTTCCGCCGGATGCAGTTCAACGCGGTCGTGGAGACCAATGTGCACGCGGTGCGGCTCTACCGCTCGCTCGGCTTCGAGGTGCTGGGCACGCTTCCGGAAGGCTTCCACCACCCGACGAAGGGATACGTGGGGCTGCACATCATGCATCGCGCGCTGTGAAGCGCGGGCCTTGGCCCGACGCCGTGCCGCTCAGCCAACGCCGTGCCGCTCAGCCGGCGTCCCGCCGCTGCTGGGCCTCGATCCGGCGCAGTACGGACTCCAGATGTGCCTCGGAGGCGGCCCGGGCCGCCTCCGGATCGCGGGCCTCGATGGCCCGCAGGATGGCCTGGTGCTCCTCGATGGTCGAGCGCCGGCGGGCGGCGGACAGCGGAGAGGAGCGCCGCCCCGGCTCGCCGATCTCGTACACCCGGTCGAGCAGGCGCAGCAGCAGGGGATTGCGGGTGTACTGCGCGATGGCGCGGTGGAAGGTGCGGTCCAGGTCGGTGAACTCCTGTCGCGACGGCTCGCGCCGCATCGCGTCGAGGAGGGCGTGGAGCTGGACGATGTCGGCGGGCGTCGCGCGCGTCGCCGCCCGTGCGGTCACCGACGGTTCGATGCATGCGCGCACCTCCATGACCTGGAGGAGTTCGGCCGTGGCGTCGAGGCCCGCGGCCAGGACATCGCCGCGCGGGGTGGCTCCCGGGTCGAGGACGACGGTACCCGCGCCGGGGCGGCGGGCGACCAGCCCACGGGAGGCGAGCGCGCGCAGCGCCTCGCGGACCGAGCCGCGGGAGACCCCGAGGCTCTCCGCGAGCTCCCGCTCGGGGGGAACCCGCGAGCCGGGCGGCAGCTCGCCGCTGAGGATCAGCCGCTCCAGACCGACGGCCAGCGCGTCCGGCCTCGACAGGGTGGAGTGCCGCAGTTGCCGCCAGTCCATTTTTTGGTTCTCAGCCTTCTGACGATCCGGTCGGTGGTTCAGGCTCTCATATCGCGAAGAAGCCGGAGCAAGGCGATTTAACCAGGTGGTGACGGTACGGAAACCAGGTGCCCGGGGCCGCCGCACTAGCGTCACCTGACATCAACTTGGTCCTACCAATGGACCAATCCACGTTTCTGCGCCATGCTGGGCCGCACCGCGCCGGCCCGTCTCCCCCTCACCTCGTCTCCCCCTCGCTCCCCCCTCAGTAAGGCAAGACAGCCATGCGCCCACGCCGCCTGCCCCTGTCTCTCCCCCTGTCCCTCCCGCCCCGGGCCGCCACCGCCCTCCTCGTCTGCGCGGTGCTCGCCGCCGCCACCGGCTGCGCCTCCCTGGCCACTCCCGCGACCGAGACCGGGCCGGACCGGATGGCCGACACCCGGCCCGTCCGCGACGGCGGCACGCTCACCGTCGCGCTCAAGTCCGACCCGGACAAGCTCGACCCGACCCTGGCCAGCACCGCCGTCGGCCGGACCGTGTTCTCCGCCATGTGCGAGAAGCTGTACGACGTCGACCAGGACAACCAGGTCGTACCGCAGCTCGCGGCCGAGCTGCCGAAGACCACAGACCACGGACGCACCGTCACCATCCGGCTCCGCAAGGGCATCCGGTTCGCCGACGGCACACGCCTGGACGCACGGGCCGTCAAGACCTCCCTCGAACGGCACAAAACACTGTCCGGCTCCACCCGCGCGGGCGAGCTGAAGCCTGTGACCGGCGTGAGCGCCATCGGGGACGACACGGTCCGGCTGCGGCTGAGCGAGCCGTACGTCCCCCTGCTCTCGCTGCTCGCCGACCGCTCGGGGATGGTGATGTCCCCCAAGGCGCTCAAGACCTACGGCGACCGGTTCGCGAGCCACCCCACCTGCGTCGGCCCGTTCCGCTACGCGGAGCGGGTCGTGGGCGACCGGATCGTGCTGCGGAAGGACCCGTACTACTACGACGCGAAAAAGGTCCGCCTCGACCGGGTCGTCTACCGCACCATCACCGACGGCAACGTCCGGATGGCGAATCTGCTCTCCGGCGATATCCAGGTCGGCGACCAGATGGACCCGGTCCAGGCCGGCCGGGCGCTCACCGAGCCGGGGCTGCAGCTGTTCCACTCGCCCTCGCTCGGCTACTACGGGCTCACCCTCAACATCGGCAACACCAAGGGTGCCGGGGAGCCCCCAGGCCGTATCGACACCCCGATCGCCCGCGACGTACGGGTGCGCGAGGCGTTCGATCTGTCCCTGGACCGGGCGCTGATCAACAAGATCGTCTTCCAGGGGATGTACCGGCCCACCTGCGGCCCGCTCCCCGAGGGCACCCCCTACGCGGCCGCGGCCGACTGCCCGCCCGCCGATCCCGCGAGGGCCAGACGGCTGCTGAAACAGGCCGGGGTGTCCACCCCGGTGCCGGTGCGGCTGCAGGTCAGCACCACACCGGAGGACAGCCGACTCGGCCAGGTCGTCCAGGCCATGGCCAAGGAAGCGGGCTTCGAGGTGACCCTGCGGCCGACCGAGTTCGCCACCGGACTGCAACACGCCCGCTCCGGCGACTTCCAGGCGGCCACCACCAACTGGTCCGGCCGGCTCGACCCGGCCGGAAACATCGACGCGTTCGCCGGCACGGGCGGCGCCCAGAACTACGGCGGCCTGTCCGACCCCGCCATCGACAAGCTCATCGCCGACGGACACTCCACCGCCGAGGTGGCCGACCGCAAGAAGATCTACGAACGGCTCGTGGCAGCCGTCAGGGACCGGCACACCGTGCTCTATCTCATCCAGCCCGACAACTACGTCTCCGCCACCAAGGACATCGCCGGTCTGCGCGTCCTCGGCGACGGCCTGATCCGCGTCAAGGAAGCGGGCTATACGAAGGGGGACGGCTGATGTCCCGACGGATGCCCCGCTATCTGCTGCGCCGCGCCGGCGAGTCGCTGATCACCCTCTTCCTGGTCAGCATCGTGGTCTTCGCCGGCGTACGGGCCCTGCCCGGCGACACGGCCACCGCCCTGGCCGGGGAGGAGGCCACCCCCGAGGCGATCGCCGGGATCCGCCGCGCCTACGGACTCGACGACAACATCGTGGTCCAGTACCTGCGCTATGTGCGCCACGCCCTCACCGGCGATCTGGGGACCTCCTCCCGTACCGGCCTGCCGGTGCTGGACTCCGTCCTGGACGCCCTGCCCGTCACCCTGGAACTCTCCGCGCTGGCCCTGCTGCTCGCCGTCCTCGTCGGCGTCAGCGCCGGGGTCGTGGCGGCGGTGCGGCGCGGCAGGCCCGAGGAGTGGCTGGTGAACGCCCTGGCGCTGCTCGGGCTTTCGATCCCCGCCTTCTGGCTGGGCATCGTGCTCATCCTCACCTTCGCCATCGCCGTCCCCGTGTTCTCCGCCTCCGGCTTCGTCCCCTTCGGCGTCGACCCGGTGGAAAACCTGCGGCATATGGTGCTCCCGGCCATCGTCCTCGGCTCCGGCCTCGCTGCGGTCGTCATGCGGCAGACCCGCGCCGCCATGCTCGGCTCGCTGTCCGCCGACTACATCCGCACCGCACGCGCCAAGGGCCTCACCCGGCGCCAGGTGATCGGCTCGCACGCGCTGCGCAACAGCCTGGTCACCGTCGTCACCGTCCTCGGCCTGCAACTCGGCCATCTCATCTCGGGCGCGGTGGTCACCGAGCAGATCTTCGTCCTGCCCGGCTTCGGCAAGCTCACCATCGACGCGGTGTTCTCCCGGGACTACGCGATGGTCCAAGGCGTGGTGCTGTTCACCTCCGCCGCTTACATCCTGGTCAACCTGCTGGTCGACCTGGCCTATTCGCTGATCGACCCCCGTATCCGGCTCGGAGGTGCCCGGTGACCGTCGTGGACAACCCGGCCCCCACCGCCCCCGCCACCGACGAACCCGCCACCGCGCCCGGTGCGCCGCCCTCCCCGCTCCGGCCGCTGCTCCGCAATCCGCTCGCCCTCACCGGTGCCGTCGCCGCCGCGATCCTGGTGCTGATCGCCCTGTTCGCGCCGCTCATCGCCCCGTACGACCCCACCCGGCCCGACTTCGCCACCGCTCTCGACCCGCCGAGCTGGGCACACTGGCTCGGCACCGACGACCTCGGCCGCGACCAGCTCTCCCGGGTCATTCACGGGGTGCGGGCCTCCCTCCAGATCGGGCTGCTCGCGGTGGCGCTGGCCTTCGCCGTCGGCGTGCCTCTCGGCCTCGCCGCGGGCTACTACGGACGGCTCGCCGACTCCGTGGTCTCCCGGCTCACCGACACCTTGCTCGCCTTCCCGTTCCTGGTGCTGGCGGTCGGCCTCGCCACCATCCTCGGACCCTCGCTGCTCAACGCCACGATCGCCATCGGGGTGTCCCAGATCCCCGCCGTCATCCGCATCACCCGGGCGGAGACGCTGCGCCTCAAACACCTCGACTACGTCGCCGCGGCCGTCGCCAACGGCGGTGGCGACCGGACCGTGCTCTTCCGGCACATCCTGCCCAATTCCCTGTCGGCGCTCACCGTCCAGGCCACCGTCGGCATCCCCAGCGCCATCATCGGCGAGGCGCTGCTGAGCTTCCTCGGCCTCGGCGTCCAGCCCCCGTCGCCCTCGCTCGGGGTGATGCTCTCCAGCGCCCAGGCGTATATCGCCGCCGCCCCCTGGATGGCCGTCTTCCCGGGCCTGGCGATCGTCGCCGCGACCCTCGCGTTCAACCTGCTCGGCGACGGGCTGCGCGACATCCTCGACCCCCGCGGAGACAGCCGATGACCATCCATCCCGCCCCTGCCCCTGCCCCCGCGCTCAGCGTCCGGGAGCTGTCCGTCGTCTTCCGTACCCCCGACCGCCCGGTGCACGCGGTCGACGGTCTTTCGTACGACGTGGCCGCCGGCGAAGTCCTGGCCGTCGTCGGCGAGTCCGGCTGCGGCAAGTCCGTGACCTCCACCGCCGTCATGGGCCTGCTGCCGCCGACCGCCGAGGTCACCGGTTCGGTACGGCTCGGCGGCCGGGAACTGGTCGGGGCCACCGACAGGGAACTGCGGGACGTCCGCGGCAAGGAGATCGCGATGATCTTCCAGGAGCCGATGACCTCGCTGAACCCCGTTCTCACCATCGGCCGCCAGGTACGCGAAGTCCTCAGCCGCCACCGGGGGATGAGCCGCCGGGAAGCCCGTGACCACGCCGTCGAACTGCTCGACCTCGTCGGTATCCCCGCCCCCGGCAGCCGCGCCCGCGACTACCCCCACCAGCTCAGCGGCGGTATGCGCCAGCGGGTGATGATCGCCATCGCCATCGCCTGCGACCCCGCCGTCCTGATCGCCGACGAACCCACCACCGCCCTCGACGTCACTGTCCAGGCGGGCATCCTGGAGGTCCTGCGGTCCCTGCGGGAGCGGCTCGGCACCGCGATCGTCCTGATCACCCATGACCTGGGCGTGGTCGCCGACATCGCCGACCGGGTGCTGGTGATGTACGCGGGGCGCGCCGTCGAACAGGCCCCCGTGGACAACCTGTTCGCCGATCCGCGCCACCCCTACACCCGCGGCCTCCTGGGCGCCGTGCCCGTACGCGACCACCCGGCCGCCCACGAGGGCAGACCACGGCTCCAGGAGATCCCCGGACTCGTCCCGAGCCTCGCCGAACAGCCCGACCGGTGCACCTTCCAGCCCCGCTGCGCGGCCGCCGACCAGCAGTGCGCCACCGCCCGGCCCGCCCTGCGGCCGCTGCGGGACGGACACGACGCCGCCTGCTGGCACCCCGTACAGGCGCTCACGCCCCACCGGCCCAAGGAGGCCGCCAAGTGAACACCGCAGCCGGCCTCATCACTCACCCCCCTGCTCTCGATATCCAGGGCCTCACCCGCCACTTCACCGGCGGCACCGGCACCGTCAGGGCCGTCGACGGCGTCAGCCTCACCATCGGCCGGGGCGAGATCGTCGGCCTGGTCGGCGAGTCGGGCAGCGGCAAGTCCACCGTGGGACGGTGCGCCGTACGGCTCGACCGGCCCACCGGCGGCACCGTACGGATCAACGGTCGCGACATCACCCGTCTGTCCCGGCGCGCGCTGCGCCCGCTGCGCAAGGACTTCCACCTCGTCTTCCAGGACCCGTCCTCCTCGCTCGACCCCCGGATGACCGTGGGCGCCATCGTCGCCGAACCGCTGCGGCTGCACCGCATCGCCTCCGGCGACGCCCTGCGCGAGCGGGTCGCCGCGCTGCTCGCGCAGGTGGGGCTGCGCCCCGAACACGCCGGGCGGCGCCCGCACGAGCTCTCCGGCGGCCAGCGGCAGCGCGTCTCCATCGCCCGCGCCCTGTCCGTGGACCCGCAACTGCTGGTGGCCGACGAGCCGACCTCGGCGCTCGACGTCTCCGTCCAGGCATCCGTGCTCAACCTGCTGGCGGACCTCCAGCGGGACCGGAAGTTCGGGTGTCTGTTCATCACCCACGACCTGGCCGCGGTCGAATACCTCGCCGACCGGATCGCCGTCATGTACCTCGGACAGCTGGTGGAGCAGGCCCCGGCCGCCGAGCTGTTCGCCGACCCCAAGCACCCCTACACCCAGGCGCTGCTGTCCGCCGCCCCCGTGCCCGACCCGCCCCGGCAGCGGACCCGCGCCCGGATCCTGCTCAGCGGGGAGCTGCCCAGCCCGCTGGACCCGCCGGCGGGTTGCCGCTTCCACACCCGCTGTCCGCTCGCCACCGACCGGTGCCGCACCGAGCCACCCGCCCTGCGTCAGCTGCCCGGCGGCGCGCGGCAGGTCTCCTGCCATCTGGTGGCCGACGACGGCACCGCCCCGGACGCCTCGGCCCCGGCCGCTGCCCGCTGACCAGGGCCCGCCGACGCAAGCCCGCCTCGCCCGCACCCGCACCCGGGTGGAACGATCAAGCCGTACCGAGACCAGGAGAGCCCCGTCATGTTCACCACCCGCCCCACCCTCCAGGGCACCCACGGCATGGTGTCCTCCACCCACTGGCTGGCGTCCCAGTCCGCCATGGCCGTCCTGGAGGACGGCGGCAACGCCTTCGACGCGGCCGTGGCCGCCGGGTTCGTGCTGCATGTCGTCGAACCGCATCTGAACGGACCGGCCGGCGAGGTGCCGATCATCCTCGCCCCGGCGGGCTCCGCCCCCACCGTCCTGTGCGGACAGGGCCCCGCCCCCGCCGGGGCCACCATCGACCACTACACCTCGCTCGGCCTCGACCTGGTACCGGGCACCGGCCCGCTCGCCGCGGCCGTCCCCGGCGCGTTCGACGCCTGGATGCTGCTGCTGCGCGACCACGGCACCAAGCAGCTCGCCGAGGTCCTGAAGTACGCGATCGGCTACGCCGAAGGCGGTCATCCCGCCGTCGAACGCGTCGGTGAGACCGTCGAGACCGTACGGAAGCTCTTCGAGACCGAGTGGACCACCTCGGCCGAGCTGTATCTGCCCGGCGGCAAGGCCCCGGCCCCCGGGCGGCTGCTGAAGAACCCCGCCCTCGCCGCCACCTGGCGGCGGCTGCTCACCGAGGCCGAAGCCGCAGGCCCCGGCCGCGAGACCCGGATCGACGCGGCCCGCGGGATCTGGCGCGCGGGCTTCATCGCCGAGGCGCTGGCCGAGGCCGCTGCCCGGCCCACCATGGACTCGTCCGGGGCACGCCACGCCGGCACCCTCACCCGCGACGACCTCGCCGCCTTCTCGGCCACTTACGAGCCCCCCGCAACCTACGACTGGAACGGCTGGACGGTGTGCAAGGCCGGGCCCTGGAGCCAGGGCCCGGTGTTCCTCCAGCAACTGGCCCTGCTGCCGCCCGGCCTGACCGCCGGCGACTACGGAACCCCCGACTATCTGCACACCCTCATCGAGGGCGGCAAACTGGCCATGGCCGACCGCGAGGCCTGGTACGGCGACGCCGCCGACGTCCCGCTCGACGACCTGTTGTCCGCCCCGTACAACGACGAGCGCCGGGCGCTCATCGGCGAACGCGCCAGCCACGAGCTGCGGCCGGGGCGGCCGGGCGGGCGCGAGCCGCGGCTGAGCAAGCAGGCCCTGGCCGCGGTCGCGCGCGCGGCGTCGCACGCCCCCGGGCCCGCCACCGCGCCCGGCGCGGGGGAGCCCACCGTCGGCCCCGACGGCACCACCCGCGGCGACACCTGCCATCTCGATGTCGTCGACCGCTGGGGGAACATGGTCGCGGCCACCCCCAGCGGCGGCTGGCTGCAGTCCAACCCCGTGATCCCGGAGCTCGGCTTTCCGCTCGGCACCCGCCTGCAGATGACCTGGCTTGACCCCGGGCTGCCGGGCTCCCTCACCCCCGGCCGCCGCCCCCGCACCACCCTCACCCCCTCCCTCGCCCTGCGCGACGGCACCCCCGTGATGGCCTTCGGCACACCGGGCGGCGATCAGCAGGACCAGTGGAGCACCCACTTCTTCCTCGCCGTCGCCCTGCGCCCGCCCGTCCGTTCCGGGCTCGATCTGCAAGGCGCCGTCGACGCGCCCAACTGGCACCAGGAGAGCTTCCCCAGCTCGTTCCACCCGCGAGCGATGGCGGCGGGGAAGGTCGTGATCGAGTCCCGGATCGGCGAGCCGGCCGTCGCCGAGCTCCGCCGCCGCGGCCATGACGTCACGGTCGGCGGCGCCTGGACCGAGGGGCGGCTGTGCGCGGTCGCCCGCGACCCCGACACCGGTGTCCTCCTCGCGGCCGCCAACCCGCGCGGCGCCCAGGGGTACGCCGTGGGCCGCTGACGGCGGAGCCCGGGCCTAGAGGGTCCCGGCCCGGGCGAGGAATCCGGCCCGGCCCGGGCGAGGAGTGGCCTGGTCGGGGCCGGAAGTGGCCTGGTCGGGGCCGGGAGCGTGCTGGCCGGGCGGGTGTCGGTGGCGTGCCTTACGGTCGTCCCATGACCACGTCCGACGATGTTCGTGCAATCGCGCTGTCGCTCCCCGAGACGACGGAGAAGACCGCCTGGTCCATGCCCACCTTCCGGGTGGCCGGGAAGATGTTCGCCACGCTCCCCGAGGACGAGACCTCGATGGCCGTCAGATGCCCCAAGGAGGAGCGCGACGAGCTGGTCCTCGCCGAGCCGGAGAAGTTCTGGATCGCCTCCCACGAGGCGAGCTTCGCCTGGGTGCGGGTGCGGCTCGCCGCGCTGGACGACAAGGCCGAGCTGCGCGACATCCTCGTGGACTCCTGGCAGCAGGCCGCACCGCCCAGGCTCCTGGAGGAGCGGGCCGGGAAGGCGCGGCGATGAGCCCTCGGCGCGGGCGCGCCGTCAGTCGATGCGGGCCAGGCCCTTCGCGGTCTGCCGGGCCCGGCCGCGGGAGACCCTGAGCGGATCCCAGTCCGGCCCGCGGTCGGGGAGCCGCGACGGGTCTCCCACGACGGCGCCCTGGTGCACCTCTCCCAGCAGCGGGCGGTCCAGCACTTGGGAGGCACACACCATGCCGCCGGTGGCGGTGCCGCCCACCCCGCTGCCGTACCGGGTGGACTGCCCGACCACATACAGCCCTTCGATACCGGTGCGCACATCCGGGCGCTTGCCCACGCCGCCCCAGTTGCCAATGCCGTACGGGGTGCCCCCGCTGGCCAGGATGTATCGCTCGTTGGTCAGCGGAGTGGCGGTCTCCAGATGGGTGATGCGGTCCCGGAAGGGGCCGATGACCTTCTCGGCGGTGGCCAGCATCGTGTCGGTGAGCTGCTTCTTCCGCGCCAGATAGGCGGCGTTGCGGCGGTAGCGCTCGCCATCGGCCGGGCCCTTGTCCACCCCCCAGAACCCAGGGCCGGGCGGGCAGACCGTCATGATCTGGAAGTTGCTGTGACCCGGCGGGCACACATTGGGCGCGCCGGCGTCCTTGAGCGAGGCGAAGGAGAAGATCAGCTGAGGAACCTCCCTCATCTGCTCCTCGATCATCCGAGCATGCGCCCGCTCCAGATCGTCGCTGTCGTGCCACCAGATGTTGGCGTTGGGGATGTCGGGCAACTCGGTGTCCAGCGCGACGTACACCGCGGTCAGCGGACACCGCATGGTCGCTTCCCGGGTCTGTCTGACCAGATGGGCGGGGAAGGCCGCCTCCCCGCCGCACAGATCGAGGACGGTCCGGCGGTAGTCGGCGTTGGAGATCACCAGGGGCGCCAAGATGCGCTCCCCGTCGGCGAGTTCGACCCCGGCCGCAGTGTCGTTCTCGATGAGGATACGAGCCACCGCGGTCCGGGTACGCAGCTCCCCGCCGTGCCCCTCCAGCGCCTCGACCAGGGTGGCCACCAGCACCTGGCCGCCGCCCTCGGGGTAGTACGCGCCGCGCATGTAGTGGTCCATCAGGCCGGCGTGCACGGCGAAGCCGATGTCGTCGGGCAGCGCCCCGTAGTTTCCGTACTGTGCGGCCAGCAGGGTCCTGGCCTTGGGGGAGAAGCCGCAGTGGTCGAAGAGCTTGCCGAGGGACCGCCGACTCCAGCGTGTCAACTCGGGGTCGGCGCGGTAGAGGTCCACGACGGACTCGCCGAGCACACCCGCCCGGCTCAGCGCCGTCGTGCTCTTGGAGAGGTCGATGAACGTGTCGATCCCGGCGGCCTCGCCGGGCAGCGCGCGCTTGAGCCTGTCGCGGTAGTTGTCCCAACCCGAGGGCACATCCAGTGTGGTGGTGGGGGTGATCACCCGGTCGAAGCCGCGCTCGTTGTCCATCGGCCGGAAGCGCACCCGGTCACCGACGCCGAGCCCGGAGAGGATGGCCGGAATGATCCCGTCCGCCCCGCAGTCGCCCAGGTAGTGCGTGCCGACGTCGAACTCGTATCTGCGCCGTCTGCGGAAGACATGTGCGTTTCCGCCCGCCACGTCGTGCTGCTCCAGGACCAGCACCCGGCGGCCGTCGGCGGCGAGATAACCGCCGCACACCAGGCCGCCGATACCGCTGCCGACGATGATCGCGTCATAGCGATCCGGTTGCGCGGTCTGGTGTGAGGTCACATCGGTGGTCATCCCCGTCCCCCTGTACGATGCCGCCTGGACATCAAGACCAACAGGGGCATATTGGTCCAGTCCAGGACTTAGTGACAAGAACCACCTGTTCGTGGGTCAAGTTTGACTGCAATATAGGGCCGGAAGCGCGGGCCGATCGCGGAATCCCAATAAGTGTGGGAGGTTGGCTAGTCCGAACGGCCGTCAGCCCAGGTGTCGCCTCAGCGGGTCGGGCGCTCGCTGTCCAGCATGTGGGCCGGGCCGCCGACCGGTTCAGCGCAGGGCGAAGCGGTCCGCCCAGGACATGACGTCCCACGTCGTCACATTGCCGCCGCAGACCACCAGCCCCAGCCGGGCGCCGTCGCCCACCCGCTCCAACACCCGCCGCGCGGCCGGGAGGAGGCAGCCGGCCGCGGGCTCGGCCCAGACCTTCGCGTGCTCGGCGAGGTCGAGCGTGCCCTGCACCGCCTCCGCGTCCGACACCACCAGCACCTCGGTGACCAACGCGGACACATGGTCGTAGGTGAGCTGGGAGACGGACGGCGCGCTGAGCGTGGAGATGATCGAGGAGAGCGCGACCGGCATCGGGCCGCCCGCGGCCAGCGCCTGGGACATGGCCTCGGCCCCTTCGGTCTCCACACCCCAGATCCGCACCCCGGGCCGCCGCGCGCGCAGCGCCGCCGCGACCCCGGCGATCAGCCCGCCGCCGCCGATGCTGACCAGAACATCGGTCAACTCGGCGGTGTCGGCGGTGTCGTCGGCCAACTCCATGCCGACGGTGCCCTGCGCGGCGACCACCACGGGGTCGTCGTAGGGATGCACCAGCGTCAGGCCCTCGGTCTGCAGCTGCGACATCAACGCGAACGCGCCGCCCATGTCGTCCGTCAGCCGCACCACGGCCCCCGCCTCCTCCGCGATCCGGACGGCGCGTGCGGGTGCCGACCGCGGCATCACGACGGTCGCCTTCACATGCAGGGCGCCGGCCATGACCGCGACCGCGATCCCGTGGTTGCCACCGCTCACCGCCACCACGCCCGCCGCGCGGTCGGCCTCGCTCAGCGACAGGAGCTTCGCCGTCGCCCCGCGCGCCTTGAAGGACCCGGTGCGCTGCAGCAACTCCAGCTTGGCGGTTACCGGCGCACCGAGCAGACCGGTGAGGCCCGGGCTCGGCACGGTCGGGGTGCGTACGACATGTCCGGCGATCAGTTCCGCGGCCGACTCGATCGCCTCGATGTCCACGATGCCCATGACGGCAACCACCTTTCCGTGACAGTGCGATCAACACCATAGCCACCCCGCCGGGCCGTCACGGCGCGTCGCGCAACCCGGTCACCCGCATGGTGATGTTCAGCCGCCCGGTACGCAGCCCGGTGGCCGGGTCGCCGGTGCCCTCGCGGACCTTGGGCACCCCGTGATACACGTACCGCGAGGGGCCGCCGAAGACGAACAGATCGCCGGACGCCAGCTCGATGTCCGTGTACGGCTTGGTGCGGGTCGTGGTATTGCCGACTCGGAAGACACAGGTGTCGCCGATGCTCAGCGAGACGACCGGGGCGGAGGACTTCTCGTCCTTGTCCTGGTGCATACCGAGTTTGGCCTGGCCGTCATAGAAGTTGATCAGCGCCGTATCGGGGGTGTAGTCGGCCGCGGCCATGTCCTCCCCCTTGTTGGGGTACGCCTCGTTCTGGTACGCCTCCGCCAGCGCCCGGCGGCCCAGCTCCACCATCCAGCGGGGGAATTCCGCGGCCCGGGCGCCGTTCACATCGTCGGCGATACGGCTGTACCGGTACGGCAGCCAGTGCCAGCCGACGCACACGGTCTGTACGGACATGACGCCCCCGCTGGGCAGCCTGGTGCGCCGGATCGGGACGGGCCCCTGGGCCCAGGCCCGGCAGGCCGCGACCAGCTCACGCTGCTGTTCCAGGGTGAGCCAGTCGGGCACATGCACCGCCCCCGGCGCGACCTCCCTGCGGGGGCGTGGGATCAGAGCGCTCATGCACCCTCGTGGGCCAGCAGCAACTGCTTGCGCTCCAGGCCGCCGGCGTAGCCGGTCAGTGAGCCGTTCGCGCCGATCACGCGGTGGCAGGGGCGCACCACCAGCACCGGGTTCGCGCCGAGCGCCGTGCCCAGGGCGCGCACCGCCGCGCGCGGGGCCCCGATCTGCTCGGCGAGCCGGCCGTAGGTGGTCGTGGTGCCGTACGGGACGGCGTCCAGGGCCTGCCACACCCGCTGCTGGAATGCGGTGCCTCGGGTCACGTACTCGATGTCGAACCGGGTCCGGCCGCCGTCGAAGTACGCGCGCAGCTGGGAGACGATCTCGGCGAACGCCTCCGGGGACCGCCGCCAGCCGTCCTGTACGGCCGCGCCGCCCTTCTGGCCGGGCACGGACAGGGAGGCGAGCGCGGTGCCGCCCTTGGCGGTCTTCGACTCCTCGCCCACCAGCAGCAGTTCGCCCAGCGGGCTGCCGACCGTCGTGTAGACCGTCATCGGTCTTTCCTTTCGTGTTCGTGCTCGTCGTGCTTGTCGTACGTCTTGTGCGTATCGCGTTTGGTGAAGTCGCCGCGGTCCTTGGCGGCGTTCCAGAAATGGTGCATGGCGTAGCTCCGCCAGGGCCGCCAGCTCTCGGAGTCGACCGCCGCGGCGCCCGTCGCCCGCATTCCGGCCCGTACGGCCACATCCGCGGTCAGCAGCACGTCCGGGTCGCTCAACGCCCGCATACGGATGTAACCGGCCGTCCAGGGGCCGACGCCGCGCAGGCCCAGCAGCGCCTTTTCGGCATCGTCCCGGTCGGCGCCGAGGTCGAGCCGGACCGCGCCGTCGGCGAGCGCCGCGCTGACGGCGCGCACGGTGTCGCGGCGCGCGTCCGGCATTCCGAGCTCGCTCAGCGCCGCCCCGGCCAGTCGCTCCGCGCTCGGGAAGAGCCGGGTCAGCCCGCCGCTCGGCGTGCGCAGCGGCTCGCCGTACGCCGCCAGCAGCGCCTCGCCGAGCCTGCGGCCTGCGGCCACCGAGACCTGCTGGCCCAGCACCGCGCGGACCGCCAGCTCATGCGGATCGGCCGCGCCGGGCGCGCGCAGCCCCGGCCGCAGGGCGACCAGCGGGGCGAGCGCGGGGTCCGCGCCCAGCCGCTCGCCGACCGCGTACGGGTCGGCGTCCAGGTCGAACAGGCGGCGCACCCGCTGGGTGGCGGTGGTCAGATCGCGCAGATCGCCCAGGTGCAGCCGGCACTCCAGCCAGCCGCCCACGCCGGGTGCCTCGCCGACCTCCGCGATCCCGGCGCCGTTCGGCAGCCGCAGGGCGCGCCGGTAGACGCGGGCGCCGCGCTCGCCGGTGATCTCCTCGACGCCCGCGAGGGCGCGGGCGCCCAGGTAGTCGAAGACCTCGGCGGAGGCGTACGGACCGCGGAAGGCGAGCCGCAGCGGTATCCCGGCCGCGCCGTCCTGGGAGCCGACCGGACCGAAGCGCGCGCCCTGCCCGGGGCGGGCGGCGCGCAGCTCGCTGGGCGTGGCGGCGTAGATCTCGCGGATGGTGTCGTTGAACTGCCGCACGCTGGCGAACCCGGCCGCGAAGGCGATCTCGGCGGCCTGCATGGAGGTGGTCTGGAGCAGGATCCGCGCGGTGTGACCGCGCTGGGCCCGCGCGAGCGCGAGCGGGCCCGCGCCCAGCTCGGCGTTGAGCTGGCGCTGCACCTGCCGGGAGCTGTAGCCCAGCCGTCCGGCGAGCCCGGCCACTCCTTCGCGGTCGACGACGCCGTCGCCGATCAGCCGCATCGCCCGGCCGACCACATCGGCCCGGGTGTTCCACTCCGCGGACCCGGGCACCGCGTCCGGGCGGCAGCGACGGCAGGCCCGGAAGCCGGCGCCCTGGGCCGCGGCCGCGGTCGTGAAGAAGCGGACGTTCTTGCGCCTGGGTGTGTTCGCGGGGCAGCTCGGCCGGCAGTAGATGCCGGTCGTGGAGACGGCGAGGAAGAACTCGCCGTCGAACCGGGAGTCGCGGCTGCACACCGCCTCGTACTTGCTGTCGTCGGTCATCACCCCTCTACTGTGCGGCAGGGAGCGGTGGGGTGCTGGCGGGAATCGGACATGGCTCTCACCGCGGGTGGCTGCCGGCAGCCGGCGTCGGGGCGAGGCAGCGCAGTCTCAGCCGACCGGCGCGAGCCCGGCCGTCGGCCGGTAGGCGTAGCAGCGCCGCAGCCAGCGGGCCCGGTCCTCGGGGAGCGGCTGGAACGGCACCCGGCGGTGCAGCACGCGGCGGTTGTCGAAGATGTGGAACCCGCCCTCCTCGACCAGCACCGGAGTCCCCGGCAGGGCGGCAGCGTGGTGCTCGAGGTTCGCCAGCGCCTCGTGCGCGTGGTCGGTGAGGCCGGTGAGCCTGCCGGGGCCGTAGCGCAGCGCGGGGTTGCCGTCCGGGAGGGTCCAGAGCATGGGGACACCGCTGCGGCTCAGCGGCCTGCCGTCGTCGTCGGTGGTGTACGACTCGGGCGCGGTCACCGTGAAGTCGGGGCGCCGCAGCGCCTCGGCCGTCCGGGCCGGCAGCGCCTCGAGGAGGGTGTCGACGGGCAGCAGATCCGTGGGCACCTGCTCGTCGTTGCGCATGCCGATGAAGGACAGGTAGTGGGGGATGGCCTTGGCGGGGTGCGCGTCCGGCCGGTGGTCGAGTACCGAGTCGTCGGTGTGCCAGTCCAGCGGCTGTGCGTAGCCCCAGGAGGTGAGGGTGCGGGCCGATGCCGTGCGCGGCGCCACGTTTCTGATCAGCCGGCCGTCGTTCTCCCACGGGTAGGCGATCGGTGTGAGCCCGAGCAGGCGCAGGATGCCGAAGTGCACCAGGTTGGGCGTCCTCAGGAGCGATTCGTCGCAGAAGCCCTCCCGGGGTGTGGGCACGGGTTCGTGCGGGCCGGGCAGATTGGCCAGGGTGAGCCATGCGGTGGGGGAGTGCCGCCACTGCGCGAGCGCGTCCAGGATCTGCGCGGGCAGATGGTTGCGCAGCTGCTTGGCGCCGTACCCCAGATACAGGTCGACGCCGGTGTCGGGCACGGCGTCGCCGAGTTCGGTGACCGCGTCCAGGGCGGCCCCCGCCGCGGACTTGGACGAGTCCGGGATGTGCAGGATGTGGCTACGGCTACGGCTCTTGGTCATGATCTTGACCCTACGAACACCTCGCTCTCACGTTCGTCGTATGTGGAAGATTTGAGCGGATTCTGAGGATGCCGCTCCCCATGGCCGCCGGAGCTTCCCCACGGCCGTCGATCCCTGCCCACGGCCGTTCGGGCGCGGCGGGGCGGGCGATGTCAGCCCTGTGAACTAACGTGAATCACGGGCGGCTTGCGGGGGGCGGCTCATATGTCACCGGGTCTGCGAGCATAGGGGGAATGGTGAACGCGGCTGCTGGGGCAGGGGCGCGCTCGGCGCCGGACGGGGCGGTGCGGGTGCGCATTCTGGGCCCGGTCTCCCTGGAGGCAGACGGGCGCAGGATCGGGCTCGGCCCGCAACAGCGCGTGCTGCTGGCCGCGTTGGTGCTGGCGGGCGGACAGGCCGCGCGTCACGGGTGAGATCGACGAACCGCGTCGCGCTGAACGTCGCGGGGGAGCAGCGCTTGGCGGTGGAGGGTGCCTTCGACCTGCCGTACGCCGTGCTGCCCGCCGCCGAGCACAGGCTGTTCCGTCTGCTGAGCCTGGTGCCCGGCCCGGATGTGCCCGCCGCGGCCGCCGACGCGCTCATCGGTCTGGCGCAGGCGCCGGGAGCTGACGCGCTTGAGCGAGTTGACCGGCTTCGAGAGCGGGGCCTTCGGTGGGAAGTTTACGAGCAGGTGGACATGGTTGGCCTCGCCATTGAACTCCACCAGCTTGGTCTTGAAGTCCGTGCATACGCTGTTCTCCTCCACGCGTCGGTGAACACTTTGTGCCGGTACTTCGATGAAAACCAAGTGCGCATGCAAGAGAAACCCGCAATGTCTGCCAGTTCTGATCGAGCCATCTTCCGCCATAAAACAACCAGTACGGTGATCGGCGTGAAACTCAGGTACAACGTCAGGGTGTACCCGAGCGCTTCTCAGCGTGGGAATCTGGCGCGGGCGTTCGGGTCCGCCCGCGTCGTATGGAACGACGCCCTGCGCGTCCGGCGCGATGCCTACGCGAGGGGTCTGCCGCGCCTGACGGCGACCAAGCTGTCGAAGCAGGTCGTCACCGAGGCCAAGAAGACCCCTGAGCGGGCTTGGCTCGGCGAGGTGTCCGTGGTGGTGCTTCAGCAGTCCCTGCGCGACCTGGAAGCCGCGTACAGCAACTTCTTCGCCTCGAAGAACGGCACCCGGCGAGGCCCGGCTATGGGCCCGCCGAGGATGAAGAAGAAGACTGCCCGGCAGGCGATCCGGTTCACCGCGAACGCCCGCTGGTCGATCACCGATGGTGGAAAGCTGCGGCTGCCGAAGATCGGCGACATCCAGGTGCGCTGGTCCCGCGAGCTGCCCTGCGAACCCTCCAGCGTGACAATCGTCAAGGACCCGTCCGGCAGGTATTTTGCCAGCTTCGTGATCGAGGTGGAGGACAAACCCTGGCTCGGGCTGGATGTGGAGGAGACGGATACCGGGATCGATCTGGGCCTGTCCTCCTACGCCGTGCTGCGCGGCCGGAAGATCGCCTCCCCGAAGTTCTTCCGCCGACAGGAACGCAAACTCAGGCGGGCCCAGCGTGGTCTGTCCCGCAAACAGAAGGGATCGAACAACCGGCGCAAGGCCAGGCGGGCCGTCGCCAGGATCCATGCCCGCATCGCCGACCAGCGGCGGGACTTCATCGAGAAGGAGACCACCCGCATCGTCCGCGAGAGCCAAGCGGTCTATGTGGAGGATCTGAACGTGAAGGGCATGGCCACCCGGCGCGGCAGGCTCGGCAAGAGCGTCCACGACCAGTCCCTCGGCATCTTCGTCCGCACTCTCAAAGCTAAGTGCAAGCGGTACGGGCGGACCTTCGTCGCGATCGACCAGTGGTTCCCCTCTACCCAGCTGTGCTGCACCCCGGCGTGTGGGCGCCTCACTGGCCCCAAGGGTCGCGAGCAGCTCCATATCCGCGCCTGGACCTGTACGGGGTGCGGCACCCGGCACGACCGGGACGAGAACGCCGAGGTCAACATACGCGCCGCTGGACGGAAACGCGCCGCTGAAATGCGGCGCGAGGCGGAGCGTCAAAACGCCTGTGGAGAGCACGTCAGACCCCGCACGCCGGGGCAGCGCTCGTCGAAGCAGGAACCCACCCGAAGCCCCACCGCCGCAGGCGGCGGGGCAGGCGGGAATCACCCACGCTCACGTGGGTGAGGACGTCAAAAACAGCACATCACCCTCCGCGGGCCCCGCACCATGGTCATCTCGCCTGGCCGGGACCACGCCCCGTGAGGGGAGCGGCTGATCGTCATCCGTGACCGCTCGTGATCCGTGACCGCTCGTAATCCATGGGCGTGCACCCATTGACCCATCGCGTTCACGAGCCTAGCCTCCATCTTCATATGTAGATGTCGTGCGCATGCGTGAAGCTATGAAGCTACTTCGGAGGCAAGGAACCCGTCCATGAGCCAGCCAACCGTCACCGCCTTCTCCGTCTACCCGGTCGCCGGCCGGGACTGCATGGAGCTCAACCTCTCCGGGGCGCACGGCCCCTACTTCACCCGCAACGTGGTCGTCCTCGAGGACTCCGAAG
This sequence comes from Streptomyces sp. NBS 14/10, assembly GCF_002224125.1. Lineage (GTDB taxonomy): Bacteria > Actinomycetota > Actinomycetes > Streptomycetales > Streptomycetaceae > Streptomyces. Next base: position 340,637 of record NZ_NCSM01000004.1, read on the forward strand.
GACGCACGGGGCTGGGCGAGGTACCGGGCGGCGAGAAGATCACACAGACGCTGCGGGACGCCGCCTCCCTCGTCGTCGGCGCGCCCGTGGGCGACTACAAGCGCGTGCTGCGCGAGATCGGGGCCAGGTTCGCCGACCGCGACTCCGGAGGGCGGGGGCTGCAGACCTTCGATCTGCGCACCACCGTCCACGCCGTCACCGCGGTTGAGTCGGCGCTGCTCGACCTGCTGGGACAGCACCTCGACGTCCCCGTCGCGGCGCTCCTGGGCGACGGACAGCAGCGTGACTCCGTCCGGGTCCTCGGCTATCTGTTCTACGTCGGCGACCCCGGCCGCACCGACCTGGAGTACGTCCGCGAGCCGGACGCCGACGAGGAGTGGTACCGCATCCGGCACGAGGAGGCGCTGACCCCCGAGGCGATCGTCCGGCAGGCCGAGGCGACCTACGACCTGTACGGCTTCCGCGACTTCAAGCTCAAGGGCGGCGTTCTGGAGGGCCACGAGGAGGTCAAGGCCATCCGGGCGCTCAAGGAGCGCTTCCCCGAGGCCCGGATCACCCTCGACCCCAACGGCGCCTGGTCACTGCGCGAGGCCATCGAGCTGTGCCGGCCCCTGCTGGGCACCCTTGCCTACGCCGAGGACCCGTGCGGAGCCGAGGGGGGCTACTCGGGCCGCGAGATCCTGGCGGAGTTCCGCCGCGCCACTGGCCTCCCCACGGCGACCAACATGATCGCCACCGACTGGCGGCAGATGACCCACACCCTGGCCCTGCAGTCCGTGTCCATCCCGCTGGCCGATCCGCACTTCTGGACCATGCAGGGCTCGGTACGGGTCGCCCAGCTGTGCCATGAGATGGGGCTGACATGGGGCTGCCACTCGAACAACCACTTCGACATCTCGCTGGCGATGGTGGCCCACTGCGGCGCCGCCGCGCCGGGTGAGTACAACGCCCTGGACACGCACTGGATCTGGCAGGAAGGGCTGGAACGGCTCACCGTCGAGCCGCCCCGGATCGCCGACGGCCGGGTCGCCATCTCCGACCTCCCGGGTCTCGGTATCCGGCTCGACATGGACCGGCTCCTCGCCGCCCACGAGCTCTACCGGGAGAAGGCGCTCGGGGCCCGGGACGACGCGGCCGCGATGCGGTACCTCGTCCCGGACTGGACGTTCGACAACAAGCGCCCCTGCCTCGTGCGCTAGCCCCCTCACGCGCACCGGCCGCCCTCGGCCTTACGGTGAGAATCGGACCGTGCCTGTGTACGGTCCGAGCACCGGTATCGCAGGAGGAACAGTGGAACCACGCGTCACGGACAATCCGGAGCAGTCGCGCTTCGAGATCTTCGACGGCGAGAGCGGGGAGCTCGCGGGCTTCGCGGCGTATGAGCGCTCCGACGACCGGATCGCGTTCACCCACACCGAGATCGACTCCCGCTTCGAGGGCAGGGGCCTCGGCGGGCGGCTGGTGGGCGCGGCGCTCGACTCGGCGCGGGAGCGGGGCCTCGCGGTGCTGCCGTACTGCACCTTCGTACGAGGCTGGATCGAAAAGCACCCCGAGTACATCGTCCTGGTGCCCGAGGACCGGCGCCCGCGCTTCCACCTCTGAGCTGAGGTCCCGGCCCACCATGGCGGCGGACCGGGACCGGGACGGGCTCAGCCCTCACTGGCCTCGACCGCGTGGCCGCCGAACTGGTTGCGCAGTGCGGCGATCATCTTCATCTGCGGGGAGTCGTCCTGGCGGGACGCGAACCGGGCGAAGAGCGAGGCCGTGATGGCGGGCAGCGGCACGGCGTTGTCGATGGCCGCTTCGACGGTCCAGCGGCCCTCGCCGGAGTCCTCCGCGTAGCCCCGCAGCTTCTCCAGGTGCTCGTCGTCGTCCAGGGCGTTGACCGCGAGGTCCAGCAGCCAGGAGCGGATGACGGTGCCCTCGCGCCAGGAGCGGAAGACCTCGCGGACGTCGGTGACCGAGTCCACGGCCTCCAGCAGCTCCCAGCCCTCGGCGTAGGCCTGCATCATGGCGTACTCGATGCCGTTGTGGACCATCTTGGCGAAGTGTCCGGCGCCGACCTTCCCGGCGTGTACGTAGCCGAAGTCGCCCTCCGGCTTGAGCGCGTCGAAGACGGGCTTGACGACGGCGATGTGCTCGGGGTCGCCGCCCACCATCAGGGCGTAGCCGTTCTGAAGACCCCACACGCCGCCGGAGACGCCCGCGTCGACGAAGCCTATGCCGCGCGCGGCCAGCTCTTCCGCGTGCTTCTCGTCGTCGGTCCAGCGGGAGTTGCCGCCGTCGACCACGATGTCGCCCGGGGAGAGCAGGCCGGCCAGTTCGTCGATGACGGCCTGGGTGGGGCCGCCGGCGGGGACCATGACCCACACCACGCGCGGCCCGTCGAGCGCGCCGACGAGCTCGGCGAGGCCGGCGACGTCGGAGAGGCCGGGGTCGCGGTCATAGCCGATGACGGTGTGGCCCGCGCGGCGGATGCGCTCGCGCATATTGCCGCCCATCTTGCCCAGGCCGATGAGTCCAAGCTGCATCTCAGATCTTCCTTTGCTGTTCGTGGCGCAGCGAGCGGTAGGCGGCGGCCAGGGCGGCGGTGGAGGCGTCCAGACCCGGTACGGCGGCGCCCTCGGTGAGTGCCGGCTCGACCCGCTTGGCCAGGACCTTGCCGAGCTCCACGCCCCACTGGTCGAAGGAGTCGATGTTCCAGATCGCGCCCTGGACGAACACCTTGTGCTCGTACAGCGCGATCAGCTGACCCAGCACCGAGGGGGTCAGCTCGGCGGCCAGGATCGTGGTGGTGGGCTTGTTGCCGCAGAAGGTGCGGTGCGCGACCTGCTCCTCGGCGATGCCCTCGGCGCGCACCTCCTCCGCCGTCTTGCCGAACGCCAGCGCCTGGCCCTGGGCGAAGAGATTGGCCATCAGCAGATCGTGCTGGGCGGCCAGCTCGGGGCCGAGCTCCGCCACCGGCCGGGCGAAGCCGATCAGATCGGCCGGTATGAGCTTGGTGCCCTGGTGGAGCAGCTGGTAGTAGGCGTGCTGGCCGTTGGTGCCGGGGGTGCCCCAGACCACCGGGCCGGTCTGCCAGTCGACCGGATTGCCCTCGCGGTCCACCGACTTGCCGTTGGACTCCATGTCCAGCTGCTGCAGATACGCGGTGAACTTCGACAGATAGTGGCTGTACGGCAGCACGGCGTGCGACTGGGCGTCGAAGAACCCGCCGTACCACACGCCCAGCAGCCCCAGCAGCAGCGGCGCGTTGGCCTCCGCGGGGGCGGTGCGGAAGTGCTCGTCGACCAGGTGGAAACCGTCCAGCAGCTCGCGGAACCGCTCCGGGCCGATGGCGATCATCAGCGACAGGCCGATGGCGGAGTCGAACGAGTAGCGCCCGCCGACCCAGTCCCAGAACTCGAACATGTTGGCCGGGTCGATGCCGAACTCCGCCACCTTCTCCGCGTTGGTGGACAGCGCCACGAAGTGCCTGGCCACCGCCTCCTCGCCGGCGTCGGCGCCGAGACCGGCCAGCAGCCAGCCGCGCGCGGAGGTGGCGTTGGTGATGGTCTCGATCGTGGTGAAGGTCTTCGACGCGACGATGAACAACGTCTCGGCCGGGTCCAGATCCCGTACGGCCTCGTGCAGATCGGCGCCGTCCACATTGGACACGAAGCGGACGGCCAACTCCCGCGCGCTGTACGGGCGCAGCGCCTCGTACGCCATCGCGGGGCCCAGGTCCGAGCCGCCGATGCCGATGTTCACGACGGTACGGATGCGCTCGCCGGTGGCGCCGGTCCACTCGCCCGAGCGGACCCGCCGCGCGAAGGCCGCCATCTTGTCCAGCACCGCGTGCACGGCCGGGACCACGTTCTCGCCGTCGACCTCGATCACCGCATCGCGCGGGGTGCGCAGCGCGGTGTGCAGCACCGCTCGCTTCTCGGTGACATTGATCTTCTCGCCACGGAACATCGCGTCCCGCAGCTCAGCGACGCCGCGCGACTTCGCCAGCTCCGCGAGCAGCCGCAGCGTCTCGTCGGTCACCAGGTGCTTGGAGTAGTCGATATGCAGATCCCCGACCCGCACCACATAGCGGTCGGCGCGTCCGGCGTCGGCGGCGAACAGATCGCGCAGATGGACCCCCGCGAGCTCCTCGCGGTGCCCCGCGAGCGCGGCCCACTCGGGAAGCCGGTCGAGACGGGCGGGGTCAGACATCCTTCTGCTCCTTCTTCTCAGAAGCGGCGGGGGCCGGTGCGGGCGCCGGCGCCGGGGCGGTGACCCGGGCGCGCAGGGCGGCGGCGTACGCCTCGTCGGGGTCGAGCCGGCGCAGTTCCTCGGCGATCAGCTCGGCCATGCTGCGCACCTTCAGCGCGAGGGTGCGATTAGGCTGACCCGGAATGGAGAGCGTGGCCACCGGGCCGTCCGGGCGGTCGATGTGGATGTCCCCGGCGGCGGTGCGCAGCCGGACCCCGGTGACCACCGGGCCGTCGGTGACCACCTGCTCGACCGGCACCCTCAGCCGGTTGGCGAACCAGCGGGCCAGCAGTTCGGCGCTCGGGTTGTCCGCCTCGCTCTCCACCACCGCCGAGATGACCTCCGTACGGGCCTGGTCCAGTGCCGCCGCGAGCATGGCCCGCCACGGGGTGAGCCGGGTCCAGGCCAGGTCGGTGTCGCCGGGCGCGTACGAGGCGGCGCGGGCGGCCAGCTGCTCCAGCGGCTCTTCGACGGCGTACGCGTCGGTGATCCGCCGCTGGGCGAGCGCGCCCAGCGGGTCCTGCGCGGGCCGGGCCGGGGCGTCGACCGGCCACCAGACCACGACCGGGGCGTCCGGCAGCAGGAGCGGCAGGACCACCGAGTCCGCGTAGTCCGCGAGTTCGCCGTGCAGCCGCAGCACGACGGTCTCGCCGCCCCCGGCGTCGCCGCCGACGCGCACCTCGGCGTCGAGGCGGGCGGTGCGCCGCTCGCGCGGGGAGCGGCCGGGCCGCTTGATGACCGCCAGGATGCGCGAGGGGTGCTCCCGGGAGGCGTCGGCGGCGGCCTTGAGCGCGTCGTAGTGGTTGCCCTCGTCGGTGACGACGACCAGGGTGAGCACCATGCCGACGGCGGGGCTGCCCGCCGCCCGGCGGGCCTCCACCAGGGCCGCGTTGATCTTGCTCGATGTGGTGTTGGTCAGATCGATGTTCATGGCCGGCGCCAGTTCCGTCCGTCTCGTGCGAGCATGTCGTCCGCGGCCTGGGGGCCCCAGGTCCCGGCGGTGTACTGCTCGGGTCGCCCGTGGGTGTCCCAGTAGTCCTCCACGGGATCGAGGATCTTCCAGGACTCCTCGACCTCCTCCGTGCGCGGGAACAGGTTGGCGTCGCCGAGCAGAACGTCGAGGATCAGCCGCTCGTACGCCTCCGGGCTCTCCTCCGTGAACGACTCGCCGTATGCGAAGTCCATCGTCACGTCCCGGATCTCCATGGAGGTGCCGGGCACCTTGGAGCCGAACCTGACCGTGATGCCCTCGTCCGGCTGCACCCGGATGACCAGGGCGTTCTGCCCCAGCTCCTGGGTGTCGGTGGCGTCGAAGGGGGAGTGCGGGGCGCGCTGGAAGACCACCGCGATCTCGGTCACCCGCCGCCCGAGCCGCTTACCGGTCCGCAGATAGAAGGGCACGCCCGCCCAGCGGCGGTTGTCGACCTCCAGCTTGAGGGCCGCGTAGGTGTCGGTCCCGGAGTCCGAGGCGATGCCTTCTTCCTCCAGATAGCCCCGCACCAGCTCGCCGCCCTGCCAGCCGGCCGCGTACTGCCCGCGCACCGAGTGCGCACCGAGGTCGGTGGGGAGCTTGACCGCCTTGAGGACCTTCAGCTTCTCGGCCACCAGCGACTCGGCGTCGAATCCGGCCGGCTCCTCCATCGCGGTCAGCGCGAGGAGTTGGAGGAGGTGGTTCTGGATGACGTCCCGGGCCGCGCCGATGCCGTCGTAGTAGCCGGCGCGCCCGCCGATGCCGATGTCCTCGGCCATGGTGATCTGCACATGGTCGACATACGACCGGTTCCAGATCGGCTCGAACATCTGGTTGGCGAAGCGCAGCGCCAGGATGTTCTGGACGGTCTCCTTGCCCAGGTAGTGGTCGATGCGGAAGACCTGGTCGGGTGCGAACACCTCGTGGACGACCTGGTTCAGCTCCTCGGCGGAGGCCAGGTCGTGTCCGAAGGGCTTCTCGATGACCGCGCGCCGCCAGGACCCCTCGGGCGCGTCGGACAGCCCGTGCCGCTTGAGCTGCCGCACGACGGTGGGGAAGAACTTCGGCGGTACGGAGAGGTAGAAGGCGAAGTTGCCGCTGGTGCCGCGCGCCGCGTCGAGCTCGTCGACGGTCTCGCGGAGCTGCTTGAACGCCTTGTCGTCGTCGAACTCACCGGGGACGAAGCGCATGCCCTCGGCGAGCTGCCGCCAGACCTCCTCGCGGAACGGGGTCCGGGCGTGTTCCCTGACCGCGTCATGCACGACCTGGGCGAAGTCCTGGTGTTCCCAGTCGCGGCGGGCGAAGCCCACGAGGGAGAAGCCTGGCGGCAGCAGACCGCGGTTGGCCAGGTCGTACACGGCGGGCATCAGCTTCTTGCGCGAGAGGTCGCCGGTGACGCCGAAGATGACCAGACCGGACGGGCCCGCGGTGCGCGGCAGGCGGCGGTCCGCCGGGTCGAGCAGCGGGTTGACCCACTGGCCGGCTGTGGTTGCCGACATGGTTGTTCACGCCTCCTTGGGCGCCAGGCGCCGGAGTTCGGCTTCGGTGGAGGTGAGCAGGTCCAGCCAGGCCTGCTCGAACTTCTGGACGCCCTCGTCCTCCAGAAGCCGGACGACCTCGTCGTACGAGACGCCCAGCGCGGCCAGTTCGTCGAGGACTGCCTGGGCGTCCTGGTAGCTGCCGCGGACGGTGTCGCCGGTGATCTCGCCGTGGTCGGCGGTGGCCGCCAGGGTGGCCTCGGGCATGGTGTTGACCGTGTCGGGGGCGACCAGTTCGGTGACGTACAGGGTGTCGGGGAGGGCGGGGTCCTTGACGCCGGTCGAGGCCCACAGCGGACGCTGCTTGTTGGCTCCCGCCTCCTCCAGGGACCGCCACCGCTCGCCGGCGAAGGCCTCCTCGTACGCCTGGTAGGCGAGGCGGGCGTTGGCGAGGGCGGCCCGGCTCTTGAGGGCCTTCGCGGCCTCGGTGCCGAGCTTGTCGAGGCGCTTGTCGATCTCGGTGTCCACACGGGAGACGAAGAAGGACGCCACCGAGTGGATCTCCGACAGGTCCAAACCCGCCGCCCGGGCCTGCTCCAGACCGGCCAGATAGGCGTCGATCACGGCCTTGTAGCGGTCGAGCGAGAAGATCAGCGTGACATTCACGCTGATGCCGGCGCCGATGACCTCGGTGATCGCGGGGAGCCCGGCCTCGGTGGCCGGGATCTTGATCAGGGTGTTGGGGCGGTCGACGAGCCAGGCGAGCTGCTTGGCCTCGGCGACGGTGGCGGCGGTGCGGTGGGCGAGCCGCGGGTCGACCTCGATGGACACCCGGCCGTCCCGGCCGCCGGTGGAGTCGAACAGCGGGCGCAGGACGTCCGCGGCGTCCCGTACATCGGCGGTGGTGACCATGCGGATGGCCTCGTCCACGGTCACCCCGCGGGTGGCCAGGTCGCGGAGCTGGTCCTCATAGCCGTCGCCGCCGGAGATCGCCTTCTGGAAGATCGACGGATTGGTGGTGACCCCGACCACATGGCTTCGGTCGATCAGCTCGGCCAGGTTGCCGGAGGCGATGCGCCCCCGAGACAGGTCGTCGAGCCAGATTGCGACGCCTTCGTCGGCCAGGCGCTTGAGTGCATCAGTCATTGTCTATCGGTCCGCTTCTTCCGCTGGATCGCATGCGTATGGGCCCGATCCCTTTATGTTTAGCTATGAAACATTCAACAGAACGAGAGGCTCGCCGCCCCTATTCCGGAGGCCCGTGTGATCTGACGCACTGGAGATCGTTAAGGTGATTCGCAGGACACAGGGGCGCAGGACACAGGGTCGCAGGACACGGGGGAGAACATGGTCACCGAGGACGCCACGGCGGCGCGTGCCGTCAACGCGATGACGGCGAACTGGGCGCGGGAAGCGGTGCACGGGCGCGGCACGGTCCTCACCGCGGCCGGCGTCTGGCCGGCCCTCGCCCTGCTCGCCGACGGCGCCGATGGCCCGGCCCGGCGCGAGCTGGAAGAGGCCCTGGGGATCGGCGCGGAAACCGCGCTCGCCCAGGGCCGGAATCTGCTCGCCGCGCTGGGCGAGCTGCCGGGTGTCGACGCGGCCCTCGGGCTGTGGACCCGTGAGGAGCTGCCGCTGCGCCCCGAGTGGCTGAGCCGGCTCCCCCTGGAGACCCACGGCGCCCTCACCGGCGATGTGGAGGCCGACCTCGAGCGGATGAACGCCTGGGCGGCGCGCCACACCGACGGCATGATCGACAAGATGCCCCCCGTGGTCGACCCGAACACGCTGCTGGTGCTGGCCACGGCCCTGGTCGTACGGACCACCTGGCGACGGCCGTTCGACCCCTCCGTGACGGTCCCGCGCCACGGCCCCTGGGCCGGGCGCACGCTGGCCGGCCTGTTCCGCAGCGGCCATCTGTCGGACGAGATCGCCGTCGCGCACACCCCCGAAGGCCCGCTGACCGTGCTGCGGGTCGAGGGGGACAGCGGCCTGGACGTACATCTGCTCCTCGGCGCGGAGGGCGACGCGGGCGGGCAGGTGCTGTCGGCGGGCGTGGCGTCGCTCGGCGGGGCGTACCCGACGACGGCGGGCGAGGCTCTTTCGCCCGGCGCCCCCGGCCCCGGCCTGGCCGTCGAGACCGTGGCGAGCTGGGACGGGGCGCCCGTGCTGCGGGTGGAATCGGTGCCCTTCACCGTGGACGGCGACCACGATCTGCTCGACCACGCGCCGCTGTTCGGGCTTCGCTCCGCGCAGAACGCCTCGCACGGCCACTTCCCGGGGATCAGCGCCGCGCCGCTGGCGATCTCGGCGGCGAAGCAGAGCGCGACGGCGACCTTCGGCGCCCTCGGCTTCCGGGCCGCCGCGGTGACCGCGATGGCCGCGGCGCCCGGCGGTGTGCCGCCGACGCCTCCGCACCGGGCGCAACTGGTCCACGCCCGCTTCGACCGGCCCTTCGGCTTTCTCGCCGTGCACCGGGCCTCCGGACTGGTGCTGATGGCCGGCTGGGTCGGCGAACCGGAAGAGTACCGGGACCGGCTCCTGCCGGGGATGCACATCAGCCGCTGAGCGCCTGCGGGGTGTGCGCGGTGCGGGAGGGGTCCGCGCAGGTGGCAGTATCGGGGGATGACGACACGGATCATTGCCGCGTGCGACGGGGCGTCGAAGGGCAACCCCGGGCCCGCTGCCTGGGCATGGGTCATGGCGGGGGCCGACGGCGCGGTGGCGCGATGGGAGGCCGGGCCGCTGGGCACCGCCACCAACAACGTGGCCGAACTGACCGCGCTCATGCGCCTGTTGGAGTCCACCGACCCGGCGGTGCCGCTCGAGGTGCGGATGGACTCGCAGTACGCGATGAAGGCGGTCACCACCTGGCTGCCGGGATGGCGCAGAAAGGGCTGGAAGACCGCCTCGGGCAGCCCGGTGGCCAACCGCGATCTCGTGGTGCGCATCGACGAGCTGCTGGGCGGCCGGGACGTGGAGTTCGTGTACGTGGCGGCCCACCAGGTGGGCGGCGACCCGTTCAACGCGGCCGCGGACCAAGCGGCCAGCGATACGGCCCGCTCCCAGCAGGCCATCGGCAGCTCCCTCGGCTCGGCCCTGCCCGAGCCCCAGGCCCCGACCGGGAACGGCGGCAAGCAGGCGACGAAGGGTAAGGGGAACGGGACCGGGGCGCGGCGCGGGAGCGGCGCCCGCTCGGGCGGCTCGATCGCGGCGAAGTTCCCCGGCCGCTGCCGCTGCGGAGCCCCGTACGCGAAGGGGGAGACCATCAAGAAGAACCCCGACGGCTGGGGCCACCCTGCCTGCGCCATCGCCGCCGCGGACTGACCCGCGGCCGTCCCCTCCGCGGCCCGCGGGGCCGGCAGCGACTCCTCAGGCGTCCGCCGTCAGGCGTCTCTCGTCCAGGAGCCCAGCACCATCAGCGTCTTGGTGCCGGTGACCTGCCCCGCGCGCCGCAGCCCGTCGATCACCTGCTGCAGATGCTCGATGTCCCGCACCCGGACATGCACCAGCGCGTCGGGATCGCCCGCGATCGTGAAGACCGCCTGGACCTCGGGCACCTCGTACGCGGTGCGGACGATCTCCCCGACAGGAGTGGTCCCCGTGTACGACAGCTCCACGAACGCCTCGATGCCGCGGCCCAGTTTGGCGTGATCGACCTGCACCGTGAAGCCCTTGATCACGCCGCTGTCCCGCAGCCGGTCCACCCGGCGCTTGACCGCCGCCACCGACAGCCCGACCGCGGGCGCCATCTCGGAGAAGGTGCGCCGCCCGTCCTCCCGGAGCATCCGCAGCAACTGGCGGTCCACATCGTCGATCTCAGTCATCCAGGCCCCCGCTTCGGCTCGATAAAACAGCACCCCACGCGCAAGCAAAACTGTCCGAACAGCCTGCTTGTGGAAATATTTTGCGTCTTGCACCCGACTTCTCACAAGGTCCTTGTGGCGTACGGCCTCGTATTGCTGTCCTGAGCGCGCCCGTCCACCCGTACGCGCCCAGGAGCATCGTCATGACCGTCGACCGCCTGCTGCCCACCCGGGAGGCCGAGGACCTGCTGGACCTCGTCCGCGACATCGCCGACAAGGAACTCTCCCCCCGCGTCGACGGACATGAACGCGCCGAGACCTATCCGCAGGGCCTGTTCGCCCTGCTCGGCGAGGCGGGCCTGCTGGGTCTGCCGTACCCGGAGCAGTACGGCGGGGGCGAGCAGCCCTATGAGGTCTATCTCCAGGCCCTGGAGGAACTGGCCGCGCGCTGGGCGGCCGTCGCCGTCGCGGTGAGCGTCCACACCCTCGCCGCCTTCCCCCTTCTCACCTTCGGCACCGACGCCCAGCGCGGCCGCTGGGCGGACGACATCCTCAGCGGCCGGCTCATCGGCGGATACAGCCTCTCCGAACCGCAGGCCGGCTCGGACGCCGCGGCCCTGACCTGCCGGGCCGACAAGGACGCCGACGGCTACCGGATCAACGGCGCCAAGGCCTGGATCACCCACGGCGGCGAAGCCGGGTTCTACGCCCTCTTCGCCCGCACCTCCCCGGGCAGCGACGGCATCTCCTGCTTCCTCGCCCCCGGACACACCGACGGCCTCACCTTCGGCCGGCCCGAGGAGAAGATGGGCCTGCACGCCATCCCCACCACGGCCGCCTTCTGGGACAACGCCCTGCTCGACCCCGACCGGCTCATCGGACGGGAAGGGCAAGGGCTGCAGATCGCCTTCAGCGCCCTGGACTCCGGCCGGCTCGGCATCGCCGCGTGCGCCACCGGACTGGCCCAGGCCGCCCTGGACGCCGCGGTCGCCTACGCCCGTGAACGCACCGCGTTCGGCCGGAAGATCATCGACCACCAAGGGCTCGGCTTCCTGCTGGCGGACATGGCCGCCGCCGTCGACTCCGCGCGCGCCACCTACCTCGACGCCGCCCGCCGCCGCGACGCGGGACGCCCGTACAGCCGGCAGGCCAGCGTGGCCAAGCTCATCGCCACCGACGCCGCCATGAAGGTCACCACCGACGCGGTCCAGGTCTTCGGCGGCTACGGATACACCCGCGACTATCCCGTCGAGCGCTATATGCGCGAGGCCAAGATCATGCAGATATTCGAGGGCACCAACCAGATCCAGCGCCTGGTCATCAGCCGCCGACTCGCCGACTGACCCGCGCCCTCCGGCTCGCGCCGCCCCCGGCGCCGGGAGGGGCGGCGCGATCTGCGGGACGGACCCGCGCGGACTACCGTTGAGGCGATGCCTCTGACCCGGCTCGGCCTCGTCGTTCACCAGGGTCGTCCGGTCGCCGTCGCGGCGGCGCGGACCGCGCGGGAGTGGTGTGCCGCGCACGGTGTCGTCTGCACCGACCTCGACGTATGGCAGGCGGGGGTGCCGCGGCGCGGCGGCCAGGAAGAGGCCGTGGCCGCGGGCCACCCGGGGGTGGTCATGACCTTCGGCGGCGACGGCACGTTTCTGCGCGGGGCGCGGATCGCCGCCAAGGACGGGGCGTCGGTGCTGGGGGTGAACGTGGGCCGGGTCGGCTTCCTCACCGAGATCACCACCGACCAGGTGGAGGGCGCGCTGGACGCACTCCACCGGGACCAGACGGTCATCGAGGAGCGGATGGTGCTCACCCTCCGGGCGTCGCGCCCGCTGGATACGCCCACCGGCCTGGAGGAGCCGCTGTGCTACGGGCGCGGCCCCGCGCTGCCCGCGCCGGCCGTGCGCCCCGGCGCCACGGACAAGGCAAGCTGGGGGATTCCCCTGGACGTCACCGCGGTCAACGACGTCGTCTTCGAAAAGCTCGCCCGGAACCGGCAGGTGAATCTGGCCGTGTATCTGGCCGAGCAGCTGCTGGCCTGCTACTCGGCCGACGCCCTCATCGTCGCGACCCCCACCGGCTCCACCGCCTACAGCTTCGCCGCCGGGGGACCCGTGCTGGCCCCCGAGGCCGATGCGATCGTCTTCACCCCCGTCGCCCCGCATATGGCCTTCGACCGCACCGTGATCGCCGACGCCGACGAGATCGTCGCGGTCCGCGTACTGCCCCACTCCGGACGCGTCGCCGTCAGCATCGACGGGGAGCTGCGCGGGGTGCTGGAGCCGGGGGACTGGATGGCGGCCTACCGGGCCCCGTACTGCCTGCGCCTGGCGCGGCTGACCCCCCTGCAGTTCTACCGGCGCCTGCGCGGCCGCTTCCAGCTGGCCGACGCCCCGGCGGCCGCCATCGACCAGGCCCCGCCCATCTACCGGCCCACCACCCCGCCGCCCGAGGACCTGGCCCATCTGCACCGACCCTGGCCGATTGCGGGGTGATTTACCCTGTTATAGGAATATTGGCCGCGATGGGGGCGTAGGCCGCCGGGTACGCGGCCGTGCGGCGGAGCCGCGACGGCAGGGAGGCCTGACATGGTGTTCGACGACGCCGGATACGGGCAGGAGACGCTCTTCCCGACGGCCTCCTCGCGCTATCTGCCGATCGCGGACCACGGACTGATCGGCGATCTGCGCACCGTCGCCCTCGTGGGGACGAACGGCACGATCGACTGGTACTGCTGCCCGCGCTTCGACGCGCCCAGCGTGTTCGGCTCGATCCTGGACGCGGAACGGGGCGGCTCCTTCGAACTGGCCACCGACGTCCCCGCGCGGACCCGCCAGTTCTACTTCCCCGACACCAATGTGCTGATCACCCGCTTCTCCGCCGCCGACGGCGCCGGGGAGATCCAGGACTTCATGCCCGTCGCCGACGACTCCCGCGACTCCGGGCGGCACCGGCTGATCAGGCGGGTGCGCTGCGTACGCGGCACCCTCCCGTTCACCGCGCAGGTGGCGCCCCGCTTCGGCTACGGAGCCGAGCCGCACACCGCGCGGATGCAGGGCAACAGGGTGCTCTTCGACTCCCCCTCCCTGTCCCTGGCGCTGACCGCCACCGCGCCCCTGGAGTGCGACGGCCAGGACGTACGGTCGCGCTTCAAACTGCTCGAAGGCGAGTCCGCGGTCTTCGCCCTCGACCGGGTCGACGACGAGGTCGCCCTCCTCGGCTGCGCCCGGCGCGAGGCCGGGGCCGACTTCGAGGCCACGGTCCGCTTCTGGCGCAAATGGCTCAGCGCCTCCCGCTACCACGGGCGCTGGCGGGAGATGGTCCAGCGCTCCCTGCTGACCCTGAAACTGCTCACCTACGCCCCGACCGGCGCCATCGTGGCCGCCCCGACCACCAGCCTGCCGGAAGCCATCGGCCGCGAGCGCAACTGGGACTACCGCTATATGTGGGTCCGGGACGCCGCCTTCTGCGTCTACGCCCTGCTCCGCCTGGGCTTCACCACGGAGGCCGAGGCTTTCATGGGCTTTCTCTCCGAGCACTGCATCAGCTGCGACGGCGATCAGGCCACCGGACCGCTGCAGATCATGTACGGCATCGACGGCAGCCGTGACCTCCCCGAGCTCCAGCTTTCCCATCTGGAAGGCTACTTGGGATCCGCCCCGGTCCGGGTGGGCAACGGCGCCGCGGCCCAGCTCCAGCTGGATATCTACGGAGCGCTCATCGACTCCGTCTATCTGTACGACAAGTGGGGACAACCCATCAGCAGCGACCACTGGGACGAGGTGGGCTACCTGGTGAACTGGGTCTGCGACCACTGGGACCAGCCCGACGAAGGCATCTGGGAGAGCCGCGCGGGACGGCAGAACTTCCTGTACTCACGCCTCATGTGCTGGGTGGCCATCGAGCGGGCCATCCGCCTGGCCACCCGCCGTGGACTGCCCGCCGACCTTCCCCGCTGGCGGATCAGCCGCGACGCCATCTACCGGCAGATCATGACACGCGGCTGGTCCGCCCGGCGCGGAGCCTTCGCCCAGCGCCTGGACCAGGACATCCTGGACGCCGCGGTGCTGATGATGCCGATGGCCAAGTTCATCTCCCCGGTCGACCCCAAGTGGCTCGCGACCCTCGACGCCCTGTCGCAGGAGCTCGTATCCGACTCCCTGGTCTACCGCTACGACCCGTACCTCAGCCCGGACGGCCTGCCCGGCACCGAGGGCACCTTCTCGATCTGCTCCTTCTGGTACGTCGAGGCGCTCACCCGCGCCGGCCGGCTGGAGGAGGCCCGGCTGGCGTTCGAGAAGATGCTCACCTACTCCAACCACCTGGGCCTGTACGCCGAGGAGATCGGCCCGACCGGCGAACAACTCGGCAACTTCCCGCAGGCCTTCACCCACCTCTCCCTCATCAGCGCCGCCTTCAACCTGGACCGCGCCCTCGGCTGATCCCGCCGCTCCGTAAAGATCAGCCGATCCAGACCACGACCGGAATCCGTATCGCCCGGACGTCGTGGTGGACGCTGTACTCGATGATCACGGGCTCGCCCGCGACCTGGATGCTGAAGCGCGTGTCGCGGTCGTCCATCGGGTCGCCGGGGGGCTGCTTGCCCTTGTCCACCGCACCGCCTGCTTCGAGCGCGAGAGCGGCGATGTAGTTGGCGACCTTCTTGGCCAGATCCGCAGGCATCGCCACGATGGCCTCGGCCGGGGTCTCTTCGATATACGCGGCCCAGCCCGGCCGGGGACGCTCATGGTTCACCCGCCCGCTCCCTCGAGCCGGGTCATGAGGTCGTCGATGCCGACCAGGTTCCGCCCGGCGGCGGCGTTCGCCCGGCTGCGCTCCGCCAACGGCGCCCTGGCCAGCATCGCGATCTTCCACCACGAGCGCATCACCGCGGGAACGACGGACTCCTCGGCGGCCAGGACCTCCCCGTAGAAGCGGGCGCGCTGCTCACCGCTCAAGGCCTCACCGATGGCGTTGATGGTGTGCGGGATGGCGGTGACCTTGCGGTCGACGGAGTGGTCGGGCTGTGCGCTCATGCGCACCTCCTCGCGGTCGGGGCCAGGGCCTGCCGATGACAGTACCCGCGGGCACGCCGTTCGTGAGCCGTTGCCCGGACGCCGTTTCCGCGTGATCGGCCGTGTGGTCGGCCGTCAGTAGACGGTGAGGCCGTAGGCGCTCAGCACCTCCTGGATGGGCTGGTAGTAGGTGGTGCCGCCGGTGGCGCAGTCCCCGGTGCCGCCGGAGAGAATGCCGATGATCTTGTCGCCCGCGTAGAGCGGACCGCCGCTGTCACCCGGCTCGGCGCAGATATTGGTCTGGATCAGCCCGTAGACGATCTCGCCGTTGCCGTAGTTGATGGTGGCGCCCCGCCCGGTGACCCGGCCGCAGTGGACACCGGTCGTGGCCCCCCGGCGGCAGACCTCCTGGCCGACATAGGCGGCGGCGGTTCCCGTGACGTCGACGGTGCCGACCGTACCGGGGTGCGGGACGGCCGCGTTGGCGTATCGGACGACGCCGTAGTCGTCACCCGGGAAGCTGGTGCCCGTCGTCGGGCCGACCGCGGTGGTCAGATCGGCGCCGGTGTACCACGTCGGCAGGCCGTCGGTGCAGTGGCCGGCGGTGATGAAGTAGTACGTGGTGCCGCTTTGCACATTGACCCCGACGGAACAGCGCCAGCCCGCTGAGGCGTATGCGCCGTCGCCGCCCGAGAGGAGGGTCCGCAGCGGTCCGCCGAGCCGTTCGACGGTCACGGCGCCGCCGGAGCGCGCGGCGATACGGTCGAGCCTGGCCAGCTCGTCACCCCCGGCCGTGGAGCCGACGGACACGCGCAGCGTCCCGGTGCGTTCATCCACGGTCCACGCGGTCCCCGGGACGTTCAGCGACTCGATGGCCGAGGCCGCCTCGGATACGGAGGCGGGGGACACCTCGGCGGCAGCGGCCGCACTCGTACCGGCTGTCGCGAGGGCAGCCGCGGTGAACAAGCTCGATACCGCGGCCATCAGCCGGGATCTTCTCCAGGTACGGCGCGCCGTCTTCACCCGAACCTCCTTGAGAGGACTGTCGGTCAGGCTTGGATTGTGCCCTCGGTCCGGCCGCCGCGTAACCCAACTGCCCAGTCGTTCAAGGGGAAAAGGGGCAAGGGGCGGCGCGCTACGAGGCGACGGTGGCCGGGGCCGAGTGGCGGGGCAGCCGCCACGTCAGCGCGTGTGCGCCGGCGCCGCCGTCCACCCGCTGGACGGCGGGATCGGTGAGGTCGAGGCGGTAATGGTCCGGTCGGCCCGCCTGGCTCCAGCGGACGTGGACGCTCTCCACCTCGGCCCAGATGTTCCGGGGGCCGATGCGTTCGACGACGCAGGAGCCGCCGTCGGAGCGGACGATGGCGCACGACTCCTCGGCCGGGGCGTACAGGGACAGCCGCTCGGCGCCGGCGACCCGTACCAGACCGGGCAGTAGATGGCCGACCGCCAGCCAGAACCCGGCCTCCTCGGGTGGGGCGAGGCGGCTCGGCCGGACGGTGACCGGACCGTCGGGCATCCGGTCGGGCGCGGTGACCAGGTCCACGCCCAGGCCCGGCCGGTGCCCCGAGGCGACCGGCCGCAGCACGGCGTCCAGCGCGTCGCCGGTACGGCGGACCATCGCCTGGGCGGGCCAGCCGACCGCGCCGGTCGTGATCGGCGCCAACAGCCGCCCGCCGTCGGCCAGCTGCTCCAGCAGGGCGGGCGGCAGGCCGCGGACCGCGAACGACAGCAGGACCGCGTCGAAGCGCTCGCCGGGGCGGCCGGCCAGGCCGTCACCCCGTACGATCCGGGGCCGGTGCCCGAGGCGGGCCAGGCGCTCGCGGGCGGCCTCGGCCAGATGCGGGTCGGCCTCGATGGTGGTGACCGCGGTGTCCCCGAGGATTTCGCACAGCGCGGCCGTCACGAGGCCGGGGCCGGTGCCCGACTCCAGCACCCGGT
Organism: Streptomyces sp. NBS 14/10; assembly: GCF_002224125.1. Lineage (GTDB taxonomy): Bacteria > Actinomycetota > Actinomycetes > Streptomycetales > Streptomycetaceae > Streptomyces. The sequence goes on from NZ_NCSM01000004.1 coordinate 358,080, forward strand.
CCCCGGCCGTCAGGCCCAGCGCCCGCAGCCCCTCGACCGCGGTGGTCATGCCGGTGGACATCCCGGTGAACCCGCCGCCGGTGACGATCTGCCCGCGCTCAGCGGCGTCAAGTGGCTCACCGCGGTGCTGTATCAGCACCGAGTCCCCGTCGTGGATCCAGGCCAGCCACTCGTCCCGGTCACGGGGGTCCGCGCCGTCCAGCAGCTGCCAGGCCCTCGGCTGCCCGGCGGCCGTGGGGCGGCGGATGTAGCAGCGGGGGAGCAGGACTTCACGCCGGACCGCGAGCAGGGCCCGCCGTAGGTCCGGGTCGGTCAGTACGCCGTCGGCCGCCAGCCGGTCGACCATCGCCGCCCGGGCCTGGGTTGCCCGCTCCCGTACGGTCAGCTCGGCCGGCGGGGCGGTCGGCTCGCCCCGCTCCAGGTGGATGACACCGCCCGTGGCGAGGGCGTCCAGACCGGCCGCCACCCGGGCCGCCAGCCGGGCGGGCAGCCGCCGCGCGGCCTCGTCGCGGCTCATCCAGTACGCGGCGCGGATCTCCCCGTCGGGGAAGGTCAGTTGTCCGGCCTGGGCCGGGGCGAGCGGTGGCGCGGCGAAGATCATGCAGGTCACGGCGCGGCCATGCCGGGCGGCAGCCGCCGACGAGGTGTCCACCGCCAGCAGCCGCCCGACCGGAACCGTCAGCCCCAGCTCCTCCGCCAGCTCGCGCGCGGCGGCCTGCGCGGGCGACTCGTTGGCCTCGACCATGCCCCCTGGCAAGTCCAGATGGTCCTTGTAGCTCGGATCGAGCACCAGGACGCGCCCGGAGGTGTCGGTGACCAGCACGGTGGCCGCCATCATCGGCGCCGGCAGCAGTGCGTAGTAGTCGCGGCGGTGCGGCGGCGGACGGTGTCCGTCGCGCAGCACCGCGGTGTGCGAGCCGCGCTCGGCGGCGAGCGCGGCGGCCACGCGACGGCGCAGCAGCGGTGGCAGCAGCTCCAGGGCCTCGCGCTCGGGGAGGAATCGGGCGCCGCGGATCTCACCGTCCTGGGGGACCAGGGCCGACGGGGTGTGATCGCCGGGCAGATGGCCGGCGTAGACGAAGGCCAGGACGGTGCGCCCGTACACGGTGGCGGGCACGCTGTCGACGGCCAGCAGCCGCCCGACTTCCACGGTGAGCCCCAGCTCCTCGGCCAGCTCCCGGACGAGCGCGGAGGCCGGTTCCTCGTCCTCGGCCATGCCGCCGGGCAGATCCCAGCCGTCCTTGTAGACCGGGTCGACCAGCAGGATCCGCCCCTGGCCGTCGCGGATCAGCGCGTCGGCGGCCGCGGCCGGGGCCGGATGCCCGGCCAGATAGCGCGCGAGCTGAGGATCCGGAGAGTCCACGAGCGGGGCCCGGCCATCGCGAGAGGGCGCTGAGGCGGGATCGGACACGGACAACCTCCTGGATCTGGCCGAAGCGGCCCGCCCATTGTGGGATGAGTAAAAGGGCCGCGACAGGGCGCACGGGTGTGCGCCGACCGCCTCCTCGCCACCGTCCCGCGCGCATCTGGGGCGGTACGCCGTGGTGTGCCGTGGTGTGCCTGCCACCGGCCCCGGTAGCGTGGCGCGGATGACGGTGGGCACCACGGCGACCCGGCTGGTCGTCCTGCGAGGCAACAGCGCCTCCGGTAAGTCGAGCGTCGCGGCCGGCCTCCGCGACGGGTTCGGCCGCGGCCTGGCCCTGGTCGGCCAGGACCATCTCCGCCGCGTCGTCCTGCGCGAACACGACCGTCCCGGGGCGGCCAACATCGGGCTGATCGACACCGTCGCCCGCTACGTCCTGGACGCGGGCTACCACGTCGTGGTCGAAGGCATCCTCTACGCCGACCACTACGGCGAAATGCTCGCCCGGCTGCGCGCCGACCACCGCGGCCCGACGTACGGCTTCTACCTGGACGTACCGCTCGAGGAAACCCTGGCCCGCCACGCCACCAAGCCCCAGGCGGAGGAGTACGGCGAGGCGGAGATGCGCTCCTGGTACCGGGAGCGCGACCTCCTGCCGGGCGGCATCGAGACGGTCATCGGCGGCCACAGCACCCTCGCCGAGACCGTCGAACGCATCATGGTGGACACCGGCCTGGCGGGCCTTTCCGCGCCGGAGCGCTGACCGTACTGGAGCGGCGACCGTACGACTCTCAGTGCGCGAGCTTCAGCCCGGCCACGCAGCCGACGATGCCCAGGAGCAGCAGAAGTTTCAGCCAGCCGGCGGGCTCGCCGCCGAAGACCATGGCGTAGGTGGCGGTGAGTACCGCGCCGATGCCCACCCAGACCGCGTACCCGGTGCCCACATGCACGGTCCGCAGGGCGAAGGACAGGCCCGCCATGCTCAGCACCAGACCGATACCGAAGACGACGGTCGGCAGTGGCCGGCTGAACCCTTCCGACTTGCTCAGCGCCGTGGCCCACACGGCTTCCAGCACCCCGGAGATCACAAGAACGACCCAGGCCATGACAGACACTCCCGGCGTCGTCTTGTCATGTCTGGGTACGGCGCACCTCGTCCAGGAGCCGGTCGGGCTCTGCCGGCCATTCTCGCACAGCGGCCCCGAAGCACCCGGTCCGCGAAGACACCGGGCAGGACCAGCGGTGTTCCCGGCACCGGTTTGCCGAACCGGCAACGGGACTCGCACCGATGCGGTACGCCACGCACCATCGCAGTACGAGTCGATCAGCAACCCGGAGGAGCCATGTCGCAACCGGACGTCACACATCGCCTGGTCCCCACCCCCGCGGGCAGGATCCATCTGGTGGAGCAGGGGAGCGGACCGCTGGTCCTGCTGGTGCACGGCTTCCCCGAGTCCTGGTACTCATGGCGCCACCAACTGCCGGTGCTGGCCGCCGCCGGATACCGCGCGGTCGCCATCGACGTCCGCGGCTACGGGCGTTCCTCCAAGCCGGAGAGCGTGGCCTCCTACCGGATGCTCGACCTCATCGAGGACAACACCGCCGTGGTGCACGCGCTCGGCGAGCAGACGGCCGTGATCGTCGGCCATGACTGGGGGTCGGGCATCGCCGCGAACTCCGCCCTGGTCAGGCCCGATGTCTTCCGCGCGGTCGGGCTGCTGAGCGTCCCCTACGCCCCGCGCGGCGGACCGCGGCCCAGCGAGATCTTCGCCCGGATGGGCGGGGACGACGAGTTGTACGTCTCGTACTTCCAGGCCCCCGGTCGAGCCGAGGCCGAGATCGAGCCCGACGTACGCGGCTGGCTCGCCGGTCTCTACGCCGCCCTGTCCGGGGACACCATGCCCGCGCCCGGCTCCCCCGACCCACACTTCATCAGCCCCGGCGGGACGATGCGCGACAGGTTTCCCGAAGGCCGTCTGCCCGCCTGGCTCAGCGAGCACGACCTCGACAGCTACGCCGCCGAGTTCGAACGGACCGGTCTCACCGGCCCCCTGAACCGCTACCGCAACATGGACCGGGACTGGGAAGACCTCGCCGACTTCGACGGCGCCCCCCTCACCCAACCGTCGCTGTTCCTCGGCGGCGCCCTGGACGCCTCCACCACCTGGCTGGCCGACGCGATCAAGGCGTACCCCACCACCCTGCCCGGCCTGCGCTCCTGCCACATCCTCGACGGCTGCGGCCACTGGATCCAACAGGAACGCCATGAGGAGGTCAACCAGCACTTGACCGACTGGCTCGGCTCCCTCCCCGCCTGAACACGGCGGACCGTTCGCAGCGCGCGTCAGCAGTGCGTCAGCGTCGTCCGGTTCGCCGTCAGTATCGCGTCGGGGACCCGTAAACGGTCCCCGGCCGTCTGCTACTGGCGCCGCTGCCACTCCGCCCGGGTGAGCTCGTACTCGACTTCGCCGTGCTCCGAGCCCTCGATCGCATCCGACCAGTCGCCGGTGAAGTTCCGGAGGAACGACAGCCCCGCCTTCTCCATCACACGCCGGGACCGCGTGTTCACCGCCATGGTGTTCGCCGTGACCCGCTCCACCCCGAAGTCGGTGAACCCTTTGTCGATCAGGGCCCGGGCTCCCTCCGTGGCATAGCCGCATCCCCAGGCCGCCTTGTTGAGCCGGTAGCCGAGTTCGACCACGGCGGGGCTGTCGTCGTCGAGCGGGCGGAACTCGAACCAGCCCAGGAAGGTGCCGGTGGCCTTCTCCTCCACGGCCCAGTAGCCACGGGAGCCGAGGAACGGATAGTCGCGGAGGAGCTGGGGCAGGGCCCGCGTCTGGATCGACTCGCGGCTTCTCGGCCGACCGCCGTTGATGAACTGCATGACGTCGGGGTCGTTGTCCAGCGCGAACAGGTGGTCGACGTCGGCCTCGGTGAACGCGCGGAGCGCGAGCCGGTCGGTCTCCAGGAAGTTGGGCATGGCGCGATCTTCACCATCGGGGGGTCGGCGCGCCACCGAATATCAGGGCGAGACCTTGAGGCTGACGTTGGCGATTCGGCCCGCCGTATCGAAGTCGATGTCGACCGAGTCGCCGCTGGGCAGATCGGCGGTGATGCGGTCACCGTCGGCCCGCTGGGCCATGCCGTGGTGGTCGAAGTACCCCGCCACGGCGTGGCGAGCCGAGTGGCCGATCAGGGACGCGCCGGTGAGCAGCGTCCGCGGCAGGGTGACGGGGTCCAGGGCGGCGCGGGGTATCTGCGGGTCGTCGGGCAGGAAGTAGACCTGCGTGCCGGGGCCGGCCGGCATGCCGATATAGCCGGGAGCGCGCACCACGCCCATCCCTGTGAAGGCCAGCATCTCGGCGGCGCGCCGGGGGTCGGCGAAGCCGGACAGGTCGAGGACTTCCTCGGTGAGCTCGGCGATCTGGTGCGCCCTGCCGTACCGCTCGACCCCCTCGGTCAGGGACACCACTTCGGTCCCGCGCAGTCCGGGGTTCGCCCAGCCCCACATCCAGGACTGCTCCTCCATGTCGAAGGTGCCCAGCACGGCGATCCGCATCTCCAGCTCACCCTGCTGATATGTGCAGGACGGCAGATCCGCGGTCCAGGGACCGTCGGGAACGAACGCGGTCAGGGTTTCCAGCTGTGCCGCGCCCCAGGCCGCGTGCCGCTCGGCTTCCAGCAGAAACGCGTCACTGAATTCACTCACCATGATCGCAAGCCTATGAGACCGCCTGGCCCGGGCCGTGTCCGGGGGCGGCGGAGCCGGCCGGTCGTGCGTCGTCGTACGGCGGGAGGGGTCCCGCGTCCGGTGGGTTAGAAATGCCGCACGGGAAATGCCCCTTTTGGAGACAGGAGGTCCCATTGATGAGCACCGGTATGTGGCGGAGGGCCGCGACGGCCACCGCGACGCTGACGCTGGCGGGCACTCTGGGCTTCGGCCTGACGGCGACGGAGTCGTACGCCGCCGCCCACGGGCCGTGTTACGACGGGCGGTGCAAGATCACCGTGTCGGCGCCCAGCAGCATCAAGGTCAACAGCCACCGCTTCGGGTTCGGGAAGCTGCGGATCACGCACGTCAGTTCCCGATCCGTGAAGATGGCGGCCACCACCACGGGCGGCGGGCGCCTGAGCGGCAGCACCAGCCCGGGCGGCACCGTCAGGCTCAACAACCTGAAGATCTCGGTGAAGTCGGTCTCCGGCCATAAGGCCAAGCTGGTGCTGACGCCCACGTCCTGAGCCCGTCGCCCGGCCCCGGCGCGGTTGTCCCGCGCCGGGGTCACGGCTTCTTGGCCGGCGGCTCCGCGATGCCGATGAAGTTCCCGGCCACGGGCCGGATACGGACCGACCACCCCAGAGCTGTGAGGTCGTCCGTGAGTGTTCGGGCGTCGTGGAACACCTTGACGATGCGGTACTGGCTGCCGTCGTCCAGTCGGCGCAGCGCGGCCGGGGCCGGCTGGTCGGCGAGGATGTCCTCCTCCGCGGCAGCGGCGGGGCCATCGTCGATGAAGATCGCTTTGCCGCCCGGTGCGAGCGCGGCGGCGACGGTGTTCCAGAACTCGGGCAACCGCCGCGGTGGAACATGGGAGAGCCAGAAGGCGAAGAACACGGTGTCGTAGCGCCGTGGCGGCCGCCACTCGAACAGGTCGGCCTCGACGAACTGGACAGTGGGGGATGCGGTACGGGCCCGGGCCAGGGCCAGCACTTCGGCTGCCGCGTCGACCGCCGTCACCGACCGCGCCCGCGCCGCGAGCCTCGGGGTCCACTGGCCCGTGCCACAGGCCAACTCCAGCACATCCCCGGCGATCGGGAGATCGTCGACGACGGTCAGCAACGTCCGCAGCTCTTCGCGCTCCGCGTAGGGCCGGTCGTATTGGGCCGCGCCTGCCCGGTAGTAGGCCCTTTGCTCTGCCAGCAGGGCGTCGTCGTCCATATGCGTGTCCCTCTCGTCCGTGGCTTGGTCGCCACGGACACTGTCGGCCTTCACCTTTGGGCAAGGTCAAGCGTCACGAGGGGCTGAGGGAGGACGGCGCGACCGTACGGTACAGGCCCACCGTCGCCAGCTGCGGCGTGGCGCGTGCGGCCAGGACGCGGATCCGGACCCGGTCGGTGCGCACCGGGGCGTTCAGCACCAGGATCCGGCTGTAGCCGACGGTCGTACCGCTCGCCGCCTGCACCCAGCCGGTGCCGTTCCAGGTGTCCACCGCGAACTCCTCGACCCGCTGGCCCCGGTTGATGTTCTCGCGGAGCAGGATCTGGTCGAAGCTCTGCGCCCGGGGCAGGTCCAGGACCACGCTGCCCGTGGTGGCCTGGCCCGCCGGGGACCAGCCGGTGGACAGGTCCTCGTCGGACAGCGCGGCGCCCGTCGGGTCCTTTCCGGGCGCCAGCAGATTGGTGCGGTAGGTGTCGCGGACGGCCGTGCCGAAGGAGGTGAGTGAGGCGAGGTCGGCGTCGGCGATCCGCCCGTCCGTGCCGGGCGGCGCGTTGAGCAGCATCACGGCGTTGCGTCCGACGGACCGCCGGTACTTGTCGACCAGCTCGGCCGCCGACTGCGGCCGCTCGCCGGGATGGTAGAACCAGCCGGGCCTGATCGAGGAGTCCGCCTCGGCCGGGAACCACTGCAGATAGCGCACATCGGACCGGCCGAGCACCGCCCGGGAACCGATGTCCTCGGCCCATGCGCCACCGGGGATCAGCCCCTCGTTGTGCGCCGTGTCCGGGTCGCCCGTCGCCGGTACGACGCTCCACTCGCCGGTCCGCGCGACGCCAGCCTCGTTGCCCACCCACCGGGTGCCCTGCGGCCCGGCGAAGACCACGGTGTCCGGCGACAGCGCCTTGATCATCGCGAACCAGGTGGTGAAGTCGTACTTCTCGCTGATCCCCGAACCGGCCCATGGATTGGCGCCGTCCAGCCACAGCTCGTCGATCGGCCCGTACTGGGTGAACAGTTCGTAGAGCTGGTTCAGGTAGTAGGCGTTGTAGTCGTCCTCGACGACCTCGAACGTCGGCAGGGTGCCCCGCGCCACCGCGCGGGCCCGGTCGTCGCCGGGGACCAGGGTCGGGATCGTACGCGCCGTGGGCGTGCTGGAGTTGCCGTACCGGCTCTGGCCGGCCGGGCTCGCGGGCGCGTCCTCCAGCGTGGCCTTCTCGGCGGTCGAGCGCGAGTCGGCCGGTTTGGCCTTGATCGCCGGGATGTAGGTGTCCTTGTGCCACGCCCGGGGCAGTTCGGCCCCGTCTGACGGCGACAGATAGATCCCCACCCGCAGCCCCGCCGCACGGGCCGCGCGGACGTATGTGCCGAGGATGTCCCCGCCCTGCCGTTCGCAGCCCGCCTCCCGGGCCCGCCAGTACGCGGAGGGGTCGGTGTCACGCTTCTGCGCGGCCGCGGCCCGGGCGGCGGTGGTCTCCCCGGCCTGGGCGCAGCCCGCGGTGCTGACCCACCAAGGGCTGGCGACCACGGAGTGGTTGCTGTAGCGGGTGGGGTAGAGCACGAAGCCGTCGTGGTGCTTGGCGGTGAAGATGACCTGCTTGGCCCCCATCGCCCGGTACGCACGCATCCACTGGTCCACATCGACGTTCGACGGGGCGAAGCGTGACTCCTTCTCCATGCCCGAGCCCCACTCGCGGTCGGTGAAGGTGTTCATCCCGAAGTGGGTGAAGCCGACGATGCCGCGCTGTTGCCAGGCCACCTGGGACGGGCGCGGCACGATGTTCGCGGCCTTCTCGACGATCCGCGCCGGACTGTCGCACTCCTCCACGGACATGACCGGCGCGGGTGTTACGGGCTCCTGACACCCCGTTGCGCCGCTTGCCTCGTTGGCCGCGGCAGCCGTGGCGGTCGCGGGCGGCAGGGCCGCCACCCCGGTCAGCGCCGCGATCGCGGCGGCGATCATGGCGCGGCGCAGACCGCTTCTCCTCGAGCGTCGGAACAGATTCATCGGATGTGTTCGCCTCTCGATGCCGTGACACCGGTCATGGCCGACGAGAGTAGTAAGCGTGTTCGCTGCTGGGAAGTGGGTAACAACCCTCATGCCGATGGACACAGTGATCCAACGAATGCGCGCCGCGCGAAGACACCGCCGCTGGGCCGTCTGCCTTCTGGCTGCCCTGGCCCTGTTCGTACCGCCGGCCCTGCCGGCCTCGGCGCACACCCCCGCGTCCGCCGCTGCCGCCCCCACCGCCACCACGCCGGAAGTGATACCGGCCCTGACGGGGTGGACCGCCGGATCCGGCACCCTCCAGCTGCGGCAGGGCTCCCGTATCGTCGCGCCCGCGGCCACACGGGCCCCGGCCAAACAGGCCCCGGTCAAACGCGCCCAGACCGACGCGGCCACCTTCGCCGACGACCTGGCCGCCGCCACCGGCCTCAAACTGCCCGTGGTCACCGGGGGAGAGCCCCGCGCCGGCGATCTGGTCCTGCGCCTCGACCCCGGCGCCCGGGAACTCGGCGCGGAGGGATACGAACTTCTCGTCTCCGACGCCGTCCGGATCACCGGAGCGACCGACGACGGGCTGTTCCTCGGCACCCGCACCGTGCTGCAGATGCTCCACGGCCAGACCACAGTGCCGCGCGGCCGGACGGTCGACGTCCCCCAATACCCCGAGCGCGGTGTGGGAGTGTGCGCCTGCTACATCCACATCTCGATGCCCTGGTTCGAGCGGCTGATGCGGGAGATGTCGTATCTGAAGCTCAACCAGCTGTGGATCGAGGCGAAAGTCGCCAGCGACGACTACCCGAAGACCAAGTTCTGGGGCTACTACACCAAGGACGAGATACGACAGCTCTCGGCCATGGCGAAGAAGTACCACATCACCCTCGTACCCGAGATCAACTCACCCGGACACATCGACCCCTATCTGCAGAACCACTCCGAACTGCAACTCACCGACTCCTCCGGGACCAAGTCACCCTCGCGGCTGGACATCACCCGGCCCGAGGCCTACGCCTTCTACACCGGGCTCCTCGACGAGGCCCTGACCGTCTGGGACACCCCGTACTGGCACATGGGCGCCGACGAGTACATGCTCGGCTCCGACTACGCCGCCTACCCGCAGATAGCCGCCTACGCGAAGGCGAAATACGGCGCGTCGGCCACCCCGCAGGACGCGTTCATCGACTTCGTCAACCGCGTCAACGCCCATGTGCGGGCCGACGGCAGAACCCTGCGGATCTGGAACGACGGACTGACCGGCGACAACACCATCCCCCTCGACAAGAACATCGACGTCGAGCACTGGACCCCCGAGGCCGAGCAGCCGCCCTCCGCGCTCCTCGCACAGGGCCACCAGGTCATGAACTCCGCCTACTCCCTCTATCTGATCCGCGGCGGCTCGAAAATGAGAACCCAGGCCCTGTACGACAGCGACTGGACACCCCTGCGCTTCGAGGGAGAGACACTGACCGGCGCCCAGCCCCAGGTCACCGGCGCCAAGATCACCATGTGGCCCGACTTCGCGTCCGAACAGACCGAGAACGAGGTCGAGGCCGACGCGTTCATGCCGCTGCGCTTCATCTCCCAGGCCACCTGGGGCAGCCCCAAACCCGCCGCGACCTACACCGGCTTCGCCGACCTCGCGGGCCGGCTCGGCCACGCCCCCGGCTGGAACAAAGTGACACGCCTCCCGCTGAAGGACGGCACCTACGCCCTCACCCTCCCCGACTCGACCAAGCGGCTGACCACGTCGGGCACCACGCAGGGAGCCCCGGCCAAACTGGTGGCCGACCCCGACGCGACCTGGGTGCTCTCGGCCACCCCCGACGGCTACTACCGCATCCGCGCGGTCCGCGGTGGCACCACCACCGGCAACTGCCTCGACATGGTCAGCGGCAGACGCTACCTCGGCGCACCACTGGAGGCGGGCGCCACCATCACCCAGCAGACCTGCTCGGACAACACCCGCACCCAGCGCTGGCAGCTGACCGCCAAGGGCGACACGGTGACCCTGGTCAACGCCATCTCCCAACTCGCCCTCGCCCAGAACACCGACGGCCTGGCCGTCCAGATGCCCCCGGACACCCAGCCACCGACCGCGCTGCGCCCGGTGGCCAGGTAGCGAACGCCGCACACGCGGTGGCGCCGTGCAGCACACGGCCGACGGCCTGCTGCACGGCGCCGCGCCTCATGAGGGGTCAGTCGGGCAGGGGCACGCGGATGACGGGATCGAAAGGGTGCTTGTTGAAACCGGTCCGCAGATTGCGGCAGCCCGTCCGCGTGCACATGAAGAATTCTTCGACGCTCTTCCGCCCTGTGCGGTTCTTGAGCCAGACCTTCTCCCCGGCCGTGAGTCGACGGTGCTGCTCATCGGATTGGCAGGTGTAGCAGTACATCTTGGGGTCCGGCACGACACCTCCTGAAAGCGGCAAACAGGCCAACGTGAGCATATGAAGCCCGTTGGGTCACGGAAAGTGCGCAACCGGACAACTCGGCGCGCTCGCCCGGGACTAGCCGACGTGGACCGTGGCGACGCCCTCGGCGGGCAGGGTGAGGGTGAAGCGGGCGACATCGGTTCCGCAGTCTGCCTTGAGTTCGAGAGGCCGGCTCACGACGTCGCTCGCGTTCTCGATGTCACGCAGTTGCCGACGGGTCGGATACTCCGGCGAGCCGAGCTCGAGGCACGCTCGGCCCCGCCGCCGCTCCCGTCATGGAGGGGCTTCACGACGGGTTGCGCCGCCACATGCCCGACGGGGCCTATCGCGCGCTGACCATCACCCTCGGCCGGCTCGCCGAAAACGCCGAACTCCTCGGAGCCGCGCATCTCGCACGAGCCCCGATGTAGCTGCCACCCGGTGGTGCGAGTGGGCGATCAGCCCGAGCTCGCGATCACCAGCCTCGCCCCCTGCGTCCGGTCGGACGAGGGCCCGGTCTCCACCAGAAGTTCCCCCGGTTCGACGGCGAGGCCGAGGTCCCGGGTGACGGAGCCGAGGGTGTCGGCGTCGATCTCGAACACGGCGTCGGCCTCCTCCCCGGGACCCAGGTCGAGCCGGGCGAAGCCGCGCAGCTCGCGTATGCGGGGCCACGAGGACCCGCCCGACAGCCGCCGTACGTAGAGCTGGACCGTCTCGCGTACCGGCCGCTCCCCGGTGTTGCGCACGCTGACCCGGCAGGTGAGGGCGGGATCGTCCGGGGTCACCCGGGCGCGTGACAGCCGTGGTGGCGAGTAGGCGACGGTGGTGTACGACAGGCCGTGGCCGAAGGCGTATCGGGCGGTGGCGGGCTGGTCCACATAGCCGCGGTAGCCGTGATCCTTGGCGTTGTAGAACACGGGCAGTTGGGCGGCCGAGCTCGGCACCGACACCGGCAGCCGCCCCTCCGGCTCCGCCGCGCCGAACAACACGTCGGCGACGGCCCGGCCGCCCCACGGGCCCGGGTACCAGACGCTCAGCACGGCGCCCGCGGTGCCGGGAAGGTCGGGCACGGCGTGCGGACGGCCCTGTACGAGCACCACGACGACCGGCACGCCCGTGGCCGCCACCGCGTCCACAAGCGCCAACTGCCCCTCGGGAAGGCGCAGCTCGGCCAGGTCGACGCCCTCTCCGCAGGTCATGTCCACTGGGTTGGCGGAGGTGACGACGGCCGCGCCGTTGGAGTCGAAGACGGTGTCGCCCGACCGGGCGCTCGACCCGCCCAGCACGAGCACCGCGATGTCCGCCGCTGCCGCCACCGCGGTCGCCTCCGGGACACCGGAGAGGTCGCCGCCCACCAGATCGCACCCCCGCGCGTAGGTGACCTCGGTGTCCGGCGGGGCGGCCGACCGGATGCTGTCCAGCACCGTGACGTGGTGGGAGCCGGGCCGCTGCGGCGCGGTGTAGTCGCCGATCTGCTGGGCGATCGAGTCGGCGTTCGGGCCGAGGACGGCGATCCGGCGGGGCGATGGTGCGATCGGCAGGACCCCTCCGTCGTTGGCGAGCAGTGTGATCGACGCGCGGGCGATGCGCTCACTCAGCTCGCTCGGACCGGAGCGCTGGTCCCCAGGCGCTTCGGCATGCGCGGAAGGCCGGTCGAAGAGGCCCAGGCGGAACTTCAGGGCCAGGACCCGGGCCACGGCGGTGTCCAGGGTCCGCTCCGCGACGAGCCCCCGCTCGACCGCCTCGGCAAGCCGCGGATAGCAGGCGTCCCAGAGGCTCAGATCGCATCCGGCGTTCAGGGCCAGGGCACCCGCGGCCACCGGGTCCCCCGCGAGCCGGACCAGACGGTCGACGGCGCAGCCGTCCGCCATGACGATCCCCTCGAACCGCCATTGGTCCCGAAGGAGTTCGGTCAGCAGCGTCGGGTTGGCGACACAGGGCAGGCCGTCGAACTCGTTGTAGGCCGCCATCACCCCGGCGGCGCCGGCCCGTACGCCCGCCCGGGCCGCCGCCAGATGGATCTCGTGCAACTCGCGGGCGCTCAGCTCGGTGGCCGCGCTGTTGCGCCCGCCGATGGTGGCCCCTTGGCCGGCGAAGTGCTTGAGCACGACGGCGACCCCGGCGCTGCGCATGCCCCGCACCAACGCCTCGGTGAGCCGGGCCGCCAGATACGGGTCCTCGCCGAAGCACTCCTCCGCGCGGCCCCAGCGCGGGTCGCGCACCAGGTCGAGGGCCGAGACGAGTGCCACATGGCCGCCCCGGGCCCGTAGTTCCGCGCCGGCGGCGGCCGAGGCGGCCTCGTAGAGCTCGGGGTCCCAGGTGGCGCCGACGGCGAGGTTGACCGGCAACACGGTGCCGTCCAGCGCCTGGTGGCCGTGCGGGACCTCCTCGACGAGGAGTACCGGAATCCCCAGCCGGGTGTTCTCCATGACGTGGCGCTGCACCGCGTCGGCCACCCGGGCCCCGTCCGCCGCCGTGATGCCGTCGCCGAAGCCGACGCCGGACCACGGGTCGGCCCGCTGCAGCCCGTACAGGGCTCCCATACCGTCGTACGTGGCGACCTCGGCGTGGAAGGCGTCGGTGAGCCGGTGGCCGTCGGCCGTGCGCTCATAGGCGTCCCAGCCGTACATGCGCTGGTTGACCTGGCCGACCTTCTCGGTGAGCGTCATACGCGCCAGCAGGTCGCGGACCCGCTCCGGCACGGGTGCGGACGGGTCGCGGTAGAGGGGGTCTGTCACTTTCAGCTCCAGCACTTCAGCTCAAGGACGCAGGCACCGTACGGGGCGAGTGTCACATCCGCGGTCGGCGCGCCGGACGTGAGGTCGTGCAGTGTGCCGTCGGCGACGGGGCGGACGGTGAGCTCCGCGGAGCTCTGGCTGACCAGCCAGACGAAGCGGCGCCCGTCCTGGTGGACGAGAACGTCCGCACCGACGTACGGGCTGTCGACCGTCACCGGGCGCCGGGCCCCGGCGACATCGGCGAGTGCCGCGTACAGCCGGTGGGTTTCCTCCGGGTTGACGCGGGCGGTGCGGGCGGCCATGTGTTCCAGGGGGTAGGTGGCCAGGACGGTACGGCCGGCTCCGGTGTCGCGCACCAGGAGGGCGGGTCGGCCGTGTGCGTCGACGGCGACGACACGGGCGTCGCGGGGGAGGACCGGCAGATACGCCCGGCTGTCCTCGTTGCCCGCGACGGGGAAGCGCAGGGTGTCTCCCGCGGTCAGCCCGCCGAAGTCGTCGGTGAAGGTCATCTCCAGGACATCGTCCTCGATGGGTTCGGCGACACCGTAGGAGAGCTGGAGCTCGACGCCGAACAGCCCGTCCAGGTCGTCGAACCACGGGCCGCGGGTGCCGGGGTGTTCGCCGGAGCAGAACGAGAGGTAGACGGTGGCGCCCTCGTGGGCGCGGTGTTCGAGCTCGCGCCGGGTGCGTGTGGTGAGCTGACGGGTGGCCGGCAGCAGATACAGGGCCGCGTCGCCGGGCAGGCCGTCGGCCTCCCGGGTGAAGCCCACCGGCAGGTCGGCGGCGCGGGCCGCGACATAGCTCTGGTGCAGGGAAGTGAAGATCAGCGGTCGGTCGGCGGGCCGGCTGTAGGGGTAGCCGCGCTCCAGGAAGGCGGGTACGACCAGCGCCGCGTCCGCGTCGGCGCGTCGGCAGCGGGTGAAGTCCACAGCCCCCAACACCTTGGCGAACTCGGCGAGTTCGAGCAGCGGAGTCTTGGCGGCCCCGGTGCTGTCGGTGATGCCGAAGTGCATCTCGAAGGGGTGGTGGTCGTACGGCGAGCGGTCCCACAGATCGTCGTAGTCCGTGTTGTTCCAGGCGACCCAGCCCGTCGCTCCGCCGAGCAGCGAGTTGTGCAGGGTCTGCCGGTAGTAGACCGCCGCGTTCTCGGCGGACACCGTGTCCGTGGAGAGGCCGAACTCCTCCAGGACGACGGGGTGTCCGGTGACCGAGGCCAGTTCGCATTCGAAGGCGGCGCGCAGATGCTGACGGGGCCGGTCGGTGTCGGAGCGGTACACATGCGGGCCGACGAAGTCGACGTACTCGGCGGTCTCGCGCAGCGAGAAGCCGTTGTCGCGGCCGGTGACCTCGATGCCCCACGCGCCGTCGCCGAGGGAGACGGGCTGGGTGCCACCGGCGGCCCGTACGGCGTTGCACATGGCCTGCGCCCAGGCGGTCACCACCTCGGAGGAGGGCGGATCCACCTGGTAGACGCGGCCGTATCCCGGCATCTCATTGGTGATGAGCCAGCCCGTGACCGCCGGGTGGTCCTTGAAGCGGCGGGTCATCTGGGACACGAACCACGCCTGGCGGCCGACCATCCACACGTCCTCGTACAGATCGCGGCCCCCGCGCCAGGCCGGGTCCCAGTTCTCGCCCGACATGTGTCCGACGATGAAGGTGGGCACCGTCCCCATGCCCGTCTCGCTGTGGGCGTCGAGGAAGTCGCGGAAGTGTTCGCACAGGGCCTCGTCGATGCGGTGCGGTTGCGGATGGAAGTCGGGCCAGTAGAAGAACGACCGGGTCATGGTCAGGCCGTGCTCGTGCAGCACCCGCAGTTCCGCGCGGACCGTCTTGGGGTCGTAGTCGCGCCACATCAGGGGCCCGCCGGTGCGGGACCAGAAGTTGGCGCCGAGCCAGGGCAGGACGGCGGGGTGGTGGGTGAGCTGGGCGCTGTGGCGTCGCATGGTCCTTCTCGGATCTCGTGGTGCGGTGTGGGGGATGCTCGTGGATCTGCCGGGTGTCAGTGGCGCCGAGGGCATCAGGTGGAAGGGACGGGGGAGAGGGGGGCGGGCCCGGTGGACTCGCGGACGACCAGACGCGGCCGGTCGTCGAGCACGGTCTCCTCGACGTCCTCGCCGCAGCGGGCGAGGAGCAGCCGGGCGGCGGCCGCGCCGACCCGCTGTACCTGCTGGTCGACCGTGGTCAGCCGCGGGTGCAGCCAGCGGCCGAGCGGCAGGTTGTCATAGCCGACCACCGACAGGTCGTCGGGGACGCGCAGACCGTCGCGCTGGGCGGCGCCGATGCCGCATACCGCCATGGAGTCGTTGGCGTAGACGATCGCCGTGGCACGGTCGGGGGTGTTCAGCAGCGCCCGGGTCGCGGCCACGGCGGACACCTCGGTGAAGTCGGTGTGCAGCACCGCGTACGGCCGCAGACCGGCCGCCTTGAGCGCCGTCTCGAAGAAACCGCGCCGCAGCCGGGTGTGCTGGAGGTCGGCGGGGCCCGCCACATAGGCGATGCGCCGGTGTCCGAGGTCGAGAAGGTGGCGGACGACCTCCTCGACGGCGGCGCCCTGGTGGCCGAGGCCGACGCTCGGCACCCCGCCGGCCCGGTCGGGCGGACCGAGCAGTACGGCGGGCAGGCCGAGGCGGGCCAGCAGCGCGGGGCGCGGGTCGTTTGTGCGCGCGTCCGTCAGCACGGCTCCGTCCACCCGGCCTTCGGCCGTGAGCTGCCGGTAGAGGGCGTTCTCCTCCTGTGCCCCGGCGACCAGATGCAGCAGCAGCCCGTAGCCGCGGGGCGCCAGTTCGCCTTCGATACCGGTGATCAGCTCGCTGAAGTGCGGGTCGGCGCCCAGCACATCGGTGGGGCGCCGTACGACGAGCGCGAGGGTGCGGGTGCGGGCGTTGCGCAGGGCGGCCGCGGGGGCGCTCGGCGACCAGCCGAGCTCTCCCGCGGTGTCCAGGATGCGCTGCCTGGTCGGCTCCGACAGCCGGCCCTTGCCGTGGAAGGCCTGGGACACGGCCGCCGTGGACACCCCGGCGGCGGCCGCCACCGCCTTGATGGTGGGCCGGCGGCCCTGCTTCCCGGCGGGAGCGTTCCCGGTGGCCGCGCTCCCGGTGGGCGCGTTCCCGGTGGGCGCGTTCCCGGTGGGCGGGCTCACATCTTCACCGCGCCGCTGATGAGCGCCTGCTGCATACGCTTCTGCAGCACCGTGTAGACGATCCATACGGGGATGAGGGTCAGTACGGTGCCCGCGGTGAGGACGCCGTAGTCGGTGCCGGTGATCGCCTTGAGGGTGGGCAGGGCCGACTGGACGGTGCGCTGGTCGGGGTCGGGGCCGATGATGACGAGCGAGTACAGGTACTCGTTCCAGAACGTCAGGAAGTTCAGGAGGATCACGGTGGCGATGCCGGGCAGACACATCGGCGTGTAGATGTGGCGCAGCACCGTGTAGGTGGACGCCCCGTCGATCCGGGCGGCCTCCTCCATCTCCCTCGGGATGGTCCGCATGAACTGCACCAGGATCACCACCGACAGCGGCATCGCGGTCGCTGGCAGGAAGAGGACCATGAAGAGCTGCGTATGGAACAGCCCGGTGGCCGCGGCGAGCAGGAACGTGGGAAAGAGCGCCGCGAACGTCGGGATCAGAAAGCCGAGCGAGAACACTTTTTCCATCGCCGAGGCCAGCCGCCCGGTCGACCGGGCGAGCGCGAACGACGCGGGCAGCGCCAGCAGCAGGGTCAGCGCCAGGGAAAGGACCGTCACCAGCGCCGAGTTGACGATGGCCTGGCCCAGGGAGGCGCTGTCGTACGCCGTCCGGAAGTTGCCGAAGCCGAGCGAGTCCGGCAGCGCGAAGGGATGGGCGAAGATCTCCTCGTTGCTCTTGAACGCGGAGGCGAGGAAGTAGTAGAGCGGCACGATCAGCAGCACCGCGTAGGTCCACACCAGAAGGTGCGCGGGCAGCCAGCGTTTGCTGAGTTTCATGGTGACCGCTCCGATCAGTAGTTCTGGCGAAACGCACGGCGGATGGCGAGCAGCCCGACGAGCCCGGCCAGAAAGAGGACGACGCCGACGGTCTGGCTGTAACCCAGGTCGGCCGCGATGAACGCCTTCTGGTACACGAGGAACGACAGCGTTGTCGACGAGCTGCCGGGACCGCCCTGGGTGAGCAGCAGAACGTGCTGTGCCGAACCGAAGAGGGTCCACAGGAACTGCAGCATGGTGACGACGCCGACGTAGTCGCGGATCACGGGGAAGTGGACGCGCCACATGGTCCGCCAGTGTCCGGCCCCGTCCAGCTGCGCCGCCTCGCCGAGCTCGTCCGGGACGCTGTCGAGCCGGGCGGCGAACAGGACGGCGGTGAAGCCGATCCCGCTCCATATGTCCAGCGCGATGAGACAGGCCAGGGCCGTCGACGGTGAGGCGAGCCAGGCATCGGTGAGCGAACCGAGCCCCACGGACTGCAGTGCGCCGTTGGCCAGCCCGTCCGGGGACAGCGCCGCGTAGAACACCATGGCCTTGGCGGGGGTGGAGATCAGACCGGGGATGAACAGCAGATAGCGGATGACACGGTGTCCGGGGGGCTTCTGCGCGACGTAGTAGCCCAGCATATAGGCGCATACGATCATGATCGGCAGCGCCACGGCCAGCTGGACGGCGGTGTTGTTCACCGCGTCCCAGAACACCGGGTCGTCGAAGACCGTGCGGACGTTGTCGAGACCGGCGAAGGACACCGGCTGAAGCATCCCCGGCCAGTGCAGGGCGGCGATCACGAAGATGGCGATCACCGGACCGATCATGAAGATCGCGTACCAGATCAGCGCGGGGACGGCGAGGATCGTGCCGCCCTGTCGGGCGTTAAGCGAACCGGTGGTGGCGGAGGGCGGAGCGGGGTGGCGGATCGTGGCCCCGCCCGGGGTCGACGTCAGCGTCGTCATGAGGTGGCTTCCGTGAGGTGGGCTTGAGGATTTGAGCGAGCGGGCGGGCGGGTCACGCGGAGCGGTACGCGGTTTCGAGCGCGGCTCGGACCTTCGCGGCGCTGGTGCCTCGGGTGAAGGATGTGCTGGTCGCGGTGATCAGCGGCTGGGTGGCGGCGGGCGGGACGTATACGTCGGGCAGCAGCACCTGGCTCACCCTGGAACCCAGCCGCTGCGCGGCGGCGACCAGCGGGAAGTCCGTGCTGACGGTGTCGGAGCGCAGCGCCATGTCGCGGCCGCTCTCCTTGATGAACCGGGACACGGTGTCGGGGTGGTACATGAAGCGCAGGAACTTCTCGACGGCGTCGATCTTCTTGACACCGTTCGGGCTGATCCAGAATCCGATCAGGGTGTACGTCCGCAGGATGGTGGGTTTGTCGTGCGCGGCGCCGTCGGTGAGTGGCCAGCCACCGACCTCGGTGTGCCGGGCCACCTCCTCGTCCACCTTCGCCAGCGCCGATGACATCGCCGACTCGATGGCCGCGGACTGTGTGTTGAACTGTGTGGTCATCAAGTCCGAGGTGAGGCCCTGCGCCTTGTCGGCGAAGACGCCCGCGTCCCGCAGCGTGACGAAGTATTCGATTCCTTCCCGGGCGCCCCGGCTGCCGAAGTCCCCGGTGGAGTAGGCGTGCCGGGCCTCGTCCTCGGTCAGAAAGGTCTGAATGATCTGGGCGAGCAGCTTCTGCCCCGTCCAGTCGTTGCCACCGACGGTCACGGGCGCGATCCCCTTGGCGCGCAGCTTGCGGGCCGCGGCGATCAGCTCGTCACCCGTGGTGGGTATCGCGTCGACGCCCGCCCGGTCCAGCAGCGCCCTGTTGTAGGCGATCGGCCAGTTGGTGGCGAAGTAGGGGAAGGCCCGCAGCCTGCCCTTGGTGTCGGTCCACGCGGCCAGGGCCTCGGGGCGCACCCGCTCGCGCAGCCCCCAGTCGTTCATATAGCCCTTGACGTCGACGGTGGCGCCGACGTCCGTCCAGGCCAGCGTCTTGTCATAGAGGTTGACCATCACCACGTCCGGCTCCTTGCGGGCCAGCCGTGAGGTCTCGTAGACCTGCGCGAGGTCGTCGCCGTTGATGAGGTTCTTGACCTTGAGCCCCGGATTCTCCTTGCGGAAACGGTCCAGGGACGCGAGGTAGGTGGGCGATCCCGGTGCGGTGGTGCCCAGCTGGCTGTGCACGACGAGCGTATCGGGATCGGAGTCCGCCGCGGCCACCAGGGAGCAGCCGGACAGGGCAGGCAGGACGGTCGTGGCGGCGAGGCCGGAACCGGCGGCGAGGAGGCCGCGCCTAGTCAGCGGTGAGTGCACTGCGGGGTGTCTCCAACCAGGCGGTTAACGGGTGGTTAATCGATTTACCTCGAGGGTGTGAGGAATGTAGGAGCCGCTTCGCCTCCGGTCAAGCCTTTGGATGTGGCGTTTTCCTCGGGCATGGCCCGCGTGACGCGGTGCACACTCCGTTAAATGCGCATTACGGATGCAACATTGCTAGGGTGTGGCCGTGAGGCTGACCAGGTACACGGATCTCGCGCTTCGGGCAGTGATGCGCCTGGCCGTCGTGGACGGCGAGGAACTGCTGACCACGAGGCTCATCGCCGATTCCATGAACGTCCCCTATACGCACATGGCGAAGACGATCGCCCATCTGCAGCACCTGGGGGTCGTCGAGGCGCGGCGCGGGCGCAACGGCGGGCTGATGCTCACCGGCGCGGGTCGGAGCACGCGGGTGGGTGAGCTGATCCGGGTGCTGGAGGGGGACCGTGAGGCCGTGGTGTGCGAGGGGGAGGCCCCCTGTCCGCTGGCCGGTGCCTGTCGATTGCGGCGGGCGCTGCGTGAGGCGCAGGAGGCGTTCTATGCCTCGCTGGACCATGTGACCGTGGCCGATCTGGTGGCCTCGCCGACAGGGCCGGTGCTGCTGACGCTGGGCACCGCCCCGGGGTGACCGGCCACGGCCACCGGCCTCGGTGTCCGATGTGGTTCACCACGCCGTGCGTGGTGTTTTCGCGGCCAAAAATGCGAATCTTAGATGCAGATTAGAGGTGTGTGTCTGATGCTTTCAACGCAGGCGGTCCCGGTCGTGCGGGCGACGCTTCCCGCGGTGGGGGCCTCCCTGAACACGATCACGGAGCGGTTCTACCAGCGGATGTTCGAGGAGCGTCCGGAGCTGCTGCGACACCTGTTCAACCGGGCCAACCAGGTCAACGGCGCCCAGCGCGAGGCGCTCGCCGGTTCGGTGGCCGCCTTCGCCACCCTGCTGGTCGAACGCCCCGACGAACGTCCCGACGCCATCCTGTCGCGCATCGCGCACAAGCACGTCTCGCTGGGCATCACCGCCGACAAGTACACCCTGGTCGGCCGCCATCTGCTGGCAGCGATCGCCGAAGTCCTCGGCGACGCCGTCACCCCTCAGGTCGCCGCCGCCTGGGACGAGGTCTATTGGCTGATGGCCAACTCCCTGATCGCCATGGAAGCCCGTCTGTACGCCCAGGCGTCGATCCAAGACGGCGATGTGTGGCGGGAGATGGAAGTGGCCGAGCGCCACCAGGAGTCCCCCGACGCCGTCTCCCTGGTCCTGCGCCGCCCCGACGCCCTGCCCGCCACCGCCTTCCTGCCGGGGCAATACGTCAGCGTCCGCGTCGAACTGCCGGACGGCGGCCACCAGATCCGCCAGTACAGCCTGTCCACCGCCCCCGGACAGAAGACCTGGCGCATCACCGTCAAGCGCGAGAAGTCCGCCGATGGCACCGCCCCCGACGGCGAGGTCTCCTCCTGGCTCCACGCCCATGCCGACCCCGGACGCACCCTCGAGGTGTCCCTGCCCGTCGGCGATCTCGTCCTGCCCGACGCCGACACCCCGCTCCTCCTCGCCTCCGCCGGCATCGGCATCACCCCCATGCTCTCGATGCTCGACCACCTCGCCCTGGCCGGCTCCACCCGCCCGGTCACCGTCATCCACGCCGACCGCACACCCAGCGACCACGTTCACCGCGACGAGCAGGCCGAACTCGTGGACCGCCTGCTGGGCGCCACCCTGCACCTGTGGTACGAGAACGACGCCGACCAGCACCCCGCCCCCAACGTGTCACCCGGCCGGGCCACCCTCGACAACCTCACCCTGCCGAAGGACACCACCGCCTACCTGTGCGGCCCGCTGCCCTTCATGCGCGCGGTACGAGGCGATCTGCTCCACCAGGGGCTGCACCCCTCCGCCGTCCACTACGAGGTCTTCGGCCCCGACCTCTGGCTCGGCAAGTAGCTGATCAGAACACTTCACGCCGCACACTTCACGCCTCGCACTTTCACGCTTCGCACTTCACGCCTCTGACCAGTGGTGACGCTGAACCGCGCCCGAATTACTAGGATTGCCACGAGCACAGAGTGGGTCGGTCCAGCAGCGGAGGCATTGGCGGCATGAACAGGTCAGACGAGCCCACCCCTGACTCGCTCGACGAGGCGGCGGAGACCTTCCTGCGGCTACGACCCCGGATGTTCGGCATCGCCTACCGCATCCTGGGCAGCGTGGACGAGGCGGAGGACGTCGTCCAGGACGCCTGGCTGCGCTGGCAGGGCACCGACCGGAGTGTCGTGGAGAATCCGGGGGCCTTCCTGGCGACGGCGACCACGCGGCTGGCCATCAACGTGGCCCAGTCGGCGCGGGTGCGGCGCGAGTCGCATGTGGGCTCGTGGCTGCCCGAGCCGATCGACACCAGCATGGATCCGTACGTCGGTGCCGAGCGCGGCGAGGCCCTTGAGCTGGCCGTGATGTTCCTCCTGGAGAAACTGAACCCCGTGGAGCGGGCGGCCTATGTGCTGCGCGAGGCCTTCGAGTACCCGTACGACCAGATCGCGAACATTCTGCAGCTGAGCCAGGCCAACACGCGGCAGATCGTCAGCCGGTCCCGTAAGCGACTGTCGGCCGAGCGCCGTGAACCCGTCGACACGGCGGAGCTCCGGCGGCTGCTGGAAACCTTCCTCGCCGCCGCGGCGACCGGCGACATCGACGCCCTTGAGGAGCTGCTGTCGGCCGACGTCGTCGCCTACGCGGACGGCAACGGCATGCGGGGAGTGGCGCGGGTCGCGGTCACGGGAGCCCTGCGTGTGGCCAGGATCAGCACATTCGCCAAGAAGTTCATCCCCTGGGACGAGTACCGCATCGTCGAGGTCAATGGCCGTCCCGCGCTGCTGACCGCCAAGGAGGGTGTCGCCACCGCGCTGGTGACCATCACCGTGGGACCGGACGGGATCGACGGGTTCTACTGGATCCTGACGCCGGAGAAGCTCCGGGCGTACGAGCGGTCGTCCCACCGAGCCGTTCCGCACCAGCAGTAGCGGCGGTTCGGGCCAACTACCGCTCGGACGGTGCCACCAGGCTGGCATGCAGCGCTAAGCAACTGTCGCCCCCTGCGCATGACATCCGGTCGGCCCGATCGGCAGGATCTTCCATATCGGGCCGATGGTGTCGGCCCGGGAAGAAAGGGGCGAACCTGATATGAGGCAGCAGATGCGACTTGGGCTTGGCGCGGGGGCCATGGCGGTCGCCGGCGCGTTTCTCCTGGCGCCGACGGCGGGCGCCAGCCCCGCAGCACCGGACCACGCACGCGGTACCGCGACCGCTGCGGCGGCGTGCCCCACGCCGCTGCACGCGTACCAGTACACGAACTACACCGGTGGCTACAAGAAGTTCTGCAAGTCGGACTACAACCTGTCCGACAACCGGTTCAACAATGGGGGAAAGGTCAACGACCATATCCGCTCGGTGAAGAACCTCACCCGCGGCTGCTACTGGACGCTGTGGACGGACTACTGGAACCGCGGCCGGAAAACCCAGATGGATCCGTGGACCTGGGACGCCAATCTGGCCAACAACCGGGTCGGGTACAAGACCAGCTCGATCTACAGGTCGTGTCCCTGATGCCTGATTCCGCCGGGGCGCCCACATGCCACGCCACGTGGGCGCCCCGGCTCCCCAGGGAGCTGATGTGATGCACGCTCGCCCGGCCGCCGTGGCAGCCGTGGCCGCCGTGTGCCTGGTGGCCACCGGCTGCTCCGGCGGCGAAGCCGACCCAGCGGGCAGCAGCCCCGCGCAGCACACGCCCCGGCCTCCGGCCCCCACACAAGAGGTGAGAAACCTCGTCCTTCCCTTCGACACCTACACCCTCGACAGCCCTCAGGTGGCACGCATCGCGGTGGCGCAGGACCGTCTGATCGGATCCTGCATGGCGCGCAGCGGATTCCACTGGCTCCGGCTGCCCGAGCGCCGCGCCGAGTCCTGGCCGAACCGCGGTCGATACGGACTGATCGAAGCGGAGCCCGCGAAGCGGTACGGATACCACCCCCTGCCCGATCCCCGCTCCGAGGCCGCCGAGGCATGGATCGCCCGGCGCGAGGAAGGACTTACCCCGAAGGAGCGGACAGCCGCCTACGGCAGGGACGGCACGTCGGGCTGCGAGCAGGAGGCGCACAGCGAGTTGCTGCACAATGTGCCCAAAGCCGACTTCGGCCGATTGGGCCGGATCTCGGCCGACATCTACGAGCGCGCCAAACACCATCCGGACGTGGTGAAGGCGTTCGCGCGCTGGAGTGCCTGTATGCGTGCCGAGGGCTTCCGCTACCCGGACCCGATGGCCGCCAACAACGACCCTCGGTGGACGGGGGATTCCCCCTCGAAAGCCGAAATCGCCACGGCCCGGGCCGATGTCGCCTGCAAGCGACGCACATCGTTGGTGCGCGTCTGGTGGCGAACCGAGGCCGACTACCAGGAACGGCAGATCCGGCAGCATGCGAAGTGGTTCGCCCAGATCCGTCTCACGCGGACCCGATACCTGACGAACGTCGACGCTCACGACGGTGCCTGACGGCTGAGAGCCGACTTCGCGAGAGCGGACTTCGGACAGATCACGCTCACGCGTCCGGCAGCACTCCGGGCCGGAACTTCTCAACGCCGACCACACGGTGGACGTGGTACGGCTCGATGTAGACCGCCACTCTCACCTCGCCGGGGGCCAGCCAGGGAAAAGTCTCCGTGCCGAGGTACTTCTGCGCGAGCCGGTCCATGACCCGCACGGCCGGCTCTCCCGCCACGAAGCGGACCGCGCGGCCCCGGATCTCCACCCGGTGGTACGGGTTCTCGGTGTCCATGCAGCACAGCGACACCCGGGGGTCACGCCGCAGGTTCTCCTCTTTGATGCGGCCGACCGAGGTGTTGATGACCACCAGGCCGTCCTCCAGGTCGGCCCACATCGGTGTCAACTGCGGCGAACCGTCCGGGTTCAAGGTGGCCATCTGCCAGAACCTGGGCTCCTGAAGCCACGCGCGTGTGATCTCGTCCAGTGCGGCTGTCATGCGATCGCTCCTTACTCAAATGCTCAAGCGATCCAACGCATTGGTGATCACCAGGGTTCCGGACAGGGCGCGGCGCGGTCGCCTCACACGGGCCGCGCAGCCACCCGCGCCGTCGCCGTTCACATACGGCGACGGCGCGGGTGGCCGTGGTCGCCCCGCCGTCCCGGTTCGGAAGCCGTCCCGATTCATAAGCCGGGCCTGGTGTTCATCAGTCGACCCAGACGGCTCGGCCCAGAATGGCGATGGCGCCTCCCGCGGAACGGCCGCCGGGCGGGATCACGTCGATGACGGGACCGGTGCAGTTGGCGGTCTCGTAAGCGAGAGCGTATTCGTTGGTGGAGTTGTACACGTGGAACCTGTTGTCTTCCAGCGGTACCGCAATACAGCCGGTGGGGTTGACGACATGCCAGGTGCTGTTGCGGAGGTCGCCATGAGAGGCGGAGGCTGATGTGGCCATGCCGAGGGTGAGGACTCCTGCGGCGGCCAGAATCCCGGCAGTGGTGGTGATGCGTCGCATCATGCCTGACTCCTTCGGAGTGCTGCGGTCGGTGTGGCAGTTCCAGACCGACTGACAGCCACCTGGATTACCTGGCGACACAAGAATTCCGGTGGAGCGCAGGGCGCCGTGCCCGTAGCCGGGCGGGCCTGAGGTGGTCAGCCGTCGGCGCGGACGAAGACGGGCTTGAGGCGTTTCTCGGGGAGCGCGTCGGGGAGTTGTTCCCAGTCGAGGACGTGGGAGACGACGCGTGCGGGGTCGACGTGGCCGGTGCGGGCGAGTTCCAGGGCGTCGGGGATGTGGTTGCGGACGTTGTCACGGGCGATACGGATCGTGACGCCGGTGAGGTACATGTCGAGCAGAGGCAGCTCGCCGGGGCGGAAGTGGTTGCCCGCCGACTCGCAGATGCCTTCCGGGGCGAGGCATTTGACGGCCAGGGCGAGCTGGTCGACGCGGCCGGTGGCCTCGACGGCGATGTCGAATCCGTGCCGTACGGGCTCGAGGGTTTCCGCGGTGGCGGCGCCGTAGCCGCGGGCGATCTCGCGGTGTTCGGGGTCGGGGTCGACGTACAGCACCTGCGAGGCGCCGAGCGCGCGGGCGATATCGCAGACGTACAGGCCGATGCTGCCGCGGGCGACGACCAGCACGCGGGCCCCGGGCCTGCTCTTCAGATGGGGCGCGACCAGGCGCCAGGACAGGGACCAGTTGTCGCTGGCCGAGGCCATGGCGACCGGGTCGAGGTCGGTGGGCAGGGGGACGAGCATGGCGTCCGCCCACGGCACGCGGACCAGGTCGGAGAAGAGCCCGCCCCAGCTGCCGCCGATCGGCGCGCCGTACATGGCCATATGCGGTACGGCCGTGCAGTGCGCGGTCAGCCCTGCGCGGCAGTGGTCGCAGCTGCCGCAGTTGATGGACCAGGGGACGACCACCAGGTCGCCGGGGACCACGGTGGTGACGGCGTCACCGGTTTCGACGACCTTGGCCACGCATTCGTGGCCGAGGGCGAACGGCGGATCGATGCTGTGTTTGATATGCGGCTGCCGCCGCGTGGTGTGTCCGGCCAGGATCGCGGAGTCGACGTCGCAGGAGGTCGCGGCCACCGGGGCGACGATCGCCTCCTGGTCGGACCGGAGCTTGGGGTCGGGGGCCTCGCGCCATTCGACGGTGTGCCGGGCGACGTAGGTCAGTTCACGCATCGGCCCGCTGCTCCTTCGCCAGGGCCACGAGGTCGGCGTAGCGGATGACGGAGCCGCCCGCACCCCAGGTGCCGTCGGGCTGCTCGTGCACCAGCACCCATACGCGCAGGGCGTCGGCGGGGGAGAGCCCGGCCGCGTCGAGCACGGTCTTGGTGGCGTCCTCGACCAGACCCGCCTTGCGTCGCTCGGACAGCGCGCCCTGGGGGACCGTCACCTCGACGAGGAAGCGGGGCGCGTCGTCCTCGGCGGTGGTCTGCGCGCCGTCGGGCAGCTCGACCAGGTAGCTCCACGCCTGGGCGCGGAAGAACGCGGTGTCGGGCGCGCCCTCCCAGCGCAGCAGGACGGCGGCCAGCTCGCGCTGGACGCTCTTGCGGCCCTCCTCGGTCAGGGAACCGGGCGGGACGGTGAGCCGGATCATCGGCATGGCGGAGTCTCCCTTCGGCCGCACTCACGGCCTATAACGGTCGTTATAAACGGAGGTCACGCTAGACTATGACGTGCGTTATAGCCAGAGGGGAGCCCGGTCGTGGCCAAATCCAGCGCGCCGTCGCGCGAGCGCATCGTGGCCGGTGCGGCCGACATGATCAGCAGGCGTGGCCTGAACGCCACCAGCATCCGTGAACTGGCCAAACACGCCAAGGCACCGCTCGGCTCGACCTACCACTACTTCCCCGAGGGCAAGCAGCAGCTGGCCACCGAGGCGGTGCGGTACGCGGGCACGGCCGTCGCCCGCCTCCTGCGCAAGGAACTGGACGCGGGCCCGGCCGCCGGACTGCGCGCCTTCCTGGCCCTGTGGCGCGGCATCGTCGTCGAGAGCGACTTCCGTGCCGGCTGCCCCGTACTGGCCGTCTCCGTCGAGGAGCCCCCGGCCGACGGGATCCCGCCCGCCCTCGTCGCCGCCGCCGAGGCGTTCGAGGGCTGGGAGGAGCTGCTCGCCCAGGCGCTACGGGACCACGGCGCCGCCCCCGAGCGGGCTCCCGGGCTCGCGACCCTCATCGTGGCGTCCGTCGAGGGCGCCATCGCCATGTGCCGCGCCAAGCGCAGCATGCAACCCCTGGATCAGGTGGCGCAGCAGCTCGAAGCGCTGATCGCCGACGCGCTCGACGGTTCCGACTGACGGTTCCGACTGACGGTTCCGCCCGATGGTGGAGGGCGGTTGGGGTCAGGCGCCGATCGCCGCGCGGATCGCCTTGGCCTTCTCCTCGGTGAACACACCGCTCTCCAGGAGGGAGAGGATGGACAGCGCGCTGCCGCCCGAACCCCAGCTGCCCTCCTCGATCACCCGGAAGTTGACCCACCAGGACGGGGAAGGCTCCGGCAGCCCACAGGCTTCGGCCAGCGCGGCCAGGACGCATTCGATGACCTCGGCCCGGACCTCCTGGCGCCAGTCCCCGTCCATGACCGCCACATCGATCACCATGACGTCGGGCCCCTGACCGGCGTCGGTCAGCAGGCGCCCGCCGATGGCCATCATGTCCGGCTCGCGCTCGACGAAGTGCACCTGGAACCCGACTCGTGCGGCCGGTGCGAACTGGCCGACTTCGGGCACGAGCACCGCGTCCGTCAGCGTCTCGGCCAGCGTGCGGCGCTGCTCGAGGCTCAGGCGCCCTGTCGGGGCGTTCACGGTAATGACGGTCACGGCTACCTCCTATGACGATCGTTATAGCGAGACCTTACCTCAGCGCTATAACGGGTGTCATAGGTACGGTCCGCGAGGGGCGGGATCGTTGAATTGGCCCTGCTGTGGGCGGCTTCGTCGATGGCAGCGAACTGGCCGACTTCGGCCGCAAGTTGCACGCGGAGGCCGCGGACGCGGCGGATACCGATGCGCCGACCGCCACCGAGATCCCCTCCGTCGACCCGGACGACCTCGCCGAGTGCTACTGGGACATGTACACCCACCGCGACCGTGTCGAGGAGGCCCGGCCCGCCGCGCCGGTATCGCAGGCCGACGGGGCTGCCCGCGTGGCGCCTCTCATGAACCTGGGCCTGGACACCGCACCCGCCTGCACCGATGGGGTGTGCGCCCGGTGAGTACGCTGCGCATCGATATCTGGTCCGACGTCGTCTGCCCGTGGTGCTACATCGGCAAGCGGCGCCTGGAGACGGCGCTCGGCCGGTTCGAGCACGCCGACGAGGTGGAGCTGCGCTGGCACAGCTTCCAGCTCGACCCGTCCCATCCCCAGGGCCACCGCCGGCCTGTCTTCGAGACGCTGGCGGAGAAGACGGGAGCCCCGCCGGCGCAGATACGGCCGATGACCCGGCAGGTCACCGAACTCGCCGCCGCCGAGGGGCTGAAGTACGACCTGGAAGCGGCCGTGTCGGTCAACACGATCGACGCCCACCGCCTGACCCACCTCGCCGCCGCGCAGGGACTGGACGGGCAGATGCGCGAGCGGCTGCTCCGTGCCCACTTGTGCGAGGGCGAGGTCGTCGACGAGCCCGACACGCTGGTGCGGCTCGGTGCCGAGGTCGGCGTGCCCGAGGACGAGATCCGGCGGATGCTGGACGGTGGCGCGTACGCGGACGAGGTGCGGGCCGACTTCGACGAGGGGCGCCGCTTCGGCGCCACGGGCGTGCCGTTCTTCGTCCTCAACCGCGCCTATGGCATCTCCGGCGCGCAGTCGTCGGACACCTTTCTCTCCGCGCTGCGCACCGTCTCTGCGAACCCCACGGCAGAGAGCAACTGAACCGATCTCCGGGTCTCGCCGCGGTACGAGCGGTGCGGCGCGGCAACCGCCCTACAGTGGCTCGCTGTTCGGCAGCCCGCTGTTGGGCGACTCGGCCGCGGCGAGGCGCAGGATCGGATCGAGCAGGCCCGGGAAGCGGTCGCTGAGATCGTCGCCGCGCAGCCGGATCCGCCGATGCCTTCCGTCCACGGTCATGCTGATCAGGCCGGCCTCGCGCAGGATCCGCCAGTGATTGGACAGTGTCGATATCGGCACATCCACACCGTCGGCGAGAGCGGCACAGGTCGACTCGGGATTGCCCCGGGCCCGCCGCACCAGTTCCAGGCGCACCGGATCGCTGAGCGCGTGCAGCACTGGCGCGAGGGTCAATGACTCGCGGGCGGGCTGGGGGAGAGGTCGCATGGCTCCACGATACCAAACAGTTCGACAGTTCGGGATTATGGAACTATCTTCTGCCGGAGCACCCGCAACGTGGGAGGGAACGGCGTTGACCGCACGCAAGGACACATCAACGGCCGGATCGTCGGCGGCCGTAGACAGCCGATCGGCTCGGGCAGCCTTACTCGCGGTGGCTTGTCTGGGGCAGTTCATGGTGCTGCTCGACAGCACCATCGTCGGTGCGGCGCTGCCCGATATGCAGGGGCGATTGCATACCGGGTTGAGCGGTCTGCAGTGGATTGTCGACGCCTATGTACTGCTGGTCGCCATGCTGTTGCTGTCCGGCGGCGTCTTCGCCGACCGTTTCGGCCGCAAGCGGGTGTTCCTGGCGGGCGTCATGGTGTTCACCGTCGCCTCCGTGGTGTGCTCCGTCGCGCCGTCCATCGGTTGGCTGATCGCGGGCAGGGCGGTGCAGGGCATCGGGGCCGCGGCGCTGAGCCCGGCGTCGCTGGCGCTGCTCGCCGCCGCGTATCCCGTTCCGCAGGAACGGGTCAAGGCGATCGGGCTGTGGGCCGGATTCAGCGGAATCGGCCTGGCCGCCGGACCGCTGGCCGGTGGCATTCTGGTGGATGCCTTCGGCTGGCCCGCCATCTTCCTCGTCAATGTGCCCGTCGGCGCGGTCCTGTTGCTTGCCGGCCTGCGCGTCCTGCGTGAGTCCCGCAATCCGAGCGCGCCGGCGATCGACATCCCGGGGACGGTCCTGTCCGTCCTGGGCGTGGGGGCACTGGCCTACGGGCTGATCGAGGGCGGTTCCCGTGGCTGGACCTCGCCGTTGATCCTGGGCAGCTTCGCCGCCGCGGTGGTGATCCTCGCCGTCTTCGTCGCCGTCGAAGCACGTAGCGCGACGCCGATGCTGCCGTTGTGGCTGTTCCGGCAGCAACTGTTCACGGTGTCCAACACGGCCATGGTCGTGGTGGGTTTCGCGCTCATGGGTTCGTCCTTCTTCTTCTCCCAGTTCTTCGTGTACGTCCAGGGCAGTTCGATTCTGCGCGCCGGTCTGCAGACCCTGCCCGCCTCCCTCGCCATGGTGATCGTCAGCCCGTACGCGGGCCGCCTCGCCGCGAAGTACGGCTTCCGGATCGTGGTCACCACCGGCCTGGCCCTGGCCGGTCTCGGGCTGCTGGCGC
Source organism: Streptomyces sp. NBS 14/10 (assembly GCF_002224125.1). Taxonomy (GTDB): domain Bacteria; phylum Actinomycetota; class Actinomycetes; order Streptomycetales; family Streptomycetaceae; genus Streptomyces. The sequence continues at coordinate 388,766 of NZ_NCSM01000004.1, forward strand.
TGGGGTTTGTACACGCGGCCACCGGCTACGGGAATGTGTGGTGGCGGCTGGCGGTCGTCGGCATCGGTTTCGCTCTCACCATGTCCCCCCTGACCGGCGCCGCCATCCAGGCGGTCAGCCCGCGGGAGGGCGGCCTCGCGTCGGGCATCAGCAGCACCACCCGGCAACTCGGCGCGGTGCTCGGCGTGGCCGTACTCGGAGCCATCGTGCGCACCCGGGAGTCCGGTGGCGCCTCCTTCGAGGCCGGCCTCAACAGCGCCTTCGTCGCGGCGGGCGCCGTCACCTTGGCCGGCGCGGTGTTCACCGGTCTGTGGCTGGTGAAGTCCGAGCCAAGCCCTGTGCCCAGTCCGACAGCAGGGCGAAGTCCGCTGCCGTCAGACCGGTCCGAGGGTCGACGTGGTGGAGCAGGGCCTGACCCGCGTGGTGTTCTCGAGTCCACACGCGATCCGCGTCCGTGATCTCGTCGTCGACCCACGCGAACGGCCGGCCCCGCGCCCAGGTGACGATCGAGGGGGTCTTCCAGAACACGCCGTTCTCCGGCTCGGGCCGCGGTTCGGGCCACGGGACGAACGGCAGGGTGGGCAGCCCCAAGAGGGGCGCGAGGAAGTCGTTGGCCTCCTCTTCCCATGTCGTCGCCCAGACCAGGTCGTACGGGAGCGAGGCCAGCGCCGGCCCGTGGTCCGGGTTGAGCCAGACCCGCAGCGGCTTGACCGGTTTGTCGGGCAGCCCCCACTCGTTGAGCCGACGCCGCTCGGCAGCGTGCCACCGCGGTGTCAGCAGCCGGTGCGTCTCGTAGCCCTCGGGACGCCTGTGCGGCCTCGCCGCGTACGGATTCAGCGGTCCGTCGACATCCACCAGCAGCACCGGCCGCACCAGCCCACCCCCCCCCGTGAGGTCGTCCCCGCACGCTACCGGCCGATACCGGGGAGCCACCAGCGGTTTCGAGGGGGCCGTCGCCTGCCCGGGTGGGCGGCCCGGCGGCCGTGCGTCAGCCGTGCGTCACGGATTCGGGACGGTGACGGTGTCGTCGGCGAGGGCCGAGGCCCGCAGAGCGGCCGCGAGGCGGACGACGGGTTCGGCCGGCGGCTCGGGAAGCCGGGCCAGGAGCAGACGCCGCAACTCCTGCGGCCCGCCGCGCACCGGCAGGATCCGTACGCCGGGCGGCGCCGCGGCGGCCAGCGCGCAGGACACGGTGGTCAGCCCGCAGCCCGCGGCCACCAGATGTAGTTTCGCCAGCCAGTCGCGGGCCGTGTGCACGATCTCGGGCCGCTCGTCCAGGCCCGGCCACACCCCCATGAGCCGGTCCGTGCCGGACGGCGAACCGGCGATCCACCGCTGTCCGCGCAGATCGGCCACATCGACGAAATCCCCGCGGGCCAGCGGGTGCGCCGCGGGCACGGCCAGGCAGAGGGCGCGCTCGGTGAGCGTCCGCAACTCCAACGGGGGCGACTCGTCGTCCGGTGCACGAAACGGTGGCGCCGACGACAGCAGGGCGAGATCGATGCTGCCCGCCCGCAGGGCGCGCACCAGCGCCGGGGTGCCGCCTTCGCGGCTGACGACACGCACACCCGGATCGCTGCGCCGCAGCGCGGCCAGGGCGTGCGGCACCAGGGTCGTACCGGCGCTGGGCACCCAGCCGAGGCGGGCGGTGCCGCCCTGTTCCGGCAGGCCGGACAGCTCGCGGGCGGTCGCGTCGATCGCGTCGAGCACGACGGTGGCGCGGCGCATAACGGCCCGCCCGGCCGCGGTCAGCCGCACCCCGCCACGCCGCCGTTCCAGCAACTCCGCGCCCGCGACCCGCTCGATCGAGGCGATCTGCCGGGACACCGCCGACTGTGTGTACCCCAGCGACGCCGCGGCCGCGGTGAACGTCCCCTGCTCGGCCACCGCGCGGAACACCCGCAGCGCGGTCAGCGACACATCCGTGAAGTCCATGACGTTTACGCATACTACTCGTGCGGAAGTTTCGTTGGACTCATCAACCGGGGCGTTCCTACCGTTGCGGCATGAACGCTCCCCGCATCGCCCTCGTCGCCACGCCCTTCGGCTTCTCCAGTACGGCCGCAGAGGTCGCGCAGGGCATCGACCTCACCGGCCGCCGGGCGCTGGTCACCGGCGCATCCTCCGGTCTCGGCGCGGAAACGGCCCGCGCCCTGGCCGGTACGGGGGCGGCCGTCACCCTGGCCGTACGAGATGTGGCGGCGGGCGAGCGCGTCGCCAAGGACATCGCCGAGGCAACCGGAAACCAGGACCTGCACGTCGCCCACCTGGACCTCGCCGATCCGGCGTCCATCACCGCCTTCACCACGGCCTGGCAGGGCCCGCTGCACATCCTGGTCAACAACGCCGGTGTCATGGCCTGCCCCGAGCAGCACACCGAACAGGGCTGGGAGTGGCAGTTCGCCACCAACCACCTCGGCCACTTCGCCATTGCCACGGGCCTGCACGACGCGCTCGCCGCCGACGGCGCCGCCCGTATCGTCGCCGTCAGCTCCACCGGCCATCAGCAGTCCCCCATCGTGTGGGACGACATCCACTTCGCCTTCCGCCGCTACGACCCATGGCTCGCCTACGGCCAGTCCAAGACCGCCAATGTCCTCTTCGCGGTGGAGGCCACCCGCCGCTGGGCCGCCGACAACATCACCGCCAATGCCCTGATGCCCGGCGCCATCTACACCAACCTCCAGCGCCACATCGGTGACCGCGGCAGCGGCAGGGTCCCGGCCGAGCTCATCAAGACGGTCGAGCAGGGCGCCGCCACGTCCGTACTCCTCGCCACCTCACCCCTGCTGGAAGGCATCGGCGGCCGCTACTTCTCCGACTGCAACGAGACCGAGACCGTCGACCGCCGCACCGGCACCCTGCACGGCGTGGCCCGCTACGCCATCGACCCGGACAACGCCCGGCGGCTGTGGACGCTCTCGCAGGAGCAGCTTGCGGCCACGAGCTGAACCGCCGGGCGCCCGGCCCGCTGCTGTTCCTGAGCGAGCAATCAGCCTCTGACCAGGCAGAAAGGATGCCCGGCCGGATCGGTGAGAACCCGCCACCGACCCGCATTCGGCTGGTGGTCCGGTTTGCCCGCGCCCAGTTCCAGCAGCCGGGCCTCGGCCTCGTCCAGGTCGTCGACCGCGAAGTCGAGGTGAAACTGCTGGGGAACGGTCTGATCGGGCCAGCGCGGAGCCCGATAGTCGTCGACGCGCTGAAAGCCGATGAAGAGCCCGTCCTCAGACGTGAGACCAGCGAAGTCGGCGTCGGATTTCGGGTGCGGTTCGAGCCCGGTGGCCTGCTGATAGAACGCCGCCAGAGCCGGCGGATCAGGGCAGTCGAGTGTTACCGCGGACAACTTCATCTGCAGGGACATGGCACCTCCGGCCGATCCGTGGACTTCCGCCATGCACACCCTAGAGGCGGCCACCTCCCCAGCAGACGGTGATTTACGCCCGAAGGGTCAGTCGCCGCCCGTCGCGCCGATGACGAGCAGCGGGCCGTCCTCGGGCCCCCGCGCATGGTCGATCGCACCCAGCGCGGTCATCCCCGAGGTCGGCAGCGCGGCGGCCACATGGCTCGGCAGCTCGTCGGGGACGGCCGCCAGCGCGCCGAACGCGGGCACCGCATGCACAACACAGACGTGTGGGGTCATGGCAGTGGAGTCCCGGCCCTGTGGTACTTCGTCGCGTTGGCGGAGGAACGCAGCTTCAGGCGCGCCGCGGAACGGCTCGGCATCGCCGCACCCGCGCTGTCGCGTGCGATCCGCAACCTCGAGGCCGCGCTCGGCGTGCGCCTCTTCGAGCGCTCCACGCGCGTGGTGGAGCTGACCGAACCCGGCGCCGTACTGCTGGCTCAGGTGACCCCGCCCTCGAAGCACTCGACGCGGCGGTCCGCCGCGCCCAACGGGCCTGGGCGCCGAATCGCAGCGTGCGGGAGCATGCGCGGCTGCTGCGTACGGGCACGGCTCGCCGACCTCGGCATCGGCCCCGGGGAAGTCGACGAACGGGCGGAGCGCGACATCGGTGAGCAGGGCGTGCACGATCTCGCGCAACTGCTCGCGCTCATCGGCCTCGGTGTGACCATGACCGTGCTCCCCAGGTCAGTCGCCGCCAGCTCCCCCCGACGGGGCGTGGCCTACGTCCCCATCGAGGACTGCCCTCCCGCCGCACTGGTCATCGCCTGGCTGGGGTGCTCCCGCAGCCGCGGCGTGGCCGCGCTGGTGCGCGCGGCTGTGGAGGCGCCGGGGTAGCACCGTGTTCTGATGCGCCGTACGGCCCGACGGTCGCCGCTAGGTCACGCTTCAGGGCGGGTGCGCCGGGCGTACGCGCGGGCGGCGCGGGCGCGGTCGCCGCAGCGGGTGGAGCACCAGTGGCGGCGGCCGTGGCGCAGCAGGTAGCGGTTGCAGGGGGCGGAGCCGCAGCCGGTGAGGCGGTCGGCGTCGGGGCCGGTGAGGAGGTCGGCCGCGTTGGCCGCGAGGGCCGCGAGGGCGCGGTCGAGGATTTCGTTGGTGGGGCACGGGGCCGCGCGGTAGGGGCCGTTCCGCTCGTCCCAGTACAGCAGCTCGGCCGTGGGAGCTTTGCTCAGCGCGTCGTTGACGGCGGACAGCGCGGCGGGCAGGGCGGGCAGCCCGGCGACGCGGGCGGCGAACAGCGATCTGAGGTGTTCGCGCAGGGAGCGCAGCTGCGCCGCGCACATCTCCTGCACCCCGGCGTCAGCCGGCGCGAGGCCGCGTTCGGTCAACCATCGATTCGTGGCGTCGGGGGTGCCGAGGAGATCGATGAAGTGCCCTCCGGGCAGCGCGACGGCGCTGTTGGCGAAGTCGAGGGCGAGGTACTCCTCCGCCCCCGGCGCGGGCGGTGGCACGGATTCGGCGGTCGGGGTCTCGCTCATGGCTGTCATGGTACGGCTTGTGTTCATCCGTGAGACACGGCTATCGTCCCTCACGGATAAGCCGCTCTACATCCGTGAGGTTTTCATGCCTGGCACCCGTATGCCCACTGAGCAGATCCCCGTCCGTGTCTTCGGCGGCCCGACGGCCCTTTTCGAATACGGGGGGCTGCGATTCCTGACCGACCCCACCTTCGACGAGCCCCGCGACTATCACGTGCCGGGCGGGCAGCTGACCAAGACGGCGCCCTCCTCCGCCGCGCCGGCCGGCCTCGGCCGTATCGACGTGGTCCTGCTCTCCCACGACGAACACCCCGACAACCTCGACGACTCCGGACGCGCCCTGCTCGCCGACATTCCGCTGACCCTGACCACGCCCGGCGGCGGGCAGCGCTTGGGCGAGGGGGCCAAGGGGCTGGCCGACTGGGAGTCGATCGAACTGGACCGTCCCGGCGGGGGCACGATCGCCGTCACGGGCGTGCCCGCCGTCCACGGGCCCGGCGCGCGTGAGGACGTCGAGCCGATCACCGGCCAGGTCGTCGGATTCGTGCTGACCGGGGAGGGCCTTCCCACGGTCTACGTCAGCGGCGACAACGCCTCGCTCGACCTGGTCAAGGACATCGCCGAACGGCTCGGCCCGGTGGACACCGCCATCCTGTTCGCCGGGGCTCCCCGCTTCTCCGTCCTCTTCGACGGCGCGCTGATCGTCCTCGACAGCGCGCAGGCGGCAGAAGCCACTCGGATCCTCGGTGCCCGCCGGGTGGTGCCCGTCCACTACGACAGCTGGGCGCACTTCACCGAGGGCCGTGACGAACTGATCGCCGCCTTTACGGACGCCGGGCTGCTCGACCGCCTGGACCTGGGCCACCGGGGCTGACCACGCGGCCGGGCGGGCCGGTGGCCTGTCGCCGTCCGGGTCGCGCCTGGCGCGCGCCTAGCGAAAGAGCTCTCTTGTGACGACTACCGTGCCCGCTCGGGTCGAGGATCTGCCGCGGTCCCAGGCGCAGCGCCGGGTCCTGATCGTCCTGATCGCCGCTCAGGTGTTCAGCGGCGCCGGGCTGGCGGCGGGGGTGACCGTCGGTGCCCTGCTCGCACAGGACATGCTCGGCTCCACCAGCCTTGCCGGTCTGCTCGGCGCCCTGTCCACCGCCGGTTCCGCGCTGGCGGCCGTCGCGGTCGGCCGTATCTCTCAAGCGCGCGGCCGCCGCCCCGGTCTTGCCGCCGGGTACCTGGCCGGTGCCATCGGCAGCGCGGGCGTCATCGCCGCCGCCGTCGCCGGGAGCTCCGTGCTGCTGTTCGCCGCGATGTTCGTCTACGGTGCCGGTGCGGCCACGAATCTGCTGGCCCGTTACGCCGGTGCCGACCTGGCGGATCCCGCGTACCGCGCCCGCGCGGTGTCCACCGTGCTGGTCGCCACCACCCTGGGCGGCGTGGTCGGCCCCAATCTCGCAGCGCCCGCCGGTGACCTTGCGCACGCCCTCGGCATCCCCCGCCTGACCGGGCTGTTCCTTCTCTCGGGTGCCGCCTACGCACTGGCCGCCCTGGTGCTGGCCGTATGGCTGCGTCCCGACCCGCTGCTGCTGGCCCGCACGCTGGAGGCGGAGCGTGCCGCCGCGGCGGTCGCGCGCCCGGACGATGTCGGCGGTCGGGTGCGGCCGGCGGCCGGACGGCGCGGCTCCGGCGTCCTGGTGGGTGCGCTGGTCATGGTGGTCACCCAACTGGTCATGGTCGCGATCATGACGATGACGCCGGTCCATATGCACGACCACGGCCACGGTGCCGCCGCCTCCGGCCTGGTCATCTCGATCCACATCGGGGCGATGTATCTGCCCGCGCCCCTGTCCGGCTGGCTCGTCGACCGATACGGCCGGCTCACGGTCGCCGCCGCTGCCGCGCTGGTCCTGCTGGCCGCCGGGATCGTCGCCGCCAACGCCCCCGTCGGTTCCGCCGCCGTGTTCGCGGTGGCCCTCGCGCTGCTGGGCGTGGGCTGGAGTCTCGGCCTCGTCAGCAGCACCGCGATCATCACGGATGCCGTTCCCCTGGCCACCCGTGCCAGGACCCAGGGGCTGGTCGACGTCTCCATCGCCATCGCGGGCGCCACGGGCGGTTTGGCGTCCGGCCTGGTCGTCGCAGGCGCCGGCTATCCCGTCCTGGCCGTCGGCGGCGGCATTCTGGCGCTGGCCATCGTGCCGACGGTCGTCGTCGCGGCGCGCAGCCGCTGAGCGACGGTTTCCTGGCATCCATCCATCCATCCGTCCGACGGCAGGGCACCACGGCCCGAGGTTGGTTCAGGGCAGGCGAATGTTGTCGTACCTGGTGTTCCGCTCCCCGCTGGCGTACACGCGCGGGGAGGTGAACACCCCGACCAGGTCATCGTCGACAACGGTCCCGCGGGGCAGGTTCAGCCCGTAGTGCTCGCCCATCAGCCGGTACACATCCCGCATGGGTGGGACGTGCAGCCCCCACTCGTCCGGCTCGTCGGGGAAGTCGGGGTCCGGGTCGGCGCCGCCGAGCCTGAGTTCGGCGATCATCCGCTGGGTGAGGGGGTGATCCGCCCTGACCAACTCGTGGACCCCGCCGTCGAAGTAGCTCCAGTCCAGCTCTCCGTCCACGATGACGTAGGTGGTGGGCGGGTCCATGGTGGTGTCCATGATGCTCAGCCATGTGCGGCCCGCCCACAGATGCCGCACATGGTCGGGGTGGCGCGTATAACACGTCAGGGGCCATGATGCCGAGGTCGGGGTCCGCCCCCAGCATCGCCGCCAGTTCCTCGACGCTCACGCCTTTGACCATCTCCAGGTAGAAACCCCAGGAGGTGAGGTCGTCCTGTATCCACTCGAAGCCGAATCCGTCATCGCTCATGATCGGGAGTGTGGCAGCGGCGTCTGACAACCCGGCCCCGGCAGGTCCCTACGACCGTGTCGGCCAGATCAGTGCCTGGGCGACGATGACCCTCTCACCGTTGAAGGTGACGGCGGGACCTTCGTGCAGTTCGTAGCCAAGGCCGATCATTTCGCTCACGCGCTGGCAGAACGTGGCGTCGTCCGGTCCGGTCAGGACTCGGTAGATGGGCAGTCCGTCTGGTGGTGTGCTCATGAGACGAAGAATTCCACAAGCAGGTAGGTGCTGCCGACGATCTGACCAGCACGCGGCTGGACCAGGCTGACCGTGGAGCGCGGTACCGAACCGTTGCCGGTGAGGTGTCCCGCCCTATGCCTGGTCGGAGCGGAGGGCGGCTGCCCGGAGCAGGGCGTCCCGGCAGGCGAGGACGGCGGGGTGCTGACTGCGGCCGCGGCGTACGACGGTGAAGACGCGGCGGGTGCGCTGACCGCGGGGGAGTCGTCGCAGGGTGACGGTCGGAGGTCGGCCGCTCCAGACGAGGTCGGGGAGGAAGGCCGCGGCGTGTTTCTGCTCGACGAGGCGGAGGTGGAGCAGCAGGTCGGTGGTCTCGAACCGTACGTCGGGTTCGAAGCCGGCGTTGCGGCACAGGGTCATGGCCCAGTGCCGCGCGGCTGTGCCCTCGGGTTCCATCACCCAGGGGTGGTCCGCCAGTGAACGCAGCGCCGCCAGCGGGGTGTCGGTGCCCCGGCTGGCGGTGTCCGGGCCGTCGGTGCCCCGGCCGTCGGAGTCCTCGGCCGGCTCCGGCAGTGCGAGGTGCAGGGGGTCCTCGAGCAGGTCTTCCTGTTCGAGTTCGGCGGGCCGCGGGTTGGGGTTGCCGGGGTATTCCTCGGCGAGGACCAGGTCGAAGTCGCGGGCTTGCAGGGCGGGCAGGGCCTTCTCCGGTTCCATATGCGTGACATGGACGCGCAGGTGCGGGTGCAGATCGCGCAGAAGGCTCAGCGCGGTCGGGACCAGGGCCAGGGCGGCCGTCTGGAACGAGGCGATGCGCAGGGTGCCGGTCAGCTCGGTGAGGGAGGTGGCGATATCGGCCTCCGCGCGCTCCAGGCGTTCGAGGACCGCTTCGGTGTGGGCGACCAGGATCTCGGCCTGCTCGGTCAGCCGCACCCGCCGACCGACCGGCTCCAGCAGCGGGACGCCGACTTCGGCTTCCAGCTGGGAGAGCTGCTGGGAGACGGAAGAGGGCGCGTAGGACAGGGCTGTGGCGACGGCCGCCAGGGTGCCGCGGTGCTTGAGTTCGCGCAGCAGGCGCAGTCGGTGCAGATCGAACATCGCCGGCCCACTCATCTTCTAATGGTCGGTTTTTCCGATGAGTATACGTTGAAAACATTCGCTGGACCGATCCTAGGGAGTATCGGACCCTGATCGTGTGCTTGAGAACCTTTCCTCCTCCCGTGCGCTGCCGTGGTTCGTACGGCCCAGCGCCCGTACCTGGCGGTGTGATCCCGCGCCCGCCGAGGTGCGGGGCTTCCATGCCGCGCTGCCCGACTACGCACCCACCCCACTGACCGAACTCCCGGAGCTGGCCTCGGAGTTGGGGGTGGGCCGGGTCTTCGTCAAGGACGAGTCATGCCGTCTGGGGCTGCCCGCCTTCAAGGCGTTGGGCGCGTCCTGGGCGGTCCACCGCACCCTGGCCGAGCGGGCCGCGAGCGGTCGAGCATCGGGTCCGGTCACCCTGGTGACCGCCACCGACGGCAACCACGGCCGCGCGGTGGCCCGTACGGCACGTCTGCTCGGGCAGTACGCCCACGTCTTCGTTCCGCAGGGTGTGCATCCGCAGGCCGTGGCGGCCATCGCCGCCGAGCGGGCCGAGGTCACCGAGGTCGAGGGGGCGTACGACGAGGCCGTACGCCTGGCGGCGCGGGCCGCCGCCGCGCCGGACGCGGTCCTGGTCCAGGACACCGCCTGGCCGGGCTATGAGCAGATCCCGGGATGGATCGTCGAGGGCTACTCCACCCTCTGCGCCGAGATCGACGAGCAGTTGGCGGCACAGGGCATCGCCGACGGACCCGACCTCGTCTCCATCCCGGTGGGCGTGGGCTCGCTGGCCCAGGCCGTGATCACCCACTACCGCAGCCGTCCCTCGGGGCGGGCACCGGCGCTGCTGTCGGTGGAGCCGGAGGCCGCGCCCTGCGTCCTCGAAAGCCTCATCCACGGCGCACCGGTCGGCGTCACCACCGGCGAGACCACCATGGCCGGACTGAACTGCGGCACCCCGTCCAGCATCGCGTGGCCCCATCTCAACGGCGGGCTGGACGCCGCGGTCGCCATCCCCGACGCCGACAGCGCCCACGCCGCCGCCCGCCTCGCCGCCCTCGGCGTCTCCTCGGGCCCCTGCGGGGCCGCGCCGCTCGCCGGTCTGCGCGCGGTGCTCACCGGCGCGGGCGTCGGAGAACGCCGTACGGCGCTGGGGCTGGCCGCGAGCTCGGTCGTCGTACTGCTGAGCACCGAGGGCACGGCCGCCAACCCGCACTCGTGATCGCGACCTCGGCCCACTGATCCGCCCTCACCATCGCCCACGTCACCACCGCTTCCGCCAACCACCTGGAGACAAGCCGTGACAAGCCCGAAGATCACGATCAACGGTGATCGCCTGTGGCATTCCCTCATGGACCTCGCCGAGATCGGCGCGTACGACGACGAGCGCACCGGCCTGCGCGGCGTCAACCGCCTCGCCCTGACCGACGCCGACGCGGCCGGCCGCCGCCGGGTCGTCGGCTGGATGGAAGAGGCCGGACTGGCCGTCCGTATCGACCGGATGGGCAACATCTACGGCCGCCGCGAGGGCACCGACCCGACCGCGGCCCCGGTCCTGACCGGCTCGCATATCGACAGCGTCGCCACCGCCGGGGCCTTCGACGGCTGCCTCGGCGTCCTGGGCGGCATCGAGGTCGTCCGCACCCTCAACGAACGCGGCATCACCACCCGCCGCCCGATCGAGGTCGGCATCTTCACCGAGGAGGAAGGCGTCCGCTTCGGCACCGACATGCTCGGCAGCGCCGTCGCCGCCGGCCGCCTCACCATGGAGTACGCGCACGCCCTGACCGACCGCGACGGCCACACCCTCGGCGTCGAACTCATCCGCACCGGCTTCGCCGGCCCCACCGACGTACGCCTCGCCCCGCCCCACGCCTACGTCGAATGCCACATCGAACAGGGCCCCGTCCTCGCCGAGCACGATGTCCCGGTCGGTGTCGTCACCGGCGTGCAGGGCATCTCCTGGCAGGAGATCACCATCCACGGGCGCGCCGCCCACGCCGGCACCACCCCCACCCAGCTGCGCGCCGACGCCGGCCTCGCCGCCGCGCAGATCATCGTCCACCTGCGGTCCCTGGTCGACTCCGGCGAGTACGGCGAGCTGCGCGCCACCGTCGGCCATCTGGTCGTCCACCCGGACCTGACCAACATCGTCCCGGCCCGCGCCGAGATGACCGTCGATCTGCGCAACCCCGACGACGCTCAGATGGCCCGCGCAGAGGAAGCCCTGGCCGCGTTCCTGCGCGACCTGGAGAACAGCCGGCCGGGCCTGTCGCTGACCACCCGGCGGATGGCCAAGACCGCCTACGTGCCCTTCGACCACGGTGTACAGAAGGTCATCGCCCAGGCCGCCGACGACCACGGCCTGGAGCACATCTCCCTGCTCTCCGGCGCCGGCCACGACGCCCAGGAGATCGCCGCGCTCTGCCCCACCGCCATGATCTTCGTACGCGGTGAGCACGACGGCATCAGCCACAACCCCCGCGAGTACTCCACGCCCGAGGCATGCGCCCACGGCGTCGACGTGCTGGCCACCACCCTCCTGCGCCTGGCCGACCAGGACTGACCACCCACGGCGGCCCACACCGCACAGAGCCCACAGCCGATCAACACACCGCCCATCCCCCACGTACCACCCGCCCCCTGATCCCCCGAAGCGGCATCAGAACGTCGGAAGGCATTCATGCTCCCCGAGACCCACTCAACTCCGCCGCCTTCAGCGGCTCCCGACGCCCTGGACCCGGACCCCGGCCGCCTGCTGGCCAGGCTGATCTCCATCGACTCCGTCAACCCGGACCTCGTCCCCGGCGGGGCAGGCGAGACCGTCATCGCCGATTTCTGCGGCCAATGGCTGGTCGCCCGCGGCTTCGAGGTCCACAGCCTCGAAAAGCGCCCCGGCCGGCCCTCACTCGTCGCGATCGCCCGCGGCACGGGCGGCGGCCGTTCGCTCATGCTCAACGGCCACCTCGACACCGTCAGCCTCGCCGACTACGACGGTGACCCGCTCGCCCCGCGGATCCACGACGGCAAGATGCACGGCCGCGGCGCCTTCGACATGAAGGGCGGCATCGCCGCCATGATGGTCGCCGCCGCACGCGCCACCGCCCAGGGGCCGCTGCGCGGCGACGTGATCGTCGCCTGCGTAGCCGACGAGGAGCACGGCAGCCACGGCACTGCGGAGGTGCTGGAGTCCTTCACCGCCGACGCGGCGATCGTCACCGAGCCGAGCCATCTCCAACTGACCCTCGCCCACAAGGGCTTCGCCTGGTACGACGTGGAGATCGAAGGCCGTGCCGCCCACGGTTCGCGCCCCGAGCTCGGCATCGACGCCATCGCCAAGGCGGGCCACTTCCTGGTCGCGCTGGAGGAACTGGGACAGCGCCTCGCGCGGGGCCCGGCACACCCCCTCCTGGGCGCCGGTACCGTCCACGCCTCCGTCATCCACGGTGGCCAGGAACCCTCCACCTACCCGGCGCACTGCCGCATCACCCTGGAGCGCCGCACCGTCCCCGGCGAGAGCGCCGCCACCGTCGAGCGGGAACTGACCGATGTCCTCGATCACCTCGCCGCCACCGTTCCCGACTTCCACTACCGGCTGATCCCCGGCCTGCACCGCGAACCCTTCCAAACCGACCCCGACGCGCCCATCGTCCGCACCCTCACCCGCCACGCCGAACAGGCCCTCGGCCATCCGCCCGTGGTGCGCGCCGAGCCGTTCTGGACCGACTGCGCCCTGCTGGACCGCGCGGGCATCCCCTGCCTGCTCTTCGGCGTCGACGGCGCGGGCGCCCACGCGGCCACCGAGTACGTCGACCTCGCCTCGCTGGACCGCCTCACCGACATCCTCACCCACACCATCGCCGACTTCTGCTCCTGAGCCCCAGCTTCCGGGCGGTGACGGAGAGGACGAGGAGGACCAGCCCGGCCGCAGGGGCCAGCGCGAAGGCGGCGGACGCGCCCAGGCTGTCGGCAGCGCTGCCGGCGAGGGACGCCGCAAGCGCCGAACCCGCCGCGCCGGCGGAGTTGTTCCAGGTGAACGCCTCCGTGAGGACCGTGGGGTGGACGGACTTCTCGGTGAGGACGTTCAGCAGGACGAGCGTCGGCGGTACCGCCGCCTCCGTGACCACCACGGCCGCGCCGAGCCAGATCGCGGATGGTGCGAGGGGAAGCAGCAGCCCTGTGCCTGCCAGGTACCCGCTGGCGACGACGAGTTGGAGATGGGCCGGGGCGCGGTGCCGACGCAGTCCGTAGAGCCAGCCGGAGAGCAGTCCGCTGAGGCTGGCGGCGGCGGTGATCGGCGCGGCCGCCTCGGGCATGCCGTGTCCGATGGCGAAGGCGCTCACCGAGACGCCCATGGTGCCGAAGTAGAGCCCGATGGCCAGGTTGAGCAGGGCGAGGAGGAGGAAGTCCGGCCGCAGCAGCGTCCGTTCAGTGCTCTTGGCGCTCTCGGTGCTTTCGGTGGTGTGCCCGCGGGCCGGCCGGGGTGCGGTGTGGCGCTGGGCGGCCAGGGCGCCTCCTCCGCCCAGGATCAGGGCCGCGGCGATGGCGGTGGCCAGGGCCGTGTCGTCGGCCGCACCGAGCGCGGTGACCAGGACGGGCCCGAGGAGGAAGGCGGTGGCGTTGGCCAACGATTCCAGGGAGAAGGCGGTGGGCAGTTCACCGGCGCGCTCCTCGCGCAGCAGATGGACCCAGCGGGCCGCGGAGAGAGCTCCGAGCTGGGGGACTGCCGCGCCGGCGCAGACGGCGGCGGCGATGAGTACGGTCGAGGAGGTCGCGGCCAGGACGCCGACGATGGCGGTGCCGTGGGCGAGCAGCGAGAACGGAAGAACGCGGGGCTGGCCGAACCGGTCGACCACACGCGCCAGACAGGGGCCGATCAGCGCCTCGGCCAGGGCGAACCCGGCGGTGGCCAGGCCGGCGGTGCCGTAGGAGCCGGTGCGGGCGTGTACCAGCCAGACCAGGCCGAGGCCGGTCATGGCGATGCCGACGCGGCCCACGGCGGCGGCAAGGAAGAAAGCGGCGGCACCGGGGATACGCAGCAGTGGACGGTAGCCGGACGCGTCGGACGACATGAGGAGTCCTTCGTCGCCGCCGGGCGGGGCGGGCCACCTCAGGTCGCCGGCGCCTGGCACCCCGCCGGGGTGCGAAGAAGAACTGGTGCGACCCGTGGCCCGCCAAGGACGTCCATGACTGCGGAAGGACGGGACACGCGCCCTCGCCGCCACCCGAACACCAGGCGGAGGTGAAATACCGGGCCCGGGCCAAGGCGGGACCGGGCGACTGGGACGACCGTAACAGGACATGAGGGTTCACCGGACCCAGGTCCGGTGAACCCTCCTGGCACGCCGTGAATGTGGCGGGACGTCAGTCGAGGATCGCGGTGGCTTCGATCTCGACGAGATGGTCGGGTACGTCCAGTGCCGCAACGCCCAGCAGCGTGGCAGGCGGGGTCGGGGTGACCCCCAGCTTCGCGGCCGCCGCAGCGATCCCCTCCAGGAGCGCGGGCATCTTGTCGGGCGTCCAGTCGACGACGTAGACGGTCAGCTTCGCCACATCGTCGAACGAGCCGCCGACCCCCGCGAGGGCGGTGCCGATGTTGAGGTAGCACTGTTCGACCTGCGCGGCGAGGTCGCCCTCGCCGACCGTGTTCCCCTCGGCGTCCCAGGCGACCTGCCCGGCGATGAAGACCTGCTTCGACCCGGATGCGATCGACACCTGCCGGTAGACATCGATCTTGGGCAATCCGTCGGGGTTCACGAGAGTGATGGCCATGCTGCCAGTCTCCTTGCTTGCTCTCTTGTGGTTACTCAGGAACGGTAGGAGAGTGGCCGCTGACATGGAAGAACGCACTTTTCAGTGACTGAGGAACCTTATGGTGACCAAGCAGTACAAGGGCAGCTCGCTCGACGAAGCGGACCTGAGGCGCGCGGATTCCCTGGCGCGGGAGATCTTCTCGGATGTCGCCAACAAATGGGCGTTCCTGATCATCGAGATGCTCGGTGAGCGCACCCTGCGCTTCAGCGAGCTGCGGAACGAGGTCGAGGGCATCAGCCACAAGATGCTCACCCAGAACCTGCGCATGCTGGAGCACAACGGCCTGGTCGAGCGGACGGTGTACCCCACCGTCCCGCCGCGGGTCGAGTACACCCTCACCGAACCGGGCCGGGCCCTACGGGCGACGGTCGATGCGATGTGTGCCTGGACTCATCAGTACCTCGGCCACATTGAGACCGCCCGCCACCGCTTTGACGGCTGACGGGCGGTCGCGACGCCTCCCGGGGCGCCTTCGAGGCGCCCTAGCGGGGCGGCTCTAGCTGAGCTCGACGAGCAGGTCACCGCCCTCGACCTGCTGGACCCGGCTGATCGCGAGACGGGACACCTTCCCCGCCTTTGGGGCGGTGATGGTGGCCTCCATCTTCATCGCCTCGATGGTGGCCACGGTGGCACCGGCTTCGACCGTGTGCCCTTCGGCGACCGTGAGCGTGACGACGCCGGCGAAGGGGGCCGCGACATGGCCGGGGTTGGCCTTGTCGGCCTTCTGCGTCGCCGGGATGTCGGACGCCACGGAGGTGTCCCGCACCTGGATCGGCCGCAGCTGGCCGTTGAGCGAGGACATCACCGTACGCATCCCGCGTTCGTCGGCCTCGCCGATCGCTTCGAGCTCGATGAGCAGCCGGACACCGGGCTCGAGGTCCACCGCGTACTCCTTGCCCGGGCGCAGCCCGTAGAAGAAGTCCTTGCTGGCCAGCAGGCTGGTGTCGCCGTAGTTCTGGCGGTGGGTGGCGAAGTCCTTGGTCGGCCCGGGGAACAGCAGCCGGTTCAGTGTCGCGCGCCGGTCCTTCTCCAGCAGTTCACGGTCCTCGGCGGACAGCCCGGGGGTCGGCTTGGGGTCCGGGCGGCCCTGTAGCGCCTTGGTGCGGAACGGCTCCGGCCAGCCGCCGGGCGGGGTGCCGAGATCGCCGCGGAGAAAGCCGATGACCGAGTCGGGGATGTCGTACTTGTTCGGCTCGGCCTCGAAGTCCTCCGGCGCCACGCCGGCCCCGACCAGGTGCAGCGCGAGGTCGCCGACCACCTTCGACGAGGGGGTGACCTTCACCAGGTGGCCGAGCATCCGGTCGGCGGCGGCGTACACCGCCTCGACCTGCTCGAAGCGGTCGCCGAGGCCGAGCGCGATGGCCTGGGTGCGCAGATTGGACAGCTGTCCGCCGGGGATCTCGTGGTGGTAGACGCGTCCGGTCGGCGAGGCCAGACCGGCCTCGAACGGGGCGTAGACGGCGCGCACGGTCTCCCAGTACGGCTCCAGGTCGCCGACAGCCTGGAGGTCGAGACCGGTGGGCCGGTCGGAGTGGTCGGTGGCGGCCACGATCGCCGACAGCGACGGCTGGCTGGTGGTGCCCGCCATGGAGGCCACCGCCCCGTCCACCGCGTCCGCACCGGCCTGGACCGCCGCGAGATAGGTGGCGAGCTGGCCGCCGGCGGTGTCGTGGGTGTGCAGGTGCACCGGCAGGTCGAACTCCCGGCGCAGCGCGGACACCAGCTTGGCCGCGGCCGGGGCGCGCAGCAGCCCGGCCATGTCCTTGACGGCCAGGATGTGCGCGCCGGCGGCGACGATCTGCTCGGCCAGCCTCAGGTAGTAGTCGAGGGTGTACAGCTTCTCCGACGGGTCGGAGAGATCGGCGGTGTAGCACAGCGCGACCTCGGCGATCGCGGTGCCGGTGTTCCGTACGGCGTCGATGGCGGGGCGCATCTGCCCGACGTCGTTGAGCGCGTCGAAGATCCGGAAGATGTCGATACCGGTGTTCGTGGCCTCTTCGACGAAGGAGTCCGTCACCTCGGTCGGGTACGGGGTGTAGCCGACGGTGTTACGGCCGCGCAGCAGCATCTGCAGGCAGATGTTCGGCACCGCCTCGCGCAGCTGGGCCAGGCGCTCCCAGGGGTCCTCGGCGAGGAAACGGAGTGCGACGTCGTAGGTGGCGCCGCCCCAGCACTCCAGCGACAGCAGCTGCGGCAGTGTCCGCGCCACCACCGGGGCCACCGCGAGCAGGTCCTTCGTCCGTACGCGGGTGGCCAGCAGCGACTGATGCGCGTCACGGAAGGTGGTGTCGGTCACCCCGATGGTCGGCGAGTCGCGCAGCCACCGCGCGAAGCCCTCCGGACCGAGTTCGGTGAGCCTCTGCCGGGAGCCGGCAGGCGGTTCGGTGGCAGGGGTCAGCGGCAGCTTGGTGGTCGGGTCGAGCAGCGCCGGCCGCTCGCCGTGGGGCCTGTTCACCGTGACGTCGGCGAGGTAGGTGAGCAGCTTCGTACCGCGGTCGGCGGAGTGCCGTGCGGTCAGCAGATGCGGCCGCCGCTCGATGAACGACGTCGTGACCCGCCCGGCCCTGAAGTCCGGATCGTCCAGTACGGCCTGGAGGAACGGGATGTTCGTGGCCACCCCGCGGATGCGGAACTCGGCCACGGCACGCCGGGCGCGGCCGACCGCGGTGTCGAAGTCCCGGCCCCGGCAGGTCAGCTTGACCAGCATCGAGTCGAAGTGCGCGCTGATCTCCGTACCGGCGTGGGCGGTGCCGCCGTCCAGGCGGATGCCCGAGCCGCCCGGCGAGCGGTACGCGCTGATCATGCCGACGTCCGGGCGGAAACCGTTGGCCGGGTCCTCGGTGGTGATCCGGCACTGCAGCGCGGCACCGCGCAGCGTGACGGTCTCCTGCGAAAGACCGAGATCGGCCAGCGTCTGACCGGAGGCGATCCTCAGCTGGGCCTGCACCAGGTCGACGTCGGTGACCTCCTCGGTCACCGTGTGCTCGACCTGGATCCGCGGGTTCATCTCGATGAACACGTGGTTCCCGGCACGGTCGAGCAGGAACTCCACCGTGCCCGCGTTGCGGTAGCCGATCTGCCGGGCGAACCTCACCGCGTCGTCGCAGATCCGCGCCCGGAGCTCCGGGTCGAGATTGGGCGCGGGAGCCAGCTCGATCACCTTCTGGTGCCGGCGCTGCACCGAACAGTCACGCTCGAAGAGGTGCATGACGTTGCCCTGCGCGTCGGCGAGGATCTGCACCTCGATATGGCGGGGCTCGACGACGGCCTTCTCCAGGAAGACGGTCGGATCGCCGAACGCGGAGGCGGCCTCGCGGGATGCCGCCTCGATGGACTCGCGCAGCGTCCTCCGGTCCTCGACCCGCCGCATACCGCGTCCGCCACCGCCGGCCACGGCCTTGACGAACACCGGGAAGCCGAGCTCCTCCGCCGCCTGGACCAGCTCGTCCACGTCGGTGGAGGGTTGTGAGGAGCCGAGCACCGGGACACCGGCCGCACGGGCCGCGGCCACCGCCCGCGCCTTGTTCCCGGTCAGCTCCAGGATCTGCGCGTCAGGGCCGACGAACGTGATGCCCGCCTCCTCGCACGCACGCGCGAGGTCGGGGTTCTCGGACAGGAATCCGTACCCCGGGTACACCGCGTCCGCGCCCGCCGCTCGCGCCGCGCGGACGATCTCCTCCACGGACAGATAGGCCCGTACCGGATGCCCCGGTTCACCGATCTCGTACGCCTCATCGGCCTTCAGCCGGTGCAACGAGTTGCGGTCTTCGTACGGGAACACGGCGACGGTTTTCGCGCCCAGCTCATAGCCGGCTCGGAACGCCCGAATCGCGATTTCACCACGGTTGGCAACGAGGATCTTCCGGAACATCGCTGTCCCCCCTTGTTCGGTCGGGCCGTCGATCGGCTCTTCATCGCACCCTGGAAGCCATGTGAACGTTAGTGGCACCAGGTGCCAATGAAAAGGGACGGGGCGCGCTCGATTGCGGGGAATATGCGTTACAGAGGCTATGAAATCGGGTGAAATTGGGGTGCGCCGACGGGCCTGAATCGACCGTCATTCGCCCCGCAAGTGGCACCCGGTGCCGCCAAGGGTGTTCCCATGGGCGCTCGCCGCTAGCTCTGGGAAGCGCGAGTGTCCTGCGGTTCCGAGGGGGAGAGCGGTTCCGAAGGGGAGAGCAGGTAGGAATGGAGCTGATCGAGCAGTTCGGCGATGCCTTCTTGGTCGGCTCGGTAGCGGACCAGCTTGCCGGTGCGCGTCGACTGGAGCAGACCTCCGCGTCGGAGGACGGCAAGGTGCTCGGAGGTGGTCGACGGGCCGAGTCCGGCACGCTCGGCCACCTCGCCGACCGTCAGCTCCTCACCGTCCGCGAAGTGCGAATAGAGCTTCTGGCGCGTCGTGCTGGCGAGTGCCTTGAGAAAGACC
This sequence comes from Streptomyces sp. NBS 14/10, assembly GCF_002224125.1. Lineage (GTDB taxonomy): Bacteria > Actinomycetota > Actinomycetes > Streptomycetales > Streptomycetaceae > Streptomyces. The sequence continues at coordinate 408,036 of NZ_NCSM01000004.1, forward strand.
TGAAGGTCGTCGTCCGGTATGGCGGCCTCGGGGCGCACCGCCTGTGCCGTACCGGAGTCCGCTCGCGGAGACAGCCGGTCGTCGGCCGCCTGGGGGAGTTCGTCCAGGGCCCGGTAGCGGCGGGGAGCGCGGAGGGCGCGGTGCAGGTCGAACTCGGTCGGCGGGATGTCCAGGGCCGTGCAGACCTCGCGGACGACGGCCCGTTCGCTGTCGTCGAAGTAGCCGTCGGCGCAGCCGATGACGATGCCGATCTGGATGACGGCTCGTGCCTCCGCGGGCTTCCTCCGCGCCTTGCCGATCTCCTTCATGGCGCTCACCTTGCCGAAGGGGAAGTCCTCGGTGAGCTTGTCGAGGTGTTCCTCGAAGCGGTGGTGCAGATCGTCCGGCGGGAAGTGCTGGAGCACGTCGTTGGTGGTGATGAGCTGGGCGACGCGTTGTCGCTCGGACGGGTCGATCGTGCCGTCCGCCGCCGCCACCAGGGCGCACATCGCCATGCTCGCGTCCCGGAACGCCCCGCTCTGCAACTCGTTCTTCTTCGCCGTGAGCTGGGCCTGCATCGTCTGGGCCGAGTCCTTGATGCGGTCCCACAGCGCCATCCGTATCTCCTTGCCAGTACTTCCGCCAGATGAGGAAGAAACAGAATCTACAGGTATGTAGAGAGCTACCGGAAAGGAAGCCGTAGCGGAGGGTGAGTCGATCGTAGCCGGATGTCCCGGGGCGGCCGGGGGAGGGGGCGTAGCGGGGGCGCGCGTACGCCCCCTCCGGTTCCTGGCCGCTCCTTGGGTCACGCGGTCATGTCGACGTTGCCGTCGGCGCCGCCGATGACGGTGTGGCCCTGGGTCGGCTCAGTCGTCCTCTTCCTCGTCCTCGAAGGCGTCGCCGATCTCGTCCACGACCTCGGCGGCCACGATGCCACCGACGACACCGACCGCGACCCCGGCCGCGACGCCCGCGACCACCGCGCCGGTGCTGGGCCCTGAGCGGTGCTGCCCGTCGTGGTGGGCGTAACCCTGCCCGTAGGGCGCGCCGTGCTGCCCGTGCGATGCGTGGCTGTCGACCAGCTGCCGGACCCAGGCGTCGACCTCCGCGTTCCAGTCGCGGTGCTCGACTCCGTCGTGGCTGACGGTGAAGCGGTTGAGGGCGTCGTGGCCGCCGGAGAAGAGCCCGCCGCGCTTGTCGGCCTCCAGGACCACCTCCATGCCGCCGGGGTGGGCGAGGAAGGTGACCTCGATCTCGTTGACCGCGTGCGCGTACTGCGGGGCGGGGGCGAGCTCGATCTCCTGGTAGAACGGCAGCGTCTGGCCGGTGCCGCCGATGTGGCCCAGTTCCAGATCGGCCGACTTGAAGCCGAAGCCGAGCTGTCCGAACGCCTCCAGGACGGCTTCCTGTGCGGGCAGTGGGCCCACGGTCAGCTGGTCCAGGTCACCCTTGTCCTTGGCGCCCTTCACCTCGAGCTCGGTGCGCACACCCATGACGACGCCCAGCGGCTGCCCGTAGAGCTCGGTGACGGGGGTCTCCCACGGGATGTGGACGGAGAACGGCACGCTGCGGTGCTCTCCCTCGGCGAGCCGGAATCCGCCGCCGACCGTGAAGCGGTCGAAGGTGACGACCCCCTCGTGCTCCCCGTCCTCGTGCTCGGCCTCTACCCGGGCCACCAGTTCCAGGGTGATCTGCTCGATCTCGAAGTCCGAGGATCCGCCCTTGAGGTGGACCTGCCCGCTCAGGGGACCACCGGGGCGCACCGGCCCGCCCTCCAGGACCGTGTCCACGGTGGGGCCGCCGACACCGAGCGAGCCGAGCAGTCGCTTGAACACCATCGCGGCGTTCACTCCTTCATACATGTGGGGTTCTGATCTACACGCATGTAGAAGCATAGACCGGCCTGGCGGGTGGTCAGGCCGCGTCCAGGGCGGCCAGTTCGGTGGCGATGGCGTGCAACTGCTCGACGGAGACCCGCGCGACGGGCAGCGCGGCCAGGCCGATCAGCGAGATCGTGGCCATGAGCTGAAGGTCCCCGACCGGCGGCAGCGGTCGCAGCGCGGTCCGGGCGCGCTCCCACTGGGCGCGGATCAGGAGGTGTTCCGCGGTCACCGGGCCGGTTCGGGGCAGGCCGAGGCGGAGGTACTGATCGTCCGGGGCGTCGGTGGCCCGTAGCAGTTCGGTGAGCAGCCCGGCCATGCGCAGTTCCACCTCGTCGTCCTCGATCGGGGTGGTCTGCTCGGGGTCGGTGTCCAGGTCGTACAGCAGTGTTCCGTAGGCGCTGGGGTTGATCATCGACCGGCGGGGGACACGCAGCGTGGGGACGCCCTTGGTGAAGTCGAACGGCTCGGCGAGCTTGGCCCCGGCCAGTTCGGCCGGGGTGAAGCGGCCGCGCATATAGACGTGGCGGCCGTCGGTGACATTGACGTGGCCGCCGAAGATGCCGAACAGCCCCGCCTCGCGGATCGGGGTGTCGTCGGCGAGGACACCACGCAGCGGCCGGCCCTGCGTATCCGCGGGGCGCGGCACGTCGAAGTACTCCAGCAGGGTGGGCCCGAGGTCGATGGTCTGCACGCACAACGCCCTTGCCCCACCAGTTCTTCTCGCCCAGCATCAGGCCGTGGTCGGTGTTGACGATGAGCATGGTGTCGGACCACAGGTCCAGCTCGTCCATCAGGTCGAGCACACGGCCCAGCGAGCGGTCGCACATGGGCAGCAGGGCGGCGTATTCGTAGCGGGCGTGGGCGGTCTCGTCCGGGGTCGCTGGCCGAACGCGTGCAGGAGTCGGTCAACCTCATCGTCCTGGCGGGCACCGAGGCCCGGTTCATCGCCACGGCGGAGTCGGCCCAGGTGCTGCGCGTGGGCAGCAGAGCCGGGCGCTCACTGCCGGCCCATCTCACCTCGGGCGGCAAGGCGCTCCTGGCCGCCATGGAGCCGGACGAGGTGACCGCGCTGTACGAAGCGGTGGGAGAGGTGGATCTGCCACGTCTGCGGCGTGAGCTCGCGCTCGTCCGCAAACGTGGCTTCGCCATCAACGATCAGAAGACCGAGGCCGGACTCACCGCGGTCGCCGTCGAGATCCGGGACACCGCCGGGAGGGGCGTGGCGTCGGTCGCGCCGGCGATGCCCAGTGTGCGGTTCGGCAGGGAACGGCTGCCGGAGTGGCTCAGCGCACTGCGGACCACCGCGGCGGCGGTCACCAGGGCCCTGGCCGGTGGACCGGTCCGTCAGGGAAAGGTCGGTCAGGGAAAGGTCAGGGTCTGAGCGAGCAGCGTCACGAGGACGAGCACCGTGGGAAACAACGCGAGGAACATGGCGAAGGTATAGCCCATGATGTCGCGCGCCTTCAGACCGAGGATGGCGAGGGTGGGCAGCATCCAGAACGGCTGGAGCAGATTGGCGCTGGCCTCGCCGAGGTCGTACACCACGACCATCCACCCCTGGTTGACGTGGAGTTCGTTGGCTGCCCCGAGGACGTACGGCGCCTCGACCACCCACTTGCCACCGCCGCTGGGTACGAACACCCCGAGCACACAGCTGTAGACACCGATGAGGGCCGGGTAGAGGTATTCGTTCGACACCGACACCAGCCAGTCGGCGATGGTCTGGTGCAGTCCGGTGAAGGCGATCATCCCGAAGATGCCGCCGTACAAGGGGAATTGCAGCAATACGCCCGAGGCGGCAGGTGCTCCCTCCCGGAAGGCGCGGGCGAGGTGTACGGGCCGCCAGTGCAGGATGAGGGCCAGCAGGATCAGAATCAGGTTGACGGTGTTCAGATCGAGCGCGTTGAGCGCATTGCCCTTGGCCTGGGTGAAGTGGCGGACCAGATACCACAGGCCCAGTACGAAGAGCGCGATCGTGAAGGTCGGGCTGAACTCGACCCACTCGCCGGGGCGGCTGCGCCGGGAGTCCGGGCTCTTCGTACGGAGCGCGGGGCCGAGGTCGATACCGAGGCGCTCCGCGGTCATCGCACGCTCCGGTGACGGGGCCAGGAACCACGCCATGGTGACCGCGACCACGAAGACGACCAACGTGGCCACGATGCCCTGCCAGAGGAAGATGGTGTCGGTCAGCGGAATGACCCCGCTGCCACCACGCCCCTCGGCGATGATCTTCTGCACGGCGGCGGGGCTGGACACCGCGCTGGCCACCTGTAGCGCGGCCGAGCCCGACAGGCCCTGGGCCCATACGGTGCCAAGACCGAGGAAGGCCATGGCCCCGATGGCGCGGTAGTCGACTCCGGGCAGCCGGCGGGCGATCTCCTTGGCGAGGATGGCGGTGAAGACGAGGCTGAAGGCCCAGTTCACATACGAGGTGGCCATGGCGACGGCGGCGGTGAACGGGATGGCGCCGCGCGGGGTTTTGGGCACGGCGGCCAGCCGGGCGATCAGGCGGGCGACCGGCGGTGAGACCGCGACCGCGTAGCCCGCGATGACGATGATCGCCATCTGCAGGGTGAACTCGATAAGTGACCAGAAACCCTTGCCCCATGCGTCCACGAGGCCGAAGCCGCTGGTCGCTTCCGGGTCGCTCGGCTTGCCCAGCAGACTCTCCCCGGAGGCGAGCCCCAGGGCGAGGACCACGAAGGTGCCGATCAGGACGAAGCCGAGGGCGTCGGGCAGCCACTTCTCGGAGAAGCGGGTGAACCGCAACGCCAGCCGGGCGAGCCAGGTTTCCTCGCGGCTCGCCTCTGCTTCCGACGTCTTGAGGGGGTTCGTGGGCATACGCATCTCCTGATCGCGGGGCAGGGTGCGCAAGATCCTCATGGGGAGCCGGTGAACGAGGCAATGGGGAGGTCGCACACCGGTTGCCGCCACACCATGTGGAGCCTCCCTATCGATCACCGGCAATGACAGAAAGAAAAACTGGTACTAGACAGGACTGGACATGTATGGCTAGCTTCCAGACATGCCTAAACAGGTCCTCAAGCATCAGCGCATCGCCCGCGTTCTGGCCCGTGAGATCCACAGCGGCGTTCTGGAACCGGGCAGCAGGCTGCCTGGCGAACACGCGCTCACCCGGCGCTTCGCGGTCAGCCGGACCACGGTCCGCCAGGCGTTGGACGAGCTCAGCAAACAAGGGCTGATCTCCACGCACGCGGGCGTCGGCTCGTTCGTCGCCTTTGATGGCAGCCTGCTGGACAACAGCTTGGGATGGACCAGGGCCCTGGCCGACCAGGGCGCCCGGATCACCACGGAGGTGCTCCGGCTCGAAGTGGTGCGCGATGCCGGACTGGCGGCGGAACTGGGGCTGGAGAGCGGCGAGTTCATGGCGCTCGACCGGCTGCGCGTGCTGCCCGAGGGCACTCCTGTCTCGCTGGAGCGCAGCAGGGTCCCGCTGGTCCCGGCGCTGGGCGACGTCCCGGTCCGCGGGCTCCTGGACGACTCGCTGACCAAGACCCTGGCCGCGGCCGGACTGCAGGCCACACATGGCGACGAGTGGGCGTCCGTGAGGCCCCTGGCCGCCGAGGAGGCGACACTGCTCCGCCGCCCGGAGGGAGAGGTCTGGCTCAACACCCGCCGGGTCAGCCGCGGAGCGGACGGCCGGATCGTCGAGCAGGTGACCAGCCTGCTGGACCCCGGCCGTTTCCAACTGCACCTCGGCTTCGGCGAACCGCCCCAGTGAGCCGGCCCGTGCCCCACGGCGCGCCCGACGTACCCCGCACACCGACAGAAAGCCCCGCATGAACCACCAGCACGACCGCGCGCTCGGCGCCCTGTACGGCCTGGCCATGGGTGACGCCCTGGGCATGCCCACCCAGATCATGTCCCGGCGGTCGATCACCGCCCGGTTCGGCACCGTCACCGGCTTTGAAGCCGGTCCGGCGGACAACCCGGTGAGCGCCGGAATGCCCGCCGGTTCGGTCACGGACGACACCGACCAGGCCCTCATCGTCGGCCGGCTGCTGACCGAGGACGGCGGGCGCGTCGACCCGCGGCGGCTCGCGCATGAACTCCTGGAGTGGGAGCGTGCCATGAAGGCCAAGGGCTCCTTCGATCTGCTCGGTCCCTCCACCAAGGCCGCCCTGGAGGCCGTGTCCCGCGGCGTACCGCCGGAGGAGGCGGGCAAGTCCGGGGCCACCAACGGCGCGGCCATGCGGATCACCCCGGTCGGCGTCGCCTTCCCTGCCACGCCACTGGAGCCCTTCATCGACCGGGTGGCGGCGGCCTGCCAGGTCACCCATGACACCGGCATCGGCATCGCCTCCGCGGCCGCCGTGGCGGCGGCCGTCAGCCGGGGCATCGACGGCGGAGACCTGGAGGACGCCTTCGCCGCGGCGATCACGGCGGCCGAGGCCGGCGCCGAGCGCGGCCACTGGGTCGCCGGTGCCGATATCGCCACCCGTATCCGCTGGGCCGTGGACCTGGTCCGCGGTCTGCCCGAGGACCAGGCCCTGGACCGCGTCTGCGACCTGGTCGGCACCAGCGTCGCCAGCCAGGAGTCGGTCCCCGCGGCCTTCGCCGTCCTCGCCCTCGCCGAGGGCTCCCCCTGGCGGGCGTGTCTGCTGGCGGCCAACCTCGGCGGTGACTGCGACACCATCGGCGCCATCGCGGGCGCCATCGCCGGAGCCATCAGCGGGGCCTCGGGACTGCCCGCCGATGCCCTCGCCACCCTGCGCTCGGTCAACGGCCTCGACCTGGAACCGCTGGCCACCGCCCTGCTCGCGCTGCGCGCCGGCCCGGCCTGATGAACACGCGCCCGGCCGAGTGACCACGCGCCCGCCCATCCCCCCACCGGAGCGCGCCCCCCGCAGCCTCTGGCCTGCGGAGCTGGCCAACGCTACGCAGAGTGCGGTAGTTTGCTGCTCCCACGCGGGAGTCTCCGAAGGCACAGATCCGGTTTTGCCGGTGGACCCGGTTTCACACGGGACGTTCGACCGCGTAGGTGCGGGGCGCAGTCAATCGCCCCTGCTCCGCTCCGGTGGAGCTGGACGCAAGCGACGTGTCGCAGCCAGTGACGCCCGTTGTGCAAGCTCGTCGATTTATCGACGAGTGGTTGACAGAAAGACCGCGTCCGTCCGCGTCGAACCGGTTCCGGACACCGAGCGCGTTCGGGGTCCGTGGCAACGCGGGCCCCAGGCTGGTCACCTGGATGAGCCGGCTCGGCTGGGAGACCATCAACACCACCACGGCCGCCTTCGCCCTGCTGGCGCTGCTCGACGTCGCCTTCGGCATCCGGCGGAACACCGTGCTCACCGTGGTCTGTCTGCTGGTCTTCATCGGCTGCACCCTGCTGATCAGCGGCCTCGGACACGCCACCATCATGTGGATCAACAGATGGGCCAGCTATGTCTTCGGCCTGCTCAACCTGGTGGTGATCGGTTTTCTCGCGGCCACCGTCGACTGGGGCAAGGTGGGCCACGCGCCGGCCGGTCCGGTGAGCGCGATGGTCGTGGGCGTCGGCATGATCGCCGCCGGGACCGGGATCGGCTGGGCCAACACCGGCGCCGACTACGCCCGTTATCTGCCCCGGCGGATCCCCGGCGGGCGGCTCGTGGCCGCGTCCGCGTTCGGCGCCGGTATTCCGCTGGTCGTGCTGATCTCGCTGGGCTCACTGCTCGCGGCGGGTGAGCCGGACCTCGCCTCCGCCTCCGATCCGGTCGCGGCCATCAACGCGATGCTGCCCACCTGGATGTCCATCCCGTATCTGATCGCCGCCTTCGGCGGGCTGCTGCTCTCCAACCACCTGTCCGTCTACTCGGCCGGACTCACCATGATCACCCTGGGCATACGGGTCCGGCGCACCCTCGCCGTCGGCCTGGACGTGATCGTCACCTTCGCGGGCGGGATCTACTTCATCCTGATCGCCAAGGACTTCTACGGCCCGTTCATCACCTTCCTCACCCTTCTCGCCGTTCCGATCAACGCCTGGGTGGGCGTCTTCGCCGTCGACCTCATCATCCGCCGGTCGTACGACAGCGCGGCCCTGATGGACGTCGGGCGCTCCAGCCGCTACTGGTTCCGGGGCGGGGTCGCCTGGGCCGCGATGATCGCCTGGGCGATGGCCATCGTGGTGGGCCTGCTGTTCACGGAGGCGAGCACCAGCCCGACCGACGTATGGTTCTCCGGGCCGCTCGCACACAGCTGGATCGGCTCCAACGGTCTTGGCTGGGTCGTGACACTGGCCCTCGCGGCCGCCGTCTACGCGCTGCTGCGCAGGCTGGACGGCACCGTCCGCCAAGAGGCCGCCGGACAGCGTCCCCAGCAGCAGGTCCTGTCCGCCCCGGCCACGCGGGAGATCTCATGAACGGGCTGGTGAACCCCGGCGCCCGGGACGGCGTCCGCGGCGAGCCCACGGGCGGCCGGCTGGTCCTGGTCGGCAACGCCATCGTCGACCTGGTGATGCGCGTGCCCGCGCTGCCCGAACGCGGCGGCGACACCGTGTCCCAGGACACCAACCTCACCACGGGCGGCGGATTCAACGTCCTCACCGCCGCCCGCCGGCTGGGCCTGCCGACCCTGTACGCGGGCGCCCACGGCACGGGGCCGTTCGGCGACCGGGTGCGGGCGGACCTCGCCAGGGCGGGCATCGAGATGGTGCTGGACCGGGTCGCGGAGGCGGACACCGGATTCTGCGTCGCCTTCGTCGACGACGGAGGCGAGCGCACCTTCGCCACCAGCCTCGGCGCGGAGGCCCGGCTGACCGAGGCCGACGCGACGGCTGTGCTCGCCGCGCTGCGCCCCGGCGACATGGTTCAGATCTCCGGATACGGGCTGGCCTACCCGGTCAACGGCCCGATCCTGGCGTCGCTCGTCGCGCGGCTGCCGGAGCACACCCGGGTCTGCCTCGACCCGGGCCCCCTGGTCGACCAGATTCCGCAGGAGGTGCTGGCACCCGTCCTGGCGCGCTGCGACTGGGTCAGCTGCAACCAGCGCGAGGGAAGGCTGCTGACCGGCCTGGCCGACGCCCACGAGGGCGCGGCCGCGCTCGCCGCCCGGCTCGGCCCCCGTACCGGGGTGCTGCTGCGGGCCGACGCGGCCGGCTGCTGGCTGGTCCTGCCCGGCGGCGAGCCGCTGCACCTCCCCGGCCGCCGCGTGACGGCGGTCGACAGCAATGGCGCGGGCGACGCCCATACGGGAGCCTTCCTGGCCTTCCTCGGCCACGGCCTCGACCCGATCGCCGCCGCACAGGGCGCCAACGCCGCGGCCGCCTTCGCGGTCACCCGGCACGGCCCCGCCACCGGACCGACCGTCGACGAGCTCTTCGACTTCCTCGACGGCGATCCGCCCGCCGCGCTGCTGTCCGCGGCGCTCCGGCGTAGCGCGGCGTCCCTCTGGAAGCGGTTCCTCAGGCCACGGCCGTCATCGGGCGACCGCGGTAGGCGAAAGTGTTCCAGAGCTGGACGAGCAGGCGCATGAGAAGCGCCTCGAGTACGGCGACTGCGGCCTTGGTGAGGAGGGTGGTGAACAGCTGCGGCATGAAAGCGGCCTTTCTTGTGCATGCTTCACTTACCGCTCCTTTGTGCGGTGCCGGAGCTTCGTGCGGATGGAGCACAAGGGACCGCCAGGTGAACCGTCGGTGTCATTCCGGGGCCCGTGTCGGAGCGCACACGAGCGGTGAGGAAGTGCCACGCGGCGGGCAGTACGACGGGGGCCGCCGCCGCTGCCAGCCCGATCGTCCAGCCCGCCGGGCCCAGGGGCCGACTGCCGAAGAAGTGGCTGAGGCCGGGGAGCGCGACCACCAGGCCGAGGGCCACGAGGGATCCGACGGCGGCGAGGGCGACCACGGGATCACGGCCCGCGTCGGCGAGAGTCTGCAGTAGCTGGGAGGCGACGAGCGCGACCAGGGAGACGGTGTCGGCGCGGGCCCTGGTGCCGGTCGCCCGGGCGACGGCCCATGCACAGCCCGCCGCGAGCGCCGTGAGGGTGGCGCGCAGGCGGATGTGCCGGGTGAGGGCTCTGCCCAGGGACACCTCGGGCCCTTCCGCGAGCAGTTTCTCGGCCCTGCCCGCCGGAGGACGGGCGGCGATGGCCATGGCCGGCAGCATGTCAGTCAGGAGATTGACGAGGAGCAACTGGCGCGCGTTGAGCGCGCTTCGTCCGGTGAACACGGAGGTCGCCAGGACGAAGGCGATCTCCCCGAGGTTGCCGCCGAGCAGGATGCCCAGCGCCTTGCGGACCGAGGCCCACATGGCGCGGCCCTCCACAATGGCATCGACGACGGTCTCGATGCGGTCGTCGGTGACCACCACATCGGCGGCGGTGCGCGCCGCGGGGGTCGCCCGGGAGCCGATGGCGATGCCGACGTCGGCGAGCCGGATGGCGGGGGCGTCGTTGGCGCCGTCGCCGGTCACGGCCACCACCCGGCCGGCCGAGCGCAGCGTGGTGACGATGCGCACCTTGTGGGCGGGGGTGACCCGGGCGAAGACCGAGATCCGCGGCAACGCCTCGGCGAGGGCGGCGTCGTCGAGCGCGTCCATCTCCACTCCGGTCATCATCCGCAGCCCCTCGTCCGGCTGCAGCTCACCGGCGATCGCGGCGGCGGTGCTCGGGTGGTCCCCGGTCAGCATGACGACCCGTACACCGGCCCGGGTCAGCCGGCGGACGCTCTCGGCGGCGGTGGCCCGTACCGGGTCCGCAAGACCCAGCAGGCCCAGCAGCCGCAGCCCCTTGACGTCCGTGTCGTCGAGGGCCGGGGGAGTGGCGGCGACGGTGTCCGGGCCGATGCGTTCGGCGACCACCAGCACCCGCAGCCCGCGGCGCGCCAGCCGGTCGATGTCCCGGTCGACCGCCTCCCGCAGCCGCGCGGTGAACGGCATGGTGGTGTCGTCGCGCCCGACCTGTACGCAACGGGTCAGGACGACCTCGGGCGCGCCCTTGACCACCAGCCGCGTCCGGCCCTCGGCCCGGCCGAGCACGGCGTGGTATCCGCGCCCCGGTTCGAACGGCAGCTCCGCCAGCCGCCGCCAGCCGTCCGCCGCATCCCGCCCCTCCGGGGCCGGGGCGGCGCCGACCCGCTCGGCCCCGGAAGCGATGGCACGGTCCGTGGGGTGGGTGAGCGCCGACGTCGGGCCGACGGGTCCCGCGAGGGCCGCGGTGGCGACGATCCGCCGCAGCCGCGGGGTGAGCGCGTCGAGTGTGCGCCGCTCGAGGCCGTCGGACACCTGCTGGAGGCTGATTCTGCCTTCGGTGAGCGTGCCGGTCTTGTCGAAGCACAGCACATCGGTGCGGCCGAGCGCTTCGATGGTGGGGGCGCTGCGCACCAGGGTGTTACGGGTGGACAGCCGACGGGCCGCGGCCAGTTCCGCGACGGTGGCGACGAAGGGCAGACCCTCGGGTACGGCGGCGACGCACAGGCTGACCGCCGAGCCCAGGGCCGCGCCCAGGGGCCGCCTGCGGGTGAGGTCGGCGAGGAACAGCGCGACACCCGAGGCGATGGACAGGGGCAGGAACCAGTGGCCCAGAGCGTTCAGGCGGTGTTCCACACCGCTTTCCGGGAGCGCGCCAGCCGGGGCGGCCTGAGCGGCACTGCCGGCCTCGGTTGCCGTTCCGGTGGCGACGACGACGGCGAGCGCGCTGCCTGCCGCCACCGTCGTGCCCTGATACAGCATGGAGTGCCGGTCCGCGACCGCCCTCGCCGCGGTCGGGGCGGGCGTCTTCAGCACGAGCTGTGATTCGCCGGTGAGGCTTGATTCGTCCACCTCCAGGCCCGTCGCCTCGAGCACCCGGCAGTCGGCCGGGACCGCGTCACCGGCGCGCAGCTCGATGACATCGCCGCTCACCAGGTGGTCGGCGGATGTCTCGGCGAGGCCGGCCCGACCCGCCCTGCGCAGCCGGGCCCGGGCCGAGGTCGCCTCGACAAGCCGCTCCGCCGCGCGGTCGGCGCCCAGCCGCTGGGCTCCGCCCACCAGCGCGTCGACGGCGAGCACGACACCGATGAGCACCGCGTCCAGTACGGAGCCGAGCGCCGCCGAGATGCCGCCGCCGATCGCGAGGACGGGCGTGAGCGGATTGGCCAGCTCCTCCGCGACCCTCCCGATGAGGGTGACGGCCGCGGTCGGCCGCTCGTGCCCGTCGAACCGACGGCGCCGCCCGGCCTCGGCCTCGTCGAGCCCCCGGGACGATGTGCCGAGCCGGGCGATCACCTGACGTACCGTCATGGCATGCCAGGGCGTCCGCTCGACCGCGGCGGGGGCGGGATGGCTGCGCAGCGCCCATCCCGCCCGGACACCCGTCCCGATCCCGGCGATGGCCGTACCGTCGCTCACGACACGGGCCCGCGCCCAGGCCCCACGCCGGGGAAGGGCCAGGGCCAGCGTCGCACCCGCGAGAGTGCCGACCGCTTCGATACGGACACACAGCCGACTCAGCCTGCGGGCGTCCGGCACAGCGGTCAGCAGCAGATGCGCCACATCGGGCGGCGCGGCGACATCCGCGTCCCACGCCACCCGGCGCAGACCACCGGACACCCCGATGCCCAGATCGGCCTGGGCCAGGGCGCGTCCGGTACGGGTGGCGACCACGGCGACGCCGCGGCCCTCGCCTTGGAGGGAGCGGACCAGAGCGGCCGTACGGGTGCCGCCGGTGGGCACGGCCTCGTCCAGCCCGAAGCGGCGGTGCAGGCCGGGCGGACCGCCCGCGAGCACCACCCGGCCGCATTCGCGCGCCGCCCGCACCAGGTGCTCGGCGAGCGGCTGCAACTGCGGCACCAGGCCCGCGACCGCGACGGGGCGGCCGTCCCGGACGACCAGCAGCACCCGCGCGCCCTGCTCGGCCCACTCCTCGGCCAGGGCGGCCGCCTCCGCAGGCAGCTCCGCTTCCGCGTCCCCGGGCAGCTCCGCTTCCGCGTCCTGGCGCTCGGTGAGCGGCCGCAGTGCCCAGCCGCCCTGTTCCAGGGACTGTGCCGGGTCGGTGCCGTCGATCAGCTCGTGGATCACGGCGTGGATCTCATCGAGGTCCGGACCCGCGGCCGCGGTCCCGCCAGGCGCCAGAGGCGCCACCGTGCCGACCGTCCATGTACCGGTGGCCAGCACACGGGCGTCGAGGACGACCGTGTCGATACGGTCGAGCCGACGCAGCGCCTCCGGGCGCAGCACGAGGGCTCCCCGATCGGAGGCGCACTGTCCCACCGTGGCGGCGAAGGTCTCAAGGCCGGACCAGGCGGCTCTCGGGATACCCGCGATCATCGAGGCCAGCGCCCGGTCACGGCTGCGGGTCAGGGCCCCCGTGACGCCGTAACCCGCCACTGCCGCCGGGACGGCAGCATGCGCATACCGCCCGGCCGGCCCCTGCGGCAGCGGCGTCGGCCGCTCATGGGCCGGAGCGGCGTCGTGGCGGTACGCCCCGTCGCGCCCGCCCAGCCGCAGCGCCCAGTCCTGCCACGCCTGGCGCCGGGCTTTCGCCTCCGTGTACCGGACGGCGGCCAGCAGACCGGATACGACGGGGCCCAGCGGGCGGAACGTCAGCGTCGTGGTGATCAGGTTCGCCGTCGCCCAGCCGACGTCGGCAGCCGCCGCGCCCAGCTTGCGGGCGGCGGCGTCATGCAGCCGCGGAGTGGCCTCGGTGAGCTCGAGCAGGGCCGGTACGGCCGGTGGCAGACCCGGGATCCTGGCGAGCCGCCCCATCACCGCCACGCCGAAGGCCACCAGACTCCCGGCGACCTGGACCGCGGCACCGACCTGCGCCTCGGGGCCACCGGGGAAACCGACCGCGCGCGGGATCCGCACCCTGTCGGCACCGGCCTTGCCCCCGCCCTCCCCACGGCCCGTCTCCCGGGCGGCTGCCTCAGCCTCCGCCTCGGCTTCCGTAACGAGGCGGACGACGGATTCCAGGTCGCTTCCGTCCGGTTCGCTTCCGTCCGGTTCGCAGCCGACGAACACGCAGCCGAGCGTCCCGTTCACCTCCGCCCGGCCCACTCCGCGCACCTCGCCCAGCCGGGCCTCCAGCCCACGCGCGAACTCGGCTGCTCCGGGCCGTCGCACGTACCGGACCTCGATCTGCACCCCGCCGGGAACCTGCCACATACGACGCGTCCGCGGCGTCAGCATCCGCCCGAGTGCCGAGAGCACTACGGGAGTTGCCGCCACCACCCCCGCGGCACTCCGGACGGTCCCGGAAAGCAGGCTTGCGATCACATGGCCTCCACCACTGGTGGCCACTGACACGGCACCGTCCCGACGGGCGGCGCCCTTCATTCCCTCAGTATGTGCACATCCCCGCCCCGCCGTCCTGCCGGAGCGGGGGCGGCCGCTCGGATCAGTCGGCGGGGCCTTTCAACATGCGGCGTACCCTGCGCTCCACGAGGACCGGGATGAACGCGCGCACCGGCCGGTCGCGCAACGCGGCGTACGCCGTGGCCACGGCGGCTTCGATCTCCTCGGGGGCACATCTGCCCGCGTATACGGCCTTCAGCCGTCCGGCGACCATCAGGACGGCATCGCGCTCCGTTTCCTCGGGAGCGTTGTGTCCGTGCATGGGCGTCACCAACCAGGAGGGGCCCAACAGCGCCGCGCGCTGCCTACGTTCCCATGTTCACCCGCGGGCCGGATCGTCACCAGCGGTCAACGAGTGGTTCGGCGGCCGTCCCCCCACAAGCGCACCATTCCGGTAGGAACCCTTCCGCGTCGTCCGCGGTTCCTAGTGGGCGAGGGGGCAGAGAGACATGGGGGATTCTGTTGAGCAATGACGCACTTGCGCACCCTGACCGCATCAGAGCGAGCCACTGGATGGCCGTACTGGCGCGGCAATTCCCCGAGCTGCGGGCGGAGCTGGCACCCTCCCCGCACCGCCCCGGGCTCGGGCGGCGGCGCGGGGGCGCCGACCGGCACGGGCCCTCGGCGCCGTTGCGCATGCGGGTCTGCGACACCGTACGGGACATCACCGACGGTGTGGTGGAGCTCGAGGAGGCCGTCCACGACCGGCTGGGGCTGCCGCCCGCCGGCAAGGGATCGGTCGAGGTCAGGCTGGGCCGCCTCGCGGGGCTGCTGGACCGGGTCGAGACCGACCCGGTGCTGATGCGGCATCTGCTGGACGAGGTCGGCGGAATGGCGCGACGCTGCTCCGACGCGCTCGGGGACGCCGAGCCCGTGGTGCGGCTGCGCGGCAGATGTCCGCTGTGCGCGTCGGTCTCGCTGCGGGCCTTTCCGCTGCGCGGGGCGGTGCTGTGCATCAACCCCGGCTGCCGGTGTCCGCGACCGGACTGCGGCTGCCATGAGGACCGGACACATCGGCACTCCTGGCCGGAGGCCGAATGGGGAGAGCTCGTCGGGCGGGGCGGGATGGCCCTGGAGGAGATCACCGCCGCCCTGGACGGCCGGTCCACCGCCGGGGCGGTGGGCCGATGAGGACCGCTCGGGCGCCCGAGGAGGCGCTGGTGACCGCCGACCTGGCCGCCCTGGAGGTGGGCGTCACCCCGGCCACCATCCGTAAGTGGGTGCAACTGGAACGGCTGCGGCCCGCGGGTCGCCAGGGCAAGGCGTTCCTCTACCGGCTGGAGGATGTGTTCGCGGCCGAACGTGCCGCCCGGCGACGCATGTGACCTGCGGGCCCCTTGGTCATATAGCGATAAGTGACGACAAGTGGTTGTGCCTGGGCCCGAGTTGCGTCACACTTGGCGACAGCGGCGGAGCTGTGCCCGTGGAAACGGGCCACGGTCCCGCCGCTTTTCGCTGTGCGCAGCCCCTGACAACAGCAAGGAGTGCGCGCATGACCGAGCCCTTGGTGATCTTCCCTGACGTCGAGCGCCTCGTCGTCGAGCATCTGAAGAACCGCCCCGAACTGGCCGGGGTCCTCGTGGACAACCGGACCCCGCCCGACTTCGACGGGACCCAGAAGGCCGTTCTGGTCTCCCGCGCGGGCGGCGTCTGGGTGGAGGACATCCACCTGGACCAGCCGCTCGTCGACCTCGAGGTGTACGGCCCCGACAAACCCACCGCCCACACCGTGGCCACGGCCGCCCGTACGGCGCTGTTCACCGTGCGCGGCACCACGTTCGGCACCGCCTTTGTCACCGACATCACCGAGGTGGACGGCCCCCGCTGGCTGCCCGACCACCTCCACGCCGCGGCCAGCCGCTATCTGTCCACGGCCCGGCTCTCCATCCGCCCGGCGTAGCCGCCCGCTTGCCGCTCTTCCACATCTCGTCACAAGGAGCCACGCATGCCCGGAATGAACCCCAACGAGATCCGTGTGGCGGGGACCGGCCGCATCCTGACCGCCCCGCTCGGAACCACCGTCCCGGCCGACGTGTCCACGGCGTGGGCGTCGGCCTGGAAGGACCTCGGGTACACCAGCACCGACGGCATCAAGTTCAACAAGAAGGACAAGATCGACCCGGTGGACACCTGGCAGTCGGTCAGCCCGGCCCGCTTCGTCTACTCCGACCGCGACCTGACCGTGAAGTTCCAGCTGCTCCAGCTCAACGAGGACACCCTGCCGTTCTTCTTCGGCGGCGACGCGGTGACGGAGACCGCGGCCGGCTCCAAGCTGTACCGCTATGAACTCGACGCCGAGCCGAAGAAGGACGAGCGGATGCTCGGCGTGGAGTTCGCGGACGGCGATGTCATCAAGTACCGCTTCATCATCCGCAGGGGCCAGGTCACCGAGACCGAAGAACTCCAGCTCACCCGCACGGCCGCGATCCGCCTCGGCGTCACCTTCACCGCGCTGTCCGTGGACAACGACACCCCGCTGGCCACCTGGCTGATGAACGACCCGGCCTTCGCCGGGTCCTGACCCCGTTGTCTCTGTCGCGAAGGAGCCGTCGTCCATGCCCCCGTTCAATGTCAACGCCGCTCGCGCCCAGCGCCTGGAAGCCCTGGGCCAGACCTGGGACTTCGAGGTCGACGGGGAGACGTTCTCCCTGCCCACCGAGATCCCCCGCCGCTCGGCGCACGCCCTCGCCGAGCTCAAGGACAACGACCTGGACGGGCTGCTCGCCCTGCTCATGGGCGAGGAGAGCTACAAGCGGCTGTGCGAACACGAGGTGAGCGTGCAGGACATCGCCGCGATCCTCGAGGCGTACGGCCAGGACACCGGGCTCGGCGTGGGGGAAGGCTGAGCCTCGGCGCGCTCGTGGAGGAGCACGCCGAGGCGCTGGAGGCCGATCTGCTGCGGTACTACGGCGTCGATCTGCTCGACTGGCACCGGGAGACGCTGTCCTCGCGGCGGCTGTCGGTCCTGGTCCGCCATCTGCCGCCGGACTCGGCGTTCGTACGGGCCCGGGAGGGCGAGGCCGCGGAGTGGGGGCTGACGGACCATCTGCTGGCGGCGGTGGTCGACCACCTCGCGATCGCCAACTGGATGTACGCGTCGGTCAACCGCGACGAGTACGCGGACCCGCCGGAGGCGCCGGTACCGGTGCCCCGGCCGGGCGCGGAGGCCGCGGAAGCGTCGGGCGGGCAGCCCGACGACCCGGGGCCGACCGTGGCGGAGCTGGCGCGATTCTTCGGCTGACCTGCGGGAGGGACGGGAGGGGCGATGGGCGACATCGTGCGGGACCTGCTCGGATCGGTGCAGGACCTGCGGAAGACCCTGGACAAGAAGCTCAACGAGTGGAACGTCGAGCACGCCTGGGTGAAGCACGCGATCACCGGCTTGAACTCCGAGGCCAACGCCCTGAAGGCAGAGGTCACCGGTATCACCACGGCCGCCAAGGGGGCGTCTGCCGAAGTCACCGGCGCCTCCTTCGGCTTCAAGCTGTTCAACGCCGAGAAGACGCTGTTCGACATGCAGGAGATGCGTGACAAGGCCCGCGGTCTGGACCCGGAATCGCTCAAGGCGGGCATCAAGGCCGTGGAGCAGCGGGTGGCGGCGACGCGTAGCTCTCTCGCCCGTACGATCCTCCGCGTCCGGGGGGAACTGACCGCCCTCAAGTCGGCGACCGAGACGGCCGTCGCCGGTGCGAAACACGCCGCCGAACGAGCCGCCGGCAAGGCCGAGGCCGCCGAGGAGAAGGCGGACCACGCCGAGGCGCAGGCTCGGCGCGCGCTGGGGCAGCAGCGCGGCGCCGCGACGGCGGCAGGCAGACCGACCGGCCGGGAGCGAACCGTGGATGTGCACAACATCCGCGAGGCGGAGCAGGCCATCCGCGCCCTGGAAGGACGAATCAACCGACTCGTACAGGCTCTGGAATGACAGGGCCGGAAGGGTGACCGATGTCGCTCGTGCAAGCGCTCAACAGATCCCTCTCCGGCTTCCGCGGCCTGCGCAGCACCGTGGGCCAGACGGACACCAGCGTCTCCAAGTTCGCCCGGACCGCGACCCAGGCCGGCGGCGCCGTCGGCCGTATCAAGGGCGACGTCGACAAGTCCGCCAACTCCATGCGCACCCTGCAGCGAGAAGCCAACGCCGCCGAGCGCAGCGTCGCCAAGAGCGGCCGTTCCATGTCCACCGCGGGCCGCAGCGCGGCGACCGGTGGCGGGCTGATGGGGCGGATGAAGACGGGGCTCCAGGGGGTGACCACGGCGCAGAAGGGCCTGAACACCGCCATGAAGTCGAATGTCTTCGGGGCCATCATGGCGCTGCTGATGCCGCTGATCATGAAGCTCGTCGACATGGCCATGCAGTCCAAGACGGTCCAGCGCATCGTCCAGGCGGCCTTCAAAATCGTCGGCCAGGTCATCGGCAGCACGATGCGGGTGGCGAAACAGGTGGTGCAGGCGACCTGGAATGCCATCAAGGTGGCGTTCACGGTCGTGCTGAAGGTCATCTGGACCGTGGTGAAGACCTACTTCAACATCTACAAGACCATCATCACCACGGTCATCCACGCCATCATGGCCGTCATCCGCCCCCTGCTGTCCTTCTTCTCGGAGAAGATCCCCGCCGCGTTCCGGGCCACCAGGAACGGCATCCAGCGCGCGTTCAACGGGCTGGCGGGGATCGTACGGGGTGCGTTCAGTGCCGTGCTCGGCGCCGTGCGGGGGCCGCTGAACGGGGTGATCGGGCTGGTCAACCAGGCGATTGGGGTGCTGAACCGGGTCAAGGTCTCGGTTCCCTCGTGGGTCCCGGGAATCGGTGGCAAGTCGTTCGGGGTGAACCTGCCCACCATCCCCACACTCGCCCAGGGCGGCATCGTGCTGCCCCGCCCCGGGGGCACCCTCGCGCTGCTCGCCGAGGCCGGGCAGGCCGAGGCCGTGTTGCCGCTGAACCGGCTGAACGCGCTGCTGGCCCGCACCGGACCCGCGCCCGGGCTCGCCATGGCGGGCAGACCGGGTGGCGGATTCGTCATCGAGCACTACTACGAGGCCCCGGGCGCCAGCGCCCGGCAGACCGCCGAGGATCTGATGTTCCTGATGAAGGCCAGGGGGTGACATGGCGAGCGAGACCATCACCGCCGCCGAGCCGGGACCGCTGATCACCGCCGATGGGCAGGTGCAGTGGGCCGGGCTGCTGATGGGCCCCGGCACCGACTACTGGATCGCCGCCGAGGGGCTGACCGGCTGGGAGGAGTTGCCCGCCCTGGACACCTCCGACGCCGACCGTCCGGTCGGCCACGGCGGCTGGCCGGGTTCGCAGTGGGCGCAGGCCCGTACGGTCACCGCGCAGGTGTGGTTCGCGCCGGACCCGGACTCCGGGCCCGAGGGCGTACGGGAGGCCCTGAGGGCGCTGCGCCTGGCCACCGCCGTACGCGACGAGGAGGAATGGCTCGCGGTACGGCTGCACGGCGAGACGCTGGCGGTGCGGGCCCGGGTCACCCAGCGCGTCGTCCCCACCGACCGGCAGTTCGCGGCGAGCCGCCTGGCGAAGATGACGCTCCAGTGGAAGGCCGGCGATCCGCGCCGCTACGAGGCGGTGGGGCGGCGGGACACCGTCGGACTCCCGCAGCGGGAACCGGGCCTGACCTGGCCACTCGTATGGCCGCTCGCCTGGGGCGCGCCCGGCGCCACGGGCGACCTCACCGTGGAGAACGGCGGCAGCGCCCCCGCCCATCCGGTGATCACCTTCACCGGCCCGTGCACCCGGCCGCGCCTGGCCAACCGGGCCGGCGGCGACTGGCTGGAGTACGCGATCACCCTGGCCCCGGACGATGAACTCGTCGTGGACACCGCCGAGGGGACCGTGATGTTCAACGGCACCGCGTCGCGCCGCCACACCGCCGTCCCGGGAAGCGCTCCGGAGGAGTCCTTCACCTTGCCGCCCGGCACCTCGCAGCTGTCCTTCCGGGCCGCGTCGGGAGGCGCGGGCGCCACCGCCACGATCGACTGGAGGCGCGCGGAGTGGTGAGCCGCGGCACCACGCCCGCCCACTTCACGCGCACATCACACGCCGTAAACCCACACGAGAAACACAGAAGCCCTGTGATCACCATGGGAGCCGTCCTATGACCGTTCGTTCCGCCTGGCATCTGCCCACCGGCCAGACCCGTGAGGACACCCGGCTCGCCGTCGGCCTCGGCATGGCGTCCGCCGGGCCGCTGCTGACCCGCGCCGGGTGTGTGTTCGGCGGGCTGCAGCTCACCGGCACCGCCGCCACCGGCATGCAGGCCAAACTCTCTCCCGGGCAGGTGTGGATCGCGGGCACGTCCACCGGTTCGCAGGGTGGCTACCCGGTCACCGTCGACTCCGACACCCTGCTGACCGTCGCCGACGGGCACGCCAGCCTGCCGCGCGTGGACGCGCTGGTCGTACGGGTCTACGACAACGACTACGACGGCCTCGGCAAGTACGAGGCCACCCTGGAGCTCCTTCAGGGCACCCCGGCCGGTTCCCCCACCGCCCCGGCCGTGCCCAAGAACGCCGAACTCCTCTACGAGATCGCCGTTCCCGCCGGGGCGTCCGCCGCCAAGGGCATCACCTGGGCCTCCGCCATCACCGACCGCCGCCGCTACACCGCGGCGCTGGGCGGGATCGTCCCCGCGGTGGGCGGGGCGCCGCACAACGGGGCGTACGTCGGGCAGTACCGTGACGTGGGCGGCCGGCTGGAGCGCTGGGACGGCGCCCAGTGGACGAAGTTCATTCCGAACGCGGTGCTGATGCACACCGCGGACTGGGGCGGCACCACCTCCACCTCGTATGTCGAGGTCCTTCCCATCGACACCACCGTCCCCCTCGTCGCCACCTTCACCGCCCCGCCCTCGCGCTGGGTGTCCCTCACCTTCGGCGCCTTCTCGGCCGCCGACGGGGACACCACCGCGTACATCTCCTTCAGGCTCAGACTGCAGAGCGGCACCGAAGTGCTCGCCCCCTCCGACGACCGTGCGGCGATCCTCGTCGGCCCGGCCAGGGCCTCCATCTCCACCTGCTTCCCGGTGGGCAACCTCACCCCCGGCGCCGTCTACACCGCGACCGCCGCCTACCGGTCCTCCGTCGCCGGCACGCGCGCGCACTTCGACAACCGTTTCATCCGCATCGACCCCGTGGCGTGAGTGCCGTGGACGCCCGCTACCGTGCCGTGTTCACCGATCTGCGCACCGACCAGGCCATCGATGTGCTGCCCCTGCAAGGCGTGGAGTACGACGACTACCTCGGCAAACCCGGATCGCTCAGCGCGACCCTGCCGGTGCCCGACGCCCGGATGGCCCGGCGCGTCCGGGAGCTGGTGGAGGGGCGTACCGCCGTCTATCTGGAGCGCGGGGACGAGGTGTGCTGGGGTGGCATCGTATGGACCCTGACCCCGGCCACGGACGACCGGGGCAGCACGACGGTCGGGCTGCAGGCGGCCACCTTCGACTCGTACGCGGGCCGCCGCTACATCCGCGCGAACCTGAACTTCTCCGCGGTCGACCACCTGGAGATCGTCCGTGGGCTGTGGGAGTACATGCAGGGGGCCGAGGGCGGCCGGATCGGGGTGGAGTACGAGCCGACGGCCCCGACCGTGTCCCGTACGGTGGCGTACCGCGACGGGGACGAGACCCTGGTGGAGGAGGCGATCGGGCAACTGGCGGCGATGGAGCCCGGCTTCGAGTACCGGATCGCGGTGTACCGGGATCCGATGACGGGACGGCGGGTGAAGCTGCTCCAGCTCGGCTCGCCGAAGATCCGGGTGGGCAGCCAGCCCGTGATGCTGGACCTGCCGGGCGATGTGCTGTCGTACTCCTTCCCCCGCGACGCCACGCGCGGCGGGACGACCGCGCGGGCCAGGGGCGGTACCCCGGAGGGCGGGGCGAGCGGTCCGGTCCTGTCCGGGGAGCAGGTGGCCCAGGACCTGATCGCGGCGGGGTTCCCCCGGCTGGACACCACCTCCGACCACAGCAACGTCACCGACAAGGCGACGCTCGACGCGTTCGCCCGCTCCGAACTCGCCGCCCTGCGTGGCCCGGTGGTCATCCCCTCGGTCCGGATCCGTCTCGGCTCCGACACCACGCCCGCGCTGCTCGGCACGACCGTGCGGCTGCGGATCAAGGACGTGTGGTTCTCCGAGGGCCTGGACGCCCGCTATCGCGTGGTCGGCATCAAGGTCACCGCCCCCGAGCGGGGACGCCCGGAGACCGCCGATCTGTATCTGGAGGAGGCCGACTGATGGCGAACCTGCCCGAGGACATCGTGGACCGGATCAGGGCCCTGGAACGGCAGGTCCACCGGCTCACCACCTACGTCAACAGCAAGCCCGGCACGATGCCGGCGACCCTGGTGGCAGCGGAGCCGCCACCACCCCCGGCCCAGGAGGATCCCGCGGACGAGCCGCCGCCACCTGGTCCTGCGTCAGGGAACCCGTGACGGTGATGTGCGGTGCCGCGGATGCATTCCCATTGCCGAGGTCTACGGTTGCCCGCCGAGGTCGTGTTCGGCGGTGGCCGCCGCCCCACGTCCCCGTGGGCGCCTGGCCAGCAACCGGACGGCCGCGGCGACCGGGGCGAGCGCCACCCGCAGGCCACGGGCGGTCGAGGGGTTGACCGTGCCGATGTCCTGGATCCGCACCGGTGGGGCGTCGGGGCGTAGCGCGCGGCGGACCGACTCGGCGGCGGCCAGCCCCGATCGCACCGCGCCTTCCATACCGGCCACACCCGGTGGGGCGGCGCAGAAGTCCCCGGCGATGTGCAGATTGGCCAGTGCGGTCGAGCTCACCGGCCGGTACTGGTCGGAGCCCGGCCCGGGGGCGAAGAACGGTGCCGCGAAGTGCGGTTGATAGCAGACGTGCTCGATGTCGTCCCAGGTGAGCGTCGGCACATAGCTCATCAGCTCCTCCACCAGGACCTTGACCGCCTCGGTTTCGGACAGCTCCGCGAGCCGCGCGACACGGCCGACCACGCAGTTGAGGAGGGTGGTGCGGTGGCCTTCCCAGACCTGGCCGACATCGATGAGGGTGATCGCATGACGCGAGCCGACCAGGCGTATGTGCTCGTCCGGCAGCCCCGGCAACCGCCGCCGCAGATATATGTGCAGCGCCCCGAGCGGACGGGAGCGCAGCTCGTTGACCCCATGAGCCGGTCGCAGCGCACCGGTGACGGCGGGGCCGAGCCGTGACAGGCGCCCGTGTGGGACCGCCAGCACCAGGTGTCCGTCGACCTCCTCGATCGCGGTGTCCCCGTCGCGCACCGTGATGGTGTCCAGACGATCGCCGGCCACGGAGGCCTCGAGCAGTTCCACACCGGTGCGGACCTCGACGCCATCGGCTTCCAGACGCCGACGGAAGGGGCCGATGAACCAGGTGTGCAGATCGCCCTTCGGCATCCGTATGCGACCGGGCTGCCCGGAGAACGCGGCGATGCTGCCGCGGAAGGCCGCCGCCGACGAGGCCCGGCTCTCCGCGGCGCTGGACGCGACGAACAGGTGCTCGATGTCGGCGATGGCCGTGTCGGTCAGATACCAGCGGCTGTGGAGAAAGTCGTGGAAGGATTCGTCGTGGCCCTCGTACCGCTGGGCGAGCAGATCGATCAGCCCGTAGTAGAACAGCAGCCGGTCGGCGGCCGGTGTGACCCCCGACCGGATGTCCTTGACGAAGTCCTTCAGCGTGAAGAGCGACCGGAAGGTGCGGAAGGTGGGGAACTCACCCGGCATCAGCTGGTAGAAGTTGTCGCACTCACGCAGGTTGTCGACGATGCCCAGCTCCTCGACGAGGCGGAGCGCATTGCCGTACCAGGCGGGGAAGATGTGCACTCCGTGGTCCTCGACCCGGTTGTCGATCACTCGCGATCCGGCCATTCCGCCGAGTTCCGGTGCGGCTTCCAGCAGCCGCACCGGCACTCCGAGCCTGCGGATGGTCCACGCCGCCGTCATCCCGGCGAGGCCGCCCCCGATCACGGTCACACTCGTCATCGTCACTCCGTTCCGTCGGCGCGGGATGTTCCGTCGGTACGGGCCGATCCGCCCATACCGGCCCGGTAGGCCGACATGGCCATGACCGGATAGACAAGGCGCAGCAGGGTGTCCCGCCAGTACAGGCCGTCGTGGTGGACGACCCAGGTGTGCCACGGTTCGGCCCAGTCACCGTCGGCCTGCTGGGTGCGGATCAGGAAGTCGAGACCGGCGCGTACCGGCTCGCTGTCGGCGCGGCCGGCGGCGATCAGCGCCAGCAGCGCCCAGGCCGTCTGCGAGGGGGTGCTCTCGCCGGTTCCGATCCACGCAGGATCGTGCAGCGCGCGGATGTCCTCGCCCCAGCCGCCGTCGTCCTGCTGGTGCGCGACGATCCAGGCGCACGCCCGGCTCACGGTCGGGTCGGTGCCCGGGACCCCGCAGGCGGTGAGTCCGGTGACCGCGGCGCTCGTACCGTGCAGGTGGTAGCAGGCCCACCAGCCGGGCCACGATCCGTCCGGACGCTGGTTGCGGCGCAGCCATGCGATGCCGCGGCGGGCGGCGGGAGTGTTGGCCCTGCCATCGGCGCCCAGCGCCTCCAGCACATGCCCGGTGATATCGGCGGACGGTGCTTCGAGGAATCCGATCCGGGCGAGTGCGTCGCGTCCCGGCAGCTGCCAGCGCATCGGTTCGAAGGCCGTCCAGCCGCCGTCCTTGCTCTGTTGGGACAGCATCCACCGGCAGGCGCGCGCACAGGCGTCGTCGACGGCCGGGTTGGTGCCGGGCGGGTGGAGCCGGCGCAGCGCGGCCACCGCGAAAGAAGTGTCGTCGGTGTCGGGGTTGGCGTCGTTGGTGAACTCGTACGGCCATCCGCCGGGGACCGGGTCCTTGGTCAGCACGGCCCAGTCGCCCAGTTCGGTGACCTGGTTGGTGAGCAGCCAACGCACCGACCGCTCGGCGGCGGACCGCGCGGCGGGGTCGCCCGTCATGGCGGCCGCGGACATGGCGAGGGAGGTGTCCATGACCACCGAGGTCCACATCTCCAGCCGGCGCTGCCCGTTCCTGGTGACCACATACCGGTCGAGCGCCGCCATCGCCGACTCGACGACCGGATGGTCCCGTCGGTAGCCGACGGCGTCCAGGCCCACCACGACATTCGCGGTCTGCGGCCAGTTGCCGCCCCAGCTGCCGTCCCGCTCCTGGGAGCGGACGAGCCACTTGGCGGCCTTGCGGATCGCCCGGCGGCGCAGGAAGCCGATCGGATGGCGGGCGTACCAATGGCTGAGCGTGGTCGCGATCCGTACCGCGCGGGGCCTCGGCAGCTGCCGGGCGGTGGCCACGGGCCGGGCGAACAGCTCTTTGATGTCGAATCCGGCCGGGGTGACCGGGCGGTGCGCCATGAACAGGCTGTTGGCGACGACGACGCCGCGGGCGGCGGCGCCGATCTGGTAGATGTTCCCGGGACATCTGCTGGGCAACAGGACGAGCTCCGGCGGGATGAGCGGGATGTCGCGCCACGGCCACAGCCCGATCAGGGCCAGCCACGCGAGCATCGTCGGATTGTCGACCGCCTCGACGCCGCCGTTGCCACGGATCGACTCGGCCGCCGCGCGCATCGCCGGTTCGTCGGGGTCATGACCGGCGAGTCGCAGCGCGACATAGCAGAAGACGGACAGCAGGAGTTCGTCCGGTCCCTTGTGATAGCTCGCCCAGCCGCCCGTGGCCGACTGCTCGGCGAGGATCGTCTTCGCGGCGGCGGTGGTCACAGCGTCATCCGACAACCGCAGAAAATGGTGCAGTATGACCTCGGCGGCCTCGCCGATCAGGCTGGTCTCGAACTCTCCCTTCCAATAGCCGGCGGGGTCCTGGCGTCGCTGGAGCGCGCCGACGGCCAGGGCCAGGGAGCGTTCGACGTTTTTGGTGAATTCGGCGAATTCGATGGCGTCAGTGGTCATCGCTGCCTTTCTCTCGCAATTCCGCGGACAGCCGTGCGGATGGGTTCGGTGCGACCTTCGCCGCGGACGCGATTTTCAACTGGCGGATGAACATGAAGAGCGTGAAGCTCACGCACAGCGCCAGCAGCGGGGCGCCGATGATGTACGCCCAGACGTACCGGATCCCGAGCCGCCGCGCTTCGACGACCATGAATCCCGCGAGCGCGATCCACACGAGCGTCAGATCCGCGTAGATGAGCCGGGACGCCGCATTGGTCATGGCGTCGCGCAGAAAGTCCTCCAGGACCCCGAACGGGCCGTTCTCACGGTGTTTCAGTACGTAGGCGACGATCAGCGAAGTCATGACCAGGAAGCCGCCGATGGTGAACAGCCCGTAGAACAGGCACAGTGCGCGGTCCCTGTCGCGCATGTCAGCCGACCACGTCGTAGCGGTAGTCGTCGAGGTCGAAGCGTCTGGCGCGCCGCGCGGCCTCGTACGTCGTGGCCGGCCGGACGGCCGGCGCGTCTCCGCGCCCGTCGAAGTAGTAACTGTTCGACCCCCTGCATCTGTCGCTGGCGAAGATGGTGTTCCGCTGCCGGCGCAGCGTTTCCTGAAACGATCTGTCATGTTTCTCCGGCCGGATCGCCACCTCCGTGGCGCGCCGTCGCCGGGCCTCCTTGATCACTCGCAGCGCATGCATGACTTGGTAGTCGATCGCGCCGAACCAGGACCCACCGGTGAAGGAGTACGGTCCGACGATGAACCACAGATTCGGGAAGCCCTTCACCGAACTTCCCTCGTACGCCTGAAAACGCTCGGTCCGCCAGAACTCCCGGATATCACGGCCGTCGGTGCCGTGCATCGGGAAGGGCGGCAGATTCTCCAGCACATGGAATCCGGTGGCCAGCACCAACACATCGAGTGCTCGCTCCCCGCCGTCCACCGTGCGGATACCGGTCTCGGTGATCCGCTCGATGCCTTCGGTGACAAGCTCGACATTGTCGCGGGTGAAGGTGCGCCAATAGCCCTTGGCGAACGACGGACGCTTGCAGCCCAGCGCGTACGCGGGCGTGAGCTTTTTCCGTAACGCACGGTTGCCTCTGATCTGGCTGCGCAGATAGAGCCGGGACATCGCCTCCCCGGCCCGTACCAGAAAGGGGAACTGGCGGTGGTGAACCATGGCGATCACAAAGCTGAGTTCGGTCACCGCATCCGTGAGCAGCCGTACCGTCCGCTGCGTCCACGGAGCGGTCCGGAACAGCCGACGGAC
Organism: Streptomyces sp. NBS 14/10; assembly: GCF_002224125.1. Classification (GTDB taxonomy): domain Bacteria; phylum Actinomycetota; class Actinomycetes; order Streptomycetales; family Streptomycetaceae; genus Streptomyces. The sequence continues at coordinate 435,332 of NZ_NCSM01000004.1, forward strand.
GGCCGCGGGCAGCGCGAAGTCCGGCTTCGGGAACAGCCATATCGGGGTGCGCTGGTAGACATGGAGCCGCGCCACCCGAGGCGCGATCTCCGGGATCACCTGCACCGCCGACGCCCCCGTGCCGATCACGCCCACGCGCTGGCCGGCCACGTCCAAGGACGGATCCCATGCCGCGGTGTGCACGACATCGCCCTTGAACCGGTCCAGCCCCTCGATATCGGGCGCCTTCGGCCGGGTGAGCCACCCGGTGGCACAGATGACGAACCGCGCTGTCATCGAGGTGCCGTCCCCCAGGAAGAGCTGCCAGAGGTGCTCCGACGCGCGGTACTCGGCCCGCGTGACCTTCGCCTTCAACCGCAGATGGGGCCGGATGCCGTACTTGTGGACGCAGTGGTCCGCATACGCCTTCAGCTCCGCTCCGGGAGGAAAGACCCGAGACCACGACGGGACCGGCTCGAAGGCGAAGGAGTAGGAGAACGCGGTGATGTCCACGGCCACGCCGGGATATCTGTTGGTATGCCAGGTGCCACCGACACCGTCCTGCTCGTCCACCACCACGAAGTCGTCGATACCGGCCCGCCGCAGTCCGATCGCCGCGCCGATACCGGCGAACCCGGCGCCGATCACCACCACTTCGTGCTCCGGCGCCACCGGCGCCACCGGTGTTCCCCTCCGGGCGGTCATCGGGCGAGGCCGATCGCCAGCAGGGCCCCGAAGACGAGCAGCAGCAGACAGGTGTGCTCCAGCGCCGCGATCAGATCGGCTCCGCGCGCCCCGGTCACCACCCGGCGCAGGGGGAAGACGGCGAACGGAACGGCGGCGAACACCAGCAGCGCCCAGGGCCGTGTCATGGCCAGGGCCGGCCCCCACGCGAAGGCGGTCTCGACGCAGAACACATAGAGCCTGCGGGTCCGCCGGTCGCCCAGCCGCACCGCCAGGGTGATCTTCCCTGCGGCGGCATCGGTCGGGATGTCCCTGAGGTTGTTCGTCACCAGCAGCGCGCACACGAGCAGCCCGATGGGGACCGCCGCGCTGAGCGCGAGCAGCGGCACCCGGCCGAGCTGGATATAGGCCGTGGCGCATACGGCGATGACCCCGTGGAACAGGAACACGCTCACCTCGCCGAGCCCCCGGTAGCCGTAGGGCCGGGAGCCGCCGGTGTAGAACCAGCCGCCCAGCGCGCAGAACGCCGTCAGCGCCAGCAGCCACCACGAGATCGTCACGGCCATGAGCACCCCGGTCAGGGCCGCCAGGGCGTACAGCACCATGCCGCTGCGCAGCACCTGCCGCGGCGTCGCCTGCCCGGATCCGACCAGCCGAACGGGTCCCACCCGGTGGGTGTCGGCCCCCCGGACGCCGTCGCTGTAGTCGTTGAGGAAGTTGGTGCCGATGACAAAACTGAGCGCGAACACCACCGTCAGGGCGGTGCGCCACCAGCTGACCTGGCCGAGCGAATGGGCGATCGCCGTTCCCACCGCGATCGGCGCGAAGGTCGCGGGCAGGGTCTTCAGCCGGGCGCCGATCAGCCAGTTGCGTACTGCGCTCGGGGACGGCCGCCGCTGATCGGTCACCATTTCGTCCCCACCCCCAGAAAGAGAACGGCGGTGGATTTGGTGCGGACCATACGGACCTCCTCGCGCCGCCGCGCCAGGAAGCGGATCCCGTCCCCGAAGTGTGGTCGCAGACCGAGCAGTTCGAGCTCCACGCCATGCGCCCGCGCGACATGGATCAGCCGCGCCCGGTTGACGAAGAGGCGGTGATCGTGGGTGCCACGCGGCGGCCGGCCCGGAACGGGCAGGTTCTCGGCGATCGTGATGGACACCAGCCGGGCCACCCTGGTGTCGGCGATGGTGTCGACGATCAAGGTGCCCCCGGGGCGCAGGACCCGGCACAGCTCACCCACCACCGCGAAGGGGTCCGGTACGTGTTCGAGGCACTGCCCCGCCGTGACCACGTCGAACGACTCGTCGGCGAAGGGGAGCACGGCGATATCGGCCTGGGCGACCGCGTGGAAGCCATGGTGGCGGGCCTCGCAGAGCGAAGCGGCCGACAGATCCACGCCGATCACGTGGTATCCCTTGCCGGCCAGATGCGGGCCGAACAGGCCACCCCCACAGGCGACATCGAGGAGCAGTGCGTGTTTGTTCTGGGGTACGGGGACGAAATCGGCCCGGGCACGGGCGATCCAGCCGAGCGGGGCAAGCGGTCCTCGAGGATCCCACCATTGATCGGCGAGACCGTCGTAGTCGGTAATGAAATTCCTTCGGAGCCCTGACACGACCACCATCCGGGAGGGCGCAGGCTAAACCTGCTGGAGCCTTGGCATGACATGTTCGGCGAACAATTCGAGCGAGCCGCGTGCGAGTTCGGGATCGATATCCGAGAAATAGAACTGGATACTGGCCGTCTCGAATCCCCCGCACGCCGCGTGATAGTCGAGCAGCATCGTGGTGATCTCGTCGGGTGAACCGACGAGCGCGGAGCCGCGCTCATGGAGCCGGTCGAAGTCGTCCTGACGCAGATTTTCGATCATCTTCTCGTAGCCGGGATAATCGGTGCTCCGGACTCCGGTGGTCCATTCGCCCGCGGCCTCCGCCAGCATCCGCAGATAGCGATTGATCGGTTCGCGAGCGAGGGCGCGCGCGGTTTCGCCGTCGGCCGTGCACAGCATATGGAACGCGAGCATGACGCGACCGTCGCCGGGGTGCCCGGCCTCCTTCCACGCACTCCGGTAGACATCGAGGTTTTCGCGGAGCGAATGGGGAACGACCGGCTGGGCCATGATGCCGAACCCGAGCTCACCGGCGAGCCGGAAGCTCTCCTTCGAGGACAGCGCGGCGATCCACAGCGGCGGATGAGGCCGTTGCGTGGGCCGGGGGAGCGATGTGGTCGCCGGGAAGTGGTGGAACCTGCCGTGGTGGGCGACCTCCTCCTCGGCCAGCAGCTCCCGGACGACCCGTATGCCTTCGTCGAAGCGGCCCCGGCTCTCATCCATGTCCACGCCGAACCGCTGGAACTCATGGGGAAGAAAGGCCCGCGCGAACCCTATCTCGGCACGGCCCCCCGAGATGGCGTCCAGCATTCCGATCTCGCCCGCCAGCTTGAGCGGATGATTGAAGGCGGGCAGCACCGCACCCGTGATCAGTCTCAGCCGACGGCTGCGCTGAGCGGCAGCGGAGAGAAAGACGATCGGGTTCGGGGAGTATCCGCCATATCTGCGGAAATAGTGCTCGACGATCCGCACATGCTGAAAACCGAGCCGGTCGCCGAGTTCGACGAAGTCGAGGCAGCGCGCGTAATACTCGGCGGCGCCCCGGTCGCGTTCGTCGACATCGGGGAAGAAAGCCAGGCCAACGTCCATCATTTCACCCCTCCGGGTGCGCTGGGCGTACGTTTCCTCGCCGCGATCAGGCCGTGCGGGGTCCAGGTCTTCCCGGGCAGCCGCACCACCTCGCAGAACCCCGCGTCGGCCAGCCACTCTTCGTACTGCGCCCAGTGGTAGATCACGCTGTTCCCCGTCGGCAGCGTGGCGAAGTAGACGTTGTCGAGTGCGGCGTACAGCGGGCCGTCCCCGGTGTCGTCGGACATGGCGCTGAAGATCAGCACCCGCCCGCCGTCCGGCAGCGCCTCATAGGCCTTGCGCAGCAGCGAGCGGTTCTCCTCGGGCGACCAGATGACGAGCTGGTTGGCGAACAGCAGACAGTCGTGTCCCGTCGGGAAAGGATCGGCGAACATATCGCCCTCGACGACGCCGACGCGATCACTCAGACCCTCGAGCTGGATCTTGTGCTGCGCGATGGCCGCCGTCCCGGGCAGATCGAAGACGGTGAACGCCACCCCGGGGTTGGCCATGGCCAGCGCGATCGAGTTCACCCCGTCACCGCCGCCGACGTCGAGGACGTTTCCGACCCCGGAGAGGTCGGCGTTCTCCACCAGGATCGGATTCGACAGCGTCGACCAGGACTTCATACAGCGGTAGAAGAGCTGCGACAGCTGGGGGTGGCCGGTCAGCCGCCGGTACAGATCGTCGCCGTCGCCCGGGATATGGCGCAGCCCGACATTGGTGTTCTGCCGGAGTGAGGCTACGAAATCGAGGGCGGCGGGGCCGGTGACCTTCTGCTGGAACTCGGCAAGGTCCTCGAAGATGTCCCAGGTGCCCTCCTGGAACAGCTCCTCGACCAGTTCGCCGTTGCGGTACCGGCCGTCCGTCCGGACGGTCAGGCCGAGGGCGGTCGTTCCGAGCAGCAGGATCTGCACCGGCCGCGCGTCCAGGCCCAGCTCCTGCGCCACCTGCGGCTGGGACAGCGCGGGTCGCCGTCGCAGCAGCCTGAACAGCCCCAGCTCACAGCCGGCGTGCAGCATCTGGAACGCGCCCGCGCCGAACAGGATGCCGACCAGGTCGTCCTTCGTCAGTGGGCTCTTGGCGGTCACCGATCATCCCTCTCAGGTCACACGGGACATGTCGACGGGCAGTTGCTCATAGCCGCGGCTCTCGACGAGGGCGCGCAGCCGGTCGAGGCCGTCCCAGACATCGACGAAGCGGGTGTAGAGCGGGGCGAACCCGATCCGCAGCCGATCCGGGGGACGGAAGTCGCAGATGACCTTCTTCTCCGAGCGAAGGCCACGGGAGATACGGGACGCCTCGGGGTGCGCCAGCGCGATATGTGAACCGCGCCGGGCCGGGTCGCGCGGAGAGGCGAGCCGGAAGCCGTGCGGCGTCAGCCACTCCCCGGCCAACTCAATGGCGAATGCGCCCAGTTGAACCGACTTCTCGCGTAGCCGACTGATCGGCACCCGCTCGATGACTTCCAGCGCGGGCTGGATCGCGGCCAGGGAGAGCAGCGGGGGAGTGCCGACCAGGAAACGGTCGATGTCGCCCACCGGGTCGTACACCTCACCCATCCGGAACTGGTCGCGCTGTCCGAACCAGCCCCAGATCGGCTGCCGCAGCTGTCGCTGGAGGTCCTTCCGCACATAGAGAAAGGCGGGTGATCCCGGCCCGCCGTTCAGATACTTGTACGTGGAGCCCACGGCGAGGTCCGCCTGGGCCGCCCCGAGTCGCACCGGAACCACACCGGCGGCGTGGCTGAGGTCCCACAGGACGAGCGCCCCGGCGCGCTCGGCGGCGCCGTTCACGGCCGCCATGTCGAGCAGCGCCCCGGAACGGTACGAGACGAGCGACAGCACCACCAGGGCCACGTCGTCGCTCAGCGCCCGGCGCAATACGTCCAGGTCGAGCCCCTGATCGGGATCGGAGCGCAGGGTCACCAGGCGGAGCCCCCGCTGCTCGGCCAGGCCCTGCAGGATGTAGCGGTTGGTGGGGAAGTCGTCGATGTCGGCCACGATCGTCCGGCGCCCCGGCCTGGCGTCCAGCGCCGCGGTGGCCAGCTTGTAGAGATTCACCGATGTCGAGTCGGAGATCACCACTTCGCCCGGTCGGGCGCCCAGTGTGTGGGCCGCGAGCCGGTCGCCGAGTTGCCGGCTCCAGCTGATCCAGGTTTCCCAGGAGCGCACCAGTCCGGCACCCCAGCCGTCGCGCACCACCTGACCCAGAAAACCGGCGGTGGCGGTCGGCAGTCGGCCGAGTGAGTTGCCGTCGAGATAGATCGTCTCCGGCTCGGGGCAGACGAACTCGTGCCGAAACGCCCGCAGTGGGTCGGCGGCGTCGAGGTCCGCGGCCGTGTCGCGTGCCACCTTGGTCTCCATGCTCATGCCGTCGTACCTCCCTCACTCACTGGTGGACCTGATCGACCAGAGCTCGGGGAAGAACCGGTGTTCCGCGATGGCGGCGAGCCACGGCGACCCCTCGGTCCCGCCGGTGCCCGGCCTGTTCCCCAGCAGCCGTTGCACCGTCACCAGATGGGTGTAGCGCCAGCGCGCGAACAGGTCGGCCGTGTCCATCAGCGCCTCGGCGAGCAGAAACAGATCGGGGTGGCGGCCTGGCTGCTCGTAGACGAGCCGCCAGGCGGCGGCAACCCTTTCGTCCGGCTGGTACGGCAGCGAGAAGTCGCGGTCGGCGTGGACCGACGGGATGTCCAGGCCGCGCCTGGCCAGATGGCGGATGGCCTCGTCGTACAGGCTCGGCTCATGCAACTGGGCCAGCACCTCGCCGTACCTCGACGTGTTCTGGTGGGGCCCGAGGAGTCGGGGGTTCTTGTTGCCGAGCAGGAACTCGAGCCGGCGGTACATCACGGACTGAAACCCGGACGCGGGGCCGAGCGCGTCCCGGAACGAGGCGAACTCCCCGGGGGTGAGTGCGCCGAGGGCGTCCCAGCAGGACAGCAGCAGCTGTTGTACGCGCCGGGCGCGACGCAGCGTCCACAGCACCTCGTCGAGCCGGTCCGCCGCGAGATGGTCGCGGGCCGTGCTGAACTCCGTATGGCAGAGTTTGAACAGCAGTTCCTTGACCTGGCTCAGGATGATGAAGCCGGGCTCGGTTTCGGCGCCGGTCCGGGGATGCTGCAGCGACAGCAGGGTGTCCATACGGGCGTACGCCGCATAGGGGGTCTCGCCGTCGCTTGCGGGCTGGTGGCCGTTCGGGCGCACGCTATCCCTCCTCGATGTCATCGATGCGCGTCAGCACGGCCTTGCCGAGTGCGGTGTGCGGATTCCCCAGGTCGTAGGGGAGGTCGAAGTGGTTGCGCGTCGGGCATACGAGCTCGGTGACCGCGTGGTGCCGTCGCAGCAAAGCCGTCATGGTGTCGTGCTGGCGGATGAACTCCCCCGTCTCACCCCCGCCACGGGCGATGACGATCGGCGGAAGCCGCTCGGGCAGCTGATGGATCGGGCTGTTGCGCAGCGCGGCATCGGCATCGAGCCCCAGGGCGTCGTTCACATACGTATGGCGCAGCGGCTCCAGGTCATAGATACCGCTCAGCAGAGTGGCGCCCGCGATCCGCCGTGCGTCGTCCCGGATGAGCGCCATCGCCACGAGGTGTGCGCCCGCGGAGCTTCCGCTGAGATGGATCCGCCGTGGATCGATGCCGAAACGAGGGGCGTTGGCGTGGAGCCATGCCACGGCCTCACACACCATCGTGACGATCTCATCCAGGGAGTAATCGGGCGCCAACCCATACCCGAGCGCCGCGAACGCGATGCCCTCGGCGATGAAGTCCGGGGCCGCGAAGGCTGACTGCTCCTTCGTGACCTCCTGCCAGTAGCCGCCGTGTACGAACACCTCGAGAGCCGATGCGCCGCCCTCCACGGGGAACAGATCGAGCCGCGCTTCGGGAGACGCGCCGTAGCGGAGGTCGGTGAGCGGAGTGTGCTCGTTGTGCGCGGCGGCGCTGAGGGTGGCGTACTCGTTCAGATAGAACGGCAGGCTCGGGACGACGGAGCTGGGCGAATACTCCCGGTCGAGATCCGAGCGGCTGAAGTCCAGGTAGCTGCTGCCGTTGCTCATGCGCCGACCCCGTGTTCCGCGCATGCGCGCTGAAACAGCTCGACGAACAGCGGCTCTATGGCGTCCCTGCTGGGCTTGTAATGACTGCCGAAACGCCGGTGATACTCGTCGAACCAGTCCTTCCGGTCTTTGAGGAACAGAATGTCGTGCAAGGCCATGGGCCGGATCGCCACCAGCGGCACCGGTGAGCGGTTGACCCGAAACCCGGGATTCCTGGCGGCCGGCTCCTCGCACAGAGGGTGGAACTGACCGATCATCATGCCCCGGCGCACCGCCGCTGATTTGACGGCCCGATGTGCTTCATCGAGCAGATGGCACTCGGTCGGCGCCAGATCGGGCATGGCCACGAGCAGGCTCCGTAACGCCGGGTTCGAGCCTTCCCACTCGATCAGATCGAACTCGTCGAGCGCGTGGTGGACCATGTCGATGACGGTCCCGACGACCGGGGCCGACCCCACCGTTCGTACCTGGATCTCCAACGACCCCGCCCGCAGCGACGGCGCCACGAACGGGCACACGGCCCCGCCTCGTCCGAGACGATCGTTCGGTTGGGCGATGTATCCGTTCAGCCAGTCGTGGATCAGCGCCTTCGTCGTGCCGTACGACGGAAGGCCCTCCGAGTCGGAACGCACGCTGCTGGAACGCGCGGTGTCGGACCGAGCGGTGCCGGAACGAGCGGTGCCGGGCTGTGCCCGCAGTGCGGGGTGCTGGGATGCGAGCCGGTCGACCAGGTTGCGCAAATAGCGCCCGATGACCGGCGCTCGATGGACAAAGGACGGATGCGACTCCACAGCGCGCAGGGCGTCCGTCACATGCCGCTGTGCCACATCCGCGGCCCGGCTGATCGCTCCGCACTCATGCATGAGGGAAAGAATTTCCTGACACCGGTCGGCGGAGAGTGGCTGCTCGCGCAATGCCGGAAGCAAGCGATCCGGAAAATCCTCGATGGCATAGATCACCGGGAGTGTGTACACGCCGTTGAGCAGATCTTTCGCGACTTGCTTTCCGGTTTCCTCGCTACAGATGTCGAGGATGTCGTCCCAGATCTGAAACGCCATGCCGAGGTTGTGACCGAAACTCTCCAGCGCGTCCTGGACTTCGGTGCTCGCATTGCACTGCAGTGCGCCCATCGCGGTGGCGGTCCGCATCAGGCGTGCGGTCTTTCCCGAGACGGCGACGAGGTAATCCTCTTCGGTGCGAAGAGGGTCGAAGAGCTGACTGGACTCGAGCATCTGCCCCACGCATACGTCGATCAGCGTTTCAGCCATGGACATCATGCGCGAAGCGCCGAGGGAGGCCGCGGCCTGCATACAGCGGGCGAGGAGATAGTCGCCGGTGAGCAGTGCGATGGCGTCCCCGTATTTCGCGTTGGTGGTGGACCGCCCGCGCCTGACCTGCGCATCGTCGATCAGATCGTCGTGGTGAAGAGTCGCGATGTGCAGGATCTCGACGGCGGCAGCCGCATCGATCACGCGGCGGTGCGTGGCCGCGCCGGTCTCACCTTCGAGGAGATATGACGAGAGCAGAACAAGAGACGGCCTGAGAAGGCGACCCGTATGCTCCACGGCATACATGATCGGATCCTGAATTTTATGATGTGGCGGCGCCACCAGAGCGCATAGTCGCTCTCTGACCTGCGCCAAGTCTTCCTGTAGCTGTTCTTGAACCTGAGCGAGCCTGTCGTCGAGCGGATATTCTTCTGCGATCAGAGCCGGAGTGTACGTCATCGATACTTCCTTCAGCTGCGACACCGTGGAAGTCGTGCCACGGGCGATGGGGCATCGAGCTCGGCTGACGTCATTCAATTCCCCCTCGGTGCGCCCCCCTGTGCGACCCACGGCAAGAATTCTCCGCCCCGGAGTTCCGGGCTGTCATTGACCGTCGGCGCACAGACCTTTGGCATTCCGCGCAACGGAGGCGGAGGATTCCGGGCTCGGTCCGCAGCCTTCGGCAACACCCGTCAGGTGGCGTCGTTGCCGGTGTTCTCGCCGCGGCGCGGCGGCCCTCGGTGGTCAGTCCGATTCCGGTGCGGCGGCCGCTCATCATCCTCAGCGGCAGGCGCCCCGGACGACGGGGCGGCCGGATCGAAGCGCTCAGCTCGGGCGTCACGACCATGCTCGACTGGTTCCATTGCTCCGACCGCCGGGAGAACGCCGACGCCGCGATCCAGGCACTGCGTGAGGCCCCCGGCCACTCGGTGTTCTGCTACTGCGCGGGCGCAGCTGACGAGCCGTACATCGCACCCGAGATCAGGCGCGTGCGGGCGCAACTGCCCGACGACGGCATGGTGCTGGGCCTGCGCGGACCGCAGCTGACCACCATGGACACCACCGCCACCGATGTCGCGCTGGCGCGGGAGCTCAGGCTGCGGGTGAGCGTGCATGTGCACGGCGCCACCGGTTGGCTCGTGGCAGCCGCCCGAACGCGGAGATGCGTGACCGCGGGCTGCTCGACGACCGTACGACCTTCGTGCACTGCAACGGCATCTCCGACGACCAGGTGGCGATGATGGCCGATGCGGGCTGCTCGGTGTCGATCAGCCCGGACGTCGAGCTGAAGATGGGCTTCGGCCGGCCCGAGACCGGCCGCATGCCGGCCGCCGGAATCCGCCCGTCACTGTTGATCGACGACAGCCCGTCCGCGGGCGGGGACATGTTCGCCACCATGCGTACGGCGTTCGCCGTGCGGCGCGGTGTGGACGGGGGCCTCACGGCGCGCGACGTCGTCGAGTTCGCCACGGTGGACGGCGCCCGAGCGTGCGGACTTGACGCCCGTACGGGCAGCATCACCGTCGGCAAAGACGCCGACCTGATCCTTCTCGACGCCGTGGCGGCCGGCCACCCCGGCCGCCAGCATCGCGGTCGACGGATCGTGGGTGCCCCCGACACGGTGAGTGCGTGGAGGCGGTGATCAGGTCGCGATCGGGGCCGCACCGAGCGCCGTTGTCAGATACGACACGGCCGTACGACCGCATCCCGGGCTGGCCGCGGGGTGTTGTGGTGCGCTAGAAATTCCGTCATGGGGGATGCCCGCGACGAGTTCAGCGGAACGGATTTCGGCCCGGTCGTTCAGAGGGGCGGCACCAGCAGTGTTCTCGTCACCGCCTTCCCGGCTTCTTCCCGGGAGGCCGATGGCCTGCCGCCCGGGCCGGGTGTTTTCGTCGGCCGCGCACGCGAACTTGAGGCGCTGCTGACGGACCTCAGCCCCCGTAAGGCTCCTAAGACCCCTAAGACCCCGAGAACGCCTCCGCATATGCGTACCGCGCGCGCGGCCAGGCGGCAGGCGCAGCGGGCCTGGGCGGCAGAACACAGCGTGCTTGTGTTGTCCGGTCCGGCCGGGGTGGGGAAGACGGCGCTGGCGCTGCGTGCTGCCGGGGAGGCGGTCCGGCGCCACTGGTACGTCAAGGGCATCTACGTGGATCTCGGCCGCGCCGCGGAAACTTCGGCGGAGACCGCCGTGTTCACCGCGCTGGGTGGCCTGCTGCACTCGCTGGGAGTGGCTGCGTCGCAGCTCGCGGCGACGGCCGACGGCCGCGTGGCCCAGTACCGGTCCGCGGTGAGCGCGCTCGCCAAGCGGGGCAAGCCGGTGCTGGTGGTGCTGGACAACGTTTCCTCGCCGGCCGAGGCGGAGCCGTTGCTGCCGCCGCATCCCCGTAACTGCGCGGTTGTCGTCGGTCGGCACCGGCTGACGGGCGGCGCGGTTGCGGGGGCGTGTCATCACGCTCTGGGCCTGTTCGAGCCCTCGGAGGCCGTCGAGTTCGTGGAGCGTGCGTTGGCGGCCGCGGACGAGCATGACCGTCGGGCGGCCGCCGACCCGGAGGCCGTTCGCGCGCTGTCAATGACCTGCGGCCGGCTCCCGCTCGCGCTGGATCTGGCCGTGGGCCAACTGGTGACGGACCGACGGATGCCGGTGTCGACGCCGGCCGACCGGCTGCAGGAGACCCCGCGACTGTCGGCGCGGGATCTGCGGGCGGACCCTGTCCGACCGGTATTCGCATGGTGCTACAGCCGACTGCCGGCCGGACAGGCCCGGCTGTTCCGGCTGTTGTCGCTGTATCCCGGTGCGCACTTCGGGGCTGAGGAGGCAGCAGCGCTGGGTGGGCTGCCGGTTGCCGAGGCGGCGGACGGGCTCATGGAACTGTCCCGGGCCCGCATGCTGGCGGCAAGCGGGCCGAGGTTCGGTGGTTACCGGATCCAGGGCGCGCTGTGGTCCTACGCCACCGATCTGGCCCAAACCGAGGAGTCCTCCACACGGCGCAAGGAGGCCGTCGAGCGGCTGCTGCGGTTCCACGTAGTGGCCACCGCCGAGGCCGATACGTGGCTGGACCCGGCCGCCGCGCCCGCGGAGGGCGACCGCTTCACGGGCGTTGGGGAAGCCGTCCGGTGGCTGGACGAACACCGCCCGATCCTGATCGAGTCGGTGCGGACCGCGATGGCCCTGGGATCATCCGGCCAGGCCGTAGAGCTGGCCCTCGGGCTGACGAGGTATCTGGAGCTACGCGGCCGCGCCGCCGACCGGACGGCCGTCCTGGAGCCGGCCGCGTCCGCGGCGCATTCGGCGGGGGACCGGGGTGCGGAGGCGGAATGCCGGCGTCGGCTGGGCCATATCCACGCCCAGTCGTTCAGTGTTTCGTCCGCCCTGCCGTACTACGGCAACGCCATGACGCTCTTCCTGCTGGCCGGTGACGCCGGCGGGGCCACAGCGGTGGTCGGCGACGTGCTCGCGCTCCTCGACCGATACCGTGCGCGCGAGCGGGACACCGCGACTTTGGTCATCCGGTACGAATCGGGGCTGGCCATCTGCCGACGCGGCGGCGATCCGGCCGCGGTGGCCACCATCCTCAACACCCTGGGCAACCTCCACCAGCGCACAGGCGCTCACCGCCGGGCGGCCGGCTGCCACGCCGAGGCCCTGGCGCTCCGCGAGCAGACGCACGACCTGGGCGGTGTCGCCGAGTCGCTGGCGAACCTCGCCGACGCGCAGCGCGCCGGTGGCGACGAACAGAACGCCGCGGCGAGTTACGGGCGGGTGGCCGGGCTGTTCCGCGACCTGGGAGACAGCCGCCGGGAGGCCCAGTCCTGGGAGCACCTCGGCCTGGTCCATCTGCAGGCGGGTCGTATACGGCCCGCGCGGCAGGCGTTCGAGCAGGCTGCTGAGGTCTTCGACCGGGGAGGTCTGGCGCAGGACGCCGAGCGGGTACGCGGTCGCCAGCACCAGCTTCGCGGCTGGGGCTCTCGCCGCCGGGCCGTCGATGCGGCCCGGCGGCAGACCGCCCATGCGCCTGACAGCCAGAGGGTGTGGCACGCGAGTGGTGAGGCTCGCCACCAGCAGGGGTCCACGGGGCCGGATGGCCGACGCCCGGACCACGCCGACGCCGATGTGTCCGATGTCCCCGATACGGATGGTGTCATCGACTTCGCCGGGCTGTGGACCGTAGCGGACTTCGGGCTGGACTACGGCGACGACACCTTCGACGACGGACTCGGCGATGACTTCGACGACTCCGACGACTTCGGTTTCGACGACGACTAGGCCGTTTCGCACGGAACACGCTCTGCCGCAGCCGGATACATGGCAGGAGCGGAAAATATGGCCGTCGGCCGGGATGCCGGGCTGGTTAGAGTGGCCGCTATGAGCGATCACTCCGGATCCCAGGTCGTATCGCCGGTGCTGCTCGGCGTGGGTGGCGGCGACTGGTTGCCTGTCACCGCGGGCGAGTCGGGAGCCTCCGTCTTCCGCAGTGCGGACGCCACCCGGTACGCCAAGTGCGTACCCGCCGCGGATGCGGCCGACCTGGAGGCCGAGCGCGGCCGGATCGCGTGGCTCAGCGGTCAGGGCGTACCGGGCCCGCGGGTGCTCGACTGGTACTCCGGTGACGCGGGCGCCTGCTTGGTGACCAGTGCCGTCTCCGGCATACCTGCTGATCAGGTATCCGCTGGGGACCTACGAGTCTCCTGGGGACGCATCGCGGACGCGGTCCGCCGACTGCACGAGCTGCCCGTGTCGGAGTGCCCATTCCGCCGGGGCCTGGACGCCATGGTCGCCGTGGCGAGCGACGTCGTGGCCCGTGACGCCGTGAACCCGGAGTTTCTTCCAGTCGAGCAGCAGCACACGCCCGCCGCGGAGTTGCTGACCCGTGTTACCCGGCAGGTACCCCGGCGACGGGAGCAGGAGGCCGCGGACACGGTCGTCTGCCATGGGGACCTGTGCCTGCCGAACATCATCCTCGATCCGCGGACCCTGGACGTGTCGGGCTTCATCGACCTGGGCCGCCTCGGACTGGCCGACCGCTACGCCGACTTGGCACTGCTGCTCGCCAATGCGCGGGAGACATGGACGGACGAGGAACAGGCACGGGCGGCGGACGTGGCCTTCGCCGAGCGATACGGCATCGCGCTGGACCACGACCGCCTGCGCTTCTACCTTCATCTCGACCCGCTCACCTGGGGCTGAACGGTCCCTCGTCTGCCGTCTGCCGTCTGCCGTCTGCCGTCTGCCGGAAAGCGGGCTGGTCACGTCCTTCCGGGCGTGACCAGCAAGATTCATCTGTACCTGCGACGGGCAACACAACTCAGACCAGTTCGGGTTGCCGTTCCGGTTGCGGCGCTGATGCGGCCTTCGGTTCCCACTGTTTGGTGGTCCGTACGTACCCGTAGATCACTGAGGTCATCGCCAGAATGAGAAGTGGTCCGAACACCCACGGATATTCGGCCATCTCCATCGGCAGATAGCGATACGACAGCAAGAGCGCGGCGAAGACCGTTGTGCCATAAGCGACCAGCTGGATTCCTGACCGGTCCCAGCCGCGTTCGTGCGAGCGCAGGGCTGCCTCGATGGTGAGCGTGAACACTACGCCGGCGATGAGGTCCACGCCGTAGTGGTAGCCGAATCCCAGCGTTGCGCCGAGCGTGGCAATCAGCCAGAAGGTGCCCGCGAATCGCAGAATGCGTGGGCCCTTGCGGGAGTGAATGAAGATGGCGGTGGCCCACGCCGTGTGCAGGCTGGGCATGCAGTTACGAGGGGTGATCGCGTCGTATGGCACCGGGTGCGGGGTGGCGATCGGCGGCGGCGTGTCCGGCCACAGATCGGCCACCGCCCAGTGCAGGCCGCCGGTGCCGTAGGCGCCCGGGCCATAGGCGAAGATCGGCCCGACCACCGGGAAGATCATGTAGATGGCCGGCCCGACCAAGCCGATCACCAGAAAGGTGCGCACCAGATAGTGGCTCGGGAAGCGGCGCTCGACCGCCACATGGCGCAGTTGGTACAGCGAGACGACGACCGCGGCCACCGCGAGCTGTATGTAGACCCAGTCGAGAAGGTGGGTGCCGATCGGGTCGGTGGCCCTGACGATCCGGCCTACCACCCACGACGGGTTGCCCAGCGCGTGATCGGCGGTTGCCACGTACTCGTCGAGCACGGTCGGGCGGGTCTTCGACGTGATGAGGAGCCAGGTGTCGCCGGTCTTGCGGCCGGCCACCAGCAGCAGGCCGAGCCCGACGCCCTTCAGTAGCAGGGCACGTTCCCGGCCGGTGCGGCGCGTGACAGCGATGACCCCGTAGCCCAGCATCACCCACAACGCGCCGTTGCCGAAGGGGTGGCCCTCAGTGATCTTGGCGCCGACCGCCCACCGCACCAGCACGAAGACGATGTCGATGCCGATCGCGACACCAGCCGCGATGAACCGTTGCCGCCAAGTGAGCACCACCATCATCAATGCCATACTGGCGTACAACAGCGGCCCCGATTTAGGGGCGTATATCACCTCTTGCGCCTGGGTGGTCATCGGCCCCGGCAGGCCGTAGTGACGCGCGGCGATCTCCAGCGTGATGAGGAATCCGAGGGTCACCACGCCCGCCGTGGCCCACAGTATCGCCCGTGGTTGACGCAATGCGGTGAACGTCATTCTGTTGTTTATTCGCGAAAACACCCGCGGTGGTATGGATATCAATTATTTGGCCGATTTGATAGGTTTTGGCTGAGTAGGTTACTCATCGTGCTGGATGGTGTGGTTTTCCGGTGCAGGACGGGCGATGAGGGGGATCGTCGTAAGTCCGAACATGCTACCGGAGCGGTACGCCTGGGTTTCGCTGGTCACGGGTGCGCGAAGGGCGAAGTGTCAGGACGGTCATGACCGTCGTACGAGACGGACTCCGGGGGAACGGCGCGGAGCATGCGCCGCGACGCGGGAACCCGTGGCGCTGTCGCGCGGCCGCAGGCCGACGCAGTGCACACAGTGTGTCCTTCATCCGCCGAGCATTGCTCATCTCGTGCATGTGCCTTATTCGCCGGACTGTCTAGTCTCTCGTGGAACCCATTCCGACAAGGAACACTTCTCTTCGCTCCGAGTCCTCACCAGTGACTAAGGAATTCCGATCCATGTCCAATCCGGTCCGTCAGGATTACACGCCCCCGGAGCTTCGGCCCGATTCCCTGGTTTCAGTCGACGCCTCCGGCGAGATCAGTACGGATGTCTTGATCATCGGCTCAGGTATGGGCGGTTCCAGCCTGGCCTGGGCGCTGAAGGACACCGGTCTGAAGGTGCTCGTCGTGGAGCGGGGTAATTTCCTTCCGCGTGAGCCGGAGAACTCCCAGCCGGCCGAGATGTATATCAAGGGCCGGTACAAGAACGCCGGCTACTGGTATGACGGCAGCACGGGTAAACCGTTCGCGCCGGGCGTCTATTACTGGGTCGGTGGGAATACCCGCTTCTACGGTGCCATGCTGCCCCGTTTCCGACGCAGTGACTTCACCGAAGTGGAACACCACGAGGGTGTCTCGCGCGCCTGGCCTTTCAGCTATGACGATCTCGAGCCCTTCTACACCTCCATGGAGCAGCTGCTCCAGGTGCACGGGCAGACCGGCGAGGACCCGACCGAGCCGCCGCACTCCAAGCCCTATCCCTACCCGGCGCTCCAGCATGAACCGGAGATCGAGAGATTCGCCCGGTCGCTGCGCGGGCAGGGCCTGCACCCGTTTCACACGCCGAACGCCTTGAACGTGAGCACGCAGGCCGATCGTGCCACCGTGGCGACTGCCGACGGCTGTCCGGACGAGAGCGGTATGAAGTCCGACGCCGAGAACAGGATCCTCCTGCCCGCGCTGCGCGCCGGAGCGAAGATCCTCACGGGTGCGGAGATCACCCGCCTGATCACCTCACCGGACGGCCGGAAGGTCGTCGCGGCCGAGGCGCGGCAGGGCGGCCGTACCGTCCGTATCAACGCCAGGACCTTCGCCGTGGCCGGCGGCGCGGTCAACTCGGCGGCGCTGCTGCTCCGTTCCGCCAATGACGCGCACCCGAACGGGCTCGGCAATTCGTCGGGACTGCTGGGGCGCAACTACATGGTCCACAACAGCACGTTCTTCGTCGGGGTCAACCCGGTGCGGACCAACCCCACCAAGTGGCAGAAGACCCTCGGTATCAACGACTTCTACGAAACCGGTCCCGGGACGCCCTTCCCGCTCGGAAACCTGCAGATGCTGGGCAAGCTGCAGGCCCCCATGCTCAAGCCCGCTCGTTCGTGGGCGCCGATGTGGGCCCTGAAGTTCATGTCGGACAGGAGCATCGACATCTATCTGACGACCGAGGACCTCCCCTCCCGCGACAATCGGGTACGGGTGGACGGCGACCGCATCCTCATCGACTGGACACCGACCAACGTCGAACCCCACCACGAACTCGTGCGCCGGGTGACCAAGGCGGTCCGCAGGGCCGGATATCCGCTGATCTTCACCCAGCGGATGGGTATCGAGACCAACTCCCATATGTGCGGAACGGCCGTGGCGGGCGACGACCCGGCGGCGAGCGTCCTCGATCCGTTCTGCCGCAGCCACGACATCGAGAACCTCTGGGTGACCGACGCCTCGTTCTTCCCGTCGTCCGCGGCGCTCAATCCCGCCCTGACCATCGGCGCGAACGCCTTGCGCATCGCTCCTTCCCTCGCGAGGGCGACCAAGGACTGAGCGCACCCGGCAGCGGCGGTGCTGCGGCGCCCTCGTCAGGTCCGCCGCAGCGTCGGCTTGCGCAGCAGGTCGTGGCCGCGCACGGCCAGCTGCAGCCGCTGCTGGTTGTCGACCCGGGTGAGGTCGAGGCCGAGGATGTCGGAGAGCCTTTCGAGGCGGTGGTAGAGGGTGCGTCGCTGGACGAAGAGCGCGTCCGCCGCCCGCGCCTTGTTTCCACCGCAGTCGAGGAATGTGCGCAGCGTCGGAAGCAGCGGGTTCTTGACGAGCGCGTCGTGCTCGAGGAGCGGGCCCAGTTCGTCCTCGACGTAACGCCTGAGCTCGGGACCTTCGGAGAGCGCGACGAGCAGACGCAGAGCTCCCAGGTCGTCGAAGTGGCGCACCTCCGCCGTCGCGGCCGCCGCCGCCACGGAGGCCGCGCTGCGGCTCTGCCGCAGCGCCAGCGGCAGTGCCGCCGGCTCCACGGTGCGGCTGATGCCGCCCCGTACGCCGTGGTCGGTCAGCAGGGTCTGCACGCCGGTCGCGTCGGCGCGCGCGGGCAGACCCACGACCGCCATGTCGAAGTCCCCGGTGTCACCCACGATGGCGGGCCAGTCGGCCTCCCGCAGAAGTCGGGCGAGGGCGTGGTCCTTGATGGGCCGTCCGTCCTCCGCGCACGCCGTCACAACGATCAGCTTCCGCCCGCGCAGATCGTGTCCGAGCGCCAGACCGAGACTGACGAACCGCTCTCCCGTGATGTCGCCCAGGAGCAGCCGGTTCAGCAGCGCCGTCTCGCGCTGGGACGCGCGGGCGCCGCTCTCCCGCTCGCTCAGCAGCGTGATGGCGAGCGCCGCGGCCGCCCGCTCCAGGGTCCGTAGATCCGCCGGGCTCGGCCGCACGCCACCGTGCAGGAGGTGGAGCCACCCCCACGACTCGCCCCGGAGGACCACCGGCTGGCGGGCACAGGGTACGACCTCCCGGAACGACGCCGCCGAGGCCGTGGGCACCTTGGGCCCGTGTGCCACAAGGGGGTGGTGGCGTTCGTGAATGGCCCGGGAGTGTGCGCTCCACTCGTTCACGACCTCGTCGGCCTCCGGTGTGGCGCCGCCATAGGCGAGCATCTGATGGGCCACGTCTTCGAGCACCACGGCGTGGCCCGTACGGCGGGCCAGTTCCCTGACGACGCCCACGTAGTCCTCGTCGGCCAGGAGCAGATCCATGAACGCCTGACTGGTGGCTTCTTCGGCGATCAGCTGTTTGACGCGCATGTCGACCAGCACTTCATGGACCTGCGCCGACGTTTCCACGAAAGGGATCTCGTCGGTCAGTCCCACCAGCGGCAGGCCGACGGCCTCCGCCTCCTCGACCGCCGCCTCGGGCATGTCGTCGAACATGCGACCGGCGAGCTCGACGACCAGGACGGCCGCGTGCGCGTCCGCGAGACGTCTGATGAACGCACGCTGCTGGCGGCCGGTCTCGCCCATGCCGAGACCGGCGGTCAGCAGCATCTCCTGACCGGTGAGAAAGCGATGGATGTCCGGGATCTCTCCTGTGTGCACCCAGCGCACGGGACGGTCCAGATTCCTCTCTCCGGCGTAGACGCGCACCTCGGTGCGGGTGAACACCTCGAGTTCCAGTGCGGCACGAACGGTCAGGACATCAGCCATGTGCTTCCCCAGTGTGTGCAGGATCGAAGGTCGATATTGCACACACTGTGCCTGTCGCCGCACTTCCTTGTTTACCGAGACTTCAGGTCAGCCCGCATCCATGACCACCTGCGAGGAGTGCAGAGTGTCATCCGTACCCGAGACCATTAAG
The DNA here is from genome assembly GCF_002224125.1 of Streptomyces sp. NBS 14/10. Classification (GTDB taxonomy): domain Bacteria; phylum Actinomycetota; class Actinomycetes; order Streptomycetales; family Streptomycetaceae; genus Streptomyces. The sequence continues at coordinate 454,488 of NZ_NCSM01000004.1, forward strand.
GCTCCCGTCGCCCAGGACGCGTCGCGGACCAGCCGTCCGGACATCGTCGAGACCGTCGCCGATGTCATCGCCGACGTACGGCGGAACGGCGACGCCGCGGTGCGCCGCTGGTCACAGAAGTTCGACGGGTGGAATCCCGAGTTCTTCCGGCTCGGCCCCGACCAGATCGCTTCCGTGGTCTCCTCCGTCCCCGAGACGGTCCTCGACGATCTGCGGTTCGTACAACAGCAGGTCCGTGGCTTCGCTTAGGCGCAGCGGGACTCCCTCACCGACTTCGAGGTGGAGACGCTGCCCGGAGTGTTCCTGGGACAGCGCAGCATCCCCATCGGCGCGGCAGGCGCCTATGTGCCCGGAGGCCGCTACCCCCTCACGGCGTCCGCCCATATGACCGTGCTGACCGCCAAGGTCGCCGGCGTCGAGCGGGTTGCCGCGACGACCCCGCCGGACCGCGGTGCCCCGCCTCCCGTGAGCATCGCCGCCATGCACCTGGCCGGGGCCGATGAGATCTACGTCATGGGCGGCGTCCAGGCCGTGGCCGCCCTGGCGCTGGGCACCGAGACGATCGACGCGGTCGACATGCTCGCCGGCCCCGGCAACGCCTACGTGGCCGAGGCCAAGCGCCAGCTCTTCGGCGAGGTCGGCATCGACCTGTTCGCCGGACCGACGGAAGTGCTGATCGTCGCGGACCGGACCGCGGACCCGTTCGTGGTGGCGACCGACCTGCTGTCCCAGGCCGAGCACGGACCCGACTCCCCGGTTGTCCTCATCACGACGTCGCACGAGGTGGCCGCGCGCACCGTCTCCTGGGTGGAGAAGCTGCTGCCGGGCCTGCCCACCGGAGAGGTCGCCGGGCGTGCCTGGCGCGACCACGGTGAGGTGATCGTGGTCCCCTCCCTCGACGCCGCCTACGCACTGGCCGACCAGTACGCCAGCGAGCACGTACAGATCCTCACGGCCGAACCTCGCGAGGCCCTGCACCGCATGCGCAACTACGGTGCCCTGTTCCTGGGCGACAAGACATGCGTCGCATATGGTGACAAAGTCATCGGCACCAACCACGTACTGCCCACCCTGGGAGCGGCCCGCTACACCGGCGGTCTCTGGGTCGGCAAGTACCTGAAGACGGTGACGTACCAGGAGATCAAGGACGCCGGGTCCAGTGCCCGGCTCGGTGAGATCTGCGGTAGGGCCTCCCGCATCGAGAACTTCGAGGGACACGCGCGCTCCGGGGACGTCCGCGCCGCGCGCTACGGATCGGCCCGGATGGGCTGGACCGATCATTCCTTCGGCCAGAGCTGAACCGCGATGACGGATCGCGACTTACGCCGAACCGCGGGCGCGGCGCGGCAACCGTCCGGCAAGGAGCACCTCCCCCTCGACCCACGGAGATCGTCATGTCAACCACAGAGAACGAGGCGCACGCGGCGCCGAGATCCAACCGCCTCGGCCCCTCGGGCGGGACCGCTACCCCGGTCTCATCGGCCGAGGACGCGGCACTGCTGGCCGCGCTGGGCTATGAGCAGAAGTTCGACCGCAAGGTCAGCCTGTGGGCGAACTTCGCCCTCGGTTTCGTGTACCTCTCGCCCCTCGTGGGCGTCGTGTCCCTCTTCGCGCTCGGTCTGGCGACCGCCGGCGGAACTCGACCGCTACACGGCCAACGACTTCCCCAAGGTGGCCGAAGCCGTCAGCAAACGGCACTGGGTCGTCACCCGTGTCGAGGAGCTTCCCTTCGTCCTGCACCGCTGTTTCAACTCCATGCTGACCGGCCGTCCAGGCCCGGTGCACCTCGAAATACCGATGGATGTGCAGGCCGAGGCCGCGAACGTGGAGCTCCACGACCTCGCCCGGCGTGTGCCCGTCGGCCGTCAGCACCCCGACCCCGAAGCCGTGGAACGCGCCGTCGACGTACTGCGCACCGCGACGCGGCCGGTCATCGTGGTGGGCGGTGGGGCCATCACCTCCGAGGCGTCCGACCAGGTCCTCGCGCTCGCTGAACGGTGGCAGATCCCCGTCGTGACCACGTGGAACGGTAAGAGTGCCTTCCCCGAGGACCACGAGCTGTTCGCCGGCAGCGTCGGCCAGACCGGCACGACGGTCGGCAACGCGATCGCGAGCTCCGCCGACGTCGTCATCTCCGTCGGCTGTCGCTTCACCGACTGGTCGGCCTCCAGCTACGCCAAGGGCGTCAGTTTCTCCATTCCGCCCGCGAAACTCATCCACATCGACATCGACCCGCATGAGATCGGCAAGAACTACCCGGCGGAAGTGGGCATCGTCGCCGACGCGCAGCGAGCCGTGGCCGCGATCGTGGACTCCCTCCCCTCGAAGGGCGTCGACTCGAAGGGGGTCGACCGCTCCGAGTATCTGGCCGAACTCGCCCAGCTCAAACGGGACTGGGAGGAGCGGCTGGCCGGCCGCCGCGACAGCGACCGCTTCCCGTTCACCTCGCAGCGCCCCCTGGGCGCCCTGCGGTCGGTCCTGCCGCGCGACGCGATCATCGTCGCCGGTTCGGGCAACACTCAGGGCGCGGTCAAGCAGACTTCCCCGTGTACTCACCGCGCACCCACCTCACCTCCGGCGGTTTCTCCTCCATGGGCTGGGCCGTCCCGGCCGCGATCGGCGCCAAGCTGGCCCGGCCGGACCGCACGGTGGTGTGCGTACTCGGCGACGGCGACTTCCTCATGACGGCCCAGGAGATCGCCCTGAGCGTCACCGCCGGAGCGCCGGTGGTCTTCGTGGTCCAGAACAACGCGGGATACATGTCGATCCGCGGCGGCCAGCGCAAGCAGACCTCGCGCCACATCGGCGTCGAGTTCTCGCACCCCGACGGCTCGCCGTACAGCCCCGACTTCGCGGCCATGGGCCGGTCCTTCGGAATCGAGTCGTGGAAGGTCACCGACGCCGACTCGCTGGAGCCGACCCTGCGCAAGGCCGTCCAGTCGGGGGCGCCCGCCCTGGTCGAGGTTCCGACGGACCGCGACGCCGCCGGCCCCTGGGTGCCCGGCTGGTGGGACTTCCCGGTGCCGGCGTACATCACGGACGAGCGGCAGAACGAGTACCAGCGGGCCAGGGCCACCGAGCAGCACCTCTGAGAACGGCATGCCTGAAAGGGCCCTACGCCCGGTTCCGTAGTTCCATAGTTCCATCGACCGCCCGCGCAGCCGAAGACCCCCGAGGATCCGGCTGTACGGGCGGTCGGCATGAGGCCCCGACACCCGCTCTATGAGCCGTCCGGAGTGGGCGTGATGGTGGCGGGCATCGGGCCGTCGGGGCGGACGGTGAACCCGAAGAGCGGCGAGGCCGGGGTGGTGTGGAAGGAGGGGGAGAAGGCGGGCAGCAGGTGCTCCAGGAACACAGTCATCTCGCGCATGGCGAACTGCGCGCCCAGGCACGCTCGTGCGCCGAGGCCGAAGGGGTAGTACGCGCCGTGCCGGGAGGAGGGGCGGCCCTCGTCCGCGGTGGTGAACCGCTCGGGGGCGAATCGCTCGGGCTCGGGCCACAGCGCCGGGTCGCGGTGGGTGAGGTACGGGCATACGAAGATGTCGGTGCCGGCCGCGATGTGGTAGCCGGCGAGGGTGTCGTCCTCGGTGGCGTGACGGGGGATCAGCCATGCCGACGGATAGAGCCGCAGGGTCTCCGAGGCGAGGGCCCGGATGGCCCTCTCGCGCTCGGGTGAACCCGCGGGGCCCGCGTTCAGGGCCCAGGGGCGGGCTTCGGGGTGGCGGTCGAGCAGCAGATACAGCCAGGACAGCGTCGTGGCAGTGGTCTCGTGACCGGCGGCAAGCAGGGTGACCAGCTCGTCGCGGATCAGCTGGTCGGTGTACTCGGGGTGGGTCTGGCCGGCCTCCACCAGAACGCGCAGCAGGCCGGGACCTTCCGGTCCCGCCTCTCCTCGGCGGGCGGTCGCGATCGCGTGTTCGGCGACGGCGTCGATCCTCGCGAGGTCCGCGGCCACGGCGGCGCGCAGCTCGGCCACGTCGGCCGACGCGGAGGGAGTGGCCGGAAGGGCGGCCCCCACCGCCTCGACCGCGGCGAGTTCGCGGTTCGTGGTCTCGTCGAGGGGGTGGCCGGTGAGGGAGCGCCAGATGGTGTCCAGAGCGAAGAAGCGCATGTCGTCGCCGACGTCGGTCGGCGTGCCGGTACGGGCGCACTCCGCCCAGTGGTCGGCGGCGCGGCGTGCGGCGCCGACGATCCGCTGCTCGTAGCGGCGGATCCCCGCCCCGGTGAACTGGGCCTGGAGAAGGCGGCGCTGACGCTTCCACGGTTCCCCGACGGCCGAGAGCACCCCGTCTCCCACCAGCACGCGGGCCCGATGGGAGCGCTTGACGTAGCGGTCGGGGTGCAGGGCGAGGACGTGCTGCACCGCCTGCGGGTCGGTGACCAGCACCGTGGGGCGCGGGCCGAGGCGTACCGCGCTGACCCCGCCGAGCTCGCGCACCTGGGCCAGCAGGTCGACCACTGCCCCCGAGGTCGAGTGCCACTTCTTGACGGCCTCCGGAGCGAGCTCAGGAGGCAGGGGCGTGGCACCGGGCCTGGGTGACGGGGCGGGGACGCCTTGTGGGGCTGTGGTGGCCAATGTGCTCTCCTGCTCGATGACTGCGTCTGTGGACATTGGGGACAACGAGAGCGGACCCCGGTCGATGAGTGCATCACCGCGGGTAGCGCACGACCAGCAGCGCCTCGACGTCTCCGAACGGTGCCTGATACAGGTGTGGTACGTCCGCGGCCCAACTCCCGTGCGTACCAGGGCCGATCGAGACAGGAGCGGAAGGGTCACCGACGCGTGCGGTGCCCGCGAGTACGACGATGTGCTCTGTGGTGCCGGGGGAGTGGGCGGCGGACTCCTGCGCCGTTCCGGCGCGGATGCGTATTCGGTAGGTTTCCGTGACCGCGGAGGCGTCTTCGAATCGCTCGGTGAGGACGGCGTCCACGGCGCGACCGGAGATCTCGGCGGGAAGCGCGAGTCCGTGCAGCGCTGTGCTGAGGGGCACCTTGAGCGCTGTCGTGAGGGCGTAGAGCGTCTCCAGTGTGGGGTTGCGCCGTCCGCCTTCCAGTTCGGAGAGTGTTCCCTTGCCGATGGCGGACCTGCGCGCCAGCTCGGACAGGGACAAATCCTGCGCTTCGCGCAACTCCCGCAGGCGCAAGCCGACGCGAGCGGCCAGATCCATGGCTACCCCTTCTCGCCACCGAGGCTCGGTTGATCTGGTGCCTCGCGAGATCTATCGTTCCACATGCCGAACGTTCTGTATATGGAACGCACGATGGTGCGACGCTGCACGGAGGAGTCACATGACGTCCCAGGAAAGTACGTCCCTGCCCGTTCGCAGCATGCAGGTGGCCCGCGTCCTCGCCGCGGCCGGTATCGCGGGCCAGGTGCGCGAGCTGACGGAGTCGGCGCGCACGGCGGCCGAGGCCGCTTCAGCCCTGGGGTGTGACGTGGGCGCGATCGCCAACAGCCTCGTGTTCATCTCCGACGATGAGCCCGTGCTGGTGATGACCAGCGGCCGACACCGGGTGGACACCGCCGCGCTCGCCGCCCGGTGGGGACGTGGCAAGCTCCGCCGCGCCACCGCCGAGCAGGTGCGTCAGGCCACCGGACAGGCGATCGGGGGCGTGGCGCCCGTCGGCCACCCCCGCGCTCTTCCCGCCGTGGTCGACGAAGCCCTGACCGACTACTCCCGGGTCTGGGCTGCCGGTGGAACTCCCCACACGATCTTCCCCACCACGGCCGGCGAACTCGTCCAGCTCACGGGGGGATTGCTGCTCCCGGTTGGCCCATGAGAAGGGGCGGCCGTTTCTTGTAGGTTCGACACGTCCCGTTGGGGGACGTGTCCAGATCTACGTACTAGGGAGCTCGGATGGCCTCCATCCACCACACCACCATGACGCCCACCAAGCTGGAACTGCTCAGCGAGTGGCTGCCGAAGCAGAGCTGGTACGTGGGCAACGCGGAAACGCCGGAACTGGTGAAGGCCGGTGGGTTCCGATTGGACGACCCGGAGGGCGCGGTCGGGATCGAGTTCATGGTCGTCGTGGACGACGCCGCGCAGGAGCCGGTGGCGTATCTGGTGCCGATGGGCTACCGCGGTGCGGCGCTGGAGGGGGCCCCGGTCGAGGCGCTGATCGGCACCTCCGAGCACGGGGTGCTCGGTACCCGGTGGATCTACGATGGCGTCCACGACCCGGTGGTGATGGCGCAGTTGCGCGCGCTCCTGCGCGGCGAGGCGGTGCCGCAGCACCAGAGCAAGAGCGACACCCCTGACCCGACCGTCACCGTGCACGGAACTGGCCCTGACGACGGGCTTGACGTTCACGTCAACCGCGTCCTGCGGTCGGCGGAGGCCGAGGCCGCGCAGAGGTCGTCCGGACATCTCGTCGCCGGGTGGACCTGGCCGAACGGAACGGCTGCACGGGGGGTATTCGCGGCCGTGGCGCCACGGTAGGAGGTCGCCGCAGTTCGGTCCCGTCGGGATCTTCCGGCCGCAAGCCGGTGTACTCGTGCTGCCACCAGCGGATTCAAGGTTTATGGCAGGCCTCGGTAAGCCCCGCCGTGCATGGTCGTTCCACCACCGAAGAACCGTAGGTGTGACCGGGGGATATGGGGGGTGGGACATGCTGGTGACCGAGTTCAGCACGGAGGTTGTGGCACCGCCGGAGCGGTTCGAGCTGTTCAGCGAAGTGACCGCGCAATCGCACGTGCCCAACCGATTACGCAGCAACGACCGGGACGACTTCCGTGCCAATATGCGAGTGCTGCATTTGCGGGAGTTAGAGGTCTCCACGCTGTCCTTTTCGCATCTGGAGATCGTGCGAACGGCGAAGCTGATCCGGCAGTACGATCCCGATGCGTACCAGATCAACTGTCTTCTCGGTCATGAGGGAGCTCTCTCCCTGGCCGGACGTGACACCGCGCTGCAGGTCGGTGACCTGGTGGTACTGGATACCAGTCGGCCCTATCGCGGCGATGTTCACGCCGTCCGCGGCGGTTGGTCGCATATGACCGTGCAGTTCCCTCGGAAACTGCTGCCGCTGCCGGAAAAGACGGCGCAGTCTGTCCTCGGCGTCTCGCTCAACGGGCGCCGCGGCATGGGTGGGGTGTTCACCCGCTGGCTGACCGACCTCAATACGCGCGCCGGCGAGTTCACCCCAGCCGATGTCCCCACCCTCGCCTCGGTCACCCTGGACCTCCTGGCGTCCGTGCTCGCCCGCTGCGCGGATGCCGAGGCGGTGCTGAGTCCGGAGACCCGCAGAAACGCCCTGCGGACCCGGATCAGCACCTTCGTCGAACAGCATCTCACCGACCCGGATATGACTCCCCAGACGATCGCGGACGCCCACCACATCTCTCTGCGCCACCTCCAGCAGCTGTTCGCCGAGAGCGACACGTCACCAGCGGCCTGGATACGCCGCCGCCGTCTGGAACGCTGCCGCGTCGACCTGGCCAACCCGAGTCTGAAGAGCCGACCGATACAGACCATCGCAGCCCGCTGGGGCTTCGCGGACCCGGCACACTTCAGCCGCCTGTTCCGGGCCACCTACGAGATGACCCCGCGGGACTACAGACACCTGGCCGTGCCCCTTCGCCGTGGCCCCGAGACGGGCGGGGTGGGCGGGGGCCGGTATGCGTGTGTCCCTGGGTAAACCCATGGACCAGTGCCGCTGTGCGCCACTACCGTGCTGCCGAACCAAGTCGTCGAGTCAAGGACGTGCCGTTGTACACCCTGTGAGACCTCCCGAGCGCTGATTTGTCGCGCGTCGCGCATATGCGCCGCGCTGCTTTTTGCTGCGGACTTCTCACTGAAACCGGTGTACCTCTGTGCTCAACAACTGGGTGGTCATGCCCGCCTGCCTGCCGCTCGTTCGCCGCCGTTGCCACGCGTGCGCGTTCGAGAGCTTCCGGGCAAGCGGTAAATTTCGCGTCAACGCAAACCACAAGCTCATCGACGCCTGGCTCCTCGTGCTCTGTCCCGCTTGCGGGGAAACCGCGAAGCTCACGGTCCTGGAACGGCTGAACGTGCGCTCCGTACGACCCGAGCTGCTGGACCGGCTGCATGACAACGACCCTGGGCTGACAGCTGAGCTGCTCCAGGATCCGGTCGTGCAGCGCCGTAATCGCATCGCCCTCGACTGGGACAACGCCTGGTGTCTCGACACCGGCGGATCGGATCACTTGGACCGCGAGGTGATCGACGTCTCGGTCCGCTTTGCGGCGCGGATTCCTGTCCGGCCGGTGCGACTGATCGCTGAAGGTTGCGGTCTTTCGCGGGCCGAGGTCGAGAGGCTGATCACGGAGGGCAAGCTCGTTTCGGCAGTCCGGCTGAGCGGCAAGCACTCCAGCGACTTCACCTTCACGCTCAAGCGCTGAGCCCTCCTCGGCACCAGGGGCCTGTCCGGCAAGATCCGCCGGACAGGCCCCTGGCTCACTTCCTTCATCAGCTTCGTTCGTTATAGTGAACATAACGTTTAGCACTATGGAGAGTGGGTGTGGTCATGGCCCCGCCGTCCGGGCAGTCGACGAGCAGCACCGCCGCGGCGGTGGGAGCGCAGATCCGTCGGCGTCGTGAACAGCGCGGGGTGAGCGGTTCCGAACTGGCGAGGCGCGCGGGCCTGAGCAAGGCGACGCTGTCGCAACTGGAGGCCGGTAAGGGGAATCCGACGATCGAGACGCTCGACGCGCTCGCGATCGCGCTCAGGATTCCGCTGACCGACCTGCTGACCCGCGACACCGACCCCGGCCCGGTGTTCGTCGCCGGCACCGACCTCGCCGAGCACGACGTCGGCCGGGAACTGCTCCGCCGGATCAGCAGCGGCCACAGCCTGGAGATCTGGCGGCTGCGGATGCCCGCCCACACCGAGCTGGCGGGCGTGCCGCATGCGACCGGCACCGTGGAGCACCTGCTGGTCGCCACGGGGCGGCTGACCGCCGGACCCACCGACAGCCCGCGCCTGCTGGGGTCGGGCGATCTGCTCGCCTTCGCCGGCGACGCCCCCCATATCTACCGCACCGACACCGAACCGGCGGACGTCACCGTCGTCATCGCCTCGCCCATCGTCAGCTGAGAGCCACCCCGAAAGTCAGGCACACACCATGAGCACGACCACCCCCTACGCTCGCGCCTTCACGAGCGACAACGTCGCCGGGGCCGCCCCGCAGATCATCGACGCCATGGCCCGTGCCGCCGCCGGGCCGGCCGCACCGTACGGCGCGGACAGCTTCACCGCCGACGTACGCCGCCGCCTGTGCGAGATATTCGACCGTGACGTCGATGTACTGCTCGTCTCCACCGGCTCCGCGGCCAATGCCCTGAGCCTGGCCGCCCTCACCCCGCCCTGGGGCAGCGTGCTGTGCCACCGCGACAGCCACGTCAACAACGACGAATGCGGCGCGCCCGAGTTCTACACCGCGGGCGCCAAGCTCGTCCCGCTCCCCGGCGACGATGCCAAGATCGACCCCGAGGCGCTACGGGCGGCCGCCCGGCACAAGCGGGGGGACGTACACAGTGTGGAGCCTTCCGTGGTGAGCATCACCCAGGCCACCGAGACCGGCGCCGTCTACACCCTCGACGAACTCCACACCCTCGGATCCATCGCCAAGGAAGCGGGCCTGCGCCTCCACATGGACGGCGCACGCTTCGCCGGCGCCGTCGCCGCCCACGGCCGCACCCCCGCCGAGATGACCTGGCAGGCCGGCGTCGACCTGCTTTCCTTCGGGGCCACCAAGAACGGCACCATGACCGCCGACGCCATCGTCGTCTTCGACCGCTCCCTCACCCCCGAACTCGCCTTCCGCGCCAAGCGCGCCGGCCAACTCGCCTCCAAGATGCGCTTCCACGCCGCCCAGCTCGCCGCCTACCTGACCGACGACCTGTGGCTGCACAACGCGACCCACGCCAACGCCATGGCCGCCCGCCTCCAAGAAGGACTCAAGGCCCTGCCGGACATCGGCTTCCCCGGCGCGGTCGAGGCCAACGTCGTCTTCTGCCGCCTGCCCCAGGGCGTCATCGACGGACTCCTGTCCGAGGGCTTCGCCTTCTACCACGACCGCTGGGAGCCGGGAGTCGTCCGCTTCGTCACCTCCTTCGCGACCGCGCCGGAGGACGTCGACGGCCTGGTGAACGCCGTCCGCCGACTTACTGCCTGACCATTACGCACACAGCGATACACAACAACCTGCCGTCGATACCGCGGGGCAATTGCCGGGACTCGTGACTCCTCAGCTACCTTTGCCTCGATTATGGTGACCGCCGGGGGGTGGGTGAGGGTGGAACCGGACCCGACAGGGATGCTCGAACGGCCGGGGAAGCGGCGTCGGAAGCACATCTTCCGGCTGCTGGTTGCCTTGGGTTTGGTCGCCCTCGTCTGGTGGGCCTTGTGGCAGTACCGGCAAGTCGAGCGGTTGTTCACGGGGGAGCGGGCCGACGTGCTGGACGTGCGGCAGTGCTCCACTCACAACTACAAGGGAACGCAGTTGTACACCTGCCGTGCAACGTGGCGTTTCTCCGACGAACGTACGGGCGAGGGGGATGTCGACGCGGGCAGCGAGCCGATAGGGAAGGGCTCCACGGTGTTCGCCGGCGATGACTGGGGATACCGCTCGCGTGGCGATCTGATGGGCTCGGTGCTGCCGGAGGCCGGGGTCCTCCTGGTGGTGCTTGGCGAACTGGCCGTCTTGCTGGTCATCTCCCGGTGGGGGCGCAGGCGCGGCTATACGCTGCCGCGCGTCCGTTGAAACCTCGCCCCCCGGCCGAAGAACCCGGTGACCACGACCGCCGGATCCGCCTCCTGACGTCAGTGGAGTCCGTAGGCCCGGGCGAGTACGCCCACGGTGGCGGCCATGGCCTGGCGCAGTTCGGCCGGCGCGACGACCTCGACGTCGACACCGAGCCGCAGCAGCTCGCCGCGCGCGTGGTAGGTGCTCTCGGTCGGGATGACGGCCTCGACCCATCCGTCGTCGCCGACGGCGGTCGCGGTGGATTCGACTGCCCGTACCACCTCCGGGGGGACGTTGTCGGGCAGGCGTCGGCGTCCCTGTGGGGACAGCCGGATGGTGGCGGTGCCGGTGTAGCGGCGTGCCTGGAAATCGTCGAGGTACGAGGTCCAGTACGCGCCCAGGTCGAATCCCTGCGGCCGGTCGAACCGTTCGTCGGTCAGCACCGCGTCGAGGACTTGGGCGACCCGGTAGGTGGCGATCCGGCTGTCCGTGGCGGCGGCCACGAGATACCAGGTTCCGGATTTGAGCACCAGGCCGTAGGGGCGTAGGCGGCGATTGACCTCCTGCGGCGCGCGCCAACGGCGATAGCGCACATCCACCGCACGCCCGGTGAGCACCGCGTCGACGAACAAGGGCAGCTGCGGCGTCTGTTCGGGCTCCCGGTACCAGCCGGGAGCGTCCAGGTGGAACACCGCCGCGGTCCGCGCCGCCTCCTCGCGCAGTCCCGTCGGCAGCGCGGCCAGCAGCTTCAGCCGGGCCGCCGTCACCTCCGCCGTGAGGCCCAGGTCGGCGGCGGGCCCGGGCAGTCCGGCGAAGAACAACGCCCGTGCCTCGCCCTCACTCATCCCGGTCAGGCGGGTGCGATAGCCGTCGAGCAGCTGATAGCCGCCCCCGCGGCCCGGCTCCGCGTAGACCGGGACCCCGGCGGCCTGTAGCCGTGCCAGGTCACGGTAGGCGGTCCGGATGGATACCCCCAGCTCATCGGCGACCCCGCGCGCGGACATGCGGCCACGGGATTGCAGCAACAACAGCAGCGACAGCAATCGACCTGCAGACATGGGCGCATTCTCCCCGGAAACCCTGACAGCCCCTGGCACACGGCTCCTCTAGCGTCAATCCACATCCGGCTCCGACCGAAGAAGGACGAGCCGGAAAGCCACACTTGAAAAAGTGCACCGAACAGGAGTTCCACCGTGTCACCCACCGACCCCGTCGGCCGCCCAGCTGTGATCGAGCTTCGCCAGTACACGCTGCGTCCCGGCCGACGTGATGAGCTCATCGAGCTGTTCGACCGGGAGTTCGTCGAAACGCAGGAAGAGACCGGGATGGTCGTGCTCGGCCAGTTCCGGGACCTTGACGATCCGAACCGCTTCGTCTGGCTGCGCGGGTTCCGGGACATGGAGGTACGGCACCGTGCGCTGACGGCCTTCTACGGCGGACCTGTCTGGGCCGAGCACGGTCCCCAGGCCAACGACACCATGGTCGACTCCGGCGATGTCCTGTTGCTGCGGCCCCTGTCGGACGGGAGCGGCTTCGCCGTCAGCCCGCCCGAGCGGCCCCGGGCCGGTGCTCCGGCACCGGACCGGTTCGTGTCCGCCACCGTGTGGTCCTTCCCTCCCGGACGGCCCGACGGCATCGCACTCATCCGGGACGGCCTCCTCCCCGTGCTCCACAAGACGGGACCCGCGCCACTCGCCGTCCTGACCACCGAGACGGCGCACAACACGTTCGCCAGGCTGCCGGTCCGCACGGGAGAGAACGTCGCCGCGGTCTTCACGTCGTACCCCGACGAAAGTGCGTATCGCCGGCACCTCGCCGAAGTGCAGGACCACCCCCTCACCCGGGAGTTCCTGCCGGGCATCGAGAGCGAACAGACAGCAGCCCCCCGGACACTGCGCCTGGCGCCCACCGGTCGCTCGCTCATCTCCTGACTCCTCAGCCGAACCGGCCCCTACCAGCCGGCGGCGTCGGTGACGGCGCGGAAGAACCGTTGCGGTTCTTCCGCGATCCGGTTGCACACATACAGCCACCACTCGGTGCCGAAGACGACGTACTCCCGGGTGGGGTGACCCTTGTCCCGCATGGCGGCAACCCGATCGGGGCCCAGCCCGAGCAGGGTCTCGACCTCCCACGGCGCGGCCTGGTCGTGCGCACGGTCGGCCAGCATCGGCTCCAGCGCATCGAGCATGTTCCAGTCGTGGGTGGCGAAGGAGCACAGGTGGCCACTGTCGACCAGGGCTTGGGCGTAGCTCAGATACGCCTCGTGCAGCTCGCGGCTGCCACGCGGATACGCGATCGTCTCCGGCTCGAAGAATGAACCCTTGGCCAACCGGATCCGCCCCGGGCGGCGGAGCAGGACAGGCAAGTCGTCGACAGTCCTGTGCAGCCGCGCCTGAATGGTGATCCCGACGTGGTCGAACTGCTCACACAGCGCGCCGTGAACGTCGAGGACCGCATCAGTGCGGTCCGATTTCTCCATCGAGATGACCATCTCCTGGCCCGCGGCGGCCGTCGCCTCGGCGATCCGACGGCCGTTGCGCAGCGCCAACCCGGCATCCACGGCGAGCCCGATGTGGGACAGGTCAAGCGAGACGGAGCAGTCGTGCCCGGCCGCGGCCAGGCGCTCACTCACGTCCACGAAAACGTCTGTCGCGGCGTTGGCGCGCTCGGCGTCGCGGCAGCTCTCACCCATGTAGTCCACGGTGGCGCGATGTCCGCGCTGGTTGGTCTCGGCAACCTGCGCCAGCGCTTCGGCCACCGTCTCACCGGCCACGTACCGGCGGGCGATGCGCCGCGCCAGAGGGCCCAGCACCGGATCGGACGGCACTTGCTCCTTGAGCTTCTCATCGAGCGCCAACCGGCGCATGACATCGGCGACTTGGGCGAAAGAGACGTCATCGCCGGTCGTACCGGCTGCATCCTGCTGGACCATATGCCACCTCATTACTGGGAGCAGACGTGAGGCGACCCTAACCGAACGTTCGGTCGGTGCGCAAGATCGGCAGTGAGCCCCGGATCGCCGATCCGTCGTCGCCGGCGTCTCATTCCGGGTGTCGTACTCACGGCCTTCTTCTGGTCCCGTGGCCGTGAGTACGACGTCTCCCCGGACCTGGGCAACCGACCGCCGGCTAGCGGTTCGTGTACGCCGGGTTGCGACATGGAAAGCTGCTCTCCTTCGTATGAGGTGTGCGGGTGCGGGTCTTGCATGGTCACGCCAATCATGCTCCCCGGCGTGAGCGTCTCACGGAGGCGAGAGGGTCCGCCCCGCCGCATCCCGCCGCGGTCCGGGGGAAGTGCAGGTGGCGGTGTGAATTGCCCGTGAGCCACTGCCCGTTGGTCGGCGTGTCCAGGATCAAGCGCGTCTGAAGGGCGGAGGGCGGCGGGTATCCGCCTGGCCGAGTACGGCCACGACGGATCTGAACTCGGCCTTACTGAGGCGGCGGTGGGGAGCCGATGCCCTCGTCGGTCATGGCAGCCAGGTCGCCTTGGTCGCGGATCTGGCGGCGCCAGAGCGAGGGGCTGACGCCTCGGGCGCGTTTGAATGCCACGCTGAAGGCGAACGCGTCCTCGTACCCCACCTCGTGGGCCACGGCGGAGACGGTCGCCTCGGTGTCACGGAGCAAGTCCGCTCCCAAAGTCATTCGCCAGCCGGTGAGATAGGTGAGCGGGGGTTCGCCGGCCAGGGCTCTGAAGCGAGCGGCGAAAGCGGCGCGGGACATGCCGACTTTGGCGGCCAACTGGGCAACCGTCCACCGATGGGCGGGATCCTCATGCAGCAGGCGCAGCGCGTCGCCGATCGCGGGATCGGCCAGCGCCTGGTACCAGGCGGGCGCCCGCTCTGAGCCGGCACACCATGCCCGCAACGCCAGCACGAGCACGAGATCCAGCAGCCGGTCGAGGACGGCGTCCTGACCGGGTTCGTCGTGGGCGACCTCGGCGGCCAGCAGGTCCAGCGCCGCCCGGGTCCGCGGCCCGGAGGGCACGACCGCCAGCGGTGGGAGCATGTCCAGCAGGCGGTCGCCCACGTCGCCGCGGAGTTCGTAGGCGCCCCGGAGCATGATCGTGGCTCCGGGCAGGCCGTCGCCGTACGTACGGGGGGCCAGGCTCCAGTGAGTGCCCGGCGCATCTTTGTCCCCGTCGACGACATGTTTCTTTCCCCCCTGGATCACGACCTGAGGTGGGGTGGAAGGGGCGTCGGCGATTGTGTACCGGCCGGGTGCGGTGATGAGGGCGATGTCGCCGGCGGCGAGGCGTACCGGTGCGGTGCCCGCGTCATCGAGCCGTACCGAGGCGTGGCCGGCGAGCGTGGTCACAACCGTGAGCGGTGGGGCGTCAGCGAAGGTCAGCGACCATGGAGGACGCTGGATCAGCTGCCTGACCAGCGCGTTCCTGGCACGGGCCCGGTGCAGCAGATCGCTGAGGACGTCCATGACGTGAGATTAGACGATCACAAAGGTGATGACGACGTTCTCCCATGGAACGTCTACGACGTCATGGAGTTCTCTGGAGGCATGAACAGCATCCTCGTCCTCGGCGGCACCGGCAAGACCGGCAGCCGCATCGCCCGGCGCCTGAAGGCCGCCGGCCGGCCGGTCCGCACGGCGTCCCGCACCGGCGGCGATATCCCCTTCGACCTGGACAACCCGACGAGCTGGGCGCCCGCGCTCGACGGCGTCACCGCCGCCTACCTCGTGGAGCCCAACTTGCAGATGAGCGCGGACCGCCAGGCGCGCATCCCCCGGTTCGTGACCGAGGCGGTGGCCGCGGGTGTGCGGCGGTTGGTGCTGCTGTCCGCCCCGCGCGCCGGCGAGGACGGCCACCCCCTGCACGCCGCCGAGCAGGCCGTACGCGGCTCCGGTGTCGACTGGACCATCCTGCGCCCCAACTGGTTCTCGCAGAACTTCAGCGAGGGCCCCTGGTTGCCCGGTGTCCTCAGCGGAACCCTCGCCTTGCCCACCGGCGACGGGCGCACGCCCTTCATCGACGCCGAGGACATCGCCGAGGTCGCCACATCGGCGCTGACCGAAGACCGCCACAACACCCGGATCTACGAGTTGACCGGCCCACGGGCGATCAGCTTCGGCGAAGCGGCCAAGCTCATCGCCAAGGCCACCGGGCGCACGATCCGACACGTCGACATCGCCCCAGATGCCTTCGTCGAGCGCCAGATCACCGCGGGCGTCTCACCCGACGTCGCGCGACTGTTCACCGAACTCCTCACAGCCATCGGCAACGGCTCGGGCGCCGCGCTCTCCGACGACGTGGAGCGAGCCCTCGACCGGCGGCCCAGGACTTTCGAGAACTTCGTCACCGAGACCGCCACAGCGGGCGGCTGGAGCGAAAGCTCCCCCGCCTCGGCTGGGGGTGCCGGTTCCTGAACCTCGCAGCGCCTCCACGGTAGTTGCTGAGGGACGAGCTCAGCGGGGTGTGCCGGCCCGGTGGCCACCTTCGCCACGGCGGCTGCGGCGTTCCGCGTTGGCCGTGACCGTCAGGGCGACGGCGGTCAGCAGGGACAGCAGTGCCCAGGCCGGGGTGAAGCCGCCGGTGAGATCGACCAGCAGGCCGAGCGTGGGCGGCACCGTGACGATGGCGATCTGGTTGACGGACATGGCCAGGCCCAGGGCGAAGCCGGTCTTGCCCGGTGGGGCCGCCTCGGTGACGTAGGCGACCCATGGGCCGTACCAGCCGAAGCCGAAGAAGCCCAGCCAGACGAAGACGACGGAAGCGACGACCGGTGTCCGCCCGGCCGGTGTCATCAGCACGGCCAGCCCGGCGATCACGGCGACCATGCAGACCAGCACGATGGCATAGCGCCCGGTCCCGCTCCGGTCGCTCCAGGCCGCCAGGCAGATCCGGCCCGCAACGCCCGCACCCTGGGACGCCACCAGGATCAGGGCCGCCTGCCCGGCGCCGACCGATGACGCCTGGTGGAGGTGGAGCACCGTCAGGACGCCCACGCCGCACTGCACCGAGATCAGACTGGTCCCCGACAGCATGATCTTCACCGTGGACGGATCACGGAGCATGCGCAGCCGGGCGCGGAGCTGCGCCGCGAGCGGGTCCGACGGCTCCTTGCCCTGCTGCGAGGTGGGCGGTGCGGGCGGTGCGGGCGGTGCGGGCAGTACGGGCGGCCGACGGTAGCAGCCCATGAAGAGCGCGGCTCCGAACAGCGCGACGATGCCACCGGTCAGCAGCGTCGCCCGCCAGCCGAACTCCTCCGCGACGAGCGGGAGTACGGCCGAGGCGAGCGCCGCACCCAGCGGCAGCCCGGCCTGCCGGATGCCCATCGCGAAGCCCCGCTGTGACGCGTCGAACCAGGACGCAACCGACTTGCTCCCACCCGGCTGGACGGTGCTGTATCCCGCGCCGACCACCAGCAGAGCGCCCAGCAGGGCCGCGTATCCCGGCGCCAGGCTCCCCGCGCCCAGAGCCAGCGCGACCACGCCGGCCCCGATCCCGACCACCCAGCGCTCGCTGTAGCGGTCCAGCAGCTCGCCGGCCACCAGCAGGCCGGCCAGCGGTACGAGTTGGGCCGCCGAGACCAGCAGACCCAGTTGCGCCGTGCTCAGGTCGAGGGCGCGCTGAAGGTGGACGCCGAGCGCTCCGATGCCGCCCACGAAGAACCCGGACGCGGCCTGGGTGAAGGTGGCGATGCCCAGCACGATCCAGCGATAACGCCACGGGTCGTCGCGGGCCTGGGTTCTGGCGCGTCCGGCGGTTTGTTGTGTCATGCCGGCCACACTGCTGTAATGGTCTTATGCGGCTCAACCCTTACGGCGAGGACGCGGTGAACCTGGCCGCGGACCTGGCCAACCGTCGGCCCGAGACCGCGGATGAGCTGGCAGACCGCTGCCGCGCCGCCGGGCTCACACTGGAGTGCCCGGTGACAGCGGACGACCTCGACCGCGCCCAGGCCGCACTGAACGCCTGGGAGCGGGTCGTCGACGCGGCCGGGGAGCAGGAGCGCGCCGAGCTGCTGAACCGGATGCTGGCCGAGGCCGCCGCCTACCCCCGGCTGACCTCCCACTCCGGTACGGGCTGGCATCTGCACTACCGGGATGCGGAACAGCCGCTCGGCTCCGTACTGTTCACGCTGTTCGCGGTCGGCACCGCACTGCATCTGGCGGGCCGGGGCATGCAGCGGCTGCGGCGCTGCGAGGTGACCGAGTGCGACACGGCCTTCGCCGACACCTCGCGCACCGGTCGACAGCGCTACTGCTCACAGCGCTGCGCCAACCGCGACGCCGTCCGCAGGCACCGGGCGCGAGCAGCGGTCACCTGACCAGCCTCGGGAGTCGGCGACGACGCCGGTTACAACTCCTCTCTCAATCGCGCCCAGGTATGAGTGTCCAGGCTGTCATGGGGGCCGATGCGGGAGAGTTCGGCGCCGTCGCGTCCCAGGGCCACGATGACGGGACGGGCTCCGCGGTCGATTTGGGGGGATGTCCAGACAGCGATGAGCCGGCACTGTACGGGATTCTCGATCCGGCGGGCACCGATGAGAACGTGACCCACGTCCCGCCCGAGGCGCACTTTGACACAGCCGATCCATGGGGCCGTGGTGATGGATCGCGGAGGGTCGATGCTGCGGGTGAGGCTGAGGACGCCCCCGCCGCTGCGAACATCGAGCACATCGACGTCGACAGGATCGTCTCCGGGGCCGCTGCCGCCCCCGACGTACCGCCACTGTTCGCCGTACCATTCCAGGAGCGTTATGTGCTCACGCACCCGACGTGACTTCGGACGCCACACGGCCCAGATCGCCCCGACACCGGCAGTGGCGTCGACATCGGCCGACACCACGGTCAGCACACGCCGCGGCATCCACCACGGCTGCGGCTCATCTCCCGCCGCCACCCGCCGAATCACGCCCCGCAGAAACGTCTCCAACCGCGGTCCCGTCCACACAGCCACTCCCCATGCCCGCATGCGCCTGGTTTGGGCTCTTACTGCCCCAGGCGGCTCAGCGTATGCATGGCCTCGCGTTCGATGCGTGAAAGATCGCGGAGGACGGTGCCTGCCTGTACGAGGCACTGCGCATCGCCTGATTCACCGGCTTGTGTGATCAGTGCTGCGACTTCCGTCCACAGGGTGGCTGCCTCGGCGTACAACTCGTGGCCGGTGCGCAGGTGGCCGCTGTCGAGGTGTTGGGCGCATTCGGCGAGGAAGTCGCGGTAGAGGTTACGGAACAGGGCGCCGCCCGTGCCCGCCTTCTCCATCAAGAGGGCAGCCTGGGGCAGGTCCCGCTGTGGGTTGTCGGTCCGCTGGAGCCATGTGCGTACCAGCTTGCCGGTCTTTTCGATGCCTCGGTGGCCGAGGTTGGCGATGGGCGGGTGGAGGAAGGCGTCGGCGCAGGCGGTGACGGCGGGAATGATCTGGCTCCGCGGGGAGGGCAGGTCGCTCGGGACGGTGAGGGTGAAGGACCGGTGTTTGGCGGTCATCGGGCCGCGCGCGGCCCTGGCCTGGGCGAGGCTGGTCAGGCTGGTGGATACCGTTCCGCCTTGCTGGTCGGTGTCCATCAGATAGGCGTCGCGGTCGTCGTAGCCGTACATGGCGACGACATGACCGCCGAAGTGCACCTTCGAGGCGAAGTAGTCCAGGTGGTAGCTGTCGAGCTGAAGGCCGACGGGGTGGCCGGCGTCGATGGAGGACACCACGTTCTGCCATGCCTTGCGGGGGGAGGTGGTCTCCTGGACCAGGAGTTCCAGCCCGAGTCGGGTGGCCAGGTTTGTGGTGAGGTCGAAGGGCCTGACCCGTCCTCCGAGGAAGGGGAAGCCCATGTTCTTGCTGTCCCAGTAGATGAAGGACAGACCGGAGCCGAGGCCGAAGAGCATGGGCTCGGACAGATCGAGTCCCTGGTGGCGCAGGAGCACCCCGAGAGCCGTCGTCTCGCAGTGCTGCGTACGGCGGGCATCAATGTCTATCACCGTGGTCATGCCATGCTTTCCTGGATGGGGATGATCAGCCGGGTCATGCGTTCTTCTTACGGGGCCTCTGGTACGCCACCATGTTGGACTCTCCCACGGTGGGAGAGTCCAACGATCATCCCCCGGCCACGGTGGAGGTCGGGGTGTTGAGGATGGCGTCGAACGCCTCGAGGATGGGGGTGTGCAGGTAGGCGCTCTGTATCCGGATGCGGTCGGGGCCCTGGGCAACGGCGGCGCTGTCGCGGGCCTCCGGGCGTGCCTGCTGGAGGTCGGCGATGCTGAGCCCGAGTTCGGCATCGGCGAAGGCGGCCTCGATGCTTCCCGGCTCGGGCGGCTCCAGCGCGGTGGTGTCGATGGCGAAACCGAAGCGTGCGTTCTCGTCGCGGCGCATGTCCGCGGTGTCTCCGGCGGTGCACGTCAGGCCGAGGGCGACGTACTCGTCGCCGAGCGCTCGGTGCAGGTGCTGTCCCATCGGGAGCCCCGTGAGGTGGCCGTCGAAGGAGACCGATGTCTTCTGGATATGGGCGTTGTGAGCCGCCAGCACCACGCGCGTGCCGGGTTCGAAGCGCTCCAGGTGCCAGAGGACCGACTCGGCCATGTAGACGTCCCGGGCCGAGGTATCGGCGGTCAGCCCCTTGCCGGCGAAGAGGTCGGCCATGGCGCGGAAGGTGTAGTCGCCGCTGCAGGCGCCTTCGAGGCGTCGCAAGGCGATGTCGTAGCTCTGCTGGTCGCCGCGGGCGACGTACAGCGGTTCGACGGAGCGGAAGCGGATGAGCAGGCGCATCAGGGTCGCGCTGAGGGTGTCCTGTTCGGCGGTGGCGAGACGGGCCCACTCGGGCGCGGCGTCGGCCGCGGAGCCACCGGCGAACGATTCGGCGATCCGCATCGCCGTCTGGACCATCGGCAGGGCTTCGGGATCGATGTGGCGCAGGTAGTCGGCGACCGGGGTCAGCGCGGGAAGCAGGGACCCACCGGCCGCCGGGATGTCGATACCGGCGAAACGCACCGGTGGTGAGGGTGTGCGGTTGTGCCGGCGCATCCAGCGCAGTGGCTCGTCGACTCCGACGGGGATCGTTGCGGCGAGGTGGGCCGACAGGTCGTCGTCCGTCCCCTCACCCTGGGCCCATGCGTCGAGGGGGAACCCTTCGCTGAAGCCGTATTCGAAGGCCAGGACGGTGAAGCCGCAGCGTTCGACCAGGAACCGCAGGATGCGCTCGCGCATGATGGCGAACTCGTTGATGAAGTGGGAGTTTTCGCCGATCGCGACGGTGCGGGCTTCGCCGACGATGGCGCGCAGCGGTTCCAGGTCGTCGAGCGGCGCATCGGGGTCGAGATGGGTGAGGGGGACGGCATGGGCGCGAAGCCAGTCGGCGAACGGGTTGTGGTGGGGCGAAGCAGGCATGCTGACAGCTCGATTCTCGATGCTGGAGTGTGGTGGATTGCCGATGTCGACGTCCGCAGAGCCGGTCGTCCGACGGTTCAGCGGTCCGTCGACCTGCGGGGCGGTGTGAGCCCGGGCGCCGCGTTCTCCAGGTCGTCGATGCTGCCGGACATGATCGTGCGGATGTGTTCGGTGATGTGCTGGAGCGGCCAGTCCCACCAGGCCACGGCCAGGAGGCGGTTGATGTCCTCGTCGCTGTAGCGGCGGCGGATGAGACGGGCGGGGTTGCCGCCGACGATGCCGTAGTCGGGGACGTCGTCGACGACGACGGAGCCGGAAGCGATGATCGCTCCGTGGCCGATACGGACGCCGGGCATCACCATGGCCCGGTATCCGAACCAGACGTCATGGCCCACCACGGTGTCACCCCGTCCGGGCAGGCCGGCGATGAGGTCGAAGTGCTCGGCCCAGGAGCCGCCCATGATGGGGAAGGGGAATGTCGAGGGGCCGTCCATGCGGTGGTTGGCGCCGTTCATGATGAACCGCACGCCCTCGCCCAGCGCGCAGAACTTCCCGATGACCAGCTTTTCCGGCCCGTAGTGGTACAGCACGTTGCGGGTCTCGAAGGCGGTCGGGTCATCGGGATCGTCGTAGTAGGAGAACTCTCCGACCTCGATCAGCGGCGAGGTGATCAGCGGCTTCAGCAGCACCACCCGCGGCTGCTCGGGCATCGGATGTACGACGGTCGGGTCGGCGGGGACAGGTGGCATGACGAATCGCTTCCTTTCCGAAGAGGTGTCCGCGGGTTCGGTGGACCTCAGGCCCTGGCGGCGGACGTCGGAGTCGGCCGCATGGCCAGGCGGGTGCCCTGCCAGCGCCGGCGCAGCCGGCGATCGTGGCTGACGATGACGAGGGTGCCGTCGTACCCGGTCAGGGCGGTCTCCAGCTCCTCGACGAGGGCGGGCGACAAATGGTTGGTGGGTTCGTCGAGCAACAGGACGTCTGACGGCTCGCTGAGCAGTCGCGCCAGGGCGAGACGCTGCAGCTGCCCGGTGGACAGCCTGCCGACCGGCACCGTGAGCTGTTCGCGGTCGAACAGGCCGAGGGACAGCAGCCGTTCGGCGTGTCCGGCGGCCTCTCCCGCCCGTCCACGGGCGAAGGCGGCCAGCACGGTCTCGTCCGGTTTCCCGGGCCGCGGCTCCTGGGGGAGGTAGCCGATCCTGGCGCGGCGGGTGACGCTGCCGCTGTCGGGGGTGACTTCCCCGGCCAGTACGCGGAGCAGGGTGCTCTTGCCCGCTCCGTTCGGCCCCGTGATCAGCAGGCGCTCGCCCGCCTTGACGGTGACGCTCGTGCGGTCGAGCCGGTCCGTGACGGCGATGTCGGCGGCGTCGAGTACGGCGCCCTGCAGGCGACGGGCCCGCAGTACGGGGGTGAAGCGCAGCGGCTCCGGCGGGGCCGGGACCGGGGCGGCGAGGAGGCGGCGCAGCCGCTCCTCGGCGTTGCGCACCCGGCCGGCCAGCGACTGCTGCACCCGGCCGCCCGCCCGGTCGTAGGCCATCTTGTTGCCGTCCTTCATCGGTCGGCCGGGCGCCACCTGGCGGGCGGTGGTCGCGGCGGCCTCGCGGAGCCGGGCGATGTCGGCCCGCCACTGGTCGTACGCCTGGGCCCAGCGCTGCCGGGCGGCGGCCTTCTCGGCGAGGTAGCCGGTGTAGCCGTTGCCGTATCGGACGACGCGGCGCCGGTCGGCGTCCACCTCCAGCAGGCTGGTGGCGACACGTTCGAGGAAGACCCGGTCATGGGAGACCGTCACCGTGGTGCCCCGACGGGTGCGCAGGTGTTCTTCCAGCCAGTTCAGGGCGGTGTCGTCGAGATGGTTGGTCGGCTCGTCCAGCAGCAGCACTTCCGGCGCGGCTGCCAGTACGGCGGCCAGCCGCAATCTGACCCGCTCTCCGCCGGACAGGCTGCCCACGGTACGGTCACGGCCCACCAGCCCCAGGCCGAGACCGTGCAGAGCGCGTTCCACCCGGGCGTCGGCGTCGTAGCCGCCGCGCAGTTCGAAGACCGTCATCAGCTCGCCGTACTCGGCCATGCCCGACTCGTCGCCGTCGGCCATCGCGGCCTCCAGACGGCGCATTCGCTGCTCGATGGTGCGTAGCTCGGTCAGGGCCCGGTCGATGATCCGCTGGACGGTGGCCTGCGGCTCCATCCGCTCGTTCTGGGCGAGATAGCCGACGCCGCCAGTGGCCTGGACGACGACTTCGCCCTGATCGGGCCGTTCACGCCCGGCGAGCAGGCGCAGCAAGGTGGTCTTGCCGGATCCGTTCTCACCGATGATCCCGGTGCGCTCGCCCGCGGCGAGCGAGCAGGTCACCGAGTCAAGAACGAGCCTGCCGTTGAAGGACTTGCTGACGGCGAGCGCGGTGATCTGTGTAGGCATACGGAGACTCCAAAGCATTCGAGAACGAGGCGGCTGTCGAGGGCCGCGCGGCCGGGCGAACGCTTTGGAAGAGCATTGATCACTCCACTAGTGCGACAACTGATGCATTAAGATGTTGCCACAACGCCGTCCCCCTGAGCAAACGGACTTCCAGTGACCACTCCCACAGACCCGGAACCAGCCCCGGAAGACACCCGGCCGCCGCCCACCCGACGCCGTCCCGGGGGCCGCACCGCCCGTATTCGTACGCAGGTACTCGACGCGGTCCGCGCGGAGCTCGGTGAACACGGTTATGACGGGCTCACCATGGACGCCGTCGCCGCCCGCTCCGGCGTGCACCGCACCACGGTGTACCGGCGCTGGGGGGACGTCGGCGGCCTGCTCGCCGACGTTTTCGACGCGGCGAGCGACGACGGCTGGCAGCCACCGGACACCGGGTCACTGGAAGGCGATCTGGCGGCGCTGAACCAGGAGATCCAGACCGCCATGGCCGCACAGCCGCCGATCATGGCGGCACTGATCGCTGCCTCGTTCCGCTCGGAGAAAGCCGCCGAGGCCCAACAGCGGCTCTGGGAGGACCGGTACGCCCGCTGCGAGATCGTCGTCAGCCGTGCCGTCCGGCGCGGCGACATCCCGCCGCGAACCGACGCCCGCCGACTGCTCATCGCCGCCACCGCGCCGCTCTACCACCAGCTGGTGCTCCTCCGTACACCACACGACCCGCAACTGCCGGGCCACGCGGCCAGAACCGCCGTCCTCGCCGCAGCCGCGGGCGCCTTCGCCGAACCTGAGCCTGAGCCCGAGCCCGAGCCAGACCCCGAGCCTCCGTCAGCGGACGGCACCTGAGGTTCGCGGTCCAGCCGGAGAGGCGTCGATGGCCTCGTCGACCAGACCCCAGCGCAGTGCCTCGACGGCCGTGAGAGGGGTGCCGGACAGGGCGAGGTACGCGGTGCGTTCCCGGCCGATGCGGGGCGGGAGGCTCGCTGTTCCCCCGGCGCCCGGGATCAGGCCCATGCCCGTTTCGGGAAGGCGGATCACGGTGTCCGGCGCCGCCAGGACACGGCCCGCGAACGCCGCCAGTTCGATGCCCGCTCCCACGCACGCACCGTGCAGATGGGCGGTCACCTTGGGCCCGCACCGCTGGAGCAGAGCCGCCGGGCTGCGGTGTACGCGCACCCGGTGTGCCTCGGCGGGATCCCGTGCGGTGCCGAACTCGGTGAGGTCGCCCCCGCTGCAGAAGGCGGGCCCGTGGCCATGCAGGTCGACCCCGGCGATCGACGGGTCGGCCACCGCGACCTCCAGGGCCTCGCACAGGGCGTCACGCGTGGCCGCGTCGACGGCGTTGCGTACCCAGGGGCGGTCCAGCACGACGGTCAGCCGGACGCCGTCCCGCCGGAGTCGGACCGGCTCGGCGGCAGGACGGGGAGGGCGGGGACGGCGGCGGGCTGAGGCGAGCCAGGCGCGGAAGCCGGCGCCGCCCTGGAGGGTCGAGTAGGCGAGGGATTCGACCAGCAGCCGGTCGGGCGGCGGGAGTGCGGCGCCCATGCGGAGCAGCTGGACCAGGGCGACACAGGCGGCGGGTTGCCGGGTGACGTTGTCTCGGAGGCGCCGGGCGGTGGCGTGGGGATCCGGGCACGACACCCAGGGCCGTGGCGCGCCGGGGGCGGCGGTCAGCAGGACGTCGAACTCCACGTCGAACTTCCCGGCGACGGCCCTCGGCTGTGCCGCCATGCCCACCAGTACCCGGTCCGGGCCGGGTGGGGGCGATGTCGAGTGGTCGAGGTCGAGGTCGACCAGACGGAACGGCGATTCCATGACCACCGGAGTGTAATCTTGCGTCACGCTGGAAGAGAAGGGGGTTTCCTGAATGAAGAACGCTGCTCTCGACTCCACGATCGGTCACATCAGTCGCTGGATGGCCGGCGCGGAACCCTTTCTCGGCCCGCTCCGCGCGGTCGCGGAGGACCTGACCGACCGCACCGGCGTCCCCGTCGACCTGCCCTCCGCGCTCTTCCTCCGCGCACACCTGGCCGGATTCACGCCGCCGGGCCGTACGTCGGCGAACGGCACCTGTCGGCTCCTCGAAACCGCCGACGGCTGGGCCGCCGTCAACCTGGCCCGCCCGGACGACCACACCGCCCTCCCGGCCCTGCTCGCCCTCCTCGGGGGCCGTCAGCAGACGGCACCGGACACCGGCCTGCCCACGGCCGCCCGGAAGACCACGGCCCGCCAACTCGCCCGCAGCGCACAGACGGTGGGCATCGCGGCGGCCGCACTCGGATCGGACGGCGGCGACCGTGCCCCGGTACACACCCGGCTGCACGGGGAGCGACGGCCGCGCCCGCTCGCGGGCCTGCGCGTCGTCGACCTGTCCGCGCTGTGGGCCGGGCCGCTGTGCGCGCATCTGCTGGCGCTGGCCGGGGCGCGTGTGACGAAGGTGGAGAGTACGGGACGGCCTGACGGGGCACGGTTCGCACAGCCGGAGTTCTACCGCCGGCTGCACGACGGGCACGAGCACCTGGTGCTGGACTTCGCCACCGGTGCGCTCGCCGACGTCGTCTCCGAGGCCGACATCGTCATCGAAGCCTCACGGCCGAGGGCCCTCAGACGGCTCGGGGTGCACGCCGAGGAGTTCCTGGCCGCGCGTCCCGGCCGGGTCTGGGTGGGGATCACCGGATACGGCCGCGATGACGGCCGGATCGCCTTCGGCGACGACGCGGCGGTCGCGGGCGCCCTGACCGGCCTCGACGCACGGGGCGACCCCGTGTTCCTCGGCGACGCGCTCGCCGATCCGGTGACCGGACTCTACGCCTCCCACGCCGTTGCCCGCTCCCTCGCCGCCGGAGGCGGGGAGTTGCTGTGCGTGTCCATGGCGGCCTGCGCCGCCGCGCTCGCCGACACCCGCGTACGGCCGTGCTGATCCGGGACGTCGAGGTCGAGGGCCGTGCCGGAGTGGACGTCCGCGTCGGCGCGGACGGGCGGATCTCCGAGATCGGGCACCGGCTGGCGGGGGAGGAGGGCGTGGCCGGGCGGGGTGGGGCGCTGCTGCCGGGCCTGCACGACCACCATGTCCACCTGGCCGCCCTGGCCGCCGATGCCGCCTCCGTCCGGGTCGGCCCCGCCGATGTACGCGGACGCGACGGGCTTGCTCAGGCGCTGCGGGCTGGGGCGCCCGGACGCTGGGTGCGGGCCGTCGGCTACCACGAGAGCGTCGCGGGAGAGCTCGACCGCCGGACGCTGGATGCCCTCGTTCCCGACCGGCCGGTCCGGGTGCAGCACCGCAGCGGGGCCATGTGGTTCCTCAACAGCCCGGCGCTGCGGGCGGCGGGACTGGACGACGTTGGCGACGGGCGGTTGTGGCGGGAGGACGAGCGGCTGCGGAACGCCGTACCGCCCGTACGGCTCGATCTGGAGCGGGTGGGCCGGCGGGCCGCGCGCCTCGGCGTCACCGGGTTCACCAACGCCGACCCGAATCCCGCCCCCGGGCTGGCCCGGACGCTGTCGGTGCTGCCGCAGCGGCTCGTCGTCATGGGCGTCGACGCCCCGGAGGATTCGTGCGTCGACGCCCCGGCGAAGACGAGTGTCGGCTCCCCGGTGAAGATCGTGCTGGACGACCCGACCCTGCCGACCCCCACCGACCTGGCGGCCACGGTGGCCGGGATACGCCCCCGGCCGGTCGCCGTGCACTGCGTCACCCGCGTACAGCTGCTGGTGACCCTGCTGGCCCTCGACGAGGCGGACCCGGTCGCGGGCGACCGTATCGAGCATGGATCGGTGATCCCGGCCGAGACGATCCCCTGGATCCGGCGGCTGGGCGTGACCGTGGTGACCCAGCCGCACTTCCCGGTGGAGCGGGGCCGCGCGTACGCCGCCGATGTCCATGCCGACGACCGGGCCCACCTCTACCGCTGCCGCACCCTGGCCGAGGCGGGCGTCCCGCTCGCCGCAGGCACCGACGCGCCGTACGGAACCGACGACCCGTGGGCGGTGATGCGGGCTGCGGTCGCCCGGGACGACGGGGAGGGCATCGGGCCTCGAACAGCGCTGCGGCTCTTCCTCGGTCGCGCGCAACATCCCTCCCGCATACGGAAGTTGAGAGTGGGCGCGGCGGCCGACCTGTGTCTGCTCCACGTACCCCTGCGCGAGGCGCTGGACGCGCTGTCCGCCGATGTCGTACGGGCCGCGTACACCGGCGGTCGAGAGATCACCCCATGAGCCGTCGCTTCAGACGCTGTACCCGCCGTCCACGCCCAGCGCCTGCCCGGTGATGAACCCGGCGCGCTCCGAGGCGAGGAACGCGACCGCCTCCGCGATGTCATCCGCCCGGCCGAACCGGCGCAGCGGGATATTGCGCCGGGTGACGGCGAGGGCGTCCTCGTCGAGTTCGCCGGAGTCGATCAGCCGGGCCGCGATGCCGTCCGTGAGCATGCCGGGGGCGACGCAGTTGACGCGGACGCCGTACCGTCCCTCCTCGGCGGCGAGGGCGCGCGCCACCGCCTCGACCGCTCCCTTGGCGCCCGACGACAGCCCGTCACGGACCGGGAAGCGGCGGGTGGCGACCGTCGTCACGGCGACGACGCTGCCCCGGCTCTTCCGTAGCAGCGGCAGCGCGGGGTGGACGAGGTTGAAGAACGCCACCGCGTCGGCCTCCAGTTGGGCACGGTATTCAGCGGGCGTGACCCTGCTCAGATGCCTCATCGGGACGTGCGGCCCGGCCGCGTACACCAGCGTGTGCAGACCGCCGCCCGCCGCGGCGGTTTCGGTGACGGCCCGCGCGGTGGCCTCCTCGTCGGTCAGGTCCACGCGCACGGAGCCGACGTGGCGGCCGTACGCCGTCACCTCGCCGACGAGGGCGTCCGCCGCTTCCTTGTTGGACCGGTAGGTGAAGGCGGCGTCGCTGCCGCGCTCCGCGAGGAGCCGGACGACGGCCGCTCCGATGCCGCCCGTGCCGCCCGCGACCAGGGCGACGCCCGGCCGGTCGGAGAAGTCGTGCAAGTTGTGCACGGGCATGGCTCACAACCCCAGGGACTTGGCGATGATGACCTTCATGACCTCACTGGTCCCGGCGTAGATACGGGTGATGCGCGCGTCCGCGTACAGCCGCGCGATCGGGTACTCCAGCATGTAGCCGTATCCGCCGAAGAGTTGAAGACATCGGTCGACGGCACGGGCCTGCATTTCCGTGCAGAACAGCTTGACTTTCGCGGCGTCGGCGCCGCGGAGCCGACCGTCGACCAGGTCGAGCACGGCACGGTCGAGCATGGCCTGCGCGGCCTCGACCTCGGCGGCCACGGCGGCGAGTTCGAACTTGGTGTTCTGGAAGGACGCGACCTGCGTCCCGAACACCTTGCGCTCCTTGACATACGCGATCGTGGCATCGAGCGCCGCCCGCGCCTGCGCCACCGAGCCGACCGCGACCGTCATCCGCTCCTGCGGCAGATTGCGCCCCAGATACTCGAACGCCCTGCCTTCCTCGCCGAGCCGGTTGGCCACCGGCACGCGTACACCGTCGAAGGCCAGCTCCACGGTGTCCTGCACCTTGATGCCCATCTTGTCCAGCACCCGCCCGCGAGTGAACCCGGGCATGCCGTCCTCCACCACCAGCAGCGTCAGCCCCGCCCGCCGGTCGCCGGGGTCTGCCGATGTGCGCGCCACCACGATCACCAGGTCGGCGAGCAGACCTCCGGTGATGAAGGTCTTGGCCCCGTTGAGGAGGTAGGTGTCCCCGTCGCGCACGGCGGTCGTGCGGATCCCCGCCAGGTCGGAGCCGGTGCCGGGCTCGGTCATCGCGATCGCGGTGAGCAGCTTGCCGGAGGCGAGCCCGGGGAACCAGCGCTCGCGCTGTTCGGTGTCGGCGTAGGCGAGGAAGTAGGGGAGGATGACGTCGAGTTGGGTGCGTACGGTGCCCAGGGTGATCAGTGCGCGGGCCGCTTCCTCCTGGAGCACGACGTTGTACCGGTAGTCGGGCTGTCCGCCCCCGCCGTACTCCTCGGGGACGGCCATGCCCAGCAGGCCCAGGGAGCCGAGCTGTGCGAAGAACGAGCGGGGCAGCCGCCCGGCCTTCTCCCACTCCGCGTAGTGCGGCACCACCTCCTTCGCCACGACGTCCCGCACCAGCTCCCGGAACGCCTCGTGGTCGGCGGTGAAGACATCGCGTCGCACGTCAGCCACCCCCTCAGTCCGCGAGTTCGACGAGGGTGGCGTTCGCGGTGCCGCCGCCCTCGCACATGGTCTGCAGGCCGTAGCGGATGCCGTGCGCGCGCATGTGGTGGATCATGCGCGTCATCAGGACCGCCCCCGAGGCGCCGAGCGGATGGCCGAGCGCGATGGCGCCGCCGAGCGGGTTGAGCCGCTTCGGGTCGGCCCCGGTCTCGGCGAGCCAGGCCAGCGGGATAGGGGCGAATGCCTCGTTCACCTCGAAGACGCCGACTTCCGAAAGGGCGATCCCCGCCGTCCGCAGCACCTTCTCGGTTGCCGGGACGGGGCCGGTGAGCATCAGCACCGGGTCGGATCCGACGACCGCGCCCGCGCGGTACCGGACCAGCGGGGTGAGCCCCAGCCCGCGTGCCTTTTCCGCGCTGGTGACCAGCAGGGCGGCCGCCCCGTCGGAGATCTGCGAGGCGTTGCCCGCGTGGATCACCCCGTCCTCCTGGAACGAGGGCTTGAGCTTCGCGAGCGTCCGCACGCTCGTGCCCCGCCGTATCCCCTCGTCGGCGGCGACCCCCGCCACCGGCACGATCTGCGCCTCGAACGCCCCCACGTCCTGCGCGGTGGCCGCCCGCTCGTGCGAGAGCGCGGCGTACGCGTCGAGCCGTTCCCGCGAGAAGCCCCACTTCTGCGCGATCTTCTCCGCCGAGACCCCCTGGTTGAAGGAGAAGTCCTGGTACCGGGCGAGGACCCGCGGGCCGTACGGAAGTCCGCCCGCCTTGGCGGCCCCCAGCGGCACCCGGCTCATGACCTCGACGCCGCCCGCCACGACCACGTCCTGCTGGCCCGACAGGACCGCCTGCACGGCGAAGTCGAGCGCCTGCTGGCTGGATCCGCAGGCCCGGTTGACCGTCGTGCCCGGGATGGTCTCCGGCCAGCCCGCCGCAAGCACCGAGTAGCGGCCGATGTTGCTCGACTGGTCGCCCACCTGGGACACACAGCCCCAGATCACATCGTCGACCACCCCCGGGTCGATCCCCGTCCGCTCGGCCAGCGCGCCCAGCACGGCCGCCGACAGGTCAGCCGCGTGTGTGTCGGCCAGCCCGCCGCCGCGTTTTCCGACGGCGGTGCGGACCGCACCCACGATCACCGCTTCCCGCGTCACGTCTTGTCCTCCGATCGTCCGGCTGTCCGTCCCGGCACCGCCCAGCGGCCGGTGAAGTGGGCATCGCGTTTCTCGGCGAACGCCGCGTACGCCTCCGGGACGTCGGCGGTGGCGAAGTTCACCGCCTGCGCCCGGGCCTCGCTCGCCAGCGCCTCACGCAGGGTGTGCTCGGCGCCCTCGTTCAGCAGCGCCTTGGTCTGGGCGAGCGCGACCGGGGCGCTGGCCACCAGACGCGCGGTGAGGCCGTCGACGAAGGCGTCCACCGTGCCGGTGTCCACCACCCAGGTCACCAGGTTCAGCGCGCGGGCCTCCTCGGCGTCGATCGTCTCCGCGAGCAGCGCGAGCCGTTTGGCCTGCTGGAGTCCGACGAGTCTCGGCAGCAGCCAGGAGCCGCCGCAGTCCGGGGAGAGCCCCCGCCGCGCGAAGATCTGCGCGAACCTCGCCTCCTCGGTGGCCACCACCAGATCGCAGCCGAGCGCCAGGTTCCAGCCCGCGCCCACCGCGATCCCCGTCACCTTGGCGACCGTCGGTACCGGAAGCTCGTGCAGCGCCAGCGTCACCTCGGTCAACGTCCGCATGCGATACAGGGGATGGGCACCGCTGACCCTCTGGGAGATATCGGCGCCCGAGCAGAAGGCGCCGCCCGCGCCGGTGAGCACGAGCGCCCGCACCGAGCGGTCCTCGCCCGCCTCGACAAGCGCCGCGCGCAGCGCCTCCCACAGCTCGGCGTCGATCGCGTTCTTGCGGTGCGGCCGGTTCAGCGTCAGGGTCCGTACGCCGTCGGCGTCGCTCGTCAGCAGAACGGTCACCGCACCGCCCCCTGTTCACGCAGGTCGGCGATCTCCTCGGCCGGAAAGCCCAGTTCGGCGAGCACGGCGTCCGTGTGCTCACCGAGCGCGGGTACGGCGCCCATCGGCGGCTCGTGACCGGCGATGACCGGAGGCGGCAGCAACGCGGGCACCGGCCCGGAGGGCGTGTCGATCTGCCGCCAGCGGTCCCGGGCGGCCAGCTGGGGGTGGGCCAGGACATCGCGCTGGGTGTTGTAGCGGGCGTTGCCGATCCCGGCTCCATCCGCGCGGGCCTGGACGTACGCCAGATCGTGCCGCGCGCACCAGGCCGCGATCCCGGCGTCCAGGACGGACCGGTGCTCGACCCGGTCGGCGTTGGTGCGGAACCGCTCGTCGTCCGCCAGATCGGGCCGGTCGAGCAGTTCCCGCGCCAGGCGCTGCCACTCGCGGTCGTTGGTGGTGCCGAGTACGACCGTCTGCCCGTCGGCGGTGCGGTAGGCACCGTACGGCGATACGGCGGGTGAGCTCATGCCCAGCGGCTGCTGCTCGACGCCGGAGTGCCGGGTGTACGTCAGGGGGTACCCCATGAGTTCCGCCATGGTGTCGAAGAGACTGACCGCCACGGAGGCGGTCGGGTGTCCGCGCCCCTTGCCGTACAGCAGCGCCATGACCGACAGGGCGGCGTACAGGCCACTGCACACATCCGCGACCGGCGGACCCGGTTTGGCCGGCGCGCCGGGGCTGCCGGTCACCGCACACGCGCCCGACTCGGCCTGGACGAGCAGATCGTAGGCGCGCTTATGGGACAGCGGGCCACCGGGCCCGTATCCGTCGATCTCGACGGCGATCAGGCCGGGGTGGCCGACCTCCAGGTCGGCGGGGGAGAGGCCCAGCTTGGCCGTGGTGCCGGGCGTGAGGTTGGAGACCAGGACGTCGGCGCGGTCCAGCAGCCGGTGCAGCACCGCCGATCCGGCCGGGGACTTCAGATCCAGGGCGACCGACTCCTTGCCCCGGTTGACCCAGACGAAGTGCGCCGCGAGGCCGCCGACGACATCGTCGTAGTGCCGGGCGAAGTCGCCGCCCTTCGGGTTCTCCACCTTGATCACCCGGGCGCCGAAGTCGCCGAGCGTACGGGTGCACATGGGAGCCGATACGGCCTGCTCCAGCGCCACCACCGTGACCCCGCTCAGCGGGCCGTCCATCTCAGCGCGCCCCGGGCGCGAACCGCGCACGCAACTCGTGCTTGAGGACCTTCTGGCTCGCGTTGCGCGGGAGTTCGGCCACGAATCGCACATACCGTGGCACCTTGAAGTTGGCCATGTGCTCCCGCGCCCAGGCGATGACGTCGCCCTCGGCGACATCGGCGCCCGGCCCCGGTACGACGAAGGCGCAGCCCACCTCGCCGAGCCGCGCGTCCGGTACGCCGATCACCGC
The DNA here is from genome assembly GCF_002224125.1 of Streptomyces sp. NBS 14/10. Lineage (GTDB taxonomy): Bacteria > Actinomycetota > Actinomycetes > Streptomycetales > Streptomycetaceae > Streptomyces. The sequence continues at coordinate 487,478 of NZ_NCSM01000004.1, forward strand.
GACCTGGGCGACGGACTCATGGCCGAGCAGCAGCTTCTCGATCTCGGCCGGATAGGCGTTGAACCCGCCGACGATGAACATCTCCTTCTTACGGTCGACGATGACGAGGTTGCCGTCCGCGTCGAGATGCCCGATGTCGCCGGTGTGCAGCCGGCCGTCGGCGTCGATCGTCCCGGCGGTGGCCTCGGGGTCGTCCCAGTAGCCCCGGGTGACGTTGTAGCCGCGCACCAGGATCTCCCCGTCCTGCCCCGGCGACACCTCGCGTCCCGAGTCGTCGGCGATACGGACCTCGACGTCCGGGATCGGGCGCCCGGTGGTCCGGGCCACCGCCGCCTCCGTATCGCCGACGCGGGTGGTGGTCACCAGCGCGGTCGACTCGGTCAGGCCGTAGGCGCTGAGCACGATGTCGAAGGACAGGTCCTTCTTCATGGCGTGGATGAGGGATTCGGGGATGGTCGTACCGCCCGTCATGGACACGCGCAGGGACGACAGGTCGTACGCCTGCCGGCCGGGGTGGTTCAGCAGGTCGTGGAAGATGGTGGGCGGGCCGAGCAGGATGCTGACCCGCTCCCTCGCGATGATCTCCAGCGCACGTCCGGCGTCGAAGACGGCCATCGGGATCACGGTCACCCCGTGCAGGAAGGAGGCCAGCCAGCCCGCCTTGTAGCCGAAGCAGTGGAAGAACGGCGGGATGACCAGGAAGCTGTCCGAGGCGTCGAAGGTGTACTCCGTGGACATCCAGCCGTAGGCGCGCAGCGACTGTCCGTGGGTGAGGATCACGCCCTTGGGATGGCCGGTGGTGCCGGAGGTGAACATCACGTCGCTGATGTGGTCCGGGGTGAGGCGGTCGATGGACTCGTGGGCCGCCGAGGGCGGCAGTTCGTCCCCCAGCGACAGGAAATCCCATGGCCGCCCCGGTTCGGGGAGTGACACGGTGGTGCGCAGGGCGGGCAGCTCGGGGTCGGCCCGCCTCAGCTCGGCGAGGTAGTCGGTGCCGAGGAAGGAGCCGGCCGCGAACAGGGCCCTCGCACCGGACTTGCGCAGGATGTAGGAGAGCTCCCGCGCCTTGAAGCGCGTGTTGAGCGGTACGACGACACCCCCGGCGCCCTGGATGCCGAGGGCCGCCACGATCCATTCGGCCGAGTTCGGGCCGCACAGACCGACCCGGTCGCCCGGCCCGATGCCCAGCGCGAGCGCCGCCTTCACGGATCGCACCATCAGGGCTGCCAGCTCCCGGAAGCTCAGCCGCAGCTCGCCGTCGACGAGAGCCGGGGCGTCCGCGAACCGCCGCGCGGCCACTCTCACCACGTTCGGGATGCTCTGGAACTCCTGGTCGTGTCGCATCTCGGGACTCCGTTCAACGGCGGCCGTCGCCGGGCAGGCCCAGCAGCCGCTTGGCGATGATGTTCCGCTGGATCTGGGACGTCCCGCCGTACACGGACGCGGCCCTGGAGTAGAGGTAGTCCCCGAAGACCTCGCCGCCCTCCCCGTACAGCTCCTCGGGGAACACCTTCAGCGCCGTCTCGTACAGCCTCTGCTCGGCCCGGGTCATCAGCAGCTTGTCGACGGACGACTCGGGGCCCGCGGCCTGCCCGGCGAGCCGTTCGGCGGTGCGGCGGCGGGCGTGGGCGACGAGGACCTGGTAGTCGACTACGCACCGCCCGATCTCCGACAGCAGCCCGTCCGGGAGACTTTCGCGGTGCTCGTGGGCGCGGCGCCGCAGCCGCTCGATCAGCAGGCCGTACTTCGACAGATGGCCGGTGTCCAGGGCGTTGCGCTCGTACGACACCGTCGTCATGGCCAGCGGCCAGCCGTCGCCCTCGGCGCCGATCCGCTCGGCCTCCTCAAGGCGTACGGCGTCGAGGAACAGCTCGCAGAACTCGTCGTCGCCGTTCGCGGCCCGCAGCGGCCGTACGGTCACCCCGGGGCGGTCGAGGGGCAGGACGAACGCCGAGATCGAGGCGTGTGGGGCACCGGTCCGCTCGGTGCGGGCCAGGAGCAGGCAGAAGTCCGAGTGCTGCGCGTAACTCGTCCACAGCTTCTGGCCGGTGATCGTGTAGCGGCCGTCCGGGCCGCGTTCGGCGTACGTGGCCATGGCGGCCAGGTCCGAACCGGCGCCCGGCTCACTGAAGCCCTGGCACCAGACGTCGTCGCCGGAGAGCATCCGCGGCAGCAGGCGGGCGCGCTGCTCCTCGGAGCCGAACTCCAGCAGGGCGTGGGCGAGATAGCCGATGCGCGGGACCCCGGGCGCGCCCCGTGCCCCCAGCTCGTCACTGATCGCGACTTGGTGGAGGGCGGTCAGCCCGCGTCCGCCGTACTCCCGCGGCACGTCGAGACCGACCCAGCCACCGGAGTGCAGCAGGCGGTGCCAGCGGTGCAGGAAGACGGGGACCGGCTCGTCCGCGCACCGCTCGGGCAGCGGATGGTCGGCCAGCCAGGTGCGGAAGTCGCGGCGCAGGCGCTCCAGGTCCGCCGGGTCGCCGAAGTCCAGGAGGGAGTCCGTCACGGTGTCCGTCATCGGGCGGCCTCCGAGGTGGCCAGGGCGGGTAGCAGATCGGCCGTGGTCGCGAGCAACCGCGCGCCCACCAGGACCCTGCGCAGATACAGATGGGCGATGTGCTCCCAGGTCTGGGCGATGCCGCCGAACACCTGCATCCCGGCGTACACCGCCTCGACCGCCGAGGTGTTCGCCTCCGCCTTGGCCACGCGGGCCGCCGCGAGCGCCCGGTCCGGCGGCTCGTGGTCCAGGCACCAGGCGGCGTACCGGGCGGCGCTGGTGCAGGACTCCACCTGGACGGTCGCGTCCGCGAGCAGGTGCCGCACGGCCTGGAAGGAGCCGATCGGCCTGCCGTACTGGTGCCGGTCGCGGGCGTAGCCCACGCTCAGCTCGACGAACGAGGCCGCCGTGCCGACGAGTTCCGCGGTGACGACGACCAGGGCGTACGCCTGCCAGTGCTGCCGTGCCTCGGGAGCGAGCCGTCCGACGACCTCACCGCCCGCGGAGGCGGTCCGTACGCCGCGCAGCAGGTCGGCGGTCGGCGCGGGCGGGCCCACCCCGACCCTCCGCACGGTTCCGTCGGGGGTGACGGCGAGCGCGCAGTCGGCGCCCTCGCAGTCCCAGGCGACGAGGGCGGACGGGGTCGGTCCGGGGAAGCGCAGGTCTTGGGCGAGGGCGATCGTCGGCCGTGCTGGTGGGGGCGTTTCCCCGAGCAGCCGCAGCAGCTCCGGAGCGAGCAGGTCCGTGCCGAGCAGGGACGTGGTCAGGGGCTGTCTGCCGTGTTCTTCGGCGAGCAGCGCGCACTCCTGCACGGTGGCGGCGGGCGGGGAGGTGCGGCGCAGCTCCGCGAGGCCGAGCTCGTCGAGCGCCTGCCGCGCGGCCGCGCGGGTCTGCGGCTGCACCTCGTCGGCGGAGCCCACGCGGTACCGGGTCGCGAACGACCGCACCATGGCGCGGACCAGGGCGAACTCCTCGGGCTCCACGCTCAGTCCTCCTCGGGGACGGGCGGGCGGCGGTGCGCGCGGGAGGCGAGCTCGTCGATGATGCGGATGTGGTCCGGGCTGGTCATCGTGGACCGCTCGGCCAGCAGGGCCGCCTCCATGCCGCCGCGCGCGACCTGCTCGACCACCGCGGCCAGCGCCGCCTTGGTGGCGCGCAGCGCCTCCGCGGGCTGGGCGGCGAGCCGGTGGGCCAGCGCGAGCGCTTCGTGCATCAGGTCCGCGGTGGGTACGACCCGGTTGGCCAGGCCCAGTTCGACCGCCGTGGCCGCCGGGATCCGGTCCCCGGTGAACAGGTACTCCTTCACCCGCAGCAGACTCGTCAGCAGGGGCCACAGGGTGACCCCGCCGTCGCCCGCCACCAGACCGACCGACACATGGGGGTCGGCGAGATAGCCGTCCTCGGCCATCAGGACCAGGTCGCAGCCCAGGGCGAGGCTGCAACCGAGCCCGACCGCCGGGCCGTTGACGGCCGCGACCACCGGAAGCGGGAAGCGGATCATCTCCGTCTGGATGGTCCGGTCGAGCCGGATCGACCGCTCCCGCAGCTCCGGGTCGTGGTGGTGGCGGCGCAGATGGTCGAAGTCGCCCCCCGCGCTGAACGCCCGCCCCGCACCGGTGAGCACGACCGCCCGGGCCTTCGTGTCCTCGGCCAGCTCCCGCCACACCTCCGACAGCCGGCGGTGGAGCGCTTCGGAGACGCCGTTGAGTCGATCGGGTCGGTTCAGCGTGACGATGCGGACGTCGCCGTCGGCGGCCACGGTCAGGACGGGGCTCACGTCGTCGCTCATGCCGCGATGGTATTAAAGGTCAGACCGATAGTGTCAATGGTGTTGCGTGAATTGGAGAATCACATTCTCGAGTGTTGTCGGGGCCGCGGGGGTCAGTCCTCGGGCTCGGTCAGCTCCACCCGGTCCCGCCGGTCCACCTCGGCGGCGGCGCGCGCGAACCCGCACACATGGCGGCTCATCCGCCGCCGCGCCGCCGCCTCGTCGCCCGCCCGGATCGCCTCGTTGATCCGCGTGTGCGCGCGGGCCGTGAGCTCACGGATCCGGGCGTCCATGAACTGCTCCAGGTTGGTGGCCGCGTGGATCGACTCCGAAAGCGCGCTCAGAAACCCGATGAGCAGTTCGTTGTCCCCCGCCTTGGCCACCGCGTGGTGCCAGCGGATGTTGGCCCGCAGGAACCGCTGTACGTCGTCGCCGGCCTCGACCAGCTCCGTATGGGCGGCGTCCAGGTCCGCCAGGTCCCGCTCGCCGCGGCGCCGGGCCGCCAGCGCGGCGCACGCCGGCTCGATCGCCTCGCGGGTCTCGTGCAGCGCCTCCAGCCGGATCTGCTGCCCCCGGATGACCAACCGCACCGTGCTGGCCAGGGACTCGCGCCCCGGCCGGTGTACGAAGGCCCCGCCCCCGCGCCCCGGGCGGATCCGGACCAGTCGCTCGACCTCGAGGATGCGCAGCGCCTCCCGTACGGTCGCACGGCTCAGCCCCGTCTGCTCCACGAGCTGCCGCTCCGGCGGCAGCGCCGTACCCTCGCTGAACTCCCCGGACAGGATCCGTTCGCGCACCTCGGCAGCCAGCACGTCCGACGCCTTCGGCACGGTGAGCGTTCCGAAGCGGGGGAAAGGCGAGGTGGGTTCGGCGCTGGGCACGGGTTCAGGCCTCTCGTCGGACGACCGTTTTGGCTGAACCATTCAACACAGCGGGGGCGCGGACTGTCACATGACCATGCCCCCGTCCACCGGCAGGACCTGGCCGGTGACGAAGGAGGCGGCGTCCGAGGCGAAGAACACGAACGCCCCCGCGACCTCCTCCGGCTCGGCCCACCGGCCCAGCGGGATCCGGGCGAGCATCCGCTCCGCGAACTTCGGGTCGGTGCGGATGGTCTCCGTCATCGGCGTGGCGGCCAGCGGCGCCAGGGCGTTGACCAGGATCCGCTTCCTGGCCAGCTCCCGGGCGAGCGACTTGGTGAGGCCGATGATGCCCGCCTTGGCCGCGGAGTAGTTCACCTGGCCCAGGGTGCCGGTGAGGCCGGCCGAGGAGGTGACGTTGATGACGCGCCCGGTGCCGTCCGTCGGCAGGAAGGGCAGCGCGGCCTGGGTGCAGTGGAAGGCGCCCATCACATGGATGTCGACCAGCCGCCGGAAGGACTCCTCCTCGAGCTTGTCGAACATGGCCGGGGCGGTGACCCCGGCGTTGTTGACCAGGATGTGCAGACGGCCGTCAGCGAGCGCGGCGGCCCGCGACACCGCGCTGTCGGCCGCGGCCCGGTCCCGTACGTCGAGGGCGGCGCTGTCGGCGGTCAGGCCCGAGGCGGAGAGCTTCCCGGCGACGGCGGCGGCCGCCGCCCCGTCGACATCGGTCACGAGCACGGCAGCCCCGGCGCGGGCCAGCGCCCCGGCGACCGCCGAGCCGATACCGCCCGCGGCGCCGGTCACCAGCGCCGAGCGGCCCGTGAGGTCGAACAGTCCCGTACGGTCGGTCATCCCCGATCCGTCCATCCCTGATCCGTCCATCCCTGACTCCTCCATCCCTGACTCCTCGTCTTCGTCACCTGGCTCATCAGTAACTCCGCGGCAGCCCCAGCGTGTGGGACCCCAGGTAGTTCAGGACCATCTCCTGGCTGACCGGCGCGATCCGCATCAGCCGGGCCTCGCGGAAGAAGCGGGCCACGGGGTACTCCTCGGAGTAGCCCATGCCGCCGTGGGTCTGCAGTGCCCGGTCGGCGGCGGTGAACCCCGCGTCCGCGCACAGGTACTTGGCGGTGTTCGCCTCCCGCCCGCACGGGCGGCCACGGTCGTACAGCCAGGTCGCCTTGCGCAGCACCAGCTCCGCCGCGTCGAGCCGGGTGAGCGAGTCGGCCAGCGGGAACTGGATGCCCTGGTTCATGCCGATCGGCCGGCCGAACACCTCGCGTTCCCGGCCGTACCGCACCGCCCGGTCGAGGGCCACCCGGCCGATGCCGAGTGCTTCGGCGGCGATCAGCATCCGCTCCGGGTTCAGTCCGTCGAGCAGATAGCGGAACCCTTCGCCCTCCTCGCCGACCCGGTCCCGGGCCGGGACCCGCAGCTCGTCGATGTACAGCTCGTTCGAGGTGACGGCGTTGCGTCCCATCTTCGGGATGGGGCGGATGTCCACGTGGTCGCGGTTCAGGTCGGTGAGGAACAGCGTCATGCCGTCCGTGCGCTTCTCGACCTCGTCGACCTTCGATGTGCGGGTCAATAGCAGGATCTTCTCCGACTCCACCGCCTTGGAGATCCACACCTTGCGGCCGCTGACGACGTAGTGGTCGCCGTCCCGGCGCGCGTACGTCGTGATGCTGGTGGTGTCCAGTCCGGCGCCGGGTTCCGTCACCCCGAAGCAGACGTGCAGGTCGCCGTCCGCGATCCGGGGGAGCGTACGGCGCTTGAGCTCTTCGGATCCGTGCACCACGACCGGGTGCATACCGAAGATCGACAGATGGATCGCGCTGGCGGCGTTCATACCGCCGCCCGAACGGGCCACCTCCTCCAGCAGGAGCGTGGCCTCGGTGATGCCCAGGCCATGACCGCCGTAGGCCTCCGGGATCGTGATGCCCAGCCAGCCGCCACCCGCGACGGTCGCGTAGAACTCCTCGGGAAAGGCGTGGTCGCGATCCTTCTCCATCCAGTAGCGGTCATCGAAGTCACGCAGGAGACCGGCGACGGCCTTACGGATGGTCTCCTGATCCTCGGTCAGCTCAAAGTCCACGGCGGGGAACCCCTCTGCCGGCTGCTGATGCGTGAAACATATCAAAGGTCAGACCGAAAGCTCGCGTCAACCGTTCGGAGGGCGGTGGCAGATGGGGAGGGCCGGGGATCCAGCCCTGGAAACGAGAACGGGCCCGCACGGGTGCGGGCCCTTCGAAGTGGAACGACGGTCGTGTCAGGCCTTGCCGCGGTCGGTCCCCCGGGAGGTGGTGGCCTTCTTGGCCGCGGCCTTCTTCGTCGCCGGCTTCTTCGCCGTCGCCTTCTTGGCCGGGGCCGTCTTCGCGGCGGCGCTCCGGGGGGCGGTCTTCTCGGCCGAGGTGGCGGCGGGGGTGCTGTCGACGGGCGGGCGGCCCGTGCCGGTGATGCCGCCCAGGCAGAACTCCCACACCTCGTCCGCGCTGATCGGTGAAGGATGGGCGCCGACCGGAGCCGCGGGCGCCTGGGCGGTGAACATCGCCGTCTGCATGATCAGCGAGGCGATACGGCGCGGCCTGGGCGCGACGGCCTGACCGGCCTCGACCGCCTCCTCCACCAGCTCCGTGAAGAAGCTGAGCAGCGGCAGATGGGCGGTCGCCACCTGGTCCGGGTGGGTGACCAGCAGCTGGATGGCGAAGTCGGTGAACAGCGGGGACTGCTGGCCCTCGCGGGGCCTGCAGGAGTCGTACAGCAGGTCGACCGCGATCCGCAGCCGGTCCAGCGGATCCCGTCCCTCCGCGGACTTCTCCCGGATCTCGGTGGCCGACCTCGACAGCGCGTCCTCGAAGAGGGCGAGCAGCAGCTCATGCTTGCCGTCGAAGTGCTGGTAGAAGCTGCGCAACGACTGCCGGGAGCGCTCCACGACCTCCTGCACGGTGAAGTCGGTGGTGCCCTTGTCGGCGATCAACTCCTGGGCCGCGTCGAGGAAGCGCTGCACGCGCTGCTCGGCGCGCAGCTTCGCGGCCCGGGTGGATCGCTCGACGGCGCGCTGCCGCCAGGCGGGCTCGGGGGTCTCGACGGGTTCTGCGGGGACGGCACTCATGAGTAGAACGGTACTCCACTCATGTGAAAAGAGGGGGCCCTCCCCCTACCGAATCGCGCTCCATCATAAGCAAGACTCTTACTTCCCTATAGCGAGAATGTTATTCTCGCCCGACCTGTATTGCCACCGGTACGGCGAGAGGGCGGAGGCCGGGCGTGGAGTTCGAGCTCGACGAGGAGCAGCGGCTGCTGCGGCGTACGGTGCGTGAGACGGTCGCCAAGGTGTGCGCCCAGCCCGAGGACCGGCAGTGGCAGACCTATCTGGAGCTCGGCTGGCTCGAGGCGCCCCCGCTGGAGCTCGCCCTCATCCTGGAGGAGCTGGGGTACGCGGCCGATCCGACGCCGTTCCTGGCCACCGCCACCTGGTTCACCCCGCTCACCGGGCGGCTCCCCGAGGGCAGCGGCACCGCCGTGTTCGACGGCACCGGCCGGTACGTCCTCGACGCCGACCGCGCCGACGAGATCGCGCTGCTCACACCGGACGGCGTGACCGTCGTACGGGGCGCCGACCTGGCCGCCGAACGGGTGCCCGTACTCGATCCCAAACTCCACGTCGCGCACATCGCCGCCGGTGAACTGGGTGTCGGCGTGCCCGATCTGGCCCTCACCGGTCTCGCGGCCACCGCTGTCGGCGCCTGCCGCCGCATCCTCGACCTGGTCCTCGCACATGTGAAGCAGCGGGTGCAGTTCGGTCGGCCGCTGGGCTCCTTCCAGGCCGTCAAACACAAGGCCGCCGATATGTACGTGGCCATCGAACGCGCCCGCGCCCTCACCCACTTCTCCGCCCTCACCATCGCCGAGGACGACCCACGCCGCACCCGCGCCGCGCATATGGCCAAGGCAGCGGCGGGGGAGTGCCAGCGCCTCGTCTTCCGGCACGGTCTGCAGCTGTTCGGCGCCATGGGTTTCACCTGGGAGAACGAGCTCCAATACCACCTGAAGCGGGCCCAAGTCTGCGATCTGCTCCTCGGCACCGCGTCCGACCACAGGAAGGCACTTCTGGTCTCATGACACTGTCCATGACACGTCCCATGAAACCCGCAGCCTCATGAGGCTCGCCGACGACCCCGAGGTCGAGGAGTTCCGCACAGAGTTCGTCGCCTTCCTCGACGCCCATCTGCCCGCCGAGGACGAGGCCGGCGAGCGCTCCCGCTCCAGCGCTCATGTCCCCGGTTGGGCGCGCCGCTGGCAGCGCACGCTCTTCGACGCGGGCTGGCTGCTGCCCGGCCGGCCGCCCGAGTACGGCGGCCGGAACGCCACGCTGCCCCAGCAACTGGCCCACCTGGAGGAGCTGGCCCGCCGCCGCATTTACCACAGCTTCAACCCGCAGGGCCTCGGTATCATCGCCGCCTCCCTCCTCTCCTTCGGCACCGAGGAGCAGAAGCGCCGCTGGGCCGTGCCGATCCTGCGCGCGGAGATCACCGCCGCGCTGGGCATGAGCGAACCGGACGCGGGCTCCGATCTGGCCTCCCTGCGCACACGCGCGGTCGGGCAAGGCGACGATCTCATCGTCAACGGGCAGAAGATCTGGACCTCCGGCGCCCACGACGCCGATGTGCTGCTCACCTTCGTACGCACCGACCCCGAGGCGCCGAAGCACAAGGGCATCAGCGCCCTCCTGATCCCGACGGACACCGACGGTGTCGTACGCCGCCCCTTCGGCTCGATCGCGGCCGAGGACGACCTCGACTTCAACGAGGTGTTCTTCACCGACGTACGGGTGGACCGCGCGAATCTGGTCGGCCCCCTCAACGAGGGCTGGCGGGTCGCGAACGGCTCCCTCGGCCATGAGCGCACCCTGCTGTGGCTGTCGTACGCCGAACGCCTGGAGGACCTGGTGCGTGACGCCGCGGACATCGGCGGCGGACAGGAGTGGTACGCCACCCTCCTCATGGACCTCCAGGCGCTGCGGCTGCTCGGCTACCGGCAGCTCGGCCCGGACCGCGACCCCGCCGAGATATCCGTGCTCAAGCTGCTCGGCTCCGAGGCCGTGCAGTCCGCCTCCCTGTACGCGCTGGAGGCCCGCGGCGCCGAGGGGCTGCCGCATCCGGCCCGCACCGGGCCGTACCACCACATGAACAACGAGGACTTCATCGCCGGCTGGTTCGAGCGGTACGCGCGCAGCTTCGCGGGCACGATCGCCGGCGGCACCAGCGAGATCCAGCGGAACATCATCGCCGAGCGGCTGCTCGGCCTGCCCCGGTGAGGACATCGGCCATGGACCAGATTCTGTACGCGGTCGAGGACGGCGTCGCGACCATCACCCTCAACCGCCCCGAGGCCGCCAACGCCCAGACCATGGCCCTCCTCGACGACCTCGACGCGGCCTGGACCCGTGCGGCCCGCGACGAGGACGTACGGGTGGTCGTCCTCAGGGCCAACGGCCGCCACTTCTCCGCCGGACACGATCTGAAGGACCGCTGGCCCGGTCCGGGCGAGATCACACTGGAGTGGATCTACGACGCCGAGACGCGCCGCTATCTGGAGTACTCGCTGAAGTGGCGCAACATCCCCAAGCCCACCATCGCGGCCGTGCAGGGCAAGTGCATCGCCGCCGGGCTGATGCTGTGCTGGCCCTGCGATCTGATCGTGGCCGCGGAGAACGCCGAGTTCTCCGACCCGGTGGTGCACATGGGCATCGGCGGGGTCGAGTACCACGGGCACACCTGGGAACTCGGCCCGCGCAAGGCCAAGGAGATCCTGTTCACCGGCCGTCCGCTGACCGCCCGCGAGGCCGAGCAGGTCGGCATGGTGAACAAGGTCGTGCCGCCGGCCGGACTCGACGCGGCCGCGTACGAACTGGCCGCGCGTATCGCGCAGATGCCGCCCTTCGGGCTCCGCCAGGCCAAGCGCGCCGTCAACCAGACCCTCGACGTGCAGGGCTTCTACGCCGCGCTCCAGGCCGTCTTCGACATCCACCAGACCGGGCACGGCAACGCGCTGAGCGTGTCCGGCTTTCCGATCCTGACCCGGCTGGACGAGATGAAGCAGCGCCTCAAGCAGGGCTGAGCGGCTTCTGCCGACACTCAGGCGGTCGGCCCTCAGGCGAGGGCCGCGGTGAACGGGGGAAGGTCCACGGTCGTGCGGATGCCGGGGGCCGCCGCGCAGACGGCGGGGACGGCGTTGACGGCCCGGTGGGCGGTGTAGCCGGGGGAGACGGCGGCCATCCGGTCGAGCGGCACCGGGAAGCGCATGTCCATGTCGAGAGGCGTGTCGCCGTCGACCGTCAGATGCCAGCCGGTGGGGCGCAGGTCCCAGGCCGGGGCGAGGTCGGTGGTGCAGTACCAGGTCGCGTTGAACTCCAGCAGCGTACGGCCGCCGCGCACACCGGACAGCGTCATCCGCTGCGCGGCCACCGTCCCGGCTCGGAGGACACCGGCGGCGATGTCCGCCGGGTGCGCGGCGGTGGCGAGGTGCCCGCTCGCCTCGACGGAGTCGAGGGGCAGGCCCAGGGCGTCGGCGACCAGACGCAGGGACGGCCCGAAACTCGACCGGACATGAGCGAGACGGCGTGTGTCGAACGCGGCGGTCGGCGCCCGGCCGAAGCCCATCACGTCGAACAGCAGCCCCGGCGAGTTCCGCCGGGACAGATCGGCGTACTCGTGGATGGTCAGGGTCTCCAGCCGCCGTTGCACGGAGGCCAGGACGAGCGGTACGGCCTCGGTGATGAAGCCCGGGCTGCTGCCGGTGGCGTGGATCGAGCTGCCACCCCGCGCGCAGGCGTCCTCGACCCTCCTCCGGACGGCGGGATCCATCCCGGCCGGGTGGTGAAATCCACCGGCCGTGGTCACGACGTTCGCGCCGGACGCGAGCAGGGCGCACAGCTCGTCGAGATCGGTCGCCCGCGGCATGTAGAGCACGCAGTCGGCGGCCAGGCCGAGGATGTCGTCGAGGCCGTGGGTGGTGGTGATGCCCGTCGGGCCCGTCCCGCACAGTTCGCCGGCATCGCGCCCGGCCTTGTCCGGATCATGGACGCGGACACCCGCAAGCGCCATGTGCGGATGGTCCAGAACGGCGCGCAGCGAGCGCGTGCCGATGGTTCCCGTGGCCCACTGAACGACGCGAAGCGGCCTGTCGTGCTGTGCGGGACGCTGCATGCCCAACCCAACCCCTATGCCGGTCGTTGTCTCAGTCCATCCCCTGGCAGTCCATCCCCGGATCGGGTTCCACCCCGAAGGTGTTGTACGCCATGGCCTGCATCCCGTACGCGCCGACGGTGAACACGAAGTCCATCAGCTGCCGCTCGTCCAGCTCCTTCGCCAGCTCCGCGTAGAGCTCATCGGAGAGCGAGGAGGTGTCCTCGAGCTCGTCCACGGCCCGGTTCACCAGGGTGCCGGTGCCCTGGCGTACCTCCGCCAGCTCCTTCTCGGTGACTCCGGCCGCACGGGCCGTCAGCACATGGTGCGCCCACTCGTACCGGCAGCGGTGCCGCCAGGCGACCCGGAGGATCGTCAGCTCGCGCAGCTTCGCCGGCAGCGTGCCGCGGTACACCAGTTGAGTGCTGAAGGTCAGGAACGCCTTGGCCAGGCGCGGGTGGTTCAGGAGCAGGCCGAGGGCGTTGGACGGCGGTATGGTGCGCCCGCCCGTCAGCGGCCGCAGCACATCGGCGTCCCACTCCTCGTACGGGACCGGGGGCAGCCTCGTCATGTGTTGCGGCCTCCGTTCACGCCGATGATCTGTCCGGTGAGGTATCCGGCCTCCTCCGAGACCAGGAACGAGCATGTCGCGGCGATGTCCTCGGGGCGGCCGACCCGGCGTACCGGTGTGCGCGCGATGTGGTCCTCGATGGTGCCGCCGAGCTGCTGGTTCCGCTCGGCGGTGCGCAGCATGGGGGTGTCGATGAAGCCGGGCGGGATGGCGTTCACCGTGATGCCCCGAGGGCCGAGTTCCAGTGCGAGGGACTTGGTCAGCCCGTTCACCGCGGACTTGGCGGCGACGTAGTGCGCCATGAAGGGCTGGCCGGCGTGGGTGCTGGAGGAGGAGATGTTGACGATCCGGCCCCAGCGGGCGTCCCACATGTCCGGCAGCGCCGACTGCACGCAGTGGAAGACCCCGTTGAGGTTGATGTCGACGACCCGCTGCCAGTCCTCGAAGGAGAGCTTGCCGAAGCGGGTGAAGCCGTCCTTGCCGGCCGCGTTGACCAGTACCTGGATCGGCCCGAGGCGTTCGCGTACCGCGTCCATCGCCTTGTCGACCTGAGCGCGGTCGGTGACGTCCACCGTCACCCCGTACCCCTCCTGGGCGGGGGAGAGGTCGAGCACGGCGACCTTCAGCCCGTCGGCCGCCAGCCGGCGGGCGATCGCCCGGCCGATACCGGAGGCGCCGCCGGTCACCACAGCCGTTTTGGCGGTGCTCATATGAACGCCTCGTCGCCGACGACGGTCGTGCGGTGCAGCAGCCGCTCGGAGTTCTCGGCGTAGGGCAGCGCCCGGTGCAGGATGCCGGTGTTGTCCCAGACCACCAGGTCGCCGACCGCCCAGTCGTGGGTGTAGCGGAACCGCTCCTGAGACGTCCAGTCCAGCAACTCGTCCAGCAGGGCCCGGCTGTCGTCGGGGTCCATGCCGACGATGTGGTCGGCGGTGGCGCCGGTGACCAGTGAGCGGCGGCCGTCGCGGCGCTGCCACACCAGGGACATCTCATGGCTGGGCTGGGTGCGCCAGGCGGCCAGCTCCCGCTCGGTGGGATCGGGGGTGACCAGCCGCTGCGCGGCCTCGAAGCTGTGCACCACACGCAGGCCGTCGTAGCGCTCGCGGTCCTTCTCCGGCAGGTTCTCGTACGCCGCGTAGGTGCTGGCGAAGTCGGTGCCGCCGCCGACCGTGGCGACCTGGCGGGCGGTCAGCGTGGTCGCCTTGATCGGCACGTCGTCGCTGGTGCCGTCGAGGTGCCAGTGGAACGCGCCCTTGAGGTACTCGGCGGTCCTGCTCTTCTCGGGGTTGATGGAGATCGGGAAGATCTCCCTGCCGCGCAGTGCGACCACCTCGCCCAGCCGGCGGCTGAAGGCCAGCTGCCGCTCGTCGTCGAGGTGCAGTCCCCGGACCAGGAGCACCCCCCGCCATCTGAGGGATTCGCCGCAGCGCTGCACGAAGGCATCGTCGAGCGGGTCGGTGACACCGGTGAACTCCACCCCGAACGACGGGGTCAAGGCCCTCGATTCGATCATGGAAACATCCCTTCCGTATTCGAGAATCATATTCTCAAGTGAGGGCGGGTGGAAGCTGGGAGCATCATGTTCTCTTGCCTGAATCCTTGCTTCACTCATATGGAGAATGTAGTTTCCGGGCCAACCGAGCAAGGAGGCTGGGATGCGGTTCAAGGACAAGGTGGCCATCGTCACCGGGGCCGGACAGGGCATCGGAGAGGGGTATGCCAAGGCGCTGGCCGCCGAGGGTGCGCGGGTCGTGGTCGCCGAGCTGAACGAGGAGCAGGGGCAGCGCGTCGCCAAGGAGATCGGCAACGCCCTGTTCGTGAAGGTCGACGTCTGCGACCCGGCCTCCGCCGAGGCACTGGCCGATACGGTGATCCGCGAATGCGGGCGGATCGACTACCTGGTCAACAACGCCGCCATCTTCCACGGTATGCGCCGCGAGGGCATCGTCACCGTCGACTACGACTACCTCGACCGGTTCCTGAAGGTGAACCTGCTGGGCGCGCTGTACGTCACCCGCGCCGTCCTGCCGCACCTCAAGGAGGGTGCGGCCATCGTCAACCAGTCGTCCACCGCGGCCTGGCAGGCCACCGGCTTCTACGGCCTCGCCAAGGCCGGTATCAACCACCTCACCGCGTCCCTCGCCTCCGAACTCGGCGGGCGCGGCATCCGTGTCAACGCCATCGCGCCCGGCCCGACCGACACCGAGGCGACCCGAAGCATCATCCCGGAGGAGCACCGCACCGTCATGGTGCAATCCTTCGCCCTCAAGCGCATGGGAACCCCCGCCGACCAGGCGGGCGCCCTGCTGTTTCTGCTCTCCGACGACGCGGCCTGGGTCACCGGCCAGGTCATCGCCGTCGACGGCGGATCCGTGGTACGACTGTGAGCGCCCCCCTCGCCAAGTGCCAGTTGATCGACGGCAAGCTGCTCGCCGCCGACGCCCCTTCCACGACGTTTCCGTCGTACAACCCCGCCACCGGCGAACTCCTCGGCCATGCCCCCGACGCGACGGAGGCCGACGCCAAGGCGGCGATCGCCGCCGCCCGCCGCGCCTTCGACACCACCGGCTGGGCCACCGACAAGGAGCTGCGCGTGCGCTGTCTGCGGCAGCTGCACACCGCCCTCGACGAGCACCGCGAGGAGCTGCGCGAGCTGACCATCGCCGAGGTGGGAGCGCCCCGTCAGCTCACCCACGGCCCACAGCTCGACGAGCCGATCGGCATCGTGAAGTACTACGCCGACCTCCTCGAGGGCTATGAGTTCACCGAGGACCTCGGCGAGATCGAGTCGCGCGGCCGGCGCCATCACCGCTGGGTGGAGAGGGAGGCGGCGGGCGTCGTCGCCGCGATCCTGCCGTACAACTTCCCCAACCAACTCGCGCTCGCCAAGCTCGCCCCCGCCCTCGCCGCCGGCTGCACCGTGGTCCTCAAGGGCGCCCCGCAGACCCCGCTGACCACCCTCGCCCTCGGCGAGCTCATGGCCGAGCACACCGACCTCCCGCCCGGCGTCGTCAACATCCTCAGCTCCTCGCACGCCGAGGTCGGCGCGGTCCTGACCACCCACCCCGACGTCGACGCGGTCACCTTCACCGGCGCCACCACGACCGGCCGCCGCATCATGGCCGCCGCGGCCGACACGGTGAAGCGGGTCTTCCTCGAACTCGGCGGCAAGTCCGCCATGATCGTCCTTCGGGACGCGGACTTCGCCAAGTCCGCCATGTTCGCCGCGTTCACCATCTGCTCCCACTCCGGTCAGGGCTGCGCCCTGACCTCCCGCCTCCTCGTCCCGCGCGAACACCACGACCAGATCGTGCAACTGGTCGCGGCCGGTATGGAGCGCGTACGCGTCGGCGACCCCACCGACCTCAAGACGAACATGGGCCCGCTGATCAGCGAACAGCAGCGCGAGAAGGTCGACGGCATGGTCCGCCGCGCGGTCGAGGCCGGTGCCACCCTGGTGCGCGGCGGCAAGCCCACCGGCCCTGGTTTCTTCTACGAGCCCACCCTCCTGGCGAACGTCGACCCCGGCAGTGAGATCGCCCAGGAGGAGGTCTTCGGACCCGTCCTCGCCGTGATCCCGTACGACGACGAGGACGACGCCGTACGCATCGCCAACGACTCGAAGTACGGCCTGTCCGGCGCCGTGCACAGCGCCGACGAGCAGCGCGCGATCCGCCTCGCCCGCCGCATCCGCACCGGCACGTTCTCCATCAACGGCGGCAACTACTTCGCTCCCGATGTGCCCTTCGGCGGCTACAAGCAGTCCGGTATCGGCCGGGAGAGCGGACGCTCCGGATTCGAGGAGTTCCTGGAGGAGAAGTCCTTCGCGCGCGTCGTGGTCCCCCAGGAGCGGCCGTGAAGCCGCTGGAGGGGATCCGCGTCCTGGAAGTCGCCATGTACGGCTTCGTGCCCTCGGCCGGCGCCGTGCTCGCCGACTGGGGCGCCGACGTGGTCAAGGTGGAGCACGCGGTCAACGGCGACCCGCAGCGCGGACTGCGCCGGACCGGCAGTTTCGTGGTGGAGGGCGACCCCAACCCGAACATCGCGCACGCCAACCGCGGCAAGCGCTCCCTCGGTCTGGACATCGCCACGCCCGAGGGCCGCGGGGTGCTGTACGAGCTGGCCAAGGGCGCGGACGTGTTCCTCACCAGCTTTCTGCCCGCCGCCCGCGCACGCTTCGCCATCGACATCGCCGACATCCGCGCCGTGAACCCGCGGATCGTCTACGCCCGGGGCACGGCGCTGGGCCCGCGCGGCCCCGAGTCCGGCAAGGGCGGCTACGACATGACCGCCTTCTGGGCCCGCGCCGGCACGGCCGCCAGCATCACCCCGCCCGGCACCGACGGCATGGTCAGCCCGCCAGGACCCGCCTACGGCGACACCATCTCCGGCACCAACCTGGCCGGCGGCATCGCCGCCGCGCTGCTGCGCCGCGAACGCACCGGCGAGCCGAGCGTGGTGGACGTCTCCCTGCTGGGCAGCGGTCTGTGGGCGATGGGCCACGCCATCGGCCTGTCCCTGCACCTCGACCGGGCGTGGGAGGGCATCGCCCCGAGCGGGCACGGCTCGCCCACCAACCCCCTGTCCGGGCTGTACCGTACCGCCGACGACCGGTACGTCTCCTTCGTCATGCTCCAGCCGGCGAGGTTCTGGGCGAACGTATGCCACTGCCTCGGCCGACCCGACCTCGCCGACGATCCGCGCTTCGCCACCGCCGAGTCGATCGCCGAGCACACGGCGGACGCGGTGAAGATCCTCCGCGAGACCGTCGCGACCCGCACCCTCGCCGAATGGTCCGAGAGCCTTGCCGCGCTCGACGGCCCCTGGGCGCCGGTCCAGGACACCCTGCAGGCCGCCGCCGACGCACAGGTGCGCGCCAACGGCTACGTCGGACAGGCCGGCGAACTCGAACTGGTCGCCAGCCCAGTCCAGTTCGACGTGCGGGACACCCGGCTCGAACCCGCCCCCGAGTTCGCCGCGCACACCGAGCAGATCCTCACCGAGCTCGGCTACGACTGGGACCGCATCCTCGCCCTCAAGGCCCGGGGCGCGATCACCTGACCCTCATCCGAAGTCTCTCTCGGACGCCACTGTCCGAGCCTCCCCGAGGAGGCACCATGCGCAGACTGCTCATCGGCGCGGTCACCGCGGTCGCGGTGCTGCTGGCCGGCTGCTCCACCCGCTCCGACGACGACACCGACACCGCCCGCTCGACGAGCCCCGCCGCGGGCGCCTCCTCCAAGGCGAACGGCGACTTCGGCACCCTGAAGAACGTATGCGGCCCCGGCACCGCCGAGGCGTCGAACGCCGCATCGAACGCCGCATCGGATGTCCAGGGCGTCACCGACAAGAAGATCCAGGTCGGCGTCATGACCGACATGGGATTCACCAAGAAGTCCGAATTCGTGGACGCCGCCGAGGTGTTCACCTCCTGGTGCAACGACGCGGGCGGCATCAACGGCCGCGAGATCGCCCCCGTGACGCGCGACACCAGGCTCATGGAGGTCCGCCAGCGCACCCTGGAGGCCTGCAAGGCGGACTTCGCCCTGGTCGGCGGCGGCGCGGCGCTGGACAGCCTCGGCGTCAAGGACCGGCTGAAGTGCCTCCTGCCGAACTTCCCCGGCCAGTCCAGCCAGATCGGCGCCATCGGGTCCGACCTCCAGGTCATCGCCGCCGCACCGATCGCCGGGTACTTCCAGTACTCCGGCTACTACACCTGGCTGCTGAAGGAGAAGTACCCCGGCTCGGCGCGGAAGGTCGGGATCATCGCGGGCGACTCCCCCGTCACCAAGGTCATGGCCGCCCAGTTCACGGAGGCGGTCGAAGGGCTCGGCGGCAAGGTCGACTACAGCGATCTGTACCCGGCGTCCGGCGTCGCCGACTGGACGCCGTACGCCCAGTCCATCAAGAAGAACGGCGTCAAGGGCCTGATCTTCCTCGGCGACTTCGCGAGCCTCGCCAAACTCGAGCAGGCGCTCACCAACATCGGCTACGCGCCCGACTGGATCGACGCCAACAGCAACGTCTACGGCCCCGCCTTCACCCAACTGGCCGGCCCGGCCCTCGCCAAGCAGCACAACTACGCCGAGCTGTTCGCCACCGTCCCGGTGGAGAGCGCGGCCGACAGCCCCGCCACCCAGCAGGTGATCGACCTGTTCAAGCAGTACGCGCCCGGCAAACAGGTCACTTACCCGGCGCTGCGCGCCTTCTCCGCCTGGCTGCTGTTCGCCACCGCCGCCCGTGACTGCGCCGAGCTCACCCGCACGTGCGTATACGACAACGCGCGCAAGAACACCGACTGGACGGCGGGCGGCCTCCAGGCCCCCTTCGACCTGACGTCGAAGGAGCCGCCCACGTGCTACCTGGTCGTCGAGGCGACCACCAAGGGGTGGCGGGCGGCCGACTTCAAACCGGACAAGGGCGCCTTCCGCTGCGATGCGCCCGCCTACAAGTACCGGGGCGACTACGGCAAGCCGGTCACCCTCGCCGACGTCGGCAAGTCCCTGTCCGATCTGACCTGACCCCGAGGGAGATGAGCCAGGTGAAGGTACGCGTCGACCCCGAGCGCTGCCAGGGCCACACCCTGTGCGCGATGCGCGCCCCGGAGGTGTTCGAGCTGAGCGAGATCGACGGGCACTCCTCGCCGGTCGCGGAGGAGGTGCCCACCGGCCAGGAGAGCGCGGTCGTCGAGGCCGTCCGCTCCTGTCCCGAGCGCGCCATCAGCGTCACCTGAGCGGCCACGAGGCACCGAAACGGAGGCACACATGACCGCACCGGACGCACCGGACACGACCGACGGCCGAGCCCGTAAACAACCCCGGGTCCACTTCGACCGGCACGCCCCCGAGTACCGGCACCGGTTCGAGGAGCAGACCCGGGAGTTCCACGCCCGCTGCCCGCTGGCCTGGTCCGATACCTACGGCGGACACTGGGTGGCCGCCGGCAACCGCGAGCTCCTGGCCCTCGCCCGGGCCGGCGACACCCTCTCCAACGACCACGACGTACACGGCGAGCGGCGGGGCTACCAGGGCATCAGCATCCCCGCGCCGCCCCGCGGCAGGGGCATCCGGGGCGGTTTCCTGGAGATGGACCCGCCCGAACAGCGCGCCTACCGCAGCGCCCTCAACCCCTACCTCTCACCGGCGGCCGTCACGCGCTGGATCCCGTTCGTCGACGAGATCGCCCGCGCCTGCCTCGACGAGCGGATCGAGACCGGCCGGATCGACTTCGTCGACGACCTCGCCAACACCGTCCCCGCCGTTCTCACCCTCGCCATGATGGGCATCCCGCTCAAGAAGTGGGAGCTGTACAACGAGCCCGCCCACTCCGGTGTCTACACCCCGCCCGACTCCCCGGAGATGGCCCGCGTGGTGCAGGCCCACCGGGCGATGCTCCAGGACATCGCGGCCACCATCCAGGACGTCCGCGCCCATCCGCGCCCCGGCCTGGCCGACGCCCTCGTCCGTATGGAGATCGACGGCCGGGCCCCGGCCGAGGCGGACCTGGTCGGCGCCCTCGCGCTGCTCATCGGGGGCGGTTTCGACACCACCACCGCCCTGACCGCGCACGCCCTGGAATGGCTCTCCCAGCACCCCGCCGAGCGCACCCGGCTCAGCCACGAGCGCGACACCCTGCTCGACACGGCCACCGAGGAGTTCCTGCGCTACTTCACCCCGGCCCCCGGCGACGGCCGTACGGTCGCGCGGGACTGCGCCCTCGCGGGCGCCGAGTTCAAGGAGGGCGACCGGCTGTGGCTGTCCTGGGCGATGGCCAACCGCGACCCCTCCGTCTTCCCCGACCCCGACCGCGTCGACCTGGCCCGCGGCGGCAACCGGCACACCGCGTTCGGCCTCGGCATCCACCGCTGCATCGGCTCCAACGTGGCCCGTACGGTCTTCAAACGGATGCTGGTCCATGTCCTCGACCGCATCCCGGACTTCGTATGCGACCCCGAGGGCACGGTCCACTACCCGACCATCGGTGTCATCCAGGGCATGCGCCACCTCCCGGCCCGCTTCACCCCCGGCGAGCGCCTGGGCCCCGGCCTCGAAGAGACGCTGGTGACCCTCCAGCGGGCCTGTGACGAGCAGGGGCTCGCGGAGCCCGTCACCGTCCGCAGGGCGGAGGCGAAGATCCGTTGAGCGGCACACCGGGAGCCGTCCGTCCACAGCCGCAGACCACCCAGGAGACCGAGTTCTTCTGGACCTCCGGCCGCGGCGGACGGCTCCGCTTCCGGTCCTGCGCCACCTGCCGCGGCCTGATCCACCCACCGCAGCCCGTCTGCCGCCACTGCCGGAGCCATGACACGGACATCCGTGAGGTGTCCGGCCGGGCGACGCTGATCGGCTTCACCGTCAACCACCGCTTCCCGTTCCCGGGCCTGCCCACCCCCTTCGTCGTCGCCCAGGTGGCGATCGAGGAGGACCCGCGGATACGGCTGACGACCAACGTCGTCGACTGCGCCCCGGAGGACCTGCGGCTCGGGATGCACATGGAGGTGGCCTTCGAGCGGGCCGGTGAGGCGTGGCTGCCGCTGTTCCGGCCGTGCGCCGAACAGCCCGAACCATCCCCCCTCCCCGCCGACGAGCCGATCCCCGAGACCCCTCGGGCCGCGCCTGTGCCGCGCAAGTTCGAGGAGCGCGCGGTCATCAGCGGCGCCGGAGCCTCCCGTATCGGCCGCCGCCTGTTGGTCCCGCCCCTCGAACTCACCGTCGAGGCCTGCGAGAAGGCCGTCGCCGACGCCGGGCTCACCCTCGACGACATCGACGGCCTGTCCAGCTACCCCGGCGGCGGCGCCTACGGCGGCTTCGCCGAGGGCGGGGTGACCGCGCTGGAGTCCGCGCTCGGCATCCGCCCGGTGTGGCACAACGGCGCGGCGGAGACCTTCGGCCCCGGCGGCTCGGTGATCGCCGCGATGCTCGCGGTGGCGGGCGGCCTCGCCCGCCATGTGCTGTGCTTCCGTACGGTCTGGGAGGCGACGTACGCCGAACTCCTGAAGCAGGGCCGGATCCGTATGCCGCCCTCGGCCGGCCCGGACGGCTGGTTCAAGCCCTTCGGCGCCGTCTCGCCCGCGATCATGCTGGCGATGAACGCCCAGCGGCATATGCACCGCTACGGCACCACCCGCGAAACCCTCGGCTGGATCGCCCTCAACCAGCGCGCCAACGCCGCCCGCCACCCGGACGCGGTCTACCGCGCTCCGCTCACCATGGACGACTACCTCTCGGCGTGCCCCATCGCCACGCCCTTCGGGCTGTACGACTGCGATGTGCCGTGCGACGCGGCGGTGGCGGTCGTCGTCTCCGCCGCCGAGACGGCCGCGGACGCGCCCAAGCCGCCCGTGCGGATCGAGGCCGTCGGCACGCGGATCGTGGAGCGCCCCGAATGGGACCAGGCATCCCTCACCCATGAGCCCCAGGTGCTCGGCCAGGCCGCCCATCTGTGGACCCGCACCGAGCTGCGCCCCACCGACGTGGACGTGGCGCTGCTGTACGACGGCTTCACCTTCAACTGTCTGTCCTGGATCGAGGCGCTCGGTTTCTGTGGCATCGGCGAGGCCCGCGACTTCCTGGACGGCGGCAAGAACATCGCCCCCGACGGTCCGCTGCCGCTGAACCCGCACGGCGGGCAGCTCTCGCACGGCCGCACCCACGGCATGGGCCTGCTCCACGAGGCCGTACTCCAGCTGCGCGGCGAGGCCGGGGCGCGGCAGGTGGCGGGCGCGCGCACCGCGGTGGTCTCCAGCGGCGGCCTCACACCCAGCGGCGTACTCCTGCTCAGGACGGGCGCATGACATCAGGACGCATGACTTCCGGGACGGCGGCATGACCTCTCTCGAACCAGAACTCGCCACCCGCGTACACCAGCAGGTGGTGGACGTGCGGGGCGTCCCCGCCTCCGCGCTGGTCGCCGAGGCGCCCCGGCCACAGGCCGTGATCGTGGCCCTGCACGGCGGCGCCACCACCTCGGCCTACTTCGACCACCCGGGACACCCCCGGCTGTCCCTGCTGCGCACCGCCGCCGCGGCAGGTTTCACGGTCGTCGCCCTGGACCGCCCGGGCTACGGCAGCTCGGCCGGCCACGAGGAGCGTATGCGCACCCCCGAGCAGCGCACCGACTTCGCCTTCGAGGCCGTGGAGGCGCTGCTGGACGACCGCGAACGCGGGGTGGGTACGTTCCTCTGGGCGCACTCGGCGGGCGGCGAACTCACCGTGCGCATGGCGAGCGATCCGCGTGGCGCGCGGCTGCTCGGCGTGGAACTGGCCGGGATGGGCCGCAGCCACCATCCGAACGCGCTGAGCGCGATGGAGGAGTGGCGGCGCGATCCGGCCCGCACCCGGCCGAATCTGCGCCGGGCGCTGTGGCACCCGCCGGACGCGTACCCGCCCGATGTGCACGGCGGCCGGCGCATCGGCGCCGCCTCACCCGCCTACGAGGGGCGCCGGGAGGGCTGGCAGGAGGAGTTCGCCCGGCTCGCGGCCCGCGTGGCGGTGCCGGTGCACCTCACCCTCGCCGAGCATGAGCAGGTGTGGGCCAATGGTCCGGAGGGCCTGGCCGACCTCGCCTCGATGTTCACCGGCTCGCCCCGCGTGGTGCCGCACGAGCAGGCGGGCGCGGGCCACAACACCAGCGTCGGCCGCACCGCCCTCGCCTACCATCTGCACGTCCTGGCCTTCGTCGAGGAGTGCGCGCTGGGCGTGCGGGCGCTGCCCACGGAGCGGGGGCGCCGCGATGGGTGAGGCGTCGGACGCGGCCCTGCTGGCCGTACGGCTCGTGCTCGGCGCGGTCATGGTGGTGCACGGCTGGAACCACTGGCGCGGCGGGGGCGGTATCACCGGTACGGCACGCTGGTTCGCGGGCCTCGGGCTGACCCGCCCGCGCCTTCAGGCGTGGCTGAGCGTGCTCACCGAACTGGGCGCGGGCGCCCTGCTCATCGCCGGGCTGCTGACCCCGCTGGCCTGCGCGGCCGTGCTCTCGGTGATGCTGGTCGCCGGGCTGCTGGCGCACCGGCCGCACGGCTTCTTCGTCTTCAAGGAGGGCTACGAGTACGTCCTCGTCCTGGGCGTGCTCGCGGTGGCGCTCGGCGCCTGGGGACCTGGACAGTACGCGCTGGACGAGGCCGCCGGCATCGCGGTGACCGGATGGGCGGGCGCCGGGCTGGTGCTCGGGGTCGGCGCGGTCGCGACGGCGGGGCTGCTCGCCGTGTTCTGGCGGCCACGGAAGGCGGCCTGAGGAGGGGAGGACTTCGGGCGGCCCGGTACGCCCCCTCGTCGCGCCGGGCGGTCGTCCGTAGGGTGAGCGGGCACCTGTCCAATGGCGGAAGGGGCGAGACGTGGTGTCCGCACAGCGTGAGGAAATCCTTCAGGCGGCGCTGGAGGTCTTCGGCGCCCGCGGGTTCAAGGGCACCTCGATCGACGCGGTCGCCGAGCGCGTCGGCCTCACCCGGCAGGGCGTACTGCACTACTTCCCCAGCAAGAAGCGTCTGTTGCTGGAGATCATGGAGTTCCGCCAGCGGCGCGTCCGGGAGCATCTGTCCGACCGGCCGGTCGGCGAGGACTGGGCCGGCGACTTCGCCGAGGTCATCGCCTTCGAACTCGACCACCCCTGCTTCGCCACCGTCCACAACGTGATGGTCGCCGAGGCGATCACCGGTCAGGAGCCGGCCGCCGGATATGTACGGGACCGCTGCCGCTCCATCCAGGACCATCTCACCGAGCGGCTGATCGAGCGGTACGGGGAGCGGCTGCCCAGCGGCCTCGACGCGCGGACCGCGGCGACCGCCGTCCACTGTCTGATCGAGGGCGTCCACCAGCTGTGGCTCGTGGACCGGGACGCCGACCGCTATCCGCAGGTCATTCGCGAGGCGCTGTCCGCACTGCTCGGCACGGAGGTGGCCGACGGGCCTCAGCCATCCGCGACGAAGGGGTAGATACGGGTGAAGTCGGCGCCCGGTTCCGCGGCGGAGAACGCCTGCCACACCGTCTCCATGACGGAGGCCACCGCCGCGGCCCCGCCCAGCCTGCCCACTTCGCGCAGATACAGCCGTACGTCCTTGGCCATGAGCGTGTTGCTGAAGCCGGCGGCGTAGCGCCCGGTCAGCACCTCGTCGGGGAACTTGTCGGCAGTGGCGCCGCTGCGGCCGCTGGAGGCGTTGAGGACGTCCAGCATCACGGCCATGTCCAGTCCGGCCGCCTGCCCGAAGGCCACGGCCTCGCTGGTGGCCGCGAGGGCGGTGGCGGACAGGAAGTTGTTGGCGAGCTTGAGCGCCTGCGCCTGCCCGGGCCGGTCGCCGACCCGGCGGCGGCGGTCGCTCAGCCCGGCCAGCACCGGTTCGACATGCGCGCAGTCCGCGTCCGGGCCGGCGTACATGACCATCAGGGTGCGGTTGCGGGCCCCGGCGATCCCGCCGGACACCGGCGCGTCCACGTACGCCAGTTGCATGGCGGCCAGCTGCCGTGCGGCCGTCACGCCGACCGTGGAGGTGTCCACGACGTGGGTGACGCGCCGGTCGCGGGTGCCCGCCAGCTCCCGTACCACCTGGGCGCAGACCTCGCCGTCCGGCAGGCTGAGCACCACGGTGTCCGCCGCCCGTGCCACGTCCGCCGGGCCCTGCGCCCACCGGGCGCCCGGCGGGGTGCGAGCGGGGCCGGCCGCGTCGTACGCGACGACCTCGAAGCCCGAGCGCACCAGGTTCGACGCCAGCACACCGCCCATGTTGCCCAGCCCCACGAACCCGACAGTCCCGCGCCCGTTCATCCGCCATCTCCTCCGCCGGTAGCCCGTAGCCGGGGTGCAGGGCACGGCCCTGAACACCCATCATTGCCAGACACCATCATTGCCAGTTTACGGAAATGGTATTCTCCGATTTTGAGATCACTGTTATCTTTGCGGGGTCAACCGACCGGAGGTTCCGACCCATGGCGCACTTCCCGAAGCCCCCCGAGGGCAGCTGGACCGAGCACTTCAAGATCGACACGGAGCCGGTCTCCTACGCGGACTCGATCTCGCCGGAGTTCTACGAGCTGGAGCGAGACGCCATCTTCCGCCGGACCTGGCTGAACGTCGGGCGCGTCGAGCAACTGCCGCGCAAGGGGAGCTACTTCACCAAGGAACTGGACGCCGCCCGTGCCTCCGTGGTCGTGGTGCGCGGCTCGGACGGCGAGGTGCGCGCGTTCCACAACGTGTGCCGGCACCGCGGCAACAAGCTCGTATGGGACGACTATCCCCGCGAGGAGACCAAGGGCACCTGCCGGGCCTTCACCTGCAAGTACCACGCCTGGCGCTACGACCTCGAAGGCAAGCTCACCTTCGTCCAGCAGGAGTCGGAGTTCTTCGACATCGACAAGTCGAAGTACGGGCTGCTCCCCGTGCGGACCGAGGTGTGGGAGGGGTTCGTCTTCGTGAACCTCGATCCCGACAACACCACCCCGCTCCGTGACTACCTGGGCAAGTTCGCCCAGGGCATCGAGGGCTACCCCTTCCACAAGCTGACCCAGGTGCATAAGTACCGTGCCGAGATCGGCAGCAACTGGAAGCTGTTCATCGACGCGTTCGCCGAGTTCTACCACGCGCCGATCCTGCACTCGGGCCAGTACGTGGCCGAGGAGGCCGCCAAGATCAAGAAGTACGGCTACGAGGCGCTGTCCTACGACATCGACGGCCCGCACAGCTTGGTCTCGTCCTGGGGCGGCATCGCGCCCCCGAAGGAGCGGGCGATGGTCAAGCCCGTCGAACGGGCCCTGCGCAGCGGCCTGTTCGGACCCTGGGAGGCACCCGACATCGGCCTGAGCACCGAGGAACTGCCCCCGGCGATCAACCCGACGCGCAGCAAGGTATGGGGGATGGATTCGTTCGTGTTCTTCCCCAACTTCATGCTGCTGATCTGGCGGCCGAACTGGGTGCTGACCTACCACTACTGGCCCACCTCGTACAACACCCACATCTTCGAGGGCACGGCGTACTTCGTGCCGCCGGAGAACGCCTTCCAGCGCCTCCAGCAGGAGCTCGCGGTGGTGTCGTTCAAGGAGTACGGCCTACAGGACGGCAACACCCTGGAGGCGACCCAGACGATGCTCGAATCGCGCACGGTGAACGAGTTCCCGCTGTGCGACCAGGAGGTCCTGCTGCGCCATCTGCACACCACCGCGCGGCAGTACGTGCGTAGCTACGAGCAGTCCGCGGCGCCGGCCCCCGCATCCTGAGACGCCCAGCGAGCAGACACGGAGAGTGCAGACATGGCCATGGTCTTTCCCGCCGAGTTCCATGAGCTGGAGCCCTTCGCGGACTGGGCGATCCAGGGCGAACGGGCCCGCTACGCCAAGCGCGTCGCGAGCACCATGGAGGAACTGCAGGCCTTCTACGACGTGGCGTTCCCCCTGCTGCGGAAGGGCACCGCGTACCTGGAGCAGGTCGGCCTCGACGGCATCGGCGACCAGGACAAACACCTGCTGTGGGCATTCTGCTCGCTGGTGACCGTCGCGTTCCCGGTGGAGGCGTGGGGCCAGCCACGGGTCCCGGACAGCGGTCCCTCCAGCATCGACGCCGTCGTCGAACCCGCCGTGTGATGGCGGCGCGCGCGAGGACACCGCAACCGCCCGTGCTCCTGCGGGCGGCGCGGCTGCTCGACATCGACGCGGGCGAACTCGTCGAGCCGGGCGAGGTGCTGGTGGTCGACGGCCGCATCGCCGAGGTCGGGCGGCCGGCCCGGCTCCCCGAGGGCACGGTGGTGCGCGACCTCGGCGATGTCACCCTGCTGCCGGGCCTGATGGACATGGAGGTCAACCTCTTCCTCGGCGGCCCCGACCACCGCAGCCCCCTCATCCCGGTCCAGGAGGACCCGGCGCTGCGGACCCTGCGCGCGGTCGCCAACGCCCGCCGCACCCTCCGGCGCGGCTATACGACCGTACGGAACCTCGGTCTGTTCGTGCAGACCGGAGGCGTCCTCCTCGATGTCGCGCTGAAGAAGGCGATCGACCTCGGCTGGACCGAGGGGCCGCGGATCGTGCCCGCCGGACACGCGATCGCGCCGACCGGGGGCCACCTCGACCCGACCATGTTCCAGGCCTTCGCGCCCGGGGTGCTGCCGCTCACCGTCGAGGAGGGCATCGCCAACGGAGTGGCCGAGGTGCGCAAGGCGGTCCGCTACCAGATCAAGTACGGGGCCAGGGTCATCAAGGTGTGCGCCTCCAACGGGGTCATGTCGCACACCGGCCCGGCGGGCGCCCAGCAGTACTCGGACGACGAACTGCGCGCCATCGTCGACGAGGCACACCGGGCGGGGGTGAAGGTGGCCGCGCACTGCATGGGCGACTCGGCGATCCGGGCCGCGGTCGAGGCCGGCATCGACTGCATCGAGCACGGCTTCCTCGCCAGCGACGCCACCCTCGACCTGATGGTGGAGCGCGGCACCTTCCTGGTCGCCACCACCTACCTCACCGAAGGCATGAACACCGCCCACGCGGACCCCGCACTCCAGGCGAAGGCCGCGGACGTCTTCCCGCGCGCCCGCGAGTCCACGTCACGCGCGATCCGGCGCGGCGTCAAGGTCGCCCTGGGCACCGACGCTCCCGCCATCCCGCACGGCAAGGGCGCCCTGGAACTGCTCGCCCTGGTCGAGCGGGGCATGCGGCCCCTCCAGGCGCTGCGCGCCGCGACCACCGTCGCCGCCGAACTCATCGACGCCGACGACCGGGGGCGGCTGCGGGCCGGCTTGCTCGCGGATGTGATCGCTGTCCCCCGCGATCCGCTCGCGGACATCTCCGTCACCGAACGGGTGTGCTTCGTGATGAAGGGCGGGCAGGTCCATCACGACAGCACGACCGGGTCCTGACGCGAACGCGCCCCGGCGGAGCCTCCCTGCCGGGGCGCGTCTGCGTCAGGACGGCGGCCTCATCCGCGAGGCGTGACCGCGGCGCTCGGCCACCAGGCGCGCAGAAACTCCGCCATCGCCCCCAGCTGGCGCAGCCCTTGCGCCGACGCGTCCTCGTAGATACGTACGTCCACGGCGACCCCCGAGTGCGCCGCCCGCGTCGCGAAGGACAGCGTGTCGTCCAGCAGCACCTCCGTACCGGCGGCGTGGAGCTGAAGCGGCGGCAGACCGTGGAGGTTGCCGTGCAGGGGGCTCAGCAGCGGATGGTCGCGCGGTGCCGTGCCCGCGTACGCCGCCGCGCGGACCGGCAGCGCCTCGGCGTCCACCGTACGGTCGGCGGCGGCGTTGAGCAGCAGGCTCGGCGCGTCCAGCGTGAAGTCCAGCAGAGGTGACGACAGCACCGCGCAGGACGGCGGTGCCGCGCCCTCGTCGCGCAGCCGCAGCAGCAGACCGGCGGCCAGGGCTCCGCCGAGGCGCTTGCCGGCCACCGCGGCCGGACCCTGGCCGTGGCAGTGTTCCCAGGCGGCGTACGCGTCCTCCACCGCCTCGGGGAAGTGCGGACGATAGCGGGCGCAGACGACCGCGCAACTGGTGAGCCTGGCCAGTTCGCGGGCCGTCGGCAGAGCGTCCTGGGGGCTTCCCCCGAGCCGCGGATCACCGTGCAGAAACAGCACGGTCTGTTCCACGGTGCCTCCCTCCGGACGCACCTCGGGTCCGAACGGCCCGTCCTCGACGCGGACTTCACTTGCCACGGGACATCACCTTCTCCGCCGCTTGCCAGTGTTCCTCGGACACCCACAGCCGGGCGAAGGCCGCAGCGGCCTCGCGCGGTGGGCGCGTCCGGGTCGTGAGGGTCTTGATCTCGCGGGACTGCGGGGTGGCGAGGGCGAGTGCCACCTCACGCCAGCCGTCCTGGAAGGCGGGCCGCGGCAGTACGAGATCCACCAGGCCCAGCCGTTCGGCCTCGGCCGCGGCCATGACCCGGCCGGTGCCGGCCAGCAGCAGCGCCCGCCCCGGCCCCACCAGCCGGGCCAGCCGCTCGGCGCCGCCCCAGGCGGGCACGATGGCCAGCTTGGTCTGGTTGAAGCCGATCCGGATGTCGTCAGCGGCGACGCGGATGTCGGCGGCGACCGCCAGCTCCGCTCCGCCGCCCAGCGCGTGCCCGTTGAGCGCGGCCAGCACCGGGCCGGGGAAGGCGGCGATCCGGTCGCACAGCGCCCGCATGCGCAGGGCCATGGCGGCGGCCTGCCGCTCGGTGCGCAACCGGGCCAGCTCCTTGAGGTCCCCGCCGGACACGAAGGCCTTCTCGCCCGCCCCGGTCACCGCAAGCGCCATCGCGCCCTCGGCCATGTCCAGGGCTTTTTCCAGCTCGCCCATGGTGTCGAGGTCGATGGCGTTGCGGGCGTGCGGTCGGTCGATGGTGACGACGGCCAGGCCGTCCTGAAGCTCCAGCTCAACCATGGGCGGCCCTTCCGATCGGTCGACGGTGGTCGGTGGGTGCGGTCAGTCCTCGTACACCACGGTCACCTCGGGTGTGGTGGGCTCGGCCTGGCAGGTGAGCACCCAGCCCTCGTCGACCTCGTCGGGGTCGAGGGCGTTGTTGACGCGCATCTTGGCCTCGCCGTCGGTCAGCCGGGCCATGCACGTGGCGCAGTCCCCGGACTCACAGGAGAAGGGCGGGGTGAACCCGGCCCGTCGGGCGCTCTGCAGCAACGTCTCGCCGTGCCGTTGCGGCACGGCACGACGCCGGCCGCGCAGGTCGACGGTGACGGTGCCGTCGGCGGGGCGGTCGGGCGCGACGGTGCCGTCGGCGGGGCGGCTGGGCGCGTCGTCGGGTTCCGCGGGCGCGAACCGCTCGACGAAGATCCGCTCGGCGGCCACCCCGTGGGCGGTCAGGGTGTTCTCCACCAGCGCCATGAAGGGCTCAGGACCGCACAGATAGAAGTCCGCCTCATCGGCGTGGCCGTCGGCGAGGGCTCGGATCTCGTCCTCGGTGACCAGCCCGTCCCGGTCGTCGAGATGGTGGCGCAGCCGCAGCTGGTCGGCGTGGCGCTCGGCGAGCGCGTCAAGCGCCTCACGGAAGATCGCCGCCCCGGCGTTCTGATGGGCCGACAGCAGCATGACGGGCCGGTCGGTCGTCGCCAGCGCGCTCTTGACCAGGGAGAACACCGGCGTGATCCCGCTTCCGCCCGCATAGGCGACCAACGGCCGCCGCGTCGCGTCCTCGCGCAGGCAGAACGACCCGGTGGGCCGAGTGGCCTCCAGGACGTCACCCGGCCTCAGCTCCGTGTGCATCCACCCGGACACCAGTCCGCCCGCCACGCGCTTCACGGTCACGCGGATCTCGCCGTCGGTGTCGGGCGAACTCGACATCGAATAGCTGCGCAGCGTCCCGCACACCTTGAACGTCAGGAACTGCCCGGCCCGGTACGGAAAACGCGCGTCGAGGGTGAAGGTGCGCACATCCGGCGTCTCGTCGACGATCCGGGTGATCCGCACCGGATGGAAGCCGTGGTCGCGTGCCATGTGTGGAACTTACCTTCTCGTCATGGGAGAGTGCAATTCTCATACGCTCATCAGCGTGCGCCGCCGTGTGCGAGAGGAGAGCCCCTGCCATGTCGACGATTCCCTCCGGTGCCCTGCGACCGCCGTCGGCCGAACTGGCCGCGCGCTACGAGGCCGAGGGCTGGTGGACCCGCGAGACCCTGGGCGAGATGCTGGCGAGCGGCCTGGGCAAGGCGGGGGACGTGGAGTTCCGCGTGCACTCCGAGGCGCGGCCCTGGTCGGGGACGTTCGCGGAGGTGGAACGGGTCGCCCGGCGGCTGGCCGCCGGTCTGCGGGACCGCGGGGTCGGCCCCGGTGACGTGGTGGTGATGCAGCTGCCCAACTGGATGGAGGCGGCCGCCGTGTTCTGGGCCTCGGCCTTCCTCGGCGCCGTCGTCGTCCCGATCGTCCACTTCTATGGCCCCAAGGAAGTCCGCTATATCCTCCGGGCCACCCGCCCGAAGGCGTTCTTCGCCCCCGAGCGCTTCGGCCGGTTCACCTTCCGGCCAGACCTGTGCGCCGAGGTGCCGATCGTCGGCGTCGTCGGCCGCGACTTCGGCGCCCTGCTCGCCGACGAGCCGATGTCCGGTCTCCTCCCGGTCGACCCCGGCGGGCCCGCGCTGATCGCCTTCACCTCCGGCACCACCCGCGACCCCAAGGGCGTGGTGCACAGCCACCAGACCCTCGGCTATGAGACCCGCCAGCTGGCCGCGAGCTACCCGCCGGACCGCGGAAGGCAGTTCACCGTCGCACCGGTCGGCCACTTCATCGGCATGGTGAACGCCTTCCTCATCCCCGTGCTCGACGGCTCCCCGGTCAACCTCGGGGACACCTGGGACCCCGCCCAGGCGCTCGCCCTCATCCGCTCCGACGGCCTCGCGGTCGGCGGCGGAGCCACGTACTACATGACCACCCTGCTCGACCACCCCGACTGCATCCCCGAGCACATCGCACATCTGAGGTACGCCGGTCTGGGCGGCGCGGCCGTGCCCTCCGCCGTGACGACCCGGCTGGAGCGCCTGGGCATCTCCGTCTTCCGCGCCTACGGCTCCACCGAGCACCCCTCCGTCACCTGCACCCCCTACGACGGCCCGGCGGACAAACGCCTGCACACCGACGGACTGCCGCTGCCCGGCGTGGAGCTGAGGCTCGCCGAGGACGGCGAGATCCTGACCCGCGGACCGGATCTGTGCCTCGGCTACACCGACCCCGACCTCACCCGGGCCGCCTTCGACGCCGACGGCTGGTATCGCACGGGCGATATCGGCGCCCTCGACGCGGACGGCTGGCTGACGATCACCGACCGCAAGGCCGACGTCATCATCCGCGGCGGTGAGAACATCAGCGCCCTGGAAGTGGAGGAGGCCCTGCTCGGGCTGGACGGAGTGGCGGAGGCGGCCGTGGTCGGTGTGCCCGACGTACGCCTGGGGGAGCGTGCGGCGGCCGTGCTGCGTCTGCTGCCCGGCTGGTCCGCGCCGGGCCTGGCCGAGCTGCGGCTGCACCTCGAACGAGCCGGTCTGGCCAGGCAGAAGTGGCCCGAGGAGATCCACGCGGTCGACGACCTCCCGCGCACCCCCAGCGGCAAGGTCAAGAAGTTCGTCCTCCGCGATCGCATTGCCACTCTCCTTTGATGAGAATACGCTTCTCTGAATCAGTGAAGGAGGATTTCATGCCCTCTCGCGCGCTCGCCTATCCGCTGTTCGACGCGGACAACCACCTCTACGAGACCCAGGAAGCGCTCACCAGGTACCTCCCGAAGGAGTACGACGGGGCCATCGAGTATGTGAACGTCCGCGGCCGCACCAAGATCGCGATACGCGGGCAGATCAGCGAGTACATCCCGAACCCCACCTTCGACGTGGTCGCCCGCCCCGGCGCCATGGAGGAGTACTTCAAGATCGGCAATCCCAACGGCAAGACCCGCCGTGAGATCTTCGGCGAGCCGATGCGCTCCGTCCCCGCCTTCCGCGAACCGGCCCCGCGCCTGGAGCTGATGGACGAGCTCGGCATCCAGCGCAGCCTGATGTTCCCGACGCTGGCCAGCCTCATCGAGGAGCGGATGAAGGACGATCCGGAGCTGATCCACGCGGTCATCCACGCCCTCAACCAGTGGCTGCACGAGACCTGGGGCTTCACTTACCAGGACCGCATCTTCACCGTCCCCGTGATCACCCTCCCGATCGTCGAGAAGGCGATCGCGGAGCTGAACTGGGTGGTGGAGCGCGGCGCGCGGGCGATCCTGATCCGCCCCGCCCCCGTCCCCGGCTTCGGCGGCACCCGCTCCTTCGCCCTGCCGGAGTTCGACCCGTTCTGGAAGCGGGTCGTCGAGACCGGTGTGCTGGTCGCCTTCCACTCCTCCGACAGCGGCTACGCCAACTACGCAGGCGACTGGGAGGGCAACCGGCGCGAGTTCCTGCCCTTCAAGCCCAACGCCTTCCGCCAGGTCAACGAGTGGCGCCCGATCGAGGACGCCGTCTCCTCGCTGATCTGCCACGGCGCCCTGTCCCGCTTCCCCGAGCTGAAGGTCGCCGTCATCGAGAACGGCGCCTCCTGGGTGGAGCCGGTGCTGAGCCGCCTGGCCGATGTGTACAAGAAGATGCCGCACGAGTTCCAGGAGGACCCGGTCCAGGTCTTCAAGCGGAACATCCACATCAGCCCGTTCTGGGAGGAGGACATGGCCGCCCTCGGCGACCTCATCGGCATCGAGCGCGTCCTGTTCGGCTCCGACTATCCGCACCCCGAGGGCCTGGCCGACCCGGTCAGCTATGTCGACCATCTGGTCAAGCTCACCGAGGGCGACAAGGCCAAGGTCATGGGCGGCAACCTGGCACGCCTGATCGACGCATGACCACCCCCGCACGGTGGCGCAGCATCCCCGAGCTGGTGCTCGGCGCCGCGACACGGTTCGGCGACGCGGAGGCCGTGGTCGACGGCGAGGAGCGGCTGACCTTCACCGACCTCGCCGACCGGGTGCGGCGGACCGCCGGGGCGTTCGCCTCGGCGGGCGTCGGGCCGGGTGACCGGGTGGCGATCTGGGCGCCCAACTCGGCCGAGTGGATCGTCGCCGCGTTCGGTCTGCTCACGGCGGGCGGTGTCCTCGTCCCGGTGAACACCCGGTTCCGCGACGAGGAGGCGCACGACATCGTCGTACGCAGCGGAGCCAAGGCCCTGTGCGTCCAGAACGGCTTCCTCGACCGGGAGTTCGGCGGCCCGCCCGGCGTCCCCGTCATCGACCTGAAGACCGACGGGTTCCTCGCCTCGGGCGAACCCCTGGAGCGGAAGGTCGGCGAGGACGACCTGGCCGACATCATCTTCACCTCCGGCACGACGGGCCGCCCCAAGGGCGTGCTGACCACCCACGGCCAGACGCTGCGGCTGTACGCCGAGTGGTGCGAACTGGCCGGGCTCCGGCAGGGCGACCGGTACCTGATCGTCAGCCCGTTCTTCCACATCTTCGGCTACAAGGCCGGCTGCGTCGCCTCCATGATCCGCGGCGCGACGATCCTGCCGGTCGCCGTCTTCGACGTCGACCGGGTGCTGGAGCTGGTGGAGAAGGAGCGGGTGACGGTCCTGCCCGGCCCGCCGACCGTCTACCACTCCCTGCTCGCGTCGGGCGGCGGCAGGGACCTGTCCTCGCTGCGGGTCGCGGTGACCGGCGCCGCCGACATCCCCGTCGAGCTGGTCCGCCGTATCACCACCGAACTGCCCTTCAGCCACCTCATGACGGGCTACGGCCTCACCGAGGCCGGCACCGTCACCGCCTCCCGCCCCGGCGACCCGTACGAGGCCGTCGCCAGCACCGTCGGCAGCCCCTGCGAGGGCTTCGAGGTGCGCCTGGCCGACGACAAGGAGGTCCTGGTCCGCGGCTACGCCGTCATGCGCGGCTATCTCGACGACCCCGAGGCCACCGCCGAGGCGATCGACGCCGACGGCTGGCTGCACACCGGCGACCTGGGCGAACTGGACGAGGCAGGGCGGTTGAAGATCATCGGCCGTAAGAAGGACATGTTCATCGTCGGCGGCTTCAACGCCTATCCGGCCGAGATCGAGGGCTTCCTGCTCCGGCACCCGGCCGTCGCCCAGGTCGCCGTCATCGGCGTGCCCGACGAGCGGATGGGGCAGGTCGGCAAGGCATTCGTCGTGCCGCGCGGCGATTTCGCCGAGATCACAGCGGCGGAGCTGATCGCCTGGGCGAAGGAGCGCATGGCCGGCTTCAAGGTGCCCCGCCATGTGGTGTTCCGCACCGAACTGCCGCTGAACGCCACCGGCAAGGTGATGAAGGACCAACTGTCATGACCCAAGACCCCCGTACCGCCTCCGGCATCCCCCTCAAACCGGTCTACGGCCCGGCCGACCGCCGTACCGAACCGCCCGCCCCGGGCAGCTACCCGTTCACCCGCGGCAACTACCCGACCGGCTATCGGGGCCGCACCTGGACCCTGCGCCAGTACTCGGGATTCGGCACCCCGGAGGAGTCCAACCGCCGCTACCGCTATCTGCTCGACCAGGGCGGCACGGGCCTGTCGGTGGCGCTCGACCTGCCCACCCAGTGCGGCTACGACTCCGACGACCCGGAGTACGCCGACGAGGTCGGCCGGGTCGGCGTCGCCCTCGACACCCTCGCCGACGCCGAGATCCTGTTCGACACCATCCCGCTGGACCGGATCAGCACCAGCTTCACCATCAACGGCACCGCCGCGATCCTGCTCGCCTTGTACGTGGCCGCCGCCGAGAAGCGCGGCATCCCCAGGGCCAAGCTCACCGGCACGATCCAGAACGACATCCTCAAGGAGTACGCCTCACGCGGCACCTGGATCTGGCCGCCCGAACCGTCACTCAGGCTCATCGCCGACACCATCGAGTTCTGCGCCGAACAGGTGCCCCGCTTCAACGCGATCTCGGTCGCCGGGGCGCACTTCCGCGACGCGGGCGCCAACGCCGTACAGGAGATGGCGTTCACGCTCGCCGACGGCGTCACATACTGCGAGACGGTGCTCGAACGCGGCCGTATGACCATCGACGAGTTCGCCCCGCAGATCTCCTTCTTCTTCTACACGCACGGCGATTTCTTCGAGGAGATCGCCAAGTACCGGGCGGGACGCAGACGCTGGGCCACGCTGGTGCGCGAGCGGTTCGGGGCGAAGACGGACAAGGCGTGCATGTTCCGCTTCGGCTGCGTCGCCGGCGGGGCCTCGCTGTACGCGCCGCAGGCCCGCAACAACACCGTGCGCGTCGCGTACGAGGCGCTGGCCTCCGTCCTCGGCGGGGTGCAGTCGATGTTCACCGCCGCATGGGACGAGCCGTTCGCGCTGCCCAGCGAGGAGTCCGCGACGCTCGCCCTGCGCACCCAGCAGATCCTCGCCCATGAGACGGGCGTGCCCCGCGTCGCCGACCCGCTGGGCGGCTCGTACTTCGTGGAGGCGCTCACCGATGCCACCGAGGAACGCATCGTGCGGATCATGGCCGATCTGGAGGCCCACGGCGGCATGGTCCGCTGCGTCGAGGACGGCTACCTGCAAGGGCTCATCGCCGACGAGGCGTGGCGCGTACACCAGGAGACCGACTCCGGTGAGCGGCCGGTCGTCGGCGTCAACCGTTTCACGGTGGACGAACCGCCGCCCGACCTCGCCACCTACGAACTCGACGCCGAAGGCCGCGAACGGCAGCTCAAGCGGCTCGCGCGGGTGAAGTCGGAGCGGAGCACCGCCGACGTACGGGCCCGCCTCGCCGAACTGCGGCGTGCCGCCGAGAGAGACACCAACCTGATGGATCCGCTGATCGCCTGTGTCAACGCCTACTGCACGGTCGGCGAGATGGCCGACGCCCTGCGCGAGGTGTGGGGCGAGTTCCGGCAGCCGGTGGTGTTCTGATGCCGGCACCCGTGCGCGTACTCGTCGCCAAGCCCGGCCTCGACGGACATGACCGCGGCGCCAAACTCGTGGCCCGCCGGCTCAGGGACGCCGGGTTCGAGGTGGTGTTCACCGGCATCCGCCGACGCGTGGACGACATCGTCAGCACCGCCGTCCAGGAGGACGTGGCCGTCGTCGGCCTGTCCATTCTCTCCGGAGCCCACCTCGCGCTCACCCACCGCACGGTGGCGGCCCTGCGCGCGGCGGGCGCCGACGACATCCCTGTTGTGGTCGGCGGCACCATCCCGGCCGCCGACGTGGCGCGCCTGCGCGAGGCCGGAGCCGCCGCCGTGTTCCCCACGGGCACTTCGCTGGACGCGATCGTCGCGGACATCCGTGCCCTGACCGCCCCGGAGGACTGAGATGCGAGTCGGAGTGATGAGCGGCCCCGAACGGGGCGACGCCGCGCACAAGGCGGCACGGATGGCCGAGGACGCCCGGTGGGCGGAGGGGGCCGGGTTCGACACGGTGTGGGTGCCGCAGGTGCCCACCGACTTCGACGCCCTGACCGCCATCTCGCTGATGGGCCAGGCCACTTCGCGGATCGAGCTCGGCA
Source organism: Streptomyces sp. NBS 14/10 (assembly GCF_002224125.1). GTDB lineage: Bacteria > Actinomycetota > Actinomycetes > Streptomycetales > Streptomycetaceae > Streptomyces. Next base: position 525,241 of record NZ_NCSM01000004.1, read on the forward strand.
CGGCGGTCGTCCCGGTGCACGCCCAGCACCCCATCGCCCTCGCCCGCCAGGCGCTGTCCGCGCACGCGGCGGCGGGCGGGCGGCTGGCGCTGGGCGTCGGGGCCTCCCACCACTGGATCGTGCGCGACATGCTCGGCATCCCGTACGAGAAGCCCGCCGCGTACAGCCGCGCCTACCTGGAAGTGCTCAACGCCGCGCTGAGCGGGGCGAGTTCGGTGGACGTCGAGAACGAGGTCTTCCGCGTCCACAACCCGCTCACCCTTGGCCCGGTCGCTCCGCTGCCGGTGCTGCTGGCCGCGCTCGGCCCGGTGATGCTGCGCATCGCGGGGGAGTACACGGACGGCACCGTGCTGTGGATGGCCGACGAGCGGGCGGTGGCCGAGCATGTCGTACCGACGATCACCAAGGCGGCCGAGGCCGCGGGCCGCCCCGCCCCGCGTGTCGTGGCGGGCATCCCGGTGTGCCTGTGCGCGCCGCACGAGGTGGACGCGGCCCGTGAACGCGCCAACCGCATCCTCGGCGAGGCCGAGATCTCGCCCAACTACCGGCGCCTGCTGGGGCACGGCGACGCCCGCGACGTGGGCGACCTGTGCGCGGCCGGCGACGAGGCGGCCATCGCCACCCGCTTCAGGCGGTTCGCGGACGCGGGCGTGACCGACCTGTCCGTCCGCCTGCTGCCCATCGGCACCGGGCGGGACGAACTCGTCGCGTCCAAGCTCCGTACCCGCGACGCGGTCGCGGCGATCGCCGCGGACTTCCGGTGAGCGGTTCCGGCCCGCTGGCGGGGCTACGGGTGCTGGAGGTCGGCCACATCCTCGCCGGACCGTACGCCACCATGCTGCTCGCCGACCTGGGGGCGCGGGTCACCAAGGTGGAGCCGCCCGGCGGCGACCTCTCCCGCCAGGTCTCGGACGCCTACTTCGCCAGCCTCAACCGGGGCAAACGCTCGGTCCGACTGGACCTGGCCACGCACCAGGGCCAGGAAAAGCTGCACGAGCTGGTACGTGGCGCTGACGCGCTGCTGGTCAACCTCAAACCGTCCGCCATCCGCCGCTTCGGCCTTACCTACGAGGCCCTGAAGCCCGTCAACGAGCGTCTGGTGTGCGTGGCCCTGACCGGCTGGGGCATGGACGCGGGCGACGACCCCGCCTTCGACTACGTCGTCCAGGCCGCCACCGGGATCGCCGCCCTCACCGGCGACCCGGACGGCCCGCCCCTGCTGCCCGGCTACTCCTCGGCCGACAACTCGGCCGGCCTCGCCGCCGCCCTCGGTCTGCTGGCGCAGGTGCACTCCGGGCGGGGCGGGCAGATCGAGGTCTCGCTGCGGGACGTCATGCTCTCCCAGCTGAACTACCACGCCGCCGCCTGGCTGAACGGCGGAGCCGCCCCGCGCCGCCTCGGCGGCGCCCACGCCTACTACGTCCCCGCCCAGCTCTTCCCCACGGCCGACGGCCACTTGGCCCTGTTCATCACCCACGACGGCTTCTGGCGCTCCTTCGCCGCCGAGGCCGGTATCGACGGCTACGCGACGATGGCCGAGCGCGCGGCCCGCCGGGACGAGGTCATCGCGGCCGTGACGAAGGCACTCGCGGCGGACACGGCGCCCGCCTGGGAAGCCCGCCTGCGCCCCCTCGGCGTTCCCGCCGCGGCTGTCCGCACCCTTCCCGAGGCCCTGGCCGCGGCACCGGGCGCGGTGGTGGAGGCGGGCGGATACCGCCTGGTCGGCAGCCCGTTCCGGGGCGCCGGTCTGCCGGGGGCGTTCGGGCCGCCGCCGCGGCTGGGAGAGCACGGTGACATGACCTGACACTGATCAGGCCCTGCCGGTCGCGGTGTCACGGCATCCCGCCGTCCACCCGAAGCGTCGCCCCGCTCGTGTACGAGGAGGCGTCGGAGATCAGGTACAGCGCGGCGCCCACCACCTCGGCCGGGTCGCCGATGCGCTGGAGGGCGTGCGGGCGGACGCCGTCGGCGAGCTGGTCCGGGTCCTGCTGCCAGCCGCGGGTGGCCCAGGTGGCGAACGGCCCGCACATCAGCGTGTTGACCCGGACCGCCGGGCCGAGCGCCTGCGCCAGCCCGACGGTCACCGCGTTCAGCCCGGCCTTGGCGGCCGCGTACGGCACGATCGCCGGGCGTGGCCGGATCGAGCCGGTGGAGCTGACGTTGACGATCGTGCCGCCGCCCGCCTCCGCCATCCGCGAACCGGCCAGCACGGACAGCCGGAACGGGCCCTTGAGGTTGAGGCCCAGCACCGAGTCGAACATCTGCTCAGTGACGGTGGTGAGGTCGTCGTAGACCGGGGACATGCCGGCGTTGTTGACCAGCGCGTCGAGCCTGCCGAAGCGCTCGTACACGGCGTCGACCAGACCCGGCAGCTCGTCCCAGCGGCCCACGTGCACGGCATAGGGCAGGGCGGCGCGCCCCGTCCCCTTCTCGATCCCGGCGCTCACCGCGGCGCAGGCGTCGTACTTCCGGCTGGCGACGACCACGTCCGCGCCACAGCGCGCGGCGGCCAGCGCCATCGCGCGCCCCAGCCCCCGGCTGCCGCCGGTGACCAGGACCACCCGGCCGGAGAGGTCGAAGAGCTCGTCCGCGTACCCCATGGCGCCTCCTGTAGGGTTCTCGATCCTGAGATTATGATTCTCTTTCATGCAGAATAATATTCTGAAGTCGGATGTCGATGCCTTGCTGGATGCCGGGCTGGCGCTGATGGTCGCGGGTGACGGGCGCGGGCCGCGCGTGGCCGACATCGTGGCCGCGGCCGGGCTGTCCAACGATGCCTTCTATCGGTCGTTCACCGGCAAGGACGCGCTGGTCGAGGCGATCGTCGAGCGTGGCGCGCGTACGGTCGTCGGATACGTACGCCACCGGATCGCGCAGGCGGCCGGGGAGGGGCCCGAAGCGCAGCTGCGGGCCGGGCTCGCGGCGGTGCTGCGGCAGGCGTCCGACGCCGGTCTCGCCCGGCAGACCCGGGCCGTCCTGGCCAACGCGACCGGCGGCCCTGCCCCGCGCGCCGGTCATGTCACTGTCGCGCTGGTGGACGCGCTCACGGCGCTGTTCGCCGGGCCGGCCGCCGAGTTGGGGGCAGGTGATCCGGTGCGTGCCGCGCGGACCGCCGCCGGTGCGGTGGTCGCCGCGCTGCAGTACTGGCTGTTCACGGAGGAGGTGCCAGGTCAGGTGGAGGTGGAGCACCTGGTCGGCTTCGTCCTCGCGGGAGTGCGCGCGCCCGACGTCCGTAACCGGCAGTGACCATCTCTGGACTGGAGAATGCCATTCTGTTAACTTCAGAACGCCATTCTGATGGAGAGTGGAGGCTGCGTCATGTGGGACTTCAGTACCGAGGCCGAGTTCCAGCAGAGACTCGACTGGGCCGCCGGATTCGTCCGCGAGGAGATCGAACCGCTCGACGTCCTGTTCCCGGGAAACGCCGATCCGTACGACCGTGACAGCGAGGTCTTCCGCGAGGTGGTCCGTCCGCTGCAGGGGCGGGTGCGCGAGCAGGGGCTGTGGGCCGCTCATCTGCCGCCGTCGCTCGGCGGTATGGGCATGGGCCAGGTGAACCTGGGCCTGCTCAACGAGATCCTGGGCCGGTCGAGCTGGGCGCCGATGGTGTTCGGCACCCAAGCCCCGGACTCCGGCAACGCGGAGATCCTGGCCCACTACGGCAACGAGGAGCAGCGTACGAAGTACCTGGAACCGCTGCTCGACGGGCGGATCGTCTCCACCTTCGCGATGACCGAGCCGACCGGCGGCGCCGACCCCGGCGGCTTCGCCTGCCGCGCTGTCCGCGAGGGCGACGAGTGGATGATCAACGGCGAGAAGTGGTTCGCGTCCAACTACCCGCATGCCGCCTTCGTCATCGCCGTGGTGATCACGGACCCGGACGTGCCGGTGCACCAGGGCGCCTCCATGATCCTGATCCCGGCCGGAACGCCCGGCATGGAGATGGTGCGCGGAACGGGTCTGGCCGGGGAGCCACTGGGCCAGGGCGTCCACGCCTATCTGCGGTTCGCCGACTGCCGCGTCCCCGCCGACAACCTGCTCGGCGAGCCCGGCTCCGGCTTCCTCATCGCACAGACCCGGCTCGGCGGTGGGCGGCTGCACCACGCGATGCGGTCCGTAGGGCAGTGCAAGCGCGCACTGGAGATGATGACCGAGCGGATCGCTTCCCGTCGTACGCGTGGCGGCCCGCTCTCCGACCAGCAGTCCGTCCGCCACCAACTGGCCGACAGCTGGATCCAGATCGAGCAGTTCCGCCTCCAGGTCCTGCACGCGGCCTGGCAGCTGGACCGGGCAGGCCGCACCGGCGACAAGGCCGACGCGCGCCGCGCCCGCCTCCACGTCTCCGGTGTGAAGGTCGTCACCCCGAAGATCCTGGTCGACATCGCCTATCGCGCCCTCCATCTGCACGGCGCCCTCGGCGTCTCCAACGAGCTGCCGCTGACCCGTATGTGGCAGTCAGGCCCGACGCTCGGCGTCGCCGACGGCCCCACCGAGGCCCACCAGGACGTCGTGGCGCGACTCCTCCTCAAGGACGCCGTGCCCGCCGAGGACCCTCTCTTCGGCTCCGAACATCTGCCCACCCGGCTGGCCGCGGCCCGCGCCACCTACGCGGACCGGCTGAAGGAAACGGCGGTGACCTGGTGACCACCGGCGACGATGCCAAAGAAGACCTCGGCCGCCTCAACGCCTGGCCGGGCCTCGCCGAGCTCCCCGGGGACGGCCCCGTGACCGCCCTGGAACCCCTCACCGGCGGCGCCCAGAACCTCCTGTTCACCCTCCGCCGCGCCGACGGCACCGAACTCGTGCTGCGCCGCCCGGGACGCCAGCTGGCCTCCGGGGCCTCGGACGCCTTCCGGCGCGAGAGCCGCGCCCTCGCCGCCCTCGCCGACACGGACGTACCGCATCCGCGCCTGCACGCGAGCGTGCTCGAGGAATCGGTGCTGGGTGGTCCGTTCTCCGTTCTGGAGAAGATCGACGGCTTTATGCCACGGGGCCGGCTGCCCGGCAGCTACGCCGAGGACGCCGAGTGGCGGCGTACGGTCGCCCTCGCCCTCGTCGAGGGCGCCGCGAGACTCGCCGCCGTCGACCCGTACGCGCATGGCCTGGACGACCTGGGCCGTGCCGAGGGCTGGCTGGAGCGGCAGCCGCCCAAGTATCTGAAGATGCTGCACGGCTACCGTGCCGACGCCACCTACCGCGAGAACGAGTCCCCGCTGGTCGACACCGTCGCCGACTGGCTCACCGCCCACGCCCCGAAGTCCGGCGCCACCGGGATCGTCCACGGCGACCTTCAGCTCGCCAATGTGATGTTCGCCCACGACGCCCCGCGCCTCGCCGCGATCGTCGACTGGGAGATGACCTCGCTGGGCGATCCGCTGCTCGACCTGGCCTGGATCCTGACCGCCTGGCGGGAGAAGGGCGACCCGCCCGGCAGCGATCCGCAGTTCCAGCCCTGGGACGGGGTGCCCGGCCGGGCCGAGCTCGTCGCGTACTACGGCGAGGCGACCGGGCGCGACGTCTCCGCGTTCCGCTGGTACCAGGTCCTCGCCTGCTTCCGGCTCGCCGCCCTCCTCGAGGGCAGCTACGCCCGCGCCCTCGCCGGCCGGATGAACCGCGAACTCGGCGAGGGGCTGCACACCTACGCGGCCTGGCTGTGGGCCAAGGCGCGCCAGGAGATGGCCGCCGACTGAACACCGGGCGGCCGTCACCTGGGTCAATTGGGTCATGGGTCACTTGGGTCACTTGGGCGGGAACCTCAACCCGCCGTCCAGACGGATCACTTCGCCGTTGAGGTAGTCGTTCTCGCACAGGTGCTGGACCAGGGCCGCGTACTCCTCAGGCCGCCCCATCCGCCGCGGGTGGGGCACCTGCGGACCCCAGTACGCCTCCAGCGTGCCGGCTGCCTTCCCGTACGCGGGCGTGAGCACCGTGCCGGGCGCGACGGACACCACCCGGATGCCGAGCGGGGACAGGTCGCGCGCCGCGACCAGCGTCATCGCGCCCACCCCGCCCTTCGCGGCGGCGTACGGCAGCTGGCCGATCTGCCCCTCGTACGCCGCGATGGACGACGTCATGACGACCACGCCGCGCCCGCCGTCGTCGCCGGCCGGCGCGGTGCGGGCGATCGCCGCGGCGGCCAGCCGCAGTACGTTGAAGACCCCGGTCAGGTAGACGTCGACGGTGGTGCGGAATCCGGCGAGGTCCAGGGGGGAGCCGTCCTTGCCGACGAGCCGCCCGCCGCTCGCCGGGCCGCCGTGGCAGTCCACCGCGATACGGAACTCCCCGGCGTCCCCGGTGCCCCCGGCGTCCTCGGCCGCCTCGACGGCGGCCGTGACCGACGCCTCGTCCGTGGCGTCGGTGCGGACGTAGCGCACCCCGAGCTCGGCCTCCAGCGCCTTGCCCTTGTCGTCGGCGAGATCGGCGACCACGACCCGGGCTCCCGCGGCGTGCAGTCGCCGTACCGTCGCCTCGCCCAGCCCGCCCGCGCCGCCGACCACCAGGGCCGAGGAACCTTCGATGCGCACTATCGTTCCCCTCTCTTGCGAGTGAGCCTCTGAGTATATGAGAATGGAATTCTCATGAATATAGCCGTGATCCTGGAAATGGCCGCCTCGGCGGGGGACCGGTCGGCCGTCACCGAGGACGGCCGTTCGCTCTCCGCCGCCGAACTCCAGCGCCTCGCGCGCCATGCGGCCGACCGCTTCCGCGACCGCTCGGCGGTCCTGTACCTGGGCGCGAACCACGTCTCCTACCCGGTGGCCCTGTTCGGCGCGGCCCTGGCCGGCGTACCGTTCGTCCCCCTCAACTACCGGCTGGGAGAAGACCAGCTGAGCGCCCTGCTGGAGCGGCACCCGGGCGCCGAGGTGCTGCACCCCCGCGATCTCGACGCCCTGCTGGCCCCGGCCGGTGAACCGGAGTGGCGGCCGGTGCCGGACGACCGGGACGCCACCGCCGTCATCCTCTACACCAGCGGCACCACCTCCGCCCCCAAGGCGGCCCTGCTCCGCCACCGCCATCTGCTCGCCTACGTCTTCAACACCCAGGACTTCGGCTCGGCCGAACCGGGCGACGCGACGCTGGTGGCGCTCCCGCCGTACCACGTGGCCGGGCTGATGAACCTGCTGACGAACCTCTACGCGGGCCGCCGGATCGTCTACCAGTCCGCCTTCGATCCCACGGGCTGGCTGGCGACCGTACGCCGCGAGGGCGTCACCCACGCCATGCTGGTGCCGACCATGCTCGCCCGGATCACGGCCGAGCTCGGCGACGGCCGGGCCGACACACCCACCCTGCGCAGCCTCGCCTACGGCGGGGCGCGCGCCCCGCGCCCGGTGGTGGAGCGGGCGCTGCGGCAGTTCCCCGGGACCGGGTTCGTGGGCGCCTACGGGTTGACCGAGACCGCCTCCTCCATCTGCGTCCTCGGCCCCGAGGACCACCGGAGGGCGCTGGCCTCCGGCGATCCGGCGGTACGCGAACGGCTCGGCTCGGTGGGCCGCCCGCTGCCCGGGATCGGGGTGGAGATCCGGGACGCGGACGGCAAGGTGCTCGTTCCCGGCCGGACCGGGCTCGTCTTCGTATGCGGCGAGCAGATCTCCGGGGAGTACGCCGGAGACCACGCCCTCGAAACCGACGGCTGGTTCGCCACCCGCGACCGGGGACGACTGGACGATATGGGCTACCTCTTCATCGAGGGCCGCGCCGACGACACCATCATCCGCGGCGGCGAGAACATCGCGCCCGCCGAGATCGAGGACGTACTGCTCCAGTACCCGGGCGTACGGGAGGCCGCCGTGCTCGGCGTGCCCGACCCCGAGTGGGGGCAGCGGCTGGTCGCCGTCCTGGTCGGGGCCGGAGACCCCGAGGACATCCGGTCCTTCGCCCGGCAGCGGCTGCGCTCCGCCAAGACCCCGGACACCGTCGTCTTCCGCCCCGAACTGCCCCGCACACCCACCGGCAAGCTCCTGCGCCGCACCCTCGTCACCGAACTGGAAGAGGCCGCCGATGCCTGAAGCCGTCCTGGTCACCGCCCTGCGCACACCGATCGGCACCGCGTTCAAGGGGAGCCTGCGGGACACCACCGCCTACGAGCTGGCCGACCGCGTCGTCACGGCGGTCGCCGAGGGCCTTGACCCCGCCCTCGTCGACGATGTGGTGCTCGCCGAGTCCCACTACGGCGGCGGGGTCGTCGCCCGCCATGCGGCCGTCACCGCCGGACTGCCGCGCGTGCCGGGCCTGGCCCTCAACCGGCACTGCGCGGCAGGGCTCGCCGCGGTCCAGGCCGCCGCGGCCTCGATCCGCGCCGGCATGGACCGGCTCGTACTGGCCGGAGGGGTCAACTCCGCCTCCACCGCGCCCAAGCTGTCCTACCAGGGCGCCGAGAAGTGGGTGCCGCCCTCGCACCCCGACCGCCCCGAAGCCCCCAACCTCGATATGTCGATCACGGTCGGCTGGAACACGGCGGTGCGTGCCGGGATCACCCGCGAGGACATGGACGCATGGGCGCTGCGCTCGCACCGCAACGCCGTCCGCGCGCTCGACGAGGGCCGGTTCAAGACCGAGGTCGTGCCCGTCGACACCCCGCACGGCCCCTTCGAGGCCGATGAGCATCCGCGCCGTAACACCAGCGCGGAAAAGCTCGCCGCCCTCAAGCCGCTCCACCCGGAGATCGAGGGCTTCTCGATCACGGCGGGCAACGCGTGCGGGGCGAACGACGCGGCGGCGGCCGTGGCGGTCGCTGACGGGCGCCTCGGCCTGCCCGCCCTGGCCACCGTGCGCTCCTGGGCGTCGGTCGCCCTGGACCCCGCCGAGACCGGGCTCACCCCCGGGTACGCCATCCCCAAAGCGCTTCAGCGGGCCGGTATGGCGGTGTCCGACGTGGATCTGTTCGAGATCAACGAGGCGTTCGCATCGGTGCCGGTCGCGGCCGTCCGCGAACTCGGCCTGGACCCGGAGGCGGTGAACGTCAACGGCAGCGGCTGCTCCCTCGGCCACCCGGTCGCCGCGACGGGAGCGCGCATGGTCGTCACCCTCGTCCACGAACTGCGCCGCAGGGGTGGGGGAGTGGGCGTGGCCGCCATGTGCGCGGGAGGCGGTATGGGCTCCGCGCTGGTCGTGGAGGTGCCCGCGCCCTGAGCCGCGCCCGGGGGGCCCTTAGGTTCACCCCGGGCGGCGTGCAACTGAGCCGCGCCCGGGGCGGGCGTCAGCCGAAGCGCAACAGCGCCTCCTGCGCGTACGACGCGATCAGCGCCCCCTGCCCGCTCAGTACGTCGCCGCGCCCGAAGCACCGCCCGTGCGCGGCGAGCGGGCTGTGCTGGCGCAGCAGCAGCCACTCCCCGGTGTCGAACGGGCGGTGGAACCACACGGTGTGCGAGGTGACGGCCGATGTGAACGCCCGCCCGGCGCCCGCCTGCGTGACGCCTGCCATGGGCCGCAGCGCGGTGCCGATCGGCGTGAGGTCGGTGGCGTAGGCGACAAGAGCGGGCGCCAGGACCCGGTGGACCTGGGGGATCAGGGTCCACAGCTCGTAGCCGGGCGGCTCGGACTTCTCGGTGTCGAGGTCGGTCGCCGCCCTCGACTCCCAGGGCAGCAGGCCGAGGTCCACGGTCCGCTCCGGGCCGGGCAGCGCCGGTGCGGGATCGACCGTCTGCCGCTCCGGCTGTCCGTCCTCCCAGGTGTGCAGGCTCGCGTTCGCCACCGCGATGACCCGCTGCCCCTGGGAGGCGGTGAGCCGTACGGTCGCGAAGGCGCGCCCCTGCTGCGGCACGTCCGTCTCGTAGTGCACGGGCTCACCGGTGCGGCCCTCGCGCAGGAACTGCGTGTGCAGGGACTTCAGGCCCTTGTCGGGCGCGGCGAGGGTGGCGGCGCGCGCGAACTGGGCGAGGAACTGGCCGCCGAACAGCCGGCGGTACTCCAGTTGCTGCGAGCGGCCTTCGTAGGCGCCGCCTCCGAGCGGCGCGAGGTCGAGGCAGCCGAGCAGATCGTTCCACAGGTCCGTGGCCATACGTACTCCCTCACAGGTCGACGAGGCGGGGCGCCCGCCCCTCGCGCAGCAGCGACGCGCCCGCCTCGCGGGTCAGCTCGCGGGCCGAGCCGAGCAGCCCGTCGAGCACCAGGGCGCGTCTGACGTGCCGGTGCAGGCCGTGCTCGGCGGTGAACCCGATGCCGCCGAGTGCCTGCTGGCAGTGGCGGGCGGCGGTGCGCGCGGCCCGGCCTGCCGCCGCTTTGGCGAGCAGGGCGCCGGTGTCGTCCGCGGCGGCGGCGAGGGCCGCCTCGGCGCCCTCCAGGGCCACGTACGTCTCGGCGAGCCGGTGCCGAAGGGCCTGGAAGGAGGCGAGCGGGCGACCGAACTGGACCCTGTCCAGCACGTGTTGGCGAGCGAGCGCGAGCATCGCGCGGCCCGTGCCGAGCAGCCACCAGCCGAGTGCCAGGCGCCCGGCGGCCAGCGGGACCGGATCGCCCGGGTCCACCCGGCGGAGCGGGAGCGCGGGGTCCAGCGCCGTCCCGTCGCCCGATCCGTCCCGCGGCCACTCCACCCAGGCGCCTCCCGCGTACGGCAGCGGAAGCGTGCCCCCGAGCGGCCGGCCGGCCGCGTGCAGGAGGACGTCGTTGAGGACCGGAGCGTGCGCGCCCGTCTCGCCGAGCAGCCGGAAGACGAGCGGGACGGCGGTGCCGGGTTCCTCCACCAGCATCTGCGGCCAGCCCAGGTCCGCCAGGCCGGTGGCCGCGTCGGCGTCCGCGTCGGTGTCCGGCGTCATCGTCTTGCGCAGGGCCTCTGTCAGCAGTTCCCGTTCGGCGGCGTCCACGCGCCTCACTCCTTCCCGAGGTCCAGCAGACGGCGGGCGACGATGTTGCGCTGGATCTCGGCGGTGCCGCCGTAGATGGTCGCGGCCCGCGAGTAGAGGTACTCGGTGCGCCACGTGTCGTCCGCCGCGAGTTCGACGGCGCCCGGCAGCAGGTCACGCGCGGTGTCGAACAGCCGTTGTTCGGCGGTGGCCAGCAGGATCTTGTCGACGGAGGTCTCCGGACCGAGCCGCCCGGTCTCCGCGAGGGACCGCTGGGTGGCGGCCGAGCGGCAGCGCACGGTGTGCAGATCGAGCCAGGCGGCGCCGAGCGCGTCGGCGTCGGGTTCGCAGCCCTGCGCGAGGAGGCGGTCGAGGCGGCTGTAGAGGTGGGCGACCCGGTGCCAGAAGCAGGTGGACCGTTCGTGCGGCAGCAGGTCCATGGCCAGCCGCCAGCCGTCCCCCGGAGCCCCGAGGAGACGTCCCGCCGGGACACGTACCTCGTCGAGGAAGACCTCGGCGAACTCGTCGACGCCGTGCATGGTGCGCAGGGGACGCACGGTGACGCCGGGGGAGTCCATGTCGACGAAGAAGGCGCTGATGCCGTCGTGCCCCGGTCCTCCGGTGCGGGCCAGCAGCACGCAGCGGGCCGCGTACTGCGCGAGGCTCGTCCACACCTTCTGGCCGGTCACCACCCACGCGTTCCCGTCGCGCACCGCCCGCGTGGACAGCGATGCCAGATCGCTGCCCGAACCGGGCTCGGAGAAGCCCTGGCACCACTGCTCCGCGCCGCCCAGCAGCCGCGGCACCATCTCGGCGGCGAGGGCGGGCGGTGCGTAGTCGATGAGGGTGGGGACCAGGACCTCGACCATGGACCAGATGCCGGGTTCCGCCAGATCGCGGGAGGCGACGTCCTCGCCCAGCACCGCGCGCAGCACGCTCGGTCCGCCGAGCCCGCCGACCTCCCGCGGCCAGCCGTGGCGCATCCAGCCGGCGTCCCACAACGCCCGGCGGACCCGGGCCAGTTGGGCCACCTGGGCGTCGAGGTCGTAATGGTTCGTATCCGGGGTCAGGTCATGGGTGTCGAGCCAGCTCCGCAGGGACTGCCGGAACTCCTCGGTCCTCATGAACGGCCGCGTTCGAAGGCGTGCGGACGGCCCGAGTCGTGTGCGCCGCTGCGCCGGATGAAGGTCATGGCCCTGGTGCGCAGGCGCCAGCCGTCCTGCGTGCGGGCGTAGGTGTCGTGGTAGTAGCCGATGCGCATCTCGTGCTCGGAGTGCTCGACGAAGCACAGTGGCTGGGTGCCGGTGGCGCTGTCGCCGTCGAGCTCGATCACGGGCGTGCCGACGAGGAAGAGGCCCTTGGGCGCGGCGGCTATCAGCGCCGGGAGCTCGTCGAGGGGGTAGCTGTCGCCGAAGGCGCTGTAGGTGCCGTCCGGGGTGAAGACGGCGAGCACCCGGTCCACGTCACCGCGGGTCATGGCGACCGCGTAGCGGGCCAGGAGCTGTTCGATCGCCACCAGATCGTCGGTGTCACTCACCGGGTCCTCCTGTGAGAATGTGATTCTCGAAATCGAGTATCACGCTTCCATGTGGCACGGGAAGTCGTCAACGGCAAGGAAGCTCCCTCTGCTCGAATGGTTGCTTCTCTAATAAGGAGAAGCTAGTTTCCAAATCATGGATCAGTTCCTGGCCTTCACGGTGGTGGGCCTGAGTACCGCCGCCATCTACGCCGTGATCGGCAGCGGCCTGGTGCTCACCCACACCACGGCCGGAGTGTTCAACTTCGCCCATGGTGCGGCCGGGATGCTCGCCGCCTTCGCCTACTGGCAGCTCGCCGTCGGCTGGGGCTGGCCGGTGCCGCTCGCCCTCGCGGCCGTTCTGCTCGTGCTCGCCCCCGCCTTCGGACTGTTCGTGGAACGCGTCCTGATGCGCCCGGTACAGGCGCTCGGCGAGGCCGAACGCCTCGTGATGACGGTGGCCCTGCTCACCGGGTGCATCGCGCTCGCCCGCTGGGTGTGGGACCCCAACACCCCGCGCCCGCTCAGCCCCTTCCTCGCCGACCGTCCCGCGATCCGGCTGGGCCCGGCCGCCGTCACCTGGCACCAGGCGATCACCATGGCGGTCGCCCTCGCGATCGCGGCGGCCCTGTGGGTCCTGCTGCACCGCACCCGCGCCGGCACCCAGATGCGCGCCTCCGTCGACGACCGCGCACTCGCCCGGCTCACCGGAGCCGACCCGCTGCGCGCGGGGCGGCTGGCCTGGGTGCTTGGCATCCAGCTCGCCGCCGTCGGCGGCATCCTCATCGCCCCCACCGTCGCGCTGGACGCCCAGCAGCTGTCGCTGCTCATCGTCAGCGCCTACACCGCCGCCGTCTTCGGCCGCCTGCGCAGCCTCCCGCTCACCTTCCTCGGCGCGGTCGTCGTCGGCCTCCTGGAGGCATACCTCACCGGCTACCTGCCGCGGAACGACTACCTGCCGGGCCTGCGGCTGGCCGCCCCGGCCCTGCTGCTCCTCCTGGCCCTGCTCGCCTTCCCGCACCGAAGGCTGCGCGGCCGCGACCGCACCCTGGTGCGGGTGCCGCTGCCGACGGTGCGCGGCAGTCTGCTCCTCGCGGGGAGCATCCTCGTGTTCGCGCTGCTCCTCGTGACCGTGCTGACCGAGGACGCGATCATCTCGTACGGCACGGTCTTCTCGCTCGGCGTCATCGCCCTGTCGTACGTCCCACTCGCCGGGTACGCCGGGCAGATCTCCCTGTGCCAGCTGTCCATCGCCGGGATCGGCGCGGTGGTGTGGGGGCACCTCGGCGCGCAGGGACAACTGTGGGCGCTGCCGGTCGCCGTGCTGGTGGCCGCGGCCGTCGGCGCGCTCATCGCGCTGCCGGCCCTGCACCTGTCCGGGATCTACCTGGCCCTGGGCACCGTCGCCTTCGCCGTCGTCCTCGACCGCTGGATCTTCACCCTACCCGCCTTCGACGTACTCGGTGTGCGCATCGCCCTGTTCGACCAGGGCTCGGTGGCCATCACCGGACCCGACCTCTTCGGCCTGCACCTCACCTCGCCGACTCAGTTGCTGCTCCTGGCCGCGGTCTGCCTCGCCCTCGCCTCGCTCGGTGTCGTCGCGCTGCGCCGCGGCAGGTTCGGCCGCCGCCTGATCGCCCTGCGGGACAGCGAGGCCGCCTACGCCACCCTCGGCGGGCGCCTGCTCGCCGCCAAGGCGGCGGTGTTCGCGCTGTCGGCCGGGATCGCGGGGCTGGGCGGCGCCCTGTACGGCATGCAGTTGCAGACCGTCACCGCCGAGCAGTTCAACCTCGTCGCCGGACTGCCCATCTTCCTCATCGCGGTGATCGGCGGGCTCGGCGCGGTCGGCGCGGGTCTGTTCACCGGTGTCGCCTTCGTCGTACCGGCCCAGTTGCTGGACGGGCTCGGCCCCTGGGCCCACGACGTGACCGCGCTCCTCGTCGCGCTCGCCGGGATGGGCCTGGCCCACAGCCCGAGCGGCGTGCTCGCCGGGATGCGCGCCGAATGGGCGCCGCTGGCCCGCGACCGGCTGCTGATGCCGGCCCTGTGCGCCGTACTCGCCGGCTGCTGGCTGCTCGCCGCGGTCGGCGCCGCCGACGGATGGCCGCCGCTCGCCGTGGCCCTGGCGGCGGCCCTGGCGCTACGGGTCGGGGCCGCCGGACGCCAACGAGGGCCCTCCGACATCCCGTTGGAGTGGTGGGGACTGCGCCGCCCCTGGCGGCCCGAGGACGGGGAGGTGCTGAACCGTGCCACTGCTGCGGGCTGAGGAGGTGACCGTCGCCTTCGGCGGACGCCGCGCCCTCGACGGGGTGTCGCTGACCGCCGAGGCGGGCCGTGTCACCGGGCTCATCGGACCCAACGGAGCCGGGAAGAGCACCCTGTTCGACGTGGTCTGCGGGCTGCGCCGCCCCCGGACCGGCCGGGTGCGGCTGGACGGCAGGGACATCACCCGCGAGGGCCCCGCCCGCCGCGCCCGCCGTGGCCTGTCCCGCACCTTCCAGCACCTGGAGCTCTTCGGCCGCCTCTCGGTGCGCGACAACCTTCTCGTCGCCGCCGAACTCGGCTCCGGGCGGCGCCAGGCGTCCCGTACTACGGAGGCCGTGCTTGACCGGCTAGGGCTGACCCAGGTGGCCGACGACCCCGCCGACGCGCTCCCCACCGGACTCGCCCGCCTCGTGGAGGTCGGCCGCGCCCTCGCCCTCGACCCGCGCGTACTGCTCCTCGACGAACCGGCGGCCGGACAGGACGCCGAGGAGACCGAACGCTTCGCCGCCCTGCTCCGCTCCCTCGCGGACGGGGGCACGGCGGTGCTGCTCGTCGAACACGACATGAGCCTGGTGATGGGCGTCTGCGACGAGGTGTACGTCCTCGATCTGGGGGCCGTCGTCGCCTGCGGTCCGCCCGCGCGGATCCGGCAGGACAAGGCGGTCCTCGCGGCCTATCTGGGGGAGGCACAACCGTGACCCCGCTGCTCGAACTGTCCCGCATCCGGGCCGCCTACGGTGGCATCACCGTTCTGCACGGCATCGATCTCGCCGTCGCGGCCGGTCAGGTGGTGACGCTCCTCGGCCCCAACGGCGCCGGAAAGACCACCGCCCTCAAGGTCGCCGCCGGTATGCACCCGTCCACCGGCGGCCGGGTGCTCCTCGGCGGCCGGGACACCACCGGTGCACGGCCCCAGGACCTCGCCCGCGTCGGCGTCTGCCTCATCCCCGAGGGCCGCGGCGTCTTCCCCAACCTCTCCGTACGCGACAACCTGCTGATGATGACCTTCGCCGGTCGCGGCCGGGAGGAGATCGAGGAGACCGCGTACGCCCGGTTCCCCGTACTCGGCGCCCGCCGCGCACAGCACGCCGGCACGCTCTCCGGCGGCGAACAGCAGATGCTCGCCCTCGCCCGGGGCCTGGCCACCGACCCCGCCGTCCTGCTGCTGGACGAGCTCTCCATGGGCCTCGCCCCGCTGGTCGTCGCCGAACTGTACGAGCACGTCGCCGAGATCGCGCGGCAGGGCGTCGCGGTGCTCGTGGTCGAACAGTTCGCCGCCGCCGTCCTGAAGATCGCCGACCACGCCGCCGTCCTCGCCGGTGGCCGGATCCAGTGGCAGGGGCACCCCGACAGCTCCCTGCACGCCGAACTGTCCTCCTATTACCTGGGGAGCCCGACATGACCTCCGCCTCCGAGGCGCGCGCGGACCGGTTCGTCCGCGAGCTCGCCGAGCTGAAGATCCCCGACCCCGCCGCCGCCCGCGCGGCCCTGTGGCTGCGCCTCGGCGGACTGCTCATGGCGGCGGGCCTCTTCCTCGGCGCCCTCGCCTTCCCGCTCGCCCACGCCACCGACAACTCCCTGGCCCAGGGCGACGCCCTCGCCATCGGCCTCGGCGGGATCGCCGCCGCCGTGGTGGGCGGCGCGCTGTTCCTGCGCTACTCGCTCACCGGCTTCCTGCGCTTCTGGCTCGCCCGCCAGTCGTACGACCTGGACCGGCTGGGGGAGCGCCTCGGCACACCAGCACCCGTACCCGAAGGAGAACCGCGCAATGGAGTCCCCCGCACCGACCCCGCGCCCCGGTGACCAGCTCGCCTCCGCCACCAGCACCACCCGCGTCATCGTCATCCGGGCCCCGCGGGACGCGGCGGGCACCGTCGAGTGCGGCGGCAGTCCGATGGTCCCCGCCACCGAAGTGCCCGCCCCGCTCCCCTCCGACGAGGCGCCCGGCGCCCTCATCGGCAAGCGGTACGTCGACGCCGCCGGCACCCTCGAACTCCTCTGCACCGCCTCCGGCGCCGGTCCGCTCACCTACGGCGGCAAGCCGCTGACCATCAAGGCCCCCAAAGCGCTGCCCGCCTCGGACTGATCCCAGCCAAGCCCCAAGGAGCCCGTATGAACCGCGAGGACATGATCCTGATCAGCGTCGACGACCACATCATCGAGCCGCCCGACATCTTCGCCAACCACCTGCCGGAGCGGTACAAGAAGGACGCCCCGCGCCTGGTCCACCGCGAGGACGGCAGTGATGTCTGGCAGTTCCGGGACAACACCGTCGGCAACTCCGCCCTCAACGCGGTCGCCGGGCGGCCCAAGGAGGAGTACGGCATGGAGCCGCAGGGCCTGGACGAGATCCGGCCCGGCTGCTACGACGTCGACGAGCGGGTCGCCGATATGAACGCCGGCGGTGTCCTCGCCCAGATGAACTTCCCCTCCTTCCCCGGCTTCTCGGCCCGGATGTTCGCCACCGAGGACTCCGACTTCTCCCTCGCCCTGGTACGGGCGTACAACGACTGGCACATCGACGAGTGGTGCGCGGCCCACCCCGGCCGCTTCATCCCGATGGCTCTCCCCGCGATCTGGGACGCCGAACTGTGCGCCCAGGAGATCCGGCGGGTCGCCGAGAAGGGCTGCCACTCGCTCACCTTCCCCGAGAACCCGGTCCCGCTCGGCTACCCCAGCTTCCACACCGACTACTGGGACCCGGTATGGCGGGCGCTGACGGACTGCGGCACGGTGATGAACCTGCACATCGGCTCCTCCGGCCGCCTCGCCATCACCTCCGCCGACGCCCCGCCGGATGTGATGATCACGCTTCAGCCGGTCAACCTCGTTCAGGCGGCGGGCGACCTGATGTGGTCCCGCGTCCTCAAGGAGTACCCCGACGTCAAGATCGCGCTGTCGGAGGGCGGCACCGGCTGGATCCCGTACTTCCTGGAGCGGATCGACCGCACCTACGAGATGCACGCCACCTGGACCCTCCAGGACTTCGGCGGCAAGCTGCCGTCCGAGATCTTCCGTGAGCACTTCCTGACCTGCTTCATCTCCGATCCCGTAGGAGTGAAGCTGCGCCACGAGATCGGCATCGACAACATCTGCTGGGAGGCCGACTACCCGCACAGCGACTCCATGTGGCCGAACGCCCCGGAGGAACTGCACGACGTGCTCACCGCGAACTCCGTACCGGACGCGGAGATCAACAAGATGACGTACGAGAACGCGATGCGCTGGTACTCCTTCGACCCGTTCGCGCACATCCCGCGCGAGCAGGCCACCGTGGGCGCCCTGCGGAAGGCCGCCGAGGGCCACGACGTGTCCATCAAGTCCCGCAGCCACCAGATCGTCGCCCCGGCGGAGAAGCTCGCCGTCTACCGTACGAAGGCGCAGGCGGCGCTGGCGGCCGCGGAGAATTGAGCCGCCCGGGGACCGTTCCGGCCCGGTGCCTCGCCGTCGGCTCCGGGCCGGACCGCTCGCCCGGACCGCTCGCCCGGACCGCTCGCTCAGGGCCGCGACGGGCGGCAGGCACCGGCCACGGGTCAGTTCAGCACGGTGATGGCACGTTCGGGGCAGGACATCGCCGCGGTGCGTACGGCCTGCTCGAACTGCGCTGGAACGTCGGCCGGTTCGACGACCGCGTAGCCGTCGTCGCCGATGTCGAAGACCTCGGGGCAGAACGTGCAGCAGACCGCGTGTCCGCGGCAGCGGTCCTCGTCGATGACGACCTTCATCGGGTGGCCTCCCCGGCGGGCGCGAATTCCAGATTGAGGTGGGTCAGGCCCCGCAGGATGTACGTCGGCAGATACCGGTAGCGGCGCGCGCCCGCGGGGCCGTGCACACGCTCGGAGATCCTGATGTCGCTGGTGCGGTCCAGCAGCCTCTCGATGCCCACCCGCGCCTCGGCCCGGGCCAGCGGTGCGCCGGGGCAGGTGTGGATGCCGCGGCCGAAGGCGAGGTGGTGACGGGCGTTGGGACGGGCCGGATCGAAGGTGGCCGGGTCCTCGAACTTGCGCGGATCGCGGTTGGCGGCGCCGTTGAGCAGCATGAGGGTGGTGCCCGCCGGAATGTCGACGCCGCCCACCGTGGTGGGGATCCGGGAGAGCCGGAAGTCGCCCTTGACCGGGCTCTCCGCCCGCAGCACCTCCTCGACGAAGTTGGGGATGAGACCGCGTTCCGCGCGCAACCGCTCCTGGACCTCCGGGTGTTCGGCGATCAGCATGAGTGCGGAGCTGAGCAGCCGTACGGTCGTCTCCTGCCCGGCCGAGAACACATTGGCGGCCACCCGCACCGCATCGGCGACATCGGGCAGGGAGCCGTCCGGGAACCTGGCGGTGGCCAGGCCGGTCAGCACATCGTCGCGTGGCTGCCGCCGCCGGTCCTCGATGTAGTCCGCGAAGCGCCCGTACAGGAACTCCAACGGCGAGTGCGCCATCGCGCCCTCGCCGGTGCTGCCGATGGCGCCCCCGGCCCGCGGCCGGCGCTGGAGCCGGTCGAGGAATTCCTCCCGGTCCTCCTCGGGCACCCCCAGCAGATCGGCGATGACCAGCAGTGTGAAGGGGCCGGCGAACTCGCTGATGAACTCGCCCTCGCCACGCGCCAGGAAGGTGTCCAGCATCCGGTCGGCGATCTCCCCGATCGCCGCCTCGTTCTGCTTGAGGCGCTTGGGCGTGATCAGCCGCATCAGCAGTGCGCGGTGCGCGGTGTGCACCGGCGGGTCGAGGGTCGGCAGCTGGTCGCTCATCGGCAGCTCGTCGCGGTGCCGCTCGATCAGGTCGCTGACGTCGTCCCCCTCGAGCGGGACCGGGAAGCCAGGGAAGGGGCCGGTGACCGAGACGCAGGCCGAGAAGGTCTTGGAGTCCTGGGCCACCTCCACCACCTCGTCGTATCCCGTCACCATCACGACGTCGTGGTGGGGTTCGCGGAGCACGGGACAGCGTGTCCGCAGGGAGTCGAAGTAGGGGTACGGGTCCGCCACCGCCCCGTCGTCACGGAAGAAGTCGATCGCGTGAATGTCGTCGGACGGCTCGTCGGTGGGCGCCACTGGCCCGCCTCCCTCGCTCTGGAACGGCAGTCGGATGGTGATTGGATTCTCGCAGCAGAGAATCTAATTCTCCAGACCCAAGATCGCTAGTCGCTGGGGAGGAGGAGTCCTGCCGGAGCCCTAGTTCCATCTGCTGACATGGACTGGGGCCGGGGTCGCATCCCGGCACCGTCCCGCCCCGTTAGCCTCGGCGCTGATGGAGACACCGAATGGCACCGCCGTCGGCGCCGAGCGTTGCGACGCCGCCCGCAACCGCGCCCGGCTGCTGGCGGCCGCCCGTCGCCTGGTCAGCGAGCACGGCGCCGAGCATGTGACGATGGAGGCGGTCGCGAAGGAGGCCGGGGTGGGGAAGGGCACCCTCTTCCGTCGTTTCGGTGATCGGGAGGGCCTTCTGTGCGTCCTCCTCGAGGAGGCCGAGGCCGACTTCCACGAGGTGTACACCTCGGGTCCCCCGCCCCTCGGCCCCGGTGCGCCGGCGGCGGACCGGCTGACGGCGTTCGGCTGCACCCTGATCGACCGCATCGCCGATGTCACGGACCTGGGGACCGCCCTGGCGCGACAACTCCGGCCCCGGAACCGCAACGCCTCCAAGACGGGCCGCGCGTTTCACCGCCATGTCGCGGACCTCCTGTGGGAAGCGGGCGTCGACACCGACTCCGACGTGCTCGCCCATGCCCTGCTCGCCTTTACGACCTTCGAGACGGCGGACCATCTGGTCCGCGATCGCGGAATCCCCGCCGACGACCTCCAGGCCACCTGGGCGGACCTGGTGCGCCTGGTGACTCGACCGGACGGCTCCTTGGCCGGCTGATGCTGCCGCAGGAACTACCCGGGTGCCGGACGAGCCACGGGTACGACGGCTTCGCTCGTGTACACGAGGAAGGTCAGCGACTCCTGGAAGTACAGCCGGATGCTGCGCCCGTCGTGCGACAGATAGCCGATGGACACGTCCTGGCCGATGCGCAGTTCGAAGTCGCCGCCCCTGGTGGACAGCAGGAAGGCCCCGTCGATCGCGGGCGCCCAGACGATGTCGCCGTCCAGGAGGCGGGCCATGTGCTTGATGACCGGATAGCCGTGGTCGGACGTACCGCTCACGGCGGTGTACGCCTCGGCGCTCAGCGCCATGGCGTACGGACCGCCGACCCCCGCCAGCCGCAGCGCGCTCATGGCCTCGCTGACGACGGTCGGGTACTCGCGTACCTCGGCGGGCATGGTGAGCGCCCGGTTCGACGAGCTCGAGCGCAGGCCCGCGATTCCGGCGGCGGCGTAGCCCTCGAACACGGCCCGGTCCTCGGCGAACGCGATGTCTCGCGCCGCGTCCTGCACCGGCTGCCAGTCCGTGTCCATGGCACCGCGTTCCACATCGTCCACCTGCTGCCGGTCCACGGTGAACGGCACCCGCAGCTCCACCAGGGGCTGGGCGTGTCGTAGATGTGCTGGATCACGGTCTCGCCGTTGTCCAGCCGGTGGGTGTACGGGACATGGCGCAGGAAGAGGAACAGTTCCTCGGGGCAGTTCTCCAGCGACTCGTAGGCGTCCCGTATCGTCGGCGCGTACAGCTTGGTGTAGCCGTCGCCGGTGGCGGCGGTGCGGTCGTAGCCGATGCCTTCGCGGTTGGACTTGTGGAACTGGGTGGTCGTCGTCGGGCTGGGGTCGAGGTGCCCGGTCACCGAGCCGTCCGGCGGGTGGGTGAGGTATCCGGTGCCCAGTGGCGAGGTGTAGTCCTCGTAGGTGCGCCAGGAGTCCCGGAGCAGGGCCGAGACCGTCTCGACCACGTGCGGGTCGTTGCCAAAAGTCATCCGGGTCCACTCGGCGGCCAGGTCCTCCGCGGACAGGTCCGGGTTCCAGGAGACAGCCGGAAGGTTCCGTTTCTTTCTGGACCGGGACGTCCCCTCCGTACTCGGCGCGGATGTCGAAACCGTTGTCGACCGGCTCCTGGACGGCACGGGACTGGGGCGCGGCGATGTGGCGCACTGGGTGATCCACTCCGGCGGAATGAAAATCATCGAATCCGTCCGAGCGAATCTGGGTCTCACCCGCCATGACGTGCGCCATTCCATAGGAGTTCTCCGTGACTACGGAAATCTCTCCAGCGGTTCGTTTCTGTTCTCCTATGAACGCCTTCTGGGTGAGGGCATAGTGAACTCAGGAGAGTACGGAGTTCTGATGACGATGGGGCCAGGATTGACCATCGAAAGCGCACTTGTCCGTTTCTGAGTGAACGCGGAGGAGCGGCCGTCAGCCAGGCCGGATGCTGTGCCGGACATGACTCACCGCGCACCCCACGGCACCGAGCGGTGCGCGTTCGGGAGGTGGCCACCTTTCGACAGGCCGGACGAGAGCTGCTGTTCCCGATGCCCGTCCACACGGTGACGGTGGCCGCCAACGGCTGGCTCATCGTCGGATTCGGCAACGAAGCCGCCGCGTTCAGCCGCCGCTGACCGAGGGCCCAGGCCGGGTCCGGCCGACCGGATCGACGGGAAACCACGGACGGGACGCCGGCGCCGGCGTCCCGTCCTTCTTACGCCGAGCAGCGCTAACGGCCGCGGTGGGGGCACTGGATGTCGTGCCCGCCCGCGGCGAGTGCCTTGCCGTCGGTGCCGTAGGGAATCAGGGCCATCTGAAGCCGTCCGCAGGCGCACCGGCGCCAGACCACGACACCCTTGCTGGTGGTGTGCCGGGAAACGATGGTGTTCGTGTCGGTGTTCATAACAGCAGGATGACCCCGTACAACCGTTGCGGTCTATTGCAAGTTTTACTGGTCGTATGTGCAAAATAACTTCATGATTGACCTACGTCGGCTTCATATGCTCCGCGTGGTGCACCAGCAGGGCACGGTCACCGCGGCCGCGGAGGCTCTGCACCTCACCCCGTCGGCGGTCTCCCACCACATGCGCGAGCTCGCGCGGCAGCTCAAGGTCCCGCTCCTGGAGCCGCAGGGCCGCCGCGTCCGGCTGACCCCGGCCGGGCACCTGCTCATCGACCACGCCGACGCGCTGCTGGCCCGGTGGGAGGCGGCGCAGGCGGAGTTGGAGTCCTATCGGGTGGGCATGGCCGGACCACTGCGCATGGCGGGTTTCCCCACCGCGATCAGCGGCCTGATCGCCCCCGCGGCCGGGCGGCTGCGGCACAGCCATCCCGACCTCCTGGTGCAGGTGCGCGAGTGCGACACCGTGGAGAGCATGGACCTGCTGGTGGCGGGCAAGGTGGATCTCGCGGTCGTGGAGCCCACCGAGGGCGGGCCACCGCTGGATGACCCGCGGTTCGAGCAGAGCCCCCTGCTGGAGGAGCCGCACATCATGCTGGTGCCCGCCGACCACCCGCTTGCGCGAGCGAAATCAGTGCGGTTGGAGGACGCGGCGGCCGAGGACTGGGTCGTTGCCGACCCGGACAGCTGCGACCACGCCCAGCGGGTGCGGATGCTCTGCGCGGCGGCCGGGTTCTCGCCGCGGATCGTGCACGCCGCCATCCAGTGGGCGGCGATCTGGCCACTGGTCGGGAACGGGCTGGGCGTCTCGCTGGTCCCGCGGCTGGCCGAGGGCGCGGCGGGCCAGGCGGTGGTGCGGGTGCCGGTGTCGAACGAGAACATGCCGACGCGGCGGCTTCTCACCTGCGTGCGCCGGGGCAGCCGCCGGCACCCGCTTGTCGACCTCGGGATACGTGCCCTGGAAGAGGTGCGCGACCACCGGACCATGGCCGACTGGCCCCGATCCGCCTGAGGGCTGTACAGCGTCCCGTACACCGACGGACAAGAATCCGTGCGCCGTCGGCAAACCCGCGGCGGGGACATCCGCATAGCGTCATGCCGCATCGCTGATGCCTGCTGTTGCCCTGTACGGAGGATTGCCGAGTGAACGCGAATGAGTCGAATTCGGACAACGGCCACCCCCATATCCGGCACATCATGGAGCGAATGACCGAGCACCACCGCCGTGCTCAAGCCGAACGCGCGGAGTCCGCTCTGGAGGACGCGGTCGGAGAGGCAGCATTCGACCTGGGGGCCGACATCGCGCATCCCACGGCCGGCCGGGCGGAATCCGGCTACGACGTCGATGCGGATCTCGGGGTGGAGCCGCGGTAGACCGTCGGGCCTCGCACCATTAACGAAAGAATGAGTGACCCATGCAGTTCGGCATTTTCTCGGTCGGAGACGTGACGACCGATCCGACCGACAACCGCACTCCGTCCGAGCACGAACGGATCAAGGCGATGGTCGCCATCGCCCTCAAGGCGGAGGAGGTGGGCCTGGACGTCTTCGCGACCGGCGAGCACCACAACCCCCCGTTCGTGCCGTCGTCCCCGACGACGATGCTCGGCTACATAGCCGCCCGTACCGAGAAGTTGGTCCTGTCCACCGCCACCACGCTGATCACCACCAACGACCCGGTGAAGATCGCCGAGGACTACGCGATGCTCCAGCACGTCGCGGACGGCCGGGTCGACCTGATGCTGGGCCGTGGAAACACCGGCCCCGTCTATCCCTGGTTCGGGCAGGACATCCGGCAGGGCATCAACCTCGCCAAGGAGAACTACGCGCTGCTGCGCCGGCTGTGGCGTGAGGACGTCGTGGACTGGGAGGGGAAGTTCCGTACGCCTCTGCAGGGCTTCACTTCCACTCCCCGTCCGCTGGACGGCGTACCGCCGTTCGTCTGGCACGGCTCGATCCGTTCGCCGGAGATCGCCGAGCAGGCCGCGTTCTACGGGGACGGCTTCTTCCACAACAACATCTTCTGGCCGGCCGAGCACACGAGGCGGATGGTCCAGCTGTACCGGCGGCGGTACGCCCACCACGGCCACGGCCGACCCGAGGACGCCATCGTCGGCCTCGGCGGGCAGGTGTTCATGCGGAAGAACTCGCAGGACGCCGTGCGGGAGTTCCGCCCCTACTTCGACAACGCGCCCGTCTACGGCCACGGGCCGTCGTTGGAGGACTTCACCGAGCAGACCCCGCTGACGGTGGGCTCCCCGCAGCAGGTCATCGAGCGGACGCTGTCCTTCCGTGAGACCGTCGGCGACTACCAGCGGCAGCTGTTCCTGATGGACCACGCGGGCCTGCCGCTGAAGACCGTGCTGGAACAGCTCGACATACTCGGTGAGGAGGTCGTGCCCGTCCTGCGCAAGGAGTTCGCGAACGGCCGTCCCGCCGATGTGCCGGACGCGCCGACGCACCCGGCGCGGGTCGCCGCTGCTCTGTCTGCCAAGGGTGCTGTGTCCGCCAACGCCGCCGTGTCCGCCGAGGGGGAGACCGCCGCATGAAGCTCGTCGCCGTGTCCGCGGGGCTCAGCACCCCGTCCTCCACCCGTCTGCTCGCGGACCGTCTCACCGAGTCGGCCCGCGACGAACTCGTCGCTCAGGGCCACGACGTGGAGACCGAAGCCATCGAGCTGCGCGAACTGGCCGTCGCCGTCGCCAACCACCTCGTGACCGGGTTTCCGCCGCCCGCTCTGGCCGCCGCGATCGACTCGGTGACGGGCGCCGGCGGCCTGATCGTGGTGACGCCCGTGTTCACCGCTTCCTACAGCGGACTGTTCAAGTCCTTCTTCGACCTGATCGATCCGGACGCCCTCACCGGCAAGCCGGTCCTGATTGCGGCGACGGGCGGGACGGCCCGCCACTCTTTGGTCCTGGAGCACGCTCTGCGCCCGCTGTTCTCCTATCTGCGCGCCGCCGTCGTCCCCACCGCGGTGTACGCGGCGTCCGAGGACTGGGGTTCCGGCGGCGACGAGTACACGGAGGGACTGCCCGTACGTATCCGTCGGGCGGGGGGTGAGCTGGCCGCCGTGATGGCCGCTCGTCCGGCCGAGGCGGCTCCTGAGGACGACGTCACCGCACTCGAACGGCAGCTGTCCGACCTGCGTTTCGACTGAGCCCATGCGCCGACCGGGCCCACGGCGAGCCGTCAGCGGTATGACCGAGGCGGACGACCGCCGTCGGCGCCCGGTCCAGCAGATCGACGTCCCGCTCCTGCAACGCGATCACCAGAGATGTCCCGGGCAGCGCTCGGGGCAGCGCGGCCAGCAGCGCCTCGGCGGTGGGTTCGTCGAGCAGCAGGACCGGAGGCGCCTGAGCAGGGCGCGCGCGGTGGCGAGGCGCCTGCGCTGCCCCTGGGACAGCAGTCGCCCGCCGCGCGCGGGCACCGCGGGCGGCGGCCGCCTCACCCGCGTACAGCAGTACGGCCCGCAGGGCGACGCCGGCCGCCGTCACCAGGGCGGGCACCAGGACGGCGGACACGGGGGCGCCGTGGAGCGCGCCCAAGCCGCGTTGGGCCGTCCACGCCGGCCCGCCGGCCCGCCGGCCCAGACGACCGTGCCCGACTGGGCAGCGCCGCGCAGAAGTCTCGCGCGGCGCAGTTCGGGCCGGCCCACGGCCGTCCACTCCCGTAGCCGCTCGGGCACCGGGTCTCCGGTGCGGTTCGCGGCCGGCTCGTCCAGCAGCACGGTCGGGGCGGTGCTCACGGGGTGCGCTCCGCCCTCGCGCCCGTGCCCGAGCCCGCCCGCGCCCCCGTGCCCGCGCCCGTGTCCACGTCGAAGTGTCCGGGCCGCCGGTGACGGCGGTTCCCGGCGAGCCACGCGGCGCGGATCAGACGCGGATCAGACGCGGACCAGCGGGGTGTCGACCAGGTGTTCCGCCAGGAACCAGGACTGCAGTTCGCCGGTGCGGATGATCTGCGAGACCAGCAGGTCGTTGGTGCCGTCGTCGCCCAGCTCGGCGGTGCGGGCGGCCGCGTCATGGGCTTCCGTCAGGATGAGCTCATGCGCCTCGAGCAGCCGCGAGAGCATGGCCGGGACCTCCTCCACACCGTCCGGCGGGCGCGGAATCGACGTGATCTCGGCGACGTGCCGGGAATCGCCCACGGCGACGCCGCCCAGCGTCTGGACGCGCTCGGCGAGGGTGTCGACGAGTTCCAGCTGTTCTCCCGCGTGCTTGTCCAGGAGCAGGTGCAGCTGGTAGAAGGTCGCGCCCCGCATGATCCAGTGGTGCTTCTTGTAGAGGCCGTAAAGGATCTGGGTATCGGCCAGCACCTTGTTCAGGCGCTGGGACGAATACATGCGCGCCTCGTAGGACAGCGCGATGGGGAACTGCTTGACGGTCCCGAACTCCTGGATGACCGAGCCCTTTTGGTGCAGCCACGGCTGACTGCTCGTGGGTGTGGAGCCGGTGGTCATGAGGTGCCTCCTGCGATGCTGTGCTGAATATCCGCGGTCGACCCTAGGAGCCGAATCCGGAGCCGCTTTGTCCGGGAGCGCACGCGCAGGTGTCCGTCAGCGCACCGAGCGTCCTGCCGGTCGAGGAAGTCGCACCGGCGTGGCCAGGGCCGGTGCGCTGCGGGAACCGATCTCGTGCACGGACGGTCAAGCGCGGCACTTCCCCGCTCACTAACGTGATCGAGGCGCGAGGCGGACCCGCTGTGCTCTCACGCGGCGGTGTCCGCCACAATGCCGGAATCCGAGGAGTGGCATGGCCAAGCAGACCATCGCGGAACAGTACGTCGACCTGATGGCGCGCGCGGGTGTGCGCCGCCTCTACGGCGTGGTCGGGGACAGCCTGAATCCGGTCGTCGACGCGGTCAGACGGCACGACGCGGTGGAATGGGTCCAGGTCCGCCACGAGGAGGTCGCGGCGTTCGCCGCCGGCGCCGAGGCCCAGCTCACCGGCCGGCTGGCGGCCTGCGCGGGCTCCTGCGGACCGGGCAACCTCCACCTGATCAACGGCCTCTACGACGCCCACCGCTCGATGGCGCCCGTCCTCGCGCTGGCCGCCCACATACCCAGCGGCGAGATCGGCACCGGCTACTTCCAGGAGACCCACCCCGACCGGCTGTTCGCCGAGTGCAGCCACTACTCCGAGCTGATCTCCTCACCCCGCCAGATGCCGCGCGTGGTGCAGACGGCGATCCAGCACGCCGTGGGCCGGCGTGGTGTCTCGGTCGTGGCCCTGTCCGGCGACACCGCCGCCGAGGACTCCCCGGACGCCGCGCCCGAACTCGCCATGCCCCTGGACCTGCCCGCCATCCGCCCGAGCGACCAGGAGCTCGCCCGGCTCACGGACCTGGTGGACACCGCCGAACGCGTCATGGTGTTCTGCGGCCGGGGTGTCGCGGGCGCCCACGCCGAGGTCATGGCCTTCGCCGAGAAGGTGAAGGCACCGGTCGGGCACGCCCTGCGCGGCAAGGAGCACATCCAGTACGACAACCCGTACGACGTCGGCATGTCCGGCCTGCTCGGCTACGGAGCCGCGTACGACGCCATGCACGAGTGCGATCTGCTGCTGCTCCTGGGCACGGACTTCCCGTACACCGACTTCCTGCCCCGCCATGTGCGGACCGTGCAGGTCGA
Source organism: Streptomyces sp. NBS 14/10 (assembly GCF_002224125.1). Lineage (GTDB taxonomy): Bacteria > Actinomycetota > Actinomycetes > Streptomycetales > Streptomycetaceae > Streptomyces. Next base: position 553,174 of record NZ_NCSM01000004.1, read on the forward strand.
CGTGCAGCCCGAGCGGCTGGGGCGGCGCACCCAACTCGACTTCGCGGTGTGGGGAGACGTACGCGAGACCCTGCGCTGCCTCACGCCCGCCGTGCGGGAGAAGCCGTCGCGCCACTTCCTCGACCGCATGCTGGAGCGGCACGAGCACGCACTCAAGAGCGCCGTGAACGCCTACACCCGCAACGTCGAGAAGCACACCCCGATCCACCCCGAGTACGTGGCCTCGGTGCTCGACGAAGAGGCCGCCGACGACGCCGTGTTCACCGTGGACACCGGCATGTGCTGTGTGTGGGCGGCGCGCTATCTGACGCCCAACGGCCGCCGCCGCATCCTCGGCTCGTTCGTCCACGGCTCGATGGCCAACGCGCTGCCCCAGGCCATCGGCGCCCAGTTCCTCGACCGCGGCCGGCAGGTCGTCTCCCTCTCCGGCGACGGCGGCTTCTCCATGCTCATGGGCGACTTCCTCACGCTCGTCCAGTACGGCCTGCCGGTCAAGGTGGTCGTCTTCAACAACTCCTCCCTCGGCATGGTCGACCTGGAGATGATGGTCGACGGCCTGCCCCCGTACGGCACGTCCTACCCGCACACCGACTTCGCGGCCATCGCCACGGCGGCCGGGGCGCTCGGCATCCGGGTGGAGAAGCCCGCCGGCGTACGTGACGCGCTGCGCGCGGCCTTCGCTCATGACGGGCCCGTACTGGTCGACGTCGTCACCGACCCCGCCGCGCTGGCCGTCCCGCCGAAGATCACCACCGAGCAGATCAGCGGCTTCGCCCTGTCCGCGAGCCGGACGGTGCTGAGCGGAGGTGTCGGCCGCATGGTCCACCTGGCCCGGGCCAACCTCCGCAACATTCCCCGCCCCTGACCCGGCTGACCCGCCGCGTTACCCGGACGCCACTCGATCCGACACCAAAGACCCCGACGCCGTGTCGAAGGCATGGGTCACCTCGGGCAGGGTCCCGGGGGCGAGCAGTTCACGAGCCCGCTCCTCGCGGCGGCGGTCGGTGGCCGTCAGCCGGACGTGGTGCTGGGCGAGGTGTTCCGCCCAGGAGGAGACCAGGTACGTCTCGACAAAGCGCTCCGGGTCGTTGCCGTCCTGGTAGAGGCCCCAGGTGAGGGCCCCCGTACGGCGCCTGGACCGGGCGACATGGCGCATACGGCCGGTGAACTCGGCGTGGCTGTCCGCCGGGACCCGGTAGACGATGTTGACCAGGACCGGGCCGTCGGCCTCTCCCGGCTCGAACACCAGGGGAGGAGTGGGCCAGTGGTCGGACGTCGAAGGGTTGATCCACTCGGCGTCGTACAGCGGCCACCGGCGCACGCTCGCGGCGCTGAGCAGCATCACGGCACCGGCGATCAGCAGAGAGGCGCTGAGCCCGAGCCACTCGGCGACCGCACCCCATACAGGTGCCGCCAGCGCCTGACCGCCCTGGAAGACCAAGAGGTAGACGGCGAGTCCACGAGCCCGGACCCAGCCGGGGAGCCGCGCCTGCACGGCCGCGTTGAGCGTGGACAGCGCCGCGATCCAGGCGAGTCCCGCGGGCAGCAGAGCGAGTGCCACAAGCCACGGGGCGCGCACCGTGGCCAGCACCGCGAGCACCCCGGCGAACACCACGGCGCCGGCGGCGAGCGTGCCGTTGGCACCCAGCACGCGACGCACCCACGGCAGTGCGAAGGCCCCCGCCACCGCCCCCACGCCCACCGCCGCAAGCAGCAGCCCGTATCCGCCCGAGCCCAGGCCGAGGGAGCGGTTCGCGGTCAGGGGCAACAGTGCCCACAGGGCGGCGCCCCCAGGGATGAACAGGAGCGTACGCAGGAGGACCCGGCGCACACCGGGCGCGTTCCACACATAGCGCCGACCGGCGTGCAGCGCGGCCAGCAACCCTTCGTTCCCCGCCGCGGGGGCGGCCGTGCTCGGGCGCCGCCACATCATGAGGACGGCCGCGATGCCCAGGTAGGAGGCCGTGTTGAAGGCGAAGACCCACCCCGCACCCGCCGCCGCGACGACCGCCCCGCCCAGTGCCGGACCGACCGCGCGGGCCAGGTTCATGTTCACCGCGCCCAGCGCCGCCGCCTGACCGAGCTGCCGGCGCTCCACGAGCTCCGGCTGGATCGCCTGCCAGGCCGGGCCCATCAGCGCGGTGCCGCACCCCAGGAGGAAGGTCAGGACGAGCAGCGTTGTCGGCGTCAGGGCGTCCGTGAACGCCAGCACGGTCAGCGCACCCGACACCGCGAGCATCGCGAACTGAGCGGCCAGCAGCACCGAGCGCCGGTCGAGCCGGTCGGCGATCACACCGGAGGGCAGGGCCAGCAGCACGACGGGAAGGCTGGAGGCGGTCTGCATGAGCGTCACCAACGCGGCACCGTCGCCGACCAGCAGCCACTGGCCGCCCACCGTCTGCATCCAGCTGCCGATGTTCGAGACCAACTGGGCGATCCACAGCGCCCGGAAGACGCGCGCCGCGAGCGGTGCCCACGGCGAGTCGGATTCCGCGGGTGCTGGTGATGCGGGTGCTGGTGATGATGACGGTGCTGTGCTCATACTCGTCCAGACCGGGCGCTCAGGCGTGGCGACGGGCCGGGTGGGCCGGGGCCGCCCGCCCCATGGGTGTAGTCCCTTGCGACGGTAGGGGCCCCGCCGCCAGGTTCTTGCCCGAGAGCGCATCGGACGTGGCCCGGTAGCGCAGACGCCCGGCTCGGCCTGCTGATGGGCTGTGGTCAGACCACGTATTTCAGACCACGTGTTTCAGACCATGTATTCATGGGTTCCCGGGCCCACGGCGTGCGCCGTGCCGTCCGGAAGACGGATGTCGGCCGTGGTGTTCGGCGGCACGGAGACCGTCAGGTGGACGGCCTCCGCCGAGCGCGTCCAGCCGCTGGCCACGGTGCCGTAGAGGCTCGTGTAGGCCGCCTGCGCGTGTGTGAGGGTGCCACCGGGAACGGGCGCGATGGAGAAGTCGTTCTCGCCGGCCACACGGATGCCGGCGACGGTGTCGAACAGCCACTGGCAGACAGCACCAGGGGAGTAGTGGTTGTGGCTCTCCTTGCCTTCCCAGTCCTCCCAGACGGTCGTGGCGCCGGCTTTGACCTCGGCGAGCCAGCTCGGGGCGTTCTCGTTCTCCAGCATCCGGTAGGCGGTGTCGGCACGGCCCGCCGCCGTGAGCGTCGGCAGCACGAACGGGGTGCCGAGAAAACCGGTGTTGACCTGGTAGTTGTGGTTCGCCACGGCTTGTACGAGCCGGACCTCGATACGGCGCCGCACGGCGCCGTCGGCGAGGCCGAGTGCGAGGGGGCGTACGAGCTTGGCCTGCCGGTCGGTGTCAACCGTGTCCTTGCTCAGGAACTGGTAGGTGTAGGCCGCCTTCGCGCCCTCGGCGTACTCGGTGAACAGGGCCGCGTCCTCGGTCTCCCCGAGCGCGGTCGCGATCTCCGTCAGATGCGTCATCGTGTAGTGCAGGTAGGCGGTGGCCTCCTCCGGCATGGGTGCGCGGCCCGGCATGGGGTCGCGGAACTCGGCGGCCTCCAGCCAGTCGCCGAGGTGCACGCCCTTCTCGTAGCCCAGTCGGCGTCGCTGACGACGGTCTCCGCCGACCCGTCGTCGTAGACCAGCTCGAGCTGCGCCAGCAGCTTGGTCCGGCGGCCGAAGACGTTGGTCACGCCGTACGCGCCGATCGAACCGCGGTACCAGCCGTCGGCGAGCTGGATCTCCAGCGCGTTGTTCGCTTCGAGCAGGTCCGTGACGTCGAACGCGTGGTACTGCAGGCGGTGCCGGTAGTCGGTGGCGCCGGGGGCGAGGCGGATATCGCCGACGGGCGAGCCGTTCAGGGACGCCTCGTAGACGCCGGCCGCGGTGAGGTAGAGACGGGCGCGCCGCACCGGCCGCCGCAGGGGGAACTCGCGGCGGAAGTGGTCGACCGGGTATCGGACGTCCCGCGCGGGCTCGTAGTCGCCGGTGATCCACTGGGCCGTCCAGTCGGACGGATCGAGGAGCCCGAGTTCGAACCACGACGTGGCCGACTCGCCCTCGGAGTCGTTCTCGTCCCACACCGCGACGGACCACTCCACCCGGTCACGGCTGCGGAGCGCCGCGCCCTCATAGGGGATGTGTGTCGTACGCGACGAGGCGACCTTGCCGGTGTCCCATACGGGCGCGCCGTCGCGCCGTGCGACGATGCGGTACGCCGTCTGCCGGACGCCGCCTTCGACGTTCCAGAAGAGGCGGGGTGCCGCGATCCCGAGGCCCAGCGGCTCGAAAAGATGCGCGGCGCGCAGCCGGATGGCTTTCATGATGTTTCCTCCATGGGCGGGCCTGGTCAGCCGCGGTCCGCGAGGGTGACCGTCGTCTGGTGTTCGATGAGCGGGCGGATGACCGCCCGCTCGTCGGGGCTGTTGTTGGGCTGGTGCAGGGTGACGGCTAGCTCCCCGTTCGCGAGCCGGACGACCATCCCGTGGCCGCCGTCCGTCGGCCAGAGCGCGTCGGCTTCCTGGGTCCAGGGGCCGGTGATCTGCCCGGACGCGGAGTGGGCGACGCCCATCGCGTAGCCCTGATCGCCGTGGCTGGACCACAGCGTGACGAGGTGCCTCCTGCCGAGCCGGAAGAGGAACGGCCCGTCCGTGACATACGACGGGAACCTGCCTGTCGTCCGCGGAATCGGTCTCGACCAGGGAGCGTCCGACGCGTTGAAGAGGAAGAGAGGTGTTCCGGTGGCGTGCCGGAGGTCGTCGCTGAGGCGCTGCGCGAAGATCGCCCCGTCGTGGATCTGGGTCCACTCGTGGCAGTACACGATCCAAGGGGCGCCCGTGTCGTCGACGTACAGGGTTCCGTCGAGGCACTGCCACTTCCGGGGCGTGACCGCGCCGTCGCTCCACGGGGTGAACGGACCCCGGGGAGTGTCCGCCACCAGGATCTGTGTGCCTCGGTACCCCGTCGGAGCCGTGAACGTGGCGAACATGTACAGGCGTCCGCGGTATGCGTGGACCTCCGGCGCCCAGAAGTTGCCCTCGCTCCAGAATCCGGCCGGCGGCCGGAACGCCGGGAACGGTCCCTCCCAGTGGTGCAGGTCCGCGCTCCGGTAGGTGTCGAAGCCGATGCCGGGCCCGTCCCAGATGTTGGGGTCGGTGCTGCCGTAGACGTAGTACATCGCTTCGGACCGGTCGTGCAGCAGGAAGGGGTCGCGGATCTGGATCCGGTCGAGGGTCAGCCCCTGCCGGACGGGAGAGTGGAGGCCGCGCAGCTCCGGGTGCGGGGGTCCTCGGGTTCCTCGGGTTCCTCGGTGACGAGTCGCCCGTCGTTGGCGGCGCGCACCAGGTCGTCGACCACTGACGGGGGCACCAGCCCCTGGCTGAGTTCGACGAGCCGCCGCAAGGACATCACCCGGGCCGCCGGGCCGAGCTGGGAGACCTCCCTGCCCTGTCGTGCGAGCAGGTCCAGGACGAGCGGTCCGCCGACGGGGTGCGCCAGCCAGTCGCCGAGCGTGCTGCGGCCGGTCAGCTGCCGTTCGGTCACCGGAACACACCTCCCGCGCCGAAGGAAAGCGGCAGGAACCGCTCTGCCATGAGGGCGTAGCCCGCCGCGTTGGGATGCAGACCGTCCGGGAAGTCCGCGAGATCGTCGGGGCCGAACAGCGTGGTTCCGTCGACGAGATGGAGGTTTCCGTCACCGGCCTTGCGCCGCTTCTCGACGTGCAGGGCGAGCAAGTCGCGGACACGTGTCAGTGTGAGCGCGCCGTTCGCCAGCTCGGCGGGTCGGTCGACGGTGTAAACCCGATGGTCGGCGTCCACCAGCGTCGGACCGGGCCGGGTTTCGGCGGCCGGACACACGATGGGCGAGACGATCAGGACTGGGGTGTCCGGGTGCCCGTCGCGGATCGTGTCGAGAAAACCGTGGAGCGCCGGGACGAAGGTGCGTTCCCGCATGGTGGCGCCGTTGACGACGTTGATGCCCAGCTCCAGGCTGATCACGCTCGCGGGCAGGTCACGGATGGCGCGGGCCATGAAGGGGTCGAGGTGGCACTCACCGCCCAGGCCGAGATTGAGCAGGCTCCGGCTCGCCGATCGGGCGACGAGCGCGGGCCAGGTCCCGGTTGGCCGGTCGGCCTCCGCGCACTGACTGATCGAGCTGCCGTGGTGCACCCACAGCGGACCACTGGCGGGGGCCGGCCGCAGCGAGGCCCCGTCCGGGACACGTACGTCGAGCAGCTGGAGCGATGCGTCGACGGGGAGCCAGATCTCCACGCGCCGTTCCCGGGCCCGCTCCCCGATCCGGAAGCGGACGGTGGCGGGCTCGCCCGGCCGGGCGTCCACGGCGCCGGTGACCGGGTTGAGTACGACCAGGGTGTGTTCAGCCGCTACGACTGGTTCGCGCAGCTCGCCGTCGACCACCAGGTCGAAGACAACGCCGGGGGTCGGCACGCCCGGAGGCAGGACCAGCGTCAGTCGGGCGTCGAGTTCGATCTCGGTGGCACAGCAGGACGACATTGCTGCGGCCCGCCGCCAGCGCTCGGGCGGAGGCGTGGGGCCGGTACTGCAGGCGCTCCGCGGCGGCCAGCACACGCTTACGGGTCTCTTCGGGGATGGACTGTCCGGGCCTGTTGTTGAGCACGTAGCTGACAGTCGTGGGGGACACGCCGGCCTCGCGGGCGACGCCGGCGCTCGTGGTCCGTTTGGGAGGACGCTTCATGACCCTCTGATCGTCCGAGCCGTCGGCGCGGCAGAGCCGGTGTCTCAATCGTGGCCCTGCCGGTGCCATCTGCCGCAGGCATCGGCAGACACGCTGATGATACGCGTTCGGCCGCGGCCTCACTGATGCGCGTCAGTAGGTGCGCGCGCGATCAGTCGAGGAACTTGTCGGCCAGAAGGCTTGCGATGGCCCAGTCCTGCATGGCGACACCAACGCTTTTGAACACCGTGCGCGCGCCTCGACCGGCAGAGGCAGAAGCGGAGGCAGAGGTCAGGGCGGTGCCCAGTTCGGTGAGGTCGTTCCGGGCGATGGCACCGGTCCGCAGGGCGTGGATGATCTCGCCGGACTCTTCGAGGATGGCGTCGAGTTCGTCGATGATCACGGTGCTGTCGGCCAGCAGTTCGTCCGGCAGTTCGCGCATGGTGGGGCGGAAGGAGCCGATGGCGTTGATGTGCACCTGGGCGGGCAGGGCGGACGCGGGGAAGAGCGGGGTGGTCGCGGTGGTGGCGCAGCACACGATATGGGCGTCGCGGACGGCGGAGGCCGGATCGGTGGCGGTGCGGATCTCGGTGCCGTCCAGTTCGGCCCGCAGGGCGCCGGCCAGTGCCTCGGCGCGTTCGGCCGTCGTGCCGGCGATGGTGAGGTGGCGCAACGGGCGGACGGTGTGCACGGCGCGGACCTGATCGGTGGCCTGGCCACCGGCGCCGATCAGGGTGAGCCGGTCGGCGTCGGGTGCGGCGAGGAGGTCGGTGGCGACTCCGACGGCAGCGCCCGTGCGCAGGGTGGTGACGGCGCCGGCGTCGGCGATCAGGTGGTCGAGCCGGTCCAGGGTGCTCCACACGACGGTGCCGGTGATGGCGGGCACGCGGTCGAAGTTCAGGCTCAGGGTCTTGACCATGGCGGACTGGGTCGGCCGGTGGTGGGCCGACATCACGAGGAACTGGCCGTCCCGCAGCGCGGTGCGCGTGGGCATCTCGAACTCCCCGCCCGCCAGGCCGACGAAGCCGCGGCGCACGGCGTCGATCGCCTCGCGCATCGACACGGCTTCCCGGACCTCGCGCTCGCTGAGGCTGATGGTCTTCATGGAACTCCGTCCGTCAAGGATCTCCACATACACGTCGAGCAGGCCGAAACCTCGGTAAGAGCCCGTGGGTACGGCCTGCCCGAGCCGTACGAAGCGGTGGATCCGGCCGACGGCTCGGGCGAACAGTGCCACGCCGACCAGGGTCAGGACAACGACAGCCGGAGTGAGACGCGGTGTCCGGGACCGCTCCCGGACACCGTTCGGTGGGGGAGGGGCAGCTGCCTCTGAGGTCCCGCCCGCGGGTGACAATTCCCTCCGGGGAATGGCCTGGGGCCCTCCGCCGCCGTTACAACAGGCCCGTGGACTTCCCTCGTGCGCTTCGCGAACGCCGTACCCGCCGTCACCTCAGCCAGCTCGACCTGGCGCTGCGGGCAGGCACCACCCAGCGGTACCTCAGCTTCGTCGAATCCGGCAGGTCCGTCCCCGGCCGGAACATGGTCGTGCGCCTGGCCGAGTCGCTGGAACTGCCGTTGCGGGAGCGCAACGAACTGCTGCTGGCCGCCGGGTACGCGCCCGCCTACCCCGAGAGCTCGCTCGACGATCCGGCGCTGGCTCCCGTGCGCACGGCAATCGACCACATCCTCCGCGGGCATCTGCCGTATCCGGCGCTGGTTGTGGACCGGTGCGGCGGGCTGATCGCCGCGAACACCGCATTCGACCTGATCACCGAGGGTGCGGCCGCTGAGCTGGTGGGCCCGGGCACGAACATTTACCGCCTTGCGCTGCACCCCGACGGCCTGGCTCCCCGCATCCTCAACCTCGCCGAATGGGCGCGACACATCCTGGCACGCCTCGGTCACCTGGAGGAGTTGCGCGCCGAGCTCACCGGGTACGTTCCCGAGTTGGAGCCGTCCGCCGGGCTGCTGGGTTTCGCGGTTCCGCTCCGCCTGCGGTCCTCGTACGGTGAGCTGCGTCTGATGACGACCGTGACGACCTTCGCCACCGCCGTCGACGTGACACTTGCCGAGCTCAAGCTGGAGGCGTTCCTGCCGGCCGACCCGGCGACAGCCGAGGCTCTCTCGGCCGCCGCCGGGCCCGTGGCCTCTGCTGCTGCGGGTCAGGCCCCCGGGAACATGTAGTCGGCCTTGATCCGGCCGTCGTGGTCGAGCACCAGAATTTCCAAGCCCCCACCCACAACGTCGTCGGTTTCGGCGGACACCGCCTCCCAGCCGAACTTGACGAGGCCGTGGAGGCGTACCGCATCGGCCCGTGCCCGGAAGGTGAATCCCTTCTTCTCGACGAACCGCTCGTAGCTTCGCGCCACTCGGGTCTCGATGGCGTCGTACCCCTGAGCCTCCAGAGTCGTGTGGTCGAAGCCGAGCTCCGCGGCGATCTCCCGAATCTCCGCGGGCGGCTGAAGGATGTGAGTGCCGTCCTCGGCCCACAACCGCTCGATGGCCGCGCGGCGTCCGGCGGCGTCCGGCACTGTCCACTGAGCCATGTAGCGGTCGGCCAGGTGCTGCGGGTCGATCTCGATCATGTACATCTCCTTGCCGGTCAGATCGCTTCGGATCAGATCCTGCGGCGCGCGGCGGACACCGACAATTCCCCGTAGGGAATGGGCTCTTGCGCTCCAGCCGCGCCGCGAATCGTCGGGATTCGCCGGTCCCGGGCCGTGGGTATGTGTTCAGGAAGACCGCGCACCAGGCACCGCCGCCTGCCTCGTCGCTCACTCCGCTCCACGTGTCACCGTCGTGCACCGCCGCCGTACGCCATGCCACGCCACGGAGGAGATGTCCATGCGCCGTAACTCCCGCCCTCTGGCCGCCGTGATCGCGTTCCTCACCTTCCTCGGGCTGCTGCTGCTCCCCGGCGCCACCGCCGCCGGGGCCGCGCCGGCGGGCAGGGCCGACCCGTTGCCGTCCGTCGTGCCACATCCGCAGACGATGGCCCGGCTGGGCCCGGATGTCACGGTGCCCGCCGAGGTGCGCGTGGTCTACGGCGACGAAGTGGACCGGCCCACGCGCGAGCTCGTCGCCTCCGTACTGCGCCGGGCGGGGGCAAAGCACCTGCGGGGCGGCACCGGGCCGGGGCTCACGGTGACCGTGGGGCGGCTTGCCGACGCCCGGGTCGCGGAGGCGCTGAGGGCCGCCGGGGGCCGGGTGCCCGAGGAACTGCCCGCGGAGGGGTACGCGCTGGCCGCGAGCGGTACCGCGGTGGCGCTCGCGGGCGCGGACACCGACGGGACGTACTACGCGGCGCAGACGTTGCGCCAGCTGGTCACCGGCGTCCGGAAGATCGCCTCGGTGTCGATCGTGGATCATCCGCTGATGCCGCTGCGCGGGGTGATCGAGGGGTTCTACGGAAGCCCGTGGACCCACGCCGAGCGCATGGACCAGCTGGCGTTCTACGGGGACGTCAAGATGAACACATATGTCTACGCGCCCAAGGATGACCCGTACCACCGGGAGAAGTGGCGTGAGCCGTACCCGGCCGACAAGCTCGCCCAACTCGGCGAGCTCGTCCGGCAGGCCGCCGACCACCATGTGCGGTTCACCTTCGCGCTCTCCCCTGGCACCTCCCTGTGCTACAGCGATCCCGCCGACTTCAGGACGCTTCAGGCCAAGCTGGGCGCGATGTACGACCTCGGGGTGCGCAGCTTCTCCGTGCCTCTGGACGACATCAGCTACACCCGGTGGAACTGCGCTGCCGACCGCGCCGCCTACGGTGACCCCTCGCAGCGGACCGCGGCCGTGGCGCAGGCCGATCTGCTGAACCGGGTGCAGAAGGAGTTCCTGGACGCCCGTGAGGGCACCTCGCCGCTCCAGACGGTGCCGACCGAGTACGGCGATGTCACCGACACCGCGTACAAGCGGACCCTGCGCGAGCGGCTGGACGCGCGAGTCGAGGTCATGTGGACCGGCACCGAGGTGGTGCCGCCGCGGATCACCGTGGCCGACGCCGCGCGGGCCGCCGCCGTCTGGGGACGCAAGGTGTTCGTCTGGGACAACTACCCGGTCAACGACTACGGCCAGGCCGAGGGCCGGCTGCTGCTCGCCCCGTACGACGCCCGTGAGCCCGGTCTGCACCAGCAGCTCTCCGGTCTGGTCCTCAACCCGATGAACCAGGCCGCAGCCAGCAAGGTCGCCCTGTTCGGCGGGGCGGACTTCGCCTGGAACGACACCGGATACGACCCGGACCGCACCTGGCGGGCCGCCGCCGCATACCTGGCCGGGGACCATCCGGACGCGGCCACCGTGCCCGCGCTGCTGTCCTTCTTCGACACCCAGCACCTCGCGCCCACCTTCGGCGCCGAACCCTGGCAGCCCCAGGCGCCCGAACTGGCCGCCCGGCTGGCCCGGTTCCGTACCGACTGGGACGCCGGACGGCAGCGGGCGGCGCTGGAGGCCCTGCGCCCCACCGCGGCGCTGCTGGCCACCGCGTCGGCCACCATCAGGGCGGGCGTGGCCGACCGCGGCTTCGTGGCGGACTGTGCGCCGTGGCTGGACGCGCTGGCGCTGTGGGGCCGCGCGTTCGAACGCACTCTGGACGCGCTGGGCGCCCGGCTCGACGGCGACACCCAGCAGGCCGAGCAGTGGTTCGCCGAGGCGTCGTCGCTGGCCGGGCAGGCCGGGCGGATCCGCACGATCCCGGGCGAGACCCGCCCCGAGGGCCCGGTCCGCGTCGCCGACGGAGTGCTCGACACCTTCCTGGCGGCGGCGCCCGGACTCGGCGGAACGGGAGCGCACGCCCCGTAGCGGTGGCGGGCTCAAGCGGGAAGCGGGCAATGCGTCAGGGCTGTTCAGGCTGTTCAGGAGTTAAAGCCGTTTGTCGTCGGCGGAAATACAGACCGGATATCGGGAACCATCGCCTTGTCGCGAACGACCTATGAGGTGTGGAGCCCTTATTTCCCGCTCTGTCACCTCGCTTCTGACCTCGAGTCTTCTGAGGAAGTCGGTTCGAATCGCTGGGTGGTTCCGCCGTGAGGGGCGGAAATTTCGCGCGCTGCTGTGGCTATATCGTGGTCCGCCCCGGGGCGCTTCGTACGCCGAGGTGATCAGGCGTACGCGAATTCCCGGCGAATTCCCTACTCTGCCCACAGTGGAGCGGCAATGACTTCCCACTCGGCCGGCCAGGCCCGGCCCTCACCCCACCCCGTCGGTGAACGCCTGCGGCCCGCGTGGCCGGTCGCGGGTTTCGTCGCGCTGCTGGCCATGCTGTTCACGCTGGCGTACGCGGTGGGTGGGCTCGTCGGTCCGGTGGCCCCCGGGATGCGGCCCGGGGGCGGTGGTGGGCAGGGGACCAGCGGGCCCGCCGATCCCGGTGATCCCGCTGATTCCGGTGACATGGGTGGCATGCACGGCATGGGTGCACCCGGCATGGGCGCTCCCCGCGCGGGCGCCGGGCAGAGCGGGAGCCAATGATGGCGAGTCAGCCGTTGCCCACCGCCTCCCCCTCCCTTCCGGGGGAGCCGGTGTCCACCGTCCTGGTGGTGTCAGGCATGACGTGTGCCGCGTGTGTGGGCCGGGTCGAGAGGAAGCTCGGCCGCCTCGATGGGGTGAGCGCCACGGTGAACCTCGCCACCGGCCGGGCCAAGGTCTCCCACCCCGCCTCGGTGTCCGTCGCCGACCTCGTGGGGGCGGTCGAGGCCGCCGGATACCGGGCGCGACCCGCCGAACCCCCGGCCGGTCCGGGCGGGATGCCGGACACCGCGCGGTCGGGCCCGAGCCGGGAGCGGGGCGACGGGCAGCAGGGGAGTGGCGAGGCGGATGAGCGTCAGGAGCGCGACCGGCTTCTGGTCACCACGCTGCTGGCCGTCCCGGTGCTGGCGCTGTCGATGGTGCCCGCGTGGCAGTTCCGCAACTGGCAGTGGCTGTGCTTCGTGCTGGCCGCGCCGGTCGCCGTCTGGGGAGCGTGGCCCTTCCACCAGAGGGCGCTGCGCGGGCTGCGTCACGGCACGGCGACGATGGACACCCTGGTCTCCCTCGGCGTCGCGGTTTCCTTCGTCTGGTCCTCGTACGCGCTGTTCCTCGGCGGAGCGGGTGTGCCGGGGATGACCATGCCGCTGTCGTTGCTGCCTTCCGCGAGTGGCGAAGTGGCCCACGTGTACCTGGAAGTGGTCGTCGGCGTCCCGTTGTTCGTCCTGGCGGGGCGGCGGCTGGAGGCCAGGGCTCGCCGGGGTACGGGGTCGGCGCTGCGTTCGCTTGCGGAACTCGCCGCGAAGGACGTGGCCGTGCGGCGCGGGGGCGTGGAGCGCCGCGTACCGGTGGCTGACCTGGCGGTCGGCGATGTGTTCCTGGTCCGGCCGGGGGAACGGGTGGCCACCGACGGTACGGTCGTCGAGGGCGGCTCGGCCCTGGACCTCTCCCTGGTCACCGGGGAGAGCCACCCGATCGAGGTCGGGCCCGGTGCGCCGGTGATCGGCGGCGCGGTGAACTCCGGCGGCCTGCTGGAGGTACGGGCTGACGCCGTGGGGTCCGACACCCAACTCGCCCGGATCACCCGGCTGGTGGAGGACGCGCAGACCGGCAAGGCGGCCGTCCAGCGGCTCGCCGATTCCGTCGCCGCCGTCTTCGTTCCCGCCGTGATGTCCGTCTCCGTGACGGTGCTCGGCTTCTGGCTCGGGGCCGGAGCCGACCCGCAGGCCGCGATCACCGCGGCGGTCGCCGTCCTGGTCGTCGCCTGCCCCTGCGCCCTGGGCCTGGCCACCCCCACCGCGCTGCTGGCCGCCACGGGACGGGGCGCGCGGCTCGGCATCCTGGTCAGCGGGGTTCAGGCGCTGGAACGGCTGAGAAACATCGACACCGTGGTCCTGGACAAGACCGGAACTCTCACCACCGGCCGGATGAGCGTCATCGCCGTCACGGTGCCCGCCAAAGCGGATGCTGACGCCGACGCGGCCGGGGTGCTGCGCCTGGCGGCCGTGGTCGAGCAAGGGTCCGATCATCCGCTGGCCCGCGCCATCGTCACCCATGCCCGTGGCCAGGGGGACGGACGCCCGCTGCCCCGGCCGGTCCGTTTCGCCGCCGTCCCCGGCCTGGGGGTGAGCGCCCTGGTGGACGGCGAGGAGGTGGCCGTGGTCCGGCCCGGGGAGCTGGGCGGGATCCCCGGTGATCTGCGGGAGGCGGTCCGCGCGGCCGAGACCGCGGGCCACACCGCGGTACTGGTCCGGGTGGGGGATGTCCCACGAGGGGTCATCTCCGTGGGTGACACCCTGCGCTCCGACGCCTACCGCGCGGTCGAGCACCTGCGCAGGCTGGGGCTGCGCACCGTACTCGCCTCCGGGGACCGGGAGGCGACCGTACGGGCCGTCGCCGGACAGTTGGGCATCACCGAGGTTCACGCGGGAGCGCTGCCCGAGGACAAGTCCGCGCTCGTCGCCACGCTCCAGAGCCGCGGCTGCCGGGTGGCGGTCGTCGGCGACGGCGTCAACGACGCCGCCGCGCTGGCCGCCGCCGACCTGGGCATCGCCATGGCCGGCGGGACCGACGCCGCCATCGGCGCCGCCGACGTCACGCTCGTCCGCGAGGACATCCAGGCCATCCCCGACGCCGTGCGCCTGGCCCGGCACACCCTGGCCACCATCCGCGCCAACCTCGTATGGGCCTTCGGCTACAACCTCGTCACGCTGCCACTGGCCGCGGTCGGCCGGCTCAACCCGATGGTCGCGGCCGCGGCCATGTCGGCCAGTTCGCTGTTGGTCGTGGGCAACAGCCTGCGCCTGCGGACCTGGAACCCAGCCCGGCCGCACCGCCCCGGCCGCCGCTCCTGGCGGGCCCGTACCGCGACCCCATGGGAGAGGACACCGTGATGGGCCGACCCGCTGACGGCATACGGGTCCCCGCGCCCGGCACGGACCGTACCCCTTGGTGGCGTACGCCTTGGTGGCCACTGCGCGCGGCGGCGGTCCCGCTGCTGGCCAGCCTGCTGACCCTCGGCACGCTCGTCGCGTGGACCACTACGGGCAGGGCGGGCACCCCCGCCGTGCTGAGTGTCCGCGACGGACGCGTCTTCGTACCGCAGAACCCCGAGGCCACGGCGGCCTTCTTCACCATCGTCAACAGCGGAGGCAGCGACGACCGGCTGACCGGCGTCACGGCACCGGCCGGAGGGCGCGCCATGCTGAGCCGGCGGATCGTGACCGGCAAGGGCATGCACGGCATGCAAATGGTCTCCGCCGTCACCGTGCCGGCGGGCGGGGCCCTCCGGATGACCGCGAACACCGTGGACGTGATGATCAAACCGCCGCCCCGGATCGCTCCGGGCGACCGGCTCACCTTCACGCTCCACTTCCGCGACAGCCCCCCGATCACCACCCGGGCCCTGGCGGTACGCCCCGGCCGGTGACCGGGTGTGGCGGGGTCAACGGGCCTGGGCCAGCTGATCGCCGGCTCTGAGCGCGCTGAGGAAGACGGGGTCGGGGCTGGGCATGCCGTCCGCCAGGATGCGTGCCGAAGTGGAGCTCGGTGGAGGTGAAGTAGGTGTAGGGCGAGTCGTGGAGGTAGAAGCGGCCCACCTCGGGATCGCGGAAGAGAACGGCGCCGCAGCCGTAGGGCTGGAGCCCGTGCTTGTGCGGATCGACCACGACCGAGTCGCACCGCGCGATGGCCCGCCAGGGCTCGGGCGGCACCCCCTCGGGCCCGTCGTGACCGGCCAGCAGCGTGAAGAAGCCGCCGTACGCGGCGTCGATGTGGATCCGGACGCCGTAGCGCTCGGCCAGGGGCAGGGCCTCGTGGACGGGCAGGGCCTCGTGGACGGGGTCGACTGCGCCCAGTCCGGTGGTGCGGGTCGTGAGGACGACGGTGCCCACCTCCCCGGTGCGGAGTACGTCCTCCAGCGCGTCGAGGTCCCCCCCCGCTTGATCGACCGCATGGTCGCGCGGACACCCGGTGAGAACAGCCCAGGTAACCTCTATCACCCTCAGCTCAGGGCCGACTCGTCAGCCCAACGGGCGTGAGAGGGCGAGGAGTTGAGTGTGGGCACACAGGACGCGCAGGACATACAGGACACGCAGGACGCGCAGGACACGGCCAAGAGGCTGCGGGCGATCAGCGACGAGCTGTCGGACCGTTTCTACGAGCGGGCTGACGTGGTGCGGACGCTGGTGGTGACGCTGCTGGCCGGGCAGCACTCGCTGGTGCTCGGCCCGCCCGGAACGGCGAAGTCCGAGATGGCCCGGGAACTCACGGGCAGGGTCGAGGGCGCGGCCTACTGGGAGATCCTTCTGTCGAAGTTCACCGCGCCGACGAGGATGTTCGGTCCCATCGACGTCGCCGCGCTGGCCCGGGGTGAGTACCGCCAGGTCTACGACGGCCGCGCCACGACCGCGCATGTCGCGTTCATCGACGAGATCTTCAAATGCTCCACGGCGGCGCTGAACGAGACGTTGGGCTACCTCAACGAGCGGATCTACCACCCCGAGAGCGGCGGCGAGCCGATCCGCTGCCCCCTGATCGGGGCCATCACGGCGAGCAACGAACTGCCCGGCGAGGAGGACGCGGCCGCGATCTACGACCGGCTGCTGGTACGGATCGAGGTCGGGTACCTGGAAGACCCCTCGAACTTCGCCGCGCTGGTCCGCTCCGCGGTCAGCCGCCCGGCGGCACCGACACGGACCACGGTCGAGCTTGCCGCGTTGCAGCACGCCGTGACCGAAGCCGTCCCGGCCGTGGACGTCCCCGATGTGATCGTGGACGCGGTGTGTACGCTGCGGGCGGCCCTGCGCCGCAAGGAACTCGTCGCTTCCGACCGCCGCTGGCGGCAGGCGGTGGGCCTGCTCCAGGCGTCCGCGTACCTCGACGGGCGCCCGGCGGTCGCCGAGACCGACCTGTCGGTGCTGACTCATGTGCTGTGGGACTCGCCCGCCGAACGCCCGACCGTCGAGCGCGAGGTGCTGCAACTCGTCAACCCCGACGCCGGGGAGGCGCTCGACCTGGCCGACGCCATCGAGGAACTGGAGGCCCAACTCGACGCCATGGCCGGACAGTCCCGCGAGGCGCTGAGCGAATGGGTCATCAAGAAGGCCCACAACAAGCTGGCCATGGCGGGGAAGCGGCTGGAGAAGCTGCGCGAGGAGGCGGTGAGCGCCGGACGCTCCACCGCCGCCATCGACCGAGTCACCGGCCGCCGGCGCGCCGTCCGCGCCCGCGTTCTCACCGAGGCCCTCGGCGTGGACGCGAGCATGGTGCAGGCCCAGCTCTGAACACCGGCGGGACAGGACCATGGACAGGACACCGAGCACGCGGGGCGAGTCGGCGAGCCGGGCCGGCAAGTGGCCGGGCCCGCCCGCCGCCGCTTCCGAGCGGCACACCGCGGCCGTGGTCGCGGACCGGTTCGACCAGATCACATGGCGCGACACCTACGAGCAGTCGGCCGGCCTGCGCGAACTGGCCGAGGAGTTGAACGAGCGATACGACTGCGCCACCGACCTCCTGACCGACGTGTTCCTGGCCGCCTACAAGGTCAGCGCGCGGGTGCGCGAGCGCGCGACGATGGACCCCTCCAGACTGGTCAACCACCAGGTCATCACCGCGCTCAGGGAGTCACCGGAGTTCGCCGAGCTGCGCCGGGAGACGGCCGGCGACCCCTACGCCGCCGCCATGGCCGTACTCGCCCAGGCCGCCGCGCTGCGCGGAATGCTGGACCGCTCCCGGCAGGCCCAGGAACAGGCCGAGCGGGCGAAGGCGTCCCAGCAGGACGCCGAAGACGCGGCGACCGCCGTGAACGAGGCGCTTCAGCAGGCCGCCGACGAGGCGGGACGGTCCGACGGGGCGGGTCGGCCCGGCGGGGCCGGCAGCGTGCCCGCCCCGGCCGTCGACGCCGTACAACAGGCCATGGAGGCCGCCCAGGCTGCCGCGTCCGCTGCGCGCCGGGCCGCCCAGGACGCCGCGCAGGCTCTCGCGGCGGCGGCCCCCGGTATGCGTGCCGCCGCGCGGAAGGCGGTGGCGAAGGCCGCCGAGGCCGTACGGGAGGAGGCCGCGCTGATGCGGGCCTGGGGCGTCGGCCCCGGCGAGCTGGAGCGGATGCCGTTCGACCAGCGCGCCCGGCTCGCCGAGCGGCTGCGCACCGGCCGTCTCGCACAGTGGGCCGAGCTGATCGGTCGCTTCCGGCAGATGGCCGGCGGTGAGCGCGCCCGTAAGGTGGAGAACGCCCCCGGGGAGCTCGTCGGCGTCACGCTCGGCAATGACCTCTCCCGTGTCATCCCCTCCGAGCTGGCCAACCTCGGCCTGCCTGAACTGCGCGCGGTGTTCGCCGTGCGCTATGCCGCCGGGGAGCTGATGCTCTACGACAGCCAGGGGGAACAGACCACCGGCCAGGGCGCCGTCATCGCGTGCGTGGACACCTCGCACTCCATGTACGAGGCAGGGCCCGGCGGAGTCACCCGGGAGGCGTGGGCCAAGGCGTGCGCCCTGGCGCTGCTGGATCAGGCCCGCCACGCGGGGCGTGACTTCGTCGGCATCCTGTTCTCCGCCGCCGACAAGATCCAGGTCTTCCGCTTTCCGGCGGGCCGGCCCGCCGGCATCGACCGGATCCTCGACTTCGCGGAGACCTTCCTCGGCGGCGGCACCAGCTACCAGGCGCCGTTGACAGCGGCCGGCGCACTGCTGGAGGAGGAGTTCAACGACACCGCTCGTACGCGCGGCGACATCGTGATGATCACCGACGACGAATGCGGTGTCACGGAGGAATGGATGCGCGGCTGGAACGACGCCAAGCACCGGTTGGGCTTCCGGGTCTTCGGCGTGGCCATCGGCGCCCCGCGCACCGCCGAAGCCGGCTCGGTCCTGGAGGCCCTGTGCGACAACCTCCGCTCCATCGAGGACCTCACCGATGTCCACGCCGCCGCCGACCTCTTCCGCGTGATCTGAGGACACCGCGTGGAATCCGAGTCGCGGCGGACGGCTGGTCGGGAAAACCGGTCGACAGACGAGTCCGCGGGGCGCTGTGATAGCTCCGACTGCCCGCCGCCGTATGGAGCGGGCCCACCGCAGGAGTTGCTCTTGGCAATCGGGAGAACCGCGGACCCGCGCCCCGCGATCGATGCCGCTCTGGCCAGACGCCTGGTCGATACGCAGTTCCCGCAGTGGGCCGAGCTGCCTCTCGAACTACTCGATCCGGCCGGTTCGGACCATGTGATCTACCGGCTGGGGGAGGACCTGTCCGTCCGGCTGCCCCGCCATGCGGGAGCCATCGGGCAGGCCATGAAGGAGTTCGAGTGGCTTCCCAGGCTGGCCCCGCACCTGCCCTTGGCCATCCCGGCACCGGTGGGGGTGGGTGAGCCCGACTTCGACTATCCATGGCCCTGGGCGGTGTCCCGCTGGCTGGACGGCGAGGTGGCGACTGCCGAGGCCCTGGCCGACTCGTCCCCGGCCGCCGTCCAACTGGCGGAATTCCTCACCGCCCTTCAGGAATTCGTGCCCGAGGACTTCCCGCTCGAGAACGCCCGCGAAGACCTCACCGGTCGGCCGCTGGCCGACCGGGATCGCGCGACGCGGGCCGCTATCGCGGAGGTCGACGGTACGTTCGACACCGCGGCCATGACCGCGCTGTGGGACGCTGCGCTGAACGCCCCCGGCTGGGATCGCCCTCCGGTCTGGTTCCACGGCGACTTCCACACCGGCAACCTGCTGACCGTCGACGGCCGCCTCAGCGCGGTCATCGACTTCGGCGGGCTCGGCATCGGCGACCCGGCCTGTGACCTGACCATCGCCTTCACCCTGATGTCTGCCGGGAGCCGGGCAGCCTTCCGTACCGCGCTCGGCGTCGACGACGCCACTTGGACCCGGGGCCGCGGCTGGGCCCTGGCCACCGGCCTGAACGCCTACACCTCCTACGCCGCCGTCAACCCGCGCGTCGCCGCGCAGACCACCCGCCAGATCACCGAGGCTCTGATCGGCTGATCAATCGATTTCGGGAGTGGCGCTCGAGGCCCTACTGCTCGGCACGCCGCTCGGCGCCACCGTCGCCGAGCGGCGTCAACGTCCGTAGACCGCTGGTCGTCGCTTCCTGGACGCTGACCCGCTGAGCCGGGCGCCTGACGTTCTCAGGCTCGGGGATCAGCAGGTCGCTGATCATCGACACTTCCCTGCGCGTGAAATCAGGGTCTCCGTCACGCAGGGTGCAGCCGTGGGCCGCAGCGTCGTCGACCGTATGCGGGGACGGCCGGTGCCGTGAAATTCCCTGCCCCGCGGCGGACACGTCTCGAGCCCCGGCGGAGTCGCCCTCGCGCGGCGGGGGAGCGCCTCCCGCGGTGCGCCGACGGCCTTGCCGGCAGCGCCCGGCCTTCCAGGCCAGGGGCGGTTAGGGGGTTCCACGACGACGTCGGGCCTCCTTACGGTCCGGATGCCCGCTCTCCTCGTTCTCGCCTCCCAGGGAGTGTTATGACCGGCGGACATCCCTGCAGGCCGGAAGGCGAGCCGATCGCCATCGTGGGGTACGCGTGTCGGCTGCCGAACGCGCCCGATCCCGAGGGTTTTTGGCGACTGCTCCGAAACGGCGAGGACGCCGTCGCGTGGCTGCCGCGCGATCGCCGGACCCTCATCCCGGGGCCCGGCACCCGGGGCACAGCGGCCGAGGGCCCCCGACGGGGAGCCTTCCTCCACCGCATCGACCACTTCGACGCGTCCTTCACCAACGGTGCCTGGCGCTCGAGCTGAGCTGGGAGGCGCTGGAAGACGCCGGAGTGGTGATCGACCGCGTCGAGAACGGCGAGACAGGGGTCTTCCTCAGCGCGGTGCGCGACGATCGCGCCGCCGTACCGCGCGCGGGGCGTGGAGCAGCCTGCCAGGACGGATCGGCACACCATCGCCGACGCGGTCTCCTCCTTCCTCGGCACCACCGGCCCGAGCCTCACGGTCGACGCCGCCCAGGTGTCCGCGCTCGCCGCCGTCCACGCCGCCGCCGAGAGTCTGCGTCGGCGGGAGTGTGCGGTCGCTCTCGCCGGTGGCGTGCGCCTGCGCTTCGGGTGGGCTGAAGACCGGCCCGATCGGGTGGCGGCGGAAACGCCGGTCCTCGGCGAGGGTGGCTGTCTGTTCGCCTTGAAAAGGCTCTCCCGGGCCCTCGCCGACGGCGACCGGGTCCGGTGTGTGATCCTGGGAGGCGCGGTCCGCGACGGCCACGGCGCGGAACCGGCCGGCCCGCAAGTCATCGCACAGGCCCAGGTGTTGCGCGTGCGTGTGCGCGAGCCGATGTCTCGCCCGGCCGAGTCTCCTATCTCACGGTTGACGGCGCGGACGCCTCTGCCGACGACGGCATCGGGGCGGCCACGCGCGCGCTGCTCCGCTCCGGCAGGACACGCGGCTCCGAGGTGGCGGCGGATGGGGCTGACACCGGTTTCGGCCGACTGGGCAGCGTCGCGGGGGTGGCGGGACTCCTCAAGAGTGTGCTGGCGATCGAACACCGATGCCTGCCGCCCGCCCCCGGTGATACGCGCCGCTTGCCGCGCCCGTGGCCCGGAACGGACGGCCCGCTGGTGGCCGGTGTGCTGGCGTCCGGGACTGATGGCACGCACTGCCACCTCGTGCTCGGCGAAGCCCCGTCGGCCACCCGCGGCACGGCTTCGGCCACTCGCGGCACGCCCTCGGCCCTGTCGGCCACTTGCGGCACACCATCCGCCCCGGCCCGGACCCGGCGGGCGGCAGGGCACGGCGGCGTGCGGGCGGCCACGGTCGTCCCCTGGGTGGTGTCCGGCCGGACCCCCGCCGTGCTGCGGGCACAGGCGCGGCGGCTCCTCGACCATGTGGCGGGGCGCCCACAGCCGGCGCCGGAGGACATCGGGTACTCGCTGGCGACCACCCGGTCGTGCTTCGAGCACCGGGCGGTGGTCCTGGGCGCCGGTGCGGAAGACCTCATGGACGGCCTGGAGGCCGTGGCCGCCGGGCGGGACGACCCGCGCCTCGCCCTGGGCCGGACGGTCCGCAATGCGGCAGTCCCCAAGACGGCGGTTCCCAAGACGACGGCCCCCAATGCGACAGTCCCCAAGACGGCGGTTCCCAAGACCCAGCCCGTGTTTGTCTTCCCCGGTCAGGGCCCGCAGTGGCCGACCATGGCCAGGGAACTGCTGCGGACTTCCGAGGTGTTCCGGGAGGGCGCGGAGGCCTGCGCCGCGGCGTTCGAGCCGTTTCTCGACTGGTCGTTGCTCACCCTGCTGAGCCGCGACGAGCCCGACCCGGCTGCCTGGACGCGGGCCGACGTGGTGCAACCTGCCCTGTTCACCACGATGATGTCGTTGGTCGGTCTCTGGCGTTCCCACGGCGTCGAACCGTCCGCCGTGATCGGGCACTCCCTTGGCGAGGTCGCGGCCGCCTGTGCCGCCGGCGGGCTGTCGCTGACGGACGGGGCTCGTGTCGTGGCCCTGTGGAGCAGGGCCCAGGCGAGGCTGTCCGGGCGCGGGGCGATGGCCTCGGTCCTGCTGCCCGAGGAACAGGTGCGCTCACGGCTCCGGCCCTGGGGAGAGCGCCTGGCTGTCGCCGCGGTCAACGGTCCCCATTCGACCGTGGTTTCAGGGGACAGTGACGCCGTCCGTCAGTTCCTCACGGAGGTCTCCGCCCTGGGGGTTCGCGCCCGCCTGGTCGCGATCGATCTCGCCATGCACTCCCCTCAGGCGGACGAGCTGATGGACGAAATCCGGAGTGTGCTGGCGTCCATCAGGCCCCGCTCGTCGCCCATCCCCTTCTATTCCACGGTCACTGGTGGCCGATTGGACGCCAAGGAGCTGGATGCCGACTACTGGTGCCGGAATCTGCGCCGGACCGTCCGGTTCGAGCAGGCGGCGCGGCTGGCGCTCGGCCACGGGCATCGGCTGTTCGTCGAATTGAGTCCGCATCCGGTACTGGCCATGGGGTTGCGGGACACCTTCGAGGATGCCGCTCCGGACGCCGTCGTCGTGGGCACACTGCACCGCGACCGGGGCGGCATGGAGCAGTTCCTCCACTCCCTGGCGCGCGCTCATGTCCACGGTGCCCAGGTGGACTGGACGCCGGTGTTCGCCGCGCCCGACGTTCAGCGTGTGGACCTGCCCACGTACGCGTTCCAGCGGCAGCCCTGCCGACCGCGAACACCCGGCGACGCGTCCCCCGTATTCGCCGCGACCGGCTCACCTCGCCAGGCCGACCGGTTCTCCGGCCCGCCCGAGGCAGAGCGGCGCCGCCTGCTGGAGCTCGTACGGCGCCAGGTGGCCGAGGTGTTGCGGCTGCCCGGAGCCGGCGCGGTGGAGCCGGAGCGCGGTTTCGAGGAGATCGGCCTCGACTCTGCGGCCGCGCTCGAGCTGCGCGACGGCCTCGGCTCCGCCACCGGATTGCGGCTGCCGGCCATCGTGGCCTTCAACCACCCCACCGCCGGGGCGCTGGCCGACCATCTGCGCGAGCTGATGGAGGGCACCGTGCCATCGAACGACCCGCCACCCGTGCCAGGCCCGGCCGATACCGCCGATGAGCCGATCGCGATCGTCGGGATGGCCTGCCGGTTCGCGGGGGCCGTGCGCTCTCCGGAAGACCTCTGGCGGCTGGTCGCCTTCGGCAGCGAGATCACGCCGGGCTTCCCCGGCGACCGGGGATGGGACCTGGACGCCCTCTACGACCCGGACCCGGACCGGGCGGGCACCACATACGCGCGCGGCGGCAGGTTCCTGGCCGACGCCGCGGACTTCGACGCGGGCTTCTTCGGAATCAGTCCGCGCGAGGCCCTGGCGATGGATCCGCAGCAGCGGCTGATGCTGGAGGCCTCCTGGGAGGCGTTCGAACGGGCCGGGATCGCCCCGGCCACGCTGCGCGGCAGCCGGACCGCGGTGTTCGTCGGAGCGTACGACCAAGGCTATGTGCCGAGGCCGTACCGGGCACCTGAGGGCCTTGAGGGGTATCTGCTGACCGGTGGCCTGGGTGGTGTGGTCTCGGGACGGATCGCGTATGCCTTCGGTCTGCGGGGCCCGGCGGTCACCGTGGACACGGCGTGCTCGTCGTCGCTGGTGGCCGTGCACCTGGCCGGCCGGGCGCTGCGCTCCGGCGAGTGCGGACTGGCGCTGGCCGGCGGGGTCTCGGTCGTCGCGGATCCCGGGCTCCTCGTGGAGCTCTCCCGGCAGAAGGCCCTGTCGGCGGACGGCCGGTGCAAGGCGTACTCCGCCGCCGGGGACGGCTTCGGCGTCGCCGAGGGGGCGGGCGTACTGCTCCTCGAGCGGCTGTCGGACGCGCGGCGCGCCGGACATCCGGTGCTCGCGGTGATCCGGGGCAGCGCGATCAACCAGGACGGGGCGAGCAACGGGCTGACAGCGCCGAACGGGCCGGCCCAGGAACAGGTGATCCACGCGGCCCTCGCGGACGCCCGCCTGTGCGCCGAGGACGTCGACGCCGTCGAAGGGCACGGGACGGGCACCGGGCTCGGCGATCCGATCGAGGCGCATGCGCTGCTCGCCACTTACGGCCGGGGGCGCTCGGCCGAACGGCCGTTGTGGCTGGGGTCGCTGAAGTCCAACATCGGGCACACCCAGGCCGCGGCCGGGGTCGCCGGCGTGATCAAGACGGTCCTGGCGCTGCGCCACCGGACGCTCCCGGCCACCCTGCACGCGACAAAGCCATCGCCGCATGTGGACTGGGCGGACGGCGCCGTCCGGCTGGCGACCGAGGCGACGCCGTGGCCGCGCAGCGGAGGGCCGGGGCGGGCCGGGGTCTCCTCGTTCGGCATCAGCGGCACCAACGCCCATCTGATCCTGGAAGACCGGTTGCGAGCGGTCCAGCGCCTGGATCTGTGCCTTCTCATCCACGCATAACACCACGGCCTTCTCAGGCGGGTTGTGGTACAAGCCGACGACGTCGACGACCTTCGCGACGAACTGCGGGTCGGTGGAGAGCTTGAAGGAATCCTGCAAGTGCGGCTTGAGGTCGAACTTCTTCCAGATCCGCCCGATGGTGGACTTCGATAGTCCGGTACGAGAAGCCATGGAGGCCCGCGACCAGTGCGTGTCCTGGCCCGGAGTGGATTCCAGCGTCGTGACGACAACATCCTCGACCTGGTCGAGCAGAATAGACGGCGGCCGGCCCGGCCGCGGCTCGTCGACCAGACCGTCCAGCCGCCGCTTGACGAACCGGGCCCGCCAGCGGTTCACCGACTGCTCGCTCACACCGAGTTCAGCCGCCACCTGCTTGTTCGTCCCGCCGTCCGCGCACCACAGAACGATCCTCGCCCGCAGAGCCAGGAATTGTGCGGTCTTCGCACGCCGCGCCCAACGCGTCAGCTGAGCCCGTTTGTCATCACTGAGTACCAGCTCCGACTTGCGCCGACCCGGCCGCGGCTCATCCGCAAGCCCGGCCATCCGCCGGGCAGCAAACCGCGAACGCCACTTCCTCACCGTGTCTGCGGTGACCTTGAACTCCGCCGCCACACGTGCATTCGGCTTCCCGTCCGCGCACGCCTACACGATGCCTGCCCGCTCGGCGAGGCGGGACGCCACCGCCCCGCCTGCCCAGCGCAGCAACTCAGCGCGCTCCTCATCGGACAGCACAACTTCGACGGCACGAGGACCCCGAGACATGAAAACAGGCTACAGACTTAAGACCGCGATTTCGGGCGCATCACACTAGGCCCGCGGACACCCGGCGCCACCGCACCGCGCCACCATGTCACGGGTCCGTAAGGAGAGTGCGGACGGGAGAGCGCGGTCCGGTCGTCACTGTGATGTGATGGCGCGGTGAGCCGTGCCACGGAAGAGACCAACCGCCGCATGCTGCGGGCGCGGGACGCGATGGACCGCGCCTACGCGCAGCCGCTGGACGTCCCGGCCCTGGCCCGGATCGCCCATGTGTCCCAGGCGCACTTCACCCGCACCTTCCGGGCCACGTTCGGCGAGACGCCGCACCGCTACCTCCAGCGGCGCCGGGTCGAGCGTGCGATGTTCCTGCTGCGGGAGAGCGACCGCAGCGTGACCGACATCTGCTTCGACGTCGGCTTCGGCAGCCCGGGGACCTTCAGCCGTACGTTCCGTGACATCGTCGGCCGGTCGCCGCGGGCGTACCGCAAGGAGGCGGCGTCCCTCGACGTGCCGACGTGCTTCGCGAAGGCGTGGATGCGGCCGAGCGTCTGACATGGGGCCGGCCGGCGGGCCGCCTAGGTGAGATGGCTCGTACAGGAAGTCCCGGCGTTCGAGCGGGAGCCGTCGGGACAGACGACGTTCTCCCAGGTCGTCGTCGAAAGGTCGGTATCCCGCGTTCGCGCGCCGCGGAGATCCGAGTCGGTCAGCGCGGCGCCGGACAGATCGGCGCCGCTCAGGTCGGCTTTGGTGAGGTCGACGTGGGTGAGGGAGGCCGCCCGCAGATCCACATCGGACAGGTGGGCGCCGCCGAAGCTCACGTCTTCGAGGAGACTCTTGCTGAGCATGGCATCGCTCAGATCGGCGCCGCGCAGGTCGACCTGGGAGAGGGAGACGGAGCTGAGGTCGGCCCCGCGGAGGTCGGCCTCGCGCAGATCGACGTTCTCCAGTGATGCACCGGTCAGCCGCGCTTTGTAGAGGTTGCCGTGGCGCAGATTCGCTTCGGACACCAGCCCGGTCAGCGTGGAGCCTTCGAGGTTGACGCAGCGCAGTGTCTTCTGCAGCAGGTCGTCACCGGCGACGGTACGGCCGGAGAGGTCCTTGCCCGCGCGGCCGGAACAGCTACGGCCGTGTTTTTCTCCCCCGCAGCCGATGAGGAGGGCCGAGGACATGGCGGTGGCGATGACGCAGGAGAGCGAACGGGACCAACGCGTGTTCATGGGCCATCCCTGCCGCCGCTCGGTCGCGGAGTGCCGTGCAGTACCGACGAGGGCGCGGGACACAGTGATGCCCGCGCCGCCCGCCAGCGTAGACGAGCTCCGGGGACGACAGCGGCACTCGCCGTGGCCCCCGCGTGTTGCCCCCGCCGCTTCCGCTACGCCCTCGCTATCGCCAGGACCGCGTTCTGCCCCCCGAAACCGAAGGAGTTGGAGAGGGCGAGGTCGATACGGGTGGTGGTCGGGGCGGTGGCGATCTTGATGTCGAGGCGAGGGTCGGGCGCGTGCAGATTGGCGGTGGGCGGCACACGCTGCTGTTCGACGGTGAGCACGCCGAATGCCGCTTCCACCGCGCCGGCCGCGCCCAGCAGATGGCCTGTGACGCCCTTGGTCGAGGTCACCAGCGGGTCCCCGGTGAGCGCGCGGTGCAGCATACGGCCCTCGGCCAGGTCGTTCAGCGGGGTGGCGGTGCCGTGTGCGTTGACATGCTGGACGTCCTCCGGGCGGGCGCCCGCGTCCGCGAGCGCCGCGTGCAGCGCCGCTTCGATGCCGATACCGTCCGGGTGCGGCGAGGTCACATGGTGGGCGTCGGCGGTCGCGCCGTAGCCGGCGATTTTCGCCCGTACGCGTGCGCCACGGGCCGCCGCGTCGGCGACGCGTTCGAGGATGAGCACACCCGCGCCCTCTCCCGCGACGAAGCCGTCGCGGTCGGCGTCGAAGGGCCGGGACGCGGTGGCCGGGTCGTCCTGGCGTTTGGACAGGGCGCCCATCTTGGCGAATCCGGCCATGACCAGGGGGGTGATCATCGCCTCGCTGCCGCCCGTGATGACGATGTCGCAGCGGTCGAGGGTGAGCAGATCGCGCGCGGCACCGATGGCGCTCGCACCGGAGGCGCAGGCGGTGGCCACCACCAGGTTGGGGCCGGTGGCCTTGAACTCGATGGCGGTCTGCCCGGCGAGCATGTTGGGCAGTTGCATCGGCAGCAGCAGCGGGGACACCCAGGCGGGGTTCTCCTCGATCAGCACCCGGTGCTGTGCCTCCACGGTGGCGGGGCCGCCGTCGGCGCAGCCGAGGACCACACCGACGCGGCCGCCGTCCCAGGTGGCCGGGTCGAGCCCGGCGTCGGCGACCGCCTCCCGGGCGGCGACCAGGGCGAACTGTACGAAGCGGTCCAGCCGGTGGGCCCGGCGGCCGCCGAGCAGCCCATCCGGGTCGAAGTCCGGGACGCGACAGGAGATCCGCACCGGGTTGCCGGCGAGTTCCGGGTCATGGGCGGCGGTGGGCCGCCCCTCCAGGGCCGCCTCCCAGCTCGGCCCGACCCCGATTCCCGCCGGGGTGACCAGGCCGAGTCCGGTGACGGCGACATCGTGGCGGCCCATCAGACCTTCGCGCTCCGCTCTTCCATGAGGCGCGCCATGTCGCCGATGGTGTCCACCTCCAGCAGCTCGTCGTCGCTGATGGTGATGGAGAACTCCTTGTCCAGTACGAGGGAGAGCTCGACGACGGCCAGCGAGTCGAGCTCGACGTCCTCCCTGGTGGCCTCGGGGACGACCTGCTCCGGCGCCACCTTGAGCTTGTTGACCAGGATTTCCTTGAGGGTGTCGAACATGGCTGCGTTCCTTCCGAAGGGTGCACAGTGGGGGAGTGGCGGGGCCTCAGCCGGGCTTGACGTCCGGCCAGTGGACGGTCGCCGCGCCCCAGGCAAGACCGGCGCCGAAGGCGGTGAGCAGCACCCGGTGGCCGGCCGCGAGGCTGCCGTCGGCGGTGGCGTCGGCCAGCAGCAGCGGGATCGAGGCGGCGACGGTGTTGCCGTTGTGCGCGATGTTGGAGAGCCGACGGTCCTCGGGGATGCCGAGGTCGTCCGCGACCGTCGCGAGGATGCGTGCGTTGGCCTGGTGGGCGGCGAGCCGGTCGATGTCCGCTAGGTCCCAGCCGGCGGCCCGTACCGCCTGCCGGGACGCCTCCGTCATCCGGCCCACCGCGTGCCGGTAGGTGTCGCGCCCGGCCATCCGCAGGAATTCGTCGCCGGGTTTCACCGGCCCGCCCAGGCTGCGCTGCCGGGATCCGCCGCCCGGCACCTCGAGCAGTCCGCTGAGCGAGCCGTCGCTGCCGAGTACGACACGGCCGACCGCACCGGGCTCGTCCGGCTCACCGGCCCGCAGCACCACGGCCCCCGCCCCGTCGGCGAAGATGACGGCGGTGGCGCGGTCCTGCGGGTCGATGAGGGTGGTGAACGCGTCCGCGGCGATCAGCAGAACGCGGCCGGCCGTGCCCGCCACGATCAGCCCGGTCGCGGTGGCCAGCCCGTACAGGAACCCGCTGCACACGGCCGAGACGTCGAAGGCCGCGACCGTGCCGAGCCCCAGCCGCGAGGCGACCTCGGGCGCGGTCGCGGGACACGCCCGGTCAGGTGTGGCGGTCGCGAGCACCACGGCGTCCACGCCCTCCGCATGCTCCGGCCCCGCCGACTCCAGCGCCCGCCGGCCCGCCTCGACCGCGAGATCCGAGGTGGCCTGTCCGGGCAGCACCATATGCCGGGACGAGATGCCGGTACGGGTACGGATCCACTCGTCGGAGGTGTCCAGACGGGCGGTGAGGTCGTGGTTGGTCACCGGGTTCGGGGGGACGTACGCCCCGATGCCGACGATCACGGACGCGGGCGCGCCGCCGGCCACGGCGACACCCTCCAACGAACCGTTCATGGTTGCGCGTTCTCCTTACGCGTCCGGGCCTGGTCTACGCGCCGCCGGTGACCGCGGCCTCGGGGGTGTCCACGCCGCCACGTATCTCCGTACGGGCGAACAGCCCGGTGATCGCCCAGGCGACCGTCTCCTTGATCACCCGCTCGGCGATGGGGTCGAGAATCCCCTCCAGGCTCGGGATGCCGAAGTCGAAGTCGGCGTCGAAGCGGACCAGCACATCGTCGCCGCTCTGCGTGATCTGCCACTGCCCGGCGAAGCTGTCGAAGTCGCCGTCGGTCTGCTCGAAGTGGATCTCACCGCGCTCGGGGACGAACCGCTCCTCCTCCGTCCAGCGCAGCAGCCCGCTGCGGAAGTGCAGCTCCCAGCTCGAGCTGCCCTGCTCGGCGGGGTATGCGACGTGCGCGGTGGCGGCCTGCACATGCGGGGCGAGCTGCGGATACTTCTCCCACTTGACCACGCATCCGAAGACGTGTTCCGCCTTCTCGGAGCGCACCACGGCGTCCAGTTCCACGTGCCGCACGTTCAGTTACCGCCTTCCGGCATGGTGGCCGAGCCGCTGATCAGATCGCGGGTGGCCTTGTCGAAGGATTCGAGGAAGAACTTCACATCGCCGTCGGTGAGGGTGGCCGGCGGTGTGAAGCGCACCACCGAACTGCCGATCATCGAGTGGTTGGCGACGACTCCGTTGTTGAACAGCTCGATCAGCAGCTCGCCGGCCAGCCCCGCCTCGACCAGCTCCACCCCGATCAGCAGGCCCTGGCCGCGCACCTCGACAAGCTGGTCGGGGATGTTGCGGTGGGCGATTTCGGAGATCCGCGACAGCAGCACCGCCCCGAGGTCCATGGACCTGGACACCAGCCGCTCCTCCTTGACCGCCCGGATGGCGCCCTGCACGGCGGCCATCAGCAGCGGCTGTCCGGAGAAGGTGGCGGTATGGACGTACGGGTCCTTGTCGAACGGGCGGAACGCCTGGCGGGTGGCGACCGCCGCGGAGACGGGCAGAACGCCGCCGCCGAGGGCCTTGCCGGTGAGCAGGACATCGGGGACCACGCCCTCGGTGTCGGCACCCCACCACTCGCCGAGCCGGCCGAACCCGGTCTGCACCTCGTCGAGGATCAGGAAGCCGTCGTAGGCGCGGACGAGTTCCTCGACGCGCTTGAGATAGCCCTTGGGCGGGATGATCACCCCGCCCTCGCCCTGCACGGGTTCGAGGATGACGCACACCTCGCCGGGGTGGGCGCGCAACTCCGCCTCCAGCGCCTCCGCGTCGCCGAAGGGCAGATGCCGGACGTCGGGGATCAGCGGGCGGAACGGCGCCTGGTAGACCTCCTTGGCGGTGGTCGACAGCGCGCCGAGCGTCTTGCCGTGGTAGCCGCCGAGCATCGAGACGGTGTGCCTGCGGCCGCCCGCGCGGGCCAGCTTGAGACCGGTTTCGACGGCCTCGGCGCCGGACAGCGCGAAGTGCACCCGGTCCAGGCCCTCGGGCATGACGGAGACCAGCGCCTCGGCAGCGCGGGCGACGGTGGGCTCCAGCAGGATGCGGGTCGCGGTGGGGTGGGTGTGCAGCTGGCGCTCCACCTCCTCCATGACGATGGGGTGCCGGGCGCCCATGATGAAGACGCCGTAGCCACCGGTGTTCAGGAACCGCTCGCCGTCGCTGGTGGTCAGCCAGGCCCCGGAGGACTCCACCTCCATATGGCTGCCGAACAGCTCGGCGAGAGTCGCCCGCCCCTTGCTGAGGTGGGCGCGGTACAGGCTGAGGATTTCCTCCTCGGTGTCGACCCGGGCTCCCTGGATCACGGTCACGGGTAACGTCCTCCGGATTGTGCGGTGGTGAATCGGAGCGGTTCGAAAGGGTGGGGCGTACGTCGGCGGCGGGCCGTCAGGACCCGAAGACCGCCTCACGCGGGCTGGCGCCACGGGCGATGGACACGCCCTGGAGGTGCGAGGTCTTGAGCATCGGATAGTTGGCCTCGCCGAAGACCCCGCCGGTCAGACCGGTCCCGCCATGGCTGGGCAGATAGGGCAGGAACCCGATGTGCGAGTCGTTGATCTTCAGCAGGCCGCCGTTGACGACGCGCTGGACGAACGAGTCGATGACGTCCTCGGACTCCGCCCACAGCGAGTTGCGCAGCCCGTACTCGTTGGTGTTGACGAAATCGAGGAACCCGTCGAGGAGTTCGTCATCGGCGGACGGCTCCGGGACGACGATCGGCAGCAGCGGGAAGAACGTCTCCTGGCGTACGACGTCCAAGCGGCGCGCACCGGGCAGCCCGTTCACCCGCACCACGGTGGGCTGGAGGAAGACACCGGTGTCCGAAGGGGTGCCGTCCAGTTCGGTGCGCCTGCCGCCGGTGACCAGCTCCGCGCCGCCCGCCAAGGCCTGCTGGAGCAGTCCGAAGAAGCGCTCGCTGCGGCGGACCGGAGACAGCAGCACGCCGTCGTCCTCGGGATAGCCGGGGCGTACGGTCTTGGCCTGCTCCTTGACCGCGGCGATCAGCTCGTCGGCGACGGCGGGGTGCACCAGGACGCAGTTGGGGACCATGCAGATCTGCCCGGAGCCGTAGAACGACTCGCAGATCGCCTCGGCGGCGCGCGTGAGGTCCGCGTCCTTCCATACGACGATGCTGTCGTTGCCGGCCAGCTCCAGGATCGGCTTCTTGCCGTGTGCGACGCACCGCTCCTGGAAGGCCAGGCCCTCCTTGCTGCCGCCGATGTAGAAGATGTCGTCGATGAGCGGGCTTTCGATCCACCGGTCCAGTGTCTGCTTCGGGTTGGAGCAGACGGCGTTGAGCACACCGGGGGGTGCCCCGACCTCGTCGAGCAGTGGCGCCACGACCTCGCGCAGCACCCACATGGTGGACAGGGCGATGGAGCGGGGCGCCCGTACGACGACGGCGTTGCCCGCCATCAGGGCGAGCACCGCGAGGGCGGCGCTGGGCGCGGGGGCGTTCTGCGGCGGGTTGAAGGCGACCACGCCGTCGGGCCGACGGCGTACGATCAGCCGCCGCCCGGCGTGCTCGAACTCCGTGTGCATACGCTGCCGGTACCAGCCCAGGCTCTCCTCGCTGTACACCTGGAACAGGCAGCTCAGTTCCCAGCGGGCCAGGCTCACCGGATGTCCCTCGGCGACCAGCATGTCCAGGAACTCGTCCCGGCGGCGGTCCAGCGCCTCGCGGAACAGCGTGCCGAGACGCATCCGCCGCTCCAGCGGGATCGCCGCCCAGCCCGGTGCGGCCGACGCCGCGGCCTCCGTGGCCAGATCGATCGCGGCATCGGACGCGACGGCGCAGCGGCCCACCACATAGGGGTGGTCCGCGGCCGTGGATTCGGGATTCCGCTCCAGATCCCTTTTCAGGCTGACGCTCGTGAAGACGTCTTCCAGCAGCGACTGTGCGCTGACGGTGTACACCCAGCCGTCGCCCTCGACGTCCTTGCCCGCGATATAGAGCTTGTAGCTGTGCAAGGGGTTTTCACGCATCAAAGGACCCTCCGAGTCGGCCCCGCGGCACGCTCAACCCTGGACTCCGGGCGGCGGAATGAACATGGGAGTCAAGGTGACGTCGGATTCCGGCAGTTGGATCGGCTCGCCGATGCGCTGCATGCCAAGCCGCTCCCACAGCAGGGCGTTCCGCTCGGACGAGGCCTCGCAGTAGCCTCCGAGATCGAGGGATACGGCGAGTCGTACCAGTTCGTCCGTGAGGGCCGTCCTGGCATCCGTCCCGCGCGCTTCCGGGTGGACGGCGGCGAGCGCCACATGTCCGTGCCGTGGAAGGTCCTGCGGATAGTTGGAGTCGAGCGCTTCGATGAGCTGCAGGCAGCGCTTCTCCGCGGGGCCGGTGGAGGCCGCGATATCGGCGAGGAACGCCTCCTCGTCCTCCGCGGTGAGGGGGACCGTCCTGCCCGAGGGCGAGGGCTCCCAGACGAGGACGCCACTGTGGTCCGGCGTGACGATGGCGGTTCCCTCGTGGTCCAGCATGAATTTCACCCAGGCCCGCAGAAAGCCGCGCAGATAGCGCTCCCGCTCCGGAGTCCCGGGCGGTATCAGCCAATTGACGACCGGGTCGTCCTCGAGGAAGGCCGCGGTCAGGGTGTCAACAATCGCGTCCAGATCCGTGGACGTCTTCACTTCGTTCACTTTCATCACTTTCCATCTGCGGTTCGCGATACAGCGGGAAGCCTGACCGCGCACTGTTGCCAGACGCCGGTCAGCCAGTCGGCGGCGATCCCGATCGGGGCGTCCTGCGCGTTCCCGCCGCCCTTCGGCGGGGCGTCATCGGGTGATTCCTTCGCCTGCTGAGGGGCGAGGGCGTACGACGGGGTGACCGCCGGCTCCCGGAACTCCGTGGGGGCGAAGCGCCGCGTGAATGCGTACGGCGGAGGGGGCCAGGTGGGGGTCTCGGGCGAGTACGGCAGGAAGAGGGTGGGGTCGTCCGGCCGCTCCGCGCGTCGCTCGGTCGCCTCACCGGCGGACAGCTGGGCATAGAGCAACGGCCGCTCGCCGACGCACTCCGCGCACAGGTCGAAGAGCCGTTCATCGGCGATGACCTGACGCGGT
The DNA here is from genome assembly GCF_002224125.1 of Streptomyces sp. NBS 14/10. GTDB lineage: Bacteria > Actinomycetota > Actinomycetes > Streptomycetales > Streptomycetaceae > Streptomyces. The sequence goes on from NZ_NCSM01000004.1 coordinate 586,869, forward strand.
AGGCACGAGGCATGAAGAGAGGCCAGACGTTCCCGGTAGGTATCGGTCCGGGTCGGCAGGGCGGGTGGGAAGACGGGGACCGGGATCACCCCGGCCCGCTCCATTCCCAAGAAGGCGGTGATGAACTCACGCTGGTCCGAGAGCATGAGAATGGCGCGGTCCCCTGGCGTGAAGCCGGCGGCGGCGACCCCTCTGCCGATGCCCTCGGCAGCCTCTTTGAGATCGGCGAAGCTGAGAAATTCGGCCGACTCTCCTGAGACAAACGTGAACCCTCGGGTAGTAGACAGCATTCTACTAATGACACGAGACAAGCTCACGTAACGGAAACCTCCACCTGTGTGTTCTCCGGGCCGGGAGAACAGTTACCCGATAAGGCACTCGGCAATTCCAGTGGCGTGCCGATGAACGTATCAACGCAGCCAATCGCGAACATACAGCGGCCGGTGTAGCAGTAACTGCACTCTCTGCGGATGCCCGTCATCCACCCTCGACCGTATTCGGCCCCCGTGTACTCCCAGGCGGTGAGCCGGGCCGGGCTCGGCCGACCGGTCGAATGGAAAGGGGAAGCGATAATTCCGAGCATTGCCGCAGGTGGGAAGGGGTTTGTGGCCCGCCGACCGGCCAGACGAGGTATGCGGCCAGACGCTTCGGGCTACCGCGCGGAGTGGAAAGCGGCCTGGTGGGCCGATGGGCGTACCGCGATGGGTGACGGCCATCCGCGTCTTTCATCACCTGTTCACCCGTTGACCTGGAAGTCCGGGATTCCGCCGACTTACGCGTAATCAGCGACCTGCGCGGTCAGTTTTTCCTTGCGTGTGTCACCGGTGCATGCAAGGGTTTCCGGTGTCTGGTCGGCCGGTTCGGCCCGGAGGAGGAACATTTGATCAGCGGGGGAGACAGTGATGTGGTGGCGGGTGCGGAGACCACATTACTCATCGCGGATGCGCACCCCTGGACAAGGCTGGGGCTTTCCGCGCTGTTGAACGCGGTACCGGGGCTGAGCGTGGTGGCTCAGGCCGCAGACAGTGAAACAGCTTGCGCGCTGGCCGAGGATGTCAAACCGGATATCGTCATCATCGACACCGATTTCCCGGATCTCGGCGGGGCGGAAACCATCCAGCGCATCCTGGAGGCGGACCCCGAGGACCCGCCGACCGCCCTCCTCGTCACCTCGACAGTCGATGACAATGACATATACGCGGCCCTCCACGCAGGTGCTCGCGGAATTCTCCTGAAGAACATCCCGCCGGAGCAGATGACCGCGGCCGTCACGGCCGCCGCCCGCGGCAATATGGTGTTCTCGCCCGGCGTGATGTCACGTCTGGTCGACATCTGCACCCATCGCACCACGCCGGTCGAATACGACGGTTCGAGGCTGGCCACGCTCACCATGCGCGAGGCCGAAGTGCTCAAGCTGGTCGCCAAGGGGTACGGGAACTCGACCGTCGCCAAGATTCTGCACATCAGCGAAGCGACGGTGAAGACGCATCTCAACCGCGCCATGGGGAAGCTGGAAATCAGCAGCAGGGCCCAAGCCGTCGCCCTGAGCTATGAGTTCGGCCTGGTGATACCGCGGCAGCGGGTCGCGGGCCCGATGTCGAACGCCAACAGCGCATAAGCGCCGAAACGTCCCGGATTCGGGCGTGGCGCTCGTCGGCTCGCCGACCCGTCGGGACCTCCGGCCCCGGGGCCGGAGGCAAAAAGAAAGTGTTTTCGAAGCGGACGCGAAGTGTCGTGCGCAAGCATGGTCGGGCAAGCCCTGGTACACCACCGTAGGAGGATTTGTCATGGGGAACGGAAAGACGACTGAAAAGGCCGCGGTTTCCGGCCTGGAGACCGCTGTTCTGCGGGACGCCCTGGTGGTCCCGGTCCGGATGAGCCTCGGCTGGCCGGCCGCGCGCAGCTCTTCGGAGCTCGTCGACGCGGTGCGTGGCGCCCAGCGCTGACCGCGCTCTTGGGACGGCCTTGGGCGCCGCGCGGCGCCCAAGGCCGGACGGTCCGCAGGCGCTTGGGGAAGCTTGAGGAACCTTGAGGAAGAAGGCAACACCCGGCTCATGACGCTCTTCTCGTTCCGCTCCTGCTTCGACGGAGCCGTGCCGCCGACGGTGGCCGACCCCGCGGCGCTCGGCACCGCCGCGTTCCGCGCCGTCTCCTACTGTGAACCGTTCCGCGCCGCCTCGGCGTACGGCTGGTACCTCTACCCGCCGCTGGACTGCTTTGTGAAGTGGGACGGGGCCTCCTTCCGCTGGCTCGCCGAAGGCTGCCCCGACTGGCTGCCGCTCACCGAGCTGGCGGCCCAGACCATGCTGCGGGTGCGGGACGGCGAGGCGCCCGACGACGACCCCGTGCTCGGTCTGCCGGTCTTCTCCGCCGCGCCCGAACCCGGACTGCTCCAGGTGTGGACGGGCCTGGTCGCGCGCACCCCGCCGGAGTGGAGCCTGCTGGTGCGTGGCGTGCCGAACCTGCCGGGCAGCCTGACGTACGAGGTACAGGACGGGCTGCTCGAATCCGGCTGGTGGCACGGACCGCTCGTGGGCAATCTGCGGTTCCGCCGCACCGACGAGGTGGTCCGACTCTCCCGCAGGTACCCGCTGTTCGCCGTGCAGCCGGTGCCGTCCGAGGCGTATCAGAGCCGGACGCTGCGTCAAATGGAGTTCGTACCGGCCGACTCCGACAGCCTCTCGGAGACCCGGCAGATGATCGCCGACGCCCTCGCGGTCCGGGATGACGACCGGCCCGGCGGCTACCGCCGCGAGGTGGCGCGCCGGCGGCGCGGAGACGAGACGCCGGACGCCAAGGCCGCATCGCCGCAGTAGCCGAAGACGAGAACGCACGATGCGCTACCAGCTCCTGGGCCCCGTGACGGCCACCGGCCCGGAAGGCCCCGTGGCCGTGGCCGGGCCCAAACGACGGGCGGTGCTCGCGGCCCTGCTGCTGAACGCCAACCGTGTGGTGTCCGAGAGCCGGCTGTCCCATCTGGTGTGGGGGAACGACCCGCCGCCCAGCGTCCGCGGACAGATCCAGGTCCACGTGTCGGGCTTGCGGAAACTGCTGGGCCGTGGCGCCATACTCCGGCAGGCGCCGGGCTACCTCATCGTGGTCGGGCCCGGCGAACTCGACCTGCACGTCTTCGACGAGGCCGTGGCACGGGCCCGGGAAGAACTCGAAGCCGACCGCCCCGAGCAGGCCGCCGAACGGCTGCGCGGCGTGCTGGACACCTGGCGCGGACCGGCGCTGGGCGGGGTGACCGAATCGCTTCGCGCGCTGGAGGTACCCGGGCTGAACGAGCGGCGGCTGAGCGCCCTGGAGGACTACTTCGACGCCCGGCTCGCCGCCGGCCGGCACGTCCACACCGTCGGTGAGCTCCAGCAGGAGGTCGGCCGTCACCCGTTCCGGGAGCGGCTGCAGGTGCAGCTGATGCTGGCGCTGCACCGGTGCGGCCGTACCCCCGAGGCCCTTCAGGTGTACGCGGACACCCGCGCCCGGCTCGCCTCCGAGGTGGGCATCGAACCGGGCCGCTCGCTCCGCGACACCCATCTGCGGCTGCTGCGCGACACCACCGGATGCGGGACGGCCGACGCGGCCGGGTGCGCCCCGGACCTCGGCGTCCCGGCCCCGGTGCCGACCGCCATCTCGGTCGGCGCATCGGACGGCCGCGGACCCCTCGTCGAACAGGCGCTGGTGCCCCGGCAACTGCCGCCTGATGTCCCGCTGTTCGTCGGCCGGAGTGAGCAGCTGGCGTATCTGGACGGCCTGCTCGCGGCCACGGCGACCACCACCGTGGCCGCCGCGATCGGCGGCGGCCCGGGGGTGGGCAAGACCTCGTTCGCGGTGCACTGGGCCCACCGGGTCCATGACCGCTTCCCCGACGGCCAGCTGTATGTGTCCCTGCGCCAGGGCGGGCCGGACGCGCCGGCGCTGGACCCGGCGGAGGCGGCGGCCACCGTGCTGGAGGCGTTCGGCGTGCCCGCGCCGCGGATCCCGGCCGGCCGGGCCGCCCGGCTCGGCCTCTACCGCAGTGTGCTGGCCGGCCGACGGGTGCTCATCGTGCTGGACGACGCCCAGGACGCCGATCAGGTACGGCCGTTGCTGCCGGGCGTACCCGGCTGCCTCGTCGTGGTCACCAGCCGCACCCGCCTGGTCGGCCTGGTCGCGGCCGAGGGTGCCTGGCCCGTCACCCTCGACCTGCTGTCGGCCCGCGAGGCCCGCGAGTTCCTGGCCCACCGCCTCGGCGCGGCCCGGGTGGCGGCCGAACCGGAGGCGGCCGGCCAGCTCGGCGAGGTGTGCGCCCGGCTTCCGCTCGCCCTCGCGGTGGTGGCCGCCCGCGCCGCCACCTGTCCGCACTTCCCGCTCGGCGCGGTGGTCGAGGAGTTGCGGGACGCCTGTGTGGGCCTGGACGCGCTGGACAGCGGAGACCCGGCCACCGACCTGCGCGCGGCGTTCGCCCGGTCGTACCGCTCCCTCAGCCCGCCCGCCGCCCGGCTGTTCCGTCTGCTCGGCATCCACCCGGGGCCGGACATCACCCCGGCCATCGCCGCCGGGCTGCTGGGCGAACCGGTACGGCGGGCCCGCGCGCTGCTCGCGGAGCTGAGCCGGGCCCATCTGATGACCGAGGACGCCCCGGGCCGCTACCGCGGCCACGATCTGCTCCGCGCCTACGCCCTGGAGCTCACCCTGGTCCACGACACCGACGAGGACCGCCGGGCCGCCCTCCACCGACTGCTCGCCCACCCGCCGCACCCCGCCCACCGGGCGGCCCGACCGCTCCCCGCCCCGACCGAACCCCCGCGCCCGGCCGTGCCGTCACCTCGTCTTCTGCCACCGGTGGGCAACGAGGCGGTGTGCGAGGCCGAGGAGTTCCGGTAGCCGCAGCGGGGGGTTGCCGGAGCCCGGCAGGGGGACATGAAGGGGCTCGGTCCAGCGGCTCGGGATCGCGTCCAGCCCGTAGCACGCGCCGGCGAGACCCCCGGTCACCGCGGCGACGGTGTCGGTGTCACCGCCGAGGTCGATCGCGGCGCGCACCGCCTCCTCGTAACTTCCGGTGGTGCGCAGAGCCCAGACGGCGGAGCCCAGACAGGGCCAGACGGCGCCGTTGAACTCGGTGGCCTGATCCGGGTGCCAGCCGCGGTCGAGGACGACGGCGTACCGGTCCCGGTGGTCCGGGTGCACCAGATCCAGGACGTCCGGGAGCGCCGCGAGCAGGTCGCTGCCGTCGAGTGCGATGCGTACGAGTTCATGGAAGACGGCAGTGCCTTCCCAGGCGGCCCGGTCGCCATGGGTGAGAGCGGCGATGCGGCGGGCGGCGTCCATGGTGGCCTGCTGTCCGTCGCGGGCGTAGCGGACCGCCGAGGTGGACGCCCGCATCAGCGAGCCGTTGCCGGCCGCCCGCAGATTGACCTGGAAGTGGACGGCCGCGGCCAGGTCCCAGGGCAGACCGTTGGTCAGCACGTCTTCGGTCTGCAGGCCGATGTCCTTGGGCCCGGCCGCGGCCCACCGCTGAAAGCGGGCGAAGATGTCCGGCAGGTCCAGCTCGCCCCGCTCGATCAAGGACTCCGCGACCAGGACCGCCATCTGTGTGTCGTCCGTGGCCTCGCCCGGATCCCAGCCGCCGCCCCCGCACATCTCGCCACCGACACCGCACGCCGGGAACCGGGCGGAGAACGCTCCCGCCGGGCCGAACTCGAACGGGGCTCCCAGCGCGTCGCCCACCGCCGCGCCGACGACCACACCGGCCGCCTGTTCCTTCCCACTCACGTGATCAGACTACTCAGGCCGAAGGGTGTGGTGTTCGCGCCGAAGAGCGCGGTGTGCAAGACGGATGCCGCCGCATATGTACGAACCCGGGGCGATCTTATGTACTGAATTCACATAGGACTCACTCATCCGGAATACATGCATCCCGCCGCTATGTCCGTTACCGCGCCCTATCATCGCCACTGGTTCGGTAATTCGCTTGAGACTGACGGGGGAAGCGTGACACTGACCGATCATCAAGCATGGACACCCATCTCCCCATTCCGCTCCGAAGAGCGGGGGAGCGTGTCCGACGAGGAAGAATGGACCGAGGCGCCGTCCGCGTCGTATCTGGACAGCCCGTTCAGAGGCGCCGCCCGGGACACCGGGCGCGGGCCCGTGGACGCGCACAGCGAGGCGGTGCGCGAACTGCTCGCCGAGCTCTACTCGGACGAGATGGAAGAAGCCCTCTCCGAACTGCTCGAGGAGACCGCGGCGTTACACGCCGAGCACGCGGCCGCCCTCGTGGGCGCCTCGGCCTCGGAGGCGGCGGAGCAGCCGGTGCGCGAGCGGCTGGAGGCGCTGGCCGATCAGGCGGAGCGGTACCTGGAGGCGCTGGCCGAGGCCGCCGGGGAGGCGGATACGCGTTCGCTCACCGAGGCCGAGCTGGAGAGCGTCTTCGAGTCGGTGGCGCCACCGGCCGCGCTGGGGGAGTCGCCCGCCTTCGAGCAGTTCTTCGGGGCGCTGAAGAACTTCGCGAAGAAGGCCGTGAGCGGCGCCGTGAATCTGGCGAAGAAGGGCGTCCAGGCCGTCAAGACGGGTGTGCAGGCGGTGGCCAAGGTGATGCCCATCGGGCTGATCCTGCGCCAGCTGCGCCCGATCGTCCAGCCGCTGCTGACGCGGGTGCTGAAGATCGGCATCGGCCGGCTGCCCGCCCCGGTCCGCCCGATCGCCACCCAACTCGCCCGCCAGTTGCTGCGCGAGGCGCCGATGACGGAGGCCGAGGAGGCCGAAGCGTCCGAGTCGGCCGAGAGCCACACCCCGGCCGCCCAGGCGCTCGGCGCGGAGCCGACGCCCGCCGCCCTGCTCAGCCTGGAACTCGCGGGGGCCACCGCCGGTCTGCTGCTGGCGCGCGACGAGAGCGAGGGCGAGGCATGGGCCGCGGAGGCGGCGCAGTCCCTGTCCGGCGGGGCGGGCGAGGCGTACGGGCAGCAGAGCCCGGCCGCCGAGGCCGAGGCGCTGGCCGAGGCCCGGGAGCGGTTCACCGAGGCGCTGAGCCGGCTGCCGGACGGCGGTGACCCGCGGCCCGCGCTGGAGGAGTTCCTGCCGGTGGTGATGGCCGCGCTGCCCATCGTGCGCAAGATCATCCAGATCGCCGGCCGGCAGAACGTCGTCGGGGCGCTGTCCAATCTGCTCGCCGCGCTCATCGGCAAGTTCACCGGGCCGCGCAACGCCCGCATCCTGGCCACGGCGATCGCGGACACCGGCCTCAAGCTCCTCAGCCTGGAGACCGCCGCGGAGGCGCCGGAGCGGCTGGCGGCGAGCGCGCTCGCCGCCACCGCCGAGGACACCGTACGGCAGCTCGCCCAGCTCCCCACCGAGGAGTTGGAGGACCCGGTGCGCCTCGAGGTCGCCGCGGGCAAGGCGTTCAACGTCGCCGCCGCCGCGAACATCCCCTCCACCCTCCTGCGCGAGGACCTGGAGGAGACGGAGGCCCGCGGGGTGAAGGGCATGTGGGTGCCGCTGCCGCGCGGCGCCAAGGGACAGCTCCGCTACAAGAAGTACTCGCGCGTCTTCGAGGTGGAGGTCGGCGCCAAACAGGCCGCCACGCTGCGCACCGGCGGCGGGACACCGCTGGCCACGGTGTTGCGCGACCAGTTCCGGGTGCGCGCCTTCCCGGTCCGGCTGAAGATCCATCTGTACGAGGCCGGCGCCCACACCTGGGCGCGCCAGATCCAGGCCGCCGAGCAGCGCGGCGCCGGCCGCGGCGGCGCCCGGCTGCTCGCCCTGCTCCCGCTCACCCGGCAGGCCGCCGACTCGCTCCTCGGCCACCCAGGGCTCGGTATGGCGCAGGTCCCGAAAGTCGTCAAGGGGCGCCAACTGCCCAGGGGAGTACGGCTGTACGGCATCGAGCTCGCCGACCGGCAGGCGGGCGCGGACCCGGCCCGGGCCGCGGGTGGTGGCGCGGAGGCGCCCGAACAGCTGCGCAGGCCCACCGAGGCGCGGGTCACCGTGGACGCCCGGGCCGGCCAGGAGAGTCTGACCATCGCGCTCCACCTGGCCGAGGAGCGGGCGCAGGACATCCTGCGGTCGGCGGGCACACCGCCCGCCGTGGGCCCCTTCCTCGGCGCTCTCGCCTCCGCGCTGGCCGAGTCCACGGCGACGGCGCTGCTCGGCGGCGAGGGCCGGAGCGTGCGGGTGTTCCGCGAGGCGCATGAGCAGTCCTCCCATCTGTCCCCGGCGGACGAGGGCGAGGAGTTGGTCTCGTCGCTCCCGCCACGGCTGCGCGAGGCCATCGCGGAGGGGCTGAAGCGGGCGGCGGGCCAGGCGTTGGCGCAGTACTTCAAGGGCCGTGTCGACGAGTTCGTCCGCGCGCTGCAGGATCCGCGGGACGGGGTCACACTGGTCGTCACCCTGCCCGGTGCCCCGCTGGTCGGGATCGTCACCGGCATCCTGGGGCGCCGGCTGCCCTCCCGGTCCGAGGTGTCCCGGGCCATCGGCGCGCTCGCCGCCGAGCCCGCCGCCAAGGTGGAGGTCAAGGCGGGCCGCCACCGTGGTTGACACGCTCCGGCCGAGACCCAGAGCGGTACCGGTCGAGGCGCCCCCGCAACCCGCCGACACCGCCGCTGCCGACGACACCGCCACAGCCACCGCAGCGCAGGAGGGACCGGACACGGCGGCGCTGCGTGTCCAGACCGCCCGGCAGCTCGCACACTGGACCGCCGCCACCGAGGGGCTGGCCCAGCCGGAGAACTTCGCTTCGGCGGCGGCCTGGGCCTCGCTGGAACACCGGCTCGGCCTCGCCCTGCGCTCCGAACTCCAGCGCGCCGTGGACCGGCTGCGTCCGAAGACACGCGCGCTCGCGGGCGCGCTGGCCCGGGCCCGTACGGTTGAGGAAGTGCAGGCCGTGCGCCGGGGCGTGGTGGCGGTGCGCCGCGACATCCAGCGGGTGGAGACCGTCGCCGACTTCTACGGCGACGCCGTCAACACCCGTACCGGGCAGCGGCTGGCCGCACTGCTGCGCGCCTGCGACTATCTCGCCGTCCGCAGCATGACGGCGGTCCTGCCGCGCCTCGGGCAGCCCGTGCCCGAAGTGCTCAGCTACATCGACAAGGGGATGGGGGCCTCGATCCTCCGCGCGGGGGTGCGGCTGTGGGATCCGGCGGCGATCAGCCCGGTGGCCGCCATCAAGATCACCCGGCACAATCTGCTCCGGCCGACCGCGCTCATCCACGAGACCGGCCACCAGGTCGCGTTCCAGCTCGGCTGGAACGAGGAACTGGCCCGCGCCCTGCACACCGCCGCCCGCCCGGGCGGCGAGGACGTCGCCGACGCCTGGGCGCGGTGGGCGCAGGAGATCGCCGCGGACGCGTACGCCTTCGCGCACACCGGCTACGCGGCGCTGGCCGCCCTGCACGACGTCATCGCGGGACCGCCGCAGGCCGTGACCACCATCCTGGTGGGCGACCCGCATCCGCCCGCGTATCTGCGCGTCCTGCTCGGCGCCGCGATGTGCCGCGACTGGTACGGCAGCGGGCCCTGGGACGACATGGAGCGCGCCTGGCTGCGCTCGTACCCGCTCGACGACCTGCCGACGGAGCGCCGGGACGCGCTGCGGCGGGCCGTACCGGTGATCCCCCGGCTGGCGCGGGCGTGTCTGCGCCAGTCCGCGTCCGCCTTCCGCGGACGGCCGCTCGCGGAGCTGCTGGACCCCGGCCGGGTGTCGCCCGGCGAGCTGGCCGCCCTGGCCCGACGCGGCGGGCCCGCGCTCTACACATCCGACTACTGGGCCGATGCGGAACCACTCCGGATTCTCGCCCTGGGCTGCCTGCGGCTGTCACTCGACGGCCCGGACGCACAGCAGGCACGCGCGGAGTTCGAGAACTGGCTGCTGGCCCTCGGCAGGAAAGGCTGACCATGACCAACACGAACACACCCAAACCGATCGCCGGCACCACCAAATCGATCGAGTCGGGCAATGCCATAGCCGTCGTGGCCGAACCGGCCCCCAACCCGCTCCAGCAGCTCGTCGACCAGCTGCTTCTGCTGCCGCGGCGGCTGGCCCGGCAGGAGCTCACCGATGAGGAGAAGCTGGGCGCGGCCTCGTTCAACTCCCTGTACGCCGAGTTCCTGACCGCGCACGACGCCATCGCCGGGCGCAAGCCGACACCCGCGTATCCGCCGTTCGCCACCCGCTGGAGCGACGCGGTCGAGTTGCAGGCGCAGGTCATCACGCATGTGGTGAACTCACCGTCGAAGTCGGAGGCGTTCAAGGTCTCGATCAGGATCGACGGGGTGGAGAAGTACACCTACCCGGGCGGGCAGAAGCCCACCGTGGCCCCGGGCGGCTATCTCGTGACCCCCGTGAGCATCCCGAAAGGGCCCGGCCCCTTCGCCGTCACCGGCAGCGTCGTCTACAAGGACACGGCGGGCGAGACACGGACGTACAGCCCGGACACGACCGTCTCCCGCCGCAGGCTCTCCCTGTCCGCCGATGTCCTGACTCCCGAGAGGTGACCGACCCGTGTTTATGCAACTCGCCGGCGCCCTGCTGGCGGCTTCCCAGCCCAAGAAGACATTCGCGCAGGTGGCGGAGTTCATCTCGCGGCAGACGGCGGGCGATCTGGCCTCGCTGGTCGAGGCGACCTGGCAGCAGAAGAGCGAGTCCTTCCCCGTACGGGACCCCGCGTACGCCCGCGAGGCCCAGGAGAACGCGAGACGAGTGCTGACGAGCTTCCAGGGCACCGAACTGCCGCTGCCGGAGAAGACCGACCATCTCGTCTACGCCTACATGCTGGAGAACACCCGGATCCTGGAGATCTTCCGCCGCATCCTGGTGTCCTTCTTCAACACGGAGAACTTCAACACACCGTCCGCCGAGACCCTGCAGTGGCTGGACCAGACCGAGCGGCTGTTCTTCCGCGACCCCGGCCCGTTCTCCGTGCTCGCCGTCACCGGCGAGCTGCGGCCCGACGCGGACGCCGTCCGGCGCAACGCCTACCACCGGCTGCTCGGGCTCGATCTGAACCACGGCCGGGCCGGTAAGCCCGGGGCGTATCCGTACCACCGCACCGATGTCGCCAACAACCGCTTCCCGGTGCTCTTCGGGCAGCTGCTGGAGGAGGTGTCCATCGGCATCCAGCACTCCAGCAACACCTCGGGCGCCAATCCGACGGACGACTTCCGCATCCAGGACCTGGTCCAGGAGATCGGGGACGTCATGCTGGACCGGCGCGGCCCCTCGCAGGCGGGTCTCGCGCACGAGGAGTTCGTCGCGGTGACCTTCCTGTCCTGGCTGCACCTGGCGGTCAGCTGGGAGAGCCCGGTGGTGCGGGACCTGCGGGCCACCGCCAGCACCCCGCATGAGCGGCTGCGGCGGCTCGGCGCCCGGGTCAAGCTGGACGCACACCAGGACTCGCGGTCGTTCCTGCAACTCGGGCCGGATGTCTCGCTGCTGCTGTACTCGATCGAGCGGAGGCTGGAGCCGACCCAGCAGCCGGAGTACTTCTACACCCGCGGTTCGCAGCTGCGCCCGGTCATGGACCGGATCATCCACCACTGGTCCCATGTCACCGGCACCAACATCCGCTCCCGCGCCACCCGTCTGGACCCCGGCACCGTACGGGCGCTCGGCAACGCGAGCGTGATCGCCTCGGCACCCGCGGCGGTGGGCACCGGGGCGTCGGGCAGCCTCCACGGCGCGGCGATGCCCGCCGCGCGCAGCGGCGTCAAGGACCCGATGCCGCTGCGCTGAGCGTGGTGCGGCGGACGACGGGTGCGGCTCCGGACGGCGATGTCCGGGGCCGCACCCGGGGTGCGCTGAGGTTCAGCCGGTGGTCTCCGGGCGGTCGGGGTGGGACCAGTGGGTGTGGAAGGTGCCGGGGCGGTCGGTGCGCCGGTAGGTGTGGGCGCCGAAGTAGTCGCGCTGGCCCTGGAGAAGCGCGGCCGGCAGGCGGTCGGCGCGCAGGGTGTCGTAGTAGGCGAGGGCCGTGGAGAAGGCGGGGGCGGGGATGCCGCGGCGGGCGGCGGAGGCCACGATCTCGCGCCAGGGCACCTGGGCGTCGGTGATCTCCGCGGTGAAGGTCTTCTCGCCGACCAGGCTGACCAGCTCCGGATCGGCGGCGTACGCGGCGCGGATACGGTCCAGGAAGGAGGCGCGGATGATGCAACCGCCGCGCCAGATCCGGGCGACCGCTCCCAGGTCGATCTTCCAGCCGTACTCGGCCGCCGCGTCCTGGATCATCTTCCAGCCCTGGTCGTACGCGATGACCTTGGAGGCGTACAGGGCGTGCTCGACCTGTGCGGTGAACCGCGCGGCCTCGGAGCGGCTGAGCGGCGGTGTGGTGCCGCCGGGCAGACCGCGGTAGGCGGCGCGCAGCCCGGCCTGGCCGGAGGCGGCGCGGGCGAAGGTGGCCTGGGCGATGGCCGTGACGGGGGAGGCCAGGTCGAGGGCGGTCTGCACGGTCCAGCGGCCGGTGCCCTTCTGGCCCGCGGCGTCGGCGACGACGTCGACGAAGGGGCCGCCGGTGTCGGCGTCGGTGTGGGCGAGGACCTCGGCGGTGATCTCGATCAGATAGGAGCCGAGCCGGCCCTCGTTCCAGCTGCGGAAGATGTCCGCGATCTCGGCCGGGGTGTATCCCGCGACCTGGCGGAGCAGGTCGTACGCCTCGGCGATGAGCTGCATATCGGCGTACTCGATGCCGTTGTGGACCATCTTGACGAAGTGTCCGGCACCGTCGGTGCCGATATGGGTGGCACATGGCTCGCCGTCGATCTTCGCGCTGATGGCCTCGAACATCGGGCCGAGGACGCCGTACGACTCCGCCGAGCCGCCGACCATGATGGACGGGCCGTTGAGGGCGCCCTCCTCGCCGCCGGAGATGCCGGCGCCGACGAAGTGGAGGCCGCGCTCGCGCAGCGCCGCCTCGCGGCGGCGGGTGTCGCTGAAGTGGGCGTTGCCCCCGTCGATAATCATGTCGCCGGGCTCGAGCAGCGGGGCGAACTCGTCGATGACGGCGTCGGTGGCCGCGCCCGCCTGCACCATGATCACCAGACGGCGGGGGCGCTCCAGAGCGGCCACGAACTCCTCCGCCGTCTTGGCCGGAACGAAGGTGCCCTCGTGGCCGAACTCCTCGATGAGGGCGTGGACGCGGTTCACGGAGCGGTTGTGGACGGCGACGGGGTAGCCGTGGCGGGCGAAGTTGCGGGCCAGGTTGCGGCCCATGACTCCCAGGCCGGTGACGCCGAGAGAACCGAGAGAACCGAGAGAACCGGACGTGTTCATGGGGCAGTTCCTTGACTGTGGCGGGTGGTCAGGGCGCGGGCGATCCCGTGACAGCAGATACGCAGCGGCGGCCGGGACGTTTCAATGCCGACGCCGCAGCACCGGCCCCGCCCCGGATCACCCCACGGACCTGGGATAATGTGCGCTCTGTCCCGGGCCTACCCCTTGACAGTCGGAGCACATGATGAGTGGCGAAAGCGGCACCTTCTCCCAGCGCGTATCCCGCCTCGGGGAGCGGCGGCGGGCCCAGTACGCGCCGCTGTTCGACGGCCGGCCCGAGGTCGCGATCGCCAATACGCAACTCCTGCCCGACCAGGCCATCCAGCTGGCCACCGCCTACGGCTACCGCTACGCCCGCACCCTGGGCAAAAAGTCCGTCCGCCGGCGGATCTTCGTCCCCGACCCCGACCCGGCGGTACGGTTCGAGGCGCTGCCGCCCGGTACGCCCTGGGAGGTGGCCGAGGCGCACCCGGCGTTCCACGGGCGCAGCGCCCGCGCCGCCCGCAACCACGCCGCGATGATCAAGGGCGAGCGCAAGCTGGTCAAGCTGGTGCCGGTCATGGCGGTGGTACTGCTGGGCGTCGTCGGGATGGTCGTACAGGCCATCGTCACCGACAAGATGGTGTTGCTGGTCCCCGCCACCTTCTTCACCCTCCTGGAGGTGGCCTTGGTGGCCATGATCCGGGCCGGATTCCGTAAACAACGCCAATTGGAAGCGGCGGCCGAGCGATTGGTGCGAGAGTTTCCCCCACACGGCTTCGCGCCGTGACCTTGTGATGTGGGCGGACCGGACCGCGACATCGCGCAGTCGACAGAACGGAGAGGGGCACTGTCCCGGATGAGCTGGTCGGCCGATGAGATCGACACTGGAAGTGCGCATTCCGCGCGCATGTACGACTACTTCCTGGGCGGGAAGGACAACTACCCCCCGGACCAAGAGGCGGCCGAAAAGGTGTTGGCCGTCCTGCCGCACGCCCGCACCATCGCACGGAACAATCGGTACTTCATGCGCCGATCGGCGCGCATGCTCGCCGAAGAGACCGGGATTCGACAGTTCTTAGACATCGGGACGGGAATTCCCACCTCGCCCAACCTCCACCAGGTCATCCAGGAAATCGCCCCCGAGGCGCGCATTGTCTACACCGACAACGACCCGATCGTGCTGACGCACGCCCGCGCCCTCCTCACCAGCGCCCCGCAGGGAATGACCGCCTACGCGGAGGCCGATCTGCGAGAGCCCCGCTCCATACTCACCGCCCCTGAGCTGCTGGAGACGCTGGATCTGAGCAAGCCGGTGGCGCTGATGATGATCTCGATCCTGCACTTCGTCCCCCCGGAATACGATCACTACGCCATCCTCGGCGAGCTGGTGGACGCCCTCCCCTCCGGAAGCTATCTGGCGTTGACCTACGGCACCTCGGACTTCGCTCCCGAGGAGATGAAGCGCGCGGCGGACGTCTACGCGGCATCGCGGGTTCCGGTGCAGCAGCGCCCCAAGGACGAGATCCAGCAGTTCTTCCAGGGACTGGAGCTGGTCGAGCCGGGACTGGTCCCGATCCACCGCTGGCGTCCCGACGACCCCGCGCTCGGCAGGCTGTCGGACGCGGATGTCTCCATGTACGGCGGCGTGGCCAGAAAACCCTGAGTCAGTCGTTCCGGCCCTACACGGCGCGTGCCAACCCCTCCCACCGCACGCGCCACCGCCCGCCGGACGGGAAGCCGGGCGCATCGCCCCCGGCGCCGTCCCATCCGGCGGCCATCAGGGCCACGGCGTAGAGCAGCCCGCCCGCGCCCGGGAAGTACGGCGTGGCGACCCGGGAGCCGCCGAGCGGCATCCCGGCGTCGTCGAACCCGAACTTCTCATGCAGCAGAAAGTCGACGGCGCGGTCCGGCTCGCCCATCCGCGCCGCGTTCATCGCGAGCATCGGGAAGTCCCAGCCCCAGGCGGCGTCCCAGGCCCATACGTCCCACACCTTGCGGGCGGTGGCGCGCATGACCGTCGCGTCCACGTCGTGCCCGGGCAGCCAGCCGTACAGGCCGACCAGCGAGGGGTGGTCGTAGATGTACTCGGTCCACATGTCGCGCACCCCCTCGTACGCCACATACACCCCGTCCTGCACGGGCAGCGGCGCGAGGCCGTCGAGCACCGTCTGCCAGCCCGGGTCCGCGGGGCGCCCCAGCCGCTCGCGCCACCGCTGCGCAAGCCGCAGTCCAAAGCGCCAGTAGGACAGTTCGAAGGCGCCGTTCACGGTGACCTTGGGGTCACTGTTCTCGGAGACGAGATGCAGGGGCGGGCCCAGCACCTGGCGGCCCGCGTCCTCGAAGGCGTACGAGGCCATGAACTCGGCCGTGGCGAAGACGACTTCCCGCCACTTGTCGAGGGTGGCGCGGGTCGGGTGGGCCCGATAGTCCAGTTCGGCGAGGAAGATCGGATGGGGCTGCTGCCAGAGCAGCAGCGCGTTGATCTCGCCGGGCGACTGGCGGCCGCCGGGATCGGTCATCTTGGGCCAGCGCGCGCCCTGGTAACCCTGGAGCCTGGCGCGTTCCCGGGACGAGTCGAGGAGGCTCTCATAGACGCCGATGCCGCGGTCCAGCTGCGGCCAGCGGTTCCACAGCGCGTAGTGCGCGGCGTGCCACCAGTACATCTCCATATGGAACTTGCCGTACCAGCCGTTGTTGACCAGTCCGGACTCCTGGGGCGGGGTGCTGCCGGCCTCGTTGACCGCCAGCAGGTACTGGCTGAGCACCACCCGGCGCTCCAGCTCCCGCCACCGGGGATCGGTGCTCTCCGAGAGGTCGAGGGCCCCGCCGGAGTGCCAGAACGCCGGCCAGGCCCTGGCCGTGGCCGCCTCGACCGCCGTGGCGCTGGGCACGCGGGGGGAGGGCCGGGGCGCGAAGAGGAAGGTGGCCTCCAGCCGGGTGCCCGCGCCGCCGCCGAGCAGATACCGGTGCGGATGGCCGTCGGCCCGCGACGGCCGTTCCCCGCCGCCTCGCCAAGTGAGGCCCACGGTGTAGCGGGTGTCGTCGAGCTCATGAGTGATGTCCGCGTGGCGGGGCCCGCGCGTCCGCAGCCGTGTGGTGTGCGCATCGGGGCGGTCCCAGACGCCGACGAAGGGCGCGGAGAACTTCTCCGCCCCATTGGCGTACGGGAAGTCGATGAACACCGCGAGCCGGCCGTCGGCCACCAACGGCGAGTCGATCCGTACGGCCACCGCGTCCAGATCGGGGCCACAGCTCGTCCGTACCGTGACGGGGCTGCCCTCCAGGGTGAACCGGCTGTGCAGCGTTCCGGTCCACAGGTCCAGCCGCTGGTGGCAGCCGCTCAGATCGGCCTCGACCGCCTCGGTCCCGTCGGCGCGCAGCAGCCTCAGGCCGATGCGGGCCAGATTGATCCGGTGCGGGTTCGCCCTCAGCCAGTTGGAGAGTTCCGGGTGCCGCGGATCGGGGATGTCGTAACGGACCGGCCGGCCATGGGTGTCCCAGATCTGTCCGGCGAAGTCCGACGGGGCCTGACCGTCCGGGAGCGGATCGCTGTGCCAACCCCAGTCGGACAGGGTGGCGAAGGGCAGAAACGTCTGCAACCCCGTCACATCGGCGCCGAACGCCAGCTGTCCATTGCCCACCTGCAGCGGGGTCAGGGGATCACTGGCGGTGCGGACCACGTCATGGCGCGATACGAGTGCGTGCCGGTCGATTCCGCCCGGACGTCGCCGCGGCGGCGTCCGGGCGACGGCGTCGCCGACCCGCCAGCCCGCGGTGACCGCGGCGGCGACTCCGGTCATGCCGGTGCGTACGAAGGTCCGACGGCTGACTGCCATGAAGGGACTCCCGCCGTGTCGCTGATCGAATCTGCCGATTGAATCGTTTTTACGGCGGGCGCAAGCTAACAAGATCTGCGTCCCTGGGGCAATGGTTCTGACAGCACCGGCCGTGTCTCGTGCCGGCCGGTCTAGCCCAGCGTCTGCGCCCAGTTCTCCGGGACCCGCCCCGCGGGGCCGGGCACCGGCTGGTCGGCAGGGTGGCTCTCCGGCGGGGCCAGCGGCGGCCCGGACTCGTACAGCTCGGAGGTCTCGTAGTTCCAGAACCAGCCCTCGCCCGGTTCGAAGCTGCGGATCAGCGGATGCCCGGTGGCCGTGGCATGCGCGGTCGCGTGCTTCGCGGGCGAATCGTCGCAACAGCCGATGTGGCCGCACTGTGCGCAGCGCCGCAGATGGAACCACCATCCGTCGACGGCGTCACATTCGACACAACCAGTGCCACTCGGCGGCACCGAGGGGTCTAGTCCGTTCTGCGTGGTCATGAGGGCTCCTGTGAGGTACCGGACTGCGGGGTGCCGGACTGCTCGGTGCCGGACTGCGCGGCATCGGGGTCGGTGGCGGTCAGCGGGAGGCGCACTTGGAAGCGGGTGTCGCCCGGGGCGGACTCCAAACGGAGATCGCCGTGGTGTTTGTTGACGACGATGCGCCATGAGATGTCCAGGCCGAGCCCGGTGCCCTGACCCACCGGTTTCGTGGTGAAGAAGGGGTCGAAGACGCGGTCGCGGATATCCGCGGGAATGCCCGGCCCCGTGTCGCCGAACTCCACGAGCAGATGGTCGCCGTCGAGCGCCGTACGCACGGTCAGAGTGCCCTGGCCGTCCATGGTGTTCATGGCGCAGACCGCGTTGTCGATCAGGTTTGTCCATACCTGATTGAGCTCGCCGGGATATGCGGGGATCTTCGGCAGCGTGCGGTCGTAGTCCTTGACGACGGTGATCTGCGGGCCCATCTTCCCGGAGAGCATCAGCAGGGTGCTGTCCAGCAGTTCATGGACATCGGCGACCTGGAAGGGGGCCCGGTCGAGCTGTGAGTACTGCCTGGCCGCGTTGACGAGGCCCGAGACGCGGGTGGTCGAGTCCTCGATCTCGTTCATCAGGAGCTCGGTTTCGACGGTGTAGTTCAGCCACCGTATGGCCCCTGGGAGGGTGTCCTCGCCCACCGCCGCCGCCACGTTGTCCAGCCAGTCGGTGTCCAGGCCGGCCTGGACGAACGTCGGCGCGAGCCGCCATCCGTCCTCGATGCCGTGGTCGTCCAGCCAGTCGGACAGGGCGTCCTCACGGTCCGCGGTCTCCAGCGGGCTCAGGGCGGTGGCCTTGGCGACGCGCTCGGCCGTACGCTCCTGGACCTCGACGAGGATCTGCAGGGTGTCGCGCCGGTACGGGCCCGCCGCGATGGCGCCGAGCTTGTGGCGCATTCCGGCGACCCGCTCCCTGAGCGCCGAGGTGGCACGCACCGCCGCCGCGGCCGGGTTGTTCAGCTCATGGGTGAGACCCGCGGTCAGCGAGCCGAGAGCCAGGAGCCGTTCCCGCTGCCCGATGGCCTGCTGGGTGTTCTTGGTGCCGAAGAACAGCCCCTCCAGCAGATGGACCGCCATGGGGAACCAGTCGCGCATGATGCCGGAGAACGTCTCGGCGGGCAGCACGAAGAACCGTGACGGTTCGACGACCCGCAGCGAGCTGGTGTACACCTGCTGGACGCGGTCGCCCAGATAGGCGTGGAACGCTCCCGCGTACACACCGCGGCTGGAGCTCCGGTTCACCTCCACGTCCTGGGTGCCGACCCGGCTGGAGAGCACGAGCGTGCCCTCCAGCAGCACATAGAAACAGGTGGCCGGGTCGCCTTCGGCGTACACCGGTCCCGGTTCGAACCCCTGCACCCGGCCGTCGCGGCACAGCCGCGCAAGCTGCTCGGGGGACAGCTTCTCGAACAGGAACAGGGAGCCGATCTCCTCCGGGTCGCAGCGCAATCCGTTCATGACTGCTCCAGATACCGGTGCACCAGCATGACCGCCATGGCTCCCTCTCCGACGGCGGAGGCGACGCGCTTGGCGGACTCGGCCCGCGCGTCTCCCGCCACGAACACCCCGGGGACGTTGGTCTCCAGGTGGTACGGCGGCCGGTCCAGCTCCCAGCCGGCCGGCGGGCGCCCGTCGGGGGTCAGATCGGGGCCGGTCAGAATGAATCCGCGGGAGTCCCTGAGCACGGTGTCGCCCAGCCAGTCGGTCAGCGGGGCCGCGCCGATGAACACGAACATCCACTGGGCGTCGATGAGCTCACTGTGGCCGGTCGTGGTGTCGCGCAGGGTGAGCCGCTCCAACTGGCGCGCGCCATGGGCGGCCTCGACCACCGTGTTCGTACGCACCGAGATCGTGGGCGCGTCCGTGACCTGCTGGACGAGATAGTGCGACATCGAGGACGACAGGGACTCCCCGCGCACGACGAGCGTGACCGACTTGGCGCCCCGGGCCAGATACATCGCGGCCTGACCGGCGGAGTTCGCGCCACCGACGATATAGACGTCATGGTTCTGGCAGGCGGTCGCCTCGGTCAGCGCGGAGCCGTAGAACACCCCGCACCCGGTCAGATCGGCCACCCCGGGCGCCGCCAGCTCCCGGTACGACACGCCGGTGGCGAGGATCACGGCGTGTGCGGCGATCGCGGAGCCGTCCGAGAACCGGACGATGCGCGCCGCGCCGTTGACCTCCAGCCCGGTGACCTCGCGCGCGGTCAGTATCTCGGCGCCGAACTTCGTCGCCTGGCGGCGGGCCCGGTCTGTGAGCTGCGCCCCGGACACGCCGTCCGGAAAACCGAGGTAGTTCTCGATCCGTGAGCTCTGACCCGCCTGGCCACCGGTCGCCGACCGCTCCACCAGGACCGTCCGCAGCCCCTCGGAGGCCCCGTATACGGCCGCCCCGAGCCCGGCGGGTCCGCCGCCGATGACGACGAGGTCGTAGAAGTCGGCCGCCGGTGTCGTCGCCAGACCCACATGGGCGGCCAGGTCCCGGTCCTCGGGCTCGACGAGCGCGGTGCCGTCCGGGGTGACGACGAGCGGCAGCCGCAGCCCGTCCTCGCCCGCCGCGGAGAGCAGCCGCCGCCCTTCCGGTTCGTCGGACGAGTACCAGCGGTACGGCACCTGGTTGCGGGCCAGGAATTCCCGTACGTCCGAGGAGCGCGCCGACCAGCGGTGTCCGACGACCTTGGTGGTGAACACCGGCCGGTGCTCGCTGGTCCGCCAGGCCTCCAGCAGATCGTCCAGGACCGGGTACAGCTTCTCCTCGGGCGGGTCCCACGGCTTGAGCAGGTAGTGGTCGAGGTCGACGACATTGATCGCGTCGATGGCCGCATCGGTGTCCGCGTAGGCCGTCAGCAGCACACGGCGGGCACCGGGGTAGATGTCGAGCGCCTGCTCCAGAAACTCGATGCCGTTCATCCGCGGCATGCGGTAGTCGGCGAGGATCACCGCGACGGCGTCCCCCCGCAGCTTGAGCTCCCGCAGCGCCTCAAGGGCGGATTCCCCGCACTCCGAGCGCACCACTCGATACCCTGCGCCATAGCGTCGCCGCAGGTCGCGGGCTACGGAACGGGACACTCCAGGGTCGTCGTCCACGGTCAGGATGATGGTCCGCGCGGTGTCTGCGGCCTGTGCCATGCGTCTCCCACCCCGGGCTGATCGGCGCCACCTGGCGCCGCCGGTCCGTGTGTGTCTGTCCGGTCCATGCGTGCGCTGGTGATCCCCATCATATGGAGCATCATCCTGCCTCGCTATGAAAAATCCCGTTGTATGCGTCCTTCGGCCGCCCGGGGGCGGGGACGCCCTCACGGGTGATCCGCCCAAGGGGGGGCCGGGCCATGTTAAAGGGAGAGGATGGCCGCGCGGTTGACTGTCCGCGCACGGTACCGCGTCCGGCAGTGCACGGCCGCGGCCTGGGAGTTCTCACCGCGGTCGCCGGGCCGACGGCCCGGCGACCGGTGATCGATGATCGGTGACGGTCAGGAGGGGTTGTCCGCGTGGGTGAGGGTCGTCCACGCGTTGAAGTAGTTGTCCGTGCCGGACGGCCGGTGTCCCTCGGTGTACTTCTGGGTGTTGGACATGGCGATGCCGAGGCGGTTGTGGAGGGCGTTGTAGCCGACCTCGGTGACCTCGGCGAGGCCCTTCTTGACCGAGCCGCCGCACAGCCAGGACGGCACGGCGGTGCCGTTCTCATAGGAGGTGTGGAAGCCCAGGGCGTAGCGCAGCCGGTCCTGGATCTTCGGATACAGGTCCTGGCCCTGGATGCGGCTGGTCTCCGCGACGTCCGCGACGGAGGCGATGCCCCAGCCGGTGTGCCCGAAGTCGCGGCAGGACTCCTGGGCGAGGCCGTCGGCGAAGGTGCTCTGGCCCTGCCAGTACTTGATGATCTCGGCGCTGGTGTCGATGCTGCTGCCCGCGGGCGGCTTGGGCAGATCACCGTCGCTGGTCAGATATATGTACGCCGGGACGCGGGCGAGATAGGTGGCGACTGCCTTGTCGTAACTGGTGCGGTCCTCGATGAAGACCGAGATGCCGATCGCCGCCTCGGTCATGACCAGTTCCCAGTTGCCGTTCTTGGTCGCCGCGCCGTTGATCACTTCGGGGAGATATACGTTGCGCAGCATGGTCGCGAAGCGGGCGGCGCCCGGCCAGCCGCCGTCGTAGGTGTACTTGATGATCTCGGCGGCCCGCGGCCAGGTGGATCCGGACCAGCCGGTCTGCAGCGGGGCGTTGCTGTTGGTGTGATCGGTGATGGTCGCCGACCAGGCGTCCATGATCTCGATGGACTTCTTGGCGTATCTGCTGTCCCGGGTGAAGTACCAGGCGAGTGCGTCGGTGTAGGCCGCGATGGCGTCCTGGCGCTCGTCGGTGCAGCCGTAGTTGGGGTTGGAGGAGGAGCCGCACTCCACGACGGCCCGTGGCTTGGGGGTGCGCGAGAGCGAGGCGTAGGAGCTGGCCAGCATGTCGTCGTACGCGGCCTTCCAGGGCTGCTGGCCGGCCTGCACCTTCGATCGGGCGTAGTCGAGCTGGGCGCGGCTCACCAGGACGCCGGGGTGGGCGAAGGCGGCCGGCGCGGCCGTCGCGCGTGGGGCCGCCGGGCCGGTGAACTGAAGGCTCAGCAGGCCGGCCAGCAGGGCGAGAACGGTGCACAGGGCGGTTCTGGTTCGTGCCATCCGGTGACCTCTTCCGTTCACGAATGGGAACGCAGTTCCGAATACGGATAGGAATGGCCTGGACCATAAGAGCCCTGTGTGGACATGTCAATGTTCGTGATGCCGGTCAGTAGTCCAGCCGCGGGTACCAGTCGTCACGGCCGCCCGGCGTCAGGTCCAGCAGATTCCAGACGGGGCTGAGGAGGTCGATCCCGCGCTCCTTGATGTCCTCGGCCATCCGCGGATGGGCGGAGTAGCGGTGGCGGACCGTGCCGTCGCCGTCCCGGGTGAAGACCGAGATCGTGGAGTCCTGCTCGCCGTCCTTGTCCTCGCTGCCGAGATCGAATTTGAAGGTGCTGTCCCCGCAGCTCAGCAGGCGCAGCCGGGACCAGCCGCGGTCGCGGGCGAGCTGCCGCAGGACGGGCGGGTCGGCGGCCGCGGCGATGACGAAGTCGGCGTTCCGGCTGATGTGGTGGGCGACGCCGTTGTAGCCGTCGGTCCACAGGGTGCACATCGGGCACGGCTCGGTCTGCGACTTGCCATACATGAAGTGGTAGACGATCAGCGGCCGGTCCGGGGCGGTGAACAGCTCGCTCAGGGTGGTCTCGCGGACGGGGGAGTCGCCCGCGTCGAGGTCGGCGGGGCCTTCGATGAACACGTAGTCGTCGACCGCCGGCCCCTGGGGAAGCGCCCGCCGCTGGGCCGCGACCCGTTCGCGGTGGCGCATGAGCTCGATCTCGGCGAGCCGGAGCTCTTCGCGGGCGGCGAGATAGTCCGCGGGCTCATCGGGCAGTCGGGTCTGCCGCAGCATCGCATCCTCCTGGGTGGGAAGGCCCCGAGGGGATTCGAGTCTAGGGCGGTTCCGAGGCGCGTCGACAGCGAGAAATAGTGTGCCAAGCGAGAAAGCGCAGGTCAGGACGGTAACGGCCGGGCGGTGGGCTTGCTCCAGCAGGGAGCCCCGTCAGGCGTGGTCGGCGCAGCAGGGCGTGGGATTGGGGACTTCGAATGGCGCCAGCGCCCCGCCGGCGGCCGGCATCAGGGCGAGAGTGAGCCGACCGTCCCGCCACTCGGGCCGTACGTGGTCGCGGGTGAGCACCGGCGTGGCGGGATCGGGCCCCTGGCCGTCCGCCACCGGCGCGCCGACTACCGTGGCCCGGTCGATGGCGGTCAGGGCGAGCAGATCGGCCACGGTCACCGTGCCCGTGAGGCGTTCCACTCCGGGGTAGACCACGGCCCGCCCGCCGCTGCGCCGGGCGTGCTCCGCGGCGGCCAGCGCAGCCGTACGGGCAGCCTGCTGCGCACCGTACGAGCGCTCACCCAGGACCGCGCCCAGATCCGGGCGCTGCCATCCGGCGATACGCTCCCATACGGCCTCGGCCGCGGCGGCGTCGGGCAGGGCGAACGAGACGGCGGTGGAGCGGCGCTCGTCGGTGCGGATCAGATGGGTGCAGGCGACCGTGCCCGGCGCGAGGGCGAGGTGGTCCAGCAGATCGTGGATCAGATGGTCGGCCTCGCGCAGATTCGCCGACCCGGCGTCCACCCCGATGAAGGAGTGGACGCCGGGTACGCCGTGGGGTGCGGTCATGCGGGCAGGACCCACATGGGGTTGGAGTAGAACCACAGGTCCTTCCACGGATCGGCGTCGCCGATCACATCCATGGCCGGCCCCGCCGGGTCGACGGCGGCACCGCGCAGGCCGACGGCGCCGCGGTTGCCGTCGGTGCCGCGCAGCCGCACGTACACCGGCTTGTCCACCCGGCCCAGGGAGTAGGTCAGGCGCACCGAACCGGTCGACTTGTTGACCTCGAAGGACTTCACGACCTTGGTGTCCGGGGTGGTGAAGGTGTCCTTGTCGGAGACCGGGCCGGTGACGGCGCCCTGGATGACGTCCACCCGGGCCAGCTTCGGCACGAACTGCGACCAGTTGGGCCCGTTGGCCAGGCTGATCTCGACGACCAGGTCGACCTGGCTGCCGCGGCGCACATGCAGGGCGTCGCCGAGGGTGATCGCGCGGCCGCCGGAGCGCAGCTGGGCGTTCAGGCCGCTGATGAGCCCGCCGTGGTCCACCCAGACCCTGCCTGCGCGGATGCCGTCCATGACCGCCTTGTAGCCGAAGGAGGCGGCGCCCACGTGGGTGCGGGAGTACTGGCCGGGCCAGAAGTCGGTGTCGGTGAGGTTGAGGCCGCCGCCGTAGACGGGGTCGTTGTAGCGGCCGTTGGCGTTGAAGTCGCTGTTCGGGCCGCGTACGGCGGAGTCGGCGTAGACGTTGTGGGAGTCGGAGTTGGCGGTGATCCACCAGGGCTTGCCCTCGGCGAGCAGGCTGTCCCACAGGCCGCCGACGGTGGCGGTCATCCAGTCGAAGCCGCCCCAGGTGCGGTAGCTCTCCAGCGGGTAGTCGGGATAGGAGTCGGCGCCGGGGCTGTTGTCGTAGATGCCACGGGCCCCGCCGGGGCCGTTCGGGGCGGGCAGCCCGGCGGCCTGGTGGCCGGGGGCGCCCTCCATGCCGACGGCGATGGTCGGCTGGGCGTCGCGCCAGCCGCGGATCTCGTGCGGGGAGTCGATGCCCTTGCGCGCCGGGTGGTTGGCCAGGAACAGGATGTCCTTCACCCGGCGGCGCTGGACCTGCTCGGCGAGGAAGTTGACTCCCGCGATGGCCAGCGCCTCGTTGGCGGGGGTGTTGGAGGTGGCCTTCTTGACCGAGCCGTCGAAGGAGTTCTCGAACTCCTTCAGCACCGCCACCTCGTTCTTGCCGGGGTGCACGAACACGGTGCCGTGCTCGGCGGCCGGGATGTTCCACTCCAGGCCCTGGAAGACGAGGGTGTCGTCGATCTGGTCGCGGGCGGCGACGATGTCCGGGTTGACCTTCTCCACGCCGATCTTGGCGTGTGTCTCGCTGCCATGGTCGGTGATGACCATCCAGTCGAGACCGTGCGCGTTCGCCTGCCGTACGTGGTCGATGACCCGGTACTTGGCGTCCGAGCTGTACTGGGTGTGGATGTGGTGGTCGCCGGCCAGCCACAGATACCCGCCGGGCCGCGGGCTCCGGGAGGCCGTGGACGCGGGCGCGGGCTCCGCGGCCGCGGCCTGGCCCGCGCCACCGAGGACGCTGCCCGCCGCGAGGCCCGCGCCGAGCAGACCGGTGCGGCGCAGCATGGAGCGCCGGGAGAGCTGGCTGGGGGTCAGCGCCTCGTCGGGCACTGACATGTCGAGGGCTGGCGGCAGGGACGATGCGTCGCCGCTCCCGTGGTGGTGGTGATGGTGGTGACCGTGGCCGTGTGTATGACCGTGGCTCATGTTCAACTCCCGCCGGCGCAGGCACGTACATGCTTGGGACGTGCAGATTCTGAAAAGCCGGCGTGAACGGGAGAGGTCCGATCGGTGGTGTGATGAGGAACGGCTGGTGTGCGGTGGGCGCACATCTGGTGTGTGTGCGGGTGGCACCCGCGAACGCGGGTGCCACCGCCGTAGGCTCGGCTACGACCACGCGTCGGCCGCGGCGGCCCGGGTGGCGTAGGTGTCGAAGTCGACGGGGTCGCGTCCGAGTACGCGCCGTACTCCGTCGGCGGGCTCGGCGAAGTGTCCGGCCCGCATCCCGGCGAACAGCGCGTTGAGCTCCGCTGCGGCCTCTTCGGAGACACCCTCGGCCAGGAGCTCGGCCCGGTACTCCTCCGGGGTGAGCTCCACATAGCGGATGGGCCGTCCCGCCGCTTCGGCGATCGTCGCCACCGCCGTGCCGAAGGTGAGGGCCCGTGGTCCGGAGAGGTCGTACACCTGCCCGTGGTGGCCGTCCGAGGTCAGCGCGGCCGCGGCGACGTCGGCGATGTCCTGGGCGTCGATGAACGGCTCGGGTACGGAGCCCATCGGCAGGGCCAGCCGGCCGTCCCGCAGCGGAGCGCGCCAGACGGCGTCGTCGTCGAAGTTCTGGTTGAAGTTGTTCGGGCGGAGGATGGTCCACTGCGCACCGGATTCGCGTACGGCGCGCTCCGCGGCGGCCATTCCCTGGAAGAAGTCCGCGGGGACCTGATCGATTCCGCGCCCGGACAGGGCCACGAACCGGCCGACGCCCGCCTCGGTGGCCTGCTTGACGAAGATCTGGGCCGGCGCCGGGTCCTCGGGGGCCATGAGGTAGACCGCCGACACCCCTTCCAGAGCGGGCGGCCAGGTGTCCTGGTCGGACCAGTCGAACCGGATCTCGCCGGAGCGGGAGGCGGCCCGGACGGTCCTGCCCGCCGCCCGCAGCGTATGCACCAGTCGGCGTCCGGTCTTGCCCGTCGCCCCCAGGACCAAAATCGTCTGCTTGCTGTGTGTTGTCATGCCGGCCAGTCAACTGGCCGTGGCACAGGAGGGGCATGGCCCGCCGTCCGCGGGGCATGTCCGAACGTCCGGACGGCTATCGTGAGGCCCATGGATCCGTTCGACGATCTGCTGCGAGGTGTCCGCTCGGACGGTGCCGGCTTCAGCCGGGCGGAGCTGACGCCGCCATGGACACTGCGCCTCACCGATGAGGCATCGCTGACGCTGTGCGCACCGCTGCGCGGCGAGGGCTGGCTCTCCCGTGGAGAGGGCGGGCAACCGCGGCTGGTGCGCGTCGGGGACACCGCGATCGTGCGTGGACCTGGGCCGTTCGTCCTCTCCGACCGGCCCCGGTCGCAGGCGCCGGGCGGGGTGGCGCCGGCCGATCGTACGGTGCTGGTCGTCGGGACGTTCCAGGTGCGGACCCAGGTGGCGCAGCGGCTGCTCGGAGTGCTGCCCCCGGTGTTGGTGATGCCCGGCAACGACGGGTGTGCGTCGCTGCTCGACTTCCTGGACGCGCAGTCCGCCGTGTGTCCGCCGGGGCAGCAGGTCGTGCTGGACCGTCTGCTCGACTGGCTGCTGGTGTGCGCGCTGCGGGGTTGGCTCGACCAGCCCGGGGCCGTGCCTGTCGGCTGGTTCCGCGCGCTGGGCGACGAGGCGGTCGGCCCGGTGCTGCGGGCCATGCATGCGGCGCCGGACCGGCCCTGGACGCTGGCGGCGCTGGCCGGTGAGGCGGGGGTGTCGCGGACGACGCTGACCGGCCGGTTCGCCGAGCTGGTGGGCAAGCCGCCGTTGACGTATCTGACCGACTGGCGGATGACCCTGGCCGCCGATCTGCTGCTGGAGTCCACCGCGACGGTTGCCGCGGTGGCGCACCAGGTCGGATACGCGGACGCGTTCGGCTTCAGCGCGGCGTTCAAGCGAATCCACGGGGTGAGCCCCAGCGAATACCGCAAGGCATGCCGCACGAGCGCCGATTGCACCGGCACCGCATGCTCACCGGCCTGACGAGTTCACGTCTCAGCCCGCGAACGCCGGCTTCGGGTTGAGCAGCAGGTGGCGGCCGAGGGCCGAGAGCCACTTGCCCGCGGTCTCCAGTGCCGTGGGCATGGCGGAGGCCCGTGCGGCGAGGGCGGCCGCGCCCACCTCCCCGGCCTCGGCCGCCACACCTGCCCCCGCCCCCGCTTCGGTCAGGCCCGTTCCGACCGCCGCCGCGCCGAGCTCCAGGCCCGCGACCACCGGCAGCAGTTCGATGGCGAGCAGCGCCAGCAGCCCGACGCCCATGACCGTGGCGGCCAACCGCAGGGCGTCCCGGTCACGCGGCATCCGATCGAGGTATTCCTCGTTCAGCCATGGGGTCAGGGTCACGCCGTACGGGGTCCGGGCGGCCGCTCGGCGGCGTTTCTCCTCGTCGATCAGTTTGCGTACGACCGCCAGATCGGAGTTGTAGGGCATGCGGTGGATCTCGTACAGCAGCAGCCCGTCGATTCCGTAGGGCCAGTTGCGGTTGAACGTCGGCTGGAAGCAGATCCACTCGACGTACTTGTTGCCCTGCTCATCGGTGTACGGCGGCAGCGGGACGATCCGCTGGTACATGGGGATCGGCCGCCACTTGGAGGCACCGGCCTGGACGCTGTAGGAGGTCAGGCTGAAGCCCTCCTTGATGTCGGGGTCGAGCCTGCGGATGATCTGCTGGAACTTGTTCAGCTTGTAGCCGATGTCGTCTCTGAGGGTGGGCACCGCCTGATTCGCGGTGGAGACCTCCAGCAGTTCCAGCACGATCGGACCGGCCTGCGGGGGTCTGGCACAGAATCCGAGAATGTCGGGGCGCAGCTGTCCACCGGCCTTGTAGTCCCTGCGGAACTCCTTGACCAGCCGCCCCAGCAACCGGTCAGGACCCGTCAGATTGGTGAGCAGTCGCGTGTACTCGTTCTCGGCCAGTACGAAGGATGCTTCGGGATAGCGGCCTTTGAAGTCGGGATAGAAGTAGCCGAACATGGCCCCTTGGGCCCACTGCCACTCCATGGTGTTCTCTTCACCCTTGGCGGTGCCTCGTACCCGCCCCGCGCCCCGGGTGAAGTTGCCCTCGCCGGGGCAGATCGTGATCTGCTGGGTGTCGAGCCCGGAGGCCATGACGCACCAACGCCCTTCAGGAGATGGTCGAGAGGTTGCTGGTGACCGCGATGTCCGTGCCCGACGTCGGGGTGTATTCGTTCCATTCGGCGATCAGTTCGCCCTTCTCGCCCGGCTGCATGACCGGGTACGGCGTGGCCGGAGACCCGGTGTGTGCGTTGTCGAGCTTGGCGACCTCGATATGGGTGCCGTCGGGAATCCTGGTGATCTTCTGCGCCTCCTGGCTGTGTTCCAGGCCGTGGACCGCGTCGATGACGACCTGGGCGCCGACCACGAACCCCGCGCTGGAGGCGACCGGAATGGACACCGGCCGGGTGGAGGGGCCCACCGTGGCGGTCGAGGTGGTGAACACCGCGTCCTCCAGCCGGGCGGCGACCCGGCCGGGGTTGGCGGGCGGGATCCCCGGATAGTTGCGGTCGTCGTAGGCGGCGATCTCCTGGGCGATGGTCCAGTACTGCGAGGGGTTCTCGGGGGCGTTCGGGTCGTCGATGACACCGTGCTCGACGAAGTTCACCCACCGTGTCTCCCAGCCCCTGCGGATGGTGAGCACCACCCGCGCGCTGCCCGCGCGCAGAAACGCCTGCCGGTTGGCGTCGGGGTGTTCGATCTCGCGGATGAAACGCCAGCTCTCGGGGAGGTCCCAGAAGTACGAGTAGAGGAAGCTGACCACGTTCTCCCACTCGATGGCCTGGTTGACGAAGCGTACGACGTCCTCGTACTGGCGGACCGTCGTCCACAGCGTCGAGTCGGGGCCGATGGTGTTTCCCTCGAAGCCGGTGCCGTGTGCCACGTCCACCTTGGCCGCGGTGAATGCGTCGAGGACTTCCTTCGGCATGCTGGGGAACCTGCCGCCGAGCAGGTAGCGCAGCACGTTCTTCATGATCTCGTCGCTCTCCTCACGGCGCAGGGTGAGCGTGTCCACGTCGTTCAGCCGGGCCTCCAGCGCCGCGATCCGGCCGGCGATGTCCTGCTGCTGTGCGTAGTAGTTGGTCTGCGCGGCCGTGTAGAGCGCGTTCCACACATCGAACTGCCAGCGCTCCATGGCGGCCTGGGTGGGCTGGACTTCGGCGGTCAGCAGCAGGGACTGGGTGGACACCTGGTCGAAGACCAGGACGAGGACCGGTGTCCCCGTGGCGCCCGCCATGAAGTCGCCGCCGTCGGTGTCCCGCTTGAGCACGGTGTCCGGGGCGAAGACCTTCTCCCCGAAGGGATCGAAGGGCAGGGTGGTGCCTTCGATGGTGAACTGGCCCGAACGGCCGGCGAAGCTTGTCATCCGGCCGCTGATGGTGATGCTCACGATCTCGTACCCGGCGGGGATGTTGAGGGGCATCCTGGTGACGCCCCGGCCCTGCGGAAGCGGCCCGGTCTCCACCGCGTACGTCTGCGGGGGCAGGTCCGGGGGCGGCGGCGGGACCTGCGCGTCGTACTGGTCGGCGAGCACCAGATAGTGCGGGGACTTGGGGGTGGGCGGATCCGTCTTCGGCGGCTCGGGGTCGCCCTTGCGGACCTCGGCGGTGATGTCGTTGTGCGGGACGTTGAAGACGAACGGCCCGAGCTGGGCCTTCAGCGCCTCCAGTTCCGCGTACGGGCGGCGCATGGTGGCGGCGGGCTCCGGGAGGACGACGTCGTAGGTCTGCCGCATGCCGTACCGGTAGAGGCGGACCCGCCACTTGCGCATGAGGCTGAAGTAGTCGATGCGGATCGGGTTGGTCGCGCTGGGGTTCTTCAGCGTCCTGGTGGTGGTCTGCGAGGTGCCGGTGACCGTGGTCGTGGTGATGGTGACCTTGTGCTCCTGCCGGGCCCGGGTGGACGCCTTCTGGGTCAGGGAGGTGGCGTGCTTCCTGCTGTCCGTCGCCGACTGGGAGGCGGCGTCCTGCCCGGTGTATCCCGAGGTGACGGAGCCGGAGATGACGGGGATGCCGCCGGAGACGGTCCCGGTGATGTTGAACTGGTTGGAGTGCTGCTGCTGTGAGGACGTCGACTGCGACAGCTCGGTGTTGTCCGTGACCCCGGTCTCGCTGAACGTCTCCAGCGAGTCGGTGACGATCGAGGTGAACTCCTTCTTCTGGACCGACCATTCCTTGTAGGTGACGGCGGTCTCCTCCTGCGGGGCCAGGGGGATGGTGGCGACGAGTTCGCCGCGCTCGATCCCGGCGGGCGTCATCTCCAGCCGTTCCAGGTTCATCAGGCCCATCCGGGGCGCGGCGGTGTTGGCCTCGAGGCCCTTGGCCGCGACCACGGCGGTCTGCAGCGCCTGTAGCGCCGCGCCGCGCGCCGCCTCGCCGGTCTCCTCCGCGCGCTCGTGGCGCAGGGCGACGACAGCCTGCCCGAATTCTTCGAGTGCACGGGTGGGGACCGCGGCGAAGGCGGAGAGCGGAGCGGGGGAGAAGGGGGACGGGGCGAGCAGGTCCCCCAGGGGCTCGGCGAGTTCGGGGTGCCGGTCCCGTATCGCGTTCGCCTCGTCGGGCTGGAGCTGGAGCTGACGTACGAACGCGGCCTTCGTCAGGGCCTGTCCGATGGGTGGGGTCTCCACGTCCAGGGGGACGAAGGTCGCTTTGTCGATCTCGCGGGTGGACTGGTCGAGCACGGGCGCCGTCACCGGCGGAGTCGTCGGCGGGATTGTGGGAAGAGTCGTCGGCGGCACCGGTGAGGGGATGCTCGGCGTGTCGGTTCCGGACCTGGATTCCGATCCGGACTCGGCGACATGGGTCATGGTGATCTCCACAGAGGGTGACGAGGGCCGCACTCCGGGCCACTGGCCCCGACCTTCGCACAGCGGGTCACTCCGGGACATCTGTTGTGCCGCTGAGCGGATCAGCGCCCCGGGTGCCCTTGCATCGAGGCGCTGATGACCCTCCCTGCCCGCACCACCGAGGCCGTCAGCGGGGACAGCGGCTGGGAGGGGTCGACCAGGGCGCACAGGGCCGCGACGGCCGTGCCGCTGCGGCCGCGCAGGGGGACGGCGACACAGCACACTCCCTCCGCGACCTCCTGACGGTCGATGGCGAACCCGGCCTCCCGGATCTGTGCCGCCTCCCGGGACCACGCCTTGGTCGGCGGGTCGACGGGCAGGCCGGCGGGCGCGCCCGCCACCAGGACCTTTCCCGCGGCGGTCGTCCAGGGGAAGGCCGTCCCCGCTCGCATCGGCGCGAAGGTATCCCATTCGCCCGGGACCGCGGCGGCCGTCAGCGCCCGGCCCTCGCGCAGTACGAAGATCCCCACCGTCGCACCGGTGGCTCTCGCCAACTCATGGACGGGTCTGCGGGCGAGCGCCAGCATGCCGGGGTGCGGCTGCCAGCCGAGACCGAGCCGGAACATGCGCGAGCCCATTCGGAAAAGGCCACCCGAGCGTTCCACCGCGCCCAATTCGACGAGCTGTTCGAGGAGTCGGCGTGCGGTCGTCTTCGGTAATCCGCTCTCCGCGGCCAATGCTGTCAGCCGGGATTCCCCGGCCCTTTCCACGGCCTCCAGCAAGGCGAACGCACCTTCGAGAACCCCGCGCCCGCCACCTGACATATTCATATCCACCACCGCCGAGCCCGCCCTTCCACCACCGCTGCCGCTTTGTACTCCCTCAGGGAAAGGAAAGCATTCTCGGATGGACGGAAGATAAATTCCCACGTGAAATACGCGACGGTATTGACAAGAGGGCCCCGCCTGTCTCCATCCCTCCGCTGTGCAGCCGGCGACGATCACCGCGACCTGGTCCCGGTGGTCCTCTCGCGCGCCGCGAGGCGTGGTCGGCGGTCTCGCCCGGGGCCGTGGTGGTTTTTCGAGGAGTTTCCTTAGCGTTTTCGCTGTATGGGGCGCCGATGATATCGGAGCGATAAAGGAGGATTTCGAACGCACGGTCGCCCAGACCGGCTACCGTATGATCACATCCGGAGCCCCACAATCCGTTTCGTGGTGGACAGAGGGAGAACATTGCGCGCCTCTTCAGAGCCGCCGAACCCACAGTCGGCGACGAGGGAATCCAGGCGCAGGATTTCCGTCGTCATCCACGCGCAGGACCCGATCTCCCAGGAAGGGGCGGTCGGCCAGCTGCGCCGGCACCCCGAGGTCGCCCTCGTCGACGAGTCGGACGCCCAGGTGGGAGATGTGGCGGTGCTGCTCGCGGACTTGGTCGACGAGACCACGCTCACCGGCCTGCGCAGACTCGTGCACGACGCGAGGCTGCGCGTGGTCCTGGTCGCGAGTCTGATCCGTCGGGCCGAACTGCTCGATGTGATCGAATGCGGCGTCGGGGCCATCGTCTGGCGGCGCGAGGCCACCGGAGACCGTCTGTACCAGGCGGTCCTCGCGGCTTCCCGCGGTGACGGCGACCTGCCCACCGACCTGATCGGCCAACTGGTCAGCCAGGTCGGCGCGCTGCGGCCCGGCGCGGTCGGCCGCCCCGGGGTGCCGCTCGGCCTGGCGCCGCGTGAGACCGATGTCCTGCGGCTGGTCGCGGAGGGGATGGGCACCGGCGAGATCGCCGTCAAACTCGCCTACTCCGAACGGACCGTGAAGAACGTCATCCAGGGCCTGACGACCCGGCTGGGCCTGCGCAACCGTGCTCACGCCGTGGCCTACGCCCTGCGGGAGGGCTACATCTCCTGACGGCGCACCCGCAGTAGCCGTCCGGCCAGGGCCGAACGGTCAGCCGCGGAGCGGCCGCCGGGCCGACCCGGGGCACGGCTCATCCTGACCGGCCCAAAGGGGCCAGCGCGCCGAGTTCACGGCGCGAGGCGATGCCGAGCTTCGGGTACGCCTTGTAGAGGTGGTAGCCGACGGTACGCGGGCTGAGGAACAGCTGGGCGGCGATGTCCCGGTTCGACAGCCCGTCCGCGGCCAGACGGATCACCTGGAGCTCCTGCGGGGTGAGCCGGTCGAGCCCGGACCCCGCCGCCGCGCGCGGGTGCGACACCCCCGTCGCCCGCAGTTCGCCGCGGGCCCGGTCGGCCCAGGCGGTCGCCTCGATGCGTTCGAACGCCTCCAGCGCTGAGCGCAGTTGGGAGCGGGCGTCGGCCTTGCGGCGGGCGCGCCGCAGCCACTCCCCGTACAGCAGCTGGGTGCGGGCCCGTTCGAAGGGCCGCCCGCCCCGGGCGTGCAGCGCGACGGCCTCGGCGTACAGCGGGCCCGCCGCGTCGGCGGGTGCGGTCAGCGCGCGGCAGCGCAGCGCGACGGCATGGGCCCAGGGCCGGTCGGCCGCGCGGGCCCAGCGTTCGAACTTGGCCAGCGGAGCGGCGGCCCGGTCGGGCTGTCCGCTGCGGGCGGCGGCCTCGACCTGGTCCGGTGCGAGGTGGACGAGGAAGGTGGAGCCGCTGTCCCGGGCCGACGGCGCGTCGGCCGTGGCCTCGAGGCGGTTCAGCGCCCGCTCGTGACGTCCATGGACCAGGTCGAGCAGACCGATGGCCATGTTGCCCCAGGACACGGTCCGCAGGGTATGGCGCTCCGCCGCCCGGGCGACGGCGGGCTCGGCGAGCCGCAGGCACTCCTCCTCGTCCCCGGCCGCCGCCGCCAACCAGGCGAGTACGCAGCGCAGATGGTCGGCCCGGTGCGACTGGCCGATGCTCTCGGCGAGCGACAGCCCCTCCTGGGCGTGCGCGCGGGCGTCCCGGTGGTTGCCGAGGAAGGTCTCGGTGATGGCGAGGTGCTCCAGCACGCTGGGCAGCCAGCCGATCAGCCCGCCGGCCCGGGCGTCGGCCACCAGGGGATCGAGGATGCGTGACGCTGTCTCCTCGTCCCCGGTCATCATCCCCATCGCCCCCGCGATCAGGCGCTCGCCGGGGCGGGGGGCCGGGGTGGGGACGGTGCCGTGCGAGGTGAGAACGGCCTCCGCCAGGGCGTTCATGGGGCCGATCGCGGCCGCGGGGTCACCGGCGATCAGCCGGGCCAGACCGTCCAGCGCGCGGCTGTACGGGGTCTCGCCGCCGACCACGAGCAGCCGGTCCGCCGCGGTGCGGGCCAGTTGCGCATGGCCCGCGAAGTAGGCGTCGCGGACGGCCTCCATCAGCATCGCGACGGCCTTGTCCGCTTTGCCTGGGTGATTCCCACCGAGGGCGCGAGCCCCGTCGATGAGCAGCCGCGCGGCGCGCACCGGCGAGCCGTCCTCGAACTCCACCGTCGCCCGGACATGGGCGACGCGCGCGGCGAGGAAGGGTTCGGCCGCTCCCTCCGCCGCCCGCTCGGCCAGCTCCAGCGCGCGGCGCGGCTCGCCCGAATCGGTCGCCGCCTCGGCCGCGGCGACCAGCCGGTACGCCCGTACAGCGGGATCCGGGGTGAGTTCCGCGGCGCGTTCGAGGGCCGTGGCCTGCGCCGCGTAGCCGGACCGGCTGCGGGCGCGGTCGGCGGCCCGCTCCAGCGCGGCGGCGGCGCGCTCGTCCGTCCCGGTGGCCGCCGCGGCCAGGTGCCAGGCCCTGCGGTCGGCGGCGTCGTTCGGCGAGTCGGCCGAGGTGTCCCCGAGCGCGGCGGCCAGGGCCCGGTGGGCGTCCAGTCGCCGGTGCAGCGGAGCGGCCTGGATGACGGCGGCACGGGCGAGCGGATGGCGGAACCCCACGGCACCGGCCGTGGTGCGCAGCAGCCCGGACCGTTCGGCCGCCTCGGCGTCCGCCACCCCCGCGCCCAGGCTTCCGGCCGCCCGGAGGATCACGTCGAGGTCGCCCGTCTGCTCCAAAGCGGCGATCAGCAACAGCGTTCGCGAGGGCTCCGGAAGGCGGTCGGCCTGGGCGCCGAAGGCGCTCCGCAGCCGCTCGGTCAGCGGAAGCGAGCCGAGGTGGAAGGCGAGCGGCAGCAGTCGTCCCGTCCGCTGCCGCGGGGTGAGGGCGTCGGGCAGTTCGATCAGCGCGAGCGGATTGCCGCCGGCCTCGGCCAGGACGCGCTCCCGTACGCCATCGGCCAGATCCGGGCTCGTCTCGGCCAGCAGCGCGCTCGCCGCCGCCCGGCCCAGGCCCTCAAGCCGCAGCTCCGGCAGGCCCGTCAGCGGGTGGCCCGCACCGGTCTCCCGGGCCCCGAAGAGCAGCACCACCCCCTCGCCGGTCAGCCTGCGGGCAGCGAACACCAGGGCCTCGGTCGAGGCGCGGTCCAGCCAGTGCGCGTCGTCCACGACGCACAGCAGCGCCCCGTCCCCGGCGAGTTCGGCGAGCAGCGACAGGACCGCGAGGCCCACCAGGAAGCGGTCCCCGGGCTCCGCCGCCGCGAGCCCGAACGCCGCGCGCAGCGCGGCGGCCTGCGGTGCCGGCAGGGCGGTCAGGCGGTCCAGCGCCGGGTGGAGCAGGGCGTGCAGTCCGGCGAAGGGCAGCTCGGCCTCGAACTCGATCCCCGTACTGCGAATCGTCCTGAACGGGACGGCCGGGTGCGCCGGGTCGGCGGCCGTGGCCGCCACATGGTTCAGAAGCGCCGACTTCCCGATACCAGGGGCGCCGCGCACCACGAGGACCCCGCTGTGCCCGCCACGGGCGGCGGCCAGCAGACCGTCGAGGGCGCGCAGTTCCTCCGCCCGACCGTGCATCACCACGCGGGGCCCAGCCACGCCGTACGGTCACCGGGCCGCGAACGGGGCGCCGATGCCCTGGCCCCTCGCTCTCCCCCTGATCGCAGCACGCTATGACGATACCTAGATCGAGCGGGTGTGCGACGCGTACACCCCAGTCATCCGGCAGATTCCCCCGCCCCCGCCGGTCCCTAGCGTGGCACCCGGGCGAGGCCGCGGAGGGCCTGCCCGGCGTTTGTGCTTGTGTCGCTCGTCGCTGGAGGTATCGATGGACCGTCTTCCCCAGACCGCGGACGTCCTGATCGTGGGTGCGGGACCGGTCGGCCTCGCCCTCGCGACCAAGCTCGCCGCCGCCGGGATCGACGCCGTACTGGTGGACCAGGCCGCGGAGGGGGCCAACACCTCGCGGGCCGCGGTCGTGCACGCCCGGACCCTCGAAGTGCTCCGCGAGATCGACGCGGCCGACGAGCTGGTCCAACGGGGCCTGCTCATCACCCGGTTCACCGTCCGGGACCGCGACCGCACCCTGCTCACCGTCGGCTTCGACGATCTGCCCACCGATTTCCCCTTCACACTGCTGGTCCCGCAGAACATCACCGAGGAGGTGTTGCTCGCCCGGCTGAAGGCGTCCGGCGGGCGCGTGCTGCGCCCCCACCGGCTGGCCGGTATCAGCCAGGACGCGGAGGGCGTGACCGCGGTCATGGCGGACGGCCAGGAGATCCGGGCGGCGTACGCGGTGGGCACCGACGGCATGCACAGCACGGTCCGGGACCACACCGGGATCCCGTTCACCGGCGACACCTACGCGCAGTCCTTCGTGCTGGCGGATGTCAGGATGGACTGGCCGCTCGGGGACGACGAGATCCAGCTCTGCTTCGCCCCGGAGGGCGTGGCCGTGGTGGCCCCGCTGCCGGGCGGCAGATACCGCATCGTCGCCACCCAGGACGACGCCCCGGCCCGTCCCGGCATCGGAGATGTGCAACGGCTGCTGGACGCCCGCGGCCCTCAGGCCCACCCGGGGAAGGTGACCGAGGTGGTCTGGAGCTCGCGGTTCAGGGTGCACCACCGGCTGGCCGACCACTACAGGTCCGGACGGCTGCTGCTCGCGGGGGACGCGGCCCATGTGCACAGCCCGGCCGGCGGGCAGGGGATGAACACCGGCATCCAGGACGCCCTCGTCCTCGGCGGCCGACTTGTCACGACGCTGCGGGACGGCCGGGACGTACTGGACGAGTACGAGTCGCTGCGCCGCCCGGTCGCCGAGCAGGTCGTGGCGTTCACCCACCGGATGACGAAGATTGCCACGGTCGGCAACTCACCGCTGCGCTCGGTCAGGAACACCGCGCTGCGCGCCCTGGACTGGCTGCCCGCCGTTCACCGCACCATGGCCATGAACCTCTCCGAACTCGCCCTCGACCCGGAGCGCGCCCAGGCCGGGTGAACCAGGCGGTACGGAGGCGGGGCTGTCGGCCGGCCGATCCGGCTGCGGCGCGCCGAGCGGCGGGCGCGGATCACCAACTGCTCTTGGTCACCCCGGGGAGTTCGCCCGCGTGCGCCATCTCGCGCAGCCGGATCCGCGACAGGCCGAAGGCGCGCAGATGGCCGCGGGGGCGGCCGTCGATGGAGTCGCGGTTGCGCACCCGGGTGGCGCTCGCGTCGCGTGGCTGGCGGCGCAGTTCCCGCTGGGCGGCGGTACGTTCCTCGGCGGAGCTGTCGGGGGCGGCGATGATCGCCTTCAGCTCGGCGCGGCGCTCGGCGTAGCGGGCGACGATCGCGCGGCGCCGCTCATTCTTGGCGATCTTGCTCTTCTTCGCCATCAGACCTTTCCTCCCTTGGCGCGGATACGGGCCACGGCGGCCTCGACGCCGATCGTGTCGACGGTCTTGATCCCCTTGGCGCTCAGGGTGAGCCGGATATGGCGGCCCTCGCTCGGCAGCCAGTAGCCCTTGCGCTGGATGTTGGGGTCGAACCGGCGCTTGCTGCGGCGGTGTGAGTGGGAGATGTGGTGGCCGAAGCCGGGTTGCCGGCCGGTGAGTTGGCAGTGTGCGGACATGGTGTTCCTCTCGCTCCGGCGGGTGCTGACGGAAGCACCCTAGCCCATTGATGAAAATGAAAACCAACTTCATGTATGCTGTGGGGCATGGCACGGAACGAACGACGCCCGATCGGCAAGCTGAGGTCCACCGCCGGCACCGGCTACTCCTATGTGACCCGCAAGAACCGCCGTAACGACCCCGACCGGATGACCCTGCGCAAGTACGACCCGGTCGTCGGCCGCCACGTCGACTTCCGCGAGGAGCGCTGACCGTCATGAAGCCCGGAATCCACCCCGAGTACCGGCCGGTCGTCTTCCGCGACCGGGCCGCCGACTTCGCCTTCCTCACCCGCTCCACGGCCAC
This sequence comes from Streptomyces sp. NBS 14/10, assembly GCF_002224125.1. GTDB lineage: Bacteria > Actinomycetota > Actinomycetes > Streptomycetales > Streptomycetaceae > Streptomyces. Next base: position 625,382 of record NZ_NCSM01000004.1, read on the forward strand.
CAGCGACAAGACCGTCGTATGGGAGGACGGCAGCACGTACCCCGTCATCGACGTCGAGATCTCCTCGGCGAGCCACCCCTTCTACACCGGCACCCAGCGCGTCGTGGACACCGCGGGCCGCATCGAGCGCTTCGAGCGGCGCTACGGGCGCGGACGGGAGCCCCGATGAATGGGGGGCACGGGGCGCACGGGTGGCACGGGGGACAGGCGCGGCTGCCCGTCGCGATCGTCGGCGGGCTGCACACCGAAGCCCGCCGGGCCGCCGTCGAGGAGATCCTGCGCACGGTGCCCGGCTCCATCGCACTGCATCACGACCTGTCGGCCGCCGCCGGCGGTGCCGTGCAGCGCACCGTACGAGACGCCCGGGGCCTGCTCGCCGAGGGCGACGCACCCCTGGTGAACAACTTCGCGTGCTGTGCGCTGCGCGAGGACCTGCCCTGTCTCGCGGACGGCAACGATCTGGCCGAGGCGGGCCTCGCCGCCGCCCCGACCGATCAGCGCACCATCGCCGACACCTTCGCCCGGCAACTCGCGTACCCCACGGTGATCGCCATCGCCGAGGGCGCCGCCGACACCCAGGTGCGCAAGGTGCGGGTGCACGGCGCCGCGGCCCCGCCCGCCGACGCCTGGGTGAGCGTCACCGGCACCTGGCATCCCACGGGCGAGCTCGGTACGGACGGGGCGAGCCCGGCTCTGGACGCCGCCACCGTCGCACGTCTCCCCGCCCCCAAGGACCCCTGCAATGACACGGTGGTCACCCGCCGGTGAAGCCGGTAGCGCCGACGCCGTCAGACCAGCGCCTCGTGGACGAAGCACCACCGCCAGTTTTCACCCGGCTCCATCGGCTCCATGATGGGGTGCCCCTCCTCATGAGCATGGGCGCGGGCGTGCCTGAGCGGTGAGGAGTCGCAGCAGCCGACGTGTCCGCAGGTCAGGCAGAGTCGCAGATGTACCCAGGCGGATCCCAGGCGCAGGCACTCCTCGCAGCCCTCGGGGTTGCTCGGGGTGACATCGCGGACCATGGACAGATGTGGGTCCGGCTCGAGGGACATGGCGTTCACCCTTCCTGCGGTTCCTGCTCGTAGGTGACGACCAGTTCGCCGTGCTGGGCGTCGACGCGCACCGTGGCGCCCTCCTGGACGTCGCCGCGCAGCAGGGCGCGTCCGATCAGGGTCTCGACCTCGTGCGAGATGAAGCGGCGCAGCGGCCGTGCCCCGTAGACCGGATCGTAGCCCTCGTGGGCGATGACCTCCCGGGCGGCCTGGGTGAGCTCGACGGCGATCCGGCGCTCGGCCAGGCGCTGCCGCAACTCCTCGAACTGCAGGTCCACGATCCGCTCGATCTGGGGCTCGCCGAGTGGCTTGAACAGCACGATGTCGTCGACCCGGTTCAGGAACTCGGGGCGGAAGTGTGCGCGCAGCTCGCTCATCACCAGGCCGTGGGCGTCCGGTTTGAGCTCGCCCTCGGAGGTGACGCCGTCGAGGAGGTGCACCGACCCGATGTTGGACGTCATGATCAGGATGGTGTTGCGGAAGTCGACCACCCGGCCCTGGGCGTCGGTGATCCGCCCGTCGTCGAGGACCTGCAGCAGGGTGTTGAAGACATCGGGGTGCGCCTTCTCGATCTCGTCGAACAGCACCACCGAGTACGGCTTGCGGCGCACCGCCTCGGTGAGCTGGCCGCCCTCTTCGTAGCCGACGTATCCGGGCGGCGCGCCGAGCAGCCGGCTGACGGTGTGCCGCTCCTGGTACTCGCTCATATCGAGGCGGACCATGTTGTCCTCGGTGTCGAACAGGGCCGCGGCCAGCGTCTTGGCCAGCTCGGTCTTGCCGACGCCGGTGGGGCCGAGGAAGATGAACGACCCGATCGGGCGGCGCGGGTCCCGGATCCCCGAGCGGGCCCGGATGATGGCGTCGGCGACCACCTTGACCGCCTCGTCCTGGCCGATGACCCGCTCCCGCAGGATCTCGTCCAGGCGCAGCAGCTTCTCCCGCTCGCCCTCCTGGAGGCGGGAGATCGGGATTCCGGTCCAGGCGGAGACGATGTCGGCGATCTCGTCCTCGGTGACGACCTCGCGCAGCAGCCGGTGGGCGCCCTGCTTGGCGGTCAGCTGCTCCTCCTCGGCGGCCAGCCGGCGCTCCAGCTCCTGGAGCCTGCCGTAGCGCAGTTCGGCGGCGCGGTTGAGGTCGTAGACGCGTTCGGCCTCCTCCGCCTCGCGGCGCACCTCCTCCAGCTCCTTGCGCAGTTCCTGCACCCGGCGGATGGACTGCCGCTCGGCCTCCCACTGGGCGCGTTTGGCGTCGGCCTCGGCGCGCAGATCGGCCAGTTCCCGGCGCAGCTCCGCCAGCCGCTGCTCGCTGGCCGGGTCGGTCTCCTTGGCGAGCGCGGCGTCCTCGATCTCCAGGCGGGTGACCCGGCGGGTGATCTCGTCCAGCTCGGCGGGCATCGAGTCGATCTCCGTACGCAGCCGGGCGCACGCCTCGTCGACGAGGTCGATGGCCTTGTCCGGCAGGAACCGGTCGCTGATGTAGCGGTGGCTCAAGGTCGCGGCGGAGACCAGGGCGGTGTCCTGGATCTTGACGCCGTGGAAGACCTCCAGGCGCTCCCGCAGCCCGCGCAGGATCGAGATGGTGTCCTCGACGGACGGCTCGTCCACCAGCACCTGCTGGAAGCGGCGCTCCAGCGCGGCGTCCTTCTCGATGTGTTTGCGGTACTCCTGGAGCGTGGTGGCGCCGATCATATGGAGCTCGCCGCGGGCCAGCATGGGCTTGAGCATGTTTCCCGCGTCCATGGCGCCTTCGGCCGCCCCGGCCCCCACCACGGTGTGCAGTTCGTCGACGAACAGCAGGATCCTGCCCGAGGCGGCCTTGACCTCGCTGAGCACGGCCTTCAGACGCTCCTCGAACTCGCCGCGGTACTTCGCCCCGGCGACCAGGGACCCCATGTCGAGGGCGAAGACGGTCTTGTCGCGCAGCCCCTCGGGGACATCGCCGCGCACGATGCGCTGGGCCAGGCCCTCGACGATGGCGGTCTTGCCGACGCCCGGGTCGCCGATGAGCACCGGGTTGTTCTTCGACTTGCGGCTGAGGATCTGGGTGACCCGGCGGATCTCGGCGTCCCGGCCGATGACCGGGTCCAGCTTGCCCGAGCGGGCCTCGAGGACCAGGTCGCGGCCGTACTTCTCCAGCGCCTCGTACGCCACCTCGGGGTTGGCGGAGGTGACCCGCTGGCTCCCGCGGACCTGGGTGAGGGCGCTGAGGAACGCCTCCTTGGTGACGCCGTGTTCCTTGAGCACCCGCCCGGCCGCGGTGGCGGATCCCTCGTCGGTGAGGGCCAGCAGGAGGTGTTCGACGGAGACGTACTCGTCCTTGAGCCGCCTGGCCTCCTGCTCGGCGGTGTCCAGCAGCTTGGCCAGGCGCTGGGTGACGAAGACCTGTCCCGGGCCGGCGCCGGGTCCGGTGACCTTCGGCTTACGGGCCACCTCGGCCTCCAGCATCGTGCGCAGCGCCGTGGGGTCGGCGCCCACCTGGCCGATCAGCCGGGGCACCAGGCCCTCGGGCTGGTCGAGGAGGGCGAGCAGCAGATGTTCGCCGTCGACCTCGGTCTGGCCGAGCCGCAGGGCCTTGGTCTGGGCGTCCTGGAGGGCTTCCTGGGACTTCTGGGTGAGGCGGTTCATGTCCATGGGGGTTGATCACTCCTCGCGCCGCTGCGGCGCAGTGCGGCCTCGAGCCGGCCGATACGGTCGAGCAGATCGAGCACCAGGCCGATGGACGCGTAGTTCAGACACAGTCCGGTGCGCAGCCGCTCCACGCGGGCCAGCGTCGCCGGGGCGGTCAGGGGGAACACCAGCCGCCCCGCGGCGTCGCGCCGCGCGTCGACCAGGCCGAGGGCGACAAAGCGCCGGACCAGTTCGGGGTGGAGCCCGGCGCGGTCGGCCACGGTCTCCAGCGTGAGCGTGCGCGCGGGCACCAGGGCGTAGTGGACGGAGGCCGCGGGCGAGGGCCTGGTCGTGCGGGACGTCGGTGGGTGGGTGCTCATCGCGCGCTCCTGGGGTCGAAGGAGGAGGTGGCGGCGAGCTCTTCGAACAGCTCGCGCTCCCGGTCGGTGAGGCGCGCCGGCACCATGACGCGGATCTCGGCGTACAGATGGCCCTCGGGGCCGCTGGGGTTCGGCATGCCCTCGCCGCGCAGCCGCAGCCGGCGGCCGCTGGAGGACCCGGCGGGGACCGTGACCTTTGCGGTGCCGCCCGGGGTGGGCACGGGGACGGTCGCGCCGAGCGCGGCCTCCCAGGGGGTCAGCGGGAGGGTGACATGGATGTTCCGGCCCTCCAGCCGGAACCGCGGATGGGGCTGGATCCGCGCCCGCAGATACAGGTCTCCGGCCGGGGCGTCACCGCTGCCGCGGCCGCCCTGTCCGGCCAGCCGGATGCGCTGACCGTCGACGACGCCCGGCGGGACGTCGACCTGGACGGTGCGCTGCCCCGAGGGCCCGGCCAGGGTCATGGAGCGGCGGCCGCCGCGGTAGGCGTCCTCGACGGTGAGTGACAGTTCGGCCTCCTGGTCGGCCCCGGGCACATCGCCGCGTCCCGCCGCGCGCCCGGCGCCGCCGCCGAAGAACGAGCCGAACAGATCCTCGAAGTCGACGCCCGCTCCCTGCGCGTCCTCGCCGAAGCCTCGGACGACCCGTACCCGGCCGCCGTCCCCCGAGGTCGTCCAGCCCCGGAAGCCGCCCCCGCCGAAGCCCTCTCCGGCGCCGGCGCCGACGCGCTCCTCCCAGTCCTCGGGGATCTTGCGGAAGTCGTCGCCGAACCGGTCGTAGCGGGCCCGGGTCCCGGGGTCGGAGAGCACGCTGTAGGCGTCGTTGAGCTCCTTGAACCGCTCCTCGGCCGCAGGGTCCTTGTTGACGTCCGGGTGGTGTTTGCGGGCCAGTTTGCGGTACGCCTGCTGGATCTCGTCGGAGCTCGCGCCCCGTGAGACCCCCAACACCTCGTAGTAGTCCCGTGCCATGGCCGGTCACTCCCGTTTGGCCACGGCGACGGCCATCGGCCTGAGTTGGTTGTCGGTGTCCCCGTAGCCGGGGCGCAGCACCTGGACCACCGTCCCCGGTTCCGCTTCGGGGTCGTCGACCACGCCGACCACCTCGTGGCGGGCCGGGTCGAACGGCACCCCCGTCTCGTCCTGGCGTGCGTAGCCGAGCCGGGCGAGGGCGTCCACGGCCTGGTCGCGTACGGCCCTGACGCCTTCCACGATGGTGGCGGGGTCGGCCTCGGCGTGGGAGAGGGCGAGTTCGAGGTTGTCGATGACGGGCAGCAGCGCCGTGGCCGTACGGGCCCGCTCGGCGGCCCGTTCCCGCTCCAGTTCCCTGGCGTGGCGCTTGCGCAGATTGTCCAGATCGGCCAGGGTGCGGCGCCAGCGGTCCTCCAACTCGGCCAGGGCCGCGGCGTACTCGTCCTCGGGTGGGGCGGGACCGCCTGCCGCGTCCGGGCCGGGCCCTTCCCCGCCCGCGCCGCGCGCCTCGGCCGTGCCCGGGGCTGGCAGATCCTGTTCGGGTTCCGGCACGGCGCCCTCGGGCACCGGTTCGGGCTCCTGCGGACGGTGGGACATGGCTGCCGCCTAGCCTTTGTCGAACTCGGCGTCGACGACGTCCTCGTCGCCTCCGCCACCCTCGTCGGGGCCGGTCTGCCGGGCGCCCCCGGCTCCGGCCGTCGCATGCGCGGCCAGGCCCGCGTAGACCTGCTGGAGCTCGGAGATCAGCGGCCTGGCCCGGTCCACGCCCGCCTCGCCCCGGACCGCCTCACGGGCGTCGCCGACCAGCATCTCGGCGCGCGCCTTCTCATGGGAGGGCGCCGCGTCGCCCAGTTCGGTGAGGCGCTTTTCGACCTGATAGGCGATGGCGTCCAGCTCGTTACGGGCGTCCACGGCCTCCCGCAGCGCCTGGTCCTCACCGCGGTTGCGCTCGGCCTCCTGGACCATGCGCTCCACATCGCCGCGGTCGAGGTTGCCGGTCTCGCTGATCGTGACGGACTGCTCCTTGCCGGTGTCCCGGTCCCGGGCGGTGACGTTGAGGATGCCGTTGGCGTCGATGTCGAAGACGACCTCGATCTGCGGTTCGCCGCGCGGCGCCGGACGGATGCCGGTCAGCTGGAACCGGCCAAGAACCCTGTTGTCCGCGGCCCGCTCCCGCTCGCCCTGGAGGATCACGATGTCCACGGCCTGCTGGCTGTCCTCGGCCGTGGAGAAGGTCTCCGTGCGGCGCACCGGGATGGTGGTGTTCCGCTCGATGATCTTCGTCATGACCCCGCCGCGGGTCTCGACACCCAGCGACAGCGGTGTGACATCCAGCAGCAGGACGTCCTTGACCTCGCCCTTGAGCACCCCGGCCTGGATCGCGGCGCCCAGCGCCACCACCTCGTCCGGGTTCACGCTCATATTGGGCTCCTTGCCGCCGGTCAGCCGGCGCACCAGGGCCTGCACCGCGGGGATCCGGGTCGAGCCGCCGACCAGGATCACCTCGTCGATGTCGTTCTCGCCGACCTTTGCGTCGGCCATGGCCTGCTGGACCGGACCGAGACAGCGCTCCACCAGATCGGCGGTGATCTGGTCGAAGGTGGACCGCATGACCGACTCGGTCAGATGCTTGGGCCCCGAGGCGTCCGCGGTGATGAACGGCAGGTTGACCTGGGTCTGGGTCACCGAGCTCAGCTCGGTCTTCGCCTTCTCCGCGGCCTCGAAGAGCCGCTGCAGCGCCTGCGGATCCCGGCGCAGATCGATGCCGTTGTTCTGCTGGAAATTGTCGGCGAGGTGATCGACGAGCCGGCGGTCGAAGTCGTCGCCGCCCAGATGGCTGTCGCCCGCGGTGGAGCGCACCTCCACCACGCCGTCCCCGACGTCGAGGACGGACACGTCGAAGGTGCCGCCGCCGAGGTCGAAGACGAGCACCGTCTCGTGCCCCTTCTTGTCAAGGCCGTACGCCAGGGCCGCCGCGGTCGGCTCGTTGATGATCCGCAGCACCTCGAGACCCGCGATCTCGCCCGCGTCCTTGGTGGCGCTGCGCTGGGCGTCGTTGAAGTACGCGGGCACCGTGATGACCGCCTCGGTCACCCGCTCGCCCAGCTGTTTCGCGGCGTCGTCGGCGAGCTTGCGCAGCACCAGGGCGCTGATCTCCTCAGGCGAGTACAGCTTGTCGCGCACCTTGAAGCGCGCGAGGGACTGCTCGTCCGGGACGACGTCGTAGGCGACCGCCTTGGCCTCGTCGGGCACCTCGTCGTAGTGCCGGCCGACGAACCGCTTGGCCGAGTAGATGGTGCCCTTGGGGTTGAGGATCGCCTGGCGCCGGGCCAGCTGGCCCACCAGGCGTTCGCCGGTGTCGGTGAAGGCCACCACGGACGGGGTTGTGCGACCGCCCTCCGAACTGGGCACGACCGTCGCCTCGCCGCCCTCCCACGCCGCGATCACCGAGTTGGTGGTGCCCAGATCGATTCCGACTGCCTTGGCCATGAGGAACTCCTTCGCGAGGCGGCGGCACCGCGGGCAGCGCACGGCCGCGGAACAACCCGTCTTCCGGCGCCGACGCGCCCAGCCTGGCAAAACGGGGCCCCGGCCCGCCTGCGCCTGCGGGGCCCAAAAACCATGCCTAGGGTGGACCTGCGGGCACAGGCGGGGCGCGGCCGGAGTGGTGACCGCCCCGCCCGGCGGGTACCCACGAGTCCGCACCCGTTCTCTTCCGACTCTTCCGAACGCGGGCGGAGCGACGGCATGACCTCAACAGCCTTCACCCGGGACGAGCGCGGGGCTCGGGACCGTTCCCTGAGTCCCCGGGCGCGGGGGCTGCTGCTCTGCTCCACCGCCATGTTCGACAGCCGGGACGAGACCGAGATCCTGCACCGGGCGATGGCCCAGGTCGCGGCCCTCGGGCCGGGGCGGGCCGAGGCCGGGTACCTCGTGGCCGGCGGCGTGCTGACCCGCTGCCGCGACGAGGGGGCTGCCGGAGCAGATGGCATCGCGGCCGCCGCCCTCGACGAGCGGGTCCGGGATCTGGGCGGGCGGGACGGGCCGGTGCGCTTCCCCGGGCAGGCCTGGGGCTGGGCGTACGCGCTGCGGGAGCCGGGCGGTCTGTGCGGGCAGCTCGTGGTGAGCTCGGGGGTGCCGCCCGGCGAGGACGACCGCTTCTGGCTCACCGTGCTGGCCCGGCAGACCGCGGCGGCCCTGGCCGGCGCGGCGGCGCACCGGCGGGAGCGGGAGCGGGCGGCCGAGCTGTGCCGGGCGCGGGCCGAGCAGCAGGCCATGCGGGAGCGGCTGGAGTCCTCGCGGTCCGACCTCGAACACGAGCGAGGGGTCCTCGACACCCTCCACCGGGCCGCCCTGCACGGGGACGGCGAGGCGGGCATCGCGGAGGCGCTGCGCAGGATCACCGGGCTGGCGGCGGGCGTGGAGGACCGGTTCGGCAATCCGCGGGCCTGGGCGGGGCCCGGGCGCCCGGACCCGTATCCCCGGCCCGACCCGGCTCGCCACGAGGAGCTGCTGCGGGACACCGCCCGGGGCGGGCGGCCGGTGCGGGTCAGGGACCGCCTGCTCGCGGTCGCCGCGCCGCAGGGCGAGGTGCTGGGTGCGCTGTTCCTGGTCGACCCCGAGGAGCGGGCCGACGAGCGCGCCCTGCTCGCCCTCGGCCACGCCACGGCGTCGCTCGCCCTGGAACTGGCGCATCAGCGCACCCTGGCGGAGGTGGAGCTGCGGCTGCGGCGCGATCTGGTGGAGGACCTGCTCACCGGTACGGACGACGCGAGTGCCTACGCCCGCGCCCAGGCGCTCGGTCACGATCTGCATGGGCCACACTATGTGGTCGCGGTGCGGTGGGCGGAGCGGGCGGCCGACGACTCCTTCACCGCCGCCGTCGACCGGTCGGCGGCGGCCCTGGGCCTGCGGTCGCTGCTCGCCCGCCGGTCGGGCGCGGTGGTCCTGGTGGCCGACGGCAGGCCGGCCGGAGACGATCTGCACACCGCGCTGAGACGGGAGGCCGGGACACCGGGCGGGGCCGTCGGCGTGGGCGCCCGCTGTGACTCCCCGGGCGAGATCCCGCGTTCCTACCGGGAGGCGCTGCGGGCGCTGGAGGTGCGACGGCGCTCGCCCGCCGCGTACGGCACGACCTTCTTCGAGGACCTGGGCCTCTACCGGATCCTGCGGGCCGGCAACGACTACCAGGAGGTCGAGGGTTTCGTCCGGGAGTGGCTGGGGCCGCTGCTCGACTACGACCGCGCGCACCGGACGGACCTGGTGCCGACCCTCTCCCAGTACTTCGACTGCGGTGGCAACTACAGCCGGACCGCGGCGGCGCTCGTCGTGCACCGCAGCACCCTGCGCTACCGGCTCCAGCGGATCCGCGAGATCAGCGGTTCCGATCTCGCCAACGTCGAAACCCGGCTGAATCTCCAGGTGGCCACCCGGGTCTGGAAGATCATGAGGACCTGCCCGGACTGAGCTCCGGCCCAGGCCGGGCCACGGGCCGGGCCCGCTCGCACGACCCGAGACGGTCCTTCGGGCCTGCCGATTCACCCTATTGACACGTGGCTGAAACGCCACCAATATCTAGAGCACCGAGATTCATTAGTGAATATTTATTCACAAGGATCCCTTCCTCGGGCCCTGTTCCTGGCCCGGGCCCTGCCGCCGCTCCGATCGACGCCGCAGGCGCCCGCCGCCCCAAACGCTCCGAAAACGCTCCGAAAAGTCAGCGATCAAGGACATCCACATGCTCAGCACAGACCCAGAGGGTGCCGCCCGGTTCCGGGCACGGCGCCGACGCGTCGCCGAAGACGATCCAGTGGGCCATCTCGATGACCTCCGGCGTCTGTCGACCGACGTGCGCCGCAGCATCGTCCAGATGATCGACCACGCGCAGCTCGGCCACATCGGCGGCGACCTGTCGGTGACCGACATCCTGGTGACCCTGTTCGGCGGAGTCCTGGACGTCGACCCCGAGTATCCGCGCAGGCCCGACCGCGACCGGTTCATCCTCAGCAAGGGCCACTGCTCGGCGGCCCTCTACGCCACGCTCGCCCACAGCGGTTTCTTCCCGCTCTCCGAGCTGGACACCTTCATGGCCCCCCTCTCGCCGCTCAACGGCCACCCGAACCGCAGAAAGGTGCCGGGTGTGGAGACGAACACCGGGCCGCTCGGGCACGGGTTCCCCGTCGGTGTCGGCTGTGCCCTGGCGGCCAAGCTGTCGGGCTCCTCGTACCGCACCTACGTCGTCCTCGGGGACGGCGAGTTGCAGGAGGGCAGCAACTGGGAGGCCGCGATGACCGCCGCCCACTACTCCCTCGGCTCCCTCACGGCGATCGTCGACCGCAACCGCCTTCAGCAGGGCGCCCGCACCGAGGACACCAAGCGCCTGGAGCCGCTCGCCGACAAATGGACCAGCTTCGGGTGGGAGGCGCGCGAGGTCGACGGCCACGACCACGCGCAACTGCTGTCCGCCCTGCGCCCCTCCACCACCGGCAAGCCGGTCGCCGTGGTGGCCCGCACCATCAAGGGGAAGGGCGTGTCGTTCATCGAGGACCGCGTGGAATGGCACCACAAGGTCCCCGACGCCGCACAGGTTCACGCCGCGCTGGAGGAGCTCAGCCGATGACCGCCGAACTCATGCCCGACACCACGCGGACCTACGACTGCCGGCAGGCGTTCGCGGACGAACTCATCGCCATGGCCGCCGAGGACGAGCGGATCGTCGCCGTCTGCAACGACTCCGTCGGCTCCAGCAACCTCGTCCGCTTCCGCGAGCTCTACCCCGAGCGCCTCATCAACGTCGGGATCGCCGAGCAGGACCTCGTCGGTGTCGGCGCCGGACTCGCCATCGGCGGGTTCATCCCCTTCGTCAGCGCCGCGGGGCCGTTTCTCACCGGCCGGGCCACCGAGCAGATCAAGACCGACGCCGCCTACAACGGACTCCCGATGGTGCTGTGCGGCCAGAGCCCCGGCATGGCCTACGGGGAGCTGGGGCCGACCCACCACTCGATCGAGGACCTGGCGTGGATGCGGGCCATCGCCGACCTGACTGTCGTGGTGCCCGCCGACCCCGCCCAGACCCGCGCCGCCGTGCGCTGGGCGGCCGCCCAGGACGGCCCCACCTATCTGCGTATCCCGCGGTTCAAGGTCCCCTCCGTCACCCCCGACGGCGCGCCGTTCGAACTGGGCCGCAGCGTCCAGCTCACCGACGGCTCGGACATCACCGTCATGGCCGTCGGGACGATGGTCTCCCGGGCCCTGGCCGCAGCCGAGACACTGCGGGCCGAGGGCATCGGGGTGCGGGTGCTGAACATGACCTTCGTCGAACCGCTGGATGTCGAAGCGGTCCTGCGGGCGGCCCGGGAGACCCGGGGCATCGTCACCGCCGAGGAGGCGACCACCACGGGCGGCCTCGGGGCCGCGGTGGCCGGCGTGGTGGCGCAGAACCACCCCGTGCCCATGCGGATCCTGGGCGTGAACCGCGAGTTCGCGCCGACCGGAAGCGCCGCCTTCCTGCTGGAACACTTCGGGCTGACCGCCGACGGCATCGCGGCCGCCGCGCGCGAGCTGATGGCCATGAACCCCGGCGGGGCGCATGAACACGGCTGAGCCGCTCGTCCTGGCCGTGGACCAGGGCACCAGCGCGACCAAGGCGATCCTGGTCGACGTGCGCGGAGACATCGTCGCGCACGGGTCCGCGCCCGTCGCCCTGTCCACCCCCGCGCCCGGCTGGGTGGAGCAGTCGGCCGAGGACATCTGGGAGAGCTGCCGCCTGGCGGTCGCCCGGTGTCTGGACGGCCAGGACACCGGGCGGGTCGCCGCCGTCGGCCTCAGCACCCAGCGCGAGTCGCTGCTCCTGTGGGAACGGGCCACCGGGACCCCGCTGAGCCCGCTGCTGAGCTGGCTGGACAAGCGCACGGCCCAAAGCCCGGCCCTGCTGCGGGCCGTGGACTCCGCCCGGACGGTCCGTGACATCAGCGGCCTGCCGCTGGACCCGATGTTCTCGGCACCGAAGGCCGCCTGGCTCCTGGACCACCACGACCCCGAGCGCCGGCGCAGCCGCAGCGGTGAACTCTGCCTGGGAACGGTGGACTCCTGGCTGCTGTACAAGCTGGGTGGCGAACACCTCATCGAGGTGGGCAACGCCGCCCGCACCCAACTGCTCGACGTGCGCCGCCTCACCTGGGACGAACGCCTCATGGAACTCTTCGACGTGCCGCGGGAGGTGCTGCCCCGCGTGGTGTCCTCGCAGGGGCCGTTTCCCACCGCGGGCGGCCTGGGGCCGCTGCCGGACGGCGTCCCCGTCACCGCGGTTCTCGGCGACTCGCACGCGGCGCTGTTCGCACACGCCGGCTGGCAGCGCGGCACGGTCAAGGCGACCTACGGCACCGGCTCCTCGGTCATGGCGCTGACCACGCCCGACACGCCTTTGTCCGCCGGAATGTGTCTGACCGTCGCCTGGGACGTCGACGGCCCGGCCTGGGCCGTCGAGGGCAACATCCGCTCCACCGGGGCCACCCTGACCTGGCTGGCGGGGCTCCTCGGCACCGACCCGGCCGCGCTGGCCACCCTGGCCGCGGACAGCAGCGACGGCGTGGTCATCGTCCCGGCCTTCGGCGGGCTCGGCGCGCCCTGGTGGGACGACGAGGCCGTCGGCCTGATCAGCGGCGTCACGCTGGGCACCGGCGCCCCGCACCTCGCGCGGGCCGCGCTGGAGTCGATCGCCTTCCAGGTCGAGGACGTGGTGGCGGCGGTCGAAGAGGACACCGGCCCCGTGGTCCGGCTGCTCGCGGACGGCGGCCCCACCGACAACCCGCTGCTGATGCAGTTGCAGGCGGACACCAGCGGGCGCAAGGTCGAACGCGCCCGGGCCCGCGACCTGTCGGCCCTGGGCGCCGCCCATCTGGCGGGGCTCGGCGGCGGCGTGTGGAGCAGGGCTGACCTGGAGCGGCTGAACCGCCCGAGAGACCTCTACACACCGGCCGAGGACGCGGACAGCAGGGCGGCCCGCCGCGCGCACTGGCACACCACGGTGCGGCGCGCACGCCTCCGGGCCGCCGCGGCCCCGCAGAACACCTCGCACCCCTCGGACGCCGGAGAGAAAGCCTCATGAACAAGTCCAGCCGATTCGAAGGAAAGAGCGTCGTCGTCACGGGAGCGGCCCGGGGCATCGGCCGCGGGATCGCCGCGCGGTTCGCCGCGGAGGGCGCCGGGGTTCTGATGGTGGACGCGTCGCCGGCCGTCGAGGAGGCGGCCGAGGAAGTGGCGGCCGGGAGCCCGTCGGGCGGTGTGCTCGGCGTCCGGGCCGATGTGACCTCCGCCGACGACGTGGCCCGCGCCTTCGCGCTCGCCGAAACGACCTGGGGACGCCTGGACGTCCTGGTGAACAACGCGGGTGTCATCACCATCAGCCGCCTTGAGGACCTGACCCTCGACGACTGGCAGAAGGTCCTCGCCGTCAACACCACCGGTGTGTTCCTGTGCGCCCAGGCCGCCGCCGGGATCATGCGACGGCAGGGACGCGGAGGGCGCATCCTCAACGCCGCCTCGGGCCAGGCCCGCCAGGGCTTCATCTACACGCCGCACTACGCGGCCAGCAAATTCGGGGTCGTGGGGCTGACCCAGAGCCTGGCGAAGGAGCTGGCCGGGGACCGGATCACGGTGAACGCCTACTGCCCCGGCATCGTCGGCAGCGACATGTGGGACTACAACGACCGGGAGTGGGGCCGGCTGCTCGGAGGCTACGAGCCGGGCGAGCTGATGGACGAGTGGGTCGCGGGCATCCCGCTGGGGCGCGCCGGCACCCATGACGACGTCGCCAACCTGCTGCTGTTTCTCGCCTCCGAGGAGGCCGAGTACATCACCGGCCAGACGATCAACGTCGACGGCGGGATGTTCATGAACTAGCGCGCGACCTGGCACGACGACCACGTCGCTCGCCGGACACGCGGTCCATGACGCCCCTCTCGAGTCGGATATCAAAGAAATGTCAATACTCGGAGGTATTGATGAGTGCAACCAGCGACGCCGCGACGCCCGTTGACGCCCAACCGGGCGAACGGCGCCTGCGGGTGCCGTCCTGGGCGACGGAACTGCTCACCGGATCACGAGGGCCCGCCCTCGGCCTGCTCGCCATGTGCGTCGTCTTCTACATAGCGACGCCGTACTTCCTGACCCAGAACAACCTGCTCAACATCGTCGACCAGACGGCGATCCTGGGTCTGCTCGCCCTCGGCATGACCGCGGTGATCGTCACCGGGGGCATCGATCTGTCGGTCGGCGCGGTGCTCGCCCTGGCGACCATGGTGCTCGGCTGGCTCTCCCACGACCAGGGGTGGCCGCTGTGGCTGAGCGCCATCGTCGCCACCGGCATCGGGGGAGCGTGCGGACTGGCCAACGGGCTGGGCATCACGTTCACCAGACTCCCGCCGTTCATCGCCACCCTGGCGATGATGTCCGTCGCCCGCGGCCTGGCCAACGTCATCACCGACGGGCAGCAGATCGTCGGCTTCCCCGACTGGTTCGGCAACCTCTCCACCACCCGCTACCTCGGCATCTTCACCTTCACCACCTTTGTGCTGGTCGTGCTGTACGCGGCGGGGTGGGCGTATATGCGCTACCGGTCCGGGGGGCGCGAGCTGTACGCGATCGGCGGCAGCTCCGAGGTCGCCAGGCTCGCCGGGATCAGCGTGCGGAAGCGGACGGTGCTCGTCTACACCGTGACCGGTCTGCTGGCCGGCGCGGCGGGGGTCTTCCTCGCGATGCGCCTGGACTCCTCGCAGCCGAGCGCCGGTACCGGCTATGAACTCGACACGATCGCCGCCGTCGTGATCGGGGGCGCCAGCCTCAGCGGCGGCGTCGGCTCCATCAGCGGAACGCTCTTCGGCGTCCTGATCATCGGAGTCCTGCGCAACGGTCTGAATCTGCTCGGGGTTTCCCCGTTCGTCCAGCAGATCGTCATCGGTGTAGTGATCGCCCTGGCCGTCATGGTCGACGTGCTGCGCCGACGCGATCCGCGCTGACCACCACCGTCCCCTTTCCGTCCCCAGCCCATCTCCTCCTATTTCAGCAACCACCTCCCCCCGAGTCGCCGGGACCTGTTCCCGAAGGAGTAGTTCTCATGAAGACCCCACGTGTGATCGCCACCGGTGTGGTGGCCGCCCTCGCGCTCGGCGCCGCCGCCTGCGGACGCGGCGAGGACGCCGGAGCCAAGACCGCCGACGGCAAGCCGGTGACCATCGGCCTGGCCGTGGCCAACCTCCAGGCCGACTTCTTCAACCAGATCAAGCAGTCCGTCGAGGCCGAGGCCAAGAAGAAGGGCGTCAAGGTCATCGTCTCCGACGCCCGCGGCGACGCGGCAACCCAGGTGAACCAGATCCAGGACTTCATCAGCCGCCAGGTCAGCGCCATCATCTACATCCCGGCCGGTGCCACGGCGGCCGGTGTGCCGGTGAAGGCGGCGAACCGCGCGCACATCCCCGTCGTCACGGTCGACCGCAACCCGCCGGATGTGCCGGGCGAGTCGTTCATCGCCACCGACAGCGTGGCCGCCGCCAAGACACTCGGCGAGTGGGTGAGCAAGCAGAAGGGCGGCAAGGGCCAACTCGCCATACTCCAGGGCCAGATCGGCACCACTCCCCAGGTGGACCGGCAGAAGGGGTTCGGGCAGGCGCTCGCCGAGTCGCCCGGCATCAAGGTGGTCTCCCAGCAGTCCGCCGACTGGGCGCAGGACAAGGCGTACTCGGTCGCCCAGGACATGCTCCAGGCGCACCCCGGCATCGACATCATGTGGGGCCAGGCCGACGCGATGGCGCTCGGCGCCGCACAGGCCGCCAAGGGCGCCGGCGGCAAGAAGCGGCTGATCGTGGGCTTCGACGGCGACTTCGCGGGCATCAAGGCCGTCCGCAAGGGCACCATCGACGCCACCATGGTCCAGCAGACCCAGAAGATGGGCCGGATGGCCGTGGACACCGCGCTGGACATCCTGAACAAGAAGAAGGTCCCGGCCATGCAGCTCCAGCCCGCCTACCTCCTCACCAAGGACGACACGGCGAAGGCGGACCAGTACCTCAAGAGCCACCCCTGAGCGCGGCAAGGAACCCGAAAGGCAGGACCTCGCCATGACGAACGTCAGCCGGCCCCCGGAGGAGGGGACCCACCATCTGGTGGTCCGGGGAGTGTCCAAGCGCTTCGGCGTGACCCAGGCCCTCGACCGGATCGACCTCGATGTGCGCCCCGGTGAAGTGGTGGCCCTCCTCGGCGAGAACGGCGCGGGCAAGTCCACACTGTCCAACATCGTCGCCGGGTCGTTCCCCTCCGACACCGGCCATATGCTCTGGCGGGGGCGGCCCTACGAGCCGAAGTCGCCGGGCGACGCCATCAGCCACGGGATCGGCCTCATCCACCAGGAGATGCGTCTGCTCCCGGACCTGACGGTCGCCGAGAACGTCTTCCTCGGCCGGCTGCTGGTCCGCGGCGGGCGTATCGACCGGGCCGAGATGAACCGGCGGGCGGCGGAGCAGTTGCGGCGGCTCGGCCTGGACATCGCGCCCACCCGGCTGGTGCGCACGCTGCGGGTCGCGGCGCAGCAGCAGGTCGAGATCGCCAAGGCACTCACCCTCGACGCGAAACTCCTGATCCTCGACGAGCCGACGGCCGCGCTCGGCAGCGAGGAGACCGATCATCTCTTCGAGCGCATCGACGCCCTCCGCCGCGAAGGCGTGTCGTTCATCTATGTGAGCCACCGGCTCGAGGAGATCGCCCGGATCTGTGACCGCATCGTGGTGATGCGGGACGGACAGCGCGTCGCCGCCCACGCGACCGCGCAGGTGCCCGTGGCACAGCTCGTCGAGGAGATGGTGGGCCGCAGTGTCGAGCGCATCTTCCCGGACACCGGGGCCCCCGGGCGGCGCGAGGTCCTCACCGTGCGGGGCCTCACCAACCCGTCGTTCCGGGATGTGTCCTTCGGCGTGCACGAGGGCGAGGTGTTCGGCATCGCGGGCATCGTCGGGGCCGGCCGCACCGAACTCGTGCGGGCCGTGGCCGGAGTCGACCCGGTCGCCGGGGGAACGGTGGCGGTGGAGGGCCGGGTCCTGCGGCTGCGCGGGCCCCGGGACGCCATCGAGGCGGGCGTCGCCCTGGTGCCCGAGGACCGCAAGGGCCAGGGAGCCGTGCTCGACCTGTCGATCGGCGACAATGTGGCGCTGCCGAACCTCGACCGGGTGGCCCACCGCGGCTGGCTGACACCCCGGCGCGTCACCGAGGTCGCCACCGCCGCCATCAAGCTGATGACCGTGAAGGGGCGGGCCGAGCAGCCCGTACGGACACTCTCCGGCGGCAACCAGCAGAAGGTCGTCATCGCCAAGTGGCTGGAGCGAAAACCGAAGGTGGTCATCCTCGACGAGCCCACCCGCGGCATCGACGTCGGAGCGCGCGCCGCCATCTACGAGGTCATCGCGGACCTGGCCCGGTCCGGCATGGCGGTCGTCGTGGTCAGCTCCGACCTCGACGAGGTGCTGGGCCTCTCCCACCGGGTGCTCGTCCTCAGCCGGGGGCGGCAACAGGGCATCCTGTCCGCGGAGGAGGCGACGGACGTCGCCGTCATGCGCCTCGCCACGGCATGATGCATCGGGAGCCGCCGGCACGCCTCGCGGCGGCTCCCGACGCCCGATGGGCCTGCTTGAAAGGACACGATGGACCCCCGCAGCAGCACCGGCCAGCCGGTGAACCGCCGCACCACCCGCATGGCGACGGCCGATGAGCAACTTCGCCTGATGACACGGGTCGCACGCCTGTATCACGAGCAGGGCATGCGGCAGGCGCAGATCGTCGAGGAACTCCACATCTCCCAGGCGAGGGTCTCCCGGCTGCTCGCCCAGGCGGCGAAGGTCGGAATCGTCCGCACCATCGTGGTGCCGCCGGAAGGCGTCTTCGCGGACCTCGAGGAGAGGATCGCGAGCCGCTATGGGCTGCGCGATGTCGTGGTCGTCGACGTCGAGGGAGAAGGGGACGAGGTCATCCCGGCCCTCGGCGCGGCGACCGCCGTCTACCTCGAGACCACGCTCCTCGAGGGCGACCGGCTCGGCATCTCGTCCTGGAGCGCCACGCTGCTCGCCACCGTCGAGGCCATGCGGTCCCGGCCCGGCAAGCGGTCCCTGGAGGAGGTCGTCCAGCTGATGGGCGGCGTGGGCGACCCGCAGGTCCAGATCCAGGCGACCCGTCTGATGGGGCGGCTCGCCGAGACGACCGGCGCCGAACCGGTCTTCATGTCGGCCCCCGGCGTCGTCGCGAGCCCTGCGGTCCGCGACGCCATACTCGCCGACCCCAAGGTCAGCAGCGTCGCCGACGCCTGGAAACACCTCACCATCGCGGTCGTGGGCATCGGCAGCCTCGAACCGTCGCCACTGCTGCGCCGCAGCGGCAACATCTTCTCGCTCGAAGACCAGGAGCGGCTCCGCGACCTCGGCGCCGTAGGGGACGTCTGTCTGCACTTCTTCGACGAGAACGGCACGCTGCTCGACACCGAACTCAACGATCGCGTCATCGGCATCGACCCCGACGCCTACCGAGCCGTCCCGCGCCGCATCGCGGTGGCCGGTGGCGACCGCAAGCACGCCGCCATCAACGCGGCGGTGAGCGGCGGCTGGGTCGATGTCCTGATCACCGACCTGGGCATCGCCCGACGGCTCGCCGGCTGACCGGAGACACCACTCCGCGGCGACCGACGGTGCCGCGGGCGAGGCCAAAGCTGTTACGCACAATGGAGGAAGAACTCATGGCCGCACCTTCTTTCCGGATCGACGACCGCGTCGCCATCGTCACGGGAGCCGGCAGTGGCATCGGCCGCCGGCTGGCGATCGGGCTCGCCGAGATGGGAGCGCACGTCGGGTGCCTGGACCTGCCGGGGAGCGATCTGGCCGGCACCGTGGCGGCCGTCGAGGAGACCGGACGGCGAGCGGTCGCCCTCCCCGCCGACGTCACACGGTCCGACGAACTCACCGAAGTGGTGGCCGCGGTGGAACGCGACCTCGGGCCGCTGCGGCTGGCCGTCAACGCCGCGGGCACCGCCAACGCGGCCCCCGCCGAGGACATGCCCGTCGAACAGTGGAACAAGGTCATCGACGTGAACCTCACCGGAGTGTTCCTGTCCTGCCAGGCCGAGGCGCGCGCCATGCTCCGGGGCGGCGGCGGTTCCATCGTCAACATCGCCTCGATGTCCGGCACCATCGCCAACCGCGGACTGCTCCAGGCGCACTACAACGCCTCCAAGGCGGGCGTGATGCACGTGTCCAAGAGCCTGGCCACGGAGTGGTGCGACCGCGGGATCCGGGTGAACAGCGTCAGCCCCGGCTACACCGCCACCCCCATGAACCTGCGCGCCGAGGTCGCGGAGCGAGTCAGGCAGTTCGAGTCCGACACCCCGCTGGGGCGGATGGCCTCGGTCGACGAGATGGTCGGGCCCGTGGTGTTCCTGCTGAGCGACGCCGCGAGCTTTGTCACCGGCACCGATCTCATCGTCGACGGAGGCGTGACCTGCTGGTAGCCCCGCCCCGGGTCAGCCCGTGCCGCGCAGGAAGTCCGACAGCCCCTCCAGCAGCCGGTCCACGTCCCCGGTGTCGTTGTACGGGGCGAGGCCCACGCGCAGCCCGCCGGTGTCGCCGAGCCCCAGCCGCCGGGACGCCTCCAGGGCGTAGAAGGAGCCGGACGGCGCGTCGACCCCGCGGGCCGCCAGATAGTGGTAGGCGTCCACGGTGTCGCGGCCCTCGATGGTGAGCAGCAGGGTGGGGGTGCGGTCGGCCGCGCGGGAGTGGACGGTGACCCGGTCCAGGCCGGCCAGCCCCGCCTCGATCCGAGTCCGCAGCGAGTCCTCGTACGCCTCGAGCGTGGTGAGCGCGGAGACCAGCCGCTCCCGGCGCGGGCCGTCCTGCCGCGGGCCGAGACCGGCCAGGAAGTCGACGGCGGCCCGGGTGCCGGCCAGCAGCTCGTACGGCAGGGTGCCGAGCTCGAAACGCTCGGGGACGGCGTCCGTGGAGGGCAGCAGCTTGTCCGGGCGCAGGGTTTCCAGCAGCTCGGGGCGGGCGGCGAGCACGCCGTGGTGGGGGCCGAGGAACTTGTACGGGGAGCAGGCGAAGAAGTCCGCGCCCAGCGCTTCGATGTCGACGGGGGAGTGGGCGGTGTAGTGGACCCCGTCGACGTACAGCAGGGCCCCAGCCTCATGCGTCAGCCGGGCGATCTCAGCGATGTCGGGGCGGGTGCCCAGCAGGTTGGAGGCGGCGGTCACCGCGACGAGACGGGTGCGGTCGCCGAGCAAGGCGCCGATGGCCCCGGGGGCCAGCTCGGCGGTGTCGGGGTCGAAATCGGCCCAGCGGACCGTGGCTCCGGCCGCCGCCGCGGCCTGCACCCAGGGGCGGATGTTGGAGTCGTGGTCCAGCCGGGTCACGACGATCTCGTCGCCGGGCCGCCAGGTCTTGGCGAGGGCGCGGGAGACGTCATACGCGAGCTGGGTGGCGCTGCGGCCGAAGACCACGCCCGACGGGTCGGCGCCCAGCAGATCGGCGAGCGCCCGGCGGGCGCCGGACACGATGGCTTCGGCGTTCCGCTCGCCGGGCGTGCGGGTGCCGCGGTTGGACAGCGGGTTGGCCAGGGCGTCGGAGACGGCCTCGATGACGGGCAGCGGTGTCTGGGTGCCGCCGGGGCCGTCGAAGTGGGCGGAGCCGGCCTTCAGGGCGGGGAACTCCCGGCGGACGGCGGCGATGTCGTAGCCGCCGGCATGGTCGCTCATGGCTTCTTCCTCCGGTCGAACCAGATGGTGGCCAGCGTGGGCACAAGACCCGCCCAGAAGAGGATCCGCGGCACGGTGCGCTCCGTCCACGGCAGCTGCGAGATCAGCAGGGCGCAGAGCACCGCCCAGACCGCCTGGGCGAGTACGACGCGGGCCCAGCGGCCGCGGCGCACCAGGGACCACACGTTCAACTGGACGCCGGTGCGCAGCCTGCGGTAGCGGCGCCAGGCGCCGAAGCCCCAGATCGCCGCCATCACCACCAGCACCCACAGCCGGTTGCCGAGCGGCACCGGCAGCTCCCGCGCCGCCTCGCCGTCCTGAGGGAACAGATCGACCATGACGCCCGCGGCCGCCACACAGATCAGCGCCAGCCAGCGGATACCGCGCAGCAGCCGGTAGGTGGCCCGGTCGAGGTCGTGGCGCAGCCCGGCGTTGTCCGGGGCGGCGGCGAGCGCGTCGGCGTACACCTCCGCGGCCTGCGCGGCCGTGGTGCCCGGCTTGTGCGCCTCCTGCATGCTCACCAGATACAGGGCCTGGTTGTCGGTTGGCTCCAGGCGGAGCACCTGGCGCAGCGCCCACTTGTAGGTCTCGGTCTCGCCCGCGGCGCCGGCCGTCCGCCACAGCGCCCGGTACGCCTCCACGCTCTCCGGGTCCAGCCGCACCGCCTCCCTGGCCAGGCCCAGGGCCTCGGCGCGACGGGTCGGGTAGTACATCAGGAACTCGGCGAGCAGTGCGTGCGCGAAACTGTTCTGCGGATCGACGCGCAGCGCCTGGCGCAGCGCCTCCTCCGCCTTGCGCCAGCGCTCGGGCTGCTCCAGGTGGTCCGCGCGGCGCAGCGCCTGGGCGTACATGTACAGCGCGCCGATGTCCTCGGGGGCGCGCTGTAGGGCCTCGCCGAGCGAGGTGAGCGCCTGCTCCACCTGGCCCGCCGCCAGCTGGCAGCGGCCGAGCCTCACCCAGGCGCGGATGTCGTCCGGGTCCTCGGCCAGGCGGCGGCCGAGCAAGGCCTGGGCCTGGTCGTACCGCTTGAGGTCGATGAGCGCGTCGGCCTGCTCGACGGCCGGGTGCAGGGTCACAGCTTCCGCCTCTTTTTCAGATACGCGAGCAGGTCGTCGTACATCCCGCCCTCGTTGGCGAACATGGCCACGTTGCGGGCGGCCGCGAACCACGGTTCGGTGGAGGGGACGGCCGACTTCGCCGCGTTGAGCAGGTCCTTCATGCCGATCATGCGCACGGTGCCGGTGCGCGCCGAGTCGAGCAGCGCCGTCTCGGCCGCGGCCTCGCACACATGGGCCAGATCGGCGCCCGAGAGGCCGTCGGTGGCCTTGGCGAGCTTGCCCAGATCGACGCTTTCGATGGGGCGGTCGCGCAGGTGGTAGTGGAGGATCGCCTCGCGGGCGGGGGCGTCGGGAGGCAGTACGAGCAGGGTGCGGTCCAGGCGGCCCGGGCGGCGCAGCGCGATGTCCACGTCCCACGGGAGGTTGGTGGCCGCGAGTACGAACACACCGTCGTTCGCGGGGGCGTCGATACCGTCCAGCTCGGTCAGCAGCTGGTTGACCGTGTTGCGCATACCGCTGTTCTGGGTGCGGCTGCGCTTGCCGCCGAGGGCGTCCAGCTCGTCGAGGAAGACCACACAGGGGGCCTGGCGGCGGGCGGTGGCGAACACCTCGTGCATATTGCGCTCGGAGTTGCCGATCCACATGTCGAGCACATCGTTGATCGACACCGACAGAAACCCGGCGCCGAGCTCTCCGGCCACGGCGCGCGCGATGAAGGTCTTGCCGCAGCCGGGCGGCCCGTACAGCAGCAGTCCGCCGCGCAGGCTCTTGCCGTACAGCTTGCGTAGTTCGGGGTTGCGCATCGGGGCGAGGAAGGCCGCCTCCAGGCGCTCCTTGACCTCCTCCATACCGCCGACGTCCGCCAGCCGCACCGTGCCGGGCGCGTCCACCTCCCAGGCGGAGGCGTCCCCGGGGTCCCCGCTGCCGTCCACGGTGAGCGGCGTCTCGACGAACCGGGGCGGCACCGCGTCGCCGACCTGGTCCTCGGCGGCCCGCCAGTCGAAGCCGCCGCGGGGCGCGGCGGCCGGCGGCCGCGCGACGGGCGCCTCGGTGGCCGGTGCCTGCACGGCGGGTGGCGCGCTCAGCGGGGTCTGTGCGGGCGGCGCCCCCATGGCGCGGGCCATCAACTCCCTTGCCTGCGGGTCGCCGGGCGCGTGCTGAAGCGCGACGGCGACCTCCGCGACGGCCGCGTCGTGCCGGCCCGCGGTGAGCAGGAGTTCGGCGAGGTGCAGCCGCAGCGGTACGTCGCCGGGCGCCGCCGTGACGGCCGCGCGCAGGCTCTGGATCAGGGGCGAGTCGTCCGACATGGCGCACACTCTAGGAGGTGGGCCACACCGGTGATCACCCTCCCCCCGAAGTGCGTGGCCCTGGTGCGCGCGGTCGGTTATCCGTCCGGTACGTCGGGGCAGCGGGCGATCACGACGATGGCCGCGTCGTCGTTCACATGCCCGCCGGTGTGCCGGAGCATGTCGTCCTGGAGATAGCGGGTCAGCGACCGCGGGTCGCCGCCCGGCCAGGCCGCGACGCGGTCGACGAGCGGGTAGAAGTCACCGGCGGCGTTCCGCGCCTCGATCAGGCCGTCGGTGTGGAGCAGCAGCAGATCCCCGTCTTCGAAGTCGAAGGTTTCGGTCTCGTAGTCGCCCGCGGATGACATGGCCAGCCCCAGCGGCAGCGCGGGCTCGCCGACCTCCAGCGTGCGGACCTTCCCGCCCCGCAGCAGCAGCGGAGGGGGGTGTCCGCAGCTCACCATCGTGGCGAGGGGGCGGTCGTCATAGACGTCCAGCGCCAGAGCGGTCACGAACGACTCATGGGGGTCAGGGCCGGATCTGCCGCTGTGGTCCCAGTTCCAGCGCATCGCATTGCCCAGGTGCGCCGCGAGGGCGGTCAGCGGGAGGTTCCGGTAGGCGGACCCGCGGAAGGCACCGATCAGTGCCGCCGCGTCCCCGACGGCGGACAGGCCCTTGCCGCGTACGTCGCCGATGACCAGGCGGGCCGCGTCCTTGGTGACCACGGCCGCGTAGAGATCCCCGCCGATCTGTGCCTCCTTCTCGGCCGCGAGATATACGGAGGCGATCCGCAGCGTTCCCATCCGGTCGGGCAGCGGCCGCAGCAGGACCTCCTGGGCCGCCACGGCCACCGAACGGACCTGGGTGAGTTTGCGCTGGTGCCGGTCGGCCGCGAACCGGAAGGCCGTCACCAGGGCCGAGATCAGTAGGAGGGTGCCGACCTGCGCCTGGTGGTTCGCGGTCATCAGACCGCCGTGCAGATGGGCGATGGCCACCTGGGCCGCGACGGCGAGTGCTCCGATCGCACCGGTGGCCATGGGGCCCGCGAACGAGGCGGTGATCGCGGGCGCCGCGACCAGGAACGGCCCCAGATGGATGTTCTCGGGTGTCTGGAACTCGGCCAGAACGATCGCCAGAATGAGCCCGAGCGGAATGGCGAGCAGCGCCTTGTTCCACCGCCGTGAACCGGCCGGATGGGCAGGAGCGTGCCGATCGCGCATATCTCCTGCTTACACCTGTTGCCGCCGCGGTGCCCGGCTGTCGTGGCCGGTGATACGGGCTTGTACGGGCTTATACGGCGGCGCAGGTCTCGCGCATGTAGTCGTCGCTGTCCGGCGCGGACACGTCCAGGTCGCGGCGGACGACGGCGACCCCCGGCTGCTGCCAGTCGGCACAGGTGGTCTCGAGCGCGGAGGCCTTGTACTCGATCATGATGACCTTCGAGAAGGCCTTGGTGTAGTCGCCGCACTCGGGGGGATCCTGCTGTCCGCACTCCTCGGCGATGGCGAAGTCCAGACCCAGCTCCTCGCGGTGCGAGGCGAGCTCCAGGGTGTTCTTCTGGCCGATCGCCAGGTGCGCGGCGTGTGCGCGGTCGGCCAGTAGCTTGATGAACGCCATGGCGTCGTCTTCGGTGAGCAGGTCCTGGGAGCGGGTGTAGCTGTCGTAGTTGTCCGGCTCCACGGCCTGGTAGCCGGCCTTGGCGCAGCCGTCGATCCAGCCCCCGACCGTCTCCGCGATCCGCTCCCGCTTGTCCTTGGTGCGGATGTCGAACAGCGCCTCACCCCAGTCCTCGTCCATCACCACATCGCCGTTCGAGTCCCTGAGCAGCAGATCGTGGTCCCAGTCGGCCTCGGCGTCCGGCTGCGCCTGGAAGGCGTTGACGTAACAGATGTTGTACAGGCCCGGCGCGGGCGCGGCCTCGCGGTCCCTGCTGACGATCTCCACACCGGAGGGCGGGGTGTACGGCTCGTTGATCTGGTAGTCGAAGTTGGCGCCGTCGGTCGGCGGGAGCGTGACACCGTCGGCCGGGGCGGCGCGCTTGGCATCGGGGGAGGCGGTGGCCCGCGGGGCCTTGGTCGTCTTCTTCGTCCGTGGAGTGTCCTCCGGTCCCGCGTGGGCGATGCCGATCACGGTGAAGAGGGCGGCGATGCCGATCAGGACCACCAGCACCGCACCTGTCAGCGGCTGGCGGGGCGAGAGGGAGCTGCGTAGAGACATGTGCTTTCCCATGTGTTGGACGCTGACCCCGCCTCGGACCACGGTCCTGGCGACCAATGCCGGACTGGTGATGGGGGACATCCGTTACCGGCTGGGTGCGTCGCTCTCGGCGCCTCGCTCCGGAGAGACTTCGGCACACCGAATGTAATGATCCAACTGAACGAGCGTCAAGTGGTGTTCCACGAGGACACCGGCCACCCTCCCTCCGGAGGGGCAGAAGACCAGGTCCGATAGGGTGCGGGCCATGTTTTGGCACCAGAATTCCCTGCACACCCTCCAGCGTCGGCAGCCCCTCACGGTGGCGTCCCGCCGGAGCAAGAAGACCCTCATCGCGGCCGTCGGCATCGGAATGGCTCTGGTGCTGAGCGGATGCAACGACGACGGCGGCGGGGCCACGGACGGGACCAAGGACGAGGGCGCCCGCGCCACCCAGCCGAAGTCGCCGTCGTCCGGGGCGTCGGAGTCGCCCGGGGCGTCCGGGTCGTCGGGGTCCTCCTCCGCCCCGTCGGGCCCGGCGGCCGACAAGCCGCTGGTCGCGGGGTGGCAGACGCAGACCAGGGAAGAACACCACTTCCGCTACGACGTGCCGGCCAAGGCCGACAAGTGGAGGGTCTTCAACCCCGACGTCTCCCTCTCCTACAACGATGAGACCGGCAAGCCGATCGTCGTGATGACCGGCGCCGCCAATTACCGCGAGGGCGGCTGTGCGTCGAGCCCCAACCCCAAGGCCTTCGGCGAGGCGGGCAAGGGGCAGCTCGCCACGGTCGGCACCACCGGCGGGGGCAAGGACGGCTCGCTGCAGGAGAACGCCCGGAACTGGGCGGGCAACTGGGGCTTTGTCGCCTACGGTGGCAAGGACAACAAGCCCAAGATCGAGGTCAGTCAGGCCAAGCCGTGGAAGCGGAACGGTATCGAGGGCTACACCGCGACCGCCAAGGTCACGGTGGTCAACCGGCCGAGCGCCTGTGTTCCGCCGAAGGCCATCGTGCACAGCATCGCGCAGAAGCTCCCCGACGGCACCATGCACGGCTGGGTCGTCTACGCGGACCAGGGCGTGCCGAACGCGCTGACGTCGGCCGAGATCGAGAAGATCATGAACACCGTCCGGCCGACCGACGGCTGACCCCGCGCGGCGGACACCGGACGGTTCTGAGTTTTCCGTCACGCAGGTCACGTACAACTCGCCCTCGGGTGGCCCGGATGGGGGCGGCCCGAGGGCGAAGTTGAGTCATTGTCATTTTTGCCGTCCCCGGCCTTGTGGGTTGGGGGCGGCTTCATTACTTTCCAGTAGGCAGCGCACCGCCATGTTCATGACCGTGCTTAAAAGGGGCGTTCCCCGCCGTCTGGAAGGATGCACCATGCCTGTCTGCGCAGCCGGGCGTGCCCGGCGAGTGTTCTCCGCGAGCGGCACTCGGCACCGCGGATCCACCCGCACCCTGCTCTCCCTCGCCGCCGCCGTGGTGCTGGCCGTGACCGGCTCCGCCGCGGCGACCGCCGCCCCGCCGGCCACCGCATCGGGCGATGCGCGCACCGGCGCCGCCGGGCTGCGGGAGGTGATGTTCGTGGGCAACAACTGGGACGGCACGGCCGATGTCATCAAGTCCACCGGAGACCTTGCCAAGATCGGCCGGATCAACGTCATACCGGACAAGGACCAGCGGCTCACCGAAATCTATCTCAACCCCATCAAGCTCGCGTTCTTCCTCGGCATCCGGCAGGGGCCGGGGGAGGGGCACGATCAGTTCGTCGACGACATGTACTCGACCCCGGACGGATCGGCCATCGTCGTCTCCCGTCCGAGCTTCGCCGATGTGGTGTCCATCGACCTCGCCACGGGAAAGGTGAGGTGGCGTTTCCCGGTGTCGGGGTTCCGCGCGGACCACATGGCGGTGTCGCCCGACGGCAAACGCGTCGCGGTGTCCGCTTCGACCTCGAACACCGTGCATATTCTCGACATCGAGACGGGCAAACAGCTCGGCCAGTTCTCCGCCGGCGACAAGCCCCATGAGAACGTCTTCACCGACGGCGGGAAGTATCTGTGGAACATGTCGATCGGCGAGGTCAACACCGCGCTGGACGACCCGTCGATGGACTGGACGAAGGGCGACCGCCACATCACCGTGGTCGACACGGCCACCTACAAGCAGGTCAAGGTCATCGATATGCGGGACCGGCTGGACGCCTTCGGGCGCAAGGACCTGTCGGACGCGGTCCGGCCGGTGGCCTTCACCCCCGATGAGTCGAAGCTCTACTTCCAGGTGTCCTTCTTCAACGGATTCCTGGAGTACGACGTGGCCACCGACAAGATCACCCGCGCCAAGACCCTCCCCAAGAACCCCGCGACCAGCGAGGACCGCACCACCTGGGTCAACGACTCCCGCCACCACGGGCTGTCGATGAGCCCGGACGGCAACAAGCTGTGCGTCGCCGGGACGATGGACGACTACGCGACCGTCGTCGATCGCGCCACCTTCCAGGAGGGGCCGCTGGTGCCGACCTCCAAGCCGTACTGGGCGACGGTGAGTGGCGACGGCAAGTCCTGCATCGTCTCCGAGAGCGGCGCCGACCAGGTCACCGCGATCGACTTCGCGACGGGCAAGAAGGTCGTGTCCGTCGCGGTCGGCGACCATCCGCAGCGGGTCCGGATCGGCCATGTGGCGGCCGACTGGACAGGCCCGCAGACCCCCTGAGACCCGTGCCGCCGCGGGCCGGTCCGGGCGCGGAACCGGTCCCGCGGCGGCGGTCCC
>NZ_NCSM01000040.1 GCF_002224125.1 Streptomyces sp. NBS 14/10
TCGCCGTGTACGCGCCGGAACCCCCAGCGAGGGTTGTCCGTTCCGAGCCGGGTGATCAGGTCACGGAGCTTGTCGGATACCGGAGGGCGTCCTGGTGAGGGTGACTGGGTCCACTTCTGCTTGACCAGGCGCTGATGCCATGCGAGCAGGGTGCGTGGCGAGACAATGCGGTGGCCGCGGAGCCGTGGCGACAGGAGCCGGGCGAGGGCGGCCAGCAGCGCCCGATCCGACCAGTGAGGTTTCGGCGCGGTGACCTGTCTGCGGAGCACTGGGACCTCGTGCCGCAGGATGAGTATCTCGGCGTTCTTCGCCGCGGTAGACCGGCAGAGCAGTGCGAGCCACGCGAAGATCCGCGTGGCGAGCAGGTAGATCATCCGTACGAGCACGATGACCGATCATGCCCGATCATGGACAACACCCAGGTCAGCACCTGTGAAGGATTTTTGGAGCACTACGGGCCTGACCAACCGCGAACAGCAGCCCCCGAACGCCGACGGGGCAAGTTCAGGAGAAGGACAGCGACAGAAGGATGACTCAGGAGGCGAACGGCTCGATCTCCCCTGCGAAGACGATGACCTGGTCGATGAGGCTCCGCCGCAGATGGACGACGTCCGTTCCCGCCAGGCGGGGGCCTCCATCCGGCGTGGTGAAGACCCACTGGTACCGGGCCCACTCGCCAGGCATGTCCACCGCTGAGCAGCGCACCATCGTGCCGGTCCCCGCCGGGTGGCGCCGGATGTCCAGCACGAACCGCTCGACCGCCTCGATCCCTTCGCTGCGGCCCAACGGCCCCCAGAAGACCACGTCTGAGGTCAGGGCCTGGGAGAGCAGGGCAGTCACATAGCTGTCGTCCGAGGCGTTGAACGCGGAGATGAACGTGTCGATCGCGGAGCGTGCGGTCTCTTCCTGCATGCCCCAGTAATACCAGCCGTTTCGCGTGCGCTCGTCCCGCGAGCCGCCTTCCGATCACGGTGAACCATCCCGGTCACAGCACTGGCCACCCCAGCCTGAAGGGTGTCAATATTCCGATCAGGCCGCTGAGCTGGGCGTTTCCTGTGGATGATGCGGCGGTCGGGGTGGTGTGGTACTCGTTGAGCAGTCCGCCGAGTACCTGCTTGCGCCTGACCGTGGCGGCGGGCAGGGGAATGATGTTCGGGTCGTCGTCTGGAGCACGTAGGTCGAGGCTTCGGTGAGCTCGTCCGGGAGTTGTAGTGCTCGGCGTACCTGGTGAGCACCGTACGTAGGTGTCGTTCGCCGGTGATGAGGAGGTGGTCGGTGCATTCGGTGCGGGCTGTGCGTATCCACCGTTCGGCGAACGCGTTGGACCGGGGGCTCTGCGGCGGTGTCGGGATGACGGCTGTGCCGTTGCCGGCGAAGACGGCATCGAACGCGGCGGTGAACTTGCTGTCCCGGTCTCGGATGAGGAACCGGAAGCCCCCAGCCCTCTCTCCGAGGTCCATGAGCAGGTTGCGGGCGAGTTGGGCGACCCATGCGCCGGTCGGGTGGGCGGTGACACCCAGGACGTGAACGCGCCGGGTCTTGATCTCCATGACGAAGAAAGAGACGTCTGAGGAAGACGGTCTCCACGTGCATGAAATCGCAAGCGAGCAGCGTGTGGGCCTGCGAACAGACGAAGGAGCGCCAGGTCTGCACGGAGGCGCGCCGCGGTGCGGGTGGCAGGCCGGAGCGGCGCAGGACGCGTCGGATCGTGGCGGTGGCGACCCGATGGCCAAGCCGTCGAAGTTCGCCCTGGATTCTGACGTATCCCCAGGTCGGGTTCTCTCTCGCCAGGCGCTGGATGAGCGCGACTGTCTCTTCCGCCAGCGGTGGTCGGCCGGGTCCGACCGCCGTGTGGTGCCACTTCCAGCGCACCGGACGGCGGTGCCAGGTCAGCAGGGTGCCCGGGGTGACCAGCCGATGGCGGCGTAAGGCAGGTGGCAGGTGCCGGGCGAGAGCGGAGAGGACGGCACGGTCAGCCCATGACAGCCGCGGCCGCTCGACCTTGTGGGTGCCGGAATCTGTGTCACCCTATGCGACCTGCGAGTATTCGTGGAAAAGGCCGCCGAGTCGGTCGCGTCGACGAATGCGAGTGTTGTCCCTGGCGATGGGCGGCTCGGGGCTGGTGAGTTGGTCTGGTGGCCGTTGTCCGAGGGATCGGTGCGGCCGGTGTCGGTTGTAGTGCTTCGCGTACTCGCCGACGACGAGACGCAGGTGGCGTTCTCCGGTGATCAGGATGCGGTCGGTTGCCTCGCGTCGGCATGATCCGATCCAGCGCTCGGCGATGGCGTTCATCCGTGGCACAGCGGGCAGGGTGGGTATCACGCGTATGCCGGCCGCCTGGAAGACGGCGTCGAAGCTGGCGGTGAAGTAGGCGCCGCGGTCCCGGATGAG
The DNA here is from genome assembly GCF_002224125.1 of Streptomyces sp. NBS 14/10. Lineage (GTDB taxonomy): Bacteria > Actinomycetota > Actinomycetes > Streptomycetales > Streptomycetaceae > Streptomyces. The sequence goes on from NZ_NCSM01000040.1 coordinate 2,392, forward strand.
GAATCTGATCGACTCTGCGCGGTCACCGAGGTCCATGAGGTAGTTCCGCGCTTGCTGGGTGATCCAGGGGCCGGTCGGGTGCCGGGTGACGCCGGCGATGTGCACGCGGCGGGTGCCGTGGTCGATGAAGAACAGCACGAACCAGCGCCGCAGGAAGACCGTGTCGATGTGGAAGAGGTCGGTGGCCACGATGGCGGAGGCCTGGGCTTTGAGGAAGACGGGCCAGGACTGGTTGGTGCGCTGGGGTGCGGGGTCGGTCCCGGCCTTCTGCAAGATCTCCCAGACGGTTGAGGCGCCGACTTTGCGTCCCAGGCCGAGCAGTTCTCCGTGGATCCGTCGATGTCCCTACCCCGGGTTCTCCGTGCGAGGCGCAGGACCAGCTGCCGTGCTTCCGGCGTCGGCGGTCGGCCGGGACGGCGGTGTGGATGGTCCACTTCTGGGCGACGAGGCGTGCGTGCCAGCGCAGGACCGACCGTGGAGTGGCCAGCAACGCCAGCGTTCACGCTGGTGCTTGTTCACCATCCGGAGCAGCGCTGCCATGACAGCCCGATCGCTCCAGGAAAATTGAGGTCGTGGCTGGATGCGTTGCGCGACAGTGAGCTGGTGCCGGAGCATCAAGATCTCGACGTCTTTCGCCGCACTCGACCGGGCCAGCAGCGCAAGCCATCGGAAGAGCTGACACGCGAGCTGATAGATCAGACGTATCGCCACGACCCAGCATGATGCCGTACAGCACTCGCTGGCTTCCTGTGCTCTGGCAGATCCGAACCCGCAGGTCACCTCGGGTGACACAGTTTCCGGCACCCACAGGGTCTTGAACTGGTGTACGACGTCTCCCACAACATGGCCGAGATCGAGACCCACGAGGCAGGAGGTGTACCGCCGACCGTGTGTCCACCGCAAAAGCGCCACCATGGCCCTCTCTCCCGGCCGACCGTGCCTGCCAGAAGACTCGCCGAAACCGGACACCCCGTCCTTGTGCCACGATGGGCACCGCCTCATACATCATGGTCGGCACCCCGGAGAACGACGCGTTCGCCTCCGCCTGCCACGGCGCGGGACGCGTGTGGAGCCGCCACCGAAGGCGCCGGGCTCACCAGAATCGTCGCCCGGCTGATTCCCCTCGGTGTCGTCGAAGTATGAGAAGGCCCCGCGAACGCGGAAGGGGCGAGCGTGGAAGGTGAACGCGGAAGGCATACAGCGCCGAGGGCTGCCCGCTTCTCGTGGGCCCGGATTGCACGGTGCGCGGCTTCACGCCGCTTCTCCGTGTCTGTTCTCGCCCTCGGTGCCACTTCCATAACACCACCGCATGGCCAAGAGGGCCAGGGCCGACCGTTCCCCGCCCGAGGTCCGGTCCGCCCATCCGCATGGGCCCGGCCGGTGCCACTGTGGACATGCGGGTACCCAAGAGGGACGAGCTCCGCAGGAAGGCGGTGGGGATGATGTCGCTGTCGCTGGTCGTGGGGGTCGACGGATCGGAGTCGAGTCTGCAGGCGGTGGACTGGGCCGTCGACGAAGCGGCACGTCATGGACTGCCCCTGCGTCTGGTCCATGCCTCTCGTTGGGAGCGGTACGAGGGGGGTCTCCCCTTCTTCGGCACCGGCCGCCCACCCTCCGGGAAGATCCTGGCCGAACGCATCGCCGCGTCCGCCATGGAACGCGTGACGCTGCGCAACCCGGACGTGAAGGCCTGCGGCGAAGCGCTGGCCGAAGACACCGTGACGGCCCTGCTGGCAGAGAGCCGTGAGGCGTACGCCGTGGTCACGGGGTCCCACGGCAGAGGCGAGCTCGCCGGTTCGCTCCTGGGGTCGGTCAGCCTGGCGGTGGCGGCGCGTGCCGTGTGTCCGGTGGTGGTGGTCCGTGGCGGGGAGCGGAACCGCGAGGGTGCCTTCGGGCGCGTCGTCCTCGCGGTCGGCGACCCCGCGGAGGGCTCGGCGGCGGCGCGGTTCGCCTTCCATGAGGCACGGGCACGGAACGCCGGAGTGCAGGCCGTACGGACCTGGCTGTGCCCGGCGGAACGGCACGCGGGCCGGACGCTGTTCGCGCATGAGGCCACCACCCTGCTCTACGAGGAGCAGGCGACGCGCATCCTCAACGAGGTGCTGGACCCGATCGAACGCGAACACGACGCGATCACATGCCACCGCGATGTGGTCGAGGGGCGCGCCTACCAGGTTCTGCTGGACATGTCGGAGCACGCCGATCTGCTGGTGGTCGGAGCCCGCCGCCGCCCTGACCCCACCGGTCTGCAGCTCGGCCGGGTCAGCCACGCCGTACTGCACCACTGCGCATGTCCGGTCGCCGTCGTGCCGGAGCGGCTGTGAGACGGCGAGTGGCCAAGAGACGACGAGTGGGGCGGTCCAGTCGGCGTGTCGGGCGGCCACGTCGCCGGGGCAGGGTCCCGTGGACGGTCCAGTCCGGCGCGACAGGGACGCTCCGACTGCGGACACTTGGGTCAAGGGGCGGAAAACCATGACCATGGGGAGAGCTCGTGGCCGGATTCCGGGATTTCCTGCTGCGGTTCCGTCCGGTGGGCTCGCCGGGCCGGGCGGCGCCCGGGGGTGTCCCGGCGGACCGCGCCGCCGAGCTGGCCGCCGAGCTGACGCCGCCGCTGTCCCTGGTGGAGGAGGCCGAGGCCGAGGCGCGGCGCATCCGTGAAGAGGCCGTCCGCGTGGCGGCGGACAGACGGCGGGACGCCGAGCGGCAGGCCGACACGATCGTGGGGCGGGCACGAGCGCGGGCCGACGAGGTGCGGACGGAGGCCGCCGCCCGGGTCCGCCGCGCCGCGGAGGCCGAGGCGGCGGAGTCGCTCGCCACCGCGGAGCGGAACGAGGCCGAGATGCGTTCCCGGGCCCAGGCACGGATGCCGGGGCTCCTGGACCGGGTGGCGCGGCTGGTGATCGAGGACATCGAAACACCCGCGACGCCCCGGGCGCCCGGGAACAGGAGCGGGAACCGGAGCGCGGGCAGGAGGACGTCGCCTGACGTGCCGAACTCAGGGCCGCCGGAGCGAGGTCCCTGATGGGCGCCGGATGGGTGTCGGGGGTGACGCGGGCCAAGGCCATGCTCTCCCGCGCTCTCGGTGCGGAACGAGCCGCGGAGGTGGCCTCGGCTCCGGGTCTGGACGCGGCCGTACGGCACCTGAGCGCTTCTCCCTATGGGCACGATCTGCCGTCCGAGGCATCGTTGGCCGAGGCTCAGCGGGCGGTGGGCGAAACCCTGGTGTGGCATCTGCGGGTGCTGGCCGGCTGGCAGCCGCCGAGCGGTGTGATCGCCTTGCGGCTGCTCGCCTGCGGCTTCGAGATCGCCAGTACGGAAGACCATCTGCGTACGTTGACGGACGGCGGGCCGCTCCCGCGGCCGTACCGGCTGGGCACACTGGCGACCGCCTGGCCCCGGCTGGCCCGCACCCGCTCGCCCCAGGAACTGCGGGCCGCCCTGGCCTCATCCGCCTGGGGTGATCCGGGAGCCGCCACCCCGGCGGCGGTGGCGATCGGCATGCGGGTCTCGGCCGCGGTGCGCACGGCGATGGCCGTCCCGGAGGCCGCGCGCTGGGCGGCGGGGCGGCTCGCGCTGCTGGTGGGCCGGGAAACGTTCGTCGCCCGCCGCTCGTTGCCGGGCGCGGTCGCGGCGCGAGCGGGTCGGTTGCTCGGTACGAGTGCCATGGCCGCGTCGTCGTATCCCGACTTCCGGCGGCACCTGCCGCCCGCCGCCCGCTGGGCCCTGGCCGGCGTCGACGGCGCGGCGGAACTGTGGCGGGCCGAGTGGCGGTGGTGGCACCGGCTCGACGAGGGCGGACGGGGCCTGACGCATGGGGCCCGGCTGGACCGCGCACCGGTGGTCGGCGCCGCGGCGGTGCTCTCCGCGGACGCCTGGCGGGTGCGCGGCGCGCTGGAGCTGGCCTCGCGGGGCGGCGGGCGGATCGGTGCCTTCGATGCTCCGGCCTGAGCCGATGGTCCCGGTGCGGATGCGGCGGGTGGCGATCGTCGCGCCGCGTGCGGCGCTGCGGGACGTGCTGGTGCGGGTCGCCGAGGCCGGCTGTATCGAGATCGAAGCCGCAGGCCGGCCGTCGGCCGGCGGCGGGCTGGACGCGCCACAGACCGCGCCCGGCTCCGCCACCCGTCGGCTGCGGACCTCGCGCGCCGAGCCGGGAAGCCCCGAGCCGGGAAGCGCCGTCCTGAGTGCCGTGCCGCCTGATCTCGACGCGCTGGAGCGTGCGGGCCGCACCGATCTGCTGGCGGGTGAGGCGCAGCTCGAGGAGCACCTGGGCAGCGCGGTGCGGCACGGGGCCGCCGCGGCACTGGCCGGCTGGTGTCCGGCCTCGGCTGTCCCGGCGGCCGCCGAGCGTCTCGCCGAGGTGGGAGGCGCGCTGGTGCCCCTGCGTACGCCGCGCGGAGTGGACCCGCCGACCCTGCTGCGCGGCACCGGCCCGGTGCGGCGCTCGTTCGCGGGTCTGGTGCGCACCTACGGGACGGTGCCGTACGCGGATCTGGACCCCAGCGTGCCCGCGGGCATCGTCTACGTGGTCATGTTCGGGGTGATGTTCGGTGACGCCGGGCACGGGGCGCTGCTGCTCCTCGCCGGGCTGTCGCTGTGGCTCGGCCGTCCCCGCCGGGCGGAGCCGCTGCGCGGGCTGTGGCCGTTCGTCGTCGGGGCCGGGGTGACCAGCACGCTGGCGGGCGTCGCCTACGGCGAGTTCTTCGGTCCGACCGGAGTTCTCCCGGTGCTGTGGCTGAACCCGCTGCACGATCCGCTACGGCTGCTGGCCGCCGCCGTCGGTCTCGGCGCCGTGCTGCTCGCCGTGGCGTACGGCGCGGGGATCGCGAACCGCTGGCGGGAGGGCGGGCCGTCCGGCGCCCTGTACGCCCTGTCCGGAGTCGCCGGGGCGATGCTCTACCTCGGCCTCGCCGCGATGGGCGGCGCACTGTGGCTGGGCGACGTCGGTGTCCTGTTCGCGGGCGCCACGGTCGCGTGCGCGGGCCTGGCCCTGGCGGGCTCGGGGCTGTTCGCCGCGACCGGTGGCGGTCCGGCAGGGGTCGTCCAGGTCGGTGTCCAGCTCTTCGACGGGGTGCTGCGCATCGGGTCGAACGTCATCTCCTTCGCACGGCTCGCGGCGTTCGGGCTCACGCACGCCGCGCTGGCCGCGATCGTGTGGCAGGGCACCACGGCGCTCGCGCGCACGGGCGGGGTGGCGCTCGTTGCGGCGGTGGCGCTCTTCGCCGTCGGCAACGCGCTCGCGTTCGCGCTGGAGGCGCTGGTCGCCGGGGTGCAGGCGCTGCGTCTTGAGTTCTACGAGCTGTTCTCCCGCGTCTTCGATCCCCAAGGGCGTCCCTTCCGCCCCTGGCGGCTCCCCGTACTGCACGGTGCCGGACCCGCGGCTGCTCCGCCCGAAGGGAACGCGCCGGACAAGGAGGCCACGTGATCGCCTGGCTCATCGCTCTTCCCCTCGTCGCCGTGGTCGCGGCGGCCGTCCGACGGTTGCCCGTACGCCCTGGGCGCACGGTCCTGCGCTGGGTGCTCGCCGCCAACGCCCTACTGTTCGCGGCTGCCCTGGCGCTCCTCGTGGTGGCGCTCGACGGCCGGTCCGCGCAGGCCGCCGCCCCGGCGGCCGCGGCGGCCCAGACGGCGGGCTCCGGGTCCGCCGCGCTGATCGGCGCGGCGATCTCGGTCGCCGGGGCGTCCATCGGGGCGGCGATCGCCGTCGCCTACACCGGAGCGGCCGCGGTGGCGGCGCTCAGCGAGCGCCCCGAGCTCTTCGGCCGCGCCATGGTGATCGTCGGACTCGCCGAGGGCATCGCGATCTACGGCCTGGTGATCGCGATCATCCTGATCGGAAAGGCGTGACCATGGGGCGAGTGGCGGCCGTCGGGGAACGTACGCGGGTGGCCGGGCTGGCTCTGGCCGGAGTGACCGCCATGGCCGCCGAGGAGCCGCACGCGGTCCGCGAGGCGTGGCGGAGCCTGCCACCGGACGTCACGCTGGTGATCCTGACGCCAGCGGCGGCCGACGCGCTCGGCCCCGCACCCCTGGAGAGTGTCCGCCCGCTCACCGTGGTGATGCCGTCATGACACCGCCACTCCCCCGACAGCCGCTCCCCGACGAAGCGGTGGCCGCCCTCGCCCCGGTGCGCGCCGAGTTGCTGCACACGGCCCGAGCCGAGGCCCGGGAGCTGCTGGACCGTGCGGACCAGGAAGCCGAAGCGCTGATCGCCGAGGCGCGGGCCACGGCACGTTCCCTCCTGGAGGAGGCCCAGCGAGCCGGCGAGCGGGACGGTGCGGCAGCCGCCCGCGACATACGGGCCCGCGCCCGCGGGACGGCGCGCGCCCATGAGCTGGCCGCACGCGGACAGGCATGTGAGGAGCTGCGCTCCCGGGCCGTCGTGCGCGTCCGGGAGACGTGGGACACGACGGCCCGCCCAGACCTCCTGGACCGGCTGCGACAACGCGCCCAACAGCTCCTGGGCCCGGACGCCGAGGTCACCGAGGCCCCTGACGGTGGCCTGGTGGCCCAGTCGGCGGGCCGGCGCGTCGACTACACCCTGGACGCCCTCACCGCCCGCGCGGTGGACCGGCTCGGAGCGGACGTGGAGACGCTGTGGTCGGCATGAACGCAACCAAGGAGACGAAGCGCTCATGCCGGATTCTGCGGGTCGCCGGACCGCTGGTCGAGCTGGAGTACGTCGGCGGGATGGCCATGTATGACCTCGTCTCCCTCGGCGAGGCCCGCCTGCCCGGCGAGGTGGTGGCCATCAGTGGCGATGTGGTGACCGCGCAGTCCTACGAGTACACCGGCGGCCTGGCCCCCGGTGAGGTGGCCCGGCCCCAGGGCGCGCCGCTGTCCGCGTCGCTCGGCCCCGGCCTGCTCGGCGGCGTGTTCGACGGTCTGCTGCGGCCGCTGTCCGGCAGCGGGGACTGGCTGCGGCCGGGGAGCATCGGCCAAGCGCCCGTGGAGCGCGCCTGGCCCTTCGTACCACGGGTGAGCGAGGGGGAACGGCTTGCGGAGGGCGGTGTGGTCGGGGAGATCCGGGACGGCGGACCGATCCGGCTGCGGGTGCTCGTGCCACCGGGCTCCGGTGGCGTGGTGGAGCGCGTCGCCGGCGAGGGGACGTACCGGCAGGACGCGGTGGTGGCCGTCGTGGGCGGGGCCGAGGTCCGGATCGGCGCCACCTGGCCGGTCCGCCGTCCGCGTCCGGTACGCGAACGCGGTGGCGAACGCGAGGCGCTGAACACCGGACAGCGCGTGATCGACCTGCTGTTCCCCGTCGCCCGCGGCAGTACCGTGGCCGTCCCCGGCGGATTCGGCACGGGCAAGACCATGCTGCTGCAGCAGATCGCCAAGTGGTGCGACGCGGATGTGATCGTCTACGTCGGCTGCGGGGAGCGCGGCAACGAGATGGCGGATGTGATCGCCGAACTCGCCGCGCTGGAGGACCCGCGCACCGGCGGTCGGCTGGCCGACCGGACGGTGACCGTGGCCAACACCTCGAACATGCCGATGATGGCCCGTGAGGCCAGCATCTACACGGGCGCGACGGTCGCCGAGTACTTCCGGGACATGGGGCTCGATGTCGTCGTCATCGCCGATTCCACCTCGCGGTGGGCCGAGGCGCTGCGCGAGTTCGCCTCCCGCACCGGCGCGCTGCCCGCCGAGGAGGGCTACCCCGCGGGGCTCGCGTCGGCCATCGCGGCGTTCTACGAGCGTGCGGGCGCCGTGGTGACGCTGGGTGGCGAGCGGGGCTCGGTCACGGTGATCGGGGCGGTCTCCCCGCCCGGCGGCGATCTGACCGAGCCGGTCACGGCGCACACCGAGCGGTTCGTGCGCTGTCTGTGGTCGCTGGACCGGGACCTGGCCTATGCCCGCCACTACCCGGCGCTGTCGTGGGCGGGGTCGTTCTCGCGGGACGCCGGGACACTCGCGGCCCGGCGGGCGGCAGCGGGCGACCCCGCCTGGGCCGACCGGCGCGCCCGGCTCGCCGCGGTGCTCGCGGAGGCCGACCGGCTGGCCGACCTCGTCGACCTGATCGGCATCGCGGCCCTGCCCGACCGGGAGCGCGTCGGTGTCCTGGCCGGACGTCTGGTGCGCGAAGGGGTGCTGCGGCAGAGCGCGCTGTCGGCCAACGACGCCTACTGCGGGCCGGACAAGGCCGCGGCGCTGGCCGACGCGGTGCTCGCGACCGTCGACCGCTGCCGTCAGCTGGTCGACTCGGGGGTTCCGGCGGCCACCGTGGAGGCGGTGGACTTCGGCCCGGTGCTCCGGGCCGCCGAGGAGGTGGGGCCGCATGACGTGGAAGGGGTGAGGGGGCGGCGTCAGGACATGCTGGCCCGGCTCGGGGAGCTCGGGTGACCTCCTGGAGCGAGGTCGAGTACACCGCGGTGCGCGAGCTGCGCGGCCCGCTCGCCGTCGTGGCAGGGGTCTCGGGGGTGGGCTGGGACGAGTTCGTACGCATCACCCTGGACTCGGGCGAGCGACGCTACGGCCTGGTGCTGGAGGTGGACCGCGAACTCGCCGTGGTCCAGGTGCTGGAGGACACCTCCGGGATGGACCCGGCCAGGATGCGGGTGTCCTTCGCCGGCGAACCGCTGCGCATCCCGGTCGGGACGGGCTGGCTGGGCCGTACGTGCAACGGCCGTGGCGAGCCCGTGGACGGCGGGCCACCCGTGTTCGGCCGGGCCGGCGCGCCTGTGGGCGGCGCCCCGATCAACCCGGTGCGGCGGGAGCCACCGTCGGATCCGGTCCTCACGGGCGTCGGGGTCATCGACGCGCTCACCACACTGGTACGCGGGCAGAAGCTGCCGGTGTTCTCCGTGGCCGGGCTGCCTCATCTGGAACTGGCCCTCCAGATCGCCGCACAGTCCACCGTCGGCGGCGCCGCGTTCAGCGTGGTGTTCGCCGGGATGGGCCTGACCCACCCGGACGCCTCCTTCGTACGGGACGCCCTGGAGGAACGCGCGGCCGCGGGAGAGCTCGTCCTGCTGCTGAACACCGCCGACGACCCCGTCATCGAGCGGATCCTGACCCCTCGTATCGCCCTGACCGTGGCCGAACACCTCGCCTTCACCCACGGACACCATGTGCTGGTGGTGATGACCGATATGACCGCCTACGCCGAGGCACTGCGCGAGGTCTCCGCGGCCCGCGGCGAGGTCCCGGCCCGCCGCGCCTACCCCGGCTATCTCTACAGCGACCTGGCCTCTCTGTACGAACGCTGCGGGCGGATCCGGGGCCGGAGCGGCTCGGTCACGGTCCTGCCCGTCCTCACCATGCCGGCGGGCGACATCACACATCCGGTGCCCGATCTGACCGGCTACATCACCGAGGGCCAGATCGTGCTCTCCCGGCAGCCACACGCCCTGGGTGTGTATCCCCCGGTGGACGCCCTGTCCTCGCTGTCCCGCCTGATGCGCAAGGGCGCCGGCCCCGGACGCACCCGGCCCGACCACCTCGATGTCGCGGCCCAGACGCTGGCCGCGCTGTCCCGGGCACGGCAGGTCCGGGAGCTCTCGGACCTCGTGGGGCAGGAGGCGCTGAGCTCGACCGACCGCCGCTACCTCGACTTCGACGAGGCGTTCTCGCACCGTTTCATGGACCAGCGCCGCGACGAGACGCGCCCGCTGGACCGGACACTGGACGCCGCCTGGCAGGTGCTGCTCACCCTTCCCCGAAGCGAGCTGGCCCTGCTTCCCACGGCGCTGCTCGACACCCACGACGGGCGGGACGAACCGGCCGACGGTGAACGCGAAGGGGCGGGGGAATGACCACCGCCCCCCGGATTCCGCCCTCGCGCGCCGCCCGTCTGCGCCTGCGGCACAGCCTGGACGTCGCCCTGCGCGGAGCGGATCTGCTGGAGCGGAAGCTGCGCATCCTGCGGACGCTCCACAAGGACCTGTTGCGGGCCGAGGAGACCCGTGCGCACGAGTGGCACGTCTCGGTGCGGGAGGCGGAGACCTGGCTTCTGCGGGGGCTCGTCCTGGGCGGCGAACGCGCCCTGGAGACGGCGGCCGAGGGTGTCGCGGACGCGGAGGTCACCTGGGGCGAGGTGTCCACGATGGGTGTGCGCCACCCGTCGCTCGCCTCCTGCCACGTCCCGGACCGCTCCCCCGACGCGGCCACTCCCCGCAACACCGCCTTGATCCACGCGGAAGCCGCCTACCGGGAGGCGCTGCGGACGGGCGCGGAGTACGCCGCGGCGCGGACGGCCGCCCGGCTTGTCGGGGCGGAGGTGGCGCACACCCGTCGGCGGGTCCGCGCCCTGCGCCGCCATTGGATCCCCCGGCTGGAGGAGTCGCTCGCCCGGGTCGTGCTCGCCCTGGAACAGGCCGAGCACGAGGACGCCGTACGACGTCGGTGGGCTGCCGGCGTGGCGGCCGACGGCCCGGAAACCGACCGCCGGCGCTGAGCCGCGCTCCCTCATGTGCCACCGGATGACGACATCGGATTACGCGCCACCGGAGGAGAGAAAGCCGACGCAGCCGGACAGCGTGGTGAGCCGTGGTGTGTCCGCGTCGTCGATGCGGACACCTGTGCGCTCGCTGAGCGTCTCGATGAATCTCAGGAAGTCGAGCGAGTCGAGTTCAAGCGCCTCGCGGAACGGCTCCTCCGGGCCCAGGGCGGTGAGGTCGGCATCAGGCACGATCCGGGCGAGGGATTCCTTGACGACGTCCGCTGCTTCGGTGCGGTTCACAGGTCCTCCGGGCGCCGCAAGAGGCGGTCGACCGCTCTCAGATAGCGGGCGCCGATGGCACCGTCGGTAGCCCGGTGGTCGGCGGACAGGGTCGCGGTGACCGTGGGCCGTACGCCGAGCAGACCGTCGACGGTACATGGGCGGTCGACGATCCGTCCGAACCCGGCCAGGGCCACTTGGGGCGGGTAGATCACACCGAGCACGCTCTCCACTCCCTGATCGCCGAGGTTGGTGACCGTGATGGTCGGGTCGGAGATCTCCGATCCGCGCAGTCGGCCCGCGCGGACGCGGGTGACCAGGTCCTTCAGCGCGGCCATCAGCTCTGTGAGGCCGAGCGTGTCCGCGTCGTGCAGGGCGGGGGCGACGAGTCCTCCGCCACGCAGGGACACGGCGACGCCCAGGTGCACTCCGTCGCCCGGGGTGAAGTGGTCCTCGGTCCAGAAACCGTTGAGCTCGGGGACCTCGTGGGCCGCCAGGGCCGCGGCCTTCAGCAGCAGGGCCGCGGGGAGCAACCGCTCGCTCACCGGGCTGCGCAGGTTGTGCTCACGGAGCCAGTCCATCGCGGCCGCCATGTCGACGGTCGTGGACAGGTAGTAGTGCGGGATGTCCCGTTTGGAGCGGGACATGAGACCACCGATGGTCCGGCGCATGGCCGCCGTCCGCTCATCGGCCGCGCGTTCGGCCGTGTGCGCGGGCGCCGTACGGGGGCTCACCGGGGCGGCGGCAGGGCCGGGGGCGGCCTTGCGCACGTCGTCGGCGCGGACAACGCCGTTCTTACCGGTTCCCGCCACGGCGGCGAGGTCCACGCGCAGTTCCCCGGCCAGCCGTCGGGCGAGCGGAGTGACCCTCACTCGCCGCGGCCGGGTGTCGGCGGCGCGCTCGACGTCGGCGCGAGTGATACGGCCCTCAGGACCGGAGCCCTGGAGAGAGTCCAAGTCGACGCCGTACTCCCGCGCCAGACGCCGGACCAGCGGAACGGTCTCGGGGCGGGGGTGCTCGTCCGGTGGGTGGGCGACAAGAGACTCCTGGACCCCGGTGGGGGCCGGCTGGGGGCGGGCCGGCGGCGGGCTCGGCGGGAGCGGTGGGCTCGGCGGCCTGCGCCGCGGCGGACCCTTCTTCCCGGCCTTCCCGGCCTTCCCGGCCTTCTCCAGTGCGCCCGCCACCGGCTCGATCAGTGCGAGCGGGGTGCCCACCGGCACCGTGGTTCCCGGCTCGACGAGCAGCCGCCCCATCGTCCCGGTCTCGAAGCACTCGACCTCGATCGTGGACTTGGCGGTTTCGACGACGGCGACGGGATCGCCTCGGTGGACCGGCTGGCCGGGGTGCACCAGCCACTCCTGGAGCTTCCCCTCGTCCATGTCGGCACCCAGCGACGGCATGGTGAACTCGGCCACGGTCAGTCCACCGCCCGGTGCGCCGCCGCGACGACATCCACGGTCTGCGGCAACGCGGCTTCTTCCAGTTGCCGGGCGTATGGCATGGGGACCTCGGCGCTGCACACCCGCTCGACGGGCGCGTCCAGCTCGTAGAAGGACCGTTCGGCAATGCGCGCGGACACCTCGGCGGCCAGGCTCCCGGTGCGCCAGCCCTCGTCGACGACGACCGCGCGATGGGTCCGCGCCACTGAGGCCGTGATGGTGTCGTCGTCGAGTGGCCGTAGTGTGCGCAGGTCGACCACCTCGGCACTGATGTCCTCGGCGGCCAGTTCGTCGGCCGCCGTGAGCGCTTTGGGCAGCGAACCGCCGTAGGTGATCAGCGAGATGTCGGTACCCGGCCTGCGGACCGCCGCGTGGTCCAGATCGACGGGCGCGGCGGCCGGGTCCAGCTCGCCAGCGGCGTTGTACAGACTGCCGTGCTCGAAGATCAGCACCGGGTCGGGGTCGGCCAGCGCCGGGGCCAGCATGAAGCGGGCATCCTCGATGGTCGCCGGGGCGACCACGCGGATGCCGGGGATGTGGGCGTACCAGCCCTCGAGACTGTGCGAGTGCTGTGCGGCGAGTTGCCGGCCCGCGCCCGTCGTCATCCGGATCACCACGGGAACGGGCAGCTGGCCTCCCGACATGTGCAGCAAGGTGGCAGCGTTGTTGAGGATCTGGTCGAGAGCGAGCAGGCTGAAGTTCACGGTCATGATCTCGACGATCGGCCGCATCCCGGACAGGGCCGCACCGATGCCCGCGCCGACGAACCCGGACTCCGACAGCGGGGTGTCGCGGATCCGCTCCGGCCCGAACTCCTCCAGCAGGCCGAGGCTGACGCCGAAGCAGCCGCCGTAACGGCCGACGTCCTCGCCCATCAGGAAGACGCGGTCGTCGGAGCGCAGGGCCTCGCGGATGGCCTCGCGCAGCGCTTCCCGGTAGGTGGTCTTCCGTTCGTCGTCCCGGCTGGCGCTCATGGGATCAGCTCACCTCCGCCGAAGCGCTCGTGACGTGGCGCAACAGGCTCTCGACCGGCTCTTCCGGCGCCCGCTCGGCCGCTTCGACCGCCTGTTCCACCTCGTCGGCGACCTGGTGTTCGAGCTCGGCCAGATCTTTGTCACCCAGCTCGCCCTGCTCACGCATCCGGGCGGTGAGCCGTTCGATCGGGTCCCGGGTCTTCCACTGCTCGACCTCAGCCTTGTCGCGGTAACGGTCGGGGTCGTACATGGAGTGCGCCCGGAAGCGGTAGGTGCGCAGTTCGAGGAAGTGTGGTCCGGCACCCGCGCGGATGGACTCGGTGGCCCGGCGTGCGGCCGACTCGACGGCCTCGGCGTCCATGCCGTCCACGGCCCAGGCCACCATGCCGTACGAGGCGGCGCGCATGGCCAGGTCGGTCTGTGCCTCATGGCGTTCCAGGGCCGTGCCCATGGCGTACTGGTTGTTCTCGCAGGCGAGCAGCAGGGGCAGGTTCCACAGCGCGGCGAGATTCGCGGTCTCGTGGAACTCACCTTCCGCGAAGGCCCCGTCACCGAAGAAGCAGCAGGTGACGCGGTGTGCATCGCGCATACGGTCGGCCAGCGCGAGCCCGGCGGCCAACGGAAGCCCACCGGCCACTATCGCGTTTCCGCCGTAGAAGCGGCGGCTCGCGTCGAAGAGGTGCATGGATCCGCCGCGGCCTCCGCTGCATCCGGTCGTCCTGCCGTACATCTCGGCCATGACGGCTTCCGCCGGAATACCGCGCGCCAGTGCGTGGCCGTGCTCACGGTAGGTGGAGACCACCGCGTCGTCCGGGGTCAGCATCTCGTTGACGCCGACGGCGACGGCTTCCTCCCCGATGTAGAGGTGCACGAATCCCCGGATCTTCGCGGCGCTGTACAGCTCGACGCAGCGCTCCTCGAAGCGGCGGATGCGCAGCATGGCGCGCAGCAGTTCGCGGCGGTGCCGGGCGTCCGGCCCGCGCGAGGAGGGGGTGTCGGTCCTCTTGCGCGTGCCGCTCGTGGGCTTGGCCGCCTTGGTGGGCTTGCGGGTACGGGGCTCGCGGGTCGGGCTCATGCGGATCCCTCCAAGGTGGACAGATCGCCGGTGGGCAGGCCGAGTTCGCGGGCCCGCAGCAGCCGGCGCATGACCTTGCCGCTGCGGGTCCTGGGCAGGTTCTGGTCGAAGGCGATCTCGCGCGGCGCGACGGCGGGACCGAGCCGTCGGCGGGCGAAGCCGAGCAGGTCACGCTCCAGCGCCGGGGTGGCCTGGACATCGGGGCGCAGCGATACGAACGCCTTGACGATGTTCCCGGCGACGGGATCCGGCCGGCCGATCACCCCGGCCTCGGCTACCGCGGGGTGTTCCATGAGGGCGCTCTCCACCTCGAAGGGCCCGATCAGATGGCCCGCCGACTTGATGACGTCGTCGGCGCGGCCCACGAACCAGAACCAACCGTCGGCGTCCCGGCTGACCAGGTCGCCGGTGAGGTACCACCCGTCGGCGAATGCGGCCTCGTACCGCTCCTTGTCGTGCAGATAGGCACGGAACATCGACGGCCAGCCGGGCCGCAGCGCCAACTCCCCCTCGGCCCCCGGGCGGTCCTCCACGGTCACCCGACCGTCGGTGACCCGTGCCCGGCCGTCTCCCCCGCAGCTGAGCACCGCCGCCTCGACGCCCGGCAGCGGCCGTCCCATCGAGCCGGGGCGGATCTCGCAGGCCGCGAAGTTGGCGATCATGATGCAGCCGGTTTCGGTCTGCCACCAGTTGTCGTGGACGGGCAGTCCCAGCACCTCCTGGCCCCACACCACCGCCTCGGGGTTCAGCGGCTCGCCGACCGAGGCGATGAACCGCAGCCGGGACAGGTCGTAGGAGGCCGGCAGGTCGTGGGGACCCTGCCGGGGCGTTGCGCGCATCAGCATGCGCAGCGCCGTGGGCGCGGTGTACCACACGCTCACCCGCTGCTCCGCGAGGATCCGGTACCAGCGACGGGCGTCGTATTCGCCCTCGTCGACGACGACGGTCACCCCGTGCACGAGCGGGGCGATGACGCCGTACGACATGCCGGTCACCCACCCCGGGTCGGCAGTGCACCAGTACACGTCCTCGGGGTGCAGATCGAGCGCGTAGGCGGCCGTGGCGTGGTGGGCGACGACCGCCTCGTGGACGTGGACCGCGCCCTTGGGGGCGCCGGTGGTACCGCTGGTGAAGTGCAGCAGTGCCATGTCCTCCGGAGACGTCGGCGGGATGGTGAAACGCTCCGGCGCGGCGGCCATCAGCTGGTCGAAGGACAGCGTGCCGGGCAGGTCCTCGGCGCCGGGACCGACGATCAGCACATGCTCAAGCCCGGCCAGGGACGTCCGGCGTTCGGCCACCTTGCGCCGGTAGAGCGCGGCCGTGGTCACCAGGACCCGGCCGTCGCCGAGCCTCAGCCGCTGCTCCACCGGATCCGGGCCGAAGGCGGAGAACAGCGGGCACAACACGCTGGTGTTCTTCAGCGTGCCCAGCACCGCCGTGTACAGCTCAGGACAGCGGCCGAGCAGTGTGAACACCCGGTCGCCGCGGCCGACGCCCAGTGAGCGCAGGACATGGGCGAATCGGGAGGTACGGCCGGCCAGTTCGGCGTAGGTGACCGAGCCGGCCGTGCCGTCCGGGGATACACAGCGCAGTGCGACCTTGCCGCCGCGGCCAGAGCCCACGTGCCGGTCCACCGCCTCATGGGCGATGTTCAGCCCGCCGCCGGGCTGACCTTCCAGCGCGGCGCGCGCCCGCGACCAGGTGAACTCCGCCCAGGTACGGTCGTAGTCGGTGAGGTTCGGCCGGACGCGCGGGGCCACATGCTTGTGGATCGTCTCCCAGGCCATGGGGTTTGCTTCCGGCATGCGCCCACCTCGTTCGCGGGTTGTTCGGGTGTTATTCGTGGGGGATCACGGCGACCGGGCACGTGGCGTGGTGCACGGCCGACTGCACCACCGGGCCGAGCCGGGGCGCCAGGGCGGCCCGGTGCCTGCGGCGGCCGATCATCAGCAGCCCGCTGCCCCCGGCCGCCCGTACGACGGCCTGCGCCGGGCTCTCGAGCCGGACCTCGTCGACCACCTCCACCCGGGGAAACTTCTTCCGCCACGGCCGCAGCACCTCGTCCAGCCGTGGACGGCCCGCAACGGGGCACCACGGGTGAAGGCGGTGACATAGGCGAATTCCAGCAGGTTGTCCTGGGGGCCGTGCAGACTCAATCCGACCACCACATCCCGCTCGCGGACCGCGGACACCCGTTCCTCGTCCACCTCGCCCGCGCGCACCAGGACCACGGGCCGCTCGGCGCGACCGACCACATAGAGGCTGATGTCACCGAAGAAGAAGCTCGCCAAGGGCTCCATGCCCCGCGATCCGAGCACCAGCATCCGCGACCGCGCCGCCGCTTCCAGCAGGGCTGTCTCGGCCTCCTGCGCGACCAGATCCTCCTCGATGGGCAGATCCGGGTGGCGCCGGCTGAGCTCCATGCGCGCGTCGTGCACGATCCGCTTGGCCCAGTAGTTCTGGTCATCCGCCGAGGGACTGTCCGGCGTGGGCGGGGACAGCAGGACCCACGCGTGCAGCAGACGCAGCCCGAGCTCCCGCCGCTCCGCCTCGCCGGCGGCCCAGCGCGCGGCGGCAAGGCTCTCCGGCGAGCCGTCGAGGCCCACGGTGACGACCTGTTCCTCCATGGCGTTGCTCCGTCTCGCGCATAGCCTCTCGATATCAGCCGTCCACGTCTCATGTGGCGGTGGCAGGCCCGTGGGTGTCATCGGTTCCGGGTGCGATGTGTGCGGCGACCGAGACCACCCCGTCCACACTCCGGCACAGCCGCTCGATGATCGGGACCAGGCTCCTGGCCTCCACCGAGCCGCGCAACGTGACCTCGCCTTCCCTTACCTCGACCGTCACCGCCGAGGGGGCCAGGCGCATCGTCCGGCGCAGAACGTCCTGCTCGATCTCCTCGCGGATCGCGTCGTCATGGCGCAGGAAGATCCGCAGCAGGTCGCCGCGGCTGATGATGCCCAGCAGCTTGTCGGTCTCGTCGACCACGGGAAGCCGCTTGACGCCCTGGACGGCCATCAGACGGGCCGCCTCCACCACGGACCACTCCGGACGCGCGCACACCGCGGGAGCCGACATCAGCTCCTCCGCCCGCGTTCCTTCTGTCTTGGCGCGCTCCCACGCCTCCAGGTGCGGGATCGGCACCCGGCCGGACGGATCGGCCTGGCCGGATGACTTGCGCAGCAGATCCCCCTCGGACACCACACCGATGGGGCGGCCGGAGCCGTCCACGACCGGCACGGCGGTGACATCGTGTTCCGCCAGCAGCTCCACGATCTCCTTGAACGGCATCTCGCACGGCGCCCGGACCACGTTGCGGGTCATGAGCTCCCCGACCGTCCTGTGGTGCATGTCCCGACTCCCTTCGGACACTCACTCTTCGGCCTGCCCGTGTTCGCCATGCGGCGGAGCCGGCCGCTCCGCATGTGCGGCTCTGCCGCGTGCGGACACTGCCAGCCTCGCAGCCCGCGCCTGCCACCACATGAGCCGCATGGCCCGCTCACCGGGTACCCACGCGAGGACCTTCCGCCCATGCCATCGCTCGCCGAACGTGAAACGCTGGACGGAGGAAGACCGGCGGAGAGGCGGGGATGCCGATGCGTGCTCATGTCGGCGACCACCTGGTTGTCGAAAGCCCCACCACGGGTGCGACCAGGCGCGACGGCGAGATCGTCGGGGTCCATCACCACGACGGGACGCCTCCGTACGACGTGCGCTGGTCGGACTCCGGACAGGTGTCCCTCGTGTTCCCCGGACCGGACGCCCATATTCAGACAGAAGCGCATGCGGGCGCACGGCCGCTCTCCGACCCGGAGGTGACGGCGCTGGTACGGGACGCCTCGGCCGCCCCGTCGATGCACAACGCACAGCCCTGGCGGTTCCGGTACTTCCGCGGCAAGCACCTGTTCCACATCACCGCGGACCTGGCGAGGACCCTGCCGCACTCCGACGCGGATCTACGCGCCCTCCACCTGGGCTGCGGCGCCGCCCTGATGAACCTTCGCGTCGCCGCCGCACACACCGGCCGGCCACCGACGACCCGGCTCCTGCCCGACCCCCACGAGCCGACCCTGCTCGCCGCCGTATCACTGACCGGTCCGCCCGGCGACGAAGAAGACCTGGCCGCCCTGTACCCGGCCGTCCACACCCGGCACACCAGCCGGGCCCCGTTCGCCGAGACCGAGATACCCGAGCCCGTACGCGCCACCCTCCGGGAGGCGGCCGAGGCGGAAGGCGTCTCACTGTCCTTCGCCTCCGGATGGCATCTGCAGACGGTCCTGGACCTGACCCTGGAAGCCGAGGCACGCAACCTCACCGACCCGGGCAGCACCGACGACCTCACCCACTGGGCCCGGCTCTCCGAGCAGACGCCGCGGTCCGCCGCCGAAGGCGTACCGCCGTACGCCTTCGGCCCCCGCAGGCGCGGCGGCAAGGCCCCCGTACGGGACTTCGCCGGCGGCAAACCCGTACCCGGCCGCGAGAGCGCCGACTTCGAAAGCTCCCCCCAACTGGCGCTGCTGGCCACCGCCGACGACACACCAAGGGACTGGCTGCGCGCGGGCCAGGCCATGGAACGTGTCCTGCTGACCGCCACCCTCGAAGGACTCTCCAGCTCCTTCATCACCCAGGCCCTCGAATGGCCCGACCTGCGCTGGCCACTGCGCGACCCCGTGGCGGGGGCAGGACACGTACACATGGTGCTGCGCCTCGGCTACGGCCCACCAGGCCCCAGAACACCACGGCGCCCAACCCGCCACACACTCGACATCCAGCCCTGA
>NZ_NCSM01000041.1:0-32743 GCF_002224125.1 Streptomyces sp. NBS 14/10
GCCCAGCGGCGCGCCGCTGGGCATGTCGAGGAGTTCGGCCCGCCCGCCGGGGCGCACCAGCACCGGTGGCAGATGGCCGGCGGTGGACAGCAGACACCGGCCGCTGCGCGGATCGCAGACCGCGTACAGGCAGGTGGCGATCGAGTCGCCCAGGGTGATGGTGATGTCGTCGAGGTGGCGCAGCAGTTCGGCGGGCGACGCGGGTGGCGGTGCGCAGCTGGCCCATGATCGCCGCGGCGTGGATGCCCTTGCCCATCACATCGCCGACCACCAGGGCCACCTTGCCGTCCTTGAGCGAGAGCACATCGAACCAGTCGCCGCCGGCCGCGCTCACCGCGGGCAGATACCGGGAGGCGATCTCCAGGCCGTCCAGGTCGCGCGGCTGCTGGGACAGCAGGCTGCGCTGCAGGGTGAGTGCCGCGTCGCGCTCCCGGGCGTACAGGCGGGCGTTGTCGATGCACAGCGCGGCGCGGGTGGCCAGTTCGCAGGCGAGGGTGAGGTCCTGTTCGTCGAAGGGCCGGGCGTTGATCGTACGGTGCAGGCTGAGGGTGCCGAGCACGCTGCCGCGGGCGATCAGCGGGGCCGCCAGATAGGAGTGGACGCCCTCCTTGCGCAGTACGGCGGCGGACGCCTCGTCGCGCGCGATGCGCCGCAGGTCCTCGTCGGTCACCTGGGGCAGGAAAATCGGCTGGGCGTCGCGGACACAGCGCGTGATCATGCGGCTCGGGTCGTACCGGGCGATCTCGCCGACCGGGTCCGCCGCGTGCACCGCGTCGGTGGGGTAGCCCGCCGCCACGGCCAGCGCCCGGAAGCGGGCCCAGCCGTCGGCGCCCACCCGGGCCATGGGCTCGCGGTGCACCACGGCGTCCAGCACATCCACGGCGGCGAGGTCGGCCAGCCGGGGTACGGTCACATCGGCCAGCTCCTGGGCGGTCTGCCGCAGGTCCAAGGTGGTGCCGATGCGGACTCCGGCCGCGGCGATCAGGGCCAGCCGCTCGCGGGCCTCGGCGGCCTCGCTGGCCTCCCGGTGGCGCCGGGACACATCGAACACCGAGACCGCGATGCCCAGGACCCGCCCGCCGGGGTCCTCCAACCGGTAGTACGACTCCGACCAGGCGTGCTCACGGCCCGGGTCGGCCGGGGTCCGGCCGACGGTCTGCTGGTCGAGCAGCGGCTGCCCGGTCTCCAGGACGTGCAGCATCGCGCCCTCGATGGCCGAGGCGTCAAGACCCGGCAGCACGTCCGTCAGGCTCCGGCCCCGCAGGTCGACCTCGGTCAGGCCGTTCATCTCCAGCAGGGCCGGGTTGGCCAGGATCCACCGCAGGTCCGTGTCGAATACGGCGAGGCCCACGGGCGACTGCTCGACCAGGAAGCCGGAGACGGCCAGGTCGGTCTCCAGCTGCCGTACGGTGCCCTCGTCGGCCGCGAGCCCGAGCGCGTAGGCGTCGCCGTGGGAGTCGCGCAGGCCCATGGTGCGGAACTCCACCCGCAGGGCGGTGCCGTCCTTGTGCCGGACCGGAAAGACGCCCGCCCACATCTTGCCCGCCTGCACCCGCTGGAACAGCTCCACCGCGGACCGCCGGTTCTCGCGGTCGACCAGCAGCCGGGCGGCGTTCTGGCCCAGGGCCTCGGAGGCGCGGTAGCCGAGCAGCTGCTCGGCCTCCGGGCTCCACAGGGCGACACGGCCGTCGCTGTCCAGCACCACGGCGGCGACCCGTAGCAGATCGAGCAGGCCTCCCGGGGCGGCGAGATCGTTGAGCTCCGCCTCGCCGTCCCCTCGCGGGCGGTCTCGCGCGTTCGGCGGGCGGTTTTGCGAAGTCATCCGGGTACCTCATTCCCCGCTGCCCGTACGCAGGGGCGGGCCGACGCGGCACCAGCGATCGGCCGGGCGCGCGTGCCCTTCTTCTGTCATACCTCTCCAGGCCCGACCCCGCACACCCAGGTCATCGGCGGGCACGGCCGCGACACGCCAGGGACGCTCAGATGGTGCAGGGACGGTCAGATGGTGAAGGGCCGCTGCCGGGCGAAGGCGGGCAGCGGCGGGCCGGCCTGGAACAGATTGGGGGTCTGGTCCGGGGGCATCCGCTTGGTGACCTCCCGGTGCAGCCTGCGGTAGCTGCCCTCGAAGGCGCCGTCCCGCCAGACGTCCAGGAGGGTGCCCGTGAACAGGCCGTTGACCATCCCGTCCGCGGAGGTCTGGTTGTCCTGGCAGCCGGAGATCTGCAGCACGGTGGCGTCGATCTCGGCGAGGTCCTTGGCGGTGCGGGTGTTCTGGATCCCGTCGTAGAGGGCGCGGTCCCGCTTGTAGACGACGGACTGCACCGGAAGCGGCATCACCCTGATCCGCTTGGCGACCTCGTCCGGCTGGTCGGTGCTGAACCGCCGGTCGAGCTCGCGGGGGCTGAGCACCTCGGGCAGGACCTTGGCCACCGTGCCGCTGTGGCAGCTGTCGGAGAGCAGCCAGATCCGCACCCCCTTGGCGAACTTCCCGAACAGGTCGAAGAGCTCGTCGTCGACCAGCTGCCGGTCGTAGAGCACCCAGGTCTCGTCCAGCCGGTCGCCGGTCTCGTCGTGGTTGAGGTCAGGCACCTGGCCGCCGTGGCCGGAGTAGGTGAGGAAGAGAATGTCGCCGCCGGTGAGCCGGCCGGCCGCGGACTCCAGGGCCGCAGAGACCGCGTCGGCCGTGGCGGCGGAGGTGAGCAGCGGGTCGGTGACGGTGAAGCCCGCGGCCCCGGCGAGCCGCGCCATATCGCTCGCGTCCTGCTCGCAGGCGTTGAGGTCGCCGCTCCAGCCGTCGTAGCGCGCGGGGTCGACCTGGTTGAGGCCGATGTGGACCGAGAGGCCGGTTGCCATGGCGGGCTCCTTCCGAGGGGTGGAGGTGACGATGGACCTCCGCCGACTCAGCGATGATGGGGCCACTCGTCCCGCAATGCCCTGTTTCACTGGGCCATTCGGGCTCCCAGGGCGCGCAGCACGGTGTCGGCGGTGCGCTCCAGATAGTCGGCGCCGGGCCGAACCCCGCGGATGGACACATGCCAGTAGACGAGCGCCCCGAGCAGATCGAGCGCCAGCTCGCGGTCCGTGTCCGGGGGCAGCTCGCCGCGCCGCACCGCCCGGTCGAGGACTTCGGTCACGCGCGAGCGGCGCGGTTCACCGATGGACCTGGCCAGCGCCTGGGCCAGCTCGGGGTCGCGGTTGGCCTCGGCGATGAGGTCCGGGAAGATCCGCGAGAACCGCGGATGGGTGAGCCAGTCGGCCACCGCGCCGAGCATGGCCAGCACATCGCCGCGCAGCGAGCCGGTGTCGGGCGCCTCGGCGAGTTCGACGCTCAGCTCGGAGGTGACCGCGATGATCATGGCCTGCTTGGAGGGCCAGCGGCGGTACAGAGCGCTCTTGCCGACCCCCGCCCGTTTGGCCACCGCCTCCATCGAGAGCCGTCCGTAGCCGTGCTCGGCGAGCTCGTCGAGCACGGCCTCGGCGATGGCCGCGGTCTTGTCGGCGCGCAGGGCTGCGGCACCGCTCGGGGCGCGTCGGGTCGGCTCAGGCATGCGCAGACGGTAGCAGATGGACGGAACGGTACCGTCCCGTTTACGCTCGACCCGAAGGACGGAACGGTACCGTCCCGTCCAATCTCGTTTCCGAGAGTTTCCGAGGGACGCTCGCCCATGAACACGACGAACACGACCCACCAGACCGACCAGACCGACCCCACCCCCCGCCCCCGTACGGCCGTCGAGGTGTTCGACCGGGCCAAGGAGCTGCTGCTCGCCCACGACATGCTCGGGTTCGCCGACCTGTGGGCCGCCGCCGGGACCATGGAGTTCCCGTTCGCGCCGCCCGGCCGGCCCAGCCGGCTGGAGGGGCGCGAGGCGGTACGGGAGTATCTGCGCGACTACACCGACCTGCTGGATGTGCGCGCGGTGACCCACGACGTCAGGCACCGCACCGAAGACCCGAACACCCTGATCGTCGAGTGGGCGGTGGAGGGGATCGCCGTCGGCACCGGCCGCCCGTACCGCATGGCGTACGTCGCCTTCATCACGGTCGAGGACGGCGAGATCACCGCGTACCGCGACTACTGGAACCCGCTCGCCGCCGGCCAGGTGCTGGGCATCCTCGACGAGCTGACCGCCGCGTACGCGGAAGGCCGGGCCGATGGCTGACCCCACCGGCCCCACCGGCCCCACCGTTCTGGTCACCGGCGCGACCGGGAACACCGGCTCCCGGCTGCTGCCGCTCCTCGCCGCCCACGGCGCCCGGATCAGGGCCGCCGCCCGCCGCCCGGCCCCGGGGGCACGGCCGTACGAGACCGTCCGGTTCGACTGGCGCGACCCGGCCACCCACGCCGCGGCGCTGGACGGGGTGACCCGTCTCTATCTCATCGCCCCGGTGGCGGAGGCCGAGCCGCTGGCGCTGGTCGAACCGTTCCTGGCCGACGCGGTCCGCCGGGGCGTACGGCGCGTGGTGCTGCTCAGCTCCTCCGCGGTCACCCCCGAGATGCCGGGTCTCGGGGCGCTGCACCGGCTCGTCCAGGACACCGTGCCCGAGTGGGCGGTGCTCCGGCCCTCGTGGTTCATGCAGAACTTCACCGGCGACCACCCGGTGGCCCAGGGGATCCGTACGAGCGGTGAGATCGTCACCGCCACCGGGGACGCCGGGGTCGGCTTCGTCGACGCGGGCGACATCGCCGCCGTCGCCGCCCGCGCCCTCCTGGACGAACGGCCGCACGACACCGCGCACACCATCACCGGGCCCGAGGCGATCGGCTACGGCGACGCGGCGCGCATCATCACCGAGGTGTCAGGCCGGGCCGTCCGCCATGTCCCGGTGGACACCGCGACCCTGGCCGGGCGGCTGGCCGACGCGGGATACCCGAAGGAGTTCGCCACCATGCTGGCCGGGCTCGACGAGGCCGTCCGGCGCGGTGCGGAGGACCGTACGACCGACACGGTGCGCCGGGTCACCGGGCGCGCTCCCCGCTCCTTCCGCGACTTCGCCGTCGAGCACCGCGCGGAGTGGGCCTGAGCGGGGCCGGCGTCGTGGCACGGCTCATCGGAAGAGGGCGTACGGGGCGCGGTCCCGGGGTCTGGGGGGCGCACTGTCCCGCAGCGCGGCCCACAGCGCCCGGCTGTCGGTGAGCGGACCGCCCGGCCTGACCAGCCAGATGTGGCCCTGCCGTACGCATCCGGGCCGGGGGCAGCGCAGCACCCGGCCCGGCCCGGCGGCGGCCACGGCGCGACGGCGGCCGTGGCCGGAGCCCCGCAGCCACGCCTTCCACTCCTGGGCCGAGCCGGGCGGCACGAGGAAGGAGAGCACATGGCTGGCGGTGGCCAGCATCACCGGGCCGACCACCGCCTCGTGCCGGCGCAGCGTCTGGACCACGGCCATCCCGGTGCCCTCGGACATCCGGACCAGGTCGAAGAGCCGGCCCACCGGAAGATCGGCGAGGCCGTTTCCGCTGGCCCACTGCACACGCACCCGGCCGGGCTCCTCGCCGGCCGACGACAGCAGCCAGTCGGCCGCGGCGGTCTCCACGGTGCCTCGCCCACGCATGTCGCCTCCGGTCTCCCCTGTTGACTCGTCCGCTCCGGTCGCGCCGCCCCACCCTCGGCCCGGCCGTCTGTGCGCCCTACCGCGCCTCACCGCCCTTACCGCTCCCTAACGTGTCCGCCCGAGCGCCAGCGTGAACCACACCTTCTTGCCCGGACCGTCCCCGTCCGGCGGTTCGCTGCCCCAGTCGTTCGCCAGGCCGTCGACGATGGCCAGCCCCCGCCCGGACTCCTCCGTCTCGGCCGCCGTACGGAAGACCGGCCGGACCGGCGAGCCGTCGGCCACCTCGATGCGCAGCTCGTCCCCCGCGGGCTCCACGCCCACGGTGACGGTGACGGTATCGGCGGGGCCGCTGCTGCCGTGCTCCACGGCGTTGGCGAACAGCTCGTTGGTGGCCAGCACCGCGCTCTCCACGGCATGGTCGAGCTGCCAGTACTTCAGGAAAGCGGTGAGCATCCGGCGGACGGCGAAGGCCCGGTCGGTCCGGGCCGGGAACTCGGCCCGGAAGAAACGGCGGGTCGCCAAGGAGATCACCGGCCCCTCCCCGCCGGCCGGGCCCATCGCGCCTGTCCTGCCTGTCGGTTATATCTGGCCTGCGGTGTCTGTCGGGTCCGGCGGGTCTGTCGCGCCGATAACGCGCGCGGTAGGGGTGGTTGATGCCCCGGTAAGCGGGTAAGCGCATGCTGCGTCCCCCGGCCGGGTTCCCCACCGCGGCATCCGCGCCGGGGGCGAGGGGTGCGCGCCCCTCGGCCCGCCCGCCGGGGCCGGCCGCCACGGGCGGCTGCGGCCCGGTCGCGGTGGCTGCCGGGTTGCGGCATGGTTTCCTCCTTCGAAGACAGCGGGACTACGTCGGTCACCGTTCACGTAGACAAACGGTTGGACGGTCCGGTCGGCGAGGGGGCACGGGGGTTGTTCGGTTGTACAGGCGTAGTGGTTCGGGTCGCACGCCCGTCGGACTGTACGGTCCGGGCGTGGTGAGCGTGAGTGAGGACCGCCGGCAGGAGCCCTGCCCGGCCGCGCGGTCCGGCGTGGACGGCAAGCGGATTGTGGTCACGGGGGGCACACGGGGCCTGGGTGAGCAGATCGTGCGCCTGTTGCTGGCGGATGGCGCCTCGGTTGCCACCTGTGCGCGGTCCGCGCCCGATCTGGCGGCCCTGGCGAAGTCGCTGCCCGATGACCAGGAGCGGGACGCGCTGTTCACCCAGGCGCTCGATGTCGTCGAGCCGGGTCTGCTCGAGGAGTTCGTCGAGGGCGCGGCGGAACGTTTCGACGGTCTGGACGGCGTGGTGGCCTGCGTCGGCGGCGCCCGCGGTGGCGGTTTGGAGGAGGCTGACGCCCACGACTGGGCCGCCACCTGGGAGTTGAACGTCGGCCATACCGCCCGGCTGGTGCGGGCCGCCGTGCCGTATCTGCGCGGGGCGCGCGGCACCGGGGGCGGATCGGTCGTGGTGATCGCCTCCATCTCCGGCTGGAAGCCGGGGCCGCAGGCCCAGTACGGGGCGGCGAAGGCCGCCCAGATCCATCTCGCGGCCTCGCTGGCCCGTGAACTCGGGCCCGACGGGATCCGGGTGAACGCCGTCTCCCCCGGGTCGATGCTCATCCCCGGCAAGCGCTGGGACCGGATGCGCGTCGCGCAGCCGGAGGCGTTCGCCAGATTCGCGACGGAGTTTCCGAACGGCGAACTGGTCGCGCCGCAGGAGGTGGCGCGGGTCGTCGCGTTCCTTCTCTCGGACGCGTCCAGCGGTGTCTCCGGGGCCCATGTCCCGGTCGACCGGGCCCAGAACGCACCCAGCGCGGACGGCTATTAGACATCTTTGGCCTCGCCCGGGCCCTGCACACCCCCGGCGGTGCGGGGTCCGGGTGAGGCCCCCTTCCGGGCCGCATGGCGGTGGAGCCCGGAAGGAGCTAGGGAGGAGCGCCGTGGCGCGGCTCAGGCCGCGGCGCCGAGCAGGGTCCGGGAGCGGAGCTCGAAGTCGCGGACCATGGGCTCGCCGCGGTGCGGCCGCAGCCGGGTGCGGAAGTCGCGCAGGGCCTGCACCGAGCGCTCGCTGTGCACCCCGCTGAGCGCGCTCAGCGCCGCGTCCGCGGTGCCGATCGCCTCGTCGAGCCGATTCTGCTGGAGATGGGCGGTGGCCAGGACCGAGCGGCTGATGGCCTGGCGGCGGCGCCGGTCGCCGTTGGCCCGCACCGACTCGTCGGCGGCGCGCTCCGCCTGCGCCGCGCTGCCCAGGTCACGGAAGCACAGCGCGGCCTCGGCCGCCAGATAGTGGTGGTCGAGGAAGCGGACCCACTCCGACTCCTCCTCGGCGCCCCGGCTCGCGTCCAGCGCGACGTCCGCCGAGCGCAGCGCGCGGGCGGCCTCGCGGGGCTCGTCGAGGGCGGCGTAGCCGCGGGCCGCCATGGCGTGCAGCCGCATCAGGCCCAGCGGGCTGCCCGCGTTCTTCGCCGTGGCCACGCCCACCCGGGCGAGTTCGACACCGGCCTGGGGCTGGCCGAGGTTGGTGGCCAGATGGGACAGGCCGGCCAGGATCTGGCCGCCGAGGACCTTGTCGCCGCCTTCGGCGCACAGCCGCAGCGCCTGGGTCATATAGCGCTGGGCCAGGCCGTATTCGGCGTTGTCGTAGCTGCTCCAGCCGGCCATCGCGGCCAGCTTGGCCGCGGCGGTGAACAGTTCGCGCCGCTCGCCCACCGGCACGCCGCGGCGCTGGAGCATGGGGACGACCTCGGTCGACAGGTACAGGACGATGCTGGCGCGGACCTGGCCGCCGCCGAATCGGTTGTCCATCTCGTCGAACATGCTGATCGCGGCGCGGACCTGCTCGATCCGGCCGGCGTCGGCTGCCGCGGCCGGATCGCCGGCGGCCGGATTGCCGGCGGCTGGACCGGTGCCCTGGTTCTCGACCAGCCACAGCAGCCATTCGCGCTGCGGGGTCACCAGCGCGCCGGCGACGAAGGGGACCGCGCCCAGCAGGCTGCGGCGGGATATGTCGGTGGAGCCGAGTTCGGCGAGCGTGTGCAAGGTTTCCGCCACGTCCTCCCGGTAGGCCAGCGCCCTGGCGACGACCGGGCGCTGTCGGTCGGGGATGAAGCCGAGCTCGGCGGGGGCCACCGGCCGGCCGAGCCGGTGGGAGAGCACGGCCGCGATCAGTTCCGGCGTCGTACCGCGCGGCTGGCCGCCCTGGAGCCAGCGGGTGACGGACGCCTTGTCGTAGTTGGAGGAGTGTCCCTGATGGCGCCCCAGCTCATTGACACGCAGGGCCAATGAGGCGTATGAGCAGCCGGATTCCTTGAGGGCCGCGGCCAGAGCCTGGTTGGTGGCCGAGCCCCGGGGCCGGGTGCCCGGCGCGGCGCTGTTGGTCACCGCGGCCACCTCCGGCCCATGACGGTGCCGCGCGCCGCCGAGCTGCCGGGTGCCCGTAACGCCTTAGCGGAGAAAGGTGGTTGAGGGCACCAGCCGTGATGCGTGAGATGGGTCACGTGTCCCACTATGCGCGTCGACAGTCTCAGCTCGCAAGCTTCGTCCTGATAATTTCAGAACGATCCGCATCGCTCTGTCCGGTGCTCCGAGGTCATGGCACACTGCACCCACATGACGGTGATTCCGGGAGGCAGGACGTGAGTGAGGCACGGCCGGGGAGCGCCGCCCCCACCGTCTTACGCATGGTCCTGGGCAAGCGCCTACGCCATCTGCGGGAGCGGGCACAGGTGTCTTTCGAGGAGGCCGCCCGGGCCGTCGAGGTGACCCCGCTGACGGTCCGCCGGATGGAGAAGGCCGAGGTCGGCCTGAAGATCCCGTACGTCAAGGAGCTGCTGCGGACGTACGGCGTCCCGTCCCCGGAGATCGACGACTTCCTGGTCCTGACCCGGGAGGCCAACCAGCCAGGCTGGTGGCACCAGTTCCGCGATGTCGTACCGGAGTGGTTCAGCGCGTATGTGAGCCTGGAGAGCGAGGCCACCGTCATCCGCGCCTACGAACCGCACTACGTCCCCGGACTGCTGCAGACCGAGGACTACGCCCGCGCGGTGCTGCGCGCCGGTTTCCCCAACGACGCGGACGACGAGATCGAGCGCCGGATCGCCCTGCGCGTCAAGCGCCAGGCCCTGCTCTCCAAACCGGACGCCCCGGCCATCTGGGCCATCTTGGAGGAGACCGCGCTGCGCCGCCCGGTCGGCGGGACCGAGGTGATGCGCCGCCAGATCGACCATCTCATCGAGGCCTTGGCGATGCCCAAGGTCCGGCTCCAGATCATGCGGTTCGCGGCGGGGCCGCACCCCGGGGCCTTCGGCCCCCTGCACTACTTCCGCTTCGGATTCACCGAACTGCCCGACGTCGTCTACACGGAAAGCGTCACCGGCGCGGTCTATGTGGACCAGCCGGGCGAAGTCGTCACCTGTCTCGAGGTGTTGGACCGGATGGCCGTCCAGGCCGAGCCGGTCGGCGAGACGATTCCCATCCTGGCCGAACTGCGTAAGGAGCTCTGACGTAACCGGTTCCCCCGCCTGAGGGCGGGGGCTTTCAGCCGAACTGGCTGAGGCCCGTGTGTTACCAGCACCAGCCAACACCTTTGGAGGAGGTGACCGAAGTTGGCTACGTTCCGCGCACGACAGAAGACCCACCAGGCTGTGCCTCCTCAGCAGCTTGCTCTGGAATTCGAGTCAGCAGACAACCCCGGGAACAGGGACGAAACGGGACTCGAACACCGCGCTGCGGTACCGGGCGCGGAACCTGTGCGAGAGGAGACCCGCACCGCTTCACCTGGCGATGCGGGCATCACCCCCAACCACCCGGTTGGGGAGAAGCCGCGTGAGCGGCACCCATTCGTGTTCGTCCTCGACAAGCACGGCACACCGTTGCAACCCTGCACTGCGGCCCGTGCCCGCAAAATGCTCAAGAAGGGACGTGCGGTTGTCCACCGTCACACCCCATTCGTCATCCGCCTCAAAGACCGCACCGCAGCCCAGTCCGAGACAGACGGGGTGGAGATCGGTATCGACCCGGGCAGCAAGCACACCGGTATCGCCCTGTTCACCGCCCGCGCGGGGGAGCGCCGGGCCCGGTACAGCGTGCAGCTCGACCACCGGGGCGCGACGATCCGCAAGAAGCTGGAGCAGCGTGCCGCCTACCGGCGCGGACGCCGCACCCGGAACCTGCGTTACCGCGCACCGAGGTTCCTCAACCGCGCCCGGCGCGAGGGCTGGCTGCCGCCGTCGCTGCGGCACCGGGTGGACACCACTGTGTCGTGGGTATCCCGTCTGGCCCGCTGGGCACCGGTGAGGGCCGTGCACGTGGAGCGGGTGGCGTTCGACACTCACGCACTCGCGGCCGGTCGCCCGCTGGAAGGCGCCGAGTACCAGCGGGGCACCCTGCACGGCTACGAAGTCCGCGAATACCTGCTCGCCAAGTGGAACCGGACGTGCGCCTACTGCGGCGCGACCGGCGTGCCGCTGAACATCGACCACATCCACCCCCGCTCACGCGGCGGCTCCGACCGGATCTCGAACCTGGCCCTGGCCTGCCTGCCCTGTAACGAGACCAAGTCGAACCGGCTTGTGGACGAGTTCCTGGCCCACAAGCCGAACCTCCTGGCTCGCATCAAGGCACAGGCCAAAGCACCGTTGCGGGACGCGGCAGCGGTACAGTCCACCCGCACGGCCCTATGGCGCGCCCTGGACGCCCGCTGGCCCACGCACACCGCCTCCGGGGGCCGCACCAAGTGGAACCGCACCCGCTGCCACCTGGCCAAGACCCACACTCTCGACGCCCTCGCCGTAGGCACGCTCGACACAATCGCAGAAACCGTGACCACGGTCTTGCTCGCCGGATGCATCGGGCGCGGTACCCATACCCGCACCCGCACGAACAAGCACGGCTTCCCCCGCTTGCGCATGCCCCGCCGCAAGCGGTTCTTCGGCTTCGCCACCGGCGACCTCGTCACCGCCCACGTACCCACCGGCAAGAAGGCCGGGACACACACCGGACGGGTAGCAGTCCGCACCACCGGAAGCTTCAACATCACCACCCGCCACGGCACCGTCCAAGGCATCCGGCACAAGCACGTCCGTCTCCTCCAACAAGCAGACGGATACGCCTACACCACCCTTCCCGAGCATTCCACAGCGATACCCCGACGCACCGCGCCGGAGGACTGAGGGATGCGCCTCATCCCCCGGCTGAAGCCGGGGCTATCCGACGCAAGGAGTTCTTGATGACGGACCCGGTCTACAGCGGAATGCCGGCCATGGACCTCGGCACGGAGGGCTGGGAGAAGCCCTGGAGCGGCACCAACGGCGGCACCTGCATCGAGGCCAAGAGGCTGCCGGACGGCCGCGTCGCGCTCCGCCAGTCCACGGACCCGGCCGGACCGGCCCTGATCTACTCCCGGGCCGAGGTCGCCTCGTTCCTCGAGGCCGCGAAGGCCGGCCAGGCCGACTTCCTCATCGCCTGAACGATCCCCGCCTGTGGATGACCGTAGTCGCGTGCACGGATGAGCTGGGGATTCGTCTTGGAGTGCAGGGAACTGTGAACCTGCGGACACTCCGAAGTCGCTTGCATTACGGTCGAGTTGGACGTAGTCGTATGCGCCGTACGGAGGGCCGGGTGACGGATGTACCGGTGGCCGAGCGCGGGATGCTGACCGCTCCAGCTGCTGGAGGTCACCGTTCCAGATAGGACGCGCGTAAACCGCATGGAAGACGGGCCGGAATCGGATAGGACCATCCCAAAATCCAGATAGCGGCCCGTTGGACCGATAAGTGGAAGCTGCTGGAGCATCGGTCTGGCGCACCCAGCCCGGGGCGCAGACCGGAGGGAAATCTGTCTTGCCGTACATTCACGCTGCCCTGATCACCGGCGTGTTCGCTCTGATCGCGGCCATCGCAAGCGCCGTCGTGACGTACCGCCTGGCCCTGCGCGCCGAGCGCAAGCGCCTGCAGACCGAGCCGCTCCAGATCGTGGTGATACCGATCCGGAGCCGCTGGTGGTGCTAGTCCGGGGGCCGGTCCCCACTCCCACACGGCCATTGGCTTTCCCAGAGTTGTCCGGTCGCGGGAATCCGGGTTTGGGGTTTGAGTGACCGTTACGGAACGGAACCAGAGCGTATGTGAAAGGACTCCGCTTCGGCGGGGGCCGTCACGCGCTACGGGGCCCTAGCTAAGACCGACGTACCGAAGACCTTCCTGTACCTGCCGGAGCCGGTGATTACCGTCAGAGCGTGCAGTCGACTCCGGTCATCCGTGCAGTCGACTTCGGAAGCTGACAGCCACCCCACAAAACCACCCTGCAAACTGTCCCGTAAGCCGTCCCGGAAACCACTACGCCCGCACAACCGCACAACCCGGCCCCGGACTCCCCTCGAACGACCGGGCCACGCACACTGAATGCCCCGTGCGAGATCGACTGACGGCGGCATGAGATGACCGGGGTGGCGGGGATGGACCTTCACGAGGCTGCGCGGCACCGCGTTCTGATCGTGGAGGGCTGTGCCGGCGCCACCCGGGCCGGGCTGCTGACCTGGCTGTCCCATCGCCATGGGTTCGCCGTCGAGCGCTCGCCCGCCGAGCTGCCCGCGCTCGACCCGGCGCGCCCGTACCGCGAGCTGCTGCGGCTCGCCGGGCCGCTCGCGGTGGACTCGGGGTTCGTCGGCGAGCTCGTCTACGGGCCGCTGCGCCGGGGACACTCCCGGGTGACATGGATCGAGGCCTTCGACTTCGCCGAGACGGTGGCCGAGCGCGGCGGCGCGTTCGTCCATCTGGCGGCGCCACCGCCCGCGTTCACGGAACGGCTGACCGGGCGAGGCGGCACGGCGGCCGCAGCCACGGCGGCCGGGATCATGGCGGAGACCGAGGCCGCGGCCGCCGCCTATGAGCGCGCCTTCACCACCCTCGCCCAGCACGCCCCGGTGTTCACCGTGCGCCCGGACGCGGTGAAGTACCCTGCCTCGGCGGTAAGTTGGAGCTCCGAGCACGGCCTCACGCATGGCAGGAGAATCCCCAGATGACTCACGGCTCGTCCACCCCCGGTCGGCAGGCCGCCTTAAGCAAGATCGACACGTCCGTGCCGCATTCGGCCCGCATCTGGAACTACTGGATGGGCGGCAAGGACAACTACGAGGTCGACCGGGTGGCCGGCGACCAGTACCGCGAGGTCGCGCCGACCATCGAGGTGATGGCCCGCGCGTCCCGGGCGTATCTGATCCGCACGGTGACGCATGTGGCCGGGGAGGCCGGGATCCGCCAGTTCCTGGACATCGGCACCGGGCTGCCGACGTACGACAACACCCACCAGGTCGCCCAGCGGGTCGCCCCCGAGGCCCGGATCGTCTATGTCGACAACGACCCCCTGGTGCTCCGGCACGCCCAGGCCCTGCTCACCAGCACCCCCGAGGGCGTCACCGACTACATCGACGCCGATCTGCACGAGCCGGAGAGAATCCTGGAGGCCGCGAGCAAGACGCTGGACTTCAGCCGCCCCGTCGCGCTGATGCTGATGGGCATCCTGGGCCATGTCCAGGACTACGACGAGGCCCGGTCGATCGCCCGGCGGCTCCAGGACGCGCTCCCCGCCGGCAGCTACTTCGTGCACTACGACAGCACGGACACCGACCAGGCGCTCAAGCAGGCCCAGCAGGGCTACGACGACACCGGCGCGGTCCCGTACGTCCTGCGCAGCCCCGAGCAGATCGCGCGCTTCTACGACGGTCTGGAGCTGATCGAGCCGGGCATCGTGTCCTGCCCGCTGTGGCGCCCCGAGTCCGCCGACGTACCCATCGACGCGCCCGTCGAGAAGACGGACGTCTACGGGGGCGTCGCGCACAAACCCTGACGCCCCCGGCGCCCGCCGCTACCCGCCGCTAGCGGATCTGCACACCGGACAGGGTGCGGGCGATGACCAGCCGCTGGATCTCGCTCGTGCCCTCGAAGATGGTGAAGATCGCCGCATCGCGGTGCATCCGCTCCACCGGGTACTCACGGGTGAATCCGTTGCCCCCGAGGATCTGCACCGCCTGGGCCGTCACCGCCTTCGCCGTCTCCCCGGCGAAGAGCTTGGACATCGACCCCTCGGCGGCGGTGAAGGGCTTGCCCGCGGTGGCCATCCAGGAGGCGCGCCACACCAGCAGCCGCGCCGCGTCGATCCGGGTGCGCATATCGGCGAGCTGGAAGGCGATGCCCTGGTTGTCGATGATGGGCCGGCCGAACTGCACCCGGGTCTTGGCGTATTCGAGCGCGACCTCGTACGCCGCGCGGGCCACGCCGACCGCCTGGGCGCCGACCGCCGGGCGGGATGCCTCGAAGGTCGCCATGGCGGCGTTCTTGCCGCGCTCGGTGCCGGTACGGGCGCGCTCGCGGGCGCGGGCGAGGCGTTCGTCGAGCTTCTCCTTGCCGCCGAGCAGACAGTGGCCGGGGACGCGGACGTCCTCCAGGACCACCTCGGCGGTGTGCGAGGCGCGGATGCCGTGCTTCTTGAACTTCTGCCCCTGGGACAGGCCGGGCGTGCCCGGGGGCACGACGAAGGAGGCGTGGCCGCGCGCGCCCAGCTCCGGGTCGACGGAGGCGATGACGACGTGGACGCCCGCGATGCCGCCGTTGGTGACCCAGGTCTTGGTGCCGTTGATGACCCATTCGTCCTTGGCCTCGTCGTAGACGGCCCGGGTGCGCATCGCGGCGACGTCCGATCCGGCGTCCGGCTCGGAGGAGCAGAACGCGGCGACCTTCACGTCGTTCGCGTCGCCGTACATGGGCGGGATCCAGGTGCCGACCTGTTCCTCGGTGCCGTTGGCGAGGACGGCGACGGCGGCCAGGGAGGTGCCGACGATGGAGAGCGCGATACCGGCGTCGCCCCAGAAGAGCTCTTCCATCGTCATCGGGATGCCGAGGCCCGTGGGGTCGAAGTACTGCTGGGCGTAGAAGTCCAGCGAGTACAGTCCGATCTTGGCGGCCTCCTGGATGATCGGCCAGGGGGTCTCCTCCCGCTCGTCCCATTCCGCGGCGGCCGGGCGCATCACATCGACCGCAAATCCGTGAATCCAGTCGCGGACCGCCTTCTGGTCGTCGTCGAGCTCGAACGAGAATTCCGGCATTACCCCTCCACCTGACTATTACCGTCGGTAACAAGAGTCTGTTACTCACGAGTAGACGATGTCAACTCCCGCGGCCGATCCACCCCCTCACCGGGCCAGGGGTGTTACGTTTCGCAGGCGTTAAGGAAGCACCAGGGGGCGGGAGACGACTTCATGGACACGGGCACCAGCCAGCGCGACGATCACCAGCAGGCTGCCCAGCGGCGGCGCAAGGAACTGCTGGAGGCGGCGGACCGAGTGGTGCTGCGGGACGGACCCGACGCCTCGATGAACGCCATCGCGGCGGAGGCGGGCATCACCAAACCCATCCTGTACCGCCACTTCGGCGACAAGAGCGGGCTCTACCGCGCCCTCGCCAAGCGCCACACCGACGCGCTGCTCGGCTCGCTGCGCGCCGCGCTCGACGCCCCCAACGACCGCCGGGAGCGCGTCGAGGCCACCCTGGACACCTATCTGGCGGCGATAGAGGCGCGCCCTCAGGTCTACCGCTTCCTGATGCACCCCGCCGAGGACGCCCCCCAGGCCGAGCAGGGCTTCGACGTCGGCCGCCACTCGGCCCCGGTGCTGCGCCGCCTCGGCGAGGAGCTGGCCAAGGTGATCGCCGACCGGCTCGAACTCGGCCCCGGCGGCACGGAGCTGGCCCGCGTGTGGGGACACGGGATCGTCGGCATGATGCACGCGGCGGGCGACTGGTGGCTGCGCGAGCGGCCCTGTTCCCGCGCCGAGTTGGTGCGGCACCTCACCGATCTGCTGTGGGGGCGGCTGACCACGATGGACGACCGCATCGGCGCGCCCGGCTTCTGAGCGGGGGCGGCGGGGCGCGGGGCCGGACGGGACCGCCGGGCAGGGCTAGGGCTTACGTGGCGGAGCTGTGCCCTCGGGCGCCGTCCGCGGCGGCCCAGGGCGCCCGCCGCACCGCGCGCAGCGCACGGCGGCGGCGCAGCCCGGTGAGCCGGTCGGTGAACAGGAGCCCGTCGAGATGGTCGCACTCGTGCTGCAGACAGCGCGCGAAGAAGCCCGTGCCCTCCACCCGCACCGGCTCCCCGGTCACCGTCACGCCCGCCACGACCGCGCGGTCGTGGCGTACGGTGCCCGCCTCGATACCGGGCAGCGACAGACAGCCCTCCGGCCCCCGCACCGTCACCCCGTCGGCTTCGACCAGCCGCGGATTGACCACATGCCCCAGGTGCCGGCGGTCCTCGTCGTCCGGGCAGTCGTAGACGAACACCCGCAGGCCGACCCCGACCTGGTTGGCGGCGAGCCCGACGCCCTGCGCCGCGTACATCGTCGCGTACATGTCCTCGACCAGCCGGGCGAGGGCCGCATCGAAGGCGGTGACCTCCTCGCAGGGGGTGGCCAGCACCGGATCGCCGAGCAGCCGCATCGGCCGCACCAGTCCGCGACTGCCGGGGATCGCGCCGTTTCGCATGGCAACAAAGCCTACGTGCCCGACGCGGGGCGCACGGCCCTTCCGCGGGCCGGCGCGGGGCACCTGCCGGCGGTAGCCGGGGCGCGGGCCAGGCGTCGCGGGCCCGGGAAGATCGGGGAGACGGTCCCGGTTACGCGGGTGAGATTCGGGAGAGCGCCCGGATCTCGATAGGCTGATCCCCGACCGTGGCCTCCCGGCTGGCGATTCGGCGCGGAGGGGAACGTACCACCGGCGCCTCAGGGGGCAAGAGCGGCGCCGGTATGCGAGGAGGACGAAGACGATGGCAGGCAACTCGGAGCCGCTGTCGCCGCGGGCCAAGCTGGCCGTGACGGCGGGCAAGGCCGCGGCAGCGGTGTCGCGGGCGGCGGGCCGCGGCAGTGGATCGGTGATCGGCGGCAAGGTGGCCCTGCGGCTCGACCCCGAGCTGCTGGGCAGGCTGGCGCGGCACCTGGACGTGATCCTGGTGTCGGCGACCAACGGCAAGACCACGACCACCCGGCTCATCGCCGAGGCGCTGCGAGCGGCCGGACCGGTCGTCTCCAACGCGCTCGGCGCCAATATGCCCGCCGGTATCACGTCGGCCCTCGCCGGCGGCTCCGACGCCCGCTACGGCGTGATCGAGGTCGACGAGAAGTACCTCGCCGGGGTGGCGCGCGATACGGAGCCCAAGGCCATCGCGCTGCTGAACCTGTCGCGCGACCAGCTCGACCGGGCCGCCGAGACGCGCATGCTGGCAGAGAAGTGGCGTGAGGGGCTGAGCGGCACCAAGGCCGTGGTGATCGCCAACGCGGACGATCCGCTGATCGTCTGGGCCGCCTCCTCCTCGCCCAATGTGGTCTGGGTCGCGGCGGGCCAGGAGTGGAAGGACGACGCCTGGTCCTGCCCGTCCTGCGGCGGTGTGCTGCAGCGCCCCGGCGACGACTGGGTCTGCGCCGACTGCGGCTTCCGCCGCCCCATCCCCACCTGGGCGCTCAACGGCGACTACGTGCTGGACCCGCACGGCTCGGCCTGGCCGATCCACCTCCAGCTCCCCGGCCGCGCCAACAAGGCCAACGCCGCCACCTCGGCGGCCGTCGCGGCGACCTTCGGGGTGCCGCCGCAGGTGGCCCTGGAGCGGATGTACCAGGTCCAGGCGGTCGCCGGACGGTACGACGTGGTCACCTTCCAGGAGCGCCAGCTGCGGCTGCTGCTGGCCAAGAACCCGGCCGGCTGGCTGGAGACCTTCTCCCTGATCGACCCGCCGCCCACCCCGGTGATCCTGTCGGTGAACGCCCGCGGCGCGGACGGCACCGACACCTCCTGGCTGTGGGACGTGGACTACACCCGGCTCGCCGGGCATCCGATCTGTGTGATCGGCGACCGCAAGCTGGACCTGGCGGTGCGGCTGGAGGTCGCCGGGCTGGACTTCCGGGTCTGCCAGACCGTGGACGAGGCCGTACAGATCGCCCCGCCCGGCCGGATCGAGGCGATCGCCAACTACACCGCGTTCCAGGACCTGCGCCGTCGCGTGGGCAACTGAGTCCGCACGACCGAGTCCGCACGAGCGAGAAGGGCATACGGAATTGCGACGGATGAACCAGAACAGCCTGCGTCTGGTGTGGGTCTACCCGGACCTGCTGAGCACGTACGGCGACCAGGGGAACGCGCTGGTGGTGGAGCGCCGGGCGCGTCAGCGCGGGCTGGACGTCTCCCGCCTCGACGTCCGCTCCGACCAGCAGATCCCGACCTCCGGTGATATCTATCTGGTCGGCGGCGGCGAGGACCGGCCGCAGCGGCTGGCGGCCGAGCGGCTGCGCCGCGACGGCGGGCTGAACCGCGCGGTGTCCAACGGCGCCATCGTGTTCTCGGTGTGCGCGGGCTACCAGATCCTGGGGCACGAGTTCATCAACGACCTGGGACAGCGCGAGCCGGGCCTGGGGCTGCTCGATGTGGTGAGCACCCGCGGCGAGGGCGAGCGCTGCGTCGGCGATGTGCTGGGCGACATCGACGACCGGCTGGGGCTGCCGCCGCTGACCGGCTTCGAGAACCACCAGGGCGTCACCCACCTCGGCCCGAGCGCGCGCCCCTTCGCGCGCGTCCGGTTCGGCAAGGGCAACGGCACGGGCGACGGCACCGAGGGCGCGTACAACGACACCGTCTTCGGCACCTACATGCACGGCCCGGTGATGGCGCGCAACCCGCATATCGCGGACCTGCTGCTCAAGCTGGCGCTGGATGTGAACGCGCTGCCGCCGGTGAACGACCAGTGGTACGAGGCGCTGCGCGACGAGCGGATCGCGGCGGCCACCCAGGCCACCGCGTAGCCGGAAGTCGGCTCCGGGCCGCACCAGCCGCCCGCATGGCGGACAGACCACGGACCCGCCACCCCCCTCGCTTGTAGGGTGGCGGGGTCCCGCCGGACACCGCGGTCCGGCCGTCAGCCCACACTGCAGAGGTATCAGGGCCATGCGCATTGGTGTGCTCACATCCGGCGGCGACTGCCCCGGCCTGAACGCTGTGATCAGGTCCATCGTGCACCGCGCGGTCGTCGACCACGGCGACGAGGTGATCGGCTTCCAGGACGGCTGGAAGGGCCTGCTGGAGTGCGACTACCGGAAACTCGACCTGGACGCCGTGGGCGGCATCCTGGCGCTCGGAGGCACCATCCTCGGCTCCACCCGGGTGCAGCCCACGCGGCTGCGCGAGGGCGTGGAGCGCGCCAAGGGGCATGTCGCCGAGCTCGGCCTGGACGCGATCATCCCGATCGGCGGCGAGGGCACGCTCAAGGCGGCCCGGCTGCTCTCGGACTCCGGGCTGCCGATCGTCGGCGTCCCCAAGACGATCGACAACGACATCGCGTCCACCGATGTGACCTTCGGCTTCGATACGGCGGTCGGGGTGGCCACCGAGGCCCTGGACCGGCTGAAGACCACCGCCGAATCGCATCAGCGGGTGCTGATCGTCGAGGTCATGGGGCGGCACACCGGCTGGATCGCGCTGCACTCCGGTATGGCCGCGGGCGCCCACGCGATCGTGGTGCCGGAGCGCCCGTTCCACATCGACGAGCTGACCAAGGTCGTCGGGGCGCGCTTCGAGGCGGGCAAGAAGTTCGCCATCGTGGTCGTGGCCGAGGGCGCCAAACCGCACGAGGGCACCATGGCCTTCGAGGCGGGCGGCACGGACGTCTACGGCCATGAGCGGTTCGCCGGGGTGGCTCGGCAGCTCGCCATCGAGCTGGAGCGGCGCCTGGAGAAGGAGGCGCGGCCGGTGATCCTCGGCCATGTCCAGCGGGGCGGCACGCCGACGGCGTACGACCGGGTGCTGGCCACCCGGTTCGGCTGGCACGCGGTCGAGGCCGTGCACCGCGGTGACTTCGGACAGATGACGGCGCTGCGCGGCACGGACATCACCCTCGTACCGCTCGCCGAGGCCGTCGAACACCTCAAAACGGTACCCGCGGAGCGGTACGCCGAGGCCGAGTGCGTACTCTGAGTACCGCGTCAGCCGAGAACTGAGGCTGACACCGGGACCATCAATTGCGCCACCACGACGGCGAGCGACCACGTCCGCGAAAGCGGCGCCGGTTCAGGCGCAAAGGGGAGTTCAACACATGGATCACGGCGGGCACGGCATGCCCATGGATCTGCCGCCGTTCACGCTGGCGCGAGGGCTGGAGTTCGGCGGGGACACGTTCTTCCTGGTCGGCTGTGTGGTGGCGCTCGCCCTGTACGGCTGGGGCGTGGCGCGGCTGATGCGGCGCGGCGACCGCTGGCCGGCGGGCCGGACCGTGTCGTTCGTACTGGGCGTCCTCACCATCGCGCTGGTGATGTGCACCAAGCTCAATGACTACGGCATGGTCATGTTCAGCGTGCACATGGTCCAGCACATGGTCGTCAGCATGGTCTCCCCGATCCTGCTGCTGCTCGGCGCCCCGGTGACGCTGACCCTGCGGGCCCTGCCGACGGCGGCGCGCGGCCGCAAGGGGGCCAGGGAGCTGCTGGTCGCGCTGTTGCACAGCCGCTATATGCGGATCGTCAGCCACCCGGCGTTCACGATCCCGATGTTCATCGCGAGCCTCTACGCGCTCTACTTCACCCCGCTCTTCGACTTCCTCATGGAGAGCAAGGCCGGGCATATCGCGATGATGTCCCACTTCCTGCTGGTGGGCCTGTTCTTCTTCTGGCCCATCATGGGCGTGGACCCGGGCCCGCACCGGCCGGGCTATGTGATGCGGATGCTGGAGCTCTTCGCGGGCATGCCCTTCCACGCCTTCTTCGGGATCGCCCTGATGATGGCGAGCGAGCCCATGATCGGCACGTACGAGCACCCGCCCGCCTCACTCGGCATCGACGCGCTGT
The DNA here is from genome assembly GCF_002224125.1 of Streptomyces sp. NBS 14/10. Lineage (GTDB taxonomy): Bacteria > Actinomycetota > Actinomycetes > Streptomycetales > Streptomycetaceae > Streptomyces. The sequence goes on from NZ_NCSM01000041.1 coordinate 21,393, forward strand.
CCGACCAGACGGCGGCGGGCGGTATCGCCTGGGCCTTCAGCGAGATCCCCTCGGTGATCGTCCTGGTGGCGCTGCTCGCCCAGTGGTACAAGTCCGACCAGCGCCAGGCGCGGCGCGCGGACCGCATGGCGGACCGGGACGGCGACCAGGAGCTCGCGGCGTACAACGCCTATCTGGCCTCGCTCCAGACCCGCGGCCGCTGACCACTTCGCGCCACCCGGCCGTCCCGCCGCCCTCACCGCCGACGCCGTCCAGCGTCTAGCGGTGAGGGCGGTTCCGTACGACCATGTCCTCCTGGCCGTTGAGGAGGTTGCGGGGAATGCCCGGATCTGCGAAGGCGATGACAGCGTGCACGGTGGGGGGCCTGGTCCTGGTGACCGCGTACTCAGTGGCCCTCGGCAGCAATGGATGGCTCTGGTTCGGCTGGGTGGTGCTCGGCCTGCTCACCGTCGGGGTGGTCGTGGCCCGGGCCTGAGCCGGCGCCACAGGGACCGCCACCAGGACCGGCGCCGGGAGCGGTGCACGGCCGGCTGGTCCGACGTGTTCAGCCGATCCAATGCCTTCGACCGCTCCGAGGGGGCCGGCTGGTCCGAGGCGTCCGGCTGGGGCGCGGAGCGGGCCGGGAAGTGCGGTGCCAGCAGGCCCGTCTCGGTCTCCAGGGTGTCCGAATCGCCCCCGCGCGGCGTGAACTCGGCGGGCAGCGACACCAGGTGGCGGGAGATCCATGAGGCCGTCCAGCTCAGCTCGGTCTCGGGGACCGCGAGCCGCAGATCGGGCAGGCGCAGCAGCAGGGTGTCGATGCCGGTGTCGGTGATGGCGCGGCCGATGTCCTGGCCGGGGCATTCATGCGGCCCGCCGCTGAAGGAGAGGTGCGAGCGGTTGCCGTACATGGGTGCGGCGATATCGGGGCGGACGGCGGGGTCGACGTTTCCGGCGGCCAGGCCGAGCAGCAGCATGTCCCCGGCCCTGATCTGCCGCCCGCCCAGCTCCGTATCGCCGGTCGCCCAGCGGCCGGGGATCACGGCGAGCGGCGGTTCGTTCCACAGCACATGCTCGATGGCGTCCGGCAGGGTCATATGGCCGCCGGCCAGGGTGGCGCGGAAGCGCGGATCGGTGAGCATCATCCGCAGCGTGTTGGTCATCAGGTTGGTGGTGGTCTCGTTGCCGGTGAGCAGCACCAGCCGCAGATGCTGGACGACCTCCTCCTCGGTCAGCCCGGAGGGGTGCTCAAGCAGCCAGGAGGCCAGGTCCGAGCCGGGCTCGGCGCGTTTGCGCGCCACCAGGTTCTCCAGGGCCTCGGTGACGTACGCGTCGCTCTTGAGGGCCGTCTCCGTGCCCTGCATCAGGTCCCGGGTGGCTTCGACCAGGCGCGGGCCGTACTCGTCGGGCATGCCGAGCAGCTGGGTGAGCACCAGCATGGGCAGCTGCTCTGTGAATCCGCTCACCAGCTCGGCGTGCCCGTCGGCGACGAACTCGTCGACCAACTGGTGGGTGAACCGGGTGACCTGGCGGCGCATCCCGCGCCGGTCGAAGCGGTTCATGCTCTCGGTGAGCGCCGCGCGCAGCCGCTCGTGCTCGGCGCCGTCGGCGAAGGTGCACATGGGCTGCCAGCCGACCACCGGCAGCAGCGGCGAGTCGGGGGCGACCCGGCCCTCGCGCCAGTCGCCCCAGTGACGCGAGTCGCGGGAGAAGCGGGAGGGGGTACGGGCCACCTCCAGGTTCTCCCGGTAGCCGAGCAGCAGCCACGCGGGCAGATCGCCGGCCAGCCGTACGGGGGCCACCGCGCCGTGCTCGGCGCGCAGCCACTCGTAGAAGCCCTTCGGGTCGGCTTCGTGCTCGGGTCCGAAGAGATCCCCCGCGGTGCCGGAGCGGATGGCGGCGTGGGCGGGGCATCCGGGGGGAGGCGCGGCGCCGAGGTGGTCCGTGCCGGGGTGGTCGGGTGGAGGGGTCACGGGGTCTCCGGGGTCGCGGTGGTGAGGGAGTGCAGATAGCGCACAAGGGTCAGCAGGGTGTCGCGGCTGGACCCGCGGTCCCGGGCGTCGCAGTCGACCATGGGTACGGAGTCGGGCAGGTCCATCGCGGCGCGCAGCTCGGACATGGGGTAGACGGGGGCGTGGGGGAAGGCGTTGATCGCGACGACGAAGGGCACCGCGCGCTCCTCCAGCCGTCCGACCGCGTCGAAGCTGACTTCCAGGCGCCGGGTGTCGATCAGTACGACGGCGCCCAGGGCGCCCTCGAACAGACCGTCCCACAGGAACCAGAAGCGCTCCTGGCCGGGTGTGCCGAACAGATAGAGCACCAGTTGGTCGTTCAGGCTGATCCGGCCGAAGTCCATCGCCACGGTGGTCTCGGTCTTGCGCTCCACCCCGGCGATATCGTCCACGCCGACCCCGGCCTGGGTCATGGTCTCCTCGGTGGTCAGCGGCCGGATCTCGCTCACCGAGCCGACCATCGTCGTCTTCCCGACGCCGAACCCCCCGACGACCACCACCTTGACCGCCGCGCTCACCGACGACGGCAGGGCGTCCTCGGTGCGCGGTCCGACGAGCGCTCCGGAGCCGGCGAGCGTTTCAGAGCCGGCGAACGCTTCAGAGCTTCTGTAGTCCATGCATCACCGCTTGGAGGAGTTCGACGTCGGGCAGCGCGGCGACGGGGACCGGCGCCCGGGTTTCCACCTGCTCGTCCCTGAGCAGGTCCGTGAGCAGCAGGGTGACCGACGAGACGGGCAGGGCCAGATACGCGGAGATCTCGGCGACGGACAGCGGGAACTGACACATCCGCAGGACGGACGCGCACTCGGGGCGCGTCCCCGGCTCCGGCTCGGCCCGCGCCACGACCAGGGTGACCAGTTCGACGTCCGCCCGCCCGGACCGGCGCGGGCGGTCGTCGGCGAAGGAGTACAGCCGGTCGGGGACACCGTCGGCACGGCGCCCCCGAGGTTCACTCATGCGCTCCGCCCGTCGACGCGTGGTGGGCTGCTGAGGTGTCCGCCGACCCGGGCCACCAGGTCTCGCATGCACTGGCCCATGAGCCCGGCGTCCACCGTGTCCTCGGCCAGCACCGCCAGATACGCCCCGGCGCCCGCCGCCATCAGATAGAAGAATCCGCAGTCGACCTCGATGGCGACCAGTTTCATCCGCCCGTCACCCTCGGGGAGTTCGGCGGCGATCGCCCCCGAGAGGCTTTGCAGCCCCGCACAGGCGGCGGCCAGGCGTTCGGCGGTTCCCTCGTCGGCGCCCATCTTTGCCATGCACAGACCGTCCGAGGAGAGGAGCACCACGTAGTGGGTCTGCGGAACGCTCTTCGCCAGGTCCCGGAGCATCCAGTCCATGTTGTACCGCGGTTGCGTCACTTGCCTATTCACCCTTATCCGACTCATGCGAGATGTTCGACGATTCATCACCGTGCGGCGGGCGGCCGGATTCGGTGTTGTCGGCCGCACCGGAAATTCCCTTGAAGAACGGGCCCAGCCACAATCCCGGCTCCACGGACGGCTTTTCCTGCACCGGGGGCGCCGGGCGCGCGGGCTCGGGGCCGGTGCCGACGCCGGTGTCGACACGGACAGCCCGGGTGACGTGGGGCATCCGACGGCGGCGCTGTGGCAGCCCGACCGTGTTCTGCTGCGGCACCGTGTTGTGCGGCTGCACTCCGACCGTGTTCTGCGGCGGCATCCCGACCGTGTTGTGCTCCATGGTGGGCGGCGCCGGGACGCGGCCGAAGTCGGCCGGGCCGCCGGTGCGCTTCGGCGTCGGGCTGGGCGTCCAGCCGGCGGGCGGGTTGGGCTTCGCCCGGGTCACGGGCTTGGGCGGGGGCAGCTTGGCGGCGCGGGCGACCAGGCCACCGGGCGCGGGGGTGGTACAGATGATGCTCTGCGGTACGACCAGGACCGCGCGGACGCCGCCGTACGCGGAGGGGCGCAGCGAGAACTGGAAGCGATGCTTGTGGGCCAGTCTGCCGACCACCGAGAGCCCCAGGCGCGGCGTCTCGCCCAGATCGTTGAGGTCGAGTCCGGCCGAGGCCTGGGCCAGCGTCAGCTCGATGCGCTTGCGGGCTTCGTCCGTCAGGCCCACCCCGGCGTCCTCGATTTCGACGGCGACCCCGGACTGGACCTCGACCGCGGTCAGATGCACCCGGGTCTTCGGCGGTGAGTAGCGGGTGGCGTTGTCCAGCAGTTCGGCCATGGCGTGGATCAGCGGCTCAACGCCCGGGCCGACGATGCCGACGTCCGCCACCGAGTGCAGTTCGACCCGCGGGTACTCCAGGATCCGCGAGATGGCGCCGCGGCAGACGTTGTACAGCGGGATCGGGTCCCGCCACTGACGCCCCGCGTGGGAGTCGCCGAGTACGGAGATGCTGTCGGCCAACCTGCCGATCAGCGCGTTCCCATGATCGAGGTGGAGGAGATCGTGGTACATCTCGTAGTCGGCGCCGTGCTTGTCCTCCATCTCCCGCACGTCGTATGCCTGCTGGTGGGTGATGGCCTGGACGCGGCGGGCGATGTTGACGAAGGCCCGCTGTGCGGCGTCCCTCAAGTCCTCCTCGAACCGTACGGTCTGCAGCATCTCCCACAGGACCGCCCGGTGCGCGGACTCGAAGTCCGGTTCGAGGCATGCCGGGCGGTCGATGTCCTTCATCACGTCGACGGGCTCCGCGCCGCACCGCAGCCGGTCCACGGCCGCGGGGAGCACTTCCTTGGCCAGCCGTCTGGTCTCCACCTCCTGGTCGACCAGGCGCTGTCGCAGCACGGCCTCGCGCTCGGCGGCCTTCAGCCGCAGGGCCGCGATGGTCCGCCCGCGGCGCACCGCCTCCGCCGCCGCCACGGCCACCGCCAGCGTCGCCGCCAGGCCGCACCAGGCGACCGCCGCCCGCGCCCCGGTGGGGACCCAGGCCACGGCCAGTGCGGCGGCAAGGGCCGTCGCGGCGGGAGGGATCAGCCATACGAGCGCGGAGGCGGGCCGTCGGCCTCCGGGTGACGAGCCGGAAAAAACCATGGGCGTCCTTAAGAAAGGCGGAGACAACAGAGGAGAGACCGACGCGGGAGACCGCGGGCGAAGAGCTCGCTATGAGCCAAGGAGCATAGCGGTTTCGCCAGATGCCGAGACGAATATGCGTTTTTCTCGAAAATGCACTGAAGTATGAATTGAAATAGCTCAAGACTCGATCACGTTCTTTCATTTTCATTGCTTCATCGAACTCTTTCTGACCGGCGACCGTTGCGCCCCGAGCGGATCAGCGCAGGGCGAACGGGCTGGGCCAGGTCGCCGGAGAGCTCGTAGCGTCCGCGTATGAGCAACGGAAACGCATTCGTGATCGGGGCGACGGGACAGATCGGGCGGGCGGCGGTGCGCGCCCTCGCCGCCGACGGCTGGCAGGTGCGGGCCGCCTCGCGGCACGGCGCCCGCGACGAGCGGTGGCCCGAGGACGTACGGACCGTGACCGTGGACCGGGAGGACGACGCCGCGCTGGCCGCGGCCCTCGGAGACGGCTGCGATGTGCTGCTCGACTGTGTGGCCTACGGGGCGCGCCACGCCGGACAGTTGCTCGGCCTCGCGGACCGGATCGGCTCGGCGGTGGTGATCTCCAGCTGCTCCGTCTACCGGGACGAGCAGGACCGTAGCTTCGACACCCAGGACGAGCCGGACGGCTTCCCGGAGTTTCCCGTACCGATCCCCGAGTCGCAGCCGACCGTCCCGCCGAGCGAGGACACCTACAGCACGGCCAAGGTCGCGCTGGAGCAAGAGCTGCTGGGCGCCGGGGACCGGCTGCCGACCACGCTGCTGCGCGCCGGGGCGATCCACGGCCCGTACAGCCCGCTGCCCCGCGAGGCGTACTTCATCAAGCGGGTGCTCGACGGGCGGCCGGTGCGGATCCTCGCCCACGGGGGCGCGAGCCGGTTCCACCCGGTGCATGTGGACAACCTCGCCGAGCTGATCCGCCTGGCCGCCCGCAGGCCCGGCTCCCGGGCGCTCGACGCGGGCGACCCCCAGGCGCCGACGGTCGCCGAGATCGCGGCCGCGGTGGACTCGGCGATGGGGGCCACCAGCGAGCTGATCACGATCGACGGCGAGCCGCCGCGCCCGGGCCTGGGACAGACCCCCTGGAGCACGCCCCGGCCGGTGGTGCTGGACATGTCGGCGGCGGAGCGCGAGCTGGGCTACCGGGCGGCGACCGGGTACGTCGAATCGCTGCCGGAGACGGTGGAGTGGACGGCCCGTCAGCTGGCGGACGGCCGGGACTGGACCCTGGCGTTCCCGCTCATGGCGAAGGCCTACGCGCCACCCCGCGATCTCTTCGACTACGCCACGGAGGACGCGTGGCTGGCCGAGAGCGGGCGGGGCGGGCTGGGCGGGCTGGGCGGGCGGTAATTCCGTCGCGCCGTGATCACCGCGGCCGGTAGCGTCGGGCGCCTGATGGACCAAGATGACGCGGAGGCACGTGGATGAGCGGGCGGTTGCGCGCGATCGCCCGTGAGACGGAGCGGATCGTCGCCGAGGGCGGCTACACGGCACCGAGCGGACACGCAGTCCGGCTCGCCGAGCACATCGACCGTGCGACCGAGGGCACGCGTCTCTACGAGCCGGTGCAGACGGTGGCGAGCCGGCGCGGCTCGGCCCTCGCCGAGGAGATCGCCCGCGTGGCCGCTGAGGCACTGGGACACGGTGAACAGCCGGACCGCGACACGCGGTTCGAGGTGACCGGGGAGAGCAGCCTGGAGGCCGCGCGCAGGCTGGTAGCCGGGGTCGACGGCCCGGTCGCGGTGCTGAACTTCGCCTCCGCCCGCAACCCCGGCGGCGGCTATCTGAACGGCGCCCAGGCGCAGGAGGAGGCGCTGTGCCGGGCCTCGGCGCTGTACGCGTGCCTGCGCACCGCCCCGGACTTCTACGCGGCGCACCGGGCCGACCCGAGCCCCTTCTACAGCGACCGGGTCATCCACTCCCCCGGTGTCCCGGTCTTCCGCGACGACCGGGGCGCGTTGCTCGACGCCTGGTACGAGGTCGGCTTCCTGACCTCGGCCGCGCCGAACGCCGGGGTCATCGCCCAACGGGGCATGGACACCTCGCGCCTCCCCGAGGCGCTGGCCTCGCGCGCCGAGCGGGTGCTGGAGGTGGCCGCCGCGCACGGGTACCGCCACCTGGTGCTGGGCGCCTGGGGGTGCGGGGTGTTCCGGAACGACCCGGCGGCGGTGGCCGAGGCGTTCCGCGCCCATCTGGTGGCCCCGGGGCGCTTCGCCGGGCGGTTCGAGCGCGTCGTCTTCGCCGTGCTCGACCGCCGTACGGACTCGCCGACACGGGCCGCGTTCGCCGCCGCGTTCGGCACGGCCGCCGCGGCCTGACGGCGCCGGGCCCCGCCCCGCGGGTGCGTACACACCCACAGAACGGGGCCCGGACCGCGACTCGCTCCGGCTGGCTACTTGGCGGCGGCCGGGACGGGCGTGGCGTGCGGGCCGCACGTCACGTCCGCGGCGTCCACCGTGCCGTTCAGCAGATAGGCGTCCACCCGGTCGTTGATGCAGGAGTTGACCAGGCCGGTGACCCCGTGCGAGCCCGCGTCCTTCTCGGTGATCAGGCGCGAGCCCTTCAGCCGCTTGTGCAGCTCGACGGCGCCGTCGTACGGGGTGGCGGCGTCGCGTGTGCTCTGCACGATGAGCGTCTTGGGCAGACCCTTGTCCGCGCCGACCTCGATCGGGTTCTGCTGCGGGGCGTCCCAGGTGGCACACGGCAGGTTCATCCAGGCGTTCGCCCAGGTCATGAACGGGTAGTCCGTGTGCAGCCGGGTGTTGTCCCGGTCCCAGGTGCGCCAGCTGGTCGGCCACTTGGCGTCCGCGCACTCCACCGCCGTGTAGACGGCGTTGCCGTTCTCCGAGGCGATGTTGCCCGCGGTGTCGGACAGATCCGGGCCCGCCGCCTCGACCAGCTGCTTCTCGTCACCGGCGAGATAGGCGCTCCACACCGCGGCGACCGGGGCCCACGAGGAGTCGTAGTACGGCGCGCTCTGGAAGAAGCCCACCAGCTCGGCCGGGCCGACGACCCCGCCGATCGGCTGCTTCTTGGCGGCCGCGCGCAGCGTCTCCCACTGCTTCTGGACCTTCTCCGGCGTGTCGCCGATGTGGTAGGTCGCGTCGTTCTTGGCGACCCACGCCGTCCAGTCCTTCCAGCGCATCTCGAAGGCGACGTCCTGGTCCAGGTTGGCCTGGTACCAGATCTTCTCCCGCGACGGGTTGACCACACTGTCGACGATCATGCGGCGCACATGCGTCGGGAAGAGCGTCGCGTACACGCCGCCGATGTAGGTGCCATAGGACACGCCGAGGTAGTTGAGCTTCTTCTCGCCGAGCGCGGCCCGGATGACGTCGATGTCACGAGCCGTGTTGGGCGTCGTCAGGTACGGCAGCATCCAGCCGCTGCGCTCCGCGCAGCCCTGCGCGTACTCCTTGGCGAGCTTGCGCTGTGCGCGCTTGTCCGCCTCGCTGTCCGGCACCGGGTCCGCCTTCGGCGCCTTGACGTACTCCTGCGGGTCGACGCAGGAGATGGCGGCGGAGTGGCCGACCCCGCGCGGGTCGAAGCCGACGAAGTCGTACGCCTTCGAGGTCTTCGCCCACAGCGGGTTCTTGGTGGTGACCCGGCGCGGGAACTTCAATCCGGAGCCGCCGGGCCCGCCCGGGTTGTAGATCAGCGCACCCTGGCGCTCGGTGGCGCTCCCGGTGTTGCCGATCCGGTCCACGGCGAGCTTGATGGTGCGGCCGTACGGCTTGGCGTAGTCGAGCGGGACCGTCACATAGCCGCACTGTATGGGCTTCTCCAGAGCCCAGTCGGCCGGGCAGTCCTGCCAGTCGATGCCCGCCGCGGCGGCCCTGGCCCCGGCGATCTGCACACCGCGCGCCTCCGCCGCTCCCCCCGGCGTACGCGCCTTCGCGCTGGCCATGGGCGTGGCCAGGGCGCCCGCTATCAGCGCCCCGGTGAGCACACCGCCGGCCGTGCCGAGCATTGCTGCACGTCTCACCTGGTCTCCTTTTCAGGGCGAAAGACCGCCCACACGATCGGGTAAGGTATATGTCGTGCGTTGCAAGAGCCAAGCGCGCACGACGCGTTGAGCGAGAACCAAGCCAGCGCAACCCTACGCTCTCGGGCGACCGGGCAGGTTCCGTCCCGGCTGGTGTTGAGGGAGTAAGACCTTTCAGGTCGTTGACCTGCGGGGCTTCCTGAGCCAGGAATCCCCCTGCTTCAGCTGGGGGAGGGTTCAAAGAGTGTCAGGAGGGTCCTCGCCTTGACATGCCGCCGTCGGCGGCGGGCTCTTCGGCGGCCCCGTGCCACCCGCCCGCCCCGGCGCCGGTTACCTGGTCCAACAGCCGCCGCAGCCGCAGCGCGTCCGGTGCCACCGCGGTGACCAGGGCGGCGGGGCCCGCGAGCGGGGTGAGCACCGCCGTCTCGCCGAGCTGCCGGACGGACACCGGCCGCTCCTCGAAGGCCAGGTCGACGAGGACGAGTTGACCGGCGGCCCGATGCCCGGCGAGGACCGCCCCGCCGTCCCAGCCGGGCATCCCCGGCCCGTAGCCGAGCTCCTGGTCCAGCAGGGCCCGCCCGGCCCGGTACACCGTCAGACGGGCCGTCAGCCGCCCCGGCGGCTCTCCGGCCCGGCCGAGCACCTGCTCCTCGCGGAGCAGCAGACGGGCGGTCGGGGCGAGCTCGACGCGGCAGGTCATCCGCAGATCGCTGCCGCGCGCCGAGATGACCGGCTCGGGTCGCCAGCACAGCGTCGCGCCGTCGCCGACGGTGAGCCGTACGTCGTAGTGGGCGGGCTCGCCCGACCGCCCGGGCAGTGCGATGGTCGCCGCCGCCGACCCGACGGACAGCCGCGCCCCCGGCCCCACCACCACGTCGAGGCCGATCCGATCCCCGCCGAGCGGCGCGCTCATCGCCCCCACCACAGTCACCCGCGCCTCCGCCCCCACCCCTCGCGTCCGCCGCAACGCGAGCGGCCCGTCGCCGGCCAGCACGGGCAACGCGGTCCCGCCCCGCCCGTCCGCCTCCGCGACGATCCGGGCGGCGGCCCGGACGCCGCTCACGCGTGGGCCGCCGTCCAGGCGGCCAGCCGGTCGCGTACCCAGTCGACGACCGGCTTGACGCCGTTCTCGGTGACCAGCGAGGTGAAGGCGACGGGCAGATCGCCGCGCTGGGCGCGCGCGTCGTGGGCCATGCGGTCCAGGTCGGAACCCACGTACGGCGCGAGGTCGGTCTTGTTGACGACCAGGAGGTCGGCGGTGGTCACACCCGGCCCTCCCTTGCGCGGGATGTCGTCGCCGCCCGCGACGTCGATGACGAAGATCTGGGCGTCGACCAGCCCCTTGGAGAAGGTCGCGGTGAGGTTGTCGCCGCCGGACTCGACGAAGACGAGGTCGAGGCCGCCCTGCGGGCCGACGGCGTCCTCGAGGTCCTCGATCGCCTCGAGGTTGGCGGAGATGTCGTCGCGGATCGCGGTGTGCGGGCAGGCGCCGGTCTCCACGGCCGTGATGCGCGTGGCCGGCAGGACGGCGTTGCGCAGCAGGAACTCGGCGTCCTCGCGGGTGTAGATGTCGTTGGTGACCACGGCGATCGACAGCTCGTCGCGCAGCGCGCGGCACAGCGCGGCGACGGTCGCGGTCTTCCCGGACCCGACCGGGCCGCCGAGGCCGATGCGCAGGGCGCGGCGGGTGCCGTCGGGGCGGCGCGGGTCGGCGGCGCTGCTGTAGGTGTGGCGCTGCGGGTAGATGTCGGCGTCCGCGTGGTCGAGATGCATGACGGCTCCGGGGATGGGGGATGGGGGACGGGCGTGGCGCGCGCCGCCGCGACGCGACTGCGGTTGCTGGGGCGTGAAGGCCGGACGGCTCTGCTGAGGCTGCGTTGCCGGCTGCGCTGAGGCCGTCGCAGCTCCGCTGAGGCTGCGTACGGCTGCGCTGGGACCGTCGCGGCTGCGCTCGGGCTGCATTGCCACTGCTACGACGCGAAGAGGCGTACGGGCCAGGCCGCATGCGCTTCGGCGGTGATGTCGAGCAGCGGCGCGGAGGCGGCGGGCAGCGCGTCCGGGCCCTCGTCGAGGGCCCGTCGGGCCGCCTCGGCGGCCCGCGCCGCGACCTGGTCCAGCTCGGGGACGAGGCGGGCGAGCACGGCGGTGGCGTCGAAGGGGTTCAGGCTCAGCAGCCGTACGACGGCGGTCGCGGGCCCGCTGACCGATTCGTACGCGGCGATATGCGCGGCGTCCGCCGGGCTCGCCCCGGCGGCGCGTACGGCGAGGCCGAGGACGACCGGCTGGTGGGCGCCGCGCGGGCGGGCCGCGGCGAGGGCGTCGAGTTCCGGTCCTGGCCAGGCGGCCCGTGC
>NZ_NCSM01000041.1:32785-146490 GCF_002224125.1 Streptomyces sp. NBS 14/10
CCCGCCGCGGTGAGCCCGGCGGTGTGCAGCCGGCCCCGGCAGAACTCCTCCAGCGACTCCGCGTCCCGGATCCGGCCCGCCTTGACGGCGGCCTCGGCGCCTCCGGAATGCGCATGGCCTCCGGCGGGGAACCGGCCGTCGGCGAGGACGAGCAGGGCCGCCCGGGCGGCGGCCGCGGGCATGGGCACGGGCACGGTCATGGTCGCCACGTCCGCTCAGAAGAGGAAGTAGCGCTGTGCCATGGGCAGTTCCGTGGCGGGGGCCGGTTCGACCGGCTCCCCGTCGATGGTCACCGTGAAGGTGTCGGGGTCGACCTCGACCTGCGGGCGGGCGTCGTTCTCCCGCATATCGGCCTTGGTGACGCCGCGTGTGCTGCGGATCGGGGCGAACCGCTTGCCGAGGCCGAGCCGGTCCACCAGGCCGTCGTCGAGCGCGGTCTGCGTGACGAAGTTGAGCGAGTTCGCGGCGGGGGCGCGGCCGATCGCGCCGAACATGGGGCGCGGCAGGACCGGCTGCGGTGTGGGGATGGACGCGTTGGCGTCGCCCATCTGCGCGTACGCGATCTGCCCGCCCTTGATGACCAGCTGCGGTTTGACGCCGAAGAACGCCGGGTCCCACAGCACCAGATCGGCGAGCTTCCCGGTCTCCACGGAGCCGATCTCATGGTCCAGGCCCTGGGCGACGGCCGGATTGATGGTGTATTTGGCGACATAGCGACGCGCCCGGTGGTTGTCGGCGCGGCCGTCGCCGGGCAGGGCGCCGCGCCGGCGCTTCATGACATGCGCGGTCTGCCAGGTGCGCAGCACGACCTCACCGACCCGCCCCATGGCCTGGGAGTCGGAGGAGATGATCGAGATGGCGCCGAGGTCGTGCAGGATGTCCTCGGCCGCGATCGTGCTGGGCCGGATGCGGGACTCGGCGAAGGCGAGGTCTTCGGGGACGGCCGGGTTGAGGTGGTGGCAGACCATCAGCATGTCGAGGTGTTCCTCGACGGTGTTGACGGTGTGCGGGCGGGTCGGGTTGGTGGAGCTGGGCAGCACGTTCGGCTGGGACACCACGGTGATGATGTCCGGCGCGTGCCCGCCGCCCGCGCCCTCGGTGTGGTACGCGTGGATGGAACGCCCGGCGATGGCGGCGAGCGTGTCGCCGACGAAGCCCGCCTCGTTGAGCGTGTCCGTATGGATGGCGAGTTGGGCGCCGCTCTCCTCGCACACTCCCAGGCACGCGTCGATGGCGGCGGGGGTGGCGCCCCAGTCCTCATGGATCTTGAACCCGAGGGCGCCGCCCCGCAGCTGGGAGTACATCGCCTCACGCGAGACGGTGTTGCCCTTGCCGAGCAGCCCGATGTTGACGGGGTATGCCTCCAGCGCCTCGAACATCCGGGCCAGGTGCCAGGGGCTCGGCGTGATGGTGGTCGCCTTGGTGCCCTCGGCGGGTCCGGTGCCGCCGCCGACGATGGTGGTGACGCCCGCCGCCATCGCCTCGTCGAGGATGGTCGGGGAGATGAAGTGGACGTGGGCGTCGACGGCCCCGGCGGTGAGGATCCTGCCGTTGCCCGCGATGACCTCCGTCTCCGGCCCGATGACGAGGTCGGGGTGGACGCCGTCCATGGTGTCCGGGTTCCCCGCCTTGCCGATGCCGGTGATCCGGCCGTCGCGCAGCCCGACGTCGGCCTTGACGACGCCCCAGTGGTCCAGGATCACGGCGCCGGTGATCACGGTGTCGGGGGTCCCCTCGGCGCGCGTGGCACGCGACTGCCCCATGGACTCGCGGATCACCTTGCCACCGCCGAACACCGCTTCGTCCCCGGCCCGGCCGGGGCCGCCGGCGCGGTCCTCCTCGATCTCGATGAGAAGGTCGGTGTCGGCGAGCCGTATACGATCGCCGGCGGTCGGCCCGAAGAGGTCCGCGTACGCGGGGCGGCTGAGTTCAGTCATGCTGCGTCCCATCGTTCGCCCCGCCGCGGCAGGGGGCACCTCCCAGCGGTAGCTGGGGGAGGCTCATGTCACCGTCGCCCGCGAGGCGACAGCGCGGCTCGTATTCTCGTCGCGGGCCGGCGGCCTCGCGTGCTCCCCCAGCTATCGCTGGGAGGTGCCCCCTGCTCACAAGGACCCTCCTGTCTCGCCACGCAGCCCGGGTACGACGCGCTCGCCCGCTATCGGGACCAGCTCGACCTCGACGGGGATGCCCGGCTCGAAGCGCACGGCGGTGCCCGCGGCGATGTGCAGACGTTGGCCGTGGGCGGCGGCGCGGTCGAAGTCGAGGCCGGGGTTCGCCTCGGCGAAGTGGTAGTGGGAGCCGACCTGAACGGGCCGGTCGGCCGCGTTGAGCACGGTGAGGCGGGTGACGGGGCGGCCTTCGTTGAGGCGTACCGGCTCGTCCGCGTGCAGGATCTCTCCGGGAATCACGGGAGGCGCCCTCCGTCAGGCGATGGGCTGGTGGACGGTGACGAGCTTGGTGCCGTCGGGGAAGGTGGCCTCGACCTGGACGTCGTGGATCATCTCCGGGACGCCCTCCATGACCTCCTCGCGGGTCAGCACCTCGCGGCCCGAGGACATGAGCTCGGCGACCGTACGGCCGTCGCGGGCGCCCTCCAGGATGTGCGCGGTGATCAGCGCGACGGCCTCCGGGTGGTTGAGGATCACCCCGCGGGCCCGCCGCTTTTCGGCCACGTCGGCGGCCACGTGAATGAGCAACCGTTCCTGCTCGTGCGGGGTCAACTGCACGCCTACCACCTCACGCTTGTCCCGTCGGACGGGGTCGAATCGCCCGCTCACCTGCGGCCCGGTTCCCAGGGCGGCTCGCACCCGGTTTCGGAAGGCTAGTTCCGCGGCGTTTCCACGGCGTTAACTGCGGCGGTTGTGGTGGGTGGGGGTCGAGTCGGGCGGGGCCTCAGCCGCGCCCGCGCCGCCGGTCCCCGACGTCCGGGCCGCGGTGCTCCGCGGCGATGCCGAACCGCCGCCGTTCGCCGGGAGCGGACGCCGCCGGGCGGACGGTCGAGACCGTGCTGATCACCTGCTCCTCCTCGGCGCCCGCCTCGCCTGCCTCATCCGACTCCATCTCCTCGAGTCGCCGCAGGTCATCGGCCGAGACCAGGGACACGAGCGGCTTTCCGTGCCGCGTCACGACCACCCGCTCGCCGCCGTACACAACGCGGTTGATCAGCTCGGCGAGCTCTGCTCGGGCTTGCGTCACCGGAATCTCGTAGGCCATGCTCCCCATCATAACGAGATGTACGTCCTGTACATTTTTTACAGACGCCCGAGTACCACCTGACACCCAGAGGTGACGTGATGGAACGCCCGACGGCGCGCTACGTCCTGCCCGAGTTCACCGAGCGCACGAGCAACGGGGTCCGCACCATGGACCCGTACTCCAAGCTCCTGTCCGAGCGCATCGTCTTCCTCGGCACCCAGGTCGACGACACCTCGGCCAACGACGTGATCGCACAGCTCGTCCACCTGGAACACGCCAGCCCCGACCAGGACATCTCGCTGTACATCAACTCGCCCGGCGGCTCGTTCTCCGCCATGACGGCGATCTACGACACGATGCACTTCGTCACCTGCGACGTGGAGACGATCTGCCTGGGCCAGGCCGCCTCCGCGGCCGCCGTACTGCTGGCCGCCGGCACCCCGGGCAAGCGCTTCGCGCTGCCGGGCGCGCGGGTCCTCATCCACCAGCCGTCGTTCAGCGAACCCATCCAGGGCACGACCTCCGACCTGGAACTCCAGGCCAAGGAGATGCTGCGCACCCGCGCCCTCCTGGAAGAGCTGCTGGTACGGCACACCGGGCAGACCGCCGAGCGGATCCGCTCCGACATCGAGCGCGACAAGATCTTCAACGCCGAGGACGCGGTGGCATACGGGCTCGTGGACCGGCTCACCCAGAGCCGCAAGCACCCGCGGCCACTGCGCGACGCGAGGTGAGGTGACCGACCGTGCTACCGCCTGAACTGCCCCCGCTGCCCGCGCTCACCCGCGCGGAGGGCGCGCTGGTGGACGGCTATCTGGACGTGGTCGACCTGCTCGCCCGAATCAACCCGTCCCGCGGCAGCGACACCTACGCGGGCCTGCGAGCCGCGCAGGCCCTGGTGGGGAAGGCCACCGCCCTCCGGGACGCGCTGGCCCTGATGCACGAGCGCGGCGAGAGCCGCCTCCACACCACGACGCTGGAGCGCGCCCTCCGCGTACTGGACGGAGACCGCCGCACCGAACGCGTGACGCTGCCCCCGACGCCCGCGCACTGACGCGGGGAAGCGGCGCCGTTCACCCGGACGGCCCAACCCGGCCCCGGCGCCCCCGCCGGACCGGCCTGCGGTGCCACAGCGGTGCTTTTCGCCTCCCTGTCGGCCTCCCCGCCCCCGCCCCCGGCCTCGCATCCATACGAGGCCGGGGGCACCATCCCAGGGACGACAGGACCCGCCGCGTCGGGCGCCTGGCCGGTATGGGCCGGGCAGGGGCCCGGCAGACGAAGGGGGTGCGCGATGAATGCGCACATACGAGTCCCTACAGCCGTATCCCGGGCCGGCGCCGTCTCGGCCCTGACTGTCGCCGCGGTCGGTGGCCCCGTAGCGGGGCCGGGAATTCCGCAGCAGGCCGAGGCGGCCTCCGCCGCCGCCGCGAAGGCGCTGCAGGTCGCCGCGTCGAAGAAGGGAGCCCCGTACACCTACGGGGCCGCCGGCCCCAGCCGCTTCGACTGCTCGGGCCTGACCCAGTACTCGTACAAGCGGGCCGGAAAGCGGCTGCCGCGTACGGCCGCCGCGCAGTACAACCGCACCCGCCATATCAAGGCCGCCTCCCGCCACGGCGGCGACCTGGTGTTCTTCCATTCCGGGAGCAGCGTCTACCACGTGGGCCTGTACGCGGGGCGCGGCCGGATCTGGCATGCGCCCAAGCCGGGGACCGTGGTGCGGCTGGAGCGCATCTGGACCAAGAAGGTCTGGTACGGCAAGGTGCGCTGACCGACACCGGGGCCTGACTGTCGGTAGCGGGCTGACTGTCAGTAGCCGGCTGACTGTCAGTGGGGCGCCGGTACGTTGGCGGGGTCGGGGAAGTCCGTCCATCGGTTCGCGAGGGATCACATGTCGTATCTCAACCCGGTCCGCAACATCACCTTCGACGCCCACGACCCGTACGCCCTGGCGCAGTTCTGGTCCGCCCTGACCGGGTATGCGCTGGAGGGCTCCGCGCCGGATGACGACGAGGTGCTGATCACTTCGAACCAGACCGGCGTCCCGGGTCTGCTGTTTCTGCGGGTGCCCGATGCCAAGCAGGGCAAGAACCGCGTCCACCTCGACATCCAGCCGCCCTCGGGCACGCGGGACGCCGAGGTGGAGCGGATGGTCTCGCTGGGCGCGTCGGTCATCGACGACCGGCGCACGGAGGACGGGCTCGGCTGGGTGGTGATGACGGACCCGGAGGGAAATGAGTTCTGCGTCGAGCGCAGCGCGGTCGAGCGTGGCTTGGTGGAGCCGATGTGACGTCCGATGTCTTCGACACCGGTGCCAACGCGCGTAGCGTGGCCGGGTGTCGGCAGCAGGAGGGGGCTTGTGGTGACCGAGCAGTTCCAGGCGGACCGGACCTACGACCATGTGTATCTGGTCTTCATCGACACGGCCGGATATTCGACGATCGTCCTGTCGAACCCGAGAGACCGCGCCGCCCACGCCTTCGATCTGCTGCGCGAGCGGATGCGCACCCGGCTCGCGCAGCTGGCGGCGGAGCGCCGCTGTGCCCGCAGCGGGGTGTGGAGCTGGCGGGGCGACGGCGGGTTCTTCGCCGTCCATGACGACAGCGAGAGCGTGGCCCGCGATGTCGCGCTGGAGGCGGCCAGGACCTTCCTCACCCTGGATCTGCTCCATCTGCGGGACGAGTTCGCGCGGGCGGGCGTGGGCGGCGAGCTGCATCTGCGGATGGCCGTGCACAAGGGGACGATCCAGCACACCGGCGAGGGGCGGACCGGCACCATCCACTCCCCCGACATCAATCTGGCCGCGCATCTGGAGAAGGCGACCCCTCGGGACTGCCTGGCGATCTCCGAGGACGTGTACCGCACCGCGGGCCCGTACGCGGAGCAGTTCACCCCCGTGGGGAGCCATGAGGGCAAGCACGTCTATCTGATGGCCGGGGACGGCGGCCCGCAGCAGGCGGCCAAGGCGTGGCTGGCGAGCCGCGGGCTTGACGGGGGCACCGCGGTGCACGCGTATCCCGAGCGGCCGAGCTCCGAAGAGAAGGCGCGGCTGCTGGACGCGGCGTCCGAGGAAGTCCTCGACATGGGCACGGCGCTGCGCACCTCCTCCGGCCGGCTGGTCACCACCGAGCGCCCGGCCCGCTATCGCGACGCGGTCCTCGGCCTGCTGCGCCGGGGCGGGATCTACAGCTGCTTTCTGCTGGACCCGTCCTCGGACGCCGCGGCCACGCTGGCGCGGCAGTACCAGGAGGACATGACGAGGAAGATCAAGGATTCGCTGGAGCGGTTCGGCCGGTTCAAGGAGCGCTATGGCGCCGAGGCCGAGGGGCTGCGGGTGTACCAGACGGACGAGTTCCCCGGGTTCTCCGCGCTGGCCGTCGACGTGCGGCGGCCCGACGGGCTGATCCTCTACTCCTCGTATCTCATGGGCACCAGCCCGTACGGCGTGATCGAGCGCGGCGATATGCCACACTATCTGATCAGCCCGACGGCCGGGCCGGTGTTCGGGCGCATACGGGAGCTGGCCGAGGCCCGCGGCACCACGGGGCACGTCAAGCGCGTCCTGTGAGCGCGGCGTACGTCGGGCCTTCGCGGTGACCCGAACGGGCCGCCGCTCAGCCCACGTCAGCCCACGGGAACGGTCCAGGGCAGCGCGATCCAGACCGTCTTCCCGCCCTCCGGCGTCGGGATGACGGACACCTCGCCGCCCGACTCCGCGGCCAGCGACCGGATGATCAGCAGGCCCCGGCCGTTGTCCTGATGGGTGGCGGGCGGCAGGCGTTTGGGCCATCTGGGGTGGCTGTCGGTGACGCCGATGCTCAGCCGCTCTTCGCGTTCCAGCCGCAGATCCACGGTGAAGGTGGGCGATTGGCCCATCGTGTGCTGGACGGCGTTGGTGGCGAGTTCGGAGACGACGAGCCGTACGATGCCGACGGTCTCCGCATCCGTCGGCAGACCCCATTCGGCCAGCACGCTCGTCACATATCTTCGCGCCGCGGTCACCGAGACCGGCGCGCTCGGCAGAGTGACGGATGCTTCGTGGTGGTCAGCCATGGCGACCCTGTCCCTTCCAGCCGGGGCGCGGCTGCGGACGCGTGCGAGTAGTAATGCCAAGCCAGTGAAGTCGTGGGCAGCCCCGGCGGCTCTAGCGTCAGAGTGCCATCGATGGACCCCACAACGGGTGCGATCCACCGAGTTATGCATATATCTGTCGCTCGAAACGGTGAACTCTGCTACGGAAGACCGGATTTGAGCGGCACACTGGCGACCGGGAATTCGAGAGAATGCCGAAAGGGGATGTCATGCGGTACGGCCCTGCGGTTCGCCGCCGCAAGCTCGGTGCGGAACTCCGCCGTCTGCGCGATCTCGCCGGACTCACCAGCGGCGAGGCCGCTCGCCGGGTGGGTTGGCACCAGTCGAAGGTAAGTCGGCTGGAGACCGGAAGCAGTGGAGCGAGACCGGCCGATGTGGTGCGGCTGCTGGATGTGTACGAGGTCGCGGACCCGGAGTTGCGCGCCCTGCTGGAGGCGTTGTGCGGTGGGGGCGCATCGGATCCCGAGGGGTCGCGGCGCGGCTGGTGGTACGCCTACCGCGATCTGCTGCCGCCCGCCTACCGGGATTTCATCAGCCTGGAGTCGGAGGCCTCGGCCGCGTCCACGCTGGAGACCACGGTGGTGCCGGGTCTGCTGCAGACCCCGGACTACGCGCGGGCGGTGACCCGCGCGGCGCTGCCGGATCTGCCCCGGCCTCAGGTGGACACGCTGGTGGAGGTGCGGATCGCGCGTCAGTCGGTGCTGCGCGGGGCGCGCCCGCTGCGGCTGCACGCGGTGCTCGACGAGGCGGCGCTGCGGCGCGAGGTAGGCGGACCCGGGGTGATGGCGGCCCAGCTGCGGCATCTCGCGGAGGTCGCGGCGTTGCCTCAAGTGCAGCTTCAGGTACTGCCGTTCTCCGCCGGAATGCCCATTGGCATCACTGGTCCTTTCATTATTTTTTCCTTTTCGCACATTACTGATCTCGATGTTGTTGTTCTCGACCACTTGACGAGTAGCCTCTACTTGGAACGGAAAGAAGACCTCCGGGCGTACAGCGCCGCGTTCGACACGCTGCGGACCAACGCCCTGACCGTCAAGGAATCGTTGACCTTCATCACCAAAATCGGGGGCGGCGCCTGAGGGGGCACCATGTCCACAATGTCCTGGTCCCTACCCTGCGATTCGGCATTGCGCGATGCGCAATGGCGGCGCAGCAGCTACAGCACCGGAATGAACAACTGCGTGGAGACGGCTTCGATCCCGCCCGGCCTGCTGGCCGTGCGGGATTCGAAGAACACGTCCGGCCCCGCGCTGCTGTTCGTCCCGGACGTCTGGCTCACGTTCGTCGACGCGCTCCGGGGCGGCGCGCTCGACACCGGCGCGGCCACGCGCCAACGCGAGAGCTGAGCTGAGCTGAGCCGTCAGGCGGTCGGCGCGGTCCGTACGATCGCGTCGGCCGCCTCCTCGATTTGCTGATCGGTCAGATCCGCCCGGGCCGTCAGCCGTAGCCGGGAAATCCCGTCCGTGACGGACGGCGGGCGGAAGCAGCCGACGGCCAGCCCGGCCGCGCGGCAGTCCGCGGCCCACCGCACCGCCTGCTCGGGCGAGGGGGCCCGCACCGACACCACCGACGCGTCGGGCCGTACCGCGCTCAGCCCGGCGGCGGTGAGCCGTTCGTACAGCCCGGTGGCCAATGCGCGGGCGCGGGCGGCGCGCTCCGGCTCCCGGCGCAGCAGGCGCAGACTCGCCAGGGCGGCGCCCACGGCGGCCGGGTTGAGGCCGGTGTCGAAGATGAACGTCCGGGCGGAGTTGACCAGGTGTTCGATCACCCGGGCCGGTCCCAGAACGGCCCCGCCCTGACTGCCCAGCGCCTTGGAGAGCGTGACGGTCACGACCACGTCGGGCGCGCCCGCGAGCCCCGCGCCCTGCGGTGCGCCGCGCCCGCCGTCGCCGAGCACCCCGAAGCCATGCGCGTCATCGATGACCAGGGCCGCGCCGTGCGCGCGGCAGGCGGCGGCGAGGGCGGGGAGCGGGGCGGCGTTCCCGTCGACGGAGAAGACGGAGTCGGTGACGACGAGCGCGCGGCGGCGCGGGCGCGCCTGGGCGCGCCGGGGCGTGTGCGCTGTCGTCTCCCCTGCGGTGTCGTCCCCTGCCGTCTTCGCCGCGGTGTCCGCTGCCGTCTCCGTTGAGGTGTCCGCCGCGGCGTGCGCTGCCGTCTCCGCCGCCGGAGAAGAAGCGGCTTCGAGGGCCTTGCGCACCGCCTCGGGGTCGGCGTGCGGAACGACGGCGACCTCGGCCCTGGACAGCCGGCAGCCGTCGATGAGCGAGGCGTGGTTGACCGCGTCGGACAGGACCAGGGCGTCACGACCGCTCAGCGCGGTGACGGCGGCGAGGTTCGCCGCGTAGCCGGACGAGAACACCAAGGCCGCCTCGAAGCCGCAGAAGGCAGCGAGCTCCGCCTCCAGCGTGGCGTGCAGCTCCGTATGCCCCGTAACGAGCCGGGACCCGGTCGAGCCCGCGCCCCAGCGGGCCGCCGCCGCGCCGGCCGCGGCCGTCACCTCCGGGTGCCTGGCCAGGCCCAGGTAGTCGTTGCCCGCGAGGTCGAGCAGCGGGGAGTCGGCGGGGCGGGGTTTGAGCGTGCGGACGAGTCCGGCGCGGCTCCGCCGTTCGCTCTGCTCGTCGATCCACTCGAACGGGTCGTCATGGCGATCCTGGGGCATACGCCGTCCCTGCCTTCCATGCACTGCAATCACCACGCGGCGGAGCCGCAGATCGATGCAGCCGGCTCCGCCGCGTGGCAACCGGGCGCCAACTGTCGGGTCCCGATAGAACGTATCGGCGTCCATGCATGGGCAGGGTGTGGCAATACACACACCTGGAACGAGTGGTGTTGTGTGATCCCTCCTTTGCCCCGGACCCGGGCGCAGGGCAGGATCGGCCCATGGAGCTGCTGAAGACGCTGGTGGACAAGGGGCTGCGGCGCGAGCTGCCGACCCGAGAAGAGGCCCTCGCCGTGCTGGCGACCGCCGACGACGATGTGCTCGACGTGGTGGCCGCGGCGGGCAAGGTGCGCCGCGCCTGGTTCGGGCGGCGGGTGAAGCTCAACTATCTGGTCAACCTCAAGTCCGGGCTGTGCCCCGAGGACTGCTCGTACTGCTCACAGCGGCTCGGCTCGCGCGCCGACATCCTCAAGTACACCTGGCTGAAGCCCGAGGAGGCCGCGGCCGCCGCGGTCGCGGGGGTCTCCGGCGGCGCCAAGCGGGTCTGTCTGGTCGCCAGCGGGCGCGGCCCGACGGACCGGGACGTCGAGCGGGTCTCCCGGACCATCGAGGCGATCAAGGAAGAGAACGAAGGCGTCGAGGTGTGCGCCTGCCTCGGCCTGCTCTCCGACGGGCAGGCGGCGCGGCTGCGGGAGGCGGGCGCCGACGCGTACAACCACAACCTCAACACCTCGGAAGCCACGTACGGGGACATCACCACCACCCACACCTACGCCGACCGGGTGACGACCGTCCAGCAGGCCCAGGCGGCGGGCATGTCCGCCTGCTCCGGGCTGATCGCGGGCATGGGCGAGACGGACGAGGACCTGGTCGACGTGGTCTTCTCGCTCCGCGAGCTGGACCCCGACTCGGTCCCGGTCAACTTCCTCATCCCCATCGAGGGCACCCCGCTCGCCGAGGAGTGGCAACTCACCCCGCAGCGCTGTCTGCGGATCCTGGCGATGGTGCGGTTCGTCTGCCCGGACGTCGAGGTACGGCTCGCGGGCGGACGGGAGATCCATCTGCGCTCGCTGCAGCCGCTGGCCCTGCACCTGGCGAACTCGATCTTCCTGGGCGACTATCTGACCACCGAGGGCCAGGCCGGCAAGGACGACCTCGCGATGATCGCCGACGCCGGCTTCGAGGTGGAGGGCACGGATACGACGACGCTGCCCACCCACCGGGCCGACGCGCTGGCGGCGGCACGGGCGGGCTGCGGTTCGCACGGCGGTGCTGAGGGGGAGGCCGAGGGCGCGGGCTGCGGCTCGGCGGGCGAGGGCTGCGCGCCGTGCGGCGAGGCGGCGGGGACGGCCGAGGGGGCCGGAGCCGACGCGGGAGCCGAGCCCGCACCCGCCGCCGTACCCGCCGGCGCGCCGGCCGCAGGCGCCCGCACCGATCTGGTCGCCGTGCGCCGCCGTGGCGTGGGCACGGACCTGCCGCCCAATGCCTGAGCCGCAGCTGACGCCCGGCAAACCGCTGACGCCCGGCGAACTGCTGGCCCTGGACCGGCGGCATGTCTGGCATCCGTACGGGCCGATGCCCGGCCGCCAGGACCCGCTGATCGTGGAGTCGGCCGCCGGGGTCAGGCTGCGCCTGGCCGAACCGGCGGAGGGCCGACGGGAGTTGGTCGACGGGATGTCGTCGTGGTGGTCCGCCATCCACGGCTACAACCACCCGGTGCTCAACGACGCGGCGCGCGCCCAGCTGGACCGGATGAGCCATGTGATGTTCGGCGGGCTCACCCACGAGCCCGCCGTACGGCTGGCCGCCCGCCTCGTGGAGATCACCCCCGAGCCGCTTGAACACGTCTTCCTCGCCGACTCCGGCTCGGTCTCGGTCGAGGTCGCGGTCAAGATGTGCCTGCAGTACTGGCGCTCGCTCGGCCGCCCCGACAAGCGGCGGCTGCTCACCTGGCGCGGCGGCTACCACGGCGACACCTGGCAGCCGATGGCGGTGTGCGACCCGGACGGCGGTATGCACCACCTGTGGTCGGGCCTGCTGCCCCGTCAGCTCTTCGCCGACGCGCCCCCGCCCGGTTTCGACGCCCCGCCGGACCCCGCGTACGAGGCGCAGCTGCGCGACCTGGTCGCCCGCCACGCCCATGAGCTGGCCGCGGTGATCGTCGAACCGGTGGTGCAGGGCGCGGGCGGGATGCGGTTCCACTCCCCCGGCCTGCTGCGGGTGCTGCGCGAGGCCTGCGACGAGCACGACGTCCTGCTGGTCTTCGACGAGATCGCCACCGGCTTCGGCCGTACGGGCGAACTCTTCGCGGCCGGACACGCGGGCGTCAGCCCCGATGTGATGTGCCTGGGCAAGGCGCTCACCGGCGGGTATATGACACTCGCCGCCACGCTGTGCACCCCGCGCGTGGCGGACGGCATCTCGCGCGGCGAGCTCCCGGTGCTCGCCCACGGCCCGACGTTCATGGGCAACCCCCTGGCGACCGCCGTCGCGCTCGCCTCGATCGACCTGCTGCTCGGCCACGACTGGCGACAGGAGATCAAGCGCATCGAGGCCGGGCTGCGGGACGGCCTGGCCGCCACGGCCGAACTGCCCGGCGTCCGCGACGTCCGGGTCCTCGGCGCCATCGGCGTCGTCCAGCTCGACCACGCGCTCGACGGGGCGGGCATGGCGGCGGCGACCCGCGCGGCGGTACGGGAGGGCGTATGGCTGCGGCCGTTCCGCGACCTGCTGTACACGATGCCGCCGTACATCACGAGCGACGACGATGTGGCCCGCATCTGCGCGGCGTTGCACGCGGCGGCCCGCGCGGGTTGACCCGGCACAGCCGAAGGCCCGCGAGCGGGGCTCGGGTGCGGCGAGCCCGCCGCGACAGTCCGCTCACGCACGACACCGAAAGGCGCGACCACATGCCCGTACTCGTCATCACCGGCACCGGCACCGAAATCGGCAAGACCATCACCACCGCGGCCGTCGCCGCCACCGCGCTGGCCGCCGGCCGGTCCGTGGCGGTGCTCAAGCCGGCGCAGACGGGGGTTCGGGCGGACGAGCCCGGGGACGCGTCGGAGGTGGCTCGGCTGGCGGGGGCGGTGACGCAGCTGGAACTCGCGCGCTACCCGGACCCGTTGGCCCCGGTCACCGCGGCCCGCCGGGCCGGACGCGCCCCGGTGCGCCCGTACGAGGTGGCCGAGGCGGCGGGGAAGCTGGCCGCCGAGCACGATCTGGTGCTCGTGGAGGGCGCGGGCGGGCTGCTGGTGCGGTTCGACGAGGAGGGCGGCACGCTCGCGGACGCGGCCCGGCTGCTGGGCGCGCCCGTGCTGGTCGTTGTGCACGCGGGCCTGGGCACGCTCAACACGACAACACTGACGGCGGAGGCGCTGCGCGCCAGGGGCCTCGACTGCCCGGGCGTCGTGATCGGCAGCTGGCCCAAGGCCCCGGATCTCGCGGACCGCTGCAACCTCGCGGATCTGCCGGAGGCGGCGGGCGCCCCCCTGCTGGGCGCCCTCCCCCAAGGCGCGGCGGCCCTCCAGCCCGCCGACTTCCGCGCCGCGGCCCCCGGCTGGCTGGCGCCCGAACTCGACGGGGCCTGGAGCGCGGAGCGGTTCACAACCGCGCAAGGCTGACCGTACGGCGGGGCGCACGCGACGGCGGGGCGCACGCGATGATCGTGTGCGCCCCGCCGACTCACCCCCGTCCCCCGCCCCCGCGGCCTCACTCCGCAGCGCGGTAGGCCGCCGTCAACTTCCGCAGCGCCCCCGCCACATCCCCGCCGAGCAGCAGATGGTCCGCCTCGGCGAAGGGTTTCGCCACCGCCGGGGTGATCTTCTGGCCGACCCGGTCCTGGACCAGGAGCCGCGCGGCCGTGGCAGTCGCACGCCCCTCCCCTGCGGCCTTCGCCTCACCGGGCGCGCGGGCCGAGGTCGTCAGCCCCCACCCGTACGGGTACTGCGGGTCGTACGCCGCGTCGCCCACGTTGATCGGCAGCTGCGCCTCGGACTTGGGCCAGGTCACCGGCAGTTGCCCGGTGAAGGCCCGCTTGCCGTAGAGGACGTCGGCGACGCCGTCACCCTCCGTGCCGGGCAGCCAGGACGCGACGAGGGCGTCGATGTCCCCCAGCCGGTCGCCGATGAGCTGCGGACGCCCGGAGACGATCAGCACCGCGCACCTCATGGCGCCGCACACCCGGTCCACCGCGGCCTGGTCGGCGTCGGACAGCCGCAGGTCATGGCCGTTGCCGACGTCTCCCGCCCCCTCGGCGTACGGGGTCTCGCCGACGACCACGACCCCGGCGTCGTATCCGTCCGTCGGGGCGGAGGCGTCCTTGGAGTAGGTGATGGCCGAGTCCGCGGCCGCCTTCCGCATGCCCTCCAGGATCGTGGTGCCCTCGGTGTGCCGGCCGGAGGAGCCCTGCCAGGTGATGGTCCAGCCGCCGGTCTGGTTGCCGAGGTCGTCGGCGTTGGACCCGGCGACGTACACCTTCTGGGAGGGCTTCAGGGGCAGCACCCCGCCGGCGTTCTTCAGCAGCACCTGCGACTTCGCGACCGCCTCGCGGGCGACGGCCCGATGCTCTGCCGAGCCGATCCGGTCGAGGTTGGAGGTATCAGTGCTGTCGGTGTACGGCTTCTCGAAGAGGCCGAGCCGGAACTTGGCCGTCAGGATGCGGGAGACCGCGTCGTCGATCCGGGCCCGGCTGATCCGGCCGGCCTTCACCTCATCGACGAGCGTGGCGTGGAAGTTCTTGTACGCCGTGGGCACCATGATCATGTCCACCCCGGCGTTCACGGAGGTACGGACGTCGCTCGGGTAGTCGCCGGGGATCTGGTCGATGGCCTGCCAGTCGCTGATGACGAAGCCCTCGAAGCCCATCCGGTCCTTCAGCACGCCGTTGATCATCGCCCCGTCGGCGTGCGTCTTGAGCGGCGCCTGACCGTCGCCGAGGACGTCGAGCGAGGAGAACGAGGGCATGACCGTGCCCACCCCGCGGTCCACGGCCTCCCGGAACGGCGCGAGGTGGACCTTCTCCAGCTCCTCGCGGGTGACCTTGGTGACGCCCTGGTCGATGGTGTAGCCGCCGGTGGTCGAGGAGCCGTACTCCGTACCGCCGTCCCCCACGAAGTGCTTGGCGGTGGTCAGCACCTTGTCGCGGCGGTCGAGATCCCTGCCGCTCGGCGCGCCCTGCATGCCCTTGATGACCGTCTCCATGGCCGTGACCAGCGCCGGGTCCTCGCCGAAGGACTCGTACGCCCGTCCCCACCGCTCGTCGCGCGATACGCATACGCAGGGCGCGAAGTCCCAGGGGACGCCGGTGGCGCGCACCTCGGAGGCGGTGACCGCGCCGGTCTTCTCGGCCAGCCGGGGGTCGCGGGTGGCGCCGAGGCCGATGTTGTGCGGCATGATCGTCGTCCCGACGACGTTGTTGTGGCCGTGGACCGCGTCCACGCCGTAGACCAGCGGGATCTGGAAGCGGGTGGCCTGGGCGCGCAGTTGGAAGGCGTCCACCATCCGCGCCCAGGCGGCGGGCGTGTTGGGGGTGGGCGCCGACCCGCCGCCGGACAGCAGGGAGCCGAGGTTGTAGTCGGCGATGTCGCCCGGCGCGGTGAGCGCGTCGCGCTCGGCCTGGGTCATCTGCCCGGCTTTCTCCTCGAGCGACATCCGGGACAGCAGGTCCTGCACGCGCTGCCGCACGGGGAGCTCTGGGTCGAGGTACGGCAGTCCGTGCGCGTCGATCACGACCCGTGGCGTCTCGGCGGGGGCCTTGGCCCCGGAGACGGTGAGCTGGAGCGGAACGGTCTCGGCCGGTTCGGCGCCGCCGCCTCTCGCGGTGACGACCTCGACGGTGCGGGAGGTGCCGGAGGCGGTGCCGGCCGGGAAGGTCACGCTGCCCTCGACGGGCCGGTAGTCCGCGCCGGGAGTGGCGGTGCCGCCGTCCCCCTCGGTGGTGTAGTCGACGGTGACGGGTTCGTCGAGCGGCCCGGAGCCGGTGGTGGCGACGGAGATCCTGACCTTGGCGGTCACGCCCTCCTTGACCGGGTGGACGGCCGCGTCCGTGATCACCCGTGCCTTGAGCGAGCTGTCGGCCGCGACCGCGGCCCCTCCCGTGAGGGGCAGTAAGGCGGCGCCGACCGCCCCGGCGAGGAACGACGTTGCCGTGGATCCGAATCTTCCGTGCTGTCTTCGCTGTCTTCTCTGGCTGCGCTGTCTTCTCTGACTGCGCTGACCTGGCATCGCGGCTCCTTCGGCTGGATGCACAGATCCTGGGCCGATGTGCCGCCCCGATCGCGGCGGCACGCCGCTCAGGCGCTCCAGCTGCGCAGCTCGGCGGCGATGGTGTGGACGTCGGCGGTGCCGTCCTTGACCAGGCGCGCCAGGTCGCGGACGCGCTCGGGGGTGGTGGCGATCGCCAGCCCGCTGGCGATGAGATACGCGTACGCGACGGCCGACGCGAACAGCGCGTTCGACCGCTCCAGGGCGGGCACCAGCAGAAGCAGCTGCAGCAGGGCGGCGGCCCTGGTCTGCGGGTCGGTGTAGATGGGCGTGCCGAATATCTCGGCTTCATGTCTGCTGACGGCGGCGACCAGCGCGCCGTAGTCGGTGACCTGCGGGTCTCCGGGGGTGCTGCGCTCCGCGACCATCAACAGCCAGGCGAGGTCGATCCGCACATTCAAGAGCGCGCCTCGCCCTCCTTGCCGAACTCCTCGTCGAATACGGTCCGGTACTGCTTCATGAAGTCGGCGGCAGCCTCCACGAAGGTATGGCCCACCTCTCCGGCGTCCTTGCGGACGAGCTCTTCGATGTAGCGGTTCATGCTCATGCCCCGCTGCAGCGCGCGCTCCCGCGCCACCTCCGCGGTGGCCTCGTCGACCCGGACGTTCAGCTGTGTCTTCGCCACGGCCTCACGCTAGCGCCTATCCGCTAGCATCCACAAGCCGGGTCTCGTATCGCGGGACCGGCGCCAATTCGATCGACGCCGCGCCCCGGGCGGTGATGGGATCGCGCCATGAACGATCTCGTCATACGCGCCGCGGCACCCGCGGACCTCGACACCGTACTGACCTTCTGGAAGGAGGCGGCCGAGGGCACCAGCATCAGCGACGACCGGGACGGCGTGGCCCGCCTGCTCGACCGCGACCCCGAGTCGCTGTTGCTGGCCGAGCGGGGCGGCGAGCTCGCCGGGACCGTGATCGCGGGCTTCGACGGCTGGCGCTGCCATCTCTACCGGCTCGCCGTGCACCCCGACCACCGGCGCCAGGGCGTGGGAACCGCCCTCCTCCAGGCGGCCGAGGAACGGTTCGCCGCGCTCGGCGGGCGGCGCGGCGACGCGATGGTGCTGGACCGCAACGACCTGGCCCACCACGCGTGGCGAGCGGCGGGCTACGCCCCGCAGCCGCAGTGGAGTCGCTGGGTCAAGCCGCTGGATTCCGCCCACTAGCCGAAGCCGAAACGCGTACGCGTACGCGTTCGCGCTCGCCGACATCGCGCACTCCTCCCGTCCCTGCTGGACCATGGGACAGGGGTGAACCGATGACCGAAGTGCTCCTCCTGGCCGTGGCACTCCTGCTGGCCCTCGCCTGCGGCGGGTTCGTCGCGGCGGAGTTCTCCCTGACCACCGTCGAGCGCAGCGAGCTCGAGCGGGCGGTCGAGCGTGGCGAGCGGGGCGCGGCCAGTGCGCTGAAGGCCGTACGCAGCCTGACCTTCCAGCTCTCCGGGGCCCAGCTCGGCATCACCGTCACCAACCTGGTGGTCGGCATGCTCGCCGAGCCGTCCGTCGCCGTGCTGCTGGCGGGCCCGCTCAGGGCGATGGGCGTGCCGGACTCCGCCGTCCGCTCGGTCGCGCTGGCGGTCGGGACAGCGCTGTCGACGATGGTGCTGATGGTGGTCGGTGAGCTGGTCCCGAAGAACTGGGCCATCTCGCGCCCGCTGCCCGTCGCCCGGGCCGTCGCCACCCCGCAGCGCGCCTTCAGCTCCGCCTTCCGCCCGTTCATCGCCCACCTCAACAACGCCGCCAACCGCACGGTGCGCCGGATGGGCCTGGAGCCCGCCGAAGAGCTGGCCTCGGCGCGCGGCCCGCAGGAGCTGGTCGCGTTGGCCCGGCACTCCGCCCGGGAGGGCGCCCTGGAGGCGGACACCGCCGAGCTGTTCGTACGGACCCTGAACCTGCGGGAGCTGACCGCGGAGAACGTGATGACCCCGCGGGTGCAGGTCATCGCCCTGGACGTACGGGCCACCACCGAGGACATCGCCAACGCCACCCGCGCCACGGGCCTGTCCCGCTTCCCCGTCTACCGCGGCAGCCTGGACACGGTCGTCGGCACCGCCCACATCAAGGACGTGCTCGCCATCCCCGCCGAGCAGCGGCTCCGCCACCCCGTATCGGAGCTGATGCGCGAGCCGCTGCTCGTCCCCGCGTCGCTCACCGTGGACCGGGTGCTCGACCGGCTCTCGGGGGAGCGCAGCATGGCCGTGGTCATCGACGAGTACGGGGGCACGGCCGGGGTCGTCACCCTGGAGGACATCGTCGAGGAGGTGGTCGGTGAGGTCCGCGACGAGCACGATCCGCACGAGAAGCCCGACCTGGCCCCGGTCGGCACGGGCGCGGAGGGCCGGACGCTGTACGACGCGGACGGCGCGGCCCGCGTCGACCAGCTGGCGGCGGTGGGCATGCGGGTGCCGCACGGCCCGTACGAGACGCTGGCCGGTCTTGTGGCCACCGAGCTCGGCCGGATCCCGGTGCGGGGCGACGCCCTGGAGGTGGCGGGCTGGGGCATCGAGGTGGTCGACGACTCCGGCCACCGGGCCGCGCGGGTACGGCTGCGGGCGCCGCTGCCGTACGCCGGGGAGGCGGGAGAGGCCGGGCACGGCGGAGGGGCCCGGCACGGCAGCGAAGCCCGGCGCGGCAGGGAGCCCAGGCACGGCCGGGAGACCCGGCGCGGCAGGGAGACCGGGCGTGGTGGGCAGGCTGGACGCGGCAGAGAGGCCGGGCGCGGCGGGGACGGTGAGGGGGCGGCCCGATGACTCTGCTCCAGCTGCTGGTCGGCCTGCTGACGCTGGTCGTCAACGCCTTCTTCGTCGGCGCCGAATTCGCCCTCATCTCGGTGCGGCGCAGCCAGATAGAGCCGCGCGCCGAGCAGGGCGACCGGCGGGCCCACGCCGTGCTGTGGGGTCTGCAGCATGTCTCCGCGCTGCTCGCCGCCGCCCAGCTGGGCATCACGCTGTGCACGCTGGTGCTGGGCGCCGTCGCGGAACCGGCCATCGCGCATCTGCTGGAGCCGGTCTTCCACGCGGTGCGGCTGCCGCTCGGGCTGGTCCACCCGGTCGCGTTCGTGATCGCACTGACCGCGGCGACGTATCTGCACATGCTGTTCGGCGAGATGGTGCCCAAGAATGTGGCGCTGGCCGAGCCGGTGCGCACGGCGCTGCTGCTGGGCCCGCCGCTGGTCGCCCTGGCGCGCGGTCTGCGCCCGGTGATCTTCGCGGTCAACGCCTTCGCGAACGCCCTGCTGAAGCTGTTGCGGGTGGAGCCCAAGGGCGAGGTGTCGGCGACCTTCTCCGACGATGAACTGGCTCGGGTGGTCGTGGACTCCGGCGCGGCCGGGCTGCTGGACGACCGGGCCACCGAGCGGCTGCGGGACGCCCTCGAACTGAGCCGCCGCCGGGTGCGCGATGTCGTACTGCCCCTGGAGCAGGTGGTCACCGCCCGGCTCGGGGTGACGCCCGAGGAACTGGAGCGGATGGCGGCGACGTCCGGGTTCTCACGCTTCCCGGTGGTCGACGACTCCGGGCGCGTCCTGGGCTATCTGCACGTCAAGGACGCGCTGGACGCGCGCCCGCGCGATCTGCCGTTCCGGCTCGATCAGCTGCGTTCGATCGCCCGGGTGCGGCCGCAGACGGCGCTGGACGACGTGCTGACCGCGATGCGCGACAGCCGGACCCACCTCGCCGCCGTCATCGGACCCGACGAGCTTCTGGAGGGCCTGGTCACCATGGAGGACGTACTGCGCGAGCTGGTCGCCTGACGCGACGGTCCAGGCGGCTCCCCTCCCCCTCCCTCGCCCCCGTCTCCCCCGTCTTCCCCGCCTCCCATCACTCGTCCCGCCGTGACTCGTGCGCGATGATGCACGCCTGCCAGTGGGCCAGCGCCTCGGCCTTGCCCCCGCCCCCTTCCTCCGCCACGGCCAGCAGCGCGTCGGCGGCCATCGCGGCCAGGCGGACGGCCACTCTGCACACATCCCGCCGCTCCAGCGGGTCCAACAGGGCGACGGCCCCCTCTCCGTCGTCGGCGAGCGCGGCGGCCACGATGGCCATGGTCGTACGGTCGCATTCAAAGGCATCCACGCCGACCAGACTGCCCCGATGCGCCCCATCCGGAACCCGGCACGGGCCAACCGAGGGATCCGCCGGGCGCGCGGGGCGCGCGCGGTCCGGGTTTCGCATGCGCCTTAGGCGGGCCGGGTGGCGGACGGGTCATAGCGGAAAATCATGTACTCGATCCGCCCGATGACCTTCGTCCTGCTGGTCCGCCGGTAGAGCTCGGGCGGCCGGAAGATGTTGTCGTCGTAGATGTCGGCGCCCGGCTCCAGGTTCCAGCTGGCGGTCGTGCCGTTGCGCGCCCCGCCCTCGAAGTAGATGTTGGTCATCGTCCCCATGCGGCTCATCATGCGCGCGCCCGCCGCCGTGCGCAGCCCGCGGGAGCCTGTGGGATTCCGCGGGATTCCGCGGGATAGGATCACCCGCGCCATGCGGATGAACACCACCTACACCAGCTTCGTCGCCGTCGGCGACTCCTTCACCGAGGGCATGTCCGACGGGCTGCCGGACGGCTCCTACCGGGGCTGGGCCGATCTGCTCGCGGCGCGCCTCGCGGCCCGTACCCCCGGCTTCCGTTACGCGAACCTCGCCGTGCGCGGCAAGCTCATCGGGCAGATCGTCGACGAGCAGGCGGACCCGGCGGCGGCGATGGGCGCGGACCTGGTGACGCTGGTCGGCGGGCTGAACGACGTGCTGCGGCCCAAATGCGATGTGGAGCAGGTCTGCGGGCTGCTGGAGGAGGCCGCGGGGCGGCTGGCGCCCAGCTGCAAGCAGTTGGTGCTGATGCGCAGCCCGGGGCGGCGCGGGCCGGTGCTGGCGCGGTTCCTGCCGCGGATGGAGCGGCTGTTCTCCTTCATCGACGAGCTGGCGGCGCGGCACGGCGCGATCGTCGTGGACCTCTTCGCCTCCGAGGCGGTGGGCGATCCGCGGATGTGGGCGGACGACCGGTTGCACCTGAACACCGAGGGGCACCGCCGGGTGGCCGAGGCGGTCTGGCAGGCGCTGGGGCACGAGCCGGAGGCCGACTGGAACGCGCCGCTGCCGCCCGCCGTACGGCCCGGCTGGGTCGCCCGGCGCACCTCGGACGCGCGCTTCGCCCGTGAACACCTCGGGCCGTGGATCGGCCGACGGCTGACGGGCCGCTCCTCGGGCGACGGACGCCCGCCGAAGCGGGCCGAGCTGCTGCCGTACGAGGGCTGAGCCGCAGGTCGACCGGGGCTGAGCCGCAGCTTGCCCCGGGCTGATCCGCCGCTGGCCGCGGGGCCGATCACCGGCTCGCCATGACCACCGCGCTGGCCTGCGTATACGCCCAGTAGACTGTCTCCCCGTGACTGGTAAGCCGCGCATCCCGAACGTCCTGGCCGGCCGCTACGCCTCGGCGGAGCTGGCCGTCCTGTGGTCCCCCGAGTACAAGGTGACGCTGGAGCGGCGGCTGTGGCTCGCCGTGCTGCGCGCACAGAAGGACCTCGGGATCGAGGTGCCGGACACCGCCCTCGCCGACTACGAGCGGGTCCTGGAGACCGTCGACCTGGCCTCGATCGCCGAGCGCGAGAAGGTCACCCGGCACGATGTGAAGGCGCGGATCGAGGAGTTCAACGCGCTCGCCGGGCATGAGCACGTCCACAAGGGCATGACCTCCCGCGATCTGACCGAGAACGTGGAGCAGCTGCAGATCCGGCTCTCCCTGGAGCTGGTCCAAGGCCGTACGGTCGCGACGCTGGCCCGGCTGGGGAAGCTGGCCGCCGAACACGCCGAGCTGGTCATGGCCGGGCGCTCGCACAACGTGGCGGCGCAGGCCACGACCCTCGGCAAGCGCTTCGCGACCGCGGCCGACGAGCTGCTGGTGGCCTACGGGCGGCTGGAGGAGCTGCTGGCCCGCTACCCGCTGCGCGGCATCAAGGGCCCGGTCGGCACCGCGCAGGACATGCTGGACCTGCTGGGCGGCGACACGGCCAAGCTGGCCGAGCTGGAGCGGCGGATCGCCGGGCACCTGGGCTTCGGGCAGGTCTTCACCTCCGTCGGCCAGGTCTACCCGCGCTCGCTCGACTACGAGGTGGTCACCGCGCTGGTGCAGCTGGCCGCGGGCCCGTCCTCGCTCGCCAAGACGATCCGGCTGATGGCCGGGCACGAGCTGGTGACCGAGGGCTTCAAGCCCGGCCAGGTCGGCTCGTCCGCCATGCCGCACAAGATGAACACCCGCTCGTGCGAGCGCGTCAATGGCCTCATGGTGATCCTGCGCGGCTATGCCTCGATGACCGGCGAGCTGGCGGGCGACCAGTGGAACGAGGGCGATGTGTCCTGCTCGGTGGTGCGCCGCGTCGCGCTGCCGGACGCCTTCTTCGCCTTCGACGGACTGCTGGAGACCTTCCTGACGGTGCTCGACGAGTTCGGCGCCTTCCCCGCCGTGGTCGCCCGCGAGCTGGACCGCTACCTCCCCTTCCTCGCGACGACGAAGGTGCTGATGGGGGCGGTGCGGGCCGGGGTGGGCCGCGAGGTGGCGCACGAGGCCATCAAGGAGAACGCGGTCGCCTCGGCGCTCGCGATGCGCGAGCAGGGCGCCGAGCGCAACGAACTGCTCGACAAGCTCGCCGCCGACGAGCGGATCCCGCTGGACCGCGGTCAGCTGGACGCGCTGATGGCCGACAAGCTGTCCTTCACGGGCGCGGCCGCCGACCAGGTCGCCGCCGTGGTCGCCCGGATCGAGGAGATCGCCAAGCGCCACCCGGAGGCGGCGGCGTACACGCCCGGGGCCATCCTCTGATCCGGCCGGACACCCCGCGATGACCCCCGCCGAACTGGAAGCCGCCCGCGACCGCCTCGTACCCGACGTGGCCGCGGACGGCCTCCGCGTGCTCTTCTGCGGTATCAACCCGGGGTTGATGACCGCCGCGACCGGCCATCACTTCGCCCGCCCGGGCAACCGCTTCTGGCCCGTCCTGCACGCCTCGGGCTTCACCCCGCGCCGGCTCCAGCCGTCCGAACAGCAGGAGCTGCTGGGGTACGGCCTGGGGATCACCAATGTCGTCGCCCGCGCCAGCGCGCGGGCCGACGAGCTGAGCGACGAGGAGTACCGCGAGGGCGGGCGGATCCTGGCGGAGAAGGTCGCCCGGCTGCGCCCGCGGTGGCTGGCCGTCGCCGGGGTGACCGCGTATCGGGTCGCCTTCGGCGACAAGCGGGCCAAGATCGGCCCGCAGCAGCGCACCATCGGCACCACCCGGATCTGGGCCCTGCCCAACCCCAGCGGGCTCAACGCCCACTGGACCCTGGCCACGATGGCCGAGGAGTACGGCCGGCTGCGCACCGCCGCGTACGCCGACGGTGACGACGTATGACCGGCTGACGCTTCATCGCACGTTGTCCTCCCCTATCGCCGCGACCAGTTGCAGGGGCAGCTCACGGTCCCCCTGTCCTATCCCGAGCCCTATCCAGCGCCCGTCGGTCCGCCAGCCGTACACCCGCCCCACATAGCCGCACAGCGACCGCAGCGGCTCCGGCACCCGCTCGCCCATGGCGTCACGCTCCAAATGGTCGGCCAGGTCGAGGACTTCGGGCTCGCCCCAGCGTAAGGACAACACCTGGACCAGCACCCCCAACTCGACCTCGAACTCCTCCTCGACCTCGATCAGGCGCTCCAGATCCGCGTCCCAGAAGTCCTCGCTGACACGGAGGTCGGCGACATGGAAGCCGGGGCCGCTCGCCACGGCCCCGACGACGCCGCGCCGGTCGGGGAAGTCCCGGGCGCGCAGCAGGTCGATGATCGCCAGATGGTCCGCCGTGCTGGTCATGACTTCATTAAACAAGCGGGGTACGACAATCAACTGGCCGCACATCAGCTGTCCCGGCGCTCAACCGCCAGCCGGCCGCAGAACACCGCGGCCGCCGTGTACAGCGCCAGCACCCCGAGCCCCGTCCATGCGCCCAACGGGCCTTCGGGCGCGGTGTGCAGAACCTGCTGACCGGCCTGGTCGGGGAGGAACCTGGTGGCGGACGTGGCGCCGAACACCGGGGACAGGAAGGTGACGATGGGCACGACCAGCGCCAAGCTGCCCACCGAGCTGCGCAGCACGGCGGCGACGCCCGAGGCCAGCACCGTCAGCAGGGCGAGATAGATCCCGCAGCCGACCGCCGCGCGCAGCGCCCCCGGGGCGTCCAGGCCCACGCCTTCGTCACCGAGCAGCGCCTGGCCGGCGAGCAGCGACGCGAATCCGGTGACCAGGCCGACGGCCAGGGCGCACAGGCCCACGACGGTCAGCTTGCACCCGTAGTACAGGCCGCGCCGGGGGACGGCGGCGAGCCATACGCGGATGCCTCCGCCGGCGTATTCGTTGGCCACCGCGAGCACGCCGAAGCTGACGGCGGCGATCTGCCCGAAGGCCAGGCCGAAGAAGGAGGAGAAGACGGGATCGAAGTCGCCCTGCTTGCTGCCGTCTTCGGTCGCGCTCACCATCGCCGAGATGCCGGTGGTGGCCACCAGACCGCCGAGGAGTGCGACCAGGAGGGATCGCAGGGTACGGATCTTCATCCACTCGGAGTGCAGCACCGCTTTTACTGACATTGACTCTCAAACCTCCTGCTTCGCTGCGTTTGCCGTCTTGGCTGCGACTGCCGAAGCGGGCGCAGCCGCCGTGTACTCCGCCTCGTCCGCGGTGAGCCGCAGATACGCCTGCTCCAAAGACGCCTTGTCGTCGGCCAGTTCGAGGAGCGGGATGCCGTGGCGGGCGGCGAGCGTGCCGACCTCCTCCGGGGTGGCCCCGTCGACCGCCCAGTGGTCCGGGCCGTCCGGCTCCGCGGTCAGCCCCGCGCGGGTCAGCTCCGAACGCAGCCGCTCCGGCTCGGTGGTGCGCACCCGTACCCGCGGTCGGCTGTGCTCCTTGATGAACGCGTCCATGGACATATCGGCGAGCAGCCTGCCCCGCCCGAGCACGACGAGGTGATCGGCGGTCAGCGCGGTCTCGGCCATCAGATGGCTGGAGACCAGGACGGTGCGGCCCTCTCCGGCCAGCCGCTTCATCAGCGTACGGATCCAGATGATGCCCTCGGGGTCGAGCCCGTTGGCCGGTTCGTCGAGCATCAGCACCGGCGGGTCGCCGAGCAGCGCCGCCGCGATGCCGAGCCGCTGCCGCATGCCGAGCGAGAATGTGCGTACGCGCCGCTTCGCGGCCGAGGCAAGCCCCGACTCCTCCAGCACGGCGTCGACCCGGCTCGCGGGGACGCGGTTGCTGAGGGCCAGGCACAGCAGGTGGTCCCGGGCGGTGCGGGCGCCGTGGGCGGCGCCCGCGTCCAGCAGCGCGCCGACGTGGCGCAGCGGCTCGTCGTACGCACGGTACGGCCGGCCGCCGACGGTGGCGGTGCCGGAGTCGGGCCGGTCCAGGCCGAGCACGATCCGCATGGTGGTGGACTTGCCGGCGCCGTTGGGCCCGAGGAAACCGGTGACCCGGCCGGGCTCCACCCGGAAGGTCAGCCCGTCCGCGGCGCGCACCGCCCCGTAGTCCTTGGTCAGTTCGTGTACGTCGATCGACGTCGCGGTGATCATGGTCTCCACGGTCCCGTGCCGGGTCGGCCGTGGCTTCCCCCGCGAGCGGGGTCGTGCTCCCCCGTGCGGGGGAGGGCGCGGATGTGGGGCACAGGGCACGATGGTCGACGTGTCGACATCGCCCACCGCCCTCGCCATCCTCGCCCCGCTGACCCGGGCGGTCACCTATACGCGCTGGCTGCATCTGCTGATGGGGGCCGTGGTGGCGGCGGTGTGCGGTCTGGTCTACCCCGGGCTCTTCGACCTCCGCCCCGCCGACATGCTGTGGCTGCCCGTGCTGCCGGTGCTGCCACTGGTCGCCGTCGCGATGGTGCCGGCCACCCGGCTGGCGGAGGGGTTGCAGGCACGCCTGCTGCTGACCCCCGGAGAACATGCGCGCCACCAGCAGGGCCACCTCGCCCCGAGGATCGCCGCCGCGCCGTCCGCGTCCTGGGGCGACCGGGGGCGTACCGCGCTGTGGCTGGTCCTGCGGCTGGAGGCCGGCTGTCTGACGGCGCTGCTGAGCCTCCAACTGCCCGGTCTGACGGCGGCGCTGTTCGACGCGGCGTCGCAGGGCACGCCCGCACCGGTCATGGGCGTACGGATCGGCGGCCACCACTGGTGGTACGCGCTGCTCGCCCCGCTCCCCCTGGCCGCCCTGATGGCCGTGGTCGTGGCCGCCGGGACGCTGATGACGGCGGTCGCGACCCGCCTGCTGGGCCCGTCGGCCGCGGAGCGGCTGGCCGCGCTGGAGGAGCGTACGGAGCGGCTGCTGGAACACAACCGGCTCGCCCGCGAGTTGCACGACTCCATCGGACACGCGCTCACGGTCGCCGTGGTGCAGGCGGGCGCGGCGCGGGCGGCGGGCTCGGCGGAGTTCACGGACCGCGCCCTGGCCGCGATCGAGGAGACCGGGCGGCATGCGCTGGAGGACCTGGAGCGGGTGCTGCGGCTGCTGCGCGAGGACACCGCCCGGGGCCCGGCCGACCGCCCGGGCCTGGCCGACGCCGAGCGCCTGCTGGAGTCGGCGCGGGCGGCGGGCTCGACGCTCGACGCGAAGGTGTCAGGACCGCTGGAGGAGTTGCCAGGACCGGTGTCCCGCGAGGGCTACCGCATCCTCCAGGAGGCGCTGACGAATGTGTTGCGGCACGCGGGCCCGGTGCCGGTGGCCGTACGGGTCGATGTCGCCGCGGACACGGGGTCGCTGCGGCTGGACGTGCGCAACCCCCTGCCGGGCCCGGGCCAGGGTCGTACCAGCGAGACGTCTGTCGGCACGGGTCTGGGCAGCGGTCTGCGTGGCATCCGCGAGCGGGCGGCGCTGCTGGGCGGCGCGGCGGAGGTCGGCCCGTACGAGGGCGAATGGCGTCTGAGCGTGACCCTCCCGGCGGACCGGGGCCGCGCGCGCACCACGGCCATGGCCTGAGGGGAAGAAGTCGATGTGCGGCTCCGCCGCGTGGGCCCGGCCGACCGCACACCAGCAACCGCACACCAGCAAACGCGCATTAAGGTGATCTGGTGTCGATCAGCGTCCTCCTCGTCGACGACGAGCAGCTGGTGCGCGCCGGGTTGCGCGCGATCCTGGAGTCCCAGCCGGACATCCGGGTCATCGGCGAGGCCGCCGACGGCGCCTCGGTGGTGCCGCTGGTGCGGCAACTGCGGCCGGACGTGGTCGCGATGGACGTCCGGATGCCACTGCTCGACGGTATCGAGGCGACCCGCGCCGTGCTGCGGTCGGTCCCCGACCCGCCCCGGATCCTGGTCGTGACGACCTTCGAGAACGACGAGTACGTCTACGAGGCGCTGCGCGCCGGGGCGGACGGCTTCCTGCTCAAGCGCGCCCGCCCCGCAGAGATCGTGCACGCGGTGCGCCTGGCCGCGGAGGGCGAGTCGCTGCTGTTCCCGGCGGCCGTACGGTCCTTCGCCGCGGCCCGCGGCGGCAACGAGCGCGCCCGCGAGGCGATGGAGCGGGCGGCGCTCACCGAGCGCGAGGCGGAGGTGTTGCGGCTGATGACCCGCGGCCTGTCGAACTCCGAGATCGCCGGCCACCTGGTCATCGGCGCCGAGACGGTCAAAACACACGTGAGCGGGGTGCTCGCGAAACTGGGCGCGCGGGACCGCACCCAGGCGGTGATCGCGGCGTACGAGTCGGGGTTCGTGGTGCCCGGCTGACGGGACTCTCGCCGCGCCCCCTTCCAGCGGCTACGATCCGGCAGACACGCACAGGAGAGGAGGCCCACGTGGGGCGGCTCACCGGCGGGGATCCGTCCCTGCTGCGGCGCATCAACTCCGCCGTCGTCCTGCACGCGCTGCGCGCGGCGACCGTCTCCTCCGACGTCCAGGACCCCGGCGACGGCACGGACCCCGACGACCGTACGGGCCCCGACCGCGGAACCGACCGCGCCGAGGACCGCGGAACCGACCACGCACCGGGCTGCACCACCCTCACCGATCTGACCCGGGTGACCGGCCTGTCCCGCCCCACCGTCGAGGGCGTGGTCGAGGGGCTGACCGCCGACGGCCTGGTGGTGGAGGTGCCCGCGGAGGAGGGCGGTGTCCGCCGCCAGGGGCGCCCCGCACGGCGTTTCCGCTTCCGGGCCGAGGCCGGCCATCTGCTCGGCGTCGAGATAGGCGCCCACCGCGTCGGCGCCCTGCTGACGGACCTCGACGGCCGTCCGCTCGGCTCCACGGTACGGGAAGTGTCCGAGAAGGCGCCGGCCGACGAGCGCCTGGACCGGGTCCGTACCGCCGTCGCCGACCTGCTGCGCCGGGCCGGCGTGGCGCGCTACTCGCTGCGGGCGGTGGGTGTCGGCAGCCCGGGCATCGTGGATGCCGACGGCACCGTCCACCTGTGTACGGCCCTCCCCGGCTGGACCGGTCTGCGCCTCGGGGAGCGGCTGCGGCGCTCCTTCCGCTGCCCGGTGCTCGTCGAGAACGACGCCAACACCGCCGCCGTGGCCGAACACTGGAAGGGCGCGGCCGTCGGCTCCGACGACGTCGTCTACGTCGTGGCGGGCCTGAGCCCCGGCGCCGGCTCGCTGATCGGCGGCCGGCTCCACCGCGGCTTCGGCGGCGCCGCGGGCGAGATCGGCGCCCTCCATCTGCTGGGCCGCGAGGCCACCCCGGAAGAGATGCTCTCCACGACCGGCGAACCGCTCAACCCTCTCGACGAGGACCAGGTCGCCCGTGTTTTCGCCCTCGCCCGCGCCGGGGACACCCGCGCCCGCGCGGCCGTCGACCGCTTCATCCGCCGCCTCGTCCACGATGTGGCGGCCCTCGTGCAGGCCCTCGACCCCGAGGTCGTCGTGGTCGGCGGCTGGGCCTCAGGGCTCGACGGCATCCTCGACCCCCTGCGCGACGAACTCGCCCGCTACTGCCTCCGCCCGCCCCAGGTCGCCCAGTCCCTGCTCGGCGAGGCGGCCGTGGTGACCGGCGCGCTCCGGCTGGCCCTCGACCATGTGGAAGAGGAGCTTTTCGCCGTGGAGTCCACGGTCACCACCCGCCGCGGGGGGCGCTGAGTCTCATCGGCGTACGGTGGTGGCGGTGTCGGGTTCCCGAGGAGTAGCGATTTCCCGAGGAGGGGCGATGGGCGGGACCTGGGCGGGGGTGCGGGAGCGGGTGCTCGCGCTGCGGAAGGCGCCGCGGTGGTGGGCGGTGTTCGGCGCAGATTTCCCCGACCACGGCCATAACTTCGAGTTGCTGCCCGTCCTCACCGAGGAGCAGTTGCGCGCGGTGGAGCGACGGTTCGGGATGGAACTGCCCGAGGAGTACCGCACGTTCCTGCTGGAGGTGGGCGCCGGCGGCGCGGGCCCGTTCTACGGGCTGTTCCCGATCAAGCCCCCCGGACCGGACACCCCGCCCGCCACCGGCCACTGCGCGCTGCCGTTCCGCCCCGAGCTCTCGGCCGAGCTCGACGAGCACATGTACGCGGAGCCCCGGAGGGCCGACTACCCGGACGACGACACCTTCGCCGCCACCTACGCCGCCTGGGACACCCGCCACGACGAACTGCTCGACTCCGTGACCGAGGGCACGCTCTGCATCAGCCACCAAGGCTGCGCGTACTACTCGCTCCTCGTGGTCACCGGGCCCCTCAGCGGCACCATATGGGACGACATACGGGCCCTCGGCGAGGGCGTCGCCCCGGCCGAGCTGCGCGGCAGAACGGGGCACGTCTCGTTCGCGGAGTGGTACCTGGACTGGCTCGACCGCGCGGAGCGCCGCGCCTGGGACGAGACCACCGAGCCCCCGCCACGCCTCAAGTTCACCTCCGACCCGACCTGACCTGACTCGAGCGGCCTTGCGCCGCGTGCGCCACAGGGCTAACCTACAACCAAATGGTTGTAGATGAATCGACCGACGCGACCGTGGACCGCCTGTTCCACGCGCTGGCCGACGCCACCCGGCGCAACATCCTCCACCGCTGTGTGCGGGGCGAGCTGTCGGTGTCGCGGCTGGCCGAGGACTACCCCATGAGCTTCGCCGCGGTGCAGAAGCATGTGGCGGTACTGGAACGGGCCGGTCTTGTCACCAAGCAGCGCCACGGACGGGAGCAGCTTGTGCGGACCGACCCGGAGGCCATAGTCCGCGCGCGGCAGGTGCTCGACGAACTCGAGACGGCCTGGCGCGGGCGAGTGAATCGGATGGCCGACCTGCTCGCTGAGGACTCCGCCCCCCAAGAGAACAACCCGACGGAAGGACGAGACCGATGAGTGTCACCAGCCTGGACAAGGACTTCGACAGTCTGACCCTCACCCTGATCGCCGACTTCACCGCACCGGTCGAAAGGGTGTGGCGGCTCTGGGCCGACCCGCGGCAGCTGGAGCGCTGGTGGGGTCCGCCGACCTACCCGGCCACCATGGAGCAGCACGATCTGACCCCGGGCGGAGAAGTCGCCTACTTCATGACCGGCCCGGAAGGCGACAAGCACCACGGCTGGTGGCGTATCACCTCGGTCAACCCGCCGACATCCCTGGAGTTCACCGACGGCTTCGCCAACCCGGACGGGACACCGGCCGCCGACATGCCCACCACCACCGTGCGGGTGCTGCTGACCGAGCACGACGGCGGCACCCGGATGGAACTGCGCTCGGCCTACGACTCCCGGGAGCAGATGGAGCGGATGCTGGAGATGGGCATGGCCGAGGGTCTGCAGCAGGCGGTCGGCCAGATGGACGCCCTGCTCGCCGGCTGACCCGGCCCGGCCCGGCCCGATCCGGCCCGATGCGATCCGGCCTCGCAGTCACCCACGTCGAAGACGGGTGGACCACCATGACACACGATCCCGCCGCGGCGGCCCCTGGCCTGCCTTCGGCCACCGGCAGCCGGAGGATGGCCTGGGCTGCGATGCCACGCGAGCCGACCGCCCGCGTCGAGCGACTGCTCGGCAGCCCGGTGGCCACCGCCGTCAGCCAGCCGGGCGGGTTCTCCGAGGGGCTGGCCGCGCGGGTGCGCCTGGCGAACGGCGGACGCGCGTTCATCAAAGCGGTGAGCTCGTCGACGGCGCCGGCCGTGGCGGACTTCCACCGTCGGGAGATCACAGTGTCGCGGCGGCTTCCCCAAGAGGCGTCGGCGCCACGGCTGCTGGATGCCTACGACGACGGCACCTGGGTGGTGCTGGTCTTCGAGGAGATCCCGGGACACCTGCCCGCTCAGCCGTGGCGGCCGGACGAGTTGGACAGGGTGATCGCGGCAGTCACGGATATGGCGACGGCTCTAACGCCGTCCCCCGTCGAGGCGGCGATATTGAGCAAACCGCGCCTCGGCGGGTGGTCGGCCCTGGCAAAAGACGCCGCTGCCCGGGCCAGGGTTGAGGCACTGTCACCGTGGGCGGCCCGCCACTTCGATGAACTCGCCGCCCTGGAAGAGGACGCCTCGCTGGACGGCGCCACGCTTCTGCACGGAGACCTGTACCCGTTCAACGTCATGCTCACCGCGGACCGGGTGTTCGTCGTTGACTGGCCGCACGCCTGGGTCGGGCCCCGTCACTGCGATCTCATCACGCTGCT
Source organism: Streptomyces sp. NBS 14/10 (assembly GCF_002224125.1). Classification (GTDB taxonomy): domain Bacteria; phylum Actinomycetota; class Actinomycetes; order Streptomycetales; family Streptomycetaceae; genus Streptomyces. The sequence goes on from NZ_NCSM01000041.1 coordinate 64,551, forward strand.
GTCCAGCGCATCCCTCAGTGGCGTGGATCCCCAGCCGATCGCCGAGAGCCACCCGCTGATACGCGCACTCGACCGCGTCCACGTCGACTCGGTGCTGGCGGCGCACGCCGGTTTTCTGCTGCGCTCCGCCGCCTCGGCCGGACCCGACACCGATCGCAACATCGTGGCCATGATGACCGCGTTGGGCCTCGCCTCGCTGCGCTGGCTGGGACGGCGGCTTTGAAGCGGTGCTCAATAGCCTGGCCGGTGGCAGGATTTATTCATGACCGATGCCTGGGAAGTGACCTGCCGTTCCCCCTGGAAGCGCCCCCTGTGGTTCTTCGTCGGGCTCGGGACGGCCGGGGCGGGCCTGGCGGTGGTGCGTTCGGTGTTCTGGGACGGGCTCTGGGATGTGTGGTCGGCGGGCGGGCTGCTGCTCGCGCTGGTGGGCGTCGTGTCGCTGCGCGGTGCCACCGCCCGGGTGAGCGCTGACGCGCACGGCCTGCACACGCGGACACTGCTGCGCCGCCGGAGCGTGCCGTGGGGTGACGTCGCCGACCTGCGCGTACGTCTGAAGTACGCGAACACGCCCCGGGTCCAGGAGACCCGGGGCGTCATCCTGGTGCTGGGCGACGGGCACAAGCGGCTGCTGCCCCTGCCGCGGAGCTGGTCGCCCCAGGACCCGGACTTCGACGCGAAGCTGGACGCGCTCCGCGCACTGCACCGCCGCTACGGAGCGCCGGAGTCGAGCCACGTGCCCGTCGTCTCGTACCGCACCGCCGGGCGCGGCTGGGCCGGGTCGCTGAGCCTGTGTGCGCTGCTGGTGGCGGGCGCGGGGGTGGCCGCGTGGTTTGTGCCGGGGATGGTGTCGGACGAGCGGGCGTGGCGGTCGGCCACTCCGTGCGCCGCCGGGACGCCCGCCGCCGAGCGCGACACATGCCTGTCCACCTTGCCGGCCGTGATCGCGCGGACCGACGTCAATGGGCTCAAGCAGCCCAGCTGGCTGTACTTCACCGGCAGTCGGCCACTGGAGCGGCTTGAGGTCTCGAGCGATGCCGCCGAGGAATTCAAGGCCGGCGACGTCGTCGAGCTGACCGTGTGGCGCGGCCAGGTGAGGGAGGTCGCCGGAGAGGGGCATAGGTGGCGCGAGCACATCCCCGCCGCCGGTGAAGTGGCCGTCTTGGCGGCCGTGTTCGTCCTCGCCGCGGGCTATCCCGGAGCCCAGGTGCTGCTGCGGCTGCGCGGGCGCCGACTGCCGGACGACGAAGTCCTGCCGTCGGCCTTTCCGTTCGCGGCCGCGCTCACCGGTACGGCCCTGTGGTTGCTGCCGCTGTGCTACCGCCACCCCACGACCCTGTTCGCCTCCCCCGGCTCGATCACCTGGGCGGCCACGGGCTCGCTGGTCACGGCGGGCCTGTTCACCTGGGCCTGGCGCGCCACCCGGGTCCGTACGCCCGCCGAGCCCCAGGTCACCGATGGTCCCGCCGAACAGGACACGGAGACGTTCCTGGCCGCCCGCTTCCTGGAGCACACCGACTACAACCCGCACGGCTTCGGCACCCACATCGTCCTCGGCGGCGGCCCGCCCGCGGTGACACCTCACCCCGGCCCGGGCCGGTTCGCGGCGAAGCGGATACCGGTGGAACGGCTCAGCGTCGCGAACGTACGGCGCGCCCGGGGCAGCGATGGCGACACCGTCCCCCGCAGCTGGCACATCGCCGAACTCGACGACGCGGGCGAGCCGGTGCGCCTCGCGGCCGCCCCGGACGACCTGGTCCGTATCATCCGCGAGCTGGACCCCGCGAAGGCCCGGTAGCGGTCAGCCCGGCAGCGGTCAGCCGGGTAGCAGTCAGCCCGGTAGCGGTCAGCTCGCCAGGAGTTCCACGGCCGGACCGTCGCCGAAGGTGAGGCGGCAGGTGTCGGCGCGGTAGGTGGCGACGGCCACGGCGACCGTGTGGCCGGCCGCGGTGTAGCGGGTGGTGACCACGAGGACGGGGGCGCCGGGCAGCCGGTCCAGTTGCTTGGCGTCGTCGGCGCGGGCGGAGCCCAGTTCGACGGACTGCTCGCGGCCTTCGAGCGCGACACGGCGCAGTTCACGCAGAACCGCGCGGGCGCGCGCGGCGCCGGGCGGGGCGTCGATGGCGGTGAGGCCGGCCACGGAGTCGGACGGGACGTAAAGGAGCTCGGCGGCGATCGGCTGGCCGTGGCTGACACGGGTCCGGCGCACGGTGTGCACCAGGGTGCCGGGCGGTACGTCGAGGAGCCGGGCGACCGCGGCGGGCGGCTCCGCCTCCGTGCTGTCGACGGGCTGCCAGGCCGCGTCGTCGGCGTCGTCCGCGTCCTCCCAGCTGTGGGCCCGGTCGCCGACCGCGACGCCCATACGGGGTGGGGCGACGGTCGTGCCGACGCCCCGGCGGCGCTGCAACCTGCCCTCCAGCTCGAGCTGTTCGAGGGCCTGCCTGAGGGTGGCGCGGGCCACGCCGAAGCGGGCCGCGAGCTCACGCTCGTTGGGCAGGATCTCACCGATCGCGAACTCCGAGTCGAGCGCTTCGCTGAGCACGGTCTTCAGGTGCCAGTACTTGGGCTCCGGCACCGTTTCGAGCTGCGTGGTCCCCACCCTGTCCTCCGCAACAGATCTGCGTGCTTGATATGTGCGTTTCTTTATTAAAGGTTGTTGCAGTATCTAGTGCGACCATAAGGCGGCGCCCCGCGTTGGTCAAGACCAATCAACGGGCCGCCTAGCGGCTGGTGATGACCTGAGGGGCGCTGCAATATGCAGCATCTTCGCAGGAATAACCCATTCCGCATAAATTGCCACTAATGGCCATGTATTGTGTTCTGGGTCGGCTGTTCCGTGGGGGGAGGTGACGGCGGTGCAGGCTGCCCAGAGGCGGAAGTTCCGGGGGAAGAACAAGGCTCCGAAGTGGGCCAGGCCCGATGAGGGGATCGTGTCGGTGATGGTGCTGCCTCTGGCCGTCACCGACCCTGCCGACCTTGACCGGCTGAGGAAACTGTTCGACGCGATGTGGTCGATCAAGCGCGCCGTTCAGCGGGATGCTCGTGCCAGAATCGACGGCTACTGGGCCGCCAGGCACGAGCGTGACCGCGATGGCGCGAAGGCCGTACGGCAGCGACTCGGCCTGTCCCGTGAGGCTCTGGAGCGGTGCGCGTACAAGCACCTTCAGGCCGCCAGGCACCTCAAGCACCACGCTTCGAAAGCACTGGCAATGCACATCGCGGACGAGGTGTGGAACGGCGTCTTGCGCCACCTGTTCGCCGACTCCACCGGCAAGCGCCACGGCCGTCCGAAGGTGGGCCGCTGGCACGACTTCACCCGCATCCCCGGACGCGCCCGCTCCCACACCACCGAACGCAAGTGGGAGACCTTCCGACTCGTCGGCACCCTCCACGGCCACGCCATGGCCTACGCGTCCGGCGGTCGGCAGGCGTTGATGCAGCCCCGCCGCATGCCGAAGCCCACCCTGCCGACCGGTACCGTGCTCACGGGCAAGCTGACTGCCTCGGGGAAGCCACGTATGCGGAAGGCGACCTGGTGGGACCACACGGGCCCCCTCGCCGTGGTGTTTGCGAGTGGCCCCGACTCCCGCCGGGGTGACCTCGTGCTCCCCGTACGGGTACCACAAGGACCCAAGCGGTGGGCCCGCGTTGAGCACTTCCTCAACAGCCCCGCCCTCTGGCACAAGGTGGATCTCGTACGCCGCCGCAAGGCCAGTGCGCCGGGTGGCTGGGTGTACGAGGCGCACCTGATGGTCCTCGGCCCCGGATACGCCTCTCCGACCGTCCGGCGGATGCGCGAACAGGCCGCCGCCCTGGGCCGGATCGGCGGGGTGGACGGCAACGTCTCCAACCTCTCCATCGTCTCCCTCCCGACCTCCCTTGACCCCACCGACGGTGCCCCGGCCTCTTCCGAGATCACGCTGACCGAGGTGGAGAAGGCGCGGCTGGAGAAGCAAGCCAGGAACCGGCGGGGTCGTGCGCGGGCGCTGGAGCGTTCCCGCCGGGCGACGAATGCCGCGCAGTACGGGCTGTCGAAGAAGCAGGTACGCAGGGCGGAGCGTCGGGCGGCCAAGGGTCTCAAGCCGAAGACGGTGATGGTTCCGGGCGGTCGCCGTGCCGCACGGTCGGACGGGGTGCCGAAGCAGGCATTCCACCGTGACCAGCTGTCCGGCAGCTACCGGAAGACGCGCGCCCGCCAGACCGAGGCCGCCGCCAGTGCCGTCGAGCACCGACGGCACCGCGCCCGCGACGTGGCCCGCCAGATCATCGCCATCCACGGCCCTCACCTCACCGTCGAGGACTGCGACATCCGCACCTGGTACCGCCTGTGGGGCAAGCGCCTCTCCCAGACCACACCCGGCATGCTCATCTCCGCCCTGGAGGCAGAGTGCGAGGCGGCCGGGGGCCGTCTCGTACGGGCATCCACCTGGTCAACGGCCCTGTCCCAGCACTGCCTGTGCGGCGAGCGCGTGAAGAAGTCCCTGCGGGACCGGGAACACAAGTGCGCTGCGTGCGGCCTGGTCGGCAAGCGGGACCTCGTATCCGCCGTACTGGCCGCCTTCGTCCGGCTCAAGGACGCGGACGACCCCAAGACCGCATACCTGGACACCGCACAGTCCAGGCACACACACATCATCTTTGGACAAGGGCTGGAAGAGGCCCTGCGTGAGTCAACCACACCGTGCCAGAACACCCTGCCGGGTGCTGGTCGCGTGGCAGTCCCGCGACAGCACGGGACCTCTGCTCACCGAACCGCTGGACGGCGGCGCCGAGCAACCCCGGATGAGACACGTCCTGTGCGTGACCACGCCGGAAAGCCCGGACACCGCCCCGCGCGCAGTCCACAGCTCACCCCCGGGTGAATTGCGGATCAAGTCTTAGGATGCGGTCATGACCTCAGACTCCTATCTCTCCGAGCTGTTCTCCCTGAACGGCCAGGTCGCCGTGGTGACGGGCGGCAGTTCAGGCATCGGCCGCGCCATCGCCGGGGCCCTGGCGCGCGCGGGCGCGAGCCTCGTCGTCGTGGCGCGCAGGGAGGTGGAGTTGACCGCCACGGTCGAGGAACTGACCGAGGATGGCTGCCGTGCGGCGTGGGTGAGCGCCGATCTGAGCACGCGGGACGGAGTGCGCGCGGCGGCCGAGGAGGCGGTCGCGGCGTTCGGGGAGCCCGACATCCTCGTCAACAGCGCCGGGATCAACCTGCGGCCCCCGATGAGCGAGCTCGGCGAGGACGTGTGGGACACCACGATGGCGGTGAACCTGGAGGCGCCCTATCTGCTGGGGCAGCGGTTCGGCCCGAAGATGGCCGAACGGGGCTTCGGACGGATCATCCACATCACCTCCCAGCAGGCGCACCGGGCGTTCGTGCAGAGCGGCGCGTACGGCGTCTCCAAGGGGGCGTTGGAGTCGCTGGCCCGGTCACAGGCCGAGGCGTGGTCGCCGTACGGCGTCACCTGCAACACGCTGGTGCCGGGGTTCGTGATGACACCGCTCAACACGCGACTGTCCGCCGACCCCCAGCAGGTGGCGGCGCTGGCCGCGCGCACGATGGTCGGGCGCAACGGCCTGGCCGATGACTTCGCGGGCGCGGCGGTGTTCCTGGCGAGCCGCGCCTCGGGTTACGTCACCGGGCAGGCGCTCTTCGTCGACGGCGGGCTGTCCGTTCACTGATCCCCGTCAGGTTCACTGATCCCCGTCAGGTTCGCTGCCCCCGTCAGGTTCGCTGCCCCCGTCGCGTTCGCTGCCCCCGTCGCCGGGCCGCAACTCCGTCAGGTGTGTCAGCTTGTCGGGGTTGCGCATGATGTAAATGGCCTGGATCCGGCCCTCGGCGATATCGAGGGAGACGGCCGTGTCGGGCCGGCCGGCCGAGAACAGGATCATCGCGGGGCCGCCGTTGAGCTCGGTGAAGATCAGCTCCGGGTCCAGGACGGCGATGTCCTGGCCCACGGCCACGAGGAAGCGGGCGATCTTGTCCGCCGCCTCCATGATCCGCAGCGGCGACTTGGCCTTGCCGTCGGTGTCGCCGATGAGGCGGACATCAGGCGCCAGCAGCGCGAGCAGCCCCTCGAGATCGCCACCCTGCGCGGCGGCCAGGAAGCGCTCCGTCAGATCGCGGCGCTGCCGCTGGTCCACCTCGAACCGCGGTTTGCGCTCGTCCACATGGCGCCGCGCCCGCCCGGCCAGCTGCCGCACCGCCGCCTCCGTACGGTCCAGGGCGGTGGCGATCTCCCCGTACGGAAAGCCGAAGGCCTCGCGCAGCACGAACACCGCGCGCTCCAGCGGGGAAAGCGACTCCAGGACCACCAGCACGGCCAGCGAGACGGACTCGACGAGCACCGCGCGCTCGGCGGTGTCCGGGACGGTGTGACCGAAGTCGGTGGCGATCGGCTCGGGCAGCCAGGGGCCGACGTACGACTCGTGGCGGGCCTGCGCCTGCCGCAGCCGGTCGATGGCGAGCCGGGTGGTGATCCGTACGAGATAGCCGCGGGGTTCGCGTACCGCCTCGCGGTCGGCCCCGGACCAGCGCAGCCACGCCTCCTGGACGACGTCCTCGGCGTCCGTCACCCGGCCCAGCATGCGGTAGGCCACTCCGGTCAGCAGGGAGCGGTGATCTTCGAAGACGTCCGTCGCGGCCCCGGCCGCGGTGTCAGAAGTGGCCACGCGGCCATCATCCCACCCTGCCGGGGCCCGGCCCGCACCGGGTCTACCCAGGGGTAACACCTGCTGACATCCTGTCTCGTAACGTCACCGCGTCAGTGCGTGTGCACACCACTGCGCCTGCCAACCGGCGAGGAGCCGCCCTATGGCCGCCACCATCACCTTCCCCATCGACACACCCACCGGGCGGCAGCCCGCGCGCGTCGTCTACGAGCGGCGCGGCACCGGTCGGCCCCTGGTGCTGCTGCACGGCATCGGACACCACTGGCAGGCATGGGAGCCGGTGCTGGACATCCTCGCCGTCGAGCGCGAGGTGACGGCCGTGGACCTGCCCGGCTTCGGGGAGTCCGCCGCGCTGCCGGACGGCGTCGGGTACGGCCTGGCGGACACGGTGGCCGTGCTCGGCGCGCTGTTCGAAGCGCTCGACCTGGACCGTCCGGACGTCGCCGGGAACTCCCTCGGCGGGCTGCTCGCCCTCGAACTCGGCCGCCGCAAGCTCGTACGGTCCGTCATCGCGCTCAGCCCGGCGCGGTTCTGGAGCGAGGCCGAACGCCGCTACGCCTCCGGGGTGCTGACGGCCATGCGGGTGGGCGCCCGGGCGATACCGCTGCCGCTGCTCGGCCGGCTGGCGCGGACGGCGGCCGGGCGGGCGGCGCTGACCGGCACCATCTACGCCCGGCCCGGGCGGCGTTCAGCGCAGGCGGTGGTCGCCGAGGCGCGGGCCATGCGCGAGGCGACCGGGTTCGAGGCCACCCTCGCGTCCGGGCGCGGCGCCACGTTCGCGGACGACGTCCCCGATGTGCCCGTCACCATCGGCTGGGGCACCCGCGACCGGGTGCTGCTGCCCCGTCAGGGCGTCCGGGCCAAGCGCGCGATCCCCGCGGCCCGGCTGGTCCGCCTCCCCGGCTGCGGCCACGTCCCCATGAACGACGACCCGGCCCTCGTCGCCCGCGTGATCCTGGACGGGAGCCGCTGACCCCACCATGTTCGAACCCAGGGCCACGCCCAGGGCGACCAGGAGGCTGCCGGCCGCCTGCGCCGGGCCGTAGCCGCCCGTGCCGACGAGCGGTGCGGTCGCGGCGGCGGAGACCGGGATCAGGCCGGAGAACAGGGTGGCCCGCTCGGCGCCGATCCGCTGGACGCCGACGTACCAGCACACGAAGCCGACGACGGTCACCACGGCCGCCTGCCACAGCAGCGCCACCGCCTCGCCGCCGTCCGGCGCCCTCAGCCACCCCGCGCCGTCGAGCACCAGGCCGAGCAGCGCGGACTCCACGGTGGCGAGGCCGCACGCCACGGCGGACAGCAGCCGGGGGCCGAGCGGCCGCAGGACGGGGACGGCGAGTACGGCGAACCCCACCTCCCCCGCGAGCGCCCCCACCGACCACAGCAGCCCGGCCGTGTCCGTACGCCCCCACCCCTGCACGGTGAACGCGCCCGCGGCCACCGCCAGCGCCCCCGCGACCACCACCGGGGCCGGGCGCCGCCCGTCGAGCGCGGGCGCGATCACGGCGACGACCACGGGCGCGCAGCCCACGAACACCCCCGGCACCGCGGGCTCCGCGCTGCGCTCCGCCGCGAGCACGGCCAGGTTGAACCCCACCATGCCCACGGCCGCCAGCGCCGCCAACCGCCCCCACTGCCGCCCACTCAGCGCCCGCAACGGCCCCAGCACCGGCTTCCCCCCACGCCCGGCGATCGGCAGCAGCAGAACGCAGGCGAGGCCATAGCGCAGCGCCTGGCCTCCCGCGTGCGGGTAGTGGCCGAGCACGCTGTTGGCGGTGAACGACGCCCCGACCAGACAACCCGCCACCCCCGCGAGCACCGCCCCCTGCAGGCTGTGCCGCGATACGCGCCGCCGACCGCCGGCACTGGGGGACCTGTCCGTATCGCGGCCAGGCGCGGTGGCGGCCGAGGGGGGCGTGTCCCCCGGAAGATCGCTTCGGTTCATGGCGCCGACGCTAGGCAGCCGATCGGTACCCTTTAAGGTCCAATCCGATGGCTGATTCACGGACCACTTCCTGGACCGCCGCCTGGGAGCTGCTGCTCCCCGCCGCGGCCGCGCCGCCACGGCGGCGCGGGCGGGTGCTGCAGTCCGCGCTGCGCGAGGCGGTGCGCTCCGGGCGGATCGCGGCCGGGACGCGGTTGCCGTCCAGCCGGGAGTTGGCGGCCGACCTGGGGGTCTCGCGTGGGCTTGTGACCGACGCGTACGAGCAGTTGACGGCCGAGGGGTACCTCAGCAGCAGCCGGGGCTCGGGCACCTGGGTGAGCGGGGCGGCGCAGGCCGCGGCGGTACGGGAGCACAGGCGGCCCGTCGCCGGCGGCGCGCCCGGGACCGGGTTTCTGCCCGGCAGCCCCGATCTGGCGCTGTTCCCGCGCGCCGCGTGGTCGGCGGCGCATCGGCGGGTGCTGGCGCGGCTGGCGCACAGCGGGCTCGGATATCCGGATCCGCGCGGGCTGCCGGAGTTGCGGACCGCCGTGGCGGGGCTGCTCACCCGCCGCCGTGGGGTGGTGGCGGATCCGGAGTGTGTGGTGATCTGCTCGGGTGTCGCGCAGGCCATGACGATGCTGGGGTTCACGCTGGCCGGGCTTGGCCACCGGGCCGTGGCGGTGGAGGACCCCGGCAGCCCGGAGCACACCGCCCTGCTCTCGGCGACGGGCCTGACGGCCGTCCCCGTGCCACTGGACGCGGAGGGCGTGTCCCCCGCCGCGCTGGCCGCGTCGGGCGCGCGGGCCGCTCAGCTCACCCCCTGCCACCAGTTCCCCTCGGGCATCGCGTATTCGGCGCGGCGCCGCCTGGAGTTGCTGGAGTGGGCGCGCGCCACAGGCGGGCTGCTGGTGGAGGACGACTACGACGGCGACTTCCGCTACGACCGGGCGCCGGTCGGCGCGCTGCAGGGCCTCGACCCGGCCCGGGTCGCCTATGCCGGTTCGGTCAGCAAGTCGCTCGCCCCGGGGCTGCGGCTGGGCTGGCTGGTGATCCCCGAACAGCTGGTGGACCTGGTCGTGGAGCGCAAGCGGACCATGGATCTCGGCAATCCGACGCTCGATCAGGCGCTACTGGCCGACTTCATCGAACGCGGCGACTACGACCGGCAGTTGCGGCGCTGTCAGCGCGCCTACCGGGAGCGGCGCGACGCGCTGGTCGCGGCGCTGGCCGAACACTTTCCGGGCACGGAGGTGACCGGCATCGCCGCCGGGCTGCATGTCATCGCCCGGCTGCCGCGCCGGTACGGGCCCCAGGCGCGCTTCCTGGAGCGCGCGGCGCGGGCAGGGGTGGCGCTGCGCCCGCTCGCCGACTTCGCGCACCGGCCCGACCGTACCCCCGGTCCCACGCCCGCCGCCCACACCGCCCCCGGTCCCACGCCCGCCGCCCGCGACGACGGCCTCGCTCGCGCCCGCGACGACGGATACGTACGTCTCGTGATGGGCTACGCCCATCTCTCCCCCGCCCGGATCGCCCAGGCCGTGGCCTTGATCGCCGATGCCGGAGCCCCGGGCCTTCCCGCCACCCCTCGGTGAGTTGTTCACTGTCCGTTCGAATGCGAGGCATCTGGCACCGATAGCAACGGGATCGCACACCGCACGGCGGTTCCATGAGCAACGGGAGGTTCGGCATGGCGCGGGAATCCGATAGAGGGGTTGGACGGCGGCAGGTACTGCGGGGGTCGGCGGCGGCGTCCGCCGGGCTGGCGCTCCCCGCGCTGGCGTCTTCGCCGGCGTGGGCGTCGGCAGCTGGGGCGTCGGCCGCGCCCGCGCAGGCGCTGTCCGGGCGGCCGAGCGCCCAGTGGGGCGTCCAGGTGGGCGACGTCACGACGTCCTCGGGCCTGGTGTGGGTACGGTCCGACCGCCCGGCCCGGATGGTCGTCGAGACGTCCGCGACCGAGTCGTTCGCGAAGGCGCGCCGCTGGCGGGGCCCGGTGCTGGGCGCCGGCAGCGACTTCACGGGCACCACCGCGCTGCACGGGCTGCCGCCGGGCACCCAGGTGCACTACCGGGTGCTGCTCGCCGACCCGGACGACCCGCGCCGCACCGGCGAGCCGGTGTACGGGACGTTCCGCACCGCGCCGGCCCGCCGCCAGGGGCTGCGGTTCGTATGGTCGGGCGACCTGGCGGGGCAGGGCTGGGGCATCAACCCGGACCTCGGCGGCTACCGGATCTACGAGGAGATGCGCCGGCTGGACCCGGACTTCTTCCTGTGCAGCGGTGACAACATCTACGCCGACGGCCCGCTGACGCAGAGCGTGACGCTGCCCGACGGCCGCACCTGGCGGAACATCACCACGGAGGAGAAGTCCAAGGTCGCCGAAACGCTGGCGGAGTACCGGGGCAACTTCCGGTACAACCTGCTCGATGCCAGTCTTCGCGCCTTCAACGCCCAGGTGCCGACCATCATCCAGTGGGACGACCACGAGGTGCTGAACAACTGGTACCCGGGCGAGATCCTCACCGACGACCGCTACACCGAGAAGAACGTGAACGTGCTGGCGGCGCGCTCGCGGCAGGCCTTCAGCGAGTACTTCCCCATCTCCACGATGCGGCCGGACCCCGACGGCCGGGTGTACCGGGTGCTGCGGCACGGCCCGCTGCTCGATGTGTTCGTGCTGGACTGCCGTACGTACCGCAACGCCAACTCCCCCGGCCGGCAGCCCGAGGACACCCAGGGCATCCTCGGCGCCGAGCAGCTGGCCTGGCTCAAGCGGGAGCTGTCGGCGTCGCGCGCGGTGTGGAAGGTGATCGCGTGTGACATGCCGCTGGGTCTCGTGGTCCCGGACGGGGCGACGGACTTCGAGGCCGTCTCGCAGGGCGACCCGGGCGCGCCGCTGGGCCGCGAGCTCCAGATCGCGGAGCTGCTGCGGCACATCAAGCACCGGAAGATCACCGGCACGGTGTGGCTGACGGCGGACGTCCACTACACCAGCGCCCAGCACTACGACCCGTCGCGGGCGGCCTTCAAGGACTTCGCCCCGTTCTGGGAGTTCGTCTCCGGGCCGCTGAACGCGGGCGCGTTCCCGGCGGTGAAGCTGGACGGCACCTTCGGTCCTGAGCAGCCCTTCGTCAAGGCGCCGCCCAGGGCGAACGTCTCCCCGGCCGAGGGCTTCCAGTTCTTCGGCGAGGTGGACATCGACGGGCACAGCGGCGAGCTGACGGTCCGGCTGCGCGAACTGGGCGGCACGGTGCTGTTCACCAAGGTGCTGCAGCCCGGGCGCGTCGGCCAGTGACGCGCGGGGCCGGGCTCGTACCGTACGGGCATGTCCCCAACCGGCCCCGTATCCCGTCTGACCTACCCGGAGACGGGCGCCACGCGCCAGTGGCCACTGCCCGCCGGCTACAGCCATCTCCGGGTGTCCGTCCCGGTGGGCCGCGGCCCCGACACGTTCGGGGCCGCGGGCCGGGCGGTGATGGACTGGCGGATGCACCGGGCGGTGGGGGTGTCGGTGCGCTGCTGGGAGCCGACCGCCGTGGCGGGCCTGCCCGTGGTGATCGGTCTTGGCGTGGGGCGGCTGCGGCTGCGCGCGCCGTGCCAGGTGGTGTGGACGGTGGCGGAGGAGACACGGACCGGCTTCGCGTACGGGACGCTGCCCGGCCATCCGGAGCGCGGCGAGGAGTCGTTCGTCGTCAGCCTGGAGCCGGACGGGGCCGTGGTGCTCACGGTGACGGCCTTCAGCCGCCCGGCGGTCTGGTACGCGCGGGCGGCCGGGCCGCTGGTGCCGCTCTTCCAGCGGGCGTACGCACGGCGCTGCGGGGCGGTGCTGCGGCGGCTGGCCGCGGCATGAGAACCTGAAGAACTGGCCGCGGCATGAGAACCTGAAGAAGCGGCATGAGAACCACCTGAAGAACCCGCCTGTCAACCACGTCATTCCAGACAAAATGGGCTTGCGTCGCAATTGCCCTCTTAACCCATCGGTCACAGTGCGTTTGTGATCGCGCAACACCCCTCGGCAAGAGTGGGCGCATGACCCACGCGACCCCTCACGACCACACCCGGCGACGCCCCCACGGCTGGCGGCTCGATCTGGTGGAGCTGGCCGCCCGATGGTCACGACGCCACGGCGACGGCCCCGTCACGGACGGCCCCAACGGTACGAACGGCACGGACGGCGCACCCGACACGACCGCCACGAACGGCGCCCGGAGCGCCGACACCACCCTGTGGCGCATACGGACGACCGTACGGGACGAGCCGGGCACCCTCGCCGCGCTGTGCGCGGCGCTCGCCCGCCACGCGGTCGACATCCTGTCGCTGCAGACCCACCCGCTGGCGGACGGCACCGTGGACGAGTTCCTGCTCCGCGCCCCCGCCGATCTGCCGCCCTCCGAGCTGACCGACGCCGTCACGGCCGGCGGCGGCCGGGACACCTGGCTGGAACGGGCCGACGCCCATGACCTGGTGGACGCGCCGACCCGCATACTCTCCCTGGCCACCCGCACCGCCCTGGACGCCGCCGAACTCCCGCTCGCCCTACGCCAGTTGCTCGGCCGCTGCACCATCCGGTCGCTGCCCGCGAAGTCCCTGAACGGCCGTCCGCTGGAGGGGATGCCACCGGTGGAGGGCGTACTGGAGGAGACCGTGATGCGGCTGCGGGACCCGTCCGGCGGCGCGATCACCATCGAGCGCCCGTATCTCCCCTTCACTCCGACCGAGTTCGCGCGCGCCCGCGCGCTCGTCGAGCTGGACGCCCGGCTGGGCCCGCGTGTTCCGCGCCGCCATGATGTGCTGACGCTGCCCGAGGGCAACGAGATCACCGTGCGCCGCGCCGACACCCGCGACCTGGACGCGGCCCGCGCGATGCACCAGCGGTGCTCGGCCGAGACGCTCGCCCAGCGCTACCACGGCCCGGTCGGCGACGCCGACCGCTACCTCGGCCACCTGCTCAGCCCGCGCTTCGGCCGCACCCTCGCCGCACATACCGCCTCCGGGCAGTTGGTGGCCCTCGGCCATCTGCTGTGGGACGGGGACGAGACGGAGATCGCGCTGCTCGTCGAGGACGAGTGGCAGCGGCGCGGCGTCGGCGGGGAGTTGCTGCGGAGGCTGGTCGCGATGGCCGCCAAGACGGGGTGCGAAAGCGTCTACGCCGTCACCCAGTCGGCCAACACCGGCATGGTCGCGGCGATGCGCGCGCTGGAGCTGCCGCTTGACTACCAGATCGAGGAGGGCACGCTCGTCATCACGGCCCGGCTCTCGCCCGCGGTGGTCTCGTCGGGCGCGTAGCCGACCGCCGTGCGGGGCGGGGTACGGCAGAATCCAAGGAGACGCGATCCGGACACGACACTATTCGGGCACGACACGATCCGGGCACGACATGTTCCGAGCACGACATGATCTCGGTCAGGTACGTAACATCCAAATGCCCGTGACGCGACCCCGCCCGCCGTACGAGGATGACCGCATGTCCGACACCATTGACGCATCCCTGCCCCGCCAGGTGGCCGACGCCTACGTCGACGCCCTCATCGAACTCGATCCGATCACCGGCACCTACCTGGGTGTGCCCGAAAGCGCCCGGCGGCTGCCGGACTTCTCGCCCGCCGGGCAGGAGGCGCTGGCGGACCTCGCCCGCACCACCCTGGACCGGCTCGGCGAGGCCGAGGCGCGGCCCGGTGCGGACAGCGACATCGAGCGGCGCTGCGCCCGGCTGCTGCGGGAGCGGCTGACCGCCGAGCTCGCCGTGCACGAGGCGCGGGAACACCTGCGGGCGGTCAGCAATCTCCACTCCCCGCTGCACGCCGTGCGCGGCGTCTTCACCGTGATGCCGACCGAGACCGAGGACGACTGGGCGGCGGTCGCCGCGCGGCTGCGCGCCGTACCGGCCGCCCTGGAGGGGTACCGCGCCTCGCTCGCCGAGGGGCTGCGGCAGGAACTGCCCGCCGGGCCCCGCCAGGTGACCACGGTGATCGGGCAGCTCAGCCAATGGATCGGCGCCGGCACCGACGGCGGCTGGTTCGCCGACTTCGCGGCCGGCGGCCCCGAGGCGCTGCGCGCCGAGCTGGACGAGGCCGCGGCCGAGGGCACCGGCGCCTTCGCCACGCTCCGCGACTGGCTGCGCGATGTGTACGAGCCGGCGGTCCAGGGTGCGCCGGACGTCGTCGGGCGCGAGCGCTACCGCACCTGGTCGCGCATGTGGAACGGCACGGACCTCGACCTGGACGAGGCGTACGCCTACGGCTGGTCCGAATACCACCGGCTGCACGCCGAGATGCGCACCGAGGCGGAGAAGATCCTCCCCGGCGCCACCCCCTGGGAGGCGCTGCGCCACCTCGACGAGCACGGCCAGGCCATCGAGGGCGTCGAGGAGACCCGCGCCTGGCTGCAGGGGCTCATGGACCAGGCCATCGAGGCGCTGGACGGCACCCACTTCGACCTGGCCGAGCGGGTCAAGCGGGTCGAGTCGATGATCGCGCCGCCGGGCAGCGCGGCGGCGCCGTACTACACCCAGCCGTCGGTGGACTTCTCCCGCCCCGGCCGGACCTGGCTGCCCACCATGGGCGAGACCCGCTTCCCGGTGTACGACCTGGTCTCCACCTGGTACCACGAGGGCGTGCCCGGCCATCATCTGCAGCTCGCGCAGTGGGCGCATGTGGCCGACCGGCTCTCCCGCTACCAGGCCACCGTCGGCATGGTCAGCGCCAACGCGGAGGGCTGGGCGCTGTACGCGGAGCGGCTGATGGACGAGCTCGGCTTCCTCACCGACGCCGAGCGGCGCCTGGGCTACCTCGACGCGCAGATGATGCGCGCGGTGCGCGTCATCATCGACATCGGTATGCACCTGGAGCTGGAGATCCCCGCCGACTCCCCGTTCCACCCCGGGGAGCGCTGGACGCCGCAGCTGGCGCAGGAGTTCTTCGGTCGGCACAGCGGCCGGCCCGCGGACTTCATCGAGAGCGAGCTGGTGCGCTATCTGGGCATGCCGGGCCAGGCCATCGGCTACAAGCTGGGCGAACGCGCCTGGCTTGCCGGGCGCGAGGCGGCCCGCAAGGCCCACGGTGACGCCTTCGACGCCAAGTCCTGGCACATGGCGGCCCTCTCACAGGGCTCGCTCGGCCTGGACGACCTGGTGGCCGAGCTCTCGGCGATCTGATGACGGGGGGAGGGGGCGGGGCCGGGCGTATCGCCGGGGCGGACGAATAGCCGGCAGCCGCATGCCGCATGGGGCCGCGCTGACGGGGGCAGTCCGCGGACCGGCGGGGTCCGTCCGTCGGCTCCGCCCGCGCCGGACGCGCCCGTGTCAGGTCCGCCCCAGCTCCGGCCCCCGCCCCGGCCGCGTCAGGTCCGCCCTCCCGCTCCGGCCGCGCTCCCGGCCGTACGGTGGCGCACCGCCGATCCGTCGCGGTCCTTCACCACCTCAAGACGCACCGGGATGCGCTGGCGGAGGTCCGCGACATGGCTGACGATGCCGACCGTACGGTCCCGCTCGCGCAGTGAGTCCAGCACGTCCAGGACCTCGTCGAGGGTCTGCTCGTCCAGGCTGCCGAAACCCTCGTCGATGAAGAGGGTGTCCAGCCGGGTGCCGCCCGCCTCGTCCGTCACCACGTCGGCGAGGCCGAGGGCGAGCGAGAGCGAGACGAAGAAAGTCTCGCCGCCGGAGAGGGTGGCGGTGTCGCGCTCGCTGCCGGTCCAGGCGTCGATGACGTGCAGGCCCAGACCCGACCTGCCGCGGCCGCCCGTCCGGGCGTCGGAGTGCACGAGGGTGTAGCGCCCGGCGGACATGAGCCGCAGCCGGGCGCTGGCCGCGGCGGCGACCTGTTCGAGCCGGGCGGCCAGGACGTACGCCTCCAGGCGCATCTTCCGCTCGTTCTCGCCTGAGGTGCCCGCCGCGAGCGTGGCCAGGCGGGCGAGGCGGTCGTGCTCCTCGCGGAGCGGGGCGAGCCGGCGCGCGTCGGTGACGGCCTGGGCGGAGAGCCGGTCCAGTTCCTGGCAGCGGGTACGGGCCGCCGCGTCCCGCGCGGAGCCCTCGCGCAGTGCGCGGGTGGCCGCGTCGGCCGCCGCCTCGGCGGCGGTGGGGTCGGCCAGGGGCTCCTGCGCGGCGGCGACCACCTGCGGATCGGCCAGCTCGGCCGCGACGGCCGCGGACTCCGTCTGCCACTGCTCCAGGTGGTGGCGCAGCCCGCGCTGGTTCGCCGCGGGCAGTACGGCGCGGGCCGCGGCGTTCGGCTCCTCGAAGCCCGCGCGGCGCGCGGCGTCGGCGAGCCGCGCCCCGGCCTCCGCCAGCCGCCGCGCGGCGGCCTCGGCCTCGCGGGCCGCCTCGGCGGCCCGGGACAGCAGCCCCGCGTGGCGCTCCAGCCGGGCGGCGCGCTCGGCCACGGTGGCGGCTCCGCCGCGGGCCCGCTCCACATCCGCCAGCAGCCCGGCCCGCTCCCGCAGCAGGGCCTCGCGCCGCGAGGTGCGCGCGGCGGCGCGCCGCTCGGCTTCCTGCCGCTGGGCCAGGCGCCGGTCGTGCTCTTCCTCGGCGTGGGCCAGCGCCTCGCGTGCGGCGTGGCCGTCGGCCCCGGCGCCGCGGGCCTCGGCGAGGGCGGTCTCCAAGTCGGCGACGGCGCGGTCCAGTTCATCCGCGGTGCCGCCGCCCGCGGCGGCCTCCGCGCCCGCCAGCGCCTCCCGCAGGGACTGCAGCCCCCGCTCGGCCTCCTCCCGCCCGGCCTCGGCCCGCCGGTAGGCCGCGAGCGCGGCCTCCTCCGCCGTACGGTCCACATGGCCGGCGCCCGGGCGTGCGGGGCGGGGGTGTTCGGTCGCGCCGCACACGGCGCACGGCTCGCCCGCGCTCAGCCCTGCCGCGAGCTCGGCGGCGATACCGCGCAGCCGCCGGTCCTTGAGGTCGAGCCAGGTCTCGTGCGCGGCGGCGGCCTGTTCGCGGGAGTGGAGCAGGCGCTGATCCGCCTCGGCCGCCTGCCCGGCCAGGACGTCCCGCCGCCGGGCGGCCTCGAGGCGCTGCCGGGCGGGGGCGAGCTGCCCGGCGAGCTGTTCGGCCCGGGTGACGGCGTCCTGCGCCGCCTCGACGCGCCGCGTATGCGCCTCGCGGACCGTCTCCCACCCGGCGAGCCACTGCCCGGCCTCCTCGATCGCCTCCTCGTCGGCCCGCGCCTGCCGGTCCAGCCCCGCGACCTCGGCGGTCACCTCCCCGGCCCGCGACTCGGCCCGCCGCGCCGCGCCCAGCGACCCCAACTCCTCCCGCAGCCGCCGCTCCTCAGCAGCCAACCGCGCGGCGTCCACCCCCACGAGCCCCGCCGTCCCCACGCGCGCCCGGGACTCCTGCGCGGAGCCCACGCCCTGCGACCCGCGCGTCTCCGGGCCTTCACCCGCAAGGCGGGGTGCATCGCCTCGCCACCGCGCGGAGCCCACGCCCGGCGACCCGTCGACAGACTGGCCCGCACCGTCGCCCACCGGGCCAGGCGCATCGCCGCGGCCCCGGGAGCCCTGCTCCGGCACCGCGAACCCCGCGCGCGCGGAGCCCGCCTCTCCCTGCCCGTCGGCAAGCCGCTCCGGGCCATCACCCACCGAGCCGGGCTCGGTCCCCGTGCGTGGGCCCGGGAGTCCGATCTCGCCGGGCGCGGGGGCGTCCGGCGAGTCCAGTGGCTCGAGTTCCAGGCCGGGCTCGGCGGCCAAGCGGTCGCGGGCGGCGTGCTCGGCGGTGGTGGCGGTGGTGTGGTCGCATTCGGCGGTGGCGTGGAGTTCCAGGGCGGGGACGACGGCGTCGGCCGCGCGGGCCTGCTCCAGGCGGGCGCTGGTCTGGTCGTACTCGGCGCGGCGGCGCTCGAGCTCGTCGGCGCGGTGGCGGGCCTCGGCGTGGCGGCGCTGGAGGCGGGCGCGTTCGCGGGCGGCGTCGGCGGTTCGGCGCGCGGCCTGGTGGGCGGTTTCGGTGGCCTCGAGCGCCGCGACCGCGATGTCCTGCCGCTCGCGGGCGGTCGTACGGGCGATGGCGGCCCACTCCAGTACGGCGTCGGCCAGCCCCGGCTCGCCCGGGGCGAGGTCCGGCAGCGGGTGGTCGCCGGGGCCGGCGGCCTGGGACATGCGGTGGGCGAGGGCGAGCAGCCGTTCGTCGCCGCCGACGACCTGCTTCTCCGCCGCACGCCGCAGCTCCGCGAGCCGTTCCTCGACGGCGGCGAAGCGGCCCGTGTCGAAGAGTTTGCCGAGCAGCTTGCCGCGGGCCATTTCGTCGGCGCGCAGAAAGCGGGCGAAGTCGCCCTGGGGCAACAGCACCACCTGGCAGAACTGCTCCTTGCTCATGCCGAGCAGCTGCGAGATCTCCTCGCCGATCTCCTGGTGCGAGCGGCTGAGCGCCTTCCATTCCCCGGCCCCGGGGACGTATTCGCGCAGCCGGCTCTGCGCCTTTTCGCGCGTGGTGCCGGTGCCGCGCTTCTTGGGGCGCGGCTGTTCGGGGCGGCGGGTGATCTCCAGGCGCCGTCCGCCGACGGTGAGTTCGAGGACGACCTCGGTGGGGGTGTGCGGATCGGCGTGGTCGCTGCGCAGGGACAGCCCGCTGACCTGCCGGGCGCCGGGGACCTGGCCGTACAGGCCGTAGCAGACCGCGTCCAGGACGGACGTCTTGCCCGCGCCGGTGGGCCCGTGCAGCAGGAAGAGCCCGGCGGACGAGAGTTCGTCGAAGTCGACCTCTTGGGTGGTGCCGAAGGGCCCGAAGGCGGTCATGGTGAGGCGGTGCAGCCTCATCCGCGTGCCTCCCCCGCGGTTTGGGCGGGCTCCCCCGCGGTCCCGGCCGGTTCGGACGCACTCACCCTTACGGCGTCCAGCGCGGCGCCGAGCACCGCGCGCTCGGCCTCGTCCGGGCCACGCCCGCCGCGTACATGGGCCACGAAGTCCTCCGCGATCTGCCGGTCGGTGCGGCCGCGCAGCCGCTGTGCGTACGAGGCGAGCGGGTCCTCCGGGCCCCGCTCGGGGTCGAACACCAAACTCAGCAGGTGCGGGAAGCGCCGCGCCAGGCGGGGCATCGGCTCATGCGGGCGCGCGGGGTCGGTGAGGGTCGCCTCGACCCAGGCGTCCTCGTACCGGTCCAGGTCCGGGTCGGAGAGCAGTTCATCGATCCGGCCCCGGATCCGGGCCAGCGGCCGGGGCACCGGGCAGTCGACGCGCTCGGCGGACAGGGCGCCGCCGGGGCCGAGGTCGACGAGCCACATGGACTTGCGGTGCCGGGCCTCGGAGAAGGAGTACGCGAGCGGCGAACCGGAGTAGCGGATCCGCTCGGTGATGGCCTGGCTGCCGTGGAGGTGCCCGAGCGCCGCGTAGTCGACGCCGTCGAAGATCTCGGCGGGGACGGAGTCGACGCCCCCGACGGTGATGTCGCGTTCGCTGTCGCTGGGCGCGCCGCCGGTGACGAAGGCGTGGGCGAGGACGACGGAGCGGGTGCCGGGCGCCCGGGTGGCGAGGTCGGCGCGGACCCGGTCCATGGCGGCGCGCAGCACCGCGGGGTGCCCCGCCCCGTCCGCGCCCAGCGCTTCCCGTACGAGCGCGGGCTCGAGGTACGGCAGTCCGTAGAGCGCGATGTCGCCGTGGTCGTCGGCGAGGACGACCGGGGTGCCGCACGCCGCGGGGTCGGTGCGCAGATGGATGCCGGCCCGTTCGATCAGCCCGGCGCCGACGCCGAGCCGCCGGGCCGAGTCGTGGTTGCCGGAGATCATGACGGTCGGCACGCCGAGGCCGGCGAGGCGGTGCAGGGCGTCGTCGAAGAGCTCGACGGCGGCGAGCGGCGGCACGGCCCGGTCGTAGACGTCGCCCGCGACGAGCACGGCGTCGACCTGCCGCTCACGTACGGTCGCGACCAGGTGGTCGATGAACTCCCGCTGTGCCGAGAGCAGGTTCACCCGGTGGAAGGACCGCCCCAGGTGCCAGTCGGATGTGTGCAGAAATCTCACAGCCTCGCCCCGACCCGCACACTCATAACCTTCCCGCCGCGGGCTCCCCGCCCCTGTGATTCCTGTCACCGCGCCCGGCCCGGACTCCGGGCCGTCGGCACCGCCCTACCGTAGTCCTATCCGCCGACCTGCCACCGGCAGACCCCGCCTACTTCCAGCCGCTGTCCGGGAAGTGCGGCGCCGTGAACGGATGGATCGTCTTGTAGTGGTCGGTCGTCCACCCCATCACCTTTCGGCCATCAGGGAGGGTTTTGACCAGAATCCGCGCTTCCTCCGGGTTCTTCGCTCCCGGCACCCGGTACTCATCCGAGCCCGCCCACGGCCGCTCATGGGGAGCGTGGTCCCCGGCGAACACCTTCGGATCGCCGGTGTCCGGGTCCGTCTGCCGGACTCCCCGGCCCTCCCGGATGTCGTCATAGGCTTCGACGAACTTCTTCGGCAGCCCCTGCGGAAGGGGATCCGACAGCCGTCCCCGCGACTTGTTGTAGTCGGGCGCGAGACCGAGCGGGTCGCTCCAGGTGTGCGGGTTGTGGACGTAGGCGGCCGGGTTGGGCGCGGGGGTCAGCCCCAGGGGGTCGGGGCTGGCGTAGCGGGCGGTCTCCGGGTCGTAGTAGCGGTGGACGTTGTAGTGCAGCCCGCTTTCGGGGTCGTAGTACTGGCCGGGGAAGCGCAGCGGGGTGTACGCGCCGCTGCCGCGGGGCCAAGTGGTGGTGCCCCACAGGGTGGTGCGGGTGCGCCAGGCGATCGCGCCGCTCTCGTCGACGAGTTCGGTGGGGGTGCCGACCAGGTCGGTGACGATGGCGAAGAAGCGCCGGTCGACCTCCCGCGCCCCGGTGGCGTCCGTGATGCGCTCGGACTGGGCGACGGGGTGGAGGCCGTCGTGGTCCCAGGTCATGACGATCTGGTCGGGGCCGCCCGGCGCGGTGGTCGTCTGCTCGACGAGGGTGGTGTCGTCCCAGGTGAAGTCGGTCCGCTCCACGACCGTTTCGCCGTCCGCGGCCAGCCGCTGCTTGGCGATGCGGCGGCCGAGCGGGTCGTACAGGTAGCGCCACACAGTTCCGTCGGGCGTGGTGAGGGAGGTCAGCCGGTTCTCGGCGTCCCACTCGTAGCGCCAGGTGTCGGGCTTCTTCGACAGCCGGTTCTTCTGTCGCAGCGTGATCCGCCCGGCCGCGTCGTGTTCGTAGCGGACCCTGCCCGCGCGGGTGATACGGGTGCCGGTGTACGCGCGCTCGCCGGTGGCCTCCGCGCCGGGGTGCCTGTCCGGCCAGGACGCCTGGGTCTGGTTGCCCGCCTCGTCATAGGCGTAGGTCTCGCTCCAGCGCCGGGCGTGGACCGCGGTGACCCGGCCGACGGCGTCCAGCTCGAAGGTGCGGCGGCCGCGGAGCGCGTCGTCGACCGCGGCGAGGTGGCCGTCGGCCCGGTAGGTGTACGCACGGCGCTGGACGGTTCCGGCGGCCGGCCCGGTCAGGGCCTGTTCGGTGAGTCGGCCCTTCAGGTCCCAGTGCTGGGTCAGGGCCAGTTCGTCCCCGATGAGCCGGGTGGTCTCGCGGCCGACGGCGTCGCGCTCGAAGCCGAGGGTGTGGCCGGAGGCGGTGAGGGTGGTGCGGCGGCCCGCGGGGTCGTAGGCGTAGCCGGTGGTGGCCCCGCCGGGCGTGGTGCGGCGGATGCGGCGGCCCAGCGGATCGTAACGGTGGGCCAGGACGCGCCCGTCCACCATCTCGCATTTCACCTGGCCCAGCCGGTCCCGCTGGAGGACGAGCTCCGCGTCCGGTCCGGCCGCCGAGATCAGGCGCCCGACCGTGTCATAGCCGTAGCTGGTGGTCCGTCCGGCGGCGTCCTTGGTGACGATGCGGCCGAGCACATCGCGCTCGAAGGCGATCCGCTCACCCAGCGGCGTGGTGCGCGCGACCAACTGGCCCGCGGCGTCGTGCTCGTAGCGGATCGTACGGTCGTCGAAGTCGGTCTCGGAGATCAGCCGGCCCGCCGGGTCGTACTCGTAAGCCCAGGTCAGCCCCTGGGGGCCGGTGACCTTGGCCAGCCGCAGCTCGGCGTCGTGCTGGAACTCGTAGCGCGCCCCGCCCGGACCGGTCCGCGCGGTGAGCAGATCGAAGTGCGTGTACTCGTACGACGTCACCCCGCCGACCGCGTCGACGTGGTGGGTGCAGTTGCCCTCGCCGTCGTACGTCCATGCCTCCTGGCTGCCGTCGGGGTCGATCCGGCGCAGCAGCTTGCCCTCGACCGACCACTCCATCCGGGTCGTCGCGCCGAGCGGATCGACGACGGCGACCGGGCGGCCGAACGCGTCGTGGCGGCAGACGGTGACCGCGCCCAGCGGATCGGTGATCTCCACGGGCAGGCCGGCCGGGTCACAGCGCACCCGGGTGGTCTCGTCCAGGGCGTTGCTGACCGAGGTCAGCCGGCCGAGGTCGTCGTAGGTGTAGCGGGTGGTGGCTCCGGCCGGGTCGGTGACGGCGAGGCGGTTGCCGCGGTCGTCGTAGGCGTAGGTCTGCGTGGCCCCGTCCACGCCCGTGATGGAGACGGGCAGGCCCAGGTCGTTGTGGCGGATGGTCGCGTGCTCGCCGTCGGGGCGGGTGATGGTCGCCGGCCGGCCGTGCTCGTCGTAGGTGTACGCGGTGCGGTGGCCGAGGGCGTCGGTGTGGGCCAGCAGCCGGCCGTGGCGGTCGTATTCGGTGCGGGAGTACGCGCCCAGCTGGTCGATCTCGCCGACGACCCGGTATGCCTCGTCGACGAGGTACTTGAGGGTGTGGCCGGCGGCGCTGGTGACGGTGGTGATCCGGTGGCCGGTGCGCTGGTCGACGCCGTGGTAGTCGACGCGGATGGAGACATGGCCTTCGGTGCCGCCCTCGGCGATGCAGCGGTGAAGGTTGTCGTAGACGTAGTCGTAGCGGCGGTCGTTGGTGTCCGTCCAGGAGATCACCCGGCGCTCGTCGTCGTACTCGAACCGCAGCGGCAGCCCGGAAGAGTTGATGACCTCGGTCAGGTTGCCGTCGGTGTAGCCGTAGCGGAGCACCGTCATATCGGAGCCGTCGGGGGCGGCGCCCGCCAGGCGCAGCGCGGTGATCCGGCCGTCCTTCGTCGTGAACTTCAGGTGGTAGCCCGCCGAGTGCACGATCTCGGCCGGGGTGCCGTCGATGTCGTAGTGGAAGCTGATCCGGTTGCCGTTGCGGTCGTGGATCTCGTCGATCGGCGCGATGCCGTCGGCGCCGCCCGCGGGCGCCGTGAAGCGGTAGGTGCGGCCTGCGTCGCGGTCGATGACGGTGTAGTCCCCGTCGACGGTGCGCTCCAGGGGCCAGCGGGCGACGCCAGCCTTGGGCAGGGTGGGCAGGTCGGGTGCGGGGTGCGGATAGTCGAGCAGCCGCCCGTCCTCGCAGACGAACACCACGCCCTCCGGCCCGATCTCCAGATGCTGATCGGCCGTACTCGACCACGACGGCCCGAACCACCGCCCCGCCCGGTACCCCGACTCGACCCGTCGGTGGAACTCCAGCGGCAGCACACCGGGCAGGGAGATGTCCGTCTGCGGCAGGAACATCCGCCCCGTCGCGAAGTCGATCGGGTCCGACCCCGTGGTCTCCTTCGCGCCGTCGGGGGTGCTGCGCCCGTGGGGTCCGCCCTCGTCCAGGAGGCCACGGCCCGGCGGCTTCAGCTCGGCCGCGCGCCTGCCGAGGGTCGCGACCTTCTTGATGCTGCCGAGTCCCTTGGTGCCGATCAGCTCCGGCACGAGCCGCCCGAGCCCTTCGGAGGGGTCCTTCTTGAAGGTGTCCCACATGTCGCCCAACGTCCCCAGCGGGTCGTTGGACATCCGCACCAGACCGGCGACGGTGCTGTTGAGGTTGGTGACGTACTCCGCCGGATGCGTGAGGTTGTACGGGTCCATCGGGTTGATCTGCCGCGCGAAGTTGGCGATGCCCGCGGTGCCCTTGACGATGCCGCCGACGAAATGCGAAGCGTCCAGGTTGAGCCCGTTCACGCCGTCCAGCAGCTGCTTGCCGTACGAGGGCTTGTCCGGCGCCTTGTCGCGCGCCGTCTCCACCGCGGTCTTCGCCGCCGTATGGGCCTCGTTCCGCTGCCGCCGCGCCTCGCTCAGGATGTCCCGGGCGGCGGCGAGGTCAGTGGTGCCCGGGTCGTGGAACTCCCCCGGCTTCTCCGGCAGCGTCGACTTGTCACGCTGATCGGCGGGCTTCGCGTTGTACGCGTCGACCGCCTTGTTGTACGCCGACACCTTGTCGTTGTGTGCCGACCGCGCGTCATCGGACGACTTCTTGCCCTTGTTGTAGCGCGCGATCGCGTCCTCGGCCTGCTTCTGCGCCCACGCCACCGTGCCCGCGAAGCTCTCCAGCGACGCGGCCGCCTTCTCACACGCGTCCGCGGCCGTGAACCACTTCTTCGGCTCGACCGACACACTCTCCCGGAAGGAGTCCGCCGACTTGCCCTTGAGATGGGCGGCGTCCAGCCCCTGCAACCCCTTGCCCACGTTGTCGAACGCGGTCTGGAAGTCCTTCAGATGGCTCGCCGTGGAGCGGAGCTTGTCGGGGCTGCCGTGCACCAGCTTCTTCGGGTCCTCGGTCTCCCCGAGCTGCATCTCGTCGACGTCCGCACCCAGGGCGTTCGCCACCGAGTCGGACTTGTCCCGGACCCAGTCCGCACCGCTCTCCCAGCCGACGTCATCCAGCCGGTCCGCGGTCCAGTCCCCCACGTCGTCGACGACCTCGCCGACATCTTCGACCCGGTCCTCGACCCAGTCCTCGACGACATCCGGAACGAAATCCCCTAGACCCATGGACGCCTATCCCCCGATCAGCGTTGACGTGCCGGCCATCCGCGCGATGGCTGTCGAGCTGTGTGCTGCCGACTCTCTTACAGGCCCTCGTCTACTCGCCCTCTTGCTGTCCCTGCTGCCTTGCGCGCTCCTCGGGTGAGGGGCCGAAGGTCTCGTCCAGCTGCTGGTTGAAGGTCTTGTCGTCGATACCGAGCGCCTGGTTCATCAGGTCGGTCTGCATACCGCCCCGGCCCTCGGTGAGCAGCGCGCGCCCGGTGTCCTTCCAGGTCTGCCCCATCTCGTCACCGGCCCGGTCCCAGGACGCCGCGCTGTAGTCCGGCATGTCCGGGGTGAAGATGTCGCCCCAGCCCTGCTTGGCGACCTCCTCCTCCGACAGATGCGGATTCCCCGTCGGGGACAGGGCGTTCACCGTGACCTTCAGGGTGTTGCCCCAGTACTGGTCCTCTTCCCACATCAGGCCCGCGGCCAGGCCCAGCCGGTTGGCGATCTCGTTGGCGTCCTGGACCAGCGCCCGGACCCCCCACTCCCAGCGGTCGCAGAACCCCTCGAACGCATCGGCCAGCCCCTTGCCCCCGGCCTCCATCTTGGACATCGTCATATCCGAGAACCCGGAGCCCTGGAGCGCGCCGGTGTTGTCCCCGACGTCCTTGAGTTCACCGATCGCCGCCCGCAGACCCTTGGTGATCAGGTCCACGGACTCCTTGCCGACATTGAGATCCCCGTCTTTGCTCACTGCCCCGCCCCCTGTACCCGCTCGTCGCCGTCCGCGATGTAGTTCCCATCCTCATCTACGTCCACCGCGACCTCGTCCGGGACGATCCCGTGCACCGGCGGGAACATCATCGACCCGTCCTCGTCCGCCACATCCACCGCGACACCCGCGGGGCGGCCCATCTCCGGCACCATCACATCCAGCAGCCGTGCCCCGAGCACGGCCGCGTACTCCCACTCCTGGGCGGGGTCGGAGCCGCGTGCGGTGGCGAACCGGGCCAGCGCGGACTCGTCGGTGAACGCGTAGATCCAGCGGATGCCGCCGTATTCGGCCGTCATGAAACCGCCGTCGGCCACCGGCACCAGCACCGCCGTGCGCCGGAACTCGCCGACCATCGCGGCCGGATCGCCCGCCCCCGCGCGCACCGCGGCTATGTGCTCAGCCAGTTCCATCGGCGGCCCCCGTTCCTGTTCCGCTTCCCGTTCCGGTGCGTGGCTCAATCAACTCATCACCGGCATCCCTCGTCACGGTACCGTCGCACCGCTCCATGATCACCACTCATGTCATCCACTGTTGCAAACCCCGTACAAACGGCATCCCGCCGCGTTAACAGGCCAAAGGGGTCAGCCGCCCGGGGCGTCCTGGTACGCCTCGCCGCCCAGTTCGAGGGCGGCGGTGCCCGCGGTGGCGTCCGCCAGCCAGGCGCGGAAGGCGTCGACGTCCGCGTCGGGGAGGCCCAGTTCGATCGTCACGGCCTCGGCGTACCGCACACCGCGCACCGCGCGCCCGGTCGCCCGGAGGTCGTTCTCGAGCCGGCCTGCCCGATCGTGGCCGACGGTGACGGTCGCCAGCCGGAACCGCTGCCGGGTGACGGTGCCCAGCGCGTCCAGCGCCTCGCCGACCACCCCGCCGTACGCGCGGATCAGCCCGCCCGCGCCGAGCTTCACACCGCCGTAGTAGCGGGTGACGACGGCCACCACGTACCGCATCTCGCGGCGCAGCAGCATCTGCAGCATCGGCACCCCCGCCGTGCCGCCCGGCTCCCCGTCGTCGCTCGCCTTCTGGACGCCGCCGTCGGCGCCGATGACATACGCGTAGCAGTTGTGGGTGGCGGTGGGGTGCTGTTCGCGGACGCGCCGGATGAAGTCCTGGGCCTCGTGCTCGGTCGCGGCGGGCGCGAGGGAGCACAGGAAACGCGACTTGTTGATCTCGATCTCATGCACGCCCTCGCGCGCGACCGTCCGGTACCGCTCCTGCATCCGGCCACCCTATGTCTTCGTCATGTCGTCGTCGTGATCGCCTTTGTCGTCCGGGGATCGCCGGGGGAATGGCCCGGGGCCCGTCCTGGTTGCGACACGCAGATGACCATCCGGCCACAGGAGGCAGGCGTGTACGGCGATCCGGCGGAGATCCGCAAGATCCTCACCGAGCTCGGTGACACCTGGGCGGTGGTGGGGCTCTCCTCGAACCGGACACGCGCGGCGTACCGGGTGGCGGATGTGCTCCAGCGGTACGGCAAGCGGATCGTCCCCGTGCACCCGAAGGCCGAGACGGTGCACGGGGAGCAGGGGTACGCGTCGCTGTCCGACATCCCCTTCCCGGTGGACGTCGTGGACGTGTTCGTCAACAGCGACCTCGCCGGCGCGGTCGCCGACGAGGCCGCGGCCATCGGGGCCAAGGCCGTGTGGTATCAGCTCGGCGTGGTCGACGAGGCGGCGTACGAGCGCACCCGCGCCGCCGGGCTCGCCATGGTGATGGACCGCTGCCCCGCCATCGAACTGCCCCGGCTGGGCTGACCCCGGGCCCGGCGTCTGGGCCCGGGGTCCGGCGGCGGGTCAGATGCCGAGGCCCTCCAGCAGCTCGGCCCCCGGCAGCGCGGCGAGCGCCTTGCCCGGCAGGATGAGCTTGCCGCGGCGGCGGCCGCTGCCGATGAGCACGTACGGGGTGTCGGCGACGGCCGCGTCGACCAGGATCGGCCAGTCGGCGGGCAGGCCGAGGGGTGTGACGCCGCCGAACTCCATACCGGTCTCCCCGAGCGCGGTGTCCATCGGGGCGAACGAGGCCTTGCGGGCGCCGAGTCGGCGGCGCACCGCGCCGTTGACGTCCACGCGGGTGTGGGAGAGGACCACACAGGCGGCGAGGGTGGCCTCGCCACCGCGCTTGCCCGCGACCACCACGCAGTTCGCGGACTGCTCGACCAGCCAGTCCCCGTAGTGCTCCACGATCGCGGCCGTGTCGGCCTTGTCCGGGTCGGTGTCCACGTACAGCACCTGCTCCACCGGTACGGGGCCGCCCCAGGCGCGCAGCGCGTCGGCCACCGGGGCGGTCAGCAGGTCGAGGCATTCGACGGCGGGACGGTGGTCGTCGAAGGCGTCCATCGGCGTACTCATGCGGTCGAAGCTAGCAGGCCGTCCAGAGGCCGGGAGCCGCCGTCTCAGCGCGCCGGGGGCACCGAGACGGTCATGGTCATCTCCACCGTCTGCGCCCCGTCGTTGCGGTAGCCGTGGGGGGCGCTCGCCTCGAAGGCCGCCGAGGTGCCGGCCGGGACCCGGTAGGTCTCGTCCCCGACGGTCAGCGTCAGCTCGCCCGCCGTGACGTACAGCAGCTCGAAGGTGCCGGACGGATGCGGGTCCGAGTCGCTGCCGTCACCCGGCATCAGCCGCCACTCCCACATCTCCAGCGGTCCGCGCGCCTCCGTGCCGACGAGGAGCGCGGTGTAGCTGCCGGCGTCGGTGGACCACATCCGCACCGCCTGGGTGGCGGGGACGAGCTGGACCTTGGGGCCGCTTTCGTAGTCGAGCAGGGTGGTGATGCTCACGCCGAGCGCGTCGGCGAGCTTGACCGTGGTGCCGACGCTCGGATTGGTACGGGCCTGCTCGATCTGGATGATCATGCCTCGGCTGACCCCGGAGCGGGCCGCGAGGGCGTCCAGGGTGAAGCCGCGCTCATTGCGCCAGCGCTTGAGGTTGCGGGCGAGCGACTGGGTGAGCTGATCGAGGTCCGTCACGGTCCGTCCGTCCAATATTCTAAATGGTGTAGTCGAACAAACTGAACTACGGTGGTGCACTCTGCACTGCTGCACTTTCCAATGGTTCACCACACTGTACGGCGAGGTCTCACCATGTCCGCACTCTTCGCTCTGGCCACCAGCGTCCTGCTGGGCCTGGCCGACTTCGGCGGAGGGCTTCTCACCCGGCGCACCCCCGCCCTCACCGTGGTCGTCGTCTCCCAGGGCATCGCGGTCGTCGTCCTGGGCGCCATCGTCACGGCCGGCGGCGGCTGGACGGAGATCGGGCCGCAGCTGTGGTACGCCGTCGCGGCGGGCGTGGTGGGGCCGGTCGGGATGCTGTGCTTCTACCGGGCGCTGGCGCTCGGCCCGATGGGGGTCGTCTCGCCGATCGGCGCGCTCGGCAGCGTGGCCGTCCCGCTCGGCGTCGGGCTGGCCCTCGGCGAGCGGCCCGGCCTGCTCCAGTTCGCCGGGATCGCGGTCGCGGTGGCCGGGGTCGTGCTGGCGAGCGGGCCGCAGACCGGCGGCACGTCCGTACCGCGGCAGACGCTGGTACTCACGCTGGTCGCGGCGGTCGGCTTCGGGTCGGTCATGACGCTGATCGCCGCGGCGTCCACCACACTGACCGGGCTGTTCCTTGCGCTGTTCGTCCAGCGGGTGTGCAACGTGGTGGTCGGCGGCGGCGCGCTCTATGTGTCCGTACGGCGCGGCAGCCCGGCGCTCGACCCGGCCGCCGGGGGCGTGCGCGCGCTGTGGGCCGCGCTGCCCGCCCTGGCCTTCGTGGGCCTGGCCGATGTGGCGGGGAACGGAACGTACAGCGTGGCCGCCCAGACCGGCCCGGTGACCGTCGCCGCGGTGCTCGCCGCCCTCTATCCGGTCGTGACCGCGCTCGCGGCGCGCGCGGTCCTCAGCGAGCGGCTGCGCGCGGTGCAGGCGACCGGCGCCGGGCTGGCGCTGGCCGGATCGCTGCTGCTCGCGACGGGGTGATCGGGCGCTCTGTAAAGGGCGGGGCTCCTGGGGCTACGGTGCCACCGACCGCCGTTCACGGCGGCGGGTAGCACCAGGCCGAGACCAGGGAGTGGGCAGTGACGGAGCGGGCGTTGATCGCGGGCGTGGGCGACAAGGAGCCGAAGGTCGATCCGGAGGCGTTCGCCGCCCCGACGTCCGTGGTGATCGGCGATGTGACGCTGGGCGCCGGTGCGAGCGTCTGGTACCACGCGGTGCTGCGCGGCGACGCCGAGACGATCAGCGTGGGGGCCGGCAGCAATATCCAGGACAACTGCACCATGCACGCCGACCCCGGATTCCCGGCCACCGTCGGCGAGCGGGTGTCGGTGGGGCACAACGCGGTGCTGCACGGCTGTGTCGTCGAGGACGATGTGCTCGTCGGCATGGGCGCCACCGTCCTCAACGGCGCCCGCATCGGCGCCGGCTCCCTGGTCGCCGCGCAGGCGCTGGTCCCGCAGGGGATGCAGGTGCCGCCGGGCTCGCTGGTCGCGGGGGTGCCGGCGAAGGTCAGGCGGGAGCTGACCGAGGAGGAACGGGAGGGCATCCGGGCGAACGCGGAGGGCTATATGGAACTGGCCCGCCACCACCACGCCGCCACGCTGGAGCGTGAGCGGCGGGAGCGGCAGGCCTGAGCGGACACGGAACCCGAGCGGACGCAGAGCCCGAGCGGACTTGGGACCCGCGCGGACGCGGGTCGGCGGACCGCAACGCGGGCCCGAGCGGACGCGGATCGGTCCGACGGTCGGACCCGGTGGGTCAGTCGGCGGCCGGGACCCGGTTGGGCTCGGCCGTCTCGGGCCCGGCGCCGGACGCCACCTCGGCCTCGGACCCGGCCTCCGGCTCGGCCGCATGGGACTTCTTCGCGCGCCGCTTCATCACCAGCATCGAGCCGAGGCCGAACAGCAGGGCCGCCACGAGGCCGAGCCAGGAGAAGCGCTTGAGCCAGTCCTCGGCGACCTTGCCGACCGAGTAGATGACCGCGGTGGTGCCACCGGCCCAGACGATGCCCCCCAGCACGTTGGCGATGAGGAACTTCCAGTACGGCATGCGCAGACATCCGGCGAGCGGGCCGGCGAAGATGCGCAGCAGCGCGATGAAGCGGCCCACGAAGACCGCCCACATGCCCCACTTCTGGAAGTACCGCTCGGCGTTGGCCACGTGCTCGGCGCTGAAGTGCTTGGGGAACTTCCGGCCCAGCCACGTCAGCAGCGGCTGACCGCCCTTATGGCCGATGAGATAGCCGATCGAGTCGCCGATGACCGCCCCCGCGATGGCGGAAGCGCCCAAAATGTACGGATTGATGTGGTCTTGAGAGGCCGCCAACAGGCTGGCGCTGACAAGAATGATCTCCCCGGGAAGCGGGATGCCCAGGCTCTCCAGGCCGATGACCACGCCTACCAGCAGATAGACGCTGACCGCCGGAACGGTCTCGAGCCAGTGATCAATGTGCAACGCCGGTTCCTCCCCATTGCCCGTACTCTTCCCGCCGTGCACCGATTGGGCGCACGGCGGGAAGCCTACTCAATCAGCGCGCGGCCGCCACATCGCACATACCGCATCGATGATCATGGGCGCGGCGCTCGCCGCCGCGCTCCCTCCATGGGAGACGGTCCGCGGCACCACTAAGGTTCCCGGCGGGTGACGACGGTCACGACTGGGGGCGCAGGGTCCAGATCACCGTCATCTCTCCGGTGACCGCCCCGTCCTCGCGGGTGATCGCGACATGGACCGGAAACTCGGGGCGCCGGCCCTCGTCGAGCTCGACGATCACCTCGGTGGCCGGGCGGCCCAGCCGGGCGGTCGCGGTGACCATCCCCTTGGCGACCTTCTTGAAGTCGATCTCCGCGCGCACGGGCAGCGGTACGGCGCGGGAGAGCTGGTCGCCGAACGCGGCGAGCACGATCGCGCCACTCGCCGACTCGGCGAGGGTGAACATGGCGCCCGCATGCGGCCCGCCGACGTGGTTGCCGAACTCGGGCTGGTCGGGCAGGCGCAGCACCGCGTGCTCAGCCGAGGTCTCGACGTACTCCAGGTTCAGGGTGCGCACCATGGGCACCGTGGCGGTGAGCAGTTCACCGATGGACGGCTGGGTCTCTGACATGGCCTGAAGTTACCACTCAGTAGTGTTTACCGGGAAGGGGCGGCCATAGCCGCCATCTGCGGCCCCCTTTATGGTTACTGGCCATGTGGCCAGGACAGCAGCCGCCCGGGGGCGAGCAGAACCCGCAAAATCCAAACCCCTATCAGCAGCCGGGGTATCAACAGCCCAACCCGTATCAGCAGCCGGGTTACCACCAGCCGAATCCGTATCAGCAGCCCCAGCCACCTCAGCCGGGGCAGCCCCAGGGCCAGCCCCAGCCGCAGGCTCAACCGCAGCAGCAGCCACCGCCACCGGCTCAGCCGCAGCCGCCGCAGCCACCGCAGGGGCAGCAGCCGCAGCAGATGCACCACATGCCCACGCAGGCATGGGGCACCCCCGCCGTGCAGCCGGGCCCGCCCGAGCCGCCGCGGAAGAAGAACCGTACGGCCGTCATCGCCATCGTCGCCGCGGTGGCGGTGGTCGCGGCCGCCGCGCTGACCGCCGTGCTGGTGATCAACAAGGACGACGACAAGAAGGACGCCGCGAAGGGCGACAAGAAGCCCTCCGCAGCCGCGTCCTCGTCCAAGGACACGCCCTCGCAGGGCGACGGCGGCAGCGACGAGGACAACCCGCGCGCGGGCCAGACGGTCGAGCCGGTCATCCCCGGCTGGAAGACGGTCACCAACCCCAAGCGCCACGACGCCTTCGACGTCCCCGCCGGCTGGTATGTGGCGTCCCCCGACACCATGAGCACGTTCTCCAAGGACGGCAAGCCGCTCATCTCGATGACCGGCCCCGCCTACTACAAGCAGGACAACTGCACGATCAAGGACAAGAAGACCGGCGTCACCTTGAAGAGCCCCCTGGCCGGAGCGGGCACCAAGGGCGCCCAAGGCGCCAAGAGTCAGGCCCAAGCCGCCAAGACCGAGGCGGCCAACTGGCTGTACGCCGTGTTCGACCAGGACGATACGGGCGACTACAAATACACCCCGGCCACGAAGTTCACGAACAAATACGGCATCAAGGGCTACTCCGCCTCGGGCACCGTCACCGGTGTGAAGAAGAACGACAAGTGCGCGTCGGACGGCAAGACGTTCACCGTCACCTACACGGACATCAACGGCGACTGGGCGACCTGGGTCCTCTACGCGGCCAAGGGCGTCAAGGACGAGGTTTCCGACGAGACCATCAAGAAGGTCATGAGCACGCTGCGGCCGCTGAAGTCCGGTACCTGAGCGGACTCTCCTCCTGAGCCACTTCCCTTCCTGAGCCACCTCCCTTCCTGAGCCGATCAAGCCGAAATCCGGTTGGCGCCGGGGCCCGCCCCCAGGGATAGTCCGCTGGTGACCATCCCCTCGGCCTCGCGCCACCGCCCCCGCCGCCCCGCCTGGGCCGGCCGCAACTACACCCTGCTGACCGCCGCCGCCGTGGTGACGGGCCTCGGCAACGCCGGGGCCCTGATCGCGGCGGCGTTCGCGGTCCTGGACGCCGGCGGGGACAGCGGCGACGTCGGCCTCGTCGCCGCGGCCCGCACCATCCCGCTCGTGGTCTTCCTGCTGATCGGCGGCGCGGTCGCGGACCGGCTGCCGAGGCACCGCGTGATGGTCGCGGCCAACACCCTCAACTGCCTGTCCCAGGGCGCCTTCGCCGCGCTTGTGCTGTCGGGCGAGGCACGGCTGTGGCAGATGGCCGTGCTCGCCGCGCTCGGCGGCACCGGGCAGGCGTTCTTCTCCCCCGCCGCCGAGGGCATGCTGCTCTCCAGCGTGCAGGGCGAACAGGCCGGCCGCGCCTTCGCGGTCTTCCGGATGGGCATGAACGGCTCGCAGATCGGCGGCGCGGCGCTCGGCGGCGCGCTGATCGCGGCCTTCGGCCCCGGCTGGGTGCTGGCCGTCGACGCCGCCGCCTTCGCCCTCGCCGGAGCCCTGCGCGCCTTCCTCGACGTCGGTCCGGTGGCCAGACGCGAGGGCGGCGGGCTGCTGCGGGATCTGCGCGAGGGGTGGCAGGAGGTGGCGTCCCGGGCCTGGCTGTGGAGCATCGTGGTGCAGTTCTCGGTGGTCAACGCCGTGGTGGCGGCGGTCGAGGCGGTGTACGGACCGCTGGTCGCCGAGGAACACCTGGGCGGCGCCCGGCCCTGGGGGATCGCACTGGCCGCGTTCGGGGTCGGCACCGTTCTGGGCGGGCTGCTGATGACGCGCTGGAAACCGCGGCGGCTGCTGCTGGTCGGCACGGTGTGCGTGTTCCCGTTCGCCCTCCCGTCGGCCGCGCTCGCCGTCCCGCTGCCCGTCCCCGCCCTGTGCGCGGTGATGTTCGTCGGCGGCCTCTCCATAGAGGTGTTCGGCGTGTCCTGGATGACCGCGCTGCACCAGGAGATCCCCGAGGACAAGCTGTCGCGGGTCTCCGCGTACGACTGGTTCGGCTCGGTGTCCATGGTTCCGCTCGCCACGGCGCTCACGGGCCCGGCCGAGAGCGCCTTCGGCCGCACCGCCGCGCTGTGGGGGTGCTCGGCGCTGATCCTGCTGCTGACCCTGGCCGTGCTGACGGTGCCGGAGGTACGCCGGCTGCGGCGGCGCACACCCGCGCCCGCGGCCACCCACGCCGAACCCGCCGAGCCCGCCGCGGAGAGCGGCATCAGCCGATACTGAACGCGCCGCCCGGCGGCTCCGGTGAGGGCACCGCGTCGACATCCCGTACGGGCGCGGCCCCTTGGACGAAGCGCTCCAGCGGCGCCCCGTGCTCGACCCGCGCCGGGAAGGCGTCGGCGGCGGTGCGGCGCGCCAGTTCGTCGACGGGCAGTTCATCGTCCGAGGCCACCAGCACCGCGTTGCCGAACCGCCGGCCGCGCAGCACGGCGGGCTCGGCGATCAGGCACAGATGGGCGAAGGCCGCCCGGAGCGTGGCCACTTGGGAGCGCAGGAAGGTGAAGGGCACGCTGTCGGCGAGGTTGGCCGCATAGCGGCCACCCGGGCGCAGCGCCCGGGTGGCGGCGCGGGCGTACTCGACGGAGGTGAGATGCGCGGGGACACGCGCACCGCCGAAGACATCGGCCACGATCACATCGGCGGACGCCTCGGGTGCGGCCTCCAGCGCGGTACGGGCGTCCGCCCGGCGCACCGCGATCCCCGACCCTGCGGGCAGCGGCAGCCGCTCGGCCACCAGCTCGAGCAGCTTGCCATCGGCCTCGATCACCTCCTGGCGCGAACCGGGGCGGACGGCCGCCACGAAGCGCGGCAGGGTCAGCGCCCCGCCGCCCAGGTGCAGCACGTCCAGCGGGGTGCCGGGGGCACCGGTGAGCTCCAGGACGTGCGCGAGCCGCCGCGCGTACTCGAACTCCAGGTGGGTGGGGTCGTCCAGGTCGACGTACGACTGGGGGGAGCCGTCCACCGTGAGCAGCCAGGCGCGCGGGCGGTCCACGTCGGGCATCAGCTTGGCGGTGCCGTGGTCCACGTCACGGATCACGGGTATCGGCTCGTCCACGCTCATATTGTGCCGCGCTCATATGGTGCCGTGTGACCACGCGCTTCACGCAGCCACGGCCGCCCCGGTACGGGTACCGGGGCGGCCGGGCGCTCATGGCTGGTCGGCCACCGCGGTCACTGCGGACACCGTGCCCGCGCCCACCGTGCGCCCGCCCTCGCGGATCGCGAAGCCCAGGCCGGACTCCAGCGGCAGCGCGCGCCCGAGCTCGACGTCCATGGTGACGGTGTCGCCTGGCCGGGCCACGCCCGTCACGCCGAGGTCGACATCGCCGACCACATCGGCCGTGCGGATGTAGAACTGCGGGCGGTAGCCGGTGGAGATCGGCGTGCGCCGGCCTCCCTCCGCCGTCGACAGGACGTACACCCGCGCGCTGAAGCGCCGCCGGGGCACCACACTGCCGGGCGCGGCGACCACATGGCCGCGGCGCACCGTGTCCCGCGCGACGCCCCGCAGCAGCAGCGCCACGTTGTCCCCGGCCTCGGCGAACTCCATCGGTTTGCCGAACGTCTCGACGCCCGTGACCACCGTCGTGGTGTCGGCGCCCAGCACCTCCACGCGGTCGCCGACGCGGACCGTGCCGCGCTCGACGGCGCCGGTGACGACCGTGCCGCGCCCGGTGATGGTCAGCACGTTCTCCACGGGGAGCAGGAACGGCGCGTCGGTGTAGCGCACCGGCATCGGCACATAGGTGTCGACCGCGTCGAGCAGCGCCTCGATGGAGCCGGTCCAGCGCGGGTCGCCGGCCAGCGCGCGCAGCCCGGAGACCCGTACGACGGGGGTGGACTCGCCGGGATAGCCGTGCGCGGACAGCAGTTCGCGCACCTCGAGCTCGACGAGGTCGGTGAGCTCCGGGTCGCCCGCGTCGGCCTTGTTGAGGGCGACCACGATGTGGTCCACCCCGACCTGACGGGCGAGCAGTACGTGCTCGGCGGTCTGCGGCATGACGCCGTCGAGCGCCGAGACGACGAGGATCGCCCCGTCGAGCTGGGCGGCGCCGGTCACCATGTTCTTGATGAAGTCGGCGTGGCCCGGCATGTCGACATGCGCGTAGTGGCGGGTGTCGGTCTCGTACTCGACATGCGCGATGTTGATGGTGATGCCGCGCGCCGCCTCCTCCGGCGCCCGGTCGATGCGCTCGAAGGGGACGTACGTGCCGCCGGCGCCGCGCTCGCTGAGCACCTTGGTGATGGCGGCGGTCAACGTGGTCTTGCCGTGGTCGACATGACCGATGGTGCCGATGTTCAGATGCGGCTTGGTGCGCACGTAGGTCTGCTTGGACATGCTCCCGTTCCTCCTCGGAACAGCGATGGGTGAAAGGAGGACCCCAGGACCGGACCGACCCTCCCCTGGTGGGGTCCGGTCGGAGCGGTCCGGGGAGGGTCAGAGTCGGGCGCCGTCGAGGCAGGCGGATGCGCAGGCCGCGGCAGGCGGTGCGAGAGAGACGACGGCAGCCTTCGGCGCGTCCGCGACCGCGGACACAAGCTCGAAGAAGGGCTGCCGGAACATGCGTTGATCGTCGCCTATCGCGGGACGCCCGTCGACTGGTTTTTCACGGTCTGGATCCCACGACCCGGCCTGGCGCTTCATGCCCGTCGGTTACGCTCCTTCGGTGCTCGATGCCGCTGCCCCGCCCGCGCCCGCGTCAGCCGCGCCCGCCGCACCGGCCGCGCGCCGGGCCCGCGCGCTGTTCTCGCCGCGGTTGCGCCTGTGCCTGCTGGTGGCGCTGTTGGCGGGCGCGGCGGGCGCGGTCTGGGCGTGGCAGCCGCACCGGCTGCTGGCCGACGGGTGGCCGCCGCAGCTGTCCGGCGCCACGGCCGCGGTGGTGTTCGCGGTCGTCTACGGGGGCTGCGCCGCGGCCCTGGTGCCGCGGCCGCTGCTGAACCTGGCGGCGGGCGCGCTGTTCGGGGCGTCCACGGGGCTGGCCGCGGCGGTGGCCGGCACGGTGCTCGGCGCCGGTGTCTCGTTCGGCCTGGGCCGGCTGCTGGGGCAGGACGCACTGCGGCCGCTGCTGCGCGGCCGCTGGCTGATGGCGGCCGATCGGCAGCTGAGCCGGCACGGGTTCCGCTCGATGCTGGCGATCCGGCTGTTCCCGGGCGTACCTTTCGCCGCCGCGAATTACTGCGCCGCCGTATCGCGGATGGGCTGGCTGCCCTTCCTGCTGGCGACCGGCCTCGGCAGTGTGCCGAACACCGCCGCGTACGCGGTGGCGGGCAGCCGCGCCACCACCCCGACCTCGCCGGTGTTCCTGGCCGCGCTGGCGTGTATCGCGCTGCCCGCGCTCGCGGGTTTTGTGGTGGCCTGGCGCAGGCGGGCCCGGCTTGGCGACACCGCTCCGGAAGCCGATCAGTGCGGTCCGCCGGTGGCCGGAAGACCAGGGTGTTAGTAGGGCTCTTACCAAGGGACGGTACGCTGCCCGACGACCGGCGTTGATCCACAGCGGCCGGTCTTCCCCGTCGGCCACCCCGCCTGACCCGCCGCTGCGCCGGTCAGTGCATGATCAGCCTTGGATAGCGTAGACGCGATGTCGTGGTTCGAATCTTTCATTCTCGGGCTGGTCCAGGGGCTGACCGAGTTCCTGCCGATCTCCTCCAGCGCCCATCTGCGGCTCACCGCCGCCTTCGCCGGGTGGGAAGACCCCGGCCCCGCCTTCACGGCCATCACCCAGATCGGCACCGAGCTCGCCGTGCTGATCTACTTCCGCAAGGATGTCGCCAACATCCTCTCGGCCTGGTCCCGCTCGCTCTTCAGCAAGGAGTGGCGCGGCAACCATGACGCCCAGATGGGATGGTTGGTGATCGTCGGCTCGATACCCATCGGTGTGCTCGGGGTGACCCTCAAGGACCAGATCGAGGGCCCGTTCCGCGATCTGCGGCTCACCGCCACCATGCTGGTGGTGATGGGCCTGGTGCTGGGCTTCGCCGACTGGCGGGCGGCCCGCGACGAGAGCGGCGGCAAGCACCGCACCCCGGTACAGCGCAAAACGCTGCGCGAACTCGGCGTCAAGGACGGCCTGATCTTCGGTGTCTGCCAGGCGATGGCGCTGGTGCCGGGCGTGTCCCGGTCCGGCGCGACGATCAGCGGCGGTCTGCTGATGGGCTATACGCGCGAGGCGGCGGCCCGTTACTCGTTCCTGCTCGCCATGCCCGCGGTGCTGGCCTCCGGGGCGTACGAGCTGAAGGACGCCTCGGACGGGCATACGGCGTGGGGCCCGACGATCTTCGCGACCGTTATCGCTTTCTTTGTCGGATACGCGGTCATCGCCTGGTTCATGAAGTTCATCTCCACCAAGAGCTTCATGCCGTTCGTGTACTACCGGGTGCTGCTGGGCCTGGCGGTGTTCGGGCTCGTCGCGTTCGGTGTGCTGAGCGCACACGCGGCCGAGTCCGCGGGCTGACGGAAGCGGAACCGGAAAGCGCCTCCCGAGATCGGAGCGGTAGCGGTTCTGCGGGGTTCGATCCCCGCACGCGCGAACGCGTTTCCACCAAAAAGAAGTAACCGCAAGCCTGCGCACCGGGAGGCGCGGGACCCACTCTAGCCGCCCGCGTCGCCGGGGCCGATCGAATAAACGATCCGCCTCCGGACGACGCGGGCGGCTTTGTGCAGCGGCCTTGTGCAGCGGCTTCACGGCGGGAAGAGGGGGTGGGCCGCCGGCCGAGGAGGGAGGGAGTCCGGCGGCCCCTTCGCCCAGGTCTGGCACACCTGAGCGGGCTGTATGAGGACTCAACCACCACACCGCGTTCCGCGGGAGGGTGTGCGGTAGATATATGCATGCACTCTCATCACACGGGGTGTGAATTGGTCACACTCCGTGCGAGCCCTACCCAACGCTGCGACCCTCCTCGATCACCCCGGCCAGCTCGGTCAGCGAGTCCACGCACCAGTCCGCCATCGCCGCGTCGGCCGAGAGCGCCCAGAGATGCCCCCACGGCCCACGCCGGATATGTGCCGCCCGCAACCCGGCGGCCTTGGCGGGACGGATGTCCAGCGCGGGGTAGTCGCCCACGTACACGGTCTCGTGGGGAGCGGTTTGTGCCAGGTCCACGACCTGGCCGAAGAAGCGCGGATCGGGCTTGGCGACGCCCCACTGCGCGGAGGTGGCGACCCCGTCCACCGGCAGCTCCAGCGCGCGCAGCAGCTCACCCATGCGCTCCGTCTGGTTCCCGGCCACGACGACCCGGACCCCGAGCGCCCGCAGCGCGCCCAGGGCCGGCCGTACGTCCGGATACAGATCCGCCTCCTCCAGGCGCTCCCCGCGCCCGGCCGCCTCGCGCGCCCGCCGCTCGGCCTGGATGTCCGCCCCCGGCCGTACGAGCCGGATCGCCTCCACGTCCTCCCGCCCCCGCGCGACCACCGCCCCGACCAGCGCGGACAGCGTATGGCGGGGAACCCCCAGCCAGTCGGCCCACGCGGCCCAGTACCGGTCCTCACGTACCAGAGTCGAGCCGACGTCGAAGACGACCGCCGCCGGCGCGGACCCCGCCGTCGCCGCCGGCTCGTACCCCGCTCTACGAACCACTCGGCCCGGCGCCGCCCGCGCCACCGTCCCAGTCCGCGTACCGGATCCGGGGCCGCTCCAGCACCTCGCCGAGCGTCGCCCACTCGTCCTTGCCGAGCCGGGCCAGCGGACGCAGCCTGGTCACCTCGGGGTGGCCGTCGTCCATGACGTGCTCATCGACCGCGGCGTGCACCACCCGGCCGAACACCACGGTGGAGTCCCCGAGCCGCACCGTGCTGTGCAGCTCACACTCCAGCGCGACCGACGAGGCCGCCACCCGCGGCGGCTTCACCCGCAGACTCGGCTCCCGCGCGATGCCCACCGCCTCGAACTCCCCGACCTCGGGCGGAAAGTCCGTCGCCGTCTCGTTGATCTGCTCAAACAGCTGCTCGGGCGCGAAGTTGACCACGAACTCCCCGGTCTCCTCCACATTGCGCAGCGAGTCCTTGCGCCCCACCGAGGTGAACTGCACGATCGGCGGGGCCACACAGGCGACCGTGAAGAAGGAGTGCGGCGCCAGATTGCAGGTCCCGGCGGCCGAGACGGTGGACACCCAGGCGATCGGCCGGGGGACGACCACTGAGGTCAGCAGCTTGTAGAAGGGAGTGCGGCCTACGGCCTCGGGATCGAATTCGATACGCATACCGCCCAGTATCCGCACATACGGCGGCGCATCCCAAGGGCGGCTCGCGGTCTCACCCGTCCCCTGCGGACATCCCGGCGGGCCGTGCCCCTAAGGGATGTTCCGTAATTCACCGATAGTCGATCTTCATGTTGTGGAGGACGGCGACGGCGCGGGCGGTGTCGTTGAAGTG
The DNA here is from genome assembly GCF_002224125.1 of Streptomyces sp. NBS 14/10. Classification (GTDB taxonomy): domain Bacteria; phylum Actinomycetota; class Actinomycetes; order Streptomycetales; family Streptomycetaceae; genus Streptomyces. Next base: position 105,460 of record NZ_NCSM01000041.1, read on the forward strand.
CTTCCCGCGCCTGTGGTGCTGGCGTAGTACCTGGAAGTCCTTGAGGCGGGCGATGGCGTGTTCCACCCTGGCCCGCCGTTTGGCGAACGCCTTGCTCTTGGTCCTGCTGGTGATGACCTCGGGTGCGGCGCGGTATGCGCCGTCGCCGATGATGAGGCGGTGACCCGTGGCCTGGTCGGCCATGGTGCCGCGGGATGTTCGAGGAGCCCGGCGACCAGCGGCGTCATGCGGTTGAGGGTCCGGTGCACGGTCGCCAGGCCGACGCCGAACAAGTCGGCAAGCTGCCGGTGGGTGAGGTTGGTCCGCCACGCGATGGAGGCCGGCAGAACGCGGTTGTCCAGCAGGAGCGCCTAGGGCCGCCCGCGCCCCGAATTCGGCAGCAGGGCGGCGACGCGGGCGAGCAGGACGATGAACGCCTTGATGGTCAGGCCGGTCCAGTGCAGCAGGGCACGGGGGCACGGGGAAGCCCGCGCGACTGGAGCTGAGGTTGTGGACGGTCACCTTGAGTCGTGCCGCCACCCGCCGGGCACTACATGTGTACACGCGTACGAGACGTCGCGGGTATTGGTGATGGTGTGCGCAGTTCGTGTGTGCGTGCGAGGTGTTCTCTAGGTTGGTCTTAAGCCGTGGTGAGGCCGAGGGGGGTGACGGTTGTGCCAGCTGCCCGGACGGCGGGGAAGTTCCGGGGGAAGAACAAGGCCCCGAAGTGGACCAGGCCCGGCGACGGGATGGTGTCGGTGATGGTGCTGCCGCTCGCCGTCACCGACCCCGCCGATCTCGCCCGGCTGAACAAGCTGTTCGGCGCGATGTGGAACATCAAACGGGCCCTCCAGCGCGACGCCCGCAACAAGGTGGACGCCTACTGGGCCGCGTACCACGAGCGGAACGAGCAGGGCGCGAAGGCCGTACGCCAGCGCCTCGGCCTGTCCCGCGAAGCGCTGGAGCGCTGCGCCTACCGGCATCTGGAGAACTCGGGGCACCTCAAGCACCACGCCTCGAAGGCCCTGGCCATGCACATGGCCGACGAGGTGTGGAACGGCGTGCACCGGCACCTGTTCCCCGACGCCACCGGACACCGCTTCGGGCGCCCGAAGACCGGCCGCTGGTACGACTTCACCCGCATCCCCGGCCGCGCCCGCTCCCACACCACCGCCAACAAGTGGGAGACCTTCCGCCTCGTCGGCACCCTCCACGGCCACGCCACGACCTGCACCGACGGCAGGCAGCACAAGGTGCAGCAGCCGCGCCGGATGCCGAAGCCCGCCGCCCCATCCGGCACCGTGCCCACGGGGAAGCTGAGCGCCTCGGGCAAGCCCAGGATGCGTAAGGCCACGTGGTGGGACCACGCTGGTCCGCTCGCAGTCGTCTTCGCGGGAGGCCCCGACAGCAACGCCGGTGATCTCGTACTGCCTGTGCGTATCCCGCAGGGGCCTGGGCAGTGGGAGCGGGTGGAACACTTCCTCGCAGGCCCCGGCCGCTGGCACAAGGCTGACCTTGTCCGCCGCCGCAAGCCGGGCGCTTGGGGCGGCTGGGTGTATGAGGCGCACCCGATGATCCTCGGCCCCGGCTACACCGCCCCGGCGGCACGGCGGATGCGGCAGCGGGCCGCCGCTCTGGACCGGATCGGCGGGGTGGACGGCAACGTCTCCAACCTCTCGATCGTCTCCTTCCCCACCGGCCTGGACCCCGCCGAGGGCGCCCCCGCGTCCACCCGAGATCACGCTCACCGACGCCGAACGGGCACGGCTGGAGAAGGAGGCGAAGAAGCGCCGGGGCCGTGCGCGGGCGCTGGAACGCTCCCGCCGGGCCACGAACACCGCTCAGTACGGGCTGTCGAAGAAGCAGACCCGTCGCGCCGAGCGCAGGGCCGCCAAGGGCCTGCGGGAGAAGACGGTCACGGTGCCGGGCGGTCCCCGCGCCGCCCGTACGGACGGGGTTCCCAAGCAGGCATTCCGCCGCGACCAGCTGTCCGAGGGCTACCGCCAGCTACGTGCCCGCCAGGCCGAAGCTGCCGCCAGTGCTGCCGAACACCGCCGCCACCACGCCCGCACCGTGGCCCGGCAGATCGTCGCCGCCCACGGCTTGAACCTCACGGTCGAGGACTGCGACATCTCCACCTGGTACCGGCTGTGGGGCAAGCGCCTCTCCCAGACCACCCCCGGCATGCTGATCGCCGCCCTGGACCGGGAATGCCGGGCAGCGGGCGGCCAGCTCGTCCGCGCCTCCACCTGGTCCACGGCGCTGTCCCAGCACTGCCTGTGTGGCCAGCGGGTCAACAAGACGCTGCGGGACCGGGAACACAAGTGCATCGCCTGCGGCCTGGCCGGCAAGCGCGACCTCGTCTCCGCCGCCCTGGCCGCGTTCGTCCGCCTCACCGACGTGGACGACCCCAAGACCGCGTACCTGGACACCGTGATGTCCCGGCACGCACAGATCACGTATGGACAAGGGCTGGAAGAGGCCCTGCGTGAGTCAACCACACCGAACCAGAACACCCCTCGGGGTGCTGGTCGCGTGGCAGTCCCCCGACAACGGGAGACCTCTGCTCACCGAACCGTCGGCAGGCGGCCCCGAGCGACCCCGGATGAGACACGCCCCGTGCGTGACCACGCCGGAAAGCCCGGACGCCGCCCCGGCTGCGACCCGCAACTCACCCTCTGGTGAATAGCGGAACAAGTCTTAGAGGGTCCACGTCCCGACGCGTGCCGGGTCGAGCCCCGTGCGGTCCATCTGCCACGTCACGCTCGCGATCTTCGCATGCTTCGGCACGTCGAAGATCACCCAGCCGGTGGCCCGTTCCCCCTGCGAGAGAGTCATCGTGATGCTCAGGGACTCGCCGTCGGTGGGATCCCCGGGTTTGCCGTTGTGTGCCGTCCCGGCTGTGTCGACGACCGTCGGGGGGGTGTACGGGGCGTCGCTGTAGGTGACCGTGCCGGTGTTCACGATCGTGAACTCCGCTGCGACCAGGCGGTTTCCGTCGCGGGGGTCGAAGTAGGGGCCCTGGGCCTTCGCGTTGTCCACGAACTTGTTCAGCGTGACGTCGGCCGTGGGCGCGGTCGTTTCACCCAGGCCCACGATTCCTGTGAGCGAGAGGGTGTCGCCGAGCTTGGCACCCGTCGAGCTCGCGCCGCTGGGCGCGGCCTCCGGCGACTTCTCACCGCCGGGTTCGAGGGCGCCGCTGGAGTGGGTGCCCTTCTTCGTCGTCCCGGCCTTGTCGCCGTCCCCGTCCGACCCATTACAAGCGGTGAGAGCGGCGGTGAGTGCGACGACCGCCGCGGCGGCAGCGATGGAACGGTGCATGGAATCCCCCGTACATTCCGTGAAATCAGATCGGTGGCGACATCCCCGAATCCTTGTACACCACAGTGTGCCTGGGATGTTCGTTCTGTAACTGATCGGTGCCAATACGGCCCGGGGCGCGAGGCGGTGCGCCCTCGCGCCCCGGATCGCCTCACTTGTTGGTCTTCGGCAGGCCCGGCGGGTTGATCTCCGACTTCTCGATGGCCTCGGCCGACAGGCCCCAGCGCCCCAGCACCTTCGCGTAGCTCCCGTTGTCGATGATCTCGTTGAGCGCCGAGTTCACCGCCTTGACCAGTCCGTTGTCCTTCTTGGTGGTGGCGGCGATCAGGCCCTGGAGGGTGGCGCCGGCGCCGGAGTAGGTGCCGACGATCTCGGTCTGCCCGGCGGAGGCCACATGGTAGGCGGCGGTCGGGTTGGGGCCGAGGAAGAGCTCGATGCGGCCGGAGGCGAGCGCGAGGTAGGTGTCGCTCTGGTTCTGGTAGTACTTGATCTTCACCGGCTCGCGGCCGGCCTTCACGTTCTCCTCGCTCCACTCGACCAGCAGCTTCTCCTGGTTGGTGCCGGTGTCCACCGCTACGGTTCTACCCGCCACGTCCTTGGGCCCGGTGACCTTCAGACCGCTGCCCTTCTTCGTCTCGAAGGCCAGGTCGTCCTTGCGGTAGCTGGCGAAGTCGTACTTCTCCTTGCGCTCCTCGGTGTCGGTGATGTTGCTGAAGCCGACGTCGTACTTGCCGCTGTCCAGGCCGACGAAGATGTTCTCCCACGACACGGTGTTGAGATGCGGCTTGAGACCCAGCACATCGGCCACCAGATAGGCGAGATCGGGCTCCACGCCGATGACCGTCTTGTTGTCGGTGGCGTAAAAGGTCAGCGGCGCGGAGGAGTCGGAGGAGTCGACGATCTCCAGGGTGCCTCTCTTGCGTATCTCCGCGGGCACCTGCGCGGCGATGGAGTCCACCTTGGGGGTGGTGATGCGATTCTGGTCGGCACTCAGGTTGATCTTCGTACGGGTACCGTCCTTGGCCGCGACCTCGGTCGTGCCGCCGTCCGAGGGGTTGCCGCAGGCGGCGAGGGCAAGGGCCGCGGTGAGTGAGAGGGCGGCGGTGGCGAAGCGGCGGGTGGACATGGTGGATCTCCTTGCTCTACGAGTACGACTACGGGTGCTACGGGCGTAGGGGCCGGGGCCGGTCACAGGACCTTGGAGAGAAAGGCGCGGGTGCGCTCGTGGCTCGGGGCGTCGAGAACGGCCGCGGGCGGTCCCTGTTCCACGACGACACCGCCGTCCATGAACACCACCGTGTCGGCGACCTCACGGGCGAAGCCGATCTCATGGGTCACGACGATCATGGTGGTGCCGGTCCGTGCCAGGTCCTTGATCACATCCAGGACCTCGCCGACCAGTTCCGGGTCGAGTGCCGAGGTGGGCTCGTCGAACAGCAGCACCTTGGGTTCCAGGGCCAGCGCGCGGGCGATGGCCACCCGCTGCTGCTGACCACCGGACAACTGCCGGGGATACGCGCCCGCCTTGTCGGCCAGCCCGACCCGCTCCAGCAGCCGCGCGGCACCCGCCACGGCCTCCTTGCGCGGGCGGCGGAGCGCGGCGATGGGCGCCTCGATCAGGTTCTCCTCCACGGTGAGGTGCGGGAAGAGATTGAAGTCCTGGAAGACGAACCCGATATGGGTGCGCTGCCGCAGAACGTCCCGCTCCTTCAGCTCGTACAGCCGGTTTCCCGATCTGCGGTAGCCGATCAGCTCGCCCTCGATGCTGATCCAGCCGCGGTTGACCTTCTCCAGCTGGTTGATGGTGCGCAGCAGCGTGGACTTCCCGGATCCGGACGGGCCGAGGACCACGGCGACCTCACCGGTGCGCACCTGGAGGTCCACGCCGCGCAACACCTCCACCGACCCGAAGCTCTTGTGGACTCCGCGCACCTCCACCATCACCTCACCCATGACCGCCTCCCAGGGGTGCGCTCGGCGCCGCGGGCGAAGTGGCGCTCGACGTAGTACTGAGCGACCGAGAGCACGGAGGTCAGAAACACGTACCAGGCGGTGGCGACCATCAGCAGCGGGATCACCATGCCGTTGCGCCCGTAGATGACCTTGACCTGGTAGAAGAGCTCGCCGATGGCCATCACGTACACCACCGAGGTGCCCTTGAGCAGGCTGATGATCTCGCTGCCCGCGGTGGGCAGGATGGCCCGCATGGCCTGTGGCAGGACGATCCGCCGGATCTGCCGCAGCCTGGGGATGCCGAGCGCCGCCGCGGCCTCCAGCTGGCCCCGGTCGACCGAGAGGACACCGCCACGGACGATCTCCGCGCAGTAGGCCGCCTGGTGGAGCGTCAGGCCGATGAGGGCCGCGCCGATGGTCCCGATCAGATCGTTGCTGCTGACGGACCAGAACACCGGGCCGAAGGGGATGCCGATGCCCAACTCCCGGTACAGCGCACCGAGGTTGAACCAGAACACCAACTGGACGATCATCGGGATGGAGCGGAAGATCCAGACGTAGGTCCAGGCCACGGTGCGCAGCACGGGGCTGGCCGACAGCCGCATGAACGCCAGCACCGTGCCGAGTGCGAAGCCCAGCAGCATCGAGTAGGCGGTGAGCTGCAACGTCACCCCGACAGCGGTGACGATGGTCTCGGACAGTACGTATTCGCCGAACACCTCCCACTGCCAGACGGGGTTGGTGAGCAGCCCATGGAGAAACTGGACGCCGAGGACCAGGACCGCGAGGGCGGCGGCCCAGCGGGCGTAGTGGCGGGTGGGCACGACTTTCAGCGAGGCCAGATCGTCGTGGTCGGTGTCGTGATTCTCGTGCCGGTCGGTGTGGTGATTCTCGCGCTGGTCGGCGAGGTGCTTTTCGAACGGGAGCGGGCCGACGGTCTCCGGGTCGGCCTCCGTGTCGAACAGCGGTGTGAAGCCGCTGGCCAGATACAGCCCGCGGGCCTCGGGCTGGCGCGGTCCGGTGGTCAGGTAGATCCGCCGATAGCCCCGGGCGCTCGCCTCGCGCTCCAGCTCGGCGACGACCCGGCGGGCGAAGCCGCGCCGCCGGTGTGCGGAGTGCGTCCAGATCCGTTTGAACTCGGCCGTGTTCTCGTCGTACCGGCGGAAGGCCCCGCCCGCGACGGGTTCGCCGTGTTCGAGCAACAGCAGCAGCACCCCGCCGTGTTGCGTGGTGAACTCCTCGTCGGGGTAGCGGGCGAGTTCGGTGTGGGCGTCCTTGCCGTAGCGGGTCGAGTACTCCTCGCCCAGTTCGCGCAGCAACGGCCGTACGCGCGGATCGGACACCGGGACTTGAACGACCGTCAGCTCGGATGGTTTCAGTGGAGAGGGCGGCGGTTGCGCGACGGCGGTCATGCGCGTGGCCTTTCGGGGAGGTGGACGAGGAGCGGACGCGGGTAGCCCGCGGCCGCCCTGGGCGCCGGCCGAGACGGTGGCGGAACAGGGGCATGAGGGGGGCGGCAGCACACGGATGGCCCGGGCGCGGCGGCGCGCGTACGGGCGCACGGCGCCGTCCGCGCGCGAGTCAGTGCTCAGACGCGGGAACGCCGGGGTGGGAAGGCTCGGACCGGGACGGTCACGAGCGGAGGCGGACCGCTTGGGCGGTCCGCTGCCGAGTCAGCGACAACACGCGGCGGACCACACCCGACCGAAGTCGATGTGGCCACGGGTGACCAAGCGCTGCTGGGCAGTCATGGCAATCATTCAGCAGGAGATCGCGCGCCACGTCAACCGCGCGCCGCATACTGGACCGCCGCGGACCCGGTCGGCTACTGGCTCGTGCTGGGCCGGGGTTCCTGATCCGGCCGGGTGTGACCGGCCGCCCGGTCAGAGCCGGGTGGCGCAGGGGCGCGCCCGGTCCGCGCGGCGACGACCATGACGGCGAGGCCGAGCGCCACGACCGCGGCGCCCACGTACAGCGGTGCGGTGTAGCCAAGGCCGGTGCTGATCGCGAGGCCGCCGAGCCAGGCGCCCAGGGCGTTGCCGACGTTGGAGGCCGAGACATTGGCGCTGGCGGCGAGCGGTGCGCCGCCGGCGGCGTCCGTGACGCGGGTGATCATGCCGGGGACGCCGGCGAACCCGAAGACGCCCATCAGGAAGACCAGGACCACCGACGCGCCCCGCCCCTCGGCCAGCAGCCCGAACACCGCGAGCGTGGCGGCGAGTCCCGCAAGCGACGCGATCAGCGTGCGGTCGCGGTCGCGGTCGGCCGCCCGGCCACCGACCACGTTGCCGAGCACCAGACCACTGCCGTAGACGACGAGCAGCCAGGAGACATCGGTGCCGGCGAAGCCGGTGACCTCGGTGAAGGTGTACGCGATATAGCTGAACGCCCCGAACATGCCGCCGTAGCCGAGGGCGGTGGCGGTGAGGGTCAGCCAGACCTGCCGGGAGCGGAAGGCGCGGAGCTGGGGGCGCAGACCGGCCGCCCGGTGGGACTCGTCCACGGTGCCCGCCCAGGCCGGGACCCATACGGCGATGGCGGCCACGGCCAGTACGCCGATCCCGGTGATCGCCCAGAACGTGGCGCGCCAGCCCCAGCGTTCGCCGACCAGCGCGCCGAACGGCACGCCCAGCACATTGGCGACCGTGAGCCCCGCGAACATCACGGCGACCGCGCGCGAGGCCCGCTCCGGCGGGACCATACGGCGGGCGACGAGCGAGCCGATACCGAAGAACGAGCCGTGGCACAGGGCGGCGACGACCCGGCCGAGCAGCGCCACCGCGTAGTTGGACGCGATGGCGGACAACAGGTTGCCGAGGACGAACAACGCCACCAGCGCGACGAGGACGGTCTTGCGGTGGATGCGGTTGGTGGCGGCGGTCAGCAAGATCGCGCCGATCGCGACGCTGAGGGCGTACCCCGAGATGAGCCACCCGGCCGCGGCCTCGGAGACGCCCAGGTCGCTGCTCACCTGGGGCAGCAGGCCCGCGATGACGAACTCGGTCAGGCCGATCCCGAAGCCGCCGAGACCGAGCGCGACCAACCCCGCGGGCATCTGCCGCGCGTCCCCGCCCTGTCGGATGTTCACGCTAACATCATGGGGTCCGGCCGCCGGACCGGACAAGAACCTTCCCTCTAGCCCACGGCCGGCGGGCGGCGCCGCCAGTGCTGCGTGGCCTGCTCAAAAGCGTGGCCGATCTGGAGAACGGCGAAGTCCGCGCGGTGCGGTCCCACGATCTGCAGGCCGACCGGCAGCCCCTCGGGGGTGAACCCGGCCGGTACGGAGAGCGCGGGGCTGCCGGTCGCGCTGATCAGGTAGGCCGAGCGCATCCAGTCCAGGTAGTCCGCCATCGGTACGCCGGCCACCTCGGTCGGGTATTCCACCGTCACATCGAAGGGCGTCACCTGGCTGACCGGCAGCAGCAGCGCGTCGTACCGCTCGAAGAACTCGCGCACCCGGTGGAAGAGCCTGGTGTGCGCCATCTCGGCCCGGCCGAGGGCGGGCCCGGTCAGCCGGCGCCCCACCTCGGCGTTCTCCCGGATGGTCCGCTTGAGCGCGTCGGGGTGGTCCTCGGGGTAGCTGTCCATCAGCGGGCCGAAGGAGAGCTCGAAGAGCCAGGCGCGCAGCGTACGGAACACCTCCTCGCCCTCGGCGAGGTCCGGGCATGCCTCCTCCACCACACACCCGAGGTCTTCGAACACCCTCACCGCCGACTCGACGGCGCGGGCCACGGCCGGCTCCACCGGGACCAGCCCGCCCAGGTCCGGCGACCAGGCCACCCGCAGCCCGCGCGGATCGCGGTCGAGCGGGCGGGCGAAGCGGGCGCCGGGCTCCTCCAGGGCGATGGGCGAACGCGGGTCGGGCCCCGCCATGGCGGACAGCAGCAGCGCGGCGTCGCTCACCGTACGGCCCATGGGACCGCCCACCGAGAGCGTGTTCCAGGCGGCCGCGGCGGGCCAGGTGGGGACGCGGCCGGGCGAGGGGCGCAGGCCCACGACATTGCAGAACGAGGCCGGGTTGCGCAGCGAGCCGCCGGCGTCGCTGCCGTCCGCGATCGGGACCATCCCGCAGGCCAGCGCGGCGGCCGCGCCGCCGCTGCTGCCGCCCGCGCTGCGGGTGAGGTCGTACGGGTTGTGGGTGGCGCCGAAGACGGGGTTGAAGGTGTGCGAACCGACCGCGAACTCGGGCACGTTGGTCTTGCCCACGGTGATCGCCCCGGCGGCCTTGATCCGCTCGATGACCAGGTCGTCCTGCTCGGGTACGCCGTCGACGAGCCGCGATCCGTGACTGGTGCGGATGCCCGCGGTGTTGTGGGTGTCCTTGTGGGCGATGGGCAGCCCGTGCAGGGGGCCGAGCCCGTCCGGGTCGGCCCCGGCCGCAAGCCGCTCGTCGGCCGCCCCGGCGGCGTCGAGCGCGCGGTCCGCGACCAGGGTGACGATCGCGTTGACCGCGGGGTTGACCCGCTCGATGCGGTCGAGATGAGCCGTCAGCAGCTCGCGCGCGGACACCTCGCGGCGGCGCAGCAGGCCGACGAGGTCCAGGGCGGGCAGAAAGCAGAGATCGTCGTCGTTCGGCACCCGGGCTCACTCTCCCTCTCGTTGCACATGGCTGAGCCGTACATCCTCCGTGCCGCCGCCGCGCGGTGCCGCGCCGGGTCTTGTGCCCTTGCCCGAAAAACCCTACTGCGCGCCACCGACACTCCCCCGTCGGCGTTCACACAGGGTTCTTCCTGGATTTCGCCGTCCGCCGTGGCGCGGTGCCGCCGGGGCGGGCGAGACTGCCCCGGTCCCTTGCTCCACCCCGGACGCCGAGGAGAGGCCGTTCATGTCTTCCCTGGACCGTAGACGTTTTATGCAGTTGGCCGGCGGCGGCGCCGCCATGTCCCTGCTGTCCGACAGCATCGCGCGGGCCGCGGAGATCCCCGCGAACCGGCGCACCGGCAGCCTGCGGGACGTGGAACACATCGTGGTCCTGATGCAGGAGAACCGCTCCTTCGACCACTATTTCGGCACCCTGCGCGGGGTCCGGGGGTTCGGCGACCCGCACCCCGTGTCCCTGCCCAGCGGCAAGCCGGTGTGGCATCAGCCGGACGGCGCGAAGGAGGTGCTGCCCTTCCGACCCGACGCCGAGGACCTCGGCCTGCAGTTCCTCCAGGGCCTCAACCACGACTGGAACGGCGGCCAGTCCGCGTTCCACCAGGGCGCCTACGACAACTGGGTGCCGGCCAAGACCGCCACCACCATGGCGTACCTCACCCGTGAGGACATCCCGTTCCACTACGCGCTGGCGGACGCCTTCACCATCTGCGACGCGTACCACTGCTCGATCATCGGCTCCACGGACCCCAACCGCTACTACATGTGGAGCGGTTACACGGGCAACGACGGCGTCGGCGGCGGTCCGGTCCTCGACAACGCGGAGGCCGGCTACTCCTGGACGACGTACCCCGAGCGCCTGGAGAAGGCCGGGATCTCCTGGAAGATCTACCAGGACATCGGTGACGGCCTCGACGCCGCGGGCAGCTGGGGCTGGATCGAGGACGCGTACCGGGGCAACTACGGCGACAACTCGCTGCTGTACTTCCATCAGTACCGCGGCGCCGCGCCCGGCGATCCGCTCTACGACAAGGCCCGCACCGGCACCGACGCCAAGAAGGGCGACGGGTACTTCGACATCCTGCGGGCCGACGTCAAGGCCGGCCGGCTCCCGCAGGTCTCCTGGATCGCGGCGCCCGAGGCGTTCAGCGAGCACCCCAACTGGCCGCCGAACTACGGCGCCTGGTACATCGCCCAGGTGCTGGACGCGCTGACCTCGAACCCGGAGGTGTGGAGCAAGACGGCGCTGCTGATCACCTACGACGAGAACGACGGCTTCTTCGACCACCTCGTGCCCCCGTACCCGCCGTCCTCCGCGCAGAAGGGCGCGTCGACCGTGGAGACCACCGGGGAGCTGTTCCCGGGCTCCGCGTCGAAGGTCGCGGGCCCGTACGGCCTGGGGCAGCGGGTGCCGATGCTGGTCGTGTCGCCGTGGAGCACCGGCGGCTGGGTCTGCTCCCAGACCCTCGACCACACCTCGATCGTCCGGTTCATCGAGCGCCGCTTCAGGGTGGCCGAGCCGAACATCTCGCCGTGGCGGCGGGCGGTGTGCGGCGATCTGACCGCGGCGTTCGACTTCGCGCGGAGCGACGCCCACCTCCCGGCCTTCCCGGACACCAGCGGCTATCTGCCCCCGGACCGCGAGCGCCACCCCGACTACAAGCCCAAGCCCCCGGCGCACGGCTCGCTGCCCGGGCAGGAGCCGGGCACGCGCCGCGCCAGGCCGCTGCCGTACGACCTGGCCGCCGACGCCACGGTCACCGACGGCGGGCTGCGGATCGGCTTCGCCAACCCGGGCCGGGCGGGCGCGCACTTCCACGTCACCTCCGCCACCGACGCCGCCGGCCCCTGGGGCTACACGGTCGAGGCGGGGAAGCGGCTGTCCGGCAGCTGGGACACCGCGGAGCGGCAGCAGGGGGCGTACGACTTCACGGTCCACGGACCCGGAGGGTTCCTGCGGCGCTTCACCGGCCACACCGCCGCCGGCCTGCGGGGGCCCGAGGTGAGCGCGCGCCACGACCGCAAGGCGGGGCAGGTGCGGCTGACCCTCTCCAACGGGGGCGACACGACCGTGACGCTGACCGTGACCGACGCCTACGGCAAGGCCCGACCGGCCACCTACCGGCTGCGGCCCGGAGCGCACGCCGTCCACACGGCGGACCTGGGGCGCAGCCACCAGTGGTACGACCTGTCGGTCGCCTCCGACCACGACCGCGGCTTCCTGCGGCGGCTGGCCGGCCATGTCGAGACGGGGCGGGCGGGGGTCAGCGACCCGGCGATCTCGTCGGACTGACGCCGCCCACCCCGACGCCCGTGCGTCCGGCCGGCAGCTCTCCATCGGCCGGACGTACGGAGTGGTCTCAGGCCCGGGCGGCGGCGATCAGCGCCTCGGCCGCCTCGCGTGCCTGCCGGGCCGGTTCCGGGCTGCCGGATATCGCGGCCGTGGTGATCGCGCCCTCGGCCAGCAGGGCGAGGTGGGCGGCCAGCGGCGCGGGCAGGTCCGCGGCGGCGACCAGACGGGCCACATACCGCTGGAAGGCGTCCTTGTGGGCGCGGGCGGCCGCGGCGACCTCCGGTGCGGTGGTGCCGAGCTCGCCGTAGGAGTTGATGAAGGCGCAGCCCCGGTAGTCGGGCTCGCTGAACCACTCGTACAGCCAGTCGAAGATCGCCGCCACCCGCTCCTCGGGCGGCCCCGGCACCGCCTCGACGTACTGCGCGAGCCGGTGCAGCAGGTGGGCGTCGCGGCGCCGCAGATACGCCTCGACCAGGACGGACTTGGACGGGTAGAGCTGGTAGAGGCGCTTGAGGGAGACGCCCGAGGCGGTCCGTACCGCGTCCATGCCGACGGCCTGTACGCCGCGGCCGTAGTAGAGCTCCTCGGCCGCGTCGAGGACCCGCTCCTTCGTCTCTTCGAGATCCACCGTCATCCGCCCTCGCCACCCCACGCGCCATTACCAGAGAACCATCGTTCTCCCACTGTACCCCAGGGCCCGGCGGCGGGGCCGTCGCCGGGTATCGGCCGCCGGTCGGGTATTCAATGGAGAGAGCCGGAGAGAGTCGGCCTGAGCACCAGACAGCGTGAGATGAACGACCATGAGGCGACCGGACACCGCGCGGGACCGGCCCGTCCGGTCCGACGACCTCGTTGACGAGGCGTCCACGGCCAGAGCCACCATCGATGAGCGGGGCATCGTCACGGGGTGGAACGAGGGGGCCCGCAAGCTCCTCGGCCACCCGGACTCGGTGGTGGTGGGCAGGCCCGCTTCCCGGCTGCTCGCCGACGGGGCGGCCGGGGACCTCCCGGGCCCTCTGGAGCCGCTGACCAGGTGGAGCGGGGAGCTGACGCTGCGCCACCGCGACGGCCGTCCGCTACGGGTGGCCCTGCTCGCGCACCACCGGCGGACGGCGGGAGGCGGGGCCGAGTGGCTGCTGGTCTCCCCGCTGCACCGCACGGGGCCGACCACCGCCGACGACGAGTTGGTCAGGGCCGCCTTCACCCAGGGCCCTTGCACGATGGCGGTCTTCGACGCCCGGCTGCTCGTGCGCTGGGTGAACACGTACATGGAAGGCGTGGTGGACTTCGGTCAGGCCCAGGTGCGCGGCCTGCGCGTCTCGGACGTCGTACCCGGTACGCGCGGCGCCGAGATCGAGCGGATGATGCGCCTGGTGCTCGATACGGGCCTGCCGCAGTATCTGAGCCTCCCGCCGGGGCACGGCAAGGCGGCCTGGTCGATCTTGCTGGCCCCGGTGCTCGGCGACGACGGCCGGATGCTCGGCGTGGTCCTGTCGGGTCACGACGTCACCGTGCGGTACGAGGCACAGCGGCGGCTGGCGCGGCTCAACGAGGCCAGTGTCCGGATCGGCTCCACGCTGGACATCGTGCGCACCGCGCAGGAGCTGACCGATGTGGCCGCCCCGGAGTTCGCGGACTTCGCGGTGGTGGATCTGCTGCCCGAGATCCACCCCGGCGGCGCGGAGCCGGCCCCCGGGCCGGTGCCCGGCACCGTCGTACTGCGCCGCATCGCCGCCCAGTCGACGCTCGACGGCAAACCGGACATGGTGATCGCGCTGGGCGATCTGGCCGTCTACCCGAAGCACTCGCCCGCGGCCGAATGCCTGGCCGCGGGGCGGGGGGTGCTGCTGACGGTGACCCCCGAGGCCATCGCCGAGTGGGAGCGGGACGCTCCCGCGCGGGCCGCGAGGATGCGCGAGTTCGGCTTCCACTCCACGATCGCCGTCCCCCTGCTCGCCCGCGGCACGACGCTGGGCGTGGCCGCCTTCGCCCGCCATCGGCGCCCGGAGCCGTTCGAGGCGGACGATCTGCTGCTCGCCGAGGAGATCACCGCCAGGGCCGCGGTGTGCATCGACAACGCCCACCGCTACACCCGCCAGCGCGAAGCCGCCCTGACCCTTCAGCGCAGCCTGCTGCCGCAGACGCTGCCGCCCCATCCGGCGGTCCGGGCCGCCGGCCGCTATCTGCCCGCCGGTTCGCGGGCGGGGGTCGGCGGCGACTGGTTCGATGTGATCCCGCTGTCCAGCGCCCGGGTCGCGTTGGTGGTGGGCGATGTGGTCGGCCACGGCTTCCAGGCGTCCGCCGCCATGGGCCGGCTGCGTACGGCGGTACGTACGCTGGCCGATGTCGAACTGCCCCCGGACGAACTGCTCACCCACCTCGACGACCTGGTCAACCGGCTGTCGGCCGAGACGGAGGACGAGCCGGGCGCCGAGGCGCGCACCGCCGGGGACATCGGCGCCACCTGCCTGTACGCGGTGTACGACCCGGTGTCGCGGCGCTGCACGCTCGCCCGCGCCGGACATCCGCCGCCCGTGCTGACCCGGCCCGACGGCAGCGCCGAATACCTCGACCTGCCCAGCGGGCCGCCGCTGGGCCTGGGCAGCCTGCCGTTCGAATCCCGTGAGGTGGAGTTGGCGGAGGGCAGCCTGCTGTCCCTCTACACCAACGGTCTGATCCAGGCCCCCGACCGCGATGTCGACGAGGCGGTGGACGCGCTGCGCACGGTGCTCTCCCGGCCCGCCGAGTCCCTGGAGGACCTGTGCGACGCGGTGCTGACCACGCTCGTCCCCGGCCGCCCCGCCGACGATGTGGCCCTGCTGGTGGCCCGCACCCGGGCGCTGGACGCGAGCCAGGTGGCCACCTGGGACCTGCCCGCGGAGCCGGCCGTCGTGGCCCGGGCCCGTAGATACACCACCGACCAGCTGGTGGCCTGGGGCCTGGACGAGGCGGTCTTCACCACCGAACTGGTGGTCAGCGAGCTGGTCACCAACGCCATCCGGCACGCCCAGGCACCCATCCAGCTGCGGCTGATCCACGACCGCGACCTCATCTGCGAGGTCTCCGACGGCAGCCACACCGCCCCGCATCTGCGCCGCGCCCGCGTCTTCGACGAGGGCGGCCGGGGACTGCTGCTGGTGGCTCAGCTCGCCCGGCGCTGGGGCACCCGGCACGGCCCCACCGGCAAGACGATCTGGGCCGAGCAGGCCCTGCCCGACCCGGCCCGGTGAGGTCGGGCCTTACGGCCTGGGGGGCGACAGGTCGTTACAATCGCCAAAGAAACAAAGCCTGTTCGGCCGGAGCGCGTGGCACCCAAGGAACGAAAGGCCGCATCTCCATGCGAACTCAAGCCTCGCTCGGCACCGGCCCGCTGGCCGACCTGAGCCCCGCCGAATCGGCCCGCCTCATGTCGGTCATGCGCGAGGCCGCCCTGAGCCGGGGCAGGCTTCCGCTGCCCGCGCGCCCGGTGATCGGGCAGTCCTGGGACCGTATGCTGCGCCTGGGGCTCGACCCGGAGCGAGGCAGCGCGCCGCGGCTGCTCGGCCTCGAGGAGCTGGAGCGGCGGCGGCAGCAGACCCGGCTGGCGGATGTGCTGCCCACCTTGCACAGCGGTCTGCTGGAGGCGGCGGAGGCGGCCGGACACATCATGATCATCACCGATGCCGACGGCCGGGTGCTGTGGATCGACGGCCACCGCGGGGTACGCAGATACGCCGACGGCATCGCGCTCACCGAGGGCGCCCACTGGGCCGAGGACGTCGCCGGCACCAGCGGCATCGGCACCGCGCTGGCCGTCCGGGCGCCCGTACGGGTGCACTCCGCCGAGCACTTCGTCCGCGCCTTCCACACCTGGAGCTGCGCCGCGGCCCCGGTCCTCGACCCCCGGGACGGGCGGCTGCTGGGCATCGTGGACATCAGCGGCCCGGCCTCCAGCGCCCATCCGACCGTACTGTCCCTGGTCACCGCGACGGCCCGGTGGGCGGAGGGCGAACTGCGGCTGGCCCACAGCCGGGAGCTGGACCGGCTGCGCGCCGTCGCGGCGCCGGTGCTGGCCCGGATCCGGGGCAAGGCGGTCGCGGTCGACCCGCACGGCTGGATCGCCGGGGTCACCGGGGTCACCCCGCGGGACCACCGGCTGCTGCTGCCCAAGACACCGGCCTGTGGGCCGGTGTGGCTGCCCGCGCTCGGCACCTGCGCGGTGGAGCCGCTGCCCGGCGGGCATCTGCTGCGGGTCCTCGGCTCCGGCGCGGACGAGACGGGCGAGCTGTACGGTCCGGAGGGCACCGGCCGCGTGGTGCTTGACTTCCGCCGTCCGCACGAGTGGTCGCTGACCTTCTCGGGGCCCTCCGGCACCTGGACCCACCAGCTCAGCGCGCGCCACGCCGAAGTGCTGCTGGTCCTCGCCGCGTCCCCGGGCGGGCGGACGGCGGCGCAGCTGGCCGACGACCTGTTCGGCGACCCGACGCGGACGGTCACCGTGCGCGCCGCCATGTCCCGGCTGCGCCGCAGCTTCGGGGCGGTGCTCGCGCACCGCCCCTACCGCATCGCCGACCAGCTCCGTGTCGACGTACGACGGCCGGACCGGCTCCAGGACCTGCTGCCCTTCAGCGCCGCGCCGGGCGTCGCCCGGCTGCGGTGCGCGGGTTAGCTGCGGCGCGCGGGTCAGCCGCGGCCGGCGACCTCCTCCGGGCGGAGGACGGCGGCGAGCCGGTCGGCGGGCAACAGGCCCTTCTCCAGGACCAGTTCGGCCACGCCACGGCCGGTGGCCAGGGCCTCCTGGGCGATGCTGGTGGCCGCGCTGTAGCCGATATGCGGGTTGAGCGCGGTGACCAGGCCGATGGAGTTCTCCACCGTCGCGCGCAGGTTCTCGGCGTTCGCGGTGATACCGGAGACGCAGCGCTCGGCGAGCGTCAGGCAGGCCGCGCGCAGATGGGTGATGCTCTTCGAGAGGGAGTGCAGGATGATCGGCTCGAAGGCGTTCAGCTGGAGCTGTCCGGCCTCGGCGGCCATGGTGATGGTGACGTCGTTGCCGATCACCTCGAAGGCGACCTGGTTGACCACCTCGGGTATGACCGGGTTGACCTTGCCGGGCATGATGCTGGACCCGGCCTGGACCGGGGGCAGGTTGATCTCGTTCAGCCCGGCGCGCGGGCCGGAGGACAGCAGCCGCAGGTCGTTGCAGCTCTTGGAGAGCTTGACGGCGATGCGCTTGAGGACGCCCGACAGATGGACGAAGGCGCCGCAGTCCTGGGTGGCCTCGACCAGGTTGGCGGCCGTGACCATGGGCAGTCCGGTGATGGCGGCGAGATGGCGGCGCGCGGCCTCGGCGTAACCGGCGGGGGCGTTGAGGCCGGTGCCGATCGCGGTCGCGCCGAGGTTGATCTCGTGGACGAGGCTCTGGGCCTCGAGCAGCCGGCTCTGGTCCTCCTCCAGCATCACCGCGTACGCCGAGAACTCCTGGCCGAGCGTCATCGGCACCGCGTCCTGGAGCTGGGTGCGCCCCATCTTCAGGATGTCGCGGAACTCCTCGGCCTTGGCTGCGAACGCCTCGCGCAGGATCTCCATCGCGGCGAGCAGCCCCTGCACGGCCAGGATGGTGGAGACCTTGACGGCGGTCGGGTAGACGTCGTTGGTGGACTGGCTGAGGTTGACGTCCTCGTTCGGGTGCAGCTGGGCGTAGTCGCCCTTGACGTGGCCGAGGATTTCCAGCGCCCGGTTGGCGATCACCTCGTTGGCGTTCATATTGGTCGAGGTCCCCGCCCCGCCCTGGATCACATCGACCACGAACTGGTCGTGCAGCCGGCCCTCCCGGATCTCCTGGCAGGCGGCCGCGATGGCGTCGGCCTTGCGCGGCTCCAGCAGCCCCAGGTCCTGATTCGCGCGGGCCGCGGCCTCCTTGACGGCGGCCAGGGCGCCGATGAGGTGCGGGTAGGCCGCGATGGTGGTGCCGGTGATGGGGAAGTTCTCCGTGGCGCGCAGGGTGTGCACGCCCCAGTACGCGTCGGTCGGCACATCACGGTCGCCCAGCAGGTCGTGTTCTCGGCGGAAGCCGGTGGCAGTCATCGGTGTGCGGTGTCCCTTGGTGAGGCGGGGTGAGGGTTTTGGGTGTGGGGGGCGTCAGGCAGACGGCCGTGAAAGGAAATCCGTCGCGCGCAGGCTACCGACGGGCCGGCCGCCGCCGAGGACGGGGGCCTCGGCGAACTCGGTGAGCAGGCCGGGGTCCACGCCCAGGTGGGCGAGGGCCGCGGCGGTCACCGGCATCCGGGCGCGGTCCCCGCCGTCGGCGATCTTCACGGCGAGCGCCCGCCCGTCGGGCAGCGCGGCCACCTGGACCCCCTCGAAGCCGTCCTTGGCCACGAGGCCGGGCACCGCCCGCATCAGCCGGGCGACGTCCCGCCCGGTCCCGGCGACCATCTCGGGGTGCTCGCGCATGGCGGTCGCGACCCGGCCCTCGGGGGTGTCCGCGGGGGCCGTGGCGATCCGCGCGAGGGCGCGGGCCAGCCCGCGCGGGGAGACGGCGAACAGCGGCGCGCCGCACCCGTCGACCGTCACCTGGGCGATGCGCTGCCCGGTCAGATCCTCGACGGTCTCGGCGATCAGCTGCTGCAGCGGATGCGCCGGGTCGAGATAGCCCTCCAGCGGCCAGTCGCGCAGCTGGGCGGTCAGCAGCATCGCGGCGTGCTTGCCCGAGCAGTTCTGGGCGAGCCGGGAGGGCCCGTACCCGGCGCGCAGCCACGCCTCGCGCTCGGGGGCGCCGTACGGCAGGTCGGGGACGTTGCGCAGCAGGTCCTCGGCCAGTCGGCCCTGTGCGAGGATGCGCCGCGCCCCGGCCAGGTGGCGCTGCTGGCCGGAGTGGCTGGCGGCGGTGAGCGCCAGCAGCTCACCGTCCAGCGGCAGCCCGGCGCGCAGCATGGCGACGGCCTGGACGGGCTTGAGCGCCGAGCGGGGGTAGAACGCGGCGTCGGGGTCGCCGGCCTGGCCGAGCACCTGGCCGTCGGCGGCCAGCACCACGGCCGAGCCGTGGTGGACGCCTTCGACCAGCCCGCCGCGGATCACCTGGACGAGCGGCACATGGCGTGCCGCGCGTATCTCGGGCGGCGCGGCGGGCACCGGACGGTCGGGGTCGAGGTCGGGGAGGGTGTGGGAGGCGCTTGTGGGAGAGGCGTTCACAGGGGAGGCGTTCAAGGGGGGAGTGCTCAAAGTGGTGGTAGGGGTGTTGTCGTGGTGTCCGGGAGCGGTCATCGCCGTCCGCTCACCCGGCCGCGTACGGCGAACCAGCCGAGGACCAGCGCCACCACGATCGCGGGGAGCGCCATGACGGTCAGCCGGCTGGGCCCGCCGTCGGCCCACATCAGGACCAGGACGGAGGCGAGGAAACCGATGGTGACGATCTCGGTGTAGGGCGAGCCGGGGAGCCGGTAGCCGGGGCGGCTGAGCTGCCCGGTCCGGGTCTTGCGCCAGAAGAGCAGGTGGCACAGCATGATCATGGCCCAGGTGGAGAGGATGCCGATCGCCGCGAAGTTCAGCACGATCTCGAAGGCCTTGCTCGGCACCACATAGTTCAGGCCCACGCCCAGCACACAGAAGAAGGCGGTGAGCAGGATCCCGCCGTACGGGACGTGGGTGCGGCTCATCACGCCGGTGAACTTGGGCGCGGAGCCGGACATCGCCATCGAGCGCAGGATGCGGCCGGTGGAGTAGAGCCCGGAGTTGAGGCTGGACATGGCGGCGGTGAGCACGACGAGGTTCATCACCCCGCCCGCCGAGGGCACGCCGATGTTGGACAGCACCGTCACAAAGGGGCTCTCGTCGCCCGAGTACGAGGTGAACGGCAGCAGCATGGAGAGCAGCACCACGGAGCCGACGTAGAAGAGGGCGACGCGCCACATGATGGAGTTGATCGCCCTGGGCAAGATCTTCTCGGGGTTCTCGGTCTCCCCCGCCGCCACACCGACGAGTTCGACCGAGGCGTAGGCGAAGATGACGCCCTGGATGACCAGCAGCATCGGCAGCACGCCGTGCGGGAAGACGCCGCCGTTGTCGAAGATCAGCCCGGGACCGGGGGTGTGGTCGTCGATCGGGTGGCGGGTGACCAGCAGGAAGATGCCGATCGCCATGAAGAGGGTGAGCGCGCCGACCTTGATGATCGCGAACCAGAACTCCATCTCGCCGAACATCTTGACCGAGATGAGGTTGATCGCCAGCACGACGGCGAGCGCGATCAGGGCGATCACCCACTGCGGGACATCGGTGAACATGCCCCAGTAGTGGGTGTAGGTCGCGACGGCCGTGATGTCGGCGATCCCGGTGGTGGCCCAGTTCAGGAAGTACATCCAGCCGGCGACGAAGGCACCCTTCTCGCCGAGGAACTCACGGGCGTACGAGACGAAGGCGCCCGAGGAGGGCCGGTGCAGGACGAGCTCGCCCAGGGCCCGCACCACCAGGAAGGCGAAGAGGCCGCAGACGGCGTAGGCGATGAAAAGGGAAGGTCCGGCGTTGTTGAGCCGCCCTCCGGCTCCGAGGAAGAGCCCGGTGCCGATGGCGCCACCGATGGCGATCATGTTGACGTGCCGGGCCTTGAGGGACTTGCTGTACCCGGCGTCGCCCGCGTCGATATGCGCGGCCGACTTCTCGGTCTGGTGCTGACGGCGTTCTTCCTGCCGGAGGGACTGCTCGCTCACTCCTGCTGGCCTTCCATCGGGGGTTTCATAGGTCTATGCCGTGCGGTCGTCGGTCTCAGAGCCGCGCCGCACGATGGTGCTGAGGGTTGTTTCGACGCGCTGGAGGTGATGAGCCATCGCCGCCACCGCATCGGGTTCGGAGCCGTCGGACAGCGCCTCGACAATCGCCCGGTGTTCTCGGTTCGCCTGCTCGCGCCGGTCGCCGAGTTCATTGAGGAACGCGGACTGCCGTGCCAGGGCGTCGCGGATCTCCTCTATCACCTTGCGGAATACCGGGTTCCGGGCCGCTTGGGCAATGGTCAGATGGAAAAGTGTGTCCATCGCCACCCATGCGGTGGTGTCGGTCTCCCGCTCCATCCGCTCCAGCAGATGGGCCAGCTGGTCCAGGTCCTCGGCGGAGCGGCGTACGGCCGCGTACCCGGCGACCGGGAGCTCGACGTGCCGACGCACTTCGAGCAGGTCACTGGCCGTGTAGTCGCCGAAGGTGGGGTCCTCGACCGGGCCGCTGGAGATGACGAAGGTACCCTTCCCGGTGCGCGACGCGGTGAGCCCCATCGTCTGCAGGGCCCGCAGCGCCTCCCGGAGCACCGGTCGGCTCACCTCCAGCCGGCGGCAGAGTTCCGCCTCGGACGGCAGCTTGTCGCCCACCGCGTATTCGCCCTGCTCAATGGCGTGGCGGAGGTACGTGAGCACGGCCTCCATGGCGCTGACGCGGCGAGGGACCGACGGGAATGATCCGCCTGTCTGGCTGTCTGACAAGTTCACGGGCAGATACTCGGCTGGCCACAGAACCGTTGTCAATAGTTCCGCAACAAAGAGCGCCCGACTGCATAGAGTGGGGCTTTTGCCCGGTTTATGCTCTATGTGGAGTTTCTTTGCATGCATGCGAGGCTCCGGCCGAGGGCACGAACGACGGGTGCGTGATCAGGCATGAAGCAGCTGACCAGGGCACGTATCACGGCCGTCGACACCTACGACGTCCGCTTCCCCACCTCGCGGCGGCTCGACGGCTCGGACGCCATGCACCCCGACCCCGACTACTCGGCCGCCTATGTGACCATCCGCACGGACGCCCCGGACGGCCTCGAGGGCCACGGCTTCTGCTTCACGATCGGCCGGGGCAACGAGGTGGCGGTCGCGGCCATCGACGCCCTCCGCCCGCACCTGACCGAGGCGGAGCTCGACGGAACCCTCACCGGCCTCGCCGACCGCTACCGCGCGCTGGTCGGCGACAGCCAGCTGCGCTGGCTCGGCCCGGACAAGGGCGTCACCCACATGGCGATCGGCGCCGTCGTGAACGCCCTGTGGGACCTGCACGCCAAGCGGGCCGGAAAGCCGCTGTGGAAGCTGCTGGCCGACCTCAGCCCCGAGGAGCTGGTGGCCCTCGTGGACTTCCGCTACCTCGCCGACGCGCTGACCCCCGACGAGGCGCTGCTGATCCTGCGCCGCGCGGAGCCCGGCAAGGCCGAGCGCGAGGCCCGGCTGCGAGCCGGGGGCTATCCGGCCTACGCCGCCTCCCCCGGCTGGCTCGGCTACTCCGACGCCCACCTCGCCTCGGCCGCCCGCCGGGCCGTCGCCGACGGCTTCACCCAGATCAAGCTGAAGGTCGGCGCCGACCTGGAGGACGACATCCGGCGCTGCCGGATCGCCCGCGAGGCGGTCGGCCCGGCCATCCGGATCGCCCTGGACGCCAATCAGCGGTGGGAGCTGGGCGAGGCGGTCGAGTGGACCCGCGCGCTGGCCGGGTTCGACCCGTACTGGATCGAGGAGCCCACCTCCCCCGACGAGATCCTGGGGCTCGCCGCGATCCGCCGCGCCGTTGCACCTGTGAAGGTTGCGGCGGGTGAGCACACCGCCAACCGGGTGGTCTTCAAACAGCTGCTGCAGGCCCAGGCCCTCGACATTCTCCAGCTGGACGCCTGCCGGGTCGCGGGGATTCCGGAGCAGCTGGCGATCCTGCTGCTCGCCGCCCAGTTCGGGGTGCCGGTGTGCCCGCACGCGGGGGGCGTCGGGCTCTGCGAGCTGGTGCGGCACCTGGCCATGTTCGACTATGTGGCGGTCAGTGGAACGCTCGAGGACCGGACGGTCGAATACGTCGACCATTTGCACGAGCACTTCACCGATCCCGCGGTGATCGCCCGGGGGCGGTACACGGCCCCCTCCGTCCCCGGGTTCAGCTCCACCCTGCGGCCCGCCTCGCTGCACGCGTACTCGTACCCCAACGGAGCCGTCTGGCTCGCCGAGCGGGCGCAGGGGACAGCATGAGCGTGCCTTGGCGCGCTGCGCGGGCTGGACTGAGGAGCCGCGCAGCGACGAAGGAGCGAGCACTGACGAAGGAAGCCCGCGCGTTGAAGCGCGGCAAGGCTGAGCGGGAGGAGGCAGCATGAGGCGCCGTGCCGCCACCTTCGTAGTCCTGGCCCTCGTCGCCGCGGGCTGCGGCGGCCATCCGGCGGGCGGCCGGGTCGGCGTGGTCATCCCGTTTCTCACCTCGCCGTTCTGGCAGGCCTACAACCACGACATCCCGCAGCAGGCCCATGAGCAGGGCGTCCGGGCGCTGCCCACCGTGAACTCCAACAGCGACTCGGGCAAGCAGATCACCGATATCGAGAACCTGCTGTCCGAGGGCGTCAAGGGCCTGGTCGTCTCGCCGATCGACTCCTCCGCCATCGCCACGGGCCTGCGGGCCGCGCAGCGCGCGCATGTCCCGGTGGTCGCGGTCGACGTGGCCCCGCGGACGGGAAAGGTGGCGATGGTGGTCAGGGCCGACAACCGCGCGTACGGCCGCAAGGCCTGCCAGGTCCTGGGCCGGGCCGTGAAGACGGGCAAGGTGGTGCAGATCCAGGGCGATCTGGCGTCGGTCAACGGCCGGGACCGCTCGTCCTCCTTCTCCGGGTGCATGGCGCGGCACTACCCGGCGATCAAGGTGCTGAACATCCCGGCCGGTTGGCAGGCGGACAAGGCCGCGGCCGGTCTGGAGGCGCTGTACACCGCGAACCCCGGCATCAAGGGCATCTACATGCAGGCCGGCGGGGTGTATCTGGCGCCCACCCTGCGAACCCTCCAGCGCCATAACGCGCTGGTCCGCGCGGGCAGCCCGCGGCACATCACGATCGTCTCCAACGACGGCATCCCGCAGGAGCTGACCGCCATCCGCAAGGGCCTCATCGACGCCACCGTCTCCCAGCCCGCCGACCTCTACGCCAAGTACGCGATGTACTACATCAAGCGGGCGATGGCCGGGAAGACCTTCCGCCCCGGCCGCACGGCCCACGGCAGCACCATCGTCGAACTGCCCGGGGGCATCCTCCAGGACCAGCTCCCCGCGCCGCTGGTGACCCGGCGCAACGTCGACGACCCGGCGCTGTGGGGCAACCGCCGATGACCGGCGCCCGGCCCCCGCTCGTCGAAGCCATCGGGATCACCCGGCGGTACGGGCCCACGGTGGCCCTGCTGGACGCGGGGATCACCGTCGAGACCGGTGAGTCGCACGCCCTGGTCGGCCGTAACGGGGCGGGCAAGTCGACGCTGGTGTCGGTCCTCACCGGGCTGACCCGGCCGGAGCGCGGCACGGTGCGGTACGACGGCGGGCCCGCGCCCGCCCTCGCCGACCGGGCGGCCTGGCGCCGCCGGGTGGCCTGCGTGTACCAGCGGTCGACGACCATCGACGAGCTGTCGGTGGCGGAGAACCTGTTCCTGGGCCGCCAGCCGGTCACCCCGCGCGCCCGGGTGATCAGCCGACGGCGGATGCGGCAGCAGGCCCGCGCGCTGCTGGACGAGTGGGGCGTACCGGTGGACGAGACGGTCCGGGCCGGCGGGCTGAGCGTCGAGGACACCAAGCTGGTGGAGATCGCGCGGGCGCTCTCGCGCGGCACCCGCTTCATCGTCCTGGACGAGCCGACGGCCCAGCTCGACTCCCGGGCGACCGACCGGCTCTTCGCCCATATGCGGCGGCTCCAGGAGGCCGGGGTCACCTTCCTCTACATCTCCCACCATCTGCGGGAGGTGTACGAGGTCTGCCAGGCCGTCACCGTCCTGCGCGACGCCCGCCGGATCGTCACCGCCCCGGTCGGCGCCATGCCCCCGGGGAAGCTGATCGAGGCGATGACCGGCGAGCGCGGCGGTCTGCCGGTCCCACCGCACACCGCACCGCCGCCGCGCCCCTTCGGCGCGGCCGGCCCCGCGGCTGGCCCTGCCGCCGGCCACGCCGCCGTACGCCTGGAGCAGCTGAGCAGCCCGGACTTCCACGACGTCAGCCTCTCCGTCGCGGCCGGTGAGGTGGTGGGCCTGGCCGGGCTCGCCGGCTCCGGCAGCCATCAGCTCGGGGCGGCGCTGGCCGGGCTGCACCGCACCTCTGGGGGGCGCGCCTGGATCTTCGGCCGTCCGCTGCGCACCGGCAGCGTCCCCGCGGCGCTGGCCGCCGGGGTCGGCTGTCTGCCGCGCGACCGGCACCACGAGGGTCTGGTGCCGCTGCTGTCGGTGGCCGAGAACATCACCATGCCGATCAGCGGACGGCTCGGACCGCTGGGCCTGATCGCCCCCACAGCGCGGGACGCCGTCGCCCGGCGGGCGATCGCGGACCTCGGCATCGGCACCGAGGGGCCGGCCCAGCCGCTGAACGAGCTGTCCGGCGGCAACCAGCAGAAGGTGGTCCTGGCCCGCGCCCTGGCCATCGACCCCAGGGTGCTGGTGCTCATCGACCCGACGGCGGGGGTGGACGTAGGGGCCAAACGCGCCCTGCTCGCGGCGGCGATCCGGGCCAGGGCCGAGGGGCGCGCGGTGCTGGTGGTCTCCGACCAGCTGGAGGATCTGCGGGTCTGCGACCGCGTGCTGGTGATGTTCGGCGGCTCGGTCACGGCCGAGTACCCGGCGGGCTGGCGGGACGGTGAACTGCTCGCCGCCGTCGAAGGGGTGGCGGCCGGCGATGGCTGACCCGGCCGCCCCCTCCCCCGCCGGCCCGGACGCCTCCCCCGCCGGTCCGGTCCGCCGCGCCGCCCGGCTCCGGATCCGCGATCTCGCGCTGCTGCCCGCGGTGGTGCTGCTGCTGGTGATCGGCGCGCTGACCAATGACACGTTCCTGGAGCGGCAGAACCTGATCAACATCCTGGGCGCCTCCTCTGCGCTCGGGCTGCTGGTGCTCGCCGAGGCGATGATCCTGATCAGCGGCCGGATGGATCTGTCCCTGGAGTCCATCGCGGGCCTGGCGCCCGCGCTCGGCTTCCTGGTCGTCATCCCCGCCGCCTCGGGCGGCTTCGGCACCGGCTGGCCCGCCTGGCTGGGGCTGCTGATCATCCCGCTGGCGGGGGCGTTGATCGGCGCGGTCAACGCCGCCCTGATCGTGGGGCTCGGGCTCAACGGCTTCATCGTCACCCTCGCGATGAACATCGTGCTGCGCGGGGTCCTGATCGGCCTGGTCTCCGGCAGGACGCTGTTCGACGCGCCGCCGGCCTTCTTCGCCCTGGGCTCCGAGAACTGGCTGGGCCTGCCGCTGTGCGTCTGGGTGAGCGCCGGGTGCTTCGCCGTGGCCGGGTTCGCTCTGCGCTACCACCGCTTCGGCCGCGCGGTGTACGCGGTCGGCGGCAACGCCCCGGCCGCCCGCGCGGCGGGCATCCGGGTGGCATGGGTGGGCTGGTCGGTGCTGGTGGTCGGCGGGGCGCTGTCGGCCGTCGCGGGGCTGGTCATCGCCGGACGGGTCGGGGCGGTCGACGCCAACCAGGGCAGCGGCATGATCTTCACCGTCTTCGCGGCCGCCGTGATCGGCGGTATCAGCCTCCGGGGCGGCCGGGGCTCGCTGCTCGGCGCCCTGCTGGGCACGCTGCTGCTGGGGATGCTGGAGAACCTGCTCACCCTCGCCCAGGTGTCGGCCTTCTGGATCCAGGCGATCTACGGCGGCATCATCCTGCTCGCCCTGATCGTGGCCCGCCTCACCACTGGCGAGGCACAGGAGTCATAGTATTAAGGGAAATATCTCCGCAGATGGGACGGGCGATGACCAGCCCCGAGGGAATCGTTCCAACCGAAGCGCACGTCCCGTTCGACATGGCCGACGCGGCGACCGCGGTGGTCGACGCGGTGGGCACCGTTGTCGGGTGGACCGCCGCCACAGAGCGCCTCCTCGGCTACCCGGCTGCCGAGGTGCTGAACAAGCCTGCCTCGATGCTGCTGGCCAGCCCCGAGGACGCGGCGAAGGTACGGAACATCACGGACCAGTGCCGCGACCAGGGCAGCTGGGGCGGTCTGGTGACGCTGGGGCATCGGTCCGGCCACCGGGTCGAGGCCGGTGTGCGGGTCTCCGGGATCTCCGGGATCTCCGAGTTCTGCGGGCGCGGCTGCTGGCTGATCTCCGCGATCGACCTGTCGAAGATCCCCTCCTGGGCGCTGAGCGGATCGCTGCTGGAGGCGTTCCTCGTCCGCTCGCCGATCGGCATGGCCGTCCTCAGCCCGGATCTGCGGTACGTGTGGATGAACGACATGCTGGAGCGCTACGGCGGGGTGCCCCGGGAGCAGCGGCTGGGCCGCCGGATGGCGGAGTCCCTGCCCGGCCTGGACACGGGCGCGCTCGAAGCGCAGATGCGGCAGGTGCTCGAGACCGGCAATCCGGTCGTCGACTACGAGTACCGGGGCTGGACCATGGCCGACCCGTACCGTGAGCACGCGTACTCGACCTCGTTCTTCCGGCTCGACAACACCGACGGCCACCCGGTGGGCGTGTGCTACATGGGCATGGACGTGACCGACCGGTGGCGGGCGCGCGAGCGGCTGGCGCTGCTCAACGAGGCCAGCGCGAAGATCGGCAGCACCCTGGACGTGCTGCGCACCGCTCAGGAGCTGGCCGACTTCGCCGTGCCGCGGCTGGCCGACTTCGTCACCGTCGACCTGCTGGAGTCGGTGCTGCACGGCGAGGAGCCGGTGGCCCCGTCGCAGCACACGCTGCCCGCGTTCCGGCGGGCGGGGCAGGCCTCCATCCATGAAGGCACCCCCGAGTCCATCGCCGCGCTCGGCGATCCCGTCTCCATCTCTCCGAGCTCGCCCTTCGCCTCCTGCTTCTTCTCCGGCGAAGCCCTCCTGGACCCGGCGATGGACGTCTCCGTCACCGCGTGGACCGGCGACACCCCGGACCCGGCCCGGGCCCGGAAGGTCCGCGAGTTCGGGATGCGCTCCCTGATGGTCACGCCGATCCGAGCGCGGGGCACCATCCTGGGCGTGGCGTCGTTCGTCCGCTCTCGCGAACCGGACCCGTTCGAGGCGGACGACCTGCTACTGGCCGAGGAGTTGGTCGCCCGAGCCGCGCTGTGCGTGGACAACGCCCGGCGCTACACCCGCGAGCACACCACGGCCCTGGCCCTCCAGCGCAGCCTGATGCCGCACAACCTGCCCGGCAGCCCGGTCCTGGAGGTGGCCTCGCGCTATCTGCCGACCGTCCGCGACGGCGTGGGCGGCGACTGGTTCGATGTGATCCCGCTGTCCGGGGCGCGGGTGGCCCTCGCGGTCGGCGATGTGGTGGGGCACGGCATCAACGCCGCGGCCAGCATGGGCCGGCTGCGGACCGCCGTTCACACGCTCGCGGACATGGACCTGCCGCCGGAGGAACTGCTGGCCCACCTCGACGACCTGGTCATCCGGCTCGGCGAGGAGCGGGTGGGCGAGGAGGACATCGCCGCCGCGCTCATTGGCGCCACCTTCCTGTACGCGATCTACGACCCGGTCACCCGGCGGTGCACCATGGCCCGGGCCGGGCATCCGGCGCCCGCCCTCGTGGCCCCGGACGGCGAGGTCACCTTCCCCAGCCTGCCCGCCGGGCCGCCGCTGGGCCTGGGGTCGCTGCCCTTCGAGTCGGCCGAACTCGAACTCCGGGAGGGCAGCCTGATCGCCTTGTACACCGACGGCCTCATCGAGACCTGCGACCAGGACATCGATATCGGCCTCGCCCGCCTGAGCAACGCGCTCGCCCAGCCCGGCCTGCCCCTGGAAGACCTCTGCTCCACCGTGGTCGACACCCTGCTGACCAGCCCGCCGTCCGACGACGTCGCACTGCTGCTGGCCCGTACGCACTCCCTGAGCCCCGGTCATGTCGCCTCCTGGGACCTGCCCACCGACCCGGCCGTGGTCGCCAGCGCCCGCTCCCTGGCGGTCCGCCAGCTCGCCGAGTGGGGCCTCGACGAGCTGACGACGACCTCGGAGCTGATCGTCAGCGAGCTGGTCACCAACGCCATCCGCCACGGCACCGGGCCGATCCGGCTTCGCCTGATCCGGCACGACGTGCTGATCTGCGAGGTCGCCGACGCCAGCAACACCTCGCCGCGGCTGCGCCACGCCCGCACCACCGACGAGGGCGGCCGCGGCCTGTTCCTCGTCGCCCAGCTGACCCGCCGCTGGGGCACCCGCTACACCGAGGGCGGCAAGCTCATCTGGGCCGAGCAGGACCTTCCGGCCCCGGCATGAGGCGCACCACGGCGCGCCCGCGCCCTGTCCGTGATCGTGTCCCTCCCCCACACTGGACGCCAAAGTCAGGAAGGGGGGACGGCGTGCGGATGTCGTTCGGCCGCGGGGGCGGGTGGCGGACCCGGCGGCGGACTCGGTGGCGGGGCGGGCTCGCCTCCCCGTGGACCCGCGGCGTCGCGGCGGTGCTGGCCGGGGCGCTGCCCGCGCTGACGTTTCCCGAGCCGTCGCTGTGGTGGCTGGCGTACGCGGCGCTGGTGCCGTGGATCCTGCTGGCCCGCTCGGCCCCCACCGGCCGGCGGGCGGCCCTGGACGGCTGGCTGGGCGGGGCGGGGTTTCTGCTGGCGGTGCACCACTGGCTGATGCCGAGTCTGCATGTGTTCATCGTGGTGCTCGCGGCGCTGCTCGGGCTGTTGTGGCTGCCGTGGGGCTGGCTGGTGCGCCGGCTGCTGCACGGCCGGCCGGGCCCGGGCCGGGCGGCGGCGGCCCTGGTGCTGCTGCCCTCCGCGTGGCTGATGGCCGAGCTCGTACGGTCCTGGCAGTACCTGGGCGGGCCGTGGGGGCTGCTGGGGGCGAGCCAGTGGCAGGTGCCGCCCGCGCTGCGGGTGGCGTCGGTGGGCGGGGTGTGGCTGGTCAGCTTTCTGATCGTGCTGGTGAATGTCGCGCTGGCGCTACTGGCCGCGGTGGCCGCGGTGGCCGGGACGCGCCGGGTGGCGCTGGCCGGGGTCATGACGTGTGTCGCGGCGGTCGCCGGGGTGTGGAGCTGGGCGCCGGTGCCCAGGCCGGCCGGTACGGTACGGATCGCGGTGGTGCAGCCGGGCGTGATCAATGTCCCCGGACCGCGCTTCGACCGCGGCGAGCAGCTGACCCGGCAGCTGGCCGGCCGCCATCTCGACCTGGTCGTCTGGGGCGAGAGCAGCGTCGGCCAGGACCTGGCCGCGCGGCCGGACCTGGGCCGGCGGCTGGCCGCGCTGTCCCGGCGGGTCGGCGCGGAGCTGCTGGTCAACGTGGACGCGCGGCGCAGCGACCGGCCGGGCATCTACAAGAGCTCGGTGCTGATAGGGCCGCACGGCCCCACCGGTGAGCGGTACGACAAGATGCGGCTGGTGCCGTTCGGCGAGTACATCCCGTTCCGGTCGGTGCTGGGCTGGGCCACCTCGGTGGGCAAGGCGGCGCCCGAGGACCGCAGGCGCGGCACGGAGCAGGTCGTGATGCGGCTGCCGGAGGGCCTGCGGATCGGGCCGCTGGTCTGCTTCGAGTCCGCGTTCCCCGATATGAGCCGCAATCTGGCACGGGACGGGGCGCAGATGCTGGTCGTACAGTCGGCGACCTCCACGTTCCAGCACAGCTGGGCGCCCGCGCAGCACGCCTCGCTGGCCGCGCTGCGCTCCGCGGAGACCTGGCGGCCGATGGTGCACGCGACCCTGTCCGGGGTGAGCGCGGTCTTCGGGCCGCGGGGCGAGCCGGTGGGCGGGCGGATGGGCACCAGCACCAGTGCGGCCATGGTCTACGAGGTGCCGCTGGCCCGGGGCACCAGCCCGTATGTGCGGTCCGGGCCGTGGACCGTGTACGGGGCGCTGGCCGCGCTCGGCGCCTACTGCGCGGTGGAGGGCGCGGGCGCCCTCAGGCGCCGGCGGGACTCTGGTTCTCCAGCGCGTCCTTGACGACCCGCTCGCACAGCTCATGGGTGCGCAGCGCGTCCTCGGCGGTCAGCAGGGTGCCCGAGCGCACGGCGTCGAGGAAGGCCAGGGTGATCTGCTCGACACCGCGCTGCCGGGCGACCGACACCCAGTCGCCGCGGCGGCGCACACTGGGCTGGCCCTTGTGGTCGACGATCTCCGCGAGATTGAGGACCTGCCGCTTGGTGTCGGCCCCGGAGACCTCCAGGATCTCCTCGGTGGAACCGCTCATCCGGTTCATGGTGCCGAGCGCGGTGAACCCGTCGCCCGACAGCTGGAGGACGACATGCTGCATCAGCCCGCCGCGGATCCGGGCGCGTACGTCGATGTGGTCGACCGGGCCGGGCGCGAGGAAGCGCAGGGTGTCGACGACGTGGATGAAGTCGTCGAGGACGAGGGTGCGCGGATCCTCCGCGAGGCCGACGCGGTTCTTCTGCATCAGGATCAGATCGCGCGGATGGTCCAGGCACTGCGCGTAGCCGGGCGCGTAGCGCCGGTTGAAGCCGACCATCAGGCTGACCCGGCGGCTTGCGGCGAGGTCGACCAGCCGCTCGCTGTCGGCCAGCTGGTAGGCGAGCGGCTTGTCGACATACGTCGGCACCCCGGCCTCCAGGAGCCGGGTGACGAGGGCGGCGTGCGCGGCCGTCGGGGCGTGGACGAAGGCGGCGTCGAGGCCGGCCGCGAGGAGTGTGTCGAGGTCGGTGTGGCGGTGGGCCTCGGGGACGCGGTGGGCGTCGCCGACCCGCTGGAGGGTGGCGGGGGTGCGGGTGAGCAGATGCGGTTCGAGCCCGGGCCGGGCCATGAGCACGGGCAGATATGCCTTCTGGGCGATGTCCCCGAGCCCGATACAGCCCACCCTCATGCCGTCTCCCTCGTCCGTTCCGCCCCGGCAGCATACGGGGGCGGTCGGCGATGCCGACTTCCCGAGAGCGTGGATGACCTTCGAGCGTGACGGGCTGGAGGTCTCCTCCTTACCCCGGCGGCCCGCCCCCCGCCGCGCCCAGCCGCAGCGCGAGCCGGCGGATCGCGGTGCGTACGCCGTCGCCGTACGGGCCGTGGGCCAGCCCCCGGGAGGCCGCCCGTGCCAGGGCGAGCTGGCCGCGGGCCGCCTCCCGCTGGCCGAGCTTCGCGTAGTCGGCCGCGAGGTTGAGGTGGAGGCTGGGGTAGAAGGCGCGCACCTTCGTGGCGGCGGGGCGGCCGTCCGCGCCGACGATCCGGTCGGCCGCGGCGAGCGCCAGCAGGTCCCACATCAGCTCGTCGGCCGGGTCGTCCTGGGTGTCGGCGATGTAGTGGGCGAGGGCGCAGCGGTGGAAGGGGTCGCCGCCGGCCCCGCCGTCGTGGACTTCCCGCCACAGCTCGGCCAGGCGGTTGCGCGCCTCCTCCCGGTCGCCGCCGCGGTGCAGCATCACGGCCTGCCCGATCCTGGTCGGCACCGCGTCGTCCTCGGACGCCCTGCGCCGTGCTCCCGCCATCAAGGCCTCCCGCCGTGCCGACACTCCTTCGAAACTAGCCGCAGCCGACGGCGATCCGGGGCAGCGCGCTCACGTACTCAGCCCGACGGGGCGTAGCGCTGGGCCAGTTCGGTGATGGTGCGCGCGACCGCCTCGCGCAGCTCGGGCGGGCCGAGTACGTCGGCCTCCGCGCCCAGCCACAGCACGTCGTGGGTGGCGACGGGCAGCGATTCCACGGGCAGCACCACCCGCGCCCGGCCGTCCGCGTCGGGCGGGCCCGCGGCCGCGACGGCGGCCTCTCCGGCCGCGCCGAACTTCATCGGGAGCAGCCGCAGTCCGCGCGGGGTGAGCAGCAGTTCCGCCTCGCCCTGGAAGCGCATCTCCTCCAGCCGCCGGGACGACTCCGCCCAGTGGGCGGCCAGGTCGAACCCGGTGGGGCGCTCGAAGGTCTCCTCCAGGACCTCGGCGTCCAGGATCCGCGACACGCGGTAGGTGCGCACGCTCTCCGCGCCGCTCTCCGTACTCTCCGCGCTCTCCGCACCCTCCGCGCGTGCCACCAGGTACCAGATGCCGCCCTTGAGGACCAGGCCCAGCGGATGGACCTTCCGCCGCACCTCGCCGCGCCAGCGGCGGTAGTCCACGCGCAGCGCCCGTGGCCGCCACACCGCCTCGGCGACCGCGCCGAGGTGGGGCACCTCTTCGGCGTCGCGGAACCAGCCGGGCGCGTCCAGGTGGAAGCGCTCCTGGATGCGCCGGGACCGCTCCCCCAGCTCCGCCGGGAGCGCGGCCCGCAGCTTGAGCTGGGCGGTGGCCAGGTCGGCGCCGAGGCCCAGCTCGGTGGCCGGGCCCGGCATCCCGGCCAGGAAGAGGGAGTCGGCCTCGTCGCCGGTGAGCCCGGTCAGCCGGGTGCGGTAGCCGTCGAGCAGCCGGTAGCCGCCGGCCGGGCCGCGGTCGGCGTAGACCGGAATGCCGGACGCGCCGAGCGCGTCGATGTCGCGGTAGACCGTGCGGACCGAGACCTCCAGCTCTTCGGCGAGCTCAGGCGCGGTCATCCGCCCCCGGTTCTGCAACAGCAGGAGCAGTGAGAGGAGACGGTCGGCGCGCATGGCTCCCATTGTGCCGCCGTACCTGACAAAAGATGTCAGGTACGGCGGGCAATGTACTCCTCGGCCCGCGCGGTACGGATCGCGCGGGGCCCCAGAACCATCGGAAGGACACCGCATGACCACGCACGCCACCGGCACGTTCACCTTTGCCAACTGGGACGAGACCAACGTCGGCGAGGCCGGTGACGGCACGAAGCTGGCCCGCGCCACGGTCACCAACAGCTTCTCCGGGACCTTGGAGGCGGAGCGCACCACCTGCGAGTACGCGATCACCTACTTCACCGACAAGACGGGCGTCTGCACCGGCTACGAGCTGGTGAGCGGCACCCTCGGCGGGCGCACCGGCAGCTTCGTCTTCGTACAGCACGGCACCTTCGGCGAGGACGGCAAGATCCACTGCTCACTGGAGGTGGTGCCCGGCTCCGGCACCGGGGAGCTGGCGGGGCTCACCGGCAAGGGCGGCTACGTGGCCATGGCCGGCCAGCCCACCACCCCGTACAGCTTCGA
Source organism: Streptomyces sp. NBS 14/10 (assembly GCF_002224125.1). Taxonomy (GTDB): domain Bacteria; phylum Actinomycetota; class Actinomycetes; order Streptomycetales; family Streptomycetaceae; genus Streptomyces. Next base: position 139,462 of record NZ_NCSM01000041.1, read on the forward strand.
GTACGACCTGGGCTGACGCAGGTCATCCCGTGAGGGCGGTCACCCGGTCTGGGCGGCCAGGTTCGGGATCCGCCAGTCGACGGGCGCGTGCCCCTGAGCCTTGATCGCCTCGTCGATCTGAGTGAAGGGGCGCGAGCCGAAGAACTTCTTCGCCGACAGCGGCGAGGGGTGCGCGCCCTTCACCACGGCGTGCCGCTCCTCGTCGATCAGCGGCAGCTTCTTCTGCGCGTAGTTCCCCCACAGCACGAAGACGGCCGGGTCGGGGCGGGAGGCCACGGCGCGGATCACCGCGTCGGTGAACTTCTCCCACCCCTTGCTCTTGTGGGAGTTGGCCTCGCCGGCCCGGACCGTCAGCACCGCGTTGAGCAGCAGCACGCCCTGCCGGGCCCACGGCATCAGATAGCCGTTGTCCGGGATCGGGTGGCCGAGCTCCGCCTGCATCTCCTTGTAGATGTTCCGCAGCGACGGCGGGGTCTTGACGCCGGGGCGCACCGAGAAGCACAGCCCGTGCCCCTGGCCCTCGCCGTGGTACGGGTCCTGCCCGAGGATCAACACCTTCACCTGGTCGTACGGGGTGGCCTCCAGGGCGGCGAAGACCTCGTCACGCGGCGGGTAGACGGGACCCTTGGCCCGCTCCTCCTCGACGAACTCGGTGAGCTCCTTGAAGTAGGGCTTGTCCAGCTCCTCGCCGAGGACGCCGCGCCAGGACTCGGGCAGCATGTCGGTCACGTCAACAACCTCCGGTGTTCGTTCTCTTGACGTGCCCCAGAACCTACCGGCGACCACCGACAACGGCTCAGGCGGCATCCAGCTTCGCCCGCAGCTCCGGGCCGAGGTCCAGGTCGACGGCGCCCAGCGCCTCCTCCAGCTGGGCCACGGAGCTCACCCCGAGCACCGGGATCACCGGCTTGTGCGCCCCCATGAGCCAGGCGAGCACCACCTGGTTCGGGGTCGCGCCGGTCTCCTTCGCCACCTCGCGCAGCGCGCTCAGCCGCCGCTCGGTGCCCGGGTGGTCGTACTGCTCCAGGATGCGCTTGTCGTCGCGGGTGTACGCGCCGTGGATCAGCGAACCGTACGCCAGCAGCGTCATGTCCTCCTGGGTCCCGATGTACTCGACGAGGTCGATGCCCGCGAAGCCCTGGGTGCCGAAGTCGGCACCGGGCCGCGGCTGGAGGTAGGTGTAGCGCTGCTGGACGCAGCTGTAGCGGGCCAGAGTGCGGTCGGCGGCGTACTGCCGGGCCGCCGACACCGCCCAGGAGGCGTGGTTGCTGCAGCCCAGGACGGAGACGCTGCCCTGGGCGACGAGCTCGGCGAACGCGCCGACGGTCTCCTCCATCGGCACCGTACGGTCCTCGATATGCGCGTAGTACAGGTCGACGCGGTCGGTGCCAAGCCGCCGCAGGCTGCCCTCGATGCCGCCGCGTACGGTGTCGGCGGCCAGCCCCTGCCAGTTGGCGGGCCACTCGCTGCCCCGCGCGGGGTCGGGCCGGGCGCCGACCTTGGTGGCGACCACGGTGTTCTCCCGCCGGCCGCGGCTGCGCATCCAGCGGCCGAGCAGTTCCTCGCTCTCGTTCCCGGTGCCGCCCGGCGCCCAGATCGAGTAGTTGTTGGCGGTGTCGACGAAGGTCCCGCCCGCCTCGGTGAAGCGGTCGAGGACGGCGAAGGACGTCTCCTCGTCGACGGTGCTGCCGAACGGGAGAATGCCCAGGCACAGGGCGCTCACCTCGGGCCCGGCGCCACCCGCCAGGGTCAGATAACGCATCGTACGCATCTCTCCTCATGCAGAAGTCCGCAGAGGTCCACGGAAGCCTCAGGTGCAGGACCCGGTCGGATCCGACACCTGAGACTGTGGCCCTTGGAGTGCGCGCCAACGCAAGCCCTCAGCCGACTCCCGCGTTGAGGAAGATGCCGCCGTCGACCACGAGCGTCTGCCCGGTCATCCAGGCCGCCTGGTCGGAGGTGAGGAACGCGGCCACGCCGCCGATGTCCTCGGGCACGCCCAGCCGCCCCAGCGGGTACGCCGCGGCGGCCTCCTCCTCGCGCCCCTCGTACAGCGCGGCGGCGAACTTGGTCTTCACCACGGCCGGGGCGATGGCGTTGACCCGCACCCCGGGCGCGAACTCATGGGCGAGCTGCGCGGTGAGGTTGATCATGGCGGCCTTGCTCACGCCGTACGCCGCTATGAAGGGCGAGGTCGAGATGCCGGCGACCGAGGCTATGTTGACGATCGCCCCGCCGTTCTCCTTCTGCCACGCCTTCCAGACCTGCTGGGCGAGGCCGAGCGCCGAGACGACATTGGTCTCGAAGACCTTGCGCAGCACGCCCAGGTCGAGGTCGGCGATCGGTCCGAAGACCGGGTTGGTGCCGGCGTTGTTGATGAGGAAGTCCAGCCGCCCGAACGCCTCCATCGCCCGCTCGACGGCGACGGCCTGATGCGCCTCGTCGTGGGCCTTGCCGGCCACGCCGATCACCCGGCCCGCGCCCAGCCGCTCGACGGCCTCCTTGAGTGCGTCCTCGTTGCGCCCGGTGATGCACACCCGGTCGCCGCGCGCCACCAGCGCCTCGGCTATGCCGTAGCCGATGCCGCGGCTCGCGCCCGTGATGAGCGCGGCGCGGCCACTGTCCGAAGTTTCCGCGGTCATGTGGTCGGTGTCTCCCGTCAGTTGAGCGGGCCGCCGGCCACGTACAGGACCTGGCCGGAGACGAATCCGGCCGCGTCACCGGTGAAGAAGGCGATGGCGTTGGCGATGTCGTCGGGCTTGCCGACCCGGCGCACCGGGATCTGGCTCGCGGCGGCCTCCTGGAACTCCTCGAACCCCATGCCGACACGCTCGGCGGTGGCGGCGGTCATATCGGTGGCGATGAAGCCGGGCGCCACGGCGTTGGCGGTGACGCCGAACTTGCCGAGCTCGATGGCCAGGGTCTTGGTGAAGCCCTGGAGGCCGGCCTTGGCGGCGGAGTAGTTGACCTGTCCGCGGTTGCCGAGGGCCGAGCTGCTGGAGAGGTTGACGATCCGGCCGTACTCCGCGTCCACCATGTACTTCTGGCAGGCGCGCGACATCAGGAACGCGCCCCGCAGATGGACGCCGATGACGGTGTCCCAGTCGGTGTCGCTCATCTTGAAGAGCAGGTTGTCGCGGAGCACGCCCGCGTTGTTGACGAGGATCACCGGCGCGCCGAGCTCTTCGGCGACTCGCCCGACCGCGGTCTCCACCTGGGCCGCGTCGGACACGTCGCAGCCCACGGCGATGGCGGTGCCGCCCGCCTCGGTGATCTTCTGTACGGTGTCCGCGCAGGACGCCTCGTCGAGGTCGAGCACGGCGACGGCGCGGCCCTCCTGCGCCAGGCGCACGGCGGTGGCCGCGCCGATGCCGCGGGCGGCGCCCGTCACGATGGCGACGCGCTGCTCGGTGGTGGACATGCGGGTTCTCCTCGCCTCGGTGGGGCTCACCGCCCGGACGACGAAGGCGGTGAGCGACCGCTTAGTCGCTTCAGTGTACGAGACGCCAAGACTTATCCCCGGGCAGCCTGAAGAAGGCCGTGACTTCGTCGGATTTTCGTCGTTCTCATGACGGGCTGCAAGAAGCCCCGCCGAGTCAACCACGGCGAGACTCCGCACCTTTGGGCCGCGAGTCACGTGGCAGCTCGCCGACCACGCATCCAGCCTGGTGGCGCGCCTCTGCTCGGCAAATTCCGGATATGCGCCGCGGCAACCCCGGATGAGCCCCGACCCGCGAACGAGCGGCCCAAGGACCACGCCGGAGCGCTGCGACCGCATACCGGACGATCCCCCAAGACTTACGGGATGGCTCTTGGAAGCCCCACTACGCCTGGGCTGGGCTGTCGTATGCCCTCCGCTGCCCTCCTCGCGCGTGTTCAGCGCACGAGGAGGTCCAGCAGGCGCTCCGTCTCCGCCTCCGCGTCACGGGTCAGGCCGGTGTGCACCGGGCCCGGCTGGACGACCGTGGAGCGGGGGGCGACCAGCCAGCGGAAGCGGCGCCCCGCGTCGTCGCCGGCGGCCTGCCCGGCCCGCTCACCGCCGCAGCACACGTTCTCCACGGCCGCGAGGGCCGCCCGTACGCCCGCCACATCCGCCTCGGGGTCCAGCGCGAGGAGCCGGGCCTCGTCCAGGTGGGTGCGGGCCGCCACGAAGGACTGGGCCCGGCAGTACACCAGGACACCCGCATTGATCTGCTCGCCGCGCTCGACCCTCGGTACCACGCGCAGCAGCGCGTACTCGAAGACCTCCCGGCCGCCCGTCCGCCCGCTCACTCCGACGCCTTTCCCTCGACCCAGATCCGCAGCCACTCCGGGGCCTGGGACGGCTTGTCCCCATGCGGCGGCCGCTGGTCGCCGAGGGTGATCCGGTCGCTGATCGTAGCGGCGCGCTCCAGCAGCAGTTCGACATAGCGGCGGCGCACCGCGTCCGGGCCGTCGAAGCCGGGTTCGTCGACCAGCCACTCGTCGGGGACGTCGGCCGCGACCTCGGTCAGCAGCTCCTCGGTGATCCGCGGCGCCAGGGCCTCGGCGGCCGCCGCGATGTCGGGGTCGAAGGGCGCCAGGGCGTGGTCGGAGGCGTCGTAGGGCTTGGCGGCCACCGCGTCGGCGCCGCGCCAGCTGTGGTGCCAGATCATCGTGGCGCCGTGGTCGATGAGCCACAGCCGGCCGTGCCAGACCAGCATGTTCGGATTGCGCCAGGACCTGTCGACGTTGCCGATGAGCGCGTCGAACCACACCACGTGCCCGGCCTCGGCGGGGCCCACCCCGAAGGCCAGCGGGTCGAAGCCCAGCGAGCCGGGGAGGTAGTCCATGCCGAGGTTGAGCCCGCCGCTGGCCTTGAGCAGGTCCTGGACCTCCTCGTCCGGCTCGGCCAGGCCGATCACCGGGTCGAGCTGGATCCGTACCAGGTCAGGGACGCGCAGCCCGAGCCGGCGGCCCAGCTGCCCGCAGATGACCTCGGCGACCAGGGTCTTGCGGCCCTGCCCGGCGCCGGTGAACTTCATGACGTAGGTGCCGAGGTCGTCGGCCTCGACGATGCCGGGCAGCGATCCGCCTTCTCGCAGCGGTGTGACATACCGGGTGGCGGTGACTTCAGGGAGCATTCGCCCAGCCTATTGAGCGGCGCAAACGCATTTCGCGGCGGCTGAACGCCCGGGGTGCCCCGCACGTATTCTCTTGCGGATTGCGGAAACGTACCCTCACCAGGAGGCACCACCATGGCGGAACCGGCGATCACCGGGCGACCCACCACCACCCGCCGCGCCTTTATGACCGCGTGTGGAGCGGCCGGGCTCGCCGCAGCGCTCGCGGCGTGCGGCAGCGACAGCGACTCCGGGTCCGAGGCGTCGAAGAGCAGCGGAGCCGGCGACTCGGGCCAGAGCGGCGGGGGCGGCGGCATGGAGCTGGCGAAGACCTCCGACATCCCCGAGGGCGGCGGGAAGGTCTTCAAGGACCACGAGGTCGTGGTGGTCCAGCCCAAGGCGGGCGAGTTCAAGGCGTTCTCGTCGGTGTGCCCCCACATGGGAAAGCCGCTCGGGGATGTCTCCGGCGGCACGATCAACTGTCCCTTCCACGGGAGCAAGTTCAACGTCGCCGACGGCAGCGTGAAGCACGGCCCGGCGACCAAGGCGCTGACCCCGGCGGAGATCAAGGTGCAGGGCGACACCATCTCCATGGCCTGACCAGCGCGCTCCATGGGCTGACCAGCGCGGCCACGGGCCTCACCGCGCCCGGGACCGGCGCCAGCAGGCGATGACCTCCTCGGCCGTGGTGACCGTGGCGACGAGGGCGAGGGTGTTGCGGATCACCGCCGGGGTGTAGTCGACGGGCACCCCGGCGATGGCGTCGGCGGGGACCACGGCCGTATAGCCGAGGTTGACCGCGTCGAAGACCGCGTTGGGTATCGCCACATTGGCCGACACGCCGGTGATGACGAGGGTGCGGCAGCCCAGGTTGCGCAGCAGCGCGTCCACGTCCGTCCCGGCGATCGGCGACAGGCCGTGCAGCCGCCGCACGATCAGGTCCTCGGCCGCGACCGGGATCGGCTGGGCGATCCGTACCGCCTCGCTGCCGCTCAGCTGCCGCACCGGCAGCCGCTCGGCGGCCCGGAACAGCCGCGCGTTACGGTTCGCGCCACGCCCGTCGGCGCGCCGCTCGGCCACCGCGTGCAGCACCTGTACGGGCGTGTCGTGCGCCGCCGACACCAGGCGCGCCACCGTGTCGAGGGCGCCCGTCTCGCGGGCGGCGGCGGCCAGTTCGGGCAGGGCGCCATCCGGGCCGACCACCCCGCGCTGGCACTCCACGGTGAGCAGCGCGCAGGTGGCGGGGGTCAGCAGCTCGGACAGGGTTTCGCGGGCGTACGAGGGCATCGTTGGCCTCCTGCGGGCGGCGGGCCGGTCCGGCCGCGCGAGGGTAGTCGCCATTGCGCATGGAAGGAAGAGGCCGCATCCTGTGCGGCACACACCAGTCAGCGGGAGGTGCCGGGACCGATGGCCGTGACCCAGCGGCGGGGCCGCCGCATCATGATGACCCAGGCGGAGTTGGACGCCTACCTCGCCGAGCAGCGCACCTGCCGGGTGGCGACGGTCTCGGCGGACGGCCGGCCGCATATCAGCCCGCTGTGGTTCGGCTGGGACGGCGGCTCGCTGTGGCTGTACTCGCTGACCCGCAGCCGCCGCTGGGCACAGCTGCTGCGGGATCCACGGGTCGCCGTGGTGGTCGACGACGGGCATGAGTACGGGGAGCTGCGCGGCGTCGAACTGGCCGGCCGGGTGGCGATCGTCGGCGAGGCGCCGCGCACCGGCGAGCTGTGCCCCGAGCTCGACACGCCCGAGCGGCTGTTCGCGGCCAAGTACTTCGGGCTGTCCACCATGCCGTACGACGGCCGCCACGCGTGGCTGCGGCTGACGCCCGACACGATCAACTCCTGGGACTTCCGCAAGCTCCCCTAGGGCATTCCGGGAGGGACGGGCTCCGCGGTACCGCGCCGCGCCACGAACACGAACTCCCCGCCCGGCCGGTCGGGTGCGT
>NZ_NCSM01000041.1:146530-178237 GCF_002224125.1 Streptomyces sp. NBS 14/10
CGCCCGGGATGTCCGTCATGCGGTACGTGGTCTCGCGCGTCCACTCCGCCCACTGCTCCCACACGCGCCGCGCCGGATCGCGCGTCTCGAAGACAAGCCGCCCGCCGGGCCGCAGCGCCTCGTACGCGCCGCGCAGCGTCGTGCGCCACGCCTGCGGATCGGCGATCGCCTGGGCGACGTTCCCGGTCATCGTCACCAGGTCGGTCTGCAGGGGCGGCAGGTCCCCCGCGTCGCCGTCGAGCCAGCGCACCCGCTCCGCGCCCGGCTTGCCACGCGCGACGTCGACGGACGCCCGCGCGGGATCGATCCCGGTGACCGTGATCCCACGCTCGGCGAGCAGCAGCGCGAACACGCCCGTACCGCACCCGATGTCCAGCACGGACCGCGCGCCGAACTCCTCCGCCATCGCGAGATACGCGTCGAGATCGCCGCGGTCCGGATCGAGTGGGTCGTAGATGGCGGCGAGGCGCGGATGTCCGAAAGCTGCGTCAACCATGGAGCCGAACGTATGTGGCCCCGAGCCCGCGCGGCCACTGCTTTTGCGGGTTACGGCGCCAAGCGGGCGCGGCGAAGCCCTAGGCCGTCCCGACCGGCCCCTCAGCCCCGCTCAGCCGCCGAACCGCTCCCCCACCCCCCGCAGTACGTCGACCGCCGCCCGGATCGAGGGCCTGCGGTCGGCGTCCGCGCGCCAGATCGCGTAGACATGGCGCCGCATGGTGTGCTGGCGCACCGGCACCACCCGCACCCCCTCGGGCACCACGCCGCGGCCCAGCCGGGGCACCACGGCGACGCCGAGCCCGGCGGCGATCAGCGCGAGCTGGGTGTGGTGCTCGCGCGCGGTGTGGCAGATGCGCGGTTCCAGACCCTTGCCGCGCAGGGTGATCATCAGCCAGTCGAAGCAGAACCCGCCCTGGGGCCAGGAGATCCACTCGTCGTCCGCGAACTCCTCCGGGTCCACCGCCTCCCGGTCGGCCAGCGGATGGTCGGCGGGCATCGCCAGATCCACCGGGTCGTCCAGCAGCGGCGCCTTGACCAGCCCGTCGGGCATCGGCAGCGGCTTGTTGTACCAGTCCAGGACGACCGCGAGGTCGATATCGCCGCGGACCACTGCGGGCACCGACTCATCGGGCTCCATCTCCTGGAGCCGGGCCCGCAGCTTGGGGTGGGCGATGCGCAGCCTGGACAGGACGTCGGGGAAGATGCCGCGGACGGCGGTGGGGAAGGCGCCCATCATCAGCTCCCCGACCGCCTGGCCGCGCTGCGCCTCGAGGTCGGCCTGGGCCAGCTCGACCTGGGAGAGGATGCGCGCCGCGTGGTCCGCGAGCAGCCGCCCGGCGTCGGTGAGCCGCACGCCGCGGCCGTTCTTGGCGAGCAGTTGCTGCCCGGTCTCGCGCTCCAGTTTGGCCAGCTGCTGGGAGACGGCCGAGGTCGTGACGTGCAGTCCTTCGGCGGCGCCGCTCACGGAGCCGTGGCGGGACACGGCATACAGCGTACGGAGGCGTTCCAGGTTCAACATGTAAGCGATGCTACGCGATATCTCGCACAAAATCTCACTTGCCCTAAGAGGTCGGCAGGCGTCAAGGTGGCAGCATGACCACAGCGACCGCCTCGCCCACCGCCGCCGGCGGCAACACCACGGCCACCGCGGCCACCACCACCCCGGCCGCGCCGACCACCCCGGCCACCGCCACCCGCCGCCCGCTCCTGGACTGGCGGATCCGGTTCGGCGCGCTCGCCCTGATCTGGGGCTTCAGCTTTCTGTTCATCAAGGTCGGCACCGAGGCGTTCGCTCCGCTGTACGTCACGCTGGGGCGCATGCTGTTCGGCACCGCCGTCCTGGTCGCGGTCCTGGTGGCGAAGCGGGAGCGGCTGCCGCGTGGTGTCCGGGTCTGGGGCCATCTGGCCGTGGCGGCCTTCTTCCTCAACGCCCTGCCGTTCTCGCTGTTCGCGTACGCCGAGCTGACCATCCCGTCCACCCTGGCCGGTATCTGCAACGCGACCTCGCCGCTGTGGGGCATGGTGCTCGCCGTGGCGGCGGCCTCCGACGACCGGCCGACCCGGCGGCGCGTCGCGGGCCTGGGCATCGGCTTCGCCGGCGTGTTGGTCGTGCTCGGCGTCTGGCAGGGCTTCTCCGGTCAGGACCCGGCGGGCACCGCGATGGCGCTGGCCGCCTCGCTCAGCTACGCGGTCGGCTGGCAGTACGTCCGGCGTACGCTCAGCGGCTCCGGCCGCTCCCACCTGGCGATGTCCGGCGCCCAGCTGCTGATGGGCACGGCCCAACTGGCGGTCGTGGCCCCGCTGTTCGCCCCGGCCCCTGACTCCTTCCCGGTGCTGCCGCTGCTCTCGGTGGTCGCGCTGGGCGCGCTCGGCACCGGCTTCGCCTTCCTGGTGCAGTACGGCCTGGTCGAGGAGGTCGGCCCGACCACCGCCATGATGGTGACGTACTTCGTCCCGGTCATCGCGACCGCGGCGGGCGTGGCGATCCTCGGCGAACACCTCACCTGGAACACTCCGGTCGGGGCGCTGATCGTGCTCGCCGGCGCGGCGCTGACCCAGACGCGGCCGCGCGCCAAGGCCCCTCGGGGCTGAGCGCTCTGTCCCCCTGACCCTCTCAGCCATAGCGCCCCGCCGGGGCCGGTCCCGTCGCCGACGCCAGCGCGTCCGCGACGGGGCCGATGTCGTCCATGCCAAGCGATGACACGGTCAGCCGCACCCCGGACGGCGAGGCGATCCTGAACCGGGCCCCGGGCGCGACCGCCCAGCCGGACTGCAGCAGCCGGGCGACGGCACCGGTCTCGTCGGGGACCGGCACCCATACGTTCATCCCGCTGCGGCCATGGGCGGCGATCCCGCGCTCGCGCAGCGCCCGCACCAGCGCGTCGCGCCGCCGACCGTACGAGGCGGCCACCGCCGCGATGTCCACCGCGCCGGTGTGCCACAGCCGCACCAGCGCGTCCTGGAGCAGATGGCTGACCCAGCCGGGGCCCAGCCGCTGCCTTCCGCGCACCCGGTCCACGGTGACCGGGTCGCCGGTCAGCACGGCGACCCGCAGATCGGGCCCGTACGCCTTGGCGGCGGAGCGGACCAGCGCCCAGTGCTCCGTACCGCCCGCCAGCGGGTGGAGCGGCAGATCCACGATGCCGTGCCCGTGGTCGTCCTCGATGAGCAGCGTTCGCGGGTGGCGGTCCAGGGCCGTACGCAGCGCGCGGGCGCGCTCGGCGCTCACCGCTCCGCCGGTCGGGTTCTGCGCCCGGCAGGTGACGATCAGCGCCCGCGCCCCCTTGTGCAGCGCCTCCTCGACCCGCCCCGGCAGCGGCCCGTCGTCGTCGACCGCGACGGGGACGGTGCGCAGCCCCAGCGCGGGGACCAGGTCGAGCACGCTGCCCCAGCCCGGATCCTCGACCGCGACCGCGTCGCCGGGTTTGAGATGGGCGGCGAGCACGCGCTCGATCGCGTCCAGCGAACCGGAGGTGATGGCGACCGGGCCGCCCGGCACCCCGTCCGCGTCGAGGGCGGCGCGGGCGGCCCGGGCGAGCTCCGGGGACACCTCGGGCGTGCCGTACAGCGCCGGGTGTTCGGCGTTGCGCGCGGCGGCCGCGGCCAGCGCCTCGCCGAGCGGCGGCAGCAGGGCGGGGTCGGGGTTGCCGTCCCCGAGGTCGCGCACGCCCTCGGGGGCCTCGACACGGAGCAGATCACGGGGGGTGGTGGCGGGGCGCGGACGCACCCGGCTGCCCTTGCGGCCCGCGGTCTCGATCACTCCCCGGTCCCGCAGCGAGCGATAGGCGGCCGCGACGGTATTGGGATTGACACCCAGCTGGGACGCCAACTCCCGCATGGGCGGCAGCAGTTGCCCGGGGGCCAGGTCACCGGCGCCCACCGCGCGCTCGACACTCGCGGCGATCTCAGCTGCGCCGCGCCCTTCGATCCGATACTCTCCTAGCACAAAACAGATTTTGTACTAGTTCAAAGGAGATTGCAAATGACCGCCGCGAGCACCGCCCCGGACGCCTACCAGCCGACCGACCGGACGGTGCCCACCCGGTCCCGCGAGCGCGCCTCGTACGACCGGGAGCTGGTGCACTCGATACTCGACGAGGGCTACGTCTGTCATCTGGGGTTTGTGCGCGACGGCGCCCCGGTCGTCCTGCCGACGCTGTACGCGCGGGTGGGCGAGCGGCTGTATGTGCACGGCTCGACCGGCTCCCGCCCGCTGCGGATGGCGAGCGGCGCGGAGGACCCGGGCCTGCCGGTGTGTCTGACCGTCACCCATGTCGACGGGCTGGTCCTGGCGCGCTCCGCCTTCCACCACTCCATCAACTACCGCTCGGTGGTGGTGCACGGCGCCGCCCGCCAGGTGACCGACGGCGCCGAGCGCGCCGCGGCCCTCGACGCCCTGGTCGACCATGTCGTGCCGGGCAGGGCCGCCGACTCCCGGCCGGCCAACGCCAAGGAGCTGGCCGCCACCGCCGTACTCCGCCTGGACCTCGCCGAGGTGTCCGCGAAGCTCCGCACCGGCGGCCCGAACGACGAGCCCGAGGACCTGGCGCTCCCGCACTGGAGCGGGGTGCTGCCGGTGGCGCGGACGTACGGCACGCCGGTGCCCGCCGACGACCTGACCGCCGACACGCCGGTGCCCGGCTACCTCACCCGTCTCTGACGAAGCCCGACACGCCCGACGACCCCGACGAGGACCGACGAAGCCCGACCCGCCCGCGCCGGAGCCCAGCCGGTCAGCGGGCGGGCGGCGAGCCCGGCGCCCGGTCGGCTCCGTCGGCCACTACGGCCGCACCCGCCTCTTTCCTCGCGGAGAGCGCCCGCGACCCGGCCACCGGTTCGGCCGCGGCCGCCTTCGGCGCCGAGGTCTGCGCGATGAACGCGCCGAACAGCACCACCGCGCCCCCGACGATCTGCGGCAGCGACAGATGCTCGTCCAGCAGCACCCAGGCCAGTACGGTCGCCACGACCGCCTCCAGGCAGGCGACCACCCCGGCCACCTGAGGCGACAGCCGGCGCACCGAGACGACCCCGGTGAGATAGGCGACCACCGTCGCGACCAGGACGATCCATCCGAGCAGCAGTACGGCGGGCACCCGCGCGCCCGCCAGGTCGGCCCGGCCGGCCAGCACCGCCCAGTCGAGATTCCAGGGCCGCGCCACGACGGTCAGCGCCACCGCGCCGACGATCAGCCCGTACGCGATGACGCCCAGCGGGTCCGCGGCGTTCTCGCCGTCGCTGCCGTGGTCGGCCAGGACGAAGTAGCCGACCTGGCAACCGGCGGCACCCAGGGCGAGCAGCAGCCCCACGGCGTCGAAGCTCAGCCCCGACCACACCTCGACCACACTGGCCAGTCCGCCGACCGCGAGCACGACCCCCACCGCCGCGGCACCGCTCACCGGCCGCCGCTGGACGAACCGCACCCAGCCCAGCACCAGGGCGGGGGCCAGATATTCGACGAGGAGCGCGACGCCGACCGGGATGCGGGAGATCGCGGCGAAGTAGCACGCCTGCACCCCGGCGACGGCCAGCAGGCCGAACCCCACCAGCAGGGCGGGGCGCTTGGCGGGCAGATCGCGGTGGTTCCAGGCGACCGGGAGCATGACCAAGGCGGCGCCGGCCACTCGCAGCCAGGTGACATGGAGAGGTTCGAGACCCGCCTCGATCAGCGGTTTTGCGGCCACCCCCGATCCGCCGAACGCGAGTGCCGAGGTGAGCGCCAGCCCCAGCCCCGCGCTTCTCGCCCCTCCCAAACCCTGCCCCTGAGTGTTGTGCATCGGATCATCATGTCAGCTCACGACAGGACCGTCACGTCGTTGACTGCTGGCGCATTTCCCCGTCCAGGGCCGCCACCAGCAGTTCCGTATCGACGCCGGCTCGCCGCAGCACCTCCACGGCGCGGCACTCCGGGTCGCCGGCGAGGGCGGCGAGAAGGTCGGGCCCCTCGGCCCGGAGCGCACCGCGGACCCGGGCCCGGGCGGTCGCCGCGCCCATGGCGGCCACGGCGGCGGGTGACCAGCCGGACCTGCCGCCACCCTGGGCGCCCTGGATTCCGCGCAGGTCCCGGGGGCGCATCCGGCGCCGCGCGCCGGAGTCCTCCACCGAACCGCTCCACTGGACGCCGTAGCCGATGGCACGCTGTGCCAGATAGCCGAGCAGCCGCGCGATCTGGGGTGGGCCACCCGCGAAGGCGGCCCGCGCCCGGGGGTCCGACTCGAGGAGGGTGTGCAGCAGATGGGCCGTGTCGATCTGCCGGTCGCCGTCGCGGAAGGCCCGTCGGCGCGCCCCCGCGACCACGGCGTCCAACTCCTCGCCGGATCGGCCCTCGTCACAGCCGCCGGAGGTACTTTTTCGCACGCTCTCACCCCATCAGTCCCCGGATTCCGGAGCATCCCCGCCGGGGAGCATGTGGCTCTCCCACGATAGTTGGGCATTGACGGCCGAATCTCCTCCTCACGGAGGAGCCTGGGAACTGACGGTTCATCAGTATTGAATGTTCGAGGCGCCAGGGCTACGTTGCGCGACACCGCTGAGGCATCCGAGCCACAGCGCCCGGCCCACAGCGCCCGACCCGAGCGAGCCAAGCCGGTCGAAGTGATCCGAGCGAGCCAAGTGTCGCGGAATTCCGCGGAAGGGGTGGCCCCATGGCCGAGGTCAGCGTCCAGGCGCGTATCGAGGCACCGGCCGAGAAGGTGTGGGCCCAGCTGACGGACTTCGCCTCATGGGTCCAGTGGAACGTGACGCACACCGGCTTCCCGGAGGGCGGCCCCGCCGCGCTCGAGGTGGGCGCCACGTATCAGGAGAACATGAAGCTGATGGGCTTTCCGGCGGAGGTGATCTGGACCATCGAGGCCAGTGAGCCGGTCCAGGTGTTCGCCACCCGGGGCAAGGGCCCCATGGGCGTGAACCTCGCCATGCGCTATGCGCTGACGCCGGAGGGCGAGGCCACGACGGTCCGCGTCGACGGCGAGTTCACCGGCCCCGCGGTCTCGCTGATGGCCGGGAAGCTGAAGGACTCGGCGAGCGCCGCCCTCAACGAGTCGCTGCGCAAGCTCGGCGGACTGGTCGCCTGAGGCTCCCCCGCGCGTCCCTCGCCCCGCCCGCTCAGCCCTTGCCCCCCTTCTCGCCGGGCTCATCCTGCCCGCCCTTCTCCTCCTTCTCGTCCCACTCGTCCTGCTCGGCGAGGATCAGATACAGCCGCTTGCGGGAGTCGTTGATGACCGCGACGGCCTTCTGCCGCTGCCCGGCGGTACCGGTCTTCCAGACCTGCGCGAACGCCTCCATCAGGCCGAAGCCCGCCTGCCGGATCTCCTGCATCGACTCCCAGTCGATACCGCGCCCGACGTCCTCCCACGGGGCCCGCGATCCCGCCTCGGCCTCGCCGCGGCCCTCGTCGGTGAGGGCGAACAGCTTCTTCCCGCCCTCGCTCTCACTGCTGATCAGCCCCTCGTCCTCGAGCAGCTGCAGCGTCGGATAGACGGAGCCGGGGCTCGGCCGCCAGGCGCCGGCACTGCGCTCGGCGATCTCCTGAATCATCTCGTAGCCGTGCATGGGTCGCTCCCGCAGCAGCGCCAGGATCGAGGCGCGCACATCGCCGCGCCGCGCGCGGCCACGCGGTCCGCCCCGGCCGCGGCCACCGAACGGGGGGCCGCCGAAGGGCGGGCCGAACGAGCCGAAGGCGGCGCGCCGCCCCTCGGAGTCGCCGCGGCCGCGATGGCCCGGTCCGGAGTGTTCATGTCCATGGTGTCCATGGGGACGCATATGACGTTCCTTCCATCGTTGATCTGTCGCGATACCTCAACGATATATCGGAACCGATCGCATAGCAATAGCCTTCCGATGCCCGGCCGGTCCACGCGCCCGGAATTGGCCGTCGCCGACGGCCTGGACAGCGCCCTACGGTCGGCGCATGCGCATCCGAATCGTCGACGCCTTCACCGACCGCCCCTTCGCCGGCAACCCGGCCGGGGTCCTCCTCCTGGACACCGACGCGTTCCCCGACGACGACCGGCTCCAGCGGATCGCCGCCGAGGTCAACCTCTCCGAGACCGCCTTCGCCCACCCGCTGCCCGAGGGCGCGGAGGCCGACTGGGCGCTGCGCTGGTTCACCCCGGCGACCGAGGTGAAGATGTGCGGCCACGCCACGCTCGCCACCGCCCACGTCCTGCACACCACGGGCGCCGCGACCGGCACGGTCCGCTTCGCCACCCTCAGCGGGGTGCTGTCGACCACGGCCGACGACAGCGGCACGATCACCCTGGACTTCCCCGCGTCCCAGCTGACGCCGCTCGACGTGGCCCAGGACACGACCGGCGTCGCCGACGCGCTCGGCGGTGTCCGGATCCTGTCCCTCCACCACACCACCCCGTACATCGACCACCTCTTCGTGGAGGTGGCCGACGAGGCGACCGTGCGCACGCTGTCCCCGGACCTCGCCGCGCTCGCGCAAACCGGCCACCGCGGCTGCATCGTGACCGCGGCCGCTGAAGACCCGGCCCGCGGCTACGACTTCGTCTCGCGCGTCTTCGCCCCCGCCGTCGGCATCGACGAGGACCCGGTGACCGGCAGCGCGCACACCGCCCTCGCGCCCTTCTGGTCCGCCCGGCTCGGCCGTACGGAGCTGACCGGGTTTCAGGCGTCCGCCCGCGGCGGGCTGGTCCGTACGGCGCTGCGCGGCGACCGCACCCTGCTGACCGGCACCGCGGTCACCGTCATCGACGGAGAACTGCTCGCCTAGGGCCCACTTGGGCCGTCACGTGGAACCGGCTACGTGGAACCGGCTATGTGGCATCGACCCGTACGCGGTGGCTTTCGCCTTCGGAGAGGAACGCCGCCAAGTCCCGCCCCTGTTCGGCGACGGCGTCGCGGTCGGCTCGGGACAGGCCGCGCAGCGGGGTGACGACGACGGTGTCGGCGTCGACGCCCCAGGTCGCGGCCACCCGGCCGTCCACCAGCACCGCCCGCTCACCGGCGACCGAAAGGCCGCGGTGGGCGTCGTCGATGATCCGGCCGCGGTCGTGATAGCCGAGGATCGCGTTGTCGAACGCCGGCAGAAACCGCACCGGGGCGGGGGTGTCGGGGTCGGGGCGTGGCGCCTCGGGAAGGTCGAGCAGTTCGCGACCTCGCTCATCGCGGAAGGTGACCAGTTCCTCGCGCAGGGCGGCCACCGCGGCCGGCAGTCCGGCGAGGCCGCACCAGGCGCGCAGGTCGGCCGAGGCCGCGGGACCGTACGCGGCCAGATAGCGCCGTACCAGCGCCTGGCCGACCGGGTCGGAGCCGTCCGCGGCCGGCGGGTCGCTCTCGCGGCCCAGCCAGGAGGAGAGCAGGGCGTTGCGCACTCCCCCCTTGGCGCGCCACAGCCCGCGGGGCGGCAGCTGCACCACCGGGACGAGGGCGGCGACCAGCATCTCGCCCAGGGCCCGCCGCCCCGGCGTCGGCCAGCGCTCGGCGAGCGCCCGTACGAGCTCGGCCGCCGTACGGGGCTCGCCGTCCGCCATCACCGCCCGGCCCGCCGCCGCGAGTTCGTCGAGATCTGTCCCTTCGAACTCGCGGCGGTACGTCCCGAGCACCCGCTGGCGCAGC
Source organism: Streptomyces sp. NBS 14/10 (assembly GCF_002224125.1). Classification (GTDB taxonomy): domain Bacteria; phylum Actinomycetota; class Actinomycetes; order Streptomycetales; family Streptomycetaceae; genus Streptomyces. The sequence goes on from NZ_NCSM01000041.1 coordinate 156,107, forward strand.
ATGGCGTCGTAGCGGGATCGCCAGGCCAGGACGTCGTCGGCGGTGAGGAGGTGGACGGTGCGGCGCATGAGGTGGGTCCGCACCAGGCCGCGCCCGGTCAGCAGGTCCGAGAGCACCGCCGGGTCGAACGCGCGCAGCCGCGACCACAGTCCGACGAACGGCTCCTGCGGCTCCTGCGCCTGGAGCCCGCACAGATGCCCGACGGCGTCGGGGACCGGTAGGTCGGCACGTTCGAGCAGCAACTGCCGGGCGAGGGTGGCGCGGCCCAGCGCCCGGGTGTCGAGAACGGTCATCGGGTCATGCCCCCGCGCGGTCGTCAGCTCGACTTCTGCCCGTCGAGCGTTTCGCGCAGGATGTCCGCGTGTCCGGCGTGCTGTGCGGTCTCGGCGATGACGTGCGTCAGCACCCGCCGCACGCTGTGCCGTGCCCCCGGCTCGTTCCAGGGCGCCTCGGGCAGCGGGTGCGTCGCCGACAGATCGGGGACGGTGGCGATGATCTCCTCGCTCCGGGCGGCGACCTTCTCGTAGCGCTCCAGGATCCCGGCCAGGGTCTCGCCGGGCAGCATCTGGAAGTTGGCCTGGTGGTCGATCGCCCACTGCGGGAACTCGCGTGCGGTACCGGCCGCGAGATCGTCCCAGGTGACGCCGTCGGGCAGATCGTAACGGAGCGCCGAGGGGCCCTCGATCACAAAGCGCAGCCACCCCTCCTCGATGAACGCGACGTGTTTGATCAGCCCGCCCAGGCGCAGCTCGCTGACCGTCGGGCGCTCGGCCGCCTGCTCGTCGCTGAGCCCGCGCACCGCCTTGGTCAGGGCGGCTCGCGCGGCGGCGAGCTCGGCGAGCAGATCGGCCCGCTCGGCGTCGAGGGGTGTGGGGGGTGTGGTCATGGCGGTCACAGTGATCGGGTCCTTCTGTCTGAATCATTGCGGTCTGAGCGTTGCGGTCTGAGCGTTGCCGCTGTCCGGCGAAGACCACATTCGCAGAGGAAGCGGTCAGGTTGTGACCTCTTCTCGGGGCGATACTGGCGTCATGCCCAAGACCTCAGCGCGACTGCTGTCGCTGCTCTCCCTGCTCCAGTCGCGCCGGGACTGGCCGGGGCAGCTGCTGGCCGAGCGGCTGGAGGTCAGCCCACGCACGGTGCGCCGCGATGTCGACCGGCTGCGCGAGCTCGGCTATCCCATCGCGGCCGTCAAGGGCCCCGACGGGGGCTACCGGTTGGGCGCCGGTACGGAACTGCCGCCGCTGCTGTTCGACGACGAGCAGGCCGTCGCGCTCGCCGTGGCGCTCCAGACCGCCACCGTCACCGGTGCCGGTATCGCGGAGGCGGCGGCGCGTGCGCTGAGCACCGTACGGCAGGTGCTGCCCACACGGCTGCGCCATCGCGTGGACGCCCTCCAGGTCACCGCCGTCGAGCAGCCGGGGACCCGGCCCAATCCGCAGGTCGACCCGCAGGTCCTCATGGCGCTCAGCGCGGCCGTCCGCGCCCGCGAGGTGCTGCGCTTCGACTACGCCGCCCCCGTGTCCCCACCGGGAGCGGCCGCCGATCTGGCCCCCGCCCCGCCGCGCCGGGTGGAGCCGCACCACCTCATCACCTGGGGCGGGCGCTGGTATCTCGTCGCCTGGGACCTCGACCGCGACGACTGGCGCACCTTCCGCGTCGACCGGATCGCCCCGCGCTCCCCCACCGGGCCCCGCTTCACCCCGCGTGAGCTGCCCGGAGGGGAGGTGGCCGCCTTCGTCGCGGGCCGATTCCAGGGCTCCGACGGCTCCGGCGGCTGGCCCTGCCGCGGCGAGGTGATCCTCGGTCTGCCCGCCGACGTCGTATCCGCCTACGCCCACGACGGAGTCGTCGAAGCACTCGGCCCGGACCGCTGCCGGCTCGTCCTGGGCGCGTGGTCATGGCCGGGACTCGCCGCCGCCATCGGCAGGTTCGACGCCGATATCCAGGTCATCGGGCCGGCCGAGCTCAAGGACGCCTTCGCGCACCTGGCCCGCCGCTACGCCGACGCCGCGGCGGGAGACCCCACCGGTCAGGCCGTGGGCAGCCAGTCGACCCGGCCCGCCAGCAGGGCGTAGCCGACGAAGGCCACGATGTCGATCAGGGCGTGCGCGGCGACCAGCGGGCCGACCCGCCCCCAGCGGCGGTAGAGCAGTACGAACACCACGCCCATCGCCATATTGCCGAAGAAGCCGCCGATGCCCTGATAGAGGTGGTACGAGCCGCGCAGCACCGAGCTCGCCAGCAGCGCGGCCATCGGCGTCCAGCCCAACTGCCCGAGCCTGCGCAGCAGATAGCCGACGACGATCACCTCCTCCAGCACGGAGTTCTGCACGGCGGAGGCGATCAGTACGGGGATCTTCCACCACACGTCGGGCAGCGCCTCGGGCACCACCGTCAGATTGGCCCCCGCCGCCCGTGCGCCGAGGTAGAGCAGCAGCCCCGTACCGCCTATCCCGGCCGCCACCGCGGCTCCCCGGCCCAGGTCGAAGGCCGGCCGCAGGCGGTCGAAGCCGATGGCGCGCAGCCCGGCGCCCTCCCGCAGCAGCAGATGGGCCACCAGCGCGACCGGCACCAGCGCGGTGGAGATGCCGAAGAGCTGCCAGGCCAGATCCAGCCAGGGCCTGCCGGGTGCCTCGGAGGCGTTGAGCGTGGCCGCCTTGTCCTTCAGCCCGCCGGGCGCGGTCACCGAGCCGATAAAGCTGATCAGCGCCGATACGCCGCTCGCGCCCAGCGACAGTGCCAGGACCAGCAGCGTCTCCTGGCGCAGGACGCGTTCCGGGAGCTTGCCCTCCGGAGGGGAAAGCTCCATGTCCCGCGCGTGTGACTGCACGCCTGCCTCCAGTTCCGCTTTTCCACCTCATCGGTGGTCGTGTGCCGCTAGGGTCTCGAAAAGAGTTACGAAGAGACGCGACGGTCAGGGGAGGCGCCATCCCGCTGGCGCCGTCCTTGCTCCTGACAGCTTCATCTTCACAGGAGACGCAGCACATGGGACGCCACAGCAGCCTGCCAGAGGACTCAGTCGGCCCTGTCCACTCACCACGGCAGGACCCTACGGGGTCCCGGTCCGCCGCACGCCGCCGGGCCGTCGCGATCTCCACCGCGGTCGTGCTCGCCCTGGCCACCGGTGCGGCGCTGGTTCTGCGCAGCGAGTTACTTGGCCCGATGGAGTCCTGCTCGAACGACGCCGTACGCCTCGGGGTGGCCGCCTCCCCGGACATCGCCCCGGCGCTGCGCGAGGTCGCCGAGCGCGCCCGGTCCGCCCGTGTCCGCTCCGATGGCCGCTGCCTCGATGTGAAGGTCACCAGCCGGGCGCCGTACGAGGTGGCCGACGCGCTCGGCGACGACAGCCGCGACCCGGGTTTCCAAGTGTGGCTGCCGGACTCCAGCGTGTGGGTCGACCGCGCGTCGTCCTCCCCCGCCAAGTCGGTCCCCCTGGACACGCTCGGCGGCGTGGCGTCCTCGCCGGTGGCCGTGGCGGCGACCCCGTCGGCCGCCAAGCGGCTCGGCTGGCCGCGGAAGAAGTACAGCTGGGCCCGGCTGACCGGGGCCGCGACCGGGGACGAGGATCTGCGGCTCGGGGCCGCGGACCCGGCGCGCAGCGCCACCGGGCTGCTCGCCCTGGCCCGTGTCAACGCCTCGATAGCCAAGGAGAGCGGCGGACCGGGAAAGGGCGGCGGGGCCGATACGCGGGCCGCGGCCGCCGCGAAACTCCTGTCCCAGCGCGTCTCCGACGGCGACGACCAGGTGCTGACCACGCTGCCGCGCGACGACTCGGGTGCGGAGGCGGGGAATCCGCGGCGCAATCAGGCGCTGTTCCTGTCCGAGCAGGCCGCCTACCGCCATAACGCGGCGGCCGGGGGCGCCCCTCGGCTCCAGCTGTTCTACCCCGAGGACGGCACCGCCGAGCTCGACTATCCGTACACGGTGCTCAATGACGACGCGCTCACCACGGTGCGGGCCCGCGCCGCCACCCGGTTCATGACCTTTCTCTCCGACGCCCGGAACCGCCGGATCCTCGCGCGGCACGGCTTCCGGCCGGCCGGCGGCAGGGCGGTCGAGGAGGTGACCCGTACGGCGGGCGGCAAGGCCCCTCAGCCGTACGCGGTGGTCCCGGCCTCCGGTCCGTCGGGCGCGGAGCTGGAGACCGCGCTCGGCATGTGGACGATCACCGTGCAGAGCGCCCGGCTGAACACGGTCGTCGACGCCTCGGCCTCCATGGCGGCCCCAGTGCCCGGCCGGAACGGCGAGTCCCGGATGGCCGTCACCAAGGCGTCCCTGCTGCGGGCGCTGGCGCAGTTCACACCGGACGACGAGATCGGGCTGTGGGAGTTCTCCCAGCGGCTCGACGGCGCCCGGGACTACCGGGAGCTGGTGCCCACCCGGCGGCTGGGCCTGCGGGACGCGGACGGCTCCACCCAGCGCGACCGGCTGACGGCCGCCTTCGGCGCCCTGGAGCCGGTGCCGGGCGGGGCGACCGGGCTGTACGACACGGCGCTCGCGGCGTACCGGAAGGCACGCGACGGCTACGCGCAGGGCAAGTTCAACGCTGTCGTGCTGCTCACCGACGGGTCCAACCAGGACGAGGGCAGCATCTCGCGCAAGGCGCTGGTCGAGCAGCTGGGACGGCTCACCGACCCGAACCGCCCGGTGCCGCTGATCGCCATCGCGGTCGGGCCGGACGCCGACCTGTCCGCGTGCGAGGACATCGCGGAGGCGACCGGCGGCTCGGCGCAGCGGGTGGCGGACCCGGCGCAGATCGACAGCGTGATCCTCAAGGCGATCGTGTCGGCGAGCCGGGCGGGCACGGGACAGTGACTTTGCGGTGAGTATCGGACAGCGACACGCCGTGGTGTCGGCGTGTCGCTGTCCGATACTCACCGCAACTCAAACTTTGGAAGCTACCGCTGCCACGTGTGCACCGGTTCGCCGGTGCGCATCAGCTCGCCGTAGCGGCGGGTCATCGCCGCCAGCGCGGCGTCCCGCTCGAGGCCGCTCTCCCGCGCCCGGTGGTACGCGGCGGCCTGCCAGGACGCGCCGTTGACCCGGCGTCGGCAGCGCTCCTCGATGATCCCCAGGTAGCGCTCCCGGTCGGCGGGCTCGACGCCCCAGGCGTCGAGCCCGGCGGCGGCCAGCGGCAGCAGTTCCTCCTGGACGAGCCGGACGGCGGGGATCCGCACCATCGAGGAGGACCGGCCGCCCGGCTTGGGCCACCGCAGGACCGCGTCGATGCCATGGCGGCAGGCCTCATCGAAGTTGGCCGCCGCGGCCTCGAACGGCAGCCGCTTCCATATCGGGCGCGGCTCCTCGGCGAGCGCCCGCACCAGGCCGTAGTAGAAGGCGGCGTTGGCGATGACGTCGCTGACGGTGGGCCCGGCGGGCAGTACGCGGTTCTCCACCCGCAGATGCGGTACGCCGTCGACGACCGCGTACACGGGGCGGTTCCAGCGGTAGATGGTGCCGTTGTGCAGCACCAGCTCGCTCAGCCGCGGCACCCCGCCGTCGTCCAGCACCCGCAGCGGATCCTCGTCGTCCGCGGTCGACAGCAGGGGCGGGAAGAAGCGCAGATTCTCCTCGAACAGCTCGTGTGCGTCGCTGATCCAGCGCTCGCCGAACCAGGTACGCGGCCGTACGCCCTGGGCCGCGAACTCCGGCGGGCGGACGTCAGTGGCCTGGAGGAACAGCGGCGGGCGGGACTCGCGCCACACCTCCCGGCCGAACAGGAAGGGGGAGTTGGCGCCCACCGCGATCTGCGCGGCGGCCACCGCCTGGGCCGCGTTCCACACGGCCGCGAACCGGCCCGGGGTCACCTGGAGATGCAGCTGGACCGAGGTGCAGGCGGCCTCGGGGGCGATCGAGCCGGAGGCGCAGCGGAACCGCTCCTCGCCCTCGACATCGATCAGGAAATCCTCGCCGCGGGCGGCCAGCATCTGTTCGTTGAGGAGTTTGTAGCGGTCGTCGTAGGAGAGGTTGGCGGAGCCCAGATCGCGGGCGGCAAGGGTCGGCAGAATTCCGATCATAACGATCTCGGAGTCCACTTCCCCCGCCTTGCGATCGGCATATGACAAACCGGTCCGGAGCTCTTCCGCCAACTGGTCGAGAACCCTGCCGTGCAAACGGTGCGGCACGATATTTACTTCAAGATTGCACTGTCCGAGTTCGGTCTGGAAATCGTGACTCGCGATTCTCTCCAGAACCTCGGCGTTCATCATCCTCGGCATCCCGTCGGACCCCGCGAGATTCAGCTCGATCTCCAGCCCCATGAGATTCTTGGGGCGGTCGAAACGCTTCTCGGCCAGGAGCCGGGCCAGCGCCTCCAGGCCCTGCCGGAGCCTGGCGCGCTGCCGCTGCCGCCCGGACGGATCGAACTCTCCGGCTACGACCTTCTCCCCCATCGAAGCGTCCCTCCTCGAGTGGATCAACGGCTCTTGGCCGCGCACATCACGCACGATGATGCCCAGCCAATGAGATCGATAACGCCACACATGGACTGCCCAACCGATAGGCTCTGCACAACGCCGGATTGCCGTGATGAAAAACACCCGCCAGATCAAGCCTACCCAGGCTGGGTTAAAATGCCAGGTCATATCCGTGCATATGGCAGAGAATCGGCGAAAATCCCCTCGTCCCGGCGGGCCGGATTACTGCTTGCCCGCAATACCGGGGACAGGTACATGAAACACGACGGGAACACTTGTCGTATAAACTCGGCAACCGAGGCAGAGAGACAGCGCCCTGACATCTCGTCAGTGCCCCTCTGACCCGCGTTACACCGACAGCGCCATCCGCACCTGGCACGCCAGCGCTCCACCGTGTCTCCGAAGTGAGAGGCGACCCACCATGCCGCTGCACGTCCCCTCGGCTCCAGCGCCTGCTCTGAACAGCATCCGCACGGCCCTCGGTTCTCCCACCGCCGTCCGCACCCCGCTCCTCGCCACCCTGGACAGGCCCTTTGAGCTCGAACTTCCCCTGCCCGTCCACGTCCTGGACGACATCACCGCCCCCGACGGCCCGCCGCGCGCCCGGCTCACCGGATGGCGGTTCCTGATCCGCGACGGTGAGCGCACGGTGGCCTCCGCCGAGGCGATGCTGACGGCCGACGGCTGGGTCTTCTCACACTTCTCCGAAGGCCCGTACGTGTCCTCGGCCGAACTGGCGCTGAGCCAGGCCGAGTCGCTGCCTTCGGTGTACCAGCCCCGGCTGCTGTCCATTCCGGAGCTGTACATGCTGACGCTGTGGCTGCGCGGCGAACCTGACGTCGACGCCGAAGAGGGCCACCTCGCCGCGGCCGATCTGCTGGTGCCGCTCACCCCCGCCCCGCCCGGGATCGCCGCTCACCGCGCGCACCGCGCCGCGGACCTGCTGCCGGTGCTCACCCTCCGGCTGACCCCGAAGCCGCTGCTGGGCTCCTCGGCCTGACCGCCCGCGGCCGAGCGCCGCCCGCGCCCCCGAGCGCCCCGTGATCCCCCGGATCGCGGGGCGCTCCGCTGCGGGCTCGTAACAGTCCCGGCAGGATGAACCGCCGACCGGGTGGATGCGTCATTATCTAGCGGGTACCGGTGCCGCGAAATCCGTGCGAAAACCGGCCCTTAGGGCAACACTTGGAGCAACAGACCGACTGACCAACGGGGGGCGGCCATGACTGCCGCAGCAAGTCACAGGACACTCACCACACCGCAGCGAGAGATCCCTTCCATGTGCCAGCACCAGCCACCGTGCCCGTCTGCCGACTCCGCCGACCGGGAGGCCGCCCATCTCGTGGCGCACCACCCCGAGCAGGGCTGGAGCCTGCTGTGCAACGGCGTCCTCTGCTTCGAGGACACCGGTGAGCTTCTGCCGGACGGGCAGATCATCGCACCGCACCGGCCGCTGGACGCCGAGCGCGTCGTCACGGCGGCCTAGCGAACCTTCAGGGGCCGGCGCCTCAGCCGCACCGGCCCCGTACCCGACCGGGCCCGCCCGGTCAGGTCTCGTACGACCGATCAGCTCTCGTACGACTCCAGCGGCGGGCAGGAGCAGACCAGGTTGCGGTCGCCGTACGCGCCGTCGATCCGCCGTACCGGCGGCCAGTACTTGTCGGCCGGCGACACCCCGGCCGGGAAGGCCGCCTCCGCCCGGGTGTAGGGGTGCTCCCACTCCCCGCTGAGCGCGGCCGCCGTGTGCGGCGCGTTCCGCAGCGGGTTGTCGTCCTGGGGCCACTCCCCCGAGCCGACCTGCTCGATCTCCGCCCGGATGGCGATCATCGCCTCGCAGAACCGGTCCAGCTCCGCAAGGTCCTCGCTCTCCGTCGGCTCGATCATCAGCGTGCCGGCCACCGGGAACGACATCGTGGGCGCGTGGAACCCGTAGTCGACCAGCCGCTTGGCCACATCGTCGACGCTCACGCCGGTCGCCTTGGTGAGCGGACGCAGATCGACGATGCACTCGTGGGCGACCAGGCCGCCGGGGCCGGTGTAGAGCACCGGGTAGTGCGGCTCCAGGCGCTTGGCGATGTAGTTGGCGCCGAGCACCGCCACCTGGGTGGCGCGGCGCAGCCCCTCGGCGCCCATCAGCCGGACGTACGCCCAGGAGATGGGCAGGATGCCCGCCGAACCCCAGGGCGCGGCCGCGACCGGGCCCACGCCGGTCGCCGGGCCCGCCGCGGGCTGGAGCGGGTGGTTGGGCAGATACGGCGCCAGGTGCTGGCGCACCGCGACCGGGCCCACTCCGGGGCCGCCGCCGCCGTGCGGGATGCAGAAGGTCTTGTGCAGGTTGAGGTGGGAGACATCGCCGCCGAACCGGCCCGGCCGGGCCAGCCCCACCAGGGCGTTGAGGTTCGCGCCGTCCACGTAGACCTGGCCGCCCGCGTCGTGCACGGCCGCGCAGATCTCGCTGATGTGCTCCTCGAACACGCCGTGGGTGGAGGGGTAGGTGACCATCAGGACGGCCAGTTCGTCGCCGTACTGCTCGATCTTGGCGCGCAGGTCGTCGGCGTCGACCTCGCCGTCCTCGCCGGTCTTGACCACGACGACCTTCATGCCCGCCATCACGGCGCTGGCGGCGTTGGTGCCGTGCGCGGAGGACGGGATGAGGCAGACGGTGCGCCGCTCCTCGCCGTTGGCCCGGTGGTAGGCGCGTACGGCCAGCAGCCCGGACAGCTCGCCCTGCGATCCGGCGTTCGGCTGGAGGGAGACCTTGTCGTAGCCGGTGACCTCGGCCAGCCGCTCCTCCAGCTCACGGATCAGCGTCAGATAGCCCTGGGCCTGCTCGACCGGCGCGAAGGGGTGCAGCGCCCCGAACTCCGGCCAGGTGATCGGCTCCATCTCGGTGGTGGCGTTGAGCTTCATGGTGCAGGAGCCGAGCGGGATCATGCCCCGGTCCAGGGCGTAGTCGCGGTCGGCGAGGCGCCGCAGATAGCGCAGCATCGCGGTCTCGGAGCGGTGCCGGTGGAAGACCGGGTGGGTCAGATACGTGTCACCGCGCAGCAGGTCGGCGGGGAGCGCGTCGGCCGCCGCGGCGTCCAGCTCGTCGATGGCGGGCAGCCCGCCGTCCACGCCGAAGGCCGACCACACGGCGGCGAGCTGGGCGCGCCCGGTGGTCTCGTCACAGGCGATGCCCACATGGTCGGCGTCGGTCAGCCGCAGGTTGACCCCGGCCTCGCGGGCCGCGGTGACGACCTCGGCGGCCCGGCCCGGGACATACGCGGTGAGGGTGTCGAAGAACGCGCCGTGCACGATCTGCACGCCCCCGGCCCGCAGCCCCTCGGCCAGCACCGCCGCGTAGCGGTGGGTGCGCCGGGCGATGGTCCGCAGGCCCTCCGGGCCGTGGTAGACGGCGTACATCCCGGCCATCACGGCGAGCAGCACCTGGGCGGTACAGATGTTGCTGGTGGCCTTCTCGCGGCGGATGTGCTGCTCGCGGGTCTGCAGGGCCAGGCGGTACGCCTTGTCGCCGTCGGCGTCGACCGAGACGCCCACCAGGCGGCCCGGCAGGCTGCGGGCGTAGGCGTCGCGGACGGCCATGAAACCGGCGTGCGGCCCGCCGAAGCCCATCGGCACGCCGAACCGCTGGCTGCTGCCGACCGCGATATCGGCGCCCAGCTCGCCGGGCGAGGTGAGCAGGGTGAGGGCGAGCAGATCGGCGGCGACGGTGACCACGGCGCCGAGCTCATGGGCCCGCTCGATGACCGGGCGCAGCTCGCGCACCGCGCCGGAGGCGCCCGGGTACTGCAGCAGCACGCCGAACACCCCGCGCTCGGCCACCTCGGCCGGTATGCCCGCCGAGAGGTCGGCGACGACCACCTCGACACCGGTGGGTTCGGCGCGGGTCCGGATGACCGCGACGGTCTGCGGCAGGGTGTCGGCGTCGACCAGGAACACGCCCTGCTTGACCTTGCCCACCCGCCGCGACAGCGCCATGGCCTCGGCGGCGGCGGTGGCCTCGTCGAGCAGCGAGGCGCCGGCGGTCGGCAGCCCGGTCAGGTCGGCGACCACGGTCTGGAAGTTGAGCAGCGCCTCCAGCCGGCCCTGGGAGATCTCCGGCTGGTAGGGCGTGTACGCGGTGTACCAGGCGGGGTTCTCCAGCACGTTGCGCAGGATCACCGGAGGGGTGAACGTCCCGTAGTAGCCCAGGCCGATCATCGGGGAGAGCAGTTGGTTGCGCTCGGCCAGGCCGCGCAGCTCGGTCAGCACCTCGGTCTCGCTGCGGGCCGGGGGCAGCCGCAGCTCCTCGGCGCTTCTGATGACCTCCGGCACGGCGGCCTGGGTGAGTTCGTCGAGGGAGCCGAAGCCGACCTGCGCGAGCATCTTGGCCTGCGCCTCGGAGTCCGGTCCGATATGGCGTCGCTCGAACGGAGTACCGCGTTCCAACTCGGTCAGTGAGGTGCGATTGGCGGTCATCTGCGAGGCCTCCTGGTCTGTACGACCTACGAGGGGCACCACGGTGCGGGTGCCCGAACGGCCTCCCCCTCTGTCATCTCAACCTGAGAGCTTCACCGGGCCCGCGGGCGGCGAGCCGGCTTTCACCGTCGGTGAGGAGGGGTTCCGGAGCCGTACTCGCCCGTGGCCCGCCCTGCTTTCCAGAGTGACCTCACCCGCGCGGTACGTGTGCCTGAGAGATTCCGGGGAGGATTTGCTCCTTCGGCGCCTCCGACGACGTCGGCGGAGGGCTCTCCCGCACGGGGTCTGCAGCCACCGTCAGCCTACCAGCGAGCCTGTCGCCAGGGTTTTTGGGGAAAGCGCTCGAGTGGACGCGCGCGGCGTTGTGGCTTTTCGTAGGGATCACAAGGAAACAGGGGGATTCATGGAAAAATCGCCACCTGTGGGAGAGAGTGTGCAGACCGACATCGATCCGCGGACCCTCATCGGCCGCAAGGCCTTCGACCGCGATGGCGCGAAGATCGGCACCGTGGACGAGGTCTACCTCGACGACGCGACCGGCGAGCCGGAGTGGGCGGCGGTACGCACCGGCCTGTTCAGCCGGGACGTGTTCGTGCCCCTCGAACCGAGCCAGGTCATCGACGACACGCTGCGGGTGCCGTACGAACGGGCGCTCATCAAGGACGCACCGGACTTCGGGGTCGGCCGCCATCTGTCGCCCGAGCAGGAGCTGCAGCTCTACCACCACTACGGCCTGGACGTCACCGGCTGACCTCGGTGCGGCTCCCGGCCCGAGCCCGGGTCGTGGCCCGACCGCTGGCCCTCGCCCCGGCCCTCGTCCTCGGCCGGGGCGTCGGTGGTGGCCGGGGCGTCGGCGTCGCTCTCGGCGGGCCGGATCAGCGGCAGCGGGTCCGCGGGCTCCAGCGCCGGGTCGTCGACCGCGAACGTCCGCACCCGGCCCGGTCTCGACCAGGGCTCCTCGAAGCGCACGGTCACCCGCCCGACCCCGCTGCCCTGCACCCACCCCGCCCCGAACTCCGCATGCCGTACATCGCAGCCGGGCAGCCAGCGGCGGGGCCGGTCGGCGCCCTCGTCGTCCTCCAGGGCCGCCAGGGCGGCCTCCGGTGTCCCTCCGGCCTCGCCCGTCCCCCCGGCGGCCTCCTGAGCCTCCTGGGCCTCATGAGCGGCCTGGGCGGCCTGGGCGAACAGATCCTCCTGGGTGTAGTCCGCCAGGCCGCTCACGCCCACTCCCAGCAGCCGCACACCCGCCGTGGTGTCCACGCCTTCCAGCAGCCGCGCCGCGGCCTCCCGCACCACCGCCGGATCGTCCGTCGGCCCGCGCAGCGTCTCCGAGCGGGTCAGCGTGGAGAAGTCGTACCGCCGCACCTTGAGCACGACCGTGCGCCCCGAACGGCCGGCCCCGCGCAGCCGCCGCACACACCGGTCGGCGAGCCGCGCCACCTCCAGCTGCACCCGCGTGCGGTCGGTGAGGTCGACGTCGTACGTGTCCTCCACCGATACGGACTTGGCGTCCCGCTCGGCCACGACCGGCCGGTCGTCCTGCCCACAGGCCATGACGTACAGCGAGGCGCCATGGGCCTTGCCCAGCAGCCGGACCAGTTCCTCCTCCCCCGCCTCCCTCGTCTCGGCGACGGTGGTGATCCCGGCCCGGCGCAGCGCCTCCGCGGTGGCCGGGCCCACCCCGGGCAGGGTGCGCACCGTCAGCGGCCCCAGCAGCTCCCGCTCGGTGCCCGGCTCGATGAGCACCAGCCCATCGGGCTTGGCCCGCTCGGAGGCGATCTTGGCGAGCATCTTGGACCCGGCCAGGCCCACCGAGCCGGTCAGCCCGGTCGCGGCCACGATGTCCGCGCGCAGCCGCTCCCCCACGGCCAGCGCCGCCCCGGCCGTGGCCGGGACACCGCCCGCCTCCAGATCCACGAACGCCTCGTCCAGGCTCAGCGGCTCGACCAGCGGGGACAGGCCGGCCAGCAGGGCCATGACCCCGTCACTCACCTGGCGGTACAGGGAGAAGCGGGGGGTGAGATACGCGGCGTTCGGACACAGGCGGCGGGCCTGGGCCATCGCCATGGCCGAGTGGACCCCGAACACCCGCGCCTCGTAGGAAGCCGTGGCCACCACGCCGCGCGGCCCCAGGCCGCCGACGATCACCGGCTTGCCGCGCAGGCTGGGCTTGGCCGCCTGCTCCGCCGAGGCGTAGAAGGCGTCCATGTCCAGATGCAGAATCGTCGGCGCACCCCTCACACCTACAGATGCTGCCGCATGCCACTGACAATCGGGACTACCCATCTGGACTGCCAGTCGGCCCACGGGCCACTGACAATCGGGCACCGACGACCGGGGGCGGCGGCTCCGCGCTCAGCCCGCGCGGTTGCGGCGCCGGGCGAGTTCGTCGGTGGGGTTGGGCCCCACCAGCGTCTCGCCGGTGTCCACGCGCTCGCCGTGGAGCTGTGCCAGCGCGCTCTCCACGTCCCGCCACACCACGCCCACGGCGATCCCGAAGACGCCCTGGCCGCCCTGGAGCAGGTCGACCACCTCATCGGGCGAGGTGCATTCGTAGACCGTCGCCCCGTCGCTCATCAGCGTCATCTGGGCGAGGTCGTCGAGGCCGCGCGAGCGCAGATGCTGGACGGCGGCCCGGATGTTCTGCAGGGACACGCCGGTGTCCAGAAGCCGCTTGACGATCTTGAGGACGACGACGTCCCGGAAGCTGTAGAGCCGCTGGCTGCCCGAGCCGTACGCGGGCCGCACGCTCGGCTCCACGAGCCCGGTGCGCGCCCAGTAGTCCAGCTGGCGGTAGGTGATGCCGGCGGCCGCACAGGCGGTCGGCCCGCGATAGCCCACCTTCTCGGGCTTCGCCACGGCGCCTTCGCGCGGCGGCGTGGCCTGTGCCGCCACCCGAGCCTTCAGTACCGGTTCGGCCGGTACGCCCCCAGGGAGCGTATACGGACCGCCTGCCGCCGTGCCGTCGCCGCTGCTTCTCACGCCGACCTCCGTCCTCGACCTGCCTTCTCGACGGTAGGCAGTCACCCGGGGTGCGTCAACGATCGCCACACTCGGCACGCCGAGTGATAATCACCCTAAGAGTGGTTTCCCGTATCCCTCTTGCGGGAAAGGCTACTCGAATGTGCTGTCGAAGACCGGCGAACAGCACAGCTTGAGCACGGCTCACGGTCCGCCGCGCCCTGGCCGCCGATGGCTCGCCGGCCGGGCTCACTGGCTGCTGGTGCCGAAGTCCTCGGGCGAGATCTGGTCGAGGAACTCGCGGAACTTCTCCACCTCGTCCTCCTGCTCGTCCGGGATGGCGATCCCCGCGTCGTCCAGCACCCCGTCACTGCCGTAGATCGGCGTGCCGGTGCGCAGCGCCAGCGCTATGGCGTCGGACGGCCGGGCGCTGACCTCCACACCGCTGGCGAACACCAGCTCCGCGTAGAAGACACCCTCGCGCAGGTCCGTGATGCGGACTTCGGTGAGCTGCTGGCCGACCGCGTCGAGCACGTCCTTGAAGAGGTCGTGGGTCAGCGGGCGCGCCGGAGCCATGCCCTGCTGAGCGAAGGCGATCGCCGTCGCCTCTCCCGGTCCGATCCAGATGGGGAGGTAGCGGTCGCCTCCTACCTCGCGCAGGAGCACGATCGGTTGGTTGGAGGGCATCTCCACCCGGACACCCACGACGTCGAGCTCGTTCACACAGCAACCCTAGGACGTGCCCGGCCGGTTTGGATAGTCGGGACCGAGCCGGTCACCGGGAACCGGCCCGCAGAGCGGACTGGACAAAGGCCGCATGAAGCCGCACGGACAGCTCGGCCAGCTCCCGGGCGCTGGCCTCCGCATGGGCTCTGGTCTGCGGATTTGGGTGTCGCCGCAGTGGGGCGACCACCTGCTCGACCAGTCCCACCTCGCGCTCCGCGGCGGCTTTCATGATCCTCAAATGACGTGGTTCCAGACCGAAACGACCCAGGTCCGTGACGAGCCTGGCGACGGTCACCGCCTCGATGTCGTATCCGCCGTCCGCGCCCGGCCCGATCAGCCCGAACGACTCCCACTCGGCCAGCTTCCCCTCGTCGATCCCGGTGGCGGCCAGCAGTTCGGCCCGGCCCACCCGGGCGGCCGTGGGGCGCTCCACGGCGCCCTCCAGCCCCTCCTCGGCCGATGATCCCTCCGGCAGGGCGCCGGGGGCCGCGGCGGGCAGCTGGGGCCGCTCTCCCCGCTCCAGGGCGTCCAGATGCTCCCGGATTACCTTCAGTGGCAGATAGTGGTCACGCTGCATACGCAGAACACGGCCGAGCCGCTCCACGTCCTCCGGGCTGAATTTGCGGTAGCCGGAGGGCGTGCGCCGCGGCTCGACCAGGCCCTCGGCCTCCAGAAAACGGATCTTGGAGAGGGTGACCTCGGGGAATTCGTCCCGCAGCAGATTCAGTACGGTGCCGATGCTCATCGCCCGGCCGCCCGCGGGGGCGGTGCCGGTGTCGGCACCGCCCGACGGTGTCTGAAGCATGGACCTCCCCTGACGGGTCAGATGCCGAAGCCCCGCTGGCTCGGGTAGAAGACCACCCGGTACTTGCCGATCTGCACCTCGTCACCGCTGTTCAGGATGGCCGAGTCGATCGGCTCGCGGTTGACGTACGTCCCGTTCAGGCTGCCGACGTCCGCGACGGTGAAGGAGCCGTCCTGGCCGCGCCGGAACTCCACATGGCGGCGCGAGACGGTCACGTCGTCCAGGAAGATGTCGCTCTGCGGATGACGGCCGGCCGTGGTCACATCGCTGTCCAGCAGGAAGCGGCTGCCGGAGTTCGGCCCGCGGCGGACCACCAGCAGCGCGGAGCCCGGGGGCAGCGCGTCGACGGCCGCCTGAGCCTCCGGGGAGAGCGAGGGCAGCGGAGTCTGCCCGGTCACCTCGGCGTCGTATGCCTCAAGACCGGAGATCGAAATGGTGGACGTGGTCTCCGAAGCACGCTCGGAGGGCGCCTGGCCCCGCAGCGGCGCACCGCAGTTGGAGCAGAAACGGCTGTCCTGGGCGTTCTGATGGCCGCACCTCTGACATACCGGCAAGCCGAACCCTCCGCCCGTGTTCGCGGTCGATGGCTCCCCGAAACCTATGCGTCCGGACGCGGCAGGGTCAACAGAAGACGCGCCCTGACCACCCGGAATGCCGCCGCCGTCCCGGAACAGCGGACGCTCCTCGCTCACCCCGCTCTCCTCTGGGGCGCGATGAGCGCGATGGCGCGCGGTGCTGCTGCCGCCATCTTGGCGCGCGCTCTTGCCGAACAACTTCCCGAACAACTTCACGGGCGATTCCCCTTGACTGAAACAGACCCGCCCGTGGGGCAGGGCAAACCCTCGATGCACACACCAGACGGTCCGGACATCCTCACAACGTCCGTGACCACCAGACAGTTTCCATCACGCGCGACTCTTCCGGTGCGCCGACCCCCCGCGTCCTCGTCGTCCGGCCGCGAGACTCCCATACCTGACCACCTCACCGCGACGACGACCGAGCGTAGTCAGGCCGCTTCGCCGACCGCAAGGCGTCGACGACGATCTTCTTCGAGCGCTCGATGGACACGGTGGCCTGCTCCTTCTCCAGGCTCTGCACCACTCCGCCCGGAATGTTCAGGGCCGGCTCCAAATCCTCCGGCTTGCCGATGACCTTGATCACGTACGGCAGTGTCACTTTCCGTCCATCGATTTCGACCGCGCCGCCGACGTCCGTGAAGTACGTGCTGGCGACCACCCGCACCTTGCCGATCTGGATGGCCTCGGCCCCGGCGGCGCGCAGTTCCTGGACCGCGTCGAGCAGCATGTCCGACTCCACGGTGCCCTTCGACGCGTCGATCTTCATCGTGATACCCGGCCCCTCGGCGGCGACGGTGCCCGCGAGGACACCGAGCTGCTGCTCCTTTTGGGCCGTCTGCTTACGGGCTTCCTCGGCCCGGTCCGAGCTGTTCTCCAGTTCGGTCCGCTGCGTCTCCAGCCGCTGCTTCTCGTCCCGCAGCCGCTGGCTGCGGTTGTCCAGCTCGTCGAGGATCCGTACCAGGTCCTCCTGCCGGGCGCCGCGCAGCACGTTGTTGTTGTCATTGGTCGAGCGCACCTGGATGGCCAGACCGAGGCCGAGGCCGAACAGCAGGAGCGCGACGATGAGTTGGGCCCGCGTCAGCCGCGGCGGCCACAGACCCTTCACCAGCCGCTGACGGCCGCTGGATGGCTCCTGGACCTCCTGGGCCGCCTCGGGCTCCGCGCGGTCCTCTGGGCCGTCTCCCGGCCCCTCACCGGACTCTTCACCAAGGTCCTCGGCCGGCTCAGCGGCCGGTACGGTCTCCCGCCGCTCCCCCTCGGCCTTCTTCCGTCGCGCATCGGGGCTGCTCTCGGGCGTACGAGGCTCCTCCGGGCGATCGGGCCGCTCGGCCGGCTCGCGGGGCTGCCGGGGCTCCTCCGCCGTGTCGTCAGTCGTCATCGGCTCACGCCCGGAAGACATGGCGGCGGATGGCGGCGGCGTTGGAGAAGATCCGGATGCCGAGCACGACCACGACTCCGGTGGACAGCTGGGCGCCGACCCCGAGCTTGTCGCCGAGGAAGACGATCAGCGCGGCGACCACCACATTGGACAGGAACGAGACGACGAAGACCTTGTCGTCGAAGATCCCGTCGAGCATCGCCCGGAAGCCGCCGAACACCGCGTCGAGCGCGGCGACGACGGCGATCGGCAGATAGGGCTCGACCACCGTCGGCACCACGGGTTGGACCCAAAGTCCGACCACGACTCCCACGACGAGGCCCAGTACGGCGATCAAGATGTGCCCTTCCCTGTGTCGGTGCCGCCCTTCCGGGCGCCACCGGCTATCGGTTCTGCGGTTCGTACGATCAGACTCGGCGCGGCCGGAAGCCGCACCTCGTCCGCGGCGGAGATGCTCGTGCGGACGCCGTAGTTTTCGTGCAGTACGTGCAGGTACTGTCCGTCGGCACTGTCCTGGAAGGTCGTGCTCAGCCGCCGTCCGTCCCCCACCGCGAGCACCGTATAGGGCGGCACCAGCGGTTTGTTGTCGACCAGTATGGCGTCTCCCGCGGCCCTGATCGCCGACAGGGCTGTCAACCGCTGTCCATTGATCGAGACGGCCTCCGCGCCGGACTCCCACAGGCCATTGACGACCCGCTGCAGATCGCGGTCGCGCACCCGCCCCGTATCGGAGAAGCCGGTGCTCTGCCGCGGCCCTCCGCCGCCCTGGTCGGCTTCCTTGGCGTCATTGACGACCAGCTTGACCCCGGGGCCCTTCACCTCGGTCGCCCCGGACAGCAGCGCGAGCAGCTCGCCCTTGTCCCCGCCGTGCTGCTCCAGCGCCTGCCGCTGCCGGTCGTCGACCTCCCCGCGGAGCCTGTCCAGGCTCTTCTGGAGGTCGTCCGCGTTCGAGTTCCCCGACTCGATGCGGTCGATCAGCTTTTCCCGGTCCTTGGCCAGCTTGGGCGCCGATATCCGGGCCTCGTCGGCGCCGATGGTCACGATGCCCGCGGCCAGCAGCAGCCCCGCCGCCAGCACCAGCTTCCCGCGCAGGGTGCGCGGCAGGCCCCGCCGCCCCTCCGTACCGCGCCGCGCGGCGGCCTCCGCATACCCCTCGTCGAGACTGTGGTCCATCACGTTGGTCAGCAGCGACATGGACGCGTCGAGACGTGGACGGGGGCTCGGCGGAGCTGTGCTCCGAACGGGGGGCTGCTGCGGCATGCCGCACATCGTCGCACGTCGGGGGCGCAGCCGCCGAATGGCCCCACCGGCGCGCCGGAGGCGGGCCATGGGCGGCTGCGGAACCCCTTGTGCGCCCGGGGACCGCCTGCGGGCTGTCAGACGCTCCCCACCAGGGGGAACGGATCAGCGCCCGGCGCTGTCCACCACGGCGGACCACTCATCGAGCAGCCCCTGCGCGGACGCGTCGTCCGGTCCCTCCGCCCATAGATGGGTGACCGCCTCAGCCGGGTCGGGCAGCACCATGACCCAGCGGCCGTCGGCCTCGACCACCCGCACCCCGTCGGTGGTGTCGACCGACCGGTCGCCCGCCTCCTCCACCACACGGCGCATGACCAGCCCCTTGACCGCCCATGGAGTGGCCAGATCCCGGCGCAGGACATGGGCGCGCGGAATACGGGCGTCGATCTGGCTGAGGGTGAGCTGGGTACGGGCCACCAGACCGATGAGGCGTACAAAGGCCGCCGTACCGTCGAAGACGCTGCTGAACTCGGGGATGATGAAGCCGCCCCGCCCGTCCCCGCCGTAAATCGTGCCCTCCGCCCTGGCCACCCGGGTCAGGTCGTCGGCGGCGGTCGTCGTCCACTCCACCTGCGTGCCGTGGTACGCCGCCACCTGCTCGGCGATACGGGTGGTGGTCACCGGCAGCGCCACCCGGCCACTGCGCCGCTCCGCGGCCACCAGGTCCAGCATGACCAGCAGGGCCCGGTCGTCCTCCACGATCCGCCCCCGCTCGTCCACCAGCGAAAGCCGCTCGCCCACCGGGTCGAAGCGCACGCCGAAGGCCGCGCGGGCCGAGGCCACGATCTCCCCGAGCCGCACCAGACCCGAGCGGCGCGCCTCCGCCGTCTCGGTGGGGCGCGATTCGTTCAGGCCGGGATTGATGGTCAGCGCGTCGACGCCGAGCCGGCCGAGCAGACTGGGCAGAACGAGTCCGGCGCTGCCGTTCGTGGCGTCCACGACGACCTTGAGGCCGGATTCCGCGATGCCGCTGGTGTCCACGGCACGCAGCAGGGAGCCCGTGTACGAGTCGAAGACGCTGGAGGGGAAGCTGAGGTCGCCGATCTCGCCGGGGAACGCCCGCCGGTACTCCTGGCGCGCGTACACCCGGTCCAGCTTCCGCTGCCCGGCCGCGGACAGATCGGCGCCACGCTCGTCGAAGAACATGATGTCGACGGAGTCGGGCACGCCCGGCGAGGTACGGATCATGATCCCGCCGGCGCTGCCACGCGCGGTCTGCTGGCGGGCCACGGGCAGCGGCACATTCTCCAGGTCCCGCACATCGATGGCGCTGGTCTGGAGAGCCGAGATCACGGCTCGTTTGAGCGCCCGCGCACCACGGGAGTGATCACGCGCGGTGGTGACCGTCGAACCCTTCTTGAGGGTCGTCGCATAGGCGCCGGCCAGCCGTACGGCGAGCTCCGGGGTGATCTCCACGTTCAGGATCCCGGACACGCCGCGGGCGCCGAAGAGATGGGCCTGACCGCGCGACTCCCAGATGACCGACGTGTTGACGAAGGCGCCGGCCTCGATTGTCTTGAACGGGTACACCCGGACATTGCCCTGGACGATCGATTCCTCACCGATCAGGCACTCATCACCGATGACCGCGCCGTCCTCGATCCGCGCCGCCCGCATGACGTCGGTGTTCTTTCCGATGACGCAGCCGCGCAGATTGGCCTGCTGACCGACGTACACATTGTCGTGAACCACGGCTTTGTGGAGAAAGGAACCGCTCTTCACGACGACGTTGGACCCGACGACCGTGTGCTCGCGGATCTCCGCGTCCGCCTCCACCTTCGCGTAGTCGCCGATGTAGAGCGGGCCGCGCAGCACGGCGTCCTGATGCACCTCGGCGCCCTCGGCGACCCACACCCCCGGGGAGATCTCGAAACCGTCGATTTCGACGTCGACCTTGCCCTCGAGCACATCGGCCTGGGCCTTGACATAGCTCTCGTGGGTGCCGACGTCCTCCCAGTAGCCCTCGGCGACATAGCCGTAAATCGGCTTGCCTTCCTTCATCAGCTGCGGGAAGACATCACCGGACCAGTCGACGGGAACATCGGGCTCGACATAGTCGAAGACCTCCGGTTCCATCACATAGATGCCGGTGTTCACGGTGTCGGAGAAGACCTGACCCCAGGTGGGCTTCTCCAGGAAACGCTCGACCCGGCCGCCCTCGTCGACGATGGTGATCCCGAACTCGAGGGGATTGGGCACACGGGTCAGACAGACCGTGACCAGCGCCCCGTTCTGCTTATGGAAATTGATCAGCTCGGTGAGGTCGAAATCCGTCAGGGCATCACCCGAAATCACGAGAAAGGCATCGTCCTTGAGTGCCTCTTCCGCGTTCTTGACGCTGCCGGCGGTGCCGAGTGGCTTTTCCTCATTGGCGTACGTGAGCTCCATCCCGAGCTCCTCGCCGTCCCCGAAGTAGTTCTTGACCAGCGACGCGAGGAACTGGACGGTCACCACGGTCTCGCACAGACCATGCCGCTTGAGCAGCCGCAGCACATGCTCCATGATCGGCCGGTTGGCCACTGGCAGCAACGGCTTTGGCATGGTCGAGGTCATCGGGCGCAGGCGAGTACCCTCGCCTCCCGCCATCACGACGGCCTTCATGTCGGAAGCGTCCTCCTTGAAGAGACGACGGTCATGCCGACTGGCGCACCCCGATGGCCCACATACCTATCGCATTACGGACACCCCACCGCTACGGGCTGCCACATCAGCGAGCTCAGTCGGCCGTGGCGTCCGCCTTGACGAGACGGCGGACCTGGACCACGTAGAGGACTCCTGCCCACCAATAGAGCGTTGTACCCCATCCGGCGAACGCCCATCCGAAAATAGCAGCGATTGTGTGAAGTGGGCCACTTCCATCACTCAGAAGGAGCAACGGGAAGGCGTACATCAGGTTGAAGGTCGCTGCCTTGCCGAGGAAGTTGACCTGGGGCGGGGGATAGCCATGACGCCGCAGGATGCCGACCATGACCAGCAGCACCAACTCCCGTGCGAGAAGCACCGCGGTCAGCCAGATCGGCAGGATGTCGCGCCAGGTCAGACCGACGAGTGTAGACAGAATGTAGAGGCGGTCGGCCGCCGGATCCAGAATCCGGCCAAGGCTGCTGATCTGGTTCCAGCGGCGGGCCAGCTTCCCGTCGAGATAGTCGCTCACACCGCTGAGCGCCAGCACGAGCAGCGCCCATTCATCGCTCTTCGGCCCGCCGAACTCGGGCCGCAGGATCAGCCACAGGAAAAGCGGCACGCCGAGCAGACGCGCGGCGCTGAGGATGTTCGGGATGGTGAGCACGCGGTCGGTCTGGACGCGTGTCTCCTGGACCTCCACCCGGGAGCCTCCTGTGAGAACGGTGCCGATGGATGCCCCATGACCTTACCGGTAGGGAATCGAGGCCTGGCACGGGGCCCCGGGCACGACAAAAAGCTCCGGGCGGAAACCAATGGTTCCCACCCGGAGCTTTATCAAAGATTGTTCGGCGGTGTCCTACTCTCCCACAGGGTCCCCCCTGCAGT
>NZ_NCSM01000042.1 GCF_002224125.1 Streptomyces sp. NBS 14/10
CCCCGCTGCCGCGCAAACTCCACGAAGGCACCAGGCGTCGCCATCACCGTCACCCCACCCGCCAGCGCCATGGTGCACTCCCCCGCCCGCAACGCCTGACACGCCAGATGCAACGCCACCAGCGACGACGAACACGCCGTGTCCACCGACACCGCGGGGCCTTCCAGGCCAAAGGTGTAGGCGATACGGCCCGAGGCGACGCTGCCGGAGTTTCCGGTGAGGACATAGCCCTCGACCTCGGCCATGGTGTCTTGCAGCCGGGGGCCGTAGTCCGTCGGCATCACACCGGCGAAGACTCCGGTCCGGCTCCGCCGCACCGACGAGGGGTCGATTCCTGCGTGTTCGAAAACCTCCCAGGAGGTCTCCAGAAGCAGCCGCTGCTGCGGATCCATCGCCAACGCCTCACGGGGGCCGATGCCGAAGAATCCCGCGTCGAACTTGCCCGCGTCGTGGAGGAAGCCCCCGTGGCGGGTGTACGTGGTGCCCGGCCGGTCCTGGTCCTGGGGGGCGTAGAGGCGGTCGAGGTCCCAGCCGCGGTCGGTGGGGAATCCGCTCATGGCGTCGGTGCCGGAGGCGACCAGATCCCACAGCCCCTCGGCCGACCGCACACCCCCCGGATACCGGCAGGCCATGCCGATGATCGCGATGGCCTCATCCGCACCTGTCGCCACCTCGCTCGGAGCAGGAGCACGAGCCGAAGCCAGGGTGGCCGTATCGGCGCCGCCGAGGAGGCCGTCCAGCAGGTGCTGGGCGAGAGCAGCAGGAGTGGGGTGGTCGAAGACGAGGGTGGCGGGGAGCCGCAAACCCGTCGCCTCCTTGAGGCGGTTGCGGAGCTCCACGGCGGTGAGGGAGTCGAAGCCGAGGTCCCGGAAGGCCGCCTCGGGGGCGATGGCGTCGGGGCTCGAGTGGCCGAGGACCGTGGCGGCGTGGCCGCGGACGAGGGTGAGCAGGACCTCGTGCTGTGCGGCGGGGTCGAGCCCGGCCAGCCGGGCACGGAGGGCGGAGCGGCCGTCGGGGGTCAAGGGGCGTGGCCGGTGGCCGGTGGTGGGGCGTACCAGGCTCTGGAACAGGGGAGGCGGGGTGGTGCCCCGTAGCGCCTTGGTGTCGATTCGGGCCGGGAGCAGCAGCGGTGGACCGTCGACAAGGGCGTTGTCGAACAGCGCCAGGGCCTCGTCCGTGGCCAGTGGCCGAAGGCCGACGCTGGCCATGCGGGTGCGGTCGGCCTGGTCGAGGTGGCCGGTCATTCCGCTGGCCTCCTCCCACAGCCCCCACGCCAGCGACACGGCGGGGAGTCCCAACGCCCGCCGCTGGAAGGCGAGGGCGTCGAGAAAGGCGTTGGCGGCGGCGTAGTTGCCCTGCCCCGGCGAGCCCAGGACGCCCGCAGCGGACGAGAACAGCACGAACGCGGCCAGATCCAGCCGGCGGGTCAGCTCGTGCAGATGCCAGGCGGCATCGGCCTTCGCGGGGAGAACGGAGTCGAGGTGGCGCGCGGTGAGGGAGCCGAGCGTGGCGTCGTCGAGTGTGCCGGCGGCGTGGACGACGGCGGTCAGCGGGCGTTCGGCGGGGATCCGCCTGAGCAGTTCGGCGAGTGCGGCGCGGTCGCCGACGTCGCAGCTGACGACGGTCGCCGTCGCCCCCAACTCGTCGATCTCAGCAATGAGTTCGATTGCGCCTGGCGCATTGCGGCCACGGCGGCTGATCAGCAGCAGATGCCGTGCTCGGCCGGTGGCGGCGAGGTGGCGAGCGAGTGCGGCGCCGAGGGTGCCGGTGCCGCCGGTGATGAGGACGGTGCCGTCGGGGTCGGGTGTGCGGTCCAGCGTGAGCACGTTCTTTCCGACGGTGCGGCCCTGCTGGAGTTGGCGGAAGGCGGCCCTGGCCTGCCGGATGTCCCAGCAGGTGAGCGGCAGCGGGGTCAGCACGCCCTCGTCGAACAGCCGCAGCACGGTGCGCAGGATCTCCCCGATGCGCTCGGGTCCGGCCTCCATCAGGTCGTACGCCCGGTAGGCGACACCGGGGTACGCCCGCGCAACCTCTTCCGGGTCGCGGAGGTCGGTCTTGCCCATCTCCAGGAACCGGCCGCTGTCGCCGGACACCAGGCGCAGCGAGGCGTCGATGTACTCATGGGCCAGGGAGTTGAGGACGACGTCGATGTTCCGGCCGGTGAACCGGGTCTCGAAGTCGAGGGTGCGGGACGAGGCGATGCGCTCCGGGGGGATGCCGTGGGCGCGGAGGGTGTCCCATTTGCCGGGGCTCGCCGTGGCGTAGACCTCGGCGCCCAGGTGGCGGGCCAGTTGGACGGCGGCCAGTCCCACTCCGCCGGCCGCGGCGTGCACCAGTACGGACTCGCCCGGGCGCAGTCCCGCCAGGTCCACCAGTCCGTAGTAGGCGGTGGCGAACACGACGGGGACGGCCGCGGCCTGGGCGAAGGACCAGTGGTCGGGGACGCGGATCACGGTAGCCCGGTCGGCGATCACGAACGGACCGAACGCGTCCGCGAACACGCCCATCACCCGGTCCCCGGGCGCCAGGTCGGCCACTTCCGGCCCGACTTCGAGCACCAACCCGGCGCCTTCGCTGCCCAGCCCTCGCTGCCCGGGGACCATCCCCAGGGCCACCAGGACATCGCGGAAGTTCAGCCCGGCCGCACGCACCTCGATCCGTACCTGATGCGGGCCCAGCGGGTCGGTGCTGGCCGAGGATGCCACCGGCGTCAGCCCCTGGAGCGTGCCCGCCTCGACGCAGTCGAGCCGCCAGCCGCCGCTCCTCTGTGGCGGCGTGAGCAGGGCGTCCCCCTCGGTGTCGGCTCGAACCAGTCGGGCCACGTGCGGCTGGCCGGCCCGGATGGCCACCTGCGGTTCGCCCAGCGCGACCGTCCGTGGCAGCGCCGCCCACGACTCCTCGGCCGCGTCCAGATCCACGAGGAGGATGCGGTCGGGCTCCTCGGCCTGGGCGGATCGCACCAGTCCGCAGATCGCCGCGCCCGCCAGGTCCGTGACTCCCTCAGCCGGCCCGGTGGCCACCGCGCCGCAGGTGACCAGCGCCAGCCGCGCGCCGGCCAGCCGCGCTTCGCCGAGCCATCCCTGAAGCAGGTCCAGCGCTTGTTCGGTACGGATACGGGTACGGGTGTGTGCGTCGGCGGCGGTCGTGTCGTCGGGCCCGGCGGCGGCCGGAGGGCAGCCTACGAACACCAGGTCCGGGGGCGGGTCGCCCGCGTCCAGGGCCGCCGTCAGTCCGGCGAGGTCCGGGTATCGTCGTACGGGCTCCGCTGCCGCCGTCTCCAGCGCGGCGGCCCATCCAGGAATGGCGTGGCCGACCACGGCGCACCGCCCGAGGGCCGTCGTCGGTGGCTCGGCCGCGGCGGTCCAGTCCAGGGCGTAGAGGGTGTCGCCCGCGTGGCCGCCGAGGACCCGCAAGTCCTCCAGGGCCACCGGTCGCAGCGTAAGGGATTCGGCCGAGGCCACCGGCGCGCCCGTCTCGTCGGCCACGTCTACGGCCACCGCGTCCGGCCCTTGTGGCCGCAGCCGTACGCGCAGCGTCGGCGTGCCCGGGGTCCGCAGGCTGACGCCGCGCCACGCGAAGGGCAGCAGGCCCTGTCCCGGTGCGCTCTCCTCCTGTCGGCCGCTGTCGAGCGCCAGCGGGTGGAGCGCGGCGTCGAGGAGCGCGGGGTGGAGGCAGAAGCGTGACGCGTCGGCGGCCACCTGGTCGGGGAGCCGCACCTCGGCGTAGGTCTCCTCGCCGTGCCGCCAGACGGCGCGCAACCCCTGGAAGACCGGGCCGTAGCCGAAGTCGGCGGCGTCGAGCGTGTCGTAGAGGCCGCTGATGTCCACGGACTCCGCGCCCGGCGGAGGCCACGCCGCAGCCAAACGCCCAGCGCCGTCGGTGCCGTCGGCTGCGCTCTCGGCCGCCAGCGTGCCGGTGGCATGCCGTGTCCATGCGCCGTGGGCCGCCCCCTCCCGCACGCGGTCGTCGTCGCGCTGCGCGTAGACACTCAGTACGCGGCGGCCGGTCTCGTCCGGTGCGCCGACGGCCACCTGGAGCGCCACGCCGCCGGTGTCGGGGAGGACGAGCGGGGCGTGCAGGGTGAGCTCTTCCAGCCGGGGGCAGCCGAGGTGTTCGCCGACGTGTACGGCCAGTTCCACGTACGCGGTGCCCGGCAGCAGGACGGTACCGGCGACCGCGTGGTCGGTGAGCCAGGGGTGGGTGTGCGTGGCGAGCCGGCCGGTGAGCAGATATCCGTCGCCCTCGGCAAGCCCGACCGCCGCGCCGAGCAGTGGGTGTCCGATCGGGGCCAGCCCGGCGGCCGTCACGTCGCCGGTGGTCGCCGGGGCGTCCAGCCAGTAGCGGCGGCGCTGGAAGGCGTAGGTGGGCAGATCGACATGGCTCGCTTCGGGGGCAACCGCCCGGTAGTGGCGGTCCCAGGCCACGGGCAGGCCATGAATATGGGCGCGTGCCAGCGAGGTCAGGATGCGGTGGGCGTCGTCCTCGCCGCGGCGCAGGGAGCCGACGACGGTGGACGCGGCGCCGTCGGCCTCGGTGATGTCCTCGATGGCGAGGCTGAGGGTGGGGTGCGGGCCGACCTCGACGTACGACCGGTACTCGGCGGCGCCGAGGGCGCGGACCGCCTCGGCGAAGCGTACGGGCCGGCGCAGATTGCGGTACCAGTACCGGGCGTCGAGTCCCACAGTGTCGGCCCACTGGTTGTCCACGGTGGAGTAGAAGGGGATGTCGGCGGCCCGTGGGGCGATCCCCCGCAACAGGCCCAACAGCTC
This sequence comes from Streptomyces sp. NBS 14/10, assembly GCF_002224125.1. Lineage (GTDB taxonomy): Bacteria > Actinomycetota > Actinomycetes > Streptomycetales > Streptomycetaceae > Streptomyces. The sequence continues at coordinate 4,770 of NZ_NCSM01000042.1, forward strand.
CTGCTCCACGGCTTCGATATGCGGGCAGTGGGAGGCGTAGTCGACCGGGATCCGCTTCGCGTCGACGCCCTGGTCCCGGTAGTGTTCCAGCGCCTCCGCCAGGGATTCCGCGTCGCCGGAGATCACCGTGGCCGTGGGGGCGTTGACAGCGGCCACCCAGAGCCGGTCCGGCCAGGTGGTCCGCAGCAGCCCGGTGACCTCGTCCGCCGGCAGTGGTACGGAGGCCATGCCGCCCGAACCGCGCAGGGTCTGCAGGGCCCGGCTGCGCAGGGCGACAACCTTCGCGGCGTCGTCCAGGGTCAGCGCGCCGCAGATGTGGGCGGCGGCGATCTCGCCCTGGGAGTGGCCGAGTACGGCGTCCGGTTCGACGCCGTACGAGCGCCACAGCTGTGCCAGCGACACCATCACCGAGAACAGCATCGGCTGGACGACATCGGCCCGCTCCCACACCGGGTCCCCGGGGTCCCTGCGCAGAACGTCCAGCAGCGACCAGTCTGCATACGGTGCCAACGCCGCCTCGCACTCCGCCATCCGCTCGGCGAAGAAGGACGAGGTCTCCAGCAGCCGCAGCCCCATGCCGGCCCACTGACCGCCCTGTCCCGGGAAGACGAACACCACGCCCGCACCGGCCCCGGCCGCCGCCGCGCCCCGTACGACCGAGCCGTCGGCCGGCCCCTCCCCCGCCAGGGTGTCCAGCCCGCGCAGCAGGGTTTCCCGGTCTGAGCCGAGGACGACGGCGCGGTGGGCGAGGTCCGAGCGGCCGAAGACCAGGGTGTGCCCGATGTCGGCGGGGCGCAGCCGCTTGTCGGCCGCCACGAAGCGGCGCAGCTCCCCGGCCTGGGCCCGCAACGCCTCGGCCGTCGCGCCCGACAGGGGCCAGGGCAGCGGCCCCGCCACGGCATGGCCGGGGGCGTCCTGCGGCGCGGGAGCGTCGTCGGTTTCCGCCCGCGACGCGGCTTCCGTCTGCGGCGCGGCTTCCGTCTGCCGCGCCGTCTGCGACACCGTCTCGAGGATCACATGGGCGTTGGTGCCGCTCACCCCGAAGGAGGACACCGCGGCGCGGCGGGGCCGGTCGCACTCCGGCCAGGTGACCGGCTCGGTCAGCAGCCGTACCGCGCCCGAGTCCCAGTCGATGTGCGGCGACGGGTCGTCCGCGTGCAATGTGCGCGGCAGCGTCCCGCGCCGCATGGCCATCACCATCTTGATGATCCCGCCCACGCCCGCGGCCGCCTGCGCATGGCCGACGTTGGACTTCATCGACCCGAGCCACAGCGGCCGGTCCGCGGGCCGCTCCTGACCGTAGGTCGCCAGCAACGCCTGCGCCTCGATCGGATCACCCAGCCGCGTCCCCGTCCCATGGCCCTCCACCGCGTCGACCTCGGACGCCGACACCCCGGCGCTCGCCAGCGCCTGCCGGATGACCCGCTGCTGCGCGGGGCCGTTGGGGGCGGTGAGGCCGTTGCTCGCGCCGTCCTGGTTGACCGCGCTGCCCCGGACCACCGCCAGCACCCGGTGGCCGAGTCGCTGTGCGTCCGTGAGCCGTTCCACCAGCAGCATTCCGGCGCCTTCTGCCCAGCCGGTGCCGTCCGCCCCCGCCCCGTACGCCTTGCACCGGCCGTCCGCCGCGAGCGCGCGCTGGCGGGAGTACTCGACGAACAGGCTGGGGGTGGACATCACCGTCACCCCGCCCGCCAGGGCGAGTGAGCACTCGCCGGTCCGCAGCGCCTGGCAGGCCAGGTGCAGGGAGACCAGTGAGGAGGAGCAGGCGGTGTCCACGGTCACGGCCGGGCCTTCGAGGCCGAGGGTGTAGGCGACCCGGCCGGATGCCACGCCGCCGCCGCTGCCGTTGCCGACATAGCCCTCGAAGCCTTCGGGGACGGTGTGCAGCCGGGAGCCGTAGTCGTGGTACATCACGCCCGCGAAGACCCCGGCGCGGCTGCCGCGCACCGAGGCCGGGTCGATCCCGGCCCGCTCGAACGCCTCCCACGAGATCTCCAGCAGCAGCCGCTGCTGCGGGTCCATCGCCAGCGCCTCGCGCGGGCTGATCCCGAAGAAACCCGGGTCGAACTCCCCTGCCTGGTACAGAAATCCGCCGTGCTGAGTGTACGAGGTGCCGACCCGCTCCGGGTCGGGGTCGTACAGCCGCTCCACGTCCCAGCCCCGGTCCTCGGGGAAGGTGCCGATGGCGTCCCGGCCGGCGGCCACCAGCTCCCACAGGTCCTCCGGCGATCCCACCCCGCCCGGATAGCGGCAGGCCATGCCGATGATGGCGATGGGTTCCCGCGCCGCTGTGGTGAGCCCGTGGATCTGTTCCCTCAGCCGCTCGTTGGTCTTGAGGGACGCCCGCAGCGCCTCGATCACCTTGTCGTGGCCAGCGGCCATCGGCATCTCCAACCTGTGGACCTCCGTGGCATCACGGATGGTGTGTTCGGACGGCTCGTCAGAGCGAGGACAACTCTCTGCGGTCCGTCGCCGGTGTCCCCACCGGACCGATCAGACTCTTCGGCAGTTGCTGGCGGCGGCTGATGCGCAGCTTGCGGTACACGCGCGTCAGATGCTGTTCGACCGTGCTCATCGTCACGCACAGCTGCAGCGCTATCTCACGGTTCGAATTGCCGTTCGCGGCGAGGATGGCCACGCGCATTTCCGACTCGCTCAGCCCCGCCCCCTGGTCGCGGCCGGGGAGGTCAGGACGGTCCCCGCCGCACATCGCCTGCCACGGCAGAATGGCGTCGCACAGCGCCTTGGCGCCGCACTCCTCGGCCATCCGCCACGCCCTGCGCCGTACGTTGTTGGCCCGGACCGACTCGCCGACGCTCCGGTAGGCGGCCCCCAAGTCGGCGAGCGCCCGGGCGAGTTCGAGCCGGTCCCCGCACCGCTGGAGCACGTCGACTGCCTGGGTGAGCAGATGCGGGCGCTCCGGCGCGGCGGCGACCCGGGCCCGGAGCCTGAGCGAGACGCCCCGGGTGTGCGGGTCGCTCCACAGGTGGGCGCAGGACAGCTGTTCCGTGATCATCCGCGCCGCCCTGGCGCGCTCGCCGAGGCGCAGGAACGCCTGGGCGGTGTCGGTGCGCCAGGGCAGCACGGCGGGGTGGTCCAGGCCCCAGCGCTGTGCCATACGGCTGGCGGCCAGGAAGTCGCCGAGTGCGGCGCGGCAGTGGTCGGTGGCCAGGTGGTAGTGGCCGCGGGCGCGCAGATACGCGAGGCCGTACACGCTCTGGAACAGCGCGCCCGGCACCGGGTGGTGCAGCACACGGGTCGCGTCGTCGTACCGGCCCATGGCGGTGTACGCGTGGACCTGGCAGGCGAGCGGACCTCCGACGAGCACGCTGCCACCGCGGCCGGGCAGGCAGGCCAGGGCTTGCCGGGCGCACTCCTCGGCGTCCGTCAGGACGCCCTTGCGCAGGGCGATCTCGGCGAGGATGGCAAGGAACTCCGCCCGCCAGCCGGGCGAACGCCGGGCCGTCGCCTCCTTGAGCAACCGGTGGCACCAGTCGTCGGCATCGGCCGTCCGGCCGGCCCGCAGCAGGGTCCGTACGGCGTTGGCCACCACCGCCAGCGTGCCGTCCAGCAGCGGGCAGGCGCGCAGCCGCCGTTCGGCCTCGTCCGCGGCGGCCTCGCTGGTGCCGGGGCCGGGGATGCCCCAGACGGCGGCGGCCGCGCCGGGGCCGGGAGTCTCGTCCCAGGGCTCGCGGGGGGCGGCGGTGTCGGACGAGGGGCGCGGCCGGCTCTCGTCGGGCGCGATGGGCCAGGGGCAGGGGTGCACCACCGACAGCCGCACCGCGCCCGGGTCCGTGTCCGGGCCCGCATCCGTGTCCGGGCCCGCGTCCGTGCCCGAGCCGGGGCCGCTGTCGGGGTCCTTGCCGAGGTCGTTGCCGGGGTGGTCGGCCGTCTGCAGCCGGGCCCGTGCCCGGCCCGCCTCCTCCAGTCGGCCACAGCTGATCAGCAGCCGTACGAGCAGGGCCGCGTCACTGCCCGTCGGCGCGCCGGTGTGCAGGTCCGCGAGCGTGTCGCCGAGGTGGTGTTCGGCGGCGGAGGGGTTGACCCGCCAGGTGGCGGCGGCGAGCGCGATCCGGGTCGCGGCCCGCTGGGACGGCTCCTGGCAGGCGCGGCAGGCGAGGTCCAGATACCGGATCGCCGCGGGTGCGTCGTCGTCGACCAGGGCCTGGGTGGCGGCGTCGCGGAGCACGGCGACCGCCCATGAGGGAACCGTGGGCTGGGCGGCCAGCAGATGGTCGGCGACCTCGGTGGCCCGGGCGCCCTGTTCGTGCAGCAGCAGGGCGCTGCGCTCGTGCAGCGACCGCCGGTCTGCGGCGTCCCGATGGTCCAGCGCGGCCGCGGCGACGACCGGGTGGCGGTAGCGGTGTCCATCCGTCAATCCGCTCAGCTCCAGTACCTGGAGGGCGCGGTCGACCGCTGTCGTGTCCAGTCCGAGCAGTCGGCTCAGCAGCGTGGGTGTGGCGGACGGCCCGAGTACGGCCAGTGCGCCGGCGACGTCCCGGATGGGCGTCCCGGTGCGGGCCAGGCAGGCCACCACCGCCTGGTGGAAGGGCCCCCCGGCGGTGGGCCGCGGCACCCGGCCACCGGTGTCCGGCACCGCCCACCGATCCTGCAGCAGGGCCCGCAGCAACAGCGGATTGCCGCCGGTCAGTGCGTAGCACTCGGCGCCGAGGCGGCCGTCCACCGGCTGGTTGCCGAGCGCTTCGGCCAGCCTGGCCACGCCTTCGGGGCTGAGGGGGTCGAGCGTGATGCGCCGGAAGCCGGGGTGGCGCAGCAGTTCTGCGCCGAGCAGCGGGTCGCCGCCCCGACCGTACGGGCGCTCCCGACCGTACAGACGCTCCGTGCTGTACGGGCGCTCCGTGCCGCCGTACGGGCTGTCCATGCCGTACGGGCTCTCCGTGCCGATCAGCATGATCCTGGCCGTGCGGGCGTGGTGGGCGATATGCAGCAGTTGCCGGAGCGACGCCTGGTCCGCGTGGTGCAGATCGTCGACCGCGATCACCAGCGGTGCGGACGCGGAGAGCGCGCACAGCGCCCCGCGCAGCCGCTCCACCGCCCGGGGCCCGTCCTGTGCCCGGGCGCGTCGCAGCCGCTCGCGGGTCCGGTCCGGCAGCGCCGGGTGCTCGGCCAGCCGTCGTACGAGGCCGAGCGGGGTGCCGCTCTCGCCGGGCAGACCGGGCGCGTCGAGGACCACGGCACCGGATTCGGCCGCGATCCCCAGGAACCGCTTCAGGAATTCGCTCTTGCCGCACCCCGGCCCGCCCTCGGCGACCAGCAGCCGGAAATCGCCTGCCGCACACGCAAGAAGCGTCGCCTCCGCCAGCTCTATGTGAGCGCTCCGGTCAATGAGCATGGCCCTCCAGGACTGCTGTCACGGATCATGACTGGTTCCGGACCGCAGTGTGTGCGGGTTCGCTCGAGTCCCGGCGGAGTCACCCTCGTACGTCGGCGGAGCGCCACCCGCCGCCCTCCGCCGGGCCGGGCGAATACGCCCAGGTATGCAGTAATGGAATGAGCGGCCCTATGCCACTTATTACCGAGATCAACTTGCGGCTCACATCACAGGCCACATTTCCGCATCGCCATGGAACGATGCCACGGTGTTCGCCTCAAGGTTTTGGTAAGCCGTAACGGGGGGAGACAAAAAATGCCGAAGATGATTGTCATCGGACATAGGGACGGTCTCGACCAGGCGCTGCAGCGCCGAGGCTTGGAGCCTTTCTATATCGTGCAGACGCCGGTGAACATGCCGGCGGGTCGGCGGTTCAAGCGTGTCACCGACATGGAGAACGCCCAGAAAATATTGCGGGCAGCGCTCTACGCTCGTCTCGATGATGTGGCAGAGGTGCTGACCGTCCATGAGATGGGCGTATTCGGGGCAGCCTATGTGCGGCAGCAGATGAGTCTCCCCGGGAATACGGACTCAGCGGCGACCCTCTACTTCCGGGACAAATATCTCCAGAAGAGCAAGTTGCCGCCTCAGATCAAGCGAGCGCGCTGCCGATACGCGTCCGGGGATACTTCGTTCGCGGATCTCGCCCACGACCTCGGGGATACGTTTGTGATCAAGCCGGCGACCGGTGCCGGCGCCCTCCGTACGAACATCATCCGCTCGCCGGAGGAGTACGCGCGGGCCTTGAAGCTGTTCTCGGGCCAGTCAGATGTCGAGATCGTCGCCGAGTCCTTCATCGACGCCCCGGAAGTCTATATTGACGGCATCTGGAAGAACGGCGACCTCCGGTGGTCATCCATCAGCAGTAACCACATTTCACCGCTCAGCGCCGTACAGGGCGGCGTCCTGGCCGCGCATGTACTGGACAGAAGGCGGCATTCAACACTCTTCCAGCAAGCGGAGACCCTTGCCAGGCAGGCACTCACCGGCCTGAACCCGCCCGATTGCGTCTTCCATCTGGAAGCATTCACGGAAGAATCGGGACTGACTTTCGACGAGTGCGCCATCCGCCTCCCCGGGGCACCGTCCCCACCGTCAATAAATTGAAATTCGGTGTCGATCTCTTTGATATCGAGATCAGCCTGGCACTTGGGGAGGAAGTGACCGAAACGCTGGACAGCGGTGCACCGGCCCGCTTCTACGGGTACCTGCTTCTACGTCGCCCCAAAGGCGGAGACCTGACCCAGAAGGATTTCGAGCGCAACTTCCTCTTCGACGAGATCCAATATTCGCCCGACGCACCGGCCGGACCGTACGGCCGCGTGGGGCAGGCCATCGTCTCCGACCCGGACGAGTTGAAACTGCACCGAACGATGGACGACATCGTGCGATTCAACGAGGCCGGCGGCGCGTAGAAGGCGTACGCCTGGCTGACGACGGCCGATGATGATCCGCACCGCAGGCCGCCCGGCTCGGCGCGTGAGCGGCCCCCCGCGGAGTTGACTGCAGAGGCGTCGAGAGTTGTCCTGGAATCACCTATTGCCGAACGTCAATAGGGAGCGGAAGTGTCCGGGAGCCCAGCGGCTGAGGCGGGCGGTCGACGCCACGGGGCCGCCGTGCCGGAGCGCGACACCTCGGTGCGGGCCGAGGCGGCCGGTCGGGTCGCGGCGGACGATCGGGGCGTGGCGGGCGAGCCGCGGCTGTCGGCGGCGCTGCCCGAAGATCTGGAAGTCGTCCAGCTGGCCACGCTCAGCCTGGGGAATCGCAGCTACTTGATCTCGGACGGCAGGGTCGCGGTCGCGGTGGACCCTCAGCGTGACATCGAGCGGATCACCGCCGTGCTCGACTCGCGGGCGTGGCGGCTCGGCGCGGTGGTGGAGACCCATGTGCACAACGACTACGTCACGGGCGGTCTGGAACTGGCCCGCCACTTGGACGCGGTCTACGTGGTGCCGACCGGTCCCGAGCTGGGCTTCGACGCCGTACGGAGGGGTGACGGGGACGAGATCCCGGCCGGGGACTTGAGCATCCAGGTGATCGCCACGCCCGGGCACACCGACCATCACCTGGCGTATGCGTTCGCGCTCCGCGGTGGCGTGCCGCGGCTCGTATGCACCGGGGGGTCGGTGCTGTACGGGACGACCGGGCGCACCGATCTGATGGGGGCGGAGGCGGCCGAGCCGCTGGCCCGTCGGCAGTACCGGTCGGCCCGCCATCTGGCCGAGGTGCTGCCCGATGACACCGTGGTCCTGCCGACCCATGGCTTCGGGAGCTTCTGTGCGGCGGCGACGGCCGGAGCGGTCGAGCGTTCGACGATCGGCCACGAACGTGCCACCAATCCCGTCTTCACGCTGGACGAGGACGCCTTCGCCTCCAGTGCCCTGTCCGGCCTCGAGCCCTACCCCGCGTACTACCGCCGGATGGCCACGATCAATGCCACCGGGCCGACACCCCTGGCCGACCTCGGAGCGTCCCGCTCCGCCGACCTGACCGAGCTGGCCGACCGTGTCGCGGCCGGGGAGTGGGTGGTGGACGTACGGCCGCGAGCGGAATTCGCGCACACCCATCTGCGGGGCACCGTGAACATCGACGCCCGCGGGACCCTCGCGACCTATCTGGGCTGGCTGGTGCCGTTCGACGCCCCGCTCACCTTGCTGGCGACCGACGATGAACAGCTGGAAGCCGTCAGGACGGAGCTCCTGCGGATCGGCTTCGACCATCCCGCGGCCGTCGCCACCGGAAACCCGCTGGAATGGGCGGGCCCCCGGTGGCTGACCTCCTACCCGCGCGCGGACTTCACCACCCTGGCCGCCGCCCTGGCCGGGCGGCCGATGGAAATCCTGGACGTCAGAAACGGCGGCGAGTGGCGGCGCGGACATCTGCCCGGGGCCCGGCACATACCGCTGCCCGAACTGCCCCACACCCTTCCCGCCCTGCCGGACGCCGAGATCTGGGTCCACTGTCACAGCGGTTTCCGGGCCGCGATCGCGGCCTCCCTGCTGGCCGCCGCGGGCCGTCAGGTCGTACTCGTCGACGACGCATTCGAACACGCCGGGTCCATGATGGGCCCATGACGGGCCCATGACGTGTTCCAGCCGTCGGCGAGGTCGTCGACCAAGCAGCGGAAGAAGAAGTGCACCGCGAAGCCGCCGTGCTCGAAGGTGTCGTCCCCATGAGCGGCACCAGCGCCGTAATGGGCGTCGCCGGTGTGCCGCACGGTGTACAAGAACACCCCCGCCGGCGCGGAGGACGCAGCGGACCTCGCCCACCAGTGCGTGGATCTCCTCGGTCGACAGGGCCATGCACAGCAGCATGTGCGCGAACACCGCGTCCACCGAGGCATCCGCCAGCGGAAGTGGCGCCCGGACATTCCAGCACATCGCCCGCTCCGGCCACGTGGAAGACGGTGGCCGCGTGAACGGCGGGGGCCGAGGGCTCGTGGCCGTACATGCCGGGGTGGGCGGCGTAGGTGTGTTCCCAGTGCGCCGGCTCCACATTCGGCAGGTCCCGGCTGTTGCCCGTCACGTCTTTCTCCCGATCATGGCTGTGCGCCCAGCGTACGTCCGTACGTCCTGTGCGCGGGCCGACGGGCCGACGGGCCGGGACCGCCCGCACGCGGTCCCGGCCCGAGGGGCGGGTCGGGTCAGCCGGTACCGGCCGTGGCTTCGGATTCGGGCCGGAGGCGGACGGTGGTGGCCGGGCTCGCGGTGCGGGTGACGGCGGAGACGGCGGCCATCGTCACGATGTTGAGGACGAGGGCGATGACACCTACGTTGAGGTCCTTCACCGCCTGGGGCAGCCCCGGCAGCAGGCTGCCCACCGTGACACCGGAGAGGGTGACGACGGCGACCGTGGTGACGCCGACGACGATGCCCGCGGCCGCTCCCTGTTTGGTGACGATCTGCCGTGCCGCGAGGCTCGCCAGCAGGGCGGGGAAGAGCTGGGTGACCAGTGCGTAGCCCATGAGCAGCAGCGAGACGATCGAGCTGCCGCCGTTGAAGGTGAAGTAGAGGGCGATCAGGGCGAGAGCAGGCACGAGCAGCTGGGCGAGACGGCCGATGTGCTTATCGCTGGTGTGGGGCCGGGCGAGGCGGTAGACGTTCTTCGCCAGGCAGGTCGCGGAGGTCATGAGCAGCAGGGACCCGGGGACCAGCGCGGTGAGGAGCCCGGCGCCACCGACGATGCCGACGAACCACGAGGGGAAGGTGGCGGTGGTGATGCGCAGCAGCGACAGGTCCGCGTCGGCACCCTTGAGGCCGGGCACGACCAGGATGGCGGTGAAGCCGACGAAGAAGACGAAGAGCAGGATGAGTTGGTAGAGCGGCATGAAGATGGCGTTGCGGCGGAAGACGCGTTCGTTCTGGGCGCTGTATGAGGCGCTGAAGGTGTGCGGCCACATATAGAAGCCGACCGCCGACAGCAGCACGGTGGATGCGAACCACGATGTGCTCATGCCGCTCGAGGGCAGGGTGAGGGTGTTGGGGTGGGCCTGGTCCACTGCCCGGAACATCTCCCCGATGCCGCCGTAGTAGTGCATCGGCAGGTAGATGCCCAGAATCAGCACGACCGCGAGGATCGCGACGTCCTTGAGCACCGAGGTCCAGGCCGAGCCGTGGATGCCGGAGATGGTCACGTACAGGGTCAGCGCCACCGTGCCGATCACAATGGCCCAGTGGGAGGAGATACGGCCGTCGGAGGAGACGGACACGATGATCCCCAGCCCCTTCAGCTGCAGCACGAGGTAGGGCACCATCGCGACGACTCCGACGAGGGCCACCAGCGCGCCGAGCAGCGGGCTGTCGTATTTGGCGACGAAGAAGTCGGACTGTGAGATCAGCCGGTGCTGCTTGGCGTAGCGCCATACGGCCGGCAGCAGCCAGTACGACAGGACGTAGGCCAGTGAGGCGTAACAGAGGATGTAGTAGGCGGGTGCGCCCTTGCCGTAGGCCCATCCCGAGGCGCCCAGGAAGGTGAAGGTCGTGTAGATCTCGCCGGCCAGCAGCAGGAAGACGAAGACCGTCCCGAAGCCGCGGCCGCCCACCGACCACTGTTCGAGGTCCATGTCCCTGCCGCGGCGGGCGCGCAGGCCCAGACCCAGGGCCGCGAGGAGGAAGACGAAGATGACAGCGAGGGCGATCATGAGCTCTGCTCCTCCCGGTTCGCCGGGTCCAGACGGTAGATGACGGCCATGGTTGCCGAGATCAGCACGACCCACATGACCAGCCAGAAGAGGATGAACGGCATACCGAGGACGTAGGGCGTCACCCGGTTCGCGAAGAAGATCCCGCCGAGGATCCCGATGAACGGGATCGCGCCGAGCAGGTGGATGGGTTTCACGTCGAGAACCTCCTGGGCCGGGCCGTACACCGCTGATGGGGCGAGGCCGTCTGGGGTGGGTGGCACGTCTCGCGCGGTGCCGCCGGGACGCCACGCATGGCCATGCCTTGCCAACACATGCCTTGCCAACAGAGGAGACGAGGCAGGCTTTTCATCATGCGGAAATGATTTTTCAGTTGGCAGATGTATAGGTCCGCCTCAAGGGCCTGTCAAGGGTTCTCGCCGCCACCGAGGGGGGTTGTTATTCCGCGATGCAGAAAATAATATCCGCATCGCAGAAGCCACCCGTCTCCCGAAGGAGATCCCCATGGCACGCATGTTCCTCAGTGGTCAGGCGATGGAGGGCGGCCCCTTCCATCACCACCTGCGCGGAGCCCCGCTCGTGGCGCGGACCCGCACCGCCTCCGGCTACCGCTTCTTCTCGATCCGGGACAGCTGCCCCGGGCTGCTGCCCGACCCCGGCGTCGACACCGCGATGGACGGCGAGGTCTACGACGTCCCCGATGAGGTGCTGCGCGACCATCTGCTGCCCTCCGAACCGCCTGAGCTGGAGTTCGGCATCATCCGGCTCCAGGACGGTTCGTCGTCCTTCTCGATGGTTCTTCGCCGTGGCGAGCTGGAGAGGGGCATCCACAAGGAGATCACCGCCTTCGGCGGCTGGCGCCCGTACCTCAAGACCCTCGGCCGGGAGAACTGATGAAGCACCGACTTCCCTACACCGTCAACGCGTCGATCCTCTTCACCGAACTGCCGCTGCTGGAGCGTCCGGCCACCGCGAAGGCCGCCGGGTTCGACGCGGTCGAGTTCTGGTGGCCCTACGCGACGGCGGTGCCGACGGATGCGGAGGTCGACGCCTTCGTCCGGGCGGTGCGTGATGCCGGTGTCCGGCTGACCGGGCTGAACTTCTTCGCCGGGGACATGCCCGGGGGCGACCGTGGACTGGTGTCCTGGCCGGCCCGGGTGGCGGAGTTCCGCGACAACATCGATGTCACCGTGGCGATCGGTGAGCAACTGGGCTGCCGGTCGTTCAACGCACTGTACGGAAACCGGCTCGACGGCGTCGCCCCGGCGGAGCAGGACGACCTCGCGGTGGAGAATCTGGCGCTGGCAGCCAAGGCCGTCGAGCGCATCGGCGGCACGGTCCTGGTGGAGCCGGTCAGTGGCGCCCCCGCGTATCCGCTGCGCACCGCCACGGACGCGCTCGCCGTCATCGACCGGGTGGCGGCCGAGTCCGGCAGCCGCAACCTCCGCCTCCTGGCCGACCTCTACCACCTCGCCGTCAACGGAGACGGCGTGGCCGGTGTCATCGCCGCCCACGCCGACCGCATCGGACACGTACAGATCGCGGACGCGCCGGGGCGGGGAGCGCCCGGTACCGGAGGGCTGGACCTCGACGGGCAGCTGGCCGGCCTCCAGACCGCGGGCTACACCGGCTGGGTGGGTCTGGAGTACAAGTCCGAGGGCCCGAGCGCGGACAGCTTCGACTGGCTCCCGCGCGAACGGCGCGGCAGCGACCGCCACGCCTGACCGGGATCGGGACACTCACCACCACACAGGCAACGCCGACTACCCGGACAACCCCCGACCACACACCCATGACACGAAGGAACCTGCGATGAGTGCCACCTCCCGGAAGATCGCCTTCATCGGCCTGGGCATCATGGGCGGCCCGATGGCCGCCAACCTGGTACGGGCCGGACACACCGTCACCGGATACAACCGCAGCCGCGCGGCCATCGACACCCTGGTCGCGGCCGGTGGCCGGGGCACCGACAGTATCGCCGAGGCAGTGTCCGACGCCGAGGTCGTGATCACCATGGTCCCGGCTGATCAGCAGGTGAAGGAGGTCGTCCTCGGCGAGGGCGGCGTCCTGGAACACGCCGCGCCCGGCACCCTGCTGATCGACATGAGCAGCATCACCCCGCAGACCTCGCTGGAGGTGGCGGCCGCCGCGCGGGACAAGGGCCTGCGTACGCTCGACGCCCCGGTGTCCGGCGGCGAGGCGGGCGCCATCGAGGGCGTGCTGTCCATCATGGTCGGCGGCGATCCGGACGACTTCGCCGGCGCAGGGCCGGTGTTCGAGGCGCTGGGCACCACCATCGTGCATGTCGGCCCGCACGGGGCCGGACAGACGGTCAAGGCCGCCAACCAGCTGATGGTCGCCATCCACCTCCAGGCCCTGGCCGAGGCCGTGGTGTTCCTGGAGAACGCCGGAGTCGACCTGGAGGCGGCGCTGGAAGTCCTCGGCGGCGGCCTCGCCGGCTCCACCGTCCTGGCCCGCAAGCGGGACGCGGTGCTGGGCCGTGATTTCAAACCCGGCTTCCGGATCGATCTGCACCACAAGGACATGGGCATCGTCACCGACGCCGCACGCGCGGTGGGTGCGCCGCTGCCCGTGGGCGCCGTGGTCGCCCAGCTGGTCGCCTCGGCCCGTGCCTGCGGCGACGGCGGCCTTGACCACTCCGCGCTGCTGCGCGGGGTCGAGCGGCTGGCCGGCCGCGACCCGCGCTGAAGCCGCACCGGCACAACCCACGCCTCTTCGTTGTATCGACGATGTACCGACTTCGATGTACCGACCGACAGGAGCATCCTCATGGCCCGTATGACCGCGGCCCAGGCGGCGGTGGAGATCCTCAAGCGTGAGGGCACCACCCATGTCTTCGGCCTGCCCGGTGCGGCGATCAATCCGTTCTACTCCGCGATGCGGATGAACGGTGGCCTGACCCATGTCCTCGCCCGGCATGTGGAGGGCGCCTCACACATGGCCGAGGGCTACACCCGCGCCAGGGCCGGGAACATCGGGGTCTGCGTGGGCACCAGCGGCCCCGCCGGCACCGACATGATCACCGGGCTGTATTCGGCGAGCGCCGATTCGATCCCGATCCTGTGCATCACCGGCCAGGCGCCGGTGGCCAAGCTGCACAAGGAGGACTTCCAGGCCGTCGACATCGCCTCGATCGCGGCGCCGCTGACCAAGATGGCGATGACCGTCCTCGAACCCGCCCAGGTGCCCGGCGCGTTCCAGCAGGCCTTCCACCTCATGCGCTCGGGCCGGCCCGGGCCGGTACTGATCGATCTGCCCATCGACGTCCAGATGGCCGAGATCGAGTTCGACCCGGAGACGTACGAGCCGCTGCCGGTGTACAAGCCGTCGGCCACCCGAGCACAGATCGACAAGGCCATCGCGCTGCTGCAGGCCGCCGAGCGACCGCTGATCGTCGCCGGGGGCGGGGTCATCAACGCCGACGCGAGCGAGCTGCTGGTGGAGTTCGCCCAGCTGACCGGGGTGCCGGTGGTGCCCACGCTGATGGGCTGGGGCAGCATCCCCGACGACCACCCCCTCATGGCGGGCATGGTCGGTCTGCAGACCTCGCACCGCTACGGCAACGCCACGCTTCTGGAGTCCGACTTCGTCCTCGGCATCGGCAACCGCTGGGCCAACCGCCACACCGGCGGCCTCGACACGTACACCCGGGGCCGCACCTTCGTCCACGTCGACATCGAACCCACCCAGATCGGCCGGGTCTTCGCCCCGCACCTGGGCATCGTCTCGGACGCCAAGCCCGCGCTGGAACTGTTCGTCCAGGCGGCGAGGGAGCTGAGGGCCGCCGGAGCCCTCAGGGACCGCGGCGACTGGGCCGACAGCTGCCGGCAGCGCAAGGGCACCCTGCTCCGCAGGACCCACTTCGACCAGGTGCCGGTCAAACCGCAGCGGGTCTACGAGGAGATGAACAGGGCCTTCGGGCCCGATACGCGCTACGTCTCCACGATCGGGCTCTCCCAGATCCAGGCCGCGCAACTGCTCCATGTCTACCGCCCCCGGCACTGGATCAACGCCGGCCAGGCCGGACCCCTGGGCTGGACCGTGCCCGCCGCCCTGGGGGTCGCGACGGCCGAGCCGGACGCCACCGTCGTCGCGCTCTCCGGCGACTACGACTTCCAGTTCATGATCGAGGAGCTGGCCGTCGGTGCCCAGTTCCGCATTCCCTACCTCCATGTGGTGGTCAACAACGCCTACCTCGGTCTGATCCGGCAGGCCCAGCGCGGCTTCGACATGGACTACTGCGTCCAGCTGTCCTTCGACAACATCAACGCCCCCGAGGTGGGCGGCTACGGCGTCGACCACGTCAAGGTCGCCGAAGGACTGGGGTGCAAGGCCATCCGCGTCTTCGAACCCGACCGCATCGCGCCCGCTCTGGAAGAGGCCAAGAAGCTGATGGCCGAGCACCGGGTGCCGGTGGTCGTCGAGGTCATCCTCGAACGCGTCACCAACGTCTCGATGGGCACCGAACTGGACAACATCACCGAGTTCGAGGAGCTGGCCACCAGCCCCGGCCACGCCCCGACGGCGCTCCGCACGGCCCTGGGGTGACCCTCGGGTGGCCCTGGGCCCTCGGGTTCCTCAGGCGCCGCCGCCGAACACCGCCGACTCCGCGGTCCATGCGGCGGCCTGCTCGCTGAGGGAGAGGCCGAGTCCGGCGCGGTTCGGGATGCTCATGCGGCCGTCCTTGAGTTCAAGGCGCTCGTTGAACATCGGCTCGAGCCATTCGAAGTGCTCAACCCACGCCGTACGCGGATAGGCCGCGGACAGATGGACATGGATCTCCATCACGAAGTGCGGTGCGAGAGCCCGGCCCTTGTGGTCGGCGAGCGCCGCGATCTGCAGGAACGGAGTGATGCCGCCCACCCGGGGCGCGTCGGGCTGGACGAAGTCGGACGATCCCGCCTCGATGAGCGCCGCGTGTTCGCCCACGCTGGTCAGCATCTCGCCGGTGGCGATGGGGGTGTCGAGCGTGGCCGCGAGGGCGGCGTGTCCCCCGGCGTCGTATGCGTCGAGTGGTTCCTCGATCCAGGTGAGGTTGAAGTTCTCCAGAACACGGCCGACCCGGGTCGCCGTGATCCGGTCCCACTGCTGGTTGGCGTCGACCATCAGCGGGACGCCGTCGCCGAGGTGTTCTCGCACGGCCTCGACGCGCTTGAGGTCGACCGACGGGTCCGGGGAGCCGACCTTGAGCTTGATACCGCCTACGCCACGGGCCCGGGCCAGGTCGATGTTCTCCAGCACCTCCTTGATCGGCATCGACAGATAGCCGCCACTGGTGTTGTAGACGTCCACCGAGTCGCGGTGTGCGCCCAGCAGCTTGGCGAGCGGCAGACCCGCCCGCCGCGCCTTGAGGTCCCACAGAGCGATATCGAGGGCCGCGATGCCCTGGACGGCCACACCGCTGCGCCCCATGGACGCGCCGGCCCACACCAGCTTGCTCCACAGCCTGCCGGTGTCGCTCGGGTCCTCGCCGATCAGCTCGGGGGCGATCTCCTTGGCGTGGGCGTAGATGGCGGGTCCGCCGGCGCGCTTGGAGTAGCTGAAGCCCAGACCCTCATGGCCGCCTTCGGTCCTGATCTCGGCGAAGAGGAAGGCGATTTCGGTGAGCGGCTTCTGGCGGCCGGTCAATACCTTGGCGTCGCTGATGGGCGCGTGGAGGGGGAGATTGACGAGGGAGAGGCGGACCGACTGGATACGGTCGGTGGTCGCCACGCCCGGGGCGGACGCCCAGGGCTTGAAGACGACCGACTCGCTGGGGGCGATGCTCATGGGGTGCTAGCTCCTTGTTGCCTGGATTGGTGCCTGGATTGATGCCTGCGTTGATGCCTGGATTGCTGCCTGCGTTGATCCCTGCCGCGTTGATGCTCGATACGCGAGCGAGGGTGGATCGGCGGTGGGACGGTCCGGTGCGCCCTACTCCCCCGCCGCCCGCACCGGGTTGACGAGGCGGCCGATGCCCTCCACCTCCGACATCACCGTGTCCCCGGGGCTCAGGGCGCGCGGCGGGTCCATGAAGTCGCCGCATCCCGAGGGGGTTCCGGTGAGGATCACATCGCCGGGCCGGAGCGTGAAGAAGCGGCTGAGGTAGGCGATGAGCGAGCGGACCGAGAAGAGCATGTCGGCGGTGGTGCCGTTCTGCACCTTCTCCCCGTTGACCCACGTCCGTACGGTGAGCGCCTGCGGATCCTTGATCTCGTCGGCCGTGACGACGACGGGGCCGAGCGGGCAGAAGGTGTCGAGCCCCTTGCCGCGCACCCACTGGCCGTCGTCGGCTTGGAGGTCGCGGGCCGATACGTCGTTGGCGACGGTGTAGCCGAACACGACGTCGAGCGCCTCGTCCTCGGGGATGTCGCGGGCCTCGGCGCCGATGACGACCGCGAGTTCGGTCTCCCAGTCGACGCGCCGGGTGACCGCGGCGTCGACGACGATGGCCTCGCCGGTGCCGATGGCACTGGAGGAGAGTTTGGTGAAGAGATATGGCGCCTTGGGGCGCGGCCAGCCCATCTCGGTGATGGTGTCGAGGTAGTTGAGGCCGATACCGAAGATCGTGCCGGGCCGGTGGGGCAGTACGGGCACGACCTCGTCGGCGGTCAGCGATGCGCCACCGGCCGGGACGGGGGCGCCGGTGATGATGTCCTCCAGGCGGAGGTGGCCGGGGGCGAGCCGCCATGTGTCGCCGGGGCCTTCGGCGATGGCGAGCGTTCGACGGCCGTCGTGGACGACGGTACTCAGACGCATGGGTGGACCCTCCCGGATCAATTCTTCAGCTGGGGTGCGGGGACTTGCTGTGCGGCCTTTGCGGATTCCTTTGTCCGGGAGAGGCCAGGGTCCTCGTCCTCCTTTTCACGGATGAGAAAGGAGGCGAGTGCGGCGAGGAGGGAGAATACGGCGAGGCCGATCAGGCCCCACTGCGTACTCCCCGTCTGCTCTTTGACGACCCCGAATCCGTAGGGCGCGACAAACCCGCCGAGATTCGCTATCGAGTTGATGACGGCGATGGCGACGCCGATCACCATCGGGTGGACGGTGCGCTGGACGATGGGCCAGAAGATCGGGCTGATGCTCTTGAATCCCATGGCGGCGATGGTGAGCATCGCCAGGGCGAGCCAGGGTGAGGCGACGGCAGCGAGGTAGGAGCCGACGGCCGCGGCGACGAGGGCTCCGATGAGCAGCGGCTTACGTCGGTCGGTGCGGTCCCCGATCCGGGCGAGCAGGAACATGGCGACCATGGCGAAGACCCATGGCACGGAGGAGAGCAGGCCCACAGTGACGTCGTTGGTGCCCTTGATCTCCCGGACGATCGACGGCAGCCAGAAGGTGTTGGCGTAGATCGACATCTGGACCGAGAAGTAGACGAAGACGAACAGCAGGATCTTCGGGTCGCGCAGCACGGACCAGAAAGTCGGGCGGTCATCGCCGTGCCGGTTCATGTACTCCGCGTCCTCCGCGTCGATGGCGGCGGTGAGCTCGCGCTTCTCGTCGGCGGTGAGCCAGCGCGCGTCCTCGATCCGGGAGTCGAGACGGAAGAAGGCGAAGACGCCGATGGCGACCGACATGGCCCCCTCAACCAGGAACATCCACTGCCAGCCCCGGAGTCCGAGGGTGCCGTCCATCCCCAGCAGCGGACCCGACAGGGGACCGGAGAGGGAGAACGCCACGAGCGCGCCGACGGCGTACCGGGCGTTGGCCCGGCCCCGGTAGGCGTTGGGCAGCCATGTCGCCAGGTAGTACAGAACGGCGGGTACGAAACCGGCTTCGGCCATTCCGAGAAGGAACCGCAGAACGTAGAAGCTGGTGGGCCCTTGGGCGAAGAGCATGCACGCCGAGACGATGCCCCAGCTGACGCAGATTCTGGACAACCACATTTTGGGACCGAATCGCTTCATCAGCAGATTGCTCGGCACTTCGAAGATGAAGTAGGCGATGAAGAAGAGTCCCGCTCCGAGTCCGTAGGCGGTAGCGCCTATGCCGAGATCGGCTTCGAGATGGCTTTCCGCGTAGCCGATATTGGAGCGGTTGAGCTGATTGCACATCATCATGATGGCGAACAGCGGAATGACTCTGCGCATGATCTTGGCGACGGCACTGGAGAGGGGCGTCGCTTTCGGGGGCTGCGACGGGGATGCGGGGCTGTGGGAATCGGTGCTGCCGGTCAGGGATGTCATGGTGCAGCCGTCTCTTCCGTCGTCATTGACAGGAGCCAGCCGAACACCCCCTATCGAGTCCCAGTGGATGGGATGACGTGTCGACTAGCGGGACATACCGTAGGTTCGCCCCAGGGTGACGTCAAGGATGACATCAGATTCCCACTAGATGGGAACTAGTTTCTTCTACTGGGAATCTTGGGTGCTGCGGTGTTAGCGTTCCGACACACCAATCGCGATCGCGTGGCCGCTCCCATCCGACGGACGTACGCGCCACAGCGGTCAGAAAGGACGATCAGGTGTCCCCAGACGCATCGGCGCCCTTGGACGGCGCCGTCTTCGACCAACTCGGCCAGGTGAGCACCGCGACCCTCGCCACCCAGCTGTACAAACGCGGGATACGGCAGCCGTTCCTTGTGGGCCTCTCCCCCGTCGGCGGGGGTTTCGACGGGTTCGTGGGCGAGGCGTTCACCATGCGCTTCATCCCGTCCCGCGAGGACACCGACCCGGTGGGTGACCCCTACCGGACCGGAAACGTCCTTCAATGGGAGGCGGTGGAGAGCCTGGGCCCTCGCCAGGTGATGGTCGTCGACAGCCGGAACGACACATCGGCGGCGTCGGCCGGCGACATGCTCGTGACGCGGGCCATGAAGCGCGGCGCCGCCGGCTTCGTCACCGACGGCGCCTTCCGTGACGGCGCCGCGATCGCCGAACTCGGCTTCCCGGCCTATGCGCGTGCCACCACGGCCACCACCCGGCCCGCGGCGTTCCACGTCGCCGACCTCAACGTGCCCATCGCCTGCGCGGGGGTCGCGGTCTACCCGGGAGACGTCCTCGTGGGCGACCGCGACGGGGTCATCGTCGTGCCGCGGTCCCTCGCCGCGGAGATCGCCGAGCCCTCCGTCGAGCAGGAGCGGCTGGAGGGGTGGCTCCAGCAGCGGGTGCGGGACGGGCAGCCACTGTGGGGCACCTACCCGCCCAGCCCCGAGACCTTGAAGGAATACGAGGAGTGGAAGTCCGCCCACCAAGAACACCAAGGACACCAAGAACGTCAGGAAAACCCGGAACACCAGGCACACCCGGAACACCAGACCCAGGAGGCCCGCGCATGAGCCGGTTCGCCGATCTTCCCCCGGCCGTACAACGCGCCCGGATGGAGTCCACGATCCGTACGTACTTCGACGGCTGCAACGAGGCTGACGTGGCCAAGATGGCCGCCCAGTTCACCCCCGACGCGGTCCACTACTTCCCGCCCGGCCTGGAAGGGCCGTGGGTCGGCAATACGACGATCGCCGAGAACTGGCGCCGGCTCGTCCTCACCATCGGCTCCGCCTGGTCCATCGAACGCCTCGTCATCGAGCCCGAGACCTTCCAGGCCGTCATCGAGTGGACGCACTGGAAGACCAGGCCCGGCGGTTACCTCCGGGGGGACGAGTGGTACCGCTTCGACCCCGACACGGGCTTGATCACCGAGATCCGCGCCTTCTACGCCTCGGCGTCCGACGGGCGTTCCGAGATGACGCTGGACGGCTACGACTACGCCGCGGGCGGCCATCAGATGGAGCCGCCCGTGAAGCGCCCCCATCCCGATGCCGAATACGCCGCCACCGAACACTGACCGCACCACACCAGGCCAGGGACATCCCGTGAACGTCATACAGAGCATTGACCCGAGCACCGGCCGCGCCGTCGACGACGTCGCGACCGCGACCACCCCCAAGGAGCTCGACGCCGTCGTCGAACGCGCCACCGCCGCGTCCGTTCCGTACGAGGCCGGTGGACGTCCGCTGCGCGCCGCGGTCCTGCGGGCCGTCGCCGACGGGCTGGAGGCCCGGCGGCCGGAGATCGTCGCCCTCGGGATGCGGGAGACCGCGCTGCCCGAGGCGCGTCTTGGCGGCGAGCTGACCCGCACCGTCTACCAGGCCCGTCTGTTCGCCGAGGTCGTCGAGGACGGCGGCCTCCTGGAGGCGACGATCGACCACGCGGGCGAGACGCCGATGGGCGCGGGGCCCGATCTGCGCCGCATGCTGGTACCGCTCGGGCCGGTCGCGATCTTCGGGGCGAGCAACTTCCCCCTGGCGTTCTCCGTACCGGGCGGGGACACGGTGTCGGCGCTGGCCGCCGGGTGTCCCGTCGTGCTCAAGGCCCACGACTCCCACCCGGCCCTGTCGCGGCTGGTCTTCGAGACGATGGTCTCGGCCGTCGCGGCGGTCGGCGCTCCGGACGGGCTGCTGGGGCTGGTGTTCGGCCGGAAGGCCGGCACCGCCCTGGTCGCCCATCCGGACATCAGGGCCGTGGGGTTCACCGGCTCCCTCACGGGCGGCCGGGCGCTGCTCGACATCATCAACGCGCGCCCGGATCCGATCCCGTTCTACGGTGAGCTGGCCGGTCTGAACCCGGTGGTCGTCACCGAGGGCGCGGCGCGGGCCCGGCCGGCCGAGATCGCGGCGGGCCTCGTCGGCTCGGTGACGGGTTCGGCCGGGCAACTGTGCACCAAGCCCGGCCTTGTCCTCGTCCCGGCCGGGGAAGCGGGTAACGCCCTGGTCGCCGAGGCCGCCCGGCTCATCGACCAGGCGTCGGCCGCCACTTTGCTCAACTCCCGTATCGCCACCGCGTACGAGGCCGGCACGGAGGAGTTGCGCCACCGTGCCGGCGGGATGGCGGCCGCCGAGGGTAGCGCCCCGTCCGGGTCCGGGTTCTCGGTGACGCCGCGGCTGTTCGAGATCGACTCCGAAACGCTCGGGGACGAGCCCGTCGGCGAGTGCTTCGGCCCGGCCGCCGTCGTGGTCCGCTATGCACCCGGCGACGCGGAGGCCGTTCTGCGGGCGCTGCCCGCATCGCTGACAGGGACCATTCACGCCGAGGCCGATGAGACGGAGACGGTGCGCCGTCTCACCGACGTGCTGCGGCCCCTGGCCGGCCGTCTGCTCTACAACGGCTTCCCCACCGGCGTCCTGGTCTCCTGGGCGCAGCACCACGGCGGCCCCTGGCCGTCGACGAACAGCCTGCACACCTCGGTGGGTCCGTACGCGGTGCGGCGCTTTCTGCGCCCTGTCACCTGGCAGAACGCGCCGCAGGAGGTGCTTCCCGAAGAGCTGCGGGACGGCTACTCCGGGATTCCCCGGCGCATCGACGGGCGGCTCACCGTGCCGGACTGATCTCGACGCCGAGGCCGAACGTCCGTGACCGGCCCGCGGCGAGGTGGAACTGGCCGGGTTTCGCCGCGTATTCGCCATACTCACGGTGCTCACCGTACTCACGCTGCTCGCCATACTCACGGTGCTCGCCGTACTCGCTGTCGGATCCGATCGGGGAGGGCAGGCCGTACCACGGCTCGATGCACAGCAGATCGGCCTCGGGCGGCGACCACAGGGCCAGCTGCCGGAATCCGTGCCAGCTCAGGGCCACCCTGGGCGAGCCGGGGGCGCTGTAGGCGAGGCTCGAGCTGTTGAGCGCTTCGAGGATCACGGCGCCATCGGTGAACAGGGCCCCGTCCAGGCGGAGTGTCCGATCGCGCACCGGCGTGGGGTGCCGCTCGGGGAGCAGCAGCACGTCCTCGACCCGTCGTACGGGCGCGGGTTCCGGCCGTTCGAAGAGCACCGTATGGCCACGCTTGCCGGCAGCGCCGGGCAGTGGCCAGCGGAAGCCCGGATGGACGCCCAGTGACGCCGACAGCGTCCCTGGGCCCGGGTTGTGCACGGCGTACGACACCGTGAGACGGCTGCCCTCGACCGTGTAGCCGACCGTGAGGTGGAAGGGGAACGGGAAGAGCCGGCGAGATGCCACGTCGTCCCTCAGCGTGAGGACGGCGGAGGTGGCGTCGTGGCGCTCGACCGTGAACCGCCGGTCGCGGGCGAATCCGTGCTTGGGCATGGCGTAGTACGTGCCGTCGTGCCGCAGCCGGTCGCCGTTCATCCGGCCGATGACGGGGAAGAGCAGCGGCGCGTGCCAGGGCCAGGCCCGTTCGGCCTGCCAGAGCAGTTCCGTTGCCTCACCCTGCCCCTCCGCGCGGTATTGCAGCGAGCACAACTCGGCGCCCTGCTCGTCGATCTCGGCTGCCACCCGACCGGTGCCGATGCGAATCCGTGACATCTGTAGCTCCCTACGACATGAACCGGCCATTGCGGCCGGAGACGTCCTGCCTTACCTTCAACACACTACTTCCCACTGAATGACGCCTATTCCCAATTGTTGGGACGATAGGGTGGGCGTCGCAAGGAGGCGACCATGACGAACTCAGTCAGCGCCGCTGCCAGAGCCGCAGACCAGCCGACGAACGAAGCGGGAGCACCGCACCCGCGCTCCCCGCGCCCGGCGGTGATCTACTTCTTCGGCGCCCTCGGCGGCATTCTGTTCGGCTACGAAACAGGCGTCATCGCGGGCGCCCTGACCTTCATCCAGAAGACACCGGGCTTCCCCGCCAGTGCGGTCACCACGGGGCTGATCGTCGGTGGCATCGCGGGCGGCGCCGTGTTCGGTGCCCTTGTCGCCGGGCGGCTCGCCGACCGCTTCGGCCGCCGACCCGTGATCTTCGTGATCGGCCTGATCTACATCATCGGCTCCGTCGCCTGCGCGGTGGCCCAGAACAACGCCTGGCTCATCACCGCCCGGATCTTCCTGGGGCTCGCGGTGGGCGGCTCTTCCTCCCTGGTGCCGGTCTATCTGTCGGAGATGGCGCCGGCCCGCACCCGGGGCCGGCTCGCCGGGCTGAACCAGCTGATGATCGTGACCGGGCTGCTGCTCGGCTATCTCACCAACCTCGCCCTGTCCGGCAGCGGTGACTGGCGGACGATGCTGGCCACGGGAGCCGTCCCGGCCGTCGTCCTGATCGCGGGGCTGAAGCTGCTGCCGGAGAGCCCCCGCTGGCTGATCCTCCACGGCCGCGAAGAGGAAGCCCGGGCGCTGCTCGCCGGCACCCGCTCGGCCGAGGAGGCGGACCGCGATATCGCGGCCATCCGCGAGGTGACCACGCACACCCCGCACCGCCGCGAGCTGCTGGCCGGCTGGATCCGGCCGGCGATGATCATCGGCATCGGCATTCCGATCCTGACCCAGTACACCGGGCTCAACATCGTCACCTACTACGCTCCCACGATCTTCGAGAGCCTTGGCCTGCCGCATGAGAACGCCCTCTACTTCACGATCATCCTGGGCACCGTGAAGGTCCTCTCCGTCATGGTCGGCCTTCAGCTGATCGACCGGCTCGGCCGCCGGTTCCTGTTCCTCGCCGGAAGCGCGGCGATGGCCGTGAGCATGAGCTGGATGGCGTACGAGGCCTCGCGCGGCGACGCCATGAGTCCGGGCGCCATGCTCACCGCGATGAGCATCATGTTCGTCAGCTACTCCCTGACGTGGGGGCCGGTGAACTGGGTGGTCCTCGGCGAGATCTTCCCGCTGCGGGTCCGGGGCGCGGCGATGGGTGTCGCCGGCATGGTCACCTGGCTGGCCACCCTCGGCATCACCTTCGGCTTCCCCATCATGCGTGACGCCTGGGGCCTGACCAACACCATGCTCTTCTTCGTCGGGGGCAACGTCCTCGGCCTCCTCTTCTGCAAGTTCTTCGTGCATGAGACCCGGGGCCGCACCCTGGAGGAGATCGAGGAAGACTTGCGCGAGCGGTACGACCGCAAGCAGCAGGACAAGAGCGCTCAGAGCGAGATCGGAAGCACCTCATGAACCACCCCCTCGATTTCGAGGCCGGGCACAGCGGCGGCCCGCCCCGCGGATACGGCCTGCTGCGCGGGCGGACGGCACTGGTCACGGGGGGCGCCCGCAACATCGGGCGGGGCATCGCCCTGCGCTTCGCCGCCGAAGGCGCACGGGTCGTGGTCGCGGACACCGCGGCCGACGCGGCGGACGCCACGGTGGAACACATCCGCGCGAGTGGCGGAAACGCCCTCGCCGTCGTCACCGACCTGTGTACGGCAGCCGGCGCCGAAGAGGCGTTCACCGCCGCCGAGAGCCACTTCGGCCTCGTCGACACCCTCGTGAACAACGCCTACGCACGCGTGGACGCGCGCGCCTTCGGCCCCTTCCTGCGGCTCACCGGGGAGGTGTGGGACGAGTTCCACCGGGTCAATCTGGGGCTGCTGTTCCACCCCACCCACCGCATGGCCAGGGCGCTCGCCGACGCGGAAAAGCCCGGCACCGTGGTCAACATCAGCTCCCACGCCGCCGCCCGCGCGCACCGCAACCACATCCCCTACGACACGGTCAAGGGCGGTGTGGACTCCTTCACCCGGGCCGTCGCCGTCGATCTCGCCCCGTGGAACATCCGGGTCAACGCGCTGCGCCCCGGCTCCGTCGAGGTCGACACCAGCGACCCCGACCCGCAGGCCCGCCACTTCCGGGCCGCGCAGATCCCCCTGAACCGCGAGGGAACCCCCGACGACATCGCCACCAGCGCGGTCTATCTGGCCTCCGAGCTGTCGCAGTGGGTCACCGGGCAGGTGTTCAACGTCGACGGCGGCATGGCGGCACAGGCCCGTCCGCCGCAGACCGAGAACGGCCCGGTGTGGACACCTCGGAACATCGACGACTACGACGCCACCCTGGAAAGGCGGGCATGAGCACACGAACCGTCGTCACCGAAGTCGAGACCTTCCCCCTCGAGGCGCAGCTGCCGGACGGCGGCTACGGCGCCTCGAAGGTCCGGCTGCCGGTACGCGTCGCCACCCTGGTGAAGGTCACCACCTCGGACGGCGCCGTCGGCTGGGGCGAGTCCTTCGGCCCGCCGCGGCTGATCGCCCCGTTCCTCGCCGACCAGGCCCAGGCGCTGGCCGGACAGCCCTCCGACATCCGGGAAGACCGCATCCTGGACCGGCTCTCCCTCGGCTACCACCTCACCGCCGGTGGCCCTCATGTGGCGGCCGCCAGCGGCATCGACATCGCGCTCTGGGACGCGCAGGCCCGCGCGTTCGGCGTACCGGTGGGCCACCTTCTGGGCGGCCGGCTGCACGAACGGGTCGACGCCTACGCCTCCTCCGGCTATGTCACGGCCACCCGCGACCCCGGTGAATTCCGGGACACGATGGCCGCCCACGCCGCCGAGGGCTTCACCGCCGTCAAGATCAAGATCGGGCTGACGCCGGATGAGGACCGGCAGCGTACGGCCGCCGCCCGCGCGGCCATGGGCGACGACGGCCTGGTGATCGTCGACTACAACGCCAACTGCACCGTCGCGACCGTCCGCCGCTCCCTGGCCCGGGTACGGGACCTCGACCCGTACTGGGTGGAGGAGCCGCTGCCGCCCGAAGACAGCGTCGGCTGGCGCGAGTTGCGCGATGTACATCTGCCGCTCTCCGGTGGCGAAGCCCTCTACACCCGCTACGGCTTCCGCGACCCCATCGCCGAGCACCGCTTCGACATCGTCCAGCCCGACCTGGCCAAATGCGGCGGCTTCACCGAGGCCCAGGCCATCCGCCAGCTCGCCGCGGCCTTCAACCTGCGGCTGTCGCCGCACTGTTGGGGCACCGGGGTCGCGCAGGCCGCGACGCTCCAGTTGCTGTCCGCGACGCCCCGGGCGCCCTTCGGCATGGCCGGCGGAGAGCCGCTGATCTTCGAATTCGACCGGGGCGAGAGCCCGCTGCGTGAGGGCGTCCTGACAACGCCTCTCACACCGGAGAACGGCACCGTGGCCATCCCCGACGGCCCCGGTATCGGGGTCACCGTCGACGAGGAATGGGTACGCGCCCACCGGCTGGAGGACCACAGCGTCCTGGTCCGGGCGCACTGACCTTCATGGCCCCGTGCCGCGGGGCCGGCGCTCAGCGCCGTACGTGGCCGAGGCCCGCTGAGATCTCGGCGGCCGCCTCGGCCACCAGCGGACCGACTTCACTCAGGATCCGTTCCATGCGCTCCGCCACTCCGGCGACGCTGATCGCCGCGACGGGCATACCGGTGTGGTCGTAAACAGCGGCCCCACAGCAGCAACTGGACTCGTCGAACTCCCGCCGGTCCTCCGACCAGCCGCGGTCCCGCGTCTCCTGGAGGATCTTCCGCAGATCGCCGACCGAGCCATCGTCCACCGGGGATTCGCTCGAGGCCACGAGCTCCGCCAGCTTCTCCTCCAGCGCCTGCTCCGGAAGAGCCGCCAGGTAGGCCCGCCCCAGCGAGGTGCAGTGCAGTGGCCGCCCAGCCCCCAGTTCGCTCGTCACCGCCACCGGGCGCGGACCGCGCTCGCGATGCACGAACACCATGTTCACACCGTTCGGCACCCCGAGGCTGGCCGTCTCCCGGGTCTCCCGCATCAGCCGGGAGATGATCGGCATCGCCGTGGCGGTCAGATCCGTCGAGCTCACCGCGGCGGAGGCCAGTCGTGTGGCCGAGGGCCCGAGCCGCAACAGCCCGCTCCCCTGCTCCACGGCGAGCCAGCCGCCCTCGACAAGCCGGTCGACCAGCCGGTAGGCGGTGCTGCGGCTGAGCCCCAGCGTCGCGGCGAGGTCCTGGGTGGAGCAAGTGCGGGCCACAGCCATGTGGTCGAGGATGGCCAGACCGCGGTCCAGAGCGCCGGAGCCCGGCCCGAGAACAGAGGAGGTGGTGGCGGGCGAGGTCATACAGCCTCCGTGAGTGAAACGCGGTGTCAATCAATGAGACTACATCGCGAAGCGCCGCCGTTCGACCGTCCGCCGCTCGACCCCTCCGGTGCAGACCCCCGCCCGGGCGCCGCCGTCGCCCGGAGCCCTGGCCGGAAGGGATACGAGGTCGCCCTCGCCCCCGCGACCAGGGCCGACTCGACACGCCTATTTGGTGAAGAATCCTATGTAGGACGAGACGAGGGCGGAAACCAGCCAGTACAGCCCGTAGGCGATCCCGATGATGATCAGCACCGCCAGGGCGCTGTCTATCTTTCCCACCAGTGTGGACGGAGTCCGGGGCTCCAGGTCATGTGAGCTCATCTGTGAAACATACGACAAGAACGCGGCACGTGTGGCCGCTTGTTAAGGTTTCCGCGGCCACCGGTTCATCTGACCCAGTGTCGGCTCGGCCAGCGACGGGCTCAGGGAGCGGTGACGACCGCCCCACCGCCGGCACCGGCGGTGATCCGGCCGGGGCACAGCCCCCGTGCGGCGAGCCCGCTGAGGATCTGCGGCACGGCGCTGACGGTGGTCTGGTAACCACCGTCGTGCATGAGGATGATGCTGCCCGCCCGCATGGTGGCGGCGGCCTGGACGATCTGCTGGGTGCCGGCGCCGTTCCAGTCCTGGGAATCCACGCTCCACAGGACCTCGGTCAGCCCGAGACGGGCCGCGTCCGCCTTGACCTGCGCATTGGTCTCCCCGTACGGCGGCCGGAAGAGGGTGGGGGACTGTCCGGTGATGCGCTTGATGGTGTTCTGGGCGGTGGCGATCTCGTTGTACGCGGCCGGTTCGCCGATCTGGGTGAGGTGGGCGTGGGTGGCGGTGTGGTTGGCGATCCACATCCCCGCCGCCTGCTCGGCCTTGAGCAGGTCCGGGTACTGCTCGGCGTGCTGCCCCCAGATGAAGAAGGTGGCCTTGGCCCCGCCCGCCCGCAGAGCGTTGAGCAGCGCCTGCGTCGATGCGGGGTTCGGTCCGTCGTCGTATGTCAGACCCACGTACCCGTTGGGGCAGTTGGCCCAGGCCGCGTCGGTGCGGGCCTTCCCAGGCGTGGCCGCCAGGGATGCCGTCGCCGGGGATGCAACTACCGAGAACGCCGCCATCGCGGCGGTGGCCGCGGCGATGAGCGCGATCCGTAAGCGGTTGCGCGCGTTTCCGAGCATTCTTCCTCCTTGAGCACGGGTTCGGGCGAGGGGCGGTGTGACGCGGTCGGAGTATGCTGCGAGACCGATACAACGTCAACGCTTCCTTCCGGAATTATTCCGGAAGGAACTCGCCTCCTCGCTTTCGCCGATGACCTTCTGAACTGTGTGTTCTCAGCATGGGTCAGAGGCACCCGGTAGCGATGAGGATCTTGGGGTGGACCGGCCCGAAAAATTTCCGGTAATCCGCTGCGCCGGGTGCATTGCGCACGACCGCCGGGCGGAGCGCTCAGGCGAATGTCACCTCGGCGGTGGCGTGCCGTGCCTCCCGGTGGGTGGCGATGCGGAGCTCGGCCCGCCCGTCGGCGGCCGCGCCGTCGGCCAGGATGCGCTCACCGGCGAAGACGGGTCGCCACAGCCGGTAGGACAGGGCGCGTACACGGCGTTCGGGGGCGTTGCGGCGGACCAGTTCGAGCATGAGCAGGGCCAGCAGGGGGCCGTGGACGACGAGGCCCGGATAACCCTCCGTGTCGCGGCAGTACGGGGCGTCGTAGTGGATGCGGTGCGCGTTGGCGGTCAGGGCGCTGAACCGGAACAGCAGCGTGGGGTCCGGTCGCAGGCTCAGCCGCCATGGGCCCTCGGCCGTGGCGGTGGCCTGGTCGTCGAGTGCGGTCGGATGCTGTCCGCCGGGGCCGCGGCCCGAGCGGTAGACGATGTCCTGTTCCTCGACCACGCACAGGCGGCCGGACTGCCGGAACTCCTGACGCTCGGTGATGAACAGCAGCTCACCGGTGCGGCCCTGCTTGGGTGTCACCGCGCGCAGGCCGCTGACGCGTTCGGTGGGCTCGCCGAGGCGCAGCGGTTCGCTGATCTCGCAGCGTCCCCCGGCGAACATGCGCTGCCGGTCGGCGATGGGCGGCAGGAAGCGGGCGTCGCGCAGATGGCCATCGGCGCCCAGTTCGTGCTGGGCGGGCCAGTGCAGGAAGTAGAACCACTGCCACAGGGGTGGCAGCGGATCTCCGGTTCCGGCGACCGTGTCGGACAGATCGAGGAGTGCGGACACGGCGCTGACCGGACCCGGGTTCAGGGGGTCCTCGTCGGTGGCCGGGGCGGGGCACCACGAGGTGACGTAGGAGCCGATCGGGGGCGGGGTGGCTGGCATGGTCTGTCCTTGCGTGCGGCTCGGCGGCCCTCAGGTGAGCGGGGCCTGGTGGATGAGCGGCGCGGTTTCCGGCTCCGCCAGGAACGACGCCACGACCGCCCCGGCCGCCGGGCGGCACTCTTCGAAATATCCATGCCGGGCGCCCTCGAAGATATGGGTACGCGCCCGGGGAATGCGCGCGGCGAGCAGCGGTGCGTTCGCCGCGGGGGTGAGCCGGTCCTCCGCTCCGTGCAGGATCAGCGTGGGCGCGCTGATCAGCGGGAGTGCGTCCCAGGCGTCGTGTTCATTGCTGGCCACCAGGTGGCGCCGCCGGGCATACGGCGGCATGGCGGGGTCGCCGAGGGTCGTATAGGGCCCGGGGTGCCCGGCGCGCCAGGCCGGGGTGTACATGAGGTCGGTCAGCGCTTCCCTCGCCGCCCGCGCGTCGGCCTGCGCCAGGGAGCGCCGCACCGCCATATCGCGCTCCCTCGCCTGGGGCCCGCCGGGTGAGGTGCAGCCGAGGACGAGCCGCCGGATCCGGTCCGGATGGCGGGCGGCGACCCACTGGGCGACCCGCCCGCCCATGGAGGTCCCGTACAGGTCGGCGCGCTCGATGCCCAGGTGGTCGAGGACGGCGATCACATCGTCGGCGAAGCCCGGTGTCGAGTAGGGCTCATCGGGTTTGCCGCTCTCCCCCGTGCCACGCCAGTCCATGGTGAGGGTGGTGTGCGTGGCGTGGAAGTCCGCGCGTTGCCCGTCCCACCAGTGGTGGTTGTTCGCCTGGCCCGCCAGGAGCACCAGCGGCCGTCCGGTGCCCTGGCGCTGATAGGCGAGGAGGGTGCCGTCCAGTGCGCGGGCGTGGCCGTTCGGCTGGTGGCCGTCGGTGGGTGTCATGCGGGTTTCTTGCCTTTCCTCGTTGTGCTGTCCGGTTCTCACCGGGCTGTCCGGCGAGCTGTTGCCCGGCCCGCGCGTCATATGTCGTCGGTGCGGGCGATCTGCGCGTGCGGTTGGGCGGAGGGCCATCGCCCCTGCTGGACGGCCGAGGCGATATGGCGGACCAGTTCCCGGGCGACGACCTCGGCCGCGGGTGGTGTCCGCCCGTTGCGTGGTGTGGCCAGGACGATCGAGCGCCATACGTCGGGGTCGCACAGCGGGGCCGCGCTGAGCGTGCCATCGGCCACGTCCTCGGCGATGCCCACCCCCGGCAGGATGGTCCAGCCGTGGCCGGCCCAGACGAGCTGTTTCTGCAGCCGCATGGAGTTGGTCTGCACGACGATGTCCAGCTCGACCGCGGCCCGGCCGGCGGCCCCGTCGATCAGGCTGCGCAGGGCGTGTCCGGCCGCGGGCATGACCAGCGGATGCTCGGCGACCCGCGCGAGGAGGACGGGGCGCTCGCCGCGCAGCCCCTCGGACGGGGGCGCGACCACCCACAGATGCTCGCGCACCAGGGGGCGGACGTTCGGCGACGGGGTGCCGGCCAGGTTGTAGAGCAGCGTCAGGTCCAGGTCTCCGTCGTCCAGCCACTGCTGGAGGTGTCCGGAGTACGCCGTCATCAGGCGCAGCTCGATCCCGGGATGGTCGCGGGCGAGCGCGGACACCAGTGGCTCCGCCAGCAGCTCGGTGGTGCTCTCCAGCAGGCCCACGGTGACGATGCCGGTCACCACGCCCGGGGTCGGCTGGACCTCGACACGGGCGCGCTCCAGTTCGTTCAGGGCCCGGCGGGCGCGGTCGACCATGATGGCGCCGGCCTCGGTCGGCCGCATGCCCTGCCGGGTCCGCTCGAAGAGGGCGACGCCCAGCTCCTGCTCCAGGGTGCGGATCTGCCGGGTGACCGCGGGCTGCACCAGATGCAGCAGCTCCGCGGCGCGGGTGACGCTGCCGACTTCGGCGACCGTGACGAGGGCCTTGAGTTGTTTGACGTCCACCGCCCGCGCTCCCCGCCATCCTGACCCGGCATGGCCGCATCACGGATTGTTATTTCACGAACCACATCATGAGTGTCCATGATGACAAGTCCTGGTCAGTCAGTTGTCTGGAGGTCGCCCATGACCGAGCCGCCGCTCTCCGGCATCACCGTCGTCAGCGTCGAGCAGGCGGTGGCGGCCCCGCGGCCGGGTGGCCCATCGCCAGGAGCTCGACGCGATCGTGGCCGAGCGGTTCCGCGCCCTGGCGAGCGGGGAGGCGATGGAACTGCTGGATTCGGCGGGCTGGGACACAGCGCCGCCGATATCGACACCCTCCGGGCCGAGGGCGTCATCTGAACCATCCGCCCGCACACACCCCGTCTTCCAGGAGCCTCCCAGCATGAGCACCCTCGATATCCTGTCCGAGGACGAGCAGTTCATCGTCAGTACGGTGCGCGACTTCGTCGACAGGGACGTCAAACCGGTCGTCCAGGCGCTCGAACACGCCAACACCTACCCCGAGGCCCTGATCGAGCGGATGAAGCGGCTCGGCATCTTCGGGCTCGCCGTCCCCGAGGAGTACGGCGGCACCCCCGTCTCCACCCCCTGCTACGTCCTGATCACCGAAGAACTCGCCCGCGGCTGGATGAGCCTGGCGGGCGCGATGGGCGGCCACACCGTCGTCGCCAAGCTGCTGCTGCACTTCGGCACCGAGGAGCAGAAGCGCCACTATCTGCCGAAGATGGCCACCGGCGAGACCCGCGCCACCATGGCGCTCACCGAGCCGGGCGGCGGCTCCGATCTGCAGGCCATGCGCACCGTCGCCCGCAGGGAGGCGGACGGCTATGTGGTCAGCGGTTCGAAGACCTGGATCACCAACTCCCGCCGCTCCCGGCTCATCGCCCTGCTGTGCAAGACCGACCCCGATGCCACCCCCGCGCACCAGGGCATCTCCATCCTGCTGGCCGAGCACGGGCCCGGTCTGACGGTCTCCCGCGATCTGCCCAAGCTCGGCTACAAGGGCGTGGAGAGCTGTGAGCTGTCCTTCGACGGCTACCGGGCACCGGCCGACGCCGTGCTGGGCGGTGTCGAGGGCAAGGGGTTCGCCCAGATGATGAAGGGGCTGGAGACCGGCAGGCTCCAGATCGCCGCCCGTGCGCTCGGGGTCGGCCGGGCGGCGTTCGAGGACGCGCTGGCCTACGCACAGGAGCGCGAGTCGTTCGGCACACCGATCTGGAAACACCAGTCGATCGGCAACTACCTCGCCGACATGGCCACCTCGCTGACCGCGGCGCGCCAGCTCACCCTGTACGCGGCGCGCGAGGCCGACGCGGGCCGGCGCGTGGACATGGAGGCGGGCATGGCGAAGCTGTTCGCCTCCGAGACCGCCATGCAGATCGCGCTCAACGCCGTCCGTATCCACGGTGGTTACGGCTACTCCACCGAGTTCGACGTGGAGCGCTACTTCCGCGACGCACCCCTGATGATCGTCGGTGAGGGCACCAACGAGATCCAGCGCAACGTCATCGCGGCTCAGCTCGTCAAACGAGGAGGACTGGAATGAGGATCGTTGTTCTGCTCTCGGAAGTGGTGCTCGCCCGGGCCGCCGTCCTCGGCCCGGGCGAGCACCATCTCAAGGGGCGGTGAAGCGATACGAGCCGGAGCCCACGCCGTAGACGGCGCAGCCATCGTCGAGGCGCAGGAAGGTCGCCCCGGCGTGGCTGATCCTGGACGCGGCTCGGGAGGTGGCGGCGGGCAGCCATACCTCGGCGGTCGTATTGACCGGCACGGACACGTCCAGAGTGAACGCGCCGTCGTTCGCCCGCGTCCACCGTGTGGTGATCGGGCCGTAGAGGGAGTCGTAGCGCCCGTTCGCCTCGTGTACGTCACCGCCGGGGCGGGGCCGGATGACGATGCCGCGGAAGCCGGGCTCGCCGATGCCGATGCCGGTGATGTTCTGGTACATCCACTCGCCCACCGAGCCATAGGCGTAGTGGTTGAACGAGTTCATACCCGGATCCTGGAAGCTCCCATCGGGTCTGAGGGAGTCCCAGCGCTCCCACATCGTCGTCGAGCCCCGGTCGATCTGGTACCCCCAGGAGGGGAACGTCCGCTGTTCCAGCAGTTGGTAGGCGACGTCGGTGTGGCCGGTGGCGGTGAGCGTGGGCAGCAGGCGCGGTGTGCCGAGGAAGCCGGTGGACAGATGCCGGTCCTTGCTCCGGATCAGCTCGACGAGCCGGTCGGCGGCGGGTGTTCGCGCGCTGTCCGGCAGCAGGTCCATGGACAGCGCCAGGACGTAGGCCGTCTGGGTGTCGCCCTTGATGGTGCCGTCCGCGGACACATACGCCCGGTTGAACGCCTCACGGATCTTCGCGGCCAGCGTGTCGTACGGCGCGGGGTCGTGGCCCAGCACCCGGGCGGACTTGGCCACCAGCTGTGTGCTGTGCGCGAAGTACGCGGTGGCGATGACGTCCTTGGGGGTCTCGTCGTCCACGTTGAGCCAGTCGCCGTATCCTTCGGCGGGCCGCAGATACCCGCTGCTGTGCTGCTCCAGATATGTGATCCAGGCCCGCATCGCGGGGAAGTTGTCCGCCAGTACCTGCCGGTCCCCATATGCCTGGTAGAGGTTCCATGGCACGGTGACGCCGGCGTCGCCCCAGCCGGCCGTGCCCTCGCCGAGGTTGCCGATGCGGGGCGCGACATCGGGGAACGCCCCGGCGTCGGACTGTCCGTCGCGCATGTCCCGGAGCCACTTGGCGAGGAAGCGGGCGGATTCCATGGTGTAGGCGGCGGTGGCGGAGAAGACGTTGATGTCCCCCGTCCACCCCAGCCGTTCGTCGCGGGCCGGAGTGTCGGTGGGGATGGACAGGAAGTTGCCCCGCTGGCCCCAGGTGATGTTGCGGTGCAGTTGGTTGAGCATCGGCACATCGGTCGTGAACGACATGGTGAAGGGGGCTCCGGTGTGCATGACGCGCCCGGTGACGGCCTTTGTGTCCGGGGTGCCGGGGTAGCCGGTGACCTCGACATAGCGGAAGCCGTGGAAGGTGAAGCGCGGTTCGAACGTCTCCGTCCCCGAGCCCTTCAGGGTGTACGAGTCGGTGGCCTGGGCGGTGCGCAGATTGGCGGTGTAGAGCATGCCGTCCTTGTCCAGGACCTCGGCGTGGCGCAGCCGCACGGTCCGCCCGGCCTCGCCACGGACCCGCAGCCGCACCGAGCCCACCATGTTCTGACCCAGATCGAAGACGTACACACCGGGCTTGGGCTCGGTGACGCGGACGGCGGCCAGCTCCCTCTCCACCCGGATCGGGGCATCCGCCTGGGCCACCACGGACACGGCGGATGTGGTGTCGGCCGGCACGGCGTCGACGGATTTCCAGACGGCGTCGTCGAACGCGGCAGAGGACCAGCCGGCCACTTCCAGCCGGGCGTCGTACTCCTCCCCGGCCATCAGGTCGGCCGTCAGGATCGGGCCCGTGGCGCAGCGCCAGTCCGCGTCGGTGGTGATGCGATCGGTGCTGCCGTCGGCGTACGTGACCTCCAGCTCCGCCCGCAGGGCGGGCCGCTCGCCGTACTGCTCCTGCCCGAGCCAGGCGACGCTGCCGGAGTACCAGCCGGACGCGAGGATCACGCCGATGGCGTTGGCGCCGCGCCGGAGCAGATCGGTGACGTCGTACGTCTGGTACTGGACGCGCTTGCGGTAGTCGGTCCAGCCGGGGGCGAGCTGGTCGCGGCCGACGCGGTGACCGTTGATCTCGGCCTCGTACAACCCGAGTGCCGTCGAGTACAGCCGCGCCCGCGCGACGGGCTTTGAGGCGAGCCGGAAGTCGCGGCGCACCAGGGCGGGGCGCTGCGCCGCCCGCACCCTGCCCCACGGCCCGCCGCCCCACGGGGCGAGCACCTTGACGGCGGGCCAGGTGCCGTCGTCGTATCCGGGCAGATGCCAGTCGCCGGACGGCTCAGTGTCGGTGGCCTTCCAGGCGGCGGAGGTGGTGAGGGAACGGACACCGTCCGCGTCGGTCAGCTCCAGGACGCCCAGCAGTCCGGCGGGGCTCGACGAGGCGTTGACCGCGGCGACGGCGATGGTGTTGGCCCCTTCGCGGAGCAGGGCGGTGACATCGACGACCACCGGATGGCGCCAGTTCTCCTGGACGGGAGCGCGCCCCCCGATCTCAGTGCCGTTGACCCACGCGGTGAACCCGTCGTCGGCGACCAGTGCCAGTCGGGCGAGCCGCGCACTTCCGGACACGTCGAAGGAGCCGCGGAAGTACCGGGTCCCGGCGGGCGCGCTGGAGGCCGGGTCGCCCTCGGGGTACCAGACCCAGTCGGCCTTGGCCAGGTCGGGACCGCGGGTCACCGTGTCCGGCGCGGCGACCCACTTCGCCGCCCCCTGGTCCTCGGTGCCCAGCCCGGTCTCCCACCACGTGGGCTCGCTCCAGGGCGAGGGCTTGCCCTGGCCGTCCCAGACCCGGACCGCCCAGTGGTAACGGGTCCGGGCGCGCAGCTTCGGGCCGTCGTACGGGACCGACACGGACTGGCCGGAGCTCACCTTGCCGCTGTCCCAGACGTCCGGGGCGCCGATCCGGCCCGGGGAGGTCGCGACGCGCACCTGGTACGCGCTCTGCGCTTGGTTGCGCCGGTCCGAGCCGAGCTGCCAGCTGAGGCGAGGATGCGGGGTGTCCAGCCCGAGCGGGCGGTCGGCGTATTCCACGGTGGTCTTCTCGACCCGGAGCCCGCCGTATCCGGGCTCGGCCGCCTCGGCTTTCCCGGTGGTCGCCGCGAGGGCGGTCAGGCCGGTGAGGGCGGGGCCCGCAGCGGTGGCGGTGCCGAGGAGGTTCCTTCTGCTGATCACATGCGTCTCCCGGGTGAGGAGGGCTTGGCAAGAGCAGGGCAGGGGCTGCACACATCCGAGATATGAAACGATTCAACAACGGGGCGCACTGCGGCTTACGCTCGCATACCCATGTGAGTGCTATACGGCAATGGTGGACACCTTTGACGCCCGGAGGCAGCGACGTTCACTGTCGCGTCAGAGTTGAATCGTGTCAATGCTTTGCACAGCGACTGGCCGGAAGCGACTGCGACCGGATGTCTCAGCGGGCGGACACCCCTGCCTCCGGAGCGGACGCGGCCACCAGCGCCGACAGCAGGCCCGGGAAGCGCTCTTCCATGTCGTCCGTGCGGAGCGTGTTCATCTTCGTCGTCCCGACGTAGTACTGCCGGATCACTCCCGCCTCCCGCAACACATTGAAGTGGTGCGTCAGCGTGGACCGGGACACCGACACATCGAAGGTGCCGCAGCTGATGTCCTTCTCGGCGCGGGCCAGTTGGGACACCACGGCGCGCCGCACCGGATCCACCAGGGCGTCCAGCACCTGCTGCAACGAGACCTCCGCCATGGCTGGGTGCTCCACCGTCCGTGAAGAGGTGCGGGGGCGGGCCATGGCGACTCCTTGGGGCGACTTCTGCGTGTTCAGGTCATAGTACGACGTACGTCGAATGCCGATGAGCGTCAAATTTTGGCGGGCTCCTCGAGAGGCGGCGGCCCGCTTCCCCGGAGACGATGCGTTCATGGAGTCCCACTTCCCCGTGCGGCAAGTGGCGAGCGGCTGTGGACACCGCGCTCCTCATGCCACTTCCTCTGAAGGCTCATGAAAGCTCACGAAAGCCCATGAACGCTCATGAAAGGTGTGCACCATGACCACGCAGACTCCCGCCCGTCCCCTCGCCGGCCGCGTGGCGGTCGTCACCGGTGCCTCCAGCGGTATCGGCGAGGCATCTGCCGAGCATCTGGCCTGGTTGGGCGCCCGTGTCGCCGTCCTGGCCCGGCGCGCCGAGCGGCTGAACGACCTGGTCGCCCGGATCGAGAAGAACGGCGGCCAGGCCCTGGCCCTGACGGTCGACGTGACCGACACCGCGGCGGTACGGACGGCAGCGGAGCGGGTGGCGGCCGAGCTGGGCGGTGCCGATCTGCTGTTCAACAACGCGGGCGTCATGCTCCCCGCACCGATCGAGGAGCTGGCCACCGACCAGTGGCAGCGCCAGATCGACCTCAACATCACCGGCCTGATGAACACCATCGGCGCCTTCACCCCCCAGCTCGTCAAGGCCGCGAGGGAACGCGGAGTGGCCGACCTGATCAACACCTCGTCGATCGCGGCCCAGGGCGTCTTCCCGAACTTCGCCGTCTACTCCGCCACCAAGGCATACGTCACCCACCTCTCCCGCCATCTGCGGGTCGAGCTGGGCCCCAAGAACGTACGCGTCTCAGCCATCGAGCCAGGCATCGTCGGCACGGAACTGCAGAACCACGTCACCGACGACGGGGCCCTCGCATGGCTGGAGAGCTCCAAAGAGACGGTGGAATGGCTCACCCCTCACGACATCGCGCAGACCATCGGCTTCATCGCGAGCCTCCCGCCACGCGCCAACCTCCAGCAGGTCACCATCATGCCCACCGCCCAGACCAGCTGACCGCCACCGGTCGCGGGAGGAGACCCGGGTCAGCTCTCCCGGATCTGGTCCGCCACCATGACGACAACGGCTCGGTCAGGGGGTGAGTACGTCCTGGGGCAGCAGTCCCTCCGCGCGCAGATCCCGCCAGAAGTCCGCGGGCACGGGAGCCCTGAACTGCGCCGCCGCATCGGCGACTTCGCCCGGTGAGCGCGCGCCGACGAGAACGCTGGCGACCGGGTCCGGCGCCGCCGAGAAGGCGAGGGCCGCGGAGCGCAGCGTGGTGCCGTGCCGCTCGGCCACGGCGCGCATACGGCGGGCGCGGTCCAGCAGGTCCGGGGGGACGGCCGCATAGTCGTACATCGCCCCCGGGCGGGGGTCGGCCAGTACCCCGGAGTTGTAGATGCCGCCGATGACCACGGATGTGCCGCGTTCCCGCGCCGCGGGCAGCAGGGCGGCGCCGGCCCGCTGATCGAGGAGGGTGTAGCGGCCCGCGCACAGCACGGCGTCGACGTCGGTGTCCCGGACGAAGCGGGTGAGCATGTCGGCCTGGTTCATCCCGGCGCCGATGGCGCCGATCACGCCCTCCCCTCGCAGCCGCTCCAGCTCCGGATAGCTCTCGCGGAAGGCCTGTTCGGCGTGGTCGTCGGGGTCGTGGAGGTAGACGATATCGACGCGGTCGAGGCCGAGGCGGTTCAGGCTGTCCTCGATCGAGCGGCGGACACCGGCCGCGCTGAAGTCCCAGACGCGCCGGTGGGCGGGGAGGCCGTCCCGGCCCGGCTCCACGGGCTCCGCGGGCTCCAGCAGGCGGCCGACCTTGGTGGAGATCACATAGCCGTCGCGGGCACGGGGGCGCAGGGCCCGGCCGAGGCGGCGTTCGGCCAGGCCGGCGCCGTAGTGGGGCGCGGTGTCGAAGTAGCGGATGCCCGCGTCCCACGCGGCGTCCACGGTGGCGTACGCCTGCTCGTCGCCGACCGGTGTGAACAGGTGGCCGATGGCCGCGGACCCGAAGGACAGCGCGGTGACCGGGACGCCGCTGCGGCCGAGTACGCGGATGGGCGGGGCGGCCGCCTCACCGCCGGGCGCGCGGCGGGTCATGCCGCCGCCCGCCCGGCCTCGTCGGCGCCCGGCGGGCCGGTGTCGATCCGCAGGACCTGGACATACGGCGTCGGGGGCCGGGCGGGGAGGGCCACCTCCAGGGCGTCATCACGCATGGTCCACCGCGGGGGCTCGGCGGCCGCCCCCAGCAGGGTGACCCGCCGGGGCGGGGCGGGCAGCAGCCCCCCGGTCCGGCCCAGGCTGCGGATGCGTACGGTCCGGTCGGCCGGCCACGCCATGAGGAAGGCGTAGAGCACGTCCGGCGCCCGGGTGAAGCGGATGTCGCTCGCGGTGTAGGCGAGGGCCGACTCCCTCGCGCGCTCACCGGTGACGCGGGTCGGCCCCTCGCCGTATCTCGCCCAGGGGCGGGTGCCGAAGACGGCTTCGCCGCAGCGCTCGACCCACGCGCCGAGGGAGTCCAGGACGGTCGCGGTGGCGTCGTCCAGGGTGCCGTCGGGCAGCTGAGGCACGTTCAGCAGGAGGCAGCCGTTCCTGCTGACCGTGTCGACGAGCAGATGGACGATCTCGTCCGCCGTCTTGTAGCGATAGCCGTCGCAGTAGAACCAGTCGCCGATGCTGGTGTCGTACTGCCAGGGCTCGGGGTCGGTGTCGCCGAGCTGCTGGCGTTCGACGTCCAGGAGCACGGCCCCGCGGTCGCGTCCTGGCACCGTCTTGATGCTCACCGCGCCCTCGGGCACCCGGTTGTAGTAGTCGGCGAGGAATTCCAGGCCACGCTCGCTGGGCGGGGCGGCGGGGCAGACGCTGCCGCTGTCGAAGGGCAGCCGCGAGTCGTCGAGGTAGACCAGTTCGGGCCGGTGGCGGGTGGTGACATCACACAGCCGGGCGTAGAAATCGTCGATGAAGTCCGGGTCCGGCGGCTCGCCGGGGCGGCGCGGCCGGCCGTACAGGGCCCTCGGGTCGAGCCCTTCCCACCACAGGCCCCGGCCGTCCTCGGCGGTGAGATGCCCGTCGTACGGAACACCGGCCGCCGGCCCCTCGACGTCTGCGGCGAAGGCGGCGTCCAGCCAGCGCCACGTCCGGGAGCCGGCGTGCATGCTGACCCCGAAGCGCAGGCCCGCGCCGCGCGCCGCGGCGGCCCAGCAGGCGACGATATCGCTGCGCGGCCCGACGTTGACGGCGTTCCAGGGCTGGTGGGCGGAGTCCCACAGGTCGAAGTTGTCGCAGTGCGCCGCCATGGAGACGAAGTAGCGCGCACCGGTGCGCCGGAAGCGGTCCATGAGCTCTTCGGGGTCGAACTTCTCGGCGCGCCACAGCCCGCACCAGGTCCTTGTGGCCGAACCGGGAGGGGTGTCCGTACCGCTTCCGGTGCGCGGCGGTCTGCCGGCTCGTCCGTTCCCGCTCGAACTCCTCGGTGCCGTCGTAGGGGCCGTACAGGTGGCGGGCGTACCAGTCGCCGGACCGGGCGACGGACTGCGGGCCCCAGTGCGACCAGATGCCGAGCTTGGCGTCCCGGAACCAGTCCGGGACGCGGTGGCCGCGCAGCGATCCATCCCCAGTCGGGACGGTAGGCGGGGGTTTCCTCCGTGCTCATGAGTCTCCCTTTCCGCTGGGTGCTGCTCGGAACACGAAGGCGAAGGCGCACTCGGCAGGGGACAGCCGGTGCTCCGGGAGGGGACCCGGTCCGCAGGAGGCGCTGCCCAGCCCGTACTGGGCGTGGTCGAGGTGCAGGTGCGTACGGCCGTCCGGGGCGAGGTCCGTGGGGTGGTCGGCCGCTTCCAGGGCCTCGGTGCTCCAGGGCCGGACCGTGAACCCGAAGTGCGGCGTGTCCCCCGCGCCCTCGACGCGCAGTCCGGCACCGGACACGGGATCCGTGATCTCGGCCCAGCGGACGGCGGCGCGGCGGCCGTTCTCCTGCGGGACGACGTACGGGGTCTGGAGTTCGGCGACCGTCGCGGTGAACAGGCCGACGCGCGCCGCGCCCGCGCTGTCCGGGTACGCCTCGCCGGGCCCCTTGCCGTACCACCGCACCCGGTCGAGCCCGGCGGGCAGCGCGAGGCGCACGCCCAGGCGCGGCAGCGTCAGCCCGCCCCAGGGGCCTTCGGGGGTGAGGCGGACGGTGAGCCGCAGCCCGGGGCCGTCCGCCGTCCAGACGTACCGGACGCGCAGGGCGTGCGGGAGCCCGGCCGGGGCGAGGCGGGTCTCCACCAGCAGCCGCTCGGGCCGCTCCTCGACCCGTACGGTGCGCGCCACCATGCGGTCGAGGCCCGCGGCCCGCCAGGTGCGCAGGACGGAGTTGTCCCCCATGCCGCGGTCGTTGTCGGTAGGCGCACGCCAGATGTCGAGCCACGGCCCGTCCAGGCGGAGCGCGCCGATGGCCCGCAGTGTCCCGGTCCGCCGGTCGAGGTCGAGGTCGAGGTC
Organism: Streptomyces sp. NBS 14/10; assembly: GCF_002224125.1. Taxonomy (GTDB): domain Bacteria; phylum Actinomycetota; class Actinomycetes; order Streptomycetales; family Streptomycetaceae; genus Streptomyces. The sequence continues at coordinate 46,157 of NZ_NCSM01000042.1, forward strand.
GAGGTCGAGGTCTGTGAGGGTGAGCCCGCTGGGACCGGAGGGCGCCGGCGGCGGGGCGCGGTGCGGGATCGGGGCCTGGGTCCAGGCGACTTCGTGGCCGGGCGGCGCCCATGGCTCGCCCGCCGCGAGCAGGGCCCGTACGGTCAGCCACAGTTCACCGCGCGGCGTCTCGGGCACGGGCAGCTCCGGCAGGGGGATCTCGGTGGTCTGCAGGGCGTCCAGCGGGGGGACGTCGAGCTCGCCGCCCGCGATGGCCCTCCCCTCGTCCTCCAGGGTCCAGATGAACCGCGGATGCGACAGGTCGCGCAGGTCGTACCGGCTGCGGATGACGATCCGGCCGCCAACGGGATCCACCGTGATCCCGACGGGTTCGATGGCCTTCTTGTACGCGAGGAGGCCCGGTGAGGGGGTGCGGTCGGGGAAGACCAGGCCGTCGACGCAGAAGGTGCCGCCGTGCGGGGTGTCGCCGAAGTCCCCGCCGTAGCCGAAGTACGTCCGTCCGTCGGCGGTCACGCGCCGCAGGCCGTGGTCGATCCACTCCCAGACGAAGCCGCCCGCGCAGCGCGGATGGGCCTCAAGGGCGCGCTGGTAGTCGGTGAGGGACCCGGGGCCGTTGCCCATGGCGTGCGCGTACTCGCACAGCAGGAAGGGCAGGGCGCGGCGGCGGTGTTCCAGGGCCGGCTCGGCGGCGGTCTCGGGCGGCGGTTGCTCTTCGTGGCGTCCGATGCGGGCGACCTCGTCCACCGGGGCGTACATGAGGCTGTAGAAGTCCGAGTGGCGGTAGGTGCGGTCGCGTTCGTAGTGGAGGGGGCGCGCGGGGTCGCGGGTGCGGGTCCAGTCGGCGAGGGCGGCGAAGTTGCGGCCGTGGTGGCTTTCGTTGCCGAGCGACCAGATGACGACGCTGGGGTGGTTCTTGTCGCGCTCGACCATGCGCCGCATGCGGTCAAGCAGCATCGGCCGCCAGCGGGGGTCGTCGGCCGGGTTGCCGTGCCAGGCGGCGTGGATGAAGCCGTGGGCCTCGATGTCGCACTCCTCGACGACCCACAGCCCGAGTTCGTCGCACAGGTCCAGGAAGGCGGGGTGCGGGGGGTAGTGCGCGGTGCGTACCGCGTTGATGTTGTGCCGCTTCATCAGCAGCAGGTCCTCGCGCATGGTGGCGAGGGACAGGGCCCGGCCGTGCTCGGGGTCGTGTTCGTGGCGGTTGACGCCGCGCAGCAGCACGGGCGCGCCGTTAGTGGCCGCCCCGTCGCCTTTCCCCTCATCAACCTCGTGGGCGGCTCAGCGGACTGCGCCGACTTCATGAAAACGGCCTCGGGTACGGCGAGCCTGGACGGCCGGGGCATCAGCCCGGATCGCTACCCCGGGACGACGATCACGGTGACGGCCGCGCCCGGGAACCCCGTGACCGATTCGAGCGGCCGCTTCAGCGGGACGGGATGCGGGCTGTGGGTTCAGTTGCCCCCGCTCAAGGCCGGGAAGCACACGCTGGAAATCCGGGGCAGGTCGGCGGACTTCACGGTCTCGGTGGACTACGCGTTGACGGTGGCGGCGCCCGGCGCCGCCTGAGTCACCCAGGCGGCAGGCGTAGTCCCGCGATGAGGAGTTCGACCAGTCGTCGTGCGTCGTAGTCGGGATTGTGCTCGGCGCCGATGCAGAGGTTTCCGACGCCGCGCATGAGCTGGATGGCCGCCACGTCGGATCGGATCTCGCCGGCATCGACCGCGGCGTCGAGCAGCTGGGTGCACACGGGCACGAGGCGGTCGAGGAAGTAGGCGTGCAGCGTCTCGAAGCCGGCGTTGTCGGACTGCAGCACGGCGGCGAGTCCGTGCTTGGTGACCAGGAAATCAACGAAGAGGTTGATCCACTGCCCCAGCGCGGCATGCGGGGTCGCGCTGCTCGCCAGCAGGGCCGGACCCGCCTCGGCGCATGCCTCGACCTGGTGCCGGTAGACGGCGATGATCAGATCCGCTCGCGTCGGGAAGTGGCGGTAGATCGTGCCCACCCCGACGCCGGCCTTCGCCGCGATGTCACGTACCGGCGCTTCCACGCCTGACGCGACGAAGGTCGAGGCGGCCGCGTCGAGCAGGGTCTCCTGGTTGCGCCGGGCGTCCGCCCGCTTGGACCGGGCCGCGCGTCCCGCGCCCTCGTCGCTGTCGATCACCGCACCGCTCCTTCCACCGCCCGGCCATCAACGAACTTGCCAAGCGGAACAACGTTCCGTATCGTCTTTTCCGGAACGAGGTTCCGCTTGCTCATGATGCCAGAGCAGGGACCCGGCAGCCAAACCACGCATTGTCATCACGCGATACCGCCACGCTTCATCCGCAGTGGAGGAACACAGTCATGCAGTACCGCACCTTGGGCCGCACCGGTGTGCAGGTCAGCTCTCTCGCGCTCGGCGCCATGAACTTCGGCAGGATCGGGCGCACCACCCAGGACGAGGCCACCGCCATCGTCGATGCCGCCCTCGAGGGCGGGATCAACCTCATCGACACCGCCGATATGTACAGCGCGGGCGAATCGGAGGAGATGGTCGGCAAGGCCATCGCCGGCCGCCGCGACGACATCGTGCTGGCCACGAAGGCCGGCATGCCGATGGGCGACGAGCGCAACCATCGGGGCAGTTCGCGCCGCTGGCTGGTCACCGAGCTGGACAACAGCCTGCGCCGGCTCGGTGTCGACCACGTCGATCTCTACCAGATCCACCGCTGGGACCCGAACACCAGCGACGAGGAGACGCTGTCGGCGCTGACCGACCTCCAGCGCGCCGGAAAGATCCGCCACTTCGGCTCCTCGACGTTTCCCGCATACCGCATCGTGCAGGCCCAGTGGGCCGCCCGCGAGCACCGCCTGAGCCGCTATGTCACCGAGCAGCCCAGCTACTCGATCCTGCAGCGCGGTATCGAGAGCCATGTGCTGCCCGTGACCGAACAGTACGGGCTCGGTGTGCTGGTGTGGAGCCCGCTGGCCGCGGGCTGGCTGTCGGGCGCGGTCCGCGAGGGCCGGGAGATCACCACCAGCCGCTCGACGTTCATGCCGGAGCGCTTCGACATCGCCATCCCCGCCAACCGGGCCAGGCTCGACGCCGTCGAGCGGCTGGCCGAAGTCGCCGACGAGGCCGGTCTGACCATGATCCAGCTCGCGCTCGGATTCGTGACCGCGCATCCCGCCGTGACCAGCGCGCTCATCGGCCCCCGCACCCTGGACCATCTGCACACGCAGCTCGCCGCCGCCGACACCGTGCTCTCGGCCGATGTGCTCGACGCCATCGACGCGATCGTCGCGCCCGGTGTCGACCTGGCCGCGCACGAGAAGCACGACACTCCGCCCGCGCTGCTCGACCCGTCGCTGCGGCGCCGCTGACCGTACGGAAAGGATCAACAGCTCCATGCCGTACCCACCCCGGCCTCGTTTCGGCATCATGACCGCTCCCATGCACGTCGACTACCACGACGTCCTGCGGATCTGGCGCGAGGCGGACACCATCCCGGAGGTCGAGCACGCCTGGTTGTTCGATCACCTCATGCCGATCGGCGGCGACCCGAACGGACCGACGTACGAAGGCTGGACACTGCTCTCGGCCCTCGCCGCCCAGACCCGACGGCTGCGGCTCGGCCTGCTGGTGACCAGCAACCGGTTCCGACCGCCCGCGATGCTGGCCAAGATCGCCACGACCGTCGACATCGTCTCCGGCGGACGGCTCGACTTCGGCATCGGCGTCGGCTCACGCCCCAGCCCTCCCGCGGCCCACCGCGAGTACGCGGCACACGGCCTGCCCTTCCACGACACCGCGCACGCCGTGGGGAGCCTCGCCGAAGCCTGTACGTTGATCCGGCGGCTGTGGACCGAGGAGGAGCCGTTCGACTTCGACGGCACCTACCACCAGCTCACCGGGGCGTTCGGCAACCCCAAACCCGTCCAGCGCCCCTGTCCGCCGATCCTCATCGGCGGACGCTCGGCCCCGACACTGCGCGTGGTCGCCGAACACGCCGACATGTGGAACATCCCCGGCGGCGACATGGACGACGTCGTGCGCCGCAGTGCGCTGCTGGACCGCTACTGCGCCGAGATCGGTCGCGACCCCGCCTCGATCACCCGCTCGATCCACCTGTCCGTCTCGTACGACCGGCCCGGCGCCACCCGGGACGCGATCGACGAGGCGATCGACGCCGGCTTCGGGCATATCGTCCTCGGACTGTCGACGCCCTACCCCGTCAACGTGGCGCGGTGGGTCGCCGACGAGCTCATCAACACATCGGCCCGGGGCAAGTCCTCGTAGCGCCCGCGTACGGGCCGTGGCGCGCGGGGCCCTACCTCGTCCCCGCCAGGACCTCCGCCGTGGCCACCCCGGACGCCGTGGTCGCGCCATGAGTGGAGATGTGCACCGCGCCGGGGGCGGTGGCGCCCGGCAGGCCCATCTCCACGACGATCGCGTCCGGGCGCGCGGTGACGAGGTCCACCAGGGCGCCGCCCATCCACGGGTGCCGGGAGGCGTCCCTGACGACGACCACCAGCGGGCGTCCGGAGGCGGGGGCCAGCGCGGACGCCTCCAGGGTGGCGGCCCGCGTCCGCAACTCCTGCGGGTGGATCCGTACGGAGGTCGTGCCCGGAAGCCGCTCGCTCAGCGGTGCGGCGACACCCCAGGGGGTCTCCTTGCCGATGGCCAGGTTGGTGGCGGGCACCAGCTCCACCACATGCGGCGGCGCGGCCAGGGGCAGCGACTCCGCCACGGAGCCGGTCATACGGATGGCCCGGCGGGCGGCGAGGAAGCCGATGGCACCGTCGGCCGCACCGGCCGGGGCGGACCGGCCCAGCTCCGTCGACCACTCGGCGAACGCCCGGACCCGCTCCGACGCCTCCGCCAGCCGCTCCTCGGCGAGTTCCCCGGCGGCCACGGCGTCGACGAGGGCGGTGGCCAGCAGTTGGGCGGTGGCCTCCTCGGCGTCCTCCCCGCCGACGCAGACGGCGTCGGCCCCGGCGGCGAGAGCACGCACCGTGGCCCCGTCGATCCCGTAGCGGTCGGCGACTGCCCCCATCTCGATGGCGTCGGTGACGATCAGCCCGTCGAATCCGAGTTCCTGGCGCAGCAACCCGTCGAGGATTCGGCGGCTGAGGGTGGCGGGCAGCTCCGGATCGTAGGCGGGCACCAGGAGGTGGCCGCTCATGACCGCACGGACCCCCGCGTCCAGTGCGGCGCGGAACGGCGGCAGGGCCTGGGCGGCGATCCGGTCGAGGTCGGCGTCGTAACTGGGCAGGCCGTGGTGGGAGTCGACGGCGACGTCCCCATGGCCGGGGAAGTGTTTGGCGCAGGCGGCGACCCCGGCCGACTGGAGTCCTTTGATCCACGCGGCGGCGTGCCGGGACACCGTTTTGGCGTCCGCCCCGAAGGACCTGACCCCGATGATGGGGTTGTCCGGGTTGGAGTTGACGTCCACGGTGGGCGCGAAGTTGAGGCTGATGCCCGCTCCACGCAGTTGGCGGCCCAGGTCGGCGGCGACGGACTCGGTCAGCTCGGTGTCGTCCACCGTCCCGAGGGCGAGGTTGCCGGGGCGGGTGGAGCCGGTGGCGGACTCGATCCGGGTGACATCACCGGCCTCCTCGTCGATCGCTACGATCAACGACGGGTTCTCGGCGCGGAGTTGCGAGGTCAGCCGGGCGAGCTGGTCCGGGGATTCGATATTGCGCGAAAAGATCACGACGGAGGCCAGGCCGTTACCGATGTCACGCAGGATCCACTCCGGCGCCTCCGTGCCCACGAACCCCGGTTGCAGGACGGAGAGCGCGAGTCGTCGCAGGTCCGTGCCGGGCTTGCTGGTGGACATCGACCACGCCTTTCGGAGAACGCCAACACACCGACAACACCGACGTCGCTCACGACATCGATGATCTTTGGTACAGACCAACGGATCGTCGCCCAGTCGAATCGCCGGTGTCAAGGCGCGGGCCGCCGGGGCCGCCGCCAACAGACCTAGGGAATTCCCTTGTTGACAACGTATATGGTCTAGTCCATTTTTGTGTAGGCGTCAGTACCTCACGGGGCGCAGTGAACACTACGCCCCGGCACGTCTTGGAGCACTGCATGCCAAAGCCCGACCATTACTTGTTCCGGTCCCCCTCGGACGTCCCCTACTTCAGCTCGGACGGCGAGACCTACCTCGCCCGGACCCAGCTGCGGGACCTCACCAAGACCCACCAGTTGCGCGTGTTGTCCGAGGACGACTTCGCCTTCTGGCAGACCTACGGCTATGTCGTGGTGAAGCAGGCGATTCCCGCCTCGGCTGCGCGCCGGTTACTGGACTTCACCTGGGACTTCCAGGGGCTCGACCCCGGCCGCCCGGACACCTGGTACCAGGACCGCGAGTGGCGGTCCGACCTGGACCGTGAGCTGCACATCTACGGGTTCGTCGAGGCGTACCACCACCAGCTCATCTGGGACAGCCGCCAGACGCAGCGGGTCTACGACGCGTTCGTGGACGTATGGGACTGCGAGGAGCTGTGGGTCAGCCTGGACCGGCTGAACCTGAACCCGCCGAACGTCAAGAACCGCGACCGGGCCCTGATCGCCCCCACGGAGCGGGGGTTCGACATCACACTCCACTGGGATGTCGACACCACGCTCAGTGTGCTGCCGCAGCGGGTCCAGGGCATCATCGCCCTCCATGACACCGAGCCGGAGCTCGGCGGCTTCCAGTGCTGCCCCGAGTTGTTCCACCGGTTCGACCACTGGCGGGCGTTCCAGCCGGCCGACCGCGATCCGATCCGGCCCGAGATCGACCGGGCCGAGATGCCCGTCGTACGGCCGCAGCTCGAGGCCGGGGATCTGCTCATCTGGAACGGGCTGCTGGCCCATGGAGTGGCGCCCAACACCTCGCAGAACGGTGTGCGGGCGGTCCAGTACCTCGCGATGATGCCCGCCCTCGAATCCCACGAGGAGCTGCGGCGTTCGCGAGTCGAGTCATGGCGCCACCTCACCACGCCGACCTGGAACGGCACCCTGCTCGGCGACGCCGACAAGCCCGAGGCCCTCAGGTACGGCACCGCCACGCTGGACGACCTGGGCGCCAAGCTGCTCGGACTCACCTCGTGGGACGGGACAGACATCAACCAAGGCGAGCGAAGCGGCGAGGAAGCAGCGTGCGACGCATCTGCCTGACACTCCCCACCAACCGGGCGTGCCCCGCGATGGTCACCGCCATCGGTGAGGAAGCCGCCTACGCGGCCGCGCACTTCGACGTCGAGGTGCATCTGCTCGTCCTGGACTCCTCCGACGCGTATCCGGAACACGCACGGGCCCTGCACTCCGCGCACGGGGTGCCGCGCGTCGTCGTCCACCACCTCGACGAGGCGGAGCAGCGCGACTTCCTGCGCCGGGTGATTCACCGGACCGAGCACACCAAGCATGAGCTGCTGCTCGACCTCATGCTTCCGGCCGGGCTCTCCTACGGCGCCTGCACCAACCGCGCGTTCCTGATCGCCGTGGCCCTCGGATGTGAATCCGTCCACCGCAGGGACTCCGACAGCCGCTACCAGGTGCTGCGCGGCGAGACCGTGTTCCCCGTCCACCAGGAGCTCCTGTCGCTCGGCAAGCGCGCGTCCGACGCGGCGCACGGTGTCGGTGAGACGGCGCTCGCTCCCGAGCACACCCGCAAGCGGGTGGCGATGGTGGCCGGCTCCTTCCTGGGCGAGCTGTCCGTGGACATCGACGAGATCCGCCGGCTCGACCCGGACGTCTACTACGACGTGGTCGGCCTCTGGGCGCCCGGCCACTGGTCGGACGAGCAGAAGCGGGAACTCGTCGAGGAGTCCTTCCAAGGGCCCAGGACCGGCCCGTTCACCGGCGACCTGACGACCTTGACCGTCGTCGACCCCATGCATGTGGACATGTGCAACATCAGCTTCCACCAGGTGCATGAACGAGTGCCGCTGCCGCCCGCCACCGACACCATCGGCAGCGACTACTTCCTCATCCACCTGGTCCACGCCGCCGCGCTGCCCGGCGTGCTGCACAACCGCCACATCGTGAACTTCTACACCGGGGAACGCCGCACCGACCCGGGGTTCATGGCCTACCAGCTGCGGTTCGCCAAGTTCTTCCTCTCGATGCTCTACTTCAACTTCCTCTACGACGAGATGGCCGAGGCCGGCGAAGCGCTCCTCGACGACCGAGGACAGGTTCGGGCGTCCGCCATCGCCGAGCTGGCCAGGAAGAGCACCCTGCTCGACCAGGCGGAGAACGTCCAGCGCCTCGACACCATCGAGGCCGCGTACCGGAAGCTCGGTGGCAGATACGCCACGTTCGCCGCCTTCCTGACGTCGCACCGGGAGCGTCTGCTCGACGAGGCGCAGAGCGACATCGCCGACTTCGCCCTGCTGGTCGAGGCGTGGGAGGCGCTGGTACGGGCGGCCCGCGACACCGCCCTCGCGCAGGCTCCGGAACGTCCGGGGCGACGGTCACGATGACGCACAAGGGCATAGCAGGCACAGAGCCTGCCGTGGGCATACGCCTGTCCGCCGCGCTCGCGGCCACCACCGACGACCGGGTCGTCTTCGACCTCACCGGAACCGAGGAGCGCTACGAGTCCCTGCTCCGGGAGTTGCCCGGGGTCGCCGTCCGCTTCGCGATGAAGGCATGCCCGGTCGACGAGGTGCTGGCCCGGCTGGCCGGGGCGGGCGCCGGAGTCGACGCGGCGAGCGTCCCGGAGATGGAACAGGCGCTGCGGGCGGGTGTGCCGATCGGCAGAGTGCACTACGGCAACACCGTGAAGTCCGACCGGAACATCGCCGACGCCCACCGGCTCGGCATCAGGGACTTCGCGACCGACAGCCTGGAGGACGTAACGGCCATCGCCGAACACGCCCCCGGCGCCCGGGTGTTCTGCAGGCTCGCCACCGACACCCGGGGAGCGCTCTGGGCGCTGAGCGACAAGTACGGTTGCTCGACCGCCGACGCGGTGACCATCCTGGAAACGGCGCGGAAGCTGGGTCTGGTGCCCGCCGGACTCTCCGTACACGTCGGCTCGCAGCAGATGACACCCGAGGCCTGGCGCGACGCCTTCGAACGCCTCGCGGACACCCTGGCCACCCTGGACCGCCGCGGGATCGCCCTGGACCACATCAACCTCGGCGGCGGCCTCCCCGTCCCGGGCTACTTCGACAAACACGGCAGACCGCTCGATCCCCCGATCGACAAGTTGTTCGCCGTCATCCGGGAGGGCATGGCCCACCTGCGCACCATCGGCGGACACCACCTCGACTTCATCGTGGAGCCGGGCCGCTACCTCGTCGCCGGACAGGGAGCCATCCGGGCACATGTGTCCCGGCTGTCCGCGCGGCGGGGCCCCGACGGGCGGCGCCAGTACTGGCTGTATCTGAGCTGCGGCAAGTTCAACGGCCTGTACGAGATGGACGAGTTGCAGTACCCGCTCGTCTTCCCCACCCACGCCGGCCCCGGCACCCGCCGGGTGCCCGCCGTCGTGGCCGGACCCACCTGCGACAGCGACGACGCCTACTCCCATGAGCACGGTCTGGTCCAGGTGCCCGAGGGGCTGGCGTCGGGCGACCCGGTCTGGGTGCTGTCCTGCGGCGCGTATGCGATCAGCTATACGACCCAGGGCTTCAACGGCTTCGGCCCGCTCCCCTACACCTGCGTCGACGGCGGCGCCACGGGCGGGTCAGGCGGGTCCGGGAAGGCGTGTGGCGGATGAACGACGAGGTGCGCATCCGCCATATCGCAGAGCACGACTGGGACGGCATCGCGGCGCTGGAGTCCCGCACCTACACCGGTCTCGGGCTGTCCGAGGGACGGGTGGCGCTCGAATCCCGCGCGCGCGTATCGCCCGCCACCTGCCGCGCGCTGGAGGTGGGCCCCCGACTGGTGGGCTATGCGCTGGCGCTGCCCTATCCGATGTACCGGTACCCGGACCTGGAACGGCCCGAGGAGACCGCGTACCCGTCCACCAATCTGCATCTGCACGACCTGGTCATCGCGGAGAACTTCCGGCGCAGGGGGCTGGGACGGCGCCTGCTGCGCCACCTCACCGCGTCCGCCAGGGTCCACGGATACGAGCAGATCTCGCTGGTCGCCGTCGGGGGCAGCGAGACGTACTGGTCGGCACGTGGCTTCACCGCCCACCAGGAGGTCGTCCCCCCGGACGGCTACGGCCCGGACGTCATCTACATGTCGAGGGCGGTGCCGTCCGGCGTGTCCGCTCATGGCGCGTCATCGCAGAAGGAGCAGGTTTGATCCACATACCGCGGGTCCGAGATCCCTTCTACCGGAGCCAGCTGGCGATCGCCGCGCTGTTCTGCTCGCTCGGCTTCCAGTACGCCACCTGGGCCTCGCGCATTCCCGCCCTCAAGGCCGACCTCGGCCTGACGGCCGCGGAGGTGGGCTTTCTGCTGATGGCCGCGGGGGTCGGCGCGAGTGTGTCGTTCCCTCTTGTGTCGGTGCTGATGAGGCGGCTGGGCTCACAGCGCCTCGCGCTGCTGTCGGCCCTGGGCTTGACGCTGGTGCTCATCGCCCTGGCGATGGCGCCGAACTACCCCGTCGCCCTGGCGGTCGTGTGCTGCGACGGGGTGCTCGTGGGCTGTCTGAACGTCGCCATGAACGCACAGGGCGCCGCGCTCGAAGTCCGGCACAAGCGCAACGCCATGGCCAAACTGCACGCGACGTTCAGCGGCGGCTCGCTGCTCGCCGCCCTCCTGGCCTCCGGTGTGAACGCGATGACCTCGACGGTCGCCGTGCACTTCGGCGTGGCCGCCGTCGTCCTGCTGTTCCTGTTCGGCTACGCCCGCACCGGGCTGCTGGCGGAGGACGAGACCGCCGAGGAGAAGCGGGACGGGACGAAGAGCCGCAGCGGATGGTCCCTGCCGACCCGTATGACGCTGTGGATGTGCTGCGCCATGGTCTTCGGCACCGTCACCGAGGGCGCCATCAACGACTGGTCGGCCCTCTATATGACGGATGTCGTCAAGGCGTCGGCACAGCTGGCGCCCCTGGGGATCGCCGTCGTCTCGGGCATGATGGTCCTGGCCCGGCTGTTCGCCGACGGCTGGCGCGCCCGCTGGGGCGATGGGCGGGTCGTCGTCCTCGGCAGCGCCCTGGCCGGGACGGGGCTGGCCCTCGCCCTGCTGAGCGGCGGTGTGGTTCCGGCCCTGATCGGGTTCTCCTGCGTCGGCCTCGGCATCGCGGCCGTGACCCCTTGCGTCTATGTCGCCGCGGCGAAGCAGGGCCCGGACGCTCTGGCCCTGGTCGCCGCCATGGGCACGACGGGCCTGCTGGCCGGGCCCCCGGTCATCGGCTTCGTGGCGAACTCCAGCAGTCTGGTGTGGGGCCTGGGCGTCGTGGCCGCTTCGGCGGCCGTGGTGTCCCTGTGCGGTACGCGCGTCCAGTGGACGCCACCCGCTAACGTCTTGGGGACGGGAGTTCCTGGCCGTTGACGTAGACCCGCCGGAAGGTCAGCTCGTCGGTGTGGGCGATGCTGTCGGGGTTGAGGATGCCCGTGAATGTGGAACGGGAGAGGCTGACGCCCCGCAGATGGTCGGTCTCCAGGCCGACCAGTTGCAGCACGGCGCGGGCGCCGTCGATCTCCATCCGGTCCATGTGGATGTTCCGTACGGACACCGGCAGCGTTCCGCCCTCGCCACCGTTGTAGTTCATGTTCACGAACACCACATCGCGCTCGACGTTCTGCCCGGTGAAGTTCCGGATGTGCACCCCGTCGATATAGCCACCGCGCTTCTTGCTCGCCTTGACGTACAGCGCGTGCTTGACGGGGTAGCGGCCGGGGAACTCCGGCGAGTTGATCTCGCAGTTCTCGGCGAAGATATCGCGCACCCCGCCGGACATCTCGCTCCCGACCGTCATCCCGCCCCAGCGGCCGGAGAACCGGCAGTCGCGTACGACGATGTTCCGGCTCGGCACGCCGACGCGGTGGCCGTCCTCGTCGCGGCCGGACTTGACGGCGACGCAGTCGTCGTTGGTGTTGAAACGACAGCCGGTGATGAGCACGTCGGAGCAGCATTCCGGATCGCATCCGTCGGTGTTGTAGAGCGTGCTGTCCACGGTGACATCGCGCACGGTGACGTTGTGCGACAGCACGGGGTGCACGGTCCACATCGGCGGGTCGACGATGGTCAGGCCGCTGACCAGGACATCGCGGCAGCGGTAGAACTGCACCATCTTCGGCCGCAGATAGTGGCCGTCACCGAAGACACGCTCGGCCACCGGCACGCCCGCGGAGCCCAGCCGGCGCAGCAGGCTCTGGTCGGGACCCTGCAGTCCGCTGGTGCGGTACCAGCTCTCCCACGGCCCGAGCCGCGCCTGTCCGTCGAGGGTGCCGGGACCGGTGACGGCGACGTTGCGCTCACCGTAGGCGTAGATGAAGGGTGAGTAGTTGTAGCACTCGGTGCCCTCCCAGCGGGTGAACACCACCGGCAGGAAGTCGCGCGGATCGGGGCTGAAGGCGATGGTGGCGCCCTCGGTGACGTGCAGGTCCACGCCGCCGCGCAGATGGATCGCGCCGGTGAGGAAGCGCCCTTCGGGGACGAGGACATGGCCGCCACCGGCGCGGTGGCAGTCGGCGATGGCGGCCCGGAACGCCTGGGTGTTCATCGTCCGCCCGTCGCCGACCGCGCCGTAGTCGGTGATGGCGAAGGTCCTGCGGGGAAAGGCGGGCGGCCTGATCCGGGCCAGGATCTTCGGCACCGGGCTCCACTCACCGGTGTACGGGGCGGCCGCGTATGCGGACCCCGCGGCCACGGGCAGTTGGGGAAGCAGCGCGCCTGCCGCCAGCAGACCGCCGGTGCGCAGCGCGGAGCGGCGGGAAGGTCTCGGGTGCATGGCCTGACTCCTCGGCGTCGTCGGTGTTCCAGGAGCGTTCCAGAACCCTTTCGCGACCTTGATCAGCGCTCGGACTCAGCCGAGGGAGATCCGGTCGAGGTCCGGGGCGGACTCGGTGGCGTTGGAGATCTCGATCGTGTTGGCGCCGGGATTCAGGGTGACGGGGACGGAGGTCGTACGCGGGGTGGTGTTCCCGGTGTCGGTCACCGTCACCGCGGTCGGCGGGCCGCCGTTGACGCTGATCTGGAACGAGCGGGTGCCGTTGACCGTGTAGTCGAGGTAGAGCGTGCGCTGCCCGCCGTCCGGGACGACGACGTCGGGGAAGATCACGGCCGCCCGCTCGCTGCCGCCGATATTGCGCACCTTCTCGGCCCCGGAGCAGGGTCCGCAGCTCGTGATGCCGGTGCTGCCGAGCTGGTTGGCCGAGTCCTCCGCCTCGCGCGTCCAGATCCGGTCGGCGGGCAGCGGCCGCACCCGGACGGGGTCCGATACGGACTTCTGCCGGCCGAGCAGCGTGAAGTCCGCCGTGACGGGGATGTCCGCCGAGCCGGCGTCCTGACCGGGTGGCGAGGTGAGGGTCCAGCTGCCCGTCACCGTCTGGCCGAGCCGCAGCGACCGGGCCGTGGCCGGGCCGCCGTCCGCGGTCCAGCCGGCCGGCAGCCGCGGGGCGAGGCTGACGCCGTCGAGCTGCTCGTCGTCGTCGAGCCGGAGCGACGCCGTGACGGTGATCGACCGCCGGCCGGGGCCGACCCACTGCAGGCCGTGTGGCCGGACGGTGAGCGTGGTCTTGGGCGTGTACGAGGCCGGGGGCAGGGGCGCGACCGCGATCCGGTCGAGGCCAGGGCCGCGGGCGGCCGTGGAGAAGATCCGTACGGTGTTGGCGCCGGCTCTCAGCGGCACGGAGACCGCCGTGCTCTCCGGCGCCCCTCCTGCCCTGTCGGGGTTGTTCGCGACGACGGGCACCTCGATCGGCGCCGCGCCGTTGACGCTCACGGACAGGGAGGAGGTGGCCGCAGCGGTGTGGTCGAGCTGGAGCCGGTAGTCGCCGTCCTCGGGGGCCCGGACGTCGCGGTACGTCACGGAGTTGCGCGGCCCGCCACCGAGCCCGACGACCCGCCGCGCGCCCGAGCAGGCGCCGCACTCGACGGAGCGGGCCGCGCCCGTCAGCCGGTTCTCCCGTGCCTCGGCCTCCAGCGGCAGCGGGGTGCGGGTGGGCTTCGGGCGGCCGTACGCCACCTGGATCTCGTCGATGCGCAGCTGGTCGAAGAACTCCGGCGCCTGCGGGCCGCCCCACAGGCTGCGCACCTCCAGCTTGAGATAGCGGGCGTCATGGTCGCCGATGTCGATGGTCTGCACCCCGCGGGCGCTGCGCAGCGCGCCCGCGCGCACCTGCGTCCAGCGCTTGCCGTCGCCACTGGCGTAGACGCGGTAGTCCTTGATGCGCGCGGAGTCCTCGGGGCGGCCGAAGGACGACCGTGCGTGCGTCGGGGACCATTCGCGCTGGTTCACCGCCAGCGCCGTGGCGCGTTTGCGGGTGCCGAGGTCGAGCGTGACGGAGACGGGCAGCTCGCCGTCGCTGTCCCAGTAGGTCTCGTGGTTTCCGTCGGCGAGGTCGGCCGCAGGGTGTCCGGCACGCGCGGACGAGGCGGTGGCGTCGAGGCCGGACTGCGGGTAGTAGGGCTGACGGCCGTCGGTCTCGACCTTGAACACCGTGTCGTACGGATCCCAGTCGCTGATGCCGAGGATCGACAGGTGGCCGCCGGACTGGCTGAAGCGCATGGCCTCGCCGGTGCGCAGGTCGGTGACGCGGCGCACCGTGTAGCCGTTGTCGCGCAGCCGCAGCAGATCGGTCCGCGGCCGTGTGACCACATGTACGTACTGGGTGCGGTCGCCGTCCTCGCCCCGGCCCACGGTGACCACGCCGTGGGCGCCGTCGTTCCAGAAGCCGGGCTGCATACCGCCGTACATATAGCCGCCGCCCTCGACGCCGTACACCGACTCCCGGACGGGCTCGACCCATCGGCCCATGAAGTCGTTGAACTCCTCCTGCTGTGGCGGCAGTTTGCCGTTCACCATCGGTGTCTCGGCCATGAGCGATTTGATCGAGGACCCGGCGTTGGTGATGTAACGGCCGGTGCTGAGCCGGGCGTCGACCTGGTGGTCGCCGCCGTCGTACCACCAGTCGCCGGTGGTCGGCAGCTTGTAGTCGGCCTCGGTCAGCCGTGGCATGGGGACGGTCACGGCGGCGGGGTAGTCGTACGCCGGGGTCATGCCGGTCTTCTGTTCGTTGCTGACCGTGTCCATGATCGGCGTGTCCTCGTTGTTGTTGCTCAGCAGCCAGGACGGTCGGCGCTCACGGATCTGCTCGTAGAGGCCCTTTTCCTCCCAGTACTCGTTGTCGTTGTCGATCCAGAATCCCGACAGATCCGGGTAGTTCCGCATGACCTCGAAAAACAGGTCGTAGCTGAACATGCCGAAGCCGCGGCGCGTGGTGAGGTCGACCTGCTGGCCCTTGTACGCGGAGTAGGCGGCCGAGTCCAGCGTCTCGGTGCCCGACTCGTTGTGCCACTGCGGATCGTCGGTCATGTAGAGGATGATGCGCACGCCCTTGGCCTTGCCCGCGGCGACGAGTTCGCCGAGCAGATCGCGCTCGGTGGCGCAGCTGCCGGGTATCTTCGAGGGCCAGGGGCGGGCGTAGCCCAGCCTGCTGTGGAAGGTCGCCAGCACGATGTACGAGGCGCCGAGTTTGCGCGCCTCGTCCACCCAGTAGTCCGCGCTCCAGCCGCCCTCGGTGACATCGCGCTCCCACTCCCGGCAGTTCTGGTGCTTGGGGTAGGTGAACATGCCCCAGTGCAGAAAGAGGCCGGCGGTGGACGCGCGCAGCCACTCCTGCCGCGGATGCTGGACCTCGGCGTCGGCCGCGGGGGCGGAGAGAAGGCCGACGGCCAGGGCGAGTACGAGTGCCGCGCACAGGGTGCGCCACCAGGTGCGCGCGGCGCGTGCTGCTCGGGCTGCTCGGGCTGCTCGGGCTGTAGGGATGCGTAGGGGGCGGAGCGGGATCCTCAGCGTGGGCATGTCCTGTCCTCCGTGAACGTTCCCGTGAGCGTTCACGGAGCACTGTCCGGCCCACTCGGCCGCTGTGTCAATATGTGTGAAACGGCGGGATGTTACGCGGATGCGATCCATTGACGCCCGTCACCGCCACGGCGATGATCGAGGGCGGGAGCGTTCACGTGAGCGCTCCCGTACGCCACGTACGCGGGGTGGGGAGAGGGGTGGGGCCGTGCCCCCGAACGCCAGGTCGCGCCGGATCACCATCGACGACGTGGCGCGTTCGGCCGGGGTGTCCCGGCAGACCGTCTCCCGCGCGGTCAACGACAAACCGGAGATCGACCCCGCCACGCGGCAGCGGGTGCTGGAGGTGGCCCAGGCCATGGGCTACCGCCCCAGCCGGTTCGCCCGTGGCATGGTCGGCCCGGGGCTCACCACGCTGGGCCTTGTCATCGCGGATGTGCTCAACCCCTTCTTCCCCGAGGTGGTCTCCGGCGTGCTGGCGGCGGCCGACGAGCGCGGCTGGCAGGTCGCCGTCTACAGCACCGGGTCCGCCCTGGAACGGGAGACCGCGGTGGCCGCGACCGTGGTGGACCATGTGGACGCCTGTGTCGCCTTTCTGCTCGGCCCCGCCGCCATCGAGCTCATCCAACGCTCCGGTATGCCCTTCGTGCTGCTCGACAACGAGCACCGGCCGGCGGCGGTGAGCGGGGGGCGGATCGACTTCGCCACCGGGATGCGCCAGGCGGTCGGCCATCTCGTGGAGCGCGGCCACCGTCGGATCGCGATGCTCGACGACCGCGGGCGCCCGGACGCCGGGGCCCGCGGCACCCGGCACTCGCTGTTCCTCCGGGCCGCCACGGAGTTCGGGCTGCCCGCCGAGGAGGGATGGGTGTTCCCGGCCGTCAACTCCCTCGACGGTGGCGCGGCGGCCATGGACGATGTACTGGACACCGGTTTCGGGGCGACGGCCGTGCTCGCGTACAACGATCTGATCGCCATCGGCGCCATGCGCCGCGCCCGCGACCGCGGGGTGAGCGTGCCGGAGGACTGCGCGTTCGTCGGCTGCGACGGGCTGACCCTCAGCCGGCTGGTGGACCCACCGCTGACCACCCTGCTGGTCGACAAGGAACTCCTCGGCCGGGCCGCGGTGCGGCAGATCGCCGCGCTGATGACCGGCGCCCAGGCGCGCGAGACGGTGATCGTGCCGCGCCTTGTCGTACGCGCGTCTTCCTGATCCGGTTCCTGATCCGCGCCCGGCCTGTCGCCGTCGCTGTGGCAGACACCGTGGCCAAATTTAAATCAATCGATTGACTGATCGAAGTGCACTGGGTTGACTGGCACGCAGACCGCATTCATGGAGCAAGGAGACTTCCCCTCGTGAGTGGTGTTCCCCCCACACCCCCCGGCCTCACCCCCTCCGACCCCGGGCAGCTTGGCTTCGATCCGGACGAGTTGCGCGCCCGCTACCGCGCCGAGCGCGACCGCCGGATCCGCCCCGACGGCAAGACCCAGTACCAGAGCACCACCGGCCGGTTCGGCTACTTCGAGGACGACCCCCACGCCGACCGTGGGTTCACCCGCGAACCCCTCCGCGACCGGGTCGAAGCGCTGGTCATCGGCGGCGGGTTCGGCGGCCTTCTCGCCGCCGCGCGGCTGCGCCAGGCCGGCGTGGAGTCGATCCGAGTGATCGAGAAGGGCGGCGACTTCGGCGGTACCTGGTACTGGAACCGCTACCCGGGCATCCACTGCGATATCGAGTCGTACGTCTATATGCCACTGTTGGAGGAAGTCGGATACATCCCGAAGTGGCGGTACGCGCCGGGAGAGGAGATCCGGCTGCACGCCTGCGCCATCGCGCGCCGCTTCCACCTCTACGACGACGTCTGTTTCCAGACGCAGGCCACCGAACTGCGCTGGGACGAGGCCGAGTCGGAGTGGCTCGTCTCCACCGACCGCGGTGATGAGATGCGGGCCCGCTTCGTCGCGGTGGCCGGCGGGACCCTCAGCCAGCCCAAGCTTCCCGGCATCCCCGGGATCGAAAGCTTTAAGGGACACACGTTCCACACCAGCCGCTGGGACTACGCCTACACCGGAGGAGACGCGGGTGGCGGCCTGGACAAGCTCGCCGACAAACGCGTGGCCCTCATCGGCACGGGCGCGACCGCCATCCAGGTCGTACCGCATCTCGGGGCCGACGCAGGCCACCTGTACGTATTCCAGCGCACACCGTCCTCGGTGGATGTGCGCGACAACCGGCCCACCGAGCCGAAGTGGGCCGAGTCGCTCGGGCCGGGCTGGCAGCGGCGGCGCATGGAGAACTTCCTCAAGGTCGTCACGGGCGTACGGGCCGACGAGGACCTGGTGAACGACGCCTGGACCAGCAGTGCCCGGCTGTACGAGAAGATGATCCCGACCAACAGCTATGCCCACATCGAGCCCGAGGAACGGGAACGCGCCTACGAGATCTCCGACTTCCAGAAGATGAACGAGTTGCGGGCCCGCGTGGACGCCCTCGTGCAAGACCCGGAAACGGCGGAACAGCTCAAGCCCTGGTACCGCTATATGTGCAAGCGGCCCACGTTCAGTGACACCTATCTCCAGACCTTCAACCGGCCCAATGTCACCCTGGTGGACACGGCCGACACCCATGGCGTGGAACGGATCACCGAAAGCGCGGTGGTCGTCGGCGGGGTGGAGTACGACGTCGACTGCATCGT
The DNA here is from genome assembly GCF_002224125.1 of Streptomyces sp. NBS 14/10. Classification (GTDB taxonomy): domain Bacteria; phylum Actinomycetota; class Actinomycetes; order Streptomycetales; family Streptomycetaceae; genus Streptomyces. Next base: position 64,769 of record NZ_NCSM01000042.1, read on the forward strand.
CTTCGCGACCGGATTCGAGGTCGGTGTCTCGGGGGTCATGTCCGGGAAGCTTCCGGCGTACGGCAGGGGCGGGGTGTCCCTGATGGACTCCTGGAAGGAGGGTCCGAGGACACTCCACGGTTTCTACAGCCACGGCTTCCCCAACCTCTTCCAGCTCGGCCCGGTGCAGAACGCCAGCGCCGTCAATTTCGTCCACGTTCTCGACGAGCAGGCGCGCCATATCGCCGAGGTCGTCGCCGAGGCGCGCAACCGCCGGGCCCGGTATGTCGAGCCGACCGTCACGGCGCAGGACCAATGGGTGGCGACGATCCGCCAGAGCGCCGCTGACCTGCAGAAATTCCACGCCGAGTGCACCCCCGGCTACTACAACAACGAGGGCCGGCCACGTCAGCGGAGCGAGTCCTACGGCGACGGCCCGGTCGCGTTCCATGAACTGTTGCGGCGCTGGCGTGGCGCGGACGGCGGGATGAACGACGTCCTTGTCGAGGCCCAGTGAAGACCGGGAGTTACGAGAAGGTGGGCAACGACGCGATGGTGTCACCCAGCCGGTTCGACGCGACCGGCCGCAGCCGGGCCACCAGCAGCCGTTGGGAGGTGCGGCGGCTCAACCAGCCCAACCGGCTGTGGGGTTCCAACGGGGTCGCCTTCGGACCCGACGGGCGGCTGTACGTCGCCCAGTTCCTCGCCGGGCAGATCAGCGCCGTCGACCCTGCCACCGGGGACGTCGAGGTGATCGTGCCGATGGACAGTCCGGTCCAGTCACCGGACGACCTCGCCTTCGGGGCGGACGGCTCGATGTACATCACCGACCTGGTCCCCGGCCGGGTGTGGCGCCGCAGCCCCGAGGGGGCGTACACCCTCGTGTCCGACGAGGTCACCAACCCCAACGGCATCACCTGCATCGGCGACCGGCTGTTCATCAACGAGATGAAACCGGACGGCCGTCTGATGGAACTCTTCCCGGCCGGCGGTGACCCGGTGGTACTCACCGAGGGGCTGGCCATGGGCAATGCGATGCAGCTCGGCCCGGACGACCATCTCTACTATCCGCATATGCTCAGCGGTCAGGTCTGGCGGATACCGCCGGACGGCGGTACGCCCGAGGTGGTCGCGGAGGAGGTGCACCAGCCGGTCGCAGTCCGCTTCGACCAGGGCGGTGTGCTGCATGTCCTGTCGCGGGGCGTGGAGGGCATCGTGACCCGCGTCGATGTGCACGGCACCGGGTCTCGGGCGCTCGTCCACAGCGGTGTGGTGGGCCTGGACAACGCGGCGTTCGACACCGAGAACAGGATGTTCCTCTCCAGCTACGCCAGCGGCGGCATCATGGAGATGCACTCCGACGGCAGGACCCGCGAGATCGTGCCACGCGGGCTCGACGGGCCCTACGGGGTGACGGTCGATCTGGGTGGCACGGTGTACGCGGCCGACCACTACCGGCTGGCGAGCCCCGCCGCCTCCCGGGAAAGCTCCCCCGACGACGAGCCGGGGGCCGTGACCACGGCCGCCTTCCTGTGCTTCTCCCATGGGATCGCCGCCGACGGCGAACTGCTGCACCTCACCTCGCAGTTCGGTGACGTCCACACCTACGATCCGGTGCACAGGACCACCCGGAACCGGGCATCCGGGCTGAAGCAGCCTCTGGGGATCGCCGTGGGGCCGGACGGCTCGCTCGTCGTCGCCGAGGCGGGCGCCGGCCGGGTCGTGGCCATCGACGACAACGGCACCATCACTCCGCTCGCCGAAGGGCTCGACCACCCCGTGGACGTGGCCTTCGACGAGGAGGGGCGCTGCTATGTGAGTGACGACCGGATCGGGGCGGTGCACCGGATCGACGACGGGGAGACGGTGACCGTCGCGGACGGCCTCGGGGCGCCGCAGGGGCTGGCGGTCCTGGGTGACGAGCTGTTCGCGGTGGAGACCGATCACCGCAGGCTCCGGGCGATCTCACTCACCACGGGGGAAAGCAGAATCGACGCGGAGGACCTACCGGTCGGACCGCCCCCGGGCGTCGTCCCCCGAGCCCAGCCCGCGCTGTTCGCCGGCGGCCTGCCGGGAATGGCCATCCGGTTCGCCGGCCTCGCCGTCGCCCCGGAGGGCTCCCTGCTCCTGTCGGCCAACGGAGAGGGCACCGTACTCCGGCTGACCCCGACCCGTACCGGCGCCTGATCGGATCCCGAACCGCGTACGGAAGAACTCGTCCAGGTCCGGGCGGGTGGCGGCGGAGCCGGGCAGCCGCTCCGCGCCGGGGGCGCGCAGGCCGTCGAGGAGGACGGACAGCCGGCGGCCGGTGAGGTCTGCGGACAGACCGCCGCCGGCGCCGCCCTCGGGCATCCGCGGGGGCAGCGAGACCATCATCAGGACCAGGTCGTACGTGTTCACATCGGCCCGGAGCAGCCCCTCCCGCTGGGCCCGTGCCACCAGGTCGTCCAGGTCGGCCAGCAGCGCCTCGCGCGCGGCGACGAGGGCCGGGCCGGACTCCGTCGTACGCCTGCGGGAGACGGGGAACATCTGGCTGCTGCGGACCTCGGCCATATGGCGCATCACCCGGGCGAAGGCGGCCCTTCGACGCCTGGGCCGACGCGACCGCGCTCACCATGCGGCCGCACACCCTCCCCAACGCCTACATCAATCTCACCGAGGACCAGGGCGAGGCGTGGCTTCGCGGCGTGTACGGAAGCGAGGCCAAGTACCGGCGGCTCGCGGAGATCAAGGCGGTGTGGGATCCGCGGAACCTGCTCCGCCACAACAAGAACATCGCTCCCGCCGCCGGCGCGTAAGAGTCTCCCCCGGGCGCCGGGCGCCGCGGCCTCGAGCGTCACCTGAGGCGCTGTCAAGTGGGATGCCACCGTCGCTCTGCCGCTTTGCTCTATAAACCGAACAGCTCTGCCGCAGAACTGCTGCCTCGTCCGGTTTGGAGACGGTTCGGTTGCCCAACGCCCAGAACGAGTTCGCAGTGGCCGGTCATCCGTGGATCCTCTCCGGGCACACCGGAACCGCGCTGCGGGCCCAGGCGCGGCGGCTCCACGACCATGTCGCCGACCACCCACAGCTCCGTCCGGAAGACATCGCCCACACGCTGGCGAGCGGCGGCCCGGCGCTCCCCCATCGCGCGGCGGTGGTCGCGGGGGACCGCGAGGGGTATCTGCGGGGGCTCGACGCGGTGGACCGGGGTGAGGACGCCCCCGGTGTCGTACGGGGCACGGCGGCCGCGGCCGGCGACGGGGTCGCGTTCGTCTTCCCCGGCCAGGGCACCCAGTGGCCCGGTATGGCCGTGGACCTGCTGACGGTCTCCCCCGCGTTCCGTCGGGCGGTCGACGCCTGCGCCGAGGCGTTCGAGCCGTATGTCCCCTGGTCACCGGAGGCGGTACTGCGGGGCGCGCCGGGCGCGCCGCCCCTGGAGGGGACCGATGTGGTGCAGCCGACGCTGTTCGCCGTCATGGTGGGGCTGGCCGAGCTGTGGCGGACTCATGGGGTGAGCCCGACGACGATCGTGGGGCACTGTATCGGGGAGATCCCGGCGGCCCATCTCTGCGGCGCCCTGTCGCTGTCCGACGCGGCTCGCGTGGTGATCGAGAGCAGCCGGGCGCAGGCGACGCTCTCCGGGTCGGGTGCGCTGATCGCGGTCGCGCGGTCCGAGGCGCAACTGCTTCCGTTGCTGCGGCGGTGGCCGGGCAGGCTGACGATCGCCGCGGTCAACGGCCCGATGGCCACGGTCGTCTCCGGCGAGCGGCCGGCCGCCGGAGAGCTGTTGGCGGAGCTCGCCCGTGCCGGTGTCCGGGCCCGCGAGGTGGCGATCGACATCCCCGCGCATACGCCGCTCATGGCCCCCCTCAAGGACGGCCTGCTGGACTCGCTGTCATCGATCACCGCGGGGCCGTCGCGGGTGCCGTTCCACTCCTCGGTCATCGGGGGTCCGCTGGAGACCCAGGGGCTCGACGCGGCCTACTGGTACCGGAACTTCGCCGACCCGGTCCGCTTCGAGAGCGTCGTCACGGGGCTGCTGCGGCAGGGCACACGCTCTTTCGTGGAGCTGAGCCCGCATCCGATGCTGACCATGTGTGTGCAGGCCACCGCCGAAGAGGTGGTCGGCGGTGAGGGCGTCGTGATCGTGCCGACGCTGCATCGCGGGCAGGCCGCCCTCGCGTCCTTTCGTACCGCGCTGGCCGAGTTGTACGTACGGGGCGCGCTGGACGACCACCGGGCGGCGTTCTCGGTGCCGGGCGGCCGCCTGATCACCCTGCCCCTCGAGCCGCCCACGGACGCGTCCGTAGAGCTCGCCGACGCCCCGGACCCGGCGGAGGCCAGCCGGCCCCCCTTGGTGGAGCGGCTTGCCCGGCTCTCCGCCGCCGAGCGGAAGCGGCGGCTGCGCGAGCTGGTGGGCGTCGAGGCGGCCAAGACCCTCGAAGATGTCGCCGGGGCGGACGGCCCGGGCCGCGGCATCGCGGAGCAAGAGCACTTCGTCGCCTCGGGCTTCGACTCCGCGGCCGCGGTCGCGCTGCGCAACCGGCTGAACGAGGCCACCGGGCTGCTGCTGCCCTTCACCCTTGCCTTCGACCATCCGACGCCCGCCGCCGTCGCCGACCATCTGCACTCCCGGCTCTTCGATCACCAGGGCGGCCAACAGCCGGGCACCGACGGCCGGCCCGACCCCGCGGCGGCGCCCGGTCCGGCCCGGGCCGACGACGAGCCCATCGCCGTCATCGGCATGGCGGGCCGCTTCCCCGGAGGTGCCCGTACCCCGGAGGAGCTGTGGGAGCTGGTCGCCGCGGGCACCGACGCACTCTCCCCCTTCCCGGAGGGCCGGGGCTGGGATCCGCTGCGGCTCTACGATCCGGACCCCGCCCGGCCCGGCACGTACTACCAGCGCGAAGCGGGATTCCTGCACGACGCCGACCAGTTCGACGCCGAGTTCTTCGGTATCGCGCCCCGCGAGGCCACGGCCATGGATCCCCAGCAGCGGCTGCTCCTTGAGACCTCATGGGAGGCGCTTGAACGGGCGCGGATCGACCCGACGACGCTGCGCGGCAGCCGCACCGGGGTGTTCGTCGGCGTGGCCCCGCTGGACTACAGCCCCCGTATGCACCAGGCGTCGCCCGAGCTGGAGGGCCATCTGCTGACCGGCAACATCGGCGCCGCGGCCTCGGGGCGGATCTCCTACGTCCTCGGTCTTGAGGGGCCCGCGGTGTCCGTGGACACGGCGTGCTCCTCGTCCCTGGTCGCCCTGCATCTGGCGGCCCAGGCGCTGCGGGCCGGGGAGTGCTCGCTGGCCCTGGTCGGCGGGGCCACGGTCCTTTCGACCCCTGGCATGTTCATCGAGTTCTCGCGGCAGCGCGGCCTGGCTCCGGACGGCCGCTGCAAGGCGTACGCGGCCGCCGCGGACGGCACCGGCTGGTCCGAGGGCGTGGGCATGCTGCTCGTCGAGCGGCTGTCCGACGCGCGACGGCTCGGACACCAGGTGCTGGCGGTGGTACGGGGCTCGGCCGTCAACCAGGACGGTGCGAGCAACGGCTTCACGGCGCCCAGCGGTCCATCACAGCAACAGGTCATCCGGGCGGCCCTGGTCAATGCCGGGGTGTCGGCTCCGGAGGTCGACGCGGTGGAGGGGCACGGCACCGGCACCCGGTTGGGCGATCCGATCGAGGCGCAGGCGCTGCTGGCCGCCTACGGACAGGGGCGTACGGCCGACCGGCCGCTGTGGCTGGGCTCGATCAAGTCGAACATCGGACACACCCAGTGGGCCGCGGGCGTCATCGGAGTCATCAAAATGGTGCTCGCGCTCCAGCACGGTGTGCTGCCGCGCACCCTGCACATCGACAAACCGTCGGATTACGTGGACTGGTCGGCGGGGGCCGTACGGCTGTTGACGGAGCCGGTGCCCTGGCCAGAGCGAGGCCACCCGCGCCGGGCGGGCGTGTCGTCCTTCGGCGTGAGCGGCACCAACGCCCATGTCATCCTCGAGCAGGCAACGCCATCGGCCACGGTGGCTCCCGAGGGGGATGCCGCCGAGGCCGGGCCCGCCCTGCCCTGGGCGGTCTCGGCGAAGACGCCCCAGGCACTCCGCGACCAGGCCTGCCGCCTGCACGAACACCTCACCGCCCGGCCGCAACTCCAACCGGCCGACGTCGGCCACACCCTCGCCACCGGCCGCGCCACCTTCGACCACCGCGCCGTCCTCATCGGCTCCGACCGCGAACAACTCCTCCACGGCCTGGACGCCCTCGCCACCGGCCGGCCCGACCCAGCGGTCCACCAGACGGCGGACCGTCCCACCACCGCCGACGGCCGTATCGTCTTCGTCTTCCCGGGACAAGGTGGCCAATGGGCGGGCATGGGCCTACGGCTGCTGAACGGCTCACCCGTCTTCACCGAGCGGATGGCCGCCTGCGAACAGGCCCTCTCCCCCTACGTCGACTGGACACTCACCGATATCCTCCACCGGCCCGCCGACGACCCCGTATGGCAGCGCGCCGACATCGTCCAGCCCGCCCTGTTCTCGATCATGGTGTCCCTGGCCGCGCTCTGGCGCTCCTACGGCGTCGAACCGGACGCCGTCCTCGGCCACTCCCAGGGCGAGATCGCCGCGGCCCACGTCTGCGGCGCCCTGACGCTCCACGACGCGGCCAAGGTCATCGCCCTGCGCAGCCAGGCCCTCCAAGCCGTACGGGGCGCCGGGGGCATGGCCTCCGTACCCCTGCCCGCGGACCAGGTCACCGAGGATCTGCACAGCCACTGGCCCGACCGGCTATGGGTGGCCGGTATCAACTCCCCCACGGCAACGGTCATCTCGGGGAACACCGACGCACTCGACGAAGCGCTCGACCACTACCACGCCCACGACGTACGGGCCAAGCGCATCCCGGTCGACTACGCCTCCCACTGCCCCCATATGGACGCCGTGGCCGAGCGGCTGCCCGACGTGCTGAACGGCATCGCCCCGCGCGCCGCCGACATCCCCTTCTACTCCACGGTCGACGGCCGTTGGGCCGAGCCGACCGAGCTCGACGCCGACTACTGGTACCGCAACCTCCGCAGCCCCGTACGGTTCGCCGACGCCGTCCACGCCCTCACCGAGACCGACCACCACACCTATATCGAGGTCAGCCCGCATCCCACGCTCACCCCCGCCATCACGGCCACCGCCGAAACCACCGACCACACCACCACCGTCATCGCCTCGCTCCATCGCGACCACGACGACACCCACCACATCCTCGCCAACCTCGCCCAGGCCCATGTCCACGGCCACACCATCGACTGGCGACACCACTACCAGACCCTGCGCCCCACCCCACCCCACATCGACCTCCCCACCTACCCGTTCCAACACCACCACTACTGGCTCCACGACTCCACCGAGGACAAGGCGGTGGGTACGGACCTCGCCGCGGCCCGCTTCTGGGAGGCGGTCGAGGGCGAGGACACCAACGCCGTCGCCGCGCTCCTCGATGTCGAGCCGGGCACCTCCCTGGACGTGCTGCTACCGGCCCTGTCCGCGTGGCACGGTCGCCGTCGCGACCAGACCATCACCGACACCTGGTGTTACCGCGACATCTGGAAGCCGGTCGACCTCACCGCCGCCCGCCCGCGGCCGTCCGGCCGATGGCTTGTCGCGATCTCCGCCGGGCTGACCGATCACCCCCACGTCAGTGGCGTCCTGACCGCGCTGGAACGCCAGGGGCTGCCCATCGCCACCCTCGTCCTCGACGACACCCACACCGATCTCCCCCTGCTGGAGCGGCACCTCGCGCAGGGGATCGCGAGCGATGGGCCGGCCATCGGCGGTGTGCTCTCGCTGCTCGCCCTCGACGAGGCGCCGCATCCGCGCCACCCCGAGGTGCCCGTCGGCACCGCCCTCACCCTCACTCTGATCCAGGCGCTCATCGCACGTGAGGACATCGCGCCACGGCTGTGGCTGGCCACCCATGAGGCCGTCGCCACCTCGCCCGCCGATACCCTCGATCACCCCCTCCAGGCGATGGTCTGGGGGCTGGGACGCACCACCGCCCTTGAACACCCCGATCTGTGGGGCGGACTCATCGACCTTCCGGACACGCTCACCGAGCGGGTCCTCCGCGGCCTGGTCACCGCGCTGACCACCAGTCACGACGAGGACGAACTCGCGCTGCGCGCCACCGGCCCGCGCACCCGGCGCCTGGTCCGGACACCGTCCACTGGCGCAGCGGAGGACACCCCGCCGTGGACGCCCCGTGGCACCGTCCTCATCACCGGCGGCACCGGGGCCCTCGGCTCCCGCGTCGCCCAGCGCATCGCCGAACGCCATCCCGACTGCCATCTGCTGCTGGTGAGTCGGCGAGGGCCCAGCGCCCCCGGCGCCACCGCGCTCCGTGACCAACTCATCGAACTCGGCGCCACCGTGACCCTCGCCACATGTGACACGGCCGACCCCGGCGCGCTCGCGGATCTCCTCGCCGATGTCCCCTCGAACCGCCCCCTCACCGCGGTCGTCCACACCGCGGGCGTCCTGAACGACAGCACCCTCGCAGCACAGACCCCGGACCACCTCGCCTCCGCTCTGGGGCCCAAGTCCCACGCCGCACACCATCTGCACGCCCTCGCGCAGCACCACCCCCTCGACGCGTTCGTCCTCTTCTCGTCCGTCGCGGCGCCCTTCGGCGCCGCGGGCCAGGCCAACTACGCGGCCGCCAACGCCTACCTCGACGCCCTCGCGCAGCACCGCCGGGCCCGGGGTCTTGCCGCCACCTCCATCGCCTGGGGCAACTGGGACGGCGACGGGCTCGCGAACACGCAGTCCGCGCAGACGTACCTGCGCGACCGCGGCTTTCCTCCCATGCCGCCACGCCTGGCGCTGGCCGCCCTGGACCGCGCCATCGTCTCGCCCCACGCCCAGCTCGTCGTCGCCGACGTCGACTGGAAGAAGCTCAAGCCGGCGCCGCACACCCGCGACATCCCGGGGAGCCGCCGCCCGGCCCCGGCCGCCACCGACGGCGCGGACGAGACGGCCGACGCCACCGCGAGCCTCCGTGCCCGCCTGGCGGATCAGAGCCCGGCCGAGCGGCACCAGACGCTCCTCGACCTCATCAGCTCGCACACGGCCGCCGTCCTCGGGCACGCCGCGCCCCAGGCGATCCCCACGGACCGGGCCTTCCGCGACCTGGGTTTCACCTCGCTGACGGCCATCGAGCTCCGCAACCGCCTCGCGGCGGCCACCGGGCTCCGCCTGCCGACCACCGTCGCCTTCGACCGTCCGACGCCGGACAAGCTCGCGGCGGACCTGCTGGCGCGGTGCGCGCCGACGGGCCCGGACGGCAGCGGGGTAACGGCCGAAACGGCGGCCGCGAGCGGCAGTTCGTCCGCTACGGCACACGGCGCACCGGATCCCGCCGAGCCCATCGCCATCGTCGGCTGGGCCTGTCGCTATCCCGGCGGGATCGGCTCCCCCGAGGACCTGTGGGAGTTCATCACCGCGCACCGGGACGCCGTCGGGGACTTCCCGACCGACCGGGGCTGGGACCTGGCGAGGCTCTTCGACCCCGATCCGGACCGGCCGGGCACCTCGTACAGCCGGCAGGGCGCCTTCCTCCACGACGCGGGCGACTTCGACCCGGAGTTCTTCGGGATCAGCCCACGGGAGGCCACGGCGACGGACCCCCAGCAGCGGCTGCTGCTGGAGACGTCCTGGGAAGCCCTCGAACGGGCCGGGATCAACCCCCACGACCTCCAGGGCAGTCCGACGGGCGTCTTCACCGGCAGCAACGCGCAGGACTTCAGCGCGCGGCTGCGGCAGACGCCGTCCGAGCTGGCGGAGGTGTGCGAGGGCTACGCGCTGACGGGCAGCAACAACAGCGTCGCCTCGGGGCGTGTCTCGTACGCGCTCGGCCTGGAAGGCCCGGCGGTCAGCATCGACACCGCCTGCTCGTCCTCGCTCGTGGCGCTCCATCTGGCCTGCCAGTCGCTCCGGACCGGCGAATGCTCGCTGGCCCTGGCGGGCGGCGTCACGGTCATGATGACCCCGTTCAACTTCGTGGAGTTCTCCCGTCAGCGGGGCCTGGCGGCGGACGGCAGGTGCAAGGCGTTCTCCGCCACGGCCGACGGCACCGGCTGGGGCGAGGGCGTGGGCATGGTGGTGGTCGAGCGGCTGTCGGACGCGCGGCGCAACGGCCACCGTGTGCTGGCCCTCGTACGCGGCAGCGCCGTCAACCAGGACGGTGCCAGCAATGGACTGACCGCCCCGAACGGCCCCTCGCAGCAGCGGGTCATCCGGGCCGCCCTGGCCGCCGCCGGGGTCACGGCGGCCGAAGTGGACGCGGTCGAGGCGCACGGCACGGGGACGAGGCTCGGCGATCCGATCGAGGCCCAGGCCCTGCTCGCCACCTACGGGCAGGGGCGGCCGGCGGACCGGGCGCTGTGGCTCGGTACGGTCAAGTCCAACATCGGGCACGCCCAGTCGGCCGCCGGTATCGCCGGGGTCATCAAGACGGTGCTGGCCCTGCGGCACGGGATGCTGCCGCGCACGCTGCATGTGTCCGAGCCGTCGCCGCATGTGGACTGGTCGGCGGGTGCGGTGCGGCTGCTGACCGAGGACCAGCCGTGGCCGGACACCGGGCGCCCCCGGCGGGCGGGGGTGTCGTCCTTCGGCGTGAGCGGCACCAATGCCCATGTGATCCTGGAGCAGGCGCCGCAGCCGGAGGCGGTCCCGGCACCGACAGCCCCCGAGCCCTCCCTGCTCCCCTGGCCCATTTCCGCCAGGTCGGAGAAGGCCCTGCGGGCCCAGGCCGGGAAGTTGCGGGCGTATATGACCGAGCACCCCGATGTCGAACCCGCCGACGTGGGGTACTCCCTCGCGCGCGGACGGGCCACCTTCGAGCACCGGGCCGTGCTCCTCGGCACCGGCCACGACGACTTCCGGCGCGCCCTGGACGCCCTGGCGTCAGGCGCGCCCGACGGCGCGGTCGTCCAGGGCGCGGCGGTGGGGCGGCAGGGCAAGGTCGCCTTCGTGTGCTCGGGGCAGGGCACCCAGCGCCCCGGCATGGGCCGCGGGCTCTACCGCTCGTCCGCGGCGTTCGCCGAGGCGCTGGAGGAGGTGTGCGCCCATCTGGACCCGTATCTGGAACACCCTCTGATGGAGGTGATGTTCGCCGACGAGAAGAGCGATACGTCGGCGCTGCTGCACCTGACCGCCTACGCCCAACCGGCCCTCTTCGCCCTCCAGACCGCGCTGCACCGCATGGTCACCGAGGAGTTCGGGCTCACCCCCGGCTATCTGGCCGGCCACTCCCTGGGCGAGCTGACCGCCGCCCATCTGGCGGGTATCCTCAGCCTGCCCGACGCCGCGGCGCTGGTGGCGGCCCGGGCCCGCGCCATGCGGGACCTTCCGGCGGCCGGAGCCATGGTCGCCGTCGAGGCCACCGAGGCGGAGCTGCAACCCCTGCTCGCCGAGTTGGCGGACCGGGTCGACATCGCCGCGATCAACGCCCCCGCGTCCCTGGTCGTCACCGGCGACCACGACGCCGTGCACCAGGTCGCCGACGGCTTCCGCGCGCAGGGCAGGAAGGTCACCCCTCTCCAGGTCAGCGGCGCCTTCCACTCCCCCCATATGGAGCCCCTGCTCGGCGAGATCGGGCACACCGCCGAAACCCTCACCTACCACCGGCCCCACACTCCCCTCGTCACCGCGTCGGCGGACGGCGACGACACACCCGACCCGGGCACGGCCGCGTTCTGGCCTCTCCAGGCCCGGCGTACCGTCCACTACGCGCGGGCCGTGGAGCGGCTGCACGCCCGAGGCGTGACCACGTTCCTGGAACTCGGCCCCGACGCCACCCTCACCGCCCTCGTCCACCACAACCTCGCCGCGCACGATCCCGTGGCCGTCTCCCTGCTCCATCCGGAGCGGGGCGAGACGCACAGCGTCCTCGGCGCGCTCGCCATGGTCCACGCGCACAGCCGCCCCATCGACTGGACGCACCACTACGCCGCATCGCCGCGGCCGACGCCACACCAGATCGATGTGCCCACCTATGCCTTCCGGCACCGGCGTTACTGGCTGCCCGCCCCGGCGGCGGTCGGCGATGTGACGGCCGCGGGGCTCGACGCGCCGGAGCACCCGCTGATCGGCGCCGCCGTGGGGCTCGCGGAGGGCGACGGCTGTCTGCTGACCGGCAGGATCTCGCCGCGTACCCACCCCTGGCTGGCCGACCACGTCATCGCCGGCACCACTCTGCTGCCGGGCACCGCGTTCGTGGAGCTGGCGCTGCGGGCCGGGGCGTACGTGGACTGGGACCGGGTGGAGGAGCTGACCCTGCACGCGCCGCTGCCGCTGCCCGCCGACGGCGAGGTGGTGCTGCAGGTGGCCGTGGGGGCCGCCGACGAGTCCGGCCGCCGTGAGCTGAGCATCCACGCCCGGCCGGCAGCCGACGGCACGTGGACACGGCACGCCATCGGCACGCTGGCGGCGGCCCACGACGTCGGCCTCGACGATGGCGCGGGGCACAATGGCCACGCCCCCACGGGCGACGAACCGTTCGGGTCATGGGCCACGGCCTGGCCGCCGGCCGGCGCCGAGCCCTTGGACGTCGCCGGGGTCTACGACCGGTTCGCCGAGGCCGAGTTCGAGTACGGGGAGGCCTTCCAGGGGCTGGCCGCGGCATGGCGGCACGGCGACGAGACGCTGGCGGAGGTACGCCTCCCCGACCAACTGGCCGGTGACGCGACCCGCTTCGGGCTGCACCCCGCGCTGCTCGACGCGGCGCTGCAGACCATGTGGCTGCTGGAGCCCGACGGCACACGGCCGGCGGGTGGCCTGGGCGGCCCGGACCGGGGCCTGCCGTTCGCCTGGCAGGGCGTCTCACTGCGTACGGCTGGCCCGTCGGCCCTGCGGGTACGGCTGCGAAGGCTCGGTCCTGACACCGTGGCCGTCGCCGTGTCCGACGCGGCCGGCCGGCCGGTCGCGTCGGTGGAGTCGCTGACGCTGCGCCCGGTGCCACGAGGCGCCTTGCGCGGGGCCGAGGCGGCGGTGCGCACCTCGTTGTACGGCCTGGACTGGACGGATGTGCCGCTGCCGACGCCGCCCCCGGCCCTGCCCCGGTGTGCGTTGATCGGAGCGGACACCTTCGGCCTGGTACCCGCGCTCGACGGCGTGGGCCGGTACCCGGACCTGGAGGAGCTGGTGCGCTCCGTGGCGGCGGGCGCTCCCGTCCCGGACCTCGTCATCGCGGCCTGCCACGAAGCCCCGGGAGCCGACGGCGCAAGCCAACCGGCACAGACGGTGCGCACGAGGACGGGTGAGGTGCTGGAGCTGTTTCAGCGATGGCTCGGCGAGGACGGGCTCGCCGACGCACATCTGGTGCTGCTCACCTCCGGCGCGGTCGCCACCCGGCCGGGCGAGCCGGTACGGGATCTGGCGGGGGCGGCGGTCTGGGGGCTGGTGCGCTCCGGCCAGTCGGAGCATCCGGACAGCTTCACCGTGGTGGACATGGACGGCGCCCAGGAGTCCCGCGCGGCGCTGCTCGGCGCGCTCGGCCTCGGCTCGCCCGGCCTCGGCGAGCCGCAACTGGCGCTCCGCGGCGGCCGGGCGCTGGTCCCGCGCCTGGTGCGCCCGGGCGACGGCGCCGACGACAGCGGTCTGGCCCTGCCGCAGGGGCCGGAAGGCTGGCGGTTGGAGTGCCCCGGCACGGGCAGCCTGGACGGGTTGACCACGACTGCGTCCCCGGCCGCGGCGGTGCCGCTCGGCCCGGGCGAGGTACGGGTCGCGGTGCGGGCCGCGGGGCTGAACTTCCGCGATGTGCTGATCGCGCTGGGTGTGGTGCCCGGGCGGACGGCGCTGGGTAGTGAGGGGGCGGGGATCGTCCTCGAGGTCGGGGCGGAGGTCCGCGATCTCGCCCCCGGGGACCGGGTGATGGGCATCTTCCCCGAGGCGTTCGGCCCGGTGGCCGTGGCCGAGCGGGCGACCCTGGCGCGGATCCCCGACGGCTGGTCGTTCGCCCAGGCCGCGTCGGTCCCGATCGTGTTCGCCACCGCTTACCACGGCTTGGTCGATCTGGCGCGGTTGCAGCCGGGGGAATCGGTGCTGATCCACGCCGCGGCCGGCGGGGTGGGCATGGCCGCCGTACAACTGGCGCGCCATCTGGGCGCCGAGGTGTACGCCACCGCCGGCCCCGGCAAGTGGCATGTCCTGCGCGCCCAGGACATCGACGACGCCCATCTGGCCTCGTCGCGCACGCTGGAGTTCGAGCAGCGCTTCGCGGCGACCCACGGCGGGCGCGGGATCGATGTCGTCCTGGACTGCCTCGCCCATGAGTTCGTCGACGCCTCGCTGCGCCTGGTGGCGCGTGACGGCGGCCGGTTCCTGGAGATGGGCAAGAGCGATATCCGTGACCCGCGGCAGGTGGCGCTGGACCATCCGGGCGTGCTCTACCGTGCGTTCGACCTGCTGGAGGCCGGGCCGGAGCGGGTCGGGCGGATCCTGCGCACCGTACTGGACCTGTTCGAGCGCGGCGTCCTGGCGCCGCTGCCGACGACCTGCTGGGACATCCGGCAGGCCGAGCACGCCTTCCGCCATCTGCAGCAGGGCCGCCACATCGGAAAGAACGTGCTCACCGTCCCGGCCGGCTGGAATGCCGAGGGCACCGTGCTGATCACCGGCGGTACGGGCACCCTGGGTGGCGCCCTCGCCCGCCATCTGGCGGACACCGGACGCGCCCGCCATCTGCTGCTGGCGGGTCGGCGCGGCCCCGACGCCCCGGGCGCCGAGGAGCTGCGGCGGGAGCTGAGCGAGCTGGGCGCGCGGGTCACCATCGCCGCCTGCGATCTCGGCGACCGGGCGGCGGTCGCCCGGCTCCTGGGGGCGATCCCGGCCGAGCGACCGCTGACCGCCGTCATCCACGCGGCGGGGGTCGTCGACGATGCCACCCTCGGGTCCCTCACCCCCCGCCACCTGGCCGCCGCCCTGGCCGCCAAGGCCGACGCCGCCTGGCATCTGCACACCCTCACCCGCCACGCCGACGTGGCCGCGTTCGTCCTCTTCTCCTCGGTCGCCGGTCTGCTCGGCTCGCCCGGGCAGGGCAACTACGCCGCGGCCAACGCCTTCTTGGACGCGCTCGCCCACCACCGCCGCGACTCGGGCCTTCCGGCGGTGTCGCTGGCGTGGGGGCTGTGGGAGCAGAGCAGCGGCATGACCGGGCACCTGGACCAGGCCGACCGCGCCCGGCTGGCCCGGCTCGGCATCAGTCCCCTCACGACCGGGCAGGCGCTCGGCCTCTTCGACGCGGCCCTCGGCCACCACCGCCCCGTCCTCGTCCCCGCCCGCCTCGACACCCCGGATCCGCACCCCGGTTCGTCGACCGTGCCGCCCCTGTACCGGGGCCTGGTCGGATCCAGGACACGGCGGACACGCCCCGTGTCCCCCACCACCGGACCGTCCCCCCTGCATACCCGCCTCGACGGTCACGGCCCGGCCGAGCAGCACGAGATCCTGCTCTCGCTGGTCCGCTCGCACGCCGCCCTCGTGCTGGGCCGCGACGATCCGGACACCGTCCATCCCGGCGCGCACTTCCGCGGCCTGGGCTTCGACTCCCTGACCGCGGTCGAGCTCCGCAACCGGCTCAACGCCGCCACGGGTCTCCGGCTCTCCACCACCCTCGTCTTCGACCACCCCACGCCCGACGAACTCGCCCGTCACGTCGGGGAGCAGGTGCTGGGCGGCGGCGAAGCGGCACGGGTGGCCCCGGTGCTGGCCGAGCTCGACAGGCTGGAAGCGGCGCTGTCCCGGGTGGACGGGGACGATGCGGTCCGGGCGCGGGTGACGGCCCGGTTGCAGGCCCTTCTCCTGAAGTGGAACGAGTCCGACGGTCCGGCGGCGGGCGGCGACGCCGAGGGCGAGGGCGAGGGCAGGCTGGCGTCCGCCACGGCCGCCGAGGTGCTGGATTTCATCAGAAACGACCTCGGCCTCTCCTGAACGACGAAACGCTCGAAGCCAGGGACGAACGACTGGAGTGCCATGACCACCGCATCGCAGAACATCTCCCCCGACCACGTGGCCGACTACTACGACCGTCTCACCGACCTGATCGGCGAGGCGGCGGGCGGCAACCTCCACTTCGGCTACTGGCCGCATCCGCACGACGGAAGCTCCCTCGGGGTCGCCGCCGACCGGCTGACCGACCACCTCATCGGCAAACTCGGCGACATCGCGGGCCGCCGGGTGCTGGACGTGGGCTGCGGCTCCGGCAGGCCGACCGTGCGGCTGGCGCGGAGCGGGCCGGCCGAGGTCGTCGGCGTCACCGTCAGCCCCGTACAGATCGAGCGGGCGACGGCGCTCGCCGAGCGGGAGGGGGTGGCCGACCGGGTGCGTTTCGTCCGCGCCGACGCCATGACGCTGCCGTTCCCGGACGCCTCGTTCGATGCCGTATGGGCACTGGAGTGCATGTTCCATATGCCCAGCCCGGCACAGGTGCTGGGGGAGATCGCACGGGTGCTGCGCCCCGGCGGACGGCTCGCCGTCATGGACGTCGTGCTGCGGGAGCCGGTCGCGAGGCGGGACCGCGGCGCCGTCGAGCGCGGCCGCTCGATGTTCGCGGTCCCGGCCCATATCGAGTTGGTGGAGTACCCCCGGCTGATCCTCGGCGCGGGCCTGCGGCTGGAGGAGCTGGCCGACCTGGGCGACGAGATCATCCGCCCGTCCATGGATGCCCTGGGCGGTGCCGTCGTCGCCAACTCCACCGCCTATGCGGCGGCCTTCGGCGTCGACAGCGAGCGGTTCGACACGCTCGTGGCGGAGTGGGCGCGGATGAACTCGTCGCTCAAGCTCGGCTATGTGGTCCTGACCGCCAAGCGCCCCGAGTGTCCGGCCGGGGGCTGATCACCGCACGGTCATCCGGCGTTGAAGCGGAACGAGCCCGCCCGGGCCCGGTAGACCTTGTAGGGGCCTCCCCCGGAGGTGTCGTCGCGGACGAAGGCGACACCCCGGGGCGCGGTGACGGGCTTGTTTTGGGTGGGGACCCAGATCTCGGCGTCGGTGTTGTACGGGATGGTGACCGCGAGATCGATCCTGCCGTCCGGGAGGCGCCTCCATCGCGAGGACACCGTGCCACGTACGGTGTCGATGGAGGCGCCGACGTGGTCGAGCGTCGCGGGCGCCAGATCGGTGTCCTGCGTGTCCTTGGGGACACGGCTGTTGACCTCGACTGACGGTATGTACGGGCGGATGCGCAGCGACGCGTAGGCGGTGGCGGTCGGCTTGATACCGGCCAGGCTCTGGTAGAACCAGGTGGCCACGTTGGAGCGGTAGTGGTGGTTGACCGAGAGCCGGTCGGTCCACTGTTCCCACAGCGAGGTGGCGCCCTTGGCGATCTGGTGGACGTAGCCGGGTGTACCGGTCTGGGTGACGGCCCCCAGCGCGATGTCCGTGTAGCCGTATTCGCTGAGGATGTTGAACTCGTAGCGCGATCCGTACATGTCGTTCTGGATGTGGTGGTCCGCCGCCACGATGCGGTCGGCGAGCAGTTTCGCGAGGGCCTTCTTGTTCTCGGCGAGGGTCTTCGTACCGGCCAGGTATCGGGGGTCGTCGGGGTCCAGGTCCGAGCCGGGCACCAGGTCGAAGGCGATGGCCAGGGCGTTCTCACTGGAGATGCTGCCCTCGGTGAAGTGTCCCGAGGAGGCGTCCCAGTAGTTGGCGACGAACGCCCGGCGCAGGGTGCGCGCCAGTCTCGCATAGTGTGCGGCGCGCTCGGTGCGGCCGAGCCGGGTGCCCACCTCGTCCATGTAGTCGCAGAAGTGGATGTAGAAGGCGAGGCTGATGACGGCGTTGCTGCCGGGGGGCTCGGCGCCGGAGTAGGCGCCGAGGGAGGCTTCGAATATGTAGTGGTTCTCGGCGGTGAACAGCGTCTCGTAGTACTTGAGAAGGGTGTCCTGGTGGTCGTAGAGCTCGGCGAACAGGCTGCTGTTGCCGTAGTACGCGTACAGCTCCCTCGGAATGACGAAGTACGCCGAGTCCCAGGCCGGCACCGCCTTCCACGCGGCGGTCCAGCCGGGGGTGTGGTCGTAGCCGTAGCCGCCCTTGGCGACGGGCACGAACATGGGCAGCTGGCCGGTGGAGATCTGGGTGTCGGGGAAGTGGCGCAGATAGCTGGTGAGGACGGCGTTGACGTCCCAGGTGAGGGACTGCGATTCGGAGCTGGCCATGGCGTCGCCGGTCCAGCCGTTCTTCTCCCGTGAGGGGGTGTCGGTGGGCTTTTGGACCAGGTTGTTCTGCTCGGCCCACTCCAGATTGCGCTGAAGGCGGTTGAGCAGGGCGTTGTCCGTGGTGAACGTGCCGGTGCGGGCGAAGCCGGAGCGGGCCACGTCGACGGTCAGTACGTCCGCGTCCCGCTTGAGGTCCGGTGTCCGGCCGAGGACGGTTTCGAGGTTCCTCACTTCCAGGTAGCGGAAGCCGAAGTGGCTGAACCGCTGTTCCCAGGTCTGTGCCGGCCGCTTGCCGACGGTGTAGTAGTGCGTCTGGAGGTTGGCGTCGTGCTGGAAGTTCTCCTCCTCGACCGACAGCGGGGAGCCTGCGCTGCCGTCGCCGCCCGAGATGCGGTTGCCCCCGCGGATCCGCAGGGTGATGCCCTCCTTGTCGGGGCGTACATCGGTGAGGGACAGCCGGACGAAGCCCGTCAGGATCTGGCCGTAGTCCAGGACCCAGACGCCCGAGCCGGGGGCGGTCTCGGTGAGCGAGACCGGGCGCAGCGTCTGGTTGACCAGGACCGGTTCCGCCTCGTGGGCCCGTAGGACGGCCGGTTTGAAGCCCTCGGGGACGGTGGTGGCGGGCAGCGCTCCGTGGTGCTTCGGTGCGGGGCCGGAGCAGCTGCCCGGCGGGATCAGGGCGGTCGCCGGACGCCACTGACCGCCGGGGCGGTAGCCGAGCGTGCGCCAGTCGCCGAGCCGGTCCGCGCGCCGGGCGTCGTACTTCTCGCCCGAGTAGACGGAGTCGAACGTCGTGGGCCCGTCCGCGGTGAGCCAGTCCCGGTCGGTGACGAGCGTGGTGGCCGAGCCGTCCGTGTACGACACGACGAGCTTCGCACGCAGGCGCGGCGGGCCGGCGTAGGGGGCGAGCTGCCAGTACCACTCCTGCGGCGTGGTCACTCCGTACCAGCCGCGGCCGAGTTCGGCGGCGAGGACGTTGTCCCGGCCCGCCCGAAGCAGCGCGGTGACGTCGAAGGTGTCGTAGAGCACCGTGCGGTCGTAGGTGCTCTGATCGGTGAGCAGCCGGGGGACGTTGGTCCGGTCCCCGGCCGCCTGCTTGCCGTCCACGGTGATCGGGTCGCCGTTGACGGTGAAGGTGACATTGCCCGCGGCGCTCAGGTGGAGGCGTGCCGTGGCGATGCGCCGGCCGCGAGGCAGGGTGAACGCACGGCGCAGCACCGGCGCCGGGTTGGCGATGGGCAGCATGGCGTTCTTGGCCGGGATGTAGGGGTTCTTGGGCGGGAAGGTCAGGCCGTCGAGGGTGCCGATGCCGCTCTCGAACGGGTTGGCACCGGTGGTGAGGTCGGCGGAGAAGTCGGGGGCACCGGTGCCCGTCACCGTGACACTGCGGACGGTGGCGGAGGTGGCGCCGCCGAAGCCGAAGCTGCCATGGCGGCGGATCTGGTCCTTCGTGAGCGTGCGGCGGTCCACCTCGACGCCGCCCACCTCCGTGGCCACGGTGAGCCCGCGGACCGTGACCTTCACGGTGTGGTCGCGGGAGGCCCAGGTGTCCTTCGTCAGCCCGGTCGAGGCGGGGAGAGTGACCGTGCCGACCGGGACGCCGCGGGTGCCGGCGGTGGTGGGGTTGGTCTCGCTCTGCGGGTCGTAGAAGTCGACGCCCCAGTTGGGCTCGGATGTGCCGTCGTCCACCCAGGTGTTGCCGGCGTAGTGGCTGGTCTTCATGGTCAGCTGCATATCGTCGCCGCTCTGGCGGATGGTCCAGTCGAGTCCTTCGCCCCAGGTCTTGCCGATGGGTTCGGCGCGCAGCAGCAGGGGCAGCCCGCTCGCCGGGTCCGTGCCGCCGCGGAAGACGACGGTGGCGGTCAGGTCCTTCCAGTCGTGGTCCTGCGGCTGGCGTCCGCCGATCCACAGCGCGCCCGACCAGTCCTTCTCGCCCTTCAGCAGGCCGGTCTCCCACCTCGCGGGCTCGCTCCAGCGGCCGGGTGCGCCCTTCTCGTCCCAGGTCCGCACCCGCCAGAAGTACGGCTGCTCCGACCGCAGCGTGCCACCGCCGTAGGCCACGTCGACACTGTGCGGGCTTGCGACCTTGCCGCTGTGCCAGACGTCCGCCCGGCCGGGTGCGGTCCCGACCTGGATCTCGTACGCGGTCTGCCGGTCCACCGGGGGCACCCAGCCGAACGTCGGCGCGGTCTGTGTCCCCAGGGGCCGGCTCCGGGAGTTGATCTGCAGATCCACGGGGGCGGAGCCGTGTCCGCCGGTTGCCGTCGCGCTCGCCGCCCGGGCGCTGGGGGCGGTGGCGAGCGGGAGGGAGGCCCCGGCTGCCGCCGCCGTCATGATGCCGAGCATGTGTCGACGGCTCAGCGCGCTTCTGTTCTCCTCGGGCACGGCTCAGTTCCTTTCAAGGTTGTGCGATGTTTCGGGTTGTGCGATGGGCCCGGCTCGATCACATGACGTCGGCGATCAGACGCGACAGATAGGCGTCCATGTCGGCCCCGCGTTCGCGCAGTTCGTCGGCGACTTCCGGCACCGTGAGTATGAGGAAGCGGTCGTCGGCGATGCCGTCGGCGACGAGTTCGCCGACCGTACCGGCGTCGAGCACCGGGGAGTTCGGTCCGCGCGGTGGCGAGGTCTCGCCGTAGAAGGTGACCTGCTCCACGATGTTCGTGGCCACGATCCCGGGGCACAGACAGGAGACCCCGATGCCCCGTGGCCGCAGATACAGGGCGAGCGCTTCGGACAGCCCGACCACCGCGTGTTTGGTCGCGGTGTACGGCATCTGCTCGTATCCGTAGGGCAGCAGTCCCGCCGTGGAGGCGGTGTTCACCACATGGCCGGCCCCCTGCTCGACGAGTACGGGCAGGAAGACCAGGTTGCTGCGGACGATGCCCAGCAGGTTGACGTCGATCACCCGCTGCCAGGCGTCGAGGGGGATGTCCTGGACGGGGCCGACGGCGAGGATCCCCACGTTGTTCATGACGATGTCCACGCGGCCGAACCGTTCCCGCGTCAGGTCGCGGACCGCCTGGAGGTCTTCCAGGCGGGTCACGTCGCAGACCGCGGCGATGCCCCGCTCGCCGAGTTCGCCGGCGACGGTGTCGGCCCGGTCGCCGTCGCGGTCGGTGACCACGACCCGGGCGCCGCGCCGGGCGAGCGAATGCGCCGTGGCGCGGCCGATCCCGCTGCCTCCTCCGGTGACCACCGCTACGGCGTCGCGCAACTGCACACTCATGGAACCGGTATTCCTCTCCTCGGGCAGGTGGGGGCTGTGCTCAGCGGGCGGTCCGGACCGGACACCGCGGTCATGCTTCGCTCGACGGCTTGGCGCCGCCGAGCCCGCGCCACCGCGTCCGTAGCGCGCGGGCCGCGGCCTTGGGCCGTCGGTCGCGGGTGAAGACACCCTTCCTGTTGCCGTCGACCCGGTGGATGCCGTTCGAGGTCTGGAAGTCGGCGAAGTTCCAGATGTGTTCGCCGACGACCTCCTCGATCCGGTCGAAGGTCCGGTGGTACGCGGCCAGGTAGGCGGTCTGGTACTCCTCCGTCCACGGCTGGTCCCATACGGAGTGCAGGCCCTGGAGGGTGTCGGCGCCGTACTCGCTCATGATGATCGGCTTGCCGAACCTGGCGGCCCAGCCGCGCAGATCGCCTTCCAGGTAGCTCTCGGCGGTGGTCAGGTCGCCCGTCGCGATGTACCAGCCGTAGTAGCGGTTGATGCACAGCACGTCGAACAGGTCGGCAATACGGTCGTTGTCGGAGGTCGCGAACATCACGGCCGCGTAGCAGACGGGACGGGTGGGGTCGAGCTTGCGGGTGAGTTCGAGGAGCGGTTCGAAGTATTCACGCGCGCCCTCCTCATTGGAGGACGGCTCGTTCGCGATGCACCACATCACGACGCTGGGATGGTTCTTGTCGCGGGCGATGAGTTCCCGGATCGCCTGGGCGTGGGCGGCGCGGGTGTCGTCGTTGATGGTGTCGGGCGAGAAGGTGGGACGCACCGGCGCGCCGGTCAGTCCACCCTCGACGGCCAGGTTGAGGCCGACGGCCGCCGTTTCGTCGATGACGACGATGCCGTGCCGGTCGGCGAAGTCCAGCACCTCCTCGGCGTACGGGTAGTGCGAGGTGCGGAAGGAGTTGGCGCCGACCCACTCCATCAGCTGGAAGTCATGGACGAGATAGGCGTCGTCGTGGCCCTTGCCGCGCACCGGGGTGTCCTCGTGTTTGCCGAAGCCGGTGAAGTAGAACGGCTCGCCGTTGATGAGGAACCGCGCTCCGCGGACCTCGACCGTGCGTACGCCGAAGGGCTGGGCGTAGGTGTCCACCACAGCGCCGGCGTCCATGACCTCGGCGACGAGGTCGTACAGATGGGCGGCGCCCGGCCGCCACGGTGTCACGTTCTCGATGCGCAGGGTTCCGCTCGCCCCGTCGGACACCGCGACCTCGTCTCCCGACGGGTCCAGGACACGGACCCGGACGGGGGCGGTGGTGCTGGTGGTGACCTCGTAGTCGACCGTGCCGGTGGTGCCGTCGAGGCCGGTCACCACGGTGATGTCGGCGATGTGCGCGGCGGGCACGCTGTACAGCCATACGGAGCGGGCGAGGCCGGCGTAGTTGTAGAAGTCGTGCAGATAGGTCTGGGTCCGGCGGCCGTCCTGGCTCACGGTGATCCTGCCGGGCGGGATGGTGGTGTTGGTCAGCTCGTTGTTGACCCCGATGGTGAGCCGGAACTCCTGACCGGGGCGTACGTGGTCGGTGATGTCGACCTCGAACGGGGTGTAGCCACCGATGTGTTCGGCGACCAGCGCACCGTCGACGTACACCCGCCCCCGGTGTGTGGCGGCGTCCACCCGCAGGATGGCGCGGTCGCCCGCCCAGCCGCGCGGCACCCGCACCTGGCGCTGGTACCAGACCCAGCCGACGTGGTCGCGGATGGCGCTGTCGGTGAACAGGTCGTTGTAGCTGGCCGGGACCGCGGCTTCCAGCGGGGTGTCGAGCGGGCCGGTCCACGGGGTGTCGCCCGCGGTCCCCTCGACGGCGAACCTCCAGACTCCGTCGAGGTTCACCAGTTCGCGGGTGGCGGTCGGGCGGGGCTTCAGCATCGGGTTCCTCTCCGGCGGGGAAACGGGTGGCGGCGGCTCGTCACAGGCGCCCGCGACGCGCGACCTCGCCCAGCCAGGCCAGGCTCGGCTTGGGGTGGCGCTGGAACGTCTCGCGGTCGACGGCGATGAGGCCGAACGTGGGCTCCCAGTGGCCCCACTCGAAGTTGTCCAGGGCGCTCCAGTGGAGGTAGCCGCGGATGTCGATGCCGTCGTCGACGGCCGAGAGGAGATGTCCGATCGCCTCCTTGGTGTAGGCGATCCGCCGCTCGTCGTCGGCGGTGGCGATCCCGTTCTCGGTGACCAGGATCGGGATGCCGCCCGTGGCCTCCCATACGTGCCGCACCGCGATGCCGATCGCGTCGGGCCGGTACGCGTTGCCGGTGAGCGTGGTGTCCGGGCCCTGCGGATGCGGGACGATGCCGTTCTCGTCGACGGGCTGGCTGGAGTACGACTGCACCCCGATGAAGTCGTCCTCACGGGCGGCCTCGAGGTACAGGTCCTCGCGGACGTAGCGCAGCTCGCGGAGGATCTCCTCGTTGCCGGGGGTCGGGGTCAGCGCCTGGCAGGCCACCGTCCAGCCGACGGCGGCATCGGTGTGTTTCTTCAGGATGTCGCGGGCCGCGTGGTGGGCCTCGGCGAGTCGCCGGCCGATCTGCGGATCGGGGTTCGGCAGGACCGGCCGCGCGGCGCCCTCGACGGTCGGGCTCATCCACTCCTTGGTCGACGCGGGCGCGTCGGATGCCTGCACGAGGCGGCTCATCGTCACCATGATCGCGAGCATGTTGGGCTCGTTCATGGTGCAGACCCACTTGACGTCGTCGAGGATGCTGGTGACCGCCCGGATATACGCCTGGAAGCGCTCGACGGCCCGCTCCCCCGCCCAGCCCCCTTCGTCCACGAACCACTTGGGGTTGGTGAAGTGGTGCAGGGTGACCACCGGTTCGAGGCCGAGCTGCCGGGCGGTGTCGATCATCCGGCGGTAGTGGGCCAGTTCGGCTCGGGAGAACTCGCCGGGAATGGGCTCGATACGCGCCCACTCGATACCGAAGCGGTAGGAGGTGAGACCCGCGTCGGCGAGCAGCCGCATGTCCTCCGCGTAGCGGTGATAGCTGTCGATCGCGTCGCCGCTGAGTTCCATGCCGGGCAGCAGTTGCTCGCTGGCCCACCAGTCGCTGTTGAGGTTGTTCCCCTCCACCTGGTGGGGTGCGGTCGACGCACCCCAGAGGAAACCGGGCACGAGTCGGGTCGTCATGGTCACTTTCCTTCTTCCGTAGAGCTGGGGACCGGGCCCTCGCCCGCCTTCCGCCGCTGCCGCTCCTCGCGCCGCTTCCGCTGCTCGACGGGGTGCGCGACCGGGGCGGCGAGCAACAGGCGCCGGGTGTAGGGGTGTTCGGGGGTGGAGGTGACGCGGCCGGCCGGGCCGGTCTCGATGACGTCGCCGCGGTAGACCACGCTCACCCGGTGGCTCACCCGCCGGATGACCGCGAGGTCGTGCGAGACGAAGAGATACGCGACGCCGGTGCGCCGCTGGATGTCGACGAAGAGGTCGAGTACGCGTGCCTGCGTCGACAGGTCGAGCGCGGAGACCGGCTCGTCGCAGACGATCAGTTTGGGCCCGGGGGCCAGCGCCCGGGCGATCGCGACGCGCTGGCGCTGGCCGCCGCTGAACTCGCGCGGCAGCCGTTCGGTGGCGTCGGCCGGCAGCCCCACGTGGTCCAGCAGTTCACACACGCGCGCCCGGGCGTTGCGTGGCCGCGCGCCCTGCGCCACCAGGGGCTCGGCGAGGGTGTCGCCGATCGTGAGGGACGGGTTGAGTGAGGAGTAGGGGTCCTGGAAGACGACCTGGATGTGGCGGGCGAGGGCGCGGCGCTCCTTCGCCGTGCGGTGGGTGATGTCCTGGCCGAGAAAGCCGATGTGTCCGCCGCTGGGCTTCACCAGGCCGAGCACCGCCCGGCCGATGGTCGTCTTACCGGATCCGGACTCGCCGACGATGCCCAGCGTCTCGCCCTCGTCCACCGCCAGGGACACCCCGTGCAACACCTCCCGCGAGCGGGCGCGGACTCCGCGCCCCGGGTAGGCCACGCGCAGATCGCTCACGTCGAGCAGGGCCCGGGCCGTCGTCATCGCGCCTCCGTCTCGAACGTGTCCGTCTTGGGTGTGTCCGTCTTACGCGTGTCCACGCCGGGCCCGTCGGTGCGCAGGGTGTGCTCGTCGAGGATGGAATCCAGCAGCATCCGGGTGTAGTCCTGCCGCGGGGCGCTGAAGATGTCGAGCGCGTCGCCGGTCTCGACGATCCGGCCCGTCCGCATGACCGCGACGCGGTCGCAAGCGTCGGCGACCACCCCGAAGTTGTGGGTCACCAGCAGCACGGCCATGTTCATTTCCCGCTGCAGGTCGCGCAGCAGGTCGAGGATTTCCGCCTGCACGGTGACATCGAGCGCCGTCGTCGGCTCGTCGGCGATCAGCAGCAGCGGGCGGCTCGCGATCGCGCCGGCGATGAGCACGCGCTGGGCCATGCCGCCGGAGATCTGGTGCGGATAGGAGGAGAAGGTGGCCCGCGGATCCGGGATGCCGACCCGGTCCAGCAGGGCGAGGACGTGTGTCCGCGCTTCGCGCCGCGTGATCGGCGACGACGCGCGCAGCCCCTCGACGAGCTGTGCTCCCACCGTGAAGTTGGGGTCGAGGTTGGACATGGGCTCCTGCGGTACGTACGCGATGGAGGTCCCGCGTACGGCGCGCAGTGCGCGCTCGTCCAGGCCGAGGAGTTCGCGTCCGTCGAGCCGGATCGAACCGCGGGTGACGACCGCCTCGGCGGGCAGCACACCGAGGACGGCGAACGCGGTCTGGGTCTTGCCTGATCCCGACTCTCCGACGAGACCGAGGGTCTGCCCCGCTTCCAGGGTCAGGGTGACGCCGCTGACGACCTCCTTCAGCTCGCCCGTCGGTGTCGGGTAGGCGATGGCCAGGTCCTCGACGGTGAGCAGCCCCGGAGCCGTCACCGTAGAGGCCCCGGTCGGTGTCGAGCCCGGCCCGGTGTGCGCCGCCCGCGCGGTCGGCCGGCGCTCGGGTGGGGCGATCCGGGACGGCACCGGCCGACCGCCGTCCAGCGCGTCCCTGAGCGAGTTGCCGAGCAGCACCAGGGACGCGGTGATGATGCCGAGCGCCAGACTCGGCCAGAGGAACTGCAGTGGTTCCTGGTACAGGTTGCTGAAGCCCTCGGAGATCATCGCGCCGAAGCTGGGGCCGGTGCTCGATCCGACGCCGAGGAAGGCGAGACCCGACTGGACGGAGATGGAGGATCCGGC
The DNA here is from genome assembly GCF_002224125.1 of Streptomyces sp. NBS 14/10. Classification (GTDB taxonomy): domain Bacteria; phylum Actinomycetota; class Actinomycetes; order Streptomycetales; family Streptomycetaceae; genus Streptomyces. The sequence goes on from NZ_NCSM01000042.1 coordinate 91,326, forward strand.
GAGGAAGGCGGTGGCGATGACGACGGGGCCCCGGACCACGGAGAACACATGGCGCCACAGAATGCGCTGGTCGGACAGGCCCGAGACGCGGGCGGCGTCCACGTAGAGCTCGTTCTTCACGCCGAGGACGAGGTTGCGTACGAGGCGGTAGATCCCGGGTGAGAGCAGCACACCGAAGATCAGCATCGTGGCGCGGTAGTCGCCGCCCGTCACCGGCAGCAGCACGATGAGCAGCAGCAGCCCGGGGAAGGTCATGACAAGGCTGAAGGCCCATTCGGTGACGCCCCGGACGCGGCGGCCGTAGTAGCCGCCGACGAGCCCGAAGGTGACGCCGATGGCCAGGGCGATGCTGGTGCCGATCAGGGCGGCGACCACGCTGGTGTTGATGGAGACCAGCAGCCGGGCGAAGATGTCGCGCCCACTCTTGTCGCCGCCCAGCGGGTAGCCGTCGGTTCCGGCGGGGGCGTTGACCGCGTCGAGGGAGGCGTGGTTGGGGCCGTGGTCGGTGAACAGTGGGGAGAGCTGGCCGAGGAGGACCACGGCCAGGAGAAGGCCGGCGCTGATGACGGCCTGCGGGTCCGTCAGGAGCCGGCGCAGCGGCGATCTGCGGCCGGAGGCTGCGCTGCGGTGTTCGGCAGTGTGGCGTTCGGCGGTGCGGTGTTCGGCGGTCACTGGAGGACCCTCGCCTTCGGGTTGAGCCAGCCGTTCACCAGGTCGACGACGAGGTTGACGCACACCACGAGCAGCACACCGAAGAGGCTGATGCCCATGATGATGGGGATGTCGCCCTGCAGGGACGCGTTGAAGGCGTACTGGCCGAAGCCCGGCAGCGCGAAGACCTGCTCGATGATGAGGGCGCCGCCGAGCATCTGGATGAACTCCAGCGACAGCACGGTGAGCGCCGGGCCGGCCGCGCCGCGCAGGGCGTGGCGCAGCACGATCGACCGGGTCGGTATCCCCCGGGTGCGCAGGGTGCGGATGTGGTCCTTGCGCAGTTCGCCGATCATGGCGCCACGGATCTGGGAGGTGAGGCCCGCGACGCCGCTCATCATCAGGGCGACGACGGGGATGGCGATGGTGGAGGCCCAGCCTGCCGGGTTCTCCGCCAGCGGGGTGTAGCCGGTGGCCGGGAACCAGTGCAGCTTGACGGCCAGGACGTAGACGAGGGCGATCGCGATCAGCAGATTCGGCACCAGATAGCCGACCATCGACACGCCCTGGGCGATCCGGTCGACGGCGCCGCCGCGGGTGGCGGCGAGCACGCCGAGCACCACGCTGATCACCGTGGTGACGAGCAGGGCGGTGAGCACGATCGACAGCGTGACCCCGAGGCGGGCCGCGAGGGCCGACCGTACGGGCTCGCTGGTGAAGTAGGAGAGGCCGAGGTCACCGCGGATGGCGTGGGACAGCCAGTCCAGGTACTGGGTGAACAGCGGGCGGTCGAGTCCCAGCTGGGCCTTCTGGGCCTGGACGCGGGCGGGTGTCGCCCCGTTTCCGACGATGCTGCTCGCGACGTCGTCGAACGACGTGCTCAGCAGCAGGAACGTGATCATGGTCACCAGGACCGCGAGCACCAGGCCCGCGGTGAGGCGGCGCAACACGTAGAGGGTCATGACGCGGTTCAACCGCGGGCCTGGTCGGCGGCGCCGAACTGCCGGATGGTCGCCATCGTCGAGGAGCCGTCACCGAGGTAGGTGATGCCCTTCTTGGTCGCCCAGTCGCTGCCGATGTAGAACACCGGGCCGTACCACGCGTTCTCGACCCCGAACTTGTTGATCGCCTGATAGCTGTCCGCGGCCTTCGCCGGGTCCAGCTCCCGGTTCGCCCGGTCCAGCAGCTTGGTGAGCTCGGGGTCGGTGGAGTTGAACACGTTGCGGTAGCCGGTGGGGCTGTAGAAGTTGCGCGCCTCGATCGGGGTGGTGTTCAGCCCGTCGACGATCAGGAACATCGGGTACTTCTTGGAGGCGAGGGCGGAGACGCTCTGCTGGGCGGGCACGGGCTGCCACGTCACCTTGATCCCGATGTCGGCGAGCGCCTGGGTGAACGTCGGCTCGAACGGCTTGCTGACGACGAGGCTCGGCATGGTCACGGAGAAGCCGTTCGGGTAGCCGGCTTCGGCCAGCAGCCGCTTGGCGGCCGCCGGGTCGTACGCGTAGGTCTGCTCCAGCGCGGGGTCGTGCCCGGGTCCCTGGGGGTTGAAGATCTGCTCGGTCGGCCGGCCGGAGCCGCGCAGCAGCCGCTTGACCATCTTGGTGCGGTCGAAGGCCATGTTGATCGCCTTGCGGACGCGCAGATCGCCGAGCGGCTTGAGGACGTCCCCCGAGCGGTCGCCCAGGACCAGCGTCGCCACCGCGGTCGCCTGGACATGCTTGGTCTCAAAGCCCGTCGACTTGAAGGTGGAGACCTGTGCGACATCGACGGTGCCGGCGTTGGTCTCGCCCGCTTTGAGGGCGTTGGCCATCGCGGTCTGGTCGGAGATCACCCGGACCTTGACGGTCCGGAAGGGGTAGGCCTTCTTGTTCCAGTAGTCGTCGCGCCGCTTGAGCATATAGACGGACCCGTTCACCGTGGCCCCCTTGTCGAGGGTGTACGGGCCCGAGCCGACCGGGTTCAGCGCGGCGCTCTTGGAGTTCATCGTCTTGGGGTCGCCGATGACACCGGCGGCCGTGGAGAGCGAGGTCAGCAGCGAGCCGTCCGGCCGCTTGAGCTTGATCACGACGGTGGTGGTGTCGGGTGCCTCGACCGAGGTGACGGAGGCGAGCACGCCCTGGCTCGGCCCCGGCGTGGTCCTGATCCGCTCCAGCGTCGTCCGTACGGCGGCCGCGTCGACGGGGGTGCCCGTGCTGAACTTCATGCCGGTGCGCAGTGTGAGGGTCAGGGTGCGCGCATCGCCTGAGTAGCGCCAGCTCTTCGCCGCGCCGGGCCGCAGCTCGCCCTTGTTGTCCTGGATCAGCAGGGTGTCGTAGATCGAGTCCCAGACGTAGGTCTGCTGCCCTTCCAGGAGTTGGGTGGGGGCGAGCGAGTTGGGCGTACCGAAGATCGAGAGTGCCAGCGTCGCCCCCGCGGACGAGGCCGCTCCGCTCGACTCGCTGTCGCACGCCGACGAAGTGGACACCAGCGCGGCGACGCCCAAGGCGGCCAGGGCGCGAGTGTGGGACCGCGAGTGCGGGTGTCGTATGCGCATGGCGTGGATTCCTTCCTCCATGACCACGGCTGCCTCCCTGTCGGCTCCACGGGGGAGCGATCGCGCCAACCTTTACCAGCTGGTTGGTTTTCGCTCGGAAGTTAAGCCCGCTCCACAAGCGGCGGAAAGAGTACGATCGACGTTCGTAATCAGAGCGTTATCTGGCGACCGTCCGCGATACGGCTCCGCAAATACCTACCGTGTGGTAAGTTTTGGCGCCCGGCTTCGTCGAGGAGAGTGAGCGCACGTGAGTCAGGCAAAGGCACGTGGTCCGTACGCCAAGACACCGGCCCGCAGAGCGGAGATCGTACGGGCGGCGCGGGACAGTTTCGCCGAGAACGGCTACACCAAGGCATCCCTGCGCGATATCGCGGAACGGGCCGGGATCACCCACGCCGGCCTCCTCCACCACTTCCGCAACAAGGACGAGATCCTTGCCGAGGTGCTCGCCGAGCGCGACTCCGAGGAATGGCAGCACGGCGCGACCCAGGTGGACAGCGCGGACCGGCTCGCGCCCTACCTCGGCGAACTCATCCGCCACCACCAGAAGGCACCGGAGCTGATGCGCCTGTGGATCGAGCTCGCCGCCGCGGCCTCACGCTCGGACCACCCCGCCCACGGCTACTTCGTCGAGCGCTATGAGCGCGGGCGTGCGCAGTTCACCGAGGGGTTGCAGGACGGCCCGGCCCGCGGTCGGCTGCGCGAGGATCTGAGCCCCGAGAGCGCCGCGATCCTCTTCCACGCCGTGCTCAACGGGCTCCAACTGCAGTGGGTACTCGACCAGGACCTCGATATCGTCGGGCCCGTCACCGACTTCGTACGGCTGCTCTTCGGCCCCGATCACGCCGAGGAGTGAGCGTTCAGGCCGCCCCCGGTGGCGGTCCGCTGGTCCCCCGCACCACGAGCTTGGGGTCCAACACCGCCTCCCGCGGCTCCAGTTCCGGGCTCTCCAGCCGCTCCACGGCGAACCGCACGGCGTACTCGGCCATCAGCACCGCGTCCTGACGGACCGTCGTCAGCCCTATCGGCATGAGATGGGAGAGATGGCTGTCGTCGTAGCCGACGACCGAGACATCGCGCGGGACGTCGACGCCGCCCCGCGCCAGAGCCATCCACACCCCCATGGCACACCGGTCGTTGCCCGCGAGGACCGCCGTCGGAAGGGGCAGGCCCCGGTCGCGCTCCGCCAGGAGCAGTTGGCCGGTCTCGATACCGGACTGCTCGGTGTGCTCACCGGGGATCACCCGGATCTCCGGCTCCAGTCCGTGGCGGCGCATCGCCGTCCGGTAGGAGCGCCGCCGCTCGGCCGACCCGGGCCCCCGGCCGCCGTCGATGTGCACGATCGCGCGGTGGCCGAGCTCGACGAGGTAGTCGATGGCCTGCCGGACGCCTTTGGCCTCGGCGCTGTGCACGAAGTCCACGCGGGCGTACGGCACTCGGTGGCCGACCGACACGGTGACGGCGCGCTGCCGGAGTTCATCGAGATAGCCGGGGACCGCGCCGGAGCCCAGTAGGATCACCGCCTCGCAGCGGTGGCCGAGCAACGCCTCGACCGCCTTGGTCTCGCTCCGCCCCTCGGCCGCCGCGGAGAGCAGCACGTCATAGCCAAGGCGCTCGGCCTCGGGGTAGATCCCCTCGATGAGGTCGCTGTGGAAGGTCTGATGCACCGTAAACATGACGCCGAGCGTGCGGCTGCGGCCACGGGCCAACAGCCGGGCCGCGCTGTCGGGGCGGTAGCCGATCTCATCGGCCACCCGTAGCACCCGCTCGCGGGTCTCCTGGCTCGCCCCCGGCTGATTGCGGAACACGATCGAGACCAGCGCACGGGACACTCCCGCCCGCTCGGCGACATCGGCCATCGTGGGCCGCTGCCTGCCCGCCGCATCCACCACTGATCCCACCTGATCTCCCACCACCCTCGACGGAGCCCACCCTAGGACAGCATCGAAATCCTCCGGCAACAAGCTATTGACATGACATTCGGACAGCGGTCATCGTACTCGCACTAGAGCGCGCTAGTAGAGCGCGACAGCGAAGGGAAACCAGCGTTATGCCGTTCGAAGTGCTGACCATGGGCCGCGTCGGAGTGGATGTGTATCCGCTCCAAACGGGCGTGGGGCTGGCCGAGGTCGCCTCGTTCGGCAAGTACCTCGGCGGCAGCCCGACCAATGTGGCGGTGGCCGCCGCCCGGTACGGACGCACCTCGGCCGTGATCACCAAGACGGGCGCTGACCCGTTCGGGGACTTCGTCCGCACGGCTCTGGACGGATACGGAGTCGACACCCGCTACGTCGGTACGTCGGATATCGCGCCGACCCCCGTGACCTTCTGCGAGATCTTCCCGCCGGACGACTTCCCGCTCTACTTCTACCGGCTGCCCAAGGCACCCGACCTGGACATCGAGCCTACGGAGCTGGACCTGTCGGCGGTGCGGGACGCCGGGATCTTCTGGGTCACCGGCACCGGGCTGAGCGAGGAGCCGAGCCGTACGGCCACCCTCGCCGCGCTCGAACACCGGGCGAAGGCGGGCACGACGGTGTTCGACCTCGACTGGCGGCCACGTTTTGGCAGAGCGAGGCAGGGGGCGACCCCGCCGAGCCCCGTGCGTACTACGCGAAGGCCCTGCGCCACACCACCGTCGCCGTCGGCAATCTCGACGAATGCGAGGTGGCGACCGGCGAGCGCGAGCCGTACGCCGCCGCGAAGGCGCTGCTGGCCGCCGGGGTGGAGTTGGCCGTGGTCAAGCAGGGCCCGAAGGGTGTGCTGGCCATGGACCGGGACGGCTTCGCCGTCGAGGTCCCGCCGGTACGGGTGGAGGTGGTGAACGGCCTCGGCGCCGGTGACGCCTTCGGTGGCGCGCTGTGCCACGGGCTGCTGTCCGGCTGGGACACCTGGCGCACGGTGTCCTTCGGCAACCCGGACGTGGTGTTCGTCAACCTCAACGTGGCCCGTCTGGACGCGGTGAAACACTCCGCGGAGCCGCTGGTGGCCGACGCCCGGCTCGGCATCGAGGCCCTGGCCGGGGCGCTGAGCGGCTGGGAGGTCGAGCCGGCCCACCGGGCGCGCGTCCGTGATCTGATCGCCCGCACCCGGGAGATCGAGGAGGAGTGTTTCGCCCCGGACCGCCACACCGGCGGCCTGCCCGCGCAGACGCAGATCCTCGGCGCGCTGGGCGAAGTCCTCGACGACCGGGACGTGGTCATCAACGCGGCCGGCTCCATGCCCGGCGATCTGCAACAGCTGTGGCGGGCCCGGGATCCCAAGGCGTACCACGTCGAGTACGCGTACTCCTGCATGGGCTACGAGGTCGCCGCGGGCCTGGGCGCGAAGATGGCCGACCCGTCGCGCGAGGTCGTGGTCCTGGTCGGGGACGGCTCGTATCTGATGATGGCCCAGGAGATCGCGACCATGGTGTCCGAGGGTTTGAAGGTCATCGTCGTCCTGGTCCAGAACCACGGCTTCGCCTCCATCGGTTCGCTGTCGGAAGCCCTCGGCTCACAGCGGTTCGGCACCAAGTACCGCTTCCGCGACGGCGATTCCGGCCTCCTCGACGGGGACGTCCTGCCCGTCGACCTGGCCGCCAACGCCGCGTCCCTGGGCGCGGACGTCCTGCACGCCGCCTCGGTCGACGAGTTCCGTACGGAGATGGAGAAGGCGAAGGCCTCCGACCGCACCACCGTCGTGCACGTAGAGACCGATCTGTACGGGCCCAACCCGCCCGGCCACGGCTGGTGGGACGTACCGGTCGGCCAGACCTCCGCCCTGGACACCACGCGCACCGCGTACGAGACGTACGCCGCCCATAAGCGGGCGCAGCGCCACTACCTGTGATCCCGTCCCCTCCCGTCCCCTCCCGTCCCCGCAAAGGAAACCCGCACCGTGAAGACCATCGAGCACTGGATCGGCGGCTCCCCCACGCAGAACTCCGCCACCGCCACCCAGCCGGTGTACAACCCGGCCACCGGCGCCGAGCAGGCCCGGGTCGTCCTTGGCGGGGCCGCCGATGTGGACGCCGCCGTCCCGGCCGCCACCGCCGCCTTCGAGACCTGGTCGGAGTCGTCGCTCACCCAGCGCACCCAGGTGATGTTCGCCTTCCGGCAACTCCTCGTCGAGCACGAGGAGGAGCTGGGCCGGATCATCTCCGCCGAACACGGCAAGACCGTCGACGACGCGCGCGGCGAGATCGTACGTGGCCGGGAGGTCGTGGAGTTCGCCTGCGGCCTCGGCGACATCCTCAAGGGCGGCTTCTCCGACCAGGTCTCCCGCGGCGTGGACGTGCACAACTTCCGTCAGCCGCTCGGCGTGGTCGCGGGCATCACGCCCTTCAACTTCCCGGCCATGGTGCCGCTGTGGATGCACCCGATCGCCATCGCGACCGGCAACACCTTCATCCTCAAGCCCAGCGAGCGCGACCCGTCCGCGGCCATCTTCGTGGCCGAGCTGTACCAGCGGGCCGGGCTGCCGGACGGTGTGTTCAACGTCGTACACGGTGGCAAGGACGCGGTCGACGCGATCCTCAGCCACCCCGGCATCCACGCGGTGTCCTTCGTCGGCTCCACCCCCATCGCCAAGTACGTCCACGAGCAGGCCACCGCACACGGCAAGCGTGTCCAGGCGCTCGGCGGCGCCAAGAACCACGCCGTCGTCCTGCCCGACGCCGACCTGGAGTTCGCCGCCAACCACATCACCGCGGGCGCCTACGGCTCGGCCGGCGAGCGCTGTATGGCCCTGTCCGTGGCGGTCGCGGTCGGCTCCGCGGCCGACGGGCTGGTGGAGGTGTTGGAGCGCAAGGCCCGGGAGGTGAAGGTCGGCCCCGGCGACGCCCCGGGCACCGAGATGGGGCCGCTGGTCACCAAGGCCGCCCAGGAGCGCGTCGAGAACGCCGTCGGCACCGCCGCCACACAGGGCGCCACGGTCGTCGTGGACGGCCGCGGCCTGAAGGTCGACGGCCACGAGAACGGCTTCTTCACCGGGCCCTCCCTCCTCGACCACGTCACCGCCGAGATGGATGCCTATCAGGAAGAGCTGTTCGGCCCGGTCCTGGCGATCGTCCGGGTGGACACCCTGGACAAGGCGATCGAGCTGATCAACGCCAACCCGTACGGCAACGGCACCGCCCTGTTCACCGGCTCCGGTGAGGCCGCCCGCCGCTTCCAGCGCAAGGTCAGGGTCGGCATGATCGGCATCAATGTGCCGGTGCCGGTGCCGATGTCGTACTACTCCTTCGGCGGCTGGAAGGACTCCCTCATCGGCGACTCCCCCATCCACGGCCCCGAGGGCATCCGCTTCTACACCCGCCCCAAGGTCGTCACCACCCGCTGGCCCCAGCCCAGGCAGCAGGTCGCCGCCGGGTTCACCTTCCCGACGTCCAGCTGATCTCCCCACCCCCCACAAGGAACACCCAAGGAACACCGCAGGAAACTCCCCAGTCCCTCTCCCCAAAGGACATGTCATGGCAACGGCGCCATCCCCCCTCCGGACCACCGCGGGCAATCTGTGCCTCGGCTCCGCCCCCGACTCCTGGGGCGTCTGGTTCCCCGAGGACGAGCACCAGGTGTCGTACACCCGCTTCCTCGACGAACTCGCGCAGGCCGGCTACACCTGGCTGGAGCTCGGCCCGTACGGCTACCTCCCCACTGACCCGGAACGCCTCAAGCGGGAGCTCGACGTCCGTGGGCTCCAGGTCTCCGGCGGTACGGCCTTCGGCGCGCTGCACCGCCCCGAGGCGTGGGACGACATGCTCGCCCACGTCCGCCAGGTCGCCACGCTGACGGCCGCCGCGGGCGCCCACCACCTGGTCCTGATCCCGCCCATGTACCGGGACGAGAAGACCGGCGCGTTCACCGAGTCCCCCGAGCTGACCGCCGAGCAGTGGGCCGGCTTCGGCCGCGCCGCCGACCGGCTGGGCAAGCTGCTCCTCGACGAGTACGACATCCGCCTCGTCATCCACCCGCACGCCGACAGCCATATCCAGACCCAGCCGGAGATCGAGCGGCTGCTCAACGAGTCGGACGGCCGGTACACGAATCTGTGCCTGGACACCGGGCATGTCGCCTACGGCGGCGGGGACAACCTCGACCTGATCCGCCGGTTCGGCGAGCGCGTCGGCTATGTCCACATCAAGCAGATGGACCCCGAGATCCTGGCCCAGGTCGCCGCCGAGGACCTGTCCTTCGGCGAGGCCGTCAGGCGCGGGGTGTGCGTCTCGCCGCCGGCCGGGGTGCCGAAGCCGGCCGATGTGGTGGCCGAACTCTCCCAGTTGGACGCCGAGTTGTTCGTGATCGTCGAGCAGGATCTGTACCCGTGCGCTCCCGGGATACCGCTCCCCATCGCCGTACGCACCCGTGAGCATCTGGCCGGCTGCGGCCTGACCGGAATCCGACGCCCGAATCACCACCGCTAGGAGGCGGCCATGGACGTCAGGGACGACGCGACAAAGGCCCCCGCACCCGCCGCCGCCATCGACGACGCGCCACAGGCGGTCACCCGGCGGCTGCGGATCATCACCGTCATCGCCACCTTCGGCGGACTCCTCTTCGGCTACGACACCGGCGTCATCAACGGCGCCCTGCCGTATATGACCGACGACCTGGGCCTCACCCCGTTCACCGAGGGCATGGTCACCAGCTCTCTTCTCCTCGGCGCGGCGCTCGGCGCGGTCGCCGGCGGGCGGTTGTCGGACACGCGCGGCAGACGCCGTACGATCCTCATCCTCGCCGTGCTGTTCTTCGTCGGCGCGCTGGGCGCCACTCTCGCGCCGACCACCGCGGTGATGATCGTGGCGCGGTTCGTGCTCGGCCTCGCCGTCGGCGGCGCGTCGGTGACCGTGCCCGTCTACCTCGCCGAGGTCTCCCCCGCGGAACGGCGCGGTGCGCTGGTCACCCGCAATGAACTCATGATCGTCAGTGGCCAGCTGCTGGCCTTCACCTCCAACGCGATCATCGCGAACATCGGTGGCGAGAGCGGTGGTGTCTGGCGCTGGATGCTGGTGATCGCCACCATCCCCGCCGTCGTCCTCTGGTTCGGCATGCTGGTGATGCCGGAGAGCCCCCGCTGGCTGGCCTCCCAGAGCCGCTTCAATGACGCCCTCGGCGTCCTCAAGCAGGTGCGCTCGCAACAGCGGGCCGAGGCCGAGCTCGCCGAGGTGTCCACGCTCGCCGTCAAGGACGAGCAGGAAAAGCTCGGCGGCTGGAAGGACATGAAGTCGGTGCCGTGGGTGCGCAGGCTGATGTTCATCGGCTTCGGCATCGCCATCGTGCAGCAGATCACCGGCGTCAACACGATCATGTACTACGGCACCCAGATCCTCACCGACGCCGGTTTCGCCTCCGACAGCGCGCTGACCGCGAACATCGCCAACGGTGTGATCTCGGTGCTGGCCACCTTCGTCGGCATCTGGCTGCTGGGCCGGGTCGACCGCCGCCCCATGCTGATGACGGGGCAGCTCGGCACGACGGCCGCCCTGCTGCTCATCGGCGTCTTCTCGCTGGTGCTGCCGGCCGGGGACGGAAGGGCGTACGCCGTGCTCGCCATGACGGTGACCTTCCTCGCCTTCCAGCAGGGCGCGATCTCACCGGTGACCTGGCTGATGCTCTCGGAGATCTTCCCGATGCGGATGCGTGGCTTCGGCATGGGTGTGGCGGCCGTGGTGCTGTGGCTGACCAACTTCGTGATCGGCCTGGTCTTCCCGTCCCTGGTCTCCGGTATCGGGGTCTCCAACACCTTCTTCCTCTTCGTGGTGGCCGGGGTCTTCTCCTTCGCCTTCGTCAAGCGCTATGTCCCCGAGACCAGGGGCCACTCCCTCGAGACCCTCGAAGCCGAACTCCGGGCGCGCTTCTCCTGACCCTCCCGTTCTTAAGGAAACGACCATGACCGTACGTGTAGGCGTCATCGGCGCCGGAATGATCGGCCAGGACCACATCAGGCGCCTCACCGATGTCGTCACCGGAGCCACCGTCACCGCCGTGACGGACATCGACCAGGCCCGTGCCGCCGAGGTCGCGGCCACGGTGGGCGCGGTGGCGCTGCCCACCGGTGCCGAGCTGATCGCCTCTCCCGAGGTGGACGCCGTCCTCGTCACCTCCTGGGGCCCCACCCACGCCGAGCATGTGCTGGGCGCGATCGCGGCCGGTAAGCCGGTGTTCTGCGAGAAACCCCTCGCCACCACCGCCGAGGACTGTCTGCGCATCGTCGACGCCGAACGCGCCCACGGCCGCCGCCTCGTCCAGGTCGGCTTCATGCGCCGCTTCGACGCCGGATACCGCCAGATGAAGGAGGTCATCGCCACCGGCTCGCTGGGCACACCGCTGATCGTGCACTGCGCCCACCGCAACCCGACGGTGCCCGAGTCGTACACCTCGGCGATGGCCGCCCAGGACACGGCCGTGCACGAGATCGATGTACTGCGCTGGCTGCTCGACGACGAGATCGTTTCCGCCCAGGTGATCACACCGCGCGCCACCGGCATGCGGTTCGAGCATCTGAAGGACCCCCAGCTCATGTACTTCGAGACGGCGAACGGCGTCCGTATCGAGCTGGAGGTGTTCGTCAACTGCCAGTACGGCTACGACATCCAGTGCGAGACCGTCGGCGAGAAGGGCCTGGTCCGGCTGCCCGACCCGGCGGCCGTCGGGGTCCGTACCGCCGGAGCGCACGGCACGGCGGTCCCGCAGGACTGGAAGGGCCGGTTCGCGGACGCCTTCGACACCGAGTTCCGCGAGTGGATCAACGGCATCGCGGCCGGTGTCGAGCCCACCGGTCCCTCCGCGTGGGACGGCTACGCCGCCACCGTCATCACCGACGCCGCCGTCCGCTCGCTGGAGTCCGACAGCCAGCTCATCACCGTCGACATGAAGCCCCGCCCGGCCTTGTATGGAGGCACCGCATGAAAATCGCCCTCGACCCGTATATGTTCCGCGCCCTGCCGATCGACGACATGGTGCGCACGGTGGCCGAACTCGGCTACGACTACATCGAGCTGTCGCCACGCGACGACTTCATGCCGTTCTTCCTGCATCCGCGGGCGGACGACGAGCGGATCGCCGCGCTGAAGACATCCCTGCGCACCCACGGTGTGCGGCTGTCCTCCGTACTCCCCCTGTACAAGTGGTCCTCGCCCGACGAGGCCGAACGGCAGGCCGCCGTACGCTACTGGAAGCGGATGATCGAGATCACCGCGGAGCTCGAATGCCCGCTGATGAACTCGGAGTTCAACGGACGCCCGGAGCGGGCGGCGGAGAGCGAGGCGGCCTTCTGGCGCTCGCTGGAGGAACTGCTTCCGCTGTTCGAGCGGGAGGGCATCGCCCTGAACCTGGAGGCGCATCCGGACGACTTCTGCGAGGAGAACGCCCCCGCGGTCGACCTCGTCCGCGCCATCAACAAACCCTGGGTGAACTACCTCTACTGCGCCCCGCACTCCTTCCATCTGTCCGGCGCCGACCCCACGGCGGACATCGCGGCGATGATGCGCTACGCGGGCGACAAGCTCCAGCATGTGCACATAGCCGACTCCTTCAACCACAAGGGGTCCTCGGGCCTGCGCTATATCCTCAACCCGCCCGGCACCGCGGCCCGTATCCACCAGCACCTGGACATCGGGCAGGGTGAGGTCGACTGGGGCGCCTTCTTCGGCACCCTGCGCGAGCTGAACTTCGACGGCGTCGCCACCGCATGCGTCTTCGCCTGGGAGGAGCGGGCGCGCGAGTCCTCGGCGTTCATGCTGGACCGCATCACCAAGGAGCTCGCCGCATAGGCGGCCAGGCTCCGGGGGTTCGGGGCCCGGCCGCGCGATCCGCGGCCGGGCCCCGGCCTCCCTCACACCGCCGTACGCACCTCCTCCAGCCGTACGGGCCGCCGCTCGCGCAGGGACAGGGTGCACGCCTCGGCGATCCAGCTGGCCTCGATGGCGTCCGCCACCGTGCACGGTGAGCGGCGGGTGCCCGCCACGACCTCGGTGAACGCGGTGAGTTCGGCGCGGTAGGCGTCGGCGAAGCGGTCCATGAAGAAGTCGTGTGGCGTCCCGGCCGGGAAGGTGGCGCCGGGTTCGACGGAGCGCAGCGGGAGCCGGTCCTCCAGGCCCACCGCGATGCTGTCCTTCATGCCGTGCAACTCCAGCCGAACGTCGTAACCCCGCGCGTTGTGGCGGGAGTTGGAGATGACGGCGATGGTGCCGTCGTCGAGGGTGAGCAGAGCCGAGGCCGTGTCGACGTCGCCCGCCACACGGATGTAGTCCGCGCCCCGGTTGCCGCCGGTGGCGTACACCTCGGTGACCTCGCGGCCGGTCACCCAGCGCACGATGTCGAAGTCGTGCACGGCGCAGTCGCGGAAGATGCCGCCTGAGGTGGCCACATATGCGGCCGGCGGGGGCGCGGGGTCCAGGGTGGTGGACCGTACGGTGTGCAGTGGCCCGAGTTCGCCGCTGACGACGGCCGCGCGGGCGGCGACGCATCCCGCGTCGAAGCGCCGGTTGTAGCCGATGTGCACCTCCACGCCGCCGTCCGCCACGGCGCGCAGCACCTCCAGGCTCTCCGTGACGCCGCGGGCCACGGGCTTTTCGCAGAACACGGGGACGCCCGCCTTGACGGCGGCCAGGATCAGCTCCGGGTGGGCGTCGGTCGCGGCGGCGATGACCACGCCGTCCACACCGGCGGCGAACACGGCCTCCGGGGAGTCGACGGCGGTGGCCCCGAACCGCTCCGCCGCGGTGGCGGTGGCCGCGGCCACCGGGTCGGTGACCACGAGGGAGTCCACCGCGTCGAGCCCGGCGAGGGTTTCCGCGTGGAAGGCGCCGATCCGGCCAAGTCCCATGATGCCAATGCGCATGAAAATTCTCGTTCCTTCAGCCCGAGGGGCGGCTCAGTCGAGGCCGCCGATGACGATCTGGTCCCAGTCGATGACCGAGCCGGTCACCACGCCGCTGCGGTCGGAGAGCAGGAAGACGACGAAGTCGGCGATCTCGTCGACCTGGCCGAGCTTGCCCATCGGCTGTTGCTCGGCGGCCTTCTCGAGCCAGTCGTCACCCGCGCCGTGGAAGGCGCGCTGGGTGGCGTCCTCGCCCTCGGTGTCCGTCCAGCCGATGTTCAGGCCGTTGATCCGGACCCGGTCGAAGCGGTGGGCGTGCGCGGCGTTGCGGGTCAGGCCGACGAGCCCGGCCTTGGCCGCGACGTACGGCGCCAGATAGGGCTGTCCGCCGTGCGCCGAGGTGGTGATGATGTTGACCACCGTACCGGGCGCCTTGCGCCCGACCATATCGGCGACGGCGGCCTGCATCGCGAAGAACGGCGCCCGCAGATTGATCGCGACATGGGCGTCGAACAGCTCCGGTGTGGTGTCCAGCAGCGAGCCACGTGAGGTCAGCCCGGCCGCGTTGACCAGGCAGTCGACGCGTCCGTGCGCGGCCACGGTCCGCGTGACGCTGTCGTGCGCCTGCGCCGGATCCGCGAGGTCCGCGCGGAGGAAGTGTGCGCCCGTCTCCGCCGCGAGCTCGTCGCCTACCTCGGCCCGGCGCCCGGTGAAGGCGACGGTCGCGCCCTCCCGTACGGCGGCCCGTACGATGCCGGCGCCGACGCCCTGGCTGCCGCCGTTGACGAGGACGACCTTGTCGTCGAGCAGTCCCATGAGTGTGGTGTTCCCTTCAGCCTTGTTCGGCCCTGTTCAGCCCTGGCGGCGCTTGGTGCCCGCGTGCAGTTCCTGGCGCATCCGGTCGGGGGCCCAGCCCTCGGTGACGGCCTGCCAGACGGTGTCCGCCTGCGAGGGCGGTGCGAGACCGTCGACCGGCGGGTCGAGGTCGAGGTTGGTGGGGAAGGGGTAGCCCTCGGCGGTGGCGGCGACCACCCGGCGCAGCCAGTCCTCGGAGGCGCCCTCGGCCTTGCGGCGCAGCAGCACCGGGAAGAGCGCGCCCGCCATCGCCTCGCGGTCGACCGTCTCCATGGCGCGGCCGAAGGCAGAGGACACCTGCAGCAGGTTGGCCATGCGCCTGATGTCGGCGGAGCGGTTGTGCCCGGCGGCGTGGAAGACGGCGGGGTTGAAGAAGACGGCATCCCCCTTGTCCAGCGGGAGTTGGACGTAGTGGGCCTCGAAGTACTCGGCGAACTGAGGGAGCCGCCAGGCGAGGTAGCCGGGCTCGTACTTCTGTGAATGCGGCAGATACATCGTCGGGCCGGACTCCACGGGCATATCGCAGTGGGCCACCGCGCCCTGGAGGGTCAGCACGGGCGACAGCCGGTGGACGTGCGCCGGGTAGCCGGCGGCCCGCTCCTGGCCGAGGAAGCCCAGGTGGTAGTCGCGGTGCACACGCTGCGCGGCGCTGCCCGGGTTGACCACGTTGACCTGGGAGGTCACCTGGTAGGCGGGGCCGAGCCAGGCCTCGGAGACCAGCTCCAGCATGTCGTTGGCGTAGTAGTCGGCGAACGTCTCCGGTGCGCGCACCGCCACCTTGTCCAGGGCGTTCCAGACCCGGTCGTTGGCGCCCGGCTTGGCGAAGTGGTCGCCGCGGGCCCCGCCCGTGGCGCGCTCCTCCTCGATCAGCGCATGGAACGCCTCGGACGCCCGGTCCACGACGGCCGCGTCGGGGAACGCGCCCTTGAGGACCACGATGCCGGGGCCGTCCAGCAGGGCCCGCACCAACTCGCCCTGGACGGCCCGACGCCCTTCCGGCGTGTCCGCGAGGGCGCGCAGCCGACCGCTGTCGTAGAGCAGAACGTTCCGCTCGACCCGCTCGGCCGAGGGGTAGTCGCCCGCATCGGTCCGCTGCTCGACGAGCGACCGGAAGGCGCTGAGATCGCAGTCCTCCTCGGTGAGCCAAGTCCGTGATCCCGCAGGTACAGGGGACATCCCGGGTCCTTTCGCAGTCCGTGCCCTTCTGTCAGTCTGGTGAATCCGAACCCATCATTCAATCCTCAGCAGTACATCAAAAAACCATCATCCACTTGGGGGAACACTCATGGGGCACCCCTATCCGATCAGGGAGATCGCCCGTCAGGCCGGGCTGAGCACGGCCACGGTCGACCGGGTCCTCAACGGCCGCGGCGGTGTGCGGGAGAGCACGGTCAGGGAGGTGCATGAGGCGATCAAGGACCTGGACCGGCAGCGCGGCCAGATCCGTATCGGGGGCCGCACCTTCATGATCGACATCGTGATGCAGGCGCCGGAGCGGTTCTCCAGCGCCGTACGCGACGCGCTCGAAGCGGAGCTGCCCTCCCTGCACCCAGCGGTCGTCCGCTCGCGCTTCCACTTCCGCGAGACGTGTCCCCCCGCCGAGCTGATCGGAACCCTGGACAAGATCGCGAAGCGGGGGTCCCAAGGCGTGCTCCTCAAGGCCCCGGACGTTCCGGAGATCGCTGCCGCCGTCAGCCGGCTGGCCGCGGCCGGCATTCCCGTCGTCACCCTGGTCACCGATCTGCCCCACAGCGCGCGCATGGCGTACGTCGGCATCGACAACCGCGCGGCCGGGGCCACCGCCGCGTACCTCATCGGGCAGTGGCTCGGCGACCGCCCCGGCCATGTGCTCACCACCATCAGCCGGGGCTCCTTCCGCGGCGAGGAGGAGCGCGAGATGGGCTTCCGCAGCGCCGTGCGCCTCACCCAGCCCACCCGCTCCCTGGTGGAGGTCACCGACAGCGACGGCCTGGACGCCACTCAGCGCGAACTCGCCCTCGCGGCGCTCGAACGCGACGAGGACATCGTCGCGGTCTACTCCATGGGGGGCGGCAACCTCGCCACCCTCGACGCCTTCGACGCCCTGGGCCGGAAGTGCGCCGTGTTCATCGCCCACGACCTGGACCACGACAACACCCGGCTGCTGCGCGAGCGCAGGCTGTCCGCGGTCCTCCACCACGATCTGCGCCAGGACATGCGCCGCGCCTGCCAGACCATCATGCGGGCCCACCAGGCGCTGCCGGACGACGGGCCCTTGCTGCCCTCGGCAATCCAGGTGGTCACGCCGTACAACATGCCGCCCGGGGACCCGGGACCCGAGCACGGGGGCGCGTGAACCCTCGGCGACCTGTCGCATTACCGGTCCCACGCATACAGTGGTGCGGCTCTGTGCTGTGTCCCACCATCATGTGCTCGCCCCACCGTCAAAGGATGGCCACATGCGGACGCCCCGTCACATCCCCCGAAGAACGCTGGTCACGGCCGCCGCCGCGGGCCTCGCCGCCGCCGCCACCTCCCCCGCGCAGGCGACCGGAACCCGGGCCCGGTTCCACACGGCGGGCCGGGTCAAGAACACCGCCGACGGATTGGTGCAGTACACCTGGCCCGGCATCTACTTCGAGGGCCGGTTCCGCGGCACCGGTGTCGGCGTCGTCCTCGACGACGCCGACAACGACTACGACGTCCAGATCGACGGAACCACCGCCGCCACCCTGGTGACCCCGGGCCGGACCACCTCGTGGATCGGCGGCCTCCCCGACACCGAGCACCGCGTACGCCTCGTCAAGCGCACGGAAAGCCCCTGGGCCGTGGGCCGGTTCGGCGGATTCGTCGCCGCGCCCGGGGGCGCGGTCCTGGCCGCACCCCGGGCCCGGAGCAGACAGATCGAGTTCATCGGTGACTCCTTCACCGCCGGCTACGGCAATGTCTCCGGCACACGCGACTGTTCGAGCAACGGCGGAGTCAACCGGAACACCAACGCCGACCTCGCCTTCGGCGCCCTGACCGCCAGGCGCCTCGACGCCGACTACCAGCTCAACGCGTACTCCGGCCGCGGCATGGTCCGCAACTACAACGGCAGCAGCCCCGACACCGACTTCCGCACGTACTACGACCGGGCCCTGCTGAACGTCGACGGCGACGTCTGGCGGAAACCGCACACCTGGCGACAGCGGGTCGTCGTGCTCGGCCTGGGCATCAACGACTTCTCGACCCCGCTCAACCCGGGCGAGCGCTGGACCACCCAGGACCAGCTGATCGCGGCCTACGAGAGCGCCTACCACGGCTTCCTCGACAAGCTGCGCGCCCGCTCCGGCCCCGGGACGTTCCTCGTGGTCAGCGCCACCGACCTCGCCAACACCACCGCGTTCGCCGAGACCGCCCTAAGGATCGTCCAGGAGCGCAACCGCCGGGGTGACACCCGGGTCCGCCACTGGCACTACGACGGCTCCGCCCTGGACCGCCTCGGCTGCGACTGGCACCCCTCGGCCCATGACCACCGGATCATCTCCGGTCAGCTCGACGACTACCTCGCCGCCCTTCCGCTGCGCTGGTAGAAATCGGTCGCGGGGCGGGCCGGGCGCTGCTAGCTTGCGGCCGTGGACCTCTTCTCACGTTCTTGGACAGCGTTACGCACGGCGGTCGCGGAACTCGCGGACGAGGACTTCGCCCAGCCGTCCGGCTGTGCCGGCTGGCTCGTGCGGGATCTGGTGTGCCATCTGGTGATCGACGCTCAGGACGTCCTGATCACCCTGGTGACCCCCACCGAAGCGGAACCGACACACGACGCGGTGACCTACTGGGCGGTCAGCGACACGCCGCCGACCGGTGACGATCCGCTGGACGCGCTGACCGTCCGGCTGGCCGCCGCGTACGAGGAGCCGGGGCTGCTCACGTTCCACCTCGACGACGTCGGCTCGGCGGCCGGGCGCGCGGCCGAACTCGCCGACCCGGCCCTGCGGGTCAGCACCCAGGACATGGTGCTGACCGCGGGCGACTACCTCAGGGCGTACGTCCTGGAGTGGACCCTGCACCACCTCGACCTGATCGCGCGTCTCCCGAACATGGCGCAACCGCCCGCCGAGGGCCTGGCCCGGTCACGCGAAATGCTGGAGAAGATCGCCGGGGCGGCGTTTCCCGCGTCGTGGTCCGACAAGGACGCGCTGCTGGTCGGCACCGGGCGGCGCGCCCCGACCGACGCGGAGAAGGCCGAACTGGGCGAACTGGCCGCGAAACTCCCGCTCGTCATCGGATGACCGGCTGGCAGCACGGCGTGTCCGCCGGGCTGCCGGAATCGAGGCGGCAGAAGCAGGATGCCGTGATCGGTACGTCCGCGAGCGCGGCGGCGACGGTCAGTTGCTTGGCCACGATCCGGGCCTCCGCCGCCTTGCCGAGCCGCATCAGACACTCGTGGTAGCCATGCAGCGCCCATACGTTCGCGGGGTGCTGTGAGGCCCTGGGGAGCGTGTCGTCGAGCCCGAGGTCCGCCCGGTACACGGCCTCCGCCTCTTCGACCCGCCCTTGCTCGAGAAGCAGCGCCCCGTACGCGTGACGGGTCGGTTGCATCCAGCCCCAGGGCTCGTCGTAGGGGAGATTGTCGTCGAGGTCGATGGACCGGGCGAGCGACGCGAAGGCCAGTTCGTACTCGCCCTTCCGGTAGTGGAGCTCACCGTCGAGCATCGCCGAGGCGATGTCGAGAATGTCCCGGCAGGTGTTGTTGAACAGCATCCGGCTCTCGGGAACACGCTCGCGCGAGGAGCGGAAGGAGTCACGTGCGGCCTCGGCCTGGTGGATCATCCCCATGGCGGAGTACGCCACTCCGCGGGCGTAGTGCAGCATCGCCGTGGTGACGCAGTAGAGCTGGGGATCGGCCGGCAACGACAGGGCGAGGATGTCCTCCCAGCGGCCGAAGCGGATGAGTACGTGCACGCGCATGGCGAGAAAGCCCTCGAGCCAGTCGGCCATGGGCGGGCTGTCGACCCGCAGCAGTTCCTCGGGGATCGATGCCTCCAGTCGGGCCGCGGTGTCGAGCGCCGTCCCGCACTGCCCCAGGAACATCGCACCGTAGATCTTGAAGTGGTAGTTGTGGGAGCGGTACAGCGTATAGAAGTTCATCGCGCCCGCATGCCGCAGATACTTCTCGTCGGCCACGATGGCGTCGGTGTTGACCTCCACGACATGCCGGTAGTCGCCGCACAGCACATCGAGATGTGACGGCATGTGATGCAGATGGCCGGCGTCGGGGACCAGCCCGCGCAACCGGTCGGCGACGACGAGCGCCTTCTCGGGTGTCGGTGACATCTCCATCAGATGGATGTACATATGCAGCACGCCGGGATGGCGGGCGCCGGCCTCGCTCCGCAGCGCCCGGTCGAGGACGGCCCCGGCCTCGACCGTCCGGGCGCCCGCGGCGGGCTCGCCGGTGCGCAGGTCCCACAGCTTCCACGGAGTCAGGTTCATCAGCGCGTCGGCGTAGAGAGTGGCGACGTCGAGGTCATCGGACGCCAGTTCGTACACCGCGCGCATGGCCTCGGCGTACGGCGCGTTCCAGATCGAGCAGTCCGCCGCGGCGTGCGACTGCGGATAGCGGGCGCGCAGCGCTTCGATCAGCGCCCGCTCGGTCGGCGTCGCGCCCGCCGAGGTGGCATGGGCCCGCTCCACCGCCTCGTGCGTCCTGCGGACCGTCCGCTCCAGATCCGCGCCGTCGAAGAAGTCCCAGGGCTTGTTGTAGTTGGGTCCCAGCGCGTACGCGATGCCCCAGTGGGCCATGGCGCAGTCGGGATCGGCGTCCGCCGCGGCCTCGAAGCAGGCGACGGCCTCCTCGTGGTTGAACGCGTACGTCCACACCAGTCCCCGGTCGAACCAGAGCTGCGCCTCGGGTGAACGTGTCGAGACGGGCCGGGTGAAGGTCCCGAGGTCGAAGTAGTCCATCAGCATCTCCCGTGTCGCGCCCTGTGCCGCCGGTTTATGTTCATGGATATACCCTTGCAGACGATAAGTGCGCTTCATGTGTCTGTGGTGTGCTTCGGGAGGCCGCAGTGAACCAGCAGCCGATTGTTCTGCCCTATGGCGACCCCGCCTTCGTGGCGGACCCCTACCCCTTCTACCGGCAGCTGTGCCAGGGGCGCCCGGGCGAGGACGGTCCGGTGCGGCGCGCGGTCATCGCGGGCGGCCTGGAGGTATGGCTGGTCACGCCGTTCGAGGAGTGCCTGGCCGCCCTGTCCGACCCACGGCTGAGCAGCGATATCCGCCTGGCGTCGGACCCCCTGCTGATGCAGCGGCTGCCCGTGGCGGAGCGTGAGTCCGTGCTGGGCAATATGCTGCGGGCCGATCCGCCCGACCACACCCGGCTGCGCCGGCTGGTCTCGCGGGCGTTCACCGCGCGCCGGGTCGCCGGG
This sequence comes from Streptomyces sp. NBS 14/10, assembly GCF_002224125.1. Lineage (GTDB taxonomy): Bacteria > Actinomycetota > Actinomycetes > Streptomycetales > Streptomycetaceae > Streptomyces. The sequence goes on from NZ_NCSM01000042.1 coordinate 112,560, forward strand.
CTGCGGCCCCATGTCCAGGGGATCGCCGACCGGCTGCTGGACGCGGTCGTGCCGACCGGTCGGGCCGATCTGATCGAGGACTTCGCGCTGCCGCTTCCGGTCACCGTGATCAGCGAGCTCCTCGGAGTGCCCACCGATGACCGGCGCGCGTTCCAGCGGTGGGTCGACGATCTGCTCCCGTGGGGGGCGGAACCGCAGGATCCGGCGGTGGTCGAGCGCGCATGGCGGCAGATGCGCGCGTATCTGACCGGACTGCTGGCGACCAAGCGGGTCCAGCCCGGAGATGACCTGCTCAGCGCGCTGATCGAGGCGCGGGACGAGCAGCATCGGCTGACCGAGGACGAGCTGGTCTCCATGGCGTTCCTGCTGCTGGCGGCCGGTTACATCACCACGGTCAATCTGATCGGCGGTGGCATCGCCGCGCTGCTGGCTCACCCCGATCAGCTCCGGATGCTGCGGGAGGACCCGGCGCTGCTGCCGGACGCGATCGAGGAGCTGCTGCGTTACGACGGGCCGCTCAACCCCGGGATCGCCCGGTTCGCGAGCGAGGATGTCTCCATCGCGGGCGTGGACATCCCGCGGGGCGCGACCGTACTGGTCGGCTCGGCCTTGGCCGATCGCGATCCGGAGCGCTTCCCCGACCCCGATCGGCTGGACATCACCCGCGGGGACAGCGCCCACCTCGCGTTCGGCCACGGCATTCACTACTGCCTCGGGGCGTCGCTGGCCCGGATGGAGGGGGAGGTCGCCATCGGCACCGTCCTGCGCCGCCTCCCCCAGCTCGCCCTGAGCGTGGCACCCGGTGAGCTGCCGTGGCGGCCCACCGGGCTGCGCGGTCCCGAGCGGCTGCCCGTCACCTTCACCCCGGGCACCCCGCTCGCGGCCGTTCCCTCTTGATCGGCCCGGCACCTCTTGATCGGCCTGTCACCGCGGGTCAGCGGGCCATCGCAGCGATGGCCCGCTGACGCTGTTGGCGCGGCTCGTCCGGCTACTCCCCTGACGGTGCGGTCAGCGGAACGCCGGTGGCCACCGGGGTGCCGAAGTTCGGTGTGCCGTCCGCGTTCCAGGTGAACTTCTGCGCTCTGGTGCTGCGGTTCATGTCACAGCCACCGCCGGCGGAGCTGTTGGCGTGGTAGACCATCCAGTCCTCGGTCCCGTCGGGCGACTTGAAGAAGCCGTTGTGGCCGGGGCCGTATACGCCGTTGGCGTTGGACCGCTGGAAGACCGGGTTCGGTGACTTGACCCAGGAGGACGAGTTGAGCGGGTCGCCACCGTTGTACGTGAGCATCCCCAGCTTGTAGTCGGGCGTGGAGCAGTGGCTGGCGGAGTAGATGATGAAGGTCTTGCCGTTGCGCTGCAGGACCTCGCCACCCTCGTTGACCGCGCCGCCCACCGTCTCCCAGCTGTAGGTGGGGGTGGACAGCAGATGGCGGGTGCCACTGGCGGTCCACGGGTTGGACAGCGGCCGGATGAACATCGGCTGCGAGCCGTTGTAGTACGTGCCGAGGAGGTAGAGCTTGCCGTTGAGCTGCAGGATGCTCGGGTCCAGCTCCCAGGTGTTGTCCTGGGTCGGGTCGAGCAGATCGGCCTTGAATGTGTACGGCCCCATCGGGTCCGTACCGGCGCTTTCGAGCACATGGATCCGCTGGGTGCCCAGGTCGTACGGCTCCCGTCCGGCCGTGTAGTAGAAGTACCAGCGCTTTCCGTTCGGGCCGTCCAGCAGATGGAACTCCGGGGCCCACATGGTGCCGGCTCCGCTGGGCCGGGTGAGGTTGAAGATCACCTGGTCGGTGGCGGTGGCAAGGCCCCCCAGCGTCTTGGCCTTGCGCATGGTGATCGTGGAGTTCCAGGTGGTGGTGGCGAGGTAGTAGTACCCGTCGTGGTAGGTGAGCCACGGGTCGGGGCCGTGCTGGGAGAGCGGGTTGGTGAAGGTGCCCGCGCTCGTGCCGCCGCCGGTGAAGCCGGGCAGCCGCCACACCCTGCCGTTCGTGGTGGAGCACGCCAGCTGCACCAGGCCGGTGTCGGAGGCCGTCGAGCCGCCGCTCGGCGCGATGCACTTGCCGGAGGCGACGGAGACGAGGTTGAAGGTCTTGTCGGCTCCGCCGACCGACACGGGGACGAGCCGCCACTGCTGGTTGGTTTCACCGTGGCAGGACCACTGGATGATGGTGGCGTTGTCCTCCGTGGACCCGCCGTAGACATCGACACACTGCCCGGAGGCGGGTGTGCTGATGGTGTAGGTGTCGGTCGTCCCCGCGACCGGGGTGAAGCCGAAGGACTGGCTGCCGCCGGAGTTGCACGTGTTGGCCCGCAGCTGGGTCCCGCTGGTCGTCGAGGATCCGGGGACGTCCAGGCAGTTGCCGCCGTTCTGGTTCACCCCCGTCGAGGTGAAGGAGGCGGCGGCCGCGGCGGTCCCGGCACCGGACGCGGACGGCGCCACCAGGAGGGCGACCGCCATGGTGAACACGCCGGTGAGCGCGGACAGACATCTGGCTCGGGTCACTGGTGCACATCCTTCGTCGGTGGGCGGGCGCCGGAACCGCTCCGGTTGTAGACCTTGACCTCGGTGAGGCCGGTCTTGGCGCCGGAGGCGTTGGTGGCCAGGACCCGGATGCGCTGGGCACTGAGCGACGGGAACCGCACCACGTTGTAGTTGGCCTGCGGCGCGGCCGGTGTCTTGGTCTGGCCGGGCGCGTCCACCCAGGAACTGCCGTTGTAGTACTGGATGGTGTACGCGGACGGGGCCCGGTAGGTGGCGCTGGCCGGGCGGCTGTCCTTGAAGTGCAGGCGCACCTCGTTGAGTGTTCGGGTGGTGCCGAAGTTCAGCTCGTACCAGTCCTGGCTGTTGGGCGAGCCACCAGCGCCCCAGAACGGCTCATTGGTGGGGTAGCCGTCGACCGCGCCGGAGACGTTGCTGCCGGACCCCGTGTAGGAGGCGGACACGGCCGCCCCGGAGGCCAGGTTGGTGGAGTCGGCGGTCAGGTCGACACCGGCCTTGGCGAACATGTCGACGAGCCGGGGGCTGTTCTGCACGACCTGGTTGGGGGCCTGCAGTCCGGGGACGGCGGTGTGGTACGTGACCGTGCCGCTCGTCGTCACCTCGCCGGTGGCCGGGTCCCAGGTGAAGGGCACAAGCGTGCTGACGGTGGCGACCCGGTTGCCGTTGATGAAGATCGAGTAGCCCTCGGGGACACCCGGGTAGCGCGCCACGCCGTCGGCCGGGTCGTCCCAGACGATGGACAGATCGGCGTTGCGGTAGCGGAGGTTGTTCACGGTGAAGTGGTCCCAGCCGATGTTGATCGGGGACACCTCGACCTTGGCGTCGTTGCGCGGCCGCAGCCCGGCGACGTCCTCGATCACCGTCCAGTTGCTGCTGCCCAGGATGTTGTGGTGGATCCAGGAGCGGTAGTCGATCCCGCTGCCGTTCCAGTCGGCCCAGAACTCGTTGGCGTCGGGCCACTGGGTGTTGCCGCCGACGTACTGCGCCCAGGTGTTCCAGTAGAGGAGCTTCTTGTAGTCGGTGGCGGTCATCCAGGAGTTGGAGTAGTTGCGCAGCACCGAGGAGTAGAGCCGGAACTGCACGGTGGAGTTGATGGTGGAGAAGTTGTTGGAGCCCGGGTTCCCGGCGTCGGCGGCCGCCTTCTTGTCGACCTGGTTGGCCGTGTAGAAGGGGAAGACGGGGTACTGGGCCGGGTCGTTGAACAGCCGCAGTGCCTGCTTGTACGTCGAGGTGTTGGGGACGGCTCCGACCGAGAACGGGTAGTAGTTGTTGATTTCCTTCCAGGGCACCCATTCGTTGGTCGACTTGAGCCGGTGCTCGAACAGCTGCCGGCTCGGGTTCCACAACACGTTGACGATGGCGTCCTTGATCTGGTTCGCCAGCGTACGCATCTCGGCGGCCTTGGCCGTGTTGCCGATCGCGTCGTACGCCTGTGCCGCGGCCATCGCACCGCTGTACTGGTACGCGGATTCGGCGCGGTCCATGTTGCCGGGCTTCCAGTGGAAGGAGACCGCGTCCGCGTCGTTGCCCGTCAGGGCGCCCCAGTCGTATTCGATGAGCTTGTTGTTGTCGTGGTCGTAGTAGGCGAGCTGGCCCTTGACGTCGCCTTCCGCGTAGTGCGCGAGGTTGCCGGCGATGGCCGGCTGGCCGCCGTGGATCTGGTAGCTCTTCCACGCCGCCTCGGCGATGTACTGGGTGTAGCTGTTGGACCAGTTCTCCGGGTCGCCCGGGTTGTCGAGGAAGCGGCCGCCCTTGGACACCTGGCCGACGTTGAGCCAGTCCCCGTAGGCGTACATCGGGTTGCGCAGATACTTGAGGTCGTCGATGTGCATGGGCTGGGTGAGCGCGATCGCGTTGTTGTAGCCGAGGACGCCTTCGGTCGAGCTCGGGAACTGGAAAGTCTGCCCGGGGATGTTGGCGTCGAGGCTGTTGAAGCGCATCAGCCACCAGCGGTAGTAGATGTTCTTCTTGATCGCGGGTTCGGGTACGTCGATGTACGGGACATTCTGCGCCCACCACAGGTTGTACGCCTTGACGTGGGTGGCGAAGGCGGTGGCATTGGAGTAGCCGGCGTACGCGTTGTACTCCGTGAGGGAGTCGGGGATCTCGTCGGTGATGAAGCCCATCACGACCTTGGCGGTCACGGTGGCCCCGGCCGCGATCGTCACGGACCGGTTCAGGCCGCCGCTGTTGGCCGTGAAGCCGTCGCCGGTCAGCCGCGGGCGGATGGTGGTGAGGTTGTTGTACGCGCCCACCTGGCCGGTCAGCTCGCTGCCGGTGCCCGAGGTGGCGTACGGCGAGGTCGCCCGCAGTTGCAGCGTGGTGGAGCTGGAGCCGTTGTTCTTGATCGACAGATTGGTCACGGCGACGTTGTTGTCGGTGATGAACTTCGTCTGGTCGACCGTGATCGAGCCGCTGGTGTGCACGCTCTTCCAGTGGCTGGGCATCTGCTTGCGCTGGGAGACCTGTTCGGTGAAGGTGCCCGGAGAGATCGCGATGCTGTAGGCGTTCTTGTCGCTGATGCTCTCCCAGTAGGCGACATGGCCGCCGAAACCGAGCACCGCGGGGTCGTGGGTCTTCATGAAGACCGCACGGCCACGGCTCATCAGCCAGGATCCGGCCGGGTCGTTGCCGGTGCGGGCCAGCAGGCGGTCCATCCAGAAGTCGGTTCCCGAGCTCTCCGCGTCGTAGATGGACCGCATCATGTCGCCTGTGGTGTAGGCGACGGGCGGGGCCGGGACGGCGGGTCCACTGAAGGTCGGAAACCCGATGGTCTGGTCCGCGGCGGCCGGGGTGGTCGCGGAACAGACACTGGCGATGATCAGCGCCAGGGCGACGAGGAGGCGCTTCATGGCAGGGCCAGTGCGGTGTGGTGGTGCTGCGTGTGGTCCATGGCGGCGGCCCCGTACGGAGCCGTCATCGTGCGTCTTCTCATCGGGGGCTCCCTGTCCGGTTGACAGCAGGCGTTTGCTCGCGATGGTGCTGACGTTCTCCGACGAGGACTCCCGGGAGCCCCGGCGGACGGGGTTCGATCAGGCGTACCGGGGTCGTGCGTGAAACAGACCTAAAAGGTTTTCGCAAAGTCGCAAGGTAAGCGCGTGCCACGCCACTGTCAACAGAAGTGGCGTCACGCCTCAGGACAGCGGTGCCGTGGACCCCCTGATCACCAAGCGGCAGGGCAGGGTCTCGACCCCCGAACGCCGTCCCCCGGCGATCGCGCTGAACAACGCCCGCGCCGCCGCGCGCCCCACCTGCTCCAGATTCAGGTCGACACTGGTCAGCGGCGGGCGCGAAGCGGAGGTCAGGACCTGCCAGTTGTCGAAGCCCATGACCGCCACGTCCTCGGGCACCCGGTGGCCGCGCTCGCGCAGTACGTCCATGACGCCGCGGGCGATCTGATCGCTGCCGCACAGCACGGCGTCCACATCCGGGTGCCGGTCGAGCAGCATCGCGGTGGCCGCCCGCCCCCACCCCTCCGACCACGCCCCGAACCGCACCTCGCCGACCAGGGCGAGCCCGGCGTCGGCGAGCGCCGCTCGGGCCCCCTCGGCCCGCTCCTGTGCCGCGAGATAGCCGGGGTCGCCGGTGATATGCGCGATCCGGGTACGCCCGCAGGCCAGCAGATGGTCGACGGCGATCCGGCCGGCGCCGACGCTGTCGGGCACGATGGACAGATCCTCCGGATCCTCCGACGGGGCATACGCGTAGACGACGGGGACCGGCAGTTCACGGCCCAGGGACGGACGCGGGTCGGTCCGGCTGCCCACCACGATGAGTCCGTCGACCCGGCGGCCGAGCAGCGCGCGGACATGGTGCTGCTCACGGATCGCGTCACCGCGGGCGTCGCAGAGGAACACCGCGACCTCGCCGGCTCCGAAGGCGTCCTCGGCGCCCATGAGGATCGGGATGGAGAAGCGGCCCTCCAGGTCGCTGGTGAGCAGACCGACGGTGCCCGTACGCCCGGCGAGCAGGCCGCGGGCCAGCTGATTGGGCCGGAACGACAGCCGCTCGGCCGCTTCGATCACCCGCTGCCTGGTCTCCGCGCGCACCTGGCTGCGGCCGTTGAGGGCCTTGGACGCGGTGGCGATGGACACCCCGGCCAGCCGGGCGACGTCGCTGAGGGTGACGGGATGCGAACGAGAGGGGCCGGTGGCCTGGGTCATGGGTTGTACTCCTGTCTCGCGTCGCGTGCCGGGCCGTCGAGCGTGGCACATCGCGCGTAAAAACCATACGTGGCTTCTTCAGGTCGGGGCGTACTCGCGGCGTTTCCGAGGTTTCGATGACTCTCCCACGGCCATTCTCTACAAGGGGATTGACGAGTCATGAGCTCGGTCCTACTTTCTCGGAAAGCCTTTTCGGTGCTTTTCCGTCGCAGAGTTCAGTGCCACCACAGCCATCGTCCCCTCCGGTTCGGCCTGCCCACGGCCCGCCGTCACACAAGGGAGATCGTCATGGGGAGCACGGCCGGACCACGTGGACGCATACGCCGACTCGCCACCACTGCCCTCGCACTGCTCGCCGCCGCGAGCATGGTCACGGCCTGCGGATCGGACAGCGGGTCGGGCGGTGGGGGAAGCGGAGCGGGGGGCGTCAAGGGTCTCGACGACGGCACCAAGCTGACGATGTGGACGCGCGCGGCGACCCGGCCGCAGAGCGAGGCGCTGGTCAAGGCGTACAACGCGAGCCACAAGAACAGGATCGAGCTCACCGTCATCCCCACCGACGACTACCAGGCCAAGGTCGGGGCGGCCGCCGGCTCCCGCGATCTGCCCGATCTGTTCGCCTCGGACGTGGTGTTCGTACCCAACTACACCTCCAGCGGGCTCTTCGCCGACCTCACCGGGCGCATCGACGCCCTGCCCTACGCCAAGAACCTGGCCCAGTCGCATATCAAGGCCGGTACCTACGAGGGCAAGAAGTACGTCGTACCGCATACGCTCGACCTGTCGGTGCTCTTCTACAACAAGGAGCTCTACCGGCGGGCCAAGCTCGACCCCGAGAAGCCGCCCACCAGCCTGCGCGAATGGGACCGGCAGGCGCGGGCGGTGGACGCGCTCGGCGGAGACGTCAACGGCACCTTCTTCGGCGGCAACTGCGGTGGCTGCGGCGTGTTCACCTGGTGGCCGTCCATCTGGGCCGCGGGGGAGGACGTGCTGAACAAGGACGGGACCGAGGCACAGCTGGCCACCGACACCGCGAAGAAGGTCTACCAGACCTACCGCGGCTGGGTGAAGGACGACATCGTGGCCCCCGGTGCGCGCGAGGAGACAGGCACGACCTGGACCGGGGTCTTCCCCAAGGGCAAGGTCGGCGTGATGCCCATGCCGTCGACCACCCTGGGGCTGATGCCCAAAGACCTGGACCTCGGCGTCGCGCCCATCCCCGGACCCGACGGTGGCAAGTCCACCTTCGTCGGCGGTGACGCCATCGGCATCTCCGCCACCAGCAAATCGGCGGACCAGGCATGGAACTTCCTCGCCTGGTCGCTCGGCGACAAGGCCCAGGTCGATGTGGTCGCCGCGCACAAGGACGTGGTGGCGCGCACCGACCTCGCCTCCAACAAGTACTCCGACGCGGACCCACGGCTGGTGACCATCAACCGGCTGGTGGCGGACGGCCGCACCCCGTACGCGCTCAAGTTCGGCCAGACCTTCAACGACCCCAACGGGCCGTGGCTCACCCTGATGCGCCATGCCGTCTTCGGCGACGGCGGGTCCGTGGAGAAGGACAACAAGGCCGTCAACACCTCGCTGACCGACTGAGCCGCGCTCGGGCCCTCGCAAGGCCCGACACCTCTCACCCCGCGTCCGCGGCATCACCGCTCCCACGTCACCCGGCAGAGGAGAGCCATGCAGGTGAAGGCGCCCGACCGCACGGCCGCCGAGCACCGGGCCCGGTCGGCGCGCCCGGCCCGACCGGCCCGCCGCCCCCGACCGTCCGCACCCCGGTGGTGGCGGTCCCGGAAGGTCCAGGGGCTCGGCTACGCGGCCCCCACGGCCGTGTTCGTCGCGGTCTTCTTCGTACTGCCCCTGCTGCTCGTCGGGCAGATGTCGCTCCACGACTGGCCGCTGCTCGCGGGAGACCGGGGCGGCAACGCCCCCGAGAACTACACCGATGTCACCGACTCCACCCTGTTCTGGCCCGCGGTCCGCTTCACCCTCCTCTACACCGTGATCGTCACGGTCGTCCTCCTCGGCCTTGCCCTCCTCCTCGCCCTGCTGGTGCAGGAGTCCCGCCCCGGGGCGGGCTTCTTCCGCACCGTCTACTTCCTGCCCAGCGCCCTGGGCCTGGCCTCCGCGTCCCTGCTGTTCTGGGGCCTGTACAGCCCCACCACCGGACCGCTGAGCGACATCCTGGAAACCTTCGGCATCGCCGACGGGCCGGTGTCCTTCCTCGGCTCGCCGACCTCCGCCCTGCTGTCGACGGTCTTCCTCATCGTCTGGAAGTTCGCCGGCTTCTACATGCTGATCCTCCTCGTGGGTCTCCAGCGCATCCCCCACGAGGTGTACGAGGCGGCGCGGATGGACGGTGCGAGCCGCGGCCAGATCTTCCGCGGCATCACCCTGCCGCTGCTGCGGCCGTCCCTCGCGCTGTCCCTGCTGCTCTGCGTCACCGGTTCGCTGCTCGCGTTCGACCAGTTCTTCATCCTCACCAAGGGCGGACCGGACAACAGCACCGTCACCGTGGTGCAGCTGATCTACCGCGAGGCCTTCCAGCGGATGAACCTCGGCACCGCGGCGGCCCTGTCGATCATCGTGCTGGCCGCGCTGCTCCTGCTCAACGTCGCGCAGTTCCGCGGTCTGCGCCGCGCCGACGAGTCATGACACCCACCCCATGAGAAGGGACACCACGGTGCTCACCCGCGCCCTCGGCCGGACGCCCCATTACGTCCTCGCCGGAGGACTGGCCGTCATCTTCCTCTTCCCCCTGCTGTGGAACGCCTGGGCGTCGGTCAGCGGACAGCCCGGCACCGCGCAGGAGTCCGGCTACGGCCTCGGCAACTACCGGACGCTGCTCGACTACGACGCGGGCCTGTGGCGGTACCTCCTCAACAGCACGATCGTCTCGGCGCTCACGGTCGCCCTGACCCTCGCGGTCTCGCTGCTCGGCGGCTACGCCTTCGCCCGCTTCGACTTCCCGGGCAAGAACCTGCTGTTCCTGCTGACGCTGGCCATTCTCATGGTCCCGTACGCCACGCTCCTCATCCCGCTCTACGTACTGCTCGGCAGGCTCGAACTGCAGAACTCGCTGCTCGGGCTGAGCCTGGTGCTCGCCATGTTCCAACTGCCCTTCGCCACCTTCATGATGCGGATCTCCTTCGAGGCGGTGCCCCGCGAACTGGAGGAGTCGGCGCTCGTCGACGGCTGCGGCACGGCGGGCGCGCTGCGCCGGGTGCTGCTCCCGGCGGTGCGACCGGGGCTGATCACCGTGGGGCTCTTCGCCTTCCTCGCGGCCTGGAACGACTTCATCGCGCCACTGATCCTCATCTCGGACAGCGAGAAGGCGCCCCTGCCGCTGGCCGTCGCGAACCTGCGGCAGCAGAGCATGGGCGCCGTCGACTACGGCGCCACCGAGGCGGGTGTGGTGGTCCTCGCCGTGCCCTGCCTCCTCCTCTTCCTGCTGCTGCAACGGCACTACGTACGGGGGTTCATGTCGGGCGCGCTCAAGGGCTGAGGCGCCGGGCCACGGAGAAGGACCACCTTGACTCTGCGGAGACGGACAACCGAAAGGACGTACCGAAGGCATGAACTGGTGAGGGAGAACATGGCGCGGTCACTCGTCCTGCCGGTGGCGCCGACCCGGGGCCGGCTGCGGCCGCTCGGGCTCGACGAGGTCAGGATCACCGGAGGCTTCTGGGCCCGGCGCCGGGAGACCAACGCGACCGCCACACTCGGCCACTGCCGCGACTGGATGGCCCGCGTCGGCTGGATCGGCAACTTCCGGGCCGCCGTCGAGGGCCGGATCGAACGGGACCGGCGCGGCCGTGAATTCGCCGACTCCGACGTCTACAAACTGCTCGAGGCCATGGCCTGGGAGGCCGCCGGTCACGGCACCGACAGCTCGCTCGACGCACAGATCGCCGAGCTCACCGAGTCCATCGCGCCCGCCCAGGAACCGGACGGCTATCTGAACACCGCCTTCGGCCGCCCCGGGCAGCAGCCCCGGTACAGCGATCTCGAATGGGGTCACGAGCTGTACTGCTTTGGCCACTTGATCCAGGCCGGGGTGGCCCAGGCCAGGGCCCGGGGCGAGGGCGAGCTGACGAAGATCGCCCGGCGGGCCGCCGACCATGTCTGTGCCACCTTCGGGCCGGGGAGCATCGAGCGCGTCTGCGGCCATCCGGAGATCGAGCCGGCCCTGGTGGAACTGGCCAGGCTCACGGGAGAGCAGCGCTACCTCGACCAGGCGGCCCTGTTCGTCGACCGCCGCGGCCACCGCACCCTCGCCGACACCGAGTTCGGCCGCGCCTACTACCAGGACGACCTGCCCATCCGGCAGGCCACGGTGTTGCGCGGCCACGCAGTCCGCGCGCTCTACCTCGCGGCCGGCGCCGTCGACGTGGCCGTGGAGACCGGGGACGACGCTCTGCTGGCCGCGGTCGTACGGCAGTGGGAGGCCACGGTCGCCCGGCGTACCTATCTGACGGGCGGCATGGGATCGCACCACCGGGACGAGTCCTTCGGCGACGACTTCGTGCTGCCGCCCGACCGCGCCTACTCGGAGACCTGCGCCGGTGTCGCCTCCGTGATGCTCAGCTGGCGGCTGCTGCTGGCCACCGGCGAGCCGCGGTTCGCCGATCTGGCGGAGCGGACCCTGTTCAACGTGATCGCCACCTCCCCGTCCGAGGACGGCCGCGCCTTCTTCTACGCCAACACCCTGCACCGGCGCCGCCGGGGCACCGTACCCGCCGCGGACGTGGACAGCCCGCGCGCCGAGTCGAGCCTGCGCGCGCCCTGGTTCGCGGTGTCCTGCTGCCCGACCAACGTGGCGCGGACCCTGGCCCAACTGCCCGCCTACCTCGCGACGGCGGACGACGACGGCGTGCAGCTGCACCAGTACGCCGACGCGGAGATCGCCACATCGCTCACCGGAGGCCACGGCGTCGCGCTGCGGGTGCGTACCGGCTACCCGTCCGGCGGGGCCGTGACCGTGCGGATCGACCGGTCCCCGGACCGCCCGTGGACCCTGTCGCTGCGCGTCCCCGGGTGGGCGCGGGGCGCCACCGCGTGGCTGGTCGAGCCGGACGGGACACGCCGCTCCGTCCCCACGGGCACCGCCACGGTCAGCCGCCACTTCCGGCCGGGCGACGAGGTACGGCTCGAACTGCCCGTGGCGCCGCGCTGGATCGGCGCCGATCCGCGCATCGACGCGGTACGCGGCACGGTGGCCGTACAGCGGGGGCCGCTGGTGTACTGCGCCGAGTCGGTGGACCTGCCGGACCGGCACGAGGCCGACGCGGTACGGGTGGATCCGTCCACCCCGCCGAAGGACGGGCCCGCCGCGGACGGCACCGTCATCGTGGCCGGAGAGCTGGCCGGACACGCCGAAGACAGCGCCGAACCATGGCCGTACGCACCCCTCGACCGCCCCGCCACCACTCCCCCGCCCGCGCCCGAGCGCGCGGAGATCGTCCTGGTGCCGTACCGCTCCTGGGCCAACCGCGGGCCCTCGACGATGCGGGTGTGGCTGCCGACGGCCGAACCGGACACCCCAGCCCCTTCGTAACCCTCCTGCCCAGCCCGCCGACGATCGGAGTCACCAGCATGTCCCACCCCCCATCCCGCCGTCACGCGCTGAGACTCGCCGCGGGGGCCGCTGCCGCCGCCCCGCTCGCGACCGCCGTCCCAACAGCGCAGGCCGCCGCTGGCACCGCCCCCGCCGCGGCGTCGTCCCGGGTCACAGCCGGGCCGGTGCCCGTTCCGGACACCTGGTCGGTCCGCCCCTTCCCGCTGGACGGGGTGACGCTCGGCGACGGTGTCTTCCGCCGTAAGCGCGATCTGATGCTCGGCTACGCCAGGTCCTATCCGGCCGACCGCATCCTGGCCGTGTTCCGCGCCAACGCCGGGCTCGACACCCGTGGCGCCCGGCCGCCCGGCGGCTGGGAGACCTCCGACGGCAATCTGCGCGGCCACTACGGCGGCCACTTCCTCACCCTCATCGCCCAGGGGTACGCCGACACCAGGGAGGCCGCGCTCAAGACCAAGCTGGACTACCTGGTCGGCGCGCTCGGCGAGTGCCAGAAGGCCCTGGCGGACCACGGCTCGCCGAAACCCAGCCACCCCGGCTTTCTGGCGGCGTACCCGGAGACCCAGTTCATCCTGCTGGAGAGCTATACGACGTACCCGACCATCTGGGCGCCGTACTACACCTGCCACAAGATCATGCGCGGGCTGCTCGACGCGCACACCCTGGGCGGGAACCAGCAGGCCCTGGAGATCGCCTCGGGGATGGGCGACTGGGTGCACAGCCGGCTCGGCCATCTGCCGGCGGCCCAGCTGGAGCGGATGTGGTCCATCTACATCGCCGGTGAGTACGGCGGGATGAACGAGGTGCTGGCCGACCTGTACGCCCTCACCGGCCGGGCGGAACACCTCGCCGCCGCCCGCTGCTTCGACAACACCGCGCTGCTGAAGGCATGCGCCGAGAACCGCGACATCCTGGAAGGCAGACACGCCAACCAGCACGTCCCGCAGTTCACCGGCTATCTGCGGCTGTTCGACCACACGGCGAAGCAGGAGTACTCCACCGCGGCCCGCAACTTCTGGGGCATGGTCACCGGCTCCCGGATGTACAGCCTCGGCGGCACGGGTGAGGGCGAGATGTTCCGCGCCCGTGGCGCCATCGCGGCCACGCTGGACGACAAGAACGCCGAGACCTGCGCCACGTACAACATGCTGAAACTCACCCGGCAGTTGTTCTTCCACCAGCCGGACCCCGCCTATATGGACTACTACGAGCGGGGCCTGACCAACCACATCCTCGCCTCCCGCCGGGACGCCGCCGCCACCGACAGCCCGGAGGTCACCTACTTCGTCGGGATGGGCCCGGGGGTGCGGCGTGAGTTCGACAACACCGGCACCTGCTGCGGTGGCACCGGGATGGAGAACCACACCAAGTACCAGGACTCGGTGTACTTCCGCTCCGCCGACGGCAACGCGCTGTACGTCAACCTCTACCTCGCCTCGACACTGCGGTGGCCGGAGCGGGGCTTCGTCATCGAGCAGACCAGCGACTTCCCGGCCGAGGGCGTCCGTACCCTGACATTCCGCGAGGGCAGCGGGCGGCTCGACCTGAAACTCCGCGTTCCGGTCTGGGCCACGGCGGGCTTCACCGTCACGGTCAACGGGGTCCGGCAGCGCGCCGCGGCGGAGCCCGGCAGCTATCTCTCCCTGAGCAGGGACTGGCGGCCCGGCGACCGGGTCCGGATCTCCGCCCCCTACAGCCTGCGCATCGAACGGGCCCTGGACGACCCCGCCGTCCAGTCGGTGTTCTACGGTCCGGTGCTGCTGACCGCCCAGAGCCAGGAGACGCAGTTCCGGGTGTTCTCCTTCTACAAGAACTTCACGCTCCGGGGCGATCTGGCCGATGCGATCAAGCCCGGGAGCCGGCCGATGTACTTCACCACGCACGGCCTGACCCTCGCGCCGTTCTATGTCGGGGACGTGGCGCCCTACCACGCCTACTTCAAGCGCTCGGAACCCACCGTCGTGTTCGGCACGACGGATTCGCGCGTGCCGAACCGCGCCCGCGGCAACGGTCTCACCTTCCTGGACGTGCTCTGGGCACAGGCCCCCTTCGCCACCTCCGGCAGCTTTGTCCAGGCGGTACGCACCCTCGCCGACACCTGGCTGTCCGAGGGGCTGTTCAGCCGCACCGAACGGGACAGCGTCGTCGCGGCCGCGGTCGGGGCGGACCTGAGGCACTGACGTACCCCACCCCCAACCCCCACATCACCCCCCACATCACCCCCCACAGGAGGACCCCTCATGAGTACCTGGCGCAACAAGGCGGCCGTCGCCGCGCTGGTGGCCGCCGCGCTGGCCGGGCCGGGTGTCGCACAGGCCGCACCGGCGGCCCCGGCAGCGGCCCACGAGCAGGTGGCAGCGGCCACCATCACCTGGACGCTCGAACGGGCCGGCAACCCCACCCCGGACCAGCAGACGGCCTACAACCTCATCACGGCGGCCATGAACGCCGCGGTGGCCCGGTACAACAACCTCAGCGACCTGGGCAAGAACATCACCGTGCGCTACGACCCCGGTGTGCCCACCGCCGACGGAAACATCAACGGAACCATCCGCTTCGGCCAACGCGCCTATATGACCGAGCGGACCGCCCTGCACGAGATCGCCCACACCATCGGCGTGGGCACCAGCTCGGGCTGGTCCTCTCTCGGCGGCAGTGGCACCTGGCGCGGTGCGCAGGCCACGGCGCTCGTCAAGCGGTTCGACGGTTCGGGCGCCACGCTGTCCACCGGTGGCGGACACTTCTGGCCGTACGGGCTGAACTACGAGAACGAGTTCTCGAACACGGCCGCCGACCGCCATGTCCAGATCGTCGTCGCCATGGTGGCCGACGGTCTGTGAGTTGACGGTCTATGAGTTGACGGTCTGTGAGTTCAGGACACCCCGAGCCGTGGCTCGCGGGTGAGGGCGGCGGCCAGTCGGTGCAGGGCGGGGTTCGGGCTGTCCGGGCTCCAACAGGCGTGCAGGGTCACGGAGTGGGCGTCGGCCGGGGCGAGCTCCCGGTACCGGACGCCGTGCACCCCCATCGTCATGATCGAGCGCGGTATCAGCGCACAGCCGAGCCCCGCCCGCACCAGCGCCAGCATGGTCGGCACCTGTGAGGTCAGCTGGCTGACCGCGTAGCGGTCCACGCCGATCATGGCCGCGCAGATGTCGTGCAGATACCGGGAGCCCTCGGGGGTGTAGCCGATGTAGTCGTCGGCGACGTCCGCGAGGGCGACCGGGTCCTCGGCGCGGGCCAGCGCATGGTCGGCGGGGACGGCGAGCACCAGGTCCTCGGAGTGCACCAGGACCGACTGGTACTGGTCGGGGATCGGCGGCCGGACGAGGCCCAAGTCGATCTCCAGATCGGCCAGCGCCGCGAACTGGTCCGGGCTGACGAGTTCCGTCAGTTCCACGGAGACATCGGGGAGGTGGCGGTTCACCAGGTCGAGGACGTCGGCGAGTATCGCGTACGCCCCAATCGCGGTGAAGGCCAGCCGCAGTGTCCCCGCACGGCCCTCGGCGGCGTGGCGGGCGGCGACCGGCGCGGCGTCCAGCAGGGCCAGGACTCGACGGCAGTGGTCGAGAAGGGCCTGGCCCGCCGCGGTGAGACGGGTGCCCCGGCCGGTGCGCTCGAAGAGCACGACGCCCAGGCTTCGCTCCAGCGCCTGGATCTGGCGGGTCAGCGGCGGCTGGGTCATGTTGAGCCGTGCCGCGGCACGGCCGAAGTGCTGTTCCTCTGCGACGGCGACGAAACCACGGAGCTGTTGCAGAGAGAAGTCCATGCCGGTCACGGTATCGCCGAGGGCCGCGGGGCCACAGCGGTGTGCGCTGTGGCCCCGTCACGGCAGCCGCGGTGTCAGGCGTGGATCCCGGGGAACGTGAGGACGTCCCGCTGCTGCTCCGCGAAGGCCGCGTAGGTCGTCGCGCGCAGTTGTTCGTCCCGTTCGTGCCGCTGCCCCGGGTCCTCCAGTTGCTCCTGTTCGCTCAGCGCGCGGGAGCCGAGGACCATGGCCCGGTTGCGCTCGCGGCGCTGGTCCTCGTAGCTGCGCAGTCCTGCGGTCAGATCGCCGGAGCGGGCCAGTGTTCCGGCCAGGACGACGGCGTCCTCGATGGCCATCCCGGCTCCCTGGGCGAGGCTGGTGAGCATGGGGTGCGCGGCGTCTCCGAGGAGGGTGACACGGCCGTCGCCCCACTGTTCCAGGAAGTCGCGGTCACGGGCCGGGATGGCGATGATGTCCTTTTCGGGGGTTACGCGGATGGCCGCCTGGACCTCGTCCGCCCAGCCTTCGTACGCCTGGACGATCTCCTCCTTCGTGCCCTGCCAGTCGGCGGCCCGTTCGACGGACATGTTCTTGGTGCCGAACCAGTAGGTCTGTCCGTGTCCCACGTCCAGCAGGCCGAATCGCTGTCCGCTTCCCCAGTAGTGGAGGACCGATCCGGTCTCGAAGTTCGGGTGGCTGAACGGGACGATGGCGAGCCAGCACACATACCCGGCCTCCCGCACCGGTTCCGGGCCGGTGATCTGGCGGCGGATGGCGGAGTTGATCCCGTCGGCCCCGATGACGATGTCGCCATGGGCCTCGCTGCCGTCGGCGAAGCGCACGGTCGCTCCGTCCGGCCGGGTCTCGTAGCCGACGGCGGCGGCGCCGAGGGTGATGGGGGTGTCTCCCACCGCTTCCAGCAGGCCCTGCTGCAAGGCGCTGCGGCTGATGACCACGGTGGGTGGCAGACCCAGTTCGTCGCTCAGCTCCGGGATGGGGAACCAGGTGATGTGGTTGCCCTCGGCGTCGTTGATGCCGAAGCGCTGGAGCACCTGCCCGCGCTTTTCGAGGCCGATGTCGAGGCCGAGGGCTCCCAGCGCGGCGCCGCCGTTGCTCAGCACGCCGAGGCCGGAGCCGGCGGCTTTCAGCTCGGTGGCGCGCTCGTACACCTCGACGTCGAAGTCGACCTGGCGCAGCGCGGCGGCCAGCGTGAGACCGCCGATCCCTGCCCCGATGACCACTGCTTTGGGCCGGTGGGATGTCATAGAACTCGGTTTTCCCTTCGGAGATGGGTTGAGGGGTGCAGGATGTCGGCCATGGTCTTGGCCACATGGGCGACGCCGGGCTCCTCCATGATGGAGAGGTGGTCGCCGGGTATGCCGATGACCTGGATACGGCCGGTGGTCACCCGCTGCCAGCCGTTGGTGGGTTCGTAGTGCAGGCTGCCCGCGGCGCCGTGCATGGCTTCGAGGATCGCGGGGAGCGGTTCGTCGGCCCGTAGCAGGATGACGTCCTGGTCGTTGGTGCCCGGCCGGTAGTTCAGCGTGGCCAGCCAGTTCGCCCGGTAGAGGCGGAACAGGCGCTGGACGACGGTCCCCGAGCTGTCGGCGGGCAGCACGCCCAGGTCGACGGCGCACCGTGCGATATGTGCGAACTTCTCGTCCAGCGAGGTGGCGTGCTCGGGTATCGCCTCCAGCGGCGAGGCTCCGCCGCGTACGGGCCAGAGCAGTTCCCAGAAGAACCAGCCGAGCAGCGCGTCGTCGGTGTACAGCTCGCGGAGTCTGGGGTTCAGGGTGACCGTGTCCAGGATCAGCACGTCCGCCTGCTCGCCCTGCGCGCGGAGTTGCAGGGCCATTTCGAAGGCGACGAACCCGCCGAAGGAGTAGCCGCTGATCTTGTACGGGCCTTCGGGCTGGATCCGTTTGACCGCGGCGAGGTAGTTGCGGGCCATGTCCGGAATGGTGTCCAGCGGTTCGGTGCCGGGGTCGGCGCCGGCCGCCTGGAGGGCGTACAGGGGCTGGTCGGGGTCGAGGTGTTTGGCGAAGGGCAGGAAGCACAGCACATTGCCGCCCATGGGGTGGACCATGAAGAGCGGGGTCCGGCCACCCGACGGGTTGAGCGGCACGATCGGGTCGAAGCAGGCCGGTGTCGCCGCGCCGGATCCCAGCCGGTCGGCCATGGCGGCCACGGTGGGCGCGGCGATGAACTCCGACAGCGGAATGACGGTGCCGAAGCGCTGTTCCAGGGTGGCGATCAGCCGCATCGCGGTCAGTGAGGTGCCGCCGAGGTCGAACATGGAGTCGTGGATGCCGACTTCGGGCAGATGCAGCAGGTCCGCGAGGATTTCGGCGAGGGCCTTCTCCAGCGGGGTGCGCGGCGGGGTGGTGTCGTGGTCGGCCGGCGCTTCGAGGGGGATGGCCCGCAGGGCGGCGTCGTCGCGTTTGCCGCTGGGGGTGGACGGCATGGCGGGGAGCCACTGGACGTAGGACGGGACCATGTAGTCGGGGAGCGTTTCGCGCAACCGGCTGCGGAGCGCGCCGGTGTCCACCGTCGACGGGTCACCAGTGAGAAACGCCACCAGGACCGTGTCCGTACCGGGGCGGTTGTGGGCGACGACGGCGGCCTCCGCGATACCGGGGTGGCGGGGGGCGAGGTCGCGGATCGCCAACTCCACCTCGGCCGTCTCGACGCGGAATCCGCGGACCTTGACCTGGGTGTCGGCGCGGCCGGTGCATACGATCTCGCCGCCCGGCAGGGCGAAGCCGAGGTCGCCGGAGCGGTAGAAGCGGCCGGACCTGCCGGGCAGCGTGACGAAGCGTTCCTTGGTCAGGTCGTCGCGGCCCAGATAGCCCCGTGCGACGGTGGCGCCGCCGAGATACAGCTCGCCCGTCACCCCGGGCGGTACGGGGCGCAGCCGCGGGTCCACCACGACCACGTGGGCGCCGTCGACGGCGGTCCCCACCGGGGGGAGGTCCGGGAAGTCGGCCGGCGGTCCGGTCAGGGTGTGGCGGGTGACCACATGGGTCTCGGTGGGGCCGTACTGGTTCTCCAGCACCATCCCGGGCAGGGCCGAGCACAGTCGGCGGACCTCGTCGGTGATCCTCAGCTGTTCGCCGCTGGAGACGATGACGCGCAGCGCGGCCGGGGTGAGGCCCAGCGCCTCGGCGGCCAGCGCCAGTTGCTGGAGGGCGATGGAGGGAACGAAGACGCGCTCGACCCGTTCCCGGTGCAACAGGCGTACCAGGGCCGGCATGTCCCTGCGGATCTCCTCCGGCACCAGCCGGAGGGTGCCGCCCGCGCACAGGGTGGAGAAGATCTCCTGGAGGGAGACATCGAAGCTCAGCGGCGCGTACTGCAGGGTGATGCCCTGCGCGGCGCTGGGGGCGCGGTTCTGCCAGGAGACGAGGGTGGCCAGGGTGCGGTGGGGGATGTCGACCCCCTTGGGCCGCCCGGTGGAGCCCGAGGTGAACAGGACACACGCGGTGCCGTCCAGGGCGATCGCGGGGAGGGGCGGGGCGGAGGTGTCCTCGGTGGGCGGTTCGGCGATCTCCTCGAACCGTACGATCCGCGAGGCGCGGCCGAGGGGGGCGTCGTGCCGGCCGGTGGTGACGATATGGCGGGGATCCGCCGCTTCGATCATGTAGGAGAGCCGGGTGGCGGGGTATCCGGTGTCCAGGGGCATGACCGCCGCTCCGGCCCGCATGATGCCCAGGATGGCCGCGATCACCTCGGGCGACCGGTCGGCCGCGACACCGACGACATCGCCGGTGCGCACCCCCAGGGCGAGCAGGTTGCGGGCCACGGCCTCGGTCGTCCGGTCGAGCCGCGCGTAGGTCCACTGCTCGTCCTCGGTTGCCAGGGCGAGGGCGTCCGGGGTGCGTAAGGCCTGGTCCGCGAACCCGTCCAGCACACTCGGTGGCGCCTTGTCGGCGGCGGTGAGCGGCTGTGGCACGGCGGTGAGGAAGTCCCAGCCGGGCTGCTCCTGGGGGTGGTGGACCATCCGGTCCAGGACCCGGGTGTAGTAGTCGGCGAACACACCGACCTGGTCCCGGGTGACCGTCTGGCCGTCGTTGTCGATACGCAGCCAGATGCTCTGGTCGACGGGGTCCGTCACGGCGTTGACCAGCAGCGAGAAGTTGGTCTCCTCGACGGTGCGCAGCTCCGTCAGCTCCAGCCCCGGCTCCCGGAGCGCGTCCGTGAGCTGCTGGAACCGTACGTAGTTGAACACCGTCTCGAACAGCGGGCCGCCGCCGTGCGCCTCCTGGATGGCGCTGATCGGGTAGTGGCGGTAGGGATACGCGCTCTGCTCGCGCCCGAACGCCTCCCGCACCGCGTCCAGCCAGCTGTCCTGGGCCGTGTTCACCCTCATGGGAAGGGTGTTGAGGAACAGCCCGACCATGCGCTCGGCATGCGGGTGTTCCGGGCGGCCGTGTGCGATGAGACCGGTCATGATGTCGTCGCGCCCGGACAGCAGCCGCAGGGTCATGCAGTGGGCGGCGAATAGCACCGACTTCACCGGCAGCGCCTGAGCGCGGGCGAAGGCCCGTACGTCGTCGCCGAGCCGGGCCGGCAGGTCGAAGCGGTGCGATCCGCGTACGCCCGCGGCCGACGGCGGCTGGTGCGGGCGGTACGAGCCGAGAGCGGTGGGTTCGCCTCCGGCGAGCTCCTCGCGCCAGTACCGGCGGTCTTCCTCCGACGCCAGGGCCCGTCGTTCGGCCAGCAGGTGTGCGGCGGGCGAGGGCAGGCGGACCTCGGGCGCCGGGGTCGGATGCAGGCCCAGGGCATGCCCGTAGTCACGCAGCAGTTCGCCCATGAGATTGGCGACGCTCGCCCCGTCGAACAGGGCGTGGTGGAAGCTCAGGACCAAGTCGACCGCGCTGCGGCGGACATGGACGCGCAGCGCGTACAGCGGGGCGGTGGCAGTGGCGGCGTCAATGGAGTACTCGTGGTGGCGGCGTTCTTCGATATGCCGCGCCACCTCCGCTTCCGCGTCGTCGATGTCACGGGACCGCAGATCGACGATGTCGAGGCTGTCGTTTATGGCCGGGTGCACCAGCTGCAGCGGTTCGGTGAACCCGGCCAGGCCGAAGCTGGTGCGCAGCGCCGGGTGGCGCCGTACGAGCCCGCCGAAGGCCGCGCGGAAGTGTCCCTCGTCCCAGTCGCAACGCAGCGTGTAGCGGAACACGTCCTTGTACAGGGAC
The DNA here is from genome assembly GCF_002224125.1 of Streptomyces sp. NBS 14/10. Taxonomy (GTDB): domain Bacteria; phylum Actinomycetota; class Actinomycetes; order Streptomycetales; family Streptomycetaceae; genus Streptomyces. The sequence goes on from NZ_NCSM01000042.1 coordinate 133,753, forward strand.
GATCCCCGGCGCTGACGGCTGTGGTAGATCAGGCCGAGTTGCATCCGGGTGAGCGGATAGGCGTCCGAGACCGAGCCGAGCCGCGCCCGGTCGATACCGGAGACGGTGTCGAAGGGGCTCGGTTCCGCCAAGGGATCGGAGGGGGATGCGTCGAGGACGGCCCGCGCGGCCAGGCGGGCGACGGTGGAGTGCCGTACGAGATCGGCCAGCGGGAAGCGCAGACCGCGCTGCTCGGCCAGGGCGCGGACCCGCAGCATCTGCAGCGAGTCGCCGCCGAGCGCGTAGTAGTCGTCCTCGGCGCCCACCGGACCGCACCGCAGGACCTCGGACCATACGTCCGCCAGGATCTGTTCCGCGGAGGTGAGCGGGCGTGTGGCCGGTGCGCCGCCGCGGGCCACCGGTTCCGGCAGCGCCCGGCGGTCGGCCTTGCCGTTGGGGGTCAGCGGAATGTGGTCGAGCCGCATCAGCAGCGCCGGGATCATGAACTCCGGTAAATCTTCCGCCAGTTGGCGGCGCACGTCGACGGCGTCGAGCTCGTCGTCGGAGACGTAGTAGCCGACCAGGTGGACACCCCGTTCGTCATCGGTGCGGTCCACGACCAGCGCGTCGCGGATGCCGGGCACGGCGGTCAGGGCCCGGCCGACCTCGCCCGGCTCCACCCGGTTCCCGCGGATCTTCACCTGGTCGTCGAGGCGGCCGAGGTATTCGAGGGAGCCGTCGGCGAGCCACCGTACGAGGTCACCGGTGCGGTACAGACTGCCTTCGCCGGTGAACGGGTCGCCGATGAACCGCTCCGCCGTAAGGTCGGGCCGGTTCAGATATCCCGCGGCCACCCCGGCGCCGCCGATCCACAGCTCGCCCGGGACACCTGTGGGCTGCGGCTGCCCGTCCTCCCCGACCACGTACAGACAGGTGTTGTCGATCGGCCGTCCGATGGGCACGCGGCCGACGGGGCGGCCGGGGTCCCCGGGGCAGTCGTGGAAGGTCACATCGACGGTCGCCTCGGTCGGGCCGTACAGGTTCACCAGGTCCGGCGTGGCACGCTCCCCGTCGTGGAAGAGCCGGTTGAACCGGTCGACGCGGGCGGCCGGCAGCGCCTCTCCGCTGCAGAAGACACGGCGCAGCGTCTCCGTGTCGGCGCGCAGGTCCGGGGTCTGCTCCGCGGCGTCGAGGAAGGCGCCGAGCATGGACGGTACGAAGTGCGCGACGGTGACGCGCCGGTCGCGGATGGTCCGGCCGAGCACCCGAGGGTCCTTCTCACCGCCGGGCGGCAGCAGGGCCACGCTCGCTCCCTCAACCGCCCACCAGAACAGCTCCCATACGGACACATCGAAGGACACGGGGGTCTTCTGGAGCAGTACGTCGCCCTCGCCGATCGGGTACGCGCGCTGCATCCAGGCCAGCCGGTTGACCACCGAGTGGTGCCGGACCTGGACGCCCTTGGGCTTGCCGGTGGAGCCGGAGGTGTAGATCACATACGCGAGGTCCGAGCCGTCGGCCGCCCGCTCGAGCGGGGAGTCGTCGCCGTGCAGCAGATCCGCGACACGGTGCACGGGTACGCCCTCCGCCACCGCGCTCTCCGGCATGCGCTCGTCCGACGCCAGCACGGCGGCCGGACGGCTGTCGTCGAGCAGGAAGCGGATGCGCTCGCGTGGATATCCCGGGTCCACCGGGACATAGGCGCCGCCCGCCTTGCCCACCCCCATCAGCGCGATGAGCAGGTCGGGGCCGCGCTCCAGCGAGACGGCGACCCGGTCGCCCGGGCCCACGCCGTCCGCTCGCAGCGCCCGGGCGACCTGGTTGGCCCGTGCGTCGAGTTCGGCGTACGTCAGGGCGTCGTCCAGGCCGGGGCCCACCACGGCGATCCGCTCCGGAGCGCGGGCGACCTGGCGCTCGAAGAGCCCGGAGAGGGTGACGTCCCGCGGATACGCGACGCGGTCTCCCTGGCCGCGCCGGATCAGCTCTTCCCGCTCCGAGGCCGGGAGCATCGGCGCCGCGGACACCGGCCCGTCGGCCAGGTCCACGCCCCCTTCCAGCAGATACTTCAGGTGCCCGGCCATCGCCTCGATGGGGTAGTCGTCGTCGAAGACGTCCGTGGCGTAGTCCAGGTCGAAGCGGATCTCCTGCGCGTTGTCGAAGTCCAGCACCACCACCGAGAGGGCATCCTGCTCGTGGCAGGGCGATTCCATCCACGTCTCGAGGTCGATGCCCGGGCCGGGGCCCGGGCGTCCGGCCCGGAGATAGGACAACGTCACATCGAACAACTGCCGGTTACCGCCGTGGAGTCCCGGTAACGCGCGTACGACGTCCCCGAGGGCCACCCGCTCGTGTCGGCGCAGTGCACGGGTGGCGCTCCGCGTCCGGTTGACGATGTCGCGCAGCGGCTTTCCGCCGTGGGCGGGCAGGAGCAGGGGCAGCGTGTTCGCGAAATGCCCGACGGTGTCCATGAACTCACCCGGCCGGTTCAGGACCGGAACGCCCAGGATCACCTCCTCGGTGCGATGCACCCGCGTCAGGTAGGCGCCCAGCATCGTGGCGATATAGGGAAACAGTGGCAGTTGGGCCTTGCGGACGCGTTCCGCCCATGAACGGTCCAGTGTGAAGGAGTGGCGCGCGCCTGCGCGGGGGGCGCCCGCCGGCTTCCTGGGGAACAGCGCGGGGACCGCGCCGACGAGGGCGGAGCGGTGGGCCTCCAGGTCCGCGGTGTTCTCCTCGGATCCCTGGTAGGCGGCATCCCGCGCGGAGAACGAGCGGTACGGCGGCGCGCCGCTTTCCGCGGCGGCTCCGCCCGCCACCAGCGACGCGTAATCGTCGAGAATCCGGCCGCTCGTCAGGGCGAGCGACCAGCCGTCCATCACCAGGTGGTGCGCGACCAGTTGGAGGTGTGTCACGCGGGGGCCCTCCACCAGGATCGCCACCCGGACCATCGGCTGATCGCGCAGCGGCATCGGGCGCTGCTGGAATGCGCGCACCCAGCGGCGGCAGGCCGCCGCCGGATCGCTTTCCCGTGACAGGTCGGTCGTTTCTACAGCGGGCGGCTGGGGTTCGACCCACTGACGGGGTGTCCCGTCCTGGTCGTCGAATCGCAGACGCAGAGCGTCATGACGCCGCAGGGCTTGCTCGGCACACTGGCGGAGGACGCCGAGATTCACATCCCCGGTGAGCTTTTCGTGAAATGAGACACTGTACTGCGGTGATTCCTCGGACTGTGCGGCGGAGACCCAGATGTCGAGCTGATATCGCGTCAAGGGGAAGGGTTTAGCGGGCGAATTCATTGTCACGATCTCCGGGTGAGACGTTGGGGGCCGGCTACCGGTCGAACGAAGGAATGAGAAGGACTGCGGACAAAAGAACGCGAAGGACCCGTGGCGAGGGCGGACTAGTACCAGCGCACCAGTGCCGCGGCGGCGTTCATACCGCCGCCGATGGAGGCCAGCAGGAGGATTTCCCCTCGCTCCAGGGGCCGGTCCCGGTCTGCCGCACACAGAGTGACGGGAATGGAGGCGCCCGCGGTGTTCCCCAGGTGGGGAGCGGTGAGCGGCATACGCTTACGGTCGATTCCCGTCATATCGGCGAAGGACTCCAACAGGCGGGGGTTCGCCTGATGGAAGATGAACCGGTCAATTCCTCCCAGACTCAACCCGGCGTCGTCCAGGACCTGGTCCACGATCTTGGGCAGAGTCGTGTGCACATACTGCCGGATCGCACGCCCGTCCATCTTCAGGAAATTCTGCCCGGATTGGAGCGCGGTCCGATCGAGCGGCAGGGCCGTGCCGCCGGCCGGCACTCCGACGAGATGGTGGAGGGCGCCATCGCTGATGGTCCGCATGGCCAGCAGTCCGTAGCCCTCCGGTACGGGGCCGAGCAGCACGGCTCCGGCACCGTCCCCGAAGAGGCTCACGGTGCTCCGGTCGGTGCGGTCCATGATGGTGGAGAACATATCGGCGCCCACCACCAGCACATGTTCGGTATCCGGCGACGCCGACCGCAGACCGTCGGCGACGGCCATGCCGTACAGGAAGCCACTGCACACCGCGTTGACATCGAAGGCCGGCATGACGCGCAGCCCGAGTTTGTGCTGCACGATGGCTGCCGTCGCCGGCTGGGGCACATCGGGCGTACAGGTGGTCAGTATCAGAGCGTCGATCAGCTCCGCGGCGCCGTCGCATTCGGAGAAGATCTGCCGCACCGCGCGCACCGCGAGATCCGAGGTGGCCGTTCCGGTGCTCGCATACCGTCTCTCGAGAATTCCCGTGCGTTCGTGGATCCATTCCTCCGATACGCCGGCCCATTCGGCTATCTGATCGTTTCCGACCACGCGATCGGGTACATGAGATCCGATGCTGATGATCCCTGTGGGCATGGGGAAATCCAGTTCGTCGATGGCCAGGCGGCGCGCATGGCGGCCCTGGCCCAGGGAAGGAAAACAGGAATCGCGCTGTTCCTTGAATTTCTTCTCGTCGACAGTCGGCGGACTCACATGGAAAGGGATGCCTCGACGGAGGGAAGCTTAGCCTGCGCCAGAGAAATCAGTCACTGTGACGTGCACCACTTTATTCCTCCGATGAACGGTGGCCCATAGTCCGTTTTCAGTCCCCGTCACTTCAAACTGACATAGTTCTGCCATACATGGATTTCCGGGTCAACGTAAAACGGCGTCAGTTACGGCTGAAAATGCGCGAGGGCACGGCACCCTACCCCGGCAGCCCCCGTCGGACGGGCTCTTGAGGTACGGCCGAAGGTCCCCGGGGCCCACCCGCGATGTCACATCCAGGGCCTCCCGGTCCGTCCAGAAGTCGGTGATGCATCAGATGCCGCACTTCGAAAGGGACAGAAAAATGCTTGACAGGCTGGCCAGACTGGTCATCCGGCGCCGAGTGGCGGTTCTTGTGGTGAGTCTCGTACTCGCCGTGGCCGGAGGAATCGCGAGTACGACCCTCTTCAGCAAATTGGCCGCGGGCGGGTTCGACGACCCGCACTCGGAGTCCGGACGCGCCGTCAAGATGCTCTCCGACACGTTCGGCCAAGGCCAGCCCAACCTCACCGTGCTCGTCACCGTCGACGGCAGGGTGGACGATCCCGCCGCCCGGACCGCCGCCGGCGAGCTCACCCGGGAGCTGAGCAAGGAGCCCGGAGTCGAGAACGTCACCTCTTACTGGACGGCGGGCAAACCGCCCCGGATGAAGAGCAGAAACGGCGATGCGGCCCTGATCACCGGCACGGTGACCGGCGACGACTCCACGGCGCAGAAGCGCGTGGCCGAGCTGGCCGATGCCTACGAGGGCGAACGAGCCGGTCTCGACGTGACGTTCGGCGGCAATACGAAGTTCCAGGCCGAGTTTCTGGAGCAGGGCCAGAAGGACGCCCAGACCGGCGAGATCATCGCCATCCCCCTCACTCTGGTCGTGCTGGTCTTCGTCTTCGGAAGTCTGATGGCCGCCGCCCTTCCGCTGATCGTCGCCATCGTCGCGATGATGCTCTCCATGGGGCTGATGTGGCTCCTGGCGGAGATGACGGCCGTCGGATCCCTCTCCGCAAGCGTCGTGACCCTGCTGGGTCTGGGGCTCGCGATCGACTACAGCCTGCTCTTCGTCAACCGCTACCGGGAGGAACTGGCCTCCGGGAAGCAGACCGAGGAGGCGCTGCGGGCGACGATGACCTCGGCCGGGCGGACGGTGCTCTTCTCGACGCTCACGGTGGCGGTGGCCTCCAGCTCCATGGTGTGGTTTCCGCTTCTGGCCGTACGGTCCATGGGCTACGCGGGCGCGCTGACCGCGGTGCTGTCCGGTGCGGCCGCGCTGCTCGTGCTCCCCTCGGTGCTCGCCATGCTGGGTGACCGGATCGAGCGCGGCCGGGTCATCGGCCGCAAGAAGCGCGCCGCCGGGGCCGCGGAGGGCGACGGTGCCGCCGCGAACGGGTTCTGGCACCGCCTGGCGACGCTGGTGATGCGGCGTCCCCTGCCGATCGCCACGGCGGTCACGCTCTTTCTGCTGCTGCTCGGCGCACCGTTCCTCGGCATCAACATCGGCATGCCGGACGAGCGCGTGATGCCGGAGTCGTCGTCCGCGCGCCGGGTCGCCACCGCCGTCAAGGAGGACTTCGTCGGCAGCGGGCAGAACGCGCTGGTGGTGATCGCGCCCGAGGGCGGATCGGACGAGAAGGCCGTCGAGGGGTACGCGAAGCGGTTGTCATCGCTGCCCGGTGTCGCCGCGGTGCGCACCTCCACCGGAAGCTACGCGGAAGGCGACCTCGCCACCCCCACTGACCAGCAGTCACGCGGCTTCGCCGCCAAGGGCGCCGTCTACTTCTCGGTGATGCCGGCGTCGGACAGCCCGGACGAGGCCGGGCAGATCGTCGGCGAGATCAGGGACAGCGAGGCGCCGTTCGATGTCCTGGTGGGCGGTATGGCGGCCACCAACGAGGACGCGGCGTCCGCTCTGGTGGAGTGGCTGCCGTACGCGCTGGGCACACTGCTGCTCGCGATGCTGGTGCTGCTGTTCCTGGTCACCGGGAGCGTTCTGCTGCCCTTCCTGGCCGTGGTGCTCAGCCTGCTCAGCCTGACGGCGACGTTCGGAGCGCTGGTGTGGGTGTTCCAGGACGGCCATCTGGCGGGGCTGTTCGGCGGTTTCACCGTGACCGGCAATATCGCGGCGACGATCCCGGTGATCCTCTTCGGCCTCGCCTTCGGTCTGGCCATGGACTACCAGGTGTTTCTGCTGTCCCGTATGCGGGAGGAGTACGAGCTGACGGGTTCCCCGACGAAGGCCGTGACCCATGCTCTGGAGCACACAGGTCGGATCGTGACCGCCGCCGCGGTGGCCATTTCGATCGTCTTCCTCGCGTTCACGGCGTCGGACATCTCCCTGGTGAAGGCGTACGGTGTCGGGCTTCCGCTCGCAGTCCTGATGGACGCGACGCTCATCCGCGGTGTGCTGCTCCCCGCCGCGATGCGGCTGGGCGGCGGGGCCACCTGGTGGGCGCCGCCGCGGCTTCGGCGGCTGCACGCCCGCCTCGGCCTGCGGGAGGAGGCACACCCGTCACGGCCGCGGAAGGAGCGGGAGCAGACGCCGGCCGGCTGACCGCCGACCGGCGTGAGCGGCTCCCGGTCAGCGGTGGCTCAGGACAGGAAACTGCCGTACGGGCCGTTCAGGATCCCGTTCTTCTGGGACTGGTTGAAGTGACAGTTCGGGTAGTCGTAGAACGACGCGGACATCGGTGTGCCGTCGGTGAACGTGGAGTCGGGCAGACCCAAGGCATGGCCCAGCTCGTGCACCATGCCGCCGTACCACCGGTTCATATTGCCGTTGGTACCGGCGGCACCGTCGGCGTCGTGACCGCTGAGGATCACCCAGCCGCCGCCACCGCCGCCACCGGAGACGTTCTGCTGCTCGGCGCTGATCTCGCCGACGCACAGCCAGCGCGAGTCCGGGGCGTTGAGAGCCAGCTTGCGCATCAGCTCCTGCTGCATGTTGAAGACCACCCACCAGTACGGGTCGTCGCCGTTCCGCGTGTTCTCGTACCAGGCCCGGTTGTGGTCGCCGTTGACCACCTCGACCGCCGGGTTGTTCAGCGTGAAGGTCTTGCCGAGTTCCTGGCGGTAGTAGCGCTGTGCCTCCTTCATCACATTGGTGATGCCATCGGGGTAACGCTGGTCGAGTGCCACATCCGTGGGCTTGAGCCAGAACACTCGCACGGTCTTGGACGGCGGGGCGGCGGCCGAACGCGCCGTCGCCTCCGTCGCCGCCTCGGCGACCCCCGTCAACACCCCGGAGCCCAACGCTGCCATCCCCGCGGTCGCGGTCAGCACCGCGCGGCGCGTCATCTTGCGACTATCCACCGAACACCTCCTCGATGAACCAGTACATGACAAGACGAAGCTAGCACCAACTTACGGTATTGCGAATATCGTTCGAAATACCGAAAACGCCTGGACGGCGGGGCCTTAACGGACACCTTCGAAGAAGGTGTGCCCGAAGCCCCGCCGCCCCGGAGCGCGGGTCAGCCCAGAGCGGGGGTGAACTCCACCGGGAGGGCCGCGATGCCCCGCAACCAGATGGAGGACCGCCACACAAGCTCCTCGGGCGCCACGGCCAGCAACACATCCGGCAGCCGGTCGAGCAGCACCTCGATCGCCGTCATGGCGATCACCTCGGCCAGCTCCCGGGCCGGCACCGGGCAGCTGTGCTCGCCGTGGCTGAACGACATATGGGCCTGGTTGCCCGTCGTGCCGGCCCGGAAATCCGGCCGTACGCTCGGATCCGCGTTGGCCGCCGCGAGGCCCAGAACCAGACAGTCGCCCTTCTTGATGCGCTGTCCGCCGAGGGTGGTGTCCTCGGCGGCCCAGCGCCCGATGAAGGCGGGAACCGGGGTGTTCTCCCACAGCACCTCGTTCAGCGCCTGGCCGATGCTGCGCCGCCCGCCTGACATGGTGACCGCGAACCGCTCGTCCGTCAGCATCAGCCCCAGCGCGTTGCCGATCCAGTCGGTCGTGCTCTGATGGCTGGCGTACACCGTGCCGATCAGATCGTTGACGATCTCCTCGTCGGTGAGCGCCGCCCGGTGCGCCGCCATCTGCGCCGGGATGCCCGGCATACCGGGGTTGCTCCGCACCTCGGCCATCAGCGTCACCATGCGGTTGTGCACCCGCTGGTACGCGGCCACGCTGCCCTCGTTGGCGCTGACCATCTCGACCGTGTCGCGCTGGATGGCCACCGCCGTGTCCGGGGCCAGGCCGAACAGCCGGGTCACCACCCGGATCGGCACCTGGCTGGCGTAGTCGGCCACCAGCTCGGCGCGGCCACTGCCCGCGAAGGTGTCGATCAGCTCGTCGGCCACGCGCTCGGACTCGGCGCGCAACTCGAACTGGTCCACCGACGCCAATGCGTCGAACATCGCCTCGGCCCGCCGCACGTGCTCGGCGCCCTCGGCGAACAGCATGGTCGGCCGGTAGCCGACGAACGGCATCAGCGGCCAGTCGGCCGGGATGTACTCCCATGCGTGCCACCGGCGCGAGTCACGGGCGAAGAGCGTGGGATCGGAGGTGACACGGTGCAACTCCCGGTAGCCGAGCACAAGCCAGGCGGGGATGTCGCCGTCGAGCAGGATCGGCGCCACCGCGCCATGGTCCCGGCGCAACCGCCGGTAGAGCTCCGCCGGGTCGGCCTGAAGCTCCTCGGTGTGCATCCGTACGGCGCCGGGGTGCGCCGGGCAGCCGGTGAGAGACGATGGGCCGTCGACCGGCGAGGGGTGGTGCACGTTCGTCACGCTGTCAGCTCCGGGGCGAAGGAGGCGGGAAGTCCAGGGAGTATACGTACAGGTGAGCCGGTCGTCAGCGGCTGAACCTCCCGCAATGACGTCCCGCCATGAGAACCCGCGACTTTCCACGCACGGTAATCTCGGCGAGATGAACGACCCCTCCCCCATCGGCCCCTTGGACATCCTTACGGCGCTCGGCGCGCCGTTCCGGCTGCATGAGCACCCCGACGCTCTCGGCTCCCTGGAGGCGTGCGCCGCGCTGGGTGTTCCGCTGGAGCAGACCGTCAAGACCCTCGCCTTCGTCACCCCCGAGGACCAACTCCTGCTGGCGGCGCTGCCCGGCCACGCACGGTTGCGGTACGGCGCGCTGGCCCGTGCGGCCGGGATCCGCCGCGCCGATCTGTCCCCGGCCGGGGCCGACCGGCTGGCGCGGGCGGGGATGCGGCCCGGCGGGGTCTGCCCCGTGTCCGCGGACCGGGCCGCGGCGGTGGTGTTCGACGAGACCATAAGCGGCCTGGGGCGGGTGCACTGCGGCAGCGGCCGGCCCGACAGCAGCATCGAGATCGATACGGCGGATCTCATGGCCGCCGTCCCCACAGCCGTGAGCGCGCCGATCGCCGACCTCCCGACCAACCAACCGGCGTAACCGACCGCGCCACGCCGGATCAGCTCCAGGCGTTGCCGGTGGGCGCGGCGTCCTCGGCCTGCCCGCGCGAGTCCCGATGGGCCAAGCGCGGGCAGGCCGCCTTTCCTCCGCTACGCGCTCTAGTTGCCGCGCAGCACCGTCGTGACCTTGTTCCCGGCGTAGTCCTCCAGCACGGCGACGACCTTGCTGGTGGAGCCGGCCATGGTCACCGTCATCGCCGGGCGGGTGGTGCGGCCGCGGACGATATACGGCTTGTTGCCCGACCCGTACGTCGTGGCGAACGACTTGGGCTGCCCGTCCTCCAGCACGGTCAGCGTGTGCCAGTCGGCAAGTGTCGGGCGGGAGAAGGTGAAGGTGTTGCCCGAGATCTTGACGGCGGTGGCGGGGTAGGGGCTGATCTCGGTGTCGGCGAAGGTGCCGCGTACGCCTGTGGCCGTGCCGTTCTCGGTCTTTGCGGTGAGGAGGTATTCGTCCCCGTTGACGGGTACGCCGGTCAGGGTCGCGCTCGTCTGCTGACCGGTCACCGTGACCTTCTTGGTGAAGGGGTTGGCGGTGTCGAGGCTGCGGACCTCCAGCGTGAGTGGCTGACCGGTCTGCCTCGGGGACCATGTCGCCTTCAGCGTCCCGTCGGAGCCTGCCTTGGCGGTCAGGTCGGCCGGGGCCGAGGACAGATCGAAGGGCACGGTCGCGGGTTTGCTCCGGGATCCGTCGGGGCCGACCGCGACGAGCTTGATCGTCCCTGAGGTGGCGGTGAACCGCTTGACGTAGTAGACGTCGTCGTAGATGCCACCGAGGTAGGTGTCGTCGAGGTAGACGTCGTAGCGGCGGACCGTGTCGTAGTCGCTTCGCTGCCACGACAGGAACAGCTCGTCGCTGCCCGGCAGCAACTGGTCGATGCGCAGCTTCTCGGGCTTGGCCGGGGTGCGGTCGACACCGTCGTGCAGGGCCAGGGCGCCCAGGTTGACCTGGTAGTTCTCGATCGGCTGTGCCCCGGCGGCGACCACGAGGCCAAGCGAGGCGATGTGCTCACCGGCGTACTTCGACAGGTCGGCGGACACGGTGGTCCAGCCCTCGGTGCGCTTACCGGAGCCGGACAGCGGCACCTGCACCACCTTGCTCGGGTCGGAGGCCAGCACCAGCGCGAGCCGGAGCTGCGAGTCGTCGTCCGCCGAGGGCTTGTTGTACGTCAGGGAGAGGGACGACCCGGCCTTGACGTTCAGGTCGGTCTTGTAGAGGCGTACGGTGTTGTCGCTGTCGAGCCTGCCACTGAGCACCAGCGAGCTGCCCCCGTTGTACGCCCCGATCTTCTGGTAGGAGAAGCGGCCGGCCGGCGTGTACTTCGGGCCGTAGTCGAAGTCGGCCTTGAGCGGCGAGCTCGCGGCGTCGATCCACCACTGCCAGGTCACCGGGATGTCCTGGAGGTTGATGTTGCCCCATTCGGCGCCGTTGGAGAGCTTGCCGTCGCTCCAGGTCGACAGGCCGTGTCCGGTGTTGAAGGATGTCGCGAAGGTGCTGCCCTTGATGACCGAGCGCTCGGCGACGTACTCCGAGATGCCCTTCCAGCTGCCCTCGGGCGTGGTGGCCCCCTGGGACGAGCCGGTCCACCAGCGGCGTTCCCGGTCGAAGACCGCCGACTGGGCCTTGTCGTCGGTCTTGTTCGCGTAGTCGGAGGAGACGAAGTCGGCGCCCAGCGTGGCGATGGCGTTCATGGGCGCGCCGTCGGTGCCGAGGTTGTTGTCGAGGTTGTACGGCTGGTCGAACTGGTACATGCCCGCCTCTACGCCGGCGAACACGCTCTTGCGGGGGTTGAGGCCCAGGCTCTCCGCGTAGCCCTTCGACCGGGTGAGCTTGGACTTGTCCCACCAGTAGTTGAGGAAGACCGAGTCGGACACATCGCCCTCGGCCTTGTCCCGGACGAACGGGGCGTTGACCGAGTTGAACTCGTTCTGGTACGAGACCCTGCCGCTGGTGTTGTCGATGGAGTCGTACCACTGCACATACAGGCCGCCGGCGCGCAGCTGCTTGAGGAAGCGCTTGAAGGTGGGGATGTCGGCCGCGGCGACCGTGTCCTCCTGGTTGAAGAAGTAGCCGTCGAAGCCGTAGTACTTGGCGACCTCGACGAGCTTCGCGGCGGCGGGGAAGTTGCCGGCGGCGTCCCGGACGAGCAGTTCGGAGTACGTCTGGTCGCCCCGGTCGTTCGGGGAGAAGAAGATGCAGCCCAGCGACCGCACGCCGTTCGCGTGGGCGGCGTTGGTGTAACCGGGGTTGGGCAGGTTGACCGCCCCGAACTCGAACCACTTCTCCTTCCAGTCGAGGTTGGGGTCGTAGTAGTTCACGGGCACGCCCTCGGTCGGCATACCGTGCCAGGAGGCGTACACATCGGAGTACTGCCAGTAGTTGAAGAGGTACTGGCTGAACTCGTTGGTGTACGGGTGGCTCTCGAAGAACGCGTTGCCGTAGTCGCCCGCGAGGGTCAGCTGTTGGGTGTCGGCGGGCAGCGCCGGGTTGCGCTGGGTGGTGGCATCGGGGGCTATCCGGGTCTGCAGCGGCACCTTGGCGCGCAGCAGCTCGGCGTCGGTGTCGTCGGCGGGGTTCCAGCGCAGCAGGTCGGTGGAGGAGTAGCCATGCTGGTAGGGCTGGTTGGCGCCGACGGCGCTCTCCCCCGGCCAGGGGAGGGTGTCGCCGGCCACGGCGGTGCCCGCGCCCAGGGTCAGGGCCAGTGCCGCTGCCAGGGCACCGGTGCGTGCACGGGCCGAGGCCCGTCTTCTGGTGTTGCCTTGTCGTGCCATATTGCTTTCCTCGCTTTCCTTCGCATTCCCCAGGGTCTGTCGTCAAAGGGGGCGTCCGGCCTGGGTGTGCGCTCGGTTGAGTACTTCCGCGTCGCTGACCGAGCTGTAGAAGGTGCGCCCGGTCGGCTCGGCGTGGATGAGGGATTCGATGCCACGGGCGCTCAGTGCGTCCGGGTCCGCGGCGGATGTGGATGTGGCCAGGGCGGGGCGCGCTCCGGCGCGGGCACGGTCCATCCACGCCTCGAACACCCCGCCGCCCGGGGCGAGTTCGGCGCGGGAGACGGGGACGTCCTCGTCGTCGACCGGAATCACGACGGCCTCCCGCCGAGGCGACGGGCGGGGGCGGTCGCGGAGCTCGTCGGCGAGTGCGGCGAAGCGCCGCCCGATCGGCTTCACCGCGCCGTCGGCGTCGATCAGACCGAGGCTGTGCTCGAGATCGGGGAAGTCCCCGAGTCGGCGTGACACATCGTGCGAGCACCACCAGGTGATGCCCCACAGCGCCTCGCTGTCGGCCGCGGTCCGTACCGTCCGTTCGCAGAAATCGGGCGCCTGGTCCTCGGTGAGGTGGTTCAGCGGGGCTCCGACCTCCTGGAGCCACACCGGGCGGGCGGGGTCGGTGGCGAAGGCGCGGGAGAGCTCGATGAGGTAGGCGGCGTGGTGGACGCTCTCATGGGACATGGCGCCGTACCCCTGCGCCGTCCCGTTGAAGATCCACGAGTGCACCACGCTCATCTGGCCGTACCGGCTGGAGTGGGCCGGGACGAAGGGGTGGCCGTCGGCGTACCAGACGGCGTCGTATTCGGCGTTGAGCCGAAAGTGGCGGGGGTCGCGCGGCCCGGTGCCGTGCAGGGCATCGAGCCAGGACGTCACCTGGGGGGTGGTGGCGGGCATCCGGTTGGGGTGCACCGTCGAGGTGAACTGGTTGACCTCGTTGCCCAGGGTCAGCCCGAGGAAGTTGGGCAGATCGTGCAGCTGCTCGTCGAACGCCTCGACCAGCAGGGCCTGGGCGGCGATGGCGTCGGGGTCGCTGAACATGCTGCGCCGGTGCCAGTTCGCCAGCCAGCTCGGCACGAAGTCGAAGCCGGACAGATGTCCTTGGAGGACATCGACACTGGCGTCGAGTCCGGCGTCGCCGGCGATCTCCACGACCTCGCGGATGTCCTGGAGGGCGCGGCGGCGGATCAGGGTCCGGTTCGGCTGTACCACGGGCCACAGCGGCAGGATGCGTACGTGGTCGATGCCCAGGCCGGCCAGGGCCTTCATATCGCGGCGGCTGGCCTCCCGGTCCGGGGCCAGCCAGGAGTAGAACCAGTCCTGGGAAGGCGTGTAGTTGACTCCAAACCTCAGCATGTCAACCTTTCAGGCCGCCGGCTTCCAGCCCGCGGAAGAAGTAGCGCTGCAAGACGGCGAAGAACGCCACGATGGGAAGCAGGGCGATGATGGTGCCGGCCGCGATCAGGCGCGGGTCGTCGTAGAAGGTGCCCCGCAGCCGGTTCAGGCCGACGGTGAGGGTGTAGTTCTGTTCGTCCGACAGGACGATCAGGGGCCAGAGGAAGTCGTTCCACGAGCCGACGAACGCGAAGATCGCCACCACCGTGATCACGCCCTTGACCTGCGGCACGGATACCCGGATGAACCGCTGCCAGGCGTTGGCGCCATCCACGATGGCGGCCTCTTCGAACTCCGCGGGGAGGTTGCGGAACGCGTTGCGCATCAGCAGCACGTTCAGCGCCGCCACCAGCGTCGGCAGGGCGACCCCGAACAGCGTGTTCACCAGCCCGGCGGTTCTGACCGTGAGGAACTGGGCGATCAGCACGGTCTCGGACGGGACCAGCAGGGCGGCCACGACGACCGCGGTCGCCAGGCCCCTGCCGCGGAACCGCAGCTTGCCCAGGGCGTAGCCGGCGCAGGTGGCGCCGACAACGTTGCCAACCACGGCCATGGCCGCCACCGCCAGCGAGTTCAGCAGATAGCGCGGCACCGGAACACGGTCGAGCACCGTGGCAAAGTGGTCGAGGGTGGGGTGTTCGGGGATCACCGCGGGCGGCCGGGTGTACAGCGGTTCACCGGAGCCTTTGAGGGACAGCGAGAGCTGCCACACCAGCGGTCCGGCGAGGAGCACGGCCATGAGTACGAGGATGAGATAGCGCGCCACGGAGCCCGGCCGGGCCCTGCGCCGCCGAGTGGCCGTGGTGTGCGAGCGGGAAGAGAGCCGAGCCATCAGGAACTCCTCTGCCTGCGCTGCACGGCGAGTTGTACGAGCAGCAGCGCGCCGAGGACCACGAACATGAAGAGGCTGATCGCGCCCGCGTACCCGGTACGCGCCTGCAGCCCGGTGCCTTCCCGCTGGATCAGCATGGTCATGGTCAGATCGCCGCCGCCCACTCCCCCGGTGCCGCCGGTGAGCACGTAGATCTCGCCGAACACCCGGAAGGCCGCCACGGAGGACAGCACGGCGATGAGCGTCATCGTCGAACGCACCCCGGGGACCGTGACGTTGAGGAAGGTGCGCACCACACCGGCGCCGTCCATCGCCGCCGCGTCGTACAGGCTCTGGTCGATATTGGCCAGGGCCGCGAGGTAGATGACCATGTAGTAGCCCAGGCCGGTCCATACGGTGACGAACATCGCGCTGAAGAGCAGCAGCCACCGGTCGCTGAGGAAGGGTACGGGCTCGGCGACCAGGTGGAGCGTGTCGAACAGCGCGTTGACCAGACCCCGCTTGTCGAGCATGTTCGTCCAGATCAGCCCGACGACCACGGGCGACATGACGACGGGCAGATACATGGTGGTGCGGAAGAAACCCGAAAGCCGTCCCGCGCCGCTCACCAGCGTGGCGAGGATGAGCGGGAGGACCACCATGCAGGGCACCACGCACACGGTGTAGAGCGTGGAGTTCAGCAGGGCGGTGGTGAAGCGCTCGTCGGCGAACATCCGGTGGAAGTTCTCCCAGCCGACGTACTGCCCCTGCCGCAGCAGGGTCGAGTCCGTGAAGGCCAGCCCCAGGGTGTTCGCGAACGGCACCATGACCATGAGCACGATGACGGTCAGCCCGGGCAGCAGAAACAGCCACGGGGTCAGGAACCAGCGGTGCGTGGCCAGGACGGTCCCCCCGCGGCGAGACGGGCGGCCGCCGCCTCGCTTGAGGGGGGTCCCAGGCCGGGCTTCGATGGTCACTTGTTGGCGTCCAGCCGCTCGTTGGAGTACTTGACGGAGTCGTCCAGCGCCTTCTTCACCGACTTCTTGCCCAGCAGCGCCTGCGCTATCTGCTCGCGCAGCGTCTGGCTGTCGGCCGACCCGGAGAACGCCGGCGGCCACCACACGACCGCCTTCTTCACCTGGGCGGTGCTCTCCAGCCGCACCTTGGTGGCCGGGTCCCCGTCGTCCTTGGTGAAGTACGCGTCGTCCAGCGTCCCGGCCGACGAGGGGAAGACCGACGCCTTCTTGGCGAAGGCGAGCTGGTTGGTCGAGTCCGTCACGTACTTGGCGAAGGCGAGCGCGAGGGACTGGTTCTTGCTGTTGGCGTTGACGACCAGGGACTCGATGTACATGTTGGGCGCGCTGCTGTTGATCCGGGGCCCGATGCCCAGGTTCTTGTAGACCTTGGGCGCGGTGGCCTTCAGATCGTCCAGCGTGTACGAGCTGCCGGGCAGATAGGCCAGGCGGCCCGCCTTGAACTCCTCGACCTCCTTGGTCTGCAGGTTGTTCAGCGCCTCCTCGTCCATCCCCTTCTTGGCGTACAGCTTGCGGAACCGCTCGACGTACTCCACGCCCTTGGCGTCGTTGTAGGTGAACTTCTCACCGCGCTCGTCCATGAGCGGCACGCCGTACTCGCCGAAGGTCTCGATGGCGGGCATCCTGGCGATCATCATCGTGTCCGAGCACTTCTCGGCCATGGTCTCCGCCTGGTCGAACAGCTCGTCGTAGGTGGCGGGAAGCTTGTCGGGGTTCAGCCCGCACTTCTTGAACAGGGCCTTGTTGAAGAAGGACGGACCGGTGTTCAGGTACCACGGATAGCCGTACGTGCCACCGCCCAGGCCGTCGAACGTCATGGCCTCCCACGCCTTGTCCAGATACTTGCCCTCGGCCTTCGGGTCGGCCTTGCTCAGGTCGAGCAGGACGCCTGCCTGCGCCAGGGTGTAGGCGGCCTCCGGCCCCATGTCGACCACGTCGGGGAGGGAGTTGGCCGCGGCGTCGGCGGACAGCTTGTCCTGGTAGCCCTCGGCGGGCTGGTCCACCCACTTGATATCGGTGCCCGGGTGGGCCTTCTCGAACGCGGCGATGAGGTCGTTGAAGTACGAGGTGAACTTGTCGTTCTTCAGATTCCAGGTCTGGAAGGTGATCTTGCCGGACACCTTTCCGTCCGGTGCCTTCGCCGAGGTGTCGCCGCCGCCACCGCCGCCGGTGACACAGGCGGACAGCAGCAACGATCCAAGGGCCAGTCCCGCGGTGAGCGCGGCCCGTCTTCCTGCTGACTTCATTCGTCTTCTCCTGACATGGGGTGGGTGGTGGCGCCTTCGGGTCGGGGGGCGATGCGCAGGGTCGCCACCTGGAAGGGGCCGAGTTCCAGGGCCGCGCCGTCGGCGGGACGGCGCGCGCCGGCCGAGGTCCGGGGCAGGGCCGTGGACAGGTGGTCCTTGGCTGCGTCCTCGGCGGCTTCTTCGGTCGGGAGTGCGCGTTCCAGCAGGTCGGTCTCCCATACGACGGCGTCCGCGGCGAGCCCGGCACAGGGCCGGAGCAGGGCTCGCGCCCGGGCGCCCTGCGTCTCGTAGACCCGTACGACGAGGTCGCCGGAGCCGTCGTCGGCGAGCTTGACCCAGTCGACGATGGCGTGGCCCGTCAGCGGCTCGATGGCCACCAGCGGTTCCCGCGGTGGGAGCGCCGCGATGTCGGGCGCGTTGAACAACGACGCGGCCTCCACCGCGGCGGGCACATCCGCACCGGGCAGCAGCGCCCAGCGGAAGTGGTGGCGGCCCACATCGGCGTCCGGGTCCGGGAAGCGGCTGCCGCGCAGCAGCGACAGCCGGACGACGGTGGAGTCGCGGTCGGCGCGGGCGTCGGCGCCGTACATGGTGTCGTTGAGGATCGCCAGCCCAAAGGCGCCGTCGGCCACCTGGATGTACCGGTGCATGGCGGCCTCGAACATCGCGTCCTCCGCCCCGGTGTTCACCAGGAGTGGCCGCTCGACGTAGCCGTACTGCGTCTCGTACCGGGCCGTACGTGCCACGACGTGGACCGGCAGAGCGACCTTGAGCAGGCGCTCACGCTCCTGCCAGTCGACCTCGCACTCCGTCTCGAACCGTCCGGTGCCCGCCCTCAGCCACATCGTCAGCGTGACGGTCGACGCGCCGAACCGCCGGACGACCTCGACGCCGGCGTCGGGTCCGTCCTGGACCACGGTCCGGCTGGTGACGTCGTCGACCACCTGGAAGTGCCGCAGGGCGTGCCGGTCCACGTCCCATGCGTCCCACCGCACCGGCTCGTCGCGGAACAGCTGCAGTACGCCCGCGCGCCCGCCGGGCGGCACCACCTCCCGGCCGCCGCGCAGGTCGACGAGCGAGGTGATGTGGCCGTCGGCGTCGATGACGACCCGCAGCAGGCCGTCGTCCAGGACAGTCGCACCGGCTTCCCCGTCGGCGATCCGGACGGGGTCCGGATCGCTCTCGGCGTCGGCGGTGCGTGCCGATACGAACGGAGGAAGCAACTCTGCCGTCCGTCCGGCCGTCTTCCTGTCCGTCGTAGTGCCCAGGGCCTTGGCCGCCTCGTCGATGAGCTCCCGCAGGCGGGCCTCGGTCGCCCGGTAGGTGTCGCGGGCCTCGCGGTGCACCCAGCTGATCGAGGTGCCCGGCAGGATGTCGTGGAACTGGTGCAGAAGCACGGTGCGCCAGATCTCGTCGAGGCGATCCTTCGGATAGGGTGCCCCGCGCAGGACCGTGGCCGCCGCGCTCAGATACTCGGCCGCCCTGAGCAGCGATTCGCAGGCCCGGTTGTGCCGCTTCATCGCCACCTGGGAGGTCAGGGTGCCCCGGTGCAGCTCCAGGTACAGCTCGCCGCGGTGGACGGGTGCCAGCGGCGGCGCGACCGACTCGACCTCGCGCAGCTCCGCCTCGGCGTCCTCGAAGAACTCCGCCGGAGTCCGGGACACCACGCGTGGCGCGCCCTCCAGGTCGGCGAGGCGGCGCAGCCGTTCGGCCATCTCCCGGGTGGGCCCGCCGCCGCCGTCGCCATAGCCGTAGGGCAACAGCGAGTGGGAGGCGATCGCCTTGTCCTTGAAGGTGGTGACCGCGTGGCGCAGTTCGCGGGCGGTGACCTCGGCGGCATAGGTCTCGGCGGGTGGGAAGTGGGTGAAGATCCGGGTGCCGTCGATGCCCTCCCACCAGAAGGAGTGGTGCGGGAAGGTCGTGGTGTCGTTCCAGGAGATCTTCTGGGTCAGGAACCAGCGGGCCCCGGCCCGGCGCGCCAACTGCGGCAGCGCGCCCGAATAGCCGAAGGAGTCCGGCAGCCACACCTCCCGCGCCTCGATGCCGAAGCGGTCGAGGAAGTAGCGCTTGCCGTAGGTCAGTTGGCGCACCAGCGACTCGCCGGTGGGTATGACGCCGTCCGGCTCCACCCACATCCCGCCGACCGGCACCAGTTGCCCGCGCTCGACGTGGTCCCGTACCCGTGCGAAGAGTTCGGGGTAGTGCTCTTCGAGCCAGGCGAAGTGCTGGGCCGCCGACATGGTGTAGACGAGATCGGGATGGGCGTCCAGCAGCGCGAGGGCGTTGGAGACGGTCCTGGCGAGTTTGCGCACCGTCTCGCGCAGCGGCCACAGCCACGCCGAGTCCATATGCGCATGCCCCACCGCGGTGATGCGGTGGGCGGAGGAGTGCGCGGGCGCGGCCAGGAGCGGGGCGAGGACGGCGCGTGCCCGGTGGGCGCTGCCTTCTGCGTCCGCCTCGTCGTAAACGTCCAGAGCGTGCTCGATTCCGCGGAGCAGCCGCCAGTGGCGCGGCTCGTCCTCGGTGAGTTCGGCGGCCAGACCGCCGAGCACGTCGAGGTCGGACAGGAGCGCGTACACCTCCGGCGAGAACACGGCGGTCTCCGCGCGCCGCAGCCGGAACTGCTCGAACGGCTCCTGCGCGCCCTTCTCACCGTGCTCGGTGACGACGAAGGGCGGCAGCCCCAACAGGAGCGGGTTGGCCGCGGCCTCCACATACAGTTCGAAGTG
The DNA here is from genome assembly GCF_002224125.1 of Streptomyces sp. NBS 14/10. GTDB lineage: Bacteria > Actinomycetota > Actinomycetes > Streptomycetales > Streptomycetaceae > Streptomyces. The sequence continues at coordinate 153,653 of NZ_NCSM01000042.1, forward strand.
GCCGTCGGAGTCGAGCAATCCGCAGCCGGCGGGACCTTCGCCGAGCCGGATCGCCGTCTGCCGCGGGTGCAGCCCCTTGACGATGGTGCCGTCCGGTGTGAAGACCAAGCCCTCGCAGTGACCGCCGACGGAGTGGTCGAACCAGCCCAGGTCGAGCAGGAGGTCGATCGCTCCGGGGGTTTGGGGCTCGACCTCGCCGCGGATACGGAACCAGGTCGTGGACCACGGCGGCCCCCAGGCGTCGCCCAGGGCGAAGGGGCGGTAGTCGGGACGGCCGCGCCGGGGTTCCGGCGTCAGCCCGAGCGCATGACGGGGGCTCACCGGCTCGCCGTCGTCCCCGACCGCCCATGCCTCGATCTCAACTGCCCCCAGACGGCGGTGGACCTGGGGAAGGATGCGTTCCCGACGCACGCGGTCGAGTCGCTCGAGCGTCCTGCTGAAGTGATTGTGCATGCGTGGTTCTCTCCGCGGAGGAGGAGCGACAGGCCATCTAATACGTTTTAGTAGTAGCGCGAGTGGCCGCAGACTAATACGTTTCAGTTCGGCGGTCACCGCAGCGCGTTGTCACGTTTGCGTAAAGTCCATGTGCGCCACGATGGAGGGTCGATGTCACCGAAGAAGAACGCCTCGTCAGGAGCGGAGGCGGACTCGGGCTCCCCCGGACGCACGCCGACCGGGGAGCCGCCGCCCCGGCTGCGCAGCACCGACATCGCACGCCTCGCGGGCGTCTCCGTGGCGGCCGTGTCCATCGCGGTCAACGGGCGCCCCGGTCTGAGCGATGCGACCCGCAAGCGCATCCTCGATGTCGCGGATGAACTCAACTGGCGCCCGCACCTGGCCGCTCGGGCGCTCAAGGGCGCGACCAACGACGTGGTCGGCATCGTCATCGCCCGTCCCGCGCGCACGTTGGGCGTCGAGCCGTTCTTCGCCCAGTTCCTCTCCGGACTGCAGTCCTGCCTGTCCAACCGGGGGATCGCCACCCAGTTGCTCATCGTCGAGGACACCGCGACCCAGATCGCGGTCTATCGGCGCTGGGCGGCCGAGAACCGCGTCGATGGGCTCGTCCTGCTCGACCTCGCGGTCGACGACGTACGGCCACAGCTCGTCGCCGATCTCGGCATCCCCGCGGTGGTGCTGGGAAGCCACGGCAACCCCATGCCGCTGACCAGCGTCTGGGTGGACGACCACGCCGCGACGGTCAGCATCCTGGACCATCTGGTCGGCCTCGGACACCGGCGCATCGGCCACGTCAGCGGCACCGTGTCCTACCAGCACACCCAGCGCCGGCTGCGGGCGATCGACGAAGTACGCGACTCGGCCGGCATCGACGTGACGTCCATCGCCACCGACTACTCCGACGCCCAGGGCGCGTCGGCGACCCGCCGGCTGCTGGAAGCGCAGCCGCGCTACACGGCGGTCGTCTACGACAACGACGTGATGGCGGTCGCCGGACTCGGCGTGGCCACCGAGATGGGCATCCCCGTGCCCGACGAGGTGTCCGTCGTGTCCTTCGACGACTCCGTCCTCACCACCATGGCGCGCCCCACCCTCACCGCGCTCACCCGCGACACCTTCGCACTCGGCACGCTCACGGCCACCGAACTGCTCCGCGTCATGGCCGAACGCCCCCAACCCCGCCCCGTCCAGGCCCCCACGCCCCAGCTCGTCGTACGGCAGAGCACCGCCCCTCCCGCCGAGGGGACGCACGTCAGCCGAGGCTGAACCTGGCGCCGCGCGGGGAGTTCACACCAGATCGACAGCCATGGGATTGTCGAATTTCCGGCGCATATAAGAGAGATCCTTGAGAAGGTCTGCCGAAGTGAACCGCCCGCCACCACCCCGCCGCGGAGAGCCGCCGAGCGGCAGGGCGCCGGTGGACTCCCAGCGCAACCGGCCGTCGTCGTCGATGAAGCTGCGTGTGTCTCCTCTGTTGTCCGGGTGTAAGCAGTAGGGGATGTCCAAATACCCCCGCTTGAAGGCCAGCAGCAGCGCGCGGCCCACATCGGGGGCGAGGTTCAGCACCGCGCCGACCAGCGCCGCCGCCTCCTCGTACGTACGGGAGTCGGCGTCGTCGGCGGCGCGGGCGCGGGCCTGCGGGACGCGTCCGGCCGCCCAGGCCGCGTACTCCAGAGCGCGCACATTCTCGTCGATGGTGGGGATGCGCCGTGATTCGGAAGCCGTCTTGACGATCAGCCGCTGTGCGCCGCCGACGACCGCGAGCTCCGCCGCCTGGCCGAGCAGCCGGTAGGCGCCGTCGAGTGTTTCGGGGTAGAGGCCCATGTAGGTGTAGACGACGACATGCCAGTCGACGGCCGGCAGCAGCTCGCCGCACAGCCGCCGCAGCGCCGCGATGGCCTCCCTGTCCTGCGTCGGGTCGGTCTGCTGGGCGTAGCTGACGGACACGCTGCGGATGCCGTGCTGGACGAAGAACAGGGCCTCGAGCACGCTGATGGCCACGAGTTGGCTGGGCGGGCAGAGCTGTCCGAGCATGCAGCCGCCGAACGTCTCCAGGTGGGGCTCCATCCCGGTGTCACGGAGCTGCGCGAAGAGTTCGCAGCTCACCTCCCAGTTGCGCACGGACTCGGACAGCGGTGTGCGGCCGTACGGCAGGCAGTAGGAGACGGGGCCGCCCTCGGTGGCGCCCAGGCGTACGGGGAGCAGTGCGCGGAAGATGTCCACCGGGTTCGCCGAGCCGTGCCGTACCTGTACGGGGAAGTCCTCGCCCTGGATGCCGGACAGCACCAGTGCGGTGGTGGCGGCGGGGTGGCTGACCAGCGGGTAGCCGTTGAGGTCGATTCCCTCGCGCAGGGCGGTGGCGACGGCGTCCAGGCGTCCCACCCGGGTGTGCGCGTCGACGGTGATGGTGCCGACGGTACGGGCGGCGGCCCCGCGGGTCGCGGCGAGCCCGGCGCGCATGGCGGCCGGATCGCTGAACCCCATGCGGGGTTGTACGACGAGTCGGCCATGCGCCGCACCGGCCCGGACGAATGCCCCGAAGTCCACCACGGCCTACCGCTCGCTCATCGCGCGCCGTGGGCCTGGGCGAGGGGCCGGCCCGGGCTGTGGGTGACCGTGACGGACAGCGCGGCGGCGAAGGCCCGCAGGGTGGCGGCCGGGTCGCTGCCCTCCTCGACGACCACGTCGAATCCGGCCGCCCGAAGCTCCTGTGCGCGGACGCCGTCCACGCCCTTGACGCCGAGCTTTCCGCCGATCACCACCGGGGTGGCGGTGAGCCGGTGGTCGGCCCGCAGTTTCTTGATGACCCGCAGTCCGTCCTGGTAGCCATGGCCGTTGACGCTGCTCACCGCGATGAACGCGGGGGCGATTTCGGCGCATCGGGTCACCAGCAGATCGTCGGGGACGCAGGGGCCCAGGTTCACCACGGAAAAACCCAGTTCCTCGATGAGTAACTGAAGGAACACCAGATTCCAGGTGTGGGAGTCCGAGGCCATCGTGGTCACGACGGCGGTCCGTCTCGTATCGGTTCGCTGATCGGTCATATGACCGTTCCCCCTTCTGATAGTTCCATGGGTCTCATACGGCCACCTCGACACGCGCGTGGTCCGCGATGAACAGCGGGAACCGCGGCAGCCTCACGCGGGAAAATCAGGAAGAAGCCGGGGGTCGAATTCGTCGACCTGGTCTGGGAAGAAACCCCGAGAATCGACAGGGAATTCCATTGACCGCAATGCAGCCATCCGGCAGCAAGGACATGCTCGACAACACGCAGAAATTCCCCCGCCCCGCGCGAAAGTGGACATTGCGCCCGTCGGCGCCTTCTCCCATCGGAAGACGGACCCCGCGTTCCGGAACCTCCGAGAAAAGCCCATGAGAGACCTCGTCACCCTAACCCGCGGGGCTGATACGGAGTCAAGGTTTTCTCACCGGCATATTAGTCGCGGTGAAGCTTTTACCCTTTGTCGTGCGGGCAACTCGCCGCGTCATTCCGCGATTTGCGGCAGAGGGCCGTATCCGCCCGGCTCGGCTATGACTTGGCCCTGACCAGACCGGCGTCGTCGGCCTCGTCGCGATCGCGCTCCTGCTGCTCTCGGGGCTGCGGCGCCGACTGCTGCCGGCCGCGCTGGGTGGCGCCGTCCTGGCAGTGCTGCTGGCGCCCGGTGCCTGGACAGTCAGTGTTCCCGGGTCCACCTCCGCGATGGGCGACCACTGCGCCACGGTCCCTGCCTCCGCCTACGGAGGCAGCACCGACGGCTCTGGAAGCCAGGCGCCACCCAGTTTCCCCACCGCATCCTCGTCGTCGAGGACGACCCCGGCATCTGCCTGCTACTGGAGTCGGCCCTGGGCCTGTCCGGATACCAGGTGAGCAGCGCCGCCACGGGGCGCGACTCCCTGCTGGAGTCGAGCGCTTCCGCCCCGACGTCCTGTTTTGCTCGATGTGATGCTTCCCGACCTCGACGGCTTCGAGGTCACCCGAAGCGTCTCTCATCGGCTTGGGTTTCCTGGGTGATCCCGGGTGTTCGGGATCGTGTAGGAGGGTGACTCGGCCACGGCTGTCCCCGGGTGGGGGTGGTGTGGGCGTGGCGGTGGAAGCCTGCCCCGAGTCTGGCCCCGTCCGGCCGGTGTGGCCGGGCGGGGGTGCCGATCGTGGTCGGTCCCTGCTGCCGTGAACACCGCTGGCCGCGGTGGGTCGGGTGCGTGGGGGTCCACCCCGCCGGACGCTTGCCACCCGGCCGCACCCTGGTTGGGGTGCGGTTGCCGGGTGGGGCGGGGACCCTGCGCCGCTTCCCGGGCACAGGGCGTGTTGCTGTGGGTCCGCTCTTGGTGCGGTCCCAGGTCTGCCGCTGGACCGTGCTCGCCCGGTCCAGGGCCTCGACCACCGTACGGATCACGAAGGTGCCGCTGCTGCGGTCGAGGCTGGTCTTGTGCTGGTGCGTGAGGCCGCGGCCGCCGATCCTCTGCCAGGCGGCGTTGTCCCGGCCGGTGCTGTACTCACACGTGGTGTTCGGGCAGGTGGCCCATGCCCAGCCCGGCGCCTGATTGTTGGGGGCTTTGTGGTGGCGGAAGGCGGTCAGGCACCGGGGGCAGTACTTCGACGTGCCCCGGGGCGGGACGATGACCACCGCGATGCCGTGAGCGGTGGCCTGGTGGCGCAGGTGGCTGACGATGGCGCCGCGCACTGTCTGGGACAGGCGGGTGTTGAGTGTGCGGCCCTTGCCGCGCGCCTCCATGTCCCTCAGGTCCTCCAGGTAGATGACGCTCGCCCCGGCGGCTATCGCGTGGTCGGTCATGAAGCGGGCCGCCGCCCGGACCAGGGCCGCGTTCAGCCGGGTACGGCGCCGGGCCACGCGCTCTTGCTCGGTTTGAAGGACGGCGAGCTTGGCCACCAGCCAGGGGTTCGGGCGCATCCCGCGTTCCTGGCGGGAGGCGATCAGGACGCCCAGCTGGTCGATGCGGGCGCTGATGTGCTCGCCGTGGATGCGCAGCCGGTCGGCCTTGGAGAGCACCCCTCCCGCACGGAAGTACACCGGGTGCCCGTCGGTCAACGCACGGGGCTGGGTCTCGTGGGTGAGGTGGAGGGTACCGCCGGTGAGCAGGGTGTTCAGCCCCCAGTCGAATGCCACCGCGATGCGGTGTCCGGCCCGCTCCGGCTTCGGGGCGGCAAGCGCGTAGGGCACATCGAGAAGCAGCCGACCCTCACGGACGCGCAAGGTCGGGGCGCACAGCACCGCGGTGGCGGGCACATGCGGCGGCAACCGGAACCGGATACGCACCGGATGCCAGTCGGCCCGGCAGACGGGCGCGGGCTTCACCGGCAGCCGCACCGTCAACACACCTTAGCGGAACGGACCTTGGGGGCAGCGTTCGATGGTGGCGAGCTGCTTGTCGACCGCCGCGAGCACCACCTGCCCACCCGCCCCCGGTGCCTGCTCGCACTCGGTCAGGCCCGCCGGCAGCCGCCCGTACCGGGCCTGGAAGGCGGCGATCTGCCGAGTCCGGGCCAGCAACACACCGCTCGCCACCACCGGGCCCTCGGGCAGCGCAGCGCGCAGCACCTCCCACTCCGCCTCGGTACGCCGGGCGGGGTCGGCGGGCCAGGTCGCCAGGAGCGCGGCGGTGACCCCCCCCCCGCCTGCTCCTGCGCGATCCGCACCACCCGATCCGGCACATACACACCCTCCGGCACCTCCACCGCCCAGCCCAGCCGCCGCAACGCCATCCACCCCTGCGACGGCAGCGACACGCCCGACCGGTCGACGCCAGAGGCGAGCCGGGCCAGATCGGGCACGTTCCAGTGTTCCTGGACCACCCCTGCCGCCAGCGACCTGACCACAGCGGCAAGCCACCCGGCCCGCTCCACCAAAGCCGCCTCACCGAGCTGTTCCCCACTCACCGCATCCACACCCCGCAGCGCGCGGGCGCAGGCCGCCGCGACCTGCTGCGCCTCCCCCTCACCCACCACAACCCTGCGCCGCACCCCAACCACCCCCTCACACGCCTCGACTCGCAACGGCCTGACGATCACATCAACGACCAAACCCCCGTACGGGTTACGCACACCCATTCACCCCACCGCGAAACCCAGGAAACCCAGGCCAAACGTTCCACTGTTAACGGACCCTGCGCGCGGTCGGTGTGCGCACACCGGTCCCGTTCCTGACGGCCCGCACCGAGGTCGGCGACCGCATCGCCGGCCTCGGTGCGGGCGGCGACGACTACGTCGGCAAGCCGTTCAGCATCAAGGAGGTGCTGCTGCGCATCCGCGCCATCCTGCGCCGTACGGGGCACGATGTCCCGTACGAGGTGGGCGAGGACGAGGCCGAGGTGCTGCGCTACGCGGACCTCGAACTGGACGAGCGGGCACATGAGGTCCATCGGGCGGGGCAGTGCATCCCGCTGTCCCCGACCGAGTTCAAGCTGCTCGCCTTCCTGATGGAGAACCCCAACCGGGTGTTGAGCAAGACCCAGATCCTGGACCGCGTCTGGGGCTACGACTTCTCCGGCGACGGCCGCATCGTCGAAACGTATGTGAGATACCTGCGGCGCAAGATCGACCACCTCGATCCGCCACTGATCCACACCCAGCGGGGCGTGGGGTACTGCCTGCGCCTGCCGCGCGACCACACCCCGTGGACCGAGGGATGATCCGCCGGATCCGGCTGCGCGCCGCCAAACGGCCCGGGTCGTTGCGCAGCCGCCTGGTGTGGGGTGCGGCGCTGCTGGCCGCCGTGGCGGTGCTCGCCGCTCAGACCATCGGATTCCTGGTGCTGCGCTCATGGTTGCTCAACCGCGTCGATCAGCAGCTCGACGACTTCGTCCTGCCGCGGCAGGCCTTCGCCCGTGACGTCGATCCCGAGCGGGTGCCCCGGCCGCCGAACCCCGGCTCGGTGACCCTGCCCTCCGACTTCCGCCTCACCTTCTTCGACGCGGCGGGCCACAAGCGGGGCATTCTCGGCGGTGGCAAGGCTCCGGGGCCGGATCTGCCGGGTTCCGTCGGCCGGTTGCATCTTGCCGACGGCCGCCCGGCCACCGTTGCCGCCGTCTCGGGTGACGGCCGCTGGCGGATCCAGAAGAAGGCCGCACCCGGTCACACCTCGTATGTCGTCGCACTGCCCCTGGACACATTCGACGGTGCGACCTCCAAGTTGCTGTGGCTCAATGCCATCGTGCTGGCCGCCACCCTCACCGGTCTGATCGCGCTCAGCCGGTGGGTGGTCCGGATCGGGCTGCTGCCGCTGACCCGTATGGAGCGCTCGGCACAGGACATCACGGTCAGCGATCTGAGCCTGCGGCTGCCGGACACCGATCCCCGTACCGAGACGGGCCGCCTCGGCACCGTGCTGAACACGATGCTGGAGAGGCTGGAACAAGCCCTCCGTGAACGCGAATCCTCCGAGGCCCGGCTGCGCCGGTTCGTCGCCGACGCCGGACACGAACTGCGCACACCGCTGACGTCCATCCAGGGCTTCGCCGAACTGGCCCTGCGCCATGAGGGACAGTCGAGCGCCGAACGGCGCGAGGCCGACCGGCTGATCGTCCAGAACGCCGAGCAGATCAGCCTGCTGGTCGACGATCTCCTGCTGCTGGCCAAGCTGGACAAGGAACCCGACTACCGCAGCGAGCGGGTCGATCTGCTGTCGGTCGCCGCCGACTCCGTGAGCGCGGCGGCACACCAGAGCCATGGACACCCGATCAGGCTGGGCGCCCTCGGCACCGGGGCAGCCTCCGAGGAGGAGGATCTGGAACTGGCCGAGACGACCGGCGATCCCCACCGGCTGCGGCAGGTCGTGGGCAATCTGCTGTCCAACGCGCTGACCCACACCCCGCCCGGTACGCGAGTGGACGTACGCGTGGGCCCCGCCACCGGCGGCACGGACCGCCCCGGCCGGACGAGCCCGTCGCCACCGCTGCGGGAAGGGGCGCGGATCTGTGTGCTGGAGGTGGCGGACCACGGCCCCGGACTGTCCCCGGAAGCCGCCGAGCGGGTCTTCGAACGCTTCTACCGGGTCGACCCGTCCCGCTCCCACGACCACGGCGGCTCCGGCCTCGGCCTGGCCATCGCGAGCGCGATCGCCCAGGGCCACGGCGGCCGGCTGGAACTCGAGACGGTGATGGGCCGCGGCAGCGTTTTCCGGATCGTGCTGCCCGCGGATTCCGGTACGCCTTGAGACACGTGCCAACCGCCTTGCCTCAGGCCCGATTTCGGGACCGTCCTCGGGGCCGTCCTCGGGCGAACAGCCGCCCGAGGCGGCCGGTACTGCCTATGCTCGCTGCATGATCGACCTGCCGCTCTCCGCGCTGGAAGTCGCCATGGTCCAGGCCGGCACGCGGGCCGTGGACACGCTGCGCGACACCACGGCCTTCGCCCAGCGTCTCGACGCCCTCGGCTACCGCCGGCTCTGGTACGCCGAGCACCACCACTCCCCCGCCATCGGCGCGTTCCCGCCCGTCGTGCTCACCGCCCATGCGGCCGCGTCGACTTCGGCCATCCGCCTGGGCTCGGGAGGTGTTCTCGCGCCCAACCACGCCCCCATCATGCTGGCGGAACAGTTCGGCACACTCGCCGCGCTGCACCCCGACCGGATCGATCTGGGCATCGGCCGCGGTCCCGGCACCTTCGACGAGTCCACCGCCCGGGCGCTGCGGCGCGGCGCCGGGCCGACGACGGACGACGAGTACCGGGATGATGTGGCCTCCATGCTGCGGTTCCTGGTCGACGAGGTCGCGCTCGGCCCGCTTCCGGAGCCGTGGCTGCTGTCCTCCAGTACCGCGGGTGCCGCGCTCGCCGCGGAACTCGGCCTGCCCATCGCCTTCGCCCATCACATCCGCCCCGACAACACCCTGGCCGCGCTCGACCATTACCGTGCACACTTCGCCCCCTCCCCGTGGTGTGGCCGCCCCCGCGTGCTGGTGTGCGTGGAGACGGTGTGCGCCGAGACGCAGGAGGAGGCGGTACGGCTGGCCGGCCCGATGAACGTCGTCAAGGCCGGGCTCCTCAAGGGACACAGCGAGATCCCGTTCCCCACGCCCGCCGAGGCGTCCGCGCACCCGTTCACCGCGGAGGAGCGGCAGGCGCTGGCGGCCTTCGGGGCCCAGCAGGCGTACGGCACCCCCGAGACCGTCGTGCGGCGCCTGGCGGAACTGGCGGACGCGACCGGCGCGGACGAACTGATGCTGGTGACACCGGTCCATGCGTTGGCGGCCCGGCTGCGGTCGTACGAACTCGTCAAGCAGCACGCCCACGGGCCACGTCCGTCCGCTCCCCGCTGACGGTGGTGGCCGGAGCGGGCCGGGACCGGTTCGGTCCCGGCCGCCGGTCATGAGGCAAGGACGGAGCGTACGTGCTCGACCTGCGGCGCGGCGGCGAAGTACGGGCCGACGAGGGCCCGCCACCGGGTGAAGGCGTCGGACTGGCGGAAGGTCACGGTGTGGTGTTCCAGGGTCTCCCACCGCACCATGAGCCGGTAGCGGGACGGTTCCTCGACGCTGCGGGTGAGGTCGATTCCCGCGCAGCCGTCCGCGGCGAGGAAGAGCGGGACGGCCTCGGCCACGGCCTTCTCGAACTCCTCCTCGCTGCCGGGGCGGACCTCGATCTGGGCGATCTCCGTGATCATGCTCTGCTCCGTCTTCAGTCGGTGATCCCGGTCGCCACGAGAGTACGGGGTGCGTCCACGCGGGCGTAGATCGGCAGCTACCCGATCGACGTGGTTGCCGGAAGCAGCACCACCCCGTCCTCGTCGGCGTGCAGGATGTCGCCGGTGGTGAAGGTGACACCGCCGAAGGACACCGGAACGTCGACCTCGCCCTGCCCGGCCTTCCCGCTCTTGCGCGGGTTGGTGCCGAGGGCCTGCACACCGACGGACACGCGGGCCAGGGCGGCGACGTCCCGGACCGCGCCGAGGATCACGACGCCTGCCCAGCCGTTGTCCCGGGCGCGTTCGGCCATGAGGTCGCCGAGCAGCGCGGTGTGCAGGGAGGCGCGGCCGTCGACGACCACGACGTGTCCGTCGCCGGGCTCGCTGAGCAGGGTGTGCAGCAGCGCGTTGTCGTTGTGGCAGGAGACGGTCCGGATCGGCCCCGAGAAGGAGCGGACGGCCCCGTACGAGGTGAACTGGACGTCGCAGACCCGCAGTTGGCCGCCGTACTGGTCGGCGAGGTCGGCGGTGGGGGTCGCGGTGGCGGGCATCGGGTCCTCCTGGGACGGGAGCGGAGACGGAACCTACAGCCATTGTTGTATCAAACGTCGCACAGATACAATTCTCTCACCGGATCAGCCACCAGGGACAGGAGCCGATGTGACCCTCACCGCCAACAGTTCCACCCTCGCCTACGTGGGATCCCGGACCACGGCCGCACGCGAAGGCCGGGGCAAGGGCATCGAGGCGTACGACGTCGGACCCGACGGCGAGGGCTGGACACTGCTCCAGACCGTCGAGCTGGACAATCCGACGTTCCTGGCCATCGACCGCACTCGGCGCTTCCTGTACGCGGTGCACGGCGACCTCAGCCACGTCAGCGCCTACCGCATCGATCCGGCCTCCGGGCTGCTCACCGCGCTCGGGCAGCAGGAGACCGGCGGCCGCAATCCGGCGCATCTCGCGGTGGATCCGTCCAACCGTTTCCTGGTGGTGGCCAACCACTCCTCCGGGACGGTGGCGACCCTCCCCCTGCTGGACGACGGCCGGCTCGGCCCGCTCGCCGATCTGCTCTCCCTGCCGGGCGAGCCGGGCCCGCACCGCGGCGAACAGACCGGCGCCAAGCCGCACCACGTGCCCTTCTCGCCCGACGGCCGCTTCATCGTCGTACCGGACAAGGGGCTGGACCGGATCTTCACGCTCGCACTGGACACGGGATCCGGGAAGCTGTCGTACGGCCCCGTCCCGTCCGTCGCGACCCGTGAGTTCGCCGGCCCCCGGCACCTCGCCTTCCACCCCCATCTGCCGTACGCGTACACCGTCGACGAAGTGCGCTCGACGGTGACCTGCTACCACTGGGACGCCGGGCGCGGTGCTCTCCGAGCGCTCCAGGTCCTCGCCGGCACCGAGCCGACGACGACCGGTGACAGCCGGGGCGCGGAGATCGCGGTCAGCCCGGACGGGCGGTTCGTGTACGCCTCCAACCGCGGTGGCGCGGGGGACACCAGCCCGGGCGGGCCCGAGCCCGACACCATCGGGGTGTTCAAGGTGTCCGCGAAGACGGGGCTGCTGCGGCCCGTGGGCTGGACCTCCACCGGGGGCATCCGGCCGCGGTTCTTCTGTCTGAGCCCGGACGGCCGGAAGCTGTACGCCGCCAATGAGCGCAGCCACACCATCGTCACCTACGACGTCGACGCCGTGAGCGGCGGGCTCCGGCCCACCGGCCATGTGGTGCACACCGGCTCGCCGGTGTGTGTCCTCTTCCTCCGCCGGGATTCGTAGGATGAGGCTTTGCCGACCCACCACATGAAGAGCGCAGGAGCGATGTCGCGGCCCAATCTGACCACCTCCATGGCCACCCGACTGGTGGACCTGATGCGCCGCAGCGGCCTCGAAGAGGGCGCCCATGTCACCGAGCAGTGGGCGGCTGACGAGTTGGAGGTCTCCCGTACGCCGGTGCGCAAGGCCATGGTCTTCCTGGCCGAGGTCGGCATCCTCGACCGGATCCCCAACCGCGGCTTCTTCCTCGCGCGTGACGCGGCCGCCCTCGCCCGGCCGGATCTGAGCGAGGGCGAGGACGTGGAGCAGTCGGCGTACTTCGAGATCGCGGACGACTACGTCGGCGGCCGCTTCACCGGCTCCTTCACCGCGGCCGACATCGGCCGCCGCTACCGGCTCACCCCCCGCCAGGCCGACCGGGTGCTGTCCCGGATGGAGGGCGAGGACCTGGTGCGGCGCAAGGCGGGCGGCCGGGGCTGGGAGTTCCAGCACGTCATGGCCACCGCCGACGCACATGACCAGAGCTACCGGTTCCGGATGATCATCGAGCCGGCCGCACTGCTCGAGCCGGGCTTCACCGTGGACACCGACGCTTTCGCACGCCATCGGCAGCAGCAGGAAGCCCTGCTGCACGGGGACATCCTGCTGCTGCCGCGCGCCGAACTGTTCCAGGTCAACGCCTCGTTCCACGAGATGCTGGTGGGCTGCTCCGGCAACCAGTTCCTGCTCGACGCCGTACGGCGGCAGAACCGGCTGCGCCGGCTGATCGAGTACCGCCACCAGATCGACCGCTCCCGCCTCGCCAACCAGGCCCGGGAGCATCTGAGGCTCCTGGACCTGGTGGAGAGCGGGGACCTGAAGGAGGCATCCGCCTTCCTCGGCGCGCATCTGGACAGGGTGCGGTCGATCAAGACCGGGATCGGCGAGGAGAGCCGGCCGGAGAGCTAGGACGTGACCGGCGAGGTCTGCTGAGCCTGGTCCGAGGTCGCGCTGGAGTCGACCGGGGGTGTCCCGCCTCCGCCCACCCTGATGGCCAGGGTGAGGACGAAGGCCACGGCGGTCAGCGCGCCCAGGAACAACAGGCCGCCGGTGGCGCTCCCCGTCGAGCCCTTGGCCCAGCCGATCGCGTACGGGCCGAAGAACCCGCCGAGGTTGCCGATGGAGTTGACCACCGCGACCGCGACGGCGGCCGTGGAGCGGGTCAGAAACAGCGTCGGCAGCGCCCAGAACGGCGATTTGAAGCTGTACATGCCGGTCAGCGAGATGGCGATCAGGGACATGCCCAGCACCGGCGAGTGGACGAAGCCCGCCGCACACAGGGCGACGGCCGCCAGCGCCAGCGGGATCGCCGAATGCAGCTTGCGCTCGGCCAGCCGGTCGGAGCGGCGCGACCACCACACCATGCCCACCGCGGCGACGACATACGGAATCGCGCTGATGAAACCGATCGCGGTGTTGCCGAGACCGGAGGAGAACTCCTTCACGATCTGCGGCAGCCAGTAGCCGACGCCGAGGCTGCCGGCCTGGTAGACGAAGTAGATGACGGCCAGCAACAGCACTTTGGGGTCGGCCATCACCTTCAGCGTGCTCAGCTTCCTCGCCTGCGGGTTGGCCTGCTGTTCCTTGTCCAGCTCCGCCGTCAGCCACTGGCGCTGGCGCTCGGTCAGCCACTTCGCGTCGGTCGGCTTCTCGGTGAGCACGAAGTAGCAGGCGATGCCGAGCAGCACGGCCGGGGCGCCCTCCAGGATGAACATCCAGCGCCAGCCGCTGAGCCCGAACCAGTCGACATGGTCCATGATCAGCGCGCTGAGCGGGGCGGCGAGGACGTACGAGGCGGGGATCGCGGTCAGGAACAGCGCGGTGGCGGTGGCGACCTCCTTCTTGCGGAACCAGTACGTGAGGTAGACGACGATGCCGGGGAAGAACCCGGCCTCGGCCACGCCCAGCAGGAAACGCAGGACGTAGAGCTGGGTGGCGGAGTGGGTGAAGGCCATGACGGTGGCGAGGATGCCCCAGCTGACCAGGATCCGGGCGATCCAGCGGCGGGCGCCGAACCGGGCGAGCGCCAGGTTGCTGGGCACCTCGAAGAGGAAGTAGCCCCAGAAGAACAGGCCGGCGGCCAGGCCGAACGCCTGACTGCTCAGGCCCAGTTCCTTGTTCATCTCCAGGGCGGCGAACCCGATGTTCGCGCGGTCGATGTAGTTCACGACGTAGAGCAGGAAGAGGAACGGGAGGATGCGCCGGGAAACGGTGCGCATCGTCGCGGTGGCCTCGCTCTGATCGACGTTGATCGCCATGAGGGGCTCCAGACGGCTCAAACGGCTGAGCGGGTTGAGCGGGTTGTATCAATGAGCGGCGTGAGACAATATGAGTGCGATACACCGCGAGGTCAAGGCACCAGCAGGCATGTTTGTACTTCCTTGAATCGCCGATGCAATCTCACCGATGGCTGAGGCAATCCGCTGATGTGCTCTCGCCGATCTCGCCGACACACCACCATGCCGACGACAGCAGGGGATCATGAACGCCGACCACACCGCTGTGCTCACCGTCGAGGGACGCCCGTACCGCTATCAGCCCCTGGACCGGATCCTGCCCTCCGTGGAGCTGGACGCGCTGCCGTACGCGGTGCGGGTGCTGCTGGAGAACGTGGCACGACGCTCTCCCCAGGCGCTGCCGGACATGGTGGCGCGGGCCCGCGCCGGAAGCGGAGTCGGCGAGGTGCCGGTGCATCCGAACCGGATCATGCTGCACGACACCACATGTCTCCCGGCCCTGGCCGACTTCGCGGCCATGCGCGACAGCGTCGCCGAACTCGGCGGGGACCCCGAACGGCTCCAGCCGTCGATCCCCGTGGACCTGACCGTGGACCACTCCGTGATCGTCGAGGAGTACGGCCGCGCCGACGCCGTCGAGCGCAACCTCCTGATCGACTTCCGCCGCAACGGCGAGCGGTACGAGATGGTGAAGTGGGCCGAGCGCAGCGTACGCAACTTCCGGGTGGTCCCGCCCGGCACCGGGATCATCCACCAGGTCAACATGGAGGCGCTGGCCCGGGTGGTGTGGATGTCGGACCCGGAGGACGGCGGTCTGCCCTGGCTGCATCCGGACGTACTCGTCGCCACCGACAGCCACACCCCGATGATCAACGCCCTGGGCGTCGTCGGCTGGGGCGTTGGCGGCCTCGAAGGACAGGCCGCCATGCTCGGCGAACCGGTCACCATCCCCCACCCGGATGTGGTCGGCGTCCGGCTGACCGGCCGGCTGCGCCCCGGTGTCGGCGCCACCGATCTCGCGCTGACCCTCACCGAGCTGCTGCGCGCCACGGGCGTGGTGAACAAGTTCGTCGAGTTCTGCGGTGCCGGCGTCACCACGCTGGGCTGGGCCGAACGCGCCGCGGTGTCCAACATGGCGCCCGAGTACGGCGCGACCTGCGTCTACTTCCCGTACGACGACGAGACCGCCGCATATCTGCGGCTGAGCGGACGGGACGAGGAACACGTACGTCTCGTCGACGCCTATCTCACCGCCCAGGGCCTCAAGCGCACCGAAGACCGCCCCGTCCCCCGCTACGACCAGCTGCTCGACCTCGATCTGGGCACCGTCGAGCCCAGCGTGGCCGGCCCGAACCTGCCACACCAGCGGCTGCCGCTGTACCGGGTCCCGGCCTCGTTCCGGCAGGCGGCGGGCCGTACGACCACCGCGGCCGGCACCTTCGGAGAACCGCTGCCCGACGGCCCGGTCGCCATCGCCGCCATCACCAGCTGCACCAACACCGCCAACCCGGCCCTGATCGTGCAGGCGGGTCTGCTCGCCGAGCGGGCGGTCCGGGCGGGGCTGACCGCCAAGCCCTGGGTCAAGACGTCGCTCTCCCCCGGCTCACGGGTCGTCGAGGAGTATCTGCGCGAGGCCGGGCTGCTGCCCGCCCTGGAGCAGACCGGGTTCCATATCGTCGGCTTCGGCTGTATGACCTGCATCGGCAACTCGGGCCCGCTGCACCCGGCGATGGAACACCTCGCGGAGGAGGGAGCGGCCGAGCCGGTGGCCGTCCTGTCCGGCAACCGCAACTTCGCGGGCCGGGTCAACCCGCGGATCTCCCTGTCGTATCTCGCCTCCCCGCCGCTGGTCGTCGCCTACGCCCTGGCCGGCTCGGTCCTGCACGACTTCGACCATGAGCCTTTGGGGACCGACCGCGAAGGCCGCCCCGTCCATCTCAAGGACCTGTGGCCCTCCGATGAGGACGTCGCCGCGTGTGTCGCGCGGTTCGTACGGCCGGAGATGTTCCGCGCCAACGCCGCGCGCATCCGGCAGGGCACCCGGGCCTGGCAGGAGATCGACGCACCCGGCGGCACCCGCTTCCCCTGGGCCCCGGAGTCGACGTATATCCGCCGCCCTCCGCATCTCACAGAGCTGTCCGCCCACCCGCCGGCCCACCTGAAGATCGACCGGGCCAGGGTCCTGCTGCTGCTCGGCGACAACGTCACGACCGACCACATCTCCCCCGCGGGCGCCGTCCCCGCCCGCAGCGCGGCCGGACAGTGGCTCACCGAGCGCGGGGTCGCCCGCCGCGATCTCAACCAGTACTCCACGCGCCGCAGCAACCACGAGGTCATGCTGCGCGGCGCCTTCACCAACGCCGCAGTCACCAATCTGCTGCTCAACGCCCCCGACGCGCAGCCGGAACCCGGCGGCCGTGCGTACACGGCCGACGGCACCCGCGTCCTGCCCGTCCACCAGGCCGCGCCGACCTACCGGGAGGCGGGCTGCGACCTGGTCGTCGTCGCCGGCCGCAACTACGGGGCCGGCTCCAGCCGGGACTGGGCGGCCAAGGCCCAGGCCCTGCTGGGGGTGCGGGCGGTGATCGCCGAGTCGTACGAACGCATCCACCGCTCCAATCTGATCGGCATGGGCGTTCTGCCGTTCGAGTTCGCCGAGGGCGACGACGCGTCGTCCCATCCCTTCACCAGCGAACAGGAGCTGTCCTTCGAAGGGCTCGACAGCCTGACCGTCGGCACCAACCGTGTCACCCTCCATCTGCGCGGCCCGGAAGCCGGCCATGCCACCGCGGTGCTACGGCTGCGGATCTTCTCCGGCCAGGAGCTGGACTACCTCCGGCACGGGGGCATCCTGCCGTACGTGGTCCGCCGCGCCCTCGCCACGTCATGAACGTTCCATCCTCACCCATACATCAACCGGTTAACCGGTTGCAGAGCCCCCTGGGAGGATCCGTTGCTCCCTACACCTTCACCGCCGCCCGCCGAGCCGAGCGCGCAGCCGACGGGTCGCCGAGTCCATATGGGCGTGCATGGCCGCCCGCGCCGCACGCGGGTTCTTGGCCCGTACGGCCTCCAGTACGGCGTCGTGCTCGCCGAGCCGCCCCTCCCCCGGCTTACGGATGTTCTGCCGGATCCACACCGCCACCAGCGCCTCCAGCCGGGCCTGGAGGCCGGCCAGGGCGCTGTTGTGCGAGGCCTGGGCCAGCGCCCGGTGGAAGGCCAGATCGGCCTCCAGATAGCGCTCGGGGTCGTCGTGTTCTGCCGCCATCTTGGCCAGATGGGCCTCCAGGGCGGTGACGTCGTTGTCCGTCCTGCGCAGGGCGGCCAGCTCCGCGAGGTCGACCTCCACGCACGCCCGCGCCTCCAGGAGCTCGTCCATGGTGTGGTCGCCCAGCATCAGCCCCCACTCCAGGACCTGCGGCAACAGGTCCGAGGTGGCGCCGCGCAGATAGGTGCCGTCGCCCTGCCGGATCTCCAGGAGCCCGAGCAGCGACAGGGACTTGAGCGCTTCGCGCACGGCCGAGCGGCCCACGCCGAAGGTCTCCGCGAGCTCCCGCTCGGGCGGCAGCCGGTCACCGGCCTTGAGCTGGCCCGACACCAGCAGATGATCCAGCAGGCGGCGCGCCACCTCCACCGCGGGAGCCTGCGGCTCCTCCCGTTCGATCCGTGCCAGCCCGGCCATGCCCGCAGCCTCCCCAATCCGGTGGTCCCCCGGCGCGGCAGGACTGTCGCGCACGATCGACACCGTAACCCTCCGCGACCCCGATGCCGTACGCCCGGGGTCGCACGTCCGCCGCCCGGAAATCCCGGCACGATCTCCAGTCGATCCCCCGTCGAGCTCCGGTCGAGCTCCGGTCGACAGGAACCAACCTAGCGCAAATGGTTGACAGGTAGACCGGTTGCGGTCATCGTCTTCGAAACCAACGGGAGCAGCGCCGACGCCCTCACACCGGCGGATTCAGCCGCCGGGTTCGGTGCTCTCGACGCAGCTGACAGCGCCGTCGCGCCCATACGAGAAGAGCCCCCATGTTTTCCACCCGTTTCGGCCGCGTAGCCGCAGCGGAACCCGATCTCAGGCCGTCGCGCCGCGGCGTTCTGCGCGGCACCGCCGGCGCCTGCGCCCTCGCCGTCACCGGCGGCGCGCTCAGCGGCTGTACCACCACGGATGCGAACGCCGCCGCGCAGCCGAACCCCGGCTACTACCCCGCCTCGTACGAGAAGATCGTCGACGCCTCGCGCCGCGAGAAGAAGCTCCTCATCTACTCGAACACCTCGCAGACCGCCTGGCAGCCGATCTTCGATGCCTTCACGGACCACTACCCGTGGCTGGCGGACATCCGGGCCACCAACCTCGGCAGCTCCGCCGTCTACGAGCGGTACTACAGCGAGGCCGCCACCGGCGGCTCCCCCGCCGACCTGCTGGTCTCCAACGGCGGACCCCTCTGGGGGGACTACGCCAAGCGCAAACTGGCCGCCGACTACACCTCGCCGGAGAAGGGCCACCTGCCGGACTGGGCCGAGATGATGTCCGGCGTCTGGGTGTTCTCCACCGACCCCGTGGTCGTCCTGTACAACCGCAAGACCCTCGACGCGTCCCAGTACCCCAAGGGCCTCGTCTCCCTGGCGGACATCGCCGAGGCCAAGCCGTCCCGCTTCCGCGGCAAGTTCGGCGTGTACGACCCCAGCAACGCCTACGGATACTCCACCAACCAGGGCTACACCAGCACGGTCGCGGGCGGCTGGGAGACCTTCGCCCGCATCCTGCCCTTCGCCCGGGCGGACCACTCGTCGGGCACGCTCGTGGAGAAGGTCGTCTCGGGCGAGTACGACGCCTCGTTCAACCTCAGCGGCGGTGTGGCCGTACCGGCCGCCGAGGGCAGCGGCGGCCTGCTCGGCTGGTCGTACTGCGCCGAGGGGACCGTCGTCGTCCCCCGTGCGGCGTCGATCGTCAAAACGGCGCCGCACGCCAACGCCGCGCGCCTCTTCGTCGACTTCCTGCTCTCCGCCGAGGGCCAGGCCACGGTCGCCAAGGGCGGTCTGACGCCGTACCGGGAGGGCGTGGCGCAGGACGACACCGACAGCCTCCAGGACATCCGGCGCAAGCTCGGCTCCGACCGCGTGCACCTCTACCGCTACACCGAGGTGCCGGAGGAGACACAGGACAAGTACCTCGCGCGCTGGGAGAAGGCCATGGGCTGACCCGCCCGCCCGTCACCCACCGCCCTTCGCCGCCGTCACCACCGGCACTGCCGGCAGCACCGGCATCGTCATCCTCGTACGGAGTCGCCATGGCCACTCAGACACCCCCGGCGCCCACCCCGCCACGCACCTTGCGGGCGGGCGAGCTGGGCACACCGCACTACCGGCGCCTGTTCGGCGCCGGCCGTGAAGTCACCATCCACTGGCTGACGTTCCTCGTCACCGCCGCGCTCGTGCTCGCCCCGGTCCTCCCGATCCTCTACCAGTCGGTCCGCAACCAGCCGCTGTACGCCGCGGGCGGGGCTTTCACCCTGTCGAACTACGTCCACCTCTTCACCGAGGCGGAGTTCGGCACGATCATCCTCAACACCCTGCTCTTCGCCGTGCTGACCACGGTGTTCGCCCTCGCGATAGCCATCCCGATGGCGATCCTGCTGGAGCGGACGAAGTTCCCCGCGGCCCGGCTGATCGGCCAGGTGCTGCGCTGGCCGATCTACATCTCCCCGCTCGTCCTGGCCTTCGGCTGGATCGTGGTCTACGGCCCGGCCGGGTTTCTGACGACCGCGCTGCGCCAGGGCATGGGCTGGGTGCCGTGGAACCTCTACTCGCTGCCCGGTATGGCCTTCGTCGAGGCCGTCGCCCAGGTCCCCGTCGCGTATCTCTTCTGCGCCAACGCGCTCGCGGCGTCGGACACCTCGCTGGAGAACGCGGCCCGCACCGTGGGCGCTGGGCCGATGCGCATCCTGCGGTCCATCGTCGTCCCCATGCTGCGGCCGCCGGTGCTCTACGCCGGGCTGCTCATCTTCGGCACGGCGGTCGAGACCCTTTCCATCCCGCTGATCCTCGGCCAACCGTCGGAGATCACCCTCTTCTCCAGCTTCCTCTACGAGCAGGGCATCGACGCCGTCAGCCCGGACTACGGCCTCCTCGGCGCGGCCTCCACCTTCATGCTGGTGACCACCGTGGGCCTGGTCGTGGTGCAGGCGCGGCTGCTCAAGCACGCCCAGCGGTTCGTCTCGGTGCGCGGCAAGGCGACCCGTTCGAACCTTCTGGACATCGGGGGCTGGAAATGGGCGGGCTTCGCCTTCGTGGGGGTGTACATCGTCTTCGGCGCCCTGCTGCCGATGATCGCGCTGATCATGCGCGCGTTCACCTCACTGCTCACCCCGCTGGTGAACCCGCTGAATCTGCTGACCCTCGACAACTTCCGGCTGATCTTCTCCTACGCGCCCTACACCGAGTCGATCACCAACAGCATCACCGTGGCCTTCATCGGCGCGGTCGCCGTGACCGTGTTCGGCACCATCGTGGTCCTGGTGTCCCGCCGCTCCGACTTCCGGCTGGCCCGGCTGCTGGAGACCACCGCGCAGTCCCCGCACGCGGTGCCGGGGCTCATCATCGGCATCGGCTTCTTCTGGGCCTTCGCCTGGATGCCCGGCGGGGACGCGATCCGCGGCACGCTGCTCGCGCTGGTCATCGCCTTCGGGGTACGGGCCCTGCCGTCGGCGTACGGGGCCATCTCACCGGCGACCATGCAACTGGGCAGCGAGCTCGACAACGCCGCCCGGGTCGCCGGAGCCGACTGGTGGCGCACCGTCTCCCGGATCCTGCTGCGCCTGCTGGTGCCCGCGATGCTCGCCTCCTTCCTGCTCATCTGGACCCAGATGATCCGCGAGTACGCGCCCGCCATGTTCCTCGCGGGGGCCGAGTCCCAGGTCATCGGCACCACCGCCATCGATCTGTGGACCCAGGGCGAGACCGGCTCCGTCGCCGCGCTCGCCACCCTGCAGATCGCCGTCACCGCCGTCGTCGCCGGCCTGGCCGGACTCCTGCTGAAGGGCAAGAAGGAGAAGAGCAATGCCTGAGCTGGTCGTCGAGAATCTCAAGAAGTCCTTCGCCGGCAACTCCGTGCTGGAGGACATCAACTTCACCGTCGCCGACGGCGAGTTCTTCACCCTGCTGGGCCCGTCGGGCTGCGGCAAGTCCACCACCCTCGCCTGTGTGGCGGGCCTGGAACACCCCGATTCCGGCACCATACGCGTCGGTGACCGCGTGTTCTTCGACGGCGATCCGCGCTCCGCGGTGCCGCCGGAGGGCCGCAACCTGGGGCTGGTCTTCCAGTCGTACGCGCTGTGGCCGCATATGACCATCGCCGACAACCTCGCCCTGCCGCTGAAGCTGCGCAAGGTCTCCAAGGCCGAGCAGAAGCGCCTGATCGACGACGCGCTCGACAAGGTCGACATGCTGCATCTGCGCGACCGCTATCCGCATCAGCTCTCCGGCGGCCAGCAGCAGCGCGTCGCCCTCGCCCGCGGCATCGTCTACGCCCCGGGGGTACTGCTGCTGGATGAGCCGCTGTCCAACCTGGACGCCAAGATGCGTGACCAGGCCCGTATGTGGCTCAAGGCGCTGCAGCGCGAGGTCGGCATCACCACGGTGTATGTCACCCACGACCAGATCGAGGCCATGTCCCTGTCCGACCGGATCGCCGTGTTCATGCACGGCCGCCTCCAGCAGGTGGGCACCCCGACCGAGATCTACGAGACCCCGGCCACCCCGGAGGTCGCGGGCTTCATCGGCCGGTGCAATCTGCTGGAGGGCCGGATCGACGGGGCTCCGGCGGAGGGCAGGACGGTCCGGGTCGAACTCGGCACGACCGGCCGCCACTTGGAGGTCGTACGGACGCAGGGCGTCAGGGAGGGCCAGAGCGCGACCGTGGGACTGCGCTCCGAACGCATCACGCTCGCCGAGCGGGCGGATGTGGCCGGGGACGGGGTCAATGTGCTCCGGGCGGAGATCAGGCAGTGTTCCTACACGGGAGCCCGCTTCGAGTACCAACTCGCCGTCGGCGACCTCGACATCCACGCCGAGAGCTCCATCCGCCACGAGGGACACGAGATCAATCTGCTCATCCGGCCCGAGGACTGCCTCCTCTACCCGGTGGCGGGCTGATCCGCGTCTGCCCGCCGGCGGGGGCCGGGCGCGGCGTCCGGCCCCCTCATTGGCCAACCGGTTAACCGGATTGGCCCATAGGTCATAGAATTCAGCCATCACGTCATGACAGAAGTGAGGAATTCAATGGCCGAACTCGCCAGGATCACGGTCGAGCCGCGGGAGCCGCTGGCCGCCGAGGTGTCCCGCCGCCTGATCGAGTATCTGATGTCAGGCGAGGTGCAGCCGGGCGACCGCATCCCCTCCGAGCGGCAGCTCACCGAGATGCTGGGGGTGAACCGGCCCACCGTGCGCGAGGCGATCAAGTCGCTGGGCTTCCTCGGCCTGCTGGAGATCCGCCAGTCCAGCGGGACGTACTTCCGGGGCACCGACTCCGCCGTGCTCTACCGCCTGTTCGAACTGGGCCTGGTGCTCGGCGAGCGGGGCGCCCGGGACATGGTGCGGGCCCGCGCGGAGCTCGAGGTCGTCGTGGCGGGCCTGGCCGCACAGGCCCGTGACAGTTCGGGCGTCGAGCTGCTGCGCGCCCGGCTGGCCGCCATGCGGGAGTGCCCGGACGAGGCGTTCCCCGAGGCGGACACGGCCTTCCACGCGGCACTGGCGGAGCTGGCCGGCAACACGGTGCTGCGGGACATGCTCAAGGGCATGCGGGCGATGATCCAGCGCGGCTGGGTGCAGCGCACCGGCGCCGTACGGTCCCGGGAGGTGGCCTACGCCGACCATGTGCCCATCTTCGAAGCGGTCGAGAAGGGTGACACCGAGGCCGCCCGCGCGGCGATGGCCCGGCACATGGACGGGGCGTCCCAGCGACTGATGGAAGCCCTCGAACAGCGCCAGGCATAGCCGGTTCAGGGGCCGCCGGACACGTTCCAGCGGCCCTCGGCATTCCCATAAGATCAACCGGTTGACCGGTTGACCAGATACTTCTAGAGTGGCGGCACGGGACCCTTCCCGGTCCCCGTCTACCGGAAGAGGTAAGAACCCCCGGTGATCGAATCCCATCCTCTGGTCGCCATGATCCATGCCGTACCGACCGGAGCCCGTATCGCCCAGCAGGCGTTCGCGCGAGAGTTCCCCCAGGCCACGGTCTGGAACGTGCTGGACGACCGGCTTCTCGACGACGCCCGCGACGCCGGCGGGCTCACCGAAGCGCTGCGCCGGCGCATGCTCCGGCTGATCGGGCACACCATGGACGGCGGCGCCCACGGCCTGCTGCTGACCTGCTCCTCCTACGGGGAAGTGGTGGACACCGCCCGCGCGCTGTGGGACGTGCCCGTCCTCAAGTCCGACGAGGCCCTGTTCAAGGCCGCCCTGGCCGGCCCGTTCGAGCGCATCGCCGTCGTCGCCTCCACCCCACCCGCCGTTCCGGCGGCCGTGGCCCAGCTCGAAGCGCTCATCCCGATGGTGCGGCGCGACCGGCCGGTCGACCTCGTGACCGCGCTGAGCGAGGCCGCGGCCGACGCGGACACGCCGGAGGCGACCGCCCGCCATCTCGCCGATGCCCTGACGGCCGCCGACGCCGCCGACGCCGACGCGGTGCTGCTGGCCCAGTACTCCCTGGCCCCGGCCCGGGACGCGCTGGCCGAGCTGCTGGAGGTCCCCGTACTCGACGGTGCCGGCGCCGCCGCCCGGGAACTGCGTGGACTGCTCATCCCCGATACGGGGCAGCCCGCCCCCGCCGCGGCGGTCGCGCCATGACCGCGCCCCTGTCCTGGCCGCTGGCCTACCCGGTCGCCGGCGACGACTGCCGTTCGCCCGTGGCGCTCGGCTTCGACGCACCGTTCGCCGAAGCCGTCCGGCAGCTGGCCGAACTCGGGTACGACGGCCTCGAAGTCCAGGTCCGTGAGACCAGTGCGCGCGACGCCGATGCCATGCGCCAAACCGCCGAGCGCAGCGGGCTGAAGGTCCTCGGTGTCGCCACTGGCCCCATCGCCGCGCAGGACCATCTGACGCTGACCGACCCCTCGCCGGACGTACGCCGCCACGCGCTCGACCGGCTGCTGGGCGCGGCCCGCCTCGCCGGGGCCCTCGGTGTTCCGCTCACCCTCGGCCAGGTCCGCGGCACCTTTCTGCCGGGTCTTGAGGATGTACAGCGGACCTGGGCCGAACGCGCCGTCAAGCAGCTGGCGTACGAAGCGGCCGCCCGCGGCAGCCGACTGCTGCTCGAACCGCAGTCACGTACCAACACCTCCCTGTGGCACACCCCCGACCAGGCCCGTGCCGCCGTTGCCGCGCTCGGCGCACCGGTCGGTCTTGTGCTGGACACCCATCACCTCGAAGCCGAGGGCGTCGATGCCGTCCAGGCCGTCGCTGACCACGCCCCGCTGACCGGCTGTGCGCAGTTCGCGGCGCCGGGCACACGGGGCCCGCTGACCGTCGGCGACCACCGGCTGCCCGCCCTGCTGCGCGCCCTGCGCGAGGGCGGCTTCGCCGGGTGGCTGACGCCGGAACACACCCAGGGCGGCGACAGCTTCAAGGCCGCCGCCCGGTCCCGGGCGGCCCTCGCCGATGCCGCCGGCGCCCTGACCCCGCACCCCGTACCGACTGTTTTCCAGAGAGGAACCGCACCATGAGCAGCACCACCTACCGCCTCGGCGTCCTGGAGGGCGACGGTATCGGCCCCGAGATCGTCCCTTCCTCCGTCGAGATCGCCGCCGCCGCTGCCCAGGCGGCCGGCGTCTCCGTCGACTGGGTGCCCCTGCCGCTGGGCGCCACCGCGATCGAGTCGCACGGCACCCCCGTTCCCGATGAGACAAGGGAGGCCCTGGCCGGTCTGGACGGCTGGTATCTCGGCCCGCACGACTCCGTCAGCTACCCCGAGCCGCACAAGTCCGCCCTCAACCCCTCGGGCACCCTGCGCAAGCACTTCAAGCTGTTCGCCAATATCCGCCCCGCCAAGAGCTTCCCCGGCGCGAAGGCCGTCTGCGACAGCGCCGACCTGGTCATCGTCCGAGAGAACACCGAAGGGTTCTACGCCGACCGCAACACCTTCGCGGGCACGGGCGAGTTCATGCCCACCCCCGATACGGCGATCATGATGGGTATCGTCACCCGCGCGGCCACCGAACGGGTCGCCCGCGTCGCCTTCGACCTGGCCCGTTCGCGCCGTAAGAAGCTCACCATCGTCCACAAGGCCAACGTCCTCAAGCTCACCACCGGCCTGTTCCGCACCGTGTGCCAGGAAGTCGCCCAGGACTACCCGGACATCGAGGTGGACGACTTCCACATCGACGCCATGACCGTGCATCTGGTGCGCCGGGCCCAGGACTTCGATGTCATCGTCACGGAGAACATGTTCGGCGACATCCTCTCCGACCTGGCCGGCGAGATCTCCGGCTCGCTGGGCACCGCCCCGTCCATCAACGCCTCCGCCACCACCGCCATGGCCCAGGCGTCCCACGGCTCCGCCCCCGACATCGCCGGGCAGAACATCGCCAACCCGGTCGCCATGATCCTCTCCGGCGCGATGCTGTTCGAGTGGCTGGCCGCCAAGCACGGCGACGAGGCGCTGGCCACGACCGCGAAGCTCATCGAGGCGGGTGTGGCCGATGCCATCGCCGCCGGTATCTCCACCCGTGACCTCGGGGGCACCGCCTCCACCACCGAGTTCACCGCCGCCGTCATCAAGGCCGTCACCGCCGCCGGCCGGCACTGACCCATCGTGCCCCGGGGCGGGCCCGCGCCGCCCGCCCCGGCCCCCATGCTCCATCAGCGCTCCATCAGCACGTCCGAGGAGAGACCACGACCATGACCCTGCGCATCGGCTGCGTAGCCGACGATTTCACCGGCGGCACCGATGTCGCCGCCGCCTTCCGGCGGGCCGGCCTGCGCACCGCTCTGGTCTTCGGCGTCCCGGGCGTCACCACCGCGCTGCCCCCCGACTGCGACGCCGCCGTCGTCGCGCTCAAGTCCCGCTCCGTCCCCGCCGACGAGGCCGTCGTCGGCTCCGTCACCGCCCAGCGCCGGCTGTGGGCCATGGGCGCGGCACAGATCTACTTCAAGTACTGCTCCACCTTCGACTCCACCGCCCAGGGCAACATCGGCCCGGTCACCGACGCCCTCATGCACACCGGCGGAGCCGGCGCCACCCTGCACTGCCCGGCCTTCCCGCTGGGTGGCCGGACGGTCTACCAGGGCCACCTCTTCGTCCATGACCAACTGCTGTCCGACTCGCCCCTGCGCCACCACCCCCTCAACCCCATGACGGACTCCGCCCTGGTTCGCCTGCTGTCCGCGCAGACCCCGCACCCCGTCGCCCTGATCGACTGGCCGACCGTACGCCGCGGGGTCGACGCCGTCCGCGACGCGCTCACCGCGCATCAGCAGGCCGGTGCCCGGCACATCGTCGCCGACGCCCTCACCGACGACGACCTCGCCGTCCTCGGCGCCGCCGCCCTCGAACTCCCCGTCGTCGCGGGCGCCGCCGGGCTGGCCGAAGGGCTCGGCCGCGCCTACCCGGCCACCGGCCCCGCCACCAGCGCCCCCGTGCCGTACCAGGGTCGCGCCGCGGTGCTGGCGGGCAGCTGCTCCGCCCGCACCCTGGAGCAGATCGCCCGGTTCCGCGCCGCCGGTCTGCCCTCCCGCCACCTCGACGTCCTGGCCGCCGCGGCAGGCCGCGACATCGCGGGCGAAGCCCTCGACTGGTACGACGCCCAGGACCCCGAGCTGCCCGTCCTGATCCACGCCTCCGCCTCCCCCGAAGAACTCGCCGCCGTCCAGGCCGAGTTGGGCGTCGCCGAAGCCGCCGCCCAGGCCGAGGAGCTGCTCGGCACGCTCGCCGCCCACCTCGTCGAACGCGGCGTACGACGCCTTCTGGTCGCGGGCGGGGAGACCTCCGGCGCCGTCACCACCGCCCTGGGCATCCGCGCGGTGCTGGTCGGCGAGGAAGCCGATCCCGGAGTGCCGTGGACCTACGCCGAGACCGAGGCCGGCGAGCTCGCCCTCATGCTCAAGTCCGGCAACTTCGGCGCCCCGGACCTGTTCACCCGCGCCCTCGACGCCACCGGCAAGGAGCAGACATGACCGCCTACACCGCGTACACCGCCTACACCGATGAGAAGGCCGCCCGTGCGCTGGTGGTACGCACCGCCCGCTCGCTGTTCAGCCGCGGTCTGACCCACGGCTCCACCGGCAACCTGTCCGTCCGTCTCGCCGATGGCAGCCTTCTGCTCACCCCCACCGGGTCCAGCCTCGGCACGGTCGAAGCGGCCGAGCTGTCCCGCACCGACCTCACCGGCCGACACCTCGACGGGCCCCGGCCGACCAAGGAGGCGTTTCTGCACGCCGCTTTCTACCGGGCCCGCCCCGCCGCCCACGCGGTGGTTCATCTGCACTCCACCCACGCCACCGCGGTCTCCTGCCTCGCCGGCGTCGACCCCGCCGACGCGCTGCCCCCACTCACCGCGTACTACGCCATGCGCGTGGGCACCCTGCCGCTGCTCCCCTACCACGCCCCCGGCGACAGCAGCCTGGAACCGCTCGCCGAGCGGACGGCCCGCGGCCACCATGCTCTCCTCCTGGCCAACCACGGACCCGTCGTCGCGGAAGCCACCCTGGAGAAGGCCGCCGACGCGATCGAGGAGCTTGAGCAGACCGCCAAGCTCCACCTTCTCCTCCGGGGACACGCCACCCGCCCCCTCACCCCCGAGCAGGCCGCCGCGCTCGCGCCCGCCTCATCCTGACGTCGCGAGCAGTCCGTTGACCACCAAGCCGGCCAGCATGTCCGCCATGGCATCCATCTGGTGCGGCGAGGTGGCTTCGGGCCTGCCCAGGCGCCGCGCCAAAGGCACCTCCACCATTCCGGAGATCGGGCCGATGATGGCGAAGAACAGCACATGCATCGGGAGGGGCGCCATCCGCCCGGCGGCCACCAGCCGTTCGATACTGGGCACCAGGGTCTGCAGCGTCGGCTCGATGAAATTCTCGTAGAGATAGTCCAATCGCTCCGAGTCCTGGGTGACTTCCTCGACGAAGAGCCGCGCCATCAGCGGCGTGTCCGCCGCCGTCCGGTAGAAGCCGCTGATGATGCGCCGCAACCGCTCGGCATCGTCGACCGAGGGGTCCACCTCCGGCAGCCGCGCCAGCTGCGCGCCCAGCGCCGAGTCCACCACCGCGCGCCAGAACGCCGCCTTGGATCCGTACCGATCGTTGATGAAGTTGTGGCTGACGCCCAGACGGCGGGCCAGCTCACGCGCGGAAGCGCGGTCGTAACCCAGCTCCGCGAAGGCTTCGAGCCCGCGCAGCAGAATGCTCTCCTCCTCCGGCACCGCGGGAGTGTCCGCACCGGGGCGCCCCGGCCGTCGCGCGGACCCGGCCCTTGCTCCCACCTTTACCTCCATGACTGCTCGCCGGCCCCCATGACTGTGTGCCGGCGCCTGTGTGGTCTGTGCTCCGCAATTTTAGAGCCCACGAACACGTTATTTGACACGTGTCAGACTCCCTATAACCTGACAGGTGTCAGAAGGATCTCCGGCACAGGGAGATCGTCGTGACCGACCTCAAAGGCGCCCCCCATGGCAACTCAGTCACTTCCCCCACCCCCCGCGCGGCGTGCCGTGATCGTCGGCTCCGGCATATCCGGACTCGCCGCGGCCCTGACCCTGCACCGGGCCGGCTGGCGGCCCCTGATCGTCGAACGCGCGCCCCGGCGGCGTACCGGCGGCTACTTCGTCCGTTTCTTCGGCCCCGGCTACGCCGCCGCCGAACGCCTGGGCATCCTGGACGCGCTCCCCCAGCGCACCGTCCCCGACGGGCGTATGTACGAGATCGCCCGCAGCGGCCGCGTCACCCCGGGCATCA
Source organism: Streptomyces sp. NBS 14/10 (assembly GCF_002224125.1). Lineage (GTDB taxonomy): Bacteria > Actinomycetota > Actinomycetes > Streptomycetales > Streptomycetaceae > Streptomyces. The sequence continues at coordinate 182,748 of NZ_NCSM01000042.1, forward strand.
CCTATCCGAGCCATGCCGACGGCACCCCGCTGCGGATCCTGCTCCGCAGCGATCTGGAACGGGTCCTGTACGACGAGGTCCACGACCTGGTCGAGATCCGCTACGGAGTCGGGCCCGCGGCCATCACCCAGGACCGCCACCAGGTGACCGTCACCCTGACCGACGGTTCGGTGGAGACCGCGGACCTGCTCATCGGCGCCGACGGCATCCACTCCACCGTCCGCTCCCTGGTCTTCGGCCCGGAAGACCTCTACCGCAAGGACTTCGACCACGCCGTGGCCGCCTGCGTCATCGACGGCGAGCTGCCCGGCGTACGCGACGGCGACACCCTGGTCGCCACCGCCCCCGGCCGCTCGGCCTGGATCAACACCTACGTCGACCATCCCCCGGTGGCCTTCATGCTCTACCGCACGCCCTGGCCCTCCGCGGAGGTCCGCAGGAATCCCTCCGAGGCGCTGCGCGAGGCGTTCGGTGACTTCGACGGCGCCATCGTGCCGGCCGTGCTGGACGCGCTGGACCGCTCCGAGTCCGTGCTCTTCGACCAGGTCAGCCAGATCCACATCAACCGCTGGAGCCGGGGCCGGGTGGTCCTGCTCGGCGATTCCGCCTGGTGCATGACCCTCTACTCAGGACAGGGTTCCGGGATGGGCATCGCAGGCGCCGAGCTGCTGGGCCGGCGGCTGCTGGGTGAGCACGCCGACATCCCCGCCGCCCTCGGCGCCTGGGAGCAGCAACTGCGCCCGCTGACCACCCGCTACCAGAAGCAGGCGCTGTTCATGCAGCACATGTTCATGCCCGTCAACCGGTTCGGACACCTCGCCCGCCGTACCGCCATCCGCGCGATCTCCAGCCCGGTCGGCGTCAAGATCGCCAAGGCTGTCAAGCGCTGACGTCGCCCCGACGCCCGACGTCGACGAGCACACCCTTCACTTCACCCTGTCCCAGCCCTCCACCGGAGTTTCGTCATGCCTCGAACCCCGGCCGAAGCGCCGCCTGCCGGCGCGGCCGTCACGCCGCTCCCGTCCGCCGACGCACGGCCCCGCCATCGCTGGTGCATCCTCGCCGTCATCGGCGTGGCCCAGCTCATGGTCGTCCTCGACGCCACCATCGTGAACATCGCCCTGCCGTCGGCCCAGAAGGACCTGGGCTTCTCCGACGGCGACCGGCAGTGGATCGTCACCGCGTACGCCCTCGCCTTCGGCAGTCTGCTGCTGCTCGGCGGCCGTATCGCCGATCTCTTCGGCCGCAAGATGACCTTCCTCGTCGGCCTGGTCGGCTTCGCCGGCGCCTCCGCCTTCGGCGGCGCCGCCACCAGCTTCGACATGCTCGTCGCCGCCCGCGCCCTCCAGGGCGTGTTCGGCGCGCTGCTCGCCCCGGCGGCCCTCTCCCTGCTCACCGTCACCTTCACCGACGCCAGGGAGCGCGCCAAGGCCTTCGGCGTGTACGGCGCCATCGCCGGCTCCGGCGGCGCCATCGGTCTGCTCCTGGGCGGTGTGCTGACCGAACACCTCGACTGGCGCTGGACCCTCTACGTCAACCTCGCCTTCGCCGTCGTCGCCGTCATCGGCGGTGCGGTCCTGCTGCAGCGCTCCACCCGCGACACCAGCGTCACCATCGACATCCCGGGCGCCGTCCTCGTCGGCGGCGGTCTGTTCTGCCTGGTCTACGGCTTCTCCAACGCCGAGAGCCACGACTGGGACTCGCCCGCCACCTTCGGTTTCCTGGCCGCCGGAGCCGTTCTGCTCGCCGCCTTCACCTGGTGGCAGACCCGCGCCCCGCACCCACTACTGCCGCTGCGCATCCTGCTCGACCGCAACCGAGGCGCCTCCTTCGTCTCCGTCCTGATCAGCGGCGCCGGGATGTTCGGGGTCTTCCTCTTCCTCACCTACTACCTGCAGCAGAGCCTCGGCTACACCCCCATCAGGACCGGCCTGGCCTTCCTGCCCATGGTCGCCGCCCTCATGCTCACCTCGACCCTCGCCACCACCACGCTCATCCCGCGCCTTGGTCCCAAGCCCGTGGTGCCCCTCGGTATGGGTCTGGCCGCCGCCGGCATGGCCTGGCTGACCGCCCTCGACCTGGACAGCGGCTACGCGGCCGACATCCTGCCCCCGCTGATCGTGGCCGGCCTCGGCCTCGGCCTGGTGATGGCCCCCGCGATGAGCCTGGCCACCTCCGGGGTGGCCGCCGAGGACTCCGGCGTCGCCTCGGCCGCCGTCAACACCATGCAGCAGGTCGGCGGCTCGCTCGGCACCGCCCTGCTCAACACCCTCTCCACCAGCGCCGTCACCAGCTATCTGGACGGCAGGAACCCCAAGGACCCAGCCGTCCTCGCCCACGCCGGTCTGGAGGGCTACTCCACGGCCTACTGGTGGTCGGCCGTCTTCTTCGCCGCCGGTGTGGTCGTCAGCGCCCTCCTCTACCGACGCGGCGCACCCGCCCAGGACGCCGACGCGGCGCCCGTCGTACACATGTGAGGCCCGCGGCCGAGCTCGAGGTGTCGGTCAGACGCCGCTGTGCCCACATGACGACATGTCCCAGGCCCGAGAGCGCGAAGGCGATCACAAGGTCGGTGGGTGGCAGCGGTTCGGTGCCCAACAGGGCGCGCAGGGGCGGCAGATAGACGCCCGCCACCTGGAGGGCCAGCGCCGTGGCCACGGCGACCAGCAGAAACGGATTGGCGAGGCTGCCCGGGCGGGCGCGGGAGCCCAGGGCGACGCCCAGTTGGGTGGCGCCGAGCACCAGGAACATCAGGGACTGCCAGGGGCGGTCGGTCTCCAGCGCCCACACCCCGGTCACCAGGGTGACAGCGCCGACGAAGGCCCCCATGGCGAGGATCCGGGGCCACAGGCCCGCACCCAACACGCTCTCCTCGGGGGGCCTCGGCGGGTGGCGCATCACGCCCGGGGCCACGGGTTCCGCGCCGAGGGCCACGCCGGGGAGACCGTGGGTGAGCAGGTTGATCCACAGAATCTGCGCGGGAAGCAGGGGCAGGGGCATACCGAAGAAGGGGCCGAGGAGCATCACCAGGATTTCCGCGGTCCCTCCGGAGAGTGCGTACAGCAGAAACCGGCGGACGTTGGCGTAGACGCGGCGGCCCTCCTCGACAGCGGCGACGACGGTGGCCAGGTTGTCGTCGGCGAGCACGAGGTCGGCCGCCTGGCGGGCCACTTCGGTGCCGCGCTGTCCCATGGCCACGCCGATGTCCGCCCGGCGCAGGGCCGGACCGTCGTTGACGCCGTCGCCGGTCATCGCCACCACCTGGCCCGCGGTGCGCCACGCCTGGACGATGTCCAGCTTCTGTTCGGGCGTGGTACGGGCGTAGACGCGCAGGGCGGTGAGCTCGCCCGCGGTGCCCTGGCGGATGCGCTCGCCCGTGGTGACCTCGTCCGCCCGGGCCACGATGCCAGAACGTGCCGCCACCGCGCGTGCGGTGAGGGGGTGATCGCCGGTGATGAGGACGGGGGTGATGCCGGCCCGTTCGCAGGCGGCGACGGTCGTCCGGGAGGTGTCGCGGGGCGGGTCGAGGATGCCGACGAGCCCGAGCAGCGACAGGCCGGTCTCCCAGGTGTCGGGGCCCTGGGGCTGTGGTCCCTGGTGGTCGCGTGAGGCGACGGCGAGGACCCGGTATCCGCCGCGGGCCAGTTCCTCGGCCCGGGCGGCGGCCTGGGAGAGCAGGTCCGGGGTGTCGGTGAGGACCGTGGGGCGGAGGACGGCCTCGGGCGCCCCCTTGCAGACGATGCGCAGCCCGCCGCCCGGTGTGCGGTGCACGGTCGTCATGCGCTTGCGCGCACTCTCGAACGGGACCTCGGAAACGCGTGGCAGTTCGCTCTCCAGCGCACTCCGGTCCAGGCCCAGTCGCGCTCCGGCCGTCAGCAGAGCGGCCTCGGTGGGGTCGCCCATCCCGCGCCACGGGGTGTCGTCGTCCGGCGGGGGTTCGAGCGCGGCGTCGTTGCACAGCATCGCGGCGCGCAGCAGAGCGGCCAGGTCGGGGGCGTCGCTCGCGGTCACCGTCCGGCCGTCGCGGGTGACACGGCCCTCCGGAGCGTAGCCGGTGCCGGTGACCGTGGCCTCGCCCTGTGGCGTCCACAGTTTTTCGGCGGCCATCCGGCCTTCGGTCAGGGTGCCGGTCTTGTCGGTGGCGAGCACCGTGACCGACCCCAGGGTCTCCACCGCGGGCAGCCGGCGGACGATGGCGTGCCGGTCCGCCATCCGCCGGGCCCCCAGCGCGAGGGCGAGGGTGATCACGGCGGGCAGGGACTCGGGTACGGCCGCGACGGCGAGGCTGATCGCGGCCACGACCATCAGCTCCACCGGCTGTCCGCGGACCAGCCCCAGGGCGAGCACCACCGCGCACAGCGCGACGGTGACGGCCGCCAGCGCCCGGCCGAACCGGGCCAGTCGGCGCTGTAGCGGGGTCAGGCCGGGCGCGGTTCCCATCAGGGCGGCGATCCGGCCGAGCGCGCTGTGCGCCCCGGTGCCGGTGATCTGGACACGTCCGCGGCCGCGGACGACGACCGTGCCCGCCGCCACGGTGTCCGCCGCCACGGTGCCGGGCGCTCCGTCCCCGGCCGCGGTCTTCTCCACCGGGACGGACTCGCCGGTCAGCGCCGACTCGTCGACCAGGAGCAGAGCCGCGTCGAGCACCGTGCCGTCCGCGGGCACGATGTCGCCTTCACCCAGCAGGACCAGGTCCCCCGGCACCACGTCGGCGGCCGGTACGGAACACTCCGCACCGTCGCGTACCACACAGGCGGCGGGGGCGCTCAGCGCCGAGAGTGCGGCCACGGCCCGTTCCGCCCGTACTTCTTGGACGACGCCGACCGCGGTGTTCACCGTGATCACGAGCAGGATCACCGCGGCGTCGGGCAGGTCTCCGGTGGCGAGGGTCAGCACGGCGGCCACCAGCAGCACCACGATCAGCGGATCGCGCAACTGCTGCAGCACGCGGCGCCACACGGGGGTGCGCCGCTCCTGGGCCACGACGTTGGCCCCGTACTCCCCCAGCCGCCGCGCCGCCTCCTCCCGTGACAACCCCTCCGTGACCCGGGGCCGTCCCATGCGGCCAGTGTCGCACCGGACACACCGCCCCGCCGCCACCGCGTCCCGAGCTGACACCGCGCGGAGGCGGGGGCAGGGTGGAGACATGGCAGCACGCGGGAAGGGCGGTGGATGAGCCGGACACCGCCCGGGTGGACTTGGGCGTACGAGGGCTACGACCCGGCCGAGGAGCGGCTGAGGGAGTCCCTGTGCGCGCTCGGCAACGGCTACTTCGCCACCCGGGGCGCCCTCCCGGAGTGCGGCGCGGATGCCATGCACAGCCCCGGTACCTATGTGGCCGGGTGTTACAACCGGCTGGAGTCGCGGGTTGCGGGCCGGCGGGTGGAGAACGAGGACCTGGTCAACCTGCCCAACTGGCTGCCGTTGCGTTTCCGGGCCGATGGCGAGGACACCACCGGCAACTCCCCGGCACCGTGGCTCTCACCGGACACCCACCCCCCGCTCGACCACCGGCTGACCCTCGACCTGCGCGCGGGCATCCTGGAGCGCACCACGCGATACGTTGACGACGCCGGCCGGCATCTGGCCGTACGGCAGCTGCGCCTCGTCCACATGGGCGACCCGCATCTGGCGGCGCTGCGGACCGAGTTCACGGCGGAGGACTGGTCGGGGCGGCTGGAGGTGGAGTCGGCGCTGGACGGCGCGGTGGCCAACACCGGCGTCGCCCGGTACCGCGAGCTGGCCAACCGGCATCTGACCCATGTGCACACGGGCACCGCGCCCAGCGGTCAAGTCGTCTGGCTGCGCTGCCGCACCACCACCTCCGACATCCGCGTCGGCATGGCCGCCCGCACCACCACCGACGGCGACACCGACGCGACCACCCTCCACCGTCAGGAACGCGCCGGCCTCCTGCTGCGGCCGCTCATGGAGCCGGGCCGGACGGTGACCGTCGACAAACGCGTCGCCCTGCACACCTCCCGCGACCCGGCCATCAGCGATCCCCTGCACGCCGCCGTGGACCGGGTGAGCCGTGCGCCGGACTTCGAAGCGCTCGCCGACGCCCACCGTGCGGCGTGGGAGCAGCTGTGGCGGGCGGGCGAGATGGACGTACCCGGCCAGGCGGGTCGGATCCTGCGGCTGCATCTGTTCCATCTGCTGCAGACGCTCTCCCCGCACACCGCGGACCTGGACGTCGGCGTGCCCGCGCGCGGACTGCACGGCGAGGCGTACCGGGGGCATGTGTTCTGGGACGAGCTGTTCGTCCTGCCCTATCTGAACCTGCACCTCCCCGAGGTCTCCCGGGCGCTGCTCGACTACCGCCACCGACGGCTGGAGCGGGCGTGTTTCGCGGCCCGGGACGCCGGGCGGGCGGGCGCGATGTACCCGTGGCAGAGCGGCAGCGACGGCCGTGAGGAGACCCAGCGGCTGCATCTCAATCCGCGCTCGGGACGCTGGCTGCCCGATCACTCCCACCTCCAGCACCATGTCGGCTCGGCCATCGCGTACAACGTGTGGCAGTACGGCGAGGCCACCGGCGACGCGGAGTTCATGCACACCAAGGGCGCGGAGATGCTGCTGCAGATCGCCCGGTTCTGGGCCTCCGCGGCCAGCTGGGACGACGCCCGGGGACGGTATCGGATCCTCGGCGTGGTCGGCCCCGACGAGTATCACGACGGCTACCCCGGCGCCTCCCGCCCCGGCATCGACGACAACACGTACACCAACGTCACCGCCGCATGGGTGCTCGCCCGCGCCCTCGATCTGCTGCGGTCCCTGCCCGAGCCGCGCCGCCGGGACCTGTTCGAACGCACCGCGCTCGCCGATACGGAGCTCGACCTCTGGCAGGACGTCTCCCGGAGGCTGCTGGTGCCCTGGCATCGCGGGGTGGTCAGCCAGTTCGACGGCTACGGCGAGCTCGCCGAGTTCGACTGGGACCGCTATCGCGAGCGGTACGGCGACATCCGGCGCCTCGACCGGATCCTGGAAGCCGAAGGCGACACGGTCAACCGCTACCAGGCTTCCAAACAGGCCGATGTGCTGATGCTCGGCTACCTCTTCGCGCCCGCCGAACTGCACCGCGTCTTCCGCCGGCTCGGCCACGAGCTGGACGACACCACCTGGCGGCGCACCGTCGACTACTACCTGCGCCGCACCAGCCACGGCTCCACGCTCAGCAGCCTCGTCCACGCCTGGGTGCTGCCCCGGGTGCGGCGGGCGGAGGCGTGGCGCTTCTGCCAGGAGGCGCTGACCGGCGACATCGCCGATCTACAGGGCGGCACCACCGGGGAGGGCATCCACCTCGGCGCCATGGCCGGCACCCTCGACCTCGTACAGCGCGGCCTGACCGGACTCGAGCCCCGGGGCGGGGTGCTGCGGCTGGATCCCGCGCCGCTGCCCGAGCTGTCCCGGTTCGGGCTGTCCATCCGCTACCGGGGCCACTGGGGAGTGCGGCTGCGGCTGAGCGCCGGGCAGTTGCACATCACCGTACCGGCCTCCGACCGCGGGCCGATCGATGTGGCCCTGGCCGGCCGTACGGTCTCCGTGCCCCCGGGCGAGACGTGCCTGCTGCCCCTGCCCCCGCCCCTGCCACAAGGAGCGGACGGGTTATCCCTGCACGCGGCTTATTCGTGGGGGATCACGGCGACCGGACACCGGGCGTGGTGCACGGCCGACTGCACCACCGGGCCGAGCCGGGGCGCCAGGGCGGCCCGGTGCCTGCGGCGGCCGATCATCAGCAGCCCGCTGCCCCCGGCCGCCCGTACGACGGCTTGCGCCGGGCTCTCGAGCCGGACCTCGTCGACCACCTCCACCCGGGGAAACTTCTTGCGCCACGGCCGCAGCACCTCGTCCAGCCGTGGACGGCCCGCAACGGGACACCACGGGTGAAGGCGGTGACGTAGGCGAATTCCAGCAGGTTGTCCTGGGGGCCGTGCAGACTCAGCCCGACCACCACGTCCCGCTCGCGGACCCCGGACGTCCGTGTCTCCTCCACCCCGCCCGCGCGCACCAGGACCACCGGCCGCTCGGCGCGACCGACCACATAGAGGCTGATGTCACCGAGGAAGAAGCTCGCCAAGGGCTCCATGCCCCGCGATCCGAGCACCAGCATCCGCGACCGCGCCGCCGCTTCCAGCAGGGCTGTCTCGGCCTCCCGCGCGACCAGATCCTCCTCGATGGGCAGATCCGGGTGGCGCCGGCTGAGCTCCATGCGCGCGTCGTGCACGATCCGCTTGGCCCAGTAGTTCTGGTCATCCGCCGAGGGACTGTCCGGCGTGGGCGGGGACAGCAGGACCCACGCGTGCAGCAGACGCAGCCCGAGCTCCCGCCGCTCCGCCTCGGCGGCCGCCCAGCGCGCGGCGGCAAGGCTCTCCGGCGTTCCGTCGAGGCCCACGGTGACGACCTGTTCCTCCATGGCGTTGCTCCGTCTCATGCGTAACCGCTCGCGGTCAGAGGACCTTCCGCCCATGCCAT
>NZ_NCSM01000043.1:0-66796 GCF_002224125.1 Streptomyces sp. NBS 14/10
CTAATGTGTCCGGGTCGTCGATCGGCGGGGGCAAGGGCTCTAGCGGTCTGGCGTTCGCGATGCCCTGGTGTGGTCGGTGTCCGTTGTAGAACTGCTCGAACTCCCGCAGGGCATGGAGAAGGTGTCGCTGGTTCCAGATCAACGTCCGGTCCAGTAGCTCGCGGCGACAGGTCTGTATCCAGCGCTCCACGATCGAGTTCATCCTCGGTATCTGGATGCCGCTGAGCACGACATCGATCCCCGCGTCCTTGAGGACGACATCGAAGAGGTCGGGGAACTTCCCGTCCCGGTCCCGGATCATGAATCGTGCCCGGCAGCCGAGGTCTTCGAGGTCCATGACGAGGTTCTTCGCCGCTTGCGCTACCCAGGATGCGCTCGGATGCGCAGTGGCGCCCAGGACGCGGATCCGGCGACTGCCGTGTTCGATCACCACGAGCACGTACATCCGTACCCCCGACAGAGTGACTGTTTCCATGAAGTCGCAGGCCAGCAGGGCATCAGCCTGAGAGCGAAGAAAGGTGGCCCAAGTATTGGAGTTCCGCTCGGGCGCCGGGTCGATGCCAGCCTCCTTCAAGATCTCCCAGACGGTGGACGCACCCACCTTCCCCCCAGCACAAGCAGCTCACCGTGCAGGCGTCTGTACCCCCAGCTCGGGTTCTCCTTCGCCAGCCGCAGCACCAGGACGCGGATCGAGCGCACCGTACGCGGCCGTCCCGGATGCTTGGGCCGGCAGGAGGCGGCATGGCGGCGCGCGACGAGGTCGCGGTGCCAACGCAGCACCGTGTCAGGGCGTACGAGCAGCCGTAACCTTCGCAGGACGTGCAGCGGCAGCCGGTGCAACAGCGCCGCCAGGAATGCCCGATCGCTGAGCGTGAACCGGACCCTTGCCCTTGCCGAGTTGACGTTCCAAAACGGTGACCTGGTGGCGCAGCGCCAGGATCTCCGCATCCTTGTCCCTGTCGGACATCCGCAGCAGGCGAAGCATCGCGAACGCGTTCGTCACGCCGAGGTAAGCCAGTCGCAGCAGCACGGTCGATCATCTTGCCGCGGTGAGCGCCAGCCTCGCGAGAGCGCCCGCTCGGGCGACTACGCCGGTCGACCTCCCGTACACCGCGCGCACCCCCTCCCACCAGGGCGGATGACATTTCCGGCAAGCGCAGTGTTCGTCTCGTACGAGACTGTCCGCCGCTGGTGCGCCAAGTTCGGGCAGGCCTACGCCAACTCCCTGCACCGCCGTCGGCCCCGGCCCGGGGACAAGTGGCACCTGGACGAGGTTTTCATCAGGATCAATGGTGAGCGGAAGTACTTGTGGCGGGCCGTCGACCAGTACGGCAACGTCCTCGACATCCTGGTCCAGAACCGGCGGGACAAGGCCGCGGCCAGGCGCTTCTTCCGCCGGCTTCTCAAGGAGACCGGGTCCGTGCCGCGGGTACTCGTCACCGACAAGCTCCGCTCCTACAGCGCAGCCCACCGCGAGGTCATGCCCTCGGTCGAACACCGCTCCCACAAGGGCCTGAACAACCAGGCCGAGAACTCCCACCAACCGACCCGGCAACGCGAACGGGCCATGAAAGGCTTCCGCTCCACCGGCAGGGCGCAACGCTTCCTGTCCGCGTTCAGCGGCATCTCACCCCACTTCCGACCCCGCCGCCATCTCATGACCGCGCCCCACTACCGAGCCGAGATGACCATCCGCTTCACCATCTGGGAGCAGATCACCGGCACCACCGGCCTGTCCGCCACAGCCTGAGCACAGGCCCGAACCGGGCCCCACCATTCACCGACACCCCGTCAGACACCCACCTACCCAACAACGTGACAGCGCCCGTCAGAGTTGTCCAAGTCTGGGACAGCAACTGCGGGCCCGGCACGAGCCGGGACCGCGGCTACGGCGCCGCCCTGGTCACCACCGACCTCACCACACCAGCCCAACAGATCGTGGAACGCTACGCGTCCCGCTGGGCGATCGAGACCGCCTTCTTCGACGCCCGCCAGACCCTCGGCGTCGGCGAGGCCCGCAACCGCACCCGCCACGCAGTCGAACGCACCATCCCCTTCGGTCTCCTCGCCTGCACCGCGGTCACCACCTGGCACGCGCTGGCCGGCCACCAGCCCGCCGACACCGACGAACACCGCGCCAGAGCCCGCTGGTACACCACCAAAACCCAGCCCACCTTCGAGGACATGACAGCCAAGCTCCGCCGCACGATCATCGCCCACCGTTTTCGCGGCCCACACCCCCACCAGGCACAACCCGAAGAAATCCAGGCCGTCCTCACAGCCTGGGCCACCGCCGGAACCTGACCACTCAAGACAGCGAAACACGAGAGGTCGCGTCCGCAGGTAGTTCCGGAAGATCCGCTGGTTCCGAGTGGGCCAACCCTCCAGGGCCACTACGTGCAGGATGTGGCTTCGGGCCTCGCCGTCGACGCGAGCGTACAGCGCGGCCGGTGTGTCATCCCGTTGTCGTGCGGGCGGAAGCCGAGGCCGACGAGCGCCGTCTGGCGAGGTCAAGCGTGCGCGAGGTCGTGGACGGCGGCCATCAGGTGGATGACAGGCTTGGCCTCCAGTTGCGCCATCTGTCACCAGTGAGTGTAGATTTTACCGTCTTTATAGACTTGGTAGTAGTCCACGGGGGTGATGCTCATTTTGAAAACCATTCCGTACTTGCTGCGGATACTGGCAACGGTATTCGACTCCGGCTTGTGAGAGCAACGTGTCACCGGTGGATCAGGTTTGGCACATGCAGGCGGTTCCTCGACCAAGGTCCGATGCCGGTTGGTGCGGACCATATCCCACTCCAACCTCTGTGACCCGTCGGAGAGTTGCATGGGCTCCGTGGTGTGCGACCCATCCGGGTTCGGCCGGTGTCCCCGGTAGTAGGCGACCAGTTTAGTGCGGTAGTCGTCATGGCCGAAGTCGACACCGTAGCCCGGGGTCGTAGCAGCCGCGTGCCGGTCACCTGCGGAAAGAACCCCGTCCAGTACGTCACCGATCCGGCGCCGGGCGGCACCGTAATAACCGGTGACCGTCACCATGCAGCGGATCTTGTAGGTGTCATCATCTGATGGCCAAACGCCTCCCGAACCCCTCCTGCAGTAGTCCTTCACAGTGACCAGGGCGAGGGTGAGGGGCGTCTCCTTGTCATACGTCTGCACGATACCCAAAAGCTGCTTCTCAGCCTTCTGCCTGGCCTGCACAGCCTTCGGACTGTCCGCAAGCTTCCGCGTTTCGTCAAGGCTGACGGCGCGATCTCCGGCAGAACACGAGGCGACACTGAACACGATGGCAGCCCATACGACAGCCGTGATCTTCCGAGCTGTGTGAGACGTACGAGGCAGCGCCATGCCGACTCTCCTTGTCCGTGACTTGACACAATCATTGTGTCCGTTCTCATCAGGCGGTGCCTGAGTACGTGCACTCAGGCACCGCCTCCGATCGAGAGGACCTCAGGCCCCCTTCGGGCTCCTACTTCAGCACCTTCTCCAGCACGTTCGCGTACAAGCGCGCCCCCCCGATCTTCGGGTGGAACGACGCCATGCCAATAGCCAACGGACCGGTGTTGTCCGCCTGCGAGAGACCGGTCAGTACAATGCCGTTGACCATCTCCGGGTCACCGCACACCGTCTTGCCGTCGAACTCGTTGCGCGGATCCGCGAACACCGCATTGGCTCCGGACTGGGACTTGAAGTCCGACACGGCACCGTCCATTTCCTTGTCCAGGGTGTCCGCGACCGAGTTCAGCCACGGCGCTTCTTCGGTGCCGATCCCTGGAATGCACTGCCCATTCCCTGACAGCAGGCGGGGATAACCCATGAGGACGATCTTCGCGTTAGGTGCCTTGGCATGAATGGCGTTCAGCACGTTGAGAATGCGGGGACGGACGTCATCGTGCAGCCACTTCGGAGCCCAGTCCTTCAGCGGGCCCGTATCCCCCGCCACATCGTCGCCTGTGTCCGGGTCGATGTTTCCGATTGACGTGTTCTGGCAGAGGTCCAGGACGGCCTTGTACACGCACTGCTTGAATACGTCCGTGAACCGGGCGTCGTTGCCGCCGACCGACAGGGTGACCAGGGTGGTGTTGTTGTCGAGGTATCCGGATTCGATCTGCGAGACTTCGCTGGACTGGCCGCTGTTGAGGATGTTGTAGTTGCGTGCCCCGGAGCAGGCGACGAAGTGGTAGTCCATCTGCGGGTCGAAGCTGTCGGCCATGTCACCGATGGGCTTCGAGTATCCCGGAAGGGTCGCCTGTCTGGACCAGGCAAGCCTGGAGCGGTGGCACTTGTCGATGAGGTCGTCGTTCAGTGCGTCGTAGTGGTCCGTCTCCGGGAAGAAGTCCTTACCACCCGGTGCACTGGCACCCTCACCGGAGGAGTAGGAGTCGCCCATGGCCACGACGAAGTTCTTCGGCTTGGCCGCAAGAGGCTGAAAGGCCACCGCACCCCAGGCGATGTCCTCGTCCGCCGTTCCGTCCGCCGTTGTGTTCGAGAACTCGACCTGTGGGGTGCCCGTGAAGTGGAACACGCCCAACGAGACCCAGCCGCCGGCCCGCTGGAGCACCCGCCGTGTCGGGCTCTTGCTGTCGGAGCCGTGAACGACGTAGGTGGCCTGCCGTGTATGTGCCCCGGTATCAGGCAGGTGGACCAGGACACGCGCCCAGTTGAGGTTTTGGCCGAGAGTCCAGGTGCCGTCGATGGCCATGTTGCCCTTGGGACCGCCGAGGCGGTCCGTGTTGCGGGTATGGGTGTACCAGTAGTGGCCGCCCCAGCCGCCGCCGACCTGGTGCAGGTCTGCCTTGGCTTCGTAGTGACCCGCCGCGTCCGGGTTGAACGTGAACTGGAAGCCGCCTGAGGAGATGGCCTGGCCGCAGTCACTCCACGTTTCGGTTCCGTTGGGAACGGACGCGACGACATGGGATCCGTCCGGGACGCCGGAGCATACGGGGGTTCCGTTCTTGAGCCGGTAGCCGCGGCCAGGCTCCGGGATCTCCGTTTGATACTTGATGTTCTCGTGTCCGCAGCTGGTGTCGCAATTGACCTTCCACGCCACGTTGGGTTTGTTCCACCAGTACTTTGCGTAGCACGCTTCGTCCGGGCAATCCGGCGGCGCATCCGCGTTGCAGTTGTTGTCGCCGTTACAGAAGGTGTCCAGCGGCGGCGAGACGAGGCTGCGCTGGCCGGGGGTGGTCCACCATGCGGGCTGGAAGCCGGCTGAGGAGAACCCGGACTCTCCGGGCCAGTCCTGACGTCCCGAGGTTCCGTAGGAGAAGCCGGTGTCGATGGACCAGGCGGCCCAGCCCATCACCTTCTCCTCGTACGGCCAGCCCTGCGGATGCGCCGCATCATGGTTGGCCGCCGGGTCGACGCTGGTGTCCATGAACGGGTGGCCCCAGCTCTTCTTGTAAATCGGGTTGGCCGGGTTGTTGTACCAGCCCAGGCCCCAGTGCCCGTCGTGTTTCGGTGCGTCCGACGGCAGGTTGAAGCCGAGGTTGTAGTTCCACACGGCGGTGAACCAGTTCTCCACCATGGATGGGTTGTCGTTGTTGACGGTGACCTTCTGGCCATCCGTGTGGACCTCGTTCCACTTGCTGGCGAGGATCTTCATGGAGGCGGCGATGTTCGTCGCATAGTCGACCGCCACGGCCTTCTGCAAGGCTGGGGACAGGCTCGTCTCCTGGTCCTTCTCGTGCCCCGCCAGGCGCATGCCGTCGGTGACCTGCCCGACACCGTAACCGCAGTCCGATTTATCCCAGTGGATCTGCCAGTAGGCATCCGGGTCATTGTCCACGGCCTTGTGGCCGTAGTAGCCGTCCACGGCCGCCTGAGGTGATCCCATTTGACCGGGGATCGCACCCGATTCGGCCTGCCACAGGTTGGATTCCTGGGCCATGATGCCGAGGAGTACGTTGGCCGGGATACGCCCGCCACCGTTCAAGGTCGGCGGGGGAAAGAGGCCCTGCGGGTCGATGGTGTTCATGCCGGTCTGGCTGCGGTAGCCGCCCTGCCGGATCGAGCCGGCGCGGAGCTTGCCGCGCACCGCCATGTCGACGGCCCACTCGACTTGGTTCGGGGTCGGCTGCAACGCCTGCGCGTTCACATCATTGCGGGAGATGGAGCACCAGCGGTCGGTATCGACCGGGGTGTTCGACACACCTGCTGTGGTGCGTTTCCGCTGCGTCTGCTTGCCGTTGGACCTGCTGGCGGTCAGGGCGGGTGAGAAGGTGTTCTTCCCGGTGGGGTTCATCGTCTCCTGGACGGTCTGGGTGATCTTCTCGCCGGTGGCGGTAGCGGTCGAGGTCACCGTCGTCGAGGCGTCCGCCGTCACGGTTGCGGGGGCCTGAGCGGACCGCCCCTGCGAGGAGGGGCCAGCCTTGGTGAAGCCTTTGCCCGAGTTCTTGATCCGTTCCAGGCCGGCGTGGACGCCGGGAGTGAGGACCGGGTTGACGGCGAGGCGTCCCAGAGTGGAGACGTCTGTGTCCGAGGGGGCGTTGATGCGAGTGACCCCGGTGCCCTTCGTGTGGAGGGTGCCGGTGGGATGGCCGGTGAGGAAGACCCGGTTCGCCGCGCCTTGGTGCAGGCCGAGGTCGCCGAGCTTGCCGGAGGCGATGACGGCCGGCCTGCCCTGTCCGGGGAACAGTTTGGCGTGCGCGGTGGTGTTGTCGCTGCGATCGACAAAGGCGATCTTCCCGTTTGCGGCCGGGCGGATGTCAAAGGGGACGCTGTCGGCAGTGGCCAGGTCCTTCACCTTGCCTGACCGGTTGATGTGGACCAGGAGGCGCCGCGTGCGGCGAGCGTGCCGTCCTTCACCGGAACAGCGCTGGTGATCTCACCGCCCGTCACGGTCGCGCCCGTCGTCTTCCCCGCCGTGTTGACACTCACTACGCGCGTCTTCGTGCTTCTGGGGTCGTTCATGTCCCGGTAGGCAGTGAAGGCGGCGGTGCGGGTGTCCGGGTTGCAAGTTGGGTCGAAATAGGCCAGCGAAGCCGTGAACGGCAGCTTGATGACCTTCCCGCTGCCGAGGTTGACGATCGCGGCGAACGCGCCGCCTTGCATCAGATCCGGCTTGTTCGTGAACGTGCGCGGCGCGTAGACGACGGCGGCATGCTCGTGGTCGATGACGCACTGGTTGCCGATCCACGAATCTGCGGGCATGCCCGGTTCGCTCAGGACGGTGGCGTTCTTCCACTCGTACGCCTTCGCACTGTCGGCGACCAGGACGTGCACGCCATCGCTGTCGGCGGCGAGGGTGACAGCTCGGTCCGCGGACGTGTTCCAGCCCTTGCCGAGCTTGCTGCTCGGCTCGGCAACCCGGCCGGGTGGATTTGGCGGTGTGGTGTGGCTGCGGGTGGTCCAGGCCCGGTCGGCGGACTTCTGCCAGCCATCACCCGGGGTGCCGGCACGGTCTTCGGGCAGGGCCGACGCCAGATCATTCTTCTCTGATACGGCTCGCGGCGGCTCCGAAGGGGCCTTGGTGCGAGATGCCGTATCCTGCGCCCAAGCTACATGAGTCTGTAAGAGGGACGCGCCCATGGCGAGCGCGGCGGCCGTGGCGACGGCCGCCGCGCTTAATCGTCTTCGCACATCAACTCCATGGTGACGGACCTACTGGACGGCACTGACGGACTTCGCCTTGGCTACGGCCGACTTGATGTCCATCCGCGCCTCTTCCAAGGCCGCCTGGTTCTTGGCGATAGCGGCCTGCTGAAGAGCGGTCTCCGCGTCGAACCAGACCTTCTCAACGTCGTACTTGTCTCTGCACGCCACGTCCGCCTTCGCCGTGGCGATCTCCTCATCCTTCACCTCATACGGATCGGAGAAACGCGGGTCGTCGTTGGCGTCCATCGGCTTCGTGTACGAGTAACCCTGCGCCTTCATGCACGACGACCATTTAGCGAACGCGTCGACCACGCTGGGGGCGTTCATTGACTCAACGTAGGAGTCATCGCTGATCTGCTGGGCCAGAGTGGGTGGCTGGGCTGTAGGGGCCTTCTCGTCGGCTTGTGCGACGCAGCCCTTGAGCGTCGTGTCGTCGGCGCCGGAATCATCGACGGCGCCGGCCTCCTGGGCTTCGTCGTATGCCCGCTGCTCTGCCTCGTCCGGATGGTATCCGCGCTTGGCCGCCAGCCCGGCATTGTGAATCCCGTACCGCCAGTCGGTGAGTGTCTTGCCACCCAGCTCGGGCAGGTCAGGGGCCGGCGTCCACTGGTCGTAGCCCGCTGCTTTCATACACTCGTCGATCAGCTCGTCCCGGGTGGCGACGATGAACTGAGTGTCCGCCTTGGTCGGCAGGTATGCCTCGATCGGCAGCTTCCAGGTTGCCGGATTTTTCGGGTCGCCCGTGTCCACCTTCGACTCACGGGCGCTATTCGCCGCACTGGCCGATGACGACCTGTCGTGGGCCGACGGAGTGTCCGCCGCGTTCCCGGCGTATGCCACGGCCCCCACCGCTACAGTCGCCAGGACAGGAACCGCGACCTTCGCGGTGATCCTCTTGGGCCTGCTCATTTTGTATCCCCCCTCGCTTTCCGTTATCGTCATGAAGTCCAGCGGAATGAAGCGTTCTCGTTCTTGACGTGCCTGAACTGATCGATGTGCTGCTGGGGGCCCATAACGTCCTGAGCGCCCTTATAGCCACTGTTGAAATAAACCCGGGCCATGTACTTGTAATGCTCGTTCTCGCCGGAGGCAGCATTGTTCTTGAGACGCTGTCCGGAGCCGGGCCACGGGTTGCTGACGCCGAGTTGGCAGAATTTCATGACGTGGACCGTGGGGTCACTTCCGCCGATCTTTACGGCGCTGAAGTCGTACACGCTGTATCCGATGTTTCTGTAGGCGCCGCCCTGTCCCGAGTTGTAGTACAGGTGGAGCTTAAATTTAGAGGCGAAGGGGTCCTTGCAGATCTCCATGCTGAATATATTGTCCGTGTTGTTGTCGGCGAGGGCGTTCGGCGCGACAGCTATCGAGATGGAAAGCGCTGTGGCCATACCGGCCAACGCTCCGAGTGTTCTTCGCATGTTCCTCCGCTCAGTCGGATAACCTGTACTGACAGCGCCGTATTCGCAACTTCGAATAGGGGCGCTGTGTGCCGGGATGACTATAGTCAGGTTTGTGGCACGATGAGAGATCACTTGAAAGGGGTGGCACAATTTGCGTTGCCACCCCGAAACCCCTCGCTTGGGTGGTCCCCTGGGCTGGTCTGCGCTGATGACCGGCGACGAGGTGGTCCTCCACCGATATCCGTCCTTGTCCACAGCGGTCAGGAGGCGGAATCCGGTGCCGTCCCCGAGGTCGTCCACGCCGTGTCATTCGACGTTTCGGTAGTTCTTCCCGAGCGTCGTCGTACGTTCCGCAGCCGCCGCAACCACGGCGCGTAAAGCAGGCCTCCGGCTGCTGGTCATACGTGTCCCCTCCCGTGAACTTATACGGAATCTGAGGGTGGCGAGAAAGGCGCCCGCTTGAACCCCCCGGATCACGCGAGCCGCAGCACCCTGCAGGCGTGCCTGAGCATACGTATCGAATGAGATTCCGAAAAGGGAGCAGACCTGGAACCACCCCAACAGTCCGTCTCTTTGTTACGCACAGTTATGGCGTTCGGTCGGCTGGGCTCAACCATGCAGCATCACATCAGCAAACTGTGCAGAGAGAATTACCAATAGTCACAATGTGGCTTCCGTCGCAAATTCCACACATTCTCCATCCTTCCCCCATGCCTCGCCCTTCTGTGCCGATCCCGGTCAGCAGAGCATCCTGGCGGCGGTCCGGCACCACGCAATGTCCGCTCTCCAGGCCAGCCCCGCCCACGGTCTGGGCGCGCCCGGCTCGAGATAACCAGCCGATCCCGGCTCCAGCGGGCCGACGAAGGTCTCCAGGGCCAGTTCGACTTCACCAGTCCTGCGGACTGGCCTGGCCTGGTCTGGTCTGGTCGCCCACGACACCCCGCCCGCACGCACGACATTTCCTGCCGGCGACGGGCGGCAGGAGATGACCGGCGACTTCTCTCCCCGAGGACTGCGACGACTACCCCGCCTGCCGCATCTCCCGCGACGGCCAGTCCTTCATCGACCCGCCCGTGTGTGAGGTCATCACCCGCCGCTCGCCCGGCCTGCCCCTCTACCTCGACCGGACGGTGATGCGGTTCCTGGAGATCCGCCGCACAGGGCGCGTGCCGGGCCTGGAGGCCGAAGGCGAGGACGACGTCGATGAATTCCCAGGGCGTCGGGTAGCCGTGGTCGACCACGTAGTGCCCGATCAGATGGGGCGCGGCGTAGGCGGTCTCCGGTGCTCCGGGCACCCGGATCCCCCCTGTCCCGGCACTGGCGTGGCGGTGTCCCGGCCGGGGGGGCGGACCACGGCTGGGCGTCAACGAGCGGCACGGAACAGAGGTCGCACTCGTGCACACCGAGGGCCTGGTTGGCGGCCAGCTCCTCCAGCACCGTCAGCAGCTTGGGCACGAAACCCGAGGGTGCTGGCCCCGCGGTCCAAGGCCACCCCGCTTCCAGCCAGCCGACGTTGAGCCGCTGGTAGGCACCTCGCACGGTGACGAACCGCACGCCCGTACTGACCTCGATGAACACGTCGCCGTCCTGGGTGACGACGTACTCATAGGGTTGAGACCCACTACGAGCCCGCTCATAGGCGCCAGAGGCAGTGCCATGGGAAACCGAACCCTCCTCGGCGACTTCGATGTAGCAAAGCGCCTTCGCGGTGTAGGGGAAGTCCTTGCCGCCAGCAGCCGCGCTGCGGGGATTCATGCTGCTCCGGGCTCACAAAGAATCGGTGGCGTCAGGTTCCGGGCCGCCGAGTGTCTCGTGGCCGGCTTCGCAGGAGGGGCGTCCGTCCTCCGCGACCCGCCCGCGCTGAGATGTCCCGGCCGATATCACCTGCGGCGTCGGCCGCAGCCTGGACCTGCTGGGGGCAAGTCGGGTGCGCCGATGGATCTGTCGCCTGCGGTTGGGGCAAGGGCGTGGGTACGATTGGGGTTGTCTTTGCGGAGTTTGGCGGACTTGAACACCTCCCGCTTGGAGCGGGCGAAGGCGGCGTTGGTCGCCTTCATCTCGGCGACCAGGTCCTTGAGCGTCTTCTCCCCGCCAGCCGCCGGATAGACCACCTCCCGCACGCTGCCATCGGGGGCTCCGAGCGAGGCCGCGGCGATCCGTCCGAGCAACCCGGCCTTCCCCCTCACCTTGGTGAACTCGGCGACGAACGCCTCGGTCACCTTCTTCTCCGCCCGCGTTGATGCGGTGCACGGTGGAGTTCAGCAGCTCCACCAGCGTGTCGGTGATCTCCCGCTGCCGCTGGAACAGCAGGGCAGCGAGCAGGACGTGCCGCACCTCGGGGGCGAAGCGTCGCAGGTGGCTGGGTGAGGACGCCGACGCTCGCGGGACCGGGTCACCATGGTGAGCCGTGGTGGGGCGGTGCTGTACGACAACGAGCTCGTCGACGGAGTGTGGCGCCGAGGGGCGGCTGCGGACAAGGCGGTTGCGGCCGGGCGCGCACGGCCGTGGAACGCGCCGGAGACGGCCGCGTTCCGGCGGGAGGTCGCCCACACCGATCAGCGTCTGCACTGCGGGGAGATTCCCGCCGACAAGCGCCTGGCCGTCCAGCGGGACACCGAGCGTGCATGCCAGGACACCCATCGGGGCGGTGTTACGAAACATTCCTGCTACCCCTGTCGCCCGGCCTTGAGCCAACGCCCTTTGACCTGCGAAAACACCGCGCGTCCCTAAGGGGAGACCCGGGCTGCCCGGAAAATCGCTACGGTGTCACCGGTGCGAGCACACGTGTGCTCGCACTGCAGCCCCGCCCCTCGGCGGGGCTTTTTCGGTCTGGACGCGGCCTGTGCCGCTCGAAAAGTCATCGCTGCATGTCATGCCGCGTATCTGTACTCGTTGATGAGGCCGCCGAGGATCCGGGTGCGCAGGACTTTGCCGGTGCTGAGGCCATGCGCCGGTTGTTCGTGGACGTCGGGTGGTAGCTGGTTGCGGGCCTGGTGGGGTCGGTGTCCGTTGTAGTGCCGTTCGTAGGCCGCAAGGACGTGGCGGGCGTGGGCCTCGTCCATGATGAGGACGTGGTCGAGGGCTTCGCGTCGGATGCTGCCGATGATGCGTTCGCAATGCGCGTTCATACGGGGAGCCTGTGGCGCACTTTTGAGGATCTCCATCTCCTCGGCCTCGAAGACGGCGTCGAACGCTTCGCCGTACTTGCCATCGCGGTCACGTAACAAGAAGCGCAGGGACTCGATGCGTATGCCCAGGTCGGCAGTGAAATTCCGCGCCTGCCGCACCGCCCAGTCCCGTGTCGGGCGGGCGGGCGGTGACCCCGGTGATGTGCAGCCGCCAGGTGCCGTGCTCGAGGAACACCAGCGCATACAACCGCCTGCCGAGGGCGGTGTCGATGTGAAAGAAGTCTGCCGCGATGATCCCCTCGGCTTGCACAGTCAGGAACTCGCGCCAAGTGGGACCTGAGCGACGTGGAGCAGGGTCGATCCCGGCCGCCTTGAGAATCTCCCACACCGTCGAGGCGGCGACTCGATGCCCGAGTCGGACCAGTTCCCCCTGGATCCGCCGGTGCCCCCACATCGGATTCTCCCTCGCCAGCCGCAGGACGAGCTTCTTGATCGCTGTCTGGGTAGGCGGACGGCCAGTACCCCGGCGCGCGGTGTAGTCCCACTTTGCGGCGATGAATCTGCGGTGCCAAGCAAGCAGAGTGCCGGGGGTGACAGGGAAGATCTCGCGCCACTGACGCCGGGATATCAGCCCGGACAGGGCGGCGAACCAGAACCGGTCGGCAGGCTCATAACGGACCGGTCCGGCCAACTGGCGACGCAGGACCGCATTCTCGTGCCGCAGCACCAGCAGTTCCGCCTCCTTCGCCGTCCCGCGACGCACGAGCACCGACGGAACAGTCAGCACTTCCGGGTCACCTTGTACAACAAGGACACAATCACGGAGGACATGATCCCAGCGGACTGACCGCATCCAGCCCACCTGCGGCGATGACTTTTCGAGCGGCACAGGTTGCGTGTTCCCGACCGAACGGCGCTTGCTGGCGTCATGTATGTGCTGCGGACCGGTGTCGCCTGGCGTGACGTTCCCGCAGAGAGTGTGGGCTGCTCTGGTGTGACGGCCTGGCGCCGGCTGCGGGACTGGACCGAGGCCGGTGTCTGGCCCCGCCTGCACGCCACCTTGCTGGGCGAGCTGCGCCGCGCCGACCTGCTGGACTTGGACGACTGTGCCGTGGACGGCTCACACATCCGGGCCCTCAAAGGGGGGACCACGTCGGTCCCTCACCGGTCGACCGGGCCCGCCCCGGCTCCAAGCACCACCTGATCGTCGATCGGCACGGAACCCCGCTCGCCGTCACACTCACCGGCGGCAACCGGCACGACGTCACCCAGCTTCTGCCCCTGTTGAACGCGGTTCCCCCGATCCGGGGCCTGCGGGGACGCCCTCGGCGCAAGCCCCGGCGACTGTATGCCGACCGGGGCTATGACTTCGACAAGTACCGCCGCCTGCTGTGGAAACGCGGCATCAAACCCGTGATCGCCCGGCGGGGTGCCGCCCACGGCTCCGGACTGGGCAAGGTCCGCTGGGTAGTCGAGCGCGCCTTCGCCTGGCTTCACCAGTTCAAACGACTCCGCATCCGCTACGAAAGACGTGCTGACCTGCATCAGGGCCTGCTCGAACTGGCCTGCAGCCTCATATGCCTCCGCCGCCTGCGGACCTCGCTGTGAAACGATCAGTCAGTCGCCCAGGACGCGCTCCCACAGCAGCGCGTCCCGCCAGTTCCCGTCGAGAAAGATCGAAGAGTGCGCGACGCCGTACGGGCTGAACCCGTTGCGGCGCAGCACCCGTTGCGACGGCAGATTCTCCAGATTGGTGGACGCCTCAGCGCGGTGCAACCCGAGTTCATCCGTCATCACCCGGAGTACAAGCCCGACGGCGCGCCCGGCGTGCCCTTGATTCTGGGCGACGCTGGCGATCCAGTAACCGACAGAACCGCGGCGCAGGTGCGGCTGCGGCAGGATGCCTCCGACAGTGACCTGCCCGATCACCTGGTCGTCGGCGAGTACCACGCCCGGCCAGACCGTGCCGGCCCGGTATCCGGCCAGCAGCCTCTCGATCCGCTCCGCCTGGCCCTCCGGGGTGAAGAAGTCGGCTGGCTGGTCCGGTTCCCACGGCCGGAAAGCCTCGAAGTCCCGCACCCGGTGCGCGGCGATCGGGGCAGCGTCGGTGGGCTCTATCAGGCGGATCCTGGTGCTGTTGCGCATGGGCTGACCCTCGTCGCGGTGTGTCGGATGAGACCGGCCAGCCTATGCGAGCCGCAGGAGCCGACCCTTCTGGCCAACCGCTTCATTCTGAAACGATCAGTAATACTCGGGCCGCGTCCGGAGTGCGCTCGCGACATCGTCCGAGGTGGCTCATACCTCTCAATCTCGAACGTCAGTAGGTTTTCGACTGACTACGCATCGCCTCCCCCGGTGCCCACCGCGACCCGGGCGGCATCCGTCTGCCGTGGCGGCGCGCCGGGCGCCGAGGCCGGGTGAGTCGTCCGGCGGGCCAGCCTCTCCCCCTCGATGTCCACGTCCGGCAGGGCCCGCTGCAGGAAGCGCGGCAGCCACCAGGCTCTGCCGCCGAGGATCGCCATCACCGCCGGCACAAGCGTCATACGGACGACGAACGCGTCCAGGAGCACACCGATCCCGAGGGAGAATCCCATGCCCTTGATGACCTGCATATCGGCGAAGACGAAGGACCCGAAGACGGCGATCATGATCAGGGCGGCCGCGGTCACGACCTTCGAACCGTGGGCGAACCCCCGGATCATGGCCTCGGCGGGCGGGCGGCCGTGGGCGTGCTCCTCGCGCATCCGGGAGACGAGGAAGACCTCGTAGTCCATCGCCAGGCCGAACAGGATGCCGACGAGCAGCATCGGCAGGAAACTCAGCACCGGGCCGGTGTCCTTGATACCGAGGAGCCCGGAGAGCCATCCCCACTGGAAGACGGCGACCAGTGCGCCGAGCGAAGCCCCCAGCGAGAGCAGGAAGCCGACGGCAGCCTTCACCGGTACGGCGATCGCGCGGAAGACGACAACCAGCAGCAGTAGCGCCAGGCTCATGACCAGAAGGCAGTAGACGGGCAGAGCCGCCGAGAGCTTGTCCGCCACGTCGATGTTGACGGCGGTCGTGCCGGTGACCGCGATGTCCGTGTCCGTGCGCTCCTCGACAGCGTCGCGCGCGTGCCGGATTTCGACGAGAACCCCCTTGGTGGCCTCCGTCTCCGGCCCGCTCGACGGCGTGACGCTGATCAGGGCGGCGTCGCCGGATGTCGCGGTCACCACCGGGGACACGGCGCGGACGCCGGGCAGGTCCCGGACCGTCGAGGAGAATTCCTCGGCAGTGGCGACCACGGTCCTGGTGGCGCCCTGGACCAGAACGACCAGGGTGCCGCTGTAGCCGGGACCGAAGCCGTGGTCGACGAGTCGCTGCGCGCGCGCCGCGGAGGTGTCGGGGTCCTGGGTACCGCCGAGGCCGAGCTGCAGGTCGGCCGCCGGGACGGCAAGGATTCCCAGGCCCAGAAGGGACACGACGAGCACGGTCCACCGGCGCCGTGACACGAGGGTCGCCCAACGCCGCCCCGCGCCCTTTCGCTCCGTACGGCGTGCGGCACGCTCCGTGGAGCGGCGCAGCACCGGGACGGTGCTAGTGGCGATACGGGTACCCATCAGACCGAGCACGGCTGGGAGAAGGGTGACAGCGACCAGCACAGAGACCACCACCGTCGCGGCGGCTCCCAGCCCCATCACGGTGAGGAACGGAATGTTCACCACGGACAGCGCGGCCAGCGCGATCACGACCGTGGCGCCGGCGAACACCACCGCGCCGCCGGCCGTGCCATTCGCGAGGCCGGCCGACTCCTCGGGGTCCATGCCCTCCCTGACCTGGGTCTGGTGGCGGGAGACGATGAACAGGGCGTAGTCGATGCCGACCGCGAGGCCGAGCATCACGGCGAGGATGACCGAGGTGCTGTCCATCGTGACGACGCTGGTCAAGGACAGCAGTGCGAGGACGCCTACGGCGACCCCGACCAGCGCGGTGGCCACCGGGATGACCGCGGCGCGCAGGGATCGGAAGACGAAGACCAGCACGCCCAGGGCGATCAGCACGCCGACCGCTTCCCCGGGCCCCAGCACCTCGACCTTGACCTGGGAGAACGCGTCACCGCCGAGTTCCACGGTCAGCCCCGCCCGACTCGCGTCGGCGGCGGCCTCCTCGACGGCCGCCTTCGTGGTCGCCGGCAGCGTGCCGCCCTTCTTGGTGGAGAAGACCAGCTCGGCGATGCCCGTCCTGCCGTCGGCGGACACGGTTCCGGCCTTCGCAGACGGAGCGGCGGCCGACGTCACGCCTCGTACGTCAGCGACCGCTTCGACGCTTCGACGGACGGCCACTCCAGCCTCCCCGGCGCTCACAGTCGCCCCGCTCCGCGCCCGGAAGACGATCTTCCCGGTGATGTGGGCGTCGTCGGTGGGGAATTCCTCCCCCACGACGTCGAGCGTGCGCTGGGCCTCGGTGCCCGGAATGGTCGTGGCCGAGGCGAACGGCTTCATCAGCCCCAGCGCGGCAACGACCGCCACCAGCAACAGCACGGACCAAGCGCCGATGACGGACCATTTGCGCCGGTAGGCGAAACGGCCGAGGCGGTACAAGAGCGTGGACACGCGAAAACTCCCGGATACCTAGCGAAGACAGGCGACATCTGCGTGATCCACGCTAGGAACACCGTGCGGCCCTTTCCGCCGAAAGAGCCTCCGGCGACCGCTCTTCACACACAACTGCCATGGAACACGTCCACGTGGCCGCGAGATGATCGAATGGAGTCGCCGAGAAGCAGCGAACAGAAGAGGGTCCGCATGTCCGATCAGCCTGCCAGGACCGACGCCACGGCACCGAAGCCGCTCGGTCGACTGCTGGTGGTCGACGACGAACCGGCGATCCTCGACACGGTCGGCCGCTTTCTGCGATTCATCGGATACGAGGTCCGTGCGGCCACCACGGCCAAGGACGCCCTGATCGCGGCGCGCGAGTTCCTTCCCGAACTCATCCTGCTGGACGTGATGCTCCCGGACGGCGACGGTTTCGAGGTGATGCGCAGGCTGCGCTCGGACGGCCTGCCGCACGCCGTCGTCTTCCTGACCGCGCGCGACACCCGCACGGACCTTGTCCGCGGCCTGAGCGAGGGCGGCGACGACTACATCACCAAGCCCTTCGGTCTCGACGAGGTCGCCGCCCGAGTCGGAGCCGTCCTGCGCCGAACCCGCCGCCACGAGCGCCCGGACCGCGTCCTGCGCGTCTGCGACCTCGAACTCGACCCCGACACCCACACCGTCCGCCGCGCCGGAAGCCCGGTGGACCTCTCCCCTACCGAGTTCCGCCTCCTGCGTTACCTCATGCTGCACAGCGGCCGGGTCGTGCCGCGCGCCCGGCTGCTGGAGCACGTCTGGTCGTACGACTTCAACGGCGACGACACCGTGGTGGCCACGTACATCAGTTATCTGCGCCGCAAGCTGGACGCCCTGGGCCCGCCACTCATCCACACCCAGCGTGGCGTCGGCTACAGGATCGGGGAGCCCCGATGCTGAGCCGGACCACCCGCCGCCCCCTGCGCACACGGCTCAGCGTGCTGGTCACCGCCCTGTGCGCCTGCGCGATGGCGGCAACCGCACTCACGTGGATCCTCAGCGGGGATCCGGCCGTCATCGTGATCGTCGAGCTGGCCGGCCTGGCTGGAGTGGCGCTGGTCAGCACCGCGGTGGTCCGACGGGAGCTGCGCCCTCTGGAACAGGCTGCGGACACCGCCGATGCCATCGCCACTGGCGACTTCGGCCGACGGATCGTCGCGGCCGACGACGCCCCGACCACCGAGGTCGGCCGCCTCACCGACGCGCTGAACCGCATGCTCGGGCATATCCAGGCCTCCCTCGCGGCCCGCGAGCAGTCCGAGGACCGCATGCGCCAGTTCGTGGCGGATGCCTCGCACGAACTGCGCACCCCGCTCCAGTCGCTGCGCGGGTACGCCGAGCTCTACCAGCAGGGCGCGCTCCCGGACACGACAGCGGTCGACGACGCTGTCGCCCGCATGCTCTCCGAAATCCACCGGATGACACGACTGGTCGAATCAATGCTGATGCTGGCCCGCTTCGACGAGCAGGACGACGCCGAACTCGAACAGGTCGACCTCTCGCGCGTCGTGGCCGATTCCTGCCGCGACGCCACTGCCGTCGAACCGGCACGCCCGCTGCACTCACGCATCGAGCCCGGAGTGACCGTCCTGGGCGACGAGGCACAGTTGCGCGGCCTGCTTGGCAACCTTCTCGGTAACGTCCGCATGCACTCCGGCCCAGGCACCCCCTGCCACGTCGATCTGGTGAGGGCCGGGAGCGATGTGCTCCTGCGCGTCGAGGACGAGGGACCCGGCATTCCCGAACACGCGGTGCCCCACGTCTTCGACCGCTTCTACCGTGCTGACAGGGGTCGAAGCCGCGCGAGCGGAGGCAGCGGGCTCGGACTGTCCATCGTCGCCGCCATCGCGGAACTGCACGGCGGCCGAGTACGACTAGACACCGCGCCCGGCCGCGGCACCCGTGTCGAGGTGGTCCTCCCCGGACGGGCGGCTTGAGGTTCACCGAACGGACGTGAGGGACTGGGTGGAGCACCTGGTCTCCCCCTGCCAGCCACGCCGCGGCGATCCGTAAAGCGCCTGATTGCGCGACCAGGACGGACTCCCCACGCGGACGTGGTCAAAGGGCGGGCAGGGTGATGGTGGTGCGGGTGGTGTCTCCAGTGGTGGTCAGGTCGGATCCCTTGGGTTGATGGGAGGCGGTCGCGGTCACCGCGTGGCGACCGCGGCGAGTGTTAAGACCGTGTCCTATGTGGTGAGGCGGACCTTGACCCGGTATGGGGCGGGCGCCTCGAAGTCCACGGCCCATCGCCGGTTCCCCATCCTGTCCAGAGCCGGCGTCTGGGCCCGTCTGCAGGAAGCGGTCCTGCACCAGCTCGACGACGCCAGCCTCATCGACGTTACCGCGTCGTCCTCGAGACCGCCACGTCCGGGCGAAAAGGTCGACGCCCTGAACCCGGCCGTCGCAAGGCGCTTTTCATGCTGGTCGAGCCTGACGTCCGCGGAGGTCCCACGTCACCATGGCGCTGGACCGCCAAATCCACCCGCAAGCTCGCCGAGCAGCTCACCCGGCAAGGTCAACTGGTGCGGCAGGAGCTTGCAGGGACGGTCACCCTCGGGCGCAGGTCGGTGGAGTTCCAGACGTGGATGTACGGGGTCTTCTTGGTCCAGTCGGTGCCCTTCAGGTTGGTCGCCACGACGACGTAGGTGCCGTCCTGCTTGGGCAGGATGACGGGGTCGCGCAGACCGCCGCCGCCCGCGGCCGGGGTCACGACGGGGTTGTTCTGGTTCAGCGGCATCCATTGCAGCGCGTCGGTGCTGACGGCGAGGTGCAGGCCGTAGTCCGTACCGAGGTTTCTCGGTGACTGGGTGAAGTAGGCCATGACGGACGGGGAGGTCGTCGCGGCGCTCGCGGACTGGCTGCCGAGGGTCAGCGCGCCGGTCATGGACAGCGGCACGGACGCGGCCATGCCGAGGAACAGTCGGCGCGACGGGAGGGGGGTTGCGCTCATCTGGTGCCTCCGGGGCGTAGGAAGGTGCGGGCGGATGGAGAACCCGTGGGCGGCCCCGGCCCGGAGCCGCCCACGGGTTCGGTCCCTCGTCAGTTCCAGGGAGCCGCGGTGAGCCAGCTGGTGTCCTGGGCCCATGACGTCGTGGAGTCCCAGGCGTTGGAGCCGCCGTTGGAGGCGATGTAGACCGTGTAGTTGTAGTGGCGGAGGTACTTCGTCAGGAAGTTGACGGACTGGAAGGAGGTGCCGACGCCACTGTTGCCTGCGGTGGGGCAGAAGGTGGCGTCCTTGGCGAAGTTGCTGCCGCCGTCGTCGAAGTTCAGGTTGAGCTGGTAGTTGTAGTGGCGCAGGAACTGGCCGGGCTTGTCGACGGACTCGAAGGACAGACACGAGGTGTTGGCCAGTCCGGCCCGGACGATCCAGGTGGCGTCGGCCTTGTCGGTGGCCGAGCTGGCGGCGGTGATGTTGGAGATGACGACCTTGGTGTCGGCGTCGTTGTGGCGCAGGTAGTGCGAGGTGCAGCAGGGCGAGGTGGTGGCCTTGAGAGAGATCCGGGAGCCGGGGTTGAGGGTTCCGGTGCTGGTCGAGCCGCTGTTGTAGCCGGCGGCGGTGATGTTGGCCTGGACGGCGTTCTCGGTGGCGTCCGAGGGGTAGCCCTGGGTCATGACGCCTTCGTAGAAGGTGCCTTGGCCGGTGTTGCTGTTGTCACCGCCGATGCCGAGGATGATCGCGCCCTGCTTCTTCATCGGGTTGTAGCCGGTGTCGTTGGGGCGCACGCCGTCGTAGAAGGTGGACAGGCCGCCCGACTGGGCGTTGCCGCCGCGGATGGCCCAGTGGTTGGGGCCGCCCTTGACGATGGCGGTCGTGAACCGGTGGTTGATGGTCGGGTCGCCCGCGTTGAGGCCGCGGTTGACCCCGGAGAACAGGCCGTTCTCCAGGTCGGCCATGATCCAGGGTCCGGTGTCGCTGCCGGAGCCCCAGCCCGTGCTGGTGCCGAAGTAGATGGCCTCCATGGTGCCGTTGCCGTCGTCGTTGCCGGTCGTCTCGGCGTTGCCGTAGTCGAAGCAGCAGCCGCCGTTGACGTGCGTGCCGTCGAAGATTGCGTACATGCCCTCGGGCTGGTCGCCGGTGGCGATGCCGTTGGTGTTGTTGTTGCGGTAGCCGGTGCCGGGGGCGACGTAGGCGCCGTACGCCTTGTGGCCGCCAACGGTGACCGGTGCTTCGAAGGCGTTGGCCAGGTTGTCGTTTCCGCCCTCGGCCGGTCCGGGCCAGTGGCCCCTGAGCGCCTGGGTGAGCTTGTTGTGCTTGGGCGACTGGTCGTAGATGACGGTGATGACACAGCTGGTGTTCGCGCAGAAGGAGTCCTGCTGCGCGGCGTCGGCGTATCCGCCGGTGCTCAGCAGGCCGATGTCCTTGGTCGCGTTGTCGGAGGCGCGTTTGACCTGGTAGAGCGGGCCGTTGTACGTCGCGTACAGGGCGCGGGTGGTGCTGTGCGCGGCGACGCAGGGGGTGCCGCCCGCGGCGTAGATGTCGCATGGCCCCTGAGTGGCGGCCTGCGAGGTGGTGGCCGTGGCGGTGAGCAGGCCGGCTGCGAGCGTGGCGGTGGCCCCTGCCGCCAGCAGCGCGCGTCTGGCGCGACGTATCCACTGTTTCTTGATCATGAAGAACTCCTACGCAGAGTGGAGCGGGAGGTGAGTGAAACTCCCGGGTGCCGCCATCACGGCGGCAGCCCGGCCCGGCCGGTAGCTCCGGGGGCCGGCCAAGGCGGGCGCCGTCGCCGGAGTTTGTTGGGTCCGCCGTCGGAGCGGCGGACTCCGCAGAGCGCTCACGGTGAGGCCTCACCGTGAGACGGTCGGGTCAGCTCGTCACGCGGAAGGTGGCGTCGCCGCGCCCCGTCGTGGTGGTGATCGGGTCGAGGCGCAGCTCGTAGGCGTAGTGGTGGATGTAACGGTCGGGGTAGTTGTACGACTGGAACGACGACCAGGTGGCGTCGGCGAGGCCGGCGACCTTGCGGAAGGTGGCGTCCGCGGCGAACTGGCTGCTGCCGTCGTTGAGGGCGAGCTGGAAGTCGTAGTTGGCGTGGCGCAGGAAGTAGCCGGGGTGGTTCACCGACTCGAAGGAGACGGTGCCGGTGCCCGCGAGGCCGGGCCTGATCCGGAACTGGGAGTCCTCGACGGGGCTGATGTTCGGGTCGATGCGCACGTCGAAGTTGATCTGGCGCACCCGCGTGACTCGGGACGCCGGAGTGGCAACATGCACCGGCCCAAGCGTTACAGCCGACGCCTGCGACGGGTGTTCTACATGTCCGCGCAGGTCAGCATCACCCGGGAGGGGCCGAACCGGGACTTCTACCTCAAAAAGCGAGGTGAGGGCTGCAAGCACGTCCAGGCCGTCATCGCCCTGACCCGCCGACGAGCGAGCGTGTTGTGGGCGCTCCTACGCGACAACCGCGTCTACACCCCTGCCCCGCCGATCGCGCACGCGGCTTGACTCCGGCATTGAGACTCCCAGACCGTGGAAGCGGCGACCTTGATCCCCAGCGCCGCGAGTTCGCCGTGGATCCGCCGATACCCCCACGAGGCATTCTCCCTGGCCAGGCGCAGGACCAGGGCGCGGATCGACCGGAAGGTGCATGGGCGTCCACGTCGCCTGGGTACGCAGGTCACGGCATGGCGCCGCCGTAGCAGCTCGCGATGCCAGCGCAACACCGTCTCGGGGCGGACCAGCAGCAGAAGGTGCCACAGTCTGTCTTTGGGGAGGCTGTGGAGCAGGCCGGCGAGGATGGCGCGGTCCGTGTCGGTGAAGGTCGGCTTGCCGACCTGGCGCTGCAGGACCAGCAGTTGGTGCCGGAGTACGAGGATCTCGATGTCCTTCTTTTTGTCGCTCATCGGCAGGAGGCGTAGGAACGCCAGGGCGTTGGTCGCGGCGAGGTAGGCCAGGCGCAGGAGCACGACAGATCATGATGCCGCCGGGGCCCCGTGCGGGTGAAGCGCTTGGGGCGAATGACAAGGAGAGCCGAAGATCCGTGATCAGGCTCCCGACCTGCGTGGATGATTTATCGGCACCCGCAGAGTCGGCGACGGCTCCGCACGACGGCGGGGCCATCGTGATCGACGATTCCGGGGGCCGCAAGGACGGCACGGCGACCGCGCACGTGGGCTGGCAGTGGCTGGGCCGGTTGGGAAAGACGGACAACGGCATCGTCACGGTGACCACGGTGTGGACCGACGGCCGCGTGTACTACCCGCTGCACGCGACTCCCTACACACCCGCCCATCACTTCGCCCGCGGCCGGTCCGATCCGGCCTTCCGCACGAAACCGCAGCTGGCCGCCCACCTCGCAGCCCGCGGGAAGGAAGCGAGCTTCAGCTGCCGGGCGGTAGTCGCCGACTGCGCCTACTTAAGTCAGCGACGACTGGTACCTCGCACTGCGCGAGGCCGGCCTGGCCTACGTGGTCACCCTCAAGCCGCACGGCGGCACCTGGGCTCGCCGACCAGCCGCACACCCCCATCGAAGCCGCCCACGCCCTGACCTGGCGCAATGCCAAGCGTCCCGGCGACTGGACACCCGTGGAGCGTCACTTCCGCGACGGGCACACCGAGACCTGGTGGGCCGCCGATGCCCGCCTGGGCGGCTACGGACCCGACTCACCCTGCCGGCTGGTCGTAGCCACTACCGACCCAGCCACCCTGCCGGAGAAGGCCACCTGGTACCTGGCCACCAACCTGCCCCACCCCGACGCTCCCCACACCACCAGCCCGCACCCGCCGGCCGACCTCGCCGAGATCATCCGCCTCTACGGCCTGCGGCCGTGGATCGAGCAGAGCTACAAGCAGATCAAGGACGAACTCGGCTGGGCCGACTTCCAAGTCCGCTCCGACCGCGCCATCCGACGCCATCAGACCCTGGTCAACTGCGCCTTCTCCTTCTGCTGGGACCAGTGGTTCGCCCCACCCGGCCCCCTGGATGCCACCGCGCCGGGCCCGTGCCCGACGAGGGGCCAGAGAGGGGGACCGACCCCGTCCCACCAGCCCCAACAGCCTTACTGGCCCAGGGCCTTACGGGCCATCCGTTCCTGGCTCACCCCCGCCGTCACCCTCAACCGATGGTGGCGAGCCTGGACGGACACGGACCCACCCTCCGAGCTCCAGGCCTTGATCGACGCGGTCACCACCGGACACGGCATTGACCTCTACCTCCGGATTTAACGAACTACCGGTAACAGGCATCCAAGCTATGCTTTCGCCTCCTTCTGGCGCAATCCGCGCGGAACCGTGAGACGGCCCACCGAGCCTGCTCGCGAGTTCGCGTGCCCTCCTACCGGCGACAAGGCACACCTGCTCGTCAGCCACGCATAGTCGCCTCACCGCCCTCACACAGTCGGGCAAACGACCGATCCCACTCGCGGTCGCGCATCCCATGGCGCTACGCGGCATGCGTCAGGCGGGCGCGGCCGTGGTGCCGCGCACGACGAGGTGCGGGGTGAGGACCACCTCGCGGGGTTCGGTGCGGTCCTGGTCGAGGCGTTTGACTGCGGCGGTCACCGCGTACCGGGCTTGCTCCTCGGCGTTCTGGCTGACGGTGGTGAGGTTGAAGCAGCTCAGCCGGGAGAGGGCGTCGTCGTCGTAGCCCGCCACCGACACCTCGCCTGGGACTGCGACGCCGGCGCGGGCGAGGGCGGCCAGGACGCCGATTGCGGATTGGTCGTTGTAGGTGAGGACAGCGGTAGGCAGGCTGTCGCCGTCGAGGAGCTTGCGGGCAGCGCGTTCGCCTGCGGCTTCGGTGTGGTCACCGGCCAGGATCCGAATGTGGTCGTCCAAGCCGCGGCGGCGCATGGCGGTGCGGTAGCCGCGGCGGCGGTCGGTGGCGATGACGCCCTTGCCTCCGTCCACGTAGACGATCTCGCGATGGCCGAGTTCGACCAGGTGGTCGACGATCTGGCCAACGCCGTCGTCGTCAGCGGTGCGTACGACGTCCAAGGCCGCATCGGCGATGCGACGACCGACGGCGATGACGGGGGTCCTGTTGTCCAGGGCGGCGAGCGCGGCCGCGGGCGCGGTCGGACCGAGGAGTATCAGGGCCTCGCTGCGGAAGGCGAGGAGCGTCTCCACCGCGGTGTGTTCGTCGCGGGTGCGAGTCTGGGTACTGAGGACGAGGTCGTAGCCGACCTCCTCGGCCGCGGTGTGCAGATGCTCGACCAGTTCGGCGTGGAACGGTCGGTGGATGTCGACCATGACACCGAGGATCCGGCTGCGCCTGCTGGCGAGCGCGCTGGCGGTGCGGTCCACCTGGTAGCCGAGGTCGGCGGCCGCCTTGAGGACACGCTGCCGGGTGCGCTCACTCGGCCCGGGCACACCACGCAGCACCAGAGACACCGACGCCGTGGACAGGCCCACACGTGCAGCCACGTCCTCCAGCCTGGGGCGTTTGTGCGCGCCGTTCCGGTGATGCGCGGATCCACCATTACCCACTTGTGCCTCCCTGCGGCAGATCTCCTCGCGCAACGCCCTTGACACCTTCAGGAAACACGGCCGATAGTACCAGAAGCTAAAGCGCTTTAATTTGTCCTGTTGTTCGAACGAACTCAGCCCGGAAACGTGACGCCCTATGCCGGCCTCGCGCCTTCGGACACCAGCCTCTCCGCTCCACAAGCTGCTTGCGAGGCATGGTCCCCACTCCCTGTACAGCGGCCCACCTTAAGTCCGCGGATCCCACTCCCCTTCGCACAGTGAGGTGCACCCAACATGAGCCGAACGCCTCTCGCCCGTTCCCGCAGAGTCGCCCCCGTCGTGGCCGTGGCGGCCGCGGCCACGCTCATCCTCGCCGGCTGTTCCAGCAGCTCCGGCGGGAAGAAGGCCGAGGAAGCCAACAACAACGTGTCCGCGGGCAAGGCCACCACTCCCCGCATGACCATCGCGATGATCACCCACGCACCCTCCGGCGACACCTTCTGGGACACCATCCGCAAGGGCGCCCAGACAGCCGCCGCCAAGGACAACATCAAGCTGATCTACTCCAACGACGAGAATGCCGGCAACCAGGCGAACCTGGTGCAGAACGCCATCGACCAGAAGGTCGACGGCATCGCCGTCACCCTCGCCAAGCCGGATGCCATGAAGGCCGTGGTCGCCAAGGCAGTCAAGGCCGGCATCCCCGTCGTCGGCCTCAACGCCGGACTGTCCGACTGGAAGAAGCAGCACCTGCTGTCCTTCTTCGGCCAGGACGAGTCCATCTCCGGTGAGGCGCTCGGCATCAAGCTCAACTCCACCGGCGCCAAGCACGCCCTGTGCGTCATCCAGGTCCAGGGAGCCGTCAACCTGGAACAGCGCTGCGCGGGGGTGAAGAAGGGCTTCAAGGGCAAGACCGACAAGCTGTACGTCAACGGTGCCGACATGCCGTCGGTGAAGTCGACGATCAACGCCAAGCTCAAGCAGGACTCCTCCATCGACCAGGTGGTCACGCTCGGTGCCCCGATCGCGCTGACGGCCGAGCAGTCGGTGTCCGAGGCGGGCAGCAAGGCGAAGATCGCCACCTTCGACCTCAACAAGCAGCTCATCTCCTCCATCAAGGACGGTGACATCGAGTTCGCCGTGGATCAGCAGCCCTACCTCCAGGGCTACCTGGCCGTCGACGCGCTGTGGCTCTACAAGAACAACGGCAACTACAGCGGTGGCGGTGAGCAGCCGGTCCTGACGGGCCCGGCCTTCGTCGACAAGTCCAATGTCGACGCCATCGCCACGTTCGCCGCGAAGGGCACCCGGTGATGAGCATGACCCAACAGGCAGCGCCGGCGGTCACGACGCCCCCCGCACCCGACCCCAAGAAGGAGACGGACGGGCGCACCGCACAGCGCCCCCTGGCGCTCCGGCTGCTCGCCCGGCCGGAGGTGGGTGTCCTCCTCGGCACCGTCGCGGTGACCGTGTTCTTCCTCGTCGCGGCTCCTCCGGTCCGTGACGGCAGTTCGATGGCCAACATCCTCTACCAGTCGTCGACGCTCGGGATCATGGCCCTGCCGGTCGCGCTGCTGATGATCGGCGGCGAGTTCGACCTGTCTGCCGGTGTCGCCGTGGTCACCTCCGCACTGACCGCCAGCATGGTCGCCTATCAGCTGAGCGTGAACGTCTGGGTGGGTGTGCTCGTCGCGCTCGTCGTATCGCTGGCAGTCGGCCTGCTCAACGGCTGGATGCTGGTCAAGACCGGACTGCCGAGCTTCCTGGTCACTCTCGGCACCTTTCTGATGCTCCAGGGCGCCAACCTGGCCGTGACCAAGCTGGTCACCGGCAACGTCGCGACCGATGACATCAGCGACATGGATGGCTTCGGCCAGGCCAAGAAGGTCTTCGCCTCGTCCTTCGAGGTCGGCGGCGTCGAGGTGAAGATCACCATCGTGTGGTGGCTCGTCTTCGCCGCCCTGGCCACCTGGGTCCTGCTGCGCACCAAGTACGGCAACTGGATCTTCGCGGTCGGTGGGAACAAGGAGTCGGCGCGGGCGGTGGGTGTGCCGGTGACGTTCACCAAGATCTCCCTGTTCATGCTCGTCGGGTTCGGGGCCTGGTTCGTCGGCATGCACCAGCTGTTTTCCTTCAACACCGTGCAGTCCGGCGAGGGGGTCGGCCAGGAGCTGATCTACATTGCCGCGGCCGTCATCGGCGGCTGCCTGCTGACCGGTGGCTCCGGTTCCGCGATCGGCCCGGTCTTCGGCGCGTTCATGTTCGGCATGGTGCAGCAGGGCATCGTCTACGCCAACTGGAACCCCGACTGGTTCAAGACCTTCCTCGGCGTGATGCTCTTCGGCGCCACCCTGATCAATCTGTGGGTCAGCCGCACGGCGACCCGGAGGTGACCCCCATGACAACCACCCACGGAACCGGCACCCACGGAGCCGTCCTCGCGGACACCGTCCCCGAGAACGGCGGCCCGGTCGTCGAACTGCGCAACGCGGGCAAGTCCTACGGCAACGTCCGCGCCCTGCACGGAGTGAGCCTCACCGTCCACTCCTCCAAGGTGACCTGCGTACTCGGCGACAACGGCGCCGGCAAGTCCACCCTCATCAAGATCATATCAGGTCTGCACCAGCACACCGAGGGCGAGTTCCTCGTCGACGGCGCTCCCGTGCGCTTCAGCACTCCCCGCGAGGCCCTCGCCAAGGGGATCGCGACAGTCTACCAGGACCTCGCCGTCGTCCCCCTGATGCCGGTGTGGCGCAACTTCTTCCTCGGCTCCGAGCTGGCCAAGGGCCCCTGGCCCCTGCGCCGCCTCGACATCGAACAGATGAAGAAGACCGCCGACCACGAGCTGCGCGAGATGGGCATCGTCCTCGACGACCTCGAACAGCCCATCGGCACCCTCTCCGGCGGCCAGCGCCAATGCGTGGCCATCGCCCGCGCCGTCTACTTCGGCGCCCGCGTGCTGATTCTGGACGAGCCCACCGCCGCCCTCGGCGTCAAGCAGTCCGGTGTCGTGCTGAAGTACATCGCCGCCGCCCGCGACCGCGGCCTGGGCGTCATCTTCATCACCCACAACCCGCACCACGCCTACATGGTCGGCGACCACTTCAGCGTCCTGCGCCTGGGCACCATGGAACTCTCGGCCGCCCGCGACCAGATCGACTTGGAAGAGCTGACCAACCACATGGCCGGTGGCGCCGAACTCGCCGCCCTCAAGCACGAGCTGGCGAAGGTTCGCGGTGTCGACGTCGACGAGCTCCCGGAGGAGGACAACCTCACCGCGCCCGCGGCGACCGCGCCCGAAGGCGCCGGCTGACCACCGCGCACGATCCCCCCTTCCCTACCGACCCGAAGGCATTCCTCATGAAGATCGCCCTCGACCCGTACATGATCCGCAATGTGCCGCTGCTCGAACTCCCTGCCGCAGTCGCTGAGTTGGGCTACGAATGGATCGAGCTCTCACCCCGAGAGGACTTCATCCCCTTCTTCCGCCATCCGCGCGTCGACGACGCCACCGTGCGCAAGTTCCGCAAGGCGCTGGACTCGGCGGGCATCGGCATCTCCTCGCTGCTGCCGCTGTTCCGCTGGTCCGGCCCGGACGAGGACGCCCGGCAGGCCGCCGTACGGTACTGGAAGCGCTCGATCCAGATCGCCGCCGACCTCGGCGTGGACAGCATGATCTCCGAGTTCAACGGCCGCCCCGAGGATGCCGACCGCAGCGAGGCGCAGTTCTGGCGCTCGATGGACGAACTGCTCCCCCTCTTCGAACGCGAGGGGATCAAACTCACGCTGGAGCCCCACCCGGACGACTTCATCGAGAACGGCTACGACGCGATCAATCTGCTCCGGGGCATCAATCACCCGAACGTCAGCTTCCTCTACTGCGCGCCGCACACGTTCCACATCGGCAATGACGCCCCCGGCATCATCGAGTACGCCGGTGATCTGCTGACGCACGTCCATCTCGCGGACGCCTTCGATCACACGGCGTCCTCCGGCAACCGGTACATCCTCAATCCACCGGGCACGCCGGCGCGGATCCATCAGCACCTGGACATCGGGCAGGGCGAGGTGGACTTCGACGAACTCTTCCGCGAGCTACGGGCGAACGGCTTCGACGGCACCCTGACCGCCTGCGTCTTCGCGTGGGAGGAGCGGGCCAAGGAGTCGTCCGTCTTCATGCGCGAGCGGATCGCCGAGTATCTGGCGCGCCGGCCCTGACGGGGGACGGCCTCCGACCGACGGGCTCTCGTCGTAACAACCTAGTGACATGACGTTTGAGTGCTTTTAAAGCGCTTTAAGTACCCCACTCCACACCCCGGAGTCTCCGGAGCGAAGGGAAACCAGCAATGCCGTTCGAAGTGCTGACCATGGGCCGCGTCGGAGTGGATGTGTACCCGCTCCAGACAGGCGTGGGACTGGCCGAGGTCACCTCGTTCGGCAAGTACCTCGGCGGTAGCCCGACGAACGTCGCGGTCGCCGCCGCCCGGTACGGCCACTCCGCGGCCGTGATCACCAAGACCGGGCGGGACCCGTTCGGGGAGTTCGTCCGTACGGCCCTGGACGGCTATGGCGTCGACGCCCGTTACGTGGGCACGTCAAAGATCGCGCCGACACCAGTGACGTTCTGCGAGATCTTCCCGCCGGACGATTTCCCGCTGTACTTCTACCGGCTGCCCAAGGCCCCCGACCTGGACATCCGGCCCGAGGAGCTGGACCTGGCGGCGGTGCGTGAGGCGGCCATGTTCTGGATGACCGGCACGGGCCTGAGCGAGGAGCCGAGCCGCTCGGCCACCCTGGCCGGCCTGCGGCACCGGGCCAAGGCGGGCACGACGGTGTTCGACCTGGACTGGCGGCCGATGTTCTGGGCCGACCCGGCCGAGGCGCGGAGCTGCTACGCGGAGGCCTTGCGGCACACCACCGTGGCCGTGGGCAATCTCGACGAGTGCGAAGTCGCCACCGGCGAGCGGGAACCGTATGCCGCCGCCAAGGCACTGCTCGCGGCGGGTGTGGAGCTGGCGGTGGTGAAGCAGGGCCCGAAGGGTGTGCTGGCGATGGACCAGGGCGGTTCGGCCGTGGAGGTGCCACCGGTGCCGGTGGAGGTGGTCAACGGGCTCGGTGCCGGGGACGCCTTCGGCGGCGCCCTGTGCCACGGCCTGCTGTCCGGCTGGGACACCCGCCGCACGGTGGCCTTCGCCAACGCCGCCGGCGCGATCGTCGCGGGCCGGCTGGCCTGCTCCGAAGCGATGCCGACCCAGACCGAGGTCGAATCCAAGCTCCGCGAGGCAAGCCTCGCTTCTGACGAACGAAAGGCGTAAGAACGTGCTGTCCGACAACGTGAGACGGATCGTGTCCGCCAGGGTCCAGGATCCGGGCGCCATCGCGGCCGCCGCCGCCCGGCGCGTGAAGGCGACCTCGCTGCTCGGCGAGCACGGCAAGGCCATGATCATCGCCGCCGACCACCCCGCGCGCGGCGCCAACGGCGTCGGCGGCGACCCCAACGCCATGGCC
Source organism: Streptomyces sp. NBS 14/10 (assembly GCF_002224125.1). Classification (GTDB taxonomy): domain Bacteria; phylum Actinomycetota; class Actinomycetes; order Streptomycetales; family Streptomycetaceae; genus Streptomyces. Next base: position 30,643 of record NZ_NCSM01000043.1, read on the forward strand.
GATCGTTTCGAGCTCCTCGACCGGCTGTGCACCGCCCTGACACGCCCCGGCGTAACCGGCGTGCTGGCCACCGCGGACATCCTGGAGGACCTGCTCCTGCTCGGCGTCCTGGACGGCAAGAGCGTCTTCGGTTCCATGAACCGCTCCGGGCTCGCCGGCTCGGTCTTCGAGATCGACGACCGCTTCACCGGCTACGACGCCGAGACCATCTCCGCCATGGACTTCGACGGCGGCAAGATGCTCACCCGTATCGCCCTCGGCGATCCTGCCACCCCTTCCGTCCTGGAGAACACCGCCCGTGCGGTGGACGAGCTCAATGACCGCCGGCTCATAGCCATGGTCGAACCGTTCATCTCCACGTGGCAGGACGGCAGGATCCACAACGACCTGTCCACCGACGCCGTCGTCAAGTCGGTCACCATCGCCTCGGGGCTGGGCCGACGCACCGCCTACACATGGCTGAAACTCCCGGTCGTCGACGACATGGAGCGCGTCCTGGCCTCCTCCACCCTGCCCGCACTGCTGCTGGGCGGCGAGGTCAAGGACCCCGACGCGGCCTTCGCCTCCTGGGGCAAGGCCCTCAAGCAGCCCACCGCCCAAGGCCTGGTGGTCGGCCGTTCCCTGCTCTACCCCGCAGGCCGCGATGTCGCCGGTGCCGTGGACCGGGCGGTGAGCCTGCTGTGACCGGGGTCAGCGAGTACCACCTGCCCAAGGGCACCTCTGCCGACGGCCCGTACGACCTCCTGGTCACGCCCGAAACGGCGGGCTGGGGATACTCCGGCCTCAGGATCCTCACCCTGAAGCCGGGCGAGGCACACGCCCTGTCCACCGGGGACTGCGAGTGCCTGGTCCTGCCGCTGACGGGATCCTGCACCGTCACCACGGACGGCAAGGCCTTCGAACTCACCGGACGGAAGGGCGTGTTCGCCTCGGCCACCGACTTCGCGTACCTCCCCCGCGAGTCGGAGGCACTGATCAGCAGCGCAGACGGTGGGAGGTTCGCGCTGCCCTCAGCCCGTACCGAGCGAGGTGGCCTCCCCGCTCGGTACGGGCGCAAGGAGGACGTCCCGGTCGAGCTGCGCGGGGCGGGGGCCTGCTCCCGGCAGGTCAACAACTACTGCCTGCCCGGCAGCTTCGACGCCGAAAACCTACTGGTGTGCGAGGTCCTCACCCCCGGCGGCAACTGGTCCTCCTACCCTCCGCACAAGCACGACGAGGCGCGTACGGATGACGCGGGCAACCCGGTCGAGTCGGAGCTGGAAGAGATCTACTACTTCGAGGTCTCCGGCGGCGAGAACGGCTTCGGCTATCAGCGGGTCTACGGCACCGACGAGCGGCCCATCGACGTGCTCGCCGAGATCCGCTCGGGCGACACCGTGCTGATTCCGCACGGCTGGCACGGCCCCTCCATTGCCGCACCCGGCTACGACCTCTACTACCTCAACGTCATGGCCGGCCCCGGGCAAGACCGCGCCTGGCTGATCTGCGACGACCCCGCCCACTGCTGGGTGCGCACGACGTGGGACTCGCAGGACATCGATAACCGGCTGCCGTTCGGCGCTGAGGAGACCGAGTAATGAAAACGATCAGGCTCACCACCGCCCAGGCGCTGGTGCGCTTCCTGGCCAACCAGTACAGCGAGCGTGACGGCCAGGAGCAGCGCCTCGTCCCCGGGGTGTGGGGGATCTTCGGGCACGGCAACGTGGCCGGTATCGGCCAGGCCCTGCTCCAGGCCGCGGTCACCCATGAGGCCGATCTGCCGTACTACCTGGCCCGCAACGAGCAGGGCATGGTGCACGCCTCGGTGGCCTACGCGAAGATGCGCGACCGGCTGGCCACCTTCGCCTGCACCGCCTCCACCGGCCCGGGCTCCACCAACATGATCACGGGTGCCGCCCTGGCCACCACCAACCGACTGCCGGTGCTGCTGCTCCCCAGCGACATGTTCGCCACCCGTGCCGCCGACCCGGTACTCCAGCAGCTGGAGGACGCCCGCGGCGGTGACGTCACCGTCAACGACGCCTTCCGCGCGGTCTCCAAGCACTTCGACCGCATCTCCCGGCCCGAGCAGCTGATCCCGGCCGCGCTGGCGGCCATGCGCGTGCTCACCGATCCGGTGGAGACCGGCGCCGTGACCCTCGCGCTGCCGCAGGACGTGCAGGCGGAAGCCTTCGACTGGCCGGTGGACTTCTTCCGGCGCCGGGTGTGGCACGTGGGCCGCCCGGTGCCCGAACCCGCTGCGATCGAACGCGCCGCGCAGCTGCTGCGCAGCGCCAGGAAGCCACTCATCGTGGCCGGTGGCGGCGCCGTCTACTCCGGTGCCGAGGCCGTCCTGCGCGCGTTCGCGGAGGTCACCGGGGTCCCTGTCGCCGATACCCACGCCGGCAAAGGGGCGGTGCCGTGGGACCACCCGTACGCGGTCGGCGGCATCGGCTCGACGGGGTCGCACGCCGCCAACGCCCTGGCCAAGGACGCGGATGTCGTGCTGGGTATCGGCACCCGGTACTCGGATTTCACCACCGCCAGCCACACCGTTTTCGGCAACCCCGATGTCACCTTCGTCAACCTCAACGTCGCCCGCTTGGATGCCGTCAAACACTCCGCCGAACCGCTGGTCGCGGACGCCCGGCTCGGCATCCAGGCCCTTGCCGCAGCGCTGGACGGTTGGCAGGTCGAGGAGTCCTACCGCAGACGCACCCGCGAACTCATCGCCCGTACCAGGGAGATCGAGGACGAATGCTTCGCCCCGGACCTCAACACCGGTGGCCTCCCCGCGCAGACGCAGATTCTCGGCGCCCTCAACGACGTGCTCGACGACCGCGCCGTGGTGATCAACGCTGCCGGGTCCATGCCCGGTGACCTACAGCAGCTGTGGCGGGCGCGGGACCCGAAGGCCTACCACGTCGAGTACGCCTACTCCTGCATGGGCTACGAGGTCGCCGCCGGACTCGGCGCCAAGATGGCCGATCCCACGCGCGAGGTCGTCGTCCTGGTCGGTGATGGCTCGTATCTGATGATGGCGCAGGAGATCGCCACCATGGTCTCCGAGGGTCTGAAGGTCATCATCGTCCTCGTCCAGAACCACGGCTTCGCATCCATCGGTGCGTTGTCGGAGTCGCTCGGTTCGCAGCGCTTCGGCACCAAGTACCGCTACCGCAATGACGATTCGGGCCAGCTGGACGGCGGCGTGCTCCCCGTCGACCTCGCCGCGAATGCCTCCTCCCTCGGCGCGGACGTCCTGCACGCCACGTCCGTCGACGAGTTCCGCTCCGCGATGGAGAAGGCCAGGGCCGCCACCCGCACCACCCTCGTGCACGTCGAAACCGACCTCTACGGCCCGAACCCGCCCGGCCACGGCTGGTGGGACGTACCCGTCAGCCAGACCTCCGCCTTGGAGTCGACCCAGGCCGCCTACGAGGCATACGCCGCCCACAAGCAGGCCCAGCGCCACTACCTGTAACACCCTCGTCCCGCAAAGGAAACCCGCACCGTGACCACCATCCAGCACTGGATCAACGGCACTCTCGCCCAGGGCGCCGACACCGCCACCCAGCCGGTGTTCAACCCGGCCACCGGCGCCGAGCAGGCTCAGGTCGTCCTTGGCGGCAGCGCGGAGGTGGACGCCGCCGTGCAGGCCGCCTCCGCCGCCTTCGAAACCTGGTCCGAGTCGTCCCTCGCCCAGCGCACTCAGGTGATGTTCGCCTTCCGCCAGCTCCTGGTGGAACACGAGGAGGAGCTGGGCCGGATCATCTCCACCGAGCACGGCAAGACCGTCGACGACGCCCGCGGCGAGATCGTCCGCGGCCGCGAGGTCGTCGAGTTCGCCTGCGGCCTCGGTGACGTGCTCAAGGGCAGCTTCTCCGACCAGGTCTCGCGTGGCGTGGACGTGCACAACTTCCGCCAGCCGCTCGGTGTGGTCGCGGGCATCACGCCGTTCAACTTCCCCGCCATGGTGCCGCTGTGGATGCACCCCATCGCCATCGCCACCGGCAACACCTTCATCCTCAAGCCGTCCGAGCGCGACCCGTCGGCCGCCAACTTCGTCGCCGACCTCTACCAGCAGGCTGGCCTCCCGGACGGGGTGTTCAACGTCGTCCACGGCGGCAAGGACGCAGTCGACGCGATCCTCACCCATCCCGGCATCGAGGCCGTCTCCTTCGTCGGCTCCACACCGATCGCCAAGTACGTCCACGAACAGGCCACCGCCCACGGCAAGCGGGTGCAGGCCCTGGGCGGCGCCAAGAACCACGCCGTGGTCCTGCCCGACGCCGACCTCGAATTCGCCGCCAACCACATCACCGCCGGCGCCTACGGCTCCGCGGGCGAGCGCTGCATGGCCGTCTCGGTGGCCGTGGCGGTCGGTGACGCGGCGGACGGCCTGGTCGAGGTCCTGGAGCGCAAGGCACGCGAGGTCAGGGTCGGCCCCGGTGACGCCCCCGGCACCGACATGGGCCCGCTGGTCACCAAGGCCGCCCAAGAGCGCGTCGAGAACGCCGTCGCCACCGCCGCCACACAGGGCGCCACCGTCGTCGTGGACGGCCGCGGCCTGAAGGTCGACGGGCACGAGCGCGGTTTCTTCACCGGCCCTTCCCTCCTCGACCACATCACCACCGAGATGGACGCGTACAAGGAGGAGCTGTTCGGCCCCGTCCTGGCGATCGTACGTGCCGAGTCCCTCGACCAGGCCATCGAGCTGATCAACGCCAACCCCTACGGCAACGGCACCGCCCTGTTCACCGGCTCCGGCGAAGCCGCCCGCCGCTTCCAGCGAAAGATCAAGGTCGGCATGATCGGCATCAACGTCCCGGTGCCGGTGCCGATGTCGTACTACTCCTTCGGCGGCTGGAAGGACTCCCTCATCGGCGACTCCCCCATCCACGGCCCCGAAGGCATCCGCTTCTACACCCGCCCCAAGGTCGTCACCACCCGCTGGCCCCAGCCCACCCAGCAACTCACCGCCGGCTTCAACTTCCCTACCTCCTCCTGACCTCCTCCCCCCTGAAAGGCACCGCCATGACCACCTCCGCCAAACCCCTCTCCGTCGCGGTGATCGGCGCCGGCATGGCCGGCCGCAGTCACGCCGCTGGATACCGCAACGTCAACACGGTCTTCGGGGCCGGCCTGCCGCCGGTCCGGCTGGCAGCGATCGCCGATGCCAATGTCGCGCTCGGTGAGGATGCCGCCCGCCGCTACGGCTTCGAGAAGGCCCTGCCGAGCTGGGAGGCCGTCGTCGAGGACCCGACGATCGACGCGGTCAGCATCGTCGTGGGCAACGCCCTGCACCGTCCGATCGCGGAGGCGCTGGTCGCCGCGGGCAAGCACGTACTGTGCGAGAAGCCGTTGGCCGGGTCGCTCGAGGACGCATATGCGATGGCCGAGTTGGAGCGCGGCGCCGAGGTCGTGACCGCCGTCGGGTATACCTTCCGGCGTGCTCCCGGTATCGCCGTGATCCGCGAGCACGTCCAGCGCGGTGACCTCGGCGACCTCACGCTTTTCAGCGGCCGGTACTGGTGTGACTACGCGACCGACCCGAGGGGGCCGCTGAGCTGGCGGTTCAAGGGCGGTCCGGGTTCCGGTGCGCTGGGGGACATCGGTTCGCACGTCATCGACGTCGCCGAGTACGTCGCCGGGCCCATCGCCTCGGTCTCCGGCGCCTCGCTGTCGACGCAGATCCCCAAGCGGCCACTGCCGCTGGGCGCGGTCGTCGGGCACAACGCCGCCCCCGTCTCCGACGAGCTCGGCGAGGTGGAGAACGAGGACACCGCCACCTTCACCGCCCGCTTCACCTCCGGTCTCATCGGAACCTTCTCTGTGACACGCACCGGCTTCGGCCTGCCCAACGGACTCTTCTTCGACGTGCTGGGCGTCGGCGGCCGGGCCGCGTTCGACCAGCACCGGCCCGCCGAGTACCTCTTCGACGATGCCCAGCCCGAGGCCCGTACACGCGGCGCCCGGCAGATCATCGCCGGCCCGCAACTGCCGTACTTCGCAGGCGGCGTCCCGATGGAGGCGCCGGGTGTGGGCGCCGCCAACGGAGACAACTTCACCTACCAGGCACGTGCCTTCCTCGACCAAGTCGCGGGGGTCGCCGAGCCGCTGCCGGCCTGCGCCACCTTCGCCGACGCGCTGCGGACCATGGAGATCATCCAGGCAGTCGTCGACTCCTCCCGCAACGACGGCGCGGTCACCGAGGTTCCCCCCGTCGCCTGACCTCCCCGTAGACCCGTAGCCCCGTAGACAAGGACAGAACACATGGCTCTCAAGCTCGGTGCGTACACCGCTTGCCTGCACAGCCAGCCCCTCACCGAAGCCCTCGACATCCTCAAGGAGAACGGCCTGACCTCGGTCGAGGTCAACACCGGCGGCTTCATCCCCTCCCCGCACTGCCCCGTCGACCTGCTGCTGTCCTCGGCCACCGCCCGCGATGAGTACCTGGCCACCTTCGCCGACCGCGGCATGGAACTGACCGGCCTCAACTGCAACGGCAACCCCCTCAACCCGCTCCCCGGGGTCGGCCCGAAGCACGCCGACGACCTGCGCCGCACCATCCGCCTCGCCGGCCTGCTCGGCGTCAAGCACATCGTCACCATGTCCGGCACCCCGGGCTCCGACCCCGACGCCAAGTACCCCTCCTGGGTCGTCAACCCCTGGGACGGCGTCTACATGGACGTCCTGGACTACCAGTGGGGCGTGGCCGTCGAGTTCTGGAAAGAGATCGACGCACTCGCCCGGGAGAACGACGTCAAGGTCGCCATCGAGATGCACCCGCACAACCTCGTCTTCTCACCCGTCACCCTCAAGCGCCTCGTCGACGAGGCAGGCCTGACCAACGTCGGCGCCGAGATGGACCCCTCCCACCTGATGTGGCAGGGCATGGACGTCATCGCCTCCATCAAGTGGCTGGGCCCGCTGGTCTTCCACGCCGCCGCCAAGGACGCAACCCTCTGCCCCGGCGCCGACATCCGCGGCGTACTCGACACCTCGTTCACCCGTGTCCCCGCCGACACGCCGGGCAAGGTCCCCACCGGCTACGGCTTCTGGTGCAACGCGTGGCCCGAGAACCCTGCCTGGAAGTTCGTCGCCGTCGGCCTCGGCAACGACGTCCCCTTCTGGACCGAGTTCCTGCGCGCCCTCGCCGAGATCAACCCCGACATGGCCGTCAACATCGAGCACGAGGACGCCGCCTACTCCCAGACCGAGGGCCTCGCCCTGGCCGCCAAGAACCTCCACAGCGCCGCGGCAGCCCTGTAATTCACACCCTGCGCGGCTCCGTTCTGGCGGGGTGCGAGAACAGAGCCACGCAAGACCGGCGAAAAGGAAGGCCGGGAAGCATCCCGGCCGAAAAAGTCCTCACGCAGCCGAGCCGCTGCTTTACTCGGTGGTTGTAGGTCACCCCGCCCCGGTCGCATACCGCGACGGACGGGGTGGGGATCCACGGCGGCCAGACGACAGCAGTGATCAGCGAACAAACCGGTCGATCATCTGCGGTAGGCCCCGGCCCATGGAATCTCGCGTTCGCGATGGTCAAGCTCAGCGAGTTCGGCGAGGTTGTCACGGCCGAGCGCGCGGTAGGCCATCACGAGTAGCTGGGCGGCATATCGTTCGCGGTCGGCGATGCGGGTACGGCTGACGGCGCCGTCGTCGCTGATGAAGTGCAGGTCCCGGCCCAGGGCGAGCGCTTCGGCCGGGTCTCCGGCCGCGCATCGACGTTTGGCCTCGGCGACGTGGTCTTCCAGGGCCTGGGGGTCGCCGGTGAGCGCTGCGCGGATCTGCTCGGTCACGGCGTGGTCCTCGACCGCCTTCTGCGGCGGTCGGGGGAACACGGTTTCACCGGTGACAAGCGCGCCGACGCCTGAAGGACTCTGTTGGTCGATGTGATGTGGGTTTTTGTCGGTCAGGCCGCGTGGCTGAGGACGAGCTGTTCGTAGTGGGAGACTCGTGTCGTGCCCAGGGGGGTTCCGGTCCACCAGGCGTCGAGTCGGTAGAGGTTGAGTGCGGCCGCGGTCAGGACTTGGGCCAGTGAGGTTTTGGCGTGGCCGCGGTAGCGGGTGCGCCGGGTGCCGGTGCGCCGCACCGCCTGGGAGATGCTGCCTTCCACGCCGGCCCTGGTGTGGTACCGCTTCTTCCACTGATCGGTCTGCTGTTCTGCCCGCCGTTGTTGGAGGAGTTCGTGCTCTTGGCGTGGCAGTAGTGTCAGGACGCGGTAGGCGGCGGTGGTGCAGGTGTCCTTGGCCGGGCAGCTGGTGCATCCGGCGCGGGAGAAGTCGATGTGGATGCGGGGTTGGCCGCCGATGGTGGTGTCACTCCAGCGGGTGCTGATCCGGCCCTGCGGGCAGGTTGCCTGCCGGGTGTGCCAGTCGATGCGGAAGTCGGTGGCGGCGTAGCCGCTGCCGTGTAGGGCCGGTCGGCCGCCGGCCTGTTTGACCGGTCCGATGACCTCGATGCCCTGTGCACGGGCCGCAAGGATGATTTTCGCGCTGGTGTAGCCGCCGTCCATGTAGTGTTCGGCCGGCTTCAGGCCCCGCTCCGTCAAGGCCTGGTGGACGGTGGTGGTGAGCTGGTGGTCGTCTGTCGTGGCCGGTGTGGTGGCCGTGTATGTGATCAGGTGGGGGAGGTCGTCGTCGCAGCTTTCGGTGAGATGGGTCTTGTAGCCGTCCCAGGCGGATCCCCGCTTCACCCCGCAGCGCGCCTCCACATCGTGCGGGGAGACGATGCGTGCCGCTCCCGGCGGGCGTTGCTTGTGTCCATGCCAGCGCACTCCGCGGGCGTCACGCTGGTACTCCTGGGCCCACACGGTGCGCAGGACCACGACCGACTCAAGGCCGGCCAGGTGGGCGGGGGCCGTGGGATCGTTGAGCGTGTCGAGGAGTTCGTAGCCGTCGCCCCCGACGTTCTCGGCGAACGCGGTGCGCTCGGCCTCGCCCTTGGGCAGTCGGTAGGAGTCAGCGCGCTGCCGGTAGCGAGCGAGCCAGTCCGCGTTGACCGCGTCGGTGCCGGCCAGCCAGGCGGGAGCTGCCACCGCCAGAGCCTCCAGGGCGCAGCGCATGGTCTCGGTGACGAACTCCAGCCGGTTCAGGTCACGGATGCAGGCGATGACGTGAGTGGAGTCGGTGCGGGCCCGGCCGCCGACCCTCAGCAGGCCCCGCGTGTTGCACTGCGTGAGGATGGCGTCCAGGATCTGCTGTTCCAGGCCGTGGGCGATCAGCCGGTCGCGGAACTCGCTGAGCACCGAGAAATCAAAGCCAGAGTCAGCCAGTTGGAGGCTGAGGGCGTACTTCCAGTCGATCCGGCCGCGCACCGCATCAGCGGCCTGCCGGTCGGTCAGACGCTCTGCATACTGCAACACGCTGACCAGCGCCAGCATCCCCGGCGACACGGACGAACCGCCCCGATGCGCGAACGCCGCCACGAACCGCTCGCTTTCAAACACCACCCCGAACTCGTCCCTGATCCGCATGGCCAGACAGCCCCGCGGGAACGCAGCACGGGCGACTCTTGCCGTGGACTCAGGCACCGCGGACGCACGCAACGGACGCATCGACATGATCTCCCCCTCACCCACAGGAAACAGACCCGACAACGAGCAGTGTCCAACGCACCCGAAGGTCATTTCAGGTAAACCATCACATCGACCAACAGAGTCCCTCAGGCCCCAGACCAACGGCAAGGTCGAGCGTTTCCACCGCACCCTGCTGGACGAGTGGGCCCACCAACGGCCCTACACCTCAGAAGCCGAACGCCAAGCCGCGTTTCCCGGCTGGCTGGACTGGTACAACTACCACCGGCCCCACACCGGAATCGACGGCCAAACCCCAGCCAGCCGCGTCACCAACCTGTCCGGCCAGCACACCTAGGGCGAAACGAGGAGCCTCACCATCCGCTCATCGAGTGCAGTTGGTCGAACTCGCCGGCGAGCATGCCATCATGACCAGATCGTGGTACTGGCCGGTGAGAAACACGTGATCGCGGAGGCGGCCCTCCTCGACGAATCCGAGCCGACGATGAAGTGTGATAGCGCCGCTCGGCGAACATCAAGCGCGGCAGCAGCACTACGGCTTCTGCCGCGTAGCCCTTGCGCCGATGATCGGGGCCGATCGTGACGCCGTATTCGAACCAGCCCCCACGCGGGTCAGCGTGGTGCGAGCCGACAGCACCGACTGTCTCCCCCGTGTCGGCGGCTTCGATCGCGCGGCAAAGCGCATGAACGCGGTCCGGTCGTCGGGCTCGATACCGCGCAGGCCCGCTTGCCCGTCCAGAAGGATGTCATCACGCCATCCTTGACCTGCTGCGTCACCGCCACTGTCGATCACTCCAAACCTACCCGCCATGGAGCGTCGGCGAGGGGCGGAGTGGCGGGAGCGGCCGTCGCCAGCAGCTCGCGGACGGCCTCGGTCGCGTGCGCGACCATGTCCGCGTCCGCTCCCCGCCGGGATTGCGCGCTCATCCGGATCGCCGGAGCCAGCGGCAGATCCGTGCGCTCCGTGAGGCCGTCGGGGCACTGACCGACGGCGGCCAGCAGTGCGACGCCGAGGCCGGCGCGGGCGGAGTCCAGCACTCCGGCCAGATAGCCCGCGTCACAGACGACCGAGGCGGAGATGTCGTGCTCGGTAAGCACGGCCAGCGCGCGGCGGCGGATCGCGCAGGGGTCCTCGATGGCCACCAGAGGGAGCGGGGAGGGGGCGGGGGGCGGGGTCCACTCCGGGGCCGCGTACCAGGTGAGGGGGAGTCCGCCGACTGCCGTGCCCTCGGTGCCCGCCGCTTCCGCGACGTACACCGCCAGATCCACCGTGCCCCGGTCGACCGCCTCGACGAGCCGGGCCGAGCGGTCGACGCGGAACCGCACCCGGCAGTCCGGGCGCACTTCCCGGACGGCCGCGGTGATCCGGGGCAGGATCTGGTCGGCGGCGTGCTCGGTGGACCCGATGACGACGGTGTCCGTGTCCTCGCCGAGCAGCCGGCGCACCGCCTCGTCGTGTACGGCGACGATCCGCCGCGCCTCCTCCAGGAGCTGGCTGCCGCCCGCCGTGAAACGCGTCCGGCGCCCGTCCCGCTCGACGACCGGGCTGCCCAAGGTCTTCTCCAGCCGCCGAATGTGCTGGCTCACCGCGGACTGGCTCAACGCCAGGGCCTCGGCGGCCCGGTGGAAACCGCCGCGGTCCGCGACGGCGATGAGGCTGCGGAGGGCCACGATGTCGAGCACGGGTGCCATGGCCGCAGGCTAGCATCGATCGATAAGGATTTGTGATCGATTTTGATGGCGAATCGTCGTTGGACATGACACGCATCTGTCGGAGATGCTGGAGACATGTTGCGAACAGTGTCCGGAACGGCCGCCATGCCGTCTCCCCTCAGCGCCCGGCGGCCCCACGCCGTGAGCGCGCTGCTGACGCAACGCCGCGTGGTCGACTTCGGCCTCGTCACCAGCACCTGTTGTCGCTGACCCCCGCCCCGTAGGCCGGTGAGCCGCCCGTAGCGCGCCCGCACGCCGCCGTGCCCGCCCGGTCCGGGGCTTCTTGTCCTGGCCTGCCGCGGCATCCGCTGGCATCCGTCGGCATCCACACGGTCCTCCCGACTGCCGGAACCCCTTTTCGCCTCCCCCGTTTTCGCCCGGCGTCTCGCCGCCGTCCGCGCCTGCCCGGACTCGGCGCGGTGCCGGTCTGTCCCCATCCCCCAAGCCTCTCCCTGGGGGACCCGTTTCCCAAAGCGAGGACTCATGACCGACGACCAGATCAGCCATGCCTGGAACGAGCCCGAAGGCGTCAACCCGCGCGGCACCGTGGTGGTGCTTCCCGGGCGTGGTGAACACCCGGGCGCATACGAGCGGTTCGGCCGCCGGGTCGCCGCCGACGCCTACCGCGTACGGATCGCCGCCGACTCGGGCCAGGCCGCCAAGCTGCTCCTCGACGAGGCGTCCATCGCACCCCGGGTGCTGGTCGGCGCCGACACCGGGGCGCTGCACGCCGCCGCGCTGGCCGCGCAAGGCGCCCCGGGGCTCGACGCCGTGGTCCTCGCCGGGCTGCCCACGGGTCCGGCCGCCCGGGCCGCCACTCCCGAGGAGCCGGTGGACCGGGAGGAGGACCTGGTGCTGCGCAGCGCCTGCCCGACGTACCACGGCCTGCTCGACCGGGCCGGGTACCGGCCCGGGGCGCTGGCCGAGCCGGTGCCTGAGGAGCTGCTCGCCGCCGCGGACCTGGGCGCGATCGCGGTTCCGGTGCTCGCCCTGCACGGTACCGAGGACGCCGTCAGCCCGCTGGACGAGGTCCGCCGCGCATACGCCGGCCTCCCGGGCGTCGAGCTCGTCAGCCTCGCCGACACCCGCCACGACGTGCTCAACGACACTTCGCACCGCACCGCCGCGGCGACCCTCGTGCTCTTCCTGGAGCGGCTGCGCCTCTCCCCCGAACTGCCCGAGATCGCCCGCGCGGAGCAGCCCGGGGGCACCCACGGGGGCGCGGCATGAGCGGCGAGGACATCCTGATCGGCGCTGGCGAACTGCGCCGGCTGCTGGACTCCGACCACCCGCCGGCCGTCCTGGACGTGCGGTGGGCGCTCGGCGACCCGCACGGCCGCGAGCACTACCGCGCCGGCCACATCCCCGGCGCCTGCTATGTCGACCTCGACACCGAACTCGCCGCGCCGCCCACCCCGCGGGGCGGCCGCCACCGGCTGCCGGACCTCGCCGAGCTGGCGCGCGCCGCCCGCCGTTGGGGGCTGCGCTTGGGGCGTCCCACGGTGGTCTACGACGCGGGCGGCAACACCGCGGCCGCCCGCGCCTGGTGGCTGCTGCGCTGGGCCGGGGTGGCGGACGTCCGTCTGCTCGACGGGGCGCTGGGCGCCTGGCGCGCGGCCGGATTCCCGCTGGAGAGCAGGGAGTTCACGCCCGAGACCGGTGACGTCGAGCTCGCCGCCGGACGGCTGCCGGTGCTCGACGCCGACGAGGCCGCCGCGCTCGCGGACAAGGGCCTGCTCCTGGACGCCCGCGCCGCCGAACGGTACCGGGGCGAGAGCGAGCCCGTCGACCCGCGCGCGGGCCACATCCCCGGCGCGGTGTCCGCCCCCACCGGCGACAACCTCGCGGCCGACGGCACCTTCCGGCCCGCGGCGGAGCTGCGCGCCCGGTTCGCCGCCCTGGGCGCCGACGGCGGCACTCCGGTCGGCGTGTACTGCGGCTCCGGGGTGACCGCGGCGCACCAGGTCGCAGCGCTCGCCCTCGCGGGCATCGACGCCGCCCTCTTCCCCGGCTCCTGGTCCGCCTGGTCCGCCGACCCCGACCGCCCCGCCGTCACGGGAGCACACCCGCGATGACGAGAGGAAAACAGCTGATGTCCGCCCCCGAACAGACCACTTCCCCGCCGACACCGACCGTCACAAAGGCCGTCCCCGCCACCAAGGACACCGGCCCCGCCGACGGCCGGCTGACCATCCGCCCCGCCTCCGGCCGGGCCCGCCGAGGGCCGCGGGTACCACGCGGGGTGCGGCGGGCCGCCGGGCCGGTCGGCCTCGTCCTGGCCTGGTATCTCGCGAGCGCCACCGGACTGCTGCCGACCAGCGTGCTGGCCTCTCCGGTGGACGTCGTACGGCAGGCCGCGGAGCTCACCCGGAACGGCGAGTTGCCCGACGCCATCGCGGCCTCCGGGCGGCGGGCCGCGACCGGGTTTCTGATCGGCGCCGCGGTCGCGCTCGCGCTGTCGCTCACCGCCGGTCTCTTCCGGCTCGGCGAGGACGTCATCGACTCGTCCATGGGCATGTTCCGGGCCATCCCCTGGGTGGGCCTGGTCCCGCTGTTCATCGTCTGGTTCGGCATCGACGAGACGCCGAAGATCGCCCTGGTGGCGCTCGGCGTGACCTATCCGCTGTACTTCAACATCTACGGCGGCATCCGCTCCGCCGACTCCCAGCTCATCGAGGCCGCCCGGATGCTGGGGCTCGGCCGGCTCGGGCTGATCCGGTACGTGATCCTGCCGTCCGCCCTGCCCGGTGCGCTGGTCGGGCTGCGCTACGCGCTGTCCACCGCCTGGCTGGCCCTGGTCTTCGCCGAGCAGGTCAACGCGAGCGAAGGCATCGGCTACCTGATGAGCAACGCCCAGCAGTACTTCCGTACCGACGTCATCGTCCTGTGCCTGGCGGTCTACGCCCTGCTCGGGCTGGCCTGTGACTTCGTCGTACGGGTGCTGTCCCGGCGGCTGCTGGCCTGGCGGGCCTCCTTCGACGGCGACGGAGCGTGAAAGAGATGACCGACAGTGTGGAGATCCGCGGTCTGGGCCGCGCGTTCGGTGACCGGACCGTCATCGACGACCTCGATCTGACCATCGAGCGGGGCGAGTTCGTCGCCCTGCTCGGGCACAGCGGCTGCGGCAAGAGCACCCTGCTGCGCGTCCTGGCCGGGCTCGACGACGAGATCAGCGGCGAGGTCACCGTGCCCGCGCGCCGGTCCGCTGCCTTCCAGTCGCCGCGGCTGATGCCCTGGCTGAAGGTGTGGCGCAATGTGGTGCTCGGCCTGCCCGGCAAGCCCGACCGGGCACTGGCCACCCGCTACCTCGCCGAGGTCGGCATCGAGGAGCGGGCCGGGGTGTGGCCGAAGACCCTCTCCGGTGGCGAGGCGCAGCGCGTATCGCTGGCCCGCGCCCTCGTACGCGAGCCCGAACTGCTGCTGCTCGACGAGCCGTTCGGCGCGCTGGACGCGCTGACCCGCGGCAAGGCGCAGCGGCTGGTCGCTGAGCTGTGGCAGCGGCACGGCTGCTCGATCCTCCTGGTCACCCACGACGTGGAGGAGGCGCTGCTGCTCGCCGACCGGGTGCTGGTCATGGACGCGGGCCGCATCGCCCACGAGATCACCATCGACCTGCCCCGCCCGCGCGCCCTGGGCTCGCCCGCATTCGTCGCGCTGCGCTCCCGGCTGCTCGGCCGGCTCGGCGTACGCGACGCGGCCGCCCCCTCGCACGAGGACGCCGCCGCCCCTCCCCTCGCACCCTTGGAAAGGACCCCCTCATGATCCGCACCGTCCGCGTCCTGGCCACGGCGTTCTCCCTGGCCGCCCTCCTCGGCACGGCCGGCTGCGGCGACGGCGACAGCGCCGCAGCCACCGGATCGTCGTCCTCCGAGGTGCGGCTGACCATCGGCGACCAGGCGCAGACGCTGCAGACCCTGGTCAAGGCCTCGGGCGTGCTGAAGGGCGCCTCCTACGGCGTGAAGTGGGCCGAGTTCCAGGGTGCCGCGCCGCTGTTCCAGGCGGTGCAGGCGGGCGCGGCCGACACCTCGTACTCGGCCGACCTGCCCGCGCTCCAGGCGCTCAGCGGCGGCGTCCCGGTGAAGAACGTGGCCGCGCTGAAGAACGACGGCACGCATGTCGGCCTCGTCGTGAAGAAGGGTTCGTCCATCCGGAGTGTCGCGGACCTGAAGGGCAAGAAGGTCGTGGTGTCCTCCGCGAAGGGGAGCATCGCCGAATATCTGCTCGCAGGTGCCCTCCAGCGGGCCGGGCTCTCGTACTCCGACGTCACCGTCCAGTACCTGCTGCCGGCCGACGCCCAGGCCGCCTTCGGATCGGGCAAGGTCGAGGTCTGGGCCACGTTCGGGGTCTACCAGGCCGTCGCCCTCCAGCAGGGCGGCCGGCTGCTCATCGACGGCGGCGACGGCCGGGTCAGCGGCTACGGCTTCATCGGGGCGTCGGAGAAGGCCCTGGCCGACAAGGACAAGCGGGCCGCGCTCAGCGACTTCCTGCGTCGCCTGTCCAAGGCCGTGGCCTGGGGGCGGTCGCACCCCCAGGAGTACGCGAAGGCCATCGAGAAGGACAACGGCGCCTCACCCGCCGTCGCGAAGACGCTCGTCACCGCCGGCTACGGAACGGTGCGGCCGATCACGCCCGAGGTGACGAGGACCGTCCAGAAGGTGGCCGACACCATGCACGCCATCAAGGTGCTCGACCCGGGCGTCGATGTCGCCGACTCCGTCGACACCCGCGTATTCCCCAAGTAGCCCCGGCCCCCTCGCCCCCGCCCCCCAGCCCTGGAGGATCGATCCGCCATGCCCGTCGAGTTCATCAGCGCCATCCACCCGAACCCCGCCACGGACGGCAACCCCACCGCCGGTTCGGGCATCGACCCCGACTACACCCGACGATTCGCCCGCGCCCTGGACGACGGCGGCTTCGACTACACGCTCGTCGCCTACCACTCCGCCTCGCCCGACGCCCTGCAGCTCGCCCAGTTCATCACGCAGCACACGGAACGCCTGAAGCCGATGCTGGCCCACCGGCCCGGTGTCATCTTCCCCACCCACGCGGCCCGCGCCTTCGCGACCTTGGACCAGATCAGCGGCGGCCGGCTGTCGGTGCACATCATCTCCGGTGGAAACGACGAGGAGCAGCACCGCGAGGGCGACTATCTGAGCAAGAGCGAGCGGTACGAGCGGTCGGACGAGTACATCCAGATCCTCCGTAAGGTGTGGTCGGCCGAGGGGCCGGTCTCGCACCAGGGCAAACACTACCGCTTCGAGGGCTTCCGCTCCGACGTCCCTCCCGTGAACGGCACCATCCCCGTCTCCGTCGGCGGCTCGTCCGCCGACGCTTACCGGGTGGGCGGGCAGCAGGGCGACATCTTCGGACTGTGGGGCGAGCCGCTGAAGGAGACGGCCGAGCAGATCGCCGCGGTGAACGCGGTCGCCGACGCCGCCGGGCGCCCCCGGCCCCGGATCTGGGTGTCCTTCCGGCCGATCGTCGCCCCGACCGACGAACTGGCGTGGGAGAAGGCACACCGGACGCTGGCGCGGATCACGTCGGGCCACACGGAGCGGGCCAAGCGCCGCCACTACCCCGCGGTGGGCCAGGGCCGCCCCGCCAACGTCGGCTCGCAGCGCCTGCTGGACGTGGCCGCCCGCGGCGAGGTGCACGACCGCTGCCTGTGGACCGCGCCCGCCGCCGCGACCAACGCCGCGGGCTCCTCCACCGCGCTGGTCGGCTCACCGGAGACGGTGGCCGCCGCGCTGCTCGACTACGTCGACATCGGCTGCGAGCTGCTGTCCATCCGCGGCTACGACGCGCTGAACGACGCCATCGACTACGCCCGTTACGTACTGCCGCTGGTCCGCCAGGAACTCGCCCACCGGGCGCGCACCGCGGCCTAGGCCCGCACAGCACGACAGGAGAAACCCTCATGCCTCGCAGAACCCGCCGTCGCCCTGTGGCGGCCGCCCTCGTCACCGCCATACTCCTCGCCCCGCTGGCCGCCTGCGGCGGCAACGCCGACGCCAAGGGGTCCGGGTCCGCCGTGACGCTCAGCGTCGGTGACACCGGCTGGGCGCGCTATCAGGCGGTGCTGGAGTTCGCCGGTCTGGACAAGACCCCGTACAAGGTCAAGTGGAGTGTGTTCGCGGGCGGCGACCTCCAGCTCCAGGCCGTCCGGGCCGGCGCCCTCGACGTGGCCCAGTCCAGTGAGATCCCTCCGGTCTTCGCGGTCGCGGACGGCAAGGCCAACTTCAAGGTCGTGGCCGTGCAGCGCGCCAACACCCTGCTCCAGGAGGTGGTGACGCCCAAGGGCTCGGACGTCCACAGCATCGCCCAGCTCAAGGGCAAAAAGGTCGGCTACGTCAAGAACACCACCGCGCACTACTTCCTCTACCAGCTGCTCCGGCGGGCCGGTCTGAAGTGGACCGACATCAAGGCCGCCCCGCTGGCGCCGAGCGACGGGCTGGCCGCGCTGAAGGGCGGGTCGATCGACGCCTTCGCCTCGTACGGCAACTCGATCATCACCGCCCATCAGCAGGGCGCCACCACGATCGGCTCCGGCAAGGACATCCTCTCGGGCAACTTCCTGTGGGAGGCCTCGGACAAGACCATCGCCGACCGCGCCAAGCGCGAGGCCGTGGCCGATCTCCTCGCCCGTATCGACAAGGCCTACACCTACATCCGCGACGGACACGAGAAGGAGTTCGCAAAGGTGTTCGCGGCCGCCACCCACCAGCCACTGGACCAGGCCCTCCAGCAGGTCGAGGACGGTGAGAAGCAGCGGCCCACCACCCTCCACCCGACCGGCCGGAAGGCCACCACCTCTCAGCAGCAGGTCGCCGACGCCTTCGAGGAAGTCGGCGCCCTCCCCGGCCCGGTGGACGTGGCCGACTTCTGGTCCGACGACCTCGGCCCCGCCCTGCGCAAGGCGCTGGCCTCATGACGACGGCCACCGCACGCTTCCGTTCCCCGGACCTCGCCCGCCTGGGCGAGGTGTCCGGCCGGCTGGCCGAGACCGCGGCGGAGTACGACCGCGGCGCGGCCTTCCCCGCCGAGGGAATCCGGGCCGCGCACAGCGCCGGGCTGCTCACCGCCACGATCGGCGCCCGGTACGGCGGCCCCGGCCTCGGCGTCGCCGACGCCGCCCGCGTGCTGCGGGCGCTGGGCGAGGGCGACCCCTCGGTGGCGCTGATCGCCGCCATGACGCTGAGCGTCCATGGTGGCGAGGCCCGCCGCCCGCACTGGCCGGGCGGGCTGTACGAGCGGATCCTGGCGGACTCCGCCGAGCGTCCGGTCCTGCTCAACCACGCCCGCGTGGAGCCGGATCTTGGCTCCCCGGCGCGCGGTGGCCTGCCCGCCACTACCGCCCGGCGCACCGCGAGGGGCTGGGCGATCAGCGGCACCAAGCGGTTCGTGACCGGGGCGGAGGGCCTGGACTGGTTCCTGGTGTGGGCGACGACCGACGAACCCGAGCCCCGGGTCGGCACCTTCGCCGTCCCCGGCGACTCGCCGGGCATCGAGGTCGTCCACCGGTGGGACCACCTCGGGCTACGCGCGAGCGGCAGCCACGACATCGCGTTCCATGGCGTGGAGATCCCCCGCGACCACACCGTCCAGATCGCCGCCCATGGCCCCGCCGCCGAGCAGGACAACCGCGCGGGCGCCGCCCTCCACCTTCCGCTCGCCGCGCTCTACCTGGGCGTGGCCCGCGCCGCCCAGCGGTATTTCCACCGCTTCGCGCGCGAGCGCGTGCCCGGAAACCTCGGCCGCCCGGTGGCGGCCACGGACCGCTTCCGGCGCGCCGCCGGTGAGATCGAGCTGCTGCTGGACAGCGCCGAGCAGCTTGTCGTCGGTGGCGCGGAGCGCGTGGACGCCGGCGATGCCACATACACCCCCGAGCAGGCGCTCGGCGCGAAGGTCCTGGCCACCCGGCACGCCACCGCCGCCGTGGAGACCGCCGTACGGCTGCTCGGCAACCCGGGCCTGACCCGCGACAATCCGCTGGAGCGGCACTTCCGCGACATCCAGTGCGCCCCGGTGCACGCGCCCCAGGAGGACACCGCTGTGCTCGCCATCGGCACGGAGGCGCTGCGGTGACACTCCAGAGCGTCGAGCAGGCGACCGCCGGGGCCCGGCTACTCGGCCTGCTGGCCCGTGACCTGCCACCCGACCGGCTGACCACCGGCCCCACCGCCACGGCGCCGTACGCCACCGACCGGTCCGGCGCCCGCGCCGACGGGCCGCCGCTCGCCGTCGTCCACTCCCGGCACACCGACGACGTGGCGACCGCGCTGCGCCACGCGAACGCGCTGCGCGTCCCCGTGGTGCCACGCGGCGCGGGGACCGGCCTGTCCGGTGGGGCGACCGCCGGGGAGGGCAGCCTCGTGCTCGACCTGTCCGGCATGGACCGCATCGTCGAGCTGTCCCCCGACGACCAGCTCGCCGTGGTCGAACCCGGTGTGATCACCGCCGACCTCGACCGCGCCGCGGCCGCACACGGGCTGCGCTACGCCCCGGACCCGGCCAGCGCGGCCATCTCCACGGTCGGCGGGAACATCGCCACCAACGCGGGCGGGCTGCGCTGCGCCAAGTACGGCGTGACCCGCGACAGCGTGCTCGGCCTTGAGGCCGTGCTCGCCGACGGCACGGTCGTGGCCACGGGCCGGCGCACCGTCAAGGGCGTGGCCGGCTACGACCTGACGGCCCTGCTCACCGGTTCCGAGGGCACCCTCGCGGTCATCACCGCCGCCACCGTGCGGCTGCGCCCGGTCCCGGTCGCCACCGCGACGATCGCCGCGTACTTCGAGCGCGTCGAGGACGCGGCGGCCGCCGCCTCGGCGATCACCGCCGCGCGCGTCGAGCCCGCGATGGCCGAGCTGCTGGACGGCCCGGTCCTCGCCGCCATCGACGCCGCGCACGGCGCCGGTCTGCGCGCCCGAGGCGCGGCCCTGCTGCTCCTGCAGTGCGACGGCGCGGGGGCGGCCGCCGAGGCCGAGCGCGTCGCGTCCGTCCTGGCCGGCCGGGCCACATCCGTCGAGGTCACCGCCGACCCGGCCGAGGCGGAGGCGCTGCTCGCGGCCCGCCGCCTGGCCCTGCCCGCGCTGGAGCGGGTGGGGCGCCCGCTGATCGAGGACATCGCCGTCCCCCGCTCCCGGCTGGCCGAAGCCGTACGGGCCGTCGAGGCCGCGTCCGCGCGGCACGGCGTGCCGGTGTTCACCCTCGCGCACGCGGCCGACGGCAATCTGCACCCGATCCTCGTCGTCGACCCGGCCCTGGCCGAGCTCCCAGAGGCGGCCTGGCGGGCGGCGGGCGAGATCTTCACCACCGCCCTCCGGCTGGGCGGCACCCTCACCGGCGAACACGGCGTCGGCCTCCTCAAACGGCGGTGGGTCGCCGAGGAACTCGGCCCCGACAACCACGCCCTGCAACGCCGGATCAAGGCCGCCTTCGACCCCCGCCACATCCTCAACCCCGGAAAGGCACTCTGAGTCGCGCCCCGCCCCGCCATACGACGCCCCGCCCCGCCAGGCCACGCCACGTCACGCCAGGCCCGAAAGGATTCCCTCCATGGCCCGCCCCGCCCGCGTACTCACCGTCTGCGGCAGCCCGTCCGCCGACTCCCGCACCGCCGCCGTGCTGGCCGTCACCGCCCGCTCCCTCGAGGAGGCCGGGCACGAGACCGTCGCCCTGCACCTCCGCGACCTGCCCGCCGCGGCGCTGCTGCACGCGGACTTCCAAGCCCCCGCGCTGCGCCACGCCGCCGAACTGGTCGAGTGGGCTGACGCGTTGATCGTCGGCACCCCCGTCTACAAGGCCGCGTACACCGGACTGCTCAAGGCGTGGCTCGACCTGCTGCCGCAGCGCGCTCTGGCGGGCAAGACCGTGCTGCCGCTCGCCACCGGCGGCTCACCGGCGCACACGCTGGTGCTGGACTACGCGCTGCGGCCGGTCCTGGTATCCATGGCCGCCTCGCATATCGCGCAGGGCTGCTTCCTGCTCGACCAGGCGGTCACCCGCGGCCCGGCGCCCACCCTCGAGCCCGAGGCCCGCACCCGTCTCGACCGTGCGACGGCCGGGCTGCTCGACGCCCTGCCGGATCCGGTGGTGGTATCGGCGGCCTGACACACCAGTCAACGATACATCGGGTGTATAAGCGCAGAACCTCCCGATGCATCCAGGTTTCCGCGCCAAACGCCTTGACGCATCCGATGTATCGATGATTGCCTACGTCGCGCTTTCACGTTCCACACTGGACCTCATTCGGCTGCCGCTCACCTGGATGGGCAGCACCACACGGTCTCGATCCGGCACGTTCTCTCGACGGACCGGCCCCCGGACACCCCGACCGCGGCTGGGTCGGCACCTGGGAGGCCGCCGCGCCCGGCACCACGGCCGCGCTTCCCGGCAACTCGATCCGCAATGTGGTGCACACCAGTGTCGGGGGCCACGCGGCCCGGATCCGGGTGTCCAACCGGCTCGGCACAGCCCCGCTCGAACTCGGCGCGGCCACCGTGGCGTTGCAGGAGGCCGGAGCGCCGAAGAGCCCGAACGCCATCGCCGGGACGCTCCGCGCGGCCACCTTCCACGGCCGGACCTCGGCCACCGTGCCCGTCGGCCAGGACGCGGTCAGCGACCCGGTGCCGCTGCGCGTCCCCGCGGACGCCAATCTCCTGATCACCCTGTACACCCCGGCCGACTCCGGGCCCGCGACCTACCACAGCTCCGCCATCCAGACCTCGTTCCTCGTCCCGGACGGCGTGTCCTTGCCGAGAACTTCATCCATGCAGGTCATGCGGCATGTCGGTATTCATGGAGGATGCCGCCGAGGCGATCGCGTCTTCGTATGTCGAGGCCGGCGATTTGGTCCGGATCGGTGATCGGTGCGGGCAGCGGGTGCAGTGGCCGGGCGTTCGCGATGCCCTGGTGGGGCCGATGAGTGTTGTAGAACTGCTCGAACTCCCGGAGTGCGTGGAGCAGGTGGTTCTGGTTCCAGATCAAGGTCCGGTCCAGGAGCTCGTGTCTGCAGGTCTGCACCCACCTTTCCATGATCGAGTTCATTCGCGGCATCTGGATGCCGGTGAGGACGACCTCGATCCGCGCGTCTTTGAGGACGTCATCGAACAATCCTGGGAACTTCCCGTCCCGGTCTCTGATCATGAACCGTGCCCGGCAGCCTACGTCCTCGAGGTCCATGACCAGGTTCTTCGCCGCCTGCGTTACCCAGGATGTGGTCGGGTGTGCGGTGGCGCCCAGGACCCGGATGCGACGGCTGCTGTGCTCGAAGCGAGGACGTACATCCGGGCGCCGGACAGGGTGACCGCCTCAAAGAAATCGCAGGCCAGGAGAGCGTCGGCTTGGGAGCGCAGGAAGCCGGCCCAGGTGCTGGAGCTCCGGCCGGGCGCTGGATCGACGCCGGCATCCTTGAGGATCTTCCAGACCGTCGAGGCGGCCACCTTCACTCCCAGCACGAGCAGCTCGCCGTGCAGACGCCTGTAGCCCCGGTTCGGATTCTCCCTCGCCAGGCGCAGCACCAGAATCCGGATGGAGCGCACCGTACGAGGCCGACCGGGTCGCTTGGGCCGCGATAAGGCGGCATGCCGGCGCCTTGCGAGGTCGCGATGCCAGCGCAGTACCGTGTCAGGACGCACGAGCAGTCGCAGACGCCGCAGGGCGGGCAACGGCATCCGGTGCAGCAGCGCCGCCAAGAACGCCCGATCGCTCGGAGTGAACCGTACTCGGGCACCTCCGAGTTGGCGTTTGAGCACTGTGATCTGATAGCGGAGGGCCAGGATCTCCGCGTCCTTGTCCCGGTCGCTCGTCGGCAGCAGACGCAACAGCGCGAACGCGTTGGTCACGCCCAGGTAGGCCAGTCGCAGCAGCACGATCGATCATCATGACGCGTGGACCACCGCCTACGCGAGAGCGCCTACTCGAGCGACGAGGCCGACGGCCACCAGTCCCGATATGGCCTCCGACCAGGGCGGATGACATTCTCGGCAAGCACAACGACGCGAGTCTCCCACTACGAACAACTTGTCCTCAGCCACGCGGCCTGACCGACAAAACCCAGATCACATCGACCAACAGAGTCCTTCAGGGCGACCGCGCCGGCACGGGCCCTGCTGGTGCGCACGAACCAGGAAGTCGCCCGCTGATGACCAATGATCTTGCCGCTGGACTACCGCCCCGGACCTGGCCGAGCTTCCCGACGCCTACGCACACCAGCCCACCTGACGTGCAGTTTTCACGATGCACACTGCTCACTGTTCAGACCCGACTCCGAGAGCGCCAGCGCGAGTGGCGCTCGTGCGCTCCAGGCTTGCCAGTCAGTCGACCGGCACGGATGACCTTTCCGGTATGTACAGGGGTGTGAGTCAGCCGAGGAGAAGATGCGCGACGTGCAGCGCGGCCAGGATGTAGCCGTGTGTGCCGGCGCCGACGATCACGGCGTCGGCGACCGCCGAGATGTAGGAGTGGTGCCTGAATTCCTCGCGCTTATGGACGTTGGTGATGTGGAGTTCGATGGTCGGCAGAGCGGCGGCGGCGATCGCGTCCCGGAGTGCGACGGAGGTGTGCGTGAATGCGGCGGGGTTGATGACGATCGCGCCGCATTCGGTGCGCGCTGCATGAATCGCGTCGACCAGCACGCCTTCGTGGTTGCTCTGCACGAAGCGTGCGGTCAGGCCGTGTGCGGACAGAGTCTTGGCCACGGTCTCCTCGACCTCGCGCAGCGTGGTGGAACCGTACTTGTCGGGCTCGCGCACGCCGAGCAGATTGAGGTTGGGGCCGTTGAGGAACAGGATGGTCCGCCCGGCGGCGTTCTCGGTGGTGGCGTCGAACATGTGCAGCTCTTTCATCGGTGCGGGCATGCGGGCCGGGTGGGTAGGGGGATCCCGGTGCGTGAGCAGGAGCAGCCGTGACAGGTGGTGGGGACATCCGCTCGTGCCGGCCAAGCGGTCCGTGACGAACTCGAATGCCTTGCCTGTCCGAAACGCACACAGGCCCGGCTGCTCCGAGCGCGCGGCCCGTGGCCTGCGCCCCCGGGCCGCACTGCGGTCCACACGGCCGCCCTCCTGCCCGGTGGTTGACCCGCGTCGCGCGCCGGCGATGTCCTTGCCTGCGCTGACGAGGCCGACGCAGACACTTGCACGCTGTCCGGTTCCCCCGTCATGCTTCATCGATGTGTCCCGCTGAACGGAACATTCCTGACTCCGGTGTCGCGCGGGTAGCTGCCGTGCTCGGGGCTTTCGACGCGCTTCACGCCGAGCTGCGGGTGTCGGAGATCGCCCGCCGGGCCGGACTGCCGAAGTCCACGACCTCCCGCCTGGTGCGCGACCTCGTCGGCTACGGGTTCCTGGAGCGTGACGAGAACGACGGCGCGCTCCTGCACATGGGAACGCGCCTGTTCGAGTACGGCGAGCTGGCGTCCCGGCACCGCAATCTGCGGGCGATCGCCTTGCCGTACATGGCCGATCTGCGCGAGGCGACCCGGCAGACGGTGCATCTGGCCGTGCTGGACGGCACCGAGGTGGTCTACGTCGAGATCCTGCGGAGCAAGGACGCCCCGAGGATGGGGTCGCGGGTGGGCGGCCGACTGCCCGCGCATGCCGCGGCCGTGGGCAAGGTACTGCTCGCCTTCGGTGAGGCGGAGACAGTCGACGCGGTCTGCGCTCATGGGCTTGCGCCGGTGGGCCCGCGCACCATCACCGCGCCCGGCCTGTTCCTGCGTGAGCTGGAACGGATCCGGGGAGCGGGAGTCGCGTACGAGAACGAGGAGACCGGCCCCGGGGTGGGGTGTGTCGCGACCGCGATCCTCGGGGCCGACAGCCGGCCCGTGGCGGCGATGTCCATCTCGGGCTGGAGCGGGAGGCTGAACCTGCGCCGGGTGGCTCCCGCCGTGCGCACGGCGGGGCTGGCCGTGAGCCGTGAGCTGCGGGGCCCGAGCCCCTCCATGAGCGAGAGCTGAACAGGCTCCCATGCGGTGTCCGCTGATGGCGTTCCCTTCGTAGCGTCCGGTCCGTGGGGCGTCACGTTACGGGAGGATTGTCCTCTCGGGATGAAGAGCGGGCAAGTCGAATGATCCGCTGAGCGGAACAAGCGTGCGTCGAAAAGGAATCGATCTTGATCCGCTCAGCGGATCACTTGGGTTGCCGGGTGGGACCCGCCGCAACATGCTGCCAGGGGACCGCCCATCATTTGAGGAAAGAGCCGCAGATGGACAAAGCCACGCACCTCGTGGTCGCCAAGGAACTGCTCGCCGCACGGCGCGCCCGCGAGCCGATCGACCCGGTCAGCCGGACCCGCCCCGGGCTTACCGTCGAGGACGCCTACGCGGTCCAGCTCGAGCAGGTGCGCACCTGGACCGAGGACGGGCAGCGCGTCCAAGGACACAAGGTCGGGCTCACCTCGGCGGCCATGCAGCGCCAGCTCGGCGTCGACCAGCCCGACTACGGGCACCTGATGGAGTCCATGTTCCACCTGGAGGGCCTGCCGATCGGACTGGCCGAGTTCATCAGCCCCAAGGTCGAACCGGAGATCGCCTTCGTCCTCAAGCGGCCGCTGACCGGCCCGGGGGTGAACGCCGCGCAGGCGCTGTCGGCGGTCGACTACGTTCTCCCAGCCCTGGAGATCATCGACTCCCGGATCCGGGACTGGAAGATCGGCCTGATCGACACGGTCGCGGACAACGCGTCGGCGGGCGGCGTGGTGCTCGGCAGCCGCCCCGTCCCTGTGGGAGCGGTCGATCTGCGGCTGTCCGGCTGCGTGCTGACCCGCCGCGGCGAGGTCGTCGGCACCGGAGCCGGCGGCGCCGTACTCGGCTCGCCGCTGAACGCCCTGGTGTGGCTGGCCAATACGGTGGGCCGACTCGGCGTCACCCTGGAGCCGGGCCATGTCATCCTGCCCGGCTCTGTCTGCGCCGCCGTGCCGGTGGCCGCCGGTGACTCCGTGACCGCGGCCTTCGGCGGGCTGGGCACCGTCACCGCGCGATTCGGTCACACCACCAAGCAGGGGGAGGACGCATGACCGCCACCGCCGCCATCGTCGGGCCGGGCAACATCGGCACGGACCTGATGGTCAAGTTGCTGCGCAACGAGCACATCGACGTCCGGTACATGGTCGGGGTCGACCCCGCCTCCGACGGCCTGGCCCGTGCCGGGAAGCTCGGCGTCGAAGCCAGCGCCGGAGGCGTGGACTGGCTGCTCAGCCGCCCGGAGCTGCCCGATCTGGTCTTCGAGGCCACATCCGCCAAGGCACATCTGGCCAACGCCGCCCGCTACGCCGAGGCCGGGATCACCGCCATCGACCTGACCCCCGCCGCGACCGGTCCCTTCGTCTGCCCGGTGGTCAACCTCACCGAGCACGGGGCGGCACCGAACGTCAACATGATCACCTGCGGCGGCCAGGCCACCATCCCCATCGTGGCCGCCGTCTCCCGAGTCGTGCCCGTGACGTACGCCGAGATCGTCGCCTCGATCGCCTCCCGCTCGGCCGGCCCCGGTACCCGCGCCAACATCGACGAGTTCACCGAGACCACCTCCCACGCGATCGAGACCGTCGGCGGCGCGGGACGCGGCAAGGCGATCATCATCCTCAACCCTGTCGATCCCCCGATGATCATGCGCGACACGGTGTACTGCGCCATCCCCGCCGACGCCGACCGCGACGCCGTCACCGAGTCCATCCACCGGATGGTCGAGGAGGTACGGGTCTACGTACCCGGATACCAGATGCGCTCCGAGCCGCAGTTCGACGACCCGCGCCCCGGATGGCAGGGGCAGGCCCGAGTCGCGGTCTTCCTCGAAGTCCGCGGCAACGGCGACTACCTGCCCCCGTGGGCAGGCAACCTCGACATCATGACCGCCGCCGCAGTCCGCGTCGGCGAAATAATCAGCCAGCGAGACAAGGCGGTGACCCGATGACCGCGGACCCCCGACCGGCCGTACGCATCACCGACACCACGTTGCGCGACGGCAGTCACGCCGTGGCCCACCAGTTCACCGTCGACCAGGTACGGGCCGTGACCCGCGCCCTGGACGACGCGGGCGTCACCGTCATCGAGGTCACCCACGGCGACGGCCTCGCCGGGTCCTCCTTCAACTACGGTTTCTCGCACACCGACGAGATCGAACTCGTCAAGGCGGCCGTCGCCGAAGCCCGCCGGGCCCGCATCGCCGTCCTGCTACTGCCCGGCCTCGGCACCGTCGACGACCTGCGCCGGGCCCACGACGCGGGCGCCGGGATCGTACGGGTGGCGACCCACTGCACCGAGGCGGACGTCTCGATCCAGCACTTCGGGGCGGCGCACGAACTGGGCATGGAGACCGTCGGGTTCCTGATGCTCTCGCACCGGGTCGGTCCCGAGGCACTGGCGAAACAGGCCAGGATCATGGCCGACGCCGGGTGCCAGTGCGTGTACGTCGTCGACTCCGCGGGCTGGCTGCTGCCCACCGACGTCACCGACCGCGTATCGGCGCTGGCCGCCGAGCTCGGCGACGACGCCCAGATCGGGTTCCACGGCCACCAGAACCTCTCGCTCGGCGTCGCGAACTCGATCGCCGCGTACGAGGCGGGCGCCCGCCAGATCGACGGCAGCCTGTGCGCGCTGGGCGCGGGCGCCGGCAATTCGCCCACCGAACTCCTTGCCACCGTCTTCGAACGGATGCGGGTCCCGATCGGCCTCGACGTGGACGGCGTACTGCGCGCCGCGCACGAGGTGCTCACCCCGCTGATTCCCCGGCTGCCCATCGCGGACCGCCCAGCCATCGAGCAGGGCAGGCACGGCGTCTACTCCTCGTTCCTGCTGCACGCGCAGCGCGCCGCCGACCGTTACGGAGTACCCGCGCACGCCATCCTGCGCGCGGTCGGCGAGGCCGGGTACGTCGGCGGCCAGGAAGACATGATCATCGACGTGGCGATCGACCTCTCCACCCGCGCCACGACCTCGGAAGGCGTACCCGCATGAGCGACTGGACCATCGACCGCGCCGTCACGGAGCTGCTCGGCCGCGAGGCCGACCGCAGGGACGGCGGCCGGATCACCGACGAATGGCCCGGCCTCGACCTGCCGACCGCCTACCAGGTGCAGGACGCGCTGCTGCAGCGCAAGGTCGACTCCGGCGAGAAGGTCGTCGGCGTCAAGCTCGGCCTCACCTCGCGTGCCAAGCAGCAGCGGATGGGCATCGACTCCCCGCTCACCGCCTGGCTCACCGACGCGATGGTGCTCCCGGAGGGCGTCCCGGTGCCGATGGACGAACTCATCCACCCGCGCGTCGAGCCCGAGATCGTCTTCGTCATGGGGGAGCGGCTGGCCGGGCCCGGGGTCACCGCCGCGACCGCGCTCGCCGCCGTCCGCAGCGTGCACGCGGGCTTCGAGGTCATCGACAGCCGCTTCACCGACTTCAAGTTCACCCTCCCCGACGTGGTCGCCGACAACGCCTCGTCCTCCCGCTTCGTCGTCAGCGGCACCAGCCTGCCGCCAGAGGGTCTCGACCTCGCGCTGGAGGGCTGCCTGCTCGGCATCAACGGCGAGATCACCGACTCCGCGACCGGCGCCGCCGTGCAGGGCCACCCCGCCGAGGCACTCGCGCTGGCGGCGAACTCCCTCGGCGAGCGCGGCATCGCCATCGAGCCCGGCTGGATCGTGCTCACCGGCGGCCTCACCGACGCCGTGTTCGTAGAGCCCGGGCGGGAGATCAGCGCCGAGTTCACCCACCTCGGCACCCTGCGAGTGGTCGGAGCCTGAATGCCACTCGTAGAGATCAGCATCGTCGCCGGACGCCCTCCTTCGATGGTCCGCGACCTCATCCACCAGGTGCACGCCGCCGTGCGGGACTCCCTGGACGCACCCGACGGGGCCATCCGGGTCCTCGTGCGCGAGATCCCGCCGGAGCACTGGGCGGCGGGCGACATCACCAAGGCCGAACAGGAGGCATCCCATGAGCGATGAGCGCCCCGAGAGCGTCGACGACTTCCGGGCGTCGTACGAGCGGATGCTGGGCTTCGTCCCCCCGCGCGTGGCCTCCCGTTTCGAGGCGTCAGAGAAGGACAACCCGGAACTGCTGTTGGCGCAGGAACGACTGCGCAACATGATCATGTATCCGGAGACGCTGGACCAGAAGACGGTCCAGCTGGTGCTCTTCGGCATCCTGCACGCCAAACTCAGCGACGCCGCCAAACTGCACGGCCTCGCCGCGCTACGGGCCGGTGCCAGCTGGGACGAGCTGCGCGCCGTCATCGATCTGGCGTTCCTGTTCACCGGGTTCTCCGCGATCAACCGCGGCCCCCAGGTGCTGGCCGACATCGCGGAGCTGGAGAAGAAAGCGAAGGAGAACGAGCGTGACTGAGCCGCTCTACGAACTGGCCCACCTCGGGCACGCCGAACTGCTGACCCCCGTGTACGACCGGAGCCTGGCCTTCTTCACCGAGGTCTACGGCCTCGACCTGGTGCACGAGTCCGGTGGCAGCGCCTATCTGCGCGCCTGGGGTGACCATGACCTGACAACCCTGAAACTGACCGCCGCCGACCGGGCCGGCCTCGGTCATGTCGCCTGGCGCGCGGTGAGCCCGCAGGCCCTGACCCGCCGGGTCGCCGCCCTGGAGGAACGCGGCGTCGAGGGGGAGTGGATCGACGGGGACTTCGGGCACGGGAAGGCGTACTCCTTCATCGCCCCGAGCGGCCAGCGCATGGAGCTCTACTTCGAGACCGAGAAGTACCGCGCCCCGGCGGGCAATGCCTCCTACCTGCCCAACCAGCCGCAGTCCTCCGTCACCAGGGGCGTGGGCGCGGCACGCATCGACCACATCAACGTCCTCGCGAACGACGTACCGAGCACGCGCGAGGTCATGTGCGAGGCCCTCGGCTTCAAGCTCCGCGAGCACCTGATCCCGCCCGGCCAGCCCGAGGTGGGCGCCTGGCTCAGCCTCATGAACAAGGCCCACGACCTCGCCATCACCCGCGAACCGGTGCCCGGCGTCACCGGGCGGCTGCACCACCTCGCCTACGCCGTCGAGAACCGCGAGGACGTGCTCCGCGCCGCCGACATCTTCTGCGAACTGGGTGTCGAGATCGAGTTCGGCCCCGCCAAGCACTCCCGCACCCAGGGCTTCTTCCTCTACGTCCTGGAACCCGGCGGCAACCGGATCGAGGTGTTCTCCGGCGGCTTCCACATCTTCGCCCCCGACTGGGAGCCGGTCACCTGGACCACCGAGGGCCAGGGCCGCTCCACCGCCTGGGGTCTGGAGGTGCCTGCGAGTTTCCACTCCCATGCCACCCCGGTCCTGCCATGAACCGGGAGTTGACCGCGAGTTTCGTGACCCTGTCCGGCGCGGGCTTCGCCCAGCCCGCCCGGGTGCCGTTCGCGGAACGCTGCCGCGCGGCCGCCGCCGCGGGTTTCACCGGCATCGGCCTGCACACCGACGACTACCGCCTGATGCGGGCCGACGGGGCGAGCGACGCGTCCCTGCGCGCAGTGCTCGGTACGCACGGACTCGCCCTGAACGAGATCGAGTTCCTGAGCGGCTGGGCCGCGGCCGGCGCCGGTGACGTCGACACCGTCGCCGCTGTCGGCGCGCTCGGCGAGGCGTTCCGGCCGCATCACGTCACAGCGGGCGAGTTCACCGCGGACGAGCTCGACATCGACGCCGCGGGCGCGCGGCTCCGTGCGATCTGCGACGGCGTCGCCGCTTACGGGCTGCGCGTCGCGGTCGAGGCGTTCCCCTGGTCGGGCATGAAGGACGTGGCCACCGCCCGCGCGGTGGTGGAGGCCTCGGGCGCCGCCAACGCCGGGCTGATGATCGACGTCTGGCACTTCTACAACACCCGCTCCAGCCTGGCCGACCTCGACGGTCTGCCGCCCGACCGGATCGTGGCCGTCCAGCTCAACGACGGCTGCGTCGTGGACGGCGACTTCCTCACCGAGGCACGGCAGGGCCGGCTGCTGCCGGGCGACGGCGAGCTGGACATCGCGGGCCTGTTGCTGGGCCTGCACGAACGCGGCTTCCGCGGCCCGTACTGCGTCGAGGTCAACTACCCCGGCTACCGGGACCTCCCGGTCGAGGGGATGGCAGCCCAGGCCTTCACAACGGCGTCCAAGGCCCTGGAGGCGCTTCCCGCACACTGAACCCGGCACGGCCACGATCGGCCCTGTGCACGGCCGAGTGAAGCCCCAGGTTGGTGACCCGGGGCTGTTCGTCCGTCCTCGCATCACGAATAAGGACGCCGGGTGATCTGCACGAGGCTCAGGACGTGGTCCCGGAGAGGAGGCGGCATTGGCGACGGGGGTCGTATACGACCCGGGGCCTGGTCGTCCAGGAGTGCAGCGTAGCGGTGACGGCGAGGTCGGCCGGGCTCATGGGTGTGGCGGGCGGCAGGCCGGCCAGGTTGTCCAAGGCGGGCGGGTCGAGCCGGTAGTTGACGGTCACCACGACCGCGTCGCACACCTCGGCCAGCCATGCGCCGTCATAGAGACCGCCGCTGCCGTGCGGTAACGCGCCGCCGTAGAACCAGAACAGCACCGGCGTGGGCGCTGTCGGCTGCGCCGGGGCCCGGACCTTGAGGGTGAGGCAGTCCTCCTCGCCTTCGGCGTCCTGGCCGGCGGCGCGGAAGGCCGGGGGTGAACTGGACCGCCTGGAGACCAAAGCGCGCGGCGTCCCCGACCGCTGTCCGGGCCTGACAGGAGTCGGAGGCCGGAAGTTCAACTCCCCGATGGGCGGCGAGGCGTGGAGGATGCCCTTCCAGAAGCGACTCTGACGGGCCTCATCAGGGTCTCCACCTGCATCACTGGCACGGGCGCCCACCTTTTCGCGTCCGGGCAATGTACTCACTTGTTCGTTAGATCCAGCGGCGAGACACCTCCGACGCAAGAGGTGAAGCGTGACGAATAAATTTCGGCCGGATGTCTTGACGCGGGCCGGAAGTGACCCCACAGTCCTCTATTAACTTCCTAGTACGTTAATTGGCTGCCATCCCCGCCAGCCATCCGGCAAGTCCGCTCGACACGGCATCCCCGTAGACGCGAGTTGTGACGTCGTCCGCCGCGATCGTCCCCCTGTCCCCGCTCGCCCGGGCGTTCCCGCAACGGGAGCCCTCGCGGTACTCAAAGAGGAGCACACGTGACCGCTCGTTCGCTCGATGACGCCTCGGAATCGAAGACTCCACCCAGTGGGCACCGAAAAGCGGCCTTCGCCGCATGGATCGGCAGCGCCCTGGAGTACTACGACTTCTTCATCTACGGCAGCGCCGCCGCGCTGGTCTTCCCCAAGGTCTTCTTCAACCCGGACGACCCGGCCACCGCGACGCTGATCTCGATGGCGACCTTCGGCGTGGCCTACGCGGCCCGCCCCATCGGCGCCGTCTTCCTCGGGCACTTCGGGGACCGGATCGGCCGCAGGAAGATCATGGTCTTCACCCTCTTCCTGATGGGCCTGTCGACCTTCCTGATCGGCTGCCTCCCCACCTACGGCCAGGTCGGCACGCTGGCCCCGGTCCTGCTCGTGGTGCTGCGCTTCCTCCAGGGGCTGTCCGCCGCCGGCGAGCAGTCCAGCGCCAGTTCCCTGACGCTGGAACACGCGCCGGAGAACCAACGCGGCTACTTCACCAGCTTCACCCTCAACGGGACTCAGTTCGGCCTGATCATCTCCACCCTGATCTTCATCCCCATCGCCTCCCTCCCGGAGAAGCAGTTGCTCACCTGGGGCTGGCGCGTCCCGTTCCTGCTGAGCGCGCTCGTGACCCTGACCGCGTACCTCATCCGGCGCACCCTGCAGGAGGCACCGGCCTTCGAGCAGATCTCGGAACACGCCGAGGTGGCCAAACTGCCGGTGGTCGAACTCCTCCGGGACCACTGGGCCGACATGCTGCGCGTGGCTTCGGCGGCGCTCATCGCGGCGGTGAGCACGATCGGCGGGGTCTGGGTGCTGTCCTACTCCACCGGCGCCGTCGGCCTCGACCGCACCACCATGCTGTGGGTCAGCGTCTTCGCCAACCTGGTGGCCCTGATCGCGATCCCGCTGTGGGCCAAGCTCTCCGACCGCATCGGCCGCAAACCCGTCTTCCTCATCGGCTCCGTCGGCAGCGCCGTCATGATCTTCGTCTACCTGGGGGCGGTGACCTCGAAGAGCTATCCGCTGATCTTCCTGGCCGGGGCCGCCACCATGGGCTTGGTGTACAGCGCCGCCAACGGCATCTGGCCCTCCCTGTACGCGGAGATGTTCAACACGCGGGTCCGCCTGTCCGGCATGGCCATCAGCACCCAGGTCGGCTTCGCCATCACGGGATTCGCCGTCACCTACGCGACGGAGCTCTCCGGCTCCGACGGCAAGAACTGGGTCGCCGTCGGGATCCTCACCGCCTCGATGTGCGCGGTCAGTTCGATCGCCGTGCTGACCGCCCGAGAGACCTACAACGTGCCCACCGCCGAGCTCGGCATGAAGCCGGGCACGCGCCAGGACCGGGCCGCCGAGCGCGAGTCGGCGGCAGCCTGACCCTGCCCCCGTCCCCGCCGCGCCTGCGGCCCTCCGCCTCCGCACGGACGGCCGCAGGCGCACCAACCTGCCATTGCCGGAAGGAACCCCGCGATCACTGTGACCCCCTCCACCGTGAGTTACTCCTATCTGACAGGGCTGATCGGCGCCGGTATCGGCCCCTCGCTCAGCCCCGCCCTGCACGAACGGGAAGCGGACCGGCACGGCCTGCGCCTGCTCTACCGCACCATCGACATCGACGAACTGGCGCTGCCGGCCACGGCCGTGGGCGAACTGCTGAGGTCCGCCCGCACCCTGGGATTCGACGGCCTCAACATCACCCACCCCTGCAAACAACTCGTGATCGAGCACCTGGACGAACTCGCGCACGAGGCCGCGGAGATCGGCGCCGTCAACACCGTCGTCCTCCGGGCCGGGCGCGCCATCGGGCACAACACTGACAGCAGCGGATTCGCCCAGTCCTTCGCGCGCGGACTGCCCGACGTACCGACCGGTTCGGTCGTACAGCTCGGGGCGGGCGGGGCCGGGGCCGCCGTCGCCCACGCGCTGCTCACCGTCGGCGCCGACCGGCTCGTCCTCGTGGACGCCGACCAGACCCGCGCGGCCGCCCTCGCCACCGCTCTCCACCGCACCTTCGGGCCCGGCTGTGCGAGTACCGCGCCGCTGCCGGACCTGGCGGCCCAGCTGGCGCGAGCCGACGGCCTGGTCCACGCCACCCCCACCGGGATGGCGGGCCACCCGGGGCTGCCGTTCCCCGCCGAGCTGCTGCACCCACGGCTGTGGGTGGCCGAGGTCGTCTACCGCCCGCTGGAGACCGAACTGCTGCGCACGGCAAGGGCCCTCGGTTGCCGCACCCTCGACGGCGGCGGCATGGCCGTCTTCCAGGCCGCCGACGCCTTCCGGCTGTTCACCGGCTGTGAGCCGCACATCGATCGTATGCTCGATGACCTCGCCGACCTCGTCGGCAGTCCTACCCGGTGAGGAACCTCATGCCAGCTTCCGTCCCCCCGCAGTCACCGACTCCGACAAAGGGACAACCGGCTGCCAGACGTACCCGTGACGCCACACGGACCCGGGCCGAGATCCTAGAGGCCGCGACGGAGGAGTTCGCGCGCATCGGCTATTCCGGCGCCCGCATCGACGACATCGCCGATCGCACCCGGACCACGAAACGCATGATCTACTACTATTTCGGCAGCAAGGAGCAGCTGTTCACGGCCGTGCTGGAGCGGGCGTACGCCAGCATCCGGCACAGCGAACAGGAACTCGGCGTCGAGCATCTCGACCCGGTGTCCGCGATCCGTCGCCTGGCCGGTCTCACCTTCGACCACCACGAGGCGCACCCGGAGTTCATGCGCCTCGTCAGCATCGAGAACATCCACCAGGCCGAGCACATCGCCGCCTCACCGACGCTGCGTTCGCTCAACGCCCCGGTGATCGCCATCATCGACCGGATCCTCCGCGCGGGCCGCGAACAGGGAGTCTTCAACGCCCAGGTGGACGCCGTCGACCTGCACATGTTGATCAGCTCGTTCTGTTGCTTCCGGATCACGAACCGGCACACCTTCGGTGCCCTCTTCGGACGAGACCTCATCGCACCGGACCGCCGCGACCACTACCGGACTCTGCTGGGCGACATGGTCATCGCCTACCTCACGACCGGCGAACAAACCGCCGTCGGGTAGGGTGTGCCGTTCGGAAACTCGTCGTTCCTGGTCAGGCGGCGTATCTGTACTCGTTGATCACGCCGCCGAGTATTCGGGTGCGCAGAATCCGGTCAGCGGACGGGCCGGCTATAGGCGTCGGGTGTTCCTGGGCGAGGGGCGGGAGCTGTCCGCGAGCCTGGTGTGGGCGGTGACCGTTGTAATGCTGGGCGTAGGCATCGAGGACCTGCCGAGCGTGCGCCTCGTTCCAGATCAAAAGGTGGTCGAGGGCCTCGCGGCGCAGGGTGCCGATGACACGTTCGCAGTGCGCGTTCATCCGTGGGGACCGTGGCGCGGTCCTCACGACCTGGATGTCGTCGGCTTTGAAGACCGCGTCGAAGGACTCGGTGTACTTCGCGTCCCGGTCACGGAGCAGGAAACGCAGCGAGTCCACCCGAACACCCAGCTCGACGACTAGGTTTCTCGCTTGCTGCACCGTCCAGGGCCCGGTGGGATGGGCGGTCACTCCCGCGATGTGCAGCCGGCGTGTGCCGTGCTCGAGGAACACCAGCGCGTACACCCGGCGCGGATCGACCAGGTCGATGTGGACGAAGTCGCAGGCGCTGATGGATTGGGCTTGCGCCGTCAGGAAATCGTGCCATGTCGGACGGCTGCGGCGTGGGGCTGGATCGATGCCCGCCGCGTGAGGATCTCCCAGACCGTCGTCGAGCCGACCGGGTGTCCGAGCCGGACCAGTTCGCCCTGAATTCGTCGACAGCCCCAACGCGGATTCTCCCTGGCGAGCCGCAGCA
>NZ_NCSM01000043.1:66953-71841 GCF_002224125.1 Streptomyces sp. NBS 14/10
CGTGCCGCAGCACGAGCAATTCCGCGTCCCTGGCCGTGTCCCGGCGCAGCAGCACCGCCGGGGCCGCGAGTAGCTTGCGAGTCACCTGGTATACGAGCGAAACGATCACCCGGACAGGGTTCCAGTAGACTGTGATGGCGCGCCAGACAGCCCCCGAGCAGCAACGATGAGTTTCCGAACGGCACAGCTTCGAGCCCGGCAGGCTGTGGAAACGCACCCACACATCCCGATAGGCCCACGCAGCAGGTGCACGACGGGAGGACACCCGGGCCGCCTCCGCTGCCACAACTCGGTCAACACCGATTGCCCGCGTCCAGACACCTGCTGTCCGTTCCCTCTCCTCACCAGTACGTCGAAGAGCAGTGAACCAGCTCAGCGTGCACGGAAGGGCAGAGAACATCGCCCTTGCTGCTGCCTCAATGGTCCTGATCCTCCTGCGTCGGTTCGTAGAGGCTCGGCTCGGACGCCTCTGCACCTTCGCTGACAGGACCGGCCTGCCGTGCACGCTCACGAAAGCGCGCCCGATAAAGACGAGCCAAAAGCCCCGAACCCGAAGCCGCAATCGGAGCCGCGCGAAGAGCAGCGGACTCAGCAGCCTGCGGGACGCGGTGCCATGCTCAACGCCCGGTCTATTCAGCGATTGCAGCGCGGTGCGGGAAACGCCGCTGTGTCGCGGCTGCTCGCCGCGCAGCGGCCGCCCTCATCACCGTCACGGCAAGGGCCGCCGGGTGGAGTGGCCAGCCCGGCTGGTTCTGCCGGTTCGGCGGGCATGGCCGGACCGTGTGCCGCTCGAAAAGTCATCGCTGCATGTCATGCCGCGTATCTGTACTCGTTGATGAGGCCGCCGAGGATCCGGGTGCGCAGGACTTTGCCGGTGCTGAGGCCATGCGCCGGTTGTTCGTGGACGTCGGGTGGTAGCTGGTTGCGGGCCTGGTGGGGTCGGTGTCCGTTGTAGTGCCGCTCGTAGGCCGCAAGGACGTGGCGGGCATGGGCCTCGTTCATGACGAGGACGTGGTCGAGGGCTTCGCGTCGGATGCTGCCGATGATGCGTTCGCAATGCGCGTTCATACAGGGAGCCTGTGGCGCACTTTTGAGGATATCCATCTCCTCGACTTCGAAGACGGCGTCGAACGCTTCGCCGTACTTGCCATCGCGGTCGCGTAACAAGAAGCGCAGGGACTCGATGCGTATGCCCAGGTCGGCAGTGAAATTCCGCGCCTGCTGCACCGCCCAGTCCCGGGTCGGGTGGGCGGTGACCCCGGTGATGTGCAGCCGCCGGGTGGCGTGCTCGAGGAACACCAGCGCATACAACCGCCTGCCGAGGGCGGTGTCGATGTGAAAGAAGTCTGCCGCGATGATGCCCTCGGCTTGCGCGGTCAGGAACTCGCGCCAGGTGGGACCTGAGCGACGTGGAGCAGGGTCGATGCCGGCCGCGCGGAGGATCTCCCAGACCGTCGAGGCGGCGATCCGACGCCCGAGCCGGGCCAGTTCCCCTTGGATCCGCCGGTGCCCCCACCGCGGATTCTCCCGGGCCAACCGCAGGACGAGCTTCTTGATCGCTGCCGGGGTGGGTGGGCGTCCCGCGCGTCGGCGCGCGGTGTAGTCCCACTTTGCGGCGATGAATCTGCGGTGCCAAGCAAGCAGGGTGCCGGGGGTGACAGGGAAGATCTCGCGCCAGTGGCGCCGGGGTATCAGCCCGGACAGGGCGGCGAACCAGAACCGGTCGGCAGGCTCGTAGCGGACCGGCCCGGCCAACTGGCGGCGCAGGACAGCGTTCTCGTGCCGCAGCACCAGCAGTTCCGCGTCCTTCGCCGTCCCGCGACGAAGGAACACCGACGGAAGAGTGAGCAGCTTCCGGGTCACCTTGTACAGCAAGGACACGATCACGGAAGGCATCATCCCAGCGAGCTGACCGCATCCAGCCCACCTGCGGCGATGACTTTTCGAGCGGCACAAGAGCTGCAGGTAGTGAGCAGCAAGAGCAACATGAGTAAGCGGCACACGGCCGAGTTCAAGCGGGACGCGGTCGCCTTGGCGTTGTCCTCGGAGAAGACGGTCACCTGGGTGCCCCGTTCCACCTACTACGCGCACCGGGCGTCACGGCCGGCCCGGGCGGTGCGGGAGCGGGCCGAGGAGGTGCTGGTGGGCGAGATCCGGGTGCTTCACGCCGGATCCCGCGGGTGCCCACGGGGCCCCGCGGATCCACGCCGCCCTGCGGCGGGCCGGACGGGTGGTGAACTCCAAGAAGGTCGAGCGGCTGATGCGCAAGCACGGGATCGTCGGGATCACCCGCCGCCGGCGGCGGGGCCTGACCCGGCAGGCGAAGCGGGCGGCCTTCGCGCGCGACCTGATCGGCCGGGACTTCACCGCGCCCCCGCCCGGGATGCGGCTCGTCGGCGACATGACTCAACTCAGCACGCTACAAGGAAAGTTGCACCTGGCGACCTGTCTGCATCGATCTCGCGACGCGGGAGGTGATCGGCTGGGCGATGGCCGACCACCACCGCGCCGGGCTGCCGGTCGCCGTCTTGCGGATGGCGGCCGGGCGTGGCGGCCTGGAGCACGGTTGCGTCATGCATACGGATCGCGGCAGCGAGTACACGAGTGAAGAATTTCGCAGCGAACTACGCAAGTTGCGCACGAGGCAGTCGATGGGGCGCGTCGGCTCTTGTTGCGATAATGCCACCGCGGAAAGCTGGTTCGTCATCCTGAATGCAGAGACCGGGACGACCATATGGGAGACCCGCGAGGCCGCCCGGGCCGACGTTTTCCGCTACGTCGAGGTCGAGTACAACCGCAGCCGGCTCCGTCGACACCCCGACTACGGGTACGTCACCCCGCTCGAAACGAGATCGATGCTCGGGCAGAACCTCGTCCCGGCAGCGTAAACACCCGCTGTCCAGTTCGCGGGGGGGGGGAACTTCAGTCGTGTGACATGGGGCTACACGGTATTTGCACAGTGACAAGAAGGCCGCCGGCTGGTCGCGCGGTCACGCCCAAGGGCCAGCTGTGTCGCTCCGCAATGTGGGCGACCAGCGCGGCTCCCAGCCCGCGTCCAGTTCTGCCGGTGACACTGACCGTCCGGCCCTCGGCTCGGTAGAACGGCTGGGTGACCTGGGCGGCCTGTTCGGGAGAGAGGGCGGGTCCGGAGTTGCTGATGCTGAAGAGGGCCTGCTCGGCGTCGACCGTGAGGCTGACGTCTACCGTTCCCGGCTTCGTGTTGTGCTGGATGGCGTTGCTGACGAGATTGTCCAGCATCAGTCGCAGGAGTACCGGGTCGGCCTTGACCGGGGCCGGAGGGGTTGGGGTAAGTCGTAGCTCGACGTCCACGACAGCTGCTTGGGACCGTTGTTCACTCAGCACCTGCTGGATCACGGCGTCCAGCGCGACCGTCTGCCGGTTGAGTTCGCCGTCTTCCGCTGCTGCAAGATCGAGGAGTGCCGTCACTGTCTGTGTGCTGCGGGTGCTGAGCTGGCGGAGATCAGTGAGCAGGTCGTGCATATGGCCCAGATTCGGGTCTCCCAGGGCGACGTCAATAAGCGCCTGGCTGGCCGCGAGCGGTGTCTGGAGCTCGTGCGAGGCGTTGGCGGCGAACTGGCGCTGGGTGTCGAAAGATCGCTGCAGTCGGGCCAGCATCCCGTTGAACGTGCGGGCCAGGCTGGTGACCTCGTCGGGCGGGCCATCCACGTCCACGCGGGAACTGAGGTCGCCCGCGACTGCGCTGCGTGCCGCGGCGTCGATTTCGGCGAGGGGTGCCAGAGCACGGCCGACCGCTATGCGCATGAGCAGGGCACCGATCACGATGACAATGAGAAAAGCGAGAGAGGAGAAGATGGCCAGGAGGCGCAGGAAATCAGCGGGGCTCGACACGGTGGTTGGAACACTGGAGGACCTGGCCGAACTCGGTGCCTGACCCGGGACGAGCGTCACATCGACCGGGGTGAGGGTGTACCGCGGCACGTAGGCCATAAGAACCACCACCAGCACGATGAGCAGGGCGGCACTGATGGCAAGCAACGCACCGAACACGATAGTGACCCGCGCCTTCACCGAGAATCGCCGAGAGGTCATCGGGCGGAGTCCTGATCTTTCTGAGGACACGAGGCCTGCTCGGTGATGATGCGGTACCCAGCGCCGGCGATGGTCTCGATGGGCCAGGGGCGGCCGAGCTTGCGACGCAAGGCGGAGATCACCACCCGGGGAGAGTTGGTGAACGGATCGGCGTTCCGGTCCCATGCCTTGGCAAGAAGTTCCTCGGCACTCAGCACTCCGCCGCCTGCGCGCAGGAGCTGCTCGAGGACGGCGAATTCCTTGTTGGTCAGGCTCAGCGGGACGCCGGAGCGAGAGACCTGGCGGGTGAAGGGGTCAAGGCTCAGGTCACCGGCCCGGAGCAGCGTAGGGAGTCGAGGTCCCGTACGTCGCGAGATCGCCCGGAGCCGGGCAATGAGTTCAGGAAACTCGAAAGGCTTGGCCAGGTAGTCATCGGCACCGAGTCGCAGACCCTCCACGCGGTCATCCAGCCGACCAGCGGCGGTCAGCATCAGCACCCCTACCTGCGGGTACGCATGAACGGCGCGACGGCACACCTCATCACCATGCACGACCGGGATATCACGGTCGAGAACCATGGCGTCGTAGTCGTTGAGCTCCAGCATCTCCAGAGCTGATCCGCCGTCACCGGTCGCGTCGACCGTCATCGAGTCTCGCTGCAGACAGATCTGCAGCGCCTTCGCGAGCAGAGGCTCGTCCTCGACCACAAGGACTTTCACGTCCCTGCTCCTCTCGTCCCCTGCACCACTTCCGAGCTCTTCCCTTCGTAACGGGCCCCAGCAATAACTTCGCAGACCGTCATACCCGGTGCCGGGGCAGCCGCCCCGGCACCGAGCTA
>NZ_NCSM01000044.1 GCF_002224125.1 Streptomyces sp. NBS 14/10
TCGACGTGCCGGTCGAGGTGAAGGGCGACACGGTCTACGGCGACGACGTAGAGCACGACATCGCCGTCAAGGCCGTCCACAACGCCGTCGTCGGCAAGCACCGGGGCGGGCTCACCGTCGAGAACGACGACCCCGAACCGGTGATCACCCTCTCTCCGGTCGCGGACCGGGTAACCGAGGGAGAGACACTGACCTGGCGGATGTCCCTGGACGCGCCCACGGCGGTGGACATCTGGCAGCCGGTGCGGGTGCTTCCGGTCACCGAGGGCGCCGAACTGTCCACCAAGGACGTGGACCCGCAGTGGCTCAAGGACACCTACGGTGACGTGCCCGACCCCGAGCGGCCGCTGTCCGACGCGAACCTGTGGGTGTGGCTGAACATCCCGCCCGGGAGCACCAGCGTGGACTTCGCCGTACCGACCGTGCGGGACCAGGTGGCCGAGCCGACCGAGTCGATACGCCTCGCGCTGACCGACCGCAACGCCGAGCCGCTGCCCGACAGGCCGGTACTGACGGGGACGGCACTCGACAAGCCGTAAGCACCAGATACGAAGGATCGTGAGCACCCTCGTGTGCGGGGTCCGGCCCGTCCGGGCCCCGCACTTCACGAGGTCACGCGGATCCCGACCGTCCCGTCCTCGATCCGTTCTGCCGCAGCCACGACGTCGAAAACCTCTGGGTGACCGACTCCTCGTCCTTCCCGTCCTCCGCGGCGCTCAATCCGGCCCTGACGATCGGGGCGAACGCGCTGCGCGTCGCCCCGGCTCTCGCGCGGGCGACCAAGGACGGCTGAACCGCCGGGGACACGGCCGGGCCGGTCACCTCGCCGAACGCTGCCGGCCGGCCAGGGCGCGGACGCGTTCGGCCGCACCGTGAAGGGTGTGAGCGAAGGCGGGGTCGCCTTCGGCGGTCTCGATCAGGGCGGCGGCGACGTCACCGAGGTGTCCGTCCTCGGGCGCGAGCAGGAGGTGCACACCGGCGCGGATGGCGGCCACCGCGGTCCGGGGGGCCGTGCGCCCCCGGAGGGTGGCGGGGGTGTCCAGGTCGTCGCTGACGATCAG
The DNA here is from genome assembly GCF_002224125.1 of Streptomyces sp. NBS 14/10. Classification (GTDB taxonomy): domain Bacteria; phylum Actinomycetota; class Actinomycetes; order Streptomycetales; family Streptomycetaceae; genus Streptomyces. The sequence continues at coordinate 1,062 of NZ_NCSM01000044.1, forward strand.
GCCGTCGAAGCCCAGGTCCCGAAGGAGCGCGACCGTGGCGGGGGAAGCGAGGGCGGCTTCGTCGCCGTCGAGCCCGGCGACGGGGGCCGGGCCCATCATGACGGCTCGTGTGCCGGCCCGGACGCAGGCGGCGAAGGGGATGAGGGCGCTTTCGGTCCAGCAACCTTCGGGAACGTGTGCCACGTCCAGAGCAGGATCCGCGGTGACCTCTGGAAAGCCGGGGAAGTGCTTGGTGACGGCTGTGACACCTGCGCGCTGCACGCCGGTGACGAAGGCTGCCGCCAGTTCTCCGATACGGGCCGGAGGGAGGTCCAGGGTGCGCCCCCGCAGCCAGGGGTTGTCTCCCGTCAGGCGGTCGCACACAGGGGACAAGAAGGTGTTGACGCCCAGTCGCAGGGCGGCACGGCCCAGTTCGTGGGCGGAACGCTCCACGTCCGCCGGGTCGGTGTCCGGTCCGAAGTCGGGCAGGCCGGGGACGAGGCGATGCAGCCGCTTGGTCCCCCAGGGCTCCTGGTCGACGGCGACAAGCACGCTCGCGCCGGCGATGGCGCGCAGCCGTGTGGTGAAGTCGATGAACTGCTGCGGGGTCTCGGTTGTCTGCCGCTCCTCGGTCATGGCACGGGCTACGTACTCGGCGCGGGACTCTCCGATGATCACGGAGCGGGTGCCGGAGGCGAGCAGCGAGGCCAAGGAGTCGGGGATGGTGAATCCGTCGACCGCGGGCAGCAGGACGGCGTGAGCGTCCTGCGTGATGGTGGTGGTCATGTTGGGCAAGTCCTTACTCGGTTCGCGGTGCGGTGCGCCCCGCGCGGTGGCCTCGTCAGACGGTTTTGACGACAGTGCCGGCCTCTTCCAGCCCGGCCACCTCATCGGCGGGCGCCGTCGTGTCGGTGACGAGGGTGTGCAGGAGCGCGGAGGGGCCGACGTGGGCGTGGGCGGTGCGGCCGAGCTTGCTCGCGTCGGCGGCGGCGATGACACGGCGCGTGGAGGCGATGATCGCCTTCTTCACCGCCGCGTCGTCGAGGTCGTAGGCGGTCAGGCCCTCGGCCGCGCTCAGGCCGCAGCAGCCGAGGACCGCGGTGTCGAAGCGCAGCGCCGTAAGGGAGGCGAAGGCGAGGGAGCCGGTCAGGGCGCCTTCGGCGGCGCGAGGCTGTCCGCCCGGCACCATCAGGGTGGTCGGGCTCGGAGAGCCGCCGAGTACGTGAATGGCCTGCAAGGACAGGGGCATCACGGTGACCTGCCGTCCACACAGCAGGCGGGCGACCTCCAGGCAGGTGGTGCCGCTGTCGAGGACGACGGTCTCGCCGTCGGCGATAAGCGAGGACACCCCGGCCGCGATCCGGCGCTTGGCGTCGAGGGCCTCGTGGGCGCGTAGCGCGAAGGGCGGCTCCTCACCCCTGAGCAGCGGAGTGGCGTGGCCTGGCACCGCTTCCTCGCCTTCCCGAACATCTGGTACAAGCGCGACGCCACTGGTGGGGCAACCCCGACGTGCCCGACCTCGACGCCAGCTGCGAAGCCATGGTCCACATCGCTCGACAACCTCGCCAAGCGGGTAACGGACCAGACCATACCCGCCTGGCGAGGGACCGCCAGCATTTAAGGGATAATCACCTACATCAAACGCCCTCTCAGAGGTGCTGTTCCGTGGCCCTGGTCCGCTGGTACTCGTCCTGCCGCTCGTCCGTGATGTACGCCGGCACCGGGAAGTCCCACCAGCCGGGCACCCAGGGGCCGGCGGCGTCGCGGTCCGTCGGTACCTCGACCAGGGCCGGGGCGCCCGACTGGACGGCCTTGCGCAGGGTCGATTCCAGCGAGTCGGCGTCGGTGACCTTCCACGACTCGATCCCGAAGGACCGGCCCATGGCGGCGAAGTCGGGACTGTACGGCGAGCCGTCGGGGTGCGAGAACTCGACGCCGATGTGCCGTGAGGTCTGCTTGCGCTGGCCGCCGCGGATCGACATGTAGCCGGCGTTGTTCTGGACCACGAAGACCACCGGGGCGCCGGCGGTGACGCTCAGGGCGATCTCCTGGGCCGTCATGAGGAAGTCGCCGTCGCCGAGCACGCACACCACGGGGCTCTCCGGCCGGGCCAGTTTCGCGCCAACGGCGGCCGGTACGGCCCAGCCCATGGAGGAGAAGCCGCCGGAGGTGAGGTGCGTGCGCGGCGAGTAGACCGGGAAGGTCTGCTTGACCGCGCCCTGGGTGTTGCCCGAACCGGCGACGATGATCGCGTCGCGCGGGAGGACGGAACGCAGGGCGCCCAGCGGGCGCTGCGAGGTGAACGGGAAGCGGTCGCTGTCGCGGCGGCCGGCGAGCTTCTCCTCCCACTGCTCCTTGAGCGCGGCGAGTTCGGCCAGGTACTCGGTGCGGTCGGCGCCCTTGGCGGGCAGCGAGTCCACGATCGCGGCGACCGCCCGTTGCGCGTCCGCGACGATGCCGACCTCGGCCGGGTAGTTCTTGCCGATCTCGTGCGGGTCGATGTCGATGTGGATCAGCTTCGCGGGCGGGATGGAGAAGGTGACGCCCTTGGCGTAGCTGGAGGCGGACCAGTCGGTGAAGCGACAGCCGACGGAGACGACGACGTCGGCGGAGCCGGCGATGGCGTTGCCGGTCATGGTTCCGGTCTGGCCGACGCTGCCCGCGAACAGTTCGTGGTCCTCGGGGAAGGCGCTCTTCCCGTTCCATGTGGTGACGACCGGGATCTTCCACCGCTCGGCGAGGGCGAGGACCTGGTCGGACGCCTCGGAGGTGATCGCACCGCCGCCGACCACGATGACCGGCCGGGTGGCCGCGCGCAGCACGTCGACAGCGCGTTCCACGGCCTCCGGGTCGGGGTGCTGGCGGCCGACGGGGAGGCGCCGTTCGAGGTCGTGGAGTTCCACGTTCGCGGCCTCGGCCTGTACGTCCATCGGGACTTCGAGGTGCACTGGGCCCGGACGGCCGGTCAGCATGGAGTTGAAACAGCGGTGCAGGACGAAGGGAAGCTCCTCGACGCGGGTGACCACCCAGTGCCGTTTGCTGACGGCTTCGGCCACCTTGGGGAAGTCGTTGGCCGTGTAACGGTCGAGTTCCTGGAGCAGGCCGTGGCCGCGCATGTGGGTCGGCGGGCCGCCGGTGATGACCAGGACGCTGGTGGAGTCGGTGAAGGCGGTTCCCATGCCGATGACGGTGTTGCTGGCGCCGGCGCCGATGGAGGTCACCGCGGCCTGCGGGCGGCCGGTGACGCGGTAGTAGCCGTCCGCGAGGTGGACGGCGCTCTGCTCGTGGAAGGTCTGGATGAAGGGGATCTTGGATTCGTCGTCGAGGAAGGCATCGGTCAGTGACCAGATGCCGTGGCCGGGGATGCCGGCGACGTAGTCGACTCCGTAATTGCGCAGGGTCCGCGCAACGATCTGGCCTCCGGTGAGGACAGGCATGGGTGCTCCCAGTCGGGTCGGTTCGGGTGGGGGGGTCAGGCGCCCCGGCGGGCGGCCCAGGCGAAGCCCTGCGCGCACAGCCGGGTGACGTCCGGGTTCTGCAGGTCGTCGAGGTCGTGTCCGACCGCGCTGTAGAAGACACGGCCCTGTCCCCAGGTGCGGGTCCAGGCCTGCGGGATGGTCCGGTCCTCCAGCCAGGGCAGGTGCTCGCCGGTGAAGGTGGTCTCCGCGAGGACGTGGTTGTTGGGGTCGACGGACATGTAGTACTGCTCGGAGGCGACGTGGAAATCCTTCACGCCGTCGGTGATCGGGTGGCCGGTGTCCGTGATGGTCACCCGGTAGGGGTGTTTCACGCCTTCCCCGGCGGGGTGTTCGAGAAAGCTGCCGCCGATCAGCCAGTGGTACTTCAGGCTCATCCGGAACGCGGCGGCGGCGCCGTGCCAGGCGGCGATCCCGGTGCCGGCCTCCACCGCCCCCAGCAGGCTCGCCTCCTGGGCGGCGGTCAGCCCCTCGGACAGGAGGGCGTTGTTCCAGTTGAGGGCGATGAGGTCGTAGCCGGTGAGGTCGGCGTCGAGCGCGAAGATGTCGTTGGCCTCGTCGACGTCGAAGCCCAGGTCCCTGAAGATCGGCATGGCCCATTCCTCGGCGACCTGGTAGGGCTTGTGTCCCGGCCAGCCTCCGTACAGGTACAGAACGCGGGTCATGCGATGTTCCCTCCGGTGGTGGGCGTGAGGGCCGCGGCGCGGGCGCGCAGTTTCTCGGCGATCTCCAGGGCGTCGCCTTCCGGTGCGGTGGACTTGCGCTCGGGCTTCGCGGCCAGCAGGTAGACGAGGCCCACGGCCGAGACGACGAGGAAGCCGATCAGCGCGATCCACCGGTCCAGGAGCGGGGTTCCGGCGTCGCCGGTGGGCCAGGCCAGCAGAACCATCCCGAGGACGCCGTAGGCCAGGGCCGCCACGTTCACCACGAATCCCCAGCGGCCGAGGGTCCAGGCTCCGGCGGGACGCCATCCCTTCAGGCGCATCCGCAGCGCGGCGAGTACGACCATCAGGAAGGCCGCGTATCCGGCCAGCACCTGGAAGGCCACGATCTTGGTGAGCGAATCGGGCGAGTAGTACACGAACACGAAGATCACCAGCGGAACGACATTCACGGCCAGCAGCGCGTTCAGGGGGACACGGTGCTTGCGGGAGATCTGCGAGAAGATCCGGGCGCCCGGGAACATGTCGTCGCGGGCAAAGGAGAAGACAATCCGGCTCGCGGCGGCCTGCTGGCTCATGACGCCCGCGATGAAGGACGTGATGGTGACCATGAGCACCGCCTTCGTCCCCACGGTGCCGACCGAGCTCTGCAGGATCGAGGGGATCGGGTTGGCGTCCTTGCCCGAGAGGATCGAGGGCAGGTCCGGGGCGGCGAGCGCGTAGCCGACGAACGCGAGGAGCGCGGCCGCTCCGCCGACCGCCACGGTCAGCTGCATGGCGCGGGGGATGCTGCGGGAGGGGTTGGGGACCTCTTCGGCGATCTCGCCGCATGCCTCGAAGCCGTAGAAGAGGAACAGCCCGACGAGTGAGGCGGCGATGAAGGCCATGAAGTAGTTGTCGTGGTTGGAGCTGCTGGTCTCGAAGAAGATCGAGACCGAGTTGCGCCGCTCGAAGATCAGCAGGTAGAGGCCCACGAGAACGATGCCGATCAGTTCCGCGGCGAGCCCGATCTTGGAGATCAGGGCCAGTGTCCTGGTGCCGAAGCAGTTGCAGACCAGACAGACGACGGCCATGCCGATCGCGATCCAAAGGCGCTCGGCGGGGGTGGAGGTGATGCCCGGCTCGTCGGCGGTCCCGGCGAAGAGGCTGGCCACGAAGTCCGAGCTGAACAGCGCGGTACTGGTGATGCCGATGGTGATGCAGCAGATGTAGGTCCACGCGTTGAACCACGCGTAGCGCCCGTTCCAGAGCCTTCGGACCCACTGGTAGAGCCCGCCGGCGAGCGGGAACTGCGAGACGACCTCCCCGAAGACCAGGGCGACGAGGAACTGCCCGGCTCCGACGATGGCTATCCAGAAGATGGACGGCCCGCCGGCGGTCGCCAGGCCGACCGCGAAGAGGGACACGACGCCCACGAGGGGCGAGAGGTACACGAAGCCGAGGGCGAAGTTCGCCCACAGACTGACCTTGCGGTCGAACTTCTGCTCATAGCCCAGCGCGGCGAGCAGTTCCGCGTCCTCGGCCGATGAGACAAGGCCTGGGGTCCCGCCCGAGGGCGGGACGCGGTTGGATCTCGGCGCCGTGCGCGCCTCGTTCTCTGTTGCTGACATGACGATCTCCGTGGGTCGAGGGGGAAGTGCTCCTTGTCGAACGGATGCCGCGCCGCGCCTGCGGTCCGGCGTAAGCCCTGGTCCGTCATCGCGGGTCAGGCCTGGTCGAAGGCGTAATCGGCCCAGCCGAGCGGGGCCGATCCGAAGCGCGCGGCGCGGACGTCTCCCGAGCGCGCATGTCCCTCGAAGTTCTCGATACGGGACGCCCTGCCGCAGATCTCACCGAGCCGGGCACTGGCCCCGGCGTCCTTGATCTCCTGGTAGGTCACCGTCTTGAGGTACTTGCCGACCCAGAGACCGCCGGTGTAGCGGGCCGCCCCCAGGGTGGGCAGTACGTGATTGGTGCCGATGACTTTGTCACCGTATGCGACGCATGTCTTGTCACCAAGGAAGAGGGCGCCGTAGTTGCGCATCCGGTGCAGGGCCTCGCGGGGCTCGGCCGTGAGGATCTGGACGTGCTCACTGGCGTACTGGTCGGCGAGTTCGTAGCCTGTGGCGAGGGTGGGAACCACGATGACCTCACCGTGGTCGCGCCAGGCCCGCCCGGCGACCTCACCGGTGGGCAGGTCCGGCAGCAGCTTCTCCACCCAGGCGATGGTTCGCGTGGCCACGTCCTCGGACGTGGTGATGAGGACCGCGGGGGAATCCGGCCCGTGCTCGGCCTGGGACAGCAGGTCGGTGGCCACCGTGAACGGGTCGGCGGTGTGGTCGGCGACGATCAGTACTTCCGTGGGGCCGGCGAACAGGTCGATCCCGACCTCGCCGAAGAGCTGGCGCTTGGCCTCCGCCACGTAGGCGTTGCCGGGGCCGGCGAGCATGTCGACCGGGTCGATCGTCTCGGTACCCAGGGCCAGGGCCGCCACGGCCTGGACACCGCCCATGACGTAGATCTCGTCCGCGCCGGCCAGATGCATCGCGGCGATGCTGACGGGCGGCGGGGCGCCGCGGTCCGGCGGGGTCGTCGCGGCGACCCGCTGCACACCGGCGACCTTGGCCGTCAGGACGGTCATATGGGCCGACGCGGTGAGCGGATAGCGGCCGCCGGGCACATACGCGCCGGACGCGCCGACGGGGATGTTGTGCTGGCCCAGGAACACCCCGGGCAGGGTCTCGACCTCGAAGTCGGTGAGCGAGTCCCGCTGCGCCTGGGCGAAGCCGCGGACCTGCTGCTGGACGAACCGCAGATCGTCCAGGACCGTCTCCGGGACGGAGGAGACCACAGCGGCGATCTCGTCGGGGCCCAGCCGGAAGGACGGCGGACTCCACTGGTCGAACTTCTGCGACCAGCGGCGCACGGCACCATCGCCGCCTGCGCGCACATCGGCGATGACGTCCGCGACGGTCTCGACGATTTCCGGACGGCTGGTCCGTACCGGCTCCGAGGCTGCCGAAGTCTTGATGATTTTGTGTGGTGAGGACACTCTGCACTCCTTGCAGGTGGTCGTTCCTGCGGGCTCGACCTGAAGTCTGGGTAAACACAGGGGTGCGGCGACAGGCACAGGGTGTGCAATATTGGCCGTAGATCCTGCACACATTGAGGCACATTGAGGTATGAGTACGTGGCTGAAGTCCTGACGGTTCGCGCCGCACTGCAACTTGAGGTGTTCACCCGCACCGCGGTGCGCGTCTACGCCGGAGAGCGGAATCTCGACCGCCCCGTGCGCTGGGTGCACACCGGGGAGATCCCGGACATCCACCGCTTCCTCACGGGTCAGGAGATGCTGCTGACGGCCGGTCTCGGCATGGGCGATACGGCACTTCAGCAGCGGGCCTTCATCCGGCGGCTCGCGGACGCCCACGCGGCCGTCCTCGTCGTCGAGCTGGCCGGGCGCATGTTCGACACCATGCCGCAGGCCGCTGTCGAGGAGGCCGAGGCGGTCGGCCTGCCCTTGGTGGGGCTGGCCGACGAGATCCCCTTCGTCGAGACATCGGCCCAGGTCCACGAGGTGCTGGTCGGCATGCGCGTCAAGCAGCTGATCGCCGAGGAGGCCACCAGCCAGGCGTTCATGGACCTGCTGCTGGCCGACGAGGACTACGTGGGCGTGGTCAGGGAACTGGCCCGCAGGACCGGGCGCCCCGTGGTGCTGGAGGACGTCGCCCACCAGATGCTCGCGTACGGAGGCGCCACCCCGGAGGCCGACCGGCTCGTCGACGAGTGGAGCGCGCACTCCCGGGCCATCCACGAACGCCACCACTCCCTCGTGACGCACGGCCGCGAGGCCCCCAAGGCGCCGGCGGCATCGTTCCGCGAAGTCGAGCCCTGTGCCCGCCAGCCGGTGATCCTGCGGGGCGAGTCATGGGGCTGGCTGCATCTGCTGCACGGCGGAGTGCAGCCGAGCCCGGCCGAGCTGCGCACCCTGGAGCGGGCCGCCGCGGCCGTGGCGATCACGCTGCTGAGCGAACGCGAGAGCGGCGCGCGGGCCTCCCAGCGCCAGACGGCGCTGCTGAACCGGCTGCTGCTCGGGGACATCACGGGTGAGAAGTTCGTCAGCCTTGGCCTGGCGCTCGGGCAGGATCTGCGCGGCCGGGACCTGATCGTCGTCACCGCCTGCTCGGGGGACGACGAACCGGCCGAGAACCACGCCCTGGCCCGGCTGCTGTGGGAGACAGGCCGGCCTGCCATCGTCGGCGACACCGGGGACTTCGACATGGCGGTCGTCGGCCTGTCCGGACCCGGTGACGCGGCCGACGTGCACACCGTCCTGGCCGAGCACGGTCTGCGCGGCGGCATCAGCAGGGTCATAGAGCCCGCGGCACTGCCGCTGGCGCTGCGCCAGAGCCGAAGCGCCGCCTCCGTCGCGCAGGCGGCCACCACGGCGGAGGTGCGCCACTTCGACGACCTGGGGGCGCTGCGGCTGCTCGTCGCGCTCTCCGAGGGCCCCGAGCTCAGACGTTACGTCGAGGACGAGCTGGGCCCGCTGCTGGAACACGACGCACTGGTGAAGAACCCGCTGCTGCCCACCCTGCGCACCTTCCTCGACTGCGGTGGCAACAAGGCGCGCGCGGCCGACGAACTCTTCGTCCAGCGACGCACCCTCTACCACCGCCTCGGACGGCTCTCCGAGATCCTCGGCCTCGACCTCACCCGGGTCGACAACCAGCAGCGGCTGCGGCTGGCCGTACGCGGCCACGACCTGCTGCGCAGGCCGACCCTGCGACGGACGTAACCGCCCCGCCCCACGACGTCAGCTCTTCGTCGTCTCGGCCAGGGCCGGCGCGATACGCAGCGCGTTCGCCCCGATCGTCAGGGCCGGGTTGAGGGCCGCGGAGGACGGGAAGAACGACGCATCGGTCACCCAGAGGTTCTCGATGTCGTGACTGCGGCACATCGGATCGAGGACGCTCGACCCCGGGTCGTGACCAGCAGCGGCCGTTCCGCACATATGGGAGTTGGTCTCGATACCCATCTGCTGGGTGAAGATCAGCGGATAGCCGGACTTGCGGACCGCCCTGGTCACCCGGCGCACGAGTTCGTGGTGGGGGGCGACGTTGGTCGGGGTCCAGTCGATCATGACTCGGTCGCCGTCCACCCGTATCCGGTTGTCCAGGGAGGGCAGGTCCTCGGTCGTCAGATAGATGTCGATACTTCTGGCCGACATGAACTTCAGGGCCCAGTTCGGTGCCCATGGGCGCGCGGGCTTGAGCATCGGGGCCTGGAGTTTGCCCAGCATCTGGAGGTTGCCCAGCGGGAAGGGCGTTCCCGGGCCGGCTTCGTAGAAGTCGTTGATGCCGAGGGTCTTCTGCCACTTGGTGGGGTTGGTCCGCAGCGGATTGACCCCGACGAAGAACGTGCTGTTGTGGACCATGTAGTTGCGGCCCAGCAGCCCGGTCGAGTTGCCGAGACCCTGCGGATGACGGTCATCGGCCGAGCGCAGCAGCAGCGCGGCCGAGTTGACGGCACCGCCGGCCACGGCAAAGGTCTTGGCGTGGATACGGACGGTACGGCCCGCGTGCCGTGCCTCGGCGGCCACGACCTTGTGGCCATCCGGCGAGGTGATCAGGCGGGTGACCTGCGCACCGGTGAGGATCTTCACGCCGTCGCGCAGCGCGGGGAGAAGAATCCTGTTCTCGGCGTCGGACTTCATACCGGTCTCGTCCGGACAGCCGTCGGCCGTTGTCACCGCGGCACGGTCGGCCTGCGTCTCCACGTTCAGGGCGTTGGGCGTGTGGAACGGATGCAGGCCCTGGCCGCGTAGCGACCGGGCGAACCGCTCGATCTCCGGTTCATGGTCGAGCGCGGGGTAGGGGTACGGCTTGGAGCGCGGCGGCTCGGTCGGGTCCTCGCCGGTCTGCCCGTGCACCTGGAGCAACCCCTCGACGGTGGTGTAGAAGGGCTCCAGATCGTCGTAGCTGAACGGCCAGGCGCGCGAGACGCCCTCCTGGTGTTCCACCTCGGTGAAATCGCTCCGCCGGAACCGAGGCAGCATGGCACCGTAGAAACGGGTGTTTCCACCCACCCAGTAGTACACACCCGGCGCGAACGGCTTACCGGAGCGGCCGTCGTACCAATATCCGGCGTTCTTGTACCGGCCCTTGATGTACATCTCGGCCGGCTGGGAGTTCTCGGGCTCACGGGGAAGGAAATTGCCCCGTTCCACGACGAGTACCTGGAGGCCGGAGTCCTTCAGTGCCCAGGCCAGCGATGAGCCGCCCATGCCGGAGCCGATGATCAGGACATCAGTGCTGATCTCTTCTGCGGCGCCGACTGAAACGAGGGCATCAGGCCGAAGCTCCGGGGGTGCGTAGTCCTTACGGACCGGGCTGGACATGAAACAGAACCTCTTAGTTCGGGTGAAGGATGCATTGCGTGGACGGAGTTCACCCGGCCGACGGCCGGATGAATGAGGCGGCCCTTTCGCCGATCATGATGGCCGGAGCATTTGTGTTTCCGGTGACGAGTGTCGGCATGATCGATGTATCCGCCACGCGGACATTCTCAAGCCCGTGCACACGAAGTTCGTGGTCGACGACCTTGCCCATCATGCAGGTGCCGGACGGGTGATAGAAGGAGAACGACTGTGTGCGAATGAAGTCGTCGATATCCTGGTCGCTGTCCGATACGGGGGCGAGTCCAGCGTTGGCGGCCGCGCGAAGATCCGATTCCAGCATGGCGGTCAGCCGCGGTTCACGGGCGATGCGCATGCACAGACGGACGCCTTCTCGCAGCCGCCGGCGGTCGTCAGCGTCGTCGAGGTAATTGTGAAAGATACGCGGCTTGGCGTAGGGGTGGGAATGCCGCAGCCGCACCGAGCCGCGGCTTGCGGGCCGTGCGACGTAAGGGCCGAATGACATTCCAGGCTCGAGTGGCGCGGCAAGACCTTCGTCACGGACGATGCCCAGCGCTGCATGAACCTGGATATCCGGGGCGGGGACATCATCGCTGGAGCTGAAGAAGCCGCCGACCTCGTTCCAGACCATCGGGCCGGTGCCGTCCCGGCGCAGGAGTTGTTCTTCCTGTGAGGTGTCGGGTCCCAGGATCGGCTCGGTCTGGCTGAAGAAGCTGATGAAGCACCCGGTGTGATCCTGCATGTTCCTGCCGACATCAGGCAGGTTGTGCAGGGGGGTGATTCCCCCTGCGGAGAGTTCGTCGGCCGGCCCGACGCCGGACTGAAGGAGCAGGTGGGGCGAGTTGTACGCCCCGAGGGACAGCACGATTTCACGGTTGACGCGGATGGTCCGGACAGTTCCCAGGTGGTCGACTTCCAGGCCGACCGCCTGGCTGCCATCGAAACAGATGCGCAGAGCGGTCGTCGAGGGCAGAACGGTGAGGTTTGCGCGACCTGCGGCCGGCTCCAGGAACGCTGCGGCGCTACTGCAGCGCAGCCCGTTTCGCTGCGTGACTTGGTGGTAGCCAACGCCCTCCTGCTCGGGTCCGTTGAAGTCCGGGTTGTGTTTGTGCCCCGCATCCTGAGCCGCCTCGACCCATGCCGTCAGAAGAGGATGAACCGAAATGGGGTCGCTGACCGCGAGGGGGCCACCGGCACCGTGGAAGTCGTCGGCTCCGCGCTCGTTGTCCTCGGACTTCTTGAAGAACGGCAGGACATCGTCATAGCCCCAGCCCGGGTTGCCGAGTCGCTCCCATGTGTCGTAGTCATGGCGGTGACCGCGAACGTAGAGCATCGTGTTCATCGAGCTGGTTCCGCCGATCACCCGGCCGCGGGGCAGGTAGGCTCGGCGCCCTCCGAGCCGGGGCTCGGGTTCCGTCTCGAAGTCCCAGTCGAATGCGGTCTTGAGCTGCTGCGAGAAAAGCGCGGGGATCTCGAAGAGGCGGCCTCGGGCGGGCGGCCCTGCTTCAATCAGCGCGACCGTGACGTTCGGATCCTCGGACAGGCGGGCCGCAACCGTGCAGCCGGCCGAGCCGGCTCCGACGACGAGGTAGTCATACGATTCCGCGTTCATTCCGCCTCCATGGAAATCCAGTCTCGACGACCTGCGTCATCGCCATCCGCGTGCCGGGAAGAAATGAGTGTTCGGGTGGGGGGCTGGGAGTCAGGCCGGAGCGGCCTTGCCCTGCACTGGTTCCTGAAGAGGCTAGATAGGTCAGACGTACTCAGCACATGCACGAGATGGGCAATATTCACCCGCGTGAGTACACACTGTGAGGCACGTTGCGAATCGTGGCCGCACCTGTGAAGAAGACGGGGCACGCAGCCAAGAGATCAGCAAGAGGTTCGCCCGCCCCTTGCCCGAGTGGCACTGCCCCACACCGTGCCAACCGCCCGTAGCCACCGACCCTGTGGCTGTGCCGTTCAGAAACTCATCGCTGCTGCTCGGAGCGGGTCTGGCGTTCCATCACGGTCTGCTGGAACCCTGTCCGGGTGTTCGTCTCTCTGGTGTACCAGGTGGCTCGGAAGCTGCTCGCGTTCCCGGCATTGCTGTTGCGTCGGGACGCGGCCAAGGACGCGGAACTGCTTGTGCTGCGGCACGAGAACGCGGTGCTGCGCAGGCAGCTCACGAGGCCGGTGCGATACGGGCATGCGGATCGGCTGTGGTTCGCGGCGCTGTCGTCGCTGATCCCCCGGTACCGGTGGGCGAACGCGTTCCCGGTGACGCCCACGACGCTGCTCGCACGGCACCGCAGACTGATCACTCGGAAGTGGGACTACAGCAAGCGCCGGGCCAGGCCCGGGAGACCTGAAGGGTGTCAATATTCCGATCAGGCTGCTGAGCTGGGCGTTTCCTGTGGATGATGAGGCGGTCGGGGTGGCGCGGTGTGGTACTCGTTGAGCAGTCCGCCGAGTACCTGCTTGCGCCTGACCGTGGCGGCGGGCAGGGGACGATGTTCGGGTCGTCGTCGGGTGCTCGTAGGCTGAGGCTGCGGTGGGGCCGCCCGGTGTTGTAGTGCTCGGCATAGCTGGTGAGGACCGTACGCAGCTGCCGTTCGCCGGTAATGAGGAGCCGCTCGGTGCATTCGGCGCGGGCCGTACGTATCCATCGTTCGGGAAATGACCGCGGGCTTTGCGGCGGGGTTCGGATAACGGCTGTGTCGTTGCCAGCGAAGACGGCATCGAACGCGGCGGCGAACTTGCTGTCCCGGTCCCGGAAGAGGAACCGGAAGCACCCAGCCCTGCCCTCGAGATCCATGAGCAGATTGCGGGCGGGTTGGGTGACCCATACGCCCGTGGGACGGGCGGTGACACCCAGGACATGGACGCGTCGGGTGGCGATCTCCATGACGAAGAAGACATAGAGACGTTTGCGGAAGACGGTCTCTACGTGCATGAAGTCGCAGGCGAGCAGCGTGTGGGCTTGGGCTCGGAGGAAGGAGCGCCAGGCATGCTGGGAGGTACGCTGCGGTGCGGGCGGTAGACCGGAGCGGCGCAGGACGCGCCGGATGGTGGCGGCGGCGACCCGGTAGCCGAGCCGTCGCAGTTCGCCTTGGATCCTGACGTATCCCCAGGTCGGATTTTCTCGCGCCAGGCGCTGGATGAGCGCGACTGTTCTTCCGCCAGTGGTGGCCGGCCGGGGCCGGTTGGGGTTTGTCGCCATTTCCAGCGCGCCAGACGGCGGTGCCAGGTCAGCAGTGTGCCAGGGGTGACCAGCCGATGGCGGCGTAAGGCAGGTGTCAGGTGCCGTGCGAGAGCGGAGAGCACTGCACGCTCGGCCCATGAGAGCTGTGGCCGCTTGATCTGCCGGCGCAGCACGGCGACCTCATAACGAAGCGCGAGGATCTCCGCGTTGTTCGCGGCGGTCGATTGGCCCAGCAGGAGGAGGCAGCCCAGCAGTCGGCAGAAGATCAGGTAGAGCAATCGCAGACCCACGATCAGGGATCATGCCCATACTTGAGCGATCGCAACGCCCAGGTCACCCACCGTACGGCAATAAAGACACCCTTCAGGCCGCTACCTTCTCCGCCGCCTCGGCCGGAGACGCCAGCTTCGCCGGGGTGTGGGCCATCTTGGTTACCGCACCGACCTCGATGCTGTTCTTCTTCGCTGGCCCTGCAGGCCTGATAGGCATCCCCATCGGCGCCATCGTCCAAGCCGCCGCGCTCGGCGCCCTGTACCGCTACATCACCGAGCGTCGCGCCCGTAGCACCGAGAGCGGCGTCAGCAACGCCTGAACTCCAGACGGTTTCACAATCCCGATGGGTGCGGCCCACTGCTCAGACGCCAATCGGCAAGGATGAGGCGCGCGATCGCGGCAGATTGCCTGGCTGGGCTCCGTAGGTGAGACGTGCGGACGAAGCTGGTTTCCTCGGTCAGCCCGGAGTGGCACCATTCCGAGCCAGGCGCCTGGTCATGAGTGTGATGGCAACCCAGGTGATGAGGGTTTCGGAGTGCTGGATAAGGCGTTCGTAGTCCCTCGCGTGGTGGCGGGGCGACACGGCCGTCCCCGCCGACGTCCTGTGGGCTGTGGAATCCTCGACGCGGAGCCGGAGGGGCCGACGGGGCTTGCCGCCTGTCCTGCCTGCGTCAGCGGGGCGTCCTTCGCAACGGAGAGGCGCGGCTACCTCTTTAAACTCTCGCAACATCCC
>NZ_NCSM01000045.1:0-41095 GCF_002224125.1 Streptomyces sp. NBS 14/10
GATGATTTATCGGCACCCGCAATGTTCCCAGCATCCCCGCAGGTCTCACCACACCCCCCATGAACTGCAACGACGCATTTCTGAACGACACAGGGACAGGATGGGACTCGTGGTAGGTGAAGTCGTCGGGCACGGCGTCCAGGATCGGCGAACATGGGCCGACTCTGTACGACGCTGCGCCCTCTCGCCGACTCGACATGCCCTCGGACGAGTTGCTGACCCAGCCTCGACGATCTCCTACTGCGACTGGAACGAGGTGCGGCAGAGCGGGGAATTCACGCGTCGCCGACCCACCGACGACGCGGTTCTGCTGCTCGCCCGGACCAAGGTCCATCGGCAGCAGCCAAGTGGCCAGCTGGCCGCCGGGGGACGAACCGCGGCCCCGCGCTCATCACATGACGTGAGCGATGCCAGCAGCGCGCGCCCCACCTTCGACGCACGCGAACCTTCGGTAAAAAAGGGGGACAAGGCCCGCTGATCGTCGCGCAGCTCACGCAGTCCGGGGTCGTTCGCCTGCAGTCGACCGCTCACACCCGGACTGCGCGAGAGGTTGGACGATCCCAGAGCCAGTGCCGAATCGTCGAAAGCAATCTTCGTGCCTTCGCGACATTCGGCGAGGGGTCTATCAAGTGCCCACTCGTTCCCATTGGGATAGCAACTGAACAGCAGCAGCAACAGCCTCGTCTACATCAAAGGCCTCGTCGACGACGCGTTGGAGTGCCAGCCCCTTCATGAGACCCAAGGTGACCGCAGCTTTGCTCTCGTCTCCGAGGGCTCTCGCAAGATTTACGCGGAAATTGCGGTCAGCCTCCTGGATCATCTTCCTCGCAAACTGATCATGGGCGGACTCGGCCAGGAAGGCAATGTACACCTGCCACCAGTCGCTTTCCGTGGCCGCTAGTCCCACGACCAGCCGCGTGACCTCCCCTACGCCATCCTCAGCCGCAACCATCTGGTCGGTCGCGATGCTGGCATCCTTCAGCGCGCTCACCAGGGCGGCCTGCAGGATCTCCTCCTTGTTCTTGAAGTGATGATTGACCACCCCTCGCGAGGTACGCATGACCTTTGCGATCTGCGCGATCGTAACGGCTCCAATACCCTGGGTAGCCACTAGCTTGCGCACCACCATAACGACCTGCTGGCGCCTTACCGCGCCAACATCGAGGCGGCCATTCTCGTGTATCGGCACGGCGTTCATAGTCGGTCTCGACTCCCCAGTTGTGAGCAGAAAGCATGCCCGAGGGCACCCCGCATCTCCACGTCGGATCCTAAGGGGCTCACCGTTGACATGCCGACTGACATGTTCTTATGGTACACGACATGTAACGTGGTCGGCATCACCAAGCTCCTTGGCATGGAACAAGCAGTCCTCCCATGGTGCACACCTCGATGTGGCTCTGTGTTGCGTGTTCGATCTTCATGGTGGCGGTTTTCTGGGAAGGAGGGCTTCCTGTGCTTCGATCTGGTGACGACTATCTGGCTTCGCTGCGCGATGGGCGGCAGGTGTACGTGGGAGGTCAGATCGTCGAGGACGTTACGTGTCATCCCGGCTTCGCCGGCGCGGCGCGCACCGTCGCCCGTCTGTTCGACGTTACCGCGTCGGATCCGTCCCTCCGCTATATCGAGCCGGAGACGGGGGAGCAGACGAATGTCAACTTCCTCAGGCCGCGCTCGGGCGACGATCTTGCGACACGACGGCGGCTGCACGTGGCCTGGGCGGGGGTGAGCAATGGGCTGTTTGGGCGATCGCCCGATCACGTGGCAGCCATGGTTACGGGTATGGCGTGCAGGCCGGAGGTCACCGGCTCGGAACGGTTCTCGGAAAACCTGGTCAACTACTGGCGTTACATCCGTGACAACGATTTGTACCTCTCCTTCGCCGTGCTTCCGCCCGCCGGCAGCAAGTCGGGCAAGTCGACCGGCGTACAGAACGCGATGCGCGTGGTAGGCACCGACCGGGACGGCGTCACCGTGCGCGGGTTCAAGATGCTCGCGACGGGCGGGCCGCTGTGCGACGAGATCCTCGTCGGGAACGCGCAACCACTGAGGCCCAGTGATGTGGCCGTCGCTGTCAGTTTCGCGATCCCGGCCAATCATCCGGGTGTCCGGATCCTCGCCCGCAAGCCGTACGCGGCTCATGCGGTGAGCAGGATCGATGATCCCCTTGCTGACTTCGACGAGGCGGACTCGGCCATCTATTTCGATAATGTCCAGATCCCGTGGGAGCGTGTGTTCGTCCTCGACGACCCCCAGGCGAGCTACGGGCTTTTCGTCGAGACTCCGGCCCATACCCTCGGCAACGCGCAGGCCCACATCCGGCTGCTGGTGAAGATGCGTTTCATACTCGCGGCCGCCAAGCGTCTGGGGGACGCGTTGGACTTCACCGGCAATCCCGCGGTACAGGGAGTCTTCGGCGGGCTCGCGGCCAGGGTGAAGATGCTGGAGGCGGCAGTCGTCGCCCAGGAAGCCCACCCGGAGTCATGGCCGAACGGGTACGTGTCCCAGGACCGGCAGTTCATGTACGCAACGAGCAACTGGTCCATGGAGTACTTCCCGGAGTTCGCCAACGAGATGCGTAAGCTGCTCGCCAGCCACGCCTTCCAGCAACCAGCTGACGTCAGCGCTTTCGAGGATGACTACACGAAGTCCCTCTTCCTGGAGCTCAACCGGACCGAGGACTTCGAATCCGCAATGGGCAGGTACCGCCTCATCCGCCTGATGTGGGACCTCGTCGGCTCCGAACTCGCCAGCCGGAACAACCAGTACGAACTCTTCTACGCAGGCCCGCCTCACGTCACCCGGACCCGCGTATGGGACTACTTTGATTGGAGGGCCGCCGAGGCCCCGGTCCAAGAGTTCCTCACCCGGACCGGTCCCGCCAGCTCGCCTGATGGAGTGGCCCCGGCCAGGGCGCTGGGCGGTGGTGACGCCATCCTCGGCGATAGAACGTGACGTCTCTTTGCCGGCGAAGGCGTCGGTTTCGTGTCCGGCCGCGTTCTCTACGTTGTGGGCGGTCCATGGGGCTGGTCAGTCCAGGCTTCAGCACTTCGATCGTCGAACAGCGTTAGCCCGTCGACAGCGAACGGCTGATGACGCGTGCGCCGTAGCGGCCGGCGTCTTCGACGGGTTATGCACGTGACAAGAGGAGAGTCATGACAGAGCGTTTCGACCAGGGGTCATGGGCCGTAGCCGGCGTTGAGACCATACAGCCGGGTGTGCACCGCGTTCCTCTGCCGCTCCCCCACGACGGCCTGAAGGCCGTCAACGTCTATCTTCTGGAGGGCTTGGCCGACGATGGTGGCCTCGTCATGATCGACGGAGGCTGGGCGATCCCCGAGGCGCGCAAAACCCTTGAGGAGGCCCTGTCCGCTATCAGTCGCGACCTCGGCGACATCAGCCACATCCTCGTCACCCATATCCACCGCGATCACTACACGCAGGCGGTGGAATTGCGTCGGCTGCTGGGTGCCCGTGTCTACCTCGGCGTCGGGGAACGCCCGGGCCTGGAGCTGCTCAACAAGCTGCGCGATGGGCTGACGGCGCCACTTCAGATCCTGCGGCAGGCAGGAGCCGACGAACTGGCTGACCGCGTCCGGTCGACGCACCCCAACCAGTACCAACCCGACGACTGGGAGGCCCCGGACCGTTGGCTGGATGCGGAGACCCTGCGCTTCGGCGAGAGTGATCTCCAGGTCATCCCGACCCCAGGCCATACCCAGGGGCATGTGGTGTTTCTGGACGAACGGCGCCGACTGCTGTTTTCCGGGGACCACGTCTTGCCACGCATCACCCCGTCCATCGGTTTCGAATCGGCGGAACCCGGCAGCCGACCGCTGGCCGCCTACCTGGACTCACTACGGCTGATGTCCCGATATGCAGACACCCGCCTGCTGCCCGCGCACGGACCCGTCGCCGACAGCACCCATACTCGCGTCGCCGAGCTGCTCACCCACCACGATGACCGGCTGCGCACAACGCTCGCCGTACTCGAGGACGGTACGCACGACGCCTTCGCGGTGGCGCGCCGTCTCCCCTGGACCCGTCGGGAGGTGCCGTTCAGCGAGCTCAGCGCCTTCCACCAGATGCTCGCGGTCAACGAGACGGTCGCCCACCTGGACGTCCTCGTGCTGCAGGGCCGACTCACGGCGACTTTTGTGGACGGGGTGAATCAGTACAAGCCCGAGCGGTGACAGTGCCGGGCGGTGGGTCGGGACACAGGGGTCCTCGATAGTTCGGGGTACGAACCACACTGAGCACGGAAGGCCCGCCAGAAACCGGAGCGCACCCATGCAAGGCCGCGCTCTCTATCGTCGGGGTGTGATGAGCGCCGCGATATCTACTTTTCACGAGTGAGAGAAGTCTCCCCAATGGCTAAAGCCCTTGCCGCAGTTCTCGAAAGCCCTAGGAAGTTTCAGTTCCGGGAGTTCCCGATCCCGGAGATCGGCGACGACGACGCCATCCTGAAGGTCGAGGCCGGCGGTCTTTGCGGGACCGATTACGAGCAATATCTTGGCGGCATGGCCGGTTGGGGCGGCGGAATGCCGATTATCCCGGGCCACGAGATCATGGGCTGGATTGAGCGCATCGGTCCGGATGCCGCGAAGCGTTGGAATGTCAAGGAAGGGGACCGGGTCGCGATCGATCCGATCGTTCCCTGCGGCCAATGCGCGCACTGTGGTGTGGGCGCCTTTACGCGTTGCGAGTCGGACATCGGATACGGGCTCTACCAGGGCACGCGCGTAGCTCCCTCCCTGTGGGGTGGATATGCGACGCATGTCTACTTGCATCCCCGTGCGATGGTTCACAAGCTGCCGTCGAACATCCCAGCAGATGTGATGACGCTGGTCAATCCGCTCTCGAATTCGATCCGCTGGGTGTACGAAGTCGGCGGCGTCGGAATTGGTTCGACCGTCGTCATCGAAGGTCCGGGACAGCGCGGCCTGCTCGCGGTTGCGGTAGCCAAGAAGGCAGGAGCTGAGAACATCATCGTAACTGGGACGGCAGCCGACAGCAGCCGACTCGATTTGGCTCGCGAACTCGGGGCCACCACCACGATCGACATTCACAAGGACGATCCGGTCGCGCGCGTCACCGAACTGACGAACGGTGCATTGGCGGATATCGTTCTCGACGTGTCGGCGGGAGCTGTCTCACCCGTCGTCCAGGGGATCGACATGGTCAAGCGCGGGGGCCGCGTTGTTCTCGCAGGTCTCAAGGGCGAGAACAAGCTGAACGATTTCCCGGTCGATAAGGTGGTGCTCCGGGAGATCGAATTGCGCGGCGTCGTGAGCGGAAGCTGGCAGTCGACGGAGATGGCGATCAGCATGATCGAGGAAAACACTCAACTCGCAGCTGTTTGCACACATACCTTTGCGCTCGAAGATGTCACTGATGCGGTAAGGACCCTGGGGCGCGAGATCTCAGACGGCACCGATCCCGTACACATCACGCTTACCGGACGAGCGTAGGTGCTCGCGTCCCTTGGGGTGGTCTGGCAGGACGTCAGGGTCAGCTCGATGCATAAACGTGTCGGCAACGAGACCGGGAGCCACCCTTATCGGGTGACTTCTTGCCCAGGTCGGTACGGGATTGTGAGTGACTGCGATGAGGCAACTACGGGCGGCGATAGCGTGCATGACACCGGGCCCTGTCGAGTCGCGTCCCGACAGGCGCGGTCCGGCAGGGCCCAGTTCCATCGGATGGCGAGTAACTCCGCGTACGCGGCGAAGGCGTGCATCTCGTCGACGCTGCCTGGCCGCGGGGGATCACTCGGGTCCAAGCCGCAGGGTCGTCCTCAATCACCTGGTTGAGTAGCGAGCGTCGCCTCGGGTCCAGGTGGTCGCGCGCCCACTCCAGGGCTCCGCGCTTGGAGGTCACCTCGCCAGTCCGCAGGGTGAACAGGGGCCCGGCAGTAGGTGGTCACGGCATGTCGATCGTGGCGTCCTCCGGATCCGGTGGGCATCTGCCGGATGGGCCGACGATCCCGAGGCGGTCGTGTCCCCCACCGGCGCCGTCCACGGCATCGAGTACCTGTACGCCATCGACGCCTCGGTGATGCCGACCTGCCCACTGCCAACCCGAACCTCACCACCGTGGACATCGCCGAGCACTGCGCCGTCAACTTGCTCTGGGGGATGCGTGCGCGCGCAAGATGATCAGAGCCCTGGACGACTGGCCCCTCCCTGGCCTTTACGACCCCACCGGCCTCGGCAAGTTGCTGTTCGGGGTCTTCGCCGCCATGACGGAGGTCAAGCGGGAGAACATCCGCGACCCCACGCTCGAAGGGCTCGACACCATGGCCCAGGGCAAGCACGGCAGGCCTCGGTCCTCACTGACGACATGCTCCACACGGTACTGCGGCGCCGCGCGGGCGGTGACTCTGTCGAGCGGATGCAGTCATCTGATCATCCCCACCGGCGAGTGCAAGGGCCAGATCTCCTCGGTCGCCGGCCTCTACCAGGCGCTGGTCGGTGTCGTATGCGGGCCAGCCCGGGTCGCCGGTGGCGGCGAAGCCGGTTCAGGCGGAGCGGATGCGGGCGGACAGCGCCTCGGCGTCGGGCGTGGGTTCGGGGATCAGGATGTGTGAGAAGCCGTCGAAGACACCGAAGGTAAGGGGGACGTCCAGGAAGTGGCAGGCGCCGAAGGCGCCGTCGTCTGCCGGGGCGTTCCAGGCGAGTTCGTAGACGTGTACGTGGCCGCCGCCGGCCACCTGGGCTTCGGCCAGGCGCAGGGAGGGCATGCGGAAGAAGCGGTCGGACTGGACGAGCTCGTAGAGGTATTCGTGGGAGGCGTCGGGAAACGCCTCGCGTTACCGCTGCTCCGCGTCGGGGCTGGGTCCGCAGACACTCAGCGCCGTCGCGGCTTGGTCCTGGGTGATCCGGTCGTTGTGCTCACCGAGGGTGGTGAACAGGCGGTACTCGTCCCGGGTGTGCCCGATGATGAGGTCCACGTCGCGGCCCGCGCCGCTGGCCAGTGCCTGCCAGGGGGTGGTGGGCAAGACCGTGCCGTCCTGGACGGGCCAGAAGGGCGTTAGGGAGAACGCGACCGGGCCCCACCGGTCCACGTACTGGTGCATGGTGGCCGACAGTTGGGCGCAGGCCTGTGTCAGCCTGCACTCGGATCGACGCCGGACAGATCGCTCATGGTCGGGCGCAGGCCGAGTTCGCCGGCCAGAGCGGCGGCGAGTTCCGGGGACAGGAAGGTGCCGGGCACGCTTTGGGCGATGGCCCGCCGGAACAGGCCCTTGGCGCTGGGCATCGCCAGCAGCGCGGCGATGGACCCCGCGCCGGCTGACTCGCCGAAGACGGTGACCTGGTCGGGGTCGCCGCCAAAGGCGGCGATGTTCTCCTGCACCCACGTGAGGGCGGCGACTTGGTCGAGCAGGCCGCGGTTGGCCGGGGCCCCCCTCGATCTGGGCGAAGCCTTCCATGCCGACCCGGTAGTTGAACGACACGACGACCGGCTGGCCCTCGCGGGCCAGCCGGCCGTACTCGACGTGGCGTGCGCCGGCGTGGCCGCTCTTGTAACCGCCGCCGTAGATCCACACCATCACCGGGGGTAGCGCGCCGCGGGATCGGCACCGGGTGTCGAGACATTCACCGTCAGCCAGTCGTCTCCGCTCATCTCGGCCGATTGGCCGCGGCTGCTGCCGGGGATAAGCGGCACCTGCGGCGGCGGAGGCCCGAACGCGGTCGCCTCCCGCACGCCTTCCCAGGAGTGGACTGGTGTGGCGCCGCGAAGCGTTTGTCGCCCACCGGCGGCCGGGCGAACGCGATGCCGCGGAAGACCTCAAGGCCCCCGTCCCGCAGGCCACGCTCCACCCCGGCCCTGGTGCGGGCTTCGGGGCGCATTACGTTGCTCATCCGTATCTCCTCATGGCTGTGGGGTGCGGGACGTCTGGCTGCCGGTGACTCGCGGCGCCTCATGGCTCGTTTCGAAGAGCCTGACCCCGGATCATCGAAACCGGGCAGTCTGGCCAGCATCCCTCGACCGAGAAGGTGCCGCCCTTACTAAAACGACGACGGCGTCAGCTCCCAGACCCTCATAGCCAGACGAACAAAGATGAAGGACCAGAACCCGTGCACCGCCCCAGCGGACTTGACCTACGGCATCATCAGGATCGCTTTCACTGTTGTGCCGGTGTGGATGTCGGCGATCGCCTGATCTATCTGGTCGAATGCATAGCGGGTGATCAGCTGGTCAAATGGGAAGGCACCTGCATCGTGGAGGGCGAGCATGTCGGGGATGAAGTTCTGTGGGACCGCGTCCCCTTGATACACCCCGACGACAGTCTTTCCAGCGGCCGAGAGAAGGCCGAGGTCCAATGTGGAGCCGGGCTTGGTAACCCCGACGAGCGCGATCTTCGCGCCGAGTGCGGTCGCATCGAACAGCGCAGCAATCACCGACGCGTTACCGGTCGTGTCGACTGCGTAGGAGACCCCGCCGTCCGTGATTTCACGGATGCGCTTGGCGAGGTTTGCCTCCTTCCCATTGACGGCGTGGGTTGCTCCGAGGCGTTTGGCGAAATCGAGACGTTCGGGCAGTACGTCGACGGCGATGATCGTCGTCGCACCGGCGACCTTCGCGGCCATGATCGCGGCGAGTCCCACGGTGCCGGCGCCAGCGATGACCACGGATGCGCCCGGGGGCACGGATAGGGAATTGAGAATGGTTCCGGCGCCGGTCTGGATGCCGCATCCGAGCGGCCCGGAGATGTCGAGGGGAGCGCCTTTGGGGAGCTTGACGACGTTGCGGGCAGCGACGATCGCGTGGGTAGCGAAAGACGACTGCCCGAAGAAGTTGCCGTGGACCCCGTCCCCGGACCCGTCGCGGAGAGTGAGTGTGCCATCCTCCCGGGAGCCGGCGAAGTTGAGCGCCCCGAATCTCAGGCAATAGGCCTCGCGCCCGGTGAGGCAGTTCCGGCAGCGCCGACAGGACGAGAAGGAGAGGATGACCTCGTCGCCGACGGCGGGGTCGGTCACGGCGGAACCGACCTCTGCGATCACGCCGGCTCCCTCGTGTCCGACGACGAGCGGGAAGGCCTGCGGGAGATGGCCGTGCTGCACGGCAAGGTCGGTGTGGCAGAGTCCGACCGCGGTGATCTTGACGAGCACCTCGGATGGACGCAGATCATCGAGAGTGAGCTTCTCGAACTGGAACGGCGAGTCTACCTCGCGCAGAATGGCTGCGGTGACGGATGTGGCCATGAGGAGTCCCCTCTTGCTAGAGAAGTAATCAATGGCGGACTTCGTGTCCGGCCTGAGGAACTGCCGAGCAGGTCACGAAAATTCACTAGTTGGTGGTCGCCAATCGACCCAGGATCCAATCGCGGGACCGTTGTAGCAGCGTTGAGGGGAAACGCACGTCCTGCTCATTCGCCGACGGCAATGGACTTCGTTTCGAGGAACTCCTCGAAACCTTCAATCCCGGATTCCCGGCCAAGACCGCTCTGCTTGAATCCCCCAGCAGGCAGGTCAGGTGCGTAGTACATTCCGCCGTTGATAGAGATCATTCCCGTTCGAATCCGCCGGGCGACCTCAATCGCAGCGCCCTCATCATTGCTCCATACCGAACCAGCGAGGCCGTAGCTGGAGTTGTTCGCGATGGCGACGGCGTGGTCGACATCGTCGTAGGGTGAGATCGTCAGGACCGGCCCGAAGATCTCCGCCTGCGCGATCGTGGAGTTGGGATCGACGTCGACGAACAGTGTCGGCTCGACGAAGTATCCCCGGTCGAACCGCTCCGGCCGCCCACCGCCGACGACCAGGCGTGCCCCCTCTGCGATGCCCTTGTCGATGAGTCCGAGAACCCGGTCGCGCTGTACTGCTGAGACCTGCGGGCCGTAGACAACCTCCGGATCGGTTGGGTCACCGTAGGAGATCGTCTCGTATACCAGCTTGACGAGGTCGACGGCTTCCGCGTAACGCGAGCGCGGGATCAACAATACGAGTTGGGAGCACACAGCCCTGACCGGCGTTCATGCAGACCATGCCGGCAGCCTGCGGCCGAACGTCCTCAAAGTCGGCGTCGTCGAGGAGAACATTGGCCGACTTGCCCCCCAGTTCGAGAGACACGCGGGCCACGCGGCTTGCAGCGTTGGCCATGACGCGCTTGCCGACCGCTGTAGATCCGGTGAAGTGCACCAGGTCCACCCGGGGGTCGGTCGTCAGCAACTCGGCAACGGTGTTATCGGACGTCGGCACAATGTTGATGACCCCGGGCGGGAAGTCGGTCTCCTCGGCAATGATCTTCGCGACCAAGGTCGCGTGCCACGGTGACTGAGGGGCGGGCTTGAGCACCACCGTCGATCCGGCGGCCAGCGCGGGTGCGAGCTTGGTGACCAGCGAGTAGAGCGGGAAGTTCCACGGGGTGATGGCTGCGACCACTCCGACGGCCTCCCGGCGCACGATCCGTCGTGTGCCGGCCGACCAGGTCTGGTCGGCGAGAGGGTGCTCGTACTCGTAGGAAGTGGCCAGGTCGGCGAAATAGGGGATGTAGGAGATCGGGAAGTCGGAGTGGAACGCATAGGTGGTGCGCACTGCGATCCCGATCTCACGCACAGCGGTCGCGCGGAGCTGATCGGCGGCCCGCGTCAGGCCGGCGTGCAACTGGAGGAGGCAGTGCCTGCGGAACTGCGCATCGCGGGACCAATCAGTGTCGTCAAACGCATGGCGCGCGGCGCTGATCGCACGTTCGATGTCCTCAGGGCCGGCATCGGCTACCTCGCCCAGCGACTCCTCAGTGGTGGGGTCGATGTTGACGAACGTTTTCCCTGTCAGCGATCCCACGAGTTCGCCGCCGATGAGCATTCGTGACTCCCCAGCCGGTGAGCCCGACAGCAAATCCATCGTCGACTGGAACGGATCGTGAGAGTTCCAGATAGAACCCAGTTCCTGCCTGAGTCGACTGTGATTGATGACCATCATGCTCCCTCTTCGGGCACTTCTTGGCCGCGACTTGCATGTGCTGCGGCGGAGCTCGTCTCTGGGCGCTACCACGGCGGGTGATGCTCGTTCCAGGCCAAGCGGGCTACGGCCTATGTGATGCTGAACATAGAAACATGTCACTCGACATGTCAAGGCGCTGGAAGGTGCGGCCCTGTTTCGCAGCCGCCGACCTCTCCAACGTTTCAGTCCATGCACCACCGGAGGCCGGGGGGAGACATCTATTCGCCGTGACCGGGACGCCGCGACGTACAAGGTTGTGGCCGAGTGTGACCCGCCGGTCGAGGCTCTCTTGGGACCATGAAGCCGCTGACCATGGCCAGACGGGCCTTGAAGAGCCGTGCGAGGACGCCCTTCCGCCCGAGCCGAGATGGAAACACGGATCTTGTCCATGACCGGCTCGAACTGGGTGCAGTACCCGTCCGGCGGACAGAGCGCCCGCCAAGGCTTCCGGTACGTCACCCGAGGGCCGCGAGCCTCGACGGACCTATGCCCAGGTGGGCGGCGAGGTTCCTCGCCTGCTGGACACGACCGCAGCCCGCGGTGACGCCGGTGGACGGCCACGCCGCGGGGAGACACTGACGTCCGCTTTCACCGGCAGCGACCTGGCCGAGTCAGCCAACGCCAAAGGCAGCCGCACCATGGTCGCAGTCCTGCACGCCGAAACGTCGATTCCCCCTGGTGCTCTTCGAACACGTCCATGGCGACACCGTGTGCCCGGGACCCTCGCCGATGAACGACACCGAGCGCGAGGCCGCCGAAGCCAGCCCCGCGAGACCACCCGGACCGTGGCCGCGTGCGAGACACCCGTCTCCGACTGCCTATGGCACCTCACCGCGACACGGAGGCAGCGCATGGCCCTGACGTGCGGCGCGACACGAAATTTTCCGCCCCAGCGCGGACGGGGCCTTGTGTACCCCGTCCGACGGGTGCATCATTCTGGCCACGCCCTTGGCATGGAACAAGAAGTCTTCCCGAGGTGCGGCCCGAATCTGCGAACTGTTCAGTTTGCCGTCGAGCCCGCACGCTCAACGGTGGAAGGATCTTGAAGCCATGTGTCTTTTCGGCAAGCACTACGCGCCAGGCCTGCTTGGCGGCCTGAAGGTCGAATCCTGGTCGGGGCCGATCAACGAGATCACCGACGGCACCCCCTACGAGGGGACGACGTCAGGTCTGCCCGCGTCGCTCGACGTTCCGGCACGCTCTCGCAACGGGTGGGTTTCGGCATGACGGGTATCCAGGCCGCAGAGAGCGCCCACGCCGACCTGAAGCAGCACTTCCAGGATGCCTTCGGTCGCGTCGCAGCGACTGTCGGCATCATCGGGGTCTGCGACGAGCACGGGGACATGCACGGCATGACAGCCACCGCGATCTCGTCGCTGTCCAACGATCCGCCCTCGCTGATCGCGCTGCTCAACCATGAGAACCAGACGTTCCGCACGATCTGCGAGCGCAAGCGCTTCTCCGTCAACTTTCTGTCAGCGGGGTCCGCAGGGTCTGAGGAGTTGGCGTACCAGCTCTCTCGGCCGGGGCAGAGCAAGCTCATCGACACCGAACACCTCGACTGGCCCGCAGGCTGGCCGATACCGGCCCTGCGACACGCGACCGCAACCCTGGTCTGCGATCTCGACGACTGCATTCCACAGTTCACCCACCGAATCCTGGTAGGCCGCATCACCCACGTGCGCACCAGCGAAGGACCGGCGAACCCGCTGCTCTATCTACAACGCAGGTTCCAGCGCCTCACCGCCTGACCTCTCGGCGAGATCTCCAGCGCGGATACGAGCTCCTGGCTGCGTGACTCCTAGTCGGCGTGACCAGCTATCACGACCGACAATCCCGGCCGTCACCCCGTACAAGCGGTGGCGGCCGGTCCCTCTCAGGCACGCACGTTGCGTGACCGCGCCATGTCCTCTCAAGAACGGATGAGTCCTCGTGACAGCATCATCCCAAGCCCCAAGCAATCGGACACTCATCGCCTCAAGTCTGACCGGCACCACCGTCGAGTATTTCGATTTCTTCGCGTATGCGACGGCGGCATCGCTGGTCTTCAACAAGGTCTTCTTCCCAGACCACGACCCCCTTGTCGGCACCATCCTGGCCTTCGGCGGCATCGCCGTGGGGTTCGTCGCTCGCCCGTTCGGGGCTGCGCTGTTTGGACACTTCGGCGACCGCGTCGGGCGCAAGTCGGCCCTCTTCGTGACGCTCAGCATCATGGGAATCGGCACGTGTGGCATCGGTCTCGTCCCCAGCTACGACCAGATCGGCGTCTGGGCGCCCATCCTGTTGATGGTGCTGCGACTGCTGCAGGGCCTCGCGCTCGGAGGCGAATGGGGTGGGGCGGTGCTGGTTACGCACGAGCACGCCGAGCCAGGCAAGGAGGGCAGGCTTACCAGTTTTCCCTCCGCCGGCATGCCGCTGGGCCTGATACTTTCGACGCTCTGCTTCCTCGGGATGTCGGCCATGATCTCCGACGCGGCCTTCGAGTCCTGGGGTTGGCGAGTGCCGTTCATCGTCGGTGTGGCTCTGGTGGGCATTGGCCTCTTCATCCGTAGCAAAATCCCGGAGACCCAGGACATGATCGAGCTCAAGGAGAGCGACGACCAGGCCAAGGTGCCGCTCGCGATGCTCTTCCGGACTCGCGCGGTCAGCCTGCTGCTTTGCGCCCTCGCCTTCCTCGCCCAAGGCTTCTACTTCTATGCCGCCTACAGCTTTGGCGTGGCCTACGGCATGGAATCGGTCGGCTACTCGTACAACTCGCTGCTCGTTGCGACGCTGCTTTTCTCGTTCATGTACTTGGTGACCATTCTGCTCTCGGGCCGGCTTTCCGATCGACTTGGCCGCAAGAGAGTCATGTACTTCGGCTACGCGGCGACGTTCGTGACCGTGATCCCTTTCTTCGCGCTGCTGAGTTCGGGGTCAATGGCGCTCGTGGTTCTGGCGTTCGCCATGGCCGGCATTTCAAGCGGTTTCATGTACGGGCCGTACGCCGCGCTGTTGTGCGAGGCATTCGAGGCAAGAGTCCGTTACACTGGAATTTCGCTGGGTCTCACACTCGGCGGCGTGCTCGGCTCCGCGTTCTCGCCGATGCTGTTCACCGAGTTCTTCCGACTGGCCAATTCCTGGATCCCTGTCGCCGCATTGGTGATGGCCTCGGCGATCATCAGCACCGTTGCCGTTGCAGCGCTGAAGAAGGCCAACGGCATCACATCGGCCGCCCCCAGCTCGCTGGACGGCGCGCTGGGGACGACGGTGCACTCCTAGATCGCTCGGCGCGATCACCGACCCGAGGGGGCCGGTGATCGCGCCGATACTGACATACCTCTCCTCGTTCGACGTCCCACTCACCAGCAGCTCGAGGATCTCCTTCCCGAGGTGCCGTGCGGGCCTGGGGTCGCCTCAATTCGTTCCATTTGGCTCTCGTAAACGCTCCTCCAAAGCGCCGCCAGCAGAGCATGAAGCGATTGACATGTCGCCGGGCATGTTTCTATGCTGACTGAATCACCGCTGCGCCATGGCGTGGAACTCAACAAGTTCTGTGTGCGAGAACCGGCGAGCCGGGTGAACGATTGTTCCGATCGTCGAATTATTCCAGAAAGGACGGCTCTTATGCTTCGCACTGGCGATGAATACCTGGTTTCCCTCCAGGACGGCCGGCAGGTGTACGTGGGGGGAAACCTCATCGATGACGTCACGGCGCACCCCGGATTCGGCGGCCCGGCGAAGACCGTTGCCCGTCTTTTCGATCGGACGTCCTCGGACCCGTCCCTGACCTACGTCGAGCCGGAGACGGGAGAAAAGACCAGTCTCAACTTTCTCCGTCCGCGCTCGGGTGAGGATCTCACCTTGCGGCGGCAGCTGCACATGGCCTGGTCGGAGGTGAGTAATGGTCTCTTCGGGCGCTCGCCCGACCATGTGGCCGCGATGGTCACCGGCATGGCGTGTCGCCCGGAAGCCACAGGAAACGACCGGTACGCCGAGAACCTGCTCAACTACTGGCGCCACATCCGGGACAACGACCTCTACCTCTCCTTCGCGGTGCTCCCCCCGGCCGGTAGCAAGTCAGGCGCGTCGTCCGCTGTAGAGAACGCCATGCGCGTGGTCGGGACGAGCAGCGCCGGCGTCAAGGTCCGGGGTTTCAAGATGCTCGCCACCGGCGGCGCGCTCTGCCACGAGATACTGGTCGGCAACGCGCAGCCGCTGCGCCCGGGGGATGAGGCGGTAGCGGTCAGCTTCGGCATCCAGGCCAACCATCCCGGCGTGAAGATCCTTTCGCGCAAGCCGTATGCCGCCCACGTGACGAGCAGGATCGATGACCCGCTGGCCGACTACGACGAGTCGGACGCCGCCATCTACTTCGACGATGTCGTCGTGCCGTGGGACCGGATCTTCGTCCTCGATGACCCGAAGGCCAGCTACGGACTCTTCGTCGAGACACCGGCCCACACGCTCGGCAACGCGCAGGCCCACATTCGTCTGCTGGCCAAGATGCGCTTCATGCTCGCGGTAGCCAAGCGTCTGGGTGACGCGCTCGACTTCGCCAGCAACCCCACCGTGCAGGGCGTCTTCGGAGGGCTCGCGGCACGGGTGAAGATGCTTGAGGCTTCGGTGATTGCCCAGGAGTCTCGCCCCGAGCAATGGGACCACGGCTTCGTGTCCCAGGACCGTCAGTTCATGTACGCGAACAGCAACTGGTCGATGGAGTACTTCTCCGACTTCGCCACTGAGATGCGGCGCATGCTGGCCAGCCACGCGTTCCAGCAGCCGGCGGACGTGAGCGCCTTCGACAACGAGTACACGCGCAGGCTCTTCCTGGAGCTCCACCGCACCGACGACTTCGAGGTCGCCATGGGGCGCTACCGGCTCATCCGCCTCATGTGGGGCATGGTCGGCTCTGAACTGGCCAGCCGCAACAACCAGTACGAGCTCTTCTACGCCGGCCCTCCGCACGTCACCCGGAGCCGGATGTACGGCAACTTCGACTGGGAGTCGGCCGAGGCTCGCGTCGACGAGTTCCTCGCCCAGACCGCTGCGGACGACGGCGTCGCATGAGGGGGGAGTCGCCGCAGAACTCGGTGCAGCAGCCAACCACGCGTAGGACTTTCGGGAGTGAATGATGGGAAGTCGTGATCGACGGGTGGCGCTGGTCACCGGTGGCAACCGCGGGATAGGACGCGAAGTCGCGCGTCAGCTCGGCGAGGCGGGACTGACGGTCGTCATCGGATCACGCGACCTGGTCGCTGGCGAACGAGCAGCCAAGGAGATCCAGACCGAACTGGCGGACAGCAGGCCGGATATCCAGGTGACCGCGGTTCACCTGGACGTGACGGCACGAGGCGACGAGGCCGGCAACCCGCACAGCGCGGCCGAGGAGATCAGCAGGCGTTATGGCCGGCTCGACATCCTGGTGAACAACGCCGGACGGATGGTCGAGGTCCTTCCTACCGACATCACCGGCAAGGACCTCGAGGCGGCGTTCATCACCAACGTGGGCGGTGTCGCCGAGACCACCCACGCTTGTCTCCCGCTGCTCAAGCAGGCGGAGGCCCCGCGCATCGTGAACGTGTCGAGCACCACCGCATCGCTGAAGCTCACCACCGAGGACAAGGACTTCGGCGGCGACCACGGGGTGCGGGCGCCCTACTCGACCTCCAAGGCGGCGCTGAACATGCTCACGCTGCACTACAACAAGGCCTTCCAGGCCGATGAGTCACTGCGTCACATCAAGATCAACGCGATCACTCCCGGGTACGTCGCCACCGAGATGACCCACGGCCTCGGCACCCGCACCGTCGAGCAGGGCGCTCGCGCCCTGGTCACGCTGGCGTTGAGGGGCGAGGACTCGCCGACCGGTGGTTACTTCAACGAGAACGGCCCGCTGCCCTGGTGACCTCCGGACTGACGGCGCTCCGGTCCAGCGGGCCTGGCGGTTTCCCCACGGTCGAGGACCTACTCCGCGCGGGCAAGCCCTGGTCACCGGGCTGGTTCATTGAGAAAAAGGAACTGGAGCATGAGTAGTTTCGCCGACGACGTCCTCTACACGGGACTGACGACGGGCCCGGACCGGCACGCGGTCGCCGATGCGTTCGGCGACTGGACGTGGCGAGAGCTGCAGGAGCAGGTCTTCAAAGCGGAGGCGTACCTTCGCGGTCTTGGTCTTCCCAAACGCTCACGGGTTGTCCTGGTCGGGCCGGACAGTGTGTGGCACCACATCATGCTCCTGGCCTGTGCCCGTGCCGAGGCGATCTTCGTGCCCGTGAACAACCGCTATACCTCCGCTGACGCCGACCACGTGATGCGGCTGATCAAACCCGCGGTCGGCCTCCTTCACCCGGACTTCGCTTCGATGTTCGCGCATACGGGCTCACACGCATCGGACGAAAAGATGGGGCCGTTCGACCTCGTCACCTGGAACGTCAGCGATGTGAAGGACCTGTCCCAGGTTCAGACGCAGCGTACGCCGATCCTGATCACGCTCACCTCCGGTTCGACGGCGGCTCCCAAGCCTGTGTTGTACAGCTCCGAGGGTGAGACGGCGGTCTCTCGGCTCCACGGGGCGCTATGGCGGCTCAACTCGAGTGACGTCATGCTCGCGCCTCCCGCATTCTCCTGGATCTACGGTCTTGGAACCTCGAACCTGACCGGGCTCATGTCGGGTTCGAGGGCGGTCATGCTGGAGCGCTTCAGCCCCACGCTCCTGTGCGATCGCGCCGAAGGCCGTGGTGTCACCGTCTTCATGGGCGTGGTCACTCACTTTCGAATCCTCGTCGACTACTGCGAGAAGACCGGCCGTCGGCCGTTCGGCCCGGAGCTGCGCATGGCCGTCAGCGGGGGAGAACGGCGGGACGAGGTCGCTTTCGCCAAGTTCGAGGAAATGTTTGGTGTACCAGTCCTCGACCTCTACGCCTCCTCGGAGGGCAGGCCTGGCTTCGGCTACGACCCGCAAACCGACCCACGCCCAGTGCCGGGCTCCTGTGGCCGTGTCATCCCCGGGGTCCAAGCGAGAGTCGAGGTCGAGGCAGACAGCGACCTCGCCGGGGAGCTCTACTTGCGTTCTGAGGGTAACTACATGGGCTACTTCGACCCCGAGTGCCTCGTTGAGCCCGAGATCACCCCCGACGACTGGCTGCCGATGGGCGACCGGTTCGAGATCACCGAGGATGGCTGGGGATTCGTCGTCGGGCGGAGTAAGGAAGTGATCATCCGGGGAGGTGCCAACATCTCCCCGGTCGAGGTCGAAAGCGTCATCGCGCAGCATCCCAACGTCACTGGGGTCGCGGTGGTCGGCATCGAGAGCGCCAGCCGCGGTGAATCCGTAGCGGCCGCGGTGGTCGGGAACTTCGTTGGTGTGGAGAAGCCCGACGCTGCTCTTGCCGAGTACTGCGAGACGCGGCTCGCGAAATTCAAGGTGCCCACCGAGTGGCTGGTCCTCGACCGACTGCCCCGCAACAGCAACGACAAGATCGACAAGGTCGCCGTCAAGGGCCTGTTCAACGCCGACGTCTGACGTCCTCAACACCGGCTTCATCGCCCCGTCTGCGTACCTCCGCTATTCCCCAGGAGACTTCTATGTCCAACGAGGCCGTCCCGGTGCTGACCGGACCAGCTCTGTGGAGCGCCCAGGCGCACATGCCGTCCGTGCTCGGTCGGCAGATTGTCGTCGAGCGCGCCCACGGCTCTTATCTCTTCACCGCCGACGGCAAGCGCCTCTTCGACGGCACTGCTGGCCTGTGGCACGCCAACGTCGGGCATGCCCGGCCTGAGCTGGCTGAGGCGGCGTACGCCCAGATGCAACGCCTGGAGACGTACCACATCTTCGGCCGGTACCTGAACGATCGGGCAGTTGAGCTGGGGGAGGTGCTGGCCGGGCTCTCGCCGATCGCCGACTCGAAGGTCATTCTCAACAGCGGGGGATCGGACGCCATTGATGTGGCGTGCAAGCTTGCGCGTCGTCACTGGCAGGCCGAGGGACGCCCGACCAAGACGATGATCTTGAGCAGGGAGTTCGCCTACCACGGGCTCCACGCGTACGGCACCAGCATCGCCGGTCTGCAGTTCAACCGAGACGGCTACGGCACGGAGTCGTTGGTGCCGGAGACGGCCCGCATCTCGGCCTATGACATCAACGCTGTCGAGCAGACCGTACTGGAGATCGGCGCGAGCAACGTCGCCGCGATCGTGGCCGAGCCGATCCAGGGCACCGGCGGTGTCAACCCGCCGGTGCCCGGCTACCTCGAGGGTCTGCAGAGGATCTGCCGTGAGAACGACATCTTGCTCATTGCCGACGAGGTCATCACAGGCTTCGGCCGCACGGGCAGGATGTTCGCCACCGAGCGCTACGGCCTCCAGCCGGACCTGATCACCTTTGCCAAGGGCATCACCTCGGGCTATGCGCCGCTTGGTGGTGTCTTCGTCTCCCCGCGCCTGTGGGAGCGCTTCTACCGTGACGCCGACGAGACGCCGATCTTCCGCCACGGTGCGACGTACGCCGGTCACGCGACCGCGTGTGCCGTCGCTCTGCGCCACCTGGCTCTTCTGGAAGAGGAGAAGCTGCTGTCTCGGGTCAAAGAGCTCGAGGTTGTGCTCACCGAGGAGCTCAAGCGCCTGGACGCCCTCGCTGGGGTGGCAGAGACCCGAGTGGCGGGCCTGCTGGGCGGGATCTCGCTGCATGAAGACCTCAGCGCCGAAGCCCTCACCGATGCACTGATCGAGGACGGCTTCGTCACTCGACCGCTGCGCGGCAACACCGTGCAGGTCAGTCCGCCGTTCATCACCACCGACGAGGAACTCCGCGAGCTCATGGGCGCCATCGAGGCCGCCGTTCTCGCACAGGAAGGGGGCCGCTGATCATGAGCAAGCCCGACACTCTTCTTTCCCCGGACCCGATGTTCCGAGCTGCCGCGGCGAAGGTCGTCGCACGGATCGGGGCCGACCGGGCGACAGTGCCGAATGCAATCCCGGTCCACGACCCGCATGACGACTCCGTCATCGGCTACGTGCCGGACCTTGATGCCGATCAGGCGTTGGAGGCGGTTTCCCGCGCCGATGCCGCCGGCCGTAGCTGGGCGGCCACGACGCCCAGGCACCGCGCCGATGTTCTGCGCCGCTGGTATGACCTGCTGATCGACAACGCCGACGACATCGCCCTGCTCATCACCCTGGAGATGGGCAAGACCCTGGCCGATGCTCGAGCTGAGGTCACCTATGGGGCTGACTTCGTCCGTTGGTATGCCGAGGAGGCCACGCGGCACACCGGCACGGTGCGTGAGGCGCCGACGGGTGGGGCCCAGCTCCTCACCCGACACGCCCCGGTCGGCCTGGCTGTGCTCATCACCCCGTGGAACTTCCCGCTGGCGATGGCCACCCGCAAGATCGCTCCTGCGCTGGCCGCAGGTTGCCCCGCTGTCGTCAAGCCTGCCGCGCTCACTCCGCTCACCACGCTCTTCGCGGTGCAGCTGGCCGTGGAGGCCGGGGTGCCCGAGGATCTGGTCCAGGCCGTGACTACGAGCGACGCCGGCGCCTTCAGCAACGCGGTACTGGCCGACCCTCGGGTTCGCAAGGTGTCTTTCACCGGATCTACCAGTGTGGGCAAGGTGCTCCTTCGACTCGCAGCGAACAATGTGCTCAAGAGTTCGATGGAGCTGGGCGGGAACGCCCCTTTCGTGGTCTTCGACGACGCCGATCTCGAGCGGGCGGTCGAGGGCGCCTTCATCGCCAAGATGCGCAATGGCGGTCAGTCCTGTATCGCGGCCAACCGGTTCCTGGTCCAGGACGGCATCGCGGACGCGTTCGTCGAGGGCCTGACTGAGCGGTTGACGTCACTGCGGACTGGCAGCGGGTTCGCGCCCGGCGTTGGGCTGGGGCCGATGGTCGACCACAAGGCCGTCCACCGGCTGCAGGGTCTCGTCGATGACGCGGTCGGTCGAGGTGCGAAGCTTCGCACCGACGCTCATAGCTACGAAGGCCCCGGCTCCTACTTCGGGGCGGTGCTGCTGGACCACGTGCCTGGTGACGCCGAGGTGGCCACCACGGAGATCTTTGGACCGATCGCGGCTGTGCAGCGCTTCTCCACCCAGGAGGAAGCCGTCGCACGGGCGAACGATACCGAGTTCGGGCTCGCGGGCTACGTTTTCACCGAGAGCCTCGACCGAGCGTTCACCGTCGCCGACAGCCTCGCCACCGGGATCGTCGGCATCAACCAGGGCGTCCCGTCGAACGCCGCAGCGCCGTTCGGCGGCATCAAGGAATCGGGCCTCGGCCGAGAGGGCAGTACTGAGGGTCTTGAGGAGTACCAGGAGATCCGCTTTTACAACCTGGCCCTGCGGAGCACCAGTTGAGTCAGTCGCGCCGGGAGCGAGCCTGCCTGCTGGCCGCCAGCTCGTGTACGAGATGAATCGGGTGCCATCGCCGACCGCAATCGGCTGCTGACGTGAAGAGACGAGACGCCGTCGGGGTACCGCAGCAATCAGTCGATACCACGGGTTGCGCCAGTGATCGCACCCCGCACCGGCATCGACAGGCACACCCCAGCCAGCACGCACCCGGGCCGGAACGACCTGACCGTTCCGTCTCACCCCCGCCAAACCCTCCGCGAACGCGGCCGGCGAACCCCAGACACATTGACATGTCAGCCAGCATGTTTCTATACTCAGCGACATGTGATCCACCGCCTTTTCACGGTTTGGAGTCACATGACGTCCTCCGTGAGAGAGCCGCTGAACTGTTTCTTCGCCAGAGAGGCGCGTCATGAAGATCGGCGTTCCGAAGGAAATCAAGAACCATGAGTACCGGGTCGCCATCACCCCAGCGGGGGTGCACGAGTTGGTCGCGCATGGCCATGAGGTCGTCATCGAGAAGGGCGCGGGCAGTGGCTCGTCCATCGCTGATGAGGAGTACGCGACTGCAGGTGCCGAGGTGCTCTCCACCCCTGAGGACACATGGGCGACCGCAGAGATGATCCTCAAGGTCAAGGAACCCATACGTGAGGAATATGGCCGCATGCGAGAGGGCCAGGTGCTGTTCACCTACCTGCATCTCGCCGCCGACAAAGCTCTCACCGAGGAGCTTCTCGCCCGCAAGGTCACGGCGATCGCCTACGAGACCGTCCAGACCGCTCAGGGTGGCCTGCCGCTACTCGCCCCGATGTCTGAGGTCGCCGGTCGTCTCGCTCCGCAGGTGGGCGCAGCAACGCTGCTCCGGAGCGCCGGCGGTCGAGGCGTGCTACTTGGTGGCGTCCCTGGCGTACTCCCCGCCAAGGTCGTCATCATCGGCGGTGGCGTCTCCGGGCAGCACGCCACCCGAATTGCGGTTGGAATGGGCGCCCAGGTCACCGTTCTGGACAAGAATCCGCACGCTCTCAAGGCGATCGACAGGGAGTATCACGGCCGCGTTCGGACGCTCGCGTCGAACGCCTTCGCCATCGAACACGAGTGTCTCGACGCCGATCTCGTCATTGGTGCGGTGCTGATCCCGGGTGCCAAGGCACCGACGCTTATCTCCAACGACCTGGTCAGGCACATGAAGACTGGCTCCGTCCTCGTTGATATCTCCATCGACCAGGGCGGCTGCTTCGAGGATTCTCGTGCCACCACGCACGCCGAGCCGACCTACGCGGTGCACGACTCCGTGTTCTACTGCGTCGCCAACATGCCCGGGGCGGTGGCGAACACCTCCACGCATGCACTGACCTCGGTGACGCTGCCCTACGTCGTGGCCCTGGCCAACAAGGGCTGGCAGGAAGCCCTTCGCGCGGACGCCGAGCTCGCTCATGGCCTCAACACCAGCAGCGGACTGCTCACCAACGCGCCTGTGGGCGTCGCTCTCGGCCTCGAGTCCGTCGAGGTTGCCTCTCTCCTTTAACGGTCAGAACGTATGCGACTGGGAAGCCGGACCTCACTCAGGCAGGCGTTGGTCCTCAGCGATCGTCTCTCCGCTCTCCCTCTCTCATTCGGCTCCTGGGTGGCGCTCCGAGTGCACATCGGACGGCTACCTGCGAGCCCGGCGGCAAGCGGGCGCAGCAAGCCTTTGAATTCACGCACCGTCTGCTCCTTCCAGGGGCACCGTTCCCCTCGCGAATTGCGCCGACGCTGTAGCGGCGACTCCGCGCAACATTTCATTTCACGCCCGTGTGCACTGCTTCATTCACGTCCGGAAGGTTGACTGTGAGTTCACTCCAAGAAGAGGCGTTGAGCGCCGACGTCTCGGCCCCGATCGATCTACTAGAGGGTCGCTATTACGAGGAGGTGCAGGTCGGCCAGCGATTCATCGCCCCGGCCGTCACGATCACCGAGAGCATGATCACCACCGCGTGTGGTCTGTTTCAGGATCTCGCCCTCCTCCATCGCGACCACCGCATCGCTGCCGAGAACGGGTTCCGCGGCCCGATCGCCCCCGGAGCTCTCACCATGGGAGCGTGTATCGCTCCGCTCGCACTGATCATCGGCAAGAAGACGGCGACGCACCTCACCGACGAGATCACTTACCGAGCGCCGGTGTACGCCGGCGACACGCTCGACATCGAGATCGTCGCCGTACGCCGTGAGGAGAAGTCGCGGTTCGGTCTCATCGAGTACGCGACGCATGTGACCAACCAGGACGGCCAGAAGGTGGCAGACATCCTCACCAAGATGGGCCACGCCTATGCACCGAAGGGATCGGCATGAGCGACCGCAACTGGGATGTCGTCGACACCCACGTGCACCTTTGCAGGACCACGCAAGAGGGCTGGAACGCCCGCACGATCGAGGACCGATGGGACCGGGGCGGTGACCTGCCCCAGCTGAACCGCTACATGGCTGAGGCCGGCGTCGCCTCGTCGTGGATCATCAACGCGTGGCCGACCGAGGCGATGGGTCAGGCGATGCGTGCC
Organism: Streptomyces sp. NBS 14/10; assembly: GCF_002224125.1. Lineage (GTDB taxonomy): Bacteria > Actinomycetota > Actinomycetes > Streptomycetales > Streptomycetaceae > Streptomyces. Next base: position 23,812 of record NZ_NCSM01000045.1, read on the forward strand.
CGCGCCCCCCAGGACCTCTCCGAGGAGGGCAAGGCCGCTCTCGAGAAGCACTTGCTGGAGCAGCAGCGGGAGCGTTGCGACCGCAAGAACGCCTGGCTGTGTGAAGTCGCCGCAGCGAATCCCAAGAAGTTCGCCGCGCTCGTGGGTGGTATCGACCCCTACTTCGGCGCCGACTGGGTCGAGGACCAGGTCGTGAAGTATCACGCCGCCGGCGCCCGCGGCGTGAAGATCATCTCGACCTGGGGCCAGTACTACCCGTCCGACCCCGCGCTCGAGCGCGCGTTCGCCAAGATCGAGGAACTGGACATGGTGATCCTCGCTCACAGCGGTGGTCTCGACGGCCACGTCGGCGAGGTCGAGCACGACGACTACGCGTTCCCGATTCAGTGGCGCCCCGTGCTCGAGCGCCACCCGAGGCTCAAGGTTGTCATGGCCCACCTGGGCTACCTGCAGCCGCTCACTGGCTATGGCACTGAGATGCACGACCAGCGCGTGCAGATGGCGCGGGATTTCGAAAACGTCTACTTCGACCTCTCCTGCGGTTTCGAGGAGGGCTTCGACGAGGTCGGTATCGAGTCCGTGCGGCAGGTCGGTGTCGACCGGTGCCTTTGGGCGTCGGACTGGCACAGCCACCGGGCCGTTCTCGGCCTGCAGGGTGTGAAGCGCTCGCTCCTCACCGACGACGAAAAGGCAGCGATCCTCGGCGAAAACGCCCGGCGCGTTCTCCCACTGTGAAAGGTCCAGACGTTCGATGAGCATCGTCACACCAACTACGAATCCTCACGACTCTGCTGTCGCGCAGATCGCGAGGACCATGTTCTCCTTCGCCAACGGCGAGGTCTACCCGGGCCTCATCAACCCCACATGGGGCACCTACACGAACGTGGGCGAGAAGCGGATGCCCGTCCATCATCGCTGGGAGGGCACCCTGTGGCCCGACATCGTGCTGGTGGACACGGCCAAGGACAACTCACCCCGGCTGATCGTCGAGGTGGAGACCGAGGACACCATCAACGAAGTGACCCTCGACAGGGTCTGGAAACTCGACATGGACGAGTGCCCGACCTTCTACCTCTTCGTGCCTGCTGGCACTGCCACCAAGACTGCCGAGCTGTTGCTGAAGTTCCGGGGCATGTGCAAGATCCCGCGGGCGCTCTACACCTACGAGTTCGACGATCTCTACAACGTCGTCGTGACGCCCGTCTGACGACACTTCATGCCGGTGCCCGCAGCGAGACGACTCCACAAGCCTCGCTGCGGGCGCTGACGGCCGCCGGTAGCTGCCCGGCACAGGGGCTCGCGCTCCACTTGCCACCCCTTCCCCGCCCTCAGCAGCCGCTTATTCCCAGCCGGCAGCCGGGCCAGTTCCTCGGCCGGGCTCGCTTGGCCGAGCCCGCTGGGCGCCGCCTGCGGGTTCGGCATCTCCCACGGCGCCCGTTCCACCGCGCTGACCTGGTCGACGCCCACTTCCGGAACCGTATCCCGGCGGCGGTTAGTCATCATTCCTGCGGGATGATCTCGGCATGCGTGGTGGGGATGGGCGGTTCGAGGTCGAGTCGGCCGCGAGGCCGTGCGGCGGGGTGGACCTCCCGATGTCGCTCCGTGCGGTCAGTCGAGAACGACTACGTGTTTGCCCGGGGTGTCGCTGGCCTCCAGGTCGATGTGAGCTTGGGGGACTTGGTCAAGGCCGTGGTACACCTTCGCAATCGCTGGCTTGAGGCGTCCTTCGCCGATGGCCCGCAGTTGGTGGTCGAAGACGGTGGGCGGCAGATCAGTGGCTTCGCCGCCGTAGACGGTGAGCCGGACCCCGATGGGGATGACGGCGAAGGGGTTGAAGTCGGGGATGGTCCACTGGTCGGCCAGGGAGCCGGTGAAGCAGGCCGTGCCACCGGGGCGGACGGCGCGCAGGGTGTCGGGCAGCGCGGGGCCGCCGACCAGTTCCAGCGCGGCGTCAACGCCGTCCGGGAAGAGATCCTGTACCCGTTCGGCGATCTTCCCGTCATCGACGATCGGGTGATCGACGCCGTGGTCGCGCAGCAGTTGTGCGCGCTGGGGGCGGCGGGTGGTGGACAGCACGGTGGTGCCCAGGCCCTTGGCCAGTGTTGCCGCGGACAGGCCGACGGTCGAGGTGCCACCGCGGATGAGCAGCGTCTGGCCGGCCTTCAGGCCCAGTCCGGTGGTGAGGGAGCCGTGGGCGGTCTGGAACATCTCCGGCAGTGCGCCGACGGTTTCCCAGGGCAGGTCCGTGTCGAAGGGGATGAGCTGGCCGGCGGGGACCAGGGTGTATTCGGCGTAGCTGCCGTCGAAGGCGCGACCCATGCCGCCCATCATGGTGGCCACCTTCTGGCCGGGCCGCAGGTCGCTGTTTTCCGGGACCGCGTCGACGATGCCGATGCCCTCGATGCCGAGGATGCGCGGGAAGGAGAAGTCCGGGCTGGATTGCCCCTTCCGGCTGGTGACCTCCGATTCGTTGACACCGAAGGCTTTGACGCGGATGCGCACCCAGCCGGGGCGTACGTCGGGGACGGGCACGTCGGTGACGGTGAGCTGGTAGGGGGTGACGGGTCCGGTCAGGCGGATGGCGTGCATGGTCTTTTGCATGATGGTGCCTTCTTCGGGTTCGCAGGGGCGGTCAGGCGAGTGCCAGTGCGGGGTTGAGGTAGCGGCCGGTGACGCTATCGGGGTGGGCGGCGATCTGTTCTGGGGTGCCGCTGGCGACGATGCGGCCGCCGGCTTCTCCGCCACCCGGGCCGAGGTCGACGACGTGGTCGGCGTTGGCGATCATGTCGAGGTCGTGTTCGATGACGAGCACGGTGGCTCCGTTGTCCACGAGGCGTTGCAGGACGTCCAGGAGGACCTGGATGTCGAGGGGGTGGAGGCCGATGGTCGGTTCGTCGAAGACGAAGAGGGCGTCGCGCTGGTCGCGGTCGACCTCGGCGGCGAGTTTGAGGCGCTGTGCCTCACCGCCGGACAGGGTGGGGGTGGCCTCGCCGAGGGTGAGGTAGCCAAGGCCGAGGTCGGCGAGGGTCTGCAGGCGGGTGCGGACCTTCTTCAGGTCCTGGGTGTGTTCCAGGGCCTGGTCGACTGTGAGGGCGAGCAGCTCGGGCAGGGTGAGGCCCTCCTCGCCTGCGCGGCGGACCTGGTCGGCTTCGGGGGCGTAGCGCTGTCCGCCGCACTGGGGGCACACGATGTCGACGTCGGGCAGGAACTGCACGTCGAGGTTGATCTCGCCGGTGCCGTCGCAGGTGGGGCAGCGCAGACGTCCGGTGTTGTAGGAGAAATCGCCTGCCGTGTAGCCCCGTTGCTTGGCGTCGGTGGTGGCCGCGTAGGCACGGCGCAGGTCGTCCAGGACACCGGTGTAGGTGGCGACAGTGGAGCGGACGTTGACGCCGATCGGTGAGGCGTCGACGTGGTGGACACGGCGGATGCCGGCCGGAGTGACGGAGCGTACGTGCGCGGGCAGGTCCGCGCCGGTGGCCTTGGCGCGCAGAGCTGGTACCAGGCTCTCCAGGACCAGGGTCGTCTTGCCCGAGCCGGACACGCCGGTGACCGCGGTCAGCCGGCCGCGGGGCACCTCCAGTTTGAGCGGGTGCACGGTGTGCACGGCGCGCGTGGTCAGGCGGATGCGGCCATGAGTGAACATGTCGTCGCCGTGGGCACGCCCTCGGGGGTGTGCACGTTCGCGGCGGGTGAGGAAGCCGCCGATGCGGGAGGCAGCGGTGGCATCGAGGTCGGTGACGGTGCCGGTGGCCAGGACGGTGCCGCCGCCCTGGCCGGATCCGGGGCCGATCTCGATCAGATGATCGGCCTCGCGCAGCACCTGTACATCGTGGTCGACGGTGACCACGGAGTTGCCGTCGACGAGCAGGCTGCGGATGACGCCGAGCAGGCCGTCCACGTTGGAGGGGTGCAGGCCGATGGACGGCTCGTCCAGGACGTACAGGACGCCGGTGGTGCGGTTGCGGACGGCGCGGGAGAGCTGGACGCGCTGCCGCTCCCCGGTGGACAGGGTGGAGCCGGCCCGGTCCAGGGTGAGATAGCCCAGGCCGAGTTCGACCAGGCGGCGGGCGGTGTGCAGCATCTGGGAGACGATGCTGTCGGCCATCGGCCGCATGTGCTCCGGGATCGTTGCGGCGAGGGTGGGAGCCCAGGCGACGATCTCGTCGAGGGTCTTGGCGGTGGCCTCGGCCAGATTGATGCCGTCCACCAGCGTCGAGCGGGCCGGGGCGCTGAGCCGGGTGCCGGCGCAGTCTGGGCAGACCTGCACGCTCAGGAAGCGGTCGACGCGGTCCAGGCCCTTCTTCGTCTTCGCGTTCTTCAGCGCCTCGCGGACCGCCTGCCGGGCGTTGCGGTAGGCGGCGTTGAGCTCGAACATCTTCCCGTTCTTCGACGGGTACACGATGACGCGCTTGGTCTCGGGGCCGTCGAAGACGATGTGCCGCTCCTTCTTCGTCAGCTTCGAGAACGGCACGTCGGTGCGCACGCCCAGTTCGCCCGCGACCTGTGGCACGACGGTCAGACCGAACATCTTCCAGGGGGCCACGGCCCCCTCGGCGATGGTCAGGGACGGGTCGGGGACGAGACGGTCGTCGTCGACTTCCCTCACGGTGCCGGTGCCCTCGCAGCGGGGGCAGGCGCCGTCGCTGTTGAAGGCATAGGACTCCGCGCCGGGCGGCCCGAACACCGCCCGGCAGGTCGGGCAGGTCAGCGGGAGGTCGAGGGCGACGTCGATGGTCGGCTCCAGGCGGTGCCCGTTGGGGCACTGGTGCGAGCCGAGCCGCGAGTAGATCAGGCGCAGGCTGTTGAGCAGCTCGGTCGAGGTGCCGAACGTGCTGCGCACGCCGGGAGCGGCCGGCCGCTGTCGCAGGGCGAGCGCCGCCGGGACGTGCTCGACGCTGTCCACCGCCGCGTGCGCCGCCTGGGTGAGGCGGCGACGGGTGTACGTCGACAGGGCTTCGAGATATCGGCGTGAGCCTTCCGCGTAGAGCACGCCGAGCGCCAGGGACGACTTGCCGGAACCGGAGACCCCGGCGATCCCCACGAGCTGGCCGAGCGGCACTGTGACGTCGATGTCCTTGAGGTTGTGCACGCGGGCACCGCGTACCTCGATCGCATCCGGGACGGCAGGTTCCCCGGCGCTGTCGGTGGCATGCACGTTGTGGATCCCTTCTGAAGGTGCGGCGAACGCGGGCCGGAGCGTGCCCCGAGCCAGGTCAAGAAGTGTCGGCAGCGGCCGGTAGTGCGCTCAGCCGGGTGCAGTCGCAGAACATCAGCGCGCTATGACGCCGCTTCCAGCCCCGCCGTTGAGGAAAGGGTGACCACGGCCTGGCCGACGGCGCCTCCGCTGCGACTGGCGATGGCAGTGGGCACGGCATCGAATGTGTAGTGATCGGTTACGGGCGGGGTGATGGATCCGCGGCGCAGGAAGTCGGAGAGGGTACTGAGCGTTTCGTCGCGTTCCGTGTCCGAGCGGAAGACGGAAAGGGCCCCGCTGACGGAGTAGTCGTCGAAGAGCAGGCTTTGGGGGTTGGGCTGTCCCAGTTTCCCGCTGGAGAAGCCGACCAGAAGGACCCGTCCTCCTCGGGAGACGACCTGGGTAGCTTGATCGTAGGTCTCGCCGCCGACTGTGTCGTAGATGACGTCGGAGCCACGACCGTTGGTGAGGTCCCGGACCGTATCGGCGAGGGGCTGTTCACTGAGATTGATGACGTGATCGGCACCTTGAAGCCGACAGAAGCGGGCCTTGTCCTGGCTGCGGGCGGTGGCTATGACGGTTGCCCCCAGCGCCTTGCCGAGCTGGATCGCTGCCGAGCCGGTGCGTCCCGAGCCGCCCAGGACCAGAAGCGTCTCGCCGGGCTTGATCGCGGCCCGGTGGAACAGGCCGATGTGGGCGATGTGGAAGGAGCCGGGGAACCCGGCCGCTTGGCTGTCGGTGAGTTCCGGCAGGGCCGGGATCGCCCCGACGGACGGGCTGAGGGCGTACTCGGCGAGACCGCCCGCCCCCGCGTCGAACCGGCTGTTGCCCATCACCCGGGTGCCTGCCGGGAAGGGGTAACCCGGGCCAGGTTTGTCTACGATCCCTACGATCTCCTGGCCGGGGGACACCGGAGGCGTGGGTACCAGCGGGTAGCGGCCCTGGACCATCATCAGGTCGGGAAGGCCCACGCTGGCGGCCAGAACTCGGACACGGGCCTCCTGCGGGCCCGGTTCGGGCTGCGCTACTTCGGCCATCTTCAGGACGGCATGCGGCATGCCGAACTCGCTTGCTTGCCAACGTTTCATGGAAGTGTCCTTTTGTCGGGAGCGGCAGGGCGGCCCGGGTGGGCACGCTGGCTGAGAGCTGGAGCCGGGTCGGGACGGTGAATTCGAAGGCGTCCTCAGGTCGGCTCACGGTCTTGATCGGCAGCTTGAGATGATGCTGCTCGGCGTGATTCCTTCGCGCGCCGCTGGGTGCGCAGCCGGTTCCACCGCTCGAGCCACCGGCCGACCTGCGCCTCGTAGCCGTGCCCGGTGGGCCGGTAGAAGGACTCGCGGCCCATGCTCTCGGGGAAGTAGTCCGCGCCGGAGAAGCCGTCGGGGGTGTCCGGGTCATACTCGTAGCCCGCGCCGTAGCCGAGTTCTTTCATCAGCCGGGTCGGCGCGTTCACGATGTGCAGCGGCGGCATGAGGGAACCGGTGCGACGGGCACTGTTCCACGCGGCGCCGAAACCCCGGTAGACGGCGATGGACTTCGGCGCGGTGGCCAGGTAGACGACGGCCTGGGCGATGGCGAGTTCGCCCTCGGGCGAGCCGAGCCTCTCGTACACGTCCCAGGCGGCGAGCGCCTGGTGGACCGCCTGCGGGTCGGCCATCCCGACGTCCTCGTTCGCGAAGCGGACCAGCCGGCGGGCGACGAACAGCGGGTCCTCGCCCCCGTCGAACATCCGAGCCAGCCAGTACAGGGCCGCATCCGGGTCACAGCCGCGCATGGACTTGTGCAGCGCGGAGATCAGGTTGTAGTGGCCCTCCTGGGCCTTGTCGTACTGCGGCGCCCGCTGCTGCACCTGCCGGGCGAGCCCGACCGCGTCCAGCGGGTCGGCGCCCTCGGGCAGGGCCTGTAGCTGCTCGATCATGTTGAGCAGGTAGCGGCCATCCCCGTCGGCCATGGCGATCAGGGCCTGCCGGGCCTCGCCGGTCAGTGCGAGTTCCCGCCCGGACAGTTCTTCGGCCCGGGCCGCGAGGGTTTCCAGTGCCTGCTCGCCCAGGCGTTTGAGGACGAAGACCCGGCTGCGCGAGAGCAGCGCGCCGTTCAGTTCGAAGCTCGGGTTCTCGGTGGTCGCGCCGACCAGGACGACCGTGCCGTCCTCCACGTAGGGCAGAAAGCTGTCCTGCTGGGCGCGGTTGAAGCGGTGGATCTCGTCGACGAACAGCAGTGTCCCCTGGCCGTGAGTACGGCGCTGCTCGGCGGCGCGGAACACTCTGCGCAGGTCCGCGACGCCTGAGAAGGTCGCCGACAGAGGTGCGAAGACCAGGTCGGCGGCAGCGGCCAGCAGCCGGGCGATCGTGGTCTTCCCGCAGCCGGGCGGCCCCCAAAGGACCATCGACACCAGATGCCGCCGCTCCACCATCCGCCCGATCGGCGCCTGGTCGGCCAGCAGGTGCTCCTGCCCCACCACCTCGTCCAGGCTTTGCGGGCGCAGGCGGTCGGCCAGCGGACGGGAGATGTCGTCGCGGTCCGGCACGGTGGTGTCGTCGGCGCCGGTGCTGCCGAGGCCGGGACCGTCGTCGAACAGGGGGAGCGCGGGTTCGGAGTGATCCATCGAGCGGGGACTCCTGAGCAGGTGGTGTGATGATCGGTGTGGAGCGTGAGCGGAGGGTCAGGTTTTTGTGGGCCGTCGGCTGCGGGGCACCGAGTCGAGCGCGAGGTCGTAGGAGTCGGTGACCAGGTCCTCGACGAGGGCGGCGGTCACACCTCGACCGGCGCCCACGGAGATCCAGTGCTTCTTGTCGAGGTAGCGTCCGGCGGTGATCGAGGAGTGCTGCTCCCGCAGCCACCGCCCGTGTTCCGGCTCCGCCCTTGACCGTGATGATCCGCTCGCCGGGATCGTCCGTGACGATCAGGAAAACCTTTCCCGCGACCTTGTAGACGTCCAGCTTCTCGGTGAAGGGGCGCCCGCTGCCGGAACCGGGCAGCGCATCGGCCGCGCGGCGCGCAGTCTGCTGCAGCCGTACCCCGGTGAGCTTCATCGCGGGGCCCCGGCACACTGTTCGGCCGCCACCAGGTCCGCCGGCCACTGCGCCGCGGGGGGCTTGGCGACCACCGGCAGGTAGGCATCGGTCACCAGCTCCTCGACGAGGCCGCGGTCGAGGGAGCCGCCGCCTTGCAGGGTGCAGGGCAGTCCCTCGGCGCACTCGGCGGCCATCTGCTGCGGTTTCCTGCCGTTCATTGACGTTCAGCTCCTTGTTTCCTGCCCGAAGGACCCCACCGCCCGCAGGGCGCTGATTCCACTCCCCCACCCAGGGCCCTGCAGGCGGTCACGAGAAGCCCTCTGCTCGCAACACAGGGGTCACGCAGGGCATGTGGCCTGGCGCCCCTTGGCCCCCGGTCAGGACGCGATCGCGCCTGCCGCAGTCTGCGTGAACGCCCAGTTGGAGTGCACGATGCGCCACTCCCCGTCGATCAGCCGGTATGCCTCCGTGGCGTTCCACGCACGCAGCTGCTGCTCATTGCCGTTGCCGTCGAGCACGTACGTGTTCAGGTTGTAGGCCAGGACCGCGAAATCACCGCTGTCGCTGACGTGCACCGCGGGGTTGAGGTACTCGCTGCGCACGATGCGCGGGTTCGAGTAGATCGACTCGATATGCGCAACCACCGCATCACGACCGACGACCAGCACCTTGAGAACCGGATCGAAGTAGCTGATCTCCTCGGCGTAGTTGTCGAGGTAGCCGCGGTTGTCGCCGACGCTCCACCGCTCGTTGAAGGACCTCTCCAGCTCAAGAACGGTCTTGCTGATCACTTCCTTGTCCACGCTCATTCCATTCTCCTTCATGGGCGCTGTGGCCGGCGAGCCGACGTGCGTGTGTCCTCCCGGCGCCCTGCGGCGCCGATCGCCCGGATGTGCGGGCCTCACCAGCAACTATCTCCCCGGGGGCGGGCATATCGGGCGGTATGCTGCGGACACATGATGGTCAGCAGAAGACAGTCGGGCAGGGCCAAGGCATCCACCCCTCCGGCGGGCGCACCCACCCCGCTGTACGGTTTCCAGCCCCCGGTCGGCACCCCGTACAGCCTGGAGATCACCACCATCGAGGACTTCCACACCCACCACGACGACTGGCCGTGGAACCCTCCCCGCCCCGGACGGGCCACCTTCCACTACCTCATCCTCGTGACGTCCGGCGTGCTGGAGCACGACGTCGACCACATCACCCGCACCGTCACCCCCGGCCAGTGGCTGTGGGTACGCCCCGGCCACACGCAGTGTTGGCACCCGCCCGGCAGCGCCAAGGGCCCCTTCATCCTGTTCGAGCCGGCCGTACTACAGGCCGAGACCGCTCGCCTGCTCACCCCCGTCACCGCACACGACGCGCCCGCCGTCCTGACCCCGCACCCCGACGACGCCCCCTGGGCCGAGCGCACCGCCCTCCAACTCCTGGACGAACACCGTGCCCTGGGGCGACGCCCCCTCGACCTCCACCACGCCCTGCGGCGCAGCCTGCTGGAAGCCCTGCTACTCCGCCTCGCCCACCGCCCGGACACCACCCCACCGCCACCGCCCGCCGCCGCGGGCGACGGGCGGCGCGCCACTGTCTACCGGCGGTTCCTCGACGCGCTGGAACTGCACTTCCGCGAGCTGCACCGTGTGGAGGACTACGCCTGCCTGCTCGGCTGCTCGGTCCGCACCCTCACCCGCGCCGCACGAGTCGCCACCGGCACCGGCGCGCGGCAGGTGATCGACGAGCGTCGCCTCCTCGAAGCCCGCCGCCTGCTCGGCCACAGCGGCTGGACAGCCAGCTCCGTCGCCACCCACCTGGGCTTTCCCGACGCCGCCAACTTCGGCCGCTACTTCCGCAACCACACCGGCCTCACCCCCGCCGCCTACGCGGCACGGGAAGTACGCCAGGAAAACAGCTCCAGCCCGGACGCCGGCCCGGGTCTTTAAGGCGCCGACCCGGCCACACCCCCGCCGCCGGTCCGGGGGTCTGCGTCCCGGGCCGGGTGCGGAGCCGGGGGCCGAGCACGGTGGACACCGCGGCGGCGAGGTCTGGGTGGGTGTTCATATCCAGCTCGAACCGGCCGTAGGGGTTCCAGCCGGCCCCGGGATCTCCCCTGCGTCCTCTGGGAACCGGGCCTCCACCTCGAAGAACTTCACCAACAACGCGAACCCCCAACCGGTTTGTCCCCGACTTGTTCCGCAGCCGCTCCTGGTCCTCCCCCAACAGCGTCCAGAACTCGACCAGGTCCTCCACACGCTGGTGTCTGTGCGTTTATGCACACCTGGTGGGCAGTATTGGCTCTGGTGCAGCGGTGGCGTACTGGCACACGATGGGGATATGCGTCCACGTCCTTTCCCCTTGATCGTTGCCAGTATCGGGTCACATCTGGGGGCGCTGGGTCGCCTGAGCGTGCCAGTTCGCACCAGACCCCAGTGGGGAGCGATCATCCGGGGCGCCGTGGGCGTTTCCCTCCCGCTCGCGGTGGGGCTCGCTGCCGGCCAGGTGGTGACGGGCGTAGTCAGTGCGATCGGCGCGTTGTGGGCGGCCACGTTCGATGATTCCAATGCGATTCGTCCTCGCACTACCCGCATAGGGGTGTTCGCTGTCGCTACCCCGCTCGGGGTGGTCGTGGGTCAAGCTGCTTATCGCGGTGGCTCGTTCTTGATCTTGGTTGCCACGATCCTGTTGCTGACGGCCGTTTGTATCGGCTTGTCGAGGAGCCCGCGCGGCGAACTGGTCGGCATACAGGTGCTTCTGGGCGGTGTCGTCGGTGCGGGACTGCCTCTGCCGGGGCCGTGGTGGCTAGGCGGTGCCCTCTTGTTCGCTGGTGGTGTGCTCATCCTCCTGTTGTCCGCCTTCCCCATGCTGGTGCAGCCGTTCGCGTTCGAGTGCCACCAGATCCGGCGCCTCGCCGTCCAACTGGGAGACGCGCTCGCCACGCCAGCAGCACCCGGGAACCGGCTGCCGGCGGGGATGCTTCGGGCGCGGGTGTCCGTGATCGACCAGTTGCAGGTGCTTCGCCGACCTGCCTTCCAGAAGAGAGCTGAGGCACGGCGACAGAAGCTGCTAACGGCTGCCGAGACCTTGGACGACATGGTCGACGTGACCGCGTCCGCCCTGCACCGTGGCATCCGAATCCCGCCTTCCGTCCAGTCCCTTCCTGCCGCCGTCGCCGGTCTCGCGACGACGACCCGGGCCGCAGCCGATCCGGAAGCACAAGAATCTGTGACCGCGTGGGAGATCGGGCGGCTCCGCGACCTTGCCGCTCATGGTGCGGACAGGAGGGTGATTCCCTCGCCTGGGACGTCTCGGCGTTGGGGGGAGCGGCCGCATCGTTCCGCGGTGATCCTGCCCGTGTGCGTGGCCGCGGCGTTCACCGTTGCGACGTTCCTGCACGAGCCGCGCGCATATTGGCTGGGGCTTATGGTCGGGTTCATCTACAAGCCTGATGCCGGCCCTCTGGTTGGCCGTGCGTTCAACCGGTGCGCGGGCACGCTCCTCGGTACGGCGGTCAGTTTGCTGCTGGAGCCGGTCATCGGGGTGCCCTGGGTGATTGTGCTTGTCGCCGCGGCCTGCGGTGCGGGCATCGCGCTGGTGGTGCACCACTACGCGTTGAGCACCATGTCACTGACCGTGCTCGCGCTCGTGTTCGTCCGATTGCTCGGCGATGAGGGCCCGATGCCCAAGGTGCGTGCCATCGACACGCTTTTCGCGTCCGCGATCGTGGTCGCCGCAGGACTCCTCCTGGCACGCGAGTCCTGGCACGTTCGCGCTCGCCGAGCCGTGTCCGACGCCGCGCGCGCCAGCTACGCCTATTCCCGCGCTCTGACGACCGGCGAAGGCTTGGACCTGACTCGCGCCAGACGGCGATACCTGCAGTCCGTCCACAGCGCGCAGAGCGCGCTGCGTCACGCACGTCTGGAGCCTCCGTTCCGGACCGACCCGCGCCTCATGCGGGTGCTGCACGAAGCGGAGGACCTATACGAGACGAGCACGAGAGCATCACTGAGTGCCCAGAACGCTGCTCTCGAGGCCTCTCCACGGAAGCGTCTTGACAGCACCACCGTGTGAGCGAACTCGGGAGAGTGTCAACGGGCGGTGCTGTCGGGGACCTCCACGCCGGGGAGCGCATCGAGCGCGTTCGTGAGCCGGGTGAGGACGAGCCGCACGGGGAGAGTATCGGCGACTGCCTTCGACACGGTCACCCAGTACGTCGACTGTGCGGACAGCTTCTCCGGGAGCACGCTCCGCAGACGCTCGTCCGTGTCTCCGAGGATGGCGGGAAGGACCCCCACTCCGACCCCTGCGGCGATCGCCTCTTGCTGGGCCCGGATGTTAGGGCTGCGGAACACCGTCCGCGCTGTCGGAACCAAATTGGTGAGAAACTGCATTTCCGGGAAGTCCATCAGCTCTGGCACATACCCGACCGCGTCGATTCCCTCCAAATCGCTCTCCCGCCGAAACGGTTGCGGATCATCCCTGCGTGTGTAGACACGGTGGGTACTGTGCGCGATCTGAGTCGTAGAGAACTGCGGTAGGCGTGTTGCGTGCAAGGTCACCGCCACGTCGAACTCCCCGACCCGATAGTGCAGCACCGAGCTCGTCGCCAATAGCTCCACCGTCAAACTCGGATTTTCCCGATGCAACACCGCCAATGGCCCGGCGAGACTCACCCCAAGGGCGTCAGTCGCGACCACCCGCACCGTCCCCCGCGCCACTGCCTCGACCCCAGTCAGTGCCCCGGCAAGACGTCCCGCGTCCTCGTCCATTGCCAGAGCGTGAGGGAGGAGAGCCTGCCCGGCAGAGGTCAGACGCCATGTCTTCGCACTGCGTTCGAACAGCCGATGCCCCATCGCATGCTCCAGCGCATCCAGCCTCCGCGCGACGGTTGTATGACTCACCTGGAGTCGCGCCGCAGCTGCTACCAGCGAACCTCCCCGATGCAGCTCGATGAAATAGCGGAGATCACTCCAATCGAAACCCCTAGTGTGCACGTACGCACGCTATCAGCGCCCTCTTCACCGAGCGAGTAATCCAGGCCTCTGCACTGACGGCCGTGGAAACGGGAAAATGGGCCCGCGTCCGTCCGGGCTGCAGCGATGACTTTTCGAGCGGCACAGATTTGCCGACCTGCACGGATGATTTATCGGCACCCCCAGAGTGGGAAGCGTGCGGCACCTGGACATGGCCGGACCGGGTCGGGCTCGCCCGCTGGGTATGGACCGGGTTAGCCCTTCAGGCCCCCGGCCAGGAGGTCCGCTCGCCAGAAGCGCTGCAAGCTCAGGACCAGGGCAATCAGTGGAAGGATCGAGACGGCCGAGCCCATGATGACCAAGGGATAGAGATCGGTGTCTCCTGCCCCCTTGGAAAGAAACGTGTACAGGCCCAGCGTGAGGGGGTATTTGTCCTGGTCGGAGAGCATGACGAACGGCAGCAGGAAGTTGTTCCAGATGCCGACGAACTGCAGGAGGAACACCGTCACGAGACCGTGGGTCATCATCGGCATGGCGATGAAGGCAAAGGTCCGCGCCTCGCCAGCGCCGTCCAGGCGGGCGGCTTCCAGGGTGCTGTCGGGGACGGCGGAGGCGGCGTAGACCCGGCACAGGAAGATGCCGAACGGGTTGATGATGACGGGCAACAGCACGGACCAGTACGTTCCGGCGAGTCCGAGCCGCGCCATGAGCAGGTACTGCGGGACGGCCAGGACGATGCCGGGGACGAGTACGCCGGCGAGGATGGCCGAGAAGAGGATCTCCCGGCCGCGGAATCTGAATTTCGCCAGGGCGTATCCGGCCATGGCGGAGACCAGGGTGGATGCCACCGCACCGACGCCCGCGTACAACAGGGAGTTGGTCGCCCACTGCCAGAACTGTCCCCCGGCGTAGGCGCTCAGGTCGCCGAAGTTGCGGAGCATCCCGGTACCGGGCGCGAAGGAAAAGCTGGTGAACAGTTCGCGGGGAGACTTGGAGGCGGCGATGACAACCCATGCGACGGGGGTGAGACAGTACAGCGCGCCGAGGAGAAGGATGATCGTCGGCAGCCAGGGCGGCCTGGTCGGCAGATTACGCCGGGGCAGCGGGCGGGTGCTCGGGCCGAGGTCATGTTCCTGGGCGGGGGCGCTCATGAGTTGTCTCCGAAGGTGCGGCGCTGGAGAAAGCGCAGCAGAAGCAGCGAGAGGGCGAGGATGCCCAGGGCCAGGACGACGGAGGCGGCGGCCGCACCACCGAGGTTGTCGTTCATGAAGGCCTCTTGGTAGATCTTCATCAGAGGTACCCAGGTGAAGGAGATGGTCGTGGTGAGCGGCCGCAGCGTGGCCGGTTCGCTGTACAGCTGCAAGGTGCCGATGATGGAGAACAAGCCGGTCAGCACGAGAGCCGGGGCGACAAGGGGGATCTTGATACGGAGGGCGATCTGCAGTTCGCTCGCGCCGTCGATGCGGGCCGCCTCGTAGACCGAGGGCGGGATGGACCGCAGCGCGGTGTAGATGATCACCATGTTGAAGCCAACACCGGACCACAGCGCGATGTTGGCGAGGGAGAAGTAGAGCGTTGGGTAACCGAAGAAATCCAGTGGGCCCGCGTGGAGTTTGTCGGCGAGGTAGTTGACCGGGCTGGTACTGGGCAGGTACAGGAAGCCCCACAGGAGGCTGGCGATGACGCCGGGCACGGCGTAGGGCAGGAATATGGCGGTACGGGCGAAGCTGCGGGCACGGACGCGGGGAGTGTCCAGGAGCAGCGCGAACAGCAACGCCAGGCCAAGAACACTGGGGACGGCGATGACGCCGTACAGCAGGGTCCGGCCGAGCCCGGCGAGGAATTCGTGATCGGTGAAAACGGCCCGGTAGTTGTCGAGTCCGATGAAGGTCTCGACTCGTCGGCCGAACGCACCGCCGCCTTGGATCCGGAACCCGCGGAAGCTGAGGTAGAGCGAGTATCCGATCGGGATGATCAGGAACACCACGAAGAGGAGGAGGGCAGGAGCTGCGAACAGCCACGGCGTGGCCTGAGTCCGGATCTGCCTGCGGCGTCTTCGCGGTGGGGCGGTGGCGGGTGCGGGGGGCGAGGCGGCGGTACGTGGCATAGTGCGTCCTGGTGTTCTTGGAAGGGCCGCGTTGCGGCGGGTGTCCGGGACCCGGTCCGCGTTACTGAGTGACGGTGTAGCCCGACTTCTTCAGATCGTTGACCACTGTTTTCTGGGTGGCGCGGTACACCTCGCGGAACGAGGTCTTGTTGAGCGCGGCCTTGTTCAGCGCATCGCTGAACCCGCTCTGCGCGACGTTGACGTTGGGACCCCACACGACCGGGATGGTGGTGTTCTTGATGACCCGGTCAGCGACCTGGTAGAAGTCCTTCTGCTGCGGCATGAGCTTGGGCGGCTCATGGGTGAGCGTCGCGGCGCGGCCGGCGTTGCCGCTAGGGTAGATGTCCAGGCCGAGCAGCAGCTTGGAGCCCTCGTCGGAGGCGCCCAGCCAGGCCGCGAAGGCCGCCGCCTCCTTGGCGTGCTTGGACTTCGCCGGCACCAGGTAGGTGGAGCCTCCCTGGAAGGGCACGGCCGCGTCCCCGGCCTTCCACTGCGGCAGCGGCGCCGAAGACCACTTGCCCGCCGTGTCCGGGGCGATGGAGTAAAGAACACTGGGAGCCCAGGCACCGGCGGCCCAGCTGACAATCTTCCCGTCGTTGACCTGCGCGTTCCACTCCGGTGTCAGGAGCGGTTCGACCTTGACCAGGTCCCGGTCGACCAGGTCCTGCCAGAAGTCGGCCGTCTTCAGCGATGCCTCGCTGTCGATGCCAACAGTCCACTTCTTGCCGTCGTTGCTCCACCATTGGGCGCCGGCCTGGGCTGCGTGGGCCGCGAAGAACTCGAATTGGCTGGCGGAGAAGCTTGCGATGTAGACGTCCGGGTTCTTCTTGTGGATCTTTTCGGCCGCGTCGGCGTACTCGGACCAGGTGGTGGGGACCTTGACGCCGTACTTGGCGAAGAGGTCCTTGCGGTAGGTGAACATCATGGGCCCGATGTCCTGCGGAAC
This sequence comes from Streptomyces sp. NBS 14/10, assembly GCF_002224125.1. Classification (GTDB taxonomy): domain Bacteria; phylum Actinomycetota; class Actinomycetes; order Streptomycetales; family Streptomycetaceae; genus Streptomyces. Next base: position 40,037 of record NZ_NCSM01000045.1, read on the forward strand.
GCCGTAGATCTGGTCGTTGAGGGTCGTCAGGTCCCAGATGTTCGGCTCTATCTTGTTTTTGACGCTCGCGACGTCCTTGGTGATTTCCTTCACCGCCCCTGCCACCACCAGGGAAGGCAGGGCCCGGTACTCGAGTTGCACGACGTCAGGGGTGTCGTCGGCGCGGTCGGCGGCGAGCAGCTTGGAGGCGGTCTCCGCGGTGCCCCCGACCTCCGACAGCTTGATCGTGACGTTGGGGTGCTCCTGGTGGTACTTGTCCACGATGGCCTTGGCCGCCGGATCCCCGCCCTTGACGGTGTAGGTCCAGAACTGAAGCGTGACCGTGTGCCGCTCGAAAATGCGATTAAGTCTTGTGAGCTGCGGCGATGGGATGCGGTCAGGCAGCGTGTCGGTATTCGTTTATCAGGCCGCCGAGGACGGGTTGTCGCCGAATGCGATGGGCCTGGAGGTCGGTGACGGTGACCGGGGCAGGTGGTTCGGTGCTGCCTGGGGGTAGTTGCTGTCGAGACTGGTGGGGGCGGTGCTGGTTGTAGTGCCTGATGTAGGCGGTGAGCACTGCTTGGGCGTGGGCCTCGTCGTAGATGAGGATTCGGTCGAGGATCTCGCGGCGGAGGGTGCCCACGACTCTTTCGCAGATCGCGTTCGCTCTCGGTGCCCGGGGCGGGCTGAGCAGGACCTCCACGTCGTCTGCCTCGAAGACGGCGTCGAAAGACCGGGTGTACTTCGAGTCGCGGTCCCGGAGGAGGAAGCGCAGTGAGTCCATCCGGCAGCCCAATGTCATGGCGAGATTCCTCGCCTGCTGCGTGGCCCACTCGGCGGTGGGGTGGGCGGTAACGCCGACGAGGTGAACGCGTCGGGTGCCGTGCTCGATGAAGATCAGGGCGTACAGGCGTTTGAGTGACACGGTGTCGAGGTGCAGGAAGTCGCTGGCGACGATGCCGTGGGCCTGGGCGGAGAGGAACTGGCGCCAAGTGGGGCCGGAGCGTTGAGGGGCAGGGTCGATGCCAGCAGCGTGCAGGATCTCCCAGACGGTGGATGGGGCGATCGAGTAGCCGAGGC
>NZ_NCSM01000045.1:41237-54811 GCF_002224125.1 Streptomyces sp. NBS 14/10
CGGTCTGACGGCGCAGCACTGCATTCTCATGCCGGAGCGCCAACACCTCCGCATCCTTGGCCACGCGTCTGCGCAGCACGGCGGTGGGCACCATGACCAGGTTCCTGGCCAGCGCGGTGACGATCGACAGCACCATCGAAGGATGGTCCCAGATGTGCGGGCTCTGACGGAGAAGCTTGCAGGTCACACCCAGAATCGTGTTTCCGAGCGGGACAGCATACCGGCTGGACAAGCAGCCATTCCAAGACTGGAGAGGACGGTGCGCGCATGGTCGGCGGACGCGCCCGCGCACGCTCCCCCAGGCAACTGACCAGTGATCCGGAAGCCTGGCCCGAACACCCCAGCCCCGACCCCGGAGCAGAGGCGGTCCGCCAGATCGCCCGCACCCTTGACCAAGCCCTGGCCGACCAGGGTTTGAGCCTGCGGGCGGCCGCGGCCGGCTCCGGCGTCAACCGGCAGGCCATCGCTGACCTGCTGGCCGGACGGTCCTGGCCGGACGTGGCCACCATCGCCCGGTTGAACGCCTTCACCGGGATCCGCCTGTGGCCGCAGCAGCCCACTTGTGACCGGAAGAGGGAACAATGAGCCTCGATTCGCACCTGGATTCGCACGATCGCGACCAGGACAGGACGAATTCGCAGCTCCGCTCGCCGAGTGGAGAAGACCCCCACTAACCTCGGACGTGCGAGAGCCACCTTTGCGGGACGCTCAAGCAACCGGCACCGCCGAGCTGAACCCTCGGCGGTGCCAGCCTCTTCGCCGCCAGGCTAGGCATGAAGACCAGCCCGGCGGACGTTTTATCAGCCCACCCCGGACTCCTCTCGGCGCTCGCTGTCGGCATGCGAGATGGAGAACCAGGCCGTGGGGCCCTCGACCGCCCGGCCTTCCTTCACCAGTTTCTTGAGTCGGGAGCGAGTCGTCTCCACCCGCCGCGCGTTGGACGTGCCCTCGCCGATCGCTGCAGCGATGTCCTGCACCTTCATGGCCCGCCCGGCACCCGCCAAGAGCACCAGCATCCGCTCCCGCGCCGTTTCCAGGTCCACCGGGCCGGGCGTCTGCGGTGCCTCCGCTGTCTGGGCGCCCTCACCAGCAGCCCCTTTCCCATCACTGGCACTCTGACTGGCTGCAGGGCTCTCGGCAGCCCACGGCTCTTGGGTTTGGGGTTCGTCACGGTGAGAGCTTTCACTCATCAGCGACAGCGCCGTCTCACGCGTAATCGCCAGGCGAGCCAGCCACTGTTCTGTCGCGGCGACCTTTTCGCGCAGAGCAGCCAACTCGCCGCGGGCGACGGCTTCTTCCTCGTCCAACCGCTTGAAAAGTGGCGTCATCGTCAGCTCTGCCTCCTGCCCCGACGTGCAGGCCCCGACGCAAGGACCGCCAGAGCCATTGACCCACCGTAGAAGAGCACGCCACAAGATCGCAGAAGGTGATCGCCAATGATCCCTAACGACAACTACCGTCTGGACGCTGTGCGTTAGGTGACCAGGCCGGACTGGCGAGGATCGAAGCCCGTGCGTCACGTCGACTGCCGCTCGCTGTCCACCACAAGTGGACAAATCGCGCTCCCACCCTCGGCGGTTGCGGCTAGCGTCTACCTGACCCGTACAGACAGCTCAGAGGAGGCACATGTGGCTGCACTCATGCGACGGATGACAGCAAGTAACGCGGTGATCGCCGGAATGCTCGTCGTCTCCGCTTGCTCAACCGAAGAAGCGGCAAGCCGCCCAACGGCGACCCCGGCCACGGAAGCACCCTCGAGAACCTCAAGACCCCCTTTAACTGCCGAGCAGCTGAAGGCACTCGCCCTCAAGGACAGGGATGTGCCACAGGCCCACGACGTGCCTGTGCAGGATCCTCTTCCAGAAAGCGAGCAACGCACATACCCGCCCGTCTCGGATGCCTCTTGCCAGAGAGTCCTTGACGTGCTTGACGCCGAGAACGCGTCCGCCGTCGTGCTCCAGATCTTCAATTGGAAGAAGAACATCATGGGGGGCGGGTCCACGCTGGCTTCGTACGACGACACGAAGGCAGAAGGGGCCTTTCAAGAGCTTCATGACTCGCTCACGACCTGCAGGTCCTTTACGGGAGTCGGCCAGTTCGGGAAGTTCAACGCCAAGATCGCCCTGGAGAAGGCCCCCGATGTCGGAGACGAGGCCCTCAGTTTCCACCTGACCATGCCGCTGCCGGACGGAGGTGGGCTTCGGGATGAACACCATGTTTTCGTGCGGACAGGCAACGTCACAGCGAGTTTCGCAGAACTGAACATAGGTGAGAAAGCTCAGTTCCCCCTCGTCCTCATCAACAAGCAGGTCGACCGGCTGGCTACCGCCCAGCGTCCCTGACCGGCCACATCCCTCGACGGCCGGCCTTCCGGGAAACGATCAGTTGGCGGATGGGGAGCGATCTTCAGGCGAGCGCGAAGCCGCTGGCAGAGGACACTCGTGAACAGTCCCTTTGAGTGGTCACTCTCAGTCCCATACCTGCCGACACCGGCAGCAGTCTGGCTGCTGTCGCTGGGGTTCATGATCGACACACTGGGCTAGCGGGCTGTCCTGCCAGGTAGAGCGACCGTTCACTTTCAGTGAAGGTGTGCTTGCCGAGAACGTCATCCACCCTGGTCGGAGGCCTGTATCGGGACCGGCGGTCGTCGGCCTCGCCGCCCGGGTAGGCGCCCTCGCGTAGTCGGTGGTTCACGCGTCATGATGATCGATCGTGCTGCTGCGACTGGCCTACCTGAGCGTGACTAACGTGTTCGCGCTGCTTCGTCTGCTGTCGATGAGCGACCGGAACAAGGATGCGGAGATCCTGGCTCTCCGTCATCAGATCACGGTGCTCGAACGCCAACTCGACGGTGCCCGAGTACGGTTCACTGCGAGCGACCGGGCGTTCCTGGCGGCGCTGCTGCATCGGATACCGTTGCCCGCCCTGCGGCGTCTGCGACTGCTCGTACGTCCTGACACAGTGCTGCGCTGGCATCGTGACCTTGCCAGGCGTCGGCATGCCGCCTTATCGCGATCCAAGCGACCCGGTCGGCCTCGTACCGTGCGCTCCATCCGCATTCTGGTGCTGCGTCTGGCGAGGGAGAATCCGAACTGGGGCTACAGGCGTCTGCACGGCGAATTGCTCGTGCTGGGAGTGAAGGTGGCCGCATCGACCGTCTGGAAGATCCTCAAGGATGCCGGCATCGATCCGGCGCCCGACCGGAGCTCCAGCACCTGGGCCGACTTTCTACGCTCCCAAGCCGACGCTCTCCTGGCCTGCGACTTCTTTGAGACGGTCACCCTGTCCGGCGCGCGAATGTATGTACTCGCGGTGATCGAGCACAGCAGCCGTCGCATCCGGATCCTGGGCGCCACCGCACACCCGACCACCTCCTGGGTAAGACAGGCTGCGAAGAACCTGGTCATGGACATCGAGGACGTCGACTGCCGGGCACGATTCATGATCCATGATCGGGACGGGAAGTTCCCTCAACTGTTCGACACCGTCCTCAAGGAGGCGGGGATTGAGGTCGTCCTCACCGGCATCCAGATGCCGAGAATGAACTCGGTCATGGAACGGTGGGTGCAGACCTGCAGACACGAGCTCCTGGACCGAACATTGATATGGAACCAGCGCCACCTCCTCCACGTACTCCGGGAGTTCGAACAGTTCTACAACACACACCGACCGCACCAGGGCATAGCGAACGCCCGACCGCTACACCCACTGCCGACACCAATCCACCATCGGGACAAGCTAAGCCACCTCGACATACGACGCCACGACCGCCTTGGCGGCATCCTCCACGAATACAAACATGCCGCGTGACCTGCACGGACGAGGTATTCGGCAAGCGCAGGGCAAGCGCGGCGCCATCCACCAGGCGTACCGCGACGGCATGGAGGACCAGCTCGGCGCGCTCGGCCTGGTCCTCAACGCCATCGTGCTCTGTTATCTGCTACTTGGACGCGGCTGTCGCCCAGCTCCGCGCCGAGGGCTATGAGATCCGAGAGGAGAACATCGCCCGGCTCTCCCTGCTCAAGCACCGCAACCTGAACCTGCTCGGCCGATACAGCTTCACGGCCTCGACGCTGGCCGCTGGCGCCTTGCGCCCGCTGCACGACCCGGACGCGCCGGAGCTGGACGAGGACGACGACGGTGGGCAGGAATGACCGAGCAGTGAGGCCGCGGCGGCAGGGCCCGCGTCGGCCGTTTAAGGACTATTCAGCGGTCCTGCTCACACGGATCAGGGTCTGCTGGCCGTTCGCGATGAGCTTCCGGGCGCCGTCGGGCTGGACGCCGTAGACCTCCAGTTGGCAGACGGTCAGGGTGCGCCCGGGCTTGAGGACGGTTCCGATCGCTTCGAGGTGGTCACCGGCGGCGGGCGCGAGCAGGTTGATCTTGTACTCGACGGTGAGGACCTCGGAGTCCTCGTCGAACAGGGTGAGCGCTGCGTACCCGCCGGCGCTGTCGGCGATGGCGCTGGTGGCACCGGCGTGGACGTAGCCGTGCTGCTGGGTCACCTCGGGGCGGGCCGGGAGCACGATGTGTACCCGGCCGGGGCCGATGTGAGCGAGGCGGGCGCCGAGGTGAGACATCAGGCCCTGCAGGTCGAAGCTGTCCCGGACGCGCTTCTGCACCGCCGGGGTCGCCTGTTCCTGCTGCATCCGGTCGTCCACGAGCGTGCTCTCCTTCAGTTCCGTGTCGGGCGGGCGGGGCCTCAGCCGGCCAGGCGTTCCACCAGCAGGAGGGCGCCGATGGCGATCATCATGGCACCGCTGATGCGGGTGACGATCCGGGCAGCCGAAGGCCGGGTGCTCAAGACCGTGCGTGCGAGCATGCCGACGGCGAGGTAGACGACGGCGCACGCGGTCAGGTGCACCGTGCTGAGCAGCCCGGTCTGCGCGGCGACCGGCCAGCCCGTGGCCGGGTCGATGAACTGCGGGAACAGTGAGAAGTACAGCAGCAGCGCCTTCGGGTTCAGGCCGCTGATCCCCGCCCCCTTCAGCAGGACCTGTAGGCGGGAGGCGTCCGTGCTGTCGCCGGCGGCCGCCGGAACGGCTGGCTGCCGCAGGACTCCCCAGCCCAGCCACAACAGGTAGCCGGCGCCCGCCACGGTCAGGGCGGTGAGCGCGGCCGGTGAGCTCGCCACGATCACGGCCAGGCCCGCGACGGCCACCAGCGCATAGGCGGTGTGTCCGGCGATCAGTCCGGTGACGGCCGGGACGACCGAGCGGCCCCGCAGTCCGGCGGAGATCGCATAGGCCCAGTCCGCGCCCGGAGTGAACACCAGCAGCAGGTCCACCGCCAGAAAGGCCGCCAGCGTCGTAGTATCCATCGATCATTCCCTCTCGCACGTCTCGCTCTGGAGGGAAGGTTAGGCTGGGTTTGCCCGAAAGTGTTTGCGTTTTTTCCTCATGATCGCGGCGTGTGGGGGGAGAATCTTCTCCATGGACGCCTTGGACCGGAAGATTCTTACCGAGCTGCAGCTTGACGGCCGCCTGACGGTCACCGAGCTGGCCGCTCGCGTGCAGCTCAGCGTCTCGCCCTGCCACCGCCGCCTGCGCGACCTCGAACGCGAGGGCGCGATCCGCGGCTACCGGGCCGTCGTCGACCCGGCAGCCGTGGGCCTGAACTTCGAGGCCCTCGTCTTCGCCACGCTGCGCTGGGAGACCCCCGACACCGTCACCGCCTTCGAAGAGGCCGTGACCGCCGTCCCGCACGTGCTGCAGGCGCAGCGCCTGTTCGGCGAGCCCGACTACCTCCTGCGGGTCGCGACCACCGACCTGGCCTCGTTCCAGCAGCTCTACGACCAGCAGCTCGCCCGGCTCCCCGGCGTCCAGCGCCTGACTTCCACCCTGGTCATGAAGAACGTCGTCCAGGACAGACCGTTGCCCGAATAAGCCGCACCTGACCCCGGGCCGTCCTCCTGTCGTCAAACGCAATGAACCCATGCAATCCGGGGGGTTCGAGGCGGCCCGAATCCAATCAGATCCGATGGTGATCGATGACAGGGTTTGACGACAGATAGGGTCCGACCTTCCGCACGGAAGGGGCCCCTCGTGGCGAACCTGGTCTACCAGCGGATCTCGACCGACCAGCAGTCGACCGCCCGGCAGAACCTCGTCCTGGACGAGGTCGGGTTCGAGGACCCAGTCGTCTTCGAGGAGGACCCGGGGACCTCCAGCCGCCTCCACCCGCTCCAGCGGCCGAAGTTCCGCAGCTGCTGAACTACGCGGCCGGGCGACACCGTGCACATCTCCGAAATGTTCCGCCTCGTCCGAGGCACCGGCCACATCCTCGACGTGCTCGACGGCCTCCACCGCGACCAGGTGGCGCTGCGCATTCACGACGGCGCGTTCTCCCCGATGGACCTCACCGCCCGCCACCCGCGCACCGGCGAGTTGCTGTCCACCGTGAAGTTCATGGTGCAGACCCTCACGGCCGCCGGCGAACTCCAGCGTGATTTCCAGCGCGAGCTGACCTATGACGGGCTGCGGGCCGCCGCGGCCAAGGGCAGCAAGGGTAGCGCCGCCCCGCGGTGACGGCCGCGAAGACCGCCGACGTTCGCGCCGCGTACTTGGAAGGCTGGTCCATCGCCGCCCTCGCCCGCGACCACGGCGTCAGCCGCGGCGCGATCCGTACGGCCGTCGCCGACTTCCTGCCCGACCCCGCCGCCATCGGGAGGATTCCCGGCGCCGGAGCTGTCGATCGCCACCTGACATGCCAGGCAAGGTCGCCGACTTCCTGCGAACGGGACCCCGCCGAGCGGGATGCGCTCGACCAGGGGTGACCGTACGGCGCGGCCAGGGCTACACCCTGCGCGTGACCGCCGTCCCAGCCGTGCACCGTCAGCTTCTTGACCGCTGCCAGCCGCTCGACGGCGGCCATGGCATCCCGGCTGTTCCGGCCCAGCGCAAGGCCCGTCGCGAGTACGAGAACCGCGTCAGCACGCTGGCGCCGATCGGACCATGATCGTTCTCGGCGCCAACGGCTGTACCGATGTACCAACCGACGCCAATCAAATCGGATGCGAATAGGTGACACCGATTCAGGACACCACTGACGACAGTCGCTAGTGCTCTGACCGGGAAGGTTCGCCGGGGCGGTCGTCCGGGCGGTTGGATGCACGGTGACGACGTCCGCTCTGACCGCTGGGGGTGTAGTGGCTGAGCTTGTCCATGTGCGCAGGTTGACCGACCAGGAGGGGCAGAAGCTGCCGCAGATCGTGCGCCGGGGCAGCAGCAGTTCGGTGCGCTACCGGCGCGCGATGATGCTGCTGGCCTCGGCCAGCGGGAACCGGGTGCCGGTGATCGCGAAGCTGGTGCAGGCCGACGAGGACACCGTCCGCGACGTGATCCACCGGTTCAATGAGATCGGCCTGGCCTGCTTGGACCCTCGGTGGGCGGGAGGCCGTCCCCGCCTGCTCAGTCCTGACGACGAGGACTTCGTCATCCAGACGGCCACCACCCGCCCGAGCAAGCTCGGCCAGCCCTTCACCCGCTGGTCCATCCGCAAGCTCGCCGCCTACCTGCGGAGAGTGCACGGCCGTGTCATCCGGATCGGCCGCGAGGCGTTACGGTGCCTGCTCGCCCGCCGCGGTGTCACCTTCCAGCGGACCAAGACGTGGAAGGAGTCGCCTGACCCCGAGCGCGACGCCAAGCTGGACCGCATCGAGGAGGTGCTGGAGCGTTTCCCGGATCGTGTATTTGCGTTCGACGAGTTCGGGCCCCTGGGCATCCGGCCCACCGCCGGGTCGTGCTGGGCCGAGCAAGGCCGGCCCGAGCGGCATCCCGCGACTTACCACCGCACCCACGGGGTGCGGTACTTCCACGGTTGCTACTCGATCGGCGACGACACCCTCTGGGGCGTCAACCGCCGCAGGAAGGGTGCCGCGAACACCCTGGCTGCGCTGAAGTCGATCCGGACCGCCCGCCCGGACGGCGCCCCGATCTACGTGATCCTGGACAACCTGTCCGCCCACAAGGGCAGCGACATCCGCCGCTGGGCGAAGAAGAACAAGGTCGAGTTGTGCTTCACCCCGACCTACGCCTCGTGGGCCAACCCCATCGAGGCGCACTTCGGACCGCTTCGCCAGTTCACCATCGAGAACTCGCGCTACCCCAACCACGCTGTGCAGACACGGGCCCTGCACGCCTACCTCCGCTGGCGCAACGCCAACGCCCGCCACCGCGATGTCCTGGCTGCCGAACGCAAGGAGCGCGCCCGCATCCGCAGCGAGAAAGGGATCCGCTGGGGCAGACGCCCCCTCGCCACCGCAGGCTGAACGATCCAACGAATCCACGCGGTCACAGCCCTGGCGAGCAGGGGTTCACCGGGCAGGCGAACCGCTCGTGACCATGGACTCATGTGGGCGAGAGCATCTCCTGAAGGATGCGCTGCAGCTCGGTGCGGTCCCGCGGAGTGATCCTCGCCAGCCTGCGGTCGTACTCCGCCGCGAGGGCTGCAAGTGCACGATCCCGTGCCTCTGTGCCCTCAGCGGTTAGTACGAGCCGGTGACGCCGCAGGTCCGCGTCGTCGATCTCGCGCCGGATGAACCCCTTGGCGACGAGGTTGCGGACGTAGACCGTCACGCTCGCTTTGGGGAGCAGCAGTGCCGTCGCGATCTGGGCCGGGTACGGCGATGCCTCCACCTCGGCCAGGACGAAAAACTCCTTCGTCTCCAACCCGAGCTCGGCCAGCTCCCCCGTGCAGGCATCCATCACAACGCCCAGCAGCCGCTGGTTCAGCGTCCACAGCTGCGCCCCGTCGACTGACATGCGACCCCTCCATCCATGTGGTACAGTTTCATATTAGTTCCAGATCGTACAATACATTGTCTTGTACTGGACTCCTATGGAACAACAATCTCACGAAGGAAGCCAGGCATGCTTAAGCACCTCACGATCCCGCGCGGTCCCATCAACCTCGCCGCGGACCTCCACCTGCCCGACAACGCCGACAGCAGCGCACCGCTGCGCGCCGTGGTGCTCTCCACCCCGGGCAGTAGCGTGAAGGAGCAGATCGGCGCCAATTACGCCTCCCGTCTCGCTGCCCGCGGCATCGCGGCGCTCGTCCTCGACCCCGCCCATCAGGGTCAGAGCGAGGGCGAGCCCCGCGACCTCGAAGACCCTTACCGCCGAGGTGAGGACATCTCCTACGCCATCGACGTGCTCACCACGGCCCCCGGCATCGACCCGCAGCGCATCGGCGTCCTCGGCATCTGCGCCGGTGGCGGCTACGCCGTGCACACCGCTCGCACGGACCACCGCATCAAGGCGGTCGGCACGGTCGTCCCCGTCAACATCGGCGCCGCGTTCCGCAGCTTCTCCCTCGACGGTCCGGCCGCAGCACTCGACGCCCTCGCGGACGCACGGACCGAAGAGGCCCGCTCCGGCGAGACGACCCGCGTGAACTGGCTGCCCGACACCCTGGAGGACGCCACAACAGCGGGCCTGACCGACATCGACACCACTCAGGCCGTCACCTACTACCGCACCGAGCGCGGCGGTAACGAACACTCCACGAACCGGCGCCTCTTGCGCAGCGACTCCCTCCTGCTGGGCTACGACGCGTTCCACCTGGCCGATCGGCTCATGACCCAGCCACTCCAGGTCATCCTCGCCGGACGCATCGGCAACACCGGCTCCTACGACACCGGCATGCAGCTGTGGAAGCTGGCCCCCGACCCCGTCGACCTCATGGTGATCGACGGCGCCGGCCACTACGAGATGTACGACGAACCCGAATACGTCGACGCTGCCGTCGAACGACTCACCAGCTTCTATGCGAACAACCTGTAAGGCATCCGAACCGGCGAACCTATGCGGTCACAGCACCCGCGTGATCCGGAGCGGCCGGGAAACGTTACGGTGCCTGCTCCGGCGCCGCGGGATCACCTTCCAGCGCACGAAGACCTGGAAAGAGTCGCCCGATCGCGAACGCGACGCCAAGCTCGACCGGATCGAGCACGTGCTGGAGCACTTCCCTGACCGGGTCTTCGCCTTCGACGAGTTCGGCCCCCTGGGCATCCGTGAAGGGTGTCTTTATTGCCATACGGTGATTGACCTGGGGCTTTCCGATCGCCCGAGTATGGGCATGATTAGTGATCGTGGGTCTGCGACTGCTCTACCTGATCTTCTGCCGACTACTGGGCTGCCTCCTCGTGCTGGGTCGATCGACCGCTGCGAACAACGCCGAGATCCTTGCCCTTCGTCATGAAGTCGCTGTGCTGCGCCGGCAGATCGAGCGGCCACGGCTCTCATGGGCCGATCGTGTCGTGCTCTCCGCACTCGCCCGGCACCTGCCACCTGCCTTACGCCGCCATCGATAGAGACAGTCGCGCTCATCCAGCGCCTGGCGAAAGAGAACCCGTGAAGGCTGTCAATAATCCGATCAGGCTGCCAGCTGGCTCATGGTGCACAGGACGTAAGTGACGAGCTCAGTGTTCTCCGCGTCGTGGGCGGCGGTGCGGGCGTCGTCGTAGTAGAACAGCCGGGCCAGGCGAGCGCCTCGCGGGGGCGAGGTGAAGGCCATGGCGAACTCGGCCGTCGCCGTGGACCCGGAGGCCGAACTGTGCGGGGAGGAGGAGAGGCGCATGCTGCCAGCGTCGGGACGGTGACCGGCGCCTCGCCAGGGGAAACGCCTGTACCGGACGCCGCTGTACGCGACGGCGGGAAGCCCGTAGACGGCATGGAGAAAGCCGCCATCGAGCGACGGGGCAGGCGGATCGGTAAGACCGCCGTGCGCGAGACGGACGGGGCCCGTACGGCGGGGTCCTGTACGCGCGCCGTTGCAGCCCGCCCACCCCGATCGCCTTGTTGTCCCGACTTCGAGACGGGAATAATTACCGCCTGCCTTGGAAGTGACCTTACTCGGAGGGCCTGTGAGTGCTGGTGCGCAGCCGGATCCCGCATCCGTGCCCGGACAGAACTTAGATCGCAACGCCGCCCGTCAGTGGCTGAAGATTCAAATCGACAAAGAACCCCCGATCCTGAAGCAGATCGCGGCACTGCACAAGGAAGCGCAGCTGAACGCCTTCAAGGCGCGCAACGCCAAGAAGAAGCGAAGCGCTCAGGACAGGTTAAGCAACACCCCGGTGACCGTCCTTCTGCGCAAGCGGGCTGATGTGAACCCCATGGTGCTCCTCGCCGCAGGGGTCGCCACCGCCGATCACATTCTCGAACTGGGTGCGAGCGGACTCCGGGCACGGGCCAACATAGACGCCAACGCCGCCGCGAATTGGGTGAACGCGGCGAGAGATGTCAAACGGGCCCAGCCCGGTGACGACCTGCCCGCACCCTCGCCGTCCGACTGGTGCGAGGAGGACGTGGGCCTGGTGCGGTCCCTGCTAATCCTCGAGTCCGCCGGTCTTCTCCGGTACGCCCCGCACACCCAGGGTCTCTCTTACGCCAGTGACCGTGCTCGGGCCGTACTCAAAGGGACGAACTGGCTACGGTGGAAGTTCAAGGCAAGCGCGAGTGACGACTTGGCCGCGAACGTCGCGGAGCTGTCCGAGTGGATTTCCTCAGGTAACGGCGAGGCCAATCGGGAGCAGGTCGAAAGCCACCTGGCCAGGCACATGGCGCTGGTCGAAGGCCTGCGTGATCCGAACGAGGTCGCCCGCCTCTGGGGGTACAAGCATGAGGAGCTTCTGACCCTTTTGCGAGAAGAGGTCCCTTGACTCCGGGGGCTGCCCTATCGGGGCCACTCCGACGCGGCTGCGAGACCTCGACACACGCTGTGACAGAAACCTGAAGACAGACACCTCAAGCAGGATCATCGACCGAGCAATGCCGCGAAGTTAAGGGCGGGAGGAGAGCGGCAAGTCTGGCGCCGGGGTCGGCAAGGTGGCAGGCTGGGAGAAGCCAGTGAGGTTCCAGAACTCTGCCCTGTGGGTGCCGGGAATTATGTCACCCGGGCTGACCTGCTGGTTCGGATCTGTCAAAGCTCAGCAGGCCGCGAGCCGTTTTGAGGCAGCGTGCTGGTCGTGGTGATACGGCTGATCTACCTGCTCGCCTGCCAAGCCTTCCAATGGCTCGCCCTGCTCGCCCGCTCAAATGCCTCGAAGGACACAGAGATCTTGATGCTCCGGCATCAACTCGCCATCGCACGACGCGCCCAGCCACGGCCCCGCTTCTCCTGGAGCGACAGGTGAAGGGTGTCAATATTCCGATCAGGCTGCTGAGCTGGGTGTTTCCTGCGGCCGGTGAGGCAGACGGGGTGGCCTCGGGTAGTACTCGTTGAGCAGTCCACCGAGTACCTGGCGGCGCCTGACTGTGGCTGCCGGCAGGGGGATGACGTTCGGGGCATCGTCTGGGGCGCGTAGGTCCAGGCCGCGGTGGGCTCGTCCGGCGTTGTAGTGCTCGGCGTACTGGTCGAGGACCGTACGCAGGTGTCGTTCACCGGTGATGAGGAGTCGGTCGGTGCATTCGGCGCGGGCTGTGCGTATCCATCGTTCCGCGTAGGCGTTGGACCGAGGGCTCTGCGGCGGGGTCGGGATGACGGCTGTGCCGTTGCCCGCGAAGACGGCGTCGAACGCGGCGGTGAACTTGCTGTCCCGGTCACGGATGAGGAACCGGAAGCACCCCGCCCTCTCCTCGAGGTCCATGAGCAGGTTGCGGGCGAGTTGGGCGACCCAAGCACCGGTCGGGTGGGCGGTGACACCCAGGACATGAACACGTCGGGTGGCAATCTCCATGACGAAGAACACGTAGAGACGTCTGAGGAAGACGGTCTCCACGTGCATGAAATCGCAAGCCAGCAGCGTGTGGGCCTGGGCGCGGAGGAAGGAGCGCCAAGTCTGTTGGCTTGCTCGCTGCGGTGCGGGCGGCAGACCGGAGCGGCGCAGAACGCGCCGGACCGTGGCGGCGGCAACCCGATAACCGAGCCGTCGCAGCTCACCTTGAATCCTGACGTACCCCCAGGTCGGGTTCTCTCGCGCCAGGCCCTGGATGAGCGCGACGGTCTCTTCCGGCAACGGCGGACGACCGGATCCGACCGCCGTCTGGCGCCACTTCCAGCGCACCAGACGGCGGTGCCAGTTCATCAGGGTGCCCGGGGTAACCAGCCGATGGCGGCGCAAGGCGGATGGCAGCTGCCGTGCGAGAGCGGAGAGCACCGCACGATCAGCCCATGACAGCCGCGGGCGCTCGATCTGCCGACGAAGTACAGCGACCTCATGCCGAAGCACCAGGATCTCGGCGTTCTTCGCGGCGGTCGATCGGCCCAGCACGAGGAGGCCGCCCAGTAGTCGGCAGAAGATCAGGTAGAGCAGTCGCAGACCCACGATCACTGATCATGCCCATACTCGGGCAATCGCAAAGCCCCAGGTCAACCACCGTACAGCAATAAAGACACCCTTCACGACCGGCCCAGCAACAGAAGACAGTCCAGCAGTCGGCAGAAGATCAAGTAGAGCAGTCGCAGACCCACGATCACTGATCATGCCCATACTTGAGCGATCGCAAAGCCCCTGGTCAACCACCGTACGGCAATAAAGACACCCTTCAGGTGACGGCCGCCCGCCCGGCCACCTACGTATGTCCTCGCCGCAAACACCGACGCCCGCTGGTCCGCCAAACGCGACATCT
>NZ_NCSM01000046.1:0-3841 GCF_002224125.1 Streptomyces sp. NBS 14/10
GCGCACCGAGCGATCGAGAGCCGGGCGGTCGGCAAAGTCCTCGTGGACGTCACTTCCCAAACGAGCAGCGTGTGGGCCTGGGAGCGGAGGAAAGTACGCCACGTCTGCTGAGCTGCTCGCTGCGGCGCGGGCGGCAGGCCGGAACGGCGCAGAACGCGCCGGACGGTGGCGGCGGCGACCCGATGACCGAGCCGTCGCAGTTCGCCCTGGACCCTGACGTACCCCCAGGTCGGGTTCTCTTGCCAGGCGCTGGATGAGCACGGCTGTCTCTTCCGGTAACGGTGGCCGACCGGGCCTCGCTGGTGCCTGTCGCCATTTCCAGCTCACCAGACGATGGTGCCAGATCAGCAGGGTGCCCGGGGTGACCAGCCGATTGCGACGTAAGACGAGTGGCAGGTACCGGGCGAGAGCTGAGAGCAGGGCACGAACGGCCCATGAGAGCCGCGGCCGCCCGATCTGCCGACGAAGCACAGCGACTCATGACGAAGCACAAGGATCTCGGCGTTGCACGCGGCAGTCGACCGGCCCATCAGGAGCAGGCAGGGGATGAGCACCAAGGGCGGAGCGAGGAAGGCGAGCCACAGCCGAGCGGCCTCGCGCCGCCGCCACGTCGCGACGTAGTCGGCGAGCAGCAGGCCGGCCGGCAGCGCGGGGCCTACCTCTCCGACGCCGACGCCGCCGACGTCCTCGCCCTGCTGTGCGACGCGATCGGCGAAGACCTCGACCACGGCGGCCTGGCCGCCCACCGCTACGCCCTCACCCGCGACCGCCGCGCCCTGCCCGGCACCGTGCTCTGACCTGGATAGGCGCCTGAGGCCGGGGCGACTGGGTTCCCGGGCAGGGATGTCGTAACGGGCCTTGATGCGTGAGTACGGAGTGGGGCTCAGCACGGTGAAGGCCGCGTTGGCCTACAAGCGGTTGATCGACGCGATGCTCTGGGCAGCCTGATCACTTCGCGCGGAGAGCGTGTGCTGACATGCCGCACCTGGCGTAATGGGCCGCTCAGGCGGCTTCTCAGGTCATCTTGTACGAAGGCGGTGAGCGGCGTGGGTGGCAGAAGGAGGCGGCGAGAGGGGTCATGGCTGAGGAGAGCGTGGACCGGTCGGAGGGTTTCGGTGAGCGGCTGCTCGGCCTGCTGCTGGACAGGGCACGGCTGATGCCGCCGCAGTTGATCGCTCCGCTGATCGCGGACGAGGTGGTCAGGATCGGCGGCCGTGATGTCTCCATCCTGCTCCAGGACTACGCGCAGGAGTTGCTGGTGCCGCTACCGGGCAGGAAGCTGCACGTCGGCCAGCCCCAGCCGGTAGCCGACTCCCCCGCAGGCCGGGCCTTTCTGCGCGCGGACGTCGTCGAGGTACCGAAGGCTCAGGGCGGCGTGCGGATGTATCTGCCGTTGCTGGACGGCAGCGACCAGGTCGGTGTGATGGCCCTGACCCTGGATACCGTCAGCGACGACGACCGGCGCCTGTTGCGCCGCCTCTCCGGCCTGGTCGCCGACATGCTGGTGACCAAGAACGCCTACACCGACCAGTTCTTCCAGACCCGGCGCCGGGAGCCGATGAGCGTGTCCGCGGAGATCCAGTGGAGCCTGCTGCCGCCGCTGTCGATGTTCCTGCCACAGGTCGAGGTGGCCGGCATCCTGGAGCCCGCCTACCGCGTCGCCGGTGACAGCTTCGACTACGCCCTCAACGACAACATCCTGCACGCGGCCGTGATCGACGCGATGGGCCACGGCCTGGACGCCGCCGCTATGGCGACCATCGCCATCGGCGCCTACCGCCATGCCCGGCGCGTGTTCATCAGCCTGGAGGAGAAGTACGCGTACATGGACGATGCCATCTCTGGGCAGTTCGGGCCCGACCACTTCGTCACGGCGCAGCTGATGCACCTCAACATCGCCACCGGTGAGCTGGAACTGGTCAACGCGGGCCACCCCGCGCCGCTGCTGGTCCGTGATGGCCGGGTCGTGCGTCAGCTGGAGAGCGCAACAACACTGCCCGTCGGCTTCGGCGGTGAGCAGCCCCGGATCAGACAGCACCTGCTCCAGCCGGGCGACCGGGTGCTGTGCTACACCGACGGCATCATCGAGGAACACGTCACTGGCGAGGAGCCGTTCGGTGAGGAACGCCTCATCCGGTGCGTCAACCGCCTGGCGGAAGAGTCGTCAGGCGGGGTGCGGGCGGATCTGACGTGGCTCTCTCACACGCTGAAGACAGAACGAGGCGGGCGCACCAGCGACGACGCCACCCTGTTCATGATCGAGTGGCACGGGGGCGCCGCCGACCACCTCGCGGTCCTTGACTGAGCAACCTCGACGTCAATCCAATCCGCACTGGCCAGCGCCGCCCACGAGGGACACGACCTGACGGCCGACGGCCCGCGCTCTGTCAGCGTCCGGCGGCGCGCAGGTGCTCCTGCCGGGTGGTGACCAGGGCCCGCCAGCGGCCGCGGGGGGCTGATCTCCGTCGATGGCGTAGATCCGCCGCAGCACATCTTGCAGTTGCTCGGTGGTCGCGGTCCTGACCTTCACCTGCACCGAGGCGCTGCCGGCGATGACGTGCGCCTCCAGGATCTCGGGGAGCGCGGCGAAGTCCTGCGCCGAATCACCCATCCAGGACGTCGAGTCGACCATCACGTAAGCCAGGACGGCGCTGCCCACGGCGTCGGGGTCCACCTCGACGGTGGTGCGCCGGATGACGCCGCGCTCACGCAACTTCCGCACCCGCTCGTGCGCGGCGCCGGCGGACAAGCCGACGGCCTCTCCCAGCGAGGTGTAGGGCTGGGTGGCGTCCTGCTGGAGCTGAGTCAGCAGCGCTCGATCGATGTGATCTTATGAGCAGCGAGCACCCCGCTGTACGAGATGCTCGACGACCGGTTCCGTACCGGCAGGTGCATGAACGGCGATGACTCGCTGGAGGTCCTGTACACCGGCTGCCGTTGGGCCGAGGGGCCGATCTACCTGCCCGCCTTGGCCCGGCAACACCCTTGACCGCGAGGGCCGGCTGATCACCTGCGAGCAGGGAAACCGCCGGGTGACCCGGACCGAACACGACGGCACCCTCACCGTGCCGGCCGACCGTTGGCAGGGCAAGCGCCTGAACAGCCCGAACGACGCGGTGGTGAAGTCCGACGGTTCGATCTGGTTCTCCGACCCGGACTTCGGCATCACCAGCGATTACGAGGGGTACCGCGCGCAGAGCGAGATCTGCTCCAACAACGTCTACCGGATCGATCCGGCCACGGGCGAGGTGTGACTGGTCGCGGACTGCTTCGGCGCGCCGAACGGGCTGGTCTTCTCGGCCAACGAGCGGCAACTGTTCGTCTCCGACACCCGCGCGGGCTTCATCCGCGTCTTCGACGTACGCGATGAGGGCACCCTGTCCGAGGGCAGGATCTGCGCCGAGGCGGGGGCCCGCGAGAAGGCCCGTTTCGACAACCTCCGCTTCGACGACGGCGGTCGGCTCTGGGTCGCCGCGATGGACGACGGGGTGCACTGCTACGACCCCGACGGCACCCTGATCGGGCGGCTCGACGTCCCCGAGGCGGTCGCCAACGTCTCCTGGGGCAGCGCCAAGCGCAACCGCCTCTTCATCGCCGCGGAGACCAGCCTGTACTCGGTGGTCAAGGGTGTCACCGGTACACACCCGACCGGACCGGGGCGACAGCCCTGGCTGGAGCCGGCCTCCCGGTGAATCCGCCTTCTCGTGGGAGTGTCTTCAAAGTCCCGTCTGCCCGGCGCTGTGTGGCGCGCACGCTCCCTAGGGCAGTCCGGGAGGGACGGGCTCCGCCGTACCGCGCCGCGCCACGAACACGAACTCCCCGCCCGGCCGGTCGGGTGCGT
>NZ_NCSM01000046.1:3915-59994 GCF_002224125.1 Streptomyces sp. NBS 14/10
GCCCGGGATGTCCGTCATGCGGTACGTGGTCTCGCGCGTCCACTCCGCCCAAGGTCCTTGCCGAGCGCGACCCCGGTGCCCTGCCTTGGGGCGACCTGGGCGTGGACGTGGTGATCGAGTCCACCGGCATCTTCACCGACGCAGCCAAAGCGCGTGCGCACGTCGAGGGCGGCGCGAAAAAGGTCATCATCGCTGATCCGGCCAGCGACGAGGACGTCACGATCGTGCTCGGGGCCAACGAGGGTGCCTATGACCCGGAGCGCCACACGATCATCTCCAACGCCTCGTGCACCACCAACTGTCTTGCACTTCTGGCGAAGGTGCTGCACCACTCTGTGGGCATCGAGTCCGGCATGATGACCACCGTCCACGCCTACACCCAGGACCAGAACCTTCCGGATGCGCCGCACAAGGATCTGCGCGCCCGTGCCGCGGGCCTCAATATCGTGCCGACCTCCAGCGGAGCCGCCAAGGCCATCGGTCTGGTGCTGCCGGAGCTGGACGGCCGCTTGGACGCCTTCGCACTGCGGGTGCCCGTGCCCACCGGCTCCGTCACTGACCTGACGGTCACAACCAGCCGCGGTACCAGTGTGCAGGAGGTGAAGGAGGCGTACGGTGCAGCTGCTGCCGGGCCTTACAAGGGCCTCCTCGCGTACACCGAAGCACCCATCGTCAGCAGCGACATCGTCAATGACCCAGCTTCCTGTGTCTTCGACGCCGGGCTCACCCGCGTCTCCGGAGGGCAGGTCAAGGTCGTCGGCTGGTACGACAACGAGTGGGGTTACTCCAACCGCCTCATCCACCTCGCCAAGCTGGTCGGGGCCTCGCTCTGACTCTTCCTCAATCTCTCCTCGCAATGGCAGCCGTTCACCGGACGGGCGGCTGCCGCTTCACCGTGCCTGCGGTCCGGCTTCCTCCAGTCATTTGCGGAAGACGGCAAGCCGTCCAGCCATACCACGCCGCGCTCGCCGGCGTCCGCCGATGGAAGTCGGTCGACCCGCCACTGACAGGCATGCAGAAGTAAACTCGTCGCAGTTCTTCGGAGGCTGAGTTGGCACAATTCTCCAACATAAGACGAGCGGGGATTCAACTGATTACCACCCAGATAGTCGGCCCTGCTGCAGTGCCGATCAGGTGGCCGGCTCTGCTGCAGCCGAGCCGCGCTATTACACTGAAATGGCTGGCGCGGGGCTCGCTCGAGCGGCCTTCGGCCTGGCGGACTTTGCCGCGTAGGAGGCCGGTGAGCTGGTCGAATATGCCGTCGGCTTCCCAGCGGGCGAAGTAGCCATAGACGCTTTGGTTGGGCGGGAAGTCGTGGGGCAGGTAGCGCCAGGCAAGGGAGCGGAGCCGCCCGCGTGCGCGATCGACGCGCAGAGCGTCAAGACGTCCACCGGCGTCCCGGCCGCCGGGCAGGGCACGGATGCGGCGAAGAAGACATCGCGGGCCGCAAGCGGAGCATCGTCACCGACACCCTCGGACTGCTGCGCGCGGTGCTGGTCACGGCCGCGAGCGTGCAGGACTCCGCCGCCGGCACCCACCTGGTCGGCTAGGTCGCGGCCGCCCATCCCTCGATCCGCAAGGCCTGGGCGAACGGTGGCTACCGCCGCCCGCCATGGCGTCGACATGGAAAGCGTCCAGCCCCCCGGGACCAGGGGATTCACCCCACCGCCGAGGCGCTGGACGGTGGAGCGGACCTGTGGGTAGCTGATGTTCCACCGCCGCCTGGCCCGCGAATACGAGACCCTGCCCGCCCGCTCCGAAGCCGTGATCCACCTCGCCATGACCGACCTGATGGCCCGCCGTCTCACCGACGAAGCCACCATCTCCTGGCGCGACCCGACACCATGGGATCAAACAGCAATTCCGGGATAAAGCACAGGAGAAAACGACCTCTTAGTACGTTCTGGGATCGCCGCCGCCTGGACCGGGCATTCGCCTTGGGGCACAGGGCTGACTTATCAAGGAAGACTTAGCGCAGAAGCTCACCTACGCCGTGCTCGCAGTCAAGGGGCTCACTGTGTGATCTCCCCGAAGCTGATGGCCTGCTATTTCCCGCCGATGTCAAGGAAACGGCACCGGCATTCTCCCGGACGTCGAGCAAACACGCCGGCCCTAACAGTCAACCCACGTTGATTCGACCACTGAAATCCCTGACTCAAACTTATTGACATAAAAACCCTACACATATGATCATGACCACATGAAGGAACTGCCGAGGTTACCGTTCGACAACCCAGCCGTGCTCGGCATCGCGCCCCAGTTGCGCGCACTGCAGCAGGAGGGGCCGATCACCAGGGTGCGGACCGCCGGTGAAGATACTGCCTGGCTGGTCACCCGTTACAACGAGGTGAGGGCGCTACTCGCCGACCGCCGACTCGGTCTCAGCAATCCCGACCCGCAGCAGTCGGCCAAGAGCGCGGCCAGGCGCTTCATGGTCGCGCTGATGGCAGGGGACGACCACGACACCGAGGCCACCAGGCATGCGCAGATGCGCGCGCTGCTTGTGCCCCGGTTCTCCACGCGCCGGATGCGCCTCATGAAGACCCGCATCGAGCACCACGTGGACGACCTGCTCGACCAGTTGGCCGCCGGCACTGCGCCGGTCGACCTGCACCGCGCGCTGTCGTTTCCGTTGCCGACCATGGTGATCTGCGATCTGCTCGGCGTACCGCTGGCCGACCGGGAGCGGTTCGGGCAGTGGGCGAGAGGCACATTCGACCAGACCGACGACCAGCACTCGGCGAACACCTTTCAGCAGGTTGTCGACTACATAACGGAACTGGTGGCGCGCAAGCGAACCGAGCCGGGCGACGACATCTTGTCCGAGCTGATCGCCGATAAAGACGGCGCACTGTCCGATGCGGAGATTGCCCACTTGGGTAACGCCGTGCTGTTGTTCGGCTACGAGACCACCATTGTGCGCATCGACCTGGGCACCCTGCTACTGCTGCGCAATCCGGCCCAGCGTGCCCAGTTGGCCGAGAATCCCGAACTCGCGCCGGCCGCGGTCGAGGAGATCCTGCGCCTGGGCGTTGGCGGCAACGGAGCCAACGCGGTAATACCCCGCTACGCGCACAGCGACATCGCCGTCGGCGAGACAGTGATCAGGACCGGAGACGCGGTGATGCTGGCCATCGGCGCGGCCAACTACGACGGCCGGGTATTCCCCGACGGCGACCTGTTCGACTTGGTCCGGCACAAGCCCAAGTCACACCTGGCATTCGGGCACGGCGCCCGGCACTGCATCGGCCGCACGCTGGCCCGGATCGAGCTGACCGCGGTGTTCGAGCGGCTGTTCCGCAGACTGCCCAGCCTGCGGCTCGCGGTGCCCGAGGAGTCGCTGCGCTGGCAGGAGCACCGAATCACCGGCGGGTTCGATGAACTCCCCGTTACCTTCTAAGTGGCATCGCACGAGCGAAAACACAGCCGTCCACCGTCCATGGTCGATCGCTTTGCCAGCACGATGCCTGGCGTGTCGTCTCTGACAGATCATCTCTGACGGATCACAGCGCATCGGCGTATCACCGGCCCCCACCATCCTGAACGTCAGCACCGGCCGTCCCCGGCGGTCGTCCCTCATCACCTCCGCCTCACCCGGCGCCATCGAAGCCGTCCGCCCGACCGGATGTTTGACGCTCCTTCCCCTCACGCACAGACGTCAGGAGGACAAGGAACCATGACGGACACTTTCAGCGACTACGTCGACTGCACGCCTCTTCTCGACGACCGTGAGGCCCTTGACCGCTTCTACGACGAGCACGGCTACCTCTATCTGCGCGGCGCCCTGGACCGTGAACTCGTCCGGACCGCCGCCGAGCAGATGCTCGAGGGCCTGATCGCACTCGGCCACGCCGCCCCCGGCACCACGCTCGACACCCTCACCATCGAGTCCTTCGAGGCGGTCGACGAAGTGGCGATGCACGACTACGTCAAGTACGACGACCTGTGGAACCACCCCTCGGCCCTCAAGGTCTGGGAGAAGGTCTTCGGCGAGCCCGTCTTCGTCTTCAAGTCGACGACGATCCGCTACTACCCCGCCGCCGCGGGCTCCGCTGAGCCGAGCTTCCTGACCCCGCTGCACCAGGACGGCTTCTACATCGGCCCGAACAAGGACTTCCGCACCGCCTGGGTGCCGCTGCTCGCGACGACCCCCGACATAGGAGGCGTCGCCGTCGCCGACGGCAGCCACCAGAAGGGCCCGCGCGAGCACGTCGTGACCGAGAACTTCCGCCGCTTCGGCCACGCCGTACGCGGTATCCCGGCGGAGAAGTTCGGCGCGGACGAGCAACTGCTGTTCTCGCCCATGGAACCGGGCGACCTAATCATCTTCCACGCCTTCATGTGCCACAAGTCCATCCCGAACGTGTCGGTGAACCCGGCCGGCATGCGGATGTCGATGGACACCCGTATCCAGCCCGCCTCCTCGCACCGCGGGTTCAACGCCCTGACCCCCTGGCCGGAGTCCGCGAAGGACCCCTCCAAGGGAGTCATGTCGAAGATCACCGGCACCCCCACCACCACCGAGTGACATTGTTATCCCCGCACCCGCCTCAACCGTCCCCCACAAACGCCCGGGTAGGCAGCGCATGACGAAACACGAGGGCCTCCCCCCTCTGAAGGGGCCCAACGCGACACCGGAGCCGTCGGCCGACACGGAACCGGCCGCCGCGGGGCTCAGTGGCATCGCCCTCGTGGTGGTGCTCACCGGATACGCCCTGTCCATCGTGGACGCCTCCATCGTCAATGTGGCGCTGACCTCGATCAGTGACGACCTCCACGGCGGCCCCGCCGCACTGGAGCTGGTGGTGTCCGGCTACGGCCTCACCTACGCCCTCGGCCTGGTGCTGGGCGGACGGCTGGGCGACGCCTTCGGCAGACGGCGTCTGTACGCCTACGGGCTCGCGGCGTTCACCGTCACCTCGGCGCTGTGCGGACTCGCCCCGACCATCGAGTTCCTCGTCGCGGCCCGGCTGCTGCAGGGCGCCGCCGGCGCCATGCTCGTACCGCAGGTGCTGGCGACGATCCAGGCGGCCACCGAGGGTCAGGCGCGCGCCCGAGCGATCGGGATGTACGGCGCGACCGCGGCCCTCGGCATGGTCACCGGGCAGATCCTGGGCGGGCTGCTGGTCTCGCTGGACGTCGCCGGGATCGGCTGGCGGTCGGTCTTCGCGATCAATGTCCCCATCGGGGTGGCCGCGCTGCTGGCCGTCCGGCGCGTCCCCGCGACCAGGGCCGACGCGAAGCCGGGCTTCGACGCGGTGGGTACCGTGCTGTTCGGTGTCACCATGGTCTGTGTCCTGGCCGTTGTCGTGGCGGGCCCCGACCTTGGCTGGCCGCTGTGGCTGTGGTCGCTGCTCGCGGTCGCCGCGGTGGGGGCGCTGGCGCTGGTGCGGGCCGAACGTGGGCTGGAGGCGCGGGGCGGCTCACCGCTGCTGTCCCCGTCGGTGCTGTCCCACCCGGGGATGCGCAGAGGGCTGGCGGCGATGGTGCCGTTCTCGGCCGGCTTCGGCGCCTTCCTGTTCGTCTACGCGCTGATCGCGCAGGGTCACTTCGGCTTCGGCGGACTCGCCTCCGGCGGGGTGCTGACGCCGTTCGCCGCGGCGTTCTTCGCGGTGACGCTGTTCACCCCGAGGATCGCGGCGGCCCTGGGCAGTCGGATCGTCACCCTGGGCGCCCTCGTCCAGGGCACGGGCGTGCTGCTGCTGGCGCTGGTGATCCGGCTGGGTTGGCCGCATCCCTCCCTGGCGCTCGTGCTCGTCGGGATCGGCCTCTTCGGCGCAGGCGCGGCGCTGATCGGCCCGACGCTGTTCCGGACGATCCTCGCCGACGTACCCTCTGCCCAGGCCGGCATGGGCAGCGGTGTGCTGGTGACCAGCCAGCAGATGGCGACCGCGCTGGGCGCGACCGTCGGCGGAACCCTCTATGTCTCCCTGGCCAGTTGGCTGTCGACGGTGTCGGCGGCCGTGCTCGTTCTCGCCCTGTTGGCGTGTTTCTCGGTGACCGTTCTCGTGATCAGCCTGAAGCTCCCCGACCCCAGCTGACAGCCGCGCCCCTCGAACGGCGCGATCCGACCCGGACCTTCTCGTTGGCAACGGCGCGCCGTCCTTCGGCGTACCCGCGCGCAGAAGCGGAGACAGCCAAGTGCAGTTACAGACAAGGACAGCCGTGGTGACCGGCGCGGCCAGCGGCATCGGCCTCGCCCTCAGCGCCCGCTTCGCCCGGGCCGGCGCCGGCGTGGTGATGGCGGACGTCGAAGGCGACGCACTGCACCGCCGTACCGCCGAACTCACCGCACAGGGCGCTCAGGTCACCGCGGTGACCGCCGACCTGACCGACCCGGACGCCGTCGAACGGCTCGCGGACACAGCGTTCGACCTGCTCGGCGACATCGACGTGGTGTGCAACAACGCCGGTGTCCTCGGCCCCGTGGGACAGCCCCTGTGGGAGGTACCGCTGGAGCGGATGCGGCAGGTCTTCGAGGTGAACCACTGGGCGCACGTTCTGGTGGCCCGCGCCTTCGTCCCCCGGCTGCTGGAGCGCGGCCGGCCCGCCCATCTGATCCACACCGCCTCGATGTCCGCCTTCGTCGTCGGCGCCGGCAGCGCCGCCTACGCCGCCTCCAAGCACGCCGACCTCGCGGTCGCCCGCAGTCTGCGCGCCGATCTGCGGGGCACCGGGGTCCGGGTGTCGGTGCTGTGTCCCGGCCGGGTCGACACCCCCATGGTCCAAGGCCTGACGGCGCCACGCGGCGCGGGCGGCGACACCTCGGTGAGCGCCGAGGACGTCGCCGGACTCGTATGGGAAGCCCTCGGCTCCGATCGCTTCTATCTCTTCAGCAACTCCGACGCCCCGCTGCGGCTGCGCGATCAGTTCGACGACGTATGGCGTCATGTTTCCCTTCCACCCCCTTCCCCCGAGGAGGAGCTGTGGCCCGCGCCGAAAGCGACGACCGTGGCGATGAAACGCTGACCATCGACCTGGAAGCGGTGAGGGAGAAATACCGGCAGGAACGCGACAAGCGCACCGTCGGTCGCACCTACCAGTTCGCGCGCGGTGACTTCAGCCACTACGCACGAGACCCCTACACCGAGCGACAGGAGCGCGAGCCGCTCACCGACGAGGTGGACGTCGCCGTCGTCGGCGCCGGCATCGGCGGCCTGCTGACCGGCGCCCATCTGCGCAAGGAGACCGGCCTGGAGCGCATCCGGCTGATCGACGAGGCCGGCGACGTCGGCGGCACCTGGTACTGGAATCGCTTCCCCGGCATCCGGTGCGACGTCGAGAGCTACATCTACATGCCGCTGCTCGAAGAGATCGGCACGATACCCACCGAGAAGTACTCCACCGGGCCCGAGATCTTCGCCCACCTCCAGCAGATCGCCCACACGTACGACCTCTACCGCGACGCCCTCTTCCAGACTGCCGTCACCGAGCTGCGCTGGGACGAGGCCGCCGCGAAGTGGCTGGTGCGCACCGACCGCGGGGATCTGATCCGGGCCCGGTACGTGGCCATGTCGATCGGTCTGATGCACCGCCCCAAACTCCCCGCGCTGCCGGGCCTGGAGACGTTCGCCGGGCACTCCTTCCACACCAGCCGCTGGGACTTCGACTACACCGGCGGCGACAGCACCGGCGGCCTGGCCAAGCTGAAGGACAAGAAGGTCGGCGTCATCGGCACCGGCTCGACGACCATCCAGCTCGCCCCGCACCTCGCCGAGTGGGCGGAGCAGCTCGTCCTCTTCCAGCGCACCCCGGCCACGGTCGACGTCCGCGGCAACCGGCCCACCCCGCCCGACTGGGCCGACAGCCTCGAACCGGGCTGGCAGCAGCGCCGGATGGAGAACTTCCACGCGCTGACCTCCGGTATCCCCCAGGACGAGGACCTGGTCCAGGACCGCTGGACCCAGACCACGGCCAAGCTGGCCGCCGCGATCCTGCCCACCGGCGACACCGGGGGCGATCCGAAGGAGCGGGCGCTCGCGGCCGAGCGGGCGGACTTCCTCAAGATGGAGGAGCTGCGCGCCCGCATCGACAGCGTCGTCACCGACCCCGCGACCGCCGCCGCCCTCAAACCGTACTACCGCGTGTACTGCAAGCGGCCCTGCTTCCACGACGGCTACCTCCAGACCTTCAACCGGCCCAATGTGACCCTGGTCGACACCCAGGGGCAGGGCGTGGAGCGGCTCACCCCGGCCGGGGTGGTCGCGAACGGCCGGGAGTACCCGGTCGACTGCCTGATCTTCGCCACCGGCTACGAGCACGAGTTCTCCGTCCCGTACACGCACCGTGCCGGCTACGACATCGTCGGCCGCGACGGCGTGAAGCTGTCGGAGAAGTGGGCGGACGGGGCACACACCCTGCACGGACTCCAGGTGAACGGCTTCCCCAACTGCTTCATCCTGTCCAAGATCCAAGCCGGCCGGCACGTCAACATCCCCTACATACTGGGCGAGCAGACCCGGCACCTCGCGCACATCGTCAAGTGCGTCGAGGAGCGCGGCCACCAGGTCGTGGAGGCGTCCGAGGCCGGCGAGAAGGAATGGGTCGCAGAAATCCTCCGGCTCGCCGCCAACGACCTCGACTTCCTCGAGAACTGCACGCCCGGCCTCTACAACAACGAGGGCGACCCGAGCGGACTGCCCCGTCGCAACTCCAGCTACGGCGGCGGCTCGGTGGAGTTCGTGAACATCCTCAGGCGCTGGCGCGAGACGGGCGACCTCGTCGGCCTCGAACTGCGCTGACACCCCACCCTTCTGCGAAAGGCGGCAACGCCCATGGACGTAACGCCGATACCCGGCGCCGCTCTCGGCGCCGTCGTGCACGGCGCCCATGTCACCGGCGATATGGACAAGACCCAGTCAGAGGAGATCTGGGCGGCGCTCGACGCACATCTCGTACTCGTCTTCCGCGGCCACCAGACCCCCTCCTACGAGGAGTTCCTGGCCTTCGGCCGCCGCTTCGGGCACATCCCGAAGACCGGTCTGACCAGCGGCGCCCACCCGGACCACAACGAGATCCTGATCGTCTCCAACCTGGTCGAGGACGGCCGCAAGATCGGTGTCGGCGACGCCGGGTGGATGGACTGGCACACCGACTACTCCTTCCGCCCCCGCGTCTCCCAGGTCGGTTTCCTGGAGGCCATGGAAGTGCCGGCCTCCGGCGGCGGGCAGACCCTCTTCACCGACATGTACGCCCTGTACGAGTCGCTGTCGCCCGAAGAGCGCCGACGCCTGTACTCCTACCGGGTCCGCCACGCCCTGCGCACCGGGTACGAGGAGACCATCGAGGAGGAGCTTCAGGGCGAGGTGTCCCTCGGCGAGAGCACCGAACAGATCCAGCCCGAGGACGGCACCTCCACCATCCACCCGCTGATCGCCCGCAATCCGCGCACCGGCCGCCAGTCGGTCTACATCAGCACCCTGAACACCAAGCGGATCGTGGACCTCGCCCCCGACGACAGCCGCAAGCTGCTCGATGAACTGCTGTCGCACGCGGGCAAGCCCCAGCACACCTACGCCCACACCTGGCAGCCCGGGGACATCGTCGTATGGGACCAGCTCGGCACCGTCCACGCCAAGCAGGCCTTCGACCCGGCCGAACGGCGCATCATGCGCCAGGTCGTCAGCATCTTCGACGATCCGACCGCCCCCTGGCGCGCGGAGGTCGCCGCATGACCACCGCCCCCGCCTGCCTCAGCCACGGCCGGGACACGATCACCCCGGCGCTGCGCGCCGCCGTCGACCGGCTCGACCACCGCTCACGTCACCAGGCGGCCTACCACTTCGGCTGGATCACCGTCGGCGGCGCGCCCACCAGCGCCGATGCCGGCAAGGCCGTACGGCCGGCGCTCGCGCTGCTGTCGGCCGAGGCGGTCGGCGCACCGCCGGAGGTCGCCCTGCCCGGCGCCGTCGCCGTGGAGCTCGTGCACAACTTCTCCCTGGTGCACGACGATCTGATGGACGGCGACGAGGAGCGCCGCCACCGGCGCACGGTGTGGAAGCTGTGGGGTCCCTCCAGCGCCATCCTGACCGGTGACGCGATGCTGGCGCTCGCCCAGGAGGTGCTGCTGGACACCGGGCTGCCGACGGCGGCCCCCGCCGCCCGGCTGCTGGCCCGCGCCACCCGGCAGCTGATCCACGGCCAGGTCCAGGACCTGTCCTTCGAACAGCGCTCGCACGTCACGGTCGAAGAGTGCGTCGACATGGCCGCCGGCAAGACCGGCGCGCTGCTGTCGGCGAGCGCCGCGATCGGCGCCGTCCTCGCCGGGGCACCGGAGGCGACGGTGGACGCGCTGGCGCTCTACGGCGACCAGGTCGGCGTCGCCTTCCAGCTCGTCGACGACGTTCTCGGCATTTGGGGCGACCCGGCCGTCACCGGCAAGTCGGTCCACTCCGATCTGCGCTCCCGCAAGAAGTCCCTGCCGGTGAGCCACGCACTGAACCAGGACGGCCCGCTCAGCGACGAGCTGGCCGCCTGGCTCACCACCCCCGGCGAACCCGGCGAGGAGGAACTACGGCGCGTGGCCGGCCTGATCGAGGGCGCCGGCGGCCAGGACTGGGCGCTGGCCGAGGCCGCCCGGCGGATAGCGCTGGCCGAGGACGCGCTGCGCAGTATCACGTTGGACGCCGGCGCGCGGGACGAACTCCTCGCGCTCGGGCGGTTCGTCGTCGACCGCGAGGTCTGAGACCGAGCCGACCCTCGTACCCGTATGCCCCTTTCTGACTTCTGACTCTCCGGTCAGCGCTCCACCCCCGCCAGGGCACCACCATGCCCACTGCCCCTCCGCAACCCACTCCCAAGGATTCCGTCATGCCACAGGACATCGACTTCCACATACCCCTGCCGGGGCGGCAGAGCCCGGATCACGCGCGGGCCGACGCCGAGCAGCTCGCCTGGCCGCGGTCGCTCGGGCTGATCAAGTCCGAGGCGGCGGCGACGCGTCATCTGCGCGGCGGTTACGCCGACCTGGCCTCCCGCTTCTACCCGCACGCCACCGGCACCGACCTGGACCTGGGCGTCGACCTGATGTCGTGGTTCTTCCTCTTCGACGACCTCTTCGACGGGCCCCGCGGCGAAAACCCGGAGGAGACCAAACAGCTCACCAACGCGGTCGCGGCAGCGCTGGACGGCCCCCTCCCCGACACGGCGCCCCCCATCGCCCACGGCTTCGCCGACATCTGGCGGCGCACCAGCGAGGGCATGACACCCGCCTGGTGCGCGCGCAGCGCCCGGCACTGGCGCAGCTACTTCGACGGCTACGTCGACGAGGCGGAGAGCCGCTTCTGGGACACGCCGTACAACTCCGCGGCCCAGTACCTGGCCGTGCGCCGGCAGACCATCGGGGTGCAGCCGACGGTCGACCTCGCCGAGCGCGCCGGCCGCTTCGAGGTGCCGCACCGGGTCTTCGACAGCGCCGTGCTCTCCGCGATGCTCCAGATCGCCGTCGACGTCAATCTGCTGCTCAACGACATCGCCTCGCTGGAGAAGGAAGAGGCCCGCGGCGAGCAGAACAACATGGTCATGATCCTGCGCCGGGAGCACGGCTGGTCCAAGGACCGCAGCGTCGCCCACATCCAGAGCGAGGTGCGCGCCCGTCTGGAGCAGTACCTCCTGCTGGAGTCCTGCCTGCCGCAGGTCGGCGACATCTACCGGCTCGACGAGGCCGAGCGCGAGGCCCTGGAGCGCTACCGCAACGACGCCGTGCGCACCGTGATCCGCGGTTCCTACGACTGGCACCGCTCCTCGGGCCGCTACGACGCCGAGTTCGCGCTCGCCGCCGGTGCCCAGGGCTACCTGGAGGAACTCGGCAAAACCGCCCACTAGCAGCACCGCACACCAGCGATACGCCCCCGCGCCCGGCCGTCGCGGCGGCACAGCTGTCAACAGACCGGAACGGCCGTCAAGGGATCGGTAGAGACGGGAAGTTGAGAACCGAATGACTGAGCAGACCACCTTCTCGGCGGGAGCGGCCCCTGGGGCGCTGCCCGTCGTGGGACACGCCCTCCAGATGATGCGTCACCCCGTGAACTTCATGGCCTCGCTGTCGGCCCACGGCGACCTGGTCGAGATCAAGATCGGCCCCACCACGGCCTACGTCCCGACCCACCCCGAACTGCTGCGGCACGTCCTGACCAACGACCGCATCTTCGACAAGGGCGGCGTCTTCTACGACCGTGCCCGTGACATCGCCGGCAACGGCCTCGTCACCTGCCCGTTCGCTGACCACCGCCGCCAGCGCCGACTGATGCAGTCGGCGTTCACCCGCGGTCGGCTCAAGCGGTACGCCGAGGCCATGCACGCCGAGATCGAGGTCACGGCGTCGCGCTGGCAGGACGGCATGGTCGTCGACGCCTTCCAGGAGATGTACGGCATGGCCCTGCGCACAGTCGGCCGCACCCTGTACTCCACACCCGTCAGCCCCGAGCTGGCGGCGAAGGTGGAACGTTCCTTCGACGTCGTGCTCAACGGCCTGTTCCGGCAGATGTTCCTGCCGGCCTCGATCCGCCGACTGCCCCTGCCGTCCCAACGCCGCTACAAGAGCAACCTGAACTTCCTGCACGAGACCACCCAGCAGCTCATCGACGACTACCGCAGCTCCGACACCGAGCGCGACGACCTGCTCGCCGCCCTGATCGCCTCCCGCGACGACGACGGCGACCGGCTCGCCGACAAAGAGATCCACGACCAGGTCATCACCGTCATGGCGGCCGGCACCGAGACCGTCGCCTCCACCTTGACCTGGGTCTTCTACCTCCTCTCCCAGCACCCGGAGATCGAGGCCGCGCTCTACGACGAGATCGACACCGTCCTCGACGGCCGCGCCCCGCAGTGGGACGACCTGCCGAACCTCTCCCTGGCCGACCGGATCATCTCCGAGACGCTGCGACTGCACCCGCCGGCCTGGCTGTTCACCCGCCTCACCGCCGCCCCGACCGAACTCGCGGGCCGTCAGCTGCCCACCGGCTCCACCGTCGTCTTCAGCCCCGCCGCGGTCGCCCAGTACGAGGACGCCTTCGACAACCCCAAGAAGTTCGACCCCGACCGCTGGCTCCCGGACCGTATCGCGCCGGCCTCCCGCCACGCCTACGTGCCGTTCGGCACCGGCGCCCGCAAGTGCATCGGCGACCTCTACGCACGCACCGAGGCCACCTTGGGGCTCGCCACCATCCTCGGCCGCTGGCGGGTCACCTGCGAGCCCGGCATGGACATCCGCCCGGTCCCGCTGGCCACCGTCTACCACCCGCGCCGGCTGCGCCTGAGGCTGGACGCACGCACCCCGCGCCGGATGACCTCCGCCGTCCCCGCACCGGCCGGGGGTGACGCGACGTGAGCGAAGGGAACGTCGTCCTGGCCCAGCCGCGCGGCTTCTGCGCGGGCGTACGGCGCGCCATGGGGAAGCATGCGAGGCTCAGCACTGCGGGTGCCGGTAAATCATCCGCGCAGGTCGGGAGACTGATCGCGGATCTCCGGTTCTCCTCGACGTTCACGCCGGGTTCCTTCACCCGCTCAGGGTCCTGACGGCATCATGATCTGTCGTGCTGCTGCGTCTGGCCTACCTCACCGCAACCAACGCCCTTGCCTTCCTACGCCTCCTGCCGATGAGCGACAGAGACAAGAACATCGAGATCCTCGTACTCCGGCACCAACCGCCCGTCCTCCAGCGCCAGGTCGGCAAACCGACCCTCACCGACAGCGACCGCGCCATCCTCGCCGGTCTGCTCCACCACCTCCCCAAAGACAGACTGCGGCACCTTCTGCTGCTGGTCCGCCCCGACGCAAATCCTGACGTACCCCCAGGTCGGGTTCTCTCTTGCCAGGCGCTGGATGAGTGCGACTGTCTCTTCCGGTAACGGTGGCCGACCGGGCCTGACTGGTTCCTGTCGCCATTTCCAGCGCACCAGACGGCGGTGCCAGTTCAGCAGGGTGCCCGGGGTGACCAGCCACGTTGTTCGCCGCGGTCGATCGGCCCAACAAAAGGAAGTGGCCCAGCAGTCGGCAGCAGATCAGGTAGAGCAGTCGCAGACCCACGATCAGAGATCACGCCCATACATGGGCGATCACAAAGCCCCAGGTCAACCACCGTACAGCAATAGAGTCACCCCTTCAGGGCTCCACCACCACGGTCGCGTCGTTCTCGTGGACTGTCTGAGTTGATCATTTGGCGAGCGAGGCAGCCCAGGGCGCGATGGGTGGCGGGCGGATCCACCTGGAGAGGTGAGCGGCAGAGGCCGCCTGCTACGGTGCGGCGATGTCAGCGATCAAGAAGTTCCAGGTCACCTTTGACTGCGCAGAACCTGAGCGTCTCGCTCGTTTCTGGTGCCAGGTGTTGGGGTACGTCATACCGTCGCCGCCGGAGGGGTTTGCCACTTGGGACGATTTCAAGCGTTCACAGCCACCTGAGCAGCGGGATTCTTGGTTCGCCTGCGTAGATCCCTCAGGTGTGGGCCCGCGACTGTACTTCCAGCGCGTTCCCGAGGGGAAGGTCGTCAAGAACCGGGTGCATCTTGATGTGCGGGTCGGCACCGGACTCGTGGGTAAGGAGCGTCTCGCCGCACTTGAGGCCGAATGCGCGCGACTGGTCCCTCTCGGTGCGGTACACGTGCAAACGCTGTATGACGGCAACGATGCGTGCATCCCGATGCTGGACATTGAGGGCAACGAGTTCTGTATCGACTGAGCATTCTCCGAGCCGGGGTGGTGGGGAGCCTGAAGGGTGTCTTTATTGCCGTATAGTGGTTGACCTGGAGCTTTGTGATCGCTCAAGTATGGGCATGGTCACTGATCGTGGGTCTGCGACTGCTCTACCTGACCTTCTGCCGACTACTGGGCTGCCTCCTCTTGCTGGGCCGGTCGCCCGCCGCGAGCAACGCCGAGATCCTGGCGCTGCGTCATGAGGTCGCCGTGCTTCGTCGGCAGCTCGGGCAACCGCGGCTGTCGTGGGCCGATCGTGCCATGCTCTCCACTCTCGCGCGGCAACTGCCATCTGCCCTGCGCCGCCATCGGCTGGTCACCCCGGGCACGCTGCCGAACTGGCACCGTCGCCTGGTGCGCTGGAAATGGCGCCAAATACCGGTCAGGCCGGGTCGGCCACCGTTGCCGGAAGAGACAGTGGCACTCATTCAACGCCTGGCGAGAGAGAACCAGACCTGGGGGTACGTCAGGATTCAGGGTGAGCTGCTTCGGCTTGGCCATCGGGTGGCCGCTGGCCACGATCCGCCGCGTCCCGCGCCGCTCCGGTCTGCCGCCCGCGCCACAGCACGCATCCCAGCAGACCTGGCGTACCTTCCTGCGCACCCAGCCCCACGCTTCTGGCTTGGGATTTCATGCACGTGGACACCGTCTTCCTCAAGCGTCTCTGCGTCTTCTTCGTCATGGAGATCAAGACTCGGCACGTCCACGTTCTGGGCGTCACCGCCCACCCGACCGGCGCATGGGTCACCCAACTTGCCCGGAATCTGCTGTCTTCTCCGGCAAACGGCACAGCAGTCATCCCGACACCGCCGCAAAGCCCACGATCCAACGCACTCGCGGAACGGTGGATACGCACAGCCCGCACCGAATGCACCGACCGCCTCCTCATCACCGGCGAACGACACCTGCGCACGGTCCTCGACCAGTACGCCGAGCACTACAACGCGGGACGGGCCCACCGCAGCCTCGACCTACGAGCACCCGACGACGACCCGAACATCATCCTCCTGCCCGCTGCCACGGTCAGACGCCGCCAGATACTTGACGGACTGCTCAACGAGTACCACACCATGCCACCCCGGCTGCCTCACCATCCACAGGAAACACCCAGCTCAGCTGCCTGATTGGAATATTGACACCCTTCAGGTGGAGGTGCGCGTGCAGCCGCTCCACCGGGTGGCGCGATACCCCGGCATGGCGCGCTTCACCACCAGTCCGTCCGACTCGGGCCGGGCCAGGGCCTTGCGTACCGGTGTGGCCGACACCCCGAGAGAGCGGGACACCGCCTCGATGCCGACCCGTGCGCCGGGCGCGATGCTTCACCCGCTCCCGCCTGTGACAACCCATCGACTAGCTGGTTTCTATAGGATTCTGTAGAACTTGACAGCACAGCGCACAGCGCTCCGCAGGTGCCAGCCGAGCCATGGCGGAGTGCGACGGGGTGTGGTCCGCGACCTTCTCGCATCTTGTGTCCGGTTTGTAGTGGAGATTCGTCGACCCGATCCCTGCAAGGGCCTTGACGCGGGTCGAGGTGCTCCCTGAGCATCACGGCAACAAAATCCTATTTGATTCGGGGCATCATCATGAGCCGTCGCAGAACCGCCATGACAGCCGCCGTCTCCCTCGTAGTCCTGGTCGCCGCCTCGTCGGCCTGCACCATCAAGAACTCGGACGAGCCGGGCGTCGCGAGCGCCGCTTCCGGGAAGACCGGCGGCGGGACGGCCGAGCTGGCCGACGGCTCCGCGACCAAGGTCGCGCTCGTACCGGGCGGCGCCCACCCCTACTTCCAGCCCTGGAAGCAGGCCGGCGAGAAGGCCGAGAGAACGCTGGGGCTGGGCGGCGTCACCTTCGACGAGACCGCCGAGTGGGACCAGCAGAAGCAGAACAACCTGGTCTCGACGCTCGCCGCCCGCGGCTACAACGCCTTCGGCATCTTCGGCGTCTCCCCGACCGACATCAACACCACCTTCGCCGACCTCAAATCCCAGGGCTTCGCCGTCGCGTCCCTGGCCTCCTGTCCGGCCGGCGACACGAACGAGGCGGACTTCTGCCTCTCCACGGACGTCGAACTGGCCGCGTACAAAGCCGCGAAGGCCGCCATCGAAGCCATGCACGGCAAGGGCGCCCTCGTCCATCTGACCGGCAACAACGTGGACGCCAACACCCAGTTGCGCAGGCGGGGGGTGGAGAAGGCGGTGAAGGAGACCGGCGGCAAGGTCACGCTGCTGCAGACCATCACCGACATCGACAAGGATCTTCAGACCGCCCAGAAGGCCGTGTCCGACCTGCTCGCCGCCAAGGGTGCGCAGATCGCGGGCATCGTCTCCACCGCATACAACCCGGCGGTCGCCGCCGCCGAGGCCGTGCGGGAGTCCGGCTCCAGGGCCAAGGTCGTGGCCATCGACGACGACGCCAAGATCCTTTCGTCGATCAAGAACGGCTCCGTCAGTGCCACCGTCGTGCAGAACCCGGTCGGTCAGGCGGAGATCGGCGCCTGGGCGCTCGCCCTGCTGCAGACGAAGCAGTGCGCCATGAAGGATCCGGGCAAGATCGTCGACTCCGGCTCCTTCATCGTCACGAAGGACAACCTCTCCGACTACGACGACGCGCGCAAAGCCAAGACGGCGGAACTGAAGAAGCAGTTCGCCGACGAGTTCCTCACCTGCGGCTGATCCCCGGGCCTCCGACACAGAAAGTCGGTACGCGCATGACCCTCATCACCAACGCGACGGCCCTGCTGGCCGACATCGCCGTGGAGACCGACCGCACCGACGCCGTGCAGTCGTTCGTCAAACAGGAGACCGTCCTCGTCACCATCACCACGGCCGATGGCCTGGTGGGTACCGGCTACGCCTACACGATCGGTACCGGCGGCAGTTCGGTGGTGGCGCTGCTCCGGGAGCACCTGCTGCCCCTCCTCACCGGCAAGGACGCCCGCAACGTCGAAGGCCTCTGGCAGTCCCTGTTCGCCCACACCCGAGCCACGACCACCGGCGCCATCACCTCACTGGCGCTCGCCGCCGTGGACACCGCCCTGTGGGACCTGCGCTGCAAGCGTGCCTCAGAACCGCTGTGGCGGCTGGCGGGCGGGCACCGCCAGGAGATCCCGGTCTACGACACCGAGGGCGGCTGGCTGCACCTCGGCACTGAGGACCTGGTCAAGTCCGCGCTCGCGGCCAGAGACGCCGGGTTCTCCGGGGTCAAGATCAAGGTGGGCAAGCCGCACGTCGCCGAGGACGCGGAGCGGTTGCGCGCCGTCCGTGACGCTGTCGGCCCCGGGCTGCACATCATGACGGACGCCAACCAGTCCCAGTCGCTGTCCTCCGCCGTGCAACTCGCCGCAGCCCTTGAACCGTACGGCCCGTACTGGCTCGAGGAGCCCCTGCCCGCCGACGACATCAGCGGCCATACCCGGCTGGCCCGCTCGACCCGGATCCCGATCGCCGTCGGCGAGTCCCTGTACGCGCCCATGCAGTTCCGCAGTTACCTGGAGGCCGGCGGCGCCTCCATCGTGCAAGTGGACGTCGCCCGTGTCGGCGGCATCACCCCGTGGCTGAAGGTCGCTCACCTCGCGGAGACCTTCAACGTCGGGGTCTGTCCGCACTTCCTGATGGAACTGCACGTCAGCCTGGTCGCCGCGGTGCCCAACGGCGTGTTCGTCGAGTACATCCCGCAGCTGCGCGCCGTGACCCGCACCGAGATGGCCCTGCACAACGGCCTCGCCGTGGCGCCGGACGAGCCCGGCATCGGCATCGACTGGGACATGGACGCCATCGACGACCGGAGGGTCTCATGAAGACGGCGGTCACCCCCACCGACAGCGAGACCGACCGTCCTTCCGAGGGGGCCCGCGCGGCCCACCGGCTCCCGTTCTGGGTCAATCAGCGGCTCGGCCTGCTCGTGCTCGTCGTCGCGCTCGCCGCCCTGTTCGGCGTGCTACGCCCCGCCTTCTTCGACGAGCGGCTGGTGCTTTTTCCCCTCCTGAGGGACATCTCGACGCTCACCGTGGTGGCACTCGCGCAGATGGTCGTCCTGTCCATCGGACACATGAACCTCGCCGTGGGACGCATGGCCGCCTTCGGTGCCTTGTTCGCAGGGTTCGGCTACGACCGGCTCGGACTGCCGCTGCCGCTCGGCCTCGTGCTGTGCCTCGTCGCCGGGGGAGCCATCGGGGCCCTCACCGGCTGGATCATCGCCCGCACCGGCGTGAACTCGTTCGTCGTGACGCTGGCCATGGATTTCGCCCTGCTGGGTCTGGTGTCCTTGCTCTACTCGGCCCTCACCGAGAACGCCGCGTTCACCACCCGGCCCGACGGGCTCGCGGAGCTGCGTTCCTACTCGCTCGCGGACATCTGCGCCGGGCCGATCTGCGGCTCACCCGCCATCCCGCAGCTGACCCAGTTCACCGTGCTCGCCCTGGCCGGCCTCGGCTTCCTCTACGCCCGCACCCGCTTGGGCCGGGAACTGCTGCTGACCGGCGCCAACCCCGCCGCCGCCGAGCTGTCGGGTATCCCCACCGGCCGCCGGATCATCCTGGCCCACGCGCTGTCCGGGCTGCTCGCGGCCCTCGCCGGCTTCATGGCCGCCGTCGGCACCGGCACGTTCCGCGCCTCCATCGGCGACGACTTCATGCTCCCCTCGTTCCTCGGCGCCGTCCTCGGCGGGACCCTCCTCACCGGTGGTGTCGTCTCCGTCATCGGAGCCCTGCTCGGCACCTCCCTCGTCGGCGTCATCCGCAAGGGGCTCGACCTGCTCAGCGTCGGTCTCGAAAGCCTCAACATCTACCTCGGCTGCGTGCTCCTGTTGGCCCTGTCCGCGGACCGGGTGCGCACCGTCGTGTCCTATCGCAAGGTGGTGCGCTCCACATGACGATGCTCCGCGACAAGCAGGCCTTGGCCCTCCCGGCCCTGCGGCGCTTCACCCGGTCCACCACGACGACCCTGCTGTGCGTGGTCGTGGTCGGTTACGTGGGCCTCGGCATCGCCTCCTCCGGTTCCTTCTTCGAAGGCTCCTCCCTCCGCACGTTCCTCCAGTACCTCGCCACACCCGTCCTCATCGGCCTGGCCCAGATGGTGGCTCTGTGCGTCGGGCAGCTCAATCTCGCCGTCGGCGCGCTGGGCGGGTTCACCGCCTGCCTGATGGGTGTACTGATGGCCGACCAAGGGGTGCCCGCCGGCCTCGCCGTGCTGACCGGCGTCCTCACCGCCACCCTGATCGGGCTGCTCACCGGCGTGTTCATCGTCGCCACCCGCATCAACGGCTTCATCGTCACCCTCGGCACGATGACGATCCTGCTGGGCGCGCAGTACCGGCTCTCCGGCACCCGCACCATCGACGGCTACTCGACGACGCTCCGCGACTTCGGCCACGCAGCGCCGCTGAACATCCCCCTCGTCTTCGTCACCGCTCTCGCCGCGGCCACGCTGCTCGCCGCCTTCATGTACCGCACCATCGCCGGCCGACGGCTGCTGGCCGCCGGTGGCAACCCGCTCGCGGCCCGCCTGTCCGGCATCTCCACCGACCGGCAGATCGTGCTCGCCCACACCTTGTCCGGCCTGCTCGTCGGCCTCGCCGCGCTGATCGCCACCGCCTCACTGCCCGGCGTCAACCGCAGTGTCGGCGGAGACTGGCTGCTCCCCAGCTTCGCCGCTCCCATCATCGGCGGCGTCGCGCTCACCGGTGGCTCGGTCGCGGTGCTCGGCACCGTACTGGCCGCTTTCGTGATGCGGCTCATCGACACCGCGCGGGCCCAGTTCTCCCTCGACCCGAGCTGGGTGAACTTCCTCATCGGCCTGGTCGTCCTCGGCACCGTCGTCGGCGGCCGCATCCACCAGACCCACGTCGAGAAGAAGGGCAGGGCACCCGGACGCACACCACCCGCGCCACCGGAAAGCGACACGCCGCCGGCCGCGGTCCTGCCGAGCGCGGGAGGCGCCCGATGAGCGACCACGTTCTGCTGGAATGCGAGAACATCGTCAAGGTCTTCCCCGGAGTACGCGCCCTCGACGGCGTGAGCCTGACCCTGACCGCCGGTACTGTGCACGCCCTGCTCGGGGAGAACGGCGCGGGCAAGTCCACGCTGATCAAAATGATCACCGGGGTGCACCCGCCCGACGGCGGCAGACTGCTCCGTCACGGCGAGGAGATCCACCTGCGCTCCCCGCTGGAGGCCACCCGGGCCGGCATCGGCGTGGTCCACCAGGAGCGCAACCTGATCCCCGGTTTCTCCGTGGCCGAGAACATCACGCTCCAGAACCCGCCCTCGCGCCGGGGACTGGTCGATCGGGAGGCGATGACCGCCCTCGCCCAGCGCTGCCTGGCCGAACTCGGCCTGGACCTCGACCCGCACCGACCGGTACGCGAACTGTCCGTGGCCATGCAGCAGTTGGTCGAAATCGCCAAGGCCCTGCACACCGACAGCCAGGTGCTGCTTCTTGACGAGCCCACCGCCTCGCTCTCCCCCGGGGAAGCGGAGCGCCTCTTCGACGTCGTACGCCGGCTCAAGGAGCGCGGGACCTGCGTGGTGTTCGTCAGCCACAAGCTGGAGGAGGTCTTCGCGATCTGCGACACCGTCACCGTCCTGCGCGACGGCCGACCGGTGCTCGAGTCGGCACCCCTCGCCGCGTACGCCCAGGACGAGGTGGTCACCCTCATGGTCGGCCGAGCCCACTCGGTGACGGACCTGACGCCGCGCGCGGTGGACACCTCCGTACAACCGGCCCTGTCCCTGTCGGGACTGTGCACGGCGGCCGGACATCAGGACGTCTCGCTCGACGTCCGGCCCGGCGAGAT
Organism: Streptomyces sp. NBS 14/10; assembly: GCF_002224125.1. GTDB lineage: Bacteria > Actinomycetota > Actinomycetes > Streptomycetales > Streptomycetaceae > Streptomyces. The sequence continues at coordinate 25,399 of NZ_NCSM01000046.1, forward strand.
CGTCGGCTTGTACGGTCTGGTCGGCGCCGGCCGCAGCGAACTGGTCAAGGCCGTCCTCGGCCTCGACCGGATCACGGCCGGCGAGATCCGCGTGTACGGCCGACCCGCGCGGATCAGCTCCCCGCGGGAGGCCCTGCACACCTACGGCATCGGCTATCTGACAGAAAACCGCAAAGAGGAAGGCGTCTTCCTGGAACAGCCCATCGTCCGGAACATCACCGTGACGGTGTGGAACACACTCGGCCGGTTCCTCGGCGACATCTCCCCACGCCGGGAAAGGGAGGTCGCACAGGACCACGTCGACCGTCTCGGAATACGTGTCTCCGGGTTGCAGCAGAACGCAGGTGAACTGTCCGGCGGCAACCAGCAGAAGGTGAGCCTGGCGAAGTGGCTCGCGGCCGATACCCGGCTGCTGGTCGTCGACGAACCGACCGTCGGTGTGGACGTGCGGGCCAAGCATGCCTTCCACGAGCTGATCTGGGAGCTGGCCCGCGACGGCCTGCCGATCCTGCTCATCAGCAGCGACCTGACCGAGATGATCACCCTCGCCGACCGGGTGGTGGTCATGGCCGACCACCGCGTCCGCGGGAAGGTGGACAACGACCACGACTACGACCGCATGAGCGGGAAGATCATCCGGATGATCCATGACCGTGCCGCCTCGACCGTGCCGCCGCGACCGTGACCGCGAAGGGCTCCGCCACATGAAGCGGCTTGCCCAGGTCTTCCAAGTCCTCCCCGAAAGGGTGGAGGACTACCGGGCGCTACACCGCGACGTACCCGAACCGGTCCTCGACCGGCTGCGGCGCTCCCCCATCGCCGACTACTCGATCCACCTCCTCGGCGACCGGCTGTTCGCCTGCTTCGAGTACCACGGTGACGACCTCGCGGCCATGGCCGAGAACCCGGCCACCCAGGCATGGTGGCGGCTCACCGCACCCTGCCGGCGGCTCCCAACCACCACGCGGTAGGAGCCCGTACTTACTTACCGCGACCGCAGGGAGAACACGTGAAAGTGCTGACGCATGAACCGATGAGCAACCAGAACACGGCCCGCATCACGGGCGTCGACGTCATCGACATCCGGTTCCCCACCTCACGGGAGCTGGACGGGGCACGGCCGAACACGACGAGGGGCACCCACGCATGAGCGAACTGAACGGGCTCAAGGCACTGGTGACGGGTGGCGCCTGCGGCATCGGCCGTGCCACCGCGGAGCTGATGGCCCAGCGCGGCGCCGACGTCGCCGTCCTGGACCTCGACCCATCCCCCGTCGGCAAGCCGCTGCGCGGGTACGCCGCCGACGTGTCGGACGACACCGCGGTGCGGTCCGCTGTCGCCGCCGCGGCCGGTGACCTCGGCGGCATCGACATCCTGGTCAACAACGCGGGCATCGGCGCCGTGGGCACCGTCGAGGACAACGACGACGCCGAGTGGTACCGCGTCCTGGACGTGAACGTACTCGGCATGGTCCGCACCACCCGGGCCGCGCTGCCCCTGCTGCGCGCCTCCGCGCACCGGGCCGTCGTCAACACCTGCTCGATCGCGGCCACGGCCGGGCTTCCGCAGCGTGCCCTGTACAGCGCGAGCAAGGGCGCGGTACAGGCCCTGACCCTGGCCATGGCGGCGGACCACGTCCACGATGGCATCCGCGTCAACTGCGTCAACCCGGGTACCGCGGACACCCCCTGGGTGGGCCGGCTCCTGGACCGGGCACCCGACCCGGAGGCCGAACGGGCGGCGCTCAACGCCCGCCAGCCCATGGGCCGTCTGGTCACCGCGGAGGAGGTGGCCGCCGCCATCGCGTACCTGGCGAGTCCGGCCGCGGCCGGCGTCACCGGCACCGCGCTCGCGGTGGACGGCGGAATGCAGGGCCTGCGGCTGCGACCGAAGGGGCAGTGATGGCCATGGACGCGAACGGGACCGCCAGGCTGCCGCTGCGGACCCTCGGCCCCGCAAGCCCCGGCACGCCTTCACCCTGTCCACGAAAGTGGGCCGGGTACTCGAACCGTACGACGGCGGAGGAGACGACCTGGCCAACGGCTTCGCCGTACCGGCCACCCACCGGCGCCGGTGGGACTTCAGCGCCGACGGCATACGCCATTCCCTGGAGGACAGCCTCGCCCGCCTCGGGCTCGACCGCGTGGACCTGGTCCTGATCCACGACCCCGACGATCACGAGGAACATGCCTTCGAGGAGGCGTACCCGGCGCTGGAGGAGCTGCGCTCGCAGGACGTGGTGCGGGCCATCGGCGTCGGTATGAACCAGAGCCGCATGCCGGCGCGGTTCATCACCGACACGGACGTCGACACGGTGCTCTGCGCCGGGCGCTACACGTTGCTGGAGCAGAAGGGCGCGCTGGAGGCGCTGCCGCCCGCCGCGGCAGCCGCCGGCAAGAGCGTGATCGTCGGCGGTGTAGTCAACTCCGGGCTGCTGGCCGATCCCACGCCTACAGCCACCTACGACTACGGGGCGGCGCCCGAGGGCCTGCTGCGCCGGGCCACGCGTATGCGCGACGTCACGGAAGGGCACGGGGTGCCGCTGCGTGCCGCGGCCCTCCGCTTCCCCTTCGGCCATCCCGCGGGAGCTGCTCCCCGCTGGTGTGCCGATTCCGGAAGGAAGCCGCTCGTGAGCATGGTCGACGCCCATCACCACCTGTGGGACCTCGCCGTACCCGACCAGGAGTGGCTCGACGGGCCCGAACTGGCCCCGTAGCGGCGCTCCTTCGTCCTCGCGGACCTGGAGGCCGAGACCCGGGCGGCCGGGATCACGGCCACGGTCGTGTTGAAGACGGTCAACGTCGCCCAGGAGACGGGCGAGTTGCCGGCCCTCGCCGAGGCCAGTGACCTGATCGGGGCGGTCGTGGGGTGGACAGACCTCACGGCCCCGCACGTCGCCGACGTCCTGGAGGCGTTGCGGTCCCTGCCCGGCGGGGATACCTGCGTGGCATCCGCCACCAGGTCCAGGCGGAGCCCGACCCGACTGGCTGACTCGGCCGGATGTCCTGCGCGGCCTGCGCGCGGCGACCTGAGACCGTACGCGGACACCGTGATCGACGCCTCGGTCCCCGACGCCTGATGTTCGGCTCGGACTGGCCGGTGTGCACCCTCGTCGCCAGCTATGGCGAGGTCGTGCACTCCGCCCAGGCTCCCACCGTGGACCTCGAGCGCCGGCTGATCCGGTCACTCCCCCTCGAACCGGGTCAGCTGGCGCTCCAGGCTGCGCGTGAGGTGACTGGCCATCGCCTCGGCGGCCCGTTCGGGCCGACGGCGCAGAATCGCCCGCACCACGCGCTCGTGCTCGGCCAGGGTGGGGTCGCCTGCGTCCTGGTTGCTGCTGAGGCGGAAAATGTGCAGGTGAGAGTGGAGCCGCTGCACCGCGTCAGCGAGCAGCGGCCGGTGGGTGGCTTCCGCGACGGCATCGTGGAAGCACTGGTCCAGTGCAGCGAAGTCGCGATAGGAGGCGTATGGCCCGCCGGGGCCCGTCGGGTGGACCAGCATGGCCTCCAGCGTCGCTTCGATGGCGTCGAGCTGACCCTCGTCCGCGTTGCGGGCAGCGAGCGCCGCGGCGCGCGGCTCCAGGAGCAACCGCATTTCGAACAGCTCCTCCACGCCCTGCCGCGTCAGCAACTCGGTCGCACGGTATCCAGACAGGGACCGTTTGACCACGAGACCGTCGGACTCCAGCCGGGCGAGAGCCTCACGTACGGGAGTCGGCGAGACGTCGAGAGCACTGGCCATGGCCTCAATACCGACGCGCGCCCCCGGGGCGATCTCATGGTCCATGATCCTGGCCTTGATGTCCTCGTAGACACTGTCGGACAGGGCTTGCCGGACCGGCGCGGCGGTCGGCTCACTCCCCCTGTCCGCATGAGCGGGGGCAGGGGGGTCGTGTGCCGACATCCGAATCTCCCTGCGCTCAGTGTGCTGTGACCACCAGCAGTTTAGCGACGTACGTCAGTGCCCAGCGGGGCCCTCACACGCCCTGACCGCCCGAGAGAGGCCCGTTACATCCTGGCTGCGCGTGCCGGAGACATCCACCCCGGTCATCGTCGGCGGCTTTCTGTTTTTCGTCTTCCGCAAGGCCGCCCGCAGCGCGCTCGCCTGAAGGATGTCCTTACCCGGCGCCGGCCTCGGCCGCGGCCCAGGAGGCCAGCGCCGCCAGCCCGGTGGCCGACAGGACGGGCCGGCCCGCCACGACATGGTCACGGTGGTGGCCGGTCAGCCGCAGATCGGCGACGAAGGTGTCCGGCTGGAAGGCCAGCTCGACCAGCGTCCCCGGCGCGGCGCCCGGGACCGTCCCCGCCCCGGCCGGTGCACCCGCGGGGCCCGGCCGGTGCACCCGGTCCCTGCGGAAGGGATGGCGGGGCAGCAGGGTGGCGTGGCGCCGGGTGGCCACGTCCGCGTCGCCCGTCGGGCACCATCCGTGCTCGTACAGCTCGGCGGCCACCTCGTACAGGCCGTGGCGGGCCGGGCGGTCCCGGTGCACGGTGGCCAGGGCGGCCGCGGGCTCGTCCCGGTCCTGAAGACACTCACGGAGCGCCACCAGGAGCACAGGGTGCGGACTGATCTCCAGCAGATGAGTGATGCCGGCGTCGGCCATCGCGTGGACGGCGCCCCGCGCGAGCACCGGGCTGGTGAGGTTCGCCTGCCAGTACGCGGTGTCCAGCGCGCCACGGTACGGCCCGCCGTGGACCGTGGAGTAGAAGGGCACGGTTCCGGGCGCCGACTCGACACTCCCCAGTGCCTCGGTGAGCCGCTGTGCGGGCTCGCGCATCAGCGGTCCATGAGAGGGATAGTCGACCTTGACCAGCCTGGCGTCACGCCCCGTGCGGACGAACTCGGCAACCGCCCGGTCCCGCGTGCGGCCTCCACCGCGTCGTTACGGGCCCGCAGCACCCGGCAGCCGGTGGCCAGGTCCAGCCGGCCGACGGCCACGGCGGCGCTCACCTCACCATGCTGTGCCCGACGACGGCCGCGGGCCGCAGGCCCAGGGCGGCCAGCCCCGCGGTGAGCGCCAGCTGCACCGTCATGATCAGCGGCTGGGCGACGGCGATGTCCTCGAGGTCGGCCGGTTCCTCACCCGCGAGTACCGCCAGCAGGCTCCAGCCCAGCATCAGCCCGAGGACCGCGTCGACATCGCCTACGCACCGAGCGAAGGCCGAGCTGGTGCACATGAGTTCGCGCCCCATGCCATCCCACTGTGAACCGTGCCCGGAGAAGACGAATCCCAGCCGCGGAGCGGTCACCGGGGCGGCCCGGCCCACCGGCCGGTCCCGCCAGCCGATCCATCCGCGAGTACCGAGGCCGCAAGGGCGAGCCGAAGGGCTTCGGCTGGCGAGACTTCCGCGACCTGCTCAGCCGGGCTCGCATCCAGCTCGGCGGCCCGATCGTGCTGGTCCGGGACAACGTCCGCCTCCACCTCACCAAGCCACTGCGGGAGTTCATCGACGCGAACTCCTCCTGGCTCACCGTGTTCCAGCTGCCTACCCACGCACCGGACCTGAACCCGCAGGAGGCCATCTGGTCGCTTGCCAAGCGCGACATCGGCAACCTCGCCGCAGCCAACCTCAGCGAGGTAACTCGTGCGGTCAAGCGTCGGCTCAAGCAGCTCCAGTACCGGCCGGACGCCATCGGCGACTGTCTCGCAGGCACCGGCTTGTTCCTGACCGCGCAATCGTCAGAAGCTGCCGAAGAAGCGGTGCCACCAAGTAGGTCGCTGCGCATGCCAGGGCAGTTGGCTCGGCCCGGCGTAGTCGCACTCCAGTAGCTCCTCGGGAACGATCGCGTACCCCGGGTTGGCCAACGTCCCCGTGACCTTGTCCAGATCCGCAGCGTTCAACTCACCCTCGACTTGCGCTTCCCCAGTGCCCAGGAAGGCGCCGGGGTTGTCGGCGCAGACCAGCGCCAGGGAGCCGAACTTGCTCACGCAGACAACGATCCGGGTCCCGCACACAGTCGCATCAGCCGGCACGGTGACCCGCCCGTACTCACTGGAGTCCTGCGTGTCCCGTTCGCCAACACATGGCGCGGCGAACTCGCCCTCAAGTCGCGCCACGAGGACGTTGAACAGCACGCCGACCTCACCACGGTCGTAGTCCCGGGGCCGCTCCAACCACTCGGGATCATCGAGCTCGCGCAACAAGGCCACCAGATCTTCATTGTGCTCCGTCACGCGCGGATCTTGGCCGATCAGCAGCAGACCTCGCCAGCCCGACATCACTCATTCAAGTTCAGTAGCGAAGAAGAAGACGCCCCTTGGGGATACCAGCGCATCCAGGGTGAGCTTCTCAAGCTCGGCCACCGCGTGGGCGCTTCGACGATCCGCAGGGTCCTCAAGCATCGGAAGATACCCCCGGCACTCGAGCGATGCGCTGATACAACGTGGCGGCAGTTCCTCTGTGCGCAGGTCTCGACCATGCTCGCTGTCGACTTCTTTCACGTGGACTGCGCGGTCACCCTGCGACGGCTGTATCAGTGGGCATAGACCCCTCCCGGCCGCACCCGGGGCACACCGGCCGAACCACGGCTCGCGCACGGCGGGCGAGAAGGGCATCAATGAACCGGACCACCTGGGCCGAGCCCCGGGCACCGCCCCCGGTGAGCAGGCCCGGGTCCGCGCGCAGATCCCGGGCGAGTTCGCCCCGCTTGTGCACGGTGCGGCAGACCGCAACGACCGCCTCGGCGACGACATCGGCCGACATCTGCGGATCGAGGGCAGCCACCACGGCCCGGTCCTCCTCCAGCGCCGCCTGTGGATCACACCCCAGGCATCCCCCGCCCGTCCCGCCCACAGCTGGTCGGCGCCGAGGCCAAGGGCCAGGAGATCGTCAGCGAGGAGGCCCCGCCGCAGGCCACCAACGTCATCGACCTGATGGAGGTCCTCAAGCGCAGCGTCCAACAGATCTGCAAGGCCGCGAGCATCCCGCCACCGGACGGGGAAAGGGCAAGCGACTCGGGACCGGTGGGAAGAAGGATGACAGGAAGAACAAGGAGAAGGCGCCGCAAGGCAGGAAAGACCAGCCGGAGCAGCTGAGCAAGGGTGAACTATACGAGCAGGCGACCAAGCTCGACGTCCCTGGCCGGTCCAAGATGAACCGAGACCACCTCATCACCACGCTCACCAGAGCCGCATCTTGACCGGTGACGGCTACCGCTCTTGCGGGGAGCCGCCTCTCAGCCTGACGAACGTAAGCAGCCTCAGCCACCCCAACGTCACGAAGAGCGAAGGCCACTCGGATGATTCCGGGTGGCCTTCGCTCTTCGTGACCCCGGACCCCCTCGGTTGCCCAGGGATAGTCAGTACAGCTGGATGCAGGTGAGGACGATGTACGGCGGGTCGGCGTCAGCAACGATGACGTACTCCACGACGCCGAGGTCCCCATCGCGGCCGAGCGGCATTCGTCTCTGCTGGGGCCACTTCACCGAGGCGGTGCTGCCCGGCACCATGCCCCGGGTCCCGGATGATATGAACTGTCGCCGCGATGATCGCCCCGAAGACCTCGCCTGGCAGAGATAAGTCGGTCAGCAGCGCGTCGGCCTCTTCGGACAGTTCACTCGGCCAGCCTTCCGGCTCCTGGCGTACAGCTCCGTCGAGCATCGCCTCGCACCACCAGCGGCGCAGGACTCCCACGGCGTCCTCCGGGGCGGCCGCCAGGAGCTCACGGAAGAACTCCATGCACCGCTCACCGTCGAGCGCAGCCGCGATGCCCTCAGCATTACGCGGCACCGGTCCGGCTCCGGGTGGGAGTGAATCGGCCCGATACGGCCTCACGGTGCGGCCGGCGCTCGCGGGGCAGACGGTCGGGACCCGTCCCGGGGACCTCCGCCTATGGTTCCGCACACGGCGTCGTCCGGCAGACCTAACCGCGCAGTGCCGCGGTCGTGCGGGGTGCCGGAAGAACAGTCATGCCGTGAACAGGCGAAGAAACCCTGGAGGTCTGATGATCAACAAGTTCGTATCCCTGTCCGTCGCAGCTGTGGCAGTGAGCGCCGCAGTGGTCTGGGCGCCGCAGGCCCAGGCATCCGGCCAGGATGAGACCACCGTCACCGCAACCCAGTACTTCCGCAACGACGCGACGGGGTACTGCCTGGACGACTCAGAGCAGGGAACCCGAACCTTCCCGTGCAATGGGCTCGACTACCAGTACTGGGCGGTGGGCGTGCAGTCCGACGGTACCCGCACCCTGAAGAACATCTTCACAGGAAAGTGCCTGACCAGCGGCCAGTCCGGCAGTGTGGGCACACAGTCGTGTGACTCCTTATCCCGGGCCCAGCGTTGGAACGTCTACAAGTACTCGGACGGCTCGGTCGAGTTCAAGAACGCCCTTTGGGGGCTGTGCCTGGACGACAGCGCCGACTACCACCTGCGCACTTTCTCGTGCGGAACCCACACCCAGCACAGCCCGTTCCAGACCTGGCGCTGACGCTGCTGGCAGCACGGGCATCGGCAACTCGGCAGCCAGTCGGCCGCGACCGGGCGCTGAGTGGTCTTGAGAACTCGAACGGCGTATCGAACTTGATCGCCCGGACGGGTATCTGCTGGACGTGAGAGCGGCCTTCGTCTGATCCTGTGCTCCGACCAAGGTGCGCCGATCAAGACGAAGGCCGTGAAACTCGTCCAGCACGATCTCACCCGGGACGAGACCCTGGCCCTCCAGGACGCCGCCCACACCGGGATGGAACAGTTCGTCGGCACCCTCCACCAAGCCACGCAGATCCCCCACGACCCACAGGCCGGCCGCGTCACCGAAGGGCTGGTCAGCACCGGCGAGATGATGCTGACCCGGCCTGGCGAAGTTCGAGGCCGCGGCTGGAAGCCGTCCCGGCCTCTCTCACCGACTTCCTCGCCCGGGCGTTCGTCCGCCGTGTCGTCCCGCACACCCCGCTGTGGTACCCGCAGCGCGCCCTGCCCACGTTATGGACGGCGCCGCACTACATCACCGCCGAGACCTGAGCACACATTTTCATCGCGCTCGGAGCCACTCGCACCATCAGGTGGCCGACGGCTCCGCCTCCGCCCAGAGTTTGAGGATGGGAGCAAGGGTGTTGGCCACCGCGAAATCTGCTTCCCCGGATCGGCGCAGACAGTCTGTCCGTCGGAGTCGCGCGTGACCATCGACATCTGTCCGTCCCTGCGGCCATCCCGCGTCGCGGCGTACACGTTAAACGCCTCCATGCGGTCCAAGCGGTCGCGCGGAGGGAAGAGCGGACTACACCGCCGAAGAAGAGGCGGACAACTGGCTGGACATGCTCGACAGGGCCCTGACATGTCCAGCCGGACACGTCACAAGAACAGTGTCGCCATCGCCTCCAACGAGTCCTTCGGCGGCTGGACGAAGACCTTCACCGACCCCCGCCTCTGCGCGGCCATCGTCGACCGCCTCACGTTCAACGGCACCCGACCGCCACCCGCTGGAGGGCCGCCCCGCATCAGCGCGGTCAACCGCATCCCGTACCCCGTACGACCGCCCCCTCCTCCCGGTGCCGTACCGGAACGACCACGACGCTGAAGTCACCACGGCCGGTGCTGGTGACGGCTGCCCCTCGTGGCACGGTGACAGCCGGTCAGGTCCCTGGCTCATGCGGAGGCCGCCGGCCCGACCGGTGGGTGTCGCGGTCTGTCCGCAGCCCAGGACGCCAGGAGGGCCCACCGGTCTGGAAGGTCACGCCGATCCAGTTCGCCCAGCCGACCGGCTGCAGTGCCCAATAGCTGATGGCCCGGTACAGCAGCGTCCCAGCGATCGCCGGTCCGGGAGGCAGGCCGTACAGCACCAGCAGTGCGGACAGGCTCGCCTCGACCACCCCGATGCTGCCGGGCGTCAGACGCAGGCTGCCGGGGATCTGCGTGAGCGCGTACGCGAGCAAGATCCCGCGCCAGGGCACGCCGATGCCCAGCGCCCACAGGCAGGCTGCCAGGCAGGCAGCGTCGAAGACCCAGTTCATCAGGGCGTACGTGGCCGGTCCCAGCCACGGCCGGAAGCCGGGCTGCAGGCTCCTGGCCTGCTCCACCACGCGCGCCAGCAGCAGCTGGGCCTGCCGTACCCGCCCGGACCGCCCGCCTGCGGTGAACCAGGCCCGCCGCACCGCTGCGCGGAAGCCCGCGAAGCGGGAGAGACTGAACACCACCAGGCCGATCACCAGCGCCAGCACCAGCGCCCCGGCAAGCGGACGCACCACGGCAGCGGCACCGGCCGCACCGACCGTGAGCATCCCCAGTACGGTCAGAATCGCCAAGCCGAGCGCTGAGAGCGCCCCGGCGACCATCAGCACGGTGGCGGCCAGGACTGGTTCCACGCCCCGACGGTTCAACTGCCGGTACACCCAAGCGGTGGCGAAGGCTGCCCCGCCCGGCAGCGCTCCGGCCACGGCGTTGGCCGCCACCGTGATCGCGGTCATCCGCCGCAGACTCCACCGCACCCCGCCCGCCAGCAGCAGCCGACGGGGCACAGCGGCGAAGCACACCACCGACAGCGCCTCGCACCCCACGGCGACCACCAGCTGCGGCACCCGCACCCGAGAGATGAGGCCGAACGCCTGCGCAAGCTCGTGCCGCCGCCAGACAGCCACCACGACCGCGGCCCCCACCAGCAGGCCGGCACCGACCCACCACACCGGCCCCGGCCGCACGAGACGACCCGCCTCCCAGTCCTCGCGGTCCGCTGCCGCGGATTCCGGCCGCTCAGCCACAGGGCGTCACCGCCGAGAGGCAGCACCGCGTCAGGACCGGAAGGCGTCGAGGAGCCAGCAGCCCACAGGCGGTGCAGGTCGCCCGGGCCGCTTGCCGGGGCGGACCGTAGACGGCCCCTTCCGGAGCCCGGGGAGGGACGCTGTCCACGGCACTCCTCCAGCCAGAATCACTGTCCCCGTCAGCACATCATCAGGACATACCGCCACTGCGACAGGCGCGCCCCTCCCGGTAGAGGGCCTGCGCTATGTGGCGGCACCGCCGGACTGTGGGCGCCGCCACGCGATGATGAACCCGCTGGTCGAGTCCCTGATCAAGATGCGCGGCCGGAGGCGGTGTCGTGCTCTTCGGATCAAGGCGGGCCGACGCGAGGGAAGTGGCGCGCCGCTGCCCCGAGGCGAACACTGGAAAGCGGGCGACAAGGCATCCGACACACAGACCGGCAGCCACCGGCAGACGGACGGGAGGACGCCCGTGCACCACACAGTCTGGGCGGCATGCTGTGCAGATCATTGATGCCCGGACCCTTGAGCCCGCCGAGATCCGGCGCAGGCCCGGCGGGCTGCTCAGGGTGTGCGTGCGCACCTCGCCCACGGGGCACTTCGACGGAGCGGGTGACCTGCGTGGACTGCTGATCGCCGACGTGCTGTTCCGGATCGCGGAGCTGGACGGCGTACAGGTGATCATCGGACACGTCGAGACGTACCCGCCTGAGGACGCGCAGGCACTGACCCGCGCCGCAGGCTTGCTGGGAATCCGTCCCCCGACGGTCCGCACGCTCGACTCGGCGCACTGTGCTCCCTTCGGCGGCCCTGTGGACGTGCATATCCTGGCCCCCGCGGTCAGTGTCCGGCACCCCGGTCACGAACTCCTGGTCGAAGTGGCGCCCACACGGCTGCCGGGCGGCCTGGGCGCGGTGACCGCAGGCGGGCACGATCCCCTTGCCGTACGTCTGGCGCTGCTCGACCACGGCCACACGCGTCCGGCCCGCCTCGGTCCGGACGAGCTGCCCCGCGCTCAGGCGCTACTGGACCGCTGGCGTCACCGGGTGGCCGCGTGGGCCGACTCGCCGTCGCGGCCGATGCATTCCGACACCGTGCGGTGTCTGGATGCCGCCTTCCACCATGACCTGGACACCCCTGCGGTCCTGGCCGCCCTGCGACGGCTGGAATCGGAGCCCGGGGTGCCAGATGGATCCCGGTTCGAGACCTTCGCCTATGCCGACCGTGTCCTTGCTCTTGAACTGCCGCGGGAGATCGGCCGGAGATGAACGACGGTGGCCACCGCGAAGGCGCTTGCCCGCCTCGGTCGGCAAGCCGTGTGCAAGCGACCACGTCAGGGCGAGCGCAGGCGAGTACAGCGATGTCGTCGTGCTGGTCGTCACACAGGCGGGCCAGTAGCTTGTCCCGGAAGACGGCCAGCGGCGCGCGGGCGAGGGCGGCCGCGTGCTGCCGCAGCCTGGTCAGGCCGCGGCCGATGTCCTCGCCGGGGCGTTCGATGAGGCCGTCGGCGCAGAGCAGCAGGGTGGTGCCAGGAGGCAGGGCGGTGGTGGCGGTCTCGCGAAACTTCGCGCCAAGTTCGCGCAGCGTCCACGAGGACAGCGACTGGATGCGCACCGGACCGTCGCACGCGTTCGAACCTCCTACCCTGGCGTAGTGGGCAATGTTTTACGGAGGTGAGATCACGGTGACCCTGGGGGCACTGGAGAGCGCGGTCATGCGGGTCTGCTGGGAGGTCCAAGAGCCAGTGACGGTCCGCGCCGTACTCGACAGACTCAACGAGGGCCGGGAGCAGCCGCTGGCCTACACCACGGTGATGACGGTGATGACTCGCCTCGCGGAGAAGCGCATGCTCGATCGGGCCATACAGGGCCGTGGCTACGCGTACACAGCCACCGTCGCGGATGAGGCCGCGATCGCCGTACGGGAGGTGCTGCGGGCGCATGGGGATGCCGCGGTCGCGCATTTCGCCGCCGAGGCGTCACTGGATCCGCAGCTACGGGACCGTCTTCGGCGGCTCTTGGAGCAGTCGCCGTGACCGGCAAGCGGGCCTTCTGGACTCTCGTAACGGCATCCGTGACGATTCACGCGACGGTGGCCTTCCTTGGCTGCTGTTTGGTCACAGCTCTCGCCTGGCAGTTCACCCATCACGGGATCGGTGCCGACCCGCGGCCGGGCGCCGCGTGGGCCGGCGCCACGCTGCTCGCCCTCTCTACGGCTGGAGCGATACGGTCCGCCCGGCGGCTGTGGCTTGGACTCAGCGCGACTCGGGCCATGGACCGCCAGGTCCGCGCCATGGCTGTCACCGATACGGCCATACACACCACCGCCCAGCAGGTGGGCCTGACCGCCCGAGTGGATGTGATCGAGAGTGCCGGTCGCTTCGCGTTCACCCACGGACTGCTGCGCCCCCGAGTGACGGTCAGCAGCGGGCTCATGAAGTCGGCGACTCCTGGGGAATTGCGTGCGGTTCTGGCTCATGAGGCCGAGCACGTCCGTGGGCGCGATCCACTCAGAACGCTCGTGGCCGATTTCCTGGCGGCACGCCACATCGCGCTTCCGCTCCTGCGTCACCTGCGAACGGTGGTCGCCGCCGACCGTGAACTGGCGGCAGACCGCTGCGCGATGGCTCACTGCGGCGCCGGCGCCGTGGCCGGGGCACTGCTGAAGGCCGGCGACACTCCCCGATGGGCGAACACCGCCCCCGCCGCCGCGATGGGAGACCGCACGTTGCTCGCCGCCAGGATCACGCAACTTGAGGGCGCGATACCGCCGCCCATACGTCCGGAACACCGGCAGGTCGCTGTCACGGCCGCCGGGGCCGCGCTGTACATGTGGGCGATCGCCGGCTCCGCCTGGCTGATGTCGACGACTCCGTTGGCCTGCCTGGGAAGAGGTCACTGAGGTTCGCCCGCCTACACCCCCTATCTACTACAACCACATAGTAATTACTACGGGCTCGTAGTAGACTCGGGGGCCCTACCCGCCGAGAGGAGTCATTTATGGCCTCCGCGATGGACCGCGAGAAGCCGATACGCCATGCGCTCTTCGCTCGCGTCTACCCGAGGATCAACGCCTTCGCCGAGGCCCACGGTGCCCTGGAACACCGGCGGGAGCTGCTGGCCGAGACCACCGGCCGGATCGTGGAGATCGGCGCGGGAACCGGCGCCAACTTCCCGCACTACCCGCCGAAGGTCGAGCAGGTCATCGCGGTCGAACCCGAGCCACGCCTGCGTGAACTCGCAAAGCGGTCGTCGGCCGGATCCCCAGTGCCGGTAGAGATCCGCGCAGGCCGGGCCGAGGCGCTACCCGTCTCCGACGCTTCCGCCGACGGAGTCGTGGCCTCGCTCGTCCTGTGCACGATCGCCGACGTCCCCGCCGCGCTCAGGGAAGCCGCCCGTGTGCTACGACCGGGCGGGCTTCTGTACTTCTACGAGCACATCCGATCGACACGCCCCGGCCTGGCGAGGCGGCAGCGGATCATCAACGTGGTATGGCCACTGCTGGGCGGCGGCTGCAATCTCACCCGGAACCCCGAACAAGCCATCACCGCCGCCGGATTCAGGATCGAGCGCGCACGGCACTTCGACTTCCTCATCAACGGCCGCACCACACCCAGCTCCCCCTGCGTCATCGGCGTCGCGCGCAAGGCCGAGATCGCCGCCCAGGAGAACACCGCGTAATGCGCGAGCGAGACTTCACAGTCTCACGGACACCGCGCGGCGAGACGTGACCCCTGATCGGTCAGCGTGCGCACCGGACGGGGCTCAGGCACCTGAGTCCTCGCCCACCACGGTCAGGTCGTCACCCAGCGCCGCGGCGATTTCGGCGGCCCGGGAATGGTCGTCCCATCGGCGCGTCAGGCAAGCGCAGGCATGGCCGTGCCGGAGGGACCACCAGGCGGCCGAGCCGCCGATCCCACCCTTGGCAATCTTCCCCTTGTCACGTACGAAACCCAGCGCCCAGGGATCTCGGTACCGAAGGCCTCGTCGTAGCCGGTGACTTGGGAGGCGAGGAGCTCAGTATGCAACCGTCACCCCAGCAGTTCGCGTACCGGCCCGCCCTCAACGGACCAGGGGTGCTGGCGCGGGCGACCCGCGCGGTCAGCGGCGGGATCTCCGATCCGGGCTGGGACTGGAGGGACATATCGGGCTCCCCGGTAACATGGTCATCATGTTCCCACGAGCCTGACGCAACGTCACGATCGTTAACTGCCCGTCCGCAAGATTCCCGACAGAGTCCTTCAGTGAAGTGAAGATCCGACTGGACCTCGGTCAGTCGATGCCTTCGACGATGCGGAAGTCGCGCTCGACGCCGTCGGAGAGGGCGACCAGCGCCTCCTGGTAGGCCGCACTCTCGCGTGCCGCGACGGCCTGCTCGAAGCTGTCGAACTCGATCAGGACGGTGCGCTCGGCGATTCCGGCGTCATGCGCCACGACCCGACTGCCACGCACGAGGACCCGGCCGCCCCCGGCCTTGACGGCCGGAGGGGCCAGCTTGTTGTAAGCAGCCAGCTTCTCAGGGTCTGAAATGGTGCGGTAGACGCTGACCCAGTAGCCCTTGGGCATGGAACCTCCAGTGTTGGGATGAGTGCATCTGACTTACGGGTTGGTCTCGGACGAGCGTCGGCGGGCGAGAGCGAGGCTTGTCAGCGTCGTGATCGCCATGGCGCCGATGCCGACCAGCGCCGCGGTGGTGTAGGCGCTGTCGTCGGGGAAGAGGTGGCCGGGGCCGGTGCCCGCGGCGAGGATCAGGCCGCCGATGGCGCTGCCCAGGGAGTACCCGACGCTGCGGACGACGTAGTTGAAGCTCATGGCGCTCGACGTCTCGCTCTTGGGGGTGACGGCCAGGATGACGCCGGGCATCGCGGCCGAGAAGCCGCCGACGCCGAAGCCGAGCACACCCATCGCCGCGAACAGTTCGGCCAGGTCCGACCGGGCCGCCGCGAACAGGGCGAACCCGCCGCCGACCACGACGGCGCTGCCGGCCAGGAGCAGGGGGTCGGCGATCCGCGTCCGGACCCGCGGCGTGAGCTTGCCGGCGACGAACCCCAGCACCGAGAACGGGATGAGGACCAGCCCGGCGACGAAGGTCGTCAGCCCGAAGCCGTAGCCGGCGCCGTGCGGCGTCTGCGCGTACCGGGTGATGAGCGTGAGCAGGAGGTACATGCCGATCCCGCCGACGAACATGGCGAGGTTCGCCCCGGCGACCGCCGGGTGCCGCACCGCCCGCACATCGACCAGGGGCGTCGTGCTGCGCAGCTCGATGACGGCCCAGACGCAGAGCAGCACCACCGCGACGACGGCGAGGCCCGCCGCCACGGCGAGGTGCCGGCTCCACAGATTCCGTTCGCCGGCGAGGAACAGCACCAGGAGCAGCGCAGCGGCCAGGACGACCGCGCCTGCCACGTCCACGTGGGCGGAGCGGCCTTCAGGGGCTTCGGGCATGGAGCGCCACGCGGCCAGGAGGGCGGCGGCGGTGACGACCAGGCCGAGGCCGTAGGCGGCCCGTACCCCGCCGAGCTCGGCGAGCAGTGCGGCCAGCGGGTAGCCGACGCCGGCCCCGATGATCGAGACCACCGAGATCAGGGCGATCACGGCCGCGCTGCGCTCCTCGGGGAGGTGGTCCCGGGCCACGCCCATCATCAGCGCCGTCAGCCCGAGCCCGACGCCCTGGGCCGCCCTGCCGGCCAGCAGCCACGCGAACGGCAGCGGCAGCACGGTGAGCGCGCTGCCGGCGACGACGACCGCCAGCGTGGCGAGGATCGTGGCCCGCCGGTGCGGGCCGGCTCCGAGCCGGCCCAGGACCGGCGTGGCGACGGCGCCGCTGAGCAGCGCGACGGTCAGCGTCCACTGCGCGCTGCCGAGCGAGACGTGGAACGAGGTCGCCACGCTGGTGATGAGCGGCGTCCCGAGGCTGGCGACCGCCGCCACGACCAGAGCGATGAACATCAGGGCGGGGACCAGCAGCCGCGCCTCGGAACGCGCCACCGGGAACGCCTTCACCGCGACCCCGCCGACCGGCTGCCCGGTCACTGCTTCGGCCCTTCGCGGTCCTGGCTTTCGAGCTCTGCCAGATGCTTCAGCGCCGGAAGGGCCGCCACCAGCGCCTCGACCTCGTCGCCGGTGAGCTCGCCGATCAACCGCTCGAACGCGTGGACGCCCGCCTGGCGCCGCGTCCGGACGTAGGAGGCGCCGGCCTCGGTCAGGCACACCAGCGTGACCCGCTTGTCGGACGCGTCGCCCCGCCGCTCGACCAGGCCGGACTCCTCCATCACCCGGACCAGGGCGGTCATCGCGGGCTGGGTGACGCCCTCGACCGCGGCCAGATCGGTGATGCGCCGCGGGCCGGTCCGGTCCAGGGTGGCCAGGGTGGCGGCGGACGTCAGGCTCATGTCCCGGGGCAGGCGTCTCGCGGCCCTGGTGGCCAGGCCGTAGAGGGCTGCCCCGATGGCGGCGGACGCGCCAGGAGCGGTGTCTTGACGACTCATGCTCGAAGCATAGCATTTTTATATTCATAGTTTATGGAAATGGTCGACTGACGCGGGCGGCCTCGATCCGCACCCGCGACGGCGGCCGGCCATCGCGCTCGGTGCGCGGCCGGAACCTGCCGCGCCCGTCGACCAGGCCCCGGAGTCCTGGCCCGGACACCAGGGAACAAGTAACCCGCCGGTAGCTTTCAGGGCTTCGTGACCGCGGTCTTCTTCGGCCGGTGGGGCACGGTCCTGGTCTTGTCGAGGTGCCCGTACACCGTCGACCGACGTCGAGGACGAGGACGAGGACGAGGACGACGAACTCGGGTAGGCGCCGCTGCGCAGGCCGGCCCCACCGGCAGACGTGCTGTGATGCGGTCGCCGCAGGCTTTGATGGCGGGAACTGTCGGGGTGGTGGTCCAGGCACTCTTACGGCTTCGCCGCCTTCGACGTGGACCCGGGCGGTGGCGGGCCCACCACCGCGATGCACGTCACCTACTACGCGGTGTCCGGGCCCTGTGGCGCCCTGTTGCCGGTGGACCGTTTCCCCCTCACCCGCCCTCGCCGCGCCTGACCCGCCGGCGGGGGCCGGTCCTCCGGCTTGACTTCGAGCGCGCTCCAAGTCCTAGCGTCGCAGGCGTTCGTCAGCCCTCGAGGTACCGCCCGGTCCGCCGGGCAGGAGGAGTATCCGCGCATGATCACCCGAACCACGCTCGGCTCGCCCGGTCTCACCGTCAGCGCGATGGGCCTGGGGTGTATGGGGATGAGCGAGAGCTACGGCGCCGCCGACTGGGACGGCGGCCTGGCCACCATCGACCGGGCCTTGGAACTGGGCATCACGTTCCTGGACACCGCCGACGCCTACGGCACCGGGCACAACGAGGTGCTGGTGGGCCGGGCCATCCACGGCCGCCGGGACCAGGTGCAGCTGGCCACCAAGTTCGGCATCGACCGCAGCGCCGGCGACCGGGCACGCCGCATCCGCGGTGCCCGGGACTACGTGCTGCGCTCCTGCGACGCCTCGCTGCTGCGGCTGGGCGTCGAGGTGATCGACCTGTACTACGCCCACCGCCCGCCCCAGGACGTGGAGATCGAGGAGACCGTCGGGGCGATGGCCGAGCTGGTCGAGGCGGGCAAGGTCCGCCATCTGGGCCTGTCCGAGGTCGACGGCGAGCTGCTGCGCCGGGCGCACGCGGTGCACCCGATCACCGCGGTGCAGAGCGAGTACTCGCTGTGGACCCGCGACGTCGAGGCGGTCACCCCGGTGATGGCCGAGCTGGGGGTCGGGCTGGTGCCGTACTCGCCGCTGGGGCGGGGGTTCCTGACCGGCACCCTGGACCGCTCCACGCTGGGCGAGAAGGACTTCCGGCGCACCAACCCCCGCTTCGCCGGCGAGGCGGGCGAGGCCAACGAGAAGATCGCGCAGACCGTGCGCGAGGTGGCCGACCGGCTGGGTGCCACCCCGGCCCAGGTGGCGCTGGCCTGGGTGTACGCCCAGGCCGAGCGGCTCGGGGTGGCGGTGGCGACCATTCCGGGCACCCGCAGCCCGGCCCGGCTGGAGCAGAACGCGGCCGCGCTGGAGCTCACCCTCGACGCCGAGGCGCTGGCCGCGCTGGACCCGCTGAGCGACCAGGTGATGGGCGAGCGCTACACCCCCGCGCACACCGCTGAGGTCGCTCGGGGTTAGCCGGTGGGCTCGACGCGCGCGACGTCCAGCTCGACGACGTCGTTGACGTGGCGCCCACCGGTGACCTCACCGGTCACGACCAGCCGGGGTCGGGCCGGCGGTGCCCCGTCCTGCTCGGCGGCCAGGATCGCGCCCCGGTTGCCGGAGCCCGGGGCGATCTCGCCGTAGGAGACCAGCGTCCGGTACCCGTCCGCGCCCACCGCGAGCACGCCGACGCTCAGCTATGTGTCGTCAACCGATCCCTTGACGACCCCCCAGCCGAGGCGTCCACCGGTTCGACCGAACACCCGGATACGGCCGCCCCGGCACCGCCGGAATCCAATGGCCCGGCGGCCAGGGAGCGAGGCGGGTCGTGTCGGAGCTGGTCTACACGCGGGTGTCCACCGACGAGCAGAGCACCGCGCGGCAGACCCACCTGCTCATCGGGGCCGGCCTGACCGACGACGCGACGGGGTGCGGCTGTTCACCGACCTGGCCACATCGTCGAAGATCCCCGCGCTCGAGCGGCCCGGGGTGCGGGAGCTGGCCGGGTACGCCCGCCCCGGTGACCGGCTGACCGTCTCCGAGCTGCTGCGGCGCTGAAGACATGGGCCAGGGCTTCTGTGGCCTTGTCTCGGTAACGGCTGCGGCGGATGCCGGTGGCGCAGAGAGCGGCGGCGCACTGCGCGTGGCAAAGCGCTGTTTCCAGGAGTCGGTTTCCTGCGCGGCGCGCTGCTGTCGGAGGAGTTCGTATTCCTCGCGGGGGTGCAGGGTGCGACGTCGGGTGAAACCGCTGGTGCACGAGGTGCGGACCTTGCATTTGCGGCAGTCCCACTCGGAGAAGATGACCACGGTCCGCGGCTGGCCTGAAGGGCAGGGCTTCGGCGTAGTCGGCGGGCGTCCGTTTCGTGACCACTTGCGGTGAAGGGAGTGCGAGCGGGCGGTTCCTATCCTCGACCTGACCACGTGCGCGGTGGCGGACCGACAGCACACCCCGCGCTATGGCGACCTGGCGCAACCTCGCGGTCGGCGCCCTGCGACCGAACGGCGCGAAGAACACCACCTCCGGCCGTCGCCGCAATGCGCGTGACGCCCGCCGCCCCCTCACGCTCCTCGGCCTCGCCTGAGCACGAAGTGGACGTCACTCGACTACGCCGAAGCCCTGAGGGCTGTCGCAGAATAACTTCAGGCTTTGATCTTGGTCAGGCGGGCTGTCTCGCAAGGTCATCGAGTGGAACGGCGCTTCGGCGTTCGTGAGTTATTCTCCGACGGCTCCCTGGGCCGCTCAGGGGTCGACCGGGTCCGGCGCATGCGTTCTCGGCGTTCCCTCAGGCCGAGACCGAGAGGTAACGCCGCCTCAGATGGTCGGGGTGTCGTCAACAATCGGCCTGTGAATCTCAACGACCGGCTTCCACCCCGCGGAGAACTCGATGAAGTCCGCACGGGTGGGGTAGGTGTCGAGCGCGCGACGGTCACGCTTGGGGCTGTCGCTCCCCTTGCGCCCCCGGGGAATCTGCTCCTCGAAGATGTCGACCTTCACGTCGGGAACCTCCTTGAGGCCCTGGCGCCAGATCTGCACGACGTCAGCGCCGAATGCCTGCCGGGCCGCAGCGTAAAGGGCCGTGAGGGCCCCCTTGTCCCCACCAGGGACGAAAAGTGCCAGGTCCAGCACGACACCGGCGGACTGGAGGACCTCGATGGTCACCGAGCCGTTCTCGTCGGCCAAGTAGATTCCGGCTTCATTCTCGTCGTCGGGAAGGCAGGAGACCTCTTCCTGGAATACGGTTCTCGCCGTGATCGAGCCGCCCTCGAAATCCTCACCGGACTTGGTCAGAAAAGCAGGGACATAGCAGTTGGGAAGCTTGAGTTCTGCCGTGTCGGCGGAAATGAAGAGCCTGTCCTTCACGCCGAGCTTCGTCACCTCTTCCAGCGAGAGGCGGCGAGCGGCGATCTTCTCCGTGTTCACGATTTCCCTTTCAGGTTGCACTGTCCCTCCGAACGAGGACGCTACCACGAAACCCTGAGGTCAACTGCCCAGTAATCTTTGGGTAAATGGCCTCCGATGACCTGCACGGGAGGATACCGAAGCGAGTGCCACTCGGCCGGGAACACGCATCCGCCAGGTAGTGTCCCTCATCATGCTGTTGGGCATCAACTGGCGGTTGCATTGCGGTGCGTTGGGTGGCGCGGAGGAACTAAAAGAGAGTTTACGGCAGATATCATCCATATCGCCTTCGGGGAGGTGGCGGCGCGGTAAGGCGATGTTGGCGTGCCCGGCTATTACCTGTACTCGGCAGCGACCCCGCCTGGACCCGGAGCACACGGCATGTGCGGCGCTCATGCCGCTGAGGCCGCCTGCGCCATCTGCGCCGGACGGGCCGTTCCCAAGGGCGGGCGAGTGCGGCTGACCAGGACCCCTGCTGTTAGCCTGCGCGCAACGGCGGTCGGCACGAGCCACCCGGAGGTGCGAGGACAACCGTGACACACGAGGAAGTCCTTAAGCCTGGTGGCCGAGACCGCGCGGCGACTCAACGACCGCCAGCTCGAGATCGCCCTGGCCATGAGCCGACTGCTGGCCCGCGAAATCACCCACCTCAACGAGGACCAACCGCTCGTCGAGCTGCTGGAGGCCAGTGTCAACGCCAACGTGAAGACACTCCTCCACATCCTCGCCCCGTACGCCGCTGACCCTGACGGCGACGTGCTGTTCGGCGGCGAGCGGTTCCCACATGGCGGCGCGCTCGGTCAGGACCGCGTCCAGGTCCACCGGTTCGGCGGTGGTCGCCGAGTTCTCGAGCCGGGCCAGCGCGAGCAGGCCCTGGACCATACGGCCGAGGCGCTCGACCTCGCCGACGGACTCCTCCAGGCTGCCGTGGGCGCGGGGGTCGAGGTAGGGCTCGAAGTTCTCCAGTCGCAGGCGCAGCGCGGTCAGCGGGGTCTTGAGCTGGTGGGAGGCTTCCGAGGCGAAGGCGTGCTGGGCGTTGAGCAGGTGCTGCAGCCGGGTGGCCGTATGCGTGAACGAGGCGGCCAGGCGGCGCAGTTCGGGCGGCCCGGTGCTCGCGTCCGGCGGGTTCGCGACGTGCCCGTCGGCGAGCTGGGCGGTGGCTGCCGCTCAGCTCACCCAGCCGGAACCGCCGAAGCGGCGAGGACGGCAGGGCTCCGTACCGGTCTCCGCAGCGGGCCGAGGCGCGGGACGAACGTCCTTTTCCTCGGCCTCGCCGTGCTCGACGGTCCACGGCCCACCAGCTCGTACCTGTGAGCGCGATCCCCGCCGCCTTCAGCGCCGCGAGCCCGGTCGCCTGGCTCCCCGACGCGCGGCGCACGAGGGTGCTGCCGCCCAGATCCCGGAAGTCCACCACGACCGTCACACCGTTCGTGTCTCCCCTTTCAGCCCTGCGGACGACGGTAGGGCTTTCAGGGTGATCGTCAATGCTCAGCGCAACGGCAGAATAAGCTCCGCTTGAACCAGCGGTCATGGATCCGGACTTGGAACCGTTCCGGCGATCGTCCGGCTGCCGGTCGCGCCGTGGCCGCGCAGCGGAGGGAGCCTGCGGTGGGGAGTTGAGTGGGCCCGGGTGCGGGCGGGCTGCGCGGGCCGCAGCCGGACGACGGCGTCCACTCCGCCGTCAGGAGCGGCCTCCAGCGTGACGTCGCCACCGCTTGCGTGGGTGAGCCGTTGGACCATGGGCAGGCCCAGACCGGTGCCGTCGTGGTGGGTGTCGGCGGCGCGCCAGAATCGGTCGAAGGCTCGTTTCCGGTCGGTTTCGCTCATGCCTGGCCCTTGGTCGATCACATGCAGCTCGACCCAGGGTTCCGTACGGCCGCCGTCGGCGGGTGCGGTGACGGTTGCCATGGTGATGGTGGTGCCGGGAGGGGACACGCGCAGCGCATTGGACAGGAGGTTGTCGATGATCTGTTCGAGAGCGCCCGCGACGGCCCACACCGTGCCGACCCGCGTGCCGGCCACAGTGATGCCGACGCGCTGATCGGTGGCGAACGCCGTCCAGATCGCCGCACGGTCGGCGACGAGCACGTCGAGGTCGACGGTCTCCGGTGTGATGGCCGAATTCTCCAGCCGGGCCAGGGCGAGCAGTCCTTGGACCATGCGGCTGAGCCGTCCCACTTCACCGATCGCTTCGTTCAGGCTTGCCTGTGCGCGGGGGGCGAGGTGGGGCTCGAAGTTCTCCAGGCGGAGGCGCAGCGAGGTCAGCGGGGTCTTCAGCTGGTGCGACGCCTCGGAGGCGAACGCCTTCTGGGCATGGAGCAGGTGCTGCAGCCGGGTCGCGGTGCGGGTGAAGGAGGCGGCGAGCCGGCGCAGTTCCGGCGGCCCGCGGTCGGCGGCGGGCGGGTTGGTCAGCCGGCCGTCGGCGAGTTGCGTGGTGGCCTGTTCCAGGTCGCGCAGGGGCCTGGTGATCCAGCGGGCGAACGCGAAACCGATCAGGGCGGCCACGGCCAGCGCGCCGAGCGCGACGAGCGCGAGCGCCACCCACGTGGCGTGGACCTTCTGGGTGAGCGGAGCCAGGGAATACAGCGACCGCACCACGCAGGGAACGCCGTCACTCGACATACCGGGGACGGTCGCGAACAGGACCTTCCTGCCCGGGGCCAGGTCTTCGCTGATCCCAGTGGCGGGTCGATCGCGCAGTGCCCTGGCGATGTCCGGTTCGGAGGAGAGGTTCCTGCCCACGGCCGAGGCGGTGGCGGTATCGGTGAGGACGACACCCTTGCTATCGGTCACCACGACGCTGCTGTCCGTGCGCCGAGCGTAGCTGCGGGCGAGGTCGGGCAGGTCCGACGCCAGTCCGCGTTCGAGTTTCTCCTCGCATACGCCGGCGAGCGTCACGGCGCCCAGTTCCGCCGTGTTGGAAAAGCGGTTCAGCTCGCTGCGGGCGTAGACGAAGCCGAACGGCACTTCGAGGGCGACCAGGACGAGCAGCATGAGGCTGAGATAGCTGAGCAGCAGACGGCGGATCATCGGGGGCCTTGCCCCGGCTCAGGACGTGCCGCGGAGCTGGTTCGGGGATCCGTGGGTGGGGTCAGACGGAATCCGATGCCGCGGATGTTCTCGATCCAGGACGGGTCACCGAGTTTGCGGCGCAGCGCGGCAATGTGCACGTCGAGGGTTTTGGTGGGGCCGAAGTAGTTCGGGTCCCAGACCGTGTCGAGAATCTGCTGGCGGGAGTAAACGGCTCCGGGATCCTCGGCGAGGCAGAGCAGCAGGTCGAACTCCTTGGGAGCCAGGGCGATCGGCACCTCGTGCGCACGCACCTGCCGGGTGCGGCGGTCGATGCTCAGGGGTCCGATCCGCTGGGCATCGCAGACATCGGTGAGGTTCCCTACGGAAGAGGCCGGGATGGAGCCGCCGCCGTCGAAGGGCACGGCCCGGGCTCGGCGGGTGACGGCTCGGATCCTTGCCACCAGCTCCCGGACACCGAAGGGTTTCGACACATAGTCGTCCGCGCCCAGCTCCAGGCCGAGCACCCGGTCGATCTCGGAGTCACGAGCGGTGATCATGATGATCGGAACCGAGGACCGAGCGCGCAGCGCCCGGCAGACGTCAATGCCGTCCATGTCGGGCAGCCCCAGGTCCAGCAGCACCATCGCCGGCTCCGTGGCGGCCAGGCCAGCGGCGCCGGTTCGCGCGTGTTCCGCCGTGATACCGAAGCGACGCAGTCCTTCCACCAACGGTTCGGCCACTCGGTCGTCGTCCTCGATCAACAAGACATGCATGCCGACAGGCTCACAAACAGCGGGCAGGTCGTGCGGCACAACCGCGGGAAATTCCCCCTTCTCAGTGATCTTCAGTGCTGCCGTGTGATCACGAAGCAAGCGGGGCCGTCGATGGCTCGGGCCATGGAAATCCGCTGGATGGTGCACGCCGCACGCCGAGGATGTGGGGGAAATCCAGCGTATCGACAGGACGTGGTGAGGAGATGGTTAAGAATTGGAGGGGTGGCCCACTGTGGCCATCGCGCGGGCACCCGTCACGGACGCGCAAACGCGCTGACCGGCTGGGACTTTGAGCTGAAGACACGCGTCGCTGTTCTCTATGGCCCGCACCTGCTCCCCGGCCGCGGCAAGGATTCGTAAACCGAACGCGTGGATCGAAAGATGCCCCATTATCCGGCCTTCCCGTCCGCGCCCTTGCCGCATCCCCTGTAATTGCGCTGGGTTTTTGTTTACTCGCCATCGCCTAGGGTTCGAAGTGCGGCCTGACCCATCGATGTGCCCTATCAAGAAATCCCCCCGACATCCGGGAAAAAGACATGCCGACCCAAGCCCCCGACACACCCATTCATCGACCGTCCCGTACCAGGCAGGAGCGGTGAACATGCCCGAGACGACGACCGACGAGCTGTGCCGGGTGCGCCCGGATCTGGTGGAGCCCTTCACAGCCGCACTTCCGGGTGCGCGGGCCACCGTGCTCGGCCGCCTCTGGGGGGCCTTTGCCCGGGAGCCGCTGCCTGGAGTGACCGCCCGGCAGCGAGAGGCGGAGCAACTGATCGTGACTCTGCACGATGGTGCCCGGCTGGCGGCGGCCGACGCGTGTGCCCTGCGGTTCGCCCCGGTGCCCGAGGACTTCACCGTGTCCGGGCCCCACGGACCCGTCCGTGAACCGGCGGAGCTGCTGGCTCAGTTGGGACTGCGCACAGCTGCCGCGCAGCGGCTCGCGACGGAGCTCGACAACAGCGTCGCGAACCTCGCCCTTGCCCGTGCGGCGAACGGCAAGTGGTTCGCTTCGCCGCGTGATTCGGTCGATGCCGAGCAAGTGGTGGTCGACGGCCACCCCCAGCACCCGTGCTGCCGTACCCGTACGGGCATGTCCGTCGCGGAGGTGCTCGCCTACGCGCCCGAGCACCATCCGGTGATCGACCTGGCATTGCTGGCTGTCCCCGCTGACCGCTGGCAGGGATCCGGCACATGGCCCGAGGAACTGCGGGAGGGTGACACGTACCTGCTCCCGGTCCATCCCTGGCAGCGGGACCACGTACTGGTGGACCACCCCGACCTCACCACGATCCGGCGCACGATCCCGGCCCGCCCGCTGCTGTCGTTGCGCACCCTGGCGCCCCTGGCCGACTTGGCGGGCTGCCACATCAAGACCGCGCTCGACGTCCAGGTCACCAATTACCGGCGCACCATCTCACCTGTTGAGGTGGCGGACGGACCGCCTCTGTCAGAGCTGGTCTGCGCGGTCGTCGACAAGGCCGGGTTCGGCGACAGCCTGCGGACCCTGCGCGAGCTCGGCGGCGGGACCGTACGGGTGGACGGGCAGGCGTGTGCGAGCCTGGCCGCGATGCTCAGGGAATCCACCGACTCCCACGTCGAGGTCGGTGAAATCGCTGTCCCGCTGACCGCAGTGCACGCCACTGGCGCAGCCGTCGTGGCAGGGGATCCCGTGCGCTGGCTGGCAGACTTCGCCGAACTCGTCCTGCCGCCCGCGCTGACCCTGCTGTCCATGGGAGTGGCGCTGGAGGCCCACGGCCAGAACACCCTGGTGGTGCTGCGGGACGGACGGCCGGTGCGGGTGCTGTACCGGGACCTGGACGGGGTGCGGATCAGTCCCCACAGGCTTGCCGCCTGCGGATTCACCTTGCCGCCCCTGGCCGGCACCCGCGCCGGTGACGACATCGACGCGCTGCGCACCAAGCTGTTCGGCGGGCTTCTCAGCGGGGTGTTCAGCGAACTGGTCGACGTCCTCGCCCGCACCCGGGCGATCGATCCCGCGCAGCTGTGGCAAACGGTGGCCCAAGTCGGCCGTCGCGTATGCGCCGAACTGCCGGACACCGGGGACGCCGCAGCCCTCTTCGGCGACACCCTGCCACTGAAGGCGACCATCGCGATGCGTCTGGCAGACGACTCCGGCAAGGCGCAGTGGACCGCCGTCCCCAATCCCCTCGCTCGATACCGCTGACCTTCACAGGCGACCTGACGGACGACTCATGCACCCTTTCCGACGCACTGGAGCTTCCGCATGACCACCCCCACCACTGTCCCCAGCGCCCCCGACGTCATCGCCGCCACCGGGGCGCAGACCGATCAGCCCGCGCAGACCGCTGACGCCGTCACCGCCCACACCCTGCTCAACTGCCTGATCCGTGAAGTGTCCGCCCCCGAGCACCAGGTCACCGTCGACCGCGACCACCTCCTGCTGCGCCTGCCCCGCCGCGACCTGTTGCTGCGGACACGACTGCGCCGTGTCTCGGTGATCGGCGCACACCGCTTCCAAGGCCCCGTTCAGCGGCTCGACGACACCGCCTGGGCCACGGTGGGCTGGCGAGAACTGGCCGGGTACGTCCAGGACGAACTGGAGCTGCGCACCGGCGTGGCGAACGGGGAGTTCCTGGACCAGGTGGCCGACAGCCGCGAGACCATCCGCACCGCCCTGGAACACCGCGCCAACGGGATGCCGCAACAGGACCTCTACCTGGCTTCTGAACAGTCTCTTGTCTTCGGCCACCGCTTCCATCCCACGCCCAAGGCCCGCACCGGTGACCCGGCGGACTGGCTGGCGTACGGGCCGGAGACCGGCGCCCGTTTCCGCCTGCGGCACCTGGCGGTACGCCGCCACCTGGTGCGGGAGGAGGGCGAACTGAGCGAAGTCGACGCGCTGTGCCCGCGGGCCGACGCGGAGTTCGTGACCCTGCCGGTACACCCCTGGCAGTTCCGGCTGCTGAGCCGACACGACCGTCTGCGTGCGGCGATGGCCGCGGGAGAGGTCGTGGACAGCGGTGCGAGCGGGCCCGAGTGGGTGCCGACCGCGTCGGTACGCACGCTCTACCAGCCCGAAGCGGACACGTTCCTGAAGTTCAGCCTGAACGTCCGCCTGACCAACTGCGTTCGCAAGCACGCCAGTTACGAGCTGTCCGGCGCCGTCGCCCTGAACCGCCTGGTCCGGCCCGTCATGGACCGTCTCGCCGAACGCTTCCCCGGATGCGCGCTGCTCGCCGAGCCCGGCTACCGCACGCTCGCCGTCGACGGCGACACCGCGCTGCTGGAGGGGATCGGCGTCATCGTCCGCTCCGGCCTGCGCAACCACCTGCGCCCCGGAGTGACACCGCTGCTCGCCGCAGCGGTCGCGGACGAGTACCCCACCAGTGCCGCGCACGTCTCCCAGCTGCTGGCCCGAGGTGACGGAGACGTCCTGGCGTGGTGGGACGCCTACCTGCGGCTGCTGCTGCCGCCGGTGCTGGCCGCCTACTTCGACCACGGCGTCGTCCTGGAACCGCACCTTCAGAACGTCATCGTCGGCGTGCACGCCGACGGCACACCCGCGCAGATGCTCTTCCGTGACCTGGAGGGCACGAAACTCCTGCCCCGTCACCACGCGCGCACCCTGGCCGCCCTGCCCGAGGACGTCCGCGGCCCCCTCACCTACGACGACGAACGCGGCTGGAACCGGGTCGCCTACTGCCTCCTGGTCAACCACGTGGCCGAAGTGCTCGGCGCCCTCGCCGACCTCGAACCGGCACAGGAGCCCGCACTGTGGGGCATGGTCCGCGACCACCTCGACACCTACGCCCGCACCGCCGGCCAACCCCCACGCCTACGCGCCCTGCTCTCCGGGGTGCCGCTGCCCGCCAAGGCCAACCTCCTCCTGCGCTGGGCCCGCAAAGCCGACCGGCACGCCAGCTACGTCCCCCTGACCAGCCCCCTCGGCGCCGACTTTCCTCGCGAGGTGACCCTGTGAGAGCCGCCGTGCTGCGCCACGTCCAGCAGCTCGCCGACGACGACCTGCCCGGCTACGTCTACGACCTGCCCGGTCTGCGCGAACACGCCCGCACCATCCGGGCCGCGCTGCCGCAACGCGTCGACCTGCTGTACGCGACGAAGGCCAACTCCGATCCCCGTCTGCTGCAGGCCCTCGCCGAACATGTGAACGGGTTCGAGGTGGCCTCGGGCGGCGAGATCCGCCACGTCCGCGGCCTCTTCCCCGACGCGCCGATCGCCTTCGGCGGACCCGGTAAGACCCCGGCAGAACTGACCCAGGCCCTGGATGCCGGGGTGCGACGCCTGCACGTCGAAAGCGAACACGAGCTGGGCACCCTGACGACCGTGCTGGGCGACCGTACCGCCGACGTCCTCCTGCGGGTCAACGTACCGGTGGCGGTCCGCTCGGCCGCGCTCGCCATGGGCGGCGGGCCAAGCCCCTTCGGCCTGGACCCCTCCCAGCTGGACCGATGCCTTCAGATCATCGCCGACGACGGGCGTATCCGGCTGCACGGACTCCACGTCCACCTGGCCAGCGGGCTCGACGCGCGCGCCCATCTGGCCCTCGTCGACCAGGTCATGGGCTGGGCAGACCGTTGGGCGCACCAACGAGGGATCGGCCTCACCGAGGTCAACATCGGCGGCGGGATGGGCGTCGACTACGCCCACCCCCGCGACGTCTTCGACTGGCCGGCCTTCGGTATCGGACTGCGGCGACCGCTGGAGCGCCACCCCGGCCTGACGCTGCGGATCGAACCGGGCCGTTCGGTCACCGCCTACTGCGGCTGGTACGTCACCCAGGTCCTGGACGTCAAGTTCAGCCGCGACGAGGCGTTCGCCGTCCTGCGCGGAGGCACACACCACCTGCGCACACCCGCCGCGAAACAGCACAACCAGCCCTTCGAGGTCATCCCCGACGACTCCTGGCACCAGCACTGGCACCGTCCGGAGGCCCGCCATGAGCCGGTGACCCTGGTCGGGCAGCTGTGCACGCCCAAGGACGTCCTGGCCCGCCGCGTCATGGTCGACAGGCTGCGGGTGGGCGACCGGATCGCATTCGCGATGGCAGGCGCCTACGCATGGAACATCTCCCACCACGAGTTCCTCATGCACCCCCAGCCGACCTTCCACCACGTCGACGACGCCGACGCGCCCGCCGTGGACGCCCACGCCATCCAGACGGCATGAGCAGGTACCGCCAAGCGAGCGCACGGAGGGCGGACAAGACTCCGAGCGCAGACAAGACTCCGAGCGCGGCGCTCGAAACGCTCACCGTCCGGCCCTTCCGCCGCTATCTGCTGGGCCAGCTGACCTCCAACATCGGCACCTGGATGCAGCGCGCCGCCCAGGACCTGCTCGTCCTCCACCTCACCGGAAACAGCGGCAGCGCGGTCGGTGTCGTCACCGCGCTGCAGTTTCTGCCCCAGACACTGTTCGGCCTGACCGGGGGCGTCCTCGCCGACCGGTTCCCCAAGCGCCGGCTGCTGCTGATCACGCAGACCGGCATGGCGGTGCAGTCCCTGCTGCTGGGGCTGCTGACCGTCACCGGAGCGGTGAACCTGTGGTCCGTGTACGCGCTGGCCCTGACCCTCGGCGCCGCCACCGCCGTGGACAGCCCCGCACGCAACGCGTTCATCTCCGAACTCGTCAGCCGGGAGCGGGTGGCCGCAGCGGTCAGCCTGAACTCCGCCCAGTTCAATGTCGCCCGCATCCTCGGCCCCGCCGCGGCCGGCCTGACCGTCGCCGCCGTGGGCACCGGCCCGGTGTTCCTCATCAACGCCGTCTCGTACCTGGCGGTCCTGTACGGGCTGATCACCATTCCCCCGGGCGCACCGCGCGAGCACAGCGGGCAGCGTGGCGGTCCAGGGCTGACCGAGGCGTTCCGCCACATCACCGCCACCCCGGAACTGCTGCTGCCGATCACTCTCATCGCCGTCGTCGGCACCTTCGGACTCAACTTCCAGGTCACCATCTCCCTCGTAGCGATCAAGGTCTTCCATTCCGGTGCCGCCGCCTTCGGCTACCTCTCGGCCGCCTACGCCGTGGGCAGCCTCATCGGCGCGATCCTCACCGCCCACGGCGGGCAACTTCCCACCGCCCGACGCCTGGTCACCGCAACGGCCGTCTTCGGAGTGCTGGAAGCCACGCTGGGCCTGATGCCCGGCTACGGCACGTTCATGGCACTGCTGATCCCCACGGGCTACGCCGCGGTCACCGTCACCACCACCGCCAACGCCCTGACCCAACTGCACGCCGCCCCGCACCTGCGCGGCCGCGTGCTGTCCGTCTACTTCCTCGTCCTCCTCGGCGGCACACCCATCGGCGCCCCCCTCGTCGGCCTCGTCTCCGACGCCTTCGGCGCCCCCTCCAGTCTGATCCTCGGCGGCATGATCTCGGCGCTCTCCGCACCCGCGCTCTCGGCGTTGGTCATCGAGCGCCGAGGCCGGGTTCGTTCAAGGCAGGGTGCAGGACCGGCCGGCGCACCGCTTCCCGACACGGCTCCCGCCACGCGGTCCGCGTCCTGACCACGACCTCTTCGCGGGTCGCGTGGCTTCGCACGGCGAAGTCGCCCCCTCGCTGTGCCGCACCATGTTGATCGTGCCGTCCGGTGACCGGCTGTCGTAGTGGACGACGTACACCGGACGCCCATAAGGGTCGTTCACGGAGTACGTGGCGGCCATGATGTCGAGATGACGACCGGGAGCCCTCGCCAGGCGAGATGACCCGCGCTACTCCTGAGGCGCGGCCGCGGGCAGGCCGGCGAGGCGGCGTACGACGGTCAGGCCGTCGTCGGTGCCGGGCCAGTGCCGGGCGAGGGTGTCCGGGCCGGCCTGGCGAATGACCGTACGCAGCACCAGGGCGACGGCGATGGCGTCGTCGGCGTAGCCGAGGACCGGGATGAAGTCGGGGTCCCACGCCTTGAACTGTGATCGGTCGTCATATGGCTGCGCCCGGAACGCGCGAGTTCCCGCACGTCGCTGCGCCCCTGCGCCCCTGCGCCGGTGAGCAAGTCCCGCTCCTGACCCCCGGGGTAGCGCGGAACCGGCAATCCCCCGGGCACGACCGCGACGCGGGTGCGAGACCGGCTGGACGGGCTGTGGCCCGACGAGGACCTCGGTGGCCGGTATCCGCGTGACAGGCGTCCTGGCAGGGTCCCCGGTCCAACTCATCACGGTAAGGGTGCTGCGGTACCTCGATGCCCGCGAGATTGCGGGTGCCGATAATTCATCCACGCAGGTCGGGAGCCTAATCACGGATCTTCGGGGCTCCTCGACATTCGCCCAAGTGCGCTCAACCGCAAAGAGCCAGGGCGGCATCATGATCTGTCGCGCTGCTTCGCCTGGCCTACCTCGCCGCGACCAACGCCCTGGCGTTCCTACGCCTCCTGCCGATGAGCGACAGAGAAAAGGACATCGAGATCCTCGTGCTCCAGCATCAACTGCTGGTCCTCCAACGCCAGGTCGGCAAGCCCGCTTCCACCGACAGCGACCATGCCATCCTTGCCGTCCTGGTCCACCACCTCCCCAAAGACAGACCGCGGCACCTTCTGCTGCTGGTTCGTCCTGACACAGTCTTGCGCTGGCATCGCGACCTCACCCGCACGGCAGAACACCACCTGGGCGGATTTCCTCCGCAGCCAGGCCAAGGCCCTTCTCGCCTGCGATCTCTTCGAAGTCCGCACACTGACGGGGGCACGCCTGTACATCTTCGCCGTCATCAAGCACACCACCAGGCGCATCCGGATCCTCGGCGCCACCGCACACCCCACCGCCGAGTGGATCGTCCAGCTCGGACGCAACCTCCTCATGGACCTCGAAGACGCAGACAGCAAGGCGAAGTTCCTCATCCGCGATTACGATTCCAATTTCACAGCCGCCTTCGACGCCCTGATGACCGATGCCGGTCTCAAGGTCGTCACCACCGGCATTCAGATACCACGCATGAACTCGCTCATGGAGCGCTGGATACAGACCTGCCGCACCGAACTCCTGGACGGGACCTTGATCTGGAACCAGCGCCACCTCCTCCACGCGCTGCGCGAGTACGAATCCTTCTACAATGATCACCGCCCGCACAGGGCTCTGAAGCAAGCCGCCCCATGCCGCCGGCTACCCCCACCCATCGCCCAACAAGCCCAACTCGCCAACCCGGAAGTCCGCAGACGAGACCGACTCGGCGGAACCCTCCACGAATACCAGCACGCGGCGTGAACTGCACGGATCATTTATCGGCACCCGCGGTGTCGACAGGTCAGCAGGTTCTGGGCTGACGAGGCACCCTCGTCTCCTGGGCCGTCACGACGAGGAGAGTGCTCATGGTTCCGACGTTGAGGATCGGTGCGTTCGTTCCCGCCGGCGTGCCGATCACCGCCCCGGTCACCAAGTTCGGGGGCCAGCCGGTATGGCTTTCCGAGCCGCAGTGGCCGATCAATGACGCATGGGATGAGCCGATGCGCTTCATCTGCCAAATCGAGCTCAGGGCTGTGCTCGGCGACGTGGGCCGAGGCAAGCTGGCGTACGTCTTCGTGACTCACGCGGGGCACGGCGACGAGACGTTCTTCGACCCCGACATCGCCTTTCCCGACGAGGGCGCGAACGCGGTCATCGTGCAGCCGGGTGGTGTCTACGGCGGTTCAACGCTCCCGATGGCCACCGGGCCCAGCCTGTACCACATCGAGGATGGGTCCGACGCCGAGTACACCGTCCGGCTCCAGCCGGACAAGGACCCCGACTTCCGTCCTCAGCACGACCACGGGAGGCTGCCGCCCAATGATCACGATCAATACTGGGAGCAGATCAGCGGTGCCAAGATCGGCGGAACGCCAGCGTTCTTTCAAGGCGATGACTGGCCTGACGGCGGCCCCTGGAAGCTGGCGTTGCAGCTGAGCCCGAACTTCCAGCCGTTCTACCTCAATCTCGGCGCTGCGCCCACAGCGTTCGCGTTCGTCTCGCCGGACGCCAAGCAGGGGCGGTTGCTCGTACAAGACTCCTGACCGAGGTCAGGGAGCCATGGGCCGTGTGGGAGGACCTGGGCGTGTCCGCCGCTAGACGGCTGGCTCCAAGGGGTCGCTAGCGGGGTACCCAGGCAGCGAGGCGGGCGCAGCTCTCCGTGATCACGGAGTTGCGACGCTCTGTGATCACTGGGGGACCTGTGCCCGTTCTTCCACCATGGCTGACTGACCCGCTCTGGGACCAATTCGCTGCCTTGCTGCCCGAACGCCCGGCGGTCGATCGGTCCCACCCGCTGGGGGCCACCAGCCCCGCGTCAGCGACCGGATCGTGTTCGACAAACTGCTGCAGCTCTTGCGGTTCGGCTGCTCCTACCAGGCGATCTCCAACACGACCTGCTCGGCTACCACCATCCGCAACCGCCGCGACGAGTGGATCCGGGCTCGGCGTCTTCGCCCGGTTCATGCGGATCGCTGGAGTCCTACGACTGGATCGTCGGGCTCGTGCTCGACGAGATCGCCATCGACGGCTCCCTCACCAAGGCTCCCGGCGGCGGCGAGGTCGCCGGCACTCCCCGGTTGACCGCGGTAAACGGGACCTCAAACGCTCGGGCATGACGGCTGGTTGCGGTATCCCGCTCGGCCGAGTCCTGGCAGAGCCAACCTGTGCTGTTCGGAAGCTCATCGCTGCTGCTCGGAGCGGGTCTGGCGTTCCATCACGGTCTGCTGGAACCCTGTCCGGGTGTTCGTCTCTCTGGTGTACCAGGTGGCTCGGAAGCTGCTCGCGTTCCCGGCATTGCTGTTGCGTCGGGATGCCGCCAAGGACGCGGAACTGCTTGTGCTGCGACACGAGAACGCGGTGCTGAGCAGGCAGCTCACGAGACCTGTGCGGTACGAGCCGGCGGATCGACTGTGGTTCGCGGCGCTGTCGTCGCTGATCCCCCGGGACCGGTGGGCGAACGCGTTCCCGGTGACGCCCACAACGCTGCTCGCACGGCACCGCAGACTGATCACTCGGAAATGGGACTACAGCAAGCGCCGGGCCAGGCCCGGGAGACCGCCGACCGCGCGTGCGGTGAAGGCGCTGGTGCTGCGGCTGGCCAAGGAGAATCC
>NZ_NCSM01000046.1:60162-89983 GCF_002224125.1 Streptomyces sp. NBS 14/10
GACACACGCCGACTGCACATCGCCCGCGTGACAGCCCATCCCACCGGACCCTGGGCGGCGCAACAGGCGAGAAACCTCGCCATCGAGCTGGGTGTGCGGGTGGACTCCCTGCGCTTCCTGATTCGCGACCGGGACGCGAAGTACACCGAGTCCTTCGACGCAGTCTTCGCGGCCGATGACATCGAGGTCGTGCCGACAGAGCCTCGAACGCCCCGGATGAACGCGCCATGCGAGCGGGTCATCGGAACCCTGCGGCGCGAGGTCCTCGACCACCTGCTCATATGGAACGAAACCCATGCCCGACAGATCCTCGACGCCTACGCACAGCACTACAACCGTCATCGGCCACACCAAGCCCGGGCACAGCTCCCTCCCCTCGCACACGAGCACCCGAAGCCCATGAGCGCTCCGACTACTCACCGGCTCCTGCACACCCGAATACTCGGCGGCGTGATCAACGAGTACAGATACACCGCCTGACCAGCAGCGACGAGTTTCCGAGCG
This sequence comes from Streptomyces sp. NBS 14/10, assembly GCF_002224125.1. GTDB lineage: Bacteria > Actinomycetota > Actinomycetes > Streptomycetales > Streptomycetaceae > Streptomyces. The sequence continues at coordinate 60,667 of NZ_NCSM01000046.1, forward strand.
GCACAGGGCTGACAACTCCCGCCACATCGTCGCCGCGGCCCGCAACCGCCACGAGTACACCCGGGCCAAGGCGATCCAGGCCCTGCGCGAGATCGACGCCGCGGGCACGGCCATCACATTCGACACCGTGGCCCGCCCGGCCGGCGTCTCACGGTCCTGGCTCTACACCCAGCCCGACCTGCGCGCCGAGATCGAACGCCTGCGAGCCGAACGGCAGCGAGCCTCCGCCGCCCCGGTTCCGGCCCGGCAACGAGCCTCCGACGCCTCGCTCCTGCGGCGGTTGGAGGCCGCCAATGAACGCAACCGCCGCCTCACCGAGGAGAACCGCCAGCTCCGGCAGCACCTCGCCCGCGCGCTCGGCGACCTCCGTGCTGCCCGATGGCAGAGCCAGCCCACCCCCGGGCCCCGTTAACGTCGCGTATCGGTGCGACGGGATGGTCGGCGTTGGGCCGAAGCCGATCTTGGCTCCCGCCTGGCCCGCGGTGGTGTCCGCCATGCGGCGAACAAAATACCGGCCGCGCCGATCACGGCCTGAAGCGCCGCCGCACCAACTGACAGGCAGATCGCGGTGCAGGCAGCCAGGATGCATACGAGCGCGATCAAGTCGAGCTTGCGGTGATCGAGCTCTGCCGGGGATTCCGGGGCGGTACCCGAAACAGCAGAGTTCTCTTCTGATGGCTCAACCTGCGACGACACCGCCGGTCCTTCCCAGTCAGGAAGGGCGGGCCCGCGAGGAACTCAGTCCCCGGAGAAGTCAAGAAGCCGCTTCACGCCGCATGTCTCCTGGGGTCAATTCCCCGGCTTCCATCGCTTGCGCGATGAAGCCCGCCCCCCAAAAACATGCAGCCAAGCGGCTACACCAAACAAACGTAAGTGGAGAACCGACGCCGTGTCAACTCCCTTCGCCGGGTGTCGTTACGGCGCCCCGCCCCGGCAGCCTGTCAGCAAGGTCGCGGGTCGGCAACGATCGGCCCGCGCTGACAGGAGCTCAGAACAACTCTGCCGACTACTTCTCGGACACTGTCGCCACCGTATCGTCCCAGGTCAACGAGGCGAGGCGCCTTAGAGTTCAAGATAACGGAGGCCACAGATCTGGGACTCCACTGGATGGCTGCGTCCTGCGGCATCGCCTACGGCGTGCTCGCCTGGACCGCCGAGTGGTACCTGCGCGAGGAGACGCTGCGGGAGGCGGACGTCTGCCTGGTCAACTACCACCACCCGCTGCCCATGATCGCGATGTTCGGCTCCGGCACGCTGTCCTCCTCGGACGGGCAGCGGTTCCCCACCCGCGGCAAGTCGATCACCGCCCGGCACCTGAACAAGTACTTCGTCTCGGAGGGCATCTCTACCTACACCCACGTGAGCGACCAGCACTCGACGTTCGGCACCAAGGTCATCGTCGCGACGCACCGCGAGGCCCACTACGTGCTGGACGAGATCCTGGGCAACGCCACTGACCTTGCGCTTGCCGAGTACCTTGTCCATGCAGGTCACGCGGCATGTTTGTATTCGTGGAGGATGCCGCCAAGGCGGTCGTGGCGTCGTATGTGGAGGTGGCTTAGTGGTCGGCGCCGTAGATCCTTCGGGGGGTGACTTCGGAACCTGTGTCGTGCGCGTGGTGCTGGGCCAGGTGTTGGCGTCAGCGGGGTAGGCCGTTGTGTGACACGCCAGAAACCTGCGGCGGGGTCAGTCTCCGGCACCGTGGCCAGGGCAGGTGATCTGATAGTGCTGCCGTGGGAACGGGGTTTGTGACGGATCTTGTGAGCCACCGCCGCATTTCAGAGGGGCACCCGCGCTGCTCTGCCAGCGGCAGAACACCGGCCCGCCCGGACTCGACGATCACTACAGTCCAGTCTCATGACGACGATTACGACGCGTACGGTCCAGTACCCCGCCGACGGTTTGACGATGATCGGGCACCTCGCACTCCCGGCCGGGATCGACCGCCGGCCCGCGGTGTTGCTCGGACCAGAGGGCCCGGGGCTCAGCGACGTCGAGCGCCGTCGGGCCGATGCTCTCGCCGAGCTGGGATACGTAGCGCTGGCCTTCGACCTCCACGGCGGGCGCTATTTGGGCGCCCCCGAGGAGATGCTGGCCCGTTGCATGCCGCTGCTCGCCGACCCCGACCGGATGCGGGGCATCGGCCACGCGGCGCTCGACGTGTTGCGCGCCGAACCGCGGAGCGACCCAGACCGGATCGCCGCCGTCGGCTACGGCACCGGGGGCGCCGTCGGGCTGGAACTCGGGCGCGACGGCGTCAACCTGCGCGTCATCGGGACAGTTAACGCGCTGACCACGGGCCGACCGGGCGAGGCGGCGCGCATTCGCTGTCCGGTGTGGGCCGGGGTCGGTTCGGAAGACCCGATCATGCCGCCCACGCAACGGGACGCGTTCACCGCCGAGATGCAGGCCGCGGGCGTCGACTGGCGCCTCGTGGTCTACGGCGGTGCCCTGCATGCCTTCCACCATCCGCAGGTCGACCACCCGGTGGTCCCCGGCGTCGGCTACCACCCACGGCAGGCGCAGCGAGCCTGGCGTGATGTCGTCGACCTGCTCGCCGAGTGCCTGCCCGTAACGGAGTGATCTGGTCAGTCCAAGCTCGGGCGCCCGCTGCCCACCGTGATGCCTGGGCTCCACTGCCATACGGGCGGGGCAGGCTGCGGCTTGCCAGTGATCCACTTCGGCCGATTGGGATGGGTCTCCTGTTCAGTCTTCCGCGACGCGGATGATCGTCTTGCCCGGGGTGCGGGTGGCGGGGGCGAATGCGGCGGGTGCTTCGGTGAGTGGCCGTACGGCGCCGATGACGGGCTTGAGCCGTCCGTCCCTCACTCGCGTGGCGAGGTCGGTGAGCCGGGCGCGGTCGGGTTCGACCACGAAGAAGACGGCCCGCCCGTCCTTGGGCTGGACCTTGGGCGGCATGGCGATGGTGACCAGCGTGCCGCCGGTCCGTACCAGGGCGGCTGAGCGGTCGAGGATGTCTCCGCCGATCACGTCGAACACGACGTCGGCCTCGCCGATGTCGTCCAGCTTCTCGGTCTGCAGGTCCAGGAAGGTGTCGACGCCCAGTGCGAGCGCGGTGTCCCGGTTGGCGGACCGGCCGGTGCCGATGACGCGGGCGCCGGCCTCGCGGGCGAGCTGTACCGCGATCGAGCCGACGCCGCCCGCGGCGCCGTGGATCAGGACGGTCTGGCCTGTGGTGAGGCGGCCGTGGTCGAACAGGCCCTGCCAGGCGGTCAGCCCGGAGATCGGCAGCGCGGCGGCCACCGTGTGGTCGACATCCGCTGGCAGCGGAGCGAGATTGCGGGCCTCCACCGCGGCGTACTCGGCGAGCGAGCCGTTGCGGGCCCAGTCGGCCAGGCCGAACACCCGCTGGCCGACACTCAAGCCGGTGGTGCCGAACCCCAGCTCTTCGACAACACCCGACAACTCGTGCCCGGGCACGCTCGGCGTCCGGTCGCGGCCGGCGCGATCGGTCCACGTACCCGGCCAGTCCAGCTCTCCGGGGGTGAAGCCCGCGGCGTGCACCCGCACGATGACGTCGTTCTCCGCCGCGTGGGGGTAGGGCATGTCCGTCAGGGACAGCCCGGCGATACCGGCGTCACGGTCTTGAACAGTGATGGCTTGCATAAAGGTCCTTACTGGGGAAGGGCCACGAGCGCGCAGCCCCTTCACGCAGGGCTCATCGTGGCTCGTCGGCGGAGGAACGCGGAGGTGGACGCATGCCGTCCACATGATCGATCTCATCTGTCCGCGAGCGTTCCTTCGTCTGTCCCGATTTGGTTGATTTAGTTCTCATCAGGGAGACGAGGCAGCCGCTAGGGGTATGACAGCTGGGACTGGAGAAAGCATGTCCGGGTTGATGACCCTGCGGTACGCGGTTGTCAGACCGTCTGTGATCTGCAGCGTGTCCGCGGAGTAGACACAGCCCTCCCGATGGAACGCCAGGGCGGGCTCGCCGCCGACCTCGACGAGGTCGATGCGGTCCGGACGCCACTGGCGGCCCACGCGCGCCATCACCTCGGCGACGCGCTCACCACCATGGACGAGCTTGCGCGCCGCGGCGGCCTTGCCGCCGCCGTCGGTGACGTAGACAGCGTCCGGGTGCAGCAGCCTGACCAGGCCGGCCAGATCCCCGGCCTCGTACGCGGCGCGGAAGACCGCGAGTACACGTTCACGCTCCTCTTTCGGCGCCCGCGGCATGGACTGCTTCGCCTTGGCCACCCGCCGCCGTGCTCGCGAGGCGAGATGGCGGGCAGCCGGCACGGAGACATCCAGCACTTCGGCGATCCGGCCGGACTCAAGACCGAAGACATCGTGCAGGACGAAGGCCACCCGCTCCGGTGGGCTCAGCTCCTCCATGATCAGGAGCATCGCCGAACTGGCTGACTCGTCGGCAAGGACCGGTTCCGATGCGTCCGGCCCCGTCAGCAGCGGTTCCGGCAGCCACAGCCCGACATAGGTCTCCCGGCGGAAACGGGCACTCTTGAGGACGTCGTACGAACGCCGCGCGGCCACCGTGACCAACCAGGCCCGCGGGTCACCGACATCCCGCAGATCCGCTCCGGCCGCCCGCAGCCACACACCCTGGGTCACGTCCTCGGTATCGGCCACACTCCCCAGCAGCTGGTAGGCCACACCGAGGACCGCGGACCGATGGCTCTCCCAGTCGGCTCCGAGCACGTCCTCCCGCCCAGATGGCCCCGGCGCGTGCCCGTCACCCATGCAGACGCAACCTCCTTCAGCTCGCGGATCCAGCGTAGCCATCCGAACGCGTGATCTGCGGTGCGCCGCACCCGGAGGACGGGCGGACGCCAGGCACTGCGTTCCAAGGGCCCCTGCGGCTACGACTGCCGGCTCGGCCCCCACCTGCAGGCCAAGCTCGCGATGTGGCTCGACGAGGGGTCGGCCGCGCACGGCTGGAGTGACGACCAGGTGTGGGCCGCCTCCCGGGTGCCCACGCTGATCGGGCGGAAGTTTCATATCTCCTACAGCGTCTCCGGGGCGACCCGGCGGCTGCACCGTACGGGCTACAGCGTGCAGATGCCGGACAGACCCACCGCCGAGCGCGACGAGGAAGCCGTCGCCATGTGGCGGGAGGTGACCTGGGCCATCCCCATCGGCGCGGTGCTCGGCAGCGGCCTGCCGTCCGGCACCCCGGCACCTTCTCCCGCGCCCACCGCCACGGCCCTATGGTCATCGGCTGGGGCGCGGCCATCACGGGCCTCGGCTTCACCGGGAACCTGGGTGGCCGCCGCGCTGGTCCTGGCTCTGACGGCCCTCGCCCTGCGTACGTATCGGATCTGACCGCCCCGCACTACGGCGCCCCGTTACCGGAGAGCACCGAAAAACAGCGATTCCCGGAGCGGACCAGGCCTTTTCTCCAGGGGCAATTCCGGTCGAAGGGGGATCGCATGAATACGGTGAGTCTCGAAGTACTGGCTGTTTCGCAGCAACAACTCAACATGTTCTGGGCTTTTATCGGTGGCATGGTCGTTTCCGGCGCCCTCGTCTGGGCCGTGCGGCTCGACATGGCCGTACCGGACCGAGAACCCCCTGTTCCAAGCCCGAGGAGCAGCCCTGCCTGCCCGACAGCGGACCAGTCCACGAGGAGCGGGAAATCCGGGAGCCGGAGGACGTGCCGCGCGCGGCGCGATGGTGTCCCGCGAAGTGGTGTAGCTGGTCAAGGGTCGTGAACGCGCGGGTGTCTGCCCGGGGCGTCATCCGCTGTCGGTGACTGCTCCCTGAACAGGAGGCAGGCCATCGCGCAAGTCTCCCTGGTGAAGGGGCAGTTCAACCGGAGGAGCACACGATGGCCTTGTCCCAGTCCGACCTGCTGCGGCTGCTGGAGTCACCACGTACAGCCGACGGAGTCGAGGCGATCAGGATGCTGTGCGAACGCCTCCTGCAGGAACTCATCGAGTCCGAGGCCACCGAGGCCATCGGTGCCGCCCGGCACGAGCACTCCGACCAGCGCACCACCTGGCGCAACGGCCACCGGGAGAGGCTGTTGACCACCCAGGCTGGCGACATCGATCTGAAGATCCCCAAAGTGTGACCCGGGTCGTTCTTTCCCTCGCTGCTGGAGAGGCGCCAGCGGATCGACCGGGCCCTGTTCTCGGTGGTGATGGAGGCATGCGTGCACGGGGTCTCGACCCGCCCCGTCGACGACCTGGTCAAAGCCCTCGGCGCGGATAGCGGGATCTCGAAGTCCGAGGTGTCGCGGAGCTGCGGCGAACTCGACGCCGAACTCGAAGCGTTCAAGAAACGGCCAGTGGACCACACGGCCTTCCCCTACGTGTTCTTGGACGCCACCTGCTGCAAGACCAGGGTGAACCGCCGGATCGTCTCCCAGGGCGTGGTCATCGCCACCGGCATCTCCGCCACCGGACACCGCGAGATCCTCACCGTCGTTCTGGTGGTGATGTGCCGGGTGATGTTCCGCAAGGTGTTCGTGTACGACGAGAAGCGCGCCGCCGAAGTGATGGCGCTGGAGGAGCGGGAGGCGATCCGCGACCACCGGCTGCTGTACCAGGGCCTGGGTGTCCTCGCCCTGGTCATCGTCGGGTTCGTGGCACACCCGGTGCTGCACTACGCGCCGAGCGTGGTCGCTCTGCTCGGCGCGGGGTTGCTGATCGCCGTCTCGACGGTGGAGACAGGTGAGGCGCTGAAGGAGGTCGAGTGGCCCACGCTCGCTTTCTTCGCCGGGCTGTTCATCATGGTGGGCTCGCTGATCGAGACCGGTGTCATCGGGGAGATCTCCCAAGCCCTGGCGGACGCGACCGGTGGCAGTGAACCCGGCGCGGCGATGCTGTTGGTGTTCGGTTCCGCGGTGTTGTCGGGGGTCGTCGACAACATTCCGTATGTCGCCACCATGGCTCCCATCACGGCCGACCTGGCACACGGCTTCGGCGGGGGTGACGGTGTCCAAGTGCTGTGGTGGGCGCTGGCGCTGGGGGCCGACCTCGGTGGCAATGCCACCGCGATCGGCGCCTCCGCCAACGTCGTGGTCCTGGGGATCGCCGAACGCAACCGCCAACCCATCTCATTCTGGCAGTTCACCAAGTACGGCCTGGCCGTGACCTCGGTGACGGTCACCATCGCCGCCGGATACCTCTGGCTGCGCTACTTCGCCCTGAACTGACAGCGAATCCACCGATCGGGCTGCGGGACCCAAACGTGCGTCGGTCCTCCTCATCCGCAGGGCCGAGACCGGGCAGGGGAGTTCTCCTCGGCCCGCCGCTGCTCGTCGGGGCGTTTCGGCCTGCCGTGGAAGGCGTCGCGCGGTCAGAAGGTGGAGGCGATGTCGTCGTAGGTGGCCTCGTCGACCAGGCCGGAGTCGTCCAGGACGTTCTGGTGGTCCAGGACGGTGAGGTTGACCTCGGAGGCGAAGCGGCGCATGAGGGTGTTCTTGGTGCTGGCGCGGACCTGGGCGATGGTGACGAAGATCTTGCCGTGGGTGCCGCGCAGGATGTTGGCGAACTTCTCGTCGAAGTCGGCGCCCTGGGCGTTCTCCAGGGTCCGGACGAAGCCCAGCTGTTCTTCGCTGGCCTCGTCCGGCAGGGAGACGTTCAGTGCCTCGGCGGTGTTGCGGACGAACTCGTCGAGCTTGGAGTGGCCTTCCATGATGTGCAGCCCGGCCCGTTTGACGGACTCGCTGGTGGCGTGGGTCTGGGCGAGCCGTCCGGCCGGTGACTCCCACAGGTTGGCCTGGCGCACCTTCTTCAGGAACTCGATGTCGAGCTTGCTCACGGGGCCGGCCGTGGTGACCACGTCGCCGGGCGAGGCCGGTTTGGCGCTCGGGAAGTTCGATGACGTGCCTTCCGTAGCGCTCGCATCTCCTCGGGTCGCCCACACCACCGCTCCGGCGATGACGGCCAGGGCGACGAGCAGGACGGCCGTGATGGTGAGGCTGCGTGAGCGGCCGTGCAGCGAGCGGGCGTGAGCGGTCATGGTGCCTCCAGGTTCCGGGCGCGGGTCCGTCTGCGGGGATGCGACCCACGGGTCTTGGGCACTCAGCACGCTAGGCATTTAGACAGTGCAACTTTTACACTTTGATGGAGTCTGCTGAACGCATGGCGGGCCCTGTCGGGGTCCGCTACAGTCCCTCGCCCCGGAAACGCAGATCGCCGAGTATGGTGAGACCAAGCAAATTTTGCATAGTCTAATCTCCTCGGACGCCAAGAATCTGCGATATGGCCTCTTATGGGTGGAGTGATGGCAAGGTCCGCAGTGGCGTGCAGAGTCGGCTCGTGAGGAAGGAAGCTGAGCGATGAGTGTCCGCCGAAAGCCGGTGTCCCCACCGTCGGGCTTGCGCAGGCTGCTGTTCCGGGCCCCGATCCGGCTCTACCGGTGGCATCTGGGGTGGCTGCTCGGCGGCCGGTGTCTGCTGCTCACTCACACGGGACGGACGAGCGGTCTGCCGCGGCAGGCGGTCCTGGAGGTGACGGGCCGGGATCTGTCGACCGGCGCGTATCACCTTGCCTCCGGATTCGGGCCCCGCGCGCAGTGGTACCGCAACATCCAGCACACTCCGCGGGTCACCATTCAGGTCGGTCGGCACCGCACGGCGGCCGTCGCTCAGCCACTGACGCCGGAGGAGTCCGGCCGCGCGATGGCCGCCTACGCTCTGCGCCATCCGCGCCTGGCCCGCAGACTCATGCGAGTGTGCGGCCTTGAAGCCGATGGCAGTGAGCAGGACTATGACCTGATTGGCCGGGACCACATCCCCTTCGTCCGCGTCACCCCGGCCGAACAACCGTAGGAGCCGCGTGGGCGGGCCGCCGTGATCTATCTACGTCGTGTCGGCCAGGGGGGACCACAGGCGGGGCGCACCCGGGGGCAGCTGCAGCAGAAGACTCCCCAAGCGGCAGCCCGCCAACGGCGGGACGTAGCCACTCGGGGCCGTGCCAGGGCGAAGCGCGACAGCCGGGAGCCCGGAACCCGGGTGACCATGGCCGCCCGGCCGGGATCACCAGGTCGCGCGTGCTTGCTGGGTGTCCTCGACGGAGGGCTCGCCACCCGCTTCCGTGAACGCCTGCAATGCCTCGACCAGATGGCGTCGCTGTCCGGCGGGCATGGATTCGACGATGCGTGCGATCTCCTGTCGGCGCCGAGCGGTCGCTTCGACCACGATCCGGCGGCCGGGTTTGGTGAGTGAGATCACACTGGTGCGCCGGTCCTCGGCGGAGACGCCGCGTGCGACCACGCCCGCCGCGACCAGACGGTCGATCATGCGCATCGCGGTCGACGGCTGGACTCCCAGTTCCCCCGCCAGCCCGGAAAGGTTCAGTGGCCCTCTGCCGTCGAGGACGACCAGCATCCGGAACTGCGGCAGCGTCAGCGAATCCTCGACCGCGGCCAGGGAGCGAGCGGAGACGGCGACCAGTAGACGGGACGCGGTCAGCAGGGCGGTGACCATCGCCTCGGCATCGGACGCGGAGGTTGGTGAACGGCGCGACATACGCCCTTTCTACCGTCCCGGCCCGCGACCTGGCGCACCCGCCGATTCCACGGGCTGAGCGGGCCCGTCGCGCGGGCGCCGCGCGCGTACCGCGGATGGCCGGATCTTCCATCACCAGCCGGTCAGGAGCAGGTGGTTGAGGAGCAGGGCGAGGATGGCTTGTGCAGCCAGCCAGGTCCGGGGCCGGGTGAGAAGTGCGCACGCGGGCAGCAGCCACATCGCGAAGGGCAGCCAGATCCGTTCCGTCTCGGCCTTGCTCATACCGGACAGGTCGGCGACGAGCAGCGCGAGCAGGGCGGCCAGTACGAGCAGGGCGAGGCGTGCCTCGGCGGAGGGGAGACCGGGGGCGCCTGGCCGGGGGAGGAGGCGGGCACGGTCCCGGATGAGGGTGGCGCCGGCCCGTCGCAGGCCCGCCGCGGTCGCGAGGCCGGTGATGAGAACCGTGCACGCGAGGTTCGCCCACACCCAGTAACCGTAGGGCCGGATGCCGCCGGCGCCCTGGTAGTAGCGCTCGACCAGCAGCCGGTACGCCTCCCACCAGTGGAAACCGGCGAAGGTGAAGGTGGCCGGGACGACCGCGAGCCCGGCGAGCAGAAAGGGAAGCCCCCTGGTCAGGTTACGGACCCGGTCCCAACTGACCACCAGTACGCCTGCTGCGATCAGTGCGATCAGCGTGAGCCCGTAGGAGAGATAGCTGGTCAGGCCGAACAGCAGCCCCGAGCCGAACGCCGCGGCACGGGTTCGGGGCCTTTTCCGCCCCGACACCGCGAGGGCGAGCAGCGCCACGGACCAAGCGGCGATCGCCGCGAAATACCCGTCGGCCGATGTGCCCATCCACACCGTGTTCGGCGCCAGCACCAGGAACGGGGCCGAACGCCGCGCCAGGTCTTCCCCGGCCAGGACGCTCAGCGTCACCAGCACGGCGACGCAGGCGGTGGCTCCGACGGTGATGCACCAGACCCCGGCCCAGCCCCCGCCGCCGAGCCCGATGCGGTCGAGGAGGACGAAGGTGAGGGGGGCCGCCGGCGGGTGCCCGGCGATATGCGCGGGCCAGTGTTCGGGGGAGTGGAGCAGGATGTGGTGGGTGAAGTCCTTCAGAGCGGCCGGGATGTCGTGGAAACGGTCGATGACCTGGAGGTACTCGTTCCGGGTGGTGAGGCGGACCGCGATGCCCCGGTGCCAGCCATCGACGAGGGCGAGGGACCACGTCCAGGCCATGGCGGTGCCCCAGGCCACGGCCAGCAGCGTGCGCCACGGCAGCCGCGCGGCCAGAAGCGGTCCGTACGCCACCACGGCGACCGCCACCGCCAGGGCGGCCGGGGTGCCGGGCCCGAGGTGCGGGTGCCAGGTGGCGTACAGCGGAGGCCAGCCGACGAACAGCGTGTGGCTGGTGTGCTGGATGTGGCGGCCGATCAGCACGGCCGCCACGACCAGCAGGGCGGCAACCACAGAGGCGAGCAGATCACGGACGAGAGCGCGGGTCACACCGGAACGCTAGGCCGCAAGGCGGCGGCCCGGGCGGCGCGCGGCCCAGACGTCAGCGTTTCGTCATGGGTCGCGCCCCCCGTTCAAGGGCGGCCCGGGCCTACGGTCGGGTCATGGCACGCTCTCCGTCCTCCCCCTCGTTCTGGCGCAGCCCGTTGCGCGGTCCCTGGTTCACTTCCGTTCTCGGTGTGGTCCTGCTCGGTGGAATCACGGTGTTGTTCATGACGGGGCTGGTGTCGTACGCCGCCTACAACCCGGGCCTGTCGCCGGTGAACGACAAGACACCGGACAAGGGGATCCTCGGCTTCTACCTCTTCCCCTGGCCGACCGACCCGCCCTGGCTGTACCGGCTCACCCAGGGCGTCCACGTCACGCTCGGCATCACGCTCATCCCCGTCCTGCTGGCGAAGCTGTGGTCGGTGGTGCCGAAGCTGTTCGCGCTGCCGCCGGCGCGCTCACTCACCCATGCGCTGGAGCGGATCTCACTGCTACTGCTGGTCGGCGGTGTGCTGTTCGAGTTCATCACCGGCGTGCTCAACGTCCAGCTCGACTACGTCTTTCCCGGATCTTTCTACCCGCTGCACTTCTACGGCGCGTGGGTGTTCTTCACCGCGTTCGTCGTACACGTGGTGCTGCGGGCACCGGCGGCCGTGCGCACACTCCGCACCGGGCTGCGGGAAGGACAGCCGGCGTCCGAGCTGACATCCCCGCGGCCCGATCCGCCGACAGTCTCCCGACGCGGGGCGCTGTGGCTGGTCGGGGGCGGCTCGCTGCTGCTGTTCGGGACAACGGCGGGGCAGAGTTTCGACGGGCTGCGGGCGACAGCCCTCCTGGCGCCGCACGGTGGCGCCGATCCCGGCAGCGGTCCCGGCGGCTTCCAGATCAACAAGACGGCCGCGTACGCGGGGATCGAGGCCACGGAAACAAGTGAGGAGGCGTGGCGGCTGACCGTCACCGGGCGCTCGGGGACCGTTCGGCTGAGCCGGGCCGACCTGCTGCGACTGCCCCTGCACAGCTCGGCACTGCCCATCGCCTGCGTGGAGGGCTGGTCGACTTCCGACCAGTGGTGGAGGGGGGTACGGCTGCGGGACCTCGCCGTCCTCGCCGGATACGACGCGGACGCGGTGCCCGACGTCCTGGTGGAGTCCCTCCAGCGACGCGGCGCCTTCCGCCGGGCCGCCCTGCGCGCCAACCAGGTGGCGGACCCGCGCTCCCTCCTCGCCCTGTACGTGAACGGAGAGCCGCTGACCCCCGACCACGGCTACCCCGCCCGGGTCATCGTGCCCGCGGCGCCCGGTGTGCTCAACACCAAGTGGGTGTCCCGGATGACGTTCGGAGACCTCTGATGAAAAGACGGCTCCCTCCCCTCGGCAGCCCGCGCCAACTTCCCCTCCTGGCCTGCTCGTTCGCGCTGGTCGGCTACTCGGGGGCGCGGCTGCTCGCGGGCGATTGGTTCGGGGTGGCGCTGTGGTTCGTGGGTGCGGCCGTCCTCCACGACCTGGTGCTGCTGCCGCTGTACGCGGTGGCTGACCGGACGGCCGTACGGGCGCTCGGCGTGGTGGGCCGCCGGGAGTGGGCCATGCACGTGCGTGTACCGGCCGTCCTGTCCGGGCTGCTGTTGCTGGTGTGGTTCCCGCTGATCAGCGGGCAGGCGGCGGGCCGTTACCGATCCGCCACCGGGCTCTCGGCGGATGGTTTCCTCGTCCGCTGGCTGCTGATCACGGCCGTGCTGTTCGGCGGCTCGGGGCTGCTGCTGGTGCTGCGGCTGCGCAGGGCGACGAAGCAGCGGCCGCCGACCGTCCACTGACCGATGGCACGCCACCCGGAGCGGTCCGCGTGGCGCAGCAGGGCCGGGGTGCCCAGGCGGGCCCAGGGGAACGGGGTACCGGTGCTGTGCCCCGTGCCCGAGACACGGAGGACCTGGACACGGACGCGTTCGTCGACGTCCACGGGCGCCGTCTCGGCAATCAGCAGCCCATGTGGGGCGAGCAGTTGGGCCAGCCGGTGGAGCAGGGCGCGCGGGTCGCCGCCGATGCCGATGTTGCCGTCCATGAGCAGGGCCGTGCCCCAGCGGCCCTCGCCGGGGACCGAGTCGAAGACGGAGCGGCACAGCGCTGACCCGCCGAGCCGAACGGTCCGGTCGACGGCGGCCTCGCTGACGTCTATGCCGAGGGCTCGTCGCCCCTGCGCGGCGAGCGCCGCCACCAGTCGCCCGGGCCCGCATCCCACGTCGAGCACGGCGCCTTCGCAGCGGCCGAGCACCTCCAGATCGACCGCGTCGGCGGCCGCGCACCACCGTTCCACCTCCAGCGGCAGCAGCCATCCGTCCGTCCGCCGTAGGAAGAGCGGGCCGCGACCGGTGCGCAGGGCGTGGGAGTAGGGGTCGTCCGCGCTCCAGGGGGGCGTGGCCGGTGGTGAGATCGAGATGTCGTGCGTCGTGCTCATCGGCCCGTGACCTCCGTGAGCCGGGCGAACTCGGCGGCGAACCGGCCGTGCGGAGCGGACGCCGCGACGGCCTCGGCGTCCAGGGCCGTGTCGACGTCGCGCAGGCGGGGCAGATCGCGTACGCGCAGGCCCGCCGCGACGAGCCGTTCTCGCTGGACGGCTCCTGTCACGGCCGTCGACATGGGCACGCCTCGCAGCAGGCCGGGATCAGGGTCGGCGAGTCCCAGGGTCCAGAAGCCCCCGTCCTCGGCGGGGCCGATCCACGCGTCGCAGTCGGCGAAGTCCACGGTGAGGAGTTCGGGTGTCACCTGGGGGGTGTCCATTCCGATCAGCAGCGCCGGGCCGTCGCACCCGGCGAAGGCGTCCGCCAGCCGCTCGTCCAGCCCGCCCGCGCACTGCGGTACCACCTCGAAGCCGGGCGGCAGCCAGTCGCCCGGTGCCCCGTCGAGCACGAGGACACGCCGGGACGCGGGGGTCACCGCCACGGTGTGCAGGGTGTCCGAGAGAGCCGCCTCGGCGAGGGCCGCCGCCTCCGGAGGGGTGAAGGGAGGGGTCAGCCGGGTCTTCACCCGCCCCGGCCGCGGCTCCTTGGCGATCACCAGCAGCGTGGCCGGCATGGTCGTAATCGGCACGGTCAACGAGGGACCCCTCCTCCTGCGGATGATGTGGTCGGTTCAGCCAGCACCCGGCGCATGTCGCGCACCGCCTGCCATGTGCCGCGCCAGGTGCCCGTCACCTTGGAGGCGCCGGTGCGCGGCAGGTACGGGACGTCGTGCTCGGTGATCCGCCACCCGGCGTCGGCGGCCCGCACGACCATCTGCAGTGGATAGCCACTGCGCCGGTCCGTGAGGCCGAGGGCCAGCAACGCCTCGCGGCGGGCCGCGCGCAGCGGGCCGAGGTCGTGCAGGCGCAGTCCGGTGCGGCGGCGCAGCATCCGGGCGAGTGCGAGGTTGCCGACTCGGGCGTGGGCCGGCCACGCGCCCCACCCCCGGGGGCGTCGTCGGCCGAGCACCAGATCGGCGGCTCCGGCGCGCACCTCGCGCACGAATGGCAACAACAGCGACGGGTCGAGGGACGCGTCGCAGTCGCAGAAGCACACCACGTCGGCGGTGGCGGCGGTCAGCCCCGCGTGGCAGGCGGCGCCGAAACCGCGGCGCGGCTCGTGGACAACCAACGCGCCCAGCTCGCGGGCCAGCTCCGCCGAGCCGTCGGTCGATCCGTTGTCGACGACGAGGGCGCGCCAGCCGTGCGGGATGCGGGCGAGCACCCACGGGAGGGCGTCGGCCTCGTTCAGGCAGGGCAGGACCACATCGACGTCCAATGCTGTGGGAGAGGTCATCACGGCTCTCACCCTACGGGCGCGAAAGGTGCATTCCGGACTTCGGGTCCTTACGAAACACGGACGTCGGCAGTGGGAGGCGGCGTCAGAGGGGACGCGGTGCGAGGCTGGCTGCATGCAACAGCCGTACGAGCCGATGGGGACAGGGGCCGCCGAACACCGGCCGGCCGATGCCGCCCGCATCCTTGTGGTGGAGGACGATCGCACCGTCGCCGAGGTCGTCTCGGGGTATCTGGACCGCGCCGGGTACGTCGTGGACCGCGCCGGGGACGGGCCGGCCGCCCTCACCCAGGCAGCCGAGCACTGGCCGGACCTGGTCGTGCTGGACCTGATGCTGCCGGGCATGGACGGCCTGGAGGTGTGCCGCCGGATGCGCGGCCGCGGGCCGGTGCCGGTCATCATGCTCACCGCGCGCGGCGACGAGGACGACCGGATCCTGGGCCTGGAGGTGGGCGCCGACGACTACGTCACCAAGCCGTTCAGCCCCCGGGAACTGGTGCTGCGGGTGGAGTCGGTGCTGCGCCGCACACGGCTCACCAGGACCTCCCGCGAAGTACGCCCCCTGGGCGCGGCGGGTCTCACCGCCGACCCCGCCGCCCGCCGCGCCACCAAGAACGGCAGCGAACTCGCTCTCACCGTACGAGAGTTCGATCTTCTCGTCTTCTTCCTCCAGCACCAGAACCGCGCGTACAGCCGGGAGAACCTGATGCGCGAGGTGTGGGGCTGGGACTTCGGTGACCTGTCGACCGTCACCGTCCATGTCCGCCGACTGCGCGGCAAGGTCGAGGACGACCCGGCGCGGCCCCGCCTGATCCAGACCGTATGGGGCGTGGGCTACCGCTTCGACCCCGCCGACGGCGAGGAGTGACCGTGCGTGACATCCTCCTCATCGCGCTGTTCGCCTTCCTCGGCGCCGCCGTGGCCGGGGTGCTCGGGGCGTGCGTCCTGCTGCTGACCCGGCGGCGGTCGCTCACCGCCTCGCTCACCGTGGTGGCCGCCGTCGCCGTCACCGCGATGCTCGCGGGCACACTGTCCGTGGCTCAGGCGATGTTCCTCTCCGCGCACGACCTGACCGTCGTCACGACGGTGGTTGCGATGGCCGCCGTCGTCTCCCTGGCCACCGCGCTGCTGCTCGGCCGCTGGGTCGTCGCCCGCAGCCGGGAGCTCCAACTCGCCGCCCGGTCCTTCGGTGACGGCGGCGACTTCGCGGCCCCCGACGTCCCGGCCACCGCCGAACTCGCCGCGCTCGGCGGTGAGTTGGCTGCCACCAGTGCCAAGCTCGCCGTTTCCAGGCAGCGCGAGCGCGCCCTGGAATCCTCCCGGCGCGAGCTCGTCGCCTGGATCTCGCACGATCTGCGTACCCCGCTCGCCGGCCTGCGCGCCATGTCGGAGGCCCTGGAGGACGGCGTCGCCGCCGACCCCGACCGCTACCTGAAGCAGATCCGCACGGAGGTCGAGCGCCTCAACGACATGGTCGGCGACCTCTTCGAACTCTCCCGCATCCACGCCGGCGCCCTCGCCCTCACACCCTCCCGCATCTCCCTGTACGACTTGGTCGGCGACGCCCTGGCAGGGGTCCACCCGCTGGCCCGCCAGTACGGTGTGCGGCTGGTGGGCGACCGCATCGAGCCGGTGCCGGTCGAAGTCGATGGCAAGGAGATGAGCAGGGTGCTGGGCAATCTGCTGGTGAACGCCATCCGCCGGACACCGGCCGACGGCACGGTCGCCGTCGTGGCCGAACGCTGCCCCGACGGTGTCACCCTGTCCGTCACCGACGGCTGCGGCGGCATCCCCGAGGAGGACCTGCCACGCGTCTTCGACACCGGCTGGCGCGGCACCCACGCCCGCACACCCCCGGCCGGCGCGGGCCTGGGCCTCGCCATCGTCCGCGGCATCGTCGAGGCCCACCACGGCCACGCCGCCGTACGCAACATCCCCGGCGGCTGCCGCTTCGAGGTGACCCTTCCCGCGGCCGAGGGATGAGTCCGCGGTGCTACCGAGAACAGTCGCCACGCAGCCGAGCCCGCGGTGCTACCGAGCACACTCCCCGCGCAGCCGAGCACCCGCGAACTCCCGCATTCCCTCCTGGAAACCGACCGCGGGCTTCCAGCCCAGTGCGGTTCGCAGCCGCGACGAATCCGCCGTGATGTGCCGGACGTCCCCCAGTCGGTACTCCCCAGTCACGACGGGCGCGGGCCCTCCGTACGCCACGGCCAGCGCGCGCGCCATCTCACCAACGGTGTGCGGCTCACCGCTGCCGGTGTTGTACACGGTCAGCGCGCCCTCGGCCGCGTCCGCCTCCAGCGCCGCCACATTGGCCGCCGCCACGTCGCGTACGTGCACGAAGTCCCGCCGCTGGCGTCCGTCCTCGAACACGCGCGGGGCCTCGCCCCGGGCGAGCGCCGAGCGGAAGAAGGAGGCCACGCCCGCGTAGGGAGTGTCCCGCGGCATGCCGGGCCCGTACACGTTGTGGTAGCGCAGCGACACCGCCGCCCCGCTCGTCGACCGTGCCCATGCCGCCGCCAGGTGCTCCTGGGCCAGCTTCGTCGTCGCGTACACGTTGCGCGGGTCGGCAGGCGCATCCTCCCCGACCAGCCCACAGCACAACTCCTCGCCACACACCGGGCATGTCGGCTCGAAGCGCCCGGCCTCCAGGTCGCCGACGTCCCGGGGGCCCGGCCGCACCACCCCGTGCCGCTCGCAGGTGTACCGACCCTCCCCGTACACCACCATCGACCCGGCCAGCACGAGCCGCCGAACACCCGCGTCCGCCATGGCCGCAAGGAGTACGGCGGTGCCGAGATCGTTGCGGGACACGTACTCCGCGGCGTCGGCGAAACCGCTGCCCAGCCCGACCATCGCCGCCTGATGACACACAGCGTCCACCCCGCGCAGAGCACGGGAGACCGCCTCCCCGCTCCGCACGTCCGAGCCAGCCTCTCTCCGCACGTCGAACACCACGGACTCGTGCCCGCGCGCCGTCAGCGCCTCCACAACATGGGACCCGATGAACCCGGCACCGCCGGTGACCAGTACGCGCATGCCGCCCACGCTAGGCCCCGACTCCGCCGCACCGCAGGACCACGCTCGCCATGTCACGAGTCCGTAAGACAAGGTCTCACCTCTCGCGTTCTTTCTGTCGCCCCTGGCACGCTGCTTGTGAGGGCTGTCGGCCGGCTCACCGCCGAGACCGTGCCGCTCGTCACCGCGATGTATCGCGGCATTCTGCGGGCGGTCGAGGACATCTACCGGCGCGTGGTCACCGCCGTCTCCGGTACTCCGCCACTTGGCATCGACACCCGCCGGCAGACGACGCAGCGCGCGGTGCGGCAGTTCACCGACCGTGGGATCGGCTGGTTCACCGACAAGGCCGACCGCATGCGGCCGATGACCACGCGTCGCCTGGGTCAACTGGCGCCGACGCCACCAGGCAACAGCCTGCCGCAGCCACTGTCGACGACGGTCCGCCGACGAATGTGACCTCGAGCGATAGGTGGCCAGGGGCGCTCGGATTCGCGCTGGTCAGCCCGCTGTGACGATTCGTAGTTGGCCACTGTGTCGACTGATGGTTGGCCATCGGGGATCCGAACTGCATGGCCGAGTCTGATTCGGGAGACCGACACCCTTCGGCCCCGTGCTGCTGTTCGGCGCGGGGGCCGAAGGGGTGCCGTCCTCGCTCCGACTCAGGTCATTGGATTCTGGTGGATCTGGTCACCATGCGTTGATGACCGGCGCTTCGGGTTCGTGCTGCCGCCAGGCCTCGTTGAGGCGCGCGAGCCGGTCCGCGGCGGCGATGCCACGCAGGGACGCGACCTTGCCGTTGCTCACTTCGAACGCCATGGCGCCCACGACCCGGTCGTCAACCACGGCGAGGACTGCCGGGGAGCCGTTGACCAGCACGATGTGGAACGCGGGGGAGCCACCGGCCAGCCGCCGCTTCGCCGGAGTGGGCTTGAAGCCGGCCGCACGTAGGAGGCGACGCGCTCGCGCGTCTTGTACCGCAGCAGCCGCCTGGCCAGTCCGGCGCTGTCCGAGGCCGCGGTCGCGTCGGCGGTGAGCATCGCCACCAGCCGTTCGGTGCGCCCCGACGTGGCGGCGGCGAGGAACTCCTCGACGATCCGGCGCGCGGACGCGGGGGCCACCTCGTCGCCGCCGGGGCGCTCGGCGGCGACCCGGCGCCGGGCCCGGTGGACATGCGGCTCGCTCGCGGACTCGGTGATGTCGAGGATCCCGGCGATCTCGGCGTGGGGGTACGAGAATGCCTCGCGCAGGACGTAAGCGGCCCGTTCGACCGGCGAGAGGCGCTCCATGAGGGTCAGTACGGCCAAGGACACCGATTCGCGCTGCTCGAAGGTATCGGAAGGGCCGAGCATCGGGTCGCCCTCAAGGAGTGGCTGGGGCAGCCAGTCTCCGACAGCGCGCTTGGCGTGCCTGCGCCGAGCGGAGCCGGTCGAGGCAGAGATTGGTGACGACCTTGGTCAGCCACGCTTCCGGCACCTCGACGCGCTCCCGGTCCGCGGCCTGCCAGCGCGGGAACGTGTCCTGCACGGCGTCCTCGGCGTCGGCGGCCGAGCCGAGCCGAGCAGACGGTACGCGAGCGAGGCCAGCCGGTCGCGGCTGGCCTCGAACCGATCGATGGCTGCGCTGTCCATGCTCAAGCAGCCTATGCGGAGACCCTCACACCGGCCCGGTCAGGCGCGGTGGCCAGGCGGCGCTTGCGCTTCGGCATGCCGAAGGTCGGGTGGGCGATGCCCCACCCGACCCCTTTGAGGACGCCCGACTTGAGGCCCGCGGCGGTCCGGCCGCCCAGGTGCCAGGACTTCGACCGGACGTCCCCGTCCACCATCTGGAAGATCGCCTCCCGCCGCCCGAGGCTGATGTGGTTGCCGTGGTACTTCAGCCCGGTGGTCGGGACCTCGTTGCCCGTCAGGCGCGCGACGATCGCGGCGGTCGCCCGCATGTTGGTGTAGCCGGCCGAGGCGCAGGACATCGGCAGCGGCCGGCCGTTCTCGCCGATCGCGTAGGCGCAGTCACCGGCGGCGTAGACGTCCGGGCACGAGACCGAGCGCATGGTGCGGTCGACGACGATCTGGCCGGTCTCGGCAACCTCCAGGCCGCTGGCGGCCGCGATGGGGTGCACGGCGAACCCGGCCGACGGCCAGTTGAGATGTCACACTCGGTTTCGGAATGACCGGTTCCTGATGTGGCCGGTCACGTACAGGTGGACGCGATGGGATGCCGGCCAGGTCGGCACCGGGCACAGGCGATCAGCTGTCTGCGCAGGCGTCTTGGCCGACGAGTTGTGCCACGCGCTCCATGCAGCGCATCCGGGCAGGAGAGAAGTCGTAGGGCATCTTGGTGATCGCCTCCGAGGCGCCCATCTGCGTGTCCTCCTCCTCTGCCAGGTCGGCGTCGTAGGTCTCGAAGAGCTCGTCATCGGCCGTGTCCAGCCCGGCTGCCGTGATGGCCTGTACGAGGGCCATGTGGTGGGTGTATCGCTGTACGGCGATTTCCTCGACGCGCGGGTCATCGGGGTCGACGCCGTCGTCGAGGGCGGTCTCGGCCTCGTCGAGACGGTCCTCCTCGGCCCGTAGGTCGGGATGGGTGGCCAGCACGATGTACACGCTGGCCTGTATTGCGGAGCCGAGCGGACCGAAGATCCGTTCCGTGACCAGCAGGGCCTCCATGTCGGAGGCGCGCAATGCGCCAGGGGGCAGGTGGCTGAGCCGATCCGTCACCAGCTCGGAGAGCAGGCCCTGCGGGCTGCCCACAGCCCGCAGGCGCCCGACGGCCGCGCGCTGACGTTTGATGTCGGCCTCCTGGGCAGCCAGGGATTCCTCCAGCCGGCCCAGGGTCTCCTCGATGTCCCCGGATTCGTCGAAGGCAGCTCGCATGTCGTCCAGACTGATGCCGACCTCCGCCATTCTGCGGATCCACAACAGGCGGATCATGTCGTCGTAGCCGTAGCGGCGGCGGCCGTCTGCACCGCGCTCGGGTTCCGGCAGCAGACCGATCTGGTGGTAGTGGCGGATAGCGCGTGGGGTGGTCCCGGCGAAGGCGGCAGCAGCGCCGATCTTGACCTGGCGGGGCGGTGTGATGGAGGGGTACATCGCAGACGGAGCCTTTCGTGCTGTGGTGCCTCGACGACATCACATGCCGCTACGGCAGGTGCAACAACACGCCATCCGGGTTCCACCGACCGCGAGGCCCTGGCCACCGCCGGAACCGATCACTGTGACGAGGCATTGCCATCCCACTGGCAGACCTCTGCACCCTCATCCGCCAGCCGTTGTGTGCCACGAATTAACACGCAGAGTGACATCGGCGGCCAGGTAACTCCCCACCAAGTGGCCGCCGCTGGGGAATTCCAACGGTTCTGATCCACTTCTTGTAGGGCGATGACACGGCGTCACGACTGGCTGGAAGGATGGCCGTTCGTGTGATTGCAGCGACGAGGTGAGGGCAGATGGCGGCGGGATAGCCCTCACGGCGCGGACGGTGACGCGCGAGGCGGCGTGTCCGGACTGCGGCGGCCGTGTCCGGCCGTGTCCATGGTGGTTACCGGCGGCGCCTTGCCGACCTCGCGACGGCCGGACGGCAGGTCGTGATCGACCTGCTGGTGCGACGGTTCCTCTGCCCGGCGGCTACGTGCGGTCGCCGCACGTTCGTCAAGCAAGTGGACGGGCTCACCGAGCGATTCGCGCGGCGAACACCGCTCCCGCGGCGCGCGCTGGAGAAGGTCGCGCTGGCGCTCGCCGGACGTCCCGGTGCCCGACTGGCCGCGCATCTGCCCATCCCGACGAGTGCGAACTCCCTGCTCAGACTGGTTCGCAGGCTTCCAGACAAGCATGTCGGCGCCGCACCCCGCGTGCTGGGCGTCGATGATTTCGCCCTGAAGAAGGGGCACGTCTACGGAACGATCATTTTGGGCATGGAGACCGGAGAACGCGTCGACGTCCTGCCCGACCGCACTGCCGAGACCCTCACCGCGTGGCTCCGTGCACACCCTGGAGCGGAGATCGTCTGCCGGGACCGGGCCAGTGCCTACGCCGAGGCCGTACGCACCGCTTGCCCCGACGCGATCCAGGTCGCAGACCGCTTCCATTTGTGGAAGAACCTGTGCGAAGCGGTCGAGAAGTGTGTTGCCACGCACCGCAGTTGTCTCGTCGAGCCTACCGAGGATGCGCCTGCTGACGCCACTGCCGAGCAGGAGGTGTCGGGGC
This sequence comes from Streptomyces sp. NBS 14/10, assembly GCF_002224125.1. Classification (GTDB taxonomy): domain Bacteria; phylum Actinomycetota; class Actinomycetes; order Streptomycetales; family Streptomycetaceae; genus Streptomyces. Next base: position 82,619 of record NZ_NCSM01000046.1, read on the forward strand.
GGCCGGAGGGGATGCGTGTGATCCGGCGCCGCGAGCGCCATGCCGCCGTGCACGCCCTCTACGACAAAGGCGTGCCGATCCAGGCGATCTCCGAGGCTCTCGGACTGGACCGCAAGACAGTGCGCCGGTACGCGCACACGGCCACGCCCGAGGAGGCGTCGCTGGGCACTGGATCGCGCCGCTATGGGCAGGTCCACGCCTACTCGCCTTGTCTTCACCGGCGTTGGAACGAGGGCTGCACAGACGCGGCACGGCTCCACGCGGAGATCGTCGAACTCGGCTTCACCGGCAGTAAACGGACCGTGCGCCGGCACCTCCAAGAGATCCGGGCCAGCGGCAAACCCGCACCCGACAAGCCCAAGCAACTGACGGTCCGCACGGCCACCTGGCTGATCACCTCGCACCCCGACCACCTGGAGGAGGTCCACCAGATCGATGTGCACGAAGTCGCAAGCGATGATGGACTCGGCCTGCGCCGTCAGAAACTCACGCCATGTCGGTCCGCAACGGCGGGGAGCCGGACCGATACCGGCCGCCGTTAAGATCTCCCAGACCGTCGAGGCGCCGAGCCGATACCCCAGCCGCGCGAGCTCGCCCTGAATCCTGCGGCAACCCCAGCGCGGGTTCTCCCGTGCCAACCGCACCACCAACTCCTTCACCATCGTCGCCGTCGTCGGCCGACCCGGCTTCCTCCGGCGATCGCTGTAGTCCCATCTGCGCGCGACAAGCCTTCGGTGCCAGCCAGGCAACCTCCCAGGTGTCACGGGAAACACCTGCGCCCAATGCCACCGGGGTATCAGCGAGGACAGCGCCGCGAACCAGAGCCGGTCCGCCGGCTCGTATCGGACCGGGCCCGCACATTGCCTGCGCAGCACCGCATTCTCGTGCCGGAGCACCAACAGTTCAGCATCCTTGGCCGCTTGCCGACGCAACAGCACCGCCGGGACCGACAACAGCTTCCGCGTCACCCGATACACCAGCGAAACGATCATCTCGGCAGGATCCCAGCCTCGCGGTCGTGAATGTCGCCACGCACCGCAGCCGTCGCAGCGAGGACGTATGCGTTGGGGAGGCCCTGTCTGTGCTGTCGGCCGCCGCACAACGGATCGAGAGCGATATCGCCACCTTGCATGCTGCGCGGAACCGCCCAGACTTTGATCTGCGGTGCCCCGGAGCAGTGACGTACCGGCGTGCCATGCGAACGCTACTCGGAGACGTGCCTGGCTGCCGCAACGGTCTCGGCCGCCACGACGCGTGGCGAACCGGACCGTTCCGGCTCTCCCTCAGGTGTGTCGGTGGTGGGGTGTCAGGGTGCGCCGAGGTATGTGGTGGCCTGGATGTCGTGCAGGTGTATGAGGATGTCGTGGGCCTTGCCGAGTGCGGCCGTGTATTCCACGGGGTCGGGCCATCCGGCGCCGATGTTCCAGGTGGCATGCTCCTTGTCCAGCCACTCGCGCACCGGCTCGGGGGCCGTGCGCATGTCGAGGATGTAGTCGTCCCGGCGGGCCTTGTCCAGGGTCTGTTCGTTGGAGCCCGGCTTCGCGCCGTCCACGTGGTAGTTGCGCATCACGTTGTCGTCGGTGCCGAACGCGTTGAAGGAACCCTTGTAGAACGAGAAGCCGATGCTGGCGTAGCGGCTGCCCAGCGCGTCGCGGAGAAAGGAGCCCTGAGTCTTGGGGTACCGCGTGTCGAACGAGTCGTAGGACACGTGGGTGTTGTGGGCCGACAGCAGAATCTTGTTCCCGGTGTACTGGCGCCACCACTCCACGTTCTCGGCCATCACCTGGTCGCGGAGCTTCATCATCTGGGCGATCTGGTCCTCGTCGCCGATGTCGAAGGCAAAGCCCCTGGCCATCTGGTGGATGGCCAGGGCGTGCCGTGTCATCCACAGATGGTTCTGCTTGTCACCGGGGCCGGGGCGCTGTGCGCGCAGGCGGTCGTAGACCTTCCGGGTCCGCTCCGCCCGCTCCTGGCGCTCGGCGAGCGGCAGCTTGGAGTACTCCTCGGCGAAGGTGCCGGCGTCGGTTGTCGGGGCCAGACCGCGGTACAACTCGGTCACCTGCTTCAGCAGGCCGACGCCCTGTACGGCATCCCCGACGTGAACCCGGCCGCCCTGGCGCGCGCGGTCCGGGCCAACCCCCGCCTGCGCTGGGTGCACACCATGGCCGCGGGCGGAGGCAACCAGGTCAAGGCCGCCGAGCTGAACGCCGAAGAACTCCACCGGGTCCTCTTCACCACCTCGGCCGGAGTGCACGGACGCCCACTCGCCGAGTTCGCCGTCTTCGGCGTGCTCGCGGGGGCCAAGGACCTGCCCCGCCTGAACCGCCAGCAGCGCGACCACGAATGGAGCGGCCGCTGGACGATGGGGCAGGTGAACCAACAGACCGTTCTCGTACTCGGGCTCGGCGGGATGGGCCGCGCCGTCGCCGCGGCCCTTCACGCACTGGGCGCGACGGTCATCGGCACCAGCAGAAGGGACGTCGGTGTCGCCGGGGTCTCCGCCGTGGTGCACCCCGCTCGTATCACCGAGGTAGCCCCCACCGTGGACGCCGTCGTGAACACGCTCCCCGGGACCGAGGCCACGGAACACCTCATGGGCAAACGGTTCTTGAGCGCCCTCCGGCCCGGCGCCTGCCTCGTCAACGTCGGCCGCGGCAGCGTCGTCGACGAGACCGCCCTCATCGACGCGCTCGCCTCCGGCCGGCTCGGCTTCGCCGCGCTGGACGTCTTCGAGTCGGAGCCGCTGCCGGCCGACAGCCCGCTGTGGGACCACGACCGCGTGCTGGTGAGCCCGCACACCGCCGCGCTCGACACGGCGGAGGACCGCCTCATCGCCGAACTCTTCGCCGCCAACGCCACCCGGCTCCTCGACGGACGCGGCCTGGTCAACCGCGTGAACACCGTCGAGTTCTACTGACCAGGGCGACAGCCACGCACACACCCCACATCACCGCCGCCCCGGCCACAGCGTCACAATGACGCCCGGCGCACCCACCGATCGAAAGAGGTCCAGATGAACATCAGCGCAACGGCCAACATCGGCGTCGTCGGGCTGGCCGTGATGGGATCGAACCTGGCGCGCAACCTCGCCTCCCGCGAAGGCAACACGGTCGCCGTCCACAACCGCACCTACGCCCGCACGGAGGAACTCCTCGCCGAGCATCCCGAGGCGGGATTCATCGCCGGCGAGTCGATCGACGACTTCGTCGCGTCGCTGGCCAGGCCACGCACCGCGATCATCATGGTGCAGGCCGGGGCGGGCACAGACGCCGTCATCGACCAGCTCGTCGAGCGCTTCGAGCCCGGCGACATCATCGTCGACGGCGGCAACGCGAACTTCCACGACACCATCGCCCGCGAGAAGAGGCTCGCCCCCACCGGCATCCACTTCGTCGGCGTAGGCATCTCCGGCGGCGAGGAAGGCGCCCTCAAGGGCCCCTCGATCATGCCGGGCGGATCGGAGGAGTCCTACCGGACCCTCGGGCCGATTCTCGCGTCCATCGCCGCGGTCGCCGAGGGCGAGCCCTGCGTCACACACGTCGGCACCGACGGCGCCGGCCACTTCGTCAAGATGATCCACAACGGCATCGAGTACGCCGATATGCAGCTGATCGGCGAGGCGTACGACCTGCTGCGGACCGTCGGCGGTCTCCAGCCGCACGCCGTCGCCGACATCTTCGCCGAGTGGAACAAGGGACCGCTCGAGTCCTATCTCATCGAGATCACCGCCGAGATCCTGCGCCAGGTGGACCCCGCCACCGGAAAGCCATTCGTGGACATCGTGCTGGACCAGGCGGGTTCCAAGGGCACCGGCGTATGGACCGTGCAGAACGCCCTCGACCTCGGCGTCCCCGTCGGCGGCATCGCCGAGGCCGTGTTCGCCCGTGCCGTCTCCTCCAAGCCGACGCAGCGCGCGGCAGTGCGGCAGCCGGCCGGCCGCCCGGAGGCGCAGAAGGTCGATTCCGCCGCCTTCGCGGACGACCTCGCCAAGGCCCTCTACGCCTCGAAGGTCGTCGCCTACGCGCAGGGATTCGACGCCATCATCGCCGGCGCGCAGAAGTACGGCTGGAACATCCACAAGGACCGGATCGCCAAGATCTGGCGCGGCGGCTGCATCATCCGTGCGCGTTTCCTCAACCGCATCGCGGAGGCGTACACCGAGAACCCGCACATCACCACCCTCCTCGAGGCGCCCTACTTCGCACAGGCCGTCGCCGAGGGCGAGGCCGCCTGGCGTCGCATCGTCTCCACCGCCGCCCTCTCCGGCGTACCGGTCCCAGGCTTCGGCTCCGCGCTCAGCTACTACGACTCGCTGGCCGCCGACCGGCTCCCCGCCGCGCTCATCCAAGGCCAGCGCGACTTCTTCGGCGCCCACACCTACCGACGGACCGACAAGGAAGGCACCTTCCACACACTCTGGTCCGGCGACCGTACCGAGGTCGAGATCGAGGGCTCCGCCCGCTGATTCCGCCCTGCGCGGACATACGAAGCGTTCGGCCGTGCAGGTCGAAGTGGAGGAGGGGCGGGTCTCGACGGCGGCCCCTCCCCCACCACCGCGTCGAAGTTGGACCTCACCAGCGATCAGATCGAAGCCTCGTCGGCTGGCGAACGCACGGCGCACGGGCGGAGGACCATGAGCGAGTCTTCCAAGGTGGCCACCATGGCAAAGGGGAACCGGTCGAGCTCAAGACAGAGTGCGACGTCAAGGGCTTCATTGGCTATGTAGAGAGTCGGCTGATGTGCTCGCGCCGGGATGGCGAGAACCGGCTTCGCGCCTTATGGGGACATTCGCCGTTGGACAAGCGCGGCCTACGATGCGTGCGAGGAGTTGGCCGGCACGCTGGCCGCCGTGGTTGCGAGCCCGGAGAGCGCTGCAGAGATGGACACGTCCCGCCAACACATCCGGTTCGTACGTCGTAGGCTGTGCAGATTCGGGGTCCACGCGTATCGACGCGTCACGCCTGAAGAGATCGATCGCGCTTCCGAACCGTGCCATCGCCAGTGGCGGTGTGCGTTCTGCGATCGGCTCCGGCGTTCCGGTGTGCTGCATGAGTACGGGCGCGAGAAGCCAACGATTCATCCGTGCTGGAAGGTTGTGGCCTGCGTCCGGTGCGGACACGAATTCGGGTGGGCCCGGCACGTGAACCGCCTCGTCGCAGTGGACTGCCTCCCGGAGGCGCAGCGGCCAGACTATGTCACCCCGAATCGAAGGGCCACGCCCTGCGATTACGCACAGATCTGCGGGCGATGCGGCGAGACGGACAGCGACGTCGTCACGGAGCACGACTGGGATACCCCATGGTGGGGCGGCAGGTGCCGACGATGCGGCCAGCGGTGGGTCGACGACGGGGACTGACCTGCCGTGCCGTCGGGAAGCCCTGCGAGCGCGCGAGCCGGCAGCCGCGTCGGACGGCGTGGCGGGCTTCGTGGGCCACGCACGAGCCGCCGTCGGCGTCGGACACCCTGCCCTGCTGTGCGGCTCCGGCACGCTGCCTGTCTCAGGTGCTGGTCGGCGGCGATTCGTCCGCCCGGCCCCGTACGAGACGTGGGGTCCGCCCCGCTTTGGGTGCACCCGCGCGAGTCATTCCGGCAGCCGTGAACGTCGCCGCCGCTGCTGTGGCGGCAGCAGTGAACGTGACGACCAGCCAGACACCCCCGACAGGGGCGTTCGTCTGCGGCGCTGCGAACCCTCCGGGCACCGCGTACACCACGAGCCGGTCTCCTGCCTGCGCGTCGGCGGGGCACGCCTCCCCCAGCGGGACGAAGTCAGACTCCCTGAGCTTGCGTTCGAGTTCCGTACCGTCGAGCCGCTCCAGCGAGCACTCCCACCAGGATCCGGTGACCTTCCCCGTCGGCGCGTTCCTCTCGTGCCGAACGGCCTTCGTAACGACGGTCTCCAGCGGCTTGCCCCACACGTCGAGCACGGCCTGGTCGAGAAACGTCAGCAATCCCACGGCCAGCAGACACTCCACGATTGCGGCCACTCCGAAGTGCCAAGGACGAAGACGGATGAAACACACGGCGATCAGGGCGAACCCCACGCCGAGGAGCAACAGCGCCGCAACGACGGCCACCGCCGGGTGAGGCCACCACGCGGGAACGAGCACGACCGCGATCACGGCCAGCCCGCATGTCAGCACCGAAGCGGTGACCCCCATCAGCGCACCGGCCCCCCAAAGCCGCAGTCTCCCGCTCACCGACACCTCCCCCGCTGCCCAAACGTCCCGTGCTCTTTCCTTCCCAGCCTGCGAGCGGTCCGACCCGCGTGCCGAGCGACTATCCGATGCCATGCCGACCCGCGTAGGAAGCCCGAGTACGACCCGCTCCGGAAGAGCGCAAAAACCTGGGGACTGACAACTACTGTCTGCCGTCGATGTTCATGATCACCCGGATTTGCTCGGATGGTGCTTGTGATCACGCGGAATTGCTCACGAAACCGCGGAACCTGGAATCCCGTAGGGAGCGCAACTTCGTGAGCACGGCCTCCTGCGGAAACGTCGGAATCCGCGTGTGATGAGCAGTGCTCGTGTCGGCTGATCATGAGCAGAACTCGGCGGCCGGATGCCCTCGGCGGTCACCGTGAGTAGTGACCCGTGGGATCTGAGGATCGGCTGACGGCCGGGCGTCTTGGGACGCTTCGGTGATGAGCTCTCCGTGGACCCCGGGTGAGTTGGTGCATCAAAGGTCATGAGGGTCCCCGGTTTCGGAAACCGGGGATTCCCTGCCATAGATAGCGATGCGGCAGCGACGGGAGAGGGCCCAGATACCAACTGCACTGAAGAGTGGGTGTCCGAGCCCGGAGAGGTTGCGAGTGCCGAAAAATCATCCACGCAGGTCGGGAGCCTGACCACGGATCTCCTCGACGTTCATCCAGGTGCCTTCACCCGGTCAGGGTCTTGGCGGCATCATGATCTGTCGTGCTACTGCGACTGGCCTACGTCACCGCCGATGAGCGACAAAGAGAAGGACATCCTCTCCGGCCCGTGCTTCGGCGGCCGTGAGCGGTGCATCCTCCGGTCTGTCACGGCCTGTCCCTGCCTCATCGACGGGAGCGCGCGCTGATTCGGGAGCGGCTCCGCAAGCGGGGAGGTAGGTTGCACCATCCCGGCGATTTTCACAGGCCTGGGGGCATAGCAGGGGCGCGGGAACATCCGGCAGGCAGGCCGCAGCACAAGGACGTTCGCTGGCCGTGCGGGGTGCGCCTGCGGATCACCTGCCCTCGAGCCGGCATGGCCCGGGGTAAAAGTACACGGAATCCGCCGCATCGCCAGGGGGTTGTGCCGGGTGGTGTGGTTGAACGGGACATCTGACATGGCCGAGCCAATCGAGGCCTTCGGATGGTGGCGAAAGGAGTCCCCCATGGCA
>NZ_NCSM01000046.1:90208-97145 GCF_002224125.1 Streptomyces sp. NBS 14/10
GCTACGGCCGCACCGCTCCCATTCGCCACTGACGGCCGGACCCGTTCGATCCTGGAAGGAGACCGTGATGAAGGTACGCAAGTCCTTGCGCTCCTTGAAAACCAAGCCCGGCGCCCAGGTGGTGCGCCGCCATGGCGTGACCTTCGTGATCAACAAGAAGGACCCACGCTTCAAGGCCCGCCAGGGCTGACCGCTCCCCCGTCGGCACACTCATGGTCCGGCACCGCGCACGCGATGCCGGACCATGTGCAGCGGGCGGGCCTGGGCGCGGAGGCACGAGCGCCAGGGTCTGCTGGGATGCACGCTGCACCGCGGGCGGTAGACCAGGACGGCGCAGGACGCGACGGACGGTGGCGGCGCAAGGCCAGCAGCGTGCCCGGGGTGATCAGCCGATGACGACGCGAGGCGGGCGGCAGCTGTCGCGCGAGAGCGGAGAGCACGGCACGATCGGCCCACGAGAGCCGCGCGCGCTCGACCTTATGCCGCTCGAAAAGTCCGTCGCTGCAGGTGGCGGAGGTGACGGGTCGTCGACTGGGAGCATGACCGGATGTTCGTACGCCTGCTGTACAAGATGACCCGCAAGTTGATCTCCCTCTCCCATCGACGTTGCTCCGCAGCGATGCCGCGAAGGACGCGGAGCTGCTCGTACTCCGCCATGAGAATGCGGTCCTGCGCCGACAGCTGACCCGACCAGTCAGCTACGAGCCAGCGGACCGGTTCCGGTTCGCAGCCCTGTCCGGACTCATACCCCGGCTGCGCTGGCGCGAGGTCTTCCCGGTCACCCCCAGTACCCTGCTCGGCTGGCACCGCAGGTTCATCGCCGCGAAGCGGGACTACAGCGCGCGCCGACGCACCGGTCGACCGCCCACCGCCATGGCGACCAAGAACCTCGTCCTGCGACTGGCCGACGAGAATCCGCGCTGGGGCCACCGGCGGATCCAGGGCGAGTCGGCCCGGCTCGGACACCGGATCGCAGCCTCGACGGTGTGGCAGATACTGCACGCAGCGGGCATCGACCCGGCGCCGCGTCGCTGCGGTCCGACCTGGCGTGAATCCCTCACCGCCCAAGCCGAGGGCATCATCGCAACGGACTTCCTCCACATCGACACCGCACTCGGCAGGCTGTACGCGCTGGCCTTCCTCAAGCACGGTACCCCACGCCTGCACATCACCGGCGTCACCGCCAACCCCACGCGGGGATGGACGGTGCAGCAGGCAAGAAATCTCGCCGCTGACCTCGGCATGCGCATGGAGTCCCTGTGGTTCCTGCTGCGCGATCGGGACGGCAAGTCCGGCGAGGCATTCGACGCCGTCCTCAACGCCGAGGAACTGAACGTGATCAAGAGCGCGCCACGAGCACCTCGGATGAACGCCCACTGCGAACGCGTCATCGGCAGCATCCGCCGCGAGGTCCTCGACCACGTCCTCAGTCTGGGCGAAGCGCATGCCCGACAGGTCCTTGCTGTCTACCAGAGTCACTACAACGAGCACCGGCCCCACCAGGCCCGCACCCAACCACCACCCGATGCCCAGAATCAGCCTGCTGCAACGGACACCGGCGGTCACCGACTGCTGCGAAGCCGCATCATCGGCGGCCTCGTCAGCGAGTACCGATACGCCGCGTGACGTGCAGCGACGACTTTTCGAGCGGCACAGGCTGGGAACTCTGGGTCGCCTACTTCTGATCCGGTGACCGATGACCCACCAGTCGGGCCGCGTCGCAGGCGGTGCTCACCGAGCCGCGCGCGGGTCGGGCGGTGGAGGTCCACAGCAGCCGCCCCTTGACATCGGTCAGGTCTCGGCTGGGGTGGGGGCTCGAGGGAGGCGTAGCTGGAAGCATGCTCCGAGGGTTCGGGGGGTGAGGGTGAGGGTGCCTCGGTGGCGGTGGGCCAGGTCACGGGCGATGGCGAGGCCCAGGCCGGTGCCGCCGTGGTCGCGGGAGCGGGCGTCGTCGAGCCGGACGAAGCGTTCGAAGATGCGCTCGGCGTCTTCGGCGGGCACGCCCGGTCCGTCGTCGTGCACCGTGAGGTCGACCCAGGCGTCCTGGTTCCGGACGGTGATCTGGATGCGGTGTGTGGCGTGGCGGGCGGCGTTGTCGATGAGGTTGCGCAGCAGTCGTTCGTATGCGTCGGGGTTTCCGTGTGCGTGTGCGGGGGCGGTGCTGTCGCAGGTGAGGGTCAGCGGCCGTTCGGTGAGGGGGTATTGCTCGGTCAGCCGGGAGGCGAGGGCTGTCAGGTCGACGGTGTCGGGGCCGGCTGCGGGGGTGCGGGTGTCGAGGCGGGCGAGGAGCAGCAGGTCCTCGGTGAGGGCGTGGAGGCGGCGGGTCTGTCGTGCGGCGGTGGTGGCCGCGGCGGGCCAGTCGGTGCGTTCCGGGTAGGCGAGCGCGACTTCCAGGCTGGCGAGCAGTGTGGTGAGGGGGCTGCGCAGTTCGTGGGCAGCGTCCGCGACGAAGCGGCGCTGCTGGGCGGCGGCGTCGTCGAGGCGTTGGAGGGTGGTGTTGATGGTGGTGGCCAGGGCGGTGATCTCGTCCCCCGTGGCGGGGACGGTGACGCGTTCGCGGGGGTCGCTCGCGGTGACCGAGGCGGTGAGGACGCGGATGGCTTCGACCGGCCGCAGCGCGATACGGACGGCGAAGTAGGCGACGGCGGCGATCAGTACGAGGCTGACGAGCCCGGCCCGCAGCAGCAGGCGGTCGGTGGTCTTGGTCATTGCCTCGGCTGTGTGCGGAAGTACCACCACATAGACCCGCAGCTTGGCATCGGCGGCGACGCCCAGAGCGGCGACTTTGTCGCTGCTCAGTTCATCGGCGCTGATATCGGCGGACATGACCAGGTAGGTCCCGCCGGCCAGTTCGGATCTGTCCCTGGGATTGTCGTCGCGGCGCACCGGTATGCGGATGGGACGGATCGTCAAGAGCGTGGACTCCATGGCCTCCGATGGGGCGGGCAGCACATGGCGGGTGCCGGGATCGAGGTCGTCCATGCCTCCGCCGTAGGCGACAGCGGAGCGCCGGCCGCTCGCGACGACCTCGTACGGCACGGCGCTTCTGCGAACGGGGACCACACCCTTGTTCAGCTGATCGACGAGAGACCAGAGCTGCGTCTGGGCTTGTTCTTCGGCGATCTGCGTGCCCTGGCGGTAGACGTCGTGGTGTACCCACCAGCCGATGCCCACCAGGATGACGGCGGCGGTCGAGGCGGCGGCCAGGGCCGCGCGGGCTCGTACCGAACGCGGCCACCAGCGGCGTCGCGGCTCAGTCGCGTTCACGGTCGTCCACCAGCCGGTAGCCGGCACCCCGTACGGTCTGCAGGGACTGCCGGTGGAACGCGGCGTCCACCTTCTTGCGGAGGGCGCTGACGCGCGCCTCCACCAGGTTGGGATCCCGGGCTTCGTCGGGCCACGCGTGATAGAGCAGATCCGTTTGGGAGACCGTCTGGCCCGCCCGGCGGGCCAGCAGCTCCAGCACGGCGAACTCCCGGGGTGTGAGTTCCACCCGGGCCCCGGCCCGGCGGCAGACCCGCCCGGCGACATCCAACGAGAGGTCGCCCACGGCAAGGACGGGCGGGGCGACCGTGGCGGCTCGTCTGACCAGGGCCCGCAGCCGGGCGACGAGCACCATGTAGGAGAAGGGTTTGGCCAGGTAGTCGTCGGCCCCTGTGTCCAGGGCCTCTGCCTGATCCCAGTCCCGTCCTTGGCGGTGAGAACCAGGATGGGGGTCGCGTTGCCCTCCCGGCGCAGCTGGGCGCAGACCTTGTAGCCGTTGAGTCCGGGCAGCATCAAGTCCAGTACGACCAGGGCGTATTCGCCGGTCCGGGCCATCCACAGTCCCTGTCGGCCGTCATGGGCGAGGTCGACGCTGTAGCCCTCGGCGGTCAGACCGGTGTGCAGGGTGTGGGCAAGGTCCACCTCGTCTTCGACCACCAGGATGCGCATGTGGTGCAACCTTGCACAGCGCCGCCCCGTCTTCCTGATCGGCCGGTCAGGTTGGGTCAGCAACCGGTCAACGAGGTCCGGGCACGCTGGCCGAGTGTCTTCGCCACTACTGAAAGGCCCTGTCGCCGATGTGCTGTGAGGAACGTGGCCCCGCCGTGGCCAGAACGGTCTCCCCCTCCCGTACTCGCCCGTCGACAATCACCGAGCCCGGCCAAAGCCGTTGTCGTCATCGCGCCCTTGCCGCTGACCAGCGCTCTATTGATCCGAAACTCAATCGGTTCTATTCGGGGATGTAGCGGACGTGCGGGCCCCCGAAGTAGCCGCGGACGACGTGTGGCTGACGTTGACGCCGGTGGAAGAATCTGCGTGTGGATTAATTCGACGAGATCGAGACGGCGAACACCCGTCGCCAGTAAAATGTTCGAGCAATTCTTGCCGATCATCGATCCAGAAATCGATCAAATTGCCCAGTGAGACGTTCGATAGCTCCACAAGAGTTCCGCAGGAAATACTGAACGGACGACCATTGCCTCTCTCCGCCCCGGCGGTCCAACTGCCTGTAGATAGTGTTCATGCCAGCAGATTCACATGGGCGCGTACATGCTGGCGCCAGCACTACGTCCCGATTTCGGCTACCGCCCTGGCCTTGCCGCTGTATGCAGTATGGGCCGCCTATCTGGCAACAGGTGGCGGTGACCTTGCCGCGCAAATTTCATGGGCGGATTTCGTCTCCCGACACCCCGGGTCCCCCTACAACCTGGGCTGGTACGGGGGCATCCATGTCGGCAACTACAGTATAATTGCGCCGCAGCTGATGGCTTTTCTTGGTGTGCGGACTGTCACCGCGGGGGCGGGAATCATTGCCACGTGGTTCATGGGGCGCGTGTTCGTACGTAGCGGAGTAAGTCGTCCGCTGTGGCCTACACTCCTGGCGACCCTGTCTCTCTGGGCGAATGTCGCATCGGGGCGCTCGACTTTCGCACTGGGCGTGACTCTGGCACTAGTATCCTGTCTTGGCCTGGCAGGTTCCAGCCGGCGCTTGGTCCTTGCATCGGCGTTCAGCGCCCTGGCAACTCTGGCCAGTCCCGTCGCAGGGCTGTTCCTCCTGGTTCTTGGGGCAGGGTGGTTCTTGAACCGAGATATTGGAAGAGCTATCGCTGTTTGTGCACCGCCTGTCGCAGTGGTCGCTTTGGAAATCTTGCTCTTTCCTTTTAGCGGCGTAATGCCCATGGCAATGGGCGATATTTGGAAGCCAGCCCTCTTCGGAATCGTTCTGGCGCTGCTGGCACCGCGAGAGTGGAGGACTCTACGTTTCAGCTCCGCGGTTTATGCGTCAGGTGTGGTTTTGACCCGACTGATTTCTTCGCCTGTCGGTTCCAACGTAATCCGTCTCGCTGAACTATTCGGGCCTCCGGTGCTTCTCTGCGTGCTACTCGAGCGCGGCGTTCGAATAGCGCCAAGGATAGCTATCGGGCTTTCCCTCGCTCTTTCTGTGCAGTGGGTGACGGCACACACTGTCCATGTGCTCAAAATGTCGACACCTGTGCCGTCATGGGCGTCCCACACGCAAGGTGTGCTGAAGGCACTCGACCGTTTTCACGCGGACCGCACGCGTGTGGAGGTAGTGCCTGCTGTCAATCATCGCGAAACCACCGCACTCGGTCCTCACGTGAATCTGGCACGGGGGTGGAATCGTCAGCTCGATGTAGAACGTGGGGGCCTGTTCTATGAAAACCAGTTCACGATTGGGAAATATCGCGCATGGCTCGACAAGTGGGCGGTAGGTTATGTCGTCTTGCCGGGGGGTGAGCCTGACTGGGCGGCAAAAGACGAAGCCAAGCTCGTCCGCAGCAGACCAAGCTGGCTGGAGCCGGTATGGCACGACTCCCAGTGGCAGATTTATCGGGTGAAGGGTGCCAGGCCAATTATCTCAGGTGCAGATGCGTCAGTCGTCAGCAGCGACAACGCAAAAATTGCAGTACAAGTTCCCAAGCCCGGCATGGTCAGGTTGCGTATCCCCTATTCCCCCTGGCTACGCACCAGCGCTGGTTGTATCGAGCGTGATGGCGACTGGATCCGTTTCAAAGTTTCCACACCAGGGCTGTATGAAATCGGCAGCTCCTATGCGGTGCCTTGGCAAGGGAACTGCTGACGCGAGAGGGGAGAACAGGGATGGCGGAGCAATGACATCCGATCAGGCGGGAGACGCCCGGGCGGATCCGCCCGTTCCCGAGGATCAGGGGCGGGAAGTCCCCGGCTCAGCGCGAGGACATCGCATCCTCGGGCATGAGCCCTGACCGAGTCGTGGCCGGCCGCTACCGTCTGCTCGCCCCTCTCGGAGAAGGCGGCATGGGCACCGTGTGGCGCGCCCACGACGAGGTGCTGCACCGGGAGGTCGCCGCCAAGTCCGGGCTCCGGCCGGGCTGCCCAGCGCCAAGGTGGAGCGTTTGTACACGCGGCTGAAGCGTGGACGTGCCTTTCGCGGACTGCGAGTCGAGTACCCTGCCGTCGGCTCCGCATCCCGGCCCTGCGTTTCACGGGTCGCGGCGCGGAGCCGGTCGTGGAACTCGCCGGTCAGCTCCTGCTTCCGCCAGCGGGTGAAGAATCGGTGCACCGCCTTCCACGGCGGGTAGTCGGCAGGCAGTGCGGGCCACTTCACGCCGTTGTCCACCACGTACCTGATCGCGTCGAGTATATCCCGGTGGCAGTATTCCTCCGGCCGCCCGCCCCGGCCCTCGGCCCATACGGGCTTCGGGATCATTTCGCGGACCGCGGCCCACTCCGCGTCGCTCATGTCGGTCGGATAGCAGTGCCCGCCGGACGGGTTGTCCGCGGCGTTGCCGTACGTGTGGGCGAAGCAGTCGCACGTCCGCGTGTCCGGAATGGACTCCTTTCGCAGCAGACCGATACAACTGCGGCAACAGGGCGGGCTGTCGGCAGTGGGATGATGTTCGGGTCGTCGAGGGGCGCGAGCTGGTTGTCGGCTTGGTGGGGCCGATGGGTG